>NZ_CM132923.1:0-4800000 GCF_054031055.1 Kitasatospora sp. cg17-2
CTCGGCGTTGACGATGTGTCGCGGACTTCCGGTATCAGTCACACCCTCCCCTCCCGGCCCCTCCCCCTGCACCGGCCGATGGCCGGTCCACTGGTTACTGGGCTGGCAGCCCATCCGGTACCCTGGGGCAGGGCCTGCGGCCCTCGGGGGCCTCGAGACCAGCCGGTCCCGGCTCGAGCCTCCCGGCTCCCGGCGGTGGGCCTCTGCCGCCCTGGCGGCCATCCCCTGACGGCCCCTCAACCACAGACTCGGCCGGGAACCCGAGGCGAATCCGGCAGCGTTTCACCGGCTTCCGCACAGCCCTATCCCACCGGTTCCACGGCGGGCGTCGGAGGAGAACAGACAACCTCGCGGTGACCATCCTTCTACGGATCTATCAGGCCGCACTCGCGACGGGAATCCGAATACCCTCCCTCCCTTTTCGGCGGCAATCCGAAACCCTTCCTTGGCGCAGCGGCAGGGAATCGAATTCAGGCACCCAGAAAAAGGGCCTACGGCCCTCCATGCCGACACGGCGACCGCCCTTCCAGACCGCCCAGGAAATCCCGCACAGCATCACCCAACACCATTCCCGAAGCAGCGACACTCGTTCGAACTGGAAGTTCCCGACTGGCCTACATGCGGCATCCTCAAGATTCGAACAAAATTCGCCAAGATCCAGAAGTCGGCGCGGAGGCTGTCCCCTTTAGCACGATTACGCAGTGGGTGGGCTCGGGGAGTCCCCCGCCAGCCCGAACCAACCACCACGCAGGAGACCCGACATGACGCAGCCCGACCCCTGGAAGCGACGCCGCAAGCCCCGTCGCTGGCCCACCAGCCAATCCCTCGTCAACCGCGCACTGCTCGGCGCCGCTTCCGCCGCTTTGCTGCCCTGCCTCTCACTCTCCTCCTCCAGTGGCTCACCACCCGCTGAACCCTAGGGCACGCCACCTGGACACCCCGCGACAGCGCCACCTTCGCAACGAGCACGGCGACACCAGCTGGCACCCGAAGCCCCGCCCCGTCACCCCACATCGACCACCTCCCGAGCCCGCGCCACACAGCACTCGCCGATGTCCCACACCGTGGCCAACACGTGAAGATTTGACACCCCAGCAATCTCCCAAAAAATCGAACACTCCCACTGGGCCGCCCCAAGTCTGCAAGTTCAATCTGCCTTCATGCCGCTACAGAAATCCGCTCCGCAAAATAGCCGAACGGAGCTATCAGAGGAATTCACCCCGGATACGGGCCCGACAATGCCGCGCCGACCCCGTCGGCGGCCGACACGTCCCGCCACCCCGCAAATAACAACACACAGTCACCAAACCCCGCCCCGCACACCTACTCCGCCATCACCCCGACAGGAACGACCAAAGGTCCAGACAACTCGCTGATAGAGGCCATATCGTGCCCACAACGGCCAACAGGTCACACCCAGCGGCCTTCGCCGGGTGGAGCTTGGCGTGCAGCACGCGGTCCTCCCACCAGAGGTCATCCGGGGTGGAGACCAGCGCAGCCATCTGCTCGCGCCTGGTCGGGGCGGGCAGCATCAGCGGGCCCAAGTCCTTGACGGCGCGGTCCTGTTCGCATTGCGGGCACTCCAGCCGGTCCGGCGGCCTTCTCCCGCAGCTCCGGCTTCGAGCCCTACTTCCCACCGATCGAGCCCCGGCACGTCCAGCACGGGCGCAGCTCGGCGTTCGCCGCCCGGGCCGCCTCCAGCCGCGCCTGGGCCTCCCGCTCCAGGCGCTCCTCGCGGTCCTGGTGGCAGGGCCAGCAGCGGCCACCCGGGGCTTGTGCTGGAGGGTTCACCCAGTGGGGTACGAGGTCCTACCAATTTCGTGGAACGTGCCCTGCTGCCTCTTGTTGATCTTTACGCTGGCGACTGCGCCGATGCACCATGTGTCGGCGGGGAGGGGAGCCGGTCGTGACGGATCTGCGGACGTACCACTACTACGCCCTGCACGAGGCGGACTGGAGTACGAGTGAGTACTGGGCCGTGTCGGCGATCTCCCCGGAGTCGGGCGAGGTGCTGGGCACGCTGACCAGCCGCAACGCGGTCGGAGGCGGGCTGGGGCGGGGCTTCCTGTGCCCGAACTCCCAGGGCACCCACCTGTACGTGGGCCTGAACGACGGCGTCCACCTGGTGGAGACGGACACCCTCACCGAAGTGCTGGACGAGGAGGTGGACCGCGGCACCGGGCAGCTGCTGGACGAGCCGGTGTGGGACGCGGTCATCGACCAGCGGCGCGAGCGGCTCTACGTCGCGGTCGGCACCGGTGACATCGTCGAGATCGACACCACCACCAACACCGTGCTGCGCCGACTGAAGAACGAGGACGTCTACACGAGTATCGCGGTCTCCCCGGACGGCACGCGGCTGTACGCGGGCAGCTCCGACGGCGCGCCCACGGTGAAGGTGCTGGACCTGGCCGACGGGACGGTGACCGCCACCGTCGAGCTGGCCGGTTTCGCGTACGGGAAGCCGGGGTCAGGGTCGTGCTGAGCGAGGACGGAACGCTGCTCTACACCTTCAACAGCTACCGCGAGAACTCCCTGGCCGCGGTGGACACCGCCACGCTGAAGGTGGTGGCCCGAGGGAGCGGGTACACCGCAGCAGTGTGCCCCAGCGGGGACGGGCAGCGCGTCTACGCCGCCATCGGCCCCAGGTACCGCTACGAGGGTGTCGTCCTGGCGGCGCGGACCCTGGAGAAGCTCGGGACCTTCCCCGTGACCGCGGAAGGGGAGCAGTCGGTGCCGGAGGTCGGCGCGATGACGGCCTTACCCCGACGGCGCGGTGTGCGTGGGCACCGTCGGCGGGTTCGTCATCGCCACCCCCGCGGGCGACGGCCAGTGGGAGCACCAGCACGTCACGGCCTCGGGCTCCAAGTGCACCGCAATGGTGGCGGCGGCAACCACCCGCTACCGCGACCCGGTACCCGCGCGGCCCGCCCGCACGGTCGGCGTGATCAAGAAGAGCGCGCCGGCCTACTTCCACCGCGTCGAGTCCGGCCAGATGGCCGAGAACCTCTACGCCGTCAACTTCGAGCCCGGTGAGCGGCTGCCGGAGACCACCGACGTGGTGCAGGGCCGCTACGAACGAGGGGCCCACACGACCGGGTGGGGGGTCTCCTCCAGGGGGGTGGTGGCCAACTACATCTGGTACCCGATGCCCTTCTTCGGCGGCCGCTACAAGTACTTCTACTACGTGCCGTTCTGGGGCATCTACATCGACGGCGACGACATCACCTGGGACGACGCGGCCAGCGCCGCCATCCCCACCCAAGCCGCCCTAGTCGCCCGACACAGCGGCAAGCTCGTCGAGATCGCCGGCACCGGCGCCGAAGGCCTCGCCGACGGAGCCAGGGCGCAGCAGTGGGAGCGCCGCGACGCCGACAACCAGCGGTTCACCTTCGAGAAGGTGGAGGGCGGCTTCTACCGGATCACCGCCCGGCACAGCGGCAAGGTCCTGGAAGTCGCCGACGCCAGCACCGACAACGGTGCCGCCGTGCGGCAGTGGGAGTGGAGCGGCGGCGCCCACCAGCAGTGGCGCCCCGAGCCGGTCGGCGACGGCTGGTACCGCCTGGTCGCCCGCCACAGCGACAAGGTCCTGCAGATCGCCCTCGGCAACGACGGCACACGCAACGGCGCGCCGGTCCGCCAGCAGGAGTGGAGCAACGCCGACCACCAGAAGTTCCGCCTCGACCCCCAGATCTGAACACCACGCTCCGGCAAGGCCATCGCCCTGCCGGAGCCCGCGGTTCAAAACGGGATCGCTCACCAGCACCTACCGATATCGCCCATGCGACAAGTCGTCCACCGCAGGTCAGCGACCGACCCGGACAACCCGGTCAGGCCTCGATGAGACAACCCTCACCCGTCAAACCCCGGCGAGACCCGCCAATCACACCCGACCGGTAACCGACCACGCTCCCAGCCCTGTCCCAGCACCAACGCGCACCGCCTCCACCGGTCCTGCACGGTCCTCGTCCCTGCCCGAGCCGGCACCGGCCCCACCCGCCGCTGGCAGCCGGCCCCTGCTCCTCGAACACGGCTCGGCAGACCGCGTGTGGCACACGTACTGCGCGTACCAGGACACCTTCGGCTGCTGGGTGGTGGTCACTCGTCTCCTTCCAGGGAGCGGGCCGTCCCGGCCCGGGGTGGGCCGGGACAGCGGGCGTTGGTCAGGGGCGGGTCAGCCCGCGACGGTCTCGGCGTGCCGGGTGAGCGCGTCCAGGAGCGCGGCCTGGTGGTCGGTCAGCTTGCCCTCGGTGCGGGCCTTGTCCTGCTTGCGCAGCCAGGTGCCGGGGCGGAACGTCAGGTCGTCGCCAAGGCCGGTGCGGTTCGCCGGGCCGTCCAGGGTGCCGCCGGCGGCGAGGTAGGCGAGCAGGCGGCGGTACGACCTGTTCCAGTCCGGCTCCAGGCGCCACAGCTCGTCCAGGCCGTCGAGCTTCGCCACCTGGTCGCCAGTGAGGTTGTCGGCCTTGCGCTGGCGGCGCATCCACGCGCCCACCGCGTAGCCGTCCAGCTTGGCGGTGGCGGGGACCGCGAGGTGGCCGTGCTGGTGGTGGAAGGCGGCGGCGTAGGCGTGACCGCGTTCCCAGGCGTTGGCGTTCTTCGACCAGATCATGCCCAGCGCGTCCAGCTCGGACACCCGGACCGGGTCGAGCAGGTGCTGGCCGTTCAGGTGGCGCTGGCGGGCGAGCCAGGAGATCAGCTCGGCGTGCTCGGTCTTGTCGGTGGGGTCGAGGTGGCCGTGCTCGATGTGGAACCGGGCGGCGACGGCGTGCATGCGCTGCCACTCGACCGCGCGCGGGTTGAACGCGCGCAGCTTGACGGTCTGGAGGATCCGGGCGGCGTGCTGGCGGGCGTTGATCTTCAGCCACTCGATCGGCGACTCGGCCGGGGCCGGCTGCTGCTCCCCCTCGCCGCCGGGCTCGGCGGCCTTGCCCTCGGCCGGCTTGGCCGCGGTGGTGTGCGCGGTGCCCTGCGAGCGTGCGCCGCGCAGTTCGGTGATCCGGCCGACCACCCGGGCGTCGTGCGCGGCCAGGGCGCGCAGGACCCGCCAGATCGTGCGGAACGAGCTGGCCTCGATCTCGGTGTCGGCCTCGGCCTTCACGGCTTCGCCGGCGTCGTGGACCTCGGCCGGGTCCGCGGTGGCGGTGTCGTCGCCGACCTCCGGCGTCGGGAGGTAGACCGGGATGACGACCCAGGAGACCTTGCCCTGGCGGTAGGACTGGCGCAGCGCGCGGCCGACGGCCTGGACGATGTCGATGACCGAGCTCTTGGGGTCGGCGAAGCAGATGGCGTCCACGGCGGCGACGTCGATGCCCTCGGTCAGGAGTCGGCTGTTGCAGAGGATGCCACACTCCTCGCCGTCCTCGCCGGTGTGGGCCTTGAACTCGGTGAACGCGGCCCGGCGGTCCTTGAGGCGGTCGGTGCCGGCCACCGCCTTCGCCCAGATCCGCTCCGGGCGCTCCGCGTCCTCGAGCAGCTCCGAGGTCTCCAGCAGGGTGTTCGCGAACTCTCGGGCCGCGCTGACGCGGGAGTGGAAGGTGATGACGCGGCGCAGGCCGAGGTCGGCGACCGCGCGCAGCACCGCGATCTGCAGGGCCAGGCGCAGCAGTTCCTCGTTGCTGCGCTGGGAGCGCAGGTCGGCGACGGCCGGGAGGTTGAGGAGCTCGCGCAGGTCCTCGTCGGTGACGACGGGGACCAGGACGCGGTAGTCGGCGAGGTAGCCGTGCTCGATCCCCTGTCCGAGGGTCCAGGTGAACACGGTCCTGCCGTAGATGCTCTCGTCGTCCATGGAGCACAGTGCGGGCAGCGCCTGGCCGTCGGCGTTCGTGAGGTCGGCCAGGCCGTCCTTCGCGCGCCGGTCGTCGGCGATCCGCGGGGTCGCGGTGAAGTACAGCCGGCGCTTCGCCGGGACCTGGTCGTCGGCGTGGACGGCCGCCCACGCCTTCCCTTCGGCGCCGGCCGTACGGTGCGCCTCGTCGATCACCACCAGGTCCCACTGCGCCAGGCCGAAGTCGCGGTGGGCCTGGACGATGCGCTCCAGGCTCGCGTAGGTGGCGTACACGGTCGCCGGCTCGCCGGGCTTCGCGGCGGCGACCAGGTCCGCGATCCGCGGCGCCTGCGTCGACACCTCCGCACGCACCCGCCCGCCCGCCTCCGCGCTCTCCAGCGCCTCCTCGCGCGAGCACGCCGCCACCGCCAGCCCGCGGCGACCGCCCCGCAGCGACCACGCCTCGGCGGTCTGCTCCAACAGCTCGATCGTCGGCACCAGCACCAGCACCCGCCCCCGCGCCGCCAGACGCCGGGCGCAGCCGGCCGCAATGAGGGTCTTGCCGGAGCCGGTCGCGGCCACGACGGTGGCGCGGCCGCCGTCGCGAACCTCCTTCACCGCGGCCGCCACCGCGTCTTTCTGGAACCAGTGCAGCGGCAAGGGGTTGAGCGCCCCGGTCGGCTGCTGCGGGACCGGCTGCCCGGCGTCGGCGCGGAACGCGGCCGGCACATCGGCCTCGGTGGTGGTCTCCACGGCGGTGCTTCTCCTTCGCGGGCTGGGACGGCGGGTGGCCCGCTTGACGACGGGACGAGACGTCGACCGCCCCGATCGGTGTGGGGGTCTCGCCTCGTCCTATCGTGTAGGAAGGTCAGAAGGCCGGGGCGGTGGCCATGGCCTTCACGGTCGAGCCGTCCTGGCTCTTGCGGACCTGCATCTGACTGGGGATGCGCCGTCGCAGATCCGCGACGTGGCTGACCACCCCGACGGTGCGGCTGTAGGAGCGCAGTTCGTCGAGCACGTCGAGGACCTCGTCGAGGGTGTCGTCGTCGAGGCTGCCGAAGCCCTCGTCGATGAACAGGGTGTCGAGCGCTGCCGCCGCCGGCCTCCTGGGCAACCACGTCCGCCAGGCCCAGGGCCAGCGCGAGCGAGGCGAAGAAGGACTCGCCGCCGGACAGGGTGGTGGTGTCGCGGGTCTGGCCCGTCCACTGGTCGAGGATCTCCAGGCCGAGGCCGGAACGGCCGCGTCCACTGGTGCGCGCGTCTGTGTGGGACAGCGCGTAGCGGTGGGAGGACATGCGTTCCAGACGGGTGTTGGCCGCCCGCGCCACCTCCTCCAGCCTGGCTGCCAGGACGTAGGCTTCCAGGTGCATGCGGTACTGGTTGTCGCCCGAGGTGCCTGCGGCCAGCTCCGCCAGGTGTTTGGCGACGTGGTGCTCCTCCAGCAGTGGGGCCAGGCGGGCGATGTGCCGGGTGAGGTCGTCGATGTGGCAGACCAGCGCCTCGCTGCGGGCGCGGCTGGCGCTCTCGGCGATCGCCGCCGCTTGCGCGCGGTCGGCGGCGGCCGTCAGCGCCGCCTCGGCGGCCTGCTCGTCGGCTGGTTCCGTGGCGGCGGCCTGTGTGAGGTCCGGGTCCTCGAGTGTCGCCGCGTGGGTGGCCTGGGCGGTCCGCCAGGCGTCCAGTTCGCTTTCCATCGCTGCCAGTTCGGCGCCGGGGATCATGGCCTGGCGGGCGGCCTCGGCGGTGGCGAATCCCGCGGCGGTGATCTCGGTCGAGGCGGCACGGTGCGCGCGGTCCAGGCTCACCGCGCTCGCCGCGACCTGTTGGATCGCCGCCCGCGCCACCGCGATCGCCTTGGCCTCGGCGATGAGTCCGGCGCTGCGGGCGGCGATCGTCGGGGACCCGGCCAGAGCGTCGGCCAGGCGCTGGGTCAGGATCTCCTGTTCGGTGTTCTGGGTCTCCTGGCGGCCCATGTAGTCGCCGATGCGGCGGCCCAAGGCGGTGAGTTCGGTTGTCCGGGTCGTGTGCGTCTCGTCGAAGGCGCGCAGTTCCTCGGTGGCGGGAACGGCGTCGGCGGCAGTGGCCAGGAGGCCCTTGTGGGTTTCCTGGGCGGCGAGGTGGCGCTGCTGCAGCTCTGCCGTGGCCTGCCCGTCGGCCAGTTCCTCGGCCGCACCGGCCTCGGCCGTGAGCCGCACCAGGTCCTGTTCGGCGTCCTTGCAGGCCTGGTCGGCCTGCTGATATGCCTGCTCCGCGCGGGCCTCGTCCGCTCGGCTCGGGTGATCGGCGGCAGCCGTCGCCGGCCGGGGATGGACGGGCGAACCGCAGACCAGACAGGGCTCCTGGGGACGCAGCCGGGCAGCGAGTTCGCCGGCCATGCCGTCGATGCGCCGGTCCCGGATCTCTCGCGCGTGCGCGGCGCTGCGCACGACGGCGTCCGTCAGCTCGTCGACGCCGGCCTGGGCCCGGGCCACCTCGGTGGCCAGTTCGTCGCGGCGGCGGGCCGCCGCGAGTTGCTGCTGGAGGGCGGGCAGGGTGGCGGCGAGACTGTCTGCCTGGAGCTGAGCCAGGTGGGCGCGCTCGATCCGCGCGGTGTGCTCGGCGCGGCGGGCGTCCGCTTGGCCGAGCCAGGCCGTGATCTCGTCGTGGTCGGTCTGGGCTTCGTCGAGTTCGGCTTCGAGCGTGGCGAGGGAGGCCGCCAGTTCGTCGAAGCGCCGTTCGTCGTGGCGCAGGGCGTCGAGGCGGCCCAGCTCGTTCTTCAACTGGTCCTCGGCGGCGGTGAGGTTCTCCTCAGTGTCCTCGCGCCGCGGTTCGGGCAGTCGCGTCCTGGCTTGGGCTTCTGCCTCGCGGGCCTGTTCGTGGTCACGGTCCGCGTCGTCGAGGGCCCGGACGAGGGGCCGGACCCGCTCGGCGCTGCGACCGCGTTCCAGGTCCGCCTGCAGGCTCTCGAAGTCCGATGCCTGCGCCTGCAGGGCCGTGAGGGCCTGGGCGGTGGTGCGGTGGCGCAGCTGACGCTCCGCCAGGACGCGGACCTGTGCGGTGTGGCTCTCCTGGATCCGGTGATGGGCTCGGGCGTCCCGCAGTGCGCCGGCGGCGGCCTGCTGGGCCTGGGCGGCGCCGTCGTGCACGGCCCGCGCCCAGGCGAGTGCGGCGGGGTGGGCGGCGTCGATGCTGTCCTGGGTGGGGGTTGGTTCCTCGACCGGGTCGGTGATCGCGGCGCCGGCGGTGTCCTGGATGCGGTCGATGTCGCGCAGGACGGCGCGGCGGGCGTCGTCGCAGTGTTGACCGCTCTCCTTGGCGTGGTCGGTGAGCCAGCGTTGGATGGTGCGGAAGCGGTGGGTGCCGAAGAGGCGGCCCAGGACGGTGGCGCGCTCCTCGGCCTTGGCGCGCAGGAACTTCGCGAAGTCGCCCTGTGGCAGCAGGACGACTTGGCAGAACTGCTCGCGGTTCATGCCCAGCAGGGCTTCGACCTCGCGGGCGACCTCCTGGTGGGCGGCGGTGACGGGCCTCCACAGGGGCCGGCCGAGGCTGTCGTCGCCGTCTTGTTCCTCCAGCCGGGCCTTGGCCTGGGAACGCGTGGTGCCGCTCCCGTCGCGTCGGGCGCGTTCCTGCTGAGGGGTTCGCACGATTCGCAGGCGCCGCCCCGCCATGCTGAACTCCACCTCAACCTGGGTGGGTGTGGCGGGGTCGGCGTGGTGGCTGCGCAGCGCCGTCTGGTGCCGCTCCCCCGGCACGTTGCCGTAGAGGGCGAAGCAGACGGCGTCGAAGACGGTGGACTTCCCCGCGCCGGTGGCGCCGTGCAGGAGGAACAGCCCTCCTTGGGAGAGGGTGTCGAAGTCGATGCTCTGCCGGGTACGGAAGGGGCCGAAGGCCTGCAGGACGAGGGTGTGCAGGCGCATCAGCGGGCTTCCTTCTCGGTGTCGTCGTGGCGGGCGAACTCGACTGCCCGGCGCAGCAGGTCGTGTTCGGCCGGGGTGGGAGCGAGGCCGCCCCGGACGTGGTCGACGAACCCGGCGGTGATCTCGAGCGGGGTGCGGTGCCGGGTGCGTTCGGTGTAGGTAGCGCTGTCGCGGGGGCCGCCGTCCTCGGGAAGGAAGGTGAGCTGGACCGTGTGGGGGAAGCGAGTGCGTAGGCGGTCCATTGCGTTGATGGGGCGCTGTGGGTCGGTCAGGACGACGTGCAGCCACGCGTCGTGCAGGTGGTCGTGCTGGTGGTCGTCGAGGAGGTCGTCGAGGTGCCCGGTGAGGGTGGCCAGGGGCCGGGGGCAAGGGCAGGGGACGGCCTCGGTGGTGAGGTTGGCGTCGGCGTCGAGGTCGACGAGCCAGGTGGTCTTGGCGTAGTCGGCCTCGGAGAAGGAGTAGGCGAGGGGGGAACCGCTGTAGCGGATGCGGTCGGTGACCTTCTGCGGGCGGTGGAGGTGGCCGAGGGCGACGTAGTCGATGCCCTCGAAGACGGCGGCGCCGACGGTCGGGATCCCGCCGGCGGTGATGTCGCGTTCGCTGTCGCTGGTGCGGCCCCCGGTGACGAAGGCGTGCGCGAGGACGACGGAGCGGGTGCCCGCCGGGCGGGCGGCGAGGTCGGCCCGCACCCGGTCCATCGCCGCGTCCAGGACGGCCTCGTGGGTGGGCTTGTCGGCTGCCATCTCCTCGCGGGTCAGGAACGGTTCGAGGTAGGGCAGACCGTACAAGGCGACCGGTCCGTGCGCGTCGTGCAGCACAGCGGGTGTGTGGCAGGTGGCGGGGTCGGTGCGCAGGTGGATGCCGGCCCGTTCGATCAGGCGGGACGTGACGCCGAGGCGCTGGGGCGAGTCGTGGTTGCCGCTGATCATGACGACGGGGACCCGCAGGTCGGCCAGGCTGTTGAGCGCGTGGTCGAAGAGGGCGACGGCGTCCAGGGACGGGATGGCCCGGTCGTAGACGTCGCCGGCGACCAGGACCGCGTCCACCTCCCGTTCGCGCGCGACGGTCAGCAGGTGGTCGAGGAAGGCACGTTGGGCATCGATGAGGGACTCTCGGTAGAACGTGCGCCCGAGGTGCCAATCCGAGGTGTGGAGCAATCGCATGGTCGCTGACCGTAACCGTTCGGGTGTGGGGTGCGGGCCGGTTTCGGTGTTCTGGCCCGCATTGGTGATCTGTGGGAACCGTTGGATGTCAGATGCCGTACCGGCGGCGGCAAGGGAGTGAGCGGTGGGCCCGGGGGCGAGAGATTGTCAGTGCGGCGGGAAAGAATAAGGACAGAGAGGGGGAGAGATGACTTCCGAGCAAGGCTCTTTGCGTAGCGGTTTCCCTGCTCCGAACGGGTGCCGGTGGTGTGGCATCGACGAGCGGGTCCACGCACGGCAGTGGGTGGAGGAGGCGGGCTGGCACGCCTGGGCCTCCCCGACCAGTGAACAACGCAAGGCCCGGATGACGGCGCGGCGCACCGCCCGGCTCCGGCAGGACGCGCCGTCAGGAAATGATCAGCCCGCACTCGCCCGCAAAGCCGCGAATACTTCCCTCAACTGCGACGGCACGTCTGCGGCGGAGCCCAAGGACGTGGCCAGCTCGTAAACCATTTCGGGTTTACCGTCCGGACTCGTGCGGCCCTGATCCTTAATCATGCCAAGAATGTCCTTGCTGAATTTCCGGCCGCCACGGTGCGCCTTGAAGTCCGTGGCCTCCCAATGCTGCTGGCCGTCGGGGCGCGGCCACTTGCGGTTGGCCACTTGGGCCCACTGCTCGTCCTCGAAGAGCTCCTCGAGTTCGTTGAAGCCCGTCGCCTCGCCGACGAACGAGACCTGCCGCGCGGGATCGAGGCCGAACTGGCGCAGCCGGTCGTCCCTGAAGAACTTGGCGACGTTGCGGCTGTCGGCATCGACGAGCAACATGACGGTGCGGCGCTGGCCGGCGAGGTAGCGGGCGAGGTGCAGGGCTCCTTCGTTGTTGTTGCAGGCCCACAGGGCAATACCCGCCGCCTGCAGGGACAGGCCCTGTGCGAGGCGGAAGAGCACCGGGATCGCCTGCTGCTCCGTGGGGCCTTCGACGGCGAGGAAGCAGCGCTCGTGGAGCAGGACGGAGTTGCGCAGGCCCAGCGCGACGGCGATCTGCCCCAGGTGCAGGTCGATGCCTTCGTGCGTGTCCTCGGCGAGGCGTTCCATGACGGTGCGGCCCGCTTCCAGGCGCAGGTGGACGACGTCGGCGATGTCCACGCCGTCGATGAGGTTCATCGAGTGGGTGGCCACGATGACGTTGACGGCATCCGTCGCGCACTGGCGGCGGATCAGGTCCATCACGGTCCGCTGGTGGGTGTAGTCCAGGTGGGTGTCGGGCTCGTCGTAGACGACGATCGTCTGGACGGGCGGCATGTCGTCCCCGTCCGGTTGGGGGCCCTCCAGCAGCCTGCTGGTCCACTCCCAGACCGCCAGGGCGATCCGGCGGTTGCTGCCCCGTCCGGACCTGGACAGATCGACCCGCTCGCCGCGGGCACGGGAGATGTGCAGATGCGCCTGCTTGAAACCGTGGGAAAAGGAGACCTCCGGCTCGACGGAGACGTCCACGAGATCCGGACAGTGTGCCTTGATGTGTTCGCACAGGTCGGCGGCGTCGTCCTTGACCAGCGCGGTGACCTCGGACTCGATCGTACGCAGGCGGCCCTGCAGCCCGTCGTCCTCGAGATGGGCCTGGTAGCTGCCGGCCAGTGCCGTGTGGACGGCCCGCTCCGGGCTCTCGTCCTTCCCGCTGAATGACAACAGCCGCGGCAGCCGTCGCGCCAACTGCTTGGGCAAGGATGCCCATTGGTCGACCTGCGGGGAGCGTGCCGCGTGTGCGGCCAGCGCCGCCTGCAGGTCGGCCTTGAGTCCCTTGCCCTCGGCCTGCAGTCCGAGGGCGAGAACCAGCTCCCTGAGCTCGGGTACGAGCAGCGAGTGGATGTCACGCAGCCTGGGGTCGGCCGGAATCCTGGCCCAGTACTCGAGCACGGGCGCGGCATCGCCCTCCACTCGGCGCCGTACCCTCAACTCCGGTGCGAAGCCCGCCTCCTGCTCGAAGTCGTCCAGGGCGAAGCGGCCTTCGACCCATGTCGAGGCACAGCGTCCCGGCTCGGCGACGCCGCGGCTCCGGTCGGGGTGACGTAGGTTCGGTCCTGTTCGGCCAGACGATGGCCGCCGAGGAGGAAGGCGAGGGCGGCGAGCACCGCGCTCTTCCCGCCGTCGTTGTGGTTACCAGGATCGTCGGCGAGCTGACGGGGATGTTCTTGAGCAGCGTCAGCGAGCGGAACCCGCTCACGGAGAAGTCCTTCAAGTGCACAGTCGCAGCCGCTCCGCTCTCCCCTGCCGCCTGCCGTACCGCAGGCAGCAACCATCGTGCGGCATGGGCTTTCTGAGGTCACATCCGCCGCAGGTGAACATCGTAGGCTCATCGGCGCGGCGCCGTGGCGCGGGCGGCGGAAGACCGGCGGGCCACCGTGGGGTGGGCGGAGCACGAAGGGCGCCGAACCCTGGGCGACACCGCTGTGGGTCCGTCCGTCAGGAGGCTGGCCGGGCCCGGCCGTTGAAGCGCACACCCCGGACCAGGGGCCGGGCGCTCGATCGGCTCCCCTTGCGCTCACCGGCCGACCGAACGCTCCCGGCCCGCGCAGGTGCGGCCGAGTCGGGGGCCCACCGACTACTCAGGGGTCCAGCCGCGGACCTCCAGGTAGCGGATGTCCGCGCCCTCGACCGCCCGGCCGGTCTCCACCAGCCACTCGCGCATCGCCTCGGTGACGTCCCCGTGGTGGTCGGCGACGCGCTGGGACCACTCGGCGGCGTCGAACCCGCCGGTGGAGGCGGAGCCGTAGGTGCGCTCCTCGGTGCCGTCCGCGCGCGGGAGGAAGCCGCGTCGGATGCCACCGGAGTCCTGCTCCGAGCCCGCGCCGTAGACGTACTGATCGGCCTTCATCCGGACGGTGAAGGCGAGGCGGCCGCCGGCCTGGCCGGTGGCGTGGACCACCGGCGCGAGGTGGGAGGCACCGGAGTTGATGGCCTGCTTGCCCGCGCGGCCGGCCATCGACTCGCCGGGCTTGCCGACGACGTCCTTGCCGCGCACCCGGGCCTTCTGGCCGGTCTTGGTGCGGCGGCGGGTGGTGTTCGCCTCCGCGATCCCGGACAGCACCTCCTCATCACGCTCGCCGCCGCGCACCGCACGGACCACCTGGCGCAGCGCGCCGACCATGCTGGCGCCCTTGCCCTTGGTGAAGAACTGCGAGACCAGGCTGGCGTCCCTGCCCAGCAGCTTGGCGACCTGGCGCTTGGTGTAGCCCTGGTCCAGCAACTCCTGGGTCAACCGGGCGGCCCCGTTCGGGTTGTTCGGGTCGGCCGGGCTCACTGGCCAGCTCCCTTCGCGGCGGCGGCGAGTTCGGCGCGGCCCAGGCCTCGCAGCTTGAGGTACTGCTCCTGGCTGACCGGGTGCTCCACCGGGCCGGTGAGGTGGCCCTTGAGGAGATAGTCGCCCGGTTCGCCCCGGTACGGCCAGGGCTGGCGCTCCGTCAGGGCGATGCCGTCGGTGCCGAAGTAGACGACCGTGCCGGGCTTGGCGTGCAGGGCACCTGCGTAGCCGATGACCTCCTTGCCCTGGCGGTACTTCATGTCCAGCAGTGCCGCCCTCGCCCCCGACCACACGTAGGCGGCCCACTCGGGGTGCGCGTACGGGTCGCGGGAGAAGCCAGCCTGCCGCTGCCAGGTGACCACCTGGTCGTCCTGGCCGAGGATCTCCACCCCGGCGGGGAGGGTCTCGCCGAGCGGGGTGGTGCCGGAGACCAGGCGCGGGCGCTGGGCGAAGCCGCCGAGGCCGAACAGCAGCACGGAGCGGACGGCGCGGGAGGCGAGGTAGGCGGCGGTGCGCTGGCGCTCGTCGCCGTGCAGCTTCGACAGGTTGGTCAGGTCCGCCCAGGCGGCCTTCAACCGCTTGCCCCACTCGTCGAGCGGCTTACTGTCCTCGAACAGCAGGCCGCCGAGGACCTCGATCCGCCACGGTGCGAGATGGTTCGACAGGGCGAGGTGGACCTCCGCGCCGCCCGCCCAGGTGGTGAAGGTAGTGCCCGGTGTGGCCGGGTAGATCCAGGCCCGGTCACCGGTGACGGGGGCGGGCAGCAGGCCGACGTGGTTCCACCCGGCCGGTACGGTGACGCGCACGTTCCAGTGCGAGCAGGACATCAGCGCCTTCGTCTGCTCGGCCTCGGTCATCGCGGCGAACGCGGCGGCGGTGATCCGGCGCGGGGTACCCACCGGGCTCTTCCACAGGTGCTTGGCGTAGGCGAAGGTGCGGTCGTACTCCACCAGGGCGGGCAGCCGCTCCGGCACGCGGGGCGGCAGGAGCAGCTCGGTGCGGCCCTGCCCGCCGGTGGCGTGCAGCAGGGCGCGCAGTTCCTCCGACAGGACCGGATAGCCCCCGGCCCACTTGCCGCTGGTCGGGATGGTGCGCGACCACAGGTCCCGGCCGGTCTGGCTGGGGAGCCCATCAGAACCGCGTCGTCCCAGTGGCGGCGCAGCGCCTGCCACAGCAGCGTGAACGCCTGGCGGCAGGTGACGACGTCGGCGCCGTCCGGGTCGAACCACTCCCCCATGCTCCGGATCTCGATGCTGCCGCTGTCCGGCGCGGCCGCCGGGGCGTAGCGGCCGACCGGCTGGCGCTGGTGGACGAAGTGCCCGGCGAGCCTGTCCCGGCCGCTCCCGACGGCGGTGGTCCACCGCTCGCTCGGAGCGTTCAGCCAGGCCGCGACCGCGTCCTTGAGCGTGCTGTAGCGCTCGGCGCCGTCGTGCCACGGGGCGCCGGCGGTGACGTAGACCCGCTCCGTACCGGGCGCGGCGTGCAGGACCGCGTCCAGGACCTCCCCGGGCATGCGGGCCCCGAGATCGACCCGGACGACCTGGTCGCGGACGGCGAGCATCCCGGCCGCCGCGTCCAGGAACACCGTCGCGCGGGACTGCTGCGTGAAGTTCGGACGCTTCGACACCAGCCCGGTCGTCACGGCCTCGAACCGGGCACCGGCCGGGCTTTCCGGAAGGGTGGGCAGCTCACGCGGACCGGCCTCGAGCACCGGGCGCGGCGCGGCAACAAAGCCGGCCTGTACGCCGGGTTCTGTCTCCTGCGGTTCCTGCACCGCAGGTGGAACAATCGGGGCAGCGAAGGCGGCGGTGGCCTGGTCGGCGACGTCGATCGGCGCCTCAGTCACCGGGGTGGCCGGGGCGGGCTGCTCGAGTACGGGGGCCGGGCGGGTCAGCGCCGGGGCGACCGCGACGGCGGGCTCGTCGACCGGCTCGGCCACGGATGCCGGGGCAGGCGCAGCGGCGGCGCGGACGGCGGCCGGGGTCGGGTCCAGCAGCGGGGCGATCCGTACCACGTCGCCGACCGACAACCCGGAGGCCTTCGCGACCGCTGCGGCCTGGGCGCCCTCGTACCCCGCGAGCCCGGCCACGCGGCGCGAGCGCTGGGCGGTGAGCTTGTCCAGCTCCTTCTGCGCGGCGGCGACCTGCTTCTCGGCGGCTGTGATCTCGGTGCGCAGCTCGCGCAGAGAGGCGAGCTCGGCGGTGTACGTCTTGCGGTCCATCAGCGGGTCACTCCTCCTCGGTGGTGGGCTGGTCGGTGGTGGTCGGGGTGGTGGTGACGTAGGCGATCGGGCCACCGGACAGCGAGGGCAGGCGGGTGCCGAGCAGCAGGCCCGCCAGGCGGGCGTCCTTGGGGTCGGTGGGGTCTGCGGCGTTCGCGGGGGCGGTGAGGTCGGTCAGGTAGCTTACCAGCCGCGCCTTCGGGAACCGGAACCGGCCCGCGGTGCCCGCGGTGCCGTCGGCCTCCCACTCGGTCAGGCCGGTCAGCACCGCGACGACGAACCCGGCCACCGTCACCGGCAGCACGGCGCCGGCCGCGACCCGGGCCGGGTCGCACCGCCACCAGCCCGACAGCGAGGCCAGCAGCTGCGCCTGGTCCAGGCCGGTGCCGAACCCGATCCACTGGCGGTCCGGCTCGTCCACCTTCGCCGGGGCGTCCGAGCGCAGCACCGCCACCTCCGGGGTGCCGAGCACGGTCAGGTCCGCGGCCTGGCGGGCCTGCAGCTGCTGGAGCGCGGCCAGCGGGAACACCTGCCGGCCCGTGTCGCGCACGCCGGGGACCGCGCCGGTGGCCATCAGCTTCCTCACCGTCGGGATCGAGCACCCCAGGGCCGTCCCGGCCTGACCGGTCGTCACGAACACACCACAACCTCCACGCCTATTTATCTAGCTTGAAACACTAGGGAGACCCTACGCCTCCACGCCGACACCGGTCCACGCCTTTTGAGTAAGTCGTACAAGCATGCCTCGGCGGGCGGCCCGCCCCGGTCTGTCGGTGCCGGGTGAGGCCGTGATCGGTCACCAACCCCGAAAAGGATGTCCGGGAGATGACGGGAATGCAGCAGGGGCCGTCCTGCCCGGCGCGGCCCTCGCCGGCGCCTGAGTCTGCCCACCCGATCCCGATGCTTGGGGCAGGTGCGATCAGGAAGGGATGTGGAGCCCGCACGCGGTGGCCACGGCGCTCAGGCGGTCCGCGCGGACCGTGGTGAACAGCCGGGCATCGGAGCCGGCGCCTTCCAGGCCGCGGTGGTGTGCGGCGGCAAGCAGGTAGGGACGGAGCGGGCGGGGGACGTGGAAGGCCCGCCGCATGCCGTGACGGCCGATACGCCCCGGACCGACCGAGATCACCGTCGGCAGGGACAGTGCGGAAGCATCGGGGGCGACGTCCTGCAGACGCACTCCGCGCAGACGATCCGGTGACGCGCCAGTGATCCAGGCGGCGGCCAGCGCCCCGGCCTGGACCGGGTGCGCGGCATGGCGGCGAATCCGCCTCAGGACCACGGCGGGAGGCAGGGCGGCGAAGGGGACGTCCCACCCCGGGATCAGGACCCGGCCCCTGACGCGGGACGGAGCGGCCGGGCAACACGGTGTGCAGACGGCGGGTTCGTGGAAGGCGTCACGGGCGGCGGCGAGGGTGTCGACGACACGGTGGTCGAGGCTGTTCAGCAGGAGTTCCAGTTCGCGCCCCGGGGCGGGGGTGTGCCAGACGAGGGTGAGGGCGGCACCGGTGGCGGTGTGCAGGTCCAGCAGGTAGTGCAGGTCGATGCGCAGGTGCGAGCGCAGCACGATCACGTGGCGTACGGCCTCGGTCCACATCCAGACCCGTACCGCATGCTCGGCCTGTACCTCCCGTGTCAGGCCCTGGGCCCGCAGCCCGGCCACAGACCGGCCGAGGGCGGTGAGGTGGTCGTGCAGGAGGACGGCTGTGCGGGCCGTTCCCACGGTGGGGTGGACGGTGATGGTTCCGGCCCGGGGCCGGTGGGCGGCCAGCGCGGCGGCGGTGAAGCGGGCGTCGTCGTCGCGGTCCAGTACCACCGTCACCGGCGGCAGGACGCGCCGCTGCGAAGCCGCCAGGACGGTTGCGGGGTCCAGCAGCAGGTCGACGGCCAGGTACCGCGCCGTCGATGCCACCTTCCCGGCAGGTGGCCGCGGCACTGCGGACAGTCGGCGTCGGCCACGCCCGCCGACGTGCCGGCACCTGTAGGGCTTCCCGGGCGGGGCGCGCCGTCCGGGGACGGCTGGCGGTGGTTCATAGCCGGCTGAAGGCCCAGCCGAGGACCTCGCGGTCCACCCGCTCGCGGCCGGTGCGCTCCAGGCCGAGGTGCACGTGCGCGGTCAGCTGGGCCCAGGCGCGGAAGTTGCCGTGGGCGGCGTGCTGGTCGGCGAAGGCGATCTCGGCCGGGTCGGCGTCGGCCCACACCGGGTGGAACAGCGGGATAACGGCCTGGACCTCCTCGGACGTGAGACGGGTGAAGTGCTGCCAGATGAAGATGCGCGAGGAGAGCATCGGCTCGCGGCGCAGCACCTGGTGGCAGCCTTCGCCGCCGACGAAGACGATGGCGAGCCGGGTGTAGGGGTCGTCCCAGAGGTAGCGGAAGTACTCGAAGGCCTCGCCGCCGAGCCACTGGGCCTCGTCGACGACGAGGGTGCGGGGTGTGCGGGCGAGGGCTTCGCGCAGCAGGGCGTCGAACTCGCTGGGGCCGCGGGGCGGGGTGCCGGGGAGGTCGAGGGCGGCGAAGAGCTCGTGGCGCACGGCGCGGGGGGTGGGGCGTACGCGGAAGGTGATGCGGCGGACGTCCTCGGCGGGGTCGAGGTCGCGCAGGCAGGTGTTGACGGCCAGGGTCTTGCCGAAGCCGGCGCCGCCGTGGACGCACATCATCGCGCGGGCGTCGATGGTGTCGGCGAGGTTGTCGCGGGCGGCGAGCAGGGCGCGGGTGGTGACGACCTGGGCGCCGGGCAGGCGCAGGTACTGGTCGCTGGCCTGGGGCGGGAGGAGTCCGGTCACAGGGTCTGCTTTCGGGTCGCTTCGGTGACGGGGCGGGCGGTGGTGAGCAGTCCTGGCGGGGTCCTCCAGTGCCCGGGCGGGGCGGTGGGCGGGACGAGGTCGGGCCGGGCGAGATCGGTCAGGTCGGTGTGGGTGGAGGTGGCCAGTTCGCAGCCGGCCTCGGCAGCGGTGAGGGCGTCCAGCGTTCGCGGGGCCTCGGGCCGGGTGGCGGCGGCGTAGCGCTCGTAGCGCTGGGCCTGGGCCTGTTCGAGGTCGCGTCTGAGGCGGCGGGTGCGGGCTGTGCGGGCGCGGCGGACCGCGGCGATCTGCTCGGGGGTGGCTTCGTCGGCGAGGTGGGCGGTGGCCAGGTGGCGGCCGGTGGTGGGGTCGAAGAGTTCGATCTCGTGCAGGTGGTGGGGCATGTGGCGCACCCTCACCCGGGTGCCGGTGCGGCCGGTCATCCACGGGGCGACGTAGTAGCGGTTCTTGAACTTCACGCCGCGACCGGTCACCGCCCGGGGCTCGGCGCGGTCGTCCTCGAGGGTGAACGTCCACAGGTCCCCGGGCGGGATGTCCCTCACCGGCGCGGCATCGTCCTGCCACGCCTGGAGCGGAGTCCTGCCCTTGAGCGGGGCCGGGCGGTGCTCGGTGTTCCACCACACCACCCAGGCGATCAGGCCGGTGGTGAACTCCTCGAAGGACAGCAGGCCGTGGCGGTCCGCGGGGCGGGGGCGGCGGCCCGGTCGGGGCTGGTGCACGTAGCCGGGCAGCGCGGCCAGGTGCATCCGCTCCACCGAACGGTTCAGCCCCTCCACCGTCCCCTTCAGGTGCGGGGTGTAGGCGGGCAGGTCCTCGACCTCGACCTTCAGCAGCTCGAAAGCGGCCATCACCGTGCGGGACAGGAAGTCGCGGCCCCGGTCCATGCGGACGGTTGCGGGCAGGCCGCCGACGGGGCCGTAGGGGTCGGTGCGCAGCACGGCGGAGCGCAGCGCGGCCAGGACGGATTCGCGGGAGGGCTGGCCGGGTGTCACGGCGCCGGCGATCGCGTTGGTCGCGCAGTCGACGTACCAGGTGATCCACGGCTGGCGGGCCCGGCCGTCGACGTCCACCAGCACGGGGGCCTGTTTGTGGTCGGTCTCCCACACGGCGTTGCGGTGCCCGCGCGGGCGGGTGAGGAACACGTCGTGCTTGCGGGCGGCCCGCTCTCCCGCCGCCAGGCCCGCCCGTTCCCCCGCGCTCAGGTCCCGCCGGATCGCCCGGTGCAGGGTGGGCAGCGACGGCGGGCGGCCGGGCGGGTCCTGTTGGGTGGCCAGGGCGGCCAGCTCGCGGTGGACCGCGGCGACGTTGCCCTTCCACAGGGCCAGCAGATGGCGGACCTCGGGTGTGACGGTGAAGCGGGTGCTGGTCCCGGCGCGGGAACCGGGGTCACGGGCCGCGGCCGGGTCGCGTTCGGCCGCGGCGAGCCAGCGCCACACCGTCCGCTCGGTCACCGCCAGGTGCTGGGCGGTCAGCCGGACCTGTCGGGCCGTCAGAGCGCGCTCCTGCCGCAGGGCCAGCAGACGGCGCACCGCCGGTCCGCGCAGAGCGGCCAGGGAAGCCGCGGGAAGAGCGGCACCGGCCGCCCCACCGGCGCCAGCAGCGCCGCGGGCGGCCCCGCCGGATCCGGGCTCGGGATTCGGGCGCTCGCTCACGCTCTCCTGCCTTCCTCCAAGCCGGGGTGAGGGCCTGCCCGGCCTTGTTTCACGTGGTGCGGCGGCGGTGCCGGCATTCGGGTCCGATGGGCCGGCGGTGGCGTCACAACGGGCCGGTGAGGCGGAGCAGTCGGCGCTCGACCACGGGGCGGGCCTGGCCGTAGACCTCCGCCGTCAGACGCGAGGCCACCTTCGCCCAGGTCCGGAAGTTGCCGTGCCCCAGACATTGCGTAGCCCTGGCGGGCGGGTTTGCCGTCCACCGCGCCGGTCGCGTTCACCACCGCCACACCGTCCGCACCGACACACCCACCGTGTCAGCCACCGCCCGCACATGCCGCGACGTCAGCTCACCAGCCGCCTGGCGCTCCACCGGACGCCGTACCACCAAAGCCCGGGGCAACCACCGCCCCACACCCCCACCGTTGTCACCCATGAACCAGATCCAAGCGGCACCGCCCCGCAGAGGGCATCAGATCTCTCGAACCCAGGACAGCGGCAGCCACGGTGAGATACAACCCCCACGACAGCGCCCGACCGCCGGAACTCTCACCCCCACGACAGCCAAACCCACCACCCCCGACCACCCACCCGACCAGCCCAAACCCGGCCCTCAGACCGGCGCCGCCATCAACCTCTCACCAGTACCGACACCAACCCGAGGAATCGCAGCCGGTGGTTGCGTGGGCGAGTGGCTTCCCGAGCACGTCGGCGGTGGCGGCCAGGGTGCCGCCCGTGGGTTCCGATTGCGTCCGCTCGCACCGGAGGGCTTGTCGGCCGGGGTGCGGAGGGTCACGCTGTGCGCCATGGGGGATACGTTCCGGCGCCGCGTTGTCGGCGTCCTGTGGGCCCTGGGGCGGTTCGTGACCGCGGCCCTGGCTCCGGTCGCCGCGGTGGTGGCCGGCTCGTGGGTGACGGCCGCGGTGTACCGGCACACCGCCGACGAGCTGTTCTACCTGGCCATGCTGGTCGTCGGACTGGCCGCCCTGACGGTCCATGTCACGGTCCTCTACTACGGCTCCGCTCGGGAGTCCCTCCCGCGGGGCGTCATGGCGGCCGCCGCGACCGCCGTGCTGCTGGGAGCGTCCGTCTACGGCACGGTCACCCCTGGCTGGACCGACGTGCAGGTGAGGCACGAGCGCGGGGTGGCGGTCACCGGCGTCGTGGAGCGGCGGTGGAGCCGGGGCTCCGACGACACCGGTGGCCTCGGGCCGCCCCCCAGCCACTACCTCACCGCCCGCGCCCCCGACGGGACCCGCTGGACCCTGGAGGCCGACCCCAGCGACAAGCACCTCGACGTCGGCCGCCAGGTGCTCTTCACCTACGACCCCCGCCACGAGGTCCGCCCCGCTCTCGGCCCCGTCCCCGGCGCACCGCCCTGGACCGTGCGGACGGCCGCCCTCTTCCTGCTCTGCGCCGGATCCCTCACCGCCGCGGCCGCCTGCGCACTCCCGGGCTCCCGCCGTCCGGAGCAGCAGCCGGAAGATCCCCGACCGACGCCCGAGTGATCCCGACCGGCACGGTCGAGCGCCTGCCGGTACGGGCTGTCACCGTCCTGGCGTACGGTCCCCCGGGGCCGAAAGGACCGGCCGGCCCCGCCCGGGACTTCCGGCCCCGGCGGCGAGAAGGGGTTCGGCGCGCGTGAGCCGGGACGTTGCCGCCGAGGAGCAGCGGGTCCGACGGACGGCGGAGCCGCTTCACGGTGTGGGCCCGTTGCGGTTCGGGATGACGCCGCAGGAGGTCGAGGAGGCACTCCACGGTAGGAGGTGGAGGAGGCGCTCCACGGTGTGTCGGAGCTCCTCCCGTGGAGGAGGGACAGGCCGTACTCGCCCCACGGGCCGGTGTTCGGCCGCGAGGACAACCCCCGGCACAGCCACGCCTGAAAGTCGGCTGTCACCGGGTACTCCAGCGCCGGGCACCCGGCGGGCGCGGCCGTCGACGCGTTGCACGGCCCCAGGTCCTGCTGGACGGGATCGCGCTGGTGGGCCGCGCGCCGTCCCGGCTCCGTGCCGGTCCCCTCACGTGCACGGACGCCCGCGGCATCTGCGTGCCCTGCAACTACCCGGGTGACCTCTCCTCGGAGGAGCCGGGGTTCTTCGGCCGCTCCCAGCGGGCCGGCGACATCCTCCTCACCAGGCCGGTGCTCGTCGGTACCTGCTGGGCGGACCGGATCACCGACCGCACGGAGACCCACCTCCCCCGGCGGAGCGGCCGGACCGGAGGCAACGGCCGGCGGCGGGCGGCGGGCGGCCCAGCTCCGTTCGCCGTCGGCGCGAAAGGCAGCGGCGAACCCGGTCGGGTCCCGCGCGGGGTGCTCCGCCGCAACCCGACCCGCCGTGATCCGCGCGTGCAACCGGGCCAAGGCCCCAGGCGCCGCGCCCGCCCGGAACGGGTCCGCACGTGACGGTACCGGGAACGCCCCGGCCCCTCGGCGCTGTGAGGTACGGGCAGGAGGAGACCAGCCGATACCGCCGGGCGTCAGCGGATTCACGGGACAGCGTCAGCGCTCCGGCCCGGGAACGCCGTACTCACCTGTGGTCCTCCCCTCCGCAGCCACTGCCCCGGAGCCGCCACCACCGGATCCCGGCATCGCACCGCTTCGCTTCGGGGGCGGGCTGTCGCGCCACCCGCCAGTCGAGGCGGTGTTCTCCGGAGGTGTGCCGGTGGGTGTCGGGGACGAAGTGGCGGAACGGCCGGCCGGTGGTCAGGCTGTCGGTCAGGGCGGCGAACATGTCCGCCGGGCTGGTGGCCCACAGGCTGCCCTCGATGTCGCCCGAGCCGATACCCATCTCGTACACGTGCCCGCAGGTGGGGCCCGGGAGGTGGTCCACGAGGAGCACGCCCCCGTCGAGGGGAAGGGCGATGGGCACCCACCAGCGGGCGTGACCGGCCGGCGTGCCCCGGCCCCCGGGATCCCGGATGTCCGCCGGGAACAGCTCCACGTACCTCCGGTGGCGCGCGAGGATGTGCTCCGCGGGGAGCAGCCGGTGCGCCAGTGGCAGGAAGGACCCCGCGGGGAAGGTGTCCCCGGCGGGTCGCGGCGCGACGCCGTCGTGCAGTTCGAGCAGGGCGCGCACCTGGGGGTGCAGGGCGAAGCCCAGTCCGTCCTCCAGGCCTGCGATCCGCCCGGCGTCGGCCGCCGGGCGCAGGGCTGCGTGGTCGGCCGGAGAGCGAGCGGCCAGCCGGGCGCTGAAACCCCGCCAGGCCGGGACGAGAGCAAGGGCACCGGTGTCGGTCATACCGCGACCGTAGGGCCGCGCACTGACGGGCCGGCCAGTGCGGACGCTCAGGGGCACTCTGCTCCACCGCCCCGCCGGATCCAGGCGTCGGAACCGAGACCGCCGGGCAGCTGCCGGTCACCGCGGCGACAGCCCCGACCGGCTCGCGTCCGAAACCTCCTTCGCCCACCCGTGCGCCGCCGCACCCGTCCCGGCCTCGTCCGGGCGCACCGACCGCCACCGGCCCGACCGTGGCGGAGACCGCCGGGCCGACCGCGCGCCGCACACAATCGTGCCGGTCCGCATGCGTCACGACCCTCGAACGCGCGGCTGCGTGGCACGGCGCACCCTCGGCGGACTCAGGACGAAGGACATCTTCGGATGCCTCGAGCGCTTCGTCACGAGAGAGGTCCGCCGCTGCCTCACCGGCGCCTTCGGCGACGCGACCGGGCCGTCTCCTGCAGCCTGACGGTCTGCAGAGGCTTCAGAGCCGAGCCGAGGGCTTCAGTCCCTCCCGCCAGTTCCGGTACTCGTGCGGGGGAAGGTTCCAGGAGTCGTCGCTGAAGGGATTGGGCAGCGCCCCGTCCAGAGCACCGGCGAGAAACTCGCCGAAACCCGTCCCGTACCGGCGCCACCGGGCGGTTCCGTACGGCACCTGGCGCCTGAAGACGACGACGTCCCAGCTCTCGGGATCGAGCGAGTCGCAGATCCAGAACACCACGTCACCGTTGATGGTCGTCGCGAAGGGAAGAAGCCTGCCCTCCTCGGACAGCTCCACGGCGCCGGCGCCGCCGTCCGGCTGCGGTTCCTCCCGCGGATCGAACCCGAGTCCCTCCAGCAGCCGGCTCTCGGGGCGGCCTTCCCGGCGGGATGCGGACCGCGAGGTACTCGTTCAGCTCGCCGCCGCCGAACACCGCGACGAAGTCCCGGTAGTCCGCCGGAACCCGCAGGCCCGTGCTCCGCGCAATTTCCTCCCAGTCGACGACATCACCCCGAGCCTCCGAAATCCCGAGTATGCCGGACAAGCGACCGATCATCTCGTGCATGAATCCTCGTCCTCCCTCGTCACCCGTCGCCGAACAACCCGGCGTCCTCGCCCGATCGACCGTCTGCCGACAGGCCGAGATTCTTCCAGCCGCCTCCGACCGTGCGGACCGGATTCGAAACGGTGTCCGAACCCGGCGCGGCCGGAAGCAGCGGCCGCCCGCAGGTCCGGAGGCGGGCCGTGCGGGCCGGCCGCGGCCGCCGGTCGGTTCGTCGGCGGATTCCGCCTCCCTGCGGCCCGGGTGGTGGCCGATGATGGGGCCTGCCGGGTCCGTGGAAGCGGCCCGGCCAGGGGCGGGGGGAAGGGGTCGTGCGTGGAGTTGACCGGTACGGGCCTGTGCGGCTCGCCGTGGCCGGAGCTGCTGCCCGACCGGCGCCCCGTCCTGGTCGTGCCCGCCGCGGCCGCCTCTCCGGTGGTGGCCGGGGAGGGCTGGACGGCGCACCCGCCCGGGGGCGACCCGGCCCCCGGATGGACGGCCGTCCTCGACGGGCAGCACCTCACCGTGCGCCGGCCCGGCGGGCACCCCTGGTACGAGGGTCCCGTCGCCGCCGGCCGCCAGTGGCAGCGCGCGATCCGCGCGCACCGCACCCTGCTGCTGGTCACCGGACCGTTCACCGGCGTCCTGGACTTCAGGACCGCCGCCGCCGCCGGCGGGCTGCTGCTCCTCACCGTCGCCGCCCGCCTCGCCGAACCGCCCTGACCCGTCGTCCGCCGCGGGGGCGTACCGGCCCGCTCCCGCGGTGGGGGTGGACCGCCCGGTCGTGCGGGCCGGTGGCTGCGGATCCGCGCAATGCGGTCCTCCGCACGATCCGCCCCCGGGAGAGAGCCGCCCCGGCCGGCCGGGGCACGGCCGGACATCACCCCCGCACGCCCGACAACACCACCCACTCCCTGGAGAGCCGCGACCTCCCGCCGGGCACCTCCGTAGGATGCACGGCGGCACAATCACGACGAAGAGGGGCTTGCCATGGGGGCGGCGATCGTCAGGAAGCTGTACGTGGTCTCGTGCGGGGAACAGAAGGACCCGCTCGCAGAGATCGAGCCCGTCCCTGCCGGGCTCGTCTACACCGGACCTCTGCACAAGGCGCTCCGGAGAGCGGTCGAGTCGGTGATCGACGAAGAGGTAGGCGACCGACTGCTGATCCTCTCGGACCACTACGGCCTGTTGGACCTGTCGGACCCCGTGCGCGGCTACAAGGGCATCAGGTTCAAGAACAAGCACCCCCGGTCCGCGACGGAGGACCACATCTACACAGACGCGGTCAAGAAGGGTGTCGACACTGCGGCAGAGGTGATCGTCGTCGCGTCCGGGGAGTACGTCACCCGCTGCCGCCACGTCTGGCCGCACGCGGCCAGTGCGATGGAAGGCGTCCACAGCCCCGGCCTCATGATGGCCCGGGCCAAGGAGATGTACACCAGCCCGGGCCGGCTTGCCGAGTTCCTCACCTACGCACACGACCACCACCCCGGACGACAGAACCACACGGCACGACGAGACCGATGACGGCACGCAGCACGGCCGTGCCAGGGACACCGACCACCACTGCCGGCGCCCCGGGCAGCGCGGGACCCAACCGGAAACGGGTGCGCGGACGGCGGCAACCCGAACACCGTCCTCACCGGCCTCGAACGCGACCCCTGCCCGGACCGGGCCCCTGAACCGCCCCACCACGAACTCGACACTCCCCGGGCCCCTGCCCCGACGAGGCTCCCCGGCGCTCCCCGCCCCACGCCCGGACGCTCCCCGGACCTGCCCGCGCGATGGCCCACCCTGCGGCACGCCGGCCTGCCGACGGACGCCGCCCGGAAGGGGCCGCCCGCTGGCCGGCCAAGGGCGGGACAGGCGGTCCGGGTGGCCGGGGCCGGATGTCTGCAACGGCTGGCTGCGGCCCCGCTCGTGCGGGTTCGGCCGGCCCGTCCGAGTTCCGGGCCGGCCACCGAGTCCTGGACCGCGAGGGAGTTCGCGGCCGTCGTCAGCAGGCGGCAGGGGATCGTCGCCATGCCCTGTCCGGCGCTCCCGATCGCCTTGACCACGCTCCTGGCCGCGGGCTCGTACTTCCGCGCGAAGCCGTGGGCCGCCGAGTCGTCGCCCGCCGTCCCGGCCGTGGACGCCAGGTCTCCGGCCACGCCGGAGGCGATGCTGCAGACGAAGTCCTTCGATCCCATGAACTTCACCGGTGCCCGGAACAGCACGTCGGGATCGACCTCGAAGCCTGCCCCCGAAACGGCGCCAGCCACTCCCCCGCCTCCCCGGAGCCCGTCCGGCCCACGCCGCGCACGCACCCCGGCCCAGGTACGACCGTCGCGGGAGGACCGGCTGCCTCACCGGGCGATGACGAGAAGAGGCCTTCGAGTCGTCACCGACCGGTCATCAGTCACTGCCCCGGTCCCCCGGCCGCATGTCCGTGGCCCTCGGTTCGAAGCCGGCACGGCCGCCGGGGGCGAACGCGCCGATCTCCCGCGTCCGGGGCGCGGGTTGCTACCACCACCCGGATTCGACCGGCACGCAGCCGTCGGGGGTGACGTGGTGCGTGCGGCCGGAGCAGCCGACGACCCGGCAGTGCCTGCCGACCGCGAGACGGGCCGTGCCCCGCTCCTCCTCGGGCCGGACGCCGAAGCCCCGTACATGCCGGGCGCCGAGAACCACAGTGCCGGGTCGGGCAGCTCGGTCAGCACACAGACCTGCGGGAGCACCAGCGTCACCGTGACGTTGAAGTACTCGTGCGGACCCGGATCAGGGCGTGCGGGAGGTGCTCCATCGCCCGCAGACCGGCTTCCGGCACCGGGTGCAGCGGCACCGGGTGCGGAACCGGCACCAGGGCCTCGTGTCCGAGGCGGGTGGCGAGGTCGACGGGGCGTCGCCGCCGGCGGAGCGCAGCGGGCGCCGGCCGCCAGCAGCCGCTCGACCGCCTCCGTGGGGGCGTTGTGCCCGGCGGCCCGGTGCAGCGGCGCCCAGCCGCTGCGCCGGCGACCCGCCGGATGTTGACCAGGCCGGCCGGCTTTCGCACCGCCGCCAGGACCTGCGGCCGGTCGCCCCGGTGCGCGGCGTCCGCGGCTGGTCGCGCTCCGCCCGGTGTTCGTCGTGGTGGACGCCGCGGTCCGCCGCACCGTGCCGCTCGGCCGTGTCCCCCCCGCTTTCCTGCCGCGCATCGTAGCCAGGGTGTTCGGCGTGGAGCCCGGCGATCGGGCCGCGGCCCGGCGGACGGCTGTCACGGTGTGGAGGCGGCCTGCGGCCAGGATCGTCGGCGCCGTGGGCGGAGCGCGGTCGTCGTTCTTCAGGCGCTGTCCCCTGCCCAGTCCCATCGCTTCGGATCCGCGGGGCGCGGTTCGTAGTGGGCGCGGCCGCCGGGGCCGAACGCGCCGATCTCCGTGGGCAGTGCGGCTCCGTCCGCGAGAGCGCCGTTGTCCCAGCCGGTGACATCGAGCAGGAGGCCGTCGAGCGGACCGCCGCACAGCTCCCGGTAGGCGCGGCCGGGCCGTGGTCCGGGATCCGGGTCGTCGTGGTCCGCCCCGTACACCCGGCCCCGCATCAACGCCTCCTCGTCCATGCCCGCCAGCATCGCAACCAGCACTGACAACCGAGCGACTCGGTGCCGGCCCGTGGGGCCGGCACCGGAGCCGGGACGTCGATCTGCCATGGCGGCAGCGGGTCGTTCCCGTGCGGCGTGTCCCGGTCCGGAACCGGGACCGGGACACAAGGCACGAGGCACGAGGCACGCATGCGGCCGCTGCCCGCGGATGCGGGTCCGCAGTCAGTGGCCGGCGTGCGCCGAGGCCGTGCCGGGAGGTCCGGCGGCCGGTCGTCGGCCCGGGGGTGTCAGTCGCCCTCGTCGGGAGACTCCCCGATCCACCACAGGTCCAGCCGGTAGACCTCGGCGCCGGCGTCGTCACCGGCAGTGTGCTCGCCGACGGGCTGCCGCAGCTGTCGGTGGGCGAGCGGATCGCCCTGGTCGCCCTCTGCGCGCTGGCCGCGGCAATGCCCCGCACGGTGCTCGGCGACCTCGGCCGCGGGCTGCCCGTCCTCGCCGCCACGATGGACGCCGCCGTCGAGGCCGGCCGCACCTCCGCCCCCGGCCCGCCGGTTCAGCGCCCGGTCGGTCGTCTTCGCGCGGCGGCCTTCCTCGTCGTACCAGGTGCGAGTGGTGCGGCCGAGGGGGTCGGTGACGGCGATGATGCGGTGGAGCCGGTCGTAGGTGTAGGTGGTGGTGCGGCCGTTGGCGTCGGTGCGTTTGGTGCGCTCGCCGGCTGTGTTCCAGGTGTTGGTGGTGACCGCTCCGGTCGGGTCGGTGACGGAGGTGACCCGGCCCGCGGCATCGTAGGCGGTAGTGGTGATCCGGCCGAGCGGGTCGGTGACGGAGGTCGGGCGCCCTAGCGGGTCGTAGCTGGTGGTGACGGTGTTGCCGAGCGGGTCCTTGACCGTGACGACGTGGTGGCGCACGCTCTGCCACGCGCAGGCCGTGGGGCTGGGGGTGGCCAGGACGTCGGGCCATCGTCGGGCCAGGTCGTCGAAGGCGTCGTGGACGGCTTGGCGGGCGGTAGCGGGTGGTGGTCCTGACAGACCGCTCGGGCGCGAGGGCCCACGGCTGGCCTCGACCAGGCCCCCCGGCCACAGGGCGGCTACCGTGGCGAGAATGTCACCCGACCCTGGCCGCACGGCCTCCCGGCTTTGTGAGAGGTCCGGTGTGGTGCCCGCGCCATGCTGGCACCACACCGGAGTGCTCTTATTCGTCGTCGCCCACGACAGCAGCGTTCAACTGTGAAGCAAGGCCTTCGGCGATTCCCATCACCCTGTCGGTGATTATTCCGGAGATATCGACTCTTCCGATCCTCCAGGAGAACGAGATGACTTCCCCAGAAATTGCGTAGACCGGCTGGCGCCCAATATCATTCCAGTCGAAAAAGCCATCCTGGAGCAGCTCGGAATGGCCATCCGCCACCGCCTCCCATTCCCTTCTCTCGATGGGAGATTGTTCGCTCTCCGGCCAGGATTCCGCACGCGTGATGTGGAAGTCGTAGCTCACTCCTCACCCTTCTTCTATCCCCTGGATGCGCCGAATACCAGAACCACGCCCTTGGTTTGGGCATATTCGACCGCTCGGGTCATCTGCTCGATTTGAATTTCGGTCAGCGGAACGTTCGCATTGGTGATTACGTAGACGACGCGATGCTTGATGTGGCTCGGGTCGACGCCCCCATTGTAGGCGGGCCGTTGATCGCCGTTGTACCCTGCGGCGTCGTCGACAACACTCTTCAGGCGGGTCAAGAACGCACCTGGATTGTTGATGGTCTTGAGGCTGGTGTCCATCGACTTGAGACTGATGGCAATGCCGCTGTCGGGCTCGAAGTGATCCCAGGTCAGCGATCCCGCCCGGAGGTTGTCAAATCCCATCTTGTCTTCGAAGGCGAGTCCCTTGTCTCGCGAGGAAAGCTTCCACAGGTTGTGCTCGACAATCTCGGTGACCTTGCCGAGATTTTGGACGTCAGGGCCGTTCTTCTTGGCGAGGGTTCGCCGCGCCCAGACATCCAAGGCTCCGATGGCGACCTGGGCAGCAAGACTATCGGCGTCTTTCTCGACCTCGTCCGCGACCTTGTTGCAACCGAACTCACGAAGTTTGGCTGCGGCGACGTACATCGCGTAGGCGGGGCGGACGGGGAAGTACTTGTCGATGAAGGCGCCGACGCCACCGTTGCGGCCGGTGGCGGCGTTGAATATGTCACCTACTACTTCGAACGGCGCCTTGGCGCCCTGACCGAGCCACTTGGCGATGTTGCCGGGAGTGATCTCGTCGTCGCTGTCCTCCGGGGACATGCCGCTGGGGTCGGTAAAGACGGTCGGTGCGCCGGCGGCGTAGGTGTAGGAGGAGACGGACGGTGCGCCAGCGGGGGTGGTGAGGGGGTCCTGGGCGGTGAAGCGGCCGAGGGAGGGGTCGTACTCGCGGGCGCGGAGGTGCTGCTTGCCGGGGAGGGCGGGCGCGCCTGCCGTGGTCCGGTCGGACATCCCGTTCGACGTCGCCGCTCGCACGGGGCAGGGTCTGCGTCGGTGGCGTACCAGCCGTAGTCCGCTGCGGCTGGCGCCAGCGCATCACGGTACGACACGCCGGTCGATCCCGGCCCATGCGCATCGCCGTACTGGCCCACCGCCCACTGTCCGGCCAACTCCATGACCAGGTGCGATTGCGAGTTCTGCGCCGTCCACGGTCCCCTGCCTTGACACACCACTCGCGACACCCCTGAGCCAGTCCCGGCCCTGGCTCAACGTGTGGATGTTCCAGCCGGATGCGCCTACCGCTCATCACCGCCGCCTGCGGCCTGCCCGACAGGGCGATCGAGCTGGCACTTGCGCTCCCCGAGGGCGACACCTGGTACGCGGCCGACGAGATCGCCCGCATGCTCACCGCGGCCGGCCGCCCCGAGGAAGCCCGCGCGGTCCTCGAACCGCACCTCGCCTCCAGCCCTGTCCGCCTCGCCGAGCACCTCATCGACGCCGGGCGCATCAAGGACGCGACAGCGGCTCTCCGGCGGCCGCCGAAGGACCCGGTCGACAGTCCCTGGAGGATGACGAGCCGCTGCGGCGACTGGGTCTCCGCCGCACCACCGCTCTGACGGTACTCGTGCGCGACCCGCCGGCGAGCCTCGATGCTCGCCGGCGGCTCCGGGAGGTCGGTGACAGTCGACTCGAACTCAGCTCCGACGGGTACCGGTCCTACGGGAGCCGGGCCGGGACGGGCACCAGGTGGTCTCGCCGGCCCGGAGACCGGTACGCCCCCGCCGGCAGACCGCCTCGGCGCGCCGAGGATGCCCACCGGGCCGCCGGCAGGCCGCGCCGATGACGGGGGCGGGTGACGTCCCGGCTGCTCCCCCGTCGGCCTAGCCGGGGCGAGGGGCCGGCGTCCGTGGACGGCGGGGCCGGCACGGGTCGGTCGGCCCGGGGAAGGACCCCGGGCGCCAGGGCAGTCGGGGCGGGGAGAACTCCATAGCGCGGGACGAAGAAACGCCGACCTGTCCCAACACCCCGGCCCGGTGGTCCTGCTGGGCGACGGTACCGCGTCCGGGCTACCGTCGCGGCATGGGAACACAAGGGGAAACGGGCGGCGTCGAGGCGCGCTGGGAACGGCTCGCGCCCGGCGTCGCCCGGCGCAGGATGCCGGGATGGGACGAGAGCGTCGGAGCGATCGCGGGCCGTACGGGTGTGCTGGTCGTCGACACCGGGGCCACGCTGCGCGCGGGGGCGGAGATCCGGCACGAGGTGACGCAACTCTTCGGCCTGCCCGTGACGCACGTCGCGCTCACACACCCGCATTTCGATCACGTGCTCGGCACAGCGGCGTTCTCGCACGCGCAGGTGTACGGGGCCGCGGGCGTCGAGCGGCTGATGGCGAGCGAGCGGGAAGAGATACGGAGCACCGCGGTGCGGCTCGGGGTGGACCCCGTGGAGGCGGCCGAGGCGGCGGCCGCGCTCGTCGTTCCGCAGCACCTGGTCTCCGGGGAGTTCGTGATCGACCTGGACGAGGACGGGCAGCGGGTGCTGCTGGCGAACGTCGGCCCCGGGCACACCGCCCACGACCTGGCGGTCCTGGCGGTCGGCCGGGACGGGGCCCCGGACGTCGTCTTCTGCGGCGACCTGGTCGAGGAGTCGGGCGCGCCCAAGGCGGGCTCCGACGCAGAGCCGCATGCCTGGTGGCGGCACTCGACCGGTTGCTGGCACTCGGCGGGCAGGACGCGCTCTACGTACCCGGGCACGGGGCCGTGGTGGACACGGGGTTCGTACGCAAGCAACGTGACGAGCTGGCCGCGCGGTTCGGCACCGCGTGAACCACCGGCCCCGAAATGGACCCGGTCCCGAGCCCCGCGAGGCCGTGCCGTTGGTTTGTGCCCGACGGCGCCGGTTATGTGCGCTCCACGGGCGTCCTCCTTGGGGGAGGCAGCCCCTCTGCGGCCCTGGTTCGATCGTGGCTCGGGTTCGGTCGTGGTGGCGGTCGGCCGCTGCTTGGCGTTCGGCTCCTGCCGCCGTGAGCGGGGTTCTTGACCCTCACGTGGCGTCAGGCCGCACAGTCGGTGCCGTGGAAGACCACTGGACCGTGGGACGCGTGGCCGAGCCGGCCGGCGTGAGCGTCCGCACGCTGCACCACTATGACGGGATCGGGCTCGTTCGGCCGTCGGCGCGGACCGCGGCCGGGTACCGGGCCTACTCGGCGGGCGACGTGGAGCGGCTGCGCGAGGTACTTGCCTACCGGCGGTTGGGCTTCGGGCTGCGGGAGGTCGCGGAACTGGTCGGCGACCCGTCCACCGACGCGGTCGCGCACCTGCGCCGGCTGCGCGGCCTGCTGCTGGAACGGCGTGATCGCGCCGACGCCATGGCGGCGGCCGTCGACAGGGAACTCGAGGCACGGGCGAAGGGACTGACGGTGACACCGGAGGAACAGTTCGAGATGCTCGGTGCACGACTGTACGACGCGATCGGCGGCGCCTACACCGCGACACGGCGTACCGATCCGCGGATCGCCGCGCAGATCCGGGACGCGCTCGGCGAGGCGCAGACAGTCCTGAACGTCGGAGCCGGCACCGGCTCCTACGAGCCGACCGGTCGCGACGTGACCGCGGTGGAGCCGTCGGCGGTCATGCGGGGGCAGCGGCCTGCCGGCTCGGCGCCGTGCGTGGCCGCCGCCGCGGAGAACCTGCCGTTCGGGGACCGCTCCTTCGACGCCGCGATGGCCGTCTCCACCGTTCACCACTGGGGGGACCCGATGGCGGGGCTGCGCGAGATGCGGCGCGTGGCCCGCCGCGTGGTGGTGCTCACGTTCGACACCGACGAGCCGGGATGGCAGGACCGGTTCTGGCTCACCCGCGACTACCTGCCCGAGTTCGCCGCCGTCCTCGCGGAGTTCCCCTCGCTCGCCCGGATGGCCGACGCGGTCGGCGCCCGCACCGAGCCGGTGCCCGTCCCGTGGGACTGCGCCGACGGCCTGTTCGAGGCGTACTGGCGCCGACCGGGGGCGTATCCGGAGGACCACGTGCGCCGTGCGATGTCGGTGTGGACGAGGGTCGGGCCGCAGGCCGAGCAGCGGGCGGTACGAAGCCTCGCCGACGACCTCGACTCCGGCCGGTGGGCCGAGCGCAACAGCCACCTCGCCGACCACGACACGGCAGATCTCGGCCTGCGCCTGCTCATAGCCTGAACCGCGTCGCAGCGTCAGCGCCGTGGCGGCTCCCGGACGGCCCGCCGGCCGTGTACGGCGCTCAGCGGGCACGGCGCTGCGGACAGGTGTCGACGATCACGAGATTCGGCCGACGCGCTCGAGCAGGCTGCGGGGCGGGAGGTCTCCCCGGGCGGCGACGGGCAGTTGGACGAGGAGCTGGCGCACGACCTCGGCGCCGGCGTCGTCACCGGCAGCATGCTCGCCGACGGGACACCGCAGCTGGCGCCGGGTGAGAAGGTCGCCCTGGTCGCCCTCTGCGCACTCGCCGCGGCGACGCCCCGCACGGTGCTGGGCGACCTCGGCCGCGAGCTGCCCGCCCTGGTCACGACGACGGACGCCGCCGAGGCCGACCGGTCCGGCTACGGCCGCGCCCCTGGGTCGGCCCGACGATCCGCAAGAAGCACCCCCGCCAGGACCACCGCTGGACCGTCCGACCCGGTCGGTGGATCGGCTGCTCGGACCTGCTGGTCACGCGGCGGCCTGGGCCGAGGGTGTCCGACCGTTCTGTGCCTGTTGCGCGCGGTCGGCGAGCAGGCGGGCGAGGAGGGTGAGCTGGCGCGTGTTGATCTGGTTGAGGGAGGCGTACTGGACGGTGGCGGTGATGGTGCCGACGCGGAAGTTGACGAGGCCGTCGTAACCGGGGTTGATGCCTGTGGAGTCGTGGAAGGACTCGGCTTTGCTGCTGTCGCCGACCTTCGGCACGGAGATCTCGTGCGAGGGGTTGTCGGCGGTTGCCGGGCTTCTGGCGGTGTTGTGCTGGTAGGCGGCCGCGGCGTTCTCGACGCTGTCGTAGCAGCCGTAGGCGAAGGTGACCCGGTCGTTGCTCGAGTCGCTTGCGGCGAGGCCTTCGAACGTGACCATGCCGATCTGCAGCCTGCCGTTGCAGTCGGAGGGGCACGGGACGAGATCGGGCCCCGCTTTCGTGACCCAGCCGCCGGGCATCGACCGCAGGTCGGGGGCGATGGCCTGCACCAGGGCGTCGTCCCGCACGACGGCGGCCTTGTCGCGGTCGCCGCCCGCCGTCGGGTCCGCTCCGCGCCCGCCGGCACCGGAAGCGGGAGCGGGTACCGCGCCCGTCGGTGTGCTGCCGGCAGGGCTGTTGTCGCTGTCACCGAGATCGGCAACGCCTTTGACGGCCAGGGCCAGCACGATCACCACGACGGTGATCAGCACGGCGATCGTGCCGGGTTTCCTGCGGATGCTCACCGGGCCGATCGCGATCACGCCGTTCTTCACGTCGCGGCCGACATGGACGTGCTGGCTGACGGAGCCGGGCGGCCCGGGCGGCACGCCCGCGGCCGCGCGCAGGCGGGATGCGAACTCGGCGTCCTGCTCGATCACGGCCAGCAGGCGGGCCTGCAGGTCGTCCCGGGCTCCTGGCGCCGCCGGGTCCCCGTCGAAGCGCTCCAGCACGCGCCGGCTCTCCTCGTCCGCGGCGAGCCGCTCACGGGCGGCGCGGCCGATCCGCTCGGCGGTGGCCGTCCCCAAACCGGTTCCCGCGCCGGTGGCGATCCCGCCGATCACCGAGGCCACCCACGCCGCCAACGCCGCCGCATCCATCGCACTCCCCCGTGCAGACGATTCCCCGACCGGTAGTACTTCCCGCCCGTCCACACCGGTACACGGGCCTCCACTACCGCAGGTCGGCCCCGGCCGCACCCGTCGGCCACCCGCCCGGGTCCGGCCGCAGACCGCCGCCACCCGGGCAGACGGGGGCGCCGTGCCCCGGGAGCGTCCCAGCAGACCGGACACAGCACGCGGGCCGGGACGGGACGGGGCGGGACGCGCAGCCGGTCAGGCCGCTCCGGCCTCGGCCGCGGTGATGCGCCGGTGCGGCGCGGTCGGGAACTTCGGGTACCTGCCGGCGGCGCGGGCCTCGTCGAAGACCGGCCGGGAGTCCGACGGCTCACGCGCGGGGGGGGTGAGCCGGGCCGCCGGCGGCGCGGGTCGCCGTGGTGGGTCCGGCCGGCGCCGTCCGGGAACGCGACGGTCAGCGTCACGCTGCACCCCGGGACGTCCTCGCGGTGACCGGGCGCCCGGGCCGGGGCCAGGGGGCGGCCCTCGGCCCGCCGGGCCCGGCGGCACCGGTCGGCGCCGGGCCGGGGGCGCAGCACGGCCCTGACGTGTCGCACCCCGCGTCACGTCAGGGCCGGGACACCGGGAGCAGCCGCCACAGGCCGCACCGCCAGGACGGCGAGGCGCACCCCGGGACGTGCCGGTGGTTCAGGTGCCGAGGAGGCGGTCCAGCAGTGACCGGTACTCGCGCAGGGCGAGGCGCAGGTCCTCGGTGCTGGCGGCCGGTGTGCCGTCCGGTGCCGCTTCTGCGCCGCGCAGCCGGTGGCGCCGCTCGGTGACGGCCTCGGCCAGCAGGGCGACCGACTTCTCGATCAGGGCGTCGGCCTGCTGCACGGACCGGCGGGGATCGTCGACGAATCCCGCCTGGACGGAGTGCCATTCGGCCCGCAGTCGCCGCGTGCGCTCGACGCCGAGCCAACCGCCCGGTCCGCTCTGCGCGGGTGCCGCCGACGCCGGTTGCGGGTCGCCGGTCCGGGGTCCCGGCAGGGGGCGGGCGGGCTCGGACGGCCGGTCCGCGGCCCGGTCGCCTCCCGGTACGACGGTGAAGCGTCCTGCGGCGGCGCCTCGTTCGGGGGAAGCCGGCGGGCGGCCGGCCTCCGGGCGGGCCGGGTCCGGGCGGGGCGGGTCCGGGCGGGGCGGGTCCGGGCGGGGCGTGCCGGCGCGGGCGGCGTCCGGGGGGGCGCCGTGCGGGCGGAGGGTGTCCGCCTTGGCCGGGTCCGCCGGACCGCCGCGGGGGTCCGGGGCCGGCGCGTCGTCGCCGGGGTCGTTGCGGGCTGCAGAACCGTGCTGGGACATGGTCGTCCTCTCCTTCGTGGGGTCGCCGGCGTCATCGGGTGGCGTGGCGCGGGCCGGAGCGGTGGACGGCACCGGTGGAGTTGCCGGCACGGGCCGTCCTGCCCTCCTCGTCGCCGGGGCGGGCCACCTCGAGGCACAGGTCACGCACGGCCAGCAGCGCGGTGCGCAGTTCCTCGGTGCCCACCCGCTCCGACCGGCTGCGCTCCAGCACCTGCCGGGCGCTCCGGTAGCCGGGCACGAGGGCGGCGTGATCGACCGAGAGCACGGCAAGCCGGTCCCCGGCAGGGAAGCCGATCTCGTCGAGCGTGCCGTCGAGCAGGGTCACGGCCTCGTCCAGCGAGCGGGCGGGGTCGTCGACGAACAGTTCCTGGAGGGCGGCGAGCCGGTCGGCGACCTCCTCGGCGCGGCGCTGCGGCAGCCGGGTGAGCGCCAGCCGCCCGGCCTGCCGCAGCCGGCCGGCCAGCTCGTGCTCGGCCTCCCCGGTGCGGCCGCCGTGCGCCCGCACCGTCCGGTCGTACTCCGGACCGAAACGCTGTTGCAGCCGGCGGGTGTTCCACTGCGGCAGCAGCACGGCGAGGGCCGCCGCGGCTGCCAGCACGGCCACTGCCAGAACGATCCAGATGCTCATACCGCTCCTCCTCGGGTTCGACCGCGGCCCGGAGTGGCTGGTCGGTCCCGTCCTTCGGGTTCCCGCTCAGACGATTTCAAACAGCCGGCCCCGGAAGCGTCGGCCGGCCGGGTCCGGGGAACCCGCCCTGGCACCCCGATGGACGCTCATGTCACCTGCGGGTCGGCGGAGTTCACCGCGAGGAGGCAGGTCGCCGTGTTCCGCCGCCCCCGCGCGGAGCCACCGCGGACACCCGAGCACCCGCACGTGCACGCGTGCTCGCAGGCCGCCCTCTCCCCCGGCACGTCGGTCTGTCGATCACTTCTCCCGCGGCTGCCGGTGGTCCCGGTCGCCGCGGCGGCCGCCGGGGTCCGCCGCACGGTGGCGGGCCCGCGCCCGGCCGCCGGGGAGAACCCGGCCGCCGCCGAACCGCTCGCCACCGTCCCGGCCTGCGCCACCCGGATCGAGGACCTCGTCCGGCACGGACCGTCCGCACCCGTCCGCGGGCCCGCCCAGCAGCCGCGGGCGGGCCCGCGGACGGACGGAGCCGCAGGCGGGCGGACGCGGCGAAGGGGCGGGCCCCCGCGGACCCGGCCCCTGCCGTCGGGGACGACCGTCGCAGCGACCGGAGAGCCGGTACGGCGAACCGCTGCACGAGGTCCGCAGCGAGCTGCCGAACGAACCGCTCCCGCTTGCCCGCCGGGGACACGACGTCGGCCGGCGGCGCCTCGGCGTTCGCGGGCACGATGCGGCGCAGCGTGATGCCGTTCGGCACGGGCTCCGGGTGCCCCGTTGTCCGGTGCCCGCGGACGGGGCGTACCGGATCGGCCTTGTGGATCGGGGCGGTGGGGACGGTCCCGACCCGGCCCCGGGACGTGCCGTGCGCCGCGCGGCGGGACGCGTGCAGGGCCGCGACCGTCACCGGGTCCCGGACGCCCCTTCTCCGGCCGTTGCCGCGGTACCTGCCGCTCGACCGGGAGAAAGGCGGGGCCGCAGTGGCCGGCGGCCGGTTCCGTCGCGCCGGCGAGCGAACCGTCGTGGAGCAGTTCGAGGCGGGCGGCCTCGCCGGTGCCGCCGTAGGGGTTTTCGCGGCCGGCGGCGGCGCGGCGCAGTCCGGTCCGCGGGCGGGCGGTGGCCGCGTCGAACGCCTGCCTCGGCCGGTTGCCGCCCGGGAGGAGGTCCGGCGCCCGCACCGGACCGGGCTCCTGCCGGTTCGGGTCGACCGCGTCCGCGGTGTCGGCGGCGGACGGCCCGGGGTCCGGGGCGCGCCCCTGTTCCCGTCGCCGCCCGCAGGCCTGCGTCCGGCCGGTACTCCCGGGCGGTCCGGGCAGCGGCCGGGCGGTCCGGGCAGCGGCCGGGCCGGGCCGGGCCGGGTGTCCGGACTGCCCGGGTGTCCGGGTGTCCGGCCGGGCCGGGTGTCCGGGCGGGCCGGGTGTCCGGGCGGGCCGGCCGTCGGACACCGCCCGACGGCCGCCCGTGGCTACCCCGGCCCGACCAGCCCGCACTCGTACGCGAGGATCACCGCCTGCACCCGGTCCCGCAGACCCAGCTTGGACATGACCCGGCCGAGATGCTTCTTCACCGTGGGCTCCGCGAGACCGAGGGCGGCGGCGAGTTCCGTGTTGGTCAGGCCGCGGGCGGCCCCCAGCAGGACCTCCCGCTCGCGCGCGGTCAGCACGCCCAGCCGCTGCGCGTCGCCCCCGCCCCCGTCGTGCCCGGCGGCGGGGAGGCGGTGCGCGAAGCGGTCCAGCAGCCGCCGGGTCACCCGGGGGGAGAGCACCGCGTCCCCCCGGGCCACGTCGCGGATCGCCCCCAGCAGTTCCTGCGGCCGGCTGTTCTTCAGCAGGAAGCCCGAGGCCCCGGCCCGCAGCGCCTCGAAGGCGTAGGCGTCCAGGTCGAAGGTCGTGAGCACCAGCACCCGCGTCCCGGGCACCTCGCGCCGCAGCAGCCGGGTCGCCTCGATGCCGTCGGTGCCCGGCATCCGCACGTCCATCAGCACCACGTCCGGCCGCAGCCGCCGTGCCAGCTCCACCGCCGCCGCCCCGTCGGCCGCCTCCCCGACCGGCTCCATGTCCGGCTCGGCGCGCAGGATCATGGCGAACGCCAGCCGCAGCAGCTCCTCGTCGTCCACCAGCAGCACCCGGACGCTCACGACGCGCCCCCCGGATCCAGCCGTACGAAGACCCGCCAGCCGTCGCCCGGCCGCGGGCCCGCCTCCAGCACCCCGCCGAAGGCCGCGGCGCGTTCCCGCATCCCCGTGAGACCCAGTCCGGCCCCCGCGGATCCGGGACGCCCGGTCCCCGCGGCCCGCCCGTCGTCGGTCACCTCGACGGTGACCGCCCCCGGCGCGCAGGACACCCGCACCTCGGCGCGCGTCCCCTGCGGCGCGTGGCGCAGGACGTTGGTCAGCGATTCCTGGACGAGCCGGTGCACTGTCAGCTGCGCCGCCGCCGCGCACCCCGGCGGCCTCGCCGTCCACCCGCAGCCGGGTCACCAGGCCCGCCGCCTCCATCCGCGCGCACAGCGCCCCCAGCTGGCCGATCCCCGGCGGCGACCGGCGCTCGCCACCGGACCCGGCACCGGACCCGGCGTCGGTACCGGACCCGGTGTCGGGTCCGGCGTCCTGGAGCAGGCCCAGCGCCCGCCGCATGTCGCCCAGCGCCTGCCGACCGGTCTCCGCGATCCGGGCCGTCACGGCGCAGGCGTCGGCCGGCCGCGCGTGCCCGAGCGCGTCCGCCAGCGCCACCACCACCGACAGGCCGTGCGTCACGCTGTCGTGCAACTCCCTCGCGATCCGGGCGCGTTCCTCCTCCACCGCCCGGCGCTCCCGCTCGTCGCGGTCCCGTTCCAGGCGCGCCAGCCGCTGCGCCCGCGCGGCCCGCCGGACGCGGGTGTTCGCCCCGAGCAGCGCGCTCGCGGCGACCGCCGCCGCCATCGCGGCGCCGGAGGCGAGGAAGCGTCCCTCGGGCGCCCAGCGCGCCGCCGCGAGCACCGCACCCGCCGCCGCCACCAGACCCGCCGCCCACGCCGACCGGTACGGCGCCCGCGCGGTCACCGTCCCGAGGGCGACCAGCAACGCCGCGTCGGCCGGCAGCTGAACACCCAGCAGCCACTGCACGAGCGCCGCGGCCGCGATCACGCCGAACACGGACCGGGGCGCCCGCCGCCGCCACACCAACGGGAGCACCAGAGCGCTCTGCAGCGCGAAACCCCTACCGTCCGCCACCCGCCCCGGCCCGAGCGTCAGCAGGAACAGGGCCGCCGCGAGCGCGGCGTCCGCCACCAGGGGCGGCACCCGCCCCGGCAGCCGCGCGAGGGCACCCGGCCGCCCCGTCCGTACCGCACCGGTCCCGGTCATCGTGTCCGTCCTCGCCTCCGCGTTCCCGCGGCGTCCTCGCCGGATCCCCACGCTAGGACCCCCGCGCCCGCGAACGCGTCCGCCCACCGGCGGAGACCGGGGAGACCCCGGGACACCGGGGCCTCCTCCGCGCGCAGGAGCGCACGCGCCCCCGGGGCGACCCGCGACCACCCGCGGGACCGTCCCCCCGCAGGGCGCCCCGCACCCCCGGCGGCGAAACCCTGGTGACGACCCCGCAGCCGCACCCGCCCGAGGAGCCCGCCCATGCCCCAGACCCGCCGCGCCCTGCTCCGCACGCTCGGCACGCTCGGCGCCGCCGTGCTCGCCACCGCCGCCGCCCCCGCCCCCGCCCCCGCCCCGGGAAGCCGCCCCGCCGCCCCGGCCGCGGGGGCCGGCCCCGCGCACACCCCCGGCACCCCCGTCCCGCTGCGGCTGCCCGCGCCCACCGGCCCCTGGCCCGTCGGCACCGTCGCGCTGCACCTGGTCGACGACAGCCGCCCCGACCCCCTCCTGCCCGCCCAGCCCTACCGGGAGCTCATGGCGGCCTCTGGTACCCGGCGGAACCCGGCGCCTACCACCCGAGGGCCCCCTGGCTGCCCCCGGCCGCGGCGGCCGACTGGGACACGCACTCCGCACCGGCCCTCGGTGTCCCCACCGGCGCCGCCGACTGGCGGGGCATCAGGACCCACGCCCGCACCGGCGCGCCCGTCGCCCGCCGTGCCGGCCGGCTGCCCGTGGTGCTGTTCTCCTCCGGCGACGGCGGCTCGCGCGCCCTCGGCACCACCCTGGTCGAGGAACTGGCCAGCCACGGCCACCTCGTCGTCGCCCTCGACTCCACCTACGAGGCCGAACAGGTCGAGTTCCCCGGCGGCCGGGTCGAACGCGCCCTCCCGCTCCCCGACGACCTCACCCCGCAGGTCATCGCCGCCCTCCTCGCCGGACACTCCCGGGCCCGCCTCGCCGACGCCCGCTTCGTCCTCGGCGCACTCGACCGGCTCGCCCGCGGCCACCGCCCCGACACCGGCACCGACCCGCTCCCGGACGGGCTGGCCCAAGCCGCCGACCCGGCCAGGACCGGCGTGCTCGGGCAGTCCCTCGGCGGCTCCGTCGCCGCCCAGCTCGCCCACGACGAGCCCCGCGTCCGCGCGGCGGCCGACCTCGACGGCGCCCTCCTGGGACCCGTCGCCGACAGCGGCCTCGCCAAGCCCTTCCTCCTGATGGCCTCCGGAACGAAGACCCTGACCACCGAACCGGACTGGGCCTCCTGCTGGGCGGCGTCCACCGGCCCCCGGCACGCCCTGCGGCTGCGGAACGCCGCCCACGGCTCGTACACCGACCTCCAGGTCCTCCTGCCCCAGCTCGTCCACCGCCTCCCGGTCCCCGACACGGCCGCACTCATCGGCACCCTCGACCCCCACCGCTCCCTGGCCGCCCAACGCACCGCCGTCGCCGCCTTCTTCGCCCAATACCTGATGGGGCGGCCCACCGGTTTCCTCGACCGGCCCGGCGACCACTGGCCGGAACTGGAGGTACTGCACTGAACCCACCCGCCCCACACCCCCCGGTCACGCCCGGTCACGCCCGACGGCACCACCGTGCGGCCAGGAACGCGACCCACACGGGACAGACCCCGACACGCAGCCGGCACAACCCGAGAACCGACGGAGAACGGACGGACCCCCTGCCCCCCGCTACCTTTTTCGTGGCCCCGCAACGGGGCTCCCGGCCTCCGGCTCGGCAGGACTGTTCCCCCCTGCAGTTCGCATGACCCGGGGGGTGGTGCCACCGGGCCGGAGGCACCGGTGGACCGCTGATAGGGGCAGGACCACCAGCTCGTTGGGAGGCTCTTCGTCACGTGGATGCCGGCGACCGGTGCCACGCCAACGAGGCCGGGACAGCACGACCTCGTAAAGGATCAGCGTGATCGACACCCGTGACACCGGAACAACCGGACCCCGTACGGGGGGCGCACACCGGTGACACCGGAACAACCGGACCCCGTACGGGGGGCGGACACCGGTGACACCGGAACAACCGGACCCCGTTCCGGGCAAAGGCCCACGGGCCCCACCCCCCGCACCACCGAACCCCCCGGCCCGTCAGACCTCCCCACCTTCCCACCCGTTGGACCGCCGGCCCCGCACAGGAAGATCTTCGGCACGCCCCGGGCCGGGCAAGCCGCTTCCCGCCCCGCCGACCGCAAGATCTCCCGCTCCCCGGACACAGGGACCGCACCGGCCGCACCAGACCCCCGCCTCGCCAGACACCGGGCCGACGTCCCGTTCGCGATGCTCCGCGACAGGACCTTCTACAAGCCCGAACCCGCTGCGGCCAGGCGAGGAGTCCAGAGTGCTCGATCAATCCTCCGGCCGAAGCCGCTGACGAGCGGCCTCAAGCCGCTGGTCATAGTCAGGCGCGAACAGCTCAGGAAGCGACTTGTCGAGTGTTCCAGCGATCCGATGGATCGGAGCCCAGACCGCCGGATCGTCGACAACGCGGCTGAGGTCCGTCATCTGGAGCTTCTCCAGCCAGTACGACAGCACCAGTGCCTCGTCACTCGTGAGCTGGATCATGACCTGGCTATCACTCATGCACACCCCTACGACTCGGCCCGCCCCTGCCCGCACGAACCTACTGGCCTCGGACCTTGACCACACACATAGGGGCACCCGCAACACCGACACCCCACCCCCCGCCACCACAACACGCCAAACACCCCGACCGCGGCCGTCACCGCGCCGACCCGGCCAGCCGGGCCGACGAGCGGACCGACGAGCCGGGCGAGCGAGCCGGGCGAGCGACCTGCCAGGCGACCTGCCAGGCGGCCGGGCGGACGAGCGGGCCAGCGGGGCCGGGCGAACGGCGAGCAGGCGGGCGGGCCGGGCGAGCAGGCCGGGCGACTGGAGGCGACGTCCGGTCACAGCCGCACACCGACAACCCGGACCGCGTCCGGGGAGGCCGGTGAGGCGATCCATGCCGCAGGACTCATCCTCGTCCCCAGCGGAGGCCGGGACCCGATCACAGACCTTCTGATCCGGATCAACGGAGAGACGGATCCCTTCCGGCACTGACCGCCCGTCACGCTCACGGCCGCCACAACCACCGGGGCGAGCCGTAGTGCAGAGAAGGCCGAGGCGGGGCGCGCCGGTTCCCACGGTTCGGACGTACGACCCGTCCGCCGCAGTCGGACGGCAGAGGCCGTCAGGACCCGCGCGGTCGTGGGAGCCCGTCCGCACGAGGACCACCGTCCGGTCGACGCCCAGCAGGCCCTGGGCCGCAACATCCTGCCGCCCGCGCTCTGCGGGCGAGCGACAGGTCCACCGCCGAGCGGGCGTTCTCCCCGGTCAAGGCCCTGCTGCTGGAGCACCCGCCGGGCTCCACCAGCACGGACGTCCTCAACGATGCCGGCTGGATGCCGATCGTGGCAACTCACCGCGATGCCACGGCTGCGGAGCCCGGCCACCGCGGGCGGCCGGGCCCCGGGACAGCGCGCACCGGTCCGAGTACGAGAACGCCCCCGCACGCCGAACCCGGCCGCACCGCCAGCGACCGTGACCCGCCAGCGACCGTGACCCACCTGCGCGCCACAGGCCGCCGCCCCGCAGGGCCGCGACCCGCAGCACCGACAGCCCGACCGGGCACGGCGCGGACCCGCGCCACGAGCCCCCCTGATTGCCTACCCGTCGGAGGACAGTGCAGGCGAACGCGGGCAGGGGGATAGGGAACGGCACCGCGGACGGTGAGCCCGGGACCGTCGTCGCGGGCCGCCGTGCCGACGCCCGGGGCCAGAGCCCCGTCGCAGCCGGCGTTCGTCACAGCCACGGACCGGCCCCGCTGACTCAACGAACCGTCCCAGAACTCCGAAACGGACGCGGAGGCGGAGGCGGAGGCCGAGGCGGAGGCCGAGGCGGAGACGGAGACGGAGACGGACGACGCGGCGCCGCCCGCCCTCCCCCGCCCTCGCCCTCCCTGCGGCCACGCCGCACGGCGCCGCACGGCGGCGCACGGCGGCGCACGGATCCCGGGTGAGCCGCCGGACACCCCCCTCGACGACAGCACGGCCAGGACCGTGACCGTCGAGGAGACCCGACCGGGAGCCCGTCGTCCCGCAGGTCACGGAACCCCGCCGCCGCCCGGCATCGACCGGACCCCGCCGCCGCACGTCACGGCCCGCAACCGGCCCCGGCAGACGGCCCGCTCCCGCCCTCCGCAACGGGCGGGCCGACGGGCAGCTCGCCTACCAGGAGCTGATCCTCGCACCAGGCCACCGCGTCGTCCCGGTAGGCGAAAGCCCGCCAGCCGGAGTACCCGCCGACGCCTACCAGGAACGGCTCCTGGGCAGCGACGACGATCCGGTGACCACGCCGGGCGACGTCCGCCAGACCCGCGGCGAGCATCGCCGCCGAACCCGGCCGGATCCCGGTGACAGCCATCAGGTCCAGCACCAGCCAGCCCGGCGGCTCGGGAACGGCCCCCTCGACAGCCCCCAACAACTGCTCCGTCTCGGTGAACTCCAGCTCGCCCTGGGCACCGACAACGACAATACGCCGACTGCTCGCGTTGAGCAGCGCGCTCTCCTCCGGACTGCGGGCACGCGAGGACCGGGCACCGTGCCCGGCGTCCGTGACAGTCGCCGTCAGGTGCACCGGTGCGTGCATCAGGTGAAGAGCAAGCCGTTCCGACATCGCAGTCAGCGCAGCCACACCCCGCACCGAGTTCCCCGCCGCATCCAACGGCGGACTGTAGACCGCGACACCGAACCGACCCGGACCCACCGCGATCAACCCACCCGACACCCCACTCTTCGCCGGCAAACCAACACTCAACAACCACTCCCCGGCGCCGTCGTACATCCCACAGGTGGCCATCACCGCCAACGTCCGCACCGCCACGCTCCGCTCTACGACCCGCTCGCCGGTGACCGGGTTGCGGCCCCCGGCATGCCCGCCATCCCGACCGAGCCGGCTCAACCCGGAGCACCCCACCGGTACCGGAGAAATGCCCGGTCCCGGACCTTCCGGAACAACCTTCAGCGACGCACCCTGAACCTCAGGTGCAGCACCCGGTTGCCCTGGACGACCACGTGGGGATCCTCCAGCAGCTGCTGCCCGTCGAAGCTACCGAAGAAGCGCCTGCCAGAGCCGAACACCACCGGCACCACGTCCATCGCCACTTCGTCCACGAGGCCGGCGGCGAGGATCTGGCCGCCTGCTTCACCGGCGCTCACGGCGACGACCCGGTCGCCGGCGAGCTCCTGGGCCTTCGCGATCGCGGCCTTCACGCCGTCGACGAAGTAGTACGGCGCCTCGGGGTGCCAGCCCTCGGGCTTGGGCCGGTGGGACACCACGACCACGTGGTCGCCCGCGGGCGGCCGGCCCTCCCAGCCGTTCACGAGGTCGAACTGGCGGCGGCCCATCACGATCACACCGATCGAGTCCCACACCGGCTGGACGTACGCCGCCGAAACACGTGAGAGCTTGAAGCCGCCTCCCCCCTCGGAGTGGTCGTACGCCCCGTCCCCGGCGCCGGTTTCCGTGAGCCGGGTGTCCCCGCTGAAGTACCAGTCGTGGAGCGGCCCGACCCCGTCGTTCCTGTCGGCGATGAAGCCGTCCACCGACACCACGTTGTGCATGATCACTGTGCCCATGAGGGTCTCCCCGGAACGTCAGGAACGGTCACCCCCGATTCTGCGGGCCTCCGGAAGGGCTGCGCTTGTAGAAAATCAAAGTGCAGGCATCGGACCCTCGTCCGGCGGGAACTCCCGCTCGGGAGGGATCCGGCGTCTCAGCGCCAGGTACTCCGTCGGGGTGTGGCCGGTGAAGTCCTTGAACTCCTTGCCGAAGTGGGACTGGTCGAAGTAGCCCGCGAGGAGAGCGAGCTCCGACCAGTCGACCGGGCCCGTGGCGTCCACGGACCTGATCAGCTGTGCGAAGCGGTACATCCGGGCCACCTTCTTCGGGGTGACCCCGACGTTCGCCTTGAACTGCGTGGCCAGGGTGGTGCTGCTGACTCCGGCGGCGTCGCTCAGCGCACCGACGGGGACCGTGCCGTGGGAGGTCTCCAACCGTCCGCCGGTGTGCTGGACCAGGTCGAGCCCGCGCGACGGTGCCTCGATCAGGCGCGAGCGCAATTCCTCCTCCAGGATCCGCAGCGCCTCGGCGGTGGAGGTGGCCTCGCCGACCCGGTTGCGGATCCGATCCACGGACCCTTGCCACACGGCGTCGACGGGCACCCATCGGTCCCGCAGCTCGGTCGCCGGCACGTCGACGAACGCCGCCATCCCCCAAGGCTTGAAGTGCACCCCGACAAGCCTTACCCGTGTGGGGTACTCATAGAGGAAACGCCTGGTCCACACACCCACGAACCACCCGTCCGACACCACTTCCGAGGGCACCGAGGGGTCGGAGTCCCACAGGCGGGCTGGTTCGCCCAGGTTGACGACCAGGTGCGACGACGGCATCGGCGGGACGACCATACGGCGGTGACCCGGCACCCCGGTCAGGCAGTAGATGTCGTCGATGAACCCGTCGAGCGGCGGGGCGGGCACCCGACCGACGTACTCCATGGACCCAGTATCGCCGACGAGCGTTCGGCCCGCCCCAGGCGATTCGCATGCGACGTTCGCCCGGGTCGCGGAGTTCGCCGGCCTGTACGCGGAGGGTGAGCGGGAGCTGACGCTGTTGCCACCAGCAACCTCGCAGACGCCTCCGGAGCGCCCCGCCGAAGCGGGGCGCCCGAAGCGGGTCGAGATCACGATGTGGGCCCACGAAACGCGCCGTGTCCTCCCCGGAGCCCCGACCGGCTGCCGGGCGACGTCCCACTACTGCGGGGCGAGCGCGGCCACCAGCTCGGTGGCCGCCAGCAGCCGGACCGCACCCGCGTCCAGGGCCGCCGGGTGCAGCGCGTACACCTGGGCTCCGGCGGGGAGGGCGAGGTCACCGCGCAGCAGGAACGCCAGCTGCGCACCCGTCAGGTCCACGGCGCCGACCGCCCGGTCGGTGTCCGGGGTGCCGATCCGGGCCGCGAACGCGGGGACGTCCTCGCCCGCGCGGCGCCGGTAGCCGCTGACGGTGCCGTCGAGGTGGCGTACCGCCACGGCACGGGCGCGGGCGGCGGCGTGCCAGAGGGCGACCTCGCCCAGGCCCACGCGGGCGCCGGTGGCGAAGTGGCCGGTCAGGTGCCGGCCGAGCGCGGCCAGGGCGTCGGTGTGGCGGTGGACGGCGTGGTGGGTGCCGCTCACGCCCTGGACGACGTCGAGCCAGCGCATGGTCCGGCCGGCGACGTCCAGGACCATGGGGATGCTGGCCCTGGCCGGGCTGGTCAGGTCGAAGCGCTGCTCGACCTGGCGCGGATCGAAGACCGGGCCGGTGGTGCCGTGCTCGTCGCGGACCATGACCCCGGCGAACGCCTCCGCGAGCCGGTCGAAGGGCACGTTGTTGTAGCTGAGGACGACGGCGACGACGTAGCGCACCCCGGCGGCGGCCAGCAGGTCCAGGTCGAGGTCGGCGAACTCGCTCGAGCCGTTCGGGGCCGGGGCGCTGGTCAGGTCGCCGGAGTGGACCGCCGCTTCGTCGGCGAAGCGCAGGTGGGTGAAGTCGCAGGTGCCGATGTGGTTCCAGTCGGCGTCGAACATCGCCGCGGCCAGGTCCAGGTCGGTCCGGCCGGAGGTGTCCGACTCCGTCCAGTGGAGGAACAGGCGCAGCGTGCGGCCGTCGGGCAGGGTCAGCTCGCTGCCGCGCGGGAGGGTGACCAGCGCCCGGGAGGCGGTGCGCTCGGCGAACGGCGCGGTGATGCCGTGCAGTTCGGCGTCGACGACGGCCAGGTCCACCGGCGGGAGCTCGGCGGCGCGGCGCAGCGCCTCGCCGGTCAGGACGGCGGTGGCCCGCTCGACGACGTCCGCGTCCAGGGCGGGGCGGGTGTCGTCGGCCAGGTACGCCTTCGCGGCCGGTCCCTTGGGGAAGAACACCCGGGCCTGGTGCGTGGTGGTGCGGGTGCGCAGGGCGCCGAGCGCGGACAGCAGCACCGCCGAGGCGACGCGCGGCGCCGCCAGGGCGAGGGCGTCCAGGACCTGGGCGGCGCCGGTGGGGCCGGCCAGGCGCAGCAGGTGGTCGGTGCGGCGGACCAGCTCGCCGGGACGGGCCGCGAGCAGCGCGAGCGCGCGCGGCAGATCGGCGTCGCGAGCGCCGTCTCGACCGGCCAGGGCGTGACCCGGACCGTGGTCCCGGTCGCGTCCACGCCGGGTATTCCGGCGGCCGCCTCGCGCAGCAGCCGGGTGAGGCGGTCGCCGGTGAGCCGGAAGGAGCGCAGTGCGGCGAAGAGGAGAGCTGCGCGCGGGTAGGCGCGGGCGTGCTCGAACGTGTGCAGGAGCTCGCCGGTGTGCTTGGCGAGGTCCTCGTGGCGGCGCAGCTCGGCCGCTGCCTGGGCGATGTCGAGCGTGTCCAGGGCGGCGAGCAGTGCGCGGCGCAGCGGCCGCGGCACGGGTGCCAGGCGCGGGATCGTGAGCAGGCCCGCGTCGCCGCCGGAGTGCACGGCCAGCAGGCGCAGCACGTCGGTGGCGGTGGTCAGGCGGGCCTGGACGGCCGCCAGCACCGCCGGGCCTGCGGCCTTGTCGCGCAGCAGCCAGGCCAGCACGTGGGCCTTGGTCTCGCGGGCAGGGATCCGGTCCGGCAGCCATGCGAGTGAGGTGCGCGAGGCGGCCGCGTCCAGGAGGGTGTGCAGGTCGTCGGTGTCGCTGGGGCTGAGCGCGCCGGTGCGCGCGAGCAGGCCCGCCAGCTCGGCGCCGGCGTGGTCGGCCAGGTCGGCCGGGGTGCCGCCGTGGGCCAGGACGCGCAGCCGCTGCGGCAGCGCGCGGCGGGCACCCGCCGGCGGCCGGTGCGCTGCGGGGAGCAGGAACGGGTCGCAGGCATCGATGCGGCGGTGGCAGACCGGACAGGCGGAGAGCTCGGTGCCGTCGAAGCAGGAGCGGCACACCAGGTGCGCGCACGGGGCCACCGGGTGGACGCTGCGCTGCTCGCCGCACAGCACGCACGGCTGGTCCGGCTCCTGCAGCAGCACCGTCAGGACGCGGTCGACCCACAACGCCAGTGTGTCGGCGGGGGTGGTCGCCGGGAAGCCGCGGAACAGCGGCGTGTGGTCGCGGTCCGCGCCCAGGAGGCCGTCGACGTCCGCGAGGACGGCCCGGCCCGCCGCCGCCAGGGCCTGCTCGCTGCGGCCGGCCAGCGCGTGGCGCAGCGGCGCGGACAGCAGGTAGCCGCGCTCCAGCAGGTCGCCCTCCAGCAGGGTCACCCCCGCCAGCGTCCCCTCGGTCGCCTCGGCGCTCGCCTCGGTCAGGTAGAGGGCGCCGCGGCGTGCCAGCATCACCGCCGCCGGCGAGCGGACGGGACGGACGGTGACGGTGGTGGTCTTCAGGGTCGTCATCGAGGGGTCCTCCAAGGGGCGTGGAACGGCGAGGGAGCCCAACGGGTTCGGGCCCACGATGCGCGGCCGAGCCCCCGGTCGGGGGCCCGCGCCGCCGCGCGGGAAGACGGGACGGGTGCCGGGTCGGGCGTGGCGTGTCCGTCGCCGTGCAGGTCCGGATACATCCCGGGCATGCGAAAGCGGGGCGGGAAGTGAGCGCGCTTTGAGTTCTTTGCAAGAAGAGTTGAGAAGGAAGCACGCTGCGGAGCCGCCCCGCAGGCACAGACACTAGCGCCCTGACCGGTCCGGCACACCCGGATTTCCCGGGCACCGGTTCGGGGCGGGTTCGGGGCGGGTTCGGCAGCCTTCGCAGTGCCGGTCCCCGACCGGCGAGGCGGCCACCGCATCCTCGGGCGAGCGCGGGAACCCGGCGTGGGTCTCGGCCCCGTCGCCGTCCGGAGTGCCCACGACGGAGGCGGTCGCGGGGAGCACGCGAGGGCCGACGGACGGTGGACGGCGGCCTACGCCCCGTCGTCGGAAGCGGAGGGGCCCGCCGAGCCGGGGGCAGCCCCTCCACCGGCGAGATCTTCATCGGGCTTCCGGGCCGGCCCTCGCTGAAACACGTTCGAGCGGTTGCCGTGGTGCGCCTGAAGCACGGGTGAAGTCCGGCCGATACCACCTGCGTTCAAGATCGTGGCCATGCGGAACGGCCCGGTGCCGTTCCTCCGTACATGCCCGCCCGGCCTCATGGCCGGCGGCGGACGAACGGGAGTCACACATGCGCACGTGGATGAGCCGAAGGACGGCCGCCGTCCTGGCGACGGGGGCCGTGGCGATCACGAGCCTGGTCACCGCCTTACCGGCGCAGGCCATTGTCGGGGGTACCGAGTCCACCCAGCCGTACTCGTTCATGGCCTCGCTCCAGTACGACCCTCCCCGCACGGACGGACACCGGTGCGGGGCCGTGCTCATCGCTCCGCAGTGGGTGGTGACCGCAGGACACTGCGCCAACACCCCGACGGGCCAGAAGGCGGGTGTCCCCCGCGACTGGAAGGTCCGCGTCGGATCGCTGGACGTCACCGACGGCGGCGAAGTCGCCGAGGTCGACAGGTTCTACCGGCGTACGGCCAAGTACGACCCCCCGGGCGAGGACATCGCGTTGCTGCACCTGCGCAACCCGGTGCGGGCAAAGCCCGTGCGGCTGGCCGACACCACGCCCGCCGCGGGGACGCCCGCCCGCATCCTCGGCTGGGGCCCGTCCTCGGCCGACTGCGAAGACTTCGGCGACCCCACGTGCTTCTCCAGCCGACTGCGCGAGGCCGACACCGAGGTCGTGCCGCTCGGGGTGTGCTGGGACAACGTCGACGCCATTGCGCCCTTGTGCATCGGCCGCCTCGATCCTCCGGTCGGCCCGGGGACGACGGACTCCGGGGGGCCCGCCCTGGTGCGTGCGGGTGACGAGTGGGTGCTGGCGGGAACGGTCGTCGGTGCCGGCAACAAGGACGCCAGCTTCCCCGGCCTGTACACCGATGTCGCGAAGAACTCCGCCTGGATCAACGGCATCGTGACCGGAACCGATGTACCGCCGTTCGACCCTGTCCCGAACGTGGAGGGCGCGGCCAAGGTGGGCAACTGCCTGGGGTCCGTGGTGCGTCCCCCCACCGCGCGCCCCAAGGACCCCGCGTTGGTGCTGACCAACGGCCACTGTGTGCCGAGCGGTCGGCCCGCGCCCGGGACGGCGTTGGTGGACCGCCCCGCCGATCTGAAGAACCCGGTCACCATCAACGACTCCGCCGGCTACACCCGGACCACCGCCCGCGCGACCCGTCTGGTGTACGCGACGATGTCGGGCACCGACATCGCGCTGTACCGGCTGGACAAGACCTACGCACAGTTGGCCGAGGAGGGCGCGAAGGTCTTCCGCCTGTCCACCACCCCGATGCGCAGGGGTGACCGGCTGTCCATGGCCTACAGCTTCAACCGTCCGGCGTGCACGGTGGAGGCCGTGGTGCCGCACCTGCGGGAGGGCGGCTACCAACAGGACCACGCGGTGCGGTACGCCACCAGCGACAACTGCGTCAGCAGGCCGGGCCACTCCGGCAGTGCACTGCTGGCACCCGACGGGGAGACCGTCGTGGGCATCAACAACACCCACAACCGCGACGGCGAGCAGTGCACCGACAACAACCCCTGCGAGGTGGGCCGGGACGGATCCGTGACCGCGGTGCAGGGCCGCAGCTACGGCCAGCAGGTCCATCGGATCGCCGCCTGCCTCACCGCGGGCTCGCGACTGGATCTGAACCGCCCGGGCTGTGCGCTGCCCGGTGCCGCAGCAGGGCCTCGCTGACGCTTGCCGCGAGGGTCCGGTCGGGGCAGTTCGGTGTGTGGTCCGGCCTGCCGGTTCCGTCCGATGTCGGGCTGGGTTGTTGTCCATGTGGGCGACGGCCCCCACCGCACGGATGCTGTTGGCGAATTCCGCCCCGCTGGCGCTCGTCCAGCGGGGCGGGGCGCCAGCGGGGCGGGGCACAGCTCCTGGCGAGTGGTCCGCCCGTCGAGCCGGGCATCGATGCGGGCGAGGTGGACGACGGCCCCGGTGCCGCGGTGTCGCAGGCCGGTCCCGGAGAGACCGCAGTAGCGGGACCCGCGTAGGCCGAACGGCGGGAATCCCTCGAGGACGGTGCCTTCGACTGCTCCTGCGTCACCCGGTACGGCGCTGTGGGCACGGAGTTCGGAGAGCCCCTGCCAGGTAGAGCTGGACCTGCTGCCCGACCGGTCTGCCGTCTCCCCACAGGAAAATCTTCGGCACGCCCGGGGGGCCTGCCAGCCATTCTCCGCCCCTTTCGCCGCAAGATCTCCTGTTCGCCGGGCACAGGGGTCGCGTCGGCCTTGGCGGCCAGCCGCTCCCCCGCTGCCCCGCTCGCCGCGACCACTCTGACAGCCGGCCAGACCGGCACACTGAGTGTGACGTTCGCCAACCGCCAGGACCAGCCGGTGACCTTCTGCTACGCGACGGTCAACACCGGCGACGTGAAGGCCTCGTGGCTCGCGGTCCGGCACGAGTTCGTGGGCTGCGCGGGCGGCGCCAGCTGGTGCAGCGCCGTACCCGACAGCGCAAGCTGCAACCTGACGTACCCGCAGGTTGCGATCCTGCCGGGCGAGAGCCGTACCGTGGCCTTCGGCTACCGCTTCACCGCGGAGTCCGACTGCACCACCGGCGCCCGGTTCGGCTCCTGGGTGCAGTAGTACTTCTCCTACGAGTACGGCGCGAGCACCTACCGGTCCGCCCAGAGCCTGACCCCGCCCACCGTCGTCACCCTGGTCTGCCCGGCTGTGGCGTAACGCCTCCTCAGCAAGCGGCCTCCCGGCGAAAGCGCGCTCCCGCGACCTCCGACCACCTTCCAGGACTACCTCGACCAGCAGGGCGTCCGCGCCTACGTTCCTGGCGAGCCGTCGCCTGACGCAGCAGCGACCAGGATCCCCGACAGAGTCACGTCAGAGCCCGCCGCCGCAGCCCCCACAGCCCCCGCAGCCGGACCCGCAGCCGGATCCGCCGCCGCACGCCCCACCCAGGCCCACGCCGCCGCTGCCGGAGAGTTCGGTGGTGGAGCCGGAGGAGGAAGCGGCGCGCCGGGCGTCCCGGGCCTTGGCCAGGGCCGCCTGCTCGGCCCGGGAGGCGGCCAGCGCGACGGCGATCGGGTGGGTCACCGGCAGGGCGCCCAGGCCGTCGAGGGCGACGGCGAGCGTGTGGTCCTCGCGCCGGGCGCCCGCGCGGGCCCGGTCGACGGTCTGCACGCCGAGGGCGGTGGTGGTGCGGCGCTCCGGGACGCGGCTGCGGGCGATGACGAGTACCGCGCACCCGAGGGCGAGGGCGAGCGACAGCAGCGGGACGGTGCGGGCCCCGCCGTGCTGGACCGTCCGTCCGGCGCAGTACCAGACCACCGCGACCGCGAGGACGGCGGTGGTGCGGGCGACGGCGGCGGCGCGGACGGCGGCGGCGCGCAGCGCGGGGTCCTGCAGCAGGCCCTGGGCGCGCAGGCGCTTCTCCAGGTCGCGCTGGACCTGCTGGTGGCGGAAGTCCGCGACCACGAGCGAGAGGTCGCGGGTGCGGGCGGGCCCGACGGTGCGGACGGCGCACTGGTCGAGCGGGACGGGGGTGTCGGGGCGGGTCACGGTGAGCTGGCCGGTGCGGGTGAGCACGACGTGGCCTCGCTGGTGCAGGCCGAACACCGCGAGGTCGCCGAGGTGCCCGGTGAGACAGGCCAGCGCCTGGGCGTCCACCCGGGCGGGGCGGTGCGCCGTGCGCTCGGCGTGGCGCAGCGCGGTCAGAGCGAGGTGCAGCCGGACGGCCGTGACGGCGACGGCCGCCGCCGCGAGCAGCAGTGGAACCAGGTACCCCCGCATGACGCCCCCTTGCCCCCGAACTCCCGCCCAGTGTGGGGCGGTTCCGGCCGGGGTACAAGGGGGTGCGGGGGTGGGCGCGGGGGTGCGGGGGCGCGTGGGGTCAGCGGGGCTGGATCAGGTCCCAGCGGTTGCCGTAGAGGTCCTGGAAGACCGCGACCGAGCCGTACGCCTCGTGGCGGGGCTCCTCCAGGAAGACGACGCCCGCGGCGGCCATCCGGCGGTGGTCGGCGGCGAAGTCCTCGGTGTGGAGGAAGAGCCCTACCCGGCCGCCGGTCTGGTCGCCGATCCGGGCGAGCTGTTCGGGCTTGGTGGGCCGGGCCAGCAGCAGCCCGGTCTCGGTCGCCCCGCGGGGCGCCACGACCACCCAGCGGGCGCCGTCGCCGCGCGGGGTGTCCTCGCGCAGCTCGAAGCCGAGGGCGCCGACGTAGAACGCGATCGCCTCGTCGTAGTCGCGGACGAGCAGGGTGGTCAGACCGATGTGTGCCATCCTGCGATCGTGCCACAGGGACCCCGGCAGCCCGAGAAACTGTCGCAGCGGATCCGGCAGGCCGTGGACGCCGGCCGGTAGGGCCGCCCCGGGTCCGGGTGTTGCCGATGATGAACCCCCGCCCCCTGGTCGTGCTTCCCGGCGGCAGCGGCCGAAGCGAAGTGCCACCGTCGTCGCTGCCGCTCCTCGGTGCGGCCGGGCCCGCAGCGCGGGCGAGCAGGGCCGGGAAGGGCTCCGGCACCGCCGACGACAGTCTCGTCCGCGCCGCCGACCTCCTCCTCATTCTCCTCACCCCGCTCCCTGACCCGGCCGACCCGGCGGCCCCGTCACGGCGACCCTGTGACGGGGCCCGGCAGCCGGTGCGACGCGGTCCGGTCAGGGGGCGTAGCTCAGGTAGAAGAGGTCGGGCTGCTGCTCCTGGACCATCTGGAGGATGTCGTCGGTGTGGTTGGAGGACGAGATCCACAGACCGGAGTGCTGGGCCTGGAGTGCGAACCGGTTGGTGCCCGGCACCTTCGCCATCCAGAACTGCTGGTTCAGGGGCACGTTCTCGTCCACACAGCCCAGAGTGATGATCATCGCCTGGGGCTGCAGGCTCCACCGGTCGACGGCCATGCACCAGTGGCGCCAGGCGTCCTTGAGGTACACGATCTCGCGGCCGTCGGACGCCGTCCTGCGGCAGACGTTCCACTTCTGGTTGGACTCGTTGGTCCAGTAGTACTGGAGGATCGAGCCGTAGTTCCCGGAGGAGAGTGCAACGGTCAGCGGGCGGCTGTTGCCCGAGGTGTTGATGGTGTAGGTCCCCGGGTCGCAGGTGTAGTTGCTCGCGGGATCGGCGGCCAGGGACTCGGCGGACGCGGGCGCCGCCAGGGCGACGGGGGCGGCCGTGAACAGCAGGGCAACGGCGCCGAGGAGCGTGCCGAGGAGGGTCAGCGGACTGCGGGTGCGTCGTTCGTGCGGACGGGGCATCGTGGACTCGCTTCCGCGGAGGAGGGTCGGGGCGGGGGCGGTGGTTGCGGGCATCAGCAGAAGAGGCGTGCCCGCGCGGTCGCGCGCAGCGAGCCGGCGGGCTCCGGGGAGGCGCAGGAGACGGTGCCCACCTCCGGGATGTCGAATGTGGTGAAGGCGCCCGGCCCGTTCGGCGTGGTGTTGATCCAGTAGCCGGTGCTGCCCGAACGGGCGCAGACGTAGCGGACGTACTGGCCGGTGACCTTGCGGGTACCGCGGAAGACCCCGTAGTAGCCGGGGCTGTTGAAGTTCACCGTGCTGGTGACGGTGCTGCTGTGGGTGGTGGACTTGGTGTCGGACACGGAGAAACCGACCTTGACGGTCACCTTGGCGAAGAGTGCCTTGAAGTCGGCAGTCACCTCGGCGCTGGCGTTGACCGTGGTGGTGACCGAGTCGGTCTCGGTGAGCGTGCTGGTGCGGGTGCCCGTGGTGCCGGGGGTGATGGCGACGGCCAGGAAGTCGGTCACGACCGGCTCGACCTTGGTGGAGACAAGGCCGTACCAGAAGAGGTCCGTGGAGGAGTACGGGTCGCAGGTGGTGGTGGATGGAGCGGGGAGCGGGTCGGCGTGGGCGGGGGCGGCGCCGAGGCCGAGGCCGGCCGTCACGACGAGCGCGGCGACTCCCGAGGCGGCGGCGGTCCGCGTGGTGCGCGTGGTGCGCGAACTCATGGGGGTGCTCCTCCGGTGGATGGAGTGAGTAGCAAGGTTTCATGCACATGACCAATGCCGTGCGCGGAGAATTCTCTCGTTCACGGCCGGCGCCCTCTATCCCAGGAATCTGGGGGGGCTTGAGCACCCTGGCGGAGGGCGGGAATCAGCGCGCGGAGGTAGTGCGCCGTGCGCGCGTGCGACCCCTGCCGCGCCCGAGGCGCCCGTGCATGGAAGCCCCCGCCGAGTGACCCCGTCGCCGCGCTCTTGGAGGGTGCGGTGAGCTGTTGGACGCGGGCTTTGAGGGTGGTGTTCGCTGTGGTGCGCGCCACGGGCCGCCGCCCCGGAGGGCGGCGACCCGCGGCACCGACGGCCCGGCCGGGTTCGGCGCCGGGCCCTCCTGGTTGCCTACCGGTCAGAGGACGGTGCAGGTGAGCGTGGGCAGGGGGTAGGGGACGGCGCCGCGGGCGGTGAGTCCGGGGCCGTTGTCGCGGGCCGCTGTGCTGACGCCCGGGGCGAGGGCGCCGTTGTAGTCGGCGTTGGTGACGGTGACGGACCGGCCCTGCTGGCTCAGCGGGCCGTTCCAGAACTCGGAGACGGTGACGGGGCCCGGCCAGGTCCAGCGCAGTTGCCACCGCTGGATCGCGGCGGGGCCGGTGTTGGCGACCTCGACCTTGGCGTTGAAGCCGTCGCCCCAGGACCCGGTGAGGGACATCCGGGCGGTGCAGCCGGTCGGGCCACCGGGCGTCGTGGGAGCGGAGCCGGTGGTGGCCTCGACGGCGGCCGACGGGGCGGAGGCGTTGCCTGCGGCGTCGTGCGCGGTCACCTGGTAGCGGTGGCGGCTGCCCGGGGTGAGCCCGGTGTCGGTGAAGGAGGTGCCGGTGGGCGAGCCCACCCGGGTTCCGTCGCGCAGCACGTCGTAGCCGGTGACCCCGACGTTGTCGGTGGACGGCTGCCATTTCAGGGCCACCGAGCCGGTGTCGGCCGAGGCCACCGCGAGGCCGGCCGGCACGGTGGGCGCGGTCCGGTCGGCGGGCGGGGTGCTCCCGCCCGAGACGGTGTAGGGGGCGGGGGCGTAGTACGTGGTGCAGGGGTCGCAACCCGCCGGCCGGTCGAAACTGTACTCGCGCCCGCCCTGGAGCAGTTGGTCGTCGGCGTCGATCACGCGGATCCGGTAGCCGCGGTGGTCGGCGGTGGCCGGGCGGATCTCGTACCGCTGGCCGTTGTCGGAGGTCATCTGTGCGGGGTGCCAGCCGCCGTCCGCGAAGTACTGGACGCCGTGGATGCCGTTGGGCAGATTGGTGATGATCACCGGCCCGTACGACTCCTTGGCGTCCAGGGCGAAGCCGATGGAGATGTCGCCGCGGTAGTCCGGCGCCGGGACGAACGACCAGCTGAGCTTGCGGTTGTTCCAGCGGTTGGCGGACTCCAGGTCGGGCAGGCGGTTCCCGTTGAGCGTGAACTGCGACAGCGTCGGCTTGGAGAGGTCGAGGTGGTCGCGGCTGGAGCGGCACCACTCGTTGCGGTCGCCACAGCTGTCGGTCACCACGGCGTCGACGGTGGCGCCGTTGTACGCGTCGGCGGCCCAGGTGCCTCGGGCGCAGATGCCGTCGCCGGCCTGGCCGGGGTTGTCGCCGTTGCAGTAGTCGCCGAGCGTGATGCGCACCCAGCGGCCGCAGTTGAGGCCGTTGGCGAAAGTGCCGGTGATCGCGGCGCGGTCGGCGGGGACGGGCCTGGGCAGGCCCTCGCCGAAGTATCCCGGGGTGTCCCAGACGTTCAGGGCCACGAACCGGTCGCTCTCGATCTGGGCGGGCGGCACACCGCAGCCGCCGGCCTTCTCGCCGGTCCCGTCGAAACGGGTCCCGACGCCCTGGTGGATCTGGGTGCCGGCCGCGGTGGCCGGGCCTGCCGCGAGGGCGGGCACCAGGGAGAGGGCAAGGAGCAGGACGGTCAGGATCGCGGCGGTTGTCGCCGGTCGTCGCCGTCGGGGCAGGGCAGTCAGCACGAACGTCCTCCGTCTGAGGAAGTGGGACTGGAAGGTGCCTGACACGGGCCGGGGAGGGTGACGCTCCCCTTCGGCCCGACTGAAGACCAGTGTGGCAGATCTCATCCATAATGAGGATTCGTATCCCGCATTGTGGATTGTGGATTTGACCAGTGCAGCCCGTCAGGGCGTGATCACCGCGTCGACGCCGCTGACGGTGGCCCGGAGGTCGGCGCCCCTGGTGCTGTTGACGATCTGGACAGCGATGAGCCGACTGTCCCGGTCGGGCGCCCGGCCCCCCAGCAGGTCACGCAGGCGCGAGGCCAGGTCGGTGAAGTCGACATCGACCCGCGTGTCCACGCCGGGGCTCAGCGGGCGCTCGGTCAGGACCATGACCCGGCAGCCGTCGCCCGCGCAGTGGTTGTCCCAGGTCACCCGGTCGGGTCCGGTCGGGTCGGCCGAGGTGCCGGGGTCGTAGGCGATCACCGAAATGACGTTCTTGCGCCCGTCCGGCTGCAGGTACACCAGGTCGGTGGTGAGGATCGCCCGCCGCTCGGCACAGCGGAAGCCCGAACGCAGCTCGACCCGGACGGTGTAGCCGACCCGCAGATGACCGTCACCCAGACCGTAGGCACTGCCGTCGGGGCGCCGGCGCAGCGAGCTGGACGGGTACTGGTAGGAGAGCGAGGTCTCGCGCAGGAGGCAGTCGCCGGCCTCGGCGCTGTCGTTGTCCAGGGTCAGGGCGAGCCCGCCGGAGGGCGGGCCCGCCACCGCGGTGGTGTAGCCGGGGCGGTGGCCGAAGTCGGCGCCGTTCCAGTTGACCGTGACGAAGTCCCAGGCCGGGCACTGCGGTCCGGCCGCGCCCTGGTAGGGGAAGCCCGGTGGTGCGCAGGTGCTGTCGACCCGGCCCGGGAGGTCGACCGCGCCGCACGCCTCCTTGCTGTGGTGATTGGCGGGGTCGGCCGTGCGGGCGACCCCGTAGAACTCGCGGACGGTGGAGAAGCAGCGGGTACGCGGACCGGGGTCGAAGAGGATCGAGGTCCCGGCGGCGTGCGCCGGGACGGCCGGCATGCCAGTGGCGAGGAGGGCGGCGACGGCGGTCGCCGCTCTCGGGACGGTGCGGCGCGGGCTGCGCGGACGCATGGGAAGGTGCCTCCTGTCGGGTGGAGCTGACGGGTCGAGGGGCTGTCGGGAACGGCGGACGCGGTGCGGCGGGGACGGATCCAGTTCTAGGGCCCGGGCACGGCGGGCCGCGTCGGGGTGGCACCCCGACCCGGCCCCCTAAGTTCCGGGCCGGCACGCCACCGCGGAGCACGCCACGGACGGACCGGCGAAAGCGAAGGCGAAGGTCAGCGCAGCGCGGTGCCGTCGCCGTGGGCGAGCAGCGCGAGGTCGGCGCGGGAGGGCAGGGCCTCCCAGTCGCCGTGCGCGCCGACGCAGAACGCCCCCGCGGCGATGCCGCGGGCGAGGCGGTCGTCCGTCGGCAGGCCGTCGAGGGCGGCGGACAGATAGCCGGCCACGAAGGCGTCGCCGGCGCCGATGCTGTCGGCTACTGTGGTCGGCACCGCGGCCCGGAAGAGGCTCTTCCCGGGGGCGTGCGCCCGGGCTCCGGCGGCCCCGGCGGTGACCACGACCTCGGACGCCCCGGCGGCCAGCAGCGCCGGGACGGCGTTCTCGGCCCCGGTGAGCAGGTCGAGTTCGTCCTCGGAGGCGAAGACGGTGTCGACCCAGGGCAGCAGTTCGCGCAGGACGGCGGCGGCAGCGTCCCTGCTCCAGAGGCGGGCCCGGTAGTTGACGTCGAGACTCACCCGGGCACCGGCGGCCCGGGCGGTGCGGGCGGCGGCCAGGGTCGCCGCCCCGGCCTCGGCGGACAGCGCCGGGGTGATGCCGGTGAGGTGCACGCGGTCCGGAGCGCAGGCGGTGACGGCGGCCTCGGCCTCGGCGGCGGTCAGGGTCGATCCCGCCGATCCGCGGCGGTGGTAGCTGACCCGGGTGATGTCGTGGGCGGCCCGGTCGAAGACGACGAAGCCGGTGGCGGCGTCCGGCGTGGTGCGGGCGTACCGGAGGCCGACGCCTTCGGCCCGCAGGGTCCGCAGCACCAGCTCGCCCGGCTGGTCGGCGCCGACCACGCCCAGCCAGTGCGCCTCGTGGCCGAGCCGGGCGAGGCCGATCGCGACGTTGCTCTCCGACCCGGCGACGGAGAGGTGGGCCGGGCCGCCGAGGCGCAGCGGGGCTGCCGTGCGCAGGGCCGCCATGGTCTCACCGAGGGTCAGGACGCCGCTCACCGGGCCTCCCCGGAAGGGGTGGCGGTGCCGGCGCCGACCGCGTGGAGCAGTGCGCCGGCGCGGTCGGCCAGCTCGGCCAGGCTCCCGCCGCGGCCGGCATCGCCGAGCAGCGGCGAGCCGATGCCGACGGCGAGCGCGCCGGCGGCGAGGTAGGCGGGCGCGGTGCGGGCGTCGATGCCGCCGATGGCGATCAGCGGCGCGTGCGGCAAGGGGGCGAGCAGGTCGCGCAGGTAGACGGGGCCGTGCGTGGCGGCGGGGAAGACCTTGACGGCGGCGGCTCCGGCGTCCAGGGCGGCGAGGACCTCGGTCGGGGTGAGCGCGCCGCAGAGCAGCGGGAGCCCCAGGGCCGTGCTCCGGGCGGCACCCGGGGTCAGGCCCGGGGTGACGGCGAAGGAGGCGCCGGCCGCGGCGGCGAGTTCGGCGTGCTCGGCGGTCAGGACGGTGCCCGCGCCGATCAGGACGTCGGGCGGACTGTCGGCCCTGGCACGGGCGATGGCATCGAGCGCGCCGGGGGTGGTGAGGGAGATCTCCAGGGCGCCGATCCCGGCCTCGGCGAGCGCGTGGACACAGGCGACGGCGAGGTGGGGACTGTCCGCCCGGACGACGGCCAGGACCTTGCGGTCGGTGAGTTCCTTCAGCAGATTCACGGGTTCCTCCAGTGGTCAGGGGGTTTCTCCCAACCCGACGAATGTGGATACTACTTTCAACATACGCACATGAACAGTCATGATGTGGATGCCGAACCTATGGAGCCTTCTTGCGCATCATCGATGTGAAGACCTTCGTCCTCAAGCAGCCCACCGGGCCGTCCGGCCCCGCGTACGGCGGCGAAAGCCGGGCCGACGCCGAACGGCCGGACCCGGGGTACTTCACCCGCCCGCCGTGGCGCAGTCTCTACTCGGCCCGGATGGAGACCCTGCTGGTCCGCCTCACCACCGACGACGGCCACCAGGGGTGGGGCGAGGCACTCGCCCCCGTCGCCCCCGAGGTGGTCGGGGCGATCGTCGACCGGATGCTCGGACCCTGGCTCGCCGGCCGCGACCCGCGGGCCGTCCGGCCCCTGTGGGACGCGATGCGCGATCTGATGCGCGAGCGCGGCCATCTGACCGGCCATCAGGCCGATGCCATGGCCGCCCTCGACATCGCGCTCTGGGACCTGCTCGGCCGCATCACCGGCCTGCCCGTCGCCCAGCTGCTCGGCGGCGCCTACCGCACCGAGATCCCCGCGTACGTCTCCGGGCTCGCCGAACCCACCGACGAGCTGCGCGCCGCACTCGCCGCCCGGCTGGCCGCCGAAGGGGCCACCACCGTCAAGCTGGCGGCGGGCCACGGCGTCGAGGCCGACCTGGCCACCTACGACGCGGTCGCCGCCGCCGCGCCCGGCGTCCGGATCGCCCTGGACGCGCACTGGGTCTACTCGCTGGCCGACGCGCTCCGGCTCGGCCGCGAGCTCGACCGCCGCGGCGCGCTGTTCTTCGAGGCCCCGATCGCCCCCGAGGACATCGAGGGCCACCGCGAGCTGGCCGCCCGGATCGCCACCCCCGTCGCCGTCGGCGAGTGCCTGCGCAACCGCTACGAGTTCCGCGACTGGATCACCCGCCGCGCGCTGCGCGTCGCCCAGCCCGACGTGGCCCGCACCGGCCTCACCGAGGCCGCCGCCGTCGCCGCGATCGCCGACGCCCACCACGTCCCGGTCGCCCACCACCACTCGGTGGGCCTCGGCGTCTCGCTCGCCGCGGGGCTGCACGCCTCGGCCGCGGCCGCCGACTGCCCGTTCTTCGAGTACCAGCCCGGCCCGCTGCCCTACGCCCAGCGCATCCTGCGCACCCCGATCACCGCCGGCCCGGCCGGTTTCGTGCTGCCCGAGGGCCCCGGCCTGGGCATCGAGATCGACACCGAGACCGTCGAACGCCTCGCCGAGGAGAGCTGACCCGTGTCCCCCACCCACACCCCCACCGGTCTCGTGCCCATCCTCGCCACGCCGTTCGACGACACCGGCGCGCTCGACCTGCCCTCACTGCGTTCCCTGGTCGAGTTCCAGCTGGCGGCGGGCGCGGACGGGCTGGCCGTGTTCGGGATGGCCAGTGAAGGCTTCGCACTCACCACCGCCGAGCGCCGCACCGTGCTGTTCGAGGTGCGCTCCGTCGCCGGTCCGCACGTCCCGCTGATCGCCGGCGTCAACGGCACCGGCACCGCCGTGGCGGTCGAACAGGCCCGACTGGCCGCGGACGGCGGCGCCGACCAGCTGATGGTCCTGCCGCCCTTCCTCGTCAAGCCGAACCCCCGGCAGGTGATCGACTTCTACGCGGCCGTCGCCGCCGCCACCGACGCCTCGGTGATGGTGCAGGACGCGCCCGGCGTCACCGGCGTCACCATCGACGCCGCCGCGATCGCCGTGCTGGCCACCGTCCCCGGCATCACCTCGGTCAAGGTGGAGGCCCCGCCCACACCGGTCAAGATGGCCGCCGTCGCGGCCGCCGCCCGTCCTGGCTTCGCGGTCCTGGGCGGCCTGAACGCGGCCGCGCTGTGCGAGGAGTACGACAACGGCAGCGTCGGCACCATGCCCGCCTGCGAGTTCACCGACCTGCTGCGGCCCGTGCTCGACGACCTGGCCGCCGGACGGCAGCAGCCCGCCCGGGCCGCGTTCACCCGGCTGCTGCCGCTGATCCACCTCGGTATGCGGCCCGGGCAGGCGTGGGCGGTGCACAAGGAGGTGCTGCGCCGGCGCGGGGTGATCGCCTCCGCGGCCGTCCGGCTGCCGGCCCAGGAGCTGGACCCGCTGACCGCCCGGGCCCTGGACGCGGTCCTCGCCGACCTGGAGCCGGTGCCGCCCGCCGGCCTGCTGCCCTCCGCGCGGCGCGGGGGCCTCCGATGAGCCGGGCCGTCCTGCTGATCGGCTCCTCCTCCCCCATCGGGCGGGCGATCGCGGAGGCGTTCGCCCGCGGCGGCGACCGGGTGGTCGGCGTCAGCGTCGAGCCGGACCCCAATCCGGCGCTCGCCGACACCCTGGTCCTGGACGCGGGGACCCCCGAGGGCGCCGACCGGGCGGTCGAGCACACCACCGCCCTTCTCGGCGGCCTGGACGTGCTGGTGCTCGCGGCGGCCGTGATGGCCCCCGGCCGGGCGCACGAGATCGGGCCCGAACAGTGGCGGGCCGCTCTCGACAACACCCTGGACACCGCCTTCTTCCCGGCCGCCGCCGCACTGCGGGTGCTGCCGGCCGGCGGGGCGATCGTCGCGGTCGGCTCGGTCAACGCGACGCTGGCCGCGCCCTGGCTGCCCGGGTACGCGGCCGCCAAGGCCGGCGTCGAGGGCCTGGTGCGCCAACTGGCCCTGGACTACGGGCCGCGCGGGGTACGGGTCAGCGCGGTGGCGCCCGGGACGATCGGCAACGAGCAGGTGCCGCAGGTCGCCGACGGCTACCCGCTGGGCCGGGTGGGGCGCCCCGAGGAGGTCGCCGAGGCCGTGCGGTTCCTGGCCGGGGCCACCTTCGTGACCGGCGTCGTCCTCCCGGTCGACGGCGGCCTGTCGATCGCCTCCCCGGCGGCGTTCCTCCGCCCCGATCTGCGGGAGCGCCTGTACGACGGGGCCTGAGCCGCAACGACGCCGGTGCCCTGCGGTCCCCTCCGAGACGGGAGGTGCCGCAGGGCACCGGCGTACCCGGCCCGCGCGCGGCGGCGACGAGGACGCAGCCCGGCCGGCCGACGGTGGGACCGAGCGGCCGCGGTGCACCGGAGCACGCCGCGCGGACGCGGCGGACGCCACCGGCCGACGGAAGGACGCGGCGGCGTCAGCCGACGGCGGGAAGAGCGGCCCGGCGCGCGGCGGGGCCGCTGACGCCGACGTCCACGGTGTAGGTCCAGCCGGAGGCGTCCTCGCCCTCGACGGTCGCCGTGGTGACCACCAGCTGCCGGCCGACGAAGGCGCAGGCCGTCGGCCGGGAGCAGGGCATCCCCACCCGGCCGAGCTCACCGCCGTCCGGGGCGAGCCGGACCACGGCGGCGCCGTCCCACAGCGCCACCCACAGGCAGCCCTCGTCGTCGACCGCGAGCCCGTCCGGCACCCCCTGCGGCACGGGCAGCGGCTCACCGTGCGGCCGGGGGACGCCGTCGCCGTCCAGGCGCAGCCGGTGGATCAGCCGAAGCCCGGTGTCGACGACATAGGCCAGCGATCCGTCGGGGCTCCAGCCGATGCCGTTGGCGGCGAGCATGCCGTCGAGCAGGACGGCCGGGGGCCGGTCGGGGGCGAGCAGGTGGAGCCGCGCGACGGGTTCCAGCGGGCGGCGGTGGCCGATCGAGCCGACCCACAGCCGGCCGAGCGGGTCGACGGCGCCGTCGTTGAGCCGGGCCCGGCCCGGGTCGGGCTCCGGCCGGGCGGCGACGGCGGCCCGCTCCGGTGCGGTGCCGGGCCGCCAGCGGAGGACGGCGCCGTCGAGAGCGAGCAGCCAGTCCTCCCCCGCACCGGCCCGGACGGCGCAGCCGAGCTCGCCCCCGAAGTCGGCGAGCGGGGTGGGCGCGGTCAGCGGTTCGGGGGCGTCCGGGCGGGCCTCGGCCAGCCAGAGCCTCCCCGCCACCAGGTCGACCCAGCTGAGGGTGCCGGTGGCGGTGTCGAACCGGGGTGCTTCGCCGAGGCGCGTGCGGGGCAGCGCGGTGCGGACCGGGCCGCCGCTCACCTGCCGGGCTCCGCCGCCAGCGGTGTCTGGCGCGGCTGCGGCGCCCGGATCGCGGAGAAGCCGAGGCCGACGGAGAGCTCGTCGGCGGCCTCGATCACGGTGAGCGCCCAGTCCTGCTGACGGTTCGGCAGGTCGAGTTCGGAGAGCGGGCCGCTGATCGAGAGCGCGGCGACCACATTGCCTCCCCGGCCGCGGATGGGGGCGGCGACGCAGGCCCGGCCGAAGGCCAGTTCCTCGACCTCGGTGGCGCAGCCGCGGCTGCGGACCTCGGCGAGGGCGGCCTCCATGGCGGCCGGGTCGGTGAGGGTGTGCGGGGTGTAGGCGTCGGCGCGGCCCTCGGCGTAGTAGGCGCGGACGTAGGCCGGGTCGAGGTCGGCGAGGACGGCCTTGCCCATCCCGGTGGCGTGCAGGGGGGCCGTGCGGCCGGCCATGGTGAAGTTCTTGGGCGCCCGCGCGCCTTCGAAGTTGCACAGGTAGGAGAGCTGGTCGTCGCGGAACTCGGCCAGGTTGACGCCCAGTCCGGTGCTCTGGGCGAGGTTCTGGACGATCTGACGGGCCGTCCGGAACAGCGGGGAGCTGTTGAGGGCCACCGAGCCCAGGGTGACCGCGGTCGGGCCGAGGCGGTAGAGCCCGGTGCGGGGGTCCTGCAGCACGAATCCAAGGCGGTCGAGCGAGGCGACCATCCGGGAGACGGTGGACTGGCCCAGCCCGGTGCGGGCGCACAGTTCGGAGATGCGCAGTTCGCTGTCCTCGTCGGAGAAGCAGAGCAGCAGCGACATGGCGCGTTCGACGGCCTGGGTGCCGGCCCCGGATTCGGCGGTCATGGTCCTCCTCGGTCGGGCGCGGCACTGCACGCTCGCGCCATCGGTCATCCACAGCTTGCAATACGCTTGCATATCATGAGCGCCGCACTTGCGCCATTGTGGACCTCCGGGCCCACCGACGGCTGCCCCGCCGCCCGGTCGGGCGGCGGGGCAGCTGGACGCGGCAGCGGGCGGCTCGGCGCCGCGGGGGCGGGTCAGGCGTTCTGGGCGAGGATGTCCTCGACCTTCTTGCGCAGCGCGTTCAGGCCGCTCTGCACCTGGGACTGGCCCGCCATGATCGCCGCCACCCCGTCGCCGATCGCGGTGTCGATCTGGGCGTAGGAGGCGAGCCGGTCCCAGGCGGCCGCCCGGGCGTGGTCGGCGACCTCGGTGCGGAAGCCGTTCTGGAAGGTGTCCTGGGCGAGACCCGGCACCTGGGCCGCGACCTTGGCGTCCGCGGGCGCGAGGGCCGACTGCTGGTACAGCGCGGTGGCGGCGGACAGGTCCCCGGCGACATAGGCGATGAAGTCCTTGCTGGTGCGCTCGCCCTTGCCCGCGCTGCAGAACAGTCCGCTGCCCCAGAACCGGTTGCAGGACGGCGCGCCCTTGGCCCGGGGCCGCTCCAGCGGGCGGATCGCCGCGACCAGCTCGGCGCTGCCGCCGTTGGTGGTGACGAACTTCCGGGCCAGCGGGGCGTCGTCGTAGACCACGGCCTGGCCCCGGCCGAACAGGATCCGGGCGTCGCCCCGGGCCACCCCGGACTTGGTCAGCCCGGCGTCCTGGAGCTGCTTGTACCAGGAGACGGCGGCGACCGACTCGGCGTCGCCGATGGTCACCTCCAGGCTGTCGGTGACCACCGGGCTGCCCCAGCCCCACATCCAGTGCACGGCGTCCTTGAGGTCGGGGTTCTTGGTGACGGCCGCGTACGGGACGAGCTTGCCGTCCTGCTTGCGGATCCGCTCCAGGGCGGCCGCGAAGTCCTCCACGCTCAGCCCCGACCGCAGGCCCACCTCGTCGGCGATCCGCCCGTCGCAGACCATGCCGATGCCGGAGGCGTTCACCGGCAGGTAGTAGAGCTTCCCGTCGACCCGCAGCGAGTCGACGGTCCGGGTCGGCAGACTCATCCCGGCCGCCAGGTCGGAGACGTCGGCGAGGATGCCGGTGGGCACCAGCACCTGCCAGGGGCCGGCCTGGCCGACACCGGCGAAGTCGCCGGATCTCGCGGCCAGCGCCAGCTGGGTGGACGCCTGGTCGTACGGGTAGATCACCGGCTTGACGGTCCGGCCGCTCCGCTTCTGCCAGCCGTCCACGGCGGTCTGCCAGGCCGCCTTCTGGGACTCCTCGCCGAGGACGTTGTTGTAGAAGTTGATGGTGCCGATCTCGGTGGCGCCACCGGACCGGTCCGTGGCCGGGGCGGGGGTCGAGCAGCCGGTCAGGCCGGCGGCGCCCAGCGCGCCGAGTGCGCCGATTCCGGCGAGCAGACCGCGGCGGGACAGGGGTCGGTGGGTGTCGGGGGTGCGGGACATCGCTGCTCCTGGGGAGGGGTGACGGCGGGACGGGCAGTGCGGGCGGTAGGGGCGGTGACGGGACGCGGCCGGGCGGGCGGTGGGGGCGGTGACGGGACGCGGTCGGGCGGGCGGTCAGCCCTTGACCGCTCCCGCGGCGAGGCCGGAGACGAAGTGGCGCTGCAGGACCACGAAGACGAGCGCCAGCGGGAGCGAGGTCACCACCGAGGAGGCCATCAGCGCGGGCCAGTCGGCCGCGCCTTCGTGGATGAAGGCGGTGGTCAGGCCGACCGGGAGGGTCTGCTTGTCCGGGCCGGCCAGGGTGAGGGCGAACAGCAGGTCGCTCCAGGCCCGCATGAAGGCGAACATTCCTGCGGTGACCAGGCCCGGGGTGATCAGCGGGAGGACGATCCGGAACAGGATCGCGAGGTTCGACAGGCCGTCGACCCGGCCGGCCTCGATCAGCTCGCCCGGCAGGCCGTCGATGATGCCCTTCAGCAGGAACGCGGAGAGCGGCAGCGTGAAGGTGGTGAAGGCCAGTACCACGGCGGTGTAGGTGTGCAGCAGCCCGGCCGAGCTGAACATCAGGTACAGGGTGACCAGCAGCAGGGCGCCGGGCAGCAGTTGGCCGAGCAGGAACATCACCATGATCGCGCTGCGGCCGCGGTAGCGGAACTTGGAGAGCGAGTACGCCATCAGGCCCGAGACCAGGACCGACAGCAGCGCGGTGGCGGTGGAGACCACCACCGAGTTGCCGAAGGCGTGCAGCAGCGCCGGGTCGTCGAAGAAGGCGCGGAAGTTCTCCAGGGTCGGGTGCAGCGGGAACAGCGGGCGGTCGGCGGCGAAGACGTCCGAACGGTGCATGAACGCCGTCGCGAACAGCCAGTAGACGGGCAGCAGGCCGAACAGGCCGAGCAAGGTGAGGGCGACCCGGCCCCACGGGCCGAGGGCGGGGGTGGCGATGCCCTCCCCGACGTGGCGCGAGGGGCGGCGGCCGGCGGCGGTCAGGGCCATCAGCGGGACTCCAGCTTCTTGTCCAGCAGGAAGTAGCCCGCGCACACCGCGGACAGGGCGACCAGCCACAGCACGCCCATGGCGGCGGCCCGGCCGAGCGAGAACTCGGTGAAGGCGTAGCGGTAGAGGCTCACGGCCAGGGTCATGGTCGAGGTCCCGGGGCCTCCGCCGGTCATCACGAAGATCATGTCGAAGGACCCGAAGTTGTAGATGAATTCGAGCATCGCGACCAGGGCGAGCGGCCCGGCCAGGTGGGGCAGCGAGACGTGCCGGAAGCGCTGGGCCCGGCCGGCGCCGTCCAGGGCGGCGGCCTCCAGCTGCTCGCGCGGCAGGGACTGCAGGGCGGCCAGCGCGACCACCATCACCCAGGGGAAGGAGTTCCAGGTCTTGGCGACCACCACGGCGGCCATCGCGGTGGCCGGGCGGCCGAGGAAGTCGACCTCGGGCAGGCCCGCCGCGGAGAGCAGGTGGTCGAGGACGCCGTAGCTGTCGTTGAAGATCCAGGCCCACAGGAAGGACACCACCACTCCGGGCAGCAGCCAGGGCAGCATCAGCGCGCCGCGCAGCAGGCCGCGGCCGCGCATGCGGGAGTTGAGCAGGACGGCGAGGGCGAGGCCGACGGAGAGCGGGAAGACCGTGGCCAGGCCGGAGAAGACCAGGGTGGTGCCGAGCCGGTCCACGAAGTCGGGCCAGACGGCGGCGTAGTTGTCGAGGCCGGCGAAGCGCCGCTCGGGACGGATCAGGGACTGCTCGTAGAAGCTCGTCGCCACGCCGGCGAACAGCGGGTAGACGGCGACCACCAGGAACAGCGTCAGCGCGGGCGCGGCCAGCATGAATCCGAAGGTGCGGTCCCGGGCGGCGGCCGACCGCAGCCGGCCCGGGGTGGCGACGGTGCGGGCCGCGGTGCGGACCGGCGGGGGTTCGGTCGTTATCGCCATATTGACTCCTCATAGTGTGACGACACGTCACCGTAGCTCAGAAGACACATCCAGTAAATAGATGTCTGTTGCACTATATGCATGGGATCGCCGCCGGGGGTGCAGCGGGTCGGGGTCGTCGCACCCCCGGCGGCGGCCGCGGTCAGCCCAGGGCGGTGACCGTCAGGCCGGAGACGGTGAAGGGCTGCTGGTAGCCCTTCACGCCGATCCGCCCGGTGCCGAACACGAAGTCGTCCTCGGCCAGCTTCCGCACGCCGTCGACGTAGCCGGTCAGGGTGTTGTCCACGACCGTCAGCCGCAGCCGGTGGACCTCCCCGGCGGCCAGCGACGCCGGCGCGGTGGCCAGCACGGTGGAGACCCCGGCCACCTTGCGCACCAGCGCCACCTGCTGCTTGGCGGGTTGCAGTTGCAGGTAGTAGTAGTTCTGGTCGTCCTTGGCCCGGGCCATCAGACCGGCGCCCTGGCCGTCGCCGTCGAGGGTCACGTCGGCCTCGACGGCGACGTTGGTCCAGTCCGGCGCGAACGGGAGGGTGTTGGGCAGCGGCGGATCCGTGACGGGCTGGCCCAGCAGGGCGATCGCGTCGCCCTGCGCCGAGGGGTGGCGCAGTCCGCCGCCGGCCGGGACGGTCGACCAGACGGACCCGGGCTTCTTCCACCAGCGGGACCCGCCGTCCGCGAAGTCCTCCCCGACGGTGGTGAACGCGGGCGGCAGCGGCGTCGGGTCGTCGACCGGCGGGACCTGCCCGCCGGGGGCGTAGTAGGCGACCCGGTTCACCTGGTAGGTGCCGAAGGTGGTTCCGACCGGCACGTCGGCCCCGATGTAGGCGGCGGTGGTCAGCACCGCCGAGATCCAGATCGACATCGGGGAGTTGTAGGCGGCGGCCGGGTAGCTGGCCGTACCCGGCATCGGGTCCCGGACCGGGTTGGGCACGGTGCCGACCGGCTTGCCGTCGAGCACGTAGGTCAGCGAGGTGGGGGTGTAGTGGAGGCCGTAGCGGTGCTCCTCGTTCCACAGCGGCGTGCCGTCCGCCTTCTTCCACGGGAACCGGGGCTTGAACTCGGTGTTCTTGATGTCGTTGCCGGAGGTGTTGTTGTTCCAGGTGATGACACCGCCGTCGAGCTTGGTGGTGGCGGGCACCGTCCCGTGCGGGGCCACCGACTGGACCTCGAACACGTCGAGTTCGCTGAACGGCCGGTCGTACACCGGACGGCCCTCGGCGCCGTCCCACATCTGGGTCCAGAACGCGGGGTGCCAGCCCGGGGTCAGCGACGGGAGGGTCGCGGTGATCTCGTAGTACCCGTAGCCGAAGCGCTGCCTGGAGGAGATGCCGCCGCCGCGGAAGCCGTCCTTGCCGGCGGACGCGCTGACCCGCCGCATGTCGATGCGCAGCTTGCCGCCGCTCACCGAGACGTTGGAGTCGTTCGACCAGGAGGTCTGGCGGACGTTCCACTTCTCGGGGTCGAGCGCGGTGCCGTCGAAGTCGTCCGCGAACACCTCCGACAGGCAGGGCAGCGGGTAGCTCACGCCGGTCGGGTCGGCCGGCGCGGTGCACGGCGCACCGGCCTCCGCGCTCGCCGGGCCGGTGACCGACAGGACACCGAGGGCGGTGACGAGGCAGAGGGACACGGCGAGCGAGCGGCGACGCGGGCTGGTGGTCTGGCCAGCAGTCATGGGGGACCGCCTTTCGAGCTGATGGGTGGTGGGACATATGGTGGTCAGCTCATCCACTTTTAGCAATAGCCATTCATCATTTGGTTCACTCATCCATATGCGGGCACGGCTGGCTCGGCCATGGTGCCCGGTGCCACCGATCCAAGGCCCGGACATGCCGAAGGACCACCCCGCTCCTGGCGGCGGCGGCAAAGATCAGGGGGTCGGGTAAGGGGTCGCGCTCAGTCGCGCAGAGCGTCCGCGAGCTGCGCGCGGGCGGAGATGCCGAGCTTGCGGTAGATCCGCGACAGATGGACCTCGACCGTCTTCGGCGTGATGAACAGCTGCTGCGCGACCACCCGGTTGGTGGCCCCGGCGGCCGCCAGCTCGGCCACCCTCAGCTCACTGGGGGTCAGCGCCCCAGGCCCGGACAGCGCCGACCTCCGAGGACGCGCTCCGGCCGCGCGCAGCGCCGCGCGCACCCGCTCCGCGAGCGGCCGGGCGCCGCACCGGTCGGCGGTGTCCAGCGCCGACCGCAGCACCGAACGGGCCTCCGCGCCCAGTCCGGCCGCCTGCAGGGCGGTGCCGAGGTCCGCCTGCGCCGCCGCCCGCTCCAGCAGCGCCGTCGAACCCGACAGCACGGCCACCGACTCCCGCAGCAGCTCCAGCGCGCCGTTCCGCTCGGGCGCGAGCGCCGCCAGCGCCCGCAGCGCCCGCCCGACCGGCGCGGGCGCCCCCCACCCGCGGGCCAGCTCCAACTCCTCCGCCACCAGCTCCCGGGCCTGTTCCGTCCGGCCCTCCGCGTGCAGCGCCAAGGCCGCCGGCACCCGCCACTGGACCACCGCCGGATTGAGCACACCGAGTTCCCCGGCGGCCCGCCCGACCTCCAGGGCGTCCCGCGCCACCAGCGCCGGGGCGTCACCGCGAGCCAGCCGCAACCGGGCCCGCGGCCCGCCCAGCAGGTGCGCCGGACCCTCGCCCCGCAGCACCCGCCCGGCCTCGTCGAGCTCCCCGCGCAGCAGCAGCGTGTCGCCCAGCGCGGCCCGCACCACGGGGCCGAGCACGGTGGTGCGCAGCCCCGCCCGCTCGTAGATCCGGGCCGCGTCCAGACCCTCCCTGGCATCGCTCTCGGCCTCGGCCAACTGCCCGGCCTGCAACCGGCCGCGGGCCCGTACGGTGCTGACCGAGGCCAGGATCCGCAGTGAGCCGCGCCGCCGGGCGTCCGCCATCAGGGCGTCCAGCCGGGGCATCGCGCCCGGGTCCTCCGCGAGCAGCAGCACAGCGAGCGCGAGCGCCAGCGCGGTGACGGTGTGCTCGGAGGTCTCCAGCAGCCCTCCGGACAGCGCCCGGCGGGCGCGCTCCGCCGCGTCCGGGCGGCCGGTCATCGCGTCCTGGTAGGCGATCGCGCAGTCCAGCATCCGGGCCCCGGGTCCCTCGCGTTCCGCCAGCCGCCGCAGCGCCGGCATCCGCTCCGGCAGTTCGCCCCGGCCCGCGCGGGAGGCGAAGGCGGTGAAGAGCATGGTGGCGGCGAGCCGGCACCGCAGGTCCTGCGCCGGGACCCCGCCGTCCTCCCGCTCCAGCGCCGCCACCGCCTCCTCCAGGTCGGCCATGGCCTGCCCGGTCGGCTGGACGTAGGTCGCCGCCTCACCCAGCAGCGCGGCGATCCTGGCCCGCTCCACCGGCCCCGAGGCCGTCCGCAGCGCCGTGCGCAGGTGCCCGGCCGCGCCGGCGATGTCCTCCGTGATGGCCGATTCCGCCAGCTCCAGCAGCAGCGGCACCCGCTCCGCCGCGGGCGGCGGCTCCTCCAGGGCCCGGTGCAGGAAGACCGCCGCCTCGGCGGGTGCGCCCACGGCCGTGGAGCGGTCGGCCGCCCGGCGCAGCAGTTCCACGGTGTGCGGATCGCCGGTGGGAGCGGCGTGCAGCAGGTGCGCGGCGATCCGGGCCGGGTCGCCGGTGCGTGCCTCGACGAGCCGGGCCGCCCGCCGGTGCAGGCGGGCCCGCTCGGCGGCGGGGACGGCGGTGTACACCGCGGCCCGGATCAGGGGGTGGACGTAGCGCACCCGGCGCGGTCCCCGTCCGTCGCCGCCGTCGTCGCCGGCCCGGACCTCGCCGTCCCGGACCGTACCGGGGTAGCCGATCTCCTCCAGGCAGCGCAGAGCGGTGTCCGGATCGATGCCGGCCAGGGCCGCGACGTCGGCCAGCGGCGCGTCGTCCCCGAGCACCGCCAGGGCGGCGGCGAACCGCTGCGCCCGGGGCCCGAGCCTGTTGCGCCGCCGCTCGACCAGCCGGGCGACCGCGTGCGGCCCGAGGTCCACCACGTAGCCGGCGTGTGCCGCGTCCGTCGGCAGGTCCTGCTCGCGGACGGCGCGGGCCAGCTCGCGCAGCAGCAGCGGGTTGCCCGCGGTGGCGTCGTGGCAGGCCCGGACGAACGCCGGATCGACCTCGCCGCGGGCCAGCGACCGGGCCAGGAACCGGCCGGCGGCCACCCGCCCGAGCGGGCGCGGACGCAGCACCGTGAACGCCGGATCGGTGGCGACCTGGTTGAGCAGCGGCCCGCTGTCGCCGGTCTCGTCGCTGCGCGCGGCGGCCACCAGGGCGACCGGCAGCTCGGCCAGCCGGGGCAGCAGGAAAGCCAGCCAGCGCAACGACGGCGGGTCGCACCAGTGCAGGTCGTCGACGGCGAGCAGCAGCGGGGCGTCCTCGGCCGCGTTGACGGCGAGCCACAGCAGGCTGTTCAGCGCGGCGAAGTCGCCGATCACCGCGGCGTCCGGACCGGGCTCCAGCACCGCGGCAGCGGTCAGCGCCGGACCGGCCAGCAGAGCGGCCCGCCGCTCGGGGGACGCGCCGGCCAGCAGTGGTTCGAACAGTTGCCGCACGACCCCGAAGGCGAACGCGGTCTCCAGTTCGGTGGCCCGTGCGGTGAGCACCCGGGCACCGGCTGCCCGGCCGCGCTCGCGGGCGTGGGCCAGCAGCGCGCTCTTGCCGATCCCGGCCACACCCTCCAGCAGGACGGCCGTGCCCTCGCCCCGTGCCGATGCGGCCAGGGCCCAGTCGAGGACGGCCGCCTCGTGGCCGCGTTCGAGCAGGGCCGGGTCGTCCGCAGGGGTCGCTGGGGGGCCGGGTTCGACGCTCACACGCCCATTTTTGCCGTTCGGACCGGAGCGGGCACACCGCGGCCCGTCCGTGCCGTCGCGGACGGACCGGCCCCTTGGCCAGGCCGGCGGACGGCCCGGCGCGGGCACCCCGGCCGGGGACGCGTTCAGTCCGCAGCGAGGCAGGCCCAGCGCACCACGCTCCCGCCGTGCTGCGGACGGGCCCCGTGCGTGAGGGCGACCGACGCCACCAGGAGCAGGCCGCGGCCGTGCTCGTCGGGCGGAAGCACCGCGCCGCCTCCCTCGGCGGCGGGCCCGCCGTCGGTGACCTCCACCCACAGCCGCCGCCGCGGCCGGTCGTGCCGGAGCCGCAGCGCGATCGGCGGAAGCGCGTGGCGCACCGCGTTGGTCACCAGTTCGGACACCACCAGGACGACGGCCTCGACGGCGGCCGGCCCCACTCCCCACGAGTCCAGCGACGCACGCGCCGCCTGCCGGGCCGGGCCCAGGGCATCGGGCCGGTGCTCGACCGCCCAGTGCTCCCCCGCGCCCGGCGACGCGGGGCCGGTGGAGTCGGGGAGGTCGGGGCAGTCGGTGGAGTCGGGGAGGTCGGTGAGGTCGGTGAAGTCGGTGAGGTCGGTGAAGTCGGGCAGAAGGTCTGGTGCATGGGCGGGCACGGGCACGGCGATCACATCCCGGAGGTGCAGGTACGTCCTCTGCCTCCAGTTGTGCCATCCCGGGCCGGCCCCGGCGTCAGGGGTGCCCCCCTACGAACCCCCACGATTCACCACCCTGCGGGCGGCGGCCGCTCCGGGCGGCGGCGGGTCAGGACGCCGGCGGGTCAGGACGCCGGACCGGCCACCCCGTGGCGCCGGGCGTAGTTGGCCGCGGCGACCCGGTCCCGGCACCCGGTCTTCGCGAAGATCCGGTTGATGTGCGTCTTGACGGTGTTCCCGCTCAGGAACAGGGCCGCGCCGATCTCCTGGTTGCTCAACCCGTCGGCCACCAGGGCCAGCACCTCCGCCTCCCGCGCGGTCAGCCCGTCCGGCGGCGGCCCCGGTGCGGCCGGGGTGCCGCCCGGCGGTGCGGCACCCGCGCCGGCGAGCAGCGCCCCACGAGCCCGCGGGTCGAGCACGGCCAGCCCGCTGCGCGCCGCGTGCAGCGCGGCGGCGATGTCGGCCCGGTCCGCGTCCTTGGTGAGGTAGGAGCGGGCCCCGGCCCGCAGCGCGGTCAGCACCGAGGCGTCGTCGACGTAGGTGGTCAGGACGACCACCGCGATCGCGGGATGCTCGGCGGCCAGCCGCCGGGTGGCCTCGACCCCGTCCATCCGCGGCATGTGCAGGTCCATCAGCACGGCGTCCGGGTGGTGCCGCTCCGCCTGGACCAGCGCCTCCTCGCCGTCCCCGGCGGTGGCCACCACCTCGATCCCGGGCAGCAGGTCCAGCATGATGGCCAGCCCTTCCCGGATGCTGGCCTGGTCGTCGGCGACGACGATCCGCAGCGCGGCGGGCGGGCCGGAGGCGGGCGGTGTGGTCACCTCGGCACGTCCGCGGTGAGGACCCAGGTGCCGTGCGCGCTGCCGGTGCTCAGCGCTCCGCCCAGCAGCGCCAGCCGCTCCCCGATGCCGGTGAGCCCGTAGCCCCCGTCCACCGTCACGACAGTCGGTCCGGGCGGCGGGGAGCCCGCGCCCGGCGGGCGCAGCGGATTGGCGACGGTCAGCGACACGTGGTGCTCCTGGTAGTCGAGGGTGACGGCGACCGGCTGTCCGGGCGCGTGCTTCGCCGCGTTGACCAGGGCTTCCTGGGCAGTCCGCAACAGGTGGAGGTTCTGCTCGGGAGCGAGCGTCCGGTCCCCCGTGCCGCGGAGCTCGAAGGTCGCGGGCGCTCCGTAGCGGGACCGGTGTTCCGACACGGCAGCTTCCAGGGCGTCGGGGAGCGGGATGTCGCCGCCGCGCAGCGCGTGGACCGCGCGCCGGGTCTCGACCAGTCCGTCGGAGGCCATCCGCCGTGCCCGGTCCAGCACCTCCGCCAGGCGGGGGTCGACCGCCCCCGACGAGTCCGGGGTGGCGAGCGCACGGGCCAGCTGGATCTGGATGCCGAGTGCCCCGAGCGAGTGCGCCAGCACGTCGTGGATCTCCCGGGCGATCCGGGTCCGCTCGTCCAGGACGGCGGTGCGGCGCTGCTCGGCACGCAGTTCCTCCGAGCGTCGCAGCAGCAGGTCCGCCTGCTCGGCCCGGATGCGCTGGGCCCGCCGGTTGTGGCCGGCCAGCAGGGCGACCGCGAGCAGCAGCGGATAGCCGAGGAAAACCCCGTGCCCGGCACCCGACAGCACCGCTCCGACCTGGATCGCGAGCACCCCGAGCCCGGCGACCGTCCAGCCCGCGGCCAACGGGAGGTCACTGCCCGCCGCGATCACCGCAACGGCCGTGAGGCCCACCATGGTGCCCGCTCCCGGCTGGGCGGCTGCCACGCCGGAGACCACCGCCACCGTCCCGATCAGCACCGGGACGGCCGCCCCGGGCGGCCGCGGGGCCCGCGCCACGGGGCGGCGCAGGTCCAGGAACGCCCAGGCCGCCAGGCAGCACCCGCAGAGCAGGTACGCGGACGCGACCGCCGTCCGGCCGGCTCCGCCCGGCAGGCCGGTGGAGCGGACGAAGGTGTCGAGGCCGATCAGCGCGAAGGCGACGCCGCGGACCGCCCAGGAAACGATGCGGAGCACAGCTCCACGATAAGCCGCCCCGTCGTCCCCGAAGAGCCGCCCGGACGGGCTGCCCGGCGGCCCGGAGCGCGGGTCGCGTCCCAGGGCCGGAGCGTGCGCAGGAGCCGGGGCGTGTACGGGAGCCGGGGCGGGCACAGGAGCCGGGGCCGGGGACGTCACCGCTCGCCGCCGCGGGGACGGTCGGCGCGGGAACCGGCGGCTCCGCGCCGTTCCCGCTCTCCCCCGGCCCGCCGTTCCGGCCTGCGCGCCGGGTCCCGGTCCAGCCGTACCCGCCGTCGGCGCTGCCGGCCCACCGCGTCCACGGCCTCCCGGTCGTCGGCCCGCTCCCCCGCCCCGGACGGCCCGGCCCCGGCCCGGCCGCGCAGCGTCGGCACCGACCGGTGGCCGGCCGGGCGCGCGGCATCGGCGCCACCGACGGCCGGCCGGTCCGTGGCCCGGACACGCCCCACCAGGACGGCTGCCTGCCCGAGCCGGTTCGCGCCGAGGAACAGCAGGGCCGTGGCGCCGGAGCCGACCAGATCGGCCCCCAGCGCCGGCCCCGCGTACGACATCGCCGCCCGCAGCCCCGCCAGCACGAGCCACCAGCCGAGCCCGGCGAGCGGCATACGCGTCCACGCGACCCCGGCCCGGTACTCCAGCCGCAGCGCCCGCCCCTGGCAGGCGCCGACCGCCACCGCCGCCGCGGCACCCACCGCGAACAGCAGCACGTCCGCCGGACGTGCCTCGCGCAGCGCCGCGGGCCCACCGAGTCCGGCCCTGGTGAACAGCCCGACGGCGAGCAGGACCAGTGGCGCCGTCACCACCCGGCGCAGGTCCAACGGGCCGCCCTGCCACTGGCGCCTCACCACCACGGCGACGATCGCGATCACGGGCAGCACCCGCACAAGGGTCTCCATCGGCAACGTTCCCAACGGTCGGGGCGGCACCGCGAGGCCGCCGGGGACCAGCCACGCTAGGCATCCGCGCCCGGCCGGGCGTCACCCCGTGCGGTGACGCCCGGGGTGACATCGGGCCACCGGACCTCACCCCGGGACCCACCGCCGAGGGCGACGCCCGCCCCGGCCTCGGCGGGAGAGCGTGGGACCCGTCGCACCGCCGAAGCCACCGAGAGGCATCCCGTGAACCCCACCACCCAGGCCCTGGTCATCAACGCCGCCGTGCTCGTCGCCGTCCTGGAGGCCGACCTCGGCCCGCACCGCAGGATCGGGCCGTTCCGGATCCTGCGCCCCGTGCTCGCGGCCGGGGCCATCGTGCCGCTGTTCGTGAAGAACCCCGCCGTCTCCGGAACGGGTCTCGCCCTGGAGATCGGCGGCGTCGTCGCCGGACTGCTGTGCGGCGCACTGGCCGCCGCGACCCTCCGGATCCACCGGAGCCCGCGCACCGGACGGCCCGTCAGCCGGACCGGCTGGGCGTACGCGGCCGTGTGGACCGGAGTCATCGGGGCCAGGGCCGCGTTCTCCTACGGCTCCACCCACTGGTTCTCCGGACCGCTCGGCACCTGGATGCAGGAACACCGGGTCTCCGGCGACGCCCTCACGGACGCGCTGCTGCTGATGGCCGTAGCCATGATGCTCACCCGCACCGCCGCCCTCGCCCTCGGCTTCTGGAGCGTCCGGACCACCGGCCCCCGGTCCGGCGTCGCCGCCTGACGGGAGCAGCACCGGGGCAGGTCGGGGACGACACCCTCCGGAGTGTCGACCGCCTCCGCGAGGCATCGACCGCACCTGGGCCGCACCGCGCTCCGTCCGCAGGGCCCGTCCGGACGGCACCCCGTCCACGTGGTCCCGGACGACCTGTCCGCCCACAAGAACTGGCACATCGCCGGCGGCCCCGGCGATCACTTTCTCCACCGGATCGACCTCCGGCCCGCCGCCCGCACGCGCGAACTCGACGTCCTCAGGCAGGGACCGAACCCCTGGGCCTGACAGGCCGTCCCGGGCAAGAACCACGAACCCGCGGGCCGATCTGAGTACGGATGCTCAGGAACCGCGCCCGGTCGCGCGCCTACGGTGGCGGAACGATACGCAGCAGGGGGTGCGGTTTGTCGGGCAGGGAGTGGGTGAAGGCGGCTCTGGTCGCGGTGGCGAGTCTCGCTGTCGCGTTCGGGGTGATGGTGGTGCTGGTGGCGGTGGAGTGGTGGTCCCTGACCTCCGAGGAACACTCCTCCAAGCCCGAGCCGGAGGTCGTGCAGTACACGCCGGCGCAGTTCGAGGAGCTCGGCGAGCGGACCGTCCAGGAGACGCTGGGCGAGCTGGGCCTGGTGCTGAGCGACAGTGGCTGCACCGTCGAGCGGCACAGGCCGCGCCCGGACGGCACGGCGAGCAAGCTGGCGACCTTCGACCGGCGGTTCACCGCCCGGACCAGGATCAGCGCCGCCCACCGGCAGGAGATCGAGGACCGCGTCCAGGCCGCGTGGCGCCTGCACGGCTACTGGCTGGACCCGGCCGTCTGGACCCCGAAAGTCCCGGGCCAGGGCCCGGACATTCTCAGCGCCGACACGTCGCAGGGCACCGACGTGCGGGTCGAGCTCTCCCCGGAAACGGACGGGACGCTCACCCTCACCATGTCCGTCAGCGACACCCACGTCGCCTACGCTCCGGAGCACGCCCGCCCGCTCTCGCCCCTGCGGCCGGACACCGAGGATGCCTACTGGTCGCACTGAGGCGAACCGGGAACGGACGGGCCCGTGGACCTTGTGTGAGTTTATCGGGTCATATGGGAGCCGCTGCTTCGGCGTGAACGGGAGCCAGGTGTAAGCCATTCGCGGCGGTGTTGTACTCGGCCCTCGTGGGTGTTCTTCGGTGAGTTCGGGAGCCGTTCCGGCGAGATTGGGAGCCACTGATCGGGTGACCTGACGGGTCCGAGCGGAGTGTCCGTGGGGGGCGGGGCGGTCGCGTCGGTAGCGTGTCCTTGCGGGCCCGGGTCGCCTCCCTGACAAGTCGCGGCCGGGGCCTCACCCTGGATGTGCGGGAGGGCAGGACTCGTGAGGTCCAGCCCTCCGGCTGTGGCAGCAAAATTGGGCAGTGGGATTCGTTCTTCTGAGGTTAGGTTCGTCGGATGACCGATGAACCCCTCAAGCGTCTGGCCAGGGCCGAATACGACGGCATCTGGGACCGTTTCGATGACAAGTTCGAATTCCGCCCCAGCATCCATGCCTTTCCCGGAATCACCGAGACTTCGCCGTCGATCACATGGAGCCTCGACGCGCTGAGCGACGACCCCGGCGATCGAAAGCTCGACCGTCTGGTTGATGTGGTGCAGGAAGGACTCGCTGGTTGCAGCGCCCCGGGGGAGTCGTTGTGGATCTTGGACTGGCAGCACACGTGCTATCGGCTCCGTCCGGATCTGCCGGCGACCGACATGTTCCTGCCCCGAGTTCTTGAAGGGCGCTCGCGCGAGGGCTGGCCGCTCAGCCCGTATCCGGATGGGGACTACTTCATCTTCCTGGCAGAGGACCTGCGTTTTGGCACTTTCGGCCACCCCTGGGAACACTCCCTCTGCGTGTTCGGTGGCGAGCTGCTGGAAGCCATCCAGGACGACCTGCAGCAGCTGCTGCAGGTCGTCCTTCGCCGGGACGGGAAGGCTGCCGGCTGAAGCTCACGCCACTCGCTCCCACGCAGAGAGCCACCCAACAGCGCGTCAGTTCGTGCTGGAGAAGAGGGATTCCTGGGTGGCCTGGTAGCGGTAGGACTCGGTGCCGGTCTGGATCAGCGTGCAGCGGAAGGTAATCCGGTCGGCGATGGCCGCGCAGAGGCGGGCGTCGCCGAAGGCCTTGTCCCACTCGGTGAAGGGCGAGTTCGTGGCGACGGCGGTGGCCTTGCGCTCCTCGCGTTCGGTATCGCGTCGATGAAGCCCTCCACCGGCTCCAGCATGCTCTTGCGCGGCGGCGGGGCCTTGCGCTTCGGCGGCACCGGCGACTCCAACGCCTTCTTCACCGTGTTCCGCGACACCTTGAACCGCGCGGCGAGTTCCCGCCCAGACAGCCCTTGTTCGCGCTGAACCCGGCGGATCCTCTCGAACAGCCACTCACGTGACCTGTGCACCAGCGGTCTCCCTGACCTGGACCGTGATCAACAGGCACAGCGTGACGGCCAAACAGCCCAAGCTCTCACGATTACTCCGAAAGCGGCATGTTCCACACCATCACACCTACTGGCTCCCGAACTCACCGAAGAACCGCCGGCTCCCCAACAGGCCGAATCCGTGGCTCTACTTCACCCCGGTGAAAACACCTTGTGGCACTGGCGTGCACCAACGGGGTGGTGTTCGGGCTACCATCGGACGCTGCGATCGGTCCCTGCGGACCGCGCACCCGAACCCCCCGGTCAGGGCCGGCATCGGAGCTTCCCCGGGTGGCCTCGATCACTCCGGGCGGCGTGCGCCAACGGGGGAACCGCCGATCGGCAGGGTCGGGGCGGGATGGGTCGGTGAGTGCCTGTGGTCAGCCCGCGTCGGTCTCGTCGATCAGGTAGTGGAGCTCGTCGAAGACCTGGAGGACGACGACGACCAGGACGTGGTCGGCGACCATGAACTCGACCACGACGCCGGGGGCCGCGTAGGCCTTGCGCAGGTGCTCGTCGGGGCCGATGGGTGCCGTCGCCGTCTTGTGGTACGGGTCGCGGGCGAGCACGGTGAGGGCGCGCTCCAGGAGGTCCCGCCGCTCGGCGGGCAGGGCATCGATGGTCGCCTTCGCCTCGACGGTGAACTGCACGCGGTACGTCATGCCCGCCACCATAGCCGCAGCGCCGAGCGGACCGGAACGCTCCCCCGAACACAAGCCCGAGGCTTTCAGGGCCGCACCCACCCTGCACCGATCGACGACCGGCCTCGGCCTGGGCGCGGGGGCAGTTGTCAGCCCGGCCCGCCGTACGGGATGTGGTTGCCCGGCTCCAGGACGGGCTCGGCCCGTGCGGCGTGCGAGAGCACCGGTCGCCAGGTGAGCGTGCCGCCCTCGTCGTCGGCGAGGCTCGTCCGCACTCGTGGCGTGAGGCGTATCCGGTAGCGAAGGCCCTCGACCTCGACGGTGCCGCAGTCCCCGTCGTCCGGGTCATGCGGCGCGGCCGAAGCACGGGCGGCATGCCAGCCGGCCTTGGCCGCGAGGTGCATCCACACCTCGACGGCACGCTCACGGCTCGCGAAGTTGCCCACCTTCGCGATGATCCGCGCCGGGTCGGTCCGCTCGTCCAAGGCCGTGTCGCCCCTCCATCTGCTCCGCACCGCCCGTGTGGTACCCGGTGCGGGCTCCTCTTCGAGACGATGTGCGATGCCGACCTCGGCCACCGGAGCATCACCGGCGGCGGGCACGTCCGCCCGGACGACGAGCTGACCCACCATGCCCTTCCGGACCGGCCCGACTGTCGCCGGACCCGCCGGTCGGACACCGCCGGCCCCCGCTTGCCGACCGCCCGGAGGACCTCCGTCGAACTCGGCGCCGCCGGCAGGCCCTGGACCGTCCGGGACACCCACAACCTCGCCGCCTCCTGGGGAAGTTCCGCGTCGGCCGCCTGCTCGACGCAGCCCTCACCCACGAAGCCGACCCACGTCGCCTGTCCCTCGTCCTCGGCGTCGACGAGTGACCGCAATCCACTACGCGAACTCGGCGCGTGTGCGTCCGGGTGAGGCTGCCGGGCGCCCGGCGCAGTGAAACCCATTCGACCGGGTCGCCTCCCTGAAGGGACCATGGGGGCATGGAGTTCCTCTTTTACCACCGTGACCGGCCCGGTTCCCTGCCGCTGCGCGACGAGCTGCTGGAAGAGCATTGGTCCTACATGGACCAGTATGCGAAGGAGATGATCGCCCGGGGCCCGACCCTCACCGACGACGGCGACACGCCCACGGGCAGTGTGCACATCCTCGACCTGCCCGATCCCGCCGCTGCCCGCGCGTTCGCCTTCGAGGAACCGGGCTACCAGGCCGGCGTCTACCGGGACGTGCTGCTGCGGCGGTGGCGCAACATGCTGGGGCGCACCATGTGGGACTTCCCCGGCGGCCGCACCGGGGGCAACCGGTATCTGGTGCTCGGCCTCGGCGAGGGGCAGGTTTCCGACCTCGCCGTGCCGGCCGACCGGGACGAGCTGATCGCCTACGGGCCGCTGCTGTCCGACGACGGCGCCACCTGGCTCGGCACGGCGGTGTTGCTCCGGGCACCGGACCCGGAGACGGCACGCGCCGTCCTGGTTCCGGACCGGTACGCCGACATCGAGGTGCACAACTGGCAGTTCGGCGGGCGGCCGTCATAGTCCGACGACGTCCGGCCGATGTCGGAATGTTGTCCGCGGACAACACTGCGATCGGACGGGGCCCCTGACAGGACGGCGGGCGCCGCAACGTCGACGCCGCAGGTCGGATCCTGGTCCGGGGCCACGGACTGCGGTGTAACGGCCTCACCAGCAGGCTTTCGACACCACCCAACCCGGAAACGCTGGTTGGCGTGTTCTCGGGGTGGGTGTCGTACGACGCGCGCAGAACGGCCTGGGGGATGACGCCGCGGGCGGCGCCCGGGGTGGCGGGCTGCTGGCCTGCGCGTCGCGCAGGGGTCTCCAGAAGGGTGCCGGCCGTGGGTGCCCGGCCCGGGCGGGCGGGTGTCTCGTCCCCCGGCCGGCCCCGGCCCCGGTGGCTTCCTCGTTCTCCCGCTTGCGCATCGGGCTCCGCCCCTCCTGGGACCGTCGGCGACGTCCCGTACTCAACCCGACGGCTGCGGCACGGCAGAAGGCGCTTCGGGGCAGAGCCGGGGCCTTTGCGGCGGTCTCCCGCGGCTCTTCCGTACGGGCGGCACGGCAGCGGGGGAAGGAGGCGGTCGGCGCGGTCGACGAGAGCCACCGGCCCCGGACGGGCCAGGCGCGCGTTCCCGGGCCGGCAGGACCGGTCGGGGCGGTGTGCCGGGCGTGGCCGGGGCGGGGCCGGCGGTCGCCGGGTGCCGCGGCGCCCTGCGCTCGCGACACGGGCCTTCACCGGTGGAGCCCGGCGTGCCGCGCCCGGTCCTGGCACCACGGGTCGTTCGGGGAGAGGAGCAGCGCGGCCACCTGCTCGCCCGGTCGGGACCGGCAGCATCAGCGGAACACCGCCCCACCGCCGGGGGTTCCGCCGCGGGGTGCCGCGGGTCGTAGCGGGCCCAGCCCGGGTCGCCGGTGCGGGCCAAGGCGGTCCAGGCACCGTGGACGCGGGCGGCGAGTCCGGTGGGGACGGGATCGGGGCCGAGCAGGCGGGTGTCGGCATGGAGCCAGGGCCGGTGGGCGTTGTCGAACACGAAGGGCAACTCCACGGTGTGGGCGGCGCCGAGTCGTCCGCCCAGGGCTGTGGAGCGGTAGGCGAACGAGTAGCGGTGGGTGCGGCCGCCGGAGATCCGGGCGTGGGCCGCCGCCAGGCGCGCCGTGCCGGCGCCGAACCCTCCTCGCGCGGGCGAGCGGCGCCCGGCCCCCCTCCCCCGGGAACTGCCCCCGCTGACGCCGTCCAGACCGTGCGGCGGCCGGTTCTCGGCCGGCCGTCACCGACCGGACCGGGGTTGCACCGTTCACCGGACCCGGATGCCCCGGGGCCGGACAAGGACGAGCAGCACCCGGGCCGCGAGGCCTTCGCCACCTGGTGAACTGACGCGGCTGCTCTTCGTAGCAGCGCACAGGACGGCTGCAACCGGCCTGCAGGGACAGCGGTTCGAGGCAGAACCGACCCTCGTGCGACGTGGGCCTTCCCCGATCCCACGGCGAGAATTCCGCATTCCGCGTACGGCACGCCGTGTGGGCCGTACATTCGCCGGTACGGATGGTGACAACGCAACGGGAGTGATCGTGGCAACGTTCGGAACGGACACCAGTGTGGGCGCGACCATCCTCGCGCTGGAGGAGCAACTGCCCGCCACGGAGGAACGGTTGCTCCGGGCGCAGGCCGAACTCGACGCCGCGACGACCGAACGGGACGCCGTCCACCAGGCTCTCGAAGCACTGCGACTGCTGTCCGGTCCCCCGGCTCGCACCGACGAGGACCAGAGGACGCCTGCGACCGAGGCCCCGCCCGTACCGGCCGAGGCCTCGCGGGACACCGAACGGGCCGCCTCCGCTCCGGGGGCACCGGTCCCTGCCGGGCCCCCCGCTGCGGCGAGCGCCGCGAAGAAGAAGACGCCCGCCAGGAAGGCCCCGGCCCGGAAAGCGGCCGAGCCGGAGAAGGCAACACCCGCACGGGCCAAGGCCCGTGGCGCGAAGGCTGGCGGCGGCGCCAGGACGGCAGCGAAGCAGGAACCGGCCGCCCGAACCGGACGGGCGGCGCGCCCGCGCCCGGTCGGTGCCGAGCCCCCGACCGCGGCGCCGGCCGCCGGACGGCGGACGGTGACCGACGCGGACAGCATCCTGGCGGTCCTGTCCGGATCGGCAGAACCGATGCGCGCCCGTGAAGTGAGCGACAAGCTCGGACTGGAACCACTGCAGACGAACGTCAACGCGGTCCGCACCCGGCTGGAACGCCTCGCGAAGGACGGCCGCGCACAGCGCCCCGGACGCGGCCTGTACACAGCGACCGCCCAAGCGACCGGGTCCGGGGCCTGAGCCGAGGGAGCGGGCGCCTGCGGGGCCGGGAGATGTGCCCGCTCCGACAGGCCTGACGGACAGTCTCCTCGGCCCCGGCCGGGACACGACCGTTTCGGCGTACCGCACGTCCGTCAGCACCCGCCCGGCGGGCAGGCGCCTCCGGGACGCCTGCCCGCCGGGCCCGCGGCTCGCGGCTCGCCACGGACGGGGCTGTACCGTCCCCGTGCGTCGACGGTGACCACCTCGTCACCACGGGTTGGACTCCGGCTCGGCTCCGGTGGTGGAGACCCGGGGACTACTCCTCGCCCGGGCCGGCCCGGTGCCCGGAAAGGAACTCGCCCATGGCACCCACGACCCGTGCGACTCGTCGGTTGCTTTCGCCGTACCCGGCGAGTGTCAGCAGCTCGATCTCCTTTCCGCCGGTCAGGGTCAGGACCGGAAAACTGGAGACGGCCAACGTCCCGCCGGAAAAGCCCTTACCGATCACCGCCACTTCTCCCCATCCCGCCCTCCTCGTCGCGAACAGTCCATGATAGGCAACGCCTTCGGACGACAGGACAGTGCGGCAGAACGGTATACGCAGGGTCAACCAGATCCCCGGAATCCCGGTCAGGAGAACCGAGAAGGGGTCAGCGAGGACGGACAGTTCCACCATCACCGCCACCGCTATGACCAGCGCCATGAAACCGATGAGAAAATGCACACAGAGCCACGGGTTGCGAAAGGTCCGCACCGCCCCCTTCCGGTCTTTCAACATCACCACACCTTTCCCGTCCGCCTCGAACATGGATACGGCTGCGGGGACCGGCACTCAGGTGTTCCCCACAGTCACTGGAATCAACGGTTCACACTCGTCACACCAAGGGCCCGGTCCTACCATGGACTTCGCCCGGCGTCGCCCGGCCCATCGTGCCCGTCCAAGGCGTGACACTGCTGAGACTCCGTGTCGACATCGGATTCGGCACGCGTTCACCGGCCCTGGCGACCTCCGTCCCGACCCCGGGGAAGCCTGGGGCGTCTTCGCGTTCCTCCACCGCGAAAGTCTCCCCCGTGCTGCCCGACCCTGGCTCCGGGGCCAGGGCCGGGCAGCGGCGGGACGGTGGTCGACTGCGGCTTCGACCTGCATGGAAGGCCGGTGACGGCTACCGGTAGCCTTCCCTCGCCGGGGGCCGGCCCGCGACGGGCGGGACGCCCCCTTGTCTGCCTGTCTTCCGAGAGGATGCCGATGTTCAAGGTCAACGAGTACTTCGACGGCGCGGTCAAGTCGATCGCCTTCACGCCGGAGGAGGGTCCGGCGACCGTCGGCGTCATGGCGCCCGGTGACTACGAGTTCGGCACCGCGAAGCGGGAGATCATGCACGTGGTCAGCGGCGCGCTGACCGTCAGGCTGCCCGGCTCCGAGCAGTGGGAGACCTTCAAGGCCGGCGAGCGGTTCGACGTCCCGGCGGACAGCAGGTTCCAGGTCAGGAGCGCGGTGGAGACCGCCTACCTCTGCGAGTACCGCGACTGACATCGCGGACCGCCCCGCCGCCGGGAGCCGGGATCCGGAGGTCGTCCCGCCGACGGGGTCCGAGCCGGTGTCAGAGGCCACCGAGCCCCGGCGGGTCGTTGATGGGCGTACCGCCGGTGCGCGGTCGTTCGGGCCGGTTGAGGGCGCCGGACAGAGGGCCGAGCCTGCCGCCGAAACTGCCCCGGGGCAGGACCGCGGCGAGCAGCTCGGCGTCCTGCGAGGAGAGGTCGTCGTTGGTGGCGGGCCTCCACGGCCGGTGGCCGTCGAAGTGGGCCTCCAGCGCGGAATACCCCGCCTGCGTCGTGCTGCAGTTCCAGTAGTGACCGCTCACGGCGGGGCTCGCGGCCTTCCAACCGGCGGCGAGCAGGACGGCCGTGGCCACGAGCGGGACGAGGAAGAGGCGGCCGGCCCCGTCCGTGGCCAGAGCGGTGGCCGTCAGCCCCAGGGCGAGGCACGGCACCTGGATCAGGACCAGCAGCTCGTGGCGGCGCACCGCCGGGCCGGTCCGTCCTCACACCCCGAGGACGGGCCGGCCGCGCCCGGGCGCCGGGGGTGCTACTTCTGCCAGCCGATGGTCTCGGGCAGCGGGCTGAGGAAGATGGTGGCGCCGACGTTGGCGAGTCCCTTCCGCAGACCGTACGTCGAGGGTCCGCTGTAGAGCGGCAGCAGGGAGTACTGCTGAAGGGCCTTCTGCTCCAGCTTGTTGACGGCCGCGATCTGCTCGCCGAGGTCGGCGATGTCCCCGGTGGCGCGGATCTCCTGGTCCAGTTCGGGGGTGCCGGCCCCGGTGATGTTCGACTCGCGGTCCGAGCAGTAGAAGTCGCACAGGGACCGCGCGCCGAAGGGGTCCGTCGAGCGGTTGCCGGAGATGAACAGGTCGAAGCGGCGCTCGCTGAGCACCTTGGAGAAGTCGTTCGAGGAGACCTTGTTGACGTTCAGCCGCACGCCGACGGCCTTGAGCATCGCGGTGAACGCCCCGGAGACGGCCTTCTCGACGGGGTCGTCGCCGAGCAGGGTGTAGCCGAGTTCGAGCTCCTTGCCGTCCTTGGCGCGGATGCCGTCGGCCCCGGGCTTCCAGCCGGCCTCGTCCAGGGTCCTGCGGGCCTCCTGCGGGTCGTACTTCAGCACGGCGGCGACGTTGTCCTGGTAGCCCTGCTGGAAGCTGTAGAGGACCGCCGAGCCCGGCAGCGGCTCGCTGTAGTCGAGGCCCTGGAAGCGGATCTTCGTGATCTGCGAGCGGTCGATGCTCTCCTGGACCGCCTTGCGGACCTGGACGTCGCCGAGGAACGGGGACTTGGTGTTGAGGTACAGCGCGTACTCGAAGGGGCTGCCGCCGCTGCGCACCTCGGCGTCCTTGACGGCCCTCACCTGCTTCAGGTTCTCCGCGTCGCCGACCGGGGCGTAGTCGATCTCGCCGTTCTTGAAGGCGTTGATCGAGGCGGCGCGTTCGAGGTTGACGTAGACGCGCTTGTCGAGCTTGCCCTTGCGGCCCCACCAGGCGGGGTTGCGGACGAAGGTGATGTTGCCGGACTGGGCGTCCCAGGTGCCCACGGTGTACGGTCCGGTGCCCCATTCCGGGTGCGCCGTCTTGACGTACGCCTTGTTGAAGTTCTCGACGGTGGCGGCCTGGGGGTGCAGGAAGGTGGTGAACAGCGCGGACCAGGAGGCGTTGACACCCTTGAAGGCGATGACCGCCTGCTTGTCGTCCGCGCCCCGGGTGACGGACGTGATGCGGTCGTAGCCGTCGGTGGAGGAGGCCGCGTACTCCTTGTCCGATCCGTTGTTGGCCTTCCAGGTGGCCTCGACGGCACGCCAGTCGATCGGGGTGCCGTCGTTGAACACGGCCTTGGGGTTGAGGGTGATGACGACCTTCTGGTCGCCGCCCTCGACGGAGACCTTCACGTCGCTGTAGTAGTCCGGGTTGTACTGGACCTCGCCGGTGGGCGAGTACGTGATGGCGTCGGCGTTGTACCAGGACCAGATCCGCAGCGCGTTGAGGGTGCCGTTGACGTTGAAGGGGTTGCCCTGCTCGTCGAAGGTGCCCGCGGTGGTGTAGGTACCGCCGTCCTTGAGGTTCTCGTACGGCTGGGGGTTGTAGTCGGTCACCGAGGACGCGACCTGGGCGGTGCTGCGGGTCTCCTTGCCCGAGGAGTCGCCCGAGGAGGACGAGGAGGAGCAGGCGGTGGCGGCGACCGAGACGGCCGCGACCAGCGCGAGGGGCAGAGCGAACTTACGACGCACGGGATGTCCTTGATGGGGAGGAGGAAGAAAGGAAGGAGGAGAGCGGGTGTCAGAGCGCGTGGCAGGCGTACCGGTGGTCGGAGCCGTCCGGCGCGCCGACCGTCGCGGGCCGTTCGGTGCGGCAGCGCGTGCGCACGCTCTCGTCGGCCTCCCGGTGGAGCGGGCAGCGGTCGACGAACACGCAGCCCGCCGGCAGCCGGGCGGCACTGGGCTGCTCGCCCTGGAGGACGATGCGCTCGCGGCGGCGCTCGCGCCGCGGGTCGGGCAGCGGGACCGCCGACAGCAGGGCCTTGGTGTACGGGTGCCGCGGGTGGGCGAAGATCTCCTCGGTGGCGCCGGACTCGACGATGTGTCCGAGGTACATCACCGCGATCCGGTCGGAGAAGTAGCGCACCACGGCCAGGTCGTGCGCCACCACGAGGTAGGCCAGGCCCAGTTCCCGCTTCAGCCGGACGAGCAGGTTGACGATCTCGGCCTGCACGGAGACGTCCAGGGCGGACAGCGGCTCGTCCAGGACCAGCAGCTTCGGCTCGCGCGCCAGGGCGCGGGCGATGCCGACCCGCTGGCGCTGGCCGCCGGACAGCGCGGCGGGGAACCGGTCCCCCACGGCGCGGTCCAGTCCCACCAGGTCCAGGAGCTGCGGGATGCGGGAGCGCACGGCCCGCCGGTCGGCGCCGGCGGCCTGGAGCGGTTCGGCCAGCAGGTCGAAGACGGTCAGCCGCGGGTCCAGTGCGTCCGTCGGGTCCTGCAGGACGATCTGGATCTCGCGCCGCAGCTCCCGCACCTGCGCCGCCGAGCGCAGCGTCGCGACGTCGGTGCCCGCCACCTCGATCCGGCCGCCCTCGGGGGCGCGCAGGCGCAGCACCTCGCGCAGCGTGGTGGTCTTGCCGCTGCCGGACTCCCCCACCAGCGCGAGGGTCTCCCCCGCGCGCAGCTCGAAGCCGACGCCGTTGACCACCTGCAGGGTGCCCACCCGGCGCTTGAGGAGGGCGCCCTTGGTGACGGGGAACGTCTTGACCAGGTCCTCCACGCGCAGGACCACCTCGCCGACGCTCCCCCGCCCGGCGCGGGCCGGGGGGACGGCAACGGCGGGACCGGCCGGGTCCAGGGTGCCGTCGGCGATCTCCTGCGCGCGGTGGCAGGCGACGAGCCCGGGCCGCCCGGCGGGTGCGGCCAGGTCCGGTTCGGCGGTGCGGCAGACGTCGCGGGCCACCGTGCAGCGCGGCGCGAAGGCGCAGCCGCCGGGCAGGGCGGTCGGGGAGGGCGGCTCGCCGCCGATCGGGACAAGCGGCCGTCGCACGCCGCTGTCCGCGGAGGGGACGGCAGCCAGCAGCCGGGCGGTGTAGGGCATGGTGGGGCGGGCGAAGAGCTCGTCGACACCCGTGTGCTCGACGATCCGTCCGGCGTACATGACGGCGACGTCGTCGGCGTGGCCGGCCACCACACCCAGGTCGTGGGTGATCAGGACCAGGCCGGCGCCGGTCTCGCGCTGGGCCAGGCGCAGCACGTCGAGGATCTGGGCCTGGACGGTGACGTCGAGCGCGGTGGTGGGCTCGTCGGCGACCAGGACGGAGGGCCTGTTGGCGATGGCCAGGGCGATGACGACGCGTTGGCGCATGCCGCCGGAGAACTCGTGCGGGAACGCCTTGGCGCGCTCGCGCGGGTCGGGGATGCCGACCAGGTCGAGGAGTTCCACCGCCTGCTCCCAGGCGTCCTTCCTGGACAGGTCCCGGTGCACGCGCAGGGCCTGGGACAGCAGCCGGCCGACGCTGAAGACGGGGGTGAGCGCGGACATCGGGTCCTGGAAGACCATCCCGATGTCCTTGCCGCGGACGCGGGCGAGTGCGGCGTCGTCCATCGCCGCCAGGTCGCGGCCGCCCAGCAGGATCCGGCCGCCGACGCGGGCGGTGGAAGGCAGCAGGCCCAGAAGGGCGAGGGCGGTGGCGGACTTGCCGGAGCCGGACTCGCCGACGATGCCCAGGGTGCGTCCGGGGAGGAGGTCGAAGTCGACGCCGCGCACGGCGTCCACCGGTCCCTGCTCGGAGGGGAAGGAGACCCGCAGGTCGCGTACGGACAGGACGGGAGCGGGCGGCCCGGCGGGAGCGGGCGGGGCGGGAGCGAGCGGGCCGGGTGCGGGCTCGGCCTCGGGCCCCGTGGGGCGGACAGGTACGGGGTTCATCGTCGGCCTCCTGCCGCGCCGGTGGTGGACGTGGGGTCGAGGGCGTCGCGCAGGCCGTCGCCGACGAAGGTCATCGAGACGGTGAGCAGCACGGTCAGCCCCGCGGGGAAGGCGAAGAGCCAGGGGGCGCTGGTGATGGTGCCCGCGCCGTCCGCGAGCATCGTGCCCAGCGAGACGTCCGGGGTCTGGACCCCGAAGCCGAGGAAGGACAGGGCGGTCTCGCTGAGGACGGTGGAAACCACTCCCAGGGTGAGATTGACGATGAGCAGGGAGCCCAGGTTGGGGACGATGTGGCGCAGGACGATGCGCAGCGGGCGCACGCCCATGAACTCCGCGGCGAGCACGTAGTCACGCTCGCGCAGGGACGTCGACACCGACCAGACCACGCGGGCCGTGGACATCCAGCCGAACACCGTCAGGACGAGGACCAGGACCCGCCAGTCGCCCGCCAGCTTGTGCGACACCAGGGCGAGGACGAGGAAGGAGGGCACGATCAGCAGGAAGTGGATGACGGCGAGGGTGGCCTTCTCCGTGCGGCCCCCGAGGTAGGCGGCACCCGCGCCCACGACCGCGGAGACGGCCACGGTCAGGACGGACACGGTCACCGCGATCACCAGCGAACGCTGGAGGCCGTGCGCGGCGGAGGCGTAGACGTCGTTGCCGCCCTGGTTGGTACCGAACCAGTGCTCGGAGCCGGGGGGCTGGGTGAGGGCGGAGAAATCGGCGTCGGAGAAGTGGTAGGGGGTGAGCAGTTGACCGAACGCGCTGAACAGCACGAGCAGGAGCAGGATCGCCACGCCTACGACGGCGGTCCGGTTGCGCCGGAAGCGGCGCAGGTAGAGGCGGCGCCGGCCGAGGTAGCGGCCGTCGTGCCCGGTGGCGGTGGCGAGGGCGCTGTCGGTGGCGAGGGCGCCGTCGGGGGCGGCGGGGAGGCCGCTGTCGGGGGACGTGGCGGGACTCACGGGGGTACCCATCTCAACTCACCCGCACTCTCGGGTCGAGGAGGACGGTGGTGATGTCCGCGAGGATCGCGCCGATCGCGGTCAGGGCGGCGGCGAAGGCGGCGGTCGCCACGGTGCCGTGCACGTCGTTCTTGTTGATGGTCTGGACGAAGTACTGGCCCATGCCGTTCCAGCCGAAGACGGTCTCGGTCAGCACGGCACCGGTGAAGACGGCCGGGATGCTGAAGGCCACGGACTGCGCGGTGGGGATCAGGGCGGTGCGCAGGGCGTGCCGGCGGATCGCCTGGGCGCGGGTGAGCCCGGTGGCCCGGGCGGTGCGCACGAAGTCGGAGCCGATCACGTCCAGCAGCAGGGAGCGCTGGGTGAGGTGGTGGCCCACGTACCCGGTCAGGGTGAGCGTCAGCGTCGGCAGGATCAGGTGCGCGAGGCGGTCGCCGAGCGTCGCCCAGAATCCCTCCACGTCCGGGGACTGCTCGCCCGCGACGTACAGGAAGTGCCAGCCCGCCTGTTCGTTCAGCCGGATCGCGAGCAGGACCAGGGCGAGTGCGGCGATGGACACCGGGACGTTGAACAGCGCCATGGACACGGCCTGGGCGGCCCGGTCCCGCCAGCCGTACTGGCGCGAGGCGGTGTGGACGGCGAGCGCGACACCGACGAGGACGGACAGGAGCGTGGCGCCGATCACCAGTTGGGCGCTGACGAGGGATCGGTAGCCGATCTCCCCGTTGACCGCGACCCCGACCGGGGAGCGTCCCCAGTCGAAGTGCAGGACCACCCCGGTCAGCCAGTCCCACCAGCGGTGGAGCAGCGGCTCGTGCGGGTCCAGGTTGTAGGGGGCCAGGGCTCGGGAGACCTGTTCGTCGGTACGGACCGGGCGCAGTTCCTTGAAGTTCGAGCGCGGGTCGAGGAACGAACTGGCGAGGAAGTAGGTGGCGTTGGTGGCCACCACGATGACCAGGAACCAGCCCGCCGCCCTGCGTGTCACGTACCGGAGCACGGATGCCACCTCCCCACGGGGTACGGCGGGCAGGGCTGGGAAACGCCGGGTCTGGCGGAGCTGAGCATGGGGTGGCGCTCTTTCGGTCCAAGGGGGGTGCTTGCACTGTGGTGCAGAGGCCAAGTCTGTGTGCGAGCGACACGGGGCACCAGTGGTCCAGACAAGTGGACACGAAGACGAAACAGCCCCGACGTACAAGGACGTGTCCGTGTCACACTCCGGCCGTCCAGGGCCCGTCCGGGCCTTGTCCGACGTCAGTTCCTCGGCCAGGTCGAGCTCCTGGTGTTGCCGAGGCCACTCCGGCTCGGGACGGAACTCGTCACCGTCGGGAGCACCGTGACCCTGCCGCGTTCTGGGCGGCGGGTCGGGAATCTTTGCGGAACACGGCCCCGGGCCGGTGGGAAGTCACGATAATCCTGGCTGTGACGGAGTTCATCGAGTTGGGTCTTCAGGACGGCACGGCGGTCAGGTTACGGGTCTTCCCCACAGGCACCGCGGCCGAGCGGTCGGGGGGTGGGCCGGACCGGCGGCGGCCGCCGGACCTGGACGGCGGGGAGGCGGTGTCCTCCGGTGCCGGGCGGCGGGCCGCCGCGCTCGCCCAGGGCGCGCTGCGGACGGCGCTGCGGCCGCTGGTGCCGCTGCTGCAGGAGGTGCACGACACGGTGGCCGCGGTGCCCTCGCGCCCGCAGGAGGTGTCGGTGGAGTTCGGCGTGCAGTTCGGCTCCGACCTGAGCATCGGCATCGTCGGCGGCACGGCCGAGTCCAGTCTGACGGTGTCCGCGACCTGGCAGCTCCCCGCGACCGGGCCCGCACGGACCAGCGGGACCTGAACGCGGTGCGCACCTGGTTCGGCAGTGGACGGGCGGCCGCCGAGGCCGGCCTCCTGGCCGCGCACGTCACGGTGCTCACGGAAGCCGGCGACCAGGCCGGCGCGGGCCTCTACCTCCGGGACGGGCTGGCGCTGACCTGCGCACACGTCGTCAACGACGCGCTGGGGCACGAGCAGTTCCGTCAGGAGCACCCCGGCGCCGGACCGCTGCGGATCGAGCTGGCCGGCAGGATCCTCCCGGCGCGCTGCCGCCACTGGTTCCCGCCGCGCGCCGCGGACGGCGGGGAGGTGCCGGACTGGGCCGAGTCCTGGGAGGGCGACCTGGCCGTACTGGAGGTCACCGGGTCGCGGCCGCCCGACGCCGCCCCCCAGTACTGGCGGCAACCCGACCGGGACCAGCGGGTCCGGGCCTGGTTCAGCGCGGCGTCCGGCGCGAGCTTCGTGGACAGCACGGTCACCTCCGTGGAGACGTCCGTCGCCTACCTGGACCGGTGCGGCACCGGCCCCCGGATCGGCCCGGGTTACAGCGGCGGCCCGCTCTGGTGGAGCGACGGGGAGGCGGTGGTCGGCCTGGTCCTGGGACGGCTGCGCGGCGACGGCTACATCAACCGGGCCTTCACCGTTCCCTGGCGCACCGTCCACCGTGAACTGGCCGGCCGGCTCGGCGAGGCCGCGGCGGACACGCTGCTGCCCGCCTCGGCCGGAACTCCCCGGGGCCGGCCGGCGTCCGAGCGGGCGCCGGAGGCCGCCGTCGGCCGGTCGGCGCACCACCTCCTGAAGACCCTGATCGGCCGTCACCTGACGGCGGACGTCCGGGCCCAGCACGCCCGGGCGGTGGCCGCCGCGTGCGGGCTTACGGTCCTGAAGGACGCCGGCACCGCACCCGAACCGGACGAGCTGGCCGAGGTGCTGCTCGCCACGCCCCGCGGCCCGGCCGCGTTCGTCGAATCGCTGCGCGGCTCCCGGGACGGGCTCGCCGATCTGCTGCTCGCCAGGATGTCGGCCCTCGGGGTGACCACACTGCTCTCGCCCGAGGAGCACACCTGGCTCCAGCAGCAGATCGCCGAGCCCGTCCCGGGTCTGCCCATCGGCGTGGCCGCGCAGGAACCGCTGGCCGGGATCCTGCTGACCGAGGACCTCCGGCTGCCCCTCGAACCGAACAGCGAGGCGGTCGAACGCGAGCGGTTGCCGAAGCTGGTCGCGCATCTGGAGAGCCTGTACCGGTACCCCTCCCGGCTGGTGCCCGAGCTGCTCCGGTTCACCGAGTACCGGGCCGCCCAACTCGCGGCCACGGACCCCGGAGCCGCGGAGGAACTCCGGGACTGGGGCAGCCGCGTGCTGGACCGTCTGGGCATCCCCGAGGAGGCCCTGCAGGAGCACCGCGCCCGCGCCGAGCAGTGGTCCGCACGGCGGGCCGAGCAGTGGAGCAGCGGGCGGCTGGCCGTCAGCCTGAGCCTGTACGAGCGGCCCGGCAACGGCACCCCCGGCCGCTACCTGTTCCAGGTCTGGGCGGCGGAGCCCGACGGCAGTCTGCGCCTGGCGACCGACGGCACCCCGACGCCCCTGCCGCCCGACGCGATCGCCCGGCAGGTCCGCTCGATCGCCCTGGTCCGGGGCACCGACGCCGTGATCGAGTTCTTCCTCGACGCCCACGAGCTGGCGCTGCCGATCGACACCTGGAACGTGCGCGACCCCGAAAGCACGCTCGGCATGGGCCCGGAGCCGCTCGGCCTGCGCCGCCGGGTGCTGGTCCGGCTCGGCCGCGCCCTCAGCGGGGACGACATGGCCGAGCGCGCCCAGGAGCTGATCCGGCGCTGGGAGCACCGCGAGACCCCTCCCGCCGTCCACCTCGACGAGACGTGCACGGAGCGCCATCACGTCGAATCCGTCCTCTTCCGCGACCTGACCGCCGCCCGCGCCGTGGTCCGCACCCCCCGCGCCGCCGTCCGGCAGCAGCACGCGGCGCTCTGCCTGTACCTCGGGATCCCCACCGTCCTGTGGGACCGCGCGGACCCCGAGGTGCTGCCCGCCGACCACTACGACCCGCTCGACCCCGACGGGCCGCACGACACGCTCGCCGAACGGGTCCGCCGGTACCGCACGCTCGTGAACTACAACGGCGCCGCCTACCCGCTGCGGCCCGTCCTCGCGCAGGAGCGCCCGGACTGGCCCGCGCCGGACGTGCTGGTGTGCTCCGCCCCCGAGGAGGAGCCACCGTGACGGCCGCCGGCACCCCTGCCCGCACGACAGCGACCACGGACCGGCGGCAGCCGGACGGACGAGGGAGAACGGTTCGATGACCGAGGACACCGGCCCGGCCTGGAGCCTGTTCCGGGGCGACGGCGTCAGCCGGCCCGTCACCCGGATGCCCGAGGCCCCGCCCTGGCGGCGCTTCGGGCACACCGCCGGCGAGGGCCCGCCGGTGCACCCCTACCGGCTCGGCCCGGACGAGGCCGACATCGTCAACGCCGCCCTGCACCTGCGCCGCCCACTGCTGATCACGGGCAAGCCCGGCACCGGGAAGTCCTCGCTGGCCCACGCGCTCGCCCACGAGCTGGGCCTCGGCGAGGTCCTGCACTGGCCGATCAACTCGCGCTCCACCCTGCAGGCCGCGCTGTACCGCTACGACGCCATCGGCCGGCTCCGGGAGAGCGCCCGGCCGGCCGGGCAGGACGCGGGGACGGACGCCGCCCCGGGCAGGTTCGTCCACCTCGGCCCCGTCGGCACCGCGCTGGTGCCCGGCGACCTGCCGCGGGTGCTGCTGGTCGACGAACTCGACAAGGGCGACATCGACCTGCCCAACGACCTGCTCACCGTCTTCGAGGACGGGTTCTTCGACATCCCCGAACTCGCCCGCAACGGCGAGGACACCGCGTCCGGCCCGCCCCCGGCCGAGGTGACCGTCCGCCCGGCCGACCCGGACGGCCCGCCGGTCGTGGTCCGCGCCGGACGGATCACCTGCACCGAGTTCCCCGTCGTGGTGATCACCAGCAACGGCGAACGCGAGTTCCCGCCGGCCTTCCTGCGCCGCTGCCTCCGCCTCGACCTGCCCGAACCCGACCGCGACCGGCTCCTCGAGATCATCGACGCCCACCTCGGCAGCGAGGTGCTGGAGGGCGCCGCGGCCCTCGTCAACGACTTCGTCGCCCGCCGTGCGGAGGGCGAGCTCGCCACCGACCAGCTGCTCAACGCGGTCTTCCTGCGCCACGGCGGGATCCCCGCCGACCGCGGCCACATCCACCGCGCGGTCCTGCGCAGCCTCGGCGAGGGCGGCTGACGCCATGGCACGGGACGGGAGCGCGAACGGGGACGGGGACGGGGACGGGAACAGGGACGGAGACGGGGGTGGGGAGGAGGAGGGGACGGACGCGGCGCGGAGGCTGCTCGACGCGCTCGCCGCGGCCGGCTTCACGCCGGACGCGGACACCCTGCTCGACGTGCTCCTGCTCGCCGCACGCCTCCCCCCGCCCGCCCCTGCCGGACCGATCCCCCACTCGCTCCGCCCCGACGACCCGCGCCCACGACCCGCCGTCCCCGGCGCCGAAGACCCGGCGGCCGCCCCCGGGCCCGGCCGGGCCGCCCCGCCCGGCCACTCCGCCCCGGGGCACGACGCACCGGACCCCACCGGGCCCGGCCACCTCGCGGACGGACCCTCCGGGGCCGTACCGTTGCACGCCGCCCGCCGCCCCGGCGGGCCCGGACACACCGCGCCCGGCGGCGGCCGGGCGATCCGCGTCCCCGAACCGAAGGAGCTCGGCCAGGAACGGCTGCTGGTCCGCAGCCTGCGCCCGCTGCGGCTGCACGGGCCCAGCCGGCACGAGCAGCGGGTCGACGAGACCGCCTCCGCCGAGGCCGTCGCCCGGACCCGGCTGCCCACCGTGGTGCTGCGCGCCGAACGGGAACGCTGGCTGCGGTGCGTGCTCGTGGTCGACGACGGGGTGTCGATGCTGCTGTGGCGCCGCCTGGTCGCCGAACTCACCGACCTGTTCCAGCACACCGGCGCGTTCCGGCAGATGCAGGTACTCGGGCTCCGCTCGCGCGGGCCGGACCCGATCGCACTGCGCCCCGGACCGTTCACCTCCGCCCCCGGCACCGTCCCGCCCCGCGCGCTCACCGACCCGACCGGACGGACCCTGGTGGTCGTGGTGAGCGACGGTGCCGGGCTGGCCTGGCGGGACGGCCGCATGCGGCACGTGCTGGACGACTGGGGCCGGGCCGGACCACTGGCCGTCGTCCACACCCTGCCGCGCCGCCTGTGGGCCGGCACCGGCCTGGCGGCCCACCACCACACCGTCCGGACCGAGCGGCAGGGCGCGCCCAACGCCGCCTGGCGGGTGCGCGACCCGATGCTGCCGTGGGCCGACGCCCACCGCCCAGCCGCCCACCGCCCCGGCGACCGGCTCCCGGTGCCTGTCCTGGAACTCACCCCTGCCGCCCTCGCGGACTGGGCCCGGCTGGTCGCCGGCGCCCGCGCCGAGCAGGAGGTCCCGCTGTGGCAGCCCCGCGGTCCGGGCGCCGGGCCACGCCCCGGCGTCCCCCGCCCGGCCGACCCGATGGCCCGGTTCCGCCGCTTCACCGCCGCCGCCTCGCCCGCCGCGCACCGGCTCGCCGCGCACGTCGCCGGGCTCGCCCCGGTCAACGTCCCGGTGATGCGGCTGGTGCAGTCCGCCCTCGACCCGGCGGGCCGGGCCGGCACCCTGCCGCTCGCCGAGGTGTTCCTCGGCGGCCTTCTCCGCCCGGTCGCCGTCCCGGGGCAGGGCAGCACCGAACTCCCGCCCAACCAGCGGATCTTCGACCTGGCAGAGGAGGTCAAGCAGGAACTCCTCGCGGCCGTCCCCGCCGCCGGTCTGCTGGCCGTCGCCCACGCCGTCTCGGAACAGGTCGCGGACCTGCTCGGACGCTCGCCGGACTTCCCCGCCTGGCTGGCCGACCCCCGCCTCCCCGACGACGTCGCCCCCGACGGCGTCCCGTTCGCCCGGCTTCGCCCGAGCCTGCTGCGCCACCTCGGGGTGACCCTCGAACCCGTCGTACCCGGCCCGGGTGCGGCTGGCACGGGCGGGACCGAGCCGGGCGGAACCGAGCCGGGCCGGGCCTTCCGCGAACCCGATGCCTCGCCACTCGTCCCGCCCCCCGGCGAGCCCGATCCGACGGCGGGGCGCCCCGGCGGCGAAGCGACCGCCCTGTTGGACGACCTCTACCTGAGCTACGTCCCCGAGGACCGCGCCTGGGCCGACTGGATCACCGTCCTGCTCACCGACGCCGGCCACCGGGTCGTCCCGCACGCCCACGGCACCGGCTCCGACCTGCACGGGGCCGACGACCCCGACCACCGCGTCGTCGCAATCCTGTCCTCCGCCTACCTGCAGTCCCAGCAGGCCCGTGCGCTCTGGGGGTACGTTGCGAGCACCGCCCCGGTCGGCGCCCGTCGGATCATCCCCGTCCGGGTCGGCGACGTGCGCCTCACCCCGCCCTACAACAGCAGGAACCCGATCGACCTGATCGGCTGTACCGAACAGGACGTCGTCACCATCCTGCTGCGCGCCCTCGGCCACACCGGAGCCGAGACGCTCGAACGCTCGCCCGGGGCACCCCGATTCCCCGGCACCAGACCGACCTATTGGCAGGTCCCACAACGCAACCACTCGTTCACCGGCCGGACCGACGTCCTCGACGGCCTGCGCACCCGCCTCGCCGACGGCACCACCGCGGTGATCCAGCCCCCGCACGCCCTCCAGGGCCTCGGCGGCGTGGGGAAGACCCAGATCGCCCTCGAGTACGCCCACCGCTACATGTCGTACTACGACCTGGTCTGGTGGATCGACGCCGAGCAGAGCGAGGACGTCATCACCGGCCTCGCCGGCCTCGCCGTCCGGCTCGGCCTGCCAGTCGGCGACGACCTCAACGGAGCCGCCCAGGCGGCCCGCGACGCGCTCCGCCGGGGCGTCCCCACGTCCGACTGGCTGCTGATCTTCGACAACGCCGACGAACCCGGCGAGATCCTCCGGTACTTCCCCGACGGCCCCGGCCACATCCTGATCACCTCCCGCAACCGGGGCTGGTCCGGCCAGGCCTACGTGCTCGACGTCGACGTCCTCGACCGCGCCGAGTCCATCGACCACCTCACCCGCCGGGTCCGCGGCCTGAGCCGCCAGGACGCCGACCGGGTCTCCGAGGCCGTCGGCGACCTCCCGATCGCCGTCGAGATGGCCGCCGCCTGGCTGGAGACCACCCGCACCCCCGTCGACGCCTACGTCGAGCAGCTCACGGCCGAGGCCGCCCGCGTCCTCGCCGCCGGCGAGAGCCCCGTCGACCACCCCACCCACATCAGTGCCATCTGGAACGTCTCCATCGAGCGGCTCCGCGAACAGTCCCCTGCCGCCGTCCGGCTGCTCGAACTCTCCGCGTTCTTCGCCCCCCGGCCGATTTCGGTGCGGCACATCCTCTACACCGAGCAGATGAGCCTCGCGCTCCGCCCCTACGACCACGGACTCACCGACACCTTCATGCTCGGCAGGGTCCTGAACGACGTCGGCCGCTACGCCCTCGCCAGGGTCGACCCCGCCACTGACTCCTTCCAGGTCCACCGGCTCGTCCAAGCCGTCGTCCGCGACCACCTGACGGAGGCGGAGCAGAACACCGCCATGCACCAGGTCCACCGCATCCTGGTCGGCGCCCGGCCCACCCACGGAGACGTCGACGATCCAGCCGACTGGCCCGCCCTGGACGCCATCTGGCCGCATCTCGCGCCCTCCCTCGCACAGGACTGCGACGATCCCGACGTCCGGGAACTGCTGATCGACCACGTCCGCTACTTGTGGAACCGAAGTGCCCCCGACCAGGCCCTGGATCTCGGCCGCCGGCTCGACAGCGAGTGGACACGGCGTGCCGGAACCGAACCGGACTCCTCCCAACGGAAGGTCCAGCAACGGCAGATCCTCGGCCTTCGCCTGCAGACCGCCCATGTGCTGCGTTCCCAGGGCTCGTACGACGAATCACTCGCCCTCGACCGGGCCACCCTGCTCGAACAGCGCGAACTCCAGGGCGAGGACCACCCGTCCACCCTGCTGGCCGCCGGCTCGACGGCCGCCGACCTGCGCCACCTCAACCGCTTCCGGGAAGCACTCGACCTCGATCAGGACACCTACCACCGGTTCGTCGAGCTGTTCGGCGAGGACCACCCGCACACACTCACCTCCGCCACCAACCTCGCCATCGACCACCGCATGGCCGGCAACAGCCTCGCCGCCCTGGACCTTGATCGGAACACCCTCGCACGGAGCCTCGCCGTCCGCGGCCCGCTCCACCCCGCCACCCTCGCCGCCAAGGCCAACCTCGCCCGCGACCTGCGCGAGGCGGGCGACTACCCGGGCTCCGTGGCACTGCTCCGCGAGGTCACCGAAGCCTTCGCCGACCTCAGGCTGTTGGACCTGCCCGAGGACCTGCGCAGCGCCAAGTCGCTCGCCGTCTCCCTCCGCCGGGCGGGTGAGTACCGCGAAGCCCGCGAACTCACCGAACGCACCGACGCGCGCCACCTCGAACGGCCCGGAGCCCACCCCGCCGACGCGCTCGCCTGCCGACTCAACCTCGCCGCGGACTTCAGCGCCGCCGGCGACAAGGAGACCGCCCGCGACATCGCCACCGACGCCCACGATCGCCACCGCCGCTTGTTCGGCGACGACCACCCCTTCACCCTCGCCTGCGAGAACAACCTCGGCATCTACCTGCGCGGCTCCGGCGACCTCGCCGGAGCCGTCGAACACGCCCGCTCTGCAACGGAAGGCCTCGGCCGGGCCCTCGGCGACGACCACCCCTTCACCCTCAACGCCGGCAGCAACCTCGCCAACGCGCTCGCCGATTCCGGCGAACTGACCGAGGCGGAGGAACTGGCCCGCAACGCTCACCACGGGCTCGCCGCCCGCCACGGCGACGGCCATCCCGACACCCTGGTCTGCCAGGCCAACCTCGCGATCACCCTCCGCGCCGGCGGCCGCCGCAGCGAAGCGGAGGCCCTGCGCGAGCGCGCCCTGACCGGACTGGTCGGCCTCCTGGGCGACGGCCACCCGTCGGTCGTGCGTACCCGGGGGTGGCAGCGCAGCAACCTCGACCTGGAACCGCAACCGCTCTGAGCCCACCGCTGCCGGGGCGGCGTCGCTCCTCAGCTTCCGGTCCGACCCGCCCCGGGCGGGTGTCGGCGGGCGAGGGCGAGGGCGGCCGCCGTCGTGACCGCCATCGCGGCGACGCCGGCCAGTGCCGCGGTCGTGTAGGCGTCGTCGTCCGGGAAGAGGCGGCCCGGGGCGGTGCCGGCGGCGAGGACCAGGCCGCCGACGGCGCTGCCCAGGGAGAACCCGACGCTGCGCACGACGTAGTTGAAGCTCATGGCGCTCGACGTCTCGCTCCTGGGGGTGACCGCAAGGATGACGCCGGGCACCGCGGCCGAGAAGCCGCCGACGCCGAAGCCCAGCACGCCCATGACCGTGAGCAGTTCGGCCAGGTTGGACCGGGCGGTCGCGAACAGCACGAACCCGCTGCCGACGACGGCGGCGCTGCCGGCCAGGAGCACGGGGCCGTCGATCCGTTCGCGGACCCGCTGCGTGATCCTGCCGGCGACGAACCCCAGCACGGAGAACGGGACGAGGACCAGCCCCGCCACGAAGGTGGTCAGTCCGAAGCCGTAGCCGGCGCCGTGCGGGGTCTGCGCGTAGCGGGTGACGAGCGTGAGCAGGAGGTACATGCCGCTCCCGCCCACGAACATGGCGAGGTTCGCCCCGGCGACCGCCGGGTGCCGTACCGCCCGGACGCCGACCAGGGGTGTGCTGGTCCGCAGTTCGGAGACGGTCCAGACGCAGAGCAGGAGGACGGCGACGACGGCGAGGGTCGCTGCCACGGCGAGGTGCCGGCTCCACAGGCTCCTCCCGCCGGCCAGGAACAGGACGAGGGCCAGTCCGCCCGCCAGGACGAGCGCGGCGGCCACGTTCACGTGGGCGGAGCGGCCTTCGGGAGCCGCGGGCACGGAGCGCCACGCGGTCACGAGGGCGAGGGCGGTGACGAGCAGGCCGAGGCCGTAGGCGGCCCGCAGTCCGCCGAACTCGGCGAGCAGCGCGGCCAGCGGGTAGCCGACGCCTGCTCCGACGACGGAGACGACCGAGAGCAGGGCGATCGTGGCCGCGCCGCGTTCCTCGGGGAGATGGTCGCGGGCCACTCCCATCATCAGCGCCGTGAGTCCGAGTCCGACGCCCTGGGCCGCCCTGCCCACGAGCAGCCAGGCGAACGGCAGTGGCAGCACGGTGAGCGCGCTGCCGGCGACGACGATCGCCAGTGTGGCGAGGATCGTGGCCCGCCGGTGCGGGCCGGCGCCGAGCCGGCCGAGGACCGGGGTGGCGACGGCGCCGCTGAGCAGGGTGATGGTCAGCGTCCACTGCGCGCTGTCGAGGGAGACGTGGAAGGTGGTCGCCACGCTGGTGACGAGCGGTGTCCCGAGGCTGGCGACCGCCGCCACGACCAGGGCGACGAACACCAGGGCGGGGACCAGCGGACGTGCCTCGGAACGTATCGGGGCGGTGCTCGTGGGCCGGTCGTGGGCCCGGGCGGCGGTCACCGGTCCGTCTCCTCGCGGGCGTGGCTTTCGAGTTCCGCCAGGTGCCGCAGCGCCGGAAGGGCCGCTGCCAGGGCCTCCACCTCGTCGCCGGTGAGCTGGTCGATCAACCGCGTGTACGCGTCGACGCCCGCTCGGCGCCGGGTCCGGACGTACGACGCGCCGTCCTCGGTCAGGCACACCAGCGTGACCCGTTTGTCGGACGGATCGCCCTTCCGCTCGACCAGTCCGGATTCCTCCAGCACCCGGACCAGGACGGTCATCGCGGGCTGGGTGACGCCCTCGGCCGCCGCCAGGTCGGTGATCCGTCGCGGGCCGGTCCTGTCCAGGGTGGCCAGGGTGGCGGCGGACGTCAGGCTCATGTCGCGGGGAAGGCGTCTCACGGCCCGGGTGGCCAGACCGTAGAGGGCTGACCCGATGGCATCGGATGCGTCGTGCGCGGCGTCTCGGCGACTCATGGCAGAAGCATAGCGGCTTTATATGAATCCTTTATGCTTCTCTCGATCGGGCTTCGGCGAGGGCTTGGCCGCGCGTGCCAGGAGCTCCTGGATCTCTCGGCACGCGCAGCCAGGCGGTGGCACCGCGGGACCATGAGCGAGGGCGGGCCGCACGAGGCCGGGTCGCCGGTCAGCCGCGGCGGCTCCGGCGGGCGAGCCGGACCAGGACGACGCCCGCGAACTTTGCAGGAAGTGCACCGGGAGCCCGACGTCGACGACGCCCCGGCGCCCCTGGGCTGGTTGGCGCCGAAACGGAGATGCTTTCCTGATTGCTGACCGGAACGCGCGACGGAACGCGACAGCGGGTGTCCGCCCGAAGGTGTCGGACACCCGCCGCGCGGTCGGGTTCGTCGGTGGCCGTCGGGGCCCGTGGTCAGCGAGCGGACCAGACCGGGCAGTCGGCCATGTGGCGGGTCATCATCACCACCGTCCCTCCGTCGGAGACCTGCCGGTCGCGCGAGACCGTGCAGCACGTCACCGGTTCCGGAGACATCTCCCGGACGACTGCGGGAGCCTCGTCCCGGTCCGGCATCTCGGTACGCGGCCACGCGGGCTCCACGAGCGTCGGCCCGGGCCGACGAGGGGGACCCGGCGCCGGACCTGCCCGACGGGCACCCCGAGAGCGCGGGCACGGGCGTGAAGACGACGACGGTCGCGGCGTTCGGACATGGTGACACCATGCCCTCTCCCACCCCCTCGACGCCAGCGACCCGGCAGACGCCTCCGGACCGCCCCACCGACGGGGCACCCGAACCGGCCCCCGCAGGGTGCCCTCGCGGTCCCCGGATCGCGACGCCCGACAGGAAGCGGCGCAGTCGCCAAAGGGTCGTCGGGGTCGTTTCCTGGAGAACCTGGGGCTCAGGTTGTCCGAGCGGGCTCGTAACTCCTTTGACCAGGTGTTCCTCGTTCGTCACCATGATCCGGTGACAGTTGGGACCACCCTCACCAGGGTCGACGCGGACCTTCGCGCCGGCCGGATACCCGTCGCCCGTCAACGCCTGCGCGGCCTGGTGGGCTCGTACCCGGCGGACCTCACGGTCAGGCGGCGGCTGGCCGAGGTCTACCGGTTGTACGGCGAGCCGGCCGAGGCAGGCCGCTGGTCGTATCTCGACGCGGACCGGGATCCCGACGAGGCGGCGGCTTTCGAGGCCCGCCACCCCGATCCGCTCGACCGGATGACGGCCGTCGCCTGGCGCGGCCCCGAGGAGTCGGCACCGACGGACACCGCCCGGGCCAGGCTGGCCGAACTCCGGGCGGCGGCCTCCGCGCGGGCGGGCCGCCCGATCCACTGGCACGACCGGCCTGACCGCGCCGAGCACACCGAGCAGGACGACTCGACCGGGACACTGTTCTGCGCGGGACTCGCTCTCGCAGGTCTGGCCCTCCTGGGCTTCGCGACCCTCGGCGTCGTCACCTTCGTTCGCTGGTGGCTCTGAGCCGCGAAAGGTGACAACTCTCAGGACGGCACTCCGTAGCAGGTGGCGATCGCGGCGGCGCGGTCGCGCAGGGAGTCGCGCAACCACTGCGGGGCCAGCGCCTCCGCGTTCGTGCCGAGCTGCCACACCGCCCATTCCGCGTGTCGCGGATCCTGGAAGGTGACCTCCAGCCGCAGCCGGCCGTCCGCGTCGGCCTCCTCGACAAGGACCGCCAGCGCGGTGCCCACCAGGTCCTCCCGCCGCGCCGGGTCCACCCGCACCTGCACGGTGACCTGATCACCGCCGGTCCGGAACCGCCGGCTGCGTTCCTGCCAGGCCCGGTCCAGATCGACCCGGTCCGGCCGCTGGGCCGGTTCGGCGAGTTCCTCGGCGGCCAGGATGCGGGACAGCCGATAGGTGCGGTCCGCGCCCGACCGCGTGGCCAGCAAGTAGCCCTGCTCGCGCACGGTGACCAGGCCGATCGGGTCCACCGTGCGCCACTTCGGGGTCCGGTCCACAGCCGCGTAGTGGATCCGCAGTTTGTGTCCGGCGAACACCGCGCGCAGAACCGCAGCCACGATCGCGTCGGGCACCTCCTCGGCGACCAGCCGACGTGAGAGGAGGTCGGTCTCCGGGTCGACGAGCAGGCGCTGAGCCGCGCCGGCCGCGGTGTCCCGATAACTCTCGGGAAGCGCGTCGACCACCTTGAGCATCGCCGAGGCGAGCGCCGAACCGAGGCCGAACGCCTGCGCTCCACGCCGTGATCCGGCGACCAGCAGGGCGAGGGCCTCGTCGTGGTTCAGCCCGGTGAGCTCGGTCCGGAAGCCGGGCAGCAACGCGAACCCGCCGTGCCGGCCGCGTTCGGCGTAGACCGGGACACCGGCCGCGGACAGCGCCTCGATGTCGCGCAGCACGGTTCGGGTGGACACCTCCAGTTCGCGGGCCAGCGTGGCCGCGGACAGCCGACCGTGCTGCCGCAGCAGCAGCACCAGGGAGACCAGACGATCGGCGCGCATACGAAAACGCTACCGGAATACACGACACACGATGTCGTGATTCGTTGGGAGGCTTCCACACAACAAGACCCACCGCACACACGAGGTGACCCGCATGGCACACGCCATTCTCAACCCGGACAGCCTGCACAACCCGGTCCCGTTCGGCTACAGCCACACCGCTGCCGTCCCCGCAGGTACGGAACTGGTGCTCATCGCGGGTCAGTACGGATCCGGCCCGGACGGCGCGGTCGTCTCCGCCGACTTCGCCGAGCAGGTGAAGCAGACGTTCCGCAACATCGGCACCGCTCTCGCCGCCCATGGGCTCGACCTCAGCCACGTCGTCCAGCTCAGGACCTATGTGGTGAACCACGATGTCAGCAAGCTCGGACCGATCACCGGGGCCGTGCAGGAGGGCTGGGGTACGAATCCGCCCACGCAGACCCTCATCGGTGTCGCGAGCCTGGCCGCGCCCGACGTGCTGTTCGAGGTCGAGGCCCTCGCCGCACGTCCCTGACTCGCCGGCACTCGCGCCCGGGCCGTTCGACCCGACACGGGTGGCGGTTCGGTTCGGCGACGGGGTAGCGCGGAGCGGTGCGGCAAGGTGAACGGCGCCGTCGGACCCGAAGGTCCGGGCAGCACCTCGACCTGGTGACGGAACGCCTCGTGGGCGAGCGCGCTGCGGCTCGCCCACGAGGCGTCACCGGGTTCCGCCGCGTCGATGTCGGCTCATGAGCCGTTCCGCCGTTCCGCCGCACCAGCATTGAACACGCGCCGTGCGCCGTTCGGCACCTCTTGCGACCGCTCCCCCAGCCGTGACAGTGCCCGTCGAATGCCGCTCCCGCGCGGGCGGGGACGCCGACATGCGGCCGAGGTCCCCACCCGCGCGGGACGGAGGTCAGGGGTGGAACAGCACCTCCGGGTCGGCCGTGTTCGGTCCGTCCAGCAGCGGCTGCTCGATGCCCTTCAGCTGCAGGTCGAAGAAGGCGCCGACGTAGCGGCGGGTGAGATCGACGGCGCGCCCGCTCGCGATGGTGGTGCCGGGGGCCGGGGGCAGGCCCAGTCCGTCGACGAGGACCGGGAAGTCGGTGAAGCTGTGGTGGTCGGTGCCTTCGACGGTCAGCCAGCGCTTCCAGCCGTCGAGGCGGGTCCAGCTCGTCTCCCAGCTCTCGTCCTCGGCGCCGCCGCCCAGCGGGTGGCCGATCATCAGGAACGGCTTGCCGCCGATCCCGGTGGCGGGCACCAGGACGTCCATGGTCCCGTCCAGGTTCACCCCGGCCCGGATCCGGTCGTCGGTGAGCAGGGCCGGGACGGTGGCCGCGCCACCGGCGGAGTGACCGGCCATGCCGATCCGGTCGCGGTCGATCATCCGGGCGTAGCGCCAGGCCGGGTGGGGACGGCTGGTCAGGCGGTCGATGACGAACGACACGTCCTTCGCCCGGCTCTCGTCCACCTGCGCCCAGTCCTTGGGCCGGCCGCACATCACACAGGGCAGTGTCCGCCCGTCCGGGAAGGTGGTACCGGTGTTCTCGTAGGTGTGGTCGACCAGCGCGACCACGTAGCCGCGGCTGGCCAGGTCCTCGGCGAGGCCGGTGACGGCCGTCCGCGCGTCGACGAAGCCGGGTGACAGCACCACCAGCGGGTAGTGGCCGCCCTGCGGGCGGGCGCCGGTCGCCGACCAGGTCCGGACGCCGGCGAGGACCTCGGTCGGGACGGTGTTGCCGGGCAGCCGGAAGTCCAGCATCGCGCGGGCCGCCCCGGCGGTCATGTACGGGGCCGGGCCGCCCGTGCCGGCGTGGGCGGGGTAGTACATCGAGACCATCAGCTGGCGCGGACCGTCGGAGGGCACCCACGGGTCCGGACGGTCCTGGTCCACCAGGTGCAGGATCTCCCGCCCGACCGCGTACGGGCCGGTCGGGCGCGGGAGTTCGATGCGGACGGCGGCCGGGTCGCCCGTCGCGGCGGCGCCGAGTGCGGGTACGGATGCGGGCGCGGTTGCGGGTACGGGTGCGGTTGCGGGCGCGGCGGAGCCCGCCGGGGACGGTGCGGCCAGAGCCGGAACGGCGGCGGCGACGGACAGGGGCAGCGCGAGCAGCAGGGCTGCCGCGCCGACGGTGACGCGAAGTCGTCTCATGTCGGCGACAGTAGGTCGCGGGCACGGGAACTGACGTCCACTCAGCGGTGTATCCGCCCCCTCCGGAAGGAGCCTTCGCGTCCCCTAAGGGGTGCCTCTCCGGTCATCGGCGCGACCGGAGGCGGACGGGCAGCGTCCGACCGCGCGACGGGCTCACTGCATGACTTCGAGATGCGGGTGGTCGAACGAGGTCGGGCAGACGTAGATCTGCAGGTTGTAGCCCCGGCCGATCGTCACCGTCGGCGGATTGGCACGACTTCGCAGTCCGGTGGGGCCCGACGGCTCCTCACGGTCCTCGAGGGGGATCCAGCTGCCGCTTCCGCCGCCCCATTCGCCTGAGCCGACGGTGAGCAGGGGCTTGTACTGGGCGTCGCAGGTCTCGCAGTGCATGGGCCAGGGATCGCAGAAGCTCCACGGGCCCCAGCCGCCGACCTTCCAGCCGGGAGCGACCGAGAGCTCGTACTGGTAGTAGGCGCCGCCGGGGCCTGCTCCGGAGTCCTTCTGCTGCTCCTCCCCCCAGTCGTGGAGACGAGCGGCGAGCTCCTTCGGGAGTTCGTGCGGTGCCGGGTACTCCGTGACAACCTCGGGGTGCAGGACGCACGGCTCGGGAACGTAGTTGCCGTAGTGCTCGACATCGGCGGGTTCCGGGGGATCCGTGAGCAGCTCGCCGACGCTTGCGGCGTTCCGCCAGACGAGGCGGGCCGCAGGAAGCCAGTTGTGGTGGTCGAGCGGGCACCACAGCACTTGCAGGAGGTCGGCTCCCTCGGGGCCCGCGAGTCCCGGGACGTCGCGAAGGTAGAGCTGGGCGACCGGCAGCAGGGCGTTCGGCCCGGCCTGGGCCGGATGCCCTGCCTGGAGCTTGTCGAGGTACGCGCGCTGGTCGGCGTCGAGGAGGTCCTCGTGGGGCTCGCGGGGGCGGAGCCAGGCGGCTTCGAGCAGCGCCCGCCTGCGGCGGACGTCGTCGAGGGAGACGGGCGGCTCCCAGTGCTGGTGTTCCTCCGCGCAGGTGGGCCATTCCTCGTCGGCCGGCCACAGGAGCGGTCCGCCGACGGAGCCGTCGTGCACGGACGGCCGGCCCGCGCGGGGGTGCAGGCGGACAGCCTGCCGGGCCAGTGGTGCCAGCTCCGGGTGCACGGACGCGACGTCGGCGGGCCGGGGTGGCGTGGTTCTCTGCATCCGTGCTCCTTCGGCAACCACCTGCGGGTTTCGAGCGGACTCTATCTGCGGGCACTGACAGCCCTGTTGTCCGTCCGGCCGACCGACCGCGGTAGGGATCATGGCCGGTTCCAGGAACGCGGTACAGACGGCCCGGGCCCGGCTGCCTACGCTGAGGCGCCATGTGGACCTCCGCCCCGGCGGTGAGGCGTGCAGGCCTCACCGCCGTCATCGCGTTCCTTCTCTGCTTCGTGGCCCTGAGCCGCCCGGCCGTCGCCGCCGAGCCGCCTCCGCCCCGCTTCGTGGTCACCGTCGACGACGCCACCCTGACGCCCGGTCAGACGTCCGCAGTCACTGTCACCTTCACCAACCGGGAGACCGAACCCGTCCAGTTCGTCTATGTGATGCTGCGGGAGTACATGGCCGACTTCCTCGGCTGCATCGGCACGAGCTGGTGCTCGTACGGTAAAGAGAGCACCGGCATGCTGGTGTTCAACCTGACCGCGCCACTGGTCCCGATCGCCCCCGGCGAGAGCCGGACCGTCCGACTGCCCTTCCGCTTCCGTGCCGACCTGGACTGCGCCTCGCGACCTACCGCAGGCTTCATGGTCACGTACTTCTACTACGAGTACGGGCAGGGGCAGGCGACAGATTCCTTCGACCGCCCGGAGTCGATCGCCCACACCACGCTGGTGTGCCCCACCGCGTGACTTCGGCGTACCGACGGTGGCGGCCAGGGCCCGCTGATCCCCGCGCCCGCGGGGATCAGCGGGCCTGGTGGATGGCCTCTCCCCGTGCCCACACAGTGGAACCTCCCCTGAGTCGGCCGACAACGAGGTCGCGCAGACGCTGGCCGGACGGCGTCGCTACTGCAGCGGGATCATGGGCGAGCTTGGCGGGGAGTGAGGCTCGAAGGCGGGCGCGGGCGACAGCGGTGGTGCCGGATCCGGTCGGCGGACGGGACAGTGGTCGGTCGGCGGGTTCTAACCGCGATCCCGGCGAAGGAGCCGCAGGTAGCGGCGGACACCGGACTCCCGGGCCGTCCCCCGCCGCCCTGCGGCGGTCGGTCCCGGACGCCCTGCGGCGGTCTGGCGGGCGTCGCCGGACAGGGCGGCGAAATCCGGGAGGTGGATGCTGGCGGCCTGGATCACGTCCCCGGCGAAGTGCCCGTTCGCCGTGTTGTGCACGGACTGGTGCCCGACCGCCTTCGGCTCCTCGCCGCCGCTGTCCCCGGAGGGGTCGGCAGGCTCCTGCGGGGCGTGAGGGCTGCCGATGGTCTCGGCCTGCACGAGCCTGCCCCCGACGGTTCCGTTGAACTCGTTGTGCACAGGGCGCTGATCACTCATGCGCCGGAATATACGGTCTGCCCCTGAGTGATCACCAGGGTCCATGTGACCGGGGCCGGTTCGGACCGGCCCGCAGCGTCCCAGGAGCCGACGTCGCGGACAGGACGAGTGGGCCGTCCGCCTCCGCGGACCGCTCGGTGGCAGACGGCCCGTCCTTCTCCCGTCCCCTCAGGGGGCTGACCCGGGCGGTGGCGGTCCGCGGCCGCCACCGACGGGTGCCGGCTACCGCGACTCCGCCGCACGGCGCTGGGCGGCCGCGAGCCACAGGGCGGCCACGCAGGCCAGCAGCGCCGCCACGACCAGCAGGATCCAGCCGCGCCGGAAGCCGTCCAGTGCGGCCTGCGGCCCGTGCGGGGTGCCGATCAGGCCGACCGTCAGCGCCACGCCCACCACCGCGCCGATCTGCCGGGCCATCGTGGTGACCGCCGAGCCGGTGGCGAAGCGCGCGGGCGGCAGCGCCGCCGCGGCAGACCCGACGAGGGTGGGCAGGGTCAGGCCGACGCCCAGGCCGGTGAGCAGCATCCCGGGCAGGAGTTCGGTCGCGTAGCCGGGCCGGACGCCGATGGCGGCGGTCCACCAGCCGATGCCGGCGGCGAACAGCAGGGTACCGAGCGCGGCGACCCGTCCGGGGCCGAGCCTGCGCACCAGTGCGGCGCTGCCCAGGGCGACCGGCGGCACCAGCAGCGGTCCGGGGGCGACGGCGAGTCCGGTGCGCAGTGCCGAGTACCCCCAGACCTGCTGGCACCACAGGACCGAGGTCAGCAGCATGCCGGCGAAGGCGAGGGTGAACAGCAAGGCCGCGGTGTTGGCGGCGGCGAAGACCGGCACGCGCAGCAGCGGCAGTTCGACGACGGGGGCGTGGTGGCGCGCCGAGCGGCGCAGGAACCAGGCGGTCAGCAGGGCGCTCGCGAGCAGGCCGCCCAGGACCCGGGCCGAGAGCCAGCCCCATTCGTCGGCCTTGACCAGGGCGACGGTGAGGGTGGCGATGGCGGCGGTGAGCAGGACGGCGCCGAACAGATCGGGCAGCGGTCCGGTCTCCTTGTCGCGACGCGGCGCGGGCAGTACGCGGGCCCCCACGGCGATGGCGGCGATGCCGACCGGGACGTTGACGACGAACACCCAGCGCCAGTCGGCCTCGACCAGCAGTCCGCCGAGGACCGGTCCGAGGCCGGCGGCGATCCCGCCGATCGAGGCCCAGGCCCGGATGGCGCCGGGGCGCTCGGCCGCGGGAGTGGCGTCCAGCAGCAGCGCGAGCGAGGTCGGCATCAGCGCGGCCGCGCCCGCCGCCTGGAGCACGCGGGCGGCGTCGAGCCAGCCGACGGCCGGGGCGAGCGCGCAGAGTGCGGAGGCGACGGTGAAGACGGCCAGCCCGGCGAGGAACACCTTGCGGTGGCCGACGCGGTCCGCCAGTCGTCCGGCGGGGACCAGCAGCGCGGCGAAGACGATGGCGTAGCCGTTCAGCACCCAGGACAGGGTGGCCAGGCTGCTGCCGTGGAAGTGCTGCTGCATCGCCGGGAGGGCGACGTTGACGACGAACAGGTCGAGGTTCGAGACGAAGACCGCGGCGGCGAGCACCAGGAACGCGGCGCGGCGGTGGGGCCGGTCGCGGTCGGGCGGTGCGGCTACTGGGTTTGAAATTCCAACTAGCTCCATGGCCGGGAACGCTAGCGGCAGTGGGTTTGAATACGCAACCCACTGTGGCAGGCTGGTGGAGTGACCCCGCACACCGATGCCCAGCCCGCAGACGCCAGGCCCCCGGCCGCCCGCCCCGCCGCCGCACTGCCGGGCCGCCCCTGCTCCATCGCGGCCGCACTGCAGATCCTCGGCGAGAAGTGGGCGCTGCTCGCCGTGCGCGAGCTCTTCTACGGCAACCACCGGTTCGACCGCATCGCCCGCAACACCGGCGCCCCCCGCGACCGGCTCACCGCCCGGCTGCGCGCCCTGGAGGAGGCGGGAGTGGTCGAACGCCGCGCCTACAGCGAGCGCCCGCCGCGCTACGAGTACCACCTCACCGAGGCCGGCCGGGACCTCGCCCCGCTCACCCAGGCCCTGCTCGCCTGGGGCGACCGCTGGGTGTCGCCCGAGCCACCGGTGGTGCTGCACCACCACCCGGGCCCCTCGGATCACCCGGACGACTCCGACGACCACGGCCACCCGCTGGACGCCACCTGGACCTGCCGCACCTGCGGGGTGGAGGTGCGCAGCCCGGACCTCAGCCTGGAGGTCCGCTCCCCGGGCTGGGACCACCACGGCCCCACCGTCCCCGACGGTGATGCGGGGACGGCACGATGAACCGGAACACAGGAGGCGCGAGGCCGACGCCGAGGACCCGGTAGGCCCTCCCCCGGGCCCGCACGGGCACAGGTCCAGACACCGTGCCGCCCGTCGCGGTGGATCGGAGCCCCGCAACGGGGCGCGCAGCCGTGGGCGAGGCCGGAGGCGGCAAGGTCGTGGACTCCAGTACGCCGTGCCGCCACACGCCCGGCGCTCCAGTGCCCGGCCCGCGGAGTCCGCGGTACACCGGGCCTCGATTCGCGGACCGAGCAGGGGGGCATCTCGTGGACACCGGCATCACGACCCAGAGGGAGCCAATGTGGCTCCGGACCGCGTTCGAGCGGTCCGGAGCCACATTGGGCGGTCGCAAGGTCAGACCCGGCGCACGCGCTGGAGAACCCGCCAGGCGATCACCGAACCGGTGATCCCGAGGATCATCAGGACGGCGTCAGCCCTCCGGGGCGGGCATCTGCACCATCAGTCGACGTCCAGGAGGTCTGCAAATCCCCGATCCGCCATTGCTGACATCGTGCGATTGATTTCGTCCCGAGTAACCCGCCGAACCACGACGACGTTCCTCGCAGAAAAATATCCAAGCCGTTCGATGTCAACGGCGATGGCCTGCGGAAGACGAATTTCGTCAAAGAATGACACCGCACAGCTATTGCCACTCCATGAAACCCGTACGCCGTCAAGCCAGCCTTTATTCTCGATCTCAAACCAATCGAACTCGTCCAGGCCCGCAGGAAGCGCTACTTGATACTCCAAAACCCAGAACCTCCCATATGGCCACCGGACAGCATTCAGGCACAACCAGCAACTGGCCTGACTGCCCCGAGCTTGCCCTGATACTCACCGGGCTTCATGTTGACACCCTTCTTGACCACAAGTTCATAGTGGCCAGGCTTGCCCTTCTGGACGATCTCCAGACCGCTCGGGATACTGGACATATCGACTGGAACGCCGACTCGCCCATACGTTCCCAGCGATTCAGGTTTCGTCGTCAGCGATATTCCACTCCCCGGGATAACATACCCGGTCGCCTTGTCAACCTTGAAATCGACACCCAATCGCCCTTCGAACGATAGTTCCTCGCCCGGCTTTACCCCGCGATAAAAGGTAGCTCCAGATCCACCACCGTCATTGTGGACCAGGATCGGCGTCACACCGGCGAGCACATAGTACGTGTGGATGGTGTCGACAGTGAGGTTGTAGGCAGGCTGGACGGTTGTCCAGTGCCTGGTTGCGGTGATATCCAAGAGCCGGCCGGCATCGGTGCGCAGGGTGTCGTCGGCGGTGAGGTCGACGGCGTCGCGCCAGGCGCGTTGGTTCTCGGCCCAAAAGGGGTGGTGGCCGGTGGCGGTGATGGTGCCGGTTGCGCCGCTTTCGGAGGCGATGGTGAGGTCGGTGAAGTCGCGGTCATCGGGTGTGAGAATGGTGGCGTCGACGCGGTGGCCGCCGGTTTCCCCAGTTTCGGGGTCGGTCGCCCGTACCTGGTCGCCGACGCGGATCTGCTCGATCGGAAGGGTGCTTCCGTCGGCCATGAGGACGCGTGTACCGGCAGGGAAGCTGTTCGGCCGCAGGCAGTCTGCCAGGATTCGCCTGAGTCGTGATGCCCGTGCGGCCTCTTCGACGTTCTTGGCCTCCTTTCCGAGCTTGACGAGCTTCGCCGCCTTTCCCGCGGGGAAGAAGCCGATTGCGAGTTCCGCGCAGGCGGCGGCACTCTTCTGCCTGATGCATTCCTCGGCGCTGTCCACGCCGAGGATGCTCTTCATGACCATCTTGAAGAGCTGGGCCTTGTCGTAGACCCCATCGAAGAAGAACGACAGATCGCCGAGGAAATTCAGGAGGCCGTTCTGTTGGAATCCGATATGTACGCGATTCCTGAGGAGTGCGCATTGCAGGGCCCCCTCTCCCCACTGTCCGATCTGGTTGGGGCAGGGCGGGTTCTTGGCGCGCCAGTACTCGTACTCGGCCTTGTTGATCTCTTCCTGGATCAGCGCATCCAGTTCCTTCTTCAGTGCCTCCTCGAGCTGTCCGGCCTCGGCCTGGATGTCCTCCTCTCCGGCGGCCATTTCGCCCCGGCGTTCGTGGATCAGCTTCTCGACGGCGATGGTCCAGGCGGCGTCGGCGGCCTGCTGTGCTGCGTCGGCGTCCTGGCCTGCCGCGCTCGCGGAGGCGTACGCGTCGTTCGCGGCTTTACGGGCGGACGCGGCGGACCAGCGGGCCTGATCGGCAGAGAGGCGGGCGCGGCCGGCGGAGGCGGTGGCCTTTCCGGCGTCGCGTGCCGCGGCCTGGGAGGCGTTGCGGGCCGTGGCGGCCGACTGGCCGGCGCGGGCGGCGGAGGCTTCGGCGTTCTGGGCGGACGTCCTCGCGTCCGCCGCGTACCGGCCGGCCTGGGCCGCGTAGGAGCTGGCCTGATTGCGGGCGGTCTCGGCCTCGGCGGCCGCGTTGTTCGCGACGGCTGCGGCTTCGGTCGCTTCCCAGGCGTCCTGCTGCGCCGTGGCGGCGGTCTGGGCGGCCCCGGCGATCAGGTGGGCCATCTGTGCGGCGTGGGTGGCGGCGAGCTGGTCCTTGCGGTCGGCCGTGTACCGGCCGGTCTGCAGGAAGGCCGTGACCGAGTCGGGTGTCCCGGCGAGGGCGAACGTGGCTGCGGCCTGGACCTCCGGGCCTCCGGCGGCGAGGAGTTGGGTGGCCTGGACGCGTTCGTCGATCTGGCGGGCGGTGTGCTGGCCCGTCATCAGGAAGGCGGCGACCGCCTTCGGTGAGCCGTCCCGCAGGGCCTTCTCGCCGGCTTCCTTGACGCCGGTGCCGCCGGTGGCGATCAACTGGAAGACGCGGACACGGTTGTCGGCGGCCGCGGCCTCGTACTGGCCGGTGGTGAAGAAGGCCTCGACCTGCTGGGCGTCGCCCTTCAGCGCTGCGGTGGCGGCGGTCCGTACCGCCTCGTCCGGACTGTCCTCGGCGATCTCCCGAACGCTCTGGCGCATGTCGTCCAGCTCGGCCTTGTGACGCCCGGCGCGCAGCCACTCCACGACGGCCGCGTCCGTGCCGGACAGCACGGGCTGCGCGGCCTCCTGGCTCCAGGGGCCGCCGGTCTTCACCGTCCGGAGGGCGACCTTGCGGCCCTTGGCCGCCAGGGCCTTGGGGTCCGCGCCGGGGCGGGCGGCCTCGGTCGCCAGGTCGGCGGCCTCCTGGTCCTGGGCCTTCCAGTCGGCGAGGAAGGTACCGATGTCGCCGGTGGCCTCGTCCTCCGCCGTTTTGAGGATCCGCGCTTCCACGACGGCCGCGGCGGTGGCGGCGGCGAGGTCCTCCGCCTCGGTCCTGCGCGCGAGTTCGTAGACGTTGCTCGCCGTGGTCACGGCCGTGGTCGCTGTCGCCGCGGCGGCGCGTGCCGTCTCGGCCTGGCGGGTGGCCTCGGCGGCCGACGTCGCGGATTCGCCGGCGTGTTCGGCCGCCTGGTCGGCGGCCGTGGCGGCGTTCTGGGCGTGGGTGGCGGCGGAGCGGGCGGCGTCACGGGCCTGGTAGGCGGCCTGGGCCGCCTGGCGGGCCAGGGCGGCGGACGCGGTCGCGGCCCGGTCGGCCTCCTTGGCCTGGCGGCGGGCCTGGTCGGCGGCGGCCTGGGCGCGCTTGGAGCTGGCGCCCGCGGCGTTCGCCAGGCGGCCGGCCTTCTCGGCGGACCCGGCGGCCGCGTTCGCGTTGGCGCTGGCGCTCTTGGCCGCGTCCGACGCGTCGCCCGCAGCCTCGGAGGCAGCACCCGCGTGTTCTGCGGCCTCTGCGGCGCGCTGGGCGTCCTTTGCGGCGTTGCGGGCCTCTTCGGCGCGCTGGCGGGCCTCGGCGGCCCTGCCCCGGTCGGAGGCGGCGGCGTTGGCGGCCTTGCGGGCGTTGGCCGAGGCGAGGGCGGCGCCACCGGCGGCGCTGGCGGCCTGGGCGGCCGCGCTCGCGGCCGTGCGGGCGGCCTGGTTGGCGGCACTGGCAGCCGCGACCGCCTGACTGGCGGCCGCCGCGGCGCCCTGGGCCGCGTCCGCGGCACGTGCGGCGGCGGCCGCGGCGCGGGCCGAGTCCCGACCGGCCTCCTCGGTCTCCCTGGCCGCGGTCTCGGCCGACTCCTTCGCCAGTCGGGAGGCCTCGACCGCGCGTGCGGAGGACTCCTTGGCGGCGTCCTTGGCGATCTGGGCCTGCCGACCGGCCTGTTCGGCCTGGTCGGCCAGCTGGGAGATCGTGGCGCGTTCCTGGTCCCGGGCCAGGGCCACGAACTGTCCGACCGACAGGAACTCGGCGATGTCGGCGGGCGTGCCCCGCAGCGCCACCTTGGCGGCTGCCTTCATGGCGGGGCCGCCGGCCGCGAGGAGCTGCATCACGCGGGCGCGGTCGTCGACCGCGGCGGCGTCGTAACGGCCCTGTTCGAGGAACTTCTTCAGGTCCTCGGGGGTGCCCTGCAGGGCGGCGGTGGCCTGCTCCTTGACGCTCACCCCGCCGGTGGCGACGAGTTGGAACGCCTCGACCCGGCGGTCCTGCTCCAGGGGTGCCTGCCAGCCGTCCTTGAGGAAGGTGCGCAGCTCTCCTTGGGAGCCCTTCAGGGCCTTGGTGGCCGCTTCGCGTATCCCGGAGCCGCCGAGGCTGAAGATCTGGAACGTGGAGACGCGTTCGTCGTGGTACTCCGCGAGGTCCGCCTCGACCTCGAGGAAGCGTTTGACGTCCTCGTCAGTGCCGGTCAGCGCCGTCTCGGCGGCTGCCTTCACCCCGGGGCCGCCCTCCAACCAGAGGCTCACGACACGGCTGCGGTCCGTCTCCGTCGGCGTACTCGGGCCGGGCCCGGGGTCCGTCGCGAAGGCAGGAGCCGTGCCGATCAGGCCGGCCGTGAGGACCACCGGCAGTAAGCCCGCGCATATTCGGCCGAGGACCGACGCCCGGGCCCTGTGACGCCGGGTCCTCCCGGTGGTTCGAGGTACCGCCAAGGATCGGATGGGATGGTTCACAATCAATCCCCCCAAATGGTGCATCTATGTTTCGAAGACAGATCACCGAGCATCAGAACCGGAATTCGGTGTACGAATTCGTGGGACATGGCCGAAAGTCGATCGGCAGAGAGTTCTTGAACGATTCGATCACTCTCCCCGGGTCGGAGTTTGCTGGTACTTTACGCTGGCTCCATCGTCGTTCAACACCCTTTCCGACATTGCGGAATCGTCGTGGTCCCGCCAGGATCGAAGGATCTGCCTTGATCAAATCCCGCATCCGAACGATTCTCATGGCCGGCGCCTCCGGAGCTCTGCTGGCGGGCATCGCGTTCGCCTCGCTGTCGGCCGCGCAGGCCACTCCGGCCGCACAGGCCGCGCAGGCCGCGCAGGCCGCGCAGGCCGCGCAGGCCGCGCAGGCCGCGCAGGCCGCGACCGGAGCCGCATCGACGGAGACGGACATGCCCACCGCCGTCGAGGACTTCCAGTACCCGGAGGCCGAGCGGATCCTGACGGAGCGCAAGATCACACTGAAGCGGGGCGACGGGCACATCCGACTCAAGGAAGGCCCCGACCACACGGTTCCGACCAGTTGCCAGGCGGCGAACGAGATCTTCGTCGAATCACGCCTCGACAGGCTCGGCTACTGCTTCGTCGTTTCCGGTACGACCGGCTACCTCACCATGGAACTGCCGGACGTCTACGGCATCTGGACCGAGGAGCGCTCCGTCAGCGCCAAACTGGTCGCGGCCGGCCAGGAGAAGCAGGTGAACATCGGCCCTAACTCGGTCGAACCGGTCGGCGAGAGCCTGCCCGGCGGAAAGCGTTCAGTCCTGGTCGAACTCCGCATCACCGGATGATTCGGGCCCGCAGGACCACTGCCGTCCCCCACCGGAATCGCGCAGAGCCATTCGATCCGTCGGAAACAGGAACGGAAGGGCAGCACCACATGCTTCGCTCGCGACCACGTTCGGCATGGACGACCGCGGCGGTCACCGCCGCTGTCCTGGCAGGTGCCCTGCTGACGGGCGGTCCCGCGCCCGCCGTCAGTGGTGACGCCTCGCCGACCGGGGCCCACACCTATGCCGTCAAGCTGGACATCGGCGACGGCAAACGCGCCTGCAGTGGCGCGCTCGTGGACCCGTACTGGATCGTCACCGCCGCATCCTGCTTCGCCGACGACCCCGCCCAACCGGCGACCGTCCCCGCGGGCCCGCCCGCCCTCAGGACCACCGCCACCGTCGGCCGCACCGACCTCACCACCACCACGGGCCAGGTCCGGGACATCGCCGAACTCGTCCCCCGCGCCGACCGCGACCTCGTCATGGCCCGCCTCGCCACCCCCGTCACCGGCATCGTCCCGGTACCTGTCGCCGGCACGGCGCCCGCCGCCGGGGAGGAGCTGACGGTCGCGGGCTTCGGACGCACCAGGACCGAGTGGGTACCCGACCGGCTCCACAGCGGCCTGTTCACCGTCGGCACCGTCGACCCCACCGGCCTCGCCATCACCCCCAAGACCCCGACCGGCGCCGCCGTCTGCAAGGGCGACACCGGCGGACCCGCCCTGCGCAAGGTCGGCGACCACTACGAACTCGCCGCCCTCAACAGCCGCTCCTGGCAGAACGGCTGCCTCGGCACCACCGAAACCACCCGCACCGGCGCCTACGACACCCGCACCGACGACCTCGGCCCCTGGATCCAACAGACCGTCTCCGCCTGGGCCGCGGTGGTCGCCGCCCGCTCCGGGAACCGCAGCACCGTCTACAACCCGGACACCAGGACCGCCGAGATCTTCACGCTGCGGACCGACGGCGCCATGATGCACGCCTACAACACCAACGGCGAGGGCTGGTCGGGCTGGCACCTGCTCGACCCCGGCGCGCGCTTCGCCGGCGGGCCGACCGTGGTCCACAATCCGGTCACCAACACCCTGGAGGTCTTCGCCACCGGCACCAACGCCTTCATCTACCGGGCGACATGGAGCCGGACCACCGGCTGGGGCCCCTGGACCGTCACCGGCGACTGGAAGTTCCGCGGCGACCCGACCACCGTCTACAACCCCGACACCAAAACCGCCGAGGTCTTCGCACTGCGCACCGACGGCGTCATGGCCCACCTCTACAACACCAACGGCGAAGGCTGGTCCGGCTGGTACGCGCTGGACCCCGCGGCCCGGTTCGCCGACGAACCCGCTGTGGTCCACAATCCGGTCACCAATACCCTCGACGTCTTCGCCACCGGCACCAACGCCTTCATCTACCGGGCGACATGGAGCCGGACCACCGGCTGGGGCCCCTGGACCGTCACCGGCGACTGGAAGTTCCGCGGCGACCCGACCACCGTCTACAACCCCGACACCAAAACCGCCGAAGTCTTCGCACTGCGCACCGACGGCGTCATGGCCCACCTCTACAACACCAACGGCGAAGGCTGGTCCGGCTGGTACGCCCTCAACCCCGGAAACGCGTTCGTCGGCCTGCCGGCCGTCCTCCACAACCCGGCCACCAACACCCTCGACGTCTTCGCCACCGGCACCGACGCGTCGATCTACCGGGCCACGTGGAGCCGCGCCGCCGGCTGGACGGCCTGGGCCTTGACCGGCGACTGGAAGTTCCGCAGCTCACCCGCCGCGGTCTACAACCCCGACACCCGGACGGCCGAGGTCTTCGGCCAGGGCACCGACGGCGTGATGGCGCGCCTCTACAACACCAACGGCGCCGGCTGGTCGGGCTGGTCCGTGATCGGCCAGATCCCCACGGCGGGCTGACCGTGCCCGTGATCCACCCGCCCGGGACACCGGCAGGCTCAAGAACGGAGACGAGACACCTCATGCCTCGCTTGCGCTCACGCTCGACGTGGACGACCGGGACGGTCACGACCGCCGCCCTGGCAGGTGCCCTGCTGGCGGGCACGCCCGCACCTGCGCTCAGTGGTGACCCCGTGCCGCCCGCCTCCTACGCGTTCGCCGCCAAGCTGGACATCGGCGACGGCCAACGCGCCTGCACCGGCGCCCTGATCGACCCGTTCTGGATCGTCACCGCCGCCTCCTGCTTCGCCGACGACCCCGCCCGGCCGGCGACCGTCCCCGCGGGCCCGCCCGCCCTCAGGACCACCGCCACCGTCGGCCGCACCGACCTCACCACCACCACGGGCCAGGTCCGGGATGTCGTCGAGCTGGTCCCCCGTTCCGACCGCGACCTCGTCATGGCCCGCCTCGCCAACCCGGTCACCGACATCACCCCGGTCGTGGTCGCCGGCACGGCGCCCGCCGCCGGGGAGGAGCTGACGGTCGCGGGCTTCGGACGCACCAGGACCGAGTGGGTACCCGACCGGCTCCACAGCGGCCTGTTCACCGTCGGCACCGTCGACCCCACCGGCCTCGCCATCACCCCCAAGACCCCGACCGGCGCCGCCGTCTGCAAGGGCGACACCGGCGGACCCGCCCTCCGCAAGGTCGGCGACCACTACGAACTCGCCGCCCTCAACAGCCGCTCCTGGCAGAACGGCTGCCTCGGCACCACCGAAACCACCCGCACCGGCGCCTACGACACCCGCACCGACGACCTCGGCCCCTGGATCCAACAGACCCGCGCCGTCGACTGGAAGACCCCGCTCGTCAACACCAACAGCGGAAAGTGCCTGGAGATCGACAACTCCCTCATGACCGACGGAGCCCAGGCCCAGCAGTGGACCTGCCACAGCCTGCCGACCGCGCGCTGGATCCTCCACTGGGCCGGCGACGGCTGGGAGGTGCGCAACGCCAACAGTGGCAAGGCCCTGGAGATCGAGGACTCGCTCACGGTCGAAGGCGCGCGCGCCCAGCAGTGGACCTTCTACGGCCTGCCCACCCAGAAATGGGACCTCGTCAAGAGCACCGGCGGCTACGCCCTCAAGAACCGCAACAGCGGCAAGGCCCTGGAGATCGACGACTCCCTCAAAACCGACGGCGCCCGCGCCCAGCAGTGGACCTTCTACGACATCCCCACCCAGAAATGGGCCTTCTCGTACTGAACCCCGGCAACGCAGCGAGGCCCGCGCGGTCCGGCCCGGTCACCACCGCGGTGGCCGGGCCGGACCGCTTCCCGCTCCGCCCGGCCACCCTCCGTCACCCCGAGGTGGCGGGCGTCGGCCGTCATGTCGGCCATCGACGCGATCAGGGTCGTTCCGACGGACGCGGGGGCGAGGATGACCGCCTCGTCGCTGATCGAACCGCCGCCGTACACCGCCGTGAAGGCCCGGCGGTCGTGGCCGGGCCTCCCCCGACCCACTCGCCCGGGTGCGGCGCGGATGCGTCGAAGTTAGTTTGTATACAGGTGATGAACTCGGAGTGCCGGTGCATCGACGGACCCGGCGGCTACCCCCATCCTTTCGGCCCTGGTGGAACGGAACCGGCCGGCAACATCTCCGGTCCGGAGCAACGGAAATCCCGCAGAACGGCGAATCGGGCCTCGCCCGGTCCACCGAGAAGTGGAAGGGTGTCGCACATGGCAGAGAAATTGTCGCGGGCCTGGACCGCGGACGAGGCTGCCGAGCACCGGCGGTCACGCGGTCCGGACCGGGCGGGCGAGGCGGTCCCGATGGACCGGACGGCGGGGGTCTCCAGTGGCGAGGACCATCTTCCCGGCGTGGAGAGCGACTGCGCCGCCGACGACGGCCGCGGTGACGACCCCACGCCGCAGGAGGGATGACCGTGGGACTCTACTTCCAGAACAGCACGTCCAAGACGGTCTGGTTCGCGTACGCCTATTCGAACAGCGATTGCGCGTCGAAAGGCGACCAATGGTCGAAGACCGGATGGTTCATGGTCACTCCCCACACGGATCTCAAAGTGCGTTCCGGACCGGTCAACGGGGCGAAGTACTTCTTCTTCGCGGAGAACCAGGACAGAACTCTGAGCTGGGGCGGAGAATTCCTCACGCAAATGCCGGACCGGGCCTTCGACTGGTGCTGGACCACGGGGAGCAGCGACTCCCGGCTGCTCGGCATGAGAAAGGTACTCGTGCCGGTTTCCTCGATCAACCACACGATCAACGTCGTCGGGCCCTGAGGGGTTCGTGGCCGCGCGGCCACGATGCCGTGCCCCCGTGCTCCGGCGCCGGGCGCTCCGGGAGTGGGCCGTGCGGACGGCGCGCTCCTATGGTGGAAGAACCCCATCACCGGAAGCGACGGCGTACGGGCAGGTGGATCGTGAACGGACCCGTCATCGACTACCAGGACGTCTTCCATGCCCTGCCGGGCGCGGTGGCGCTGCTGACCCGCGACCTGGTGTACGCGGATGTCAACGAGGCGTTCCTGTCCGTGTCCGGACGCAGCCGCGAGCAGCTCATCGGCCACTACCTGTTCGACGTCTTCCCGGACAACCCGAACGACGCCTCGGCGAACGGCATGCGCAACCTGCAGGCCTCGCTCGAACGCGTGATGGCCACCGGCGAGCGCGACACCATGGCCCTGCAGCGCTACGACGTCGAGGACCCGGAGCGCCCCGGCGTGTGGCACGAGCGGTACTGGAGCCCCGTGAACGCCCCCGTCCTCGCCCCGGACGGCACGGTGGCGCTGTTGTTGCACCGCGTCGAGGAGGTCACGGACCTCATCACGGCCCGCGGCTCCCGCGAGGGCGGCAGCGCCCGGGTCCTGGAGGCCGAGCTGTACACGCGTGCCCGGGAACTGCAGGAGGTCAACGATCGCCTGCGCGACGCCCACGCCCGCGAACGCGAGGTCGCCCTCCACCTGCAGGAGGCGATGCTCCCCGCGCCGCGGCCGCTCGGCCACCACCGCGCGGCCGTGCGGTACCGACCCGCCACCGGAGCCCTGAACGTCTGCGGCGACTGGTACGACCTCGCCGACCTGCCCGGCACGGACCACACCGCCGTCGCCGTGGCGGTCGGCGACGTCGTCGGCCACGGGCTGCGCGCCGCCGGCGTCATGGGGCAGCTGCGCAGCGCGCTGTCCGCCGCCTCCCGGGTCGCCGACGGCCCCGCCCAGGCCCTGGAGGTGCTGGGCCTGTACGCCCGTTTCGTCGACGGCGCGGAGAACGCCACGGTCGTGTCGGTCTTCGTCGACTGGACCACCCACACCCTCACCTACAGCAGCGCGGGCCACCCGCCGCCCGCGCTGTGCGGCCCGGACGGCACGGTGGTCCTGCTCGACCGGGCCACCGATCCCCCGCTCGGCGCCCGCCCGGAACACGTCGCGCGCCCGCAGGCCCGGACCGGCTTCACGGAGGGTTCCGTCCTCGTGCTCTACACCGACGGGCTCGTCGAGCGCCGGCGCGAGGACATCGACACCGGCCTCGACCGCCTCGCCCGCTCCCTCGCCCGCCACCGCCGCGCCGACCCCGACCGCCTCGCCGACGCGCTGCTGGCCGATCTCGTCCCGCCCGCCGGGCTCACCGACGACACCGCGCTGATCGTCCTGCGCCTCTGACGGCCGGAGCCGGCGGCCCGCAGCGGGCAGGATCGGGATCCGGGCGGGACTCAGTCGCCCTGGGTCTGTTCGGCCCGGTCCGCCCCGTCGGCCTTGTCGACCGCCTCGGCCGCTTCGGCGTCATCGGTCTCCCAGCGGAGCAGGTCCCCCGGCTGGCAGTCGAGCACCTCGCAGAGGGCGGCGAGGGTCGAGAAGCGCACGGCCTTGGCGCGGCCGTTCTTGAGGACCGCCAGGTTGGCGGGGGTGATCCCTATCCGGTCCGCGAGTTCACCCACGGACATCTTCCGCCGGGCCAGCATCACGTCGATGTCGACCGCGATCGGCATCAGATCACCTCGTTCAGCTCGGCCTGCATCCGGGTCGCTTCGACGTCGCGGGCGACGGCCTGGGCGAGCAGCATCCGCAGTACGAGCACGATGAGCGCGACACCCAGGATCGCCACGCCGATCCCGCCCATGATGAGGGTGACGCCGGGGTCGTCCCGCTGGCCCGGCGCGTTCAGTGCCGTGACCGAGAACCACACCAGAGCGGCCGCGACGATCGCGCCGATGATGCCGTCCACGTAGCGGAAGGCGGCGTGGGAGAACACCGTCCCGCGCCGCACCATCGCCACCAGTCGCCAGACGCAGACCAGGGCGACCTGCGCCGCCCCGACGCCCAGGACCGTCACCAGGCGCAGCGCGGTCAGCGGGAGCGTCCCGTCCTCCGGGTCGTTCCCGCTCACCAGGGCCCACAGCATCATCGCCTGTACGAACACGGTGCCGGTCAGCACCACCGCGAGCACCACGCGCAGCGCGCGCACTGTCAGCTTGCCCATGATCCATCCATCCATCGAGTTGCGATGGGAATCTATCGAATGTCGATAGCTTGAGCAAGGATCGGTCCGCGGCTTCGCTCGCGCGACTGGTCCGGCATGCCAGACTGATGATCATCACCGAGGGCGGACAGGCCCGGCGGGGGACACACCACGGGGGACATCATGGCGAGCACCGGTACCGACGCGGCCGCATCCGAACCCACCGCCGGCCTCGATGCCGTCGGCACGGCCGGTGAGCTGCTGCCCTCGGTCGGCGAGATGCGGCTGCCCTCCTGGTTCTTCGGGTTCGAGGGCGGCCTGGCCGGTGCCTTCGACCTGCTGCGGGCCTTCCCCTCCGCGTGGCCCGCCCTGATCCTCCTCGCCGCGATCAACATCACCGTCTCGCTCACCCTGCTGCGCAAGCGGCTGAAGCTCGCCAAGCTGCTGTGGCGCGGCAAGGGCACCCGCAAGGTGGCCTTCGCCCTGGTGGGCCTGCGGATCGGCACCCACGTCCTGCTCGGCGCCCTCGGCTTCGCCCTCGTCTCGGCACTCGGCCACGCCGTGATGGCGCTGGTGATGGCCGCCGTCACCGTCGGCCTGCTGGCGTACGTCCAGCGGACCGCACTCGCCGCCCTGGTCACGGCGGGCAAGGCCACCGCCTGACCGCCTCCCGCCCGCCCCGGCTCCACCGCGGCGGGCGTCGGAAGCGGACGGAACGTGAGCGGCGCCCAGGGCGGTGGCGACACCGAGCCGATGAGGCTCTGCCGCGTCCAGTTGTTCAACGGCGGCGACCTCGACGTAGCCGCGCCCCTGGAACGGCCGGGCGTCCCGTTTCCGAACCGGCCGCTCCGGGGTGCGGCCGGCCGGTGGGCGTTCGCCGCGTCAGGCGGCCAGGCCCAGGCCGAGGGTGACCGCGACGGGGGCGAGGTAGAGGAGCGGGAAGGGCACGGTCTTGTAGGAGCGCGCCCGCAGGCAGGTGACGACGGCACCCAGGAAGTAGAGGATCAGGCCGATCGCCGCCGCGATGCCGAGGGCCTGGACCGCGAGACCCACCAACAGGCCGGCCGCACCGGCGAGCTTCGCGAGTGCCAGCGGACCCCACCACGAGCGCGGCACCCCGTACTCCACGAGCGGCTGGGTGACGAACTCCGCCCGGCGGGCCAGCGAGACCCCGGAGAACCCGACCCACAGGGCACTGACAACGGCGAGGACGACGTAGGCGACGGACATGACGGGGACCCCGGTTTCGTGTGGGAGGAGCAGCGGCGGAACCGCTGCACTTGCTCGAACACTCCACTGACCCGCCGACCGCACCGGATGTGACAGCAGCACCGGAAAACTTTTCGCCGCAGTCGCAGCTGCGCGTCGGGCCGCCGACCCCCCCGGGACGCCCGGCGCCCGGCCACCGGTGCGCTGTCGTCACGGTGACCGGGCTCTGAACACGGCGGGCGGATCCGGACGGCGAAGGGGGGTTCTCCGCCGTCCGACCTCGTTCCCGCCCACCGCGCTCTGCTACGACCTGCAGACCGGGGGCTTCGGGTCCGTGTTCAGGGCGTAGACCGTGGACTGGCCGCTGGGGTCGTGGACGATGGGCACCGAGACGGTGTCGTTCGCCGTCCACGGGAGCTCGGCGGCGGAGAAGGTCCAGACCCCGGTCACCTTCCGGGCGATCTTGTTGAGCGTGACCCAGCCGTACTGCCCCGGCGGAACGCTGTAGGTGACCTGGTTGTTCACGCTCTCGGAGCCGGACCAGACGGTCTTGAAGGAGACCGTGAGCTTGACGGTGACCTTGGAGATCAGCGACGCGGCCGATCCGCTCTCGAACGCGCTCTCGAAACTGGAGCCCAGTTCGTTGGACCACCCACTGGTCTTGAGCACGGAGTAGGTGTGGGTCGACGGCGTGGAGGTGTTGTTGTACCAGGGCACCGACACGCATTCGGCGGGGACCGGCGCGGCGGGCGCCTCCGACTTCATGTCCCAGGAGCACGAAGTCGGCGCCGCCTCGCACTTCTTGGCCGCGTACGCGAGGGCGAAGTCCCTCGGCGAGGGCGCCGTGTTCCAGCCGAAGGCCCACCGCTGGGACGCGACCGCCCTGCACGCCGTCGCACCGATCGGGTAGCCGGCCCGGAGGTCGCCCTCCCAGGGCGCCAGGCACCTGCCGGAGCTCACGGCCCGGATCATGAAGCCCCCGCCGTTCGGGTGGAAGTACCACTTCTGCTCCGGCTTCACCTGGCAGTCCGCGGCATACACGAAGTTCCAGGCCTCGTCCGAACTCCCACGCACTTCCAGGCACTTGCCGAAGGCCCTGTTGACGATCCCGAACGTGCCGTCGGTCCGGTCGGGCCGCAGTTGCCAGGTGGTGCCTTCCCCCTTGTTCTGCATGGTCAACTGCTGGGTGAAGTAGGCGTAGGGGTTCAGGGCGACGGTCTGTCCCCCCGCGAAGCCGATCGAGAAGCAGGTGGACCCCGTCCCGCCGGCCGGGCACGGCGGCCCCTTGAGGTCCAGGGCGCGGGCGTCGGTGGTCGCCAGCGGACCGACGGCGAGGCCGAGGGCGAGGAGGCTGGTCGCCAGGCAGGCGACCACCGTCCTCAGGAGATCGAATCGAGCACGCGGGAGTCTCGGGTTCATGAAGCTTCCTTCCACTGGCGATGTCGCTGACTCTCAGCCGGATGCCCGGGGTGAACGGGCCGGAGATGCGGCGGGTCCACGGGCGGCGCTGCCCGGTGCCCGTTCGGAGGACCGCCTGCACGCTCCGGGTGGCGGCCGGACCGGTCACCGTCGACCGGCGCGGGCGGCACGGATCCCGACGGGAACGCCGCGCCGCGATCCACCCCGCCGCCGCGATCACGACGGGAACAGGAGCAGTCGCAGGCAGTTGACGCACCGTCAGTTCCCCGAAGCTGTGGGCAGATCGTAGGCGATGTCGGATGGTTACCTTCAAGGCCGCCTACTTCCTTCGGGAAAGCAGGCGGGTGCGGGCCGACCGCCGCAGCATCCGTCATCGACCGGATCCGGACGCTCCCGCCTCCTCCGGCGAGGGGCCGGGATCCTTCCCGCCGCGTTGCCCCGTTCCGGTGAAGTCCGGCCGTTCGCAGCCGACTTCGCGCACAGTGCTCCTAGGCTCTGGGCCGGTTTCACCATCCTTCTACCGAACGGGAGACCAGCATGGCCGAACAGGCCGACCTCATCCTCCACGGCGGCGACATCGTCACGCTCGCGGAGCACGTCGACGACCGACGGGTCGAAGCGGTGGCCGTGAAGGACGGGACCGTCGTCTTCGTGGGCCCCGAGCAGGAGGCGCTGGAACGCTGGCGCGGCCCGCACACCGTCGTGCGGGACCTCGGGGGCCGCGCCCTGCTGCCCGGGTTCATCGACGCGCACGGCCACCTCGGAGGCATCGGCCTGCAGACCGTCATCGCCAACCTGCTCGCCGACCCGGACGGCGACGTCACCGATCTCGCCTCCCTGAAGGACAAGCTGCGCTCCTGGGCCGCGGGCCCGGTGGGCGCGGACTCCGAGTGGATCATCGGCTTCGGGTACGACGACGCGATGCTCGCCGAGGGCCGCCACCCCACCCGCGACGACCTCGACGAGGTGTCCACGGACCGCCCGGTGCTCGCCATCCACCAGTCCTTCCACCTCGGCGCGGTGAACCGCCTCGGCCTCAAGCGGCTCGGGTACTCGGCCGCCACGCCCGACCCCGAGGGCGGGGTGATCCGGCGGCGCGAACTCGCCGTCCCGCCCTCGTTCGGCGAGCCCGACGGCGTCCTGGAGGAGAAGGCCTTCACCCCGGCCTCGGACCTGGCGCTCGCGGGGCTGCCGGAGCGGGAGCTGCTGATGCTGTTCGCGACGGGTGCGGTCACGGCGGCGAGCTTCGGCTTCACCACCGTCCAGGAGGGCGGCACCACCCTCGCCAACCTCAAGGCCCTGCGGGACACCGCCGCCGCCGTGCCGTTCCCGGTCGACGTGGTCGCGTACGTGAAGGCCGACGAGGCGATGTCGTCCGCGCTGGACGACCCGATCGGGGTGAGCGACGAGTACGTGAACGGCGTCCGCGCGGCCGGCGTGAAGCTGGTCCTGGACGGCTCGCCGCAGGGACGCACCGCGTGGCTGAGCAAGCCGTACCTGACGCCGCCGCCCGGACAGCCCGAGGGCTACCGCGGGTACCCGGCGGTGCCGGACGACGCGGTGGTCGCCGAGCAGGTCAGTACGGCGGTCGAGCGGGGCTGGCAGGTCCTGGCGCACGTCAACGGCGACGCGGCGATCGACCAGTTCCTGGACGCGGTCGCGGCGGCCGGGCCGGGCCGCCGGCCGACCGTGGCGATCCACGCGCAGACCGCCCGCGAGGACCAGGTCGACGCGTTCGCCCGGCTGGGGATCCTGCCGTCCTTCTTCTCGATGCACACCTACTACTGGGGCGACTGGTACCGCGGGACCGTCCTCGGCGAGGAGCGGGCGCAGGACATCTCACCGGCCCGCTGGGCACTCGACCGGGGCCTGCGCTACACCTCGCACCACGATGCCCCGGTGGCGCTGCCGAACTCCATCGCCGTGCTGTCCAGCCAGGTCACCCGCCGCACCCGCGGCGGCCACCTGCTCGGCCCCGACCAGCGGGTCTCCGCGCTGGAGGCGGTGCGCGCGATCACCGTCAACGCCGCCCACCAGTACGGCGAGCAGGACCGCAAGGGCAGTATCGAGGTCGGCAAGCTCGCGGACCTGGTCGTCCTCAGCGAGAACCCGCTGACGGTCGACCCCGAGCGGATCCGCGACATCGAGGTGATCGAGACCATCAAGGCCGGCACCACCGTCCACCCACCCGCACCCACCGGCCGGGACGGCGGAACCCCGTCGACCGCACCCGCCCCGCACTGGGGCTGCTCCTGCTGAACCGGCGAGCGCCTGCGCCACCACGCCCGGCGGCCACGGCTGCCGGGCGTGGCCGATCAGTCAGGAGGCCAACGGCTCAGAAGGTCAGCGGCTCAGGAGGCCAACGGCCCGATCTCCCCCGCGAAGACGATGACCTGGTCGATGAGGTTCCGCCGCAGGTGGACGACGTCCGTGCCCGCCAGGCGGGGGCCTCCGTCCGGGGTCGTGAAGATCCACCGGTACCGGGCCCACTCGTCCGGCATGTCCACCGCCGAACAGCGCGTCATCGTGCCGGCCCCCGCGGGGTGGCGCCGGAGGTCCAGCACGAACCGCTCGACCGCCTCGATCCCCTCACTGCGGCCCAACGGACCCCAGAAGACCACGTCCGAGGTCAGCGCCTGCGAGAGCAGCGCCGGCACATAGCTGTCGTCCGAGGCGTTGAACGCCGAGATGAACGTATCGATGGCGGACTGCGCGGTCTCTTCCTGCATGCACCAGTCATACCAGCACGGTGAACCGTCCGTCCCGGTCACAGCACTGGCCGGCTAGCCGGCGGCGCCCGCGCCGGGAAGGGACTCCTCCGCGCTCAGGTGCTCCCGGAGCCACTGTTCGGTGCTGCTGACGTGGAGCAGCGCGGCCGCCTGGCCGAGGGTGGCGTCGCGGGCGGACAGGGCGTTGAAGATCGCCTCGTGCTCGGCGAGGGTCCGGCCCGCGGCGTGGGCGTCGGTGAGGCCGCGCCAGACGCGGGCGCGCAGGGTGCGGCCGGAGATGCCTTCCAGGAGGGTGAGGAGGGTTTCGTTGCCGGTCGCCGAGACGACGGCGCGGTGGAAGGCGGCGTCGTGGGCGTTGAGCTGCTCGACGTCGTCGCGGGCCTCGCGCATGGCGTCCAGGTGTCCCTTCACCTCGGCCAGTTGCTCGTCCGAGATCCGGGTGGCGGCCAGTGCCGTGGCGGCCGGTTCGAGCAGGCGGCGTACCTCGATCAGGTCCCGCAGGGCCGCCGCGTCGCTCTGGAGGAGTTCGACCGCGCCACCGAGGCCCTCCAGGAGGACGCTCGGCTGGAGGCTGGTCACGTAGGTGCCGTCGCCGCGCCGGACCTCCAGCACCCGGGCGACGGCCAGGGCCTTGACGGCCTCCCGGGCGAGGTTGCGGGAGAGGCCCAGTTGGGCGGCGAGCACGGGCTCCGGGGGGAGCTTCGAACCGGGAGGCAGGGCGCCGGTCCTGATCAGCTCACGGATCTGTTCTATGGCCTTGTCCGTCAGCAACACTGCGCACCTCTCCCCCGAGCGTGCTCCAGGGGCACGTCCGACCTGATGAGTCCCCGGGCCCGGAGGTCGCTCCAGAGTCCTTCGGGCGTGTTCCTGCCGTGGAGTTCCACGTTCCGTACGACCTGTTCCGGGTTCCGCATACCGAGGGTGACGTTGATGATACTGGAGTGGGTCAGTGGGAAGGCGATCGCCGCCGCGGGCAGTGTGGTGCCGTGTGCCTCGCAGACCTCCGCGATCGCGCGGGCCCGGGCGACGAGGTCCGGCGGGGCGTCCCGGTAGTCGTACTTCATGCCCTCGGCGGGCCGGTCCCGGGAGAGCAGCCCGGAGTTGAACACCCCCACCGCGACGACGCTGCGGCCGAGGTCCCGGGCGGCGGGCAGCACGTCGTCCAGCGCGGACTGGTCGAGCAGGCTGTAGCGTCCGGCGAGCATCACGACGTCGGCGGCGGTCTCGCGCAGGAAGCGGGCGAGCATGGCCGACTGGTTCATGCCCGCGCCGATCGCGCCGATCACGCCCTGGTCGCGCAGTTCCGCGAGCGCGGGCATGGCCTCCTCGGCCGCCTGCCGCCAGTGCTCGTCCGGGTCGTGCAGGTAGACGACGTCCAGCCGGTCCAGTCCGGTGCGCTCCAGGGTGTCCTCGACGGAGCGGAGCACTCCGTCGCGGCTGAAGTCCCACACCCGGCGCAGGTCGTCCGGTACGACGAAGCCCTCGGGGTCGCTGCCGCGGGGCGCCTCGTTGGGGACGAGGAGGCGGCCCACCTTGGAGGAGACGACGTACTCGTGCCGGGGCCGGTCCCGCAGGGCGGCGCCGAGGCGGCGCTCGGAGAGGCCGAGGCCGTAGTGCGGCGCGGTGTCGAAGTACCGGACGCCGGCGTCCCAGGCGGTGTCGACGGCGGCTCTCGCGACCTCGGCCGGGGTGGCGCGGTAGAGGTTGCCGATGACGGAGGCTCCGAAGCCCAGCCCGGTGAGGGTGACGGAGGTGTTCTCGATAGTCCGTTGCTGCACGTCGTGCTCCTGGAGTACTGGAGTGCTGGAGGAGGGGTGAGGGGGTGGCGGTCAGCGGCTGACGTGGGCCGATCCGCCCGCGACGAGTGCCTCGACCTCGGCGAGGGTGGCCATGGAGACGTCTCCGGGCGTGGTCATGGTGAGGGCGCCGTGGGCGGTGCCGTAGGCCAGCGCGCGTTCCAGGCCGGTGCCGCGGAGCAGTCCGTGGATCAGGCCGGCGGCGAAGCCGTCGCCGGAGCCAATCCGGTCGAGGACGTGCAGTCCGGGCATGCGGCGCCCGGCGACGAAGCCGGTCTCCGCCGACCAGGCGGCCGAGGACCAGTCGTTCACCCCGGCCGAGGGCACCTCGCGCAGGGTCGTCGCCAGCACCCGCGCCCCGGGCAGCAGGCGGGCGACCTCCGCGAGGGCGTCGGCGGCCTCGTCGGCCCCGACGCGGGTCTGCCCGGGGTGCGCACCGGCCAGGCCCAGGGCGCCGACCACGACGTCGGCGTGCCGGGCGAGCCGCAGGTCCACCTCGCGAGCCCGGGCGGCGCCGCCCCGGCCGGCCCAGAGACTGGCGCGGTAGTTGGGGTCGTAGGAGACCGTGACGCCGTGCCGGCGGGCCGCGGCCATCGCCTCCTCGGCGACATCCGCGGTGGTCCGACAGGCCGGCGAAGATGCCGCCGGTGTGGAACCAGCGCACCCCGGCCGGGAGGACGGCGTCCCAGTCCACGTCGCCCTTCCGCAGCTGCGAGACGGCCGTGTGCGCGCGGTCGCCGACGCCGAGCGCGCCGCGGAGGCCGTATCCGCGCTCGACGAAGTTCAGGCCGTTGCGTGCGGTGCGGCCCACGCCGTCGTCGGGTGTCCAGCGGATCATCGAGGTGTCGACGCCGCCCTGGAGGATCAGGTCCTCGACGAGGCGGCCCACCGGGTTGTCCACGAGCGCGGTGACGACGGCCGTGCGGAGGCCGAAGCAGCGGCGCAGGCCGCGGACGACGTTGTACTCGCCGCCGCCCTCCCAGACCTGGAACGAGCGGGCGGTGCGGATCCGGCCCTCGCCCGGGTCGAGGCGCAGCATCACCTCGCCGAGGGCGAGGACCTCGGGGCCGTTCATTCCGTACTCCTCTCGCGGGGCCCGGCCGGTGCGGGTCCCGGTCCGGTGCGGCTCATCGGCCGAGCCAGCCGCCGTCGACGGGCAGGACGGTGCCGTGCACGTAGGCGGCGGCGTCCGAGGCCAGGAACACGGCGGCCCCGGCGAGGTCGTCGGCGCTGCCCCAGCGGCCGGCGGGGATGCGGTCCAGGATGGCCCTGCTGCGTGCCGGGTCGTCCTGGAGCGCCCGGGTGTTGTCGGTGGCGATGTAGCCGGGCGCGATGGCGTTGACGTTGACGCCGTGCGGGGCCCACTCGTTGGCCAGTGCCTTGGTCAGGCCGGCGATGCCGTGCTTGGCGGCGGTGTAGCCGGGGACGGTGATGCCGCCCTGGAAGCTGAGCAGCGACGCCGTGAAGACGATGCTCCCCCGGCCGCGTGCCACCATGCTCGCACCCACGGCCCGGGTCAGCGCGAACTGCGCGCTCAGGTTGACCTGGAGCACGAGGTCCCAGTCGGCGTCGGTGTGCTCGGCGGCGGGGGCGCGGCGGATCGTGCCCGCGTTGTTGACCAGGATGTCCACCGGCCGTTCGCGGCCGGCGAGGTCCGCGCCCAGGGCGCGGACGGCTTCGGGGTCGGCGAAGTCGGCGCGGATCGCCTCGAAGGTGCGGCCGGCGGCGGTCACGTCCTGTTCCACCGCGCTGCCGGACTTCTCCAGCGAGGCGCTGACGCCGATGACGTCCGCCCCGGCTTCGGCGAGCGCTCGGGCCACGGCCCGGCCGATGCCGCGGCGGGCTCCGGTGACGACGGCGAGCCTGCCGGTGAGGTCGAAGGGTGTCATGCGGCGGCTCCCTCGGTGTTGTCGGTACCGTCCGCGGTGCTGTTCACGGTGCAGTCCACCAGGATCTTCATCATGTCGCCGCCGCCCTCCAGGGCCTCGAACGCGGCGGGTGCCTCGGTCAGCGGCACGACCTTGCTGATCAGCCGCTCGGCCGGGACCGTGCCGTCGGCGACGAGCAGTACCGCCTGCTCGAAGTCGGAGCGGTCGTACAACCTCGCTCCCACCAGCGTGAGTTCGCGCCAGAAGAAGCGGTGCAGGTTCACCTCGCGGGGCCGGGGGTGGATGGCCACCAGGCACAGGCGGCCGCGCGCGCCCAGCACGTCGACCGCCGTGTCGACGCCGCCCGCCGCGCCGGACACCTCGAAGGCGACGTCCGCGCCCGCGTCCGCGGTCCACCGCCGGACGAGTTCCGGCACGTCGTCGTCGGCGGGGTTCCAGGCGGTCAGGCCCAACTCCTCGGCGAGCAGGCGGCGGTGGGTGCTCGGCTCGATGACCCGGACCTCGGCGCCCGTGGCCCGCGCGACCAGGGCGATGAGGACGCCGACGGGGCCGCCGCCGACCACGACGGCCTTCTCGCCCGGCCGGACGCCGGCCCGTGCGACGTCGTGCACGGCCACCGCGGTCGGTTCGACGAGCGCGGCGCGGTCCAGGGGCAGGGAGTCCGGGAGCCGGACCAGGGCGGCGGCGGGCACGGTCCAGCGCTGCTGCAACGCGCCCGGGGAGTCGATGCCGAGGAAGTCGAGGTGCTGGCAGATGTGCCGGTTCCCGGCGCGGCAGGCCGGGCAGGTGCCGTCCCAGCGCAGCGGCATCACGGTGACCGCGTCACCGGGCCGCCAGCCCTCCACGTCCGGGCCGACGCGGACGACCAGGCCGGACATCTCGTGCCCGAGGACGGCGGGCGCGGCCACCCGGGCGTCCATGTCGCCGTGGAAGATGTGCAGGTCGGTGCCGCAGATGCCGACGTAGGCGGGGGCCAGCTGCACCTCGCCGGGGCCGGGTTCGGGGGTCTCGGCGGGGGCCGTGTCGAGGGTGCGTGCGGCCAGGTAGCGGACGGCGAGTGTCATCGTGTTTCCAGGATCCCTTCGGTGCGGACGCCGATGGTGAGCAGCAGGTTGGCGTAGGTGCGGGTGTCGGCGGTGACGACGACGAGGGCCAGGTCCGGTGAGCGGGCGGCCTCGTAGAAGGCGGCGCGGTGGAGTGCCGTGACCGGTCGGGGCGCCAGCGCGGAGCGGTACCCGGCGACGGCCGGCGGCTCCGGTTCGCCCGCGGGCGGCACCATCACGTGGGCCGATTCGACGGGCACCGCGCGCAGCAGGACGTCCAGCACGGTGGTGACGTCGAGCAGGCCCGGGGCCAGGTTGAGGTGGACGGTCCTGGCGCGCTCGCCGGTGGCGGTGCCGGCGGGGTAGTGGCCGTCGGCGAGCAGGACCCGGGCGCCGTGGCCGGCGCCGGCGAGGGACGCGAGGATCCCGGGGTGCAGCAGTTCGGTCAGGAGCACGGGCGCGGGCCTTCCGTCGGGTCGGACAGCCGGTAGGTCGGGACGGGCAGCCGGTAGGCCGGGACGGACAGCCGGTAGAAGGAGGCCGCGGTACCGGCGAGCACGGCCTGCCGCTCGTCCTCGGAGCAGTCGGCGAGCAGGTCCTCGACGGTGGCGGCCCAGTGGTTCCAGCCGCCGGCGAGGACACAGACCGGCCAGTCGGAGCCGAACATCAGCCGCTCGGGGCCGAAGGCGTCCAGCAGGACGTCCCGGACCGGCCGGATGTCGTCGATCGTCCAGGTCCGGTGGTCCGCCTCCGTGATCAGCCCGGAGAGCTTGCACCGCACGTGGGGGGAGGCGGCGAGCACGCGCACCTTCCGTTCCCAGTCGGCCAGCGCCCGGCCGACGGGCGGCTTTCCCGCGTGGTCCAGGACCAGGGGCAGGTCGGGGATGCGCTGGGCGAGCCGGACCGCCTGGGGGAACTGCTCGCCGCGGATGAGCAGGTCGTAGCCGAGACCCCGGTCCCGGACGGCCCGCAACCCCCGCTCCACGGTGGGCCGTTGCAGCCAGCCGGGGTCGGTCTCGGCCTGCACGACGTGCCGCAGGGCGCGCAGGTGGCCGCCTCCCGGTCCGGCGCGCAGGGCGTCGAGCACGTCGCCGATCGCGGGCGAGGCGAGGTCGGCCCAGCCGACGACGGCGCCGACCAGCGGGTCCTGTTCGGCGAGGGCCAGGAGTTCCCGGGTCTCGGGGAGGGAGGTCACGCACTGGACGAGCACGGTGCTGGTCAGCCGCCGTCCGGCGATCGTCCGGGTCGCGGCGCGTCGCAGGTCGTCGAGCGTGTGCGTGCGGCGGATCGGCGCGTGGCCGGGCTCGTCCAGCCAGGGCTGGGGCCGACGGTCCAGGTCCCACACGTGGTGGTGGGCGTCGACCAGGGACGGCGGCTCGGAAAGGGGCAGCGCGGACGCGGGCGGCTCAGACACGGGCGGACCAGACCGGGCCGTCGGGGTAGGTGTACTCCTTGAGGGACTCGGTGTGCATCTGCGCGCCGAGCCCGGGACGGGTCGGGGCGAGGTAGTGGCCGCCGGTGACGCGGACCGGGTCGAGGAAGTGCTCGTGCAGGTGGTCGACGTACTCGACGACCCGGTCCTCGACCGTGCCGGAGACGGCGACGTAGTCGAACATCGACAGGTGCTGCACCATCTCGCACAGGCCGACGCCGCCGGCGTGCGGGCAGACCGGGACGCCGAACTTGGCGGCGAGCAGCAGGATCGCGATGTTCTCGTTGACGCCGCCGACCCGTGCCGCGTCGATCTGCACGATGTCCACCGCTCCGGCCTGGAGCAGCTGCTTGAAGACGACCCGGTTGGCGATGTGCTCGCCGGTGGCGACCTTGACGGGAGCGACGGCGGCGCGGACGGCGGCGTGGCCGAGGATGTCGTCGGGCGAGGTGGGCTCCTCGATCCAGTACGGCCGGTAGGGGGCGAGGGCGCCCATCCAGTCGATCGCATCCTGGACGTCCCAGCGCTGGTTGGCGTCCACCGCGATGCGGATGTCGTCGCCGACCGTCTCCCGGGCGGTGCGCAGGCGCCGTACGTCGTCCTCCAGGTCGGCGCCGACCTTGAGCTTGATCTGGGTGAAGCCGTCGGCGACGGCCTCGCGGGCGAGACGGGCCAGCTTCTCGTCGGAGTAGCCGAGCCAGCCCGGTGTGGTGGTGTAGGCGGGGTAGCCGTGCTTCAGCAGTCGGGCGGTGCGCTGTGCGCGGCCGGGCTCGGCGCGGCGCAGGATCTCCAGGGCCTCGTCGGGGGTGAGCGCGTCGCTGAGCCAGCGGAAGTCGATCTGCGCGACCAGTTCCTCCGGCGACATCTCGCCCAGGAACCGCCAGACGGGCTTGTCGACGCGTTTGGCCGCGAGGTCCCAGGCGGCGTTGACGACCGCGCCGACGGCCATGTGGATGGCGCCCTTCTCCGGGCCCAGCCAGCGCAACTGGGGGTCGTGGACGAGGGAGCGGGAGAAGCCCCCGAGGTCGGCGCAGACCTCGTCGACGGACCGGCCGACCACGTGGGGGGTGAGGGCCGCGACGGCGGCGGCCTGCACGTCGTTGCCGCGCCCGGTGGTGAAGGCCAGGGCGTGGCCCTCCAGTCCGTCGGGGGCGTCGGTGCGCAGGACGACGTAGGCGGCCGAGTAGTCCGGCTCGGGGTTCATCGCATCCGAGCCGTCGAGGTGCTCGGAGGTCGGGAAGCGCACGTCCAGGACGTCGAGGGCGGTGATGCGGGCGGGTTCCGGGGAGACGGGCAGGGCCGATGACATGGCGACAACTCCTGTGCGGGCAGGGGGAAACGGCTCGCCGGGACGAGCGGGGGGAAGGGCGCGGGGCGGCCCGGGTCGCTCCTGGGCCGTGCCGCGCGTGATGCGCGGGCCGATCAGGCCGTTCAGCGTCCCGAGCGAATGCGGTGACACGCTCCGCCGACTCAAGACATGGGATGTTTATAGGTCTCATTCGAAAGGGCTGTCAATGGACAGGAGGAACCCTGCTGCAAAACAAGGACTTTGCCGCGATGCCGATCCGGAACAGGCCAGGTGGGCCATAGGATTGATCCCATCAATGATCGGTGCCGATGCCGTGCCCGGCACGCCGCAGGAAGCCACCGGCGCCCGCGTGCGCCCGTCGGCACGCGCACGGCCGGGTGCGCGCGCCCGGCGCTCCCGTCCGGGGCGGACTACCGTGGAACCCGGCCGGCGGCGGCGATCCGTCCCGTCCCTGCCGGGCCACGACGGTGAGGAGAGCTGGGGATGGACGGCTTCCGCAGTGGAACGGACTCGCCCGGGATCCGGGGATGCGCCTTCGCGGGCCGCGAACGCGAGCTGAGGGCGCTGCTGGAAGCGGCGTCCGCGGCCCGGCCGGCCGTGGTGCTGGTGGAGGGCGAGGCGGGGATCGGCAAGTCGCGGCTGGTCGCGGAGGCGTCGGAGGTGCTGCGCGCGCGGGGCCTGCGGGTGCTGGCGGGCGGGTGCCATCCGTTGCGGGAGCCGCTGGCGTACGGGCCGGTCATCGACGCGCTGCGCCGGATCGGGCCGTGGCTGCCCCCGGTGGAGGAGCTGGAGGCCTCCGCCGGGGCACTCGCGCCGCTGCTGCCGGACCTGGCCGCCGCCCTGCCCGCGCCACCGCCGGTGCCGCCGGGCTCCTCCGGGTCCGGCATGCAGCGGTTCCGGACAGCCGCCGGGGTGCGGACGCTGCTGACGGCGGTCGCACCGGCGGTGCTGGTGGTGGAGGACGTGCACTGGGCCGACGAGGCGACCCGGGAACTGCTGCTCCTGCTGGCGCGCGACCTGCCGGCCGATGCGGCGCTGGTGCTCACCTACCGGGCCGAGGACCTGCCGGGCGGCGGGCCCGTCCTCGGTGCCGCGTTCCGGCGCTCGCCGGGCACGGGCGGGGCCGAGATCCGGCTCGGTCCGCTGGGCGGGGCGGAGCTGCGGGCCATGGCGCGCGACGTGCTGGGCGACGAGCCGCCACCGGCCCTGGTGCGCACCCTGCTGGAGCGCAGCGCGGGTCTGCCGCTGGTCATCGAGGAGGACCTGATCACCCTCGCGGGCACACCGCACGGCACGGACCTCACGGCGCTGCGGGTGCCCCGGAGCCTGCGCGAGGTCCTGGCCGACCGCAGGTCACGGCTCGGACCGGAGGCGACGGCCCTGGTGGACGCTGCGGCCGTCCTGGCGGTCCCGGCCGGGCAGGCGCGGCTGGCCGAATCGGCCGGCCTGGACGAGGAACGGGGCGAGGCGGCCCTGCTGGAGGCGCTCGGCGCCGCGGTACTGCGGCAGACCGGCCCGGACAGCTACGGATTCGCGCACGTCCTGGCCCAGGAGGCGGTCTACGAAGCCCTCCCGGGGCCGGTCCGCCAACGCGCGCACCGCAGGGTCCTGGACGTGCTGCTGGCCCAGGACCCGCCGCCGCTCGTACAGATCGCCCACCACACCCGTGCCACGGGCGACCGGAAGGCCTGGCTGCCCCGCGCCCAGGCGGCCGCCGACCGGGCCACCGCGCTCGGCGACCACGGCACCGCCGCCACCCTGCTCGACGAGATCCTCGAACAGCCCGACCTCACCCCCGACCAGCTCACCAGCGCGGCCCGGGCGATGTCCCTGGCCGCACATTTCCGTACCGACCACACCGCCACCCTCGCGGTGCTGCGGCGGCTCATGCTGCTGCCGGGTCTGCCCACCCCGGTCCGGGGCGAGATCAGATCGGCCCTCGGCACGGTGCTGATCTATCAGAGCGGCGACCAGTCGGCCGAGGAGGAGATGGTGACGGCCCTGCGCGAGGTGGAGGGGGAGAACCCCGTGCACACGGCCAGGCTGCTGGGTCTGCTGGGCATGTCGAGGACCGGCCGCTTCTCCCTCGCCGAGCAACGGACCATGGTCGAGCGCGGATTCGGCCTGGCGACCACCGCCGAGGATCCCTACGCCCAAGTGCTGCTCCACCTCGCCGGGTTCGTCCAGCGGTGCGTGGTCGCCGATACGGCCGTGGCCGAGGTGGTCGCCGCGCTGCCCCGCGAGGCCGAGGACGTGCAGGTCCTCCAGGGCACGGCGATCTTCCTCAGCGCGGCCGTCCTGGGCAGTCTCGCCGTCGGGAACGACCGGCGGGCCGCGTCGGCCTGCGCCGAGGCGAAGGCCCTGGTCCCGCGCACCCACATGCAGACGCTGGACGTGCATCTGGACGCCGACCGGGTGGTGCTCGACTGGCTGGCCGGACGCTGGGGCAAGGCCGAGCAGGGCCTCCAGGAGTTTCGCGACCGCCATCCGGACCGCCCGCTGGGCTCCGGCGGGCTGCTGGCCACCGTCGGCGGCCTCACCGCCGCGGCGCGCGGCCTCACCGCCCAGGCTGCCGCCGCGCTGGAGCAGGTCCTCGCCCGTGAGGGCCTGCACCTGGAGTCGCTGGGTGCCGCGGCCGGGCGGGCCCGGCTGCACCTGGCCCGCGACGACCCGCGGGCCGCCTGGGACACGCTGACCGACCCGCTCGACTTCCTCGGATTCCTGGACCGCAAGGAGGCCTGGAATCACGCCTGGGACCTCGTTCCCACCGCCGTCGAGACCCTGCTCGCCCTCGACCGCGCCGACGAGGCCCGCGACCTGACCGCACGCCACGCCACCGCGATCGAGGGCCGCGACGCACCCGGCGCCGTCGCCGAACAGCACCACTGCCGCGGGCTCCTGCTGACCGCCACCGACCCCGACGCCGCGACGGCGGCCTTCGACCTCGCCGCCACCCGGTGGACCGACATCGGCCGCCCCTACCAAGCGGCCCTCGCCGCCGAACGCGCCGCCCGCACCCGCACCGACCCCGACGAAGCCGTCGCACTCCTGGCCGGACCGATCGCCGCCTTCGAACAGCTCGGCGCCACCTCCGACGCCGCCCGCTGCCACCGCGCGCTGCGCGAACACGGCCGACAGACCCCCAACCCGCGCGGCCGCACCGGCTACGGCAACAACCTCTCCCCCCGCGAGGAACAAATCCGCGACCTCCTCACCACCGGCGCCACCAACAAGGACATCGCCACCGCCCTCTTCCTCTCCACCCGCACCGTCGAGAACCACGTCGCCCGCGTCCTCACCAAACTCCGCACCACCCGCACCGACCTCACCGACGGAGCGACCTGAACGGACCGTACGCGGCTGCCGTGACCTGTCAGTGTCAGGTGAGGTGTTGCTGGACGCACTGCCGGTACTGCCGCAAGGAGTCGGGCTGGTAGCAGTCCTGCGTCCTGTCGGCGTACCAGACGAGGAGCACGGCGGCCAGGACGGACACCACGATCGCGAGGGCCGACGTCACCACACCGGCGACGGCCCTCCCCCGGCCGACACCGGTCCGCCCGGCCGTCACCAGGCCCGCGATGCCCAGGGCCAGGCCGACGACGCCGATCAGACCGCCGACGAAGACGATCGACGTGCTCAGGCCGATCACGCCCAGCACCACGGCGGCGCCGGCCGGACCGTTCCTCCGGGGCCGGTCGGCCACCGCAGTGAAGGCGGTGTGCTGCATGGGCGTCTCTGCGCCTCGGGTGTTCATCAGGTGTCCTCCGGTCAAGTACTCGGGGCACGATCCTGGCGTCCGGGGGCGCCGCCGCACATCGCGGGAAGGCGGGAGGAGACGCTCCCCCGATCGGGGGAGGTCGCCGGATCGGGCCCCGGCCATACTGGGACGATCATGCTCAAGGGACTTCGGCCGCTGCTGCGCGGCTCCACGTATTCGGGAATGCTGTTCGCCTATTGCGGCGCGTTGGCGAGCCTTCCGCTGCTGCCTTTCGCGCTGCCGGTCATGCTGGTCCAGCCGTCCGCCCCCTACGGGGTGCGGGCCGCCCTGGTCCTCCTGGCCTGGGCGGCACTGACCGGTGCGGTGGGGCTGGTTCCCGTCACCCGGCGGGCGCTGATCGCGTCCGCCGGCCACCTGCTGCGGGTGCCTCTCCCCGACCCCACCACCGCGCGACGGACCGCGGGTGCCCGCGGCACCGACCGCCGGCGGACCGCGCTCTGGCTGCTCCTGCACGTGGCCCTGGGGTGGGTGGGATCCCTGGTGACCGGGGTGCTCGTCCTGCTGGGGCTGACCCTGCCGGGCAACTGGCTCGGCGCCGAGGCGGACCTCAGCCTGTCCGGCCGGACGGTGCGGCTGGACGGCGGCTGGCAGAGCTGGGTGGTGGCACTCGGCTGCCTCCTGCTGGCGGCGGCCGTGTGCGCGGTGGTGACGGGCGCCCTGCGGTGGCTGGCGCCCCGGCTGCTGGGCCCCTCGCCGGCCGAGCAGCTCGCGCTGGCGGCGGAGCGGGAACAGTCGCTGGCCGAACGCAACCGGCTGGCCCACGAGTTGCACGACTCCATCGGGCACACGCTGACCGCGACCACGATCCAGGCCGCGGTGGCGGGCGAGATGTTCGGTGCCGATCCGGCGGCGGCGAGGGCCGCGCTGCGCAGCATCGAGGAGTCCTCCCGGGCCGCGCTGGAGGACCTGGACCACGTCCTGGGCGTGCTGCGCGACCAGCGGGCGGAGACCGCTCCGACCCGGACCCTGGCCGACCTTCCCGAGCTGCTCGACCGGTTGCGGCACACGGGCGCGGTGCTGGAGCCGGAGCTCTCGGGCGACCTGGCGCAGGTGCGGGGGACGCTCTCCCGGGCGGCGTACCGGATCCTGCAGGAGGGGCTGACGAACGCGCTGCGGCACGGGGCGGGCGGCCCGATCGAGGTCCGGGTGGCGGCCACGCCGGACGCCCTGGAGCTCGGCGTGGTCAACAGGACCGGAACCACCACCGGCCCGCGTACCGGCACCGGGACCTTCCCCACCTCGGGGCACGGTCTGCCGGGCCTCGCCGAGCGGGTGCGGCTGCTGCACGGCGAGTTCGAGTCCGGCCCGCACGGTCCGCGGCACTGGAGGCTGGCCGTCCGGCTGCCGGTCGGGGTGTCGGCGTGACCGGCTCCGACGCACGCGCGGCCGACCCGGCGGGCGCTCCTGTCACCGTCCTGATCGCGGACGACGACGCGGTGACCCGCAGCGGTCTGCGCACCCTGCTCTCGGTGCAGCCGGGCATCGCGGTGATCGGGGAGGCCGCCGACGGGGTCGAGGCGGTCGAGGAGGCGCGGCGACTGCGGCCCGACGTGGTCCTGATGGACGTGCGGATGCCCCGCCGCAACGGGATCGAGGCCACCCGGCAGCTCCTCTCCGGGCCGGCGGACGAGGCCGGGTCGGCCGGTCCGCCGAAGGTCGTGGTGATCACCACCTTCGAGAACGACGACTACGTCACCGCCGCGCTCGGTGCCGGGGCCAGCGGGTTCGTCCTCAAGCGGCTGCCGGTCCGGCAGATCGCCGAGGCGGTGCGCGTGGTCGCGGCAGGAGAGGCGGTCCTCTTCCCGGCCGCACTGGGCCGGATGGTCACCGCCCGACCGCTGCGCGGCGCCGAGGCCTTGCCGAAGGCGGCGCTGACGGTCCGGGAGGAAGAGGTACTGCGGCTGATGGCCACCGGGCTGTCCAACCCGGAGATCGCGCAGTCCCTCGCGGTGAGCCTGGAGACGGTGAAGACCCACGTCGGGAACGTGCTGACCAAGCTCGCCGCGCAGAACCGGACCCACGCCGTGGTGATCGCCTACGAATCGGGTCTCGTCGTACCGGGGTTCACCGGCTGACACGCGGCCCCGGCTCCCCACGTCACCGGTGGAAGGACGAGGATTGCCGCCATGGATCGTCTATGGGATTCTGCGACCGTCACCACCGCGCCGTTCGCGGCCCGTCGAGGCCGCCTGCTCCGCGCACGTCCGCAGCGGCGTCCGGCCCCAACGTGCTCGGCCACCTGCACATGGCCAACCACACGCTGCGCACCCTGGGGTTGGGCGAACTGATCCACCCGTGACGCCTGTTCGTGCTCCGGGGCGAGGCGTCCGGACGCCTCGCCCCGGGGGCGGTCGGTCAGGGGGTGCGCTCCGTCAGGGGGTGCGGACCCAGAACTCGATCGACCGCGGGGGGACGGTGATGGTGAGGGTGGGTCCGGTGAGCGCGGGGATGTCCTGGTTGTTGGTGGCCGGGCCGTAGCGGTGGCCCTGGAAGGTGGCGGCCGTCTGGGTGTTGACGGTGTAGGTGAAGGACTGGGTGGCGGAGCGGTTGGTGACGGCGAAGACCGGCTTGCCCTCCGGGGTCCTCCACGCCATGATCCGCTGGTCGCCGAGCACCGCGGACTCGTCGACGTGGTAGCGCACCGAGTTCCACGGCAGGTACTTCACGAAGCCGGCGACGGCGTTCCAGTTCTGGGGGTTCCAGGTCCAGTGGCCGACCGGCAGGTCGGGGAAGTGGTCGGGGCCGAAGTCGGTGTCGCTCGGGGGCCGCCAGAACCCGAGGGAGTAGCCCGGGGATTCGGCGTTGGTGGTGGGCTTGAGGGCGTGCAGCCAGAACCAGGTGGGAGAGTTCTGGAAGGTCATCCAGTTCATGATGGACTGGGCGGTGTTGATGGTCCTGTCGTCACTGGTCCTGTTGTCGAGGTACTCGAACTCGTTGTTGAAGACGGGCCGTCCGGCCGCTCCCGAGGTGTAGTTCCTGGTCATCTGCTCGTTGCTCGACGAGCCGATGCGGTGGAAGCTCCAGGCGTCGACGTGGGACAGGGCCGCGGGGTCGGCGGCGACGGCCTTGCCCCAGGCGCTCTCCCAGCCGTCCCGGCTGTCGGCGTGGATCATCGCACCCGGGTAGCGGGCCTTGATCTTGGGTGCCACGGCCTTGAACGTCTTGAGGTAGTCCTCGGGCGTGTACTGGCAGGTGGAGTAGGTGTTCGACGCGTCCGGCTCGTTCTGCAGGCCCCACATGGAGATGGGGACGCCGCGCGCGGACAGGTAGTCGAGGTCGCCGACCATGGCGTCGCCGAGCTGGTCGAGGAACGCCGGCTGGACGGAGGCGATCCTGCCGCTGATGTACGAGTTGTTGCTCTTCCAACCGGGGGCCGGCGACCAGTACTCGGCCGCCACGCCCTCCATGCCGCCCTGACTGATCATCTGGGCGAGCAGCTCGGTCTGGCCGGGGTAGCGGTCGACGATGTGCTTGCCCGTGGGGTCGAGGCCGCGGTGGTAGAGGCCGAGTGCGAGGCGGCAGTAGCGGAACCCCCGGTCGGCGCGGTCGCCCTTGACCAACTGCCGGTAGAAGCGGGTCCGCTCGGCGGGCGTCAGGTCGTAGGGCACTCCGGAGACCGTGGTGGGCAGGCCGTTGTTGCCGGAGCCGATCGAGTCGGACTGGATCTCGAAACCGAGGCCGAGGATGGTCTGCTTGCGCGCCTGGTCGAAGCGGATGGTGTAGTTCCCGGCCGTGGCGGCCGAGGCGGTGGACAGGTTGAGCAGCGGGGAGATGGCCGCTCCGGCGCCGGCGACGGCCGCGCCGCGCAGGACGGAGCGGCGGCTGATGCCGTGCGGCTCGGGTGTGGTCATGTCTGTCTCCGTGGGGGACGAGGGTGAGGGCGGAGGCGATCTGCCGCCGTGCGCGAGGGCGAGGCCGGCTCCGGTGGGGGTGATACCGGTGCGGACGACGCGTCGAAGGGGCTGCGGGACGTGACGACGCTCGGGCCGACCGGTTCCGTGGGCCGACGGACGGGGATCGGGCCGCCGGGGATCGGGCCGCGGTGGCGGGACGCGGTGGCGGGACGCGGTGGCGGGACGCGAAAGTGGACCGCCGGGAGATGGCCACGGGTCCACTGCACCGTGGTGCGATGGGTGCGCCCATGAAACATATGCGATATACGAAAAGAGTGCCAGAGGTTCTGCCGTTCCATGTCGCGATGCCGTGCGCCCCGACGAACCCTCGGAGACTCGTCGGTACGGCCAGGCCGTGGGCACCACGCCGAGGAGTTCGCCCAACCGGCGCACCGTGGCAGGAGATTCGCGGTGCAGGCCGGCGACGTCGAGCCGCTCGTCACCCAGGATCACCAGCAGGGACGGCGGCCGACTCGGGGTGGACGGCGGCTGTATCGAGCGCATGGCGGCCCCCGGTTGCGCGTCCCCCGGGAACGCGGCGCGGCAGCGGCGCGTCAACTGTCGGCAACGGCCCGGCCGGTGGCGTGCGCGGGGCGACGCTCGGCACCACGGCGGTCCGGTCGGGCCCGTTCCGGTGGAGCAGGCGCCCGGAGTCCGATCCGTCGCACCGCCCGGCACCGGCCGGGGAGGGACACACCGGAGCGGCGGTGGGGCGGGCACCGCTCCGGGTGCCCGCCCCACCGCCGCGGGTCAGTGCTCGTCGGTCGGGGTCAGGGCGGGCCGCGATGCGTCCCGCGCGGCACCGTGGGTCACCTGGTCCGGGCGAGCTGTTCGCGCACCCACTCGACATCGGGGTTGGTGCGGGCCCGGCCTGCCACGACGACGGTCGGCACGGTCTCGTTGCCGTCGTTGGCCGCCCGCACGGCGGCGGCGCCTGCCGGGTCCTGCCAGATGTCGACCCAGTGGAGGCGGCGGGCGTCGCGGCCGAGCCGGATGCGCAGCCGGATGCAGTACTTGCAGCCCGGCCGCCAGTAGATCACCGGCCGGCCGTCGGCCGCGCTGCGGCGCGACGCCTCCGCCGCGCCGACCGACCGCGGGAAGATCAAGGGCGAGTTCACACCGGCGAGCGCCAGGAACGCCAGCAGGAGCCCCGCGGCCGCGCCGGGGCTCCCCGAGAACGCCAGCCCGACGGCGACGAACGAGCCGCAGAGCACGAACAACAACGACAGGATCCATGGGCGCATCACGGAGACGCACGCTACCAACGGGGCGCCACGCTCCTCGGACCGGGCCGCTCCCCCGGAGGTCCACCGGACACACGGGGACACCCGGGGCGAGCGGCCCCGCCCTGCCGGAGTCGACCGGCAGGGCGGGGCCGGGGCGGCAACTGCTGCCCGAAGGCTACTTGTTGACGCTGAACCCCTGGTCCTTGCCGTACTTGACGCTGGTCTCCTGCCAGGCGTTCAGGCCGGCCGTGAGCGTGGTGGAGGAGACGTATGCCTTGCCGACGGTGTCGTTGAAGACCGAGTTGGCGTAGACCTGGAAGGGCAGGTAGGACCAGTCGGTGCCGACGTTGCGGGCGGAGTCGGCGAAGATCCGGTTCGCCTGCTGCCCGCCGAAGTACGGGAACGCCGTGTCCAGGAAGGCCGGCGACTCCAGGTCGGCCCTGGTGGCGGGGAAGGCTCCCGCGGCCACCCGGGCGCTCGCGCCCGCGCCGGTGGTGGCGAACTCGGTGAAGGCGTAGGCGAGTTCCTTGTTCTTGGCGGCCTTCGGCACGGCCAGCGAGCTGCCGCCGTTCTCCGCACTGGCCGTCGCGCCCTTCGTCCACTGCGGCAGCGGGGCGACCCGCCAGTCGCCGGAGGCGGCCGCCACACCGGAGACGAAGCTGGCCGGCATCCAGGCGCCGATCGCCAGGGTGGCCACCGTGCCGTCGGCCAGGCCCTTGTACCAGGAGTCGCTCCAGGAGCTGATCGGCGCGACCAGCTTCTCGTCGAGGAGCTTCTGCCAGGTGCCGGCGTACGTCCTGGTGCCCTGGTCGCCGAAGTCGACGGTGACGTCGGTGCCCTTGGTCTTGTAGGGGCGGCCCCCGGCCTGCCAGATCAGGCTGGTGGCGAAGCCGGCGTCACCGGTGTCGTTGGTGATGAAGACCTTGGGGTCGGCCTTGTGCAGGGCACGGGCCGCGTCCACGTACTCGTCCCAGGTGGTCGGTACGGCGATGCCGTGCTGGTCGAAGAGCTTCTTGTTGTAGAAGAGCGCCATGGGGCCGGAGTCCATGGGCAGGGCGTCGACGGCCCCGTCCCGGTGGACGGCGTTCCACGGGCCGGGGGTGAAGCCGGAGGCGAGCTTGTCCGCGCCGTACGGGGCGAGGTTCTCGACGGACTTGCCGATCGCGAACTGGCCGAGGGCGTAGTACTCGATCTGCGCCACGTCGGGGGCCCCGGAGCCGGCCGCGATCGCGTTCTGCAGGGCGGTGTACTGCTTGTCGCCGGTGCCGGCGTTGACCAGTTCCACGTCGACCTTCGGGTACTTCTTCTCGAAGTCCTCCGCGACCTTCTTCAGCGTGGGCTCCCAGGCCCACACCGTCACCTTGCCGCCCTTCTCCAGTGCGGTGGCGAGGTCCTTCGGCCCTGCGGAGGCGGAGCCGTCGTCCGTGCCGCCGGAGCCGCAGGCCGTCGCGCCGAGGGTGAGTGCGGACACCACGGCGACGGCGCCGAGCAGTCTGCGGGTGACGGGGGTGCGCGTACGCATGGGGGAGCTCCTGACGACGAGGGTGGGAGAGGGTTGCGGTGCGGGTGGTGCAGGTGGTGCAGGTGGTGCGAGTGCGGGAGAGAGCGGTGGGAGAGGAAGCGACGCGGGTGGCGCGGTCACTCCTTGACGCTGCCCGCGGCCAGGCCGGACTGCCAGTACCGCTGGAGCAGCAGGAACACCGCCACGATCGGGACGATCGTCAGCAGGGAACCGGTGATGACGATGTCGAAGACGGGCTCGCCGCCGGCGGTCTGCGCCTGGGCGTTCCAGGCGTTGAGCCCGAGGGTGAGCGGGTACCAGTCGGGGTCCTTGATCATGATCAGCGGCAGGAAGTAGTTGTTCCAGGTCGCGACCATCGAGAACAGCAGCACGGTCACCGTCCCCGGCATCAGCAGCGGCAGGGCAATGCGGAAGAAGGTGCGCAGCTCGCCGGAGCCGTCGATCCGGGCGGCCTCCAGGAGTTCGGTGGGGACGGCCTCGGCGGCGAACACCCACATCAGGTAGAGGCCGAACGGGGAGATCAGGGACGGGATGATGACGGCCCACGGGGTGTTGGTCAGCCCCATCTTGCTGAACATCAGGAAGGTGGGCACGGCCAGCGCGGTTCCGGGCACGGCCACGGCTCCGATGACGACCGCGAAGACCGCCCGGCGGCCCGGGAAGGCGAACTTGGCCAGCGCGTAGCCGCCAAGGACGGCGAGGACCGTGGCGCCGCCCGCGCCGGCGGCCACGTAGAGCAGGGTGTTGAGCAGCCAGCGGACGAAGGCGCCGTCGTCGTAGGAGAAGGTGCGGGTGATGTTGTCCCACAGGTTGAAGTCGCCGGCGAACCAGAGCCCGAAGGAGTCCATCAGCCCCTTCTGGTCCTTGGTCGCGTTGATGAACAGCCAGGCGAGCGGGAGCAGGGTGTAGACCAGGACCAGTCCGGTGACCAGGGTGAGCGGGACGCTCGGGCGGGGGCTCAGCGGGGTCCGCGGGCTCCGGGGACGGCGCTTCTGCGCGGAACGGGCGGCGGACGGGGCGGCGGCGCGGGAGGCCGGGCCCCGGTCGGCCGGCACGGGGGCGGACGTGAGGGCGGCCGGGGTGGACGCGGAGGCGGCGGGGGTGGCCGCCGACGCGGGAACGGGGGCGGGAGCGGGAACGGGAGGAGTGGTCATCGGCTCAGCCCTTCCGCATGCCGCGCAGTTGGACGGTGTAGGCGATGACCGCGGTGATCACGCCCATCACGATGGCCACCGTGGCCGCGTAGTTGTGCTGCTGCCCCGAGAAGGACAGCGAGTAGGTGTAGAGGTTGGGGGTGAAGTCGCTGGTGATCGCGTTGGGGGCGAGCTTCTGCAGGATGCTGGGCTCGTTGAAGAGCTGGAAGCTGCCGATGATCGAGAAGATCGTCGCGATGACCAGGGCGCCGCGGATGGCCGGCAGTTTGACGGAGAAGACCGTCCGCCACTCCCCCGCGCCGTCGATCGCCGCCGCCTCGTAGAGCGAGCGGGGGACGACCCTGAGGGCCGAGTAGAAGATCAGCATGTTGTAGCCGACGAACTCCCAGGTCACGATGTTGCCGATGGAGGCGAGGACCAGGGACGGCGAGAGCGGGTCGGGCAGGGTGACACCGAGGGCGTCGTTGATGTTGCCGACCAGGCCGAAGCGGGTGCCGTACATGAAGCCCCAGATCAGGCTGGCGACGACGGCGGGGACGGCGTACGGGAGGAAGACCGCGACCCGGAAGAACGTCCTGCCGTAGAGTCGGCCGCTGTCGATCGCGAGGGCGACCAGCAGCGCGACACCCAGCATGACGGGCACCTGGACCAGCAGGAAGAGCCCTACCCTGGCCAGGCCCTCCCAGAAGCGGGTGTCGGCGAGCGCCTCGCCGTAGTTGTCGAGGCCGACGAAGGAGGTGCCGCCGATGAGCCGGTCCTTGAAGAGGCTCAGGTACAGCGCGTACCCGATCGGGGCGAGGAAGACGAGGCCGAACACCGCGACGAACGGGCCGGCGAACCCCCAGCCCACGAGGGCCTCCTTGCGCAGCCGGAGGCGGGGACGTGGTCGGCGCGGGGGTGGTGCTTCCGTCGCGCGCGTCGAGAGGAGCGTCATGGCGGGGGTCCTTGCATCGGTGACCGGAAAGTGCGGTGTCGGAGGACGGGTGGCGAGTGGCCGGGGACCGGTGAACGGCTCCGCGGCGACTGGCCAACGAAGGATGTTTACGTAATCATCGGTGTGGCGATCGTGGCACTCCCGATGAGGAGCGTCAAGCACGAAGAAGAGACGAACGAGAGGAATCCGGTGAGGGGCATGCAGACGAGCGACCGGTCGGCCGACACGGACGCGGGGGGCGCGGAATCCGGGTCGGAGGCGGGCCGGACGGCCGACGAGGAGGCCGGCCGGGCAGCCGGCGGCGGGCGCGGCCGGGGCCGGGCCCGCCGGGTCTCGATGGCGGACGTCGCCGCCCTCGCCGGGGTCTCCTCGCAGACGGTCTCACGCGTCTCCAACGGCGACCCCGCCGTCATCGACAGCACCCGCCAGAAGGTCCTGGACGCCATGAAGGAGCTCGGCTACCGGCCCAACAGCGCCGCCCGCGCCCTCAAGCGCGGGGAGTTCCGGGCGATCGGCGTGATCACCATGGGCCTGTCCAGCACCGGCAACGTCCGGACCCTGGAGGCCATCGCGGGCTCGGCCGCCCGGGCCGGCTACGCCGTCACCCTGATCCCCCTCGACGCCCCGACCCAGGACAACGTCCGCGGCGCCTTCACCCGGCTCGACGAGCTGGCCGTCGACGCCGTCGTCCTCATCATGGAGGTGCACCTGCTCGACACCACCGCGCCGACCCTCCCGCCGCACGTCAAGGTCGTCGTGGTCGACTCCGACGCCACCGGGCGCTTCCCCGTCGTCGACACCGACCAGCGGCAGGGGGCCCGCACCGCGGTGCAGCACCTGCTCGACCTCGGACACGAGACGGTCTGGCACGTGTCGGGCCCCGAGGAGTCCTTCGCCGCGGACCGCCGGTCGGACGCCTGGCAGGCGGTGCTGCGCGAGGAGGGACGACGGGTGCCGCCGGCGCAGCGCGGCGACTGGACGCCCGAGTCCGGGTACGAGGCGGGGCTGCGGCTCGCCGAGGAGGCCGACTGCACCGCCGTGTTCGTCGCCAACGACCAGATGGCCCTGGGGGTGCTGCGGGCCTTCCACGAGCGGGGTCTGCGGGTCCCGCAGGACGTCAGCGTGGTCGGCTTCGACGACATCGCCGAGGCGGCCTCCTTCATCCCGCCGCTGACGACGATGCGTCAGGACTTCGCCCGGGTGGGCGAGTTGTGTGTGGACGCGGCTCTCCGGGAGCTGCGCGGCGAGACGGTGACGGGCGTCCGGCTGGTGCCGACCACCCTGGTCGAGCGGGCCAGCACGGGGGCCCCGAGGCCGAACGCGGCGACGCACCGGAGTGCGGCCGGGCGGCACTGAGGCGCGCCCCACCGGTCGGCCCCCGAGGGCGGCCGGACGCCGGGTCGCCCGACCCGTCGTCCGGCCGCTCCCCCGTCACTCCCCGATCGGGCCGAGGTCCGGCGTGCCGCGGAACTCGACGGTGCGGGCGCGGTGCGCGGAGTGGAGTTCGAGCACCACGACCTCGTTGCTCCCGGCCCGCAGGACCGGCGCGGGCACGTACAGCGAGCGCTGCGGCCCCCGGGACCAGTAGCGGCCGAGCGGGAAGCCGTTGACCCAGGCGTTGCCCTTGGTCCAGCCCTCCAGGTGGAGGTAGGTGTCGGCGGGCTCGGCGACCTCGAAGCCGCCGCGGTGGAAGGCGGGCCCGACGGGCGTCGGCGCGCCGACGGCGAAGGGGACGTCCGCCAGGCTGCTCAGCGGGAGCGGACGGCAGCTCCACTCGGCGGGTTCGGCCCCGTCGAGCAGGACCTCGCCGAGCAGTCCCTTGCGGTCGTGGATGCCGGGGCCGTAGTTGACCCGCCCCTGGTTCTCCACCAGGACGGTGAGGGTGCTCCCGGCCGCGGGTGAGGTGAAGGCCAGGGCGTGTTCGTGGTTCTCCCGCTCCAGGACGCCCACGGGCCGCCCGTCGACGAAGACCTGGGCGCGGTCGCGGACCTGCTCGACCTCCAGCAGGACCGGGCCGGCGGCCGGCAGCACGGTCTCGTAGAGCACGAAGCCGAAGTCCTGCGCCAGCTCCTCCATGGTGAGCGGCCGGGGCGACCGGACGGCCGCCGGGGCGAGGACGGCGGCGTTCGGCAGCAGTTCGGCGCTCCCGGTCAGCACGACCGGGGGGAGGGCGAGCTTGGGGCCGCGCGCGGGCACCGGCTCCTCGGGCACGGGGGCGTGCTTGGCGATGACCTCGCGGAACGCGACGTACTTCGCCGTCGGGTCCCCGGCCTCGTCGAGCGGCGCGTCGTAGTCGTAGGAGGTGACGGTCGGGCGGTAGGTGTGCTTGTCGTTGGCGCCGTTGGTGAAGCCGAAGTTGGTGCCGCCGTGGAACATGTAGAAGTTGACCGAGGCGCCGGCGGAGAGCAGCTCGTCCAGCTCGCGGGCCGCGTCGTCCGGGTCGCGGACCACGTGCCCGGCGCCCCAGCGGTCGAACCAGCCGATCCAGAACTCCGTGGTCAGCAGGGGCGAGTCCGGTCGCTTGCGGCGCAGCTCGGCCAGGTGCTCGGTGGAGCGGCTGCCGAAGTTGGCCGTGGCGAGCACGCCGGGCAACGCGCCGCGTTCGAGGTCGGTCGGCTGGTCGCAGGTGAACAGCGGCACGTCGACGCCGCAGCGCCGGAGCGAGTCGGCGAGGTGTTCCAGGTACGCGGTGTCCTCGCCGAAGGCCCCGTACTCGTTCTCCACCTGCACGGCCAGGATCGGACCGCCGCGCGAGCCCAGGTGGGGCAGCAGCGGGGTGAGCAGGCGGCGGAAGTAGTCGTCCACGGCGGCCAGGAACCGGGGGTCGCGGGAGCGCAGCCGGATGTCGGGTTCGGCGAGCAGCCAGGACGGGAGGCCCCCGCCCTCCCACTCGGCGCAGATGTAGGGGCCGGGGCGCAGCAGCACGTGCAGGCCCTCGGCGGCGGCCAGTTCGACGAACCGGGGCAGGTCGAGCCCGCCGTCGAGCCGGAACTGCTCCGGTCGCGGCTGGTGGAGGTTCCAGGGCACGTAGGTCTCGACGGTGTTGAGGCCCATCAGCCGGGCCTTGCGCAGCCGGTCGGCCCACTGCGCGGGGTGGACCCGGAAGTAGTGGAGCCCGCCGGACAGCAGCCGGAAGGGTCGGCCGTCGAGCAGGAGTCCGGCCTGGTCTGTCTGGAGAACGGGCATGCGCGTCTTGCTCCTGTGGGAAGGGATGCGGTGCGGCAGTGGGCCTGCCCCTTCGACTATGTTTACGTAACCATCGACCCCGTGGCAAGCTTCCGGGCCGCCGGACGGTCCCGGTGGGGGCATTGCCGGTGGCGGCATTGACGGACGGACCGGACAACCCGCAGACTTCGCGTACCGGCGGCGCCGCGGGCCCGTGTCCCGTCCCGCCTCGGCACGGATCCGCCCGAGGCCCGCACACCGGTGGGCCCCCGAACACCAGCCGAGGCCCGGGTTGAGCAAGCTGATCAAGGTATCGAAGACCTCGAGGGCGCTCGACGCGTCCAGGACGCCCAAGGACCCCGAGGGCCGGATGGCCCTCGCCGACCACCTGCGGGAGCTGCGCAACCGCGTGGTCAAGTCGGTCCTGGCGATCGTCGTGTTCACCCTCCTGGCGCTGGTCTTCCACAAGAGGATCGAGGACTTCCTGCTGCAGCCGCTCCGCTGCACCCCGGAGATCCTCGCCGCGGGGAAGGAGAAGTGCGCGCAGGTCTCGACCATCGGCCTCACGGCCGGCTTCACCTGGATGCTCAAGGTCGCCCTGACCGCCGGCGTGGTGGCCACCGTCCCCGTCTGGCTCTACCAGATCTGGGCGTTCGTCGCGCCCGGCCTGCACCGGAACGAGCGCAAGTACACCCGGATCTTCGTCGCCTGCGGCGCCCCGCTGTTCCTGGCCGGCGTCACCCTGGCGATGGTGCTGCTGCCGACGACGGTCCAGATGCTCATGTCGTTCACGCCCGACAACACCACACCGATCCTGCCGCCCGACGACTACTTCGACATCGCCACCCGGCTGATCCTGGTGTTCGGTCTGGCCTTCGAGTTCCCGCTGCTGCTGGTGATGCTCAATGTCACCGGCATCGTCACCGGCAAGCGGCTGCTCGGCTGGTGGCGCGGCATGGTGATGGGCATCACCGTCTTCGCGGCGTTCGCCACCCCGAGCGTCGACCCGCTGAGCATGCTGGCGCTGGCCGCGCCGATCTGGGCGCTGTACTTCCTCGCCTGCGGGATCGCGATGGTCAACGACCGCCGCAAGGCCCGGCGCAACCCCGACCTCGGGCTCGACGACGACGAGGCCTCGGACGTCGACCTCACGGTGCGCCCGGTGGCGGCGGTGGCGGCCGTCGAGGCCTCCGCCCAGCCGTCCGCGAGCGTCGAGGTGCTCCTGCCGCACCAGGAGCGCCAGGAGCAGGTGGAGCACCGGGCACCCCTGGACGACATCACCTGATCCGGCGGCGGGAGGCCGAACCGCACGTCCCGGCGGCGACCGAACGGGAAGGGGAGCCGAACGGGCCGGCGGTAGGCGGGCCGGACCCGTGCGGACCGGCGGTGTGCGGATCCGTCACGACCCCGGCCGGGACGGCGGCCCCGGGCAGGCGTCGTCACTGTGGCTCGCCTCCTCGACCCACACGCGCAGGTGCGCGAGGGGGACCGCCGCGCCGTGGCCGAGCTCGGTCAGGGCGTACTCGACGTGCAGGGGGACCGCCGGATAGACGGTGCGGGTCAGCAGGTCCGCGTCCTCCAGGCGGCGGAGCGTCTGGGTCAGCACCTTGGCGCTGACGCCCTGCAGCCGCCGCTGGAGTTCGCCGAACCGCCGGGGCCCCTGTTCGAGCGCGCCGATGGCCAGGGCCGACCATTTGTTGGACAGCAGGTCGAGCATGGCCCGGCAGGGGCAGTGGGCCGCGTAGACATCATGGTGATCGGGTCGGCCGGGGACGTGCCGGGTCACCCGGACGCCCCTTCGGCGGCCAGGTCGGCGGAGGGAGGCGGTGGAGGAGTCCGGGTCGGTCCGTGCGCACCGGCGTCTGCGGGTTCACTCATTGTCTCGTCTCCTCGGGTTCCGGGCCGGGCGTTCGCCGGGCCTGGGCCGGCCGGCGCGGCTCCTTGGACAAGGAGGCCTGCGGTCCCCGGCCGTCCCGCGGGTTTGTCGAAGCGTGACGACCGTTGTCCGCGGCCCGTGGCGACGATGCCGACCGGCCCCACGTGAACGGTCCGGGTGGCGGCTCCGGCCGGGCCGGCCGGCGACGGTGCGTCTCCGCGGGCGACAGTGCCCGGCGGCACCGGTTCGGGGCCGCTCCGCGGACGGCCGTGCCGGTCGTCATCGACCGGCCGACGTGACGTCAACTCGCCTGCGGCCGTGGCAACATCGTATTCGAAGCCCGCTGGTTACCATCAAGGGCACCTACTTCCCTCCGGGTAAGCACGTGCAGTCGGGGCCGCCTCGGGCGCTCCGCCGGGACGGCACCTCCCCCGGGTGCTCCTCGTGCCACCCTGCCGCCGGGCCGCCCGCCCCTCCCCCGCGACGGCGGCCGGCGCGCGGCCGTCCGGTGGCCGGAAAGGCCCGGGCCTTGGTCCGGTCCACCGCGTGGGCGGCGGCCGCGGGGGATCTCCCGGCCCGGTCGCAGCGGCGCGCGGTCGACGGACGTGCCCAGGGCGAACCACGTCGCGCCGGGTGTCGACGGCGGCCGCACGGCGGGCAACGGGCCGGAACTCGGAGCCGGTACGCCCTCCCGCGTCAACACGGCTGCTCGATCATGCGTGATCCGGCCGCGTTTCGAGCAACTCTTGACTCGATCTCCGGCCCTGCGTTGCACTGGTGCGAGTTCGCCCCGGTTCCACCCCCGATGCGGTCGCCCGGGACCGAGCCTCCGGCCCAGCCGCTCCGCCCCGCTGCGCCCCGGCCCGCCCGCCGCGCCTCCGCTCCTCCGTTCCCGGGTCTCCCCCCGCCTGCCTCCGGAGCTCCCATGAGACTGCTCAGGTTGTTGACCGTGGCCGTCTGTACCGCGGCGGCCCTCGTCCTGCCCGGCTCGGCCTCCGCCGACCCTGCCCCCACGGCCACCGGCACCGGCACGGCCGCCGTCACCACGACCGCCACGCCGCCGCAGACCGTGCCCGCGCTGCGCCAGTGGACGGCCGACAGTGGTTCGTACACCTTCACCACCGCGAGCCGGATCGTCCTCGACCCCGCCCACGGTCCCCGCCTCGCCGAGGACGCCGCCACCTTCGCCGAGGACCTCGGCCTGCTGGCGGGCCGCCACGTCCCGGTGGTCGTCGGTACCGCCGGTGCGGGCGACATCGCCCTCACCCTCGGCGAGGACACCCTGCCCGCCGAGGGCTACCGGCTGACCGTCGCCGCCTCGGTCACCGTCCGGGCCGGGACCACCGCGGGCGCGTTCTACGGCACCCGTACCCTCCTCCAACTGCTCCACCGCTCGGCCACCGTGCCGGCCGGGACGGCGGTCGACTGGCCGGCCAAGGCCGAACGCGGGCTGATGATCGACCAGGGCCGGAAGTACTTCACCGTCGACTGGGTGAAGCAGCACATCAAGGAGCTGGCCTACCTCAAGCTCAACTACTTCCACTTCCACCTGTCGGACACCTACGGGTTCCGGCTGGAGAGCTCCATCCACCCGGAGATCGTCTCCGCCGAGCACTACTCCAAGCAGGACATCGCCGACCTGGTGGCCCTCGGTCTCAAGTACCACGTCACCATCGTCCCCGAGATCGACACCCCCGGGCACATGAACCCGATCCTGGCCGCCCACCCCGAACTCGCCCTGCGCAACAGCTCCGGCACGGCCGACCCCGCCTTCATCGACCTCTCGAAGCCCGGCGCCTACACGCTGATCGGGGACCTGATCAACGAGTACCTGCCGCTGTTCCCCGCCCCCTACTGGCACATCGGCGCCGACGAGTACGTCGACGACTACAGCCGCTACCCGCAGCTGCTCGCCTACGCCCGCGCCCACTACGGCGCGAACGCGACCGCGAAGGACACCTACTACGGCTTCGTCAACTGGTCCGACGCGCTGGTGCGGGCCGCCGGCAAGACCACCCGGATGTGGAACGACGGCATCAAGGCCGGTGACGGCACCATTGCCCCCGACTCCGACATCCTGGTCGAGTACTGGTACGACTACGGCCTCACCCCGCAGCAGCTGGCCGCCGCCGGGCACCGGGTCGCCAACGAGTCCTGGACCCCGACCTACTACGTGCTGGGCGGTGCCAAGCCCGACACCAGGTGGATGTACGAGACCTGGACGCCGGACCTGTTCCAGGGCGGGCGGACCCTCACCGACCCGACCCGGAACCCCGGCTCACTGATCCACGTCTGGTGCGACAACCCCGCCGCCGAGACCGAGGCGCAGATCGCCACCGGCATCATGTACCCGCTCCGGGGCCTTGCCCAACAGACCTGGGGATCGCCCAGGTTGACGAGCACCTACGCGTCGTTCGTCCCGATCGCCGCGGCCGTCGGCCACAATCCCGCCTGGCCCGGCACCGGCGACCCCGGCAACCTGGCCCGCAACCGGCCGACCACCGCCTCCAGCACCGAGACCGCCGACTTCCCCGCCGCGTTCGCCACCGACGGCGACGGCGGCACCCGCTGGTCGAGCGGCTACGCCGACCCGCAGTGGCTGCAGGTCGACCTGGGCTCCGCACAGACGGTGAACCGGGTCGTGCTGCGCTGGGAGACCGCGTACGGCAGGGCCTTCCGGATCGAGGTCTCCGACGACGGAACCACCTGGCGCACCCTCCGCTCCGTCACGGCCGGCACCGGCGGCGTCCAGGACCTCACCGGCCTGTCCGGCTCCGGCCGCTACCTCCGGATGTACGGGACGGCGCGCGGGACCTCCTGGGGCTACTCGCTCTACGAGATCGAGGTCTACGGCCCGACGGGCGGCACCGGCGCACTCGCCCCCGCGTCCGGCTGACCCACCCGGTCGCGCCTGCCTGCCGGTGCTCCGCCGCCCGACCGGGTGGCGGAGCACCGGCCGTCACCGGCGCTGGGCGCCCGGAAGCACGAGCAGTGGACGCCCGGAAGCACGAGCGGTGAGCGCCCGAAAGCACGCCGCATTCAGTTCCCACTGTGTCCCACCTCACATTCCACCGGTACGGATCGCTGGTTATCGTGCTCGCAAAGGAACACCCGCGGGTTTTTCCGACCGTCGACGCCGGGGATTCACCGCGGAGCACCGATCCCGCGCGGATCCCTTCCGCGACGGATTCCGCAGAATGACTGTCCGGCCACGTCCGGTAATTCCCCGAAGTCGCACCTTCCAAGGCCCAGGGCCCTCGCGGCCCACCATGACGCACGGAAAAGCGGGCGTTCACCCCACGGCCTCCGGACAGGCGGCTCCACCGCATCCCGGCGCGGCCGGTCCGCAACCCCATGAAGGAGGTGAGGACCGGTGACAGCAGACCGCAACGCGTACGTCCGCGGAACCGGCTCCCCGTACAGCCCGTCGAGAGCCGCCGACCAGCGGACCACCGGGCTCCTGACCGAGCTCGCCCGGGTCACCGCCCAGAACGAACGGCTCGCCTCCACCCTGCGTGAGGCCCGCGACCAGATCGTGGCCCTCAAGGAGGAAGTGGACCGGCTGGCACAGCCCCCGGCCGGATTCGGCGTGTTCCTCGCTCCCAACGAGGACGGCACCGCCGACATCTTCACCGGCGGCCGCAAGCTCCGCGTGAACGTCAGCCCCAACGTCGTCCTCGACGAACTGCGGCGCGGCCAGGAGGTGATGCTCAACGAGGCCCTCAACATCGTGGACGCGATGGCCTTCGAGAGCATCGGCGACCTCGTCACCCTCAAGGAGGTCCTCGAGGACGGCGAGCGGGCCCTGGTCGTCGGCCACACCGACGAGGAGCGGGTGGTGCGCCTGGCCGAGCCCCTGCGCGACATCACCCTGCGGACGGGCGACGCCCTCCTGCTGGAGCCGCGCTCCGGCTACGTCTACGAGGTCGTGCCGAAGTCCGAGGTCGAGGAGCTCGTCCTCGAAGAGGTCCCGGACATCGACTACCGCCAGATCGGCGGCCTCGCCAACCAGATCGAGCAGATCCGCGACGCGGTCGAGCTGCCCTACCTGCACGCCGACCTCTTCAAGGAGTACGAGCTGCGCCCGCCCAAGGGCGTCCTGCTCTACGGCCCGCCCGGCTGCGGCAAGACGCTCATCGCCAAGGCCGTCGCGAACTCGCTGGCCAAGAAGGTCGCCGAGGTCACCGGCCGGCCCCAGGGGAAGAGCTACTTCCTCAACATCAAGGGCCCCGAGCTCCTCAACAAGTACGTCGGCGAGACCGAGCGGCAGATCCGCCTGGTCTTCCAGCGCGCCCGCGAGAAGGCGAGCGAGGGCACCCCCGTCATCGTCTTCTTCGACGAGATGGAGTCGCTGTTCCGCACCCGCGGCTCCGGCGTCAGCTCGGACGTGGAGAACACCATCGTCCCCCAGCTGCTCGCCGAGATCGACGGCGTGGAGGGCCTGGAGAACGTCATCGTCATCGGCGCCTCGAACCGCGAGGACATGATCGACCCGGCGATCCTGCGGCCCGGCCGCCTGGACGTCAAGATCAAGATCGAGCGCCCCGACGCCGAGGCCGCCAAGGACATCTTCTCCAAGTACCTCAAGGGCTCGCTGCCCTTCCACCCCGACGACGTCAAGGAGCACGACGGCTCGCTGGAGGCCACCGTCGCCGCCATGATCCAGTCCGTGGTGGAGCGGATGTACTCCGAGACCGAGGAGAACCGCTTCCTGGAGGTCACCTACGCCAACGGTGACAAGGAGGTCCTGTACTTCAAGGACTTCAACTCCGGCGCGATGATCCAGAACATCGTCGACCGGGCCAAGAAGATGGCCATCAAGGACTACCTCGACCACGGCCAGCGCGGCCTGCGCGTCTCCCACCTCCTCAACGCCTGCGTCGACGAGTTCAAGGAGAACGAGGACCTGCCCAACACCACCAACCCGGACGACTGGGCCCGGATCTCCGGCAAGAAGGGCGAGCGGATCGTCTTCATCCGCACCCTCGTCACCGGCAAGCAGGGCGCCGAGTCCGGCCGCTCCATCGACACTGTCGCCAACACCGGACAGTACCTGTGAGCAATCCCCCGCTCACCGCTCCGTATTCACCGGCGGACCACTACCCACCATTTCCCCGCCTTTTCCCCGACGAAGACCCGAATACTCAATGACCACCACCGGCGTCCAATTTCTCTTGAATGTCCGAATCGGCCGGGTATTCTGCACCACAAGGCCGACGACCGCGGGAACGCCGGGGCGAGAAACGCCACCGGGACCGCGATCAGCCATCCGCCCGCACGGCCGGGCCCGCTCCGGGCCGGGCGCCTCCTCGAATCCCGTGGAGCCAGTCCATGCGCGTATCCGACAACTCCCCCACCCTGCGACCGGCCGCCTACCTGTGCCGCCCCCCGAGGAACCCGAGGACGGCGTACGGGGACTGTGAAGCGCTCCGGCACTTCGCCGCCCGGCTCGGCCTGCCCGCCCCGGTGTTCTACCTCGACGACGTCCACCCGTCCTCGTGGGGCCACCGGTCCCGGCCGCAGTTCGAGACGCTCGTACGCGCGGTGATCGACGGCACCCACCGGCTGCTGCTGATACCGGGCCCCTGGGTCTTCTCCGGCGACGAGGGCCGCATCCGCCTGTCGCTGCGGGTCCTCACCGCGGCCGGCTGCACCCGGGTCCTGGCACTGCCGAAGCATCCCGCCCCCGCCCCGCGGGAGCACCCGGCGACGGTCGGCGAGCGTCCCGGGCGGGTGCCGGGCCAGCGGCGGCCCTCGGCCTGACCGGGACACTCCGCGCGCTCGGCAGCAGCCCGATGACAACGAACCGGCATCGGAGCAGGACGCGCGGACGGCGCGGGACTCGGTCACTCCCGACCGGGTCCCGCACCGGCACGGAAGGAGGGTGGACCCTCGGGGCGCGGGCCTCGGGGCGCGGGTGAAGCCGATAGCGGATCGTGACACACCTCCCGCCCCTCGCACCGGAAGCGGATGGGAGTATTCCGCACCGGCCGCGTCCGATGCCCCCACGGATTCCGGCCGTGCCACGCCTGCCTCGCGGAGGAGCGCCCCCATGGTCCATCTCTCCTGCCCTTTTCCCTACCGCCGGGCCCTGCCCACGGCCCTCACCACCGCCTCGGCCCTGCTGCTCACCGCCGCCTGCGGCGGGCCGGAAGCCCCGAAGAGCAATCTCGACAAGGCACGGGAGGCGGTCCCGGCCGCGCAACGGGCCGCCGGGGTGCTGCGGATCGGCTCCGACCTGAACTACCCGCCGGTCGCGTTCCGCGGCGCGGACGGCAGGCCGGACGGCCTCGATCCGGACCTGGCCGAGGCCCTCGGGCGGGTCCTGGGCCTGCGGATCGAGTTCGTCGACACGCCGTTCGACGAGCTGATACCCGGTGTCAACAGCAGGGCCTTCGACGTGGCGATGTCGGGGATCAGCGACACGCCCGCACGGCGCAACGCGCTCGGCGAGAACGGCATGCCGACGGGCAAGCCCGGCGTGGACTTCGTGGACTACTTCATCGCCTGGACCTCGATCATCGTGCAGAAGGGCAACCCGAAGGGCATCCGGACGCTCAACGATCTCTGCGGCCGTACGGTCGCGCTGCAGCGCGGCACCACCCAGGACGAGATCGTCACCCGCCAGGTCGCCGCCTGCGACCGGGTGGGCCTGCCGTTGCAGGTGCACCGCTTCGACGACGACGCCCAGGCCCTCGCCGAGGTGGCGGCCGGCAAGGCGGTGGCGGACTTCAACGACCTGCCGGTGGCGGCGTACGCGGCCAGGACCACCGACAACGGCAACCGCTTCGAGGTGCCGGGCGCGCTGTCTCAGTCCAGTCCGTACGGGATCGTGGTGAACCGGAACGACACCGCCCTGCGCGACGCCCTGGTGAAGGGGCTGGACGAACTCATGCGCGAGGGCGGGTACGACGTGATCCTCGCGAAGTGGAACGTCAGCGCCGGCGCGGCCCGGGCGGCGGCGGTGAACGGAGGACTGTGACACCCCGGAGGACCCGGACGTTCCCTGGCGGGGCGTCACTCGCCGGGGACGATGCTGGGCCGGTCCACCACCTCCTCGACCACGGTCAGCGTCCGGGTGGACCGCACCCCCGGGATGCCCTGCAGCTTCTCGAGGACGAACGCCCGCAGCGTCTCCGTGTCGCGGACGCGCACCAGGAGCACGATGTCGAAGCCCCCGGTGAGGTACCCCGCGTACTGGACCTCCGGCAGCGCGGCCAGTTCCCCGCTCATCTCGCGCCAGCGGAACTGGCCGGCCGAGACCAGGACGAGCGCCGTCACGTGCAGCCCGAGCTGCTGGTGGTCGACGTCGATCGAGAAGTTCCGGATCACCCCGGCCCGCCGCAGCCGCTCCAGGCGCGCGTAGACCGTGCCGCGGGAGACGTTCGCCCGCGCGGCGAGTTCGGCGGCGGGCAGCCGGCCGTCCTTGTTCAGCGCGCGCAGCAGCGCGAGGTCGATGTCGTCCAGGTGCACGGGGGCTCCTCGGTTCGGTTCAGAGGTCCAGGGTCAGCCGCGGGCCTCCGGCCCGGGAGACGCAGACGAGCATCACGTCGCCCCGCTCCCTCTCCTCGGCGGACAGCAGGTGGTCGCGGTGGTCCACCGCGCCGTCGAGGACCGCAGTCTCGCACGATCCGCAGATGCCCTCGCGGCAGGTGGACGGGACGACGACCCCGGCGTCCTCCAGCGCGCGGAGCAGGGTCCGGTCCGCGCCGACCGTGATCTCCCGGCCGGTGCGGGCCAGCCGGACCCGGAACTCCCGGCCGTCGGCGGGTGCTTCCGGCCCGGTCGGCGCCCCCGGCCCGGTCGGCGCGCCGAACCGTTCGACCCGGAGGGTGAGCGCCGGATGTCCGGCCGTCAGGGCGGCGAGTTCGTCCAACATCCCGGCGGGCCCGCAGGCGTGGACCTGCCCCCCGTCCGGCACGGAGCGCAGCCGTGCGGCCAGGTCCGGGCGACCGCGGTCCGCGGTGGTCCAGGTCTCGCAGGCGGGGCCCAGCGCCTCGACCTCGTCGAGGAAGGGCATCGAGGCGCGGTCGCGGCCGACGTACAGGAGCCGCCACGGCGTGCCGGAGGCGGCCAGGGCCCGCGCCATGGGCAGCAGCGGGGTGATGCCGATGCCGCCCGCGACCAGCAGGTGGCCGGGGGCGGGGGTCAGCGGGAAGGCGTTGCGCGGCGCTGTCGCCTCCAGGCGGTCGCCCGGGCCGAGTGTCCCCACGAGGAACGCCGAGCCTCCGCGCGAGCGGGCGGCCCGGCGGACGCCGAACCGCCAGGTGTGCCGGTCGGCCGGGTCCCCGCACAGCGAGTAGGAGCGGCGGAACACCTCCCCCGCGTGCTCGAAGGTGAGGTCGACGTGCGCGCCGGGTGTCCAGGGCGGCAGTGCACCGCCCTCCGTGTGGCCGACGGTGAGGACCGCCACGTCACTGCCGGCCCTGCGGAGGTCGAGGACGCGCAGCGGGACGACGGGCGTGGGGCGGGCGGCCGTGCGCGCCACCGGGGCCGGTCGGCGGGACGTGCGGCCGGGTCCCGGGCCGAGCGCCACCTTCAGGCCGACCGGTCCGCGGAACTCCCAGCCCCGGACCACGGGTTCCTCCAGCAGCCGCAGGCCCGGGTGGGCCGTCAGCAGTTCCTCCAGCGCGATGCGGACCTGGGTGCGGGCCAGCGCGGCGCCGACGCAGGCGTGCACGCCCGCGCTGAAGGAGAGGTGCTGGTTGTGCTCGCGCCAGAGCCGGAACTCGTCCGGCTCGTCCCACCGCCGGGGGTCGCGGTTCGCGGAGGCGAGGACGGCGAGGACGAGCGCCCCTTCCGGCAGGGGCCGTCCCGCGACGCGGGTGGGCCCGGTGACGCGCCGGGTGACGGTGCCCACGGGGGCGCCCAGGCGCAGGGCCTCCTCGATCAGGCGCACGATCGCCGTGCGGTCGCGGTCGACCTCGCGGCGGACGTCGGGGTCCGTCAGGTAGGCGACGAGGGCGTGGCCGAAGAGGTCGCGCGGTTCCTGCATGCCGCCGATGATCAGCAGTTTGGTCGTCGCCGCGATCTCGTCGAAGCGGGCGCCGCGGGCCGTCAGACCGGCCAGCAGGGTGTCCGGTGCCGGGCCTCGCCGCAGGGTGGCGCGCAGCGTGTCGTCGACGGCGGCGCTCGCCGCGTCCGCCCGGCGCTGCTTGCCAGGGTCGCGCTCGTAGTTGGCGGCTCCGGCGGCGATGGCGTCCACCCAGTCCGTGAACACCGGGACGGGCATCCCGGGCAGCCCGGTGACGCGTTGCAGGACCCGGACGGCGAGGGTGCGGGCGAAGCCGTCGACGAGGTCGACCTCGTCCCCCCGCCGGAGGGCGCCGAGCAGAGTGCGGACGGTGTCGCGGACGGCGGCCTCGGCGGTCCGTCGGACCACCGCGGGGCGCAGGCCGTCCGTCAGTGGTGCGCGCAGCCGGTCGTGGTGGGCGCCGTCGCTGTGGAGCAGGTTGGGGCCGATCGTCCGGGAGAGGGGCGAGTCGTGGACGGCGGCGCTGAAGGTGTCGGCGTCGCGGCAGATCCGCCGGACGTCCTCCCACCGGGTGACCAGGTGGGCGTGGACGGCCGGGACCCAGGCGACCGGCTCCTCCTCCCGCAGGCGCCGGTAGAGGGGGTAGGGGTCGACTTCGAGGGCTTGGACGGTGATGGCCGCGCCGGGCGGAGCGGGCTCCGCCGACCCGGCTCGGGGGGTCGGTGTCGTCATGGCGCCAGGATGGGCGTCGTCCGGCCGATCGCGGTGCGGTGCCGGCCGTTGATCATCAGTTGTTCCGAACGGGCCGGTCGGCCTGCACGATCGCTCGGTGGACACGGCCGTGATCGTGCTTTTCGGCAGCGCTCCCGTGGTCCGTTCAGGTCGCTCCGTCGGTGAGGTCGGTGCGGGTGGTGCGGAGTTTGGTGAGGACGCGGGCGACGTGGTTCTCGACGGTGCGGGTGGAGAGGAAGAGGGCGGTGGCGATGTCCTTGTTGGTGGCGCCGGTGGCCAGGAGGTCGCGGATCTGTTCCTCGCGGGGGGAGAGGTTGTTGCCGTAGCCGGTGCGGCCGCGCGGGTTGGGGGTCTGTCGGCCGAGGTCGCGCAGCGCGCGCTGGCAGCGGGCGGCGTCGGAGGTGGCGCCGAGGCGTTCGAAGACGGCGATCGGGTCCGCGAGGCGGGTCTCGGTCCGGTCGGGGTCGGTGCGGGCGGCGCGTTCGGCGGCGAGGGCGGCGCGGTGGGGGCGGCCGATGTCGGTCCACCGTGCGGCGGCGAGGTCGAAGGCCGCCGTCGCGGCGTCGGGGTCGGTGACGGTCAGCAGGAGCCCGCGGCAGTGGTGCTGCTCGGCGACGGCGCCGGGTGCGTCGCGGCCCTCGATCGCGGTGGCGTGGCGTGCGGTCAGGTCGCGGGCCTCGTCGGCGCGATCGAGGGCGAGCAGCGTCTCGACGGCGGTGGGCACCAGGTCCCAGGCGTAACCCCAGGCCTCCTTGCGCTCCAGGAATCCGAGGAGGTCGAGCGGGTCGGTCAGGGTCCGCCAGGCGGCCCCCGGGTCGTTGCGGGCCAGGTGCAACCGGGCCCGCCCGGCCGCGACGCCCAACAGGTCCAGGTGCAGCCCCCGGCCGAGCGCGGCGTCGAACAGCGCGGCCGCCTGCGCGGTCAGGCCCCGGGCGGCGGCGGTGAGCCCCCGCACCGCCGCCAGCAGCCCGCCGGACCGCAGCGGGTTGTCCGGGTGGCGGTCGTGGAGGGTCGTCAGTCCGCGCTCGGCCTCCTCCCAGTGCCCGGCCTGCCAGTCGAGCACGACCCGGAAGGTGTCCAGGTAGGGGTCCAGCATGGGCAGGTGGGTGCGCGGTGCCATCGCTCGCAGCTCCTCGACGGCGCCGGCGGACCGGGCGTCGTGCCCGACGCAGAGCCAGGTCTCGGCGATGCTGCAGACGCTGAAGGCCGTGGCCTGGAGCACGGGCACCGCGCCGTCGCGGGGCAGCGCCGCCAGGACCTCGGGGAGGGCCGGGTCCGCCACCACGCCCTGCTGGAAGATCCGGGCGACGTCCATGATCGGCCGGGCGTTGCGGCTCTCGACGTCCACCAGCAGCTCGTAACCGCGCCGGACGAGGGCCCGCTGCTCGGCGAGCGTGTAGCGGTCGGTCTGCGACAGTCCCAGGTAGCTGAGGATCCGGGCGGAGGTGACCGGGGTGCTGTCGCCCACCTCCGTCAGGGCGGTCACGATCTCCTGCTCGCCCGCGAGGTCTCCGACCTGGTAGACCAGCAGCCCGCCGAGGCTCGTCCTGATCCGGCCGCGCACCTCCTCGGGCAGGCCGACCACGGTCAGGATCCGGCGCAGGATCCTGACCGTGGTGGCGGCCTCGGTGCCGACCGAGGCCGTGTAGGACAGGGCCCAGGCGGCATGGGCGAGCTCTTTCGGGGTGAGGTCGGGCTGGTCGATGATCTCGTTCAGCAGCGCGGCGGCGGTGCCGGTGTCGCCGACCGCGGTGGCCTGGTCGGCGGCGGCCCGGGCCCGGGACAGCCAGGCCGTCCGGTCCCCCAACGCACGGGTGTGGTGGGCGATCTGCACCAGCGGCGGCGGGTCCTGGGCCAGCAGGACCTCCAGCACCCGCCGACGGGTCCGGTTGCGCACCGGCCCCGGGAGGGCGTCGTACACCGCCTCCCGGGCGAGCACGTGTCCGAATCCGTAGATGTCCGGGCCGGTCTGCCGCAGCACCGCGGCGTCGAGCGCCTCCAGCAGCGCGGCGTCGCCGCGCTGCTCGTCCAGTCCGGCGGCCTCGGCCAGCAGCGCCGCTCCGGCCGGAACGGTCAGTACGGCCGCGGTGTCCACCAGGGCCGCCGCGTCGGGGCCCAGCCGTCCGGTCCGTTCCGCCAGTACCTCGCCCAGGCTGCGCGGCACCCGCAGGGCCGCCGGGTCCGCCCCGTCCGGTGAGCGCGCGAGGGTGATCAGGTCCTCCTCGATCACCAGCGGCAGACCGCCGCTGCGCTCCAGCAGGGTGCGCACCAGGGCCGGTGCCGGATCGCCGCCCAGCACCTCCCGCGCCATCGCCCGCAGCTCCGCCCCGCCGAGCGGACCGAGCCGGATCTCGGCCCCGCCCGTGCCCGGCGGACGCCGGAACGGCACTCCCAGCACCGGCCGGCCGCCCGGCAGTTCCTCCCCCCGGTAGGTGAGCACCAGCGCGACGTCGCCCGGCATGTCCCGGGCCAGCAGCAGGAGCAGCTCCCGGGTGGCCTCGTCGGCCCAGTGCACGTCCTCCACCACCAGGACGGCCGGTGCCACCGCCTCCAGCAGCGTCCGCACCGCGGAGACCACCCAGAACCGTCCGGCCCCGGACACCGAGACCTCCGGCGGCAGGTCGGGCGGGGGCTCCGGCAGCGCGCCGGCCAGGTCGGGCAGCAGCGGTGCCAGCACGCCGGCCGAGGCGCCCAGCCGTTCCACCGGGGGCAGCCACGGCCCGATCCGGCGCAGCGCGTCGATCACCGGCCCGTAGGCGAGCGGCTCGCGCAGCGGGTGGCAGGCGCCCGCCAGCACCCGCAGGTGCCGGTCGCGCAGCGCGGACGAGGCCTCGGCGACCAGCCGGGACTTGCCGATCCCCGCCTCGCCCTCCACCAGCACCACCGCCGGACGCATCCCGGACACCGCTCCCAGCAGCGTGCGCAGCTCGGCCTCCCGACCGGCGAACGCGAGGCCGTGCACGCCGAGGAAGGCCCTGCCGTCACCGGGATCGTCCACAACCCGCTCCTGTCCTGCCCGCGGCCTTCCCGGGCGGGAAGGATCTCGGCCTCTTCGTCCACGGTAGCCATCCGGGCGCAGGTCGGCGGGGTGGAGGGCGCGGCCGACCGACGAGCATCGGCCCCGGACGTCTCCCCACCCGTGAACAGTCCGACAAGAGAACCCGACAACCGCCACGGCAGGCACTGCTGCCGCACTAGTGTCTCCGTACCTTGATTCTCGAATCTTCGAACGAATTACGAGCCCGGTCATTCACACGGAGGACACCATGACGACAGGCGCACCCACTTGGAGTTCGGACGCGGTGCTGCGGCGGCTGCGCGGCACGGGCGAGGGGCTGATCGGCTCGGCCGGTCCCGCCGCGGCCGCCGACCGCGCGATGGGACGGGCGCTGACCGGCTTCCTGGACCGGATCGCCGGGCGCGGCTCGGGGCCGGCCGTGGACGGGATCGTCGCGCTGCCGTTCCTGGTGCACGGGACGCACTCCGGCGACCCGGCGCCGGCCGAGCCCGCGGCGGTGGCGCACGTGCTGTGGTGGGTCTCGGCACGCTACGTGGACGACCTGTCCGACGCCGGGCCCCGGCCGGCCGCCGCGGCCGACACCGACAGCGCGGACCAGGATCTGCTCGCCGTGTTCGGGATCGCCTGCCACCTGGCGACCGAGGTGCTCGACGAGGGGTGCCGCGACGACCCGGAGCGGGCGCTGCGGCTGCGCCAGGAGCTGTCGCGCACCTGGCACCGGGCGATAGCCGGGCAGCTCGTGGACCTCACGGCGGCCGCGGCGACGGCGACCGCCGACGAGGTCATGGACGGCTACCTGGGGAAGACCGGTGCCCCGTACGCCATGGCCGCGGCGATGGGCGCGGTGCTGGCCGGGTGCGACGAGGCGCGGGTGGACGCGTGGCGCGACTTCGGCGCGCGTTTCGGTGTGCTGCGGCAACTGGTCAACGACCAGCGGGACCTCGCCTCGGGACGGTACGAGGACCTTCGCAACGGGACCGCCACCTTCATGGTGGTGCAGTATCTGACGTCGCTGTCCGGGCCGGAGCGCGTGGTGGCGGAGAAGCTGCTCGTCGGGTGCGCGGACTCCGCGGCGGCCCGGGAGGAGTTCGCGGCGCGGCTGACCGAGCCGAGCCGGCTGCGGGCGTTCGCGGCGGCTGTCGGGCCGCTGATCGACGGGTTGCACGCGAGTATCGACGAGGCCGGCGGGGTGGCCGAGTACGTCGCGGGCCTGCACGGGCTGGTCGATCAGACGGTGAACCTGTACCCGGAGTTCCTGCTGGGCGCCCGGGACTGAGCGCCGGGACCGGGGCGGCCCCACCACCGGCACGGTGCTCACCGTGCCGGTGGTGGGGCCGTCCGAACGGCGGGTTCAGGGGCTGTTCCGGTGGCTGGTGGTCGGTGCGGCCCTGTCGGCGGGAGGTGCCTCGGTCCCGCGCGGGGGGATCGCCTGGGTGACGGCTTCCGGGGCGGCCGCGCGGGTGGATTCGGCGGGGGTGTCGGGCGGGGCGTCGGGCGGGGTGTCCTCGTGCAGGGCCCTGGTCTCGGCCTTGAGGATGCGCAGGGACTTTCCGAGCCCGCGCGCGGCCTCGGGGAGCTTCTTCGAGCCGAAGAGCAGCACGATCACGGCGAGCACGACGATGAGGTGCCAGGGTTCCAGGCCGTTGCGGAGCACGGGCTTCGCCTCCTTGCTTCCTTGCTGTCGAACCGGGGGTCGGGTCGGCGCGGGACCGCGGTCGCCCCGCGGTCCCGCGCCGACCGGGTGTCAGGGGCGGGTGAGCTCGGTGATGGTGCGCGTCTGCGTGTGCAGCACCGTGCCGCCCCGGTTGATCCACTGGGCGGTGAGGGTGGCCGGGGTCACGGTGGTGTCGGCCACCAGCTTGAGGAAGGTGTACGGCTCGTCCTTGCTCCACTTCACCGGGTCGGCCGGGTTCGGCGTCCACCGCGTCCCCTGCGGGAGTCCGGTGCTCGCGGAGGTGGTCACGTCGAACGTGGTGCCGATGGTCCAGTCGTGGACGGGGCTGACGACGTACTCCCACATGTCGTAGCCGGCCGGGAGCGGGTCCGCCGCGGTCGAGTCGAAGTTCTTCACCGCACGGGAGACGTGGATGTCCCCGCTGAGCAGGACGCAGCCGGAGATCCGCTGCGTCCTGATGAAGTCGAGAAGCTGGAGCTTCTCGTTCTTGTAGGTGTTCCAGTCGTCCTTCTCGCTGTGGATCTTGTCGTACCAGACCATCCCCGACGCGAGGACCTTGAAGGTCGCCGAACTGGCCTTCAAGGATTCCTTGAGCCACTGCGACTGGACGGGTTCCATGCAGACCCCCGTGCTCGCGTTGGAGAACCACCGCGGGTCGATCAGGAACACCTCGATCGGACCTCGCCGGAAGGAGGTGTAGACGCCCTCGCCGGTGCCCCGGCCGGTCAGCAGCTGCGTCGGGTTACCGGTGACGTGGCCGAAGTTCGCGTTGGCACGGTAGTCGACGAACGCCTTGCGATAGTTGAATTTCTGCGACGCCCGGCCGTCGGTGTCGTTGCCGGCGAAGTCGTGGTCGTCCCACGTCGCCCAGACCGGCATCGACCGGACCATGTTCGCGACCTCGGGCACGGCCAGGAAGTCCCGCTGGTGCCTGCGGATCCGGTCCAGCTCATCGGCGGCACCGGAAAGGCCCATGTCCGCGTAGGGGGTGTCGCCGAGCATGACGAAGCCGTCACAGCCCTCGTCCTTGGCCCGCGTCCACAGGGAGTTCGGCACGTTGTGCGCACAGGACCCCACGCCCAGGGTGACCCTGGCGGCCGCGCCCGCCACCGGTGCGGTCCTGAACGAACCCTCCATCGGGACGGAGGGGGCGTTGGCCACCGTGGACGTGATGGCGAAGGTGTACGCCGTGTTCGCCTGCAGGCCGGACACGTCCACCAGGAGGGTGTTGTCGTTGGCGGTCGAGACGTCCGCGGTGCCGGTCTTCACCACGGTCGCGCCGACCTTCACCTCCCACTTCCAGGTCCCGTAGGTCCCCGGATCCAGGCCCGGCCGTGCCCAGAGCCGGGCGGTGGTCTCGCTCACGTGGCCGACGAGCGGACCCGCCTGGAGCGACGGGGTGACGGTCAGGGCAGGCGCGCTGCCGGCCTTCGCCGCCTTCACGTATCCGGTCAGGGCGTTGAAGAACCTGCGGCTGTCGTCGATGGCGGCATCGCTCTGGCTCGGCGTGCCGTCGGTCCGGTAGCACTTGTCGACGGTGAGGCTGGAGACCAGGTACCTGCCCTTGCCCTCCACGGAGGACCTGCCGTCCGCGGCGGGGGTCTTGTCCTTGCCCTCCAGCAGGGCCGCCGGGAAGCCCGACGTTCCCGGCGCGCAGGCCAGGAGCACCCGCATCTCCTTCCAGGCGCCGATCGACTCCCAGCTGGCGGTGACGGAGCGGCCGGTGAACACCTGACCGGAGGCGTCCGCGGGAAGGACGGAGACCAGCGGGTGGGTGGCGGCGACCCGGTAGACCTTGGTGAAGTCCGCGTCGGTGCGCACCGCGAACATCGCGGTCGAGTTGTAGTCCCACTTCCAGATCGGCAGGTAGGGGACACCTACGCCGGGCTTGTCGGACTTGGCGAGGTCGAGCACCACCCCACCGCCTCTGACGAACGCCCGCAGCGACTCGGTGTGGGCCTTCACATAGGTGCCGTAGGGATCGGTGTAGTCGGTGCTGTCGTTGGTGAAGCTGCCGAAGGCGATCAGGTCCACGGCCTGGGCCTGGGCCGTCGGTGCCTTGGTCAGGTCCAGGTCGATCACGGTGAACCCGGCGTGCTCCAGCAGCCGGCGCAGCCCAACGGCGTTCGTCCACCGGTCGGCGTACTCCAGCACCGCCGCGACCAGCCCCGACGGGCTGTTCGGGGGCACCTCCGCCGCGGCGGTGCCGGTCATCGCGCCGCCGGCGGCGACCGCCGCCGCGCCGACGCCCAGCAGCTGCACCGCCCTGCGGCGGCTGATCTCGGCGCGGACGCCGTCGGACAGGGTGGGGGAAGAGTCGTCCATGACTTCTCCTGGGTGAGGGTGTCGACCGATGCCGTCGAGACCACGGCCCGTGACCGGGCGTGGCCGAACAGGGAGGGGACGGGTGCGCGCGGCCCGAACGGTGGGGGTGGGCGGCGTACAGGACGTGCGGCCGCTGCCCGTGTGCGGACGGGGCTCCGCGGCCGGTGAGGAAGTACGCCGTCGCCGACGGAGCCGGGCGGGGCGAACAACTCGAACTACAGCGGCCGCGCATCGGCACTGTCAATAGTCGTACGCCCGATATCCGTCCGGGCGATCGGGTGGGGGAGATTCACTCCGCCGCCCAGCGGCAGAAAGAATGGGCTCGGTATTCGTCCGGGTCCGGATTCCGGACCCGTGGGTATCCCGGCACCGGGTCCGTCGCGCCGTCGACGGGCGGCCGACGGGACGTCAACCGCGGTACCGGAAAAGGGCGTCGGAGCTGCGGCGGAGCCCGCCGCCCCGAGCGCCGACGCGGTCGCGTCCGGTGGCTCGCCGGGCCTGTCGGCCGGGCTCCGGATCCGCTCCGGTCGCGCCGGCCGGGTGTTCCGCCGTCCGGTCCGGTTCCACGGAATTCCGCCCATACGATTCTGTTATCCGGCCCATCAGCAATTCGGGTCTTCCCCCGGCCTCCGGGTGTACCGACCATCGGAACCCACGCTCCCGGGACGGGCGCGTCGCAGCGCCGCCGTCGCGCCGAGGCGCCGGGCCGCCGGGTCCCCTCGGGACGTGTCGCGGACGGTCCCCGCCCGGACGGCGACAGCGCCGCACCTCAGCACCAGCACGAGGCAGGGCCGCCATGACCGTCTCCCCTCTTCCCACCGACCGGGTCCGACCGGCACCGAGCCCGGGAGCCCGCACCGCCGCACCGCCGCCCCGGGGGGCCGGGTACCGCCCGGCCGCCGGGACGAGCGTCATCGCCCTGGACGTCGGCCCGCGCTACATCAACGGGACCGTGATGACCGGCGACGGCCGGGTGCGCGAGTCCGAACGCTGGTACACCAGGCCGAACCGGGGCCCGGACGCCGTGCTCGACACCCTGCTCGGCTGCGCGAGCGACCTCGCCGCGCTGGCCGAACGCCGGGGTACGCCGGTGGTGGCGGCCGGCCTCGTGGTCGGCGGATCCGTCGACCGGACCACGGGTGTCGCCACGGTGCCCCGACTGGGCTGGGCCCGCACGCCGTTGCGCTGCTGGCTGGAGGAGCACCTCGACGTGCCCGTCGCCCTCGGGCACGCGGGCCATGCCGGTGCCGTCGCCGAGGGGAGGCTCGGCGCCGGCCGCGGGTGCGAGGTGTTCGCGTTCCTGGCACCGGGGAATCCGGTCCTGGCCGCGGTGCTGCGCGGAGGACGGCCCGCCGGGTCGGCGGCGTTCGCCTCGGGCGAGGACTCGCCGGACCACCGGACGGTGACGCTGCGGGACGCGGACAGCAGGGCACTCACCGAGATGATCCTCGCCGCCGAGGTGGAGCGGGTCGTCGTCGGCGGGCCGCTGCCGTCGGCGGACACGGCCCTGCGGCACGAGATCGGCTCCGCCCTCCGGAGGAACCACCGGCGCGGACCGCGCCCCGAGGTGGTCGTCGGCCGGGTCGGCGGCAGGGCGGCCTGCCTGGGGGCGGCCATGATGGCCCAGGAGCTGGCCGGGAGCCGCTGAGCACCGCCGCTCACCCCCGACGTCGCGCTCCGCGCCGATTCGCGCCTTCACCGGATCGTTGCAAAAGAGTTCCCCAAGCGCTTCCCAAGGTTCTGCAAAGCAGCGGCCCGCGCTTATGGCCCGGATAACCGGATCGGGGGTTCCTCACGATCCGCCGCACCACCACCCTTGCGTTACCACCAGATACCCACCGCGTTAACGACACGCTGAGGAGCCCCCGTGACCACCGGGAATTTCACCGTCAACGGCAGGACGTACGCCAGGCCCGCAAATCCGGTCGTCGTGATCTGCATCGACGGCAGTGAGCCCGACTACCACATCGAGGCGATGGCGGCCGGTCGGATGCCCTGGCTGAGCAAGGTCCTGGCGGACGAGGGCAGCTCGTGGCCGGCGCACTGCGCGATGCCCGCCCTCACCAACCCCAACAACGTCTCCATCGCCACCGGCCGGCCGCCTGCGGTGCACGGGATCAGCGGGAACTACATCTTCGACACCGGCCTCGGCGAAGAGGTCCTGATGAACGACAAGCGGTTCCTGCGGGCGCCCACCGTCCTGGCCGCGGCCAACGAGGCCGGTCTGGACGTCGTCGTGGTCACCGCCAAGGACAAGCTGCGCCGCCTGCTCGGCGCCGGTCTGGTCGAGGAGGGCCCCTCGCTCGACGGGTCCGGGGAATTCGTCCCCCCCTCGCACCGGGGCATCTGCTTCTCCGCCGAGAAGGCCGATCTGGCCACCGTCGAGGAGAACGGGATCGGCGACGTCCTCGCCCTGGTCGGAAAGCCGCTGCCGACCGTATACTCGGCCGACCTCAGCGAATTCGCCCTCGCCGCCGGCCTGAGAATTCTGGAAACCCGCGGCGCCGACCTGATGTACCTCTCGCTGACGGACTACATCCAGCACAAGAACGCGCCCGGCACCGAGGCCGCCAACGACCTCTACGAGAAGATCGACCACTACGCGGGTCGGCTGGCCGGACTCGGCGCGACCGTCGTGCTCACCGCCGACCACGGCATGAGCGCCAAGACCGACGCCCAGGGCCGCGCCCGGGTCGTCTTCGTCGAGGAGGAGGTCCGACGCATCCTCGGCGTCCCCGCGGACGCCGCAGCCGAGGGTCTGCGGGTCATCCTGCCCATCACGGACCCGTACACGGTGCACCACGGCGCGCTCGGCTCCTTCGCGAGCGTGTACCTCCCCGAGGGCGCCGACCGCGCGGCCACGATCGACGCCCTGCGCGCCATCGGCGGCATCCAGGAGGTGCACGGCCGCGAGCAGGCCGTCGAGCGCTTCGCGCAGCCCGCCGACCGCATCGGCGACATCGTGGTCCTCGCGGAGGCCGGTACCGCGCTCGGGCGCTACCCCGCCTGGCACGACCTCAGCGGGCTGGACGCCCCGCTCCGCTCCCACGGTGCGCTGGGCGAGCTCCAGATCCCGTTCCTGATCAACCGTCGGCTGCCGGAGCCCGAGCCGCTCGACGAGCCGTACGGCGACTTCGCCGTGATCCACAACTACGACGCCTTCTGGGTCGCCACCACGCTGGTCGCCCAGCAGGAGAGCGGTACCGCTCACGCCCACTGACACGCCGTGGCCGCCCCTCCCTCCCCCGGACGGGGCGGCCGCGGTACCGGCGGCAGCCGCCGCCTCGACCTCGCGCCGCACGCCATGCGGCGCTCCCCGGCCCCCACCCAGATCGGTCGAGAACCATGTCACACGCCGAGAACACCGGAACGGACACCAAAGGTCCAAGAGCCGCGACCCCCACGCTCGAACCACTGGGCGAGGGCACGTACAACAAGCTCAAGTGGCGCATGCTGCTGGCCGCGATGTTCTGCTACTTCTTCTTCTACACCGGCCGGCAGACGTTCGGCTTCGCCATCCCCGGCATCCAGGCCGACCTCGGTCTGAGCAAGGCGACCCTCGGCGGCATCAGCGGCATCCTGCTCTGGTCCTACGCCGCCGGTCAGATGATCAACGGCAACCTCGCCGACAAGTTCGGCGGCCGGCGGATGATGACCGCCGGGGCCATTCTGTCCACGATCCTCAACTGGTGCACGAGCTTCTCGGTCGGCTCCAGGTCGCTCAGCTTCCTCTGGGGCGCGAACGGCTTCGCCCAGTCCCTCGGCTGGCCCTCCGGCGGCCGGGTCATCTCCAACTGGTGGGGTCCGCGCGAGCGGGGCAAGAGCTTCGGCTTCTACACCTTCGCCGCCGGCATGGCCTCCGTCCTGGCCTTCGTCACCTCCACCGTCGTCGTCGACACCCTGAAGCTGGACTGGCAGTGGATCTTCCGGGTCCCGGTCCTGCTGATGCTCGTCGGCGGCATCACCTTCTACTTCGTCGCCCGGGAGAACCCCGAGCAGGCCGGTGTCACGCCGCCCGCCTCCGTCACCGGGGCCGAGGAGGAGGACGACCCGGCCGACGCCGCCGCGTTCGCAGCCGAGTCGTCGTTCCAGCGCTACAAGGCCGTGCTGCGCAACCCGAAGATCTGGTCCACCGGCATCGCCATCGGGTTCCAGAACACCGCCCGCTACGGCCTGCTGATCTGGGTCCCGGTCTACTTCCTCGGCGAGAACTGGAAGAAGGGCGGCGGCGGCATCAGCCCGCTGTGGATCTCGGTCGCGCTGCCCGTCGGCATGGCGGTCGGCGCGCTGACCAACGGCCAGATCTCCGACCGGCTCTTCGGGGCCCGCCGGGACCGCCCGATCATCCTGTTCATGGTCATGGGCGCCGCCGCCTCCCTGACCATGTACGCCGCGCCGCTGAGCGTCACCACCGGCATCGTGGTCCTCTTCCTCACCGGCTTCTTCGTCTACGGCCCGCAGTCCTCGTTCTGGGCGCTCTGCCCCGACATCGCCGGCAAGCGGATGGCCGGCACCGCGACCGGCGCGGTCAACTGCTTCGCCTACCTCTTCGCCGGGACGGCCGAGCCGTTCATCGGCGGCCTGATGGACAGCACCGGCAACACCAGCCTGATCTTCCTCTTCGTCGCCGGGTGCTGCGGCTGCAGCGCCCTCGTCGCCCTCACCATCCGACGCTAGGCGGAACCGGACATGACGCACCCCAGCAGCGTGAACTCCGCGCACTCCTCCGACTCCGTACCCCGCACACCCCTCCCGCCGACCGCGGCCGTCTGGTCCGGCCCCGAGCAGGGGTTCAGCGTGGAGGAGTTGCCCCTCCCCCGGCTCCTGCCCGGCGAGGTCCTGGTCCGCATCGAACTCGCCACCGTGTGCGGCAGCGACCTGCACACCGTCGCCGGCCACCGGCCCACCCCGGTGCCGACCGTCCTGGGACACGAGGCCGTCGGCGTGGTCGAGGCGGTCGGCGGCTCCCCCCTCCTCGCCGACGGCCGGCCCGTCGTCCCCGGCCGGCGGGTCACCTGGACCATCGGCACCTCCTGCGGCAGCTGCCGGCGCTGCGCCCGCGGCGTCCCGCAGAAGTGCGAGAGCGTGCGCAAGTACGGCCACGAGGCCGTCACCGACCACTGGCGGTACAACGGCGGTCTCGCCACCCACTGCCACCTGGTCGCGGGCACCGGACTGGTCGCCGTCCCCGACGAACTGCCGGCCGCGGTCGCCGCACCCGCCAACTGCGCCACCGCCACCGTCGTGTGCGCGGCCCGGCGCACCGGACTCACGGCCGGCGACACCGTGGTCGTGATCGGCTGCGGCATGCTCGGCCTCACCGCCGTCGCCTACGCCCGCGACCTCGGCGCCCGGCACGTCATCGCCTGCGACGTCGACGAGGGCCGGCGGCACCTGGCCCTGGAGTTCGGGGCGGACGTCGCCTGCTCCCCCGGCGCGCTGGAGACGGCGGTCAAGGAGTTCGGCGCGGACGTCGTCCTCGAACTGTCCGGCCACCACCGGGCCGTCCAGTCCGCCCTGGACGTGGTCGGACTGGACGGCCGGGTGGCCCTGGTCGGCTCGGTCTCCCCCGGGCCGGAGGTGTCCTTCGAACCCAACACCTTCGTCCGCAACCTCACCCGGGTCGTCGGCAGCCACAACTACGCGGTCGAGGACCTCACCGAGGCCGTCGACTTCCTCGTCCGCACCCCGCTGCGGGACCGGTTCGCCCGGCTCGTCCCCGAGTCCTTCCCGTTGACGGCCGTCGACGCGGCCTTCGCCGCGGCCCGCACCGGGGCAGCGCCCCGGGTCGCCGTCCGCATGGACTGACCGCCCCCTCGCTGCCGGGTCGACGCCCCCACCCCCTCGGGGGGCGTCGACCCGGCGTCCGACCGCACGGCCGCCCGTCCGCACGGGCCACCCACCCACTCCCTCCTCCCGCCAAGGAGTCCGCCATGTCGAACCCGCACCCGGAGCACCTGCTCAACCACATCGCCGGCCGTTGGTCGCCCTCGATCACGGGGCAGGTACGACCGAACCTGAATCCGGCCGACACCGCCGACGTGATCGGGAAGTTCACGGAGTCCGGGGCCGCTGACGCCACCGCTGCCATCACCGCGGCGGCCGCCGCCCAGCGGGACTGGGACGCGCTCGGGCCGATCGAACGCGCCAAGGTGCTCCGCTCCGCCGCCGCCCTGATCGGCGAGCGCTCCGAGCTGTTCGCCGAGGCGATCACCAGGGAGCAGGGCAAGCGGCTGTCCGAAGGCCGGGGCGAGGTGGCGCGCTCGCTGACCATCCTGGAGTTCACCATCGGCGAGGCCCGCCGCATCAATGGCGTCACCACCCCGGCCGAGGAGCCGCGCACGCTCGCCATGACCTTCCGGCGCCCGCTCGGCGTGGTCGGGCTGATCACCCCGTGGAACTTCCCGGTCGCCATCCCGATGTGGAAGGTGGCGCCCGCCCTGATCGCCGGCTGCACGGCCGTCCTGAAGCCCTCGCCGCTGACCCCCTGGACCTCGGCGCTGCTGGTGCAGGCCTTCGTCGACGCCGGGCTGCCCGACGGCGTCCTCAACCTGGTCCAGGGCGACCGCGACCCCGGCGAGGCCCTGGTCGCCGACCCGCGCGTGGCCGGCATCTCGTTCACCGGCTCGCTGCCGGTCGGGCAGGCGATCAACCGGGCCGGTGCGGACCGGCTGATGCGCACCCAGCTCGAACTGGGCGGCAAGAACGCGCTCATCGTGCTCGCGGACGCCGACCTCGACGCGGCCGCCGACGCCGTCGTCCACGGCGCGTTCGGCCAGAGCGGCCAGCGGTGCAGCGCCACCAGCCGCGTCATCGTCGACCGTTCGGTCCGTGACGCGCTGCTGGAGCGCCTCGTCCCGCGGGTGTCCGCGATGCGGATCGGGCGTGGCGACCAGGACTGGGCGGACATCGGTCCGGTGGTCAACGAGGAGCGCCTGCGGGCCTGTCTGACGGCGGTGCGCACCGCCGTCGAGGCCGGCGCCACGCTGGCCTGCGGGGGCAAGGAAGCGGCGCTGGACACCCCCGGCTGGTTCATGGAGCCCACCGTTCTCACCGGGGTGGCCTGGGACAGCGAGATCGCCCAGGAGGAGGTCTTCGGCCCGGTGCTCTCCGTCATCGAGTGCGACGGCTACGAGGACGCCATGCGGATCTCCAACTCGGTGAAGTACGGGATGTCCGGCACCGTCTTCACCCGGGACCCGTCCCTGATGTTCCAGGCCCTCCAGGACTTCCAGGCGGGCATGCTGCACGTCAACCGCCCGGGGGTCGGCGCGTACTCCCACCTGCCGCACATGGGGGCGAAGGCCTCGCAGCTCGGCGCCCCCGAGTGCTCCCCGGACGTCTGGGACTTCTACACCGACCTGCGCTCGGCCTGCATCCGGTACTGACGCGTCGGTCGGGGCGGGCGGGACGACCTGTCCCGCCCGCCCCGACCCGTCCGACCGCTCCGGCCCCGCCCGACCCGACCCGACCAGTCCCGCCTGTCACCCGGGCCACTCGGAGACGGCGCCGACCAGCGCCACGAACGCCTCCTCCGGCGGCGTGAGCGCCCGGTCGGCCCGCCGGACCAGGGACACCGTGCGGACCGGCGGGGCCGGTACGACGGTGAGCGCGGCGAGCATCCCGGTCTCCGTCTCCTGGCGGATGACGTGCTCGGAGACGACCGCCAGGCCGAGCCCCCGGGAGACGGCCTGCTTCAGCGTGTCCGTCCCCCACATGTCCCACTGCTCGGCGCGCTCCAGCCCCCACGTCCGCAGCGCGGACTCCTGGAGCCGCCGGGTGGCGGAGCCGCCCTCGCGCATCAGGAACCGCTGGTCGGCCAGGTCGGCGGGGGTCAGGGCGCGGCCGATGAGGGGCGAACCCGGCTCCGCGACCAGCACCATGGCCTCCTCGAACATGCCCTGGGCGACGAGCTGTTCGTCGCGCGGCGTGCCGGCGCACAGCCCCAGCGCGACCTCGCCCCGCAGCAGCCAGGACTCGACCGCCTCCTCGTTCCCCACCCTGATCTGGCAGGAGACCTTCGGGGCCCGCAGGGCGAACTCGGAGAGCAGCAGCGGCAGCAGGTAGGTGCCCAGGGTCGTCGTCCCCGCCAGCACCAGCCGGCCGGCGCCCAGGCCCCGGTACTCGGCGACGGCGATCTCCAGGTCGTCCAGGATCCCGAAGATCCGCCGGGCGTGCTCGACCACGATCTCCCCGGCCTGGGTGGGACGGGCGCCCTGGCTGGTGCGGTGGACGAGCTGGGCGCCGAGGGAGCGCTCCAGGTTGCGGATGTGGTTGGACACCGCCGGCTGGCTGGTGAACAAGGACTTCGCCGCGCCCGAGAAGCCCCCGGACTCGATCACCTTCGCGAGCACTTCCAGCTGGACCAGGGTCACCATGCTCCTACCTCCGTTGCACGCGGCCGTCGGACCCGGGCAGCGGCCCGGGCGGGGAGAAGTCCGGAAGGGGGGAATCCGCGTGCGCCCATGGAACGCGGACTCGGGTCCGGGCGCAAGGCCCGGTCGACCGCGGGTGGCGGAACGCGACCAGTGGGATGTTACCGGTATCACTTGGGCTGTCAATGCTTCTGACGGGATCAGCTGCAACAGCAATGATCTCCGCCCAGATCGTTGATACCGGTCACATCCGTGTGTTGACTGTAGGGGCCCGGCGGCGACGGCACCCCCGCCCGCCGGGCCTCCCCCGTCCCGCACGACCTCTCCCGGGAGTGACGAGTGCCGCAGCTTCCCCCCTCAGCAACCCCCGCAACACCCCCCGCACCGACACCGCGCACCGCGACCGGGCCCGCGACGGTACCGCGCGACGCGCCCTGGGGCCCGGTGCCCCGGCTCGCGTTCGGCGGTGACTACAACCCGGACCAGTGGGACCGGGACGTGTGGCGCGAGGACGTCCGGCTGATGCAGCGGGCCGGCGTGAACCTCGTGTCGCTCGGCATCTTCTCCTGGTCGTGGATCGAGCCCGAGCAGGACCGCTTCGACTTCTCGGGGCTGGACGAGGTGATCGCCCTGCTGCACGAGGGCGGTGTCGCGGTCGACCTCGCCACCCCCTCGGCCTCGCCCCCGCCCTGGTTCTCCGCGGAGTACCCCGACGCCGAGTTCGTCGACCACCTCGGCCGGCGCCTGGGCCACGGCTCCCGGCAGGGGTTCTGCCCGTCCTCGCCGGACTACCGACGGCGCACCGCGGTCGTCGCCAACCGGCTCGCCCGCCGCTACGGCGAGCACCCCGCCGTGGTGATGTGGCACGTCGGCAACGAGATCGGCGGCTACAACGCGCACTGCCACTGCCCCACCAGCGCCGAGGCCTTCCGCCACTGGCTGCGCGACCGCCACGGCGACCTCGACGGCCTCAACCGGGCCTGGGGCACGGCCTTCTGGAGCCAGCGCTACAGCGACTGGTCGCAGGTCCGGATACCCGGCGCCACACCGGGCCGGGTCAACCCCGCCCAGCAGCTGGACCACTACCGCTTCGCCTCGGACGAGCTGCTGGACTGCTACCGGACGGAACGCGACGTCCTGCGCCGCCACTCACCGGGACGGCCCGTCACCACCAACTTCATGGCCGGGACGTTCAAGTGGGTCGACTACTGCGCCTGGGGCCAGGAGGTCGACCTCGTCACCAACGACCACTACCTGGTCGCCGCCGACCCCGAGGCCCACACCGGGCTCGCGTTCAGCGCCGACCTCTCCCGGGGCATCGCCGGGGGCCGGCCCTGGCTGCTGATGGAGCACTCCACCTCGGCCGTCCAGTGGCAGCCGCGGAACACCGCCAAGCGCCCCGGCGAGATGCTGCGCAACAGCCTCGCGCACATCGCCCGCGGCTCGGACGGGGCCTGCTTCTTCCAGTGGCGCCAGTCCGACTCCGGGGTGGAGAAGTGGCACTCCGCGATGGTCCCGCACGGCGGCGAGTCCACCCGGATCTGGCAGGAGGTCGTCCGGCTGGGCGCGGCGCTCCGTCGGATCGGCGAGGTCGCGGGCTCCACCGTCACGGGCGAGGTGGCGCTGCTGTGGGACTACGAGAACTGGTGGGCCCTGGAGCTGGGCGGCCGGCCGAGCGTCGACCTGGAGTACGCCGCGGAGGCCGAGGCCTGGCACCGCGCGGTCTGGCGGCAGGGCGTGGTGTGCGACGTGCTCCCCGCCGACGTGTCCGCCGAGGTGCTGTCCCGGTACCGGCTGGTCCTGCTCCCCAGCCACTACCTGACCACCCCCGGCACGGTCCGGGCGCTCACCGCGTACGTGCACGGGGGCGGCCACCTGCTGGTCGGCCCGTTCTCCGGACTGGTCGACCGCGACGACCGGCTGCATCCCGGCCCCTTCCCGGGCGCCCTGCGGGACCTGCTCGGGCTGACCGTCGACGAGTTCCTGCCGCTGCGGGAGGGCGCCGCCCTGACCCTCGACGACGGACTGACGGGGCGGGTCTGGGCAGAGGCCGTCCACCCGGACGGCCCGGACGGCGCGCACGGCCCGGAGGACCCGGACGGCGTGGACGACAAGCACGGCACCGTCGTCGACGCCCGGTTCGCCGACGGCCCCGCAGCGGGCGGTCCCGCCCTGCTGCGCCGCCGCGCGGGCGCCGGCCTGGTGCGCTACGCCGCCACCCGCTTCGAGGACTCCTCGCTGCGCACCCTGCTCGCCGGCGCGCTGGACGAGGCCGGCGTGCGCAGCACCGCACCGGGCGCCGGCGACGGCGTCGAGGTCGTCCGCCGCACGGCGGAGGACGGGCGCAGCTGGCTGTTCGTCCTCAACCACACGGACGACGCGGCCGAGGTCGCCTGCCGAGGGGTCGAGCTCCTCTCGAACGCGACGGTCACGGGCCTCCTGACCGTCGCCGCGGGCGAGGTCGCCGTCGTCCGGGAGTCGGGGACGTCGGACGTCGGATGACAAAAGGTGGTGCCCGGCCCCTTCCTCGGGGCCGGGCACCACGGTGGGGGCGACGCGGGTCACCCGGTGGAGACGTTGACCACCGTCCACTGCTGGTTGAGCTGCGGCCCGCACGGCCACAGGATCAGCCGGGCGCCGTCGGCGGTCGAACCGCCCTCGACGTCCAGGCACTTGCCGCCGGCGCCGGAGACCAGGCGCCGGAAGCCGAGAACGGTGTCGGCCACCGTCCACTTCTGGGCCGCGTCGGTCCCGCAGGGCACGGACCGGACGGGGGTCCCGTCGGCGCTGGAGCCCCCGGTCGGGGCCAGGCACTGCCCGGCCTCGCGGTCGACCAGCCTGACCTCGCCGCCCCCGACCGGCGTCACGGTGAACTGCTGGCCGGCGGCCGTCCCCAGCGTCTGCTGGACGGCGGACCGGGCTGCCCCGGCGCCCTGGAGCCCCACGGCCTTGCCACTCTTGGTACCGACCAGCACCGCGGGCTTGCCGGCGGCCGCGCCGCACCCGTCGAAGGTGCACCCGGGCACCCAGGGGGCCTGCCCCGTCTCGTACGCGCCCTGGTCCGGGGCCGCCCCGGTGTGACCGTCGGTGACCCCGGCCATCACCAGGCCCGCGTCCACGGCAGGCGAGCCGGACGCGAGGGTGAAGTCACCGGTTCCGGCGCTGCGGTACTTCGGGTCCGGCAGGCCGCCGTCCTTGCTCCGGGTGGTGATCAGGTTGTTGCTCTGGTCGGGCGTGCCGCCGGGGATGTGCTGGTAGGGGTTCCCGTCGGGGTGCCAGCCGTCGAGGATGTTGTTCCGCAGGACGGTGTTGGCCACGTGCCTCGGGTCGGCGTAGTACTGGAAGATCGTGGCCTTGTCGCCGGACACGATGGTGTTGTTGGTGAAGGTGCCCTTCAGGTACGGCAGGTCCTGGCCCGACTGGACGAAGCCGCCGAAGGAGACCCCGGGTTCGCCGCGCAGGTTCCAGATCACGTTGTGGTCGACGTTCAGGTCGTAGCTGCCGTTGTCGAAGTGGAGGCCGTTGCCCTTCTGGGCCGGGTCGTGGATCCAGTTGTGGTCGATCCTGGTGCCGGTGTAGGCCGTGTTGCAGCAGGTGTACACGGCCCCCAGGTCGTAGTTGATCTTCGCGTAGTCGGTCATCTCGTTGTACGCGATGCGGATGTTGCGGTAGCCGTCGTTGGGGTAGGCGTTGGTGTTCATGTTGATCACGTCACGCCCGGTGCCGCGCATGGTGTTGTGCGAGATCGTGACGTCCCGGCTGCCCACCTCCAGCGCCACCGCCGCGGTGTAGGTGCCGCCGTAGGCGACGTCCCGGATCAGGTTGTTGCTCACGACGTGGCCGCTGCCCCTGACCGAGATGCCGTTGCCCATGGAGAAGCGCAGCACGCTGTTGCGGATGACGTTCCCGGTGCCGTGCAGCAGGATGCCGCTGTCGGAGTGGTGGTTGGCGTCGTAGATGCCGGCGTACGGGAGGTTGGGGTCGAACTGGGTGGTCTGCCAGGTGGAGGTGTACTCGGCGGTGATGCCGTCGAGCACGTTCTGGCTGCTCGCGTCGTCGGTGGTCACCGAGGTGGCGTGCAGCCCGATGCCGCGGACGGTGATGTGGCTGCGCCCGTTGAGGTCGAACCCGTAGTTGCGGCGCTTGGCCGTCACGTTCTCGGGTGCGGCGCCGTTGGGGGCCCAGAGGTAGAGCTGCTGCTCGGCCGGGTCGTAGTACCAGGCGTTCGGGCCCCGCAGCAGTGACTTCTTGCCGACGAGGCGGAACTTCGACGAGTTCCCGTCGCCCGGCTCGACGTGCTTGTCGCTCGCCGGGAACCGCAGCTGGAGCACCTTGTTGCCGCCGTCCAGCGTGCCGCCGGTGACGGACGCCGAGTTCGCCACCCACCCTCCCGCCAGGTAGACCGTCGCCCCGGTCATGTCGCCCAGGGCGGGGAACTGGTCGTACGTCAGCGTGCCCGTCAGCATGGTGGTGCAGGGGGGCGTGGGACAGTGGTCGGGGGATCCGGAGCGGGTGGACCGCCAGCCCTGGGTGACGAAGGACTGCTGCCACGGGTCGCTGGTGGCCGCCGGGTACGCCGCCTCCGGCACCAGGGACCCGCCCGTGAAGACCTGGTTGGCCCAGAGGTCCGCGTTGGACGGGTACTTGGTGGAGCCGTAGGGCGCGGCGGGCGTACCGGCGAGCTTCACCGGCGCCTTGTAGATCTGTCCGGTGTCGCGGACCCAGCCGCCGACCGGGTCCGTCCCGTCGACGGTCACCCGGGCGCCGGGGGCCGCCGCGAAGGTGATGGGCGCGCCCGACTGGCCGGACGCCCTCGGGGTGACCGTCTCCCGGTAGGTCCCGGCCGCGATCAGGCAGGTGTCGCCGGCGACCGCGACCTCGGCGCAGCGCTGGACGGTGCGGAACGGCGCCGCCGCCGTACCGGACGCGCTGTCGTCGCCCGTCGTCGCGACGTGGCGGACGGTGGGCGCCGCCGCGGCGGCCGGGACCGGCGCGAGGCCGGCCGCCGCGATCAGCAGCGTGACGAGGGCGGAGGCCGCCCGGGCGGATCGGCGCGCGGGGCGCCCTCGGGTTCGGAGCAGGGTGGTGGGCAGGGTGTGCATCGTCGCACTCCTCACGGCTCGGTGAGTGGGGGTGGGTGGGGAGGTGGAGCGGGGATGGAACCTGGGGGGTGGAACGTGGGGGGGGTGGAACGTGGGGGCGCTCAGCCCTTCTCGGACCCGGCCAGCTGCGCCGAGGTGAGGTGGCGCTGGGCGAGCAGGAACATCAGCAGGATCGGCAGCACGGAGAGGACACCGGCCAGGGCCGCCTCGGGCAGCCCGATGTCCACGTTGGAGAAGTTGGGGTTGCCGGAGACGATGTTCTCCATCGGCAGGACGCTCAGCCCCAGCGGCAGGGGGTAGTCGTCGGTGTCGCCGAGCATCAGGTACGGCAGCATGAAGTTCGTCCAGGCCGAGACGAAGCCGAAGAAGCCGATCAGCGCGACCAGCGGCCGGGCGAGCGGCAGCGCGACGGAGAAGAAGATCCTCGCCTCGGAGGCGCCGTCCACCCGGGCCGCCTCCAGCAGCGAGTCCGGCAGGCTGCTGGAGAAGAAGGTGTAGGCCAGGTACACGCCCCACGGGTAGAAGGCCAGCGGCAGGATCACGGAGAGGGCCGTCCCGGTGAGGTCGACCGCGGCGAGCTCCACGTACAGCGGCAGGACGGTGGCGGAGGTCGGCACGATCATGCCGATCAGCGTCGAGATCAGCAGCGCCTTCCGGCCCACGAACCGGAACTTCGCCATCCCGTAGCCGGCCGTGACGCAGAGCACCAGGCTCAGGGCCACTCCGGTGGAGGAGTAGAGCAGCGAGTTGCCGATCCAGCGCAGGACGATGCCGTCGTTGAAGGCGTACAGGTGCTCCCAGGCCCGCCCGACATTGGCCAACGAGCCGATGGAGAAGGGGAAGTCGTCGCGGATCGACTCGTCGGTCCTGGTGGGGGCCAGGACGAGCCAGACGACCGGGGCGAGGAAGACGGCGGCGGCCGCGAGCAGGAGCGCGTCGCGCGTCCAGGCACCGGCCCGTGCGCGCGCCCGGTGCCGCCGCGGGGGTATCGGGGTCATGGGACTACCTCCGGGCGTCGGTCTCGTAGAACTTGGTGCGGTAGATGACGACCAGTGCCGCGCCCAGGCCGACGGCCAGGAGCAGGACGGACAGCACGGAGGCCCGGCCGAAGGAGAGTTCTCCGCTGGCGTAGACGTAGGCGAGCTGGTTGGGCGACCAGGTGGCGCTGATGACCCCCTTGGAGACCAGTGACAGCAGCTGCGGCTCGACGAAGAGCTGAGTGCCCCCGGCGAAGCTGGTGATGAGGATGAACGCGAGGTACTTGCGGACGATCGGCAGCTTGATGTGGACGGCCTGCTGCCAGCCGTTGGCGCCGTCCATCCTGGCCGCCTCGATCACCTCGTCCGGGATGGACTGGAGCGCCCCGTAGAGGATCACGATCCAGCCGCCGGCCCCGGCCTCGACGGCGACCGCCGAGAGCACCACCGGAAGCCAGGGCCCGCCGAGGAGTTCCGCGCTGGAGTCGAACCCCATCGCCCGGAGCAGCGGCGCCGCGGGGCTGTACTGGGGGCTGATCATGAAGATCCACATCATCGCCGCCGCCGACCCCGTCACGGCGCCGGGCAGGTAGTAGGCCAGGCGCATCACGCCCGCGAACCGCCCCTTGCGCGCGTGCAGCAGGAGGCTGAGCGAGACGACCGTCAGCAGCAGCAGCGGGAGCCAGACGGCGAGGTAGAGCGCGATGTGCTCGACGGCCGGTCCGAGGCGGTAGTCGGAGGCGACCCTGGTCCAGTTGTCGGTGCCGGTGCGCTCGCCGCCGTAGGGGTCGGAGACCACGAAGGTGGTCCACAGGCCGTACCCGACCGGGAGGAGGCCGAAGGCGACCAGGAACACCAGGTAGGGGGCGACGAACAGCGGGCCCGCGCGGCGGCCCCGGCGTGCGGGCCGCGGGGGCCGTGCGGCCCGGTCGGTCCCCGGCACCCGTGCGGCAGGGGTGCCCCGGCTCACCGGGAGACCTTGTAGCCGGCGTTCTCGGCGGCCTGCTCCAGCTGCTTCTGCCACACCGGCAGCGCGCCCGCCAGGTCGCCCTTGCGGCTCGCGGTGGCGACGAAGGTCTGCGCGTAGGAGTCGGCGAACTGCCCCTCGAAGCGGATGTAGTCGTAGTTCTCGGCGATCCTTCCGGCCGCGTCCAGCATCGCCGGGCAGGGGTCGGCGGCGTAGAAGCGGTCGGCGGCCCGGGCCGCGCACCACTTCTGCGCCGTCGGCGTGTGGGCGGGCAGGGCGGACGCCGCCAGAATGCTGTCCGCGGCGTCGCTGGTGGTCAGCCAGGTGGCGATGTCGGCGGCGCCCTTGACGTTCTGGCTGTGCCGGGAGACCACCCAGAGCCCGCCGCCCATGGCGCCCGTGGTCGCCACGCTGTCGCCCGTCCAGGCCGGAACGGGGTGCGCGGCCAGCTGACCCTCGGGGATCCTGTACGAGCCCTTGAAGCCGTACTCGCCGAACCAGCCGGCCGCCGGGTACATGAGGATCGTGTTCTTCTTGCCGACCTCCTCGGTGAAGGTCGGGTCCCAGGGGCTGGTGGCGGTGACCGTCCCGTTCTCGACCAGGGGCTGGAGGAGTTCCGCGACCCGGGTGCACCGCGGGTCCGCGAGGTCGATCCTGATGTCGGTGGGGCCGGTGGTCTCCCGGTCGGGACACCCCGATCCGCCGAAGAACGCGCCGTAGCCGGAGACGTCGTTGATCCCGCCGATCAGGTAGCCGGGGTGCTCCTTCCCGAGCCTGACCCCGAGTTCCCGGTACTCGGCCCAGGTCGTCGGCACGCTGTAGCCGAACTGCTTCATCAGCGTCTCGTTGGTCCAGAGCACCACCGGCGCGGTGTCGTTGGCGAGGCAGAACAGCTTCCCCTCGTAGGTGCAGCCCTCCAGCGTCCCCTTGGCGAACTCCCGGCGGGTCTGCTCCGGCACCAGCTCGTCGAGCGGCTGGGCGAAGCGCAGCGGGGCGGCCGCCAGCGCCGAGACGTCCGACGGGGAGCCCAGGAACACGACGTCCGGCCACCCCTTTCCGGCCCGGTCGGCGAGGGCGATCTTCTGGGCGACCTCACCGGGCTTGTAGCTGGTGAGCACGACCTTGACCTTGGCCTGCGGGTGGGCTCTGACGTAGGCCTCCACGGCAGGCTGGCGGGTGTCGTCCGTCCAGACGGTCAGGGTGGCCTCGGCGTTCCCGCCGCCGCTGCCGCTCGCGCACCCGGCGAGGGCGGAGACCGCCGTCACGGCGCTCAGCGCCGCGGCGAGCGCACGGGAACGGGGGCCCTTCGAATGCGGACGGTTGGTGAACATGGGGTTGTTCCTCTCTGGACTGCCCGGCCGACGTCGCACGACGGCGGGCCCCGGTGAACGGGGTCGCGGCACTGTCGGGCCGGGAGGATGCGCAAGGGAGACCGGGCCGCGGCGGTCCGCCCGTGGGTGGCACCGGCGGCCGAATGCGGTGGTGGGGCTGAGTGTTACCGGGAACATTTTCACTGTCAACGCTTTGGACGGAACCGGTGGAAGTCCGCGGCGCGGCAACAACTCCGAATCCGGACGGGGACGTTCGGAGTGCGGTGCAGGCCCGCACGACGTCCCTCCCGGGCCGGTCCGAGCAGCACCGGCCGGGGCGCCCGACAGGGCCGCCGGAGGACGGCCGGCCTCGGGTCGTGCCACGGTCGGCCGCAGCGGGCTTGACGCAATCGGTGATACCGGTAACATCCTGGTTCATGTCGGCAGGGTCGCTCCGGCAGGCGCGGACGAGGAGCAGGAACATGGGGCAGACCGGACCGGACGGCACCGATCAGCCGGGCGGCGGCGCCGTCATGCGCGACGTCGCCCGGGTCGCGGGCGTGTCGAAGCAGACGGTCTCGCGCGTGCTCAACGGCAGCCCGGCCGTGCGTCCGGAGACCAGGAACCGGGTGCTCGCCGCCGTGGCGGAGCTCGGCTACCTGCCGAACCAGGCCGCCCGCGCGCTCACCACCGGCCAGACCCGCAACATCGGCGTGCTCGCCTACGACGTGGCCGACTTCGGCCCCGCGAACGTGGTCCAGGGCATCGCCCTCGCCGCCCAGGAGGTCGGGTACACGGTGAGCGTCGCCCCGATGCGCTCCCTGGGGCCCGTCCCGGTGCGGGACGCCGCGACCCGGCTGCTGGAGCACTCGGTCGACGGGCTGATCACCATCGCCCCGCACCGCGACATCGCGAAGGCCCTGCTCGACCTCCCCCGCAAGGTACCGGTCGTCGCCGTCGACGACTCGCTCGATCCGCTCGTCCCCGTCATCGCGGCGGACCAGGTCGAGGGGTCACGGCGCGCCACCGAACAGCTGCTGCACCTCGGGCACCGGACCGTCCACCACCTCGCCGGTCCGAGCGGCTGGGTCGCCGCCGAACAGCGGCGCGAAGGCTGGCTGGCCGCCCTGGTCGCGGCGGGCGCCCCGGTCCCCGACCCCCTGGTCGGCGACTGGAGCGCGGCGTCCGGCTACGAGCTGGGCCGCGTGCTGGCGGCCGACCCGGAGGTCACCGCCGTGCACGCGGCGAACGACCAGATGGCGGTCGGCCTGCTGCGCGCCCTGCACGAGGCCGGCCGCCGGGTACCCGAGCAGGTGAGCGTGATCGGCTTCGACGACATCCCCGAGTCCGCGTACACCATCCCCCCGCTGTCCACCGTCCGGGTGAACTTCGGCGACATCGGGCGACGGTGCATCAGCGTCCTGGTCGAGCAGCTCCGCAGCGGTACGGCGACGGCCCGGCAGCGGCCCTGGCTCCCCACCGAACTGGTGGTCCGCGCCAGCACCGGGCGCCCGCCCGCCGCCGCCCCGGACGGCCCGTAGCCTCCGGGGCGGCCCGTAGCCTCCGGGGTGGCCCCGGCCTACGCCCCTGAACAGACCGCACGGTCCCCCGCTCCTTCGAGGGCCTGACGGCTCTGCGGGCCGTACTCCCTCCGGTCGAACTCCTTCCCCGCGATACCCGCCGCCCGCTGGAAGCCGCGGAGGAAGCGCGCGGTCGCGTCGTCGAAGCCCCCGTCGGCGAAGGGCACGCTCTCGGGCACGCAGTTCGCCCGGATCAGCAGGTCCTGCATCCGCACCACGTCCGGCCCCGTGTCCCCGCGCCGCAGGGTCCGGAGGGTGGGGACGGCGGTGGGCGTCGGGGTGGCGGCGGTCGTGGTCGTGGGGCTCGCAGTGGGCGCGGTACTCGTGGCGGCGGAGGCCACGGGCGGCGCGGCGGAAGGGAGCGCCGGGGTCGGGAGCGCCGCGGTCGGGAGCGCGGCGGTCGGTGTACGCGACGGCGCCGCGGTCGCTCCCGGTCGGCGGTGGGTGGCGGAGGGCGTCGGCGACAGGGGCTGCGACGGCCGTCCTGCCACCGGTGCGGGAGTCGGTGCGGCCGACACCGGGGACGACGGACCCGAGGCCGTCGGCGTGCCCGCGGCGGGCGGGTCCGGGACCGGGTCCTCCCCCGGCGGCAGGGCGAGCACCACCACCGCCAGCCCCATTCCGGCGACCGCCCCCACACCCCAGCGCCGTACTGGCGCGGGCAGGCCGCCCACCGCGCCGGGCCGCCGCGCCACCCGGTGCGGTGGGCGGGCGGAGTCGGCCGGGACGGCCGTCCCCGGCGCAGGTGGTACCGGCACGGCCACGGCGGCCGGCGCGTCGAACCGGATCAGCAGCCCCCGCCGAAGGTGGTCGGCGTCCCAGTGGTGCACGGCCGCCAGATCCGCCAGGACCGTGCCGCACCGGGGACAGCGGGCGAGGTGGCGGACCGCCTCGGCGGTCGCCGGCCCGGCCCCGGCGGCCTGCTCCGCCAGCGCCGCCGCCAGGTGACGGCACCTCCGCTCCGCCACGGTCGCGACGTGCAGCCGCACGTAGGCGTCGGCGAGCGTCCGCCGGGCGGCAACGGGCGGGGCGTCCGACCCGGGCGGAGCGTCCGACCCGGGCGGAGCGACCAGGCCCCACCACAGCTGCGCCGCCCACGGTTCGGTGAGTCCCGCGAACGACCGCAGCAGCAGGCTCTCCTCCTCGGCGGCCGACAGGGCGACCCGAAGGCCGTCGTGCCCGGCGGCCCGGCGGTCCAGCCAGTGCAGGAAGCCGGGCGCCACGGTGTCCCGCCGGCCGGTCCCCGCCCTTCCCGCGGCGAGGTAGCGGGCCTCGCCGAGCAGCGGCACGAGCCAGCACGGGCCGGGCTCCGCACCGCGGTCGCAGGCGTCGACGGTCCGGGCCAGGGCCTCGGCCGACAGCTCCCGCGCGTCCTCCGCCGTGGCGCCCAGTCCACGGACACACGCCAGGATCACGTCACCGTAGCGCCGCGTCAGTTCGTCGACGGCGCCCTGCCCCGGGTTCGTCGCGGGAAGCAACACCTGGAGCTGGGCATCGGTCAATGCCCGGACCGTGGGTGGCATACGGCTCCTGTCCGGCGGCCCCCGTGCGGTGGCCTCGCACCGCGGAGGGGCGTCGCCCGGTTCGGTCGACGTCGGATGGCGGCACACGGACCCGCCCGAGCCGCGGGCCGCCCCTCGAACGAGCGACTCCTCCTCGGACGGCCGTGTCCCGGCTTTCCGAGGAGGAGTCGTGAGCGGTGCCTTCCGTCCCGCGCCGTTGCCGAACCGTTATGGAGGACCTTCGCGCCGGAAGGGTGCGGACGGGTGCCGGAGCGGATCGGGCGGCACGCTCCGCAGCGTGTCCCGTCAGCCGGTGGGGACGTTGACCCGGACCTCGGGCAGGGTCAGGTAATTCGTTCCGGCGAGCTGGACCCTGACGTACCGTCCGTCGGCACCCACGGGAACGGTCAGCTTCGCCGGCGCGGTGCCCTTGATCCGGATCTTCTTCACCGCCGGGTCGGCCTGGATGTCCGCCCAGCTACGGCCGGTGAGGTCGGTGGCCGACACGACGACGTCGAAGTCGGTGAGGCGCTCCATGACCCAGTCCGTGCGGTTGAACAGCTCCACCGACCGGATCTGCCGCTTCGTGCCGAGGTCGACCTGCCACCACGGCTGCGCCTCGTTCCTGGTGTAGCTCGGGGTCGCCTGCGCATAGACGCCCTTGGTGTCGCCGTCCACCGCGTTGCCGGCCTCCTCCCTCCCCGCCCAGTTGGTGGAGGACTGGGTGGCGGGCCTGCCCAGCGCCGCGTTGACGGTGGACGTCACCGGCGCGCCGTACTGCTCGTCGGTGAATACGGTCCTCCACTGCTGGTCGGCGAACCACTTGTGCACGTCGGCGGTGTAGTGCTTGCCGTCGGTGAAGATCCCGTAGTTCTGCGGGCTGTTGGGCCGGTAGAGCGGCGAGCCCGTCGCCGAGGCGGCGTTCGCGGCGTCGAGCAGCCGGTAGGGGCCGGACGCGGCGATGGCCGTCAGGGCCTGGGTGGCGTGCCCCGTCGACGCCTGGTTGTAGGCCGTCGAGCGCGGACGGTAGAGGAAGAACGGGGCCGTGGGCGCCCCGCTGATCGTCCGCAGCGGCTCGAAGACCTTGAGGAACGCCTGCTGGATGTGGGCCGCGCTGATCGTCGACGCGTTCCCCGCCTCGGACTCCCACTGGTTCCAGTGGACACCGATGATGCGCGGCTGCTTGCCGGCCTCCTGCAGTGCCCGCAGGCCGTTGGCGATCGTATTCGTCGCCAGCGGGAACAGGCTCGCGACGTCGGTCGGGTCGCGGTCCGGCCACCACCGGTCGTTCGACCCGTCGGTCGACTGGATGCCCTGGCTGCCCCAGGCGATGTGGATGATGTTGAGGTCGGGCAGCTTCGCACCCGCCTCCGTGGCGCGCTGCCAGCGCAGTGCGGTCGCCGACGCGACGGTGTAGTTGCGTCCTGCATTGAACTCGTCGCCGAGGTTGTTGCCGGCGCAGGTGTACTGGGACCAGACGGCCTTCGTCGCGCCGGCCGCCCGGTTGTCCGCCCGGTTCAACCCCCTGACGCGGTCGAGGGACTGGCACTTCGCACGGTCGGCGGCGTCCAGGGGTGCTCCCCAGCCCTCCGCGTTGCTCTGGCCGAGCACGATCAGCACCGGCGCGTCGTTCGCACCGTACGGGTTCGGGACGGGCTCCGCCGCCGACAGCGCGGGGAACACGGCTGCGGAACCCGCCAGCAGGGCGAGCGCCGCCACCAGCGAGGTGAGCGGTCGGGTGACGGGCGTGGGGACGGTACGCCGGGAGGGCGCCCGGAGCGCGGTTCTTCCGAACATGGGTGGATGCTCCTTGCAGCGTGTCCTGCGTGAGGGTGGTCGGGCTGTCGCCCGGGGCACGAGAAGGGACGAGCGGGATCCGGTGGAGCGGTGGCCACCGACGGGTGAGGGGCCGTCAGAGGCACCGCGGACCCGGACGACGCGGACGTGACGCGGCTGCTGTCCACGTGCCGACGGCCGGGTGTGCGGTGAGGGTGGTGCGTCGCCCGCCGGCAGGGCCGACCGGGCCGCTGGGAACCGGGCGTCGGTGGGAAGAGCCGTCCGTGAACCGGACCGACCGGTCGACACCCGGGGAACGCATCGCCGGAGCACCCGATGACCGAGGTGCCCGATCGCGATGAGGCACATGACACCCTTCGGCCCGAACCACCGTCAAGAGGTGGAGCCGACGAGACCTCCTTGTGACCCCGACCGCTCCGTCCGTCCAACGGCCCGGGGCCGTTCGACCGTTCGTCGCACCGCTCACCGCAGAACGCGACCGCTCACCGCACGCTCCGGTGCGAGGCCTACCGCTGCCCGCCCGCAGGCGCTGGGATACGCCGCAGGAACGAACCCGCTGGTAGGAGGGGCCCGACGACGGCTCGACGGCACCCGCCGAGCAGGATCCGGGCACGGCCGACACGCACCCGCGCGACAGCCCCTCCGGCCCCGCTCCTCCCCCGCACCCGCTCACCCAGGAGGCACGCGTGGAAACGTCATCGACCACCCGGCCGGCGGATCCCGACCGCCCGGAACATCTGGAACAGAGCGAGGAGTTCCGCCGGCTCCGCAGGTCCTTCCGCGGTTTCGCCTTCCCGGTGACCGCGGGCTTCATCCTCTGGTACCTGCTCTACGTCCTGCTCTCCAGCTACGCCCCCGGCCTGATGGGCACCAAGCTCTTCGGCCGCGTCAACGTCGCCCTCGTCCTCGGCCTGCTCCAGTTCGCCAGCACCTTCACCATCGCGGCGTGGTACGCCCGTTACGCCGACCGCCACCTCGACCCGCCCGCCGCCGCCGTCCGCGAAGGCCGCACGGCCGAGGCACTCGCCGAGCCCGGGAGGGCCGACTCATGACCACCACCCTGCTCGCCGCCGGCTCCTCCACCGAGCACCGCACCCTGACCATGGCCCTGTTCGGCCTCTTCGTCCTGGCCACCCTCGGCATCACCCTCTGGGCCGGGCGGCAGACCAAGGACGCCGCCGACTACTACGCCGGCGGCCGCGGCTTCACCGGCTTCCAGAACGGCCTCGCCATCTCCGGCGACTACATGTCCGCGGCGTCCTTCCTCGGCATCGCCGGAGCCATCGCCCTCTACGGCTACGACGGCTTCCTCTACTCCGTCGGCTTCCTGGTCGCCTGGCTCGTCGCCCTGCTGCTGATCGCCGAACCGCTGCGCAACTCGGGGCGCTTCACCATGGCCGACGTGCTGGCCTTCCGGATGCGCCAGCGCCCGGTACGCACCGCCGCCGGCATCTCCACCATCGTGGTGTCGATCTTCTACCTGCTCGCCCAGATGGTCGGCGCCGGCTCCCTGGTCGCCCTGCTCCTCGGGGTCAGCGGCGACGGCGCCAAGCGCTGGACCATCGTCGCCGTCGGCGCGCTGATGGTGGTCTACGTGGTGATCGGCGGTATGAAGGGCACCACCTGGGTGCAGATCGTCAAAGCGGTGCTGCTGATCGCCGGCGCCGGTCTGATGACCGTCCTGGTGCTCGCCAAGTACGGCTTCAACATCTCCACCATGCTCGGCGCCGCCGCCGACGCCAGCGGCAAGGGCTCGGCGTTCCTCGAACCCGGGCTGAAGTACGGCGCCACCGGCACCAGCAAACTCGACTTCCTCAGCCTGGGGATCGCGCTGGTGCTGGGCACCGCCGGCCTGCCGCACATCCTGGTCCGCTTCTACACCGTCCCCACCGCCAAGGTCGCCCGGAAGTCCGTGCTCTGGGCGATCGGCATCATCGGCGGCTTCTACCTGATGACCCTCGCGCTCGGCTTCGGCGCCGCCGCCCTGCTCGGCCCCAAGACCATCAAGGCCTCCAACGCGGCCGGCAACACCGCCGCCCCGCTGCTCGCCGAGCACCTCGGCGGCGGCGCGGGCACCACCGGCGGCGCCGTGCTGCTCGCGGTGATCTCCGCGGTCGCCTTCGCCACCATCCTCGCCGTCGTCGCCGGACTCACCCTCGCCTCCTCGGCCTCCTTCGCCCACGACCTCTACGCCAACGTCATCCGGCGCGGCAGAGCGAGTGAGAAGGAGGAGGTCCGCTCCGCCAAACTCGCCGCCGTCGCCATCGGCGCCGTCGCCATCGTGCTGTCCCTCTTCGCCGACAAGCTCAACACCGCCGCCCTGGTCGCCCTGGCCTTCGCGGTCGCCGCCTCCGCCAACCTGCCCACCCTGCTCTACTCCCTCTTCTGGAAGCGCTTCAACACCGCCGGCGCCGTCAGCTCCGTCTACGCCGGACTGATCAGCTCCGTGCTGCTGGTCACCTTCTCCACCGTCGTCTCCGGCAAGCCGAGCTCGCTGCTCCCCGACAGCGACTTCCACTGGTTCCCGCTGGAGAACCCCGGCCTGGTCTCCATCCCGATCGGCTTCCTCGCCGGCGTGATCGGCACCCTGCTCTCCAAGGAGAAGGCCGACCCGGCCAAGTACGCGGAACTGGAGGTCCGTTCACTCACCGGGCTGGGCGCCCACTGACCCGGCCGGACCGCCCGCCCCGAACCAGCCGTCTCCCTGGAAACAGAAGCCTCCGCCGACCGGTCCCGCGCAGTCCGACCTGGACCGCGCGGGACCGGACCGTCACCGGTGCTGCACGCACCTGGAACCTCGTCCGGGCCCGGCTCCCGCCCACCGGCCACAAAGGCCGAACTCCCGGCCGACGGGGGCGGCGCAGCACGGCGGACGCCGCCCGACGCGGTCTACACTCCGCACCATGCTGCGCGTACTGGCCGTCGACGACGAGGCGCCGGCGCTGGAGGAGCTGCTGTACCTCCTGCGCGCCGACCCTCGGGTCCGGAGTGCCGAGGGTGCCACCGGCTCGACCGAGGCGCTGCTGCGCCTCAGCCGGGCGCTCGACGCGGGGCCCGACGGTCCGGAGGCCGTGGACGTCGTCTTCCTCGACATCCACATGCCGGGTATGACGGGGCTCGACACGGCCAGGCTCATCGCCGGGTTCGCCCGGCCGCCGCTGATCGTCTTCGTCACCGCCCACGAGAACTTCGCCGTCACGGCGTTCGACCTGAAGGCCGTCGACTACGTGCTCAAGCCGGTACGGCGGGAGCGGCTGGCCGAGGCGGTCCGGCGGGTGAGCGAGCTGGCCGCGGCCGGGCGCGAGGGTGCCGCCGTCCCGGCCGAGGTCCGGCCGGAGGTACCCGCGACCCCGGCGGAGGACCCTCCGGTCGAGTACATCCAGGTGGACCGCGCGGGTGTCACCCGGCTCGTGCCGCGCACCGACATCACCTATGTCGAGGCCCACGGCGACTACGCGCGGCTGCACACGGCCGACGGCGAGCATCTGGTTCGGATCCCGCTGGCCGTCCTGGAGGAGCGCTGGGCCCCGCACGGCTTCGTCCGCATCCACCGCAGCCACCTCGTCGCCCTCGGCCGCATCGACGAGCTCCGGCTGGACTCCGGGGCGACCACCGTGCGCGTCGGGACCACCGTCCTCGCGGTCAGCCGCCGCCACGCCCGCCACCTCCGCGACCTGCTGATCCGGCGCGCCCACGGCTGACACCCGCCTGCCGAGCCGACGTACCGCCGCCGCCGTCACGCCCCGAAGCAGCTCCGCACGGCGCCGGATTCCTCCACACATGACCTACCTTCCTCCGCCGCCGCTCTGTACTCTTCGAGCACCCCCGGACGCCCGTCCGGACGGTCCGCCGAACGATGCCGGAGCCGATGCGATGCCAGCGGAGCACCGACCCCGCCGCGAGGTGGTCACCGGCATACCCAGACGCGCCGGCCGGCCTCCCGGTGACCGCCCGGCGCGCAGCGAGATCGCCGAACGGACAGCTCTCGGAGACGTGTACGTGCGCTCCCTGATGCGGAGCCAGCTGCGCGCGGCGCTGTCCGCGCTCGGCCTGCTCCTCCTGCTGGTCGGCACCCTCCCCCTGCTGTTCGCCGCCCCCACCGCCGGGTCCTTCCCGGCCCGCGGCCCGATCCTCTGGGCGGTGCTCGGGGTGGCCGTCCATCCGGTGATCTGGCTCCTCGCCCGCCGCTACGTGCGCCGCGCCGAACGCAACGAGCGCGACTTCACCGGGCTCGTCGAGGGCCGCTGAGCACGGCGACGGGAACGGACCGGTGAACCAGACCTACGCGGTGACGGCCGTCGTGCTCGTCGTCGTCGCCACCGTCCTGATCGGCGCGCTGGGCCTGCGGGTCTCCCGCACCACCTCCGACTTCTACGTCGCCTCGCGGACCGTCGGCCCCGGCCTGAACGCCGCCGCGATCAGCGGCGAGTACCTCTCCGCCGCCTCCTTCCTCGGCATCGCCGGGCTGCTCTTCCTCCAGGGCCCGGACATGCTCTGGTACCCGGTCGGCTACACGGCCGGCTTCCTGGTCCTGCTGGCCCTGGTCGCCGCCCCGCTGCGCCGCTCCGGCGCGTACACGCTGCCCGACTTCGCCGAGGCGCGGCTCGAATCGCCCGCGGTGCGCCGGCTGGCCGCCCTGTTCGTGGTCGGCATCGGCTGGCTCTACCTGCTGCCGCAGCTGCAGGGCGCCGGCCTCACCCTGGAGATCCTGACCGGCGCGCCCGGATGGCTCGGGGGTGCCGTCGTCGCCCTGGTCGTCACCGGGGTCGTCGCCGCCGGAGGGATGCGCAGCATCACCTTCGTCCAGGCCTTCCAGTACTGGCTGAAGCTCACCGCGCTGCTGGTCCCCGCCCTGTTCCTGCTCGCCACCTGGTTCTCCGACGACACGCCGCGGGCCGGGCTGGACGCCCCCGCCGTGCTCCGGGAGCACACCGTGGTGCGGATCGAGGACACCGTCCGGGTCGAGCTGGACGAGCCGCTGACCGTCGGGGTCACCGGTTCCGTCGACGGTGCCCGGCACGGCGGGGAGCGGCTCACCCTGGGCAGGGGCACCCACCGCGTCCTGGCCGGGACGGAGCTGTCCCTCGCCGGTGGCACGGAGGTCCCGCGACGGGTCTCGGCCGGGCCCGAGCCGGTCCGTTCCTCGCCGTTCGCGGAGGACGGCGGCCAGGGCCACCGGCTGTACGCGACGTACGGGCTGATCCTGGCGACGTTCCTCGGCACGATGGGGCTGCCGCACGTCGCCGTCCGCTTCTACACCAGTCCCGACGGGCGGGCGGCGCGGCGGACCACGCTGGTGGTGCTCGCGCTGGTCGCCGCCTTCTACCTGCTGCCGCCGGTGTACGGCGCGCTGAGCCGCGTCTACGCGCCCGAGCTCGCGCTCACGGGCGCGGCCGACGCGGCGGTGCTCGTCCTGCCGGAGCGCGTGATCGGCGGCGTGACGGGGAACCTGCTGGGTGCGCTGCTGGCGGGTGGTGCCTTCGCCGCGTTCCTGTCCACCGCGTCCGGGCTGACCACGTCCGTCGCGGGCGTGCTGTCCCAGGACGTGCTGCCCTCGGCCGGGGTCCGGTCCTTCCGGCTGGCCGCCGTCCTGGCCATGGCCGTGCCCGGTGCGGTGAGCGTCACGGCCTCCCATGTGCCGGTCGCGGACGCGGTCGCCCTTCCCTTCGCCGTGGCGGCGTCCTCGCTCTGCCCGTTGCTCGTCCTCGGTATCTGGTGGCGCCGGCTGACGCCTCCGGGTGCCGCGGCCGGCCTCGTCGCCGGGGGCGGCTCGGCCCTGGTCGCCGTCCTGGTGTCCCGGTCGGGGTTCGCCCCCGGGGGTTGGGGCGGTGTCCTGCTGGCCTGGCCGGCCGTCTGGTCGGTGCCGCTCGGCTTCCTCGCCATGGTGCTGGTGTCGCTCGCGACGCCTCGGCACGCGCCGGCCGGGGCCGCCGCCGTCCTGGCGCGGCTCCACCTGCCCGAGGACCTGGTCGGCCTCCCCCGGCCCGGGCCGGTCCCCGGCCCGGGTGCCGAAGGCGGTCCCGCCCGTCGGCCGGATCCTGCGGGGCGACCGTGACCGCGGCGACCGTCACCACCCTGTGCACCGCCGTGGTCGTGCTGCTCGCCGTCGGTTTCCTGCTCGGCCGGGCGAGCGCGCGGCGGGGCCCGGCCCAGGACCTCGATCTCGGCACCCCGGTCGAGCGGGCGACGTTCCAGACCCTGCACACGGCGTCGCTGGCCGCCCCTCCGCTGCGGGCCGGGCTGACCGGGGACACCGCCCGCAGGGCCGCCGGCCAGCTGCGTTCGCTGCTCGGCACCGAGGCCCTGTGCCTCACCGACCGGGAGGCCGTGCTGGCCTGGGACGGCCGGGGCGCCGACCACCACCCGCAGCGGGTGATGGCGCGGATCACGGACGTCCTCGCCTCGGGGCGCAGCCGGAGCGTGCACACCGGCTGCGAGGATCCCGCCTGCCCGCTCCGCTGGGCCGTGATCGCCCCGCTGACCGGGGAGGAGGGCGTTCTCGGCGCGCTGGTGGCCTACGGGTCGCGGGAGTCCGCGGTACTGGTGCGGGCCGCGACCGAGGTGGCCCGCTGGGTGTCCGTGCAGTTGGAGCTGGCGGAGCTGGACCGCTCGCGGACGCGGATCATCGAGGCGGAGATCCGGGCGCTGCGGGCGCAGATCTCCCCGCACTTCATCTTCAACTCGCTGGCCGCGATCGCGTCCTTCGTCCGGACCGACCCGGAGCGGGCCCGTGAACTCCTGGTGGAGTTCGCGGACTTCACCCGGTACTCGTTCCGCCGGCAGGGCGAGTTCACGCACCTCGCCGACGAGTTGCGCTGCATCGAGCAGTATCTGGCGCTGGCGGGTGCCCGGTTCGGCGACCGGTTGAAGGTGACCCTCCAGGTGGCTCCCGAGGTGCTCCCCGTCACCATCCCCTTCCTCTGCCTCCAGCCGCTGGTGGAGAACGCGGTCAAGCACGGTCTGGAGAGCTCCGGGGGCGAGTGCCGGATCTCCATCTGCGCCCAGGACGCCGGCGCCGAGGCGGTGGTGACGGTCGAGGACGACGGGGTCGGCATGGACCCGGCGGAGCTGCGGCGCATCCTGTCCGGCGAGGCGGGTGCGGCGTCGGGCATCGGCCTGTGCAACGTCGACGAGCGGCTGCGCCGGGTCTACGGCGACGACCACGGGCTGGTCGTCGAGACGGCCGTGGGGGCGGGGACGAAGGTGACGGTCCGGCTGCCCAAGTTCCGCGCGGGGGTGCACCGGGTGCCGCGCGGCGGCGGCTGAGCCGGCCCGGCCCGGCCGTGTGCCGGGCCGGGCCGGACCGTCAGGCGGTCTCCAGCTTCCAGTCCTGGCCGGCCGTGCCGGCGGCGGGCTGCTGGACGAGCCGGGCGCCGTCGGCGGTGGAGCCGGCCTCCACGTCGACGCGCAGGCCGCTGGAGACGTTGACCAGGTTGACGTGGCCGGTGGTCGCGGCGGGGACGATCCGCCACCACTGGTTGGGGCTCTTCGTGTTCGTCCACTGGTCCAGGGCCTGGCCGGGGACGGTGGAGGCGCCGGGGTTGTCGAGGACCTTGCCGCTCTTGACGTTGGTCAGGCGGAACGAGCCGTCGGCCTCGGGTTCGATCTCCCAGCGCTGGTTGGCCCCGCCGTTGCCGGGCCACTGGACGACGGCTCCGCCGTCGGCGGTGGACTGGTTCAGGACGTCGAGGACCTTGCCGCTGGCCCGGTTGACCAGCCGGTAGGTGCCGGCGAGCAGGCCGAGGGTGATCCGGGTGCGGGTCCCGGCGGTCAGGGTGACCCTCCTGGCGTGGGCGCCGAGCGGGGAGGCGGCGACGGGAGCCCGGGTGGTGACGGAGGTGATGCCCCGGCGGCAGATCAGGGTGATCTCCTGGGTGAGGTCCGAGGTCACGACGACCGTCGCGGTGCGGGCCGGGGTGTCCCAGGTGAGGCTCTCGACCAGGACCCGGTTGCGGCCGCGGACGCCCTTGACGGTGCCCCGGGCGAGTTGGACGGGCAGCGCGGGCAGGAGTTCCAGCACGCCCGGGCGGGTGTGGAGCAGGGCCTCGGCGAGGACGGCCGGCAGGGCGTTGGCGGCGTCGGCGTTGTAGGTGTGGAGTCCGGGGTTGTGGGAGGTCATCAGGGAGCGGAAGACCATGTCGTTGCCGAGGATCTTCCGGAGGTTCTCGTGGACACCGGCGCCGTCCTTGAGGCGGGCCCGGGCCAGTGCCCGGTGGAGGCTGCCGTGCGCGGAGAGGTTCTCGTCGCCGCGCAGGTCCAGGGCCCGGCCGGCGGCGCGGACCAGGTCGGGGCGCTCCTCGGGGTTGATCTCGTGCAGGGGCCAGGCGCCGTAGAGGTGGTGGACGTGCCGGTGGTTGTACCGGTCGGTCAGGCCGGGCCAGGACCATTCCGCGAGCGCGCCGTCGCCGTTGACCGTGTAGTCGGGCAGGGCGGCCAGCAGGGCGGTCCAGCGGGCGACGCCCCGGCCGGGTCCCTGTTCGGCGCCGAGGGCGTTGGCGGCGTCGACCGCCGCCCGCAGGGCGTGCCGGCCGGCCGCGATGTCGCCGGTGGCGTTGACCGCCAGCATCTGCCCGGTGCTGGCGGGCGCGTTCTCCATCGAGTAGGACGGGACGAAGACCTTCTTCCCGGCGGCGTCGGTGCGGGTCAGGAAGTCCTCGTAGAACAGGGCGAGTTCCATCAGGGCCGGGCCGAGCCGGTCGCGCAGGAAGGCGGTGTCGCCGGTGACCTGGTAGTACTCCAGCAAGGGGTGGAGCAGCCAGTCGGCGCCGCCGGTCCAGCACTGGCCGGGGAAGTCGCTGTCGTTGAAGTGCAGCATGTGGCCGTGCTCGCCGTCGGTGCGGCTGGGGGCGAGGAAGCCGCGGGCGCCGTAGATCCTGGCCGCGTTGTCGCGCCAGTCGGCGAGCTGGCCGAGGACGAAGTCGAAGTAGCCCCGCATCGCGTCGCCGTGGCTGAGGATGTTGCCGCCGGCGACCTGGAGGTTCACGTTGGCGTCCGTGGTGATGTCGTCGGCCCAGGCGCCGGTCCAGCTGCCGGTCCAGATGCCGGTGAGCCGCGGCGGGAGGACGCCGCTGGAGCTGACGAACAGGTAGCGCCCGGAGTCGTACATCCGCTCCAGGAGGGCCAGGTCGAGGCTCCACCGGTCGCCGTTCTGGCGGGCGATCAGGTCACCGGTGGACAGTCGGCGGTCGGCGGCCGGGACGCCGAGGTCGAGGCTCGACCCGTCGAACATCGCCCGGTGCAGCGGGCGGTGCCGGCCGAGCAGGGTGCCGTAGTCGGCCGTCAGGGCGGCGAGCGCCTTCTGCAGCGGCTCGGCGTCCCAGGCGTCCGCCGTCTCGTAGCGGTCGAGCTTGGTGAGCAGCAGGACCTTGGCGGCCCCGGCGACGACCAGGGTGGCGCCGTCGGCGGTGACCGAGGCGCGGGCGCCGGAGACGACGACGCGGGTGACGCCCTCGTAGCCGTACGCCCCCTGTCCGGCGGGGTAGGTGCCGCGCAGGTCGAGGTAGCCGTCCCGGCCGACGACCTTCGCGGTGGTGCGGAAGGTGACGTTGCCCGGGGTCCCTTCGAGGGCGGTGTGGGCGCCGAGCACGGTGGAGACGGTGCGGCCGCTCGCGGGCAGCAGCTCGTGCACGATCACCCGGTCCGCGCGGGAGACGAAGGCGCGGCGCCGCCAGGTGCCGGCAGCGTCCGCCCAGGTGTGGGTGACCTCGCCGGTGCGGAAGTCGGTCAGCCGCGCGTAGTCGGCGGCGGCGCTCGCCTCCGGTGTGCTCAGGTGGAGTTCGTAACCGGGGTGGTAGGTCTGGGTCCAGCGCAGGCTCCAGTCCCCGGCGAACTCCCTCGCCGCGCCGGCGTAGTCGCCGGCCAGGGCCTTGTCCCGCACCGCGGGGAGCCGTCCGGCGAGGTCCGGGGGCTGGACGGTGCGGGTGCCGTTGGGCAGGACGAAGCGGTGGTGGTTGAGGACGACCTTCTCCAGGGCGGGGGTCCCGTGCAGCACCGCGCCGTACTCGCCGTTGCCGGTGAGGAAGCCGTCGGTCCAGTCCGCGGCGGGCGCGGTGTCGTGGATCCCGCGCTCCGGGAGGGTGACCTGCGGCGGCACGGCGGCCTCGGCGCTGGACGGCCGGAGCACGCCGGGCAGGGCGACGGCGCCGGCGGTGACGGCGGCCCCGGCGAGGAAGTGGCGGCGGCGCAGAGGGGGTTCGGGCAGGCTCATGGTGGGGCTCCAGTGGCCGGGTGGGGGGAGCAGTGAGGGGAGCGGTGGGGGAGGCGCAGAGCAGCTGCGGTGCGCACGGGCGGCTCGGCGCCGTGCTCCGGTCCGATGCTGCGCATGGTCACGCCCGGTGAGATGTTGGCGTGAACATCGGGTTGCAGCCGAGTTTCGGGGACGGTTCGGCCCACGTCAAGGCTTCGGCCCCACAGGCTATTTGTTCCCGACGGCCGGTCGGACGTGCCCTCGGCCGCCGTCCGGAGCCCGGACCGACGCTTGACACCCTCCCCCGCCTTCGGATGTCATGGAGCCTTCGCCTGTTTGAACGCGTTTAATTATGTCGCTCCCTGTTTGATCCATTCCCGCGCCTTTCGCACGGGCCGGAACCGGGGAGACGCGCGGCGAACCCGGCGACACCCTCGCGGTCCCGCCCGGACCGCGACCCCCACCTCAGCCAGGAGGAATCCCATGACGCAGACCCGACCCGCCGCCGCGGACGCGCCGGCAGCCACCGTGCTGCCCGCTCCCCGGACCCCCGACCCCCGCACCGCGCCGTCGCTCAACTGGGGTGTGGTGGCACCCGGTGGGATCGCGGCCGGCTTCGTCGACGCGGTGCAGAAGCACACCGCGCAGAAGGTCGTGGCGGTCGGATCCCGCGACGCCGAACGCGCCCGCGCGTTCGCCGACCGCTTCGACATCCCCGTCGCCTACGGCAGTTACGCCGAACTCGTCCAGGACGACCAGGTCGACATCGTCTACGTCGCCTCGCCGCACTCCGGCCACTTCGAGCACGCGATGCAGGCGATCGAGGCGGGCCGGCACGTTCTCGTGGAGAAGGCGTTCACCCGCAACGCCCACGAGGCCGAGCAGTTGACAGCGGCGGCCCGCGAGCGCGGGGTCTTCCTCATGGAAGCGATGTGGACCCGCTTCCTGCCGCACATCGACGTGGTCCGCCAGGTGCTGGAATCCGGACTGCTCGGCGAGGTCCACACCGTCACCGCCGACCACGGATTCCACTTCGAACCCGACCCCGCGCACCGCATGTTCGCCCCCGAACTGGCCGGCGGGGCACTGCTGGACCTCGGCATCTACCCGGTCTCCTTCGCCTCGCTGGTCCTCGGACCGTTCGCCTCCGTCACGGCGGTGGGCACCAAGACCTTCACCGGCGTCGACGGACAGGCCTCGATCGTCGTCACGTCCGGGTCCGGCGCGCACGGCGTGCTGAACACCACGCTCTTCGCCCGCACCCCGATCACGGCCTCGGTCTCGGGCACGCACGGCCGACTGGAGATCGACGCGCCCTTCTACGGGCCCGCCCGGGTCCGCCTCCTCGGGCGGGACAACCGGCCGCTCGACAGCTTCGACCCGCCGCTGCGCGACGGCGGCCTCTGCTACCAGGCCGCCGAGGCGGCCCGCTGCATCGCCGCCGGCCGGCTGGAGTCCGACCTGATGCCGCTCGACGAGACGCTGAGGATCATGCGCGTCCTGGACAGCATCCGCCATGACCTGGGCGTCGTCTTCCCCGGCGAGTGACCCGCCCCGACACCGCTTTGTGCCGCCTCCCCCCACACATCCCCTCGGCCGCAGAGGAGTTCCCTCCCCCATGAACGACGAGTCCAGAGCCGGCGTCAGTCGGCGCGCCCTGCTCGGCGGCGCGGCCGCCGTGGCCGGGGAGATCAGCGTCGGGAAGCCGATCGGGCTCGGCTTCCGCGTGCCCATGATCGTCGTCTCCCCCTGGACCTGCGGCGGGTACGTCTGCTCCGAGGTCTTCGACCACACCTCGGCCCTCCGGTTCTGCCCCCGGGTGTTCGGCGTGCCCGAGCCCACCATCAGCCCCTGGCGCCGGGCGGTCACCGGCGACCTGATGTCCGTGTTCGACTTCACCTCGGCGCGGACCGGCTGGCCGTACCTGCCGGACACCGTCAACTACCACGCGCGAGCCGCCGCACAGTGCGACAACCTCCCCGCGCCCAGGCTGCCCGATGTGCAGACCCTCCCGGCACAGGAGGCCGGGCACCGCAGGGCCCGCGCCCTGCCATACGCCTTCGAGGCCACGGGGCGCGTCACCCCCAAGGCCTTCTGGATCGACGTGACTCCTCCCCCGGCTGAGGCCGGGGGCTTCTCGCTAACCCTGGTGGGCGTTGCGACGGGCCAGCCCGGCCCGTAGAACGTTGGTGGCTCCCACTGTGTCAGCGTGGTCCTGGTGAGCGCAGTTGACGCAGTGGAACTTCTCCCGGGTCGGCCGGTTCTCCTTCGCGACGTGCCCGCATTCGGGGCAGGTCCGGGAGGTGTTGCGGGGGTCTACGGCGATCACTTCTCGGCCGGCGCTTTCAGCCTTGCTGGTGAGGATCGTGAGGAACACCCCCCAACCGGCATCCATGATCGAACGGTTGAGCCCGGCTTTGGCCGCTGCTCCGTTGGGCAGAAATGCGCCCGACTGCTCGGGATCGGGCCTGGGTGAGACCGAGCGGGACATGTTGCGGATCCTGAGGTTCTCGTGCGCGATGAAGTCGTGCTCACGGACCAGAGAAAGGGCGGTCTTGTGCGCGTGGTCGAGCCGCTGGCGGCGCACCTTTCCGTGCAGCTTCGCGACCTTCTCCACCGCCCGCCGGTGGTTGCCGGTGCGCTTGTCACGGCGCACGCGCGGGAACCGGCTCAGGGCCTGCTGTGCGGCTTCGAGCTTCACGGCGGCGGTGCGGCCGTGACGCGGGTTGGGGACGAAGCCGCCGTTGCTGTCGGCGAGGAAGTTCGCGATGCCCAGGTCGATTCCGACCGCGCTGCCCGTAGGCGCCAGTGGTTCGGGCCGCTCCTGCTCGGCGGTCAGGACGACGAACCACTTGCGGCCCTCGCGCTTGACGCCGACAGTCTTGACCCTGCCGGCCACCGGCCGGTGCTGATTGACCCTGACATGCCCGACACCCTGGAGGCGGACGCGGGTGACGGGGTCGTACGGGGTCGAGTCCCAGCGGCAGCCGTCACCGTCCCTGGGAAAATCCACCGTATCGAACCGGTTGACCCCGCGAAAGCGCGGGTAGCCGGGCGTCCCACCGGACTTGACCCGGCGGAAGAACGCTTGGAACGCCTTGTCCAGGCGACGCAAGGTGGCCTGTTGCGAGGAGAACGACCACCGGCCCTGACACTCCGGGTCGAACGCCCGGATCTCCTTGAGCTGCGCGGACTGCATGCCGTACTTGACGCTCGTCTTCGAGGGATGCCGGTAGGCGTCGCGACGCTCCTGCAACGCCCCGTTGTAGAGCGAGCAGTGGTCCCGCAGCATCTCGCCAAGAGCCTGCGCCTGGCCCACGGTAGGCCGCATGAGGAACTTGTACGCACGGATCATCCGGCCCACCCCCCTTCAACGTCGACGACCATTCTACACTTGGCCAATGTCACCACGTTGGGAACCAGACCCCGATGTACGACGGGGAAACCACGTCGTCCACAACCTGCACGCTCACTTGGTCTTTGTCACCAAGCACCGGCGCGAGATCTTCAGCAACGAGATGCTGACGCGCTGCGAGGCGATCATGCGCGACGTGTGCGCGAGCTTCGGGGCGGAGCTGCGCGAGTTCAACGGCGAGGGCGACCACGTCCACCTGCTGGTGCACTACCCACCGAAAATCTCGGTCTCCAAGCTCGTCAACTCCCTCAAGGGCGTCAGCTCTCGCTACCTGCGCGCCGAGTACACCGGACGTATCGACCGCATCGGCACAGGGCCCGTCTTCTGGGCACCCTCGTACTTCGCGGGGTCCTGCGGCGGAGCGCCCCTGAGCATCGTCAAGGACTACATCGAGAACCAGAAGCGGCCCACCTGATCGTCACCACGGAGGCGCAGAGACCTACGACGCTCAGCGCCCTCCTGCCAGGGATCGCATTCCCGCCCGACCCAAAGGCCGGGATTCCCTGCGAAGATCAAGGGATGGTGAACAGCGGGACCGCCGGGCAGTGCGTCCACCTCTACGCCAACGCCTTCCCCACGGACGGGCCCTGGCGACACACGGTGGAGGCGGGAAAGAGCCTGAGCGACTACTTCGTCGCCGGCACGCCGGAGGGCTCCTACGACCTCTCCCTCTACGGCCCGAACGGCCTGCACCGGCGCTTCCGCGGCAACCGGCTCACCGCCACCACCGCCGGGAACGCCGACCCGGAGGTCCACGCGGCGGCCGACGTCCCGAACGGCTGCCTCACCCTCACCATGACCAACAGCGGCACCGCCCCGTGCACCGTCACGGTCACGGCCGGCGCCTACCGCACGGACGACCCCTGGACGTTCCACCTGCCCGCCTCGGCGTCCGTACGGAACTCCTGGGCCATCACCGACAGCGGCTGGTGGTACGACCTCACCGCCACCGCCGACACGGCCGACGGCTTCCTGCGCCGGTTCGCCGGCCACGTGGAGAACGGGGCCGAGAGCATCACCGACCCCGCCGCCGGCACCTCCAGCCCCGGCCTCCGGTAGGCACGGGCGTCCGGCGCGCGGGGCGGGCCCCACCCCGTCCCGCGCGCCGTTCTCTCCCCCGTCACCGAGTCACCGCCCCCACCGAAGACAGGTCACATGCCCCTCCCCCTGCGCTGCGCCGCGGCCCTCTGGTCCCTCCTCCTGCTCCTCGCCGGCCTGATGCTGCTGTACCTGTTCTCCACCCGGCTTGTCGGCGGGCTGGAGCCCGGTGATGTCGTCCTCCTGTTCCCCGCGATCGGCGTGCTGGCCGCCTCGGGCGTGGCCGTCCGCCGCGCCGTGCACGGCAGCCGCCGGGCGCGGGGCGTGCTGGACGTCCTCGCTGCCCTCTCGCTCCTGCCGGCCGTCGCGGCGGTGGTGGTGCTGTCGGTCGACGCCGGTGCGCCGCCGTCCGCCGACGACCTCGCGCTCCCCCTCCTCCCGTTGACCGCCCAGGTGCTGATGCACCTGCCGTCGGTCCGCCCCGTCTACCGCCGCGGCAGTGCGGCGCCGCACGGCACGGCGTGACGTCCCGCCGCGACACCGCATCGTGATCCACGTCACGTTCCCGTGGCGTGGATCGCTGGTTATCGTGCTCCCAACGAAGCGGGGAAGGCTTTCCGCCCCACCTCGGCGCGGACCGGTTTCCGGGGCACCGGAAACCGCCCGAGCAGTGCCCGGAATCTGCCGGTCCCGGTCGTCCGCCGGGATTTCCACCGCGCATGACGACCCGTGGAACCGCAGGTCAGAGGCCGTAGCACCGCGATTCCCGGTCTCACCGGAAGGAGGTCGACCCGGTCAGGAACACGGCACCGGTCGGCATTCCGGCGGTCTCGCCCCGCGATGATTCGCCGAGGCCTCCGGGCTTTCGGACCGGACCCCGCTCGGCGGTCGCGCGAAGCCCCGCCGGCCCGGCGTCCGCCGCGATCCGCGAAGGGACCGCCCGCCCCGGCGGACCGTGCGCCGTCCGGCCCGTCCTCCGGGCCGCGGCTCGCGCCCCACTTCCCCCTGGAGGTACCCGATGAGCAGCGAAGACCACGGCCCCCGGCCCGAGCAGTGGCTCCACACCCGCAAGCGCGACCGGCGGACGTACGTTCTCGACACCAGTGTGCTGCTGGCGGACCCGCTGGCGATGACCCGTTTCGAGGAGCACGAGGTCGTCCTCCCCGTGGTCGTGGTCACGGAGCTGGAGGCCAAGCGGCACCACCCGGAGCTGGGCTACTTCGCCCGCCAGGCGCTGCGGCTGCTCGACGACTTCCGGATCCGGTTCGGGCGCCTGGACGAGCCGATCCCGGTCGGCGAGCTCGGCGGCTCCATCCGGGTCGAGCTCAACCACTCGGACACCTCGATACTGCCGGTCGGCTACCGGGCCGGCGGCGGCGAGGCCGACACCCGGATCCTGGCGGTCGCCCGCAACCTCCAGGCCGAGGGCTACGACGTCACCGTCGTCTCCAAGGACCTCCCGCTGCGGATCAAGGCGTCCTCGGTGGGCCTGCTCGCCGAGGAGTACCGCGCCGAGCTCGCGATCACCTCCGGCTGGACCGGCATGGCCGAGCTCCACGTCGCCGCCGACGACGTCGACGCGCTGTTCGCCGCCGGCCACGACGCCGGCGTCGACGTCCCCGGCGTCGCCGACCTGCCCGTGCACACCGGCCTCGTCCTCACCTCCGAGCGCGGGAAGGCCCTGGGCCGGGTCGCCGGCGACGGCCGGGTGCGCCTGGTGCGCGGCGAGCGCGAGGCATTCGGCCTGCGCGGGCGCAGCGCCGAGCAGCGGGTGGCGCTGGACCTGCTGCTGGACCCGGAGGTGGGGATCGTCTCCCTCGGGGGCCGGGCGGGGACGGGGAAGTCGGCGCTGGCGCTGTGCGCGGGGCTGGAGGCGGTGCTGGAGCGTCAGCAGCACCGCAAGGTGATGGTGTTCCGGCCGCTGTACGCGGTGGGCGGGCAGGAGCTGGGGTACCTGCCCGGGTCCGAGTCGGAGAAGATGAGCCCGTGGGCGCAGGCGGTCTTCGACACGCTGTCGGCGGTGACGACGCCGGACGTGGTCGAGGAGGTCATCTCCCGGGGGATGCTGGAGGTCCTGCCGCTGACCCACATCCGGGGGCGTTCCCTGCACGACGCCTTCGTGATCGTGGACGAGGCGCAGTCGCTGGAGCGCAACGTCCTGCTGACGGTGCTCTCCCGGATCGGCCAGGGCTCGCGGGTGGTCCTCACCCACGACGTCGCCCAGCGCGACAACCTCCGCGTCGGCCGCTACGACGGCGTCGTCGCCGTCGTCGAGAAGCTCAAGGGCCACCCCCTGTTCGCCCACATCACCCTCACCCGCTCCGAGCGCTCCCCCATCGCCGCCCTGGTCACCGAGATGCTGGAGGGCCTGGAGCTCTGACCGCGGGCCGACCGGCCGCCGGGGTCGGAATCGGGGCCGGGGACGCCGGGGTCGAAGGGGTGGGCGTCGCCGTCCGCGGTGTCGGAGCGGGTCCGCTCCCCGGCCCCTCCGGCCGGGTCGGCGCCGCGGGCGCGGTCCGCTCGCGGTCGGGCGCGCTCAGCACCGGTGTCAGGGCGCAGGCCAGGGTCAGCGTTCCGAGTCCGGCCGCCCAGACGGCCGCCGTCCGGGGCTTGCGGGCGTGCCGCGCCGACCGGCGGCGCCGACGGTGCCCGGGCGGGCGCGGACCCGCTCCGGCCGGAGCGGGCGCGGAACGGGTGACGGCGGTCCCGGCACTGGTGGTCCCGGCACCGGGATCCCAGTGGTCCAGCAGTGCCCGCGCCCGTAGGCGGGCGGTGTGCCAGTGGTGGACGGCCCGCAGGTCGGCCAGTGCCAGGGCGCAGGGCTCGCACCCGTCCAGGTGGCCGGCCAGCTCCGGGTCGGCCGCGCGTCCGCCGCTCGCGGCGTCGGCCAGCCGGACCGCCAGGTGCCGGCACAGCCGCTCGGCCACCAGGGAGTTGCGTTCCCGCAGGTAGGCCATGGCCAGTTCCTGTCGTGCCGGGGCGGCCGGGGCACCGGCCCCGGGTGCGGGCAGCAGGCTGTGCCACACCTCGGTGGCCGCGGCGTCGGGCAGCCGGTGGAGCGCGCGCAGGAGCGGGCAGGTGCTCTCGGCCCGGCGGAGCGCGGCGACGGACCCGGCCCGGGCCGTTCCGCGCCGCTGGTGGTCCAGCCAGCCCGCGAAGGCGGGCGACAGGCGATCGGCTCGTCCGTCGTCGGCCCACCGCGCGGCCAGTCGCCCGGCCCCGCCCACCAGGCACGACAGCCATGTGAGGTCCGGGACGGGCCCGTGGTCGAAGACGTCCAGGGCCCGGTTGAACGCCTCCACCGTGAGCGTTTCGGCGCTCTGCCGGTCCCCGCAGAGGACCCCGGCGTAGGCCAGCACCGCCTCGCCGTGTCTGCGCATCAGCTCCTCGGCCGCGGCCCGCCGGACGGGCGGCGCCGTCAGCAGGTCGCAGAGTTCGGAGTCGGTGAGGGGGGCGACGGGAGCGGGCATGGAGGTCCTTGCTGGGTCGGTCCTCGGCGGACCCGCGCCCGGCCGGGCCCCGGGTCTCCTTCGGCTGTCCCTGGTGGGAGCGGCGAACCGGCGGCCGCGCCCGCCGTGTTGCCCGATCGTGACCGCGCGAACCTCCGACCGCGCGGCGGACCGCCGCCCCGGCGGGCGGCGGTCCTGGAGGGCGGCGGTCCTGGAGGGCGGCGGTCCTGGAGGGAGGTACCCCGGTGGTCCCGCGCTCGGGTCAGTTCCCGAGGGTGACCGCGGTGTCGTCGATCAGGTAGGTGGTCCGGGCCGAGAGGTCCTCCCGGCCGACGAAGCGCACGTCGACGTACTGACCCGCGTACGCGGACAGGTCGACGCTCCGCTCGACGTAACCGGCGGTGGCGTCCAGGTTGGACCAGGTGGCCAGCACGGTGTCACCGGCCTGGACGGTCAGCTTGTCGTAGGGCTTTGTCGTGGTGCTCTCGTCGGTGCTGATGTGCACCCAGAAGGTCAGCACCGCCCGGCAGCCGTAGGGGATGCGGACGGTCTGGGACAGGGTGTCGGTGCTGGTACCGCCGTGCCCGCCCAGCCACGCCTTCCACGCTCCGCTGCGCGGGAGGGTGTAGGGGTTGGTGGAGTCGATGCTCCGGCCGTTCGAGGCCCTCCAGGCGGCGGGGCCGTCCTCGAAGCCGGGGTTGGCGAACTGCTGCGAGGTGGCGCACTGGCCGACGGTCCAGGTGGTCCAGGAGAAGGACACCACGTCGTGGGCCCCGGTGGCATCGGTGGCCGTGAGGGTGACGGTGGCGGTGGCCTGGGTGGTGGGGGTGCCGGTGATCACGCCGGTGGAGGCGTCGATCGTCAGGCCGGCGGGCAGCCCGGTGGCGGTGTAGCCGATCGGCCCGGCGTTGCTGCTGGTGGCCTCGGTCCGGAGGTTCACCTCGGTGCCGGTCCGGGTGACCTGGTCACCGGGGCTGGTCAGGGTGACACCGGTGGTGACGCGGGCTCCGACGTTGACGGCCGCCCAGGCGTTGGCGACGTTCCGGTAGGCGCGGCTGTCGGCGCCGTACAGGTCGGCGGCCGCCTTGAGGGTGGCGGTGCGGGCGCCGGCGTAGTCGGTGGAGGAGGTCATGTAGGTGCTGAGGGCGCGGTACCAGACCGCCGCGGCGGCCTCGCGCCCGATCGGGTTGACCGGTCGGCCGTCGGAGGTCGGCGAGTCGTACGCCACGCCGTTGACGAGCTTGGCGCCGCTGCCCTCGGAGGCCAGGTAGAACCAGTGGTTGGCCGGGCCGGAGGAGAAGTGGACGTTGCTGGAGCCGATCCCGGCGTACCAGTAGTCCTTGGAGGCCCCGTCCTTGGAGGGCTTGTCCATGAAGCGCAGCGGCGTGCCGTCGCCGTTGATGTCGATCTTCTCGCCGATCAGGTAGTCCCCCGGGTCGGCGGCGTTCCCGGCCCAGAACTCGACGGCGGAGGCCAGGATGTCGGAGGTCGCCTCGTTGAGGCCGCCGGACTCGCCGCTGTAGACCAGGCCGGCGGTGTGGGAGGTGACGCCGTGCGTCATCTCGTGGGCGGCGACGTCGATCGAGGTGAGCGGCTTGGCGTCGTAGTCGCCGTCGCCGTACGTCATGCAGAAGCAGACGTCCCACCAGTAGGCGTTGGCGTAGCCCGTGCCGTAGTGGACGTGGCTGGTGGCGGCGACGCCGTCGTTCCGGATGCCGTCGCGGCCCTGGACGTTCCTGTACCAGTCCCAGGTCAGTTGCGCGCCGTAGGCGGCGTCGACGCCGGCGGTCTGCGGGTGGTCGGGCTTGCCGGTGCCCCAGACGTCGTCGGCGTCGGTGAACAGGGTGCCGGTGGCGCGGTCGTCCTCGGTGTGCTCCAGGTCGTAGGTCCGGTGCCCGCCGCGGCCGCCGTCGGTCAGGCTGAACGTGCCGCCGGCCGCGGTGGTGCCGAGGGTGACGTCGCCGGAGTACTGGCTGTGACCGGCGCCGTTCCTGACGTTCTGGTACTCGAAGAGCTCGGTGCCGGTGGCGGCGTCGGTGACGACGTGCAGTTCGGACGGGGTCCCGTCGCCCTGCGTCCCGCCGACGACGCTCTCCCAGGCGCGCACCGGCCGACCGGTCGCGGCCCATACGACCTCGCGGACGGAGGTGACGGCCGCGGCGCTCACTCCCTCGGCCCCGGCCCGCTCCAGTGCGCGGGCGTTGGTGGTCCCGGCGGTGACGCCCGCCAGGGCGGGGCCGATCGCGAGGGTGGCACCGGTGGCCCGGTCGACGCCCTTGACGGTCCCGTCGGCGGCCGTGTGCACCACCAGGTCGCCGCCGAGGACCGGGAGTCCGGCGAGGGTGCGGTCGTAGCGGGTGTGCAGTGTGCCGTCGGTGTCCTTGCTGACGGACTTCGGCTCCAGCTCCTCCTGGGGGCCGAGGCCGAGGGCCTCGGCGGTGGCCGGGCGGCGGGTCCGGGCGTCGGCGGTGAGCGCGGCCTGCTCCTCCCGGTCCAGTGCCGCGGGCGCGGCGCCCGCCCGGGGGGCGGGGACGCCGGGGACGCCCGGGCCGGCGCCGACGCGCCCGGCGGCGGTCACGGTGGGGCCGGAGCCGGCCGGTCCGGCCGTGGCGGCACCGGACGGCAGTACGGCGGTGACGAGGGAGATGCCGAGTGCGAGCGCGCACGCTCCGGCGGTCCTGCGGGTGTGAGGTGTCAAGGAAACTCCTCGGGGGGTGGCCGGCGTCGGGCCCGGCCTCGGGGCCCGGATGCGCCGGACGACGTTGTCCGGTCACCGTCCGAGCGACGGCTACAGGCAACTGCCGCTCACCACTGACGACTTGGCGAGTTCGGCAGGCGCGGTGAAGCCTGACATGTTTGCGCGAACATGTCACCTCGTCCGCCGCCGACGGGCCGGATTCGGCCAACCGCCGTCCTTCTCGCACCCACCGGCGGCACCGGCCCGCGCGCACGCCGATGTCCCGGCCTCTCCGGAGAGGCCGGGACATCGGCGTGCGCGCGGCGGACGGGAACCGGCCCTGGTCACGGGCCGGGGTGCGGGGTCAGCAGACCGCGACCGCGTCCACCGGCGGCACCGCGGTGGAGTACGGCGGCCTCGGCATCTCCACCACCCGGCCGCCCGCCTCCTCCAGTCGCCGGACGGTCGCCGCCGCCTTGGCGTCGTCCAGCGAGAACACGAACGGACCGGGGACGAGAACGGTCTCGCACACGCCCGCCTCGACCGCGCGGGTCAGGTCGGCCAGCGCCGTCAGCGGCTCGGTCGACCGCCGGCCGTTGTCCATGAACAGGGTCGCCTCACCCAGTCCGGATTCGACGGAATAGCGCTCCAGGATCTGCCAGAAATCGAGCATCCGGACCGTGTCGCACGGGTAGCACCGCAAATAAATGGCGGTGGGACGGCTCGCAACGGGCCGAATTCTCGTGGCCATGGTATTTCTCCTCGGTGCCGCACCCGGTCGTCCCGGGCGGTATTGCTGATTCCAGGTAAGCAAAGGCACGCGGGCCGGTCCAGAGTCACGGCCACCCAAGTTCGCACGGGCCGGCGGAACCGTAGGTACCCCCGGCCGCAACCCTGGGTAGTAGGGGCCTTCAGGGGCCGCATACGTGGCAGCAAAGGCTCGGACGCGGTCCGGCCGCACCGGCAGGAAGTCGTACCGCTACCGTCCGTGACCTTCGGTCGTCACCTCCGCCGGGTGCCGCCGGGGGCCGGCGGCGCCCGGCGGGCCAGGCCGGCGAAGGCCCGGGACCGGCCCGGCAATTCCGGGTCCGAAATTCGGTCGCACCCAACGGAAACCCGTGGGCGGCCGACGGACGCGCGCAACCGGGAAAGCGCCCGGATGCATTTCCCCGTTCCGCCGATCTGTGATTACTCTTGCAGACCCCGCACCGTTCCGGGAAAGGCGGCCACCTGTGATCCCTTTCACCCGACCTCCCCGTCCCTCGATCGACCCGCCCGCCCGTCGCCCGCCGCGCGGGTAACGATCCCGCAACGCAGCGGGACGCGAGCGGCGATCACCACTCCCCCCTGTCCGAGTCCCCCGAACCGAGGAGTGCGCCGTGCCGACCTGTCATGTCGCCGACGCCGAAGAGCCGCTGACGCACCGTCTCCGGACCGGCCGCCGGAGCGCATGGCCGCGCCAACATCACCGCCCGGAGGCGGGCCGGGCCCGGCCCCACACCCCTAGCGCCCCGGTCCCCGGACGGCGCACCGCGCCCCCGGCCGTCCGCGCGGGCCCCTGAGCCACCCGCGCCCCGCGATCCACCGAACGTCCGCACACCCTCAAGGACCCCCATGCCCCTGCCGCCGCACCCGGCCGACGACGCCCCCGAGCCCACCTCCCCGCGAGGGACGGCCGGTGTGCCCCACCCGTCCTCCTCGGGCGCCGACACCGAGTCGGACGCCGCGCTGATCGCCCGTCTGCGGGCCGGGGACGACGATGTGGTGGGAACCCTGTTCGAGCGTCACCACCGCGCCGCGCTCGGCTACGCGCGCTCGCTCGGCGGCATGGACCACCGCGCCGAGGACCTCGCGAGCGAGGCCTTCGTCCGGACCCTGGCGGCCGTGCGGGCGGGCAGCGGGCCGACCGACAGCTGGCGCCCCTACCTCCTGACGGTCGTCCGCAACACCGCGGCGGCGTGGGCGACCAGCGACCGGCGCTCCTTCCCCACCGACGACGTCCAGGACTGGGCCGACGAGGCCGCGCACGCCCTCTCCCCCGACCAGATCCTCGCCGCCTCCGCCGAGCACGAGCTGATCGTCGCGGCGTTCCGCTCGCTCCCGGAGCGGTGGCAGTCGGTGCTGTGGCACTCGGTGGTCGAGGGCCTGCCCGCGGAGAAGGTGGCGCAGCTGCTCGGCCTGTCGGCGAGCGGGGTCTCCTCGCTCGCCGCGCGGGCCCGGGAGGGTCTGCGCACGGCCTATCTGACGGCGCACCTGTCCACGGCGCAGTCGGCCGAGTGCCGGGCCTTCTCCGGCCGGCTCGCCGCCCAGGTCCGCGGGAGCGGCCAGCGGAGGTCCAAGGCCCTGGCCCGGCACCTGGACGAGTGCCCGGACTGCCGCCGCTGCGACGAGGAACTGCAGGACGTCAACCGTCGGCTGCGGCTCGCCGCGGTGGCCTTCGTCGGCCCGTGGCCGGGCGGCGGGGCGGACGCGTCCGCACTCGCGGGCGGCACCGGGCCGGTGTCCTCCCCGGCACCGCACGACGCACCTCCGCACGGCACACCGCCGCACGCCGCACCGCCGGTCGACACACCACCGGCCGACCTGCCGTCGGTGCCCGCTCCGCGCACGGGTACCTCGAAGACGATGGCGGGCTCGCTCACGGTCGGCGTCGCCGCCCTCGCCGCGCTCGCGCTGGCACCGTTCTTCGTCCCGCCGTCCCCGGAGCGGCCCGCGGACGCGCGACCCCCCGCCCCCGTCCCGGTGGACGACACTCCGGCCGCCACCGTTGCCGCCCGGGTCCTCCCGGCGACAACCGGTCCGACACCGACGGCAACGGTGGCGGCGACTCCGGTTCCGACTCCGGCACCGACCGTCCCGACCGGGGACCGGGGCCACGCCACCGGCACACCGGGCGCTCCGGCCTCCCCCACCGGAACCACGCCGCCGAGCGCCTCCGCCCGTCCCGGAGCCCCGTCCGCCAGCGCCCCCTCGCCCCCGGCGACCGCCGGGCGGAACGGCGGGCTGTCCGCGAGCGTGCTCTCGGTCTCCACCCCGGCCGCCGCGCTCCCGGGGGACCGGCGGGTCCGGCTGCGCCTCGCCGGACCGGGCACCTGCGGTGAGGTCGAGGACCGGGAGGCGACCGGCGGCCAGCCGTTCCTGGCACCCTGCACCGGCTCGGAGGACCAGGTGTGGATCGTGCGTTCCGACCGCTCCGGCGGTGTCCGGCTCGTCGGCGCGGCGAACAACGGCTGTCTGGAAGCGGCCGGGACCGCCGGGACCGCCGTCATCGAGCAGGTCTGCGACGGGAGCGCCCGCCAGTCCTGGCAGCTCGTCGACCTCACCGGCGGGGAGAGCGCGCTCCGCCACCGGTCCTCCGGGTTGCTGCTCGCCGCCCAGGCCGCCGGAAAGGTGGACGGGATCCTGGAACTGCGCGCCGCCGACTGCACCTCGGACCCGGCCTGCCGACCGGCCGCCGCCTTCCGCCTGTGACCGCCCCCGGCCGGACCGGACCCGCTGTCACCGGGCCCGCTGTCACCCGGCCCGCTGTCACCGGGCGGGGACGGCCGCGGGCCAGTGCTGCCGGACGTACTGCAGCGCCGTGTTCAGCTGGGCCTCGGAGGGGAACACCGGCGTGCCCTCGACCGTCGGCAGCTTCGCGGCGAGGGACTTGTCCAGGGTGCCGTTCTTCGCCATCACGTCCATCAGCACCGGGCGCGCGTAGTCGACCAGCCGCAGGTTCTGCCCCTCCGGGCTCGCCAGGTACTCCTCCCACAGCCGGGCGGCGGCCGGGTGCGGGGCGTCCTTGTTGACGGCCTGGGCGTAGTACTGGGAGAAGCTGCCGTCGAACGGGATCGCCACCCGCCAGTCCACCCCGGTTCCGGCGAAGTCGGCGGTGTGGGTGAGGTTGAGGAAGTCCCATTCGATGCTGATGGGGGTCGCGCCGCTCACGATCGCGGCCGGGTCGGGATTGGCCCGGTTGTAGTTGCCGACGGCGTCGAGCCGGGCGAAGAAGGCGACGCCCGGCGCGATGTCGTCGAACGAGCCGCCGTTCGCCAGGGCCGCCGCGAACACCCCGGCGAAGGCCGATCCGGCGGTGGTGGGGTTGCCGTTCAGCGCCACCATGCCCCGGTACTCGGGCTTGAGCAGGTCGGCGAACGACGCCGGGCAGTGCCGGACCCGGTGCGCGTCGCAGCCGATCGCCACATAGCCCCCGTAGCTGTTGCTCCAGCGTCCGGCGGCGTCCTTCTGATCGGCCGGGATCCGGCCGAACGTCGCCGTCCGGTAGGTGGCCAGCAGGCCCTCGCCGGCCGCGGACCGGGCGTAGGTGTCGCCGAGGTCGAGCACATCGGGTGCGCGGTCCTGGCCCCGGTAGCGCTTGATGTCGTCGAGCTCGTCCTGGCTGGAGCCGTAGGGGTTGTCGACGACCACCGGGATCCCGTACTTCGCGGTGAAGCCGTCGATCAGGCCCCCGTAGTTCGCCCAGTGCGGCAGCAGCGTGGTGGCGTTGAGCTTCCCCTCCGCCCTGGCCGCCGCGACCAGCGCGTCCGTCCCGCCGGCGTCCTGGGCGGAGACGGCGAGGGCCGGCCTCGTCGGCGCCCGGTGGCCGTCACTGGCGCAGCCGGCCAGGACCGTCACCGCCAGGCAGCAGCAGGCGGCGAGGACGCCGACACGGCGTGCGGTCGGGGCCACGACGCCTCCTGAGGGGGTTCGGCGGTGACGCGATGTGTCCGCTTCCGAGCCTACTCGGGCGCGGCGGTGCGCTCCTGGCGTGCCCGTCCGGGCGGGGGGTCTGCGGGCGGTCACGCTCAGCACACCTAGAGATCGTCCCACTGGCCGAGCAGGTCGTCCTCCGAGAGCTCGTCGACCGGCCCGTCCTCCCCGGTGAGCGACTGGGAGGTCCAGATGGTCTTGCCCCGGGCCGAGTAGCGGGTGCCCCAGCGTTCGGCGTAGCGGGCGACGAGGAAGAGCCCCCGGCCGCCCTCGTCGGTGTCCGCGGCCCGGCGGATGTGCGGTGCGGTGCTGCTCCCGTCGGAGACCTCGCAGACCAGGGTGTCGGTGAGGAGCAGCCGGACGTGCACGGGTTCCCTGCCGTAGCGCACCGCGTTGGTGATCAGTTCGCTGAGGATGAGTTCGGTGCCGAAGGAGAGCCGCTCCAGCCCCCAGTCGGCCAGTTGCCGGGCGCAGTCCCGGCGCACCGGGCCCACGGCCGCGGGGTCGCTGGTGACGTCCCACGCGGCGACCCGGTCCCGGGCGAGGAGCCTGGTGCGGGCGACCAGGAGCGCGATGTCGTCGGTGGGCCTGGTGCGCAGCATCGACCCGATCACCCGCTCGCAGTCCTCCTCCGGGGAGCGGGCCGGGCCGGCGAGCGCCTGGGCCAGCGCGTCCAGGGCGAGGTCCACGTCCCGGTCGCGGGCCTTGAGCAGGCCGTCGGTGCAGAGCACCAGCCGGGATCCCTCGGGGACGGCGAGTTCGACGGCCTCCACGGGCAGGCCGTCGCCGAGGCCCAGCGGAGGGGAGACCGGCGGCCGGACGAAGGTGACGGTGCCGTCGGGGCCGACCAGCGCCATCGGGAGGTGGCCCGCGCTCGCGGCGGCGACCCGTCCGGCGACCGAGTCGTAGATGGCGTAGAAGCAGGTGGCGCCCGTCATCACCTGGGCGCTGTCCGGGCCGTCGCCCTCCTGGTCGTCGATGCGGGCGACCAGGTCGTCGAGGTGGCCGAGCAGTTCGTCCGGGGGGAGGTCGAGGGCGGAGAAGTTGTGGACGGCGATGCGCAGGCGGCCCATGGTGACGGCGGCGTGCAGGCCGTGGCCGACCACGTCGCCGACGACGAGGGCGATCCTGGCGCCGGGCAGCGGGAGGACGTCGAACCAGTCGCCGCCCACCCCGGCCTGGGCGGGCAGGTAGCGGTGGGCCACGTCCAGGGCCTCCTGGGCGGGCAGTTCCCGGGGCAGCAGGCTGCGCTGGAGGGTCTCCGCCATGGCGTGCTCCCGGCTGTAGCGCCGGGCGTTGTCGATGCAGACCGCGGCCCGGCCGCCGACCTCCTTGGCGAAGGCGAGGTCCTCCTCGTCGAACGGCGGGGAGGTGTGGGCGCGCCAGAAGTTCACCAGCCCCAGGGTCACGCCGCGGGCCTGGAGCGGGGCGACCAGCAGCGAGTGGATGCCGTGGTCGAGGATCTGCTGGGCGCGTTCGAGGTCCTGGCTCCGCCAGCCGGTGGAGGCCGCGAGGTCGGCCTCCACGACGGCCCGGCCCTCGCGCACGCTCGCCGCCATGGGCGTGCCCGGCACGAAGTCGATCAGCTTCCCGACCGGGTAGAGCGGGTAGTCCTGGGCGAGTCCCGCGACGGCGCTGCGGCGCAGCACCGTGGAGGCCCCGGCCGGGGCGTCGCCGTGCAGCACCGGGTCCTGGAGTTCGACGGTGGCGATGTCGGCGAAGCCCGGGACGGCCGCCTGCGCCAGTTCCTCGGCGGTCCGCACCACGTTCAGGGTCGAGCCGATCCTCATCCCGGCGTCGTAGAGCAGCCGCAGTCGCGACCTGGCCAGCTCCGCCCGGCCGGCCAGGGCCCGCAGCTCGGTGGTGTCGCGCAGGGTCACCACGCTGGTGCCGTGCTCCCCGGTGGGTGAGGTGGGCCGTTTGTTGAGGGAGAGCAGCCGGTCCCCGGCGCGGTGGACCTCGTCGTCGGCGGTGCGGTCGGAGGCGAGCAGTTCGGCCGTGCCGGGGGCGAGCCCGAGGGTGTCGACGTGCCGACCCTCGGCGTCGGCGGGGAGGTCGAGGAGGCGGCGGGCCTCGTCGTTGGCCAGGAGCAGGCGGCCGGTGTCGTCGGTGATCAGGACGCCCTCGCGCACGGCGTGCAGGACGGCGTCGTGGTGTTCGTACATCCGGGTCATCGTGGCCGGGCCGAGGCCCCTCGTCTGACGTCGCAGCCGGCGGCTGACCAGGGCGGCGCAGCCGGCCGCGAGGGCGCTGGCGGCGACCGCTCCGACCAGGAAGACGGGCAGTTCGTGGTGGACGGACTTGTGGATGGATTCGAGGGTGACGGGGGCGGCGACGATGGCGACCACCGCGCCGGTCGCGTCCTCGACGGGGACGGCCGAGACCACGGAGCGGCCCAGCGCCCCGTTGAAGGTCCTGGTGAAGGCCTTGCCCTCGGCGGCCTCGGCGTAGGGGCCGATGACGTGCTTGCCGATCTGCGAGGTGTCGCTGTGGGTGAGCACGGTGCCGTCGAGCCGGTACACGATGAGCGCGTCGATCCCGGCGGCGGTGCGGACCTCCTCGGCCAGTGGCTGGAGGGTCGTGCTGGGGTCGGGGCCGTCCAGGGCGGCGACGAGTCCGGGCGCGTGGGCGAAGGACTCGGCGGCGGCGAGGGTGCGGTGCCGGGCGTCGGTCGTGGTGGAGCGCTGTTGCTGCACCACGAGGGCCGTCACGGCGCCGACCACCAGGAGGACGACCATCACCAGTTGGAGGACGAAGATCTCGCGGGCGAAGCTGCGGCCGGTCCCTCGCGCGCCGGGGCCGGCCCGTGGGTCGGCCGGACGGTGCGCGTCGCTTCCATCCGGGCGAGGGTCCATAGTCATTATTTATCCCGGTTTGCCGGGTTTCAGGCAACAAGCGGCCTTCGGGTGGCGGCTGCGGGGCCTGTGCCGGCGGCCGGCTCAGGCGGCTGCGGGGCGGGCCCCCGCCCGGCCCCGGCCCCCGCGGCGGCGGCGCCTGACCACCAGGACGGTGGAGCCTCCGGCGAGGAGGGCCAGCACCGCGCCGAGGAGGATCCACGGCAGGTCGAGGAAGCCGACGGAGCCGGTGGCGTCGGCCCCGTTCGCGGTCGCCGTGACCGTCGCCTCGCCCCAGCCCGAGGGCGCCCCCTCCCAGCCCTCGGTCACCTGGACCTTCTCGCCGGGGAGCAGTTCGGCCGGCACGTTCGTCAGTTGCTTCGTCGCCGGGCCTCCGACCCGGATCCCGCCGATCCGCAGCGTGGCCCGGGGGTCGAGCTTCACGTTCCCGGTGTTGTGGAGGGTGAAGGACACGGTGGTGCTGCTGTCGCCGGTCCCCGGTACGGACGGGTTCCTGGTCGTGAGGCGCAGTCCCTCGACCGCGAGGGCCGGGCGCTGCGGTCCCTCGACCCGCAGGTAGATCCGCGCCCCGACGGCGCGCCGGACGCCGATGAACGAACCGGCTCCCGGCCGCACCCGGTCGTCGACCGCGACCAGGGCGCCGACGTGGTCCCCGGGCGGGGCGTCGGCGGGGACCGTCAGGGTGAAGGGGACGGTCACGGACGACCTGGCGGGAACCGTGACCACGTCCCGCTCGGGCTTTCCCCAGGTGCCGACGTCGCGCTGGGTCTCGTCCTCGCCGCGTACCGCCAGGCCGCCGTCCCGGGGTGTGTTGTACGCGTCGGCGACGTGGAGGCGCAGGGTCAGCGGCCCGTCGGTGCTGTTGGTGACGACGGCGCGGTCGGCGAAGGTCGCACCGGGGCTCGCGGAGAGCTGGAAGGCCGTGCGCGGGGTGATGACGGAGTCGGCCGGCTCGACGGACCATTCCCCGTTGTCCGCGGCCCGGGCCTGGGCGGGGAGGAACGCCGTCAGGACGACGAGGAGGAGGGTGGCGACGGAGGCTCTGCGCATGGCTCGCCCGCTTTCCTGGAACCCGGGTGCCGGACGCGGGACGTCCGGCACCCGGTGGTGCGATCAGAGGAGGGTGAGGGTCAGCGTCCCGGTGTAGTCGCCGACGGGGGTGAACTCGGGGACGTCGAGGGAGACGGTGGCACCGGCGGTGAACTCCCCGCCGGTCAGGGCACCGTCGGGTGCGGAGGCCAGGGTCGCGCCGTCCGTGCCGACGGTTCCGGCGCTGCCGGCCGCGCAGGTGCTCGGGCTCTTCGCCTTGGTGGCGCAGGTCGGGGTCCAGCTCAGCCGGGCCGCCTCGATCCTGCCGCGCGGGCCGGTGAAGTCGGTGACCTTGCCGGTGAGCGACCATCCGGCCGCCCCGCCGCGGAAGTCCTTGACGGTCGCCGGGTTCAGGGTGCCCGTCGACGCCCCGCCGGCCCCGAAGGCGACCGGGGGGAGCCGGACGGCGTCGGTCGCGGCGGTCATGGTGAGGGCGCCGGCCTTGACCGAGGTGCTGATCTGCCGGTCCACCTTGCCCGGGGTGTCACCGCCGGACGGGTCGGTCGGACCCGTCGGGTCGGTGGGGTTCGTCGGGTCGGTGGGGCCGGTCGGGTCGGTCGGGGCGCCGACCTTGGTGACCTTCCACGCCTGGCCGGCACCGGTACCGCAGTCGGCCTGGACCAGCCGGGCGCCGACCCGGGCCGATCCGTCCTCGGTCGCGAGGCACTTGTTGCTGTGCTTGGCGACGATGCGGACATAACCCTCGTCGAGGTCCTCGAACCGCCAGCGCTGGTTGTCCCCCCAGCCGCAGTCGTACTGCTTGACCTCGGCCCCATTGGCCTGGGAGTTGTCCGAGACGTCGAGGCACTTGCCGCTGTGCTGGGCGAGCACCCGGACGTTGCCGTTGTTGTTGTCGGTGAAGCGCCACTGGCTGTTGAGCCCGCTGTCGCAGGCCCCCTGGACCACCACCACACCGTTGTCGGAGACGCTGCCCGGCACGGTCGCGCACTGCCCGCCGGCCTTGTTGACCAGGGCGTTGAGCTGGTCCCCGCCGGTGCCCCGGACCCGGCCGGTGGCCGTGTCGATCGAGACCTCGGTGTACCAGGGCAGGATCATCGTCGTGGCGTCCGGGAACTCCAGCGGGAGCCACACGTAGGTGGAGTCGTTCACCCGCTTCGGGTCCGACCACTTACCCGCCCAGCGGTCGCCCAGGTACAGGTAGGAGGTGGTCTCACTGCCCTCGACCGGCAGCACGAACGCGGTCTGCGACTGGTGGCCGTCCTGGTTCCCGACGTCGCGCATCGGCGTCCACGGCCCGGCGAGGCTCGCGGCGGTGGCGTACTTCTGCTGGTTCGGGTCCCAGTAGCTGGTACCGGAGGTGAGCATGAAGTAGACGCCCCCGCGCTCGAACAGTGCCGGCGACTCGCGGTGCTGGCCGGGCCAGGGGTTCGCCACGACGTCCTTCACCCAGGTGTAGTCCTCGGTGAGTTCGTAGATCATCAGGTCGGCGTTGTTGTTGGCGGCGGAGATCATGTACGCCTTGCCGGCGGCCCTGTCCTCGAACACGGTGATGTCGCGCGACATGTACTCGTTGCCCGCCGCGTCCTTCGGCCGGAACGAGCCCTTCCACTCGTACGGGCCGTCCACGGTCGGCGAGACCGCCACCGCCGCACGGGCCTCGGCGTAGGAGGCGTCGGCCTCCTTGTGCATCCACATCACGAACTGCTTGGTCTTCTCGTTGTAGAGGACCTTCGGCCGCTCGATCAGCGCGTTCGCCAGCTCCGGGGAGGAGTCCTGGGCGAGGACGTGCCCCCGGGGCTCCCAGGTCTTCAGGTCCTTGGAGCGGTAGGCGGAGACGTAGCGGAACAGGTTGTCCTCGCCCCGGTCCTCGCCGAACCAGTAGTAGTACTCGCCCACCTTGATCACACCGCCGCCGTGGGCCTGGACGCCCGCGCCGGCGGTGTCCGGGAACTGGGTCCCGGTCGAGGTGGTGACGGGTGCGGCGTCCGCCGCCGGCACCCAGACCGTGAGTGACAGGAGCAGGCCCAGAAGGCCCACGAAAACGGATCCCACTCTTCTCATGCAGGGTTCCTTGATGTCATCCGTCCGGTTCCGCGCCCAGGTCCGGCCGGAGAGATCCCTCATCCAAAACCGAACAGCAAGCGACACCGTCAAACGGAAATCAACATGTTGAGGGGTAGCCTGACCCGCCCCGGAGACCACTGTCAACACATGCGAAACATCTGGTTCATCCTGTCGCAGCATTGCGGCCGAACCGCAATCACAATCGCTCATCGGGGCTCCCTTTCAGCACGCGTGACGTGCGGATCCGATCGCAACCGTTCGATAACGGCGCGGGCTCGGCCCCGGGGATCGCGCCTCCCCCTCATGTCCGGACCTCCGACGGCCCGAGGCCCGGAGCAGCCGCCCACGACCGAGGGAGTACCGCCCGCATGGTGTCCGACCTTCCACCGCACCGACCGACCGGCCCGCGCACGGCCTTCCCCGGCCTCCGGCTGGTCACCACGGACACGCCTGGCGCCGACCGGGACCGGGGCCTCCAACTGCGCCTCGGGCCCGACGGGCGGTGCGTGCTGGGCTTCCCCCGACCGGTGCCGCCGTCCACCGGCGCGGCGTCTCCGGCCACGGCGGACGGGAGCGCCGTCGGGGCCGACGTACGGACACGGCTGCCCGTCGACCAACACCGCGCCCTGGAGCAGGTGTTCGCCGCGGCCCGGTGCCACGACCTCGCCCTCGCCGTCCGGCGGGCGGACGGCCTGCTCACCACCCTGGCCTCCTCGTTCGGCCCCCAGCACCGGTTCACCCTCAGCGCCGCCGAAGTCCGGGCCGACCTCGCCTGGTTGTCGGGCGAGGCCTGGTGCGCGGCGGAGTTCTGGATGCTGATCGCCGAAGGGTGGGCACGGCTCGACGGACGGAGCAGCCCGCTCGCCCGCTTCGGCGCACGACAGGCCGCCGCGTCCTGGTGGGAGGTCCCCGACGCGGAGGCGGCGATCGGCGGTACCGCCCTGCTGGCGGTTCTGCTGCTCGTCACCCCGGGGCCGGACCGCGACCCGGTCGTCCGCGCGGTCCGCCGCCGGATGGACCGGATCGCGCTCTGCGCCCCCGACCTCCGACGCCCGAGCCAATCCTGACCGGTACTCAAGCGAGTTCGCCGGCAGGACATTTGACGGAGAGCAGGGAAAGGCCGCCGCCGGGCGGCGTCCCGGCGGCGGAGCTGGTCCGACGGGGCGGGCCCGGATCCGGGCCCGCCCCGCGGTACGTGTCACCCGTGCCGCGCCGTCCTGCGACGGCGGAGCAGGACGAGGGCACCGGCGCCGACGCCGAGCATGGCCGCCCCGGCACCGGCGATCACGGCCTTGCCCTCGCCGCCACCGGTCGTGGCGAGGTTCCGCTCCAGGGTGTCGGCCGCGCTGGTCGCCTTGGTGACGGCCGCCGGAACGATCTTCAGGGGCGCGGCGGTCGGGACCTCCATCGGGAACGGGAGCGGCAGTTGGTCGGCTCCCTCGGCCGTGCTGTCGGAGGAGGGCTCGGCCGGCGCTGCGACCGTGGCCCCAGTGGCCGTGGGGGTCGGAGCGGCCGGCGTGGCGGTCGCGGTCGCGGTCGCGGTCGGGGTGACCGAGCGGCTGGGGAGGGTGGTGGGCGTGGCGCTCGGCGTCGTGGGCGGCGCGACGGAGGTCGGGGCGCCCTTGGGCGTCGGGGTCGTCGCGGTCGGCGTCGCCGCCGGAGTGGCGGTGCGGGACGGGGTGGCGGTGGGCGTCGGCGACGTCGAGGGTGCGGCGGTGGGCGTCGCGGTGACCGTCGGTGTCGGCGTGACCGTCGGCGTCGGCGTCGGCGGACGCGACGGAGTGGCCGTGACGGTGGGTGTCGGCGTGGGCGTAGTCGTAGGCGTCGGCGTGGACTTGGGCGTGGCCGTCCGCGACGGAGTCGCGGTGGGGACCGGGGCCGGCGGGGCCGGTTCCTTGATCTTGAACCCGGCGCAGCCGACCGCGCACGCGCAGCCGTAGCTGCCCTGGTCCACCGGCAGTCCGGTCTTGGGGTCGAGCCGCGCGGCGAAGGTCACCGGGGCGACGCCGGCCTTGCCGCGCGGGGCCTCGGCCGAGAACGAGGCACGGACCTTGAGGACCAGGCTGCGCCCCTTCCGCACCGCCAGCAGCGCGTCGTCGGAGACACCCTCGCCGTCCCTGGCCCCGAGCACCGTCAGGACGCTGCCGTCCGTGCCCTCGCCGCCCGGGGCGAGCGAGCCGGGGAGCCAGGCGGTGCCACCGGGAAGCCGGTACTCGACCTTGAGGTCGGCGGCGCGGAGGTCACCGGCCTGGTTCTTGAACTTCAGCAGCGCGAAGGCCACGAAGTCGTGCTCCGTCGGGTTGGTGACGGTGACGGTGAACTCCTTGGCCCCGCCGCCCGCCTCGAACTCCCGCGGGACCCCGGTCACCGACGGCTCGAGGCCCCGCTGCAGCGGGACGTCGAGGTGCGGGGCCGGGGCCGAGGGGCCGGCCGACGCGGCATCGGCGGTGGCTCCTGCCACAACGACCGGTACGGCCGACAGGACGAGTGCGGTGGCACCCGCGAGGATCAGACTGCGGGGGGTGGACAACGTGGTCACCTTCCGGCGAGGAGGAGTTCGGACACCCGTCTCGGTGTCTGCCGGTTAGAGCCCCCGCTTCCCCACCCGTCCCGCGGGTATGCGAATTCGTTACGGGACCAGGGCGGAACCGCGGCGGGGCCGCCCCGGCCGGTGCGGCGCTACGGCTGTTGCGGCGGGGCCGGTGCGCCGGACGGTGACTCCGGGCCGGGCAGCCCCGGGCCGGAGGTGCTCGGGACCGGCGGGGTGGGCCCGTTGGCGGTGCCCGGGCTCGGGGCGGACGGCGTCGCGGCCTCCGTCGGACGCGCGGTCGGGCTGTCCGACGCGGTGACGGGAGGACGCCCCGCGGAGGGCGCGGAGGACGGCCGCGCCGACCCGACGCCACCCGCGGCCGCCGGTGGCACGGCGGCCTCGGAGTACTCGGGCGTCCGGTCGGGCGCGGGTCGGCGACCGTCGGAGTGCTCGGACGAGGAGCGTTCGCCCGGCAGTTGCCCACCGGACGCGGCAGGGGCGGGCGCCCCGGGGACGGGCGGGGAGGACCGGGCTCCGCCCGGCCGCACCGGCTCCGGGGTACCCGACGCGGTGGCGGCGCCGCCGCCCTTCGCCGTGGCTCCCGCCCGCGGTGCCGCCGTCGTGGCCGGGGCCGGCGGGACGGGCCCGGCCGGACCGGACGCGGCGGAGGGGCTCCCGGCTGTCGGCGCGGGCGCACCGGCCGGCCCGCCCGCCGAGGGCGAGGCCCCCGGCCTGGGGGCCCCGCCGGTGGCGCCCTCGTACTGGACGGCAGCGGCCGTGCCGCCCGCCAGGGCGGCCACAGAGACCACCAGGGTCCACCACACCGCGGTCCGGGGGGAGGTGCCCCGTCCGACCATCTCCCAGCCCTCAGGGGCCTCCTGAGGGTTCGTCGGGAACGGCTCCGCGGCGCGGACCCGGGCCGCGGGGCGGCGGACGACGATGGTGGGCCCGGTGTCGTCCCCCGGCGCCGGACCGGACCGCCCCGCCCCGTCCGGCCGCCCGTCCTCCGCGTCGGCGACGCGGTCGGCGGCCGGGGCGGATTCGTCCCGCCGGGGCTTCTCGCCGCGGGGGACGAAGGCACTCCAGGACGATGCGGGGTCTCTCACTGCTCTCCTCGGCTCGGGTCGGCTTCTCCGGGCGGCCTGCCGCCGGTCCGCGCGCAGGTCCCTGGAGTTACGAGGCTCGCGGCCCCGGTCCGTCCCGCGGGTTTACCGAAGCGTTACGCGCGGGCCCGGCCGGCGGTCCCGCGCCCGCCACCTCCCGCGCAGCCCGGGCCCGGTGCCGGGCGGGGCCGAGTGCCACACGTCACAAGGTGGTCTCGACCTCGGCGTGCTCTTGACGTGACTTCCGAAACAGAGGTGTCATATCCCCACTACGTTCGAGTCTGTTGGTTTCTGAAGCATTGTGTTCGCTTTGCTGTTCACCGACAAACGTAGTTCCCGACCAGCCACGTTCCTCCAGATCGTGGTCCGGCACCTCGGGCCCCACGTACCAGCGCCCCACCGCACCCGGCACCCTGCCGTCAACGGGTGCGGTCCCGAAGGAGCTCCCCATGTTCCGTACCACCAGCCGTACCGTCGCCGCAGCGGGGCTGCTTCTCAGCCTCGGTCTGACGACCGCCTGTTCGACCGGCCAGGAGTCCACCAAGGCCGGCGACGCCCCGGTCGCCAAGGTCGACGGCAAGATCTCGATCACCTACCTGCAGAAGCAGGGTGACCAGGAGTACTTCGTCGGCGAGGCCGCCGGTGCCAAGGCGAAGGCGGCCGAGCTGGGCGTCGACCTCAAGGTGGTGAACCTGGGCAACGACGCCAACAAGACGATCAGCGAGGTCCAGGCGGCCGTCGCGCAGAAGACCAACGGCATCATCATCGTGGTGCCGGACCCGGCGGTCGGCCCCCAGGTGGTCCAGGCGGCGAAGGACGCCAAGCTGGCGCTCCTGACCTCGGACGACCAGATCTGCACCAACGGCCCCGACCCCTCGACCTGCGCCAAGGAGAACCTGGTCCCCCGGATCGGCTTCTCCGGCAGCCAGATGGGCGGCGAGGTCGGCAAGCGCGCCGCCGAGGAGTACAAGAAGGCGGGCTGGAACCCGGCCGAGACCCGCACCATCTCCGCCTGGAAGCAGGACGTCACCGTCTGCGGCGACCGGGTGAAGGGCGCCAAGGAGGCCTTCGGCGCCGCCGCGCCCGGCGTCCAGAACATCGACGTGGCGACCGACAACACCCCGACCGGCGCCCAGGACAAGATCGCCGCCACCGTCACCGCCAACCCCGGCGTGAAGAACTGGGTCGTCTGGGGCTGCAACGACGAGAACGTGCAGGGCGGCGTCACCGCGCTGGAGAACGCGGGCATCGGCGCGGACCGGGTGATCGGCGTCGGCATCGGCGCCTACCTCGCCTGCAAGAACTGGGGCTCCGGCAAGCCGTCCGGCATGAAGGCCGCGCTGTTCATCAACGGCAAGGACGTCGGCGCCCTGGCCGTCCAGACGATGTACGACAAGCTCAAGAACGGCAAGGAGTTCCCGAAGGAGGCGTTCGCGCCCACCACCATGGTCGACGCGGCCACCTGGAAGTCCGCCGGCGTCACCTGCGGCTGACCTCCCCCCGAACGGTCGGCGCACCCACGCCGGCCCGGCCCGCCTCCGGCCCCCTCAGCTGCCCTGACCAGGGGTCGGAGGCGCTCGGCCCGGCTGCCCGGCGCCCCGACCGGCTCCACCCACTCCCCGACAGACCTCCCGAGGAATCTCCATGAGCAAAGCCCACGACCCGACTCCCGCCCCGCGCCCGCCCACCGGCCCGGGCCAGGGCCCGACAGGCTTCGCCGGCGTGCACCAGGTGACCAAGCGGTTCGGCGCGGTGCAGGCGCTCGGCGGAGTCACCCTCGACTTCCCGGCCGGTCAGGTCACCGCCCTCATGGGGGAGAACGGCGCCGGCAAGTCCACCCTGCTCAAGATCCTCACCGGCGACCACCAGCCCACCGAGGGCCACGTCGTCCTCGACGGCAACCGCATCGACCTCGCCTCCCCCGCCCAGGCCCGCGCCGCCGGCATCCGGATCATCCCGCAGGAACCGGAGATCATCCCGCACGTCTCGGTCGCCGAGAACGTCTACGCCGGCGCCCTGCCCCGCGCCGCCGGACGCCGCCTGGACCGCGCCGAGCTGCGCCGCCGCATCACCGGCGACCTCCAGCGCCTGGGCTTCGACAAGGTCCTCGACCCCGACCTGCTCGGCTCCCAGCTCACCCCCGCCCAGCGGCAACTGGTCGAGATCCTGCGCGCCCTCACCGGCGAGGCCAAGGTCATCGCCTTCGACGAACCCACCTCCTCCCTCTCCGAGCACGAGGTCGACGCCCTCTTCGCCCTCATCCGCCGACTGCGCGACCAGGGCGTCGCCGTGATCTACGTCTCGCACCGGATGCAGGAGATCTTCCAACTCGCCGACCGCATCGCCGTCCTGCGCGACGGCACCCTCGCCGGCGTCCAGGACGCCGCCACCACCACCGAGGGCGACCTGGTGCGCCTGATGGTCGGCCGCGACCTGTCCGCCATGTTCTCCCGCACCCGCGTCGCCACCGACCGCCTCGTCCTGGACGTCCGGGGCGTCACCACCGACGACGTCCACGACATCAGCCTCCAGGTCCACGCCGGCGAGGTCGTCGGCCTGGCCGGACTCATCGGCGCCGGACGCTCCGAACTCGCCCTCGCCCTGGCCGGAGACCGCCCGATCCGCTCCGGCACCGTCACCCTCGACGGCCGCCCCCTGCGCTCCGGCCACCCCGGCGCCGCCGTCCGCGCCGGGCTCGGCCTGGCCCCCGAGGAACGCAAGGCCCAGGCCCTGTTCCTGCACCGCTCCATCCGCGACAACACCAGCACCGTCGTCCTGGAACGCCTGCGCCGCTTCCGCTTCGTCAAGCGCGGCGCCGAACGCGAACTCGCCCAGGAGTACACCGACCGGCTGCGCGTGCGCACCCCCTCGATCGAGCACGAGGTCCGCAAGCTCTCCGGCGGCAACCAGCAGAAGGTCGTCCTCGCCCGCTGGCTCGCCCGCAAGCCCAAGGTCCTGATCCTGGACGAGCCCACCCGCGGCATCGACATCGGCGCCAAGGCCGAGATCTACCGGATCATCGCCGACCTCGCCGCCGAAGGCGTCGCCGTCCTGGTCATCTCCTCCGAACTCCCCGAGATCCTCGGCCTCGCCGACCGCGTCCTCGTCATGCAGAACGGCCGCGTCACCGGCGAACTCGACCGCGCCGACGCCACCGAGGAAGCCATCCTCAGCCTCGCCATGGCCGACGACATCGCCACCGTCCCCACTCCTGGAGCATCCGCATGAGCACCACCACCGGCACCCCGCCCACTGCCAAGGCCGGCGGGAACCTGCCGCACACCTCCGGCGGCGCGACCAGGATCCTCGCCTCCGTCGGCGCCCAGAACCTCAGCCTGATCGGCGCCCTCGTCGTCGTCCTCGCCCTGTTCGGCACCCTCAACGACAACTTCCTCAGCCTGGGCAACATGCAGGTCGTCGCCGAGGCCGCCACCATCACCGGACTGCTCGCCGTCGTCCAGACCGTCGTCATCATCATCGGCGGCCTCGACATCTCCGTCGGCTCCCAGGCCGGCGTCGCCTCCGTCGTCTCCGCGATGGCCTTCACCTCCGCCGGGTCCAACCCCTACCTCGGCATCGCCGCCGCCCTCGCCGTCGGCGTCCTGGTCGGCATCCTCAACGGCCTCGTCATCGTCTACGGCCGGGTCAACCCCACCATCGCCACCCTCGCCGGACTCGCCGCCTACAAGGGCCTCGCCCAGCTCCTCTCCGACGGCCGCGCCCAGGGCTACGTCCTCAACGACGACCTCTTCGTCTTCCTCGGCCGCGGCAAGATCGCCGGCCTCCCCGTGATGGTCTGGATCCTGATCCTGGTCGCCGTCGCCGCGCACGTCCTGCTCAAGTACACCGACATCGGCCGCAACATCTACGCCATCGGCGGCAACGACACCGCCGCCCGCCTCGCCGGCATCAGCATCAACAAGTACCTCATCGCCGTCTACGGCCTGATCGGTGTCGTCGCCGCCGTGGCGGGCGTCCTGCTCACCGCCCGCACCGGCAGCGGCCAGCCCGTCTCCGGCAGCGAAGGACTCGAACTCAAGGCCATCACCGCCGCGGCGCTGGGCGGCGCAGCCCTCAAGGGCGGCAAGGGCGGCATCGGCGGCACCCTGCTCGCCGTCGCCCTCCTCGGCTGCCTGGAGAACGGCCTCACCGTCCAGGGCGTCAACTCCTTCTGGCAGAACGTCGCCCAGGGCTCCCTGCTGGTCATCGCCGTCGTCATCCAGCAGCGCCGCAGCGGCGAGCGCCCCATCGGCCTCCCCGCCTGACCTGCCCGACCTGCCTCACCTGCCCGACCGCCAGACCCTGCGCCCCGGCCCCGTCCGTCCCCCGGTCCCTCCCGGCGGACGGACGGGGCCTGCCTGTCGGCCCCGCCCGCTGATCACTGCCGCTACGATGTCCGCGCAGACATCAGCGGAAGCGGAAGGGGCCGGTATGAACAGCGCGGCCAAGCCCGGCGCTGCCGCGCGTTCCACGCGGCGCCCGGCGTCCCAGGCCGACGTGGCCGCCCTCGCGGGGGTGTCCTCGCAGACGGTCTCCCGGGTCGCCAACGACCGGCCCAACGTCGAGCCCGAGACCCGCGAGCGGGTGCTGTCCGCGATGCGCATGCTCGGCTACCAGCGCAACAGCGCGGCCCGGGCCCTCACCCTCGGACGCTTCCACGCCCTCGGGGTGGTGACCTTCGACGTCACCGCGCAGGGCAACGCCCGGACCCTCGCCGCGATCTCCCGGGCCGCCCAGGCCGCCGGCTACTCGGTCCACGTGGTCTGCATCGAGGACGAGACCGAGGAGGCCGTCCAGCGCGCCGTCCGACGGCTCACCGACCAGGCCGTCGACGGCCTCGCCGTCATCGAGGCCCAGATCCTCGACCGGCCCGGCTTCGACATCACCTCCGGCGTGCCGGTCGTCGTCGCGGACGGCGATCCCGACCGCCGCTACACCTCCGTCGACACCGACCAGGCCGCGGGCGTCACGACCGCCGTCCAGCACCTGCTCGGCCTCGGGCACCGGACGGTCCGGCACATCGGCGGCCCGCAGAACTCCTATGCCGCCCGCCGGCGGGCCGCCGCCTGGCACAGCGCGCTCAAGGCGGCCGGAGCCCCCGTGCCGCCGATCGACTTCGGCGACTGGACCGCCGCGTCCGGCTACGCGATCGGCCGACGGCTCGCCGCCGAGCCGGACGTCACCGCCGTCCTCGCCGCCAACGACCAGCTGGCGCTGGGCCTGCTGCGCGCCCTGCACGAGGCCGGGCGCCGGGTGCCGGAGGACGTCAGCGTGGTCGGGTTCGACGACATCCCCGAAGCGGCCTTCTTCGTGCCCCCGCTGACCACCGTGCGGCAGGACTTCGACGAGGTCGGGCGCCAGTGCGTGGCCCGGCTGCTCGACCGGATCGAACCGCCGACGGACGAGGGCGCCCCCGTCACCTCGGTGGTGGTCCGGCCCGAACTGATCGTCCGCGCCAGCTCGGCCGCGCCGCCGCCCGCCGGTCGCGCGGGCCGCTCGGGCCGCGCCTCCTGACCGGACACGACGCACGCGCGTGCCCCCACCGTCGTCCGGCGGGGGCACGCGCCCTTCGTCCGAGAGGGTCAGCCGATCCTGAACCGCTGCCCGGCACCCGCTCCGCAGGGCTCCTGCACCAGCGCCGCCCCGGGCTGCGCGGCGTTCGCCGCGACGGCCAGGCACTGGCCGCTGTGCCGCGCCACCAGCGCCGACCAGCCGCCGCCGGTCGGGCGGACCGACCACTCCTGGTTCCACGCGCCGCTGCACCCGTACTGCACCACCGGGGCGCCGTCCGCGACGGACTCGCCCGCCACGTCCAGGCACAGCCCGCCGGAGCGCACCACCACGGACACCTGGCCCGGGCTCGCCGCCCGCAGCGACCACTGCTGGCCCGGGGCCCCGGTGCAGTCGGACTGGACCACGGCGCTGCCGGCGGCGTCCGCGCCCCCGGCGGCCTCCGCGCACAGGCCGCTGCGCCGGACCGTCACCGGCTGCCACACGTCCGCGGCCGCGCCGCGCACCGACCACGACTGGTTGCTGCCGGCGGTGGCGGGCCAGACGCCCACCGGCGCGCCGTCCCAGCGGGCCGCGTCGCCGACGTCCAGCAGCAGCCCGCTCGCCCGGTTGACGAAGGTGCCGCTCCCGTCGCCGGTGGTGGAGCGCATCCACAGCTGCTTCGCCGCGTTGCCGGGATCGGCGAAGCCGAGGGTGCCCGAGGTCACCGCGAGCGCCTTGCCCGTGCCGGCGTTGGTGATCCGGTAGGTCGCCGTGCTGTCCCAGCCGCCGCCGATCCGGGTGATGTTCCACTTCTGGCCCGGGTCGGCCGGGTCGGGGGTGCGCTGGACGGGCCCGCCCTGGGCGGAGGGTCCGGCCGCGAGGGCCAGGCCGCTGTTCCCGTTCAGCAGCTGCCGGGAGTCACCGGCGGGGGTGGCCGCCGTCGCGGTGTTCGCCCCGGACGTGCCCGGCAGGACGAAGGTGGTGACCGACCCGGGGCCGACCGTCGTGGTCAGCGTGGCGGCGGCCGTCACCGTCAGGTCCGCCTCGCGCCGCAGGTCCTTGGTGGCGTCGGTGGTGTAGCGCTGGACGGCCGTACCGGAGCCCGGCTTCTGGAAGCCGGCCAGGTCGAGGGTGAGGGTCTGCGCCGCGCCGGTGTCGTTGGTGTGCACGACCACCGTGCCCGCGCCGCCCGGCCGCAAGGCCGCGAGGGTGGCGGCGGAGTTGGTGGCGACGACCCGGGCGCCGGGCCGCACGAACCTGGTGTAGTTCGCCATCGCCCAGTACTTCTTGTTCTTGCGGACCGGCTCGGCGCCGGCGTCGGCGGGTGTCAGGTCGACCTGGATCAGGCCCCAGTTGGAGTTCTCGTGGGCGGGCGTCATGTTCTCGTAGTCCTCGACGGCCTGCCAGAGCACCCAGGCCCGCGGTTCGAGCTCCTTGAGGTCGCCGTTGATGCGGTCGGCGAGGTCGAGGGCGGGGTCCATGTCGGTGAAGTTCTGCGGCCCGCTGCCGCCGAGGTCGACCTCGGACATCCAGAGCGGCTTGCCGGAGCCCTTGGCGATGTCCCGGGCGCCGACGCGGTCCCGCGGGCTGTAGGTGTGGACGTTGAGCTTGCCGATCGCCGAGCGGGTCGCAGTCGGGTAGGAGTTCCAGTCGTCCCGGAACATGGCCGGGTCGGTCTCGTCCATCGCCGCCACCGGTGTGGCCAGTCCGGCCGCGGTCAGCGCGCCGCGCAGGCTCCCGATCATTCGCGCCTGCGAGGCGTGGTCCCAGTGGGAGCCTTCCTGCGGGCCGCCCGCGCGCCAGTACCCGGTACCGGGCTCGTTGACCGGCGACAGGGAGCCGAAGGTGACGCCGGTGGACTCCTGCACCCGCTTGACGGCCCCGGCCAGGTAGGCGGCGAACTTCTCGTACTGGTCCGGGCGGAGGTTGTCCTGCCAGCTGTTGACCGCGCCGGAGACCAGGCCGCTGTTGGTCATGAAGTACGGGGCGGAGTTGGAGTACGCCTCGAAGGTGTCCGCGCCGCGGCTCTTCGCGGCGGTGAGCCACCAGCGCTGGTTGGCGTCGGCGGCGGCGTTCCAGTGCTCGGGGTTCGCCGGGTCCCACCAGTCCGCCGACCCGGCGGCGCCGCCCTGGGCGCCCACCTGCGGGGCGTTCTGCGCGGGGCGGTTCCAGTAGCCGGGAACGGCCGCCCCGGGCCGCATGTACGGCGCGGTCTCGGGGCTGTCGCCGCCGCCGATGTTGTAGCGGGCGACGGTGAGGCCGAGGCCCTCGGCGCCGAAGAGCTCGTCGGCCAGCCGGTTGCGCTGGGCCTCGGGCCAGCCACCGGTGACGTTGGCGAACCAGCCCAGCGAGGTGCCCCAGCCCTGGAAGGGCTGCTGCTGGTAGGAGGGGTCGAGCCGGACGGTGAGGCGGGCGGACGGGGCCGGCTCGGCGGCCGCGGCCGACTGCGGCGGCGCGAGCAGGCCGGCGCCGGCCGCGGCGACCGCGACGGCCGCCGTGAGGCAGCCGCGGGCCGTGCGGTACCGGGTCTTGGTTCGGGGAGCCATCGGTCCTCCAGGGACGGGAGCGGGCAGGCGAACGGCACGCCCCTCGGGTGGGGGGAGGGGCGTGCCGGTGGGGAGGCGTGGAGGTGGGGCGGCGTGGACGACGCCGGGGTGCGGCCGCGTCGGCGTCGGGCGGACGCGGCCGGGCCCGGGGTCAGACCGTGACGGTCCGGCGCCCGAACTGCTGGTTGGTGCCGCCGTTGCAGGTCCACTGTTCGAGCGCGGCGCCGTCGGTGGTGGCCTGGTTGACGACGTCCAGGCACTTGCCACTGTGCCGCGAGACCAGCCGGACGTTCCCGGAGCCGTCGGTCACCCGCTGGACCTGCCACTGCTGGGACAGGGCGTCGGTGCAGGTCTTCTGCACGACGAGGGCCCCGTCGAGGGTCGACCCGCCCTCGAGGTCGAGGCACTTGCCGCTGTGCCGGGCCATCACCTGCGCGTAGCCGGTGCCGAGGTTCTTCACGAAGAAGTTCTGGTTGGCGCCGTTGCCGCAGGTCCACTGGAGCAGCCGGGCCGACTCGGCGAAGGAGTAGTCGCCGACGTCGACGCACTTGCCGCTCTGCCGGCCGACCAACTGCTGCCAGGTGGCCTTGAGCGGGGTGATCCGTCCGGCGGCGGCGTTCACGTTGATCTGCGGCGAGTAGCCCAGGGTGAGGGTGGTGTCGGTGGGGAAGGCGAGCGGGAGCCACACGTACTGCGAGTCGTTGACCGTGCCGCCCATGGAGTTGCCCCAGCGGTCGCCCAGGTAGAGGTAGCTGGTGCCCTGGTTGCCCACCACCGGCAGGACGAAGGCGGTCTGGCTGCCGTAGGTGACGCCGTCACCGGCGTCCCGAAGTCCGCTCCAGGTGCCGGTGATGCTGCTGGCGGTCGCGTACTTCTGCTGGTTGGGGGCCCAGCCGCTGGCACCGGAGGTCAGCAGGAAGTAGACGCCGTTGCGCTTGAACAGGGCCGGGGCCTCGCGGGACTCGCCGTTCCACAGGCTCTGCACCTGCGCGTCGATGCCGGTGTAGTCGGCGGTGAGGCGGTAGACGTGCAGGTCGCGGTTCTCGTTGGAGGCGGAGACCATGTAGCCGGTGCCGTCGTCGTCGACGTAGGTGGTGATGTCCCGGGACATCTCGCCGAGCGGGCGGAAGCTGCCGCGCCAGGTGTAGTCGCCGTCGACGGTGGAGGAGACCGCGACGGCCGCCCGGGCCTCGCTGTAGTCGGTGGCGCTGCCCTCCTTGTGCATCCACATGACGAACTGTCCGGTGGCGGCGTTGTACATCACCTTGGGACGCTCGATGTTCGCGCCGGCCAGCTCCGGGTCGGTCGCCTGCGTCAGCACGTGCCGGCGGAACTCCCAGGTCTTCAGGTCGGTCGAGCGGTACGCGGAGACGTACCGGAAGGAGTTGTCGGCGTTGCGGTTCTCGCCGAACCAGTAGTAGTACGCACCGACCTTGATCACACCGCCGCCGTGGGCGTGCAGCGGGTTTCCCGCGGTGTCCGCGAACTGGGTCCCGTTGGTCACCGTCACGGTGACCGCCTCGGCCTGCCCGGCGCCCTGGAACAGGGAGGCGCACAGGGCCAGTGCGGCGGCGCCGACGGCCGTTCTCAAACGCAGCATGTCCACTTCGTCCTTCGTTCGACGACGCGCCCGCGGGCCGATCGCGGCGCGGCGGACCGTCCGACCGGTGCGGGTGACCGCGCGGCAGCGGCCGCGCCGACGCCTCCGCCCGGGCCGGGCGGCGACGGCGACCGATCGCGGGCGCGTCGTGGGTGGGGGTGGCCCCGACCGTCGGCGACAGCGCGTCCGTCGCTGATGTTCGCGCAAACAATCGGGGTGATGGAGAGTTTCAGAGCACTGTTCGGTTGTGTCAAGGCTTCTGACCGGTCGACAGGCAGAACGGGGGAATCAGGACCGAATCCTCTACCAGGGGCATACGTCCGACCACACATCGTCATGTTTGAGCGTTGTTTTTCGTTGATTTATGTTCGATCAAGAAGCCGACCGATACGGGCGGCAGCCCGTGATCCGCTCCTCCCCGCTGCCCCGGCGGCGCGGCGCTAGGGTGGGACGCACGGGAGCGCGGCAGCCCGTCCCCTCCGCCGTGGAGGCCGCGGATCCGATGGGAGCACGGTGTGGACGACCACGGTGGTGGAACGACTCCCGACGGCGCCCGGGGCTTCTCCTTCGCGGGCCGGGGCGCCGAGCTGCGCACGCTGCTGGGCGCGGTGTCCGGAGTGCGCCCGGCCGTGGTGCTGGTGGAGGGCGAGGCGGGGATCGGCAAGTCCCGGCTGGTCGCCGAGGCGTCGCAGGTACTGCGCGGACAGGGCCTGCGGGTGCTGGCGGGCGCCTGCCACCCACTGCGCGAACCGCTGGCCTACGGACCGGTGATCGACGCGCTGCGCCGGATCCGGCCGTGGCTGCCCCCGGTCGGGCGGCTGGGCGCCTCGGCGGGAGCGCTGGCACCGCTGCTGCCCGACCTCGCCGACGCCCTGCCCCCTCCCCCGCCCCCGCTGCCCCCGATCGAGGCGGGCTCCTCCAGTGCCGGCCTGCACCGGTTCCGGGTGGTGTCGGCGGTGCGGACGCTGCTGGAGGCGGTGGCACCCGCGGTCCTGGTGGTGGAGGACCTGCACTGGGCGGACGAGGCCACCCGCGAACTGCTGCTCCTGCTCGCGACGGACATGCCGCAGGACGTGGCGCTGGTCCTGACCTACCGGGCGGAGGACCTTCCCGCCGGCCGGCCGGTGCTGGGCGCGCCGTTCCGGCGGCCGCCGGGCACGGGCGTCGTCGAGCTCCGGCTCGGCCCGTTGGGCGAGGCCGAACTCCGGGCGATGGCCCGGGAGGGGCTCGGCCGCGAACCGGGAGCCGAGCTGGTGCGCACCCTGCTGGAGCGCAGCGGCGGCCTGCCGCTGGTGATCGAGGAGGACCTGCTCACGCTCGCGGACTCGCCGTCCGACGCGGACCCCGGCGCCCTGCGGGTGCCGCGGAGCCTGGGCGAGGTGCTGGCCGAACGCAGGAGCCGCCTGGGCCCGGACGCGGCCGCCCTCGTGGACGTCGCGGCGGTCCTGGCGGTCCCGGCCGGGGAGGCGCTGCTCGGCGGGGCCGCCGGTCTGGACGAGGACCGTGCCGCCGCGGCCCTCCAGGAGGCCGTCGGCTCGGCGGTGCTCCGGCAGACCGGTCCGGACGCCTACGGATTCGCGCACACGCTCGCGCAGGAGGCGGTGTACGGCTCCCTCCCCGGCCCGGTGCGCACCCGCGTCCACCGGCGCGTCCTGACCGTGCTGCTGACGCTGGACCCGCCGCCGCTGGTGCAGATCGCCCACCACACCCGAGCCGTCGGCGACCGGGCGGCCTGGCTGCTCCGCGCGCAGGAGGCGGCCGACCGGGCCGCGGCGGTCGGTGACCACGGCACCGAGGCCGTGCTGCTCGGCGAGATCGTGGAACAGCCCGACCTCGCGCCCGAGCAGCTCGGTCGTGCGGCCAGGGCCCTGGCCTACGCGGCCTCGGTCAGCACGCTGTCCGGTTCCAAGGCGGCCGCCCTGCGGAGGATCCTCGGGCTGCCCGGCCTGCCCGCCCCGGTCCGCGCGGCGATCAGGGCGAGCCTCGGCGCGGTCCTGATCTACCAGGTCGGCGACCTCTCGGGCGAGGAGGAGCTGGTGACCGCGCTGACGGAGGCCGGCGGGAGCGATCCCTCCGCCACCGCGCGGCTGCTGGCCCTGCTGGCCCTGTCGGAGACGGGGCGGTTCACGCTCGCCGAGCAGCGGGCCATGGTCGAACGCGGTCGCGCGCTGCCGCTGGCCCAGGAGGACCACCGCTCCAGGTCGATGCTCGACCTCGCCCGTCTGTCGCTGCTGAGCACGGCGGCCGACCCCGCGGTTCCCGCGGTGCTGGCGGCGCTGCCCCGCGGGGGCTCCGACGTGCCCGTGCTCCAGCACACCGCGACGATGGTCTGCGCGACGATCGGCCGCTCGATCGCCGTCGGCCACGACGCACGGGCCGCCGCCGACCTCGCCGGGACGCGGGCGATGGTGCCGCTCGTCCGTCTCCCCGTCCTGGAGTTCTACCTGACCTGCCAGCAGATCGTGCTCGACTGGCAGTCCGGGCGCTGGGAGGAGGCGGACCGCGGCCTGGTCGCCTTCCGGGAACGCTTTCCCCGGAGCCGTCTGGCGTCCGGTGGGCTGCCCGCCGTCGTGCGGGGCCTCACCGCCGCCGCCCAGGGCCGCACCGCCCAGGCCGCCACCGTGTTCGACGAGGTCCTCGCCGGGGGCCTGCACCTGAACTCGCTCGGTGTCGCCGCGGGGCGGGCCCGGCTGCACCTGGCCCGCAACGATCCGGGGGCCGCCTGGCGGACCCTGACCGACCCGCTCGACTTCCTCGGATTCCTGGACGGCAAGGAGGCCTGGGCCCACGCCTGGGACCTCGTGCCCACCGCCGTCGAGACCCTGCTCGCCCTCGACCGGGTCGGAGAAGCCCGCGAGGTGACCGAACGCCACGCCGTGGGGATCCAGGGGCGTGACGCACCCGGCGCGATCGCCGAACAGCACCTGTGCCGGGGCCTGCTGCTGCGCGGGACCGACCCGGATGCCGCGACGGCGGCCTTCGACCTCGCCGCCACCCGGTGGACCGACATCGGCCGCCCCTACCAAGCGGCCCTCGCCGCCGAACGCGCCGCCCGCACCCGCACCGACCCCGACGAAGCCGTCGCACTCCTGGCCGGGCCGATCGCCGCCTTCGAACAGCTCGGCGCCACCTCCGACGCCGCCCGCTGCCACCGCGCGCTGCGCGAACACGGCCGACAGACCCCCAACCCGCGCGGCCGCACCGGCTACGGCAACAACCTCTCCCCCCGCGAGGAACAGATCCGCGACCTCCTGGCCACCGGCGCCACCAACAAGGACATCGCCACCGCCCTCTTCCTCTCCACCCGCACCGTCGAGAACCACGTCGCCCGCGTCCTCACCAAACTCCGCACCACCCGCACCGACCTCGCGCGAGGGGACGGGCAGCACGGCTGAAAGCCCCCTGCCCCGGGTGCGTACCCGGGGCAGGGGGCCCACCGGCGACGGGACCGGTCAGTCGACGGTCCAGGTCTGCAGGGCGGAGCCGGTGTCGGACTGGAGGGTCACCTTCGCGCCGTTGGTGGCCGAGCCCGCGGTGAGGACCAGGCCGCCGACGGCCGAGGCGATGGTCTGCCGGTCGTCGTTCGAACGGGCCGTGATCTTCCAGCGCTGGCCGGTCCGGGCGGTGTCGCAGGCCCGCTGGACCACGGTGGCACCGGCCGCGCTCCCGGACGCCTCGGCGCACTTCCCGGAGGCCTTGTTGGCCACGGTGTAGGTGCCGTCGGACTGCGCCGCGACGGTCCAGGTCTGCTTGGGTCCGCGGTTGGGGGCCCAGAGCACCAGGTCGGTGCCGTCGGAGGTGGAACCGGCGTTCTCCAGGCCGACGCCGTCGACGTCCCCGACCACGATGCCGTGCTCGCCCTCCACCGTGCGCACCGTGCCGGGCCACGGAATGCCCGGAGCGGCGTGGAAGCCGATGCCGGCGGCGGTCCAGCGCTGGCCGTGCTGGGCGAGGCGCTGGCGGAAGCTGCTCCAGTCGCGGCCGGACTGCGGGGTCCAGCCGACCTCGGCGAGGGCGGGCAGCCGCGGGAAGCTCATGTAGTCGGCGTACTCCTGGGGCGAGGGCCAACGGGTGCTGGAGGTCGGCAGGTTGTTACTGCCCTCGTAGGCGCGGTCGGCCCAGAGGGCGGCCTCGACGCCGGCGATCTGCCCGGCCGGGACGATGGCGCCGGTGCCGTCGAGCTTGCCGGTGACGGTCTCCGGGTCCCAGGCGTAGGAGCGCTGCACCGGCACGTAGCCGGACCAGCTCAGGCCGTAGGGGGTGGAGACGTCGTACTTCATGTCCAGGTAGGCGTGGTCGGACGGGGACATGATGTACTTCGCGCCCTGCGCAACACCCTGGCGGAGGTGGGTGATGCCCGGCTTCTCGCTCGCCGTGCCGATGGTCTCCCGGTCGCTGTCCTCGCCCCAGTACTGGAGCAGGCTGCCGGCGGGGAGGGGCGACTGGCCGAGCTGGTGCCAGCCCATCGCGGTCTTCTTCCGGGCGGTGGTCGCGTCGGTGGCCGCCTTGACGTAGGAGTCGTACTCGTCCTGGGTGGCCTGCGGGGTCTCGTCGCCGCCGAGGTGGACGTAGGGGCCGGGGGTCAGGTCGGCCACGGCGTTGACGACGGTCTGCAGGAAGCTCTTCGTCGCGTCCTTGTGCTTCTGGTCCTTCAGACAGTAGAGGCTGATGCCGACGTCGAAGCCGGAGTAGGGGGCCTTGGCCTTGTCGTCGCAGTTCAGTTCGGGCACCGAGGCCAGGGCGGACATGGTGTGGCCGGGGCCGTCGATCTCGGGGACGACGGTCATGAAGCGGGAGGCGGCGTAGGAGACGATCTCCTGGTAGTCGGCCGCCGTGTAGTACCAGCCGGTGCCGCCGGTGAAGCCGCTCTGGGTGCTGGCGCCCACCTTGGTCAGCTCGGGCAGGGCGTCGACGGCGATGCGCCAGCCCTGGTCGTCGGTGAGGTGCAGGTGCAACTTGTTGATCTTGTAGGCGGCGGCCTCGTCGATGTAGCGCTTCACCTGCTCGACGGGGAAGAAGCGGCGGGCCACGTCCAGCATCACGCCGCGGTACTCGTACCGGGGCGCGTCGGAGATCTTCGCGGGTGCCACCGTCCACGTCCGGGACTGCTTGCTGCGGGACTCGACCGCGGCGGGCAGCAGCTGACGGAGCGTCTGCACGCCGCGGAACAGGCCCTGGGCGCCGTGCGCCGTGACGACGACGCCGTTCTTGTCGGAGGAGACGGTGTACCCCTCGGCGCCCAGCGAGGCCGGGCCGTCGGGGTTCAGGACGAGGGCCTTGTCCGGTGCCTTGTTCTTCCTGACCACCTTGAGGTCGTAGCCGGTCGCGGGCGCGAGCAGCTTGGAGAGGTAGCTGCCGACGCCCAGCGCCGCCGCGTCCTTGGAGAGGACGGCGATCCGGGTCTTGGGGGTGAGGGTGAACCCCGCGCCCGGTACCGCCTGCTGCGAGACGGGCTGCGGCACCAGGGCGTACGGCGCGGGGGTGGGCGCGGCGGGCGCGGCGGCGGCCGGGGAGAGCGTCGCGGCGAGCGGGAGGGTGAGGGCGACCGAGGCGAGCGCGACGAGGCCTCGGCCCCGTCGGTGGAACCGGTTCATGCTGGACTCCTTCTGTGGGGGGAAGGTGCGGGAGCCGCTCGAGGGCGGGCGGCCGGGAGGGCGCGGTACGCGCCGGCGGCGGAGGGTGCGTCGCCGCCCGGGAGTTCGCGCCGGGGGTCCTGCCGCACTGCGGACCTGCTCGTCCTGTGGCAGCGGAAGTACAGCCGGTCCACAGTGCGACAGAGCATGAATAGCGCTCGTACATGCTCCGAGAGAGAGCTTTTCGAGCAGCTTCAACCATGAAGGTGTCAGGGCGCCAAGCGGGCGTCAAGACCTACCCGGCCGTAGTTTCGGGTGCTTCCGCGCGCGCCGGGCCGGGCATGCCGAAGGGCCCGCCCCCGGGCTCGGGGGCCGGGGGCGGGCGTTCGGGGGCGGACGTTCGGGGTAGGTCCGGCGCTACTTCACGGACCCCGCGGTGAGACCGGAGACGACCTTGCGCTCGATCATCGCGAAGAGGACGACGACCGGCACGATGGCGATGACCGAGCCGGCGAACAGGAAGTTCCACTGGACGGTGTAGTTGCCGATGAAGCTGTTGATGCCCACTGTCAGCGGCTGGTTCTCCGGGACCGTGGACAGGGTCAGTCCCATCACGAACTCGTTCCAGGCCGCGATGAAGGTGAAGATCATCGCGGTGACGACCCCGGGCATCGCGAGCGGCAGGGTGATCCGCAGCAGCGCCCCTCCCCTGCCCAGCCCGTCGATCATCGCCGACTCCTCCAGGGCCACCGGGATGGAGGCGAAGTAGGCGGTGAGGATCCAGATCGCGAAGGCCAGGTTGAAGGCCGCGTTGCACAGGATCAGCGTCCACACCGAGTTCAGCATGTCCAGCTGGTAGAACTCGCGGTAGAGGCCGACCAGCAGCGAGGTGGGCTGGAACATCTGGGTGACGAGCACCAGCAGCAGGAACAGCTTGCGGCCCCGGAACCGTACCCGGGCGGTGTAGTACGCGGCGGGGATCGCGACCAGCAGGACGAGCAGGGTGGACCCGGCGGCGACGAGCAGCGTGACGCGGAGGTTGTCGCCGAGGTGGGACTCGCGCCACACGTCGACGAAGTTCGCCCACTCGAAGGTGGACGGCAGGTAGCCGGCGTCGCGCAGTTCGTTCGCCGGCCGCAGTGCGGTGACGACCATCTCGACGTACGGCAGCAGGAATCCGGCCGCCAGCAACCAGGCGGCAGCGGCGATCAGCAGGGTGCGCGGGCGGAGTGCGGTGCGGGTGGGGCGCGGGGCGGCGGCCCTCGCGGCACGGGCGGTGGCGACGGGCGGGGCGGTCTCCACGATCGGGGCGGTGTCCCCGGTCGGGGCGGTGTCCCCGGTCGTGAGGGTGGAGCGGGCCATCAGTTCTCCTCCTGGTTCCACCGGCTGGCCTTGAGGAAGACGACGACCATGACGACGACGAGCGCGAAGTTCACCACGGACATCGCGGCGGACTCCCCGATGTCCGAGTTCTTGAGCTGGTACATGAACACGGTGGTGGTGGCGGTGTCGCTGTCGGGTCCGCCGTGGGTCATGCTCCAGATGATCGGGAAGGAGTTGAAGACGTTGATCAGATTGATGACCACCCCGACCAGGAAGGCCGGCCGCAGCAGCGGGAGGGTGATCCGGACATACGTCTGCCAGGGGCCCGCGCCGTCCACCCGGGCCGCCTCGTAGACCTCGCCGGGCACGGTCTGCAGTCCGGCCAGCAGGGTGTAGGTGGTGAAGGGCAGGGAGACGAAGACGGCGACGAACATCATCCAGGGCCAGGCCGTCGCGGGGTCGCCGAGCCAGTCCCGGGGGCCGTCGATCAGACCGAGGTCCTTCATGAGGGTGTTGAGGACGCCCGCGGTCTGGTTGAGCATCCACTTGAAGCCGATGGCGGTCATCACGACCGAGGCGGCCCAGGGCGCGATGAGCGCCCAGCGGGTGAGGCGCCGGCCGGGGAACCGCTGGTTGAAGAGCTGGGCCAGCGCCAGGGAGACCAGCATGGTCGCGCCGACCACGACCACCGTCCACACCACGGTCGACAGGACGACCGAGGGCAGTGACGGTTCCGCGAACAGCTGCTTGTACTTGTCGAACCCGGCCGAGCCCCGGACGAATCCGCTGCTGCTGATCCTCAGGAACGAGGTGCGGACCATTTCGTAGACCGGCCAGAGGACGACCAGGGCGATCAGCAGGACGGCCGGCCCGATCCAGGGGAGCGGTCCGAGCCGGGCCAGGCCGCCCCTGTCCTTGCGGACCGGGGTGTCCTTGCGGACCGGGCCCGGTGTGGTTGAGGTGGTGGACACGAGGGAGTGCCTGCCTTCCGTGACAGTGCGGTGCGCGGGCTGCCTACTTGTCGGAGACCGCTGCCTCGGCCTTCTTCTGCAGCTCCCCCAGGACCTTGGCCGGGTCGGTCACGGCCGTGCCGCCGCTCTTCTTGATCTCGGCGGAGACGGCGTCCCAGGTGGTGTCGCCGAGCGGGTAGAAGACCGCGTTCGGCAGCAGCGAGAAGAAGGGTTCGAGGTCCGCGTGCTTGCCGTTGCCGGTCATCTCCTTGAGGGTGTCCTCGGTGACCGGCATCAGGTTGTAGAGCTCGTCGAACTTGAGCGTGTTCTCCTTGGCGTACGCGAAGTCCAGGAACGCGCGGACCTGCTCCTTGTGGCCGGGGCCCTTGAACGCCATCATCCAGTCGGCGACGCCGAGCGTGGACTTCAGCGCACCCGCCTTCCCGGGGATCGGCGCGACGCCGTAGTCGACCTTGCCCTCCTTGGACATCTGGATCAGGGAGGGGTGGCCGTTGAGCATGGCGACCTTGCCGGCCGCGAAGTCCGCGAAGGCGGTCTTGCGGTCCGTCGTCGCGGGGTTGGCGTAGGTGAGGCCGGGAGCGACGAGGTTCGTCCTCAGCCAGCCGAACGCGTCGATGTTGGCCTGGCTGTTGAGCGTGTAGGCGCCCTTGGCGTCGGTGAGACCGCCGCCGTTGCCGAGCTCCCAGATCAGGGACTCGCCCTGGGCCTCCTCCGGGCCCAGCGGCAGTGCGTAGGGGGTCACGCCCGGCACCGCCGCCTTGATCTTCTCGGCCGCGGTCCTGACGTCGGCCCAGCTCTTGGGCGCGTCGGTGACGCCCGCCTGGGCGAGGAGCGACTTGTTGTAGAAGAACGCCCGCGCCGAGGCGACGAACGGGATCCCGTAGGGCTTGCCGTCGACCTCGCCGGCCTTGGCGAAGCTGTCGATCAGGTTGGCCCGGGTCGGCTCGGACAGCACCTCGTCCGCCCGGTACAGCAGGTCGTCGGCGACCTTGTCCGCGTAGCCGCCGGTCTGCAGGACGTCGGGCACGTTGCCGCTCTGGATCATCGTCTTGACCTGCGAGTCGATGTCGTTCCAGTTGATCACCTGGACGTCGACCTTGATCTTCGGGTTGGCGGCGGTGAACCGGTCCGCCACGTCCTTCCAGTAGGCGGCCGAGCTGTTCGAGGCCTTGTCGCCGTAGTCGGCGGCCACCAGCTTCAGCGTCACGTCCTTGTCGGCGGAGGCCGTGCCGCCACCGCTGCCGCTGCCGCAGGCGGTGAGGGCGAGCGCCCCGAGGGTGCAGGCACAGGCCGCCGCGAGAGAGCGCTTGTTCATCGTCAGTACCGCCTTGTCTCCCGGCCGGTCTCGGAGACACGGCCCAGTGGGGGTCTGGAAACAGCCGCAGAGTTCGGAGCGTGCATACACGTGGAAGATCCAACCGTGTTTCGCTCATAAACGAGCATCTGCTGTGGGCAAAGTAAACACGAGGACGCAGGACCGGGCCAGGCCCGTTACGCAAACGATGCCAACGCGGCAGGAGTCGGGCACGGGAGCTGCACAGGACGAACACCGCACAGGGGCGTTCGCCGTTCCGGCGCCGGCGGGCGGTGGGCGGCGGGCGGCGGGCGGCGGGGGCGATTCGGCACACCGCCCTCCCGCCCGCGCCGGAACGGAAAACGCCCGGCGGGCTGCCGCAGGAGCGGAGCCCGCCGGGCGGAGGTGCTTCGTGCACCAGGTTACGGCGGCGTGGGGCGGTGCGGGAGAGTCAGACCGCGACGACCTCGATACCGGCCTCGATGAACCGCGCCGCCATCTCGGGGACCAGACCGGAGTCCGTGACCAGCACGTCGATCCGGTCCAGGCCGCAGATCCGGGCGAAGGCGCGTCTGCCGATCTTGGACGAGTCCGTCGCCAGGATCACCTTCCGGGCGCGCTCCGCGAGCAGCCGGCTGATCCCGGCCTCGTCCTCGTGGTGCGTCATCACGCCGAGTCTCGGGTCGACGCCGTCCACGCCCAGCACGGCGACGTCGAGGACCACCTGGTTCAGCACGCCCTCCGTCAACGGCCCGACCAGTTCGTAGGTCTGGGGCCGCGCCACGCCGCCGGTCACCACCAGCTTGAACTGCGGGCGGACCGCGAGTTCGCCGGCGATGTTCAGGGAGTTGGTGACGATCGTGTAGACCGGCCCGGAGGCCGCCTCCCCCCGCTCCGCGGGCCCCCCGCCGGCCCGGAGCACCAGCGCCCGGGCCACCTCGGTGGTGGTGGTGCCTCCGTTGAGTCCGACGACGTCCCCCTCGCCCAACAGCTCGGCCACCGCGGTCGCGATGCGCTGCTTGTCCGACACCCGCCGCGAGGACTTGTAGCGCATCGGGAGCTCGTAGGAGACGCCGTGCGCGATCGCCCCTCCGCGGGTGCGGACGAGCAGCCGCTGCTCGGCCAGCTCGTCGAGGTCGCGCCGGATGGTCGCCGGCGACACCGCCACCGAAACGGCCGCCTCGTCGACGTCCAGCTTGCCGTCGACCGCGAGCAGTTCGAGCAGCTTGCTCCACCGCTCCTGCTTGGACATGCGCAGCAACCCTTCTTCGACTGGAACTCCGGCACCGCGCCTCGCCCGACGGGAACGGACGCCGCCCGGTGGCGGCCGGTCCGCCGCCCCGGGACGTGTGCGCGGAGTTGATCGTATCGCCGCATCGTCGCGCAGCGCGTGGCGCGGACAAGCCGTGCACGTCACACGACATTCGGCGGTCGGCCTCTGGACTCGGCGGGCCTTCTGGCTGGATACTGCGCTCACACATCTTGATGGATTTCGCATCTTTGGCGCTGTCAGTGCGCAACTTCGATCATCCAGGATGGTTCGACACCATGATCAGCAACCCCTCCCCGCGCCCGGCCGACTCCGTACGCTCCGTACGCCCCGTGCCGCCGCCCGCCGCCGTACTCCCGCCCGCTCCCCTGGCGGACCCCCCGCCCGACGACCCCTCGCCCGACGACCGCCCGCCCGGTTGCGTGATCGCGCTCGACGTCGGCGGCACCGGGATGAAGGGCGCCGTCCTCGACCACGGCATGCGCCCGCTGCACACCGTGCACCGACCCACTCCGCGCGCCGACGGGCCCGCCGCCGTGCTCGACGCCATCACGGACACCCTGCTCGCCCTGAACCGCTCGGCCGCGGAGTCCGGTCTGCCGGTGCACCACGCGGGCGTGGCCGTCCCCGGCATCGTGGACGACGCCCGACGACGCGCCGTCAGGTCGGTGAACCTCGGCTGGCACGACCTCCCGCTCGCCGCCCTGCTGGAGGAACGGACCGGCCTGTCCGTCGCCCTGGGCCACGACGTCCGCGCGGGCGGCGTCGCCGAGTGCGCGATGGGGGCCGCCCGCGGGGCGGAGGACGTCCTGTTCGTCGCCATCGGCACCGGCATCGCCGCGGCCCTCGTCTGCGACGGCCGACCGCTCCTGGCCGGCGGGTACGCGGGCGAGATCGGCCACATCCCCGTCCCGTCCGGCGCGGGGCCGTGCGCCTGCGGGGGCTCCGACTGCCTGGAGACGGTGGCCTCCGCCGCCGCCGTGGCGTCCGCCTACACCGCGCGCACCGGTCGGCCCGTGTCCGGCGCGGCCGACGTGGCCGCCCTCACCGCGCAGGGCGACCCCGTGGCGCGAGCGGTCTGGGACCGGGCCGCGACCGCGCTGGCGGAGGCACTGGCCACCGCCGCCACCCTGCTCGCGCCGGAACTGATCGTCCTGGGCGGCGGTCTCGCCGAGGCGGACCGGCTCCTGCTCGACCCCGTGCGGGCCGGACTGGCGAAGCGCCTGACCTTCCAGCGCCGTCCCGTCGTGGTACGGGCCGAGCTCGGCGACCGGGCGGCCTGCCTCGGTGCCGGCCTCGCCGCCTGGCGGGCGGCCGGACACCCCGTCGGCCGGCAGGCGTCCGGACCTCCCGCGGTCGCGCAGGCGCCCGAACGCCCCGTCGGCCGGCAGCCGACCGGCCACCCCGTGGCCGCGGACCGGACGGGAGCGCCCGCCCGATGATCCTCACCGTCACCCTCAACGCCGCGCTCGACGCCACCTGGAGCGTCGACAGCCTGCGGCCCCGCACCTCCCACCGCGTCGACGACGCGCAGGAACGGGCGGGCGGCAAGGGGATCAACGTCGCCCGGGTGCTCGGCGTCCTCGGGCACGACCCGGTGGCCACCGGACTGGCGGGCGGCGCCACCGGCCGCCTGATCCTCGACGGACTGCACACCGCCCGGATCCGGAGCGAGTTCGTCGAGGTGGGCGGCGAGTCACGGCGGACCCTCGCCGTCGTCTCGCGCGACGACGGCGACGCCACCGTGTTCAACGGGCGCGGGCCGTCGGTGACCTCGGCCGAGTGGCAGCTCTTCCACCGGCGCTACGCGGCGCTGGCCTCGACGGCGCGCGTGGTGGTCCTCAGCGGCAGCACTCCGCCGGGCCTCCCGGCGGACGCCTACGCGCAGCTCGTCCGCACGGCGGCGGCGGCCGACGCGCTCACCGTGCTCGACACCAGCGGCCCGGACCTGCTCCAGGCCCTCGAAGCCCGGCCCGACGTGGTCAAACCCAACGCCGAGGAGATCGCCGCGGCGACCGGCCAGGCGGACCCGGCCAGCGCGGCCGCCGCACTGCGGTCCCTGGGCGCCCGCACGGTCGTCGCCTCCGCCGGCGCCGACGGCCTGTACGCCGTCACCCCGGAGGGCACCTGGCGGGCGGCGCCCCCCGAACGGCTGGCCGGCAATCCGACGGGCGCCGGCGACGCCTGCGTGGCCGCGATCGCGGCCGGGCTGGACGCGGGCTCGGCCTGGCCGGACATCCTCCGCACGGCGGTGGCCCTGTCGGCGGCCGCCGTCCCCTGCCCGGTCGCCGGCGAGGTCGACACGGCCGTCTTCCGGCGGCTGCTCCCCGGGGTCGTCGTCGAGGCTCTCCCGCCGCGCCCGTGACGCGGCTCGCGCACTTCGTATTGCTCGATAGTGCTTGATTGAAGCGATTTACGAGCAACTATTGACAGAAAGAGTGATCGTGAAACAGCATGCTGAACAACCGGGCACCGGCTCCGCCCGCTCGGCCCCCTCCTCCCCTCTCTCACCGCAAGGACCCCGCATGACCACCTTCGAAACCTCCCGCACCTCGGTCGAGATCGCCTCGCAGCCCGCGACCTGGACACAGGCGGCCCGCTCCGCCGGCTCCCACACCGGTGCGCTGCCGCGTCGCGGCGAGCGGGTCGCCGTGGTCGGCTGCGGCACCTCCTGGTTCATGGCCCACGCCTACGCACAGCTGCGCGAGAGCGGCGGCCACGGCGAGACCGACGCCTTCGCGGCCTCCGAGTTCCCCCGCGGCCGCGGCTACGACCGCGTCGTGGCCCTCACCCGCTCCGGCACCACCACCGAGGTCCTCGACCTGCTGCTGGAGCTCAAGGGCAGCGTCCCGACCACCGCCCTCACCGCCGACCCGGCGACCCCCGTGATGACGGCCGCCGACCACGCCGTCGTGCTGGACTTCGCCGACGAGGAATCGGTCGTCCAGACCCGGTTCGCCACCACCGCGCTCGTCCTGCTGCGCGCGCACCTGGAGGCCGAGGGCGCACTGCCCGCCGGAGTGCGCCCGGTCGCCGAGGCCGTCCGGGACGCCCGGCTGGCCCTCGACCTCCCGCTGGGCCCCGAGCTGAGCGGCGCCGAGCAGTTCACCTTCCTCGGCACGGGGTGGACGTACGGCCTCGCCCTCGAAGCCGGCCTGAAGATGCGCGAGGCCGCCGGCGCCTGGACCGAGGCCTACCCCGCCATGGAGTACCGCCACGGCCCGATCAGCATCACCGGCCCCGGCCGGGTCGCCTGGCTGTTCGGTCCCGCCCCGCAGGGCCTCGCCGACGACGTCGCCCGGGTCGGCGGGCTCTTCCGGCAGGCCTCCGGGGGCGGGACCGGATCCCTCGACCCGCTCGCCGACCTGATCCTCGTCCAGCGACTGGCCGTGCTGCTCGCCGAGGCCCGCGGCTACGACCCGGACCGCCCCCGCAACCTGACCCGCTCGGTGATCCTCGGCCCCGCCGCCGCCTGACCGCTCCTCCCTTCCGGCAGGCCCGCCCTTCGCCTCCGGTACGCCCTCCCCGCGCGGACTCCCTGCACCGCGCACACCGCCAGCGCCTTCGTGGAGAACCCTCATGCCTCTGACACCCACCGGCGAGATCGTCGGCCCCGCCCACACCGGCGCCCACGGCGTCGGGGCGTTCAACGTCGTGCAGATCGAGCACGCCGAGGCCATCGTGGCCGGGGCCGAACGGGCCGGCCGGCCCGTCGTCCTCCAGATCAGCGAGAACACCGTCCGCTACCACGGCGCGCTCGCCCCGATCGCCCTCGCCTCCCTCGCGCTCGCCCGGGCGGCCTCGGTGCCGGTCGCCGTCCACCTCGACCACGCGGAGTCCCCCGAGCTCGTCCACGAGGCCGTCGACCTGGGCTTCACCTCCGTCATGTTCGACGCGTCCAGGCTCGACTACGACGCCAACGTGTCCGCCACCCGGCAGATCGCCGAGCACTGCCACCGGGCCGGCGTCTGGGTCGAGGCCGAACTCGGCGAGATCGGCGGCAAGGACGGCGCCCACGCCCCGGGCGTCCGCACCGACCCCGACGAAGCGCGCGCGTTCGTCGCCGCCACCGCCGTCGACGCCCTGGCCGTCGCCGTGGGCAGCTCCCACGCGATGCTCACCCGTGACGCCGCGCTGGACCTCGACCTGATAGCCCGGCTGCGCGCCGGGCTCGACGTACCGCTCGTCCTGCACGGTTCCTCGGGTGTCGGCGACGCCGACCTCGCCAAGGCCGTCGCCGCCGGCATGACGAAGATCAACATCTCGACCCACCTCAACCGGCTCTTCACCCGCACCGTGTCCGACCGCCTGCGGGCGGCCCCCGACACCGTCGACCCGCGCACCTACCTCGGTCCGGCCCGGGACACGGTGGCCACCGAGGTGACCCGGCTGCTGGGCGTCCTCACCGCCCGCTGACGGGCCGACGCGGCACATGATCACGGTTGGGCAACGTCGCGGGCCGGACGACCGGTTCGGCACTCCTTCCAGGCAGGCGGTCCGCATCCGAGCTGCACGGCGCGGACCGCCCACGACGAACCGCCCGACCATCCTTCCCCGAGGAACCGCATGCCGCCGCTCCGTCCCCGTCCGACCGCAACCACAACCGGCACGGCCCGCCGGACCGCCGGTGCCGTCTCGGTCGCCCTTCTCGCGGTCGGCGCGACAGTCTCCCCGGCTGCCGCAGCAGACGCCAGGTCCTACGACTTCGAGTCCCTCGGGGCCCAGGACTGGCCGTTCAGGGCCATCAACGGCTTCGGCGCCGTGAGCACCGCTCCCGCGCCGCCGGGAGGGACGGGGACCGCCGCGCGGTTCAACGTGCCGGCGGACGGGACCTCGTTCCGCGCCGAACTCGCCCTCAAGGGCCTGAGCGCGGAGAGCCACCGCTTCTCCTTCGCCGACTACCTCCCGAAGGACTGGCAGCAGGTCGACGACGACACGATCGTCGCCCAGTGGTTCAGCACCCAGCCCGGCAACGAGGGAGTCAAGCCCGTCCTCGCCCTCTCGGTGCACGGCGGCGACTGGCGGCTCAAGGTCCACTGGCTGAAGGACCTGGCCACCTTCGAGGAGTACGAGACCGTCATCCAGCTCGGCACGGTGCAGTTCGGCCACTGGAACCGCTGGGCCTTCGACATCACCTGGTCCACCCCGTCGACGCCCGGATCGATCACCGTGACCCGGGACGGCGTCCAGGTCGGCGCTCACCGCGGTGCCAACAACTACCACCGCGGTGAGCCACCGCACTTCAGGACCGGCATCTACCGCCCCGCCTGGCGCCCGGAGAAGAAGACACCCCCGACGGGCGGGCCCGATGTGGTGCTGTACGTCGACGACATCGCCATCACCCCGGTCCCGGCCGGAGCGGCGACCCCGCCGACCCCGCCGAACACTCCGACTGCTCCGGCCCCCTCGGCCCCTCCGACCCCCGCCAAGCCGACCGCGACGACCGGGCCTACTCCGGGCCCGAACCCGAACCCGAGCACAGCCGCTTCCGCACCTCCTGCTCCCCCGTCCGCGACTCCCACGCCGGCGCCGACCTCCGCCGCACCCCCGTCGGCGGTCCCCACGACCGTCGCCCCCTCCCCCACCGCCCCTGCGCCGGAACCGCAGGACACACTGGCCCTCGCCATCGACCGACCTGTTCCGACCACCACGAAGGAGCTGTCCACGACCGGCACCGGGGCCGGCGTCGCGGTCGCCTTCGCCGGAGGCACCGTCGCCGTCGTCGTCGGCACCTTCCTGATCCGCCGCCGCAAACCGGGCGCCCACCGACGCGGTTCCACCCCGCAGGACTGAAACCCGGTAGCCCGCCCGGGCGGCTGGCGGGCCGCCCTCCGGGTCCGGCCTGACCGGCGGGAGCGCCATCCCGCGAGCGCGATATTCGGAGGCCGGTGGCGACGGTAACTCGTATCGTGTGCGAGCGAAGATCGTCTGTCGGCAGGAGAGCAGTGGTGCGGTCCGAGGAGCACTCGGCATGGGAGCGGGACTTCCCGGTCCGTTACCTCCTGGTGCGGGAGAACTACGACGAGGAGAACGGAAGGACGAGCGACCTCTGGGGACGGTGCGCGGAGGTCGAGGGGCTGTTCTTGAACCCGCCGCCGCTGCCGCGGGAGGTCCTGACCCTGCGCGGCTGCCCGCGCGACAGTGTCCTGGCCCGGGCCGTCACGCGGTTCACCGACCCGGTGCGAGTGCTGGGCGATGTCGAGCTCATGATCCACCCCACAGACCCCTCGAACGACGGCCCGCACCGCTTCTGGATGCTGGCGGACACGGTCGTCCTGGCCCACAGGCCCACGCCCGGTGATCCCGAGCGCGTGGACCTCACCGTGGGCGCCGGCGTCAAGGAGGACATCTACTGGGGCTGCCAGCAGTTGCCTTCCTCCCCGCAGTTCGAGCTGTGGGCGGACTCCCTCGTGCCGGGCGGCCCTGTGGGCTGCTGTCTCTCGATCGACGGCCTGTTCTCCCCGCGCCCGCAGCGACCGGCCCAGCCCCTGCACCTGATCGGCTGCGAACCCGCCGAACCCCTACTGGCGGAACTCCGTTCGCCCCGGTCGGCGGACGACGAGGTGACCGAGCTGTGGGCCCTGGACCGCAACGGCCGTCACATGGCCCAGTACGACTTCGACTTCCGCGCCACCGAGGTCCGCCCGTCCGTCCTCGGCGGGGCCCTGGTCGACATCACCGTCGCCGACCCAGCCAAAGACTGGCCCTGGCTGGCGGGCCGACCCACCCTGGCGGCCCGCGACGTCCGGGAGGTCTGGTACGACGGCGTCCCCACCCGGCGCAACCTGTGGGCACCGTTCGACGAGCGCGGCCGGAAGGAGTGGCACAACCTCTGCCGCATCGGCCCGTACGGGCCCGGTGTCGGCCGCTCCGGCGGGACGTACCACCTCGACGGGCAGTACGCCACCGAAAGGGCCGGCCTGCTCCTGGCACTCGGCGAAGCCCTCATCGGCCCCGGCGGCACCTACGGCCACTGCCTCGAATCGGTCAAGGACCACCTGGGCGGCGGTCCTTCCGTCTTCTCACCCTTCACCCTGGTCTGGCACCACGCCGACGTCGCCCGAGCCGCCCTGGCACACGACCCCGATCGGCACGGATCCTTCTTCGAGCAGACCGTGGACCTTCTGAGCCGCTACGGCGTCACCGTCGTACTCCGGTGACGGCCGACGCCCGGTAGGCCCGGCCACGAGCTGATGTTCGCGACCGAACCATGCCGAGCCCCGGACGTTCGGCCTGCGCGGCACACCCAGGACCGAACCCCTTCGGGAGCACCTCGCCGACACCACGACTGCGGCACGCCCTGGGAGGCCGGCCGCGACCCGACCGGCGTCGACCTGACCTTCACCGCACCGACCACCCCGCCGGATTCCGCCGATATTCGGAGACGATCACCATGTCGGACCCACCGAGTAGTGCCAGTTCACCGGTCTGATCTCCATGAACCTGTGAAGGACCAACGCGCGGTCGATGGGCCGCCCGACGATGAACCGCTGGTACAGGCGGTCATAGGACCAGACAGGGCAGATGTGCTCAATCCCGTCTACCGGCCATGGAGTCGGCGCTGCATGGTTGGTCAAGACCGTGCGGATGCGCACGGTCCGACTCCATCGGGAAAGGGCCACACATGCTGCGTCGCACATCGAGTGTCATCCTTGGCGCCTCGTTCCTCCTCGCCTCTGCGCTCGGCACCGGAACTGCGCTGGCCGGTACGACAAGGACCGCGTCCTGCGGAGGTTCCTTCACGATATTCAGCAACGAGGGGATGGCGTCCATCCAGTACTGCGATGGAGGTACCTCGGTCATCGGCACGGTGTACGACACCGCCGCCGACGGAAGGTGTCCTCGTGTTGAGGCCAAGCAGTCGAACGGATCGTGGCGGACCTCGGACTGGGCCGGTCCCAAGGGCGACACCAGCCCGGTGAACCTCTACGCGTCCCCCGGCCTCTACTTCGTCGACGTCAAAATGGGTTACATCAGCTGCTGATCATCAACACCCGTTGAGGTCATCCCCCCGGCCCCCGCCTTCGAAGTGAGCTGCCCGACTCCTCTTACAGGTTCACCTGCCCCGCCCGAACAGCCGCTCCGGGCGGGGCACTGGCATCCGACTCCGCCTTGCGGACGGCCTCCTCTGCGACATGCACCGCCTCGTCAATGTCCGCTTGGGAGAAGCCCGGAGTCCTGCGCTACGCGATCGACCGGGGAACGTACGGCAGCAGGTCCGGCGGACCAGGACGGTCAAGGACCAGCAGCGGGGGACGCGCACCGCCGCTGCTGACCGTCCGGTTCCCCCGTCGGTGGGCCGGGCTACCCTCGTCCGACGACGAAGAGCCGGGCAAGGGGCGCAGCGGTGGGACTGGACGAGCGTGGGGAGGCCGGCGGCTGGCCGGTCGGTCTGACGGACGGGGCGAGCCGGGCACTGCTGGCGAGTGGCGAACTGTCCTGGTGCTACGCGTATCTGGATCTGCGGGCCACGTCGGACGGTCGCCCGGAGGCGGTCGGGGACCGGTTCGCGGGCCTCGACGTCGAGGGTGGCGAGGGGCTGTTCGTCCTGGGCGAGGCGTTGTACTCGTCGGGGCGCGAGGAGGTGCTCGTGCTGCTCGACGGGGCGAGCGGTGCGGTGTATCTGGCGTGTCCCGACGGGGACGGGATGCTCCGGCGTGACCTGCTGGCCAGCAGCCCGCGCGCCCTGATTGCGCTGATGGTCGTGGTGGAGTCCATGACGCTGTGCGCGGCGGGCGACTACGAGCGGGCCGCGGGCGACGAGGGGGCGCCGTACGGGCCCTCGACCGTCGACGCTGCCGTGCGGCTCGGCCTGCGGGAGCTGCGCGAGGCCGACCCGGAGCTGTGGGAGCGCACCGGTGGAAGGCCCGCGCACTGGGAGAGCGCGCTGTTGGTCCGTGCGCTGGCCTGGGGTGCGGAGCCCGGGGAGGCGGGCGACACGGAGTTCGTGATCGGTCCCGAGCTGGTCGAGGACCTCGCCGAGCTGACCGGTGACGGCACGGTTCGGCGGTTCGGGCCGGACGAGCTTCCCGAACGCCTCGTCCACGGTCCGACACGACGCCTGCTCACCGACGTCGGCCTGCCGGTCTCCGGGCGCTGCGCCCTGGCGGTGACCTCCGACGGGCCGCTGACGACCATGGCGGAGCCCCACCCCGACGACTTCGCGCCTGCCGACGACGAGGGGTCGGGCGGTCGCCGCCACCAGGGCGCCCACGTGGCGCTCGGCCGATGGATGTACGACCTCGATGTCGCACTCGACGGCGCCACCGGGCAGATCGAACTGTCCGACCGATTCGACGACGACCGGCCCGCGCCCTACCTCCACCGTGATCTCGGCACCCTGCTCCATGTGCTGTGGACGTACGAGCGGCTGCGTGCGGAGCGCCGCCGCTGGAGCCGTCCGGTCGCTTCGTCGCCGTGGGCGGTCTTCCGCCCGCAAGAGTTCCTCGACGGCGTCGCCGAGGGCGTCCTGCGCGCCCTCGATCCGCATGCCTGGGAAACCGAGGAGCACTTCTGGCCGATGCGCGCCGACGACTGCCACATGGGCGAACTGCTGGAGTAGGCCGCAGCAGTGTCACGCTCCGACGCGGCGGCCCTGCCCCCGGCCTCCGTGGTGACCGCTTCACGGAACCTCAGGCCCTTGCAGGTGTGCTTGTGCTCGTCCTCGGCGGCCGGATCGGTGAACGCCAGGGTTGTCACGTTCAATCTCCAAGGCGTAATCCGATGTTCCGGTTTGACGAAGGTTCAGGACCTCCGAAGAGAACCTGCTGCACGAGGGCACCCACCAGTCGATCAGCTTCCACGTCCTCCAGCACCGGGTCTTCGACGACGGGCACTCCTCCACGACCTCTCCGAGGATCGAGATCAGGTGGCGGGCCGGCCCGGGCGAGGCCCGCAACCAGTACTGGGAGATCGACCGCGCCTTCCACGCGACCTGCGTCTCCAACCAGCTGCTCCGGTTCCGTCAGAGCGAACTGCGCCGCGACGACCTCACGCCCGACGAGCGCGCCGGCTTCCGCAGCGCCTACGACCAGGGACTGCCGGCCGTGCGCTACCTCATGCGCGAACTCGAACTCCTCACCGCCTACTTCACCCCCCACGGACGGGACCTGCTGGCCGACCTGCGCCGGCAGACCGACGACCTGTAGGGCCACGCGGCGCAGCCCGTGCGACCAGGACGAGCCAATCCCTCCCACGCCGGACGAATGAGCCGGGAACAAAACCTCGCCACTCTGCTTATTGACATATCTAGTGCAATTCGTGCGACCCGAAAAGATTCAACGGGATACCGTCTTTCCGCAGGCCCGTACGGGTGAACTCCGCACGGATCTCAAAGGCGAGAGGAGTCGATGAATCTAGGATGACCGAGCAAAGGCGGACTCAGGGAGCCATCCCGTCTTTGCATAAAGTTCGTACAAGATCTTCTCTCTGAAAATCCCACGGCGGAAATATGAGTGATGTGACGGAGTACGAGCTGAAGCTCGACTGGGTTCGGATCGACAACGTCAGCGAGGGTTCGGACGACCCCGTGGGTGAGATCTACGGGAAGATCGCACTGGACGACCTGACCCTGTGGCGTCCCACTGTCGAGAACATGTTCGGTGGGACTCACTCCACCTACCTGGGGATGCGGGCCGGCGAGTTCTTCAAATTTCCCGAAAACAGGTCCACGCGACGACACTTCGACGACGCGGCGCCGCAGCAGTCTGCCGCCTTCCGCTTGACGATCGACCTGCAGGAGCGGGACGACATGAACGCGGACGACAGGATCGCCGATGTCGATGAGGAGATCCGCCCCGACCCGAGCGAATTCAACGGAGAGGAGAGCGTGACCAGGGAGAAGACCTACGAGTCGGACGGCAAGATCACCTACCGCTACACGCTCACGCGACTCGGCTAGCAACCGGTAGCGGCTCGCCACGACCGCGCACCGGCTTCCCGTGGGAGCCCGAGGAGCCGGTCGCTCCGCCGCCCGGTAGTCGTGGCGACCGCTTCACGGTCACCGGCCCGGGACTCCGACCTGCCGGCGGAACCACGAGTCGAGAGCCGCGTAGTCACTGTCGGTCAGACCTACGCGGGGGTCGACCCGATGGAGCAGGGCGGGCCCCGGGTGGTGGGCGGCGACCCAGACCCGATCGGTGTCGGTGACCTCGTCGTCGACCCAGGCGAACGGGCACCCTGCGGCCCGTTCGACCAGGGCGCGGGTCTTCCAGTGCAGTCCGCGCCGCTCGTCCTGCTCGTCGGTGTCGGACGGCTCCGGCCAGCTGACCACGGCGAGCCGGGGAAGGCCGATGCGGGGCGCGATGCACTCGTTGGCAGCGTCCATCCAGGTCGTCGCCCACACAAGGTCACAGGGCAGTGCCAGCAGACGGGGGCCATGGGCGGGATCGATCCTGCTCAGGAGCGGATTCGCGTCATCACCGAGTGCGTGGGCACCCGTCGCGAAACTCGGATATCGATCGGGCGCCGCGCCGAACGGGATGAGAGGTCCGTCGACGTCGAGGAACAGCAGCGGCCGCTGCACGGAGCCGGTCATGGAGGCACGATAGCGACCGCCACCGGCAACCACCCACCCGTGGCGCTCACCAGGACCTGCCACACCGGACCCTCCGGCCAGGGGCGTTCGCCGCGTCAGGCGGCCAGGCCCAGGCCGAGGGTGACGGCGACGGGGGCGAGGTAGAGGAGCGGGAAGGGCACGGTCTTGTAGGAGCGCGCCCGCAGGCAGGTGACCACCGCGCCGAGGAAGTAGAGGATCAGGCCGACCGCCGCCGCGACGCCGAGGGCCGGGACCACGAGACCCACCAACAGACCCGCCGCACCGGCGAGCTTCGCCAGCGCCAGCGGCCCCCACCACGAGCGCGGCACCCCGTACTCGACCAGCGGCTGGGTGACGAACTCCGCCCGGCGGGCCAGCGAGACCCCGGAGAACCCGACCCACAGGGCACTGACAACGGCGAGGACGACGTAGGCGACGGACATGACGGGAACCCCGGTTTCGTGTGGGAGGAGCAGCGGCGGAACCGCTGCGCTTGCTCGAACACTCCACTGACCCGCCGGCCGCACCGGATGTGACAGCAGCACCGGAAATCTTTTCGCCGGGCCACCGACTCCGGCTCGGACCGCCGATCCCCCAGGGACGCCGGGCGCCCGGTCACCGGTGTGTGGTCGTCACGGTGACCGGGCTCTGAGCGTGGTGGGCGGGTCCGGACGGCGGCGAGGGGGGATCTCCGCCGGCCGGACCTCTCACTCGCCCACCGCACCCTCTTCTCACCCCGATCTGCCGAAGCAAACCACCTCCCGACCGGGTCGGTCCACGGCGACGGACCTTCGGAGGGGTCAGCGGCCCTCCGGGCTGGCGGGGTGCCCACCGGCGGCCGCGGTGGTCCACGCGGCGTCGATCATCCGGAAGATCTCCTCCAGTGCCGCGTCCGGGTCGGCCGCCTCCCGGGCCAGTGTGAAGGCGTCGATCGCGAATCGCGCGATCGTCCGGCAAGCCGTGGTGCTGTGCTGCGACCCCACCTCCGCGGCGATGGCCGCGGCCACGGATTCGGCGTGACGCAGCCTCATCGCCTCCTCGTACTGCCGCAGGGCGGGCGAGGTGTCGATCATGTGCCAGAGCGGCGCGGCGCCGTCGGCGGTGCAGTGGTGCACCAGGGCCCGGATCTCGCGGTGCAGCGCGGGGACGAGTGCCTCGTGCGGCGACCGGTCGGTGACCGCTTGGACGAGGCGCTGCTCGAAGTCCTGGTCCTGCTCGAAGACCAAGGCCTCCTTCGAGGCGAAGTGGGCGAAGACGGTGGTGACGGCGACGTCGGCCTCGGCCGCCACGTCGCGGATCCCCACCGCGTCGTAGCCGCGTTCGAAGAACAGCCGCAGGGCGGTCTCGGCGATCTTCTGGCGGGTGGCGGCCTTCTTGCGTTCGCGGCGCCCGGTCGACCCGGTCCTCTCGGTCATCCGCGCACGCTATCAGGTTCAAAGCCCTCACAACTACAAAACACTAACGGTTAGTGTTATGGTCGTCCGTATGAAGAAGGTGATCTTCGCCGAGTTCGGCGAACCCGACGTCCTGCACCTCCTCGACACCGACGAGCCCCGCCCTGGGCCCGGCCAGGTCCGGATAGCCGTCCGCGCCGCGGGCGTGAACCCCGTCGACTGGCGGATCCGCGAAGGCCAGGTCCTCGGCGCCCACCCCACCCGACTGCCCTCCGGACTGGGCCTGGACGCCGCCGGGGTCGTCGACGCGATCGGCGAGGGCGTCCGTGGGACACAGGTCGGGGACCACGTCTTCGGCGAAGGCCTCGACACCTACGCCGAGTTCGCCGTACTGACGGCCTGGACCGCGATGCCCGAGGGCCTCACCTTCGAGGAGGCCGCCGGCTACCCCTCGGTGGTCGAGACCGCGCTGCGGATCCTGGGTGAAGTGGGCGTCCGCCCGGGCCAGACCCTGCTGGTCAGCGGCGCGGCCGGCGGCGTCGGCTCGGCCGTCCTGCAGATCGCCCGCGAGCGCGGCATCCGCGTCGTCGGCACGGCCGGCGCCCACAACCAGGACTACCTGCGGAGCCTGGGCGCCCTCGCCACGACCTACGGCGAGGGCTGGCCCGACCGGGTGCGCGGGCTCGGTCGCGTCGACGCCGCCCTCGACCTGGCCGGCTCGGGCGTGATCCCCGAACTCGTCGAACTCACCGGCGACGCACGGAAGGTGGTCTCCATCGCCGATCTCGGCGCACCCGATCACGGCGTCCGGTTCTCGGGCACGGCCGGGAGCGTGCCGGAGGCACTCGCCACGGCCGTGGACCTCATCTCACGAGGAAGGCTCCACATCCCCGTCGAGAAGTCGTACCCGCTCGCCGAAGCCGCGGCGGCCCACATCGACAGCCGCGCCGGCCACACCCGCGGGCGCCGGGTCCTCGTCGTCCGGTGAGCCACTCGGGTCGGCACGGGAGCCGCACCCCCGCACACGCTCACCAGACGCCTGATGCCCCGACGCCCGCGACGGAATTTCACATCACCCGGATATACGACCGATCCGGCGATCGGACGGACATCAGAATTCCGGGCGACGCTTTCGGTCCGACGTCCGTCACAGGATCTCGATGGACTTCACCTGCGGCGGGTGGTTCGGGAAGGTGATGTCGGTCCACCGGTTGATCCTCACCGAGTCGCCGTTGGCGTCGTAGTAGATGAGATCGTTGTTCCCGGTGGAGATCCGGTCGACCCACCAGTTGCCGAAGTCGGTCCGACCGGCGTTGGCGTAGCAGTCCACGCTCTGGCTGCCACCGCTGTGGGACCAGATCTTCAGGAAGTCCTCACCTCCCCTGCACTCGATGTGGTTGATGGCGAACGCGTTGTTCGGCACCGCCACGGTGAACGCGGCCGCCGCGGCGAACGTGGCGGCCGCGACGCTCATGAACTTCTTCGTCCTCGAGATCACGAATTCTCCTCGCACGAATCGAATACCGGATCGAAAATGCACGAGGCGCTCGGCAGTGATTGCATCGTGCTCGATCAGCATCCCGTCAGAATTGACCGCGGTCAATTGATTCTCCGGCGAGCCGACTCCGTATCGGCCAGGTCCCCCCGCGGCTCGTCGTGCCGGACGGGTCAGGAGTTGTGCGTGGGACCCGTGAGCGTGCCCGCCGGACGAGGGGCCCAGGCCCTCGGGCAGGGACCGACCGTACCCCGCATCACTGTCCCTGCCTGGGAAAACGTCCACGTCGGCCCGCCGGAGCGCGCGCACCGGCGTGCCGCTGTGCGGAGGACGAGTGGAACGCGCCACGCCGCGCCCGCTCAACAGGCGTACAGCGGGCGCGCGATCTACCCTGCACCACCTCAGCGGCGCGTTCGCGCCCCTCGGCGCCGGAACGCCGACAGCGGCCCGCCGGGGAGGGCGGGCCGCTGCGTGTGGTGGTGCGACGGTGCGGTGGTGCGGTGGTGCTACTGGAGGCCGGTGTGGATCGCGTTCACCAGCTCGCCGTTGGCGGTGTCACCGCTGAACTCCCAGAAGAAGGCGCCGCGCAGGTTCTGTCCCTTGGCCCACGCCATCTTGGCGGTGATGGTCGCCGGGGTGTCGTAGCTCCACCAGTTGGTCCCGCAGTGCGCGTAGGCGGTGCCGGCGACCGTGCCGGTGGCGGGGCAGGTGTTCTTGAGGACCTTGTAGTCCTCGATGCCGGTCTCGTAGGTGCCGGCCGCCGCGCCGGTGGCGGTACCGCCCGGGGCGGACTGGGTCACGCCGGTCCAGCCGCGGCCGTAGAAGCCGATGCCCAGCAGCAGCTTGGAGGCGGGCACGCCGATCGACCGGTACTTGGCGATGGCCTCGGCCGAGGTGAAGCCGGCCTTCGGGATGCCGTCGTAGGCGGTGAGCGGGGAGTGCGGGGCCGTCGGGCCCTTGGCCGCCCAGGCGCCGAAGAAGTCGTACGTCATGACGTTGAACCAGTCGAGGTACGGCGCACCGGCCGCGTAGTCGGCCTTGTCGATGTTGCCGCCCTGCGAGGCGTCGGCGGAGACCGCCACCGTCACCAGGTCGTTGCCGAACTCGGTGCGCATCGCCTGGACCATCTTCTTGAACGAGTCGGCGCCGCTGGTGTCACAGGTCAGGCCGCAGGCGTTCGGGTACTCCCAGTCGAGGTCGATGCCGTCGAAGACGTCGGCCCAGCGCGGGTCCTCGACCAGGTCGTGGCAGGACTTCGCGAACGCGGCCGGGTTCTGCACGGCCTGGCCGAAGCCGCCGGACCAGGTCCAGCCGCCGAAGGACCAGATCACCTTGATGTGCGGGTAGAGGCGCTTGAGTTCGCGCAGCTGGTTGAAGCTGCCGCGCAGCGGCTGGTCCCAGGTGTCCGCGACACCGTCGACGGACTGGTCGGCGGTGTAGGCGCGCTCGTAGTCGGCGTAGGCGTCGCCGATGGTGCACTTGCCGTTCTGGACGTTGCCGAAGGCGTAGTTGATGTGGGTGATCTTCGCGGCGGAGCCGGAGGTCACCAGGTTCTTCACGTGGTAGTTGCGGCCGTAGACGCCCCAGTTGGTGAAGTAGCCGAGCTTGACCTTGTCGCCGGTGACGACGTCGCCGCCGGTGGTGCGCACGGTGCCGGGCGCGCTGGCGGGGCCGGTCAGGTCGGCGGTGTCGCGGGCGACGACGGTGTAGGTGTAGCTCGTGCCCGCGGTGAGGTTGCTGTCGCTGTAGCTGAGGCCGGTCACCGTGGCGACCTTGGTGCCGTTGCGCAGGACGTCGTAGTTCTTGACGCCGGTGTCGTCGGTGGCGGCCGTCCACGACACCTTCAGCGAGGTGTCGGTGATGTCGGAGCCGACCGGGGTGCCGGGCGCGGAGGGCGCCTTGTTGCCGGGCAGGTCGGTGCCGTCGCAGGAGGCGCCGTTGAGCTTGCAGCCGCTGGGGGCGCCGGGGCCCGCGCCGTTGAAGCCGAAGGTCACGGAGGCACCGGGGGCGAGGGTGCCGTTCCAGCCCTTGTCCTTGGCGGTCCAGTGGTTGCCGGTGCTGGTGACGGTGGCGTCCCAGGCGGAGGCGACGCTGGTGCCGGCGGGGAAGTCCCACTCGATCGTCCAGGACGAGAGCGTGGTGGTGCCGGTGTTCTTCACCGTCCACTTGCCGTCGAACCCGGAGCCCCAGTCGGAGCCCTTGGCGAAGGTGGCGGTGGCCCCGGCGGCGGCCTGGGCGGGGGTGGACAGGCCGACGACGGCGACCAGCGGCAGGGCGAGCGCGGTCAGGCCGGCTGCGGCGGCTCTCAACCTCTGTGTGGGCAGGGCGAAGCGAGTCAGCAAGAGGGGGCTCCTCGACGTGGGGGCGGACAGGGGTGGGGAGTCCGTGACCGCACACTGCGCGACGTCCGCCGCAGGGTGCTTCGGCGAGACTAGAAAGGTCCAGACCAACCAGTCAAGAGGTTCAGACCACTTTTCCTTTACCTTCCCTTTGCCGACGCGGGGTGCGCCGGACCGGCACCCCGATGACGTGCCCGGATCCCGATCGACCGTCAGTTCCACCGCCGACGACCACATGTCGGACATGGCCGGGACCGCTGAGGGCAGCACGGCAAGGGCGGCGCGGCGGGGCGAGCACAGCGGGGACGGCACGGCAAGAGCGAGCGCGCTCAGTCACCCTGTCGGGTGACGCATCACCGGTTCCGACCCCGTCCCCGGACCCGGCCCGCACAGTGGGAGTCCCGGCCGCACCCGAACGGCGCAGCCGGGGCCGAGGCCCGCCGTTCGAGGCAGGGCCGCCGCGAGAGAGGGAGCACCATGGCCCAGGAGGCCCACCGGCGCGCCGCGCTGGTCTTCACCCTGTTCGACGCCAACGGCAACGGGGTGCTCGACGCCGAGGACTTCGACCTGATGACCGAGCGCATCCTGGCGGTCGCCGACGACTCCCCCGAGCCCGACCGCCACGCCCTGGCCGACAGTCTGCGCCGCTACTGGGAAGTGCTGCTCGGGGAGTTGGACGCCAACGGCGACGGGGTGATCAGCCCGGAGGAGTTCCAGGGTTTCGTGCTGAACCCCGAACGCTTCGGCGCCACCGCCTCGGACTTCGCCGACGCCCTGGCCGCGCTCGGCGACCCCGACGGCGACGGGCTGATCGAACGGCCCCGGTTCCTCGCGCTGATGACCTCGATCGGCTTCGAGAGGCCCAACACCGTCGCGCTGTTCGACGCCTTCGGCCCCGACGCCGGCGACCGCATCACCGTCACCACCTGGGCCGACGGCATCCGCGACTACTACTCCCCCGAGAAGACCGGCATCCCGGGCGACCACCTCCTCCCGACCTCCGCCTGACCCGACACTCGCCCGACCTCACCAACGCCCCCGCGCACGCCAACCCGGAAGGACCCCGCATGACCGCACCCCTCATAGCCCTCGCCGTCGGCCGCGGCACCGGACCCGAACTCGCCCCCGTCTTCGAACGGGCGCTGGAGCGGATCACCGCCCTGCACGGTACGCGGGCCGAGGTGGTGCGGTCACCGCGGCTCTACCACTCCTACGTCTCGCTGCGCGAACAGGCCCGCGACACACCGCAGTTCGAGCGGCTCACCACCGAGGACGCGGCCCACTACGAGCAGTTCTGCCGGGACCAGGCCGCCCGCGGCGTGCGGGCGGTGTTCCGTACCGCGATCAACGCCCAGTCCCTGTACCTGGTGCGTCAGCGGCTGGCCGCCGTCAAGGTCGAACCGCTCACGGCCGGCCCGGCCCGATTACTGCTGGTCCGCGACCAGGCGCAGGGCTTCTACACCGGCGAGAACCGGCACACCCCCGGCACCGTGGTGCGCACGATGGAGTTCAGCCGCGCCGTCACGGTGCGGATCCTGGAGTACGCCGTGCGCCGCGCCCGCGCGCTCTGGCCGCAGGGCCCCTCCCGCGTCCTGATGGCCTACAAGTACCACCTGCTGGACGGGGCGCTGGACGCGTGGACCGAGGGTCTGGCCGAGCAACTCGGTGTGGCCGTGGAGCTGTTCCAGCCCGACACGGTCAACCGCAACCTGATCACGCACGGCCCCGAGGACCGCACCGTGCTGGTCGCCGGGAACGAGTGGGCGGACATCATGCACGTGGTGCTGCTCGACCGGTACGGGGCGCAGCGGCAGGAGGACCGGTGCACCGAGAACGTCCATCTGGCGCCGGAGCTCGATGAACTGACGGAGTATCAGACGGTGCACGGCTCGGCCGACGACCTGGCCGGGCGCGGTGTGGTCAACCCGGTCGCCACGCTGCGGGCCGCCGCGCGGATCGCCGAGCGCCACGTCCGCTGCCCCGGTGCCGAGGCGGCCCTCGAAGCCGCGCTCACCGCCGTCCGCGGTCGCGGCGTCCGCACGCCCGACCTCGGCGGGCAGGCCGGGACCACCGAGGTGGTGGACGCCGTCCTCGCCGAGTTGGCCGAGAGGGCGGCGGGGGCCGGCCCGGGTGCCGCCGGCGAAATCAGGGCGAGTGCTGCGGAAGCCGGGGCGGGTGCCCGGTGACCGGCACGGCCCGCTCCGCGCTGCTCGTCGTCGACCTGCAGAACGACTTCTGCGCCGGTCCCCTCGCCGCCGCCCGCTTCCCCGGCGACCCGGAGCGGCTGGCGCGCGTCGCCGCGAACAGTGTCCGCGCCGTCGAGCTGGCCCGGGCGGCGGGCCTCGACGTCCTGTTCGTGCGCTTCCTCGGCGACCCCGTCCACCAAGGGCCCGCCTGGCGCCGCCGGGACGCACTGCTCGGCAAGCGCCCCAAGTGCCTGGAGGGCAGTTGGGGCGCCGAGTTCCACGGCGTCCGGCCCCGCCCGGGTGAAGAGGTGTTCACCAAGCGCGCCGTCTTCGACGCGTTCCTGGACGAGCGCCTCGAACCGTACCTGCGCAGGCGCGGGATCGAGCACCTCGTCCTGGCCGGCCTGTTCGCCGACGTCTGTGTCGACTCCACCGCCCGCACCGCGTTCCAGCGCGGCTTCCACCTCACCGTCCTGCGCGACTGCACCGCGGCACTGCACCTGGCCGACGCGGACATCCTGCGCTTCATGGCCCGGGTGTACGGGGCCCGCGTCACCGACCTCGCCGACGGTCCCTTCGTGCCACCGTCCCCGCCCGGCCTGCCTGCCTCCTCCGAGCCGGTGGCGCACCGGTGACCGCCGTCGGCACGCGCGGCGTCGGTGCGGGCGTGGGCCGCACCGCCCTGCTGGTCGCCCACGCCCGCGCCCTGGAGGCCCGACGCCCCGACCCCCTCGCCGTCGACCCGTACGCCGAGCACTTCGTGCGCGCCGCTCCCGGCTGCGCCGACTGGCCCCGAGACCCGGCGGAGGTCGCCCCGGACGACCCGGTGTGGGAGCGTCTGGCGGCCTACTTCGCGCTGCGCACCCGCGTCCTGGACGCCCACCTGCTCGACGCCGCCCGGGCCGGCACCCGACAGGTCGTCCTGCTGGGCGCCGGGCTCGACTCCCGCGCCCACCGCCTGCCCTGGCCCCCCGGCACCACCGTCTGGGAACTCGACCGCCCCGAGGTCCTGGCCTTCAAGCAGCACGTCCTGGACGGCCTGTCCGCCGCGCCGCGGGCCGAACGCCGCACCGTGGCCGTCGACCTCACCACCGACTGGAGCGGGGCCCTGCGCCGGAACGGCCTCGACCCCGCCCGGCCCACCGCGTGGCTCGCCGAAGGGCTGTTCCTCTACCTGCCCGCCGAGGCCGAACTGCGCGTCGCGGCCGCCCTCGACCTGCTCAGCGCCCCCGGCAGCACCCTCGCGTACGAGATCAAGCGCACCGCCGAGTCCGCCGCCGTCCGCGCCCACCCCGTCTACACCACCGCCCGCGACCGGCTCGGGATCGACCTCCTCGCCCTGTTCTCCCCCGACCCCCGCCCCCGCACCGACGCCCTCCTCAGCACCCTCGGCTGGCACACCACCACCCGCACCCCGTTCGACCACCCCACCCCCCGCCTGCCCCGCCACACCCCGCACGACCCCTTCGCCGCGAACCGCTGGATCACCTGCCGCAAGACGACGCCCCCGGACGACCGGAGCGGACCCGGGTAGCGGCCGCGCGGGAAGGTGGCCCGGTCGACCCGGCGCGCACGCCGCGGCGCGGTGAGGCGCGCACGAACCGAGCGCCGCACCCCCTCACGTCCCGTACACGCCTACAGACCGGCCCCCGGATTCGGGACATTGGCCCGGGGGGCGGAGGCGAGCGACGACGGAGGGCGGATGTTCGCGGCCGGAGACGGTGGCCCGGGGCTGGAGCGGCGGGCCCGGGCGGCGCTGTCGGCGGCGGTCGCCCGGGCCGTGGCGTCCCAACGGCCCGACGGATCCTGGTCGGTGCCCGCCGGGCCGCGCATCCTGGAGACCGCCGTGGCGGTCCTCGCCCTGCGGCAGGCCGAAGGACCGGGGTCGGTACCGGCGGAAGCCCTGCGGTGGCTGGCCGAGCGGGCCGAGGTCCAGCAGCACCATCCGGCGGTCGCGGCGGCGGACCGCTGGCTGCTCGCGCTCGCCCTGCGGCCGTCCCGGCCCCCGCCGATGACCGAACCACCGCCGGAAGACGCGGCGTTGGCGCGCCGGCACATTCTCCTGCGCACCGTCGCCGTCGCGACCCGCGCGCCCGGCGCCGACCCCGGGCACCTGCTGGAGACAGCGGTCGGCGCCCTCGGACCGGACCGGGGCGCGGGGCTCAAGGGCTGGCAGCGCACCGTGCTGCTGGCCGCCGAACTGCTCGCCCACCACGCGCTCGACCGGCCGGTTCCGCCGCGCGTGCGACGGGCCCTGGAAGCCGAGCAGGCGGGTGACGGTTCCTTCCACACGATGGCGTTGACCACCGCCGTCGCCTGCCTGGCCCTCGCGTGCACGACCCCGGGCCACCCGGCCGTGCGGGCGGCGGCCGGGCAGCTCCGCCGCTCCCGGGATCCCCGGGCCGGCTGGGGGCTCGGCACCTTCGACGTGTGGGACACCGCACTGATGGTCCGCTGCCTGCGCGGCCGCCCCGAGTTCGACGCCCGCGCGCTGCCTGCGGCCCTGTCCTTCCTGGAGCAGACGCAGGGTCCGGACGGCGGCTGGGGCAGCACCTCACCCCTGGTCGCCGGCCAGGGGCTGGCCTCGGACAACGACACCACCGGCGCGGTGCTGCTTGCCCTGGCCCACTCCGCGCAGGGCTCCCGGGTGTGGCCGGCGGCCCGCGCGTACGCCGCGGCGCGGCAGCGGCCGGACGGGCTCTGGACGACCTGGCAGTCCTCCGACGACACTCCGGCGCAGGACGTCGTCGCCCACCTCGCCGCAGGTGTGGACGCCCACCGTCGCAGGGGGGACGGGAGCCCCGACACCGCCCCTGCCCGACGCTGGCTGGTCGAGCGCCACCGGGCGGACGGCCGCTGGCAGGCCGACTGGTACGGCTACCCCGCCTACCCGGCGGCCGAGATCGCGCCGCTGCTCGGCCGGGAGTCCCCGGAGCTCGCCCGCGAGGCCGCGCGGCTGGCCACCGCCCAACGCCCGGACGGTGCCTGGCCGCGCCTGGAGGGCGAGGACTCGGCCAGCCCGGCGGCGACCGCGCTCGCCGTCACCGCGCTGCTGCACAGCCTCCGGCCGGTCCCGCCGGAGGCGCTCCTCCGGGCGCTGCGGTTCCTGGTGGAGAGCCGGCGTGACGACGGCGGCTGGACCGAGCCCGGTCCGGCCATGTCCGGGCCTCGGCCGTTCCTCTCCGACGTCCCGGCCCAGAACCACGCTCTCACCTGCCGCGGGCTCGCGGCCCTCGTCGCCGCCGTGGGCCCGGCCGACCCCGTCGCCCCTCTCTGAGGAGGTACCGCCGATGACGCGTCCGCCGCCGATCCCACCGTTCTGGTGCCCGCTCCCGCCCGCGCTGCACCCCGGGCACCGGCTCGCCCAGGAGCACCAGGTCGCCTGGATGACGGCCGCCGCGGTGCCCCCCGAAACCGATCGGCGGGCCGCGCTGGCCCGCCATCGGATCGGCGAACTGGCCGCCCGCTTCGCACCGCGCGCCACGGTGCCGGGCCTCCTCGTCCTCACCGACCTGCTCACCCTCACCTTCGTGCTCGACGACCTGTACGACACCCCGGGCTCGGACCCCGGACTGGCCGACCGCACCGCCGTCCTGCGCGCCGCCGCGCACACCCTCGCCCCCAGCCCCGATCCGGTCGGCCGCGCCGTCCAGCGGATGCTGTCCTCCCACGCCACGCTGGCCTCCCCACGCCTGAGCGGCCACCTGGCCCGAGCGATCGACGAGAGCCTCGCCGCCAACCTGGACGAACACCTCTCCCGCAGCCGGCTCGTCCCCGACCTGGACGCGTACCTGCGCCACCGCCGGGCCACCACGTGGTTCGTGCCCATCGCCGACGTGCTCGCCGTGGCGGACGGCCCCGAACCCGCGCCGGCCGAACTCGACCGCCCGGCCGTCCGGGCGCTCATCGACATGACCAACCTGGTCACCGGCTGGGACAACGACCTCTACGGGTACGCCCGCGACCACGCCGCGGCCACGCTCGACCACGTCAACCTGCCCGACGTCCTCGCCCGGTCGCTCGGCTGCGGGCCCGCCGAGGCCGTCCGGCTGGGACTCGGGCTGCGCGACGAAGTCCTCGCCCGGTTCCTGCGGCTGAGCGCCCGTACGGCGTCCACCGCCGGGCCCGCCCTGCGGGCACTGATCGCCAACCTCGCCGCCAGCATCAGGGGCCAGCTCGACTGGACGGCCGGCACCGACCGCTTCCGCACCCCCGGCGCCCCCACCGGCCGACCGCAGCCACCCACCGACCACCGCCCCGCACCGCCGGACCGCCTGCCACCGATCGCCGGAAGCCTCTGGTGGTGGCCCCTCACCGACGAGTGACCCGGTCGGGGAGGCGTGTCAGGTCAGCGGTCGACCTGGACCCGTTGATCCTACTGAGCGCTCCGTAGCTGCCGTCCTCGCAGACCGGCTGCGTCTGGACGGCCCCTGGCGTGCCCTGGCGGCCTCGGGGCCGGGCGGGCCGGATTCTTCCGGCCCGCCCGGCCCCGAGAGGTGTTCAGGCGGACAGTCCGGGGAGCAGCGGCGCGGCCGGGGGCAGGGCCCCGGGCAGGGGGACGGGTTCGGTGGTGGGTTCGTTCAGCGGGTGCGGTGCCGTCCGCGGTTCGGCGGCGTGGGTGGTGGTGTCCTCGTCCGACGGAGCGGAACGGTCGAGGTGGTCGGGCCGGTCGGACGGTGCGGGCTCGGTGGTGCGGGTGGCTTCGGCGCGCACCATGGCGCCGATGGCGGAGAAGACGTCGAAGGGCATGGTGGATCTCCTGCGGTAGGGCGTGGAAAAGGGGGTCGCAGGAAGCCGGGCCGGGCCTTGCACGGCCGTGGTGGGTGGTGCGTGGGCCCGAGGGGTTGCCCGGCGGGCCCTTTCAGCAGCGCAGGACGACGCCTCGTGCGCCCGCGGCCTCGGCCCCGGTCCGTCCGGAGTACGCGGGCCACGGTGACAGTGGCCGGGCAGGGTCGTGCACGGCGTACGCCTCGCCGGGTGGCAACGGCGGCTGACCGCACCCCGTCGGGCAGGCCGGGCCCGCGCGGTGGGCGCCGGCGTGGAGCGGGACGGTCCCGTGCGTGCGGCGGCGCTCGGCGGGTTCGGGGCACTCGTCGGTCACCGGGGCGACCAGCGGCAGCGGTTCCGCTCCCCCGGCGGGAGCCTCCTGGACGGCGGCGCAGAGTTGCGTCCCGGCCGCCCACGGCCGGGCCTCGGCCGCGTCCGCCCCGCCCAGCAGGACCAGCGCGGCGCCGAGCAGCGCCGTCACGGCGCACCTGACCACGGAGTGCCAGTGCCGAGGCGCACACCGCATTCGACGAACCTTCCCGAGGAGTGGGCCCCAGCCAACCGCCCCGGCCGCTCCTGAAGCACGTCCGGCTCACCCGGTAGTGACAGGAATTCACTCGTGCGGACGCACCGACGGCACCCGAACGGGCCGGAACACAGATCAGGAGCAGACGTCCGGAGCGTGGTACGCGCGGGGGCCGGGTACTACCCTTCTACAGGTTCCAGCTGTGATGGGGGGCATCGCACATGCGCCTGCTGTTCAGGTCAACAGCACTGGTCTGCAACGGCGTTGCGGTCGCGCTGACCCTCTGGGCGGTCCTCGGGGACGCCGCCGGGGCCGAGCGTGCGAGCGCCGCGCCCGGGCCGGATCCGGCCGGGCCCGCCCGGGGCGAGGGCACCGGGGTGACCGGCTGATGGCGGGTTCACGCTTCCGCCGGCGCGGGCAGCAGGACCCGGCCGAACCCGAGCGCCCCGCCGAGCACGTGGAGGTGCGCGGCGGCGGTGTCGGCGCCGGGGCCGACGTCGCCGGCAACGCCATCGGATCGCGCAACACCGTGACGAACAACTTCAACTACTACCGGTCGGCGGAACCCGACCCCCGGTCCGGCGCCCCGGCAGCGGCGGGTGGGGCCCCGTCGGCGCCCACCGCTCCCGACGAGCGCCGCTACCAGGTGTTCGTCAGCTCGACCAGCCTCGACCTGCGGCAGCACCGCGAGGCCGTCATCGACGAGCTCGTCAAGGAGGGCTACATCCCCTCCGGCATGGAACTGTTCGACGCACGCGCGGAAGGCGCCTGGGAGGTCGTCGAGCGGGTGATCGACGACTGCGACTACCTCGTCCTCATCATCGGGGCCCGGTACGGGGACCTCGACGGAGGGAACACCGGCTTCACCGAACGGGAATACGACTACGCCCGCTCGGTCGGCAAACCCGTCCTGGTGTTCGTCCACTCCGATCCCGCCGAACTGCGCACGGAGAGCTGGCAGCCGACGCCGGAGGACACCGAGCGGCTCGCCGTCTTCCGGGAGAAGGTGCGCGGCGAGCGGCTCTGGAAGCCCTGGCGCACCGTCGCCGACCTCCGCAGCGATGTGACCAGGTCGCTGCGGCTGGCCGTCAGGCACAATCCCCAGCCCGGCTGGGTCAGGGGCAACTCGACCGCCCACACCTTCTCCAGCGAATGGCAGCACCTGGTGGCGCCGGGGACGCAGATCGGTGTGGCCCGGATCAGCGTGGACGGCCAGGCCGGCAACGCCATGAGCGAGAACCTCGGGAAGGCCTCGTCGATCGGCATCATGTCCACCAGCGGAAAGCGGCTGATCGAGATCCAGACGCCCTATCTGACGAAGGCGCTCGCGGCCGGCGCCCGGCTCCGCGTCCTGGTACCGGTCACCGACGGCCAGTTCCTCGCCGACGTCGACGAGTCCGAGTCGCTGTGGGACGAGCGCTCGCCGATCGCGGCCGAGGTCCGCGAGGTCGAGGCCCGGCTGCGGGCCATCGCCCGCGAGGCCCGGGCGCGCAGCACGGCGGCCGGATCGGCCGCCGGTTCGGCCGAAATCGGGTTCTTCACCACGCACTTGCGGTCCACGATGATTCTGTGCGACCGCACCTGGGGATGGATCACGCTGACCCTGCCACCGGCGAGGGCACCGGAGACCCCGTCCCTGGAACTGCGCGGGACCCAGGAGTTCGGTCTGATCGACGCCTGCTGGAAGCACTTCGAACGGACCTGGGCCATCGTCGAGGGGCGCGGAGAAGTGAAGACGATCACGTGAGGCGGTCTGCGATGGACGAACGGGACACGGCCCCCCTCCTCTCCCCCGCCGCGGCCGAGCGGTGGCGCGACCGCCTGCGCGCGGCCCGGGCCTTCATGCGGACGCGCGACCACCTGCCGGGCGTGCTGATCGAGGTGGCGGCCCAGCACCCGCTGGTCGACGGCGCCACGCCCGGCGAGGAGTTCACGGCGCGGCTGCGGCGCGGCCACGAGCTCTTCCAGGAGTACCTGAAGGCCGGACGCCCGGTGGAGATCTACGTGCCGGGCAGTCGGCACCGCCACCTCGGGGTGGAGGACAGGAACAGCCTCAGCCGGGCCGGCGGGGAGTTCCTGGAGAAGCTCGGGGTACCGCCCACGGCCGTCCACGGCGACGACCTGAACGAGCGGTACAAGGGCGACGCCGGTGTCTACGGTTCGGCGGACGAGTGCTTCGTCGCCGCCTCGTACTTCAAGGACGGCGGCTTCGGCACCCTCGTCTCGGTCTGCTCACCGGCCCAGATGATGCGCAAGACCCTGCACTACCTGCAGTTCGGGGTCCATCCGCTGAACCACACGGCCCCGACACCGGAGGGCCACCACGACTTCCTGTACGAGCTCCTGGTCGCGGTGCCCGACGTCCTGGGCACCGACGACACCCTCCAGTCCGCGGACTCCGACGCGGCCGAACGCCTGCGCGCCGACCGCCGGCCGGCGGAAGGCTGACGTCCTGCGAAACGACCGGTCGACGCAGGCTCGGGCTCCACAGCGGCAGTTGCTTGTCCGCTGCCGTCGGAATGTCACCGGGTGGTCCGAGAACACCCGTGCGGCGTGCCTGCCTGGATTCGCCGCCGTGGCGATCGATGAGGTGGAATGGGTCCGATCCGACCATGGACCCGACGAGCGGAGCGTGAGGCCTGGGTGGGGACACTGCTCAAAGGCGTAAGTCGGGTGCGCTGGCACGAGTTGCAGCATGCCTACGGGTCCGCGGCAGGGATTCCCGGTGTGCTGTCGCGGATCGCGTGGGGCGACGCCCGGGTCGGCCGGAACGCCCTGGACGATCTCGCTCTGTGGATCGGTGAGCTGGCGGTCTTCGACGCGACTGTCGCCGCGGTTCCCTTTCTGTGGGACCTCGCGGTCACGGAGACCGTCAAGTCCCGGGCCGGGGTGATCGGGTTGCTGCAGAAAGTCCTCGAACACGGCAACCCGCCGCAGCCGAAGGTGCAACTGCAGGCCCACCAGGCCGTACTGAGCCGCCGACCGACAGCCGCGCAGCTCACCCATGACCGTGACCCCGCGGTGAGGGCAGCGGCTAGGGACCTGGTTGCCGCGATCGACCGTCACCCGGGTGAGTCCTGCTGCCCCGTTCGGTCCGGCACCGTCTGAACGGAGCGCGGGCCGACGGGCCGCGGAGCCCCGGGCCGCCCTCACAGGGCCCGTAGGGCCAGAACCGACCAGCCCAGCACGGGCAGCACCCCGGCCGTCCAGCCCAGCACCAGCACACCCCGTCCCACCTCGGGACCCGGCCGTGCCACCCACCGCGCGACCAGCAGCACCGGAACGGTCGGCGCCGCCAGGAACACCCCGTCGAACACCCAGACCACCGAGCCGGCCGCGACAAGGGCAACGGCCGCAGCACACACCGTGCGGAGCGCGTCCCGCTCCCGGCACGCCAGCGCCGACCCGATCAGCAGAACGACGAGGGCCGACGGGCCCGGGAAGAGGACCGCCGACGGGAGACAGCCCAGGACGGCGAGTGCCACCAGGTGCTTCGCCCGCGTCGGTGCTCGGTCGATCGTCAGCACGGTATCCCCCATTCTGAATTTGAACGCGTTCAAAGATACCTCGGACATCGGCGCCCGCCCACCCCACCGAGCCGCTCGCCCCGCTGCGGCGGAAGCCGTCGACCCCCGGAGCCCGGCCCCGCACACCCCGACCGGAACATCCCGGACGGTGGGAAAACCTGTGAGAGGTCGGCCTGATGATCCATTAGAGTCTGCGCCCGGAATCAGCACAGAAGTTCGGGCCCGCGGGGAGTCTCCATGCGCGGAGCGCGTTCCGCCGTCCTCACCGTCGCTCTGGCCGTACTGGCCTGCGGCCTGACCGCCTGCGGCAACGCCGTTAGCGGCAGCGACGGCGGACCGCCAGCGGCGGCCTCCGCCTCGGGCGGCACGGTCGCCAGCCCTGCCGTGACAAGCAGTGCGGTGGCGGCGGGCAAAGCCGCCGCCACCGATCCCAAGGCCGCGTTGGCTGCCTCCGCCGAGGTCATGCGCAAGGCGGGCAGCGCTCGGTACGCCCTGTCCGTGCCGGAGGGTCTGGAGGCCGAACCGGGCACGGGCTTCGCCAACTGGACCACCGGCCCGGCCGCGATCGAGTACCTGACCGACGCCCCGAACGCCCCGATCAGAGTCCGGGTGGTGGGCAACGAGGCGTACATGGGCCCCACGGAGCAGGCCGCGGCGGGCGCCGGCGAGCAGGTCTTCTGGGTGAAGATGCCCTTCCTCATGTGGTGTCGGCCCTTCTACCCGCAGCTGACCATGGCGATGGACCCGGTGAACCAGCTGACCCTGGCCACCACCGGCCGGCTCAGCGCGGTCGGGACCGAGTCGCTCGACGGTGCCGAAGTCACGCACTACCGCGCCGTCACCGACATCGCCGCCGTGGTGGGCGCGATACCCGACCTCACCGAGGAACACCGCCCGCACGTCGAAGCCGCCCTCAAGAAGGGCGGCGAAACGTACACCCTCGACTTCTGGCTCAACGCCGAGCAGGAACTTCTCCGGTTCCGCGAGTTCGGCGCCAACGACGGCGAGGCCCGCGCCGTCACCGTGACCTACTCCGCCCCGGGAACCGCCCCCACCATGACCGCACCCACCCGCGACAACCTGCGGACATCGTCCGACCTCAACCGATTCCTCCCCCCGTCACGCGCCACAACCGGGCCGGGACGCGAAGCCGTCTAGCGATCAGCTGCAGATCCGGGGTCGTCCGGCCGGAGGGTCGCTCCCGCACCTGGTGCTGGCTCAGCCCGCTGCACGGCCTACCGCCGACCGACGCCCCGGCTGTCGAGACGGTCGACCAGCGCGGCCTCCTTCCGGAGCAACAGGTCGCGGTCGGCGGCGGGCAGCGACGCCAGGGCGTCGACCAGGACCTGCCCACGAGGGACGTGGACCATGGCACCCGAGTAGATCCGGCAACCCGAGCACCAGGCCAGACCGATGCAACGCTCGAAGCCGACAGACTCGGGCGGATGGAGGCGGTACACGTAGGAGCGGACCGGCTCGTGGCACACGACGCAGATTCGGCCGTCGCGGTCGAAGACCGACCAGCCGCTCCCACGCTTGCGCCAGGACTTCCGGCCGGCAGGTGCTCTTCATGTCGTCACGGCGATCTTCCTGCCCCGAGAAGGCGTTGCGGGCCAGGCGCTCAACTCGCCAGCGCGTCCGGCAGTCAGGGCTGCGCGGCGACCGGGCCGCCCGCTGCCCTTTGCTCGCCGCGGCCTCGCCTGGGTAGCCTTGCCGCCGACCGGCGAGGATCGAGCAGGTGGGGCGTATGGCGGGTCTGGACGACCTGGTGCGACTGTTCGGCGCGCCGCCGCCCCGAGAAGCGGCGGCGGACGACTGGGCCGAGGTCGAGGACTACGTCGGCTCGGCGCTGCCGGGGGATTTCAAGGCGTTCCTCGATGCCTACGGCACCGGTCTGATCTGCGACGAGCTCGTGGTGTTCCACCCCCGCGGGTCCAGTCCGCTGCTGGACCGGATGCGCGGGATCCACGAGTCGTTCGGCGGGTCGTGGCGGCGCGACCCGGGCCGGTACCCCTTCCGGTTCCACCCCGCGCCGGGCGGCCTGGTCTCCTGGGGGTACGACTACAGCGGCGACGAGCACTTCTTCTGGCCCTGCGACCCGGACCCGGACCGCTGGAAGGTCGTCACGAACATCAACGGGGCCGACCCGGAGGTCTTCGACGGGCCGTTCGCCGACTTCGTCCTCGCCTTCGTCGAGAGCCTGCGCGTCGTGGACCCGCAGCACGCGATCACCCCGGACGCGCTGGAGTTCCTCGAGCCGGAGGACCTGGACGAACTGCGGGAACGTGGTGCGACCGGCGTTCCGGTCGAGCCGAGTTTCGAGCCGTTCTGATCCGCCTGCGCGGCCCGTCGTGCCGCATGTCGTATCGCAAAGGCCTGATGGCCTCCCTCGACGGGTGTGGGACCCGAAGCCGCCGGCAGTCTGCCTACCCCTCGTCGACCTGCTGGTCGGCGGCCTCGTTGGCGCGGTCGATCTCGGCCATGTGCTCCTCCGCCCAGGTGCGCAGCCCGGCGAGCGCGGTTTCCAGGGACAGTCCGAGTCCGGTGAGCCGGTAGAAGACGCGCGGCGGCACGCTCGGTTCGACGCGGCGCGACACCAGACCGTCGCGGGTCAGGCTTCGCAGTGTCACGGACAGCATCTTCTGGGAGACGCCCGGCATCCGGCGCTTCAGCTCCGCGAAGCGCACCTCGTCCGGTGCGGCGTCGGCGAGTGTCCTGACGGCCATGGACGTCCACTTGGTGCCGATGCGGTCGAGCAACTGCCGTGTCGGGCACTGGGGATCGAACAGGTCGCCACGTGTCCCACGATCGGCGGCCCGGGCTCCCGGGGTGGTCACCTGCGGCTCACCACCTTCCCTGAAAGTGCCGTCTAGGAAGCGGCCGGCCAGTTACCTATCGTGCTGTGGTCACCCATGGTAACCAGAAGCGCAGGAGCCACCATGCCCGCCATTCCCGCCGTGCCCGCCGTACCCGTCAGCACTACACCCCGACTGCACCGCATCGTGACCAACGGCGTCCGGCTCAACGTCGCGATCGCCGGGGACGGACCGGCGGTTCTGCTGCTGCACGGTTTCCCGCACACCTGGCAGGTCTGGAGCAGCATCATGGGCCGACTGGCCGGAAGGTACCGGGTCATCGCCCCGGACCTGCGGGGCCTCGGTGCCAGTGAACGTGCCGTCGACGGTTACGACGCGGGGACCCTGGCCGCCGACGCCGAGGGGCTGCTCGACGCGCTCGGCGAGCCCTCGGCAGCGGTGGTCGGTCTCGACGCGGGATCCGCGCCCGCCGTCCTGCTCGCGCTGCGCCGGCCCGGCCTCGTGCGGCGCCTGGTCGTGATGGAGGCGCTGCTCGGCCGGCTACCCGGAGCCGAGCACGTCGTCGCGGGCGGCGCCCCGTGGTGGTTCGGCTTCCACGCCGTGCCCGGCCTCGCCGAAACCGTCCTGGTCGGCAACGAGGGCCCCTACATCGACTGGTTCCTCGACTCGGGGACGCTCGGGCGAGGGGTGCCCGAGGACATCCGCGCGGCCTTCGTCCACGCGTACACCGGGAGCGAGGCCCTGCGCTGCGCGTTCTCCCACTACCGGGCCCTGCCCACCAGCGCGCGGCAGATCGAGGACGCCGTCGCGACGGCCCGGCTGACCGTGCCCACCATGGCCATCGGCTCCCACCCCGTCGGCACCGGACTCGAACGCCAACTCCGCCCCGTCGCCGACGACCTGGTCGGACACCGGCTCCAGGACTGCGGCCACATCATCCCGCTCGACCGCCCCGACGCGCTGTTGGCGCTCCTGGCGCCCTTCCTGGCCGCCGACCTGCCGAGGTGACCGGAGCGGGGCCAGGAGCACGGTCGGCGGCTCCTCCCTGGATGATCGATCCCAAGGGGTTCAGCGATTGCCTTCGGGCAGAGAGGCAAGCACCTGCAGGAGGTTGTACTCGACGATCCCCATCATGAAGTCGCGGTCGGGGAAGTCGCCGTCGAGCAGTCGCAGCGGCCCGGCGACGAGCGACAGACGCATCGCCAGCATGTAGAAGGCCAGTCGCCGCTCGTCGAGTCCGCCCCTGTTCAGCCACTGGTAGTGCTCGCCGAAGCGGATTCGCAGGAACACGTGTTCCCACTCCACGTCGAAGAACATCAGGCCCTCGATGTCGATGAGAACCGGCTGCCCGAGCCGGTCCACCAGCACGTGGTCCGGTCCGAGCTCCCCGTGGATGAGCCCGTACTCCGAGCGCGGGCGCACAGCGCCGGCCAGGCCGCGCAACACGTCGTCAACGTGCTCACGGACACCTGCGATCCGCATGTCGCGCGAGGAGGCTTCGGCCAGGTCCTCGAGCGCGCGGTCGAGGACGACCTGCTCGCACGAGCGGCCGTGGGAGAACCCGCCGTTGTCGATCAGGGCGACTTTGCCGAAGCCCGGTGCGGTGTGCCGCTGCATCAGGTCGAGTGCCTCGGCAAGCCGCACCAGGGTGGTCTCCACGCTGCGCGGGTTCTGCTCGAGCAGTGTTTCCAGGTTCTCGCCGGGGACGTCCTCGATCACCGCGATGTCCGCCGGGTAGTAGCTCCTGCTCCGGTCGGCCAGACGGATCCGGGGAGTGCGGATCCCCAGGGCGCTCAGGTGCCGGTGGGCGGCCTGGAACAGCTCGATCCCGGAGGCGTGCGAAAACGGGTCCGCATGGTCCTCGGCGTCGGCGGCGTTCGCCGTCGGCCAGTAGTTCTCGGCGTCGTCCCAGATGTAGACGATCGCGGTGGAATCGTCCTCGAAGGTGAGGCGGTACACGCCCTTCTTGCTGCCGCCTCGGAGCCGCGACACACCGACGAGGCGATGCCGGGCTCCCAACGCCGCCCGCGCGACCCCTGCCAGATGATCACGTCCGACAACCCTGCGTGCCACGTTCATGACTTGCCTCCCCCATGTATCGGCTGCGCAGCCTCTCTGCCGACGGAGGACGAAGGAACGGACCCTCGGGCGCGCCACCGCACAAGCGGCCGATTGTAGACGATGCGCGCACAGGAGGAGGGAATCCAACGTCGTTATGTGAAAACAGACTTGGACTCCCTCGCTACCGCACTCCAAGTGAAGACCGATGATCTGCTGAAGGATTGCGCAGGGCTGCCGACCATGTCCGACGCCTCACCCGCACGCTGGCCGGCGACACCACACCGTGGAGCGACGACGTACGGGTCGTGGACTCCACGCCCGTCGAGTGCGGCCGCTCACGCGAGACCGTCCAACGCTCCGACCTGGCCGGATGGGCGCAGTACGGGTACTGCGCCCGCCACGGCCGATACTTCTGGGGACTACGGCTGCACCTGGTGTGCACCCGGCACGGCCTCCCCGTCGCGTTCGCGCTGACCGGTGCCAAGGCTGGCGAGCGCGAGACGCTGCTGGACCTGCTCGCCGTCGAACCACAGCTCACGGACAAGCGCCCCGGGCAGACGCTGATCGGCGACAAGAACTGCTTCGGCCGCGACTTCGAGCAGCAGTTGGCCGAGCTGGACATCCAACTGCCGCGGCCGACACGCAAGGGTGAGGCCGAGCGGCCCGGATCACAGCTGTTCAAGCCGCTGCGGCAGGTCATCGAGTCGGTCAACGAGACGCGCGTGGTGGCGTCTGCTGGCGGTCGTAGTGCTCCTGGGCGGCGAGGAGTTCCTCTCCATGGCGGCCGAACCACTGGATGAGTTCGGTCAGCGGGCCGGCCAGGCTGACGCCGAGTTCGGTCAGGCTGTAGGTGACCTGGGGCGGGTTGGTGGGCGTGACCTGACGGTCGACGAGCCCGGCCCGGGCCAGGGCCTTGAGGTTCTGCGACAGCATCTTCTGGCTGATGCCGCCGACCCGTTGGTGCAGCTGGGCGAAGCGGTGCGGGCCGGCGATGAGGGCCGAGACGATCAGGGTCGCCCAACGACTGGTCGTCCGATCCATGATCGGTCGGAGTGCGCACTTCTGGTCGAAGGTGTCGTGGGCCAGGAGCCGGGCGGCCGTCGCGACCTGCTGGGTTTCGAGCACGGTACGAGCTTACAAAAAAGTACGTACTTCCCCGTAGTAATCAGCTTTCCTACGGTGACTTCGCAGGTACCGACGTTCGAGGAGTCACTGTGAGCACGAGCAGCAAGGCCCGTACGGCGATCGTCACGGGCGCGTCGAAGGGCCTCGGGGCGGGGATCGCCGAGGCACTGGCCGAGGCGGGCGCGGCCGTCGTGGTGAACTACCGGGAGGACGCGGAGGGGGCCGAGCGGGTCGTCGCGGGAATCACCGCCGGGGGCGGCCGGGCGGTCGCGGTCCGGGCGGACGTGGCGCGCGGCGAGGACGTGCGCCGTCTGTTCGACCGTGCGCGCGAGGAGTTCGGACCGGTCGACGTGCTGGTGAACAACGCGGGGGTGGCCACCTTCGCGCCGCTGTCGGGCATCACCGAGGAGGAGTTCCAGCGTCAGATGAGCACGAACCTGCTGGGCACGATCCTCACCACGCAGGCCCTGGCCGCGCAGGACGACATCGGCTCCGCGTCGGTCGTCAACGTCTCCACGGCGGGCACGCTCACCCACCCGACGTACGCCTCGCTCTATGTCGCGTCCAAGAGCGCCGTCAACGCGTTCACCGTCGTCGCGGCCAAGGAACTGGGCCCGCGCGGCATCCGGGTCAACGCGATCATGCCCGGACCGTCCGACACCGAGGGCACCAGGGCGATGGGATTCCCCGGCTCGGCGCAGGAGGCGCAGGCGATCGCCGGCACCCCGCTGGGCCGGACGGGCACCCCGGCCGACTACGGCCCACTGGTGGCCTTCCTGGCCTCCGACGACGCGCGCTGGATCACCGGGGACGTCATCCTCGCCTCCGGCGGCATGCGCTGACGCTCCGACCGCCGTCGGGCCGCGGCCCGACGGCGCTGGTCGCAGCCCTGGTGGAAGGGCTGCGACCAGGGCTGCGACCAGCGCTTTCGAGGGGACAACTAGCAGGATGCCGGTGGTCCGTCCGGCTCGGCCGGACCGGGGCGGCGGGTGCGGCGGCGTACGAGGCCGAGGGCGGCGACGGTGGCCAGGACCACGAGGACCACGCCGACGTTGCGGAGCAGGTCGAGGGCGTCGGCCAGGGTGCCCCGGTGGAGGGGCGGGGCGAGCGTCAGGGTCCAGGGCAGGACGGCCAGGGCGATGCCGCCGGTGTGCAGGGGGTCGCTGTGCGGCCTGGCGAGGCGCAGGAGGCGGGCGAGGCCCAGGACGAGGGCGGCCCAGGCCGGGGCGAGGTCGAGCAGGGCCTGCTGGAGGGGCGGGAGGACGAGGTGGGGGTAATCCTCGGACCGGGTGCCGAGCCACAGCAGCGTGAGACCGCTCAGCGGGAGCGCGACGGCGGCGGCGGAGCCGACCGCCCAGGAGCGGCCGCCTCGGGAGAGGTCCACGGCGTCGGGCGGTGCGATCAGCACCAGGACGGCCGTGACAGCCCAGAGGCCCGGCTCGGGATGTGGGGTGAACGCCGCCACCGCGACGGCCGCCAGGAGCAGGGCCCGGGCCGGGGCCCAGCGGCCGAGGGTGAGACACAGCAGGGCGAGAAGCCAGGGAGCGCTCCGCGCGGCGCTTGCCGCCCAGTGCGGGTCGGGGCCGGACGGGAGGGCGCCGAGGAGCAGGTGGAGCAGGCTCAGCGCGGCACCGCCGGCCAGCAGGGACGGCGCGGCGCCGGCGAGGATCCTGCCCGCCGGGTCGCTCGAACCGAGCCGGGTGCGCAGCCGCACGGCGTGTGCGGCGAGGGCGGCCCACTCGCGCAGGGCGGTGCGGGGGCCGGCGTGCCGGACGGCTTCGGCGAGGACCGCGTTGATCTCCTCGCCGTGCGCGGCCCGGTAGGAGGACGGGTAGAGGCGGACGAGGGGAAGACGTCGCAGCAGGGCGGGAAACGGGGTGTGCCGGTCGGTCATGCCGTCCCCCAGTTCGCCTGCGCCGTACGCGGCCTGCGCAGCGTGGGCCGGGGGGCGCCGAGGGCGAGCCGGCGTTCGGCCTCCGCCACGCCGGCGCGCAGCCGTTGGGTCTCCTCGGTCAGGGTGTCCCGGCCCTGCTCGGTCAGCTCGAAGCTGCGGCGCAGTCGGCCGGCCACGACCTCCTCGTGGGCGATCCGGATCAGGCCCTGCTGGAGCAGTCGGTCCAGCGCGGTGTAGAGGGTGCCGGTGAGCATCCTGGTGCGGCCTTCGGTGATCGCCAGGACTTCCTGGAGGATCGCGTAGCCGTGCCGGGGCTCGTCGGCCAGTGCGGTGAGCACGAGCCTTGCCGGCTCCTGCAGTTGACGGTCTGCCATGCGGGAACCATAGATCAATGATTGAGATATGTCGATGAGTTAGCCATGGGTGGGGCGGAGGCGGAGGCCGTCCCGGTGTGCGGCGGACCGCACACCGGGACCGGGTCACCCGCCGATCACGTGGGCGGCGATCGCCCTCGGGGTCGGCGCGTCGGCCAGCTCGGCGATCCGGACCGGGACGCCGAACCTGCGCTGCACCTGGGCGATCATGCGGATGAAGAGCAGCGACTCCCCACCGAGGGTGAAGAAGTCGGAGTCGGCCCCGACGGTGGGAACCCCGAGCAGTGAGCGCCAGATCTCCGCGATCTGTCGCACGGTCCGCTCCTCGTCGTCCGCAGCCGGGTCGGCCACCGGCGCCGAAGCGACGGGCATCGGAGCCACCGGAACCGGAGCGACCGGCGCCGGAGCGTCCCGGGCGGCGGGCGTGTCCAGCCAGTGGCGTTCGGCGGCGAAGGGACGGGCCGGCAGTGGCGCCCGGACCGCCGGGGCCCCCGCGCGCACCGCCGCCCAGTCCAGCTCGACGCCCGAGGCCCACAGCGCGCCGAGCCCGCTCAGCAGGTCGCCGCGGCGCGGCTGCAGCGCCACCACGGGCGTCTGCCGGGCCTCGGGGATCTGCCGGGCGCTGCCGATCAGACCACTGCCCGGGCCGACCTCGACGAGGACCGCCCGGCCCCGGGCCGCCGCCGTGACCACCGCGTCCTGGTAGCGGACGGGGCTGCGCAACTGCTCCGCCCAGTAGCCGGCCGGCCGGAGCCCGCCGGCGGGCAGCACCCGGCCGCTGACGGTACTGATCACGTCGACCTCGCCCGGCTTGGCCTCGACCGTGGCGGCCACCGCGTCCAGCGCGGCGGCGGCCCCGGCCATCATCCGGGAGTGGAAGGCCCGTTCGGTGGGCAGCAGCCGGTGCTGGATCCCGGCGGTGTCGAGCCGGGCGCGCAGCCGGGTCAGCGCGTCGGCCGGGCCGGACACCACGACCACCTCCGGCGCGTTGACGGCGGCGATGTCGAGCTCGTCCGGTCCGGCGAGTTCGGCGCGCACCGCGGCCGGCGCCGCGAGGACCACGAGCATGCCGCCCTCGGGGGCCCGTCGCATCAGCGCGCCCCGCTCGGCGACCAGGCGCAGCATGTCGGCCGGCCCCAGTTCGCCGGCCAGGCCCGCCGCCGCGTACTCCCCCACCGAGTGCCCGAGCAGGGCGGCGGGCCGGACCCCGAAGGTGCCGAGCAGCCGTCCCAGCGCGTACTCGTGCAGCACCAGGGCGGGCTGGGTGAGGTCGGTGCGGTGGATCAGGCCCTGCGGGTCCCGGTCGACCAGCAGCTCGCGCAGGTCCACGCCGAGGAGGGGCCGGGCGAGTTCGCTGCCGCGGTCGATGTCGGCGGCGAAGGACGGGTAGCGGCGGTAGGCCCACGCGGCCATGCCGGGTGCTTCGGCGCCCTGGCCGGGGAGCAGGAAGACCACCTCGGGCCGGCGCTGCGCGGTGCGCACGGGTGCGCCGGTCAGCGCGCGGGCGGCCTCGGCCGTGTCCGGCGCGGCGACGGCGATCCGGTGGGCGAAGTGCCGGCGGTGCCGCTGCGTGGTCAGGGCGACGTCGGGCAGCGGGAGTCCGGGGTGGTCGGCCAGGTGGCGGGCGAGGCGTTCGGCGGCGCTGCGCAGGGCCGGTTCGGTGGGGGCGGAGACCAGGACGACGTCCGGGGCGGTCGGGGTGGGCGGCGCCGGGTCGGCGGGTGCCTCGGTGAGCACCACGTGGACGTTGGTGCCGCCGAGGCCGAAGGAGCTGACGGCGGCCCGGCGCGGCCGGCCGTCCGGGACGGTCCACTCCCGGGCGACGGTGTCGACGGTGAACGGCGATCCGGGGTCGGTCAGTTCGGCCCTGGGCCGGTCGAGGCCGGCGAGCGGCGGGATCCGGCGGTGGTGCAGGGCGAGGGCGGCCTTGATCAGGCCGGCCACGCCGGCGGCGGCCGACAGGTGGCCGATGTTCGCCTTGACCGAGCCGAGCGAGCAGGCGCCCCTGCCGTCGCCGAACACCTCGCGCAGCGCGGCCAGTTCGATGGCGTCGCCGACCTCGGTGGCCGTGCCGTGCGCCTCCAGGTAGCCGATCGTCGACGGGTCGACGCGGGCCGCCGCATAGGCGCGGGCGAGCACGTCGACCTGTCCGGCGACGCCCGGGGCGGTGTAGCCGACCTTCGCCGCGCCGTCGTTGTTGACGGCGGAGCCGGAGATCAGCGCGAGGACCCGGTCGCCGTCGCGGCGGGCGTCCGCGGCCCGTTTGAGGACGACCATGCCGACCCCGCTGCCCGGCACGGTGCCGTTGGCGGCGGCGTCGAACGGGCGGCAGGCGCCGTCGGGCGACATGATGCCCTTGGGTTCGTAGCGGTAGCCGGCCCGTTGCGGGAACTCCAGGTCGACGCCGCCGGCCAGCGCGAGGTCGGAGTCGCCGGTGCGCAGGCTCTGGCAGGCCAGGTGCACGGCGACCAGCGAGGTGGAGCAGGCGGTCTGGACGCCGATCGCGGGCCCGTTCAGGCCCAGCCGGTAGGCGATCCGGGCCGCGAGGTGGTCCTTCTCGTTGGCGAGCACCACGGACAGCAGGCCCTGCTCGGCCAGGACTTCCGGGTCGGCCAGGACCTGCTGCTGCAGGTAGTAGTTGAATCCGGAGCCGGCGAACACGCCGACCCGGCCCGGTGGCCGGTCGGTGATCAGTCCGCCGCTCTCCAGGGCTTCCCAGGCGGTCTCCAGCAGCAGCCGGTGCTGCGGGTCCATCAGGTCGGCCTCCCGGGGCGGGATGCCGAAGAACCCGGCGTCGAACAGGTCCGTCCCGGCGAGCAGGCCGCGGGCCGGCACGTAGGCCGGGTCGTCCAGGTCGGCGGCCGGCACGCCGGCCGCGAGCAGCTCCTCGCGGGACAGCCGGGCGACCGCCACCCGTCCGGCGAGCAGGCCGTTCCAGTACTCGTCGAGGTCGGCGGCGCCGGGGAACCGGCCGGCCATTCCGACGATCGCGATGTCCTGACGCAGCCCGTCATCCGGCTCGTCAGTCGCTCCGTTGCTCATCTCGTCACCCCCGTCGTGTCGTCATGTCGTGCGCAGATGTTGGGCAAGGGACTGGACGGTGGGGTACCGGTACAGCTCCGCCAGGGCTATTGGTCTGGTGCCCAATCGCCGTTCCAGCCGGGTCCGGACCATGGCGAGGGTGAGCGAGTCGCCGCCGACGTCGAAGAAGGCCTCGTCGAAGTCGAAGTCGTCGGTCCCGAGCACCTCGGTCCACACGTCCCGGATCAGTTCCTCGGCGTCGACCGCGGCCGGGTAGGCCGGGTCGGCCCCGGCGGCCGGCGCCGCAACGTCGGGCAGTGCCGCGGCGGCCACCGGCTCCGCGACGCCGCCCCGGTCCACCCCAGCTGCCGGGGCGAACAGCGCGCCGAGGGCCCGCAGGTCGACCTTGCCGTTGCGGTCCAGCGGGAACCGCGCCACCGCCTGCCAGCGCTGCGGACGCTCGTAGGGGGCGAGCAGCGGCTCGACGGCCGCCCGCACCCGGTCCAGGACGCCGGCGTCGGCCTTGACCGCCGCGCAGAGCCGCTCGTCGGCCAGCAGGACGACGGCGTCCAGCACCCCGTCCTGCTCCTTGATCCGGCGCTCGACGGCGACCGGTTCGATCCGGTACCCGGCGACCTTCAGCTGCCGGTCGACGCGGCCCAGGAAGAGCAGCCGCCCGTCCGCGCCCCAGCGGGCCAGGTCGCCGGTGCGGTACTCGCGCCCGCCGGAGCGCCCGCCGTCCCGCTCACCGACCGGCTCGCCGAAGGACTGCGCCGTGCGGTCCGGGTCGCCCAGGTAGCCGTCGGCCAGTCCCGCGCCGGTGGCCCGCAGTTCGCCCACCGCCCCGGGCGGCACCGGCCGCCCGTCCGGGCCGGTGATCCGCACGCCGGTGCCGTGCACCGGGCGGCCGATCGGGAACGGGTCGGACACCTCGGACACGCCGTCGACGTGGCACACCGTGGTGAACGTGGTGTTCTCGGTGGGCCCGTAGCCGTTGGTGACCCGCAGTCCGGGCGACTGTTCGAGGACCCGCCGGACGTGGGCCGGTGAGACCACCCCGCCGCCGGTGAACACCTGGCGCAGCCCGCGCAGCGCCTCCGGCCGGTGGTCGGCCACCAGGTGGAACAGGCCCGCCGTCAGCCAGGCGTGGGTCACGCCCGCGGCGGGGAGGAACCGGGCCAGGCTGTCGGGTGTGGGCTCCGCGGGCGGGTGGACCACCACGGTCGTCCCGCTCGCCAACGGCACCAGCAGCTCCAGGGTGGAGGCGTCGAAGGCCAGCGGGGAGAGCCGCAGCATCGACGGCCCCGGCCGGTCGAGGGACGGCTCGACGTCGGCGGACACGTCCGCGTCCGCGCGCAGGTTCACGTCGGCGAACAGGTCCGCGTCGTCCACCAGGCGCAGCACCGCGCGGTGCGGGACCACCACGCCTTTGGGGACACCGGTGGTTCCCGAGGTGAAGGAGACGTAGGCCGCCCGGGCGGGCTCCGGCCGGTACGGCGCGATGCCGGGCCCCGCCCCGGCGGGCCGGCTCGTCGGGAGCGTCCGGCCGGGACCGGCCTGCGGGCACCGGGGGACGTCGGCGAAGGCCGGATCGTCGGCCGTCCCGCCGATCCGGGCGGCGGCCGTGACCGCGTCGGCGATCCGGGCGCGTCTGTCCGCCGGGGCGGCCGGGTCCACCGCCACCCAGGCGGCGCCCAGGCGCAGGGTGCCGAGCACGGCCACGGCCTCCGCCGCCGATCTCGGCAGTTCCAGGACCACCCGGTCACCGGCGCGGACGCCGCAGCCGTGCAGCAGCTCGGCCTGGTCGAGGGCGTGCGCGTGCAGCTGCCGGTAGGTCAGCGCGTGGCCCGCGTCGGGGTCGAGCAGCGCGGTGGCGTCGGGACGCTCCCGCACCTGCCGCTCGAACCGGCTCCACAGGTCGTCGCCGGTCGTGGCGTCCGCGCCCTGGCCGAGTTCCCGCAGCCGGGCCAGCTGGCCGGCGGAGAGCCCGGCGATCCGGTCCACGGGCGCCCGAGGGTCGACCGCGAGCTCGGCCAGCACGGCGTGCAGCGACTCGGCCAGTTCGCCGATGTCCGCGGCGCTCTGCGCCGAGGTCGCGTACTCGATCGCCAGCCTGGGCCGCGGCGACCAGGACTGCACGTACAGCAGGGCGTCGAAGGCCGAACCCGCACAGTGGCCCTCGTACACCCGCCAGGTGCCGCCCGCCGTCCCGAAGGAGTCGGGGACCAGCTCGTGGTGGGCGGCGAAGCCGAGCTGCGCCACCGGATTGCGGGTCCCGTCCACGGTGCCGTCCAGGCCGCTGACCACGCGGTCGAACGGCAGGTCGGCGTCGGCGAGCGCGTCCGCGAGCGCGCCGGCGGTGGCCCGGACGTGCTCGGTGACCGGTCGGGCGCCGTCGATCCGGCAGCGCACCGGGACGATCCGGGTGCAGAGCCCGACGACGTCCTCCATGCCGGCCTCGAAGCGGCCCGCGGCCGCCACGCCGAGGACCAGGTCGGTGGTGCCGATCCGGCGGGCCGCGGCGAGCGACCACGCCGCGAGCAGCACCGAGGTGACGGTGGTCCGGCAGTGCCGGGCCAGCCGGTCCACGCCCTCGGCCACCTGTTCCGGCAGCTCGAACACCAGCCGGGCACCGGTGCCGTCGGTACCGTCCGCGCCGCCGGCACCGGCCGGGTCGGGTCCGCCGGGCAGGGTCGCCACCAGTGGGGCGCCGTCCAGCCGCCGCCTCACCCCGGCCATGGCCTGCGCCAGGTCGCCGGAGGCCTCCCGGGCGGCCAGCCGGGTGCCGGTCCAGTCCGGCGACGGGCCGGGCCCGGGCAGCGCGCCCGGCCCGTCCTCGTACAGCCGGGCGAACTCGCGCCACAGCACGCCGATGCTCCAGCCGTCGGCGAGCGCGTGGTGCACCAGGACCGAGAGCAGGGTCTCGGTGCCGGCGACGGTGCGGACGAACACCACGGGCGGACGGTCGAAGGGGCGCAGCAGTTCCCCGGCGCGGGCGGCGTACAGCTCGTGCACGGCGCGCACCGCGTCCGCCCCGGCAGGCAGGGTCTGGTGCAGCAGCCTCGGTTCGTGGGAGGCGGGCAGCACCACCCGGCGCACGGTCCGCTCCTCGCCGGACGACAAGCGATCACCCGTGGAGCCCGTGGAGCCCGTGGAGCCCGTGAACATCGTGCGCAGCGATTCGTGGCGGGCCGTGAGGGCGCGCAGCGCGGCCCGGACGCGCCCGAGGTCGAGCGGCTCGGGCGGCCGCAGGGTGAAGAGCAGCCGGTAGGGCCGGTCCTGGCCGGCCAGGTGGGCGGCGAGCATGGCCCGCTGCCCGGGCAGGAGCGGGCGCGGCTGCGGGGCGGCGGCCGGGTCGGCGGGCGGCGGGACGCTCGGCACGAAGGGACGCGCGCCGGCCAGGACGGCGGCCAGCGGGTCCGGGCCGAGCAGTCCGGCGACCTCGACGTCGCGGGACAGCCGGCGCTGGCCGTGGGCGCCGAGTGCGATCGCCTGGAGCGAGGATCCGCCCAGGGCCGTGAACGACTCGGCCCGGTACCGGGCGCCGGCCTCGTCGGCCGGCAGCCCGAGTACCTCGACGACCAGTGGCAGCCAGTCGGCGGCGCGCCCGGGGGCGACGGTCATGCCCGACCGCCCTCGGCCCCCGCCGCCCCGGCTCCGGCCTCCACCGCTTCCGCTGCTTCCGACGCCTCCGACGCCTCCGGCTCGTCCCGGCCGGCCACGGCCAGCAGGTCGCCGTAGCGGGGGTTGTGCAGCACGTCGGCGAGGTCGACGGGACGGTTGAGCTCCTGGCGGATCAGGGTGCTCAGCCGCAGCGCGCTCAGCGAGTGGCCGCCGAGGTCGAAGAAGTCGTCGTGCTCGTGGACCTCGTCGACGCCGAGGACCTCCATCCAGAGCTGCTCGAACTCGGCGACCCAGTCCTGCTCGGTCCGAGGGTTCATCACAGGTGCCTCTCCTTCGCGGTGGCGGGGATCTCCAGGTAGTGCCGGGTGGGGGCGAACGGGTAGCCGGGGGCGGGGACGCGGCTGCGGCCGCGGTCGCCCTCCTCGTTCCAGGGGCCGCCGATCCCGAGCTGCCAGAGCAGGCCGACGGCGGCCAGCATCCGGTCGTAGGCGCTGCTCATCTCGGGCAGTTCGACGCCGAGGTGGGGGAAGACCTGGGTGCCGATCTCCAGCCAGGTGGCCGGCTCGGGGTCGACGGTCGGCGGCGCGAACGTGCCGTCGCCGGGCTCGTCGAAGCGGCTCGCCCAGTAGTCGGGGTCGGCGGCCTGGGCCGCGGTGACCGGCGCGCCGTCGGCAGGGGCGTACAGCCGGGCGGTGGGGGCGGCCGGTCGCCAGTCGGAGGGCCGTCGGCCGAGGGCCAGCTCGATGCCGGTCGCGAAGTCGAACACACCGGCCGTGCAGGCGGCGGCGACCGCGCCGGGGCCGTTGCCGGTGAGGGCGACCGGGCGGAGGCCGCGGCGGCCCAGCGCGTCGGTCCAGGCCATCGCGACGGCGAACCGGCCCACCCGCTCCTTGGTCGCCGGGTCGGCGTCCTCGCCCAGCGGGCGCAGCGCGGCGTAGCCGAGGTCGATGATCCGGCGGAAGTCGGGGTCGATGTGGTAGCAGTGCCCGCAGCCGGGCAGTTGGCCGCCGCCGGTGAGGTGGTAGCCGACGCCGCGCTCGGCGGCCTGCGGGTCGGTGCGGCGCACCGGCAGCAGCGGCTTGAGGTCCTCCTCGGGCATCCGGACGGTGAAGCCGCGCCAGGGGAGTTCGGTCCGCCCGGTGCGCAAGGTGTAGGCGACGTCGCCGAGTTCGGCCGGCGGCAGGTCGGCGAGGAAGGAGTCGACCCGGGCCAGGCTCTCGGTGGCCGCCTCCTCCGTCCGGGCCGAGACCAGCAGCAGTTCGCTCGCCGGGCGGCGGGGCCTCCTGGGCGTGGTGGCCGGCGGGGCCTCCTCCAGGACGATGTGGGTGTTGGTGCCGCCGATGCCGAAGGAGCTGACGCCGGCCCGGCGCACGCCGTCGATCGTCGGCCACTCGGTGGCGGTGGCGGGCACCCAGAAGACCGACTTCTCCAGTTCGAGGGCGGGGTTCGGCGCGGTGAACAGGCCCACCGGCGGGATGGTGCGGTGTTTCAGGGCGAGCACGGTCTTGACGACGGCGGCGACGCCGGCGGCGGTGTCCAGGTGGCCCATGATGGACTTGAGGGCGCCCAGGGCGGCCTTCGGGCGGTCGCCCCGGTCGGTGCCGAACACCGAGCGCAGCGCGGCGAGTTCGATCGGGTCGCCGAGCGGGGTCGCGGTGCCGTGGGTCTCGATCAGCCCGATGGTGTCGGGGTCGATGCCGCCGGCCGCGAGCGCGGTGCGGATGGTGGTGGCCTGGCCCTCGACCCCGGGCGCGGTGAAGCCGGCCTTGCGGGCGCCGTCGTTGACGGCGGCGGTTCCGGCGATCACCGCGTGGACGGTGTCGTTGTCCCGGATCGCGTCCTCCAGGCGCTTGAGCACGAGGACGGCGCCGCCGTCGGCGTCCGCGGTGCCGTCGGCGGCGACGTCGAAGGTGCGGCAGTGGCCGTCGCGGGAGAAGGTGCCGCCGGGGGCGTAGAAGTGGCCGCGCCGGGTGGGCGGGCCGGAGGAGGCGGCGCCGGCGAGGACCATGTCGGCCTCGTAGGTGAGCAGGCTCTGCACCGCCAGGTGGATGGCGACCAGTGAGGTGGAGCAGGCGGTCTGCACGGAGAAGGCCGCGCCCTGGAGGTTGAGCTTGTAGGCGATCCTGGTGGCGGCGTAGTCCTTGTCGCTGGAGGTGAGCACGCCGAGTCCGCCGGCCGACTTCACCGCGCGGACGTTCGGCCACAGGATGTCGAGCAGGTAGACGTTCATCCCGGTGCCGACGTACACGGCGGTGCGGTTGCCGTCCGCGCCGATCGGCGGGTAGCCCGCGTGCTCCAGCGCGCCCCAGGCGCATTCGAGCAGGATCCGCTGCTGCGGGTCCATCAGGACGGCGTCCTGCGGCGAGTAGCCGAACAGCCGGTGGTCGAAGTGGTCGTAGTCGTCCAGGACGGCGCGGGCCGGGATGAAGTTCGGGTTGTCGGCGACCTCCTCCGGGACGCCCCAGCCGAGGAGTTGCTCGCGCGAGAAGAAGGAGATCGACTCGACGCCGTTCTTGATGTCGTGCCAGTAGCGGTCGAGGTCGCGTCCGGCGCCGGGGAGCCTGATCCCCATGCCGACGATCGCGATCCGGTCCTGCCCGTGTCCCTGGCCCTGGCCCTGGCCCTGTCCCCGGTCCTGGTCGTCAGACATGCTCGTGCCCCCTGTTGAGTCGGCGCCTTCGGGCGAGTTCGTCACGGCCGCGCTTGCGCAGCGCGGTCCGGTCGTCGGCGGGCACGTCGGTGTGTGCCTGCCGGAAGTGCGCGGCGCAGGCGGCGACCGTGCCGTGCCGGAACAGGTCGGTGACCGAGAGCTCCAGCCCGGTCAGCGCCATCCGGTCCCGCACGGTGATCAGCGCGAAGCTGCTGCCGCCCACGTCGAAGAAGTTGTCGGTCGGTTCGAGGTCGGGCCGGCGCAGCACGTCGGCCCAGATCGCGCGGATGCGCGAGGTGAGCGTGTCGCCGTTCGCCTCCCCCTGGTCGGCGGTCGGCGGGGCGGTGCGCAGGACCGGGGCGGCGGCCCCGGCGGCGGCGTGCTCGGCGAGCAGGCGCCGCCGGTCGACCTTCCCGTTGGCGTTCAGCGGGATGCGCTCCACCGGCAGGATCCGGGACGGCACCATGTAGCCGGGCAGCTCCTCCCGGACCAGGGCGCGCAGTTCGCGCTCCTCGCCCGCCCCGGGGTCGGCGCAGACGAACGCGATCAGCTCCTCCGCCTCCACCACGGCCACGCACTGGCGCACCCCCGGGCGGCGCAGGAACGCCGCCTCGACGTCGGCGAGTTCGACGCGGTGGCCGCGCACCTTCACCTGGGTGTCCTCGCGGCCGATGTACACCAGTCGGCCGTCGGGGGCCCAGCGGACGATGTCCCCGGTCCGGTAGAGCTCGCCGGGGGTGTACGGGTCCTCGCCGAACCGGGCGGCGGTGAGGCCGGGCTCGCCGATGTAGCCGGCGGCGACCAACTCGCCGGCGAGGTACAGCTCGCCGGGCACGTTGACGCCGGTGGGCCGCCGGTCCTCGTCCAGCACGTAGCAGCGGTTCGCCGGCAGCGGCACCCCGATGCTGCCCTCCCGCACCCGGCCGAGTTCCGCGGCCGGCACCTCGATCACGGTGTTCACGATGGTGGCCTCGGTGACCCCGTACATGTTGACGAAGACCGCGGGCAGCCGCTCCGGGTCGACCAGCGCGGCCAGCCGGGACCAGCTCAGCGCCTCGCCCACCAGCACCACGTACCGCACCGGGGAGCGGTCGCCGTCCAGGGTGGCGAAGAACGGCGGCAGCACCCGGTAGAGCAGGCTCGGCGTGAGGTTGACCACCGTGACCCGTTGCTCGTGGATCAGCCGGGCCAGCCGCTCGGGGTCGAGCACGTCCTCCTGGTCGGCGACGACCAGTCGGCTGCCGGTGGTCAGGGCGCCCAGGATCTCCAGGACCGACACGTCGAAGGAGAAGTTGTGCGCGGCCAGCCAGCTGTCGCCGCCGTCGGTGGCCAGGCCGCACGGGCGAGGGCCGAACAGGGCATCCAGGCCGCGGTGGCGGACCATCACGCCCTTGGGCACGCCGGTGGATCCGGAGGTGTACATCACGTAGGCGACGTCCGACGGTTCGGGCCACCGGACCGGGTGCTCGGGCTCGCCCTCCGCCCGGTGGGCGTCCGACTCCGTCGCGCCGTCGGCGCGGTGGGCGTCCAGCCGGACCGTGTCCCGGCCCTCGGTGAGCTGCCGGGCGAGGTCGGCGGTCCCCTCCTCGACCAGGACGACGGCCGGTCCGGAGCTGTCGAGGATGTGCTCCAGGCGCCGGCGCGGGTGCGCGGGGTCCAGCGGCACATAGGCGCCGCCGGCCTTCCACGTCCCGAGGATCGCCGCGAGCATCGCCGGGGAGCGGCCGAGCAGCAGCCCGACCCGGGTCCCGGTGCGCACTCCGGACCGGCGCAGCGCGGCGGCGATCCGGCCGGACCACTCGTCCAGCTCCCGGTAGCTGGTCGTCCGCCCCCGGTGCACCAGCGCCACGTCCTGCGGCGCCGCGGCGGCGTGCTCGCAGAACAGCCGCAGCACGGACGGGCGGGGAACGGACGGACGGGGAACGAACGGCCGGTCCCCCGCCGGGAGGCTGCCCGCCGCCGGCCCGACCGGCGGGTTCCAGCCCTCGGTGAGCAGCCGGTGCTCCCGCGCGTCCACCATCGCGGGCTCGCCCTCCGGGTCGTCGACCAGGGACTCCAGCAGGGCGTGGAAGTGCGCCATCAGCCCCTCGACGGTCGCCGCGTCGAACAGCTCGGTGCTGAAGTCGGCACGCAGGAACGGCGAGCGGGTGGAGACGTCCAGGGTCAGTCCGAGGTCGAAGCGGGCCGCCTCGATCTCGACGTCGACCTCGGACACCGTCAGCCCGGTGAAGTCCGGCACGGTGAAGGTGAAGTTCTGCACCGTCAGCATGGTCTGCAAGACCGGGGCGTGGCTGAGCTGGCGCTCCTCGCCGACCGCCTGGACGATCCGCTCGAACGGCACGTCCTGGTCGCCGAGCGCGGTCAGCGCCGTCCGCCAGGTCCGGGTGACCAGTTCGGCGAAGCTCGGCCCGCCGGTCAGGTCGACCCGGACCGGCAGCGTGTTGACCAGGCAGCCGACCAGCTGCTCCTCCGCCTCGTCCAGCCGGTTGGCGACCGGGACGCCGATCACCACCTCCGGCTGGCGGGCGTGCCGGGACAGCACCCTGGCGTAGGCGGCGAGCGCCACCGCGAACAGGGTGACCCCGTGCTCCTTCGCCCAGTCGGTGAGCCGTTGGACCAGCTCCGGGTCGACCGGCCGGCGCAGCACCGCACCTCGGTGGGTGAGCACGCCGGGCCGGGGCCGGTCGCTGTGCAGGGCGAGCTTGGGGGCGCCGGCCAGCAGTTCGCGCCAGTGCTCCAGGCGCCGGGTGTGCTTCTCCCACAGGGTGCGCTGGGCCTCGGCGTACTCCAGGTAGGTGGCGCTCGGCGCGGCCGTCGCCCGGCCGTTGTACTGCGCCGCGATGTCGTCCAGCAGCAGGCCGACCGCCCATCCGTCGCAGGCGATGTGGTGCACCAGCACGACCAGCGCGTGCTGGTCGGCGCCCCAGGTCACGATCCGGGCCCGCAGGACCCGGCCGTCGGCCAGCGCGAACGGCACGGCGGCCTCGGCGGCCACCAGTTCGCGCAGGTGGCGGTCCTGGTCGGGACGGTCGGCCGGCGGGTGCGCGACGGCGGTGAGGTCGGGCTCCGCCGTGTCGTGCACCAGCTGCGTCAACTCGCCGTCGCGCACGGCGAACCCGGTGCGCAGCACCGCGTGCCGGGCGGTGACGGCGCGGACCGCCGAGGCCAGCCGGTCGTGGTCCAGCGCGCCGGTCATGCGCAGCGCGAACGCCACCACGTAGGCGGGGTTGCCCGGTTGCAGCTCGTTGAGGAAGTAGAAGCGCTCCTGGGTGAACGAAGCCCTGCCGCTGTCGGTCATGCCGCCCCTCCGGTGTCCATGACGGCCTCCGGGCGGGCGGTGCCCGCCATCGCGTCGGCGCTGCGCCGCGCGGCGGGCCCGATCAGCGCGGCCGCGGCGAGCATCAGCCCGGCGATCGCGATCCAGCCCCAGAAGCCTGCCGAGATGACCAGGCCGGAGAAGAGCGCCGGCCCGGCGATGTTCTGGGTCGCCACATGCAGGTCGAACGCGCCGAGGTACTCGCCCTCGGCGTGCTTGGGGGCCAGCCCGAAGGCGAGGCCCCAGGCCGAGGCGGACTGCATGACCTCGGCCACGGACAGCAGCAGGGCGGTCACGACGATGGCCGCGGTGGCCGGCGCCGTCGAGTGCCACAGGGCGGTGACCGAGGCCGCCGCGCAGCCCGCCGCGATCCACAGCCCGGCCCGGCGGGCCGTCGCCGCGGCGCCCGCGACCGTCTCGGCGCCCTTGCTCGCCCGCACCTGGAACAGGATGACGAAGACGGTGTTGACCACCAGGAGCAGCGGCACCAGGAAGGGCCGGACGGCGGCGCGCTCCAGGGCCCACAGCGGCAGCACCACCATCAGCAGGCTGATGTGCGAGGCGAGTACGGTCGACAGGCCGACCACGCCGAGGAAGCGCAGGTCGCGCACCGCGCCGAAGGGCCGGGGCCGCTGTTCCGGGTCGCCCGGCGGACCCTCCGGCAGGCGGGTCACCAGCAGGGCCGCGAGGCCGAGCAGGACCGCCGCCACCGCGGGGATCAGCACCAGCAGCCGGGTGCTCAGCGCGGCCGCGGCGGCGACGCCGATGCCCGCGCTGAAGCCGACGTTGAACACCGTGCGCATGGTGGCGTTGAGCCGGACCCGTTCGCCCTCCGGGATCACGGTGGCCAGCAGCGCGTTCTCGGTCGGTCCGATCCCGTAGTCCAGGAAGCCGACCAGGGTCACCAGGACGTAGAACTGGATCGCGTCGTCCACCGCGGAGTACAGCCCGAAGCCGACGGCGACCGCCGCGAACAGCAGGAACAGCAGGGTGCGTTTGCGCATCCGGTCGGCGATCATGCCGAAGAGCACCGAGGAGAGCAGGCCGGCGAAGCCCGCCAGCGACAGGCCGATGCCGACCTCCGCGGCGGTCAGCCCGACGTGCAGGGTGAAGTAGACGATGCTGCCGGAGAGGAAGACGCCCTTGCCGGTCGCCTCGGCGAACCGGATCGCCAGCAGTCGCCGGCGCAGCGCGTCGGCGGGGATCAGCCGGCCGAGCAGGCCGGTGGTGCCGCCCACGGATCCGGCCATCTCAGTACTCACCCCGTCCGTAGGCGAGGAGGGTGGCGACCCGCTCCGGCTGGGGTGCGCGCGCGGCCCCGAGCGGGGCCAGCACCCGGGCCCAGCCGTCCAGCCGCTCGGCGTCGAGGCCGGTGGCGGCCGCCAGGGCGTCCCGGCGGCCCACCATGTCCGCGAGGTCCGCGCCCTCCAGCACGTAGTCCGCCGCGTCGAAGCAGCGTTCGCCGACGCAGGCGATCGGGCTGCGGGCCACCAGGCCCCGGCGGTCCGAGGTGAGCACATTGCCCAGGTGCAGGTCGCCGTGGAGCAGCACCCGCTCGGGTTCGGTGGCCAGCAGCCGGTCGGCGGTCCGCCTCGCCTCCGCCACCTCGGCCCCGCCCTGCTCGGCCCAGCCGAGCATCAGGCCGAGCCAGTCGGCGGCCTGCCGGGGCGCGCTCGCCGGGTCGCCGACCGTGTGCAGGTCGTCCAGGAACCGGGCGTAGTCGGCGGCGTAGGGCGGCCGCGGCAGGTCCTCCACCGGGGTGCCGGGCCGGACCGCCTCCAGCAGCGCCGCGCCCCGGCTGCTCCCGTGCACCTGGGGCACCCGGCCGCCGGGCGCGAACTGCCGCAGCATCGCCACTTCCTCGGCGAGGGCGTAGGCGTCCGGCGCGAGCTTCAGCTCGGCCTCGCCCATCGGCCCCGTGCAGGAGACCAGCACGGAGGTCACGGCCGACGAGTAGTCGACGCCGGCCACCTCGCCGATGTCGAGTTCCCACTCCCTGGCCAGGGCCGCCACCTGTTCCGGCAGCGAGGCCACCCAGCGGTGGTTCACCTTTCCCCGGCGCATGAAGTCGGCGATCGCCTGCAATCGCCCGGTTATCAACTCCAAATCCAGCAAGAGGGACACCCCTTCCATGAGTCGCTTCGTGGTTGGTCGGACGGGTGGGGACGGCCGAGCGGTCCCGCCCCGCTGGCCATCGCCACGGGAGGAGCGTCCGACAGGGCCGTGCAAGGCCGATGGAATGCCTGTGCAAACCCTGTTGAATACGCGTGGCCGGGGTTTCGACGCGGATCAACAACCCTTGACGCTGACCGTTCACGTAGGTTCAATTTCCCAGCGGCCACCGGCCTTTCGGGGGAAGAAATGACAGAAACCAGCGTCTTTTTCGGGGTCCTGGGCCCCGTCGAAGTCCGTGTCGACAGCGCAACCGTCGCGCTGCCGGCCCGGGTCAGAGTCCTGCTCGCGGCGCTCCTGTGCCGTCCCAACCGGACGGTCAGCGTCGACGAGCTCACCGACATCGTGTGGAGCAACGAACCGCCCGCCGCGCCGGCCACCCTGCGCAGCCATGTGCTGCGCCTGCGGCGCCTGCTGGGCGAAGGATCGGACCGGGTGGTGACCACCGGTCCCGGGTACCGGATCGAGGTGGGGGCGCGGACCGAACTCGACACCCTGGTCTTCGGCGAGCACTGCGAATCGGCCCGCGACGCCGCGCGGTCGAGCGACTGGCCCGCCGTCTGGACGGCGGCCTCCGCGGCCCTGGGCCTGTGGCGCGGCGCGCCGCTGGCCGACGTGAACTGCGACCGGCTGCACCGGGACGAGGCGCCGGGCTGGGCCCAGTCCCGGGTGGAGGTCACCGAGTTGGCCGCCCGGGCCGGTCTGGAGCTGGGACGCGCGGCCGAGTCCGTGCTGCTGCTCACCCGCCTCGCCGCGGAGGAGCCGCACCAGGAGGGCGTGCACGCCCTGCTGATCGAGGCGCTCGCGGTCGCGGGCCGGCGGGCCGAGGCGCTGGCCGTCTACCGGCGGCTGCGCACCGCGCTCGCCCGCGACCTGGGCATCGAACCGGGCGCCCGGATCGCGGCCGCCCATCAGCGGGTACTGCGGTCCGGCGGCAACTCCGCCGCCCCGCAGGAGAGTTCGCAGCGGGCGGCCGGACCGGAGCGGGACCGGCCGGGCGGGCCCGACCCCGCCGGCGGCGCCGCACGGGCGACGGGCCCCGTCGCGGTACCGGACGCGACCGGCGCGGTGCTCCTCGGAGCCCGTCCCGCGCCGGACGAACCGTTCACCGAACCGCGCCCGCTCCCTGCCGAGCCGTTCACCGTCCGGCGTCGCCTCCCGGCGGAACCGGTCACCGTCCTGCGCCAACTCCCGGCCGACCTGCCCTTCTTCAGCGGCCGCACGGAGGAGCTGCGGACCCTGCTGGCGGCCCCGGCCGCCGGACCGGCCGGGGCCGCGGCCACCGTGCTGGTCACCGCCATCGAGGGCATGGCCGGGGTCGGCAAGACCCAGCTGGCCGTGCACGCGGCGCACGAACTGGTCCGCGCCGGCCGGTTCGGCACCCTGCAGCTGTACGTGAACCTGCGCGGCTTCGATCCGGACCGGCCCCCGGCCGACCCCTCCGACGTCCTGGCGGGCCTGCTGCACGCCCTCGGCGTGGACCGGTCGCTGATGCCCGAGGGCCTGGACGCGCGCGCCGCCCTGTTCCGCGACCGCCTGCACGGCCGCGAGGCGCTGCTGCTGCTCGACGACGCGGCCGACGCGCACCAGGTCCGCCCGCTGATCCCGGCCGACCCCGGCTGCCTGGTGCTGATCACCAGCCGGCGCAGCCTGGCCGGGCTCGACGGCGCCCGCTCCCTGCCGCTCGCCGCCCTGGCCCCGGCGGACGCGCTGCGGCTCCTGGCCGAGCTCGCCGGCACCGAGCGGGTCGCCGACTCCCCCGGGGCCGCCGCCCAGGTCATCCACGCCTGCGGGCACCTGCCGCTGGCGCTGGTACTCGCCGCCGCGCGCCTGCGGGCCCGCCCGGCCTGGCGGCTCGCGGACCTCGTCGAGTACCTGAGACCGGGCGGGATCAGCGCCCTGACCACCGGCGGCCGCTCGCTGCGCGCCAGCTTCGACCTCTCCTACCGGCGCCTGCCCGAGGAGGCCCGGCGGGTCTTCCGGCTGCTGGCCGTCCATCCGGGACGCGAGTACACCGCGCCCGCGATCGCCACGCTGGCCGGTGTCGACCCGGCGGCCGCGCGCGAGACGCTGGAACTCCTGGTGGACGAGAACCTGCTGATCCAGGACACCCCGGCCCGGTACCGCCTGCACGACCTGCTGCACGCCTTCGCCGCCGAGCTCACGGAGGGCGGGGCCGGCGACCGCCTGGCCCTCCACCGGCTGACGGTCTGGTACTGCCACACCGCCCGCGCGGCGGACGAACTGCTGCGCACCCGCTCCTCGGCGGTCCGCCCGCGCTACGCCCCGCCGCTGCCCCCGCCGGTGCTGCCCGCCCTGCGCTTCCCGGACCACGACCGGACGCTGGCCTGGCTGGACGCGGAGCGCGCCAACCTCACCGCGGTGCTCTCCCGCGCGGCCGAACAGGGCCACGGCACCCTGGTCGCCGCGCTGGCGCTCTCGCTCAGCCGGTACCTGCACACCCGGGGTCCGGCCTCGAGCCTGCTGTCGGTGCTGCGCACCACCCAGGCCACGGTCAGCCCGGAGGCGGACCCGGAACTCGCCGCCCGGGTGCTCACCGAGCTCGGCGACTGCCACGCGCTCACCCGCCGGTACCAGGACGCCGTCCGGCACCACGAGCGGGCCCTGGAGCTGCACCGGGCCAACCACGACCGGGACGGCGAGGCCGCCACGCTGCTCGGCCTGGGCAGCGCGCACGACCGGCTGAACCGGCCGCAGGAGGCGGTCCGGTGCTGGCGGCAGGCCCGGGTGATCTTCGCGGAGCTGGGCAACCGGCTCGGCGCGGCCACCTGCCTGGTGAACCTGGCCCGGTCGTACCGGACGCTGGAGCGGTTCGACGAGGCCGTCTCGCACGACCGCGACGCGCTGGCGGCCTTCCGCGGCCTCGACGACGAGCACGGGCAGGCGCGGGCGCTGGCCGGGCTGGGCGAGCTCCACCAACTGCTGGACCGCGACGCCGAGGCCGTCGGCTACCGGCGCCAGGCCCTGCTGCTGTACCGGCGGGCCGGCGACCGCTACGCCGAGGCGGAGGTCCTGGACGGGCTGGGCACCTCGTACTCCCGGCTCGGCCGGCCCGAGCAGGCCGTACGGGCCTGGCGCGGTGCCCACTCGATCCTGACGGACATCGCGCACCCGCGGGCCGAGGAGATCGAACGGCACCTGGCCGGGGCGGCGGCCGGGCACGCCGGGAGGCTCCCGGAGCAGCGGTCGTACGCACGGTCGCGGTAGCGGCGGCGGGCAGCAGCGGCTGCAGCAGGAACAGCGGTCGGGCGGGTCGTTCCGGGAACGTGGTGTTCCCGGAACGACCCGCCCGACCTCGTTCATGCTCCGTGTGGCGTCACCGCGGGTTCAGCGCCCGGTTGTCGGCTGCCGGGTTCACCGCCCGGGTTCACCGCCCGGCTCATCGCTCGGGTTCACCGCCGGCGCCGGGCCGGCTTGGGCAGCGCCGCCCGGTCCAGTTTGCCGTTCCGGGTCAGCGGCATGGCCGCCAGCACCACCGTGCGCGCCGGCAGCATGTAGCGGGGCAGCACCTCGGCCAGGTGCGCCGCCAGGTCGGCCGGCTCCTGCCCGTCCGAGGTCACCAGGTAGGCCACCAGGGCCGGGACGGCGCCCAGGTCCTCGCGCAGCAGCACCACCGCCTCCGACACCGCCGGATGGCCGCACAGCACCGCCTCGATCTCGCCCAGTTCGATCCGCAGACCGCGCAGCTTGACCTGGTGGTCGAGCCGGCCGAGGAACTCCAGCCGCCCGCCGGCCGTCCACCGCACCAGGTCGCCCGTGCGGTACAGCCGCGCGTCCGGCCCGGTGCCGAAGGGGTCCGGCACGAACCGCTCAACGGTGAGGTCGGGCCGGCCGACGTAACCCCGGGCCAGCCCCACGCCGCCCAGGTACAGCTCTCCCGGCGTGCCGATCGGCACCGGCTCGCGCGCGTCGTCCAGGACGTGGGCCGTGGTGTTGGCGATCGGCACACCGATCGGGACCCCGCCCTCCGGGTCGTCGTCCCGGCAGGTCCAGTGCGTGACGTCGACCGACACCTCGGTCGGGCCGTACAGGTTGTGCACCTCGGCCCGGCTGCGCTCCCGGAACCGCCGTACGACGGCCGAGGTCAGCGCCTCACCGCTGCACACCACCCGGCGCAGCGCCGTGCACCCGGAGACCCCCGGCTCCTCCGCGAAGACCGCCAGCATCGACGGCACGAAGTGCGCGGTGGTGACCCCCTGCTCCGCCATCACCCCGGCCAGGTAGGCCGGGTCCCGGTGCCCGTCGGGCCGCGCCATGACCAGCCTGGCGCCGGCCAGCAGCGGCCAGAAGAACTCCCAGACCGACACGTCGAAGGTGTACGGCGTCTTCTGCAGCACCACGTCGTCCGGGGTCAGCCGGTACCGGTCCTGCATCCAGAGCAGCCGGTTGACGATGCCCCGGTGCGGGATCGCCACCCCCTTGGGGCGCCCGGTCGAGCCGGAGGTGTAGATGATGTACGCCAGGTCGGCGTCGGAGGGTTCGCGCGCGGGCGGCGGGGCCTGGACCGCCGGCGGGGTGCCCCCGTCGAGCGGCAGAAGCACGGAGCCGGTACCGGCGAACAGCGGGGCGAAGGACTCGTCCGCGAGCACCACCGCCGGGCGGGCCTCGTCCAGAACGGTCCGGATCCGCGCCGCCGGGTGCTCGCAGTCCAGCGGCAGGTAGGCGCCGTCCGCCAGCAGCACGCCCAGCAGGGCCACCACCAGGGCGACCGAGCGCTGTGCGCAGACCGCCACCGCCGCGTCCGGCCCGACCCCGTGCGCCCGCAGGCGCTCCGCCAGGGCACCGGCCCTGGCGACGAGTTCGGCGTAGTCGATCTCCTCGGTCGCGTCGCTGACCGCGACCGCCGCCGGGGTGCGCCGGGCCCGGTCGAGGATGTGCTCGTGCAGCCGGCGCGGCTCGCCGTGGTCGACGGCCGTCCGGTTGAAGCCGAGCAGCCGGGCGCGTTCGGCCTCGGGCAGCAGCTCCAGCCGGTCGACCGGGCGGCCGGGGTCGGCGAGGGCGGCCTCGGCGAGGCGGCCCAGCCGCAGTCCGGCCGCGACGACCGTCTCCCGGTCGTGGCGGTCGGCCCGGTAGCGCAGCACCCCGGCCGGAGCGGGCGCGAGGTGCAGTTCGAGGTCGTGGCCGCCGCCCTGCCGGGCGTCGACGGGCTGCGGCTCGCCGGGACGGCCCACCAGCACCTGGCAGGGTGCCAGCGGCCCGGCCCCGCCGGCGAACCCGGCCAGCGCCAGGATCCGGTCCGACGGCACGTCCTGGTGCCGCTCCGCCTGCCGCAGGGTGTCGGCGGTGGAGCGCAGTCGGTCGAGGAAGGTGGTGCCGGGGGCGAGGACGGAGCGCAGCGGCACGGTCCCTTCGCCCCGGCCGCCGGTGCGCGGCACGGCGATCACCACGTCGTCCTGCGCGGCGCAGCGGTGCAGCAGGACCTGCACCAGGGTGACCAGGACGTCGAACGGACGGCAGCCCTCGGCGGCGGCCAGCTTGTCGACGCGCTCCAGCAGCGACGCGGGCAGGGCGAACGGCACCGTTCCGGTGTCACCGGCTCCGTCCGGTCCACCCGCTCCGCCCGACCCGCCCGCGGCGCCGAGGAGGCTCGGCAGGCTCGACCGGGCGGGCGCACCCGCGAGGTGTTCCGCCCAGAAGCGCTCTCCCGCGCCGTTCGGGTCATTGGGATCAGCGGTTCGGATCGAATCTTCCGAATCCTCGGGAACGGCCGGAACGGCCGGGACTTTCTGATCGTTCGAAAACGCGCTTGCATTCTCCAGGCTCATGAGGCCCCCATGTCGGACGAACACGACTGAGCAGACAGGGAATTCACAAGGCGGGAAGACGGGAATCGGGCTCCGGGGCGGACCGGACGACAGAACCGGCGAGGGCCGGCTGACGATTCCCCCATGCGCTTTTCACCCTAGCGCCGGGCCGAGCCCGTGCGAACAGGAAGACCTCGACTGTGACCTGCGTCACGCGATGCTCCGAGAACCCCCCGCCCGTCGCGTGCCCCATCACCGGGGATTCAGCCGGTGCGCTTGCCGATCGACTCGGCCACTCACCGGCCACACCGGGAGGGCGCCGTCGGCCGGAGAGGTTGTACGAGAGGGATCGGTAGGACGCTGGTGCGCGGACCGGCCGGGTGGGTACGGCGGAGGTGGGCGGCGAACCGGCCGAGCCGCGGGCCGCAGTTGGCGTGGTCGGCCCCGGGGCTACGGGTGGTTCAGCTGGACGGTGGTTCGATCGCGAGGGCGTGCCGGAAGACGCCCCGGGGGTCCCAGCGGGCCTTGATCTTTTGCAGGCGAGGGTAGTTGGCCTTGTAGTACAGGGTGTGCCACGGGGTGCCGGAGGTGTTCCAGGCCGGGTCGGCGAGGTCCGTGTCCGCGTAGTTGATGTACGAGCCGTCGCTCACCTCGCCGGGCACGGGGACGCCTCCGGTGTCGCGGTACACGTCCCGGTAGAACTCGCGGACCCAGGACAGTCGGGAGGCGTCGTCCGCCTCGTCGGCCCAGACGGTGTAGTGGACGGCCTTCATCACCGAGTCCCGCTGGGCGACGGCGGTGGCGTCGGGGGCGACGGCGTTGACCCGGCCGCCGTAGCCGACGAGGAGCAGGCCGCTCTGGGTGTCACCAGTGCCGTTGGTCAGGTGCCGGTGGACGGTGGCGAGTTGGGCGTCGGTGAACCCGCGGCGCAGGTATCCGGCCTTGTCCTTGTACCGGCGGGTGCCGATGTCGCCGGGCTCGCCGGTACCGGGCCAGGTCGCGGCCTGCAGCCAGGGCAGTCTGCGGGGGAACGTCGCGGGCGGGGTGGCACCGGCGCCCGAGGTCACGGCGGAGACGAAGGCGGTCAGCAGGGCCTCGGCGTCCGGAAGGCCCGCGTCGATCTGCACGGCCATCCGGACGGCACCGGTGGCGCGGTGACCGGCGATGAGGACCGCGTACAGGTGCGCGGCACGCGAGTCGGGGGCGCTGTTGCGCTCGTGCCAGGTGCCGAAGTTGCGGAGCAGGGCGCTGAACGCGCCTTCGGTCATCCGCTCGTCCCAGGGCCAGACGACCAGGACCGCCAACAACTCGCCGGGCGCGGCGGGCAGGAGGCGCGCGGGGTCGTCGTGCGGCCGGGCCCCGGCGCCGCCCGGCTGCGGGGAGCGCAGCCAGTAGCGGGTGACGACGCCGAAGTTGCCGCCGCCGCCACCGGTGTGGGCCCACCACAGGTCGTGGTGCGGATCGTCGGGATCGCGGGTGGCGACGACCGCGCGGGCGGTGCCGTCCCGGTCGACGACGACCACCTCGACGGCGTGCAGATGGTCGACCACCGAGCCGTACCGCCGGGAGAGCGGACCGTACCCGCCGCCGACCAGGTGACCGCCCGCGCCCACCTCGGGGCATCCCCCCGCCGGGATCGTCACGCCCCACCCCTTGAACAGGGTCCGGTAGACCTGCCCGAGGGTCGCCCCCGGCTGCACGGCGAAGGCGCCCATCGCGGGGTCGAAGCCGACGGCGTCCATCGGGGAGAGGTCCAGCAGGAGCCGTACCTCGGGGTCGGCGGTGAAGTTCTCGAAGCAGTGGCCGCCGCTGCGCACCGCGATCCGGCGGCCGGTGCGGACGGCGTCGGAGACCGCCCGTACCACCTGCTCGGTGGAGCCGACCACACGGATCTCCTGGGGGCTGCCGACGAAGCGGAAGTTGTTGCCGCGCGACAGGCTTTCGTAGCGGGTGTCACCGGGGCGGACCACGACCGGTCCGAACGGCGCCGATCCGCTCCCGCCGACCGCCGCCGCCTGGGCCGACCCACCGGCGGAGGCGCCGACGGAGGCGCCGACGGCGATCGCGCCGGCCCCGGTGAGCAGTTGGCGCCTCCCCAACCCCGGCCCCGGCGCCTGGTCCTGGTCCTGGTCCTGGTCCGTCGATCGTTCCATCGCGTCGTCCTCCCACGGCGTGCGGGAACTGCTCGGTACCCGCACGCTACCCGCCAGCCCCGGCCGGGCGTCCTCGCCGCACCCCGGAATTCGGCACACCTCACTTGATCGGGCGCCCGGCGCCAGGAGCACCGCGCGACTGCCGCCGACCGGCTCCGCCCCCGGGCTTCACGCCGTCCTGCGGACGGCCCCGGCGGCGAGACGGCGCAGGGCGTCGGCGGTCGGCGCCTCGAAGGACGTCAAGGCCCCCAGGGCCCGTTCGTACCTGTCGGTGATCATGCTCTCGACGGCCTGCCGGGCCCCGGTGGCCTCGATGATGCGGCGTGCCACCTCGGCCTGGTCCGGGGTGAGGGAGGGGCTGCCGAGGAACAGCCGGAGCTGGTCCTGCTGGGCGGGGTCGGCCTGCTGGAGGGCGAGGGTGATCAGGACGGTCGCCTTGCCTTCGCGGAGGTCGTCCAGGACCGGCTTTCCCGTCCGGTCCGGGTCGCCGAAGACACCCAGCAGGTCGTCGCGGAGCTGGTACGCCTCCCCGAGCGGGGTCGCGTACGCCGACAGGGCGTCCATCAGGGTCTGGTCGGCTCCGGCCAGCGCGGCCCCCAGTTGCAGGGGGGCTTCGACGGTGTACTTGACGGCCTTGAGGTGGGCGACCAGCAGGGCCGACTCCAGGTCGCCGCGGTGGAGCGTCCCGGCCTCCAGGTCGAGGTACTGGCCCACGATCGCCTCGAACCGCATCGCGCTCAACAGCGGTGTCACCCGCTCCAGTTGGGCCGGGGTTGGGTGGCCGAGGCGGAACAGTTCCTCCGACCAGAGCAGGGCGAGGTCCCCGATCAGGATCGCGGCGCTCTCGCCGAAGCGCTCCGTGGCACCGGCCCGGGGCGGCAGGCCGACGGCGGGGAGGCGACGTTCGCAGTCGGCGGTCTGGGCCCGGTGGACGGTGCGCCGACCGCGACGGGTGACGGAGCGGTCCATCACGTCGTCCTGGATGATGGCGAAGGCGTGGAAGAGCTCCAGGGACGCGGCGAGGTGAAGTGCGGTGTCCGGGTCGCCCGCGGCGCCGGCGGCGTGCCAGCCGATCATCGTGAGGACCGGACGCACGCGCTTGCCCCCGGCCGCCAGCAACTCGGTGATCGGATCCACCAGGTTCGGCAGCCGACCACCCTCGGTCGTCAACTCCGCCTTGTGGGTGAGGAAGCGGTGCAACAGCTGTTCGACGTCCTCCTTGAAACGTACCGGGTCCGGGAGGGCAGGCGGTTCCGGCGCCGGGTCAGGGTCCGGCGCCGACAGGGACTGCGGGAGCGGCAGAGTCATGACGGGCTGGTCTCCTCGGTGGAATCGGAGGGTCGGAGGTTGAGGGCTTCTTCCAGCAGGGCTTCGACGATCCGGTGCTCGGGGACGGTGCGCACGGTCCTGCCGCGGACGAAGATCTGCCCTTTGCCGTTGCCGGAGGAGACCCCGATGTCGGCTTCGCGGGCCTCGCCCGGGCCGTTGACGACGCAGCCCATCACGGCGACGCGGAGCGGGTGCGGGAAGCCCTCGAAGGCGGACTCCACCCGGGCGGCCAGACGGTGGATGTCGACCTGGAGCCGGCCGCACCCGGGGCAGGAGACGATCTCCAGCTTGCGCGGGCGCAGCCCGAGGGACTGCAGGATGTGGCAGCCCGCCTTGACCTGTTCGACCGGAGGGGCGGACAGGGAGACCCGGACGGTGTCGCCGATGCCCTCGGAGAGCAGGACGCCGAAGGCGACGGCGGACTTGATCGAGCCCTGCAGCGCCGTCCCGGCTTCGGTGACCCCGAGGTGGAGGGGGTAGTCGCAGCGCTCGGCGAGCAGGCGGTAGGCGGCGATGACGGTCAGCGGGTCGTGGTGCTTGACCGCGAGCTTGAGGTCCTGGAAGCCGTGTTCCTCGAACAGCGAGCACTCCCACAGCGCCGACTCGACCAGGGCCTCGGGGGTGGCCCTTCCGTACTTGGCGAGCAGTCGGGGGTCCAGGGATCCGGCGTTGACGCCGATCCGGATCGGCACCCGCGCCGCGGAGGCCGCCGCCGCGATCTCTCCGACGCGGTCGTCGAACTTCCTGATGTTGCCGGGATTGACCCGAACGGCGGCGCACCCGGCGTCGATGGCCTGGAGGACGTAGCGGGGCTGGAAGTGGATGTCGGCGATCACGGGGAGGGTGGACCGGGCGACGACGGCGGACAGCGCGTCGGCGTCGTCCTGGGAGGGGACGGCGACGCGGACGAGGTCGCAGCCGGCGGCGGTGACTTCGGCGATCTGCTGGAGGGTGGCGTCGATGTCCGAGGTGGGGGTGGTGGTCATGGTCTGGACGGACACCGGTGCGCCGCCGCCGACCGGGACGGCGCCGACGTGGATCCGTCGGGTGCGGCGGCGCACCGGCCTCCCGGGCGGCTGCGGCAGGCCGAGGTCGGTGCTCATCGCGCCCTCCCCGCCGCCGTTGCCGTTACCGCCGCCGCCGCTACCGTTGCCGCTGCCGCTGCCGGACTTCCGACGACGGGCGCCCCGGCCGGGCCCGGGTGGAGTTGCCGGACGCTGCGGGCGATGCCCGGCCCGTCCAGGCCCGCCCGGGCGAGGAGTTCGGCGCGGGATCCGTGCGGGACGAACGCGGGCGGGAGTCCGAGCACGGTGACCGGTGTCGTGACCCGGGCGTCCTGGAGCGCCTGGGCGATCACGGCACCGACACCGCCGGTGCGGACGCCGTCCTCGACGGTCGCCACCAGCCGGTGCCGGCCCGCGAGTGCGGCCAGCGCCGGTTCGACCGGATGGACCCAGCCGGGATCGGCGACGGTGACCCCGATCCCGGCGTCCTCCAGCAGGGCGGCCGCCTCCAGGCACGCCCCGGCCAGGGGCCCGACCGCGACGAGCAGGACCTCCAGCGGGTAGCACGGGCTGCGGTGCAGGAGGTCGATGCCGTCGATCCGCGCCGCCGGTTCCACGGCGGCGGCCGGTCCTCCCTTCGGCAGGCGCAGGACGGTGGGCCCGTCGGTGGCGACGGCCTCACGCAGCAGTACGGCGAGCCGCTCCGGGTCGCGGGGGGCCGCGATCCGCAGACCCGGCACCATCGTGAGCAGGGAGAGGTCCCACATACCGTGGTGGGAGGGGCCGTCGGGTCCGGTGACCCCGGCCCGGTCCAGCACGAAGGTGACCGGCAGCCGGTGCAGGGCGACGTCCATCAGCACCTGGTCGAAGGCGCGGTTCAGGAAGGTGGCGTAGATCGCCACGACCGGGTGGTAGCCCCCGAGCGCCAGCCCGGCGGCGCAGGTGACGGCGTGCTGCTCGGCGATCCCGACGTCGAAGACCCGCGCGGGGAACCGGTCGGCCATCGGCTGCAGGCCGGTCGGGCGCAGCATCGACGCGGTCAGCGCGACGACGTCCGCCCGTTCCTCGGCGAGGCGCAGCAGCTCCCGGCCGAAGACGTCGGTCCACGAGGGTGCGGCGGAGCCGCTGGCCGGGGCGGGCCGTCCGGTCGCGGGGTCGATGGTGCCGACCGCGTGCAGGCAGTCCGCCGCGTCCTGCTCGGTCGGCGGGTAGCCCTTGCCCTTGACGGTCGTCGCGTGGACCACGACCGTCCGGCCCAGGGCCCGGGCCGCGCGCAGCGCGGATTCGAGCGCGGCGGTGTCGTGGCCGTCGACGGGTCCCAGGTAGGTGAGTCCGAGATCGGTGAAGAGGTTCCGGCACCCCTCGGCGCCGCCACTGGCACCGCCGCGCGACTTCAGGGCGCCCAGGTGTGCCGCCACCGCGCCGGTGGTGGGGGCGTAGGAGCGGCCGTTGTCGTTCAGGACCACGACCACCGGGCGCCGGGGCTCGGCGCCGAGGTTGTTCAGTGCTTCCCAGGCCATGCCGCCGGTCAGCGCGCCGTCCCCGATCACCGCGACCACCGCGCGGTCCGGCTCGCCGGACAGCTGCCGCGCCCTGGCCAGGCCGTCCGCGTAGGAGAGCACCGTGGAGGCGTGGGAGTTCTCGATGACGTCGTGCTCGGACTCGGCCCGCGACGGGTACCCGGACAGACCGCCGTCCTGCCGGAGTCCGCCGAACGCCCCGGCCCGCCCGGTCAGGATCTTGTGCGGGTAGGCCTGGTGGCCGATGTCGAACAGCACGGTGTCGCGCGGCGAGTCGAAGACCCGGTGCAGCGCGATCGTCAGCTCCACGACGCCCAGGTTCGGTCCGAGGTGGCCACCGCTCGCGGCGACCCGGTCGATCACGAACGCCCGGATCTCCCGGGCGAGTTCGGGCAGCCGCTCCGGGGGCAGGGCACGGACCGCCGCCGGGGCACCGATCTCGGCCAGCAGCGGGAACCCACCGGTACCGGCGGGGCCGGCGGTCATCGGGACCGCACCGGGGACGGCGGAGCGAAGCGGACGGTCTCGACGGTGGTCGTCCGTTCGAGCACGGTCACCGGCCCCAGCCCGCGCAGTGTGTCGACCACGCCCTCGACCAGGGACGGCGGCGCGGAGGCACCCGCGGTCAGGCCGATCCGGGCGGCCGGCTCCAGCCAGCCGGGGCGGATCCGGGCGGCGTCCTCGATCAGGTGGGCCGGAGTTCCCGCGCGGCGGCACAGGTCCACCAGGCGGAGGGAGTTGGAGGAGTTCGGCGACCCGACCACCAGCACCAGGTCGACCTCGGCCGCGACCGCCCGCAGCGCGAGCTGACGGTTGGTGGTGGCGTAGCAGATGTCCTCCGAGGCCGGGGCGCGAAGGTTCGGGAACCGGTCCCTGAGCGCGTCGATCACCTCCGCCGTCTCGTCGACGGCCAGCGTGGTCTGGGTGAGGCAGGCGACGTCCGCGTCGGTCGGCAGGTCGAGGGCAGCCACGTCGGCCCGGTCCCGGACCAGAACGGTGGACCGGGGCGCCTCGCCGAGGGTGCCCTCGACCTCCTCGTGGCCGGCGTGGCCGATCAGGACGACGGTGGAGCCCCGGGCGGCGAACCGCCGTGCCTCGACGTGCACCTTGGTCACCAGCGGACAGGTCGCGTCCACCACCGTCAGGCCGCGCCGCGCGGCCTCCGCGCGCACCGCGGGCGACACGCCGTGGGCGGAGAACACCACCAGCCCTCCGGCGGGCACCTCGTCCAGTTCCTCCACGAACACCGCCCCGCGTTGTTCCAGGTCGCGGACGACGTGGGCGTTGTGGACGATCTGCTTCCGCACGAAGACCGGGGTGCCGGTGGCCGCCCGCCGCTCCAGCAGGCGCTCCACCGTCTCGATCGCCCGTTCCACTCCGGCGCAGAACGAACGCGGCGCCGCCAGCAGCACCGTCCGGGGGCGGGCCAGCCGGGACCAGCCGTCGACCGTGTTCCAGGCCGCGCCCCACGTCCGGCGGTCGTGTGCCGCCGCGACACCCGGGCCGCGGCGAACGGGCCCGACCAGCGCGCCGCAGGCCAGGACCGGACGCGGCGCGACCGCTCCGGCCGCCGCGGGCGCCGTCACCACCCGGAACGGGCTGACGGTGCCCTCGGGCAGCAGCACCACCGGCGCGGTGCGCACCCGGGTCCCGGCCCGGGCCAGCCCCGCTGCCAGCAACGGGGCCGCGGGGCAGGGGAGCCGGCGGCCCGCGGGCTCCGTGACGGAGGTGGCCACCAGCACCTCCCCCGGGTCCAGGGCGGGTTCGGGCGGTACCGCGGGACGGCTGCGGATCTCTGGTCCGATCATGACGGTGGTCTCCTTCGCGCACGCCGACGAGGGCGGGGGTCGGACGGGTCGGGAGACGTCGGGCGGCCCGGTGGACGGGGGGTCGGCTCCGCAGGTCTCCTTCCTCATCAAGTACCTGGCGCGCCCCCGCCGACAACGTCCGGGCCGGGGCCCAGGCGTGCACGTGTTGAACGGGTGCCCCGGGCTCCGGGCGTTCAACACGTGCACGCTCCGGCCGTCGTCGGTCCATTGGCGTTGCACCGCGGCAGGTGTCTCCTGGGCCGGGACACCGCGTCCGAGCGCCGGGAGCCTCGGCGGCCCCCCTACCGTCCCGCTCTTCCGTCCCACCTCGTCGACGGCCGAAGTCCCAGGAGGCGACATGACGTCCGTGACCGACACGCCCGCTCACCAGGAGGGCGACCGCCCTTCGGAACCGGGGCCCGCCCTGCGGCACCTGGCAGTCGTCCTCGACGGCAACCGGCGCTGGGCCCGCACGCACGGACAGACCCAGCTGTGCGCCTTCCGGCGCGGCGGGCAGCGGGTCCTGGACTTCCTCACCTGGTGCCAGGACCTCACCGAGCTCACCACCCTCACCCTGTGGCCGCTCTCCACCGAGAACCTCCAGCGACCCGCCGCCGAACTCGACCCGCTGCTCCGGCTCATCACCGACATCACCCGGGCCATCGCGGCCACCCGCCAGTGGCGCATCCACTACCTCGGTACGCCCCACCGCCTGCCGCCGCCGTTCGCCCGGACCCTCGCCGAGGCCGCCGAGCAGACCCGGCGGCTCGACCGGCCGGTGCTCAACCTCGCCGTCGCCTACGGCGGCCGCGACGAGATCGTCCGCGGCGTGCAGCGCCTGATCATCAGCCACCAGGAGGCGGGCACCCTCGACGACCTGGTCCGGCACTTCGGCCCCGACGACATCGGCCGGCACCTCGACACCGCGGGCCAGCCCGATCCCGACCTGGTGATCCGCACCGCCGGCGAACAGCGCCTCTCCGGCTTCATGCCCTGGCAGGCGGCCTACGCCGAGCACTATTTCTGCCCCACGCCCTGGCCCGCCATCGACAGGGCGGACCTCGACGCCGCGACGGACTGGTACCGCCACCGCAGCCGCACCTACGGCCGCTGACCCGGCGGGCGCCCCGGGCACGCGGCCACCACCAACGGCACCATCCCGACCGAGACCGGCGACACTCCCGGTGAAAGGCAAGGGCCCCATGACCGCCAGGCCAGGAGCGCTGAGGCTCCCGTACCTCCACTACCCCTACCCGCCGGAGATCCACCCCGAGACCGACCGGGCCGAGGACGAGATGATCGAGTGGCTGACCGGACACGGGCTGCTGACGGACCCCCGTCGTCGCACCGCCCTCCGGCACAGCCGCTTCGCCGAGGTCGTCGGCCGCGAGTACCCCCAGGCCGAGCCCGACGGGCTGAGGATGGTGACGAAGGTGTACAGCTGGGTGTTCATCCTCGACGACACCTTCTGCGACTCCGGCCTCATGGGCGAGGACGTGGCCACCCTGGCCGCCTTCCACACCTGGATGCGCGAGATCATGGAGGTGGGCGGCCTGGAGGCCTCCGAGAGCCTCGGCCGAACCGTCACCGCCGGGCTCAGCGTCGCCGACCGACGCCTGTGCCACCGCCTCGCGGAAGCCGGGAACGATCTCTTCCAGCACGTCCACGCCCGGTCGAGCCCGACCCAGTACATGCGCTTCGTCGCCGAGATGGAGTACTACTTCCTCGGCACCCTGTGGGAGGCGGGCCACCGTGTCCGCACGACGATGCCGTCACCGGCGGAGTACGCCATCGGGCGGCGCATGACGAGCGCGACTCCCCCGGGCCTCGCCCTCCAGGACATCGCCGCCGGCTACGAGGTCCCGGCCCACGAGTACCAGCACCCCGCCGTCCGGGAGCTGCGGCGGACCGCCAACAACGTCATCTCCTGGTGCAACGACGTGTTCTCCTACTGCAAGGAACAGCCCTCGGGCCCGGTGCCGCTCAACCTCCCTGCCGCCCTGGCGTGGCACCACGGCCTGGACGAGCAGGCCGCGATCGACGAGACCGCCCGGCTGCACAACAGGGAGGTCGACACCTACCTCGCGGCGGAGGCCCGGGTGGCCGGCTGGGCCGGCCCCGAGTTGGGCCGGTTCCTGCTCAGCATGCGCACCATGCAGCGCGGCTTCTACGACTGGGGGCTGACCACCCCCCGCTACAGCGTCGACCAGCACTTCAGTACAGGCCCCGGACAGGAGTGACGGCCCGGGCGGCCTCCAGTACGTGGGCGGCACCCGGGTGGCGGGCGAAGGGGCGCAGACGGGCCCGGAGGCGGTCCAGCGCACGGTCGGCCCGCGTGGAGCGCAGCAGGGGGTAGCGCTGCAGGAAGGGGCCCCAGGCGGTACAGGCGGCATCGAGGTGGCCGAGGCGCAACAGCGTCTCGGCCTTCCGCGCCTGCGTGAGCGCCGCCAGCCGGTGGTCCTGGGGCCGCCGGTGCCGCGCGGAGCTCTCGAAGGCCTGGACGGCCCGGGGAAGTTCGTCGAGCGCCAGCAGGATCTCGCCGCGCTGGTAGTGGAAGCCGTCGAGGGGGTAGGCCGCGAACGGGCCCTGCCCCTCGGGTACCGCGGTGTGCCGCCCCTCGGCCTCGGCCAGGTCGCTCAGCGCCTCGGTCCGGCGGCCGCCGCGGGCGTGCGTCAGGGCGCGCTGGGTGAGCAGGAACGCCCGGGTGGCGCCCGGGGCGTGCGGCGCCGTCCGGACCGCGGCGTCGGCGAGGTCGGCGGCGACGCGCAGGTGTCCGCACTCCAGCGCCTGGAGGCTGAGGGCCCGCAGGGTGATGGCGCACGTGCGGCGGTCGTGGGCCCGGTGGGCGAGGGCCAGGGCGGTGTGCAGGTACCGCTGGGCCAGCGCGTGGCGGTCGGTGTCGGCGGTCATGTTGGCGAGCAGGTGGGTGAGTTGGGCGGTGTGGGTGAGCAGGAGGCGACGCGAGGCCTCGTCGGCCGGTCGGTTCAGCAGGCCGGCGGCGTCGTCCCTGAGGTAGGCGGCCAGGGCGGACCGCGCGTGGCCGCCCCCCTGGTGGCCCAGTTGCCGGGCGAAGACGGCGGCCATCGCTCCCAGGTCCCGCGCGCCGGCGTCCGCCGACCGGGCACCGGCGCCGAGGCCGGAACCGGCGCCGGGCGGTCGGTGCGGGAGGGCGGCGCCGTCCGACGGCCAGACGGGCGGTGCCACGGGGACCGGTGCGTAGACCAGGCGGGTCAGGGCGGCCCGGGTGCCCGGCATCGCGTCGGCGCGGGTCAGCGCGACCAGCCGGGCGACAGGGTCGTCCCCCTGCTCGTGGTCCGTCGTGTCCGCGGCTCCGGAGGGGTCGAGGACGTCGTCGGCGAGCCCGATGTCGTCGGGAAGCACCGGGCGCCGCAGCCGTCGGGCGAGGACGGCGGCGGCGAGCCGGGGGACGGGCGGGCGCGGGCGCGAGCCGCTCAGCCAGTGGGCGACCGAGGTCCGGTCGTAGCGCAGGTCCATGCCCTGCGCCCGTCCCTCGATGTTGATGGAGCGGGCGAGTTCACCGGCGGTCCAGTGGGCCTCGAGCAGCAGCTCTTTCAGCCGCAGGTTCGGGGTGTCGCGTGCCATGGCCTCTCCAGGGATCGCGCGGAGGAACGGGAAGGCGGGCGTCCGGTGCTTCGAGTGGACAGCAGGGCGAACGCCACGACAACCGCGCACCCGGGGCGCCCGAAGGCAGGGACCCGCGGACGTCGGCGCCGGCGCGGCAGCGTGCGCCGTACGCGGACCCGCGCGGGTCGCACGCCGCCGCATGTGCCCCCGGCACGGGCCGGAGGGCCCGCCCGCCGTGCCGGGGCACCGCCGGTCGGCCCGTGCGACCGGACCGACCGTCCCTCCGTGGACCGCGTCCCGGTGGTTCCGTCGCCACTCACCGCTCACCGCTCGCCGCTCACCGCGCCGGATGCGGCATCCAGCGGTCGGGGGCGGCGGACGCCGGGGCGCGGTCGGCACTCCCCGTGCCGGCCTTCCGGGAGGCGATCCGCATGTAGTTGATGCGGTTGGTGCGGTAGGACGCCAGGTAGGGCCGCTCGATGCCGGTGGCGAGCCGTGAGTGGGTGCGCAGCTCCCAGTAGGGGATGGCGGGTTCGGTCAGGTCGTCGACCTGGTAGGGGAACAGGCCGTGGTCGCGCAGTGCGGTGAGGTACTCGTCGCGGGTGTGGGTCCTCGACCGGTAGTGCTCGTCGATCTCGGCGGCCTCCACCGGCGTCGTGCCGTAGGCGTCGTTGATGCACCAGGTGGTGAGGACGTAGCGGCCCAGCGGCTTGAGGACGCGGGCGAACTCGGTGAACGCCTCGTCGAGGTCGACGTACATCGTGGTCTCGTTGGTGACGACGGCGTCGAACGTGGCGTCGGCGAAGCCGGTGTGGACCATGTTGGCGTCGTGGAAGCGCACCCGGTCGGCCACGCCCAGGGCGGTGGCCGCCTCGCGGGCGAAGCCGTTCTGGTAGCCGGAGAAGTTCACCGCGTCGACCTCGCACCCGTAGCGCTGGTGCAGCAGGAGGCTGGTACCGCCGCGCCCGGAGCCCGCGTCGAGGATCCGGCCGGTCGGGGGGAAGTCGCCCAGCACGGCGCTGAACGCCGTCACCTGGTGGGTCTCCAGCCGGTGGAGCTCGGAGCGGACGCGCTTCTCCCGGAGCTCGGGGCGCTCCTCCGCCAGCACGGTGCGGTCGAAGTCGGTGATGGCGAAGTGGTGGTGGTAGAAGCCGTCCTCGTGCCCGAGGTCGAGGTTGAGGGCGTCGGCCCGCTTGTTGTCGTAGTACTCGAAGGCGGCCTGCTCGAAGCCGTTCCGGACGTCGGGGGGCTGGGGGGTCATGTCGGGTCTCCTCACTGGTGGAAGGGGTAGGGGTCGGGAACCGGCGAGCCGGTCAGCTGCGGGAGTCCTGGAGCGTGCGGACGTGGTCGGGCTGGTAGGCGGCAACGCACAGCAGGTAGTTCATGGAGCCGGCCGTGAAGGCCGTCACGAACGGGTTCTCCACGCCGGTGCGGTGGTCGGAGTGCGACCGCAGTTCCCAGTACGGCAGGACGTCGCGGCGCCGGTCGGCCACGTGGACCGGGACGAGGCGCGCGGTGAGCATCCAGGAGAGGACCTCGCCGCGGGAGGGCAGGGCGGTGTAGTAGTTGTTGTTGATCGCCGTGACCTCGGCGGCGGTCCTGGTGGTCCTGCTGTCGGCGATCCACTCGACGAGGACGAGGCTTCCGCCGGGCCTGAGGAGGCGGGCGGTCTCGGCGAACAGCTTCCGCATGTCGGGCACGTGGACGGCGGCCTCGTTGAAGAGCACCACGTCGTAGCTGTGCTCCGGCAGGCCGGTGTCCTCGACGTTGGCGTGGAAGAACCGGACCTGGTCGGAGATACCGCGTCGGGAGGCGACAGCGTTGGCGAACGCGACGCGCTGTTCGGAGAAGTCGACACCGTGGACGGTGCACCCGAAGCGCTCCCAGGCGCGGAAGCTCGTGCCGCCGCGCCCGCAGGCCGCGTCGAGCACTCGGCCGGTGGGAGGCAGGGGCGGCATGAGGTCGATGACCGCCTCGCACTGGAGGTTCTCCATCCGGTGGATCTCCCGCAGGATCGCGTCCTGCCGTTCCCCGGGGTCGGTCACCTCCAGGACGGTCGGGTTGTAGGGGGTCAGCGCGAAGTGGGAGTGGACGTAGTCGTCGGGCCCCGCCTCGGTATTGATCTTGTCGGACGTCTTGAACTGGTAGTACGAGTAGACGTTCCGCTGGTGCGTGTCGTGGGCCCTGGTCGCGTCGACGTTGAGCAGGCCGAACTTCTCGGCGGCCGGCACCGCGACGTCCGCGACCGGGCGCAGCCACTCGGCGTACCGCACGCCGTCCGGCGGATCGTCGAGTTCGCGCGCGAGCTCGGCGACCGGAAGCCAGCGGACCTCGTCGATCTCCTCGGGGTGAGCAGCGGGGGTCCCGCTGTAGAAGGCGATGAGGACGTGATTGTGCTCCACCTCCACGTACGCGCTGGTGGGGTCGCCCAGGTCGTAGTCGACGGTGCCGACCTCGCGGGGTTCGACGCCCGAGATGCCCAGCTCCTCGAAGCAGTGGAGCCGGGCGTGGGCCACTACGTCCTGCCCCGGGGCGGGGTGGCCGCAGCAGGTGGGACCCCAGATGCCGGCGAAGCGGGTCTTGTGGGCGGCCCTCCGCTGCAGGAGCACGTTGCCCCGGCCGTCGAAGAGCATGAGGGAGTAGGCGCGGTGCCGCTTTCCGTGGGTGTGGGCGTCGATCATGCCGGTCGATCCGCACGCGTTCCCTTCGGCGTCCACCAGCTCGACGAGGTCGGTGGAACGGCGGTCGTCGGTCGCACTCATCCGGGAAGGTCCTTTCCATGCTGGGCAGTTGGCCGAGGCGGCCGCTGCGGGGGTGGATCGGTGGGGGGAGGGAGGTCGGGGAGCCGCCGTCGCCGCGGTCCGGGGGCGGACCGTGCCCGCCGCTCGCCGTCGTCGGCCGGTCGGCCGGTCGGTCAGGCGGTCAGGCGGTCAGTCGGTGCGAACGAGGCGTCGGAACAAGCCGGTGAGCTCGTCGCGGACGACCGAGGGCGGCAGCGCGGAACCCAGGCCGTCCACGGCCTCCCCCACATGCCGCTCCGCCAGCGCCTCGGCGTACCGGCGCCCTCCCGCGGCTTCGACGAGGTCCGCCATCGCCCGGAGTTCGCGTTCCTCGCTCACCGCGGGGACGGGGCCGTTCCTCAGCAGCAGCGACCGGAGTCGGCTTCCCTCCTCGGTTCCGCTCCGCAGCGCGGCGATCACGGGGATCGTCCTCTTGCCCGCCCGCAGGTCGCCGAACGCCCCCTTCCCCGTCCTGGCCGGGTCGGCCCAGATGTCGTCGACGTCGTTGCTGATCTGCCAGGCCAGGCCGAAAGCGGCCACCGCCTGTCGGAGGGCGGCGGCCAGTTCCGCGTCGGCGCCGCCGAGGAGCGCCCCGGTCTCGGCGCAGGCTCCCATCAGCGCGGTGGTCTTGGGCGTCGCGTCGAAGTAGTGACCGAAGGTCACCTCGTCAGGATCGATGTGTTCGAGAGCCGTGTCCGCCGCCTGCCCGCACACCAGGGCTTCCATGGAGCCGACCAGGACGGCGACCGCACGGCGACCGGCCTCCCCCGGCACCTCGGCGAGCTGCCGCACCGCGAGGGCGGTCAGGGCGTCACCGGCCAGAATGGCCTGGCCCGCCCCGAAGGCCGCCCAGGCAGCCGGGCGGCCCCGGCGACGCTCGTCGGCGTCCACGATGTCGTCGTGGAGCAGGGAGTAGTTGTGCACGAGTTCCACGGCCACGGCGGCCGGAACCGCCGCCGCGGCGGCGGTTCCGGCGTCTCGCCCGGCGTCTCCCCCAGCGGTGACGGCTCCCACCGCGGCCGCGGCTAGCAGGGTGATGCGGGCTCGCACGAGCTTTCCCGCACCGTCCTTCCCCGTCGGCCGGCCGTGGACGTCGCGCCATCCGAAGTGATAGCCGCACAGTGCGGACAGGTCGGGGTGGAGGCCCTCCACGGCCTCGCGCAGGAGCGGGAGGACGACGTCCCCCACCGCTGCCCCGCGATCCCCGAGAAGTGCGCCGAGGAATTCCTCCCGCCGCACGGGGTGGGCTTCCTGGTCCGACATCGTGGCTCCTCTCCGGCGCGGCCGCGAGGTGGTCGAGGTGGCACTGCCGCTCCGACGCCGGCAGGGGCGCGCCGCGGTTCGGGCCGGAAGCCCGTTGGCGTCCCCCCTATCAAGCACCCGGCGCACCGGGGCCGACAACGCGTGGCCGCCGACCGTGCGTGAACGCGTTGAACGGACCGCCCGGACAAGCGGATCGCCCCTCACGGTGTCGTGAGGGGCGATCCGAAGTCCGGTGGTTCGGCCTGTCCGATCCGGTCGCGGCCGCCGCCGGACGGCTACCGTTCGACGAGGTGGTCCGACAGGAGCGTGGCCGCGTCCGGCGTCGTCGCGCGCAGGACGACCATGCCGGCCACGATCGCCTCGCACAGCCTGTCCCGAAGTTCCGCCATACGCCCGGGGTCCGGCTCGGCGGACGCCAGCGCTCCGGCCTGTGCGCCGGCCTCCGCCAGCAGGCGGAGCTGGACCTCGACCGCGGACTCGCCGGAGCCGGCGCAGCGGTCGGCCAGCCGCGCGTGGAGGCGGTCGATCTGCGCCCACACCCGGGGCTTCCCGACCCGGAGGTGGCCCTCCAACTGCCGGACGTAGTCCTTGAGATCCGGCGGGACCTTCATCCCCTGCACGTCGGGGATCGGCACCAGCCGCAGTTCCTGCCCTTCGCCGAGGACGAGCCGGGCGGGGTCGACGTCGACGATCGCGTGGAAGAAGCGGACGGTGCCCGTGTCCCCCTCGGCACGGACGGGGTCGAAGGGCAGCAGGGCCTCGACGTCCAGGCCGGTCTCCTCCCGGAGTTCCCGGCGGGCGGTCTCGTACGGCGTCTCCCCGCGCTCCGCGTGGCCCCCCGGCACGACCCAGTGGGCCGGCCAGCGGATGTCCGGACGGTCGTCCCTCAGCTGGAGCAGGATCTCGCCGCCGGGGGTGGTGATCATCGCGTCCGCGCTGGTGAAGTCGGCACTCATCGGTCAGGGAGTCCTCTCCGTCACGGGAGCTCTTCGGCCTGAATCGACCAACCGCACGCGGCCGGTCCCCCACGGTCGATACCCCGCGAACGGCCGCCGAGACCTGCGCACCCGGGGCCAGGGCCGGGTGCGGGTTCGTCAACCGCTGGGTTAACGACCGTTGAGGTTTCGGCCGTTGTTCCTCCCCTCGGCGCGAGGCGATGCTTGGTCCGTTCGCAGGACAGACAGGCGAAGGAGCAGTGCAGACATGACCGTTACCACCGCAGGGGGGTGCCGCTCGCGATGAACGTCGTCGCTTCCACGGTGACGCTGAGCGTCACCGATCCGGGTGCCTCCAGCCGGTTCTTCACCACCCACCTCGGCTTCCGGGAGGTGCTGGCGGACGAGGAGTTCGTGGTGCTGGACCGGGACGATGCCGCCCCGGAGGTGCTGGTGCGGCAGCGGGACCTCGAACTGCCGCCCGGGCCCGGACCGGTCGGGGTGCTGATGTCCTTCGCCGTGACCGGCCTCGGCGCCGAGTACGAACGGCTGCGGCGGGAGGGCGCCGACATCACCGTCCCGCTGCGCCGTGAGCCGTGGGGCGAGCAGGTGCTGGAGCTCACCGATCCCAACGGTGTCGTGGTCCGGCTGACGGAGTGGATCCCGCCCGCCGGCTCCTGACCGTCACCTCCGGGGCCGTCACCTCCAGGTCCGTCAGGTGCCTCCGGGGCTCACCCCGGTGTTCGCCGCGAGGATCTCGCGGGCCTGCGTCGCGGTACGACCGAGGCTCTCGGAGATGAAGTCGAGGACGCGGACGATGGTCGCCAGGCGCGCGGCGGCGAGGCTGTCGGCGCCGAGCACACCGAGGCCCTGCCGTGCGGTCTCGACGAGCTGGGCGGTGGAGCGGGCGGCGGTCATCATCGTCCGGTACCAGACGTCGTCGTCGACGGTGTAGCGCTCACGGCGGCGCTCGCCGCGGTCCCGGCGGACGAGGCCCTGGCCGTCGAGGAAGGCGACCGCCTTGGAGACGGAGGCCGGGCTGACCTGGAGGTGCCGGGCGAGTTCGGCCGCGGTGAGGCTGCCGGACTCGGCGAGGGTGAGGCAGGCCAGGACGCGGGCCGTCATCGGGGGCAGGCCCGTGGCCACGAGGACACCGACGAGTGTCTCCTCGTACGCCCGGACGGCTTCGAGGTCGTGTCCTCGGGCGGGCGGGCGCGGCTGCGGTCCTCGGGGCGCGACCCGGCCCCGGCGGCGGGCCCGGCGTTCGGTGGCGCGGTGGGCCAGGTCGGCGTGGTAGCCGGTGGGGCCGCCGTTGCGCATCACCTCACGGGTGACGGTCGAGGTCGGACGGTCGAGGCGCCTGGCGATCTCGGCGTAGGCGAGGCCGCCGGCCAGCCCCAGCGCGATCCGCCGACGTTCCTCCTGAGTGAGCCTGCTTCCCGGCACCGCGGTCCCCCTTCGTGTTCCCCGAGGGACCGAACCTAGCCCCCACCACCCATCCAGTGCAACGACGATCATGCCTTCGTTGCATTAGATTCTCTCTTGTTGCAACGATCATTCCGCTTTCACCTGCCTTGATGCCACCATGACGCAGTCAATGGATTGCAGGATTCACGAAGGCAACGTAGCGTTTCCATAGTCAGAAACACCAACCTTAGGAGAACACCATGCAGAAGTTCCACACCCCGACCCCGGTCTCCGTCGTCCTCGACATCCCCGCCGGACGGTTCCGCCTGACCGCCACCGACCGCACCGATACCACGGTCGAGGTCCTGCCCCTGGACGCCTCGAAGAGCCGCGACGTGAAGGCGGCGGAGCGGACCGGGATCACCTACGCCGACGGCGTGCTGCTGATCGAGGCGCCCCGGCCGACCCGGGTCCTCGGCTCCGCCGGATCGGTCGAGGTGACGGTCGGACTGCCCGCCGGCTCGCACGTCCGGGCGACGGCGGCCGACGCCGAACTCCTCGGCGACGGACGGCTCGGCGATGTCGCCTTCGAGGCCTCGAACGGCACCGTCGAGCTCGACGAGACCGCAAGCGCCCGCCTCGCCCTCCTCGCCGGGGACATCACCGTCGGCCGCCTCGGCGGTCCCGGCGGGATCAGCACCGAGAAGGGCGACATCCGCATCACCGAGGCCGTGCACGGCGTGGTGACGCTGCGGACCGTGTCCGGCGACCTGACCGTCGGCGCCGCCCGCGGGGTCTCCGCCGCCCTCGACGCCGGCACCGCCTCGGGCCGCATCCACAACAGCCTCCGCAACTCCGACGGCGCCCCCGCCCTGACCATCCACGCCACCACCGCCCACGGCGACATCACCGCCCGCAGCCTCTGACGCCCCGCAGCCACACCCGGACACCGCACCCAGGAAGGACCACCACCATGATCACCGCCCAGGACCAGCGGGCCGCGGATCAGCGGGCCGCGGATCAGCTTCTCCCGTGCCCGGCCCGTCCCGGCGGACCCGTCGTCGGCGACCAGGCCGGACCGCAGTGGATCGACGGCGGCGCGCGGTTCTGGTACGCGGTGGGCGACGGCGACGGCCGACGGTTCGTCCTGGTCGATCCGGCGGCGGGCACCCGCGAGCCGGCCTTCGACCACACCCGGCTCGCCGCCGCCCTGACCGCCGCCGCCGGGCGGCCGGTCGACCCCGAGGCCCTGCCGCTCACGGCCGTCCGACCGACCGCGAACGCCGTCGAGTTCGCCGCCCTCGGCGGCTACTGGCGCTGCCGCCTCGACGACTACACCTGCGAGCCGACCGGGTGCCCGCCGTCCGGCAACCCGCTGGAGGTGGTGTCCCCCGACGGGAGGGTCGCGGTCTCCCTGCGGGGCCACGACCTGTGGGCGCGCTCACTGTCCGACGGCCGCCGGTGGGCGCTGACCACCGACGGCACGCCCGACCACCCGTACGGCACCGGACCGTACGGCACCGGCCCGACCGGCAGCGCCGGCACCACCCCGCTGCACGAGCCCGGCCTGCCGCACCTGCCGCCCGCGGTGGTCTGGTCACCCGACTCGACGCGGGTGCTGACGCACCGGACGGACGAGCGCGGCGTCCGACGGACCCACCCGGTGGCGGCACGGCCCACCTTCGGCGGCGAGCCCGCCGTACCCTCCCAGCGGTGCGCCCCCACCGGGGACGGAACCGGGGCGCAGGCCGAACTCGTCGTACTGGACGTCGACAACGGCACCGCGGTCCGCGCGCAGGCCGATCCGCCGCTCGTGCCGCAGCTCTCGCCGGTCGCCACCAAGGGGGCGTGGTGGGCCGAGGACAGCTCGGCGGTCTACTACCTGGCCCGCTCCCGCCACTCGCGCACGCTCTCCCTGCGCGGGCTCGACCCCGCGACCGGCGAGGTCACCACCGTGCTCAGCGAGGTCGGCGACACCGTGGTCGGCCCCGGCCGGTGGCCCCAGGAACCGCCGATCGTGCACGTGCTGACCGACGAGGTGCTCTGGTACTCGGAGCGCGACGGCCGGGGCCACCTCTACCGGTACGACCTGCACACCGGCGTGCTGCTCGGGCAGGTCACCTCCGGGCCCTGGTCGGTGCGGCAGATCCTGCGCGTCGACGAGGCCCGGCGGGTCGTGTACTTCACCGCTGCCGGACGGGTCGAGGAGGACCCGTACCGCCGCACGGTGTGCCGGGCCGCGCTGGACGGCCCCCGCTTCGGATCCGGATCGGGCTTCGGCTTCGGTTTCGGATTCGGCTTCGGCCTCGGTTCCGGCTTCGGTTCCAGCTCCGGCTTCGGCTTCGCCGAACTCACGGACGACGAGCTGGACCACGCCGTCACCGTGGCCGACGGGCAGGAGTACTTCATCGACTCCGCGTCGACCGTCGACACCCCGTCGGTGACCCGGGTCCGCGACTGGACCGGGCGGGTGCTGGTCGAGCTGTCCGCCTGAGTGCCGCGCCACCGAAACGGCGGCCCGCCGCCGACGACGGCCCGCCACACCCGACGGCCTGTCACACCCGACGGCCCGTCACTCCCGGTGGCCCGTCGCACCCGACGGCCCGTCACGCCCGTCGGAGCTTGTGCCGGTCGGCCCAGGCGGCGACGGCGGCGCCGATCGCGCGGGGGTGGTCCTCCGGGGTGTGGTGGCCGGCGACCGCGTCGTGGTGCTCGATCTCCAGCCCGGCGATGTTCTCCGCGCACCAGTCGACGATCGCCGGGCCCATCATCGCGCCGGGACCGGCCTCGAAGGTGAGGAGCAGCTTGGGCACGTCCGCGCTGGCCGCCAACCACCGGTCGTAGGCCGTGATCCTGGCGACGACCTCGGCGGGTTCGCCTCCCAGCGGCATCGAACGCGGCCACTGCAGCAGCGGGCGGCGGCTCTCCCCGGTCGGGTAAGGGGCCCGGTAGACGTCCAGGTCGGCCGGGGCGAGCGGGGTGGCGACGGTGCCGGGCAGCACCTGCTCGATGAAGGCGTTGTCGTCCAGGATCAGGGCCTCGCCGACCCCGGGCGTCCTGATCGCCTCGAACAGCGGGCGACCGCCCTCGGGGAACTCCGCCCAGGTCATCGGCTTGACGATGGTCTCGGTGAACGCGATGCCGCGCACGCGTCCGGGATGCCGGGCGGCCCAGTCGAAGGCGAGCGCGCCGCCCCAGTCGTGCCCGACCAGCACCACCTCGTCCAGACCGAGCGCGTCGAACCAGGCGTCGAGGTAACGGGCGTGGTCGGCGAAGGTGTAGGCGATGTCCGGCTTGCCCGACTCCCCCATGCCGATCAGGTCCGGGGCCAGCAGCCGGCCCGGTCCGCCGACGGCGGGCAGGACGTCCCGCCACAGGTGGGAGGAGGTGGGGTTGCCGTGCAGGAAGACCATCGGCGCACCGGCGCCGGACTCCCGGTGGAACACGGTGGAGTCGAGTACGGGCTGGACGGGCATGGGAGCGGAGCCTCTCAAAAGTGCGGCCGTCGGCGGGAGTTCGCCGGAACGCCGGGCCGGACGGCGAGGTCCCGATTAGCTGGGTACCGTCCCGGATTCCGACGTGGGGAACGCTATGGTCCGCCCCGGTGCGGGTCAATCGATTCGAGGCCGCTGTGGACCGATTCCCCAGGTCACAGCCCTCGAAGTGTTGCAACGGGAATGCCCGCGAATGCACTACCAGGACGGCGGGTCCGGCCGACGACTCCGGCGGCCGTTCTCCGCCGCAGGCAGCGACGCACCGGGGTCCCCGCCGACGTCAGACCGTGCCGAGGTCGCGGACCACCTGTGCGAAGGCCCGGACGAGGTCGTTCTCCGATTCGCCGTGCCACACCGGCCCGTAACCCAGTGGGTCCATGTCGTGGATGGGCAGCCACTCGATGTCCGGGCGGCCCCAGTAGCGGCTCACGTGGACGGGGAAGGGGTTGACGACCTCGCCGTTGCTGACGAGGGTGAAGATCTCGTCGATGTTGTCGACCTTCAGCCCCCGCTCGATCACCCGGCCCTTGGGGGTGTGCGGCGGCGTGTAGGCGTCGCCCCAGTAGTCGGGGAGGCCCTCGCTGAACGTGGTGCGGAAGTCGCCGAGCATCTCCAGACTCGCCGAGGCACGCCCGGCCAGCTCGTGGTCGAGCGACACCGCCAGCACCCTGGTCTCGTCGAACATCCTCGGGCCGGTGACCAGGTCGGGTTCCAGGACGGGGAGCCAGGAGACCAGGATGTCGACGTCCCCGCGGCGCAGCCCCGCGAAGGGATCGACGAAGGGGGCGTGCCGCAGCCTGAGCCCCCACTGGGGGTGGCGGGTGCGGAAGGTCTCCCAGTACGGGCGCAGCTCGTGGGCGTTGGCGGGGATCATGCCGATGCGCAGCACGTCGGTCTTGCCCTGGGCGGCCATCCGGGCCCGCTCCAGACTCTCCTTCAGGCCCCGGTAGATCGGCACCAGGTCCTTCCGCAGCTGCTCCCCGGCGGGCGTCAGCCGAACGTTGCGGCTGTCGCGCTGGAACAGCTCGGCGCCAATGCTGCGCTCCTGCTGCTTGATCGCCTGGCTGACCCGCGCGGTCGACACGTACAGCCGCTGAGCGGTCCGCCCGAAGTGCAGCTCCTCCGCCAGCGTCAGGAAGATCTCGATATCGCGCAGTTCCATGGCTTCCCACCCCGTTGACCAGCCGCTCGACCCCGGCGAGCGCGAGCAAGAGTCGCACGTCGGCGCCCTCGGCCGCAATGCCGGAACGATCTTCGACGCAGCGCCCTCGGCGGTGGACCCGCAGTAGTGGCGCAAGGACGGGTCGGCGGGGTTCGGCCGCGGGGCACGCGGCGCGGCCGGCTCCGGGGCCGTGGGGAGGAAACCAGGTCTTCGCAGGTCAGAGCCGCTCTCCAGTATGATGGCCCCTCACCTGTCGGGAGGGTCTGATGAGCCAGCCGGAGCCATTTGCTCTGGGACCGCTGCTGCGCGCGCACCGCCACGAGGCCGGGTTGACCCTGGAGGAGCTGGCGGAGGGGTCGGGCGTGAGCGGCCGCGCCATCGGGGACATGGAGCGCGGCCACAGCCGCGGCCCCCAGGCCCGCACCGTCCAGGCCCTCGCCGTCGCCCTGGGGCTCACCCGAGCCGCCACCGAGGAGCTACTGGGCGCCGCCCGCGCGGGTCGGCGACGCCACCAGGCCGCCGCCGCGCCCGGCCTCTGCGACCTGCCGCCCGCGGTACCCGACTTCACCGGCCGCGAGACCGAGACCGCCTGGCTCGGACGGAGCATCACCGCCCAGGCGGGTCCGCCCGTCTCGATCGTCTCCGGCACACCCGGTCTGGGCAAGACCGCCCTGGTGGTGCACGCCGGGGCGCAGCAGGCCGGCCGGTTTGCGGACGGCTGCTTCTTCGTCGACCTGCGCGGTCTGGACGCCGAACCCGTCGTGCCGCACGACGCCCTGGCGCGCTTGCTGCGGGCCCTGGGTGTCCGCGAACGCGACCTGCCGGCCGAGACGGACGAGCGCCGGGTGCTCTACCGGCGCCTGATGGGGGAACGGGAGGCCCTCGTCGTCCTGGACAACGCCGCCCACGAGGCCCAGGTGCGCGCCCTGCTGCCCGGTCCGGGTCCGAGCAGGCTCTGGGTGACCAGCCGCCGCACGCTCGCCGGGATCGAGCACGCGCGGCGGCTCGTCCTGGCGCCGCTGCCCACCGGCGCCGCGACCGCGCTCCTCGGCGCGATCCTCGCGCAGCGCGAGGAAGAGAAGGATCCGGCGGCCGGTACGGACGGCGCCGACCCGGCGGTGCTCTCGCGGATCGCCGAGCTGTGCGGACACCTGCCGCTGGCGCTGCGCATCGCGGGCACTCGGCTGCTGAGCCGGCCCGCGTGGAGCGCGCGCGGCTTCGCCGAGCGACTCGGGGACGAGGATCTGCGCCTCCAGCGCCTGACCGCGGGGGACCTGCGGATCCGCTCGGCGTTCCGGCTCTCCTACGAACAGCTCGCCGAACCGGTGCGCCGCCTGTTCCGTCGGCTGGCGCTCGTCCCGGGCCCGGACTTCGACCCGGGGGCGGGCGCCGCCCTCACCGGCCTGGGACCGGACCTTGTCGAGGAGATGCTCGACGAGCTCCTCGACCTCGGCCTGCTCGGCCACACCGCCACCGACCGGTTGCTGTTCCACGACCTTCTGCGGCTCTACGCCCGCGAACGGCTGCAGGAGGAGGAGAGCGCCCAGGAGCGCGCCGCCGCCGAGGCCGCGCTGCACCGTTGGCTGCTCGACACGGCGGCGGCCGCCGGCCAGTGGTTCCAACCCGGCCCCCCGCCGTCCGACCTTGCGACGAGCGACGGGGCGAGGCCGGCCGGCGGGCCGGCCTCGGCGCGGGCCGCGCAGACCTGGCTGGAGGCCGAGAGCGCCAACTGGCTCGCCGCACTGCGCTCCGCGGCCGCGGCCAGGCGCCATGCCGAGGTGGTGCGGACGGCGGAGTCCATGCACTGGTTCTCCGATCGCTGGACCAACTGGGGCCACTGGCCGACGGTCTTCGGGCTGTCCCGGACGGCAGCCCATGCGCTGGGCGACGACGTCCTGGCGGCGACCCATGCCAACTACCTGGCCTGGGCGGTGCACTACTGCTCGCACCAGCCCCGCGAGTCGTCGGCGATAGCGGAGCAGGCGGCGGAACTCGCCCGCCGGGGCGGGGACGCCACCCAGGAGGCCTGGGCGCACTTCTACGCGGCGGCTGCCGCGGTCCGGCTGGGCGAGCCGGACGAGGCGGTCGGCCGGGCCCGGCGGGCGGCGGAGCTGTTCGCGACGGCGGGCGACCGCGAGGGGCACCCGCAGGCGCTGCTGGCCCTGGCCTCCGCCCAGGCCCGCACGGGCAGCCACGGGGACGCTGTGGCCACCACCGACGCCATCCTCGACCTGCTCGCCGACCCGGCCACCGCGCCGGCCGCGCACATCGGCGACTTCACCCGGACGAACGCGCTCGCCCAGAAGGGGCGGGCACTGCTGGCGCTCGGTCGGCCGCGGGAAGCCGAACACATCTACGCCGACGCACGCCAGGTGGGCGCCCGGGTCGGGGTGCCGCTGCTCCGGGCCATCGCCGCGCTCGGGCAGGCGCGGGCGCTGGCGGAGCTGGAGGAGCGCGAACGCGCCGTCGGGGCCGCGCGGGAGGCCAGGGCGTTCGCCGAGACCGCCGGGGACCCGGCCCGGCTGGCCGAGGCGACCGCCCTGCTGACCGAGCTGGCGGCCGCTGAGGACTGACCCGACCGGTCCGGCCCGCACAGCACCGTCGGTCGGCCCGGCCCGGCCCGGCCCGCACAGCACCGACCGACCGGTTCGGCGCGTCCGGTGCCGCCCGACCGGTTCGGCCCGTCCCGGCGGCGCCGCGCCACCGCCGGTGACGGCGGGTCAGTCCACCGCCCCGGGCCGGGTCGCACCGACCGGCCCGGCCGGGCCCGGCACGTCCGGCCAGGTGTGCGGTTCCCGGGCGCCCGCCTGCCACTCCCTCGGAGCGACCCCGTAGGCGGCCCGGAACACCCGGCTGAAGTGGCTGGTGCTCACGAACCCCCAGCGCTTGGCGACGGCCGCCACCGTGGCCGGCCGGGCCGACGGCCGGGCCAGCTCCCGCCGGCACATCTCCAGGCGCCGCCGCTGGATCCAGCGGCCCACGGTGACACCCTCGTACTGGTAGAGCTTGTGGAGGTAGCGCACCGAGAAGTGATGGGCGGCCGCGATCCGCTCCGGGGTGAGAGCGGGATCGTCGAGCCGCCGGAGGATGTACTCCTTCGTCCGGGCGATGGTGGCGCGCACCTCCTCGGGCACCGGTCGGGCCGTCCGCCGCCGGTGTTCGTGGGCGAGGACGGCGAGCAGGTCCTGGGCCGTGGTGACGAGCCGGGCGGCCACGTGCGGGTCCAGCGAGCCCACCGGCCCGGCCAGCCGCCCCAGATAGGCGGCCACCAGCGCCGCCGTCCCGCTGTCCGTCCCGAAGGACTTCCCGGACAGCTCCAGCAGATCGTCCTCGGACAGTCCGGCGGCGGCCTCCCGGGACCAGTGGAAGGCCGTGCCGGAGAAGTCCTCCGACACCTCCAGGACGACCGGCCGACCGGCCCGGGCGACCGCGAACGCGCCCGGCCGCAGCGACAGCCGGCTTCCGTCCAGAAGCAGCGCGGCCGTGCCGTGCTGGGGCAGCACCACGGTGACGGGTTCCTCCCGGCCGCACAGCACGACGGTGCGGCCGAGCGCGGCCGGCCGTGGTCCGGCGACGATCGAGGAGATCCGCAACGGGCCGAGCCGGTGGCCCGCGACGCTCGCGACGTAGGGAACGGCCCGGGGCGACAGGGCGGACGGCGCGCCGGGTGACGGCGGGGCGAGGGTGAGGACAGACATCGGTGCTCCTGCGGCGGCCGCCGGACGGTGTCCGGGAAGGGCCGTGTTCTGACGTGAGGTGAGGGTCGGGCGCGGGGCAGCGCCGGCCCGGTGCCCGGGACGACGCCCCGGTCCGCCGGCGAGCCGCTGCGGCCCGCACCCTCATCCCACCGCGCCGGGTAACGCGTGACCAGGAAGAACAACAGGAGGAACTGCGCCTCCGCCCCGCTGTCGCGGGCGCGCCGGGCCCACCGGTTGCGGGGCGAGGAAGGCGGACGGTTCGGCGCCGGCCGTCGGGGGCGCGCAGGCGGGGCCGTACGACGCACCCGGGCGGACGCACCACGGCCGCCGAGCACCGGGTGACCGCGACCGGCGGGCGCGCGGCCGCTACCGCTACCAGAGGTGGCGGTGCAGGGCGAGGTGCAGGGTGTCCACGGCCTGGACGAGGGCCGCGCGGGCCGAGGCGGTGCGGCAGTGGGAGTCGAGCAGCACGAAGCCGTGCACGACACCCTGGTAGCGGGTGGACACGACCGGCACTCCGGCCCTCCGTAGCCGGGCCGCGTAGGCCTCGCCCTCGTCCCGCAGGACGTCCGCCTCCGCGGTGATCACCAGGGCCGGCGGCAGCCCGGTGAGTTCGTCCAGGCCGGCGCGCAGCGGCGCGGCGTCGGCCCTGGTGCGGTCGGCCGGGTCGGGCAGGTAGGCGTCCCAGTAGCGGCGCATGTCCGCCCGGTGGAGGAAGTACCCCTCGGCGAAGTCACGGTAGGACGGGGTGTCGAAGTCCGCGTCGGTGACCGGGCAGAGCAGTACCTGGTGGAGCAGCCGGGCTCCACCGCGCCGGCGCAGGAGCAGGGTCAGGGCCGCGACCAGGTTGGCGCCCGCCGAGTCCCCGGCCGCGGCGATCCGGCTCCCGTCGAGCCCGATCTCGTGCCCGTGCGCGGCGATCCAGCACGCCACGGCGTAGCACTGCTCGACGGCGACCGGGAACCGGGCGGCGGGGGGCCGGCCGTAGTCGACGAACACCACGGCGGCGTCGGCGCCCACGGCGAACTCGCGCAGCAGGTGGCGGTAGCTGTCGGCGTCGCCCAGCGCCCAGCCGAGGCCGTGCAGGAAGAGGACGACCGGGGCCGGCCGGGCGGCGTCGACCGGCCGGACCACCTGGATCCGGACGTGTCCGGCCGGGGTCGGCAGCGCCAGCCAGCCGGCGACCGTGTCCTGGTGGGCGTCCGACGGGTGCGGGTCGGCCAGGAAAGAGAGATCCAGGGGCACGGTCTCGCCGTTCGCCGCGTCCGGCCGGCGGGCGCGGGCGGCCAGGAAGCCCCTGAGGCCGCCGTCCAGGACCGGGCCCCGGCGGTCGGAGGTGGTGCTGTCGGACACGGGTGCGCTCCTGGCGTAGTGGCCGGTCGGGCCGGAATTCCGCTCGTCCCCCGCGGCGGGCGTCAACCACTGTGGCCGTTCCACTGTGGTCCCGCGGGCACAGCCACGAGCCGGGGTACTGCCACCGTGCCCGCTACCCGGGCCGGCCCGGGTAGCGGAGCGCCCGGGGTCGGCCGCTCGCCACCCTAGGCAGCGGCCGCCGCGGAACAGTGCCGAGAGGGAACCGGAGTCGGCCCCACCGCGCACGGCCGTCCCGGCTCGCCACCGTCAGGCCGCTCCGGCTCGCCGTGCCCGCCACTCGCGCGGGGACGTGCCGTACGCGGCCCGGAAGGCCCGGCTGAAGTGCGCGGGGTTGACGAACCCCCAGCGCTGGGCGACGGCCGAGACCGTCGGCGCGGTGCGGCCTCGCCGGCCGAGCTCCCGGGCGCACTCCTCCAGGCGGCGACGCTGGATCAGCCGGCCCACCGTCACCCCCTCGCCCTCGAAGAGCCGGTGCAGGTACCGCACCGAGATGCGGTGGGCATCGGCGATGCTCTGCGGGGTCAGCCCGGGGTCGCCGAGGTGGCGGTCGACATGTTCCCGAACCGACCGGACGAGGTGGGCACTCGCGTCGTCGGGGGCGGCGGTCGGCCGGCCGGCCAGTTCGGCGACGAGGGTGACGACGAGATCGGCGACGCTGCCGGCCAGCAGGTCGCCGACGGCCGGCGGGTAGCCGGGCGCGGCGTCGGCGAGGGTGTCGAGGAACGGGAGCAGTACGGCCCCGAGGCTCTCCCGCGAGGTGACGGCGTACCCGGTCACCCGGCGGATCTCCGCCTCCGGCACACCGAGCAGCCGGTGCGGCAGGTGGAACACGTGGGAGCGGAAGCGCTGCGGGTAGTCCACGGAGTAGGGCCGCCCGAGGTCGTACAGCACGAGGTCGCCGGCCGCCATCTCGGCCCTGCGGCCGTCCTGGGTCAGCACGGCCCGGCCGGACACCTGGATGCCCACCGCCACCTGGGCCTCCGCCTCGGGTGTGCGGGCGATCAGGCCCGGAGTGCGGGAGAGCCGCGTCGCGTCCGCCTCCAGTGTGGACACCCGCAGGCTGCCCAGTCGGTGCGAGTCCAGCCGGCCGTCGAACGGGCCGTCGGCGAGCGGCACCACCTCCACCGGCGCGAGGGCGGAGGACACCGCCCGACCCCAGTGCACCGCCTTCTCCACGTCCGGCACCGTAGCTGTCGTGACCCGCAGGTTCACCGGGCAGCCCCTTTCTCTCGACATGCGCGGCCGGAGCCCCGCACGACCAGCCTGCTCCGGGGAGCGCGGGGTCGCCTAGGTCATCTGACTGTCGCGCTGCCGGGTACGGGCGACCGTGCGCCGTCAGGCACGACGGAGTGCACGACGAGCACAGTGGGCGGCGTCGGCACCGGCACCGACGTCGGGCTCGGAAGGCGCGCGGGCCGGCCCCACAGCCTCAGTGGCCCTCCAGCGCGCGGGTGAGTGCCGCCCGCGAGGCGATACCGAGCTTGGGGAACACCTTGTACAGGTGCGCCGCGACGGTACGGTGCGAGAGCCCGAGCCGGTGGCCGATCTCCTTGTTGCTCAGGCCCGACGCGGCGAGCCGGGCGATGCGCAGTTCCTGACCGGTCAACGCCTCGGCCACCCGGTGCGGCTCCGGGGCGACCGGTCCGCCGGCGGCGCGCAGCTCCTCCTCGCAGCGGAGGGCCCACGGCTCCGCCTGCAGCCGCCGGAAGGCCCGGTGCGCCGCGCGGAGCACCTCGCGCGCCTCGGCCCGGTGCCGTCGGCGCAGCCACGAGCCGTGAGCCAGCCGCAGCCGGGCGAGTTCGAAGACCCACTGCTCGGCGCCCGGTGTCCGGTACGCGACGCGGTAGGCCTCGTCGGCCGTGTCGTCCTCGGCCGTCAGGGCGGCCGCCGCGGCGAACAGGAAGGCGTGGTGGCCGGAGATCTCTCCGGGCCGCTCGGCCGACCCCGCGGCGACGAGGGCGCGGACCTCGCCGCGCCGACCGGTGTGCGCGGCGGCCTCGGCCAGGTCGAAGGCCAGCTGGTGGAACCAGGGCAGGCCGCCGGGCAGTCGCCCGCCCGGGGTCAGCCCGGTGAAGTGTGTGTACGCCTCTTCGTACCGCCCGTGCGCCAGAGCGGCGAGTCCCTCCAGATGGGTCAGCCGGTCCAGTACGAACCTCATCCCGGCGCGGGCCGCCACCGGCCGGATCAGCTCCGTCGCGGCCGCCAGCCCCGTGTCGTCGCCCCGGCCGGCGAGGAAGTGCGCGTGGTAGTACCGGAACAGCAGCGCATTGCAGTGGTAGCCGAGCTCCTCCGCCGCCTCGGCCTCGCGCAGGCAGACGGCCGCGCGGTCCCAGCGGCCGCGCAGGAAGTCCTGGTAGCACTTGGCCTTCGCGACCGAGCCCTGGGTGGCGTAGCCGTGCAGGCCGGTGAAGCGCCGCCACAGGTCGCCGTCGGCCACGTCGACCGCCGAGGCGGTCCAGAGCAGCAGCCAGGCCGCGCCCGCCTCCTGCGCCTCGCTCATCCGGTCGACCACCGCGCCCAGCTCCCGGGCCACCCCGCGGGCGGTCCGGGCCGGATCCAGCCAGGTCCGGTGGCAGAGCCGGGCGGGCTCCGAGACGTGTGCACGGTGGCGGTCCAGCGCCTGCCAGGCCCTCGGGTCGTCGGTGTAGGTCGCGGTGAGCAGCAGTTTGAAGAAGACCTGCTCGGCCAGCCCGTCGAAGGGGTCGGCGCCGGGGGCGGTCAGCGCGTCCAGGGCCGCGGGCAGCAGCGCGGCGGCCGACTCGAAGTCGATCCGGTGGCTCTGGTCGACGTAGACCACCGCGTAGGCGAACAGCGGCGCGATGTCGGGCGGCACCGGCCGGCTTCTCAGCTCGTCCACCAGGGCCGCGGTGTAGCGCAGTTGACCGCCGCGGGCGGCCATCACGGCCGCCCAGGTGAGCCGCCGGGCGCGCTCGTCGGCGTCGGCGCTGAGCGCGGCGGCGCGGTCCAGCAGCAGTGCCCCTTCCGCGTCGCCGCCCCGGCGGGCCAGTCGGCTGCCGGCCTCCTGGAGACGGCCGGCCAGGTCCTCGTCCGGGAACAGCGCCGCCGACGCCTCGTGGACCAGTCGCTGCGGGTCCTCCGGTGCCAGGCAGTCGGCGAGCTCGCGGTGGGCCTCGCGCCGGGCGGCCGGCGAGGCTGCCCAGATCACCGCCGTACGCACCAGCGGGTGACGGAAGACCAGCCGCCCGGCCGCGTCCAGTCGGGCCAGGCCGCTTGCCTCGACCTGTTCCAGGGCCTCCCGTGCGTCTTCGCCGGCGACGGCCCGCAGCCAGATCCCGCCGGAGGAGTCCGGCCCGGCGGCCAGGGCCGCCAGCAGCAGCAGTCGCCCGGCCGCCGGGGTCACCGCGGCCAGCCGCCCGGCGAACATCCGCTCCAGCCGGCGGCCCAGCGGCAGCCGCTCCGGCAGCGGGACGACGCCCCGCTGCTGCTCCGCGGCCAGCTGGCGCGGCAGCTCGACCAGTGCCAGCGGGTTCCCGGCGGCCTCCCGCAGGACCCGCCGGGCGGTGGTCTCCGCCAGCTGCGGGTGGTTGCGGTGCAGCAGCAGGGCGGCGTCCGGCTCGGGGAGCGCCCGTACCTCGACGGGCTCGGCCGACCACGACTGCGCCACCGGGCCACCGGGCCGGGTCGCGCCGACGACCACCAGGGGCAGCTCCGCGCAGCGCCGGCGCACGAACGCGAACACCGTGGCGCTGGAGGAGTCGATCCAGTGCAGGTCGTCCAGCAGCAGGAGGAGCGGCCCGCCCTGCGACAGCTCGGCCAGCAGGGCCAGGGCTGCGGCGCCGACGGCGAACCCGCTCGGCGCCGCACCGGCCTGGATGCCCAGGGCGCTTTCGAGTGCCTCCCGCTGATGGACCGAGAGCGTGCGGGAGTCGCTCAACGGGGCCCAGAGCGCCTGGTGCAGCGCCCCGAACGCGAAGTCGGTCTCCGCCTCGGCGCCGACCGCCCGCAGGACGGTGAACCCGCGCTCACCCGCCTCGCGGGCCGTCCGCTCCAGCAGTGTGCTCTTGCCCACGCCGGGCTCGCCCCGCACCAGCACCGCCGAACCGCCGGCGCCGTCGGCCGCCCGGGCGAGTGCCGCGTCCAGCAGGTCCGTCTCCCGCCGCCGACCTATCGGGTGCGGGTCGCAGCTCTCCCACACCGTCGCTCCCCCGGGGCCGGCGGCCGCCCGGAGGGGGGCCGCGGATCGTTCTGCCCACGCTTGTGCGCGGCAGCCGGCAGGCCGGGTCGCCCGACGGCGACCCGTCGCCGGGCAGGGTCAAGGCTAACCGCCCGTCAGCCGTGCGCGTGCCCGGGCCGGGGACGCCCACGGGCCCCTCGGCCGCGCGTCGGCGCAGGTGAGGGGCCCGTGGGGCGGTCGGCACCGCAGTGGTGCGTGAACGATGTACCGGCGGAACCGTCAGCCGGAGCATCGGAACGCGGGTCAGGAACGGCAGGCCGCGGCCGGCGCGGGTCAGGCGCCGACGAACTCCAGCAGGTCCTTGGTGAACGCGGCCTCGTAGGCGCCGACCAGGCCGTGCGGGGCGCCCGGGTAGACCTTGAGGACGCCCTGGGAGAGCAGCTTGACGGCCTTCTCGGCGGAAGCGGCGATCGGGACGATCTGGTCGTCGTCGCCGTGGGCGACCAGGACCGGGATGTCGATCTTCTGGAGGTCCTCGGTGAAGTCGGTCTCCGAGAACGCCTCCACGCAGTCGAGGGCGCCCTTGAGGCCGGCCTGCATGCCCTGGAGCCAGAACTCGCGGCGCTTGCCCTCGGAAACCTCGGCGCCGGGCCGGTTGAAGCCGAAGAAAGCCTCGCTGAGGTCGTAGTAGAACTGCGACCGGTCGGCGGCGACGCCGGCCCGGATTCCGTCGAAGGCCTCGATCGGCGTGCCCTCGGGGTTCGCCCCGGTCCGCAGCATCAGCGGCGGCACGGCGCCCAGCAGCACGGCCTTGCGCACCCGGCCGCTGCCGTGGCGGCCGAGGTAGCGGGCCACCTCGCCGCCACCGGTGGAGTGGCCGACCAGGACGGCGTCCGTGAGGTCGAGCTGCTCCAACAGTTCGGCCAGGTCGTCCGCGTACTGGTCCATGTGGTTGCCGTCCCAGGTCTGCTCGGAGCGGCCGTGCCCGCGCCGGTCGTGGGCGACGACCCGGTAGCCGGCCTCGGCGACGGCGACGGCGAGGCTGTCCCACGCGTCGGCGTTCAGCGGCCAGCCGTGCGAGAGGACGACCGGACGACCGGTGCCCCAGTCCTTGAAGAACTTCTGCGAACCGTCGGAGAGCGTGATGTAGGGCATGGTGTGCCTTTCGGTGTCGGTGGTACGGCCGGGCCCGGTGGGCCGGGCCGGAGTAGGTGGTCCCACCGCGTGCGGTGGGCGGGCCGTTGGAGGTGGGAGGAGACGGAGCCGGTCTCAGCGGTTGGGGGCCACCGGCTCGGGGCGGTGCAGCAGGGCGCGGACGGCGAGTCCGCTGCCGACGCCGCCGAGCAGGGTGACCGCGACCCACCAGGCGGCCCAGGGCGCCAGGCCCAGGGCCTGGTCGACGGAGTAGCGGCCGGGCCCGGTGAGTGCGAGTACGGTGGCGACGACGATCAGCACGAGCGGGTACTCGTAGCCGTCCTTCTGCACCCAGAGGCCGTGCGGCCACTTCACGGTCAGGGCGACCGTCATCACCCCGGCCGCGCCGGCCGCCGCGAGCGGGGTCAGCGCACCGGCGGCCAGCACCAGACCCGAGCCGATCTGGCCGGCTCCGGCCGCCAGGGCGGTGAGGGTCCCCCCGCGGAAGCCGTCGTGCCGGAACTCCTCCGTGCCGCCGGCCAGGCCGCTGCCGTCGAGCCGGAAGCTGACCTTCTGGATGCCGTGGCCGGCGATCAGCAGCCCGGTGACCAGGCGGAGAATGAGCAGACCCGTGTCCATGGTCACGTTCCTTCTCCCGTTCAGCCCGCGGCGTGCGGGGAGATCATGGACTGCGCGTAGACCACGCCCATCCCGTACGCGCCGCCGTGCTCCTTGACCACGTCCAGGGTGTCCGCATAGGTCTCGGTGCGGGCCCAGTCGCGCTGGAGCTCCAGCAGCACCTGGAGCCAGGTGACCGGCACCGCACCGGCGGCGGTCATCCGCTGGAGGGCGTGTTCGTGCGCGGCCGGAGTGACACCGGCGGAGGCGTCTGCGACCACGTACACCTCGTACCCCTGGGCGAGCGCGGACAGCGCCGGCAGGACCAGGCAGACCTCGGTCCAGAGCCCGGAGAGCACGATCTTGCGGCGGCCGGTGGCCTTGACGGCCTCGACCAGCGCGGCGTCCTCCCAGGCGTTCATCGAGGTGCGGTCCACGATCTCGTGCTTCGGGAAGACGGCGCGCAGTTGCGGCAGTATCGGGCCGGAGAAGGATTCGGCCGCGACGGTGGAGAGCACCACCGGCACGTCGAAGACCCGGGCGGCCTTGGCGAGACCGACGGTCGCGTTGATGACCCCGGCCCGGTCCGCGCTCGCGGCGCCGAAGAACATCTGCGGCTGGTGGTCGACGAACAGCATCAGCGCGTTGTCGGGTGAGATGAGGTCCGGGCTGGGCCGGGCGGAGACGTCGGCGAGGTCGAAGGCAAGGTCGGTCACGGTCAACTCCTTGGGAGGGGACGATCGGGTCAGGTGGGTCGGGTCGGTCGGGTTCGGTCTGTCGGTCGAGCGGTGTCGGACGGGCGGCAGGTCAGCCCCCGAAGCAGGGGTCGACGAACCCGGCCGGGCCGGCGGGTTCGAGCCCGCGGGCGAGCCGCCACCGGTACTGCTCGTCGGAGCCGGCCGCCACCTCGGCCACGCGGTCGGCCTGCCGGGCGCCCGAGGCCGACGGCGGCGAGGAGGCCGACGGCGGCAGGGAGGCCTGGTAGCCGCCGAAGCGGGCGACCGGGCTCCAGGCGGGGCTGATCGGCGGCGCCGCCGCCTCGTCCAGGCCCTCGTACTCGGCCACCGCGTGGACGAGCCGGCCACCCACCACGGTGAGTACGGCCTCGATGTGCGGGATGTCCTCCGCGGGCACGGTGAAGTAGTCGTGGGAGAGCACCGCGAAGTCCGCGAGGAATCCTTCCTTCAGCAGCCCCTTCACCTCCTCCTCCCCGGTGATCCGGGCGCCGCCGCGGGTGTACAGCTCCAGCGCGCCCTCGCGGGAGAGCAGCCGCTGCGGCGGGTAGAGCGCCCGACCGCCGACGGTCCGCCCGGTCACCAGCCAGTGCAGGGCCACCCAGGGGTTGTAGGAGGAGACCCGGGTGGCGTCCGTACCGGCCGCGACCGGCAGACCGCGCGCCAGCATCTCGGTCACCGGAGGGGTCCGGGCGGCGGCCTCCGCGCCGTAGCGGTCGACGAACGCCGACCCCTGGAAGGACATCCGGTTCTGCACGCTGATCGCACCGCCGAGAGCGGCGATCCGCTCCAGACTGTGCGGGGAGACGGTCTCGGCGTGGTCGAAGAGCCAGCGGTTGCCGGCCGGGAAGAGCCCGTCCGCGGCGAGCTTCTCGAAGACCGCGAGGTCGCGCCGGATCGTCTCGTCGTACGTCGCGTGCAGCCGGAAGCCCCAGCCGTGCTCCACCAGCAGCCGCACGGCCTGCTCGAACCGGCCCTCGTAGCCGGCCTCCAGCTCCGGGCGGGGCTCGCTGAAGTTCTCGAAGTCGGCGGCGGCCCAGGTGAGGTTCTCCCCCGCGCCGTTCAGTCGCAGCCACTCGTCGCCCTCGTCGGGGCGGACCGTTTCGACCCAGCGGCGCAGGTCGTCGAGCTCCTGTCCGGCTGTCTGCGGGAACAGGTGATAGGCGATGCGCAGCGTGAGCCGTCCTTCGCGGGCGAGCTCGACGACGGTGGCGTAGTTGTCGGGGAAGTTCTGGAAGCCGCCTGCGGCGTCCACCGCCGAGGTGAGTCCGAAGCGGTTCAGCTCGCGCAGGAAGTGCTGGGTGGAGGTCTTGCGGTCCGCCTCGTCCAGCCCGGGTGCCTTCGCCAGGGTCGAGTACAGCAGGAGCGCGCCGGGGGCGGCCAGCAGGACGCCGTTGGGTTCGCCGTCGCGACCCCGGACGATCTGGCCGCCACGTGGATCAGGGGTGTCGCGGGTGAATCCGGCCGCTCGCACGGCGGCCCGGTTCAGGACCGCCGACTGGTAGAGGTGCAGGACGAAGACCGGGGTGTCCGGCGCGACGGCATTGAGCTCAGCCGGGGTGGGCAGCCGCCGTTCGGCGAACTGCTCGGCCGTCCACCCGCCGACCACCCGGATCCACTGGCCCTTCGGGGTACGGGCAGCCTGCTCGCGGAGCATCGCGAGACCCTGGCGCAGCGAGCGCACACCGTCCCAGCGCAGTTCCAGTACGTAGTTCAACCCGCCGCGGATGACGTGCAGATGGGAGTCGTTGAGTCCGGGCACGACGCGGCGGCCCAGAGCATCGACCACCCGGGTGTCCGGCCCGATGTGGGCCGCGACGTCGTACTCGTCCCCGAGGGCGAGGACGCGGCCGTCGCGGACGGCGAGCGCGGAGGCCTCGGGCCGGGCCCGGTCGCCGGTGTGGATCCGCGCGTTGCGCAGGACGAGGTCGGCGGAGTGCTGGGGCGGGCCGGCAGCGGGCACAGTGCCGCCGACGGGCATGGAGTCAGCCATGATCGTCGCTTTCAGGAGGAGTTCAGAGGGTTCGGCGCACGCCGGCCTGGCGTTCGAGGTCGCGCAGCTGGACCGTCAGTCCGCCCTCCACCGCATGGTGGGCGGGACCGCTGCGGCCGATCGGCAGGACCTCTTCGCCCCGCATGTCCTCCAGCATCAGCGCGAACGCCGTGTAGAGGGCCACGGCCGCGAGCAGCAGCCCGAGGGCGCCGGAGAGGGTGCCCAGCCGGGCGTCGCCGGTCAGGTTGGACAGCGCGGCCACCCCGAACCGGGGCACCGCGGTGCACAGCACCAGCCAGAGCGCCCGCTTGCGGCCGGCGACCGCCGCCATCATCAGGGCGAACAGCGCGAAGGTGGCGTTCAGCACCCCCAGGACGCGGGTACCGCCGACCGGATCCACCACCAGGACGAGCGAACTCGCCAGCCAGAGACCGGAGAAGCAGGCCATCAGAGTGGCTGCCAGGGCGTCCCGGGCACCGAGGGCGAACACCGCCACCACCAGTTGCAGGACGAACGCCGGCAGGATCGCCAGGCCCACCGCCCGTCGGGCGCCGTCCTCGAAGACGCCGAGCTGGAAGCAGCCGACCATCACCGAGGCGATCCCGACCGTGTAGAACCCGAGCGGCATCGGCGACGCGATCGGCCGCAGGTTGATCCGGGTCATGCCGCGAAGGTCGGGCTCGAAGCGGCGTCCGTCCGGCGCTCCGGCCGGGGAACTCTCACTGGTCGTCATGGTCCCTGTTCCGATCGGTGGAGGGGGCGTGCGGTCCGGGGAGTACCGGTCCCGTCCGCCGGGGCGCGGCGAGGTTGTTGCCGGGGTCTGCCGGAGTGGCTGAGGACAGGGCCGACGGTAGCCAGGCGGTTGGGGACCGAGTACTCCCTGGCTGCACCGGTCTTGCCCACGGGTGCACCGGTGCCGCGGAGCACGGCGGCCCGGTGCGGACCGCCCCGGCCGGCCCCGGCCCGGGGGGATGTCGTGACATCCCCCCGATCAGCGGGGCACCTTCGCGTGGAGTTCCATGTAGCCGACGTAGGCGAGGAAGGCCGCCAGCGTCTGGAACGTCCGCCCGCTGATGCTGAACGTCGGCGTCTGGCCGCTCAGCCTCCGGTACACGAACGTCGACGCATCGTCCCAGTGCTGCTGGAGGTCGACGTTCTCCGGGCCCATGGCGTTCGAGGTGTAGTTGCGGATGTTGCCCCGGATGTTGTCGAAGATGCGACCGAAGCGGGCGGCCTCGGAGGTCGCCTGGATGATCGTCACCATCTCGCGGGCGAAGCCGTTCGAGTCGCGCTGGAGGCGGGTGGCCGCAGTCGCGATGCTGGTGAGGGCGTTGGTGAGGTTGGCGTAGCCGATGGCCCGCCCGGCGCGCTCGCCCGTACCGCCGCCGGGCAGCCGGGAGTAATTGCCGTCCCAGGGCAGGCGCTGGAAGTTGACGCTGTGGGTGACCCGCTGGAACTCGGCGGGCCAGACGTCCGGGAATCCGTAGTGGGTGCCCGGGTGGTTGTCGTACGCAGGCTGGTAGAAGCCGGCGAAGTAGAGGTTGTCCGCCCACCAGTAGAGCGATCCGCGGTACTGCCCGTGCGTGAGGACGCGGGCTTCGACCAGGCGGGTCGGCAGCAGCGTCGTCTCGTCGAGCTGGGCGGCGACCTCGGGGTGGTTGGGGATGTCGTGGCCGCTGATCCGGTGGAGCTGGTCGATGGCGTACCAGTAATTCGAGTGCGCCGCCTCGCCACCCCATTCGAGGTCGCCGATGTCCCAGTCGAACTTGGTGATCGAATCGCTGGGATCGGCGTGCGCGGCCGGCACCGACGCCGCCTGCGACAGGCCGAGCGCCAGCCCGAGCGCGAGGAGGAGGCCGACGAGCCGTCGGCCCACTGTGGTGTGGAGGTGCACGAGTTGACTCCTGTGAGTGCTGGTCGGGACGTGACCGACCCTTCCAGCGGACGGGCACTCCGACTTCGCCCCCAGCGCACAGCCCCCGTCCCCACGGTGCACGACGGCCGAACGCCCGCGCAGGCAGCACCGTGCCCCGGCCGGAGGATCCGGTCGGGGCACGGGGTGGCGATGTGTCAGGCGGTTCGTACCGTGTTGTGTTGTGTCACTGCAGGCTGAGCCGGTGGGGGTGGCCGGGATCCCGGGGGCACACGAAGACGTAGAGGTTCCCGTCCCGGCCGACGAGGACGGACGTCGCCCCGATCGCCCCCTCCAAGGTCTCCCGGTCCTCCACAGGGATCCAGCTGCTGGTGGAGCTGTCGCACTCGTAGGTGGCGATGGTGAGGAGAGGTTCCATGGGCTGTCCGCATTCGCAGTCCATGGGCCTCGGATCCGTCACGTGCCAGGAGGCGAACCCCCCGACCTTCCAGCCCGGCGCGATCGAGAGGTCGCTCCGGTAGCCGACCGCTTCCTCGTCGCGCTCCTCCTCAGGTCCCTCCCACCTCTCCATGCGACGGCGAAGACGGTCGGGAAGCAGGTCAACGTACTGGTACTCCACCACCTGCTCCGGGTGCAGCACACAGGGGTCGGGCACGTACCCCGGCGCACCGACGACCACCGGCTCCGGCTGGTCGGCCAGTACCTCACGGACGTCGGCGGAACGACGCCAGCGCAGGTGCAGCGCCAACTGGTGGCCGGTGCCGTGGGCGTCGAAGGGGCACCAGAACACCTGGAGCACGTCGCAGTCGGCGGGCCCGCCGAACAGGTCGGGCACGTCCTGGCGGTAGAGCTGGGCGACTGCCAGCAGGGGGATCGGGTCGGTGTTCGCCAGCCACGGGGCGTGCCGCCCGCGCTTCAGCGAGGCCAGGACCTCCCGTTCGGCGTCCGTCCACGCGGGCCTGACACCCGCTTCCGAGGCACGACGCCATTCCTCGGCCTCGATCCGACGCCGGAGCCGGACGTCCTCCAGCCGCTCACCCGAACTCCTCTTGTGCGGGTGCGTGCAGACCGGCCACGGCTCGTCGGACGGCCAGAGCATGGGTCCACCCACGGAACTGTCCCGCGCGCCGGGGGCCCCGGACCTGGGGTGCAGGCGGGTCGCGGTCCGCCGGTACCGGGCCAGCTCCGGGAAGAGCCGCTCCACGTCCACCGGCCGCTCGGGTGTCGTACGGGTCATTCCTGTCCTCATCATCATGCCTGCACGAACCTCATGAGTCCGCCCCGGCATTCTGACATCGTTCCAGCAGGTCAGCGGCCGTCGATGCCCCGACGGCCGCTGGGGCCTCGACCTGGATACGGGCGTCCCGGAGCGGGCCCGGTCACCGGGCCGCAGGGGGCCGGGCGGGCCGTCAGCTCCTACTTCGGCGGCGACACACGGCTCGTGTCGCCGCCGAGTTCGGCGTACAGCTCGGTCCAGCGGCGGTCGGTGTCGGTCGGCGGCCTGCCGTCGCAGTAGGTCCTGGTCCCGTTGGCCGTGTAGAAGCGCATCATCTCCAGCACCGCCCGCGGGTCGGAGTTCTCCCTTCCGGTGTACTTGGTGCCGGGGTCCTGGCTCTGGTGCTGGAGGCAGGACGGGGACGGCGTGCCGGGCTGTGCGTCGAAGCTCCCGTTCGGCTCGGCTCCGCACGCCGCCAGCGGCGCGGCGGCGAGGAGGACCAGGCACAGCAGGTGCGCGCGGCGGGTGGTCACGGTGATCGGCCTCCGGTGGGGACGGGTGTTCACAGGGTCGAGGGGAAGCTGCGGACGACCAGCCCCACCCCCACGGTGAGGATGAGCAGAGCCGTCAGCAGGGCGCTGTACGGGGCGACGCGGCGCAGTCGGCCGACGACGGGGCCGTCCGCCGCGCCCCTGAGCCGGTCGCCCAGGCGGACCAGCAGCAGGCCGACGGCGGTGAGGGTGGCGGCCATGCCCAGGCCGTAGGCGAGCACCAGGGCCGCGCCGAAGAGCGTCCGGCCGAGGGCGACGGCGCCCAGCAGGACCACCAGGGCGGACGGGCTGGGGACCAGACCGCCGGCGATGCCGAGGCCGATGAGGCTTCGGCGGCCCGGTGCCGCCGGGTCGTGGTGGTGATGGTGGCCGCCGCCGAACAGGCCGTGCCGGTGGCCGTGGTGGTGCGCGTGGCCGTGGCCGTGCGGGTCGTCGTGGTCGTGCGGGTCGTCGTGGTCGTGGTCGTGCGGATGGTGATGGTCGTGCGAGTGGCTGTGCCCGTGGTCGTGCGAACGAGCGGCGTGGGCGTGGCCGTGCCCGTGCCCATGGCCGTGCGGCTGTCCGTGGTGCTCGTGGTGCTCGTGGTGCCCGTGCTGCTCGATCGGCGCGGGCGACGCGGACACGTGCGCGAGCTCCCTGCGGGGCTCGGTGTCCACGTCCTCGTGGGAGTGCAGGTGCTGCTCGTGCGCTCCGGCAGCGCGGGACCGCCGGAGCGCGTCGCGCAACAGGCCGGCGCCGACAACGGCGACCAGGGCGCCGCTGACCACGCCCAGCCAGCCGAGCAGCACGTCGCCGGCCAGCGAGGAGAACGCGGTCAGGCACAGGCCGATGACGAGGACGCCGACCGTGTGGGTGGCCGTGACGGTCGCGCCGACGGTGACGGCGTCGCGGGTACTGCCGCGGCGGCCCGCGAGGTAGGCGGCCATCACGGTCTTGCCGTGCCCGGGCAGCAGCGCGTGCCCGGCGCCCAGGACGATCGACAGCAGGACGGCGAGCAGTCCGAGGGGGACGGTGAGGCGTCGGGCGGCGCCGAGTTCCGTGAGACGGGCGTCGAGACTGCTGAGCCAGGCCGTCGGCCCGGATCCCTCCGCCCTGACGGCCGCCCCCCGGTCGGGTGCCGCACCGCCGCCGGGGAGCGCGCGGAACCGGGCGCGGGTGACGCCGCTGGGGCTGTCGAGCAGGTCGCGGGGGTAGTCCCGCAGTTCCTTGGAGAGCGATCCGCTCGGGACGTCGGAGTCCTGGACCGTTGCCCCGTCCCCCCGGACGGTGATCTCGTTCCATCCGACCCGGTTCGGATCGCTCCCGCCGGCGACGCGCACGGTGGTGCCGTCGGCCGGGAGCCGCAGTTCGGCCCGCAGCAGACACTCCAGGCGGCTGGTGCGCAGGCCCGCGGAACCGTCCTCGTACTGGAACCGGGCGGAGTCCGTTCGCCAGCTCAGCGCCGAGGTCGCCGGGTCGGCCGTCACCCGCAGGTCCCGTGCGGTCCGGTCGCACTGCTCGGACGCCCAGGCGGTGCGCTCGGCGTCGTCGACGGTGCCGTCGCCGTCGCGGTCGACCTTCGGTTGCTCCTGGAGGGTGGGGATCTCGGCTGCGTCGGTGACGGCGAGGACCTCGATGTCGTCGCCGTGGACGGTGAAGCCGAGGTAGTGGTTGAGGGAGAAGTTCCCCAGCGGATGGGCGCCGGCGGCGGGTGCGGCAAGGGCGAGCAGGCACAGCGCGCCTGACACCGCCGCACCTGTCCGGGCGAGAAATCGTGGGACCGCCACGCTGGGCCTCCGGGGAAGGGGCCGGCCACCGTGGCGAAGCCCGGCCCGGCAGGAAGAGGGGAAGAGAGAAGGGGCCGAGAGGGCCCACATCACCTTCGGGCTGCCGGGCGGCCCGGATCGCTCACCGTTCCGAGCCGTCCGCCGGGACCACTCGCACGGAGCAGCGCTCCCGGACACCGGTTCCCATCGGTCGAACACACGGTCCTCGCCGCGCTGCCCCGATGCCTCCCACGCCACGCCTCCTTGTTGCATCTGGCTTGCAATTACTTTGACTAGGCAATACAGGAGGCACCACGGGGACGTCTGCACCTGCGCGAGTGACATCGCTGACCCATCGGAGTGAGGCCACCCAACCACGCCTGCACCGCTGACGAAGCCCTCGCGGGATCCGGTCCACAGTGCGCAGTGCAGCTGCTCAGCCGAATCCCCCGCTCCGCCGCCGCGTTCGGCCCGGAGCGGCCACCGTCCCTTCACGGAAGCGAGCACCCCACCCGCATGAACCTCACGGTCCGACCTGCCCGCAGAAGCTCCCTCGCCCGCACCGCGGCGATCCTCACCACCATGGGCCTCGCGCTCGCAAGCACCGCGATCCTCGGGTCCGGCGCCGGCGTCAGCACCGCCTCCAGCCACCGCGAGGCGCCGCTGATCGCCGCCGACCCGCAGGTCGACAACACCGACGTCTACGCCTTCACCAGCCCCGACAAGCCGGACACCGTCACCCTGGTCGCCAACTGGCTGCCGTTCCAGGAGCCCAACGGCGGGCCCAACTTCTACCCCTGGGCCGACGGCGCGCACTACGACATCAACATCGACTCCCAGGGCACCGGCAAACCCGACCTCACCTACCGCTGGACCTTCCACACCGAGGACCGGCGCGGCACCAACACCTTCCTCTACAACAACGGCGTGGTGAACAACCTCACCGACCCCACCCTGCTGTTCCGCCAGTACTACACGCTCCAGGAGCTGCGCCCCGGATGCGACCCGGTCACCCTGGTCGAGCACGGCACCGCCGCACCCTCCGACACCGGCCGCGCCTCCATGCCGAAGTACGGGCAGCTGCGGCAGCAGGCGACCGTCCAACTGCCGGGCGGCGGCCAGACGGTGGCCACCCAGGCGGCCGACCCGTTCTTCCTCGACCTGCGGGTCTTCGACCTCCTCTACGGCGGCAACCTCTCCGAGGTCGGCCAGAACACCCTCGCCGGGTACAACGTCAACTCCCTGTCCATCCAGGTGCCCAAGAGTCGCCTCGCCTTCAAGGGCGACTCGGGCCGCAACCCGGTCATCGGAGTGTGGTCCAGCACCGAGAAGCAGACCCTCAAGCTCAGCCCCGGCAAGGCCGAACCGACCGGCAAGTTCGTCCAGGTCTCCCGTCTGGGCAACCCGCTCGTCAACGAGGTCGTCCTGCCCGCCGGTCTCAAGGACGCCTTCAACTCCCTGCCGCCGTCGGAGGACCACAACCAGCCCGCCGTGGTCGCCAAGGTGCTCAACCCCGAGGTGCCGCAGCTGATCCAGGCGATCTACGGCCTCCCGGCCCCGGCCACCCCGCGGACCGACCTCCAGGAGATCTTCCTGACCGGGATCGCCAAGGCCGCCAACGGCCCGCTCGCCGTCGACCTCAACTCCCAGCTGATGAACCAGGACATCGACCCGAAGCACTTCGTGCCTGCCGAGGAGCTGCGGCTGAACATGTCCACCCCGGTCACCGCCAAGCCCGACCGGCTCGGCGTCCTCAACGGCGACTTCCAGGGCTTCCCCAACGGCCGCCGCCTCACCGACGACGTCGTCGACATCGCCCTCCAGGTCATGGAGGGCGCCACCCCGGGCCACCTGATCGGCGCCCTCGCCGCCGGCGACAAGGTCAACACCACCGACAAGCCCTTCGGCACCGCCTTCCCCTACCTCGCGCTGCCGTACGACAAGGCCGTCAACCAGGCCAACTGACCCACCCCGCCGGGCGGGTGGCCGACCACTCACCGTCGGCCACCCGCCCGGCCGCCCGCACGATCACCCGCACCGCCGAAGGGCCCTCATGCGCCGCCTGCCCCTGCTGCTCACCACCCTCGCCCTGTGCGGCGGCCTGGCCGCGTTCGGGGCACTGGACCGCACCGGGCCCGCCGCCCCCCACTCGGCCTCGGACATCGCCGGGCCTCCGGACGGCCGTTCCGCCCCCGACAGTTCGCTGACCCACGCCATCAGCGCCGACCAGCAGCGCCTGCGGCAACTGCCCACCGACGCGGCAGCGTGGGCGCGCCTGGGCGCCGAGTACGTCGAACAGGCCCGCCTCACCGCAGACCCGTCGTACTACCCCAAGGCCGACGAAGCCCTGCACCGCTCCCTCGCCCTGGCCCCGCAGGCGAACGCCGACGCCCTCACCGGCCTCGGCGCCCTCGCCAACGCCCGCCACCTCTTCGACCAGGCCCGGGAGTTCGCCGAGCAGGCCGTCACCGCCTCACCGGCACACTGGCCCGCCTACGCCATCCTCGCCGACGCCCGCACCCAGCTCGGCGACGACACCGGCGCCACCGAGGCCGTCCAGCAGCTCCTGGACCGCCGCCCGGGCACCGCCTCCTTCACCCGCGCCGCCTACGACCTCGAACAGCACGGCCGCGCCGACGAAGCCCGGGCGGCGCTCCGGCAGGCCCTCGACGGCGCCTACGACCCCGCCGACAAGGCCTTCTGCCAGTACCAGCTCGCCGAACTCGACCGGAACTCCGGCCACGCCGAGGACGCCCTCGCCGGCTACCGGCAGGCCCTGCGCACCGACCCCGACCACACCCCCGCCCTCGCCGGCCAAGCCCGCGCCGAAGCCGCCCTCGGCCGGAACGACGACGCCCTGCGCGACTACACCGCCGCCGTCGCCCGCGTCCCGCTCCCCCAGTACCTCCTCGAACTCGGCGAGCTCCACGAAGCCCTGGGCCACCCCGAACAGGCCCGGGAGCAGTACCGGCTGCTGGCCGCCGAGCAGCAGCTCGCCGCCGCCAACGGCGTCGTCGACGACCTCACCCTCGGCCAGTTCCAGGCCGACCACGGCGACCCGGCCGAGGCCGTCCGCCTGCTGCGCGCCGAATGGGCCCGCCGCCAGAACGTCCTCGTCGCCGACGCCCTCTCCTGGGCCCTGCACCGCACCGGCGCCGACCCCGAAGCCCTCACCCTCGCCCGGCAGGCCCAGGCCCACGGCTGGCACAACGCCCTCTTCCTCTACCACCTCGGCACGATCGAACTCGCCCTCGGCCGGAACGACGACGCCCGCACCCACCTCACCGAAGCCCTCACCACCGACCCCGCCTTCCACCCCCTCCAGGCCCCCCTGGCCCGCACCGCCCTCACCGCCCTCCGATGAGGCACGAGCAACTCCCCGGGCGACATTCGGAGCCTGTTGGCGGGCATCCACTCGCTCTCTATGCGATGTGCTCCCGAATCATTTCGCCGATCCGCCGGGGAAGTCCGGGAGAGAACAATGCGTGGCCCATTCCGGGAACCGGCTGGAATCGGGAATGAGGGATCTCCCCGGCGAGGGCACGGCCGTGCGGCAGTGGGCGCACGGGATCCTCCGTGCCGTGCACGACCAGTGTCGGGGCCTCGATCGAGGACAGCAGAGCAAGGCGGTCTTCGGTCATGTGACGTCCGGCCAGATCGTGGTTGAGGGCCGCACCATGGTTTCCGGTCCAGTCGAAGGAGGCTTCCACGAAGCGCCGAGCGGAATGCTCGTCGAAAGGAAGGACGTCGCCGTTGAGTACTCGCCACGTCTCCAGATTCGCCGCGACGTATTCGTCGCGAGTCCCCTGCGGGAAAGCGGCGCGCTGTGCGAGGTGCACCAGGAGCCGTGCCGCGGGTGGCGGCAGGTCACTGGGATCGGGCGCCCGCCCGGCCATAGCGCGCACCCAGGCCGGGCCCGCGCTGTGGCCCATCGGACCGGTCATCATCGCGGTCAGAGTCAGTACGCGTTCCGGGCGGTGCACGGCCAGCCACTGACCGATCGCGCCGCCCAGGGACGCCCCGACGATGTGCGCGGCGGCTATTCCGTGACCGTCGAGCACGGCCGTCGCATCGGCGGCCATGTCCGCCAGCGTGTAGGGATGGATGGCGAAGTCCACGCCGGTGGACCGGCCGGTGTCCCGGTGGTCGTAACGGACGACCTGGCGACCGTCGGCGACCAGCACCTCCACCAACTCGTCCGGCCATCCGATGCCTGGTGCGGCGGTCCCCATCACCAGCAGGACCGCCGGGTCATTCGAGTTTCCGACCCGTTCCGTCCACAGCCGTAATTCACCGGATTCGACAAATAATTCAGCACTCGAAGTCATGGGCGCCAACCTAGTGAACGAGGCGCCAGTTTTCCATACCCTCAATGGATATGACTTTTCATTACTATTCTGATAGAATACTGACTAGTTCACCGGCTCCGAATGAACTGAAATGACCCCTGCCTCTTGCCGTCGCCCAGGGCAAGCAGGCCGGTGACCTCGGCGATCACTGCCGGGGAGGGCTTGAAGCATCGGGCGGACATCCTCCGCCTCCCGCACCGGGGCCCCGCCATCAGCACCAGCAGGCTCGCACCGTCCTCACCAAGACGGGTCGGGGAGGAGTGCCGCCGCTCGGCGACGAACTGATAGCGCAACGCCAACGCCCACCCCTCGACGTCCTGGCCGCACCGTGTCGCGAACGCGCCCGCATCCGCATCCGCGGCGAAAAGGGCATCCGCTGGGCGGCCGCCTCCCGACGCGTGCCGCGTGATCGGTCACGTCTGCGGGGAACAGAACGAAACTCAATGGCGAGGCCGCCCACCTCGTGCTGGAGTGGGCGGATGGATCACGAAGAAGTGCTCGCCCTGTTCGACCGCCGGATGAGGCGCGACGCGCGGCCCGACAGTGCCGGAGCCCGCGTCGAGCGTGACGGCGACGTCGTGCGGCAGGTCGGCGAGGAACACGACTGGAACGGCGTCCTCTGGTCGGACCTCGACGATGCCACAGCGGATGCGGCGATCGCGGCGCAGGTGCGCTACTTCGGCACGCTGGGGCGCGAGTTCGAGTGGAAGGCATACGCCCACGACCGGCCCGGCGATCTCGGAAGGCGGCTGCGGTCGGCCGGGTTCACGGCTGAGCCCGAGGAGGCGGTGATGGTCGCCCGGATCCAGGATCTGCCGACCGACATCGCGCTGCCCGAGGGCGTCCGTCTGCTCCCGGTGACCGATCCCGCGGGAGTGGATCTCGTGGTGGACGTGCACGAGCAGGCCTTCGGCACCAGCGGCGCCGGTCTGCGGCAGCGGCTCCTCGCCCAACTCGCCCAGGACTCGGACACGGTCAGCATGGTCGTCGCGATGGCCGGCGACCTGCCCATCTGCTCGGCGCGGATGGAACTGAACCCCGGCACGGAGTTCGCGGGCCTGTGGGGCGGCGGCACCGTGACCGCCTGGCGAGGCCGGGGTATCTACCGGGCCGTGGTCGCCCATCGCGCCCGGATCGCCGCCGACCTCGGCTACCGCTACCTCCAGGTCGACGCAACCGACCAGAGCCGCCCCATTCTGCAACGACTCGGGTTCGCCGTCCTGACCACCACGACTCCGTACGTCTACCCGCCCCAGCGCAACGACCGCGAGGCGTAGCGCGGCAACACGACCATCGGGCACACTCGGTGGACCTTCTCGGTCACAGCACCAGAGACCGCTCCGGGGCGTAGGCGCAAGCCGCCGCGTCACGAGAGCACGAAGTCAGGCCGTCTCGACCGGACACGGCCAGGCCTGGACCGGGCGAAGCGATCGTGTGCTGTCCGGTCGATCCGGACCGGCCAGTGACCGGGCGGTTCCTCGGCGGCGAAGAAGGACCCCCTGCTGCTCACAGTGCACAATCAGCGGGTGACAAGTTCCCGTACCGCGTCGCTGACGGCGGGGATCTCGTCGGGACCGGCCCACTCGTGCGCGTCGTGCTCGGTGAGGATGACCGGGCCGGTCCGAGTGACGGTGACCTCGAAGGTCAGCTGCCGGGTGAGGGCGCCGCTGCCGGAGGTGTAGTCGAAGTGCCCCAGGTACTTCTCGACCGCGTCGATCCGCAGGCCGGTCTCCTCGTCGACCTCCCGCAGCAGGGCCTGCTGGATGCCCTCGCCCTTCTCGACCTTGCCCGACGGCAGCTCCCACAGGCCGGCCATGAACTCGCCGGCCGGGCGCCGCAGGAACAGCAAGCGGTCGCCGTCGGCGATCACGGCGGCCACGACGAAGCGTTCCACCCCGTCCGTCTCGGCGGCGGCGCGGATCGTGTCCTCGAACGTGGGGTCGGCGAAGGGAGAGTTCACAGCAGCTCCTTGTGGTGGTCGCTCACCTTGATGGCCGCCCGGATGTACTGCTCGGCCGGCGGACGATCCTGTTCACGATGCCAGACCGGGAGCTTGATCGTGTGCGCGTGGGTGTGCTCGGCGACCGGGAAGTCCCCTGCCCGGTAGCGGCGGTGAGCGTGCGGGTGGCCGGGGAACAGCATGGCCGGGCTCTGGTACAGCGGTAGCTGGTTCAGCGGGCAGGTGGAGCCCGGCCGGTCGAACTCGACCGCGCCCTCGGCGACCAGGGCCTGGTGGAACCGCTCGACGCTGAGGCCACCGAGCTCCTGCGGGCGGTAGGTGAGCGTCAACCCGTACCAGGACGGGACCACTCCCTCGGGCATCGGGATGACCTCCAGCCCGGGGATCCGCGCGAACTCCTCGGTCAGGTAGCGGGCGATCTCCGCCCGTCCGACGAGGTAGCCGTCGAGGCGGCCGAGCTGGTCGTGCGCTATGGCGGCGGCCAGCGGGTGGATCCGGAGCTTGAGGCCGGACCCGGTGACCGCGTACTTCCCGAGCCGGTGCTCGGCCGGGATCTCGGACCTGGCCCGCTTGTTGTAGTGGCCGAACATCAGGAGCTGGTCGTACGTTTCGTCGTCGTCCGTGAGGACGAACCCGCCCTCGCCGCCGGACAGCGGGTTCGGACTGTTGAGCGAGAACGCCCCGGCCATCCCGAAGGTGCCGACCTTCTTGCCGCCGTGAGACGCACCGTGGGCGTGGGAACCGTCTTCCAGCAGCAGGAGGTTGTGCGTCTTGGCGATGCCCTTGATGACGAGCATCGCGACCGGCCTGCCCCACAGGTGGGTGACATGACGGCGCGGCTGGGCGGTGCCGGAGCTGACGGCGACCGCATGCCGGACCCCGAAGTAGTCCTGAAGGGCGTCCTCCAGGTCGGCGACGATGCCCGAGCGGCCCGGGACGGAGATGGCCGAGCGGAGCTGGGCCATCTCCGTCGGGACTGAGGAACGTGGCCCGCAAACCTCGCCGAACTGTTGACCAGCCGAACGGGTGATTTCGGCGATGGCTCCGCACTCCGCGGCCCACTCACCCCGAGGCCGTTCGCCGCCGCCCCGGCCGCGGTCGGGGCGGCGGCACTCGAACGGGTTGTCGCCGCCCGGGCACTGGGCTCCGCCCCTGCCGGACGCCCTCCGCGGTCGCGTGGAGGAGACCCCGGAGCACGCACCAGGGTGATCGAAAAGTCCCTGTTCGACCCGGGCTCGCCCGGGCGGAAAACCGCTTGAACGTCAGAATCGAACAGCACCATCATCAGCCGCCAGCGGCCACTTGAGCGCCGTCCAACTTCACTGCTTCAAAGCACACTTGTCGCGCACGATGCCGATGCCCGGCTCCGTGCGCTCGAACACCCCCGTTGCCGACGGTCTTGACTCGAAGCCGCACCGAGCCTCCTGACCGACCGGCCGCGGCCACAACCGCCCCGACACCGAGGAGCCCCCTCATTGATCGACTTCGAGGTACTCACCGAACTCGCCGCCGGCGAGGGCATCGAACGCATCGGCGTCGGCGTCGTGGTCCGCGACGCCTCGGGCCGGATCCTGATGATCCGCCGGGCGCCGCACGACGCCCTGCCGACGCTCTGGGAGTACCCGGGCGGCTACCGGCGGGCGGGCGAGACGGTGCCGGGCGGCGCGGCCCGTGAGCTGGCCGAAGGGACCGGGCTCACCGGCCTGCCGCTGGAGTACGCACGGCACCTGGACTTCACCGACCCGCGCGGCCGTCGCGTCCGCCAGTTCGTCTTCACCGGCGTCGTGCCGGACGACACCCCGATCACGCTCTCCCACGACCACGACGACCACCGGTGGACGGCTACCGACGCCCTGCCACCGACCACCGGCGGCCGACGAACGGTGATCGAGTGGCTCGGCCGGCAGCTGAGCGTCCCCGGCTGGCGGCCGGTCGGCGCCCACCTCGCCGGCGTCGCCCGACCCACCACCTACGGCAGCCTTCTGATCACCGACCCTCGGGGCCGCATCCTCGGACTGCGCCCGACCGTCGACCCGGCCGCATGGGACCTCCCCGGCGGCGACGTCGGGAGCGGCCGGACACCGTTCGCCACTGCCCTGACCGAGACGGAGAAACAGACCGGGCTCGATCTCGCCGCCGAGAATCCCGAGGTGGTCGCCCGACGGCGCCTGGTGGCCGTCATCCACGAGCAGGCCGGTACGCGATACCCCGTGCCGGTCTGCGGATACGTCTTCGACGGCGGCGTCCTGACCCCCGACCAGCAGGCGCGGATCCACCTCGACCCGGCCGAGCACACCGAGTTCCGGTTCGAGACGGCCCACGACTGGCGGTCGCTCATGGAGCCGGACCACTACCACCGGCTCCGGCAAGTGCTGCGCGCCCACCGCTCCGGCGTCCCGCTCTGCCTGGAACGCCCCGCACCGGAGGGCGACGACTTCGAAGGTGTCCTGGTCTTCGTCACCGACTCCGCCGGTCGACTGCTGATGCACCTGCGCGAGGACCGGCCGGGCATGCCCTGGCCCGGCTACTGGACGCCGATCGGCGGCTGGCGCGAGGGTGACGAGAGCGCCCGGGAGAGCGCCGTGCGCGAGGTCCGCGAGGAGGCCGGCATCGAGATCACCGACCTACGACCCCTCCCCGACCCCCACCACGGCCTCGGACTCCCGCTCACCCGCGTCCTGCACGCCGTCCGGACCGACTCCGGGCCGGACCTGCGGCTCGGCGACGAGGGACTGGCCGTGCGCATGGTCCCCCTCGACGAGGTGCCGCTGCTCAAAGTCCCGCCCTACCTGCGGCACTACCTGCCGCTCCTTGCCACCGCTGCCGACCCGACCTCCGGGAGGACGGTATGAACCCCGAGGACATCCGCCCCGCCACGCCCCCGGCTTCCGCATCGGAGCCGCTCACGCTGGTCGTCGGCGTCCACCTCGTGCTGACCGAGGCCGACCGGGTGCTGCTCGGCCGACGGCGCAACACCTCCTACGCCGCCGGGATGTGGCACCTGCCGGCCGGGCACATGGAGTGCGGCGAACCGGTCACCCGCTCCATGACGCGCGAGGCGGAGGAGGAGCTCGGCATCACCATCGCCGAGGACGACCTCCTGCTCGTCCACGCCCTGCACCTCCTCGACACCGACGACGGCCGCAGCCGGCTCCAGTTGTTCTTCCGCCCCACCCGGTACAAGGGCCGGCTCCGGAACGCGGAGCCGCACAAGTGCGGGGAACTGCGCTGGTGGCCGCTGGACGGACTGCCGGGCGACATCGTGCCCTACACCGCCCACGCGCTCGCCGGGATCACCCGCGGCAGCACCCTGTCCACCGTAGGGTGGACCGGATGAGCGCCGCCGAAGTCCCGGCCGACGTCGACCGGTTGCTGCGCGTGGCGGCCGGGCGCTACGAGCTGCTGGGTGTGCGCTCCCTCTCCCGCACCGGCCGTCCGGCCGTCTGGGAGGTCGTCGGCGCCGACGGGAACAGGCTGTTCGCCAAGCGCCACCGGAACCCACTCATGCACGAGCGCGAAACCGCCGCCTACCGGCTCCTCGCACCGGCCCTCGGCGGCGGCCGGGCACCGTCCCTGCTGGCCGAGGACACCCGCGCGCTGCTCGTCATCACGTCCGCGCTGTCCGGCACCCCGGTCGCCGGCACCGACCTCACCGTCGCCGAGGAACGGGAGGTCTACCGGCAGGCCGGGCAGCTCGCGGCGGTCGTCCACGCGCAGCCGACGGTCGGCGCCCCCGTCGGCGAGTCCCTGCCCTGGGCCCACGAACGCTCCCGGGCGCTCACCCGCGCCCACGACGCCCGCCTCCCGGCGGAGGACATCGCGGTCCTGGCCGAGGCGACCCGCCACGAACCACCGCGCACCGCGCTCGCCTACTGCCACGGCGACTTCGGCCCGCGGAACTGGATCGTGCGCCGCGACGGAGCACGACTGACGCTCGGGGTGATCGACTTCGAACGCAGCCACGTCGAAGCGCCCGCCCGCCGCGACCTGATGCGGCTCACACTCCAGCTCACCCCCCGTCGGCCCGACCTGCGAGCCGCGTTCACCGCCGGGTACGGGCGCGAACTCACCCGGGACGAGCGGGCGGCCTGCCGGGCGTGGGCCGCGATCGACTGCCCCGCCGCCCTGCGCTGGGCCCTGGACCACCACCACGACGAGGAGATCCTCGGCTACGCCCGCACCGTACTCGCCCTCCTGCGCGAACCGAACCCCTTCGCTTGAACACCCCCTTCCCCACTACCGGTTGGAGTCCCCGTGCAGTCCCTGCGTCAGGCCGTGTGCGTCATCGTCCACGACGAGAAGGCGGGCAAGGTCGTCTGTATCCACTACGCCAACGAGACCTGGTCCGCGGTGCCCGCCTGGACCGTCCCCGGCGGCAAGGTCGAGGAGGGCGAGCGTCTGGACGAGGCCGCCGCCCGCGAGCTGCGCGAGGAGACGGGCCTGACGGTCTCCCCCGAGGAGCTGCGGCTGGTCCACACCATCCAGGTCAGGGCCGGCTGGGACGGCAAGGGTCCCTTCCTGCTCTCGGTGTTCGCCGCGACGTCCTGGAGCGGGGAGCTGACCAACCCCGAGCCCGACAAGCACCTCGCCGTCCTCTGGACGGACGCCCGAGCGCTGCCCACCCCGATGTTCTCCACCTCGCACGCCGCCCTCACCGCCTACCTCGCCCGCGACGGACGGGGGTTCTCCACCCACGGCTGGGACGGCTCGGTGGACCCGCGCTCCCTGGTCGGGGCCTGAGCTGCCCGGACGCCGCCTCCCTCCGACCGCCCACCTCACCCCGGACCCACCTCACCCCGGAGAGCACCCGCCGATGAACCCCACCAGCACCGCCCGGGCCGCCGTACCCGAGGACGCCGACGAGCTGCTGCGCCTGCGCGTCGCCGTCCTGGACGGCGGCCCGCTCACCGACGAATGGCGCACCACCTTCCGCGACGACATGCGCGAGCGGCTGGGCACCGACCCCCACCTGCTCGCCTACGTCGTGCCCACCGCCGACGGCCTCGCCGCGTGCGCCATCGGCATCGTCTACCGCGGCTACCTCGGCCCCTCGTTCCCCACCGGCCTGTGGGGCCGCATCCACACTGTCGCCACCGACCCCGCCCACCAGCGGCGCGGACACGGCCGCGCCGTCACCACCGCCCTCGTCGAAGCCCTCAAGGACCGCGGCTGCGGATCCGTCGAACTACGGGCCACCGCCGCCGGCGCCGGCCTGTACCGCACCCTCGGCTTCGAACCCCTCGACGGCTTCATGACACTGCGCCCCGGCCCCGGCGGGTGGACGCGGTGAGCGCCCTCGGCCTTGCCCTCGGCGCCGACTTCAGAGCCGACGCCGCGCGGGACCTCGGCTCAGGCCGACATCAGCAGGTCCTCCGACCGGGTCCGCCCCGCCGGAGTGTTCGCCCAGGCACTGCGCGGAGGCAGTTGGACGATGCGGCAGCGGCACCGGCCCACCTCCGCCGCCAGTGCCTCGGCCTCGGCATCGTTCAGGCTGAACACGAAGAGCCCGGGGACCAGCAGGGTGGCGACCGATCCGTCGCGGACGGCCCGCAGCAGGGCGTCCCGGGCGGGCAGTCCGTCCGCCGGGCGCCTGCCGTTGTCGATGTAGACCACCGGTTCGGGCAGCCCCGCGTCCCGGGCCAGCTCTTCCAGCGCCCGCCGGTGGCACTCCATCTCGAACGCGTCGGCGGGGTAGGAGCGGAGGTAGATGGCCGGTCGCGGCGCACACTCCGCCCCGTGAGGTGTCTCGGACGAGAACATCGCTTCCACCTGCCTGCTTCCGGATTCCGTGCGGGTGCTGCCGTACCTCGATCAGACCGCACCCATCGCTACGTATTCCATGAGGACCCCTACGCATACCTACACTTAGTGACGGATGTGCCTACGACTGCTACGCAGGGTGAGGCATTCGAGGTGAGCCGAAATCCGGGCGGCGCCGGGCCGGGAGACCGCACCGCGCCGCCCGGACCGTGAGGCGATCTCGCGCATGTCACGACACGTTCGTGAGCAGCGTGTAACCGTCGATCCTGGCGGTCGTCCCAGCCTGGTCGGCGACCGTGCCACCCTGCTTGACGAGCGTGAGCGTGTGGCGGCCGGCCGGCAGGCCGGAAGCCTCGGCGATCACAGCCTGGGCGGTCCGGGCCGGCGCCCTGGTGTCGACGGTGCCCCTGCGGATGCCGTCGACGGTCAGTGCCAGGAGCCCCTGGTCGGGGGCCTTCTCCCCGATGACGCGCAATCCGGTCCCGGTGAAGGTGAAGGTGACGCCCGCGCCCTCGGCGGTGGTGATGTGGGCGTCACCGAGCAGGTTGCCGGTTCGTCCGCTCGCGGTGGTCCAGGTTCCGGTGTAGGCGATGGTGACGGGAGCGAGGAGGTCGCCGGTCTGGCTGTCGTTGCCGGTGATCGGCTCGGGTGTACGGGCGTCGGCGTGGGCGGGTTCCAGGCCGGCGGCGGCCACGATCGCCCGCGCGGCGGCGGGCCACCGACCGTCGGTGACGGTAGTGGTACCGGTGACGGTGCTGCGGGTGCCGTGGTTGGTGACACGGCCGGTGTCGGTGTGGTTGTCGTGGACGGTGTTGTCGCTGATCGAGGCCTGCCAGAGATTGACCCAGGCGCCGGTCACGGCCGTGACGACGTTGTGGTGGGTGTCCCAGTACGTGGAGTCCTCGTCGTGGTAGATGCCGTGGCCGCCGACCAGGCTGACGACATTGCCGGCGAGGACCGAGCGGGTGGGGCCGAAGCCCTGGCTGCCCAGGGTGTAGATACCGGCGCCGTCGTGCAGGACGCGCATGACGTCGTGGACGTAGTTGTCCAGGATCCGGTTGTTCCCGGCGTAGGAGGTTCCGTGGCGCGGGCGGGCGGCGCCGTAGCTCTCGCGGTCGGCCCAGCACCAGCCCCAGCCGAGGGAGATACCCGTGTACGGCGTCCGGGCGACCTCGTTGTGGGCGACGGTGGTGTCGGTGGCGTAGCCGACGAGGATGCCGACGGCGTCCTCGTAGTCCTGGCCGACCCGGGTGATCGCGTTGTCGGCGACGGTGTTCCCGCGCGTCCAATGGGTCGGGTCGGTCTGCCAGAAGTCGTCGAACTCGCCGACACTGATGCCTCCGCCCGCGGTGTCGTCGACGCCGTTGCCGGTGACGGTGCTGTCCTGGGTGGCGGCGGCCAGTTCGACGCCGACGCCGCCGACGTGGCGGACCCGGTTGTCGGAGATGCCGATGCGGCTCCCCCGGACGACGCGCACCGCGCCGGGTGTGTGGACGGCGCGGGCCGGCGCACCGGCCCACAGGACGCCCGCCTGGTTGTCGCGGTAGCCGTCCGGCCCGGAGGGCTGCAGCCAGGTCGCGTACGAGAACGTGATGCCGCGCAGGGTGATGTCGTGCACGGGGGCGACCACGTCGGGGGTGACGGCGAAGGCGTCGACGGTCAGATAGCCACCGGACTTCTTGACGATCGTGACAGTGTGCCGACCGGGTCGGAGACCGGCCTTCGAGAACAGCGTCTGGCGGGCGAGGCGTTCGGGGACACCGGAGGGCAGCGTGACGGTGCGGTTGAGCGCGACGGTGCGTTCGAAGGCTCCGTCGACGTAGACGTCGATGTCGCCGGAGTCCTTGAAGCGCTCGCCGAGTACGGCGATTCCCGTACCGTCGAAGGCGATGGCGACGGACGCCCCGTTCACGGAGGTGTACTGGACGTCGTCGTCGAGGTCGCCGTACGGGCGCGCGGCACTCCGGTCCCACGAACCGCTGTAGGTGGCGCGGGGGTCGGTGCTGTTGACGGGGGTGACGGGGCCCGGCGTTCCGGCCAGTTGCACGAGCCCCTCCAGGACGGGGAGTTCCACGTCGGCGCTCGCCAGGTCCTCCCCCGGGCGGGGGATGTAGTAGAGCTGCCCGGCCGACCGGTCCAGGTAGAACTGGCCGGGCCGGGAGAGGTTCTCGTAGGCGTTCTCGATCCAGGCGATACCCGCCGCGGCCTCGTCGGCCTTGTCGGTGCCGCCGAATCCGCGGTAACCGCTCCCGCTCTCCGGGTACGCCAGACTCGCGTACGGCGGTCGGCCCGCGTCGCCCCAGCAGGGCTGCGCCATGACGAACTCGGAACCGCCGCCCTCCCGGGGCCCGATCCGGGCGACCGGGCAGCGGAGGTGCTTCCAGGCGTTCCGGCCGACGACCTCGACGTCCGCCGGGTTGCGCCAGGACGTGTAGCGCCCGTCCGAGGTGGTGAAGCCCGTGGCGGTCCTGGTGAAGCCGCCCGGGTCGGCCTCGGAGCGGGTCCGCTCGGCCCGCACTCCGTTGACGTACAGCTGCCGGGACTCGGTGCCGCTCGGCACGGCGGCGCGGTGGAGGCCGGTCCCGGCGTCGACGAGGGTCCAGCCGGTGACCTTCCGGGCGCCGCTGAGGACCGGTTCCTCGCCCGGGTACGCCTGCCAGTGGACGGTGTGCCCGCCGGTGCCGGAGTCCTGCGGTGCGAGCTCGAAGGTCCGGTCGAGCCGGTAGGTGCCGCCCCTGAGCAGGACCCGGATGTCGGAGGCCATCCGCGGCGCGAGCGAGCGCACGAGGTCGCGGGCACCGACCAGGGAGCAGGGGGCGACGGCCGTGCAGGCGGTTCCGGTACCGGTCGGGGACGCGTAGTAGTCCTTGGTGGCGGGCGCAGCCGCGAGAGCCTTCGTCGGACCCTCCGCCCCTGTCACCGCGATGACGACAGCGGCCACGACGATCGCGAGGACGCGACCCGCCGTCCTGCGGCGCCTTCGGGTCCCGAGCCCCGCGGTGGACGTGCTCCGGCGCCCTGCGGTGGACGTGCTCCGGTGCCTTTCGATGGACGTGCTCCGGCGCCTTGCCGAGCGCAGTGGATGTGAAGCAGGCACAGCGGCCTCCGAATCGGATGCGGCGAACGTCTCCGAGGGCGGCTTCCCCTGCGGTGAAGCAGACCGGCGTGCTCCTACGACCCGCCCCGCCGGACACCTCGGCCCGACGGGCATCCTGGGCCCGATCCCGAACCCGGTCAACCCGTTCGGTCGAAATTCTGCACAATCAATCCATCATTGATCATTCGATCAATGAGCCACTCGTGAGCACACCTCCCGCGCGGGTGACCCGCCCCCGGATCGCGACACCTTCCCCCGCCGCACCGAACAGCCCTTCAACGGCAAAGCGATGAAGAACACTGCTTGCAAGATTGCGCTTCAATTGTGAAACAGCAACGCAAAGATGCAGCATGGGCACTCCCAGTGACCACCCGAGCGACCCCGCCGAAGCAGGAGAAATCGCAGGTCGGACGAGGTCTGCCGGGATTTCCGACGACGATCGCGAACGGCCGCGATGAACTCCGGTCGAGCGTCCGGTGAAAACTCGCTCCAGACCTTGCACCGGAGTTGTACAGACAAGCTAGCTTCCCTGCCCATGAGACTCCTCCGACGAACAGCGGGCGCCTGCCTGGCACTGTTCCTCCTCGTCCTGGGCTGTGCGCAGCCCGCCGCGGCGCACATCTCGCCGCGCAACGCCGAACTCGTCCTCACCACCCAGGACGGCCGCACCAGCGGCCATCTGACGGTCCATCACGACCTGGTCGCGCCCGAGCAGGCCGGAGCCTGGGCGACCGGGCTGCTGAACCCCGGCTGCCCGGGCACCGGCACCGGCACCGCGGGTGACGCCGGCGGTGTCGCCGAGGGCGTCGTCGTCGAGCTCGCCTGGAGCTGCCGGGTCGAGCGGCTCGACCTCACCGCCCTGCTCCGGCAGGGCGAACTCACCCGGGTCGTCGTCGAGCTCGACGGCAGTGTCACCGAGGCCACCGCGCAGAACCCGGTGGTGTCCGCCGCCGGTTCGCCCGCCCGGCCGGGCGCCCCGTGGGCCGCCATCGCCCTCCTCGGGACGGTCGGCGTCCTGACCCCGGTCCTGCTGTTCACCCTGCGCCCCCGCCATCGCCCCCACCGTCACGGCCGCGGCCGCGGCCGGGCGGTCACGGTGGCCGTCGTGTCACTGTCCTGTCTGGCCCCGCAACTCGCCACCGCGCTGCCCGCCGCCACCGGCACGACCGCGGCGGCCACCACCACCACCGCCACCACAGCCACCGTCACCGTCACCGTCTCCGGCACGGTGTTCGCCGACCGCAACGGCAACGGCCGCCGGGACGCCGGCGAGGCCCCGATGCCCGGGGTCGACGTCACCGACGGCGCGCTGTGGACCACCACCGGCGCCGACGGCACCTACACCCTGGCGGTCGACCCGGCCCGCCGGGAGACCGATCTCGTCAGCGTGGTCTCCCCCAACGGGTACACCCCGGTGCTGCGCGAGGACTTCGTCCCGAGGTTCTTCCAGCAGGTGCCCCCGGGCCAGGGTCCGCACACCGGTCTGGACTTCGCCCTCGTCCCGGACCGCAACGCGGCGAACCCCACCGAGAAGTGGCTGCTGGTCTCCGACCCGGAGGCCAGCAACACCGCCGACGACAAGGCCGCGAAGACCCTGCCGCAGTGGACCGGCCAGGTGGATTCGATGTCCCGGGTCGACGGCGCCACCATGGCGATCTCGACCGGCGACCTCACGGTGACCGACTACGCGGCCGACCCGCGCCGGCAGGGCGGCTACGACATCCTGCGCCGGGGCCTGACCGACGGCAGGCTCGGGATGCCCTTCTACCCGGTGATGGGCAACCACGACTTCGGCGCCCCGGCCGGCTCCACCGGCTACCCGGGCAGCCTGGAGTACTGGCGCCGCAACCTCGGCCCCGAGTGGTACAGCTTCGACCGCGACGGCCGGCACATCGTCGTCCTGGAGGACAACTACGACTCCGCCGGCCTCAGGCCGCAGCTGGACTGGCTGCGCGAGGACCTGCGGCGGCACGCCGTCGGCAAGCAGGTGCTGGTGTTCGCCCACCGCTCGCTGTTCACCCGCTGGGGCCCGGGCGCCGGGATGCAGCCGACCGTCGACGAACTCGCCCGCTACGACGTGCGGATGTTCGCCGCCGGGCACGACCAGCAGGCGGAGTTCCGCCGGGGCGCGTTCGCCCGCTCCGTCGAGGTCAACAACCAGGGCACCTACGGCATCGACGGCTCGCACCCGGACTTCAAGGTCCTGGACTTCGCCGGCATCACCGACCGGCCGAGGACCGCGGCCAACGAGGACACCGGCTATGTGACGGGCATCCACCGCCAGTTCGACGTCAAGGACGTGGTCACGCTGGTCACCCCGGCCCAGGGCGGCGTCTACGGCGACGGCGGACCCGTCCCGGTCGAGCTCTACACCGAGGACGCCGGCCGTACCCCCGACACCGCCGCGCTGACCGTGCGGGACGCCCACGGCACGGAGGTGCGCCGACGCGAGCGGATCGGCTTCGGCGGCTCCCCCGGCCGCACCGGCACCCAGAACTGCTACCGGGCCCCGGACGGCCGGACCGAGCCGTGCCCGAAGGCCCGGGTGTCCTGGACCTTCGGCGTCGACCAGGTCGGCAAGCTGCCGCCCGGCGACTACACCGCCGAGCTGACCGTGACGGACACCCGCGGCCGGGCCTGGCCCGCCGTGCGCAACACCTTCACCGTCGTCCCTGAGCAGCAGCTTGCCGACCCCGTCCGCGGCCGGGACTGGCTGCGGCAGGGCGGCGACGAGACCGGCCGCTCCACGAGCGGCGACGACCCGGGCAAGACCCTCGACGTGCGCTGGACGGCCAACACCGGCGAGCAGTTCAACCTCAACGGCGCCGTCATCACCGGTGACACGGCCATCGTCACCTCCCGGGCGTTCGACTCCCCGCACCACCTGGTGCTGGCGTACCGGCTCTCCACCGGCCGCGAGCTCTGGCGGACGTACGTGGACGGCGACGTCGAGTCGGCTCCGACCCTGAACGACGGCAAGGTCTACCTGACCACCGCCGTCGGCCGGATCTACGCCCTCAACGCCGCCGACGGCACCGTCGCCTGGCAGGCCGTCGAGCTGGAGGAGCAGCACGGGGCGACCGTTCGCCGCTACGGCCGGGCCGGCGGTCCGGTGAGCGTCTTCCCGCTGACCGGCGGCGCCCGCACCGTCGCCGTCTACCAGGACTGGAACCGGATCCAGTGCCGCGACGCCCGGACCGGTGAGGTCCTCGGCGGCTTCACCGGCGCCACCAACTGGGGGCAGTTCCACAGCACCGCTGTCCGGCTCCCCGGGACGGACACCGCGTACCTGCAGACGGACTCGGGCGCGACGGTGGTGGCCGTCGACCTGGCCGGCTGCCGCCAGCTGTGGGTCAAGGACACCGCCGGCGGGATCGACACCCACTCCTCCCCCGCCCTGACCGCGCCGGCCACCGGCTCCCCGCAGCTGGTGACGGTCACGGCCGACGGGGTGCGCGGCCACGACCCCGCGACCGGGGCGGTGCTCTGGCAGGCGAAGCTCGGTGAGGGCGTGTGCGAGCCCGGCAAGGCGCCGCTGACGGGTGCCGCGATCCGCGGCACCGTCGCCTACGTCGCCGGCCGGGACGGCCTCGTCCGGGCCTTCGACACCGCGGCGGCGGATCCGTCGAAGCCGCTGTGGGAGACCCCGGTCGGCTATCTGCCCGGCCGCAGCCCGCTGGACGACAAGGTCCGCGTCGCCATGGGCTGCACGGCCGGGGCGGGCTCGCCCACCGGGCAGGCGCTGGTCACCGAGAGCTCGGTATACGTGGGCACCCGGGACGGCCGGCTGATCGTCCTGGACCGGGTCAGCGGGAAGCCCGCCGCCGAGTACCGTCTCGGGGCGAGCCTGACCTCGGCGTTCGCCGTCAGCGGTGACTGGCTCCTGGCCCTCACCGACAACGGCACCGTGCACGCGCTGGCCGCCCGCCGGGAGCGGACCCCCGGGCGCCGCTGACCGTCCCCCGTGCGGGCCCGCCCCTCCCCGCACCGGGCGGGCCCGCACGGAGACCCAGGGCGGGCCCGCACACACGGAGACCAGGGCGGGCCCGCACAGACGGAAGCCCCGGGCGCCGCACCCTGGCGCCCGGGGCCTCCGGCCTTTCGGGGAGGGTCGTTCGGCCGCTATCCGCCGCCTGCGGGACACGCCGCCGTCGAGCCGCGGATCCGCAGCTCCGGATCGATCAACACCTCTCCCCCGGGCACCGCCCGGCCGCTGATCATCAGCTGCAGCGCCTGCGCGGCGTGCCGACCCAGGGTCTCCGTCGGCTGCCGCACCGTGGTCAACGGCGGCGCGGTGAGGTCCAGGAACGGCGAGTCGTCGTACCCGACGACCGACAGGTCGCGCGGCACCGACAGGCCGCGCCGGGAGGCGGCGGACGCCGCTCCGAGGGCCATCCGGTCGCTCGCCGCGACGATCGCGGTCGCCCCGCCGGCGATCAGATCCGCTCCCCCGCTACGCCCGCCGTCCACCGTGAACAGCTGCCGCGCCAACAGCGGACGCTCACCGTCCAGACCGTGCTTGCGCAGCGCGGCACGGAACCCGTCCGCTCTGCGGTCCGCCAGGAGGTTGCCCGCCGGGCCGGCGAGCATGGCGATCCGCCGGTGGCCCAGGGCGTGCAGGTGGTCCACCGCCAGCTCGGCCGCCCGCCGGTCGTCCGTCGAGTACGTGGGTGCGGCGGCGCCCCCCGCCCCGCCGTTGACGTTGACGAAGGGCACCCGGCGCTCGGTGAGCATCCGCTGGGCCGTGTGGTCCGCCCGGGCCATCGTGTTGCTCGCCGAGAGGAACACCGCGCCGACGATGCCGGCGCCCACCGTGGACTCGACGAAGATCCTCTCCCTGGCGCTGCCGGGCACCGCCAGGGAGAGCACGATGTGGAGGCCGAACGGCGACAGCTCGGCCTCGATCCGCTCGGCCAGTCGGGTGAACACGTCGTTGGCCAGCTCCGGCACGACGACCAGCACCAGTTCGCCCTCGGTCCGGCGGGAGACGTTGAGCGCGGTCATCGCCCGCTCGACCGCTTCCCTGGTCCGGGTGGAGACGCCGGACTTCCGGTTGATCACCCGGCTGACCGTCGCCTCGCTGACCCGCGCCAGCCGCGCCACCTCGGACAAGCCGATCCGCTCCGCCGCCCGTCGCTCCGCCACGTCCGACACCCCCTGGTCTCCGGAGGGCGGTGCCGTCGCTCCGGACGGCACCGCCCCTGTTCGCACCTGCTCAGGACCGCCGGACCCGCGCGATCCCGCAGCGGGGCACCGGCAGCCGGAACAGTCCGCTCGGCCGGATCCCCGTCCCGTCCCGCACGGTCGTGCCGTCCGGTCCGAACACCTCGATGTCGAGCGTCCCTAGACCGGTCGAGGTCCAGCCGAAGTCGAGCACCAGGTGGTCCTGCGCGGTGCCGTTCAGCAGCAGCAGCTCGGTGTCGTCCGCCCCGACCGGCACGGACCCCGCCCCGTAGACGCCGACGACCCGGACGCCCTCGTCGCTGCGGGCCGCGATCCACGGGTAGTTCTCGACCGGCAGGCCGGCCCGCAGCTCGCCCCGCAGGGCCACACTCTTCACGCTCTCCCACTGGGCGAGCACGAACTCCAGTACCCTGCGGTGCGGTTCGGGCAGGCTCGCGAGCCGGACCGAGATCTGCGGCACGCTGAAGAAGGCGTTCAGCAGCTGGCGCGAGGCCACATGGGGCTCGCCCGACGGGTCCCACATCATCATGTCGGAGTGCACCACCCGGTCCGCCGCCAGCAGGCGGGCGTCGACGATCGAGGCGCGGTTGGAGATCGCGTCGGCCGGGCAGTCGTTGGCCCGCAGCACGTTGCCGTAGGGGGCGATCGACGGGCTGACGTAGGGCTGGCGGAACTCGATCAGGGCGTCCGGCCGGCCCAGCTCGGCGAGGGCCGTGACCAGGTCGCCCATCCAGGTCTGCATGGCCACGCCCACGTCGGCGATGTCGCCGGTGGACGGCGCCGCCTTGTAGACCATCGCCTCGTCCAGGAAGTCGATCTTCAGCCCGTCCACGCCGTAGTCCCGGACCAGCCGGACACACGCCTCCACCAGGAACCGACGGGCCTCCGGCAGCCGGGGGTCGACGACGTTGGTGGCCAGGACGCCCTTGAACTCGGGTGCGAGATGGGCGAATTCCTCGAAGCAGTCGGCCTTGGGCCCGAGCAGCAGCGGGGCCACCCAGAGCACCACCTTCAGGCCGAGCGCGTGCAGCCGCTCCACGTGCGCGCGGAAGTCCGGGAACTTCTCCTCGTCCGGCACCCAGTCGCCGCAGCCCGCGTAGCCTCGGCCGTGGCCGTAGCGCTGCCAACCGTCGTCGACGAAGAGCGACTTGAGGCCGAGGGCGGCCGCGTGGGCGCCCTCCTCCTCCAGTCCCGCCGCATCCACGTCCTGGCCGAAGGAGTACCAGGTCGAGTAGACCGGCTCGGTGGCGAACCGCGGGACGGGCATCGACGGGACCTCGACCAGGTCGCCGAACCAGCCGCGGACCGCGCCGATCGCCCCGGTGTAGTCGCCGCCGGGGGCGGCAAGCGCCAGGCGCACCCGCTGCCCGGCGGTGGCACGCAACAGGGTGAGATGGACGACGAAGGCCTTCTCCTCCTCGGAGACGCCGAACCGCATCCGCACCTCCTCCACCAACTCGCCGAGGCCGAAGGCCAGCAGGCTGCGCCCGGCGTTGTCGTAGAGGCAGCCGACCGGCGCCGAGTTGACCAGGCTGGTGACGTCCTTGCACATCCAGTCCGGCAGGACGGTGCGGTGGTAGCGGGAGTTCGCGTTCCAGAAGCCCACCGCGTCGGCGAGCGGCACCTGGAGGGTGACGAGCAGCGGACCGTCCGCCCCCGCCTCGAACTCCACGACCCGGACCGGGCCGTCGTCCCGGATCCCGGCCACGGCCGCCGATTCGGTGACGGCCAGTCGGATTCCGTACGGGCTCTCGGACCACACGGTCACCTGGTCGGCAACGGATTCCTGAAGCATGGTGGTCTCTCTGCTTTCGTTTCGGGAGCGGTCGTGTCGGGTGCTGCGGTTCCGGGTGCGGTCACTGCTTCACAGCACCGGCGAGCATGCCGGCGATGAAGTGCCGCTGGAGGAAGAGGAACAGGCCGGCGGCCGGGAGCGCGGAGATCGCGGTGCCGGACAGGAGCTGGCCGTAGTCGGTGTCGATCAGGCCGTGCAGGCTCGCCAGCGACACCGGGATGGTGTAGGCGTCCGAGGTGCGCAGCAGGACCAGCGGCCAGAGGAAGTCGTTCCACGAGGCGAGGAAGAGGTAGATCGCGAGCGCCGCCAGGGAGGGCCGCATCGCGGGCAGGACGATCCGCCGCAGGATGCCGAACTCGCCCACCCCGTCCAGGCGTCCGGACTCCACCAGCTCGCGCGGGAAGCCCTGGAGGGTCTGCCGCATCAGGAAGATCCCGAACGGCAGGGCGAGGTTGGGCAGGACCAGGCCTGCCATCGTGTTGAGCAGGTCCGCCTTGACCATGATCTTGAACAGCGGCACCACGGTGAGGTTGAACGGCACCGCGAGCATCACCATGACCAGCGTGAACGCCAGGCCCGCGCCGCGGAACCGGTACGTCGCGAAGGCGTAGCCGGCCAGGGTGCACACCACGCCGCCGACCAGGGTGTAGATCCCCGCGGCCAGCACGGAGTTGAGGACCGCCCGGCCGAAACCGGCCTCGCCGAACAGGTGGGAGACGTTCTCGCCCAGGTGCTCGCCGGGCAGCAGCGGCGGGTTGCTGGAGAAGATCTCGGTCGTGCTGTGCGTCATGGCGACGACGAGCCAGTAGAACGGGAACACGAACAGCAGGGCGGCCGCGGCCACGGTGATCGTCAGGGCGAGCGCGCGCGGGTCGAGCGGACCGGCGGCGCGGGGCCGCGGGGACGGGCGGGCCGCGGCGCGGCGGCGGGCGGCGCTCACCGTTCCCGCCCCAGGACCTTGACCTGGACCAGCGCGATCACCGCGATGATCGCGGTCAGCACCCAGCCGATGGCCGAGGCGTAGCCGAAGTCGAAATACGTGAAACCGTTGAGGTACATGTACAGACCGATCGTGGTGGTGGCCCCGTCCGGACCGCCGTTGGTGAGCACGTACGGCTCGTCGAACAACTGCAGGGTGCCGGCGGTGGCCATGACCGTGGTGAGCACGATGGCGGGCCGCAGGCCCGGCAGGGTCACGTGCCGGAACTTCTGCCAGGCCCCGGCGCCGTCGGTGGCCGCGGCGTCGTAGAGCTCGTCGGGTATCGACTGGAGCTGGGCGAGGAAGATGACCGAGAAGTAGCCGGTGTAGTGCCAGAGCATCGCCAGGACGACGGAGAAGCGGGCGGTCAGCGGGTCGCCGAGCCAGTTGACCCGGGGCAGGCCGAGGTCCGCGAGCAGGGCGTTGACGGTCCCGAAGTCGTTGGCGAACAGCGCCCCGAACAGGATGCCGTACGCCACCAGGCCCATCACGATGGGCAGGAAGAACACCAGCCGCAGCGTGCGGCGCACGCGCAGCAGCGCCGAGTTGAGGGCGACCGCGAGCACCAGGGCGAGCAGCAGCATCACCGGGACCTGGACCGCTACGAAGAACGCGGTGTTGCGCAGGGCCTGGTAGAAGAGCTCGTCGCCGAACAGCCGGGTGTAGTTGTCGAGTCCGACGTAGGTCTCCTCGCTCCCGGTGGTGAAGGAGAGCCAGGCCGAGTACCCGAAGGGGTAGAGCTTGAAGGCGAGGAACAGCAGGGCCATCGGGAGGAGGAAGACGTACGGTGCCTGGCGTTCGCCGAGGCGGGGCCGGCGCTCGGGCCCGGGCCTGGACCTGGCACGGGTGGCCGTCCGCGGTGCGTGGTTGGACATGGGTACTCCGATGAACTCACCGGGGCCCGGGCCGGACGGCTCGCCGCCCGACCCGGGCCGATCGGTCACTTTGCGGGGTTGCGGCCGGTCTGCTGGGCGACCTGGGCGGCGGCCTTGTCGAGGGCGTCCTTGGGCGTGGCGCCCTTCAGCAGGACCTGGGTCTGCGCGGCCGTGTACGCGCGCAGTGCCTTCGGGTAGTCGGAGGAGTAGTTGGAGCGGCCCTTGGAGGTGGCCAGCAGGGAGACGATCAGCTCGTTCGGGGCCTGGCCGCCGTAGTAGTCGACGGCCTTGACGAAGCCCTCGGAGCGCTGCATGGGCCGGTTCGCCGGGAACAGCCCGCCGGCCGCGAACATCGCCTGCTGCGCGTTGAGGTCGGTCATCGCGTACTTCACGAACTTGAACGCGGCGTCCTTGTTCTTCCCGGCCTTGGCGAGGGTCAGGTAGGAGGAGCCGACCAGCCCCGACCGCGCCCCGCCGGTGTCGACCGCCGGGAGCGGCGCGATGCCGACCTTGCCCGACAGGGCCGGCGCCTTCTCCGGCAGGGCGCCCGGCACCCAGGACGCGGCCGGGATCGCCGCCACCTTCGACTCCGCGAACGCCGCGAACACCTTGCCGATGTCGCCCGGCACGTCCGCGATCAGGCCCTTGTCGTGCATCTGCTTGATCAGGTCGAGTGCGCGGACGCCCTTGGCGTCGTTCATCGCCACCCGGCCCTGGCCGTCGAAGTAGAAGCCGCCCTGGAGGATCTCCAGGAACTGCCACAGGTTCGCCGAGTCCGTCACCGTGGCCGACTCGTCCAGGGCCAGCAGCGGCACCCCCGACTTCTCCTTGACCTTGACGCCGGCCGCGATCAGCTGGTCCCAGGTCTTCACCTCGTCGACGTTCACGCCCGCCGCCTCGAAGAGGTCCCGGCGGAACATCAGGACCGAGGTGTACTCCTCGAACGGGACCCCGAACACCTTGCCGTCCGCGTCGCCGCCGGACGCCCAGGCGGCGTCCGAGAAGTCCTTCGCCAGGTCGCCCGCGCCCAGTGCGCCCAGGTCCTGCAGGCCGTCCTTGAACTTCTCCAGGTAGCTCGGCATGTAGTCCACCCCGATGTTCATCACGTCCGGCAGACCCGCGCCCCCCGCCGCCATACCCGTCGTGATCTTGTCCCAGATCGCCGGATTGCCGACGTCCTCGATCTTCACCTTGATCCCGGGGTTCGCCGCCTCGAAGCCCGGCACCGCGGCCTGCAGCTCCTTACCGGGCCCGGTCCACGTCCACACCGTCACCGTCTTCCCGCCGTCGGCCCCGGCCCCCGCCTCCGACGAGGAGGACGCACAGCCCGTCACCACCGACAGCACCACCACACCTGCGACCACACCGGCTGCCGATCTCAGCACACCCCGACGCGACACACCCACCACAACCAACCCCTCTCAACGGAACCACGAACTCCCTGCCAGAGCGCGGGCCTTACCGGACGCGTCCCTGATGGAGCTGAACACTAAACGTCTATGACGCAAGGATGCAATGACCTTGCAATCCATCGATGCAAGATTGCGACCTTTCTTGCCGGGGCAACGACAGCAGGCCCCCCGCCGGCGACATGCGCGGCAAGGGGCCTGGCGTACTTCGGGCAGTGCCGACGGGACACCGCGCATCGGCAACGAGGCCCGGACGACCGGACGGACGACCGGACGACCGGACGGCCTGGCTCGGCCCGCGCGGCGGGAACGCCGGGCGCGGCTGTCGAGCCTGCCGCCACCTGCGGGGTTCCCGGTACCACGGGCCCTGCCGCGGTCCCTCCAGCACACCGACCTCGGCGGTGCGTAGTCAATGCGGGCCACTACCTACGTTCACCCTCGGCCACCGGAACGGGCGCGGAGGCCACCCTCCGCACCCGCCTCCGCCCGCCTCCGCCCGCCTCCGCCCGCCTCCGCCCGCGAGGCGCAGCGGCCCCGCCGGTGCCGTTACGCGGCACTCCAGGTGAACTGCTCCCAGTTGCCGACCGACCAGCCGCTCACCCTGAGCGCGGCGTCCGGCTCGTCACCGCGGACGGTCACGTACCGGCCGCTGGAGAGGGCCTGGAGGGCCGCCTTGCCGTTGCCGAGGTCCACCCAGCGGAACTTCTCCCAGTCGCCGACGGCGGTGGAGTTCGCCAGCAGCGGGTTCCCGGCCCGGTTGGCCCAGGCCACCGCGTACTTGCCGGTGGAGCGGGCCTTCAGCGCCACCAGGCCGCCGCCCGCGTCGACGACGTCGAACTTCTCGGTGTCACCCACGGTCGCACTGGTCGCCTGCAGCGGGCTGTCGGTGAGATCGGTGTGCGCCGCGACCTGCTTGCCGTTGGACGCGGCCTTCAGGGAGACGGTCCGCCCGACCGGCGCACTGCTGCCCGCCGCCACCGCGGGCATCAGGGCCGCGCCCTTGCCGGCCCCCAGGCCGAAGGCGACGGTGCCGTTGGTCACGGGCAGGTTCCGCACCCACACCGGGCCCTCGGCGGTGACGTCGTACAGCCCGACACTGGTGACCCCGGTCCAGCCCGGCGGCAGCGTCCAGGTCTTGGAGGCATACCCGTTGGTGCTGTAGGCGGCGATCAGCCTGTCCTGCCAGAGGGCGGGGAAGAAGGTGTCGTCGGCGGTGCCGTGGCCCTCGGTGCCGACCTCCCGGCTCGTGCTGTTCCTGTAGAACCACTGCGGGAACGCCCGGACGGCGTCCTGCTCGACGCCGTTCCAGTCCTGCTGCTTGAGGTGGTTCTCGGCGCCGCCGAGCGGGGTGGTGGAGCGCAGGTAGGGCGCGTTGCCGGTCAGGGAGCTGTGCCAGCTGGCCGGCTCCAGACCGAGATGGGCGTCGGGCTTGTAGTTGCTGCTCCGGTCGAACTCGGTGGTGACGTCGACCCCCTGGGAGCGCCAGTACCGCAGAACGGTGCGCTGGGCCGCGGTCTCCTGCTCCCGGGTGAAGCCCAGGTACGGGCTGATCACCTGGTTGAGGCGGTTGGGGTCGACCTGGTGGAACGCGTCGATGTGCAGGGTGCCGGCCTGCCGCAGCTCCGGGACCATCGCCAGCAGAGCATCGATCCGGGTCTTCGAGCGGCCCTTCAGCCATTCCTGCCGGTAGGAGATGGCGTAACTGGTCTGCCCTGACCACACCTTGCCGGGGATCGGGTTGCCCGCGGTGTCCTTGGCGACGATGTCGTCGGCGAGGTAGGCGTCCCACAGCGGGCTGTCCTGGTAGGCGTCGAACATGTTGACGTGCAGGCTGACGGTGGTGTGGTACTTCTTCGCCTCCCTCATCAGCCAGCGCAGGCTCTCCAGCGCGGTGGCGTCCTCGGGCCGCTTGAGGTCCTCGTTCACCGCCGCCCAGGCCGGGTACTTGGAGTCGTGGCCCTCGTACTGCCAGCCGACCAGGTAGACGATCTTGTCGGCCCCGAGCATCAGGTTGTCGAGCTTCCTGATGTCGTCCAGCGCCTGGGCGAAGGTCCGGTACACCTTGGACTTGTGCGACGGATCGGTCGCGTCCTTCTCCGCCAGGAACATCTTGGTGAACGGCGTCCGGGTGTAGTCCCGCACGTACGGGCGCTCGGGGTAGTGGTTCACCGTCGAGTCGTACGGGTCGCCCTTGGGGTTCGCGGGGTCCCCGATGTCGCCGACCGGCGCGTTCGCGGCGGGCAGCGGCGCGCCCTGGGTGACGGTCAGCCGGGCGTCCGCCCAGTTCGCCTCGTCGGAGGTGTTGCCGTCACCCGCGTCGGTGACGACCAGCCTCAGCTTCTGCGCGCCGGTGAGGTCGACGTCGACACTCCTGGCGGCCGAACTGCGGTTCAGCACACCGCTGTCGAAGACCTTGGTGCCGTCCTTGAAGACCTGGAAGACCACGGTGCCGGCGGTCACCCCGGCCTGGGTGCTGAGGCCGACCACCGACTGGAAGCGCGTCGCCGCTCCGGCCACGTCGTAGACCGTCTCGAAGTCGGAGTGGGCGCCCAGGCCCGTCAGGTACTTGGTGCCGCCGACGATCAGCGGGCCGTTGTCGATGTTCCGGTTCAGGTGCGTGTAGCTGTAGCCCTGCGAGTTGGACTGCCAGTACAGGCCGCTCAGTTGGACGGTGGTGGTGGCCGCGGTCGCGGGCGCCGTGAGCGCCGGGGACCAGGCCAGGGTGGCTACGGCCGTGGCCAGGACGAGTGCGCGTCTGCGCATGACCTCTCCTTGTACGGGGTGCGGGGGCCGGGTCGGGGGTCGGTGAACGGGTCGGACGGCCGGCCGTCGCGGCGGCCGGCCGTCCGGTGGGAGGGTCACGCTCTAGACGGCGGTCCAGGTGAACTGCTCCCAGCCGCCGACGTCCCAGCCGGTGGCGCGCAGCGGCGCGTTCGGGTCGTCCCCGCGCGCGGTCACGTAGCGGCTGTCGCCGAAGGACTGGAGGGCGACCCGGCCGCTGCCGAGGTCGACCCAGCGGAACTTCTCCCAGTTGCCCTGGAAGCCCGACCTCGCCAGCAGCGGGTTGTCCTGCTTGTCCGCGGGCGCCACCACGAACTTGCCGTTCGCGCGGTTCTTCAGACCGACGTAGCCGTTGCCGAAGTCGACCACGTCGAACTTCTCCGTGTCACCGGCGGCCGTCGCGGTGGCCCGCAGGGGGGCGTCGGTCTGGTCGGTGCCGGCGGTGACCAGCTTGCCGTTCGAGGCCGCCCTGAGCGTGACCGTCTGCCCGACCGGCGCGTTGCTGCTCGCTCCGACGGTCGGGACGATCGTCACCCCCTGCTCGGCGCCCAGGCCGAAGGTGACCGTGCCGTCGACCACCGGGACGGACCGCAGCCAGCGCGGGCCCTCGGGCGCCACGTCGTACAGGTCGACGGTGGTGATGCCGGACCAACCGGGCGGCAGGGTCCAGGTCCTGGAGCTGTAGCCGGCCGAACTGAACGCGGCGATCGCCTTGTCGCGCCACAGCACCGGGTAGAACACATCGTTGCCGCTGCCGTGGTTCTCGGTGCCGACCTCCCGGCTGGTGTTGTTGTTGTAGTACCAGCGGGTGAGGTCGCGGACCGCGACCCCCTCCACCAGGTTCCACTTGTTGTTCTTGACGTTGTCCTCGTTGGACCGTGTGACGGTCTGGGCCCGCAGGTCGGGACTCGTGGTCTTCCAGATGCTGTCGGACGGGTAGTTGGTGCGCCAGCTGACCGGCTCCAGACCCAGGTGGTAGTCCGGCCGCCGCTGGGGCTGGTAGTCGTACTCGGTGGTGACGTCCAGGCCCTTGCTGCGCCAGTAGCGCATGATGGTGCGCTGCGTCGCCAGCTCCTCCTGGAGGGTGAAGCCGTTCTTGGGGCTGATCGGCGTCGTCGGGTAGAGCGGCGAGACGGAGTGGAAGGCGTCGATGTGGACGGTGCCGGCGTCCTTGAGCTCCGGGATCATCGCGAGCAGGCCGTCGATGCGCTGCTGGGCGCGGCCCTTGAGCCACTCCTGCTTGTAGTCCACCTGGTAGCTCTGCTGGCCGTCCGCGAGTTCGCCGGGGCGCGGGGTGCCGTCGAGGTTCTTGCCGATGATGTCCTCGGCCATGTACGTGTCCCAGAGCGGGCTGTCCTGGTAGGCGTCCAGCATGTTGATGTGCAGGCTGACCTTGGTGTGGTACTTCCTCGCCTCCCTCATCAGCCAGCGCAGGCTCTCCAGCGCGGTGGCGTCCTCGGGGCGCTTGAGGTCCTCGTTGACCGCGGCCCAGGACGGGTACTTGGAGTCGTGTCCGTTGTTCTGCCAGCCGACCAGGTAGACGATCTTGTCGGCACCGAGCATCATGTTGTCGAGCTTCTTGATCGCGTCCAGCGCCTGCGCGAAGTTCAGGTAGACCTTGCTGGTGTTGTAGTCCGGTCCGAGCTTCTGGGACAGGTAGATCTTGTTGATCGGCACCTGGCTGTAGTCGTTCATGTACGGGCGCTCGGGGTAGCCGTTGACCGTCGCGTCGTACGGGTCGCCCTTGGGGTTGGCCGGGTCGGGCCCGACGTCACCCACCGGCGCGCTCGCCGCCGGCAGGGCGACCCCCTGGGTGACGGTCAGCCGGGCGTCCGCCCAGTTGGCGTGGTCCGCGCTGTTCCCGTCACCCGCGTCGGTGATGACCAGCTTGAGCTTCTGCGCCCCGGTCAGGTCCACGTCCACGGACTTCGCCGCCGAACTCCGGTTCATCACCCCGCTGTCGTAGACCTTGACGTCGTCCTTGAACACCTGGAACACCACGGTGCCCGCGGTGACCCCGGACTCCGTGTTCAGACCGACCACCGACTGGAAGCGCGTCGCGGCGCCGCCCAGGTCGTAGACGATGCCGGAGTTCGAGTGGGCGCCCAGCCCCTTCACGTACTTCGTCCCGCCGACCATCAGCGGGCCGCCGTCGATGTTCCGGTTGAGGTGGGTGTAGCCGTAACCCTGGGAGTTGGACTGCCAGAACAGGCCGCCGTCCCCCAGGTAGAGCGTGGAAGTCGCGGCCGAGGCCGGCGCGGTCACCGTCAGCGAACAGGCCAGGCCCGCGACGGCGGTGCACGCGGCCAGCATGCGTCTACGCATGATGTCGTCCTTTCATGGGCGGAAGCGCCCCGTTCCCGACCGGTGCCCGGAAGCCGGGCAGCGGTCGATGTGACCGGAACATTAAGCTCCTGTGTCGCAAGGATGCAATGGTCTTGCAATTTGCAGATGCAAATTTGTGTTCGTTCTTGTGCGCAACGGTGACGTCCGACGACTGCGGAAGGGCCGCGCCCCCGATCGGCCGGGCCCCGCGACCGCACTCCGACCGCACCCCCGCGACGGGAAACGCGAACAGCCGTGCACCCGGAGGGGGCACGGCTGCTTCGACCTCGGCCGCTAGACAGGGCCTCCGCGAAGAGGCGGCTCCTCGGTGCCGGCCGCCGCCGCGAGGACGAACGCACCACGGGCCGTCAGCATGGTCCGCCGCCGCTCGGCCTCCTCCTCGTCCGGACCGAACACCCACAGGCCGGGCACCAGGACGAGCCGCACCGCACCGGTGTCCGCGGCGGCCAGCAGACGCGCCAGCGCCGCACCGGGACCGGCGACCGACCCGGGACGGTCGAGGAACAGCGCCGGTCGCGGCAGCCCCAGCCGGTCGGCCAGCTCCTCCAACTGACGCTGCTCGACGGCGGCCCGCCGTTCCTCCCCCGGGCGGCGGCACAGATAGACGGCCGTACCGGCCACCTCCCCCGCCCCCGGAACCGCACCCGGAACCGCGCCCGAGCCCGCATCCGCACCCGTCCGCCGTACGACAGCCATCGCGGCACCTCCAGTCCCGTCCGAAGGGACCCGCGCTCGCCCGCGTCGGCACCGCGCCCGCGGACTCCGGGCCCCGCTCCGATTCAGCCAGGCCCGGTCGCGCGACACGAGGGCGGCGGGGGCACGACTGGGGCTCGCGCGGGTCACGGCACGGGTAGTCGGTAGGTAGTGGGCGGGTCCGGGACAGGTAGTCGGCCGCACGATCGGGACCCGAACCGGCCGGCCGTAAAACTTCGCCTGCCCGATCCGTTGATTTACGTTTACTTATGTTGAATTATGAGGAGCCACTCACCGCCCCGGACGGTCGTCCCCGGCGGTGGGTGCCGTGGCGCCGCCGCACTGCCCCAGCCGGTGGCGCCGCACCCAGGCCCCGTCGGGTCCGGAGCATTCAGAACTCGGCCGTCGCGACGGAGCGGTGGTCCGAGCCCCGGTGCCCGGCGGGCGCGGAGCTCCGTGAGGGTCGGAGCGGTCCGCGGCCTCGGGGTCGACGGCTTCGCGCGGCATGCCGAAGCCGTCGACCCCGAGCACGGAGTCGACGGCCTGCGGGCACGCGGGGACCGGTCCCTACGGACGGGCCTGCGGCTTCTGCCGCTTGCGGGGCTTCTCCGCCCAGCCGCCCGTGGAGCTGCGGATGCGCAGCTCGGGGTCGATCAGCACCTCGTCCTCGTTCACGTGGTTGCCGCCGATCAGCACGTGCAGGGCCTGCGCGGCGTGCTGGGCGAGCCGCTCGGTCGGCTGGCGCACGGTGGTCAGCGGGGGCGCGGTGAGGTCGAGCATCGGGGAGTCGTCGTAGCCGACCACCGAGAGGTCGCCGGGCACGCTCATGCCGCGCCGGAAGGCGGCGTTGACCGCGCCGAGCGCCATCCGGTCGCTGGCCGCCACGATCGCCGTGGCGCCCCGGTCGATCAGCAGGTCGCCGCCGCGCCGACCGCCGTCCACGGTGAACAACTGCCGTTCCAGCAGGGCGTTCTCGTCGTCCAGGCCGTGCTTGCGCAGCGCGGCGAAGAAGCCCTCGATCCGCCGGTCGGCCAGCAGGTTGCCGGGCGGGCCGGCGAGCATGCCGATCCGCCGGTGGCCGAGCGCCGTCAGGTGGTCGATGGCGAGCTCGGCGGCGCGCCAGTCGTTGGTGGAGAAGGTGGCCGCCGGGATGCCGCCCGCCCCGCCGTTGACGTTCACGAACGGGACCCGGCGGTCCCGGAGCATCTGCTGGGCCGAGTGGTCGCCGCGCGAGAGCGTGTTGCTGGCCGACAGGAAGATCGCGCCCGCGATCCCCGCCCCCACGGTCGCGGCGGCGAAGTCACGCTCCTTGGAGCTTCCGGGAAGCGCCGCGCAGACCAGCGTGTGCAGTCCGAACGGCGACAGCTCCGCCTCGATCTGCTCGGCGAGACGGGTGAACACGTCGTTGGAGAGCTCCGGGACGATCGCCAGGACCATCTCGCCCTCGGTCGGCCGGGTCATGTTCAACTCGGCCATGGCCCGCTCGACCGTGGCCCGGGTCTTCGTCGACACCCCGGGCCGCCGGTTGATCACCCGGCTGACGGTCGCCTCGCTGACCTCCGCCAGCCTCGCGATCTCGGCGAGCCCGATCCGCGTCGTCGCTGACTGACCACTCACACCCACGTCGACCCCTTGCGCTTCTCTCCTGTGGACCGGAGCCCGGTCTGGAACCCTATCGTGGCCGCCTCCGGCTCAGGGCGCCGGGAAGCGGTCGATGTTCCGCTCGACCCAGGTCCGCAGGTGCGCGAGCGGAGCGCAGGCGTCGCGGCCGAGCCCGGTCAGGCTGTACTCGACCCGCAGCGGGACCTCGGCGAAGACCTCGCGGTCCACCAGGCCGTGCTCCTCCAGCCGGCGCAGGGTCTGGGTGAGCACCTTGGGGCTGACGCCCTGCAGCCGCGCGCGCAGGGCACCGAAACGCTGCGGTCCCTGCTCCAGCGCGCCCAGGGCGAGGGCGCTCCACTTGTTGGCGAGCAGGTCGAGCATGTCGCGGCACGGGCAGGCGGCGGCGTAGACGTCCTTCGGGGCACCGCAGTCGGCGGACGCCGCCGGAGCCAGGGGCAGAGTCGCTTTCGTCGTCATATCGCCATAGTACCCAGAAGGAACTAGTAGCCCTTGCGGGTTACCACTACCTGTTGCGTACCGTCCAGGTGACGGCCCCCGGGAGCCGGCGCCGGCCAGGTGCACCAGCCGTACCAGGGCCGTACCCGAGCCGCGCCCGCCCGCACCCGGGACCGGGACCAGGACGACACCCCGCACCGAAGGACACCGTGATGAGCAAGTACGAGATCCCCGCGACGATGCGCGCCGTGGCCTACCGCGCGAGCCTGCCCGTCGAGGACCCGGACAGCCTGCAGGACGTGGAGCTGCCGGTGCCCCAGCCCGGTCCGCGGGACCTGCTGGTCCGGGTGGAGGCGGTGGCGCTGAACCCGGTGGACCACAAGGTGCGCCAGAACGTCGATCCGCAGGGCGACTGGAAGGTGCTCGGCTGGGACGCCGCCGGCACGGTGGTCGCGGTGGGCGCCGAGGTCGAGCTGTTCGAGGTCGGGGACGAGGTCTACTACGCCGGGGCGATCGACCGCCCGGGCGCCGACGCCGAGTACCACGCCGTGGACGAGCGGATCGTCGGGCAAAAGCCCGCCTCGCTGTCCTTCGCCGAGGCGGCCGCGCTGCCGCTGACCGCGCTGACCGCCTGGGAGGGGCTGTTCGAACGCCTCGGCCTGGCCACCGTCGCCCCCGACCGCAGCGGCACCCTGCTGGTGACCGCCGCCGCGGGCGGGGTCGGCGCGATGGTCTCCCAGCTGGCCCGCGCGCTGACCGGGCTGACCGTCGTCGGCACGGCCTCCCGCCCGGAGAGCGCGGAGTTCGCCCGCCGGATGGGCGCCCACCACATCGTCGACCACCGCGAACCGCTGGCCGGACAGCTGGCCGAGGTGGCCCCGGACGGGGTGGACCTGGTGTTCAGCACGGTCGGCACCGACCGCAACCTCCCGGCCTACGCCGAGGCGCTGAAGCCCTTCGGGGCGATCGTGGCCGTCGACGACTTCGGCGCCCTGGACATCGGCGTGCTCAAGTCCAAGAGCATCTCGTTCCACTGGGAGTTCATGTACACCCGCTCGCTGCACCGCACCGCCGACCTGGAGGCCCAGCACCGCATCCTGGACCGGGTGGCCCGGCTGGCCGACGACGGTGTGCTCACCAGCACGGCGACGACCGACCTCGGCCCGGTGAACGCCGCCAACCTCCGCGAGGCCCACCGCCGCCAGGAGTCCGGCAGCACGATCGGCAAGACCACCCTCACCGGCTTCGCCGGATGAGCGTGCGCAACGGCAACCGCCGCCGGTAGCGCGAGCGGCGACCATCCCCACGACGACGACTCCCGAGGCCGACCCGGCCCCGGGGGTCGTCCTCCGCGGTGCCCGAGCAGCTGTTCAGGCCTTCATTGTGTTGACTTATGTTGATTAATGTTTGAGCATGATTGATCTATCGACGGAGGCAGTCCGTGGGCCCCGGATCCGGGCGAGGGAGAGCCAGGACCGGACCCGGCCGCCTTCCTCGACCAAGGGTCGCCGGAGGCGGCCGTACCGCACCCGCTGGAGGTCTCGTCATGAGTAAGTACCTGGTCACGGGTGGCGCCGGCTATGTCGGCAGTGTGGTCGCCGCCCACCTGCTGGAGGCGGGGCACCAGGTGACCGTCCTGGACGACCTCTCGACCGGTTTCCGGGAGGGCGTGCCGGCCGGTGCCGAGTTCGTCGAGGGCCGGATCCAGGAGGCGGGCCGGGTCCTGGACGGTTCCTTCGACGGCGTGCTGCACTTCGCGGCCTCCTCGCAGGTCGGCGAGTCGGTCGTGGACCCGGAGAAGTACTGGCGCAACAACGTGGCCGGTTCGCTGGAGCTGGTCTCCGCGATGCGCGCGGCGGGGGTGCGCAAGCTGGTGTTCTCCTCCACCGCCGCCACCTACGGGGAGCCGGAGTCGGTGCCGATCGCCGAGACCGCCCGCACCGCGCCGACCAGCACCTACGGCGCCACCAAGCTGGCCGTGGACCACCTGATCACGAGCGAGGCCGTCGCCCACGGCCTGGCCGCCGTCTCGCTGCGCTACTTCAACGTGGCCGGCGCGTACGGCAGTTCCTCCGGGACCACGCTCGGCGAGCGGCACGACCCGGAGTCGCACCTGATCCCGCTGGTCTTCCAGGCCGCGCTCGGGCAGCGCGAGCACATCGCGGTGTACGGCGACGACTACCCGACCCCGGACGGCACCTGCATCCGCGACTACATCCACGTCGCGGACCTGGCCGACGCGCACCTGCTGGCGCTGGACGCGGCGAAGCCGGGCGAGCACCTGATCTGCAACCTGGGCAACGGCAGCGGCTTCTCGGTCCACGAGGTGATCGAGTCGGTCAAGCGCGTCACCGGCCGCGAGATCCCGGTGGTGGTCTCCGGCCGCCGCGCCGGCGACCCGGCGGTCCTGGTCGCCTCCGCCGAGCGCGCCCACCAGGCCCTCGGCTGGACCCCGCACCGCTCCGACCTGGACAACATCGTCGCCGACGCCTGGAAGTTCACCCTGGAACGCCACTCGTGACCACGCTCCACCACGTCCGCGGCAGCGCACCCCAGAACCGGCGGGCCGCACCGACCGGGCCGACCTGATCGACGGACCCACCGCCCGCGACCGGCGCGGGACCGGTCCGGCGGTGCCCGGCGCGCCCGAGCGGCCCGTGGCGGCCAGGTCTAGGGTGGAGCCGTCGGCGCCGCCGGGAGTGGTACCGGCCTTGCACGGCTGGAGGTACCTCGCATGCCGGTCGGTCGGGTGCCGCAGGGCGGGCGCGGCACGGGTTCCGCGTTCGTGGGGCGCGACGCCGAGCTGCGGCACCTGGTGGGCCTGCTCGAAGCACCTCCCTCCGTGGTGATCGTGGAGGGCGAGGCGGGGATCGGGAAGTCCCGGCTCGTCCTGGAGGCGTCCGCGCTGCTGCGGGCCGACGGGGTGGGCGTGCTGGAGGGCGGGTGCCATCCGCTGCGCGAGCCGCTGCCGTTCGGACCGGTGGCCGACGCGCTGCGCGAGGCCGTTCCGCGGGCCGCGCAGGCGGGTCCGCTGCCCCGGGTGACGGGCGCGCTGGCGGCCCTGGTGCCGGATCTCGCGGACCTCCTCCCCGAGCCCGCCGGCGAACCGGAGGCGGTGGGGCAGCGCCCGACGGTCGCCGCCGGGGTCCGTGCCGTGCTGGCCTCGGTCGCACCGGTGGTGCTGGTGGTGGAGGACCTGCACTGGGCGGACGAGGCGACCAGGGACCTGCTGCTGCTGCTCGCCCGGGACCTCCCCGCGCAGGCCGCGCTGCTGCTCACCTACCGGGCCGGGGACCTGCCGCCCGGCGTGCCGCTGCTCGGTGCCCCGTACAGCCCCCCGGCGGGCACGGCCGGCACGGAGATCGCCCTGGCCCCGCTGGCCGAGGCGGACCTCGCGGCGATGGCGCGCGGCGCACTCGGCGCGCGGGCCACGCCCGAGCTGGTCAGGGCCCTGCTGCACCGCAGCGGCGGCCTGCCGCTGGTCATCGAGGAGGACCTGCTGACGCTCGCCTCCACGGACGTGCGGACACCGACGGAGCTGGGGGTGTCCCGGAGCCTGCGGGAGATCATCGGGCAGCGCCTGGACCGGCTCCCGCCCGCGGCGGCGGCCCTGGCCGGAGGAGCCTCGGTGCTGGCGGTGCCGGCCTCCGAGCGGTTGCTCGGGCGGATGGCCGGACTGCCCGAGGAGGAGACGGCCGACGCGCTGACCGGCGCACTGGCCGGGTCGGTGCTGCACGAACTGGGCCCGGACCACTACGGGTTCGCCCATGTGCTGGCGGGCCGGGCGGTGTACGAGTCGCTGCCCGGGCCGGTGCGCACGCGACTGCACCGCAGGGCGGTGGAGGCGCTCCGGGAGCTGCCGGAACCGCCGCTGGTGCAGATCGCCCACCACACCCGCCGGACCGGGGACGTGGCGGAGTGGCTGGAGCAGGCCGAGGCGGCGGCCGTCCGGGCGGAGTCGATGGGAGACCTGGGCACCGCCGCCGACCTGCTGCAGCAGGTGCTGGAACAGCCGGGTCTGGCGCCGGAGCAGGTGGCCCGGGCGGCTCTCGCGCTGGCCCGGGCGACGCAGTACGGCACGGACTACGGGCGCACCGTCGCCTCGATGCGGCGGATCCTGGCCACCCCCGGGTTGCCGGCCGCCACCCGGGGCGTGATCCGCAGAAACCTCAGCATGGTCATGTACAACCAGGGCGGGGACCGGGCCGGCTTCGCGGAGCTGAGGAAGGCCGTGCCGGACCTGGAGCAGGGGCCGCCGGAGCAGCTGGCCCGCGCCCTGGCGATCCTCGCCTCCCACGCCCCGGACGGCGGCACCGCGGCCGAGCAGACGGCGCTGCTGGAGCGGGCGACGGCGCTGGTCGCGGACAGCGAGGACGAGGACAGCCGCTCGGTCGTGACCTCCAACTACCTGAACGCGCTGGGCGAGCACCACGATCCGCGGGCACCGGCCCTCCTGGCCGGGCTGCCCCGGGTGCACGACAACCCGCATCTGGTCCGCTCCACCGTGATGACGCTCAGCAACGCCGTCGAGTTGACCCTCAACGGGGGCGACGACGAGGCGGCGGCCGACTACCTGCGGGAGGCCGGCGCGCTGGCGGCGCGCAACGACATGTCGCTGATGGTGATGTACACCGACTCCTACCGGCTGCTGCTGAGCTGGCTGGCCGGCGAGTGGGACGGCTTCGACCGCGAGGTGGAGGACTTCCGCCACCGGTACGTGCCGAACCCCCTGGTCACCGGAGGCCTGCTCGGCACCGCCCAGGGGGTGGACGCCGCGGCGAAGGGCCGTCACGCGCAGGCCGTGGCCCATCTGGAGACGGCGCTCGCCCAGGACGGGGCGACGACGACGAGCATCCCACCCGCCGCCGCCCTGGCCCGCGTCCGGCTGGCCGCGGGCGACGTCGACGGCGCCTGGCAGGCCCTCACTGGTCCGCCCGACATGCTCGGGTTCGTGGTGCGGCGCGAGTGCTGGACCCACTCCTGGGACCTGGTGCCCACCGCCGTCGAGATCCTGCTCGCCCGCGGCGAGCGGGCCGAGGCCGAGGAGCTGGCCGGGCAGCACGCCGCGGGCATCGTGGGCCGGTCGGCCCCCGGAGCGGTGGCGGAGGCCGCCCTCTGCCGGGGCCTGCTCGCCCTGGCGGAGCGGCCCGCGGAGGCGGCGGCGGAATTCGACCGGGCGCGGGCGCAGTGGCTGGGCCTGGGCCGCCCCTACCCGGCCGCACTCGCGGGCGAGCGGGCCGGCGCCGCCCTGGCCGACACCGACCCGGCGGGCGCGACCGCGCGGCTGAACACCAGTGGCGAGGTCCACCGGCGGCTCGGGGCGACCAGCCACGAGGCGCGCTGCCTGCGCCGCCTCAAGGACCTCGGCCAGGTGCCCGCCCCGCACATCGGCCGCCGGACCGGCTACGGGGACCGCCTCTCCCCCCGCGAGCAGCAGGTCCACGACCTCCTCGTCCACGGCGCCACCAACAAGGACATCGCCGCCGCCCTGTTCCTCTCCCCGCGCACCGCCGAGCACCACGCCGCCGCCGTCCTGCGCAAGCTCGGCACCACCCGCGAGCAGCTGGCCCAGCCTCAGGACCCCCTGTTGCCGTAGCGGCGGGGCGGTCCCGGCGGCGGTGCCCTCGCCCGGCCGGGGCTCGTCGCCGTGGAGAACCGCCGTGTCGGAGCCCGGTGGCATGCTCACCGGCCATGGACACCCAACAGTTCTGGCAGCTGATCGAGGAAGCCCGTTCGCAGGTGCCGACGCCCGACCACGGCGACTCCGTCGTCGAGCGGGCGACAGCGCTGCTCGCGCTCCGCCCGGTCCAGGAGATCGTCGCTGTTCAGCGGATCCTCGGGAGCCTGATGGCCGACTCCTACCGAGCGCCCCTGTGGGGCGCCGCCTACCTGATCAACGGGGGATGCTCCGACGACGGGTTCGACTACTTCCGCGGCTGGCTGATCACCCAGGGCCGGGAGACGTTCGAGCGCGTCATCGCCGATCCCGACGCGCTCGCCGGTCTTCCGGCGGTCCGTGCTTACGCCAGGGACGGGCTCGACATCGAGTGCGAGGACGCCCTGGGACTGGCCTGGTACGCCCACCGGGCGGCGACCGGCGAGGACCTCCCCGGCGAACCGTCCACCTGCCGCCTTCCGGAGCTGGACCCGGACTGGGACTTCGACTTCGAGGACGGCGACGAGCTGGGCCGTCGGCTGCCCCGTCTGGCGAAGCTCTACGCGGACTAGCGTCACGGACGGAGGGGTCGTCACCGACCCACGTGCCGATCCCGACCGGGGGGAGACCGGGCGGCCGGCGCGCGGCAGGGCACCGTGCGCCGACCGCCTCGGGCATCGGCCGACGGCGTCGGTCAATGGCATCAGTCGATGGCGTCGAGGACCTTGCCCAGGTCGACGAACTTGAAGCCGGTCGCCTCGCGGTCGCCGTCGCCGGGGGTCTCCTTGCCGTCCTGGACGACCAGCAGGCCCTTCGGGTACTTGGAGCCGAGCGGCTCGTTGAGGGCCGCGGCGCCGTCGCAGACCTCGGAGCCGTCGAGGGTGGTGGAGGCCGCCGTGATGCGGAAGGCGCCCTCGAACTCGTTGTCGTCGTCACGCTCGCGGTCGTAGGCGACGAAGGTGTTGTCGCCCTGGCTGGAGGCCAGGAGGTAGCCGTCGCCGTCCGGCTCGGTGACCAGGGTGAGCCCCTCGACGTCGGCCGTCAGACGCTTGCCGCCGTAGCCCGGGTCGGCGCCCGGAGCGCACTCCTCGGTCCCCGCGTCGTACGTGCCGGGCACGCCGTACTCGCGCACCTTGTCGATCAGCTCCGGCGTGCCGGTGAGGCCCGCGTCGATGCGCCAGATGCCGACGTCCTCCTGCCCCGCGTACAGGGTGCCGTCCGCGGGGTCGACGACCATGCCCTCGACCTGGGGCAGTTCGCCCGGTTCGGCACAGGGCGTCCAGGAGGTGCCGTTCGGCAGCCGGAAGGAGGACGGCAGGTCGATCGTGCGCACCTGGCGGTAGTCCACCGTGCCGTTCGGGGTGGCGATCAGCTCCAGCAGGGCGATGCGGGTGCGATTCCGCTGGCTGACCACCGCGTAGGAGCGGCCGGTCTTCCGGTCCGTCCAGGTGGCCAGGCCGTAGGCGGTCTTCTGGCCGTTGATCTCGGCCTGGTCGGCGGAGAAGACCGGGCGCGCGGCGGGGTCGGTGATGTCGGTGAGGGGGCCGCCGGCCCTGTCCCGGTCGATGCGGTAGATCCGCAGCCGGTCGTTGCCCCGGTCGCTGACCACCGCGATGTCGGCGCGGGCGCCGGACAGTTGCAGGCCCTGCACCAGGTCGACGTTGTTGAAGCGGCCGGGGGCGTCGTCGGCGCCCGGACCGGCGGGCGCGGGGATCGACTGCACCTCACGGGCGTCCAGGTCGTAGACCCGCAGGCCGCCCTGCTTCGCGGTGGCGACCACCAGGCTGCGGCCCGGGTCGGCGCTGTTGCGCCAGATCGCCGGGTCGTCCGCGTTGGCGTCGCCGCCGGCCTCGTCGTCGTACAGCGGCGCGGTCTCGGCCTTGGGCCGGACACTGCCGATCGAGGAGGCCCGGGCCGGGAGGGAGACGGAGGCCGCGAGGGCCGTGCAGAGCACGAGCATGGAAGTGCGAGCGACAAGTCGTATCGTCATGGTTCTTCCTTGATGAGGGGTTTGCCCTGACGAGGAAGAAGTTCGCGGACGCATCTGTCATGCCCACATCCAGATGGTATCCGATACCTGAACTCGCCGCGAAGAGTCCGGGGCGCCGGATTCGCCCGGGCGGACGCCGGCCCGAAGGTGGCCGATTCCCGTCCGTCCGGCCCCCGGAGATCGAAGTCGTCGGCGAAGTCCTGTGTGAATTCGTTGGTTTCTGTTTAGTCTTGTGCTCACTGGCGGGCCGCCCTCGGGGCCCCACGCTGCAGTGCCGCAGCAGACTCTCCCTCCACTTCCCACCAGAGAACGCTGGTTGACGACCCACATGCAGACACTCCCCTCCCCACCGGACGCGGCCGTGCGGCCCGACCGGTCGTTCAGCACCCCGGCGGTCGTCGCGTCCTGCATCGGCTTCGTCCTGATCGGAGCCCTCCAATCACTGTACGGACCGGCCCTGCCCGCCCTCCGCCAGGAGTACGGGCTGTCGCCGTCGGGTGCCGGACTCGCGCTGAGCGCCCACTTCGTCGGGGGCGTCACCGGGGTCCTCGGCTTCGACCGGGCCTTCGGCCGGATCGGCAACCGCGCCCTGCTCGGCCTCTCCTACACCCTGATGGCACTCGGCAGCGTCGCCTTCGCGTTCTCCCCCGGCTGGCCGCTCGCACTCCTCGGCGCCCTGGTCACCGGCTTCGGCTTCGGCGGCATCGACTACGGCCTCAACCAGCTCTTCGCGACCGGCTTCGGGCGGCGCGGCCCCGCCATGCTCAACATCCTCAACGCGCACTTCGGCATCGGTGCGATCGCCGGCCCGGCCCTGATCGGCCTGTTCGGCGCCGACCGCTACCCGGCCGTCTTCACGGCCTTCGCCGTGCTGGCGGCGCTGCTGCTGATCCCGCTCGGCGGCGTGCGCGACCGGCACCCGGGGGACTTGCCCGCCGACGCGGCCGCGGACCCCGCGAACGCCGCGGGCCCGCGGGCCCGGCGGACCGCCACCCTGCTCACCGTCTTCGTGGTGCTCTACGTCCTGCACGTCGGGGTGGAGGCCGGGGTCGGCGGCTGGGAGCCGACCCATCTGGAGGCCGTGGGCCACAGCGCCGCGTTCGCCGCCTCGGCGACCTCCGTCTACTGGCTGATGCTGACGCTGGGCCGCTTCCTGGTGGCGCCGCTGACGCTGCGCTGGTCGGAGCCCGTCATCATCGCCGTCAGCTGCGCCGGCACGGCTCTCTGTCTGCTGGCCGCCGTGCAACCCGGCCTGGCCCCGTACGCGTACGCGGGCGTGGGCCTGTTCATCGCACCGATCTTCCCCACCGGACTGCCCTGGCTGCGGCGCGCCGTGCCCGCGGCCCGGCGGGCCGGAGCTCTGGTGATCGCCGCGTCGATGGTCGGCGGGGTGGCGGCCGGCCCGGCCCTCGGAAAGGTCATCGAGCTGTTCGAGGTACGCGCGGTGCCGGCCGTGCTGTTCGTCCTGGCCGCGGTCTGCCTGGCGGCCACCTGGTGGCTCACCCGGGCCACCCGCGCCGCGGCCGGGGCCTCCGGCGGCCCCGCCTCGCCGCTCGGCTGACCCGCCCGCCCGCACCGCACCGCCGGGTGGCGACCTGCTCCGGTGCGGCACCGAGGGCGCCGGACAGCGTCCCGAGGGGCATGTGCGGGATCCTGATCACCGCAGCCTCCCACGTCGTGCCTCAGGCGGACGGCCGGTGCCGCCGCAGGGCCTCGTCGACGGTGGCGCGGACGGTGAACAGCGCGTCCGTCTCGGTGAGTTCCAGGGTCCGCACGGTCCGCGGCGACGGGGCGACCAGCACCAGCGGAACGCCCTCGGCCAACGCGCGCCGGCGGGTGGCAAGGAGCAGGTTCAGGCCGGTGGAGGTGAACAGCTCGACACCGGACAGGTCGACGGCGAGCAGGGCCGGGCGGCCGTCGAGGGCGTCCGTGAGCGCCCGGGCCGCGACGGGCTCGCTGTCCAGGACCAGGTCACCGGCGAAGACGCAGACGACGGCGTCACCGATCCGGACGGTCTCCGATCTCAGGCCGGCGGGCACGGGGCCCTCCTCAGGCCGGGGAGGCCGACTGGACGGGCGCACCGACGGCAGCGACGCCGGTGGCGGGCTCGGGGAACGCGGCCGCGATCCGCTCCAGCCCCTGCCACAGGTCGAGCGCCCGCTCGCGCAGTCCGACGGCGCTGCTGCCCGTCTCCACCGCACCGAGGTAGGCGTCGATACCGGTGACGGCGTGGCGCACCTGCCGTCGCAGCAGCTCGACCCGCCCCGCGTGCTCGCCCTGCTGGCCAGGGGCGCCGATGTGCTCGGCCACCAGGTGTTCGAGCCGCGCCAGTCCTTCCCTGCTGATCGGGTCCACGCGCACCACCTCCGGTCGGACGACCGCCGCGCGGATCCGCTGCGGGAGCGGCACGGGGCGGCTGTCCCTCCACTGTTCGCCCGTTCGGCAGACCTGTCAACCATTGCACGAATTCGCTGTCGTGTTTTGCCGGTCGTGAAAGATCTGTCCGGTAAAGATCCGCCCTAAGGTGGAGGGATGGAGAACGGCGCGGACACCGAACGGCAGTGGACCTTCCTGACCAATCACGCCCGCGTGCTGGTCCAGATCGCCCGCGACCCCGGCATCCGGGTGCGGGACATCGCGAGCCAGTGCCTGCTCACCGAGCGCGGCGTGCAGCGCATCATCACCGACCTCGAACAGGCCGGGTACTTGAGCCACGAGCGCCGCGGGCGCACGAACCACTACAGCGTCATCGCCAGCAAGCAGCTGCGCCACCCCGCCGACGCCGGTCCGACGGTCTCCGAACTCCTCGCCACCCTGCTGCGCTGGCCCGCCGACGGGCACCGCACCGAGGCGCCCCCCGCACCGGCGCCCGAACCGCCCGCCGTGCACTGAGGCGGGTGCCCGGCGGCCGGAGCCCTGCCGGTCCGGGACACGCCGGTGCCCGTCGGCCGGAACGGCGGACGGGCACCGGCAGCGCGGGGTGCGGCGGCTACCAGCGGTACCACCGGCCCCGGCCGCCGGTGGCGTTGGTCCCCCGGGCGATGAAGCCGAGCAGCCAGAGGGCGAGGACGACCAGGCCGACCCACCACAGGACCTTCACGGCGAAGCCGAGCCCGAACAGGAGGAAGACGAGCAGCAGGACCAGGATCAGACCGAGCATCGTACGGACTCCTCACACTGTGGGAATGGTTCGCGGCTCGGGTGCCCCGGTCCCGCAGGATCATGCACCGCTCCGGTCGCACCGCTTCCGTCGGGCACCGCTCCCGTCGTGCACCGCTTCCGTCGTGCACCGCTCCGGTCGTGCACCGCTTTCCGCCGGACCGCCCGGCCGCCGGCCCGGTGGAACGGGGAGCGCCCACGGCCCGGGCGCACGAACGAGCCGGTGCCGGGCTTTCCGGTTCCGGTAAGGACTGGGGTAGCCTCCCAGGCGGTACGTGCCTGTGTAGCCGGTCGGCCTCGGTGCCCCCGGCGCCGGGGTGGGCTCTAGAGAGGCGACGTTCGATGGCTGGCACAGCAACGCCCGACGGCTCGCGCGGGAGCGCGAGTCCTTCCGCCACCCAGGTCGGCGTGCCGGAACTGCGGCTCCTGCTCGCCGGTCTGACGGCGGTGCGCGACGGGGACTTCGGGACTCGGCTGCCGGACGACGCGGACGGTCTGCTCGGCGAGATCGCGACCGTGTTCAACGGCATGGTCGACCAGTTGTCCCGCTTCACCTCCGAAGTGACCCGGGTGGCCCGGGAGGTGGGCACCGAAGGGCGGCTCGGCGGTCAGGCGCAGGTGCCCGCCGTCTCCGGGACGTGGGCCGACCTCACCGACTCGGTCAACGCGATGGCCGGCAACCTCACCACCCAGGTCCGGGACATCGCCCAGGTCGCCACCGCGGTCGCGAAGGGCGACCTCTCGCAGAAGATCACCGTCGACGCGCGCGGCGAGATCCTGGAGCTCAAGAACACCGTCAACACCATGGTCGACCAGCTGGGCAGTTTCGCCGGCGAGGTCACCCGGGTCGCCCGCGAGGTCGGCACCGAGGGCATCCTCGGCGGCCAGGCCGACGTGAAGGGCGTCTCGGGGACGTGGCGCGACCTCACCGACTCGGTGAACTCCATGGCCGGCAATCTGACCGGCCAGGTCCGGGCGATCGCCCAGGTCGCCACCGCGGTGGCCGACGGCGACCTCTCGCAGAAGATCACCGTCAATGCCCGCGGCGAGATCCTCGAACTCAAGAACACCATCAACACCATGGTCGACCAGCTGAGTTCGTTCGCGGGCGAGGTCACCCGGGTCGCCCGCGAGGTCGGCACCGAGGGGCGCCTCGGCGGCCAGGCCGACGTGCAGGACGTCTCCGGGACGTGGCGCGACCTCACCGAGTCCGTCAACGTGATGGCCGACAACCTCACCGCGCAGGTCCGTTCGATCGCCTCGGTGACCACCGCCGTCGCCCAGGGCGATCTGACGCAGAAGATCCGGGTGGACGCGCGTGGCGAGATCCTGGAGCTGAAGGAGACCATCAACACGATGGTCGACCAGTTGTCCGCCTTCGCCGACGAGGTGACCCGGGTCGCGCGGGACGTCGGCACCGAGGGCAACCTCGGCGGCCAGGCCACCGTCCGGGGCGTCTCCGGCACCTGGAAGGACCTCACCGACAACGTCAACGTGATGGCCTCCAACCTCACCGGCCAGGTCCGCTCGATGTCCGACGTGGCGACCGCCGTCGCCCGCGGCGACCTCTCCCGGAAGATCACCGTGGAGGCCAAGGGCGAGGTCGCGGCCCTGGCCGACGCCATCAACACCATGGTCGACACCCTGTCGGTGTTCGCCGACGAGGTCACCCGGGTCGCCCGCGAGGTCGGCACCGAGGGCACGCTCGGCGGGCAGGCCCGCGTCCCGAACGTCGCCGGGACGTGGAAGGACCTCACCGACAACGTCAACTTCATGGCCCACAACCTCACCAGCCAGGTCCGCAACATCGCCCAGGTCACCACCGCGGTGGCCAACGGCGACCTCACACGCAAGATCGACGTCGACGCGCGCGGCGAGATCCTGGAACTCAAGACGACCATCAACACGATGGTCGACCAGCTGAGCTCCTTCGCCGCCGAGGTGACCCGGGTGGCCCGCGAAGTGGGCAGCGAGGGACGGCTCGGCGGACAGGCCGAGGTCGAGGGCGTCTCCGGCACCTGGAAGCGCCTGACCGAGAACGTCAACGAACTGGCCGGCAACCTCACCCGTCAGGTGCGCGCCATCGCCGAGGTCACCAACGCCGTCACCGCCGGCGACCTCACCCGCTCGATCACCGTCGACGCCTCCGGCGAGGTCGCCGACCTCAAGGACAACATCAACTTCATGGTGGAGTCCCTGCGCGAGACCACCCGCGCCAACGAGGACCAGGACTGGCTCAAGACCAACCTCGCCCGCTTCTCCGCGCTGATGCAGGGCCGGCGGGACCTCGGCGTCGTCGCCGAGTCCATCATGGACGAGCTGACCCCGCTGGTCTCCGCGCAGTGCGGCGCCTTCTACCTCGCCGAGGAGACCGACGACGGGACGGTGCTGCGCCCGGTCGCCTCCTACGCCTTCCCCGGCGACGCGTCCCGCTCCGGCGACCCGTCCCGTCCCGGTGGCGCGTCCGGGCCCGGCCCGTTCCGGCTCGGCGAGTCCCTCGTCGGCCAGTCCGCCCGCAGCCGCCGCACCATCGCGGTCGACCAGCTGCCGCCCGGCTACCTGTCCGCCACCTCCGGCCTGGGCCGCACCGACGCGCTGGCCCTGATGGTGCTGCCGATCATCGTCGAGGACCAGGTCCTCGGGGTGATCGAGCTCGCCGCCGTCCAGCCGTTCACACCGGTGCACCGCGACTTCCTCGGCCAGCTGATGGAGACCATCGGCGTCAACGTCAACACCATCGTCGCCAACGCCCGCACCGACGAACTGCTCGGCGAGTCCCAGCGGCTCACCGCCGAACTCCAGGCCCGCTCGGAGGAGTTGCAGGCCCGCCAGGAGGAACTGCAGGTCTCCAACGCCGAGCTGGAGGAGAAGGCGGAGCTGCTGGAGGCGCAGAAGAGCGACATCGAGGCGAAGAACCTGGAGATCGAGCAGGCCCGCCAGGAGCTGGAGGACCGCGCCCACCAGCTGTCCGTCGCCTCGAAGTACAAGTCTGAGTTCCTGGCCAACATGAGCCACGAACTGCGCACCCCGCTCAACAGCCTGCTGATCCTCGCCCAGCTGCTCGCCCAGAACCCCACCCGGAACCTCACCGCCAAGCAGGTCGAGTACGCGGGCATCATCCACTCCGCCGGCTCCGACCTGCTCCAGCTCATCAACGACATCCTCGACCTCTCCAAGGTCGAGGCCGGCAAGATGGACCTCAACATCGAGACGGTGCCGCTGGCCGCCCTGGTCGACTACGTCGAGGGCACGTTCCGCCCGATGACCGGCCAGAAGAGCCTGGCCTTCGCCGTGCGCACCGGCGACGGCGTCCCCGCCGAGCTGCGCACCGACGACTACCGGCTGCGCCAGGTGCTGCGCAACCTGCTCTCGAACGCCGTCAAGTTCACCGCGCAGGGCGGCGTCGACCTGCGCATCGAGGCCGCCACCGAGGCGGAGCTGCCCGACGGGGTGCGCCGGGACGGCCAGGTGGTCGCCTTCCGGGTCACCGACACCGGTATCGGCATCGCCCCGCAGCACCTGGAGACGGTGTTCGGCGCCTTCCAGCAGGCCGACGGCACCACCAGCCGCAAGTTCGGCGGCACCGGGCTCGGCCTGTCGATCAGCCGCGAGATCGCCTACCTGCTGGGCGGCGCGATCACCGTCGGGAGCACCCTCGGCCAGGGCAGCACCTTCACCCTCTACCTGCCCACCGCCCGGCCCGACCTGTCCGAGCCCGCCCAGGCGACCGCCGCGGCCGTCGAGCCCGTCGGCGGTCCGCCGCGCGCCGACGGCCCCGCGGTACCGCTGCCCGCCCGCCGCCTGCTGGTCGTCGAGGCCCGCGCCAACGGGCTGCTCGGCCTCGTCGCCGAGAACGCCCTCGCCGAACTGCCCCGCACGGACGGCCGCGAGGTGGAGATCGTCACCGCCGTCGGCATCCACGAGGCCGCCGCCACCCTCGCCGACGGGCCCTGCCACTGCCTGGTCCTCGACCTCGACCTGGCCGACGGCGCCGCGCTCGCCCTGCTGAAGGACATGGACGGCGACCCGGCCCTGCAGTCCGTCCCCGTGCTCGCGCACCGCAGCCGCGTCGTCGCCACCGACGACGAGCTGCTCACCCGCGGTGCGACCCGGCCGCTGGAGATCCTCTCCAGCCTCGACGAGCTGCGCGAACGCGTCGCCCTGCACATGAGCGCCGAGCGCCCCGAGGACATCCGCCCGCGCACGGCCCGCACAGCGCCGGCCTGGGACCCCGACGCCGACCCGAGCCTGGCGGGCCGCACCGCGCTGGTCGTGGACGACGACGACCGCAACCTCTACGCGATCACCGGGATCCTCGAACTGCACGGGATGAACGTGCTGCAGGCCGAGAACGGGCGCGCCGCACTGGACGCCCTGACCACCCACGCCGCGATCGACGTCATCCTGATGGACGTGATGATGCCGGAGATGGACGGGTACACGGCCACCGCCGCGATCCGCGCGATGCCCGAGCACGAGCGGCTGCCGATCATCGCGGTCACCGCCAAGGCCATGCTCGGCGACCGGGAGAAGAGCCTCGCCGCCGGAGCCAGCGACTACATCACCAAACCGGTCGACGCCACCGACCTGATCGACCGGATCAGGGACCAGCTCACCGCCCGGGCACTGAACCCCGGACACAGCTGACCCGCCCCCCGTCCGTCAGGAGACCGCCGTGCACCAACCCCACGACCAGCCCGCGGACCATACCGCGGGGACCCTCCCCCTCACCGGAACCCCCACGGTCGGACCGCAGCGCGAGCCCGCGGACGACCGGCCCGCGGACGACCGGCCGGACGACATCCGACCGGCCCCCACCGCGGTCACCCGCCTCGCCGCCACCGTGGAGAACCTCCGCGCGGAACTCGCCCGCGCCCGGGCCGACGCCGCCGGCCGGTCCCTGGTCGAGATGGCCGCCGGCGTGCTGGTCGAACGGCTGCGCTGCGGCCCCGCGGAGGCGGCCGCCCAGCTGACCGCGCTCGCCGAACAGGCCGACGTCCCCGTGCTGGAGTTCGCCGCCGAACTCGTCAACCAGGTCGCCGCCGACCGGATCTCCGCCATCGCCCGCGAGTTCGTCTCCTCCTCCGTGGACCGTTCCGAGGAGGCCGCGGACCGGACCGAGGAGGCCGCGGTCCGGCTGCGCGCCGCCGAGGCGCACAGCCTGGCCGCCGGCGACAGCGAGTCGGTGGCCCGCTCGATGCTCGCGACCGCGCTGCGCCCGCTGGGCGCCGTCGCCGTCGCGATCTGGGCCGCCCACCCCGACCAGTCGCTGACCCTCGAAGGCAGCGCGGGCTTCGGCGAGGCCGAGGCCCGCCGCTGGCGGTACGTCCCGCCCGGCGTGTCCACCCCGGCCCGGCGGGCGCTCGACGAACGGGAGACGGTGGTCTTCCCCTCCCTCGTGCACGCGGCGCTGCCCACCGTCGGCCAGCACGAGTACACCGGCGGACGCATCGCGGTACCGGCCGGGACCGGCGGGCGGCTGATCGGCGTGCTGGAGATCTGCTGGCCCACCGACCTGCCCCCTCGCTCCCAGTCGCTCCAGCGCCAGTTCGAGGCACTGGCGGAACTGTGCGCCACCACCCTGGAGACCTGGACCGAACCCACCGGCCCCAAGCGGACCGACCGCGAGTTCGACGAGCTGCAACGGCTCACCGACGGCGTCCTCGACCCGTGCCTGGTCCTGCGGCTCGCGCCCGGCAACGCCGAACTGCCCCTGGAGTTCGCCGTCCGGCACGTCAACCCCGCGTTCGTCGACTTCGCCGGCCGGCCGAACAGCGCGGTCACCGGCGCGCGCCTGCTGGAGGCCTACCCGCTGGCCGCCGAGGCCGGCGGCCTGGCCGAGAAGGTGGAGCACGTCTTCGCCACCGGCGAGCCGTTCCGCACCGCGGACATGCGCCTGGCCGCCACCGTCGACGGCATCCCGCTGCTCGCCCGGGCCCAGGTCAGCATCAGCCGGCACGGCCGGCACGTCGTGGTGATCTGGCGGCTCGACGACGGCACGCCGAGGGTGGCCCGGCTGCTCCAGCACGCGCAGCGCCTGGGACGGATCGGCGGCTTCGAGGAGAACGTCCAGACCGGCCAGATCGCCTGGAACGAGACCCTGTTCGACCTGCACGGCCTGCCCCCCACCGCCCGGCCGATCGCCCTGGACCGGCTCCCCGAGCACGCGCACCCCGACGACCGCCCGGCGATCGGCCGGTTCCTGCGCACCCTGCTGCACCACCGGCGCCCCGCCGCCACCGCGTTCCGGCTCCAGCGGTCCGACGGCGTCGCCCGCCACATCCGCGTCGTCGCCGAACCGGTGCACGACGAGAACGCGGCGCTCACCACCGTGCGCGGCGCCTACCAGGACGTCTCCGCCCAGCACTGGACCGAGGTCGCCCTCGCCGCCACCCGCGACCAACTCGCGCACAGCGAGCAGCAGGCCGCCGAACGCAGCCGCCTCGCCCTCCAGCTGCAGCACGCCATCATGCCGCCCGCCCGCGGCCCGCTCACCCTGCACGACCTCCAGGTCGCCGTGCGCTACCGCCCCGCGGAGAAGGACCACCTGATCGGCGGCGACTGGTACGACACGCTCGCCCTGCCCTCCGGCGAGATCCTGCTGTGCGTCGGCGACGTCGCCGGGCACGGCATCGAGGCCGCGACCGGCATGGTCGCCCTGCGCAACGCCCTGCGCGGCCTGGCGGCCACCGGCGCGGGTCCGGCCCAGCTGCTGACCTGGCTCAACAGCGTCACCCACCATCTCACCGACAACGTCACGGCCACCGCCGTGTGCGCGCTCTACCATCCCGGGACCCGGCGGCTGCGCTGGGCCCGGGCCGGCCACCTGCCGCCGGTCCTGCTGCGCGAGGGCCGGGCCCGCGCCCTGCCGCAGCCGGGCGGGATCCTGCTGGGCGCGCTCGACCACGCCGACTACGAGGAGTCGCACCTCGACCTCCGGGTCGGCGACACCCTGGTGATGTTCACCGACGGCCTGATCGAACGCCGCGACGAATCCGTCCAGGCCTCGCTGAACAGTCTGCTGTCGCTCAGTGAGAAGACCTCCCTCGCCAAGGACGGCGCACCCGACTCGCTGGAGAGCCACCTGGACCACCTGTTGCGCTACAGCAGCGCGGACACCGACGACGACACCTGCCTGGTCGGCATCTCGGTCGACCGGACCTCCTCCGGCGCGCCGGAGGGGTGAGCGCAGGGGACCGGCCCGCGGCTCCCCCGAGGCTCCTTCACGAAGGGCTGTTCACGAAGGGCATTCACAAGGGGGCTCCACGGAGAGGCTCCATGTGGACGCTTCGTGAAGAGTTCTTCACGAAGCCTCCACGCAAGGAGCAGGAGTGGAAATCGCGGGAGCGGGTAACGGGGGACGGACCGCGCCGTGTGCGTCCGGTCATGAGGACATCCGTGGAGGGGACGACCATGCCAGCCGAGAACAACCCAGCAGCCGCCCTGCGGGAGGCCGCCACCACGGCCGGGGCCGCGGCCGGTGCCACCGCCCGGCCGGGACCGGTCGACGACCGTAGCGCCGTGTGCGTGCTCGTGGGCGACCTCGACATCGAGACCCTCCCCCCGGCCGAGCAGGCCCTCGACGAAGCGCTCCGAACCTCTCCGCTGGTCCTCGTGGTCGACCTCGAACAGGTGGGCTTCTGCGACTCCTCGGGCCTGAACCTGCTACTCAAGGCCCGGATGAGTGCCAAATCCGCCGGCGCGGAGCTGCGCCTCGCAGCGGCCTCCCCCACCGTGCTGCGGCTGCTGGAGCTGACGGGCGCCGACACGGTGTTCCCGCTCCACCCGACGGTCGGGGCCGCGCTCGCCGCACCCCGGTGACCGCGGCCGAGCGCGACCGAACACGGCTGAACACAGCTGAACACCGGTGACGGACGAGTGGCGTGGCGCGCTCGGGGCGCACGTGCATGAACCGGAGCCGGGCGGGAAACAGAGCGGCGAAGAGCGCCGAACCGAAAGGGCACCCGTTCATGAACACTCGCCGGGACACCCTGGACGAGACGCGCGCCGAGGCCGGACCCGTCAGGTCGATGCTGCCGGCCGGCGGGCGCCAGCGCCGCCGGATGCCCCTCGCCGGGCAGCACAAACCCGTCGCGCGGGCCAGGGAGTTCACCCTCGCCGCACTGACCGACTGGGCGTGGCCCGAGGCCGGTGACGTCGTCCTGCTGGTGGCCGAACTCGCCGCGAACGCCGTGCTCCACACCGACGGCCCGCTCGAACTCGTCCTCGACCTCTCCCCCGCGCGGCTGCGGATCGAGGTCAGCGACACCTCCCCGCTCCTGCCCGCGCCGCGCCGTCCGCACCGCCCCGGCCTGCCGGGCGGGCACGGCCTGTACATCGTGCAGCAGGCCTCCGACCGGTGGGGCTCGGTGCCGCACGAGCGGGGCAAGACCGTCTGGGCCGAGATCGACGCCCGGCCCGTCGCCGAACGGTTCCGCACCGCGGGGTGACTCGACCGCGTGCGGGCGCCGTGCTGCGAAGGCCCGTCGGTGTGAAGGGCCTTCGGTGCGCGGTGTCGGTCGTGCGCAGTGTCTGTCGTGCGCGGTGTCGGTGGTGCGCGGTGTCCGTCGTGCGCGGTGTCTGTCGTGCGCGGTGTCGGTGGTGCGAAGGGTCGGTGGTGTGAAGAGCCGTCGCCGGGGCAGACGGCGGCTGTCACAGCCGACCGGGAGGGGCAAGGCATGGAACACGTGTCCGCACGCGTGGTGATGCGACTGATCACCGATGCGACGCACAGCCGGGAGTTCGGTGTCGAGTGCCACTACGGCCCCGACGACCCCTACGCCGTCCGCCTGCACTTCGGCGCGGCCGCGCAGGACGCGGTCTGGGTGCTGTCGCGCGAACTGCTGCTCCGCGGGCTGCGCGGGCCCGCCGGCGAGGGTGACGTCCACATCGAGCCCGGTGCGGACGACAGCCTGTTCATCGCCCTGCGCGGCAAGGACGGCATCGCGCTGCTGGAGGCCCCGTCCGCCGAACTCGCCCGGTTCCTCACCGCGACCGAGGAACTCGTCCCCACCGGTCGCGAGCCCTCGCACCTGGACTGGGACAGCTGGCTCACCGACCTGCTGTCCGCCTGAGCCCTCGGCCCGACCGACCCCGAGCCCGGGACACCGACACAGGTGTGCACCTCCCGCCGCCGGGCAGACGCTCCCACGACCCGCGAACGGAGGCGACACGGTGACGAGCACGGCCGGCCCCGCCGCCGGGCGCCGGATCGGGGAGGTGTGTCGGCGCGTGTGGCGGCAGGGGCACGAGATCGAGCTGATGCAGCGCTCGCTGGCCTTCGCCGCCCTGTTCTTCGTCACCCTGGTCCCGCTGCTCATGGTGATCGCGGCGGCCTCCCCCGCCCGGGGCGACGGCATCGCCCAGTGGATCACCGACGGTCTCGGGCTCACGGCCCGCGGCAGCCGGTCTGTCGGCGTGCTGTTCGGCTCGCGCGGACAGGTCCTCAGCACCACCACCGGTCTCGGCCTCGCCGCCCTCGCCGTGTTCGGTGTCTCCCTCACCGGCTCGATGCAGTCCGCCTACGAGCGGATCTGGGGTCTTCCGGCGGGGCCGTGGCACGGCGTGTGGCGCCAGGCCGTGGCCCTGGCCGCCGTGACCGCCTACCTGGTGCTCGCGGCCTGGAGCGGCGTGCCGGGGCACGGCACCGATGCCCAGCCCGCCCTGCGCATCACCACCACCGTGCTCGGCGGCGTCCTGCTGTTCTGGTGGCTGCCCCGCCTGCTGCTCGGTCCCCGGGCGCCGTGGCGCAGTCTGCTGCCCGGCGCGATCGCCACGATGACGGCCCTGGCCGGGCTGCGGCTGTTCTCCCGACTGGTCTTCGCGCCGCTGCTGGTGTCCAACGCCGTCTCCTACGGCACCGTCGGCACGGTCCTGGTCGTACAGGCGTGGCTGATCGGGGTCGGCTTCACCGTCTACGGCGGGAGCGTCGTCGGCCGGGCCCTGCAACCGCCCCGTGCGGCCGACCACCCGGACGGTGCCCCGACGAGCGGCGCCCCGGAGGCCGGCAGGCCGGACAGCCCCGTCGAGGGGGCCGGGCCGACGGCACCGCGGCACCGTCGGCCCGTCTGACGGGCGGCCCGCCGGTCGGCGAATCCGGGATCCCGGGGTTCCGGAGTTCCGGATTGATTGCCCCGGGATCCACCGGTTTGCGATCCACCGGTTTACGATCCCGGATCGGGGACAGCCGGGGAGCATGGAAGATCTGGAACCCACGACCCGCACCGTCGTGATCACCGGGGCGAGCGCGGGCATCGGCCGCGCCTGCGTCGCGGCCTTCGCCGCCCGCGGGGACCGTCTCGCGCTGATCGCCCGGGGCCGGGCCGGACTGGACGCCGCGGAACGCGAGGCCAGGCTCGCGGGCGCCGCCGAGGTCATCACCGTCGAGACGGACGTCGCCGACGCGCAGGCCGTGGAGACGGCCGCCCGGCTGGCCGAGGAGGAACTCGGCCCGATCGACGTCTGGGTCAACACCGCCTTCGCCTCCGTCCTCGCCCCCTTCACCGAGATCACCCCCGAGGAGTTCCGGCGGGCCACCGAGGTCAGCTACCTCGGCTACGTCTTCGCCACCCGGACCGCCCTGGCCCGGATGCTGCCCCGGGACACCGGTGTGGTCGTCCAGGTCGGCTCCGCCACCGCCTACCGCGGGATGCCGCTCCGGAGCGCCTGCAGCGGGGCCGAGCACGCCGTCCAGGGCTTCAACGAGGCGCTCCGCTGCGAACTTCTCGCCTCCGGCACCCGGGTCCGCACCACGATGGTGCAGATGCCCGCCGTGAACACCCCGCAGTTCGACTGGGTCCGCTCCCGCCTCCCGGAGCGGGCGCAGCCGGTGCCGCCGGTCTTCCAGCCCGAGGTGGCCGCCCGCGCCGTGCTGTTCGCGGCGGACCACCCGGGGCGGCGGGAGTACTGGGTCGGCGCGAGCACCGTGGCCACCCTGGTCGCGAACGCCGTCGTGCCGGGCCTCCTGGACCGGTACCTGGCGCGCACGGCGTTCTCCTCGCAGCAGGACGGCCGCGGGCGCCGGACCGGGGATCCGGACAACCTGTTCGCCCCGGTGGACGCCGGGCGGGACTTCGGGGCGCACGGCCGGTTCGACGACCGGGCCCACGACCGCAGTCTCCAGCAGCGCGCCTCGCACGCGTTCGGCGGCCTCACCGCCGGGGTGCGCCGGGTCGCCGGACGGGTGGCGGCGGATCTGCCCGCCGCCGCGGCCGGGTGTCTCGCCCGGATCCGGCACGCACGCGGCCCGCGCACGCCCCCAGGGACGGAAGGAGTGACCATGCCGCCGTCGACCACTCCCGGTTGACCGGGCCGGAACCCGCACACGTCCCCGACCGACAGGAGATCCGCATCCATGGGCACCGTCCCCGTCCCCCCGGACCCCGACCTCACTCCCGCACCCCCGCCCGGACCGTCCGCACCGCCCTCGCCGCCCGCACCTCCGGTGCCGGACCGGCCGCCCGTGACCCCGGACCCGCCGGCCCCGCCCGGCCGCCCGGTCCCGCCCGAGCTGCCGGAGCCGCCAGAGCCGCCGTCCCCGGGACCCGACCGCGGCCACCCGGCCCCCGGGCGGCACGGCCCCGCCGAGCCGCCGGACTGACGGCACCCCGCCGGTCGCACGCGCCGCCGACCGCGGTCACGGGTGGCCGGCGACCAGCAGGACGACCTCGATGGCGAGAGCGCCCAACTGCTCCTTCTCGGGCGGGTAGATGCCGCGCAGGGCGGCGAGTATGCCGTCCCGGTCGGCGGCCGGGTCGATGGTGGCCGGGTCCTCGCGGTCGAGGAGGGCATCGAAGCCCGAGTAGCGGTCGACCCGGAGGACCTCGCAGGTGACCGGTCGGTCGTGGTCGGTGCGGAAGACGATCCGGTCGCCGGGCCGGATCAGGGCCTTGGCCGGGCTCGCGGTGCGCACCTCGACGGTCTTGGTGCCGTCGGCCACCAGGGCGTGGTAGTCGGGGAGGAGGTGAAGGTCGTGGGTAGTGGCCGGCCGCTGGTGCTCGGGCGGGGAGCGGCGGGCACCCCGGTCGAGGTGGACGCTGTCCTTGGGTTGGGTCACAGGCTGCTTCTCTCCTCCGGAAGGCGGGCTGCCCGGCCTCCGTCATGGCCGGGCAGCCACGGGCCGGAACCGGCGCCCGGCCCGTCCCGGCAGTGTGTACCCGGTCCGCGCGCGGGCAGTCGGCCGCGGCGGGGGGCGGGGCCGACTGCCGTGGTCGCGCGACCGACCACCCCTACCGGCCACCGCCGGTCGCGCCCGCCGCCACCCCCGCCGCCACCGCCGCACGGTGGACGTGGTCGCGGGAGGCCGCGGCCTCCGCCCGGAGGGCCGGGAGGTCGACGTCCAGCAGGCGCCCGGCCCACTTGCGGACGCGGCCGGCGATCAGGACGGTGTCGATGTTGCGGGCGTCCGCGCCGAGGACGACGGTGCCGATGGGATCGTTCAGGGGGAGGTTGTTGATCTCGTCGGCGGTGATCATCAGCAGATCGGCCTGCTTGCCCGGGGTGAGCGTGCCGGTCGTCGCGCCGAGGCCGACGGTGGCGGCGCCCTGGCGGGTGGCGAAGTCCAGCACGTCGGCGGTGGTGATCCGGTCCGGCGGCCCGTAGCCGTCGTGGGCGCCCCGAGCGGCGTTGACGGCGCGCATCCGCTGGATCGCGTGCAGCGCCCGCATCTGGGTGAACATGTCGCCCGCCAGCGCCACCTCGACGTCGAGGCCCAGGCCGGGCCGGACGCCCGCCGCCAAGGCCTCGTCCACCGCCGGGACGGCGTCCTCCAGGCCGATCTGGGCCTCGGAGGTCGGGGCGAGCGACACCCGGGTGCCGCTCGCCCCGATCGCCCGCCACGCCTCGCCGGTCAGCCCGGTGGCATGGATCAGGGTCAGTCGTTCGCCGAGCAGGCCCGCGCGCTCCCAGTCGAGCACGGCCGCGGAGGAGGCCCGGCCGAACACCGCGTCCACGCTGACGCCGACGCCGAGTTCGGCGGCGACGCGGGCCAGTCCGGGCCCGAACGCCAGGGCGGGACCGGCGATCTCCGCCGTCGCGAGGGCCGCCAGGCGGAACGTGACCAGCCCGGTGCCGCCGCCGTACCGGTCGACGAGTCGGCCGAGGTCGGCCGGCCACTGCCGGTCCCAGTCGCCGAAGTGCGGCCCCATCGCCGCGTGGATCCCGCGGATCCCGCTGTCCAGCAGCGCCTGCACGGCCGCGTCGGAGTGGGCGGCCGTCCGGGAGTTGTGCGAGAAGTCGAGCATCGTGGTGATGCCCGCGTCCACGGCGCCGAGGGCGGCCAGCCTGGTCCCCACGTACATGTCCTCGGGCCGGTAGACGGGCGCGTACCGGGCCAGCGTGGTGCCCACGTAACCCGCCAGGTCGTCGACGTCGGGGAGGATCCGGCGCAGCTGGCCCTGCCAGGCGTGGCGGTGGGTGTCGACGAAGCCGGGCACCAGGATCGTGCCCGAGGCGTCGACGACGATCGCGCCCGCCGCCGCGTCCGAAGCCTCGCCACCGGCCCGGAGATCGGGGCCGACCGCGGCGACGGTGCTGCCGACCACCAGCAGGTCGCCGGTGGTCAGGGTGCCGAGGGCGGGGTCCATGGTGACGACGGTGGCGCCGGTGAACAGGATGCGCCGCCCGGGGTCGCCGTCGGTGCGGCGCAGCAGGTCGAGCAGCGCGGGCCGGGCGGTGTCGGTGGGCCGGTGGACGGGTTCGACGGGTTCGACGGGTTCAACGGGGTGGAGGGGGTGGACGGGGTGCACGGTGGTCCGTTCACGAGGAGGGGCGGCGGGCGTTCGGCGAACCTCAGGCACGGCGGGTGTTCGGGGCCGGGGGCGTGTCGCCGTGGCGGTGGAGCACCAGGTGCTCGTGGTACAGCACGCCGTCGCGGACGTCGCCGGTCGCGGTGAAGCCGGTGTCGTCCAGGTAGTCGATGTGGCTTCCGGTGACGGTGTAACGGCCGGTGTACGCGCTCCGCCGGCTGCCGCGCGCCTCGTCGTACCGGCCGTCGGGGCGCAGTTCCTGACGGATGAAACCGTCGGCGGTCACCCGGAGGCCGACGAAGGGATGGGGCAGGTCGTTGCTCATGACCTCCACGCTGGCACCGGGTCGCGGCCCCCTCCAGGCCGCACTGTTCCTGGGTGCGGCCCACCCCCGCTCAGGGCTTCGCACGGCCCCGGCCGCCCCGTAGCCTCGACCGCATGCACACCGACGAACCCCCGCACCCGCTCGAACTCCCCGGCGGGCGGCGGGACGACGGCCCGCCGCAGGGCGCGGCGCGGGCCGGGCGGTCCGACAACCCCCTCGGCGAGTACCTGCGGGCCCGTCGGGAACACCTCACCCCGGACCGGGTGGGCATCCCCCGCGTCGGCCACCGACGCGTCCCCGGACTGCGCCGCGAGGAGGTCGCCGTGCTGGCCGGGGTGAGCACCGACTACTACACCCGGCTGGAACAGGGCCGCGAACGCAGCCCCTCCCCCCAGCTGTTGAACGCGGTGGCGCGGGCCCTCCGCCTCGACGAGCACGCCGCCGCGCACCTGCTCCGGCTCGCCGCCCCGCGCCTCACCCACCGCCCGCCCCGTCGGGCCCCCGAGCGACCGTCGCCCGCGCTGCGACACCTCCTGGACAGCCTCGACACCCCCGCCCTCGTCGTCGGGACCGCCCTCGACGTCCTCGCCCTCAACCCGCTCGCGGCCACCCTGTACGCGGTCTTCGCCCCGGTGGACAACCTGGTCCGGACGACCTTCCTCGACCCGGCCGCCCGCACCTTCCACCGCGACTGGGACCGTGCCGCCCACGACGCCGTCGCCGCCCTGCGCGCCGCCGCGGGCCGTGACCGCGAGGACCGCCGCCTCATCGAGCTCGTCGGCGAACTCTCCCTGAAGAGCCCCGAGTTCGGCCGCCTGTGGGCCCGCCACGAGGTGCACGGCAAGACCGGTGGCAGCAAGCTGTTCCACCACCCGCAGGTCGGCGACCTCGACCTGCACTACGAGACCCTGACGGTCAACAGCGCCCCGGGCCAGCAACTCGTGGTCTACCAGGCCGCACCGGGCAGCCCGTCCGCCGAGGGCCTGCTGCTGCTCCGCGCGCTGACTCCCTGAGGCCCCGGCGACGGTCCGGCCGACGGCCCTCGTGCGATCGGTACGCCCCGGGCCGCACCGGCGTACCTCGGCACAGCGGATGCAGGTGCCACCGGGGTGGGCGCATGCTGAGAGGAGCGGTTGGTCGAGCCGGCGAGGTGGTCGTCGTGAGCTGGAGGAGCGGGGGCCGGTTACGGTGGGCAGCGGCGGTGCCGTTCGCGCTGGTCGGACTGCTCGGGGCGCCCGTCGGGACCGGTGCCGCGACCGGGACGCGCGCACCCGTCGAGCGGACGGCGGAGCCCACCGAGCAGGTGACTGAGCCCGCCGAGGAGGGTGCGCTCGTCCCGTCCTACGAGGCGGGCCTGACGCCCGAGGACGAGAAGGTCAAGGCCTTCCTCACGCAGAACGCGGTCCTGGAGGACATCGCCGCCTACGCCTCGGAACGGATCGTCCTGCCCCAGGACGTCCCGCTGCACGCCGCCAGCTGCGGAGAGGCCAACGCGTTCTGGGACCCGCGGGCCCAGGACATCACGTTCTGCTACGAGTACCTGGAGGAGCTCGCACCCCTGCTCGCCGCGCAGCAGAGCGAGGGAACCGCCGAGGAACGCTCGGCGCAGCTCGACCAGGACCTCGTCGGGGTGACCAACGAGGCCGTCCTGCACGAGCTCGGCCACGCGCTGGTGAACCTGTACGACCTGCCGGTCGTGGGCAAGGAGGAGGACGCGGCGGACCAGCTGTCCGCCCTGCTGCTGGCCTCCGGCGACGAGCGCCACGTCGGGTACGCGCTGAGCACCATCACCTCCTACGCGGCGCTGGCGAACGCGGCGGCGAGGGGCGAACAGCCGCTGAAGGTCTACGCGGACGAGCACTCGCTGGACGCCCAGCGCTTCTACAACTGGGTGTGCTGGCTCTACGGTTCCGACCCCGCCCAGTATGCACCGGTCGTCCAGAGCGAGACGAACCCCGACGGCGCCCTGCCGCCGGAGCGGGCGGCGCGCTGCCCGGGCGAGTTCCTTCAGATGGAGAAGTCCTGGAGCCCGGCCCTCAAGCCCTACCTCAAGACCTGAGACGCCGGACCGGGGGCGACCCCGCCCGGCCGGCTCCGTGGTGCTCTCCGTGGTCGGTACGGATGTGGGCCCGCAGCGGGCGCGAGAAACTGTGGTCGTGGCCGACACCGGCCGCACCGACCATCAGGGAGCATCCGTGAAGTTCCACTCCGTCGTCGAACCGCCCGAGCCCATGCGCGGGCTGGAGGTCCCGCCCGAGGTGGTGGAGGCGCTCGGCGGCGGCGCCCGGCCGCCGGTGACGATCACGGTCAACGGACACTCCTGGCGGAGCCGGGTAGCCATCCTGCGCGGCCGCCACCTGATCGGCCTCAGCAACGCCAACCGGGAGGCCGCCGAGGTCGAGATCGGCGAGGAGGTCGAGGTCGAGCTGGAGCTCGACACCGAGCCGCGCGTCGTGGTCGAGCCCGAGGACTTCGCCCGGGCCCTGGACGAGGACCCGGCCGCGCGCGCCGCGTACGACCGCCTCTCGTTCAACCGGAAGCGCGAGCATGTGCGCGCCGTCGAGAGCGCGAAGAAGCCGGAGACGCGCCAACGGCGCATCGAGAAGGCTCTCGCCGCCCTGCACGGCTGATCCGGCTCCCCCGATCCGTCCGGTGTGCCGCGGTCAGTCCTGCTCCAGGTCCGGGTAGTAGCCGCGCTGGTAGGTCGACAGGAGGGAGATCGCCAACTGGCCCGCGCCCCGGCAGATGGGGCAGAACCGCGTCGTGGCACACTCCGCGCACCGGCGCCTGAGGTCGGACCGGCCGGGTGTCCGCAGCACCCACCCTCGACCGCCGCATCCCGGGCAGCGACCGTCACCGTCGCACTCGTAGCACAGGACGTAGCCGGGTGTGACGGTCTCCGGCCTTCGCTCCGGTTCCCGTTCCGGTTCCGGTTCCCGCTCAGGCTCCGGCTGCCCGGCCGGTTCCGGCGGGCGCAGCACCAGCGCCGCTGTCTGCCCCCGGAACGCCACGGCGCGCGTGTCCTCGCTCGTCAGGACCCGGATGGTGCAGCCGTCCCGCTGAGCGAGGACCACCGTCCACAGCAGCCCGTCGTCGTCCTCCTCCGACACCGCGACCTCCCAACCCGCCGCACGAAGAAGGGAACCCGCCCGGTCGGCCGTCCCGGCCGCCGTCACGCCCGCCGGCCGGTCGCCCTGGTACACCGCCGAACAGCGGTAGCGCGACGGATCCCTCCCGTCGGCCACCTCCGGCCCGTCGAGGACCAGCCGGCGCACGTGCACACGAACGGTCAGATCGGTGATCAGCACGACCATCTGCTCGCGCAACGACCGTCCCAGCCGGTCCAGTTCCTCACGTGCCGCCCCCGACGTCCCGTCCATGTCGACCCCCTGCCCGGAACGTAACACAGCACCGTCCGCTCGGAGCCGGGACCTGCTCCGGCCCACGCGCCCGTCGCGCTGCCTCCAGAACGGTAGAGGGTCGACGCATCCCGGAGGACCGGCGCCTCCCCCTGAACCGACGTCGTCCAGCTCCTCCCGGCGGGGCGGCCGTGGCCGTGTTCCGGGGCCGTTCGGGTTCTGGTGGGCGGTTCCCGGTCGCGTCGTGCGCCGGGCGCGGGCCGTCGGCGCGGCTCGCGGGGCAGGCTGCTTCCGTCGCCGTGCCGGCATGGGCCCGGCACGATCGGAAGGACGAGCATGACGAGCATGCGGGGGCGCGTCGCCGCCCTGCTGGGTGCCGTGGCGGTGATCGCCGGGAGCGCCCTGAGCGCTCCACCGGCCGGGTTCGCCGTCGCGGCCGGTGTGCCCGGCGTCGGCGGCGGGATCACCGGCCAGGCGCCCTGCCCGGAGGCTCCCGGGTTCATCTGCGGGACCCTCACCGTCCCGTTCGACCGCAGCGGCGCCGTGCCCGGCACGCTCGGCCTCCGGGTGGCCCTCACCGGCAACAGCGCGGCGCCCAGGGGCGACCTGCTGTTCCTCACCGGCGGCCCCGGCCAGCCCGGCGCCTCCGCGATCGAGCGGATGGCGAGCAAGCTGGAACCCGTCCTCAAGGACTACCGCCTGGTGATGTTCGACCAGCGCGGCACCGGACAGGGCGCGCTCCGCTGCCCCGGTCTCCAGGAGGACATGGGGTCCTCGGACCTCGCGGTCCCGCGCAGGCAGTCGATCGCCGACTGCGCCGCCGCCCTCGGCCCGGACGCCCGCCACTACAGCACGGCGGACACCGTCGCCGACATCGACCTGCTGCGCCGCGCCCTCGGCGCCCGGAAGCTCACCCTGGACGGCGTCTCGTACGGCAGCTTCGTCGCCCAGCGGTACGCGCTCGCCCACCCGACGCGCGTGGCCCGGCTGGTGCTCGACTCGGTGGTACCGCAACAGGGTTTCGACCCCCTCGACCTGGCCGCGCTGCCCGCGACCGCCCGGGTGCTGCGGGCCGCGTGCCGGGCCACCGCCTGCACCACCGACCCGGCCGCCGACCTCGCCGCCACCGTCCGGCGCTACGGCAACGGCGCGCGGATCCTCAGCGCGCTCACCGGCTTCGAGTTCGTCGACCCGGACTACGGCGGGGTCCCGGAGATCCTGCACGAGGCCGCCGCCGGGCGGCCCGAGAAGCTCCTGGAATTCTTCGAGTTCGTCCACCGGGAGGTCGACGCCGCCCCGGCCGAGGAACTCAGCCAGGGACTGCACTCCGCCGCCCTGTGCGCCGACTCGCGCTTCCCCTGGGGCACCACCGACACCCCCGTCGACAGCCGCCCGGCGGCGCTGGAACGCACCCGCGAGCGACTCACCGCCGAACAGACCTGGCCCTACGACGCGGCGACCGCGACGGGGCTCGGCAGCATGCTGGTCTGCCTCCACTGGCCGCGCGAGCAGGTGCCGCCGGCGCCGCACCGTCGCAAGCTGCCGGACGTGCCGGTACTGCTGCTGGGCGGCGACCGGGACATCTCGACGCCGTACGAATTGCTGTACGAGCAGGCCGAGTCGATGCACCACCCGCAGATCGTGATCGTCCCCGGCGCGGCGCACTCGGTGCAGAACCGGGCGGAGAACCCGGCCGGTCGGCAGGCGGTGTACGACTTCCTGCTGCGGTAGCGGGAGCCGACGGGCAGGGAAGCGGCGTGGTGGAGTGGGAGAGGGACGGTGCGCGCACCCTCTCCAGATCCTCGACATCGCCGCAGCCGCCACCACCCTCGCCCGGCCCCCGCGACAGCGCGTGAGTGCCACTTGCACGGCATGACGTGAGGACCTGCCGCTGTGAAAACCTCGGGCCATGCCTGAACCACGAGAACCCGCCGACCGTACCGTCCGGCTGCTCGGTTTCTGGGTGACACCCGGAGACCCGTCGCTGCCGGACCCCGCTGGTCTTGTCGATCCCGCGTGGGAGGAGTCGCACCGGCAGTGGGTCGCGGACTACCTGGACCGCGGGCAGGTCGCCGGCTCCTGGATGGGGGTCTCGCGATGCAGGCTGTGCTCGTGTCCGAATGGTTCCCGTGACCTCACCGACGGCTACTACCTCTGGCCGGAAGGGCTGAGCCACTACGTGCTCGACCACAGTGTGAGGCTTCCGGGCGAGTTCCTCGCTCACGTCGGACAGAGGCTCGACACCCTGGAGGAGATCGAGCGGGACTCCTCCTGGTGGCGGCGGAACGCCACGAAGGAATAGCGCGTCGGCGGTCAGTCGTGGGTGACCGCCGGGATCCGGTCGAGGACGGCCGACGCCCGGATCGGGTCCGCGCGGAGCCGGGTGGTCAGATGTTCTGGCACCGAACAAGCTTTCAGGAGGAGCTTTGAGGAGGGCTCTCGCCCCACGCCTCGGTGATCCTCCGCGCCTGCGCGGCGAGTGCCTCGCGCAGGGTGTGCGCGGAGTCGGAGACGGTGGAGCGGAGCATGGCCGCGCTGATCCGCCGGGCGAGCGGCGGGCCGTCGACGGGGCGGACGGCGATGTCGAGTTCGGCCTCGTGGCCGGTGAGGGCGAGCCGCGGGATGAGGGCGACCGCGATGCCGGCGGCCACGAAGCCCTTGAGCATGCCGTAGTCGTCGGTGCGCATGACCCGGACGGGTTCGAGTCCCTGCTGTGCGCAGGCCCAGGTGAGCACGCGGTCGCAGGGGTCCCAGTCGCTGGCGCCCATGATCCAGCCGGCGTCGCGGAGCCGGGCCAGGGGGACGCGGTCCAGGGCTGCCAGTGGGTGGTCGGCGGGGAGTGCGAGGAGCAGCGGGTCGTCGAGCAGGGGGTGCAGGACGAACTCCTCGTCCAGGTCGAGCGGTTCTCCCGGCTGGGAGTAGACCAGGGCGATCTGGACGCCGCCGGTGCGCAGGGCCTCCACCACGGTCGGGAGTTCGCCTTCCACGAGGGAGACCTTGACGCCCTCGCGGGCCAGTTGCCGCAGGGCCGGCGGGAGCAGGAGCGCGCCGGCGGTGGGGAAGGTGGCGGCGCGGAGAGCCTTGGTGCCCTGTTCGATCAGGGCGCGGACCTCCTGTTCGACGAGTCCCACCCGGCCGAGTACGGCTTCGGCGGCGAGGTGGTGCGCGACGGTCGGCTGGCTGTGGTGCAGCGACCGGGCGGCGGCCGCGAGGGAGCCCTCGCGGGCGACGGCCCGCAGGACCTGGAACTGGCGGAGCTCCAGCACGCCGATCACCATACTTTCTGTGACTCCTCCCCCACGTAAACGTGGGGGCTTCTCGCTAACCCTGGCGGGCGTCGCGACGGACCAGCCCGGCCCGTAGAACGTTGATGGCTCCCACCGTGTCCGCGTGCGCACGGTGGCCGCAGCTGACGCAGTGGAAGATGTCCTGAGAGGGCCGGTTCTCCGCCGCAACGTTCCCGCAGAGCGGGCAGGTGCGGGAGGTGTTGCGGGGGTCCACGGCGATCACTTCCCGACCGGCGCTTTCAGCCTTGCTGGTGAGGATCGTGAGGAACACCCCCCAACCGGCATCGTTGATCGACTTGTTAAGCCCTGCCTTGGCCGCCGCACCGTTGGGCAGGAACGCGCCCGGCCGGTCGGGGTCGGGCTTCGGCGCGGGGGCCTTGACCATGTTGCGGATCCTGAGGTCTTCGTGCGCGATGAGGTCGTGCGCCCGGACCAGGTCAAGGGCGGTCTTGTGGGCGTGGTCGAGGCGCTGGCGGCGGACCTTCCGGTGCAGGTCGCCAACACGCTGCACGGCCTTCTGGTGGTTCTTGGTGCGCTTGTCGCGGCGCACGCGGGGGAACCTGCTGAGGGCCTGCTGAGCTGATTCCAGCTTCGCGGCAGCCTGCCTGCCGTGACGCGGGTTGGGCACGAACTCGCCGTTGGAGTCGGCGAGGAAGTTGGCTATGCCCATGTCGATGCCGATCACGCTGCCCGTCGGGGACAGCGGCTCGGGCTCGGCCTGCTCGGCGGTCAGGATGACGTACCAGCGCTTGCCCTCGCGCTTGACGCCGACGGTCCTGACCTTGCCGACCACCGGCCGGTGCTGGTTGACCTTGACGTGACCGACCCCTTGGAAGCGCACGCGGGTGGTCCGGTCATGCGGGGTGGAGTCCCAGCGGCAGCCGTCCCCGTCCTTGGGGAAGTCCACCGTGTCGAACCGGTTCGCCCCGCGAAAGCGCGGGTAGCCGGGTTTCTCGCCGGACTTGACCCGCCGGAAGAACGCCGCGAACGCCTTGTCCAGACGGCGAAGCGTCGCCTGCTGCGAGCTGAACGACCAGCGGCCCTGACGCTCCGGGTCGAACGCCCGGATCTCCTTCAGCTGCGCCGACTGCATGCCGTACTTGATGCTGGTCTTCGACACGTGCCGGTAGGCGTCCCGGCGCTCCTGGAGTGCCCCGTTGTACAGCGCGCAGTGATCCCTCAGCATCTCGCCGAGCGCCTGCGTCTGGCCCACGGTGGGCCGCATGAGGAACTTGTACGCACGGATCATCCGACCCACCCCCTTCCTGGTCAGCTCAAAGATCGTACTACGCTTGGAGTATGTCACCACGCTGGGAGCCAAACCCCGACGTTCGCACCGGACGGCACGTCGCTTACAACTTGCACGCGCACTTGGTGTTCGTCACGAAATACCGCAAGGGCGTCTTCGATGACGCCATGCTCAAGCGGTGCGAGGAGATCATGCGCGAGGTCTGCGACAAGTTCGAGACCGAGTTGCGCGAGTTCAACGGCGAAAGCGACCACGTGCACCTGCTGGTGCACTACCCGCCGAAGATCGCCCTGTCCAAGCTGATCAACTCCCTCAAGGGCGTCAGCTCCCGGTACCTGCGCGCCGAATACGCCGGCCGCATCGACCGCATCGGCCTTGGGTCCGTCTTCTGGTCCCGGTCCTACTTCGCCGGGTCGTGCGGCGGCGCACCTCTCAGCACCGTCCGCCAGTACATCGAAGGCCAGAAGCGGCCCATCTGACCGTCACCCCAGAGCCGCAGCGAACTCCGCCGCCCCCTACGCCGAGGCGCTGACCGCCCACGCGCGGGAGCCCTGGCTGCGACTGAACGTCCCCGGCCACGCCGCCGACCCGGACGCCTTCGCCGAACTGGCCGCCTTCACCGGCGAGGCCCAGCTGCGCCTGGACGTCCCCCCGCTGCTCGACGGCCTCGACCTGGGACCGGACAGTCCGCGGGCGACGGCGCTGCGGCTCGCCGCCGAGGCGTGGGGCGCGCGGCGCACGTGGTTCCTGACCAACGGGGCCTCGCAGGGCAACCGGATCGCCGTGATGGCGCTGCGGTCGCTGGGCGAGTGCCTGGTCGTGCAGCGCAGTGTGCACTCCAGCGTGGTCGACGGACTGGTCCTGTCCGGCCTGCGGGCCGCGTTCGTGCAGCCCGCCGTGGACCGCGCCCTCGGCATCGCGCACGGCGTCACCGCGCCCGACCTCGCCCGCGCCCTCGCCGCGAACCCGGACGCCGCGGCCGCCTGCGTGGTGACACCCAGCTACTTCGGCGCGGTCGCCGACGTCCGGGCCCTGGCCGACGCGGCCCACGCGGCCGGGGTGCCGCTGGTGGTGGACGAGTCGTGGGGCGCCCACTTCGGCTTCCATCCCGAGCTCCCGCGCAACGCCCTCGCGCTCGGCGCGGACCTGGTGATCTCCAGTACGCACAAGCTGGGGGGCAGCCTCACCCAGTCGGCCATGCTGCACCTCGGCGACGGCCCCTTCGCCGACCGGCTGGAACCCGTGCTGGAGCGGGTGTTCCAGCTCACCCAGTCCACCAGCGAGAGCGCGCTGCTGCTCGGCTCCCTCGACCTGACCCGGCGCCGCCTGGCCACCGGAACGGACGCCGTCGGACGGTCCCTGCGCGCGGCCGAGCTGGTGCGCGCACGGATCCGCGACCGGGGACGCTTCGCCGTCGTCAGCGACGGGTTCGCGGACTTCCCCGACATCGTCGCCGCCGACCCGCTGAGAATCCCCGTCGACACCCTCGCCGGCGGCATCCCCGGCCACGAGGCGCGCTGGCGGCTGATGACCGAGCACCAGGTGCTGGTCGAGGTCGCCACGGACTCGGCGATCGTCGCCGTCGTCGGCGCCGGCTCGGCCCCGGACACGGCACGGTTCGTGGCGGCCCTGCACGCCCTGCCCGTGACGGTGCCACCGGGCCGTGGGACCGAGAGCCTCGAACTCCCCGTCCCGGGCGAGGTCCGGATGACGGCCCGGGAGGCCTTCTTCGCCCCCAGCCGCAGCGTCCCCGCCGAGGAGGCCGTCGGCCAGGTGTCGGCGAGCACTCTCGCGGCCTACCCGCCCGGCATCCCCAACGTCCTTCCCGGCGAGGTCATCACCGCCGAACTCGTCTCCTTCCTGCAGAGCACCGCCCGTACCCCCGGCGGTCACGTCCGCGGAGCCTCCGACCCCGAGGTGCGGAACCTGCGCACGGTCAGCCGCCCGAGGTGCTGACCGGGCCGCGGCCTCACGCCCCTGGCGGGACGGCGAACGGGTCGTAGTCCTCCGGCATGAAGCAGCCGTAGTCCTGCAGCGGCTGCGGATCGTTCAGCACGATCTGCTGCCGCTCGCCCGCAGGGGAGAGTCCGTCCGGGCGGTCCAGAAATCTCCGGCCGGGAATTCCGGAGGAGGGCTCCGGCGCATCGGCCGCGAGCCGGCCGAAGCGGTCCAGCACGGCCCAGACTGCGTCGTAGACATCGCGGATGTCCTCGGCCGCCCGCTCCTCGGTGATCTCGGGGAAGGCTTCGCGGTACGCCGCGCGGGCCGAAGCGACAAAGCGCTCCGGGTCGACGACCACCACGTCCTGCCGTGTCCGAACGCTGATCGTCATACCCGCTGTCGGGATCGGCATATTGTCCACCTGCGCACGGTACTGCGTCGAAGGCACGGCCGTCCCTGACCGGAGGCAAGGGTGACGGTCGATCAGGAACTGCCGCCGGAGGCCGAGGCGCGCAGGCGGAGGAGTTTCTTGTCGGGCTTGCCGGCATCCGTGAGCGGGAGCGTATCGGTGAAGTGGACGTGGTCGGGTTCGTACATCTCGCCCCGTCCCTCCCGGACCCAGGTCCGGAGCTCGTCGGCGGTGACGGCGGTGCCCGCGGCGGTGACGACCGTGGTGTGGACGCGTTCGTGGCCGCCGTCGCCCTTCACACCGTAGACGGCGTTCTGGAGCACCGCGGGGTGGGTGTTGAGGAAGTCCTCGAGTTCGGTGGTGTACACATGGCCGCCGACCACCGCGATCATGTCCTTGATCCGGTCGACCACCGTCAGGTAGCCCCGCTCGTCCAGCCGCCCCAGGTCACCGGTGAGCACCCAGCCGTCCCGCAGCACCTGCGCGGTCAGCTCCGGGTTCTTCCAGTAGCCCTCCATCACCTGCCCGGAACGGGCGCAGATCTCCCCCACCTCGCCCACCGGCAGCACCCGGCCGGCCTCGTCCCGGATCTCGACCTCGACCCCCGGGACGGGCCGCCCCGACGTGCGCAGGATGTCGAGGCGGTCGGGATCGTGCTCGGCGGCGGTCAGGAAGCTCACGGCACCGGCCTCGAACTGGCCGTACCCCTGCTGGAGAACGGGGCCGAGGCGGCGCACGGCCTCGGCGATCCGGCTCGGGGAGGAGGGCGTGCCGCCGTAGGTGATCCCGCGCAGGCTGGAGAGGTCGGCGTGCTCGGCGTCCGGGTGGTCGAGGATCTGGTACAGCAGGGGCGGCAGCAGCATCGTGTTGGTGATCCGCTCGCGGGCGACCGTGGCGAGGATCTCGGCCGGATCGAACGTGTAGTGCAGGACCACGGTGCCGCCGGCGGAGAGGGTGCTGTCGGCGATGAACCCGGCCGCGTGCGAGAGCGGGGTGCAGACGAGGTCCCGGCGGCCGGTCCCGCTGAACAGCTCGCGGATGCCGTCGATGCCGGCCTGCATCCGGCCGAAGGTGCTGCGCACCCCCTTGGGATGCCCGGTGGTACCGCCCGAATGCCGGATGAAGCACAGGTCCTGCGGGCTCGCGCCACTGGCCAGGGGCTCACCGGACTGCTTCGCGGCGAGCGCGAGCAGGTCCTCACCCGAAGCCGAAGCCCAACCCGGATCCGCGTCGGCGTCCACGTCCGCGTCCGCGTCGGGTTCCGCGTCAACGTCCCCGCCGAGCCGCAGGACGTGCTCGATCGGCGGCACGACCCGGACCAGCTCGGCGGCACGCCCGGCCAACCGCGGATCGACGACGAGGGCGAAGGTGTCGACGTCCGCCATCATCGCGGCCTGCACGTCCACCCCGAGGCGGTTGTAGAGGTGGTTGTAGTGCGCGCCGAGCAGGTTGACCGCGTACCGCACCGCGATCGTCTCGGGCAGGTTCCCGCACAGCAGGGTCACGGTGCGCCCCGGCCCCACCCCGCGCTCGCGCAGGGCCCGCGCCAGCCGGTAGACCAGGGAACGGAACTCCCCCGCCCCGATGCGGCGCTCCCCGCTCACCAGGACCACGTCGTCAGGCCCGTCGGCCAGGCCGTCGAGAACGATCTCCACGTAGTTCCGGAAGCCCTGCTCCGACACCGACACCGACACCGCACGTCCCCCTCGTCTCGGACCGCCGACCCCCGCTCGCCCCGACCACATGCTCCCGCGGCCGGGCGCACAGCACCCGAAGCCGACGACGACCGGTCCGTGCACGGCCATCCCTGCCCAGCCCGGCCCGCGGCCAACCCCGCTCCCCCGGGACCGGCACGAGCTCTGCGGCGACGGGCCACCGAACAGGACGCCGCCGCCCGCCGCAGTCCGGCGGCCCCGTGCTACGTGGCGCGGCCCTGGGTCAGCCGCAGCGCCATGACCGGCTGGGTGGTGGGCCGCTCGGATCCTCCGGCGGGCTCGTCGGTGACGCCGACGGCGCGGGCGCCGTCGAGCGGTGCGGTGAGGACGAGGGCGCCGTTGCCGTCCGGCAGCAGGCCGGCCGGGGTGAGGGTGCCGTTGTGGTCGAGCCAGAGTTCGTAGACGCGGCCGGGGGCGGGATCGGGGAGTCCGGCGGCGAGGAATCCCGCCTGGTTGCGACTGGCCGACCACACCACGGTGCCGGTGCCGGCCGTGCCCGGTTCGGTGGCGGCCGCGGTGGTGGTGGTCACGCGGGCGTCGGGCGCGGTCAGCAGTTCGCCGAAGGCCGCCTGCTGGGCGCGCAGTTGCCCGGCGGCGGCGCGCTCCTGCTGTACCTGTTCGTGCTGCTGGACCGCGACGACGCCGAGCACGGTGGCCGCGGCGAGGGAGGCGGCCAGGGCGAAGCGGGGCCAGCGGCGCGCCCGGGACCGGTGGTCGGCCGCACGCGGTGCGGTCACGGCGGACCCGGCGGACCCGCCGGACCCCACGGACACAGCGGACCCGACGGTCACGGCGGTCTCGGCAGACCCGACGGTCACGACGGGCCTCGGAAGCGGCGGCAGCTGGCGTTCGACCTCGGTCCGGGCCAGGATCCGGGCGCGAAGTTCGGCCGGGGGCGCGACGGGGGCCTGCGCGGTCGCGATGCGGGCGAGGGCGCCGCCGAAGCCGACCGCCTCTTCCTCGCAGGTGCCGCACCCGGCCAGGTGGGCCTCGAAGGCCGCGCGTTCGCTGTAGGCGCCGTCGTCGCCGTCGCCGTCGCCACCGTCGTCGAGGGCGTTCAGGGCGTAGGCGCCGCCGAGGAGGTGGATGTTGCCGTCGGCGGAGGTGGTCATGATCCGACTCCCAGACAGTCGCGCAACCGGATCAGGGCGTCACGCATACGGGTCTTCACGGTGCCCAACGGGGCGTCCAGCCGTTCCGCGACCTCCCGGTAGGTGAGGCCCTGGTAGAACGCGAGCAGCACCGACTCGCGTTGCAGGTCGGTCAGCCGACGCAGGCAGTGACGCACCTGCTGGTGCTCCAGGTGGGCCTCGGCGCGCTCGGCGACATCGTCGAACGGCGTGTCCTGCGCACCGGCGGCGGCCTTCCGGTCACGGTCGGCAGCCGTCCGGCAGCGCCGGACCCGGTCCACGGCACGGCGGTGGGCGATGGTCATCACCCACGGCATCACGTCACCGCGGCCGGGGTCGTAGCGGGCGGCGCCGCGCCAGACCTCCAGCATCACGTCCTGCATCACCTCCTCCGACTGGGCCTCGTCCCGCAGGACCCGGCGCACCAGCCCGAAGACCGGGCCCGCGACCGCGTCGTACAGGCGGGCGAAGGCCTGGTGATCACCCCGGGTGACGCGTTCCATGACCGTCTTCAGGTCGGCGGGGGGCTCGGGGCGGCCGTGCAGGAAGACAACGGAGTTCACCGCGGCCGCCTCCACCGCCGGTCGCACCCGCGCCCCCGTGGGTGGCAGTGCCGCGGGCGGCGGTACTGCGGGCGGGTGCTGTCCGGACGATCGGGTGCGGCGCACATGGCGGCCTCCCGGGGCTGCTCGGCGGGTTCGGAACTCTCGTCGGTCCCTCGCGTCACTCGCACGGTATTCGTCGCCGACCGCCCGACGGATTGGCGATCCCCGGATCCGGCCCGCGCACTGCCGCGTCGGCCCGCACCGGCCCGTACCGACCCGCGCCGACCCCGTACCGACCCGCACCGGCCCCGCGCCGCAGAGTCCGGCGGCCGACCGGACTCCGGGACGGACTCGGCCAATCCGCACCCGCCACCACGGCGAATCAGGGGCAGGAAGATCCCGAGCGGCCGACGCCCCGCCGAACAACTCGGACCCGCACCACCGGGCCCCGGGAAAACGCCTCATGACGGTGCGTCAGCCAGGGATCGACCGCTTCCCCTCGTACCCATGTCTCAGGAAGGAGGTGTACCACCATGCGCGCAACGCGTATCCGGCGCCCGCTGGCCGTCGCCATGGCCGGCGCCCTGCTGGCCGGCGGCGCCGCCCTCACCACCGCCGCCTCTGCCTCCGCGGCCCCCGCCGCGGCCCCGACAGCCGCCGCGTCGACCGTCCAGACGCATCAGCACGGCCATGGCACGTGCACCTGGCACCCCGGCTGGTGGGAGAACAAGCTCGTCGCCGGACAGTGGTCGAAGGCCTGGCATCCCAGCTGGTCGCAGAACCAGTGGCACGCCGGCTGGTGGGACGGACAGCACCACTGGCACGACGGCTACTGGCACCAGGTCCGGCACGACGCCGGCTGGAAGAACGTCTGGCAGCCGGCCCACTGGGAGAAGGTCTGGCACAACGGCTACTGGAACTGCTGGCACTGACACCCGTCGCCGACCGGGACCGTACGGGCCCGGTCGGCCCGACCGAGCGGCCCCACCCCACCGGGGCCGCTCCCCACGCTTCTCCCCCACGCTTCTCCGCCACCGCCCGCCACTGCCCGGAACCACCGCCCGCCACTACCGGACGGACGGGAGCCGAAGGACCCCGACCATGAGAACCACGACCGCACCCCCGCCGATCCACCCGAACGACACCTGCCTCCCGACGGACAGCCTCTCCCTGTCCTTCCCCAACGACGCCGGGTGCATGGCCCGGATCCGCTCGGCCACCGGGGCCTTCCTCCGACGCACCCACCCGCACGACCGGGCCCTGCTCGGAGACGCCCTCCTCGTCGTCACGGAACTCGCGACCAACGTCGTCCGGCACACCGACGGACCCGGCCGGCTGACCCTCACCGCCCACCGGCGCGGAATCGGCATCGAGGTCAGCGACACCAGCCGGGCCCTGCCCGCCCCCGCGCCCCTCGCCCCCGAGGACCTCCACGGCAGAGGACTCCTCCTGGTCGCCGCCCTCACCGAGAGCCTCACCCTCACGCTCGACCCCGGCAGCGGCAAGACCGTCCACGCCCTCCTGCCGGACCGCACCGCAGCCCCCGTCCCGCCCGACCCGCGCGGCGCACGGCGCCCGCAGCGCACCTGGTGACGGCCGGCCGCGGACCGGCCGCACCGGGACGACCGTGTCCGCGAGGCCGACGGGACGCGTCGAACGGGGCGCGTCGGTCCGGGACCGCCGACGCGCGGCCGGGGACACTGTGCCGAACGAGCCCGAGGAGCAGCCGGTGCCGGTGAACGGTTCGCAGCACGACGGGGAGCGCGCGCCGCGCTCCCCGGTCCGCTGGTGGGAACAGGGCGAGGAGCCCGACTACCGGGCGACGATGGCGAACGAGCGGACGTTCCTGGCCTGGTCGCGTACGGCGCTGGCCCTGCTGGCGGGGGCGTTGGCGGTGCTGGGGATCGGGCGGGTGGGGCCGTACGGTCTGCGGCTCGCGCTGGCCTGCTATCTGATCCTCCTCGCGGTGGCGGCGACGGTCGCGGGGTACTGGCAGTGGCGGGTGCGGCAGCGGCGGATGCGGCTCCGTGAGCCGCTGGGGCACAGCTCGGTCAACGCGATGCTGGGGCTGGCGTTCCTGGTCCTGACGGGCATCGTGGTGGTCACCGTGGCCGCCGGCGCGCGCTGACGGCCCGTCCCCGCGACGGCCGCCGACGGCCGCCAGGGGGCGGGAGGTCAGCGGCCCTGTACGGAGGCGCGGGCCCCGGCGCGGATCACCCGACCCCGCCGCGGATCACCCGGCCCCGCCGCGGTTCACCCGGCCTCGCACCCGGCGATGAGGGCCTGGACGGAGCGGGGGACGGCCGAGCCGCGCTGCGCGGCGGTGCTGTCGGGCAGGGCCGGTCCGTAGAACTGGCGGATCGGCAGCAGGCCCGCCCAGTTCTGGCCCTCGTTCCAGTCCCGGTCGGCCTGGGTCTCGTGCTCGGGTTCGGAGATGCAGTGCGTCTTGGCCTGGGTCGTGATGTCGGTGATGCTGACGGACAGGACGCCGATGGTGGGGGTGCTCTTCCCGTCCGTGTCGAGTTCGCTGGGGCTCCCGCCCCGGCCGTCCTTGATCGGGCGGAACTCCGACCACCGGCCCGGAATGATCTGGTCGGTGAGGGCCTGGAACGACTTGGCTCGGTCCCCCTCGGCGACCGGCCGGGCGATCCCGTTCACCACCACGGACCGGAAGTTGAGCGAGGTGCTGATGGCCGCGCGCCCGACGAACAGGCCGTCCACGAGGGTGACGGTCACGGAGACGGGGACGCCCTCCGTGCTCCACAGATGCTGCAGCGTGCGGTGGGTGGGTGGGGTGGCGGGCGGCCAGTAGAGGGAACCGTGCAGGTAGAGGAGCCGCTCCGCCCCCTCCTCGTGATAGGCGTAGACCATCGGGACGCAGCGGGGCACGGCCTGCGACGCATCGGCACCGGCGGGGACTTCGACGTGTGCGACGGTGCAGACGTAGGCCGCTTTCAGGATTTCCACACAGGTCGCCAGGTCGTTGACCGGCTTCGTGCCCCGGACGGCGACGGGCGCTTCCTGGGGGTGGTCGGGCTGCTGCGGCACAGGGGTTCCTCCGTGGTCGGGGTGCGGTGGGTGGTGGGCGGGGCGGGACGCGACCGGCGGACCGGCCGCGTCCCGCCCGGGCGCTCAGCCCGATTCGTTGGCGGCGTCCTTCCGGGCCTTCTCCAGGATGTTCCGGGCCACGGCCTCGGGGTCCTGGCCGGTGAAGGGGCGGTCGAAGAGCCAGTTGTAGAGCATCTCCCGGCAGATCTCCGGCTGGTAGGCCGGGACTTCGTGGCCGGAGTCGGGCAGCGCGACCTGGGTGACGTTCCGCAGGCTGCGGACGAACCCCTTCGGGTTGCCCTGGGCCTGCTTCCAGATCCGCCGTTCGGCCTTGCGCCACTCCTCCTGCGGCGTCACGATGCCGTCGAGGATCTCCTCGGTGCTCCGGTAGCCGCAGGCGCTGTCGAAGTCGCCGGTGTAGAGCAGGACCCGATAGCCCCTGCCGATGAGTTCGGCGTACCAGGGCGAGGCGTCCGCCATGTTGTCGGCCTTCAGGGCAGTGGCGACCGGACCGGAGTTGTCGGCGCACTCCCACTTCCGGTCGGTGTTCAGGGCCTTCCGCACCGCCGGGGTGTTCAGGTAGGCGCGCAGCGCCCCCATGGAGAGGTCGTCCCAGCGCCGCACGTCGTAGACGTCGAAGTCGCCCCCGTAGGCCAGGACGGCGTCGACCAGGCCGTTCCCGAGGTCGGTGGCCTGCTTCAGCTTCTCCGAGTCGTGGTTCTTCTCGCCTTCCTCCAGGACGTCCTTGAACGTGCCGTAGGCGTCCTCCAGGAGGCTCTTCTGCCCGAGGCCGAGGAACCCGGAGGCGTAGGCGTAGTCGATCATGACCTGGACGGACAGCTCCGGTTTGATCCAGCCGTTGCCGACCGCGATCCCCTTGAGTTCCAGGTGCGTTCCGGCGTTCCGGCCGTTCTGCTCGTCGATCTTCCGGGCGATGGCCGGCACGTACTTGCCCGCGTAGCTCTCGCCGCAGACGTACAGCGGGCAGTTCCGGTACTCGGGGTAGGTCGCGAAGAACTGCTGCAGACCCTCCCAGAACATCAGGGCGAGGGTGTCCTCGTCCTGGACGTGGCTGCCCGCGGTGTCGCTGTAGCTGTAGCCGGTGCCGACGGGCTGGTCCCAGTAGACGACGTGCGCCTCCTGGTTCCAGGTGTCGGCGCTCACCGAGACGCTGCCGGCGGCGTCGTCACCGATGCGCAGCGGACCGTTCTCGATGAACAGGCCGAGCAGCGAGGAGGCGCCGGGGCCGCCGTTGAGCCAGATCAGCAGCGGCGTCCGGTCGATCAGGGCCTGCTGGGCGGTCGCGTCGAGGTTGGGGTCGCAGGTCTGGCTCTCGAAGAACCAGTAGAACAGGTGGCTCTTCGCGCCCGGGGCCGGTCCGTCGACGTCGGCGTACCCGGCGTAGGAGCGGACCTTCTTCGGGACCTCGCCCTCCTCGTCCTCGCGGGGGTAGAAGTCGATCGTCTGCGTGCCGAGGAGGTTGGCGGGGATCCCGTACACGGGACTGCGCTGCATGGTGTGCCTTCCGTGGTGGGACCGGGGTCAGGAGACCGGCGGGACGCGCCGGGGCGTCGTGCGGCGGAAGTTCCGGAACAGGAAGTCGGAGCGCTCGGTCTCCTCCAGGACGCCGATGCGCTGCCCCATCAGGAGCTGCAGGGCGGGGAAGCGGCCCGGCTCGAACAGCAGGATGTTCAGCGAGCCGCCGTACTGGAAGTACCCGATCTCCTCGCCCTTCTCGACCGGGACCGGCTTCGACTCCTTGGTGATGTTCCGGAACTTCTCGTGGAACTGCACCGAGCCGATCGAGTTGAGGCCGACCGGAATCAGGGCGACGTGGCCGTGGCCGTCGGGCTTCCCCTCGTGGTCCACGTACGGGGTGCGGAAGACGACGTATCCGCGGCGGAAGTCGTCGAACATGCTGTAGTCGTAGCCGTAGCCGACGTTGCCCTTGTCGAGCAGCGCCGGGAAGTCCTTCATCCCGTAGTAGACGCCGCCGATGTCGTCCCGGGCCTCCACCACCTCGCCGCCGACCGGGGCGTGGTACCGGTGGTAGGTGTCGGGCAGCAGGATGCACGACACGGCCGTACCGCCGGGGCTGCCGGGCCCGCTCGGGGTGAAACAGGACGCGTAGTCGGAGCCGTCGAGAAGCTGACGGACGTTCATGGTCACGGTCTTGACCGGGAGCTGCGTCGAGTCCGTCAGATCGTCGACGATCATGTTGATGACGCAGTCGGTCGGGGCGACCACCACCCCGGGGTCGAGCCTGGCGTCGATCGGCCGCGCGCCGGGCGCCAGCTCCCGGACGAAGAACTTGTTGAAGGTCGACCAGTCGCCCGGCTCGAAGTCGGCCATCTTCTTCGGCCCGAGCTCCTTGATCCACCGATCGACGAGGTGCTTCGACTTCGGGTCGTCCATCTGCAGGCCCTGCAGATGGGTGAAGTCGGCCAGCATCTCCCGGCCGGGGCCGGACGTCACGAAGTCCATGCCCGCGTCGTTGCGGTAGGTGATCCAGCTGAACTTCTCGATGAAGTCGAGCCCGTCGTGGACACCCTGGTCCCACCCCCACTTGTGCCACGCCTTGAAGAAGCTGCGCAGCTCCTTGACGGTCGCGCCGGTCCAGTCGTGCCAGACCTTGTCCTTGATGTCCTCCGGGCGCGGTTGCACTCCCTTGATCGCCCCGTCGAACGCGGCCTTGAAGTCCGGGTCGTTCAGGTACACGTTCTCGACCCTGTCGAGGAACGTCTTGAGGTCCGGCGAGGGCGGGCTGAAATCCTGGCTCACGTCGTACTTCCTTCGCTGCACTGGCCCCCCGGCGCGGCTGCGCCTTCACCAGTACGTCCCGGATCCGCAGGAGGTGCGCCCCCAGGTGCTCCGTTCGTATGGGAACGACCTCCGCGCGGCCGAACACTCCCCTTCGGGCCGCCTGGAACGCGGCTCGGCACTCAGTCACTGCCGCCCGGGGCGGCCCCCTGGTCAAGAGGCCCCGCCGTGCCTCCCGGGGTGCCTCTTTTCTTTGACCGTTCGGATCGAATTCCATAAATTGCGTGACGCGCGCCGGGACAACGGTTCGACAATTCGGAACCCGGCCGATGCGTTCACGTTTTCGAGCGGAACAGACAAATGCGTGGCCGTCCGAGTGCAAGCGCGAGGAAAGGAGCCGTTCGAATGGGTCTGGTGATCGGTGACCCGCACCACGGGCGGGTGGAGATCTTCGTCGACCGCGAGCGCGGGGTGGTCGAGGTCAGCTCGCCCTCCCTGCCGGACGCGACCATCGTGCGCCGCGACGGGACCCCGGTCGGCGACCCGTCGCCGATCGGGACCCGGGATCCGCGGCAGGTGGTCCTGACGGTGGGGAGCGGCTCGGGGCGCGTGTTTCCGGGGACGGGCTTCGCCACCCGCAGGTCGTACCGCATCCGCGCTCACTTCCGCGATGCCGTCTACGAGTTCACTCCGCGTTCGGCGAACGTCAGTCGCTTCTCGCGGAACGGGGTCGAGCTGGCCGGCTTCGAGCGGGCGCCCACGGGATGGCTGGACGTCTCCTGGGCCCCGGGCGCCTCCGTCACTCCCGGTGAGGCCGCCCTGGCCTACCTGCTCGTCGGCGCCTACGGAGTGGGATCACCGGGGGTACTGAAGTCCGTCCTCGGACACGGCGGAACACCTTTCTGAGGAATGTGTTCCCGACACGAAGCGCTCGGCCGGAATCCACCGGCCGAGCGCTTCCGCGCATATTCGAGGAGATCGACAGGACCTGGCCCGCCCCGTCGGAGCGCGGTAGAATCGGGCAGCATCATGGCGCACCCCCTCACTGTGCTGCGGGCGGTACTGGGCCTTTCCCAGCCCGAGTACGCCCGGCTCGTCGCGCGCGCACACGACGAGCTCGGCCTGGGGCGGACGGCCGCACGCCGCGAGAAGGTGTCCCGCTGGGAATCGGGGCGCATCGTCCCCGAGCACTCCGCCCAACTCGCCATGGCGCGCATCCACGGCGTTCCGGCCCGCGAGGTCGCCCGGCTCGGCTGGCCGTTCTGGCTGCACCTGGCCACCGGCGACGGCGTCCCCCTGGACGGCGCCCGCGACGGGCCGCGGCTGTACCTGCCCCGAGGCGGCCCGCGGTTACCCGCGTCCGAGCGTCCACCGGGGTCCGCGCTGCCGGGGTTCGCGCTGCGGGGCGACAGGCTGGCCGCCCAGGTGAACGGGCTCCTGGCCCGGCTGGCCGGCCCCCGGCCCGCCCTCGGACGCGAGCAAGCCGCACAGGCCGCGCAGGTCGCGCAGGCCGTTGAACGGATCGACTGGATCGAGGCGCGCACCGGGGCCCTGGAGCAGCAGATGCTCGTCAGCCTCCTCCCGGCCCGGTTGCTCCTGGCCGCGGCACACACGGAACACCGGCAGGTCACCCACCTGCTGGCCGCCGCCGGACCCGGCGGCGCGACGGGCCGGCGCCTGCTCCTGCTGTCCGCCCGCACCGCCCTGCTGTGCTCCGGGTTCAGCTGCGCCCTCGGGGAACTGGCCGACGCCGAGCGCCACGCCCTGACCGCCGTCCGGGCGGGTGCCGCCGCAGGGGATCGCGACGTCTCGGCGACCGCCATGACCCAACTCGCCCGTCACCACCTGCTGGCGAGCAACGCCGCCGACGCCCTCGGCCTCCTCCGCGCCGCCCGCACGGCCGCCCCCGACCTGCCGGCGTCCACCGCGCTGGAGCTGCACAACTGCGAAGCCTCCGCGTTCGCTCAGCTCGGCCGGGCCACCGAGGCGGCCCGGGCGCTGGACCTCGCCGCCGAGGCGTTCACCGCGGCGGACCGCGCGGCGACCGGCACCGCCACGGACTCCGAGGCCTACCGCCGCTTCGTCGCCATCGGACGGGCGTCGGTCTGGTCCTTCCTCGGGCGGCCCGCCAGGGCCAGGCCCCAGCTGGCCGCCCTGGCCGACAGCCTCACCGCGTCGGGCGGTTCCACTCCCTCCCCCTACAGCGCGCTCTGGTTCCTCTACGTCGTCAACGGGCACCTGGCACTCGGTGAACTCGACGTCGCCGCCGACGCCGTCCACCGGATCCGCGCCCTCACCGGCGAACTGCCGCCCGTCCTGGCCTCCGACCTCCGGCAGCTGCTCGCCCCGCACCGGAACGAACGCCTGCTGCGCGAGGCACTCGACGACCTCGGCGCCACGAGGACGTCGTGAGGACGCCGCGAACGAGCGCCGCTCGGTCCGGTCGCGGATCGGACGCACGGCGTCGACGCCCTGTCCGGCCGGGTCTTCGAGCTGCCGGTCCGGACGGGTCCTGCCGGGGAAGAACGGGCAGGCGTCGCCGCAGCCCATGGCGATCACCACCTCGGAGGACCGGACCGCCTCGGTGCGGCTCTTCCGTCGAGTGGCGCAACAGTTGTTTGTTTGTGCGCGAACCGACGAAGGATCACGACACCATCCCCCACACCAGGGAGCACGGCTCATGGATCCCGTCCACTCGCGTCCGGTCCGGTTCGGGGCGCTCACCCTCAGGTTCACCGGCCTCCCGCAGGGCGGGCCGCGGCTCGACGAACCGAACGGCGAAGGCTGGCGCGCCCTGAACAAGGAAGCCGGCAGCTGGATCCTGGAGGTACGCGACACCGACCCCCGCGGCGACCTGGTGCGCCCCGCCGCCGACTGGGAGAAGCTCGGCGAGCTGCCGACCGGGGACGTGGTGTGGCGGATGGTCCCGCCGGACGGCTACCGCACCTTCAGCGACTTCGTCCTCGCCCCGGGGCAGGACCCCCGCCACGGGCCGGACGAAGTGTTCGGATGCGTGAAGGAGAACCACGACGGGTTCAGCTACGCGCATCCGGCCGACGTGGCCGCGCCCGTGACCGCGGATCTGTGGCCCGTCGTCGCCCCCGGCCACTGGTACGGGACGAACGGCATCAGGATGACTCCTTCCGACGTCGGCGGGTTCTGCTGGTCCCCCGGCGACAGGCCGGTGGGTCGGCCGCCCATGCACGTGCTCAACCTGCCCGTCGGCACGCAGAGCGGCGCCGGGTCGCGGACACCCCTGATGGACGGCTTCGGCAGGCCGGCCGACGTCACCAACTGGGCCAGGGAACACGTCGTCACGGTGCCGTTCCCCGCCGTGAAGGACAGCGACCGGAGCACGCTCAGGCAGGTCCGGAGGTCCCCGGTGTACACGATCCAGCGCGACGCGCAGTACCGGCTGGAGAAGTACATCGACAACGAGCACCGCGACACCGCGCAGAGCGTGGGCTACAGCGTCACCAAGGGCGTCAGCCAGATCCAGTCCGCCGCCTGGCGAGCGAAGGTCGGCGTCTCGGTGACGGCCAAGGGGGGCATCGGCATCGAGGCCGCCGAGGCCGGGCCGAGCGCCACAGTGACCGTCGAACTCGGGTACTCCTCGGCCACCGGCGTGAGCGAGCTGGCCAGCCGCACCGACACCGGCACCCTGAGGGTCCCCGGCCGGCACGCCGGGGCCGTCTACTCGGTGACCCACCGGCTCACCGTCCTCCGGGAGGACGGCACCCCCGTCGGCGGCGCGGCCGGCAGTCTGACGTTCACCCCCGACCAGGACTACTGCTTCGTCCAGTACCCCGAGGCCGACGGTGACGGGAACAGCGTCGAGAGGCTCTCCCTCGGCGAGGGCGTTTCCGGGAACCGGCACGGTGATGTCCCGGACTCCTTGTGAAAGGAACGGCGGGAACGGGGCGCCCCGGAGCCGGCGGGGTCAGTCGATCCGGGCCGCCCGGGCCGCGGCCACGGCCACCAGCAGGCCCAGGCCGACACAGGCCGCGCAGACGAGGAACATCGTCCGGTACCCGGCGGCCCCGGCGACCAGTCCGAGGGCGCCGCCGCCGGCCGCGAGGCCCACGGTGAAGCAGGCGCCGAAGGTCGACAGCGCCGTGGCGCGCCGGCGTTCGCTGACCGATCGCACCACGAACAGGCCCAGCATCGGGTAGATCTGCCACATGCCCACACCGATGAGCACACCGCCGACCACGCCCAGGCCGAGGCCGTCCGCCACCCCGAGCAGCGCGACCCCCAGGGCCTCGACGAGGAACAGGCCCGCGAGCTCCACCGGTCGCGTGGCCTCCCAGCGGATCCAACTGCCCGCCACCCGCAGCAGCACCACGGTCAGCGAGTAGGCGGTGACCACGACCGCGCCCCCGGCGATGCCCAGGGCGTCGAACTTCGCGACCGCGAATCCGGACACGGCCGCGAAGCCGAACGCGGTGAAGATCAGCGCGACGCTGGGCAGCACCACGCCGAGCAGCGCGGCCCGGCCCTGCTCGACGCCGGCCCGCTCCGAGGTCGAGGAGAGTCCCACCTCGGGTACGGACAGGACGATGGGGACGACGAGCAGAGCGACCAGCCCCGAGATCACGAAGGTGGACGCCGTACCCACCAGGTGCTCGATCAGGGAACCCAGCGGCGCGCCCAGGCCGATGGCCACGTAGTTCACCGTGCCGCCCAGTCCCAGCGCCCAGCCCTGCCGGTCCTTGGCGACCAGCTGCACCGGCCAGACGCCGACCGCGGCCAGCATCACGCCCATGCCGATGCCCAGCAGCATGCGCAGGCCGACGAGTTCGCCGATCGACCCGGCGAGCGGGTAGCAGACCGTGGCGAGCGCGGCCAGCAGCGTCCCGCCGATGGTCAGGGCCCGAGTGCCGAGCCGGTTCATCAGCACCCCCGACACCGGCCGGGCCAGCAGCGCCGTCACCGCGTAGCCGCTGATGACCGCGCCCACCTCGGCCGGGCCGCCGTGCAGTCGGCCGGTGACGTGCCCGGGCAGGATCGGGACGGTCAGGGCGAACGGCAGATAACCGATACCGTTCGCCAGGGCTATCAGCAGCGCGTGCCGGACGGCTCGCTTGTCGGTGGTCTCGATCTCGGGTTCCAGCTCGGTTCGCACAGATTCGCTCCCTCGCGTCCGGGAGCGAGCCTAGGCGGGAAACGTGCACGGAGCTTGTGATCGCCCGAAGTACTCGTCACTGCGCAGAACTTGGCCGGTCGTGGTCGAAGGACGCTCCGGAGCCCCGCGTCGAAACCCGCGCCGAAACCCGCGCCGGGCCCCGCGGAGCGATCCGCGGGACCCGGCGCGGTCGGCACCGGATCAGGGCGCCAGCGTCTTGCTCGCCAGCACCTTCCCCTCGGCGTCGTACGCGGCGAACCGGACGCCGCCGGGCGGGTACTCGCTCGGGGTGTCGGACTCCTTGAGGGCCGGCCCCCAGAAGAAGCCGCTGGCGAAGCCCGGACTCCCGGGGAGCTGGGCGACGGTGACCCAGTGCGCCTGGCCGTCCACCTCGATGGCCATCGAGGCCACCCGCCCGGGCCCCATGTACACCAGGTTGTAGAAACCCTCCTGCCGCTGCGGCGGCAGTCCGTAGTACTGCATGGTGATCTCCGTCGCGCCTCCCGCCCAGGAGTGCCCGCCGCAGCCCGGACCGGTCTTGTACGCGGGCTCGTCGTGGATGCAGACCTCCTGGTCGCTCAGCCGCATCCACCAGTTCTCGCGGCCCAGCGACAGCTGCTGGCCGGGCTCCACGACCACGGCCTCGGGCGCCGGCCCGGCCGGCGCCGACAGGGGTTGCGACGCCGGCGCCACGGTACGGACCCCGTCCCGCGCCGCCAGGACGACGCCCGTGCCGCCCACCACCACGAGCGCGGCCGCCACCGCGGACACACCCAACGCCGCACGGCGGCCCCGCCGCTGCCGGCGCACATGGACCTGCACGGCCCCGGCCGACCAGTCCCCCACCGTGAGCCCGTCCGCCTCCGACCGCAGCGCGCCCCGCACCATGTCCTCGGTGTCCATCACCCGTTGTCTCCGTTCGTGCCCTCGATCGTCGAACCGGACCCCACCGCGTACGAGGCCAGCGCCGGATGGCCGCGCAGCTTCGCCAGCCCCCGGCTGGCCTGGCTCTTCACATTGCCCGCCGAGCAGCCGAGCACCTCGGCGACCTGGTTCTCGCTCATGTCCTCCCAGTAGCGCAGGACGACCACGGCCCGCTGGCGCGGCGGCAGTTCCGCCAGCGCCTGGAGCAGCACCGAGCGCTCCTCGACCTCGCGGTGACCGGCGCCCGCGCTGTGCGCCCGCTCGGGGAGGACGGGCACCAGCAGCTGCCTGACCCGGCGCCGCCGGTGGCGGGTCAGGTTGTTGTTCACCAGCGCCCGGTGGACGTAGGCGTCCGGCTCGTCCAGCCGACTGATCCGGCCCCAGCTCCGGAACACCTTCGCCAGCGTCGCCTGCACCACGTCCTCGGCCTCGTGGTGGTCGCCCGTCAGCAGGTAGGCGGTACGCACCAGCCGCCGCCACCGCGTGGCGGCGAACGCCTCGAAACCGAGCTCGCGCACACCGGACCCCGACGCCTCCCCGGCGACCGCCCGGGAAGGTGGCCCGGCCGCCGCTTCCGCGACCGGCCGGGACCGGTCCTCCACCGGTACGGGTATTGCACTCGCGGTCATCCCATTCCTCTCCGCGATCCGCGCGACGGCCCCACCGGACCGCCACTCCGCCCTACTCACCCCCGCCCGGCCGCAAAGGTTGCACGTCAGCGCTGATTCACCCACGACGCCGCCGAACGTGACGCCCAGTGCCACGGCGGCGAGCAGGCGGACACCCGCGAGCGGTGGGCCCGGGGCGTCACGGTGCGGGGACGGTGAGGGCCAGCTTTCCCGTGATCCGGCCGTCGAGGAGGCGGCGGACGGCGGTGGCGGTCTCGGCGAGGGGGTGGACGCCGGCGAGGACGGGGGTGAGCTTGCCCGTCTCGATGAGGGCGGTCAGGTCGCGCAGCCCGTCGGCGTGCTCCGAGGCGATGAAGGTGCCCAGGTGCTGGCCGACGAACGGGGACAGCAGCTGCGCGCGCAGCTGACGGTCGGTGCCGCCGAGCCAGCGGCCGTTCGTCTCGCCTCCGGTGATGACGAGCCTGCCCCGCGGTGCGAGGGCGCGGCGCAGATCGCGCAGGGTGCGGTTGCCCGCGATGTCCACGATCGCGTCGTAGCGCCGTCGGCCGGCGAGGAAGTCGTCGCGGGTGTAGTCGACCGCACGGTCGGCGCCGAGTGCCCGGACCGCGTCCAGCTTGGCGGTGCTCGCGACGGCCGTGACCCGGGCGCCGAGGGAGTGGGCGATCTGGACGGCGAAGGTCCCCACGCCGCCGGCGGCTCCGGTGATCAGGACCTGCTGGCCCGGCCGGACCATCGCCCGGTCACAGACCGCCTGGAGCGCGGTGAGCGCGCTGACGGGGACCGTCGCCGCCTGTTCGAAGCTCAGCCCGGCCGGCTTGGGCGCGATCCGGTCGGGGCGGGTGGCGGCGTACTCGGCGAAGGCCGCGACGGCGGTGCCGTAGACCTCGTCGCCGGGCGCGAACCCGGCCACGTCGCGGCCGACCTCCTCGACGACACCGGCGACGGCGCGGCCGGGGTTGGGCAGCTTCGGCCCCCGCAGCCCGCTCACGGGCCGGACCGCGTACGGCAGCCCGGCCATCATGTGCCACGTCCCCCGGTCCACGCTGGAGGCCAGCACCCGCACCAGCACCTCGCCCGGTCCGACGGCGGGCCGGGCAATGCGCGCCGTGCGGAACACGCCCTCGGGCTCGGCGCCGTAGCGCTCCTGCACAACGGCCGTCATCGTCCCGGTCCCGCCGATGGTCCCGCCCGGCCCGCCCGTCTTCCCCATGGTCACCGCTCCTGCCTCCTTGCCTCGCCCACTTACGCTGTAAGCAGGCGACTTACGCCGTAAGTACAGCACTTACGGCGTAAGCTCGTCAACGCCGTCAGCACCCGGGACGCCCGACAGAAAGTGACCGCCGACCGTGACCCCCCGCACTCCCCCGCAGTCGCCACAGCCGTCTCCGCGGTCGTCCCCGCAGTCGTCCCCGCAGCCACCGCGCAGGACGCTCACCCGTGAGCGCGTGCTGCGGGCCGCCGTCGAACTCGCCGACGCCCGCGGCCTGGAGACTCTCTCCATGCGCAGGCTCGGCGAGGCCCTCGGGGTCGAGGCGATGTCCCTGTACAACCACGTCGCCAACAAGGACGACCTGCTCGACGGCATGGTCGACCTGGTGTTCGGCGAGGTGGACCTGCCCGTCCCTGGCGACGACTGGCAGCGGGCCATGCGGCAGCGGGCCCTCTCCCTGCGCCTCGCGCTGTCCCGCCACCGCTGGGCGATCGGACTGATGGAGTCCCGCTCCACCCCGGGACCGGCCACCCTGCGTCACCACGACGCCGTCCTCGGCTGCCTGCGCCGGAGCGGCTTCTCCCTCCCGCTGACCGCCCACGCCGTCTCGGCCCTGGACAGCTACATCTACGGATTCGCGCTGCAGGAGAAGACCCTCCCCTTCGACTCCCCCCAGGAGACCGCCGAACTCGCGCACAGCATCCTCGACGGCCTCGGCGACGACGAGTACCCGTACCTGACGGAGATAGCGACCGCCCACGTCATGCGGCCCGGTTACAGCTTCGGCGACGAGTTCGAATTCGGCCTCGACCTCATCCTCGACGGCCTCCGCCGGGCGGCCGGCTGAGCCTGCGGGAACGGGCCGCCGCACGGGCCGGGTGCGACGGAGGCGCGGCAACCGCCGCCCCGGAATAGGGGCAGCGGCCCCGTCGTTCCCAACAGTCGATCAGAGGCACGGCGGGCCGCCCACTGTCGGACCCGTGCCGCACACTGAGGCCGAACACTCGGCAGACCGAAGGACGATTCCCATGACCGACCGGCCCCTGACGCTGATGGCCGTGCACGCCCACCCCGACGACGAAGCCACCGGTACGGGCGGGGTGCTCGCCCGCTACGCGGCCGAGGGCATCCGGACGGTGCTCGTCACCTGTACCGACGGCGCTTGCGGAGACGGCCCGGGAGGTGTCAAGCCCGGCGAGGCCGGACACGACCCGGCGGCCGTCGCCGCGATGCGCCGTCAGGAGCTGCAGGCCAGCTGCGAGGTCCTCAAGGTCGGCCACCTCGAAATGCTCGACTACGGGGACTCCGGGATGATGGGCTGGGCCGCCAACGACGCGCCCGGCTCGTTCTGGACGACGCCGGTGGACGAGGCGGCCGCCCGCCTCGCCGACCTGATCCGGACGTACCGGCCCGACGTGGTCGTGACGTACGACGAGAACGGCTTCTACGGCCACCCCGACCACATCCAGGCCAACCGCATCACGTCGAGGGCCCTGGAGCTGGCCGGCGCGACGCCGAAGCTGTACTGGACGACGGCCCCGCGTTCGATGATGGCGCGGTTCGGCGAGGTCATGCGCGAGCTCGGCGGCGACTGGGACGAGCCGGGCACCGAGGAGTCGGAGCTGCCCGAGATCGGCCTCCCCGACGAGGAGATCACCACCTGGGTGGACACCACCGGGTTCGGCGGCCAGAAGTTCGACGCGCTGGCCGCACACGCCAGCCAGGGCGAGAACATCTTCTTCCTGAAGATGGGCAAGGAGAAGTTCACCGAGCTGATGGGTGTGGAGACCTTCGTCCGGGTCCAGGACACCACCGGCGCTGCGCTCCCCGAGAACGACCTCTTCGCCGGCCTGCGCTGACCGGTCGACCGCCCCACCGCTCGGGCGGTCCGGTCCTGCCGCGTCGCAGGACCATGACCGCCTGAGCGCGTGACCGACCGAGCGGTGGGGCGGTCCGATCCCCCGGTGGGCTCGTCGGTGACGCCGACGGCGCGGGCCCCGTCGAGGGGTGCGGTGAGGAGGAGCGCCCTCCATCACCGTCGTGAGGCGGATCGACCTCGGTCGGATCCGCCCGGCCCGCTCACCCGATCGGATGAAGCCGGACGGCTCACCCATCCGCCGCGGCGGACGGGCCGAATGCCGGACGTGACCAACGATGTGACCACCCTCCGGATCCGGCGGCCTGCCCCGGTCGCCACGCTGCCGGTCCGGATGGCGTGCGGGATCGCCGCCGTCTGCGCGGGCGTCGCCGCGGGCGAAGTGGCCGCGGCCTTCGTACGCCCCCAGGCGGCCCCGGTGGTCGCGATCGGCTCGGCCGCCATCGACCTCGCGCCCACCGCGGTCAAGGAGTGGGCGGTGCGCTCCTTCGGCACCTGGGACAAAACGGTCCTCCTGGCCGGGATCCACACCACCATGGGCGTGACCGCCGCCGCCCTCGGGCCGATCGCCGCCGCCCGCCGGGCCGCCGTTGTCGCGCTGCCCCTCGGCTTCGGCGCAGTCGGGGTGTGGGCGGCACTGGCCCGCGCGGACGCACGTCTCCCGGACGCGCTGCCCTCGGCCGCGGCCGCCCTGGCCTGCGCCGCCGTCCTCTTCCTCCTGACGACGCGGCGAACGGCCCGCCCGCACGCACGGCCCGTCCCGCCCGGGCCGGGGCAACGGCCCGGCGATGCCGTCGCCCGCGCGGGTGACGACCCCGCGCCGGCCAGTGGCGCCCCGTCCGTCGAACCGCACCCTCGACCCGGACGTCGAACCGCGCTCACAGCGGGCGCCGTCGTCGTCCTGTCGGCCGGCCTCGGCTCCGCCGGGCGCCACCTGGCCGACCGTCGCAACGACGTCTCCGCGGCCCGCGCCTCCCTGACCCTCCCCCCACCGGCCCGGCCCCTGCCGCCGACGCCTCCCCGGGCCGCTCCCGCGATCCCCGGACTGACCCCGTTCCGCACTCCCGTCGGCGACTTCTACCGGGTCGACACCGCTCTCACCCTGCCCCGCATCGACCCGCGGGACTGGACGCTGCGCCTCCACGGCATGGTCGAGCGCCCCGTCGAGCTGTCCTTCGCCGACCTGCTCGCCCTGCCGCTGGAGGAGCTGGACCACACCCTGTCCTGCGTGTCCGGCGAGGTCGGCGGGCCCTACGCGGGCACCACCCGCTGGCTGGGAGCGCCGCTGCCCGCGCTGCTGCGCCGGGCCGGGATCCGTGCGGGTGCCGACCAGTTGCTCGGCCGTTCGAAGGACGGAATGACGATCGGCACGCCGCTGGAGTGCGTCCTGGACGGCCGGGCCGCGCTGCTCGCGGTGGCCATGGAGGGCCTGCCGCTCCCGGTCGCGCACGGCTTCCCCTGCCGCAGTGTGGTCCCCGGCCTCTACGGCTACACCTCCGCCACCAAGTGGCTGGTGGACCTGGAGGTGACCACCTTCGCCGCGCACGATCCCTACTGGGTGCGGCGCGGCTGGGACCGGACCGGCGAGGTGCGCACCGCCTCCCGCATCGACGTGCCCGCCGCCTTCGCCCGCGTCCCGGCCGGGGACGTCACCGTCGCGGGCACGGCCTGGGCGACCCACCGCGGCATCGCCGGCGTCGAGGTCCGCGTCGACGGCGGGCCCTGGCAGGAGGCCGGACTCGCCGCCGACGCGGGGCCCGACGTGTGGCGCCAGTGGCACCACACGTGGCAGGGGGCCGCCCCCGGCACGCACCGCCTGGAGGTCCGCGCCACCGACGCCACCGGGGCCGTGCAGGAGGAGACCCGCCGACCGCCCTTCCCCTCCGGGGCGACCGGCTGGCACAGCACCGTCGTCACGGTCCACTGAACCGACCCGAGGCGCGGCGGGCCCGCCGTCGCGTACGGCACGGGACCACTGTCCGAACTGTCCGAACCTTCCGAACCGTCAGAACAATCCGAACCGTCCGAGAAGAGAAGAATCCCGATGACCGTCGTCCAGCACCGCAGCCCCCTCACCGCCCTTCTTGTCGCCGGCCTCCTCGCCGCCTCCCTCACCGCTTGCGCGGGTGACGACGGAGGCAAGGCGTCCGACACGGCCGGTGGTGCGGCCACGACGGCCGCGGCGACGGCCCCCGCGGCGAACCCCATGGCGGAGCCCGCGGCCGACCGGGCGACGGCCGGACAGCCGTTCGGCGCCGCCTGCACCGCCGTGCCCAAGGACGGCGCCGGCTCCTTCGCCGGCATGGCCGCCGACCCGGTCGCCACCGCGGCCTCCCACAACCCCCTGCTCTCCACCCTCGTCACCGCGGTCACGAAGGCCGGGCTCGTCGACACCCTCAACTCGGCGAAGGACATCACCGTCTTCGCCCCCACCGACGACGCCTTCGCCAAGCTGCCGAAGAAGGACCTCGACGCGGTCCTCGCCGACAAGGAGAAGCTCACCAGGATCCTCACCTACCACGTGGTGCCCCAGCGTCTCTCCCCCGCCGCCCTGACCGGCGCTCACAAGACCCTGGAGACCCACGAGGTCACCGCCACGGGCAGCGCCCCCGACTTCACCGTCAACGGATCCGCCAAGGTCCTGTGCGGGAACGTGCAGACCGCCAACGCCACCGTCTACATCGTCGACACGGTGCTGATGCCCGCCTCCTGACCCGCCCCCGAACCGCTGTCCCCGGCCCGCCCCGCGGCCGGGGACAGCGACGTCCCCGCCCGCCCGAGCCCCATCCTGCGCCGGACAGCGTCTGCCCGTCCTTCCCCGTCCGACACGGCGTCCCGGAGCCGGGCCTGCACGGCCTCGACCAGGGCGGTCGCCAGTTCGAGCGGGTCGACGCCGACGGTGCCGCCGTGCGGCGGGGCGGGAACGTACCCGATGTTCTCCAGGGCTTCCTCGACGAGGTTCCCTTCTCCGCGCCGGACACCGGCGCCGGCCGCCTCCCGCACGAGGTCCGGCAGCGTCGGGGCGTTCGTCTCCGGACTCCTTCCCGTGTCGGCACGGCACCGCTCAGGCTCCGCCCTCACGCCCGCTCGGCAGGGGCTGCTCCTCGTCCGCCGCGGCGACCTCCGCCTGTACACCCCCGCGAAGGCCGACGATCGCCACCACCGCGGCCACGGCCATGATGACCGACATCCAGTGGAAGACCGTCTGGGTGGCCTGGGCGAAGTCGTCCCGGAAGAACTGCGGGATCGCCGCGGCGCCGCCGCTCCCGCCCCCGCCGCTCTGTGCCTGGACCTGGGAGAGGTGGGCGGCCGTGGCCTCCGCCTGGTCCTGCGGCAGGCCCTGGGCGACCAGGGAGTCGGTCAGCCGGGTCCGCAGGTCGGTGACCAGGACGGTGCCCAGCACCGCCAGCCCCAGGCTGGCGGCGTAGTTGCGGACCGTCTGGGTGATGCCGGTCGCCTCGCCGTAGGAGAGCCGCGAAGCCCGGTTGACGGCGTCCGTGCTGGCGGGCGAGAGCATGAAACCCATGCCAGCGCCGGCCAGCACGACGTCCCACTGCTGTTCGCCGAAGCTCAACGAGGTCGCGTCGCCCGCCCACAGGTGGAACCCGATCGCGGCCAGGACGCACCCGATCACCACCGGGCGTTTGGCGCCGCCCCGGTCCAGCATCCGGCCGCCGATCTGCGAGGCGATCACGAAGCCGATGAAGAACCAGAGCAGGAAGACACCGGCCTCCGAGGAGGAGTCGCCCAGCGCGATCTGCGCGTACTCGCTGGAGAAGAAGAACACCGGGACGAAGACCAGCATCGAGATGCCGAGCACCAGGTTCTGCACGGTGAACGCGCGGATGCGGAAGATGTCGACCTTGATCAGCGGCGAGGCGGTGCGCTTCTCGACGAACGCGAAGACGACCAGCAGCCCGGCTCCGGCCGCGATGCAGAGCCCGATCGCCGGGTTGGACCAGCCCCAGACCTGCGACTGCTGGAACCCGAAGACGCTCAGCGCGACACCACCGGCGATCAGCGCCAGGCCCCGGTAGTCCATCGGCGCCGGGCGGCTCTCCGTCACCGGCTTGGAGATCGCGACCAGCACCAGCGCGACGGCGGCCACCGGCAGGTTCACCCAGAAGATGGCACGCCAGGTCCACTCGGTCAGGTAGCCGCCGAGGACCGGTCCGATCGCGGTCAGACCGCCGGCGATCCCGAAGAACAGGGCCAGCGCCCGCCCCCGCTCGCGCAGTGCGAAGTTCTGCACCACGATCGCCAGCGCCGCCGGGAACATGATGGCGCCGCCGAAGCCCTGGACGGCGCGGAAGGTGATCAGCCAGGCCTCGGCCAGGCTCCCGGTGGGGGTGAGGCCGCAACAGGCCGAGGCGCCCGCGAAGACCAGCACCCCGAGCACCACCATCCTGCGGTGGCCGACGGTGTCGGCGAGCCGGCCGCCGAAGGCGAAGAACGCCGCCAGGGTGAGCAGGTAGGCGTTGACCGCCCACTGCACGCCCGTACTGGTCAGCTTCAGCTCGTACTGGATGTTCGGCACGGCGATCGACACGATGGTCTGGTCGATGAAGGTCATCGCGACGGCGAAGATCATCGCCGCCAGCACCAGGTAGCGCGAGGATCCGCCGGTGGGAGCAGCGGCCATCACTGTGCCTCCGGGGCGTGTCCGCACGTCGACTGCCGGCGGACCAGCTGTGGGGCGGGCCGTTCGCTGTCGAACCGGCCCGGGTTCCTGCCGTTGATCCGGCGACTCCCATGCTAGCCACCGGCCCGGGGCGACGCCTGCCGGACCCGGACCGGTGCGGTGGCGTCCGGTGCGGTGATGTCCGGCGCGGTGGGCTCAGTGATCCGTAGGCGCGCCCGCGATGCTCCGCCGCCGGTGCTCGCGCGGTGTCAGCCCGTACGCCTCGCGGAAGGCCCGGCCGAACGCGGACGCGTTCGGGAAGCCCCGGCGGGCGGCGAGGTCCCGCACCGAATGGTGGGCCAGTTCCGGCCGGGCGAGGTCGGCGCGGCAGCGTTCGAGGCGGCGACGGCGGATCAGCCTGCTGACGCTCTCCTCCTCCTGCCGGAACAGCAGGTGCAGCGAGCGCACGGAGATGTGGTGGCGCTCGGCGATCGTGCCGGGCGCGAGGTCGGGGTCGTCGAGGTTGTGCTCGATGTACGCCTTGACCCGCTCCAGCAGGGCCGGCGCCGGCGCCCCGGCCTCGACCTCCTGGGCGGCGTCGGCGTGCTCGGCCAGGCAGACGGCGGCGAGGTCCCGGGCGATCGCGCCCAGCCGCCCCAGCTCCTCAGGACCGCACTCGGCGGCGTGCTCGTCCAGGGAGGTGAGGAACCGGACCAGTATCGCCCCCGTCCCGCGCCGGGGGATCCGCGCCGGGTTCGCCCCGTCGAGCAAGGCCGACCGGTACTGCTCGACCACCCGTACCGCCCCCCGTCGCCCTCGGCCGCACACGGCGGCCGACCCCTCGTCCAGTGTAGTTTCCGCACGTCACCGGCCCGCATCTGACCCATCGTCCGCTCGCGGCACTACGGACACCGTGTCGCGACGACCGCCGAGGCGGAGGGCGCGGTGAGGATCTCGGCGGCCCGAAGGAGGGGGTGGGTGAGATAGAAGAGCCGGAGCTCGTCCACCTCGCCGCCGTAACGGGGCGGCCAGTCGGACGAGGGCGTGAAGTCGTCCAGGACGAGAAGGCCGCCGGGGGCGAGCAGTTCGACGACCCGTTGCGGATCGTCCCGCTTTCCCCCGCCGTCGCAGAAGAAGACGTCGAAGGGGGCGTGCCGCTCCAGAAGCCGCCAGTCGCCCGTGAGAACACTCACCCGCCGGTCGTCGGAGAACACCCCGGCCGCCCGACGGGCCAGTTCCTCCTCACGCTCCACCGTGACCAGGCGCGCGCCCGCACCACCGAGGCCGCTGTGCAGCCACGCGGTGCCGACTCCCACGCCGGTGCCGCTCTCCGCGACGGTCCCACCGGGTTTCGAAGCTGCGGCCAGGCAGAGCAGTCTGCCCACGTGAGGAGTGCAGCTCCGCGTGAACGCCAACTCCGCGGCGATCCGCTCCGCGGCCACCACACGTGCCGGAACGGCGGGTTCTGCTGCGTTCACGACCCTCCCCTGTCGAAGCACTGGCCGATGGAGCGATAGACCGATGGCCTGATGGACTGATGAACGAAGGTCACGCTACCCACCGCACAATGGTCCGATGGAAGACATCTCCGCCACGCCCACGCCCGGGCCCGTCGTCCTCGGTGTGGACGACCTGCGGCCGCTCCCCCGCGCGACGCGGATCGCCCGTAACAGCCGGGACGGCGTTCGGCTCCTGGAGGAGCATCGCGACCGCTACGTGGACGAGCTGTGGCTGGACCACGATCTCGGCGGCGACGACACGATCATGCCGGTGGTGACCCTGCTGGAGCGGGCCGCCTTCGAGGGACGGCCGTTCCGGATCGGTGAGGTGCTCGTCCACAGCGCCAATCCCGTCGGCGCCGCGACCGTGGTCCGGTCGCTCGCGCGCTGGGGCTACCGGGTGCGGCGGGCGTCCGCCGAGGGCCGGTCCGGCGCTTCCCGGACGGCGTCGCACGCCTGATCGACCGGCTCTGACCGGCCGTCCCGGAGCGGCCCGGGAGGGAGCGGCGGGGGCGACGGCGCCTGCCGGCCGGCCCCGGGACGGGTGGCCTCCAACGGACAAACCCGCTGATGAGAGGATCGCGGGGGTGGCCGACGGTCGCCGCCGTCCGGTCCCGCGGGGACCGCGGGCGATCAGGACACACGGAGCAGGGGCACATCGTGCGGGGGCGCAGTACGGAGCGGGAGCGGATCGGCCGGCTGCTGGCGGACGGCCGCCGGGGCAACAGCGGCGCGCTGCTGATCCACGGTGAGGCGGGGATCGGCAAGTCCGCCCTGCTCGACTGGGCGGCCGGGCAGGCCGGGGGCGCCCGGGTGCTGCGGGTGGAGGGCATCGAGTCGGAGATGGAGCTCGCCTACGGCGGCCTCCACCAGCTGTTCCTGCCCGTCCTGGACCTCGTCGACAGCCTGCCGCCGGCGCAGGCCGACGCCCTGCGGGCGGTGTTCGGGCTCACCTCCGACGAGGTGCGGGACAGCTTCACCGTCGGCCTCGCGGTCCTGACCATGCTGTCGGAGGCCGCCGCCGACGGGCCGCTGCTCTGCCTGGTCGACGACGCGCAGTGGGTCGACCGGCCGTCGGTGGACATGCTGACCTTCGCCGCGCGCCGACTGCGCGCGGAGGGCGTCGTGATGCTCTTCGCCGTCCGCGACGGGGCGCCGGGCGCCACCGTGAAGGGCCTGCCGGGGCTGCTCGTCGAGGGTCTGGACCGTACGGCCGCCGCCGAACTGCTCACCGGTCTGCCCCCGTACGTCGCCGATCGCGTGATGGAGGAGGCCGGGGGAAACCCGCTGGCCCTGATCGAGCTGTCCGCCGCCCTGACGCCCGCCCAGCGCGCCGGTCGGCTGGGCCCGCTGGCGCTGCCCGAGACGGCCGCCGGACTGCGCGGCCGGATCCAGGACGGCTTCCTGGACCAGGTCGGGCGGCTGCCCGAGGCCACCCGGCTGGTCCTGCTGGTAGCGGCCGCCGACGACACCGGGAGCCTCGGCACGGTGCTGGAGGCCGCCCGGGAGCTCGGCGCGGGCGTCGAGGACCTCGAACCCGCCGAACGGGCCGGGCTGGTGATCCTCTCCGGCGAACTGGTGCGCTTCCGGCACCCGCTGGTCCGGTACGCCGCCTACCGGAGTGCCCCGCTCGCCCGCCGGATCGCCGCCCACCGGGCGCTCGCCGGGGCGCTGGGCGGGGCCGGACAGCCGCACCGGCGGGCCTGGCACCTGGCCGCCGCGGCGACCGGCCCGGACGAGGGCGTCGCCGAGGAGCTGGAGCGGGTCGCCGAGTGGGCCGGGAACCGGCAGGCGATGGCGTCCGCCTCCGCGGCGTACGAGCGTGCCGCCCAGCTGACCGCGGACCGGGACCTGCGGGCCCGCCGCCTGGTCCAGGCCGCCCGGAAGGCCGCCGACGCGGGCCAGGACCAGCGCTGCGGCGCCCTCGCCGACCAGGTGCCGCTGCCGCTGGCGGACCAGGAGGTGGCGGCGAACTTCGCCCGGGCCAGGGCGGCGGTCGAGCTCGGCCACCGCAGCCCGGCGGCGGCCGCCCGGATCCTGCTCGACAGCGCGGACCTGACCGGTGCCGCGCACCCGGAGGCGACGGCCTCGCTGCTCGTCGACGCCGTCCACGCGGCCTACTCGGGCGGGGACGCGGCGCTGATGGCGGAGGTCGCGTCCCGCGCCCCCGAGCTGCCGGTGCTCGCCGTGCCCGCCCTGCTGTTCGGCGACGGCGCGTCCGACGTGCCCGACGTGCCCGACGTGTCGGGCACGCTGCGCCCGCTGGTGGCGGCGACCGAGGTGACGGCCACGGGGGTGATGGAGCGACTGCTGACGGGCATCCACTGCCTGCTGACGGGCGATCACCCGACCGCCCGCCGGGTGGCCCTCGGTGCCGTCGCCCACTGCCGGGAGCAGGGCATCAGCGGTTGGCTGCCCACCACGCTCGACCTGCTGGTCCGCACGGAACTGGCCCTGGGCCACCACGAGGAGGCGGTGGCCCGGGGCACCGAGGCGCTCCGGCTGGCCGAGTACTACGACCTCGCCCACCGGGCCTCCCACCTGCGTGCCGCCCTGGCGCTGCCGGCCGCCGTCCGGGGCGAGGAGGAGCAGGTCCGGGCCCTGACCGAGGAGGCCCTCGGGTACGCGCGGCCGCGCGGTGTGGGGCGGGCCGCGGCGGACGCGCTGTGGGCCCGTGGTCTGCTCGAACTGGGCCTGGGCCGGGCGCAGGCGGCCCTCGACGAACTGGCGGCGGCCCGGCAGGAGGTCGGCCATCCGCTGCTCTGCCTGCCCCTGCTGCCGGACCTGGTGGAGGCGGCGGTCCGGGCGGGCCACCCGGAGCGGGCGGCGCAGGCGGCGGGTGTGCTCGACGCATGGGCCACCGCGCTGGACCGGCCCGCGCTCGGCGCCCTGGCCGCCCGGTGCCGGGCGCTGACCGGGCCCGACGGTACGGCCGAGCAGCACTTCACCGCCGCGCTCGCCCTGCACGGCGACGGCGACAGCGACAGCGACAGCGACAGGCACGGGGCCACCGACCGGCACGGGGCCGGGACCGGGAACGCGTTCGACCGGGCCCGCACCGCGTTGCTCTACGGGGAGTGGCTGCGCCGCCTGCGCCGGCAGATCGACGCCCGGGAGCAGCTGCGCGCCGCGCTGGACGGCTTCGAGGCGCTCGGCGCGCGGCCCTGGGCCGAGCGGGCCAGGTCGGAGCTGGGCGCGGCCGGCGGGGAGACCGTGCTGACCACCCGGCAGGACGGGCCGATCAGCCTGCTCAGCCCGCAGGAGCGGGAGGTGGTCCGGCTGGCCGCCACCGGGGCGAGCAACCGGGAGATCGCGGCGCAGCTGTTCCTCAGCCCGAGGACGGTCGGGCACCACCTGTACCGGGCCTTCCCCAAGCTGGGTGTCGGCTCGCGCACCGAACTCGCCGCCCTGCTGGCCGCCTGAGGCGGAACGACCCCGGGACGGAGCGCCGGGGGCCGCACCGCCGGCGGACCGGGTCCGCTCAGGCGGCCGGGCCGGTCAGGCGGCCGGGGACGACCAGACCAGGCGGGTCTGGGCGACCCGGTAGCCGGCCCGGGCGAAGGCGGCGGCCATCGGGGCGTTGTCGGAGTCCGTGGTCGCCGTGATCAGCTCGGCCCCCGCCTCCACCTGGACCCGGGTGATCTCGGCCAGCACGTCGTCGACGTACCCCTGCCCGCGCAGTTCGGGGACCACGCCGAGGTAGCCGACGTTGCGGTTGTACGGCGTCGCCGACGGCAGGGCCAGACCGGCGACCGCGCCGTCCGGGGTGCGGGCGATCCGCCACCAGGAGCGCTCCCCCGGGCAGCCGAGGTAGAAGTCCACCTCTTCCTGGGCGGCGGCCTCGACCCCCATCAGGGCGACGTTGCGGCGGGTCTCGCCGTCCAGGCTACCCTGCGCGATCCGCCGGAAGACGTCGAGGAACTCCTCGTCCGTGCCCTCGGTGAAGGTCAGCCGGCCGCTGGAGACGGGCAGCCCGGCGTCGGGCGTCCACTCCAGGCGCAGCCGTTCCACCATGTCGGTCAGCCCGGCCGCCAGCGCGGCCTCGCGCCGCCAGTCGGTGGCCGCGACGGCGGCGGGGTCCTCGCGCCAGCCCTGCGGGAGCGTCAGGTTGTAGAGCGGGAGCTTGGTCGCGCCCTGCTCGGTGAAGGCCCGCAGGCCGGCCCGGACCAGTTCGGCGCCGAGTGCGGCGCGGTCCTCCACCGAGGGGTCGACGTACAGGCAGTCCAGGGCGAGCGGGTGTTCGCCGGTGGCGTGGCCCCACCACAGGGCGCGGGCCAGGACCCGGCCGTCCTGTTCGGCGATCCAGGTCCACTCCGGGCGGTACATGCCCTCCTTCAGTTCTTCCAGGTAGCGGTCGGCCTCGATCCAGCCGACCGGCTCGTCCACCGTGACGGAGGTGACCCGGTCGAGGTCGGACTCGGTGGTGGGGCGTAGCTGCATACGGTTCTCTTTCGTACAGGTGCTTCGGTGACGTCACTGACACTAGGTCGCCCGCCGGACGACCGGCTTCAGTCATGCCGACGTAATGTGACCGGCCGCCGACCGACCGGACGACCGGACACCGACCGGGCGACCGGACGACCGGACGACCGGACGACCGACCGACCGACCGGCACGGTCCCGCCGCGCGCCCCTCCCCCGGGGCTCGCGCCCCCGTGCGCGCGGCCCGCGGACAGCCGGGCTTCACCCGGGCGGCCGACCGGCCGATGCAGTACTCGGGGCGCGCCGCCGAACGGGTGCGGCGCGGACCCGGGGACGAGGAGGAACGCGTTGGCAGAGCGGACGTTCGTGGTCGGGACGGCCCCCGGAGCGGTGCCGGGGATCGGGCACGCCTGGCAGATGATGCGCAGCCCGGTCCGGTTCATGACCGCGCTGGCCGCCCACGGCGACCTGGTGCGGATCAGGATCGGCCCGTCCACGGCCTACGTGCCCTGCCATCCCGAACTGCTGCGCCTGGTGCTCACCGGCGACCAGGTCTACGACAAGGGCGGGGTCTTCTACGACCGGGCCCGCGACGTCGCCGGGAACGGCCTGGTCACCTGCCCGTACCAGGACCACCGCCGACAGCGGCGGCTGATGCAGAGCGCCTTCACCCGCCCGCAGCTGCGGCACTACGCCGAGGCGATGCACACCGAGATCGAGGCCACCACGGCACGCTGGCAGGACGGCCAGGTGATCGAGGCGTTCCCCGAGCTGTACGGGCTGGCGCTGCGGGTGGTGGCCCGCACGCTCTGGTCGACCGCGCTCGACGAGGAGCTGACCCGGGGCGTGGAGCGGGCCTTCGACACGGTGCTGAACGGGCTGTTCCGGCAGATGTTCCTGCCCCGGACGCTGCGCCGGCTGCCGACTCCGGCCAACCTCCGCTACCGGGCGGCGCTGCGGCAGCTGCACGAGGTGACGCAGCGGCTGATCGCCGGGTACGAGGGGAACCCCGCGTCGACGGCCGGGGCGACCCCGGACCTGCTCGGCGCGCTGCTCGCGGCCCGGGACGAGGACGGCGGCCGGCTGACCGACGCCGAGGTGCACGACCAGGTGATCACCGTGATGGCGGCGGGCACCGAGACGGTGGCCGCCACGCTGGTGTGGGCCTTCCACCGGCTGTCCCGGCACCCGGAGGTCGCCGAGGAGCTGTACCGGGAGATCGACACCGTCCTCGGTGGGCGCCCGGTCGGCTGGGAGGACCTTCCCGCTCTCCCGCTGACCGGCCGGGTGATCACCGAGACCCTGCGCCTCCACCCGCCCGGCTGGCTCTTCACCCGCCTGACCACCACCGGCGCCGAGCTGGCGGGCGTCCCGCTGCCGAGCGGCTCCACCCTCGTCTTCAGCCCCGCCGCCGTCGCCCGCGATCCGGCGGCCTTCCCGCGACCGGACGAGTTCCGCCCCGACCGCTGGCGGCCCGAGGAGGAGTCTCCGCTCGCCCGCCAGGCGTTCACCGCGTTCGGCGCCGGGGCCCGCAAGTGCCTGGGCGACCTGTACGCGCGGACCGAGGCCACCCTCGTCCTCGCCACCGTCCTCTCCCGCTGGCGGCTGGTCCCCGAGCCGGACGCCGACGTCCGCGCCGTCCCGCTCGCCACCGTCTACCGGCCCCGACGGCTGCGCCTGCGGCTGTCGGAGCGCGAGCCGGTGCCGAGCCGACCCGCGCACCGCACGGGCGCGACGACGTGACGGGCGGGGCGCTGTTCAGCACCCGGGCCGACCGGTGCGCTCAGGCGGCGGACGGGTGGTTCGCGCGGTGGCGGCGGACGGCGTCGCGGTTGGCGCAGCGCTGGGAGCAGTAGCGGCGCCGGCCGGTGCGGGTGGTGTCGGCGAAGATCGTGTCGCACTCCGCGACGGCGCACCGGCCCAGCCGGTGCATGCCGCGTCCCACCAGGTGCAGCGCGGTGCCGACGCCGATCAGCGAGAACAGCAGGGCGCCGAGCGACAGGTCGTCCTCCCGGTAGTGCAGGTGCCAGCCGTCGCCGGTGTGGTCGGTGAGTCGGGGGTGGGCCGCGCCGGCGGCGAGCATCAGGTTCAGCCTGGCGGCCCGTTCGCGCTCGTCGGCGGCGTCGACGACGGCCTCCCAGGCGTCCAGCACCGCGTGGACGCGGGGCAGGTCGTCGGCCGCGAACGGTCCCTCGACCACCAGTCCGGCCGCCCGGCAGCGGTCCACGAGTTCGTCGACGCTCCTCGGCCGCTCGTTCGCCAACTCCGCGGCCAGATGGACGGCGTCCTCGCCGTAAGGGTTGAGGTGCATAAGACCATTACAGCAGTCTGATCGCCATGAGTCATCACACCGACGGTCCGACCGACGTCCCGGGCGGGCCGTCCCCGTTGCCGTACCGCTGGACGATCCTCGGGGTCGCCACCTTCACCCAGGCCGCCGCGTGCTTCTTCGTCCAGGGCATCGGGGCGATGGCGGTGCCCCTGCAGAACGCGCTGGACCTCAGCACGACGCAGTTGGGCCTCTTGCTCTCGGCCTCCCAACTGGTTCCGCTGGTCGGCCTGTTGGTGGCCGGTGAGCTGCTGGACCGGTACGGCGAACGGTGGGTGGTCGGCATCGGGGCCGGGGTGGTCGCCGCGGGCCTGCTCGCCGGGAGCCTGGCCCGGGGGTACGCGTCGCTGCTCGTGGTGCTGCTGGTCGTCGGGGCGGGGTACAGCGCGATCCAGCCCGGCGGCAGCAAGTCGGTGGCGGCCTGGTTCGAACCCTCGCGGCTCGGGTTCGCGATGGGCGTGCGGCAGGCCGGGCTGCCGCTGGGCGGGGCGGTCGCGGTGGCGGTGCTGCCGGTGGTCGCCGCCGGGGCCGGGTGGCGGGTCGCCGTGCTGGTGGGCGGGTTGGTCGCGCTGGCGGGGGCGGTGGCCTTCACCGCGCTCTACCGTCGCCCGCCCGGGGCGGTCGCGAAGCGGGCGGCGGGCCCGGTCGGCGAGGATCCGGTCGCGGCAACGGCCTCGGCCCCGGTCGCGGCGGCCCACGTCTCGGCCCCGACCGCCACGGCTCCGGTGTCACCGCCGCTCATGGACCGGCTCCGGCTGTTGCGCGAGCCCGCGATGGCGAAGGCGCTGCTGTCGGGCACGGCCATGGTCTCGGTGCACAGCGGCATCGGCGTGCTCGGCGCGCTGTACCTGCACGACGTGACCGGCCTCGGGGCCGGTGCGGCAGGTACCGTCCTGGTCGCGGCCCAACTGGCGGGCATGCTCGGACGGATCGGCCTCGCGGCGTGGAGCGACCGCAGCCGCGCGGGCCGCTACCGGCCGGTCCTGGCGAGCATGGTCGCGGCGGCGGCCGCGCTGGTGGCACTGGCGACCCCGCTCGGCGGGCATCCGCTCGCGGCCGCCCTGCTCCTCGCCTGGCTCGGCTTCTTCGGGATCGGCTGGTACGGGCCCTGGGTCGCGCATCTGGCCGAGGCGGCCCCGCCCGGCCGGACCGGCTTCGCGCTCGGGCTCGTGATGGCCGTCAACCAGGTGGCCGTGATCCTCGCCCCGCCCGCCCTCGGCCTGCTGCGGGACACCACCGGCGGCTACAGCGCCGCCTGGAGCGCCCTCGCCGTGGCGACGGCCGGGACGGTGGCGGTCACGGCCCGGGGCGGGAAGCGGCGCGGCCCGGACGTCTCCGGTCGCGGCCGCCCGCACCTCGGGCCGGGCACCGACGGCACCGCCGCCGACGCGAGCCGCGTCGGCGCGACGGCACCCCGGTCGGTGGCCTGAGGCCCTGAACCGCACGGGCCGACCTCCCCGGCCCCGGGTCTCTCCTCGGCTCGTTCGTCGCCGCCGCCGCCGAGGAGAGATCCGGCTACCGAAGGCGGGTCAGTACCGCAGGTCGGCGGCGATCCGGCCGGCGTCCGAGAGGGTGCCGTCGGGGACGAAGGACACCTGGGCGCCGGTGTCGAGGGCGCGCTCGATCACCTCGTCGACGATGTCCTCGCGCGCGCCCGCCTGCTCGGCCTCGGCGGGCACCAGGTGGTCGCCCTCGTCGCGGACGGTGACCCGGAAGTTCTCCTCCACCACCAGCTGGGCGACCCGCCCCTCGGCGGCGGTCCGCCAGACCTCGTCCACTCCGGCCGCGAACGCCTGGCGGCCCCGGGCCTTGTCGAGCCGGGCGAGCGCGTCGGAGATCCCGGCGTCCGCATGCGCGCGGACGGCGGGCTCGACCACCTTGCGGACCGTCTCGGCGTCCGCCTGGGCGAGGCCGCCGTGCGGGATCTGCGCGGTGGCACCGCGGACGACCGGCCCGGCGGCGTCCAGCAGGGCGAGGGCCGCCGCCTCGCCGACCACGTACAGCGGGCGCGGGTCGGCGGCCAGCACCTTGCCGAGCTCGCCCTCCGCCTGCCGCAGGAAGATCTTGGTCTCCTCGTCCTGGAAGGTGCTGGGCTTGTCGCCGATCCGCTCCTGCCGCTCCGGGTCGGGGTTCTCGTACTGGCGCACCAGCGGGAAGCCGTGCCGGGTGTCCTCCGCGACCCGCTCGCTGGTGCCGCCCCACAGCAGCACCCGGTCGGCGGCGAGCGCGAGCACCCAGTGCGGCCGCTCGGCCGCCTGGGCGGCGACCAGGTTGCGGGTCAGGAAGGTGTCGGACAGCACCACCCGGGCGGGCGCGGTCCGGCCCAGCGACCAGACGTGGTGCTCGCCCGGCGCGACCAGGATCGCCAGGCCGTCCTCGGCGTGCACCAGGTCGACCTCGGCGAGCGCCCGGTCGAGCTGCTCCAGCACGTCGATCCGGACCGCGCGGGAGACCTCCGGGTCCTCCTCGATCCGCTTCCTCGCCGAGGCCGCGAGAGTGCGCAGCCGGACCGGGTCCTGCGCGTTGTCGGGCTCCCGGCGGTGCGTGGGCATCAGGATCGACACGGCCGGGTACGGCCTGGGGCGGCGCAGCTCGGTGAGGACGGCGGGGGTGAGAGCGGGGTACATGGGAGCCCTTTCCGAAGGCGGTTCGGCCTTCTGCGGGTGGACGCACACATCATGGATTTTGTCCCAATCATCACCAATTTACCCATTGTCGTGCTGGGTTGTGGGACCTCGCGCGTCCCGCGCCGTCGTGGGTCCCGAGTCGCCTCCCGGGTCAGGGCGCCGGTGCCGGAGGCCGGACCCGCGCGGCCGCCGCCCGGACCGCCGCCACCACCCGGTCCAGCGGCACCCCCGTCGGGACGGTGACGCCCACCGCGCCGACCGTCCCGCCCTCGCCCCGCACCGGGGCGGCCACCGTCACCTCGCCCAGCCGGAACTCCTCCGCGCAGACCGCGAGGCCCGCCGCCCGGACCCGGGCCAGCTGTCCGGCGAGGACCCCCGGGGACACCACGGTGTGCCGGGTGTGCCGGGGCAGCTCGGCCGGCGGGGCCGCGAGCAGCACCTTCCCGTACGCCGTGGCGTGCGGCGGCGGCCGGTCCCCGCCCACCAGACAGAGCACGCCGTCCGCGGAGGGCCCGGCGAGCACCGCCAGGTCGGCGTGCCCGCCGGTCCTGGCGCCCAGCTCCCGCAGGGCCGGGAGCGCCGCGTCGAGGAGACCGCGCGGGCAGGGCGCGGCCGCGCCCAGCACCCGCAGCCGGAGCCCGAGCCGGTAACCGCCGTCCGCGCCCCGTTCCAGACCGCCCCACGCCACCAGCTCCCGCACCAGCCGCAACGTCGTCGGCGCCGGGAGGCCGGTGCGCGCGGCGATGTCGGTGAGCCGCAGCACCGGCGGGCGTCCGCCCACGCCCCCGCCCTCGAACGCGTCCAGCACCGAGAACAGCCGACCCGCCACGCTCTCGCCCAACTCCCGTCCCCCGTCCACTCGTCGGATCCCACTCGTTCCACTCAGTGGAAGCCCGGCCTTCCCCCGGCGGTCCGGTCCGTACGAGGCTCAACGCATGAACCTCGGTCTCGCTTCCGACACCCTGCTCTCCACCACCCGGGCCGTGCGCCACCGGCTCGACCTGACCCGGCCGGTGCCGCGCGCGCTCCTGGAGGAGTGCGTCGACCTCGCCGTGCAGGCGCCGACCGGCCGCAACCGGCAGCGCTGGCACTTCGTCATCGTCACCGACCCGGCCCGCCGGGCCGTGCTCGCGGACCTGTGGCGGGCGGGCCTGGCCGTCCCGCAGGCCCATCAGCCGCTGCCCGCCCGCGACGTGCGCCGGGCCGAGGTGGCGCCGGGCGTGATGGAGCGGGTGTACACGGGCGTCGATCACCTGTACCGGCACCTGCACGAGGTGCCCGCCTACGTCATCCCCTGCGTCGAGGGACGCACCGAGGGCCTCTCCGTCACCCACCAGGCCGGCACCTGGGGATCGATCCTGCCCGCCGCGTGGAGCTTCATGCTGGCCGCCCGCGAGCGCGGCCTCGGCACCGTGTGGACGACCGGGAACCTGCCCCTGGAGCGGGAGTTCGCGCAGGAGCTCGGCATCCCGTACGCGGAGGTCATGCAGGCCGCGTTCATCCCGGTCGCGTACACCCTCGGCACCGACTTCCGCCCCGCCCGCCGGATCCCGCGCGAGCAGGTTCTGCACTGGGACGGCTGGTGACGGAGCGGTGCCCACCGGGGCCGCGAAAATCCGTGGACGGATCGACGGAGGATCACGTACGGTGGCGCCACGCCTTGAGACCAACGGAAGGAGGCGAGTGCCGTGCGGTCCATACCTTTCCAGCGCTCCCTCTCCCGCTGTCCCGGCGTGCCTCACCAGTCCTGACCGGGAGCGCTCCACGCAGCCTGTATCCCGGAGGAATCCATGACCGACACGGTCATTCGCACGCTTTCCGCGAGCGACACCCATCTGTTCGACGCACATCCTGACCCGTTGGACGCCCGAGAGAGCCACCGGCGGACCACGTTCCGCCCCGAGTGGAAGCGCGTCGCCCTGCGCGACGGCGAGGTGGTCGCCCGCGGCGCCTGGTGGGGCGGCCCCGAGGACGCGGAGCCCGTCAACATCAACTGGTTCGACGTCGCCGAGGGCCAGGAGCAGGCCGGGGCCGAACTCCTGCGCTCCGCCCCCTGGCAGGTCGAACTCGAGATCAACCTGCCGGGCGACTGGCGGGAACGGCCCGACCTGCGCTCCGCCGCCGAGGCGCGCTTCGCCGCCGCCCGGGCCGCCGGGTACGAACTCCTCGTCGAACGCTTCCTGTACCGCTGGACCCCGGAGCACGGACTGCCCGAGCGCCCCGGGCGGCTGCGCTTCGAGGCCGAACCCGACGACGCCGTCTTCCTCGACGCCCTGCGCCGCATCCACTCCGCCACCCTGGACGCCCACGCGCTCCGGGCGATCGCCGAGGGCGGCGTCGACCAAGCCGCCCAGGAGGAGCTCGACTTCTTCCACTGGTGTCCGTCCCCGCGGGAGTGGTGGCAGACCGCCCGCACCCCCGACGGCGACCTCGCCGGCATCCACATCCCCGCCCACAACCCCTCCGGCCCGACCATCGGCTTCATCGGCGTCCTCCCCCGGCACCGGGGCCAGGGCTACGCCTACGACCTCCTCGCCGAGTGCACCCGCACCCTCGTCGAGCACGGCGCCGAATCCATCACCGCGGCCACCGACCGCACCAACCACCCGATGGCCGCGAACTTCACCAAGGCCGGTTTCCCCGTCGTCCGCGAGCGCATCAACTTCCACCCGACGGAACGGACGGAGCCGACAGACCGAACGGCCTGACAAGCACCGGCCACGGCGGGGCGGTCCGGGCCCACCCGGGCCCGGGCCGCACGCCACGGTGCCGGTGGACCGGATCAGGAGGACCGGAGCCGGGGAACAGTGCTCCGTTCCCGTGGTCACGGTTCGATGACTACCCGTCAGTTCTGTTCCAGGGCTTCGGCACCGGCGGCATTCTGGGGTGCATGCGGGGGACCGGGTGGGTGGCGCAGGTCGTTGACAGTGACCTCGTCCAGACGGCGTTCTACGGCGGCCTGACGCTGGTGCTCGATGTGTGGCTGCTGTCGCACACCGGGTTCGCCGGGCGGGCCGTGGCCACGCTCGGTGCGCTGGTGGCGGTCGGTGCGCTGCTCGGTCTCGGTGTCGGCCTCCTGCGTCGGCGCCGCGGTGCGCCGAGCGACAGGATCCGCCTGCTGCGCGGTGCGTCGACCGGGAGCCTCTACAGCCATCTCGTCCTGCCCGCCGCCGTGCTGGTCGACCTCGTCCTGCATCCGGACCACACCATCTGGTACCTCGGCGGGGTCTACTAGCGAACCCGGATGCCCCTTTCCGCCTCACCGCCGACAGCACTCCGGCCCGTAGAGAACAGGACCACGATGCCGCTGATCGACCCCGCTCCACCCGGCAAGGGCGCCCCCGTCTCGCTCGGGGTGGCCGCGTTGCTGCTCACGCTGATCGGCCTCTACCTGTGGCCGTGGTGGCCCGACGGCTTCTCGGACCCGACCTTCCTGGAGTTCCGCCGGGAGTACACCGACGGACCCCCGCCCGTGACCTGGTGGGACACCGTCTACTACAGCTGGTTCCAGTACGGGTACCTGGTGCAGACCGTGTCCGTGCTCGTCCTGCCGTTCACCGTGGCGCGGGACGACCGCTGGCACTGGCTGTCGCTGGCGGCCGTGCTCACCTGCGGCTGGCAGCTGGCCGGGGTGCTCGGCAGCACCGTCTTCCAGACCACCCCCGCCCCCTTCCTGGGCCCGCTCGCCGGGATCCTCGCGCTGGTCGGCTGGCTGCTCGGCCGCCGGAAGGCGCCCCGCGTCGCGTAGCACCCGGGGCGGGGCAGGGGCAGGGGGTCAGTGGCCGGCCGTCCCGGCGGTGGCCCGGGCGGCCTCCGCCAGCAGGGAGATCTCGGCCGCGACGGCCTCCGGGTCGGCGGGGACGGTGATCGTGGCGACGCCGTCCAGGCCCGGACGGGAGCCGACGCGGACGGCCCGCTCGGCGTTCCGCAGCAGGTCGAAGTCGTTGATGTCGTTGCCGAAGGCGATGTACTCGGTGATCCCCATCGAGGTCAGGGCCTCCCACTTCGTCGTCGAGCCCGGGGCGAAGTCGATGATCGCCTCGTCGAGGTGGTGGTTGACGGTCAGTCCCAGCCCTCGGCCGGCCTCGGCGAGCGCCACCGGGTCGGAGGCGCCGACGGCGAGGAACTTCACCACCTCCGGGAGTTCGGCGAGGTCGACCCGCCGGGCGAGCCGGCCCTGGTCGACCCGGCCGCGGATCGGGTGGTCCTCGGGCCCGGTGTAGGCGTAGTCCCAGGGACCGTCCGCGAGGTAGCTCGCCCCGTGGCGCCCGACCGCGTCCATCAGCGCGGCGAACCCGACGGCGTCGAAGGCGGCCCGGGCCCGCACCCGGCCGCCGACCGAGACCAGGCTGCCGTTCCCGCCGATCAGGGTGGCGGCCGGGAAGGCTCCGTCGAGGACGGGCAGGAGGTCCCGGACGGGCCGCGCGGACGCGAACACCAGCCGGTGGCCGGCGCGTTCGCAGGCGTCGATCGCCGCGAGGATCCGCCGGTCGATCGTCCGGCCGTCGAAGCAGAGCGTGCCGTCGATGTCGAAGACCACCGTACGGGCGTGAAGATTGATCATGATCGGATCATATCCGGACGAACCGGGCACCCGACACGACGCCGGCCGAGGCCGCGCCGCCGGTGGTCAGGCCAGGTCGAGGAGTTGCTCGTAGAAGCCGCCGAAACCGCGCCGCTCGTCGACGAGGTGGACCTCCAGGATCCAGTGGCAGCGCCAACCGGCCCGGTCGGTGCGGCGCAGCGGGTTCTCGTTGTCCGGGGTGATGTAGGACTCGGTCTTGGCGCCGTCGATGCTCTCGTGCGGGAACTCGCCCACCAGGTGGCCCGCGTGCCAGCCGCCCAGGGCCCAGCCCCGCTCGGCGGCGAGCCGCTCGACGTGGGCGTACAGGTGACGGCCCGTCACCTGAGGGTCCGCGTGGAAGGCCGCGCGGCCGCCGGCGAAGACCTCGGCCAGGTCGTCGCGCAGGCGGTGCTTGTGCGGGTCCTCGCCGAGGACGAAGGTGCGGCCGAAGTCCGCCTCGTACTCCTCGAAGATCGGGCCGAAGTCGGCGAAGGCGATGTCGTCCTCGCCGAGGAGCCGGTCCGGCGGGTTCTCCTGGTAGGGGAACAGGGTGTGCGGGCCGGAACGGACGATGCGCTTGTGCCAGTGCTTGGTGGTGCCGAACAGGTCGTTGGCGAGGTCGCGGATCGCGTCGCTGATCTCGCGTTCGCCCCGACCGGGGGCCACCAGGCCGCGTGCCTCGACCTCGGCGAAGAGGCGTTCGGCCTTGGCCTGGGCCTGGACGAGTCCCAGGGCGCGCAGTTGCTCGTCCATCCGGTCGGGTTCTCCCACGGTGCCGCTCCTGTTGCCGAGTTCGGGTGTCACGGGGTCACGGGGTCAGATACTCGCGAGGTCACATACTCACGCGGTCACGGACTCACGGGGCCACCGGCTCACGGCGTCGCGCGCACGAGGACGAGCGAGCCCTCGTGGACGGCCCGCGTGCGCAGGTGGCCGTGGCGGCGCTCCCACTCGCCGGACTCCAGGTCGTGGCGGAGCTTGCGGTCGAAGCGTTCGCGCGCTCCGTCGTCGACGAAGCTCCAGGCCGAGCAGGCCTGCCGGGCGGCGGGGTCGAGCAGCATCTCGGGGCGGCCGTAGTACGCCTCGTTGAAGCCGTCGGTGCAGTCGAGCGGGATCGGGACCGGCTGGACGGTGACGCTGCCGCCCAGCGCGGCGGCCAGTTCGCCGATCGGGGGGTAGCGGCGGGCCTCGGTGTCCAGGACCTCGGGCGCGTACTCGTACAGCCAGAAGTCGCGCACCAGCAGCGGGTCGCAGGTCAGCACGACGACCGGGCCCCGGGTGACGCGCCGCATCTCGCGCAGGCCCGCCCCGACGTCCTCCCACTGGTGGACGCTGAACAGCGTCATCGCGGCGTCGAACGCCCCGTCCTCGAACGGCAGGTCCCCGGCGACGGCGTCGACGGCCGGGGCGAGGTGGGCGGGGCGGCCGGCCCGCATGGACGCCGACGGCTCGACCGGTGTCACGACCCGGGCCGCGCTCTCGTAGGAACCGGTGCCGGCGCCGACGTTGAGCACGGTCAGCGCGCCGCCGAGGGCCTCCGCGATGACCTGCGCCACCCGGCCGTCGGGCCTGCGGTAGGAGGAGTAGCCGGATCCGATGGCGCCGTAGTCGACGTCCCCGGCGCTGCCGTCCCGGGTGCGTGCGTTCATGGGTCCTGGCCTCCCTCGGTCACGACCGGCTGCCGAGCCGGCCCGTTGCCATTCTTCCCGGCTTCGCCAACCCGGTGGGAGAATCTTGCATCCGCGAGGCAAGATATGTAAAACAGCTGGCAGATGCTTGTCGTTTCGCCCAAATGACCAGCAGCTGCGACAGTCCTGGATCGTGCGGCCCTCCGAACCGCCCGGGGCGGACCCCGCCGCCGGGGGCGGCCGGTGACGCGCCCTACGATCAAGGCCCCGCCCGCACAGTCCCCGCACAACCGGAGGTCGCGCACCCATGGCCGGAACGGCAACCCAGCGTCTCTTCTCCTACGGCACGCTGCAGTTGAAGCAGGTGCAGCTCAGCAGCTTCGGCCGACTGCTGGACGGGCAGGCCGACGCGCTGCCCGGTTTCCGGCTCACCATGATCGAGATCACCGACCCCGAGGTGATCGCCGCCAGTGGCACCGACCGGCACCCCCTGGTGCTGCCGTCGGACGAGGCGGGCGACGCCGTCGACGGCACGGTCTTCGCGATCACGGACGAGGAGCTCGCCGCCGCGGACGAGTACGAGGTCGACGACTACGCCCGCCACGAGGTGGTGCTCGCCTCCGGCACCAGGGCGTGGGTCTACCTCTCCGCCGCGTACAGCCCCGCCGGGAACTGACCCGACGGGGCACCGCCGCCCCGGCTCAGGCCCCGTCGGACTCAGGCCCGGTCCGGCACCGTGGGCCCAGTCGGCACCGGGGACACCGGGGCCGCGGCCGGGTCCCGCCGCCCGTGCGGGTCCGGCCCGGGGCGGCCGAGCGGGAGGACGGTGTCGGCGTGCGCGGACACCAGCGGCAGGTCGTGGCTGACCAGGACGATGGCCAGGCCCTGGTCGTCCCGCAGCTCGCGCAGCAACGCCATGATGCCCTCCGCCGTACCGGCGTCGAGGGCCGAGGTGATCTCGTCGCAGAGCAGGACGTCCGGTTCGGCGGCCAGGGCCCGGGCCACGGAGACGCGCTGGCGCTGCCCGCCCGACAGTTCGCGCGGATGACGGTGCGCGTGCTCGGGGGTCAGGCCGACCGAGGTCAGCAGCTCCGCGACGCGCTCCTCGCACCGGTCCGCGGGTGCGCCGAAGTGGAGCTTCAGCGGCCGGGCGAGGGTGGCACCGACGGTGCGGGCCGGATTGAGGGCGCCGAGGGGGTTCTGCGGGACCAGCTGGACACGTCGGCGCTGCTCCCGGCTGCGGCGCCGGTAGGTCGGGGCGAGCGGTTCTCCGCCGAGCAGCACGCTCCCGGCCTCGGGGCGGTGCAGGCCGGCGAGGCTGCGCAGCAGCGTGGTCTTGCCGCAGCCGGACGGGCCGGTGACCCCGGTCAGGGTGCCGGGGGCCAGCCCGAGGTCGAGGGCGGTGAAGACGTCCCGGGCGGTGCGGCCGCTCCCCACCCGGGCGGTGAGCGCCGCCACCTCCAGCACGGGCTTCGTGACGCTCCCCGGCACGGGCTTCGTCACACTCTTCGGCACGGGCCCGGCACCGCTCGCCGGAGCCCCGGCCTCAACGACCGCAACGGCCGCAACGGCCGCCGGGACCTGCCTCCGGGCGACGGGTGCCGGCAGGTGCCGCGGCTCCAGCGCGAGCACGTCGTCGGCGCAGCGCGCGACGAAGTCGGGGTCGTGGCTGGTGAGCGCGATCGCGAGCTGTTCGCGGTCGGCGAGGTCGCGCAGCAGGTCGGCGATGTCGTCGCGCAGGTCGGCGTCGAGGCCGGCGGTGGGTTCGTCGAGGAGCAGGATCGCGGGCCTTCGGGCGAGGGCCCGGGCCAGGGCGACGCGCCGCTGCTGGCCGCCGGAGAGGGAGCCGGGGCGGCGGTGTTCGAGCCCTTCGCCGACCGGCAGGCGGACCGCCCGCAGCAGCTCCGGCACGGAGGTGGAGCGGCGGTCGGCGGCGGTCTCGGTGACGATCCGGCCGACCCGCATCCGGGGGTTGAGGCCGGAGCCGGGGTCCTGTCCGACCAGGGCGAGCCGGTGGCGGCGCAGTCGGCGCAGTTCCGCCGGGGGGAGGGCGAGGATGTCGTGGCCGAGGACGGTGAGCTCCCCCGCGGTGACCCGCGCGTCCGGGGGCAGGGCGCCGACGAGGGCGTGCAGCAGGGTGGTCTTGCCCGCGCCGGAGGGGCCGGTGACGGCGGTGACCCGGCCCGGGGCGAGGGTGAGGGTGGCGTCGGTGAGCAGCGCGGTGCCGTGGAGCGTGATGGTCAGTCCGGTGGCGCGGGCGGCGGCGGTGGCGCTCACAGCGGGGTCTCCGGGGTGGGGCGGGCGGGGGCGAGGGCCTCGGCGGCGAGGTTGACGCTGACGGCGAGCAGGCCGATGGCGAGGCAGGGGGCGCCGACGGCCCAGACGTTGAGGGTGAGTCCGGCGGCGTTCTCGCGGATCATCAGCGCCCAGTCGGCTTCCGGGGGTTGGGGTCCGAGCTGGAGGAAGGCGGCGACGGAGACGATGTAGACGCCTTCGACGAAGCGCAGGCCGAACAGCGCCAGCACGGTGGAGCGCAGATTGGGCAGGACCTCGCGGACGGTCAGGTGCCAGAGGTTCTCGCCGCCCGCCGCCGCGGCTTCGACGTAGCCGGCGGTGGCGAGGGGGGCCGCCGCGGCGGCGACGATCCGTACCGCGTAGGGGATGCCGAGCACGGTCGCCGCGGTCGCGACGGCGAGGCGTCCGCCGCCGGGCCAGGCCAGCGCGACGAGCATGATGGCGAGCACGGTGGGCAGCAGGATCGTCAGGTCGGCGGCGCGTTCGATCCACCGGCCCAGGGCGGGGCGCAGGACGGCGACGATGCCGAGGGCGGTGGCGGCGGCGGTGACGACGAGCGCGATGGCCAGGGCGGTGGCGATCAGGGGTGCGCCGCCGGTGAGGAGGCGGCTGAGGACGTCCCGGCCCAGTTGGTCGCCGCCGAGCGGGGCGTCGCCGCCGGGCGGGGCGTAGGGGAAGGCGACCGGGGTGTCGATCGGGTGCGGGGCGAGCAGCGGCCCGGCGAGGGCGAGGACGACGAGCAGCAGCGCGGGCACGGCGCGCAGCAGGACCCGGCGACCGCGCCGTTCACGCGGACGGGCCGGGCCGTGGGCGCCGGTCGGGCCGTGGGCGCCGGTCGGAGCGGGGGCGCCAGTCGGAGCGGGGCGGGTGGAGGTCATCGGTGCTGCTCCCCGAGGGCGGTCGAGCGGACGAGGTCGGCGAGCAGCAGGAGCAGGCTGATGGTGGCACCGGCCGCGGCGACGACCCCGGCGACGAGCGGGGTGTCGCGGTCGGTGATCGCACCGGCCAGGACGGCCCCGATGCCCGGGTAGTTGAAGAGGGTCTCGACGACGACGGTGCCGCCCAGCAGCATGCCGGTGGAGGTGGCGATGCCGACGGTGACGGCGGGCAGCGCTCCCGGGAGCATGTGGTGGCCGAGGATCCGCCACCGGGGCAGGCCGTCCAGGACGGCGGCCCCGACGTGCGGCAGCGCGGCCTGGTCGGCGAGCGCGCCGCGCACGATCCGGGTGTTCCAGCCGATCTGGGGCAGGGTCAGGGAGAGCAGCGGCAGGACGATCATCGTCCAGGACTCGGGTCTGCCGTCGGCCCCGGTGAGGGTGACGGCCGGGAGCCAGCCGGTCCACTGGGACAGCAGGAGCAGCAGGGTGACGGAGACGACGAACTCCGGCAGGGCGAAGGCCGCGGTGGACAGGGTGTCGACGGCGCGGTCCGCGCGTCCGCCCGGGCGGAGCGCGGCCCAGCCGCCGAGGGCGAGGGCGCCCGCGGTGCTGAGGACGAGGGCGAGCACGCCGAGCAGGAGGGTGTTGGGGAAGGGTCCGGCGAGCACGTCGGTGACGTGCTCGCCGCGGGCGGTGGTGCCGAGGTCCCCGGTGGGCAGGCCGGTCATCCAGTCCCAGAACCGCTCCGCCACCGGCCGGTCCAGGCCCAGGGCGGCGCGGCGGGCGGCGAGGTCGGCGGCGGTGACGCCCCGGTCGGCGGTGGCGCCGGCGGCGTCGCCCGGCAGGATCTCGACGGCGGCGAAGACGGCGGCGAGCAGGACGACGAGCATCAGCAGGCGCCGGGCGGCCTGCCGGGCGACCCGGCCCGCGCCGGGGAGGACGCGGGCCGGGACGCTGCGCGGCGGGTGGACGCCGGCCGGGCGGAGCGCGGTCAACGCGCCAGCCAGGTCTTTTCGAGCTGGACGCGCCCGTATCCGGGGAGGCGGGGCAGGTCGCGCACGGCCGCGCCGGCGAGGTCGATGCCGTCGGCCATGCCCCACAGCAGGTAGCCGGAGCCGGCGAACTCGATCTCCTGGAGCCGGTGCAGCAGCTTGCCGCGCTCGGTGGCGTCGACGGTGCCCATCGCCTGGCGGTAGGTCTCGTCGAAGGAGGGCTCGTTCCAGCCGCTCTCGTTCTGGCCGGCGTCCGAGAGCATCGTCTTGGAGGCGAAGAACACCACGGAGTCGTTGGTGCCCCAGTACGTGGTGTAGAGCGGCGCCTTGAGCCAGGTGGCGTCCCAGAAGATCTTGGAGTCCTGCTTCACCACGTTGATCTTCACGCCGGCCTCGCGGGCCTGGGTGGCGAACAGGGTCGCGGACTCGGCGAGTCCGGCGATGTCCTCGGTGGTGACCAGGTCGTAGGTCTTCGCGGTGTCGAAGCCGGCGTCGGCGAGCAGCTGCTTGGCCTTGGCGAGGTCGCGGGCGCGCTGCGGGATGTCCTTGGCGAGGGCGGGGTCGCCGGTGCCGAGGATGTCGTTGCCGACGGTGCCGTAGCCGGAGAGCACCTGCTTGACCATGGCGTCGCGGTCGACGGCGAGCTTGAGGGCCTCGCGCACGCGGGGGTCGGCGAACGGGCCGTCGGCGGTGCGCATGACGATGGGCATCGCCATGTCGTTGGGGCGGCGGACGATCTGCACGTCCTTGCGGGCCTCGGCGGTGCGGGCGGCGACGGCGCCGACGTTGGAGGCGACGTCGATCTGTCCGGCGAGCAGGGCGTTGGCCATCGCCTGGGGGCTCTCGAACAGGCGCACCTCGACGGCGTCCAGGAGGGCCTTGCCGCCGTACCAGTTGTCGTTGCGCACCAGACGGGCGTTGCCGTCGCGGTACCAGTCGAGCTTGAACGGGCCGGTGCCGGGGGCGCCGGCGATCGCGTCGTCCTTGGTGTCCTTCTTCAGGACGAAGGTGGTCAGCCGGGTGAGCAGCGGCAGTTCGGCGTTGGGGTAGTCGGAGACCAGGACGACGGTCCTGGCGTCCTCGGCCGTGATGTTCTCGGGCTGGATGCCGGGCAGTCGGCTCTTCCCGGAGGGGGTGTTGCGCAGGCGCTTGAGCGACCAGACGACGTCCTCGGCGGTGACGGGGGTGCCGTCGTGGAAGGTGGCGCCGTCGGCGACGGTGAAGCGCCAGGTCCTGAGGTCGTCCGAGGGCTTCCAGGACGCGGCCAGCCGCGGGGCGGTGTTGGTCGAGGCCCCGGGTGCGGCGAGGGTGTCGAAGATCAGGCTGAGAATGAGGTAGTCGCTCTCGTTGGCCTGGGTGCCGTGGGGGTCGCGGGTGACGGCGGAGGCCTTGCCGAGGGCACCGATCTTCAGCGTGCCGCCCGGGCGGGGCTGCTGGGAGCCGGTGCCGGAGGGCGCGGCGTCCGTGGATCCGCTCTTTCCGCTGCTGCAGGCAGCGAGCGCACCGGCCGCCCCCGCACCGGCACCGGCCCACAGCAGCTGTCGTCTGGTGATGCCCACGTTCGTTCCTCGTTTCCGGTCGCGCTCAACTTGCTTAGGTTTACCTACCCTAAGTTCGAGACGGTGTGCAAGTCGTCCGACGGAGCGCACCGCGCGCCGTACCGTTCCCCCTGACTGCATCAACATGCCTTCTGAGCACGGGAGTTGGATGCGCGCGGCGGCCGTGCCGGGGCCGAAAACTGAGACTACGTGAATGTAGACAAGAGGCCGGGTAAGGCTTGCCTTACCTCGAAGTCGTTGTTACGTTTCCTGTCGTCCGGCCGTTCGAGCCGCCCCCCGGACCCACCCCCTCACGTCATGTGCAGCTCCCGCCGCCGCCCCACGCCGGCGCGGTGATGCCACATGCCCGCGCCACGTCTCTCCCCCGTCCCCGGAAGGTCCGCCGTGCCCACCTGCCCTGCCCCGGTACGCCGTCTCGACCCCGCCGCCGCCGCGGAACTCACCTCCGCCGCCGCGAAGCTGCTGGCCCGCCACGGCTCCGCCACCAGCCCCGACCTGCTGGCCGACCTGCCCGCCGCGTGCGCCCGGCTGAGCGCGCCGCTGCGCCACCTGCTGCGTCCGGTCGACACCGCCGACGGCCTGTTCGTCCTGCGCGGCCTGGACCTCGACGACACCGAACTCGGTCCGACCCCGGAGCACTGGTCCACCGTCGCCGAGGCCGGCGCCCGCTGGGACGTCGCCCTGCTGCTCGTCTCCACCCTGATGGGCACCCCCATCGCCTGGGACGGCCAGCAGGACGGCCGGTTCGTGCACAACATCGTCCCCTCGCCGGGACACGAGAGCGAGCAGACCGGCGCGTCCAGCTCCGTCCTGCTCACCCCGCACACCGAGGACGCCTTCCACCCCGGCCGCGCCCACCTGCTGCTGCTGTGCTGCATGCGCAACTACGACGGCATCGCCACCACCGCCGCCAGCGTGCGCCTGACCGGGCTCGATGCGGCCGACCTGGACCGGCTGAAGCGGCCCGTCGCACCGATCCTGCCCGACGACGCCTACGAGCAGGCCCAGAAGTTCGGCGGCCGCCCCGCACCGGTGCCCACCCTCTTCGACGGCCCCGAGGGCCTGACCATGCGCTACGACCCCGCCTACACCCCGCTGGAGGGGACCGACCCGCTGTGGCGGGAGGCGTACGAGCGCCTCGGCCGGGAGCTGGCCCGGGTCTCGGTCGCGGTCAGCCTGGAGCCCGGCGACATCCTGGTCGTCGACAACGACACCGTCGTCCACGGCCGGGTCCCCTTCCGGGCCCGCTACGACGGCACCGACCGCTGGCTGAAGCGCGCCTCGGTCCGCGTCGAGGACCGCCCCACCCGCCCGCTCGCCGAGCACGACGAACACGGCTACGGGCAGGCCGCCCTCACCGCCTGGGCCGCCTGAACCGCCGACCCACCTCCCTCACCCCGTCGAAAGGCCACACCCATGGACCGGGACGACACCACCCTGCGCGTACTGTCCACCAGCGACCTCGCCGGCCTGGACATCACCCTGACCGACGTCGTCGACACCGTCGAACAGGCCTACCGCACCCTCGCCGCCGGGCAGTCCGACAACCCCCGCAAACTGACCGTCAAACCCGCCGACGGCCACTCCGTCTCCTACGCCATGCTCGGGCGCGACGGCGTCCGCAACGTCGTCGCCGTCAAGACCTCGTACAAGCACGGCCTGCACGAGAGCCGCGAGAACCAGCACTACTACACGACCCTGACCATCTACGACGACGTCACCGGCCTGCCGGTCGCCATGATGGACTGCTCGCGGATCGGCTCGCTGCGCACCCCGGCCGTGTCTGCCCTCCTGGCCCGCGAGTGCGCCGCGCCCGGCGCCACGACCGCGCTGGTGATCGGCACCGGCACCCAGGGCCGGCTCGCCCTGCCGTTCCTGCTCACCACCCTGCCCGGACTGGAGCGCCTGCTGCTGTCCGGCACCCACCCCGACGGCATCGCCGCCGTCCGGGCCGAACTCGACCGGCACTTCCCCGGCCGCGGGATCGAGCTGGTCACCGACCTCGGGGCCGCCGCCCGCGAGGCCGACCTCGTCGTCGCCACCGCCGGCGGCCACACCACCGCCGCCGTCGAGGCCGACCAGCTCAAGCCCGGCGCCACGGCGATCCTCGTCGGCCACGGCCTCGCCCCCTCCACGCTGCACCGCGCGGACCGGGTGATCGCCACCAGCGAGGCCCAGATGCGCGTCACCGGCACCGACATGGCCGACCCGGACGGGAAGTTCCCCGCCGTCGACCTGGAGCTCCCCGCCGCGATCTCCGGGGCCGCGAGCGCCCGCACCGCCCCCGAGCAGCGGATCTTCGCCTACAACAGCGGACTCGTCGTCACCGACATCGCGCTGGGCCACCGCTTCGCCCAGCTCGCCACCGCCCAGGGGCTCGGAACCGAGGTGGCCCTGTGGCGCTGACCCTGCCCGCCCAGCCCGACCCGCTGAGCCTGCCCGACCAGCCTGACCCGCTGAAGGTGCCCGACCCGCTGAAGGTGCCCGACCCGCTGAGCCTGCCCGCCCACCACGACCCGCTCACCGAACGCCTCCACGCCAGCGGCCTGCTCCACGAACTCGCCCACGGCCTCGACGGCCCGTTCCACTACCTGCTGCCCGAACGCTTCGACGCCAACCTCGCCGCGTTCCGCGCCGCCCTGGCCGAGACCGGCGTGGACGGCCGCGTGTACTACGCGAAGAAGGCCAACAAGGCCTCCGTGTTCGTCGAGCGCTGCGCCGAGGCCTGCGCCGGGGTGGACGTCGCCTCCCTCGGCGAACTGCGCGACGCCCTCGGCCACGGCGTGCGCGGCGAGGACCTCGTCGTCACCGGACCCGCCAAGTCCGAGCAACTGCTGCGCGTCGCGGTCCGACAGGGCTCGCTGATCGCCGTCGACGCGCCGGACGAACTCGACCGGCTGCTCGGCCCCGGCACCGGCCGTCCGGCCCGGATCCTGCTGCGCCGCCTCCCGCCGAACCAGCCGCGCAGCCGCTTCGGCCTCGACGACGCCCAGCTCGACCGGGCGCTGCGGGACTGCGCCGACGCGGGCGGGCGCGTCCGGATGGAGGGCTTCAGCTTCCACCTGTCCGGCTACGACACCCGGCCGCGCGCCGACCTTGCCGGAGAGCTGATCGAGCTGTGCCTCAAGGCCCGGGCTCTCGGCCTGCCGGCGGACCGGATCAGCATCGGCGGCGGCTTCGCCGTGGACTACGTCGACGGCGCGGCCTGGGACACCTTCCTCACTGAGCAGCGCCCCGGGCACTACCACGGCGACAAGGCCTTCGCCGCCGCCGACTTCTATCCGTACCACTCCCCCGTCGCCGGAGCCGACGCGCTGCGCGCCGTCCTCGCCGCCCGCCCCGGCGGCACCGGGCCCGCCCTCGCCGAACGGCTGCGGCAGGCCGGGGTGACGCTGCTGCTGGAACCCGGCCGCGCCCTGCTCGACCGGGCCGGCTCCTCGGTCTTCCGCGTCCAGGGCGTCAAGGACCGCGCCGGGTACGGCATCGTCACCGTCGACGGGACCAGCCTCAGCCTGTCCGAGCAGTGGTTCGACAGCGAGTACCTGCCCGAGCCGCAGCTGCTCCCCGGTCCCGGTCCTGGTCCCGGGGCGGAGGCGTCCGGGCCCTACCCCGCCTGCGTCGGCGGGGCCAGCTGCCTCGACTCCGACCTGCTGACCTGGCGCAAGATCCCCTTCCCGGCCCGGCCCCGGGTCGGCGACCTGCTCGTCTACCCCAACACCGCGGGCTACCAGATGGACTCCAACGAGTCCCCGTTCCACGAACTGCCGCTGCCGCCGAAGGTCGTCGTCGACCGCCCCGGCGACGGCGACCGGCACCGCTGGCGGCTCGACCGCTGAGCCCGCCCCAGGCCGCCCCAGGCCGCCCGCACCACCCGTACTTGTCCGCACCGCCCCACGGAGCCACGCCATGACCGACGCCCTGCACCGCCCCCCGGTGGTCAGCCGGATCTCCGACCTCATCGGCCGCACCCCGCTGTTCGAGCTCGCCCGGGCCGACAACGGCGCCCGACTGCTGCTCAAACTGGAGATGTTCAACCCCACCGGAAGCGCCAAGATCCGGATGGCCCGCCAGATGGTCCTCGACGCCGAGGAACGCGGCGAGCTGCGCGAGGGCGGCCACATCATCGAGTCCACCTCCGGCAACACCGGCCTCGGACTCGCCGTGGTCGCCGCCGAACGCGGCTACCGCTTCACCGCCGTCGTCGACAACCACGCCGCCGTCGACAAGCTGCGCGGCATGAAGGCCATGGGCACCGAGCTGGTGTACGTCGACGCCGACACCGACGGCGAGGAGCTCCACACCGCCGCGCGCGAGGAGCTCGCCGAGGACATGGCCCGGGGCAAGGACAACACCTTCTTCACCGAACAGCACAACAACCCCAGCAACGCGGTCGGCTACTACGCCGTCGGCCGGGAGATCGCCCAGGCCCTCGACCACCGCGTCGATGTGCTGATCGGCGCGGTCGGCACCGGCGGCGGCCTCTGCGGCACCGCCCGGGAGCTGCGGAGGAGCGTCCCGGACGTCACCGTCGTCGGCGTCGAGCCCAAGGGCTCCATCGCCTTCGGCCCGCCCGCCCACGACTACTACCAGTCCGGCACCGGCACCCCCGAGGGCGCCAGCATCGGACTGCTGGTCGACTACGACCTCATCGACGAAGGCGTCAAGGTCGGCGACATCGAGGCCTTCGCCACCGCCCGGGTCGTCGCCCGCCGCACCGGACTGCTCATCGGCGGCTCCGCCGGCGGCGTCGTCCACGAGGCCCTGGACCGGCTGGGCCGGCAGGCCCCCGACACCGTTATGGTCGCCTTCGTCAACGACGGCGGTGAGAAGTACATGGACACCGTCTTCAACGACGACTGGATGACCGCCCGTGACCTCCTCGACCCGGCCGCCGAAGCCGTGATCGACGAGACGCTGACCAAACTCCGCAGGAACTGACACCCATCGTGAAGCAGACAGCCGTCCTCGCCCGCGACAGCCGCGCGCTCGCCGCGCTCGCCGTCCCGCTCGCCCTCACCCAGCTCGCCCAGGTCGCCCTCACCACCACCGACACCGTCATGATGGGCGTGCTGGGCACCGAGGCCCTGGCCGCCGGCGGCCTCGCCCTGGTCGTCTTCAACCAACTGCGGACCATGGGCGTCGGCCTGGTCACCTCCGTCGGCAACCAGGTCGCGGCCGCCGCCGCGCGCGCCGAACGCGGTGAACCCACCTCAGGGGCCGACGACGGCCACGAGGTCCGCGCCCTGGTCCGGGCGGCCATGGCGGTGGCCACCCTCGCCGGGATCGCCGGCGCCGTGCTGATGGTCCTCGTCGGCCAGGCCGCCACCTGGCTCGGCCAGGACGCGGCCGTCGCCGAGCGCGCCCAGAGCATGCTCGCCGCGCTGGCCCCGGGCCTGCTGCCCTGCCTCTGGTTCCAGGCCGTCCGCCAGTTCACCGTCGGCATGCGCCGCCCGCAGGCCCTGCTGCGCATCACCGTCGCCTCGGTCGCCGTCAACGCCGGACTCAACTGGGTCTTCATCCACGGGACGTGGGGCCTGCCCGAACTCGGCCTCACCGGCATCGGCGTCGCCACCAGCAGCGTCCACCTGCTCTCCTTCCTCGCCCTCCGGGCCTCCGCACGACGCGACCCCGAACTGGCCGCGCTGCTCACCCTGGACTTCTGGCGCGCCGACGCCGCCACCGTGCGCCGCCTGCTCGGCCTCGGCACCCCGATCGCCGCCACCTACGGCTCCGAAGCCGGCTTCTTCTCCGTCACGGCCCTGCTCGCCGGCAGCTTCGGCGCCGCCGCGCTCGCCGCCCACACCGCCGTCAACCAGCTGATCTACATCGTCTTCCAGGTCGCCGTCGGTCTCTCCCACGCCGCGTCCATCAACGTCAGCCGGGAACTCGCGCTCGGCGACCACGCCGCCGCCCGCCGGATCAAGAACACCGCGCTGGCCTGCGGAGCCGCCGTCAGCACCCTCGTCGGCATCGTCTACCTCACCGCCCCCCGGCTCGTGCTGCGGCCCTTCTTCGACCCCGGCACGGCCGCCGACCAGCAGGGCCTGCGGATCGCGACCGGACTCCTGGCCGTCGTCGCCGTCCTGCAGTTCTTCGACTGCGCGCAGAACATCGGCGTCGGACTGCTGCGCGGACTCGACGACACCCGCAGCGGCTTCCGCATCACCCTCGTCGGCTACTGGGCCGTCGGCCTGCCCGCCGCCTGGCTGCTCGCCTACCCGCTCGGCGGCGAGACCCGGGGACTGTGGCTCGGCCTGCTGATCGGCCTCGCCACCACCGCCGTCCTGCTGTTGCGCCGCTACACCCGCGCCCTGGACGCCAGGGCCGCCCCCGCACCGGCACCGGCGCCCGTGGAGCCGGGGCGGACCAGCCCGGTCACGTAGCCGTCGACGGCCCGGCCGCCCCTCCCCGGTGCGGGGCGGGGCGGCCGGGCCGTCCGGAGGCCGGATCCGTGCCGGGTCTACTGCGGGGTGACGTAGGCGCCGGAGATGCCGCCGTCCACCAGGAAGGTGTTGGCGGTCATGAAGGAGGAGTCGTCGGAGGCCAGGAAGGCCACCGCGGCGGCGATCTCCTCCGGCTCGGCGAAGCGGCCGAGCGGGATGTGCACCAGACGGCGGGCGGCCCGCTCCGGGTCCTTGGCGAAGAGCTCCTGCAGCAGCGGGGTGTTCACCGGGCCCGGGCACAGCGCGTTGACCCGGATCCCCTCGCGGGCGAACTGCACCCCCAGCTCGCGGGACATCGCCAGCACCCCGCCCTTGGAGGCGCTGTAGGAGATCTGCGAGGTGGCCGCGCCCATCACCGCGACGAAGGAGGCGGTGTTGATGATCGAGCCCTTGCCCTGGCGCTGCATGTGCGGGATCGCGTACTTGCAGCACAGGTAGACGCTGGTGAGGTTGACGTCCTGGACCCGCTTCCAGGCGTCCAGGCCGGTGGTGAGGATGGAGTCGTCGTCCGGCGGGGAGATGCCCGCGTTGTTGAAGGCGATGTCGAGCCGGCCGTACTCGTCCACGGCCCGCTGGAAGAGGTCCCGGACCGCGGCCTCGTCCGTCACGTCCGCCTGGACGAACAGTCCGCCGACCTCGTTGGCCGCCTTGGCGCCGGTCTCCGCGTCGAGGTCGACGCAGACCACCTTGGCTCCCTCGGCGGCGAGCCGGCGGGCGGTCGCGAGGCCGATGCCGCTGCCGGCACCGGTGATGACGGCCACCCGGCCGTCGAGTCGCTGGGTCATGCTGATCACTCCTCCGTGGAGATGAAGACGTTCTTGGTCTGGGTGAAGGCGGCGAGGGCGTCCGGGCCGAGCTCGCGGCCGAGCCCGGACTGCTTGAAGCCGCCGAACGGCGTGGTGTAGCGCACCGAGGAGTGCGAGTTGACGGAGAGGTTGCCGGCCTCGACGCCGCGCGCGACCCGCAGGGCGCGTCCGACGTCCCTGGTCCAGACGGAGCCGGACAGCCCGTACTCGGTGGCGTTGGCGATCCGCAGGGCGTCCTGCTCGTCGCGGAACGGCACCACCGTGACCACCGGTCCGAAGATCTCCTCGGTGAAGGCGCGGTCGTCGTGCCGGACGGGGGCGAGCACGGTCGGCGGGTACCAGAAACCGGGCCCGTCGGGGGCGCCGCCGCGGAAGGCCACCGCCGCGTCGTCCGGCACGTAGGAGGCGACCCGGGCCCGGTGGGCGGCGGAGATCAGCGGTCCCATCTCGGTCTTCTCGTCGGCCGGGTCACCGACCCGCACCCCGCGGACGGCCGGCTCCAGCAGCGCCATGAAGTCCTCGAACACGGAGGCCTCGACCAGGATCCGGGACCGGGCGCAGCAGTCCTGGCCGGCGTTGTCGAAGACGGCGTAGGGCGCGGTCGCGGCGGCCTTGGCTAGGTCGGCGTCGGCGAAGACGATGTTGGCGCTCTTGCCGCCGAGTTCGAGGGTGACGGGCTTCACCTGGGCGGCGCAGCCGGCCATGATCTCCTTGCCGACCCGGGTCGAGCCGGTGAACACGATCTTGCGCACGTCCGGGTGGGTGACGAAGCGCTGGCCGACCACCGGGCCCCGGCCGGGCAGGATCTGCAGCACGCCCTCCGGGATCCCGGCGCGCAGGGCGAGTTCGCCGAGGCGCAGGGCGGTGAGCGGGGTGAGCTCGGCGGGTTTGACGATCACGGTGTTGCCGGCGGCGAGGGCCGGGGCCAGCGCCCAGGCGGCGATCGGCATCGGGAAGTTCCACGGCACGATGACACCGACCACGCCGATCGGTTCCTGGAAGGTGACGTCGACGCCGCCGGCGACGGGGATCTGCCGGCCGAACAGCCGTTCCGGGGCGGCGGCGTAGTAGTCGATGACGTCGCGCGCGTTGCCGGCCTCCCAGCGGGCGTTGCCGATGGTGTGGCCGGCGTTGGCGACCTCCAGGGCGGCGAGGTGCTCGCGGTCGGCGTCGACGGCGGCGGCGAAGGCGCGCAGCAGGCGGGCCCGGTCGGCGGGGGCCACCCGGCGCCAGGTGTCGAAGGCGGCGCGGGCGCGGGCCACGGCGGCGTCGGTCTCGGCGAGGCCGGCGAGTTCGACGGTGGTGATCACCTCCTCGGTGGCGGGGTTGACGACCTCGAAGAGGTCCGGTTCGGTCATGGGTTCGTCTCCCGGTGGCTGGCGGTGGCGGTGGTGCGGGCGGTCGGGGCCCGGTCGGTCACGGATCGGGCGGTCACGGATCAGGCGGTGAGGGCTCGGGCGATCAGCGCTCGGAACAGGCGCAGGTCGTCGGGGTCGGTCTCGGGGTGCCACTGGACGCCGAGGGCGAAGCGGTGCCCGTCGAGCTCCAGTGCCTCGACGGTGCCGTCGGCGCCCCGGGCGGTGGGCCTGAGCCCTCGGCCGAGGCGGTCGACGGCCTGATGGTGGTAGCAGGAGACCTCGGCGTCCGGCCCCAGGACGCCGGCGAGCCGGCTGCCGTCGGCCACCTCGACCCGGTGCCGGACGAACTGTGCAGGGACCTTCTGGTGGCTCCCGTCGGGCAGGTGCTGGAGGAGGGTGCCGCCGAGTTCGACGTTGAGCAGCTGCATGCCGCGGCACACGCCGAGCAGCGGCAGGTCCCGGGCCAGAGCGGCGCGCAGCAGGGTGCTCTCCCAGTCGTCCCGGGCGTGGTGGGGCGGGCCGGTGCGCGGGTCGGCGGCCGCCCCGTACCCGGCCGGGTCGAGGTCCGGTCCGCCGGCGAGGACGAGCCCGTCCAGGGCGTCCAGGAGGTGTTCGGCGCCGCCGGGCTGCGGCGGCAGCAGGACCGGGGTGCCGCCCGCGCGGACGACCGCGTCCACATAGGTCTGGGGCAGCAGGGCGGCGCGTTGGTGCCAGACGGACCAGGCCGCGTCGTCCTGGTAGGTGCTGATGCCGATCAGCGGTCGGCGCGGGTCCGCGCGGGTCACAGCCGCTCGAATCCGCGGCGCCGCTCCCAGTCGGTCACCGCGCTCTCGTAGGCCGCGAGTTCGGTGCGTCCGGCGTGGGTGTAGTGCCGGACGACGTCCTTGCCGAAGGCCTCGGTGGCGACGGCGCTGCGCTCGAAGGCGTCGACCGCGTCGCGCAGGTTGGCGGGCACCCTGGGGGCGTCGGAGGCGTAGGCGTTGCCGGTGAACTCCGGTTCGAGCTCCAGCTGTCGGTCGACGCCGTGCAGTCCGGCCGCGATCAGCGCGGCGACCGCGAGGTAGGGGTTGACGTCGCCGCCGGGGACGCGGTTCTCGAACCGCAGCGACGGCCCGTGGCCGACCACCCGCAGGGCGCAGGTGCGGTTGTCGCGGCCCCAGGCGACGGCGGTGGGCGCGAAGCTGCCGGGCACGTAGCGCTTGTAGGAGTTGACGGTGGGGGCGAGCAGCAGGGCGAAGTCGGCGAGGCAGGCGAGCTGTCCGGCGAGGAAGTGCTCCATGGTGCGGGAGAAGCCGTGCGGCCGGTCACCGGCGAACACGGGTGCGCCCTCGTCGTCGCGCAGGCTGAGGTGGATGTGGCAGGAGTTGCCCTCGCGTTCGTCGTACTTCGCCATGAAGGTCAGGCTGCAGCCCTCCTGGGCGGCGATCTCCTTGGCGCCGGTCTTGTAGACGGTGTGGTTGTCGCAGGTGGTGAGGGCGTCGGCGTACTTGAAGGCGATCTCGTGCTGGCCGAGGTTGCACTCGCCCTTGGCGGACTCGACGGACAGGCCCGCGCCGGCCATCCCGTTGCGGATCCGGCGCAGCAGGGGCTCGATCCGGCCGGTGCCGAGGACGGAGTAGTCCACGTTGTACTGGTTGGCCGGGGTGAGCCGGGCGTAGTCCTTGTCCCAGGCCTGTTCGTAGCTGTCCCGGAAGACGATGAACTCCAGCTCGGTGGCGGCCTGCGCGTGCCAGCCGTGGCCGGCCAGGCGGTCCAGCTGGCGTTGCAGGATCTGCCGCGGGGACACGGCGACGGGGGTGCCGTCGTGGTGGAGGACGTCGCACTGGACCATGGCGGTGGCGGGGTGCCAGGGCACGGTCCGCAGGGTGGTGAGGTCGGGGCGCAGCGTGAGGTCGCCGTAGCCGTTCTCCCAGGAGGAGATCTCGTAGCCGTCGACGGTGTTCATGTCGACGTCGACGGCGAGCAGGTAGCCGCAGCCCTCGGCGGCGCCGGGCACCACGTCGTCGAGGAAGTGCTCGGCGGCCAGGCGCTTGCCCTGGAGGCGGCCCTGCATGTCGGTCATGGCGAGCACCACGGTGTCGACCGTGCCGTCGGCGACGCGGGCGCGCAGTTCGTCGAGGGTGAGCCGGGGGCTGGTCATCGGACCTCCAGTTCGGTGTCGTGGGCGTCGGGGCCGGGCGGCGTGTCGCGGGTGTCGGAGTCGGTCGGCAGGGGGTGGACCTGGGGTCCGGTGAACCAGTGGCGGGCCGAGACCAGCCACCACACCCCGGCGAAGCCGACCACGACGGCCACGGCGACGGGGGTGTAGTTGAAGCTCTCGGCGGTGATCGGGGAGGCGGTGGGGAGCATGAACAGCACGGTGATCACCGCTGTCCAGCCGACCGCGAGGATGCCGATCGGCCGGCTCCACCGTCCCAGGTGCCAGGGGCCGGGGGTGAAGTCCTCGCCCTGGCGCAGCCTCAGGTACACCGGAATGACGTAGGAGATGTACAGGCCGATGACGGAGATGGAGGTCACGGCGGTGTAGGCGGTGGTGTTCCAGAGGGCGGGCAGGCCGAGCAGCAGCGCGCCGCCGGTCGCCAGCCAGACCGCGTTGGTCGGGGTCTGGGTGCGCGGGTCGATGCGGTGCCACAGCCGGGAGCCGGGCAGCGCGCCGTCGCGGGAGAAGGCGTAGATCATGCGGGAGTTGGCGGTGACGGAGGCCATTCCGCAGAAGAACTGGGCGCCGATCACGATCAGCAGCAGGAACTGGGCGCCGCCGGACCCGATCGCGTCGATGAAGATCTGGGCGGGCGGGACGCCGGTGTCGCTGTTGAGCGCGCCGTCGTAGTCGCGGATCGCGAAGGTGAGGCCGAGCAGCAGGACCCAGCCGGCGGCCAGGGAGACGGTGATGGCGTTGACGATGCCGCGGGGGCCGGAGCGGGCGGCGTCGCGGGTCTCCTCGGTCATGTGCGCGGAGGCGTCGTACCCGGTGAGGGTGTACTGGGCCATCAGCAGGCCGATCATCGCGACGTAGAACTGGTTCCGGAAGCCGGTGCCGTTGACGAACTCGGTGAGCACGAAGGAGGCCGGGGCGTGCTGGTCCGGGAGCACGGCGAGGGCGCCGACGATGACCGCGACACCCACCAGGTGCCACCACACGGACACGCTGTTGAGGAGGGCGACGAGGCGCACGCCGCGGGTGTTGAGCAGGCCGTGCAGCAGCAGGACGACCGCGAAGATCTCGATGGTGTGCACGGGGCTGGCCTCGAAACCGAAGCGCAGCGTCAGGAAGGCGTTGGTGAAGAACGCGGCACCGAAGTCGACGCCGGCGGTGACCGCGACCTGGCCGAGGAAGTTGAACCAGCCGGTGAACCAGCTCCACGCGGCGCCCCGGCTGCGGCTGAGCTTGGCGGCCCAGTAGTAGAGCCCGCCGGCCGTCGGGTAGCTGGAGCAGATCTCGGCCATGGCCAGCCCGACGCAGAGGGTGAACAGGCCGACCACCGGCCAGCCCCAGACGATCAGGGCCGGGCCTCCGGTCTTCATGCCCGTGCCGTAGAGGGTCAGGCAGCCGGAGAGGATCGAGACGATGGAGAAGGAGACGGCGAAGTTGGAGAAGCCGGACATCGAGCGGGCCAGTTCCTGGGTGTAGCCCAGCTCGCGGAGGCGTTGTTCGTCGTCGGAAACGGGGGTGGTGCCTTCCGGAAACACGGTGGGGGAAGGCTGTTCACCCGCGGGTGGCTCGTCCGCGCGGGTTTCGGGTGAGCGTGCGTCGGTCATGGGCACCCCAGGGGGTTGAGGGTGTGCCGGGACGGGCAGGGCCACGACGGCGTGGCGCGCTCGGCCGGGCGGGTTCGACGATCGGGCGGCTCGTCAATGGTCTGGAACCAGACCATTGGGTGGGTGAGCAGCATCGTTCCGGCTGAGCCGGGGCCACGTCAAGGGCCGACACCGAGAATGGGACGGAACGAGTTCCGACGCCCGCCCGTAGGTACGATTCCGGGCGTGGACCTGGACCAAGCACGTGAGCAGGCACGGCTCGACTGGCAGGCCGGCGCGATCTTCCGCCCGGTCCGCACCGGCAACGCCTTCGAGGAGACCGTCGAACGGCTGCTCCAGGCGATCAAGCTCGGTGTCTTCGGCCACGGCGACCGGCTGCCCGCCGAACGGGACCTCGCCGCACGGCTCGGTGTCAGCAGGGAGACCCTGCGCGAGGCGCTCCGCACCCTGCAGCAGGCCGACTGCGTCGAACCCCGCCGCGGCCGCTACGGCGGCACCTTCGTCACCTACCGGATGCCCGCACCCGACGTCGCCGACCTCCGCCGGGCCGCCCGGGACCTCGGCGGCGCACTGGAGGACGCGCTGACCTACCGCCAGGTCCTGGAGGCCGGCGCGGCCGAGGCCGCCGCCCGCCGCACCCTCACCGCCGAGCAGCGGGCCCACCTGGAGAGCCGCCTCGACGACCTGGAGGACTCCCCGCCGGACCGGTACCGCCAGCTCGACTCGCGCTTCCACCTCGCCATCGGCGAACTCACCGGCTCCCCCACGCTGGCCGCGGCCATCGCCGAGGCCAGAATGCGCCTCAACGACCTCCTCAACGCGATCCCCATGCTGGAGCGGAACATCGAGCACGCCGCCGAACAGCACCGCGCCATGGTCCGGGCGATCCTCACCGGAGACGGCGACGCGGCCCGGCGCGCCACCGAGGAACACCTCGCCGCCACGGCCGCGCTGCTGCGGGGCTTCCTGGCCTGAGGCTCGCACCCCGGAGGCCGGCACCCCGGAACGGACCCGGGCCGGCCGCGCACCCCGGGGCGGCTTCCGACCGGGAGTCCCCGGCGGAGCGCCCGGGAGTCCCCGGCCGGCCCGGACATCACGCCCCGGTCAGGACGCGCACTCCCGGCAGATCGGCCGGCCGTTCTTGTCCTCGCCCGCGAGCTGCGCGCGGTGGTGGACCAGGAAGCACGTCATACAGGTGAACTCGTCCGCCTGGAGCGGCACGACCCGCACGGTGAGTTCCTCACCGGACAGGTCGGCGCCCGGAAGTTCGAGGCCCTCGACGGCCTCGGGCTCCACGTCCACCGAGGAGCTCTGCTTGTCGTCCCGCTTGTTCTTCAGAGCCTCGATACTGTCGTCGCGTCCCTCGTCGCCGGTGTCGCGCGGGGCGTCGTAGTCGGTTGCCATGGTGCTGTCTTCTCCTTGAGCGTCGCTTCCGGCATCGCATCGTGCCACCTGCCGGCCCACGGAGCATCCGCCGCACACAAAAGCGCGGCCGATCCCACCCGTGGCGCCCCACCATCTCATCCGCCGAACCACCGGGAGCGCGAAGCCCCACCCATGATCCACCCATCGGCCGACCCGACACCGTTTCCGGGGCCGGAACCGGGCGACCTGACGCTCCGCCGCCTCGACCGTCTGTGCGAGCAGGACGGCCGTGGTCGTCGGACCGACACCACCGGGGACGGGAGTGATCGGGCTCGCCCCGCGCCGGGCGCTCCCGAAGTCGACATCCCCGGCACTGCCCGCATTCTAGCCCGCGTCGATCACCGCGCCACCGCGCCCGATCCCCGCCCCGCCGACGGACCCCGGCCGCCCGGCCGCGCCCCGCCCGTCGCTCCGGTCCTGGAAGACCTTCCGACAATCACCCGAACGAGGCTCTGGCGACGCCGCGGCCCGGCGGTGCGGGCACTGCGCGCGGAGAGGTCCTCGCCAGGGGGCCTGCTGCCCGGCAGCCGTCGGCGTCACCGGGTCGGGAGGGGTGCGGGCGGGAGGGGTGCGGTCGAGGGGGCGGTGGCGGGCGGGAGGTCGGTGTCGGGCGGGGTGAAGCCGAGGGAGGTCAGCAGGGTGACCGGGGCCCGGTAGTGGGAGGGGAGTTGCCGGTAGAGGTCGAGGGCGGCGGTCCAGGAGCGGCGGGCGGCGGTGGGGCGGCCGAGGCTCTGCTGGGCGGCGGCGAGGCCGGCGAGGGAGTTGGCCTGCTGGTCCGGGAAGCCGGTGGTGCGCCGGCTGACGGCCAGCGAGCGGGCGAAGTGGCGCAGGGCCTCGTCGGGGCGGTCGGCGGCGTAGTGGGCGACGCCGAGGACGTTCCGCAGGGAGCAGCCCAGGATGCCGTCGTGGAGGCCGAGTTCGGGGGCGAGCAGCCGCTCGGCCCGGGCCCGGGCGGCCTCGAAGCGGCCGAGGAAGGCGTGCACCGCGGCGAGGCTGACCTCGCACAGGCGGACGGTCCAGTCGTCGGCGTCCGGCCCCTCGGCGGGGAGGAGCCGCAGGGCGTCCTCGAAGTGCTCGGCGGCCTCGGCGTAGTCGCCGGAGAAGAAGCGGAACCCGCCGAGGTTGGCCAGCACCTGGCCCTCGACGGCCGGGGCTCCGGCCCTGCGGACCTGGTCGAGGGCCTGCTCGTAGTGCCGGCGGGCCCGGGGCAGGTCGCCGGCGGTGCTCCAGGCGTGGCCCTGGTCGTTGAGGGTGCGGCCGGTGGCGAGGGGGTCGTCGAGGCGGCGGGCGGCGGCGAGCGCGGTCCGGCCGAGGGCGAGGCGTTCGGCGTGCCGGCCCGAGCGGTGCAGATAGGGCCACACCAGTGCGGGGAGCTGCCAGGCGACGTCGTCGTTCCGGTGCTCGAAGGCGTGGCCGACGGTGGCGAGCAGGTTGGCGCGCTGCCCGTCGTACCAGCGCAGCGCCTCCTCCGCCCCGTCGAAGGCGGTGGTGCGCAGGCCCTCGGGAGGCGGCGGCAGGGGCACCCGGGAGCGTCGCGGGGCCAGCAGCGGAGCGGTGGCGGCCGCGCTCTGGTGCAGGCACCAGGCGTACCAGCGGTCCCGGGCCCGGTCGCGGGAGCGCTCGCTCTCCTGCTCCCTGCCCCGCTCGGCGGCGAACAGCCGGACCAGGTCGTGGAAGCGGTAGCGGCCGGCGGCGTGTTCGGTGAGGAGGTGGGAGTTCGCCAGGCGGCGCAGGAGGCGTGCGGACCCGGCGGCGTCCTGACCGCCGACCGCCTCGGCGACGGGCGCCGAGAGGTCGACCGCGGGGCTCAGCGCGAGCAGCCGGAACAGTCGCGCGGCGCGTTCGTCGAGGGCCCGGTAGGAGAGCGCGAAGACCGTGCGCAACCGGACGGACGGGCCGTCGCCGTCCGCGTCGAGGACGTCCAGGCGGGTGCCCTCGGCCGCCAACTCGGCGGCCAGGCCGGTGAGGTCGTGCTGCGGACGGTCGCGCAGCCGGGCGACGGCGAGGCCGACGGCCAGCGGGAGGTGTCCGCAGGCGTCGAGCAGCCGGGCGACGGCCTGCTCGTGGGCCGCCACCCGTTCGGCGCCGAGGACCCGGTGCAGCAGTGCCCGCCCCTCGGCCGGGCTGAAGTCGACGAGTTCGATCCGTTCGGCCCCTTCGCGGACGACGAGGCCGGTGAGCCGGTCGCGGCTGGTCACGACCACCGCGCAGCGGCCCGTGCCGGGCAGCAGCGGACGGACCTGTTCGGCGTCGAGCGCGTTGTCGAGCACGATCAGTACCCGTCGGTCGGCCAGGGTGGTGCGGTAGAGCGCGGCCGCCTCGTCGAGCCGGCCGGGTACGTCCTCGGCCGGTACGCCCAGTGCCCGCAGGAAGGCACCGAGGACGGCGTGCGGGTCCTGCCGGCCGGCCGACGACCAGCCGTGCAGGTCGGCGAAGAGCTGGCCGTCGGGGAAGTGCGCCCGGGCGCGGTGCGCCCAGCGCACCGCCAGGGTCGACTTGCCGCCGCCGGGGATGCCGGTGATCACGAGGACGGACGTCGGGTGCGGGCCGCCGGTGCCGGGGGTGCCGGTCCCGGCCAGACAGCGGTCCATGGCCGCGAGTTGGGCGGTACGGCCGATGAAGGAGGGGAGGTCCCAGGGCAGTTGGGCCGGACGCGGATACGGCTGCGGCGGTGCCGACACCAGCACCCGGGCGGGCGCCACCCCGCCCGGCGGCTCCGCGGGGCCGGCTTCGGCCCGGACCCCGTCGGCCGCTCCCAGCAACTCCCCCTGGAGGGCGCGCAGTCGGGGCGAGGGGTCGAGGCCGAGCTCCTCCGCGAGGCGGTCGGCGTACCGGCGGTAGGCGGCCAGCCCCTCCACCTGGCGGCCGCACCGCGCGAGAGCGGTCAGCAGGTGCCGCAGCAGGCCGTCGCGCAGCGGGAAGGCGACCACCAGCTCGGTGAGTTCGGTGATGGCGAGCTCGTCCCGGCCGGCCGCCGACTCGGCCTCGTAGAGCCGCTCCAGGGCGGTCATCCGGCGCTCCTCCAGCCCGGCCGCGACAGCCGAGAGGGCCCGGCCCGGCAGCCCGTCCAGGGCGGGTCCGCGCCACAGGGCCAGGGCCTCGCGCAGGCGCGCGACCCGGTCCGCGCCCGGTTGCGCCGCCGCGTCCACCAGGGCGGTGAACTGCTGGACGTCGGTGCGGACTTCGGGCCCACCGAAGAGGTACCCCGGCCCGGCGGTGCGGATCGGCGCCACCCGTCCGGGGCCGCCCCCGAGGAGGCGGCGCAACAGACCGACCATGTTCCGGACCTGGCGGTCGGCGGTGGCCGGCGGGGACTCGTCCCAGATCGCGTCGACCAGCCGGGGCACCGAGACGATCCGGCCGGGATGGGCCACCAGGAAGGCCAGCAGTGCCTGTTGCCGTCGGCCGCCGACGGCGAGCACGGTGGAGTCCGGGGCCCGGACCTCCAGTGCCCCCAGGATCCTGAACTCCACTCCCGCCCCTCCGCCGACTGTCCGTCCGCCCTCGTTCGGCCCCACCCGGGCTTTGCCCGGTCCGCGCATGCGGGCACGGTCGGTAGCACACAGATCGTCAGGTTCGTACACCCGACGGCCCAGCAGGGCCATCCTGGCCCGAACGCCGGGCGGTGTCCATGGCGCCCCGGGTCCCGTGATGTGTCCGCCGTGATCGTTTGATGACGAATTCGTGACGGGCTGAAGCAGGGTTCTTCCCGAGCCGGACGAAATCCGCCCAGCACCCCGACGGGCGCCGCACCCGGCCGCCCCAGTTCCGGAGAGCCCAGAAAGGGAGCCCCCATGAACCCGAACCCGACCCCCCGCCGGCACACGCTCCGCCGGACCGTCGCGTCGACCGCCGCCGTCCTGGCCGCTGTCGGTTCGCTCGGCCTGGTCAGCGCCACCGGAGCGGCGGCGGCGACGCCGTCGGGAGCGCCGAGCGGAGTCTGCAACCCGGCCGTGGACCAGCCCGTGAACGAGATCCTCAACAGCAAGGTCGAAGCCGTCATCACCGACTTCTCGGCGCTCAACGTCGCTCCCGGCACCACCGGTCAGCGCTACCAGAGCCTGACCCGGGTCGACACCGTCACCACCACGGTCAACCGGAACACCGAAATCTCGGCCTCCGCCGGCTTCCTGTTCTTCAAGGTGTCCGCCACGGTCGGTTTCTCCGTGCAGACGACCACCTCGTCCACCACGACCACCACCGCCTCCAACACCTGGAACTTCAACCAGCCCGGCTACTACGGCATCTACCGCGGCACGCAGAAGGTCTCCGGCGAGTACGTGGAGTACACCTGCGCCCGGGCCGGCAACATCGGCTTCTGGGTGAACACGACCCCGAACGGCAAGGGCACCTTCACCACCTACGGGTACCTCGAGGAGGGCACCGTGTCGTGCGCCTCCCCGGAGGCGGCCGGGACGCTGCGCAACGCCGCCCGGCAGCGGCTCGGCTGCTGACCGCACGCTCCGGCACCGGACCGAACGCGTCCGGACGCCGCACACATTTCCCCGCACCCAGCTGTGAAAGCGAGTTCACGATGTCCCGATCCGTCCGCCGACTGACCGCGCTCGGCACCACCGCGATCCTCGGCGCCCTGACGCTCACCGCAGCCCCGCCCGCCTCGGCCTGGGACACGGGCAGCAACTACACCTGCGACCCGATCCTCTACCGCATCAAGGCCGCCAATCGCCCCGCCTTCAACGAGCTGGCCCTGACCGTCGCCCTGTCCCCCGGGAACCACGGTTCGGTGATCCAGTACCAGTGGAGCGGCGAGTCCAACCAGAAGTGGCAGGTCTGTCGCAAGCCCCTGTCCGACGGCACCCAGCAGGTGGTCTTCCGCGACGCCTGGCGCCACTGGTGTGCCGACGTCGACCGCGACGGGAGGGACCCCGGCGTCTGGCTGATCACGGTCGGCTGCGACGACAACTACGTGCCCGACAAGCAGAAGTTCACGCTTCTCAACATTCCCAACACCAACTACACCGCGATCCGGGCGGTCAGCTCGGGCAAGTGGCTCGCCGCCCAGACCTTCGACACCAACGGCAGCCAGGTCGTCCTCAGCAACACGCCCGACCTGTGGGTGCTGGAAATGGCCTGACCGAACCACCGCCGCCGCGGCCGGTGCCCGTCCCGGGTCCCCGCACCCCCGGACGGGGCACCGGGCGCGGCCGCGAACGAATCCCGGCACCGCCACGGCCCCGGTCGTGCCAGGATGCTCGCCATGACTGCTCGCGCACTGGGTTTCGGCGTCGCCGCGGAGGCCTACGAAAGGTTCCGACCGGGGTATCCCGAGGAGTTGGCCGACCTGGTGACGGCGTACGCGGGCCGGCCGGTCCGGACGGCGCTGGAGATCGGCGCGGGGACGGGCAAGGCGACCAGGCTGTTCGCCGGGCACGGCATCACCGTCACGGCCACCGAGCCCGACGCCGCCATGCTGGCCGAGCTGAACCGGACGGCGCCCGCGAACGTGACGACCGTCCGGGCCGCGTTCGAGGACCTGCCGCCGAGCGGGCCGTACGGCCTGGTCTACGCGGCGGCGGCGCTGCACTGGACCCGCCCCGACGGCCGGTGGCCCCGGGTGGCCGCGCTGCTGGAGCCGGACGGGGTGTTCGCCTCGTTCGGCGGCCCGGTCCACCTGGCCGACCCGGCCGTGGAGGAGGCCGTCCGGGCGGCCCGCGCGCCGTTCCTGGAGAGCGACGACGTGCCGTCCCCCGACGGCACCGCGCCGGACGCGGCGATGCAGTGGCCGGGTACGGAACTGGAACGGTCCCCGCTGTTCGAGGACGTCCGGCAGACCGTCGTCGAGCGGCGCTGGACCGCGAGCGCCGCCGACTACCTCGGCTACCTGTCGACGGTCTCGGCGTACCTCCAACTGCCCCCGGCGGACCGGCGGCGGACCTTCGAGGCGATCGAGCGGGCCCTGCCCGACACGGTCGGGATCGACGCCGACATCGTCGTCCACCTCGCGCGCCGACGGTCCGTCTGAATCAGCCGGAAACAAAGGTTGTCGACATGAGTGTGCGACAACTAGAGTTGTCGCATGACGTCGATCGAGATCACTCCCGAAGAGCGGGCCGAGCTGGTCAAGGCCCTCACCGACGCCCTCGACCCGCTCGCGGCGGCCATCCGCTCCCGCCGGTCGGGGCTGCCCACGGCCCGGATGTGGGACGCGGACCCGGTCGAGGTGACGCTGTCCGTCCTCGCCGCCTGGAAGGTGGTCGACATGGAGGCCAAGCGGCTGACGGCGCTCGCGGCGGCGACGGCCGGCTCCTACGGCGCCAACTACGAGCAGCTGGGCGCGGTCTGGGGCATGACCCGCCAGGGCGCGCGCAAGAAGTGGCCGGACGCGGTTCCCCGCCCCGCGGCCGCGGGAGCACGGACCGGCGCGACCCTCGAACTCTTCGGCGGCACGGCCGAACTGACCCAGGACCCGCCGTCCGGCGGCTGGGCCTGGACGGCCGAGGGCGCGGACGGGACGCACGGCACCGCCGGGGACGGCACCTGGTACGCGACGAAGGAGGAGGCCGCCGCCCACGCCGGAGCCTTCCTCCGGGAGCATCTCGCCGCACTCCCGTAGTGCACCGGCGTGGGCAGGCCACCACGCGGCGGCCTGCCCACGCGGTGGCCCGACCTCGCGGCGGCCTGCCCGCACCGGTGGCCCGACCTCGCGGTGACCTGCCGGACCCGTGGCCTGCCGGACCGGGGCCGGCAGGCCGGTGACGATCCGTCCGGGGTCAGCCCGCGGCGCTCCGGAGGACGGCGAACGGGGCCCCGAACGGGTCGAGGAACATCGCCAGGCGGCCCACTCCCCCGGCGTCCATGGCCGGGATGAGGACGGTGGCGCCGAGTTCCCGGGCCCGGGTCAGGGCGGCGTCGCAGTCCTCGACCTCGAAGTAGGGGTGCCATTCGGAGGTCGATCCGGCGTCCAGGTGGACCTGCTGCAGCTGCAGGATGCCGCCGTGCGCCGTCCCCCCACCGCCGGCCGGCCCGACGACGCTGTAGACGAGGCCCCCGCCCATCGGCCGGTCGGTGCTCTCCCAGCCCAGGACGCTGCCGTAGAACGCCCGCGCCGCCGCGCCGTCGGTGGTGTAGAGCTCGATCCAGCTCACGCTGCCGGGCTCGTTGACGAGCTCCAGGCCGTCCGTGTCGCGCGGTTCCCACACGGCGAACTCCGCGCCGGTCGGGTCGGTGAAGCCGGCCGTCCGTCCCGCCGTGAAGACCTCCGCCGGCGGGAACCGGACCACGCCACCGGCCGCCTCGACGGCCCTGGTGGTGGCGTCGGCGTCGGTGGTGCGGAAGTACACCGTCCACGCGGAACCCGCGCCCTCCTCGGTCAGCGGGCCGACGGCGGCCACCGTCCGGCCGCCCTTCCGCAGGAAGCCGTACCCGCCGGCCTCCGGCCCGGCGGAGACGAACTCCCAGCCGAACAGGCCGCCGTAGAAGGCGCCCGCCGCCGCGACGTCGGGCGTCCCCAGGTCGAGCCAGTTCAGCCCGCCCGGGAGTTGGGTGGAGGTCAGCATCCGGTACTCCTGTCGTCCGTGGTCTCCTCCGGGGCCCGCCGGGCCCCGGAACCTGCCACGAGCCTGGCAGCGGCGGCGCCCCGCACCGCGCACCGGCCCCGCGGGGTCAGCCGTTCGGCTCCGCCGGGCCCGGGCGGCGGGAACGCCACGTCGACCTCCGGTGGCGGGAGCCGGAGAGCGGGCTGCCGGATCCGGTCATTCACCGTATAAGTTCCGGCCAGTTGCGATGTACACAGTTGACTGTTCTTTAGCAATGAATTGCTTGACCATGAGCCAATTCGATCGACTCCTCTGTCATGTTCTAGCCAGCGTTCTAGATCCCGGAACGCCATGACCCCTAGCCGGCCCCCACAGCCGGCCGGAGGAGGATCCCTTGCGCCCCCGTACCCTCGCCCTCGCCGCGGCGATAGCCGTCCTGCCGCTCACCGCCGTCTCGCTCGGTGTCTCCACCGCGCAGGCCGCCGCCCCCCACGCCGCCCCGCGCGTCACCCTCCCGAACACCCTCAACCCGGCGGTGGCCCACTCGGAGAAGAAGGGCGACGTCCCGGCGCAGCAGCAGATATCCGTGGCCGTCAGCCTCAAGCTGCGCGACGCCGACGCGCTGGAGCACTTCCTGACGGCGGTCGGCACGCCCGGCGCGCCGGAGTTCGGCAAGTACCTGACGCCGGAGCAGTTCACCGACCGGTTCGGACCGACCCCGGCCGCCGTCGACCAGGTCAGGGCCTATCTGACGGCACAGGGCCTGACGGTCACCGACGTCAGCGCCAACCGCCAGGTGGTCAACGCCCGCGGCACCACCGCGCAGGTCTCGCAGGCCTTCGGCACCCACGAGAGCGCGTACGTCGACCCGCAGACCCAGCGGTCCTTCTTCGCCAACGACGCGGCCGCCTCCGTCCCGTCCGACCTGGCCGCCACCGTGCAGGGCGTCAGCGGTCTGGACAACCACCCGGTCCGCCGGACCCACCTGGTCCAGCCGGGCACCCCCGCCTCCGACGCCGCTCCCGGTTCGGCCCCCGGCGCCACCCCCGACGCCGCCGCGGCGAGCCCGAGCGGACTGTCCCCCGCCCAGTACACCGGGGCCTACAACCTCAACCGGACCGGCGCCGACGGCACCGGCGTGACGGTGGCGCTGTGGGAGTTCGACGGCTACAGCAAGTCCAACCTGACCACCTACGACTCGCAGTACGGCCTGTCCGGTCCGGCCGTGTCCACGGTGTCCGTCGACGGCGCGAACTACGACGCAAGGCCGGGCGAGGGCCAGGGCGAGGTCGAGCTGGACAGCGAGATCGTCCGCGGCGCGGCGCCCAAGGCCACCCAGCTGGTCTACGAGGCGCCCAACAGCGACCAGGGCGAGATCGACATGGCGAACAAGATCGTGTCCGACAACCGGGCCTCGGTCATCTCCATCTCGTGGGGCTCCTGCGAGCCGGACACCACCCCGGCCTCGATGACCGCCGTCGACAACGCCTTCAAGCAGGCCGCCGCCCAGGGCATCTCGGTCTTCTCCGCGTCCGGCGACGACGGTTCGCGCGACTGCACCCGCTCCACCAGCGGGTCGACCGTGAAGGCGGTCGACTTCCCGGCCTCCAGCCCGCACCAGACCGGTGTCGGCGGCACCAACCTCAAGGTCTCCAGCGGCAACGCCTACTCCTCCGAGAGCGCCTGGAGCACCGCCGGCGGCGGCGTCTCCACCGTGTTCGCCAAGCCGAGCTGGCAGACCGGCACCGGGATCAACGGCACCATGCGCACCGTCCCGGACGTCTCCTCGAACGCCGACCCGCAGAGCGGTTTCGCGATCTACACGGCCGGCGGCTGGCAGGTCTACGGCGGCACCAGCGCCGCCGCCCCGCTGTGGTCCGGCTACGCCGCCCAGTTCAACCAGAAGGCCAAGGCCGCCGGGCAGCCGGTCCTGGGCGAGGCGAGCCCGCGGCTGTACGCGCTCGCCAACGGCAGCGGCTACGCCACCGCGTTCCACGACGTGACCACCGGCGCCAACCAGGACTTCCCCACCCGGACCGGCTACGACCAGGTCACCGGCTGGGGCAGCCCGGTCGCCGACGCCCTGACCACCGCCCTGCTCGGCGGCGGCACCACCCCGCCGACCGGGGGCTGCACCGCCGCCCAGCTGATCGGCAACGGCGGCTTCGAGACCGGCTCGGCCGCCCCGTGGACCGCCTCCAGCGGCGTGGTCGACAACAGCGCCTCCGAGGCGGCCCACTCGGGCAGCTGGAAGTCCTGGATGAACGGCTACGGCTCGGCGCACACCGACTCGATGTCGCAGACCGTCTCCGTCCCGGCCGGGTGCAAGTCGGCCTCGCTCACCTTCTGGCTGCACATCGACACCGCCGAGACCGGTTCCACCGCGTACGACAAGCTGACCGTGCAGGCCAACAGCACCACGCTGAAGACGTACTCCAACGCGGACGCGGCGGCCGGCTACACCCAGCGGACGCTGGACCTCAGCTCCTTCGCCGGGCAGACGGTGACGATCAAGTTCACCGGCACCGAGGACTCCTCGCTCCAGACCGGCTTCGTGGTCGACGACGTGGCACTGAACGTCGGCTGATCCCGGGCCGGTAGTACCGGTGGCCGCTGCCGGTCGGCCGCGTCGACCGGCAGCGGCCACCACCCCAGCCCCGCCGGGGCGGCGCCGTCAGGGCCCGCCCCGGCGGTGACGTCGGCGGGCGCCCCGGGGGCGGTGTCGTCGGAGCGCGCCGGAGCTCCGCGGCCCCGAGCCCGGGGGGCCGGTCGGCCCCGCAGGCCGCAGCGCCCCGTGCCCCGTCCCCGGTCCTCGGGGGCGGGGCACGGGGCTTGCGGCAGTCGGTCCGCTCCACCCCTGGGCAAACCGGGGCGGGGTGCCGACAATGGGCAGGCCAGTCGTTCCTCCCGTTCTGCCCCTGTTCCTCCCCTGTCCCCTCACACCCAACGGGGGTACCGCACCGTGTCCTTGACCATGCGTACGACCATGCGTACGACCATGAGCCGACGGGCCTTCGCCCGCGGGGCCGTGCTCGGAGCGCTCGCCGCGGGCGGCCTCGCCGTCGGGTCGCCGGGCGCCCGGGCGGCCGCCGTGCCGGGCGGCGCCGACTGGCTGGCCGCCGTCGACCCGCGACTGTCGCTCGCCCGGCTCACCCTGCCCGGCACCCACGACACCTGCTCCCTGTACGGCGGGCCGCTGACCCAGACCCAGACCCTGGCGCTGCCCGACCAGCTGGCGGCCGGGGTGCGGTTCCTCGACATCCGCTGCCGGGCGATCGACGGGGTGCTCGCGATCCACCACGGGCCGGTCTTCCAGCAGACCTTCTTCGGCGACGTGCTCAACCAGTGCCGGGCCTTTCTCGCCGCCCACCCCGGCGAGGCCCTGGTGATGCGGGTCAAGCAGGAGTACTCCACCGTCCCCGACACCGAGTTCGGCGCCCTCTTCGCCGACTACCAGCGGCGCTGGCCGGACCTGTTCCGGACGGAGGACCGGATCCCCGCGATCGGCGAGGTCCGGGGCCGGGTCGTCCTCCTCGCGGACAACCCCGGCCTGCCGGGCATCCGCTGGGGCGGCGGGCGCACCGACATCGAGGACGACTACGACATCGGCACGATCTTCGACCTCGACTCGCGCAAGTGGCCCGAGGTCTCCGCCCACCTGACCGCCGCCCGGGCCGCCACCGACCCGCAGCGGCTCTTCCTCACCTTCACCTCCAGCTCCGGCTGGGGCCTCTGGCCCCGCCAGGCGGCCGACGCGATCACCCCCAGGCTGCGCGGCTACCTGGGCGGCCTGGACCGCTCCGCCCAACCGGTGCTCGGCACCGTCCCGACGGACTTCGCCACCGCCGAGCTGGTGCGCTCGCTCTACGCGCTGAACTTCGGCGCCTGAACGAACCTTTCAGCCCTGCGGCGGCAGGTGCTCGGCCACCAGGACGGCGAACTCCTCGGGAGTGACGACCCTGATGCCGAGCTCCTCCGCCTTCGCCCGCTTGGACCCGGCCTTCTCTCCGGCGACCAGGAGGGTGGTGCGCTTGGACACGGACGAGGAGGCCTTGCCGCCGGCGCGTTCGACGAGTTCGTTCACCTCGTTGCGGGAGAGCGCCGCGAGCGCCCCGGTCATGCTGCCGGTGACGACCACCGCCTCGCCGGTGAGCGGGCCGCCCTCGGGAGCCGGGGCCGGGTCGTCCCCCGGTCCGTCGCCGGCGGCCGCGGCGGGCGCCTGGGGCTCGGTGACGGCCGTGCCGACCTGCTGGACCGCGAGCCGGTCCAGCAGCGGGGCGAGTTCGGCGAGTTCGGAGACGATGAGCCGGGCCTTCTCCGGGCCGATGCCGTCGACCCGGGCCAGGGTGTCGGCGTCGGCGGCGCGGATCGCCGCCATCGAGCCGAAGTGGGCGGCGATCCGCCGGGACATGGTGCGCCCGGTGCCGCGCACGCCGAGCGCGCAGAACACCCGGCCGAGCGGGCGCGCACGGGCCTCCTCCAGGGCGGCGAGCAGGTTGTCTGTACTGGTCTCCCCCATCCGGTCCAGGCCGAGGAGCTGCTCGCGGGTGAGGGTGAAGAGGTCCGCGATATCGGCGACCAGCCCGGATTCGACCAGTTGGACGGCGCGGGTGCCGCCCAGGCCCTCGATGTCGAGCTGGTCGCGTCCGGCCGCGTAGATCACGGAGGCGACGGCCTGGCAGTTGCGGCCGCGCGCGCAGCGCCAGCGCTGCTCGCTGGTGTCGATGGCGTCGCCGCAGCGGGGACACACCTCGGGGAAGACGATCGGGCGCTCGTCACCGGTGCGCTGCTCGGTCAGCGGGGCCTCGACGCGCGGGATGACGTCCCCCGCGCGGTGGACGAAGACCTGATCGTTGATCATGAGGCCGCGCCGGGTGATGTCGGCCGGATTGTGGAGGGTGGCGTAGGTGATGGTGACACCGTCGATGACCACCGGTTCGAGGACGGCCCGGGGGGCGATGATGCCGGTGCGGCCGACGTTCCACTCGACGTCGAGCAGCCGGGTGACCTTGTGCTCGGCGGCCAGCTTGCGGGCGACGGCCCAGCGCGGCGCGCGCGAGCCGGAGCCTGCGTCGCGCTGGTCCGCGGCGGCGTCCGCCTTGACCACGACGCCGTCGATGCCGAAGGGCAACCCGGCGCGCAGGGCGACGATCTCCTCGATCCGCCGCTGCACCTCCTCGGTGGTCGCGCAGCGCAGCGGGTGGGCGTCGGTACTCGCGGCGGTGTTGGCACCGAGCGCGGCGAGCCGCTCCAGCAGGGCGCTGTGGGTGAGGTCCTCGTCGAGGCCGACGGCGCCGTAGGCGAAGAAGGTCAGCTCGACCCGGTAGGGGCGGTCCTTGGCCCGCAGGGTGCCGGCCGCGCCGCTGCGCGGGTGGGCGAACGGCTCCGCGCCGTGCTCGGTACGGAGCCGGTTGGCGGCGTCGAACTGCTCCTGGGTGAGCAGCACTTCGCCGCGCAGCTCGACGTCCACGGGCTCGGCCAGCGCGGCGGGCAGGCCGAGCACGGCGTCGGCGGCGTGGCTGATGTCCTCACCGGCGAGCCCGTCCCCCCGGGTGAGGACCTGCTGCAGCCGCCCGGCCCGGTAGCGGGCGGCCACCGCCAGCCCGTCGAGCTTGGGCTCGACGCACCACGCGGCCACGGCGCGCCCGAGCCGCCGCTCCAGCCCGGCCGCCCAGGCGTCCAGTTCCTCGCCGGAGAACACGTTGTCCAGCGACAGCATCGGCACACTGTGCGGCACGTCCCCGACGACCGCCCCACCGGCGACCTTCCCGGTGGGCGAGTCGGGCAGCACCTCGTCCGGGTGCGCCTCCTCGTAGGCCGCGATGGCGCGCACGAGGGCGTCGTACTCGTCGTCCCCGAGCGGGGTGGCCCCGTCGGTGTAGTACGCGGCGGCCGCGCGCACGGCGGCGGTGACGGCGTCGGCATAGGCGGACGAGGACAACAGCGGAGCGGATGCGTCGATCATGGCAGCATCATCGCCCCCACCACCGACAACGCCCGCTGCGCCCGCCCGGGAGGTGCCGGGCGCGCCGCAGCGGGGCCGGTGCTCAGGCGCCGGGGCGGGTGCTCAGGCGCCGGCCTGGACGGGGCCGACGAGGGTGCCCTCGGAGACGACGAAGGCGCCCTCGGCGACGGAGGTGCCGGGGATCGGCCCCTCGGGCCCCTGAAGCGTGAACGAGGCCTCGTCGGCGGGGCTGGTGCGGCCGTTGTTGCGGACCTGGATGTCGAAGTGCACCGGCCGGCCCGGCCCGAAGGTCACCACCCCGGTCTGGTCGCCGTACGACCCCGCGGTCAGCGGCAGCGGGTTGCCGTCCTCGGAGAAGCCGACGTCGGTCGGCGAACCGGCCAGCCGGCACGGGGCGTAGCCGGCGGGAGCGGTCAAGGTCACCCGGAAGTGGAGGTGGCCCGCGCTGGACCGGTCCTGGGCGATCCTCGCGAGGTGGTTGGCGGGGCGGCAGGCCGACGGCGCGGCGTCGTCGGCCGTCGCGGCCCGGGCGGTCCCCAGGGCGGTGACCGTCAGGGTGGCGGTGACGGCGGCAACGAGCGTCCGGTTCATGCGCATACGGGAACTCTCCTCGTGCTACAGGGAACTGGCGGCGGATCCCGGGCGCAATGCGAGGCCCCGCACGGATTCCCGATGGTTCGTCGACGCAATGCTACCGATCGACCACGGAACGTCGCACCCGTTTCTTCCGGATGTCCCCCGGAGCGGCCCGGCCTCCGGCTTTCACTCTTTCGAAGGGCCCCCGTGGCGGCTTCCCCGCAACGTGCCCGACCGACGGGCAGGATCGTGCACCGACCACGTAGGCACCGTCCGGAAAAGGGAGTGCGCCATGACCTATCTCGCCATCAACAATGCCGGAGAGGACGAGAACAGCGACGACGAGGGCTCCGCCGCCACGGCGGCGGAGCTGGAGGGCTTTCTCCACGAGCTCGTCCAGCGGGACGACGTTCCGCAGGATCTGAGGCAGCGCGCCCAGGTACTCGCGGCCAAGTAGCCGGATCACCGCGCCCCGTGCGGCGCCTTCTTTGGCACTCGCGGTCCTGGAACCCCTGGAGCGGGCCCAGGGCCGCGACTGCTGCCGTTTCCCCTCTTCTGCGTTGGAGTGCGAGTGCGCGTGAATGCCCGCCGGGTGGCGACCGTCCTTCTGCTGGTCGCGCCGTTGATCGGCGGTGCCGGTGACGCCGGTGCCGCGACGCGATCGGCGGCGGTGATGCCGAACGAGTACATCGTCAGGGTGAAGCCCGCCTTCTCGCCGGAGTCGGTACTGCGCGAACTCGGCGTCCGGCCCCGGTTCACCTACGGCACCGCGCTGCGCGGGTTCGCCGCCCCGCTCACCCCGCTCCAGCTCCGGGCGGCGAGGAGCCTGCCGGCCGTCGAGGCGATCGAGGAGAACGCGCGGATCGGCCTCGACACCCCGGCCGCAGCACCCGGGCCCGGGGCTACGACCGAGGCGGCGAGTTGGGGCCTGGACCGGATCGATCAGCGTCACCTTCCGCTCGACGGGCAGTTCACGGTCGACGGCACCGGCGCGGGGGTCACGGCGTACATCGTGGACACCGGGATCGAGACCGGGCACGAGGAGTTCGAAGGGCGCGCCACCGCGGGGTTCGACGCCGTCGGCGACGGCCGCGACGGTCAGGACTGCCACTCCCACGGGACGCACGTGGCCGGCACCGTCGGCGGCCGGACCTTCGGGGTGGCCCGCTCGGTGTCGCTGGTCGCCGTCCGGGTGCTCGACTGCCAGGGGCAGGGCGACACGGCAGCCTCCCTCGCGGGCCTGGACTGGGTCGCCGCCCACGCCCAGCGGCCCGCGGTGCTGAACGCCTCCCTCGGCGGACCCGTCTCCGAGGCCCTCGACGCGGCCGTGGACGCGGTGGCGGAGCGGGGTGTGCTGCCCGTGGTCTCGGCCGGGAACGACGCCGAGGACGCCTGCGGGGCCTCCCCCGCCCGCGCGCCGAAGGCCCTCGCCGTCGGCGCGGTCAACAAGCAGGACCGGCAGGCGAGTTTCAGCAACTACGGCCGCTGCCTGGGGCTGTACGCGCCCGGCGTGGCCATCGTCTCCGCCCGGCTCGGCGGCGGATCCAGCACACTCAACGGCACGTCCATGGCCGCACCCCACGTCGCGGGGGTCGCCGCCCTCGTCGAACAGCGGGATCCGCGGGCCACCTCCGAGGAGGTCCGCGCCAGGCTCGTCGCCGACTCCACCCCGGGCGTTCTCACCCGCCTCGGCCCCGACTCGCCCGACCGCCTCCTCCACGCAGGGGGCAGGTGAGCCGCCGTCAGGCGCGGTTCGAGGGATCCGCGCTGTGGCGGCGACAGATTGACGTGATTCCAGGGTTGCGTGATCCATGGCGTGGGCACGACGAAGAAGTCCGACCGCTTCGGGGCCGGGCTTCGGGACTCGATCGAGGGGCTGCGGATGTCGTCGAAGGTGAACGGCCAGGTCAAGTGGTTCAACGAGGCCAAGGGCTTCGGCTTCATCACGCCGGAGGACGGCAGCAAGGACGTGTTCGTCCACTTCTCGGCGATCCAGGGCACCGGCTTCAAGACCCTCGTCGAGGGCCAGAACGTCCAGTTCGAGATAGAGGCCGGGCAGAAGGGTCCGTCCGCCGCGAACGTCGTCGTCGTCTGACCGGCGACAGTCGGCTCGAAGCGGTGCCCGGGCCGGAAGGGCCCGGGCACCGCTCGGTTCCCGGGCCGGTCAGTCGAGGCAGAACTCGTTGCCCTCGACGTCCTGCATCACGAGGCAGGACTCGTTGAAGCCGTCGGCGCGCAGCAGGTAGAGGCGGGTGCCGCCGAGGGCCTCCAGGCGGGCGCACTCGGCTTCGAGGACGGCGAGGCGCTCCTCGCCGACCAGGCCGGTGCCGACGCGGACGTCGAGGTGCAGGCGGTTCTTGACGACCTTGCCCTCGGGGACGCGCTGGAAGTAGAAGCGCGGGCCCACGCCTTCGGGGTCCTGTGCGACGAATCCGGCGCCCTGGCGCTCGGCCGGCAGGCTGCGGTCGTAGTCGGCCCAGGAGGCGAAGCCCCTCGGCGCCGGCGGGACCACGTAGCCCAGCACCTCGCACCAGAACCGCGCGACCCGCTCGGGTTCCGCGCAGTCGAAGGTGATCTGGACCTGCTTGACCGATGCCATCCGTCCTCCGTCGCACACAATGCCGCTGTCCGCCGGGGCGTTCCCCCGGTGATCGTTCACGGCGGGTGAGCCTGCCACAGGGGCGGTCCGGGCTCAAACGGTTTTCCGGGGACGCGGCGGACCGGGGCCGACGGGGCGTCAGCGGACCAGGGGGAGGAACACCGTGTCGACGATCTCTTCGAGGGTGTCGTCGGGGACGGGGGCGAAGGTCGTCAGAATGTCGTGGCGCAGCAGGTCGAAGGGGAGCGACTTGAGGCGCGGGGTGAGGCGTTCGGGCCGCACCTCCCCGCGGGCGGCGGCGCGGGCGAAGAGTTCGTCGAGGGCCTCGGCGCGGCCGGTCACCAGGGGGTCGCGCAGGTCGGCCGGGTTGGTGCCGGTCTCGCGGTGGAAATCGGCCAGGCGCAGGTTCATCACCGTGACCAGGCGGACCCGGGTCGGGGAGTTGAGCTCGCGCAGGAGGGCGAGGACGTCGCCCCGCAGGGTCCCGGTGTCGGGCTGGAGGAGCGGCGACACCTTGAGGGTGTGGGCGACGGCGGCGCGGACGAGTTCCTCGCGGTTGGCCCAGCGGCGGTAGAGGACGGGTGGGCTGGTGCCTGCGCGCTTGACGACGGCGTCCATGGTGAAGCGGGCGTAGCCGTGGTCCGCGAGCTCCTCCCAGGCGGCGTCGAGCAGTGCCTTCTCCAGTGCCGGTCCGCGGCGTCGTTCGGCCATGCGCTCCTCCTTTGGAAAGACTTGCCTTTCTTATCCTACCGACCTAGCCTGTCCACCGTAAGATAGAGCTCTGTATCTTAAGGTGGCTGTCGCTCATGCGCACTCCCGACCGGTCCGACCCCGACCTCGCAGACCCCGACCGCACCTGCCCCGACCGCACCCGTCCGGACCGCGCAGACCCCGACCGGGTGGACCCCGCCGTGTGGCGGATGGCGATCACCCTCATGGTCGGCGCCCTCGCCGTCGTCCTGGACACCACCATCGTCAGCGTCGCCCTCGACGACCTGACGAAGGACCTGGGCGCCCCGCTGTCCACCGTCCAGTGGGTGGGCACCGGCTACCTGCTCGCCGTGTTCGTCACCGTCCCGGTGGCCGGCTGGGCGCAGGCCCGGTTCGGCGGGCGGCGGCTGTGGGTCGCGGCTCTCGGCGGGTTCCTGCTCGGCTCGCTGCTGAGCGCGCTGGCCCAGGACGCGCCCGGCCTGATCGCCTTCCGCGTCCTCCAGGGCGCCGCCGCCGGCGTCATGATGCCGCTGATGGCCACGCTGCTCGTGCAGGCGGCCGGGGGCCGCAACATCGGCAAGGTCATGGCGATCATCACCGTGCCCACCGCCCTCGGTCCGATCCTCGGCCCCGTACTCGGCGGTCTGATCCTGCATCTGGCCGACTGGCGCTGGCTGTTCCTCGTCAACCTCCCCTTCTGTGCCGTCGGTGCCCGGCTCGCCCTGCGCAACCTGCCGGACGACCGGCCCGACCCCGGCCGCCCCGCCGTGCCGCTGGACGCGGTCGGCCTGCTCCTGCTCTCCCCCGGCTGCGCCGTCCTCGTGTACGGCCTCTCCCGGATCGAGGGCAGCGCGGGCCTCGCCGACGTCGGCGTCCTCGCCCCGCTGGTCTGCGGACTCGCCCTGGTCGGCGGCTTCGTCGCCCGGGCGCTGACCCGCACCGGCGGCGGCTCCGTCGTCGACGTGCGACTGTTCCGCCACCGTGCGGTCGCCTCCTCCGCGACCCTGCTGTTCCTCGGCGGCATCGCGCTGTACGGCTCGATGATGCTGCTGCCGCTCTGGTTCCAGCAGGTCCGGGGCGAGGACGCGCTCGGGGCCGGACTGCTGCTGGTCCCGCAGGGCCTCGGCGCCCTGCTGGCGCGCGGCCTGGCCGGGCGGTACACCGACCGCCTCGGCGCGCGCCGGGTCGCCGTCGCGGCGTTCGCGCTGGTCGCCGCGACGACCGTGCCGTTCGCCTTCGTCACCGCCGGGACCGGCGAGTGGCTGCTCCTGACGGCGCTGTTCGTCCGCGGCCTCGCCCTGGGTGCCGCCATGATCGCGCCGATGGGCGCCGCCTACGTCGGGCTGGACCACGGTCGGATCCCCGACGCCAGCATGATCACCCGTCTCGCGCAGCAGCTCGGCGGTTCGGTGGGCATCGCCCTGGTCGCCGTCGTCCTCCAGCACGCCACGGCCGGCGCCCACTCCCCCGACGCGCTCGCCGCCGGCTTCGGCACCGCGTTCCGGTGGGCGACCGCCCTCACCGCCGTCGCCGTGCCGCTCTGCCTGCTACTGCCGGGCCGACCCGGACCGGTGGACGCCCCCGCGGACGCCCCCACGGACGGAACAGCGGACGGAACGGTCGGGGCGGACGCGGCCACCGAGGTCTGAAACGCGCGTTTCCGGCAACCCTCCCGGCAGGCAGCCTTCTTCCGCCCTCCCACCCAAGGAGAAACCATGACGATCGCACTCCGCCCGGGCAGCACCGTGATGTTCACCGGGGACTCGATCACCGACGGCGCGCGCCTCGCGAGCGAGGACGGCCTCGGGTTCGGCTACCCGCCGCGGATCGCGGACGCATGGGGCCTCCGACACCCGGACCGGCCCGTGACCTGGCTCAACACCGGGATCGCGGGCCACAAGGTGAGCGATCTGGAGGCCCGCTGGCGGGCGGACGTGCTCGATCCGCGGCCGGACGTGGTGTCGGTCCTCGTCGGCGCCAACGACACGACCTGGCAGACGACCGCGCCGGGCGGCCGCCCGATCCCCGCGGCCGAGTTCGCGGCGGGCTACGACCGACTGCTCGCCCCGCTGGCCGAGGCGGGCACGGCGCTGATCCTCGTCGAACCGTTCCTCCTCCCGGTCGGCGGCACCCTCCGGGCCGGTCACGCGCTCGTCGACGACGAGGTGCGGAAGCTGTGGCGGGCCGATCTGGACCCGAAGATCGAGGCCGTCCGCGAACTCGCCCGCGCGTACGGCGCGCGACTGCTGGCCGCGGACGGCATGTTCGCCGGGCTCGCGGCGCGGACCGGCCCCGAGCACTGGTCGGCCGACGGCGTGCACCCGACACCGGCCGGCCATGCCGCCCTCGCCTCGGCCTGGCTGCGCCTGGTCGCGTGAGCGCTCCGGCGGACGGCGAGCGCGGCGCTGCGGACGCCGGAACGGGATCGGTCGCGGTGGGTGTCGGGCCGGTTACTCATGGGCAGTCTCCGGGGCGGGCGGGCGGCCGGACACCGGCCTCCGCGACACCACCGGCGACAGGAGGACGGCATGAGTGACGACGACGGTCGGGCGATCCACGAGCAGGCCGGAGCGGGCGAACAGGAGGAGGCACTGCGGACCTCCGCCGCCTTCCTCGTCGACGAGGCGCTCGGATTCCTGTTCCCCGCCGCGCTGCGGGCCGCCGCCGAGGTCGGGGTCGCCGACCACCTCGCGGCCGGGCCCGCCCTCCCCGCCGATCTCGCCGCCGCGACCGGCACGGACGCCCGCAATCTGCACCGGGTGCTGCGGCTGCTCGCCACCCGGGGCATCGTGGCCGAGGACGCACAGGGCCGCTTCGCCCTGACCGGGGCCGGGCAGGCGCTGCGGAGCGATGTCCCGCACTCCGCGCGGACGGCGATCCGGATGCTGACCGACCGCACCATGTGGGGGCCCGCCGGAGAGCTGACGCACTGTCTGACCGAGGGCGCCACAGCGTTCGAGAAGCTCTTCGGCCTGCCGTTCTTCGACCACTTCGCCAAGGACGAGCGCACCGCCGCCGTCTTCCACGTGGGCATGGCGGCGATGTCCGATCCGGAGAACGCCCCGATCGCGGCCGCCTACGACTTCCCCGCGAGCGGGACCGTCGTGGACATCGGCGGCGGCCACGGCGGCCTGCTGCTGGAGGTGCTGCGCCGCAACCCCGGCCTGGAGGGCGTGCTCTACGACCGCTCGCACGTGCTCGCCGGGAACCGGCTGGAAGCGCACGGCGAGATCGCGGGCCGCTGGACGCCGCAGGAGGGCGACTTCTTCTCCTCCGTGCCGTCCGGCGACGTCCATCTGCTCAAGCGGATCACCCACGACTGGGACGACGACACCTGTGTGACCCTGCTCGGCCACTGCCGGCGGGCCCTGCGGCCGGGCGGCCGGATCCTGGTCCTGGACGCCGTGGTGCCGGCGGGCAACGGCCCCCACCAGTCGAAGACGCTGGACCTGATGATGATGGCCTCCCTCACCGGGCGCGAGCGGACCGAGGCCGATTTCGCGGAGCTCTTCGGGCGGGCCGGTCTGCGGCTGTCCCGGGTGATCCCGACCTCGACGGTGCTGTCGGTGGTCGAGGGGGTCGTGGCCTGAGCCGACCTGACGGACGGACGACCTGAGAGGCGGACGGGAGCGGGCCGAGGTCGACCCGCTCCCGTCCGGCGCGACGCCGGGGCGGCTCAGCCGGCGGGCTGCCAGAGCTCGATCCGGTTGCCCTCCGGGTCGGTGACCCAGGCGAACCGCCCGACGCCTTCCATCTCCTGCACGTCCTCCGCGACGTCGGCGCCCGCGGCCCGGAGCTGGGCGAGCATCGCGTCGAGGTCGCGGACGCGGAAGTTCAGCATGCTCTGCTGGCCGCGGGCGCCGAAGTAGTCGGTGGCGGCCTCGAAGGTCGCGAAGACGGTCGGCCCCTGCTCCTGCTGCCACAGGCCGTGCTCGTCCGTGTCCAGGCCCAGGCTCTCGCGGTACCAGGCGGCCAGCGCGGCCGGGTCGGTGGCACGCAGGAAGTAGCCGCCGATGCCGAGGACGCGTTCCATGTTCCGGTTCCTGTTCTGTCGGAGTGGGGGCGGTGGCCCATCCTCGCACCGGTGGAGCCGCCGCCGGCCGACGGCCGGTGACGACGGCGCGTTCCCCGGGGCCCGGAATATTGGATTCCATTTCCGGGAGCGAAAGGAATTCCCCCGCCCGGGCGACCTGAAATTCCGTCAGAAGTTCCCCCACGACGGAACACCCGAGGCGAATACGGAAAGCGGGGAGCAATCGAACGAATCGCCCTCGATCCAGAATGGCGGCGTCTCACGATTGGTCCAGACCATTTCTCAAACCGCAGGTCAGCGGGCCCGTGGTCGAGTGAGACGTCTCAAAGCCCGCCTTCCCCCTCGAACAGGCCCGGCCGATCCGGCACAGTCGTTCCTCGTCGGACGGTGCACAGCCCGACGCCGATCCGGGAAATCGACCGGCGCCTCGACGGCGAAAGCGCGCGGAATTCCCGATCCACCGATAGAGAGGCATGGACATGAAGAAGAAGATCGCGGCCGGCGTACTCGCCGCGGCCACCCTGGGCTCGGTGCTGCTGGGCGCCTCCGCTCCCGCCTTCGCCAGCAGCGGCGGCTGCATCAGCGGTGACGCCTGCCTCTACTACAGCCCGAACCTCCAGGGCGCGAAGTTCGGCAAGGGCGAGTTCGGCAACTACGACGGCAACTTCGGTGGCGGCGGCTCCGGCAACGGCCAGCCCGTCCTGAACAACGCCGCCTCGGTGTGGAACCTGGACCACTACCACAACCTCCGCGTCCACTACCGCGAGTTCAGCATCCGCGACTCCGGCCCGAGCCAGTTCATCCCGCACGACTCGTGGGCGAACCTGGGCAACGTGTCGTGGAACGGCGGCTCGATCAACATGCGCAACAACAACCACTCGCAGAGCTGGGAAACCCTCTAGCCTGCGCCGACCCGGGTGCCGGGCCCCGCTCCACCGGGGCCCGGCACCCGGGTCGCACCCGCCCCACCGGGGCGAACCGCCCGCCACGTCCCCCGCCACACCGAACCGCCCGCCACACCGAACCCCCCGACCGTCCGCCGAGCCGTGCCCGCGGCGCCGCGCGGGCGGGTGCCCGAGGAGCCCCGCATGACACCCCCGCGCCGCGGCCGCCCGCTGCCGGTCCTGCTGCTGACCGCCGCTCTGACCGCCGCCCTGGCCCTGACCGCCGGCTGCGCCTCCGGTCCCGCCGGAACCACCGCCGCGCCGTCGCCGTCCGCCACCCTCGCCCCGATGGAGCCGCCGCCGATCGGGGACGTCCCCCGGTTGAGCCGGGCCGACGACCGGGCCCTGCCGATCGAGACCTACCTGCTGAGCGGGGAGCAGTTCCGGCAGCTCGACGCGGCCCAGGGCGTCCTGGTCACCCGGTGCGTCCGGGGGTTCGGCCTGGACTACTCCGCGCCGACCCCGACCGCGCCGACCCCGAGCGCGCCCTCCGCGACCCAGACCACCCACCGCTACGACCCGGTCGACATCTCCGACGTCTCAGCGAACGGCTACCACTCGCCGGACCCGGACCGCGGGAAGAAGCCGGGCGCGGCGCCGTCCCTGGGCCCCGACGTCACCACCGTCCTCGGTGCCGGCCTCGGCCCGGACGGCAGGCCCGCCCCCGGCACCGCCACCGAGTACCGGGGCAGGCAGCTGCCGTCCGGCGGGTGCATCGCCGACGCCCAGCGCCGGCTGGCCGCGCGCGGCGGCACCGGGCGGGACGCCGACGTCGCGGTGGGGGTCAACTACGAGGGCTTCGAGCGCTCCCGCCAGGACCCGCGGGTCCTGGCCGTCTTCGGGGACTGGTCGCGCTGCATGGCCGAGCGCGGGTACTCCTACGGCACGCCCGGCGACGCCCTGAAGGACCCGCGCTGGGGGGCCGCGGCGACCCCGTCCGCCGAGGAGATCGCCACGGCCACCGCCGACGTCGAGTGCAAGGCGCGGGTCAATGTGGTGGGCGTCTGGTTCACGGTCGAGTCCGCCTACGAGCAGGAGCTGATCCGGCAGCGGCTGCCGGAGCTGACCGCCGCGAAGGCCGCCAACGACGCGATGCTGGCGGTCGCGGCCTCGGTGACGACGACCGGCGCCTGAGCCGGGCGCTCGCTCCCCGCACCCCGCCCGGGCACCCCGCCCCCTGCGGCAACGTCACTCCGGCCGCGACCACCTCGTCGACCCGGCGGGCGGACCGCGCGGCCCCTTCGGAACCGGCACAGCCCGCCGCCCGTCGACGGCTCTCCCGGACAGTCGGTCAGACGGCCTGGAGGTAGAAGAGATCCGCCCAGCGGTCCTGGACCATCTGGCGGATCTCGTTGCTGTGGTCCGAGGAGGCGACCCACTTGCCGGAGTGCAGGCCCTGGAGCGCGAACAGGGTGCTGCTGTTCGTCGGGTTCGCCATCCAGAACTGCTGGTTCAGGGGCACGTTCTCGTCGATGCAGCCGTACGTGGTGATCAGGTCGCCGTTCTCCAGGCCCCAGTGGTCGACCGCCATGCACCAGCGCCGCCAGGCGTCCTGGAGGTAGACGATCTGGCGACCGTCGGCGGCCCGCTTGCGACAGACGCGCCACTTCTGGTTGGACTCGTCGCCCCAGAAGTACTGGAGGACCGTGCCGTAGTTCCCCCGGGAGAGTGCGACGGTCAGCGGCCGACCGTTGCTGGACGTGTTGATGCGGTAGAGCCCCGGGTCGCAGGTGTAGTTGCTCGACGGGTCGGCGGCGAGGGCCCCGGCGGACACGGGGGCGGCCGGGGCGGGCGCGGCACCGAGGCCAAGGCCGGCCACCGCGACGAGCGCGGCGACCCCCGAGGTGAGGACGGCGCGCCCGGTGCGCGCGGTGCCGGTGCGGTGAGCCGTACGTGTGGTGCGCGTGGTGCGCGAACCCATGAGGGTGCTCCTCCGGTGGAAGGGACGCACTATGAGACGTCATGCGCATGACGTGAACCCCCGTGAGGGAATCCTCGCGTTCACAGCGCGTCCCGCGCCATCCCAACCTGCTGGGAGCGCGAATCGGGGCGCATCCGGCAGAAGCACGGGCGCCCCGGCCCCCACCTGGGACCGGGGCGCGACGCGGGCGCGGTCAGTTGACGTGGACCACCGGGGAGCCCGCCCGACTGGAATCGGCCAGCGGGCCGTAGGTCGCCGAGAAGTAGCCCTCGCCCGGACAGAGGCCCGAGCCGCCGCTCTTGACGAAGTGCTCGTTGCGGAAGCTCAGGGTGTGGGTGGCGTTGTCGGAGGTGCCCGTGAAGGCGCCGCTGAGCTGGTAGGTGCAGGTGAGGGTGCCGAACCAGCTGTTCAGCACGGCCGAGGCCTGGATCGGGCCGGCCGCGCCGGCGGCGAGGACGACGGGCTGGCCGCCGCCGAGCGAGAGGCTGTAGGCGAGGTTGCCGACCGTGAGGCTCTTCACCGAGGTGACGCCGGTGACGTTGGCCGTGCAGGAGCCGAAGCTCATGCCGGTCAGGGACGCGGTCGCCGTCCCCGGCGCGTCGGGGTTGGTCAGGGCCCGGGCGGTGAACGGCGAGACGCCGCAGTTCACCCCGGTGGCACCGGTGGTGGCCGAGTAGAAGGTGGCCTTGGTCCCGGCGGCGAGCGACGCCACCAGGGTGTCGCCCGCGGCCACGGCCGCGCCGGCGGCGTCGCCGGTGGTGAGAACCGGGACGGCGGCGGGGGCAGTGGGGGCGGCGGACGCCGGGACGGCGCCGACGGCGAGGGTGGCGGCGGCCGCGGCCAGGGCAAGGCAGGTGCGGATACGCATGGGGGCCTCGTTCTCGGTGGGGGACGGCGAGCGGGCATGCTTCCGGAGCCCGGGCAGGGGGCGGAGGTGGGGGTTTCCGGGAGCTGACTACGTTGTAGAGCGGTGTCCATGCACCGTCAAGGATCCGAGCGCGACTTGTTGACGAATCGTCAGCAAGACGCCGCACGCCTCTTGCCAGCGGCGCCGGGCGCTCCCTACCGTCGAGTACCCCCGGCGCACCGCTCTCCAAGGAGCCCCCGATGTCCTCGACCTCCCTCCCCCGCACCCCGCGCCCCCGGCGCACCCGACGCCTGCGCACCCTCCTCGGCATCGCGGCCGTGCTCGGCCTGACCCTGCCGGGCACCACCGCGACCGCCGGCGCGGCGGAACGCCCCGGATCGGCCGGTGCCGCCGCACTGCGGGAGGTGATGTTCGTCGGCAACAACTGGGACGGCACCGCCGACGTCATCACCTCGCGCGGCGACCTGGCCCGGATCGGCCGGATCGACGTCGTCCCCGACAAGGAGCGCCGCCTCACCGAGATCTACCTCGACCCGATCAAACTCGGCTACTTCCTCGGGATCAGGCTGGGCCCCGGCGAGGGCCACGACCAGTTCGTCGACGACATGTACTCCACCCCGGACGGCACGGCCGTCGTCGTCTCCCGGCCGAGCTTCGCCGACGTGGTGTCCATCGACCTCGCCAGCGGCCGGATCAACTGGCGCTTCCCGGTGGCGGGCTACCGGTCCGACCACATGGCGCTCTCGCCCGACGGCACCCGGGTCGTGGTCTCCGCCTCCACCGCCAACACCGTGCACGTGCTCGACATCGCCACCGGCCGCCAGCTCGGCTCGTTCCGGACCGGCGACAAGCCGCACGAGAACCTCTTCACCGACGGCGGCCGGTACATCTGGAACATGTCGATCGGCGACGTCAACACCGCCCTGGACGCCCCCTGGCTGGACTGGACCAAGGGCGATCGCCGGATCACCGTGGCCGACGCGACGACCTTCCGCACCGTGCGGGTGATCGACATGCGGGAGCGGCTGGACGCCTTCGGCCGCCCCGACCTGTCCGACGCCGTCCGGCCCGCCGCGTTCAGTCCGGACGGCTCGACGCTGTACTTCCAGGTCTCCTTCTTCAACGGTCTGGTCGAGTACGACGTCGCCACCGACCGGATCACCCGGATCAGGACCCTCCCCACCAACCCCGCGACCAGTGAGGACCGCACCACCTGGGTCAACGACTCCCGCCACCACGGCCTGACCGTGAGCCCCGCCGGGGACCGGCTCTGCGTCGCGGGCACCATGGACGACTACGCCACCGTCGTCGACCGGGCGACCCTCCGGGAGGGGCCGCTGGTACCCGCCGTCAAGCCCTACTGGGCGACCGTCAACGGCGACGGGACCTCCTGCATCGTGTCCGAGGCCGGGGCCGACCGGGTCAGCGCCATCGACTTCGCCAGCGGGCTGCGCACCTCCTCGGTCGACGTCGGCGACCACCCGCAACGCGTCCGGCTCGGCCGTGTGCCCGCCGAGTGGAGCGGACCGGCGGCGCACTGACCGCCGAGCCCGCCCACCGACCGACCGACCGACCGACCGTCCCCGTTCCACCCCGGGCGGGGTCGGTCAGTCGCCGTACCGCCGGTACCCGACCGTGCCGTGCAGCACCGCGCCGGCGGCCCGGGCCGACTCCAGGCTGCGGGTCAGCAGCACGGCGCCGGCCGCCGGGTCGAGGTCCATCAGGCCGGGCGGCCAGGTGCCGGGCGGGACGACGAGCACCACGACGGCGCGCCGTCCGGCGGCGGCCGTCAGCCAGCCGGGCGAGGCCAGCACGTCGGAGGCCGGTTCCCAGGCCTGCCGCCCGCCCACCATGACCAGCCGGACCAGGGCGTTCCCCGCCAGCTCGACCACGGCGGTGGTGACGGGCGGCTCCCCCGCGGCCAGGACGAATCCGCTGTCCACCGCGTTGTCGACGAAGGCCTCGAACAGGTTGGGGCCGATCTCCACGATCAGTTCCGCGAAGGGTGGTCCCAGCTCCACCGCCCGCACCGCCAGGGCCCACACCATCGGCACCGAGCCACCGTCACCCGGGCCGTCCGTCTCGTCCGCGTCGTCCGCCATGCCCCGTCCAACGAGCCGGCCGCCGATCCGACGCGGCCCCGCCCGGGTGGTCGGGCGGGGCATCGGCCGGGAGGACGGTCAGGGCGCGTCCCCGCGCGGTACGGCCGCGCGCAGCCGGCTCTCCAGGGCGACGACCTCCGCGAGCGAGGAGGCGTAGAGGGCCGGGATCTCGGCCGCGAGGACGCGCATCAGCGCTACCGCCTCGGTCGCCGCCGCCAGGCCGCCCGCCAGGTCGAAGCCGGCCTCGGCCCGCACCCGGGCATGGAAGGCCAGCGCCACGCCCAGGTCGCCCCGCCGCGCCACCGGGTTGAGCGCGGCCTCCTCCCGCATCATCGCGACCGCCCTGGTGGTGACCTCGGCGGCCTCCCGGAACCGCCCCAGGTCGGCGAGCGCCGCCGCGTGCAGGGACAGCGAGTCGGCGAACAGACCGCCGTGGACGCCCGGTTCGGCCCGGTCCAGTTCCTCCAGGATGGCGACCGCCTCCGCCACGGCGGCCAGCGACTCGGCCCGGCCGTTGTGCATCCGGGCCGCGTTGCCCAGCGCCATCGCGAGGTCCCGGCGGTGGACCGCCGGATTGGCCTCGGCGAGCCCGCGGTAGAGCGCCACGGCCTCCTGGATGCTCCTGAGCGCCCGGCGGTGCTGGTTGCGCACCGACTGACGGCGGGCCAGGTTGTTGACCGCCTGGGCGAGTCCGTGGATGTGGCCGGCCCGGTCCGCCGCGACCAGCCGGCGGTACAGGGTCACCGATTCCTTGGTGACGTCCAGCGCCTCGGCGTGCCGCCCCAGCCGGGACAGCACCACGCCGAGCTGGCTGAGCGCGTTGGCGAGCTGCGGGCGGAAGGCGTGGTCCGCGCGCGCGAGCTGGCGGTGGAGGTCGACGGACTCCCGGGTCACGGCGAGCGCCTCCTGCGGGCGCCCGAGGCCCCACAGCGCGGTGCCCAGACCGAGCAGGGTGGCCCCGAGCGGGGCGGTGAACGGCGCGGTCACGGCCTGCCCGCGTCCCAGGTCGACCGCCTCGGCGGCGGTGTGCAGGCACTCGTCCCAGCGGCCGAGTTTGGACAGCGCCTCGCAGCGGAGCACCAGGACGTAGGCGAGTGCGGCGGCCGCCGCCCGGTTCGCGGGGCGGCTGCCGCTGATGTGCCCCCGGAGGAGCTCGGCCGTCTCCTCGGTCGCCGTCAGGGCTTCCTCGTAGCGGCCGGCGAGCACCAGTCGGGCGCACGCCTCGAACGCCGCCTGCGCGTCCCCGGACGGTCCGTCCTGCGGTGGCGGCTGCTCGGCGCCCGGTATCTCCTCGGACATGGCCCTCCCTGGGTTCGGGAGCGGCCGCCGAGTGGTCGAACCGCCGCTCACTGAAGGGAACTGACGGTTCGTCGGATCTCCGCCGGGTGGGCCCGGCGGTCTCCTCAGTATGCCCGGCCGGGCCGCTCCCGTACCGTCGAACGGCCGACTCCGGCCGTCGGCGCCCACCGGTACGGAACGGCGGCGGGCAGCGTCACGCCGTCACCTCGGCGACGGCGGCGGGCAGCGTCACGCCGTCACCTTGGCCACGAAGGCGGCCAGGTTGGCGAGCGTGCGCTCGATCTTCTCCTCCAGCGTGAGCGACTCGTGCAGCTTGGTGCCGACCTCCTTCTTGCCGCGCACGTAGAGCGAGCAGGCGAGGTCGGCGCACATGTACGCGCCGACGGAGTTGCCCTGCTTGCCGGCCTTTCCGGCGCGGGGCGCCACCAGCAGCGAGACGCCGCCGGTGTGCGTGGTGACGCACAGCGAGCAGAGGCTGCGGCGGGCCTGCCAGGAGGCGGCGCCGGAGGAGCGCAGCGCGACCGCGACCGTGCGGCCGTCGATCACGGCGGCGAGGTAGGCCCGGTCGGGGGCCTGCGGGTCGCGCCAGCCGAGGAAGTCCAGGTCGTCCCAGGGCTGCTCGGCCAGGTCGCGGGGGACGTTCAGCCGCGAGGCCTCACCCTTGGTGCAGTTGACGAAGGCGGCGCGGATCTCGGGTTCGGTCAATGGCTTCATAGGAAGCAACGTAAATTACCTAGACGTCCTAGGCAAATGTATTATTGCCCCAGGCGAGCGAGAGGACGGGCATGGCACGCGTGGGACTGAACACCGAGCGCCTGACGGCGGCGGGGGCGGAACTCGCCGACGAGGTCGGTTTCGACAAGGTGACCGTCTCCGCGCTCGCGCGGCGCTTCGGCGTCAAGGACGCGAGCCTCTACTCCCACGTCAAGAACTCCCAGGACCTCAAGACCAGGATCGCCCTGCTGGCCCTGGAGGAACTCGCCGACCGCGCCGCGGCCGCCCTGGCGGGCCGGGCCGGCAAGGACGCCCTGACCGCCTTCGCCGACGCCTACCGGGACTACGCGCACGAGCACCCCGGCCGGTACGCCGCCGCGCAGCTGGAGCTCGACCCGGAGACGGCCCGCGCCAGCGCGGCCGTCCGGCACTCACAGATGACCCGGGCCATCCTGCGCGGCTACCACCTCGCCGAGCCCGACGAGACGGACGCCGTCCGCCTGCTCGGCAGCACCTTCCACGGCTATGTCGCCCTCGAACGCTCCGGCGGGTTCCAGCACACCCCCCGGACGGCCCAGGACAGCTGGACCCGGATCCTGGACGCGCTCGACGCCCTGCTGCGGGCCTGGCCCGCCGCCCGACCCGCCGGCTGACCCCGCCGGACAGCACCGCCGGCGGACAGCACCACCGCCGGACAGCACCGCCGAGAGCGCGGCAGGGCGAACGACGACGGGCTCCACCCGGCGCAGGCCGGTGGAGCCCTGTCGTCCACGGGTCCGCCCCCGCTCCGGTGGGGGCGGGGGCGGACCACGGAGGCCCGGCCGGGGCGCGGGCGTGGGGGAATCCCGCGCCCCGGCCGGGGGTCTGTCAGCCGGTGACCTCGACGACCGAGGTGCGACCGGCCGGGACGGTGACGGTGGCGTAGGTGTACACGGTCCCGTCGACGGTGACGGTGCGGGCGGTCTGCGCGGCGCCGTCGACGGTGATGCCGCCGTGGGCGCCGGTGAACCGGGCCGTCCAGGTCAGGCTGCCGGCGGCGGAGGTGTTGGTCAGCGTCGACCGGGTGCCGCCGTCGTGGCGCAGGGTCACCGTGCCGGTGCCGACGGGGACGGAGCTGAGCTGCAGCCAGCCCATCTCGGCGGGCAGGCCGGAGGCGGTGGTGAGCGCCTGCCCGGCGGCGTCGGGCCGGACACCCAGCAGGCCCTGGACGGTCTGGCCGAGCAGGGTGAAGGCGATCTCGGGGTAGTCGCCGTTGAGGAAGCGCCCGGTGCTGTGGAGGGCGCCGGCCCGGTCGTAGACGTAGCGCATCCACTTCCAGCCGTTCGCGGGCTGGTTGTGGGCGAAGAAGACGTCGGGCAGGTAGGTGGCGGCCTCCAGGTTCTCGGGCGCGCCGCTGCCGGAGGCCTGGGTGTCGATCCAGGCCAGGTAGTCGTTCTGCCGGGCGCCCGGGTCCATGATCCCCTTGAGCGGGACGAACCAGGAGTTCTCCTTGCCCCAGTCGCTGTACGCGGTGCCGTTGACGTCGTAGGCGCGCACCACCCGGCCGGGGTTCCTCGGGTCCACGCTCCAGGTGGAGTTGAAGTAGGACTTCAGGGTGGCGGCCCGGTCGTTCAGCCCGGCGGCCGCGGCGGTGTCGCCCTTGGCGGTGGCCAGCGCGGCGGCGGACAGATAGGCGCGGTACTGGGAGGCGATGGCGTCGCCGGACTCGGCGAGCGTGGCACCGTTCTCGTTGTAGCTGGCGACGCCCTTGAAGATGTCGCCGCTGGTGGCCTGGGCGACGGGGACGCCGCCGTTGTCGATCGGGCCGGTGTGGCCGGTGATGTACGGGCCGACGGTGCTCGCGACGAACGCGGACATCGCCGGGTCGTTCAGGTAGTCGGTGTCCCCGGTCCAGCTGTACGCCTCGTCGATCTTCTGGGCGAGCTCGAAGGCGGCGGGGAGCTCGCGGACGAACGAGGTCGGGCTGCGGTAGTCGATCGACAGCGGGGTCTTCGCGTCGAAGTTGACCGCCCAGTACGGCATGTGGTCCGGGGCGCCGGCCGCCGAGGAGGCGAAGGAGCGGAGCATCGTCTTGGTGGCCCCGTCGAGGCCGAGCAGGTGGGCGCCGACCACCTGGTGCGCGAAGTCCCGCGAGTAGAACCCGGAGCGGTACGGGTAGCCGGCCCAGTAGGAGGCGGCGTAGGCGCCCTGGCCGCTGCCGCCGCTGTTGCCCTCGTCCGCGTTGAGCGCGCCGGTGGCGCCGGGCTGGGAGGCGAAGGAGTTGGCCTTGGCCCGGGCCCACTCGAACATCGCGGTGACGGTGGCGTCGGAGGAGGTGATCCGCGGCGCGTTGGGGGCGGCGGGGGCCACGGTGACGTCGTCGACGTTGACCCAGCCTCCGGGTGCCGAGTCGACGGCCACGGTAACGGTGTCGCCCGCCGCCACCCGCACGCCGGACACGGTGTACTGGGCGTAGACGCGCTGCGAGGGTATCGTCACGGTGCCCGCGGTGGCGCCGTTGACCTGCACGGTCAGGGTGCCGCCGGCCGCGCCGGAGGCGATCCAGGCGCCGATGTCGTAACCGCCGGCCTGCGGCGCGGTGGTGCTCCGGCTGATCCGGTAGCCGGTGCCGGCGTCCAGGTAGGCGGCCCGCGAGCCCCGGTGCGCGTTGTTCCCGGCGGTACCGGTGTGGGGCCCGAAGGTCCAGCCGCTGCCGTTCTGTTCGAAGCCCGGGTCACCGAACACCAGCGGGTCGGCCCGGGTCAGCAGCCACCGCTGGTTGACGCCGCCGTGGCAGGTGTACTGCTGGACCCGCGCGTTCGGCGTGGGGGCGCCGTTCGGCAGGTCGAGGCAGAGCGCGCTGTTGGCGGGGTGGACCAGGAAGGCGCCGTTCGCCGCGCTCTCCAGGGTGAACTGCTCGTTGGCCGAGTCGTCGCAGGCGTACTCGATCAGCCCGGCGCCGGGGGCGGTGGAGGCGCCCTCGACGTTGAGACAGGACTGCGGGGCGGAGCGGTCGGACATCCGGTAGCCGCCCCGGCCGTTGGGGGTGAACTGCCAGCGCTGGCCCAGGACGCCCTGGCAGGGCTGCTGGACGACCGGGGTGCGGTCGGTGCCGGCGGCCCACAGGCCGCCCAGGCACTGGCCACTGGCGGCGGAGGCGACGGTGTAGGCGGCTCCGGCGGCCACCGGCTCGGCGGCGGCACGGGCCGCGCCGGCGGGGAGCAGGGTCAGGGCGCTCGCGGCGAGGGAGACCAGGCCCAGGTGGGCGTGGACGCGCGGCGCGCTGCGACGGGGAACGGGGTGGGGCAACGTATCCTCCGACATCGTTGTGGAAGGGGCGCCCCCGGCGGCCTCAGGCTGGCGGCCGTCGGGGGTGGTGGGGGGCGGTCGTGCCGCGCACGACCACCTCCGGCTGGAACATCAGTTCGCCGACCGGGACCTGGTGGCCCGAGAGCAGGCCGACCAGGGCCCGGGCGACCTCGGCGGCCAGCCGGTCGACGGGCTGGCGCACCGTGGTCAGTGGGGGATCGGTGAACTCCATCAGCGGGCCGTCGTCGTAGCCGATCACAGAGATGTCCTCGGGGACGGACAGTCCCTGCCGGCGGATGGCCCGGATCGCGCCGAGCGCCATCTGGTCGCTGGCGGCGATGACTCCGGTGACGCCCCGGGCGAGCAGTTGCTCGGCGGCGAACTGGCCGCCCTCGACCGAGTACGTCTGGTGCACCACGAGCTGCTCGTCCTCGCCGAGGCCGAGCGCGGTCATCGCGGACCGGTAGCCGGCCACCCTCCGGTCGGTCGGGCGGTTGCCGACCGGGCCGGCCGCCATCGCGATCCGGCGGTGGCCGAGTCCGTACAGGTGGCGCACCGACAGCTCGGCCGCGTAGGCGTCGTCGGTGGAGAAGGCGACGGAGGAGCTGTCCTCGAACCGGCCGTTGATGCAGACGTAGGGGACGGGGCGGTGTTCCAGCAGCTGGAGGACCTCGGGGTCGAAGTTCTCCAGGGTGTTGCTGGCGGAGCAGAACACTATTCCGCTGGCACCGAGGTCCAGCAGGGACTTCAGGAAGTCGCGCTCCTGGACGCCGCCCGGCAGCGCCGGGCAGACCACGGCCCGCAGGCCGTGCGGGGCCAGCGCGAGGCCGATCCGCTCCGCCATCGCGCCGAAGATCGGGATCGACAGTCCGGGGGTGATCACCCCGACGATGCCGCCGGAGGCGGCGCCGCGCTCGTAGCCGACCTCCTCCATGGCGCGCTCGACCAGCTGACGGGTCTTCTGCGACACGCCGGCCTTGCGGTTGAGCACCCGACTGACGGTGGCCACGCTGACACCGGCGTGCTGCGCGACTTCGGTGATCCCGATTTTCTCCTGCTCCATTTCCCTGCCCCCAATGCGTTGATCGTTTGGCCGGTCGGCCGTAACTATGTCATCCCGTGGCCTCGGTGACGTCGCACAGACCGCCGGCCGGGACGGCGACCGAGTGCAGGCCCGCCGCGAGGTCCAGCAGCAGCTCGGGACCGGGCCGGCCCGCCGCGTCGTGGGTCGCGATCCGGACCCGGCGGGCGGGCCCCTCGACCTCCAGCAGCAGGCGGCCGGCGGTCGAGGCGTTCACCAGGGTGAGGTCCTGCCAGGGGCCGGCGGGCAGGGCGACCGGGCGCTCGTCGTAGGCGGTGACCACCCACTGGTCGCCGTGCCGTGCGGTGACCTGCGGGTACAGCTCGTCGGGACGGCCAGGCTCGTAGTGGCCGCCGGTCAGGGCGGGTGCCAGCCGGCGCCAGGCGGCCAGCCAGAACGCCAGCGCCTCGCGGTGCGGCGCGGGGAGTTCGGTGAGCCGGGCGGAGATCTGCGGCACCGAGTGGAGCGCGCCGTGGACCTGCCGGGCGAGCACCTCGGGCGAGCCCTCCGGGTCCCACATCAGCATGTCGGAGTGGACGGCGCCGCCGGGGGCCAGCATGGCGATGTCCAGGGTGCGGACCCGGTTGGCGACCGCGTCGGCCGGGCAGTCGATCGCGCGCAGCAGGTTGCCGTAGGCGGTCATGGCCGGGCCGGTGTAGCGCTGGCGCAGCTCGATCACGAACTCGTCGCCGCGCAGTTCCCTGAGCTCCTCGCGCAGCAGGCCGAGCAGCAGGGCCATCGCCTCGCCGACGTCGGCGACGAAGCCCGGACCGGCGTCCTCGGGCACGGGGGCCGCGCCGTAGGCCACGGCCTCGTCCAGGAAGTCGATCTTCAGCCCGTCCAGGCCGTAGTCGGCGACGGCGTCGCGGCAGACCCGGACCACGTGCTCGCGGACCTCGGCGTGGCGCGGGTCGAGGATCCGGCAGTCCAGCCGGTGCACGTGGTGCGGGGCGAACCGGGCCCAGGTGCGGTGGGCCTCGGCGCGCTCGCCCAGCAGCAGCGGGGCGATCCAGGCGGTGTAGCGCAGGCCGGCCGCCCGCACGGTCCCGACGTGGGCGCGCAGGTCGGGGAACTTGACCGGGTCGGCGGTCCAGTCGCCGCAGCCGGCGTAGCCCCGGCCGTCGCCGTGCAGCTGCCAGCCGTCGTCCAGGAAGAGCTGCCCGCAGCCGAGTTCGGCCGCGAGCACGGCCTCCCGCTCGACGCCGGCGGCGGTGACGTCCTGGGCGAAGGCGTACCAGGTGGAGTAGACCGGGGTGCGGCCGAAGTCGGGGGTGGGCAGCGGGGTGCCGCCGGGCAGGGCGGCGAACCACTCCCGCAGGTCGCGCAGGGCGGCGGCCAGGGTCGTGCCGGGCGCGCTGAGCCGCAGCCGGAAGGTCTCCCCCGCGGCGAGCGGGAAGCGCAGCCAGACGCCGAAGCGCTTGTGCTCCTCGCTGACGCCGAACCGCACGGCGGTCTGCCGGACGGTGCGGTCGGCCGCGAAGGCGAGCACGGTGCGCCCGGCGGTGTCGTACAGGCAGCCCACCGGGGCGGAGTCCACCAGGGAGACCGGGCGCCAGGGCGACCAGTCGGCGGGCAGGGTGCGCTCCCAGCCGGCGTTGGGGTGCCAGAAGCCGGCCGCGTCGCCGAGCGGGACGTCCAGGCGGACGGTCACCTCGGTGTCGGCGGTGGCGGTGATCCCGGCGGTGTTCCAGGCGGTGTCGTCGGCCGCGGGGGCCGTGTCGACGGTGCCGGGCGCGGCCTGGACGGTGATCCGGGCGCCGTGCCGCAGCAGTTCGTGCGTGCCGCCCTCCCACTGGTCCGGGGTGAAGGTGGGCAGCGCGGCGAGGTCGATGGAGCCGGTCTGCACGGCGGGCCTCTCTCGGGTCGGGGTCGGGTGGGGGGTCGTACCGGTGGGGCCGGGGCCGGCGGTGCCGGGGGTACTGCCGGGGTGCGGTGCTGCCGTGGTCACTGCTTGACGGCCCCGGCGAGCATCCCGGAGACGAAGTGCTTCTGCAGGAAGAGGAAGAGCACGGCCATCGGGACCGCCGCGACGGCGGTGCCGGTGAGCAGCTGGCCGTAGTCGACGTCGGAGCTGCCGGTGAGCGCCGCCAGGGCGACCGGGACGGTGTACGAGGCCGGGTCGCGCAGCGCGATCAGCGGCCACAGGAAGTCGTTCCACTGGAACAGGAACAGGAACATGGCGAGCGCCGCGAGGGCCGGACGCATGGTCGGCAGCGCGATCCGCAGGAAGAGCCGCAGCTCGCCGCAGCCGTCGATCCGGCCGGCCTGGAGCAGTTCGTCCGGCAGCGCGCTCATGGACTGGCGCATCAGGAAGATGCCGAACGGCAGGGCCAGGTTGGGCAGCAGCACGGCCTGGTAGGTGTTGAGCCAGTCCAGGTTCACCATCATCTTGAACAGCGGGACGATGGTGAGCTGGGTCGGCACCACCAGGGCGAGCAGCAGTACGGAGAACATCAGGCCCTGGCCGCGGAAGCGGAACTTGGCGAAGCCGTAGCCGGCCAGGGTGCAGACGATCCCGCCGAGCACGGTGTAGGTGACCGACAGCATCAGGGAGTTGAGCACCACCCGGCCGAAGCCGACGGACTCCTCCAGGTGGCCGAGGTTGGTGCCGAGCTCACCGCCCGGCAGCAGCTGCGGCGGACGGCCGAAGATGTCGTGCGCGGTGTGGGTGGAGGCGATCGCGAGCCAGTAGAGCGGTGCGACCGTGAAGGCGAGCAGGGCGAGCATGCCGGCGGTGAGCAGTACCTGGCCGCGTCGGGACGCGCGGAACGCGGGGCTGGTGGTGGTGGCCATCAGTCCTCCTCCTTGGCGAGCTTGACCTGGACGAGGCCGAACAGCGAGATGATCAGGACCAGCGCGTAGCCGATGGCGGACGCGTAGCCGAAGTCGAAGTACCGGAAGCCGGTCTGGTACAGGTACACGCCGATGGTGGTGGTGGCGTTGTCGGGGCCGCCGCCGGTCATGATGAACGGCTCGTCGAACAGCTGCAGGGTGCCGATGGTGGAGAGCACCACGGTCAGCAGCAGGGCCGGGCGCAGCCCGGGCAGGGTCACGTGCCAGAACCGGCGCAGGGGGCCGGCGCCGTCGACGGCGGCGGCCTCGTGGTGCTCGGCCGGGATCGACTGGAGCCGGGCCAGGTAGATGACCGCGTTGTAGCCGGTGTAGTGCCAGGTCAGCGCGAGCATGATGGACACCCGGGCCCAGAACGGGTCGTTGAGCCAGTGCACCTCGGGCAGGCCGACCAGCTGGAGCAGCCAGTTGACGGCACCGGAGTCCTGGTTGAGCAGGGCGCCCATCATCAGGCCGTAGGTGACCAGGCCGGTCACCACCGGCAGGAAGAAGCCCAGTCGGAACAGCGGCTTCCAGCGCAGCAGCGCCGAGTTGAGCGCCACCGCCAGGCCCAGCGAGAGGGCGAGCATGACCGGCACCTGGACCACCAGGATCAGCGCGGTGTTGCCGAGCGCCTTCCAGAACAGCGGGTCGTGCAGCAGCCGTTCGTAGTTGCCGAGGCCGGTCCAGGTCTGGGTGGTGCCCTCGGTCCGGTAGAGGCTGAGGACGAAGGACCAGACCACGGGGTACAGCCGGAAGGCGGCGAACAGCGCGAGGGCCGGGAGGACGAACAGGTACGGCGCCAGGCGGGCGCCGCCGGCCCGGCCCGCCCGCCGGCGGGCCGGGGCGGCGGCGGGTCCGGGGCGGGATCCGGCTCCCGCCCTCGCCGGGGTCGCGGTGGTCATGCCTGGGCCCTCAGGGTCTGCTGGACGAGCTGGTCGGCGGCGGCGCGCAGCACGGTGGCCGGGTCGGCGCCCTGGAGCAGGACCTTGGTCTGGGCGTCGTCGATGACCTTGAGCGCCCGGGCGTAGTCGGCGGTGTAGTTGGTCGGCACCGACGGCTTGGACAGCTCCTCCAGGAGCACCTCGGCGTACTTCTGGCCGCCGAAGAAGGCGCTCTCGGCATGGAAGGCCGGGTCGTCGTAGGCCTTGAGCAGGGCCGGGAAGATGCCCTTGTTCTTGTAGATCGGGACCTGGGACTCGGGCCGGGTGAGGGCGAACTCGGCGAAGGCGAACGCCGCCCGCTGGTTCTTGCTGGAGCCGGCGACGGCCAGGTGGGTGGAGTTGACGATCGCCGAGCGCGAGCCGCCGGGGGTGACGGCCGGCGGGAGCATCAGGCGCCAGTTGCCGCTCTGGTCGGCGGCGAGGGACTCCATGTAGCCGCCGTACCACGCGGGGTTGGGGCAGACGGCGACCTTGCCGGCCTTGACGGCGGCGTCGTAGCCGGGCGCGCCGGGCGAGCCCTGGACGTCGAGCAGCAGCCCGGCGTCGTTCATCTCCTTGATCAGGGTGAGCGCCCGGACGGCCTCCGGCGAGTTGATGGTGATCTTGCCGTCGATGTTGAAGTAGAAGGTGCCCTGGAGCTGGAGCAGCAGCTGGAAGAGGTTGGCCGAGTCGGCCTGCGAGGCCGAGCGGTCCACGGCCAGCAGCGCGGTGCCGGTGGCGTCCTTGACCTTCTTGCCCGCGGCGACGACGTCGTCCCAGGTGGCGAGCGAGGCGGCGTCGACGCCGGCCTTCCGGAAGAGGTCGTCGCGGTAGAAGAAGCCGCTCGCGTTGGCCTCCCACGGCAGGGCGTAGACCTTGGACTGGCGGGAGACGGTCTGCCACAGGCCCGGTGCGAAGGCGTCGGCGTACTTGTCGGCGCCCAGCGCGCCGAGGTCCGCGAGGCCGCCCGGGAACTTCTCGATGTAGCCGGGCAGGTAGTCGACGCCGATGTGCAGCACGTCGGCCAGGCCCTGGCCGCCGGCGGCCATCGCGATGGTGATCTTGTCCCAGATCGCCGGGTTGCCGATGTCCTGGACGGTCACCTTGACCTTGGGGTGGACGGCGTTGAAGGCCGGTATCAGGGCCTTGAGCTCGGCCGCCGGGTTCTTCCAGCTCCACACGGTGACCGAGCCGGAGAGCTCGCCGGAGCCGCCCGCATCTCCCCCGCCGGAGTCCGAACCGCCGCACGCGGCCAGGACCGAACCCCCGCCGGCGGCCACCGCGGCCGCGCCGATCCCCTTGAGGAAACCGCGCCGACTCGGCCCGCCCACGATTCTGCCACCCATGCCCGGAGCTCCTTCGCTCTGCTCGGGACCGCCGCCGCACGCGGCGGTCCCGACCGACTGCGACGCACCACCGATCGGTGCCGCCGCCGTCCCGCCGATCGCGGGAACGGGAGTGAATCTAGCCAGGCCACAGAGGGTTAACAACAGTTTTCGAGAATTTTTCGTCGCACAGAGCGAAAACGTTACAACGTGACGGCAGAGCCCGGTCCGGGCACGCGAAAGCCCGTGCCGCCGGGCTTCGGCGGCACGGGCTTCGCAGGTCGGCGCGGTGGCGGCCGGGCGGCGCCGAAGCGTCGGCGGCGGTCCGGGACCGGTGTCCCGGCGCGCTCCGTCCGGGCTCCGCGGCGGTCCCGCCTCACCCGCCCGGGGTGGTGCGCTCGCGGGCGGTGGGCGTCACCGTGGGCCACGGGGGGTCGGACCCCGTACCCCGGTGGTCCGGTCGGCTCGTTCTCCGGAGGCAGGCGATGGACGACTACCCACTGCTGAACATCTTCCTCACGACCATGTGGTTCTTCCTGTGGATCCTCTGGTTCATGCTCCTGTTCCGGGTCTTCGGGGACCTCTTCCGGGACGACTCGGTCGGCGGCTGGGGCAAGGCCGGCTGGTGCGTGCTGCTGATCGTGCTGCCGTTCCTGGGCGTGTTCATCTACCTGATCGCGCGGGGCAAGGGCATGGGGATGCGGGAGATGGCCCGGGTGAAGCAGGCGGACGCCGAGTTCCGGGACTACGTGCGGGACGCGGCCGGGTCCGAGGCCAAGCGGACCAGCCCCACCGAGGAACTGGCCCGGCTGGCGGACCTGCGGCGGGACGGCTCCATCACGGAGGAGGAGTACCAGCGCGCCAAGGCGCTCGTGCTGGAGTGACCGGCCCGCGGGAGAGGCAAGGGGAACGGTGCCGTCAGGGGCCCTGGACCGTCACGGTCGGGGGTCCCGGCGGCGCGGGCGGCGTCGGCGGCCCGGGCGGCGGCCCGGGCGCCGGCGGCGGCTCCACCGGGGCGGCGGTCCGGTAGGCGGGGGCGAGGAACTCGCGGATCGCGAACGCGGCCAGCACCACCACGGCGAACCAGAACACCACCATCGCCGTCGGGTGGTCCCAGAAGGCGAACAGCACGGCGGCGACGACCAGGATCGCCACGCCCGTCCAGCGCTTGTAGCGGCGGACGAAACGCTCCGCCGGCCCGGCCCGGAAGCCCGCCGAGTCGGCCGCCGAGCGCAGCGCCGCCACCCCGTGCCCGGCCACCGAGCGGACGGTGACGGCGGCCCGCGAGGGGCCGATGAGGAACGCGCCGAGCGCCACCACCAGGGCCAGGAAGCCGACCACCCGCACCGAGGTGCGCAGATAGGTCACCAGCGCGTCGTAGACGGCGCCGGCCGCGGCGGGCGAGGCGTCGGTGGGCAGGTGGTCCAGGAAGTAGGAGCGGAACACCGTCAGCGCGAGGCCGAGCAGCAGCATCGCCGCCGCGATGCCGAGGGCGGCGCCGGCCAGCGCGCGGCGGCGGTTGACGGCCGTGAACACCGCGCCGGCCGCGACCAGGACCGTGACCACCGGCATCCACCAGCCGAGGATCTCCAGCAGCCGGAAGCCGCCGCGGATCTTGGCGAGGTCGGGCGAGGAGAACACCACGAACTGGGTGTGCACCTCCGGGATCTTGGCGGCGGGCGCGAACCCGGCCTGGACCAGGGCGGTCTTCACCCGGTCCACCATCGGCCCGATGTCGATCACGACCTCGTCGTTCTTCAGCACCACCGCGCCGCCGCCCTCGCCGGTGAGGGCCTTGACCATGGTGGCGTGCCCGGCCCGGACCGCCTGTTCCCAGACGGTGGCGAAGGCGTCGCTGGTGACCACCCGGTCGGCGGCGGAGTGCACCAGATTGGTCAGCGCCCCCTCCAGCGGGCCGGTCAGACCGCCCAGCAGCTGGGCCAGCCGGGGCGGCACGCCCTGTTCGGCGGCGGCCTGCGACAGGTCGTTCACCAGGGCCTTGACGTCGATCTGCTCCGTCGCGGCGTCGGTGATCCGGTTGGCCAGGGCGCTCTGGACGTCGGGGTTGTGGGCCAGCGGCGCCATGGTGGCGACGAACCGGTCGGTGTCGGTGATCTCGTCGTGGGCCCAGACCGCGATCACCGCGAGCAGCGACAGCACCGACGCGACCACCACCAGGACGACCGCGCCGGTGGTGCGCAGCCGGTGGTGCTCCTTCTTGCTCCGGGCGTCCGCCTCCAGCTCGGCGACCCGGCGGTGCAGCGCGTCCAGTTCGACGCTGTCCGGGCGGCCGGGCTGCGCGGGGCCGGGCTGCCCGGGGCCGGGCTCGGTCGGTGGCATGGGCGCGGCTCCTCGTCCTGGGCGGCCCGGGGTCGGGGGCGCCCCGGGCGGACCGGTGGCGCCGCGAGGCGCGAACACCGGTGCGTCCAGCCAAGGGCCCCGCGCGGCGCTCGGCGAGCAGGGCTGACCCAGCGGGGTGACCCGGACCGGGACCGGTCCCGCCGGATCACCCCCGATCACCCCCGATCACCCCCGGGGGCGCTCCCGCCCTGTCACCCCGAACAGGTGAGCCGGTGGCCGGGGCCGGCGGGTTAGCGTCGCTCCGGGTCGGTGTCCGGGCGGCGCCCGGACCGGCCCCCGACCGGCGCACCCGACCGGCCGGACCGCACCCCCTACGCCCGGAGGAGCCGACGTGAGCAACGCACCCGATGCGCCCGGTGGGGCGGGCGAATCCGAACCGGTCGACCTCGGCCCCATCGACTACCTGGTGATCGCGTTCCCCGGCAGTCACCTCAGCGGCGAGGGCCTGCCGCTGCTGGTCGACCTGGTCGAACGCGACATCGTCCGGATCCTCGACCTGATCTTCGTCAACAAGGACGAGGCCGGCGCGGTCACCGCCGTCGAACTGGCCGACGTGGACGGCGACGGGGTCCTCGACCTGACCGTCTTCGAGGGCGCCTCCTCCGGTCTGCTGGGGGACGCCGACGTCACCGAGGCCGGTCTGCTCCTGGAGCCCGGCGACTCCGCCGTGGTGCTCCTCTACGAGAACCGGTGGGCCGCGCCGCTGGCCGCCGCCCTGCGGCGGGCCGACGCGCGCATGGTCGCCAGTGGCCGCGTCCCGGTCCAGGACCTCCTGGAGGTGCTGGACGCGCTGGAGGAGCTCGACGCCGCGGGCTGACCCGCGCGGCCCCCACCCCACCCCCGATCTCCCTCACCCCAGGCAGGAAGCCATGCCCGGACTGCTACGTGGCGTCGCCCGCACCGCGGTCGTCGCCGGAACGGCCACCGCCGTCTCCAACCGAGTCTCCCGCCGCCAGGCCGGCCGCTGGGCGCAACAGGAGTCCTACGCCGAACCCGCCCCGGCCGCGCCCCCGCCGGCCGCCGCGGCGCCCGCCGCGCCGACCATGGAGGAGAAGCTGGACCAGCTCAAGGACCTCGCGACACTCAAGGACCAGGGGGTCCTCACCGAGGAGGAGTTCGCCGCGCAGAAGGCCCGGATCCTCGGCAGCTGATCATGGCGAACCGCTGGAAGCCCCTGGTCGTCCTCGGGACGGCCCAGTTCCTGATGGTGCTGGACGCCTCGGTGATGAACGTCTCGATCAGCCAGCTGGTCGAGGACTTCGACACCGAGGTGACCGCCATCCAGGCCGTCATCACCCTGTACACCCTGGTGATGGCGGCCTTCATGCTGACCGGCGGCAAGATCGGCGACATGTACGGCCGCCGCCGGGTCTTCGTGGTCGGGCTGGTCGTCTACGCGGTCGGCTCGGGGCTGACCGCGGTGGCGCCCACGGTCGGGGTGCTCGCGCTCGGCTGGTCGATCATCGAGGGCCTGGGGGCGGCCCTGGTCCTGCCCGCGCTGGCCGCCCTGGTGGCCGGTTCCTACTCCGGGCGCGACCGGGCCGTCGCCTACGGCGTGATCGGCGGCCTCGCGGGCGCCGGCATCGCGGTGGGCCCGCTGCTCGGCGGCTGGGTGACCACCTATCTGACCTGGCGGCTGGTGTTCGCCGGCGAAGTGGTGCTGGTGGTGACGATCCTGCTGCTGATGCGCTGGGTGCCGGCCCAGCCCCGGCCGACCGACCCGCCCCGGCTCGACCTGCTCGGCGTCGTGCTGTCCGCCTCCGGCCTGGCCCTGATGGTGCTGGCCGTGCTGCAGAGCGGCACCTGGGGCTGGGTCCAGCCGCGCAACCCGCCGTTCACCGTGCTCGGCTTCGCGCCGACCCTGTTCGTCGTCGCCCTCGGCGCCGCCCTGACCTACGCGTTCTGCGTGCACGAGCGACGGCGCGAGGGCCGGGGCCGCACGCCCCTGGTCTCGCTCGACCTGTTCGGCAACCGGACGCTGCGCTCGGGGCTGACCACCCTGTTCAACCAGAACACCGTCCTGCTGGGCCTGTTCTTCGTCATCCCGCTCTACCTCCAGGTCGTGCAGGGCCTGAACGCCTTCGAGACCGGCCTGCGGCTGCTGCCGGTGTCGGTGACGATGCTCGGCGCCTCGATGTCGGGCACCCTGCTGCTGCGCTACGCCTCGCCGCGCACCATCGCCAGGGCGGGACTGCTGGTCCTGCTCGCCGCGACGCTGTGGCTGATCACGGCGATCGGCCCCGACCTGCACGGCGCCTCCTTCGCCGGGGCGATGGCCCTGCTCGGCATCGGGATGGGGATGCTCGCCTCGCAGCTGGGCAACACGGTGCAGTCCAGCGTGCAGCCGGAGGAGCGCAGCGAGGCCGGCGGGCTGCAGTACACCGCGCAGAACCTCGGCTCCTCGCTCGGGACGGCGCTGATCGGGGCGATCCTGATCGGTGCCCTCGCGACCTCGGTGACCAGCCAGATCGAGAGCGATCCCCGGGTCTCCGGGGCCGTCGCGCAGCAGACCGCCGTCCAGGTGGAGGCCGGTCTGTCCTTCGTACCGGCCGACCAGGTGGCCTCGGCGCTGGCGGCGCGGCCGGACGTGCCGCCGGAGGAGGCGGCCGCCGTGGTGGAGAACTACCAGGACGCGCAGATCGACGGTCTCAAGGCGGCCGTGCTCGCCTGCTCCTGCATCACGGCCGGCGCGGTGCTGTTCACCGGCCACCTGCCGGCCACCCGGCCGGGTCCGCGGACGGCCGCCCGGCCGTCCCGCCGAACGGGTGACTGAACCGCGCCCTCCCCGGCGCGTCCCCCGTCCGCCCGGCCGGCGTGCGCAGCGACCGACCGCTCGGTGGCCGACGGGCTCAGTGACCGAGGGCTCAGTGACCGACCGCGACCTTGGCCGCGACGATCACCAGTCCCAGCACCAGGTTGACGGCGCCCTCGGCGACGACCTGGCGGGGCCGGGCGCCGGCCCGGTGGGCCCCCAGGGTGGCCCAGGCCACCTGCTGGCAGATGGCGACCGCCAGCGCGAGCCAGGCGTTCTCCCCGGTGCCCAGCCACGGGCTGACCAGGACCGCCAGCGCGGGCAGCGCCGCGGCCTCGACGATCGGCCATTCGTGTCGGCCGACCCGGCGCACCTGGCGGAAGGTCACGTCCTTGCCCGCCTCGCGCTGCCCGGCGATGTGCGCGTAGACGTGGGCGGCCCAGAAGGTCAGCCCGGTGACCACCAGCAGCAGGATGAGCGCCAGTCGGGGATGAGGCTCCTGGAGACTGGACGCGGCGATCACGGAGGCCGCCAGCATCGAGCCGTAGACCGCGCCCGAGTAGTCCGTCCGCCGTTCAGGGAAGTCCGAGCCCGGGAGGTCGGCGCCCGGCACGGCCGCGCCCGGTCCGGACGGGCCGGGGACGCGGCGGCGGGGTGCCGGTCCGGGGACGCTCACGGCGGCCTCCTGGGGGCTGTGCTCGGCCGGCTCGCCGAGTCCTTGCCGCGATCCTCGCCGCTCGGGCCCCGCCCGGCCACCTCCGGCGGGCGGGCCCCGTACCGGCCGGGCCCGGCTCGGATGGCACCCGGCCGCGGGGCCGTACTACGGTCGAAGGGACGTTCCCCGGGCTGTCCGGCGGCGCCCGCCGCCGGGGACCGCGTCCCGGGAGGCGTCGCACCCGCACGCACTCCCGGGCCGAACCACCAGGCGGTGGCCCCATGCCGTACACCCGCGCAGCACCCGCACCCCTCGTCCCGGCCGGGCACGCCGCCCCACCGGTGCTCCCTCCCGCCCCCGCGCCCGCCTCCCCGGTGCCGACGGCGGGCGCGGACGCCCCCGCGGACCCGCCCGCCCCGGCGCGGCTGCCCAACGGCGACCCGATGCTCGCCACCCGGGTCCGGCCGCCCCACCCGCCGGCCGCCGCCTTCCTGCACCGCGACCGCCTGCTCGGCCGCCTCGACGCGGCGGCGCTCCGCCCGGTGACCCTGGTCAACGGCCCGGCCGGAGCCGGCAAGACCCTGCTGGTGGCCGACTGGCTGGCCCGCGGCCGCCTCCCCGGCCCGGCCGGCTGGCTCACCCTGGAGCCGAGCGACAACCAGCCCGGCACCTTCTGGGCCTATGTCCGCGAAGCCCTGCAGACCGGCGTCGCCGGACTGCCCGCGGAGGTGGGCGCACCCGCCCGGGCCGAGCACGTCGAACCGTCCCTGCTGCTGCGGCTGGCCGCCTGGATCAACGCCCGCCCCCGGCCGACGGTCCTGGTCCTGGACGAGTGCGAGCACCTCGACAACCTCCGGCTCGCCGAACAGCTGCACGACCTGGTCCGGCACACCGACGGCCGGCTGCGGCTCGTCCTGGTCGGCCGCAGCGAGCCGCTGCTGCCCCTGCACCGCTACCGGGCGGCGGGCGAGCTGGCCGAGATCCGGGCGGGCGAGCTCGCGCTGAACCGCGCCGAGACCGCCGCCGTGCTGGAGCGGCACGGGCTGCGGGTCGGCCCGGCCGCCGTCGGGGCCGTGCACCACGCGCTGTCCGGCTGGACGGCCGGGGTCCGGCTGCTCGCCCTCGCCGCGCAGGAGGCCGACGACCCCGAGGCGTACCTCGGACGGATCGACGCCGGTCCCACCGCGCTCTCGGACTTCCTGCTCGCCGAGGTGCTGCGGACCCAGCCCGCGCCGACCCAGGACCTGCTGCTGCGCTGCAGCCTCCTGGGCCGGGTCCACCCCGACCTCGCCGACGCGCTCACCGGCCGCCGCGACGGGCGGCGGATCCTGGACCGGCTGCACCAGGACAACGCCTTCACCGACGCGCTGCCCGACGGCTGGTACCGGCTGCACCCGATGTTCGCCGGGATCCTGCGCCTGCACCTGCGGGCCGCCGCCCCGGAGCGGGTCGACGAGCTGCGGGTGCGGGCCGCGCACTGGCTCGCCGGGCACGGCCAGTACCGGGCCGCGCTGGACCACGCGGCCGAGGCCGGGGCCTGGGCGCTGGCCGCGCGGCTGCTGGTCGACGAGTTCGCCCTCGGCGAGCTGCTGGCCGGGCGCGACGCGACCCGGCTGTGCGCGCTGTTCGCCCGGATGCCGCCGACCGAGCACAGCCCGGCCGCCGAACTGGTCCGCGCGGCCGTCCACCTCACCCGCGACGAGGCCGCGAGCGCCCTGACGATCCTGGAGCACGTCGAACCGCTGCTGCCCGCCGATCGGACCGCGCTCCAGCTGGCGGCCGTCCTGGTGCGCACCGGCGCCGCCCGGCTGCTCGGCTCGGCCCCGCTCGCCGACCGCGCCGCCCGCCGGGCCGGGGAACTGGAGCACCGGGTGCCCGCCGACCTGCCGGAGCGGCACCCCGAACTGCTCACCCTGATGGCCGCCGACCTCGGCTCGACGCTGCTCTGGCACGGGCGCCTGGACGAGGCCTGCCGAGCGCTGGAACGCGCGGCGCGGGCCCCGGTCTCGCCCACCACCGCCCGGCTGCGCCACGACGCGCTGTGCCGGCTGGCGCTCGTCGACCACCTGCGCGGCTGGCCGGGACGGGCCGAGCGCCGGGTGCGCCAGGCGGACGAGGAGGCCGACCGGTCCAGCCTGCCGCCGGAGAGCCGCACCGAGGTCCGGGACCTCGTGCTGGCCGCCACCGCCCTGGAGCGCGACGAGCCGGCCGAGGCCGGGGCGGCGCTGCACCGGACGACCGGCGGCCGCGCGCCGGACCACGACCCGGTGGTCACCCTGGGGACCGGCGTCGTCCGGGCCGGGCTGCTCCTGGCCCAGGGCCGACCGGACAGCGCGCTGCGGCTGCTGGACGAGACCCGGCGGCACGGGCTCGCGGACCGGACCTCCGACTGGAGCCGTGAGCGCCTCGCCGTCACGGCCTGCGCCGCGCACCTGGCCGCCGGACGGCCGGCGGCGGCGATGGCGGCCCTGGACGACGTGCCGCTCCGGGCGCCGGACTCCCTGGTGGTGGCGGCCCGGGCCCGGCTCGCGGCCGGCCGGGACGAACAGGACACCCTGGCCGGACTGCGGGCCCTGCGCGACGACCCGGCCGTGGGCAGCGCGACCCGCACCCGGGCGCTGCTGCTGCTGGCGCAGGCCGCGGCCGAGCACGACGGGCCCGACAGCGCCCGGCTGCTGGCCGAGGCCCTCGCCGCCGCCGAGCCGGAGCGGCTGCGCCGGCCGTTCCGCGAGTCGGCGCCCTGGGTGCGCCGGCGGCTGCGCGCGCTGCCGCACCTGGCGCGCGCCCACGGCTGGCTGCCGGCCGATCTGCGCCCGCCCGCCCGCGACCCGGCCCCGGAGCGGCGTCCGGACACCGGAACGGCCGCCGGGCCGACTGCCAGGACGACTGCCGGGGCGGCCACCGGGCCGAGTGCCAGGACGACTGCCGGGGCGGCCACCGGGCCGACCGCCGAACCGCTGCCGGCGGCGGGTGCGCCGGTCGAGCCGCTGACCGGGCGGGAGCGGGAGATCCTGCTCTGCGCCGCCCGGCTGCTGTCCACCCAGGAGATCGCCGACGAGCTGTACGTGTCGCCGAACACCGTCAAGACGCACCTCAAGAGCGTCAACCGCAAGCTCCGGACGGCCAACCGCCGGGACGCGGTGCGCACCGCCACCCGGCTGCGCCTGCTGGACGCGCCCTGAGCCGACCCGGGGCCCGGACGGCTACTCCGGCAGCCGGCGCAGCTCGGTGACCGTCAGCCCGAGCGCCTGGAACCGGTTCAGCAGCCCGTACAGGTGGGCCTGGTCGACCACCTCGCCGACCAGCACCGTCTGGTCCGGGACGACCGTGCTCGCCAGCTCCGGGAAGCCCTCCCGGCGGGTCGTCTCCTGCAGTACGCCGGACACCCGGATCTCGTAGCGCATGGGGCCGGCTCCCTTCGCCTCGGCGGTGGCGTCCAGTCTGGCCGCCGCGCGGAGGCCGCCGCATCACCCCCGTGAGGTGACCGCGCGGGCAGCGGCCCGAGGTGGACGGACCGATCGCGCGGCGGCGCGGCGGGCGGTCACCCACGGCGGGTGATCCGCCGACCCGGCGGCGGTCCGTACGGTGGCCGCGCCGGTAGTCCCTCCGTCCGCCAGGGGAGTCCCCGTCATGAGTCACTACCCCCCGATCGCCGAGCACGGCGTGATCGGCGACCTCCAGACCGCCGCCCTCGTCTCCACGGCCGGCGACATCGACTGGTGGTGCGCCCCGCGGTTCGACTCCCCCAGCCTGTTCGCCGCCCTGCTGGACGACGCCGGGGGCGGCCGGTGCCGGCTCGCCGTCGACCGGGAAGCGGTGCCGGACGTCACGGTCAAGCAGCTCTACCTCGCCGGGACGGCGATCGTGGTCACCCGCTTCCTCTCCCCCGACGGGGTGGCGGAGGTGGTCGACTTCATGCCGCCCGACACCTCGCCGACCCCGAGCGACCGGCACCGGATCGTCCGGGCCGCCCGGGTGGTCCGCGGCCGGGTGCCGTTCGTCCTGGAGTGCCGGCCCCGGTTCGACTACGGCCGCGCCGACCACAGCCTGACCGTGCTCGACGAGCGCGGTGTGCGGCTGCGGGGGCCCGGCCAGGACCTCTGCGTGCAGGCCACCGGGCCGGTGGAGCTGCGGCCGGACGGGGCCGACGTGACGGCCCGGTTCGTCCTGGAGGCGGGGCGGACGGCGACCGTGTGCCTGACCGCCCTGCCCTCCGGCGCCGAGCCGCCCGCCGCCCCGGACGACAGCGCGAACTGGGCGGCCTTCGAGGCCTGCCGCTCGTTCTGGTACGAGTGGCTCAGGTCCTCGACCTACCGGGGCCGCTGGCGGCAGATGGTGGACCGCTCGGCGATCACGCTCAAGCTGCTCAGCTACCACCCGACCGGCGCGCCGATCGCCGCCGCGACGATGGGCCTGCCGGAGCAGATCGGCGGCGAGCGGAACTGGGACTACCGCTACACCTGGATCCGGGACGCCTCGCTGTCCGTGCACACCCTGATCGGCCTCGGCTTCCGGGAGGAGGCCCAGACCTTCCGCAGCTGGGTCCGGGAGCGGATCGAGAGCGCCGGCACCGAGCACGACGGGCTGCGGATCATGTACCGGGTGGACGGCGAACACCTGCTGGGCGAGGAGACGCTGCCGCACTGGGAGGGCTACCGGGGTTCCGCCCCGGTGCGGGTCGGCAACGGCGCCGCCGACCAGCTCCAGCTGGACATCTACGGCGAGGCGGCGTTCGCCTTCGCGGCCGGCGACGGCGACGGCCGCGGCGACATGGGCGCGCTGCGCGGCTGGGACGCGTTCCGCCGGATGGTCGACTGGCTGACCGAGCAGTGGGACCGCCCGGACGAGGGGATCTGGGAGACCCGGGGCGGCCGGCAGGACTTCACCTACAGCCGGCTGATGTGCTGGGTGGCCTTCGACCGCGCGATCCGGCTCGCCCGCGCCCACGCCCGCCCCGCGGACCTGGACCGCTGGACCTCGGAGCGGGACGACATCCTGCGCCAGATCGTGCAGCGCGGCTGGAACCCCGAGCGCCGGGCGTTCACCCAGCACTACCGCACCGAGGTGCTGGACGCCTCGCTGCTGCTGATGCCCAAGGTCGGCTTCCTCTCCCCCACCGACCCGGACTGGCTGTCCACCCTCGACGCGATGGACCGCGAACTGGTCTGCGACAGCCTGGTCTACCGCTACGACCCGGCCGCCTCCCCCGACGGACTGCGCGGCTCCGAGGGCACCTTCAACCTCTGCACCTTCCTCTACGTCGAGGCCATGGCCAGGGCCGGCCGGATCGAGCGGGCCCGGTACGCCTTCGACAAGATGCTCACCTACGCCAACCACGTCGGCCTGTTCGCCGAGGAGATCGGGCCCTCCGGCGAGCAACTGGGCAACTTCCCGCAGGCGTTCACCCATCTCGCGCTGATCGACGCGGCCCTCGCCCTGGACGAGGAGCTCGACCGGCGGGGCATCGCCTGACCGACCGGCCATCGACCGGCCACCGACCGGCCACCGACCGGCCACCGACCGACTGCCGGCCGACCGCCGACCCGCACCAGGCCTGCGGAACGCGGACGTTCGAGAGGAGCCCGGAATGACCACCGCCGCACCGGGGGCCCGCACGAGCACGGCGGGCGGGCGGCACGTCCTCGTCCCGCTGGCCCTGGCCCAGTTCATCTGCAGCTTCGCCGGCTCCAGCATGAATGTGATGATCAATGACATCAGCGCCGACCTCGACACCACGGTCCAGGGCGTCCAGGTCGCCATCACCGTCTTCCTGCTGGTGATGGCCGCGCTGATGATCCCCGGCGGCAAGCTCACCGACCGCTGGGGCCGCAAGCGCTGCCTGATGCTGGGCCTCGCCGTCTACGGGGTCGGCGCGCTGCTCAGCGCGGCGGCGCCCGGGCTCGGCGTGCTGATCCTCGGCAACTCGGTGCTGGAGGGCGTCGGCACCGCCCTGCTGATCCCCCCGGTCTACATCCTGACCACGCTGCTGTTCACCGGAACCGCCGCCCGGGCCAAGGCGTTCGGCGCCATCATGGCCCTCGGCGGCATCGGCGCGGCGGCCGGCCCGCTGATCGGCGGCCTGCTGACCACCGCGATCGGCTGGCGGGCCAACTTCGGCTTCCAGGTCGTGGTGGTGGCGCTGATCCTCCTCCTCACCCGCACCCTGGAGGACCCGCTGCCGCCCGACCCCGACCGGCCCTTCGACGCCGTCGGCGCCGTCCTGTCGGCCGCGGGCCTGGTCCTGCTGGTCACCGGCATCCTCGCCGCGGACGACAATGTGTGGCTGATGGCCGGTCTGCTGGCGGCCGGCGCGGCCGTGCTGGCGGGCTTCTTCGGCTGGATCCGCCGGCTGGAGCGGTCCGGCCGGGAACCGCTGCTGGCCACCTCGCTGTTCCGCGACCGGGTCTCCAACCTCGGCCTGGTCACCCAGAACGCGCAGTGGCTGGTGCTGATGGGCGTCTCGTTCACGGTCGGCGCGTACCTCCAGGTGGTCCGCGGCTACAGCGCCATCGCCACCGGCGGCGTCTTCACCGCCGCCACCCTGGGCCTGCTCGCCTCCTCGCTCGGCGCCGAACGGCTGGCGAAGCGGTGGTCCCAGCGCGCCCTGATCGTCACCGGCTTCGCGACGACCACCGCCGGCATCGTCGTCCTGCTGCTGCTGGTGCGCGCCGTCGACGACATCTGGGCCTTCACCCCCGGGCTGCTGCTGATCGGGCTGGGTCTCGGACTGATGCTCACCCCCTCGGTCAACGTGGTGCAGTCCGCCTTCCCCGACAGCCGGCAGGGCGAGATCTCCGGCCTGTCGCGCAGCATCTCCAACCTCGGCTCCTCGCTGGGCACCGCCATCGCCGGCACGATCCTGGTCGCCGAACTCACCAACGGCGGGTACGCGGCGGCGATGATCGTCCTCGCCGCGTTCGGGGTCGTCGGCCTCGGCGCGGCGCTGTTCCTTCCGCACGACCGGCCGACCGGCGCGGACGGCCGCTGAGCGACGGGCCGCCGAGCCCCGCGGGTGCCCTCGGCGAGGTCCCCGCCGGTATTGGCACGGGCGGGTTGTGCCACGGCTATTGACGAAAAATCCAACAGTGGCGATTCTCGACCCACCGAGTACGCAGGACATGACAGCCCGCCCGGGCGGCGCTCCGTGCCGCGGGCGGGCGTCGTCCGCGTCGTCCGCCCGCCACCCGGAACTGGGGTGCACATGACGCGACTCCCCCACCCACGTCGTCCCCACGCACAGCGCTTCCCCGTCCGCCGCCGGATCGCCACCCTGATCGCCACGCTGCTCGCCCTGGTCGCCGCGGCCCTCGCCGCGCCGGCGCACGGCGCCGCCGGGCCGAACTGGTGGGACCCGGTCGCCCGGCCCGCCCCCGATGCCGCGATCGGCGTCACCGGCGCGCCGTTCACCGGCACCGACGCCCAGGGCAAGGTCCGCGGCTTCGTCGACGCCCACGACCACATCATGGCCGCCGAGGGCTTCGGCGGCCGCCTCATCTGCGGCAAGGCCTTCTCGGAGGCCGGGGTCGAGGACGCCCTCAAGGACTGTCCCGAGCACTACCCCGACGGCTCCCTCGCCATCTTCGACCTCATCACCAAGGGCGGTGACGGCAAGCACGACCCGGTCGGCTGGCCGACCTTCGCCGACTGGCCGGCCCACGACTCGCTGACCCACCAGCAGAACTACTACGCCTGGATCGAGCGCGCCTGGCGCGGCGGCGAGCGGGTGCTGGTCAACGACCTGGTCACCAACGGCGTGATCTGCTCGGTCTACTTCTTCAAGGACCGCAGCTGCGACGAGATGACCGCGATCCGGCTGGAGGCCCAGAAGTCCTGGGACCTCCAGGCGTACATCGACAAGATGTACGGCGGGCCCGGCAAGGGCTGGTTCCGGATCGTCACCGACAGCGCGCAGGCCCGCGAGGTGGTCCGCCAGGGCAAACTGGCCGTGGTGCTCGGGGTGGAGACCTCCGAGCCCTTCGGCTGCAAGCAGGTCCTGGACATCGCCCAGTGCAGCCGCGCGGACATCGACCGGGGCCTCGACGAGCTGTACGGGCTCGGCGTGCGCAGCATGTTCCTGTGCCACAAGTTCGACAACGCGCTGTGCGGCGTCCGGTTCGACGAGGGCGCCCTCGGCACGGCGATCAACGCCGGGCAGTTCCTGTCCACCGGCACCTTCTGGCAGACCGAGAAGTGCCCCGGCCCGCAGCACGACAATCCGATCGGGCTGGCGCCCACCCCCGCCTCGATCCAGCAGCAGTTGCCCGCCGGGGTCACCGTCCCCTCGTACGCCGGGGACGCCCAGTGCAACACCAGGGGGCTGACCGAGCTGGGCGAGTACGCCCTGCGCGGCATGATGCGGCGCGGCATGGTCCTGGAGCTCGACCACATGAGCGTCAAGGCGGCCGGCCGGGCCCTGGACATCCTGGAATCGCAGTCCTACCCGGGCGTCGTCTCCTCCCACAGCTGGATGGACCTCGGCTGGATGGAGCGCGTCTACAAGCTCGGCGGCTTCGTCGCCCAGTACATGAACGGCGCGGAGGCGTTCAGCGCTGAGGCGAAGCGCACCGACGCGCTGCGCGACAAGTACGGCGTCGGGTACGGCTACGGCACCGACATGAACGGCGTCGGCGGCTGGCCCGGACCGCGCGGGGCCGACACCCCCAACCCGGTGCGCTACCCGTTCCGCACCGCCGACGGCGGCTCCCTGGTCGACCGCGCCACCGCCGGCAGCCGCACCTGGGACCTCAACACCGACGGGGCCGCGCACTACGGCCTGGTGCCGGACTGGATCGAGGACATCCGTCAGGTCGGCGGTCAGGGCGTGGTCGACGACCTGTTCCGGGGCGCGGAGTCCTACCTCACCACGCTGGGCGCCGCGGAGCACCACCAGGCGGCCGTGAACCTCGGCGTGGGCGCCTCGGCCACCGCCAGCTCGACCGAGTGGAACCCGTTCGTCAGCTACGCGGCGGACCGGGCGATCGACGGCAGCACGTCCAGCCGCTGGGCCAGCGACTGGAGCGACGACCAGTGGCTGCAGCTCGACCTGTCCACCACCACCCTGGTCTCCCGGGTCACCCTGGACTGGGAGCGCGCCTACGCCAGGGCGTACCGGATCGAGGTGTCCACCGACGGCAGCAACTGGCGGACCGTCTGGTCCACCACCTCCGGTGACGGCGGACTGGACACCGCCCGGTTCGCCGGCGTCCCGGCGCGGTACGTCCGGGTGCACGGCGAGCAGCGGGCCACCTCGTGGGGGTACTCGCTGTACGACGTGGGCGTGTACCGGGCCTGACCCGCACAGGGCCCGCCGGCGAGCGGTCGGTACGACCGCCCGTCGGCGGGCCCTCAGGAATTCTCGAAAAATCTTCGGCGGCGGTGTCGAGAACCCGTGGCCTGCTCCGTCCCAGGGGTGAGCGCGGCCAGAATGGGCCGCACCACCCCCGAGGAGAGGGACACCATGGCGAAGTACCTGCTGCTGAAGCACTACCGCGGCGCGCCGGAGGCGGTCAACAACGTGCCGATGGACCGGTGGACGCCGGAGGAGGTCTCGGCCCACATCCAGTACATGAACGACTTCGCCGCCGCGCTGGAGAAGACCGGCGAGTTCGTCGACGGCCAGGCACTCGCCCCCGAGGGCACCTGGGTCCGGTACGACGGCGAGGGCCGCCCGCCGGTCACCGACGGCCCGTTCGCCGAGACCAAGGACCTCATCGCCGGCTGGATGGTGATCGACGTCGACAGCTACGAGCGCGCCGTCGAGCTGGCCGGCGAGCTGTCCGCCGCCCCGGGCGCGGGCGGCCGGCCGATCCACGAGTGGCTGGAGCTGCGCCCGTTCTACGGCGTCGCGCCCACCGTCACCGAGTGACCGCACCCATGGACGAGGCACTGCTCCGCGGTCTCACCCCGGGCGTGCTCGGCGTCCTCGTCCGCCGCGGAGCCGACTTCGCGGCGGCCGAGGACGCCGTCCAGGACGCGCTGGTCGAGGCGCTGCGGGTCTGGCCCGACGACCCGCCCCGCGATCCCAGGGGCTGGCTGGTCACGGTCGCCTGGCGGAAGTTCCTGGACGCCTCCCGGGCGGACACGGCCCGGCGGCGGCGCGAGGACCGGGTCGAGGAGGAGCCCGCGCCGGGGCCGGTGGCCGAGGTCGACGACACGCTCCGGCTGTACTTCCTGTGCGCCCACCCCTCGCTGTCGCCCGCCTCGGCGGTCGCGCTCACCCTGCGCGCCGTCGGCGGGCTCACCACCCGGCAGATCGCCCGCGCCTACCTGGTGCCCGAGGCGACGATGGCGCAGCGGATCAGCCGGGCCAAGCGCACCGTGTCCGGGGTGCGGCTGGACCGCCCCGGCGAGGTCGCGACCGTGCTGCGGGTGCTCTACCTGGTGTTCAACGAGGGCTACTCGGGGGACGTCGACCTCGCCGCCGAGGCGATCCGGCTCACCCGGCAGCTGGCGGCCGGGGTGGACCATCCGGAGGTGGCGGGGCTGCTGGCGCTGATGCTGCTGCACCACGCCCGGCGGGCGGCCCGGACCACGGCGGACGGCGCGCTGGTGCCACTGGCCGAGCAGGACCGCTCGCGGTGGGACACCTCGGCGATCGCCGAGGGCGTGGCGGTGCTCCAGCGCGCCCTGGCCCGGGACCGGCTGGGCGAGTTCCAGGCGCAGGCGGCGGTCGCGGCGCTGCACGCGGACGCGCCGACGGCCGGGGAGACGGACTGGGTGCAGATCGTCGAGTGGTACGACGAGCTGCTGCGGCTGACCGACAGCCCGGTGGTGGGGCTGAACCGGGCGGTCGCCGTCGGCGAGGCGGACGGTCCGCGCGCGGGGCTGGCGGCGCTCGCGGAGGTCGACGCGGCGGTGCCGCGCCGCACGGCGGCGGCGGCCTATCTGCACGAGCGCGCGGGCGACCGGGCGACGGCGGCCCTGCTGTACGCGGAGGCGGCCCGGGCGGCCTCCAACCTGGCCGAGCGGGACCATCTGACCCGGCAGGCCGCCCGGCTGAACACGGCGTCGGGCGGGGGCAGCCGTTCCTGAAATACTTGCACCCGCCTGCTAGCAGCTCTGGCCGGTATTCTCTCCGATGGCTTATCCTGGAACGGCCACCACCGGAAGGAGACCCGGACCCATGACCGCCACGGACCCCGCGCTCACCGCCCTGGCCAGCGGCTGGGGCGCGCTCTCCCTCCTGCACAGCCGGATCGAGGGACACATCGAGCGTGCCCTGCAGAGCGGGCACGACCTCAGCGTGCGGGAGTACTCGCTGCTCGACGTGCTCAGCCGCCAGCACGACGGGGAGGGCGGCCACCTGCAGATGAAGCAGGTCGCCGACGCGGTCGTGCTGAGCCAGAGCGCCACCACCCGGCTGGTCACCCGACTGGAGGACCGGGGCCTGCTGTCGCGCTACCTGTGCCCCACCGACCGGCGCGGCATCTACACCAATGTGAGCGAGGCCGGGCTGAAGCTGCTGGCGGAGGCGCGGCCGACCAATGACGCCGCCCTGCGCGAGGCGCTCACCGAGGCGGCGCGCAATCCCGAACTGGCCCCGCTGGTCGAGGCCGTCGAAGCCGTGGACGCGCCGGTGGCCGCGCGGTAGCCCGCACGCCCGCCAGGGCCACCTTTCCTGTCGGCACCCCGAGGACCGGTTCCAGCACCGCGCTGGGACCGGTCCTCCGCGTTGTGGGCCCGCTTCACGGCTTGCGCCAGCCGACATCCAGAGCACGGCGACATCCAGAGCACAGCGACATCCAGCGTTTGCACTTATCACGCGTCTGCAACTATTGTGAAGACACGCAAGGAGCTCACTCAAGCAATCACAGGAGGGTCGAGCCCAATGCCACTCGCACTGCTCGCTCTGGCCGTCGGCGCCTTCGGCATCGGCACCACCGAATTCGTGATCATGGGCCTGCTGCCCGAGATCGCCGCCGACTACGGCGTCTCCATCCCGACCGCGGGCCTGCTGGTCACCGGCTACGCCCTCGGTGTGGTCCTCGGCGCGCCGCTGCTCACCGTGCTCGGCACCAGGGTCAGCCGCAAGCGGATGCTGATGCTGCTGATGGGCCTGTTCGTGGTCGGCAACGTGCTGTCCGCCGCCGCCCCCTCCTTCGGGACGATGCTCGCCGGCCGGGTGGTCGCCTCGCTCGCCCACGGCGCGTTCTTCGGCATCGGCTCCGTCGTCGCCGCCGAACTGGTGGCCCCGGACAAGAAGGCCGGCGCCATCGCCACCATGTTCACCGGTCTCACCGTCGCCAACATCGTCGGCGTCCCGCTCGGCACGTACATCGGGCAGGCCGTCGGCTGGCGGACCACCTTCGTGATCGTCGCCGCGCTCGGTCTGCTCGGCATGGCCGGGATCGCCAGGCTCGTCCCGGAGCAGCCCCGCCCCGAGGGCGCCCACCTGCGCCGCGAGCTGACCGCCTTCCGCAACCCCCAGGTGCTGCTGGCGATGGCGATGACCGTGCTCGGCTTCGGCGGCGTCTTCGCCGCGATCACCTACATCGCCCCGATGATGACCCACGTGGCCGGCTACTCGGACGGCGCGGTGACCTGGCTGCTGGTGCTGTTCGGCGTCGGGATGTTCCTCGGCAACCTGCTCGGCGGCCGGTTCGCGGACCGGCGCCTGATGCCGCTGCTCTGCACCACCCTCGGCGGCCTCGCCCTGGTGCTCGCGCTGTTCACCCTCACCGCCCACAACAAGGTGCTCGCCGCGATCACCGTCGTGCTCGTCGGGGCGCTCGGCTTCGCCACCGTCCCGCCGCTGCAGAAGCGGGTGCTGGACCAGGCGCACGGCGCCCCCACCCTCGCCTCCGCCGTGAACATCGGCGCCTTCAACCTCGGCAACGCCCTCGCGGCCTGGCTCGGCGGCACGGTCATCTCGGCCGGCCTCGGCTACACCGCCCCGAACTGGGTGGGTGCGCTGCTCGCGACCGCGGCCCTGCTCCTCGCGTTCTGGTCCGCCGCCCTGGAGCGCCGCACCGCCAAGGCCCCGACGGCCGTGACCACCCCCTCCCCGACCCCCGTTCCCGTCCACCACTGACATCCGCAAGATCATCCCCCCTTCCCCCGAGGAGCAGCGCCACCATGAGCACCACCAGCAGCGCGAACACCCCCGCGATCCCCACCGTCACCCTCAACAACGGCGTCGAGATCCCCCGGCTCGGCTTCGGCGTCTTCCAGGTACCCGACGAGGAGACCACCGCCGCCGTCAGCACGGCACTGGAGGCCGGCTACCGCAGCATCGACACCGCCGCGATCTACGGCAACGAGGCCGGCGTCGGCCGGGCCCTGGCCGCCTCCGGCCTGCCGCGCGAGGAACTGTTCGTCACCACCAAGCTGTGGAACGCCGACCAGGGCTACGACGCCACGCTGCGCGCCTTCGACGCCAGTCTCGACAAGCTCGGCCTGGAGCAGCTGGACCTCTACCTGATCCACTGGCCCGCCCCGGCCCAGGACCTCTACCTGGACTCCTGGCGCGCCGTCGAGCGCCTCACCGCCGAGGGCCGGATCCGCGCCGCCGGCGTCTCCAACTTCCAGCCCGCCCACCTCCGGCGCCTGCTGGACCACAGCGGGCTCGTCCCGGCGGTCAACCAGGTCGAGCTGCACCCCGGCCTGCAGCAGGCCGAGCTGCGGGCCTTCCACGCCGAGCACGGCATCGCCACCGAGGCCTGGAGCCCGCTGGCGCAGGGCGCCGTCCTCGACGACCCGGCCGTCACCGCCATCGCCGCCCGCACCGGCAGGGCCCCCGCCCAGGTCGTGCTGCGCTGGCACCTCCAGCTGGGCAACATCGTCATCCCCAAGTCGGTCACCCCGGACCGGATCCGCCAGAACCTCGACGTCCTCGACTTCGAGCTGACCGACGAGGAGATGGCCGCCGTCGCCGCCACCGACCGCGACCTCCGCACCGGCCCGCACCCCGACCTGTTCAACTGACCCCGTCCACGGCCCCCGACCCGCGCGCACCCCGCCGGGCCGGGGGCCGTCGTGTTCCCCGGAGGAATCCGCCCCGGCCCGGGCCCGGTCGCCGAGCACGCCGGGCACGAACAGCCGCCCAGCCCACTTGCCAGCGCTTGCAATATCCAGCGCATGCAAGTATTGTTCAAGCATGTAAGGCGCTCCTGCATCTGATCGGAGCGCCCGGCGGGTCCGGCCCACCGCGCCACCGCCACCCCCTCCCCCACGACCTCCCGCCCCCGGCGCCGAGGCACCGATCGACAAGGAACCCCCATGTCCCTCCACGAGATCCTCCCCGGCAAGCTCGGCTTCGGCACCGCCCCGCTCGGCAACATGTACCGCGCGATCCCCGCCGCGGAGGCCGCCGCCACCGTCGAGGCCGCCTGGCAGCAGGGCGTCCGCTACTTCGACACCGCCCCCTTCTACGGCGCCGGCCTCGCCGAGGAGCGCCTCGGCGAGGTCCTCGCCGCCAAGCCCCGTGACGAGTACGTGCTCTCCACCAAGGTCGGCCGCGTCGTCCTCGACGAGGCGGAGCAGGGCGACCGCGAACTCGGCGAGAAGGGCGGCCTGTTCGAGCACGGCAACCCCAACCGGATGCTGCACGTCTGGACCGCCGACGCCACCGAGCGCTCCATCGAGGGCAGCCTGAAGCGTCTGCGCACCGACCGCCTGGACATCGTCTGGGTCCACGACATCGCCCAGGACTTCCACGGCGACGCCTGGCTCCAGAAGTTCGAGGAGGCCCGCACCGGCGCCTTCCGTGTCCTCTCCCGGCTGCGCGACGAGGGCGTCATCGGCGCCTGGGGCCTGGGCGTCAACAGGACCGAGCCCGTCGAACTCACCCTCGCCCTCGACGAGCCGCAGCCCGACGGCTTCCTCCTCGCCGGCCGCTACACCCTCCTCGACCACGAGCACGCCCTCACCCGCCTGCTGCCCGTGGCGCAGGAACAGGGCGTCGGCATGGTCGTCGGCGGCCCCTACAGCTCCGGCGTCCTCGCCGGCGGCACCCACTTCGAGTACCAGGAAGCCCCCGCGCACATCGTCGAGCGCGTCGCCCGGCTCAAGGGCCTGGCGGCGAAGCACGGCGTGAGCATCAAGGCCGCGGCCCTCCAGTTCTCCCTCGCCCACCCGGTCACCGCCTCGGTCGTCGCCGGCGCCACCAAGCCCGGCCGCATCGCCGAGGACACCGCCGCCCTGAACGAGACCGTGCCCGCCGCGTTCTGGCAGGAGCTGCGCGCCGAGGGTCTCGTCAGCCCGGCCGCCCCGCTCCCGAACAACGCCTGATCCGGCGCCCCTCCCCCACCCCTCCGATCCAGGAGAAACGACCATGGCCTCCACCTCCGTCAGCCGCATCGTCCCCGCCACCCCCGAGAAGGTCTGGGCCCTCGTCGGCGGCTTCGACGCCCTCCCCGACTGGCTCCCCTACATCCCGGAGAGCACCGCCCTCGAAGGCGGCCGCGTCCGCCGCCTGCGCACCCAGGAGGGCGGGGTCGTCGTCGAACGCCTCGTCGCCTTCGACGAGGTCGAGCGGCACTACAGCTACGCCATTCTGGAAGCCCCGTTCCCCGTCAACGGCTACCTCTCCACGATCCGCGTCCACGCCGTCCCCGGCCACGAGAACGCCGCCGAGGTCCAGTGGTCCGGCCGCTTCAACCCCGACGGTGCCACCGAGGACGAGGTCGTGGAGCTCTTCACCGGTATCTACCGCGACGGGCTGGAGGCCCTCCACCGGACGCTGGCCGGCTGAGCACTCCTCGTTCTCCGGTCCGCGCGGCACCCCTTCGTGGCCCCGACCCGCTCCTTCGGCGGGCCGGGGCCACGGGCGCGCGGTCCGTCAGTAGTCCGGCAGGTCGAAGACCGTGGCGGCGCGGAAGACCACGTCCAGCTCCGGACCGATCTCCTCGAAGCCGCCCTCCGCGCCGTCGGCCTTCAGCCGGTCGCCGGTGAGTTCGAGGATCGCCTGGTTGGCGGCCACGTGCTCGCGCAGCCGCCGCTCGTAGGCGGGGTAGGCGGCCCGGTGGTCGCCGTCGGCGCGGTGCAGTTCGCCCGCCAGGACGTACGCCGCCGTCAGGGCGACGCTGGTGCCCTGCCCGGTCAGCGGCGAGCAGCAGTACCCGGCGTCACCGAGCAGCGCGACCCGGTCGTTCGACCAGCGGTCCATCTTGATCTGGGCGACGACGTCGTAGTGGAACACCTCGGTGTCGTCCAGGGCCGCCAGGAAGCGCGGCACCTCCCAGCGCAGGTCCGCGGCGACCTCGGCGACCAGGCGGCGCTGCTGGGCGGGGTCGCGCGGGAGCATCCGCCCGACCGGCTCGTCCGAGCCGAAGCCGACGAAGACGCGCAGCTCGGCGTTGTCCCGGACGGTCATCACCATGCACATCCGCTCGGAGGAGTCGCCCGGCCGGTGGACGACCTCCCAGCGGTCCAGCCCGAGGTGGTTGGGCACGCTCCAGCCCGCCACATACATGCCGATCGGGTGCAGGTACTCCTCCTCCGGCCCGAACACGAGCCGGCGGGTGTTGGAGTGCAGGCCGTCGGCGCCCACCACGAGGTCGAAGGAGCGCTCCTCACCGTCGCGGAACCGGACCTGGACACCGTCCCCGTACTGCACCAGGGTGTCGATCGAGTCGTCGAAGCGGTATTCGACGCCGCTGCCCGCCACCCTGGCGATCAGCTCGGCGAGTTCGTCGCGCAGGATCTCCACGTCCGGGCCGTCGACCGGGCCGCCGCTGGCCGTCCGCTCGGTGGTGCGGCTCAGCTCCCGGCCGTCGCCGTCGACCACGGACATCCCCCGCAGGCCGGTCCGCCGCGCCGCGACCTCCGCCAACAGGCCCATCCGGTCGACGACTTCGAGGGCATTGCCGCGGATGTCCACCGGCTGGCCGCCCCCGCGCAGGGACGGCGCGCGCTCGACCACGGTGACGCGGAAGCCGTAGCGGTCCAGCCAGTGGGCGAGGGCGGCGCCGGCGATCCCGGCACCGGAGATCAGGACCGTGGTCGGGCGCGAGTGCTGCGGTCGCGTGCTGTTCGGCATGGCGGGCCTCCCCTGGTTCGTGTGCTGCCACGAACCACGTTCCCCCCGGCCGCCGTCGGCGCACCGTCAGGACACCGGCAGCTCACCGGTGCCGCTGTCGGTCCGCCGACAGCACGCCGACAGCACGCCGACCGCGGTCGGCGCAGGCGTCGGTCAGCCGAGGTGGCGGGCGAGGAAGCGCAGGCTGCCGTCGAGCTCGAAGGCCGGGAGGTCGCCGTGCCCGCCGGGGTTGGCGTGCAGCGTCTTCTCGGCGGAACCGAACGCCTCGTAGAGGGCGAGGCCCGCCTCGCGCGGCACCCGCTCGTCGTCCCACTGCAGCAGGAACTCCACCGGGACGGTGATCCGCGCGGCCTCCGCCGCCGAGGCCAGCGCCCCGCCCAGGCCCAGGACCGCCGCGCGGACCCGGGGTTCGGCGGCGACGAACGGCACGCCGAGCCCGCAGCCCAGCGAGACGCCCCAGTAGCCCACCGGTCCGGCGCCGACGTGGTCGAGCCGCTGGACGGCGTCCAGGACGGCCCGCCATTCCGGCACCGTCCGCCGCGCCACCAGGGCGTGGAACTCCGCGAGCAGCGGCCCCGGGTCCGCGCCGGCCGCGATCCGCTCCTGGTTGGCGATCGCGAGCCGGTGGTACTCCTCCACGACCGGGCGGTCGCCGTGTCCGGGGACGTCCGGCGCGACCACCGCGAAGCCGCACTCGGTCACGAGCCGGCGGGCCCGGGCGAGGATGCCGGGCTCCTTCTTGTGCTCGCCGCCGCCGTGGCCCAGCAGGACCAGCGGGCGGGCGGCGGCGGGGCCGTCCGGCGTCCACAGCGCGGCGGGGGTGTCGTCGACGACGAGGAGCTGCTCGCGGATGCCGTCGGAGGAGGTCTCGGCAGTGAGGTGCATAGCGTTCGGGCCTTTCGGGGTGCCTGGTACGGGCAGCCCTCAAGCCATGCGAGGGAGGGGTGCCCGACGGGTTGCAGCGTTGATCGGTCCCACCTCCTCGGGTCGCAGCGGTGCACGGCGGGAGCGAAAGTACCACGGCGATCTTGAACGGCGCACGCGGTTAGAGGGTCTCACGATCGCTCTTGACGCTCACGATCCGATGGAGTTATAACTTATAACGAACGCGAAAGCATCTGCCGAACGAAGAAGGAGAACACGATCATGGGTAACGAGCGCCTGCTTGAGGTCGTCCTGCCGGGTGTCGTGGCCCCGGAAGGCCTGGAGCTCCGGTACGGGGTCGTGCCCGAGGCCGGACGCGGCCGGATCGTGATCGGCGTCGAGGCCACCGGCGTCTCCTTCGCCGAGCAGCAGATGCGCCGCGGCCGGTACTACGACCAGCCGCCCTTCCCCTTCGTGCCCGGCTACGACCTGGTCGGCCGGGTGCTGGCCACCGGCGAGGACGTCGATCCGGGGCTGCTCGGACAGCGGGTCGCCGCACTGGTCAAGGTCGGCGGCTGGGCCAGCCATGTGGTGGTCGACGCCGCCGACGCCGTGCCCGTGCCGGACGGCCTCACGCCGGCCGAGGCGGAGACCGTGGTGGTCAACGGCATCACCGCCTGGCAGATGCTGCACCGCCGGGCCCGGGTGCGCGCCGGACAGACCGTCCTGGTGCACGGCGCGAGCGGCGGCGTCGGCTCCGTACTGGTCCAGCTCGCCCGCGCGGCGGGCGTCCGGGTGATCGGCACCGCCTCCGCCCGCCACCACGAGGCCCTGCGCGAGCTCGGCGTCGAGCCGGTCGACTACCGCGCGGGCGACGTCGCGGCCCGGGTCCGGGAGCTGGCACCGGACGGGGTGGACGCGGTGTTCGACCACGTCGGCGGGCGCAGCGTGATCGACTCCTGGGGCCTGCTCGCCCCCGGCGGCACACTGATCGCCTACGGCAGCGCCTCGACCCGGGACGACAGCGGCTCCAAGCAGTGGCCCGTGCTCAAGATCCTGGCCCGCACCTGGCTCTGGAACACCCTGCCGAACGGCCGCCGGGCCCACTTCTACAACATCTGGGCCGGCCGGGGGCTGGGCAAGGACCGCTTCCGCGCCCGGCTGCGGACCGACCTCGGCGAGGTCTTCGGCGCCGTGCGCCGCGGCGAGGTGACGGCCCGGGTCGCCGCCGAACTCCCGCTCGCCCGGGCCGCGGAGGCGCTGCGCCTCGCGGAGTCCGGCACGGTCGGCGGCAAGATCGTCCTGACGCCCTGAGCGCGCGGCGCGGGCTCCGGCCGACCGGAACCGCCGATTGTCAGTGGTGGGGCCTAAGGTGAGGGTGAACGACTTCGGGGCGGGCGGTGCTGCCGCCCGGGTCGAGGTCCAACGAATCTGGAGGGGATGCCGGATGTCCGTCGACGGTTTCGCGCTGCTGGCCGGGGCGCACGAGTACCTGCTGACCGTGGTGCGCGGGGTGCCGGAGGGCGCCTGGGGTGCGCCGACGCCGTGCAGCGAGTGGACGGTGCGTCAGGTGCTGAACCACGCACGGCTGGACCAGCAGGCGCTGGTCATGCAGATCACCGAGCAGGCCCCCGCCGGGGACCCGTTCGACCCGGCGGACGCTCCGGCGGGCGGCGACGACGACGCGGCGGCCGAGCTGGCGGCGGTGCTGGAAGGGGCGGCGAAGGCCTGGGAGTCGGTCCGGGAGGCCGAGAGCGTGCCGACGCCGATGGGGCCGATGCCGGCGGCGGCCGGGGCCGCGGTCGCGGCGCTCGACGCCGCCGTGCACGCCTGGGACATCGCCCGCGCGACCGGTCAGGACGTCCCGCTCACCGATGCCCTGGCGGCGGGGCTGGAAAGCCCGGCGGCCCGGATCGTCGACTTCGTCCGGGACACCTTCGGCAAGTTCGGCCCCGTGGTCGAGGTCCCCGCCGACGCGGGCCCGGCGGCGAAGCTGCTCGGCTTCACCGGCCGCGACCCGCAGTGGGCGCCGCCGGCCGGGTAGCACCGCCGCGGCGGTGCGGGGTCGGTGCCGGCAGGCTCGGGTGTCAGCAGGTGGCAGCGTCGGCCGGGAGGGCCAGGCCGGCGGCCACCTGGCGCTCCCCGATCACCTTCACGATCTGGTGGTACGGCCCGGTGGGCGCCGGGTTCGGGGTCACCAGATTCAGCTGCTGCGGCAGGTCGGTGTCCTTGATCGGCGCGCCCAGCTGGACCACGGAGAGCACTCCGGAGCAGTGCGAGGTCGCCGGGGGCGCGCTGCCCGGGGCGAGGCCGTTGGCCGGACCGACCGTCACCTCGGTGGTGTCCAGCGGGCTGTAGGAGTACGACGGGCGCGTGACGGTGCCCGAACCGGTGTGGGACAGCCGCACGGTGAACCGGGTGATCCGCACGGTCACCGGTCCGCAGGGCCGCTGGTCGCCCGTGGTGTCCAGGTGGAGACCGTCCAGGCCCATGAAGATCCCCGGATCGATGATCCGCGCGGCGCCGGGGAGCCGGGAGAGGTAGCCGGCCGCCGTGGTGTCGCCGACCATCGTGGTGTCGAAGCAGGTCGGGCTCGGCGCCGGTGCGGCGGGCGGCGTGGAGGTGACCGTCGCCCCCGTCGAGCCGGCCGTCGGGGTCGCCGTCGGGGCGGGTGCCGAGGTGCTCACCGGGCCCGAGGGCGAGGACGGTCCCGCCGCCCCGGTGGAGCCGCCGGAGGTACAGCCCGCGATCCCCAGCGCGGCGGCCACCGCCCCGACGAGGACCGCCGCTCGTGACCGGCTCGTACGAGTCCCATGCATCGCCCCGGGCCCCTCTCCTACCGCACCACCCGGAACGGGATCGGTCCGGAACGAGGTCGATGCTTTCAGAACTCGACGGCAGGGAGGGCCGGTTCGCGGGAATCCGGGCCCGATCGGGCCCGGATCAACACCACCGTCGGGCGAGGTTCCTCGCCGGCGCGGCGAGGTAGTTGCGCATGAAGTGGTCCCGCGTTCTGCTGCGATTCGGTGCCCCGGAAGGCGGTCACGACCATGTGCTCACCGGCCATGGTGACGGCCTGGGTGTCCTGGAGCGGGAAGGGCGGCGCGAAGACGGTCTCGTGGTGGCGCACCTCGGTGAAGCCCCGGTCGCGGGCCTGCCGCTCGACGGTGTCCTTGTCCTGGTGGGCCGGCTCGGCGGCCCGGGCCAGCCAGTACGCGTGGGGCAGGCTGTCGCTCGTCACCCGATGGTCGAACGTGGTGGGGACGGCCACGCCGGAGTCCTCTCGTGGGGTCGGCGGGCCACCGGCGGGGGGCGGTCCCGCACTTCCTGGCGCCCGATCGCCCACGCGCGATCGGCGCCGCACCGCAGGGTCACCCGAACGACCCGGTGGACCCGCCGCCCCTCCCAGGACTACTGGCCCGGCGCTACTGGCCCGTGAGGTCCGGACCGGGCGGCATTCCGGTGTGGCGGGCCAGGGCCTCGCGCAACCGGGTCAGCCGGGCGATCTCCGCGTCCAGGGCGGCGAGCCGACGCTCGACCACCGGGGCGAAGGTGTCCGGTCCGACGTCCCCGTCGGAGGCGCAGCTGCGCGGAGGGTCCTCGGCGAGCAGGTCCAGCCGGTGCGAGCGGCTGACGATGTCGTCCACGGTGAGGCCCAGCGCCAGCAGCGCGCGGATGACCCGCACCCTGACCACGGCCTCCGACCCGTACTCGCGCTGGCCGGAGGCGCTGCGGGCGGGCGGCGGGAGCAGGCCGCGCTGTTCGTAGAAGCGCAGCGCCCTGGGGGTGGTGCCGGCGGCGGCCGCCGCGTCGCCGATCCTCATCCGAGTCGCCATCCGTCCTCCTGCTCCCGTCGGCCGGTCGGCCCGACCGCCAGCCCGTCAGTCCGTCAGTCCGTCAGTTCCACGATCAGCGCGCCGAAGAGGTCGCCCCCGATCAGCCTGGACAACGCTCCGGGCGCCTGTTCGATGCCCGTGAGCACGGTCCGGGGCACGGTCAGTTCACCGGACCGCAGCCAGCCGGCGAGCCGCTCGCGCCATTCCGGGTCCAGGTCCTGGTAGCGCTGGCCGCCGATGCCGTGGACGGTGGCGTCGCGGACGAGCAGCCGGAAGCTGTCCACCACGGCGGGCGCGCTGGCACCGCGGCGGGCCGGGTCGAACTGTCCGGCGAGCGCGCCGATCAGCGCGAACCGCGCGCCCTGGCGGGCGGCGTCGACGGCCGCCGTCAGCTGCTCGCCGCCGACCATGTCCACCAGGACGTCGATACCTTCCGGGGCCGCCTCGGCGAGCTGGTCCGCGATGGGGCGCCCGCCCCGCAGCAGCACGGCGTCGTAACCGAGTTCCTCGGTGAGCCGCTTCGCCTTCTCGGCCGAACCGGTGGTGCCGATCACCCGCGCGGCCCCGAGCAGCCGGGCCACCTGTCCGGCCACCGTGCCGACCGCTCCCGCCGCGCCGGTGACGAGGACGACGTCCCCCTCCCGCACCCCGGTCGCGCGGGTCAGCGCGCCGTAGGCGGCGAGGGCGGGCGACAGCAGGGCGAGCGGGTCGGGGAAGCCGTCGGCGACCCGGGTGAACGCGGCGGCGTCGGCCACGGCGTGTTCGCGCCAGCCCAGCAGATGGGTCACCAGGTCGCCGGGGCGCAGCGGGCCTTCGGCGGGCGCGGCCAGGACCTCGCCGATCGCGGGTCCGAAGACCTGGTCCCCGGGTCGGACCGTCGGCAGGGCGGCGGACCGGAGTTCGCCCCCGATCAGGCTGCGCAGCCCGGGGAAGACCACGAAGGCGCGGTTGCGGACGAGGACCTGCTCCGGCCCGGGCGCGGCCAGTGGGGCCTCGACGACAGCGAAGTCGCCGGGGACGGGAAGTCCGTCCGGAGCGGCGACGAGGCGGACCTCACGGGTACTGGTGGGGAGTGCGGACATGGGTGAACTCCTGGGTCCGGTGGCGGTGTTGGCGGTGCCGCACGGCCGCGTTCGGGCTGTGCGACACCGGGACGCTAACCCCTGCCCCGCGCGTCAGGGGCAAGCCCTCGCCCGACGCCTGCCCCGCCCGCGTCCGGCCGGTGCCCGACGTTCGGCGCTCGGCGCTCGGCGCTCGCCCGGCCCCCGCAGAGGCTTGCGATTGTGGCGCGCATGCAACTATTGTTTCCACAGAGATTGCACCTGCAATCACTCTTGGGTCGTCTCCTGGAGTCCGAACATGAGCACCAGCCTCTTCACCCCCTTCACCCTGCGGTCGCTGACCGTCCCCAACCGGGTGTGGATGCCGCCGATGTGCCAGTACAGCGCCGCGCCGGACGGCGAAGCGGCGGGCGTTCCGACGGACTGGCACTTCACCCACCTCGCGGCGCGAGCCGCCGGCGGGACCGGGCTGATCATCACCGAGGCCACCGCGGTGAGCCCCGAGGGCCGGATCTCGCCCTACGACCTCGGGCTGTGGAACGACGCCCAGGTCGAGGGGTTCCGGCGGATCACCTCCTTCCTGAAGGCGCACGGCACCGTCGCGGCCGTTCAGCTCGCCCACGCCGGGCGGAAGGCCTCGACCGAGCGGACCTGGGTCGACCGGGGCCGGGCCATCGCACCGGACGAGGAGTACGGCTGGCAGCCGGTCGCCCCCAGCGCGCTGCCGTTCGAGCCGGACCGGGTCACGCCCGAGGAGCTCACGGCGGAGCAGATCGGCGCGATCGTGCGGCAGTTCGCCGACGCCGCGCGCCGGGCCCTCGACGCCGGCTTCCAGGTCGCCGAGATCCACGGGGCGCACGGCTACCTCGTGCACGAGTTCCTGTCCCCGCACAGCAACCGGCGCACCGACGGGTACGGCGGCTCCTTCGAGGGCCGGATCCGGTTCGCGCTGGAGGTCGTCGACGCCGTCCGCGCGGTGTGGCCCGAGGAGCTGCCGGTCTTCTTCCGGATCTCGGCCACCGACTGGCTCACCGAGAACCCCGAGGACGGGCGCGAGGGCTGGACCTCGGCCGACACCGTCCGGTTCGCCAAGGAACTGCACGCCCACGGCGTCGACCTGCTGGACGTCTCCACCGGCGGCCTCGTCCCGGACGCCCGGATCGAGGCCGGCCCCGACTTCCAGGTGCCGTTCGCCGAGGCGGTCCGCACCGGGACCGACCTGCCGGTGGCGGCGGTCGGCCTGATCACCGACCCCGAGCAGGCCGAGCGGATCCTCGCCGAGGGCCGGGCCGACGCCGTCCTGATCGGCCGCGAGCTGCTGCGCAACCCGTTCTGGGCCCGCCAGGCCGCCACCGCGCTCGGCGTCGAGGTCACCGGCCCGATGCCGTACCACCGCGCGTAGCCCTCGCTCGGCGAGACACGACCACCGCGCGTAGCGGCCCTGGTCCGCCGCGCGCGGCGGACCGGGCCACCGCGCCGGACGGGCCCTGGGCGGCCCGTCCGGCGCCGCCGTACTCAGCGGTCCTTGAACTCCTCGATGGCCCGGCGGGCGAGCAGGTTCAGCTCCTCGCTCCCGGCGTGACCGGAGTCCTCGACGATGTGCAGCCGGGCACCCGGCCAGGCCGCCGCCAGTTCCCAGGCGGTCCGCGGCGGGCAGCTCAGGTCGTGCCGGCCGTGCACCAGCACCCCCGGGATGCCGGCCAGCTTCCCGGCGTCGCGGATCAGCTGCCCCTCCTCCAACCAGGCGCCGTGGCCGAAGACGTGCGCGCAGATCCGGACGAACGCCACCTGGGCGTCGGCCTCCCGGCGGCTGTACATGCCGGGCACGCCGTTGGGCTCGCCGGACACCACCGCGTCCTCCCAGGCCAGCCACTCGGCGGCGGCCCGCTCGCGCACCGCCCGGTCGGGGTGCGCCGTCAGCCGGGCGTAGGCGGCGAGCAGGTCCCCGTCGCGCTCGGCCTCCGGCACGGCGTCCCGGAAGCGCTCCCAGGCCTCGGGCCGGAACTGCGCCACGCCCCGGTAGAGCCAGTCGATCTCGGAGCGGCGGGCGGTGGTCACGGCGGCGATCACCACCTCGCTCACCCGCTCCGGGTGCTGCTGGGCGTAGGCCACCGCGAGCGCCGAACCCCAGGAGGCGCCGTTCACCAGCCAGCGCTCGATGCCGAGGTGTTCCCGCAGGCGCTCGATGTCCTCGATCAGGTGCCGGGTGGTGTTCAGGGCCATGTCCACGGCCGGGTCGGAGGCGTGCGGGGTACTGCGCCCGCAGTTGCGCTGGTCGAAGCGGACCAGCCGGTAGCGGGACGGGTCCCAGGCCCGCATGGGGCGGTCGGGCGTGCCCGCGCCCGGTCCGCCGTGCAGATGGACGGCGGGCTTGCCCGCCGGATTGCCCAGTTGTTCGTAGTAGAGGCGATTGCCGTCCCCGGTGTCGAGGAAGCCTCGGTCGTAGGGCTCGGTCGGAGCGTAGAGGTCCACCATGGCGGTCGATCGTACGCGGACCCGGCGGCGGTGGTCCTACCATCCGCACAGTGGGCCGATTCCCCTGCCCGGAACGGGAACTGACGGACCGCGCGGACCGACACCCCCGGGAGGAACGCGCCGCGCGCCCCGTCCGCCGATACGCTCGGCCCACTGCCGCGCTCCGCCCGGTTCCCGGCGTGGACACGGTCCCGGTTCCCGGCCCGAACGCGACCCCGAGCGGGCCCGGGCGGGCACGGGTCGACACGGTCGGGCACGGGCGGGCGCGGGGACAGGACCGGGACGAACGGACAGGGAGCGACCGTGGCCGAGGAGTTCGCACTGCTGGGGGTCCCGTCCTGCGCGGGCACGCACGGCCCCGGCCAGGAGAAGGCCCCGGCGGCCCTCCGCTCCGCCGGCCTGGTGGAGCGGCTGCGGGCGGCCGGGGTGACGGTGACCGACCGCGGGGACCTGCCGGTGGTGCCGTTCCGGACCGACCCCGACCGCCGCGACCGGCAGAACCTGCCGCTGGTGGTCGAGGTGGTGCGGGCGGTGGCCAAGGCCGTCGGCGCCGTCCTCGACGAGGGCGCGGTGCCCCTGGTCGTGGGCGGGGACTGCACGATCACGCTGGGCGTGCTCGCCGCGTACGTCGCCCGCCGGCCCGGCACCGGACTGCTGTACTTCGACGGCGACCTCGACCTGTCGGTGCCGGACACCAGCCGCTCCGGGATCCTGGACACCATGGTGCTGTCGCACCTGCTCGGCGAGGGCGCGCCCGAACTGCGGGAGGCGGGCCCCCGGACCCCGCTGCTGGGACCCGAGGGGATCGTCGCGTTCGGCTACGACCCGGTGGAGCTGGGCGCGGCCGGGCGGGAGCGGCTGGGCCGCTACCGGCTGCGCGCCCTGCCGTGCACGGAACTCACCGCGCCCGGGGTGGACCCGGTCGTCGAGGCGAGGGCCGCCTGGCGGGCGCTCGCGGCCGACCACGAACGGTTCGTGCTGCACTTCGACGTGGACGTGATCGACTCGGTGGACCTCCCGCTGGCGAACTTCCCGCACTTCAACGAGGGCCTGCCGGTCGGCGTGGCCTTCGACTGCCTGGCCGAGTTCTGCGCCGCACCGCCGATGGCGGGGCTGGTGGTGACCGAGGTCAACCCGGACCGCGACCCGGACGGGGCGATGGTGGACGCGCTGGTCGGCGCCCTGGTCGGGGCGCTCGGCCGCCGCGTCGACTGACGGCCCCAGGAGCCCTGAGCTCCGTTTGACCACCCACCCGTTTGACCACCCCCATTGATGGACATGGGTCAACCCGCTGGGCAGTTCGATCCGGACACGTGAAGCGCCCCCGCACCCGACCCGGGAGAGGCCGGAGCCACCCCATGACCGAGAACCCCCACCGCGTCGCCGTCGTGGGCGCGGGCGCGTCCGGTGTGCTCACCGCCGCGCAACTGCTGCGCCGCGCCGCCCTGGCCGGCGTCCCGCTCGACGTCCGGCTGATCGACCGCGCCCCCGCCCCCGGCCGGGGCGCGGCCTACGCCACCACCGCCGACCACCACCTGCTCAACGTCCCGGCCGGCCGGATGAGCGCCTTCGCCGACGCGCCGGACGACTTCGTGCACTGGCTGGCCCGCCGCGCGCCCGGCGTCCACACCGCCGCCGACCACGTCCCCCGCCGCCTCTACGGGGCCTACCTCGGCGAGGTGCTGGCGACCGCCGAGGCCCGGGCCGGCGCCGCCCGGCTGCACCGGGTGGACGACCGGGTCGTCTCCGCCCGGCGGGCCGGACCCGGGATGACGCTCCGGCTCGGCACCGGACGCCGCCTGGACGCCGACGCCGTGGTGCTCGCCCTCGGCACCTTCCCGCCCGACAACGCCTGGGCGCCCGCCCGGCTCCGCCGCTCGCCGCGGTTCGTCGCCGACCCGTGGGCCCCGGGGGCGCTGCGCGGCCTGCCCGAGAACCAGGACCTGCTGCTCCTCGGCACCGGCCTCACCATGATCGACGTCGCGCTCGTCCTGGCCCGCCCCGGCCGGCGCGTGCACGCCGTCTCCCGGCACGGCCTGGTCCCGCGCCCGCACGCCGCGACGGCGCTGCCCCCGGCGCGCCCGCCGCAGGTCGACCCGGCGGCGGGCCTGCCCCGGGTGCGCCGCGCCCTGCTCGCCCACGTCTCGGCCTGCCGGCGCACCCACGGGGACTGGCGGGTCGGCATCGACAGCCTGCGCCCCGTCACCGCCGCGCTCTGGCAGGGCCTCTCCCCCGCCGACCGGATGCGGTTCCAGCGCGAGGACCGGCGGCTCTGGGACGTCCACCGCCACCGGGCCGCCCCCGCGACCGCCCGGGCCTTCGCGGCGGCCGTCGCCGAGGGGTGGATCACGGTGGGCCCCGGCGAACTCGCCGACGCGGCCCCCACCGGCGACGGCGTCCGGGTCCGGCTGCGCGACGGCCGCGCCCTGACCGTCGGCGCGGTACTCAACTGCACCGGCCCGCAGGCCGACGTCCGCCGGGTGCCCGACCCGCTGGTGGCCGTGCTGCTCGGCGCCGGACTGGCCGAACCCGACGACCTCGGCCAGGGCTTCCGCACCGACGCCCTCGGCCGGGTACGACCCGCCGACGGCTCCCCGACCGCGCCGCTGTGGACGCTCGGCGCGCTGCGCCGGGGCAGCCTGCTGGAGAGCACCGCCATCCCCGAGATCCGCGCCCAGGCCGACGAGGTCGCCGGGGACATCCTCGCCGACGCGGGCTGACGCCGGGTCTGGCCGAAGACCGCCCTCCGCACCGTCCGGGCCGGGGACGGTGCGGGGACGGAACGCTACATTGGACGGAGGGCCGGGGAGGGGGCGGGCACCGGGTTCGTTCCGGTTCCGCGGCCGTTGGGAGCACCCGTGACCTCTCCCCGAACGACCTCGGCGACTTCGCCCCGAGCGACCCACCCGACCCGGGGGCGCCGCGCCGCCCGCCTGGCGATCGGCACCCTGCTCGCGGCCGCCACCGCCGTGGTCGCCCTGCCCGCCGCCCCCGCTCAGGCGGCCCCGGCCAAGGTCGTCTACCTCACCTTCGACGACGGACCGAGCCCCCGGTACACCCCTCAGGTCCTGGCGCTGCTGGCCCAGTACGGGGCGCGGGCCACCTTCTTCGAGATCGGCCAGAACGTCGCCGCGTACCCCGACGTCACCCGCCGGGTGCACGACCAGGGCCACAGCGTGCAGAACCACAGCTGGTCCCACCCCGACCTGCGCACCCTCTCCAAGTCCTCCTTCGACTCCCAGGTGACCACCACCGACGCCCGCATCCGCGCCCGCACCGGGACCACCCCGAGCTGTCTCCGACCCCCCTACGGCGCGGTGAACGCGGCCGTCCGCTCCAGTGCGGCACGCCTCGGCAAGACGATCCAGCTGTGGAGCGTCGACCCGCAGGACTGGGCCCGCCCCGGCCGGGCCGCGATCGAACGCCGCGTCCTGGACCGCGTCACCCCCGGCGCCGTCGTCCTGATGCACGACGGCGGCGGCGACCGCAGCCAGACCGTGGCCGCCCTGCCCGCCATCCTCCGCACCCTCAAGTCCCGCGGCTACACCTTCGCCCTCCTCCCCTGCCGCTGACCGCCTCCGGGCCCGGGACGTCCTTCCTGCCGCGGACCGTCCACCCGCTCGTACAGCGCGAACGCGGCAAGGGCCCGGAAGCCCTGGTGGGGCTTCCGGGCCCCGCTGCTGGGCCGCGGCCGGCCGACTACTTGCCGGGACGGCCGATCTGGTGGACGGTCCAGCCCGCGGCGCGCCAGGGGTCGGGGTCGAGGGTGGTGCGGCAGTCGACGAGCACCGGGGTGGTGGGGAGGTCGACGAGGTCCTGCGGGTTCGCCTGCCGGTACTCGGGCCACTCGGTGGCCAGAACGGCGAGGTCGGCGCCGTCCAGGGCGGCGGACAGGTCGTCGGTGTAGTCGAGTTCGGGGTTCCGCAGCACGGCGGTGGGGACCGCCTGCGGGTCGTGCACCGTGACGACCGCCCCGGCCTGTTCCAGTGCCTGCGCGAGGGCGAGGGCCGGGGACTCGCGGACGTCGTTGGTGCCGGGCTTGAAAGCCGCGCCCAGCACGGTGACCCGGGAGCCCTTGAGCGGCCGCCGGCCCAGGGCGCCGGTGATGAGGGCCATCGCGATCTCGGTGCGGCTGTCGTTGATGTGCTCGGCGGCGAGCAGCAGGGCGGCCGCCCGGTCGGCGCCGAGCTGGCGGGCGCTGGCGGTGAAGGCGCGGATGTCCTTGGGAAGGCAGCCGCCGCCGTATCCGATCCCGGGTCGCATGCCGGCGGCACCGATGCGCGGATCGATGCCCAGGATGTCCACGATCTTGGAGATGTCGGCGCCGGCGGCGTCGCACATGTCGGCAACGCCGTTGATGAAGGAGATCTTGAGGCCGAGGTAGGTGTTCGCGGCGCCCTTGGCGAGTTCGGCGGTCTGCGGGTCGCAGACGAACAGGGGGACCCCGGCGTCGAGGATTCCGGCGTAGACCGCGCGGATCGCCTTCTCGCCCTCCGCACTGGTGACACCGGCGATCAGGCGGTCCGGGCGCAGGGTGTCCTCGACAGCGTGGCCCTCACGCAGGAACTCGGGGTTCCAGACGACCTCGACCAGCTCTGCGGCCGGGGCCAGGCGGTGGGCGAGTTCGGTGACCTTGAGGGTGGTGCCCACGGTGACCGTGGACTTCCCGACGATCGTGCAGGCCCGCTTCAGGTGCGGGGCGAGCTGACGGACGGCGCCGAAGACCTGCCCGGTGTCGTAGGAACGGCCGTCGGCGTCGATCGGCGTGCCGACGCCCACGAAGTGCAGGTCCGCGAACTCCGCGGCTTCGGCGATGTCCGTGGTGAAACGCAGGCGCCCGGTGGCAGTGTGGCCGGCCAACAGCTCGGGCAGGCCGGCCTCGTAGATCGGGCATTCGCCGGCGTTGAGGCGGTCGACCTTGGCCCGGTCGACGTCCACGCCGATGACCTCGTGACCGAGTTCGGCCATCGCCGCCGCGTGCGGAATGCCGAGGTGGCCGCAGCCGATCACGGAAACACGCATGGATGGGGTCCTTGTCCGGTTGGGTGGCGCACCGCATCCGGAGCGCCACCCGACGTTATCGCGGTTTGGACTCGCCATCGGCAGGACGGGTTCGGTCACCTTCTCGTGCCACCGGTCCCTTCCCCGGCAGCGCCGGACCACGGGCCCCGCGAGTTCTTACATTCCTTTGCCGTCGCTCTGCCGAGCCCCTGACCGGGGCCCGGCAGTGTCGTTCCCACCACCGGAGAACGACAGGACGGAAGGAACACCACCATGACGAGGAACGGAACCACCACCACGGGTGCCCTGCGGCGGGTCGGGGCGGTTGCGGGGGCGGCGGCGGTGCTGATGTCGGTGCTGCCCGCCGGGGCGGCGGTGGCGGCGGGGCACGGGGGGCGGCCGGGCAAGGTCGCCTGGTGTCCCTCGGTGGAGGGGGTGCGGGTGGACTGCGGCACCGTCGACCGGCCGGTGGTGAGCGGCAAGCCGTGGCTGGGCAGTGTCGCCGTCGCGTACGCGGTGCTGCGGCACCGGGACGCGGGGGCGGCGCGGGGGACGGTCGCGGTCAACCCCGGCGGGCCCGGGGAGACCGCGATCGACCGGGCCGGGGTCTTCGCCGCCGGGCTCGACGGGGTGCTCGGCAGCCACGACGTGCTGCTGGTCGACCCGCGCGGTACCGGGCGCTCCGGGCGGATCCCGTGCGGGGTCACGGACGCCGAGTACCGGTTCGCCGACCGTGCCGGGCAGCGCGATGCCGTCGCCCGCTGCGCGGCCGCGCTGGGGCCCCGGGCCGAGGGGTACACGAGTGCCGCGACCGCCGACGACCTCGACGCCGTGCGGGCCCGGATCGGCGCCGCCTCGCTGATCCCCTACGGCCTCTCCTACGGCACCTATCTGATGCCGGTGTACGCGAGCCGCCACCCCGGGCGGGTCGACTCGATGGTGCTGTCCGGGGCCTACCCGCTCGGCGTCGACCCGCTGGCCCGACCGAGCGCCGAGGCGGTGTCGCTGGCGCTGAAGCGGGTCTGCGAGCGCAGCGCCGCCTGCGACGGGGACACCGCCGTCGAGGACCTCCGCACCGTCGCCGGGAGGCTGCGCGAGCGGCCGTTCACACTGCGGGTCGAGGCCGCGGGGACGACCCGCACGCTGCGCTTCACCGAGGACAAGCTCGCCAACCTGCTCTACGAAGCGGCGAGTCGCGGCGTCGGGGAGAACCCGGCCGAGCCCTCGCTGCTCGGCGAGCTGCCGGCCGCCCTGCACGGTGCGGCCCACGGCGACGACCGCGCGCTGCGGGCCCTGGTCGACGCCGACTACCGGGCGGCCGGCCGCGAGGACCAGGCCTCGTTCCTGGCCGTGGTGTGCAACGACTACCCGCGGGCCTGGTCGGTCGACTCGTCGCTGCCGGAGCGCTGGCGCGAGTACCGGGCCGCGCTGTCGGCGGCCGACCCGGGCCGGTTCGGGGCGTTCAGCGTCAAGGGCTTCACCGAGGGGCAGACCGACGGCGCCGACGCCTGCATCCGCTGGCCGCGCAACGGCACCGCCCGCCCGCAGCCGGTGGACGCCGCGCAGCCGGACGTGCCGGTGCTGCTGTTCGCCGGCGACCTCGACTCCAACACCCCGGAGAGCGCCACCCGTCGGGCCGCGGAGCAGTTCCGGCGCTCGACCGTCGTCACGGTGCCCAACGCCGGACACGTGGCGGAACTGGAGTCCACGCACTGCACGCTCACGATCGTCGACTCCTTCGTCCGCACCGGGCAGCCGGGCGACACCTCGTGCACGGCCGCGGTGCCGCCGATCGCCGTCTCGCCCGTGCGGCGCTGACGCACCGGTGATCCAGGACCGGCTGCGGGAACCCTCCGTATCCCGACCGTCCCCCGCGACCGGCGAGAATGACGCCATGACAGATGCCACCACCACCCACGGCCGCACCGTGCTCGTCGTCGAGGACGACCCCGGGGTCCGCGCCACCCTCGACCAGCTGCTGCGCTTCGAGGGCTACCGGGTCCTCACCGCCACCGACGGGCAGGACGCCCTGGAGCTGCTGGAGCGGCACCGGCCCGACCTCGCCGTGGTGGACGTGGTGATGCCCCGGCTGGACGGACTGGCCCTGTGCCGGATGCTGCGCCGCCGCGGCGACCGGCTGCCGGTCCTGGTGCTCACCGCCCGGCACCAGCTCGGCGACCGGGTCGCCGGGCTGGACGCCGGGGCGGACGACTACCTGGCCAAGCCCTTCGCCACCGAGGAGCTGCTGGCCCGGATACGCGCCCTGCTCCGGCGCTCCGCCCCGCCCGCCGATCCGGGTGTGCTGGCCTGCCAGGACCTCGCGCTGGACATCGCCGCGCGCCGGGCCCACCGCGGCGACCGGCTCCTCGACCTCACCAAGACCGAGTTCGACCTGCTGGAACTGCTGCTGCGCAACCAGGGCGCGGTACTCACCCGCCCGCAGATCTACGAGCGGATCTGGGGCTACGACTTCGACACCGACTCGCGCTCGCTCGACGTCTACATCGGCTACCTGCGCCGCAAGAGCGAGGAGGGCGGCGAACCCCGGCTGATCCACACCGTCCGCAACGTCGGCTACCTCGTGCGGGCCGCGTAGTGCTGCGCACCAGGATCACCCTCGTGGTGGTGGCCGCCACCCTGCTGGCCGTCGTCGTCTCCGTCGTCAGCTCCTACCGCGGCGTCACCGGCATGGTCGCCGACCAGTTCGACCGGGCGCTGGTCGACCGGGCGGACGCCGTCGCCGCCGTGCTCGACGCCGGGCGGATACCCGCCGAGCGGCCCGACACCGCCGAGCAGCTGCTGCTCCCCGACGGCACGGTCCGCCCGCTCTCCCCCGGCCGCGCCGCACTGCCCGTCCCCCCGGGCGCCCTCGACGTGGCACGCTCCGGGGAGGGCCGGCTGACGGCCGAGACCACGGTCGGCGACCGCACCTTCGGGGTGCTGGTCCTGGGACGCGGCGAGGGCCACGGGGCGCTGGTGGTCAGTCAGGACTACGCGGAGGCCGAGCGGATGGACCAGGAGTTCCTGGGGCGGATCAGCTGGACGACGGCGGGTTCGGCCGCCGCCTGCGCCGCGCTCAGCTGGCTGCTGATCGGCCGGATCCTCCGCCCGATGCGCCGGCTGGCCCGCGCCGCCGAGCGGATCAGCTCGACCCAGGACCTCGGCACCGCGCTCCCGGCCGCCGGGCGCGACGAGGTGGGCCGGCTGACCCTCGCCTTCGAGGTGATGCTCGACGCGCTGCGCCGCTCCCGGGAGGCGCAGCAGCGGCTGGTGCAGAACGCCAGCCACGAGCTGCGCACCCCGCTCACCTCGGTGCGCGGGAGCGCGGAGCTGTTGCAGCGGGCCCGGGGCCGGCTGGCGCCGGAGGACGAGGAGAAGATCCTCGGCACCCTGGTCGCGGAGAGCGTCGCGCTCGACGGGCTGGTGCGGGAGCTGGTCGAGCTGGCCACCGACCGGCAGGCCGACGAGGACCCGGTGCCGCTGGACCTGGCGGCGGCGGCCGAGGACTGCGCGGACCGTTTCCGACGGCGCACCGGACGCGTCATCAGCATCATGACCGTCGGGGCGGCGGGCACGGGGCCGGAGCTGGACGGGGCCGCGGTCGTGCTCGCCCGGCCGCGTGCGCTGCACCGCTGCATCGACAACCTGCTGGCCAACGCGGTCAAGTTCAGCCCCGGAGAGACCCCCGTCACCGTGCTGGTCGAAACGGCGGTGGTAGGGACGGCGGTGGCCGGCCGGGCGTCCCCCGGTCCGGAGCGGGGCGGTCCGGGTGGCCGGGCCCGGCCGGGGGTGCCGTCCGTACGGCTGGTGGTGCGCGACCACGGGCCGGGGATCGGGCCCGAGGAGCGGGACGCCGTCTTCGACCGCTTCTACCGGGGCGCGGGCACCCAGTCGACGCCGGGTTCCGGGCTGGGGCTCGCCATCGTGCACGACCTGGTCACCGCCGACGGGGGCACCGTGTTCGCGGGCACCGGCCCGGGCGGTGGCGCGGAGGTCGGATTCACCCTCCCCCGCGCCCTTCCCGCCCCGCGCCGCGGGTAGGGCGGTCGTCGGCCCCCGTCAGCCCCCGTCGGCTCCCGTCAGCCCCCGTCGGCTCCCGTCAGCCCTCGGCGCCGATGGAGCAGTTGCCGTCGGGGGCGCGGCCGAGCGGCCAGGCGACGGTGTCCAGGACGGCGCCGCGGACGGTCGCGTCGAGGTGGACGATCGGGACGGCCTTGTTGTACGGGTTGCCGAACTGGTCGAGGCAGATCCAGCCGCTGGCCCCGTCCACCCGGTTGCCGCCGTGGAGCCGGCGCCAGCTCTGGGTGACATCGTCCAGGGAGGGCATGGCGACGGACCCACCGACGTCCTTGCGGATCCCGGCGACGGCGGTGGTCACCGCGTCGTAGGTGATGATGATCCGGCCGTCGCGGCGGTCGGCGGGCCCGATCCGGTCGGGCTGCTTGGTGTCGTCCGCCCGGAGCAGGCCGGCGAGTTCGGCGGTCGGGGCCTTGGAGCCGCCGGGGCCCTCGGTGCTCGCCTCGCCCCAGCTGTCGGGGTGGGCGAGCGCCGTGTAGCGCACGGTGATGCCCGCACTCTTGGTGAGCGCGTCCCACTTGCTCTCGAACTTCTGGTCGACCATCAGGGTGGAGGCGTGCGAGCCGGTGATGACCGTGTAGGGCTTGTTGCACTTCCGGTCGCCCAGCGCGACCAGGAACAGCCGCAGTTGGACCGGGCGGCCGGCGAAGAACAGGGTGGTCGCGGCGGAGCTGCAGATGTCGGGCACCATCTGGTCGAAGGTGTTGCCGAGGTTGCCCTCCTCGGTGAAGTCCTTCGGGGACTCGAAGGTCTCCGGGGCGTTGGGCGCGCCCTTGGTGAGCTTGGCGAAGGTGGCCCGCAGGGTGGCGAGGTAGTTGTCGTTCTCCCGGGTGTCCTCGACCACCAGGGTGTCGGCCGGCTTGATGCCCGCCCCGTAGGCGGCGAGGGCGGCCGCCTGGTCGCTGTTGCTGGGGGCGATCCGGGCCAGGCCCGGGTAGTGGCGCGGGTCGGCCTTGCTGTTGGCGATGTCGTCGGCGGTCATGGGGCCGGCGACGACCGGGATGTGCTTCTCCGCCGTGAGGTAGTGCACGGCGGCCTCGCTGTTGGCGATGCTGATGTTGATGCCGGTGACGGCCCGCAGGTTCTGCTTGCCGTCGGCCGCGGCCTTGGCCAGCTGGTCCGAGACGCGCTGCCACTGCCCGTACTCCCGGCCGGGGTTGGCGAGGACGAGGCGGATCGGCGGCTGCTTGCCGCTCTCGCGGTTGGCCCGGTACTGGGCGAGGTAGGCGCCCTGGACCTGCTCGACCATCTCGCGCCGCTCGGCCTGCTGGTCGGAGACCAGCGGGATCATCAGGGCCAGCGTGACCGGGTTCTTCCCGGCCACGCTGTCGTTCTCCTCCTTGATGCGCGCGGTCACCGGCCCCAGGTCGTCGTTGAAGACGTACGAGCCGTCGGTGACGCCGACGCACTCCTTCCCGACCTTCGACACACCGGTGGCGCAGCTGTCGTCCGTCCAGACGCCGTAGCCGAAGTAGCCGGCGGTGCCGAGGACGGCGACCGCCAGCAGGATCACCAGCGCGCGGTTCAGGGGCCCTTCGGGCAGGGGCAGTTTCACGGTCGGGCGTCTCCTGAGGTCGGGAGCAGGACTGGTCGGATCTGAGTGGTCGGATCGGAGCGGTCGGATCGGAGCGGAGCGGTCGGGACCGGGTCAGAGCCGCGTCGGCAGGTCGGGGGCCTGGTACCAGCGGCGCAGCCGCCCGGGCCAGGTCTCGTGCGCCTGGAAGAACACCGCCTGGTCGGCCGCCCCGGTGTGCTGGGCCAGGGTGAGCAGTTGCAGCCGGATGCTGTCGATCCGCTCCCCGGCGGGTACCGAGAGCGGGTGCGACTGCACCCACAGGTTGCGCACCAGGAGGTCGATCGCCTGGTGCACGGCGAGGTCGCCGTGCTGGCAGGCCTGGCACTGCTCGTTCGTCGCGGCGGCGGTCGGCACCGGCTCCGGCGGGTGCGGCGCGGAGCAGATCAGGTTGACCGAGGCGAGCCAGTCGGCGGCGCTCCGTTCGGCCAGGCGCTGGTGCAGGGAGCGGACGACGACTCCGGTGTCGTGCACGGCGAGCGCGTGGTACAGGGCCTGGTCGGGCAGCCCGGTGCCGTTCGGCGCGTACCGGGTGCGCACGGTGCCGTGCAGGTGGCGCCAGGTCTGCATGCCGGGTTCCCCGGCCACCTGGGCGGCCAGCCGGTGGCTGAGCAGGGCGCGCAGGGTGCGGTCCTGGACGAACGGGGCGTCGACGGCCTGGTGCGCGGTGGCGGCCCAGTGGTTGCGTTCGAGCAGCCGCCTGGCCTCCTGGACGTCCAGCAGGCTGCGGCCGGTCCGCGGGTAGTAGGCGCCGAGCAGGTCGGCGGCCCCGTCGTCGAGGGCCGGGGAGTAGAACGTGAGCCGCTCCCGGTCGCGTTCCCCGGGGACCAGGACCCGGAGCAGCTGCTCGTGGACGGTCCGCGCGGGCGCGTCGTGGGCCGGGAGGTCGAGCAGCCAGCGCGGCTCCGCGCTGTCCCCCTGGCGGATCGCCCTCCGGGCGGCCTCCACCAGGGCGTGGGCGATCCCGGCCCGGCCCGCGCTGAGCCGGTGGACGATACGGGCGGTGCCGGACGGGGGGTGCTCGGTGCCGAACATCAGGGTGACCTCCTCCAGCCCGAGTCCGGCCAGTGGCAGCCGCACCGTCCAGCCGGCCGCCGTCCCGGGGCGGTCCTGGCGCCAGAACGGGCTCCCGGCGCGGCGCGTCGACGGCGCGGTGTCGTCGGCGTCGGGGCCGGAGGGCTCCCCGGCCAGGACGGTGGTGATCACGCCCGGCCGCGTCCCGGGCGGTTCCTCGTGCCAGACCTGCAGCAGCGTGCGCACCACCGGCCGGCCGAGCGGGGTGTGGGCGTTGTCGAGGAGCAGCAGCGGGCGCGGCAGCCGGTTCATCCGGCGCGACCAGGTGTAGTGGCTGTCGATGTCCGCCAGGAACGCGGCCATCAGGTGGCGCTCAGCGACCTCCCGGTCGTCCGGGTCGCCGCGGAAGCGCCGGGCCAGTTCGGACAGCTGGACGTGGTCGGTGCCGGGGCCGGCCACCTGCCGGAGGGCCCACCAGCGCAGCCCGTGCCGGTGGGCGGAGGGGCCGAGCAGTTCGGGGGTGACGAGGTCGACCAGTGCGGCGACGAGCGGGTTCCCCTCGCCCCCGGGTCCCGCCGCCGCGGCCGGGACGGCACCCGCCTGCTGCATCCACTGGGCCACCCGGGCGCGCCGGGCCGGGCCGGCGGGAACGGTCTCCTCCAGCAGGCTCTCCAGGCGTCCGACGGCCGCCTCCGCCTCGCCGGCGCCGACGGCCTGCCAGGAGGTCACCGCCAGCAGGCCCTGGGTGAGCCGCGGGAAGGCGAGGGTCCCGCCGAAGTCCCCGGGTCGGCGGCTCAGTTCCTGGCGCAGGTGGAACAGCAGGTCGGAGGCGTGCGAGGCGTTGCGGCGGGTCGGGTCCTCGTCGTCGGCGGCCCGTGCGGGGCCGGCCCGGCCGAGGTCGGCCCGGCCCAGGTCCGCCGAGGCGCGGCGCAGGTGCGCCGCGTACCGGGCGTCCAGGCCCGCGAGGAGGGCGGTGCGCCCGCTGAGCCGCCCGCCCGAGCACTCGACCACCGGCGGGGTGCCTTTCGGGACGGGCAGCCGCCGCGTCCTGACGCCCGGCGCCCGGCCGGTCAGTTCCAGGCCGACGAGTGAAGGTACGACCGTCTCGAACACCGCTGCACGCCCGTGCAGAACCACCGCGACCCCCCAGCCGTCCGGCGAGGCCGTACCTCGCCGTGCGCCTGGAGAATAGGCGACCGCGCCCGTCCTGTGCAGGGTTACCACCAACAACCCGGGTTCCGTTTGCGTGACGGTCCGCGTGTGCGTCAGCCCGCCCTGCGTGCGCGCCCCTTGGCGATGGACGGCGCCTCCGGCGCACTGGGGGGCGCCTCCGCCGGGGTGGGGACGCGGAGCCGGGCGGCGGGGGCGCAGAGCAGGGCGGTGCGCAGGTCGAGCCGGTCGTCGAGCCGCAGCAGGCTGCGGCCGGTCAGTTCCTCGATCCGCTTGACCCGGTAGTGCACGGTGTTGACGTGGACGTGCAGGGCCTCGGCGGTGCGGGACCAGGAGGCGTTGTGGCGCAGGAAGGCGTCGAGGGTGTCGACCAGGGAGATCGTGTTGTGCCGGTCGTGGTCGACCAGCGGGGCGAGGAGCCGTTCGTGGAAGGCGGCGGTGACCTCGGGCGGGATGCCGCGCAGCAGGTCGGCGAGGGAGGCCGTGCCCGCCCAGCGGCCGACGGCGCCGGGCGGGCGGGCGGCCAGGGCGTAGCGGGCCTGCACCAGCGCCGGGCGCAGGCCCGCGGCGGTGGGCGGGACGGTGGGGCCGACGCCGGCGGCGGGCCGTCCCGGTCCGGCCTGGGCGCCCGTCCGCCCCGCGCCGAGCCGGGGCAGGGCGAGGTCCAGGGCGGCCGCGACGGCGTCCTCGGGGAGGGCGACCAGGGCCACGGCGCCGCCCCGGCCGTCCGGGGCGGCGATGAACGGGGCGGCCGTCGGGTGCAGGGCCTCGGCGAGCGCGGCGGCCGCCCAGGCTCCGGAGGGGTCGGCGGGGGCAGTGGCCGGGACGGTTCCGGGGGCGGTGCCGAAGCGGGCGGCGACGGGGGTCAGCGGCAGCCCCGGCGGCAGTCCGGCGAGGGACAGGGCGTGGTCGGCCTCGGGGTCGGCGCCGGCGGCGAGGAGCTCCAGCAGCCGGGTGCCGGCCTGCCGTTGGGCGGCGGCGGTGGCCCGGGCGCGTTCGGCGAGCGGTGCGAGCAGTTCGGCCAGGCCGTGCAGCATCGTGGCGGCCGCGGGCCCCGGTTCGGTGTGCGGCCGAAGCAGCCAGCCGTCGAAGGGCGTCGTGCCGGGCGGGCCGACCGGGATCGGGGCGGGGGTCGGAACCGGGGCCGGGGCCGGGGTGAGGAGCGGGGCCAGGGCGGGGACCGGGGCCGGGCGGGCGTCCGCCGAGGAGGCCAGCACCCGGCCGGCGCCGGTGACCAGGGAGCAGTCGGGCACGCCCAGGTCGGCCACGGCCCGGCGCAGCAGTCCGCCCAGGGGCGCGTCCGCGCCCAGCATCGAGGTCAGGGTGCGCCGGACCTCGGCCGGCAGTCCGGCCCGGCCCTCGGCGCCGGCCTGGAGGTCGCCCCACAGCCGCAGGTAGATCCGGTCGGTGACGGCCCGGAAGCTGGTGCCGCTGGGCACGGACAGCAGCGGCACGCCGTGGCGGCGGCAGGCCTCGGCCAGCTCCGGCGGGACGGTGCCGTGGGTGCCCTCGCCGGCCAGCAGCGCCGCCGCCTCGGCGCTGCGCAGGGCGTTGGCGAAGCGCAGGGCGGTGGCGAGCCTCGGGGCGGGGCGGGTGTCCTCGGGCCGCCACCACACCAGGCCGGTGAGCACGAGCTCGCCCGCCCTGAGGTAGCGGGCGGGGTCCTGGAGGTCGGTGGAGGTCACCCCGGTGACCTCGCGGCCGAGCAGGTCGGGGGTCGCCCAGGCCACCTCGATGTGCAGTTCGTCCAGCGCCAGGAGGTCCCCGACGATCATGTTGTGCTCCCTGTGCCGTACGCGCGGGCCGCCCTCGCCCATGCGATGTTTCTGTGCGTTCGGGCATGGTAAATGCAAGGGCCACGAGGCTTCTTCCCTCTTGTTCGATCACCCGAGGGCGGGGCCCCCGGGTGGTACCGATGTCCAGTGGTCCGGACAGTGGCGCCGCGATTGGATCGGTGGGCGGGGAACGCGCGGCCGTCCCGACCTCAAGCGGGTCGGCCGCGCGCTTCCGCCCGGACACCCCTCGCTCAGGCGACGGCTCCCCCGCCGCGGCGGTGCTCGTCGATCGCCTGCCACACCCGGTCGCGCAGGAACGGCGTCCCGGTGAACCGGATGCCGGTCGCGTCGCGCAGCGCGTTGGCGAAGGCCGGGGCCACCGGGTTGAACGGGCTCTCGCTCATCGACTTGGCGCCCAGCGGGCCGATCGCGTCCGAGGTCTCGGAGAAGTGCACCTCGGTCCGCGGCACGTCCGCGAAGGCCGGCAGCCGGTAGCGGCGGAACGCGGCCGTGGTCACCTCGCCCCGCTCGTCGACCAGGACCCGTTCGAACAGTGTGGCGCCGAGGGCCTGCGCCACGCCGCCCTCGACCTGGCCGCGGCACTGCAGCGGGTTCATCACCCGCCCGGCGTCGGCCCCGTGGACGCTGCGCAGGATCCGGATCTCGCCGCTGTCGGGGTCGACGGCGAGCCGGAACCACTGCGAGTTGAACGCCACCGAGCGCGGCGAGCCGCCCCAGTGCCCCTCCCCGGTCAGGGCCAGGCCCTGTGCCGCGGCCGCCGCGAACACCTCCTTGAGCGGCACCGGGCGCCCCTCGCAGTCGACCGCCTCGGCGCCGAGCGCGACCCGGCTGCGCGGGGTGCGGGCGTACTCGGCGGTGAAGCTCAGGATGCGTTCGGCGAGCGCGTTGGCCGCCTTCATCACCGCCTTGCCCGCGACCACCGTTCCGGCCGAGCCGAAGGCCCCCGTGTCGTGACGGACCACGTCGGTGTCGGACTGCCGGACCGTGATCCGGTCGACCGTCGTCCCGAGCGCCCCGGCGGTGATCTGCTTGTGCACGGTGGTGGTGCCGTTGCCGAACTCCGCCGTGCCGACGGCGATGTCGTAGGTGCCGTCCTCCAGCAGCGTGACGGCGGCGTCCGCGAAGTGGCCGCCGGGCGGGCCGGTCGCGATCGCCGACATCGCGAAGCCCTGGCCCACCAGCCAGCCCTCGGGGGCGAGTTCGGCGCTGCGGTCGTCGGCGAGGGCGTCCCGCACCACCCGCAGGCACTGGTCGAGGCCGTAGGAGGCGATGTGGAGGTCCTCCTCCTCGCCCGCCGGGCCGACCATGTGCTCGCCCGGGCCGATGATGTTCCGCTCCCGGAACTCCAGCGGGTCCAGGCCCAGCCGGCGGGCCAGCTCGTCCATCGCCGACTCCACCGCGAAGGTCACCTGGCCCAGGCCGTAGCCCCGGAACGCCCCGGCGGGCACGCCGTTGGTGTAGACCGAGTAGGCCTCGACCTTCTTGTGCGGCGCCCGGTAGACGCCCATCGACTCGCCCACGCTGTGGAACATCACCGCCGGGCCGTGGTTGCCGTACGCGCCGGTGTTGGAGACCACCCGGAAGCTCAGGGCGGTCAGGGTGCCGTCCGCCTTCGCGCCCGCCTTCACCGTGACGGTGAACGGGTGCCGGGTGGTGGCGCCGAGGAACTGCTCGGCCCGGGTGAACTCCAGCTTCACCGGCCGGCGCAGCCGCAGCGCGGCCAGGACGGCGATGTCCTCGGTGAGCATCTCCTGCTTGCCGCCGAAGCCGCCGCCGACCCGGCCCGCCACCACCCGGACCCGCTCCGGCGGCAGGTCGTACAGCGCGCACAGGGCGCGCCGGGTGAGGAAGGGCACCTGGGTGGAGGAGCGCACCACGATCCGCTCCTCGCCGGTCTCCTCGTGCTCCTCGAAGTACACCAGGCAGCCGTGCGTCTCCAGGCTGGCGTGCTGCACCCGCTGGGTGCGGAAGGTCTCCTCGTACACGACCGCCGCCTCGGCGAAGCCCTGTTCGACGCTGCCGATCTCGCCGTGCACCTCGCCGCAGACGTTGTTCTCCGGGCGGGCGATCCGCGACTCCGGGCCCTTGGGGTGCAGCACCGGGGCGCCGGGCAGCATGGCGAGTTCGGGGTCCAGGACGTACGGCAGCACCTCGTACTCCACCGCGACCCGGCGGCAGCCCTCCTCGGCGGCGGCCTCGCTGTCGGCGACCACCGCCGCCACCCGCTGGCCGGCGAAGCGGACCACGTCGTCCAGCAGCCGGGTGTCGTCCGGGTCCTCGGTCGGGTGCTCGTGCCGGGCGGAGGAGTAGAGGCGCTCCGGCGCGTCGTGATGGGTGAACACCGCCCGCACGCCCGGGACGCGCAGGGCCGCCGAGGTGTCCACGGACACGATCCGGGCGTGCGGGTGCGGGGAGCGGAGCAGCTTCATGTGCAGCAGGCCCTCGACCTCCAGGTCGAAGGTGTAGCGCGCCGTCCCGGTGACCACCTGCGGCCCGGCGGGGGCGCCGGGGCTGCGGCCGACCGCCTCGCCGGGGGCCGGGTCCTCGGTGTGCTTCACCCCGCGGAGCGCGTCCTCGATCGCCCGGTAGCCGGTGCAGCGGCACAGGTTCCCCTTCAGCGCCCTCGGCAGGTCGGCGAGCTGGTCCTCGTCGAGCTCGGCGGCGGTCATCAGGAAGCCGGCCGTGCAGAAGCCGCACTGGAAGCCCTGGGCGTCGAGGAAGCGCTGCTGCACCGGGTGGAGACCGTCCTCGGTGGCGAGCCCCTCGACGGTGGTCACCGCGCGGCCGTCGGCGCGCCGGGCCGGGTAGAGGCAGCTGTGCACCGGCTCCCCGTCGACGTGCACCGTGCAGGCGCCGCAGTCGCCGGCGTCGCAGCCCTTCTTGACGCCGTACCAGCCCCGGTCGCGCAGATAGGTGCGCAGGCACTGGCCCGGGCGCGGCTCCGCGTCGGAGTCCTCGCCGTTGACGCGGACGGTGAAGCTCATCGGCCGGCCTCCTCGATGGTGTGGGGTGCCGTGGCCGCGACCGGCCCACCCGGCCCGGCCGGATCAACGAGCCCGCCCGGCCCGCCCGGATCAACGACCTCGACCGGACCGACCGGACCGACCGGATCGACCAGCTCGCGCCGGACCTCCTCGGCGAACCGCAGGGTCATGTGCCGCCGCCAGGCCGGCAGTCCGTGGATGTCGTCGAAGTACTCCTCCGGCGCGACGGCGTGCTCCACCGCCTCGCGCACCGCCTCGGCGTTCGGCGGGACGGCGAAGCCCAGCCGGACCGGCCGGACCGTGGCCGCGGTGATGTGCAGCGCGAACTCCCCGTCCACCGGGTCCAGGGTGCCGATCACCAGGGCGCCGGAGCGGCCGAGCCCGTAGAGGGAGGCCTGCCGGAACGCCGTCCGCCGGGCCAGCGCCCGGCCGGGCAGGGTGACCGAGCGCAGCAGCTCGCCCGGCCGCAGGTCCGTGACCCCGGCGCCGAGCACGAAGTCCCCGACCGGCAGGGTGCGGGTCGCCCCGCTGCGGTCGAGCAGGCGGCAGACGCCGTCGAGGGCGGCGGTGAGGGAGATCATCGGCCCGGCCGGCAGGCCGTTGCAGAGGTTGCCGCCGACGGTGGCCGCGTTCCAGATCTTCCAGGAGGCGAGGAACGCCCGGCAGCACTGCTCGAACAGTGGCGCCGCCGTCCAGCCGGCCGGCTTCGGGTGGCGGGAGAGCTGCGCGATCGTACAGGTCGCGGCGATCTCCAGCCCGCCGTCCGGGGTGGGCCGCAGCGGCTCCCAGCCCATCCGGCCGAGGTCGAACAGCCGCCGGAGGTGCGGCTGGGGCTCCGAGAACAGGTACGTTCCGCCCCCCAGCCAGGCGTCCCCCGGCCGCCAGGTCCCGCGTTCGCGCGCATCGCGCAGTTCCACCACGGTGTTCAGGTCCATGTGCATCCACCGTCCTCGACAGATCGACATGGGTATTGCAGCAACGCGCCGCGCCCGGAACGAGTGGATCCGCACACCAGCGCACCGCCCCGGAGCTGGAGGATCACCCAGGGACGGCCTCGGCCCGGGTCCCGTTTGCCGTCGGTAGTACGAAATCGTATAGTCCGAATTCATGAAGTCCGAATCCGTGCCGTCCGAGTGGTCGGCCCTGCTCGCGCTGCAGCGGGCCACCCACGCGACCCTGCAAGTCCTCGCCGCGGAGCTCGTCGACCTGGACCTGACGCCCTCCGAGATCAACGCGCTGGCCAACCTCGCCGACGGCCGGGGCCGGACCGTCTCCGAACTCGGCGCGGCCGTCGGCACCCGCCCCACCACGCTCACCAGCGTGCTCGACCGCCTGGAACGACGCGGCCACATCACCCGCGGCACCCGCCCGGGAGACCGCCGCGCGGTGCTCGTCGAACTCACGGCCTCCGGCCGCGTGGCCGCCGGGACGATCCGCCTGGCCGTGACCGAGCTGGAGCAGCGGGCACTCCACGACCTGCCGGCCGAGGCGATCGCCGGCCTGCGCACCGCCCTGCAAGCCCTGACCGAGGTGTCCGCATGACCGACCGAACCGCCGACTTCGACGCACTGATGGCCGAAGCGACCGCGACCGCGGGGAAGTTCGGCCACCGGGAGCACGTCCACCTGACCTGGCTGGCCGTGCGACGGTTCGGCACGCCCGCGGCCGTCGACCTGGTCAGCGACGGCATCCGGCGCACCGCCCGCTACGCCGGCGCGCCCCAGAAGTACCACGCCACCGTCAGCCGGGCCTGGGTGGAACTGGTCGGCCACCACGCGACCGAACACGGCGAGGACGACTTCACCGCCTTCGCCGACCACCACCCCGCCCTGCTCGACAAGCGCCTGCTGACCCGGTTCTACCGTCCGGCGACGCTGGCCGGTCCGCAGGCGAAGGCCGGCTGGGTCGAGCCCGACCTCGCCCCGTTCCCGTGGGCGGACACCGACCGGCGGGAGACCCCGGAGGCCCGGGCCCACTGACGGCGGGCCGGGCGGCGGACGTCCCGTCCCCGGTGGGGGTGCGGGGCGGCACCTCCACCGGGGACGGGGAGCGGGTCCCCCTCAGCGCCTCCGACGGGCGTTCGGACCGGTCACCGGTGGGCGGTGACGAGGGCCTCGATGTCGGGGACGAGGGCCGCCGGGGTCGGCAGGGCCTCGTTCTCGGCCCGCAGGCGCGCGGCGCCCTCGCGCAGGGCCGGGTCCACGACGAGCCGGGTGAGCAGGGCGGTGTCGACGGCGTCGGAGGTGGAGCTCAGGGCCGCCCCGGTGGCGGTCAGGGCGTCGGCCACCACGAAGTTGTCGGCACCCTGGGGCAGCATCAGTTGGGGCACACCCGCCTGGAGTCCGGTGAGGGTGCTGCCGGACCCGCCGTGGTGCACCACCGCGTCGCAGACCCGCAGCAGCTCCGCGAGCGGCACCCAGGGCAGCGGGCGGACGTTGTCCGGCAGGGTGCCCAGGTTGCCGAGGTCGGCGTCGCCGACGGCGAGCAGGAACTCGGCGTCCACCGCACCCGCGGACTCGACCAGCCGGTCGATCGCCGACAGGCCGTCGATGCCGACGATGACGGTGCCCAGGGTCACCGCGACCCTCGGCCGGTGGCCCCGCCCCAGCAGCTCGACCGGGACCACACCCCCTCCGTTGTACGGGAGGTAGCGCATCCGCAGGCCGCCCGGGTCGCCGCCGAGCGAGGCCGGGACGATGTTCAGCGGCGTGGTCGGCGCGGGAGCGGCCACACCGTGCTTCTCGTAGACGTCGGTGAAGTGGGCGGCCAGCCGGGCGGCCAGGTCGAGGCCGGAGCTGAGGCCGAAGTTCTGCAACGCCGCCGGGATGCCGAGCCGGGCCGCGACCAGCTGGGCGGAGGCCAGGCAGGAGTCGTGGACGATCAGATCGGCGCCCCAGCCCTCGGCGACCGCGAGCAGGTCCTCCACCGTGGAGCGCGAGGCGTGGGCGAAGGCCGCGGAGGCCATCTCCAGGATCTCGTCCTGGGTCAGGCCCGGCTGGGCGTAGCTCATCGGACCGCCGGAGGTCGCCTCGAAGGACTCCTTCAGCGGCCGGCCGTCGCCGATCGTGACGATCGGGAAGCCGGCCTGCCGGAGCTGGTCGTACGGGCTCGGACTGGCGAACAGCACCTCGTGCCCGGCGGCCCGCAGGGCCTGGGCGGTCGGCACCATCGGGAAGAGGTGGCTCGGCGCGGCCGGGCCGGTGAAGAGTATGCGCACAGTGATCTCCTGATCGTTCTCGATTGGGTCGTGCCACGGATCGCACGCGGGCCGATCCGTCTCCCGCAACCGTCAACTGACGAACGGTCAGATCTCTTTCCACGGAGGATCGACAATCGGACGTTCGGGTGTCCGGGCGGGGCGGAGGACGGGGCCGACCGCGCGGCACGAAGCCGCCGGGGGCCGCCGGGAACCGTCGGGGCGTGCCTGGAAAGGGCGGGCTATCTGCCCGTACGCGTCCGGGCCGGGGCCCGTCTCTCCTGGGAACGGACCGCGGTGGGACGGTAGTCGGCGGGACGGCTTTCGGCCGGACGGCGTTCGACGGCAGCGCGCTCGGCGTCGGCGCCGCACGGCCGGCCCGCGATCACGGGCTCCGGCGGTCGGGCGGCGAACGTCCTCGGCATGCTGCTTCCCCCCATGGTGGCGCCGCGTCCCGCGCGCGAGCGCGCGCCGGGAGGAACGCACCGGACACCCTGGGAGGGAATGACTGGCCGTCGGCCGGGGGCCGACGGCGCCCGGACTACCGACCGGGCTGTGCTTTCGCGCGTTCCGGCGTCGATGCTACGACGAACCGGCCGTCCGCGCACGGAATTCGGGCGATGGCCGGATCACGTCCCCGGCCGGCGGAGCACGGCGGCAGCGGTTTCCAGGAAGTCCGCGACCGGCCCCGGTCCATGGCCCTCCGGTGCCGCCAGGCAGGTCACGACCGGCGGAAAGTCGGTGACCGGCAGCTGGACCAGGCCCGGGCGGGCGTACGAGCGCATGACGCTCAGCGGCACCAGGGCGACGCCCTGGCCGGAGGCGATCAGCTCGAACTTCTCCTCCAGCGAGGCCGTCCGCCGGCCGCGGTGGTCGAGGACCGGCTCGCCGTCGAGGTCCGCCAGCACCAGCGTCCGGCGCCCGGCCAGCGGGTGCCCCGCCGGCAGGCAGGCGACCTTGGTCTCGTGGCCGACCGCGACGGTGCGCAGCCCCGAGTCGTCGAACGGGTGCCGGAGGAAACCGACGTGCGCCCGGCCGTCCCGCAGCGGCGCGTCCCGCTCGGACCAGGGCAGCGGGAGGACGTCGACCACGACCTCCGGACGGATCGCGGTGAAGGCCCGGATCGCCTCCGCGACGTGCAGGCCGGCCGAGAAGGCCACCACCAGCCGCCGCACCGGGCGGCCCGCCTCCCGCACCCGGCGCACGGCGCCCTCCACCGCGGCGGTGATCCCGTGCGCCTCCTCGTACAGCTGCTGCCCGGCGGAGGTCAGCTCGACGCTGCGGGTGGTCCGGGTGAACAGCGCGCAGCCCAGCTCCTCCTCGAAGGCGCGGATCTGACGGCTGAGCACCGGCTGGGCGATGAACAGTGCCGCGGCCGCCCGGCCGAAGTGCCGGTGCTCGGCCACCGCGACGAAGTAGCGGAGCTTGCGCAGGTCCAGATCCATGCCCGCACGGTATCAATGCGCCCGAAAGGGTATTGGACGCCCGGTTCGCGGTGCTCGGAGACTCGTTCCGTGACCGCCCGGCGCCCGGCGGCCCTCGCCCCGGGCACCCCGGGCACCTCGGGCAGCGTCCCGCCCTCCGGGCCATGCCGTCAGAACCTCCGCACCTCCGCGAACAGGAACCCTCGTGAACGACACAACCCCGAACGACACCCGCAGGACCGCCCTGGTCGTCGGCGCCTCCCGGACCCTCGGCCTCGGGATCGCCGCCGAGTACCTCCACCGGGGCTGGGACGTCATCGGCACCGTGCGCGGCGACCGACCCACCGCCCTGCACGACCTGCTGGACTCCTCCGACGGCCGACTCACCGTCGAGTCGCTGGAGATGACCGATCCGGCCGCCATCGCGGCGCTCCGCGACCGACTGGCCGGACGCACCCTCGACCTCCTCTTCGTCAACGCCGCGATCACCCGCGGCGACCTGCCGATCGGCGAGGTCCCGACCGACATGTTCACCGAGGTCATGGTCACCAACGCGCTGAGCCCGCTGCGCGTCGTCGAGAGCCTCCGCCCGCTGGTCGCGCCGACCGGCACCATCGGCGTGATGTCCTCCGACCAGGGCAGCGTCGCCCTCAACACCGAGGGCGGGCAGGACCTCTACCGGGCCAGCAAGTCCGCGCTCAACCAGCTGATGCGCTGCCAGGCCGCCCGGCACGCCGGCGACGGCCGGACCCTGATGCTGCTGGACCCGGGCTGGGTGCGCACCGGACTCGGCGGGCCGGAGGCCGAGTTGAGCGTGGCGGAGAGCGTTCCGGGCGTGGTGGACACCGTCGAGCGCCACCGCGGCGCGGGCGGCCTCCACTTCGTCGACCACCTGGGTCGGGTCGTGCCCTGGTAGCCCGGTCCGCCGTGACGATGTCGCGGCCGTGTCACCGTTCCGACCCGGGGCGGGCCCGGGACCGGTGGCGGGGTGGGCACGCGGGGCGGCGACGCGTGACACTCGTCCCGGCGGACGTCCGGGGGGGCGTCCGCCACCACGGGGCCCGGGGAACTCGGGGGAAAGGGGACCGGGTTGACGGTCGCGGACGGGGAACGGTGGACGGCGGCGCAGCGGCGGTGCGCCCTGCTGGTACCGGTGGCGGCGGCGGGGCTGGTGGCCTCGGCCGCGCCGGTCGTGTGGTGGGAGTCGCAGGACGTTCCGGGCGACCGGACCGGCTGGCTGCTGGCCGCCGGCGCCGCCCTGGTGGCGCTGCTCGCCACCGCCCGGACGGTGATCGACGAGCTGTCCGACCGCGACTACGCGGCGGCCTGGGTCGGCCTGCTGGCGGTCCCCGTGTTCGCGCTGGGCACGGTGTTCGCGGCCGCGCAGACCGCCCACGCCGTCGACGCGGCACGGCACGAACCGCGCCGGGTCGCCGCCACGACGGTCGACTGCCGGGTCACCGGGCGCAGCGTCGACGACCAGAACATCGGGCACGACCTCTACGGCTGCACCTACCGCTGGTTCGTCGACGACCACGAGTTCCGCGAGGAACGGCCGACCCGGAAGCTGTACCCGGACGGCCGCGAGACCTCGGTGTGGCTCGACGGGAACCGGATGATCACCGAGCGGCCGAGCGGGATCGCGATCCCGTTCTGGGGCGCGACCGCGGTGGCCGCGTTCGTGTGCACGGTGATGCTCGCGATGATCGTCCGCTGGCGGGCCCGGGGGGCGGGCCTGTTCCGGTGACGGCCGCTCCGGCGACGGCCCGGTCCGCTCCCGTCCCTGGCGCCCGGTCGTCTATCCTCTACGTCAGGTGTCGGGCAGGGGGCCCGGGTTGTCCTTGGGGGTATCAAGTGGTCACCGGTCGTGTGGTGCGTTACGACAGCGTGCGGGGTTACGGGTTCATCGCTCCGGACCACGGCGGGGAGGATGTCTTCCTGCACGTCAATGACATGTTGATGCCGGAGTCCGTGGTGCACTCCGGCCTGGTGGTCGAGTTCGAGATGGAGGAGGGCGACCGGGGGCTCAAGGCCTCGTCGGTGCGGCTGCCCAAGGGCGCGACCGCGCGTCCGGCCGGGGCGGCCGGTCCGGTCTCCCTCGTCACGCGGTCCGCGGCCGACCACGACGACGCGGAGTGCGACGTGCTCACCTCCGCCGAATTCGTGGTGGAGGTGACGGAGCTGCTGCTGGCGAACGCGCCGTCGCTGACCGGCGAGCAGGTGCTCAAGGTGCGCGAGGCGATGCTCCGGTGCGCCAAGGGCCACGGCTGGACCGAGGGCTGAGCGGCGCACCCGTACCCCGGGGCCGGTCGACCGGCCCCGGGGTACGGGTGCTGCTTCCGACGAGTGCGTCGGCCCGGACGACGGGTCGGCCCGCAGACCGGGGTCGACCCGGAGAGCGGGCCGGCCCGGAGGTCGGGTCGGCTCAGAAGAGCACGTCGGTGCAGGAGTAGAACGCGTTCGACGTGTCAGCGACGTCCCAGACCGCGACGACCACGTGGTGCCCGGTGCGACCCGTGGGGAGGGTCCCGGTGTGGGTGGTGGTGGCGGCGGGCTGACGGCCGTTGTAGGGGACCGTCAGGAACGGCGTGAGGTCCAGGTTCGCCCGGGTGATCTTCTGGGTCGGGTCGTAGCCGGGCTTGGTCAGGAAGTACCGGAAGTTCGTGGTCGAGTGCCGGGCCTCGATCTCCCAGGTGAAGGTCTGCTGAGCGCCGGCCGTCACCTTGGTGGTCGGCCAGGCGCCGTTGCGCGGGTTGTCGAGCGGGGCCCAACGGGCGTCCGCCCCCGCGCAGATGGTGCCGTCCGCGGGACCTCGGGTCGGGAAGCCCTTCGGCCCCTCGACGCTCTGCGGCTCCCACTGGATGTCGCCGCAGTTCTTGACGACACCCGCACCGCACAGGGCCGAGCGGCTCGGCGGCAGGTTGATGAATCCGTGCGAGTTGGCCGGGACGGCCATCGCGAGCGGGACGGCGACGGCGGCCAGCGCCGCGCCGACGGCAAGACGTTTGCGCATGATGCTCCTCCGTGGGGGGATGGAGAGTGCGCCCGGCCCAGGACGCGCGCGTGGGGGTGCGCCGACCAAGGGGATCTTGGCATGCCTGCGCCAGGTGGATGCCCATACCGTAGGCAGCGCGCAGCCCCTCGTCAATGGTCTGGACCACTTGGTCGACGAACAATCAATCCGCCTGCACGACAGGCTGGTTGGCGCCCGACAGGCGGTGAAGTCCGAGCCAGTCGGCAATCGCCCGGCCGATGGCCTCCGGCCGGTCCTCGGGGGCATGGTGCCCGGCCGGGCCGCAGTGCTCCACGGTGAGCGCGGCGACGTGCTCGCGGGCCCAGGCGACCACTGCCTCGCCGACCAGCAGGGTCGGCGAGGAGTCGAAGGTCAGCAGCAGCTTCGGCACCTCCGCACTGCCGGCCAGCCACCCGCCGTACGCCTCCATCCGGGCGACCACCTCGGCCGGGTCGCCGTCGATCGGCGTCATCCGGGACCAGGCCAGCATCGGGCGGCGACTCTCCGGCGTCGGGAACGGCTCGCGGTAGGGCCGGACCTCGTCCTCGTCCAGCGGGTGGAGCACCCCGCCCTTGAAGGCCGTCTCGATGAAGATGTTCTGCTCCAGCACGAGTTCCTCGCCGACGCCGGGCGTACGGAACGCCTCCGCGCGGGCCCGGGCCGGCGGTGGCAGCTCCTCGGCGGCCAGCGGCTTGAGGAAGGTCTCCAGCAGCACGACCCCGGCCACCCGGTCCGGATACCGGGCGGCCCGGTCGAGGGCCAGCGCGCCGCCCCAGTCGTGGCCGACCAGGACGACCCGGTCGAGGTCCAGCGCCTCGAACCAGGCGTCCAGGTAGCGGGCCTGGTCGTCGAAGCCGTAGTCGACGGCCGGCTTTCCGGACGCGCCCATGCCGATCAGGTCGGGCGCGAGCACCCGGGACCGGTCGGCCAGGTGCGGGACGACGTTGCGCCAGAGGTGGGAGGAGGTGGGATTGCCGTGCAGGAGCACCACGGGCGGGCCGCCCGCGTCGGTTCCGGCGTCCAGGTAGGCGAGATGGGAGTCGATCACGGGGACGGTGGGCATCGGGGCGGTTCCTCTCGTCGCACGCGGGGCACGGCGGGGCGCTCGACCACCTCCGCCGAATCCGTTAGTCGCACTAACAGTCTGGGAGGCACGACGTTACATCGTTAGAGTGACTAACACAACGGCTAGACTGCGGGCGTGAAGAACGACGAGACGCCCCGCCACACCCCGGGCGCCATGACCGGCCACGCCGCCCCGGCCCGGGTCCGCGGCCTGCCCAGCCGGCTGCTGGCGGTCAACGCCCTGCACGCCGACCACCTGGTGAACGACGGCCTGGCGGCGGAGGGTGCCCGCAAATGGCACTTCGCCGCCCTCACCGCCCTCACCGAGGGCGGCCCGGCCAGCCAGTCGGACCTCAGCCGGCGCACCGGCATCTACCGCAGCGACATGGTCGCGGTGGTCAACGAACTCGCCGAACGCGGCCTGGTCGAGCGCACACCCGACCCGGCCGACCGCCGCCGCAACGTCATCACGGTGACCACCGAGGGGCGCGCCCACCTCCGGCGACTCGACACCGTGGTCGACGCGGCCCAGGACGCCCTGCTCGCCCCCCTCGACGCCGACGACCGCGCCCTCCTGACGGACCTGCTGACCCGCCTCCTGGACCACCACGAGCGGACGGCCGCCGTCGGGTCGGCGGCCGACGACGCCGATTCCTGATCCGGTTGTCGGCCACGTCCGGCCGGGCCAGTGGCCGTCAGTCGGCCGCCGACTCGACGGTCACCGCGACCGAGCGGCGACCGAGCGCGGCGGCCATGAGCTCCATCTCGACCAGCGTGCCCGTCAGCCCGGTCGTCATCAACTCGTCGGCCAGGGCACGTGCCTGCCCCAGCGACAGCCCGTGGGTCTCTCGCAGGGCCCGCAGGACGGCGACAGTACTCGCCCCGGGCACTGCCGGACGCAGGCGGGCAGTGCCGTGCTCCGCCAGCAGCGCCTGCCGGATCCCCTCCGGAGTCACCGCGCCGGTGTCCTGCTCGCACCATGCGTGGGGACAGGTCCGGCACCGCCCCTCGGTGCCCCACCACAGCTGTCCGCCGTCGATGAACTGGCCGATGTCGCGGATCAGCACACCTCCGCAGTCCTCGCACCGCGTCCTGACCGTCACGCCCTGAGTGATCACCGCACTCCCCCGCCTTCGGTCCTCGGTCTGCGGATCCTCCCGTATCCGGGTCCGCCCGTCGACCGTGATTTCTCGCGGAGCCGGCCTGCTCAAGCCGTGAGCGGGGCGGACGGGCCGGGTGTGCGGCCCGAGTCGGCGATCGCCATCGCCCAGGCCCGGAAGGCGGGGAAGCGGTCGGGCCCGACCCGGTACCGCTCCGGGGTCGAACCGCTGGTCGCGGCGTCGAGCAGGTCGGCCAGGCCCAGGTGGAACCAGTCCCGGTGAAGGGAGTTGTAGGCGAGCACGAGCGGGCCGACCTCGGCCCTGATGCCGGCCACGGCCGTCTCGTCGAGACCGACCCTCGCCAGCGCCTGCGCGGTCACGGCCCGGCGCCGGGGGGTGAACTCCGTGTCGAGGAAGGGTTCGAGCAGATCCCCCCACACGTCCGGCCTGGACACCAGCGGGATCCCGTGGGACCGGCAGAAACCCTCCAACTCGGCCTTCCGGGCGGCCGGGAAGAAGAGCGTCTCCCCCGTGACCGTGCGGACCTCCGGCGGTGTCGCCGTCGGGTCGGCGTCCCGGACGGCCGCTGCCGGGACGACGTCCGCGGGGGCGGTGGCACCGCTGCGGGCATCCGGCGTCGGACGAAGGATGTGGTCACCGGCGAGCACGCTGTGCAGCATCCCGCCATCCTCGCCGACGGTCGGCCGGAGCGGAACCCCGGCCGAGCGGCGGACAGGCGGTCAGGCGGTCAGGCGGTCAGGCGGTCGGGCGGTCAGCGGCGGATCGTCGGGACGGACTCGCCGTAGACGCGCAGGCGTTGGACGGCGTGCAGCCAGCGCAGTTCGGTGCCGCAGGCGCGCAGGGCGGTGCCGAGCGCGTGGCGCATCGCGGCGTCGACCGCCGCACGGGCGGTGGCGGCGGCGGGTGCCTCGGGGCGATCGCTGTCGGCCAGGTCGGCGAGTCGGCGGGACGGGTTCCAGCCGAGGTCCGCCGCGCCCACCGCACCCGGGTCCTCACCCGGGCCCGCAGCCGGGTCCTCGGCCGACGGGCACGGTGCCAGGGTGATGCCGGTGCCGCCGAGGTGGGCGGCGAGCGGCAGGCCGGCGAGCGCCGTGCTGCGCCGGAGAGCGTCCAGCAGGGCGGCGGGGACACCGAGTTCGGCCGGAGTCGGCCCGGCGGGCCGGGCGGCCAAGGCCCGGGGCGGGACGCGGAGCCCGGCGGCCGGGAGGGCCGGCGGGGCGACCCGCAGTTCCCGGCCGGAGCCGTCCCGGGCGGCCTCCAGCCCGAACGCCGGCAGGAACTCGGCGAGCGCGTTCTCCATCGCCGTCCCGACCACCTCGCGGGCCGGGCCGGCCGGTTGTCCCGGTTCGGCCATCGCGGCGGCGCCGGTCAGCCGGGGGGACGGCAGCCAGTCGAGCGCCGCCGCGCCCGCGCACCGGTCGGCGTCGCCGGCGGGCCGGGCCGGACGGATCCGCACGCCCGGTCCCTCCTCGCCGAAGGCGACCGGGAGCCCGGAGAGCAGTACCGCGTCGGTCAGGCGGTCGGCCAGGTCGGGATCGACCCGCCCCGGTGGCGGAGGAGTCAACGGTCCTGGCCCTTCGGTCGGTTGCTTCGACGCATTGTCGAACTCCCGTTCCCCGACCGCGCCGTGCCCAAACGCGACTCCGGCGCTCGGGCCGGCTCGACACTCAGTTGGGAGCCCAGCTCGCTGAACCCCAGCGCGACCGCGACGTTCCGCGAGGCCGGGACCCTGGCCCACCACTGCGGCAGCAGCCCCTGCGCGAGCGCGTGACGCACCGCCGAGGAGCCGGTCGCGCGCGCCAGACCCCGGCCGCGCCAGGCAGGCGCGGTCAGGACACCCACGTGGGCCGCGCGCCCCGGCCATTCCCGGTAACCGGCAGCGGCGACCACCTGGCCGGCCGCCCGGACGACGAACGCGGGAGAGGACATCTCGTCCAGCCCGGCCTCGTCGGCGTCCGCCGCTCCGGCCGCCCGTTCCAGCCCGGCCAGATCGACGGACCCGGCGGCGGCTTCCTCGACGCGCAGGCCCGTCGGCGGCGCGGCGGGCCGGAAGCCTTCCTCGGCGACATAGGCCAGCACCGCGGGCCCGAGCACCTCACGGGTCGGGAGCACTCCCCCGACCGATTCCGGATCGGTCAGCCGGTCGACCGGCAGCCCCGCCACGGCCACGCGGACGCGGTCGGCGGCCTCCCGGCTCGGAGCCGTCACGATGGCGGCCCCGCCCAGGAGCACGATGCCCACCCACCCGGGCGGGCAGATCCTCGACCCGGGCGACACGACGACGTCGATCTCGCCCGCCGTACCGAACGACACCGGCACCGACACCGAGCCCAGCTCCCGCCACACACCCTGGGCCCTGGCCAGTAAGGGATCTTTCGACATGGCCCGATCCTGCCAGCCGCACGGGATCGCACGCTCCCGGGATTTTTGGGTCGATCCTTCCTCGGAGGCGGCGGGGATCCGGCCGGATCCCCGAGCTGCGCGGCCCGGCGGTTAGGCTCACCGCGACCGGCACCGCGACCACGTCGGCGTCACGCATTGTCACTGACAGCAACGCCGGAGCGGCACCGGACAGCGTCCGGGGCCGGACCGGCGGGCGCCCGGCGGAGGCCGCGCGCGGGTCGGGTGGGGGCCGGGTGGGGGTCGTACGCACGGCCCCGCGCAGCAATGGGTAGTGGCCCCCATTGATCCCCGTACCATTCCGGGAGTCCGCTGGGTATCGGCCCGGTGGCCGCCGGGACTCGCCCCGGCCCAGCCCCTCCCCCACCTGCCGCCCGGTGCCCTCCGCCCCCACACGCACAGTGACCAGAGCCAGGTGAACGGCATGTACGACCTCCACCGACCGGCACGTCCGACGATGCGGCGGGCCGCGATGTACCTGCGGTGCCGGCCCTACGACGCCCGGGAGGCCGACTACATGCGGACCGCCATGGAGCAGCTGGCCGACCGGTTCGGGCTGCCGATGCCGGACGTGTACAGCGACCACGGGCTCAGCACCGACGGTCCGCTGCCGGCGCTGGAGAACCTGCTGGTCGCGGCCGAGCGCGGCTGGGTGGACGCGGTGCTGGTCCCGGGCCCGTTCGTGTTCGCGCTCGACGACCGGGCGGCCGAGGAGATCGTCCGGCGGTTCGCCCGGGCGGGCTGCGAGGTGATCGAGGCGCCGGGACGGGTCGTCCGGCCCGTCGGGGTGACGCGGCTGTCGGCCGTCCCCGGCTTCGGCCCGGTCCGGCCGCCCCGTCCCGCGCCGGACGAGGGCCCGGCCGCGTACCAGGCGGTCTAGGGATCCTCGAACCCCAGGCCGGGGGAGCCGCCCGGAGGGCGAGCGGGCGGCTCCCCCGGCCTTCGGCGTCCGACGAGCGGCCGGCGTGGGGGTCTCCCGGCCGAGGGCCGGGGTCCTGCGTAACCCCTCCGTCGCCCCGCGGGCGCGGGTTCGACGACGCACCCCTGGGCCGGGCCGCCGGCCGCTGCCCGACGCCGGACACCGGCCGACCCGACCGACCCGGCCGATGCCGCCGGGCCGGGCGCGGGCATCATAGGGGTATGCCCGCTCAGACTGGATCCGCCCCGCGCCGGGGTGCCGACGGCCGCGCCGGGCGTGGCCGGGCGCGGCGCCGATGAACCGGCCGTTGTCGCCGACCGCGCCGGAGGGGGGAGCCCCGGGGGCCGCCTTCGTGGGTCGGGTCGGCGCACTCGCCCGGCTGACCGATGCGCTCGCCCGGCCCCCGGCCGTCCTGCTCGTCGAGGGCGAGGCGGGCAGCGGCAAGTCGCGACTGGTCGCCGAGGCCGTCCGCGCCCTGGACGAAAGGTCCGGGAACGGGACGGCCCGGACCGGGACGCCCGCGCCTTCCGGCGACACCGCACCCCGCCGGCCGGTGCTGCTCGGCCGGTGCCACCCGCTGCGCGAACCGGAGCCGTTCGGACCGGTGGTCGACGCCCTGCGGGACGCCGCCGCGCTACTGCCCCCGCCCGCCGAGCTGCCGCCCAGCACCGGGGCGCTGCGCCTGGTGCTGCCCGATCTCGCCGCCCAGCTGCCGGCCGCGCCGCCGGACGGCGGGACGCTGCTGTCCGCGCGCCGGCTGCTCGCCCAGGGGGTGCGGGCGCTGCTCACCGCGCTCGACGCCCCGGTGCTGGTGGTCGAGGACCTCCAGTGGGCCGACGACGCGACCCTCGACCTGCTGGTCCGGCTGGCCCGTGACCTGCCGCCGCGGCTCGCGCTGGTGGTCACCTACCGCCCCGAGGACCTGCCGCCCGGCGCCCCGGCGCCCGGCGCGGCCTTCCGCCCGGCGCCCGCCCGGACCGGCGGACACGGGGCCGGTGCGGGGCACGGGGCCGTCGGCGCCCCGGTCCGGCTGGAGCGGCTGGAGCCCCTGGACGAGCGGGAGGTCACGGCGCTGGCCCGGTCGGTCCTGGGCCCGGCGGCGACCCCCGAACTCGCGCGGGTCCTGTACGAGCGCAGCCAAGGCCTGCCGCTGGCCGTCGAGGAGGACCTGCGGACCCTGGCCGAACGCGCCCCGAGCGAACGCACCCCGACCGGACCCGCGGCCGCCGGATCCGCCGCGACCGGAGCCACGGCGATCGAGCGGACCGGCGTCTCCGGCGGCCGTACCGCCACCGGCGACCTCGCCGCCGTCCTGGCCGCCGCCGAGGTCCCGCGCGGACTGCGCGACGCGGTGACCGAGCGGCTCGCCCGCCTCGGCGGCGACGGCGCGGCCGTCGTCGCGGCGGCCGCCGTCCTCGGCGTGCCCGCGGACGAGGCGCTGCTCACCGCCGTCGCCGGGCTGGACGCCGAGGCCGGGGCCGACGGCCTGACCGAGGCGCTGCACGCGGCCGTCCTGCGGGAGACCGCGCCCGACCGCTACGCCTTCCGCTCCCCGTCGGCCCGGCAGGTCGCGCAGGGGCGGGTCGCCGGGCCCCGGCGCCGGGTCCTGCACCAGCGGGCCGTGGCCGCGCTGGGGACCAGGGAGCCCCGGCCGCTCGCCCGGATCGCCGAGCACACCCTGGCCATGGGCGACCGCCCGGCCTGGCAGGACCTCGCCCAGGCCGCCGCCGACCAGGCCGCCGCCCTCGGCGATCCGGGCGGTGCCCGGCGGATGCTGCGCGGCCTGCTCGACGAGCCCGACCTCGACCCGCGCCGCCGCGGCCGGGCGGCCCTGGCGCTGGCCCGGCTCGCGGCCGACGACGTCGACCCGGCGGCCAGCGTGCAGGTGCTGAGCGGCATGGTGGCCGACCCCCGGCTGCCGGTCGCCGACCGGGGCGAGATCCGGCTCGCGCTCGGTTTCCTGATGGCGGTGCACAGCGGCAACCGGGCCGGTTTCGACCGGATCCGGGAGTCCCTGGAGGAGTTGGAGGAGCGCCCCGTGCGGGCGGCCCGGGCCATGGTGGCGATCGCCATGGACGAGCGGGACGGCGCCGGCCGCCGGGCCGGGGAGTGGCTCGCCCGGGCGGAGGGCCTGCTGGCGGCCAACCCGGACGAGGACGTGTCCGCGGCGGTGCGGGCCACCACGCTGACCTTCCAGGCCCGGGACGGCGATCCGGCGGTCTGGGACCGGCTGGACGAGCTGCCGCGCGACTCCGAGCGTCCCGAGGTGATGCGGCAGACCACCCGGGCGCTGTACAACGCGGGCGAGATCGCGATCGAGCTGGGCTACGACCGCCGGTCCGCGAACCTGCTGGAGGAGAGCCGTCGGCTGGCCCGGCTGACGGGCATTCCGTACCTGGAGTGCTACAGCCGACTCGCGCTGATCCGGCTCGACATGCTGGCCGGGCGCTGGGACCTGGTGGAACCCCGGTTCGCCCGGCTGGGCGCGGAGTTCGACGACCTGGCGATGGCCGGTGCCGAGCGCTCGCTGCTGTTCGGGCGGCTCGCGGCCGGGCGGGGCCGGCTGGCGCTGGCCCGGGAGGAGTTCGAGATCGCCGCCCGGTTCGGCCAGCGGGAGTCGCAGGTGACGGTGGCGCTGCGGGCGGCCGCCGGGCTCGGCGGCCTCCAACTGCTGGAGGGCGACACCGCCGGGGCCGCCGGCACGGTCGGGCCCGCGCTGGCCACGGCCCGGCAGGCCGACGCGTGGGCGCGCACCGCCGAGCTGCTGCCGGTCGCCGTCGAGGCCCTGCTCGCGACGGGCGGGCGGACCGAGGCCGGGGAGGTCACCGAGGAGGCGGCGGAGTCGCTCACCGACCGGGGCGCGCCGGCCGTGACGGCGTCGCTGCACCTCGCCCGGGGGCTGCTGCTGGGCGCGGACGGCGATCCGGAGGCGGCGGAGGCGTTCACCCGGGCCAGGGACCACTGGCAGGACATCGGGCGGCCGTACGAGGCGGCGCGGGCCGACGAGCGCATCGCGGCGGCACTGGCCGCGCGCGACCGGGCGCGGGCGGCGGAGCGGATGGCCGCCGCCGAGCGGGTCTACCTGGAGCTGGGGGCCACCACGGACACCGCCCGCTGCCGGAAGCTGCGCCGGGACCTCGATCTCGGCGGGATCGGCTCGCCGGGCCGCCGGGGCTACGGCAAGCGGCTGTCGCCTCGCGAACGGCAGGTGGCGGAACTGCTCGCCCAGGGGACCGGCAACCAGGACATCGCCCAGGCCCTCTTCCTGTCGCCGCGCACGGTGGAGCACCATGTGGCGAGCGTGCTGGCGAAGCTGGGCACCGGCCGGGCCGGGACGGCGCAGGCGCTGGCCCTGGCGGACGCCGAGGACGCGGCGGGCGAGGGCGGCGGGTGAGGCGGCGGGCAAGGGCGGCCGCGGGTCGGAGGGCCGGGCGCGGGTCGGAGGGCCGGGCGCGACGGGCCCGCGCGGACGCCCCGGACGGGGCCGGTGGGTGCCGCACGGCAGGCGCCCCCAGCGTTCCCGCCGGCCGATAGGTAGTCACCCGCATTGATCCGGCCGGTCCGGGCCGGTTCCCTGGTGGTCATTGGCGAGCGAGCGGGGCAGCCGCTCCCCGACCAGGAGGGATTTCGAGTGATGAGTGCACGTCACCACGCGCCGAGCGCGACCGCCGGACCGGCGACGGACGGCCCGGACCGGGCCGAGGCCACGGTCCGGCTCTCCCCCTCCCCCCGCAAGGCCGGGCACCACCCGGTCGCCCTGGTCCGTCTGGCCCGGCTCAGCCGGTCCGGCCCCGGACTCCACTGGGCGCACTGAACACCGGCCGGGACCGTGTGGGCGGTTCCCGGTCGGGAAGCGGGGGGAAGCGAGCGCCGGGACGGCCGGGAACGGCCCGGAACGGCTGACGCACCGAAGGAAACGGGCCCTGCCTGGCCGACCAGGCAGGGCCCTTTGCCGTGCGGACGTCTCTGCGGGGATCAGCAGGAAGCCGCGACGGAGAGGGTGACGGCGGCCGGCGGCCACCCCCACTGGGTGGTTTCGAGGGTCGCCTCGGCGGTGGAGCCGCACGGCAGGACGCCGGAGATCCGGCCCACCGGAGTGGCGGACCAGCTGACGTTGACGGTCGGCGTGACGGTGCCGAGCTCCGCGCCGTCGACGATCCTCGCGGTGAGGCGGAACGGCACCTGGCGCGGGGTCCAGCTGACGCTGGTCGGCGTCGTCCGGCCGTGGAAGGTCACCTGGTCGCCGCTGACGATGGCGCAGATCTCGTTGACCACCACACCCCGGTAGCTGGTGGCGCAGGTCCCCGGGACGCTCGGGGAGGCGGCCGCGTCGGCGGCGAGCGCGGTACCGGGGAGCACACCGGCGACGGTCAGGGCGGCGCTGGTGGCGAGGATGGCGAGGGGCCGATTCATCGGGTTTTTCCCGTTCGTGGGTAGGGACGGCAGAGTGAAGCCATGTGACATTTCATGCTTCACACCTCACATGGTGCCATCGATTCAAGCGGAGGATTACCGTCCAGCCTTCTCTTTGAAGCCGATTGCTGATTTCAGCCTTTCAATGACTGAATTTCATCGGTCCGGTCGGCCGGGCGACCACTCGACCGAGCGGGCGCCCGACCGGCCTTCCGGTCAGCCGCCCGAGCGCGGCTCCATGCGCAGTCCGAAGGCCGCCGTACCGGGATCCAGAGCGGTCACCCCACCGTCGACCGTGAGCACCGCGCCGTTCACATAACCCGCCGCCGGGGAGAGCAGCCAGCCGATCGCGGCGGCCACCTCCTCCGGCTCCCCCGGCCGGCCCGCCGGGGTCAGCGCCGTCGCCTCGCGGTATGCCTCCTCGACACCGCCGGCCAGCTCGGCCTCCTCGGCGAAGCGCGCCATCCTGCGGTCCGCCATCTCGGTGCGCACCCAGCTCGGACAGACGGTGTTGGCCCGCAGGCCGAGCCGGCCGTAGTCGACGGCCAGCGAGCGGCAGAGCTGGAGCAGCGCGGCCTTCGAGGTCGCGTAGGCGGCGCTGCCGGCACCGTTGCGCAGCGCGGAGACGGAGGCGACCGCCACCACCGCGCCGCGCGCGGCCAGCAGGTGCGGCAGCGCCTCGCGCAGCAGGAGGAAGGGGCCGGTGAGATTGGTCCGCATCACCAGCTCCCAGTCCTCCAGTGTCACCTCGCCCACCGAACCGCCCCGGCCCACACCGGCGTTGAGCACCAGGCCGTCGATCCGCCCGTAACCGGCGACGGCGGCCGCGACCAGGTCGCGGACACCGTCCGGCTCGGTGGTGTCGGAGACGTGCGCGAGCGCCCCCGTCTCCCGGGCGATCCGCTCCAGCGGCTCGCGCCGACGGCCGGACACCACCACGTGGTGGCCCTCGGCCCGCAGCAGCCGCGCGGTGGCCGCGCCGATGCCGCTGCCTCCGCCGGTGACGACGACTACACGCTGGTCCGACATTCCTGTGACCTCCGGGATCGATGTTTCGTGAACCGTCGATCCTAGGCGGAGCGACCCGACAGCCCGTCAGGACCGCCCGGTGGCAGCCTCGTGGCAGCCCCGGGGCCGTGGATTGTCGGAGGCGGGCCGTAGATTCGGCGCGACCGAGCACCAGTTGAGCGATTCGCGGACAGGACAGCGAGCCCCGATGAACCCCGTGACCCCGATCCCCCCGACCGCCGAGCACGGCATCGCGCTCACCGAGCGCGTGATCGCCTCCGTCGAGGCGGACCCGCACCGGCCGATCCTGGCCTACAGCGCGTGGGCCGGGCCGTGGTTGACGGGCGAGCCGCAGCCGCTGCCGGCCGGGCCGCTGGCCGAGGCGGTCTTCCCCAGCGGCCGGCCGCTGCCGCCGAGCCTGCGGCGCTGGCTGGCCTTCGACACCGGGCTGCTGCGCCGGTTCGGCTGGCTCGACGAGGACGACCGCTTCACGCCGAGGCCGTTGGGCGAGCTGGCGCGGGACGAGCTCGGCGAGCTCTGGGGCTCCTGCTTCGACGGCGTCTCGGACCGCTTCGACGAGTGCTTCCTGCTCCCGGGCGGTTCCGACTCGCGCCGGGTCCTGGCGACCGGTGCGGGCGACGCGCACGGCGAGTACCCGGTGCTCGCGCTCGACGTGGACGACATCCCGTGCGTCGAGCTGATGTACCCGGGGCTGGACGTCTATCTCGCCGACACCTGCGGGCTGCTGACCGTCGAGGGCGACGGCTACTCCGCCCTGGCCCGGAACCCGGTCTACGCCCGCCGGATGCTCACCCACGCGCACCAGGTGTTCGGCGGGGAGTTCGCCGAGGAGTGCTTCCCCGACCTCTGATCCGGCGGGGACGACGGCGGACCGGCGCGGACCGACGCGATCCGCCCGGGCACCGGCCGACCGGCGCTCCCGACCGCCCGCACGCCCCCGTCACCCGCTCCGCGCCGCTCCCGCCGCCGCCCCGCGGGTTCGTGCCAGACTGGCCCGCCATGGGAGAGAGCAGGACGGGCGAAACCGTCCCCGAGCTGCCGCTGCTCGTGGTGGACGGCGCCAACGTGGTGGGTTCGGTGCCCGACGGCTGGTGGCGGGACCGGCGCGGTGCGGCCGAGCGGCTGCGGGACGCGCTCGCACCCGTCGCCGGCCACGGGGTCCCGGGCGAGCGGGCCGACGTCCCGGACTGGGCGCGGACCGGCCCGCTGGAGGTGCTCCTCGTCGTCGAGGGCGCGGCCCGGGGCGTCACGGCCACACCCGAGGTACGCGTCGAGGCCGCCGGCGGCAGCGGTGACGATCTGATCGTCGCACTCGTCGCGGCGGCCCTCGCCGCCCGCCCCGGACGGAGCTGCCTGGTCGTCACGGCGGACCGGGGCCTGCGCGACCGGGTCACCGCGCTCGGTGCCGCCGTGACCGGCCCCCGCGCCGTCCGCCCCGCCTGACACCTCCCGCATCCTCTCCCGGCTCCCTGCTCCCGGCCCCTCCCGCCGGTCGAGCGGGCCCGCCAGCCTCCCCCGTCACCCGGCCGGCGGGCCCTCGACGGCTCATCATTTCGGTGGACACGGTCCGGCCCGCGCTGACGCCCCGGGTACCGCCCCCCACCGCCCGGATCCGGGCCCTAGCACGAAGTGCCCCTTGCTCGGGGCAAGTTCACCCGGAGACCGCTCGCATTGGCGAACCGGGCGCGAGCGCCGGTTCGGGGCGCGCGGGGCGCGGTAAACCTGGTGCCATCACCGGCCCGGCGACGGGCCCGGTCCGCACGACCAGCTCCCGCCACCGGCGTGCGCCCGCCGTCCCCGGGCGCCGCACGGCGGAGGCCCACCGTGCCGCGCACCACCCGCGCGCCCCCGCCCACCCCACCGCTCCGCTCCGAACCCCCGAGGCCCACCGGCCACCCGTCCCGTTCCCCCACTCTTCCGATCGTTTGAGGATTCTGAATGCATGGTGCTGGTTCGTCACCCGGACGCCGGCGCTCCGCCCCCGTGCTCGTCTGGCTCCTGCCCGCCGTCGTGACGGCCGCCGTGGCCGCCGCCGCCGTGGCCACGGCCACCCCCGACTCGCGCCTGCGCGTCGCCGTCTGCGCGGCGGTGGGCACCCTGGCCGTGGTCCTGGTCGCCGCCGAGGCCGCCCGCCGGGGCCGGGCGACGGAGGAACTGCGCGCACGGGCCGTCCAGCGCGAGGGTGAACTGATCCGCCGGCTCACCCGGCAGGAGACCGAGTACATCCGGCTGGCCAAGTCCGTCCTGCCCGCCGCCATGACCCGGCTCACCCGCGGCGAGGGCCTGGAGGACCTGGTCCACGCGTACGCCCTCCAGGACGTCACCGTCGGCGCGGAGTTCCGGGCCGCGCAGCAGACCCTGCTGCGCGCCGTACTGGAGACCGTCGAGAACGAGGAGGCGCTGCGCGAGTCGGCCCGGAACTCCTTCGTCAACATCGCCCGCCGCGTGCAGGCGATCGTCCACCGGCAGGCCGCCGAGCTGCGCGTCATGGAGCACCGGCACGGCAACGACCCCGCGGTCTTCGACGACCTGCTGCTGGTCGACCACGGCAACGCCCTCATCGGCCGCCTGGCCGACAGCATCGCCGTCCTCGGCGGCGCGCGGCCGGGCCGCCAGTGGAACCGGGCCGTGCCGCTGTACAGCGTCCTGCGCGGCGGCATGTCGCGGATCCTCGACTTCCAGCGGGTCGAGCTGCACCCGGTCTCCGACGTGGCGGTGACCGGCCCGGCGGTCGAGCCGCTGATCCACGCGGTCGCCGAGCTCCTCGACAACGCCACCCGCTACTCGCCCCCGCACACCAGCGTGCACCTGACCGCCGTCGAGGTGCAGACCGGCATCGCGATCGAGATCGAGGACGGCGGGCTCAGCCTCAGCGAGGAGGGCCGGGCCCGCGCCGAGCGGATGCTGCTGGAGGCACAGGCCGGCATCGACCTCAACGATCTCGGCGAGACCCCCCGGCTCGGCCTCGCCGTCGTCGGCCGGCTCTCCCGGGCGTACGGCTTCCAGGTCTCGCTGCGCCCCTCGGCCTACGGCGGGGTGCGGGCGGTGCTGGTCGTGCCGCAGGAGCTGATCACCACCGCGCCCGCCACCGGCCGCGCCCACGGCATCGGTGTCACCGGCTCGTCCGGTCCGGAGCCGGTCGACGACCGCCGTCCGCACACCTCGCCGCCGCCGCGGCGACCGCTCTCCGGCTCGCTGCCGGGGCCGCTCGGCGGTGGTGGGGAGGACGTCCCGGTGGTGACGGAGCGCACCGCCACCGGTCTGCCCCGCCGGCGCCGGCACGCCGCGCCGACCGCCCGGATCGGCGTCGCCCAGACGACCCGCACCACCACCGCCCGCTCCGGCGGCACGACCGGCCGGACGGCCGCGAGGGGCGGCGCGACGGGCCCGAACGGCACCTCGGCCGCGAACGGCGCGTCCGCGGTCAACGGCGCTTCAGCGGTGAACGGCCCGGCGGGCCCGAACGGCTCCGTGGCCCCGAACGGCCCGGCGGGCCCGACCGGTCGCGCCGACGGGTCCGGAGGCCCACCCGACCGGCCCGGTGCCGATCCCTCCACCCCGGCGGGGGCGGTGCAGCCGGGCCTCTGGCTGGCCGCCTTCACCGAAGGGGTCAACGGCACCGGCTCGGCCGACCACGACAACGGGGACCAGACGGGGAAGGACCAGCGGTGATTCAGCCACGGACCAACATGGACTGGCTGCTCAAGCAGCTGGCGGACGAAGTCCCGCACGTCCGGAACGTCATCGTGCTCTCCGCGGACGGACTGCGGATGGCCCAGCACGGCACCGAGACCGACACCGCCGACCGGCTCGCCGCCGCCTGCGCCGGGCTGCAGAGCCTGGCGGCGGCCGTGGGCCACGAGTTCCCGCACGGGGACGGCCGGATGCGGCTGGTGGTGATCGAGATGGGCGGCGGCTTCTTCTACCTGATGGCGGCCGGCGCCCGGGCCTACCTCGCGGTACTGGCCGACGAGGGCGTGGACGCCGGGCTGATGGGCCAGCGGATGCGCGACCTGGTCGCCCGGATCGGCGAGCACCTCAGTACGCCTCCCCGAAGGGGCGAGCCCGTCGCATGAGCACAGCCGGCCGGGACTGGGGCGAGGACGCCCCGGAACGCTTCTACGTGATCACGCGCGGCCACACCCAACCGGCCGGACGGGCCGCGTTGGACCTGGTCACGCTGATCGTCTCCCGTGCGGAGCCCACCCCCTCGATGCCGCCCGAGCACGCGGCGATCCTGCGTCTGTGCGGATCGCCGCTCTCGGTGGCCGAGATCTCCGCCTACCTGCGGCTGCCGGTCAGCGCGGTCACCGTGCTGCTGGCCGACCTCGTGGCCGAGGAGCGGGTCGAGGCACGCGCCTCCGTCCCGGCCGCGCTTCTCCCCGACCGTGCCCTGTTGGAGGCGGTGATGCATGGACTTCAGCGCCTCTGACACGGTGCGCGGGCCGGCCGACGAGGACCTGCTGCCGGACTCGGCCACCGCGGCCGTCAAGGTGGTCGTCGTCGGCGGCTTCGGCGTCGGCAAGACCACCCTGGTCGGCGCGGTCAGCGAGATCCGCCCGCTGACCACCGAGGAGACGATGACCCAGGCCGGGGCGGACGTCGACGACCTGGCCGGGATCGAGCGGAAGTCCGAGACCACGGTCGCGATGGACTTCGGCCGGATCAGCATCAGCGACGAGCTGGTGCTGTACCTCTTCGGCACCCCCGGGCAGGAGCGGTTCTGGTTCCTGTGGAACGGCCTGTTCGAGGGGGCGCTGGGCGCGGTGGTGCTGGTCGACACCCGCCGGCTGGAGGTCAGCTTCGACGTGATCGGGCGGCTGGAGGACCGGGGCGTGCCGTTCGTGGTCGCCGCCAACGCCTTCCCCGGCGCGCCCGCCCACCCGGACGAGGAACTGCGGCTCGCGCTGGACCTGCCGCCCGAGGTCCCGATCGTCGCCTGCGACGCCCGGGTCCGCGAGTCCGGACGGGACGTGCTGCTCGCGCTGATGCACTACCTCTACGACCTGGCGGGGTCTCGGACCGCGCGGTGAGCGCACCGCCCGTCCCCGCCCCGCTCCCCCACTCCCCCCGCCCGTCCGACCTCGTCCCGCCGACGACGACCCCCGGAGACACCGTGACCACCCCGTTCCGCGACGACGCCCCCCTCGCCCCGCCGGCCGGCTGCCCCGCCCACGGGGCCGACACCCCGGGTACCGACACCCCGGCGCTCGGGATCCCGAGGCCCGCCGGTCCGGCGGACGCCGAACCGGGGAGCGACCTGCCCTGCCTCGACGAGCTGCCCGTCGCCGAACTCCGCCGCCTCTACGGGCCCGAGGCCGAGGCCGACCCGTCCGGCCTGTACGAGAAGCTGCGCGCCGAGTACGGCGAGGTCGCGCCCGTCCTGCTGCACGGCGACCTGCCGGCCTGGCTGGTCCTCGGCCACTCGGCCAACCTCACCGTGATGCGCACGCCCTCCCGCTTCTCCCGGGACTCGCGCCGCTGGCGGGCGTTCCAGGAGGGACGGGTCGGGGCGGACTCGCCGCTGATGCCGGTCATCGCCTGGCAGCCGCTCTGCGTCTTCGCCGACGGCGCCGAGCACCGGCGGCTGCGCGGCGCCGTCACCGACGGTCTGAACGGCACCGACCGGCGTGGCGTCCGGCGCTTCGTCACCCGCTACACCGCCGAGCTGGTCGAGGAGTTCGGACCGGCCGGCGAGGCCGAACTCGTGAGCCGGTTCGCGGAGCACCTGCCGATGCTGGTGATGACCCAGCTGGTCGGCATGCCGGAGGAGTACGGCCCGCGCCTGGTCGAGGCCGCCCGGGACCTCATGAAGGGCACCGAGACCGCCATCGCCAGCAACGAGCACGTGGTGGCGGCCCTGCGCCGGCTGGTCGAGCGCAAGCGGACCGATCCCGGCGCCGACCTCTGCACCCGGCTGATGCAGCACGAGGCCGCGCTGACGGACGAGGAGGTGCTGGAGCACCTGCGGGTCGTGCTGCTGGCCGCGAACGAGACGACGGTCAACCTGATCGCCGACACGCTGAAGATGATCCTCACCGACGACCGGTTCCGGGCCCACCTGTCGGGCGGCCACATGACCGTGCCGGACGGGCTCGACCAAGTCCTGTGGGACGCCCCGCCGATGTCGCTGGTGGCCGGCCGCTGGGCCACCGGGGACACCCTGCTCGGCGGGCAGCGGATCCGGGCCGGGGACATGCTGCTGCTCGGCCTCGCCGCCGGGAACGTCGATCCGATCGTCCGGCCCGACCTGGCCAAGCCGCTGCACGGGAACCGCTCCCACCTGTCCTTCGGCAGCGGCCCGCACGAGTGCCCGGGCCAGGACATCGGGCGGGCGATCGCGGAGACCGGGATCGACTGCCTGCTCACCCTGCTGCCGGACCTCCGGCTCGCCGTGCCGGAGGAGGATCTGACCTGGACCTCGGCCTGGCTGTCGCGCCATCTGGTGGCGCTGCCGGTCGAGTTCACCCCGCGCGAGCGGCAGTCCGCCGAGGACTCCGCTCCGTCGTCCGCCGCGCCCGCCCCTGCCGCCACCGCCACCGCCACCGCCGCCCCGGGCGTCGACGGCCCGCAGCTCCCCCCGGCGGCGTCGGCCCCGTGGGCCGGAGCGACGCCGGCCGGGCCCTCCCCCGACCCCGTCGCCGAGCCCCGGCGCGGCTGGTGGGCCCGGCTCGTCGGATGGTTCCGGTACTGACGGGCGGGCACTGACGGGCCGGCGGGCACGGACCGGCGGACACGGGCGGGCCGACACCCACCGGCCGGGACGGCGTTCACCGGACGGGGCGGCGCCGACCGCTCGGGCGGCGCGCCCCCGGCCCAACCGGTCGGGCCCGGACTAAAGTCGGCGCGAGCCGGACGCGGCCCTTCCGCCGCGCCGAACCCCGCCCGCCCGCCGGAAGGTGCCCCGTGTCCCTGGTCCGCGTCCACAACTTCTCGGTCTCGCTCGACGGCTACGGCACGGGCGAGGGACAGAGCCTGGAGGCGCCGTTCGGCCACGCCGGCGACCGCCTGCACAGCTGGTTCTTCCACACCCACACCTTCCGCGCCATGCAGGGCGGCGAGGGCGGCGAGACCGGCGTGGACGACGCCATGGCGCGGGCCTGGGGCGACGGGATCGGCGCGGAGATCATGGGGCGCAACAAGTTCGGCCCGCAGCGCGGCCCCTGGCAGGACCACGAGTGGAACGGCTGGTGGGGCCCGCACCCGGTGTTCCGCACCCCGGTCTTCGTCCTCACCCATCACCTCCGGCCCACCGTGGAGATGGCGGGCGGCACCACCTTCCACTTCGTCGACGGCACCCCGCAGGAGGTCCTCGCCCTCGCCCGGGAGGCCGCCGGCGGCCTGGACGTCCGGATCGGCGGCGGCCCGAGCACCGTCCGCGCCTTCCTCGCCGCGGACCTGGTCGACCATCTGCACGTGGTCGTGGTGCCCGTCGTACTCGGCCGGGGCGAGCGCCTGTGGGACGGACTGGAGGGCTTGGAGAAGCGCTTCCGGATCGAGTCGGTCACCAGCCCGAGCGGGGTCACCCACCTCACCTTCACCCGGCCCTGACCGCCCGCCCCGGTCCGACCCCTGGGCGCCCCCCGGTCCGGCTCTGACGGACCCTCACCGACCCGACTCCCCCTGGGATCCCGGGCCTGCTTCCCGCTCCGGTCGAGCGGGAGACCGGCCCGGGATCCCAGCTTGCTGGGGGGCGCATCCGCTCCGCCCCCGGCCGTGCTCCCGTGCGCCGGGTTTGCCGCCCCCGGTGGCGGTGCCATATCCGAGGTTCGGGGGTGCGGTCCGGACGCGGCGGCGGGGAGCCGGTCCGGCCCGTCGAAGGGATTCGAAGGAGTCCAGGGATTCGTGGGAGGGGACGGCGGGATGACGGACGTGCGGCGAACGGCGCTGCGGTACACCGCGGACATCACCGTGGAGGACATCGACGGCCTGGCCGGGTTCATCGAGCGGCGGGTGGTGCTGCTCCGGGAGGCGGCCGCGAGGCCCGCCGGCGAGGAAGCCCTGGTCGGGGAGGCCCTGACCCACACGGTGACCGCCCTGACCGGGAGTGCCCGGGAGGTGCTCGGCACGCTCGCCGGGCACGCGGCGGAGGCGGCCGGGGTTACCTCGGGGCCCGACGCGGAGAGCGGGCCCGGCGGGCGGGACCGGCAGGTCAGCGCCTTCGACGAGGAGTTCGAGGAGCTGATGGCCAGGCTCAGCCGGCTCTGGCGGTACCTGCTGACGGCCGCCGAGGCGTGGAGCCACCTGCCCGACTACGACGTGGCGCGCTGGCGGCTGGACGGCCACCTGGACGCGGAGCACGAGGCCCGGGCCCGCTGGTCGGAGGCCGGGGACACCTGGTGAGCCGACCGGCCCGCTGGCCGGAAGGACCGGGTGACCGTCGCGCCCGGGCGACCGGAGAGGCCCGGTGAGCAGGAAGGCCCGTGAGCAGGACGCCGCGTGAGCGAGGAGGCCCGCTGACCGGCCGCGCGGGACCGGCCCCCGGCCCGGCTGGGCAGGGGGCCGGCCGCAGGGCGCGTGCGGCGGGACGGATCAGTTCCAGGGGTTGGCGTTCTGGTCGTTGATGTACGTCCAGAAGCGCACGCCCTGCGGCAGGCTGCCGGAGGCCCAGAAGGTCCAGCCGCCGGTGGAGGAGTAGTTCGGGCCGTAGTGGCCGTCGTGGAACTCGGCCTGCCGCCAGGTGCGCCCGAAGGTCGAGCGGCAGACCTCGTTGGCGGCCGCGGCGCTGGTCAGCTCCGAGCCCTTGACCGGGCGGCTCAGCGCCACGCTCCCCAGGGCCCAGCCGTTGTAGAAGCCGAGGCTGATGCCGGCCGGCGCGGGCCGGCCGTCCTTGTTGAGGCAGAGCACCGGCAGCGAGACCCAGGGAGCGGTGTCGCCCTGGTAGGCGTCGCTGGCCGTGCCGCCGGGGCCGCCGACCTGGACGGTGCCGCTCGGACCGTAGTTGAGGACCTCCCAGGTCATGCCGTAGTGGGTGGCTTCGGAGGTACGGGCCTGAGCGGCCGGGGCGACGGCCAGCGGGACGAGGGCGGCCACGGCGGCGGCGGTCGCGACGGCGGCGAGACGCTTGATGCGGGTCATGGTCCTGTTCCTCCAGGGAACTCCGGGAAAGAATGCGCACGACGCCGGTCGGACTGCGGACCGGCACGTCCCGACCATCTCAACCACGCACACGATTCTGGCATGATCTGGTCATCAGACCGTCACCAAACGCGACGGTCCGACAGCGGCGCGCAAGAACCCTGGGGAGGGGCAGCGCATGGAGTTCGCGATTCTGGGACCGCTGGAGGTCCGGACCCGCACGGGGAACCGGATCCGGCTGGGGGGCGCCCGACAGGAACGACTGCTGGCCGCACTGCTGCTGAACCAGGGCGGCGCGGTGCCGGTGCCCCGGCTGGTGGACGCCGTCTGGGAGGACCGGCCGCCCGCCACCGCCGACCGTCAGGTCCGCAACCTGGCCGGACTGCTCCGCCGGGCCTTCCGCAAGGCGGACCCGACCGGGCCGCCCGTCCTGCTCACCGACGGGCGCGGCTACCGCATCCCGCTCGACGACCACGGGCTGGACTCCCGCCTGTTCGCCGACACCGTCGCCCGGTCCCGCCGGACGGCCGCCGCCGGGCAGCAGTCGGCCGCCGCGGCAGGTCTGCGGCAGGCCCTGTCGCTCTGGCGCGGACCCGTGCTCGACGGCCTGGACGGGCAGTTGATCGACTCGGGTGCCGTGCCGCTGGACGAGCTGCGGCTCACCGCCTGGGAGGACTGCCTCGACCTGGACGCGGCACTCGGGCGGCACCGCACGAGCATCCCGGAGCTGACCGGTCTGGTCGCCGACCATCCGTTGCGGGAGCGGTTCGTCGGGCAGTTGATGCGGGCCCTGCACGCCTCCGGGCGGACGGCCGACGCGCTCACCGTGCACCGGCGGTTCACCGGCCGGCTGGCCGAGGAGCTGGGACTCGACCCCAGCCCCGAACTGCGGCGGCTGCACCTGGCGTTGCTCACCGCCGGCGTCGATCCGGCCCCCGGTCCGGGATCCGCCGAGGCCGGCCCGCCGACGGGACCGCCGGCCGCGGCACCCCGAACCGCCGTGTGCCGAACCGCCGTGCCCCGTACCGCCGCACGCCCGGGCGGGTCCGTCGAGGAGCGGGGCGGAACCGCCCTCGCCGTCGCCAGAGACACCGGCGCGGATCCCGGCCAGGCGGCCGCCCCCGGCGAGGGCGGGCCCGGGTCCCGCCCCGGTGTCCCGGTGCCCGTGCCCGCCCAACTGCCGCCCTCGCTCGCCACCTTCACCGGCCGCGAGGCGGAACTCGCCGCCCTCGACGCCTTCACCGAGGCGGCCACCTCGTCCCCCACCTCGGCCCACGCCCCGCACCCAGGACCGCACCCAGGACCGGGCAGCGCCTCGGCCGCCCGGATCTGCGCCGTGTCCGGCAGCGCCGGGATCGGCAAGAGCGCCCTGGTCGTCCAGTGGGCGCACCGGATCCGCGGCCGATTCCCCGGCGGCCAGCTCTACGCCGACCTGCACGGCTACTCCGCCGAGCCGCCGCTGACCCCGCACGCCGTCCTGGCCCGGTTCCTGCGCGCGCTCGGGGTGCCCGGCGAACAGGTCCCGGCCGTCCCCGAGGAGGCCGCCGCGCTGTACCGGTCGATGCTCGCGGACCGACGGGTGCTGGTCGTCCTGGACAACGCGCGCAGCGCGGAACAGGTCCGCCCGCTGCTGCCCGCCGCCCCGGAGTGCCTGACGGTGGTCACCAGCCGGGCCGGCCTGGCCGGGCTCACCGCCCGGGACGGCGCCCGCCCGCTGACCCTGGACCTGATGCCCGCACCGGACGCCGTCGCGCTGCTGGACCGCGTCATCGGTACCCGGAGGGCCCGGTCGGAGCCCGCCGCCGTCGCCGAACTCGCGGCCGTCTGCGGCCGGTTGCCGCTCGCGCTGGCGATCGCCGCCAGCCGGCTCGCCGAACGCCCCGGCCGCACCGTCGCCGACCACGTCGCCGAGCTGCGGGACAGCGGGAACCGGCTCACCGCGCTGGCGATCGACGACGACGCGGCCTCGGCCGTCCGCGCGACCCTCGACCTCTCCTACCGCACCCTCCCCGCCGCCGCGCGCACCCTGTTCCGGCTGCTGGCCCTGGCCCCCGGCTCCGGTCTGACGGCCGCGGCGGCCGCCGCGCTCTGCGGCGAGCGCGTCGCGGTCGTGCGGCCCGTCCTGGACCAGCTGGCCAACGCCCACCTGCTGACCCACGAGGGCGGCGACCAGTACCGGCTGCACGACCTGCTCCGCCTCTACGCCGCCGAACGCGCGGCCGCCGAGACCGGGCGGGCGGTGAGCACCGCCGCCCGCGAACGCCTCGGCACCTGGTACCTGCACCATGCCGACGCCGCCGCCCGGCTGCTCACCCCGCAGCGGCGGCGGATCCCGCTCGGCGCGCCGGGCCCGTGGTACGAACCGCCGGCCTTCACCACCGCCGCCGGGGCGCAGCGGTGGTGCGAGAGCGAGCACGGCCGGCTGCTGGACCTGGTGCGGTCGGCGGCCGAGCACGGTCCGGACGCGCTGGCCTGGCGGCTGCCGGTCGTCCTGTGGAGCCACTGGTTCACCAGCCCGCACCTGGACGACCGGGAGGAGGCGGCCCGCCTCGCGGTGGCGGCGGCCGTCCGGGCCGACGACCGGTACGGCGAGGGCCAGGCCCGCAACGACCTGGCGACGGCGCTGGGCGCGCTGGGCCGCCATGACGAGATGCTGGCCGAACTCCGGCTCGCCCGGGTGCTGTTCGCGGAGCTCGGCGACCGGGTCGGGGAGGCCCGCACGATCGGCAACCTCGGCGACCACTGTCTCGGCACGGGCGCCCACGGGCAGGCGCGGCTGCACTTCCAGGGGGCGCTCGCGCTGTTCCGGGCGCAGCCGGAGGAGCAGCGCGACGACTGGGCGGTCCGGGTCTGCGAGACCAACCTCGGGGTGGCCGCGATGCTGGCCGGCCGGGCCCGGGAGGCGGGCGAGCACCTGTACCGGGCCCTGGAGCGGCACCGGTCCACCGGTGATCCGGTACTGGAGAGCATCACGCTCCACCACCTGGGCGACCACCACCGACGGCTGGGCCGTCCGGCGGAGGCGGCGGCCCTGCTCCGGCAGTCCCTGGCGGTCCTCGACGCCACGGTCCGGAACCCCCGGCTGCGCGCCGAGGTGCTGGCGGCCCTGGCCCGCCTCGGCGAGGCCGCCGGGCCACCAGACGCCCAGGGCCCGCCCGGCGGGTAGCCCCCGACTGCGCCGCTCCGCCCGCCACGGGGCCCGCCGTACCACGCGCCCGAGCCTCCCGGGCCCGCCGGCGGCAGGTGTCGCCCGCGCGAGTGGTCGTCGCCGTGGGGCGGCACGGCGGGTGACCGGGCGGGGGGTGGTGCGTGGTCGGATGGTCCGTCGGTGGTGCGGGCGGGCGTCGGCCGGTACGGAGAGGCGGGACGGTGCGGCGACTGAGGGTGGTGGCGGCGGTGGCGGCCGTCGCGGTGCTCGCGACGGCGGCGGTCGCGCCCGGGACAGCGCCGCACCCCGGTGACCCGGCGGCCGCCCGACCGGTGGGCGGGGAGGGACCGGCGGCGGGCGGCGGCTTCGACGCGTTCGGGGGCTTCGACGACTTCGACGGCTACGGGGCCGTCGACCGGCCGCCCGGCCGAGGTGGCCCCGGCGGGTTCCCCGGGCCGGGCGGGCCGGGCGCGGGCCGGCTGCGGACGCTGGCCGGAGTCCTGCGGCAGGACCGGCCCGGCAGCGGCTGGTACCTGGTCGGCGGGGCGCATCTGGTGCTCGGTCTGGAGGTCGTGCACGCGGACCACCAGCAGATCGTGCTGCGCTTCCCGCCCGCGCGGCGGGTGGTGTCCGTGCTCTGCGGACCCGACGAGACCTACGCGCCGCTCGGCTACTCCTGCGGCGCCTCGGTGTCCTTGGACGAGGTGCGGGTCCGGCTGGGCCGGAACGGGCGCCCCGCCGACCCGACGGCCACGGCCGCCGGACGGTACGCCAACTTCTGGCTGCTGGGGCTCGTCGAGCAGCGCTGAGGCAGGTGCCGAGCGGCACATCCGGCCCCGGGGATCCGGGGACCGAGGGGCCGGGTGCGCCCGTCAGGCCAGGGTGCCCAGGTGGTCGGGGTGCTGGGCCGCGACGTCGTGGGCGACCCGGACGAAGGCGGCGACGGCTGCGGATCGCGAGGTCTCCGGCCAGGCGACCACGACCGCGCTCGGGCTGAGGCCGGTGACCGGCCGGTAGGCGATGTCCGGGCGCCGGTACCGCTCGGTGGTGGAGCGGGCCAGGAACGCCACCGCCTGCCCCAGCGCGACCACTTCCAGGAGTTGCTCGACACTGGCCACGAGCGGCCCCTCGGGAGTCCCGGCCGGCACCGGGGCCGGGCGGCCGTCGACCGCTCCCGCGCCGTCGTGTCCGGTGTAGTACGCGGTGCTGGAGGGGGCGGCGCCCTTCCAGCGCGGGACCGGTTCGCCCTCCAGGTCGGTCAGCCGCAGCCGTCGGCGTCCGGCCAGGCGGTGCGCGGCGGGGAGGACGGCCAGTCGCGGCTCGACCACGAGTGTCTCGGCGTCCAGCCCCCGGCCGTCGAACGGGCTGCGCAGCAGTGCCACGTCGGCGCGGCCGTCCCGCAGCATGGCGATCGGCTCCCCGCTGCCGCCGACGACGACTTCGGGCGGGGGCAGCCGCGCACCCGCGGCCCGGTAGGCGGCGAGGATCTCCCCCAGCAGCCCGGCGTCGCCTCCCGGTTTGACCGCCACGACGAGCCGGGGTGTCGGCTGACCGGCCCGGCGGGCCCGCCGGGCCGCCGCGTGCACCGCGTCGACCGCGATCCGGGCCTGGTCGAGCAGCACCTGACCGGCGTCGGTCAGCCTGACCTGCCGGGTGGTGCGCTCCAGCAGGCGGACCCCGAGCCGGGACTCCATCAGGGCGATCGCCTTAGACAGCGGGGGCTGTGCCATCCCCAGGCGTTGCGCGGCCCGGCTGAAGTTCAGTTCCTCGGCGACCGCGATGAAGTACCTCAGCTCCCGCACCTCCAGCTCATTCATATCCGTGGACTATAGATCCAGAGTCGTCCGGTCTTTCCCCGCCGCCCCTGGGCGGGGGGAGGCTGGGGCCATGACGACCCCGCAGAAGACTGCTCTGATCACCGGTGCGAACAAGGGCATCGGCAAGGAAACGGCGCGCCGGCTCGCCGCCCTCGGCATCACCGTGCTGATCGGCGCCCGCGACACCGAGCGTGGCGAGGCGGCGGCCGAGGAGCTCCGCGCCGACGGCGCCGACGTCCGGTTCGTTCCCCTGGACGTCACCGACGAGGTCTCGGTCCGGGCCGCCGCCGAGCACATCGACGCCACGTTCGGCCGCCTCGACATCCTCGTCAACAACGCCGCGATCGCCGCCGGGCCGCAGAAGCCGAGCGAGACCCCGGCCGCCGTCGTGCGGGAGGTCTACGAGACCAATGTGTTCGGCGTCGTCGCGGTGACCCACGCCATGCTCCCCCTGCTCCGCCGCTCCGCCGCCGCACGCATCGTCAACATGTCCAGCGAACTCGGCTCCCTCGCCCACCAGGCCGACCCGGGCAGCCCGTGGTCCGCCTACTACTCGATCCTCCTTCCCTACTGCACCTCGAAGAGCGCGCTGAACGCGGTCACCGTGCTCTACGCCAATGAGCTGCGCTCCGAAGGGATCCTGGTCAACGCGGTGAGTCCCGGCTACTGCGCGACCGACCTCAACCGCCACAGCGGGACCCGTACGCCGGAGGAGGGCGCGGCCGTGGCGGTCGACCTGGCGACGGCGGGCGAGGACGGCCCGACGGGCTCCTTCTTCGCGGAGGACGGGCCGATCCCCTGGTGAGACCGCGCCCCCACCGGGCGCGACCGCGGCCAGTGGGGGCGGCCCGTGACCGCAGCCCGTGACGGCGGCCCGTGACGGCGGCCACCGGCGCGGGCCGCCTTGACGGAATGGTCCACGGAAAGGTCTTCTGTACCACGCGGCCGAGCGCCCGACGGCCGCCCCGACCTGCGCGGTGATAGCTCCGGGCCGCATCCCCGGGTGACATCTCCCCGCCGGCGGAAGGGACTTCTACGGTTTCCGGCGACCCCCACACCGTGACCGCAGGAGACCCCCATGCTCCGACGACCCGTCAGGGCCGTGTGTGCCGTCCTGGCCACCGCCGCCCTGGGTCTGACCGCCCTCCAGGGCACCGCCGGTGCCGCCTCCCCCACGCCCGGACCCGCCGCGGCCGCCCGGGCCGCCGCCTCGGCCGCGCCGGAGACCCTCGGTGTCGCCGCCGCGCCCGAGCTGGTCGCGGCGCTGCGGCGCGACCTCGGCCTGACGGACGGTCAGGCCCGCGCCCGGATCGCCGCCGAGGCCAGGGCGGGCGCCCTGACCGGCGCGCTCGCCCAGGCGCTCGGCGGCGGCTGGGCCGGCTCCTGGCTGGAGGGCCCGGACGCCGCTCCGGCCGTCGCCACCACCCGGACCGCCGACCTCGCCGTGATCCGCGCGGCGGGTGCCCGGCCGGTCCTCGTCGACCGCCCGCTCGCCGCCCTGGACGCAGCGCTGGCCGCACTCGACCGGGCCGCCGAACGCGGCCCCGCCGGCCGGGCGGACGCGCTCGCCGCGCCGGTGCGCTACGTCGACGTGACCGCCAACACCGTCGTGGTGCAGGCCACCGACCGGGCCGCCGCCGAACGCCTGGTCGCCGGGGCCGGGCTGGACCGGGCGGCGGTGCGGGTGGAGACGGTGGCCGAGGCCCCGCGTCCGCTCTACGACCTCCGCGGCGGCGACGCCTACTACATCGACAACAGCAGCCGCTGCTCGATCGGCTTCCCGATCACCCGGGGGACCACCCAGGGCTTCGTCAGCGCGGGCCACTGCGGCCGGGCCGGGTCCAGTACGACCGGTGCCAACCGGGCCGCCCAGGGCAGCTTCCAGGCCTCGGTCTTCCCGGGCAACGACATGTCCTGGGTGGCCACCAACAGCAGCTGGACCGCCACCCCGTACGTGAACAGCGCCTCCGGCGCGGTGACCGGCTCGGTGCTGCAGCAGGTCGGGGCCTCGGTCTGCCGGTCCGGTTCCACCACCGGCTGGCACTGCGGCACGATCCAGCAGCACAACACCAGCGTCACCTACGCCGAGGGCACCGTCTCCGGCGTCACCCGGACCAATGTGTGCGCGGAGCCGGGCGACTCGGGCGGCTCCTTCATCTCGGGCACCCAGGCCCAGGGCGTGACCTCGGGCGGCACCGGGAACTGCTCCCAGGGCGGCACCACGTACTTCCAGCCGGTCAACCCGATCCTGCAGAGCTACGGGCTGACCCTGAAGACCGACGGCCAGGGCCCCGGCCCCGGCCCCGGTCCGGGCCCCGGCAACCCGGGCGGCACCTGGGCCGCCGGCACCGTCTACCAGGCCGGCGCCACCGTCACCTACGGCAGCACCTCCTACCGCTGCCTCCAGGGCCACCAGGCGCAGGTCGGCTGGGAGCCGCCGAACGCCCCGGCGCTCTGGCAGGCGGTGTGAGCCATGACCGTCCGCCGCGCCGCGGCCCGGGCCGAGCGGCCCGCCGCGCCCTCGATCGGAGCAACCGGCGGTGCCACGGTGGGCGCACCGTGTGAGACCTTGGACGGGGGGCCAACCCACCAAGGAGGCCCGATGTCCTCGAAGCGTCGCCGCAAGAAGAAGGCCCGTCGCAAGGGTGCCAACCACGGCAAGCGGCCGCAGTGCTGAACCGGCACCGGAACGCCGCCCGTGCCCGGACATCGGTCCGGGCACGGGCGGCGTTCCACCTCCGGAGCCTCGGTCGCACCCCGGCGGGCCTCGGTCACGCCCCGGCGGACTCCGCCGGCTCCGGGTCGTAGTAGAGGCTCGCCATGGTGGCCCGGAGCGTCCAGCCGAGGGTGCTGTAGAGCGCCTTCCCCTCGGGGGTCGCGACCAGGAGCCCGGTCGCGGCGCCGTGGCGGTGCCCGGCGTCCTCCAGCGCCCGCATCACCACCGAGCCCAGGCCCCGGCGGCGGTGCGCGGGCGCGGTCTCGATCTGGTCGGCCACGGCGACGGCCCCGTCCAGCCCCAGCTGGCCGCGCGCGGCGAAGTGGCCGGCCCCGGTACGGACCAGCGCCCGGACCACCCCGCCGCGCTCCCAGGTGGTGAGGGTGTACCCGGCCGGCACGACCGGACCGCCGGCGACGAGCGGCACGGTCATCAGATACCCGGGGACGTCGAACCGCCAGCCCGGCCCGAGCCAGGGACGGACGGTGTCGTCGTCGGTGAACACCTTCAGCCAGGTGCCCGGCGCGCTGGTGGCCGCCACCAGCTTGCGCACGTCGGGCTCGGTCGGCTCCGGCAGCACGTGCCGCGCCACCTGCGCCGACTGGCCGACGTCGACCGTCCAGCCCCACGGCTCGTCCACCGGCTCGGCCGCCCCCCGCGAGACCACCCAGCCCCCGACCCAGCTCCGTACCAGTCCGCTGACGCCGGACTCGCCCATCCTCGACCCCCGTAATAGTCATTAGTGGAGTTTATAGCTTACCGGAAGCCGACCCCCGTAATAGTCCGCTGACGCCGGACTCGCCCATCCTCGTTTATAGCTTACCGGAAGCCGCCGGCCTGCCAACCCCCCGACCTCGACGGGTGACCGCCGGAGGCGGATCCCGGCGCGCACCCGCGGTCGGTCGCACGCCGGACCCGCGGGATCCCCGGGCAGCGCCGAGCGGCCCCTGACTAACGCGCCGCGGGCGGCACGGCGGCGGGCCCGTCGGCCCCGTCAGCGCCGTCGGCCTCGTACGTCCCGTCGGCCCCGTACGTCCCCTCGAAGACGACGCGCCGGCGGGGGCGGCGACCGGGGTGGAGGCGGGTGCCGGCAGGGTGGCCGACGGAGACCAGCAGGGCGATGGCGAGGTCCTCGCGACCCTCGATGCCGATCACCTTCTTGACCTTCTCCTCGTCCCAGCCGTTCATCGGCGAGGTCGCCAACTCCATCGCGGTGGCCGCGAGCATTACGAAGGAGGCGGCGATGACCGCATCCTTGACCGCGTACTCGCGGAGCAGGCCGCGCTGTTCGAGGTCCTCCTGGAACTCCTGCGAGGCGGCCGAGAACATCTCGACGAACTCCTCGCTCCACGCCCCGTTCTGCCGCGCCTGCCGGTAGACGTCGCTGCGGTCCTCCCGCCACGCCTGCGGCTCGGCGACGAAGACCAGCACCACCGGCGCCTCGGTCGGCTGGGGCTGGCCCCCCGTGGCCCAGGCCAGACCGGCCCGGCCCTCCTCGCTCGACACCACCACGATCGAGCGGTCCTGGAGGTTCCAGCTGGTGGGCGCCTCCACCGCCAGGTCGAGCAGGGTGTCGAGCAGTTGCGGGGAGACCGGGTCGGGCCGGTAGTGGCGGACGGTACGGCGGGTGCGGATCGCTTCGGCAACGGACATCGTGCGAGTCGTCGTGTGGTTCGTCATGACGACAACTCTCGGAGAGTCACTCTCTTTCAGGAAGAAGGCACCTGAAAGTGCGTTACTCTCCCCGGATGAACACCACCGTGGCCTCCTCCGGCCTCCCGGCCGACGTCTACTCCGCGAAGTGCCCGACCCGACAGGTCCTCGACCACATCGCCGGCAAGTGGACCGTCCTGGTCGTGGACAGCCTGCTCGACGGCACCCTGCGCTACACCGAGCTGTTCCGGCGGATCGAGGGGGTGTCCCAGAAGATGCTCACCCAGACCCTGCGGCTGCTGGAGACCGACGGGTTCGTCACCCGCACCGTGCACCCGACCGTGCCGCCCCGCGTCGAGTACGGGCTGACCGAGCTCGGGCGCAGCCTCGCCGGACCGATCAGCGCCCTCCGCGAGTGGACCGAGGCCCACATCAACGACATCGAGCGGGCCCGGTCCGCCCGCCCGGCCGACCGGGGGCCACCCCTGACGGCCGGGCGGGCGGACCGGGCGGCGGCGGTCAGGCCTGCGCCAGCCACTCCTGGAGGGTCGGCCCGGCGAGCGTGGTGGCGGGACCGGCGACGAACGCGCCGTTCTCCAGGAGCTCGCGGTCGGGGGTGCCCTCCTCGCTGACCTCGACCACGGTGACGTCCTCGCCGCGGGCCGCGTAGACGAGTTCGGCGGCCTCGGCGAGGTTCTCCTCGCGCGGGCCGGCGATCTCGGGGAACGGCGCCGCGGCGCCCGGCTCGGGCGCGGGGCCCTCGGCGAGGTCGACGAGCGCCTCGGCCACCGCCGCGGCCGCGACGAGCTGGGTGCGCATCAGCGGCACGTACACGGTGTCGCCCTGGCGGCCCCAGCTGACCAGCGGCTCGACGAACTCGTGGAACTGCGCGGCCCGCAGGATCCGGACCGGCAGCGGACCGGCCGTCAGGGCCTTCTCGTGGGCGACCTTGGCGCGGTAGTAGCCGCCGGTCGACGCGTCGATGCCGAGGATGGACACCGAGACGATCAGCTCCACCCCGGCCCGGGCACCCGCCGCGTGCAGGTTGGCGGCGGCGGCGGTGAAGAACTCCGTCGCCACCGTCTCGTCGGCGGAGGGGGTGCCGGAGGTGTCGATGACGACATCGACGCCGGTCAGGGCCTTGTCGAGGCCCTCGCCGGTGATGATGTCGACACCCGCCGAGCGCGAGATCGCCACGACCTCGTGGCCGCGTTCCGCCAGCACGCGGACGACGTGCTCGCCCAGCCGCCCGGTCGCGCCGACCACCGCGACGGTCCTGCGGTTCGACATGGTTGTTCTCCTTCGTGGTGCGTCTGTCGTGGTACGTGTGCCGTCGAGCACGGGATGTGGTGCGTGCGTCGTCGAGCACGGGACGTGGTGCGTGTGCGTGGGACACCGACCCTAGGCGCGCGCGGCGCCGCGGGGTGTGCGAGGCGCGCAAGATCGTTCGTCAATGCGCGCAAGGCGGGCACGGCGGGGGATGTGTGGGATGCGGTCCGTCCGGACGGACCGCCGCCCCGTCCGGCATCACCCGTCCGGCCGCGCTCCCTCGGCCGGTGCCGACGGCTCGATGCGGACGGCGACCAGGCAGGTGTCGTCGTCGGTGTCGGCCGGACTCAGCTCCAGCAGCAGGTCCAGGTACCGCTCCAGGTCGGGGCCCGGCGGGCCCGCCGCCCGGATCAGCTGGTCCACGGACTCCTCGACCGGCCGGTCCCGGCGCTCGACCAGGCCGTCCGTGTAGAGCAGCAGCACGTCGCCCGGGACGAGCCCGGCGGTGTACTCCTCGTACTCGGCGTCCGCCAGCGCCCCGAGCAGCACCCCGTGCGGCAGTGGCAGCACCTCGGCGCCGCCGGGGGCCAGTCTGATCGGCGGCAGGTGACCGGCCCGGGCCCAGCGCAGCGAGCCGTCGTCCGGCCGGAGCAGCACGCAGACGGCGGTGGCGGTCACCTGCTCCGGTTCGCGCAGGGCAACGGTGTTGGCCCACTCCAGCAGTCGGCCAGGGCCCGCGCCGGTGACGGCCAGGCCGCGCAGCGCGTGCCGGAGCGCGACCATGCCGGTGGCCGCGCCGATGCCGTGCCCGGCCACGTCGCCGACGGCCAGCAGTACCTGACGGTCCGGCAGCACCATCACGTCGTACCAGTCGCCGCCGACCCGTTCCCGTTTGGCGGCGGGCCGGTAGCGGACGGCGGCGCGCAGCCCGGGGACGCCGAGCGGCCGCGGCACCGCGGGCAGGATCGCCTGCTGGAGCCGGAGGGCCAACTGCTCGCGCTCGGCGGTCTCCTGCTCGCTGTCGGCCAGCCGGGCCCGGGTGGCGCCGAGGGCGACCTCGGTCCAGTGCTGGGCGGACACGTCGTGGTAGGCGCCGCGGACGGTGTCGAGGCGGCCGTCCTCGTCCAGCACCGGTTCGGCCACCACCCGGGTGTAGCGCTGGGTGCCGTCCGGGCGGACCAGCCGGAACACCGCGGAGGCGGTGCGCAGACGGTGCTGGACGGTGTCCACCAGCCGGCGGACGGCGGGCCCGTCGTCCGGGTGGGCGTGCCGGGCGAGGCGGGCCAGCGGCACCACGGACTCCGGCGGCAGGCCGAACAGCTCGCTCAGTCCCTCGTTCCAGAGGATCCGGCCGCTCCCGGCCCGTTCCTCGAACCCGGCCACCCGGGCCAGGCGTTGGGCCTGGCGCAGCAGGTCGGTCTGCGCGGACTCGCCGGGCTGTTCGGTATCACGCTGCCAGCTGAGCAGGAGGCGCGGACCGAGCGGGGCGACGGCGATCCGCAGGACGGCGGGCACGGCGATCCCGCTGCCCTGGAAGACCAGGCGCAGCCGGTCGCCGGTCCGGGGTTCGCCGGTTTCGTGCGCCCGGAGCAGCGGTGCCAGCAGGCCGGTGGCGCAGGCCATCGGGTAGGTCTCCAGGAGGGAGGTGCCGTCCAGGCCGCTGCGGGGGCGGCCGAGCGGGTCCTGGAACAGCCGGTTGCTGCGCAGGACGGTGAAGTCCACGACGCGGCCGTCCCGCAGGACGGGTTCGAGCAACAGGGCCGGGTCGAGCAGGCCGTCGAGCAGGTCCGCGTCCCGGTCGGGCGGCACGGGGGGCTCCGGGTGGCCGAGGAGGGTGGCGCAGAGGTCGGCGAGGGCGCGGAGCCGGCGGCGCTGCGGGGGGCCGAGGGCGGGCGCGGGGCCGGGCCAGAGCACTTCGAGGGCCCCGAGGCGGCGGCCGTCGGCGAGCAGGGGGAGGACGGCCCGGGAGCTCGCGGTTCCTCCGGCGGCTCCTTCGGCGTTTCCTCCGACGGCGGGTCCGGCGGCGGGCCCGGGCGGCGGAGGTGCGTCCGGCCAGCGGTCCTCGCCGTCGGTGACGGCCTGCCGGGCGGGGGTGTCGACGCCGGGGGGCACCCGGCACCAGGCCTCGGCCTCGGCCAGCGGCAGGCCGGCCTGGGCGGCGAGGGCGAGGCTGCCGCCGGGCAGCCGTTGCCAGACCAGCACGGCGTGGGCGCCGAGCGGGGCGGCGCCCTGCCGGAGGACGGCCTCGACGGCGCCCGCGAGGTCGGGGACGGCGGCGAGCGCCCGGGCGGGGGCCGGTGGGGCGGTGGCGCCGGGTCCGGGCGGGGCGGGCCTGTCGTCCCGGGTGGGCGCCTCGGCCGCCCGGCCGACGATGTCGGCGGCCAGGGCGGCGACCGGCACCCCGGTCTCCTGGGCGAGCGCGGCCAGCCGGGCGGCGGCCTCGGTCGGGGACACGGTCAGCCGTTCGGCGAGCATGCCGGTGGCGAGGTCGACCAGGGCTCGGGTGCCCTCCTCGGCGCGCATCCGCTCCACGGTGTGCTGGAGCCGCCGGAGGGCGCCGGCGAGCTGCCGCGCGACGGCGTCCCGGACCTCGGCCGCGGCGGCGTCCGCCGCCGGGTCGGGGCCGGACGGGGGCGCTGCCGACGAGCCCGGCGGGCCAGGTGAGTCCGGTGGGCCCGGTGAGTCCGGTGGGCCCGGTGAGTCCGGTGGGCCCGGTGAGTCCGGCAGCGGGCCCGGCGGCGACCCCGGCGGGTCGGCCGGTTCCGGGACACCCGGCCGACCGCCGTACCGGGGTCCGTCGGTCATGACACGTCCAGCCAGTGCCGTATCCGCTCCAGCAGCAGCGCGGTGTCCACCGGCTTGCTGACATGGTCGTCGGCACCGGCGGCGAGGCTCTTGGCCCGGTCGGCGGCCATCGCCTTGGCGGTGACGGCGACGACCGGGATCCGGGCGAACCGCTCGTCGGCGCGGATGGCCGCGATGGTGGCGTAGCCGTCCAGGCCGGGCATCATCACGTCCATCAGCACCAGGTCCGTCTCCGGGTGGGCACGCAGCAGGTCGAGCCCGGCGCGGCCGTCGGCGGCGTGCAGGACGGTCAGTCCGTGCTCCTCCAGGGCGGCGGCGAGGGCGAAGACGTTGCGGACGTCGTCGTCGACGATCAGGGCGGTGCGTCCGGCGAGCGGCTCGTCGGCGGGGACGGCGTGCTCGTCGGGCTCGGCCCCGGCCGGCGGTCGGCCGCCGAGCAGGGTGATCAGGCGCTCGCGCAACCCGTCGAGCCCCGAGGGGAGTTCCAGGCCGGCGATGGCCGCCGTGGTGGCACCGACGGGGCCGCCCTCACCCTGGTGGCCGAGCACGGGCGTGCCCTCCGGGAGCGCGGTGAGCAGCAGCGGGGCGAGTTCGCCGGCGTGGGCGAGGTCGAGCACGGCGCAGCGGTACGGGCCGTCGGCGAGGGCGGCGCGCAGGTCCGCCTCGGTGCCGGCGCCGCGGACCGCGACCGGCGGGTCCTCGCCGAGCGCCGCGGCGGCGGTCCGGGCCAGCAGGGTGAGCAGGGCGGGCGGTTCGGCCTCGACCACCAGGATGCCGGTGCCGACTCCCGGCAGGACGGCCGGACGGTCCCGGCGGGCGAGCGGCAGGTAGAAGCTGAAGCGGCTGCCCCGGCCGGGGGTGGAGCGGACGGTGAGGACGCCGCCGAGCAGGCGGGCGAGTTCGCGGCTGATGGACAGACCGAGCCCGGTGCCGCCGAAGCGGCGGGCGGTGGTGCCGTCGGCCTGCTGGAAGGCGCCGAAGATGCTGTCGAGGTGGGCGGGCTCGATGCCGATGCCGGTGTCCTCGACGTGGAAGGCCACGGCGGCCTCGGCCGGGCCGAGTTCGGCCGGGAGTCGGTCGGCCTCCACCCGTTCGACGCGCAGCTCGACGTGGCCCACGTCGGTGAACTTGATCGCGTTGGACAGCAGGTTCCGCAGGACCTGCCGCAACCGGGCCTGGTCGGTGACGAGTTCGCCGGGCACCCGCTCGCCGACGCCGATCCGGAAGGCGAGGCCGCGCTGGTCGGCGAGCGGCTTGAACGCGGCCTCGACGTAGGCCAGCAGCTCCTGCACGGCGAAGGGTTCGGGGCTGAACTCCATCTTCCCGGCCTCGACCTTGGAGAGGTCGAGGATGTCGTTGATGAGCTGGAGCAGGTCGGAGCCGGCCGAGTGGATCACGCCCGCGTACTCGACCTGCTTGGGGGTGAGGTTGCCGGTGGGGTTCTGGGCCAGCAGCTGGGCGAGGATGAGCAGGCTGTTGAGCGGGGTGCGCAGTTCGTGGCTCATATTGGCGAGGAACTCCGACTTGTACATCGAGCTGATGCTCAACTGCCGTGCCCGCTCCTCCAGTTCCTGGCGGGCCTGCTCGATCTCCAGGTTCTTGGCCTCGATGTCGCGGTTGCGTTCGGCCAGCAGGGCGGCCTTCTCGCCGAGTTCGGCGTTGGAGCGCCGCAGCTCCTGCTGTCCGTCCTGCAGTTCCTCGGAGCGGGACTGCAGTTCGGCGGTGAGCCGCTGGGACTCGCCGAGCAGCTCGTCGGTGCGGGCGTTGGCCAGCAGGGTGCCGAGGTTGACGCCGCAGGCCTCGGTGAACTGCTCCAGGAGGTCGCGGTGGACGGCGCTGAAGGGGTGGACGGAGCCGAACTCCATCACGCCGAGCAGCCATTCCTCCAGGGCGATCGGCAGGATCAGCACGGACCGGACGTGGGTGGCACCGGCGCCGGAGCCGATGGTCGCGTAGTCGGGCGGCAGGTCGTCCACGGTGACGACGCGGCGGGAGCGGGCGGCCTGGCCGACCAGCGACTCGCCGAGCCGGACCCGCGCGGGTCCACCACGGTCGTCGGCCGGGGCGGGGTCGGCCGGTGGACCGTCGGCGGCCGCGGTGCCGGCGGACCCGCCGTCGGCCGCACGGCCGTAGGCGCTGATCCGGACCAGGACGGTGCCCTCCGGCCCCTCCTCCGCCAGGTAGAACGCCCCGTACTGGGCCCCGACCAGCGGCGTCAGCCCGTCGGTGATCAGCTCGGCGACGGACCGGATGTCGCGCCGCCCCTGCATGGTGCCGGTGAAACGGGCGAGGTTGGTCTTGAGCCAGTCCTGCTCCTGGTTGGCGCGGGTGGTCTCGCGCAGGGACTCCACCATGAAGTTGATGTTGTCCTTGAGGTCGGCGACCTCGCCGGAGGCGTCCACGGAGATCGAGCGGGTGAGGTCGCCGGCCGCGACCGCTCCGGTGACCTCGGCGATGGCCCGCACCTGGCGGGTGAGGTTGCCGGCCAGTTCGTTGACGTTCTCGGTCAGGCGCTTCCAGGTGCCGGAGACGCCCTCGACCTCGGCCTGTCCGCCGAGCCGCCCCTCGCTGCCGACCTCGCGGGCCACCCGGGTCACCTCGGCGGCGAACGAGCCGAGCTGGTCGACCATCGTGTTGACGGTGTTCTTGAGCTCCAGGATCTCGCCGCGCGCGTCGACGTCGATCTTGCGGGTGAGGTCGCCGTTGGCCACCGCGGTGGTGACCTGGGCGATGTTGCGGACCTGGCTGGTGAGGTTGTGGGCCATGAAGTTGACGTTGTCGGTGAGGTCCTTCCACGTCCCGGCGACGTTCGGGACGCGGGCCTGCCCGCCCAGCGTGCCCTCGGTGCCGACCTCGCGGGCGACCCGGGTCACCTCGCCGGCGAACACCGACAGGGTGTCGACCATGGTGTTGATCGCGTCCGCGAGCGCGGCCATCTCGCCCTTGGCCTCCACGATGATCTTCCGGGAGAGGTCGCCCCGGGCGACGGCCGTGGCCACCTCGGACATCGAGCGGACCTGGCCGGTCAGGTTCGAGGCCATCACATTGACGTTGTCGGTGAGGTCCTTCCACGTCCCGGAGACGTCCCGGACGTCGGCCTGGCCGCCGAGCCGGCCCTCGGAACCGACCTCCCGCGCCACCCGGGTCACCTCGCCCGCGAACGCCGACAGCTGGTCGACCATGGTGTTGACGGTGTTCTTGAGTTCGAGGAGTTCACCGCGCGCGTCGACCTCGATCTTCTGGGTGAGGTCCCCCCGCGCCACGGCCGTGGTCACCTGGGCGATGTTGCGCAGCTGCCGGGTGAGGTCGCCGGCCATCGCGTTGACCGCGTCCGTGAGGCCGAGCCACGTCCCGGCCGCGCCGGGCACGTCGGCCTGGCCGCCGAGCCGCCCCTCGGAGCCGACCTCCCGCGCCACCCGGGTCACCTCCGAGGTCACCCGGGCGAGCTGCTCGACCATGCCGTTGAAGACGGTGGCGATCTCCCCGGGCACGCCCGGCAGGTCGGACCCGAGCCGGGTGCGGAAGTCGCCGTCGCGGACCGCCGTCAGCCCGGCGAGCAGCTGCCGCAGGACCTGGTCCGGCCGGTCGGGCCCGTCCGCACGGCCCGCCGGAGTGTGCGGCGCTGGGTGTTCGTCCATCCGTCCACCGTCCGGATCGACCGCGCGGCCGGACCGCTCCGCGGCGGCTCCGACCGGTGGGAGCGGCGGCGCCGCTCCGCCTCCCACTGTGCCACCGTCCCGCCGCCGGTGACAGACGGGACGGGAGCGGCCTGCGGGGCCCGGGCCCGTTTTGCCCCCGCGCCGCCGGGTAGGCGCCACCCGCCGAGGGCGCGGCCCACGGGAGGAGCGGCGCCGCGCCCCGGGAAACGCCGTGCCCCGAGGGCCGAGCCCGGGCCGCCGACGGCCCGGGGGCGACCCCGAAGCCCGGTACGACCCCGAAGCCCAGTACGACCCCGGCGCCCGGCACAAGCCCGGGGCCCGGCCCAACAGCGGAAAGGAGGCGCGGTCGTCATGACCGTCCCGCCCCCCGTCCATCCGGACATCGAACCGTTCCCGCACCCCGACCCCGTGCCCACGCCGGTGCCGGACCCGGCACCGCCGCCCGTACCGCCCTTCCCCCGGCCGGGCCCCGACCCCGAGCCGCCCGGCCGACCGAAGCCGGGCCCACCGACGGAGCCCGGGCCGCTCGGCGGCTGAGCGGCGAGGGCCCGCCACTGCCCGCCCCGCGTCGTCGGGGCGGGCAGTGGCGGGCCCGGCCGGCCGTGGCGGGCCCGGCGGTCGGTGCGCGCCGGGCGGTCGGTGCGCGCCGGGCGTTCCCGGCCGGGCCGGGCAGCCCGGCTGCCCCTTCAGGCAGAAAGGCGGCCGAACGGAAACCGACCGGGTGAAGTCGGCGGGTCGTCGGGCAAGATGGGGCCCCCGGATCGGATTGGTACAGACCACAGCGGATTCGCTGCGACAGAAACCCACCCCCGGACAGTAGTTGGACTCGTGGCGCACGGAACTCCGCCACGGAGGGTGCCGAGGGGAGCAGTGGATGGGACTGGCGGGGGTGTGGCGCCGGATCAGCCGCCACGGTCTGGTGCTGGCAGCCGTCGCCGTGAGCGTCCTGGTGGCGACGGCGGTGCTGTCCGCGGTGGCCGGGCTGGCCCAGTCGGCGGCCACCGCAGGGGTCCGCCAGCGGCTCGCCGCCGACGCCGGCCGCTCGGTCGAGGTCACCGCGCGCTGGTCGGCCCCGGGCCTGTCCGAGGCCGACCGCGCGGTGCACTCGGCGCTGGTCCGGACGATGGCCGGCACCCCGTTCCGCACCGAGACCGCACAGCGCGGCATCAGCACCGTCGACCTCGCGCTGCCGCCCACCGGGCGTCGCTGGGCCACCGAGACCGCGCTCCCCTCCCTCCTGGCGGTGCTGCCGGACCCCGGCCGCCACGCCCGACTGCGCAGCGGCAGCTGGCCGGACGCGCCCGAGGCCGCCCCCGCCGCCGACGGCGGGCTGCGCGTCGCCCTTCCCGAGGCCGCGGCCGACCGGCTCGGCCTGGACAGCGGCGGCAGCACGGTCGTCCGCACACCCGGAACCGGCGAGCCGCTCAGGCTCACGGTGACCGGTGTCTACCGGCCGGACCCGGACGCCGCCGCGTTCTGGACCGGCCTCGGCGGCGCCGAGGCCGCGAGCCAGCCCCTCGTGCTCGTCGACGGCGCCCGGCTGGCCGGGCTGCCCGGGTTCGCCGACCGCATGCTCGCCGTCTGGGTCGCCCTGCCCGACACCGGGCGGTCGAGCCTCCCCGAACTCGCCGCGCTGCGCGACCGGGTGGCCGCCTTCGCCCGCTCCGACACCGCCCGCTCGGTCTACCGCGGCGCCGAACCGGCCCTGGCCGACACCTCGGTGCGCAGCGGACTGCCCGGTGCGGTCGACGGCCAGGTGGTGCCGGTCCTGACGGCCAGGGCCGAGACCGCCGTACCGCTCGGCCTGCTGGCCCTGCTCGCCGCCGCGGTGCTGGTGCTGACCGCCCGTCGGCTGGCCGACGCGTTCGCCGGCGAGCAGGCGCTCCGGAGCTCCCGGGGCGCCGGCACGGCGCGGCTGCTCGCGACGGCGGCCGGCGAGTGGGCGCTGGCCGCGGTGCCGGCGGCGGTCGGCGGGCTGCTGCTGACCGAGCCGCTGCTCGCCGCCGTGCTGCGCGTCGTCGGCGCGCAGGGCCTGGCCGCGGGCGACGGCCGGACCGCCCGGTGGGCCGCGGGCTTCGCACTCCTGGTGCACGGCACGGCTCTGCTGCTGCCGCTCGCCCGGCAGGCGGTGGACCCGGGTGCCCAGCGGACGCTGCGCGCGCGCAGCCCGCGCCGACCCGGTCTGCAGCGGGCCGGGGCGGACCTGGTGCTGCTCGCGCTGGCGGCCTTCGGCTTCCTCCAGCTCCGCCGCTACGAGGGGGTGGTGGTGAGCAACGCCGACGCCGGGTTCGACTCCTGGGTCGACCCGACGCTGGTGCTGGCCCCGGTGGTCATGGCGGTGGCCGGTGGCGTCCTGCTGCTGCGGTTGCTGCCGGCGGTGGGGCGGCTGCTGGAGCGGGCGGCCGGCCGGGCCCGCGGGCTGGTCCTGCCGCTGGGCGCCTGGCGGCTGAGCCGCGACACCGGCCGCCAGGCGCTGCCGGTACTGGTGACGCTGCTGGCGGTGGCCTGCAGCAGCCTGGCCGCCGGGGTGCTGGCCGCGCTCCCGGCCAGCGACCGCGACCGGGCGGCCTACACGGTCGGCGCCGACCTGCGGCTGTCCGGGGTGTCCGGCGAGCCCGGGCAGCGGCACGCCACGCTGGCCGCCCTGCCGGGCGTGACGGGGCTCACCCCGGTGGCCGAGCAGTCGGCCTTCCTGGGCACCGCCCTGGTCCGGACGGTCGCCCTGGACAGCACGGCGGCCTCCGCCGCGGGGCTGCCGCGCCTGCGCCCGGACCAGGCCGACCGCCCGGTGCCGGAGCTGCTGTCCCCCCTGACCGCCGTGCCCGCCCAGGGGATCGCGCTGCCGGGCGAGCCGGCCGCGCTGGAGGCGACCGTCCAGGCGAGCACCGATCTGCCGGTCCCGGCACCCGGCCTGCTCCTGAAGCTGTGGATCCAGGACGCCGACGGACTGACCGAGCAGCTGACGCTCCCGCTGACGGCCGACGGCCGCCCGCACTCGCTGACCTTCCCCCTGTCCGACGGCGGCCGGCGCGCCCGCCCGCTGACGCTCAGCCGGCTCGGTGTCCACTTCCCCGGCACGGTCGCCCTGCGCTCCACCCTCGACCTGCGCCTGCCGACGATCACGGCCGTCGGCGCCGCCGGCGGGCGGACCGATCTCACGCTGCCGCCCGGGCAGGGCTGGGCCCGCTCCGGCAAGGTCCTCGCGGCCCCGTCCGCGCTCGGCTGCCCCGGCACCGAACGCGGCCGCTCGGAGGAGGTCCCCGACCAGGCCGAGGCCTGCAGCTGGCAGAGCGAGGGGGCCGACCTGCTGCACACGGTGATCCGGTCCCACGAGCCGCCGGTCCCGCCCGACCCGGTGGGCGCGGACGCCGTCCTCGCCGTCCAGCCCGTGACCGGCGGCGCGCCCGTACTCCGCACCCTGCCGGGGGGCGCCGTCCTGCCGACGCCCCCCACGCTGCCCGCGGTCGCCGACCGCGCGCTGCTCGACGCGGTGGACGCCAGGGTCGGCGACACCCTTCCGCTCAACTGGGAGCGCGACGGGCGGAGCACCCAGCAGGTCCTGATCACCGGGGAGGTCGACGTGCTGCCCGGCTACGCCCGGGGCCAGGGCCACCTGTTGCTGGACCTGCGCGCGCTCGCCGCCAACCGCACGCTCACCGGCGCGGCCCCGCCCGTCGCCACCCACTGGTGGCTGGCCAGCTCGGACCCGGCGGCCACCTGGGCCGCCGTCGACGGCCACGGCGGGTTCGGCCGACCGGAGAGCGCCCTGCGGGTCGCCGAGGGTCTGGCGGACGACCCGTTCCGGGCCGGACTGCGCTGCGCCTGGCTGCTGGTCCTGGTCACGGCGCCGCTGTTCGCGGTGACCGCGCTGACCCTGCACGCGGTGGGCACGGTGCGCTCCCGCCGGCGGGAGTTCGCGGTGCTCCGCGCGCTGGGCGTGCGACGCGCCGAGCTGACCGCGCTGCTGCGCGCCGAACAGGTGGCGGTGACCGTGCTGCCGGTGCTGCTCGGAGGGCTGCTCGGCCTGCTGCTGGCGGCCCTTCTGCTGACACTCACCGTGCTGGACGACTACGCGCGCCCGGTCTTCCCGGCCATGGCCGCCGCCCCGGGCCGGCCCGCCGCCGTGCTCACGGCGCTGGCCGGCGGCCTGCTGCTCACCCTCGCGGTGCTGGTCCTCACCCGGCTGCTGGCCCGGGTCGACCTGGTCCGGGCCCTGCGCGCGGGGGACGACGGATGAGCCCGGCGGAGGACCGGCGGCGCGCGGGCCCGTCGCGGCGCGCGGACCTGTCGCGGCGCGCGGAGGGGCGGCGCAGGGTCCGGCGGCGCACGGTCCTGGGGCACGCCGTCCTGGGGCACGCCGTCCGACCGCGCCCGGACGGGCCCCGCGGCGTGCGCGAGGACGGACGCTTCGACGGGGGGAGCCCCACATGCTGACACTGCGCCTGATCCGGCGCGAGGCGCGGATCGCCTGGCCGGTCTCGGCCGTGCTCGCGCTGCTCGCCGCACTGCTCACGGCGGTCCCGCTGAGCTGGCCGCCGCGGTTCGACCGGCTGGCGGCCGACACGCTCGCGGACCGGGTGGTCCGCGCCCAGCGGGACGTGCCGCTGCTCTCCGCCGCCACCACCACCGTCCCGCTGGACGGGCTGGTGCCCCCGGACACCGGCTCGCTCGACCGTGATCTGGACCGGCTCGGCGAGCGGGTGCGCACCGCGGCGGGTCCGGGACTGGCCGCCGTGCTCGGCAAGCCGCAGGCCCGCGTCACCACCCTCGACGTGTCGGCGAGCGGACCCGAACTGCCCAGCCCCTACGGCAAACCGCCGCGTTTCGCTCTGGTGTACGCCCAGCCCGACGGCCCGGGCGGCACGGTCGAGTACCTCCAGGGCCGCGCGCCGCGGCAGCCCAGGGCCGAGCCGCGCGTTCCGTCCGCAGAGGCGGACCCGGTCGAGGTCGCGGTCTCCGAGGGCACCCGGGAGCGGCTCGGCCTGGCGGTCGGCCGGAGGTTCGACCTGTCGGGCCGCGGCTGGACCGCCCCGGTCCTCGTGGTCGGGGTCTTCCGGACCGACCGCGGTGCGGGCCGGCTCTGGCAGCAGTCCCCGATGCTGGTCTCCCCGTGGACCGTGGCGGTGGACCCCGGCCAGCAGCTGAGCGGCCAGCTGCTGACCAGCGCCGACGGGATCGAGACGATCGCGAAGCACGGCCTCGCGATCAAGGTGGCCTGGGAGCTGCCGACGGCCGTCGACCGGTCCGGTCCGGCCGCCACCCCGGCCGGGACCGCCGCCATGCAGTCCGCCCTGCGCGCACTGCGCGCCGCCGGACCGGACCGGCTCTGCGGGTCGAGCCTCGCGGACACCTGCATGCTGACCGGCCAGATCGTGCCCTCGCTCGACGTCACCGAGCGACTCGGCCCGGAACTGGACGCCTTCGCCGTCCAGCGCCGGCGCACCGAGCAGTTGCAGGGCTTCGCGCTCGCCGGACTGCTCGCCATGGTGGTGGCCACCGCGGTCGCCGCCGCCCGGCTCGGAGCCCGCCGCCGGGCCGGCGCCTTCGCGCTGCAACTCTCCCGCGGGGCGGGGCTGCCCCGGATCGCGGGCCGACTGCTGGCGGAGGCCGCGGTGGCGGTCGGCGCCGGGGTCGCGGCGGGCTGGGCGGTCGGCCGCGCGCTCGCGCCGCCGGGCGCCGCCCTCGGCTCGCCGGTGCCCGCCCTCGTCGCCGCCGTGCTGGTCTGGTGCGCGCCGGCCGCGGTGCTGCTGGCCTCCGCCGGACGGACCCGGCCCGCGCCGCGCTCGCGCCGGATCGTCCTGGAGGCCCTGGTGGTGCTCCTGGCCGCCGCCGGACTGCTCGCGCTGCGTACCCGCGGCGCCTACGCGGGCACCGGCACGGACCCCCTGCTCGCCCTCGCACCGGTCCTCCTGGCGCTGGTCACGGTGGGGGTCCTGATCCGGGTGCTGCCCCCGCTGGTGCGCCGGGCGACCCGCTCGGCACGGCGCTCGCGCGGCCTGGTCCCGCTGGTGGCGCTCGCCCGGGCCGGGGCGCAGAGCGGCGCGGCCGCGCTCTCCCTGCTGGTCCTGGTCCTGGCCATGGGCTACGGGGTCTACGGGGGGCTGATACCGCGCACCCTCGCGGACGGGCAGGCGCAGATCGCCGCCTGGCGCACCGGCGGGGCACCCGTCGCCCTGGTCGGGCCGAAGGACCGGCTCTCCGACGAGCTGCCGCCGGTCCCCGCCCTGGGGCACCGGGTGACGGTCACCGGCGCGAGCGGGGAACTCACCGCGCAGGACGACGGCACCACCTTCCCCGGCGCCCGGTTCGTCGGGCTGGACGCCGCCGCGCTGGGCGCCGCCGATCCCTCCTCCCCCGTCGCCCGGGCCCTGCTGGCCACCGCCGGGGCCGACGCGGCGGTCGGGCGGACCGGCACCGGAGGCGACGTCCCCGTGCTCACCGCGCTGGCCGATCCCGGACTCGCCGCCCGGTTCCCCGACGGCACCTTCGAACTGACCGCGCTGGGGACGGGCCGGTCCCTGGTCCACGTGGTCGGTGCCCTGCCCGAGGAGGCGCTGCGCGACCCGGTCCTCGGGCCGGTGCTCGGCGGCGGGCCCCGGTCCGGCGCCCTGCTGGTGTTCACCGGCCCGTCCGCCGAGCGCCTGCCCGCCCAGAAGAACCACGCCTCCGCCCTCCTGCTCTACCCGGCCGGCGGCGGACCGCCCCTGGACCCGGCCGCGGTGCGGGCCGCCGCCGGCGCACAGCTCGCTCCCACCGGCGTGCCCGGACCGCAGGTCGAACTCCGCGACCGGGGCGAGGAGCTCGACGCGCTGCGGTCGGACGGGCTGGCCCGCTCGGCCCGGCTCGCCTTCCGGGCCACCACCGCGCTCGGCCTGCTGCTCGCGCTCGGCACGTTCGCCCTGGACCTGCTGCTCAGCGCCACCGAACGCGCCCGGACCACGTCCTACCTGCGGACCCTGGGCATCGGCAGCCGAGCGGTGCTCGGGCTGCAACTGCTCCAGTTGCTGCCGCTGGCGCTGGCGGCGGCGGTCGGCGGCACCGCGCTCGGACTGCTGCTGCCCGCCGCGCTCGGCTCCGGCCTGCGGCTGGGGGCACTCACCGGCGGGCCGTTCGAGCCCGCCGTGCACATCGACTGGACGATCACCGCGGGCCTCGGCCTCGCGCTGGTCGTGCTGATGACGGCGGCTGCCGTCCTGGAGGCGGCGATCAGCCGCCGGCGCGGACTGGGCGCCGTGCTGCGACTGGGGGAGGCACTGTGACCGTCCGACCGAACGAACGACCCGGGGCCGGGACTGCGACCGGGACACGGACCGGGACAGCGACAGCGACAGCGACAGCGACAGCGACAGCGACAGGGTCCGGGACAGCGACCGGGACCGGAGGACCGATGGTGGCGTGCCAGAGCCTGGTGCGGATCTACCGCACCGGCACCCGCGCCCGTGACGGCGTCGAGGTGCAGGCCCTGCAGGGGCTCGACCTGACCGTGCGGGAGGGCGAGTTGACGGCCCTGGTCGGCGCCTCCGGCTCCGGCAAGTCCACCCTGCTCGGCATCCTGGCCGGCCTCGACACCCCCAGCGCGGGCACCGTCGAAGTGGCCGGCACCGACCTGGGCGGGCTCAAGCGCCGCGAACGGACCGCCTACCGCCGCCGCACCGTCGGGGTGATCCAGCAGCAGACCGCGCGCAACCTGCTGCCCTACCTGACGGCGCGCGAGAACGTGCAGCTGCCGATGGGCTACATCGGCGTGCCGCGCCGCCGCCGCGCCGCCCGGGCCATGGAGCTGCTCGACCTGATGGGCATCGCCCCGGCCGCCGACCGCACCCCGGCCGGCCTCTCCGGCGGCGAGCAGCAGCGGGTGGCGATCGCCGTCGCCCTGGCCAACGAACCCCGGCTGCTGCTCGCGGACGAACCCACCGGCGAACTGGACACCGCCACCTCGGAGGAGATCTTCGGCGCCCTGCGCACCGCCAACACCGAGCTGGGCACCACCGTGCTGATCGTCACCCACGACCCCCTGGTGGCCGACCAGGTCCGCCGCACGGTCCGGATCCGCGACGGGCGCACCTCCACCGAGGTGCTGCGCCACGCGGCCGACACCGGCACGGACGGCGCGCTCACCGCCCAGGAGTACACCGTGCTGGACCGCGTCGGCCGACTCCAGCTGCCGCGCGAGTTCACCGAGTCGCTGGGCCTGGCGCACCGCGTACGGCTGGTCCTGGAACGCGACCACGTCTCCGTGTGGCCCGACCTCGGACCCCCGGCGGCGGGCGCCGGGGCCACCGGTGACGTCGAGGGCGGGGGCGGCCCCGCCCGGAGCACACGTCGGGCCGACGGTTGAACGACGAGTTCAGGAGCGGTGGTTCAGGGGGGACGGCACCTCCAGCCAGACGGTCTTGCCACCGTCCTCGGGCCGGGAGCCCCAGGCGCGGGCGAGCCGGTCCACCACCCGCAGGCCGTGACCGCCCGGCTGCCCCGGGTCGGCGGAGGGGCGCAGCTCCGGGGGGACCGGGCTGGCGTCGCTGACCTCGACCCGCAGCCGGACGGTGTCCCAGCGCAGCCGCAGCTCGCGCGGACCGCCGGGGGCGTGCAGGCAGGCGTTGGTGACCAGTTCGGAGACCATCAGCAGGACGTCCTCGAAGACGGCGACCTGCTCCTCGTCGGGCCAGTCCGCGCCGTCGACGGCCAGCCAGTGCCAGTCGAGCAGGGCCTCGCGGCTGAAGTCCCGGCACCGCCGCACGGCGCCCTCGCTGCCGCTCAGGGTCAGCCGCCGGATCTGGTCGCGATCCGGCGCGGCGACTCCGTGGCCGTTCATCACGGCCGCTCGGGTGCCGCGGGTCCGGGGGGACGGGTGCGGTCGGTCGGGTCGGTGTCCTTCCGGCCGTCGTCCTTCCGGCCGTCGTCCGCCGCCGGCGCGAGGGCGACGCCGGGACGGACCTGCGGGACGGTGTCCGCCCCGGTGAGCGCGAGCAGCCGGACCACGACGGGGCGCGGCCCGGCGAGCTCCAGCGGGACACCGGCCCGTTCGGCGTCCTGCCGGGCCCGCAGCAGGACGTTCGGACCGGTCGAGTCGCAGAAGCTCGGCTCGGCGAGGTCGACCAGGATCCTGGTCGGACCGTCCTCCGGCAGCCCGGCGAGCGCCGCGCGCAGCCCGTCCGCCGAGTCGCGGTCGAACTCTCCCCCGACGGACACGATCCGCACCGGTCCGGCGCGCCGGACGTCGACGCGCAGCTCCCCCTCGTGCCGATCGTCGCCCGCTCCCCCGGCGTCCCCCGCGTCCTCCGCGTCCCCGGCAGGCAGATGCATGGCTGGCTCCCGGTCCGGTCGGAACGGCCTGATGCCGTCCGGACCATGATGCCGCGCGGCCCGTCGGACCGCACGGACGGCGGCCACCGGCCGGTGGCCCGTCCGGCAGGGCTTCCCCGGCGGTGGCCGGGTCGTCACGTCCATGCCGCGCGTTTACCCGGGCCCGGTACGGCTACACGCGAAGTGAAGCCGGGGCGGAGGTGAGCAGGATGCCACCGGGCACCACCGGGCCGCAGGACCCCGCCGCGACCCGCACGGGGCGGCGGGAGTCCGCCGAGGAGCGCGCCGACCGCCGGTGGGACGACCTGCTCCAGGAGGTGCGGGTCGCGCAGACCGGCTCGCAGATCCTGTTCGGCTTCCTGCTGAGCGTCGTCTTCATGCCCCGCTTCGCCCAGTTGGGCGACTTCGACCGGGACCTCTACGTGGTCACCGTGGTCCTCGGCGCGCTGGCCACGGGCGCGCTCGCCGCACCGGTCTCCTACCACCGGCTCTTCGCCGGCCACCGGCTCAAGCCGCAGTTGGTCGATGCCGCGGCCCGGCTGGTCGTGGTCGGCCTGGTGCTGTTGGCGCTCACCGTCGGTTCCGCGCTGCTCCTGCTGCTGCGGGTCGCCACCGGGAGTGCGGCGGCGGCCTGGATCGTGGCAGCGGTGATGGCCTGGTTCGCCGCCTGCTGGCTGCTGCTGCCGCTGCTCCACCTGCGCCGCCACCGCGACGACCGGCGGGACCGCGACGACCGGACCGACCCGACCGACCCGACCGACCGGGGGCCGGTGGACTGAGTCGGGGCCGGGGTCGGGGAGCCTGCCGCCGAGGCCGGTCCCGACCGCCACCGTTCCACCGCCGCGCCGACGGGCGGAACGACCCGACCGACGTACGGAACGACCCGGCCGACGCATGGAACGGCCCGGCGGGGGCAGACGCGGCTCGGGCGGGCACCGGCCCGTCCACCGAAGGGAGGCAGGACCATGGCCACCGACGACAAGATGCGCAACATGGCCGAGAAGGCCCGTGGCAAGGCCAAGGAGGTCGCCGGACGGGCGACGGGCGACCGGACGATGGAAGCCAAGGGCCGCGGCACCCAGATGAAGAGCGACCTCAAGCAGGCCGCCGAGAAGATCAAGGACGCGGGCAAGGACTGACGCTCGCGGACGACGGAGCGCGACGGAGCGCATCGCAGCGAAGCGGAGGTGACCGCCATGACCGACCGCACGACCGGCGCGGACGAGTCCGTGCCCGACCCCGGGGGCCCTCGGGGCCATCCACGGGACCCCTGGGACCCGCCCGTACGGACCGAGACCCCCGAGTCACGGATGACCGGCGAGGGCGGTCCGCCGCCGGAGCACGACGAGGACAAGGGCCCGGCGGACGGCCCCGAGTACGCCGCGACCGACCCGGGCGGACCGGCCGGACCGAGCGGACCGGGCGGACCGGGCGGACAGGGCGGGGCCTCGGCGCCGGACTGATCCCGGCCCACCACGTCGTGCGGCCCCGGTGCCAGGTCTGGCACCGGGGCCGCACGGCTTGCCGCCGTCAGCCGGCCGGGTCCTCCGGCGTCGGCCAGGTGATCACCGAGAACGCCCCGCCCTGCGGGTCGGCGAGGACGGCCAGCCGGTTGGCGGCCATGTCGAAGGCCGGGGTGAGAACGGTGCCGCCCGCACGGACGACGGCCGCCTGGATGGCGTCGACGTCCTCCACGTTGAAGTACGGCTGCCAGTGCGGCGGGACCCCCGGCGGGAAGGTGGACAGGTCCATCATCCCGCCGACCGCGCGACCGTCGACCTGGAACTCGATGTACCCCTCGGCGCCGGGCGCCTCGGAGCGGCCGGTGGTGACCGGCAGCACGGCCGAGTAGAAGGCCGCGGCCGCCGCGCGGTCGCGGGTGGCCAGCTCGTTCCAGATGAGCGCGCCGTGCTCGTTGACGATGCCCGCGCCGTCGAAGGTCCCGGGCTGCCAGAGGCCGACGACGGCGCCGGTCGGGTCGGCGATCACGGCCATCCGCCCGAGATCCATGACGTCCATCGGCCCCACCACCACCGAGCCGCCGGCGTCGGTGACGGTCTTGAGGGCGGCGTCGAGGGAGTCCGTGGACAGGTACGTGGTCCACACCGTCGGCGGCATCGGGTCGGGCACGGTGCCGTCCGGGTTCATCGCCTTCATGATCCCGGCGACCGGCTTGCCCTTCAGCGTGCAGACCGAGTACCCGCCCTGCTCGGCGGGCCCGATCTCGCCCTGCCATCCGAACACCTCCCCGTAGAAGTCGAGGGCCGCCTGCTGGTCGGGCACCATCAGGTCGATCCAGCACGGGGTGCCGGGCTTGTAGGGGCCGTTCATGTCGGGCACGGATGCCTCCGGGGGCGCGTTCGGGCGACGGACAGGGGGACGGACGGGCGGTCCCGTACCCGCCCGGAGGCCCCGGAATCGGGCTGCACGGGTGAAAACGGCGTTCGGCGCCCGGGCCGACGGAGACTGTCGGGGTGGGACGTGCCGACGGAGGCAGGCGAGGTGGACCGTGCTGCCGGCCCGCTTGTCGTGCACGAGGCCGTCAGCGGTCCGGGAGGTCGCCGCCGGGGTCCTCCGAATCGCCGGGGTCCTCCCAGTGGCCGCGCTCCTCGGGGTCGCCGTACCGGGCGCGCCACTCGCGGGCGCGGGCGTTGTGCCAGTCCACGCCCTGCTGGGCCTGGTCCTCGGACAGGCCGCAGAGGGCGGCGACCACACTGAGCGGCACCGGCTCGTCGTAGTCGGCGAGGGTGCGACTGACCTTGCCCGCGTACTGCTCCTCGGGGACGAACGGGCGGCTGCGGTAGACCTCGACCAGCATGGCCAGGTGCCCGGCCGAACACGCCGTGACGACCCGCCTGCCGTCGAGCTCCGGGTCCGAGGCGTGAACGGCGGAGGAGTCCGGGACGAGCGCGCCGAGCAGGTCCTGGGCGAGGACGGCCAGCCCGCAGTGGTCGCAGATGTCGTACGCCGACGCGTCACCCAGGTCGGCCGCGTCGTCGCCGCCGTCCGCCGGGGGTTCGAAGTGCTCCACGCCCGACGCCTACCCGGTGAACCGCCGGACAACCGCCGCAGTCCGGGCGGCCCGGCCGGTCCGCCCGGGGTTCCGGCCGAACGCTTCCGGCCGGAGACGGAACCGCCCCCGAACCTCAAACCTCGGCGCCCCCGAACCGTCCCACTGGGTGCCACCCGGTGGCCGACCGGCCCGGCCCGGGATTGCATGGGAGAGCCCGAACCCCTGCTCAGGGAGGCAGTCGTGTACGAGATGTGGGCCGAGACCGATGCGGCGGAGGAGCCGTCGGGTCTGATGTGGCACGTGGTGTCGAAGGACGACGCGTCGACGGCGCTCTGCGGGCAGTCGCTGGAACTGTCCCGCCGGGTCGTGCCGAACGGCATGGAGACGCCCCTCGGGGCGCCGGACCGCTACTGCGATCCGTGCCTGCTGTCGGTGCGCGAGACCATGGCGGCCGCCGGTAACTGAGCGCCCCGGGGATCGCCGCCACCGGCCGGTTCCGGGGCCGGTTCCGCGGACCGGTTGCGGGCGGGCGGGCCCGTCGGGCGGGCCGGCCGCGACCAGGTCCGGCAGGGCCGCGGACAGCGGTCCCCGGACGGCCGGTGGCAGCCGCCTCATCGTCCGTCGGCCCCGCCGCCGGAACGGCGCACGGCGCGGGTCCGGCCACCGCTCCCGACCGGCCGGCGGAGCAGCAGCCCGGCCAGGCCGAGGGCAAGTACCCAGCCTCCGATCAGCGCCCACAGCACCGGCGCCGGCTCGGCGGCGAGTCCTCCGGCCAGCAGCACCGGGGGCAGGAGTCCCAGCGCGGGCAGGGCCCGTGGGCGGGTCCCGCTCGTCACCGCCCACACCCGCCCGCGCACCGCCAGCCCCCGGGCACGTGCGCCGGCCACGATCCGTCGTCCTCGCTGGCTCATCCCGCCGGCCTCCCTCTGCTCCTGCGCCACCTGATCCCCGGCCCTGCGAGTTCCCCGAACGGCGGCCCCCGAACGCCGCCCCACCGTTTCGCCCCGGCATCGCCCCACCGCCTCCGCAATCCCGCGCCGTCCCCGCGTGGAGCCGGCGCGGGACCGCGGAGGCGGTGGCTGGTGTCCAGCAGCGTTCCGTCGACGTCGAGGAGCGCCGCCTCCTCGGAGGGGCGGCCGTGCCCGGGCCCAGGTACGCCGGGCGGGGCGCAGGGGTCACGGCAAGACGTCACGGACGGGAAACGCGTCGGTGGCACCCGTGATCTCGAGGACACGGCGGACGATCGGCCGGGGGCGGGCGAGTTCGATCCGGCTGCCGTGCTCGCGCGCCCTGATGGCGGCTTCGAGCAGTTCGGACAGGCCGGTGGAGTCGCAGAAGGCGAGGTCGCCGCAGTCGATCAGGACGACCGTGCCGGGGGTGGCCAGCGCCGGATCGAGCGCCTCGCGCAGCACGGCGACGGAGTCGAGGTCGAGCTCCCCGTTCAGGGTGAGGACGGTGCCGCGGGCCCACGGTCGGGCGTGGGTGGTGAGTCCGACCGGCTGGTCCGGGGCGGGCGCGGTGCCGGTGGCGGGCGGTCGGGGCGGGCGAGGCGGGCGGCGGCTCATGACGGTCCTCCTCTTCGTTCTCGGCGGACGGCCGGTCCCGGAGTCGGGTCCGGGACCGGAGCACCCGGCGCAGCAGACGCGCTCTTCTCCTCCGCCTTCTCCTCCTCCGTACCGACGGCCCCCCTCAGCGCGGCTGACCGCTGTGGGGGCCGGAAACACGGGGAGGCGGGCAGGTGGTCGGATTCTCGGGGGTTCGGGGCCCTCGGGAGTTCCGGAACACCGGGGTCGGCACGTTCTCAGGCGGGCCCGCGGTCCCGGCAGGCGCCGGGCCCGAGTGGGGCGCCAGGGCCGGGGCCGGGGTCGGGGTCGGGGTCGGGGTCGGGGTCGGGGTCGGGGTCGGTCGGAGCGTCGCTCCAACCGGACGCGTCGCGGTCGTCCAGTTGTCCGCGCAGGCGCGCGAGGGTGGTGGAGAGCAGTCTGGACACGTGCATCTGGGAGACGCCGATCCGCTCGGCGATCTCGGACTGCGTCCGGTCCTCCCAGAACCGCAGTTCGAGCACCAGTTGCTCACGCCGGGGCAGTTGTCCGAGCAAGGGTCGGACGGCGGTGCGGAACTCGGCGAGTTCGAGGCCCGGGTCGCAGGCCCCGAGCCGGTCCAGCAGTGCGCTGCCGGACTCGTCGGAGTCCTGCTCGCGCAAGGCGTCGAGGGAATCGGGCCGGTAGACCCGGCCGGCGACCAGGCCCTCGACGACCTCCTCCACGCCGAGGTCGAGCGCCTTCGCGATCTCCTCGGGGTGCGGCAGCCGGCCGAGTTCCTGCTCCAGCCGGTCCGAGCCGCGCGCGACCCTGAGGTAGCACTCCTGCATCCGCCGCGGCACCCGTACCGGCCAGGAGGTGTCCCGGAAGAACCGCTTGATCTCCCCGGCGATGGTGGGGATGGCGTAGGTGACGAACTCGACGCCGCGCCCGGGGTCGTAACCGTCGACCGCCTTGATCAGACCGACGGTGCCGACCTGGAGGATGTCGTCCATGTCCTCGCGGCGGTGACGGAAGCGGCCGGCGATGAACCGCACCAGCGGCATGTTGAGTTCGATGACGGTGCCACGCACGTAGCTGTAGGCCTGGGTCTCGCGGGCCAGCCCGGCGAGGCGCTCGAAGAGCTCGTCGCTCAGTCGGCGGGCCTCGCTCTTGCCCATGGCACGCAACTGCGCCTCACCGGGGCGCGCGGGCACGCCCGGCGGAGGGCCGGAGGAGACGGGCGGCGGGCCGGTCCGGTGGCCGGTTCCCTCGATGGTTGTGGACACGGCGATTCTCCTGGGCAGCGGGAACCCCTCGGACCGCGGGAGGGGTGGGCGTCATCGCCCGCGCACTGCGGCCCCTCTTCCCGAAGACCTCTGCCCGGCTCCTTCGAAGCCACGGTCCAGGCGACGCCCGACATGGGCGCGGGAGCAGCCTGCGGCGCTGTGCGGCCGCTCCGTTGGTTCTGGTACCCGACATGGGGCGTTTCATTCACTTTCGCCCCTTTCACTCCCGCGGACCCGAGCAACCCTGCCGGGCCGTCCATCACCGCCACCTCCGCACCGCAGTGCCCCGGCCCCCTGACCCAAGAGCCGCGACTGGTGGACATCAGCGACAACCTCATCGCCCGCGTCACCGACTCCGAACGCGCAGGTCTTGGGCGGCGGAGTCGACCTCGCCTCGGCCACCACCACGGCGGCCGAGGACCCGCGACAGCTCGGAATATCCGTGGCCACGGAGAACCCGCAGCACCTACGCTCCACCCATGCGCGCCGTGTTGATCTTCCCTGCAGGCGAACGAGCCGAGACCGTCGCCCCACTCGATCGGCATCTGCCCCAGCAGCGGTGACAGCCCCGGCCCGACCAGCACTCAAGAACAAGTTCAGGGAAGGCAAGTCAGGATATGACCAGCCAGGAGCTCCACTTCGACTGCAGACGCCACGCTGGACACGGCGTGCTCGAAGTCGTTCCGTGCATCGACCGAATACCACTCACCGAATTGATCGACCAGTTCGAGGCGGACGCGGGGATGCAGCCGGCCGGAGACGCCTACGGTGGACTTCTCCCGGAGTTCTTTCGGTTCGGCCCGATGGAAGACCATTTCCATGGACGATCCACCGGAGCCATGGGACCGGGGACGCCCCTGCTCGGCTGTGAATGCGGAGAGTGGGGATGTTGGCCACTGATGGCCAACATCACCGTGACCTCCGACCGCGTGACCTGGGACTCCTTCGAACAGCCCCACCGCAGGACACGCGACTACTCGGGATTCGGCCCGTTCCACTTCGATCGCCGTCACTACGATGACGCCGTGAAGGCCCTGGACGCAGTAGTCAGCTCCAACGGGACGCGAGTACAACGTGCCGGCGCGACACAAGAAGGAAGCAGTCGTGTTTGACCACGTGATCGGACTGCGTCCCGAGGAAGCCGCACGCTGGACCGCGCTTGTCGAGGAGTCCCGGCCGGTCCTCGAGAGCAATGGAATGGAGGCTGTCCAGACCCTCCTGGCCGAGCGCGGCATGAGCACCATCCAGGCGATCGCGATCACCCGGGCGCTGCTGGGGAATGCGGAGACACCACTCCGAGTCGCCATCGACATCGTGGCTACCAGCAAGGCTCGGCAGTAGCTCCAGAAAAGGCGCCGGAAGGAAGTGGTTGCGGCGGAAGCAGCCGCCCTGCCCCTCGACGGCGCCCTCCTCCTGGGGGCACCTCGATGCCGGGCCCGTCGGCGAACACCACCGATCGCCCGAAGGTCGTGCAGGTGACCCTCGGGGAACCCCTCCCCGCCCACAGGAAGCGAAGCCCCTTCTCCCTACCATGAGGGTGGCTGAGCGGATCCCGGTCAGAGCGCGATCGGGAGCTCATCGATCCAGCCCACGCAGTCGGGCTCGCCCCGGCTCTCCAGAACCGGTACGCGATCGTCCCGACCGGAGGACATGCCGGCGTGATCGGCCTTGACCTGCTCGCTCCCGGCCTCGGTCTCGGTCTCGTCTCGGATCGCCGAGCCGCGACAGTCGGTACCGATTTTCACGCCGGTGGCGACCGGCTGACGGGCCGTCGGCTCCGACCCTGTCGTTCGGCAGGGGTGGAGCGCGCGGGTGAGCTCGGTAAATGTGCCGATCGGCACATGTGCGGGTGGGGGTGCGGCGACCAGGATTGGGGGCATCGAGAGGGCGGCCGACCGGGCCGCCGGGGAGGGAGACCCACCATGTTCCGCATTCGTAATCGCATTCGCACCAGCAACCGTGCCGCCGTCCGGACCGCCCGGGCCACCGCTGCTGCCGGGCTGGCCCTCGCGGCGCTCACCGGCGTCGTGCCGGCCTCCGCCGATGCCCTGTCCGTCGGCAGCTCCGGGTCCGACAGCTCCGCGTCCGACGGCCGCGACGGCCGGACCGCGGGGCCGGCGAGCGTCAGCGGCAAGGCCCGGGTCTGGTACGCCTTCTCCCCGGACGACGAGATCTGGTTCACCGTCGACGCCCGGGCGAAGCCGTACTCCCGCCCCCTTCCGGGCACCAAGGCGCCCGACGGACTGCCCACCGACGCCGTCGGCACGGTCCGCTACTCCCACCGCGTGGCCGCCACCGGGGTCGTCTACAACGCCGTGGCCGAGGTGGACTGCCTCAGCACCGGCGGCCCGGTCGCCACCCTGACCGCCGTCGTCACCACCTCGGACATCGGGAATGCCAACGAAAGGATCGGTCTGAGCGTCTACCGGGGCGGCGGCCGTGACGGCGACCGCCTCGGCTTCTCCTGGGGCGTGGCCAACCTCGACATGGGTCCCGACCAGCAGCCCTACCAGCCGGTGGTCGGCACCTGCATGGCCCCGGCCCCGTTCGCCCCGGTGGTGCGGGGCGGATTCAGCGTCCACCACGTGGAGTTGGAGGCCCCGAAGACGCCCGGCCAGTAGGGCACGACACCGTAGCAACGCCGTGAGAACGCCCGGCCGACCCCCGGCCGAGCGTCCGTACGGAGAACCCGCCGAGCGGGTCCGAGGTCAGGGCGCGGTGATGCCCGGCTGGGCACCGGCGCCGAAGGACCAGCCCTCGACCTCGCCCGGAGCCGGGTTGCAGGAGCCCGCACCGAGGTTGCTGTAGGACCACGGGCCGCCGTGCGCGGCGTGCCAGTACGACCAGTAGGCGGTGCCGGTGGGGTTGGTGCAGGTCGTCGGCAGGGTGTTGATCTTGCAGACGAAGCCCGGGAAGCGCGGGTGGAAGGAGTAGGAGAAACCGGCACCGGTCAGCGCGGCGAGGCCGCTGGCCGGGTCTCCCGCGGCGCAGCCGGTCTCGATGCCGCCACCGAGGGCGGTGAAGTCGACGACCACGGTGACGCCGGAGGTGCCGGTGCAGGCGGCGGCCCGGGCCGGCGGGGCGGTCGCGGTGGAGACGCCGAGCAGGCCGGCGGTGAGGGCCGCGGCGGCGGCGAAGGCGCCGAGGGTACGGCGGGTGGGACGGGCGGAGGTGGTGGTCATGGGCGTGCTCCTCGGATGCGGCGGGCGGCGGTGCGGGGTCACGGGCGGGCCGCCGTCAGGGGCGCGCGGCCGGGGCCGGGCAGGCCAGGGTGGGGGCGGACGGGCGGGCGCCGTGGGCGCTGAGACCGGCGAGGCCCTGACCGGAGAGACCGAGGACGGCCTGGGCGGTGGCCCGGGTGGCGTTGGCGGAGTTGAAGCCGCTCGCGTCGTAGGCGACGGCGCCGCGCACGGCGGGGTCGGCCGAGCAGCCCTGCTGGAGCTTCACCAGGCTGCTCCAGCCCTTGAGGCCGCTGATGAACCGGCCGCCGGGGAGCAGGGCGGAGGTGGCCAGGCCGGTGCTGTTGGCGTTGGAGGTGGTGGCACCGGCCGCGGCGAAACCGCCGTCGGTGTTCTGGTGGGCCGTCAGCCAGTCCAGCCCCGCCTTGGCCTTGGCGCTGCGGCCGGTCGCGGCGAGGGCCTGGGCCGCGAGGGCGGTGGCGTCGGTGTCGGCGGTGCAGGTCGGCTGCCCGAAGGCGATCGGGAAGCCGCCGTCGGCGCACTGGGCGGCGGCCAGGAAGTCGACGGCGGAGGCCGGGGCCCCGCCGGGGGTGCGCTGGAGGGCGATCAGGGCCAGGGACTGGCCGAAGGCGTTGCTGTAGTCGCCCCACTGCGAGCGGTCGGAGAAACGGCCGCTCGGCGTCAGCAGGGAGCGCAGTCGGGCGGGCAGGTCGACGCCGCCGAAGGCCGACGGGGAGGTACCGCGCACCTCGGCGGCGAGCAGGAGCTTGGCGGTGGCTCCGGCGTAGGCCTCGGCGGTGCCGTCGCCGAGGTAGCCGACCAGGATGTCGGGGCGGGCGAGCCAGGCGGTGTCGCGCGCGGCGGCCTGGTCGGCGCTGCCGGCGGCGGCGAAGGCGAGCACGGCGTCGATGGTGAGGCCCTGGTCGGGGTAGGCGGTGCCGTCGAAGACCGACTCGAAGTGGTCGCCGTTGACGAGTTGGCGGGCCAGCCAGCCGGCCGCGGCGGCGTCCGGGCGGTAGGTGGTGGCAGCGTCGCCGGAGGCCGACGAGGTGATGGAGGTCGGGGCGGTGGCGGTCGGCGCCGGGGCGGCCGCCCGGGCGGCGGTGGCGGCCGGGAGGGTGGCGGTCAGCGCCAGCGCGGATATCGCGAGCAGGCGGAGCGGGCGGCGGCGGAGCGCGGAGGCGGACATGCGAGGCCTTTCCGGGCCTGGGCGCACGGGCGGCCGCCGGCGACCGCGCGGGGTGAACGGCCCGACGGCTCCGGGAGCCCCTGGCCGCAGACCACGACGGGAGGAGGGGACACACCTCCGCCGACGGGTACTCGGGCTCGCCACCGACGTGCCGTCGGCGGCCTACCGTTGCGGGTCAGCGCCGGAATTCGACCGGACTTCCCCCGACGGCGGAGTCAGAACATGACGGCTCATGATGTCGGCTCGGCTGAGAGGGGGTCAAGGCCGGTTCGAGGGCGGATCGCCATCGGTGCGGCAGCGCGGTGGCTGGGCGTGGGCGCGGCGGCAGGGCCTCAGCGGCCGGAGCGCTGCACTCCTCGCGTACGGACCGGGACCGGCACCGCGACGGACCGGGACCGGCACGGCGACGGCTGGGTTCGGCACCGCGGCGGCCCGGTGACGACAAGGACCCGCCCGGCCGCCGCAGGGATGCGGCGGCCGGGCGGGAGACCGGGGCGGACGGGGTCCGGGCTTCGGGGTCGAGAGCCCTGGTGCGGACCCCGGGGCAGCCGCCTCCGGTCAGCAGGTGCCGGCCGCGCGCTCGCGCACGACCAGATCGGTGCGGCCCGCCGTGGCGTCCAGCCAGACCACCCGGGTGCCCCGGTCGGCCACCGGGGAGTACTGGCCGCCCCGGTTGCAGGACATCCGCTCGGGGGTGCCGCCGGTGAGCGGGAGCTGCCAGAGCTTGGGCAGATCGGTGTTCTTGGGGGCACCCGTCACCTGACGGGCGGCCTCGGCGAAGGTGACCGCCCGGTCCGAGGCGGTGAGGCCGACGATCCGGCGCGGCTCGGTGCCGCTGCCACTGCCGCTGCCACTGCCGGTGCCGGTGCCGGTGCCGGACCGGGGGCCTGCGGGCAGGAGGTCGGTCACGCCGGAGCCGTCCAGCGCGCCGGAGCGGATCGTGCTGCCCTTCGTCCGGTCGAAGGGCGTCTCGACCCAGAGCAGCCGGCCGCCGGCCATCCTGAGGCTGGCCACCGAGGTCCCGGCGGTGCCGTTCGCGTCGTCGACCACGTACTGGGCGACGACCTTGCCGGCGGCGAGCGAGTAGACGGTCGGCGCACTCACCGTCCGCTCACCGACCTGCCAGCTCTCGGTCCAGGCGAGCAGGCCGTCGTGGAGGGCGAGACCGGCGGCCTGGTGGCCCTCGGGCAGCGCGATCAGCGTCTCCGGAGCCCCGTCGCGGGAGAGCACGGGCCCGCTGCGGCCGGTCGTGTGGTCCGACATCAGGAAGGCGACGTCTCCCCCGGAGACCCGCACGTCACCGAGGTACTGGTTCGGGCCGCGGTGAACGCTGCGCACCGGGCCGCCGTCGAGCGGCCGGGCCAGCACCTCCATGCCCCAGGTCCCGTCGGCCCCCGGCCCCATCGCCACCCACGCGGCGGTCGTTCCGTCGGTGGTGGGCCAGCCGTGCGAGCGGCCGTCCTCCGGGCTGAGCCGGGCGGGCTCGGCGGAGCCGGTGACAGCGCCCGCGTACACGGCCATGCTGCCCTTGGCCCCCTTGCCCGCGGTGGCCACCACCCAGCGGCCGGCGGCGACATCCGGCGCCACGCTCTCGGTGGAGAGTTCGCGCAGCAGCGGCCGGCTGTCCACGCCGATCCGGCGCTGCCAGCCGTCCTTGATCCCGTGGGCGTCGAAGGCCCCGGCCACGGTGCGGAGTTGGGCACGGTCGAGACCGAGCGCCCGCCCCGCGGCGAGCACCGCGTTGCGGGCGTCGACGAAGTCGTCCAGCGGGGTGAGGTACTCGGCGAGCGCGCGGTAGACCAGGCGGTCGGCGAGGAGCGGGTCGAGGGTGCGCCGGATGTCCCACAACGCGCCCGAGACGATGGTGGAGTTGTAGTGCACGCCGCCGCTGTCGACCCCGGCGGGCACCCCGAGGTAGTCGGCCACGGTGGTGCGGCGGTCGTCCAGCCTGCGGCCGGCGCAGGCCTCGGGGGTTCCGGTGCGGCAGAGGTCCTCGCCGAGCAGCGCGGCCCTGGGGTCGGTCATCGGGATGCCTCGGCTGGTCACCTCGATGGCATTGCCGAAGTAGTCGGCGACGGCCTCGTTGAGGGCACCGGACTGGCCGAAGTCGACGAAGCCGGCGGTGTACTTGACGACGCCGTGGGTCATCTCGTGGCCGGCCACGTCGCGGGCGGCGGAGAACGGGCGGTAGTTGCCGCTGCCGCCTCCGTAGAGCATCTTCTCGCCGTCCCACTGCGCGTTGTTCATGGGCTCGTCGAAGCTGGTGACATTGACGACGGAGATGATCGGTCCGGCCTTGCCGTCGATCCCGTCGCGGCCCAGACGGTCGCGGTAGAAGTCGTACACGGCGGCGGCGTTGAGGTGGGCGTCGGTGGCGCCGCTGGTGCCGGTGGCGGCCGGGAAGTCGGTGGTCGCCGAGGCGGCCGGGCGGGCGTCGGCGGGCAGTTTGCGGAAGTCCAGCACGTCCCGGCCGGCCGCGTCGTAGGTGGTGACGGTGGCGGGACGGGTGAGGTCGACGAGCTGGTAGGTGCCGTCCGGGAGTCGGCCGATATTCACCCGGGCGGGCCGACCGAGGGCATCGGGCGCGGTCCCGACGGCGGGCTCGACGGCCGGGACCGAGGCCGGGGCCGGAGCGGCAGCGGCGGCGGCCGGGGCGCCGAGCAGGTACGGGGCGCGCACCTCGTAGGAGAGCGCGACCTCCCCGACCGAGGCGTCCACGAACACCTCCTGCGCCTTCGTCGCCCAGACCGCCGGGTCGCTCCCGCGCACGGTGAAGTGGCGGGCGAGCCGGCCGGCGCCGCCGGGCAGCACCACCAGGCCGTGGTCCTCGGCCGCCGTGCCCGCGCGGGCCGCCGGCTCCTGGACCGCGTCGATCGCGAGCCGTCGCAGCGCCTCGTCCGGCACGCTCTGCACGGTCGGGGCGGTGAGCCCGGTGAAGTACTTGCCGCCGGCCGACTCGACCCGCTGGTCGGCGCCTTCGCCGACCAGGTGGACCAGGTAGCGAGCCCCGAAGACGGGTATGCCACCGTGCCGCTGCTCGAACCTGACGGTGCGCCGGCCGTCGGTGGCGCGCTCCACGCCGGCCTCGGCGAGCTGCCCGGGGTCGACCCGGTAGCGGTCCTGATGGGTGGCCAGATAGGCGCGGGCCGCCTCGGCCGGGTTGTCGCCGGGGGCCGCCTCGGCGAGGCCGGTGACCAGCTGCGGAGCTGCGGTGTCCGAGCCGGCGACCAGTCCGGGCACCGGGTCGGCGTCGGCGGACGGCCCGGCGGACGATCCGGCGAACGCGGGTGGCACGGCCACCCCGAGGCCGAGCACTGCCGCGATCGCGACGCCGAGCAGCTTGGGTCCGGGTGTACGGGAACGGTGATGCACTGCGGTCCTCCCACGGGAAGCGGCCGGCCTGACGGCATGCCAGGCCATGCATGGACGGCGGACGCCCACCCCCACGGCTCGTCCGTTCTCCGGAGCCGGCGGTCCGTCCTGCGACCAACATAGGCCATCTCTCTGCATATGTCGATCGACTGCATATGCAGACCGACCGAGGCCACTCGCCCCCGACCCGAACCGGCACCCACCACCCCGCCCCACCCGGGCAATTGACCCGGCGACCGACTCCCGCCCCACAAAGGTCTACATATAAGTAGACGAATTAGGACGCCCTTAGTAAGGTTCACCTAATCTTCCCGGCCGCCGTCCGCACGTCGTCCGCGACGTCACCGAGCACGCCCCCGACCCTGACCGCTGGAGCCCGCATGTCCGCCCGTCGTTCCACCGCAGCCACACTGCTCACCCTCGCCGTGGCGACCGCCGCGCTGGCCGGCTGCTCGCAGAAGAAGGACGACAAGACCGCGGCCGACGCCGTCAAGGTCAACGCCACCGACACCGCCTGCGAGGTCTCGAAGACCACGTTCCCGGCCGGTCACGTCAGCATCGACATCGCCAACAAGGGATCCAAGGTCACCGAGGTCTACGTCTACGCCGCCGGCGACAAGATCGTCACCGAGCGCGAGAACATCGGCCCCGGCACCAAGGCCACCATCACCGCCGAGATCAAGGCCGGCACCTACGAGGTCGCCTGCAAGCCCGGCATGGTCGGCGACGGCATCCGCCAGAAGATCACCGTCACCGGCGACAGCTCCGCCGCCCCCGCCGACCCCCGCCTGACCGCGGCCGTCGACGCCTACCGCACGTACGCCCAGGAGCAGGCCGACGCCACCATCCCGGCCGTCGAGGCCTTCGCCGCCGCGATCAACGCCGGCGACCTGGACAAGGCCAAGTCCCTCTTCGCGCCCTCGCGCACCGGCTGGGAGCGCACCGAGCCCGTCGCCGAGAGCTTCGGCGACGTCGACCCCAAGACCGACACCCGCGAGGACAAGCTGGAGCCCGGCCAGGAGTGGACCGGCTGGCACAAGCTGGAGAAGTCCCTCTGGGCCGATGCGAAGATCGGCGACGCCGAGAAGAAGCTCGCCGACCAGCTGGTCGCCGACCTCAAGGACTGGCAGAAGAAGATCCCCGAGGCCGAGATCACCGCCACCAGCATGGCCAACGGCGCCAAGGAGCTCCTCGACGAGGTCGCCACCAACAAGGTCACCGGCGAGGAGGACCGCTACAGCCACACCGACCTCGCCGACTTCCTCGCCAACGTCGAGGGCGCCAAGAAGGCCTACGAGCTGCTCAAGCCCGTCGCCGCCGAGAAGGACGCCGAGCTCGCCAAGACCCTGGACTCCGAGTTCGCCGCCATCCAGACCCTGCTCGCCAAGTACAAGCAGGCCGACGGCAGCTACACCTCCTACGACAAGGTCACCGAGACCGAGCGCAAGACCTTCTCCGACGCCGTCAACTCCCTCGGCGAGCCCCTGTCGAAGCTCGCCGCCGCCGTGGTCGTCAAGTAACCACCGCAGACCGTCCCACCACAACCTCGATGGAGCCGGCGTGTTCGCCAACTATCTGATCGGCCTGCGCGAAGGACTCGAAGCCAGCCTGGTCGTCTGCATCCTCATCGCCTACCTGGTCAAGACCGGCCGCCGGGACAAGCTCCCGCCGGTGTGGACCGGCGTCGGCGCGGCCGTGCTGCTGTCCATGGCCTTCGGCGCGGTCCTGCAGTTCGGCTCCTCCCAGCTGTCCTTCGAGGCCCAGGAAGCCCTCGGCGGCTCCCTGTCGATCATCTCGGTCGGCCTGGTCACCTGGATGGTCTTCTGGATGCGCCGCACCGCCCGCCACCTCAAGAGCGAGCTCCAGGGCAAGCTCGACGCCGCACTCGCCATGGGCACCGGCGCGCTCGTCGCCACCGCCTTCCTCGCGGTGGGCCGCGAGGGCCTGGAGACCGCGCTGTTCATCTGGACCGCCGTCCAGGCCACCGAGGACGGCTACAACCCGATCGTCGGCGCCGCCCTCGGCCTGCTCACCGCCGCCTTCCTCGGCTGGCTGTTCTACCGCGGCGCGCTGAGGATCAACCTCGCGAAGTTCTTCACCTGGACCGGCGCCATGCTCGTCGTCGTCGCCGCCGGCGTCCTCGCCTACGGCGTCCACGACCTCCAGGAGGCCGGCTGGCTGCCCGGCCTGCACAACCTCGCCTTCGACATCTCCAGCACGATCCCCAAGGACAGCTGGTACGGCACCCTCCTCAAGGGCGTCTTCAACTTCCAGCCCGACCCCAGCGTCCTCCAGATCGTCGTCTGGCTCGCCTACCTCGCCCCCACCCTGGCCTTCTTCTTCGGCCTCCTCGGCGGCCCCGCCAAGCCCACCGCCCCCAAGCCCACCGGCACCACCGGCACCACCGAGGCCCGCCCCACCGCCTGACACCACCGGCCCGCGCCACCCGGCGCACCCACGCCACCGCACCACGCCCCGCCCGGCACCCCGGGCGGGGCGTCCGCGTTCCCGGACCGGTCGAGGGCCGCCCGGCGGACGGTCGGGCACGGACGCGAACCGGCCTGGACGGACCCGAGGTCCACAGAGTTCGACGCCTTCCGCCAGCCCGGGCGAGGGCCCGGCCCGACCGCGCCGAGGCTCCCCCGGGAGCACGAAACCCCCGGCCCGGCCACCTCCGTGAGGTGGTCGGGCCGGGGGTCACCGGTCCTGCCGAACGACTGTGCCGAACGCTTCCGCCGACAGCGGGGCTGCAACGGACCGCCGAACGCGGTCGGGCCGTCAGACCGCCGGAGCGGGGAGCGGACGGCGGGCGAGGAGGTCGGAGACCTTGGCCGTCGCGTAGAGGGAGACCGCGAGGGCGACCACCAGCGCGGCACCGGCGGCGAGGATGCTGCCGGAGAAGACCGCCTTGGGGCTGCCGGCCTCGGTGCGGGCCGACCCGGCGATGAAGGGCAGGACCAGCAGGACGGCGACACCCAGCGCGACCTCGCCCCACACGACCTTGGGGAAGTGGCCGAGGGTCAGGTCGCGCAGCGTGGCGGTGTCGTCGGCGAGGCGGGCCCGGGTGATCCGGGGCATCAGCCAGAACTGGTTGAAGGCGCCGGCGGCCACCAGCCCGGCCACCAGCAGGACCTTGACCAGCAGTGCGATGCCGTACCCGGTGGTCCACAGCTGCGGGACGCTGCCGACGTGCTTCCAGCTCAGCCACAGGCCGGAGACGGTGATCGCGCCGACGCAGACCATCGCGACGAGGCCGAAGCGCTGCCACAGCTGGGCCCAGAGCAGCCCGGCGCCGTCGCCGAGGCGGCCGCGGGTACCGGCCAGGGCGACCAGCAGCGCCAGCCCGCCGAGCCAGACCGTGCCGGACACGATGTGGACCTGGTCGAGGACGAGGTCGAGCCAGCGGTCGAAGGTGGTCGGGGTGACCGACGGGGCGGCGCCGACCAGGGTCACGGCCAGCGCCGCGGGCAGCGCGGCGAGGACGACGCGGTCGGTGTGCCGACGGACGGCCGGGACGAACAGGGCGATCATCACGGCCGAGGTGACGACGAGGACGATGTTCTGCACGAGGTAGACGGTGCCCTGCGCGATCCAGGCGCCCTTCGCGGCGGGGAGGCGGAGGAAGTGCCAGATCCGGTCGGGGGCCAGGGCGTCGCCGAAGGGCATTCCCTTGCCGGCGCGGGCGACGCGGGCGGCGAGCTGGAAGTAGCCGGCGATCAGCAGCACCAGGCCCGCCCAGGCGACGTAGGCCGCCGATCTCGATCTCAGCACCGAGGCGTCGGGGCCGGCTCCGTTGCGCTCGACGTTCCTGAGCGCGGGGCGCACCGCGGCGGCGTAACCGACGGTGGCGCCGATGGCACCGCTGAGGCCGAGGAAGTAGCCGGCCTTGGTGAGGATCCGCCAGGTCTGGGGCATGGTGTATCCGGCCGTGTCCGCGGCCAGCATCAGGCTGTTCATGAGGGAAGGCTAACCTTAGAAAGGTAAGCCTTCCCTCACTTTTTACGGACTGATTGTTCTACTGGAATCAACCCGTTATGCCCCGGGAGGACTCCTGGAATCGGTCGGACGCGAACCGGCCTTCATGGCCTTGACCAGGGCATTCGAAGGCCCGGAAAGGTCAGGCGGACCGGGGACCGGCCGTCAGCGTCCGGCTTCCGTCGCCCGGGTTCTCGCCCAGTCCGCCGGCGCCTCGGGCGGCGGCCGCGCACACGCGCCGGAGCAGCGAGTTGAGCTCGACGCGCTGGCCCCTCGTCAGTGCGGCCAGCAGGCCGTCCTGCGCGGCGGAGGCGTCGGAGTGCAGCAGGTCCAGCGCGGCCCGGCCCGGGTCGGTGATCGCCAGCAGTTCCTGGCGCCCCCCGATGTGGACCACCGTCGACTGCAGCAGGCCCCGGGAGAGCAGGTCGTCGAGGGCCCGGTCGGCGTCCGTCCCGGGCAGCGCGAGCCGTTCCACGAGATCCCGTCGGCCGTGCGGGCCCAGGGTGGCCAGGGTCGACAGCAGCGCCTGGTGGGCCGGGGCCAGTCCGCGGTGTTCCAGCCGCTCCGCGAGCAGGCGGTCGACGGCGCGGCCGGCCTCGGAGAGGAGGTAGACGGTCTGCTCGAACGGACTCGAGGATCCCTTCCGTCCGTCGTACAAACCGTGTCCCCATCGTCGAGAGCGTGCGACGTCCCGCGGCCGGGACGGTAAGCCGAGGCTCACCATATCCGCGCTTCCGAGCATTGGTCTACATCGATGTCGTCACATGCCTGGGCGCCCGAGCTGCGGCACCGTCCGAGCTCCCGCCCCGACCGGCCTCGCCGTCCGAGCCCGCCTCGCCGTCCGACCCGCGTCACCGACCGACCCGCGTCACCGACCGGTGAGCGCCTCCGCCGCGTACTCGACGTATTCGTGCAGGCCGTACGCCAGCCCCAGGGCCAGCACGGTCGAGGCCAGCACCGCGGCGACGAGCCCGGCGGCGGCGAGCCACGAGCTCCGCCCCTCCGGTCCGGCGGGCGCCGGTGCCAGCAGGGCCTGGACCCGCAGGGGCACCGGTCCCGAACTCACGGACAGCGGCCGGGCGCCGTGGCGTCCGGGCCCGGACGCGCCCGCCAGGGCGGCGCGCGCGATCGCGGTCGCGGCGAGCCTCCGGTCGGACACCGAGCGGGCGGCCGTTTCGTCGGCCCACCGCTCCAGGTGGAACTCCAGGCCGGTCCGCAGCCGCCCGAGGGCCGGATGGACGGCGGCGGCGAGGTCGGCGGCCGCCGAGAACAGGTGGTGGCGCCCACGGAGGTGGGCCCGCTCGTGCGCGAGCAGGACGGCGCACTCCGACGCCCCCAGGGTTTCGAGCATGCCCTCCGTCACGACCACCCGGCCGGCCCGCCCCCGGTGGCGCGGCAGCGCGAAGGCCTCCGCCTCGGCCCCCGGCACGATGAGCACATCGCCCTCCGCCGTCGCCCCGCCGGTCAGCCGCCACGCCCGCGACAGCACGGCGCGGTGGCGGCGCACGGCCCGGACCAGCCGGACGACCTGCGCGACGAGCAGCGCCCCGGCGACGCCCGCGACCGGCAGCACCGCCGGCCAGTGCGTGGTCACCCCGGTGAGCGGCAGCTGTTCGAGGCCCGCCAGGAACGGCACATGGAGGAGGGCGACCAGGACCGCGACGGTGCCGCCCGCCAACAGGACCGCCGCGCCCGCGAGGGCCAGGGAGGCTTCCCGCGGCGCGAGCAGCCGAGCGAGCCGCGACGCCGCGGGCACCGCGCCCCAGGGCAGCAGGACGGCCAGTGCGACGACCACCAGGACCGGCGTCATCCCTCGTCCGCCGGAGCCGGACCGTCCGCCGGAGCCGGGTCCTCCGCCGCGGCAAGCGGTTCGCTCGCCGGGTCCTCCGCCCCGGAGAGCTGTTCGCCCTCAGCGGCGAGCAGGAGGCTTCGCAGCACGTCCTCGTCGTCCGCGGACAAGGAGGACACGAACCGCTTCAGGACGAGATCCCGCTGCGGCTCCTTCTCCAGCTCCCGGCGCATCCGGCCCGCGGCCAGCCCGGCGGCGTCCGCCACCGGCGCGTAGGCGAAGGAACGCCCCGGACGCGTCCGGTCCAGCGTCCCCTTCTCGTGCAGGCGGGCGAGGATCGTCGCCACCGTCGTCCGGGCGAGGTCCTGCCGCAGCGCGCCCTTGACCTCCTGGGCGGTCATCGGCTCGGCCGACGCCCACAGCACCGCCAGGACGTCCGCGACCAGCTCCCCGTGCGGACGCCTCGCCTCCTGCCTGCCCCTCACCATCTCGCTCCCTGTTCCCGCCCTGTCCCGACGCGCTCGACCGGCACACCTCGCGCCGACGAGGCGGACGCCACGGCCGACGGCCCAGCCCCCGGACCGGCGCGGTGAAGAGCGCGGCCGACGTGGGTGAGGTGTGCCTCGGTCGACTCTACGCGGACCGTCGGCGCACGCCGCAAGGCAGTCGGCCCCGGCGGGCGACCGGCCCCGGCCGTGCTCGCCGGACCGCGCGACCGGGGCACGAACCGGGCGACCGGGGCACGGACCGGACGGCCACCACACGGCCCGGACGGATCAGGCGCGGGCCGCGCCCGGGCGGTGCTCCCCGCAGAACCACCCCCCGGGGTAGAGCCGGGCACCCCGGCCGCAGGCAGTGCCGTGTCCCGCCGAACAGACCCCGCGCCGGACCGGGCCGATCTCCGGGCGCGGGATCGGCGCGGGGGCCGCCGTCGGCTCGGGGAACCAGATCGCCTCTCCGCTGTCGCGGGCGGGCAGGCCGGCGAACCGTCGCCGTCGCTCGGCCCGGTCCGCCCGGTCGACGAGGCAGCGGGTACCCCGGCGGGAGTGGTGGCGCGGACCGGAGGCGGTGGAACGGTGCGGCGCCGGCGCGCGGTCGGCGGTATCGGCGTCCGCCTCGTCGGCGGGCGCGAGCGTGCCCCCGCTGTCGAGAAAGGCCTCGCGGTCCTCGACCGAGGACCAGAAGCGGTGCACGCTCCGGCCCGCCCGCACCGTCAGCGGGACGCAGTTCCCGGCGGCGATGTCGCGGACGAGGTCGTCGAACTGCCGGGGCCGGGGCCCCCACCGCGCGTGGCGGCGCCCGCAGCTGCCCTGCCTGCGGGTGGGACACGGCGTCGGCATCCGGTCGCAGAGTTCCAGGGAGAGGGCCCGAACCCCGCCGCGGACCAGCAGGTCGCGCTCCGCGCGCACGGCGGCCGCGGGCAGGTCGTCCGTCCTGGTCCAGGGGACCGCGTCGATCAACGGCGACCTCGGGTCCACGGCGTGCCAGACCGCCGTGATGCCGTCGGCCCGGGCGGCGGCGGCCCGGGCGCGGGCCGCCGCCGCGGAAAGGTACGACAACTGTGCTTCGAACCCGTACCGTTGCCCGCCCGCACCGGTGACGAGCACATCGGTGCGCCGCCTGCCGTTCGCGTCGACCACCCCCACCTCGGCGGTGTGGCCGGCGCTCTCGGCCGCCCGGACGTACCGCTCCCGGTAGGCGTCGGACACGTCCCTCCCACCGGACGGACGGCGGTGCGGATTGTGGTGCGCGGCAATGCGCAGGCCCTGCCGCTCGAAGACGTACATCCAGGCCCGGGCGCCGCGGTCCGCCCGGCAGTCCGGGCAGTGGAGTCCGCGCTGGTCGACCGGCCTGCGGTCGCCGATCAGCCGCTCCCACAGGCCGGGGTGGGCCGGGTGCCCGAGGTCGTCGCGGTCCAGGTCCAGAGGGGCATCGACGAGAGCGCAGAAGACGGGGTTGCGTTTGGAGGTTTCGCCGTCGAAATCATCCATGGCATCTCTTTCTCTGCCTTCGGCCACCGGGGTAGGCTCGGGTGAAAGGGTCCGCAGCTGCCATTCCAACGCGCGAACTCCCTTGGGGCTCCCGGATTCCGCTCCCCCACCGAAAGTTGTCCTGATTCGCTCGGGGATTCATCGGCGATTCGCCGGTGAATCGGCTGCCCGCCCCGGGAATGCGGTAATTCCCCGCAGTTGCCCGATATTCACCGCGCCGGAATCGGCCATCCACCGCCGGCCCTCGGGTAGTCCTGACGGTGGACGGCGGCTCCGACCGTGGGGTGACGGGTCGTGGCGGCCACCGGCCGTATGGTCGAAGGCATGAGCCGAGCCCTGCATCTCTCCGGCTACCTGCTGGCCTTCGACACCCGGTCCCAGTCCCTGCAGGACCGCACCCGCGCCGGATTCCTGGTCCGTGCCGCCGCCCTCGCCGAACTCGCCCACCGGGGCGCGGTCGCCGAGGACGCGGCGGGGCACGTCCGGGTCGTCTCCGCCGAACCCACCGGGGACGACGTCCTCGATGCCCTGCTCGCGGAGGCGGGCGGCGCGTCACGCGGTTGGAAGTCCTGGATCCGGCGCGACCGCGAGGACACCCTGGAGGCCGTCGAGCAGCGGCTCGCGGTGCTCGGCGTGCTGACCGTCGCGGACCGCGACCCCCACGGCCGGGTCGTGCCGCATCGGCCGGTCGCGATGGACGACCCGCGCGAGGCGCTGGACCTCCAGGTACGGGTGGCCGAGCTGGTCCGCGGCAGCACCCCGCCCGCCGAGGCACCGTTCGCGGACGCGGTGCTCGCGGCCCTCGCCGCCCACGGACACCTGCGCCTGGTCCTCTCCCGCCACGACCGGAAGGACCACGCCGACCGCGTCACCGCCCTCACCGACCGCCTCGCCGCCGACACGCCCGGCCTGGCCCGCGCGGTGTCCGGGCTGAACCTGACCATGGTCGCCGCCCAGGGCGGCATGGGCGGCGGCTGACCGGACCACCGACCCGCCGCGCGGCCCGGCGCCGCCGCGGCGAAACCTGCTCGCCCTCGGGGACCTGCGGGACCGGACTGTCCCGGTGGACACCCGTCGCCCCTGCCCCTGCTGCGGCCGTCTCGTCCTCGATGCCGAGGAGGGCCGGCCCGGCTCCTCCGTCGTCTGCCCGGTCTGCTCCTGGGAGGACGACGCGGTGCAGTTCCGTTGGCCGTTCGCACCGGGCGCCAACAGCGTCCCGCTCGTCGAGGCGCAGCGGAACGTCCGGGCGTACGGCGCGTGCGACCAGCGCGGGCGGTTCTACGCCCGCCCGTCGGCGGCGGACGAGCCCGTCGATCCCGACTGGCGTCCGATCGACCCCGCGACGGACGTCTTCGAGGAGTCCCGGGGCGACGGCTCCGCCCGCCCGTGGCCCGAGGACCGGACCGTTCTGTGCTGGTGGCTCCCGACCTTCTGGGGTGCCCCCGAGGTTCCGGAGCCGGACCCGGCCCCGGACCGGCGGGTGGTGATCGACGTCGGCGCCGTCCTCGACGACCGGGGCCTGCACGCCGCGTTGCAGCGGGAGCTCGGTCTCCCCGCGTTCTACGGCAGGAACCGGGACGCCTTCTGGGACGCGATCACCGGCCTGGTCGTCCTCCCCGCCGAGCTCCGGTTCATCGGGTGGCCCGCTCTGGAACGTCGTGCCCCGCGGTCGGCGGCCGCACTGCGGGAGCAGTTGGCGCGGTACCGGGAGGCCTTCGGGCGCTGCGTCGTCCACGACGACGGCGTGTACGGGACACCGGCGGCGGACCGGACGACCGCGCGGGGCGCCGAGGGACGCTGAGGCCCGGTCCGCAGGTCCGCGTCAATGTTTCCGGGGGGTCCGACGCCCGGCGGCCGCGACCCGTTATTGGAAAGCCGCAGGTCAGAGTGGTGACGGGGGCGTCCGCCACGGCGCTGCGGGCGGCGTGGCGTGCGTCTCATCACAGGCCCGACCAAGTTCGTTTCCGTCTCAATGTGGTGGGATGTGCGCACACAAGGTGATGACCGTTGGACAGGGGGTGTTCCATGCGGAACGGACTGTTCGGGCTCGGGCCCGACGCGGGGGCTGCGGATCTGGTGGCCGTGGGGCTGGTCCGGCTGGCCGTGGAGGAGCGGTTGGGGCTCGTGGAGGGCGCACCGCCGTGGCTGGGGCAGATGCGGGCCGCCTCGTTCGCGGACGCCTGGCTGGCGTTCGCCGACCCGGCCGCGCCGGGGCTGCGGGTGCCCGCCGAGACGGTGCTGCGCGCGGTGGTGCTGCGCGCGGCCGAGCTGGTGCTCCGGCGCGAGGACGGCGACGGTCCGGCGGCGCTGGAGCGGCTGGGGCAGGAGTCGGCCGGGGCCCGGGAGTGGGCGGAGCTCACCGAGGTGTCGCACCCGGCCGAGCCGGACGCGCTCGTCCTGGTCTGGTACGGGGTGAAGATGGCGATGGCCGGTGCCGATCCGGTCGCGGCGGCCGAGCGGGAGACGCTCGGCGCCTGCATCCTCGAGCGTGCCCGGGCCTACGTCCGCGAGCACCGGCGGCGCCAGGACATGCTCGCGCTCGTCCTGGCCTGTGCCCGCTCGGCGGCCGCGACGCTGGCGGAGCTCAGCGACGGCGACCGGGACCGGGCGCTGGCCGTCCTCGACGAGCACGCCGCGCGGCACATGGCGCCCACCGCCCCGGTGCCGCTGTGGGTCCCCGGCCGGCCGGGCCAGCTCGCGGGCTGAGCAGCACGCGGGCCGAGCGGGCCGAGCGGGGCGCAGCAGGTGGGCTCAGGCGCTCGTGCCGCGGACGAGGGCGTACTGCTCCTCGGTGACCGGCTCCAGCCAGGTCGTCTCGGGGCTGCCGTCCTCGGTGCCCTCCCAGGTCGCCAGGTGTTCCATGGAGCCGTCCGGTGCCGCGCCGTGCCAGTGCTCCTCCCCCGGCGGGCAGACCACCAGTTCGCCCGGCCGGGCCGCGAAGACCGCGCCGTCGCGGGTGCCGATCAGCGCGGCCCCGGAGACCACGTGCAGACTCTGGCCCAGCGCGTGGGAGTGCCAGTGGGTGCGTGCCCCGGGCGCGAAGCGGACCAGGTTGGCGCGCTTCCGGGGCAGTGCCCCGCCCGGGTGGACGACGTCCCACCACACCTCGCCGGTGAACCACTCGGCCGGGGCCCTGCCGGTGGCCGGGGGCTGGGCGAACTCCATGATCATGTTCTCCAGAAGGGGCGTGCCGAAGGAACTCCGCCGTTCGCACCGCCGTCGTCCACACCCGCCGCCGGTCGCGCCACGACGCTCGCACGCCGCACCGCCGCCGAAAAGGGGACACTTCCGTCACGCGCGGATTTCACCGGGGGAGAAAACTCTCCCTCCCGGCGGACTTGCCGCGGGCGCCGGTGCGCGGGCACGCTTCTGGCTGCCGATCCCGCCCCCACCAACGGCCGCCGCTGCCACACTGGGGGCATGAGCACCTCAGGCGGTCGCCCGAAGGAACTCGGGGCGTTCCTCCGCACCCGCCGGGCCGAGCTGACGCCCCAGCAGGTCGGACTGCCGTCCGACGGCGCGCCGAGGCGGGTCGCGGGGCTGCGGCGCGCCGAGGTCGCGCGGCTGGCCTCGATCAGCACCGACTACTACACCCGCGTCGAGCAGGGCCGGATGCCCGCCTCCACCCCCGTGCTGGAGGCCCTCGCCCGGGCCCTGCGCCTCTCCTCCGACCAACGGGCCTATCTGCTCGGCCTGGCCGGACGGCAACCGGCCGAACCCCCGGCCCGCGCCACGGCCGAGGTCACCGAGCACAACCGCCGGCTGCTCGCCCAGCTCGCCACGGGTCCGGCCCTCGTCCTCACCCGCACCATGGACGTGCTCGCCTGGAACCCGGCGGCCGCCGCGCTGCTCACCGACTTCGGCCGCCACCCCGTCCGGGACCGCAACTACGTGTGGCTGCTCTTCAACGACCCCGTGCTGCGGTCCCGTTACCGCGACTGGGCGGACGGCGCCCGGGCCTGCGTGGCCCATCTGCGGATGCACACGGCCCGCCGCCCGGACGATCCGCGCCTGCACCGCCTGCTCGCGCGGATGGCCGACCACGTCGACTTCCAGCGCTGGTGGCAGGCCCGCGAGGTCGCCGTCCACGCCTCCGGGAACAAGCGGTTCCGGCACCCGCTGGTCGGTGACCTCGCCCTGGACTGGGACACCCTGACCAGTGCCACGGCACCGGACCAGCACATCGTGGTGTGGACCGCCGAGCCGGGCAGTGCCTCCGAGCACCGGCTGCACGCGCTCGCGGCGCACACCGCCGCCGCTCCCCCGGGGCCGGCCGCCGACCCGACCGTCGATCCAGGCACCGACCCGAGCACCGATCCGACCACCGACACGGCTGCCGATCCGAGCACCGACACGGCTGCCGACCCGAGCACCGATCCGAGCAACGACCGGAGCACCGACCCGAGCACCGATCCGAGCACCGACCCGACCACCGGCACCCGCCACGGCTCGCCCGGACCGGCCTGAGACGCCGCGCCCGCCATCGGCCCGGGCAGCGGGACGGCCGCCGCCCCGACCGGAGTGCCCGGCCGGGGCGGCGGCGACTCCGCCCGGGTCAGCCCTGGGGGCAGTGCTTCCACGCGAAGTGGTAGACGGTGTTGATGCTGCCGTCGGTGGAGTCCATCGTCATGAAGCTGGTGGTCCTGGTCGGGTCCGAGCTTCCGGCGGCCACCCGCAGCTCGGTGTTGATGTTGAAGTTGCGCAGTTCGCCGCACGGCGCCCAGACCAGGGCCTCGACCGCGACGGTGTCGGTCGCCTGCCAGCTGTCGTCGAGCGCGCCGGTGAAGCTGTGGCTGGAGTAGGTGGTCTGCGGCGAGCCCTGGAAGTAGTAGTTGGCGCGCTGGACTGCGGTCGCGCCCTTCTCCAGGTGGGCGAAGCCCCGGTAGTCGGCGGCGGCGACGGCGTAGGTGAAGCCCTGCGGGACGTGCACGTTCAGGTTGAGCTGACAGTTCTTGCGGAAGTCCGTCGGCTTCGATCCGAGGCCGACCTGGGCCACGTAGTTGCTGTAGGTCACGGTGAACGCGGTGTTGTCCGGGGACACGGCGACCGCGGCCGTCCCGGCCGGGCAGCCGGAACCGTTCACGGTGGCGACGGAGATGACGATCTTGTCCGGCGGCGGGGTGTCCCACCCGGTGGCGAAGGCGGTGCCGGCGGTACCGACCGTGCCGACGAGGGCCGTGCCGAGCAGCGCTGCGGCGGCGGTGCCGGCGGACAGGGTGCGAAGGGACATGGGCGTTTCCTCCCTCTCGCCCGTCGGCTCCTGGCCGCGCACCCCCTCGTGCGGGACCACCGACGAGCTTGACGCGTCCATGTCAGCACGCACTCCCGGCCCCGTACAGCGGCGCGGCGGGGCGCACACCGGGGCGCCCGGGCGGAAGCCCCCGGCCCGGCGCGCGCGGTACGCCCCGGAGTGCACACCGACCGCGCGCCCGCCGGGCCCTCCGCACGCCTGCACGCACACCCGCCGGGCCGGCTCCTCCCGGGAGGAGCCCTCGTCACGCTCCGGCGTCGCCGATCGACAGCACCTCCGCGGTGGTCCGACCGCCGGGAGCGTCGTACTCGACGGTCTCGCCGACCCTGCGGCCGAGCAGGACCTGACCGAGCGGGCTGTCGTCGGTCACCAGCTCCGGGTCCAGCTCCTCGGCCAGTTCGCCGATCCGGACGGTCAACTCGGCGGCGTCCTGGAAGCGCAGGGTCACCGTGCTGCCGACACCGACCGTCTCGGTGCTCGGCGCGCCCGCGACCGCCGCCTCCCGCAGTCGGCCCTCGATCACGGTGATCCTGTCGTCCAACCGGTCGAGGACGTCGGCCCGTTGCAGTTCGTCGGCCTGGTCGGCCCGGTCGCCGACCTCCTCACCGCCCCGCAGCGTGGCGGCGACGGCCTCGCGTTCCGTGCGCAAGTCGGCCAGGTCCCGCTCCAGCACGGCACGGCCGGCGTCGCTGATGGGTTCGGGTGCACCGGTCATTCCGGCCTCCCTGGTCGAGCCGCCCGATCGGGCGGCGCAGGCTGATTCCGGCAATCCGAACATAACAGGACTCCTCGGTGCTCGGCTCGGCGACAAGGTCGCCCCTGATCGGTAACGACTTGCCCGTCCGTCTTCCCGCACCCGTCCGATGATCGGTAGAACAGCCGTACCACCACTTCCGAGGCAGGGAACCAGCCAGGATGAGCACCAACGGCCCCACCGGGTACGGCCAGAACGAGAACCCGTACGACGGGTCCAACCCCTACGGACAGCAGAACCCCTACGGACAGCAGCCCCCGGCCGGCCAGCAGCCGCCCTACGGACAGCAGCCCCCGTACGACCAGCAGGCGTACAAGCAGGAGGCCCCGTACGGGCAGCCCGGTTACGGCGTTCCCCCGCAGCAGCCCTACGGCCAGCAGCCGCAGGCCGGCCTGCCGCACTGGCTCGGCCAGCCCGGCGGGTACGGCGGCGCCCCGGTGCCGGGGACGCGTCAGCTCGCGCCGATCGGGGAGCGCCTGGTCGCCCGGCTGATCGACGTCGCCGTGCTCATCGTCCCGACCCTGCTGGTCTTCGTCGTCCTCGGCGCCTCGATCCTCTACTACGTCGTGGCGGGCCTGCTCGCCTTCGGCTACGAGGCGGCGATGCTGCTCACCCAGGGCGGCCAGACGGTCGGCAAGAAGGTGATGAAGCTTCGGGTCGTGGACCTCGGGCACGGCGGGAAGCCGGCCGAGAACTCGCTGCTGATCCGCGCGGCCGTGTACACGCTGCCCAACGCGGTCTACTGCATCGGCTCCCTCTTCGCGCTCGTCAACGTCCTGTTCCCGCTCTGGGACAAGCCGCTCCAGCAGGCCCTGCACGACAAGGCGGCGAAGACCGTGGTGGTCAAGGAGTCCTGAGCCGCGGCCTCCCGCGAACGCCCCCGACCGGACGTCGGGACGGGCGCCGGTCCGGTCCTCGGCCGGCGGCCCGTCCGACGTCCGGTACCGGTTCCGGCCCGGTACCGGCCCTGGCCCTCGCCCGGTACCGGCCCTCGCCCGGTACCGGTTCCGGCGGCTTGCGGGAAGCCCCCGAAGAGGTGACACCTCGTCGGATCCGCGGGCCCGGCGGCGGCCCGTGGACACAGTCCGAGCCGGAACGTCAACATTTACATTCCCCGCGCGTCCTCGCATAGTGACAGGCCGAACCCGAGAGGAGCGCTGCCTTGCCGCAGGTCGAGGACAACGTGGTACACCAAGTGGAGCTGGAGCGGGCGGAGGTGGCCGCCGTCGTCGCGCTGTTCGACGAACGCCTCGCCGACACCAGGGCCCGGCTCGTCGGGACACTCGCCGAGAAGGCGGACGGCGCCACCGGGGCGTACGAGAGGGACCTGGCCGCCGAACAGCTCGCCCGGGAGGTGCGGCGGCTCGAAGGTGCCGAGGGCGGCCTGGTGTTCGGCCGGATCGACCTGGCCGACGGCACGGCGCTGCGGATCGGCCGGCTGAGCCTCCAGCGCGACGAGGACGAGCTGCCCGCCCTGGTCGACTGGCGGGCCGACGCCGCCCGCGCGTTCTACGAAGCGACACCCGTGCACCCGATGGGCCTGCGACGACGACGCCACCTGCGGCTGACGGAGCGCACGGTGGTCGGGGTGAGCGACGAACTGCTCGACGGCTCCGAGCCCACCGCCGAGGATGTGGTCGGCGACGGCCCGCTCGCGGCCGCGCTGGAGGCCCGCCGCACCGGCCGGATGGGCACCGCGGTGGCCACCCTCCAGACCGAGCAGGACGCGATCGTCCGCTCCCAGCACCGCGGCGTCACCGTGGTCCAGGGCGGTCCCGGCACCGGGAAGACGGTGGTCGCGCTGCACCGCGCCGCCTATGTGCTCTACGCCTTCCCGAAGGCCGCCGAGCGGGGCGTGCTGGTGCCCAACGCCCGCTTCCTGGAGTACATCTCGCACGTGCTGCCCTCGCTCGGCGAGAGCGAGGTCGTGCTCGCGACCTGCGCCGAACTGGCCGCACCGGGCTGGGGGAACGGAACGGGGTCGAGGGCTCCGGCGGCTCCCGCCGCCGCCGTCGAACGGCCGGGGGCGGCCAGACTCAAGGGCGACGTCGCGCTGGTCGGGGCGCTCGCGGCGACGGTGCGCGAACGGCAGGCGCCCGGCGGGGAGTTCGCCGTGCGGGTCGGGCAGGACGACGTGTGTCTGGGCGAGGCGGAGGTCGCCCGGACGCGTGACGCCGCACTGATGGGCGGTCTCCCGCACCACCGGGCCCGCGGACTGTTCAAGGAGATGCTGGTCGACGCGGTGACCAGGGACCTGGCCCGCGGGGCCGCCGAGACGCTGGAGCGGATCGACGCCGAGGTGGCCGAGCTGACCGGCCTGGACCTCGACCGGGCCACCGCGGCGGACCTGCGCAACCTGGGCATCGAGGCCGATCCGGTGGCCGGCGGGGCGGAGTTCGACCAGGACGCGATGCGGGCCGCCCTGCTCGACGACGACCTGGTCGAGCGCACGGTCGAGGAGCTGTGGCCGCACCTGACGCCCGACGCGGTGGTGGACGCCCTGCTCGGGGACCTCGGGACGCTGGCCGCGCGCCTGCCGGGGTTCACCGCCGAGGAGCACCGCGTCCTGCTGCGGACCCCGGGCTCGCCGTGGACCGACGCGGACCTGCCGCTGCTGGACGAGGCGGCGGCGCTGCTGGACGGCCCGCCGGCCCGGACCTTCGGCCATGTGGTGGTGGACGAGGCGCAGGAGTTCACCGCGCTCCAGTGGCGGACGGTCCTGCGCCGCTGCCCGGCCCGGTCGATGACCCTGGTCGGCGACTTCGCCCAGGCCGGCCCGGCCACCACGGCGCGCGGCTGGCACGAGGCGCTGGACCCGCACCTCGGGGGCCGGTTCGACCTGCGCACGCTGACCGTCAGCTACCGGACCACCGAGGAGATCCTCGCCACCACCCGCGAGCTGCTGGCCCGGATCGCGCCGGACCAGGCCCCGATCGGCTCGATCCGGCACGGCGAGGAGCCCCGCAGCCGCGACGCCTCGCCCGCCGGGCTCACGGACACCCTGCTCGCCGAACTGCGCGAGCAGTCGGCCGCCCACCCCGGCGAACTCATCGGCGTGATCTGCCCGGACGGCTCGGTGGACGCCCTGACGGCGGCGGGCGCGGACCGGCTCGCCCGACTGGTCCCGGCCTCCGAGGCGCGCGGGCTGGAGTTCGACACGGCCGTCGTGCTCGACCCCGACGCGATCGCCTCGGCCCGGCCCGGCGGCGACCGCGACCTGTACGTCGCGCTCACCCGGGCCACCAAGCGCCTCTGCACGATCGTGGTGCGCGAGGACTGACCCGGACCGGACGTGCCCCGGGGGCGGCGGGCTGCGCGCCTGCCGCCCCCGGGATCCCGGTCCCCGGTCAGGCGCGGTAGGCGAGCAGCCCCATCATCCCCGCCTCGCCGTGGTAGGCGTTGTGACAGTGCGTCATCCACTGCCCCGGGTTGTCCGCCTCGAAGTCGCAGACCACCGTCCGCCCGGGCAGCACGATCACGGTGTCCTTGCGCGGGCCGTCGTCGCCCACCTGGAAGGTGTGGCCGTGCAGGTGCATCGGGTGCCACATGTCGGTCCGGTTCACGAACTCCAGCCGCACCCGCTCGCCGTCGCCGACGAGGAAGGGTCGCGCGGCCGGGTCGGCCATGTCGAAGGGGCGCCCGTTCAGCGCCCAGTCGTACGCGGCCATCCCGCCGGTCAGTTCGATCCGGTGGGTGCGGTCGGGCGTCCGCTTCGGCAGCCCGGCCTCCTCCGCCGCCCGCAGGTCGGTGGCGGCGAGGAGCCGGCCGTTCAGCTCGGCGGGGCGGAAGGCGGCGGCGGGCGCCTCGCCCGTGCCCGTGCGGACCAGGGCGCGTCCGGCGGCCTCCTTCCCCTCGGCGAGCGCGGTCAGCGGGAAGACGCCGTCCTGGAGGGTGACCAGGACGTCGTAGCGCTCGCCCATCCCGACCAGCAGGGCGTCCACCTCCTCGTGGCGGACCGGGAAGCCGTCGGTGTGGGTCACGGTCAGCCGGTGGCCGCCCAGCGCGAGGCGGTAGGCGGTGTCGGCGCCCGCGTTGACGATCCGCAGCCGCACCCGCCGACCCGGCGCCGACCGGTACACCTCGGGATCGTCGGCGATCCGGCCGTTCACCAGGTGGTGCGGGTGCCGGACGTCCCCGGCGTCGCCGCCGAGCAGCGCGCTGGTGGCGCCCATGAGCATGAACGACCCGGCGCCGCCGCCCTTGCCGCCGGTGCTGCTGCCACCGCTGCCGGGCATGTTGTGGCCGCCCATGTCGTGGCCGCCGGAGCCACCGCCGCCGCCCATCCCCTTGCGGAGTTCGGCGAAGGCCTGGTCGGGCGTGCCGGTGACGCCGTCCAGCCAGTCGTCCAGCACGACCACCCACTCCTCGTCGTAGCCCAGCGGCTCCCCCGGGTCCTCGACGATCAGCGGCGCGTACAGGCCCCGGTCGAGCTGGACCCCGACGTGCGGATGGAACCAGTAGGTGCCCGGCCGGTCGGTGACGAAGCGGTAGGTGAAGCTGCCGCCCGGCGGGACCGGCCGCATGGTGACCGGAGGTACGCCGTCCATGTCGTTGCGCAGCGCCAGACCGTGCCAGTGGAGCGAGGTCGGGTCGGGCAGGTGGTTGTTGAGCGTGGCGACCAGGGTGTCCCCGGCCGTGGTGCGGACCGGGGTGCCCGGCAGGGACCCGAAGGTCCAGGTCCGGGCGGTGGTCCCGCCGCCCAGGTCGACGGTGTCGGCCGTCGCGGTGACGGTCACGGGGCGTTCCCGGCCGGTGCCGCCGCGGGCGGCCTCCGCCCGGGCGACGGGGCTGCCGGAGGGGTCGACGAGCGGCGGCGGCGCGGGGCTGTCCGAACAGGCGGCGAGCAGGCCGGCGCCGGCGGCGCCGAGGCCCGCGAGCAGGAGGGAACGACGGTTGACGGTGAACTCGGGCATCGAGGTCTCTCGGTGGGTGCGCGTGGTGGCACGGTGGTCGCCCGTGCCGGTGGACGGGTCCGCCCGGCGGCGAGGGGCCGGAGTTCCGGCTCCCGGCCGCCGAGGGGCGCCTATCTGCGCGCGACGGAGAGGACGTCGAGGTCGGGGGGTGGTGCGCCCGGCCAGGGCAGGCCGGGGTGGGCGACCGCCGGGCGGGGCGCCGGGTCGGGGTGACCGGGTGCGGCGAGGGCGGCGGCGGGCGGGGCGGCGAGGGCCGCGCCGCGCGCGGGCACGGTCGAGGAGCAGATCCGGTGTTCGGCGCAGGCCCGGACGGGGTCGGTGACGACGGGCGCCGTGGTGGCCCCGACGGGAGCGGCGTGCGGCGTTGTGCCGTGCGCCGCTGTGCCGTGCGCCGCCGGACGGTGCGCCGCCGTGCTCTGCACCGCTGGACTCTGCACCGCCGTACTGTGCACCGCTGGACTCTGCGCCGCCGGACCGTGCGCCATGACGACCGGGGCGTGCGAGGCCGGCGTCACGCCCGGCGGCAGGGTGTGGTGGCCGATCAGCCCGAGGGCCGTCAGCAGCAGCACCAGGACGGCCGCCCCCGTCCACCGCCGGTGGTTCCGGTACGGACGCCCGGCCGCCCCGGTACGGGCGGCGGGCCCGTGGGGGGAGGCTTCGGCGTCCGGGCGGCTCATGGCGGTCACCATACCCCGCCCCGGTATATGCGCGCCGTAAGGCCCACGGACCCGCCGCGACGGTCAGGACCGCCCTTCGCCGGCCCCGGTCGCGCTCTCCGCCGACCAGGTCACCAGGGGCGGACGGACCGCCGCGCACAGCGGCAGCCCCTTGGCGTCCGTCAGCCCGAGCCGGGCGACCAGCCGCCCGGCGGTCACCGCCTCGGCGAGGACCTGCCCGTCCACCCCGTCGAGCATGAGCTTCGCCCGCCGGAACATGGTGAACTGCCCGTCCGGGTCGACGTTCCCCCACACCAGGTAGACGAAGCGCTGCCCGGGCCGCCCCTGCACATAGGGGCCCTTGAGGTCGATGCCCTCCGCCAGCGGACTCGCCGTGCACTCCAGCGTCCAGACGGCCGAGGCCGCGTCACCGGGGTGGACGTCCAGCAACTCACCGGGCCGCTCGCGCCGCTGCACGGCCACCCGCACGTCGAGGAGATCGGGAGCGTCCGGCTCCGGCCCGCCGGGGCAGGAACGGCCGGGAAGGTCGACGGCTTCGATTCGGATCTGCACGGGGACAGTCTCCCCGCCCGGGCCGCCCGGACGCACCCCCGGCCCGGCCTCCCCCGGCTCCGGATCCGCCCTCCCCGCACCGGAGCTGAAGACCTCTTCAGGTCTTCAGCGAGGCTTCAGCCCGCTCACGCCATGCTGGGCCCCGATCGACCGGGCACGGGGCCCGGCGACGTCGGGGAGCCGGGGTGAGCACGGTGGACGAGTCCATGGGTGAGCGGGAGTTCCAGGAGCCGAAGCGGGAGCCGAAGCAGGCGCAGGCGCAGGCGGCTCAGGCGCCGTCGCGGCGGTGGCGGCCAGGCCGCCGGGCGCGATGGGGCGGCGCCGTCGCGGCGACGGTCCTGCTGGCCGGCGGCGCTGCGACGGCCGCAGCGCACCACGGCTTCGAGGAGAGGGACGACCGGGCCTCCGCCCACGCCGACGGTCGTGGCCACGACCACGACCACGGCCGCACCCGGGCGGACCGCGCGGACGGCCACGACGGCCACGACGGCCACGACAGCGAGCGGAACGGCGAGCGGAACGACGACCGGCCCGCCGACGGTACCGGCCCGCACCCGGCACCCGCGCCGCTGCCGTCCGCCGACGCGGCGGACGCCGCGGTCAAGGCCTCCTCCGCGGTGCCCGGCGGCAAGGTCGAGTCCCTGCGCCCGGTGTCCGCCACCGGCGGCGGCCGCGCCTGGCAAGCGGTGGTCCTCGGCCCGGACGGCGTCCGGCACGCGGTCACCGTCGACGGCACCACCCTGGCGCTCACCTCCAACACCGTCACCGGTGGCTGACACCCCCTCGCACGGCGGCGCGGGACGGCCGCGCCGCGGAAGGAGCACGCCGCGGTGAGCGACACGAGGACGACCGGCACACCCGGGCTCCGGCGCCGGCCCCGGGAGACCCCAGCGGCGGTGGGCCGGAACAAGGTGCCCGCCGTCACCGCCTCGTTCTGGGCCGTGAAGATCCTCACCACCGGCATGGGCGAGACCACCTCCGACTACCTCGCCCGCGCCCTCGGTCCCGTCCCGGCCGTGGCCGGCGCCGCCGTGCTGCTCGCGGCGGCGCTGGCCGCCCAGGCCCGGGCGGATCGTCACCGGCCCGCCGTGTACTGGGCGGCGGTGGTGATGGTCAGCGTCTTCGGCACCATGGCCGCCGATGTCGCGCACGTGGCCCTCGGCGTCCCGTACGCCGTCTCGGCCACCGCGTTCGCCCTGGCGCTCGCCGGGGTCTTCGGGCTGTGGCACCGCCTGGAGGGCACCCTCGCCGTGGACACCGTGCGCGGCGGGCGTCGCGAAGTCCTCTACTGGGCGGCGGTGATGACGACCTTCGCCCTCGGCACCGCCGTCGGCGATCTGACGGCCGCCGGCCTCGGCTGGGGCTACCTGGCCTCGGGGCTGCTGTTCGCCGCCCTCATCGCCGTGCCGGCACTCGGCCACCGGGTACTGCGCCTGCCGTCGGTCCTGGCGTTCTGGTGGGCGTACGTCCTCACCCGCCCGCTCGGTGCCTGCTTCGCCGACTGGGTGGGCGTGGGCCGGGAGCGCGGCGGCCTCGGCTTCGGCACCGGCCCGGTCAGCCTGGTCCTCGGTGCCGTGATCGCCGTCGCCGTCCTGTGGCTCGCCACCCGGTCCCGACAGCCGGCCCGGGCGGCAGTCTGACCGATCGCCCGACCGACCGCGCCCCACCCGGGACGACGGCGGCGCCGGGGCGTGGCCCGCCGCGGGCCACGCCCCGGCGGCAACCCCACCAGGCCCTCCCCCTCCGAGCGGAACAGGAAGACACGATGCGAAGCGAACGACGGACCTGCGTGGCGGGTGTCCGGTGACCGAGTGGTTCCACGCGGCCGTCCTCGGCCTGATCCAGGGACTCACCGAGTTCCTGCCGGTCTCCTCCAGCGCCCATCTGCGGGTCTTCTCCGCACTGCTGGGCTGGGACGACCCCGGCGCGGCCTTCACCGCCGTCACCCAGCTCGGCACCGAGTCCGCGGTCCTGATCTACTTCCGCAAGGACATCACCGCGATCGTCACCACCTGGACCCGCTCGCTGTGGACCCCGGCCCTGCGACGCGACCCGAACGCCCGGATCGGCTGGTTCGTGATCGTCGGCACGCTGCCGATCGCGATCCTCGGCAAGCTGTTCCAGACCACGATCGAGACCCAGCTGCGGGATCTGCGGATCATCGGCACCACGCTGATCGTCTTCGGCCTGGTCCTGGCGGCCGCGGACCGCAGCCGGGCCGTCCGCGGTGCCCGGCAGATCGACTCGCTGACCTTCCCGCACGCGGTGGTCTACGGCGCGGCCCAGTCACTGGCGCTGATACCGGGCGTCTCGCGGTCGGGCGGCACCATCAGCGCGGGCTTGTTCCTCGGCTACAGCCGGGAGGCGGCCGCACGCTACTCCTTCCTGCTGGCGGTCCCGGCGGTGCTCGCCTCGGGCACGCTGGAGCTGTTCAAGATCGGCGAGGGCCCGGCGCCCGCCTGGGGGCCGACGGCCCTCGCCACCCTGATCGCCTTCGCGGTCGGCTACGCGGCGATCGCCTGGTTCCTGAAGTACATCTCGCACCACAGCTTCCTACCGTTCGTGGTGTACCGGATCCTGCTCGGCGTCCTGATCATCGGCCTGGTCACCGCGGGCGTCCTCGCCCCGAACGCCGGGGCGGCCCACTAGGGTCCCGGGACTCAGAGTTCCCAGAGCCCCTTGCCGAGGGTGACCAGGCCGCCGGCCAGGGCCAGGGTCAGTACCACCAGCCGGGCGGGGCGTTCGGTCACGCGTTCCGTCAGGGCGTGCCCGACGCCCGCGCCCAGGACGATCCCGGCCGCCGTCGCCGACCAGGCGGGGGCGGCCAGGTGGGGCACTCCCTTGGCGGCGATCGAGAAGACGTTGACGACCACTCCGTAGAGCTGCGCGTTGGGCACGAACTCGCGGGCGGTCCAACCGGTGTTGACCGCGTAGAGCGACACGGCCGGGCCGCCGACGCCGGCTGCGGAGTTCATGAACCCGCTCGCCGCGCCGGCCGCCACCGCGCCGCGGAGACCGCGCAGCGAGGAGGCCCGGACTCCGCGGATGACCAGCAGGGCCGCCGCGGTGACCAGCAGTCCGATGCCGATCAGCAGGGTCGGCGGCGGTATCCGGTCCGCGACCCACGCTCCCATCGGGACGGTGCAGGCGGCCGCCGCCATCAGGGGCAGCATCCGGCCGAGCCGGACCTGCCGCCAACTGCCGGCCAGGCCGACGGCGCTGATGGCGCAGGCCGCGCAGTTGGAGAGCGTCACCCCGTCGCCCGGCCCCAGCAGCAGGACCAGTGCCGGTCCGCAGACGAGCGCGAAGCCCATGCCCGCCAGTCGCTGCACGGACGACCCCACCAGCACCAACAGCCCCAACAGCACCGCCGCACCCCAGCCGTCAGCCACGTCTCCCCCTTCACCCGTGTGCAGCCACCCAACCGCATGCCCGGTCGGCACCGCGCACCGGGTTCGGTGTTGGACCCCCACGAACTACTACAGATCTGTAGAGTCGTTCCCGGCGACCCGCGCCGCAGGCAGCAGCAGCCAGTAGGGGGAGACATGGCAGACCGTCCGCACCACGACACCCGCACCGGCCCCGCCACCGGCCCGGCCGACGGAGCCGGGTGGCAGCCGCCGGAACACGAGGTCGAACCGGCGTACCAGCCGGTCCAGATCAACCGGGCGGACGGCAGTTGGACGGTCGGCCGGATCAACGGCTGGTGGCGGCCGTCGGCCGGCGAGCGGGCCTGGTGCCGGGTCCGGGCGCTGGGCCGGGGCGAGGCCCCGACCTGGGTCCCGTTCGACCCCGAGCGCCTGCTGCTGCTCCCGGCCTGCGGGACCTGAACCGGCGACCGACCGGCAACCCGCTCAGCTCCGCGGGCCAGGCGGTAATAGACCAAAACGACCCCCCTACTCCTACCCCGGTGATCTTGCTCTGCCCATAACATGATCCGCACAACCGATCATCAATTGACAGGCGGGGACAGGGACATGACCGTAAAGGTCGCAGTCATCCACTACAGCGCCACCGGTACCGTGCACGCGCTCGCGCAGGCGGTCGTCGAAGGAGCGGCCTCGACCGGGGCCGAGGTCCGGCTGCGGCGGGTCGCCGAACTGGCGCCCGACAAGGCCATCGACAGCAATCCGCTCTGGCGGCAGCACGCCGACGCCACCGCGGCCCTCGAAGAGGCCACCCTGGACGACCTGGAGTGGGCCGACGCCTACGCGTTCGGCACACCCTCGCGCTTCGGCGCGCCGGCGGCGCAGCTCAAGCAGTTCATCGACCAGGCCAGCGGGCTCTGGCAGGCGGGGCAGCTGGCGGACAAGCCGGTGACGGTCTTCACCGCCGCGTACAACCGGCACGGCGGCGCCGAGGCCACCATCCTGTCGCTGTCCAACGTCTTCTACCACTGGGGCGCACTGATCGTCCCGCCCGGCTACACCGACCCGCTCGTGTTCGCGGCCGGCGGCAACCCGTACGGCACCGCCGCGACCGGCGACGCCGAGGACGGCCCCGAGCCCTCCATCCTGGCCGCGGCCCGCTACCAGGGCGAGCGTCTGGCCCGCACCACGCTCCGCCTCCAGGCGGGCACCCAGGCCCTCGCCGCCCCCGACGCCGTCGAGGACGCCGCGGACGCCGCGGACGCCGCGGACGCCGACAGCGGACTCGGCGCCCACAGCGGCTGACCGGCCGCCGGAGAACTCCGAGGCGAACGGGGCCGCCGCCGTCGGGCGGCGGCCCCCACCGGGTCCGGATCTCAGGAGGGGTTCCGGCGGGGCCGCGGTGGGCGGGGACGGACTCCGTGGAACGCGCCGGTGAGGTGGTGGCGCCCGAGGGCGGGGACGCCGTCGACGGCGACGGCGGCCCAGGTGGTGCGGCCGGCCGGGGCGAGGGCGTCCGGGGCGAGGGCGTCCGGGGCGAGCCTCCAGCCCGGTGGGAGGGGCGCGCCGGTACGGAGGGCGGTGAGCAGCGGTTCGACGCGGGCGGCCGGGCGCCAGTGGGAATCCTCCAGGTCGCAGCACGCGCCGAAGCGGTTCAGCTCGAAGGCCACCAGGAGCGGCAGCAGGGCGGCGAACAGGAAGGCCGGGCCGGGGCCCGCTCCGGCGGCCGCGGCGACCCGGACGGTGCCGACCGCGAGGAGGACCAGCAGCAGGACGGCCAGCCAGGTCGGCAGCAGCAGTGGACGGCCCCGGTCGGGACCGGTTCTGCCGCCGACGATCAGGCCCCGGTCGCGCAGGCCGTCCTCCAGCCGGCAGGCCGGCGCGCTGGTGCCGAAGGCCGCGCGCGGGGCGCCGAGCCACCCGCTGCCGGACGGGCCCAGCGCGGCGAGCAGTACGGCCTCCACCTCGTCGCGGGGGCGGGGACGGACCACCCGGACCGTCCCGTGCCGGTCGATCTCCACCCTGGCGTCCAGCAGCATCCGGGCCAGCGCCGTCTCGGCGACCCGCCAGGCCCCGCCGGCCAGCAGGGCGAGCTCGTGGAGCGTCAGTTCCTCGCCGTTCGAGGGCTCTTGGCCCACCGTCCGGTCCTGCGGTCCGCGCACGGCCACCACCCCGCCCCGTCGATCGGCGCACCCGCGACGCCGACGCCAACGCCGACGCCGACGCCGACGCCCGCCAGAGTATCCGGGCCCGGTTCCGCATCGGCGGGCGGCCGCGGGGGTACACGGACCGTTCGGGGGTGGAGCCCGTCCGCCCTCCGGTCCTCATGCCCTTCCGGTCCTCACGGTCCTTCCGGTCCTCACGGTCCTTCCGGGCTTCCCGGGCCGCCCGACGACGTACGGAGCCCGCGTGCCGGCAGCACCCGTCGATCCGAGCATTCCCGACGCCTTCCTCACCCCCGTCGGCCAGGTCTTCCGCCGCAGCCACCTCGGGCCGCCACCCCGACTCGACGCCGACGCCTGGACACTGACCGTCGAGGGCCTGGTGGACCGGCCGCTGCGGCTGGACCTCCCGGCCCTGGGCGCACTGCCGCGCACGGACCTCACCGCCTTCCACGAGTGCTTCGGCCACCCCTCCCACCCCGACGTGCCGACCCGGGCCGTCGCCAACCTCGCCTGGTCCGGGGTGCCGCTGTCCGCCGTACTGGACCTGGCGGGTGTGCGCCCGCAGGCCCGTCACCTCTGGCTGGAGGGGGCCGACCGGGGCGCGTTCGCGGGCGAACAGGGCCTGGCCTACCTCAAGGACCTCCCGCTGGACGTGGCCCGCGCCGAGGTGCTGCTCGCCGACACCGTGAACGGCGCGCCGCTGCCGATAGAGCACGGCTTCCCGCTGCGCGCGGTGGTCCCCCGCTTCTTCGGCACCAACTCGGTCAAGTGGCTGACCCGCGTCGTGCTGGCCGACCACCGGCCCGAGCACCTCTTCACCACCCGGCTGTACACCCGGGTCCCGCCGGGCGGCGGCGCCGCTCGGCCGGTGCGGGAGGTCGAGGTCAACAGCAGGCTGGTCGGGGCACGCGACGGGGACGCCGTCCCGGCCGGGCCGTTCCAGGTGACCGGCCGGGCCTGGGGCTTCGACCCGGTCGTCGCGGTGGAGGTCGCCGTCGACGACGACGGCTGGCGCCCGGCCCGGCTGGAGTCGCGCGGCCCGCAGCCCGTCTGGCAGCGGTTCACCCTGCCCTGCGCGCTCGCCCCGGGCCGGCACCTGATCCGCTGCCGGGCCACCGACGCCCGGGGCCGCGTCCAACCGCCCGGCGGCGCGCGGAACGCCGTGCACGGGATCGAGCTGGTGGCCCGCTGAGTCCTCTCAGGGTCCCCGGGCCCGGAGGTGCCACTGGCCCGCCGGTTGCCACAACTGCCGCCCTCGTGCGTAGGGTCGGGGAGAAGCCCGATGGTCCCGGTCGAGCACCTGCCCGGCCGGAGGGGCAGAGCCGAGGAGCGGTGACAGTGGCGATGCGGGACTATCCGCTGGTGGACGGGCCGGTCGAGATCCGGGGTGCGCTGGACCTGGAGGCGACACCTGTGGGAGTGATGCCGCGCCGACTGCCGGCGTGGACCAAGGAGCAGTACCAGGATCCAACGGTCTTCGGGGGCACGGTGATGCCTTCGGGGGTGCGGTTGGTGTTCCGCACCGACGCACGGGTGCTCGAGTTCGTGGTGCTCACCTCCACGGGGCAGCTCGACGGCGCCCCGGAGCCCCGGCCGACCGGGATGCTCGAACTGAGGGTGGACGGTGCCCTGGTCGCGCGGCAGCGGGCGCCGTTGGGCCATGTCGTGCGAATGGCGGGCCCCGGCACCGCACAACGGCTGGTACCGGGCGAGCCGGCAACGGCACGTTTCGACGCCCTGCCGGCCGGGATGAAGGACGTCGAGCTGTGGCTGCCGCAGCAGACTCCCACCGAACTGGTGGCGCTCCGCGCCGACGGCGAGGTCCTGGCACCGCTGCCCGACGGCCGACCCCGGTGGGTGCACCACGGAAGCTCCATCAGCCACTGCCTCGAAGCCGACGGCCCCACCGGCACCTGGCCGGTGGTGGCGGCGTCGCTCGGCGGCGCGGAGGTGACCAACCTCAGCCAGCCGGGAAACGACATGCTGGACCCCTACGTCGCCCGGACGATCCGCGACCTGCCCGCCGACCTGATCAGCCTGGAGACGGGCATCAACATCGTGGCCCGGGCCACCTTCCGGCTGCGCACCTTCGGCCCGGCGGTGCACGGATTCCTGGACACGATCCGCGACGGGCACCCGGACACTCCGCTGCTGGTGGTCTCACCGGTGAGCTGCCCGGCCCTCGACGGGTGCCCCGGCCCGACCTCGGTGGGCCGGGACGGGAGGATCACAGCGCTCGGGGACCCGGCCGAGGTGGCCCTCGGGGCACTCTCGCTCCAGGTGGTCCGTGACGAGCTGGCCAGGATCGTGGCGGCCCGCCGGGCCCGCGACCCCCACCTGCACTACCTCGACGGACGCGAACTGCTCGGCCCCGCCGAGGTGGACGACCTTCCCGACGGGCTGCACCCGTCGGCGGCCGCGTACCGCCGGATGGGAGAGCGGTTCGCGCGCCACGCCTTCGCCGACGGGGGTCCGTTCCGCGGCTGACCGCAGACACGGGCGGCCGACCGGTCAGTGCTCCGACCGCATGGGCTCGCCGGGTTGCGCAGCCGCCGGCTGCGTTTTGTCCTCACCGCCGGCGCGGAACCAGCATGCGTCCGGTCACAGCACCAACGGCTCACGGCCGAGTGGAGTCAGGGACGGCATGCAGGGAGAGGACCGCGACGTCGCCGCCGAAGCCCACCACGAGCGAGCCTTCCGGGGTCACGGTCAGCGCATGGACCGGCGCGGGAAACACCAGCTCCCGGCCGATCTGCCGCCCGGCGGCCGGCTCCCACAGGCACACCGTTCCGTCCGAACCACCGGTGACGACCCGGAGTTCTCCACCGATCACCGCGGTCACCACTGCGGACACGGTGCCTTCGTGGCCGACCAGCCTGCCGACTTCCCGTCCCATGACCAGGTCCCACACGCGCACGGTGGCGTCGTAACCTGCCGTGATCGCGTGGGCTCTGCCGCCGACGACCGCTGTCGCGACCGCCCATGCCTCGCCGTCGTGGCCCGGCAGGGGCTCCCCGACCGGTTGTCCGGTGGTCAGGTCCCACCACCAGACCTTGCCACCGCTCGTACAGCCCACCGCATGGGGCCTGTCATCGATCACCAGCGTGTCGACGGCCATCAGGAAGTCGTCGTGTCCGGTGAGCTCGCCGACCTGTTCCCCACCGGCCAGATCCCAGACCCGCACGGACACGTCGTCGTCGCTGGCGAGCGCACACGGTCGCCCCCGGACGACAGCCGTGGCCAGACACCACACCTCACCGTTGATCCCCGGCAGCTCGCCCGTCTGCCGACGGGTGGCCAGGTCCCACGCGAGTACCGCCCAGTCGCTGGCCGTGACGACGCACGGCCGACCGTCCACGACCTCCGTCGCCACCGCCCACACTCTGCCGTCGAGGTCGCTCATGGGCCCGCCGACCGGTCGGCCGGTCTCAAGGTCCCGCACCCTGACCGTCTGGTCCTTGCTGCCGGTGATCACGACGTGGCGGCCGTCCAGGACGGTTGTCACCACCGCGTCAACACCGCCGGTGTGACCGGACGGGTTCGTCCGGAAGCCCGGGTCACTCCGCGCGCCGGTGGACCACAGCACCTGCCATGGCTCGGTGTCGACACCCTCCACTGACACGGCGGCAATCCGTGCCGACAACTCCCGGTCCCCGTACCGAGCCGCGTCCAGGGCCAGCAGCTGCCGCCGCGCCCACGGTGGCGCGTCCCGGTGTACGTCCACCGACGCCCGATAAACCGCAGCCATCAGTCGCGCATCAGCATCCGCCTCGGAAGCCGGCAACCCCAGAACCCGCTCCGGATCAGCGTTCACCAGCCATGGCAGGTCCGTCCACCACCCTTCCGCCCCCGACGGATCCGATGCCGAAGCGGTCATATGAACGTCGTCCCTCATGGCCGAGACTCTAGTGATGCGGCCGGACAGGTCCGCCAGGTCGGATCAAGCTGCGCTCCTGAGAGGCCGTCCGCCCCGGCGGATGCCTTTCTCGCTTCGGATGTCGAGGATCACGTGGATCGGGGCGCCGGCTCGCAGCGAACGCGAACTGCAGTGGCGGACGATCTGCTGCAGTTTCTGCCCTTCCTGGTGGGTCGGTCTGCGCACACGGACAGGCTCGGCCACCGCACGTCCAGCGGTCGGATCGGACGTCACCGCACGTCCCACCGCCATCACGTCCAACGCGGCGAACCTGTGCGGTCAGAGCCCTAGCGTCCTTCGAGCAACCGCAGGACGTCGTCCAGGGCCCGGCGGGTGATCTGCGTGTTGTGGTGGTCGGGTCCCAGTCGCTCGGTCTCTACAGCGAGGACCGCTTCCAGCTCCACGCGGGCCTGCGTCAGGTCGCCCTGATCGCGAAGAACCAGGGCGCGGCTGTACCGGGTGACGAGAGTGTTGGGGTGTATGGCGCCCAGCCGCTCCCGCTCGACGGCGAGGACCGTCTCGAACTCCGCCCGGGCCTGCGCCAACTCCCCCTGGTCACGCAGGACCAGGGCGCGACTGTACCGGGTGGCCAGCAGGTGGGGATGGTGGTCCGGGAACTGCTGTCGCCAGGCGGCTATGACGGCTTCGTACTCTGCACGGGCCATGGCCAGTTCACCCTGTACATGCAGGGTCCGCGCGAGTTCGTGACGGGTGACGAGACAGCTGGGGTGGGTCTCACCGACCCGCTGTCGCGCGACGGCGAGCGCCGCCTCCAACTCAGCTCGGGCCAAATCCAGTTCGCCCTGTGCGCGCAGCAGGCAGGCAAGCTCGTGCCGAGTGGCGAGGGTACTCGGGTCGCTGTCCCCCAGCTCGCGCCGCCGAACGGCCAGCACTGCCTCGAACTCGGTCCGGGCCGAGTCGACTTCCCCCTGGTCACGGAGAACTGAGGCCAGCTCGTGACGGGTATTGAGCGTCGCGACATGCGTGTCACCGCGAAGGGCCCGCCGGGCTTCGAGAACCACCTCGAACTCCGCCCGGGCGAGGGACAGTTCTCCCAACTCGCGCAGAGCCACGGCGAGGTTGTGCCGAGTGATGAAGGTGTAGGGGTGAGCGGGTTCGACATATTCGCACTCGGCGGCGCGCAAGGCTTCGAACACCGACCGAGCCTGGGCGTGGAGACCGTCGATCAGCAGCTGACGGCCAGCCACATTTACGGCCAGAGTGAGCTCCACCAAGGCCGACTCGTCGAGGCCTGCGAGGTCGGCCTGCTCGAAGGCGTCCATGATGAGCGGGACGAGCGACCGAAGGGCGGCCGTGACCTCGGAGTCCATCACATCCTCGAACTCGTCGGCATGCGCCGTCGCGGTCAAAATTCCGGTGGCGACAGGCACCGTCCCGGGCGTGCGCGAGGCGTCCCGCACCAGGGGATGCATCCGCAGCACCGCGGGGACACCAGGCACCGGTTCCAACAACTCGACCAGGCCCAGCCCCGCGAGGGCCGTGAGGTGCTGCCAGATCGCCGGGCCGTCCAGGGCAGCCAGCGGTCCGGCCTCGGTGAGGCGGTCGGGGGTGAGGAGGTGGGTGTACGGGAGGTCGGCGTCGGCGAAGGCGGCGAGGAGTTCGAGCAGGGCCCGGGCATGGCCGTGGCCGCGCTGTTCGAGCAGGGCGACGGACATCGCCCAGGTCCGGGCGAGGGCTTGACCCTGGTCCAGCCGGTCCAGGCCGTCCTCCCAGGCCCGCAGGTAGCCGGTGTAGGTGGTCGGGGTGGCGGGGGCCCGGAACGGCGGCGGGGTGCGGTTCGCCTGGTCGAGGTAGGTGCCGGCCAGCCGCAGGGCGAGCGGGAGGCCGCCCAGGCGGGCCGCGAGCGCGTGCGCCTCGGCGGGGGTGCCGGCGCTCGCGGGGGCGTGGTCGCGCAGGATCCGGGCGGCGGCGTCGAGCCGGCCGCCGGTCAGCGGCCGCAGCAGGTGGAGCCGGGCGACCTGGCCCCAGGTGGCCCGGGTGCTGTCGCGCGTGGTGACCAGCACGGCGCCGGGGCCGGTGGCGGGCCGGATCCACCCGGTACCGGCGCTGAGCGAGCCGGGGCCGTCCAGCAGGGCGGGGTCGTCGGCGTTGTCGACGACCAGCAGCCACGGCGTGTCCAGGCGGGCCAGCCTGGACCAGAGGAGGTCGGCGGTGTCGCCGCGCTCCAACTCCTCCTGTGTCGCACCGGCCTGGCGGGCGACGGCGCGCAGGGCGGCCTCCAGGGCGGGCCCGTTGCGCGCCTCGACCCACCACACCCGGCCGCCGGCGGCGCTCCGGCGGGCGGCGATCTCCAGGGCGATGGCGGTCTTGCCGCAGCCGCCCATCCCGCACAGGGCCAGCAGCCGGCCCTCCGCGCCCGGTTCGGCGGCGAGTTCGGCCTCCAGGCGTTCCAGGGTCTCCTCGCGGCCGCGCAGTGGGCGGCCGGGGTCGCGCAGCCCCAGGGGCGGGGCGACGGTCACCGCCACGGCGGCCGGTGCGGCCGGGTCGGACATCCTCAGGGTGATGTCGGCGCGGCCCGCCTGGACGACGTGGCCGTGCACGGTGCCGCCAGTCAGCCGGTTGTCCGCCCGGCCGACCGCGCCGCCCGTCTGTTCCTGCTCGCCGGCCACTCACAACTCCCAACCCCGACACGCATGTTCGTCGGCCTACATCCTGGCGCACCGGCGACTCGTCGACCGGAGAACGGCGAGATCCCCGCCGGACCCCCCGGCGAAACCCGTGCCGGAGCGTCAGCCGAGCAGCTGTGCGCCGAGGACGGTGCCGGGCGGGGCACCCGGCAGGACGTAGGCGACGGCGGAGGCGGTGTGGGTGAGGAAGGGGTTGAGGGCGTCGCGTTCGGCCAGACGGCTCTGGACGCGGGTGAACTGGGCCGTGTCGCGCACGAAGGCGGCGAAGAGCAGCCCCCGGTCGTCCGGAGCGTCGTCGTAGCCGTAGCCGCGCCGGAGCATCCGGGCGCCGCCGTCGAGGCGGGGGCCGGTGAGCCGGACGTGGGCGGTGGCCGGGATGACGTAGGCGCCGTCCGGGTGCTTGGCGTAGAGGTCGGGCTCGTCGTGCTCGGCGGTGCCGGTCAGCGGAGCACCGTCGGCGGCGCGGCGGCCCATCGCGGCCTCCTGCCGTTCCGCGGGGAGGGCGGCGAAGGCGGCGGTGTCCATCCGGATCCGCCGGTAGACCAGCACGGTGGCGTTCTCGTGCGGGCCGGGCGGGCCCCAGACCCACTGGCGGGCGGCGTCCTCGTCCGGATTGGCGGTGCCGTCCTTGAAGCCGAACAGGTTGCGCGGGGTGGCGCCCGGACGGGTCGGGGGCAGGAAGCCGGACTGCGACCAGCGGGGCACGGCACCGGCGGACCGGGCGGCCGCATCGGCGAGTTCGGTGAGGACGGCGAGCGTCCAGGGGTCCGCGGCGGAGAGCTGGAGCAGCAGGTCGCCGCCGCCGCGCGCGGGGTCGAGGCGGTCGCCGGGGAACGCGGGCGGCTCGGCCAGTCCGCCGGGGACGGCGAGGGCCAGCCTGGCGGCGAGGGCCGGTCCGAGGCCGACCAGTGAGGCGGTGCGGGGCGGGCCGTCGTCACCGCGCAGTCGGGGGTCCGGGGGCGTCCCGGCCGCCGTGGCGGAGAGCAGACCGGTCCAGTCGGTGAGCAGGGTGCGCAGGGAAGCCCGTTCGGCGGCCGGGGAGTTCGGCGGGAGGTCGAAGGCGAGCAGTCTGGTCGAAGGGAGTTGAGGGCTGGTCAGGCCGGACTGGCGCGCCCCGTGGAAGGGGATCGCGGCCTCGGCCGGCGGCGCGGCGTCAGGGGTCCGGCCCGAGCCGGTAGAACCGCCGAACAGGGAGCCGCCGTGGGCGAGTTCACCGACCGCCGCGCCGAGGCCGGCGGCCAGCACCGCCCCGGCCGTCAGCAGGGCCCGGCGCCGTCCGGGAGCGCTCGCAAGCGGACCGGGGGGCGAACCGGCGGGCGGATCCGACGGCGGCGCGTTCTCCGGTTCGGTGGGCATGCGCCCTATTGGAGACGATAGAACACGTCCTATGCAAATCACGTTTCGTGTTCGTCAGTTGACTCTCGGGGTGGTGGTGGCGGCGCTGGCCGCCGGGACGACCACCGGGTGCTCCTCCAGCGGTTCGGACTCCGGCGACGCCGCGCACCCGGCCGGGACCGTGGTCCGGGTGCCGGAGGACTTCCCCACCGTCCAGCGGGCCGTGGACGTCGCGCGCGACGGCGACACGGTGCTGATCGGCCCCGGCACCTACCGCGAGAGCGTGCGCGTCGCCAGGAGCAACCTGGTGCTGCGCGGGACCGACCGCTCCACCGTGGTCCTCGACGGCGGGCTCAAGCTGGCCAACGGCATCACCGTCACCGGCCCGGGCTCGGTGGTGGAGAACCTCACCGTGCACCACTACCTGGCCAACGGCGTGCTGTTCACCGGCGTCACCGACGAGAAGCTGCAACAGCGCGGCGCGGGCGGCTCGGCCTACGACCCGCTGGACACCGCCCGCTTCCCGCCCGTCCAGGGCTTCCGGGCGACCGCGGTGACGGCGTACAACAACGGCCTGTACGGCATCTACGCGTTCGACGCGCGCGGCGGCGTGATCGAGGACTCCTACGCCTCCGGGCACGCCGACTCCGGCATCTACGTCGGCCAGTGCAAGCCCTGCGACACCTTGGTGCGCGGCAACACGGTGGAGCGCAACGCGGTCGGGGTCGAGCTGACCAACGCCTCCGACGGCCTGTCGATCCTGGGCAACCGGGTGGCCGGGAACCGGGTGGGCGTCACGGTGAACTCCAACGACCTGGAGGCGCTGGCGCCGCAGCACGGCGCGGTGATCGCGGGCAACGTGGTCGTCGACAACAACGCCGCCGACACCCCGCAGCAGGCGGACGGGGGCTTCGGCATCGGGATCGGGATCGGCGGCGGGACGGCGAACCGGGTGGAGCGCAACCTCGTCCGGGGCAACCGCGCGGCCGGGGTGGTCGTCACCGATCCGGCGGGCCACCCGGCGAGCGGCAACCGGGTCGAGGGCAACCAGGTGGACGGCAACGGCGCGGACCTCGTGCTCGCCTCGACCGATCCCGGCAACTGCTTCACCGGCAACCGGCCCGGTACCCAGAGTCCGGACGGACTGGAGGCGGCGGCACCCTGCGGCGGCCAGGGGCGCGGGCCGCTGGCCGCCGGGCGTCCGGCGCCGGTGCAGGCACCGCCGGGGGTGCCGTTCAGCCAGGTGGCGGCCCCGCCCGCGTTGCCGTCCCGGGTCGACCCGGCGGCGCCGGCCCGTCCGGCGACCGGGCTGCCGGGGCCGGTGGACCCGGCGGCGTACCCGCTGCCGACGGACGCCGGCTCGCTCCCGCCGCGCCCGGCGGGGTGAGGCAGGAGCCCGACGGGGTGGCGCGGTCGGCACCCGCGGGGGTGGCGACGGTCAGCCGGTGAGCCAGGGGGCTTCGGGCAGCTTGGCCCCGCCGTCCTGCCCGGAGAACTCCACCGCGGTCGGCGTGCCCAGGCCGGGCATCCGCATGGTGACCCGCCGCAGGCCGCCGTCGCCGTCCACCCAGTAGGTCAGCGGCGAGCGCTCGCCGTCGGGGGCGGCGCCCTGGGCGCGCGGGCCGGCGAACCGGTCGTAGTCCCGGCCGTCCAGCCGCTCCCCGCCGAGCCGGCGGGCCCCGGACTGCGCGAGCAGCAGCGGGTTGTCGGGCCGGTCGGCGCCGAGCTGGACGACCAGTTGGAGCCCGGCGTCCAGCGGGTCGGCGGTGTAGGAGCGGGGGGACCAGCCCTGCCGGGGGACGCGTTCGGCCTGCTCCCAGGCCGGGCCGTCGACCCCGGCGGGTTCGGGGGCGAGCCCGAGGCCGCCCGCGTCCCACACCACCAGGCCGTGGTCGAGCGGGCCGCTCGCGCCGGTGACCCGGTAGCGGCCGACGCCCCGGCGGACGCGGTAGTCCACCACGCCCTCGACCCGCACGGTGACGTCGCCGCCCTCGGCGGCGGTCAGGGTGAGCGCGACCGGGCTGGCCTGGAACAGGTTGAGCCGTGACAGGGCCAGCCGGGAGGCCTCGTCGACGGTGACCGGACGTTCGCCGGTGCCGGCGGTGGCGGTCCGGTAGGCGACCGTTCCGCCGACGGCGGCGGCGACCGCCACCAGGGCGGCGAGGATCCTGAGGCGGACGGTGCGGCGGCGCGGGCCCGGTCCGGGGCTGCCGTCCGGCGCGGTCCGGGGCGTCCGCCGCCCGGGGTCGTCCTTCCCCGGCCGAGCCTTCGCGGAGGTCTTCGCCCTCCCGGGCTCCCCCGTCGTCGACGCCTGCTTCGCGGCCTCCGGGTTCCGGGCCGGGGTCGTCCGGGCCATACGGGTTCCTTCTCTCGTCGGTCGGCCGGCCGGTCTGCCGGTGCGCCGGTGCGCGGGCGCGGGCCGGTGCGTAGCTGCGTGCGTGCGTGAGCGGGCGGGCCCGCGGACCCGGAGGTCCTGGACCCGCCCGCTCGGCGACGGCCCGTCAGGGCCGCCACCCGGGCTGTGCCACTACTGCTGGTACCGCTCTCCTACTGGTGCCGCGCCCGACGTCGGCGGGACAGCAGCAGGAGCGCCGCGCCGAGCAGCGTCAGCGTTCCCGCGCCGGCCAGCATCACCGGGATGCCCTCGCTCGCACCGGTGCTGGGCAGGTGCGATCCGGGGGCCGGAGCCGGCGGGGCGGGCGGCGGCACGGCCGGGCCCGGCTGCACCGGCGGCCAGGTCTGGGGCGGCGTCACCACGGTGGGCGCCGGGGTCGGCGTGTCCGTCGGGGTGGGCGTCGCCGTCGGGCTCGGCGTGGACGTCGGGGTCGGGGTCGGGGTGACCGTCGGCGTCGGGGTGGGCGTGGGCGTGGGCGTCGGGATCAGCTTGTTGACGGCCGTCACCGAGACCCCGGTGGCGAGGTTGTCGGTGGTCAGCTTCAGCGGGCCGAACACCGTCACCTCCGGCGCCGAGTAGCCGTCCGGCGGGCTGGTCTCCTGCCAGTAGTACGTCCCGAACGTGCCGGTGCCCTGGCAGATGCCGTCGGCCCCGGTCGTGCACGGGTCGCCCACCGCCGTGTCGGGCTTGTCGCCGGTGCTCTGCAGCCCGTCGGTACCGTTGGTGTCCTTCCACAGCCGGAACTTCGCGCCCGCCAGCGGCTTGCCGTCCTGGTCGTTCTTGACCAGGCGCAGCACGCCCTCCTGCTGCCGGAACCCGAAGTCGTAGGTGTGGTCGTTCTCCCCCGGTCCGCCGGTGGTGAGGGCCCGTTCGACGTACTGCCCGCCCGCCGGGACGACGCCCTTGGAGTCGACGAAGTGGTTGTCGCCGACGTCCGCGGTGGTGGGCACCCACTGGTACAGGGGGCCGTCCTTGGCGTAGTCGGCCGGGTTGTCGAGCTTGACGGTGTACTTGGTGCGCGGCTTGAGGCCGCCGGTGACGTTGGAGTCGTCGAAGTAGTACTCGCCGCGCGCGGTGGTCTTCGTGGTGCCGACGAGCTTCCCCGACCCGTCGTACAGGTTGACCGTGGCCCCCGGCACCGGGCGCTGGCCCGGCAGTTGGAGGCCGGAGCGCTCGGGGTCGTACCAGACCCGGTTGCCGATCTGGAGCGGGGCCTGGTCGCAGAGCACTTCGAGGTCGCCCATCGAGGCGCCCTTGCCGAACGGCGCAGCCGTCCCCGCCGGGTTGAGCCGCAGGCCGAACTTCGGGTCCTGCTGGCCGTTCCGCTGGAGGAAGGAGGTGCCGTAGCCGTAGGCGGTGTGGTTGGGGTCGAACGCGGAGGTCGCGATGGTGTTCTCGACCTTGGAGAAGGCCATGCCGGCGAAGGCCGTGTTGCGGTGGCCGCCCCAGCTGGTGTCGAAGAACCGGGTGCCCCGGGGGGACAGCCCGCAGCCGTTGTTGGTGTCCATCACGTAGCTGCCGTTGACCGGGCAGGCCTTGTTGAGGTCACCGCCCGACATGACGACGGCGACGGAGCCCGGCGTCGGTCCGGCCGGGGCGCGGTCGCCGAAGCGGTCCCGGAAGGACAGCAGCATCGAGCCGTCGGTCTCGAAGGCGATCTCGCCCAACTCCGGCTCGGGGTTGGCGATGGTGCTGGCACCGCAGGGGTTGCCGTTCTGCGAGGTCGGATAGGTGTTGGTCCACGGGAACCAGCCCGCCCCGTCGCAGGGCCCGCCGCCGACGGTGCTCTGGCGCGGGTAGTCCAGCGGCTGCGTGAGCACCGCCCCCGCGAAGGCGCCGGTGCCGAGGTCGAACGGCAGCACGACCGCGCGCAGGTCGGAGACCTTGCCGGTGGACTCGCCCGAGCAGACGCCGCCGAGGTAGCCGGTGCCGTCCTGCAGGCCGAGGCCGAACGGCCGCCAGTCCACGGCCGCCGGACAGCCGGGGTCGGGGATCGGGTAACTGGCCTTCGGCGCGGCGGCCGTGGGCCCGGTGGCGTCGTAGCGGTAGAGCTTGCGGTCGTTGAGGTTGACGACGAAGAGGTCCTTGCCGTCGTCGGTGATCTTGATGCCGCCGAGGCTCTCCTTGCCCGGCACCGCCAGGAACCCGTCGTCGGTGCCGCCGCCGTGGGCGGTCGCGCCGGCGTTCGGGACGGTGGTGAAGAGCTTCGTGGTCTTCGTGGCCAGGTCGGTCACGTAGATCGCGCCCGCGCCGCCGGGGCCGTAGTCCGTGGTGCGCTTGGCGACGGCGGAGGAGAACAGCCGGCGGTCCGCCCGGTTCCAGGCGATGCCGAACAGGGTGCCGGTGTCGGCGTTGGTGGCGAGGTCGGTGGCGTCGACGTCCACGCCCTCCTGGCCGCGCGCGCTGTACGGGAAGGACAGCAGCGTGCGCTGCGCCCCGCCCTCGCGCGTGGTGGGCTGGCAGGCCGAGACCAGCGGGGCGTTCTTCTGGCAGTAGTCGCCGGGGCTCCACAGCCCGGTGGTGTAGGAGACGTTCTTGCCGCCGGAGAGGTCGACGAACTCCTCGTTGCTGCTCAGCTGGTTGGGCGCGCCGGTCAGGCCCTGCCGGGAGGCAAAGGCCGGGTAGAGCTTGCCGGGCTTCGGATTCACCACCTGGACGCGGTACTTGCCGCCGGTCGGCTTGGCCGCGGCCGGCGCCAGGGTCACCGTGCCGTCCGCCGCCGTGGTGCCCTCGATGCTCGCGCCGGCGTCGTCGGTGAGGGTCACCCTGACTCCGGCCAGCCCGGGTTCCAGCGCGGGCGTCCACACCCCGGTGGTGTCGACGGCCCGCACCACGCGGACCGTCACGGTGCCGTCCCCCGCCTGCGGGAAGGCCTGCGGCGCGGCCACCAGCGAGACCGCGCCGATGCCGACGGCCAGCGCCGCCGCTCCGCCGAGGGTCCGGCGGCCGGGCACCCCCGGCCGTCGTCGTTCCGGGCCGCGAACGGCGCCCGGCTCCTGTGCACGTGTCGTTGTCATCCCTGCTCTCATGGTGGAGTTGGGCCTGCCGCCCCGACCTCGAATGAGAGTCGCGTATGGCGGAAAGCCGCCGTTGGTAAGGGGAGCTTAAAGGGGGCTTATGGAAGTTCGCAGGAGAACCAGGAACTTTGACGTTCCATCAGATGTTCTGCCGCATCCTGCCTGATGGATCGTCAATTATGGCTGCCGGGAGCGCACGCAGGCGCACGAGTTGCGGCCGCCCGCGCCCCCGACACGCGCCCGGTACCGGGTGCGGTCCGGACGAGAGGGGATCACCGATGCGGGACATCGTGCGGGAGTCGGCGGCGGCCGGACGCCTGGTGGTGTGGGAGGAGTCGGCGCGCGACGGCGCACAGGCCAAGACGTTGATGCCGGGCGGCTTCCGGGTGCGGCTCGCCCGGGAGCACGGCGCGGTGTTCGGCGCGGACGGCCCGCGCCATGTGGTGTTCGCCGCCGGATTCCCCGCCGTGTGCGCCGAGGAGTTCGAGGCGGTACGGCGGGTCGCCGTCGAGACCGAGGGGCAGGTTTCGGCCGCGGCCGTCTGCCGGGGCACCGAGGCCGACGTCCGGCAGGCGGTCGCCTCGGTCCGCGGCGTCGCGCACGCCCGGATACTGGCCGTCGTCCCGGCCTCCGAGGCGATGGCCCGGGTGATGACGCACCGGGGCGCCCGCGAGGCGCTCGCGCACGGCACGGACCTGGTGAAGAGGGCACGCGACCTGGACGGAGGCGTGGCGATAGACCTGTGCCTGGCCGACGCCTCCCGGGCCGACCACGGCCTGATGGCCGAAGCGGCGGGCGACTTCACCGCCGCCGGGGCCGGCACGGTGCTCCTCGCCGACACCGTCGGGCGCCAACTCCCGGGCGAGACGGCCGAGATGTTCGACCGGGTGACCGCCGCGGCCGGGCCCGGGGTGGTGCTGGGCTCGCACCTGCACAACGACCTCGGCCTCGGGCTCGCCAACACCGTCCAGGCCGTGCGTCACGGCGCCCGGGTGGTGGCCAGTTCGTGGCTCGGCCTGGCCGAGCGCTCCGGGCTGGTCGCCACCGAGCAGTTGCTGTTCCTGCTCGCCCACGACCCGGAGCGCGCGGCGGCCCTGCTCGGCGCCGACGGGCGCGCCGCCGAACTGTGGTGGCGGGCACCGGACCTCACCCGGCTGCCGGGCATCGCCGCGCTGGTCTCGGAGCAGACCGGGGTACCGCTGACGGTCACCACCCCGGTGGTCGGCACCGGGGTCGCCACCATCTCCACCGGCACGCCCTTCGTCGACCCCGATCTGTTCCAGCCCTACGACCCGGCGGCCCTGCTCGGGGTCGAACCCACGATCGTGCTCACCCAGTTGGCGAGCGCGCGGGTCGTCACGGCGGTCGCCGAGCGGCTCGGCCACCGGCTGGACGCCGCCGGGGCCCGCGCGGCCACGGCCTGGGTGAAGCGCCGGGCGTTCCGCACCGGCCGGGCCGTCGTCGACGAGGAGCTGTTCGCCGCCTATCTGGACGGCCTCGCCCCCACCACCACCGAGGACACCCCGTGACGCCGACGCCGCCCGCCCGCGAACTGTCCGAACTCCCGGCCGTCCGCGCCGCCCTGGCCCGGGGGCGGGCCGTGGTGCTGCCCAACCCCGCCCCGCTGACCTGCGTCGTCGCCGCCGTCCGGCCCGACGCCGTCAACACCGCGAAGCAGCGCCCGGCGGAGCAGGCCGTCGCACTCTGGGCCCACCACCCGCGGACCCTGGACGCGCTGACCGAGCGGCTCGACCTCGGCCCGGACGCGCTGCGGCTGGCCCGGCGGCTGCTCGCCGAGGAGCACCTCACCGTGCTGGCCCCCGTACGCCGCCCCGAGCAGGCGCCGCCCTGGCTGGCACCGGCCACCCAGGACGGCTGGACGCTGCTGTTCGGCGCCCGCTGGCAGCCGCTGGCCGGCCTGCTGGACGCCTTCCCGGTGCTGTACGTCAGCAGCGCCAACCGGACCGGCCACAACCCGGCACCCGGACCCGCCGAGGCCCTCGCGATGTTCCCGCCCGACGTGCCCGTCCTCCGCTCCCCCGGGCCCGACGACCACCACGACGTCCCCGGAGGAGCGGGCAGGGCCGCCACCACCACCGTCCGCCTGCACCCGGACGGCCGGCTCGGCCTCCACCGGCACGGCGCCCAGGACCGCGCCTTCGCCGACCCCGAGCAGTACCTGGCCCGACTCCGGCGCGGCCACGGACGGTGACGGACCGTCGGGGACCGGCGCGCGCCGACGGCTGCCGGGGACTGGTGCGCCCCGGCAGCCGTCGGGGAGACTTCCGACGGGGGTGAGCGCGTTGGAGCGTCGGGCGGTGTCGGGGCGGGGACGGGCCGAGGTCGAGCTGGACCTCCCGGATCCCGCCCGGCTGGTACTGGTCACGGTGGAGACGGAGTCCAGGACGCGGATCACGCTCAGGGCGGCCGGGCCGGGCCCGGCGCGCGGACACGACACGGTCGAGGGGCGGGGGCACGCCGCGCTGCTGCTCCCGCCGGGACGCCAGTGGGCCGTCCGTCGGGTGGCCGTCGACTCGGAGGCACGGTGGACCCTGCGGATCCACGCCCCGGACAGCATCGACGACTTGGGTACGCACACCCGCGGCTTCGGACCACGGATCCTGGAACACCGCCGCGGGACCGCGCGGGCGGTGGTGAGCCATATCGAGGACACCAATGGCGTCCTGCGGGTGGTGCGCTACCCCGACGGCCCGGACGGCCCGCCGACCGTGGTCGTGGACGAGGTCCACTTGACTTCCGGCGCCACCCCGTGGGGCGGATTCGTGCTCGACCGACCGCAACTCGTGGTTGTCGAGTGCGGCGGCTTCTGGTTCCTCAAGGCCGCCCCGACCGACCTCCTGACCCCGACCCCTCTGACACGGCAGGGCTTCGGCCCCACCACCGAGTACTTCGACCGGCCGCACCCGGGACAGCCGGCGGTGCTGGAACTGGTGGCGGAATTCGAGTCCTGCCACATGACGGTGGTGGACGGGACCGGCCGGGAGCTCGGCAGGCACCGGGTTGCCGCCGACGCGGAACCACTGCGGGTCCCGCTCTGGGCCGGCCCGGAGGACCACGCCCTCGACCGGATCGGCGTCGAGGTGGGGTACCGACGCGCGGCCTGGCGGATGACCCTACGACCGGACGGGCCGAGCCGGTCACTGACCGGCCCGACCGAGGGCTCCGGCGACGAACTGCTCCGCTACGACGGCCCGCCCGCCGTCCTGCACGTCCGCCTCCCGCCCGGGCCGGGCCACCCGCTCGTGGTGGACACCGCGTACGGGGCCGCCCGCAGCCGCCGCAGGCAGGAGTGGTGCGGGGCGCTGCTGGTCGGTGCGGCGGGCCACCCCGAGGTGGTGACCGTGCGGGGCGAGGGCCGATGGCTGCTGGAACCGGCCCCGCTGGACGGACTGCGCGCCTTCGACGAACGGCTGACCGGTCGCGGGTCGGAGGTGGTCCGCTGGACCGGCACCCGGGAACGGCTCGTCGTCCGCGACCGGTTGGGTCTGCCCCGCCCCGGGTGGTTCAGCCCCGTCTCCACCACCGGCTGGCCGGGGCTGCTCCCCGACGGGCCGACGGGAGGCTGTGTGGTGGTCGTCCGCGACCCGCGCCACTGCGGCTGGCGGCTCACCGCCCGCTGATTCGCCACCGTCCGAGGGGCTTACCCCCGGTCCAGTGCCGAGACCAGGCTCGCCACCGTCACCGTGTTGAAGACGAAGGCGATGACGGCGTTGGCCGCCACCGTGCGCCGCATCTCCCGGGAGGTCACGTTGACGTCGGTGGTGCCGAAGGTGGTCATGACGGACACGGCGAAGTACATGTAGTCGGCCCAGACGGCGGACTCCGCCCCGGCACCGCTGCCGCTGCCGCTGCCCGGGAACTCCAGCGCCCGCTCGTCCTCCACCAGGTTGTCGGCGTGGAAGGCGACGGCGAAGGAGACGAGCACGCACACCCAGGCCTCGACCACCAGGGCCAGCGCGATCGCCACCCGAACGCCGACCGGGAGCGCCGACCCCAGGTGGCCGGGGCGCCAGACCAGGGACACCACCAGCGCGGCCGCCGCGACGAAGACCGACACCCCCGGCCCCGGGGCGCTGCCGAGGAGGTAGCGCTGCACGACGGTGCCGCGTTCGGAGCGCCGCGCCCAGTCCCGGATCCGCTCCGGCGAGGCGCCGGCGAAGGCCACCAGGGTGGCGGTCAGATAGGCCGACAGATAGGCGAACAGCACCAGCACGGCGACATCCGCCCCGGAGAGCGGCGCCGGCCCCTCGTGGAGCGCGAGCAGCAGGACGAGCACGGCCGCCGCGACGGCCGCGACCAGCAGGCTCGCGGCCGAGCGGCGGCGTTCGGAGAGCCAGGAGTGCACCGGCGGGATCCTCCGGAAGGGCGCGGGCGGGGCGGGCCGCCAGTGTAAGGGGCCGGGCACCCTCGGTCCCGGTAGGCGGGTCCTGGCACGCGAGGCCGTCGACAGCTGACCGCGCGTCCCGCCGGGGGTCGGCCCGGAGAGCATCGACGAGATCCTCGCCGCACTCCGGGCCGCCCTCCGTTCCGTCCGCCGAGCTGTCAGGGCGCGATCGGCAGCTGCCGCTTGTGCTCGGTGAGCCGGTACCGGCGGACGATCGTCGCGAACGCCTCCTCCGCCACCGGCTTGCCCTCCAGGAAGTCGTCGATGTCGTCGTAGGTCACGCCGAGCGCGTCCTCGTCCGGCAGTCCCGGACTCAGCGTCTCCAGGTCGGCGGTCGGCGTCTTCCAGACCAGCGCGGCCGGCGCGCCCAGCGCGTCCGCCACGGCGCGCACCCGGCGCTTGGTCAGCCCGGTCAGCGGGACCACGTCCGCCGCGCCGTCGCCGAACTTGGTGAAGAAGCCCGACACCGCCTCCGCCGCGTGGTCGGTGCCCACCACCAGGCCGTCGTGCGCGCCGGCCACCGCGTACTGGGCGATCATCCGCTGCCGGGCCTTGATGTTGCCCTGCACGAAGTCCTCGTGGTGCGCGTCCCGGAACCGCGTCCCGCCCGCCAGCACCGCGGCCAGGGCCGCGTCGCTCGCCGCCTTCACGTCGACCGTGAGCACCTGGTCCGCACGGATGAACCCCAGCGCGAGCTGGGCGTCCGCCTCGTCCGCCTGCGTGCCGTACGGCAGGCGCATCGCGTAGAACGTCGCCTCGTGCCCGGCCGCCCGCGCCCGCTCCACCGCCAGCTGGCACAGCCGGCCCGCCGTCGTCGAGTCCACGCCGCCGCTGATCCCGAGCACCAGCGACCGCAGTCCGGTCGAGGTCAGCCGCTCCGCCAGGAACGCCACCCGCCGCTCGATCTCCACCTCCGCGTCGAACTCCGACTCCACCTGGAGTTCCCGCGCGATCTCCCGCTGCACAGCCGCCGCGTCGCTCACGACCTGCTCCTCACTAGACCCACCGGCCCTCGTCACCGGACCGGCCCCCAACTCTAGAGGAGCCCCCGGACCGCCCGTGACCTCCCCCGACACTCCCTCCCCCGACGTTCCCTCCACCCGGGCCGCGACCAGCGCCGCGCACCACGCGGTCGGGTGCGTGCCGGTGTCGACCGTCAGGTCGTAGCCGATGCCCCGGTGCACGGCGAGCGCCTGGGCGGCCGCCATCCCCGCCGGGCGGTCGCCGCGGGCGGCCTCGCGGGCGGCGGCGGTCCCGGGGGCGCAGTGGACGCCGACCCAGAGGACGGCCAGGCCGTCCAGGGCGTCCCGCCAGCGCTGCTGGGAGGCCGGGCCGCCGAGGAAGACGTCGTCGACGACGATCCGGGCGCCGGCCCGGGCCATGGCGGCGAGGCCGTGGGCCCAGGCGGTGTCGAGCAGCCGGAAGGTGTCGCCGACGGTGACGGTGTCGGTGTCGGCGGCGATGCCGTCGGCTCCGTCGGTGCCGTCCCGCAGCCGGGTGGGCAGGGCGTCGACGAGGGTGTCGACGCTGAAGGCGAGCCACGGGTCGGGCAGAAGGTTCTGGAGGGTCCGGGCGAGGGTGGTCTTGCCGGAACTGGAGCCCCCGTTGAGGACGATCACCTGGGTACGCACAGGGCGCAGCCTCCCACGCGGAGCCTCCCACGCGCAGCGCCGGAGCGACCACGCACGCACCACCGCCACCGCCGAGTCCGGTCCCGACCTCGACCCCGACCGCCCGACCGCTGGTTCTCCGCGGTCGACCGACCGGCGGGCCCGGGATCGTCCGGGTCGGGCAGGGAGCACGGCCCGAACGGTGCACTTTCGGGGGTGGGAGCGGCGGGTACCGGCGGTGTAGGGAGGAAGGCAAGGACAGTGGTGGGCGAGTGGGAGGGCCAGTGCGCGCGAGGGCGGACGATCGCAGGGGGAACGGCGGCGAGCGGGCCGACGGAGGTGACCGCAGGGCCCGGGAGACGCGGGTGAGCGGGCCCGTGGCGGAGGTGATGTCCCCGGAGCAGGCTCGTGAGCTGCAGCGGAGCATCGGGAACGCGGTCGTGGCCCGGATGGCGCGGGGCGGCCGGGAGGAGCAGGGCCCGGACCAGGTCCAGCGGTCCGGCGTGCACGAGGTCCTGCGGGGCGGCGGGCGGCCGTTGCAGGGGGCGGTGCGCGCGGAGATGGAGGGGCGCCTCGGGGCGGACTTCTCCGACGTGCGGCTGCACACCGGCGCGGCCGCCCAGCGGTCGGCCGCCGAGATCGGCGCGCGCGCCTACACGTCCGGCCGGGACGTCGTCATCGGGCACGGCGGCGGCGACAAACACACCCTCGCGCACGAGCTGACCCATGTGATCCAGCAGCGGAAGGGGGCCGTCGCCGGTACCGACCGGGGCGACGGACTGCGGGTCAGCGATCCCCGGGACTCCTTCGAGCGCGAGGCCGAGGCCAACGCGCGACGGGTGATGGCACGCCCGGCCCGCGGGCCGGAGGCGGTGCAGCGGGCGGAGGCGGCGCAGCGGGCGGAACCGGGTCACGCCGCGGGGGCCGCCGAGCCCGCCGTGCAGCGGAAGCTGGGGTTCGAGACGGAGATCGACATGCCCGTCGAGAACTCCAGGGGCGAGAAGTACGAGGGCGACACCGACCTGGCCCAGAGCACCGCGGCCGACTTCAAGCTGGTCTCCGACTCGCGGTCGTTGAACGACGGCGCCGCCTACTCGAACCTGGAGTTCGTGACCGGAGCGGTCGCGGTCGTCGGCACCGCCGGCGAGTCCGGGCCGGAGACCCTCGAACAGATGGTCGACGAGATCAGGGCGGTGCGCGAGGCGTTCTACCAGCGGACCGGGAAGACCCCGCTGGCGGGCATGGGCCTGCAACTGGAGATCCTGCCCGCGGGGGAGGACGCCCGGATCGCCCCGGACCTCGACTTCCCGAACTACGCCGGCGCCCAGGGCATGGGCGACGGGCTGTTCGTCCACTACTCGGTCGGTGTGCCGCTGGCCGGGATGCCGATGTTCTTCGACCACCTCCGGGAGGCCGCTCCCCAGGCCCCGGGCGCGCCGCTCCCCCGCGCCCGGTTCCGGCTCTCGCAGTCGAGGACCTTCGCCGCGCAGGTCGTGGCCCGGTACGAGCAGGGGCAGGAGTCGGTGCGCAAGCGCAAGCGGCTGGAGACGGACGCCCTGGACGGCTACAGCCAGCTGTTCTTCATGCAGGTCGCGGCCATGGCCGACTACCTCGCGCAGGACGAGGACCGGGGCCAGATCAAGAACCTGACGGTCGTGCTGTCCCGCTCGCAGCTCACGGACGTCCGCGCGCTCCTCGACCCCGGGTTCCAGGACTTCCTGTCGGCCAACAGCGAGGTGATCGTCGACCTGCTCGCACAGTTCCAGGAGGATCCCGGCGACGGCGGCGCGAACCTGGAGTTCCGCGACGAGGCCACCCGGGAGATCGACGGCCTCCCGGTCTCCCTCCTCTCCTTCGCCGAGTCGACGCTGAAGGGCGTCCCCCAGATCCCCCAGCAGAGCGTGTTCGGCGGCATGAACCAGATCGCCCCGCACGAGGAGGAGGGCGCCATGATGGTCCCCTTCGAGATCCGGACCATGGGCTCGCTGATGAAGACCTGGGACGAGCTCAAGGCCGAGCTGCGCGACCTCGCGAGCTGGGCGGAGGAGGCGTACCGGCACGACCGGTCGCTGGCCGGCGACTCGGCCCGCACGCGCACCGGTTCGTGACGCGTACCGGCATACGACGAGGGCCGGCCCTCGGTACTCGCCGACACTCCTGGGACGGCTGCTGTCCTGCCTCGTGGGCGCCCGAACGGTCGGGCGGGTGCCGGGATGGATCGGATCCGGCCTTATTTGAATGATCGTCAGGTTCACATTCGAACGACGGGCCGGAGCCGCCCAGAGCCGCCGGAATGAGGATGTACGGTCACGAGCAGGACGCCCTCCCGGCATCCGAACCGTCGTTTTTCGGCCGGAATGACGCAGGCTCACCTTTTCTCACGGCACAACCTGACAGACGATGCGTACGGCATCTGTTCACCTGAGGTCGCTCAACACGCCACTCACGTTGAGGACCTCGTGGCACTCCTGGGCCTGGACGCCAGTGGCCGGAGTGCCCGGTTTCGCACAGGTCACCTGGACCGTCACGGTCTGGTTCTCAGTGATCCTGATGGGGGTGACCCAGTGGTAGTCCTGGTTACGGAACGTCTCCAGCGCGATCGTCGTGATCTTGCGGTCGCCGAAACCGATCGTCACGACGCCCTCGTCGCCCTGGAAGTTGGCGACAACGATGTCCGTGATGCCGAACGCCTTGCCCACGGGAACGGTGTAGGTGCCGACCTTGGTCTCCCCGGTGGCCGTCGCCTGGTCGATGGTGGCCGAACTCTGCTGCCCGGCCCCCGATCCGGCCCCGCCGCCCGTTCCCGTTCCCGTGCCGGTTCCGGTTCCCGATCCCGTTCCGGTGCCGCCCGCGCCCGCGCCGGACGGGGTGCTCCCGACGCCGGAGCCCGGCTGACCGGGGCTCGGCTGCTGCCCGGAGCCCGCCGCCGGGGTCCGGCCGACGAGCGGCGCCTCGCTGGCGGTCGCCTGCTGCTGGACCGCCTGGTCGGCGGCCTCCTTGGCGGTGCTGCGCACGGCGGGACGCACCAGCAGGAACCAGGCCAGCAGCAGCGCGAGGACGGCCGCCAGGACCGCCAGCAGCCAGGTCGGGAAGATCGGTATCTGGACGAACTCGGCCTCCGGCCGCGGCCGTTCCCGGTCGTCCTCACCCGCGTCCGCCCCGGCGTCCTCGGCCCGGGCCCCGGCCTTCGCGACGGTCTCCGTTCCGGCCTTCGCCCCGGCCTTCGCGACGGTCTCCGTTCCGGCCTTCGCCCCGGCCTTCGCGACGGTCTCCGTACCGGCCTTCGTGACGGTCTCCGCCACGGTGATCGTGAACGGCCAGGTGACCGGCTTCCCGAACCACACCGGCTTCCCGGCGCGGACCCGCAGCGCCACCTCCACCGACTCGCCCGGCTCCAGCTTCGGAGCCGCGGGGCGGAGGTCGAACTTCAGGTCCTCACCGGGCTGGGCCGGCGTGAATCCCACCTGGACCGGACGGTTGCCCTCGTTGTGGACGGCGAGGCGGTAGCGTCCGCGCAGCCAGCCGCGGCGGCGCCCCGGCACGCTCCGGGCCCGGAGCTGCCGGAATCCCTCGACCCGCACGGTGGTCTCGGGGACCCTGACCGCCTCGGGGTGCTCGGCCGGCAGGACCCGTACGGCCAGCGGCACCTCGCCCGCCCGCACCCGCGGCGAACGCGGGGGCGCCAGGCGAATGGTCACCGTTTCCGAGGTGCCGGGGTAGAGCGAGACACGGTCGGGCTCGACCGTCGTCCAGGCAGCACAGTCACCGACGACTTCCAGGCGGTACGCCTCGACGATGTCGCCGTCGTTGCGAACGGTCAGGCTGGTGGTCGCGGTACCGCCCGGCGTCACCGTCACCGACGGGATGTCGAGGCCGGTCGCCCCGGGGCTGGGAGTGGCTGCTGGAGTCGTCACGCCGCGACGCTACGCCGCCGCCCGGCCCGCCTCCACGGGCGCGGGGGCAAGGCCCGGGCAGCCCCGGTGCCCCCGAGAACTCGTCCCAACTCCCCTGTCCAGAGGCTTCGTTGCCCTCGGCTCCCGCATGACACCCTCATACGCATCACGGAACAGGTACGCCTCATGCTCCACACCGACCTCATCGGCACCGTCCACCCGTCGGGCACCGGCACCGCACGGCCGAGCGTCCCGCCCCAGGGCCGCCCCCCGGCCCACGGCCCGGCCGCCCACGGCCCGGCCCACGCCCGGGCCGCGCAGGACGCGGCGGCCGGCGGGCCCGGCGGCCGGGTCACCGTGGCCGTGTACGCCTCGGACCCGGTCCTGCACGTCGGGATCGTCCAACAGCTGCGCCAGCGGCCCGAGGTGGAACTGGTCGACGACGCCCACGCGCACGAGGCACGGGTCTCGCTCGTCGCCGTGGACAGCGTGGACGACGAGACGACCGCCCTGCTGTACCGGCTGCGCCACAACTCCGCCACCCGCACCGGGCTCGTGGTCGGCACCTTCGACTCGGGCGACGCCCTGCAACGCGCCATCGAGTGCGGGGTCACCGCCGTGCTGCGGCGCGCGGAGGCCGACCAGGACCGGCTGCTGAAGCTGGTCCTGGCGATGGCGAACGGTGAGGGCGTCCTGCCCGGCGACCTGCTCGCGAAGCTCCTCGACCACGTCGGCAGCCTGCAGCGGTCGGCCCTCGACCCGCACGCCGCGTCCCTGTCCACGCTGACCCCGCGCGAGGCGGACATGCTGCGCCTGGTGTCGGAGGGCCTGGACACCGCGGAGATCGCGCGCAACACCTCGTACTCCGAACGGACCGTCAAGAACGTCCTGCACGAGGTCATCACCCGGCTGCAGTTGCGCAACCGCTCCCACGCCGTCGGCTACGCGCTGCGCAACGGGCTGATCTGACCGGACGGGCCGATCCGACCCGACCGGCCGGGCTGCCCCAAAGCGCAGCCGGTGCTTCCCCCGGGCACGGCCCCGGGGCCCTGCCGGGACGCGGCCGCGTCCCGGCAGGGTGGCAGCGTCGGACATGGATGCTGGACCGGACTGTGAGGTGGACCGTGATGGGCACGGGTGGCTCCGGCCGTCGGCGACACCGCTGGGGCAGGGCCGGTGCGGCCCTGCTGCTGCTGGTGCCCCTGCTCGCGCTGACGACGGCCGCCGGCCCGGGCGGCGCCGGGGACCGGCCCCCCGCCGCCGGCAGCGGGACCCGGACCGCGGCGGCCGACGCCGGGGAGAGCCGGATCGCGTACGCCGGTACCCGCCACCGGAGCCTCGGCCGGGTGGCGACGGACACGACCAGCCCCCCGCTGTTCGGCGAGGGCCCGGCGCACTTCGACGTCCAGCCCGCCGCCCTGGGCGACCGGCTGGTCTTCGCGAGCCGCCGCGACGAGCAGACCCCGCAGATCTACCTGCGCTCCGCCGACGGCTCGGTGCACCGCCTGACCAGCGGTCTGGACGCGGCGAACCCGCGGCTGACGCCGGACGGCCGGTCGGTCGTCTTCGACGCGGCCCGGCCCGCCGGGGCCGGTGGGACGCAGCGCGACCTGTGGCTGGTGCGCACCGACGGCACCGGCCTCACCCGGCTGACCGACACCCCCGCGAACGAGGAGCACCCCACCGTCTCGCCGGACGGCGCGCGGCTGGCGTACTCCTCCGACGCCGACCGGACCGCCGGCCGGCAGGTCTACGTCCGGCCGCTCCGGGGCGGGCCCGCCACCCGGGTCTCCGACCCCGCCGACGGCGCGGGCACCGAACCGGTGTGGAACCCGGTGGACGGGCCGGCGACCCGGGACCGGATCGCCTACACCGCCACCGGACCGGACGGGCCCCGGCTGCGGTGGACCGACGGGCGCACCGGCGGACCGCTGCTGGCGGGCCCGCGGGCACAGTGGCGCACGCACGGGGCAAGCTGGCTGCCCGACGGGACCGACCTGCTCTTCCTCAGCCCGGACCGGACCTGTACCTGCGAGGGCGACTGGGACCACGTGTTCCGGGTGAAGGCGCTCGCGGAGGACGAACCGACGGTGGTGCTCAGCGAGGACCGCGAGGTCGGACCGGCCACCTGGCTCGGCCCGCTCCAGGGCGGTGGCGCGGTGGTCGAACGCGTCTCGGCGGACGGCCCGCACGTGGTGACCCTCCAGGACGTCCGGCCGGACGGCTCCGACCCCCGTGACCTCGGCCGGACCGTCCTCAAGGAGGACCCGGCGGCCGACACCGAGACCGATCCGGCGAAGGACCCGCTGTTCCGTCCCGCCGCCGGGTACGACCCCTGGACCGAGCGGCAGAACTACACGCCCGACGGCCGCCGGATCGTGGTGACCCGCTTCGAGGACGCGCCGGCCGGACCGGGCCTGCCGGCCGGGCGGATCGAACGGATCTGGATCGCGGACGCCGACGGCTCCGGCCCGACGGCGCTCCCGCTGGCGGACCGCGGTCCCCGGGACTGGGACACCGATCCGACGTTCTCCCCGGACGGCCGGTACCTGGCCTTCACCCGGACCTCGCCCGGCGGGGTCGGCGGCGCCTCCGGCCCCGGACGGATCCTGATCGCGGACGCCGCCACCGGCGCGGTCCGGGGCGTGATCGTCCCGCCCGAGGGGCAGCTCCGGGGCGGCGACGCCCAGCCCACCTGGTCCTCCGACGGCACCACCCTGGCGTTCACCCGCAACCAGGTGATCAACGGCGGCGGGGGCAACAAACACGTGTGGACGGTGCCGGTGGACCGGCTGGACCGGCAGCGCGACCTGAGCGCCGCCCACTGCCCCGGCGCCTGCGAGGTCGTCGACGACAGCCCGGCGTTCTCGCCGGACGGCACCACCGTCGCCTTCAACCGCAAGAACGGGGCCGGCCGGGTCGACGAGCGCAACGGGATCCTGCTGGCCGCGGCCGCGGGCGGCGCCTGCCGGGTACTGCTGCCCGACGCGGCCCGCGACCGGCCGGGAGCCTGCGGCCGGGAGCTGCCCGACACCACCGCCACCGGGCCGTTCCAGCCCCGCGACGCCGCCTGGAGCTCCGACGGCAGGACGCTGGTGATCAGCTCCCGGGCCGCCCTGGCCGCCAACAGCCCGGAGAAACTGTCCCTGGTGGACGTCGCCTCCGGGGCCCGCACCCCGCTCACCGCCGGACTGCCGGGCCGTCAGAAGGAACCGGGCGTCCAGCAGTCCGTGGACCTCGCGGTCCGGGCACCCGGTGCGGCCCCGCCGCTCACCGCGGGCGAGTCCGGGACCGTCCGGGTGGACGTCGTCAACCACGGCCCGGCCGCCTCGCCCGGGACGAGGCTGACCGTCGCTCCCCCGGCCGGGGTGACCGTCACGGGCCTCGCCGCGCCCGGCGCCACCTGTGACGCGGCGGCGCTGGTCTGCGCCCTGGGCGTGGTGCGCCCGGGCGACACCGTGCCGGTCACGGTCACCGTCACCGGGGTCGAGCCCGGCGACCAGCCCGTGGACTGGTCGGTCACCGGTACCGTCCTCGACCCCCGTCCGAGCGACAACACCGGCCGGACCGTGGTGCCGGTACGCCCGGCACCGACGCCCACGCCGACGCCGACCGCGACACCGACGGCGACCCCGACCCCGACTTCGACCCCGACCCCGACGGCAGATCCGCCGTCGACCCCGGCACCGCCGCCGCCCCCGGCACCTGCCCCCGCGCCGCCTGCCCCGGTACCGCCACCGGCACCGGCACCGGCCCCCGTCCCGCCTGCTCCGTCGCCGATCGGCACGCCCCCGCCGCTGCCGCCCGCGCCGCCGGCCGGCCCCGGGCTGAGCCTCACGGCGCAGCCGAACCCCGGCTACGTGGGTGGTCGCGTGGTCCTCACGTACACCGTCCGCAACGGCCGCGAAGGGCTGGCCACCGGTCTGCGGCTCCGCGTGGGGCTGCCCGAGGGCGTGCCCCACGACGCACCGCCGCCGGGCTGCGACCGGGCCTGGGTGTGCGCGCTGCCCGACCTCGCCCCGGGCGCCCGGACCGTCGTCCAGGTCGTGCTCAGCCCCGATCGGGCCCTCACCGGCCTGGTGACCGGCTCCCTGACCACCACCGGCACGGACGCCGACCCGGGGGACAACCAAGCCCGTCAGCAGCTGCGGATCCTCCAGCCGCGCATCGTCGCCGTCCCGCCGATCGGCAAGCCCGGCTTCGTCACCTCGGTGCGCGGTGAGGACTTCCCGCCCGGCGCGCCGGTGCGCTTCACCTGGCAGCCGGGCATCACGGCCGCGGCGGCGCCGACCGTCCCCGGACCGGACGGCCGGTTCGTCGGCCAGCTGCTGATCCTCGCCAAGGACGCGACCGGCCCCCGGGTCATCACCGCGACCGGCCCGGGATTCTCCCCGGTGCGGACCGACTTCCTGGTGGTCAGCGGCACGGTCCAGCCGCCCAACGAAATGATGCGCCGATGATCCACGAGGTCGACGAGGGGCTGCGCCGACTCCTCGCGGAGTCCGGGCTGGACGCGTCGGGCGTCGACGTGGTGTTCGACGCGCCGACCCGTGACTGGGCGGCCCGCCGCAGCGCCCCGACGGTGTGCGTGTTCCTGTACGACGTCCGCGAGGACCACACCCGGCGCGCCAGCGGCGCGGGCGAGGTGTACGACGCGGACGGCTTCCTCGCCGCGCGGCGCGCCCCGGCCCGCTGGTTCGAGCTGACGTACCTCGTCACCGCGTGGGCGAGCCGGCCGCAGGACGAACACCGGCTGCTCTCCCAGGTGCTGAGGTGTCTGGTGTCCACCGACGCGCTGCCCCCGCGCCTGCTCACCGGCTCGCTCGCCGAACTCGGCCTCATCGTCGGCCTGGACGGCGGCGGCACCGGGCTCGACGCGCCCGCCGCCTCCGACGTGTGGTCGGCGCTGGGCGGCGAGCTGAAGCCCTCGCTGGGGCTGCGGGTGAGGGCGCCGCTGGCCGGGGCCAGCACCGCCGTCGCCCCACCGGTCACCGAGGGGCTCGTGGTCCGCGCCGCGGCCCGGAGCGCGCCGGAGGAGCCGGGGGCCGCGCGGCGGCTGCGCTACACGGAGGCGGCCGAGCCCGGTCCGGAGGGCTTCGGCGGCCCCCGGGAGCGGGGGCCGGCCCCCGCCCGCCGCCGACGCGGGGAGCGGCAGCCGTGACCCGGACCCTGGAACCCCCGGCCGCGACGACAGCCCCGGCCACGACGCCGGACCCGGACCCGTACCTGTGGACGCGGCTGCGGGTCGTCGAGGAGCGGGTGCGCGAGGCCGTCGCGATCCGGCGCGCGCTCGATCCCGATCCGGACGATCCGTACCGCGGCCAGTTCCTCACCCCCGAGGCGGTCGCCCGCGTCCTGGACGAGGGGGACCGGCCGGCTCCGCCCGCCCTGCCCGGTCCGGACGCGCCGCCGCCCGGCTCGCCGCTGGCCGTGCTCGCCGCCCGCTTCGCGCTGGCACCCCTGGACCTGGACCTGCTGCTGGTAGCCCTGGCCCCGGACCTCGACACCCGCTTCGAGCGGCTCTACGGCTACCTCAACGACGACCTGACGCGCCGCCGGCCCACCGTCGGGCTCGCCCTCGAACTGTGCGGGCAGCGCGGGGTGTCGGCGGCCCGGTTCCGGCTGGCCCCCTCCGCGCCGCTCGTCGCGGGCGGTCTGCTGGAGGTCACCGAGGCCGAACGGCCGCCCCTGTCCCGGGTACTGACCGTCCCGGACCGGGTCACCGCGCACCTGCTGGGCGACACCGCGCCCGACCCGCTGCTGACCGGGGTGCTCGGCCGTCCGGCCGGTGATCCGGCCGTCGACCCGGCCGAGCTGCGCCGGGCCGCCGCCGCGGCCGGGACCGGCACCGGCCATGTCCACCTGCGCGGCCGGGGCGGCGATCCCGAGGGGCTGGCCGTCGCCGCGCTGCGGGCGGGCGGGCTGCCGCCGCTGGCCCTGGTCCCGGCGGCGCTGTGCCACGACCCCCGGGGCGTGCCCGGCATCGCCCGGGCCGTCGCACGCGAAGCCCGGCTGCTGGGCGCTGGCGTCCTGCTGGGGCCGCTGGAGGAGCTGCCCGACCGGCCCGACGAACGGGCCGGGGTCCTGCGCACGCTGTGCGACGCCCTGCGCGGTCTCCCCTTCCTCACCCACGGGACCGGCGGCTGGGAACCCGCCTGGGCGGCCGACACCCCCGTCACCCTGACGGTGGCGGCCCACGCCCCCGAGCGGCAGGTCGCGCGCTGGCGGCACGCACTGGAGCGGGCCGGCGAGCAGCACGGCGCGAGCGGCGAGAACAGCGTCGGCGAGGACGGCGCCGAGGCGCTCGCCCGGTCCGTCGCCGCGCACCGCCTGGACGCCGGGCAGCTGCGGAGGGCCGCCGGCACCGCGGTGCGCACGGCCGCGCTCGACGGCCGCCCGGTCTCCCCCGACGACCTGCGCACGGCCGTCCGGGCCCAGAACGGCGCGGGGCTCGCCCGCCTCGCCCGCCGGGTCGAACCCGCGGTGGGCTGGGACGACCTGGTGCTCCCCGCCCCCACCCACCGCAGCCTGCGGGAGCTCGCGGTGCGCGCCCGCCACCGCGAACAGGTGCTCGGACAGTGGGGCATGCGGCCCGGCGGCGGGCGGGGGCGCGGGGTGATCGCGCTGTTCGCGGGTTCCTCCGGTACCGGCAAGACGATGTCGGCCGAGGTGGTGGCGGCGGACCTGGGCATGGACCTGTACGTGGTGGACCTCTCCACGGTGGTCGACAAGTACGTCGGTGAGACCGAGAAGAACCTGGAGCGGATCTTCACCGAGGCCTCCGCCGTCAACGCGGTGCTGCTGTTCGACGAGGCGGACGCGATCTTCGGCAAGCGTTCGGAGGTCAAGGACGCCCACGACCGGCACGCCAACATGGAGTCGGCGTACCTGCTCCAGCGGATGGAGTCCTTCGACGGCATCGCCGTCCTGACCACCAATCTGCGCGCCAACCTGGACGAGGCCTTCACCCGCCGCCTGGACGTGATCGCGGACTTCCCGGTGCCCGACGCCGACCAGCGCCTCGCCCTCTGGGACCGCTGCCTGGGCGACCGGGTGCCCCGGAGCGACGACCTCGACCTGCGCTTCTGCGCGGACCGGTTCGACCTGGCCGGAGGCTCCATCCGGGCCTGCGCGGTGACCGCCGCGTACCTCGCCGCCGAGTCGGGCGGGCCGCTGACGATGGCCCAGACGGTGGCGGCGGTCGCGCAGGAGTACCGCAAGCTCGGCCGGCTGGTGCTGGAGGGCGAGTTCGGACCGTACGTGGCCCAGGTCACGCGGGTCTGAGCCGGGGCGGCCGGCGGACCGTCCCAGCACTGTCACGGAGGCCCGCCGCGGTGGGCCGTCCCGACGGTCCGGGGAGGGCCGGGGAGGGCAGCGCCCTTGCCCCCGGGCAGGTCCCCCGGTCCCTCCCCCGGTGACGGCGCGCCGGAAAGGCTGGGGGCGGGGCGCGACGGCGCGCGACCGGGTCCAGTCGACGGCGTTCCGCCGTTCTCCCTCCGCCGTCCACCGCCCGTAGAACCTGGCCGGAGATCCACCGAAGACCGTCCACCGAAGACCGGTGACACGAAGGAGCGAGCATGCCGACGTACCTCACCCCGGGGGTCTACGTGGAGGAGGTGCAGTCCGGTGCCCGCCCGATCGAAGGGGTCGGCACCGCCGTCGCCGCGTTCGTCGGGTTCGCCCGGACCGGCCCGTTCCACGAGCCCACGCTCGTCACCAGCTGGGACCAGTACTCCCAGCACTTCGGCGGCTTCACCGAGGGCGCCTACCTGCCCCACGCGGTCTACGGGTACTTCGCCAACGGCGGCGGCGCCGCGTACGTCGTCCGGGTCGGCGGTTCCGACCGGGACAGCTCCGCGCCCGCCGCCTCGGCCCCCGAGCAGCGCGCGGCGGAACCCGTCGAGCTCGGCGGGTTCCTGCTCTCGGCCCGGCCGGGCGTCACCGGCGTCTCGGTGGAGATCGCCGACGCGGAGGGCGAGAACCCGCCCGAGGACCGGTTCAGGCTGCTGGTCCACCGCGACGGGGCGGTGGCCGAGACCTTCGAGGCGTCGGCCCGCCGGAACGTCAAGGGCTACCTCGTCACCCAGGCCCGCGGTTCGGCGCTGATCGAGGTCACCGAGCAGCGCGGCACCGCCCAGGGCCGGCCCGCGAACGGGACCGCGGCCCTGCCCGACGCCCCCGCCGCCGTACCGGCCCCGGCCGCCGGCCAGGGCGCGGCGGCCGGGCTCGACCCGGCCGAGTACATCGGCGACGCGGCGGCCCGCACCGGGCTCGGCGGCCTGGAGACCATCGACGAGATCACCATGGTCGCGGTGCCCGACCTGATGGGCTCCCACCAGCGCGGGGAGCTGGACGCCGAGGGCGTGCGCACCGTCCAGCTCGCCGTGATCTCGCACTGCGAGCAGATGGGCGACCGGGTCGCCGTCCTGGATGCCCCGCCCGGTCTCTCCGCGCAGCAGGTGCGGACCTGGCGCAACGACGAGGCGGGCTACGACTCCCGCTACGCCACCCTCTACTACCCGTGGATCCGGGTCTTCGACCCGGCCGCCGGGCGCAACGCCACCGTCCCGCCGAGCGGCCACATCGCCGGCGTGTGGGCGCGCAGCGACGCCGAGCGCGGGGTGCACAAGGCTCCCGCCAACGAGGTGATCCGCGGCGCGGTCGACCTGGAACTGCGGCTGAGCAAGGGCGAGCAGGACCTGCTCAACCCGATCGGGGTGAACTGCGTCCGGGCCTTCCCCGGCCGGGGCATCCGGATCTGGGGCGCCCGCACCCTCTCCTCCGATCCGGCCTGGCGCTACCTGAACGTGCGCCGCCTCTTCAACTACCTGGAGGAGTCCATCCTCCTGGGCACCCAGTGGGTGGTCTTCGAGCCGAACGACGACCGGCTCTGGTCGAGCATCCGGCGCAACGCCACCGCGTTCCTCACCGAGGAGTGGCGGCGCGGCGCGCTGTTCGGGCGGACCGCCGCGGAGGCGTTCTACGTCAAGTGCGACCGGGACAACAACCCGCAGGAATCGATCGACCAGGGCCGCGTGATCTGCGAGATCGGCGTGGCACCGGTCAAGCCGGCCGAGTTCGTGGTGTTCCGGCTGTCGCAGTTCTCCGACAGCACCAGTCTCGTCGACGAGTGACCCGCAGGTCCGGCGCTCCCGGGACCACCGGGACGAGCAGCAAGGAAAGGTGACAGACAGTCATGGCAGAGGGCGATGCTCTTTCCACCCATATCTTCGGCGTCCAGCTCGGTGGCTACCTGGTCGAGTCGATCCAGGAGATCAGCGGCCTGACCGTCGAGGAGGAGGTGGTCGAGGTCCGGCAGGTCAGCAAGGACGGCAAGCAGATCATCCGCAAGCAGCCCGGCGCCCGCCAGGCCGGCGAGGTCACGATCACCCGGGGACTCGACAAGAGCAGCGAGTTCACCAAGTGGATCACGGAGACCCTGAACAACGGGGCCGTCGACACCGCCCGGCAGAACCTCACCATCGAGATCAAGGACTCCACGGGCGAGACCGTCCGACGCATCCAGCTGATGAACGGCTGGGCCTCCAAGTGGGAGGGCCCCTCCCTCAAGGCCGGCGAGTCCGCCGCGGCCACCGAGTCCGTGACCATCGTGTTCGAAGAGATCATCGTCGAGTGAGGCGACGTACAGTGACGGCGGGCAGCCTGGAGGAGATCCTCCGGGCCACGGAACCCGCCCCGGCCCCGGCCCCGGCCTCCGCCCCGGCACCGCCGACGGCACCGTCCGCCGGCGCTCCGGCGCGGCGCGAGGAGCACGCGCTGCGCACCGAGTTCGAGTTCGAACTGCCGCGCGGGTACGTGGACGAGGCGGGCACCCTGCACCGGCACGGCTCGATGCGCCTGGCCACCGCGCGCGACGAGCTGCGGCCCCAGATCGACCTGCGGGTCAAGGAGAACCCGGCGTACCTGAGCGTGGTGCTGCTCAGCCAGGTCATCACCCGGCTCGGCACCGTCACCGACGTGCACGCCGGGGTCGTGGAACGGATGTACGCGACCGACGTCGCGTTCCTCCAGGACTTCTACCGGCGCGTCAACAGTGAGGGCCACACCCGCGCGGCGGTCACCTGCCCGCACTGCGAGGGCGCCTTCGAGGTCGACCTCTCCGGTGGGCGCCTGGGGGAATCGTGACGTACGCGCTCCCCCGGCTCAGGGAGGAGATCGCGTACATCGCCTACCACTTCCACTGGCAGCGCGACGAGATCCTCGACCTGACCCATGCCGAACGCCGGCAGTGGGTCACCGAGATCGCGCAGATCAACTCCCGCATGAATGAAGGAGGTTGAGCAGATGGCATGGCGGGACAGGGTGCGCCGGCGGACCGCCGTGCCGGACGCCGCGGGTGTGGCTCCGGAAGCGGGCGCGGACGCGGCGGGTGCGGCGGGTGCGGTCCGGGAGGCCGCCGCCGGCCGGGGCCCGGGCGTGCCCGCGGACTGGGACGGCGGCTGGCGCCGTACCGTGCCGGGCCCCCTGACCGTGTCCCGGGCGCCGATGAGCGTCAGCGACGGACTCGCCTTCCGGGACGGGCTGGCCGCCTGGCGCGATCCGTCCTTCGACACCGGCCTCGCCCACGCCCTGCTGCCGACCGCCCCGACCGGCCTGGTCCGCGGCCTCGCCCGCCCCGCCGTCGCGCAGCCCACCCACAGCGTCGGCGGGCCGCTGCTGCTCAGGGCGCTGCGCCCCACCGACGCGGACACCACGCCGGACGCCGCGCCGGGGGCGGGGGCACCGCAGCCGGCGGCGCCTCCTGCACCGGGTGCGCAGGCTGCCGGGCGGGCACGGCCAGGTGCGCGTGCTTCGGCGAAGGGCGCTGCGAGGTCGGCACAGGCCGCGCCCGCGGTCAGCGCCGGCACCGACCGCTCGCGACCGGAAGGGACCGGCGAGCGCCCTGGTCGGTCCGGCGGCGGGCGGGATACTCCCTCGGGGGCCGGGGCGACGACCGGTGCACCCGGCACCCCTGGCCGCCCGCCCGCGCAGTCTGCGCAGTCCGCAGCGGTGCTCGGCGCGAACACCGCTCCCGTCGTCCAGCGGGCCGAAGTGACCGCCGCAGCCCCGACCGCAGCCCCGACCGCGCCCCCGGCCGGGACCGGCCATACTCCGGCGCCCAAAGGGCTCCCGCTGGTCCGCCGCATCGCGGTGGTCCCCGGCGCCTCCGGCGGGGGCGCTCCGGGGACGGCCCCCGGCGGCCGTCCCGTGCAGCGGACCGCCACCGGATCTGGGTCCCTGCCCACCGCCACCACCGGCCGCCGACCCGGCCAGGCGACACCCGCCGCCACCGGCCCCCGTCCCGGCCACCCCGGCGAAGGGGCTCCGGCGGACCGCGCCGAGGCGACGCACGTTGTGGTGCGGACGCGCCCTGTCGGCCCGTCGCTGACCACCGCCCGCGTGCCCGCCGCACCCAGGCGCCGGGTGCCCGCCGTACTCCCCGCCGCAGCACCGGCCCACGTCGGCCGACCGTCCCCCGACGCACCCGTACAGCGGGCGACCGACGACGCGCCCCCGCTCGGCGCCCCGCCGACCGAAGTCCCGGCGCCCGCCGTGCCCTCGGACGTGGTCGGCCCCGGTCCGGGCGTTGCACCGGCCATGCCCGTCGTCCAGCGGCAGGCGGAGACCGTCCTCGACCGGACCGGCACTCCCGTGCGGGGCGCGGACGCGGCTCCCGTGCAGCGTGCGGCCGACCGTCCTGCCCCGGGCGCTTCGGCGTCCGAACTCCCGCCCTCCAGTGGCTCCTTGGCGGCGGGGGCGGCCGCCCCCGCGCCAACCGCGCCCACACTCCAGCACCGGGCGGAGACCGTGGCCGACGCGCCTGTGCAGCGCGCGGCCGACCACCCCACCCTCGGCACGCCCTCGTCCGAACTCCCCACCACGGCAGCGCCCCTGGGACTGGATCCCGCCACTCCCGCACCGCCCATGCCGATCGTCCAGCGCGCGACGGAGACCACGACCGACGCACCCGTGCAGCGCGCAGCCGATCACCCCACCCTCGGCGCAGCAGCGACCGAACTCAGTTCCACCGCAGCATCCTTGGGCACCGCTCCCACCCCTTCCGCGCCGGGCCTGCCGATCGTCCGGCGGACGACGGAGGCCACGACCGCCACGCCCGTGCAGCGTGCGTCGGGCCACCCCGGCCTCGGCACGCCCTCGTCCGAACTCCCCACCACGGCAGCACCCGTGGGACCGGATCCCACCACTCCCGCACCGCCCATGCCGATCGTCCAGCGCGCGACGGCGACCACGACCGACGTACCCGTGCAGCGCGCGCCCGGCCGGCCGACCCTCGGTCCGCCGCTGGCCGAACTCCCCTCCACCGCAGCGCCCTTGGGCACCGGCCCGGCCGTCCGGGCACGGGCCGGTGAATCCCCCTCCGCGGCCGCGCCCTCGGCGCCGACCCTGCCGGTCGTGCAGCGGCAGTCGGAGGCTCCGGCCGCCGAGGGCGGCCCTGGGCGGACCGCTCGGCGTCCTCGTGCCGGGTTGGGAGCCCCGCTGCCCGCGATGCCGCCGACCGCCAGCCGTCCCGCGGCCCCGGCCACCGTCCAGCGCATGCCCGTGCCCGTGCCGGAAGCGGGACAGCACCCCGCGTCCCCGACCACCGTGCCACCGACCACCGCGTCCCGGCACGGCGGTCGCGCCGGAGTTCCCGCGCCATCCGCAGGAGCCCGGACGAGCGGGCCCGTCCCGCTCGTCCTCGCCGGTCGGCCCGGGGCCCCGGGCCCGGCACCGGCCGCTCCGCGCCGCAGCGTCCAACTGCTCTCGGCGCGGCCCCTGACCCTCGGCAGCGGCCGGGACATGGGCAGCGCGACGGCCCCCGTTCCTTCCGCCCGCGCGGTGAGCCGCCCCGTGGTCGCGGCCCGCTGGACCGCCCCGCCCTCCACCGCCGCGCCGCAGCACGTCCAGCGGGCGCCCGGCGCCCCGGCCCCGCGCCCGGCGTCCGCGTCCGGCCCCCTTCGCCCGTCCGAACCCCTACGCCCGTCCGAGCCCCTTCGCGGACCCGAAGCCCTCCGTACCTCCGGCCCCGGGCGCCCGTCCGGCCCGCTGCCCGTGACCGCCCCGCACGCACCGCCGCTGGTGGTCCGGCCTTCCCCGGCCACGTCCTCGGCAGGGCCCGTACCCGTGGTACAGCTGGTGCGGTCCAGGACACCGGACCCCGGCGGAACGCCGGAAGTCCCCCCGGCATCACCCCCGGCCCCCCTCCCCGTGCAACGCGACACCGGCGGCGTCCGGGGCACCGCCCCGGGAACCACCACCACCCCCGCCCCGCGCACCACCGCCCCGGGAACCACCACCGCCGCCGCCCCGCGCACCACGGCCCCGGAGCAGCAGGTCACCACCCCCGACCGAACCGGCGGAGGTCCGCGCGACGCCGGAGCACAGGGCGGCGACCTCGACCTGGAGGACCTGGCCCGCCGCCTGCTCGACCCGGTCGCCCGCCTGCTGCGCGCCGAGCTGCGGCGCGGCCGGGACCGCGCGGGCAGGACCTTCGACGGCCGCCGCTGAGCACCCGCACGAACGAGAAACGGACCACGGACCGATGACGGACAACATCTTCGCGACCAGCGTGTTCTTCCGGCTGGCGATCGGCGGCAACGACCTGGGCGCCTTCCACACCTGCTCCGGCATGGGCGCCGAGGTCGAGATGGAGAGCTACGCCGAGGGCGGCAACAACGGCTTCACCTGGCAGCTCCCGGGTCGCGTGACCTGGTCGAACATCACCCTCACCCGGCCGGTCACCGCCGACACGGCGAAGATCGGCCGCTGGCTGGACGAGACGCTGCGGCGGGTCGAACCGAAGGACGGCGAGATCGTGGCCCTGCGGCCCGATCTGAGCCGGATCATCAGCTGGCAGGTCTTCGGGATCGTCCCGGTCCGCTGGCAGGGTCCGTCCTTCGACCCCGCCAACTCCGCGGCCGCGGTGGAGACCCTGGAGATCGCCCACGCGGGACTGGTCCCCGCCTGACCCGCCCCACCGACGTCCCACCACCGCCCCACCGAAGTCCCCCCACCGCCCCGTCCGACGACCGCCGTACTCCCGCTCCGGAAGGAAGCCCCGCCATGGCCTACTCGGCACGCGCCAGCCGCGCCAGGGCCCAGCTCACCCTGAAGGAGCCCCCGGCCTCGGTCGGGGCCAAGCCCGGCGGGACGATCGCCCGGCTCGACCTCCAGTTCAACCCCTCGACCCTGCAGCTGGGCAAGACCACCGAGTGGCGACGGTCCCCGTCCCGGATGGCGGGGCAGTCGGCGCTGCCCGAGTTCGTGGGCAGCGGACCGCGCACCCTGAGCCTGGAGGTCTTCCTGGACGCCACCGCCACCCATGACGACTCGGTGGAGCAGGCGGTCGAGAAGCTGATGAAGGCGTGCGTGCCGACCCCGGCCAGTCTCGGCCGCAAGAAGCCGGCCAGCCCCTGGGTGCGCTTCGAGTGGGGCAGCGCGCGAACCACCTCCTTCGACGGGGTGCTGTCGAACCTGTCGGTCTCGTACACGCTCTTCGACGTGGACGGCACGCCGTTGCGGGCGACCTGCTCGCTGTCCATCGAGGAGGCGAGCGTCGAACCGCCCGGCCAGAACCCGACGTCGGGCGCGCGCACCGCGCGCAGCACGCACACCCTGGTGGCGGGCGACAGCCTGGCGATGCTGGCCTGGCGCGAGTACGGCGACGCGACGGCCTGGCGGGTCATCGCGGAGGCGAACGGCATCGACGACCCGATGGCGCTCGCCCCGGGCACCGAGTTGGTGGTGCCGGCCCTGCGGGACGACGACCGCGCCCGAACGACCGGCGACGGGCACGCATTCGACAACGGACCCGGAAACGGACCCGACAGCGGTCCGGAGCACAGGCCCGACCACGGTCTCGACCACGGACGAAGCAGCGACAACGGGTTCGGCAACGGCAGCGGCGAGGGGGAACGGTGAGCGGGTTCGATTCCGGGGGCAGGTCCTTCGCGGCCGACCCGATCGTGGAGGCCCCCGGCGAGCTGCCGCAGATCTGGGCGGCGCAGCTGGTCAGCTGCGTGGTCGACGAGAACGTGAGCCTGCCGGACGCCGCCGTGCTCACCTACCGCGACCCCGACCACGAGTTCCTGCGCGCCACCGGGATCACCATCGGATCCCCGCTGCGCGTGTCGGTGACGACGGCGAAGGGGCAGGCCCGGGAGCGGCTGTTCGACGGGGAGGTGACGGCCCTGGAGATCGACCGGGACGGCACCGGGTCGTTCACCGTCGTCCGCGCCTACTCCAGGGCCCACCGGCTCCAGCGCGGCCGCAAGGTGGTCGCGTACCGGAACATGACGGCCGCGGACATCGTCCGCAAGGTGGCCGCGAGCGCCGGTCTGGCCGTCGGGAGGGTGGAGGCCGCGCCGGTGACGTACCGGCAGCTGTCCCAGGCGAACGTCTCCGACTGGGACTTCCTGCAGTTCCTCGCGGGCGAGAGCGGTGCGCGGGTGCGCGTCGACGACAAGGGGCTGCTGCAGTTCACCAGGCCCGCGAAGGCGTCCGGGGCGCCGGCGCCCTCGACGTCGGCCGCGCTCGACCCGATGGTCCTGGAGTACGGGCGCAACCTGCTGGCGCTGCGGGCCGCGCTGTCGGCCGCCGACGGCGCCTCCGAGGTGCAGGTGCGCGGCTGGGACGTCGCCACGAAGCGGCCGTTGGTCGCCGAGCAGCCGTCCGTGGTCAGCGACACCGTGGTGCCGGGGCTCGCTCCCGGGACGGCCGCCCGGTTCGGGAGGTCGGTGGTGGCCGTCACCGACACCCCCTACCGGACCCAGGCGGAGACGGCGGCGGTCGCCCGCGCGGCGGCGGCCCGGGTGAGCGCCGGGTTCGGCGACCTGGAGGCGGTGGCCGAGGGCAATCCGCTGCTGCGGGCGGGCAGACCGGTGGCGCTGGGCAACGTGGGGCCGGCGTTCTCCGGCCGGTACACGGCGACGGCCGTGCGGCACGTGCTGGAGCCGCACGGCGGCTACCGCACCACCGTGTGGGTCGACGCCGGCCAGGACCGCTCCCTGCCCGGACTGATGGCGGGCGCCGACGCTCCGGGGCGCGGCCCGCGCATCCCCGGTCTGGCGGTCGGGGTGGTGACGGACGTGCGCGAGCCGAACGGCTCCGAGCGCGGCGCGGTGCGTCTGACGTTCCCCTGGCTGGACGACACCTACGTGACCGACTGGGTGCGCACCGTCCAGTGGGGCGGCAAGGGCGGTGGCGGGGTGGTGAGCCCGGAGGTCAACGACGAGGTGCTGGTCGGGTTCGAGCAGGGCCTGCTGGACAGTCCGTACGTGATCGGCGGGCTCTACAACGGGGTGGACCGGCCCTCGCCGCACGGGGTGCCGCTGGTCGACGCGACCAGCGGCAAGGTCAACCGCCGTTCGGTGGCCTCGCGTTCGGGTCACCGCGTGGAGCTGCTGGACGCGCCGGCACCGGGTCCCTCCGGGCTGCGGCTGGTGACCGGGGACGAGCGGCTGGAGGTCCGCATGGACGACCGCCTGGACCGGATCGAGCTCACCGTGTACGCGGGACGGAACCGTCCGCTGACCTCCGTCCTGCTGGACCGGGACGGCATCACGCTCGACGCCCGGCAGGGCACCGTGAAGGTGACCGGTCGGCAGGTGGACATCGACGGCACGGCCGGGGTCAGCATCGGCGGCCGGTCGGTCCAGGTGTCCGGGTCGACGGAGGTCTCCGTCGACGGCGGCCTGCTCGCCGTCCTCAAGGCCCGTCTCGTCCGGATCAACTGACGTCGCGTCAGTATCTGTTCCCACTCTCCCCCTTCTCCCCGAGGAGCCCCCGATGCCAGCCGCAGCCCGTACCGGTGACCCCACCGACCACGGTGGCCGGGTCGCGACCCCGCCGCCCGGTGCCGCCGCGCGGGTGGCGACGGTGCTGATCGGCGGGCGGCCCGCCGCCGTGGTGGGCAGCCTGCACGTCTGCCCGGTACCGCCGCACGCGGCCCTGGGGCCGGGGAACGTCCTGCTGCCCTCCCCGGCCGCCGTCACCGGGGGTGCGGTGCTGATCGGCGGACTGCCCGCCGCGCGGGCCCGCGACAAGGCGGCGTGCGGCGCGACGGTCCTGACCGGTGCGCCCGACGTGCTGATCGGAGGAGTGTGATGGGCGATCGGTTCATCGGGCGCGGCTGGGCGTTCCCGCTGCGGGTCGGGCCGACCGGCGGGATCGCCATGGTCGAGCGGGAGCGGGAACTGGAAGAGGCCATCCGCCTCGTGCTGGGCACCGCGCCCGGCGAGCGGCCGATGCGGCCCGACTTCGGCTGCGGCATCCACGAGTACGTCTTCGCCCCCGGCGACGGCGTCACCGCCGGGCGGATCGCCCAGCAGGTGCGCGAGGCGCTGGAGCGCTGGGAGCCGCGGATCGCGGTGGACGAGGTCGTCGTGGCCTTCGACGCGGTGGAGACGGCCACCCTCTACATCGACGTGCGCTACACGGTGCGCACCACCAACGACCGGCGCAACCTGGTCTTCCCCTTCTACACGATCCCCTCCGAGCAGGGGACCGAGGAAACGGTCGCGGACTGATGGCCCTGCCCTCCCCCAACCTGGACGACCGACGGTTCCAGCAGCTCGTCGACGAGGCGAAGCGGTACGTGCAGCAGCGCGCCCCGGAGTGGACCGACCACAACGTCTCCGACCCGGGCGTCACCCTGATCGAGACGTTCGCCTACCTCGTGGACCAGCTGCTGTACCGGCTGAACCGGGTCCCGGACAAGAACTACCTGGCCTTCCTGGACCTGTTGGGCATCCGGCTGTACCCGCCGTCGGCGGCCGTCGCCGAGGTCGACTTCTGGCTGTCGGCGCCCCAGCCGGACCCGGTGACGCTGCCCGCGGGCACCGAGGTGACGACCGCGGCCGGCGAGACCGGGGCGGCCGTGGTCTTCGCCACCACCGACGACCTGCGGATCCTGCCGAGCGAGCTGATCCGGCTGGTCACCGCGCCCCGTACCGGCGAGCAGACCGACCGGACGGGTGCGCTGGCCGAGGGCCGGGACGTCCCGTGCTTCCAGGCCGCGCCCGAGCCCGGTGACGCGCTGCTGTTCGGCCTGCCGACGGCGGTGCCGCGCTGCGTGGTCGCGGTCCGCCTGGACAGCCGGGTCGAGGGCGTCGGCGTCGACCCGCGCCAGCCCCCGCTGGTGTGGGAGGCGTGGGACGGCGGCCGGTGGCAGCGCTGCGAGACAGGCTCCGACAGCACCGGCGGGCTGAACCGGCCCGGCGAGGTCATCGTGTACGTGCCGGCCGGACACACGGCGTCGCTGATCGGCGGGACCAGGGCGGGCTGGTTGCGCTGCCGGGTCACCGAGGCGGAGCCGGGGCAGCCGTTCTACTCGGAGTCGCCGACGGTGCGCGAGGCCGCCGTCTTCACCGTCGGCGGCACCACGGCCGTGGAGCACGCCGAGCGGGTGACCGACGTGCCGCTCGGCGTCTCGGAGGGGGTGGCGGGGCAGTCCTTCCGGCTCGGCCGCCCGCCCGTGCTGCTCGACGGGGAGCCCCCGGTGGTGGAGGTGTCCTCGCCGGACGGGTGGCAGCGCTGGGAGGTGGTGGAGCACTTCGGGCACTCGGGGCCGGCCGACCGGCACGTCCGGGTGGACGCCACCACCGGCGAGTTCGCGTTCCCGCCGGTGCTGCGCGAGGCCGACGGCACCCTGCGCGCGTGCGGGGCCGTACCGGCCAAGGGCGCCCGGATCCGGGTGGCCCGCTACCGCACCGGCGGCGGCCCGGCGGGCAACGTCTCCCGCGGCGCGGTCTCCGTCCTGCGCAGCTCCGTCCCGTACGTCGCCCGGGTCGTCAACCGGGAGGCGGCGCGCGGCGGGGTCGCCGGGGAGACCGTCGACAACGCCAAGCTGCGGGCGCCGGAGACGCTGCGCATGCAGGAGCGCGCGGTGACCGCCGAGGACTACGAGATCATCGCCCGGCAGGCGGCCCCCTCCGTGCGCCGGGTCCGCTGCCTGCCCGACCGGGACGCGGGCGCGGGCGCGGTACGGGTCCTGGTGGTGCCGGACGCGGTGGCCGACGAGGGCGGCCGGCTGCGCTTCGAACAGCTGATCCCGTCCGACCAGGTCCTCGCCGGGATCACCGCGGCCCTCGACGAGCGGCGCCTGATCGGCACCCGGCTCCTCGTCGAGCCGCCGTTCTACCAGGGCGTCACCGTCGTCGCCCGGCTCTCGGCACCGGCCGCGGCCGCCGACCGGGTGCGCGACGCGGCGCTCGACGCGCTCTACCGGCACTTCGACCCCTTGCGCGGCGGAGCCGACGGAACGGGCCGGCCGTTCGGGCGGCCCGTGCAGTACGGGGAGGTGTTCGGTGTGCTGCAACGCGCCGTCGGGGAGGTGGTGGTGGAGGAGATCCGGCTGTTCGCCGCCGACCCGGTCACGGGCCGGCGCGGCGCCCCGGTCGACCGGGTCGACGTCGGCGCGGGTGCGCTGGTCTTCTCCTACCAGCACCAGGTGCTCGTGACCGCGCGGGAGCCGGAGGTGCGCGGATGAGCCGCGCCGCCGTCCCGGACCTGCCCAGCCGCCACCCGATCGGCGAGCAGCTTCCCGCGCTGTACGCCGACGACGACTTCGCGCAACGGTTCACGGCGGGGCTGGACACGGTCCTGGCCCCGGTGTTCACCACCCTCGACAGCCTGCCCGCGTACTTCGATCCGCGGCTGGCGCCGGCCGACTTCCTGGCCTGGCTGGCGACCTGGGTGGGCGGCGCCGACGATCCGCGCTGGCCGCTGGCGCTGCGCCGGGAGGCGGTGGCCGGCGCGGTGGAACTGCACCGCTGGAGCGGCACCCGGCGCGGCCTGGTCGAGGCTCTGCGCCTGGTGCTGGACGTGGCCGCCGAGATCACCGGGGACGGCGGGGCCGCCTGGTCGAGCACCGCCGGTGGCGCGCTGCCGCCCGCCCCGGCCGACGAGGTGCTCGTCCGGGTGTGGCCGCTGCGGCACGGCGGAGCGGTGGACGCGGCGCACGAGGTGGACGCCGACCGGGTCCGGGCGCTGGTCCGGAGCCTGTGCCCGGTCCACACGGTCTGCCGGGTGGAGGTCCTGCCGGGACCGCCCACGAACGAGGAGGGGCGACAGTGACGCGCGAGTGTCCCGCGTGCGGGGCGGCCAACGGTCCGACGGACGGCTTCTGCGGCAACTGCGGCTCGTACCTGGGCTGGTCGGACACCCCGGCTGCCCCGGCCGCCGACCCCTCGCCTCCCGCCGTCCCCCGTCCCCCCGACCCGTCACCGCCCGCCGAGCCCCCGCCCGCCGAGCCCCCGTCCACCGAACCCCCGCGCGCCGAACCCCGGCGCGCCGCCGCCGCTCCTCCCCCTTCCCCTCCCCTCCCCGACTCGCCGCAGCCCGTACGGCCGGCGAAGGCCGTCGCACCACGCCCGGTCGTCCGGCCGGTCCCGGTGGACGACGACACCGCCGGAACGCCCTGCCCCTCCTGCGGCACGCCCAACCCGCCCGACCGCCGCTTCTGCCGCCGCTGCGCGACCCCGCTCGCGCCCGGTACGGCCCCACCGCCGCTCCCCTGGTGGCGGACGATCCGGCGGCGGCGCCGCACCCGGGCCGGCTCGGGCCGGGCCACCCGCTTCCTGGTGGTCCTGGCCGTGGTGCTGGCCCTGTGCGCGGGCGGCCTCCTGCTGCTGCCGGCCGGCCGGAACCTGGTCGCGGACACCCGGGACAAGCTGGGCAAGAGCAAACAGGTCACCCCGGTCCGCGTGGAGGCGAGTGCCGAGGTACCCGGCCGGCCGGCGGGCAACGCCACGGACGGGCTCAGCAACCGCTACTGGGGCGCACCGGGCCCCGGTGCCTCGATCACCTGCACCTTCGCCGAACCCTTCCGCCTGGTGGCCGTGATCGTCACCAACGGCGCCTCGACCTCGCCCGAGGACTACGCCGGCGAGGGGCGGGCCCTGCGGATCGACCTGGAGGTGACGGACTCGAACGGCCGGAAGTCGGTCAAGAAGCTGACCCTGATCGACAAGCCCGGCCCGCAGACCTTCGACACCGGCATCAGCGACGTCACCACCGTCCGGCTGACCCTCGAAGCCCCCGCCGGCCTGGACGGCGACCGCCATCTCGCCCTGGCCGAGCTGGAGTTCTTCCGGCGGAGCTGAGCCCCGGCGGACACCGGTGCCGGACCGGTGCCGGACCGGCGCCGATCCGCGCCGCACCCCCGTGGACGCACCCCCCGTTGACGCCCCCCGTGGCCGCGCCGGGCCTGGACGTCGGCCGAGGAGGACCGGGCTCCCCCACGGGGGGGCGGCGCCCGCGTCTTACCGTTCCCTGACGCCGCCCCGTGTCGGGGCGCCGCGGGTCGGGACGGCCGCTAGCGTCGGCGGCATGAGAATCCTGGTCACCGGCGGTGCCGGTTTCATCGGTGTGTCCGTGGTGCGGGCCCTGGTCGCGGCCGGGCACGCGGTGCGGGTGCTGGACGCCCTGCTGCCGGCGGTCCATCCGACCGGGCGGGCGCCCGTGCTGCCCCCGGGTGTCGACTTCCGGCGCGGGGACGTCCGGGACGCGGCGGCTGTCGAGGAGGCGCTCGCCGGCGTGGACGCGGTCTGCCACCAGGCGGCGATGGTCGGGCTGGGGCTGGACCTGGACGACGCGCCGCAGTACGTCGGCTTCAACGACCTCGGCACCGCGGTCCTGCTGGCCGCGATGGCGCGGACCGGTGTCCGGCGGCTGGTGCTGGCCGGGTCCATGGTGGTCTACGGGGAGGGGCGCTACCGCTGCGCGCGGCACGGCGAGGTGGCACCGGGGCCGCGGCGGCCCGCCGATCTGGACGCCGGGCGGTTCGAGCCGCCCTGCCCGGTCTGCGGGGCTCCGCTGCGGCCGGACCTGGTCGCGGAGAGCGCGCCCGCCGACCCCCGCAACGTCTACGCGGTGACCAAGCTCGCCCAGGAGCACCTGGCCGCGGCGTGGGCGCGGGCCTGCGGCGGAGCCGTCCTGACGCTGCGGTACCACAATGTGTACGGCCCCGGGATGCCGCGCGACACCCCGTACGCGGGAGTGGCCTCGCTGTTCCGGTCGGCCCTCGCCCGGGGCGAGGCGCCCCGGGTCTTCGAGGACGGCGGCCAGCGCCGGGACTTCGTCCACGTCGCGGACGTCGCCGCCGCGAACCTCGCGGCACTGGCGGCCGTGGGCGACCGGCCGCCGGGCAGCGCCCGGGCGTACAACGTGGGCAGCGGCGAGGTGCGCACCGTCGGCGGGATGGCGGCCGCGCTGGCCGCGGCCCACGGCGGCCCGGCGCCGGTGGTGACGGGCGAGTACCGGCTCGGCGACGTGCGCCACGTCACCGCCGACTCGGCCCGGCTGCGCGCCGAGCTGGGCTGGCTGCCGCGGGTGTCCTTCGACCGGGGCATGGCGGAGTTCGCGGCCGCGCCGCTGCGGGTCTGAAGGTCAGCCGCGGGCGGACGGCAGGGCGATCTCGAAGCAGCAGCCGCCGGCGACGTTGTGGACGCGGGCGCGCCCGGCGTGGGCCTCGACGATGCCGCGGACGATGGCGAGGCCCAGGCCCGCACCACTGCCGCCGGCCTCGGGCCGGTCGGACCCCTCACCGGGATCGGCCGGCCTGGGCGTGCGGGCCGCGGTGCCGCGCCAACCGGTCTCGAAGACCCGGGGCAGGTCCTGGGCGGGGATGCCGCCGCAGCCGTCGGTGACGGAGAGCAGCACCTCGTCCGCCTCCCGCCGCGCGGACACCGCGACCACGCCGTCCTGGGGGGTCGAGCGGATCGCGTTGACCAGCAGGTTGCCCAGGACCCGGGTGATCTCGCGGCTGTCGACCTCGACCGGCTCCGGCTCCACCTGCCGGCCCTCCAGCCGGACGCCCCGCTGGCGCGCCAGCGCGTGGGCGCCGGCCAGGGCGTCGTCCACCAGGTCGTAGACGGACACCCGGGAGAGCGAGAGGGAGAGGGTGCCGGCCTGGATCCGGGAGAGTTCGAACAGGTCGTCCACCATGCCGGTGAGCCGTTCGACCTCGGTGCGGATCCGCCGGAGGTAGCGCTCGGGCTCCTCGGCGACGCCGTCCTCCAGCGCCTCGGCCATCGCCCGCAGTCCGGCCAGCGGGGTGCGCAGGTCGTGCGAGATCCAGGCGACCAGCTCCCGCCGGGACTGTTCGAGGGCCTGTTCGCGGGCCCGGGACTCGGCGAGCCGGGCGCTGGTGGCGGCGAGCTCCCCACTGAGCTGGGCCAGTTCGCGGCCCAGCGGGTGGGCGGGCGCGGTGAAGCCGGTGTCGCTGCCGACGGTCCTGGCGGCCACGGTCAGCGCCCGGCTTCCGGCGACCACCTGCCGCCCCAGCAGCGCGGCCGTGCACAGCGACACGACGGCGGCCATGGCGAGCACCGTTATCACGACACCGAGGTCGTGGGAGGAGAGGAACATGGCCTGCGCGACGGCGAAGGTCCCGGAGGTGACGGCGAGCACGGTGACGGCGGCGACGCAGAACAGCGAGAGCGCCATCGAGCGTCGGCGCAGCAGCCGGACGGCGGGCCAGCCGAGCAGGCCCGCGCCACCGGCGCCGAGGGCGGCGAACAGCGCGATCAGCAGCAGGTCCTTCACGAGCGGTCCTCCTCGGCGCGCCGCGCCGGGTCGTAGCGGTAGCCGACGCCCCACACCGTGCTGATCAGCCGCGGCGCGGCGGGGTCGTCCTCGATCTTCTCGCGCAGGCGCCGCACGTGGACGGTCACGGTGGAGAGGTCGCCGAAGTCCCAGCCCCAGACCCGGGCCATCAGCTCCTGCCGGGAGAACACCGTCCCGGGGTGCCGGAGCAGGAACGCCAGCAGGTCGAACTCCCTTGCCGTGAGCGCCAGTTCCTTCCCCGCCCGGTGGGCACGACGGGCCGGTCCGTCGAGGGTGATGTCCCCGGAGCGGACGGGCCCGGCCGGGGTGCCGGGCGCCGGTGCCCCCGCCCGCGCGCGCCGCAGCACCGACTGGACCCGCAGGACGAGCTCGCGCGGGCTGAACGGTTTGGTGACGTAGTCGTCGGCGCCCAGTTCCAGGCCGAGGATGCGGTCGGCCTCGTCGCCCCTGGCGGTGAGCATGACGACCGGCAGTTGCGCACCGCTGTCCTGGCCGCGCAGGCGCCGGAGCACCTCCAGGCCGTCGATGCCGGGGAGCATCAGATCGAGGACCACCAGGTCGGGGCGGTGGGCGCGGGCGAGGGCGAGCCCCTGCGGGCCGTCGGCGGCGTGGTCGACGCGGTGGCCGGCGCGGGCGAGGTAACCGGCGACGACCTCGGCCACGGTCGGGTCGTCGTCGATCACCAGGACACGGCCGGCGGCCGGGGGTCCGGTGGTGGCGGAGGGCTCGTTCACCCCGCCGAGGATAGGTGCCCCCGCGCCGGTGCGGACGCCGCCGCGGTCCGCCGTTCGACCTCCGTAAGATCCGGGGACCTGCCGCGCCGGCGCCCCGGTGGGCCGTCGGCGGGACGTTCGACTTCCGTAAGGCTGCGGCGCCGCCGCGCGGAGCCGAACGGCCCCTAGCGTGACCGGCGTGACCTCCGTTACCCCTCTTCCTCCTTCCTCCGGTGTCGATGTCGTGCTGCCCTGCCTCGACGAGGCGGCGGCCCTGCCCTGGGTGCTCGGGCGGATCCCGCCGGGCTGGCGGGCGATCGTCGTGGACAACGGTTCCCGCGACGGCTCGGCCGAGCTGGCCCGATCGCTCGGGGCGACCGTGGTCGAGGAGTCCCGGCGCGGATTCGGCGCCGCCTGCCACGCCGGGCTCCTCGCCGCCACCGCCGAGCTGGTCTGCTTCCTGGACTGCGACGGCTCCCTCGATCCCGCCCAACTGCCCCGGGTCACCGCCCCGTTGGCCGACGGCAGCGCGGACCTCGTGCTCGGCCGCCGCCGGCCGGTGGCCGTGAACGCCTGGCCCCTGCACGCCAGGCTCGCCAACACCGTGCTGGCCCGCCGCCTGCGCGCCCGCACCGGTGCCCCGCTGCACGACCTGGGGCCGATGCGGGCCGCGCGGCGCGAGCGCCTGCTCGCCCTCGGGCTGGGCGACCGCCGCTCCGGGTACCCGCTGGAGATGGTGCTCGCCGCCTCGGCCGCCGGCATGCGGATCGCCGAGACCTCCGTCGACTACCTGCCGCGCGCCGGCCGGTCGAAGGTCACCGGCACGCTGCGCGGCACCCGGCAGGCGATCCGCGACATGCGGGCCGTCCTGGCCGCCCCGCCGCCCACCCTGCTGGTCATCGCCAAGGCTCCCGTGCCCGGCCGGGTGAAGACCCGGCTCACCCCGGCCTGCACACCCGAGCAGGCGGCGGCGCTGGCCGAGGCCGCGCTCGTGGACACCCTGCACACCCTGGCGACCGTACCGGCCGGACGGCGCCTGCTGGTCCTGGACGGCGAACCGGGCCGCTGGCTGCCGCCGGGGTGGCAGGTGGTCCCGCAGAGCGGCGGCGGACTGGACGCGCGACTCGCCGCGGCCTTCGGCCACGCGGCCCGGCTCGCCCCGCACGCGCCCGCGCTGCTGGTCGGCATGGACACCCCGCAGGTGGGCGCGGCCACCCTGGCCGAGCCGCTCTCACCGGTGCGCCGGGCCGGGGCGGACGCCTGGTACGGGCCCGCGTCCGACGGCGGCTTCTGGGCCCTCGGCCTGGCCCGGCCGACCGAGGACCTCGCCCGCCGGCTCCTCCTGGGCGTGCCGATGTCGACCCCGGACACCGGTCGGGTGCTCCTGGACCGGCTCGCGGCGGCCGGCCTGGCGGTCCGCCGGCTGCCGGAGGCCACCGACGTCGACACCGTCGAGGACGCCCGGCTGGTCGCCGCCCAGGCACCGCACAGCCGGTTCGCCGCCCGCCTGCGCTCGTTCCGGACCGCCCCCGAGGTGGCGGGTTGAGCGGCACCGCGACGGCCTGGATCGACGACCCGTTCGCCGACGCCGTCCGCACCGGACGCGGTCCGCTGTGGCTGCGGGGCGACGACGGCCGCCGGATCCCGCTGGACATCGAGCGCTGGTGCGCGCCCGCCGACGGCGGTGACCACAGCCTGCTGCTGCGCTGCTTCGACCTGTCCGCGCCGGTCGTGGACCTCGGCTGCGGGCCCGGCCGGCTGGTCGCCGCGCTGCTCGCCCTCGGGGTCCCGGCACTCGGCGTCGACGTCACCCCGGCGGCCGTCAGCCGCACCCTGGGCCTCGGCGGGGCGGCGCTCTGCCGGTCGGTGTTCGACCGGCTGCCGGCCGAGGGCCGCTGGGGCGCCGCCCTGCTGGCGGACGGCAACCTCGGCATCGGCGGGAACCCGCAGGCCCTGCTGCGGCGGGCCGCCGAACTGATCGCGCCGGACGGGCTGCTGCTGGTGGAGGTGGAACCGCAGGAGGTCGACGAGCGCGTCACCGTCCGGGTCGAGGGCCCGGACGGCCGGCTCGGGCCGCCGTTCGCCTGGGCGCGCCTCGGCGCCGGGGCCGCCGTCCGGCGGGCCCGCGGCGCCGGGCTGGTCGAGGCGGAACGGTGGACCTCCCACGGCCGGCGCTTCCTCGCCCTGCGCAGGCACGCCGCCGCACCCGCCGGCTGAGGCCGTCCGCCGCACCGGGGGGCGCGCCCCCGGTGCGGCGGCTCAGGGGCGGGGTGCGCCGCCGCCCCGGACCGGGTGTCCCCGGTCCGGGTCGGGCGCCCACCCTCCGCCCACCGTCACGACCGCCCGCCCCGCCAGCCGCTGCCGCAGCAGCGGGACCAGGAGGACGACGCACAGCGCCGTCCCGTAGGAGAGCTGCTGCGCCGTCTGCCCTCCGGTCAGGTAGAGCGCCTGCCCGGCGGCCGGAACGGCCAGCCACTCCCAGCGGCCGTCGAGGGCGACCAGCGCGACCACCAGCAGCCCGTACCACGGGTATCCGGGCGAGACCAGCAGCAGCGCGGTGCCCGTCACCAGCAGCGCGCCCTCCCAGGGCCGCTCCCGGTCGCCCCGGAGCAGCACCCGGACCACCACGACCGCCAGCACCAGCCCCGCCGCCCACGGTGCGAGGCGGTCCGGCAGGACCAGGCGCAGCAGCCCGAACCGGTCGAGGTGTCCCTGCTCGTAGCCCTCCTCCCGCAGGTAGCCCGGCAGGTAGCCCAGGACGGAGATGCCGGAGGCCGCGACGTACGGCAGGTAGGAGAGGGCGAACGCGCCCAGCGCGGAGCCGAGCAGCAGGACGTCGCCGCGGGTCGGGCGGCGGGCCAGCAGGCCGGACAGCGCCCCGGGAAGGGCCAGGGCCGGCAGCAGTTTGGTGGCGACCGCGCCGCCGAGGAGGAGCCCCCCGCGGACCGCTCGGCCCCGGGCCGCGCAGCCGAGCCCGGCCACCGTCAGGAGCGCGCCGAGCGTGTCCACGTGCGCGTCGTTGACCGCCCACACGGTCACGCCGGGGAACCACCCCCACAGCGCGGCGCGCCACGGCGCCCGCCCCGTTCCCAGCAGCAGGCCGGTGGTCGCCACCGCCAGCAGTGCCCCGGCGGCCTGGACGCCGCGCACCCCGCCCCCGAAGGGGTGCAGCGCGAGGAACCAGGCCTGCGCGACGGGCGGGTAGACGGTGTGCACGGCCGGCCGGTTGATGCGGGTGCAGTCCCCGGCCGCCGTCCGCCGCTCGTCCCAGCCGGTGCAGCCGTCGCCCGTCGGGAAGAGACCGGGATCGCGCAGGCGGGCCAGCGCCGGGTCGTCCGGGGTGTGCGCGTAGGGCGAGACCCCGGCGGCCTGGACGCGCCCGTCCCAGACGTAGCGGTAGGCGTCGTCGCTGGTCCGCGGCGGGGCCAGGAGCCCGACGGCGGCCACCGCGACGCTGCCCGCCAGGACCAGCGGCACGGCCTGCCGTCCGGGCACCCGGCGCAGCAGCGGTACCGCGAGGGCGAAGAGCGCGACGTCGAGGAGGTACCAGCCGTGGCGCGGGAGGGCGCCGCCCTCGGCGACGGTCAGCGCCAGGGCGGTGACCAGGGCGGCCAGGGCGAGGAGGCAGGGCAGCACGGTACGGGGGATCACGTCGGCCACCCTCCCACCGGCGGGGCCCGGCGGGCCGGGCGGCGGGGCCACCGTTCGGATTCCGTAAGCACGTCGGAGCACCGGTCCGGCCCGTCCGGGCGCTTCGATGGGCAGGTGGAATCCGAACCCGCCGACTCCGGCACCCCGGCCGCCCGCCGTCGCTACGACCCGCCGCTGCCCGCTCCCCCGTCGTTCCTGCGGCGCGGGCCGTTCCGCGAGGGCGCGTTCACCTCGCCGCTGCACGAGCCGCGGACGGTGGTCGTCGTGGGACGGTGGTTGGGCGCGGCCCTGCTGCTGTGCTTCCTGACCGGCCTCGTCAGCCATCTGCTCCAGGACCCGCCCACCTGGCTCGCCCCCCACCTGCCGGCCCGTCCGGTGAACGGCTACCGCGTCACCCAGGGCCTGCACGTGATCGCCGGTCTGGCCGCGGTCCCGCTGGCCGGCGCGAAGCTGTGGGCGGTCTACCCCCGGCTGTTCGAGTGGCCCCCGGCGCGCAGTGTGCTGCACGCCCTGGAGCGGCTCGGCATCGCGGTCCTGGTCGCGGCCGTCCTGCTGGAGCTGTTCACCGGTCTGCTGAACACCCTCCAGTGGTACCCGTGGCCGTTCCCGTTCCGGCAGACGCACTTCTGGCTGGGCTGGCTGGCCACCGGCGGACTGCTGGTCCACCTCGCGGTCAAGGCGCCGCTGATCGCGGCGAACTGGTGGCGCCGGGCGGCGCCGGTGCTGGTCGGGCGCCGGGCGTTCCTCGCCTCGGTGTTCGCCGCGACCGGCACGGTCACCCTGGTCACGGCCGGGCAGACGGTGCCCTGGCTGCGTGCCCTGGACCTGCTGGCACCGCGCCGCCCGGACCTCGGCGCCCAGGGCCTGCCGGTGAACCGCACCGCCGCCCAGGCCGGCACGCTCACGGTGCCGGCCGGCTGGCGCCTCGTGGTCGACGGGCCCAGGCCGTACGCGCTCACCCTCGCCGAGCTCGGCGAACTCCCCCAGTACGAGGTGGAGCTGCCGATCGCGTGCGTGGAGGGCTGGAGCGCCACCGCCCGGTGGGGCGGGGTCCGGGTCTCCGACCTGCTGGTGCGGGCCGGGGCCCCGGCCGGGTCCTCGGCCCGGGTCACCTCGCTGGAGGCCGAGGGGCCCTACCGGGTGATGGAGATGCCCGCGCGGTACGCGGACGATCCGCTCAGTCTGCTGGCCCTGCGGGTCAACGGCGAGGTGCTGACGGCGGACCACGGGTTCCCGGCGCGGATCGTCGCGCCGAACCGGCCCGGTGTCCTGCAGACCAAGTGGGTCGCCCGGATCGAGGTGGTCGCATGACCGCCGCGGTCCGCGGCCTGCTGCTGGCGGCCGGCCTCGCCCTGATCGGCTACGGCCTGTACGGGCTGCTCGGCGACCCGTACCTCACCGACCCGGTGGACGTCCTGGTCTGGGGGTTCGGGGGGCTGGTGCTCCACGACGGCCTGTGGGTGCCGCTGTTGTGCCTGCTGGGCGCGTTCCTGGTGCGCGGGCCGGTGCTGCGCGGCTGGCTGGTGGTCGCGGCGGCCGTCACCGCCGTCGGCCTGCCGGCCGTGCTGCGCGCCGGGGACGACGGCGGCAACCCGTCCGTGCTGCCGCTGCCGTACCTGCGCAACTGGCTGCTGGTGCTGGCCGCCACCGCCGGACTCGCGCTGCTGGTCGCGCTGGTCGGACGGTGGCGGCGCCGGGATCCCGCCGCCGGGTACCGGGACCGCGGCGTCAGGCGCCGGGCACCCCGGGGAGACCGGTCGTGAGGCCGTCCAGGGCGTGCGGGCACGGGCAGTCGCGCACCGCGGGGAGGCGCTCCACCGCCTTGAACAGCACGGTGCGCAGCCGGTCGACGTTGCGGGCGAACTCCTTCAGCACCTCGCCGTGGGTGACGCCCGCACCGCTCTCGACGCCCGCGTCGAGGTCGGTGACCAGCGCCACCGAGGTGTAGCAGAGCCCGAGTTCACGGGCGAGGACGGCCTCCGGGTGCCCGGTCATGCCGACCACCGACCAGCCGTTGGCGGTGAACCAGCGGGACTCCGCGCGGGTGGAGAAGCGCGGGCCCTCGATCACCACCAGCGTGCCGCCGTCGACCGGCTCCCAGGCCGCCTCCCCGGCGGCCTCCATCGCCACCTGCCGCCCGGCCGGGCAGTACGGGTCGGCCGTCGACACGTGCACCACCTCGGGCACCGTGCCGTCCGGCAGCGGCAGACCGTCGTAGAAGGTCTGCGGGCGCCCCGAGGTCCGGTCCACGAACTGGTCGGGCACCAGCAGGGTGCCCGGCCCGTACTCCGGCCGCAGCCCGCCGACCGCGCAGGGCGCCAGCACCTGGCGCACACCCAGGGTGTGCAGCGCCCACAGGTTCGCCCGGTAGTTGATCCGGTGCGGAGGGAGCCGGTGGCCCCGTCCGTGCCGCGGCAGGAACGCGACCCGGCGGCCGGCCGCCTCGCCCACGAACAGCGCGTCGCTCGGCTCGCCGTACGGGGTGTCCACCCGCACCTCGGTCACGTCGTCCAGCAGCTCGTAGAGCCCGGACCCTCCGATCACGCCCACCTCGGCGCTGGGCCGGACGTCCTGGTCGACCGTCATCGCGGTCCGCCTCTCTCCTCGGGAACAGCCTCCGGGCCACTGTAGGAACGGACCGCGCCGGATCCGGGCCGCCGGTCCTTACGAATCGCGAACGTCCCCCGTGTGCTCGTTCCGGTGACGACGGGACCCGGGGGCACCGGGTCCGGGTGCACCGCCACGCCCGTCGAGGGAGGAGGCCGAGCGGCAGCGAGGTTCAGGGAGCCCCGTACTCCGCCAACCGCTCGGCCGCACGGCGGACGCGAGGCTCGCGCCGCAGGGGGTCGAGGCGGTCGAGTCGTTCGCGGAACTGACGGCCGAGCACCGGAGGAAGACCCCCCGTGACCACCACGACCTGCTCGACCACGTCCGCGGCACGATCGACGTCCCCCAGGGCCAGGGCCACATCGAGAACAGTCAGGAGGTAGAGCGCGGTGAAGGGAGGCGTACCGTCGGAACGCGGTACGGCCAGAGCCCGCGTCACGGCGTCGACGTGCCGCTCCGCCCGCTCGGAACGTCCGAGGTGGACCGCCACCCGGGCCCGAACGAGGTTCAGGGTGAGGTGGTCCGGTTCGGCTTCGCGCCCGGTGTCCGACACCGAGGCGTCCCCGCAGCCGGCGACGGCCTCCTCCGCCCGGGCCAACGACCGGTCGGCACGGCCGGCTTCGCCCTCGCGAGCGCGGGCCATGGCCCGGGCGCCGTGCAGCACCGCCGCGAACGCCGCCGGACGGTCCGGGTCGGCGGCACCGGCGGCACCGGCGGCACGGACGAGCATCCGCACGTCGGCGGGGTCACCGGCCTCCAAATGCCGCAGGCCCAGCAGCAGCATCGCCCGGGACACCCGAACCCGGTCCCCCGCCACGGCGGCCGCCCGCATCGCCGCCAGCGCCTGCCGCTCCGCCCGGGCCTGCTCACCGAGCGCACCGCTGATCCAGGCGCACAGCAGCGCGGTCCGCGCCCCGAGCAACAGCAGGTGACGCCCGGTGGCCCGGTCCTGGCCGGCCGCCGTAAGCAGCCGCACGACCAGCCGGTGTTCGGCCACAGCCGCCACGTACAGCGCCGTCGGCGGCAGCTGGGTGCGGTGGAACTGCTGCTCCAGACCCGCGACGCGCGCGGAGATCCACGCCAGCCCGTCCACCCCGGTGGGTTCGCCGCCCCCGACCCGGCCGCGTCCCGGGGCGGAGGCACGCGCGACCGCCGCCTTGAGGTGGCCGGCCAGGGCCGGTCCGCGGAGGACCAACCCGGGCGGGGCGGCGACCTCCGCCAGGTGGGCCGAGCTGCGCAGGACGGCGGCCGCACCGCCGCCGTTCCAGTGCTCGTCCCGCAGTGGAGCGTCACCGACGGCCAGGTACAGCCAGTGCGGCCAGCCGAGCCGTACGACCTGCCCGGGCGGGACGCCGTGGATGTCGGCCATCGCCAGCTGCGCGGTGTACTCGGGCACGATCCGCCCCGACTCCCACCGCGACACCTTCTCCCGCCGCGCGGCCGTCCGCCCGTGACCGAGGCCCGCGTGCCGCTCGGCCACCAGACGGGCGTACTCGGGGTGGGACAGACCCATCCCCGTGCGCAGCAGCGTCAGCGGGTGGACCACGAGCAACGCCCCGGAAGGCCCGGCGCGCGGCCGAGAGCGCTGGTCCCGGTGGGGGCCCACGGGTTTCCGTCGGCGCCGGAGCGCGGCGGCGCGGACCGGTGCTGTCCGTCGTTCACGGTGGTGTTTCCTTTCCGGTGGACCACGTGCCCTTGAGGAGCCCGCACGGACGGCGGGTCGGGGCGGGGCCAGCCTCTCCGGCAGCACCCGGGTCTGTGATCCCCCGGACCGGCCGCTCCGGGGCCACCGTCCGGCTGCCCCCGGACCGACCGTCCGGAGGTCCGCTGGCCCCCTGTCGGCTTTCGCGGGCCCCCTTGTCGGCGACGGCCGTACCCCCGTCCTGCGGGAAAGCGCCGAGAGCCTGCGCGGCACGCTCACCTGCGGCACCACACCCGTCGGCGGCCACCGCATCCACGCCCGCCTGTCCGTCTCCGACCACTGACCGCAGCCCGTCGGGGCCGGTCGGCCTGCCGCGTGCGCCACGTGGGCCGGGGCGCTCTTCACTCGAACCGGTGTATTGGGCGGGACGGTCGGTTCGATGTCCTCGGCCCGGGTCACGCTCCTGGACATATGGCTGAGGAGCGTGCGGGACGGACGGTGAGGTCGGGGCGGCCGCCGCGGGCGGGTTTCCGGGGGTGGCGCCGGATCGCCGTCGCGGCTGCCCTCGTGCTGGTCGCCTGCGTGTGCGCGATGTGGCCGTCGGCCGATGCCGGGAGGGATCCGGCCGCGACCGCCGCGCCCGTCGCACCGCTCGCGGCACCCTCGTCCGTACCCGGCTGTGACCTCGGCACCTACGTCAACGACCTGTACGACCTGGATCCCGCGAAGCGGGTCTTCTCCGCACGGCTGTACCTGTGGTCGATCTGTCCGGACCCGAAGCTGGACCCGCTGCCCACGGCCGCGTTCACCAACGCCGACGATCCGGAGAAGGGTGATCCCGTCCTGACCTCCGAGGCCGGCAGGTTCAGGGACCTGATGCTCCTGCAGGGGACCTTCCGGCAGGACTGGGACGTCCGCGCCTTTCCTTTCGACCGGCAGCGGATCGAGGTGCTGGTGACGGCGGCGGCGGAGAGCCGGACCTTCCGGATGCTCCCGGACAACGTCAACTCGACCTACAACAGGGAGATCCGGCCGGCAGGGTGGCGGATCACGGGTTTCCGGCTCGAACCCGCCCAGCGCGTCTATCCCACGAACTTCGGTGATGTCACGCTGCCGCCGGGGGCCACGAGCACCTACAGCAGGATCCGTGTGCAGATCGATCTGGCGAGGGACGATCCCACGGTCTTCTGGAAACTCACCGGGCCGCTGTTCCTCATGGTGCTCGTGGTCACCGCGACCTTCCTGCTGCCCGCGCACACCGAGGCCCTGGGCATGGGAGAGCGGCTGAACTCCCTCCAGAGCCGCCTCGCCATGCTCGCCGGTGGGCTGTTCGTGGTGATGCTGAACATGCAGCAGGTCAACACGGTGATCACCAGCACGGTCGGGCTCACTCTCCTCGACTGGCTCCACCTGCTCACCCTCGGCTTCCTCCTGCTGGCGGTCGTCGCCACCGTCCTCTCCTGGCGCTGGACGGTGCACGGCGGCAGCGCCGATCAGGCGGGGCGGTGGAACCGCCTGGTCGCGACGGCGGGCCTGGCGGGATACCTGGCGATCACCCTGGCACTGGTGTGGAGCTTCGCCGCACGAGCGGGGTAGCGAGGTCAGTTCGTGCCGTCGGCCGGAAGGTCCGGGTCGGCACTGACGGGTGAGAGGTTCTGGACGGCCCGGGCCTGGTCAACCATGATCAGCAGGGCGTCGAGGCTCGCCGCGGAGAGCCCCTCGGCGCGCAGCGCGAGCGAGCGCACGCGTGTGTCGCGCAGCGCGTGCGCGAGCCTGAGCTGGGAGTTGACCCGCTCGGCGACCGCGTCGTTCAGGAAGTACTCGGGCGGCACGCCGAAGAACTCGGCGAGGACGTCGAGTTGTTCGAGCGTGACATTGCGCTTCTTGCCGGTCGCTGAGCGCGGTGCGCGGCCGGCCTCCGGACCGGCCCCGGGAGAATTAGAAGAACTCGTCGAGCAGTTGGTAGAAGGCGATCCGGTCGCTCCGCAGCTCCGTCGCCCCGTAGCGCTCCAGGAAGCTCTCCACGCAGTCCGGGCCGAACCACGGGTCCTCGACGTGCCGGAGCTCACGGAGCGCGATCGCCAGGTCGGAGTGCCGGTCGGCGCGGCCCAAGCGGCCCACGTCGATCAGCCCGGTCACCGTGAGGGTGTCGGGATCGATCAGGACGTTGTTCGGGCACAGGTCACCGTGGCAGACGACAAGGTCCTCGTCGGCCGGGCGGGTGCGCCGGAGTTCGGCGAGCAGCCGCTCCCCCGACCAGCCCTCCCGCTCGTCCTCCAGGTTCTCCAGGTCCACCAGGCCGTAGGCGACGGCCTGTTCGGCGAGCGGGACGGCGGTGGCGAGGCTGCGGTCGAAGGGGCACTTGTCGACCGGGAGTTCGTGCAGCGCCCGGGCGATCCCGGCGATCGCGGCGGCCACCGCCGGGCGCCGGTGGGCCGGCCATTCCTCGGCGGCGCCGACACCGGGGACGGCCTCGGTGACCAGCCAGACCGCGTCGGCGTCCGCGCCGCGGTCGACGATGCGCGGCACCGGGATGCCCTGGTCGGCCAGCCAGGCCAGGCGGTCGGCCTCGGCGGCCAGGTCGAGCGCGGGATTGCCGTCCGGCGCCGCCGGGGCGATCTTGGCGTAGAGATTCGAGCGCGGTCCGACGAGCAGATGCACGAGAGCCCCTGAGTCACCGTCAGTCACCGGCGTCCACTCGTAGGTCGAGTAACGATGGCGCAACGTGCGGTCCATGGGGTCATCATGCCGCACGGCCGGGCCCTCACGCGTCCCGGCCCCGCGCGGCGCCGGCCGCCTCGAACCGGCGGACCAGTGGTGATCTGCGGGCCCGCGCCACCGCCACCAGGAAGGCGGTCTTGTCGGCTAGTTGACGCCCGGGGCCGCCGGAGCCACCGCCGTCACCGTGGGCACCAGGACCGCGGCCGTGCGCGGCATCGCGTACAGGTCCAGCAGCAGCCGCAGCCCGGGCCGCAGTCGGTCCGCGGGTACGGCCAGCGGCACGCCGTGGCCGAGCCAGTTCACCCCGGCCGGCGCCGCGCTCCAGCCGAACAGTCGCAGACCGAGCCGCAGCTCCCGACCGACGGTGGGGCCGCTGTAGCGCGAACAGGTCCAGGCGCAGGCGGCGTTCGCGGCCAGGTGGGTGCCGATCAGGAGCACCCGGTAGGCCAGGGGCTGGACGTCGGAGCCCGCCTCACCGAGTCGACCCGACCCTCTCCTCCGGAGGTCGATGACGGGACGTCCCTTGGGCGCGAGGTGTCCTCGGCCATCTGCAACCGGCGGCAGTCGGCCCGGTGGGCCGCTACGGGCCCGGCCACGCAGTCGGCCGAGGAGGTCGGGCCAAGTCCGTGGCGACCCCCGCACCGCCTCCGAGCAGGGCCCGCAGCTCACGGCCGACGGGCCTGCAGACCTCGTGCCGTACGCAACGGCGACACGTCAGCGTCCGGACGGTGGCCGGGCCACCGTCCGGACGGGAACGCGCGCCGCGTCGGGAGCAGTTGCCCCGGGCACCCGGAGACCCGCTGGAGCAGGTACCCCCACGAGTACAGGAGCAGATACCGCAACGCAGCAGAGCACCAGAGCGAGAAATCGCAGGCGCCGACGAGGAGCGTCTCGTACCCTCGTCCTCACCGGTTCGCCGAACAGCCACTGAGGATTGTGTGAAGCACTTCGATCTCCGCGCCAGGATTCCGTCGCTCGTGCAGGCCATGGCCGCCGCCGACCACAGCCCGGACGCCCAGCTGGTACAGACCCGCCACCGCGTCTCGCTCGTGGAGAGCTGGGACATCGAGCCCGGCTCCACCGTCCTCGAACTGGGCTGCGGTCAGGGCGACATGACCGCCGTCCTCGCGGAGGCCGTCGGCCCCCGGGGGCGCGTGGTGGCCGTCGATGTCGCCGGTCCGACCTACGGGGCGCCGGTCACGCTCGGGGAATCGGCGGCCCGGCTCGCGGCGGGCCCGCTCGGGCCGCGCATCGACTTCCGCTTCGGCACGGATGTCCGCGACCTGTCGGTCGACTTCCCCTCCGACGCCTTCGACCACGTCGTGCTCGCCCACTGCTCCTGGTACTTCGCCTCGCTCGGGCAGTTGCGCGACACGCTGACCCGGGTACGGCCCTGGGCGCGACGCCTGTGGTTCACCGAGTGGGACCTGACACCCCCCTCCGGCGACCGGCTGGCACACCTGCTCGCCGTACTGGTCCAGGGCCAGATCGAGGCCGCGGGCTCGCACGGCGAGGGCAACATCCGCACGCCATTCTCCCGCGAGGCGCTGCTGCGGCTCCTGCCCGAAACGGGCTGGACGGCGGACGGCGACGGGCCGGTCGACACCGACGCCCTCCAGGACGCGGACTGGGAGATCGCCGCCTGCCTCGACCTGATCACCGCAGGAGAACGGCTCGCCGCGCTGCCCGAACCGGTACGGCAACTCGTCCTCGGCCAGAGCGACGTCCTGCGAGCCGTCGCCGCACCGCACGGCAACCGCCCACTCGCCGCCTACTGGGTCACCGCACGCTGACACCCCACCACGGCCGGACCGGCCGACTCTCGGTCTGCGGCCGGGTCGGGGCGGTCGCCGGGATCGGCGGGCGACCGCCGGAGGAAGCACCGGCCGCTGGCCACCGCCAGATGTGGTCACAGCAACAGCACCCACAACGGACCGATCCGGGGCGGACGGACCGGCCACTGGTGACGGACCGGCAATCGCCCGTACCCTCGGTGCGAAAGAACGAACGGTGACCGTTCGTACTGCGATCCGGGGCACAGTGGCGAGGGGGCTGTTGGTCGTGGTGGGGGCGGCGTTCCGGTTCACGGGGTTACGAGGGCACGATCCCGACGGCTTCGGCGGATTCCGGCTGCTCGCGCGCCTGGGCGAGGGCGGGATGGGTCAGGTGTTCCTGGCCCTGTCGCCCGGCGGAGTGCCGGCCGCGGTGAAGGTGGTCCGTCCCGAGTTCACACAGGATCCGGAGTTCGCAGCCCGGTTCTCCCGCGAGATCACCGCCGCGCAGCGGGTGCGCGGCGCTCACATCGCACCGTTGCTGGACGCGTCCGCGCATGCGGCGCGGCCGTGGCTGGCGACCTCCTACGTGGCCGGACCCTCGCTGCACGACCTGGTAGTCCGAGCCGGCCCGCTGCCGCACGACCAGGTGCTGCTGCTGGCAGGAGGGATCGCGCACGCACTGACGGACATCCACGCGGCCGGGGTGGTGCACCGCGACCTGAAGCCCGCGAACATCGTGCTCGACGAGACCGGGCCCAAGGTCATCGACTTCGGGATCGTGAAGTCCCTTTCCCAGTCGGTGACGTACGCCAGTCAGTCGACCCGGATCGGCACCCCGTTGTACATGTCGCCGGAGCAGGCGACGGGCCGCCCGGTCGGCCCGGCCTCCGACGTCTTCTCGCTCGGCTCGACCCTGTACTTCCTGGCCACCGGGCGGGAGGCGTTCGGCGCGGAGAACAAGTGGGCGGTCGTCCACCGGGTCACCGCCGACTCCCCGCAGTTGTCCGCCGTGCCCGAGCCGCTGCGCGAGTTGATCACCGACTGCTTGAGCAAGGACCCCGACCGCCGGCCGACGCCGGCGCGGATCCGGGAACGGTGCGACGCGCTGCTCGGCGGCACGACCCGTCCCGGTGCCTGGATGGCCATCGACGGTGCGCGCGAGGCCATCCGCGAACGCACCGACGCCCTGCGCACGCTCACCACCCCGCCACCGCACCAGGTCAGACCCACCCCCACCATGCCTGCGTCGCCACCCGGCGGCGGAGACGGTGCCGGGCGGTCACGTCCGGCCGATCCACAGGGCGGATCGCCCGTACCGCCGACGCGACCCGACAGGTCTTCGTTGCAGTCGCCACGCGAGCGCCCCGACAAGCGCCCGTCGACCACCCTCGGCAAGGCCCTGCTCGTCATGGCCGGGGTTGCTCTGCTGGCAGCGGGCACGAACCCGATGGCGGAAGAGCTCAGGCTCTCCAGGAGCGAGCAGGCCCAGGTGATCCTGGTCGTCGACCGGCATCACCCCTTCGGAACGACCAGCTACACCCCCGACCCCAGCAGCGACTACTCGGCGTTCGCCGCCACCCTCGTCCTCGGGACCGCGACGGCAATCGCCCTCGCCGGGGTCGGGCAGCTTCGAACGGGACGCAGCCGCGGGAAGCTGAAGAGCGTGGCCACCGTCGCGAACGGGATCTCCATGCTCTTGGCGGGAGTGTCCGTCTACGCCGTCGCCAACTTCCTCATAAGTGGCATCGGGTACCACAGGACCCTGGTGGCAGGCGGGTGGACGTACATCATCGCGAACGCCCTGATCCTGGCCGCAGGCTGCACCCCAATCGGACGGAAGAACCCGACGACCAGAAGACCGAAGCGCAACTGACCGCACCGGGCGACGAGCAACCCGAAGCCGGACTCCTGGCCGGCCGGAGCGGCGCCGGGCCTGGCACTGCCTGCGCTGCACCCGTAGCGGCGGCGCGGCAACGGTGGCGAACGCGCCGACCGACCGTCGAATCGGACGACCGGGCTCAGTACCCGTTCACGCGGACGACGACGCTCGCGGGCGATCTGTTGCGGCACCGCGGGGCGGTCGGTCAGCGCACGCTCTCCAGGACAGCCCGCTCCCTGTCGGGGTCGATCCAGCGCGTGGCCCACCGCCGTTGCGGCACCGAGACATTGCCCCGGCACAACCAGGACCAGGTGTCGGCAACGGTCCGCGCGAACTCGGCGACGTCGCGGACGTCAACCGCCTGCACGCCCCGGCCCGGACCCCGGGCGCGAGGATCCGGCCGCCCTGCGCGGCGCGGCCACCAGGGCAGTCGGCCCACGTACCCCCCTCGGGCGGAGCAGGCTCGTCCTGGCGAGCCCGAAGGTCTCCGTCACCACGCATCGGTCCCGGCCTTCCGGCGCCCGTGGTCGGGGTTGACCGCTGATCCCCGTGCCACAACCGATCAGGATCAAGCGCCAAGTCGGCTGCGGCCTCCCACACCGGCGAGCCGGCGGCCAGGGGCTCGATAGGCCACCCCTCGTACACCGCCACCGTGAACACGTACACATAGCGGTAGACGACCCACTCCAGGACCCGGACAACCGCCAGCACGTAACTCGGGCCCAAAGCTTGTTGCAGGAGTCCGGGTGGGGGCAGGTCGGTATGTGGTCCGGCCTGCTGGTTTCATGTGGTTCGGGCGAGGTTGTGCATGTGGGCGACGGCCTGCACCGCGTGGTGCAGGCCGTCGCCCTTCTGTCGGCAGTCGCGGAGGATCTTCCAGTTCTTCATGCGGGCGAAGGTGCGCTCGACGCGGGCGCGTACGCGTCGCCGGGGAAACGGCCGGGGCAGGACGACACCGCGGTGGCGGGAGTTCCGGAAACAACCCCGTGGGATATTCCGGACGTATTGTATGAATGATAAAAATCAGGGTCTCGGGTATGGCCATATTCACCCGCCCGGGAATAACCTCTAGCCGCGAGAGTCGAAGTCGTCCGGCGGTGACGGATCTAACCCCGCCCACCGACTCTCCTCGACAGTTATTTCCCATGCCCGTCACTTTCGTGGCGGACCTCCATGCCTTCGGCACGGGCCGGTTCACGGGCACATCTGTCCACCGGTCCCTGCCGCGGCATGCCCGACAAACCGAACAGCACGGACCAAGAAACAAATGAGGCGACATGAGCAGTCAATTCGACGGCCTGGCGCAGATGTACGAGGACATGTTCGCCCTGCCGTGGCGGAAGGACCTGGAATCCCACAGCGTACTGGCGACCCTGGGGCAGGTCCGGGGCGAACGCGTCCTGGACCTCGGGTGCGGTACCGGCCTCTATTCGCGCCTGCTGAAGGCGCAGGGGGCCGAACTGGTGGTGGGTCAGGACGTGTCGGAGGGCATGCTCTCCTACGCGAGGGCGCAGGAGCCCGCCGGCCACCGGGGCATCGAGTACGTCCACGCCCTGCCGCCCGCCCTGGAGGGGACCTTCGACGCCGTGCTCGGCGTCTACGTCCTGCCCTACGCCGAGCAGTACGCGGAACTCGTGGAGCTGTGCGGGATGGCCGCGCGGGCGCTGAGGCCCGGCGGCCGGTTCGTCACCCTGCCGGTCAACCCCGACTACGACGGCAGGCGCGAGTACTACGAGCGTTACGGGTTACGGTTGTTCGACGCGGAGCCGCGGTTCGACGCCTCGAAGGTGACCCTGGAGCTGGAGTTCGGCCCGTACCAGGAGACGATCACGGCCCGGTACTGGAGCCGGGAGGCGCTGGAGGGCGCGCTGGCCGAGGCGGGCTTCACCGAGATCGGCTGGCCCCCGTTCCGGGTCTCGGAACAGGGGATGCGCGAGCACGGAAAGAGCTTCTGGGGGCCGTACCTGCGCACGCCGCACGCAGCGCTGATCAGCTGCGTGAAGGGTGTGTCCGTCCCGTGAACGTGCTCCGCGCGCCCACCGCGATCGGCACCCTCGTCCACCCCGACGCCCACGGCATCGACTCCGCCGCCTGGGACCGCCTGGTCGGCGCCGACAACTTCTACGGCAGCCACCGCTGGGTGCGCTCCACCCACCTCGCCTCCGGCGGGGACCCGGTCGTCACCGCCTCCGCGTCCGGTGTCCTGCTCGGCGTGCTGCCGACCTGGCCCGGCGAGGGTCGCGGCGACGAGATGTTCTCGCTGCCCGGCATCCTGCCCGGCCTGGCCGCTGCCGGCGGCGGCAGGCAGCTCTGGCTCGGCACCCGGCGCTCGGTCCGCAACGAGTTGCTGTGCGTCCGGGGACCGCGGCGGCGCCCTGTGCTGAGGGCGCTCCTGGGACGGGCGCTGGAACTCGCCGCCGACCGGGGCGACGACGGAGTGGTGATGGCCTACCTCGACGGCGAGGACGCCCTGGAGCTGGCGGCGGCCCACCCCCGGGCCCGCGCGCTGCTGCACTCGGCCGACACCTATCTGCCCGTACCGCCGGGCGGCGCCGGAGAGCTGTCGGCCCGTGCCAGCCAGCACACCCGGACCCGGCGCAGGAGCGAGATGCGCGCCTTCCAGCGCACCGGAACGGTCGTCAGGACCGCCCGGCTCACCGAGGACGTCGTTGCCCGCATCGCCGACCTGATCGCCCAGAACCGCACCCGCCACGGCAGTTCCGGAGGTCCGCAGGCGGTGCTCGACGCCCTGAACGCCCAGCGTGCCACCGGCCTGCTCGACGACGCCGTGGCGTTCCTGGGCCTGCGCGGTCCCGACCTGGTGGCCGCGACCGTCTGCTACGAGCACGGGGACCGGCTGTACGCCCGCTACTTCGGCTACGACTACACGAGTACCGCGCCCACCAACGAGTACTTCCTGCTGACCTACCACGCACCCCTCGACTACGCCGCCGAGGGCGGGTTCCGGCGCTACCGGACGGCGATCTCCGCGTGGGACGTCAAGGTGCGCCGGGGCGCCCGGCTCACCCCCCTCGCCGCCGTGGTGCTGCCGCTGCACGGCGCCGTCTGCGCACCCGCCCGCCAGCGCGAGCACAACATCACCGCCGCCGGGCGGTGGCGGGAGCTGGCCGGGGACCACCTCCAGGCCATGGGGCCGGAGTGGGCCAGCTGGGACTCACCGCTGCCGTGACCCGACCAGCGTCCCTCAGGGAAGGAGAAACGTTCATGCTCCACCTCCACTACCGGCTCGAACTGACGGAGGCCGCCGAGGCGAACCCGGCCGGGTTCTGGGCCTGGGCCGCCGAACGCGAGAAGTGGTTCTACGAAGGACTCGACACCGTGCTCGCCACCAGCTGGCACCTGCGGACCGTCGGCACCCACGTCCACGCCCTCGAACACCTCGTCACCTTCGCCGACGAGGCCGCCTGGGGCACCTACCGCCGCCAGGTCTCCGCCCGCAGCAAGGACCCCGCCTGGGAGGAGCGCCGCACCGAGCAGACCCACTGGTGGCGCCTCGCCGAGGCCGCCCTGCTCAACGACCCGCCCGTCGCGATGGGCCTCCACCGCGCCCCGCCGCCGAGGTGACCGCCGTGACCACGGGCTCCGGCTCCGGCTCCGAGTACGCCGACCACGTCGCACGCAGCACCCACCTCCTCGACCACGGACGCTTCACCACCCTCGCCACCCTCGGCGAGGACGGCCCCTGGGCCTCCACCGTGAACTTCGTCGCCCTCCGCGACCCGCTCCGGCTGCTCTACTACTCCCTCCACCGGTCCAAGCACTCCCGGAACATCGAGGCGCGGCCCGACCTCGCCGGCTCGGTCCACCTGCTCGGCACCCCCGGATTCGGCCTGGACGGCGCCCAGTTCACCGGGCGCTGCGAGGCCGTGCCGGAGTCCGAGGTCCCGTGGCACCGGCAGACGTACTACGAGCTGAACCACCCCGACCCGGAGGTCCGCGCGGCCTGGCTCCTCCCGGAGTCGGACTTCACCGGCCACGGGCCGCGCCGCTTCTACGTGGTGCGCGTGCACCGGTGGTGGCTGCTGGACATCGACCGCTGGCTCGCCGACAAGCACGACACCCGTGTGGAGGTCGACCTCGCCGAACTCGCCCGCCCGGCCCGCCCTGCCCGGCCGTGACCACACTGACGAACGCACGCGTCGTCACCCCGCACGAAGTCCTGGAGCCGGGGTGGGTCACCTTCTCCGGCCCCACGATCACCGGGGTCGGCACCGGCGCGGCCCCGGCCGCCGCCGACGACGACGTCCACGACCTGGCGAACGCGTACCTCCTCCCCGGTTTCGTCGACCTGCACCTGCACGGCGGTGACGGCGCCTCCGTCGGATCCGGCGATCCCGACGAGGTGCGCAGGGCCGTCGCCTTCCACCACCGCCACGGCACCACCCGGATGCTGGCCGGCATCATCGCCGGCCCGGTGCCCCGGATGACCGCCGCCGCCGCGACCCTCGCCGACCTCCTCGACGCCGGCGACCCCGGCTGCGCCGGAGTCGCCGGGATCCACTACGAAGGCCCCTTTCTCAGCAGCCGCCACCGGGGCGCCCACGCCGAGGCACACTTGCTCACCCCCGACCCGGCCACCCTGGCCGCGCTGCTCACGGCCGGCCGGGGCCACGTCCGGGTCGTCACGCTCGCCCCCGAACTCCCGGGCGGCCTGGAACTGGTGCGGTCCGTCGTGGCCGCGGGCGCCATCGCGGCGATCGGCCACTCGGAGGCCGACCACCGCCGCTCCCGCGACGCCTTCGCCGCGGGAGCCCGGCTGACCACCCACCTGTTCAACGCCATGAACCCGCTGCACCACCGCGAACCGGGCCTCGCCGGCGCCACCCTCGCCGACGACAGGATCGTCTTCGAGCTGATCAACGACGGCCTGCACCTGCACGACGACACGGTGCGCATCGCCTTCGCGACCGCGCCCCACCGCGCGGCCCTGGTCACCGACGCGACCCCCGCCGCCGGAATGCCCGACGGCGAGTACCGCCTGGAGGACGTCGACCTCACCGTGCGCAACGGCCGCGCGACCCTGCCGGACGGACACACCCTCGCCGGCAGCACCCTGACCATGGACCGCGCCGTCCGCCGGGCCGTCCACCACCTCGGCCTCCCCCTCACCCAGGTGGCCGCCGCGGCGGCCACCACCCCGGCCCGGCTCCTCGGCCTCGGCGACCGGACCGGCTCCATCGCCCCGGGCAAGGACGCCGACCTGGTCGTCCTCACACCCCGACTGCACGTCCGGCACACCGTCCTCCAGGGCCACATGATCGGAACCCGCTGACCCCCGCCCCCCGCACGACCCCGTGCCAGGCCCGCTGCACCCACGCCCGGCAGGTGGACCGCACCGCAGGTGCTGCGGCTCCCAGCTCGTTCGCACACACACCGGGCCCCTTGGCAGCCTACGAGTCGAGCGGGACGACGGCGTGGGTGTCCCAGCAGATCTGCCAGCCGGGCAGGTCCGCGCCGGGCGTCGGGACGCGCTGCCAGTACACCTCGATCAGGGCGATCCGGCTCACGGTGAAGGTCGCGTGGCCGGGCCGCACGTAGTGGATGATCTGCGCAACTTGGTCGGTGTCGGTGTCCGCCGCGGCGTACGCGACGGTCGTGTGGAGAACGCCAAGCGGGTAGCCGGCCGCGTCGGCTCCGAAGACCTCGTGGACAGCGGTACGGACGCGGCGCTGAAGAACGGCGAGGCGGTCATCGGGGTGAAGGTCCAGGCGCACACCGGTGCGGTACGCGATCGGCGATCCGGCCTGCAGAAGGACCGGCCCGATGTCGGCCACGGCGGTGCGCAGCCGCTCGGCGAGTGAGTCACGGACCGCGTGGCCAATGGCGTCGGCGGATGCAGAGGTGATCATGTCGAGGGTGATATGTGCGCGCTCGTCAGGGACCGGCACGAGGGGCAGCCCCGCGAGCACCTTGCGAAGGCCTGCGAGGAGGCCCCGTAGGGCCGACCCTTCTGGCAGGTCGGGCAGGGCGTACACCTGGAGGGCCCGGAGGCCGTCGGGCCAGGGTCGGGTGCCGAAGGTGGGATGGAACGCCTTCATGAAGTTCTCCTCGTCGCAGGAGGGAGTGAGAACGACCGTCTCAGCTCGGGAGCAGCACGGGGAACCCCGCCCGGTCTCCCGCCGACGCCGTGATCCGTAGGGTGTCAGCCACGCAGTCCGTGCAGATCGTCCCGCCGGCTCGCACTGCCTCGACCATGGCCGAGCGCAGCTGCTCGCCGGAATCGGCCGCCTTCGGCAAGGTCGACATGAGGACGACTCCTCGTTGTTGGTGACGTGCTAAGGGTGCCGCCGCGGGTCTGTTCCCGGGAGTTCACGACAGCGGCCGCTCTCGGACGGCGCCGTAGAACGAGTGGGCGTGCGTGCGGTACGGGCGGCTCTGGTTGGCCCTCGGGCATGACGACCTCCTCCTCTCGGCCGGCGGGACGGTCGAGTTCGACACCCGCACGGCGTCGCCAACGCCGTACCCGGTGAACCGGTCGAGTACCCGGTCCTGTTCGGGCCTCAGGGCGAACGGCTGCGCCCGCACCCCGGCGGCCTCTCCCCCGGACCGGGTCCTGACGCCGTCGGGCCCCGCTCAGTCAGGGACTCTCGCCGCCGACTCGGCGAGCCGTTCGGCGAAGGCTGCGACCAGCGTCCGGAGCTCCGCGGGCTCCTCGACGGCGAACGGCGCGTCCAGCGAGGCGAGCACCGCCGGCAACCAGTCCAGCCGGTCCACCCGGAGCTCCACCCGGTTCCACCGCGCCGCCCCCGGCTCCACTGCCGGGAGCTCCCGTACCACGGCGACGCTCGCGGGCAGCCGCAGGTGGATCCGCTCGGCCGTCGACCGGACCCGCAGCACCACCCGGTACCGGTACGGGGCCGTGGCGAGCCCGTGCAGAAGGCGCTCCGCCGGGTCGACCGCGGCCGGGGGCTCGAAGGCGCCCGGCAGGGTCCGTACGCCCGCGACGCGGTCCAGGCGCAAGGTGCGGTCCTCCCCCACCGCGGGATCCACGCCGGTCAGGTACCAGCGGCCCTCGTGCGCCACGAGCCCGTACGGGTGCAGCGTGCGCTCGCTGCGCCGTCCGTCCGCCGCGGTGTACCGGACCGCGAGCGGCCGGTGGCCGCGCACCGCGTCCGCGACCGTGAGCAGGACCTGGGAGTCGGGCACCGCCGTCGCCCGGGATCCGGGTGCGGCGGTGAGGGTGAGGGCGTCCAGCACGGCGTCGAGCCGCTGTCGGAGCCGCTCGGGCAGCACCCGGCGGATCTTGGCCGCCGCCGTCTCGCCCGCGGTGTGCCCGGCGTCCGCCACCGCGGTCAGGCCGGTGTGCCGGCCGGCGACCAGTCCGAGCAGGACGGCGAGGGCCTCGTCGTCGCTCAGCATCAGCGGGGGCAGCCGGTACCCGGCCCCGAGCCGGTAGCCGCCGTAGCGGCCGCGCACCGACTCGACGGGCACGTCGAGGTCGAGCAGGTGGTCGACGTACCGGCGCACCGTGCGCTCGTCGACCCCCAGGCGGTCGGCGAGCTCGGCCACGGTGCGGACACCGCCGGACTGCAGCAGTTCCAGCAGCGCGAGGACGCGGGCGGTGGGTCGGGCCATGCGGGAAGTCTCCCAGCGATACCGGGCGGATTGTGTCCAGTATCGGTCCTAACGTCGTACCGGAAGCACCGACCGCACGACCGAACCGCAGGAGACACCCATGGACTTCCTCTCGATCCGCATCGTCACGGCCGACGTCGCCCGCCTCGTGGACTTCTACGAGCGCGCCACCGGCGTCGGCGCCGACTGGTCCACCCCGGACTTCGCCGAGCTCAGGACGGCCTCGGCGACGCTGGCCATCGCCGGCACCCGCACCGTCCCGCTGTTCGCACCGGGATCGGCCGAGCCGGCCGCCAACCGCAGCGTGGTGCTGGAGTTCCTCGTCGACGACGTGGACGGCGCCCACCGGCGACTGAGCGCCGACGTGCCGGAGTTCGTGACCGAACCCACCACGATGCCCTGGGGCAACCGCTCCCTGCTGTTCCGCGACCCGGACGGCAACCTGGTCAACTTCTTCACCCCTGTCACCGAGGCCGCGAGGGCGAGGTTCGCCCGCTGAGAGGCCGACCCGTCGACGAACCGGCGACAGGGCCCTCGGCGACGACTTCCCCGCCGAGCACTGGATCCACCTGCGGAGCGCCAACCCCGTCGAGTCGACCTTCGTGACCGTCCGTCTGCGGACCGAGGTCACCCAGGGCGCCGAATCCCGGGCCGCAGCCGACCTGGCGATGGTTTCGAGCTCGTCGAGTCCGCCCAGGCCCGCCGACGAGCCCTGAACGCACCCACCTCGTCGCCCTCGTCCGCGTCGAGGCCCGCTGTGAACGCGGCCGGCTCGTTGAACGGCCGCGGACGACGGCGGCGTGAATCAGGGTGGCGGACCCGCGTCGGAGTTCGAGATCATCCGGTCATGTCGAACGGCACGGCAGGACAGGACCTTCCGGCCGGCTTCGGGTTCCGGCCGTATCGCGGCGACGAGGACCACGGTGCCATGGCCGCGGTACGGCGGGGGTGTGCGGAACGGGACCGGGTCGATGTCCATTCGGTGGTGGAAGGGCTGCCGACAGCGGCCGAGATCGCCGAAGCTTCTGCCAAGTCGGAGGAGCCGACCAAGAACCAGATCCTGGTGGTGCTCGACGGGAGCGTCGTCGGCTACTCGACGATCCGGTGGTGGCAGGAACGGGACGATACGTGGCTGTACCTGCACCGCGGCCACCTCTTGCCCGAGCATCGCGGCCAGGGCATCGGCTCAGCCATGCTGAGCTGGGCCGAAGGGCGGATCCGCCGGATCGTCGAACAGCACGGAACGGCGCGGACGGCGGTGATCGGCGCGAACGCCACGGCCTCCGAGAAGGACGCCACGGCCCTTCTGCTCGCAGCCGGCTACCGACGTGTCTTCAGCCTGGTCGAGCTGGAACTGGGCGATCTGCGGCAGTTGCCCGAGCCGGGCAGCGAACTGCCGGTCGGGACACGGACAGGGCCGATCGGGACAAGCCACTACCGTGCGGCTTGGAGGACGGTCGTTGATTCGTATGCGGACACCGGCTTCACTCAGAGATGGCCCTTCCGGGACTTCGTCGACAACGCCGACCCGACATGCTGGAGGGCTGCCTGGATCGGGCCGGACATGGTCGGCGTCGCCCTCTGCTCCATCCGCCGTCACGACCGCACCGTGGGCGAGGTGGAGGAGCTGAGTGTCCGGACGGACCGGCAACGCCTCGGAATCGGCCGGGCCCTGCTGCTCGACGGGCTGCGGAGCCTTCGCGAGCAGGGCGCAACGACCGCCCGGCTGTTCACGGGCACGGCAAACCCGCACCGGTCCTACGACCTCTACGAGAGCGTGGGATTCCGACGACAGAACGAGTACGTCCGCTACCGCAAGCCGCTTGCTTGATCCACCCGGAGTTCATCGAGATCCGGTCAAAGCACTGATCAGTCGTTCGCGTCTACGGCCGACAACTCCACCGCACGGGGCCTGATCGTCCAGCCCAGCCTGGCTGCTCGTCGTGGTTCGCTGCCGCCACCTTGGCAGGCGACTACCGGCGCTCATCGGAGCGAACGCCGGACGGACCGCCCTGCTCCCAGAAGTCATTCAGCGCCTGCGTCAGTTCTTCCCTGAACTCAGTCAGGCTTCCCAGCAGGAACAGCTCCTGGTCGGACAGCCGATCGCCCGACATGGTTCGCTTCATCAAGGCGTCGATCTTCTGGCCAAGGACGCCCAGGCTGATTTCAACTGCCCGGTCGTACCCGTCCGCGTAGACGCGTCGGCCGACTTCAACGCCAGCTTCGCCGACCATGCCCCTCGTACCGTCAACCAAGCGGCCCATGATCCCCGCCACATTCTTCTCCTCCCGACCAATGCTGCGCCTGCTGCTACTCAAGCAGCCGAGGTCGCCTCGATGTGCTCACTGAACTCGATCGGGTGATGTCGGGCCCGATCGCCTGACAGGCGGAGTGGGGATCCAGGAGCCCTGAGGTACGAGGCACGCGCAGGGCGGCGGCTTGACCGACGACGAGAGGGCCACGCGGAAGCGGATTCGGCTGGAGGCCGTGGCGCGCTTCGAGGGCGGGGAGAAGAACTGGGACATCGCGGCCGCGCTGCGGGTGAGTGATCGGTCGGTGGAACGGTGGCACCGGCAGCGGCGGGAGCGCGACGAGTCGGAGGTCCGTTCGAAGAGTTCGCCGGGCAGGTCGAAGCTGAGCGAGGCGCAAGTGGTGCGGCTTGAAAGCGAGATGGAGCGTGGTCCGCTGGCCCATGGGGGGAGGACCGGCGCTGGACGCCGGCACGGGTGAAATCCCTAGCACGAGTTGCCCCTCCCGGATACGCGCCCACTCGAGGATTCCACCCATGGCGCGCAGGCCCCGCCCGCCCCGTATGCGGCCTTCGACCGCACGGTCGGGCTCACGGAAGGCTACTCCTTGCACTCCTTTACGCGCACGATTTGTGCCGTTGTGATCATGTTTCCGGATGGTTGACACGGCCCTGAGCGCGCCCGCCGGGGATGCAGTGACGGATTGGACTCGAGAGGTGACGCGTTGTTCGCCTCAGGTCTTCCTGGCCCTCTACAGGTGGCCGTACTTCTTCAAGTAGTGTCGCCAGCCGAGCCTCTGAGGGCTCATCACTTTTGCTGCTCACGATCCGTATCTACGGCTGGAGTTCACGGCGATGACGGCGGCGACCGGGATTGACGCGCGCTTTGCGTACCGTGTCTACCTCTCACTTCTTCGCAGCACAGAAAGCGGCATATGCCCGGAGGATCTCGCCCGGGACCTCGGCGCCGGGGTCGAGGAGGTCCGGGAGGCCGTCGAGTGGCTGGCCGGGAACGGGTTGCTCGACCGGGGGCCGGAGGCGGCGGCCACGCCGCAGAGCGTCCTGAGACGTTTGGTCGCCGATCAGCAGGAGCGTCTGGCGGAGTTCGCCCGGGCGCAGGACCTGATCTCCGACCTCACCGACGGCTTCCTCGCCACTCCGGCCTCCACGGGGGAGAGTCCGGCGGTCGAGGTGGTCGAGTCACGGGCGCAACTGGGGCAGCGGCTCGGCGAGTTGCACGCGTCCAGCCGGTCCGAGGTAGCGGTGATGCTGCCCACGGCGGCCGAGCGGGAAGCACTGCACCCGTGCATCCGCGAGGACGTCGAGCTGCTGCGCCGGGGTGTCCACTACCGGCTGGTGGCGCCGGCCTCCGCGCTGGCGAGCCCGGCGGTCGTGGAGTACGTGAACGCGCTCCAGGAGGCCGGGGCGGAGATCCGGACGGCGGAGTCGCTGCCGCTGCGGCTGGTCATCGTCGACCGGGAGAAGGTGGTCACCCGGTCGCAGGTCGAGGGGCTGCGCCGCAGTGTGGTGATCGACGGCGGACTGCTCGCCCAGCTCTTCACCCGGGTCTTCGAGCACAGCTGGTCCACGGCCGCGCCGTACACCAGGCGTCGGCGCGGCGGCGGTTCGGCGCCGGTGCTGTCCGGCACCCATCGGCTGGTACTGCGAATGATGGCCGCCGGGGCCACCGACAAGTCGATAGCCCGTCATCTCGGGTACTCGGACCGGACGGTGCGGCGGTTCGTCGCCGAGATCCTGCGGGTGCTGGAGACCGACAACCGACTCACGGCGATGGTGCGGGCCACCCGGCTCGGGCTGCTCGAACACGAGGGCCGGGAGAGCAGGGAAGGCCGGGAGAACAGGGAAGGCAGGGAAGGCCGGGAGGACAGGGAAGTGCGGGCGGCGCAGGGCTGATCGAAGCACCGGAGCGGCGCGGGGAGGATGTCACAGCAGCCCCCGTTCGGCGGCGATCCGGGCGGCGTCGAAGCGGTTGCGCCCGTCGAGCTTGCGCATCGCGCCCGAGGTGAGGTTGCGGACCGTCCCGGCGGCCAGGTAGAGCTCGCGGGCGACCTCCTTCACCGAGGCGCCGGTGGCGGTGAGCCGGAGGATCTCGCGTTCCCGCGCGCTCAGCACCTGCTCCGCGACGGCCGTCCGGACCGCCGGCCCGTCGGGCGCAGGTTCGGCCTCGCCGGGGGCCGGGCGGCCGCCCGCGGCGGCGTCCCGGATCGCGTCGACCAGGCGGGGGATCTTGGTCTGCTTGGTGACGACCCCGAGCGCCCCCGCCGACACCGCCCGGTCCACCAGGGTCCGGGTGGGCCGGGCCGCCATCAGGACGACCCGGCAGTCGGGTAGACGTTTCCCCAGCTCCCGCACCAGGCGGAAGCCGCCCTGCGCGGTGCCCATGCCCAGCACGGCCACGTCCGGCCGGCGGCGCACCGCGACCGGGACGACCATCGAACTCCGGTTCACCGCCCCCACGACCTCGAAGTCCTTGACGGACGCGAGCACCTCGGCGATCGCGTCCAGGGGCAGCAGCTGCTCGTCGGCTACCAACACACGAATGGTCATCACTAGGTCTCCCCCGAGGATCCCGTGAACGGAACTCATGGCGATCGTGCGGCCGCGCCCCAGTGTGTGGCGGACGGCCCGCTCCCGTCGACGGCACCCGGGCGTCCGGGTGCGGACATGTCCTCAGCAGGACCGGTGGGTCTACGTGGGTCTACGCGTGTCATTCGGTGACCCCTCAACTTATCCCGGGTCCGGCGGCCGACCCGACGCCCGCGGGCAGGGACGTGACAAGTGTCAGTAAAAGCAGGTCAACGCCTTGTCGGCGGTGACCTGCCGGGACCACGATGCGCACTGGTGATCGACTGCCGCGCGGGGCCCGTCCGCCCCGCGCGGCCCCCGACACCCGCTGCCCCCCGACCCCTCCGCCGCCCCGACAGCCCCCGCGCGGCACTCGGCCGCTCCCGGCCGACCCGACCCGACACCGCCCGCGCGGCACCCTCCCGCGCGGCTCCCGTCCGCCCCGATCCCGCCCCGACCCCGGCCCGTGCCCCGCCGGCACCCCGCCCCAGCGTGCCCCCGCACGCCCCGGGCCGGGCGCCGGTCCGCGCCCGGACCGGCTCCACGGATGCCCTGAGGAAGAGGACATGCACACAGACCCTGTGGTCCAGGACCCGGCCCAGGCCCTGGCCGTCGTCGGCATGGCGGGACGGTTCCCCGACGCCCCGGACGTCGAGAGCTTCTGGCGACTACTGATGGACCGTCACGACGCCATCGGCCCCGTCCCCGCGAGCCGTTGGGACGCCACCGCGCAGCTCGACCCGCAGCGCGAGATCCAGGCCGTCGGCGGATTCCTCACCGACGTCGACCGCTTCGACGCCACCTTCTTCGGCATCTCCCCCCGCGAGGCGGAGATGCTCGACCCGCAGCAGCGGCTGATGCTGGAGGCGGCCTGGCGGGCGCTGGAGGACGCCGGGACACCGGCCCGCGCGCTCGCGGGCAGCCGGACCGGCGTGTTCGTCGGCGCCGGCTGGCACGACTACGAGCACGTCGGCCGCAAGAGCGCCGCCGGCGTCACCCAGCACACGGCGCCCGGCTACGCGCTCGACATGATCGCCGCCCGGGTCTCCTACTTCCTCGGGCTCACCGGGCCCAGCCTGGTCGTCGAGACCGGCTGCTCCTCCGCGCTGGTCGCGGCGCACCTCGCCGCCCAGGCCCTGCGGGCCGGCGAGGTGGACGCGGCGATCATCGGCGGTGTCGCGCTGATCCTCGACCCGACCGCCTCGATCGGTCTGACGTACTTCGGCGGTCTCTCCCCCGACGGCCGGTGCAAGGCCTTCGGCGCCGGGGCGAACGGCTTCGTGCGCGGCGAGGGCGTGGGCGCCCTGTACGTGAAGACCGTCGCCCGGGCGCAGGCGGACGGGGACCGGATCCACGGTGTCATCGCCGGTACGGCCGTGAACAACGACGGCGGCGGACAGAGCGTCGTCGCGCCCAGTCCGCTCGGGCAGGAGCGGCTGCTGCGGGACTCCTACCGGCACTGGGGCATCCCGGCGGACCGGGTCGCCTATGTGGAGGCGCACGGCACCGGCACCTCGGTCGGCGACCCGATCGAGGCCGGCGCGGTCGGCCGGGTGCTGGGGCGGACCCGCAGCGCGGACGCCGGTCCGCTGCCGATCGGCTCGGTGAAGACCAACATCGGCCATCTGGAGGCCGCGGCCGGGATCCCCGGGCTGTTCAAGGCGCTGCTGTCGCTGCGCCACGGCGTGGTGCCGCCGAGCCTGCACTCGGCGGAGCTCAACCCGGAGATCGCCTTCGACGAGCTGAACGTGACGGTGGTCCGCGAGCCGCTGCCGCTGCCGGCGGACGAGCAGGTCTTCCTCGGCGTGAGCAGCTTCGGCTGGGGCGGCACCAACGCGCACGTGGTGCTGACCGGGGCGCCGCGGCCGGAGACCCCGGTCGCCGACGACCGACCCGACGCGCACCGCGCCGCCGAGGTGCACCGCGCCGCCGACGAGCACCGCGCCGCCGACGTGCATCACGCCCCCGTGCTGCTGCCGGTGTCCGCGCACTCGGAGCAGGCGCTCGCCGAGCGGGCCCGCGAGCTGCGCGATCTGCTCACCGGCGCCACCGACGCGGCGCCGGAGCAATCGCCGGAGCCGGAGCAGTCGCCGGAGCCGGAGCAACTGGCGGCGCTGGCCGGCACCCTGGCCTGGCAGCGCGACCAGTTCCCGGTCCGCGCCGCCCTGCTGGCCGCCGACGCCGCCGGAGCGGCCGCGCAGTTGGAGCGGCTGGCCGCCGACCCGGCCGGTGCCGAGCCGGTGCCCGGCGTCTTCACCGGCCGTGCCGCGACCGTCGGCCGGACCGCCTTCGTGTTCCCCGGCCAGGGCTCGCAGTGGCACGCCATGGGCCGCGAACTCCTGGCCGCCGAGCCGGTGTTCGCCGCGGTGATCCACCGCTGCGCGGCCGCGCTGGAGCCGTGGACGGACTGGGACCTGGTCCGGGTCGTCTCCGGCGAGGCCGGGGAGGAGTGGCTGTCGCGGATCGACATGCTGCAACCGACCCTCTGGGCCGTGTCGCTGGGCCTGTGCGAGCTGTGGCGGGCGGCCGGCGTCGAGCCGGACGTGGTGGTCGGCCACAGCCAGGGCGAGGTCACCGCGGCCACGGCGGCGGGCATCCTCTCCTACGAGGACGGCGCGATGGTCGTCGCCCGGCGCAGCGCGATCGCCCGCCGCACCTCGGGCAAGGGCCGGATGCTGGCGGTGGACCTCTCGCTGGACGCGGCGAAGGCGGCGCTGTCCGGCTTCGAGGAGGGCGTGTCGCTGGCCGTGAACAACGGCCCGAACAGCTGCGTGCTCTCCGGTGACACCGAACTCGTGCTGGCACTCAAGGAGTTGCTGGAGGCCGAGGGCACCTTCTGCCGGCTGGTGAACGTCGACTACGCCTCGCACAGCCCGCAGATGGACGAGCTGGAGGACGACCTGCTGGCGGCGCTGCGGTCGGTGCGGCCGGGCCGGGGCGACGTCGAGCTGATGTCGACGGTGCGGGTGGCCCCGCTGGAGGGGCCGGAGCTGGACGCCGGCTACTGGGTGGACAACCTGCGCCGGCCGGTGATGTTCGCGGACGCGATGGAGCGGCTGTTCGACACCGGGGTGACCCATGTGGTCGAGATCAGCCCGCACCCGGTGCTCACCCCGGCGCTGGAGCAGTTGGCGGCGCAACGGCCGGTGCCGCCGCAGGTGCTGTCGACGCTGCGGCGCGACCAGGGCTCGCCGGACACGGTGCGCGAGTCCGCGGCGCGGGCGTACGTGAGCGGTCTGGAGCCGTTCGGCGCGCTGCCGCGGTCCGCCTGGGCGCCGGTGCCGCCGTACCCGTGGCAACGGTCCGTGCACTGGGTGGAGCAGGGCCGCCGACGGGCCGGGAGCGGGGCCGGGGAGGAACTGCGGCTGGTGCCCTCGGTGACCGAGCAGGGTGCCTGGACCGGCATGCTGGAGCTGGCCCCGGCGGACATCCCCTGGGTGCGCGACCACCGGGTGTACGACGCGGTGGTGCTGCCGGGCACCGGGATGCTGGAGCTGGCGCTGCGCACGGCGCTGGCCAGGACCGGCGGTGCGCACCGCACGCTCGCCGAGGTCGGCCTGCACGGCCATCTGACGCTCACCGAGGAGCCGGTGACGGTGGCACTGGGCTGGCGGGACGATGTGACGGGCGGCGGCAGTTTCACGCTGTCCTCGCTGGAGCCGGGCGGGCAGGGCTGGGTGCGGCACGCCTCGGCGCGGGTGCTGGCGGAGGACACCGCGCCGGAGGCGCCGTCGTTCCCGGAGCGGCTGCTCGGTCTGGACGCCGCGCCGGCCGCCGCGTTCTACGCCGACTGCGCGGCGCGGGGCCTGAACTACGGTCCGGCGTTCCAGGGTGTGCTGGGGCTGCGGTCCGGGGCGGCGGAGTGCCTGGCCGAGGTGCGGCTGCCGGAGGGCTGCCTGGCCGGCGGCCATCCGCACCGGCTGCACCCGGCGCTGTGGGACGCGGCGCTGCAGGCGTCGATCCCGCTGTTCCCGGGCGAGGAGGCGGCGGTGCCGGTCGGGGTCGGGCGGGTGCATCTGCACCAGGACCTCGCGGAGCCGGTGACGGCGCTGTGGTCGCACGCGGTGCGGCGGGACGGCGGCGAGGAGGTGGACCTGTTCCTGTTCGACGCCGGGCGGCGGCCGGTGCTGAGCCTGCTGGGCCTGCGGATGCGGGCGCTGGCGGCCTCGGCCGATCCCGGTGCGGTGGACGCGGAGCGGATCCACCGGCTGGAGTTCCGGCCCGCGGAGCGCCTGGCCGAGGCCGACGAGGACGGGACCGACGCACCGCGGCACACCGGCCGCTGGGCGGTGTGCGCGGCCGACCCGGTCGGCGGCACGGCGGCCTGGGCGCGGGCCGGGGAGCTGGCCGAGGCGCTGGGCGCGCTCGGCGGGACGGCGCTGGCCCAGGTGGCCGACGGCGCGGACGCGGCGCGGACCGAGGTCTGGCAGGAGCGGCTGGCCACCGTGGAGGGGCTGGACGGTGTGGTGTTCCTGGCGCCGGGCGCGGACGCGGGGCCGGACGCCCAGCGGGCGGCCCTCACGGCGCTGGCCGCGCTGGTGCGCGCCTGCTCCGCGCGCCCGCAGGTGCCCCGGCTGGCCGTGGTGACCGCCGACGCCCAGCTGCCGCCGTCGGCGGCCGGGGCGGTCGACCCGGGCGCGGCCCTGTACTGGGGCTTCGGGCGGGTGCTGCGCCGTGAGCACCCCGAGCTGCGGCCGGTGCTGGTGGACGTGGCCGGTGACGAGGCCGACTGGGCGGCGCGGTGCGCCGTCGAGCTGTCGGCCGAGGACGGCGCGGACCAGGTGGTGCTGCGCGGCGGGGAGCGGCTGGTCGGCCGGCTGGTGCGCGGCGCGGCGGGCCCGGTGGACGACCTCGCGGACCCGGCCCGGCCGCGCTGGCGCTCGGCGGCCCCGCAGCCGTTCCGGCTCGCGCCGGACGGCCGGGGCACCTGGGACGGTCTGGCGTTCCGGCCGCTGGAGCGGCGGGCCCCGGGCGCCGGGGAGATCGAGCTCGCGGTGGGGTCGGCGGCGCTGAACTTCATCGACGTGATGAAGGTGATGGGCACCTATCCGGATCCGACGGCCGACGCCCGGCTGCTCGGTCTGGACGGCGCGGGCGTGGTGACCAGGACCGGCGCGGGCGTGACCCGCTTCGCCGTCGGCGACCGGGTGGTCGCCTGCACCAGCGGCGGCGCGCTCGCCACCCACTGGACGGTGCTCGCCGACCACGCGCAGCACGTGCCGGAGGGGATGACGGACGCCGACGCGGCGGCGTTCCCGGCGGTGACCATCACCGCCTGGTACGGCCTGCGGCATCTGGCCTCGCTGCTGCCGGGCGAGACGGTGCTGATCCATTCGGCGGCGGGCGGGCTGGGGCTGGCGGCGATCGCGGTGGCGCGGCTGCTGGGCGCCGAGGTGCTCGCCACGGCGGGCAGCGCGCACAAGCGGGCCCGGCTGCGCGAGCTGGGCGTGCGGCACGTCTTCGACTCCCGGGACCTCTCCTGGGCGGACGAGGTGCGGGCGGCGACCGGCGGCCGCGGGGTGGACGTCGTCCTCAACTCGCTGACGGGCGCGGCGATCCCGCTGGGTCTGGAGGTGCTGGCCGAGGGCGGGCGGTTCGTCGAGGTCGGCAAGGCCGACATCTACGGCGGGCGCACGCTGGGCCTGGACGCGTTCCGCAAGGGCATCGGCCTGTCCTCGCTGGACCTCGCCGGGGTGATCGCCCGGCGGCCGGCGCTGTTCACCCGGCTGTTCGCCGAGGTGTGGGAGCGGGTGGAGGCGGGTGAGCTGGCGCCGCTGCCGGTGCTGTCCTACCCGTTCGCGCGGGCCGCCGAGGCGATGCGGGAGATGTCCCACGGCCGGCACATCGGGAAGTTCGTGCTCTCGGACCCGTCGACGGTCACCGAGGTCGCGCCGGAGCCGCTGCGGGACGGCCGGTTCCGGGGCGACGGCACCTATCTGATCACCGGCGGGCTCGGGGCGCTCGGCCTGTCGCTGGCGGAGTTCATGGCCGGGCGCGGCGCGGGCCGGCTGGCCCTGGTGGGCCGCTCGGCGCCGACGGCGGAGGCGGCGGCCCGGATCGGGGCGCTGCGGGCGCGCGGTGTGCTGGTGGAGACCTTCGCGGCCGATGTCGCCGACGCGGCGGCGGTGCGCCGGGTCCGCGAGCAACTGCCCCCGCTGCGCGGGGTGGTGCACGCGGCCGGCCTGCTGGACGACGCGACCGTGCTCAATCTGACGGCGGAGCAGCTGGACCGGGTACTGGCGCCCAAGGTCGACGGCGCGGTCCACCTGGACGCGGCGACCGAGGGCGATCCGCTGGACTTCTTCCTGCTGTTCTCCTCCGCGGCCGCGCTGTTCGGCAACGCCGGCCAGGCGGCCTACGCGGCGGGCAACGCCTTCATGGACGCGCTGGCGGTGGACCGGCGGCGGCGCGGGCTGCCGGCGCTGAGCGTGCAGTGGGGCCCGTTCAGCGACGTCGGTCTGGCCGCCGCGGACGACAACCGAGGGGCCCGGCTGGCGGAGCGCGGCATGGCGGGTTTCTCCACCGCCGAGGCGTGGCGGGCGCTGGAGGGGTTCCTCGGCGGCGACGAGCAGGTGGTCGCGTATGTGCCGATCGACCTGCGGCAGTACCTGGAGGCGTACCCGGACACCGCGACGCTGGCCAGTTGGAGCGCGCTGCGGGAGCTGGCCCGGCACGGCGGGAGCGGCAGCAGCGCGGGCGCGGCGTTCCTGGCCGAGCTGCGCGGGGCGCCGCAGGAGCGGTGGCCGGAGCTGCTGGAGGCCAAGGTGCAGGAGCTGGCCGGGCGGGTGCTGCGGCTGGAGGCCGGGGCGATCGACCGGGACACGCCGTTCAAGTCGCTGGGGCTGGACTCGCTGATGGGTCTGGAGCTGCGCAACCGGCTGGAGGCGGCGTTCGGGCTGCGGCTGTCGCCGACGCTGCTGTGGACGTACGGGTCGGCGCGGGCGCTGTCGGCGGTGCTGGCCGAACGGCTGCTGGGCGATCCGGCGGCGGCGGGCGAGGACGGCGAGGACGGCTCCTCGGGCGAAGCCGCTACGGAAGGCGAGGGCTGAGCAGATGACGGAGCAGCAGCAGGGCGGCACCACCGCGCCCGCGCCCACCCCGCTCACCCGGGCGCTCGACACCGTCCGCAAGCTGCGGGCACAGCTGGACGCCGCGAGCGGCACCGGCCCGCTGGCCGTGGTCGGCATCGGCCTGCGGCTGCCGGGCGGCATCGTCGACCTGGAGGGCTACTGGGAGGCGCTGGCCGAGGGCCGCGAGCTGGTGGGTCCGCTGCCCGCCGGGCGGCGCGGGCCGTTCGCCGCCGAGTGGGAGCAACTGCCGCACAGCGGCGGGTTCCTCGACGAGGTGATGGACTTCGACGCGGAGTTCTTCGGCATGGGACCGGCCGAGGCCCGGGGGGTCGACCCGCAGCAGCGGCTGCTGCTGGAGGTCGCCTGGGAGGCGCTGGAGAACGCCGCGCTGCCGCCGGACCGGCTGGACGCGGCCCGCACCGGGCTGTTCGTCGGGATCACCGGCCAGGAGTACTGGGACTGGCACAGCGGCGAGTTGGACACCCACTGGGCGGGCGGCAACGGCCACTGCTTCACGGTGGGCCGGGTGGCGTACGCGCTGGGGCTGGCCGGGCCGGCCATCACGGTGGACACCGCCTGCTCCTCCTCGCTGGTGTCGGTGCACCTGGCGCGCCAGGCGCTGGCCCGCCGGGAGTGCGACGTGGCGCTGGCGGGCGGGGTGAACCTGGTGCTCTCGCCGCGCGCGACCCGGCTGCACCGGCTGGCGGGCACCCTGTCGCCGGACGGGCGGTGCCGTCCCTTCGACGCCCGGGCGAACGGCTTCGCCCGGGGCGAGGGCTGCGGCGTCCTGGTGCTGAAGCGCCTGGAGGACGCGCGGCGCGACGGCGACCGGGTGCACGCGGTGGTGCACGGCTCCGCGGTCAACCAGACCGGGCGCTCGACCGGCTTCACGGCGCCCAATGTGCTGTCGGAGGTCGCGCTGACCGAGGCGGCGCTCGCGGACGCCGGGCTCACCGCCGCCGACATCGGCCTGGTGGAGGCGCACGGCACCGGCACCTCGCTCGGGGACACCATCGAGATGGAGGCCATCGCCGCCGCGCTGGGCCGTCGCAACGGCGGCGCCGAGCTGAGCGTCGGCTCGGTCAAGGCCAATCTGGGCCACCCGGAGTCCGCGGCCGGGGTGATCGCCCTGGTAAAGGCGGTGCTGTGCCTGCGGCGGCGCGAGGTGCCGCCGCTGGTGAACTTCAGCACCCTCAATCCGCTGATCGACCTGGACGGCACCGCCATCACCCTGCCGACGGCGCTGGGGCCCTGGCCGGAGCGCGGCGGGCGGCACGCGGCGGTGAGCGCGTTCGGCATGGGCGGCACCAACGCCCAGGTGATCCTGGGCGCGGCCGAGGCCACCGCCGGGTCCGAGGCCGGGGCCGATACCGGGGCCGGGGCCGTCCCGGTGGCGGGCTTCGAGCTCTCCGCCCGGACCCCGGAGGCGGTGCGGGCGCTGGCCGGCGCCCTGCACGGGCGGCTCGCCGGGCTGCCGGACGGCTCCTACCCGGCGTTCGCCTACACGGCCGGGGCCGGGCGGGCCCGGCACCGCTGGCGGGCGCGGATCGCCGCCGCCGACCGGGCCGCCGCGCTGCGGGCGCTGAGCGGGCTGGCCGAGGGCGGTGCGCCGTCCGGTGTGGTACTCGCCGAGCGGGAGCAGCACGACCGGGAGGGGGCCGACGGCGGGTTCGCGGGGCTGCCCAGGGCGGTGCTGGACCTGCCGAACTACCCCTGGCAGCGGCGCCGGTACGCTCCCGAGGCTCCTGCCGTTCCCGAGACGCGGGCGCCCGTCGTTCCCGAGCTGCTGGCGCTCGCCGTTCCCGAGACGCGGCCGTCCGCCGAGGAGGGGACCGGGCGCGCGCTGTTCGCCCTGGAGTGGGCCGAGACCGAGCCCGGTACGGGTGCGCCGTGCGGCGCACCGGGCCGCTGGCTGCTGTTCGCGGACCGCGCGGGCACGGCCGGCGCCCTGGGCGCCGAACTCGTCGCCCGGCGCGGCAGTTGGGTGACCGTCACCCCGGGCAGCGGCTCCCGGCGGATCGACCCGCTGCGGTACGAGCTCGACCCGGCCCGGCCGGAGGACCTCGCGGCCCTGCTCAAGGAGCTGCGCGCGGCCGGTGACGAGCCGTGGGCCGGGGTCCTGTACGCCTGGGGCCTGGACGCGGCCGCCGGACCGGCACCGGCGGGCCCGGGTCCGTTCCCGCTCCCGGCGGCGCGGGAGGACACCCTCCGCCCGGCCCCGCTGCTGGTCCGGGAGCTGGCCGCCGAGGGGCTGCCCGGCGCCCCGCGCCTGGTGCTGCTGACCCGGGGCGCCCAGCGGGTGACCGAGCGGGACGGGGCGCCCGACCCGGTGCAGGCGCTGCTGTGGGGTGCGGCCGGCGTGGCCTCGGCCGGGACCGACGTGCCCCGCCCGCTGCTGGTGGACCTCGACCCGGACCCGGCGCGGGACGACGCGGCCCGGCTGCTGGACGTGCTGCTGCGCCCGGGCGGGGAAGGCCCGGCCGCACTGCGCGGACCGGTCGGGTACACGCCGGTCCGGGTGCCGCAGGACTCCGCCGACGGCACCGAACCCGCGTGGCAGCGGCGGCCGTTCGACCCGGAGCTGGACACCAACCAGCGGCTGCTGGCGGTCCGGCCCGGCCTGCTGGAGAGCCTGACGCCGACCCGCTGGGAGCGGACGGCGCCCGGCCCCGGCCAGGTGGAGATCGAGGTCGCCGCGGCGGGGTTGAACTTCAGCGACGTGCTCAAGGCGATGGGCGCCTACCCGGGCGCGGCCGGCACGGTCCCGCTGGGGGTCGAGTGCGCGGGCCGGGTGAGCGCGGTCGGCGCGGGCGTCGGGCGCTTCCGGGTCGGCGACCGGGTGATGGCGGTCGCGCCGTCCGCGCTCGCGGCCTTCACCACCACCGAGGAGCACCTGGTGGCGCCGAGGCCGTCGGCGCTGGACGACGAGCAGGCGGCGGCGGTGCCGGTGGCCTTCCTCACCGCCGTGTACGGTCTCGGCCACCTGGCCCGGCTGCGGGCGGGCGAGACGGTGCTGGTCCACTCGGCCAGCGGCGGTGTGGGCCTGGCCGCGCTGGCGGTGGCCCGGCGGTGCGGGGCACGGGTGTTCGCCACCGCGGGGACGGCCGCCAAGCGCCGGTTCCTGCGCGAACTCGACGGTGTGGAGCTGGTGATGGACTCCCGCTCGACGGACTTCGCGGCGGAGGTCGCGGCGGCCACCGGCGGGCGCGGGGTCGATGTGGTGCTCAACTCCCTGACCGGGGAGGCGCTGCGGCTCGGCCTGGGGCTGCTGGCGCCGGGCGGGCGGTTCGTCGAGCTGGGCAAGCGGGACATCCATGACGACAGTCCGATCGGCCTCGGCGGCCTGAAGGCGAACCGGGCCCTGTTCGCGGTCGACCTGGACCACACCTTCCATGCGCAACCGGGGCTGCTGGCCGAGCTGTTCGAGGAGGTGGTGCGGGGCTTCGAGGACGGCGGCTTCGGACCGCTGCCGGTCACCGTCCACCCGTTCGCCGGGGCCCGGGAGGCGTTCGCCGTCATGGCGCAGGCCCGGCACACCGGGAAGCTGGTGCTGCGTCCGGAGCCGGCGCCCGAGCTCGCGGTGCCGCCGACCCGCTCGGTGGTCCGGGCCCGGGCCGGGTACCTGGTCACCGGGGGCACCACCCCGGTGGCCCTGGCGGCGGCCCGCCGGCTGGCGGACCTGGGGGCCCGCAGGATCGCCCTGCTCCGCTCCGCCGGAACCGCCCCGGACCCCACCGCAGAACCGGGGCTGGCCGAACTGCGAGCCCGGGGCGTGGAGTTGCTGCTGCCGGTCGCCGACCTGTCCGACGCCGGGGCGCCGGCCGCCGCAGTGGCCGCGTTCGACATCCCGGCGGCGCCGCTGGCCGGGGTGGTGCACCTCGCGGGCGCGGAGACTCCGGCCGCTACGACGGACGGCGGCGGGCCGGAGGAGGCCGAGGACGACGACCCGCTGGGCGCCGTCGACCCGGCCGCCGACGCCTGGCGGATCCATCTCGCCACCGCCGACCGGCCGTTGGACTTCCTGGTGCTGTCCGACCCGGTCTCCGCACCCGGCCGGGGGACGGCGCTCGGCGCCTGTCTGGACGCGCTCGCCGGGCGCCGCAGGGCCGCCGGACTGCCCGCGCTGAGCGTGGACGGCGCCGGACTGGCCTCCCTCGCTCGGCTGTTGGGCAGCCCCGCCACGATCGTCCGCTCGACCGACGGCTCCCCCGAGGCCGGCTCCACCGCCGCCGACTCCGACGGCGGGGAGGCGGTCCGGCGGCAGCTGCTGGCGGTCGAGCCGGGCCGCCGCCGCCGGGCCGTGCTGGTCCGGCACTGCCGGGAGCTGGCCGCCCGGGTGCTCGACGGGCCCGGCGCGCCGGACCCGGCGGCGATCGACAGCGCGGCGCCGCTGGCCGGCCTCGGCTTCGACTCGATGCGCACCCTGGAGCTGCGGTCGCGGCTGGAGCTGTCGCTCGGCGTCCCGCTGCCCGCCACGCTGGGCTGGCAGTACCCGACGCTGGACGCCCTGGTGCCGTTCCTCGCCGAGCGGATGGGGATCCCGCTGGAGGCCGCCGCCGCTCCCGTTTCCGCACCCGAAGCCGTGGACCGACCGGACCTCGACCTCCACGGCGGCCCCGAGGACCTCGACGGGCTGTCGGAGCGCGAACTGGAGGCCCTCCTCCTCGCCAAGACCGAGCAGTTCGACACCAGTGCCGATCCGACCGACCGGGGGCAGGGACGATGACCACGCGCGAGCACACCACCCGGGGCGACACGCCCGAGGACCGCTCCGGCTCGATGACGGCGATGAAGCGCGCCTATCTGACCATGGAGCGGATGCAGCGCCGGATCGACGAGCAGGAGCGGGCCAGGACCGAGCCGATCGCCATCGTCGGTGTCGGCTGCCGCTTCCCCGGCGGGGTCACCGACCCGGACTCGTACTGGGAGCTGCTGGCCGCCGGCACCGACACGATCGGAGAGATCCCGGCCGACCGCTGGGACGTCGACGCGTTCTACGACGAGCAGCCGCGCACCCCCGGGAAGCACAGCACCCGCTGGGGCGGCTTCCTGGACCACATCGACCGCTTCGACCACGAGTTCTTCGGCATCTCCCGCCGGGAGGCGGTGTCGATGGACCCGCAGCAGCGGCTGGTGCTGGAGGTCGCCTGGGAGGCCCTGGAGGACGCCGGGCAGGCGCCGGACGCGCTGGCGGGCAGCCGGACCGGGGTGTTCCTGGGCATCTGCAGCAACGACTACGCCGGGCTGCTGTTCCGCGAGCCGCAGGACATCACCGCCCACGCGTCCACCGGCGTCGCGCACAGCATCGCCAGCGGCCGTCTCTCCTACCTGCTGGACCTGCGCGGGCCGAGCGTCTCGGTGGACACCGCCTGCTCCTCCTCGCTGGTCGCCGTGCACCAGGCCTGCCAGAACCTGCGGCTCGGCGAGTGCGACCTCGCGATGGCGGGCGGCGTCAACGCGGTGGTCGCGCCGGACGCGGCGATCTCGTTCTCGCAGTTCCCGGAGATGCTCGCCGACGACGGCCGCTGCAAGACCTTCGACGCGGCGGCGAACGGCTTCGTCCGCAGCGAGGGCTGCGGCGTGGTGGTGCTCAAGCGGCTCTCGGACGCGCGCCGCGACGGCGACCGGGTGCTCGCGGTGATCCGCGGCTCGGCCGTCAACCAGGACGGGCGCAGCTCGGGCCTGACCGCGCCCAACGGCGCCGCCCAACGCGAGGTGTTCCGCCGGGCGCTGGCCGCCGCCGGGGTGGGCCCGGAGCGGGTCGGCTACATCGAGACCCACGGCGCCGGCACCAAGCTTGGCGACCCGATCGAGGTGTCCGCGCTGGCCGAGGTCTACGGCCGCGCCGAGGGCGCGCCGCTGCACCTCGGCGCCGTGAAGACCAACCTGGGCCATCTGGAGGCGGCGGCCGGGATCGCCGGGCTGATCAAGGCGGCGCTCTGCGTGGACCGGGGGCAGATCCCGGCCAATCTGCACTTCGGCGAGCTCAATCCGCACATCTCCTTCGAGGGCACCACCTTCGCCGTGCCGACGTCGCTCACCCCGTGGCCGGCGGAGGGGACCGACGGGGCGCGGCGGCTGGCGGGCGTCAGCAGCTTCGGCTTCAGCGGCACCAACGCCCACCTGATCGTCGAGCAGGCGCCGGACGCCCCGGCTTCCGAACCGGACGCCGACCCGGACGCCGACCCGGGCGAGGGCCGTCCGCTGTCGGTGCTCGCCCTGTCGGCGCGCAGCGGCGGCGCCCTGCTGAAGCTCGCCCGCCGCTACCAGGACCGGCTGGCGAAGGCCGGTCCCGCGAGCGCGGCCGATCTGTGCTTCTCCGCGAACACCGGCCGCTCGCACTTCCCGCACCGCCTCGCCGCCGTCGGGGCCACGCCGGGCGAACTCGCCGGGCGGCTGGCGGACTTCGTCCGGGACGACCCGGGCGAGGGGCTGCTGCTGGGCCGCTCCGGGGGCGCCGCCCCGGCCGGGCCCGGGTCGACGACCGAACCGGTCTTCCTGTTCACCGGCCAGGGGCCGCAACGCGCGGGCATGGCCCGGCGGTTGTACGAGACGCAGCCCTTCTTCCGGCGCGTCCTGGACCAGTGCGACGAGATCCTGCGGGACGTCCTGCCGGCGCCGCTGCTGTCCGCCGTGTACCCGGCCTCGGCGGCGGACGGCGAGCTGATCAACACCATGGAGTTCGCCCAGCCCGGCCTGTTCGCCGTGGAGTACGCGCTGGCCGGGCTGTGGCGCTCCTGGGGCGTGGAGCCGGCCGCCGTGATCGGCCACAGCCTCGGCGAGTACGCCGCCGCCTGCTTCGCCGGCGCGCTGCCGCTGGAGGACGGCCTGCGGCTGGTCGCCGAGCGCGGGCGGCTGCTCCAGCGGCTCGCCGAGTCCGGGGCGATGGCCGCGATCGCCGCCCCCGCGGACGAGGTGGCGGCCGAACTCGCCCGCCACGACGCGGCGCTGGTCGCCGTGGCCGCCGTCAACGGTCCGGCGAACACCACCGTCTCCGGGGTGCGGGAGGTCGTCGACGAGGTCTGCGCGGCCTTCGCCGCGCGCGGCGCGGAGGTGCGGCGGCTGCGCATCTCCACCTCCTCGCACTCCCCGTTGGTGGAACCGGTGCTGGAGCCGCTGCGGGCCGCGCTGGAGAAGGTCACGTTCGGCGCGCCGGCCGTCCCGCTGCTGTCCAACCTGACCGGTGGGCTGTGGCCGTGGGACCGGCCGCTGGACACCGACTACTGGCTGCGGCACGCGCGGCAGCCGGTGCTGTTCGCCGACGGGGTTCGGGCGCTGTACGAGCTGGGGCACCGCACCTTCCTGGAGGTCGGCCCGGCGCCGACGCTGCTGGGCCTGGTCGGCGAGGTGCTGACCGGCGACGACGTGCTGATGCTGCCCAGCCTGCGGCCGAAGTACGACGACTGGGAGATCCTGCTCGGCAGCCTCGGGCGGCTGTACGCCGAGGGGGCCGAGGTCGACTGGGCCGGGTTCGACCGGGAGTACCGGCGGGCCAGGACGTCGCTGCCGCACTACCCGTTCGCCGCCACCCGCTGCTGGCACGAGCCCAGCGGCGACGGCTCCGCCGCGGCTCCCGCCCGGCGGCCCGCGCCGCAGGCCGGGCGGCCCGAACGCGTGCCGCGGACCGGACGCGCCGAACGCGCCGAGCGGACCGAACGGACCGAACGCGTCGAGCGGTCGGAACGCGCCGCGCGCACCGAGCGGCCCGTACCCGCCCAGCGGTCCGCCTCGCCCCGGACGGCCCCGGCCCGCCGGCTGGCCGGCGCCCCCGGCCGGGCGGCGGCGAGCGCGCTGCCGACCGCCGAGGAGCTGCTCGCCTCCCCCGCCGAGCAGCGGGTCGCGACCCTGGTCGCCGGGCTGACCGCCAGCGTGCGCGCCGCCCTGGGCTCGCGCGCGGCCGCCGTCGACGCCGACGCGCCGCTGTCCGCCCTCGGCCTGGACTCGCTGATGGCCGTGGAACTGCGCAACGAGATCCAGGGCCGGCTGGGCGTCAAGGTGACCGTCGCCGAGTTCCTCAAGGGCGCCACGGTCCGCAGCCTGGCCGGGCAGGTGGTCGAGGGGCTGACCGCCTCCGGGCCCGCCGCCACCGCCGGGGAGGCGGCGCCGATCCGCCGGGCGGCCCGCTCCGCCGACCGGACCCCCGACGCCGATGCCGACCCCACCGCCGAGCTGCTCGCCCTCCTGGAGCAGGTCACCGAGACGTCGGAGCGGATCGATGACTGAGCTCGACGAGCGCCTCGCCGCGCTGACCCCGGAGCAGCGGGCGCACCTGGACCGGCTGCTCGCCGAACGGCGGGCGAGCGAGCACGCGACTGCGGCACCCCCCGCCGAGGACGTCTTCCCGCTCTCGCTGTTCCAGCAGGGCATGTGGTTCCTGGAGCAGGTCCGACCGGCGAACCCGGCCTATGTGGTGCCGGGCGCGGTGCGGGTGCGCGGCCCGGTGGACGCCGGGGTGCTGCGCGCGGCGCTGCGCGAGGTGGTCCGCCGGCACGAGGCGCTGCGCACCACCTTCGCGCTGCGCGACGGCCGCCCCGTCCAGGTGGTGCGCCCGCCCGTCGAACCGGACCTGCCCGTGGCCGACCTCCGGCAGGCCGGGCTCACCCCGGCCGAGCTGGACGAGCGGATCGTGGCGGCCGCGGTCGGCGAACCGTTCGACCTGGAGGCCGGGCCGCCGCTGCGGCTGGCCCTGCTGCGCACCGGCGAGGACGAGTCGGTGCTCGTGCTCGCCCTGCACCACCTGGTCTCGGACCGCTGGTCGTTCTGGGTGCTGCTGGCCGAACTCGCCGCGCTGTACGAGGCGTTCGCGGCCGGCCGGCCCTCGCCGCTGCCCGAGCTGCCGGTCCAGTACGCCGACTTCGCGCTCTGGCAGCGCGAGCAGCACGAACAGGGGCGCTGGGCGGAGCAGTCGGCGTACTGGAAGGAGCGGCTGGCCGGGGCCCCGGCCGCGCTGGAGCTGCCGACCGACCGGCCGCGCCCGGCCGTCCAGGGCTTCAACGGCGGCACACTGCCGTTCGAGCTGCCCGAGCCGCTGCTGCGCGGACTGTCGGAGCTGGCCCACCGCCGCGGCGCGACCACCTACATGGCACTGCTGGCCGTGTTCACGGTGCTGCTGTCCCGGTCCGCCCGTTGCCGGGACGTGGTGGTGGGGGTGCCCACCGCCGTCCGTGACCGGCCCGAACTGGAGCCGTTGATCGGCTACTTCGTCAACACCCTGCCGATCCGCACCGAGCTGGACGGCGAGCCGTCCTTCACCGAGGTGCTGGACCGGGTGCGGGCGGCCTGCCTCGGCGCCTACGAGCACCAGGAGGTGCCGTTCGAGCTGGTGGTCGGCGAGCTGGGCACGGCCCGCGACCTCAGCCGGCCGCCGGTGTTCCAGGTGAGCTTCGCCTACGGCCGGGAGGCGGTGCCGGACCTCACCCTGGGCGGCGCGCGACTGGAGCCGGTGCCGGTGCGCGGCGGCGGCGCGCGCTTCGACCTGGAGCTCCAGGCCTTCGACCGGGACGGCGGCCTGAGCGGCTGGTTCGAGTACGACCGCGACCTGTTCGACGAGTCCACCGTCGCCCGGCTGGCCGACCGCTTCGGCCGCCTGGCCGAGCAGGCGGTGGCCGCTCCGGAGCGGCCGGTGGAGCAGCTCGAACTGCTGACGGAGGCCGAACGCCACCGGGTGCTGGTGGAGTTCAACGACACCGCGCGGGACTGGCCGGCCGGGGAGGGCTGGATCCACCAGGCCTTCGAGGAGCGGGCGCGGCTGCGTCCGGAGGCGGTGGCGCTGCGCTTCGAGGGCCGTTCGGTGGGCTACGGCGAGCTGGACCGGCGGGCCAACCGGCTCGCCCACCGGCTGCGCGGGCTCGGCGTCGGCCGGGACACCGTGGTCGGCGTCGGCATGGAGCGGGCGCCGGAGCTGGTGGTGGCGCTGCTGGCGGTGCTCAAGGCGGGCGGCGCCTATCTGCCGCTGGACCCGGAGCTGCCGGCGGCCCGGCTGGAGCACATGGCGCGGGACGCCCGGGTGCCGGTGCTGCTCACCCAGCGCCGGGTGCTCGGGCGGCTGCCGCGGGTCGACGCCGAGGTGCTGTGCGTGGAGGAGTTCGAGGCAGGCCCTGTCGGGGAGCCGGACACCGCCCCGGAGGTCGAGGTCGGCGGCGAGGACCTCGCCTACGTCATCTACACCTCCGGCTCCACCGGCGCGCCCAAGGGCGTCATGAACGTGCACGCGGCGATCCGCAACCGGCTGCTGTGGATGCAGGACGCCTACCGGCTGGACGCCGCGGACCGGGTGCTGCAGAAGACGCCGTTCTCCTTCGACGTGTCGGTGTGGGAGTTCTTCTGGCCGCTGGCGGCCGGGGCGACCCTGGTGCTGGCCCGGCCGGAGGGGCACCGGGACACCGGCTACCTGGCCCGGACGATCCGGGCGGAGGGCGTGACGACGGTGCACTTCGTGCCGTCGATGCTGCAGGCCTTCCTGCGCGAGCCGGTGGAGGAGTGCCGGAGCCTGCGCCGGGTGGTGTGCAGCGGCGAGGCGCTGCCGCGCGACCTCCAGGACCGCTTCCTGGCCCGCTCCACCGCCGCCCTGTACAACCTGTACGGCCCGACCGAGGCCGCCGTCGACGTGACCCACTGGACCTGCGGGCCGGACGACGACCCCCGGCGGCCGGTGCCGATCGGCCGCCCGATCGCCAACACCCGGATCCTGGTCCTGGACGGCGCGATGCGGCCGGTGCCGGTCGGGGTGCCCGGCGAGCTGCACATCGGCGGCCGGGGCCTGGCCCGGGGCTATCTGAACCGGCCGGAGCTGACCGCCGAGCGCTTCGTCCGGGACCCGTTCGACCCGGACCCGGCGGCGCGGCTGTACCGCACCGGCGACCTCGCGCGGTTCCGCGAGGACGGCGCGGTGGAGTTCCTCGGCCGGCTGGACCACCAGGTGAAGCTGCGCGGCCTGCGGATCGAGCTCGGCGAGATCGAGTCCGTGCTGACCGAGCACCCGGCGGTACGGGAGGCCGTGGTCACGGCCCGTCCGCACCGGACCGGGGACGTGCGGCTGGTCGCCCACCTCACCACGACCGACGCCGGGGCGCCGCCGACGCCCGCCGACCTGGCCGCCCACCTGCGCGGCCGGCTGCCCGGCTACATGGTGCCCGCCGTGTTCGCCGTGCTGGACGCGCTGCCGCTCACGCCGAGCGGCAAGGTGGACCGCAACGCCCTGCCCGAGCCGGGCGAGGACGGCCCGGCCGCGGGCGCGCCGTTCACCGCACCCGAGGAGGGGCTGCAACGGTCGCTGGCCGGGCTGTGGCGCACGGTGCTGGGGGTGGAGCGGGTCGGCGCCCACGACAACTTCTTCGACCTCGGCGGGCACTCGCTGCTGATGGCCGAGCTGCGGTCGCTGCTGGCGGCGGACCTCGGGCACCGGGTGTCGATGGTCGAGCTGTTCCAGCACCCCACGGTGGCCTCGCTGGCCGCCCATCTGAGCCGGTCCGGGGTGGATCCGTCCACGGCCCCCGGGGCGGCCGCGCGCGAGCGCGCGGAGAACCGACGCCGGGCCGGTGCCCGGCGGCAACAGGCGGCCGTGCGCCGTGCCCGTTCCTGAGAGCGCCATGTGAGAGAGCGACAGGTGACCCCGATGCCGGAGATGTCCGAAGAACTCGACCAGATCGCCGTCGTGGGGATGGCCGGCCGCTTCCCCGGTGCCCCCGACGTCGACAGCTTCTGGAGGAACCTGGAGGAGGGCCGGGAGTCGATCGAGGTGCTCTCCGGGGCCGCGCTGCGGGCCGCCGGGGTGGACCCGGCGGTGTCCGGCCGGGACGGCTACGTCCCGGCCAAGGGCGTGCTCGCCGGGGCCGACCGCTTCGACGCGGCCTTCTTCGGCTACAACCCGCGCGAGGCCGAGATCATGGACCCGCAGCACCGGGTGTTCCTGGAGTGCGCCTGGGAGGCGCTGGAGTCGGCCGGCTGCGTGCCGGAGGACTTCGAGGGCCGGATCGGCGTGTTCGCCGGCTCCGGGATGAACACCTATCTGCTGCACAACGTCACCGCCAACCGCCGGGTCTTCGAATCGGCGGGGCCGTACCAGACGCTGCTGGCCTCGGACAAGGACTTCCTGGCCACCAGGGTCGCCTACAAGCTGGGCCTGACCGGCCCGGCGATGAGCGTGCAGACCGCGTGCTCGACCTCGCTCACCGCCGTCCACCTGGCCTGCCAGAGCCTGCTGAACGGCGAGTGCGACCTCGCCCTGGCCGGCGGGGTGTCGATCGGCTCCCCGCTGGAGCAGGGCTACCAGTACGAGCCGGGCGGCATCCTCTCCCCCGACGGGCACTGCCGGCCGTTCGACGCCTCGGCGGGCGGCACCGTGCCCGGCAACGGCGTCGGCGTGGTGGTGCTGCGCCGGCTGGCCGACGCGCGGAGCGACGGCGACCGGGTGGACGCCGTGGTGCTGGGCTCGGCGGTCAACAACGACGGTGCGCTGAAGGCCGGTTACACCGCGCCGAGCGTCGACGGGCAGGCCGCGGTGGTCTCCGAGGCGCTGGCGATGGCCGGGGTCGACGCGGGCTCGGTCGGCTACGTGGAGACCCACGGCACCGGCACCGCGCTCGGCGACCCGATCGAACTCGCCGCGCTGACCAGGGCCTTCCGCGAGGACACCGAGGAGACCGGCTACTGCGCGATCGGCTCGGTGAAGAGCAACATCGGCCACCTGGACGCCGCCGCCGGGGTCGCCGCGCTGATCAAGACGGTGCTGGCGCTGCGGAACGAGGCCGTCCCGGCGTCCCTGCACTTCACCAAGCCCAACCCCGAACTCGACCTGGACTCCGGCCCGTTCTTCGTCAACGACCGGCTGCGGCCGTGGCCCCGGGGCGAGCGGCCGCGCCGGGCCGGGGTCAGCTCCTTCGGCATCGGCGGCACCAATGTGCACCTGGTGCTGGAGGAGGCGCCCGCGCCTGCCCCCGACCCCGAGCCGGCGGCCGCCGACGAGGACAGCGCCCCCGTCCTGCTGCCGCTGTCCGGCCGCACCGCCGAGGCCGTCGCCGAGGGCGCCCGGCGCCTCGCCGACCACCTGGAGGCCCACCCCGGCCTGCGGCTCGACGACGTCGCCCACACCCTGATCCACCACCGCCGTGCCTTCGGCCGCCGCGCCGCACCGGTGGCCCCCGACCGGGCCGGGGCGGTGGCCGCGCTGCGCGCCGTGACCGCGGCCGCTACGACGGAGGCCGCCGAGGGCGCCCGGGTGGCGTTCCTGTTCCCCGGCCAGGGCACCCAGTACGTCGACATGGCCCGCGGCCTGTACCGCCGGGAGCCGGTGTTCACCGCCGAACTCGACCACTGCGCCGATCTGTTCGCCGCCGAACTGGGCGAGGACCCGCGGGCGCTGCTGTTCCCCGCCCCCGAGGAGGCCGAGGCGGCGGCGGAACGGCTGACCCGCACCGAGTACGCCCAGCCCGCGCTGTTCCTGGTCGAGTACGCGCTGGCCCGGCAGTGGACGGCCTGGGGCGTGCGGCCGGACGCGATGGTCGGCCACAGCGTCGGCGAGTACGTCGCCGCCTGCCTGGCCGGCGTCTTCGAACTCGCTGACGCGGTAAGGCTGGTGGCGGCCCGGGGCCGGCTGGTCGCGGCGATGCCCGCCGGGTCGATGCTCACCGTGTTCCTGTCCGAGCGGGAGCTCGCGCCCTGGCTCGCCGGCACCGCCGACGGCACCGAGGGCCTCGGCCTCGCCGTGGCCGCCCTCAACTCCACCGGGCTGAGCGTCGTCTCCGGCCCGACCGACGCGGTGGACGCGCTGGAGCGGCGCCTCAAGGAGGCCGCCGTCCCCTGCCGCCGGCTGCACACCTCGCACGGCTTCCACTCGCCCGCCATGGACGGCGCCGTCGGCCCGCTGGTCGAGGCGGTCCGCGCGGTGCGGCCGAACCCGCCGCGGATCCCGTTCTGCTCCAACGTCACCGGCACCTGGATCACCGAGCAGGAGGCGACCGACCCGGAGTACTGGGGCCGCCACCTGCGGCAGCCGGTCCGCTTCGCCGACGCCGCCGCGCTGCTGCTCGCCGACCCGTCCTGGGTACTGCTGGAGGTCGGCCCCGGCCACACCCTCGGCGACTTCGTCCGCCGCCACGGCAGCTGGCAGGACGGCCGGACGGTGGTCGGCTCGCTGCGCCACCCGCAGGGGCGGGAGGACGACGCGCTGCTGCTGCGCCGGAGCCTGGGCGCGCTGTGGAGCGCGGGCGTGCCGGTCGACCGGGAGGTCCTGCGGCCGGGCGCCGACGGACGGGTGCTGCGGCTGCCCGGCTACGCCTTCCAGCGGCAGCGCTACTGGGTGGAGCCGGACCGCACCGCCGCGAGCGACCCGGCGGCCACCGGCGCCACGACCGCGGCCGGGCCGGTCCCGGTCGAGGACTGGTTCCGCACCCCCGGCTGGCGGCGCCTCGCCCCGCGGACCGCCCGCACCCCGGACACCCCGGCCGCCGCGGACGGCGGGCCGCTGTGGGTCGTGCTCGGCGACGGCACCGGCCTCGGCGCCGCGCTGGCCGAACGGCTGGCCGAGGGCGGCGCCGCCGTGGTCCGGGTCGGCACCACCGACGGTTCGGAGCGCACCGACGGGCTGCGCGTCCCCGGCCCGCACGCCCGCGGCGCGAACTCCTGGTCGCTGGACCCGGACGACCGCGCGCAGGCCGCCGAACTGCTCGGCGCGCTGGACCTCCGGGGCGCCGCCTCGCTGCGCCTGGTGCACCTGTTCAGCCTCGGTGACGAGCTGTCCGACAGCGACGTGCTGGACGGCGAGCCGCTGGACGAGGCCCGCCTGACCGCCGCCCGCCGACACGGCCCGGACAGCCTGGCCGCCCTCGCCCAGGCCCTCACCGACGCCCGCCCCACCGTCCCGGTCACCCTGGACGTGCTCTGCCGGGGCGTGCACAGCGTCACAGGCGAGGAGCCGCTGCGGCCCGAGCAGGCCCTGCTGGCCGGCCCCTGCACGGTGATCCCGCAGGAGCTGCCGGACGTCGACTGCCGGCTGCTGGACATCACCGGTACCGACCCGGCCGCCCCGGCGGAGGAGGCGGTGCGCGCCGTGCACGAGCTGCTGCGGCGCGACCCGGGGGAACGCGAACTCGCGCTGCGCGGACGGCACTGGTGGGTCCGCGACTTCGACCCGCTCCCGCTCCCGGCCGGCTCCGCCCGCACAGCCGGTTCCGCCGAGACCGCCGACGGCCCGGCCGACCCGCCGGCGCACCCCCGCGACGGCGGTGTCTACCTGGTCACCGGCGGCCTCGGCGGCGTCGGCCTGGCCCTCGCCGAGCAACTGGCCGAGGGCGTGCGGGCGCCGGTGCTGGGCCTGCTCGGCCGCTCCGACTTCCCCGCCGAGGAGGACTGGCCGGCCTGGCTGGCGGAGCACGGCGAGCAGGACCCGACCGGCGCCCGGATCCGCCGCCTCACCCGGCTCCGGGAGCGCGGCGCACGGATCGCGCTGCTGCGGGCCGACGTCACCGACGAGCGCGAACTCGGCGCCGCGCTGGCCGCCCTGCGCGCGCGGTTCGGCCCGCTGAACGGCGTGGTGCACGCGGCCGGGGCGCCGTCCACCGGCATGCTCGCCCGCCGGACCCGCGCGGACGCCGACGCCGTCCTCGCGGCGAAGACCGTCGGCACCCTGCTGCTGGACCGGCTGTGCGCGGACGACCCGCTGGACTTCCTGCTGCTCTGCTCCTCGGTCAGCGCCGTGCTCGGCGGCCCCGGCCAGAGCGACTACGGCGCGGCCAACGCCTTCCTGGACGCCTTCGCCCAGTGGCGGCGCCGGCAGGGCCGCCCGGTGACGGCGCTCGGCTGGGGCACCTGGGAGGGCGTCGGCATGGCCGCCGGACTCACCGGCCGGGCGGCCGCCGCCGGGCCGGAGACGGGCCACCCGCTGCTGCACCCGGTCCGCACCGAGGGCACCACCGTCGTCTTCGAGACGGTGCTCTCCACCGCGGACAGCTGGATCGTCGACGACCACCGGCTGATGGGCCACGGCCTGGTGCCGGGCACCGCCTACCTGGAGCTCGTCCGGGCCGCGCTGGCCGGGCAGGCCGGGGAGCGCGAGATCGAGCTGCACGACGTGCTGTTCATGACGCCCGTGGTCGTCCCCGACGGACAGCACCGGACGGTGTTCACCACGATCGAGGAGCGGGACGGGCGCCCGTACTTCACCGTCCGCAGCCGTCCGGCGCCGGACGCGCCGTGGCGCGAGCACGCGACCGGCTCGGCCTCGTTCCACGAGCGCGGCCCGGACGTCGTCCGCGACCTGGCGGAGGTGCTGGAGCGCTGCGAGGTGACGGAGGTCCTGGAGACCGAGGAGGAGATCCGCCGCCGGCTCGGGGTGGAGCGCTTCGAGGAGGGCGGCGGACCGCTGCGGTTCTGGTTCGGACCGCGCTGGCAGGTGCTGAAGACCATCCGCACCGGCGGCCGGCGGATGCTCGCCACCCTCCGGCTGGACGAGGCCTTCCTCGCCGACCTCGCGGACTACCCGCTGCACCCGGCCCTGCTGGACATGGCCGGCGGTGTGTTCCGGCTGCACGCCGAGGACCCGTACTACCTGCCGCTGACCTACCGCAGCCTGCGGATCCTGCACCCGCTGACCGGCACGGTGGAGGTCGCCGTGGAGATCAAGCACCCGGCCGGGTCGACCGGGGAGACGCTCACCTGCGACCTCGAACTGCTCGACCCGGACGGCCGGTTGCTGGTCCAGGTGACCGACTTCACGGTCAAGCGGATCAACGACGTCGAGGCGCTGCTGACCCAGATCGGACAGACCGTCGCGGAGGCCGAGGCGGCCGGCGAGGACGCCGGGGCCGCTACCGGAGCCCGTACTGCCGGGGCGCTGGCCGCGCTCGCCGAGGGCTTCGGCGAGCCGGAGGGGCGGGCCGCGTTCGCCCGGGTGCTGGCGCAGCCCGAACTCCCCGCCCACCTGGTCGTCACCCCGCAGGACTTCACCGCCCTGCGGCGGCTGGCCCGTTCGATCACCCCGGCGCTGCTGGCCCGTGAGCTGGAGCAGCTGGCCCCGCTCGGCGGCAGCCACCCCCGGCCCGAGCTGGCGACCCCGTTCGTGGCGCCCGCCACCGAGCGGGAGGAGGCCGTCGCGGCGCTCTGGCGGGAGGTGCTGGGCGTCGAGGAGGTCGGTGTGCACGACGACTTCTTCGCCCTGGGCGGCCACTCGCTGGCCGCCGTGCAGATCAACACCCGGATCCGGAGCCGCTTCGGCACCGAACTCGACCTGCGGGACTTCTTCCAGTCCCCCACCGTCGCCCACACCGTCGACCTGCTGGCCGGGGGCGGCGGTACCGGCAACGGCGACGGGGACACCATCCAGGCCCTGAGCCGCGCCGGGGACGGCGGGGCACCCGGGCACGAGGACCTCGACGACCACGACCCCGGCGGCCCGGACACCCTGGACGGCCCGGACGACCCGGACACCCTGGACGATCTCGACGGCCTGTCCGACGAGGAGGTGGAGGCCCGCCTCCAGGCCCTGCTCGCCGAGGAGGCGGCCGAAGAGGCCGCCGCGGAGTCCGCCGCGGACCGCGCCGACCGGGGGAACCAGGAATGAGCGCCCGCGACACCCACGGAACCCCCGAGGACGGACGTGCGATGACCACCCCCGACCCCGCGACGCTCTCCGCCGCCGAGAAGCGCGCGCTCCTCGCCGAACGCCTGCGCCGCAAGAAGGCCGCCCGGCCCCGGGAGCACCGGTTCCCGGCCTCCTTCCCGCAGCAGCGGATGTGGTTCCTGGACCAGCTGACACCGGGCGACACCGCCTACAACGTCTGCGGCGCCACCCGGATCCGCGGCCCGCTCGACCTGGACCTCTGGCGGCGCGCCGTCTCCGCGATCGCCCGCCGCCACGAGGCGCTGCGCACCACCTTCCGGGCGGTGGACGGCGAGCCCGTCCAGGTGGTCACCGAGGGCGCCGAGCCGGGCTTCGCCGTCGTGCCGTGCGAGCATCTGGCCGGACCGGACGGCGAGGCGGGCGTGCAGGCGCTGGCCCGGGAGGAGTTCTCCCGCCCGTTCGACCTGGCCACCGGCCCGCTGGTGCGGATGCGCTTCCTGCGCCTCGCCGCCGACGAGCACGTGCTGCTGCTCACCATCCACCACATCGCCGGCGACCTCTGGTCCACCTCGGTGTTCCTGGACGAGCTGGTCACGCTCTACGGCGCCTACGCGGGCGGCACCGAGCCCGCACTGCCCGAACTGCCGATCCAGTACGCCGACTACGCGGTGTGGCAGCGCAAGCGGCTGGACGGGGACGGCGCCCGGGCCGACCTGGAGTACTGGCAGCGCACGCTCGAAGGGGCCCCGGCTGCCCTGGAACTGCCCACCGACCGACCCCGACCGCCCGTGCAGAGCACTCGCGGCGGCTCCCGCCCCTTCGCGCTCTCCGCCGGACTCATGGACCAGGTCCGGGAGTTCAGCCGGGCCGAGGGCGTCACCCCGTTCATGACCCTGCTCACCGCCTTCCAGGTGCTGCTGCACCGCTACACCCGGGAGGAGGACGTGGTCGTCGGCGTGCCGGTCGCCAACCGGGGCCGCCCCGAAGTGGAGCGGCTGATCGGCTACTTCGCCAATATGCTGGCGCTGCGCACCGACCTCTCGGGCGCGCCGTCCTTCCGCGAACTGCTGGGCCGGGTAAAGCCGGTGTGCCTGGGCGCGTTCGCCCACCAGGAGCTGCCGTTCGAGCGGCTGGTGGAGGAGCTGCACCCGCGCCGGGACCTCTCCCGCACCCCGGTGTTCCAGGTCTCCTTCGTGTTCCAGAACATCGCGATGCCCTCCTTCGACGTGGCGGGCCTGCACCTGGAGCCGATCGAGGTGGCCGGCAGCACCGCCCGCTTCGACCTGGAGCTCCAGGTCTTCGACCGGCCGGAGGGGCTGAGCGGCCGCTTCGAGTACAACAGCGACCTCTTCGACCCGGCCACCGTCGACCAACTGGCCGCCCATCTGCGGCTTTTGGTGGAGCAGCTGATCGCCGGTCCGGACCTCCCGGTCGGCGCGGTGCCGATGCTCGCGGCGGAGGAGGAGCGGCGGCTGCGCGAGCAGGGCAACGACACCCGCCGGGAGTGGCCCGACCGGGCCCCGGTCCACCGCCTGTTCGCCGAGCAGGCCGCCCGCACCCCGGCCGCCGAGGCGGTGCGCTGCGGCGCCGAGGCGCTGGACTACGCGGAACTGGACCGGCGCTCCGACCGGCTGGCCCGGCGCCTGCGCCGCCACGGCGTGGGCCGGGACGTCCTGGTGGGCGTGTGCACCGAGCGCTCGACCGACCTGGTGGTGGCGCTGCTGGCGGTGCTGAAGTCGGGCGGCGCGTTCGTCCCGATCGACCCGGAGTTCCCGCCGGAGCGGATCGCGTACATGCTGGCCGACTCCGGCCTGCCGGTGCTGCTCACCCAGCGGCCGGTGGCGGAGCGGCTGCCCGCGAGCGGCGCCGAGGTGCTGTGCCTGGACGAGCCCTACGAGGAACCCGCCGCCGAACCGGCCAAGGACCCGGCGGTGGCCGAGGACGACCTCGCCTACGTGATCTACACCTCGGGCTCGACCGGGCGGCCCAAGGGCGTGCAGGTCCCGCACCGGGCGCTGGCCAACTTCCTGCGCTCGATGCGGGAACGGCCGGGCCTGACGGCCGGGGACACGCTGCTCGCCGTCACCACCCACTCCTTCGACATCTCGCTGCTGGAACTGCTGCTGCCGCTGGTCACCGGCGCCCGGGTGGTGGTCGCCGAGCGCGGCGCGGCCGCCGACGGCGAGCGGCTGTCCCGGCTGCTGGCCGCCTCCGGGGCGAGCGTCGTCCAGGCCACCCCGTCCACCTGGCGGATGCTGCTGGACGCGGGCTGGCCGGGCGCACCGGGGCTGAAGGCACTGGCGGGCGGCGAGGCGCTGCCCGCCGAACTGGCCCGGCGGCTGCGGGCCGGCGGCGTGGAGCTGTGGAACATGTACGGGCCCACCGAGACCACCATCTGGTCGGCGGTGGCCGAGGTCGGGGACGGCCCGATCTCGATCGGCGCGCCGATCGCCAACACCGAGCTGCACGTGCTCGACGAGCAGGGCCGGCTGACGCCGCCCGGGGTGCCCGGCGAGCTGTACATCGGCGGCGCCGGCCTGGCCCGGGGCTATCTGGGCCGGCCGGAGCTGACCGCCGAGCGGTTCGTCCCGCACCCGTTCGGGGCCGGGCCGCAGGACCGGCTGTACCGCACCGGGGACCTGGTGCGCCGTCGGCGGGACGGCGGCATCGAGTTCCTCGGGCGGCTGGACCACCAGGTCAAGGTGCGCGGCTTCCGGATCGAACTCGGCGAGATCGAGAGCGAGTTGGCCCGGCGGCCCGAGGTCGGCCACGCAGTGGTGACGGTCCGCGAGGACGTTCCCGGCGACCAGCGGCTGGTGGCCTACGTGGTGCCGGCGGCCGACGGAGGACCCGGCCCGGCGGAGGAGTGGCCGGACCAGGTCGAGGAGTGGCGCCGGATCTGGGACACCGCCTACGACGACCCGGACGACGCCGCTGCCCCGGCCCCCGCCGCTGCCCCTGCCCCTGCCGTCCCCGAGATCCCCGGCGAGGACCTGCGCGGCTGGAACAGCAGCTACACCGGCGAGCCGATCCCGGCGGCGGAGATGCGCGAGTGGGCCGACCGCACCGCCGAGCGGGTGCTCGCCCTGCGCCCCCGCTCGGTGCTGGAGATCGGCTGCGGCACCGGCCTGATCCTCCAGCGGGTCGCCCCGCGGGTCGGGCACTACTCGGGCACCGACATCTCCGAGGTCGCCCTCACCGGTCTGCGCGAGGTCGTCGACGGCGCCGGCGACACCCTCGGCGAGGTCGCGCTGCACCTCTGCGCGGCCGACCGGCTCGACCGGCTGCCCGAGCGGCTCTTCGACGTGATCGTGCTCAACTCGGTGGTCCAGTACTTCCCGGACGAGCGCTACCTGCTGCGGGTGATCGAGGGCGCGCTGCCCCGGCTCGCCCCGGGCGGCTCGCTGTTCCTCGGCGACATCCGCAGCCTGCCGCTGCTGGAGTCCTTCCACCTGTCGGTCCAGCTCGCCCACGCCGAACCGGGCCTGCCGCCCGCCGAGCTGCTCGCCCGGACCCGCCGACGGCTGGCGGAGGACGAGGAACTCGTCTTCGACCCGGCGCTGTTCACCGCGCTGCCGAGCCGCTTCCCGGCCGTCCGCGAGGTCCGGGTGCTGCCCAAGCGGGCCGCCACCGCCAACGAGCTGACCCGGTTCCGCTACGACGTCGTCCTCACCACCGGACCGGCCGCCACCGCCCCGGAGGCCCCGCCGCTGGACCCGCTGGACTGGGCCGCCGAGGGCCTGACCGTGGCCGCGCTGCGCGAGCGCCTCGCGACCCGGCGGCCCGCGCGACTCGCCGTGTCCGGCGTGCCCAACGCCCGGCTGCGCGAACTCGCCGACACCCTCGGACGGCTCGACGACGGCCCCGAACCTCCCGCCGAGCGGCCCGAGGCCGTCGACCCCGAGGAGCTCTGGGCCCTCGGCGAGGCGCTCGGCTACCGGATCGAGCTCGACTGGTCCGCGCACGGCCCGGACGGCGCGTTCACCCTGCTCGCCCACCGGCCCGACGCCGACGGCGGGCCCGCGTCGCCCGTCCCGCCGCCCGCGGCCGAACCGGACTGGGGCCGCCTCGTCAGCGGCACCCGGCGCCGCCTCGCCCGCCGGCTCGTCCCGGCGCTGCGCTCCGCCCTGGCCGAACGCCTGCCCGGCTACATGGTCCCCTCGGCGTTCGTCCTGCTGGACGCGCTGCCGCTGACCCCCAACGGCAAGACCGACCGCAAGGCGCTGCCCGCGCCCGACGGCGACCGCCGCGACCTCGACGCGGTGTACGTCGCCCCGCGCGACGAGCGCGAGGAGGCGCTCTGCCCGCTGTTCGCCAAGGTGCTCGGGGTGCCGGCGGTCGGCGTCCACGACAGCTTCTTCGACCTGGGCGGCCACTCGCTGCTCGCCACCCGGCTGGTGTCCCAGATCCGCTCCGCCCTGGGCGCCGAGGTCCAGGTCCGAGCGCTGTTCGAGACCCCGACGGTGGCCGGACTGGCCGGCCGCCTCGCCGCCGAGGACCCCGACCGGGCCCCCGCGGCGGCCCGACCGGCGCTGGCCCCCGAGGCCCGGCCGGCCGAACTGCCGCTGTCCTTCGCCCAGCGCCGGCTGTGGTTCCTCGACCGGTTGGAGGGCCCCTCCGCCACGTACAACATCCCGATGGCGGTACGGCTGACCGGCTCCCTGGACACCGACGCCCTGCGGGCCGCGCTCGCCGACGTGGTGGAGCGGCACGAGGCGCTGCGCACCGTCTTCCCCGACACCGGCGGGGTGCCGCGCCAGCACGTCCTCGACCCGGCCGACGCCCGCCCGGTGCTCACCGTCACCGAACAGCCGGAGGCCACTGCGGCCGCCGCGGCCGTGCGGACCGCCGCCCGCCACCACTTCGACCTGGCCCGCCGGATCCCGCTGCACGCCGAACTGCTGGTGCACGGCCCGGAGCGGCACACCCTGGTCCTGGTGGTGCACCACATCGCCGCCGACGGCTGGTCCGTCGCCCTGCTCGGGCGCGACCTCGCCACCGCCTACACCGCGCGCCTCGGCGGCCGCCCGCCGCAGTGGGCGCCGCTGCCGGTCCAGTACGCCGACTACACCCTGTGGCAGCACCGGCTGCTCGGCGGCCAGGACGCCCCGGACAGCCTGCGCAACACCCAACTCGCCTACTGGCACGAGGCCCTGGCCGGACTGCCGGAGCGGATCGCGCTGCCCGTCGACCGCCCGCACCCGGCCTCGGCCACCCACCGCGGCGGCACCGTCGCCCTGCGCTGGGACGCCCAGCTGCACACCGCCGTCGCCACGCTGGCCCGCCGGCACGACGCCAGCGAGTTCATGGTGGTGCACGCGGCCCTGGCCGCCCTGCTGCACCGGCTCGGCGCCGGGGACGACATCCCGGTCGGCGCGACCGTCGCCGGCCGCACCGACGCCGCCACCGAGGACCTGGTCGGCTTCTTCGTCAACACCCTGGTGCTGCGCGCCGACCTGTCGGGGGCGCCGACCTTCCGCGAGCTGCTGGCCCGGGTCCGCGAACGCGGTCTGGACGGCTACGCCCACCAGGACGTCCCGTTCGAGTTCCTGGTGGACGCGCTGCGCCCGGCCCGCTCCACCGCGCACCACCCGCTGTTCCAGGTGCTGCTGGCCTGGCAGAACGTCCCGGACGCGGTGCTCGGCCTGCCCGGTCTGGCCGAGGAGGCCGTGCCGGTGGACAGCGGCGGCGCCCGGACGGACCTGGTGTTCTCGCTGACCGGCCGCCGCGCCCCCGGCGACGGCGCGCCCGCCGGGATCGACGGCGTGGTGGAGTACAACGCCGACGTCTTCGACCCGGCCACCGTGGAGCTGCTGGCCGAACGCCTGCGGCGGATGCTGCTGGCGGTCTGCGCCGCCCCGGACCGCCCGGTCGCCGAGGCCGAGCTGCTCTCCCCCGAGGAACGGCACCGGCTGCTCACCGACTGGGCCGGCAGCGGGCTCCCCGCCCGGTCCCCCGCCACCCTGCCCGCGCTGTTCGAGGCCCAGGTGGCCCGCACCCCCGGCCGGACCGCGGTCGTCGACCCCGGGCGGGAGCTGACCTACGCCGAGCTGGACGCCGAGGCCAACCGGCTGGCCCGGCTGCTGATCGCTCGCGGCGCGGGCCCGGAGCGGCCGGTCGCGGTGGCGCTGGGCCGCTCGGCCCGGTCGGTGGTGGCCATGCTCGCCGTGGTCAAGGCCGGCTCCGCCTACCTGCCGGTCGACCCGGACTACCCGGCGGCGCGGATCGCCTTCCTGCTCGACGACGCCCGCCCGGTCCTGCTGGTGACCGACGACGGGTCGGCCGCCGCACTGCCGGAGGGCGAGGTCCCGCTGCTGCGGCTGGACCGGCCCGAGGTGCTCGCCGAGCTGGCCGCGCTGCCCGACGGCGCGCCGACCGACGCCGACCGCGCCGAACCGCTGACCCCGGCGCACGCGGCGTACCTCATCTACACCTCGGGTTCCACCGGGACCCCCAAGGGCGTGGTGGTCACCCACACCGGCCTCCCCGGCCTGGTCGCGGCGCAGGCCGAGGGCTTCGGGCTGGACGAGCACAGCCGGGTGCTGCAGTTCGCCTCGCCGAGCTTCGACGCCTCGGTGGCGGAGCGCTGCGACGCGCTGCTGACCGGCGCCGCGCTGGTGGTCGTCCCCAAGGAGGAGCTGCTGCCCGGCGAGCCGCTGACCCGGACCTGCGAGCGCTACGGCGTGACCAACGTGACGCTGCCGCCCAGTGTGCTGGCCGCCGTGCCGGAGGGCGGGCTGCCCGCCGGGCTGTCCCTGGTGGTCGCGGGCGAGTCCTGCCCGGCCGCGCTGGCCGACCGCTGGTCGGCGGACCGGCGGATGGTCAACGCCTACGGGCCGACCGAGACCACGGTGTGCGCCACCCTGACCGGGCCGCTGGCGCCCGGCGCCGGTGACCCGCCGGTCGGCCGCCCGATCGCGGGCGCCCGGGTCTACGTGCTGGACGAGGGGCTGCGGCCGGTGCCCGCCGGCGTGCCCGGCGAGCTGTTCGTGGCCGGCGCCGGTCTGGCCCGCGGCTACCTGGGCCGGCCCGGACTGACCGCCCGCCGCTTCCTGCCCGACCCGTTCGGCGCGCCCGGCACCCGGATGTACCGGACCGGGGACCTCGTCCGGTGGCGGGCGGACGGTCGGCTGGACTTCCTCGGCCGCACCGACCACCAGGTGAAGGTCCGGGGCTTCCGGATCGAGCTGGGCGAGATCGAGTCCGCGCTCTCCGCCCGTCCGGACACCGCCCGGGCCGTGGTGACGGTCCGGGAGGACCGGCCGGGGCAGCGCACCCTGGTCGGCTACCTGGTCCCCCGCCCGGGTACCGCGCCGGACCCGGCGGCGGTGCGGGCGGCGCTGGCCGCCGAGCTGCCGCCGTACCTCGTCCCGGCCGCCGTGGTGGTGCTCGCCGAGCTGCCGCTCACCGCCAACGGCAAGGTGGACCGGGACCGGCTGCCCGCCCCCGGCTTCGCCCCGGGCGCCGGGTCCGACCGGCCGCGCACCCCGGTCGAGGAGACCCTGTGCGCGATCTTCGCCGAGGTGCTCGGGCTCCCCGAGGTCGGTACCGGGGACGGCTTCTTCGACCTCGGCGGTGACAGCATCCAGGCGATCCAGGTGGTCTCCCAGGCCCGGAGCGCCGGGCTGATGATCGGTGCCCGGGACGTCCTGGCCCATCAGTCGGTGGCCGCGCTGGCCGCCGTGGCCGTCCCCGCGGACGCGACGGCCGGGCCCGGGGACGACGGCGTCGGGACCGTCGGGCCCACCCCGATCATCGAGTGGCTGCGCGAACTGGACTCCCCGATCGGCGAGTTCAGCCAGGAGGCGGTGATCGCCCTGCCGCCGTCCGGTGTACTGGACCTGCCGCGGCTCACCGCCGCGCTCCAGGCGCTGGTGGACCACCACGCCGTCCTGCGCTCCCGGCTGACCGCCGCGCCGGACGGCCGCTGGGAGCTGGAGACCGGCCCGGTCGGCTCGGTCCGGGTCGCCGACCACCTGGTCCGGACGGACGCGGCCGGAGCCGACCCCGAGAAGCTGCGGGCGCTGACCGCCACCGAGGCCGCCGCGGCCCGACGGCGCCTCGACCCGGCCACCGGAGTGATGGTCGAGGCCGTCTGGCTGGACACCGGGGAGCACACGCCCGGCCGGCTGCTGCTGGTCCTGCACCACCTGGTGGTGGACGGCGTCTCCTGGCGGATCCTGCTGCCGGACCTCCGGGCCGCCGGCGAGGCCGTGCTCGCGGACCGTCCGGTGCTGCTGGCGCCGGTCGGCACCTCGGTGCGGCGCTGGTCGGAGCTGCTGGCCGCCGAGGCGGCGGCCCCGCACCGGCTGGCCGAACTCCCGGATTGGCAGCGGCTGCTGACCGGTACCCCGGCGCTGCTGCCCACCACCGGCCCGGCCACCGGCACCGGGCGGCTGGTCCTCACCCTCCCGCCCGAGGACACCACCGCCCTGCTGGGCACCGCCCCCGGCGCCTTCCACACCGGCGTGCAGGAAGTGCTGCTGGCCGCGTTCGGCCTCGCCCTGGAGGAGTGGCGCCGCCGCCGCGCACCGCTGGACCCGCCGGCCGACGGCGTCCTCGTCGCCGTGGAGAACCACGGCCGGCAGGAGGACCTCGCCGACGGGGTCGACCTGTCCCGCACCGTCGGCTGGTTCACCAGCGTCCAGCCGGTCCGGCTCGCCCCCGGCCCGCTGAGCTGGCCCCGGGTCACCGAGGCCGGGACCGAGCTGGCCGCCGCCGTCGTCCGGGTCCGGGAACAGCTGGCCGCACTGCCCGGCGACGGCCTCGGCCACGGGCTGCTGCGCCGGCTCAACCCCGCGACCGCCCCGGCACTGGCCGAACTCCCCTCCCCGCAGGTCGCGTTCAACTACCTCGGACGCTTCGCCGACGCCGGACCGGACACCCCCTGGGCGCCCGTCACCGCCGACGCGGCGCTCGCCCTGGGCGACCCGGACGCCCCGGTCGGCCTGCTCACCCACCCCGTGGAGCTCAACGCCGTCACCTACGACAGCCCCGACGGCCCCCGGCTGGCGGCCGGCTGGACCTGGGCGCAGGGTGTGCTCACCGAGCCCGAGGTGCGCGAACTGGCCGAGACCTGGTTCGCCGCCCTCAGGGCCGTGACCGGCTGCGCGGCCCTGCCCGGTGCCGGCGGTCCGCCGCCCGCGCGGCCCACCACCCGCCGACACTCCCGGCCCGCCCGGACCGGCGGCCTGGTGCCACCGGCCGACCGCACCCACGGTGTGCCGCTGTCCTTCGCCCAGCTGGACATCGTGCACCAGCCCGTCGACCCGGAGTCCTCGCACCACAACGTCATCACCGCGACCGTCCTCACCGGCACCCTCGACCCGGCGGCACTGCGGGCGAGCCTGGACACGATCGTGCAGCGCCACGAGGCGCTGCGGACCAGGATCGTCGAGGACGGGCCCGGCGACTGGCGCCAGTTCGCCGACCCCGTCGGCGGCTGGCCGCTCGCCACCGTCGACCTGCGCGAGCAGCCCGCCGCCGACCGCCGGGAGGCGGTGCGCCGACTGGTCGCGGCCGAGGTGGACCGCCCGTTCCGGCTGGCCGAGGGCCCGTTGGTCCGGGGCACCCTGATCGCCACCGAACCCGGCGAGTGGGTGCTGGTGCTGGTGCTGCACCACATCGTGGTCGACCTGTGGTCGTACGCGCTGCTCGGACGCGAACTGGGCGAGCTGTACGCGGCCCGGGTGCTGGGCCGCGAACCGCGGCTGCCCGCGCCGACCGTGCAGTACCCGGACTGGGCGGCCTGGCAGCGGCGGCGGCTCGCGGACGGTGTGCTCGACGAGCATCTCGCCCACTGGGAGCGGCTGTTGGCGGACCTGCCGGCGCTGCCCCGGTTCGAGGCGCCGGAGCACCAGCGGGACGGGGCCGTCACCGGGTACACCAGCGGCTTCGTGCTGGAGCCCGCGATCACCGCGGCCCTCAAGGAGGCGGCGCAGCGCGAGGGCGTGACACTGTTCATGCTGCTGCTGACCGGCTTCCACCTGCTGCTGCAGAGCTACGCGCGGGGCGGGGCACCGGGGGAGGAAGCGGCCGGTGACCTCGCGGTCGGCTTCCCGCTGGCCGGCCGGGAGCACCCGCAGACCGAGCAGATGATCGGCTTCTTCATCAACCCGGTCGTGGTCCGCCCCCGCCCGGCCGCCGACGCGACCGTGCGCGAGCTGCTGGCCGCCGTCCGGGCCGGCGTCCTGGACGCGCATCTGCACCAGGAGGTCCCGCTGCGGCAGTTGCGCAAGGACGCCGGGGAGGACCACAACCCGCTGCGGCTGCTGTTCAACCTGCTGAACGTGGCCGGCGACCCGCTGGACCTGCACGGCCTCACGGCGGCGCCGCTGAGCCTGGACGTCGGCGACGCCGAGGTGATCCCGGAGCTGGTCACCGAGATGCGCCCGCACAACGCCGACCTCTACCTGATGATGCACGAGTCCGAGGCCGGGCTGCGCGGCCTGTGGCTGTACTCGCCGGACCGGATCGACCCGGAGTCGATGGCGGCCATGATGCGCCAGTGGCCGTTCGTGCTGGAGCTGTTGACGCACCGGCCGGACCTTCCGCTGGCCGAGCTGCGGCGCCGCGTGCGCGACCGCGCCACCGGCTGACCCGCCCGCCCGCCTCCCGCGCCTCCCGTGCTTCCCGTGCTTCCCCAACCGAAAGGCCTTCGATGAACCGCACCGCCAACCCCGTCGCGCTGATCACCGGCGGCACCCGCGGCATCGGCCGTGCCACCGCCCTGCGACTGGCCGAGGACGGCTACGACATCGCCCTCTGCTACAGCACCGACGCCGACGCCGCCCGCACCCTGGAGAAGGAACTGCTGGACCTCGGCCGCGCCGCCTACGTCCGCCGGACCGATGTCGCGGACGCCGAGGCCGTCCGCGACCTGGTGGACGGCGCCGAGGACGCGCTCGGCCCGATCACCGCGCTGGTCGCCTCGGCGGCGATCCTCCGCGACACCCCACTGCTGCTGATGGAGGACCAGGACTGGCAGGACGTGCTGCAGGTCAACCTCAGCGGCGTCTACCACGCCTGCCGCGCGGTCGTCGACGGCATGGTGCTGCGCCGCCACGGCGCCATCGTCAACCTGTCCTCGGTGGCCGGGATCTGCGGCAACGCCGGGCAGACCAACTACGCGGCGACCAAGGCCGGCATCATCGGCTTCACCCGCTCGCTCGCCCAGGAGGTCGGCCGCTACGGCATCCGGGCCAACGCGGTCGCCCCCGGCTACATCGACACCGACCTGGTCGCCCAGCTGCCCGAGGAGGCCGTCGAGCGGTCCCTCGAACAGGTCGCGCTGCGCCGCCTCGGCCGCCCGGAGGAGGTGGCCGACCTGGTGGCCTTCCTGCTCTCCGACCGGGCGAGCTACCTCACCGGCGAGGTGCTCCGGATCGACGGCGGCTTCCGCTGACCCGACCGGCCGCCCCGCCCCCTCCTCGTCCCTGGAGCCCCTCGTGCAATGGACCGTCCTGGTCAACGACGAACAGCAGCCCGCCCTCTACCCCGCCGACCGCCCCGCCCCGGCCGGCTGGCACCCCACCGGGTTCACCGGCACCGAGGAGACCTGCGCGGCCCATGTGGACGCGACCCGGCCCGACCTCCGCCCGCTTCCGCCGCGCTCCTGAGCAGCGCCCTTCACGCCGCCCTTCACGCCGCCCTTCACGTCTCCCTTCACGCCTCCTCGAATCATTCGGAAACTTTCCTAACCAAATCCATTGACCCCGCGGCCCGGGACCCCGATTCTGTGAGACACCCGCCGCGGGCCGTCGTCGTCCGCCGCGGGCGGTCCTCCACCTCCCCCTGAGCTGCCGTCAGCCCCGTGCGGCGGATCGACGAAAGCGAGTTGGCATGCGCAAGACCATCGGAGTCCGCCTGACCGCCCCGCTGCTGGCCGCCACCCTCGGTCCGGCCGCCCTCCTGCTGGCCCCGGTGGCCTCCGCCGCCGCAGACCCGGCGGTCGCCCTCGCGGCCGCGCCCGGGATGGCCGCCGCGCCGTACGAGTACCTCGGCTGGGGCAACCCGCAGAAGCCGACGGACGTGATGAAGGCGACCGGCGTCAAGTGGTTCACGCTGGCGTTCATCCTCTCCGACGGCGGCTGCAACCCGAAGTGGGACGGCAGCCGGCCGCTCACCGGGGGCGCCGACGAGGCCGCGATCAAGTCGATCCGGGCGGCCGGCGGCGATGTGGTGGTCTCGGTCGGCGGGTGGAGCGGCAACAAGCTCGGCGAGAAGTGTTCCAGCGCGAGCGCGCTGGCCGGCGCCTACCAGAAGGTCATCGACGCCTACAAGCTCAAGGCCTTCGACATCGACATCGAGGACACCGAGTTCGGGAACGCGACGGTCCGTCAGCGGGTGGTCGACGCCCTGAAGATCGTCAAGGCGAAGAACCCCGGTCTGGTCACCTACATCACCATGGGCACCACGCCCACCGGCCCCGATGCCACCGGAACGGACCTCATCAAGCGGGGCGCCGCGGCCGGCCTCGCCAACGACGGCTGGGTGGTCATGCCGTTCGACTTCGGCGGCCACAGCGGCACCATGGGGCAGGCCTCCGTCGGCGCCCTGGAGGGCCTCAAGGCGGCGGTGAAGAGCGCCTACGGCTACAGCGACGACGCCGCCTACCGGCACATCGGGGTGTCCTCGATGAACGGGAAGACCGACGAGGCCGGCGAGACCGTCACCACCGCGGACTTCCGCACCCTGCTCGGCTACGCCCAGCAGCACCACCTCGCCCGGTTCTCCTTCTGGTCCGTCAACCGCGACCGCGCCTGCGGCTCGGGCACCGACGCCGACGCGTGCAGCGGCGTCGCGCAGTCCCCGTACGAGTTCACGAAGATCGTCGTCCAGTACCAGGGCTGAGCCCCCTCGGCCGGGGGCGGCGGCCGGTCCGCCGGCACCGCCCCCGCCGGTCAGCCCAGGTAGCGGCCGTCCCGGGCGACCACCCGGCCGGCCCGGAGCACCAGCTCGCGCGGCGGCAGGTCGACGACGACCTGCGGCAGGCACTCGCCGGACACCAGCATGAAGTCCGCCGGCGATCCCGGCTCCAGCGTCGCCCTCGGCAGGTCGAGCAGCTCGGCGCCGCCGTCGGCGGCCAGCGCGAAGCACTCGGCCAGCTCCTGGTCCGTACGGGCGTCGGTCGTCCAGCCGAGCAGGTGGGCCCGGTGCAGCATGTCCGCGTTGCCGTACGGGCTCCAGGAGTCCCGCACACCGTCCGAACCGAGGCCCACCCGCACGCCGTGCGCCCGGAGTTCGCGGAACGGCAGGACCTGGTGCGCCGAGGGCGCCACGGTGGTGAGTCCGACACCGGACCCGGCGAGCAGTTCGGCCAGCTCGTCGAGCCGCTCGCCGCCCAGCTCCGGGACGCAGAAGGCATGGCTGACCACGACCCGGCCGGCCAGACCGGCGGCCCTGGTCCGCGCGGCGATGTCGCGCAGCGGGGCGAGTCCCCGGTCGCCCCGGTCGTGCAGATGGACGTCCAGCCGCAGCCCGTACCGCTCGGCCAGGCCGAAGACCAGGTCGAGCTGGGCCGGGCCCTCGCCGTCCGGACCGCCGTCGAAGCCGTCCGGGTCGATGCCGCCGACCGCGTCGATCAGCCCGCCCGCCGCCGCCTCGGCCAGCAGCGCCCCCGCCCCGGGGGTGCGGCGGACGCCGTGCTGCGGGAAGGCGACCAGCTGGAGGTCCAGCGCCCCGGCCAGCCGCTCCCGCACCTCGGCCAGACCGGTCACCCCGGCCAGGCCGAACGCGGGCGCGACGTCCACGTGCGCCCGCACGGCGCGGGTGCCGGAGGCCACGGCGTGGGCGAGCAGCCGGTGGGCGCGCTCGGCGAGCGGGGTGCGCTGGTGCCGGTGGAGGTCGACGTCGCCCCGCACGTACTCGGGCAGCGAACCGGCCGGGCGCCGGCTGTACCAGGGCTCGCCCCAGGCGGTCTTGTCCGGGTGGATGTGCGCGTCCACCAGGGTGGGCAGCGCGATCCGGCCCGCGCCGTCGACCACCTCCGGCTCGGCGCCCTCCGGCAGCCGGTCGACCAGCAGGCCGTCGACGGCGACCAGGTCGACGGCCCGTTCGGCACCGTACGGGCGGACGTCGCGGAACACGGTGACGGCGGGGGCGGCCATGGGGGTCAGCCTCTCGGTGCGGGGCGCTGAGGACGGGAAACTCCCAGTGTCCCGTCGATTCCCGGCCGGGGGATCGACCGATCGGACGACACGGCCGTCCACCGACCGTCGCCACCGGACGGGCCGAGCCGCCGATTCCCGACCCCGGCCCGATGACGGAGGGTGGGAGGCGGCCCAGTCCGAGGAGGAGCCGTGACCACCCGCGCCGCACGCGCCCGCACCGCTGTCCTGTCCGCTGTCCCGACCGCGCTGACCGCGACCCTGCTCGCGGCCTGCGGCGGCCCGGCCCCCGCGCCCGCGCCTACGCCCGTGCCCACGTCCGTGCCCACCGCCACCGCGACGGCCACCGCCACCGCCACGCCCAGCGCTACGACCGCCGCCACAGCCGGGACCCCCTCCCCCACACTGCTCGTCACCGACTTCGGCGCCGACACCGTCACCTTCGTCGACCCCTCCCGCCCCGGCCGCGCCGCCGACCTCGGCTCCGTCCGCGTCGGCACCGCCCCGTACGGCCTCGCGGTCGCGCCCGACGGCACCGCCTGGGTCGCCACCGCCGAGGGCGTCGCCGTCGTCGACACCCGTACCCGCACCCGCGTCGCCCTGGTGCCCCACACCACCCGCACCGGGCCGGTCACCACCGGCGAGTACCGGGGCGGCGGCATGGGCATCGCGCTCTCCCCGGACGGCACCCGCGCCTACGTCGGCGTCAACGTGCCCGGCGGCAACGGCACCCTGGAGGTCGTGGACACCGCGACCCGGGCGGTCGTCCGGGTCGTCCCGGTCGGCCGCCGACCCTTCGACGTGGACGTCTCCGCCGACGGGCGCCAGGTCTACGTCACCGACCACGACTCCTTCGACGTCGTCACGGTCGACACCGCCACCTGGGCCGCCCGCCGGACCGAGGTCGCGCCGTACGGCACCGAGGGCGGGCTCGGTTCCTGGCTGAAGCCGCACTACGCCGCCGTCCGCCCCTCCGACGGCGCCCTGCTGCTCCCCTTCGAGGGCGAGCGGCTCGCCGTCGTCGACCCGTCCACCGGCCGGGTCACCGTCGAGCCGATGACCGCCGACACCCATCAGCACGGCATCACCGCCGCCCCCGACGGCACCCTCTACATCGTCGGCACCGGCCCGATCGACCCCGCCACCGACGCCGGACCGTCCCTCACCGTCCGCGCCCCCGACGGCAGCGAGCGCCTCGTCCCGCTGGACGGCCCGCACGAGACCGTCACCCTGTCCCCCGACGCCCGCACCGCCTACGTCTCCGGCGGCTTCACCCGCGAGGGCGGCTGGGACGGCCTCACCGTCGTCGACATCGCCACCGGCCGCACCTCCCGCGTCCCCGTCGGCCACCTGCCGCTCGCCGTCGCCGTCCTCCCGGACCGCCCCTGACAGAGGATCCCGAGGGGCCGCGGAAGCGCCGACGCCGGAGCCCCGGCGATCCCATCGATCGGATGATTCCCTTGCTATATAAGTCAGTTGACGTATCTTCCGGTTCGGATCCCCCTCGATCGTTGACGACCGGCCGTCCGGAGGATTGGCTTCCCGGAAAGCCCGCCACCGGGAGGGAGCCCGGCCGGGCGATCTGAGGGGAATGCCTTGATGACACGTACCAGCCGGACGTCCCGCAACCGCTGGCTCGCGGGCGGCGGAGTGCTGGCCGCGGCCGCCGTGATCGCCGCCACCGCCGCCCCGGCCCAGGCCCTGGCCCGGCCGGTGGCGCACGGTACCGTCCAGATCAGCACCGGGGTGAACGGCACCGCGCCCGACGGACAGTCGTTCAGCAAGGGCATCAGCGCCGACGGCCGCTACGCCCTGTTCACCTCCTGGGGCACGAACCTGGTGGGGCAGCCCTCGAAGGGCGGGCGCGACGCCTATGTGACCGATCTGCGCAACGGGCGCACCGAGCGGGTGAACCTCTCCGACGCGGACGAGCCGCTGAACGGCTTCACCGACTACGTCGCGATCAACGCCAACGGCCGTTACGTCGCCTTCGACAGCGAGGCCGAGGGCGTGGCCCCCGGCGCCCGGGTGACCGGGCGCACCGAGGTGTACCTGCGCGACCGCTGGACGGGGCGCACCGAGCTGATCAGCGGCAGCGCCGCCGGGACCGACACCGACCAGTACCACTCCTCCTACGCGCCCTCGATCAGCGCGGACGGCCGGTACGTGGCGTTCGTGTCCTCCCGGACCGACCTGGACCCGACCGTGGTGGACACCGAGCCTCCCGCCGACGGCACCGACCCGTCGCTGGCCCGGCCGTACACCTGGAAGTACAACGTCTACCTCACCGACCGGCGGACCCACACCACCCGGCTGGTCTCCAAGGACTTCAACGGCAAGCCGGGCGAGAGCCTCTCGGTGCACCCGACGATCAGCGCGGACGGCCGCACCATCGGCTTCTCCTCGCTCTCCGCGCTGCGGCCGGACCAGCAGACCCCCGAGGACCCCGCCGCCGCGGACGTGGAACTCACCCCGAGCGCCGCCGAGGCCGCGCGCCGGATCACCCCGCCGGGGGCGGCGCAGTCGCTCGCCTCCCACCCGACAGCGGCCGTCTACTACGTCTACGACGTGCCCACCGGGAGGCTCACCCCCGTGAGCGTGGGCACCGACGGCACGCTGGGCTACTCCAGCTTCGAGGCGACGATCAGCCCCGACGGGCGGCGCGCGATCTACACCCTGCCCGAGCCCGGCGGCTCGACCAGCGGTCACCGCTACCACACGGTGCTCCACGTCCGGGACCTGCGGACGGGCACCGTGACCAAGGTCAGTGGCGGCCTGCCAGGCACCAGCTCGATCGGCTCCTCGGACCACGGCTCGATCACCGCCGACAACCGCTGGCTCTACTTCGAGTCCGCCGCCGACAACCTGGTGGCCGGCCCGCAGCACCCGGACTGGGACGTCTACCGCCAGGACCTGCGCACCGGCCGCACCGAGCGGGTCTCCACCGCCGCCGACGGCTCGCTCGGCAACGGCTCGTCGCGGGAGCCCTTCGTGGACGCCGCGGGCCGCACGGTGGTGTTCGGTTCGACCAGCCGCAACCTGGTGGCCGGCACCGACGCTCCGGCGGCCGAGGACTCCCAGGTCTTCACCACGTCCGTCGGTCGCCACCGGGGCGACCACGACGACCGGGACGGGAACGAGAACGGCTGACGGACCGGGAGGGGCTGTCAGTACGGGCCCGACCGGCCGCTCGCGCCGGTCGGGCCCGTTTTCGTGGCGACCGCCCCGCCCCCGCCTCCCGCCCCCGACACGCCGACCGGGCGGCGGCCTGCTTTGCGATTAATAATGCCCAGTATTAATCTTGGAGCATGGCAAGGACGTCGGCGGGCCACGAGACCCGCGAGAGGCTGATCCGGGCGGCGGAGGAACTCTTCGCCACCCGCGGTGTCGAGGCCTCGCTCACCAAGGACATCGTCCGACTGGCCGGACAGAGCAACCCGTCCGCCGTGCAGTACCACTTCGGCTCCCGCGAAGGGCTGCTGGACACGATCATGGCCGCCCGGCAGGAACGCACCGAACGCGCGCTCGCGCCCGGGCTCCCCACCCTGGCGGACCAGGACCTCCCCGGGCTGCTCGACGCCCTGGTCACCGCCGAGGCCACCGAGCTGCGCACCGAGCAGGGCCGGCACTGCCTGCGGATCTCGGCCCAGATCAGCCACAGCAGCGGCGTCCGCACCCGGACCCCGCACCCCACCCTCGCGGGCGGCGGCTACTGGCGGCTGATCGAGCTGGCCGAGCAGCGGATCTCCGGCCTGCCGGAGCCGATCCGGCTGGAGCGCCTCGACCTCGTCCTCACCGTGATCGGCGCGGCACTGGCCGACCGGGCGCAGCAGTACCTCACCGGGTCCACTCCCCTGACGGACGAGGAGACCTTCCTCGCCGACCTGGTGACGATGTCCGCCGCCATGCTCTCCGCCCCCACCCCCTCCAGGAGCACGTCATGAACGACCTGACCGGCAAGACCGTCGTCATCACCGGCGGCGCCCGCGGCCTCGGCGCCGAGGCCGCGCGGCTGGCCGTCGCCGCCGGCGCCAACGTGGTGATCACCGACCTCCTGGAGGAGGACGGCCTGGCCACCGCCGCCGAGCTCGGCGAGCGGGCCCGGTTCGTACGGCACGACGTGACCTCCGAGGAGGACTGGCAGCGCGTGGTGGACCACGCGGTGGCGGAGTTCGGCGCCGTGCACGGCCTGGTCAACAACGCCGGGATCTCCACCGGGACCCTGCTCGCGGACGAGAGCGTGGCGTACTTCCGCAAGGTGCTGGACGTCAATCTGACCGGGGTGTTCATCGGGATGAAGACCGTCGTCCCGGCGATGCGCGCGGCCGGTGGCGGCTCGATCGTCAACATCTCCTCGGCGGCCGGCCTGATGGGCCTCGCCCTGACCGCCGGTTACGGCGCCTCCAAGTGGGGTGTGCGCGGCCTCAGCAAGATCGGCGCGGTCGAGCTGGGCACCGAGCGGATCCGGGTCAACTCGGTGCACCCGGGCATGACCTACACCCCGATGACGGCGGCGGTCGGCATCCGGCAGGGTGAGGGCAACTACCCCAACACCCCGATGGCCCGCGTCGGCGAGGCCCCCGAGATCGCCACCGCCGTGGTGTACCTGCTGTCCGACGACGCCTCCTACGTGACCGGCGCCGAACTCGCGGTGGACGGCGGCTGGACCACCGGGCCGACCGTCAAGTACGTCATGGGGCAGTGAGCCGAACGCTTCCCCCGGCCTCCCGCGCGTCGCGTCCCCGTCCTTGATGGGACGGGGACGCGACGCGCCGCCGCCTACCCCTACCGCACCCCGTGGAGCAGGACCGGGAGCTCGCGGTGCCCGTTGGATATCAGCGACTCGACGGGCCGGAGGTCGGCGTCCGGGGCCAGGGCGAGGTCCGGGAACCGCTCGAAGAGCATCCGCAGCGCGGTCGCCCCCTCCAGCCGGGCCAGCGGGGCGCCGAGGCAGAAGTGCGGGCCGTGGCCGAAGGCCAGGTGCTCCTTGACCGGGCGGGTGACGTCGAAGACGGCGCCGTCCTCGCCGTAGCGGGAGGGGTGGCGGCCGGCGGCGGCGTAGGAGGCCAGGATCGGGTCGCCCTTCCGCAGGACCACCCCGCCGGGCAGCTCGATGTCCTCGATGGCGAAGCGCAGCGGCAGGTGCGCCACGGGCGCGTCGCGGCGCAGCGCCTCCTCGACCACATCGCCCCAGCCGACCTTGCCGGACCGGACCAGGGCGAGCTGCTCCGGGTGGGTGAGCAGCGCGGCGATGGCGTTGTCGATCAGGTTGACGGTGGTCTCGTAGCCGGCCGAGACGACCAGCAGCAGGGTGTCGCGCAGTTCCTCCTCGGTCAGCGCCGAGGCACCGGCGGCGGCGTCCGCCCTGCCCGACCCGCCGGACCTGCCCGACCCCTCCGACCCGTCGGCCGCGTCCTCCCCGTCGCCGGTGTCGCGGGCGGCGATCAGCAGCGAGGTCATGTCGTCGGCGGGCTCCCGGCGCTTGGTGGCGATCAGCTCGTCGAGCATCGCGTAGAAGGTCGTCATGTTGGCGACGGCCTCGTCGGTGGTGCGGGTGGTGTCGAAGACCCGGTCGACGGTGGTGCGGAAGCTGTCCGTGAGCGAGTCCGGGAGTCCGAGCAGCCGGGCGACGACCTGGATCGGCAGCCGGTAGGCGAGGTGTTCGCGCAGGTCGACGGGCGTGCCCGGCGGCTTCGCGGCCAGGTCGTCCAGCAGGGTGCCGGTCAGCTGCTCGACCTGCTCGGTCATGGCGTTGATCCGGCGGACCGAGAACGCGGTGCCGACCAGCCGGCGCAGCCGCCGGTGCTCCGCGCCGTGGGCGGTGAACATGTTGCGGGCGGCCACCCAGATCGCCAGCGGCCAGGTGGGGACGACCTCGGCGAAGTCCGGCCAGTGCTGGAGGCCGTCCTTGGAGACCCGGGGGTCCTTGAGCAGTTCCTCCAGCAGCTCCGGGTCGGCCACCGCCCAGGCCCGCACCCCCAGGAGGTCGACGGGCGTCGCCGGGCCGCGCTCGAACAGTTCGGCGGTCTCGGCGTCGCGGTTGCGACCGGTCGGGTCCAGTACGAGTCGTTCCACGGGGGCTCCTTCGCTCGGGTGACGCGGGCGCGCGGCGGTCGGGCCGGGCACGGGGTCGAGCATGCCGCCGCACGCCGGTCACGTCGAGAGGGCCTGTGCCGCACGGACGTTGACGGTGCATCAGATACTCGTCGGGCCCCGTGCCGCCCGGGCGCCGGAAATCGGGTGGCGACCGAGAATCCCGACTGTTAGCCTGCCGGGGACGTTGATCTTTTTTGTGGTCCTTCCCCGGACCACTTCCCCAAGGAGACCGGACATGGTGGTGGACGACGACATCTCCGGGTGATCACCCGGAGCCGACAGGTCGCTCGCCGGTGCATCGAAGCACCGCTGCCGCGGCCCGCTCGTCGACCCCTCCTCCCCTTCGTCCGGCCCCCGGGCGGGTGTCTGCTGCCCCGCCCCGTCACTCCACGAGGTCACCGCCATGTCCGGCGCTTCCGTCGTCTGCACCAACCTGTCCTTCTCCTGGCCCGACGACACCCCCGTCGTCCAGGACCTCTCCTTCGCCGTCGGCCCCGGCCGGACCGGCCTGGTCGCCCCCAACGGCAGCGGCAAGAGCACCCTGCTCCGGCTCCTCGCCGGTGAACTGCGCCCCTCCGCCGGGTCGGTGACCGTCGACGGCGTCCTCGGCCACCTCCCGCAGACCCTCCCGCTGACCGCCGGGCTCACCGTCGCCGAGGTCCTGGGCGTCGCCGACGTGATCCGGGCCATCGACGCGGTCGAGTCCGGTGACGTCGACGAACGGCACTTCACCACCATCGGCGACGACTGGGACATCGAGGAGCGCAGCCGCGACCGGCTCGACCGCCTCGGCCTGGGCCACCTCGCCCTCGACCGCGACCTGGGCACCCTCAGCGGCGGCCAGATCGTCTCGCTGGGCCTGGCCGGCCAGTTGCTGCGGCGCCCCGACGTGCTGCTGCTCGACGAACCCACCAACAACCTCGACCGCGATGCCCGGCACCGGCTCTACGACGCGCTGGACGACTTCCACGGCTGCCTGCTGCTGGTCAGCCACGACCGCGAGCTGCTCGACCGGACGGACCGGATCGCCGAGCTGGACCGGGGCGGGCTGCACTTCTTCGGCGGCAACTTCACCGCCTACGAGGAGGCCGTCCGGGCCGGTCAGGAGGCCGCGGAGCGCACCGTCCGCAGCGCCGAGCAGGAGCTGAAGCGGGAGAAGCGGGAGCTGCAGCAGGCCCGCGAGCGGGCCGAGCGCCGACAGAGCAACGCCGCCCGCAACCTCAAGAACGCCGGGCTGCCCAAGATCTTCGCCGGCACCATGAAGCGCGGCGCGCAGGAGGCCGCCGGCCGGTCCGGCCAGGTGCACGCCGGCCGGGTCGGCGCGGCCAGGGCGCGCCTCGACGAGGCCGAGCGGGGGCTGCGCGAGGAGCAGCGGATCGTGGTGGAGCTGCCGGACACCCAGGTGCCCGCCGGCCGCACCCTGTTCCTCGGCGAGCGGCTGCGGGTCCGGCTCGGCGGGCGGGAGCTGTTCACCGAGCCCGGTGTCGACCTGACCGTCCGGGGCCCGGAGCGGATCGCGCTGACGGGGTCCAACGGCTCGGGCAAGAGCACCCTGCTGCGGCTGATCGACGGGAGCCTGGCCCCGGACGGCGGCACGGTCCGGCGGGCCGAGGGCCGGATCGCCCGGCTGTCACAGCGGCTGGACCTGCTCGATCCGGACCGCACGGTCGCCGAGAACTTCGCCGCGTCCGCCCCGGAGCGGCCGGAGGTCGAGCGGATGAACCTGCTGGCCCGGTTCCTCTTCCGGGGCGCCGGCGCCCACCTGCCGGTCGGGCTGCTGTCCGGCGGCGAGCGGCTGCGCGCCACCCTCGCGTGCGTCCTGTGCGCGGACCCGGCGCCGCACCTGCTGCTGCTGGACGAGCCGACGAACAACCTCGACCTGGTGAGCGTCGGCCGGCTGGAGAGCGCCCTGACCGCCTACCGGGGCGCGTTCGTGGTGGTCAGCCACGACGAGCGGTTCCTGGAGCGGATCGGGGTGACCCGCCGGCTGCACCTGTCCGACGGCGGGCTGCGGGAGGCGGCGGTGCCCACCTCGTCCTGACCCGGCCGCCGGTGGTCGTCCCGTCAGCGGTACCGGGGCGACCACCGGCGACGGGGGCGCCCACCGCCGACGGGGGGACCACCGCCGACGGGGCGACTACCGGCGAGTACGGCGTGGTCCGCGCGGCGGCCCGGGGACGCTGCTCCGGATCACTGCGCAACCGCGCCGAAGACCGGGAGCCGCTCATGCCGCCGTCCGATCCGCAGCCCTACCCGCCGTCCGCCCCGAAGCCCGACCCGCGGTCCACGCCGCCGTCCGGCCGCCGCGGCCCCTCCGCCGCCGCGCCACCGGCCAAGCGCTCGGGGCTGCGGCGGCTCGGCGAGTGGTGCGCCCGCCACTCGGTGCTGGTCATCGTGCTGTGGATCGTGGCGCTGGCCGCCGTCCAGACCGCGAACAAGACGGTCGGCGGCGACTACTCGGACGACTTCTCGCTGCCCGGCTCCCAGGCGCAGCAGGGCCAGCAGGTCCTCCAGGCGCACGTCCCGGCCGCGGCCGGCACCAGCTCCCAGGTGGTGCTGCACGACGCCCAGCCCCTGACCGACTTCGCCCCGCAGGTGTCCCAGGTGGTCGCCTCGCTGTCGCAGCTGCCGCACGTGCTGGGCGCGCAGAGCCCGCTGCCGCCGGCCGGGCAGCCCGCCCCGCCCGGCGGACCGCTGGCCGCGGACGGTCTGACCGGCTACATCACGGTCCGCTTCGACACCAACCCGACCCTGCTCGACCCGAGCTACCTGGACGGTGTGGACGCGGCGGTGGCCCCGCTGCGGGAGGCCGGCGTCCAGGTCGAGTACGGCGGCCCGCTGGGCGAGCTGGCGCAGCCCGAACCCGACGACCGCCTCAGCGAGGTGATCGGCTTCGCGGTGGCGATCGTCGTGCTGCTGATCGGCTTCCGCAGCGCGATCGCGGCCGGACTGCCGCTGGTGACGGCACTGTTCGCGGCGGTGGTCGGCCTCGGCGTGCTGGGGCTGATCGCGGCGCTGTCCACCTTCGCGACCGTCGCGCCCACCCTCGCCACCATGATCGGCATCGGGGTCGGCATCGACTACGCGCTCTTCCTGCTCACCCGCCATCGACAGAACCTGATGGACGGGGTGGATCCGGTCTCCTCGGCCGGACAGGCGGTGGCCACCAGCGGCCGGGCGGTACTGGTCTCGGGCTGCACCGTGATCATCGCGCTGTCCGGGCTGTCGGTGTCGGGCATCTCCTTCATGGCCAAGCTCGGGGTCGCTGCCGCGGTCACCGTGGTGTCGGCGGTCCTCGGCGCCCTCACCCTGCTGCCGGCGCTGATGGGGCTGATCGGCCGCCGGATGGACCGGATCACCGTGGGCCGCCCGATCGCCGAGAGCAACGGCGAGGACGGTGCGGAGACCGGCGTCTGGCACCGCTACGCCCGCCGGGTCGAGGGGCGCCCCTGGTGGTACCTGATCGCCGGCGTGGTCGCGCTGGGGATCCTGGCGATCCCGCTGTTCTCCATCCAGCTCGGCCACATCGGGGACGGCGCCGACTCCAGCGACTTCACCGACCGGCGCGCCTACGACCTGATGTCCGAGGCCTTCGGTCCCGGCTCCAACGGCCCGCTGACCCTCGTGGTCGACCAGAGCGCCGTCCCCGCCGAGAACCGGCCGGCCGTCCAGAGCGCCGTGCAGCAGTCCCTCACCGGCCTGCCCGGCGCGGCGAGCGTCGGCCCGCTGCAGCTCAGCCCGGACGGCGCGGTCCTGTTCAACACCGTCGTCCCCACCACCTCGCCGCAGGACCAGGCCACCACCGACCTGGTCAACCACCTGTCGGACACCGTGCTGCCGGACTCGGTCGCGGGCACCGGCGCGAAGACCTACGTCACCGGCAACACCGCCGCCCAGGTGGACTTCCTGGACATCGTGTCGAGCCGGCTGATCCTGATCATCGCGGTGGTGGTCGGACTCGCCTTCCTGATCATCCTCGCCGTCTTCCGCGGCCTGCTGGTCGCCGTCAAGGCCGCCGTGCTCAACCTGCTGTCGATCGCCGCCTCGTACGGGGTCCTGGTGGCGGTCTTCCAGTGGGGCTGGGGCGGCCCGGCGCTCGGGGTGAACGGCACGGTCCCGATCGAGAGCTACGTGCCGATGATGATGTTCGCGATCGTCTTCGGGCTGAGCATGGACTACGAGATCTTCCTGCTCTCCCGGGTGCACGAGGCCTGGCTGCGCACCGGCCGCAGCCAGGACGCCGTCGCGCACGCCCTGGAGATCACCGCCCGGGTGATCTCCTGCGCCGCGCTGATCATGGTGAGCGTCTTCGCCGCCTTCATCGTCAGCGACAACATCGTGATCAAGATGATGGGCCTCGGCCTGGCGGTCAGCGTCCTGGTGGACGCCACCATCGTCCGGCTGCTGCTCGTCCCGGCGGTGATGACCCTGCTCGGCGCCTCCGCCTGGTGGACCCCCCGCTTCCTCGACCGGATCCTCCCCCACATCGACGCCGAGGGCGAGAGCGAGCAGGTGTAGGGCGCGTCCTTCGGATCCCGGCGTCGTCCGCCCGGCGTGTTCCGAAGGACGCGTCCCCGGCCCGGCCGGCCCCGGAACCCGGAGAGAGCACTCTGGGTAGCCGCCGGTCACGCTGCGGTGAAGGGTGGGAGCACCACCTTCCACCCGTCACCTGACGGAGAGTCGCCCCGTCGACCGGAAGGCCGGTCCCGTCGCGCGTTCCCCGCCCAGCACAGAAGGCCGACCGCCCATGCCACGTACAGGCTCCCCGTCCCACCGGCGACCGCTCCCCGCGGTCCTCGCGGTCGCCATCGGCGTCGCACTCGCCTGCGGCCTGGCGGGAACCACGCCCGCCGCGGCCTCCCCACCGGCCGCCGCGGGCAGCCCGGCCCCGGCGGGGAGCCCCGGTACCGCGGGCTCGGCCCCGCCGCGGGCGGTGCGGGCGGACTGCCCGCCGGTCCCGCTGTGGGCGAACACCGGCGGCGCGACGCAGAGCCTGATCGAGTACGACACCACCGGGACCGTGCTGGCGAGCGCCCCACTGGTCCGCGACTACGGGGACATCGCCTTCGCCCCCGACGGCTCCAAGCTCTACGGCGTCAGCTTCCCCGACGCGCCCGTCCTCTACACGATCGACCCGGCCACCGGTGCGGAGACCGCGAGCGTCGCGATCACCGGCCCGCTCGCGGAACTCTCGCCCCCCGCCGCCAACGGCCTCACCGCCCGCTCCGACGGCATGCTGATCACCGGCTCGTTCGTCACCAACCTGATCTACCTGGTCGACCCCGCCACCGGGGTGAGCACCCTCGCCCCCTACGCCTTCCCCGACGGATTCGTGTCCGCCGGCGACTTCCTCACCCTCGCCGACGGCGACGTCCTCGCCTTCGCCTCCCCGGCCGGCGCCGTCGTGGGCACCCCCTCCCCGGTCTTCCGGATCCACCCGGACAACACGGTCACCCGGATCGGCACCGTCCCGCAGACCTTCGGCGCGGCCCAGTCCGGCGGCTCGGTGTACGCGTTCGCCTCGGACGGCATGATCGACCGGCTGGACAGCGTCCCGACGGCCCCGTCCACCGACCCGCTGCCCGTGACCGCCGTCTCCGCGACCGGCTCCGGGTTCTACGGTGCCACCGCCCCGCAGGACTCCAGCAGCTGCGTCACCCCCGCCTACACGATCGCCAAGGGCGCGGCGCCGGCCGGCCCTGTCGACGAGGGCGCCACCGTCACCTACACCGTGACCGTGACGAACACCGGCACGGTGGCCGCCAACGCCGACTTCACCGACGACCTGGCCGCCGTCCTCGACGACGCCACCCTCGTGCCCGGCTCCGTCAGCGCGAGCACCGGCGCCGCCTCCGTCACCGGGACCACTCTCACCTACACCGGCGTGGTCAACCCGAGCGCGACGGCGACCGTCAGCTACCAGGTCACCGTCAACACGCCCGACACCGGCGACCGGGCGCTGACCAACAGCGCCACCCCCACCGGGCAGGGCGGCAGCTGCGCCACCCAGGGCGGCTGCACCACCACCGTCGCCGTCAACGTTCCCACCCGCGGCGTCACCGTCGTCAAGTCTGCCACCGAGCAGGTCTTCACCGCCGCCGGGCAGGTCCTGCACTACGGCTACCTGGTCACCAACACCGGCTCCCAGCCGCTGACCGGCGTCACCGTCACCGACCAGGGCCCGGGCACCCCGACGGTCACCTGCCCCGACACCGTCCTCGCCGCCGGCGCCTCCACCACCTGCACCGCCCAGTACACGACCACCGCCGCCGACGTGCAGGCCGGACGGGTCGTCAACACGGCGACCGCCACCGGCAGCGCCCCCGGCGGCACCCCCGTGACCGGCACCAGCAACCAGGTCACCGTCCCCTACGGCGGCGTGACCGTCGTCAAGAAGGCCAAGGAGAAGGAGTTCTCCGCCGCCGGGGAGACCCTCCACTACACGTTCACCGTCACCAACACCGGCACCGTTCCGGTCTCCGGCGTCACCGTCACCGACCAGGGCCCCGGCACCCCGACGGTCACCTGCCCCGTCACCGTCCTCGCCCCCGGCGCCTCCACCACCTGCACCGCCCGGTACAGGACCACCGCCGCGGACGTGCACGCCGGGAAGGTCACCGACCACGCGACCGTCACCGCCACCACCCCCGACGGCACCACCGTGACCGCCACCAGTAACACCGTCACCGTCCCGACCTGCAAGCCCGGCGAACACCCCTGGACGCCCGGCCACGGCGAGGACCCGGTCTCCGTCCAGCCCGCCCACTGGGTGACCGGCCACGACGACGGCACCCAGCCGACCGCGGCGGAGGCCCCGGACCACCCCGGCGCCCTCCCCGGCGCCCTCCCCGACACCGGCACCGACGGCGCCCGCCGCGCCGCCACCGGCGCCGGCGCGCTGGTCACCCTCGGCTTCGCGGCCCTGGCCACCCGGTACGACCGCACCCGCGGCACCGGCAGGTCGTAGCGGCCCGGCCGGTACGCACGGGTGGAGGACGGGCGGCGTCAGCGCCCGTCCTCCACCCGTCCGCCGGGGACGGCGTCGTTCACGCCGACCCGGGGCAGGGCCTGCGGGTGGTTCTCGACCAGGTACCCGATCAGGTGCTCGCGCAGCCGGCAGCGGAGCTCGAACGCGTCCTCGGCGTTCGCGGCGGTGGCGAGCGCCCGGACCACGATGGTGGTGGGCGTGGTGTCGACCACCTGGAGGGCGCTGCCCTCGCCGTCCCACAGCGGCTGCCCGGACAGGAAGGCGTCGAACTCCTCGCGCAGCTTCCCGACCGGCGCGCGGTGGTCGAGGTGGAGCAGCGCCGTGCCGGTGATCCGACTGGTCCGGCGGGACCAGTTCTCGAACGGACGGCCCACGAAGTACGACATCGGCATCACGATCCGCCGCTGGTCCCAGGTCGCGATCACCACCGCCGTCAGCGTGATCTCCTCCACCGTCCCCCACTCCCCCGCCACCACGACCACGTCGCCGATCCGGGCCAGGTCCCCGAACGCCATCTGGACACCGGCGAAGACATTGCCGAGCGTGCTCTGGGCCGCCACACCCGCGACCAGGCCGACCAGTCCGGCGGAGGCCAGCAGACTCGTCCCGACCCCGCGCACCGTCGGGAAGGTCATCAGGATCGCGCCCAGCGTCGCCAGCGCCACGACCGCCTGGCAGATCCGGCCCAGCAGATCGGCCTGCGTCCTGGCCCGACCGGCCCACGCCGGGTCCCGGCGGTGCACCGCGATCCGCACCGTGCCGTTCACCAGCAGCACCACCACCCGGGCCCCCAGCCAGCCGCCGGCGGCGATCGCCAGGATCACCACCAGGTGCCGCAGCGCGTCCCGGGCGGCGGGCGGCGCGTCGATCCACGGCAGCGCGCCGAGCAGCAGCAGACACGCCGTCAGCGCCAGCAACGGCCGCCGGCACCGCGCCAGCACACGCGGCACCCCCGTCGCCCCGCCGTCGGTGGTCACCCGCCGCACCACAGCCCGCTCGGCCCGGTCCAGGCCGTACGCGAGCAGCACCGCCGCCAGGGCCGCCACCGCCAGTCGTACCGGACTCCACCCCATGTCCCGCTCTCCTGTCCACTCGCGCCGCCGGGCCCGCCGCCCGGTCCGCGGCCTCGCCTTTCCCGACCGGGCCGGACCACACCTCCCGGCGGACAGGTGGCATGGATCCGCCGGACCGGGGCACCCGAGCGGTGCAGCACCGGCACCAACGACCGAAGGGAGAAGGACACATGAGCGAGGGCGTCAACCTCTGGCAGTTCCGCGACACCTCCGGCCACACCGCCGGCACCGACCTCATCGGATTCCACGTGGAGGCCGTGGACGGCTCCGTCGGCAAGGTGGACCGCCTCTCCGAGGCGATGGGTTCGCAGTACCTGGTCGTCGACACCGGCCCCTGGATCTTCGGCCGCCTGGTCCTGCTCCCCGCCGGCACCGTCATCCGGATCGAGATCGCGGAACAGAAGGTCTACATCGACCGCACCAAGGACGACATCAAGCACAGCCCCACCCTGGGCGTCGAGGACACCGACCGCAGCCCGGACTTCCAGGACCGCTACGCCGTCTACTACGACCCGTTCTACGGCGGCCGCCGCTTCTGACCGGCCCGCCCGACGCCCGAGGATCATCGGGACGACAGCACGGCCCCGGGCCCGCACAAGGGCCCGGGGCCGCTGTCACAGCGCTGCCGCCCCGGCGCAGCTCCGGGGGCATGACCGAACGTCCGGGGTCAGCAAAAGGTCAGCAAGTTCCCGGAGGTCGGCCGTCATGGCAACCACAGGTCTCGCCGCTCACGCTCTTGCACAGCGCGTACACGATGCCACGCGGGGCAGCACGGTCGTCCGCGGGAAGCCGCCCGGGACAGCGCGGCGCCGTGACGGACGTGGCGGCAGCGGATCCGTCCGCTCCCACAAGTCGTCAGGCACACGATCATCCGATACGTGCAGCACTCTGCCGCGCAGACCTGTCAACTGCCGACCCCTGAGCCGAACTCATTCCGAAATGATCAGTCACACGCGGGATACCGTAACGATCCACAACCGTCAGCCCCCACGACAGGACGACTTCGAGGTCAGTGACGGACCTTCAGGAGGAGTTCGGCAGCTTCTGTGCGGGCGTACAGGACTGTGCGGCCGGTGCGGTGGCGGGCGGCGAGGCGGCCTCGCGCAGCGCGGTGAGGTGGTGCGACACGTTGGCCGCCGACAGGTCCAGCCGGGCGGCGAGTTCGGCGGTGGAGGCGGGGCAGTCCAGCTCGGCCAGCAACCGGGCACGGGTGCGGCCGATCACCCGGGCCAGGCCGTCCGGGACGGCGGCGCCGGAGTTCTCCCAGAGCGTGGCCACCCCGCGCGGCGGATAGAGCAGGCCGGGTTGCCAGGGCGGGTTCTGCTGCGAGTAGACACCCGGCCAGGCGAAGACGGTGGGGGCCAGCACCAGGCCGCGTTCGCCGTCCAACCGCCGCTCCACGTCCACCCGGTGGCCGATCCTCAACGTGTCGCGCTCCCAGCTCACCTGCGGGTGCAGGTCGGCGAAGAGCGCGGCCGGGCCGCCGGTCGACATCTGGCGGGCCCGGCGCAGGATCTCGCCCTCGGTGAGGCGCTGGATGCGCGGCCAGTGCGGGGCGATCGCGGCCGCCCAGTACGCCAGGACCTCGCCCGCCAGCCGGGCCAGTCCCGCCTCCGGGTCGCCGTACAACTCAGCTACCAGGGGCGGCAGTTCACCGGTGAGCCGGGAGAGGTCGCGGCGCACCGCGGCCGGATCGGTGGCGGCCAGCGCGGCCACCGCCTGTTCGATGGTCGGCGAGGTGTCGACCGGGACCGGGGTGAGGAAGTCCGGCACGTACACCGTGGGCAGCCGGACCAGCTGGGAGAGCAGCGACCAGTCGACCCCGGCCAGCCGCTGCCTCGCCTGCCGCACCCAGGGCAGGTGGACAGCGTGTCGACCCGGCTCCTTCAGCACCTCGACGCTGGTGGCGACCTCGGCGAGCGGCGAGCAGGCGAACCTGGTCCTGGCGAGGTCCTGGGCGGAGAACTCCCAGACGAGCACGGCGGGCCCCCGGTCGGTTCAGGTCAGCTGAGGATTCGACCAGGATCGAATCCGTTTCCGACGATGATCATGTCAGTAATGCTCGTGCCATGACCACCGCAACACTCTCCCCGCTCCGCGACCGCCTCGGCCTGCCGACCACCACCGGCCGCAACCGCCTGGTCGGCGCCCACCTCATCGACAGCCTCGGCACCGGACTGGTCCTCGCCTTCACCCTGGTCTACTTCGCCCGCAGCACGGGCCTGGGCATCGCCGCGATCGGCGCCGCCGTCACCACCGCGCGGCTGCTCGCCCTGCCCACCGCGATCGGCGTCGGCCCGCTGATCGACCGGTACGGCGCCCGGGTGGTGGCGGCCGGCGGCAACGCCCTGTCCGCGGTCGCGTTCGGCGGCTACCTGCTCGCCGGGCAGCTCTGGCAGATCGTGCTGGTCTGCCTGCTCGCCCAGATCGGCCACGTCGCGTACTGGACCTCCAGCACCGGCCTGGTGGTGCTCGCCGCCGCCGAGGGAGAGCGGACCCGCTGGTTCGCGCTGGTGCAGACGCTGCGCAACACCGGGATGGGCCTGGGCGGCGCGCTGGGCGCCCTCCTCGTGGGCGACGGCGGCACCGGCGGACTGCGACTGCTGGTGGTGCTCAACGCGGCCAGCTACGTGGTCGCGACGGCACTGCTCGCCACCTGGCGACCGGGGGCCGCCCCCGCTGCCGACGCTCCTGCCGCTGCCGAGCCCGCCGCGGCACCCGGCGGCTACCTGACGGTGCTGCGCGACCGCCGGTACCTGCTCCTGGTGGCGGTCAACCTCACCTTCGTCTTCGGCTCGATGATCCTCAGCATGCTGCTCGCCGTCTACGTCACCGACGGCCTGCACCGCGAAGCCTGGCTGGCGGGCACGCTGCTGGTGCTCAACGGGCTGCAGGTGGTGCTCACCGGCAGCGTGGTGGCCGGGCGGCTGGAGCGGTTCCGCGCAACCCGGGTGATCGCCGCCGCCTCGCTCGTCAACGCCCTGGCCTTCACCCTCTTCGCCGCCGTCGCCGCCACCCCCGGCTGGGCTGTCGTCACCGGGCTCTACGCCGCGATGTTCGTCTACAACCTCGCCGAGACCATGGCCACCCCGTTCCGCGAGGAGCTCAGCGTCGCCTTCGCCGACCCGGCGCTGCGCGGCCGCTACCTCGCCGTCTACCAGCTCTCCTGGAACCTCGGCCAGGCGGTCGCCCCCGGCCTGCTCACCCTGCTCCTCAGCCGCGGCCCCGCCCTGCCCTGGCTCTTCCTGCTGCTGCTCTCACTGCTGGCGGTGCCCGGCCTGCTCAAGCTGGAGCGAATGCGCTGACGGACTGTCCACTTGGTCGGGTACCCGGGTCACGGCAACGTGACCCGGGTACCCGACTTAGACGTCGTTTTCGTCCGATGTTTCATCCTGGAATCAGCTGTTTGGTCTGCGTTGTCGGGTCACGCCAGGAGATGGTGTTCTCGCTGGTGAGGCGGCGCGCCATGAGGTCGGTCATGGCGAGGTGGATCATGGCTTCGGAGCGGGCAGGGAGGGCTTCGTAGTCGCGGGCGAGGCGGCGATGGAGCATGAGCCAGCCATAGGTCCGCTCGACCGTCCACCGCTTCGGTATCGGAGTGAATCCCCTGGTGCCGGGCTTGCGGGCGGTGATTTCCATGTCGATACCCAGAGTGGCGGCGTGCTCGACGAGGTGCTGGCGGTAGCCGCCGTCGACCCACTCCTTGCGGATGCCGGGGTGTTCGACATCGACCTTGACGCGGAGTCGGGTTCCGGCGACGGAGTCCTGCACGCTCGCTGCCGTGACCAGCACCGCGAGGAGGAGACCGAGGGTGTCGGTGACGATGCTCCGCTTCCTGCCCACGATTCTCTTTCCCGCGTCGATGCCCTGGCCGGCGGCGGGGACGCTGGTGGAGGTCTTGATGCTCCGGGCGTCGATCACGCAGGCCGACGGCTCGACGTCCCGCCCCTCCTTCTGTCGAAGCAGTTGTCCGAGCAGGCCGTTGAGCTGGGTGAACTCGCCGTGCCACCGAGCTCTTCGGCGTCCTCGACGGCGCACGCCACGAGACCTGGACCGGGGTCACCATCCCCGGCGGCACCACCTACGAGTACCAGGACCTGTGGCTGGCCCTCACCCTCCCAAACTCGATCATGCGGATGAGCGTCACCACCGCCGCACACGAACACGACATCACCCCGATGTTCGGCTGGGGCGCCATGGCCACCGTGAGCGGCGGGTCCCTCGCGTACCTCACCCTGCGCCCCGGCGAACCCGCCTCCGACGGCCGCAAGACCTACGAGACCGGCACCATCGGCCACGGCCCCGACGGCGCCGCCCTCGCCGACCTCGTCGCCGAGGAGATCCGCACCTGGAACGCCGGCTACCGCGACCGGACACTGCGCATCGAACTCCCCGACACCCCCGCCGTCCCGGACCGAGCAGCCGGCCGGTTCGTCCTGGAGCGCCCGAAACACCCCATCACCGTCTCCTGGGAGTAGCCACCGTGCACCCGACCGGACCCGTCGCCCGGCGCTTCCCGCTGGTCGCCAGGGCCCGGCCCGCGTGCCTGCCCCTGAACGCCCGTGTCGGCCGGCTCACCGAGCTGGCCGACACGGCCTCACGGCAGACCGATCCGGGCCTGGCATCCACCGTCTTCAACCAGGCGGCCCTCCTCGCCTCCGATATCGGCCTGCCCGAGTACGCCCGCGAGTTGTGCCACCGCCACGCAGACCTCTACCTGACTCGCGGCCCGCTCCCGGCGATGAGCGCCGTCGGCGGACTCGAGCCGGTCGTCAACCTCGCCCGGCTCCACATCCGCGCCGGCCACCACCAGCGCGGCCACCGACTGCTCCTCGACCTCTACCGCGCCGTCATCATCGCCACCGCCACCGTCCTCGACGGCATCACCGTTCCCGGCGAGCTGACCGAGACCGATCACCAGCGCGCCGAAGTGCGGGCGTGGCTGTGGCGGGTCATCATCGCCGACGGAACCCGCGCCCTCACCGCCGCCGGCCGCTGGAAGGACGCCCTGCGCCACATCGAGGAGCACCGCGGCATCGGCCGGCGCATCCTCGACGGCCGCCAGGTCGCCGTCCTCGCCTGCGCCACCACCGGCGACCTGCCCGGCGCGCTCGCCCTGCTGGAGGACACCGAGCCGGGCGACGCCTGGGAGGCCGAGGTCACCGCCGTGCTCACCGCACTGTGCCGCCCCGGCGACCACGACGCCGCCGACCAGGCGATCGACCACTGCCTCGTGCTCGACACAGAGGAGGGCCTCGCCGCCTTCACCACTCGCCTCACACTGACCGCCCTCGACGCCGCCGACCCGGACACCCCCTCCGCGCAAAACCTGCTGCGGCGGCTGACCAGCCGAACGAGTGAATCCGGCGACGGCTACGCACTTCGCGACCTCCTCGCCCACGAGGGCATCCGCACCCGCCTCGAACCGGACCGGTTCAGCCCGCTCGAACGGGCGCTCGCCGCCTGCGCACTGGACTCCGGCGCCCTGCCCGAGGCCCTGCGGGGCCGCCTGGAGGAGGCCCTCGACCGCGCCCGACGGGTGCTCGAAACAGCCCCGTTCGACCCAGGATCGCCCGGAGGAAACTCGCTTGAGCGACACAATCGAACAGCACCATTATCGGTCGCCACCCCGCACGCCGGGCCGCCCAACTCGACGTCTTGACAGCACACTTGCGGCGAACTTCGCTGTCGACAGCCGGTTCGGCGTGCACGGACACCACCAGCGCCCGGAGGTACCCCCTGTGGAAGGCCCGCCCATCCCGGCCCTCAGTACCCGCGCCGGGCCTCACGACCGGGTGGCCCTGCCCGCCCGCGACGCCGAGGAGCCCCTCCAGTGATCGACTTCGACACACTCACGAGCCTGGCCGCCAGCGAAGGCATCGAGCGGATCGGCGTCGGCGTCGTGGTCCGGGACACCTCACGCCGGATCCTGATGATCCGCCGATCCCCCGACGACGTCCTGCCCGGCCTGTGGGAGTACCCGGGCGGCGGCCGGGAGGACGACGAGCCCGTGGACGCCGGTGCGGTCCGCGAACTCGCGGAGGAGACCGGGATCACCGGCCTGCCGCTGGAATACGCGCGGCACCTCGACTTCACCAGCCAGTACGGCAACCGGGTACGGCAGTTCGTCTTCACCACCGTCGTGCCGGACGGCACCCCGATCGCCCTCTCCCGGGACCACGACGACCACCAGTGGGCGAGTGCGGACGCTCTGCCTGCGACCGGCGACGGGCAGCGGGAGGTCGTCGAGTGGCTCGTGCGCCGTCTGGCCGTCCCCGGCTGGCGGCCGGTCGGCGGCTACATCACCACCGTCGCCCGCCCCACGGCCTACGGCAGCTTCCTGGTCACCGACCCGCAGGGCCGCATCCTCGGCATGCGCTCGACCATCAACCCGGACGTGTGGAACTTCCCCGGCGGCAACGTCGAGCACGGCCGCACGCCGTTCGCGACCGCGCTGATCGAGGGCATGGAGGAGCTGGGCCTCGATCTCGCCGCAGAGAATCCCGAGGTCATCGCCCAGCGGCGCCTGGTGGCCGTCATCCACGAGCAGGCGGGCACGGAGTACCCGGTGCCGGTCTGCGGCTATGTCTTCGACGGTGGCGTCCTCACCCCCGAACAGCAGGCGAGGATCCACCTCGATCCGGCCGAGCACACCGAGTGGCGGTTCGAGACCGCGCACGACTGGCGCGCGCTCATGGAACCGCACCGCTACCAGCGGCTCCTGCAGGTGCTGCGCGCCCACCGCAGCGGCACGCCGCTGTACGTGGAGCGTCCGGCACCACCGAAGGACGACTTCGAAGGTGTCATGGTCCTGGTCACGGACGCCCGGGGTCGACTGCTGATGCACCACCGCGACCACAACCCGGGCATCGCGTGGCCGGGCCACTGGACGCCGATCGGAGGCTGGCGCGAGGGCCGGGAGACGGCCGAGGAGACCGCGGAGCGCGAGGTAGCCGAGGAGGCCGGGATCACCGTCTCCGGCCTACGGCCGGTACCCGACCCGCAGCACGACCTCGTACACCCGCTCACCCGCGTCCTGCACGGCGTCTGGGACGGCCCCGAGAGCGACCTGCAGCTCGGAAACGAGGGCCTGGCCGTGCGCATGGTCCCCCTCGACGAGGTACCGCTGCTCAAAGTCCCGCCCTATATGCAGCACTACCTGCCGCTACTCGCCACCGGCCGGTCTCCCGGGAGGACGGCGTGAACCCGCACGACGACCTCCGCCCCGCCGCTGCCCCGGCCTCCGGGACGGATCCGCTGACCCTGGTCGTCGGCGTCCACCTCGTCCTCACCGACGCCGACCGCGTACTGCTCGGCCGGCGCCGCAACACCGCCTACGCGAAGGGCCTGTGGCACCTGCCGGCCGGGCACATGGAGCGCGGCGAGCCGGTCACCCGCTCCATGACGCGCGAGGCCGAGGAGGAACTCGGCCTCACCATCGCCGAGCACGACCTCGCGCTCGTCCACACCCTGCACCACCTCGACGCCGACGACGGCCGCAGCCGCCTCCAGTTGTTCTTCCGCCCCACCCGCTACCACGGCCGGCTCCGCAACGCGGAGCCGCACAAGTGCGAGGAACTGCACTGGTGGCCGCTCGACTCGCTGCCGGACGACACCGTCCCCTACACCGCCCACGCGCTCACCGAGATCACCCGCGGCAACACCCTGTCCACCGTCGGGTGGGCCGCGTGAGCACCCCCGACATGCCGGCAGACGTCGACCGGCTGCTGCGCGCGACGGCCAAGGACTACAAGCACGGCAGGGGCCCGTTCCTGCTCTCGGTCTTCGCCGCGACCTCGTGGCGGGGCGAGTTGACGAACGCCGAGCCGGACAAGCACCTCGCCGTCCTGTGGATGGACACCTCCGCGCTGCCCACCACGATGTTCCCCACCTCGCACGTCGCCCTCACCGCCTACCTCGCCGGCGACGGGCGGGGGTTCTCCACCTACGGCTGGGACGCCTCGGAGGACCTGCGCGCCCTGGTCGGGGCATGAGATGGCCGGCCGCCACCGCCGCCCGCCCACCGGCGCGAAAGCAGTCCTGCCCGCGGACATCGACCTGCGGTTGCTCGCCATCACCCAGGGCCGCACCGTCACCGACGAAGGCGTCACCACGCTCCCCTGCGGACGGAACCCGTACGCCTACCGCACGCTCTACCGGCCCGACGGCAGTGTGGACCGGCTGCTTGAGCGCCTGGCTCCCGGTCCGCTGTACCCTCCCGGCCTGCACCACACCGACTGACCCGTCCACTGGAAGCCCAGACCGAGAGGAACGGAAGTGTCCGCCGCGGACCACTGGAACGACCACTACAAGCGGGGGAAGGGATTTCGTCCCGTCGCCGAGGGGGAGGTCGACCTGCTGGCCGAGCATGTCGGCCAAGGCGCCGGCCTCCGGGCGCTCGACGTGGGCTGCGGCACCGGCGAGTACGCCGCCGCCCGGCCCGCCGTCCCCGGGGACGCCGACGAACCGCTGCGCCTGTGCGTCGCCGTCCTGGACGGCGGCCCGCTCACCGACGAGTGGCGCACCACCTTCCGTGACGACATGCGCGAGCGCCTGGGCGCCGACCCGAACCTGCTCGCCTACGTCGTGCCCGCCGCCGACGGCCTCGCCGCGTGCACCATCGGCATCGTCTACCGCGGCTGTCTCGGTCCCGCGTTCCCCACCGGCCTGTGGGGCCGCGTCCACACCGTGGTGACCGATCCCGCCCACCAGGGGCGCGGACACGGCCGGGCCGTCACCACCGCCCTCGTCGAAGCCCTCAAGGACCGCGGCTGCGGGTCCGTCGAGTCGAGGGCCACCGCCGCCGGCGCCGGCCTGTACCGCCCCCTCGGCTTCGAGCCCCTCGACGGCTTCATGACACTGCGCCCCGGCCCCGGCGGGTGGGCGCGATGACCGCCTTCGACCTCGACGCCTACAACGAGCTGGCCCGCAACGGGCCGTGCTTCATCTGCTCAATGCTCGCCGGCGCCCCCGGCTACGAGCACCGGATCGTCCTGGACGACGGCATCCACATCGCCTTCCTCGACCGCTACCCCACCCTGCACGGCAAGGTCCTGGTCGCCCCGCGCACCCACGTCGAGGACACCATCGGCGACTTCACCGAGGACCAGTACCTCACCCTGCAACGCGTGGTCCACCGCGTCGCCACCGCGCTCGCGGCGACCGTTCCGACCGAGCGCGTGTACGTGCTGAGTCTCGGCAGCGCGCAGGGCAACGCCCACGTCCACTGGCACATCGCCGCCCTCCCGCCCAACACCCCTTACGAGCAGCAGCAGTTCCACGCCCTGATGACCGAAGGTGCCGGGGTGCTGCCCGACGATCCCGAGCGGGCCGACCGCCTCGCCGCCGACCTGCGCGCCCGCCTCAACGGAGGAACCTGACCGTGGCCTTCGTCCCGCCCGAGCAGTTCGTCCCCACCCGGCACGGCGGCCGCTCGGTGCGCGCCCTCGATGTGTGGTCGCGCATCGTCACCCCGTGCCAGCAGCGCACGCTGCGCGCCTCGCTCAGCGCCCGTCGCACCGGCGTCGCCGCCTACCTCGTCTCCGCGCCCCGTGTGCCGCGCGAGAACGGATGACGACGCCGCCCCTCCGCCGTCCACCCTTGGGAGAGCGCTTGAAGACCCGTCCGCCCGAGCCCGAGCCCGAGCCCGACGAAAGTGTCTCCGCCAGCGAGCAGTTCTTGTTCGGGGGCCGGCTGCGCTACGACTACAGTTTCGCCTCCCACGAGCAGACCATGCTCAGGATCAGCTTCCTCGCGGTCGCCCGCCAGATCCCTGGCCTGCTCCGCACCGCTCTGCGTCTGGGCTGGCAGGCCGACCGCACGGCGCTGACGGCCGTCGCCGCCGCCGAGATCGGACGCGCCCTGGCCGCCGCGTTCGGACTACTCGCCACCAATCGCGCGCTCACCTCCCTGTTCGCGCCGGGCAGCGCCGACCAGCTGCTGCGCGCGGCGTTGCCGGCCGCCCTGGCCGTCGGCGGCGCCTCCGCTCTCTCCGCGATCCTCGCCATCGCCTCGTCCTGGTCCGGGGACCGGCTGGAGCCCAAAACGGAGCGGGCGGCCACCGTGGCCTTCCTCGGCCGCGCGGCCAGGGTGGAGCTGGCCTCCCTGGAGGACCCGGAGTTCAGCAGGCTGGTGGAGTCCGCCCGTTTCGGCACCTCGGCGGTACGCCGACTGATCAGCCAGAGCATCTCCGTCCTCACCGCACTGCTCGGCCTGGTCGCCGCAGGCGGGGTCCTGCTCACCCTCGACCCGGTGCTGCTGCCGATGCTGGTGCTGATCGCGGCGCCGAAGGGCTGGGGCGCGGTGCGCTCCGCCCGCCGCCGCTACGGCTCGGTGATGGCCTGGCTCCAGCACCACCGGGCAGCGGCAATCCTCGCCCAGCTGATCACGCAGCCGCACTCCGCGCCCGAGGTCCGCGTCCACGCCATCGGCCCGTTCATCCTCGGCCACTACACCGCGATGGCCGAGGCGTCCGAACAGGAGCAGAACCGCCTCGCACGAGCGGCGGCCGGCACCTCCGCGCTCGCCTCCGCCATGTCCGGGCTGGCCTCCGCCGCGACGTTCGCCGTCCTGGGCTGGCTCGTCCATGACGGACAGATGGCCCTCGCCGTCGCCGGCACTGCGGTCGTCGGCATCCGCACCGGAGCCACCGACATCACCTCCCTCGTCCGCACGGCGAACGGCCTCTACGAGGAAGCCCTCTTCGTCGCCGACCTGGAGCGCCTCCAGCGCGAGGCCGAGCGCCGCGCCATCCCCACCGGCGGCACCGACCTCCCGCACCGCCCCGACGTGATCACCCTGGAGGACGTCGGCTTCACCTACCCCGGCCGCAGCATCCCGGCCCTGTCCGGCGTCACCCTCACGATCCCGCGCGGGCAGGTCGTGGCCCTGGTCGGCGACAACGGCTCCGGAAAGTCCACGCTCGCCAAAATCCTCTGCGGCCTCTACCTCCCGGACACCGGCCGCATCCTGTGGGACAGCACCGACACCGCCGACGCCGACCGCGACCAGCTGTTCTCCTCCGTCGCCGTCCTCGAACAGGACTTCCAGCGCTGGCCCTTCACCCTGCGAGCCAACGTGCTCGTCGGCCGCCCCGAACACGGAAACGACCCCGCCCTGCTCAAGCGCGCAGCCGACTACGCCGACCTGCACCCGATCGTCGAGGCCCAGGACAACGGCTGGGACACCCTCGCTGCCCGCGGCTTCCAGGGCGGTGTCCAGCTGTCCGGCGGGCAGTGGCAGCGCGTCGGCATGGCCCGCACCCACCACCGCGCCACCACCGAGGGGCCCGGAGGCCGCGCCACCCATCTGGTGATCGCCGACGAACCGACCTCCGCGCTCGACGCCCAGTCCGAGGTCGCCGCCTTCGCCCGCATCCGCGAACTCGCCGACCAGGGCCTGACCGTCATCCTGATCACCCACCGCCTCGCCGCCACCGCCGACGCCGATCACATCTACGTCCTCCACCAGGGCCGCCTCACCGAACACGGCACCCACACCGAGCTCATGGCCGACCCCGGCGGCCGGTACCGGGCCTCCTACCTCCTCCAGGCCGCCCAGTACTCCAGCGCCCTCCCCCACCAGAGCACCGACGAACCGACCACCGAACCCGCCTGACCCCCAGCCGGCGGGCACCCGGCCGGGTGCCATTCCAGCGAGCCTTCGACCGGCTCAAGCAGTCCGCCGTGTACTCCGACGACGCCCGCGCCATCATCACCACCGCCCTGCAGAACACCTGACCGCCCCCATTCCTCCCGGTCCACCACCGTCCGTGCCGCCGGCCGCGAAGCTGCCAAACCATCCGGCCTACCAACAAATCCTGGCGGTGTTCGCGTCGGCCGACGCCCCGCTGCGGGCACGGGCGGTGTGCAAGGAGATGGACGTGGAGATCGCGCCCAGCAACGTCTACAACGTCAACAACGTCCGCTTGAAGCTCAAGCGGCTCGCCGAACGCAGGATCCTGACCGAGACCGAGCAGGGACTGTTCACCCTGCCGCGGCCGTAGCCGCCCAGCAAGACCCCCACAGCCATGCCGCCTACCCCAACCGAAAGCGGCAAGACAGGCATCAGCCCACGTACCGTTCGTCTAACGTCCTGCGGGCGGGACCTCGCGAGGCTCGTCATACATCCGCACGTCGCGTGCAGTCGCCAGCGGCATCAGCCGGGCAAGGCCGATCTCGCGGAAGTGGTCGGAGTCGCGGTGAGCCGCGAATGCCGCGGAGTCGACGTACCTCTCGATGCTCACGTACCGCTCGGGTGTGTCCTCGGAGCGGAACACGTCATAGGAGAGGCAACCCGGTTCCTCGCGACACGCGGCAGCGAACTCGTTCAGGACCCGGCTGAACTCAACGGCGTTCTCCGGACTGCATGTCACATCGGCAACGACAAGCACGTTCGACTCCATAAAGCACACCCTATGTCCAACGGCTATGCCTCCGGCAGTGGGACACTGAGGTCCGGTCACATCACGAAGGAGCTTTCCACCGGTCTTGCTGCCGCCATGCCTCATGCAAGCCGCGATCCGAAACGGACGGACACGAGGCTGCCGCCGCGGGCCTCGTCGCCAGGCTTCCGAACGGGCCGGGGTGAACCGCCTGACCCTGCGGCCGGGGCCTGGCGCTACCAGGTGATCTCGACGCGGCCATCGGATCCGTTGGCGCCGGCATGGCCGCCCTTGCCCTGGAATGTGAAACCCACACCGGGCTCCATGTAGACGTCGCTGTCGCCGCCGTCGCCGCCTGCTCCCACCTTGGCGCCGTCCTTGGCGCTGCCCTTGGCCACCCCGCCGGCTCCGCCCTTGGCCATCATGTCCCCGGGCTCGTTCGGAGGCCGGTGCCCCTCGTCTCCCTTGCCGCCGGTTCCTGAAGCGCACCGGACAGGGATTCTTGGTGTCCGGGCCCAGGAGGTGATCAACATAGTGCCCGCCCGGGTACGTGCCACACGCGCGGTCCGCGATCTCGGCGAAGTTCTTGCCCTACCGACCGGCAGGACATGACAGGAACAGCTCCCACCCGTCAGCCTTATGCGCATGACTGTTCCGGTCGTCATCGGCGGATTCGCCGAGTCCGAGGCGCACGCCGTCCTCGTGGAGGCCTGCCGGCGGATCGGGGTGGACCCTGCAGGTGCCGAGATACTGCGCGGCCACACCAACGCGGTGTTCCTGCTCCGGGCCGCCGGAGCGGTGGCCAAGATCGCCCGTGCGGGTACTCCCGTGGGGGACGTCGCACGCACCGTGCGGCTGGTTCGGTGGCTCAGCCGGCGAGGCTTCCCGACTGTCGAGCTGCTGCCGGTGGAGCAGCCCGTCCTCGTCGGCGAGCACGCCGTCACCTTCTGGCAGTACCTCCCCCAGCCCGACCACCCTGTGCCGGCCGCGCATCTCGCCGTCCCCCTTCGCACCCTGCATCAACTCCCGCCTCCTCCCTTCGCGGTCCGGCCGCTCGACACGGCCGGGGCGATCCGTCGGTCGATCGCGTCGATCACGGCTCTGCCACCTGCGGACACGACGTTTCTGAGGCAGCGGTTGTCCGACCTCGAACCGGCCCTGGCCGACGTTCGTTTCGTCCTGCGGCCCGGTCTTCTGCAGGGCGACCCCCAGCACCGGAACGCCCTCCACCAAGGCGAAGCGGCGGTGCTGTGCGATTGGGACACCGCCTGCTTCGGCCCTCCTGAACTGGATCTCATCACGGTGGAGATCCACTGCCGCCGGTTCGGCCACGGCCGCAGCCACTACCAGGAATTCGCCGACCTGTAGGGCTTCGACGTGACCACCTGGAGCGGCTATGCCGTCCTGCGCGACCTGCGCGAGTTGCGGATGATCACCACGAACGCCAAGCGCGCCAGAGCGGGCAGCCCGACCCTCGAGGAGGTCCGGCGCCGGGTCGACGGGCTACGGCACGGCCAGGTCGACACCGGGTGGAACATTCTCTGACGCGCGGACGACGACGCTCGCGGGCGATCTGCTGCGCGACCGCGGGGTGCCGCGCGGCCCGCTCCCGGCGTCGCGGTCGTACGCGGCGGCCCGGTCGGTGTTCGACCAGCTGGGAGTTCCCCGTCGGCTGGCGCAGCTGGACCTGTCGCTGGCGGTGGTCCGGGAGATGTGCGGTGACCGTGCGGGTGCGGCCGAGGCGTACGGGCAGTTGGCCGGCGACGACCGGCTGAGTCTGCGCGATCGGCATCGCGCCGGGCTGTGGGTCGGCACCTCGCTGGACAAGCAGGGGCTGCACGAGGCGGCTGCTCCGCTGACGCGTGCGGCGATTGTGGGGTTCGACGCCTTGGACGAGCCGGAGGACTGGGGCACCGACTGCGGTCGTCGGGCACCGGAGGCGGCCCGGGTACCGGAGGGCCGCGTCAGAGGACCGGCGGGGGCGGGGTCCAGCGGTCGGTACGGGGCTTCGCGCTCGTGAGGCCGTAGTCGGACTTGAGCGTCTCGGGGATGGCGTACTGCATGACGCGGCCGCGGGTGAGGGAGCTGAGTTCGAGGCGGAAGGTGAGCTCCCCCAGGCGATCGAGCGCCCACGCGCCGAAGGGGGACGCGTCCTCGACGCTCTCCAGGACGCCGAGGGCGGTGGGCGCGAGGGTGATCAGACGGTCCCAGGGGGTACGGGGCACGTTCAACCAGTCGGCGCTGGTGTCGCCGATCAGGAAGCGGATCAGGGCGGCGACGACCGGGTCGAAGAAGGTGCCGGGGACGACCTCCTCGTAGAGGTCGATCAGTTGCTTGGTGAGCAGGGCGCCCTCCTCCGAGGGGCCCATGTGGCGGGCCATGTAGCGGTCGGAGAACTCCCGGGCCTGGTCGAGGTCGGCCGGCATGGCGTCCAGCTCGATGCCGAGGATCGCGCCGACCACGCGCCAGGCGTAGAAGTAGGCTTCGGCGCCCTCGTTGGACATGTGGATGCCCATCCGGTGCAGTGCGTCGAGCACCTGGACGGAGAACATCATCTGCCCGCCGATCATGTCCTCCTGGCAGATCGGCACCCCTAGCTCCTCCTCGTCCCAGCGTCCCTCGCGGCGCAGGTGGTGGCGGATCGAGGCGTGCAGCAGCCGCACCTTCTGGGCCGCGGGCAGGAAGCGCCCTCCGGCCTCGAAGGCGTCGGGGCGCATCAGGTAGAAGATGAACTGCCCGGTCTCGGCCATCCGCTTGGACGGGTAGGCGAGCGAGTGGGTGGCCGTGAGCAGTCTGGCGACGTGCGGGACGACGTAGCAGGCCGGCATCGCGGCGAAGGACAGCGCGGTGGAGATGTGCACGTTGTTGTCGATGAAGAACAGCCGGGCCTTCTCGATCTGCCCCCAGTCCACCCAGGAGGGCGGCATGGAAGTGGCTTCCAGGTAGGCCCGGGCCTCCTCGGGCACGTCGTCCGGCAGCGGCCGGCCGCTCTGGGCGAACCAGCGCATCAGGGTGTTGAACCTGCCGATCTCGCCGCGCTCGAAGAGGGCGGCGACCACGGAGTCGGCGAGCGGGTCGCCCAGCAGGCGCAGGGAGTCCATCCGCTCGGGGGTGTAGGTCTGCGTCATGGGAAGTCCTCGGTCCGGGGAGGGTCAGGAGATGCGTGCGGTGGCGGTGGTGACCAGGTCGCGCAGGGCCTCGGTGGCCTGGGCGGGGAGGGTGACGGCGGCGAGCGCGGTGCGGGCGGCGCTGGTGCGTTCCTCGATCAGTTCCTCGACCCGGGCCCTGGCGCCGGAACGTTCCAGCAGGGCGCGCAGCTCGTCCAGCCCGTCCGGGCCCAGGTCGGGGCGGCCGAGCAGTGCGTTCAGCCGGTCCCGGTCGGCGGGGCCGGAGCGGGCCCGGGCGAGCGAGACCAGGGCGGTCGGCTTGGCACCGGCCAGGTCGTCCAGGTTGGACTTGCCGGTGCGCCGTGGGTCACCGAAGACACCGAGCAGGTCGTCGCGCAGCTGGAAGGCCTCGCCGAGCGGCAGCCCGTACGCGGTGAACGCCTCCAGCAGGGCCGGGGGCGCTCCGGCCAGCAGGGCGCCGAGGTGGAGCGGGTGCTCGACCGTGTACTTGGCGGTCTTGTAACGGATGATCTCCAGCGAACTCGCCTCGGGCGCACCGGACTTCACGGACACCGCCCGGGTGCGCAGCACCTCCAGGCACTCGCCGGCGACGAGCTCCCGGGCCAGGGTCGCCCAGAGCGGGCGCGCACGGGCCAAGTAGCCGGCGGGCAGGCCGCAGGACGCGAGGAGCTGGCCCGACCAGGCGGTCAGGAGGTCGCCGACCAGCAGGGCGAGGGCCCGGCCGGCCGCCCGCTGCCCCGGGCCGGCGGGGGCGGCCGTGCGCAGGGCCAGGTGCGCGGTGGGAGCACCGCGGCGCACGGGGCTGTCGTCGATCAGGTCGTCGTGCACCACGGCGGCCGCGTGCACCAGCTCCACCGCGGTCGCGGCCCGCACCATCGCCTCGCTGTCGGGCTGCCCGGCCGCCCGCCAGCCCCAGTAGGCGAAGGCTGCCCGGAGCCGCTTTCCGTCGGCGACGGCAGCGGTCAACTGCTCGGACACCGGCTTGAGTTCGGGATCGATCTCGTTCAGCAGTGCGGTCTCGGCGGCGACGAAGGCGTGCAGCGCCCCGTCCACCCGGGCCTTGAGTCCGCCGTCCCAGGCCGCGCCGGCGCCGGGTTCAGTCACCTGCGGCGGCCTTCCGGTACGTCGCCGAACGGCGGGCCACCGCTTCCATGTGCGACTCGGAGCCGGTGTGCAGACGGCCGAGCAGCAGTTCGCCGCGGGCCCGCAGGTCCTCCTGGCCGTCCGTGACCAGGTCGTGCAGGTCCGACCGGCCGGCCGTGCCGCGCATTCGCGACACCAGCCCCTCAACCAGCTCCAGCCCCAGGTCGACCGCCCCGGCCAGGATCTGGACCGCCTCCGCGCCGCGATCCGTCGCTCTCCCCGCACTCCTGGTCGTCACGTCCGCGTCTCCGTCCGCCTCGGCGCGGGCACGGTCCGCCCACGACTGACGACAGCGTGGCAGTCCATTCCCGAGCGCGCGGAAGACCCATCACTTGAACGGACTAACAGATGCCACCAGGACGAGTGAGAAAAGCCGAATGAACGCAGCGGATTCAGCGCTCGCGTGCTATGAACTGCCATCTGGCCCGTCCAACAATGATTGCTCACTCCGGGCATCCCGCGTCGTCCGCACCCGGAGCGTCAGACGTGCGCCCGCTCGGCTTCGGGGTCGAAAGCGGCCCCGAGCCGGGCGAGGCCGTCCCCTCCCCCGCCCAGATCCGGGACATACCACCGCCGACGACGACACCTTCCGCCTCGTCACCGACCTGATGAGCGGCTGCGGCATGCGCAACGGCGAAGTCCTGGCCGTCAACATCAACACCATCGTGGCCGACGACGTCCACCGGATCACCGAGCATGTCAACCAGACCACGAAGACCTACGCACCCCTCAAGCACCGCAAGGCCGGCGACTACCGCGACATCCCCCTCCTCACCCGGATCAGGAACTCCGTCGAGTCGTACACCGATACCTACGGCACCGTCGACGGCTACCTCCTCCGGCACCCGCGCGACCTGAGCCGCCCGATGCCCAACCGCCACATCGCGAACCAGTGGAAGCAGATCAAGAACAACCGCCTCGTCGAGATCCCCGAAGGCATGGTCGTCTACGGCCTCCGCCGCTTCTTCGCCTCGAACTGCCTCAGCCACAAGCTCCCCATCACCGACGTCGCCGAATGGATGGGCCACCGGAACATCGACATCACCTTCAAGATCTACCGCCACCTCATGCCCGGCTCCATCGGCCGAGCCGCCCAGGTCCTCGACCTCGGCCTCGCCGCCTGAACGAATGCCGAGGGCCTGCCCTCGGACCGGGAAAAGGGCCTCCACGCAGCTATCGCGCGCACTCAGCCGCCGGCCAGCCGCTGCTGGCTTCCCGGGCCCCTCGACCCTGGGCCGAAATTCCGCTGCGCACCCCTCGCCACCGACCCGCAGCACGGTGCGCAGAGCCTTTCGTCCGGGGTTGCCACAGCAGACGATCACTCGTTCGGGTGAATGGCATGGATAGCCCACCAGGAGTGATCGAACTGGCACGAACATGTTCGTGACAGATCATCAGAGACACTGCCACGGAAGGCGGAACATCCATGCCGGTCAACGGATCCCCCGAGAACCCGTTCGCTCTCAGCCCCGACGACGTCGCCAAGCTGGACGCGATCCGCGAGGCACTTCTCGACCCGTCACCGCGCCGGATCGGCAGGCTCGACCAGTGGGGCCTCGCCGACACCTACGAGGTGCAGGCCGAGATCGCCGAGTACCGGGAGTTCCGGATCGCCATGGCGGACGGGACCCGGATAGACGCCGGCCTGAGCACACCGCGCAACCTCGCACCGGGACAGACCTGTCCCGCCGTCGTCATGCCCGCCCCGCTGAACGACTTCGGCCGGCTGGCCTACTTCGGCACGATCCCGCGCTGGACCCAGGGCGGCTACGCCGTCCTGACCTACAGCCAGCGCGGTCTGGCCCGCTCCGAGGGCAGGATCCAGGTCGCCGGCCCCCAGGACGTCACCGACGGCGTCGAGATCCTCGACTTCCTCACCGCGCAGGAAGGCATCGACCCGGAGCGGATCGGATGCTTCGGCGCCTCCTACGGCGCCGGCACCAGCCTGCTCCTGGCGGCGAAGGACCCGCGGGTCAAGGCCGTCGCGGGCGCCAGCGCCTGGGGCGACCTGTTCACCTCGCTGTTCGAGAACGGCACCCGGCACACCAAGGCCTTCGAAGCCCTCGTGGCCCTGTTCCACGAGGACCGCTGCTCGGAGGAGTTCCAGGGGATCATCAAGAAGATCCGCGACAACGTCATCGACGAGGACGTCAGGGAGTTCGCCAGGCGCCGCTCGCCGATCGAGCAGCTGACGGCCTACAACGACCGCCAGCTGCCGATCCTGCTGACCACCTCCTGGCACGAAACGATCTTCTCCGTGCCCGCCGTCGTCGACCTCTTCACCAAGCTGCAGGGCCCCAAGTCGCTGCTGGTGCAGATCGGCGACCACGGCAACGCCGAACTGCCCGGCCTGTTCGGCGGAATCTCCAAGCCCACCGAGACGACCTACCGCTGGATGGACCACCACCTCGGCGGCACCGCCGGCGACGGCGCCCTGCCGCAGTTCGGCATCCGCTCGGAGTACATGCACAACCTGCTGTCCGACCTCACCCACGACAACTGGGCGGAGTACGCCCTCCCCGAGCAGCGCTTCCACCTCGGCGCTGTGCCCGCCGGGAAGCAGGACGCACCGATGGCGCAGGGCCGGCCGCAGCCGGGCTGGACCCGCTCCGTCCAGGCCGCCGGTCCGGACACCGGGATCGTCGTCGCCCCGAAGCTCGTCCAGACCGGCCTGGCCGAGCGTATGGGGCTCCCGCACGTCTACAGGACCGCCGAGATCAAGCGCGACGTCGCCGCCGTCTGGACCACCGCGCCGCTGGAGCGGCCGATGCGCGTCCAGGGCGAGCTGGAGGCCCGGCTCACCGTGCGGCCGCAGACGAAGAACGCGACCTTCACTGCCTACCTTCTCGACTGCGACCCGGCGACCGGCCGGGCCACGATCATCACCCACGCCCCCTACACCCTCACCGACCAGCAGGCCACCACGGTGACCTTCCGCCTGCAGCCCGCCCACCACGTCCTCGCCAAGGGCCGCCAGCTGCAGCTCGTCGTCGACAGCTACGACCCGTTCTTCGCGGACGAGAACACCGTCCCCGCCGCTCTCGAGATCACCTCGCCCCAGGGCAACGAGTCCTACCTCGACATCCCCCTCGCCCCCCTGGCGTAACACCCACAAGCCCCGACGGGCACCCGCGCCCACCACCAGGTCCGGTCCGCGACACACGCGGACCGGACCTGCCCCGCACCCGTTGCCGCAACGCCCAGCACCCACCGTGATCCGGCACACTGCGACTTTTCGGGGGGATGACACAGCGGTGCCGGTATGTGCCGGGCCCCTGGACGCGACCCATTGCCGATGATCGCCCACGCTTTCGAGGACCGACGCCCCAAGGCCCCCTCTTCCGCATGAATTCCCTGGCCCCCCGGGACCGTTCGCCCAAGTCCGATTCCCGGACAGCGAGGATGGCAGACGGATCGAAGTCCGGTCGAAGTCCGGCCGCACCGAACGCTGAGGGGTACGCCCATGTGGAAGTCACTTCTGCTGCACCGATCGCTGCGACGCACGGCGGTCGCCGCGGCCGGCTGCCTCGCCCTGCTGGCGGGCACCGCCCCGGTGTCGACGGCCCAGGGCACCGCGACCCGCGCCGCCGGTCACCGGTTCCCCGCAAGCGCCGCCCACCCCACGGCCTCGAAGCGGGAGACCGTCTTCGACCCCGTCTACCTCGTCCAGGCCAACTCTGGCCGCGGGGCGACATTCGAGGTGTACGCGGGTTGGGACTACGCGCTCCTGACGAACCAGCCGGGCAACGGCACCGCCCTGGTCTTCACCCTGCACGCCGACGACCTCACCTACAGCATCGAATCGACGTCCGCCAACTGGGGCGACCACCGCACCTGGTGCCTCTACGGAGCCGACATCAGGCTGGAGAAGAGCAGCTGCGGCACCCGCTGGCAGATCGAGAACCTGGGCGGCGACGAGTTCTACCTCAAGGTGGCGGGGACGAGGAAGAGGATCGAGACCAGCAAGCTGCAGGACCGCAAGCGGTGGCTCTCCGCCGAGGAGGAGATCTTCATCGTCAACGAGGAGTTCGTCAGGTTCAGGCTCGTCCACCCCTGACAGTGGGGATTTTCTGAGCAGTTCCCGGGGCAGGTCCGACTCAACCTCTGACTGACCTCGGGACCTCAACAGGGTCTGTCGGCCTCGTTCCGGAGCCGCTCCTGAGTATCCGCCGGTCCGGCCTGCGTGACTTCACAAGAGCCTGGCCAGAGGCCCCCTCTGCTGTGAAGGTCACCGAGCCGACCGCCCGCGTGCGGGCAGGCAGGCACCGCGGCTCGGTGACGCTCATCCCCGAAGCAGGGGCCGCACCGCGGACGCGGGCGACGGCGTGCACCGACGTGGCGCCACGATTCCCCGCGCCACGGACCGCGACCAGGGCGAGCACGGCTTCCGTGCACCTCGCCGCAGCCGCTGCCCGCAGACACTGGCCGACGGCGCGCGGCCGTACGGCGGTGAAGGTCTGAGACTCATGGGCGGGGCACTCACTCTTGCGGTGCTCGGCGAACACAGGACGGTCGCGACGCTGCGCCATGCTACGGCCCGACCCCGGCCCCACCAGCAGCGAACCCGTCCGCCCGGCCGGCCGTCCTGCCGTTGAGCCGGCCGGGACCGGCGACGGCGATGGCGCTCCGGCCGTGGAACAGGCCATGACCCGGTTCCTGGCCTCCGAACCGGACACCGCCCCCTTCTCGACGCCGGCAGTACCGCCCCGGTTCCGGTGAGGGTCGCCGACGGCCCGGCCGCACATGCGACCGGCCGCTACTTCCTGCTCGGAGCTCTGGAGTCCGGCAGGAGAAACAGGGTGGAGGTCGGCGCGCTTCCGGGAGGCGGGAGCGGGGTGCTGCGCAGTCCCGATGCACTCCTTCGGTGGGAATTCATCGCGGCACACCCCTGGCGAAACGTGTCGTATATCGCATACCTTCCTGCCCGCCGGCATTGCCGCACGGGAAGCCGGCCGTCGGCCGACACCGGCCACAGCCCTTCCCGCCGCCGGTGCCGCGCGTCGAGAAACGCCCGGCGTCCCACAGCCCGCCCCACCCCCGACTCCCCACCCGGAGCAGCAGATGCACAGAGCCGAACCGAACCCGATCAGCCGCCGCAGTGTGCTGCGCGGAGCCGCCGTCGGCGGCGCCGCCCTGGCCGCCGCCCCGCTGTTCAACCTCACCGCCGCCCGGGCCGCGGGCCTGGACTCGGGCGACTACACGATCCGCTACGACAACGGCGCCCGGCAGACCATCAAGGGCCTGGGCTTCGAGATCCAGTCGGACTCGATCGGCTCGGGCAACAACGGCATGCCCGACCTGGTCAGCGGCGTGCCATTCGACCTGGTCCCCAGTGAGCGCACCCGCTTCTACCAGCAGATGCTGAAGATCCGATCCGACCGGGGCTTCCGCTACTGCCGCCTCGCGCTCGGCCTCTACCACCGGGGCGTCACCCCGGACGGCAAGCGGTTCGTCGACCGCTACGACGGCCAGACCGCGCTGCTCGCCGAGATGATCCGCGAAGCGAACATCGAGGGCGTCGCCGCCGAGTACTGGTCCCCGGCCCCCGCCTGGAAGATCAACAACAACCTCATCGGCAAGTCACCGACCGGAAAGCCCTACGGGCTGGCCTCCTTCGCCCCCGCGGACCTGGACGCGATGGGCGAGGCGATGGTCGCCGACCTCGACTACCTCGCCGCCCGCGGCATCCCGATCAGCATGTGGGGCCTGCAGAACGAGCCCGACGCCTACGCCGCCTACTCCTCCTGCTTCTACACCCCCGCCCAGTACCCGCCACGTTCAAGGCCGTCGCCCCGAAGATCCGCGCCAAGTACCCGAATGTGACGATCCAGGCCGACAGCCGCGGCGGCTGGAGCGGGGACCGCGGCAAGGCTCTGATCGCCGACCAGCAGGCCCTGCGCTACGTCGACGCCTGGACCTACCACCGGGTCGGCACCTACGCCGACGAGCAGGTCACCGGCGACTTCACCTCGGGCGCACTGGGCCGACCGGTCTTCAACAACGAGTTCGAGTACCTGAGCACGGGCGGCTCCTCCTTCAACCGGACGATCAACACCGCGCACTCGATCATGAACTGGATGACCTTCCAGAACTCGCCCACCTGGTTCTGGCTGCACGCCCTGAAGCCCACCACCAACTCCGAGTCCAAGGGCTACTCGCTCGGCTTCTGGCGGCCCCCGCACAACACCGACTTCAGCGCCGGCCACTTCCCGAACATCCAGCCCGGCCACTGGGACTTCAACCCGGAGAACTGGAACGCCGTGGCGGGCTTCGTCCGCTACATGCCCTGGGACTCCGTGCGCCACCACGTCGAGGAGCCCGTCCACGACGACGGCAGCGCCTACACCGACCACCGGATCATGGCCTGGAGGACCGCGCAGGGCAAGGAGATCTTCGCCGTCACCAACCGCTCGGCCAGCCAGCCCTGGACCTACCGCATCGACACACAGACCACCGCCACCTTCGAGGGCCGCCGCTACGGCCCCACCACCCACAGCCAGACCCTCAACAAGCTCACCGGCCCCACCCTCTCCCTCACCGTCCCGCCGCTCTCGATCGAATTCTGGGTCCGCACCCCCTGAAAGACCCCGGGCACCGACAACGGGAGTGGGACACCGCCGGTGCGCCGGGGAGCCGTCCGCACGGGTCCTCGACGCGTTCCTCCGACGGGGCGTCGGAGCCTGGGCGCGGGGTCCGGGGCGGTTCGCGGCACAACTCCTCGATGCGGTCGGTGGTGCGCTCGGCGAGGGTGGTTCGGGCGGAGCGGCCCGATCCCGGTCGGCGCTGCTGTGCTGCGGCAGCAACGCCCCCACGAGGATCGGAGGGCAGGAGGGCGGGGAGGGGCTGGTGGCTGCCCGTCGGGACGGACAGCCACCGGCCGGGGCAGTTCCGCGTGCGATCGGCCGGGTCGGCGGACGGTGCAGTGGGCCCGGGACCGTCGGGGTCTACCGCGTTCGGGTGTTACCGCGCGTGGTCGCCCGCGAGCCAGGACAGGGCGCCGGGAAGGGCGTGCTCGACCGGGGGGATGTGGCGGTACCAGGTGCGCTCCCACTCCAGGGAGACCCAGCCGTCGAACCCGTCGAGGAGTGCGCGGGCAGCGGTGAGCGGGACGGCGCCGGTGCCGAGCGGGACGGGCGTGGTGTCGGCGGCGGACGCGGCGTCCTTGATCTGGACGCACCTCAGCCGGTCGCCGAGGTGGCGCAGGGTGTCGGCGGGCTGCTCGCCGTGGCGCCAGGGGTGGAGGAGGTCCCAGACCGCGCCCGTGTGCGGGGCTCGGTCCAGGAGGGCGGCGAGGGCCTCGCCGGTGGGCAGGGCGTCGTGGGTCTCGACGAGTACGGTCGGGCCCTCGTGGGCGACGGCGGCGAGGCGGCGGGCCCCGGCGGCGAGGTCGTCGCCGCCGGGGAAGACCCGGACGAATTCCGCCCCGAGGTCACGGGCGAGGCGGAGGTCGGCCCGCAGCGCGTCGACGACCGGGCGGTCGGGGCCCGGTGCGCAGATCCGGACGTAGCCGGAGAGGCAGAAGGCGGACAGGGATCCCAGGGTGCGGGCGACGGCGGCGCGTTCGGCGCTGTCGAGGCCGGCATGGACGCCGGTGTCGGGGTGGAGGCGCAGTTCCAGGCCGTCGAGTCCGTACCGGCCGGCGAGGGCGGCGACGTCCGCCAGCGGTGTGGCCGGTGTGCCGAGGGTGCTCAGTGCCAGTCTCACGGGTGGGCTCCTCGGTCGGTGTCGGTGTCGGTGTAGGTCCTGGTGCGCGGTTTCCGCCGGGTGGCGGTCAGGCCGAGTGGGCCAGGTCCTCCGGCCGCACGGCTCCCCGGAAGGGCTGCCCGCGGGTGTGGCGTTCGACCTCGTCGGCCGCGGCGTGGGCCATGCGTTCGAGTTCATTGCCGAAGGAGCCGGCGATGTGCGGAGTGAGCAGGACGTTCGGCAGGCTGCGCAGCGGGTGGTCGCGCGGCAGGGGTTCGGGGTCGGTGACGTCCAGGACGGCGTGGAGGCGGCCGGAGGCGAGTTCGTCGGTGAGGGCGCGGGTGTCGACGAGCGCGCCGCGGGCGGTGTTGACCAGGGTGGCGCCGTCGGGCATCAGGGCGAGGCGGCGGCGGTCGAACATGTGCCGGGTCGTGGGGAGTTCGGGTGCGTGCAGGGAGACGACGTGTGCGGTGGCGGCGAGTTCGTCCAGGTCGGCGAGGCGGCTGCCGGCCGGGGCTCGCGTCAGGTAGGGGTCGGCGACGAGGACGTCGAGGTCGAAGGGGCGCAGCAGTTCGATCACCCGGCGTCCGATCCGGGAGGCGCCGACGATGCCGACGGTGGTGCGGTAGTTGCCCCAGGTGGGGAAGTACTGCTGCCATCGCTCACGGTCGAACGCGCGGTCCCGCTCGATCCTGGCGACGGCGCCGATGCGCTTCCCGGCGGCCAGGACCGCGGCGACGGTGTATTCCGCGACGGGGACGGCGTTGGCGTCGGCGGCGGTGGTGACGGCGATGTCGCGGTGCCAGACGTCGTCGGTGATGTGGCCGCGGACGGTGCCGGCGGCGTGGACGACGGCCCGCAGTCGGGGCATCCGGTCGAGGGCCGACGCGTCGAGGACGGGGCAGCCCCAGCAGGTGAAGAGCAGTTCGGCCCGGGCAAGGGCGGCGGTGTGGGCGGGGTCGTGGAAGTCGGTGACGATCGCGGGCGCCAGCCGGGTGAGGCTCTGGAGCCTGGCGAGCACGGTGGGGTGGAGGATCATCTCGGCGCTGGCCGGGGACATGGCGAGGACGGCGGCCGGGCGGTTCGGGGTCATCGGGGGTCGGGGTTCTTTCTGCTGGATCGGTCCGGTGGACACCGGCGGCCTACTTGACCGCGCCGGCGGTCATGCCGGAGCGCCAGTAGCGCTGGAGGCAGACGAACGCGATCACGAGCGGAACGGTGACGACGAGCGCGCCGGCGACGACCAGCACGGAGTACTCGGGGTTGATCTGGGAGGACTTGTTCCAGGTGTAGAGGCCGAGCGCGACCGGGAACAGCTTGGTGTCGGAGACCATCACCATGGCGGTCAGGAAGCCGTTCCAGCTGGCCGTGAAGGCGAACAGGAAGATGGTGACGAAGCCCGGGCGCAGCATGGGCAGGCAGATGGTGCGGAAGGTCTGCCACTCGCCGGCGCCGTCGACGCGGGCGGCCTCGATGACCTCGTTGGGGATGTAGCCCTGGGAGAAGGTGCGGGCGAGGTAGACGCCGAAGGGGTTGACCAGGCTGGGCAGCAGGATCGCCCAGTAGGTGTTGACCAGGCCGAGCTTGGAGAACATGAGGTAGATCGGCAGCTGGATGACGGTGAAGGGGATGAGGACGCCGAGCAGGACGACGGCGTAGAGCTTTTCGCGGCCGCGGAACTCGTACTTGTCGAAGGCGTAGCCGGCGAGCACGGAGATCATGGTGCCGGCGAGGGATCCGACGACGGAGTAGAGCAGGCTGTTGGCCATCCAGCGCAGGAAGATGCCGTTCTCGGCGGTGAACAGGTCGGCGAGGTTGCCGAAGAGGTTGAACGAGCCGAGTTCGAAGCCGGGGTGGCGGTAGAGGTCGGCGGCGCTCTTGGTGGCGGCCACCAGCAGCCAGGCGATCGGCAGCAGGGTGTAGAGGGTGAAGACGACGAGGATGCCGTTGGCGGTGAGCAGCGGGGTCCAGGGGCGGCGGGGTCGGGCGGCCCGGGCCGCGTGCCTGGCCGGTGCGGCGGTCGCCGGGCGCGCGCGGCGGCTCGGGGTGATGGTGCTCATGCGTTCTCCCAGCGGCGGCCGAGGCGGGTGACGAGGAGGGACAGGCCGGCCGCGACGGCGGCGAGCAGGAGGGAGGCGGCAGCGGAGAGGCCGTAGTCGTGGCGTTCGAAGGCCGCGCTGTAGATGAACATCATCGGCGACCACTCGTTGCCCATTTCGGGGGCGCCGCCGTTGTAGAGGAGGAACGGCTCGGTGAAGGTCTGGATCATGCCGACGCAGCTGAACAGGACGGCGAGGATCACGGCGGGCCGGATCATCGGGATCTTGACGGACCAGGCGGCGCGGATCTCCCCGGCGCCGTCGAGGCGGGTGGCCTCGACGGTCTCCTGCGGGAGGGCCTGGAGTGCGGCAAAGAAGATGATCATGTTGTAGCCGATCCACTCCCAGGCGACGATGTTGACCAGCGAGGCCAAGTAGCCGTCGGGGCCGAGGAAGTCCCAGTGGATGCCGACCGCGTCCAGCGCGGCGGTCAGCGGGGACAGGCTCGGGGTGTAGAGCAGCACCCAGACGATGCCGGCGACCAGGACCGGCACGGCGTGCGGCAGGAACAGGGTGAGCTGGAAGAACTTCTTCGCCCGGGCGAGGACCGAGTCCAGGACGAGGGCGAGCAGCAGGGCGCAGCCGATCTGGACCGGCAGGGCGATGGCGGCGTAGAGCGCGACGTTGCCGAGGCCGGCGAGGAACGCGTGGTCGGTCAGGGCGGCGGCGAAGTTGCCGAAACCGGTGAACTCGGTGGTGGTGCCGCCGAAGCCGAGCCCTGACGCGGCCTTCTCGGAGAACAGGCTCATCCAGGCCGCGTAGCCGATGGGCAGCACCATGACGAAGGTGAACACCGCGAAGAACGGGGCGATGAACAGGGCGGGGGTACGCCGCGAGAATTGAGTCACGGCCCGGCCTCCTTGGTGGTGGGCCCCGTCCCGCTCGGTGCGGGTGGTGGGGGTGGGTGGTGCGGGCGTCCGGGGAAGCCGGCGGGAGGGGAAGACCGGCAGGGTGCCGGTGGGGGCCGCCTCGTGGGCCCGGGCTCGCTGCCCGGCGTCGACGTGACGGCCCGGTCCTCGGTCAGGCGTCGACGTGACGGCCCGGTCCTCGGTCAGGCGTCGACGTGACGGCCCGGTCCTCGGTCAGGGGGCGAGGTTGAGGCCGCGGTTCTTGATCTCGGCGACGGCCTTCTGTTGGGCGGCCTTGACGGCGTCGGTGAGGCTGCCGCCGGAGGCGACCTTGGCGAGCCCGTTCTTGAGCTCGGCGTTGACGGCGAGCTGGACGGGGCCGTAGACCCAGCCGGGGCGGATGGTGTCCACCTGGTTGCCGGCCACCGTGTAGGGGTTCTCGGAGCCGAAGTAGGCCGGGTCGAAGGTCGTGGCCGCGACCGAGCGGACGTCGGTGAAGGCGGGCAGGGCGGTGCTCTTGCCGCTGCCGAGGCGGGCCTTGATGCCCTCGGGGGTGGTGGTGGCGAAGGTGATGAACGCCAGCGCGGCCTCGTTCTTGCGCTTGTCCTTGCTGTCCTTGCTGACGGCGAAGACGGAACCGCCCATCAGCCCGGTGGCCGGGGTGCCGTCCCAGGTGGGCAGGGGCAGGACGCCCCACTTGCCGGCCTGGTCGGGGGCCATGGTCTTGATGCCGCCGCCCGACCAGGGGCCGCCGATGTAGCTGAGGGTCTTGCCGTCGACCAGGCCCTTGGTCCACTCGGGGCTGTAGGCCTTCTGCGTCCAGACCAGGTCGCCCTTGACGAGGTCGTCCCAGTAGGTGGCGACCTTGAGGGTGGCGGCGTCGTCGACGGCGGGCTTCCAGGCCTGGCCCTGGACGGAGAACCACTTGGCTCCGGCCTGCCAGGCCATGCCGGTCAGCGGGGCGGGGTCGTCGGTCCACAGGGTGGTGATGCGGGTGTCGGGGGCGGCCTGCTTGACCTTGGCGGCCGCGGCCCTGAAGTCGTCCCAGGTCTTCGGCGCCGTCACGCCGTACTGGGCGAAGAGGTCCTTGCGGTACCAGAGCTCCTGCGGGGAGGCGTCGAACGGAACGGCCCAGGTCTTGTCACCGAGGGTGACCAGCTCGCGGACGGACTGGGGGAACAGGCCGACGGTGTCCTTGGCGGAGCCGAGGTCCTTCAGCTGGCCCTGGCTGACCACCTCGGGCAGGGCGTTGTACTCGACGTTGACCACGTCGGGGCCGTTGCCGGCCTTCACCGCGTTGCTGAGCTGGGTGAGGATCTCGGTGCTGCTCGGCGACTTCTGGTAGGTGACGTGGACCTTGCTCTGGGCCTTGTTGAACGCCTCGGCGGTCTCCTGGGTGCCGGGCATCCAGGACCAGTAGGTGATCTCGACCGGGCCGGTGCTCGCGGCGCCGGTGTCGGAGCCGGAGGAACAGGCACCCACGGTCAGGGTCGCGGCCAGGGCGACGGTGCCGGCGCAGGTGCGGCGGAGCAGGGAGCGTCTGGAGGTGCTGGACATGGGAGGGAGCTCCTCGGGCTGAAATCTGGGGGGGTGCCGAGGATTGTTCGCTCCGCCGGTGCGGCGCGGCAATAGCCGACGGAAAAGCGATCAGAAACGAACATCGGCGGGGCCGGGACCTGCGAAGTGCATCCGGCCGACATCTCCCGGACATGGATCGGATTCGATCCGCGCGAGGGCTTCGATTGCGCCGGAGAGCGAGCTAAGGTGCTCGCACCCCTCACCCACCCCGCAGACGTCGGAGCCGCCCGTGTACGCCGCCCAACGCCACGACGCCATCCTGCGGCGGCTGCGGCGCCGGGGTTCGGTCCGGGTGGTCGACCTGGCCGAGCAGCTCGGGGTCTCGGTGATCACGGTCCGCCGGGACATCGCCCTCCTCGACGAGCGCGGGCTGCTGGTGCGGGTGCACGGCGGGGCGATGCTGCGCAAGCCGGCGGAGGGCGCGAAGCGCGGACGCAAGGCGCCGACCGTGTCACGGCTGCGCTCGATCGGCATGCTGGTGCCCTCCACCAGCTACTACTTCCACGAGCTGGTCCTCGGCGCGCAGGCCGCGGCGGACGTCCAGCGCATGCGCCTGATACTCGCGATCTCCGGCCAGGCCATGGACGGCCCCACGGCGGACGGCCCCGCGGTGGGCGACCCTGCGGTGAACGGCCCCACGGCGGACGACCCCACGGCTGGCGACCCCGCGGTGGACGGCCCCGCGCCGGCGGACACGGACCGTGACCGGCAGGAGGTGGACCGCCTGATCGGACTGGGGGTGGAGGGCCTGCTGCTGACCACCACCGCCGGGGCCCCGGCACCGACCTGGCTGAACGACCTGACGGTGCCCTTCGTCCTGGTCGAACGCCGCCAGCCGCTCGAACTCGACCCGGTGGAGTACGTGGCCTCCGACCACGAGTACGGAGCCTTCCTCGCCTTCCGCCACCTCGCCGCCCGGGGCCACCGGCGGATCGCCGTCTTCACCGAGCGGACCCCGACCAGCCCGTGGATCCACGCCGGCTACCGCACCGCGTGCCGGATGTTCGGGCTCGACCCCGGCCTGCCGCAGGTGGACGGCCCCGCCGGTCCCGGGACGCTGGAGGCGTTCCTGGAGGCCGCGCTGGCCGCCGGCGCCACGGCGGTGCTCGCGCACCCGGACGACAAGGCCGTGCTGCTCCTGCAGTGGCTCGGCGCACGCGATCTGAGCGTCCCGGACGACGTGGCGATCGTCTCCTACGACGACGAGATCGCCGCGTTCGCCGACGTACCCATCACCGCGGTCGCCCCGCCGCGCCGCGCCATCGGGCACACCGCCGCCCAACGTCTGCTGTCGCTGCTCGCCGCCGACCACCGGCCGACTCCGGGTCACATCCACCTGATCCCGGCCCTGCACGTCCGGGACTCCACCGACCGTCGGATTGACCGCTTCTGATCGGTTCGCCACGATTCCTGGCGATCTGCGGCTCGGTGCTCCTAGGGTGCGGTCACCCTTCCCCACCCGGAGGTTCACCATGGATCTGTCCCGCAGACGCTTCCTCCTCGTATCGGCCCTGGGCGCAGCGGGCGCCGTCGTCCTGCCGAGGCTCCCCGCCTTCGCCGCCGGCGACCAGTACGACCAGCTCCGCGACCGGATGAACGCACTCCCCGCGCTGCCCGCCGGGACCGCGCCGTTCACCGCCCGCCTCGCCTCCCTCGGCACCGACGCCGCGGCCACCCGCACCGCGATGGCCCCCACCACCGGCTCGCTCTGGCCCGACCTCCCGATCGGCTCGGTCTCCGCCAACGTGACCGCGAGCTTCGGCCGACTGCGCCAGATGCTCGACGCCTACCGCTACCCAGGCACCGGGCTCACCGCGGACAACGGCCTGGCCACCGCGATCGTCACCGGCCTGGACTGGATGGCCGCGAACGCCTACACCCCCACCGGCAACAGCTACGACAACTGGTGGGACTGGCAGATCGGCAGCCCCCAGGCCTCCATGACCCTCACCGCCGCCCTCTACGACAGGCTCACCCCGCAGCAGATCACCACCTTCACCGGCGCCGTCGACCGCTTCGTCCCCGACTCCAAGGTCGCCTCCTACACCGCGTCCAGCACCGGCGCCAACCGCGTCGACCTGTGCCGGGTGTACGCGATGCGCGGCATCGTCGGCAAGAGCTCCGCGAAGCTGGCGCTGGCCCGCGACGCGCTCTCCCCGGTCCTGCCGTTCGTCGTCTCCGGCGAGGGCCTGTACCGCGACGGCTCGTTCGTCCAGCACTACACCGTGCCCTACATCGGCCACTACGGGCTGATCCTCTTCGAGGGGATCGCCGAACTGCTCACTCTGCTCAAGGGCTCCGCCTGGGCCGTCACCGACCCGAACGTGCAGAACGTGCTCGGCGCCGTCGACACGGCCATCGCCCCGTTCGTCCACAACGGCCTGGTGATGGACTCCGTCGCCGGCCGCTTCATCGCCTGCGGGGCGCCCGGCCTGGCCACCAACTACGACGACCACGTCCGCGGGCAGGAGGCGATCATGACCGTACTCGCACTCGCCGACGCCACTTCCGACGCCACCTCCGCCGCCCGCTGGCGCTCGATGGCCAAGGGCTGGCTCCAGCGCGACACCTACGCACCCGCGCTGGACTACCCCTTCACCAACCTGCCGCGACTGGCCGCGTTCAAGGAGGTCCTCGACGACACCTCCGTCACGGCGACACCCGAACCCGTCGGCCACCGCGTCTTCGGCCCCGCCGACCGGGCCGTCCACCGGCGCGCCGGTTGGGCGTTCGCCCTCGCCATGTCCTCCAACCGCACTGCCTTCTACGAGGGCAACAACAACTCCACCGGCCAGAACCTGCGCGGCTGGCACACCGGCTCCGGCATGACCTACGTCTGGCAGGCCGCCTCTGGAGGCGGCCAGTACACCGACCAGTTCTGGCCCACCGTCAACCCCTACCGGCTGCCCGGCACCACCGTCTCCACCAAGGCCCTCGCCGACGCCGCCGGCGGCGGCTACCCGCCCCAGCTCCCCGCCAACTCCTGGGCCGGCGGCGCCACCGACGGCGAGTTCGCCGTCCTCGGCCAGGACACCCGCGGCGTGCAGTCCAGCCTCACCGCCCGCAAGTCCTGGTTCTGCCTCGCCGACGGCGTGGTCTGTCTGGGCGCCGGCATCAGCGCCAGCGACGGCGTCGCCGTCGAGAGCATCGTCGACAACCGCAACCTCGGCGCCACCGGCACCAACACGCTCACCGTCGGCGGAACCGACCAGCCCACCACCCTCGGCTGGTCGCAGAGCTTCGCCAACGCGGGCTGGGCGAACATCGCCGGCACCGGCGGCTACGTGTTCCTCCAGAACACCACCCTCAAGGCCCTGCGCGAGCAGCGCACCGGCAAGTGGAGCGACATCGCCAAGTACGGGCCGACCGATCCGCAGACCCGCCGCTACCTCACCCTGTGGGTCGACCACGGCACCAACCCGAGCGGCGCCGGGTACGCCTACCTCCTGCTGCCCGGCGCCTCCGCCGCTGCGACCGCCGCCCGCGCGACCAGCCCCGGCATCACCGTGATCGCCAACACCTCCTCCGTCCAGGCCGTCACCGACACCGCGACCGGGGTCACCGCCGCCAACTTCTGGGCAGCCGGGACGGCCGGGCCGATCACCGTCTCCGCCCCCTGCTCGGTCCTGGTCCGCGAGAGCGGCGGCAAGCTGACCGTCGCGGTCGCCGACCCCACCCGCGAGGCCGCCACCGTCACCGTGACCGTCAACCGCAACGGGTACACCAGCGCCACCGGCGGCCCCGGCATATCCGTCCTCGGCCTCGACCCGATCACCGTCGTCGCCGAGGTCGGCGGCACCCTCGGCGGCACCCGCACCATCACCTTCGGAAGCGGCTCCGCCGTCACCCCGGTCCGCTCCGTACTCCTCCCCTGCACCGCCGACGCCTACATCCGCGACGGCTCCTACGCCGATACCAACTACGGCGGCGACAGCCAGATCGTCGTCAAGAACAGCACCACCGGCTACACCCGCCGCGGCCTCCTCGCCTTCGACATCTCCACCGTCACCGCCACCCCCAAGCGCGCCGTCCTCTGGGTCAACGGCCGCACCGACGAGACCACCGACACCCAGGCCACCCTCACCGCCTACGGCGTCACCGCCACCTGGAGCGAGGGCTCCGTCACCTGGAACAACCGGCCCGCCCTGGCCGGCTCCCTCGCCAGCGCACCCGTCGGTGACGTCCCGGACTGGATCCCCCTCGACGTCACCTCCCACATCGCCGCCCGCCGAGCCGCAGGCGCGACGACCGTGACCGTCGGACTCGCCCAGGACGCCCCCGACCCCCTCGTCACCCTCACCCCCCGCACCGGAACCGCCGCCGACCGACCCGTCCTCGAAATCCTCTACTGACACCCCGCCGGGAACGGGCACGCCTCCCGTTCCCGGCTCCCCGATCCACGGACGGCACAGCGACAACCACCACGCTCCCGTGTCCCGATGCGTCCCCCATCGCACCGGGGCACGGGCCCCCGCCACTCCCCGGCCAACCGCACCACCCGAAGGAACCGGTGAACAGCCATGCTCCGCAACGGACTCGACCCCTGGCACCTCCTCGTCGTGATCGCGGTACTCCTCGTCCTGTTCGGCTCCGCGAAACTCCCCGACGCCGCCCGCTCCCTGGGCAGGTCGATGCGCATCCTCAAGGCCGAGACCCGCGCACTGCGCGACGAGCACGGGACCGCCACCACCCCCGACACCCCCACCGAGCCCGTCACCGCAACCCCCCGCACCGACCGGACAACCGGGGCCCGCACCCCCCGGCCGGGTACTCCCCGGACGCCGTAACGTCTGCTGAGCCTCGGCACCGGCACCGGCAACGCCCCATGCCCACACTTTCTCGGTGATCCATCAGCCGAAGCGTAGGTCGCCCGCCGCGCCCGCACACTCCTCCAGGGCCGGGCAGGTCGCCGACCGACTCCAGACCGCTGCCCGCACCGCCCAGCTGATAAAACCGCCGCAACGGAGTCGACGACGCCATCAACTACCTGCACAGCAAAGGGCGCTACCTGCGCTACGACACAGCCCTCGCCCCAAAGCCAGCAGATCGCTACCCGCACCATCGAGCGTGCATGCCGCCACCTGGTCAATGACCGCCTCGACATCGCCGGAGCCGGCTGGGGCCTCGCCTGCGCCAGACCCGCGCTCAAGCTCCGGGCCAAGGGGCGCCACCGCGACGCGGTCACACCCTCGCAGCCTGACCGGCAGCACCCTTCACATCTGCAACGTCACAGATAGTCCTTCGTCAGCCGCACCTCGCCGATGCGCGGGAACACCGTGCCGACCGCCACCTCGTGTTCCTCCAGGGTCGGCGCAGACATGGCGTCGGCGACGAATTCGAGTTCGTACCCGAGGTCGCACGCGGCCCACGCGGTCGACGCGACGCCCATCGTCGTCACCAGCCCCGCCAGGACGATGGTGTTCACGCCGGCCGCGCGCAGTTTCTCATCGAGGCCGGTGTCGTGGAACGCACCGATCGTCCGCTTCACGACGACGACGTCGCCGTCCTGCTCCAGCCCTTCGGCCAGATCGCTGCCCGGCGGCTGCTCATCGACGCCTGGACGCTCGACGCGGACGAGCACGACGGGAGAACCCTCCGCGCGCAGCGCGGCGGCGAGGTCACGGCAGCGCACAAGCACGTCCTCGCCGGAATGCGGCGCGAGTGGGTTGGCGATGATGCGCGGCATGAGGTCGATCAGGACGAGCGCTCGGGTCATGTCGTCACCCTACAGACCGCGGCCTCACCGGTCAGGGCCCGCTCGGTCAGGCCCCCTCGGTCAGGCCCGCTCGGTCAGGGCTGCTCGGTCAGGGCTGCAGCTGTCAAGGTCAGGTGCTGGTTCAGGACAGCGACCGCGGTGTCGGCGTCGCGGGCGAGCGCCGCCTCTTCCAGGGCGCGGTGCTCCTGGACGCCGTCACGGCCGGGGTTGCGGTGCGCCGACCAGCGGCGGGCGAGCTCGCTCGCGGTCCACAGCCGGTCGAAGGTCTCCAGCAGGGCGTGGTTGCCGCACCCCTCGAGCAGCGTGCGGTGGAAGGTCCGGTGCGCCTCGGCCCAGGCCGCGGTGTAGTACTCGCCCTTCTCCGGCTCGAACGGTGGCGTGCGGACCAGGCGATGGTGGGAGGCCCGCACCCGGGCCTCCCAGTCGAGGTCACCGCGCTCGATGGACATGCGCAGGACGGCCGGCTCGATGGTGCGACGAGCTTCCGCGATCTCCTGCCAGCGGCGGTCGGAGAAGGACGGCACGGCGAAACCCCGGTTCGGCAGCCGGTCGGCGAGCCCGTCGCCGACCACCCGCACGAGCGCCTCGCGCACCACGGCCAGGCTCACGCCCTGCTCCCTGGCAAGGTCCTGGGGCTTGAGGGGAGCTCCGGGAGCGTAGTCCCCGCGCATGATCGCGTCCCGCAGATGTGCGTAGACCTGCTCGGAGAGCATCAGCCTCCCCGGCGGGGCCGAGGAGTGGAACGTCTGCGTCATGGGCCCATCCTAGACGATCTCCGAATAATCGATTATTACTGTTAGAGTCGATTCACCGGCCAGGGCGTACCCGCCGGCACGGCACGACCGATCCGTCAGGGCGGAACCAACTGCCCGACGGCACCGCCCGATTCCCGGAGGAACCGTCCCGATGCAGCACCTCCGTCCCCTCCCCGGCTCCGCCCGCACCGACGGCGGCCCGGTGGACCTCGACGCCGTCCGCACCGTCGGTCGCGCCGTCAGCGCCGCCCACCTCTTCATCTACCTCGTCCCCGAGACCGCCGAGGAGGCGGCCGGGTTGGGCGTGACCGACCGCGGGCCCGCCCAACTGGCCTTCAGGTCCGCCCCGCTGGGCGCCGTACCGTGGCAGGTCACGCTCGCGGCCTTCTACAACTTCAGCCCGCGGGCCGTCCGAGCCATGACCGGTGTGTGGAGCGCCGCGCCGCCTGAGAAGTGGCAGGCCGCCCGGTTCGCGGCCGCCGGCCGAGCGATGCGGCGCGTCGGCCTCCGACTCACCGACGGCCGTCTCGCCGAGGCGCGCTCACTGATCGACCCGATCGTCACCGGCGCCGACTACGCGGGCAAAGTGTTGGCCGCCGCCAACGCCTCGGTCGCGCTTCCCGCCGATCCGGCCGTCGCCCTCTGGCAGCAGATCACCGTGGCGCGCGAGTGGCGCGGCGACGCCCATCTCGTCGTCCTGGCGAACAACGGTGTCGGGCCGTGCGAGTGCCTCGTCCTGCACGCCGCGACCGGCCGCCTCCCGGTGGCGCTCGCGCGGACGACCCGTCAGTGGAACGACCAGGAGTGGGACGCCGCCACGACACGCCTGGTCGCGCGCGGCTGGCTCGACTCCGACGCCGTACTCACCGACGCCGGACGTGCGGCGCGCGAGCGGATCGAGGTGGAGACCGACGAGCTGTGCGCCGCCCTGTGGGCACCGATCGGCACCACCGGCGCCCGCCGCCTCGCCGAACTCATCACACCGATCACCGACGCGTTCGCCGCGGCCGGGACGTTCCGGACCACCGGTCGCCCCGACGTCGACTGAACACTTCGTCCTGCTGCGGGTCCGCCTGGCCGCGCGACGCCCCGAACCGGCCGACCACGTCGCGATCCCGACGCGGCCCGGCCACTCGAACACGACGCCGTTCGAGGACTTCCCCAGCTTCATGGAGGGCGTCGAGCAGGTCACCCAGCTCGACGACCGGCACAACCACTGGACGACCTAGGTCGCCGACGTGACAAGCGAGTTCGACACCGAGATCGTGGACCAGTTGGCGGAGGCGATCGGCGCACCACGGTCCGCCTGGCCATCGAGGCGGCCGGCGCGGTCGCATCAGCCCCGGAGGCCGACAACAGTTCCCGTGGTGGCGGAGCGGCGGTGCCGCCACCGCCGCCCAGCGGATGACCGACGGCCGACTGCAGGACGGCGCCACCGTCGTCCTCGTCGAATGGCACCCCGGACCCGACCTCCCGTCATGACCGGTCCCCACCCGGAGCGGCCTCGATCCGACCGCCCGACCGGCGGGCCGTCGCTCCTCCGGTGGTCGCGGCCGCAGCACTTCCGGAAAAGGTCGGGCGTACCCTCACGGGCAGCCCGGGCCGAGGCGTTCCGGTGGTGTTGTGCCGGCTACCAGCAACGAGCCGCCCGCGAAACGCCGGATCACCGCCGGCGGACCGCTGCGGCTCGTCGCAGGCCAGGACACCCGGACCGCAGGAGTCAGTTACCGGGTGAGGTCGGGGGTGCGATGGTCCAAGCCGGAAGGGTGGGGAAAACGGCTTCGGCAACGCGGTGAACGGTGGCGTCGTCGACGGGTCGGCCGTCGTTCCGGAAGACGGCGATCTCGAAGGTCCGACCGCCGGGAATCCCGGGGGCCTGTGCGGCGATGAGGTGCTCGACGCGGGAGCCGATGCCGAGGAAGCCTGCCTTCCCCTGGGCGTCGGACCCGAAGGTCATGGCGTCTGTGCTGTAGGTCTGTGCAGGGTGGTCCAGAAGGGTGACCGCGTGGGGCAGGTAGCGAGGCGTGTCGGCTATCTCCTCGACCGTGGTGGAGCTCTCGGTGAGGGCGACGACATAGGTGCCAAGGCGTACCTCCGCCATGGCGGCGCCGAAGGCGAACGGCGCGGGTTGAGCAATGGAGACGCGGTCTTTCGGCGTACCGAGCAGAGCAGGCAGGTCGGGTCGGTTGAGCGCCGCGCACAGGGCCGCGTAGCCGGGTGGGTCCGTCGGCCGGGCAGCCACGCATGCGGCCGGCGGTTCGGCCTGTTCCGTGCGAGCGACGGTCATCACCCACGCGGCTCCGCCGAGTCCGGCAGCCGCCAGTGCGGCCGTCGTCACTGTGGCCCCGGTGTTCCTGCGAGTCTTGCCGGCTGTCAAAGACGACTCCGTCCCGTACGGCTCGACCACCGCGATTCGGGGATCTGTTGAGCCGGCATGATCATAGGATGCGGGCCGTACGGGCACCTCCGTTTTTTCGCGGAGCCGTCCCGGCCGGAGGGCCGAACCAGCGGACAGACAGCGGACAGCGGGCTGGGCCACCCCTCTGCCGTCGAGCTGCCCGCTCCGCGACACCGCGGTCACCGATAGCCGGCGGGCCACGGGCTGCGCCTGCGGTTCGCCGACTACTGCGCCGGGGCGGGCCGTCCCCACCCCCGGCCAACCGGTCGAGGCACATCCTCAAGGCCGAGACCCGCGCGCTGCGCGAGGACGACCGGACCGTGCCCATCCCGGACACCTCCACTTCACCCGTCACCGCAACCCGCCGCACCGACCTGGCGCCCGAGGCCCACACCCTCCAACCGGGCGGGCCCGGAACGCGGTGACCGCTCGCCGGACACAGCCGCCCGGCCGCATCCGGCAGTCCGCACCGCTCTTCACGGACCCGGTGTCATCGATGATCAGCACACCGCCCTCGGCGCCGAGTTGCTCGGCGACGGAACGGCCCGGCCTTCAGCGGAGTGCGGGGGTGTGCGTTCGCCGGGCGTGAGCGGGAGCTGCGCGCACTGCTGGACGTGGCGTCCGAGGGGCGCTCGTCGGTGGTGCTGGTGGAGGGCGAGGCAGGGATCGGCACGTCGCGGCTGGTCGCCGAGGCGTCGACGGTGCTGTCCGGGACCCCGCCTTGCCGCTCCTACCTGCATCCAGTACTCGGCCCGCCCCCGCGCGACGGTTACCTCGAAGACCGGGGCCCGAGGGAGGCTCGGGCAGTGCAGCGCGCGGCCGTGCGGCCGTGCGGGCCGGAACCGATGCCGATCACGTTACGGACATCGGCCCCGTCGGCACTCGGGTCGGCGGCCGTGAGGGGTCAGCCCTCCGTCCGCTGCTCGGCGTCGATCTCGGCGACGAGGCCCTCGATGAGGCCCTTGATCTCGTCGCGGATGGGGCGGACGGCCTCGACGCCCTGGCCGGCCGGGTCGTCGAGCTTCCAGTCGAGGTACCTCTTGCCGGGGAAGTACGGGCAGGCGTCGCCGCAGCCCATGGTGATGACGTAGTCCGACGCCTGGACGGCCTCGGTGGTGAGGATCTTCGGCCTCTGGTCGGAGATGTCGATGCCGAGCTCGGCCATCGCGGCGACCGCGGCAGGGTTGACCATCTCGCCCGGGACGGAGCCGGCGGAGCGGACCTCGACGCGGTCACCCGCGAGGTGGCGCAGGAAGCCGGCGGCCATCTGCGAGCGGCCGGCGTTGTGGATGCAGACGAACAGCACGGAGGCGATCGGCGCGGTGGTCATCGTGGGCGCTTCCTTCGGTTGGTGCGGACTTCCGTGCCCGGGTGCGGGCCGGTCACGGAGGCGGGGCTACTTCGACCGGGTGGGGACGAGCTCGGCGAGCAGGGCCTGGACGTGGGAGCCGCGCACCCGCTCGAGCGGGGCGCCGTCCGGGTCGGGTACCGGCCGGTCCAGGTAGCGGCGCCCGGCCGGCAGGGGGCACATGGGTGGCGGCCGGGAGGAAGGGGGCTCGCTTCGCGGGCCCGGCACGGGTAACGTATCAGCCCATGGTGACATCAGTCGACAGTGACGTATTGAAGGCTCTGGCCGATCCGCTCCGGATGCAGATCGTCGCCCTCCTCGCCACGGAGGCGCTGTGCACGACGCACCTGGTCGAGGAGACCGGCGCCCGACAGACGAACCTGTCGAACCACCTGAAGATCCTGCGTGACGCCGGGCTGGTCGACACCGAGCCCTGCGGGCGCTTCACGTACTACAAGCTCCGCGCCGACGCCCTGGAGGCCGTCGCGGCGGAGTTCGCCGGGCTGGCCGCCACCGCCCGCGAAGCCGCCGCGGAAGGCCGCAAGCGGTCCTGCTGAACCACCCGGCCCAACCCCCCTGGCGGCCGTTCCGCCCTGCACGAGGAGTACCCCGTTGATCGCCATGGACGAGGCCGGACCGGACGTCACCGACGCGGAGCCGCTGGCCGTCGAGCCGCCGGCGGTCCCGCTGCCGAACCGGGTGGCGGCCGAGCTGGTCGGCACCGCCGCCCTGGTCGCGGTCGTCGTCGGCTCCGGCATCCAGGCCACCGAACTCACCCAGGACGTCGGCCTGCAGCTGCTCGCCAACTCCACCGCCACCGTCTTCGGGCTCGGCGTGCTGATCCTGCTGCTCGGTCCGATCTCCGGTGCCCATTTCAACCCGGTCGTCACGCTGGCCGAGTGGTGGACCGGCCGCAAGGACCCGGGGGGCCTGGGCCCGCGCGAGGTCGCCGCCTACATCCCCGCACAGATCGCGGGCGCCATCGGCGGGGCCGTCCTGGCGGACGCGATGTTCGGCGAGGCCCTGGTGAAGTGGTCCACGCACGACCGCTCCGCCGGGCACCTGCTGCTCGGCGAGGTCGTCGCCACCGCAGGCCTGGTCCTGTTGATCTTCGGCCTGGCAAAGACCGGCCACCTGCGGTCCGCCCCCGTCGCGGTCGCCTCCTACATCGGCGCGGCGTACTGGTTCACCTCCTCCACCTCCTTCGCCAACCCCGCCGTCTCGATCGGGCGGGCGTTCACCGACACCTTCGCCGGGATCGCCCCCGCCTCACTGCCCGGCTTCGTCGGCATGCAACTGATCGGCGGCGCGCTCGGCCTGGCCCTGGTCGCGCTGATCTTCACCCACCGCGCCAAGGCCGTGTCGAAGTGAGCGGGGCCCGACGCGTCCAGGTCCTCGTCGTCGGGGCCGGGCAGGCCGGCCTCGCCGCCGGGTACTACCTGCGGCGCGCCGGCCTCGATTTCGCAATCCTCGACGCCGCCCAGGCTCCGGGCGGCGCGTGGCAGCACTACCGGGAGAGTCTTCGCCTCTTCTCCCCCGCCGCCTACTCGTCCCTGCCCGGCCGACCGATGCCCCACCAGGGCGGGCAGGACTACCCGGACGCGGCGCACGTCGTCGACTACCTCACCGAGTACGAGAAGCGCTACGGGCTGCCCGTCCACCGCCCGGTCCACGTCCGTGCCGTGGAGGAGGCCGCCGACGGCGACCTGCTGGCCCGCACCGACGACGGCACCTGGCACACCCGGGCAGTGATCAGCGCGACCGGATCCTGGTCACGGCCGTTCGTCCCAGCTGTCCCCGGCCGGGAGCTGTTCGCCGGCCGGCAGCTGCACGCCCGCGAGTACGACCGTGCCGAGGACTTCGCGGGGCAGCGGGTCGTCGTGGTCGGCGGCGGCAACTCCGGCGCGCAGATCGCAGCCGACCTGCTCGACAGTGCCGCAGCCGTTCGTTGGGTCACCCGCCGCCCGGCCCGTCTCCTCCCCGACGAGATCGACGGCCGCGCCCTGTTCGAGATCGCCACCCGTCGCGTCCGAGCGGACGGCCCGCGCATCTCCGACCTCGGCGACATCGTCGCCGTCCCTCCCGTCCGCCGGGCCCGCGACGCCGCGCTGCTCGCCGACCACCGCATGTTCGCCGCCCTCACCCCGACGGGCCCGCTCCTCCCCGACGCCACCGTGTGGCCCGCGGATGCCGTCATCTGGTGCACCGGATTCCGCCCCGCCCTCCACCACCTCGCCCCGCTCGGCCTGCGCACGGGCGAACGCGGCCGCATCGCCACCGACGGCACCCGGGCCACCACCGACCCTCGCGTCCACCTCCTCGGCTACGGCGACTGGACCGGCCCCGCCTCCGCCACCCTCATCGGCGTCGGCCGCACCGCCCGCCAAGCGGTGACGGACATCGCCCACCACCTCGGGCCCGGCGCTCGCCGATGATCGGCAGCAGCGGATGGGGCAACTGACCCTGTTCGGCGGCCTGTCGGACCCGCCCGCCCCGTGTCCGCTGTGCGGGTCATTCGACGACCGGGCTGCGGCGCTCGATCAGCACCACGTCCCGCCAGCGACCGTGGTGGCGCCCGCTGCGCTCGCGGGTCCCGATCACCCGGAAGCCGGCCCGTGCGTGCAGGGCGAGGCTGGCGGTGTTCTCGGGGAAGACACCGGACTGGATCGTCCAGATTCCCGCCGCCTCCGTCGAGACGATCAGCGCCTCCAGCAGCAGGCCGGCCACACCCCGACCCCGAGCGTCCGGGTGCACGTAGACGGAGTGCTCGACCACGCCCGCGTACGCGCAGCGGTCGGAGACCCGGCTCGCAGCCACCCAGCCCAGCACCCGCCCGTCGCCCGAGACCGCGACGAAGCGGTGCCCTGGCAGTCGAGCTGTATCGAACGCCTCCCATGACGGAGCCGCCGTCTCGAAGGTCGCGTCGCCCCCGTCGATCCCGGCCTGGTAGACCGCGAGCACCTGTCCGCCGTGGTCGGCGGTCATTGGCACCACGGTGAAGTCCTCGCCCATGCGCCCGACCCCTCTCTCGCGCGAAGAGCCGGTGCCTCAGCCCGCCGCAGCGGAGAGCATGCCGGCCATGGCGGTGAGGACTCCGGGCTCGACCCGGTAGTAGACCCAGGTACCGCGCCGCTCGCTGGTCAGCAGTCCGGCGTCCCGCAACTTCTTGAGGTGGTGCGAGACCGTGGGCTGCGAGACGCCGACGTCCTGGATGTCGCAGACGCAGGCCTCGCCGCCCTCGTGCGAGGCGACCCGGGAGAACAGCCGCAGCCGCACCGGGTCCGCGAGCGCCTTGAACATGGCCGCCATCCTCACCGAGTCCTCCTCGGACAGCGGGGCGGAGGTCAGCGGCGGGCAGCACGGGGCGGCCCCGTCCGTCTCCAGCAGCGGCAACGACACGGTGTTCGACATGCATCAATATTTACATCCGCCGAATCAGCACGGAAGCGCGGCGGACCACCGACCCATGGCATCGACAGTCTTCTATGTTGACGTTTGTCTAATCAGGTGCCACGCTGGCCGCGCAAGCAGGACATCGACAAACGTCGAATCAGAGGGAGTGACCACTGTGAACGCCTCCGCCGCCGAACAGCTGCCCGTCGTCGTCATCGGGGCCGGCCCCGTCGGCCTCGCGGCCGCCGCCCACCTGGCCGGACGCGGCATCGAACCCCTGGTGCTGGAGGCCGGCCCGAGCGCGGGCACGGCGGTGCGGGCCTGGTCGCACGTGCGCCTGTTCTCGCCGTGGGCCGAGATCGTCGACCCGGCCGCCGAGAAGCTGCTCGCCCCGACCGGTTGGATCCGCCCCGACGGCGCCGCCTACCCGTCCGGCGGTGACTGGGTACAGCGGTACCTCCAGCCGCTCGCCGACGTCCTCGGCGAGCGGGTCCGCTACGACGCGCGGGTGACCGGGGTGGCCCGGGCCGGGCGGGACCGGATCGTCGACTCCGGCCGTGAGGAGCAGCCCTTCACCGTCCACATCGAGCGTGCCGACGGCAGCGAGGAGCGGCTCCTGGCCCGGGCGGTGGTCGACGCCTCCGGCACCTGGTCCACCCCGAACCCGCTCGGCGCGAACGGCCTGCCCGCCCTCGGCGAGCGCGCGGCCGGTGACCGGATCTCCTCCCGCGTCCCCGACCTGCGTGACCCCGTCGTCCGGGCGCGGTTCGCGGGCAGGCGCACCGCCGTGGTGGGCACGGGGGCCTCCGCGTTCACCGCCCTCGCCCACCTCGGCGATCTGGCCGAGGAGGAGTCCGGCACGCACGCGGTGTGGGTGCTGCGGCGCGACCTCACCGGCTCCACGTACGGAGGCGGCGAGGCCGACCAGCTGCCGGCCCGGGGCGCGCTCGGCCTGCGCGCGAAGAAGGCCGTCGACGACGGGCACGCCTCCGCCCTCACCGGCTTCCGCACCGCCGCCGTCGAGCCCGAGGGCGACCAGCTCGTTCTGGTCGCCGAGGACGGCCGCCGTAGCGAGCCCGTGGACCAGGTCGTCGTCCTCACCGGCCTGCGCCCCGACCTGTCGTTCCTGTCCGAGGTCCGCCTCGGCCTCGACGAGCGCCTCCAGGCCCCGACCGCCCTCGCACCACTGATCGACCCCAACCAGCACTCCTGCGGCACCGTCTACCCGCACGGCGCGAACGAGCTCTCCCACCCGGAGAAGGACGTCTACCTGGTCGGCATGAAGTCCTACGGCCGCGCGCCGACCTTCCTCGCCATGACCGGCTACGAGCAGGTCCGCTCCGTCGCCGCCGCCCTCGCCGGCGACCACGAGGCCGCCGCCCGCGTCGAGCTCACCCTCCCCGAGACCGGGGTCTGCGGGGGCGCCGGCCTCTTCGACGAGCCCAACGCCGCCCAGGACGGCGGCGGCTGCTGCTCGGTGCCCGCCGCGCCGCACCTGATCACCCTCGGCGCCGTCGGCTCCGGCTCGTCCTGCTCCACCACCGGCGGCGGATGCTGACCGACCGCCAACCGGCCGGGGCCGCCGTCGGACCACAGGACCCGCGCCGGCCCCGCGCCGCGGATGCCGCCCGGGGGCGCGCCTCGGCCTGGTACGCGAATGCCGCCCGAACCTGAATCGGCGAACCCGAACCCTCGGGGAGAAGTCCGGCGCCACGACGACGGAAAGCCCGCGAAACAGTGTCAGCGTGGCACGGTTCACCGGCCGATATCGACGCGGTATCCGGCGGGGGTCAGTGATACAGCGCTCGAAGGAACCCTTGAGCAGCCACCAGGAGACTCGAGCCGACCTCGCGACCACCGAGGTGACGGACACCGTGCCGGGCCTGCGGACCCACATGTTCCGAGGCGGACACGCACGCGTTCGCGCAGGCTGCGCTCATGCGCGCCCGACCTGCAGCGATCGGGTGTCCTGAATCCACCGTCCCGGAGAAAGCCGACCAAGTCCGCACTCGCAGGAAGCTCGGCTCCCGTGGCGGGCGCCCGCCGAAGATCGACAGGGACGACTGCAAGGAGCGCCATGCGGAGGAGTGCGGAATCAATCGCCTCAATCGCCCTCCAGCGGTGGCCACGAGGTAGGACAAGCTCGCCGTCCGCCACGGGGCGACCGCGCCGGTCACAGCCATCAACGCGTGGCTGTGACCAGCACGGTGGCGACTGTCCTCAGTGGACGCAGAACTCGTTGCCGGCCGGGTCCTGCAGCACAGTCCAGGTGAGGCCCGGGATGCTGTGCTCGCCGACGACGCTCGCCCCCAGAGCAACCAGCCGCTCCACCTCCCCCGCCAGGCCCGTGCCGGGCGCGGCGGCGAAGTCGACGTGTACGCGGTTCTTGCCCCGCCGCTCCTCGGCCACGCGCTGGAAACCCAGTGCCAGCGGCTGAGCTCCGACGATGACGAAGTCGCCGTGGTCCTCGGCGATCTCACCTCCCAACGCAGTGGCCCACCACTGGGCCAGCTCCTGCGGTTCCGCACAATCCACCGTAATCATCACTGCTGCCAGACTCATGATCGGCACCCTAGTCACGACCACTGACAATCATCGGCATCAGCCGTTCGCAGAACTGCAGCCAACGACCGTCGAAAGCTGCCTTGGACGCACTCGGGTGGCCGTGACCAGCACGTCCACAACAGGACCTGAATGTCGAGGGGCCTCGGCTGCCGGTCCGGCGCACCTCGCGGCCGCCGACCGGACGGTCAGCGTTGTGGTTGCGGGCGTCGGAGGTCGGAGGACGGGTGGCTGGGTGCCGGTGTTTCGGCGCGGGTCCCCGTGCGACTGGAGGGCCGGCTCGGCCCGGGTGCTGGTGGCCTGCGGCTTGTCGGAGCGAACGGGAGTGGCAGCCAGTGCGCCGTGCCGGTGCGGCCGTTCGGTTCGCTGAGGGCGGTGCGGATGGTGGCGTCGTAGCGACGGCGTTCGGGCGCGGGCAGAGCTCGGCCGGCCTCGCACATCAACCGCATCGGGGTGGTCCCCGCCTGCTGGTAGGCGGCGCGTGGGTGGTCGGCGGACTGGCGGGAGGCTGCTGCCTGCTGGGCGTGGCTGCGGGCGGCGGCCAGGGCGAGCAGGACCATCGCGGTGGCGCCACTGCTTCAAGCAGGGTGATTGGGAGCCGCTACGGCAACGGCGTCGAGGGCCATCCGGAAGCTTCGATCGCCGTCCTGAACTGGGCCACTGGCTCGGATTCGGTGGTGGGCCACTTGGACCGAAGGGCCGTACGGCGCCGACGCGCCTGCCTCCCGGTGGCACGGAACTGCAGACGTTACGTCCGTCGAGTGCAGGTCACCTTCAGCGCGTCCACGGCTCCAGGAGCATCAGCGGGAAGTCCATCGTCGTAGGCGGGAAATTCCAGGGTCAGCTCGCCGCCCTTGTAACGAACCTTGGTCGTGCCGCCGAGGTCGTTCGCCCAGCCCCCGTTCAGTTTCAACTGGTCCGAGAACTCCTCGCCCACGCTCGACGGTGCCGATGGCACCGTGAAGGGCTGCCGCGGGCTCTTGCCGTCCCTGTCCATGGTCAGAACGAGACCGCTGTCGCCCGTTTCCCATGTCCCTGAAAGCTTGATCTCCCTGCTGGGCACATTGCTTGCCCAGTGCCCGTCAGCGCTAACGGTGACGGTCCCTGTGTGTCCGGTGTTCGAGCTGAAGTCCCACTCCCCTTGAGCGAAGGCCTTGAGCGCGTGGGCTTTCGGACCTCCGCCCGAACCACCTCCCGAACAGGCTGAGGCCAACGTCGCCAGCGTTCCGACCGCGAGGTACCGCAAGGCCGTCCGCCGGCCGACCAGTCGCGTGATCCCTGGCCCACCCATGTCAGATCCCCCTTCTGCAGGCAATCGAGAAGCGTAGCCAGCCGTGCAATGGGGCAACAGGGGGCCTTCAGTCGCAGGGAGAGGTGGCGCTCCTCGCTCGGCTCGCTCGATCGGGGGACGGTTCGCCGGCACAGCTCGCCAGCCCATTGAATTGATTTCACCATCGCACGAATGGCTCTCGAACTCGTTGCCTGAGTGGCTCCGCAACACCTTGTCGAAGACAGCGCCACCGTCCTCTGCACGTCCGCGCGCCGACCCGGCGTGGACGATTCCGCGGGCAGCCGCCGGGCTGCCGGGCGGAGCGCGCGGATGTCAGCGTTCTCGGCCCGGACGTGGCTGCGGGGTGGCGCGTCCGAAGGTGCGGGCGGCGTCTCGCAGTTCGGCGCGGGTCGCGGCCGGGGAGGTCTGGGCGAGCGCGTCGAGGAGTTCACCGGCGCCAACAAGCTGGGGCGGACCGGTCGGCGCCGGAGGTGCCGGGTGGGGTGCCGACGGTCCACTAGGCCACGCACCTGTCCTACCCGGCGGCCTTCTTGAGCTTCTCCTCGTACCCCTTCATCTCGGCATCCGAGCACGCGCAGCCCTGGGCGCGGGCGCAGGCGTCACCACTGTCGTCCCTCGTCACCTGCATCCCCGGCACCGACCACGTCGCCTTCGTCACGGCGGAGGCACCGGCCGAGCGATCGAAGCAGTACCGTGTCCGGCCGGCGCCGCCCTGCGGAAGTGGGCTCAGTCGAGGTACTGCATCGCGATCCGGCAGTGCGCGGCCCGCCCGCGCAGGGCCGGGTCGGCGCCCCCGGCCGGCACGGACCCGTCCTCGCCGGCCTGCTCGACGCGGGTCGGCCGGGGCACGGGAAGCGGTGCGCGGTCGGGCCGGTGGATGGTCGGGAGGGCGGGGTCCTGGGCGACCGCGTGCAGCGGTCGCACGACGGGGACGACGACCTGGGTCTCACTCATGGTGGACGCTTCCTTCGGATGTGGGTGCGCAGCACCGGGCCGGGCCCGCGGTTCCCGCGGGAACCCGCTACGTGCTCAGTGAAGCGGTCCTCGGCCCGTGGTCCGTGCGCGGACGCACGTCCTTGACAGCTTCCTGACGTCGTCCGTCACGAGGGGGACTGCGTCAACGTGGCGTCAAGGAAGGGGACAACCGGGTGATGGAGGCGGCAGGGGCCGGGGCGGCGCGGGAGCGGGCCGGGGTCCCGCCCCGGAATCCTGACGCCGGGCTGACGCCGGGCTGACGCCGCCGCAGGCCGACGGTCGCCATACTGGGAAGGTCGTGAGCGGTGCGTCCGGTGGAGGTACCGCTCCGGGAACGGGAGGGATCGTGGGCGCGGCGACCGGAGTCGCATCCGCCGTGGCGGTGTTCGCGGGACTGGGCGGCCTCGTCGCGTACCTGGCGGGCCTGGCGGGGCTGCGGGACCTGCGACGGCTGCGTCGGGTCGGGGTGCCGGGCCTCGCGCTGGTGCGCGAGCGCCTCCCCGGGCCGGAGGACCGCTCGGCCGTCTCCCGCCCGCTGCTGCAGTTCACCACCGAGGACGGCCGGATCGTCGAGGTGTTCTCCCCCGTGCCGTCGAGCCGGCGCACGCCCCTGGTCGACGGCTCGCACGTCCCGATCCGCTACGACCCGGCGGACCCCCGTCAGGTGCTGGTGGCGGGCCGTGAGCGCCGACGGCTGGAGTACGCCTTCCTCGGGCTCGGCTGCGTCATGGCGATCACCGCGATCCTCCTGGTGGTCCTGGGTGCGTGAGCGCGCTCCGACGGTTGTGCCGGAGGGCGGCCCGGGCGTTCCCTACAACTCCCTGACGCCTACGGTCCTTGCCCCCGGTCCGGGCGACTTGCCAGGGTGGAGGGTCCGAACGAGCCCGGTTCCGAAGGGAAATGACGTGACCCACCGCATCAGGTCCGGCCGGTCGGCCGTGCCGGCCCGCACCGCGACGCCCGCCCCCGCCCCGGCCGCGCATCCCGGATCCGCGCGGGCCGGTGCGACCGCCCGACCACTGCGCGGACCCGAGCGGCGGTCGGAACGGTGAGCACGCACGGGACCACCGGCGGCGGGTGCCGGGTACGGATCCTGGACGGCCTGCACGAACTGACCGTCCACACCCTCACCACGACGCCCGAGGGGTTCACCGTCACCTACTCCGTCACCCCGCCCCTGCCCGGCGACCTCCTCCCCCACACGCCCGGCGTACCGGCGCTCTTCCTCTGGCTGGAGGCCGTCGACGACCGGGGCCGCCACTACCTCGACTACGGCGGCGCCCACGGGCTCAGCGCGGACGGACTGCGGACCGACGGCAGCATCAGCGGTCGCCCCGCCGTGGGTGCGGACGTCGGTGTGCTGACGGTCCGGCTGGTCTTCCTGCGGGGCGGGACGGAGCAGGCCTACGACATCGCCTTCCCCCTTTCCCCGGAAGCCTGTTGAGGCTCCGGCGCCCCGAGCCTCAACAGGCGTCACACCAGCACGGTCCCGAACGGGTCGGTGCCCGACGTCCCCGCCCCGGTCCCGCCCGATCCGACCGGCCCGCTGTCGGTGGCCGGGGCGACCAACACCACTTCGTACGCCTCCTCGGGGTCGTCGGTGGCGCGGAATTCCTCGAAGACCTCCGGGACGCGCCCCGGGCCTCCTTGGCACGTCATTGACGTGTCGGCCGATGACCTTGACGCCGTCCTGGCGCGCACCGCGTCCGCGGCGGCCGAGGGCCCCCGTGCTGTGGCACATAGCCCTCGGCCTCGCCTGGAACGCACACGCCCGTCAGGCGAACTCCCGCACCCTGGGCCGGACTCCGAGCACAACCAGGGCGATCGCGGCTACCAGGAGTGCGCCGCCGAGGGCCGCCGCGGTGGCGTCGAGGTCGGCGTCCGTGGCGGCCACCGCTCGGTCCATCGCGTGCTGGTTGACCGCCTGGACGTCGTCGAGCGCCGTGGCGAGGAGGCCGAAGTCGGCGTTGGACTGGCCGGCGGCGAGACCGGTGTTGAAGGTGACGGCGTCCTTCAGCCTTCCCTGCGCGTTGAGTTCGCGGATCTTCCGGTCGTCCCGCTGGTAGGCCTGGAACGCCGTCAGTACCCGCTCGGCCGCCTCCTGCTCGCCGGCGAAGGTGATGTTCCGCAGCTCGTCGCCGAGGAAGCCGCCGAAGCCGATGGCGGCGTGGTCGGCCCGGTGCCTGTCCGCCAGGGCGGCGAGTTCGTTGTTGTAGCTGCCGAGGGTCGCGCCGTCCACCCGGGCGAAGGACTGGGTCTTGTCGAAGAAGCTCTGCTCGTACGCCGCCGCACGGGCCGGATCGGTCAAGTACCGGCTCTCGTCGGCGTTCAGGTCGTACGCCACCGCCCGGGCCCGGCCCAGCGCGATCACGGAATCGTAGGCATTGCTCTTCGCGACGACCAGTTGGTGCTCCGCCCGGGAGGCCAGGCTCAGCGCGGTGACCAGCCCAGCGAGGGCCAGCAGGGTCGCGACGGCCAACGGCACGTTCACCACCCGCCGGAACCGCACCGCCAGCACCCGCTGCAGGAAGCCGAGGGCCCACCAGCGCGAGCACACCGGTCACTAGGATCCACCACCACCCCGAACCGAGATCGCCCCGCTGGGCGCCGTAGATCCGCTCCACCGTGGCCGAGTTGGCGGTGGTGACCTCGTCCACCGCCGGCAGCCACCGCTGCCGCAGCAGGTCCGTCGCTTCCCGGTAGGCCGCGAGCGCCTCCGCCGACGGCTTCCCCGCCGGCGCCTTCGCCTGCTCCTCCAGCAGCTGCGCCCGGGCCACCCGGCCCTCGTAGCGGCCGAGTTCACCGATCACGGTCTGCACCGCCCGCTGCCCGGCCGGGTCCCCGACCACCGCTTCCGCGACCCGCTGCAGGTCGCTGTCGGCCCGGGCCCGACTGCGCTCGTACGTGTCCAGGGTCTGCCCGCGCGCGGCCGCGAAGTCCGGATCGGCGCCGAACAGCAGCAGGTTGGCCGCCTGGGCGTCCATGTCGTTGAGCGCGAAGTACAGGTCCGCCGAGCGCACCACCTGCGGTGCGGCACGATGACCGATGGTGTCGGTGCCCTCCCGCGCCCCGCCCAGCACGGTGGCGGTGACGGCTCCGGCGGTCAGCAGCGCCGCCAGGCAGACGCCGGTCAGACCTCGCACCAGACGCGGGGTGTGCCACCACGACCGGTGCAGCCAGCGGTAGGAGGCCCCTCCCCCTCCGAGTCTCCAGCGAGGTTTCCAGCGCGGTCTCCAGTGCCGGGGGGCGCGCACCGCGGGTGCCGGACCGGACGGTTCCGGGCCCGCCATCCCCGGCGAGCTCGTTCCCACAACAACCGATCCGCCCGACGTGGCCGTTGGCATCGCCGCGCGCCCCCCTCCCCTGTTTTCACTGGCCGCCGAAACGGCCCCGGAGGAACCGCCGGGGCTGGGATTCGGCACGGTCCGCCACCGGTCGTCGACCCCGGAGGCGAACCGTTTCCTCACTGCTGACGCTACGGCCGACCGGGAGCACTCCCGGCCGGTCCTGACGCTCCCTTGACGGCTGACCGTGCGGTCTTGACGCACTCTTGGCGCCGCGGCTCAGGGTCGGTAGCGGTGGCCGGTCCCGGGCCCGGTGACCAGATGGCGCGGCCGGGCCGGGACCGCTTCGAGCGTGCGCCGCATGGCCGCCAGATACATGTGGGGCGTCCGACCGTCCTCCTCCCCGGGCGCCCCGTTCCGGCATCGAAGTCCGGGATCTCCGCGGCCTCCGGGGCGGCGAGGCCGACGCCGGTGGCACGCGGCACCGGGTGGGTCGTCGGGTTACTGGCCGGGCTTGCGGCCGTGGTTGGCCTTCTTCTTCCGCCGGGCCCTCTTCTTGCGGGCGCGCTTGGACACGGTCGTTCTCGCTCCGATCCGAGGAGTGGGTGGTTCGGGTTCAGGCGGCGCGGCCGACCAGCTGGTCCGCGAGCTTGGCGAGGCGCTTCTGCGAGCGCTCCTCCTGCACGACGGCCGCCGTCGGGGCGAGCTCGCCGCCGTCGTAGTACTCGCCGTTGATCAGCGTCGTGGTGGGCAGGCAGAGCCGGACCACGGCCGCCGCTCCCTCCGCCGCCGGTGCGCCGACCCGCCCGTACAGCGGGAGCAGCGCGGTGTCGCACAGTCCCGGGTTGAGGCTGACGGCGGTGATGCCGGAGCCGGCCGGGGCCATGTCGGCGGTGGCCATGGTCAGGGCGAGCTGGGACTGGGCGTAGGCGGCGACGCGGGAGTACTTCTTCACGCGGTGCGGGTCGGTCCAGTTCATGGAGGCGGTGCGGTGCAGGGAGGAGGAGACGTTGACGATGCGGGCGTCGCCGGCGGCGGAGAGCGGGGCGCGCAGGAGTTTGGCGAGCAGGTGCGCGGCGAGGAAGTTGACCTGGAGGGAGACCTCGTTGCCGTCGTCGGTGAGGGTGCAGCGCTCGGGGGCCATCGCGGCGGCGTTGTTGACCAGCAGGTCGAGGGACGGGTAGTGCTTCACCACCGTTCCGGCGAGCACGGCGACCTCCGAGAGTCGGGTGAAGTCGGCTGCCAGTTCCACGAGTTGGTCCCGTCGGGCGCCGGCAGCAACGAGGCGCTCGACGGCGTCCTCGGCCTCGGCAGTGGTGCGGGCGTGGACCAGCACGGTGGCGCCGAGCCCGGCGAGCAGGCGGGCGCTCTCCCAGCCGATGCCGGAGGAGGCGCCGGTGACGAGCACGGTGCGGGCGGACAGCGTGGACAGAACAGCGTCGGACATGACCCATCCAAGGGTGGCGGGCACCGCCGGGGTGCCGAAGGACGTGACGGGTCACGCCCCCGGGGGCCGGCGGTGCGGGGAAAGTGGAACGGTGGGAGAACACGTCCGCCTCCCCGCACACGGCGGCGGGGAGGCGGACGTCCTTGAGCGGCACACGCCGGAGGCCGAGCGGGGAGGCAGGGACCTACCGGACGGTGGCGACCGCGACAGCGACGACGCGCGGCCGCGGATGCGGCGGGCGGTCGTGGTGGCGTGTCGAGCGGTTCATGTCCACCATCCAATGCGACCCCGCCGCTCCCCGGCAAGCCCCACCCGCCGCCCTGACGACTCCCTGACGACTCCCTGACGGGTCCTTGGCGCCCGGTCCGATCAGCAGTCCGGTCGACACGCCGCGGCAGCATCGGGGCAGGTCAGGTCCGGGTCAGACCGGGTCGGGCCGGATCGACCGGGCCGGGTCCACCGGGCACGGCCACCGGGCACGGCCACCGGGCCGGGGGTGCCGACGCGTCCGTGGCCACCAGGCCGGGGCCGGACGCAGCACGGCCGCCGGATCCGGTGCGACGACCAGGGCGGAGCGGAACGCCGGTTCGGGCCGACGAGGCTGCGGGCTTCCGCGCGGTCCGGCGCGCGAGGTCGTGTACTGGACGGGCCGGGCCGTGGCCCCGTGACACCCCGGCGACGGAGCGTCCGGCCGCCGCGTCAGAGTCGCGTCAAGGACGCCCGGCGACCCGCCAAGCGGACGTCAAGACGCGCATGGTGTGCGGAGATCCGGTGCTTCGCTGTGCGGCGTCCCCGTTCCCTCGCACCGGGCCGCCCGCTCCCCCGGGCGGCCTCCGGAAGGCCCCTGAACACCGATGCGCCGTTCGGCTCCCACCTCACCGGACACCACCACCGACCGGGCCGTGCCCCGGCCGGACTGGTTCCGCCGCCCGAAGGGGGCCGGCGTCCAACCGGAGCCCCCGCACCGGCGCCAGCACCAGCACCAGCACCCGAGCCACCGACCCGGATCGGGACGGCCAGGACCGGGACGGCCCGGGCGGCGCCGGCTGATCACCGCCCGCCAGCTGCGGGACGCCCTGCCGGCCGCGGTGCGCAAACTGCACCCGCGCACCATGGCCAAGAACCCGGTCATGCTGGTCGTCGAGACCGGATCCGCCCTCACCACGCTCACCGCCGTCCTCCACCCGAACGTCTTCGCCTGGATGATCAGCTTCTGGCTCTGGCTCACCGTGCTGTTCGCCAACCTCGCCGAAGCCGTCGCCGAGAGCCGCGGCAAGGCCCAGGCCGACTCGCTGCGCCGGGCGCAGGCCGGCACCACCGCCCGCCGCCTCCTGCACTGGCGGGTCGGCACCCGCGACCACCGCCACGAGAGCATCCCCGCAGAGGAGTTGCTGCTGCACGACATCGTGCTCGTCCCGGCCGGCGAGGTGGTCCCGCGCGACGGCGAGGTGGTCGAGGGCGTGGCCGCCGTCGACGAGTCGGCGATCACCGGCGAGTCCGCGCCGGTCATCCGCGAGTCCGGCGGCGACCGCACCGCCGTCACCGGCGGCACCCGCGTCCTGTCCGACCACCTGGTGGTCCGGATCACCTCCCGACCCGGGCAGAGCTTCATCGACCGGATGATCGCCCTGGTCGAGGGCGCCGACCGGCAGAAGACGCCGAACGAGATCGCGCTCAACATCCTGCTCGCCTCGCTCACCGTCGTCTTCGTCCTCTCCGTGGTCTCGCTGCAGCCGATGGCGATCTACGCCGGGTCCCCGCAGACGACCGTCGTCCTGGTGGCGCTGATGGTCGCGCTCATCCCGACCACCATCGGCGCACTGCTCTCCGCGATCGGCATCGCCGGCATGGACCGGCTGGTCCAGCGCAATGTGGTCGCGCTCTCCGGCCGGGCCGTCGAGGCGGCCGGCGACGTGGACGTGCTGCTGCTCGACAAGACCGGCACCATCACCCACGGCAACCGCCGCGCCACCGCCCTGCACCCGCTGCCCGGCGCCACCGCCGAACAGCTCGCCGAGGCCGCCCAGCTCGCCTCACTCGCCGACGGGACACCCGAGGGGCGCTCGGTCGTCGAACTGACGAACCGTCAGTACTGGGTGCCCCCGCGCGCCGAAGGCGAACTGGGCGAGCGCACCGACGTCCCGTTCACCGCGCGCAGCCGGATGAGCGGCGTCGACCTCGCCTGGCCCGACGGCACCACCTGCCTGATCCGCAAGGGCGCGGCGAACGCCGTCGCGCAGTGGGTGGTGCGCTCCGGCGGACGGCTGCCGATGGAGGCGAAGCCGCTGGTCGACCGGATCGCGGGCGACGGCGGCACCCCGCTGCTGGTGGCCGTCCACGACCGGCACGGCGCCCGCGCGCTCGGGGTCGTCGAGCTGAAGGACGTGGTCAAGGAAGGCCTCACCGAACGGTTCGCCGAACTGCGGCGGATGGGCATCAGGACGGTCATGGTCACCGGCGACAACCCGCTGACCGCCCGGGCGATCGCGGCCGAGGCGGGCGTCGACGACTTCCTCGCCGAGGCCACCCCCGAGGACAAGTTGGCCTACCTGCGCAAGGAGCAGGCGGCCGGGAACATGGTCGCGATGACGGGCGACGGCACCAACGACGCCCCCGCCCTCGCCCAGGCCGACGTCGGGGTCGCGATGAACACCGGCACCCCGGCCGCCAAGGAGGCCGGGAACATGGTCGACCTCGACTCCGACCCCACCAAGCTGATCGAGATCATCCGGATCGGCAAGCAACTGCTCATCACCCGCGGCGCGCTGACCACCTTCTCGATCACCAACGACGTCGCCAAGTTCTTCGCGATCATCCCCGCGATGTTCGCCGGCTCCTACCCGGGCCTGCGGCATCTCAACGTCATGGGCCTGCACAGCCCGACCTCGGCCATCGCCTCGGCGATCGTCTTCAACGCCCTGATCATCGTCGCCCTGATCCCGCTGGCCCTGCGCGGCGTCCGCTACCAGCCCGCCGACGCCACCGACCTGCTCCGCCGCAACCTGCGGGTCTACGGGCTCGGCGGGCTCGTGCTCCCGTTCCTCGGGATCAAGGCGATCGACCTGGTCATCCAGTTCCTCCCCGGCCTCGACTGAGGCACGGACCGGTGACCGTCATGGATCCGTCAGGAACGCTCCCGTCGCCGTCATGGTGCCGTCAGCGGCGGCCCTCGCACACCGCCGCACATCCGGGACCTTGGACCCCGCCCGCGGACCCGGCCGGCCCTGGGACGCCGGGGCGCCCACGGCGAGGCTGGTCCCGGCCCCGGGCGGTCGTGCCCGAGGCGGTCCCGAACAACGGAAGACGGGGTACTGCCATGAGCGAGTTCGTCCTGGCCGGCGTCGACGGTTCGGCCGAGAGCACCGCGGCCGCGCGGTGGGCGGCCGACGAAGCGGCACGCCGCGGCCACGCGCTGCGTCTCGTCCACGCCTGGACCTGGGAGGACGACGTCCATGCCGATCCGGGCCGACGGGAGCAGGTGCGCTCCCTGTCCGAGCGTCTGCTCGACGACGCCGCGCGGGAGGTGCGCTCGACCCACCCGGGGCTGGAGGTGCACACCGGTCTGCTGGCAGGTCACGAGCCCACCGCCGCTCTGCTCGCCGCCGCGGCCGATTCCGAGCTGTTCGTCGTCGGTTCGCTGGGTCTGGGCGGGTTCGAGAGCCTGCTCGTGGGGTCGGTGGGTCTGGACGTCGCCGCACGGTGCGAGGTGCCTGTGGTCCTGGTCCGGGCCGCGCGAACCCGGGCGGCCGGCGCCGGCGGGGCCACCGAGGTGGTCGTCGGCATCGACACCCGCGCCCCGGCGGACGAGGTCGTCGAATTCGCCTTCCAGCAGGCCGCGGCACGTGCGGCCGTGCTGCGCGCGGTTCACGGCTGGACCCCGCCGCCCGTCTGGGGCTACGCGGGCTGGGCGGCCCCGCAGGTCGACACCGAGCGGTTCCGCGCCATCGAGGCCGAGCTGCTCGGCCTGGCACTCGGCGGGTGGCGGGCCAAGTACCCCGAGGTCACCGTGGTCGAGGACACCCGGATCGGCGGCGGCGCCGGCGCGGTGGTCGACGCGTCCGGCAACGCCGCCCTGGTGGTGGTCGGCCGCCGCCGCCACCACGGCCTCGGCCTGCGCCTCGGCCCGGTCGCCCACGCCGTGATCCACCATGCCCAGGCGCCGGTCACCGTCGTCCCGCACGACTGACGGAGCCCGGTGCCCTCCGGCACCGCGCAGAGGAACGCCGCTCCGACGCCGTGGCCCGCCACCGCGGTTTCGGGGGCAGGCCGTACACGCGGACGTGCGGGCAGAGCCGGACGGCCGGCGAGCGGACCCCGCCCGCTCCCCTCCGGTCACGGCGATCCGGCCGGCCCGCTCCGCGAACCCGGCCGCGGCCTCGGCCTCGGGCCGCCGGTCCTTGTCGGCGACCGCTTCGACCCCGCGCACCCGGCCGCTGTCCGGATCGCGGATCACCGGAACCCCTCCCCCGCCGGCGGCGACGACCACGGTTCCGGCGGCCAACAGTGCCCGGACGAACGTCAGTTCGGCGATCGCCTTCAGCTGCGGGGAGGGGACGACGCGGCGCGTGCGCGCACCGTCCCTCGCGGTGGTCCAGCCGCGTTCCACTCCCATCGTCCGGGCCTGTCGGCCGGTGAGCTGTGCGCCGCTGAAGTCGGCCGACCGCTGGAACGCCGGATCGCGACGGTCGACCTCGAAGGCGCAACGGGTGCGGGTGGAGTTCTTCTCGAAGATCGGCGCGAGGTGGCGTCCGGTGAGCCGGGGTGGAGGATCCTCGGCGCGCCGGGCCGGTCCGTCCGAGGGGCCGACGGTCCCCCGTCCCCGTGCCGGCGGTCCCGGTCCACCCCGCCGGGAGTCCCGGGTCCCGGGCCCGGCCCCGCTGCGAGGGCCCGGGCCCGTCGCGGCCGGCTCGTGCGCGTACCGCGCGGGGCGGATGCCCGAGGCCGGTCGGGGCCGGGACCACCGGCCCGTCGCCGGGTCCTTCGGTCCCTTCCGGAAGCGGGTGCCCGGACGGGAGATTCAGGCCACGCCCCGGCGCCGGATCCCCGGCCCGAGCCCTCGGCGTCACGAAGGGAAGCCACGATGACCCGCTCCGTCCTTGCCGGAATCGACGGATCACCGCAGAGCGAGGCCGCGGCCCTGTGGGCGGCGGCGGAGGCCCACCGCCGGGGCTCCGCGCTCCGGCTGCTGCATGCCTGGCCCTGGCTCGATGCCGGTGACGGCGCTGCCTCGTGGCCCGGCGACCTGCGGTCGAAGGCCTTGGACACCGTCCGAGAGCTCGCCGACCGGATCCGGCGCGACCGGCCGGGCCTGCCGGTGGAGACCGCGGTGATCTCGGACGACCCCGTCGACGGCCTGGTGGCCGCGGCGAAGGGGCAGGACCTGCTGGTGCTCGGTTCCCGCGGGCTCGGCGGGTTCGCCGGCCTCCTGGTCGGCTCGGTGGGACTCGCGGTGACGGCGCGCGCCACCGTCCCCACGGTGCTGGTCCGCTTCGGGCAGGCGCCTGTCGAGCGGCCCGCGACAGCGGCGGCCGCCCGCGAGGTGCTGGTCGGTCTCGACACGGGTGAACCCGCTGACGCCGTCCTCGAATTCGCGGCCGCCGAGGCCGAGCTGCGCGGCTGCCGGCTGCGCGCCGTCCACGGTCGGAGCCTGCCGCCCTCCTGGGCGCTCGCGGGCCCGGTACCGCCACGGGCCTACCTCGTGGAGCAGGAATCCGCCGAGGCGGGCGTGGTCTCCCGGTCCCTCGCCGGGCTGCGGGCGAAGCACCCGGGCGTCGACACCATTGCCGACGTCCGCCTCGGCGGCGGCGCCCAGGCGCTGTTGGACGCCTCGGTCCACGCCGAGCTGGTCGTCGTCGGCCGGCGGGAGCGCCGACGCCGCGTGGGACCGCACCTCGGTCCGGTGGCCCATGCCGTCCTGCACCACTGCGCCGCCCCGGTCGTCGTCGTCCCCCACCCGTGAGCCGGGCGCTCCCCCCACCACCGCCGGCCCGAGCAGCGACAAGGAGCACCGCCATGAACAGCAGCCACCGGGCCGAGGGCCCGCCCGCGCCGCCGTGCGGCCACCTGCGCCGTGCCCTGGGGCGGGAGCGCAATCCGCTCAGCAGGCCCCTCGACCGGGCCCGGAGCCTGGCCCTGGTGCTCACGGCTCTCGGGGTCGTGCTCGCCGCGCTGCTCGGGGTCGGAGCCTCCGCCGTCCGCCTCACCGCCGAACAACAGCGGACCGCGGTCGCGACCGCGGTCCTGCACCACGTCGAGGCCCTGGTGGAGGGCTCCGTCCGGAAGGCGGAGGCCACCGTCCTCGGGGGGAGGACCGCCTACCGCGCGGACGCCTCGTGGAACTATCCCGCCGGGCGGAGCAACACCGGCGTCATCGACGTCCCCCGGAACACCGAGCCGGGCGCCACCGTCGGGATCTGGGTCGACCGGGACGGCCAGGTGGCGGCCACGCCTCCGAGCACCGCCGACCTCGTCGCCGACGCCGTCTGCGTGGGCCTGGTCCTCTTCGGCCTGCTCGGTGTTCTCGCCGCCGCCGGGCTCTGCGCACGGCTGGGTGCCCTCGACCGTCGGGCCGACCGGGCGTGGACGCGGGCCTGGGCCCGGCTGGAGCCCGTGTGGAGCGGCCGCGCCCCGCGCGACAGCCGCCGGGACTGATCCGGGGCGACGGCACGGCCCATTCGGTGCCGGCCGCGGGCTCCGGCGGAACTCGCCCCGGGCCGGACAGGGCCGTCCGGCCCTATCGCAACCGCCCCCGGTCACGCCAGACTTCGCGGTGGTTCCACGCGACCCGCCACCCGGGCGGGCCCACGGGGTTGGAGTGGTGATGACGGAGAGTCCGGCGGTCGGGGCGCGCGGCCCGGTCAAGGTGTTCCTGATGGACGACCACGAGGTGGTCCGCCGGGGCGTTCACGACCTGCTGGACGCGGAGCCCGACCTCCAGGTGGTCGGCGAGGCCGGCACCGTCGAGCAGGCGCTCGCCCGTGTGCCCGCGCTGCGGCCGGACGTCGCGATTCTCGACATGCGGCTGCCGGACGGCGACGGGGTGACGGTCTGCCGCGAACTGCGCTCGCGGATGCCCGACCTGGCCTGCCTGATCCTCACCTCGTTCGACGACGAGGAAGCACTGCTGGACGCCATCATGGCCGGGGCCTCCGGCTACGTCCTCAAGCAGATCAGCGGCACCGACCTCGTCTCCGCCGTACGCACCGTCGCCTCCGGCCAGTCGATGCTCGACCCCGGCGCCACCACCCGGCTGATGGCCCGTCTGCGCGGCGACGCCGCCCCCGCGCCGAGCTCCGACCTGCCACAGCTGACCGACCGCGAGCGCGAGGTCCTGGCCCTGGTCGGCGAGGGACTCACCAATCGCCAGATCGGCCAGCGGCTCTACCTCGCCGAGAAGACCGTCAAGAACCACATCTCGCGTCTGCTGGCCAAACTCGGCGTCGAACGGCGCGTCCAGGCCGCCCTGATCGCCACCCGGACCCCGGCCGACCCCACCCGTCCCCCCGGGCAGGCCGGCCGCTGAACCGGCCGGACGGGGAGACCCGGCCGGGCAGGTCCGGTCGGCAGCAGGACCGGGGACCAACGGCCTCTCCCCCGGCGCCGGGCGCGGCGGCACCATCGGTGTCATGACACCTCACTCCACGACGCTGGACGAGTGGGAATGCCGACGACGCCTCGCCGGCCTCGCGGTCGGCCGGGTCGTCTACACCGTCGACGCGCTGCCCGCCGTCCAGCCCGCCCGCTACAGCCTCGGCGCCGACGGCAGCGTCCTGCTGAGCGCCGGGTCCGACCTGGTCCGCGCGGTGTCCGGCGCGATCGTCGCCTTCGAGGCAGGAGAGCTCGACGCCACCGAAGGCGACGGCTGGAGCGTGACCGTCCTCGGCCGCGCCGATGTGATGCCGGACCGGGCAGCGAGCGGTCCCACCGACACGGTCACCGTCCGGATCCTTCCCGAACTGGTGAGCGGCCGCCTGTTCGCGTCGAGACGCCCGGACAGGCTCTGACCGGACCTCGGCGTTCCGGGCCTCCGACACCCCGCACCGGCAAACGGGTCAGTGCACCAGGGGCACCGACCAGGCCAGCCTGGTACCGCCGGACTCGGGGCTCGCCAGCTCGAACGCTCCCCCCAGGCTCTCGGCACGCTCGGCGAGGTTGCGCAGTCCGCTTCGCCGGCCCTGCTCCGCGATGCCCACGCCGTCGTCCTGGACCGTGAGCAGCACCTGTGACCCGGTCGCCTGCAGCACCACCTCGACCCGCTTCGCGTGTGCGTGCCGGGCCGCGTTGCTCAGGGCCTCGCCCAGGACCGCCACCACGTGGTCGGCCAACTCCGCCGACACGTCGGTGTCGAGCAGACCCTCCATGCTCAGTCGGGGCGGGAAGCCCAGTGCCGCCTGCGCCTCCTCGGCCACCCGCACGACCCGCGACCGCAGACCCTGGTCGCCCTCCTCCGCACGCGCCCGCAGCCCGAAGATCGTGGACCGGATGATCTTGATCGTCTCGTCCAGGTCCCCCACCGCCCTCAGCACCCGGTCCGAGGCTCCCGCGTGGTCGATCAGCCTGGCCGCGCTCTGCAGGGTCATCCCCGTCGCGAACAGCCGCTGGATCGCCAGGTCGTGCAGATCGCGGGCGATCCGGTCCCGGTCCTCCAGCATCACCAACTGCTCGGCGTCCCGGCGGCGTTCGGCAAGCTCCAGCGCCAGCGCCGCCTGATCGGCGAAGCCCAGCAGCGGAGCGATCTCCCGGTCCGTGAACGCCGCCTCCGCCGTCCGCCGCGCCAGCAGCAGCACGCCGTCCACCGGACCGCCCGCCCGGCCCAACGGCACGGCCACCGCCGGTCCGAGACCGTCGGACCGCCACGGCCCGGCCGGGAACCGCGGATCGCCGGCCAGGTCCACCGTGGCCGCCGGAGTGCCCTGCACGCACGCCTCACCCGCCAACGTGCCCTCCAGCGGCACGTCCAGGCCCAGCCTCCCGGCCGCGTCCCCGCCCAGCGCCAGCTCCACCCGCATCGTCCCGGTCCCCGGCACGGGCACCGAGACGTCCGAGAGCTCGGCACCGGTGATCTCCCGCGCCCGACGCGCGATCAGCTCGACCACCTCCGAGCGGGACCCTCCCGACAGCAGCCCGCGGGTGATCTCCGCACTGGTACCGAGCCAGCGCTGCTGACGCTGCGCCTCCTCGTACAGCCGGGCGTTGTCGATCGCCACCCCGGCCGCCACCGCCAGCGTGGAGATCACCGACTCGTCGTCGGTGTCGAACTCCTCGCCGGAGCGCTTGTCGGTCAGGTACAGGTTGCCGAACACCTCCTCGCGCACCCGCACCGGCACCCCGAGGAACGCCCGCATCACCGGGTGGTGCACCGGGCAGCCGTACGACGACGGGTGCTCCGAGAGGTCGGCCAGCCGAAGCGGCTCCGGCCGGCGGATCAGCTCCCCCAGGAGGCCCCGGCCCGTCGGATAGGGTCCGATCCGCTCGATCTCCTCCTCGGACAGGCCCACCGTGAGGAACTGCGAGAGCGTCTCGCCGTCGGGACCGATCACCCCGAGCGCCGCGTACCGGGCGTCCACCAGCACCGCGGCCGCCTCCACGATGCGCCGGAGCACCTGCGTCAGGTCGAGCTCCCGGCCCACCGACAGGACGACCTCCAGCAGGCTGTGCACCCGGTCCCGGGTGCCCCGGGCCGCGTCGATCCTCGCCTGCAACTCCTCCAGCAACTCGTCCAGCCTCAGCTGCGGGATCCTCGACCGAACCTCGTCCCCACCCACGCGAGCCTCCTCGTCCCGTGCCATCGGCCGGTCGATTCTGGCAGACGACGGTGACGGCGTGACAGCGCCCGGACCCCCGCTTTTCGGACGCGCGACGACACCTGTTCCGTCCGGCACCGAGTCCGATCAGGTCGACGGTTGCCACGCAACGCCATACGTCCGGCCGACGGCCGACGCGCCGGGCGCCGCCACCGGGCACCGGGCAAACGGGCGGTAGGCCGCGACGGAGGTCGCGGCCGGCCCGGGGTGGTGGTGCACGGACGTCAGCGGAGCCAGGCGTTGTCGCGGACCACCGGCAGCTCCGCCCAGCGGCGGCCCAGGCCCCAGGTGGCGCCGGAGCCGGTCACGGCCAGGACGACCAGGACCAGGGCGTAGAGGACGTGGTAGTCGAGCAGCGGATTGGTGGATCCGCTCGCGGCGCCGTCGGCCAGGTGGCGGGCGGGCGGCCACTCGGCGGCCCACATCAGGGCGAGCAGGGCTGTGCCCCCCACCGCGGCGATCCGCAGCCCGACACCGCCGATCAGCGCGAGACCGAGACCGAGGAGGCTCAGCATGAACATCCAGTCCACCCAGGCCTGGCCGGCCATGGCGTGGAAGGTCCCGCGGAACGGCCCCGCCGCGACGTGGCTCATGAAGCCCTTGGCGGGTGAGGCTCCGTCGACCCAGGCGCGGCCGTCGGCGGTGGCGTAGCCGAGGCCGAAGGTCTTGTCGAGGAAGGCCCAGAGGAAGAGCGCCCCGAGCGCGATCCGGACGGTCGCGAGAGCTGCGGCCGTGGCCGACACGGTGTGCGCGGCGCTCTGCCGGGCGACAGAGCGACGGAGGGTGGCGCGGCGGGGCGTCAGGGGCGTGTGGGCGTGCTGGGTGGCCATGATCGGTTCTCCTCCGGTGGGGGTGGTTCGTCGGTGGCGGTCCGTTCGAGCCGGTGCGCCCGTGCGCCCGGTTCCGACTCGGGTCGAGCAGAATTTCGGGGTGGTCCGGGACGAGCGCCCGTGGCAGTGCCGCCTGCGGTGAGGAGGCGGCGCGGACGACCGTTTCGATCGCGGTCCCGGCGTCTGCTCACAGCGTGCGCCGTCGGTGCCGCGCCGGTCTGCGGGCCGTTGGTCCCGGCTGCCGGAACGACGGTCCCGGTGCGGCCGGCGCTCCCCGGGAGCACCGGCCGCACCGGGACCTTCGGTACCGAGGTGGGGCTGCTCGGCCCCTGTGGCCGGGCCACGGGCCGGCGGGACTGTGGTCGCCGGACGGGACCGTGCGCACCGGCGCCACGGCCGGCCGGGGACCAGGAGGTCACAGTCATGTCGCACGGTGTGGTGGTGGGGATCGACGGTTCGGCACAGAGCGCGGCGGCGGCCGCGTGGGCGGCCGGGGAGGCCGAGCGCAGGGGGCTCGGGCTGCACATCGTCCACGTCGCGGGGACGGAGTTCGACGCCCTGGAACGCGACCTCGGCGGTGACACCGTGGTCCCGCAACCGATCGCGGAGATCCGCGACCGCGTGGCGGCCGCGCTGCCCGGATCGGCGGTGTCCTTCGAGATCTGGCCCGGGAATCCGGCGGAGACGCTCGCCGCCGTCGGCGGGCGGGCGGAGCTGCTGGTCCTCGGGTCGCGCGGCCTCGGCGGCTTCACCGGCCTGCTGGTCGGCTCCGTGGGACTGCGGACCGCCGCCCGCGCAGCCTGCCCCGTGGTGCTGGTCCGCGCCGGGGAGGACGGACCGGGGGGACCGTCCGCCGACGTCGTCGTGGGCGCGGAGGGTGACCGGCCGTGCGACGCCGTGCTCGACTTCGCCTTCCGGCACGCGGCCGACACCGGTTCCGCGCTGCGGGTGGTGGAGAGCCGGACCACGTCGCACGGCCCGTACGCGACCGAGGCCCCCGTCGACCAGTGGCAGATCAGGGAGTCGATGGCGTCCGCCGAGCAGCTGCGCCTGCGGGACGCCCTGTCGCGCTGGCGGGAGAAGTACCCCGACGTCCGTACGGAGGCGGAGGTCTGCGCCTGGAGCCCCGCGCGGGCCCTGGTGGAAGCCTCCCGCAGCGCCTCCCTGGTCGTGCTCGGACGGCGTACTCCCAAGCACCAGCCGACGGCACCCCGGCTGGGGTCGGTGACGCAGTCGGTGCTGCACCACGCGCACAGCCCCGTCGCCGTCGTACCGCACGACTGAACGACTGAACGACTGAACGACTGAACGACCGTGTCGGCGGCGGCGGTGCCGCGTCACCGTGGCGGCACCACCGCCGACGCCGCCCCGGAGGCCGCACCACCTCCCGCGACGGACGGCCGGGCCGGGACCGACGGCGTTCCGCAGCAGGGACCTTCGGACCGGAACCGGGTCCCGAAGGGCCGGTCCGCCCCCCGCCCCGCACGAGCAACCCTTGAACAGAAGGCGCCCGCGGTCCCGCCGGCGCCCGGCAGTCGGACGATGACCCGGAGAGGCAGTCCACCATGTCCCCTCGCCCCACGAACGAGGCCGACCAGTCCCCCGCGAGCACCCCGCCCACCCGTCCCGGCGCAGTCGAACCGCTGGTCGCGGACGCCCTGACGGCCCTGCGGGAGTACGCCTGCTTCACCCAGGAGCAGGTCGACCGCATCGTCAAGAAGGCTTCGCTGGCCGCGCTGGCCCGGCACACGGCGCTCGCGGTCCTGGCCGTCGAGGAGACCGGGCGCGGGATCTTCGAGGACAAGGCGGTCAAGAACGTCTTCGCCTGCGAGAACGTCACCCACGTGATGGCCCGGACGAAGACGGTCGGAGTGGTGTACCGGGACGAGATCGACGGCATCGTGGAGATCGCCGAACCGGTCGGCGTCGTCGCCGGCATCACTCCCGTGACCAACCCGACCTCGACCGTGATCTTCAAGTGCCTGCTGGCGCTGAAGACCCGCAACCCGATCGTCTTCTCCTTCCACCCCTCGGCGCAGCGCTGCTCCGCCGAGGCGGCCCGGACGGTCCGGGACGCGGCGGTCGCGGCGGGGGCTCCGGCGCACTGCATCCAGTGGATCGAGAAGCCGTCGATGGCGGCCACCGCCGAACTGATGAAGCATCCGGACGTCGCCACCGTCCTGGCCACCGGCGGCAACGCGATGGTGCGGGCCGCGTACTCCTGCGGGAAGCCGGCCCTGGGTGTCGGTGCGGGCAACGTGCCCGCGTACGTCGAACGGAGCGCGGACCTCCAGCAGGCGGTGAACGACATCGTGCTGTCGAAGACCTTCGACAACGGCATGATCTGCGCCTCCGAGCAGGCGGTGGTCCTGGACGCGGAGATCCGCGACGCGGCGCTCGCCGAGTTCCACAAGCTCAAGGCCCACCACGCGAGCGCCGAGGAGAAGGCGCTGCTGGAGCGGTACCTGTTCGGCGTCGAGGGCGGCGAGGCCTGCTCCGGCGGCCGGCTGAACGCGGCGGTGGTGGGCCGCTCGGCCGCGCAGATCGCGGAGGCGGCGGGCTTCGGGGTGCCGGCCGACACCTCGGTGATCCTGGCCGACTGCGAGCGGGTGGGCCCCGCCGAGCCCCTGACCCGGGAGAAGCTCTGCCCCGTGCTGGCCGTCCTGACGGCGGGCTCCCGCGAGGAGGGCGTCGAACTGGCGGCCTCGATGGTGGAGTTCGACGGGCTCGGCCACTCCGCCGCGGTGCACACCCGGGACGAGGCGTTCGTCGAGGAGTTCGGGCACGCGGTCAAGGCCTGCCGGATCATCTGGAACGCGCCCAGCTCGCAGGGCGGCATCGGCGACGTCTACAACGCCTTCACGCCCTCACTGACCCTGGGCTGCGGCAGCTACGGGCACAACTCCGTCGCCGGGAACGTCTCGGCGCTGAACCTCCTCAACATCAAGCGGGTCGGGCGGCGCAACACCAACATGCAGTGGTTCAAGGTCCCGCCGAAGATCTACTTCGAGCGCAACTCCGTCAAGTACCTGGCGAGCATGCCGAACGCGCACCGGATCGTCGTCGTCACCGACCACACCATGGTGGAGATCGGCCACCTGGAGCGGATCCGGGGCGTGCTCGACCGCCGCCGGGAGCCGGTCGAGGTGCGGGTGATCGACTACGTCGAGCCCAACCCCAGCATCGACACGGTGCGCAGGGGCGCCGAGCTGATGCGGGAGTTCGAGCCGGACACCATCGTCGCGCTCGGCGGCGGCTCGCCGATGGACGCCGCCAAGGTGATGTGGCTGATGTACGAGCACCCCGAGGTCGAGTTCGCCGACCTCAAGGAGAAGTTCTTCGACATCCGCAAGCGCGCCTTCACCTTCCCCGACCTCGGCGAGAGGGCGAAGCTGGTCTGCGTCCCCACCACGTCGGGCACCGGCAGCGAGGTCACCCCCTTCGCGGTGATCACCGACACCGCCACCGGACAGAAGTACCCGCTGGCCGACTACGCGCTGACCCCGAGCGTGGCCATCGTCGACCCGGCCCTCACCACCCGGCTGCCGGCCGACGTCACCGCCGACACCGGCTTCGACGCCCTGACGCACTGCATCGAGACCTACGTCTCGGTCTACGCCAACGACTTCACCGACGGACTGGCCCTCCAGGGCATCCGGCTGATCTTCGAGAACCTGGAGCGGGCCGTCACCGACGGCCCGGACGACCCGGAGGCCCGGGAGAGGATGCACAACGCCGGGACCATCGCCGGCATGGCCTTCGGCTCGGCGTTCCTCGGCGCCGTCCACGCCATGGCGCACACCCTGGGCGCCACCTTCCACGTCGCCCACGGCCGCACCAACGCGCTGCTGCTGCCGCACGTCATCCGCTGGAACGGCTCCGCGCCGACCAAGGTCACCGGCTGGCCGAAGTACCGCAGTTACGTGGCCCCCGAACGCTACCGGGCGATCGCCCGGATGCTCGGCCTGCCCGCCGCCACCCCGGAACAGGGCGTCGAGTCCCTCGCGGCCGCGGTCGAGGACCTGCGCGACCGGGCCGGCATCCCCCGCTCGTTCAAGGCGGCCGGTGTCGACGAGGCGGCCTTCCTCGCCGCCCTGCCCCAGCAGGCCATGAACGCCTACGAGGACCAGTGCGCCCCCGCCAACCCCCGGATGCCGATGCTCGCCGACATGCAGCGGCTGATGCGCCGGGCCTACTACGGCGACCAGGCCTGAGAAGGGAAACCGAGATGACCACCGCACCGCACACGCAGCCTGCGCCCGCCCCGGCCTGGGAGGGCTTCCGCGGTGAAGCCTGGCGGGACGCGATCGACGTCCGCGACTTCATCCAGCACAACTACACCCCCTACGAGGGCGACGCCGGCTTCCTGACCGGCCCCACCGAGCGGACCACCGAGGTGTGGCGGCGGATCACCGACCGCTTCCCCGAGGAGCGCGCCAAGGGCGTGTACGACGTCGCGCACGACATCCCGTCCACCATCACCGCACACGCCCCGGGCTGGATCGACCGGGAGCGGGAGCTGATCGTCGGGCTCCAGACCGACGCCCCGCTCAAGCGCGCGATCATGCCCAACGGCGGCTGGCGGATGGTCGCGGGAGCGCTGAGGACGTACGGCTACCCGGTCGACCCGCAGCTGGAGAAGACCTTCACCGAGTACCGCAAGACCCACAACGCGGGGGTCTTCGACGCCTACACCTCCGACATCCGGGCCGCCCGGCGGGCCGGCGTCATCACCGGCCTGCCCGACTCCTACGGCCGCGGCCGGATCATCGGCGACTACCGCCGGGTCGCCCTGTACGGCGTGGACCGGCTGATCGGGGCCAAGCTCGCCGAGAAGTCGGAGCTGGACGCCGCTCCGCGCGATCCGGCACGGCTGGAGGAGACGATCCGCGAGCGCGAGGAACTCGCCGAGCAGATCCGGGCCCTGGGCGAGCTGAAGGAGATGGCCTCGGCCTACGGGTACGACCTCTCCGGTCCGGCCCGCACCGGCCGGGAGGCGGTCCAGTGGCTGTACTTCGCCTACCTGGCGGCCGTCAAGGAGCAGAACGGCGCCGCCATGTCGCTGGGCCGCACCTCGACCTTCCTGGACGTCTACCTCCAGCGCGACCTGGACGCCGGACTCCTGACCGAGCAGCAGGCCCAGGAGCTGATCGACGACTTCGTCGTCAAGCTGCGGATCGTCCGCTTCCTGCGCACCCCCGAGTACGACGAGCTGTTCTCCGGGGACCCGACCTGGGTCACCGAGTCGATCGGCGGCATGGGCACGGACGGCCGCACCCTGGTCACCCGGACGTCGTTCCGCTACCTGCAGACCCTGTACAACCTCGGCCCGGCCCCCGAGCCGAACATGACCGTCTTCTGGTCCCCCCGACTTCCCCGGGGGTTCAAGGAGTTCTGCGCGCGGGTGTCGATCGACACCTCCTCGGTGCAGTACGAGTCGGACGAGCTGATGCGCCCGCGCTTCGGCGACGACACCGCGATCGCCTGCTGCGTCTCCGCCATGGAGGTCGGCAAGCAGATGCAGTTCTTCGGCGCCCGGGTCAACCTCGCCAAGACACTGCTCTACGCGATCAACGGCGGCCGGGACGAGAAGTCCGGCGAACAGGTCGGCCCGGCCACCGCCCCGGTCGGCGGCGACGTGCTCGACCACGAGGAGGTGCTGGCCCGCTTCGACGAGCAACTGGACTGGCTCGCCGAGACGTACGTCCACGCGTTGAACGTCATCCACTACATGCACGACAGGTACGCCTACGAGCGGCTCGAAATGGCCCTGCACGACCGGGACGTCCGGCGCACCATGGCCTGCGGCATCGCCGGACTCGCGGTGGCCGCCGACTCGCTCGCCGCGATCGAGTACGCGAAGGTGACCCCGGTGCGGGACGCCACCGGGCTGGTCACCGACTACCTGGTCGAGGGCGACCACCCCACCTACGGCAACAACGACGACCGCGTGGACGCGATCGCGGTCCGGCTGGTCGAGGACTTCATGGGCAAGGTCCGCAAGCACCCCACCTACCGCGGCGCCGAGCACACCCAGTCCGTGCTGACCATCACCTCCAACGTGGTCTACGGCCGGAAGACCGGCAACACCCCGGACGGGCGCAGGGCCGGCGAGCCGTTCTCCCCCGGCGCCAACCCGATGAACGGGCGCGACCGCCACGGCTACGTGGCCAGCGCGCTGTCCGTCGCCAAGCTGCCGTACGAGCACGCCGAGGACGGCATCTCGCTCACCAACACCGTCGCCCCGGACGCGCTGGGCCGCACCGCGGCGGAGCGGATCACCAACCTGGTCGGCGTACTGGACGGCTACGTCGCCTGCCACGGCTTCCACATGAACGTCAACGTCCTGAACCGGGACACCCTCGTGGACGCCATGGCCCACCCGGAGAAGTACCCGCAGCTGACGATCCGGGTCAGCGGGTACGCGGTCAACTTCGTCCGCCTCACCCGCGAACAGCAGCTCGACGTGATCGGCCGCACCTTCCACGACGCGCTGTAGCCCCGACCGCCCCCTCGCGGTGCCGACGCCTCCCCGACCGGGGCGCCGGCACCGCGCCCTGTCGAAGGAGCACACCCCATGGCCGAGCCCACCCCCGCCGACCGGGCAGCCACCCGGCGCCCGGTGACCGGCACGCTGCACTCCTGGGACCTGTCGACGGGCGTCGACGGCCCCGGCACCCGCTTCGTCGCCTTCCTCGCCGGCTGCCCGCTGCGCTGCCTGTACTGCCACAACCCCGACACCCGGCACATGCGCGACGGACAGCCCTCCTCCGCCGACGGGATCGTCCAGGAGGCCGCCAAGTACACCGCGTTCATCCGCGCCTCCGGCGGCGGCGCGACCGTCAGCGGCGGCGAGCCGCTCCTCCAGCCCGGGCTCACCGGCGAGCTGCTGCACCGCTTCAAGCACGAACTCGGCCTGCACACCGCGCTGGACACCTCGGGCTTCCTCGGCGCCCGCGCCACCGACGCGCTGCTCGCCGACACCGACCTCGTCCTGCTCGACATCAAGTCCTGGGACAACGCGCTCCACCGGCACCTGACCGGGCAGGAACTCGCCCCCACCCTGGAGTTCGCCCGCCGTCTGGCCGGCCTCGGCACCGAGGTCTGGGTCCGCTTCGTCCTCGTCCCCGGCCTGACCGACGCCGCCGGGAACATCGAGGGCGTCGCCGCGTTCACGGCCTCGCTCGGCAACGTCACCCGGGTCGACGTGCTGCCCTTCCACAAACTCGGCGCCGCCAAGTGGCGCGCCCTCGGCCTCGACTTCCCCCTCGCCGACACCCCGGTGCCCACACCCGGCCGGACCGCCGAGGCCCGCGCCGTCTTCGAGGCGTACGGCCTGCACGCCGTCTGACCCCTGCCGGGACCGCTCGCAGGGCCCCTCGGACCGGTTCGCGTGCCTGCCGGTCGGGTCGCTCGTTATGATCACGGCCTCGCTGAGCCGAGCAGGGCCCTACGACGACGAAAGGCCCCCGCTCCACCATGACCCACCCCTTGCGTGAGCCGTGTCCGACCCGGCTCACCGAAACCTTTCTGCCGAAGGATCAGCCACCGCCCGCCGTCCATCCGAAGGTGCTGCGGGACGAACTCGTCGCCGCGGCGGAGTGGGTGTCCGGCTATCTGGGCGAGCTTCCCGCGGGCCCGGTGGTCCGTCCGATGCCACCGGGGCGACGGGCGCGGCTGCGTGCGGGGAAGCTGGGCGCCCGGGCCGGGGACCTGGGCGGGGTGCTCGACTTCGTGCGGGACGAGATCGCCCCCTTTCCCACCGGGAACGGCCACCCGGCCTTCTTCGCCTGGGTCAACTCGCCGCCCGCACCGGCCGGCGTCGTCGCCGAACTGCTGGCCAGCGCCGTCAACGCGACCTGCGGCATGGGCGAGAACGCCTTCATGGACCTGGAACGCGGCACCGTGCGCATGCTCGCCGACCTGGCCGGACTCCCCGACGGCACCGGCGGGGTGCTGACCAGCGGCGGCTCCATGGCCAACCTGCTCGCCCTGGCCGCCGCCCGCACCTGGTTCCTCACCCGCCGCGGCTCCGCCGACGGCCCCGCCTACGACCGCGACCACGCCCGGCTCACCCTCTACTGCAGCGCCCAGGCCCACATGTCCGTGGCCAGGGCCGCGGCCTGCATCGGCCTGCCCGCCCACCGGCTGCGCCCCGTCGCCACCGATGCGCACGACCGCCTGGACCCGGCCGCCCTGCGCGCCGCGGTCACCGCGGACCTGGACGCGGGCCTGCTGCCGTTCTGCACCGTCAGCACCCTGGGCACCACCGCGACCGGTGCCGTCGACCCGCTCGGACCCGTCACGCGGCTGTGCCGGAGCATCGGCATGTGGCACCACGCGGACGGCGCCTGGGGCGGACTGGGAGCCGCGGTGCCGGCCCTGGCACACCTCTACCGGGGGGTCGACGAGCTCGACTCGATGACCGTGGACCCGCACAAGACGCTCAGCGTGCCGGTGGGTTGCGGAGCCCTGCTCGTCCCGGACCCCGAGCACCTGCGCACCGCCTTCGCGCACCGGGCCTCCTACCTCGCCGCCGACGAACCGGACGCGCTGCCCTGGCTGTCCCACACCACGATCGAGCTGACCCGCCCCGGCACCCGGGCGCTGGCCCTCTGGGCCACGCTGCAGCACCTGGGCCGCGACGGCGTCACCGCCCTCATCGAGCAGTACCTGCGCCTCGCCGAACAGTTGCGCGCCCGGATCACGAGCGAGCCCCGGCTGGAACTGCTGGCAGGCGGCCCGTGGCCCGTCGCCTGCTTCCGGGTGACCGACCCGGGCACCGGCGACCCGGACGCCTTCCACACCCGCGTGGCCCGCCGTGTGCAGGACGGCGGACGCGCCTACCTCGCCACCGTCGCCGTGCGCGGGCGCACCGTCCTGCGCGCCTGCCTGTGCAACTACCGCACCACCGAGGACGACCTCGACCTGCTGCTCCGCGAAGTCCTCCACGCCGCCGACACCGGCGGCCGCCCGGCCACCGCCGCGACCGGGCGGCCTCCGGACCCTCGGTGACCCTCGGGCCCACCGACGCCGCGCAGCCCGGAAGCCAACGCGCGAGGACGGCTGCCGCTCATTCCCCGCCGATGCGGCGACCGGTGACCTCGTCCGGAACGACGCGGACCCACAGGGGACGGCTGCCGCCCGCCCACGGGGTGGCCCCCGGGAGCCCGAGCAGCCGTTCCTGCTCGTCCACGTCCTCGACGTGTTGCGCGGTGCCGACCATCAGCACGCTCCACCCCTCGCTCAGCCGGTCGTCGAGGTGGTCGATCTGGAACGACGCCGGTGAGTGGTCCGGCGGTGCGGCCGCACCGCCGGACGCGGTGCGGTAGACGACCGTCCGCCGGTCGACGGCGTAGTTGACCGGGTAGACCGACGGAGCCGGATCGGCGGGCAGGCCCACCCGGCCCACGCCGTGGGTGCCGACCAGGTCCCAGCACTCGGGCTCGGTGAGGTGCCTCAGCAGCGGCCTCACCCCGGCCGCGGCCTCCGACTGCCCCGGCGGGGCGTCCGGCCGGTCCTCCAGGAGGTCCGTCCAGGTCATGCGAAGGGCGGCCGCCACCCGGACGAATCCGGCGGCGTCGAAACCGGGCCCGACCTCCAGCAGGTGCCGCAGGTAGGCGGGCGCCATGGCGGCCTCGCGGGCAAGGGTCTCGTCGTCGACACCGAGCTGGCGCCGGCGTTCGTCGATCCGGCGCGCCACGTCGGCGGCGTTCGCCCGCCGGACGGCTTCGAGATCGGGATTGCGGGTCACGGTGGGCTCCTCGCCTCGTGGTCCGTACGGGTCAGGTCCGGAAGAGCGCGACCTTGAGAGCGCCGTTGTCCCCGGCGGCCGCGAAGACGTCGTACGCCTCCTGCATCTCGTCGAGGCCGAACCGGTGGGTGACCAGGCCGGAGACGTCGATGCGGCCGGCGGCGAGCAGGTCGAGCAGCATCGGGGTGCTGTGGGTGTCGACCAGGCCGGTGGTGATCGTGACGTCCCGGATCCAGAGGTCTTCCAGGTGGAGGACGGCCGCCTTGCCGTGCACGCCGACGTTGGCGACCCGCCCGCCGGGGCGCACCACGGCGGTGCAGAGTTCGAAGGATTCGGGCACGCCGACCGCCTCGATCGCGACATCGGCCCCCAGGCCGTCCCGGCTCAGCCCTCGCAGCGCCTCCGGGGTGGCGTCGGCCACGGTGAGCGTGGTGTCGGCACCGAACCGCGCGGCCGCGTCGAGGCGGCTCCGCGCGAGGTCGACGACGACGATCCGGGCCGGGCTGTAGAAGCGGGCGGTGAGGATCGCGGCGAGTCCGATCGGCCCGGCACCCACGATCACCACGGTGTCGCCCGGTCCGACCCGGCCGTTGCGGACCCCGACCTCGTAGGACGTGGGAAGGATGTCGGCGAGCAGCAGGGCGTCCTCGTCGGTCACGTCCTCGGGCAGCCTGTGCAGGGAGGTGTCGGCGAACGGGGTGCGCACGTACTCGGCCTGGCAGCCGTCGACGAGGTGGCCGAGGATCCAGCCGCCGCCTCCGGTGCACTGGCCGTAGCCCGCGGCGCGGCAGTAGGAGCAGCGGCCGCAGGCGGAGATGCAGGAGACCAGGACGCGGTCGCCGACGGTGACGGTGCGCACGCCGGGACCGGTCCCGGTGACAGTGCCGACGGCTTCGTGGCCCAGTACGCGTCCCTCGGTGACCTCGGGGACGTCGCCCTTGAGAATGTGCAGGTCGGTGCCGCAGATGGTGACCGCGTCGACGCGGACGATCGCGTCCTCGGGGTCGCGGACGGCGGGTTCGGGGACGTCGCCCCAGGTCCGGCGGCCCGGTCCGTGGTAGGTCAGCGCCTTCATTTCCCGGTCACTCCTCTCGGCAGCGGAGCGGCGGTGCCGGTTCCGCTTCCCCCTCCAGCGTTGCGCCCGGCCGGAGTCCCCGCCATCGGTCGGCGGGCCCGCGCGGGCGGACGGGGCTCGGCGCCCCACCTCCACCGTGCGACCGCGACCCGGCCGGCGCTTGGGCCGGTCGGCCCCGAACCCGGGTACGAACGGCCACGACCCGCTGCTGCCGGGGTCAGCGCGGATGCGGGTGGGGACGCTGCTCCGGTTCGGCGTGCGCGGCGAGGCCGTCCGCCCGCCGGTGTCGTTCGACGCCGAGCTCGGCGAGCAGCCGTGAGAGGCGGTGCGCAGACTGGGAGACGACCGCTCGGGCTGGGAGGTGATCCGGTGGAAGCCCCTCGGCCTGCCGGCCGCCCTGTCGTGCCGGACCCGTGGATCCTCCGCTACGAGGGCTTCGACCCCGCCGAGGAGGGTCTGCGGGAAGCGCTGTGCGCGGTCGGCAACGGGTATCTGGTCACCCGGGGCGCGGCGCCCGAGGCGGTCGCCGACGGCGTGCACTACCCGGGCACCTACCTGGCCGGCTGCTACCACCGTGCCGCCTCCACCGTGGCGGGACGGACCGTCACCAACGAGGACCTGGTCAACGGCCCGAACTGGCTGCCGTTGACCTTCCGTCCGCCCGGCGGCGACTGGTTCACCGGTCCCCCGGCCGAACAGACCCTGGAGCTGGACCTGCGCCGGGGTGTGCTGACCCGCACCGCCCTGGTGGTGGACGGGCGGGGACGCCGGACCCGGCTGGTGCAGCGGCGTTTCGCCAGCCAGGCGAGGCCGCACCTGGTGGCCCTGGAGAGCACCTTCACCGCGGAGAACTGGTCCGGGCCACTGGAGGTCCGCTCGGCCCTGGACGGCGTCGTCGCGAACACCGGCGTCGCCCGATACCGGGGGCTCACCGCCCACCATCTCGTCCCGACGGCCCAGGGCACGGACGAGGACGGGGACGGTTCGTCCTGGGTGGAGGTCACCGCCACGGACTCACCGCTGCGGATCGCCGTCGCCGCGCGGACCTGGCCACGCCCGGAAGCGCTCACCGTCGCGTGGGAGTGCCGCCGGGGCTGGGCGGCCGAGATTCGCACGCTGGAGCTGTCGCCCGGCCGGCCCGTCACGGTCGAGAAGGTCGTGGCGCTGCACACCTCCCGCGACCCGGTGGCCGGCAGCCCGCTGGCCGCCTCCCGGCGCCTCGCCGCCGGGGCCGGGAGTTTCACGGAGCTGCTCGCCGAGCACGAGCAGCACTGGGCCGAGCTGTGGCGCCGCTGCCGGGTCGAGGCCGACTTCGACGGTGCGGGAGCGCTGAACCTGGCGCTGTTCCATGTGCTGCAGACCTGCTCGGAACACTCGGCCGCCCTGGACGTCGGCGTTCCCGCCCGGGGCCTGCACGGGGAGGCCTACCGGGGCCACGTCTTCTGGGACGAGCTGTTCGTGCTGCGGCTGCTCGACCTGCGCTTCCCGGAGCTGGCACGCTCCGTGCTCCACTACCGCCACCGCCGGCTGGCCGCCGCCCGGCGGGCCGCGCGGGAGGCCGGGTTCCGCGGCGCGATGTACCCGTGGCAGAGCGCGAGCGACGGTCGCGAGGAGTCCCAGCAGCTTCACCTCAACCCGCTCTCGGGCCGCTGGCTGCCCGACCACAGCCATCTGCAGCGCCACGTCGGCTCGGCGGTGGCGTACAACGTGTGGAAGTACTACGAGTCCACGGGTGATCTGGAGTTCCTGTCCTCGGCCGGAGCCGAGACGATCCTGGAGATCGCCCGCTTCTGGTCCTCCGCGGCCGTGTTCGACCAGGGCCGGGACCGCTGGTCGATCCGCGGTGTCCTCGGCCCCGACGAGTACCACGACGCCTACCCCGGCGCCGACCGCCCCGGACTGGACGACAACGCCTACACCAACGTCCTGGCGTCCTGGGTGCTGGCCCGGGCGCAGGACGCGCTCCGGGCGCTGCCGGGACGCCGCAGCGGCGAGCTGCGGGAGCGGCTCGCCCTGGACGACGCGGAGCTCGCCCGCTGGGAGGAGGTCGGCCGACGGCTCCACGTCCCCTTCCACGAGGGGGTGCTGAGCCAGTTCGACGGCTACGAGCGCCTCGCTGAGCTCGACTGGGCGGCCTACCGGCGCCGCTACCCCGACCTGCGCCGGCTCGACCGGATCCTGGAGGCCGAGGGCGACACCGTCAACCGGTACAAGGCCTCCAAGCAGGCCGACGCGCTGATGCTCTGGTACCTGTTCTCCGCCCGCGAGGTCCGTGACCTGCTGCGGCGGCTGGGCCACCCCGCGCCGCACGAACTGTTCCGGCGCACCACCGGCTACTACCTCCGGCGCACGGTGCACGGCTCGACCCTGAGCTCGGTCGTCCACGCCTGGGTGCTCACCCGGGCGGACCGCAGGGCGTCCTGGCGCCACTTCCGCGACGCCCTGGTGGCCGACCTCCAGGACTCCCAGCACGGCACCACCGCGGAGGGCATCCACCTGGGCGCGATGGCGGGCGCGGTCGACCTGCTGCAGCGCTGCTACACCGGGCTGGAGGTCCGGGAGGACGGGCTGCGGCTGGACCCGCACCTGCCGTCGGCGCTCGGCCGCCTGGAACTCGAGCTGTGCTACCGGGGGCACCGGGGTGTGGTGATCACCGTCGGCCGGCACACCGCCACCGTGGCGCTGCCGGCGGACGGGCCCGGGCCGGTCCGGATCCACTGCCGCGGCACCACGGCCACCCTGGGCCCCGGCGGGAGCCGCGTCTTCCGGCTCTGACCGACGCGGGCCGGGCCGGAAGTGCTCACCGAGTACCCGCCGACAGCCCGCCCGCTCCCTGGCCCCGAAGACCGCCTTCCTCCCCCGCCTGCCTCACGCCCCCCTGCGCACCACCAGCCTCGTCGAACGAGCCGGTGCGGCGGCCACTGACGACCGGCCCTCGAAGACTCTCGACGCCGGCCGCCTCCTCCGGCCGGCCTCCACGAGGCCGACCCGCGACGGCGGGTGCTCGGTGGCCGAATGGCATAGCCTGAATCCGGGCACGGCTGCGGAGCACGGAGGTGCCGACGATGAACCGTTCCGTCGTGGTGGGCGTGGATCCGTCGGGGCCGAATCGGACGGCCGTCGACTGGGCCGCCGCCGAGGCGCTGGCCCGGGGAGCCGATCTGCGGCTCGTCCATGCCCGGTCCGGAGGCGCCTCCGAGGACGAGGCACAGATTCTGGACCGGGAGTGGACCCGGGTCGCCGGTGAGCACCCCGGACTCACCGTCGTGGCCGAGCTAGTCGACGGGGCGGCGCGCGAAGCACTGACCGACGCCGCAGCGGATGCCGCGCTCCTCGTGGTCGGTGCCCGAGGATCCGGTGGGTTCGCCGGCCTGCTCGTCGGCTCGACCACTCTGTACGCGGCCGCCCATGCGCCCTGCCCGGTGGCCGTGGTCCGCGACGCCGCACCCGTGGAGCGCGGAGTGGTGGTGGGAGCAGAGGGCAAGGACGGCGAGGGCCCGGTGCTCGAGTACGCCTTCGAAACGGCCCGGCGGCAGTCCTGGCCACTGCTGGTGCTGCACACCTGGAGCTACCCGCTGGTCCTGGTCTCCGGACACGACGTTCCCCCGGTGTACGAGAAGGCACACGTCGGGGCCGAACACGAACGACTGCTCGCCGAGGTCCTGGCGGGCCGGCGCGAGCGCTTCCCGGACGTGCCGGTCACCACCTCGGTCGTCCACTCCGGGGCCGCGAAGGAACTGGTGGCGCTGTCGGAGCGGAACGGACTCGTCGTGGTGGGCCGCCGGGGGGAGCCCGGTGGTCCGATCGGCCGGCTCGGATCGACCAGCCAGGCGGTCGTCCAGCACGCGCGGGGCCCGGTGGTGGTCGTACCGGTGTGAGGTCACCCACCGTCGGCGCCGCCGCGGCCCGGCGCCGGCCGGCCCGACCGCGCCCGACACGGCGGCCGGTGATCGGCCCCGTTCCGCGGGCGACAGCGGTCGGCAGGCCGAGGACGGGATGCCTACGCTGGTGAGGGGACTCGGGCGACACCCGTGGAGGAATGCCGTGGACGCCGATCCGGAGGATTCCACGCCGGTACCCCGGCTGCGACTGGACGAACTCCTCGACGAGCTCCAGGCGCGGCTGGACGCGGCGCGCGGGACCCGCGACCGGATCCACAGCCTCCTGGAGGCGGTCCTCGCGGTCGGCCGCGACCTGGAGCTCTCCCAGGCCCTGCGGCACATCGTGGAGGCGGCCGTCACCCTGGTGGACGCCGAGTACGGCGCCCTGGGAGTCATCGGTGAGGACCGGCGACTGTCGCAATTCGTCCCGGTCGGGGTCAGCGAGGACCAGGTGAGGCGGATCGGGGACCTCCCGTCCGGGCACGGTGTGCTGGGCGAGCTGATCCGCCACCCCGAACCACTGCGGCTCGACCGGATCGCCGACCATCCGGCCTCCTACGGCTTCCCCGCCAACCATCCGCCCATGAGCACCTTCCTCGGGGTGCCGATCCGGATCCGCGGCAAGGTGTTCGGCAACCTCTACCTGACCGAGAAGCGCGGAGGCGCCGGCTTCGACGCGGAGGACGAATCGGTGCTGGCGACCCTCGCCGTCGCAGCCGGGGTGGCCATCGACAACGCCCGGCTCTACGCGCAGGGCCGACTGCGCGAGCGATGGCTGGCGGCGAGTGCGGAGGTCACCAGCAGGCTGCTGTCCGGCAGCCCGGAGCCCGAGGTGCTCGACCTGCTGGTGTCGCGAGCCACCGAGATCTCCGGTGCGGACCTGGCCGTGGTCGCCCGGCCGCTCCCGGCGACCGACGAGCTGGAGGTCCGGATCGCCGTCGGTCTGGGCGAGCGTCGGCACCAGGACCTCGTGGTCCCGGTACGGGGCTCCTTCGTCGGGGCCGCGGTCCTCACGGGTGGGCTGGTCACGAGCGCGGACGTGCGGACGGATCCGAGGATCACGGCCGGTCCCCCGCGCTGGGAGGGCCTGGGCCCGGCCGTCGCGGTGCCGATCGGCACGGACGAGCACGGCGTCCGGGGTGTGCTGATGCTCGCCCGGGCGGCCGGCTCCCCGCTGTTCGGCGAGGACGAGTCCGGGCCGCTGCTGGGCTTCGCCGGCCAGGCCGCCGTGGCGATGGAACTCGCCGAACGGCGGCGCGAGTCCGAACAGATCAGCCTGCTCCAGGACCGCGACCGGATCGCCCGGGACCTCCACGACCTGGCCGTCCAGCGGCTCTTCGCGACCGGCATGACCCTCCAGGGAGCGACCCGCTTCATCGACCACCCCGAGGCGGCCGACCGCGTCCTGCGGGCCATCGACGACCTGGACGAGACGGCCCGGACCATCCGTGCCACCATCTTCGGCCTGCGCCTGCGGACCACCGGCCCGGCCGCCTCGGGTCTGCGCGGGCGGGTGACGGAGACGGTCGAGCGGGTGGCGCGGACGCTCGGCTTCACTCCGGCCGTGCGGATGACCGGTCTGCTCGACGTCACCGTTCCCGGACCCGTCGCCGACGCCGCGGTGGCGGTCCTGGAGGAGGCGCTCTCCAACGCCGCCCGGCACGCGAGCGCCGGTTCCGTACAGGTCTCCCTCACCGCCGGGGCGGACCTCACGCTCACCGTCACCGACGACGGGATCGGGCTGCCCGAGGGCGGACGGCGCAGCGGCCTGACGAACCTCGCCGAACGGGCCACGGCCCTGGGCGGTACCTTCACCGCCGACCGCCGACCCGGGGGCGGCACCGAACTGGTCTGGCGGGTGCCGCTGCCGACACCCTAGGCGCCCGGCTCCAGGACATCGCGGACGGCCAGGCGCGGCGTGGGGGTGCCCTCGGGGCCGTAACCGAGGCGGATCAGCATCTGGACGTGGCCGGGGCCCCGGTGCGGCTCACGGGCGGCCCATCGCAGGTACGGCCACTCCATCGCCTGGTGGAACAGGGACGCGCGGACGCCGCGCACGGTGGCCGCGAGCAGCACGTGCTCCAGGGCGAGTCCGGCTCGCAGCCAGTCCGCACGCGCGTCGCGGTCGGTGACCAGCACGGCGATCCGCGGTTCACTCTCGAAGGTGGCGGCGGTGCGGTGCTCCGGGGGACGCAGGGCGGTGAAGTCGCGCATGGGCAGGTGCCCCTCCCGGTCCTTCGGGCCGATCGCCCGGGCGGGGATGCCGTAGGGCGGCAGTTCACCGCTGTGGACCCAGTTGCGGCTCTCGGCCCGCCGGCCGGCGTCACCGGTGCCGCGCCGCTCGGCCTCCGCGGTGAGGCCCAGGAGGCGGGCCGTCTCCTCGTGTCCGGGCAGTTCGAGGTGGGCGTCCTCCTCCCGGGCCGCCACCACGAGTTCGTCGAGCACCGCCGGCGGGACGGGGTCGCCGGAGAAGGGCGTCCGGATCGAGTGGCGGCGCCAGATCGCCGTGTAGAGCGCTTCGGCGCCGGGCAACTGGACCCGTGCCGAGGTGTCCAGGCGGACCGCGGCCAGGAGGTCGGGATCGGCCGGGTCCGGCAGCAACCGCACCTCCGGGGCCCAACCGAGGTGCCTGGCCGCGACCCTCAGGTTGAGCACGGCCGCGCCGACGGAGATGTGCAGGGCCCGTCCTGTCGGGTCCGTCGCCGGAACGGCCCGCTCCCCGGCGGCACGGACCTCCAGCGTCGAGGTCTCCGGCCGGAGCCCGAAGCGCCACGGCTGGCTGTTGTGGATCGAGGGCGCGGCGACCGCCGCGGAGACGAGGCTCTCCAGAGCGGCGGCGTCGAGGGCGATGGTGGACATGGCCGCCTCCGGAAGGTTGGCACCGGCTCGGTGGCCGGTCCGGACGGTGAGGCTCTTCGCCTCGTCTCCACCCTGCTTCGGCGGCCCGACGGGCGCTTGGGCCGGTCGGCCCTCTCCCGTGGCCCGACCGGCTCCCCGGGGTCAGGCCGGATTCGAGTGCGGCTGCCCGGATTCGGGGGGGTGGGTCCGCGTGTGCCGCGAGGACGGCGGCCTGGAGGCGTCGCTCCACGCCCAGCTTGGCGAGCAGCCGCGAGACGTGGTTCTTCACCGTCTTCTCCGCGAGGTAGAGCTCCCGGCCGATCTCGCGGTTGGTCTTCCCCTCGCCCACCAGGGCGAGGATCTCGTGCTCCCAGGGGGTGAGCTGAGCCAGCGCCGCCTCGGTCGGGGACTGCTCGTGGTGGCGCAGGCTCTCCATCAGTCTGCGGGTGGTGGCGGGGTCGAGCATGGACTGGCCGGAGGCGACCGTCCGGACCGCGCTGAGCAGGTCGGTGCCCTTGACCTGTTTCAGAACGTAGCCGGCGGCGCCGGCCATGATCGCGTCGAGCAGCGCGTCGTCGTCGTCGAACGAGGTCAGCATCAGGCACGCCAACCCGGGCATGCCGTCCCGCAGCTCCCGGCAGACGGTCACACCGTCGCCGTCCGGCAGCCGCACGTCGAGGACCGCCACGTCCGGGCGCAGTGCCGGCACCCGGGCGAGGGCCTGGGCGCACGTGGCCGCCTCACCGACGACTTCGAGGTCCGGCTCGGCGTCCAGCAGGTCGCGCACGCCGCGCCGGACCACCTCGTGGTCGTCGAGCAGGAAGACCCGGACGGGCCGCGGCGCCCGGGCGGCATCGGTCGTGTCCATCGGGCTGCTCCCTCGCCACGCCCGGCCGCCCGGTGGCGGAACCGGTCATGCCACCGATTCTCGGTCCCGCGGCCGGACTCCGCAGCGGGGAGCGGCGGGAGCACCGTGCCCGGTCGGGTCACGCCGGGGCGCCCAGCCGGACCTCGACCCCGACGACGCCGGGCACGGACCGTACCAGCCGTTCCAGCACCGGTACCGACAGCGCCTCCGGCAGGGTTCCGGAGAGCGTGATCCGGCCGTCCTCGGCGTGGACGCCGGCTTCGACGGCGGTGGCCGGGCCGAGGGTCGCGGCCAGTTCGAACCGCACCCGGTCCACGAGGTCCCGGTCGTCCGCGAGATGGACCTTGAGCAGGTCGCCGCGGCTGACGACGCCGACCAGGTAGTCCTCGCCGTCGACCACCGGGAGTCGCTTGAGATGGCCCCGGGCCATCACCCGGCCCGCCTCGGCGAGCGGGCTGCCCGGGTGCACGGTGACAGCGGGGACGGACATCATCCGTCCGGCCGTCAGGGCATCGGCCCGGTCGCCGTCGTAGTCCCGGGCGATGAGCAGATCCGCCTCCGAGACGACGCCGACGACCCTGTCGTCCCCGGTCAGCACCGGGACGGCGCTGACCTGCCAGCGTCGCAGGGTCTCGGCGACCTCGCGGAAGTCGGCGTCGCGGCCGACGGCGACGACCGCGCGGGTCATGACGTCGGCGACGGTGTCCGGTGTGCGGGTCATGACGGCCTCCTAGGTTGCCGCGCGGTAGGCGCGGGGGTGTTCGAGCCGGGGGTCGGTGTCGTCCTCGGTCCAGTCGAGCGTGCGGTGGACGGCGACGACGCCGTCCACGGCGCGGCAGAGCCGCTCCGCGACGGGTATCAGGCTGCGTCGGGGCAGGCGTCCGGTCAGCGAGACGACCCCGTCCGTGACGGTCACCCGGACGGCGTCGGGCGCGAGCCCGAGGGTCCGGTCGAGGATGTCGTGGACGATCTCCTCCCGGACGGCCGCGTCGTGCCGCAGGAACACCTGCAGCAGGTCGCGCCGGCTCACGATGCCGACCAGGCGCCCGGCCTCGTCGACCACCGCGAGGCGCTTGACCCGGTGCTTGTCCATCGCCCGGGCGGCCTCGGCGACCGTCCAGCCGGCGCGGGCGGTGACGGCCGGGCTCGTCATCAGCCCGCCGGCCGTCTCCGCCTCGGCCCGGGCCCGGTCCGCGGCGTCGAGCCAGCGGCCCGGGTAGTGCCCCTCGGGGTCGGGCAGCACGGCCGCCTTGCGGATCAGGTCGGCCTCGGAGACCACCCCGAGCGGCCGGTCCTGGTCGTCCAGTACCGGGATCGCGGTGATGTCGTTGCGGTGGAACAGCGCCGCGATCTCCTTGAACGGCGTGCCGGGCCGGGCGGTGACGACCTCACGGGTCATCACGTCGTTGACGCTGCGGTGCTGCATCGTCCTCAGTCCTCCTCGGAGTCCGCGCTCGGGCCCCGATCGGGGCCTGCCTTCACTGTCCGCCTGCGCGCCACCGTCGGACAGGGCCGGACGGTCCCCGCCGGCAGGGCCGGTTCGGCCCAGGACAGCGGGTCCCGGCGACCGGAGGACGGGAGCATCCGAGTCCCGAGGGAGATCGCCATGACCACGGACACGACGACGGACACGACGACGGACGCCGGCGACACCGGGCCACGGCCAGGCCGGGCCGGGCCGGGCCTGCTGACCTTCCTCCGCCCGGTCCGCTACTCCAGGATTCGATCCTCCCGGACCGCCCCGGCGGCTCCTCCTTCCCGGCCGTGGCGGCCCGGCGCCGCGACGGGTGCCGGGCGGCGCAGCCGTCGCAGGTAGGGGTCGTAGGAGGGCCTGGGTTCGAGGCGGATCCGGGCGTCGACGCACACGGCGCCGTCGGGGCGGGCGATCACCGGGTTGAGATCGGCCTCGACGAGTTCGGGGAGGTCGGCGGCCAGCCGGGACAGCCTGGCGAGCACCGACCGTACGGCGGCGAGGTCGACCGGCGGCGCACCGCCGTGGCCCGCCAGCAGGGGCTCCGTACGGAGGTCGGTGACCATCGTGGTGAGGTCGCGCTCGGTGAGCGGGGCCAGCCGGGCCGTGCGGTCGGCCAGGACCTCGGTCGCGGTGCCGCCCGCGCCGAGGACGACAAGCGGGCCGAACACCCGGTCCTGGACCACGCCCGCGAGCAGTTCGACGCCGGGTGCGGCCATCGGCTGGACCACGGCACCGGCCAGCCTCGCACCGAAGGAGCGGGTGAACTCCCGGTAGGTGGAACGTACTTCGCTCTCCCCGGCGAGGCCGGTGCGGACCGCCCCGGCCTCGCTCTTGTGCACCTGCCCCGGCCAGTACGCCTTGAGCACGGCCTTGCCCTCGTACCCGAGCCGGCCGAGGCCCGCCGCGGTGACGACCGCGGTGTGCTCGTCGCGTGCCCAGACCGAGGTGATCAGCGGGAGTCCGTAGCTCTCCAGCAGGTCGGCGGTGGCGAGAGGGTCCGGCCAACCGCCCTCCGGATGCGTGTCGAGGTACCCGTCGACGAGGCTGCGGGCGACAGCCAGGTCGCAGCCCGGGGCCTCGGCCTCGGGTGACGGCGGTTCGGCCAGCAGGCGGGCGCGGTCGCGAGCGTGGGCGAGGGCCCGGGCCGCGGCGGCGACGTCCGAGTAGGCCGGGAGCACGCCGCCGTCCGCACAGGTCAGGTAGCGGATCGGCACCTGCTGGTCGAGCAGCACGGCCGCCAGCGGGACGGGACGGGAGGCCGGTCCCTCCAGCAGGGCGCGCAGCGGATCGCGCCCCTGGGCGGTTCCGAGGGCCGTCGGCACCAGGCAGACCAGGATCGCGTCGATGGCCTCCTCCCGTTCCAGTGCGCGGAGGAACAGGGTGAGTTCGGCCGGAAGCACCGCCGCCGTGGTGTCCACCGGGTTGCGCACACCGGCGCCCGGTGGGAGCAATCTCGCGAGCTCGGCCGGGAGTTCCGGGAGTTCGAGTCCGGCCTCGGCGCAGGCGTCGGCCGCGAGGACGCCGATGCCGCCCGCGTTGGAGACCACCGCGATCGCACCGCGCGGCGCCGGGAGCGGCTGGGCGTGCAACAGGCCCGCGGTCGCCACGAGTTCGTCGATGCTGCGGGTGGCGGTGATGCCGGCCTGGTGGAACAGGGTCTCGCGGACGACGGTGGGTGTGGCAGCGGCTGCGGTGTGCGAGGCGGCTCCGCGGCGCCCGGCCTCCGAGCGGCCCGCGTCGACCGTCAGCACCGGCATCCGCCGGGTGACCCGGCGGGCCGTGCGGGCGAAGGCCCGCGGGTTGCCGAAGGACTCCAGGTGCAGCAGCGCGAGGTCGGTGCGGCCGTCCTGCTCCCACCACCGGAGCAGGTCGTTGCCGCTGACGTCGTACTTGTCGCCGAGGGAGACGAAGCCGGACACGCCGACGCCCAGCCAGGCCAGCCGTTCCAGCAGGGCGATCCCCACTCCGCCGCTCTGCACGGCCACCCCGGCGGTGCCCGGCAACGGGAAGGCCCCGCCGAACTCGGCGTCCAGCCGGACGGCGGGGTCGGTGTGGGCGATGCCGAGGCTGTTCGGCCCGACCAGGCGCATGCTGTGGCGTCGGCAGCTGTCCAGCAGTTGCCCGGACTGTTCGGCACCGAGCCCGGCGGTGAGGACCAGCAACGCGCGAACGCCGGCCCGGCCGCACTCCTCGGCGACGGCGGGTACGGCGGCGGCCGGGACGGCGAGCACCGCGAGATCCGGAACCCCCGGAAGCGCTCCGACGGACGGGTACGCGGGCTCGCCCGCGATCGAGTCGGCGCCGGGGTTGACCGCCCACGCGGGACCGGTGAAACCGCCGTTCCGGATCCGGTCCAGGACAGCCCGGCCGACCGATCCCTCCCTGCGGGAGACACCGACCACGGCGACCGAGGCCGGGCGCAGCAGCGCGGCGAGGCTGGCCACGTCGGCCCGGCGCCCCCGTTCGTCGACGGCCTCGCGGTAGTGCTCGTCGGACTCGTCCAGGGGGACCCGGACCCGGACCTCGCCCTGTTCGTAGCGGCGCCGGACCGGAAGGCCGAGGTCCGCGAAGACCTTGTGCACGGAGCGGTTGCCGGTCAGGGCGTCGGCCTCGAAGAAGCGCACCCCGCGTTGCCGGGCGGCGTGGATCAGGTGTTCCAGGAGGAGTGTGGCAACGCCCCGGTGGTGCCAGCGATCGGCGACCACCAGGGCCAGTTCCGCGGTCTGCGGCGGCTCGTCCAGCAGCTCGCAGTCCGCTTCGCCGACGAGTTCGTCGCCGGCCCAGGCTCCGAGTGTCAGCAGGCCGTCGCGCGGCGGCCCGCACAGGCGGTCGGTGGCCGTCCCGGGTGCGGTGCGGCTGACGCCGAAGAAGCGCATCCGCCGGCTCTCGTCCGAGAGGCCGGTGGTGTAGAGGCCGAGGACGGCCTTCCGGTCGTCGGCTGTGATCGTGCGGATCCGGACGGTGGTCCCGTCGGCGAGCAGAGCCGCCTCGGTCCCGGCACGCGGAGCGGGAGCAGTGGACATGGCAGCCTCCTCGGGCCTTCGTCGGACCCTTCCAGCCTCCGCGCCCGCCACCGCCCGGGGCCAGGGCCGACCGGCCCCGGCGGGCGGGGCGATGGGCTTCGACTCCGGAACAGGCGCCCGCTGCCGCTCGACCCCGCCGACGGCCGCGCTGGTGCCACTCACCCATGCCCACCCGGAACCACGGCGGTTGTGTGCGAATACCTGAACCGGTACCGGGCTCGGCACCGCCCCCGACGTCCTTCGGCCGTACGCCGTGAGAAGCCGCATCGTCCGTGTCAGGTGGTGTCCCGGGCCACCGGCTCGAGGCTTCCCTGGTCCAGCCGGAACGGCGGGTAGGAGTCGGTCATCAGGGCCGCGTACGCCGCCACCCTGAACACCCAGCGGTTGAGGCCGACGACGAGGTCGAAGAGGCCCGGCGGGTAACGCCTGGTGGCGGCCAGCGCCACCCCCGCGAACAGTGTCAGCAGTCCGATCAGCCCGCCACCGCCCCAGCCTTCGTGGTATCCGCCCACGAAGAGTCCGACGACGAGGTACTGCGGCAGAGCCAGCAGCCACCACTTCACCAGCACCAGCCCTCTGGAGAGCTCGCCAGGCCGGGCGACGTACAGCGTGGCCGGGTAGTCGGGCTCCTCACCGAGGCTGAACGGCGGATACCGGTCGGTACCCAGGCCGCCGCAGGCGTAGTAGGACACCCGCCACGACCAGCGCAACACGCCCAGGTTGAAGTCGAACACCCCGCGCGGGTAGCGGCCGGTGAACAGGATCGCGAAGAACGCGACCACGGTGAGCAGCACGAAGCCCACCCACAGGAAACAGAGGACGATCCAGTGCGGGACGGCCAGGATCCACTTGACGAGCCAGAGCCAGCGCGAGAGCGGCAGGTCGAGCCGGGCTTCCACCCGAACGGGCGGCGGGGTGGCGGTGGCCACGGCGATCACCTCCGGAGTGACGCGCCGCCGTCAGCGGGTGCCGGAGCGGTGCGTTCTCGGACACCTTCATCGTCCCTCCGGGGCGGGAAGTCCGCGAGAGTCGACCGGCCGTGCACGAGGCACGTGGAGGGCGGGGAGTGGAACGGACAGGGCGCTGCAGCCTGGGCGGCTTCGGCCGCTCGGCACAGTCGGTGAGCGAGGTGAGCCATGGACCAGGGCACTCCGGTGGCGGGCGGCATCGTGGTCGGAGTGGACGGGTCGCCCTCGTCGCAGAAGGCGCTGCGGTGGGCCGTCGAGCAGGCGCGGCTGACCGGTGCCACGGTGGAGGCGGTCCTCTGCTGGACGCTCCCGACGGTGTACGGGCGCGCTCCGATGTCGGTCGACCGGGAACTCGGCCGTGCCGCGGCCTGGGAGGCTTCGTGGGCACCCTGCTCGGTTCCGTGAGCAGGCGCTGCGTGGAGCACGCCCACTGCCCCGTGGTCGTCGTCCGCGGCACACCCGCCTGAGGCCCCGCCCCACCGACCGGGGCCGACCTTGTTGCCGCCCGGCCCGGCCCGCCGTTCAACAGGGTCGCCAGGCCATGCCACCGCGCATCGCCTGCCCCACCATGGAAGGAGGGACCACGCTCCACATCGGCTCAGGACCATGACAGCCCCGGCCGGGAGCGGTCGTCGGCCGGCGCGGGGGCCGGGTGTCGGACCGACCGCCGCCGTCCCCGATGACCCACGCCCCGACCCTGGAGGGCCCTGTGAACGGACCGATCGTGGTGGGCTTCGACGGCTCGCCCGAGAGCGTGGCCGCGGCCGCTTGGGGAGCCCGCGAGGCGCTCCTCCGCGGACTGCCGCTCGAACTCGTCCAGGCCTGGCCGTGGCCGAGGACCGACGTCCTCGGCAGCGACGACGCGATCAGCTGGAGCCGGAAGAAGCTGGCCGCGAAGGAAACGGAGCTCCGAGCCGTCCTCACCGCCGGCGCCGGAATCACCTCGGCGCACGTCCACCAGGATCCGGCCCAGGCTCTCGAAGCGGCCGGACGGAACGCCACCGTGCTGGTCCTCGGCTCGCGCGGGCTGAGCACCGTCCGCGGCTTCCTGGTCGGCTCGGTGAGCCAGGAGGTGCTGCGCCGGGCGCGGTGCCCGGTCGTGCTGGTCCGGGCGGAGGAGGACGGAGAGGCGACCGCGCCGCCGGATGCCGCCGACGGCGACGTCGTCCTCGGTCTCGACCTCAAGCACCCCTGCGACGACGTCATCGCCTTCGCCTTCGAGGCCGCCGGGCTTCGCGCGGCGCACCTCCGGGTCGTCCACACCTGGGCGCCACCGATCAGCAGCGAGTACACGGCGCTCGCCGCCGTCGGCAGCATGTACGGGGAGCTGGCCGCCGTCGAGCAGCGACGGCTCACGGAAACGCTCGCCCCGTGGAGGTCGCGCTGTGCCCAGGTGACCGTGAACGCGACGCTCGTCCGCGACAACGCGGCGGCCGGTGTCGTCGAGGCCTCGGCCGGCGCCGCCCTCCTCGTGGTCGGCCGCCGGATCCGGCGCTCACCGATCGGCGCCCACATCGGCCCGGTCGCACACGCCGCCATCCACCACGTGAAGTGCCCGGTCGCGGTCGTCCCCTACGACTGAGCCGGACGCCCAACAGGCCGTACTCCATGGGTCGGCGTTCGGGCGCCGCCCGCCTCTTCGCGGCCGCCGACCTGGTACCGCGCCGAGGAGGCCGACGCGCGGTCCCGGCAGTGAACACGCACGTAGAAGAAGCCGGTGCGTGATCAGATGGGAAGCCGCGCCCCGTACCGGGCGAACGGCGGTCACCTCGACACTCCCTCTGCCGGATGTGGTCGGACTTCGCGGTGGGAGGAGATCCATGGCGCGCCACGGCGACGGCACGGGCCGGTCCCGGCTCCGTTTCGTGCCCGCGGTGCCGGGAGCGACCGTGCTCAGGGGCTACCGGCAGGGTCGGCTGCGTGGCGACGTGGTGGCCGGTCTGACGGTCGCGGCGTACCTGGTTCCCCAGGTCATGGCGTACGCCGGGGTCGCGGGCCTGCCGCCGGTCGCGGGCCTGTGGGCGATCCTGCCGGCGATCGGGGTGTACGCGCTTCTCGGCTCGTCCCGGCTGCTGTCGGTCGGACCCGAGTCGACGACCGCGCTGATGACCGCCACCGTGGTCGGACCGCTCGCGAGCGGGGACCCCGGACGTTACGCCGTCCTCGCCGCGACGCTGGCCGTCGTGGTCGGAGGCCTGTGCCTGGTGGCGTGGGCGCTGCGGCTCGGCTTCGTCGCCGACCTGCTCTCGAAGCCTGTCCTGATCGGCTATCTGGCCGGGGTCGCCCTGATCATGACGGGCGATCAGCTGGAGCGACTCACAGGTGTCCCCGTGACGGGTGAGCGCTTCCTTCCACAGCTGTGGTCCTTCGCCCGGCACCTGCCCGAGGCGAACGCGGCCACCACCGCCCTGAGTGCCGTCACCCTGCTTCTCCTGTTCACCGCGGCGCACTACGTCCCTCGGCTGCCCGCGCCCCTGCTGGCGGTCGTCCTGGGTACGGCGGCGGTGGCCGCGTTCGACCTGGAGCAGCACGGCATCGACACGATCGGAGCGATTCCCGGCGGGCTCCCCCACTTCTCCTGGCCGGACCTGGGCGACCTGGACCGGCTGGTGCTGCCCGCCGTCGGCGTCCTCCTGGTCGGCTACACCGACATGATCCTCACCGCGCGGGCCTTCGCGTCAGAGGGCAGCGGGGGCAGCGAGGGCAGCGGGGAGCGCCTCGACGCCGACCAGGAGCTTCTCGCCCTGGGCAGCGCGAACCTCGGTGCGGGTCTCCTCTCCGGGTTCCCCGTCAGCAGCAGCGCCAGCCGGACCGCGCTCGCCAGGTCGACGGGCGGACGCACCCAGGTGTACTCGCTGGCCGCCGGCGCGTGCGTCCTCGCGGTGCTCCTCTTCCTCGGTCCGCTGCTGGGGGACCTGCCGGTACCCGTACTCGGTGCCGTCGTGGTGTTCGCCGCTGTGCGGATGGTCGACCTGGCGGGTTTCCGCAGGCTTGCCTCCTTCCGCCGGCGGGAACTGGTGCTGGCCATCACCTGCACGGCCGGTGTCCTCGTCCTGGACATCCTGTACGGCGTGCTGGTGGCCGTGGCGCTGTCGGTGACCGAACTGCTGAGTCGGGTGGCGCGACCGCACGACGCGGTCCAGGGACTGGTACCCGGCCTGGCCGGCATGCACGACGTCGACGACTACTCGAAGGCCCGCACCATTTCCGGCCTGGTGGTGTACCGCTACGACTCCCCGCTGTTCTTCGCCAACGCCGAGGACTTCCGCCGCAGGGCGTTGGCCGCCGCCGCCGACGGGACGGCCCCGGTGCGGTGGTTCGTCCTCAACACCGAGGCCAACGTCGAGGTCGACATCACCGCGCTGGACTCGGTGGACGCGCTGCGCCGGGAACTCGACCGGCGTGGCATCGTCTTCGCCATGGCCCGCGTCAAACAGGACCTGCGCGACCAACTGGACGCGTACGGCCTGACCGAGTCCGTCGGTCAGGGGCGCATCTTCCCCACACTGCCCACCGCGGTGGAGGCGTACCGGCTCTGGTGCGACTACCACGGAGGCAGTGCGGACGCCTGACCTGCGGACGGCCGATCCGATCCTCCTGCTCCGGCTCCCGGAGGTCCGGCCCGCCCCGGGGCGGGTTCACCGGCGCCGGGACCAGAGGGGCTCCACCCGCTCCCAGTCCGGATCCCAGCTCCGCTCGGCCCGGCGGTCCAGGGTGCGGCGGTGCACCGTGTGTCCGACGACGGCGAGGGAGACGAGGCCGACGGCCGTCCCGACGCCGAGGACACCGGCATCCGAGAGGACCGCGGCGGCGGTCCGGGCCCCGGCTGCCGGCACGCCGCTGTCGTCCAGCCGGATCGCCACCGTCGAACCGACCGGGGTCCCCGCGGCCACCTGGACGGTGCCGGTGCCGGGCCCGACGGGGTAGGCCCATCGGGCCGGGGCACGGGCACGGGCGCTTCCGGTCCGGAGGTCGTCGGTCACCGCGGGGCCGACGGTCGTCGCGGTGACGGCGTGCCGGTGCCTCGCCGTCTCCTGTTCGGCCTGCGTCTCCACCCGGAACACCAGCACCGCCACGGCCGCGCCGACGGCGACCAGCAGCGCGAGGACGAGCGGCAGGGCGAGTGCCGTACGGCTCCGGGCCCGGTCGACCGGGCGGCACAGCGGATTGCGGTCGAGGCCGGAGGCGCGGCGGACCTGGGTGCGGAGCGACGTGTGCGCGGCCGTTCGCTGCTGCGTGGTCATGGCGCACCTCCTCGGAGCGGGGCCGCCCGGTCGTCGGCCGTACCCCCAGTCTTCCGACGCCGCCACCGGACGACCCAGGGTCCGGCGGGCCCGCCACCGGGGCCGATCGGCCCCTGCCCCGCGGGGTCGGAGGTGGTGCCGTGGAAAGCAGGGGGAGCCGTCCACCGGGCCCTCTACGTCCGAGGCCGCGGTGAAGACCTGCCCCCGCCCCCTCAAGCACACCCGGTGCGCCGCAGCGTCTTTGCAGAGAGCGCGCCGCCCTCTCCGGTGACAATGTGCCTGAGCACCGGCTCGGCGTATCCGCCCGGTCGGAGTCACGCCACGATCCGGGCGAGGTCGCGGGGCAATGCCGACCGCGTTGCGGCTTCCTCCGTCCGCGGTTCCGGTGCGTCCGGTGGAGAGTGGGCAGACCGGTGGCGTGTCGCCCCGGGAAGGCTCGCGGTGCGGGCAGCACCGAACGTCCCGGGCGCTGCTGCCGGTCCTGTCGGTCATCGCGGCAGTCGGCCTGCCCGCGACGCCCGCGCGGGCCGCCGCCGAGCTGTCCACCGCCGAACTGTCCGCCGTCGCGGGCCGCGTGGTCGGCCGCGACCGGCGGCCCTCGGGCGCCGCGGGTCGCTGCCCTCCAAGGTGACGACCCGCGGCACGTAACGGTCACCCCACTACGGGGTGGTCACTTCGCCTCGTTCCAGGCGGAGGCGGCCGGTGTGCTGCTGTTGGCGGCGAAGGTGGACTCGTCGAGGTCGATGTCGGCGTAGAAGACGCCCAGGTCGTAGCCGTCGCCCTGGGTGTTGACGGTGACGGTGATGGAGGTGTCGCCGTTGCGCAGGAACCGGGAGACGTTCCAGCGGTTGGTGTCGTAGCCGAAGTTGTTGCGCGGGGCGGGGTTGCGGGCGAACGTCCCGCTGGAACCGGGGGCGCCGACGGTGGAGTTGAAGGCGTCGTCCGCCGGGTGGTCGGCGTCGGTGAACCGGGTGAGCGGGCCGTTGGTGGACTTCACGTCCAGGGTGTCGCCGGTCCACTTGTGGTCGCCGTCGTAGACGACCCAGCCGAGGTGGCCGGTGACCGGGCCGGTGGCGGGTGTGCGGATGCCGTTGAGGGTGCCGGTCAGGGCGGGGCTGTTGGGCAGTTCGGGCTGGAAGCCGTCCCACAGGTGGACGTGCCGCAGCGGCGCGCAGGGGTCCTCGTAGGCGATGGCGATGCTCCAGCCGCCCCAGCTGTGGGGCTTGACCACGGAGTCCATGTTCGCGCCGGTGTAGGTGCCGGTGCCGTGGCTGCGGACGAGGTCGGTGATGTCGGCGGAGGCCTGGTAGCTGCTCTCCTCGTCGGTGGTGATGTAGCCGATGGACGGCTGCTGGTTGGCGATGTTGGTGTAGTCGGCGTCGCCGGGGAACTTCAGGTAGATCTCGTCGATCCGGCTCTCGGGCAGGACGGTGTCGCCGATGCCGCGGGTTCCGCCCCAGTAGAGGCGGGCGTACTTCACGCTCGCGCCCGGGGGGAGGTTGAGGTCGGCGGAGCTGGCGGAGTAGATCGGGTCGCCGAGCGGGCCGATGGAGCCGGGGTCGATGTTGACGTACTTCATCTCGTAGTTGTTGTTGATCGGCCGGGTGCCGGCGCCGGTGCGGGCCTGCTCGCAGGGAGGCTGGGCGGGGTCGACGGGAGGCTTGGTCTCGTCGCACGTCATCAGGGCGTTGCCGATGTGGGTGACGGAGCCGTGGAATTCGCCCTGGAACCGGGTCGTGAAGGGCAGCCGGTTCTCGATGATGGTCGTCGCGGCGCGGTGGCCCCGGGCGGGTTCGGTGCCGCGCGAGTGGGCGCTGGGCACGGCGAGCGCGCAGGTCGCCGAGGCGACGGCGACCGCGACGGCGAGCGTGCGGCGGGCAGAGGGGGTGGTACGGGGATGTGGCAACGGGTCCTCCGGTACGAGGCGCTTGCGGGAATGTCCTCCACAGGAGCACGCTCCGGGCCGTTCATCGGTCGATTCCCCCGAACGAGGGCGCGCCCGGAAGCCGTGAGCAACGAATGGGCCGCGTCCACCTGAACCGATGTCGTACCCCTGGTCCCGTCCGCGGGCCGTTCGGCCGGGGACCCGGACCGAACGGCCCACGCCCGGGCACCCGCCGCCGGGCCAGCCTGGTGGTGACGACCGGTGAGAACCGACGAGAGGTGACAGCCTCCCGGGAGGTAGCCGATCGACGGCGCCACCCGCCGGTGGTCCGCGACCGGGTCCGGTCCCAGGACCCGGACCGCGCCCGCACTCGGCCGGAGCAGCCCCGCCAGGCAGCGCAGGGTCGTGGTCTTCCCCGCTCCGTTCGGTCCGAGCAGTCCGAACACCTCGCCCCCGCCGACGTCGAGGTCCAGGCCGTCGACGCCGACACTGCGGCCGTACCTCTTGGTGAGCGATCCGAGCTCGATCACCGCCGTACGCCACCTCCACTCCCGGTCAGTGCTCGGCCTCCCACCGAGCTTCGAGCCGCCGGGTGCCGTCCGCCCCCACGACCGGTCGCCAGGTGGCACTCAGCCCGGCGCCGCGGCGAGCGGCACCCGCCGTGTGCGCGGCCGACGCCCCGCCCACCGCCTGAAGGACGCTGCTGTCGAGCGGGCTGTCCGCGATCCTGCGAACGATCGCCGGCAACGCCGACAGGACCGACCCTGCGGCCTCCCGGACACGGATGCCGGAGTGGAACGGCCGGCGTCGGAACACACTGACAACGGCCACGTGGACCTCATTCCCGGTAGGGCATCTCCCGATGCGGCAGGACGACCGACCCGACGCGACTCCGGGGTTTCCCGGGCCCTCCGCCCAGGTCTCCCGACCCTGCGGGTCTCAACAGCTCGAACACCCCGAGGCTAGAACGGGCCGGTCCGCCACCGACCCGCCCCTGACACTTCCTTGACTCCACCGGGGCCGTTGCTGACGACACACTGACGCGGGAGTCGGTCGCCCGGAGCGTGAGTCCCCAACGCCCCGTCAACCACCGGGTGGCGGATCCAGCCCGCCGACCTGCACCCCGTCCGTGCGGGACCCGGGATGCGGACCGGCACGGGGGCAGGACGTGCTCACGGGTGTTCAGCAGCAGTCGCAGCCCGCCCGGCAGCCGCAGGTGTCCGGCACGCCGGTGGGCGGGGTGAGGACCGCAGGTGCGCAGCAGCCCTTGCCCTGCCAGGCGTCGCGGCCTTCCTTGAGGGCGACGGCGGCGATGACGAGGGCGGCGACGGGGTCGGCCCAGGTCCAGCCGAGGGTGGCGTTGAGGAGCAGGCCGGCGAGCAGGACGGCGGAGAGGTAGGTGCAGAGCAGGGTCTGCTTGGAGTCGGCGACGGCGCTGGCGGAGCCGAGTTCGCGTCCGGCCCTGCGCTGGGCGGCGGACAGGAACGGCATGATCGCCAGGGAGAGGGCGGCGATGACGATGCCGGGGAGGGAGTGTTCGGCCTCGCCGGTGCCGGTCATGGCCCGGATCGAGTCGAGGGCGACGTAGGCGGCGAGGGCGAAGAAGGAGACGGCGATGATCCGCAGGGTGGTCTTCTCGCGCGCTTGGCGGACGGCGTGGTCGCGGGCGGAGAACTGCCAGGCGACGGCGGCGGCGGAGGAGACCTCGATGACGGAGTCCAGGCCGAACCCGATCAGCGCGGTGGAGGAGGCGAGGGTGCCGGCGGTGAGGGCGACGACCGCCTCGATCACGTTGTAGCTGATCGTCGCGGCGACCAGCAGCCGTATGCGCCGCGCGAGCGCGTCGCGGCGGGCCGGGGACGGCCCGAGGGCGAGCACCGCCATCTCAGCAGCAGCCCTTCTCGGCGGCCTCGGCGCAGGTGCGGTCGTCGGCGACGGCGACCACGGCGGTGCGCAGGTCGTCCAGTGCATGTCCGAGCCGCTCGTCCGCGAGTTCGTAGCGGGTGCGGCGCCCGACGGGGACGGCCACGACGAGGCCGCAGTCGCGCAGGCACGCCAGGTGGTTGGACAGGCGGGTGCGGGAGACGCCGAGGGCTTCGGCGAGGTCGGCGGGGTGAGCCGGGGCCTCGCGCAGGGCGAGCAGGATGCGGCAGCGGATCGGGTCTGCCAGCGCCCGCCCGAATCGGGTCAGGGCTTCCAGGTCGGAGGCGAGGGTCAGCATGCCCAGAACAGTACACATACTTGTGGATTCACAAAACTCTGAACTCTGGATCAGCCGCGGCCCGGCCGCCGGGCCCAGTCCAGTTCCGCGGAGCGGCCGCCGCCCGGCCGGTCGGCCGTGGTGAGGCGCACGGTCGTCGCCCGTCCCCGGGTTTCGCCGACCGACACACAGCGGTGCGCGCGGTACGCGGTAGGGGTAGCCCCACCGCGAAGCGGGGGGACAGCAAGATCCACTTCTGTGCCCCTCCCGCAGATGCTTGATCCACGAGCCAGTCGGCTCGCAACCGACCCACAGGAGCATCTTTCGTGAACGTGCGCGCAGGCAACAACCCCCGTGTCCCCGGCCGGCGGAGCCTTCGACGGGTGGTGGTCCCGGCGGCGGTCGCGGTGGCCGCCGGTCTGATGACGGTGAGTGCGCCGCTGCTGCCCGCGGCGGTGGCCGCTCCGGCGAAGGACGGCGTCCAGCAGAGCCTCAACGCCCTGGTGAGGGACGACGGCGTCCCGGCGGCGACGGCGTCCGTCACGGGCCGCGACGGGCGGACCCGCAACTACGTCGCGGGCGTCGCCGATCTGAGGACCGGCGCCAAGGTCCCCGTCGACGCGCAGGTCCGGATCGGCAGCAACACCAAGGCGTTCACCGCCGTGGTCGTCATGCAGCTGGTCGCCGAGGGGAAGGTCGACATCGAGGCCCCCGTCGACACCTACCTCCCCGGGCTGGTGCGCGGGGACGGGATCGACGGCCGCAACATCACCGTCCACCAGCTGCTCCAGCACACCAGCGGCCTGCCCGAGTACGGCGAGTCCCTCGACCTCGTCGGCGGCCGCTACACCTACACCGAGCCCCGCGACCTCCTCGACCTGGCCCTCGCCCGCAAGGCCGACTTCGCGCCCGGTACCAAGTGGGCCTACAACAACACCAATTACCTCCTCGCCGGCATGATCGTCCAGAAGCTCACCGGCCGCCCCGTCGGCGAGGCCATCACCGAACGCATCATCAAGCCCCTGGGGCTGCGCCAGACCTACTTCCCCGCCCCCGGCGACATGACCGTCCGCGGCGCCCACCCCCAGGGCTACCTGAAGACGCAGCCCGACGCCCCCCTGCTCGACATCACCGAGGTGACTCCTCCCCCACGTAAACGTGGGGGCTTCTCGCTAACCCTGGCGGGCGTCGCGACGGACCAGCCCGGCCCGTAGAACGTTGATGGCTCCCACCGTGTCAGCGTGCGCACGGTGGCCGCAGCTGACGCAGTGGAAGATGTCCTGAGAGGGCCGGTTCTCCGCCGCAACGTTCCCGCAGAGCGGGCAGGTGCGGGAGGTGTTGCGGGGGTCCACGGCGATCACTTCCCGACCGGCGCTTTCAGCCTTGCTGGTGAGGATCGTGAGGAACACCCCCCAACCGGCATCGTTGATCGACTTGTTAAGCCCTGCCTTGGCCGCCGCACCGTTGGGCAGGAACGCGCCCGGCCGGTCGGGGTCGGGCTTCGGCGCGGGGGCCTTGACCATGTTGCGGATCCTGAGGTCTTCGTGCGCGATGAGGTCGTGCGCCCGGACCAGGTCAAGGGCGGTCTTGTGGGCGTGGTCGAGGCGCTGGCGGCGGACCTTCCGGTGCAGGTCGCCAACACGCTGCACGGCCTTCTGGTGGTTCTTGGTGCGCTTGTCGCGGCGCACGCGGGGGAACCTGCTGAGGGCCTGCTGAGCTGATTCCAGCTTCGCGGCAGCCTGCCTGCCGTGACGCGGGTTGGGCACGAACTCGCTGTTGGAGTCGGCGAGGAAGTTGGCTATGCCCATGTCGATGCCGATCACGCTGCCCGTCGGGGACAGCGGCTCGGGCTCGGCCTGCTCGGCGGTCAGGATGACGTACCAGCGCTTGCCCTCGCGCTTGACGCCGACGGTCCTGACCTTGCCGACCACCGGCCGGTGCTGGTTGACCTTGACGTGCCCGACCCCTTGGAAGCGCACGCGGGTGGTCCGGTCATGCGGGGTGGAGTCCCAGCGGCAGCCGTCCCCGTCCTTGGGGAAGTCCACCGTGTCGAACCGGTTCACCCCACGGAAGCGCGGGTAGCCGGGCGTGTCACCGGACTTGACCCGCCGGAAGAACGCCGCGAACGCCTTGTCCAGACGGCGAAGCGTCGCCTGCTGCGAGCTGAACGACCAGCGGCCCTGACGCTCCGGGTCGAACGCCCGGATCTCCTTCAGCTGCGCCGACTGCATGCCGTACTTGATGCTGGTCTTCGACACGTGCCGGTAGGCGTCCCGGCGCTCCTGGAGTGCCCCGTTGTACAGCGCGCAGTGATCCCTCAGCATCTCGCCGAGCGCCTGCGTCTGGCCCACGGTGGGCCGCATGAGGAACTTGTACGCACGAATCATCCGACCCACCCCCTTCCTGGTCAGCTCAAAGATCGTACTACGCTTGGAGTATGTCACCACGCTGGGAGCCAAACCCCGACGTTCGCACCGGACGGCACGTCGCTTACAACTTGCACGCGCACTTGGTGTTCGTCACGAAATACCGCAAGGGCGTCTTCGATGACGCCATGCTCAAGCGGTGCGAGGAGATCATGCGCGAGGTCTGCGACAAGTTCGAGACCGAGTTGCGCGAGTTCAACGGCGAAAGCGACCACGTGCACCTGCTGGTGCACTACCCGCCGAAGATCGCCCTGTCCAAGCTGATCAACTCCCTCAAGGGCGTCAGCTCCCGGTACCTGCGCGCCGAATACGCCGGCCGCATCAACCGCATCGGCCTCGGGTCCGTCTTCTGGTCTCGCTCCTACTTCGCCGGGTCGTGCGGCGGCACACCGCTCAGCATCGTCCACCAGTACATCGAAGGCCAGAAGCGGCCCATCTGACCGTCACCCCGGAGCCGCAGCGAACTCCGCCGCTTCGCGGCTGCGGGCCAGGAATGCATTCCCTCCCCGGCTAAAACCGGGGATACCCTGCAAGATCAGGGATGGACCCCTCCTGGGCCTGGGCGGCCGGTGCCATGATCTCCACCAACTCCGACCTCGACCGCTTCTACACCGCGCTCCTCGGCGGCCGCCTCCTCCCCGCCGCGCAGCTCGCCCAGATGCGCACCACCGTGCCCGCCGACGAGCTGGCGCCGGGGATCCGCTACGGCCTGGGCCTGACGAGCACGCCGCTGTCGTGCGGCGGCGTCTACTGGGGCCACGGCGGAACCATCCCCGGCTACCGGACCCGCGGGGGCGTCACCGAGGACGGCCGCGCCGCCAATGTCACGGTGACCACCATCCCGACCGGCGCCGCCGCGCAGCACCAGGCGGCGGCCGTGGACACCGCCCTGTGCCGCTGAACCGCACGCTGAACCGGGAGCCCGGGGCGAGGAGGACCTTCGGGGTTCCCTGGCCCCGATGAGGTTCCCCACCTGCTCCACCCGGTCGAACGGGCGGGAGAGCGGGTGGGAGAGCGGGCTGGCATCCGGAAGCGCGTACGTGGGCCCCGCCGACCGACGGCCGGCGGGGCCTGTCCGACGTGGCCGCAGAGTACGGAGGGGCGTCCCGGCCGGAACGCGTCGCGGTCGCAGACCTGCACCATCCGGTTGATCGGGCGTACGGGGTGGTGTGTCGGCCGTGGGCGGCGGCGACCGGCGGTCCGATACTCGGGGCGCCGAGGCAGACGATGCCCCGAGCGCGGTCACCGGCCCGCCCGGGCGGCCCTGCGAGTGTGCCGCGGGGGACGGGTCCGACCGCTGGAACCCGTGGAGAACGAGGACACCCCCAATGCCGAACACGCCCTTCCCCGTGCGCCGAGCGGGCCGCGTACTGCTCCCGGTCCTGTCGGTGATCGCACCGCTCGCCGTAGCCGCTGCCACACCCGTCCACGCTGCCACCGTGACCTGCACGGTCAACGGCACTCCCGTCACCGGCACGACCGTCAACGGCACCGACGGCGACGACACGATCGACTGCGCCGCGGTCCCGTCCGGAGTCCTGGTCCACGGACGCGGCGGGAACGACACCATCACCGTCAACATCGGCGAGCACGCCAGCCGGGGCACCGACGGGAACCGGGGCGAGATCAACGGCGGGACCGGCAACGGAACCGGCTCCGGCGGCGGCGACGGCGACGGCGGCAACGCCGGGGAGATCTACGGAGGCGGCGGCAACGACACCGTGCGCGTCACGGGCGGCAACGGACAGGTCGGGGAGGTGCGCGGCGGTCACAGCGACTGCGGCAACGGCGGGCGCGGCGGCATCGGCAACGACGGCCGCATCAGCGCCCACGGCACCATCACGGTGACCGGCGGAGACGGCGGCCGGGGCGGTCTCGGCATCGGCGAGATGGACTGCGACGGCGGCCACGGCGGCGACGGCAACAACAGCCGCATCATCGGCAGCGGCTTCGACAGCAGGGTGAAGGCCGTCGGCGGAGCCGGCGGGTACGGCGAGCAGGGCGGCGACGGCAACAACCGCACCGTCGACATCCTCGTCGGGGGCAAGGGGCTCGTCCGCGGCGGCGACGGGGGCAACGGCCGACCCGTCGGCACGGGCGGCAAGGGCAACGACGGGACCGTCAACACCACACCCGCGGGCGACTACGAGGCCCCCGGCGGCTCCCCCGGGACGAACGCCCCGCTGTCGGAGTAGCAGCGGGGAAGCGGCCGTCGCACCCGCACCGGCCCGAACCGGTCCGGTGTGACCGCCGAGCGTTCTCCTTGTCGGCGCGCCTGTCGGCGTTCCGGCGAACTCGTGTGCGAAGCAAGGGTGGTATCCGGTAGCTTGCACGAAGGAGTGCCGGGAAGCCTGGTCGGCGAACAAGGGACAGTTGTGTCCGCGACCGGGTCCGGGGGTGGTGTGCGTGGCGCTCGACGCGAGGTCCGCCGACACACCGTCGGCCCGGCCCCGGCCGCGGACCCGCCGCCCCTCACTCCGGCCCCGGCCCCCGCGGGCCCCGTGCACCGTCCGCCGGGCTTCAGCGGACTTCGGGCAGATACCGAGAACCGAGACACCGTCCGGCGTTCCGGCCGCCCTGTGCCGTCCGACCCCGCGACGGGGGGCGGGGCGGCACGCCCCGGCGACGGCGACCCGGGCGTTCCGGCCACCCACCGGACCGGGGGGAGAACCGTCATGACCGACCGTCACTCACCATGGACCCGCACCGGCGGCGCGCTGCTCGCCGCGGCGGCGCTCGTCCCGGCCGCGGCCGCCTGGTACGTGTTCGCCGTCCGGATGCCGGACGACACCGAGCGCTCCCGCTCGTACGCGGTCGCCGCGACCTGCCCGGCCGGGAGCCCGGGCACGGCGGTCCAGGAATGCCTGCGCACCGTGCCGTTCACCGTCGGCGGCACGGTCCTGCGGCCCAAGGAGCACCTGGCGACGCTGGACGGCGCGCCGACCTGGAGCGGCACCGTGCGGTTCGGCGACCCCGGGCCGCTGCTGGAGGACCTGAAGCCCGGCGACCGGGTGGACGGCACGGTGTGGCGCGGCCGGGTGACGCGCCTGGAGCGGGCCGGTGTCGCGCAGTCCTCCGTCGACGAGCCCCGCGAGGAGGCGCAGATCACCGCCGGGCTGGGCACCGCACTCGCACTGCTGGCGGTACTGGCCGCCGCCCTGGGCGCGCTGCTGTTCACCGGCCGCACCACCACGTTCGCCCTCGCCCGGTCGCTCCTCTTCTGGACGCTGTTCTCCTGCGTCGCGCCCGCGGCCCTCGCGTTCTGGGCCGGCCTGGCGTGGTGGACGGTGCCGGCCGCTGCCGTCCCGACCGCGCTGGTCGCGGCGGAGGCGGTGCGGCGCCTCAACACGGGAAAGGCCCCGGGGGAACCGCAGGGGTCCGTGGCCGACCGTCTGCCCGCCTGATCCCACAGGCAGTCGGAGCGGTCGCCGCCGCCTCCCCGCCACGGGCCTGCCGGTGCACGAACAGGCCCGTGGTGCAGCGGTTCCGGCGACCACCGCGCGCCTGGGCGACGACGGACTCGGCGAACCGGCCCGCGGCACACGGTCACCACCCGTTGGGCACGCCGTAGGTGCGGAGCATGTGCCGAACGTCGCCCATGGTGCCGTCGCCGGGGCTGCGGTGGTTGGTGAAGCCCCGGCTGATCCCGTCGAGAACAGCACGCCCGCGCTGGTCCCCACGTGCGGCCAGCGCGCCGGCCGCCTGGATCCGAATGTCGATGACGACCCCGGAGTCGTCGAGGCGGCGGGTGAGTACGGCCCGCAGGGCCGGTGTGTCCTGCCGGGAGCGGTACAGGGCGTGGGTCGCGGCGGCCCGGACGTCCGGTGCCGGGTCGTCGGCCAGGTGCAGCACGGCGGCAAGGATCCGCGGGTCGACGTCGTCGCGGTGCGCGAGGGCGTTGACGAAGACTTCCGCTGTCACTCGGCGCACCGTCGGGTCCTGGTCCTCCGCGCGGTGCAGCAGCGCTGCCACGAGCTCCTGGTCCCACTCCGTGGTGGGGGGCAGGAGGGCGCCCGCCGCCGCGTTGACGGCCGCACTGCGCACTGTCGCGTCCACGTGCCCGAGGTGCGGCAGGGTGGCCCGGTGGTCGCGCCAGCAGTGCTCCCGCAGGGCGTACAGCACGGTCTTCAGCGCGTACGGGTCCTGTTCGGTGTCGAGCAGAGGTCGCAGGAACGCGACGGCGGCGTGGGTGAAGTCGGGCCCGCCGTTCCCCTCGTCGCCGTCGTCCAGGAAGTTGATGCCGAGGCCGAGGTAAAAGAGGGCGTCGAGGGCGAAGCGGCGTGCGGCGAGTGACGGTGCGTCCAGGACGCGGGCGCAGGCCCAGTCGACGAGCTCGCGGTCGGCCCGACGGGCGAGCACCAGCAACGCCTCGTCCCAGTCGGGATGGTCCGGATCCGCGTGCACCAGGGCGCGGGCCATCAAGCCGTCCGGCGAACGGAACAGGCCCAGGTCGAACTCCAGCATGCTGATCACCGCCCGGCGGGCTTCCGGCCCGGTCGGGTCGGCGGCGAGGGCCGCCCTGGCGGCGCGAAGCGCACGGCGGTGCAGCACGAGCTCCTTGCCCGTGCCGCTGAGAAGGCTTCGCAGGACATCGACCAGGCCGCGTTCGGCGGCCCAGCCGACCGCGTCGACACCGTCCGTCCACGGCCGGGAGACATCGACGCCCCGCAGGAGGACCAGTTCCTCCACCGCCTCGGCCCGCCCCGCCCGGGCAGCGGTCTCCAGCAGCTCGGTGCCCCGCGGACCCGCCAGTTCGTCGTCCGGGACGAAGCAGAGGAGGTGGGCGAACTCGGCCTCGTCGCCGTCGGCGAGGGCGCGGGTCAGTGCGTCGAGGTCCATTCGCGCGAGTCTGCCGTGACGAGCCACCGTCGTCGAACGGTTTTCCCGCACCGGGAGCACCCGGCCGGCGGGCGGCACCCACGACCGGTGTCCGGCCTCGCGCGAAGAACGCGCCGCGGCGGCGCGGGGCACAGCAGCGTACCGGGCCGGAGGCCGACACCCGGACGGCGCAACCATCACATGATCGACTCGTTGGACCGTCCACCACGACAGCACCGACGACTCCGGGAGGGCCCGTTGGCAGAACGGACGGTGGACTCGGCGGCGCCCGCCAGGGGCGCCGGGCGCCCGGTGGTCCAGGCCGAGGCCGCCCTGGTGCGCCACTACCGCAGGCTGGTCCGGCTGGCGTACGTCGCGCTGCCCGCCGACCGCGACCGGCACAGCCGGGTCCTCGCCGCCCACTCGGCCGTTCAGCGGGCCCTGCCGTCCCGCTGGGCCCGCCGGTGCGACCCGGCGCCGGGCGACGAGGACCCGGCCTACACCGCGCTGCGCCTGCGGGTGCTGCGCGACGGGCTGCGCCCCCGCCCCGCCCGTCGGCTGCTGGCACCGCGGGTCTGGGGCCTGCGGCTGTTCACCCCGCACGGCGGCGAGCAGGACGCCGCGCTGGAGCACGCGCTCGCGGCACTCGACGCGCCCGCCCGGGCCGCGTTCGCGCTGCGGGCCGTGGAGGGTCTGAGCGCCCCGGAGGCCGCCGAGGTGCTGCGGCACGCCGGGGTCCAGCAGGCCGAGCGGGCCCTCGACGCGGCGGCAGGCCTCGGCGGGGCGGCCGGCGCTGCCGTCGCGGGCGGAGTCGGCGGGGCGGCGGAGCCGGACCTCTCCGCCTTCGACCCCTGCGCCGTCCGGGTCCAGCCGACCGACCTGCTGAGCCGCCGCCGGAGGCTGACCGCCGTGCTGGTGGTCGGCGTGCTCGGCCTCGGCACCGCGGCCGCCGTGCTCACCGGTGCCGGTACCGACACCCGCACCGACACGGACCCCGGCACCGGCCCGGTCGCCGCCGGGCCCGGGCCGGCGCCCGCTCCGCCCGTCGGCGCCGCGGCCGCTCCGAACCGCCTGGTCCGCGCGCCCGCGGACCTCTGGCAGCACACCGCGCGGGTCGACTTCACCGCCTGGCCGGCCCGCGGCGACCGCCGCGAGGACGCCGCGCTGCTCGGCCGCGCGACGACCGCCTGGGAGCGCCCCGGCCCGCAGACCCGCGCCGAACCGGGCACGGACACCGCGCCGCCGATCGCCCCGCCGCGGCTGCTCTACGCCGGCACCGTGGACGGGGCCGCCGTGGTCCTGCTGTACGACGGGCAGCGGCTGGCCCGCTACACCGACGGACGCGACGGCGGCCTCGACCTCGCCCGGGCCGACGACTCCGACGTCACGACGGCCGGAGCGGTGGTGCTGCACCGCCGGGGCGCCTCCGTGCGCTACCTGCTCGCCCCCTGGGTGGAGGCCGCCGAGACCCGCCGGATCGACCGGCCCGACACCCCCGCCCAAGCCCTGGACCATCCGGACGGCCTCACCCCGGCGACGCCGGGCGGCGTGCTGACCGACTGTCGGGGAGCCACCGTGCTCCAGCTCCGCTCCTCACCGGTCGTCGCGGAGAAGCACGCCTTCCTACTGGCCGACCTCGGGGGGCTCGTCCCCGCCCACCTCACCTACACGCCGCCCCCGGACCGCAACCAGCCGGCCCGGTCGCCGCGCGAGGCGACCGGCCCGGACGCGCTGCAGGCCTGGGCCCGGGCGGGCTGCGCCGCCCCGGACGGCACTCCCGGCGTCAAGCAGCTCAACCTGTGGGCGTTCGCGGTCCAAGCGCTTCCGCAGAACGCGGGCTCGGCGTCCTGGGTCTGCCTGCGCGCCGATCGCTGGACCGGCGAGGGCAGCGCCGCCACGGCCGTCCTGCTGCCCGCCGCCCAGGGCCCGCAGCGCACCGGCGGCGGTCCGGGCCGGTCGTGCAGCCGGTTCGAGCAGGACACCGTGGGCTGGGCCTGGTGGCGCTCCCCGCAGGGCACCGAGTTCCTGCTGGCGGCGGGCAGCCGGCGGGTCACCCGGCTCACCGTCAAGGGCCCCGGCTGGTCCACCGACCGGCCGGTGCCGGACCACACCCTCGCGGTGGAGCGCCCGGCCCGGACGGACGTCCAGGTGGAGGGCGTGCTCGACGGCGGCACCCGGATCGGCCCGCAGCGCCCGTCGCAGAGTGCCGGCGCTCCCTGACCCGCAGCGGACCGGGATTCCGGGTGTTCGGGTCCAGGAGGTGGGAGCCGCGTCGGGGCCCGAGCGGGACGGTTCCAGCCGCTGGGTGGGTGAAGCCGACGGTGCGTCAACGACGGGTGCACGGAACGGGAGGCGGGACAGCCCTAGGGTCGGGCCCTGTCGCCGGGACGCGTCCGTCGTCCCCGCGTCAGCACTCGTCGGGCCTCGCTCCGGCCGCTCGCCCCCACTCCCCCGGCAGGAAGGTTGCTGCTCCATGCGCATCCCGTCGTCGCGTTCGAGAGCAGGTCTGGCCGCCACGGCCGTACTGCCGCTGGTGGCGGCCGCCCTCGCCGTCGCCCCGGCGGCGACGGCGGACACTCCCGCGCCGCGGGACCGGGCGGTGGTGCCGGACACGGCACCGGACTGGGCCCGGTCCACCGCCGACCAGGGCAGGGAGCGCGCCGACGCGCCGGTCACGGTCCGGGTCTACCTCGCCGGCCGCGACCACCACGGCCTGGACGACCTCGCCCGGCAGGTCTCCGACCCCGCCTCCGAGCAGTACGGGCACTTCCTGAGCCCGGAGCAGCTGGCGGAACGGTTCGGCAGCAGCGAGGAGCAGAGCGCCGAGGTCCGCGGCTGGCTGGACTCGTCCGGGCTGCGGGTGACCGCCGCCAACGGCCACTACCTCACCGCCGACGGCGCCGTCGCCGACGCGGAGCGGGCCTTCGGCACCGAGCTGCACACCTACCGCAAGGGCGGGCGGACCTACCGGGCGCCCGCCGGGGACGTCACCGTGCCCGCGCACCTCGCGGACCACGTGCTCAGCGTCACCGGGCTCAACACCGCCCCCAGCAGAGTCCGGCCGGGCCGGCCGACGCCCAGGGACCTCCTGCCCGGCCCCGGCAACGCCTTCGTCAACGCCCCACCGTTCTCCGACCACTTCGGCTCCACCCCGGCCACCGGCACGCCCCCGGCGTACGGCGCGGTCCGACCGTACGTGATCCAGGGCTTCAACGGCTCCCAACTGCGCACCGCCTACGGCGCGACCGCGACCGGGCTCACCGGCCGCGGCACGACCGTCGCCGTCGTGGACGCCTACGACTCGCCCAGCATCGGCGACGACACCGCGCGCTACGCCGCCGAGCACGGTGACGCCCCCTACGGCAAGAACCAACTGCTGCGCTACGACCCGGCAGTGTGGACGCACACCGCCCCGCCGGACGTCGACCCGGACGGCTGCGACGCCGCCGGCTGGTACGGCGAGCAGACCCTCGACATCGAAGCGGTGCACGCCGTCGCGCCCGACGCGGACATCTCCTACGTCGGCGCGGCCTCCTGCTACGACCAGGACCTCGTCGACGCCCTGGACCGCGTCGTCGACCAGCACCTCGGCGACATCGTCTCCAACTCCTGGGGCGAGCCGGAGAACGCCTCCGACCCGGCCTTCGACCGGGTCTACCAGCACCTGTTCAAGCGCGGCGCGGTCACCGGCATCGGCTTCTACTTCTCCAGCGGCGACGACGGCGACGAGTTGGAGAACACCGGCACCAAGCAGACCGACATGCCCGCCTCGCTGCCCTGGGTCACGGCGGTCGGCGGCACCTCGCTCGCCCTGGACGCCTCGCACGGGTACCGCTTCGAAACGGGCTGGGGCACGCTGAAGTCCGTCCTGTCGGCCGACGGCACGTCCTGGACGGACCTGCCCGGCGGCTTCAACGGCGGCGCCGGCGGGGGCACCAGCGCCCGCTCCCCCCAGCCGCGCTACCAGCGCGACGTCGTCCCGCCCGCGCTGTCCGGGGCCAACGGCGGCCGCCACCGGGTCGTCCCCGACCTCGCCGCCGTCGCCGACCCCAACACGGGCTTCCTGGTCGGCCAGACCCAGACCTTCCCCGACGGCACCGTCCGCTACGGCGAGTACCGCATCGGCGGCACCAGCCTGGCCTGCCCCGTCATCGCCGCCCTCCAGGCCCTGGCCCAGCAGGCCAAGGGCTCCCCGATCGGCTTCGCCAACCCCGCCATCTACCAGCGCTACGGCACCGGCGCCTACCACGACGTCACCGACCACCCCTTCGGCCCCGGCACCGAACTCGCCCAGGTCCGCGTCGACCACACCAACGGCGTCAACGCCGACGACGGCACCACCACCTCGCTGCGCACCATGGGCCACGACACCTCCCTCGTCGCCGACCGCGGCTACGACAACGTCACCGGCGTCGGCACCCCCACCACCGAGTACCTCACCTCCTGGGACTGCCCGCCCGACGGGCAGGGCCCCGAACACCGCACCGCCGACTGACCACGGCCACCGGCGCACCGCCCTGCGGGAGAGGTCTCCCGACCGGGAGGGGCGTCCGACCCCGGGCCGCCGCCACGGCGGCCCGGGGCGACGGTTCAGTAGAGGCCCTCGGGGGACGAGCTGGTGGTCTGGAGGGGGCGGACGTTGGCGACACCGTCGGTGGGCCACTGGTCGGTCGGGTGACGGAGGGCCTGGTCGCGTTCCAGGATGTTGGGGAGGAAGAGGTCCTCGTGGAGGACCGTGAGCCGTACCTGGCCGACCGTGCCGGGCGCGACCGGGGTCGAGCGGTCGCCCTTGTCGACCACCGTCATGGTGACCTGCGGGTAGTTCGGGACGTAGCTGATCAGCTCGCCGTCCCGCTCGATGTCCAGGCAGGCGGCGTTGCCGAAGGTGTTGCCGTACGTCAGTCCGCAGATCCCGCCCTGGAGGGCGGTGCTGAAGGTCCGGTACATGTCGGCGCTGATCTGGGTGCCGCTCAGGCGCACGCCGTCGAGGGCGGCGACCAGCTCGGGCCGGCGCTGGCGGAGGGCCTGGAAGAGGGCCGGGGTGGTGTTGACGTAGTGGACCCGGCCCCGGTCGAGGACGTCGGCGATCTGCTCCAGCAGGTGGGTGGTGTAGTCGGCGACCTCGGCCATCCGGCCCGCCCGGATGAGGCGCTTCACCCACCGGGGGTCCATGTCCACGGCGTACACCTGGCCGGCGTGGAGTTCGGAGACCTCCTGGGTGCCGTTCCCGATCAGGTGCGGTCCGGTGGGGGTGGCCTGCAGCCAGGTGCGGCCCGGCGCGAAGCCCTCCCGCACGAAGGACCAGCGGCGCCAGAGCGCCCGGTGCCGCAGCATGCCGGGGGTGTAGAACGCCCGGCAGGGGGTGCCGGTGGTGCCTCCGCTGTCCCAGACCCGCCCGGCGAGCGGCCTGGGCACCGACAGCGGGACGAGGTCCGCCGGGTCCTCCACCCGCAGCCGGTCGAGCGGGAACGGGCCGAAGGCTCCGAGCTCGTCGTAGCGGGTGATGTCACGGGGGTCGAAGTCCAGCCCGGGGGCCTGCGCGAGCCAGTAGGGGCTTCCGGACACCGGGTCGAAGTGCCGCCGGACCACGGTGCGGGTCCACTCGTCGAGGTCGGTGTCCAGCCAGCGCGCGATCTGGGCGTCCGGGTCGGCGCGGGTGGCGGCGGTCACGACAGGGCCGGGGCACCGGAGAGGTCGATGCCGAGGTCGTAGGCGGTGGTCAGGGCCTGCTCGATGTGCTCGGGCCGCTCGATGTGCACCACCGGGAAGGGGAACGCGAGGATGCCCTCGGGGATCGAGGGGCCCATCACCAGCCCGAGTTGTACGCCCTGCTCCTTCATCCCGGTGTAGACGTCGACCAGGCTGATCGGGTCCGTGGAGTTGCGCTGGAAGAGGTCCCTGACGTCCGCCGCGGTGCGCAGGACCTTGGGCTCCAGGCAGGACAGCAGGGGGATCTCGGGGTCGGCGAAGGGGATCGCGTCGATGCGCGGGGCCATGAAGTCGCGGTAGGGCCGGCGCAGCGGGGTGTGGACGGCGATGGTGCGCCCGGGCAGCGGTACGACCGTTCCCGGCGGGACCTCGGCGGCGAGCGCGCCGAGCGCCTCGGCGTGGCCGGCCAGCATCATGAGGCGCTGGCTGCCGTCGGCCGTGGGGCCGAAGTCGCCCGCCAGGTAGACGCCGGGGACGTTCTCGCCGGGGTGGGAGGGGGCGCCTTCGGCGAGGGAGCCGAAGGCGATGGCTATCCCCTGCCGCGGGTCCTCGGCCGGAGGTTCCGGGGTGTCGCGGGAGCCGGCCAGCATCTCGAACAGTTCCCGTCGCCCCAGCGATCCGGCGAGGCAACTGGCCGTCATCGCGCCGAGGCTGAGGCCGCCGATGGCCCCGGGTCGCAGGTCGAACGAGGCGAGGACGTCGTGCACGCCGATCGCGAGGGCCGCTTCGCGGACCGTGCCGACGCTCTGGCGCTCCTCCTGGGCGGTCGGGAGGTCCTCCTCCAGGATCTGACCGACCGTCAGACCGGTCCACTCGGAGACTTGTTCGTACCACCCCTGGACGACCTCGAAGGTCCGGTACAGCTCCAGGCCGTGCGGCTCGGTCCCGACGCCGCCGCCGAACAGGTACCCCAGACTCATGACAGCTCCTGTGACTCGGTGGGAAAGGAGGGGGTGGTGGTGCGGCCCATGCGTGATGCAGCAGAAGTGGGCACGACAGCACAGTGCGCAGAATACGGCGTTCGACCGGAGACTCGGGAACCTGTCGCGCGACGCGATATCGATACGCTATCCGGGTCCGGAAAAATGGCCGATAGCATACCATCGGCATGCATTGCCCGCCCTCGGAAATGATTTGATTTCGGCCTGTCCACCCGGGCGGGGACCCACGGCAGAGTTCAGGGAACAGTACGCTCCGTCCTCTTCTCGGACTCGTGGAATTCCGGGAGAACGCGGGGTGGCCATGCCCCGACGCTCAGCACACCGAGGGAGTGCGCCCGGGAGACCAAGGCGGGCCGGTTCGCGGCCTGGAAATGGCGCATCATCAACCCGATGCGGTACTCGATGCCCTGCCGGCTCAGATAGAGCGATGCCGCCAGCCGCGCGGTCGAGGTGCCGATCGCGACGCCTTCCAGGATGCGGACGTCCACGGCGGTCAGCAGCCGGACGTCCGCGCCGCCGGCCGGGCGCCCGCCCGTCGGACGGGCGGCGTCGGCGGTCTCGGACCGCGGTGGCCGCGGCGCGGGCTTGATCTCCTCGGAGGTCGCTGCCGGTGTCACTCCTCGGTCTTCCTTTCCTGTCGTCCCTGTTCTAGGTCCTCTGCGGGCCGGCGAGGTGCTCGCGGAGCATGCCGGTCACCTCGTCCGCCCGGTCGCTGAGGTAGAAGTGCCCGCCGGGGAAGACCTTGAGGTCGAACGCCGCCGTCGTCCGGTCGCGCCAGTGCCCGGCCTCGGGGACCGGGGTCCAGCGGTCCCGGTCCCCGACCACGGCGGTGACCGGACAGTCCACCGCGGCGTCGCGGTCGGCCCGGTAGGCCCCCAGGGCCCGGTAGTCGGCGCGCAGCGCGGGCAGCACCATCCCGAGGAGTTCCTCGTCCTCCAGGAGCCGGGCGTCGGTGCCGCTCATCTCCCTGACCTCGGCCAGGATGGCCTCGTCGTCGAGCGGGTGGGCGAGCTCGGGCCCGTCCGCCGACGGCCCCTTGCGGCCGGAGACGAAGAGGTGGTCGATCCGACCGCCCGCGCGCTCGATCCGCCGGGCCACCTCGAAGGCGACCAGCGCGCCCATGCTGTGCCCGAAGAGGGTCAGGGGGAGGTCGTCCCAGCGGCGCAGCGCTTCGGCCACTTCGTCGGCCGTGCGGTGCAGGTCCTGGACACCGGGTTCCTCCCGGCGGTCCTGCCTGCCGGGGTACTGCACGGCCAGGAGGTCGACCGGGCCGCACAGCGCGGCGGAGACCGGGAAGTAGAAACTCGCCGAGCCGCCGGCGTGCGGAAAGCAGACCAGTCGGCGCGTGGCTGTCGGTGAGGGGTGGAAGCGACGGCACCACAGGTCGCTGTCCAAGGAGAGGGAGGTCATGTCGGCCTTTCATTCCTTTCGCGAAATCCGCGCGGTGTCTGCGGGCGGGGTGCGGTGACCACGTGGGACACCCTCGGCAGCGGCGGCCGACTGGTACTTGCTAATACGGGAAGCTCCGATCGACGGCGCTCGGCGAGTCACGAGCGCGGCATATGACAGCCTGCCATGTCCATCGGATTATCAGCAAGTACGCATCGGAGTCGACCGACCACTCATGTCCGGGTCGATTCCGGCTGTTTCGTCGGCGAATGGCGGGAGCGCCGCGGCGCGGGAGCAATCCCGTGGGATCCGCTCGGCTCCGCCCCGGCGACAGCGGTCCGACCGGACCGCGCGCCGCGGGTCCGACCGGGGAGCGGCGGCGCCGGGCGCCGGCCGGTCCCGACCGCTGTGCCGGTGCCGCGCAGCGTAAACCCGGCAGGAGTGCAAGACCCGTGCTCTAGGAATACACCTAGATACGACAGGACCGCGTTGACCCGCACAGGGCCACCCCAGACGCTGGTGGCAGTCTTGCCCACCGGTCGTGCGATGAAGAGGACTCCCGTTGAACTTCCTGCTGCTGGGACCGCTTTCCGTCCGGTTGAACGCGCGTGAGGTGCACGTGTCGGCACCGAGGCAGCGCGTGGTCATGGCGGCGCTCCTCCTCAACGCCAACCGGGTGATCTCGGTCGACCGGATCGCCGAGTACGTCTGGGACGACGCCCCGCCGCCGAGTGCCGCCGCGACCGTGCGCACCTATGTGATGCGCCTGCGGCAGTCGCTGGGCGAGCACGCCTCGGCGCGGCTGCTCACCCGGGCCCCCGGTTACCTCCTCGAACTCGGCGAGCACGAGAGCGATCTCGGGCAGTTCACGGCCCACCGCCGGCGCGCGGCGGAGCTGGCCGAGCGCGGAGACCTGGAGGGCTCCTCCGCCGAGCTGGCCGAGGCGCTCGCCCTGTGGCGCGAGGAGCCGCTGGCGGACATCCCGTCGCGGAGGCTGCGCGACGTGGAGGGCCGCTACCTCAAGGAACTCCGGTTGCAGACCATGGAGTTGAGGTTCGACGCGGAGCTGGCGCTGCTGCGGCACGCCGAGCTCGTGCCGGAGCTGGTGCGGCTGGTCCGGAAGCACCCGCTGCGGGAGGCCCTGGTGGGCAAGTTGATGCTGGCGCTGTTCCGTTCGGGCCGGCAGTCGGAGGCGCTGGACCTCTACCGGCGCACCCGGGTGCTGCTCGTCGAGCAGCTCGGCGCCGAGCCGAGCGCCGATCTGCGCGAGGTCCACCGGAGCATCCTCTCGGCCCACCACCGGCCCCGTACGCCCGAGCCTCCGGAGCGGCCCGCGACCGCCCCGGAGGCGGCCGTCGCGACGGCGCCGACCGCCGTCCGGGAGCGGTCCTGCTGGCCGAGTCCGGCGCAGCTTCCCTCGGTGCCGCTGCCGCTGTCGGCCCGCTCCGGCGCGCTGGCGCGGCTGCAGCACTTCGTCACGACCGGCTCGATGCCCGCGGGCATGGTGGCGACGGCGGTGGTGACCGGCCGGGGCGGTGTCGGCAAGAGCGCGCTGGCCCTGCACACGGCGCACGCCGTCCGCGGTTCCTCGGTGCACGGCCAGCTCTACGCGGACCTCGGCGGAGCCGGGCGGACGCCGACCGCCCGGGCGGTGCTGCCGCGGTTCCTGGCGGACCTCGGTGTGCCCCGGGACGAGATACCCGAGGAGGAGTCGGAGCGGGAGAGCCTCTACCGCTCGCTCACCGCGGGCCGCCGTCTGCTGGTGGTCCTCGACAACGCCTCCAGCACCGCGCAGGTCCGGCCGCTGATACCGGGCAGCGGGGGCAGCAGACTGCTGGTGACGAGCCGCCGGCGACTGGCCGATCTGGACGGCGCGCACACCCTCCTGCTCGGCCCGCTGGACGAGGCCGGGTCGCTGGAGCTGCTGAGCAGCATCGTCGGCCCGGTCAGGGTCGGTGCCGAACCGCAGGCGGTCCGTACGGTGCTGACGGTCTGCGCGGGCCTGCCGCTGGCGATCCGGATCGCGGGGACCCGGCTGCTGGAGCGCCCGCACTGGAGCATCGGGCACTTCGCCCGGCGGCTCACGCAGGCCCCGCGGCTGCTGGACGAACTGTGCGCGGGCGACCTCGGTGTCCGGCCCTGCTTCGACGCCGACCACGCCGGGCTCCGGCGGACCGCTCCGGCCGGGATCGACCCGGCCGAGGTGTTCACCGCGCTGGGGGCCGCCGGCGTGTCCTCGGTCTCCGGCAGCAGGGTCGCGGTGATGTTCGGCTGCTCCGAGGAGCAGGCCGAGGAGGCCCTGGACGCCCTGGTGGAGGCGAACCTGCTGGGTGCGCCGACGGGGGGCCGCTACCGGCTGGACCCGCTGCTGCGGGCCTACGCCCACGAGCGGGCGCAGGCGGTCGCCGAGCGGGAGGACAGCCACCCGTACCGGCGCGCCGGGTGACCGCCCCGATCTTTTTCACCCCGATCTCCTCCGACCCGTTCTCCTCCGACCCGTTCTCCTTCGCCCCGTTCCGCTTCGCCCCGTTCCGCTTCGCCCCGATCTGCTTCGACCAGATCCCTTTCGAGAGGACCCCTTCGCCATGGCCGACCAGACAGCAGCCACCCAGGACCTGCTCGCCTACGTCCGGGAGGTCTCCCTCCGCGACGACGACCTGCTCAGGGAACTGCGGGAGACCACCGCGGACCTGCCCGGCGGGACCGCCATGCAGGTGATGGCGGAGGAGGGCCAACTGCTCGCCCTGCTGGTCGGGTTGACCGGCGCTCGGGCGGTGCTGGAGATCGGCACCTTCACCGGCTACAGCACCCTGTGCATGGCCCGCGCCCTCCCCGCCGACGGGGTACTGGTGTCCTGCGACATCGAGGACCGGTGGCCGGCCATCGGCGCCGACTTCTGGAAGCGGGACGGGGTCGACTCCCGGGTGGACCTGCGGATCGGCGATGCCGCCGCGACCCTGGACGCACTGCTGGAGGAGCGCGGGCCGGAGAGCTTCGACCTGGTGTTCATCGACGCGGACAAGTCCAACTACGTCCGCTACTACGAGGCTTCGCTGACGCTGCTGCGCGCCGGCGGTCTGATCGTGGTCGACAACACCCTCTTCTTCGGCCGGGTCGCCGATCCGGCCGCCACGGACCCGGAGACCGCCGGGGTCCGGGCGCTGAACCGGCTGCTGCACCAGGACCCCCGGGTGGAGCTGTCGCTGCTGGTGATGGCCGACGGGATCACCCTCGTCCGCAAGCGCTGAGGGCGGCGGGCCGGGGCCCGGGAGCGCCGGCCGCCGCGGCGGTCAGGACGCTCCCGGGCCCCCTTCCGGTTCGTTCAGGTCCGGTTCGTTCAGGTCCGGCACGCTCAGGTCGGGCACGCCCAGGTCGGGCACGCTCAGATCGGGCGCGTCCACGCTGACGACGGTGGACACCACGCGCGGGCCGGGGACCAGGTGCAGGCGCTGGAGTCCGGTGTCCTCCGGAGCCGGTGCGAGGACGGCGGCGCACGGGCACGGCACCTCGTCCAGGCCCTCGAAGCCCGCGAACCGGTAGGCGATCTCCATCATCCGGTTGCGTTCGGTCGCCCGGAAGTCGGCGACCAGGTGGACCCCGGACCGGGCGGCGGCGTCGGCCAGCCAGTTCAGCAGGGTCGCGCCGGCGCCGTAGGCGACGACCCGGCAGGAGGTGGCGAGCAGCTTGAGGTGCCACAGGCCCGGGTGCCGCTCCAGCAGCAGGACGCCGACCGCGCCGTGCGGGCCGAACCGGTCGGTGAGGGTGACCACCAGGACCTCGTGCCCGGGGTCGGTGATCAGACCGCGCAGCACCGCGTCCGGGTAGTGGACCCCGGTCGCGTTCATCTGGCTGGTGCGCAGGGTGAGTTCCTCGACCCGGGACAGCTCCTCGCCGGTGGCCCGGCCGATGCGCATCCGCAGGTCCAGGGAGCGCAGGAACTCCTCGTCGGGGCCGGGGGCGGCCGCCCGCTCGGCGTCGCGGCGGAAACCCGCCTGGTACATCTCGCGACGCCGCCGGGAGTCGACGGTGCTGGTCGCGGGGGTGAACTCGGCGAGTTCGGGAAGGGCGAGCACCTCCTCCGCCGGGTAGCACCGTACGTCGGGCAGGTGGAAGGCCACCTCGGCGCGTTCGGCGGCCCGGTCGTCGACGAACGCGATGGTCGTGAGCGCGAAGTTCAGCCGGTCGGCGATCCGGCGCACCGACTCCGACTTGGCGCCCCACCCGATCTCCGGCAGGACGAAGTACTCGGCCAGGCCGAACGCCTCCAGCCGGGCCCAGGCGTGCTCGTGGTCGTTGCGGCTGGCGACGGACTGGAGGATGCCGCGGGAGTCGAGCTCGATCACCACCTTGCGCACCTCGTCCGACAGGTGCACCTCGCCGTCCTCCAGCAGGGTGCCCTGCCAGAGGGTGTCGTCCAGGTCCCAGACCAGGCACTTGACGGTCTCGGCCATGTCGTCCTTCCTCGTCTCCTCGGCCGCGGGCCCGCTCACGGTGCCCCCGTTACGGAGAGGGCGTGCTGGGCCAGCATCAGCCGGCACAGCTCGTTGCTGCCCTCGATGATCTCCATCAACTTGGCGTCCCGGTACGCCCGGGCCACCGTGTGCCCGTCCCGGGACCCGGCCGAGGCCAGGACCTGGACGGCCGTCGCCGCGCCCCGGGCGGCCTGGGTCGCGCTGACGTGCTTGGCCAGGACGGTCGCCACCACCTGGTCCGGCGACCCTTCGTCCCAGCAGCGGCTGGCGTGCTCGCAGACCCGCGAGGCCACCTGCTCGGCCGTGTAGAGGTCGGCGAGGTGCCCGGCGACGAGCTGGTGCTCCGCGAGCGGTCGGCCGAACTGCTCCCGTCCGGCGGCGTGGGCGGTGGCCGCCGCCAGGCAGGCCCGCAGGATGCCCACGCACCCCCAGGCGACGGACATCCGCCCGTAGGCCAGCGCGGTCGTCACCAGCAGGGCGGGCGGCAGTCCGTGACCGCCCAGCACGCTCTCGGCGGGCAGCCGCACCCCGTCGAGGTGCACGTCCGCGTGCCCGGCCGCGCGGCAGCCGAGCGGGTCCGCGATCCGCTCGATCCGGACGCCGGGCGTGTCCGCGGGCACCACGACGGCCACCGCGCCGTCCTCGTAGCGGCCGACAACGACCAGCAGGTCGGCGTAGTGGGCGGCGGTCACCCACTTCTTGTGTCCGTCGACGACGACCTCGTCGCCGTCGCGGCGGACGGTCGTCGTCATCGCCGAGAGGTCGCTGCCGGCGCCGGGCTCGCTGAAGCCGACCGCCGCCAGCGCCCCGCCGGTCAGCCGGGGGAGGTGGACGGCCGACTGCTCGGGGGTGCCCAGGCGCTGGATGGTCCAGGCCGCCATGCCCTGGGAGGTCATCACGCTGCGCAGCGAGCTGCACAGGCCGCCCACGTGGGCGGTGTACGCGCCGCTGCTCGTGCTGCTGAGTCCCCAGCCGCCGTACTGCTCCGGGACTTCGGCGCACAGCCGGCCCTCGGCGCCCAGTTCGCGGAGCAGGTCCAAGGGGATGAGGCCGGTCCGGTCCCACTCCCCCGCCCGGTCGCCGACCCGCAGGGTGGCGGAGGTCATGGCGCCGCTCAGGTCCTCACCCATGCTGGCCCCCGGCGGCGGGCACCCGGAGCCGGTCCACAAGCTCCGCCATCCGCCGGACCGTGCGGAAGTTGTCCAGCCGCAGGTCCGCGCCGCGGACGGCGATGCCGTAGGTCTTCTCCAGGTGCACCACCACCTGCATGGCGAACAGGGACGACAGGCCGCCGGCGTCGAACAGGTCGGTGTCGGCGTCCCAGGCGGTTCCGGTGCGTCCTTCCAGGAATCCCAGCAGTTCCTTCTCCAGGTCGTGGGTGTCGGGCGTGTTCGCCGTGGTCATGGCCGTCTCCTCGTCGGGGTGATCAGGTGCGAGGTGGTCAGGGTGATCAGGGTGGTCAGGGTGGTCAGGGTGATCAGGTGCGGTCAGGTGTAGTCGTAGAAACCGCGCCCGGACTTGCGGCCCAGCCGGCCCTCGCGGACCAGCCGGAGCAGCAGTTCGGTGGGGCGGCAGCCGTCGTCGCCGGTGCGTTCGTGGAGCACGGTGAGGGAGTCGACGAGGTTGTCGATGCCGATCAGGTCCGCGGTGCGCAGCGGGCCGGTGGGGTGTCCCAGACAGCCCTGCATCAGGGCGTCGACGTCCTCGGCGGTCGCCGTGCCCTCCTCCACGACCCGGGCCGCGTCGTTGATCATCGGGTGCAGGATGCGGCTGGTCACGAAGCCGGGCGCGTCCCGGACGACGACCGCCCGCCGCCGCAGGGCCGTGAGCAGGGCCGCCGCGGCGGCCATCGTGGAGTCCGCGGTCCTGGCGCCGCGGACCACTTCGGCGGTGCCGATCAGGTAGGGCGGGTTCATGAAGTGGGTGCCGACCAGTTCCTCCGGGCGTTCCAGGGCCCCGGCCAGTTCGTCGACGGGGATGGAGGAGGTGTTGGTGATCAGCAGGGTTCCGGGCCGGACCAGTCCGGAGACCTCGGCCAGCACGGCGGCCTTGATCGCGGCGTTCTCGGTGACCGCCTCGACGACGGCGGTGGCTCCGGCGGCGGCCTTGAGCGAGGTGCCGGTGGCCAGGGTGCCGAGGGGCGTCCCGGCGGGCAGGGCGCCCATCAGCTCGGCGAGCCGGAGCTCGCCGTCGATCAGGTCCGCGGCCCGGTCGAGCCGGTCCCGGTCGATGTCGACCAGGTGGACCGGCAGGCCGTGCCCGAGGGCGAGGACGGTGATTCCGACGCCCATCACCCCGGCTCCCAGCACGGTGAGGGCGGGTCGCTGGGGGGGATCGTCGTACGGGGCCGCGGTCAACGGGTTCTCCTTCGTCTTCACAGGTCGTCGGGGGTGCGGAGGGTGGTGCCGAACGTGGTGCGGAGGGTGCTGCCGAGCCAGTCGGCGACGGCGTCGCCGGTGGTCGCGACATGCTGTTCCATGAGCGAGAAGTGGTCGCCGGGAACGTCGACGACGGTGTCGGCACCGGCCCAGGACGCGCGCCAGTCACCGGCGTCGGCGGACGGGCGGCCGAGCGGGGTGGAGGCGCGGACCAGCAGCAGCGGGGCGCGGACCGCCGGGGGCTTCCAGTCGTCGAGCAGACGGAAGTAGCCGCCCATCGCGGTCAGCCTGGTCCCGTCCATCGGGGCCGCCCGGTCCTCGCGGGCGAACATGCCGCCCAGCAGGACGTCGTTGAACTGGGTGATGCCCTGGTTGTCGGAGAGGTAGGTGTCCAGCAGCACCACGGCCGCCGGGCCCTCGCCGCGCCGCTCCAGTTCGGCGGCCACTCCGTGGGCGAGCGTGCCGCCGGAGGAGGAGCCGGCCAGGACGAGCGTGCGGCCGGGCAGTTCCCGGAGCAGTGTCGTCGCCTGGAAGTCCAGCAGGGCCGCCATGTCGGCGGGCAGTTCCTCCTCGGGGGTGAATCCGGGGGCGTCCAGGGCGGCGACGGCGTAGCGGTCCCGGAAGCGGGAGGCGAAGCGGGCGTACTGGTGGGCGCCGCCGAGAGCCACGATGGAGCCGAAGCAGACGAGCACGGGGGCGTCGGCGCGCTCGTTCAGGCGCAGCAGCCGCGGGCCGGTGCCGGCGGCCGCGAGGTCGCTGCCGCTGTGGAAGGCCGGGCGCAGCGCGGAGGCGTTCTTGAGCAGGGCGATGCCCTCGTCGATCCGGCCGAGTGCGCAGGCCCGGCGGAACAGCACGCTCACCGGGTCGGTGTCGGCGGTGTCGGCGTCGGCTCCGGGTGCTTCGGCTCCGGTCGCGGGTGCCGTTCCGGGCCGGGGGGTGTCCGCCGTCCGGGCCTCGGCGGCGAGGCGTGCCGCGAGCGCGGCGGGGGTGGCGCTGTCGAAGACGGCGGAGGGCCGCAACCGCAGTCCGGTGGCGGCGGCCAGCCGGTTGCGGAGCTCGACCGCGGTCAGCGAGTCGAATCCGACGGCGAGGAAGGGCACCGTCGCGGACAGCGCCCCGGAGTCGGTGTGGCCGAGGACTTCGGCGGCCTGGGCGAGCACGAGTTCGCGCAGGACCAGCTCGCGTTCCCGGTCGTCGGCGGCGGCGTCGAGCCGCTGCCGCAGCGCCGCGGCACCGGTCGGCGTCCGCCTCGCTCCGGTCGTCGCGGTCGGGCCGCGCCGGACCAGGGAGCGCAGCATCGGGTGCACCGGGCCGTCGCCGCGCACGGTGAGGTCGAGGTGGGCCAGCACGACGGGGCTCCCGTCGGCCGGCGGGGCGGCGTCCGCGGCGCACACGGTGTCCAGCAGGGCCATGGCCTCCTCGTCGGAGAGACCGCGGGCGCCGCGCCGCTCGATGCGCCGCCGTTCGGCGTCGCCGAGCTCCGCCGTCATCCCGCTCACCCGCTCCCAGGCGCCCCAGGCCAGGGACAGGCCGGGGAGCCCGAGCCGTCGGCGTTCCGCGACGAGGGCGTCGAGCGCGGCGTTGGCGGCCGAGTAGGAAGCCTGGCCGGGACTGCCCAGCACGCCCGCGGCGGAGGAGAAGACGACGAACGCGGCGAGGTCCGCTCCGCGCGTCAGCTCGTCGAGGTGGTGGGCGGCGTCGTACTTGGGCCGCAGGACGGCGGCCATCCGCTCTCCCGTCAGCCCGTCCAGCAGACCGTCGTCGAGCACTCCTGCGGTGTGGACCACGGCGCACAGCGGATGCCGTTCGGGGACGGTCGCCAGGGCGGCGGCCAGGGCCTGCCGGTCGGACACGTCGCAGCTGAGGGAGGTCAGTTCGGCGCCGGCCTCGGCCAGTTCCGCCGTCAGCTCCGGCAGGCCGGGGGCGTCGGCGCCGCGGCGGCTCAGCACGAGGAGGTGGCGCACCCCGTGCGCGGCGACCAGACGGCGTGCCAGGACGGCCGCGAGAGCGCCGCCGCCGCTCACCAGGACGGTGCCGTCGGACGGCCCGAAGGCACCGTCCGGCCGGGGCCCGGAAGCGGGCGCGGACACGGTGGCCGTGGTGGCGGTGGCAGCCGTGGCCGTGGTGGCCGACGGCCGGACCAGTCGGGGCGCGTACAGGACGCCGCCGCGCAGGGCCGCCTGCGGCTCGCCCGTGGCGAGGAGGTCGGCGAGCGCGTCGCCCAGGCCGTCCGGGTCCGGCCCTTCGGTGTCCAGCAGCACGAACCGGTCGGGGTGTTCCAGCTGAGCGGCCCTCAGCAGGCCCCAGACGGCCGCCGCGCCGAGGTCCGCCGGCCGCGGCTGCGCGCCGAGCGGGCCGGTCGCACCCCGGGTGAGCACCACCAGCGGCGTACCGGCGGTGGTGTCGTCGGCCAGGTGGGCCTGGAGGCGGTCCAGGACACCGGCCGCGACCGCGTGCACCGCCGCGGGGTCCGCGTCCGCGTCCCCGGTCACGGTGTCGGCGGACGGGGGGCAGATCAGCAGCATCGCGTCGGGTGTCGCGGCGGGGGGTCCGGCGGCGAAGGCGGCCGGCAGCAGCCGCTCGTCCCGGGGGCCGAGGAGGCCCCAGCGGGTGACCGGGCGCGGGCCGGGCTCGACGACGAGCGGCGTCCAGCCGACGTGGAAGACGGAGCCGGAGGACGCCCGCAGCGCGGCGGTGGACGCCGTGCGCAGGGTGAGCGAGCCGACCGTCGCCACGGTGCGCCCCGAGGGATCGGTGATCCGCGCGGTGACGGCGTCGGGGCCGTCGGCGCGCAGCCGGACCCGCAGGACCGGCGCGTCGGAGGCCTCGATCGCGACGCGCTGCCAGGAGAACGGCAGGGGGACGCCGTCGGCGGGCTCGGCGGTCGCGGCGCCCTCGCGCAGACCGGTCGTCTGGAGGGCCGCGTCCAGCAGGGCCGGGTGCACCCCGAAGCCGTCCGCCCCGGTGCCGGGGAGGCCGTCGGGCCGGGCCACCTCGGCGTGGATCGCGTCCGCGGTGCGCCAGGCGGCGCGAAGGCCCCGGAACGCCGGGCCGTAGGCGACGCCCCGGGCTTCGAGCAGCCCGTACAGCTCCTCCACGTCCAGGGGGACCGCGTCGGGCGGGGGCCACGTACCGGCCGGTCCGGCCGCGTCGTCCCGGTCGGTCGAGACGTCCGGGGGACCGACCGTGCCGGTCGCGTGCCGGGTCCAGGGCCGGTCGGCGACGCCGGCCTCGGGCCGGGAGTGGAACTCCACCGGGCGCCGCCCCGTGCCGTCCTCGGCACCCACCAGGACCCGCAGTTGGACGGCGTGGTCGTCAGCGGCGTCGCCGGGCAGCAGCAGCGGGGCGGCGAGGGTCAGTTCCTCCACGAGAGCGCAGCCCAGGCGGCGGCCGACGTGCGCGGCCAGCTCCACGAGGGCCGCGCCGGGCAGGATCACGGCCCCGGCCACGGCGTGGTCGACGAGCCAGGGGTGTGCGGCCGACGAGATCCGGCCGGTGAAGAGGGTGCCCGCGTCGTCGGGGAGTTCGACCGCGGCGCCGAGCAGCGGGTGGTCCGCGGCGGACTGGCCGATGGCCGCCCGGTCGTGGTCCGCCGGCTGGGCGTCGAGCCAGTAGCGGCGTCGCTGGAAGGCGTAGGTGGGCAGGTCCACCCGCTGGGCGCCGGTTCCCGCGAACAGCCGCTCCCAGTCGACGCGCAGGCCCCGGACGTGTGCCTCGGCGAGGGCGAGCTGGAACCGGCGGAGCCCTCCGGCCCCGCGCCGCAGGGTGTCGAGCAGCAGCGTCTCCGGGGCGCCCGCGTCGGCGGCCGTGTCCTCGATCGCGTACATCAGGGCGGGCTGGGGACCGGACTCGATGAAGACCCGGTGCCCGGCCGCGAGCAGCGAGCGGGTCGCCCGCTCGAACTCGACGGTCTGCCGGAGGTTGCGGTACCAGTACTCGGCGTCCAACTCCTTCGTGTCCAGCAGGTCGCCGGTCACGCCGGAGTAGTACGGCACCGCACCCGGGAGGGGGGTGAGGCCGGCCAGGTCGGACAACAGGCGCTCGCGGATCTCCTCCACCTGGGAGGAGTGCGACGCGAAGTCGACCTCGATCGGACTCGCCCACACCCCTTCCTCCAGGAGTTCCGCCACCAGGGCCGTGACGGCGTCGGCGTCGCCCGACACCACCGTCGACGACGGGCCGTTGACCGCCGCCACCGACAGCCGGCCCGCCCGGGAACCGATCCGCTCCCGCACCGCGTCCACCGGCAGCGGCACCGAGGCCATCCCGCCGCGGCCCGCCAGCGCACCCACCGCCCGGGACCGCAGCGCGGCCACCCGGGCCCCGTCCTCCAGACTCAGACCACCGGCCACACAGGCCGCCGCGATCTCGCCCTGGGAGTGGCCCACCACGGCGTCCGGAACGACGCCGAAGGAACGCCACACCTCCGCGAGCGACACCATCACCGCCCACAGCACCGGCTGCACCACATCCACCCGCGCCAGCAGGGTTTCCGAACCCAGCGCCTCCGCCAACGACCAGTCCACGTACGGCGCCAGAGCCCGCTCGCACTCCGCGAAACGGCCCGCGAACACCTCCGACTCGGCCAACAGACCGGCGGCCATCCCCACCCACTGCGAACCCTGACCGGGGAACACCAGCACCGAGCGGCCCGGGAGCGGTCCACCGCCGACCTTCACGTCCGCCGAACCCACGCCCCGCGACAGGGCGGCGACACCGGCCAGCAGCTCGCCCCGGTCCGCCCCCACCACCACCGCGCGCTCCGCGAACCGCGAACGCCCCACCGCCAGCGAATGAGCCACGTCCAGCACGCTCAGGCCCGGTTCCGCCACCACCCGCTCGTGCAGCGCCGCCGCCTGGGCGCGCAGCGCGTCCGGAGTGCGCGCCGACAGGATCCAGGGGACGGCGGCGGGCACCGGTGCCGGCGCGGCGGGCCGGTCGACCGGCCCGTCGGTGGCGGCCGTCGCGTCGGCCGGAGCGGTGAGGGCCTGTTCGAGGACGACGTGGGCGTTGGTCCCGCTGGCGCCGAAGGAGGACACCCCGGCCCGGCGCGGCCGCCCCGTCTCCGGCCAGGGGGTGGCCTCGGTGAGCAGGGAGACGGCTCCCTCGGTCCAGTCGACGCGGGGCGAGGGACGGTCGACGTGCAGGGTGCGCGGCATCACACCGTGCCGCATGGCGAGCACCGACTTGATCACCCCGCCGACGCCCGCGGCGGCCTGGGTGTGGGACAGGTTGGACTTCAGCGATCCCAGCCGCAACGGCCGGTCGGTGGGCCGGTCCTGACCGTACGTCGCCAGCAGCGCCTGGGCCTCGATGGGGTCGCCGAGGGTGGTGCCGGTGCCGTGCGCCTCCACCATGTCCACCTCGGACGGGGCGAGTCCGGCACGGGCGAGCGCCTCGTTGATGACGCGCTGCTGCGCGGGCCCGTTCGGGGCGGTCATCCCGTTGCTGGCGCCGTCCTGGTTGACGGCCGAGCCCCGGACCACCGCCAGGACCGGGTGTCCGTTGCGGCGGGCGTCCGACAGCCGCTCCAGCAGGAGCAGGCCCAGACCCTCCCCGAACCCGGCGCCGTCCGCCGCGGCCGAGAAGGACTTGCTGCGCCCGTCGGGTGCCAGGCCGCGCTGGCGGCTGAATCCGACGTACAGGCCGGGGGTGGACATCACGGTCACCCCGCCGGCCAGGGCGAGGGTGGTGTCGCCGGAGCGCAGCCCCTGGCAGGCGAGGTGGACGGCGACCAGGGAGGACGAGCAGGCGGTGTCCAGGGTGACCGCCGGGCCCTCCAGGCCCAGGGCGTAGGCGATCCGGCCGGAGGCGACGCTCGGGATGGTGCCGGTGCCGAGGAAGCCCTCCACCTCGTCGGGCACCCGGCCGAGCCGGGACCCGTACTCGCTGTAGATCACTCCGGTGTAGACGCCGGTGCGGCTGCCGCGCAGGGTCGTCGGGTCGATGCCCGCGCGTTCCACCGCTTCCCAGGACGCTTCCAGCAGCAGCCGCTGCTGCGGGTCCATGGCCAGGGCCTCGCGCGGGGAGATGCCGAAGAAGCCGGGGTCGAAGCCGGTCGCGTCGTGGAGGAAGCCGCCCTCACGGACGTAGAAGGTGCCGGGGGCGTCGGGGTCGGCGTCGAAGCCGCCCTCGACGTCCCAGCCGCGGTCGGTGGGGAACGGCGAGACGGCGTCGCGTTCCTTGACCAGCAGCTCCCAGAGGTCTTCCGGGGTGCGCACGCCACCGGGGTAGCGGCAGCTCATCGCGACGATGGCGATGGGCTCGGCGGAGTCGTCGCGGAGCCGTCGGTTCTCCTGCCGCAGGCGCTGGTTGTCCAGCAGCGAGGCGCGCAGCGCGGCGACCACCTGGTCCGTGTCGGTGGGCATGGGGTTGGCCTTCTCCTTATGCGGCTTGTGCGGCTGTCGGTCAGTCACGTTCGCCGCCCAGGGCCATCCGGACGAGTTCGTCGACGGCCATGTCCTTGATGTCGGCGGTGGGGACCGGTGTCCCCGGTCGGTCGGCGAGGTCCAGGAGCGCGTCGAGAAGACCGGCCCGGCGCAGGGCGGCGGGCGGGATCGCGGCGAGCAGGGAGCTGATCTCGTGGTCCTCGCGGTCCGCCCGGCCCGGCGTCCCGGGGGTCCTGCCGGTGGCGGCGGGGCCGCCCGTCCCGTCGGGCGCCAGGCGCCCGGCGAGGTGGGCGGCGACGGCGGCCGGGGTGGGGTGGTCGAAGACCAGGGTCGCGGGCAGCCGGCGGCCGGTGGCGGCGCTGAGCCGGTTGCGGAGTTCGACGGAGGTGAGCGAGTCGAAGCCGAGGTCCTTGAACGCCTGGTCCGGGTCGACGTCCCCGGCTCCGCCGTGGCCGAGGACGTCGGCGCTCCGGCTCCGTACCAGGTCGAGCAGGGTGGCGACGCGTTCCTCCGGGGTGAGGCCGGCCAGTCGGCGGCGCAGCGAGTCCGCTTCGGCGGCGTCGGCCCCGGAGGCGGGGCGGCGTGCGGCGCCGGGGACCAGGGCGGAGAGCAGGGCCGGGACGGGTGCGGTCCGGGCCGCCGCCCGGAGCCGGCCGAGGTCGATCCTGACCGGGACGAGCAGCGGTTCGTCCAGGGCGAGCGCCGCGTCGAACAGGGCCAGACCCTCTTCGCTGCCGATGGCCGCGGTGCCTCCCCGGGACATGCGCCGCAGGTCGGTGGTGGTGAGCGTGCCGGTCATGGTGCTGCGGCGCTCCCACAGGCCCCAGGCGAGCGACTGGGCGGGCAGGTCCAGGGCCCGGCGGTGCTGGGCGAGCGCGTCGAGGAAGGCGTTGGCGGCCGCGTAGTTGCCCTGCCCGGCGTTGCCGACCGTGGCGGACGCGGAGGAGAACAGGACGAAGGCCGACAGCGGCAGATCACGGGTGAGGGCGTGCAGGTTGAGGGCCGCGTCGACCTTGGGCCGCAGGACGTGGCGCATCCGCCCGGGGGTCAGCGACTCGACCGTCCCGTCGTCCAGGACGCCGGCCGCGTGGACGACCGCGCTCAGCGGACGGCCGGCGGGGAGGCCGGCGAGCAGGGCGGCGAGCGCGTCCCGGTCGGCGACGTCGCAGGCCTCCACGGTCACCTCGGCGCCGAGCCCGCGCAGTTCGGCGGCGAGGTCGGCCAGGCCCGGGGCGTCCGCGCCGCGCCGGCCGACGAGCAGCAGGTCCCGGACGCCGTGCGTGGTCACGAGGTGCCGCGCCACCAGGCCGCCCAGCGCGCCGCCGGCCCCGGTGACGAGGACGGTTCCCCCGGTCGCGGCGATACCGGACGGTGCGGCGGCCGGGTCCGGGCCCACGAGCGCGTCCGGGCCCGGGTTCGGGTCGGTGGCGACGGTGGCCCTGGTGAGGCGGGCGGCGAGGAGTTGTCCGGCGCGTACCGCCAGTTGGGGTTCCGAGCCGGCCAGCGCCAGTGCCCGGGGCAGCAGACCGGTCACGGCCGCCGGGTCGTCGGTGTCGATCAGCAGGAAGCGGTCCGGGTGCTCGGACTGGGCGGAGCGGACGAGGCCGCGGACCGCGGCGCCGGTGAGGTCGGTGACCTCCTCACCCGCCGCCGTGGAGACCGCGCCCCGGGTGACGAGGACGAGCCGGGTGCCGTCGTCCCACCGCGGGTCGGCCAGCCAGTCCTGGACGAGCCGCAGGGCGTCGTCCAGCGCGGCGTGCACGGATGCGGCGTCGGGCGGGGACGGGAGGTCCGGGGCGCGGTCGCACCAGGCCAGCACCGCGGCGGGCGACGGCGCTCCCCCGTCCAGCGCGGCACCGAGCGCGGCCAGGTCCGGATGGCTGTCCGGGAAGAGTTCCCGGCTCCCGAGGACGGCGACGTGACCGAGGGGGTCGGCGGGTGCGGTGGCGGGCGCCGCCGACCACTGCACCCGGTAGAGGGATTCCGGGCCGCCGGCCGGGCGGAGGCTGTCGAGGTCGATCGGGCGGACGGCGAGCGCCTCGACCGACGCGACCGGGAGGCCGTTCGGGTCGGTCGCGTCGATCGACACCGATCCGTCCGGCCGGAAGCCGAGCCGCACCCTGAGCACGGTGGCTCCGGAGGCGTGCAGCCTGACTCCGCTCCAGGAGAACGGCAGTCCGGCGGACAGTCGGTCCGGGCCCGGTCCGGTCTCCTGCTGCGCGCGCAGGAACAGCCCCTGGAGGGCGGCGTCCAGGAGGGCGGGGTGCACGCCGAAGGCGGAGGCGGACCGGTGCTGGTCCTCGGGCAGGCGTACCTCGGTGAAGATCTCCTCGCCCCGGCGCCAGGCGGTGGTGAGCCCGCGGAAGGCGGGTCCGTAGCCGTAACCGGAGGCGTGGAACCGCTCGTACAGGTCGTCGACGGGGATCGGGACGGCGCCGGGCGGAGGCCAGGCGCCGGCCTCGTCCGGTGCGGGCGCGGACGGCGGCTCGTGGGTCGTGGCGTCGGCGGTGAGTCCGCCGGTCGCGTGCGCGGTCCAGTGCGGGGTCGCCGCGTCCTCGCGGCAGGAGAACAGGTCCAGCGAGCGGTTGCCCTGCGCGTCCGCGGCGCCGACCCGCACCTGCAGGCGGACGGCGGTGTCGGCGGGTATCAACAGCGGTGCCTGGAGCGTCAGTTCCTCCACCGTGTGGCAGCCGGCCTGGTCCGCGGCGCGGACGGCGAGTTCCGCGAAGGCCGCGCCGGGCAGCAGGACCGTACCGGCCACGGCGTGGTCGGCGAGCCAGGGGTGGGTACGCAGCGACAGTCGGCCGCTGAGCACCAGTTCACCCGTGTCGGCCAGCTCGATGGCCGCTCCGAGGACGGGGTGGTCGGCCGGGTCGAGCCCGGCCGAGCCCACATCGGCCGCCGTGGTGGGCGCCGGCTCGGGCCAGTAGCGGGTGCGTTGGAAGGCGTACGTCGGCAGCTCGACGCGTCGGGCCTGCGGGAACGCGCTCGACCAGTCCACCGCAAGTCCGCTCTCCCACGCACGGCCCACCGCACGCAGCACCTGGTCCACGCCGCCCTCGCCGCGGCGCAAGGTCCCCAGCACCGCGGCATCCGCACCCGCGGCCTCCACCGACTCCCCCACCGCCACCGACAGCACCGCGTGCGGGCTGGACTCCACGAAGAACCGGAACCCCTCCCCCAGCAGCGTCGCCGTGGCCGTCCCGAACTCCACGGTCTGACGGAGGTTGCGGTACCAGTACTCGGCGTCCAACTCCTTCGTGTCCAGCCACTCGCCCGTCACCGTCGAGAAGAACGGCACCGAAGCGGAGAGCGGGGCGATGCCCTCCAGATCGGAGAGCAGCTGCTCGCGGATCTCCTCCACGTGCGCGGAGTGCGAGGCGTAGTCCACCTCGATCACCCTCGCCCGCACACCCTCGCCCACCAGGGCGTCCACGAGTGCCGTCACCGCGTCGGCGTCGCCCGAAACGACCGTCGACGACGGGCCGTTCACCGCCGCCACCGACAACCGGCCCGCCCAGGAGGCGATCCGCTCCCGTGCGTCCTCCACCGGCAGCGGCAGCGACGCCATCCCGCCACGGCCGGCCAGCACCTTTATTGCGCGGGAACGCAGCGCGACCACCCGGGCGCCATCGTCGATACTCAGGCCGCCGGCCACACAGGCCGCCGCGATCTCACCCTGGGAGTGGCCGACCACGGCGTCCGGCACGACGCCGAACGAACGCCACACCTCCGCGAGCGACACCATCACCGCCCACAGCACCGGCTGCACCACATCCACCCGCGCCAGCAGAGTTTCCGAACCCAACGCCTCCACCAACGACCAGTCCACGTACGGCGCCAGAGCCCGCTCGCACTCCGCGAAACGCCCCGCGAACACCTCCGACCCGCCCAGCAACTCCGCAGCCATCCCCACCCACTGCGAACCCTGACCCGGGAACACCAACACCGAACGACCGTCGACCGGACGGCCGCCGTCCCAGGCTCCCGAGTCGTCGTCGGCCACCTGACCCAGCAGGGTGCGGAGTTGGCTCCGGTCCCCGATCAGTGCCTTCCGGTACTCGAAGGCGGTGCGCGCGTGCAGGGCGGACCCGATGTCGCGCGGTTCGGCCACGGGGTCGCCGTCCAGGTGGCGGCGCAGACGGTCGGCCTGGAAGCGCAGGGCCCGCGGGCTCTTCGCCGACAGCAGCCAGGGCACCGCCGGCAGGGGGGTGCGTTCGGCCTGCGGGCCGTCGTCCTCCAGGGGGGTGTGTTCGAGGATGGTGTGGACGTTGGTGCCACTCAGACCGAAGGAGGACACACCCGCCCGGAAGGGGCGACCGTGCGAAGGCCAGGGCTGCTGCTCGGTCGCGAGGGCCAGCGCGCCGCGCGTCCAGTCGACGTGGCCGGAGGGCCTGCCGACGTGCAGGGTCCGGGGCACCTGCCCGTGGTGCATGGACAGCACCGTCTTGATGACCCCCGCCACACCCGAGGCCGCCTGGGCGTGGCCGAGGTTGGACTTGAGGGAGCCGACCAGCAGGGGCCGGTCGGCGGGCCGGTCCTGCCCGTACGTGGCCAGCAGGGCCTGGGCCTCGATCGGGTCGCCGAGCGTGGTGCCGGTGCCGTGCGCCTCGACCACGTCGACCTCGGAGGCCGTCAGCCCCGCGTCCGCCAGCGCCGCCCGGATCACCCGCTGCTGCGAGGGACCGTTGGGGGCGGAGAGGCCGTTGCTGGCACCGTCCTGGTTGACGGCGGAGCCGCGGACCACCGCCAGCACCGGGTGTCCGTTGCGGCGGGCGTCCGACAGCCGCTCCAGCAGCAGGACGCCGGCCCCTTCGCCCATGCCCATGCCGTCCGCGTCGTCCGAGAAGGCCTTGCAGCGGCCGTCCTCGGCGAGTCCCCGCTGACGGGAGAAGCTGATCAGGGCGCCGGGGGTCGCCATCACGGCGACGCCGCCGACCAGGGCGAGGGTGCAGTCGCCGCCGCGCAGCGCCCGGCCCGCGAGGTGCAGGGCGACGAGCGAGGAGGAGCAGGCCGTGTCGACGGTCACCGCGGGGCCTTCGAGGCCCAGGGTGTAGGCGACCCGGCCGGACACGACGCTGGGTGCGCTGCCGGTGAGCAGGTGGCCGTCGCCTTCCTCGGACTGCGCGACGACGGCCGCGTAGTCGGCGTAGTTGACGCCGGTGAACACTCCGGTCCGGCTGCCGCGCAGGGCGACCGGGTCGATGGCGGCGCGTTCGATCGCCTCCCAGGTGGTTTCCAGGAGCAGCCGCTGCTGCGGGTCCATGGCCAAGGCCTCGCGCGGCGAGATGCCGAAGAACTCCGCGTCGAAGTCGGCGGCGTCGTGCAGGAAGCCGCCCCGCCGGGTGGTCGAGGTGCCGGGGCGGTCGGGGTCGGGGTCGTAGAGGGCTTCGACGTCCCAGCCGCGGTCGGTGGGGAGGTCCGAGACGGCGTCGCCGCCGGCGGCGAGCAGGCGCCACAGCTCTTCGGGGGTGCCGATGCCGCCGGGGAAGCGGCAGGCCATGGACACGATCGCGATCGGCTCGTCGTCGGGCGCGGCCGGGTTCGCGGCGGCGTCCGGGTCGGAGGGGCCCGGCTCGGGGGCCTGCCGGCCGAGCAGTTCGGCGCGGATCTCCCGGGCGAGCGCGGTGGACGACGGGTGGTCGAAGATCAGGGTGGACGGCAGCCGCAGTCCGGTGGCGGTGTTCAGCCGGTTGCGGAGTTCGACCGCGGTGAGGGAGGCGAAGCCCAGGTCCTTGAAGGCCGTGCCGGGCCGGATCGCGTCCACCGCGGGATGGCCGAGGACGGCCGCCGCGTGGGTGCGGACCAGGTCGAGCAGCAGGCGGTGCTGTTCGGACTCACCGAGGGCGGCGAGCCGTTGACGCAGCACCGCCGCGGCGGGTGCCTCCGTGTCGTCGGTCGCGGCCTCCAGGGCACGTCGGGCCTCGGGGACGCCGGTGAGCAGCGGGCTGGGACGGGTGGAGGTGAAGACGGCGGCGAACCGCTCCCAGTCGACGTCGGCGACGGCGAGCACGGTCTCGTCGTCGTCCAGCGCCTGTCGCAGGGCCTGGACCGCGAGGTCGGGGGCGATCCGGGGCAGGCCGTGCTGCTCCAGTTTGAACAGGTCGGCGTCCTCCCCGGCGACGCGGTCCTGCCAGGGGTTCTCGGCCTGCCAGATGCCCCAGTCGACGGTGGTGGCGGTGAGGCCGCGGGCCCGGCGGTGCTGGGCCAGGGCGTCGAGGTAGGCGTTGGCCGCGGCGTACGCGCCGTGGTCGCCGCTGCCCCAGACGCCGGCGATCGAGGAGAACAGGACGAAGGCGTCGAGTTCGCGGTCGAGCAGGGCGTCGAGGTGTTCGGCGCCGGCGGCCTTGGCGGCGACGATCTGCTCGAACGCGGACATCGGTGTGCCGTCGAGGGGGGCGAGCGCGACGAAGGCGGCCGCATGGACGACCGCGGTGACCGGGTCGCCCGCCGTCTCCAGTCCGGTGAGCAGCTCCGCCACGGCCCGACGGTCGGCCAGGTCGCAGACGGGCAGGGTCAGTCGTACGCCGAGGGCGGCCAGTTCCGCGGCGAGTTCGGCCGCGCCGGGTGCCTGGGGGCCGCGGCGGCCGGGCAGGACGAGGTGGGTGGCGCCGCCGCGGGCCAGCCAGCGGGCGAGGTCCGGGCCGACGGCTCCGGTGCCGCCGGTCAGCAGGACGGTGCCGCGGGGCTTCCAGTGCTTCGTGGGGCCGTCGTTCCGGGGGGCGCGGCGGAGGCGGCGGGCCAGCAGGCCGGTGGGGCGCAGGGCGAGCTGGTCCTCGCGGCCGGCACCCGTACCGGGGCCGGTACCGGAGGCCGTCAGGACGGCGACGAGCCGGGTCCTGGCGCGGGCGTCGAGGTCCGGCGGCAGGTCGACGAGTCCGCCCCAGCGGGCGGACAGTTCCAGCGCGGCCACCAGTCCGGTGCCCCAGACCAGGGCCTGGCGGGGGTGGGTGACCGGGTCGTCGGCGCCCGTGGACACCGCCCCGGCGGTGGCGCACCAGAGGGGTGCTTCGAGGGCGAGGTCGCCCAGGGCCTGCACCAGGGCGACGGTGAGTGCCGTTCCGGTGGGCAGGGCCGGGTGGTCGGGGTGGGGCCGGTCGGCGGCGGCCAGCAGCGACAGCACGCCCGTCGGGACGCGGTCGCCGAGGGCGGTGGCGAGGGTGTCCGCGAGGTCCGTGCGGCGGACGGCGTCGGTCGTGAGTCCGGCCGTGACGACGGTGGCGCCCGCTTCGGCGAGGGCGAGCAGCGGCCCGCGTACCTGTGCGTCGTCCTCGTGTCCGGCGGGCAGGACGACGAGCCAGGTGCCGGCGGCGGGCGTGGCGGCCGGCGGGTCGGGCAGCGGCTGCCAGCCGATGCGGTAGCGCCAGGAGTCGATGACGCTCTCGTCGCGCCGCTGTTGCCGCCAGTCGCGCAGGGCCGGCAGGACGGGGGCGAGGGCGGCCTCGTCGACGGCGAGGTGGGCGGCGATCTCGGCCGGGGCGTCGTGGTCGACCATGTGCCAGAAGGCCGTGTCGTGCGGGTCGGCGGCCGGTGCGGTGCCGGGCACCGCCTCCGGCTCCAGCCAGTAGCGCCGCGACTGGAAGGGGTAGCCGGGCAGGGCGGTCGGGCGGGCACCGGTGCCGGCGTACACCGCGGACCAGTCGACGGCCACGCCCGCCACCCACAGTTCGGCGGCCGAGCACAGGGCCCGGCGCGGTCCGCCGTCGTCGCGGCGCAGGGTGCCGACGACCACGGGCGGCTCCGCGGCACCGGTGGCCCCGACGGTGGCCTCGGCGGTGTCCTGGAGGGCCATGGTCAGCACCGGGTGCGGCGACACCTCGACGAAGACCTCGTGGCCCTGCTCGACCAGGGAGCGTACGGCCGCCTCGAAGCGGACGGTGCCGCGGAGGTTGCGGTACCAGTAGTCGGCGTCCATGGCCGTGGTGTCGAGCAGCTCGCCGGTGACGGTGGAGAACAGCGGGATCCGGGCCGGGAGCGGGCGTACCCCGGCCAGCGCGGCGAGCACCTCGGACCTGATCCGTTCGACCTGGACCGAGTGCGAGGCGTAGTCCACGGGGACGGACCGGGCCCGCACACCCTGGGCGGCGCAGTGGGCGAGCAGTTCGGCCAGGGCCTGCGTCTCGCCCGAGACCACCACGGCGGCGGGCCCGTTGACGGCGGCCACCGACAGCTTCTCGGCCCAGGGGGCGATCTCGGTGCGGACCCGGTCCTCGGGCAGGGACACCGCGACCATGCCGCCGAGTCCGGCCAGCGCCCGGATCGCCCGGCTGCGCAGGGCGACGACCTTCGCCCCGTCCTCCAGGCTCAGCGCTCCCGCCACCACGGCGGCGGCGATCTCGCCCTGGCTGTGCCCGACCACGGCGTCGGGCCGGACGCCCCAGGACTCCCAGTGCGCGGCCAGTGACACCATCACCGCCCACAGCGCCGGCTGCACCACGTCCACCCGTTCCAGGGAGGGTGCCCCGGGCGCGCCCTCCAGGACGGCGGGGAGCCGCCAGTCGACATGGGCGGAGAGGGCGGCGTCGCAGGCGGCGAGGCGGTCCCGGAAGGCGGGGCTGCCGGCGAGCAGGTCCAGGGCCATGCCGGCCCACTGGGAGCCCTGGCCCGGGAACACCAGCGCCGTCCGGCCCTCGACCGCCCGGCCGGTGCCCACGACGACGTCGGCGGTCGCGGCCGGGCCGGTGGGGAGCTCCGTGCCCGGTCCGGACAGGGCGGCGAGCCCGCTCAGCAGCGCGGGGTGCCCGTCGCCGATCACCACGGCCCGGTGTTCGAAGGCGGACCGGGTGGTGGCCAGCGAGAACCCGAGGTCGACCGGCCGGGCGGGCGCGTCCGCGGCGAGCCGGGCGCGCAGCCGGGCCGCCTGGTCCCCGAGCGCGGACGCGGTGCGGCCGGACAGCACCCAGGGCAGCACGGCCCCGGCCACGGTGTCCGGCGCGTCGGTCACCGCTTGCGGTCCGTCGGCTTCCGCTCCGTCGGCTCCCGGTCCGTCCGTTTCCGGTCCGTCCGCCGGTTCCGGCTCCGGGGCCTGTTCGAGGACGACGTGCGCGTTGGTGCCGCTCATGCCGAACGAGGACACCCCGGCCCGGCGCGGCCGGTCGACGGCGGGCCAGTCGCGGGCCTCGGTGAGCAGTTCGACGGCGCCCGAGGACCAGTCGGCGTGCGGGGTGGGCGCGTCCACGTGCAGGGTGCGCGGCAGGACACCGTGCCGCAGCGCGAGGACCGTCTTGATGACCCCGGCGACTCCGGCGGCGGCCTGGGTGTGCCCGATGTTGGACTTCAGCGACCCCAGCCACAGCGGACGGTCGGCGGGCCGGTCCTGACCGTACGTGGCCAGCAGCGCGTCGGCCTCGATCGGGTCGCCGAGGGTGGTGCCGGTGCCGTGCGCCTCCACCGCGTCCACCTCGGACGCGGTCAGGCCCGCGTCCGCGAGCGCCGCCCGGATCACCCGCTGCTGCGAGGGGCCGTTGGGGGCGGTCAGGCCGTTGCTGGCGCCGTCCTGGTTGATCGCCGAACCGCGCAGCACGGCCAGCACCGTACGGCCGTTGCGGCGCGCGTCCGACAGCCGCTCCAGCAGCAGCATCCCCACGCCCTCGCCCCAGCCGGTACCGTCCGCGGCCGCCGCGAACGGCTTGCAACGGCCGTCCTGGGACATCGCGCCCTGCCGGCTGAACTCGACGAACACGGCCGGCAGCGCCATCACACTGACCCCGCCGGCGAGGGCGAGCGAGCACTCGCCGGCCCGCAGCGCCCGCGCCGCGAGGTGCAGCGCCACCAGCGAGGCCGAACAGGCGGTGTCCACGGTGACCGCGGGGCCTTCGAGACCGAGCGCGTAGGACACCCGCCCGGACATCACGCTCATCGAGTTCCCCGTCATCAGGAACCCCTGGACGGCTTCGGCGGCGCCGGGGCCCAGCGTCGCGTACCCCTGGTCGATCGCCGCGGCGTACACCCCGGTACGGCTGCCCCGCAGGCTGAGCGGGTCGATGCCGGCCTGCTCGACGGCCTCCCAGGACGCCGTCAGCAGAAGCCGCTGCTGCGGGTCCATCGCGACCGCCTCGCGGGGCGAGATGCCGAAGAACTCCGGGTCGAAGTCCGCCGCGTCGTCGAGGAACGCCCCCTGCCCGGGGACCGTGCCGCCGGACGGCCAGGCGCTCTCCCAGCCCCGGTCGCCGGGGACGGCCCCGACGGTGTCACGGCCTTCGGCGAGCAGTTCCCACAGGTCCTCCGGGGTGCGGACGCCACCGGGGAAGCGGCAGCTCATCGCCACGATCGCGATCGGCTCGCTCGTGCGGGCCTCGGCCTCCCAGAGCCGCTGCCGGGTGTCCCGCAGGTCGATGATCACCCGGTTGAGGTAGTCGCGCATCCTCTGGTCGCTCACTGGACACCGCTGCTTTCGTCTCGGGCTGCTCGGGTCTCGTCTCGGGCCGCGCGGAGTGCGCGGGGCGCGCCGGGTGCGCCGGGTGCGCCGGGTGTGCGGTCCGTTGCCCCGGTCACGCGGATCCCAACTGCCGGTCGATGTAGTCGAACACCTCGTCGTCGCTGGCCGCCTCGATCAGGTCGGGGGCGAGGTCGTCCGCCTCGCCCGCGGGGCGGACGGTGGTGACCGGTGTCCCGCCGGGCAACGGACGGGACAGCACTTCCCTGATCCGGGCGGCGAGTTCCTCGCTGACACCGTCCGGCGGCAGGGCGTCGAGCAGGGTCTCCAGGGTGTCGAGCCCGGCCCGGACCGCCGAGTCGGCCGTCGGGCGGGCGTCGCCGGCCCGCTCGGCGAGGTGGCGGGCCAGGGCCTCCGGGGTGGGGTGGTCGAAGACCAGCGCGGCCGGCAGCCGCAGCCCGGTCGAGGACATCAGCCGGTTGCGCAGTTCGACCCCGGTGAGGGAGTCGAAGCCGACGTCCTTGAACGGGCGGGCCGGGCGGATCAGGTTCGGCGAACTGTGGCCGAGCACCGCTGCGGCGTTGCCGCGCACCAGGTCGAGCAGGGTCCGGTACAGCTCGGCCTCCGGCAGTTCGGCGAGCTGCCGCGCCATCGAGGGCGCCGGTGCCGCGGCGGAGGCGGCGCCGGTACGGGCGGGGCGGACCAGGCCGCGGAGCACGGCGGGCAGCCGGTCGTCCGCCCGCAGCACGGACGGGGCGATCCTGGCCGCGAGCCGGTAGGCGTACGGGGAGTCCAGGGCCGCGTCGAACAGGGCGAGGCCCTCCGCCGAGGTCAGCGCGCCCGCCCCGGCGCCCCGGCCCGCGGTGACCGCGGCGGTCATCGCGCTGCGCTCCTCCCACAGGCCCCAGCCGATGGACAGGCCGGGCAGCCCCTCGGCCCGGCGTTCGGCGGCGAGGGCGTCCAGGACGGCGTTGGCGGCGGCGTAGTTCGCCTGCCCGGCCGCGCCGAACTGGGCGGCGCCCGAGGAGAACAGGACCAGCGCCGCGAGGTCGAGGTCCCGGGTGAGCTCGTGCAGGGCCAGCGCCGCGTCCGCCTTGGGCCGCAGGACGCGGTCGAGCCGGTCCGGGGTCAGCCCGGCGACCGTGGCGTCGTCCAGGACACCGGCCGCGTGCACGACGGCGGTCAGCGGGTGCGCGGCGGGCACCGACCCGAGCAGGGCGGCGAGTTCGGCGCGGTCGGCGACGTCGCAGGCCGCGACGGTCACCGATGCCCCGAGCCCGGTCAGTTCCCGCACCAGCTCCGGCATGCCGTCGGCGGACCCGCCCCGGCGGCCCGCCAGCAGCAGGTGCCGGACGTCGTGCGCGACGACCAGGTGCCGGGCCAGGAGCCGCCCCAGGGTGCCGGTGGCCCCGGTGACCAGGACGGTCCCTTCCGGTTCCGGCCGAGCGGGCAGCAGCAGGACGTTCTTGCCCACGCCCCGGGCCTGGCCGAGCGAGCGCAGGGCGGCCGGAGCCTGCCGGACGTCCCAGCCGGTGACGGGCAGGGGGCTCAGCACTCCCTGCTCGAACAGGCCCAAGACCTCGGCGAGCATCTCCCCGATGCGCTCCGGACCGGCCTCCATCAGGTCGAACGCCCGGTAGCGCACCCCGGGGTACTGCCGCGCGACCGCCTCGGGGTCGCGGACGTCGGTCTTGCCCATCTCCACGAACCGGCCGCCGTTCGGCAGCAGCCGCAGCCCGGCGTCGACGAACTCCCGCGCCAGACTGTCGAGTACGACGTCGACGCCCCGCCCGCCGGTGGCGGTCAGGAACGTCTCCGCGAAGTCGGTGGTGCGGGACGAGGCGATGTGCCCGTCGTCCAGTCCGCCGGCCCGCAGGACGTCCCACTTGGCGGGGGAGGCGGTCGCGAACACCTCCGCACCGGCGTGCCGGGCGAGCTGCGCCGCCGCCATGCCGACCCCGCCGGCCGCGGCGTGGACCAGGACCGATTCCCCGCGCCGCAGTCCGCCGAGATCGAACAGACCGTAGTAGGCGGTGAGGAACACCACCGGCACGGACGCGGCGCGGGCGAAGGACCAGCCCGCGGGTATCCGGGCGACGGTGCGGCGGTCGGCGACGGCGGTCGGGCCGAACGCGCCCCCGAAGATCCCCATCACCCGGTCCCCCGGCACCAGGTCGTCCACGCCCGGGCCCACCTCGACGACGGTTCCGGCGCCCTCGCTGCCCAGGCCCTGCTGTTCGGGATCGGGGTCCAGGCCGAGCGCGGCGATGACGTCGTGGAAGTTCAGCCCGGCGGCGCGCACCGCGATCCGCACCTCGCCCTTGCCCAGCGGGGCGAGGGCGTCGGGAGCGGGCTCCGCCACGATGTCCTCCGCGGCGCCCCGGCCGTCGGTGGTGAGCCGCCAGGCGGTGCCGTCCGGCAGGGACAGCGTGCCGTCCGGCCGGCCGCCGCGGACCAGCCGCGGCAGCAGCGGCGGGCCGGTCCGCAGCGCCAGCTCGGGTTCCCCGGCGGCGAGCGCCGCGGGCAGGGCGTCCGCCGGCAGTGCGTCCGCCGGCCCGCCGGTCCCGGGCGTGTCGACGAGGACGAAGCGCCCCGGGTGCTCGGCCAGCGCGCTGCGCACCAGGCCCCACAGGGCGGCCTGGGCGGGATCGACGGGACGGTCGACCGGGCCGGTACGGACCGCGTCCCTGGTGAGCAGGGCCAGCCTGGCCGCGCCGAACCGCTCGTCGGCCAGCCACTGCTGGACGAGGGCGAGGCCCTGGTGCGCGGTGGCGCGGACCCGGTCGGCGGGGTCGGGCAGGTCGGCGGTGGCGACGGCCGCCACGATCACCTCGGGGAGGGCGGCGCCCGCGGCGAGGGCGGCCCCCAGGGCGTCGAGGTCCTGCCACGACACCGCGCCGGGGACGGCGCCGCCGAGAGCGGCCCAGGTGGGCACGGCGCTGTCGGCCGGGTCGGTGGCCGGGGCCCAGTCGAGGCGGTACAGCAGGTCGGCGTGGGCGGTCGCGGAGAGCGGCCCGCCCGCGGCCGGAGGCCGCAGCAGCAGGGCCTCCACGCCGAGCACCTGACGTCCCGACAGGTCGTGGGCGTGCAGGGTCACCGCGTCCGGCGCGTCCGCGGCGAGCCGCACGCGCAGCGTGGTGGCCCCGGTGGTCCCGCCGGTCACACCGCTCCAGCTGAAGGGCAGCCGGGCCCGGCCGTCCTGGTCGGGCAGCAGCGCGGCGCTCTGGAGGGCCGCGTCCAGCAGCGCGGGGTGCAGCACGCACCCGGCGGCGTCGGCGTGCTGCGGCTCCGGCAGCACCACCTCGGCGAACACCTCGCCGCCGCGGAGCCAGGCGGCGCGGATACCGCGGAAGGCGGGGCCGTAGTGGTAGCCGGCCTCGGCGAAGCGCTCGTAGAGGTCGCCGGTGTCCACGGGTTCGGCACCGGACGGCGGCCAGCTCAGCAGACCGGCCGCGCCTTCGGACCGGTCCCCGGCGGGCCGGGGTACGAGAGTGCCAGTGGCGTGCTCGGTCCAGGGCGTGTCGGCGTCCTGCGCCGTCCGGGCGAACACGCTGAGCCCGCGCCGGCCATCGCCGTCGGGCGCGGCCACCCGGAGCTGCAGGTGGACGGCTCCCTCGGCCGGGAGCACCAGCGCCGATCCGAGGGTGAGTTCCTCGACCACCGGGCAGTCCGCCTCGGCCCCGGCACGCAGCGCGAGTTCGAGGAAGGCCGTGCCGGGGAGGAGGACGACGTCCGACACCGCGTGGTCGGCGAGCCAGGGGTGGGTCCGCAGCGAGATCCGGCCGCTGAGCAGCAGTTCGTCGGAGTCCGCGACCTGCACCGCCGCACCGAGCAGCGGGTGCCCGGTCGTGGCGAGACCCGCCGAGGCGACGTCCCAACTCGTGGTCGGAACGTCGAGCCAGTAGCGGGTGCGCTGGAAGGCGTACGTCGGCAGTTCGACGCGCCGCGCCCCCGGGAACGCACCCGACCAGTCCACCGCCAGTCCGCACTCCCACGCGCGGCCCACCGCACGCAGCACCTGGTCCACGCCGCCCTCGCCGCGGCGCAAGGTCCCCAACACTGCGGCATCCGCACCGGCAGCCTCCACCGACTCCCCCACCGCCACCGACAGCACCGCGTGCGGGCTGGACTCCACGAAGAACCGGAACCCCTCCCCCAGCAGCGTCGCCGTGGCCGTCCCGAACTCCACGGTCTCCCGCAGGTTGCGGTACCAGTACTCGGCGTCCAACTCCTTCGTGTCCAGCCACTCGCCCGTCACCGTCGAGAAGAACGGCACCGAAGCGGAGAGAGGGGCGATACCTTCCAGATCGGACAGCAGCTGCTCGCGGATCTCCTCCACGTGCGCGGAGTGCGAGGCGTAGTCCACCTCGATCACCCTCGCCCGCACACCCTCGCCCACCAGGGCGTCCACGAGTGCCGTCACCGCGTCGGCGTCGCCCGACACCACCGTCGACGACGGGCCGTTCACCGCCGCCACAGACAACCGGCCCGCCCAGGAGGCGATCCGCTCCCGTGCCACGTCCACCGGCAACGGCAGCGACGCCATACCGCCCCGACCCGCCAGCACCCTGATCGCACGGGAACGCAGCGCGACCACCCGGGCGCCATCGTCGATACTCAGGCCGCCCGCCACACAGGCCGCCGCGATCTCACCCTGCGAGTGACCCACCACGGCGTCCGGAACGACACCGAACGAACGCCACACCTCAGCCAGCGACACCATCACTGCCCACAGCACCGGCTGCACCACATCCACCCGCGCCAACAACGCCTCGGAATCCAAAGCCTCCGTCAACGACCAGTCCACGTACGGCGCCAGAGCCCGCTCGCACTCCGCCATCCGCCCCGCGAACACCTCCGACCCGACCAACAGCTCCGCAGCCATCCCCACCCACTGCGAACCCTGACCCGGGAACACCAACACCGAACGGCCGGAAACCAACCCGCCGCCGGCCACCCCGGCACCCTGCGACAGCGCGGTCAGGCGCTCGGCAAGGTCCTCCTCCGTGCCCACCAGCACCGCCCGGTGCCCCAGCGCGCTGCGGCCCGTGGCCAGCGAGAAGGCCACGTCCGCGGCGCGGACGCCCGACCCGTCCGCGATCCGGGCCGCCAGTGCCGCGGCCTGGGCGTCCAGCGCCTCCGGAGTGCGCGCCGAGAGGAGCAGGGGGACGGCGGCGGGTACGGTCTCCGGCGTCCAGGGCCCGTCGACGATCGGGTCCGCGGAGGCTGTCGGGTCGGCCGGGGCCTGTTCGAGGATGACGTGGGCGTTGGTACCACTGACGCCGAAGGAGGACACTCCCGCACGTCGCGGGTGTCCCGTCTCGTCCCAGGCCCGGGCCTCCGTCAGCAGTCGGCCGGCTCCCGCCGACCAGTCCACCTCGGGCGTCGGACCGTCCACGTGCAGCGTCTTCGGCATCACCCCGTGCCGCAGGGCGAGCACCGACTTGATGACCCCCGCCACACCGGCGGCGGCCGAGGCGTGTCCGATGTTGGACTTCAGTGAACCGATCCACACCGGACGGTCCGCCGGACGGTCCTGACCGTACGTCGCCAGCAGCGCCTGCGCCTCGATCGGGTCGCCCAACCGCGTCCCCGTACCGTGCGCCTCCACCACGTCCACCTCGGACGCCGTCAGCCTCGCGTCCGCCAACGCCGCCCGGATCACCCGCTGCTGCGACGGACCGTTCGGCGCCGTCAGACCATTGCTCGCACCGTCCTGGTTCACCGCCGAACCACGCACCACCGCCAGCACCGGATGCCCCAGACGCCGCGCGTCCGACAACCGCTCCACCAGCAGCATGCCCGTGCCCTCACCGAAGGCCGTCCCGTCGGCCCCCGCGGCGAAGGACTTGCAGCGGCCGTCCGGGGCGAGTCCGCCCTGTCGGCTGAACTCGACGAACAGTTCGGGGCTGCACATCACGTTGACGCCGCCGGCCAGGGCCATCGAGCACTCGCCGGACCGCAGCGCCCGCACCGCCAGGTGCAGGGCCACCAGCGAGGACGAGCAGGCCGTGTCCACGGTGACCGCGGGGCCTTCCAGGCCGAAGAAGTAGGCCAGGCGTCCGGAGACGATGCTTCCCGAGTTGCCGGTGCCGAGGAATCCTTCGACGTCCTCGGGGATGTGGGGCAGCAGCCGGGCGGCGTAGTCCTGCTGCATCAGGCCGACGTACGTGCCGACCGGGGCGCCGCGCAGGGTGGACGGGTCGATGGCCGCGCGCTCGAAGAGTTCCCAGGTGGTCTCCAGGAGCAGCCGCTGCTGCGGGTCCATGGCCAGGGCCTCGCGCGGCGAGATGCCGAAGAACTCGGCGTCGAAGTCGGCCGCGTCGTGCAGGAAGCCGCCGTGCCGGGTGACGGAGGTGCCGACGCTGTCGGGATCGGGGTCGTAGAGCGTCTCCGGGCTCCAGCCCCGGTCGTCGGGGAACTCCGAGATGCCGTCGCGGCCCTCGGCCAGCATCCGCCACAGGTCCTCGGGCGAGCGGACACCGCCGGGGAGGCGGCAGGCCGCGGAGACGATCGCGATCAGGTCGTCGTCCGCGTCCCGGTTCCGGTAGGCCGGAACCGCCGGTACGGCCGCGGCCGTTGCCGTGCCCGCTTCCGTGTCCGTGAGTCCGGCGGCCAGGAAGTCCGCGAGCGCCGCCGGGGTCGGGTGGTCGAACACCAGGCTGGCGGGAAGCCGCAGGCCGGTGGCGGTGTTCAGGCGGTTGCGCAGGTTCACCGAGGCCAGGGAGTCGAATCCCAGTTCACGGAAGGCCCGTCCGGGGTCGAGGGTGTCCGGGGAGGCGTGGCCGAGGACCGCTGCCGCGTGGGTGCGGACGAGTTCGACGAGCAGCCGGGTCCGTCCGGTGCCGTCGAGGGCCGCGAGGCGCAGGCGCAGGGCGTTGTCCTCGGCCCTCGCCTCCGCGGCCGTGGCCGCCCGGCGCGGCGGTGTGCGCACCAGGCCGCGCAGCAGCGGCGGCAGGGTGCCGTCCGCCGCCGCGGACCGCAGGGCCGCCGTGTCGAGGCGCATCGGGACCAGGGCGGCCGTGTCCACGGTGAGGGCGGTGTCGAAGAGCGCGAGCCCCCGCTCGGTGGAGAGCGGCGGCATCCCGGACCGGGCGAGGCGCCGTACGTCGTCCTCGTCCAGGTGTCCGGTGAGCGCGCTGGGCTGCTCCCACAGGGTCCAGGCCAGCGACTGGCCGGCCAGCCCCGCCGCCCGGCGCCGGACGGCCAGGGCGTCGAGGAAGGCGTTGGCGGCGGCGTAGTTGGCCTGCCCGGGGCCGCCGAAGGTGCCCGCGGCCGAGGAGAAGAGCACGAAGTGCGTGAGGTCGAGGTCGCGGGTCAGTTCGTGCAGGTGGAGGGCGGCGTCGACCTTGGGGCGCAGCACGGCGTCCACCCGTTCGGGGGTGAGCGCGGTGACGACGCCGTCGTCGAGGGTGCCCGCGGTGTGGACCACGGCGGTCAGCGGGTGCGCGGGCGGCAGGTCCGCGAGGACCGCGGCCAGGGCCGCCCGGTCGGCGGCGTCGCAGGCGACGACGGCGGTCTCGGCTCCCAGCGCGGCGAGTTCGGCCCGCAGTTCGTCGGCTCCGGCGGCGGCCGGGCCGCCGCGGGAGAGCAGGAGCAGGTGCCGGACGCCGTGCCCGGTGACCAGGCGGCGGGCGACGTGGGAGCCGAGCAGCCCGGTGCCGCCGGTGATCAGGACCGTGCCGTCCGGGTCGAAGGCCCGGACGGGCGCTGCCGCGTCGTCCGGGAGGTCCGGGTCGTTCCTGAGGACCCGGACCAGCCGGGGTACGCGGACGTCGCCGCTCCGGACCGCGGTCTCCGGTTCTCCCGAGGCGAGGGCCGCGGCGACGCCCGGGGAGGTGCCGTGCTCGGCGTCGAGGTCCGAGTCCGGGTCGAGGTCGAGCAGGGCGAAGCGCCCGGGGTGTTCGGACCGGGCCGAGCGGACCAGGCCCCAGAGCGCGCTGTGCGCGGGGTTGCGGACGTCCTCCCCGTCCGCGGCGCCGACCGCGCCCCGGGTGGCGAACACCAGGCGCGAGTCGGCGAAGCGGTCGTCGGCGAGCCAGGTCCGGACGTCGGCGAGGGCCTGGTGCACGGTCGCGCGGACCGCCTCGGCCGGTCCGGCCGCGGCCGCGGGTTCCGCGCGGGCGAGCAGGACCGTCCCGGGCACCGGGGCTCCGGCGTCGACGGCGGCCAGCAGCGTGGCCAGGTCCGCGGTGCGGTGGACGGGTGCGCCGCTGCCGCGCGGGGGCGCGGTGACCCACTCCGTCGTGTAGAGGTCCTGGTGGCGGCGGCCCAGGGGGGCTCGGTCGGCGGCGAGGCCGACGGCGCCGGCGGGCCGCAGGACCAGCGCGTCCACGGTCGCCACGGGGGCGCCGGTCGCGTCGGCGACGGCGAGTGTCACCGCGTCGGGTCCGGCCGGGGCGAGCCGGACCCGGATCGCGTCGGCGCCGGTGGCGTGCAGGGTCACGCCGTTCCAGGAGAACGGCAGCCGTCCCTCGGGGTGAGCGTCCGCGCCGGGGGTGCCGGGCACGCCGGTGGCGTGCAGGGCCGCGTCCAGCAGGGCCGGGTGCAGGCCGAAGCGGGCGGCCCCGGGCACGGGCCCGGCGGGCACGACGGCTTCCGCGAACAGCTCGTCGTCGCGCCGCCAGGCCGCGCGCAGCCCCTGGAAGGCGGGACCGTAGGCGAATCCGGCCGCCGCGAAGCGGTCGTAGAGCCCGTCCAGGTCGAGGGGTTCGGCGCCGGCCGGCGGCCAGGGCATCGGCCCGTCGGCCCCGGCGCCGTTCACGCCGTTCGCGCCGTGCACACCGTCCGTGCCGTCCTGGGCCAGGACGCCCTCGGCGTGCCTGGTCCACCCGTCGTCCTCGGGGTCGCCGTCGGCGGGTGTGTCCGGCCGGGAGTGCAGGCTGAGCGGGCGGTGGCCCCGGGAGTCGGGGGCGCCCACGGTGAGGCGCAGCACGGTGCCGCCGTGTTCGGGCAGCACCAGGGGGGCTTCGAGGGTGAACTCCTCGACCCGGGGGCAGCCGACGCGGGCTCCGGCCTGGAGCGCGAGTTCCAGGAAGGCGGTGCCCGGGAGCAGTGCCCGGCCGCCGACGGCGTGGTCGGCGAGCCACGGGTGGGTGCGGGCCGACAGGCGGCCGGTGAGGAGCAGGCCGTCGCTGTCGGCGAGGACCACGACGGCGCCCAGCAACGGATGGTCCGCGGGGGTCAGTCCGGCGGAGCCGACGTCGGCGACGGGCGCGGCGCCGTCCTCCAGCCAGTACGGGTCGCGCTGGAAGGCGTAGGTGGGCAGTTCCACCCGGCCGGGGCGTCGGCCGGCGAAGACGGTGTCCCAGTCCGGGGAGACTCCGCTCAGGTGGAGTTCGGCCAGCGACTCGGTGAACCGGCGCGGGCCGCCGTCGTCGCGGCGCAGGGTGCCCACGGCGGTGGCGTCGGCGCCCGCGTCCTCGGCGGTCTCCAGGGCGCCGACGGTGAGGACGGGGTGCGGGCTGCTCTCCAGGAGGACCCGGTAGCCGTCGGCGAACAGGGCGCGGGTCGCCTGTTCGAAGCGGACGGTCCCGCGGAGGTTGCGGTACCAGTAGTCGGCGTCCAGGGCGGTGGTGTCCTCCAGCAGGCCGCCGCTGAGGGTGGAGTAGAACGGGACGGCGGACGGACGGGGGGTCAGTCCGTCGAGCCGGACGAGCAGTTCGGCGCGGATGTCCTCGACGTGGGCGCTGTGCGAGGCGTAGTCGACGGGGATGCGCCGGCTGCGGATGTCCAGGGCCGTCGTCCGGTCGAGGAACGCGTCGAGCGCGTCGGTGTCGCCGGAGACCACGGTGGAGGAGGGTCCGTTGACGGCGGCGACGGAGAGCCGGCCGTCCCAGGGGGCGAGGTGTTCGGCGACCTGTTCGGCGGGCAGGGCCACCGAGGCCATGCCGCCGCGGCCGGACAGGGCGCGGATCGCCCGGCTGCGCAGGGCGACGACCTTCGCCCCGTCCTCCAGGCTCAGCGCTCCCGCCACCACGGCGGCGGCGATCTCGCCCTGGGAGTGGCCGATGACGGCGCCGGGGGTGATGCCGTGGGAGCGCCACAGTTCGGCCAGGGAGACCATGACGGCCCACAGCACCGGCTGCACCACGTCGACGCGTTCGGCCGGCGGGGTGCCGGGGGCGCCGCGCAGGACGGCTTCCAGGGACCAGTCGACGAAGGGCGCGAGGGCGCGCTCGCAGTCCGCGACGCGGGCGGCGAAGGCGGGGGCGGAGTCGAGGAGTTCGACGGCCATGCCGACCCACTGGGTGCCCTGTCCGGGGAACACCAGGACGACTTCGCCGCCGGTTCCGGCGGTGCCGAGGACCAGGCCGGGGGCGGTGCGCCCGGCGGCCAGGGCGTCGAGGCCGGCCCGGAACTCCTCGGGGTGGGTGCCGATCAGGACCGCCCGGTGCTCGTGCGCGGCGCGGGTCGTCGCGAGGGCGTGGCCGACCTCGGCCGGACCGGGCCCGGGGTGGGCGTCGAGGTGGTCGCGGAGCCGGGCGGCCTGGGCGCGCAGCGCTTCGGCGGTGCGTCCGGAGAGCACCCAGGGAAGCACGGCGGGGGCGGCGTCGGGGACGGCGGCGTCGGGGACGGGGGCGGCGGCCTGGTCCAGGACGGGTTCGTCCGCCTGCTCCAGGACGACGTGGCCGTTGGTGCCGCTGACGCCGAACGAGGACACCGCGGCCCGACGCGGCCGTCCGGTCTCGGGCCACGGGGTGTTCGCGGTGACCAGGCGTACCGCGCCCGCGGTCCAGTCGATCTGCGGGGACGGGTCCTGCGCGTGCAGGGTGGGCGGGACGGTGCCGTGCCGCATGGCGAGGACGGTCTTGATGATGCCGCCGACGCCGGCCGCCGCCTGGGTGTGCCCGATGTTGGACTTCAGCGAGCCGAGCAGCAGCGGCTGCCCGTCCGCGCGGTCCTGCCCGTAGGTGGCCAGCAGGGCCTGGGCCTCGATGGGGTCGCCCAGCGGGGTGCCGGTGCCGTGCGCCTCGACCACGTCCACGTCGGCGGGGGTGAGTCCGGCGTTGGCCAGGGCGTGGCGGATGACGCGCTGCTGGGCGGGGCCGTTGGGGGCGGTGAGCCGGCTGCTGGCGCCGTCCTGGTTGACGGCGGTGCCGCGGATCAGGGCGAGGACCGGGTGGCCGTTGCGCCGGGCGTCGGAGAGGCGCTCCAGCAGGAGCATGCCGACGCCCTCGCCCCAGCCGGTGCCGTCGGCGGCGGCGGCGAAGGACTTGCAGCGGCCGTCCCGGGCCAGGCCGCCCTGGCGGCTCATCTCCACGAACGGGACGGGTGTCGACATGACCATCGCGCCCCCGGCCAGGGCCAGGGTGCAGTCCCCGGCCCGCAGGGCCTGGGCGGCGAGGTGGACGGCGACCAGCGAGGAGGAGCAGGCGGTGTCGATGCTGACCGCCGGGCCCTCCAGACCGAAGGTGTAGGCGACGCGGCCGGAGGCGACGCTGTCGGAGCTGCCGCTGCCGATGTAGCCGGCCACGTCGTCGGGGACCTGGCGCAGCCGGACCGCGTAGTCCTGGTACATCACTCCGGCGAAGACGCCGGTCCGGCTGCCCCGCAGGGCCGCGGGGTCGATGCCGGCCCGTTCGAACGCCTCCCAGGTGGTCTCCAGGAGGAGCCGCTGCTGCGGGTCCATCGCGAGCGCCTCGCGCGGGGAGATCCCGAAGAATCCGGGGTCGAAGTGCCCGACGTCGTCGAGGAAGCCGCCCAGGGCGGTGTGGCTGGTGCCCTCGCGCAGTTGTTCCGGGTCGTCCAGGTGGTCCAGGTCCCAGCCCCGGTCGCTCGGGAAGCCGGTGATGGCGTCGGTGCCGTCGGTGACCAGTCGCCACAGGTCCTCGGGGGACCGTACGCCGCCGGGGTAGCGGCAGCTCATCGCGACGACCGCGATCGGTTCGCGGCCCGCTTCCTCGGCCTCGGTGAGGCGCCGGCGGGTGTGGTGCAGATCAGCCGTCACACGCTTGAGGTAGTCCCTCAGCCTGTCGTCGTTCACCATCGGGGGCCGCCGTCCTGGTTCGCGTGTCGGGTCGGTGTCATGACAGGCCGAGTTCGTTGTCGATGAGGTCGAAGAGTTCGTCGTCGCTGGCGCCGTCCATGCGGTCCTCAATGGAGTCGGCCGCCGTGGCGTCGCCGCCGGCCGCGGTGACCGCCAGGCCGAGGCGGCCCAGGATCTCCCGGAGCCGTTCGGCGAGCCGGTCGCGGTCCGCCGGGTCGTCGAGGGTGCCGGCGAGGGCGTCCTCCAGGCGGTCCAGTTCGGCGAGGCCGGGGACCGGGCCGGGCCCGGCCTCGGGGACCAGCTCGACGGCCAGGTGTCCGGCGATCGCGGCCGGGGTCGGGTGGTCGAAGAGCAGGGTGGCCGGCAGCGGGTGGCCGGTGGCGGCGCGCAGCCGGTTGCGCAGTTCCACCGCGGTCAGCGAGTCGAAGCCGACCTCCAGCAGACCGCGTCCGGGCTCGACCGCGTCCGGGCCGCTGTGGCCGAGCACCAGGGCGGCGTGGGAGCGGACCAGGTCGAGGAGGACCCGGCCGCGCTGGGTCTCGTTGAGGGAGCCGAGGCGCTGCTTCAGCGCTTCCGGCGCGTCGGCTCCGGTGCCGGCGGCGGGGCCCGCGGCGCCGCGCCGGGCGGCGGGGCGCACCAGGCCGCGCAGCAGGGCGGGGACCCCGCCGGAGGCGGCCTGGGCGCGGACGGCCTCGGTGTCGAGCCGCAGCGGGAGGACGACCGGCTCGTCGAGGGTGCCGGCCGTGTCGAAGAGCGCCAGCCCCTGGGCCGGGTCGAAGGCGACGATCCCGCCCCGGGCGATCCGTCGCAGGTCGGCCTCGGTGAGCCCGCCGGTCATCCCGGTGCTGTTGGCCCACAGGCCCCAGGCGAGGGAGCGGCCGGGCAGCCCGTCGGCGCGGCGCCGGTGGGCCAGTGCGTCCAGGAAGGCGTTGGCGGCGGCGTAGTTGCCCTGGCCCATGCCGCCGAAGACTCCGGCGATGGACGAGAACAGGACGAACTCGGACAGGTCCAGGCCGGCGGTGAGTTCGTGCAGGTTGATCGCCGCGTCCACCTTGGGGCGCAGGACGAGGTCCAGCTGCTCGGGCGTCATGTCGGCGACGACGCCGTCGGCCAGGACGCCCGCGGCGTGCACCACCCCGGTCAGCGGGTGTGCGGGGGGCAGGACGGCCAGCAGGGCCGCGAGGGCGTCGCGGTCGGCGGCGTCGCAGGCGGTGATCTCGGCGTGCGCGCCCAGGGCGGCGAGTTCGGCGAGGAGTTCCGCCGCGCCGTCGGCCGCGGGGCCGCTGCGGCTGGTCAGCAGCAGGTGGCGGACGCCGTGTTCGGCGACCAGGTGGCGGGCGACATGGGCGCCGATGGCGCCGGTGCCGCCGGTGATCAGGACGGTTCCGTCACCGCCCCAGCCGGGTGTGCGCGCGGTGGCGGCCAGCGGTACCCGGGCCAGCCGGGCGAGGTGGACGGCCCCGGCCCGGATCGCGAGCTGGGGTTCCCCGGACGCGAGGGCGTCGGCGAGGAGAGCGGGCGGGGTGTCGTGGGTGTCCAGGTCCAGCAGGACGAAGCGGTCGGGGTTCTCGGTCTGCGCCGAGCGGACCAGGCCCCAGAGCGCGGCCAGGGCCGGGTCGGGGACGTCGTCGGCGGTCACCGGGACGGCGCCGCTGGTGACCAGGACCAGCCTGGAGCCGGTCAGGCGCTCCTCGGCCAGCCAGTCGCGCAGCAGGGCGAGGACGGTGCCGAGGCCGTCGTGGACCGCGTCGCGGAGGGTGCCGGCCGGCGCGTCCGGGGCCGGGGCGGGCGGGCAGGCGGCCAGGACCAGCGGGGGCGGCGGGGCGCCCGCGTCGAGCAGGGCGGACAGGGCGGCGAGGTCGGTGACCGGACGGCCGGGGAGCGGCGCGGCGCCGGTGGGCAGGGGCGTCCCGGTGCCGAGCACGGTCCAGGACTCCGGTGCGGGGACGGAGGCGGCGGCCGTCGCGGCGCGCTCGGGCAGGGCCTGCCACTCGGGGCGGAACAGTTCCTCGTGGTGTCCGGCGCGGGTGGCCTTGAAGCGGTCGGCCGAGACGGGCCGCAGCACGAGGGAGCGGGCCGAGAGCACCGGCCGGCCGGTGGCGTCGGTCGCCCGGACGGCGACGGCGTCGCGGCCGGTGGGGGTCAGCCGCAGCCGGAGTTCGGCGGCGCCGGAGGCGTGCAGACGCACCCCGTTCCAGGAGAAGGGCAGCCAGCCCTGCGCGGGTCCCTCCAGGACGTCGAACACCAGCGAGTGCAGGGCCGCGTCCAGCAGGGCCGGGTGCAGGCCGAACGCGGTGGCGTCCGGTCGCTGCTGCTCCGGCAGGCTCGCGACGGCGTAGACCTCGTCGCCGAGCCGCCAGGCCGCGCGCAGGCCCTGGAACGCGGGGCCGTAGGCGAAGCCGCCGCCGGCGAAGCGGTCGTACAGGCCTTCCGTGTCGAGGGGCACGGCTCCGGGCGGCGGCCAGGCCTCGGGGTCCGCCGGGTCGACCGGGTCGACCGGGTCCGGGCCGGGTTCGTCGGCGGAGCCGAGCAGGCCGCTCGCGTGCCGGGTCCAGGGGGCGTCGGGGCCGTCGTCGGCGGCCCGGGCGTGCACGCTCAGCGGGCGGGTGCCGGAGGCGTCCGGGCTTCCGACGGTCAGCTGGAGCGCGACGGCTCCGCCCGCCGGGAGCACCAGCGGTGCTTCCAGGGTGAGTTCCTCGACCCGGTCGCAGCCGACCTGGTCGCCCGCGCGGACCGCGAGTTCCAGGAACGCGGTGGCGGGGAACAGCACGCCGTCGTAGACGCCGTGGTCGGCCAGCCAGGGGTGGCTGCGGACCGAGAACCTGCCGGTGAAGAGGAAGCCGTCGGATTCGGCGAGTTCCGTTCCGGCGCCGAGCAGCGGGTGGTCGACCGTCAGCAGTCCGGCCGCGGGCAGGCCGGCCGCGGCCGGGCCCGCCTCCAGCCAGTAGCTGGCGCGCTGGAAGGCGTAGGTCGGCAGGTCGACGGCGGGGCGGGACGGGCCGCCGGAATGGACGGCGTTCCAGTCCACCGGGACGCCCTCGACGTGCAGCCGGGCCAGGGCGGCCGTCGCCGCGGGTGCTTCGGGCCGGTCCTTGCGCAGCAGGGGCACCAGCACGGGGCCGCCGGCGGCGCCGGTGTCGCCGGTCAGGCAGTCCTGGCCCATCGCGGTGAGCGCGCCGTCGGGCCCGAGCTCCAGGAACGCGGTCACGCCGTCGCGTTCCAGGTGGCGCACGCCGTCCTGGAAGCGGACGGTGCCGCGCACGTGCTCCACCCAGTAGTCCGGTGAGCCGAGCTGCTCGGCGGTGGCCGGCTCGCCCGTCAGGTCGGAGACGACGGGCACGGTGGCCTCCCCCGCGACGATCCGGGCCGCGACCTCGCGGAACCCGGCGAGCATCGGCTCCATGAGGGGCGAGTGGAAGGCGTGCGAGACCCGCAGCCGTCGGGTCTTGCGGCCGCGCGCGGCGAGCACGGCGGCGATCTCGTCCACCGCCGCCGCGTCGCCGGAGATCACGGTCGAGGCCGGGCCGTTGACCGCGGCGAGGGCGACCTCGCTCTCGCGGCCCGCGAGCAGCGGCAGTACCTCCTCCTCCCCGGCGGCGAGGGCGGCCATCGCGCCGCCCGCCGGGAGGGCCTGCATCAGCCGTCCCCGCGCGACCACCAGCGCCGCGGCGTCGGGCAGGGAGAACACCCCGGCGACGTGGGCGGCGGCCAGCTCTCCCACGGAGTGGCCGAGCAGCCGGTCGGGACGCACACCCCAGTGCTCGACGAGGCGGAACAGCGCGACGCCGAGGGCGAACAGGGCGGGCTGGGTGTACTCGGTGCGGTCCAGCAGGCCGTGGCCGGGATCGCCGGGGGCCGCGTCGATCACCTCCCTCAGCGGGCGGTCGAGCAGCGGGTCGAGTTCCGCGCAGACCGCGTCGAAGGCGTCGGCGAAGACCGGGAACCGGGCGTACAGTTCGGCGCCCATACCGGTGCGCTGGCTGCCCTGGCCGGGGAACAGGAAGGCGGTCTTCACCGCCGCGCCGGTGACACCGCGCACCAGGTCCGCCGAGGGCTCGCCGGCGGCGAGGGCGGTGAGCCCGTCGAGCAGGGTCCGCCGGTCCGTGCCGGTCAGGGCGGCCCGGTGCTCGAAGGCGCTGCGGTTCAGGGCCAGGGAGCGGCCCAGGTCGGCGACCGCGAGGGTCGGGGCGTGCTCCACGTGCCGGAGCAGCCGGGCGGCCTGGTCCCGCAGCGCGTCCGCGCCGCGGGCGGAGAGCAGCCAGGGCAGGGCGGGTGCGGCGGACGCCTCGGGCGTGGTCGCCGGGACCACCGGGGCCACCGCGGGGGCGGCGGCCGGGGCCGGTGCGGTGGGCTGTCCGGTGGGCTGTCCGGTGGGCTGTTCGGTGGGCTGTTCGAGGATGGTGTGGGCGTTGGTGCCGCTGACGCCGAACGACGACACCGCGGCCCGCCGGGGGCGGCCGGTCTCCGGCCACGGGGTGTCCTCGGTGAGCAGCCGGACCGCGCCGGCCGACCAGTCCACGTGGGGTGTCGGCGCGTCGACGTGGAGGGTGCGCGGCAGCGCCCCGTGCCGCATGGCCTGCACCATCTTGATGATGCCGGCGACCCCGGCGGCGGCCTGGCTGTGCCCGATGTTCGACTTCAGCGACCCGAGCAGCAGCGGCTGCTGCGCGTCGCGTTCCCGGCCGTAGGTGGCCAGGAGCGCCTGGGCCTCGATCGGGTCGCCCAGCCTGGTCCCGGTGCCGTGCGCCTCCACCGCGTCGACCTCGGCGGCGGTCAGTCCGGCGTCGGCGAGGGCCGCCCGGATCACCCGCTGCTGGGAAGGGCCGTTGGGGGCGGTCAGGCCGTTGCTGGCGCCGTCCTGGTTGACGGCGGAGCCGCGGACCAGGGCGAGCACCGGGTGGCCGTTGCGCCGGGCGTCCGAGAGGCGTTCCAGGACGAGCAGTCCGGCGCCCTCGGCCCAGGAGGTGCCGTCGGCGGCGGCGGCGAACGGCTTGCAGCGGCCGTCCTCGGCGAGCACCCGCTGTCGGCTGAACTCCACGAACGCGCCCGGTGTCGACATCACGGTGACCCCGCCCGCGAGCGCCAGCGAGCATTCGCCGGCCCGCAGCGACCGGGCCGCGAGGTGGACGGCGACCAGCGACGAGGAGCAGGCCGTGTCGACGGTCACCGCGGGCCCTTCGAGGCCGAGGCTGTAGGAGATCCGCCCGGACGCCACGCTGCCCGCGCTGCCGATGCCGAGGTAGCCCTCCATCTCCTCGGAGGGTTCGGTGACGCGCGACCCGTAGTCGTGGTGGCTGCATCCGACGAAGACGCCGCTCGGGCTGCCCTTGAGCGACAGCGGGTCGATGCCGGCCCGCTCGAACGCCTCCCAGGAGAGTTCGAGCAGCAGCCGCTGCTGGGGGTCGATGGTCAGCGCCTCGCGCGGGGAGATCCCGAAGAAGGCCGGGTCGAAGCGGTCGGCGTCGTGCAGGAAGCCGCCCTCCCGCGCGTAGGTGCTGCCGACCCGGTCCGGGTCCGGGTCGTAGAGGCCGTCCAGGTCCCAGCCGCGCCCGGTGGGGAATCCGCTGATCGCGTCCCCGCCGCCCGCGACGAGCTCCCACAGCTCCTCGGGGGTGCTGACGCCCCCGGGGTAGCGGCAGCTCATGGCGACCACCGCGATCGCCTCGTCCTCGGGCACCGCGGCGGCCGCGGGCACCGGCGCGGGAACGTCGGGCGTCTCCGTGGCGGGCGCGCCCGGCAGTTCGGCGCGCAGGTGTCCGGCCAGCGCCGTGGCCGTGGGGTAGTCGAAGGCCAGGGTCACCGACAGGCGCAGACCGGTGGCCGCGGCGAGCCGGTTGCGCAGTTCGACGGCGATCAGCGAGTCGAAGCCGATCTCCTTGAACGCCTGGTCGGGTCCCACCGCCTCGGGCCCGGGGTGGCCGAGCACGGCGGCGACCTCGGAGCGAACCAGGTCCAGCAGGGCCCGGTCCCGTTCCGCCGGGGGCAGTGCGGCCAGTCGCAGGGCCGGCGGCTCGGCGCCGTCGGCCGTGCTCCGGGAGCCGCGCGCGGCGGCGAGCGCCTCCCGGACCTCGGGCAGGTCCCCGAGGGCGGCGCTGGGCCGCAGCGCGGTGAACGCCCGGGTGAATCGGTCCCAGGCGAAGTCGGCGACGAGGACCGCCGTGTCGTCGTGGTCGAGGGCCCGGCGCAGCGCGGTCGTGGCCGTCCCGGGATCCATGGCGGGCAGGCCGTCGCGGATCAGCCGTTCGGCGACGGCTCCGGAGGCGAGGCTCTCGCCGCCCCACAGGCCCCAGGCCACCGAGGTGCCGGGCAGTCCGAGGTCGCGGCGCTGCCGGGCCAGGGCGTCGAGGTAGGCGTTGGCGGCGGCGTAGCTGCCCTGGCCGGTGCCGCCGAGCGTGCCGGCGAGCGAGGAGAACAGCACGAAGGCGGTCAGGTCGAGGCCGCGGGTGAGCGCGTCGAGGTTGCGTGCGCCGTCGAGCTTGGGGCGCAGCACGCCGGCCGCGCGTTCGGGGGTGATCGAGTCGATCACGCCGTCGTCGAGGACGCCCGCGGTGTGCAGGACGGCGCGCAGCGGGCGCTCGGCCGGGATGCCGGCGAGCAGTTCCGCCAGTGCGTCGTGGTCCGCGACGTCGCAGGCCACCGCGGTGGCGGCGGCGCCGAGACCGCGCAGTTCGGCGAGCAGGGCGTCGGCCCCCGGGGCCTGGGCGCCGCGCCGGCTGGTGAGCAGCAGGTGCGCGGTGCCGGTGCGGGCGAGCCATCGGGCGATCTGGGCGCCGAGGCCGCCGGTGCCGCCGGTGATCAGGACGGTGCCCTCGGGTGTCCAGTCGCGGACGGGGGCGGTGTCGCCGAGTCCGGCGTGGACGACCCTGCGGCCGTAGAGGCCGGTGGCGCGCACCGCCAGCTGGTCCTCGCCGTCGGGACCGGTCAGTGCTTCGGCGAGCCGGGTCGCGGCCCGGTCGTCGAGCCGTCGCGGCAGGTCGACCAGGCCGGCCCACCGCCGCGGGTACTCGACTCCGGCGACCCCGCCGAGGCCCCAGACCAGGGCCTGGAGCGTGCTGTCGATCCGGTCGGAGCGGCCGACCGACACCGCGCCCCGGGTGACGCCCCAGAGCGGGGTGTCGGTGCCGAGGTCGCCCAGGGCCTGGAGGAGTGCGACCGTCAGGGTGAGGCCGAGGGGGAGCGCCGATCCGTCGCCGTGCGGTTCCTCGGCGAGGGCGAGCAGCGACAGGATTCCGGCGGGCGGCCCGTCGGCGTGGTCGTGGGCGTCGCGGAGCAGTGCGGCGAACCGGGTCCGGTCGGTCGCGTCGGGGCCCGCCGCGACCAGGACGGGTGCGGCGCCGTGTCCGCGCAGGGCGTCGACGGCGAACGCGACGGCCGGGTCGCCGGCGGCGCCGGCCGGGGCGACGACCAGCCAGTTGCCGGTGAGCCGGGGCGGTTCGGGGGCCGGCAGGGGCTTCCAGGTGACCCGGTAGCGCCAGCTGTCGGCGGTCCGGTCGCCGGCCCGGCCGCGCGCCCATGCGGCGAGGGTGGGCACCAGGGAGGCGAGGGAGGCCCTCAGTTCGCCGTCCTCGACCCGCAGGGTGGTGGCGAGGGCGTCCAGGTCCCCGTGGTCGACGGCCTCCCAGAAGCCGGAGTCGGCCGGGCCGGCGCCGGTCGTGGCGTCGACGCCGGTGAGGGCGTCGGCGGGCCGGTCGGGGGTGGTGTCCAGCCAGTAGCGCTGCTGCTGGAAGGCGTAGGTGGGCAGGGGTCGCTTGCGCGCGCCGGTTCCGGCGAACACCGTGTCCCAGTCCACCGGAAGTCCGCGGACCTGGAGTTCGGTGAGCGCGGCGAGGAAGCGGCCGGGGCCGCCCTCGGCGCGGCGCAGGGTGCCGACGACGGCTCCGTCCCCGGCCCCGGCCGCTTCGACGGCCTGCTGGAGCCAGACGGTCAGCGCGGGGTGGGTGCTGCACTCGACGAAGGTGTGGTGCCCGTCGGCGACGAGTGCGTCGACCGCCCGTCCGAACTCCACCGGCCGGCGCAGGTTCTCGTACCAGTACCCGGCGTCCAGGCCCAGGGTGTCCAGGGGGCCGCCGGTGACCGTGGAGTAGAAGGGGATGTCGGACGTCCGCGGCGCGGTGCCGGCGAGGAGGGTGAGCAGTTCCTCGCGGAGTTCCTCCACCTGGGGCGAGTGCCCGGCGAAGTCCACGCCGGGGACCGGCCAGGTCAGGACGCCCGCCTCGGAGTACTGGTCGCGCAGTCGTTCCAGGGCCGCCGGGTCGCCGGAGACCGTCACCGACGTCGGCCCGTTGACGGCGGCGACGTCCAGCGCAACGTACTGGGCGGACGACAGCGTCTCGCGCACGGCTTCGACCGGCTGCGGCACGAACAGCATGCCGCCGCGTCCGGTCAGGGCCAGCAGGGCCCGGCTGCGCAGGGCGACGATCCGGGCCGCGTCGTCCAGCGAGAGCGCGCCGGCCACGCAGGCGGCGGCGATCTCCCCCTGGGAGTGGCCGACCACGGCGTCGGGGACGATCCCGTGCGCCCGCCACAGCTCGGCCAGCGACACCATGACGGAGAACAGCACCGGCTGCACCACGTCCACCCGGTCCAGCGGGGGCGCGTCGGTCTCCTCCCGCAGGACCGCGAGCAGCGACCAGTCCAGGTGCGGGGCGAGGGCGCGTTCGCAGGCCGCGATCCGGTCGGCGAAGGCCGGGGCGTGGTCGAGCAGTTCCCGGGCCATGCCGGCCCACTGGGATCCCTGGCCGGGGAAGACGAGGACGGTCCTGGTCGACCGGGCGACGGTGCCTTCGACCAGGCCGGGTGCGCGGTCCCCCGCGGCCAGCGCGGCCAGGCCGCCCAGCAGGGTCGCGCGGTCCTCGCCGACGACGGCCGCGCGGTGCTCGAAGGCGGTCCTGGTGGTGGCCAGGGAGTAGCCGACGTCGGCGGACGACAGCTCCGGGTGCTCCGTCAGGTGCGCGTGCAGCCGTTCCGCCTGGGCCTTGACCGCCTCGGCGGTCCGCCCGGACAGGACCCACGGGACGGCGGCCCGCGTGGTGCCGGGATCCGTCGCGCCGGACCCGGCGGACGGGACGGCGGACGGGCCGGCGGCGGGTACCGGTACGGATGCGGACCCGGCGGCGGGCGCGGACCCGGCCGGCAGGGCGGGCAGCGGGAGCGCGGGTTCGGCGGGCGGCTGCTCGACGACGACATGGGCGTTGGTGCCGCTCAGGCCGAAGGAGGACACGCCGGCCCGGCGCGGCCGGCCGGTCTCCGGCCAGGGCGCGGCCTCGGTCAGCAGGGCGACGGCGCCCGCCGTCCAGTCGACGTTCGGGGACGGCCGGTCGATGTGCAGGGTCCGCGGCAGCTCGCCGTGCCCCATGGCCAGCACCATCTTGATGATGCCGCCGACGCCGGCCGCGGCCTGGGTGTGCCCGATGTTCGACTTCAGCGACCCGAGCCGCACCGGCCGGTCGGCCGGCCGGTCCTGGCCGTAGGTGGCCAGCAGCGCGTCGGCCTCGATCGGGTCGCCCAGCCGGGTGCCGGTGCCGTGCGCCTCGACGGCGTCCACGTCGGCGGCCGTCAGCCGGGCGTTCGCCAGCGCGTCGCGGATCACCCGCTGCTGGGCCAGGCCGCTGGGCGCGGTCAGCCCGTTGCTCGCGCCGTCCTGGTTGATCGCCGAGCCGCGCAGCACCGCGAGCACCGGGTGGCCGTTGCGGCGGGCGTCGGAGAGGCGTTCGAGGAGCAGCAGGCCCACGCCCTCGGCCATGCCGAAGCCGTCCGCCGAGGCCGCGAAGGACTTGCAGCGCCCGTCCTCGGCGAGCCCGCGCTGCCGGCTGAAGCCGGTGAACGACAGCGGGGTGCCCATCACCGTGACACCGCCGGCCAGGGCCAGCGCGCATTCGCCCGAGCGCAGCGACTGCGCGGCGAGGTGGACCGCCACCAGGGACGAGGAGCAGGCCGTGTCCACGGTCACGGCGGGCCCCTGGAGGCCGAGTTGGTAGGCGACCCGCCCGGACAGGACGCTGGTGGAGATGCCCGCGATGAACAGGCCCTCCAGTTCCTCGGGGACGTCGCGCAGGGTGCCGCCGTAGCCCTGGTAGGAGGCGCCGGCGAAGACCCCGGTCGGGGTGCCGTGCAGGGACGTCGGGTCGATGCCGGCGCGCTCGATCGCCTCCCAGGCGGTGACGAGCAGGAGCCGCTGCTGCGGGTCCATGGCCAGGGCCTCGCGCGGGGAGATCCCGAAGAATCCGGGGTCGAAGCGGTCCGCGTCACTGACGAACCCGCCCGCGGCGGCGTAGCTCCGGCCGGGCCGGTCGGGGTCCGCGTCGTACAGCGCGTCGAGGTCCCAGCCCCGGTCGGACGGCAGCCCGGAGACGGCGTCGCGCCCGTCGGCGAGCAGTTCCCACAGGTCCTCGGGGGTGCGAACGCCGCCGGGGTAGCGGCAGCTCATGGAGACGATCACGACGGGGTCGTCGTCCTCGGCGGGCTCCGCCGACGGGGCCTGCCGGACGGCGGCGGGCTCCTCGGCGGCGCCCAGCAGTCCGGTCTCCAGGCGCCGGGCGAGCGCGGTCGCCGACGAGTAGTCGAAGACGACGGTGACCGGGAGCCGCAGGCCGGTGGCGGTGTTGAGCCGGTTGCGCATGTCCACGGCGGTCAGCGAGTCGAAGCCCAGGTCGCGGAAGGCCCGGCCGGGGGCGACCGCGTCCGGCGAGTCGTGGCCGAGGACGGCGGCCGCGTGGGTCCGGACCAGGTCGACCAGCACCCGGGTCCGCTCGGCCGCCGGAAGCGGCGCCAGCCGGTCGCGCAGCGCCGAGGGCGCTCCCTCGGCCCCGGTCGCGCCGGTCTCCGGTTCGGCGGCCAGCGCGGCGCGCACCTCGGGGAGTTCCCCGATCAGCGGGCTGGGGCGGGCCGAGGTGAAGACCGTCGCGAAGCGGTCCCAGTCGATGTCGGCGACCACGACCACCGTCTCGTCGTGGTCCAGGACCTGCTGGAGCCCGGTGATCGCGGCCGCGGGCGGCATGAAGAGCACGCCGTGGCCGCGCAGGGTCTCCTCCGCGAGTTCGGCCGCCATCCCGGCCCCGCCCTCGGGGTTCCAGATCCCCCACACCACGGAGGTCGCGGCGAGGCCGCGGCTCCTGCGGTCCTCGGCGAGGCCGTCGAGATAGGCGTTGGCGGCGGCGTAGGCGCCGTGGACGGCGCTGCCCCACACCCCGGAGATGGAGGAGAACAGCACGAACGCGTCGAGCGTGTCCCGGTCGAAGAGCAGGTCCAGGTTCCTGGCCCCGCCGGCCTTGGCGTGCAGGGTGTCGGCGAACTCGTCCGCGTCGGTGTCGGGCAGTGGCACCAGCAGCCCGGCCCCCGCGGCGTGGAAGACGGTACTGATCCGGTGGCCGTCCTGTTCGAGGCCGTCCTTCAGCGCGCGCAGGGCCTCCAGGTCGGCGACGTCGCACGAGGCCAGGGTGACCCGGGTGCCGAGGGCGGCCAGTTCCTCGGAGAGCTCCGGCGCACCCGGCGCGTCCGCGCCGCGCCGGCCGACCAGCACCAGGTGCGCGGCTCCCCGCCGGGCCAGCCAGCGTGCGATCTGCGCGCCGATCCCGCCGGTACCGCCGGTGATCAGCACGGTGCCCCCGGGCCGCCACCTGCGCCGCGGCGCGGCGTCGCCCAGGGCCGACCGGACCAGCCGCCGGCCGTGGCAGCCGGTGGCCCGTACGGCCACCTGGTCCTCGTCCCCGGCCCCGCCGGCCAGCACCCGGCACAGCCGCGCGGCGGCGTCCGGGTCCAGCACCTCCGGGAGGTCGATCAGACCGCCCCAGCGCTGCGGGAATTCCAGCGCGGCGACCCGGCCCAGACCCCAGAGCAGGCTCTGCGCGGCGCTGACCGGACTCCCGGTGTCGGTGCCCCCGACCGACACCGCGCCCCGGGTCGCCCACCACAGGGGCGCGTCGATCCCGCCGTCGCCGAGGGCCTGCACCAGGGCCAGGTTGAGCGCGGTGCCCAGCGGGACGGAGGGGTGCGCCGGGTGCGGGCGCTCGTCGAGGCCCAGCAGCGACAGCACTCCCGTCACCGGGCCGGGCAGCGCGTCGAGCGACGCGCGGACCCGGTCGGCCAACGCGGCGCGGTCGGCCTCCGCCCCGGTGACCCGTACGTGCGCCACCGAGGCCCCGGCCTGTTCCAGGACGTGGGCGGTCGCCTCCGACCGGCGCACCCCGTCCTCGGACTGACCGTCCGAGGACAGGACGAGCCAGTTGCCGTCCAGTGGAGGCGGAGGGCCCTCGGGCAGGGCCCGCCAGGTCACGCGGTAGCGCCAGGAGTCGACCACCGAACGCTCGCTGCGCTCGGTGCGCCAGGTGGTGAGCGCGGGGAGCACCACGTTCAGCGGGTCCTCGGGCGCGACCCCGAGGGCACTGGTGAACCGGTCCAGGTCGCCCCCACCCAGGGCCTCCCAGAAGTCGTCACCCTGCGGGGACGTTCCGGAGGGACCGCCCGCCGCGGGGCCGGTGTCCTCCAGCCAGTACGGGCGACGCTGGAAGGGGTAGGTGGGCAGGGAGACTCCGCCCGGGCGGAGTCCGGCGAACACCCGGTCCCAGTCGGGCGACAGGCCGCCCGCGTAGGCCTCGCCCAGGGAGGTCAGGAAGCGGTCGAGGCCGCCCTCGCCGCGCCGCAGCGTGCCCAGGACCACGGCGGGGCCCTGCGCGGAGCCGGCGGTGTCGGCCTCGTCGGCGGTCTGCTGGACGCCGAAGGTGAGCACGGGGTGCGGGCCGGCCTCGACGAAGAACCGGAAGCCCTCCCCCAGCAGCGTCGCCGTGGCCGTCCCGAACTCCACGGTCTGACGGAGGTTGCAGTACCAGTACTCGGCGTCCAACTCCTTCGTGTCCAGCCACTCGCCCGTCACCGTCGAGAAGAACGGCACCGAAGCGGAGAGCGGGGCGATGCCCTCCAGATCGGACAGCAGCTGCTCCCGGATCTCCTCCACGTGCGCGGAGTGCGAGGCGTAGTCCACCTCGATCACCCTCGCCCGCACACCCTCGCCGACCAGGGCGTCCACGAGTGCCGTCACCGCGTCCGCATCGCCCGACACCACCGTCGACGACGGACCATTGACCGCGGCCACCGACAGCCGGCCCGCCCAGGAGGCGATCCGCTCCCGTGCCACGTCCACCGGCAGCGGCAGCGACGCCATCCCGCCCCGACCCGCCAGCACCTTGATCGCACGGGAACGCAACGCCACCACCCGCGCCCCGTCCTCCAGACTCAGACCACCCGCCACACAGGCCGCCGCGATCTCACCCTGGGAATGACCCACCACCGCGTCCGGCACGACGCCGAAGGAACGCCACACCTCCGCGAGCGACACCATCACCGCCCACAGCACCGGCTGCACCACATCCACCCGCGCCAACAGCGTTTCCGAACCCAACGCCTCCACCAACGACCAATCGGTGTACGGCGCCAGAGCCCGCTCGCACTCCGCGAAACGCCCCGCGAACACCTCCGACCCGCCCAACAGCTCCGCAGCCATCCCCACCCACTGCGAACCCTGACCCGGGAACACCAACACCGAACGGCCCGACGACACCCCGTCGCCCCGAACCAGCCCCGGCACCGTCCGGCCCTCGGCCAGGGCCTTCACGCCGTCGATCAGCCGGTCCCGGTCGGCGCCCACGACCACGGCCCGCCGCTCGAAGGCGGTACGCGTGAGGGCGAGCGCGCGGCCGGTGTCGTCGGCCCGCAGGGGTGCGGGACCGGCGCCCAGGTGCGCCAGCAGCCGGGCGGCCTGGTCGCGCAGGGCCTCGTCGGTACGCCCCGACAGCACCCAGGGCAGCGGGTGCGCGTCGCCACCGGCCGCCAAGTCGGCCACCGGTTCGGCTTCCTCCGCCGGGGCCTGTTCCAGGATCAGATGCGCGTTGGTGCCGCTGACGCCGAAGGCGGACACCCCGGCCCGGCGCGGGCGTCCCGTGTCGTCCCAGGCGCGGGCCTCCGAGAGGACCTCCACGGCTCCCGACGACCAGTCCACCATGGGCGTCGGCCGGTCCGCGTGCAGGGTCCTGGGCAGTTCGCCGTGCTCGATCGCCAGCACCATCTTGATGACGCCGCCCACGCCGGCCGCCGCCGAGGTGTGGCCGATGTTCGACTTCAACGAGCCCAGCCACAGCGGTCGTTCGGCGGGCCGGCCCTGGCCGTACGTGGCCAGCAGGGCCTGCGCCTCGATCGGGTCGCCGAGCGTGGTGCCGGTGCCGTGCGCCTCCACCACGTCCACCTCGGACGCCGTCAGCCCCGCGTCCGCCAGCGCCGCCCGGATCACCCGCTGCTGGGACGGACCGCTGGGCGCCGTCAGACCGTTGCTCGCACCGTCCTGGTTCGTGGCCGAGCCGCGAACGACGGCCAGCACCGGGTGCCCGTTGCGGCGGGCGTCCGACAACCGCTCCAGCAACAGGACGCCGACACCCTCGGACCAGCCGGTCCCGTCCGCGTCGGCCCCGAACGCCTTGCAACGGCCGTCGGCCGACAGCGCGCGCTGGCGGCTGAACGCCACGAACGCGTCGGGGGTCGCCATCACCGAGACCCCGCCGGCCAGGGCCAGCGTGCAGTCGCCCGCCCGCAGGGCCCGGATCGCCAGGTGCAGGGCGACCAGGGAGGAGGAGCAGGCGGTGTCCACGGTCACCGCGGGGCCTTCCAGGCCCAGGGTGTAGGCGATCCGGCCGGAGACCACACTGCTCGCCGTCCCGGTGTCCAGCAGGCCCTGGACCTCGGGGAGGTGGCGCGAGCCCGCGCCGTAGCCGTTGCCGATCGCCCCGAGGAAGACACCCGTGGCGGTGCGCCGCAGCGTCCGGGGGTCGATCGCGGCCCGCTCGACCGCCTCCCAGGCGGTCTCCAGCGCCAGCCGCTGCTGGGGGTCCGTCGCCAGGGCCTCGCGCGGCGAGATACCGAAGAACTCGGCGTCGAACTCGGCCGCGTCGTGCAGGAAGCCGCCGTGCCGGGTGTAGGAGGTACCGGCCCGCTCGGGGTCCGGGTCGTAGAGGCCCTCCACGTCCCAGCCGCGGTTGACCGGCCAGGTCGAGACCGCGTCGGCGCCCCGGGAGACCAGGTCCCACAGCAGTTCGGGCGTGTCGGCGCCGCCGGGGTAGCGGCAGGCCATCGAGACGATGGCGATCGGTTCGTGGCGGGCCTGTTCGGCCTCGCGCAGTTGCCTCCGGGCGTCACCGAGGTCCGCGGTGGCGCGCCTGAGGTAGTCGAGCAGCTTCTTGTCGTCGGACATCAGGGACAGCTCTCTCTCAGGCGTTTCCGAAGTCGTTGTCGATCAGGGCGAACAGCTCGTCCGCTGTCGCCGTTTCCGTCGCCGCGGCCAGGTCGTCCACCGGTCCGGGCGGCAGTGCCTCGCCGCCCGGTGCACCGACTCGCCGGCCCCAGCCGCGCAGCAGTTCGTCCAGTCGTTCGCCGACCCCGTCACTGTCCGCCGCTCCCGGCGGGACGGCCGCGAGCAGCACGGCCAGCCGGTCCAGCTCGGCCAGCAACGGCGAGGGCGGTTCGGGCGCGGCGGACAGCTCGGCGTCCAGGTAGTCGGCGAGCGCCTCGGGCGTCGGGTGGTCGAAGACGACCGTCGGCGGGACGGCCAGCCCGGTGGCCTCGCACAGCGCGTTCCTGAACCGCACCGCGAGCATCGAGTCGAAGCCGACCTCCGAGAAGGCGCGTTCCGCGCGCACCGGACCGGCTCCGGGATGGCCGAGGACCGCCGCCGCGTGCCGGACGACCAGGTCGAGCACCGCCTGACGGCGGGCCCGCCGGTCCAGCGGGGCCAGCCGGGCGGCCAGTCGTACGGCGGGGGTGCCGTCGTCGTCGCCCGCCGCCCGCGCGGTCCCCTCGGCCGGCACCGAGGTGGTGGCCGAGGCAGTGACCGCGGCGGCCGTCCGGCCCGGTGTGGGCAGCCAGTACCGGTCGCGCTGGAACGGGTACGTCGGCAGCGGGACGGGTGCCGGGTCGTCCGGCCCGGGCGCCCCCGTCCAGGGCGACCAGTCCACCGGACCGCCGCCCGCCGCCCACGCCTCGGTCAGCGAGGCCAGCAGCCGGTCCCGGCCGCCGTCGCCGCGCCGCAGCGTGCCGACCGCCGACACCTCCCGCCCGGCCTCCGCGGCCACCGCCTCGATCCCGGCGAGCAGCACCGGATGCGGGCCGACCTCGACGACCAGGGTGTGACCCGTCTCCAGCAGGGCGCGGGTCGCCCCGACGAAGTCGACCGGCTCGCGCAGATTGCGGTACCAGTAGGCGGCGTCGAGCGATTCCCCGGCGACGGGTCCGCCGGTCACCGTCGAGTAGAGCGGGACGGTCGAGGCGCGGGGCTGTATCCCGGCGAGGGCTTCACGCAGTTCGTCCTCGATCTCGGCGACCTGGGCCGAGTGGGCCGCGTAGTCCACCGGGATCGTCCTGGCCCGTACGCCCTCCCGGTCGCAGGCGGCGAGCAGGGCGGCCAGCTCCTGGGGCTCCCCGGCGACGACCACCGCCCCGGGGCCGTTCACCGCGGCCACGCACGCGCGTCCGCCGGCGGGCAGCAGGCCCGTCGTCCGCTCGGCGGAGGCGGCGACCGACACCATGCCGCCGCGCCCCGCCAGCCTCAGCAGCGCCCGGCTGCGCAGCGCCACCACGAGGGCCGCGTCGTCGAGCGACAGCGCTCCGGCGACGCAGGCGGCGGCGATCTCGCCCTGGCTGTGCCCGACCACCGCGTCCGGGGTGACCCCGGTGTCGCGCCAGTGCGCGGCCAGCGCGACCATCACGGCGAACAGCACCGGCTGGACGACGTCCACCCGGTCGAGCGTCGGTGCGCCGGGCGCACCGCGCAGCACCTCGGTCAGGGACCAGTCGGTGTGCGGGGCGAGCGCCCGTTCGCAGGCGGCGATCGCGGCGGCGAACGCCCCGGAGGAGTCGAGGGCCGCCACGGCCATGCCGGCCCACTGCGAGCCCTGGCCGGGGAAGACGAAGGCCGTACGGCCGCCGCGGGCCCGGTCCTGCACGGCGTCGGGCGCGGGCTCTCCCGCCGCGAGCGCGTCCAGCCAGCCGAGCAGCGCGTCGCGGTCGCGGCCGGTGGCGGCCGCCCGGAAGGGCAGGGCGGGGCGGGTGGTGGCGAGCGCGCGGGCCGGTCCGGCGACGTCCCCGTCGGGGTCGGCCCGCAGGTGCTCGCCCAGTCGGCGCGCCTGCCGGCGCAGGGCCGCGGGGGTCATGGCGGAGAGCAGCCACGGCACCGCGGTCCCGGTGTCCTCGGCCGGTTCGCCGTGGGTGCCTCCGGTCGGCGGGGTGTCCTCGGCGGGTGCCTCCTCCAGAACGGCGTGGGCGTTGGTGCCGCTCATGCCGAACGCGGAGACGCCGGCCCGGCGCGGCCGGCCCCCGTCCGGGGCGTCCCAGGGGCGGGCCTCCGCGAGCAGCCGGACCGCGCCGGCCGACCAGTCCACCCGGCTGGACGCCTCCTGTGCGTGCAGGGTGCCGGGGAGCACGCCGTTCCGCAGCGCGAGCACCGTCTTGATGACCCCGGCGACCCCGGCGGCGGCCTGGGTGTGCCCGATGTTGGACTTCAGCGACCCCAGCCACAGCGGACGGTCGGCGGGCCGGTCCTGGCCGTACGTGGCCAGCAGGGCCTGCGCCTCGATCGGGTCGCCGAGCACGGTGCCGGTGCCGTGCGCCTCGACCAGGTCGATCTCGGCACCGGACAGTCCGGCCGTGGCCAGCGCCGTCCTGATCACCCGCTGCTGCGCGGGGCCGCTCGGGGCGGTCAGGCCGTTGCTGGCACCGTCCTGGTTCACCGCGGTGCCCCGGACCAGGGCGAGGACGGGATGCCCGAGGCGGCGCGCGTCGGAGAGGCGCTCCACGAGCAGCACGCCCACCCCCTCGCCCCACCCCGTGCCGTTCGCCCCTTCGGCGAAGGAGCGGCAGCGGCCGTCGGGCGACAGGCCCTGCTGACGGCTGAACTCGACGAAGACGTCCGGGCTCGCCATCACCGCGGCGCCGCCGACCAGGGCGAACGAGCAGTCGCCGGCGCGCAGGGCCTGGCCGGCCAGGTGCAGGGCCACCAGCGAGGACGAGCAGGCCGTCTCCACGGTCACGGCGGGGCCGCCGAGCCCGAGGGTGTAGGCGATGCGGCCGGAGGCGACGCTGGTGACCGTGCCGCTGAGGAGGTGCCCCTCGACCTCGTCGGACGGGTCCTGCGGGCCGGTGCCGTAGCCCTGGGCGGCGACGCCGACGTAGACGCCCCCCTCGCTGCCGCGCAGCGACGCGGGATCGAGTCCGGCCCGCTCCAGGGCCTCCCAGCTGGTTTCGAGCAGCAGGCGCTGCTGCGGGTCCATGGCGAGTGCTTCGCGCGGGGAGATGCCGAAGAACTCCGCGTCGAACTCGGCCGCCCCGTCCAGGAATCCGCCGCCGGTGGTGTAGAAGGTGCCCGGGTGCAGGGGGTCCGGGTCGTAGAGGGTGTCCAGCGGCCAGCCGCGGTCGGCGGGCAGCGCGGCGACCGCGTCCACGCCGTCGGCCACCAGTCGCCACAGATCCTCGGGCGAGCGGACGCCGCCCGGGAACCGGCAGGCCATCGAGACGATCGCCAGCGGTTCGTCGGCCGCCGCGGGCCCGGCCGCGGAGTCCCGTGCGGTGGTGCCGGTCGTGCCGGTCGTGCCGTCGGCGTCCGGTTCCGTGCCGCCCAGCCCGGCGAAGAGGTGCGCGGCGAGGGCGGTCGCGGTCGGATGGTCGAAGACGGACGTGAGCGTGAGCGGCAGCGCGGTGGCCTCGACCAGCCGGTTGCGGAGCTCGACGGCGGTGAGCGAGTCGAAGCCCACCTCGCGGAACGGGCGGTCGGCCGCGAAGCCGGCGGCCGACTCGTGGCCCAGCACGGCGGCCGCTTCGCTCCGGACCAGCTCCGTCAGCAGTTTGCGGCCCTCGGGCCCGGACAGCCGGTGCAGCCGGTGCGACCACGCCGGGTCGCCGCCCGTCCCGGGCCCGGAGCCGGCGGGGGTGTCCGCGGCCGCGGGGCCGCCGTCCGCCGCCCGGGCGGCCGGCAGGCCGCGCAGCAGCGCGCTGGCCCTCGCCGAACCGAAGAGCGGCGCGAAGCGGCTCCAGTCCAGCTCGGCGACGACCGCCTCGCCCTCGTCCAGGGCCAGCGCCAGGCCGAGCGCGGAGAGCGCCGCCGCGGGGGCCATCGGCACCAGCCCGTGGCGGCGCAGGCCGTCGCCCACGGCGCCGTCGGCCATGCCCGCGCCGGCCCAGGGGCCCCAGGCCACCGAGGTCGCCGCCAGGCCCCGGCCGCGCCTGGCCGCGGCGAGGCCGTCCAGGTAGGCGTTGGCCGCCGCGTACGCGCCCTGGCCGCCGCTGCCCCAGGTGGCCGAGACCGAGGAGAACAGGACGAAGGCGTCCAGCGGGCGGCCTTCGAACAGGGCGTCGAGGTGGGCCGCGCCGAGCGTCTTGGCCGCCGTCCGCCGGGCCAGTTCCTCCGGCGTGCAGTCCATCAGCGCGGTGTCCGAGGTGAGTCCGGCGGCGTGCACCACGGCCCGTACGGTGTCGCCCTGGTCGCGCAGCCGCTCCAGGACCCGTTCCAGCGCGGTGCGGTCGGCGACGTCGCAGGCCAGCACTGTGCTCCGGGCGCCGAGCGCCGCCAGGGCGTCGACCAGCGCGTCGGCTCCGGGGGCCTCGGGGCCCCGCCGGCCGAGGAGGACGAGGTGGTCCGCGCCGCGCTCCGCGAGCCAGCGCGCCACCTGGGCGCCGAGGCCCCCGGTGCCGCCGGTGACGAGGACCGTGCCGCGCGGCGTCCACGGTGCGGGCGCGGGTGCCTCCGGCTCCGGCGCGGGGACGAGCCGGCGGCCCAGCGGTACCGGCGTGCGTACGGCCACCTGGTCCTCGCCGTCCCGTCCGGCCAGCACCGCGCACAGCGCGTCCAGCGCGGGCCCGTCCAGCAGGTCGGGCAGGTCGACCAGGCCGCCCCAGCGCAGCGGGTGCTCCAGTGCCGCCACCCGGCCCAGGCCCCACACCTGGGCCTGTTCGGGGCGGACCTCCTCCGTGCCGTGCGCCGCCACCGCGCCGCGGGTGGCGCACCACAGGGGCGCGTCGACGCCGCTCTCGCCCAGGGCCTGGAGCAGCAGCAGGGTCCCGGTCAGACCGGCGTCGAGCGTCCGCAGGACCGGGTGGGGTCCCTCGGCCAGGGCCAGCAGCGACAGGACGCCCGTCAGCTTGCCGAACTCCGGCAGCAGCAGGGCCAGTTCGGCGCGTTCGGCGGCGGCCCCGACCCGGGTCACGACCACGTCGGCGCCGTGTCCGGCGAGGGCCTGTTCGCAGGCGATCGCGGTGTCCTCGGCGCCGGGTCCGTCCGGGGTGACGAGCAGCCAGCGACCGGAGAGGCGGGGCTCCGCGGGCGCGGCGAGCGGCTCCCAGGCGACGCGGTAGCGCTGGGGACCGGCGGGGGTCGCGGCCCCCCGGCGGGCGCGCCAGGCGGCGGGGGCCGGGTCCAGCGCGGCCTCCGGCCAGAAGCGCCTGCGCTGGAAGGCGTAGGTGGGCAGGTCGACCCGCCGCACGTCGGTGCCGTTCCAGCCCGCCGACCAGTCCACGGCCACGCCGCGCAGGTGCAGCGAGGCGAGTGCGGTGCGGACGGCGTCCGGCTCGCCGCGACCGTCGCGCAGCAGCGGCACCGTCCCGGGGCCGCCGGAGCCGCCGGCGCCGGAAGCCGGGTCGGTGGTGGGGTCGAAGGCGGGGTCGGGGTCGGGGAGGCAGGCGTGGAGCATGCCGGACAGCACGCCGCCCGGTCCGAGTTCGAGGTAGGTCGTCGCACCCTCGGCCCGCAGCCGGCGGGCCCCTTCCAGGAAGCGGACGGTGCCCCGGACGTGGCGCACCCAGTGGTCGGGGGACCGGAGTTCCGCGGCCGTGGCGGTGCGCCCGGTCAGGTTGGAGACGATCTCGATGCCGGGGGCGTGGTAGGTCAGCGACTCCGCCACGTCCCGGAACGCGTCGAGCATCCCGTCCGTCCGGGCGGAGTGGAACGCGTGGCTCACGGTCAGGCGCCGGGTGCGCCGTCCGCGGGAGCGGAACACCCCGGCCAGGCGCTGCACCGCGTCCACGTCACCGGACAGGACCACGGAGGTGGGCCCGTTGACGGCGGCGATGTCCACCGCGTCCCGGTCCGCGTCCCGGTCCGCTTCCTGCTCCGGGACGGAGTGCCCGGCGCGGTCGTCCAGCAGGGCCCGGCGCACTTCCTCCTCGGTGGCCTCCACCGCCACCATCGCCCCGCCCTCGGGCAGTTCGTCCATCAGCCGTCCCCGGGCCGCCACCAGCGCGCAGGCGTCGGGCAGGTCCAGCACGCCCGCCGCGTGGGCGGCGGCGAGTTCGCCGATGGAGTGCCCCATCAGCAGGTCGGGCCGCACACCCCAGTGCCGCACCAGCCGGAACAGCGCCGTCTCCAGGGCGAACAGCGCGGGCTGGGTGTACCGGGTGCGGTCGAGCAGTTCCGCGCCCGGGGTTCCGGGCGCGGCGAACAGGACGTCGCGCAGGGGCAGGTCGAGGTGCGGGTCCAGGCCGGTCAGCACCTCGTCGAGGGCGTCGGCGAACACCGGGTCCTCGCGGTAGAGCTCCGCACCGGCTCCGGCCCGCTGGCTGCCCTGCCCCGGGAAGAGGAAGGCGGTCCGGCCGGAGCGTACGGCGCCGCCGGTGAGCAGTCGGCCCTCCGCCGTGCCGCGCGCGAGTGCGGTGAGGGAGCGCCGGACGGAGTCCCGGTCCCGTCCGAGGACGGCTGCCCGGTGTTCGAGCGGGGCCCGTCCCGCGGCGAGCGAGTAGGCGACGTCCGCCAGTTCGACGTCCGGGTCGGCGTCGAGCCGGCTCACCAGCCGGCCGGCCTGCGCCCGCAGGGCCTCCGGTGTCCTGGCCGAGAGCAGCAGCGGCACCGGCGGGCCGGTACGGCGGGCGGTGGCGGTGGCCTCGGCGGTGACCGCCGCGACGGCCGTCGTGGCGGCGGTGTCCGGAGCGGGCACCGCCGAGGTGCCGGTCCGGTCCACGGTGTCGGTCCGGTCCGAGGTGCCGGTCCGGTCCGGGGCGTCGGTCCGGTCCGGGGCGGGCACGACCGCGATGGCCGGCGCCTGCTCGACGATCGCGTGCGCGTTGGTGCCGCTGATGCCGAACGACGACACGCCCGCCCGGCGCGGGCTCCCGGTCTCCGGCCACGGCGTGCGCGCGGTGAGCAGGCGGATGCCACCGTCGGACCAGTCGACGTGCGGGTTCGGCGTGCCGGCGTGCAGGGTCCCCGGCAGTTCGCCGTGGCGGATGGCCAGCACCATCTTCATCACCCCGGCCACCCCGGCCGCCGCCTGGGTGTGCCCGATGTTCGACTTCACCGAGCCGAGCCACAGCGGACGGTCCGCCGGGCGCGCCGGTCCGTGGACGGCCTGGAGCGCCTGCGCCTCGATGGGGTCGCCGAGCCTCGTGCCGGTGCCGTGGGCCTCGATCGCGTCGATCTGGTCGGCCCGCAGCGCGGCGTCGGCCAGGGCGGCACGGAGGACCTGCTGCTGGGACGGGCCGTTGGGGGCGGTGAGCCCGTTGCTGGCGCCGTCCTGGTTCACGGCGGTGCCGCTGATCAGCGCGAGCACGGGGTGCCCGTGGCGCAGGGCGTCGCTGTGGCGCTCCAGCAGCAGCACCCCGGCTCCCTCGCCCCAGCCCGTGCCGTCCGCCTCCGCCGAGAACGCCTTGCACCGTCCGTCGGCGGCGAGCCCGCGCTGACGGCTGAACTCCACGAAGAGCCGCGGGGTGCTCATCACCGTCACCCCGCCCGCGAGGGCCTGCTCGCAGTCGCCGCGCCGCAGGGCCTGCACGGCCAGGTGCAGCGCCACCAGCGACGAGGAGCACGCGGTGTCGACGGTGAGCGAGGGCCCCTGGAGGCCGAGGACGTAGGACAGCCGCCCCGAGAGCACGCTGGCCGTGTTCCCGGTCAGCAGATGGCCCTCGGACACTCCCTCCGCGCCCTCCAGCAGCGCGGAGTAGTCCTGGCCGTTGGTACCGATGTAGACGCCGACCTGCCGGTCCTTCAGCGCGGTCGGATCCTGCCCGGCGGCCTCGACCGCCTCCCAGGCGGTCTCCAGGAGCAGCCGCTGCTGCGGGTCCATGGCCAGGGCCTCGCGCGGCGAGATGCCGAAGAACTCCGCGTCGAACTCGGGGACGTCGTGCAGGAAGCCGCCCTGCCTGCTGTACGTGGTGCCGGCCCGGTCGGGGTCCGGGTCGTACAGCCCCTCGGTGTCCCAGCCCCGGTTCGACGGCCAGTCACCGACGGCGTCGGTGCCCTTCGCGAGCAGGTCCCAGAAGTCCTCGGGCCCTGCGACCCCGCCGGGGAAGCGGCAGCCCATGCCGACGATCGCGATCGGCTCGTGGCAGTCGGGCTCCGCCGCCCGGCCCGTCCCCGCGCCGACGGGGCCGGCGGACCCGGCGGTGCCGCCCGCCGCGTCCGGCAGTCCCAGGTCCAGGTCCAGGTCCAGGTCCGCGAGCAGCCGGTCGGCCAGTGCCGACGGTGTGGGGTGGTCGAACAGGACGGTGGCGGGCAGGGCCAGTCCGGTGACGGAGGCGAGCCGGTTGCGCAGCTCCACCGCCGTCAGCGAGTCGAAGCCGAGCGCGGAGAACGCCTGTCCGGGCCGGACCGTCTCGACGTCGGGGTGGCGCAGGACCGTCGACGCATGGGTGCGCACCAGTTCGGTGAGGGTCCTCACCCGGTCCTCGTGGCGCGGCAGTTCGGCGATCCGCTGCCGCAGGGCGTCGGCGGGGTCGCCGCCCTCCCGGGCCGCCGACGGTGCGGTGGCGTCCGGGACGGGCCCCGCGGCCGCCGGGTCCGGAATCCCGTCGAGCAGGGCGGCGGACGGCAGGCCCGTGCCCGCGGCGAAGCGCCGCCAGTCGACATCGGCGACCAGGACCAGCGCGTCGTCCTCCGCGAGTGCGAGGCCGATCGCGGTGACGGCCGTTTCGGGCTCCATCACCGGCAGACCGAAGTCCCGCAGCCGTGCGGCGACCTCGTCCGCCAGCAGGCCGGGACCGGCCCAGGCGCCCCAGGCCACGGAGGTACCGGGCAGCCCGGCGGCGCGGCGGGCGGCGACGAGTGCGTCGACGGCCGCGTTGGCGGCCGCGTAGTTGCCCTGCCCGGCGTTGCCCACGACGCCCATCACCGAGGAGAACACCACGAAGGCCGACAGGTCGAGACCCGCGGTGGCCTCGTGCAGGTTCCGGGCGGCGGTCAGCTTGGCGCGCAGGACCGCGGCGAGCCGCGCGGGGTCCAGCGCGTCGAGCACACCGTCGTCGAGGACACCCGCCGCATGGACGACGGCGGACAGCGGGTGCCGCGCCGGGATGTCGGCGACCAGTGCCGCCAGTGCGACCGGGTCGGCGACGTCGCAGGCCGCGATGGTCACTTCGGCGCCCAGCGCCGTCAGTTCCGCCCGCAGCTCGTCCGCACCGGGTGCGTCGGCACCGCGACGGCCGACCAGCAGCAGCCGCTCCGCGCCCTGGCCCGCGAGCCAGCGCGCCGTGTGCGAGCCGACGCCGCCGGTGCCACCGGTGACGAGGACCGTGCCCTGCCACCGCGGTCGCGGCCGCCCCCGGGCGGCCGCGCCACCCGCACGGGCCTTCGACGACATGGGGGACGCGGGCCGGAGACGGCGGCCGTGGACCCCGGTGGAGCGCACCGCCACCTGCTCCTCGTCGGCCGCGGCTCCCGCGAGCACCGCACACAGGCGGCGGGCGGCCCGCACGTCCAGCACCTCGGGCAGGTCGATCAGACCGCCCCGGCGATGCGGATGCTCCAGCGCCGCCGTCCGGACCAGGGCGGCGGAGGCGGCCTGACCGACGTGTCCGGGCCGCTCGGCGCCGCCCAGGACCGCCAGTCCCTTCGTCAGCGTCCAGAGCCGGGCGTCGAGGCCCGCGTCCTCCAGCGCCTGCGCCAGCGCGAGGGTCAGCGCCGCAGCACCGGGCACATCGGGGTGCTCGGGATGGGGGCGCTCCTCCCAGGAGAGCAGGGACAGCACTCCGGCGATCGGCTGCTCCCCCGCGGTCCTCGTGAGCAGAGCGGCCAGTTGTTCGCGGGTCGCGCCCGGATCGGCGACGACGCACGGGAGGAGGTCGGCTCCGGCCGCGCCGAGGGTGTCCAGGACGGCCGCCGCGTCGTCGCCCTCGGGACGCAGGGCGAGCCAGCGACCGGGGAGGCCGTTCGCCGGCGCGACCGACAGGGGTGCCCAGGCGACGTGGTAACGCCAGGATTCCGCCCTGCTCTCACGGTTCCTGGCGGACCGCCAGGCCGCCAGGGCGGGCAGGACTTCGTCCAGGGCTGCCCGGCCGACCCCGAGGGCTTCGGCGAGCTCGGCGGGGTCCTGCAGTTCCAGGTCGTCCCAACGGTCCTCGGCCGGGGCGGCCGGGACGGCGGCGGGGGCCGTCAGCCAGTAGCGCCGCCGCTGGAAGGCGTACGTCGGCAGCTCGACGCGCCGCGCCCCCGGGAACGCGCCCGACCAGTCCACGGCAAGTCCGCACTCCCACGCACGGCCCACCGCCCGCAGCACCTGCTCCGGGCCGCCCTCGCCGCGGCGCAACGTCCCCAGCACCGCCGCGTCCGCACCCGCGGCCTCCACCGACTCCCCCACCGCCACGCCCAGCACCGGGTGCGGGCTGGACTCGACGAAGACGCGGTGCCCGGCCGCGAGCAGCGCGCCGGTCGCGCGCTCGAACTCGACGGTCTCCCGGAGGTTGCGGTACCAGTACTCGGCGTCCAGGGCCTTCGTGTCCACCAGGCCGCCGGTCACGCTGGAGTAGACCGGCACCGAGCCGGAGCGGGGGGTGAGGCCTTCCAGGTCGAAGAGCAGCTGCTCCCGGATCTCCTCCACGTGCGCGGAGTGCGAGGCGTAGTCGACCTCGATCACCCGCGCCCGCACACCCTCGGAGACAAGCCCCTCCACCAACTCCACGACCGCGTCCGCGTCGCCCGACACCACCGTCGACGACGGACCGTTCACCGCCGCCACCGACAACCGGCCCGCCCAGGAAGCGATCCGCTCCCGTGCCACGTCCACCGACAACGGCAGCGACGCCATCCCGCCCCGACCGGCCAGCACCTTGATCGCGCGGGAACGCAGCGCGACCACCCGGGCGCCGTCCTCCAGACTCAGACCACCCGCCACACAGGCCGCCGCGATCTCACCCTGGGAGTGGCCCACCACCGCGTCCGGAACGATGCCGAAGGAGCGCCACACCTCCGCGAGCGACACCATCACCGCCCACAGCACCGGCTGCACCACATCCACCCGCGCCAACAACGCCTCGGAACCCAACGCCTCCACCAACGACCAGTCCACGTACGGCGCCAGAGCCCGCTCACACTCCGCCATCCGCCCCGCGAACACCTCCGACCCGACCAACAGCTCCGCAGCCATCCCCACCCACTGCGAACCCTGACCCGGGAACACCAACACCGAACGACCGGAAACCAACCCGCCACCGGCCACCCCGGCACCCTGCGACAGCGCCTTCAGCCCACCGAGCAACTCGCTCCGGTCCGTGCCCAGCACCACCGCCCGGTGCTCGAAGGACGCCCGCCCCATCGCCAGCGAATGACCCACGTCCGCGATGTCGAGCCCGGGCTCGGCCACCACCCGGGCCGCCAACGCCGCCGCCTGCGCCCGCAGAGCCTCCGCACTGCGCGCCGACACCGGCCACACCACCGCCCCCGGACGCCGGGCATCCTCCGCCGCCGCCCCGGCCGGGGCCTCGGCCGGTGCGGACTCCAGGATCACGTGGGCGTTGGTGCCGCTGATGCCGAAGGAGGACACTCCCGCACGTCGCGGGCGTCCCGTGTCGTCCCAGGCCCGGGCCTCCGTCAGCAGTCGGCCGGCCCCCGCCGACCAGTCCACCTCGGGCGTCGGACCGTCCACGTGCAGCGTCTTCGGCATCACCCCGTGCCGCATCGCCAGCACCGACTTGATGACACCGCCCACACCCGCCGCGGCCTGCGCATGGCCGATGTTGGACTTCAGCGAACCGATCCACACCGGACGGTCCGCCGGACGGTCCTGACCGTACGTCGCCAGCAGCGCCTGCGCCTCGATCGGGTCGCCCAACCGCGTCCCCGTACCGTGCGCCTCCACCACGTCCACCTCGGACGCCGTCAGCCCCGCGTCCGCCAACGCCGCCCGGATCACCCGCTGCTGCGACGGACCGTTCGGCGCCGTCAGACCGTTGCTCGCACCGTCCTGGTTCGTGGCCGAGCCGCGGACGACGGCCAGCACCGGATGCCCGAGACGCCGCGCGTCCGACAACCGCTCCAGCAACAGCATGCCCACGCCCTCGGCCAGGCCGAAGCCGTCCGCGGCTGCCGCGAAGGCCTTGCAGCGGCCGTCCGGGGCCAGACCGCCCTGACGGCTGAACTCCACGAGCATGCCGACCGTGGACATCACGGTCGCGCCGCCGGCCAGGGCCAGCGAGCACTCGCCCGACCGCAGCGCCCGCACCGCCAGGTGCAGGGCCACCAGCGAGGACGAGCACGCCGTGTCCACGGTGACCGCCGCTCCCTCCAGACCGAGGGTGTAGGCCAGTCGGCCCGACACGACGCTCCCGGTGTTGCCGGTCAGCAGGTGGCCGCCCTCGTCGGCGCCCTCTTCGAGCGGGGGCCCGTAGTCCATGGTCATCGCCCCGACGTAGACGCCCGTCGGGGTCCGCCGCAGCGTGGCCGGGTCGATCCCGGCCCGCTCCAGCACCTCCCAGGTGGTCTCCAGCAGCAGCCGCTGCTGCGGGTCCATCGCCGCCGCCTCGCGCGGCGAGATGCCGAAGAACTCCGCGTCGAACTCGGCCGCGCCGGCGAGCGAACCCGCCTCCCGCTGGTAGTAGCGGCCCGGCGTCCCCGGTGCGGGGTCGTACCGGCCGACGGTGTCCCAGCCGCGGTCGTCGGGCAGCGCGGAGACGGCGTCGGCACCTGCCGACACCAGCTCCCAGAGTTCGTCGGGGCTGCCGACACCGCCGGGGTAGCGGCAGCCCATGCCGACGATCACCACGGGGTCGTCGTCCTCGGACCGCCGCACCGGCCCGTCCGCCTCCGCCTTGGTGTTCCGGTCGGGCCGGTCGCCGCCGATCCCGTCGCAGAGGTACTCGGTCAGGGCCGCCGGGGTCGGGCAGTCGAAGACCACCGTCGCCGGGATGCGCAGCCCCGTCGCCGCACTCAGCCGGTTGCGCAGCTCCACCGCGGTGACGGAGTCGAATCCCAGGTCGAGGAAGGCCAGTTCGGCGGGGACCGGATCGGACCGCCCGGTCAGCGCGGCGATCTCCTCGCCCACCAGCCGGGCCAGCGCGGCCCGCCGCTCGGGTACGTCCAGTCCGGCCAGCTCCGCGCGGAACGCGGTGCCGGCCTCCCGGTCGTCGGGGTCACCGCCCGTGCCGCCCGCGCCGCCGGGCCCGTTCGCGTCGCCCGGGCCGGGCTCCGCGAGCAACGCCAGGACGGCCACCGGCAGTTCCCGTACCCGGACGTCCTGCCCGGCGGACAGCGCTTCCCGTTCCGGAGCGGCACCGAGCACGTACAGGTCACCGAGCGCGGTCAGGAAGCGGCCCGGACCGCCCTGGTCGCGGCGCAGCGTCCCGAGGACGGCGGCCCGCGCACCGTGCTCCTCCGCGCAGTCCGCGAGGGCGGAGGTCAGCACGGTGTGCGGGCTGACCTCCAGCAGGACGCCGTACCCGTCCCGCAGCAGGGCCCCGGTCGCCTGGTGGAACCTGACCGTGTTGCGCAGGTTGCGGCACCAGTAGTCGGCGTCCAGGACCGGGACGTCCAGTCGTCCGCCGGTCAGTCCGGAGTAGTAGGGCAGCTCCGGTGTGCGGGGCCGGACCGGTGCGAGGTCGGCACGCATCCGGGGGAGGATCGCGTCGATGTGGGGGGAATGGGCGGCCAGGCCGACCGCGATCCGCCGTGCGTGCACCGCGTCCGCGGCCAGGTCGGCGAGGAGTTCGGCCGCGGCGTCGCGGTCGCCGGAGACGATCACGGACCGCGGGCCGTTGTGCGCGGCGACGACGAGGCGGCCGTCCCAGCGGCGCAGCCGCGGCTCGACCTCGTCGGCCGGGGCCATGACGGAGACCATGTCGCCCTGTCCGGCCAGGGTCGCCTGGGCCTGGCTCCACAGGGCCACCACCCGCGCGGAGTCGTCCAGGGACAGCGCGCCGCTGACCGCGGCGGCGGTGACCTCGCCGACGCTGTGCCCGAGCACGGCGGCCGGTTCCACGCCGTGGGACCGCCACAGCGCGGCGAGCGACACCGTCACGGCGAACAGCAGGGGCTGCACCACGTCGGCCCGGTCCCCGGCGGGCGCGCCCGGCGCGTCCGGGTCGCGGAGCACGTCGATCGGCGACCAGTCGACGAACGGTTCCAGGGCCTGCGCGCACGCGTCCATCCGGTCGCGGAAGACCGTGGAGGTGTCCAGCAGGTCCACCGCCATCCGGGGCCACTGCGCGCCCTGTCCGGGGAACACGAAGGCGACCCGGCGGTCCGACCCGGCGGTGCCCTCCGCCAGGCCGGGCATGCTCCTGCCGTCGGCGAGCGCGCCCAGCCGCCGCAGGAACCCGTCACGGCCGTCCGCCACCAGTGCCGCCCGCCGGCTCCCCTCGGACGCGGTGCGCGCGAGGGCGAGCGCGATGTCCTGGGGGCTCCAGTCGTCACGACCGGCCAGGTACGCGTGCAGGCCGCGCGCGCCGGCCGCCAGCGACTCCTTGCCGCTGCCGGCCAGCGTCCACAGCAGCGGTGCTTCTGTACCGTCGGGGTGCGCCATCGTGTGTTCGGACTCCTTCACGGCGAGCAGGACCATCAGTCACCGGACCGTCGCGGGGCGCCCGCTCCCACGGGTCGCGCGCCGTCCGGGACGCCTTCGTCGTGCCCGGCGTGTACCGCCACCGGACCTGCGACGTCGATCTTGCCCAAGTCGCATAGCGGCCCGATAGCGCAGGCCGCGACACGACTCGGGTACGGGGAGCGGGCGGGTCGCGGGCACGCGCGGGAGATCCGCGCGCACCCTGTGGGTCGGGTCAGGCGTCCGTTCCGGCGGACGGGGCGCCCGGGGTCCGGGCCACTCCCAGCTCCCGCCAGATCCCGTCCAGTGCCGCGACGAACTCCTCGACCGCCGCGGGCTCGTGGACGGCGCCGGGCGCGCTCCTGAGGATCTCCTGGCCCGCCCGCACGCTCGGCGCGTTGATCGCCTGGACGTAGATGCCGTGGCGTTCCAGCAGCAGGGCGGAGATCCGCTGGGCGAGCGCGTCGTCCCCGACGAAGATCGAGACGATGTGCGACTCGTCGGAGACGAAGGGGATGCCGCGTTCGGTGAGCAGCCGGTGCGTCAGTCGCGCGTTCCCGCGGAGCCGGTCGCGTTCCTCGTCCGACGAGCGCAGGTGCCGGACCGCGGCGAGCGCGCCCGCCACGACCGCCGGCGGCAGGGCGGTGGTGAAGATGAAGGAGCGGGACAGGCCGCGCACCGCGTCGACGAGTTCGGCGGGGCCGGCGATGTATCCGCCGGTGGTGCCGAATCCCTTGGCGAGCGTCCCCATAATGACGGTGAACTCGTCCGCGATACCCAGGCTCGCGGCGATGCCCGCTCCCTCGGGTCCGTACATCCCGACCGCGTGGACCTCGTCGAGGAAGGTCATCGCGCCGTACTCGCGGGCGATCCGGGCGATCTCGGCGAGCGGGGCGACATCACCCGCCATCGAATAGACCGACTCCACGACGATCATCTTCGGTCGATCGGGATCGGTGGCGGACAGCAGCTCTTCCAGATGCGCCGTGTCGTTGTGGCGGAAAATGTGCTTCTCGGCGCCGCTGTGGCGGAGTCCGTCGATGATCGAGGCGTGGTTCATCTCGTCGGAGAAGACGGCGCAGTTCTTCAGCCGGCCGGCCAGGACGGTGAGGGCTCCGTCATTGGCGGTGTACCCGGAGGTGAAGAGCAGGGCGTCCGCCTTTCCGTGCAGATCCGCCAGTTCCTTCTCCAGCAGCACGTGGTGGTGGTTGGTCCCGCCGATGTTCCGGGAGCCGCCCGAGCCCGCGCCGTACTCGCCGAGGGCTTCCCGGGTCGCCGCCAGGACCACCGGGTGCTGGCCCATTCCCAGGTAGTCGTTGCTGCACCACACGCTGATCTCGGAGGTCACCCCGTCCCGCAGGCTCCGGGCCGCCGGAAATTTCCCGGCGATCCGGCCTATCTCCAGGAACTCCCGCTTCGCCTCCGGGGATCCGCCTTCCCTCATATGCCGCGAGAAGAGCTCCAGGTAATGGTTCATGACGACCCTTTCTCCGAGGAATGCGCCGATACGGGGCCCGGACCGGTAGAGGGGATTGTCTCAGAGCGGAATATCACTTCGATGGCGCGGACTGCGACAATGAGAAGTCCGCATGCTTCTGTTTCCTCAATTCGAGCCCCTGGTGGACCTGCTTTGCCTGTTGTAGGCTGTGCCGAAATTCCTCGAAACGGCACCTCTGGAGTTTCCTATGCCGTCGGACGAAACGTATGTCAGCCAGATCCTGGACGTCATCTCCGCGGAACCGGAGAAGGTGGTGCTGTCCTGGCGCGACCGGACGCTGACCGCGGCGGAGCTGACCGGCCTGGTCCGGTCGGCCGCGCAGGCCCTGCACCAACACACCGGCGGGAGCGGCGGGAGCGGCGGGAGCGGCGGGAGCGGCGGGAGCGGCGGGGCCGTGGTCGCCATCCTGACCGTCACCAACACCGCCCCGACCCTGGTCCTGCGGTACGCCGCGAACCTGGTCGGGGCCACGGTGGTCCATCTGCACACCACCAACGCCGTCGACCCGGCGGACCACCTGGCCGCCGGCGCCAAGCTCAAGATCCTCCGGGAGACCGGTGCGACGCACCTGGCCGTCGACGCGGAGAACCTCGCGACCGCCCGCGAGCTGCGCGAGCGCCTGGGCACCCCGCTCGCCCTCGTCGCCCTCGGCGATCTCGGCCCCGACGTCCTGGACCTGACGACCGGGGACCCGGACGCGCTGGACCGGGCCGACATCGAGATCGGCCTCGACCGGCCCGCGGTGGTGACCTACACCAGCGGTACGACCGGCGAGCCGAAGGGCATCGCCTTCGACTTCCGGACCCGCAACGGCTTCATCTCCGCCGGACTCCAGATGCGCTGGCGGTCCGTCTACCTGGCCTGCCTCCCGCTCAGCCACTCCAGCGGCGCCACCGCCGACGACTCGCTCGCGTCCGGCGGCTCCGTGGTCCTGCGGGACGGCTTCGACCCGGCCGACGTGCTGCGCTCCGTCGAGCGGCACCGGATCACCCGGATGCTGCTCTCCCCTCCCCAGCTGTACCTGCTGATGGACCGTCCGGAGGTGGGCGCGACCGACCTGTCGAGCCTCCAGATGGTCACGTACGTCGGGTGCCCCGCGTCCCCCGAGCGACTGGCCGAGGCAGTCAAGGTCTTCGGCGACGTGCTGATCCAGGTGTACGCGACCAGCGAGGCCGGCTTCGTCAGCATGCTCTCGCCCGCCGAGCACCTCGACCCCCGGCTGCGGGTCACCGTCGGCCGCCCGATGCCCGACTGGGTCCGGATCACCGATCCGGACGACCACCGCGACCTGCCGCCCGGCGAGATCGGCGAGGTCTGCGTACGGTCGCCCTTCACGATGAGCGCGTACGTGGCCGAGCCCGAACTCACCGCCCGGACCGTGCGGGACGGCTGGGTGCACACCGGTGACCTCGGCTTCGTCGACACCGACGGCTACCTCCACCTGCGCGGCCGGATCGGCGAGGTGATCAAGACCAACGGCATCAAGATCCATCCGGTGACGGTGGAGAACGCCTTCCTGGCCCATCCCGAGGTGGCGCAGGCCGCCGTCTTCTGCGTCCAGGACCGGGACCGCGTCGAGCACCTGCACGCCGCCGTGGTGCTGCGCGAGGCGGGCACGGCCGACCCCGAAGGACTGGCGGAACACATCAGGGCCACCATCTCGCCCAAGCACGTCCCCGCGCGGATCCACGTCCGCCCCGCCCTGCCCCTGACCGGCGTCGGCAAGCCGGACAAGGCGCGGCTGGCCACGGAAGCGAGCGGGTGACACCCCCATGACCCTGTCCGTGGCGGCGATACTCGCCGAGTCCGCACTACGGCGACCGGAGCACCCGGCGGTCGTGTGGGGCACGCGGAAGATCACCTACCGCGAACTGTGGGACGGGGCACGGCGGTACGCGGCGGCGCTGCGCGCGCGGGGCATCGGCCCCGACGACAAGGTGGCGCTGCTGCTCCCCAACACGCCGCACTTCCCGCTGGCCTACTTCGGCGTGCTCGCGCTCGGCGCGATCGCGGTCCCGGTCCACGCCCTGCTCCGGGCCGACGAGATCGCGTACGTGCTGAAGGACTCCGGGGCGGCGGCGCTGATCTGCGCCGCCCCGCTCCTGGCCGAGGGCGGCAAGGGGGCGGAGGCGGCCGGCACGCCCCTGCTCACCGTCATGGAAGAAGGAGGGGACGAGGAGGGGGCCGCCCGCGCGCGGCGGCTGGACGAGCTGGCGGCCCGCAGTGCCCCGATCGACCGTCAGGTGCCGCGCGACCCGGGGGACATCGCGCTGGTCCTCTACACCTCCGGCACCACCGGCCGGCCCAAGGGCGCCCTGCTCACGCATCTCAACGTGGTGATGAACGTCGGCACGACCATGCTGTCGCCGTTCGACCTCACCGCGGACGACGTCCTGCTCGGCTGTCTGCCGCTGTTCCACACCTTCGGCCAGATCTGCGGCATGAACACCTGCTTCCGGGCGGGGGCGACCATGGTGCTGATGCCGCGGTTCGACGGACCGGGAGCGCTGGACCTCATGGTGCGGGAGGACTGCACCGTGTTCATGGGCGTCCCCACGATGTACACGGCGCTCCTGGACGCGGCCCGCGCCGACCCGCGCAGGCCCCCGCTCGACCGCGCGTTCTCCGGCGGCGCCGCGCTGCCGGTGGCCGTCCTGGACGCGTTCCGGGAGACGTTCGGCTGCCCGGTCCTCGAAGGCTACGGGCTGACCGAGACGTCTCCGGTGGTGGCCTACAACCAGAGGGCGTGGCCGCTCAGACCGGGCACGGTGGGCCGGCCGATCTGGGGCGTCGAGGTCGAGATCGCCAGGGCGGAGGTGGAGGACCGGATCGAACTGCTGCCCGCCGGCGAGACGGGCGAGATCGTCGTCCGGGGGCACAACGTGATGGCCGGCTACCTGAACCGGCCGGAGGCGACCGCCGAGGCCATCGTGGACGGCTGGTTCCGCTCGGGCGACCTCGGCGTCAAGGACGACGAGGGCTACCTGTCCGTCGTCGACCGCAAGAAGGACGTGGTGCTGCGCGGCGGGTACAACGTCTACCCGCGCGAGGTGGAGGACGTCCTGGCCCACCACCCGGCGATCGCCCAGGCAGCCGTCGTCGGGCTCCCCCACCCCGTCCACGGCGAGGAGGTGTGCGCGGTGGTGAGGGCCCACCCCGGCCATACGCCGGGCCCGGCCCTCGGCGCCGAGATCGTCGCCTGGAGCAGGGCCCGGATGGCGCCGTACAAGTACCCGCGCCGGGTGGAGTTCGTGGACGCCTTCCCCCTCGGCCCCAGCGGCAAGGTCCTCAAACGGGAGCTGGTCGCCCGCTTGCGCGCCGCGGACCCGGACCGCCCCCCGGACGACCGGCCCCGCCCGCACTGACCCGGGCCCCGGCCGGTCGGGACTCCCCCGATCGGCTGCGGGTCGCCGGAGCGCGTCCTACCGGACACCGTCCGCGGTGGACCGACGACCGCTCGCACCGCGCTCTCACGCGCCACCTCGCTCGGCGCGTGGTCCGCGCTCCACGCACGTCTCATGTCAGTCGTTGACGGTGTTCCCGGTCCTGAGGTCGTCGATCTTCTGCTGGTAGTCGTCCAGCCGGTCGGGGCAGTAGACCTTGACCACCTCGGCGCCGGCCTCCAGGATCCGCTTGTCCGCGATGACCGGGCGCTGGCCGGGGCCGGCCGCGCCGTTGGAGATCTGGACGAGCCAGAGGCCGCGTCTGAGCGCCGAGTTGGGGTCCTCGCAGACCACGCCGCCGTCGGTGCCCAGGGTGTCGGCGATGGTGGCCGGGTCGCGTACGGCGAATCCGTCGGCGGCGAGGGCTTCGTTCAGCTGGTTCGCCTTCCGGTAGGCCTCGTTGGTGTTCTTCTGCTGCGTGTAGGTGAACAGTCCGACGACCGCCACGACGACCAGTACCACGATCGCGCCGATGTAGATCCAGCGGTGCTCCGACCACGCCCGGGTGGGACTCATGCCGCGCCTCCGTCGACCTGGGCGGAGCCGGCGTCGGGCTGCCGCCAACCGGGTTTGCGCGCCTTCAGGAAGGCGAACGGGATGACCACGCCGAGCAGCAGGAGGCCGCCGCCGACGATGCCGACGTAGGCCCAGGCGCTGCCGCCGCCGAACTGCGAGGACGGGATGAACCCGATGGCCATGGCCAGGGCCGAGGCCACGAAGCCGACCACACAGAGCGTGGTGAGCATCGGCGCCCGGTAGCCGCGGGGGTGGTCGGGCTGCTTGCGGCGCAGTTGGACGGCTGCCACAAACATCAACAGGTACATGATCAGGTAGACCTGGGTGGTGATGACCGAGAAGATCCAGTAGACGCTGGAGACATCCGGGATCAGTGCGTACAGCAGGGCGATGACGGTGGTGACCGCGCCCTGGGTGACCAGGATGTTCTGCTGGACCCCCTGCGCGTTGAGCTTCTGCAGGAACGGGGGCAGGTAGCCCTCCTGCCGGGAGATCAGCAGCAGGCCCTTGGAGGGGCCGGCCAGCCAGGTGAGCATGCCGCCGAGCGAGGCGGCGCACAGGGCCACCGCGATGATCGGGACCAGCCAGCCCACGTGGAAGTACTGGAAGAAGGCGTCGAAGGCCTGCATGACGCCCGCGGTGAGGCTGAGCTGGTCGGCCGGGATGACCCAGCTGATGGCCAGCGCGGGCAGGATGAAGATCAGCAGTACCAGGCCCATGGACAGGAACATCGACTTCGGGAATTCCTTGGCCGGGTTGCGCAGCTTGTTGACGTGGACCGCGTTCATCTCCATGCCGGAGTAGCTGAGGAAGTTGTTGACGATCAGCACGAGGCTGGCGATGCCGGTCCATTGCGGGAACAGGTGCGAGGAGTCCATCGGCGCCGCGGAGGCGTTGCCCTGGCCGAGGAAGACGAATCCGAGGACGACCAGCAGCGCACCGGGGATCAGCGTTCCGATGACCAGGCCCCAGGAGGCCAGGCCGGCGACGGCGTTGGTGCCGCGCGAGGACACCCACACGCCGGTCCAGTAGAGAACGACGATGACGATCGCCGTGTAGACGCCGTTGCTGGCCAGCGCGGGATTGATGACGTAGGAGACGGTGCTGGCGACGAAGGCGAGCAGGCTCGGGTAGTAGAAGATCGTCATGGCGAACTGGCACCAGACCGCGAGGAACGCGAGCGGCTTCGACAGCCCCTGGGCGACCCAGTTGTAGACGCCGCCGCTCCATCCCGAGGCCAGTTCCGCCGAGACCAGCGCCGTCGGCAGCAGGAACACGACGGCGGGCAGCAGGTAGAGGAAGACGCAGGCGAGACCGTACACCGCCATGGTGGGCGAGGCCCGCAGACTGGCGACCGAACTGGTCGTCATCAGCGCCAGCGTCAGCCAGGTGATCTTCTGCGACCCGACGGCGGCCCGTACCGCGCCCGCCGGCTTCGCCCGGGCCGGGCGGCCGGTATCGTCCGCCGGTACGTCACCAGCGCTCATGGGGACCCTCCTCGGGTGCGACGGCCCGCGGTGGGACGTCACCCCCACGCTCGCCAGGACGGGCGGCAGCCGCTCGCCGGGTTCGGCCGGCCGGGGCCGTTCGTTCCCTCGTTCACCCGTCCGGCGGCTCAGAGCACGAGTCCGGTCCGCTGCCGCGGCGGAGCCCGCCCGGACCGCACCCGAACCCGCAGGCCCGGGCCGGTCACCGGCCCTCGACGGGAACGGTGTGCGCGTGCGCCGCCGCGGCGGCGCCGAACGACTCGGGCCCCGACCGGCGGCGGGCCCGGACCGCCAGGGCCGACAGCAGCAGACCCACCCCGGACGCGACGGCGAGCAGCAGGCACGCCCGCGACAGCCCCTCGGCCAACGCGTCCGCCGCACCGTCACCGGCCGCGCGCCGCGACGCCCCGACCGACGCGTTCACCGCCGCCACCGCCGCCGTGAACGCGGCCGCACCGATGTAGCGGGCCATGTTGGAGATCCCGGACGCGGCTCCGACGTCGTCGGCCGACACCCCCGAGGTCGACGCGGAACTCGCCGGACCGTTGACCAGCCCCAGACCGACCGCCAGCAGGACGAGCGGCCCGACGAACGCCGCATAGCGCCAGTCCCCCTGGACGAGCGCCAGCAGCGCGCACCCGGCCGTCGCCGCCGCGAACCCGACGCCGATGACGGGCGCGACCCCCATCCGCTTGACCATCCGGGGGACCAGCGGGGTGACCGCGATGAGCCCGACCGTCGCGGGCAGGGTGGCCAGACCGGCCTGCAACGGGCTCAGCGCGAGCGTGGCGGGGTCCTGGAAGTAGAGGCTGACCAGGTACATCAGACCGTTGATCACGCCCGCGCTCAGCAGGATCGCGACCGTACCCCCGATCAGCACCCGGTTCCCCAGCAGCCGCAGGTCCACCAGCGGCGCCTCGACCCGCCGCTCCACGAGGACGAACCCCACACCCGCCGCCACCGTCACGGCGAAGCACCCCAGCACCCCCGGCGACACCCAGCCCCAGTCCGCGCCCTCGCTCAGCGCGAGCAGCGCCGGGGCGAGCACACCGGCGATCAGCACCGTCCCCGCGAAGTCGATCGACCGGCTGCGCTCGGGATCGCGGGACTCGGCGACGCCCTTCACCGTGACCGGGACGCAGCCGAGCGCGATCGCCGCGTCGATCCAGAACAGCCCCTGCCACCCCGTGCCGTCCACCAGCAACCCGCCGACCAGCGGCCCGGCCGCCGCGCCCACCGCCGACGCGCCGCCCCACAACGTCACGGCGCGCACCTGCCCGGCCCCCGAGGAGGCGACCGACAGCAAGCTCATGCCGCACGCGAGGATCGTCGCCCCGGCCGCCCCCTGGATCGCCCGGCCGACGATCACACCGCCACCGCTGCCGGACAGCGCGATCAGCACGCACGAGCCGACGAACAGCACCAGGCCGCCCAGGAAGACCAGCCTCCGGCCGAACACGTCGCCGAGCGCACCCGAGGTGACCACCACCGCCGCACCCACCAGCGAGTACCCGGTGACAGCCCATTGCAGCGTGTCCAGCGAAGTCCCGGTGTCCGTACTGATCGCCGGGAGCAGGATGCTCACCGCCGAACTGTTCGCGTTGACGACCAGCGCCGAGAGGCAGGTCGCGATCAACACGGCCGCCGGCGCGGGGCGGCCGGAATCCGCGGATGTCGCGTCACCGCTTCGGGAGTCCACACAGGCAGGTTCACACGCGCCGCCCCGCCCCGCAGCCCGTGACCGACCTGCGGCGTCGTCCCCGGAAGCGCTCCTGGGCCGATCCTGGCCGACACCGGGGCGGCCGCGCGCACGTACGCGGCCGCCATCTCCTCGGTCAGCGGTGGTTGACGATGACGGAGATGCCCCAGCCGATCGACGCGAGGACCACCGCGAGGAGCAGTCCGGCCAGGGCGTAGCCCACCGGGCCGGCGGTGGGGCGGTCGGTGGCGGGTTCGGTGGCGGATCCGGTGGCCGGGACGCCGGTGGGCGCGGGCCCGGCGGGCGGGTTGAGCAGGCGCAGGGCGAGGGCGAACAGCGCGGGCAGACCGGCGCCGGTGAGCAGGCCCACCACGAGGATCTTCCACAGCGCGTCCAGGTCGATCCAGGAGTTCACGAGCCCACCTCGTCCGTGGCCTTGACGGGCGCCGGGACCACCGAGCCGGTCCACGCCGCGTTGACGTTCTCCGAGGTGACGGCCGGGTAGCGGGAGGCGACGTAGAAGGCGGTCGACGCCAGCACCAGGACGGTGAACACCACCAGCACGCCGGCCGTCCCGCCGATCCCGTTCGCGGTCCAGTAGGCCAGCGCGCCGACCAGTGCGGCGGCCGGCAGGGTGAGCAGCCAGGCCGTCACCATCCGGCGGGCGAGCTGCCAGCGCACCTCGGCGCCCTTGCGCCCGATCCCCGAGCCCAGGATCGACCCGGTCGCCACATGCGTGGTGGAGAGCGAGTAGCCGAAGTCGGTGGAGCAGAGGATCACGGCGGCCGAGGCGGATTCGGCGGCCATGCCCTGCGGCGACTCGATCTCCACCAGGCCCTTGCCCAGGGCGCGGATCACCCGCCAGCCGCCGACGTAGGTACCCAGCGCGATGGCCAGCGCGCAGGAGAGGATCACCCAGTCCGGCGCCGTCGCCCCGGAGGTCAGGTTCCCGTTGGCGATCAGGGCCAGGGTGATGACGCCCATGGTCTTCTGCGCGTCGTTGGTGCCGTGGGCGAGCGACACCATGGAGGCCGAGCCGATCTGGCCCAGCCGGAAGCCGCGCCCGCGCGCTCCTTCGGACACGCCCCGGGTGATGCGGTAGACCAGCAGGGTGCCGGCCACGGCCACCAGGCCGGCGATGAACGGCGACAGCGCCGCCGGCACGATCACCTTGGAGACCAGGCCCTGCCACTTGACGGCCGAGGAGCCGGCCGCCGCCACGGTCGCCCCGATCACGCCGCCGATCAGCGCGTGCGAGGAGCTGGAGGGGATCCCGAGGTACCAGGTGGCCAGGTTCCACAGGATGCTGCCGGTCAGACCGGCGCACACCACGGTCAGGGTCACCGCCCCGCTGGCGACCAGGCCGTTGGCGATGGTCGCCGCGACGGCGGTCGACAGGAACGCGCCGACCAGGTTCAGCACCGCCGAGAGGGCGACCGCGACGCGCGGCGGCAGGGCCGCGGTGACGATCGAGGTCGCCATCGCATTGCCGGTGTCGTGGAAGCCATTGGTGAAATCGAAGCCCAGCGCCGTGACCACCGTCAACGCCAGGACCGCGTCGTTTCCGGTCACGCCCCAGAACCTAGCCCGCGAGCCGACCCGGTCCCGGCGCCGCGGCGACCCGGCACACCGGGAAGCACGGGCCGGCCATCCGATCGGCGCAACACCGCGCGTCCTGCGGGGTCCGTCCGGGCGGCACCGCGTCGGACGCCGGGCGTCGACAGCCGCCGAGGGTCTCCCGCTCGACCCGCTCACTGCCCACTGCTCACGAGCCGCATACCCGCGGGGGGATTGCCGGCCGGCACCGATGGCAGTCGGTACCGGCCGGCAATGCGAGAGAAAATATCCGATATACGAAGTCTTGGCCAGAGGCTTCGCGTGATCCATTCCGACCGGTCAGGGTGCCTCAACCGGCCCGCACGCCGAAGCGGCGACACCTCTGGCGTTAATTTCGTATATCGCATATGTTACGCGGCACACCTTCGGCCGCGACGCAGCCGACCGGGCCCAACGGGCCACCCACGACATCTCCGGACCCGGCTCCGACTCCACCCCGAGCCGCCCCCACGAAGGAAGACCATGACCAGCTCCGAGCCGCACGGAATCAGCCGCCGCTCCGTCCTGCGCGGCGCCGCCATCGTCGGCGCCGCCGCCGCCATGCCCCAGCTCCTCACCTCCACCCCCGCGCACGCCGTCGACGACAACACCGGTGGCAGCTACACCGTCGCCTTCGACGACAACGCGGCGAAGAGACAGACGATCCTCGGCCTCGGCTTCGAGATCCAGTCCGACTCCATCGGCTCCAACGACGGCCCCACCGACGACGGCCTGGTCAGCGGCGTCCCCCTGGACCTCACCGCCGCCGCCTACACCCGCTTCGTCAACGACCTGCTCAAGGCCGGCCGCAGCGACCGGGGCTTCCGCTACTGCCGACTCGCCATGGGCCTCTACCACCGCGGCGTCACCGCCGACGGCAAGCGCTTCCAGGACCGCTACCCGGACCAGACCAAGAAGCTGGCCACGATGGTCCAGGACGCGGGCATCGAGGGCCTCGGCGTCGAGTACTGGTCCCCCGCGCCGCACTGGAAGAGCAACGGGCAGCTCGGGGGCGGACCGAACAAGGACGCGACCCTCGCCTCCTTCGCCCCGGCCGAGGCCGCCGCCATGGGTGATGCCATGGTGGCCGACCTGGACTACCTGGTCGAGAACTCCAGGGAGACCCCGAGCTCGCCGCCGCGACTGAAGATCATCTGGTGGAGCCTGCAGAACGAACCCAACCAGGGCGCCAGCTACAGCAGTTGCAAGTACACCGACGAGCAGTACCGGGACGTCTTCAACATCATCGCCCCCAAGATCCGCGCGGACTACCCGGACACCAAGATCCACGCCACCAGCATCAGCGGCTGGTGGAACAACCGGGGCGCGGTCCTCAAGAACAACGCCACCTCCATGCAGTACATCGACGCCTGGACGTGGCACAAGATCGGCGCCGACAGCAACACCCAGATCACCGAGAACTACACCGGCAGCGGCGTCGACTTCCGACCCGTCTTCAACAACGAGTTCGAGTACCTGGGGGGCCACGGCCCGGTCGTCGACCGGGACACCCTCAACACCGCCCAGTCGATCATGAACTGGATGACCTTCCAGAACGCCCCCACCTGGTGGTGGCTGCACGCCCTCAAGCCCAGCACCGACGCCCTGTCCGAGAACTACGGCCTCGGCACCTGGCGGCCCCCGGGCGCCCCGGCGGACAGCCGCTTCCCCGGCCTCCAGCCCGGCGACTGGACCTTCAACCCCCGCAACTGGAACGCCGTCGCCGGCTTCGTGCGGTTCATGCCCTGGGACTCCGTGCGCTACAACGTCGAGGAGCCCCACCCCACCGAGGCCAACGGCGGCCTCAAGACCCACCCGAACGGCGTCACGACCCCCGGCAACGTCACCTACCGGCCCGACCAGCGCATCATGGCCTGGAAGACCCCCGGCGGAAAGCCCGTCCTCGTCGTCACCAACCGCGGCAACGCCAACTACACCTTCACCGTCGACACCCGGACCACCGGCACCTTCCGCGGCTACCGCTACGGCCCCTCCACCAACATGGCCGGCGTCGGCGCCAAGTCCGGCACCACCCTCACCCTCACCGTCCCGCCCCTGTCGATCGAGTTCTGGGTCCACGACTGACACCCCTCGGTGCCGGGACCTGGACCGGCACGGCCCGCCGCCCCTGCCGTCGCATCCGGATGCGACGGCAGGGGCGGCGGCAGGAGCGGCGGCCGTACGCGGGCACCCCGGCCGGCGGCGCGGTGACCGCTGCCGCTCTCCCCGGAGTCGGCCTTCCCGCGTCGGCGCATCCGACGGACGCCGGCTGGGGAGCATTGCGGAATGGACTACCAGGACTGCGTGGACATCCTCGAGAAGCTGCACGGGCGGGTGCGGGAGTCGCTCCGCGACGAACGACGGGCGAACGTCCCCCGGCTGCTGGCGGCACTGGGTCATCCCGAGCGCGGACTGCGGGGGATGCTCGTGGTCGGGACGAACGGCAAGGGATCGACCTGCGCGTTCGCGGTGTCGGCGGTGACCGCCGACGGTGCACGGGTGGGCAGCATGCCCAGCCCGCACCTTCAGGAGCACCGGGAACGGATCCGGGTCGACGGGGTCCCCGTCACACGCGCCGAGTACGCAGCCGCGTTCGCCGAGGTGTGGCAGGCGGTCGAGCGGCACGCGCTGCCGGTCCTGGCCTCGGGCCTGTACGCGGCCACCGCCGCCGTGCACTTCCGCCGCGCAGGGGTGCCGCTGGCCGTGGCCGAGGCGAGCATCGGCGGGAACCGGGCCGCGGCCGGGGAACTCGGCATGGACGTCAAGGTCGTCACCGGCATCGGACTCGACCACACCCGGCTGCTCGGGAACTCCCTGGCCGAGATCGCCCGGGCCAAGGCGATGGCCGTCCGTGACGGGGACCACGCGGTCCTGGGGCGGCTCACCCCCGAGGCGGCCGCCGCGGCGCAGCAGGTCCTCGACGAACGGGACCGGCTCACCGTGTGGCGCATGGACCACGAGATCCACTACACGGCCCGCACCGTCGCCGGCGACCGCTCTCCCGCGGTCGTGGTGGACGTCACCACCCCGCGCGCGGTGCACCGCGGCCTCCCCTGCCCACTGCCCGGCGCGCACCAGCACCACAACCTTGCGGTCGCCGTCGCGGCGGTGGACGCGATGGCCGAACGCGGCCACCTCCGCACCCCGGACGGCGAACGCCTCCGCGCCCGACTGGCCGCCACCCGCTGGCCGGGCCGCCTCGAACTCGTCCCCGACGCCCGGCTGCGGGGCTGGACGGGCCGCGTCCTTCTCGACGGCGCGACCAACCCGCAGGGTGTCGCCGCCGTCGCCCCGGAGATCCTCCGCCACGGCCGCGGGGACGGGCACGCGGACGGCCGCGGGGACCGACCGCCCGTCCTGGTCTTCTCCTCCTTCGAGGGAAAGGACGTCCCCGGCATGCTCGCCCCGCTGCCCTCCCACTGGCCGATGGTCCTCACCCGCACCGGCTCCCACGAGTGCTCCGACCCCTCCGCCGTGCGCGACCGCGTCGCCGCCGGCCGGGGCCCGTGCCTGACCGCCCAGAACACCCGGTCGGCACTGGAGCAGGCCGGCGCCCTCGCCGGGCCCGGCGGCCTGATCGTCGTCACCGGCTCGCTCCGCCTGGTCGGCGAAGCCCGCACCGCGCTCGACCTCCCGCCCGCCTGACCGCCTGACCGCCTCCGGGTCGATGCTCCTCCGGCCCGCGGACAGTGTGTCGCGGGCCTCCTGGACCGCGCGTTCGGTGTGGGGGCCCAGGCCGCTCATGGCCTCGTCGAGGACGAGGACCGGCGGGTTCCGCAGCATCGCCCGGACGATGGCCGGCCGTTGCCGTGCGTCCCGCTCCGTCCCCGGGTGTCAGCTCCGGGCGGCGTGGATCGCGCGGCTCTTGCGGGACTTGACGGTCTGCGGGTGGAACTGGCCCAGCACACGGTGGCGGTCGGCCGCCACCTGCTCCAGCAGTCGGGCCGCCTCACCGTGGTGCCCGGCCTCGCCCAGGTTGCAGGCGTGGTTGTGCCGGGCGGTGAGGGTGTGCGGGTGGTCCGGGCCGAGGACGCGTCGGCGGTCGGCCGCCACGAGCGCCAGCAGCCGCGCCGCCTCCTCGCGGTAGCCGGCCTCGCCCAGGTAGTAGGCGTGGTTGTGCCGGCTGGTGAGGGTGTGCGGGTGGTCGGGCCCCAGCGCGTGGTGGCGGTCGGCCGCCACCTGCTCCAGCAATCGGGCCGCCTCCCGGTACTGCCCGGCCTCGCCCAGGTTGTAGGCCTGGTTGTTGCGCGCCCTGAGGGTGTCCGGGTGGGCCGCGCCCAGCAGCCGCGCCCGGCCGTCGGCCACCTGCGCCAGCACGGTCGCCGCCTCGTTGTGGCGCCCCTCCCGGCCGAGGGAGTTGGCCAGCTCGTGGGCCGTCGTCAGTTCGTCGACGCTGGGCGGCCGGACGGCCGCGGCAGGAGGCGGGGGCAAGGACGGCGACGACGACGGAACGCGCACGGTCGCCAGTACGGTGGCGGCGGCGCCCGTCGGCCGGGCGACGGCAGCCCGCAGCGCCTCGGCCACGGCCAGGGCCGAGGCGGGGCGGTCCGCCGGATCCTTGGCCAGGAGCCGCAGGACGACACGGTCGAGGCCGTCCGGCAGCTCGGGCCGGTGGTGCCGCGGTGGCACGGGCTGCTCGTTCAGGTGGGCTTCCATCGCGGCGTACGAGTTGCCGCGGAAGCCGAAGGGCGTCGTGCCGGTCAGGAACTCGTACAGCACGCAGCCGAGGGAGTAGAGGTCGGCCCGGCCGTCGATCCGCAGGCCCTTGATCTGTTCCGGGGCCATGTACGCCGGGGTGCCGTTGGCGCTGCCGGCGGGGGTGAGCTGGGTGTGGCCGGCCATCAGGTAGGCGGCGATACCGAAGTCGAGGACGACGACGGCCTCCGTGCCGTCCGCGTGCCGCGTCAGGAAGAGGTTCCCCGGTTTGATGTCCCGGTGCGCGACATCCACCGCGTGGGCGGCGGCCAGCGCGTTGCAGATCTGCACGCCCCACTCCACGGCCCGGGCGGGGTCGAGCCGCTGACCCGACCCCAGGGCCTCGGCGACGGACCGGCCGGTGAGCAGGCTCATCACGACGTAGGGCGTCGCCAGACCGGCCTCCCGGTGAAGGCCGTAGTCGTGCACGCCGATGATGTTCGGGTGCTGGAGCCGCGCGGTGATGCGGGCCTCCCGCTCGAAGCGGGCCTGCGCCTCGTGGTCCTCCGCGCCGTCCACCTGGGGCAGCAGGACCTTGACGGCGACGTCCCGTTGCAGCCGGGTGTCCAGGGCACTCCAGACCGCCCCCATCCCGCCGACACCGATGCAACGGTCCATCCGGTACCGGTCGTTGACCATGGTGCCCTGCAACATCCGCTCCCCCACCCCGAGTCCCGTCCGGGCTCACCGTAGTGTGTCCGGACGACCCCGCGCAGCCTCGTCCGGGGTTCCCGATCAACGGGCCGGGTCCCCCGGTCGCGCGGCGTCGGCCGACCGGGAACGGCTACGCCTCGGCGGGCCTTCGCCGGACGAACTCCGGCGCCCCCGCCACCGCCTCGCGGACGTCCGGGTGCGGGTCGTCGGCGAGGGCGAACAGCAGTTCGGCGACCCCGGGCGTGCGCCAGTCGCCGATCGCCCACACCAGGGACTCCCGGACGCGGTGGTCGGGATGGGCGGCGAGGTGGGCGAGTCGGGCGATCGGGCCCCGGCGGCGGCGGAGCCGCATGAAATGGTCGAGGACCGCCTCCAGCTCGGCCGGGTCGCCCGGATCCCCGGCGGCCGCGATCCGGGCGAGCAGCACGTCGGTCGGCGGCGGCGGGCCGTCCAGCTGGTGCGGGAGACGCTCGCGCAGCCGCCGGGCCCCGTAGCCGCCGCGCACCCGGCAGCCGAAACAGGTGCAGGGCCGGGTGCCGTGCGCGTCGGGGCAGTACCGCCAGCCCACCACCTGCGGCGCGGCGCGGACGCGGTGGACCTCCGCCCGCCCGATCGCCCGGGGTACGAACACCTCCCAGCCGCGCGGGTCGTCCAGCGCCGCGATCCGCCGCACCGCCTCCGCCGCGGGGACCACGGCCTGGGCGCTCCGCGCCCGGTCCCCGTAGGACCCGACCAGCACCGGCTGGGCGTCGTCCAGCCGGACGTGGACGGCCACCCGACCGCCCCGCCGGTCGAAGCGGCCCAGCTCGCGCATCCACTGGTGGGTGAGCGTGTACGACGGCAGCACCGGGAAGCAGTACACCCCGCGTGCGCCGTCCTGGCCGTGACTGGCCGAACGGATCCCGGCCCGCCGGATGCGCGGCGCGTTCGCCGCCGCTGTGAGGTGCACAAACATCGCCATGGCTCGGCATGCTAGGCGATCGGCTCCGCGGCGTCCTGGCAATTACCGGGCGCTCAGCGGTGGTTCAGCAGGCCCTCCGCGAGTGGCGCGAACAGCAGGTCCCAGTTGCCGGGCAGGTGGCGTACCGCCGCGGTCAGGTGGAACCGCGCGACCGTCCACTCGTCGGGCCGCGCCTGCGTCCCGTGCTCCCGGACAGCGTCGAGGCAGTGGTCCACGAACTCCGGATCGTCCTCGTCGAACCCGAGCCGCTTGCACGCCCGCCGCACCTCCGGCGCCTCGTCGAACCAGTCCTCCCAAGCGGTGGCCGCGCCCAGGAGATAGAGCAGATGACTGCCGGACGCCGGCAGGCCGCCACGCAGGTCCGCGGAGACGACGGCCCGATCCGCGTCGTCGCCGGTCAGCGCCGTTCCCTCGACCGCGAGAGCCACCAGGTCGTCCCAGTGGGCCGCGTCGTGACTGCCGGTGCGCTGCCGCATGTACGCGCTCGCGAAGGCGGCCATCGCCCGCGGGTCGTCGATCAGCGGGGAGACGACCAGGTCGCTGGTGAAGTCGAAGCCGAAGTAGTACCGCCGCCCGTCCAGGGTCAGCGACTCCACGCCCCCGACGTGGCCGATCCGGTCGGGCAGGGGCGGGAAGCGCTCCAGGAGATCCTGTTCCATGGGGCGGACCATAGCCTCCGCCACCGACATCCGTCGGGTCCGCGCGGTCGACCGGGCACCGCCGCGCCGGGCTGTTCCCCTGGCGCGGCGGTGCTGTCGAGGCCCCGACGGGGCGGACGGCCCGGACGGGGTGGACGGAGCGGTCAGGGCGGTCGGGGCGGTCGGGGCGGAGGACCGCCGGGCGGTCAGATCCGGGTGGCCAGCGGCACGGTCGTCCGCTTCATCCAGGTACCCGTCGCGAAGTCGCGTGCCTTGACGACGACCCGGTCGCGGTACACGTCCACCTGGATCCCCTGATTGAAGCGTCCGGGGACGGTGGACTCGCCGCCCTGCCCGTTGTCGGCGTAGCCGGTCTGCACGGCGCCGGTGTTGATCACCGAGAAGCCGTCGAGGTTGGCGGTGCCGGGCACGACGCGGCGCACGTACCAGTCGGAGAGGTTGAGGTCCCAGTGGGTGTGACCGCTGAAGAGGAACACGTCGCGGTGGCGCCCCAGGAGGCCGAGGAGCCGGTCGGGCTGGAGGTAGTCACTCGAATAGATCTTGCTGCGGGTACCGGAGACGGTGTTGGGCAGCGGGTGGTGGGTGATCACCATGACCGGCTTCCGCCGCCGCGCCCAGTACTGCAGGCGGTCCTCCAGCCACTGGAACTGCGCGTCGCTGATCCACACCTCGTCCCACAGCGCGCTGTCGTGGTACCTCATGTACCGCTCGGTGCCGAGGGTCAGCACCGGGATGCCGCCGAACGTCGTCTCCGTGTAGATCGTGGACCGGCCGGCGAACCGGTAGAAGCTGCGGAAGAGGGAGTCCTCGGTGGTCCCGTTAGGCCAGGTGCTCTGGGCGAGCGTGTTCGGGTCGGACCACTTCGGCACGTAGAACTCGTGGTTGCCGATCGCCCAGGCCACCTCGCGCGGCTTCGGGCCCTGGTCCAGGACCTTCCGCACCTCGGCGTACTCGAAGTCGTAGCCGCGCGGCGTGATGTCGCCGGCGACGGCCAGACCCGAGGAGCGCGGATTGGTGGACCTGATGTCCCGGAGGGCCTGGGCGAAGTCACCGAGGTCGCCCTGGATGTCGCTGATGACGTTGAAGGTGGTGACGAGCCCTCCGCCGGCCTCGGCGGACGTGGCTTCGGCGGGCGCGTCCTGGGCGGGCGCGGCCGCGGCGGTGCCGTGGGCGAGACCTCCGAGCACCAGTGCTCCGGCCGTCGCACCGAGCAGGGACCTGCGTTCCATGGTCGTTCCCTTCCACTGTCGCGCGGGGACGGGGGAGCCGGCCCCTCGCACGATTCGGATCAGACCCGTTATCGATATGCGATCAAGTGGACGACCAGGTGAACGGGTGCCGACGGATGGTCACGATACGAATGACCGCTTGCGATTGCCCGGGCCGAGCGGGTCGAGCGGACCGACCGGACCGAGCGGGCGGGCGGGCGGGCGGGCGGGCGGACCGGGCCTACCGGACCGACCGGGCCGAGCGCCGGAGGCCGGCGACCGCGTCATGAGTCCGTCAAGAACGCGCCTCCCGCCGTCATGGTGCCGTCAGCGGCGGCCCGGGCACCCCGGCCGGGGCGTTCCCTGGACAAGGGTCCCCCGGAGGCGGGGAACCACCGGGTGTCACGCGACCGAGGCGGAGGCGAGCAGCCATGACCGGCACCACCAGCGGCACCAGAACCAGCAGTACGACCGGGACCACCAGAGTGGTCGTCGGGCTCAGCGGATCCCTGGGCAGCCTCGCGGCGCTCTACCGCGCCGTGGCCGAGGCCGCCCGGCGCCAGGCCGTGCTCGTCCCGGTCGCCGCCTGGTCGCCCTCCGACGACGACCGGCGCGGACCGCGCCCGCTGTCCGAACTGGAGCACGCCGCCCGCCGCCGCATCGACACCGCCTTCGAGCAGGCCTTCGGCGGCTACCCCGCCGACCTCGTCATCCACCCCCTCACCGTCCGGGGCAACGCCGGACCCGCCCTCGTCTCCGCCGTCACCGGACCCGACGACCGACTGCTGATCGGCACCGGCCGCCACAGCCGCCTCGCCCGACTGCTGCCCGGCACCGTCCTCGCCCACTGCCACACACACGCCACCTGCCCCGTCACCGCCGTCTCCCCCTCCGAACTGCTCGAACGCCTGGAGTTCAGCGCCCGCAGCGGCGCACCACTCCCCTTCGCGGCCGGCCACCCCGGCACCCGACACACCCACCCCCGGCCCGTCGGCGTGCGCTGATCACCTGGGCGGTCGCCGGCCCGCGTCACCGCTGACCCGGGCGGGGGTTCGGAAAACCGAACCCCCGGTTCGGGGGGCCGCACCATCGATCCGTGCGCCGCAGCCGCCAAGGATGGCGGTATGGACGGAACGACACAGACCACCGGTACCGCGGCCGCCGCGCGGGCGGACGACCTCTACCGCGAGTACGGACGCGGCACCGCCGCGGTGCGGGCCCTGCGCGGGGTGTCCGTGGCCTTCGCGCCCGGCACCTTCACCGCGGTGATGGGGCCCTCCGGCTCCGGGAAGACCACCCTGCTGCACTGCCTCGCCGGGATGGACCGCCCCACCCGCGGCACCGTCCGGTGGGGCGACACCGAGGTGTCGGGGCTGCCCGAGCGGCGGCTGGCGGAGCTGCGGCGCAGCCGGGTCGGGTTCGTGTTCCAGGCCTTCAACCTGATGCCGGCCATGACGGTCGCCCAGAACGTGGAGCTGCCCGGCCGACTGGCCGGGCGGCGGCCCGACCGGCGTCAGGTGCTGGACGCGCTGGCCCGGGTCGGCCTGGCCGGGCGCGAGCGGCACCGGCCGGGGCAGCTCTCCGGCGGTCAGCAGCAGCGGGTGGCGATCGCCCGGGCCCTGGTCTCCGACCCCGAGGTGCTGTTCGCCGACGAGCCGACCGGCGCCCTGGACCGGTCCACCGGGCACGAGGTGCTGGCCCTGCTGCGGTCCGGGGTGGACCGGGACGGCCGGACCTGCGTCATGGTGACCCACGACCCGGTGGCCGCCGGGTACGCGGACCGGGTGCTGATGCTGGCCGACGGCCTGGTGGTCGACGAGCTGGAGCGCCCCACCGCCGCCGAGGTCGGCGAGCGCCTGAGCCGGCTGGGCGGGTGAGCGCGATGTTCTCCCTCGTTCTCGGACAGCTGCGTCGGCGCCCGGCCGCCTTCGCCGGAACGGCGGTCGCCCTGCTGCTCGCCATCGCGGCGGTCACCCTGTTCGGCTCCCTGTTCGCCGCCGAGCTCGCGACGCCGGCGGCCGTCCGGAAGGCGGCCGCCGGACCGGGGCTGATGGTGATCGCGGCGGCGTTCGGCGAGATCGCCGTCCTGGTCGCGTTCTTCGTCGTCGTCAACGCGCTGGGTTTCGCGCTCCGTCAGCAGCACCGTGAACTGGCCCTGCTGCGCACCGTCGCCGCGACGCCCCGGCAGACCCGGCGACTGGTGCGCGGCGAGGTCCTCGTCACCGTCCTGCTGGTGACCGGGCCGGGCTGGGCGCTCGGCGCGGTGGCGGCCCGGTGGTTCCTCACCGCGCTGCAGCGGCGCGGTATGGCGGCGCCGGGCGTCCGGGTGCCGGGGACGCCGGTGCCGATGCTGGTCGCCCTCGGCGTCGTCCTGCTGGTCGGACTGGCGGCCGCCGCCGTGGCGGCCCGACGGATCTCCCGCATCGCGCCGGCGGCGGCGCTGACGGCGAGCTCGACGGAGCACGCCCGGACCGGTGTGCCGCGGCTGCTCGCCGGGGCCGGCGCGCTGGCGGGCGGTGTCCTGCTGCTGCGGCTGTCGGCGACCCGGCCGGCCGACCAGGTGGACAAGGCGGGGCAGGCCGCGCTGCTCGCCTCGCTGGTGCTGCTGGTCGCGGTCGCCCTGGTGGGCCCGTTCGCGGCACGGGTCCTGGCGGCCGTGCTGGGCGGTCCGCTCCGGGTGCTGGCGCCCGGGGCGGGCTGGCTGGCCGACGCCAACCTGCGCGGTTACGCGCGGCGGCTGTCGTCCGCGGTGGTGCCGGTCGCGCTGCTGGTGGGGCTGTCGGGCACCATGTCGATCATGACATTCACCGCCGGGCGGGCCGCGGCGGCGGGGGGCAGCGCCTCCTCCGTGACCTCCGCCACCGACATCTGGCTGCGGCAGGCCGAGCTGGGGATGCTGGTCTGCTTCGCCACGGTCTCCGTCGTCAACACCCTGGTCGCCGTGACCGCCGACCGGCGCCGGGAGTTCGCCCTGCTGCGGCTGGTCGGCGCCACCCGGCCGCAGCTGCTGCGAATGCTCTCGGCGGAGGCGGTGCTGACCACCGCGGTCGGCGTCCTGCTCGGCGCGGCGGTCGCGGGCGCCGCGACCTCCGCGTTCAGCGCCGCCGTGACGGGTTCGGCGGTGCCGCCGGTGCCGGTGGGGACCTGCGGGTGGATCGTGGCGGGCGCGGCGGCGCTGGTCCTGCCGGCCATCCTGGTCACCGGCCGCCGGGCGGTCGGCGGACCGGCGGCGGAGCTGGTGGGCGGCGGCCGTGACTGAGCGCGCCGACGGCCCGGCCGGAGGGGCGAGGCACGGCGCCGCGCCCGGGTGGCGGCGCCACCTCGCCGTCCGGGGCGGGGACTGGGCCTTCGCGGTCCTCGGGCTGCCGGTCGCCCTGCTCGGCGGGCTCCTCGCGATCGCCGTCCTGTACGCGGGGGTCCTGCTCTCGCTGACGGTGGTCGGCCTGCCGTTCGTCGCCCTCGCGCTGCTGGGTGTGCGCCGCCTCGGCGCACCGCAGCGGTGGCTGGTGGACCGGCTGCTCGGCGAACGGGTCGAACCGCCGGCCCCGCTGCCCCGCCCGGCGGGAGCACTGGCCCGGGGCCGGGCGGTGCTCACCGATCCGGTCGCCTGGCGGGTGCTGCTCCACCTGCTGCTGCGGCTGCCGTTGGGCGTGCTCGGCTTCGCGGCCGCCGTGCTGCTTCCGCTCGGCGGCGGGTGGCTGGTCGGCTTCCCGCTCTGGATCCGGCTGCTGGAACCGGGCCCCCGGGCGACCGGCTGGCCGGAGCTCGTCGCCGTGCCCCTGGGCCTGGTGCTGCTGGCCTCGGCACCGGGCACGGTCCGGGCGCTGAGCGGGGTGAACCGGCGGCTGGCCCGGGCCCTGCTCGGACCGGTCCGGACCCACCAGCGCGTGCGGGAGCTGGAGAACGCCCGCAGCGGCCTGATCGCGGCGAACACCGACCGGCTCCGCGGGCTGGAGCGTGATCTGCACGACGGCACGCAGGCCCGGCTGGTGGCGCTGGCGATCACGCTCGCGCTCGCCGAGGACGCGCTCGGCCCCGACGGACCGCCCGGGCCGGACCCGTCCGCCCCCGCGGACGCTGCGCGGCTGCGCGCCCTGGTCACCCGGGCCCGTACCCAGACGGACGACACCATCGTCGAACTCCGGCTGCTCACCCGGGGCATCCACCCGGTGACGCCGGAGGGCGGCCTCGGCGAGGCCCTTCCCGGTCTCGCCGCGACCTGCCCCGTACCGGTCGACATCCGCCTCGACCTGCGTCAACGGCCGGAGCCGGCCATCGAGCAGGCGGTCTACTACTGCGCCGCCGAACTGCTCACCAACATCGCCAAGCACAGCGGGGCCCGCTCGGCCGAACTCGCGGTGCGCGCGGCCGACGGCCGGGTCCGGCTGCTGGTGCGCGACGACGGCCGGGGCGGGGCGGCGCCCGGCGGCGGGGCAGCGCCCGGAGGCGGGAGCGGCCTGACCGGACTGGCCGAGCGGCTGGCGGCGGTGGACGGGACACTGCGGGTGGACAGCCCACCCGGCGGTCCCACCACGGTCACGGCCGACCTCCCGACGGCCCTGTGAACCGTCGTCACCCCTCCTGCTCGGCCAGGTACGCGAGCACGGCCTTCACCCGCCGGTTGTCGACGTCCGTGGCCGGCAGGTCGAACTTGGTGAACACGGCGGCCACGTGCTTCTCCACCGCCCGCTCGGACACCACCAGCAGCCCGGCGATCGAACGGTTGGAGTGGCCCTGCGCCATCAGCTCCAGCACCTCGCGCTCGCGCGGCGTGAGAGTGTCCACCAGCCGCCGCCGCACGCCGCGCATCAGCCCGGTGACCACCTCCGGGTCGAGCGCCGTACCGCCGTCCGCGACCCGGTGCAGCGCGTCCATGAACTCCGAGGTCCGGGCCACCCGTTCCTTCAGCAGATAGCCGATCCCCGCCGCGCCACCGGCCAGCAGCCGGGCCGCCCAGGCCGTCTCGACGTGCTGGGAGAACACCAGGATGCCCGCCCCCGGGTCGGTCGACCGGATCTCGACGGCGGCCCGGATCCCCTCGTCGGTGTGGGTGGGCGGCATCCGGATGTCCACCACGGCGACGTCCGGCCGGTGCTCGGCCACCGCGGCGATCAGCTCCGGCGCCGTCCCGGCGGTGGCCACCACCTCGCACCCCCGCGCGCCGAGCAGCTCGACCATGCCGTCCCGGAGGATCACGGAGTCCTCGGCCAGTACCACGCGCAACCGCTTGTCGATCATGACGCCATTATCGGGCCCGCCCGATCGGGCCCGGGAGCCGCAGGTGGGCGGGCCGATCTTCACGCGGGCGGCTCCGGGATACTGCCGGGATGACAAACGAACTGACGGCCCGGCCGGAGACAGTGGCGGCCGGGGACGGGGAGCGTCGGGCGCTGCGGCGTGATGTGTCGGGGCCGGCGCTGCTGGCGGGCCTGGTGTGCGTCGCGGTGTCGTTCTCCGGTCCCCTGGTGGTGGTGCTCGCGGCGGCGGCCGCCGGGCGGCTGGACACCGCGCAGACGGCCTCCTGGATCTGGGCGGTGGCGATCGGCAGCGGGGTGAGCGGCTTCGCGCTGAGCTGGTGGACGCGGACGCCTGTGGTCACCGCCTGGTCGACGCCCGGGGCCGCGCTGCTGGTGACCAGCCTGGGCGACTACCCGTACCGGGAGGCGATCGGGGCGTTCCTGGTGAGCGCCGTGACGGTGACGCTGTTCGGGGTGACCGGGTGGTTCGGGCGGCTGATCGCCGCGGTGCCGGTGGGGATCGTGAACGCCATGCTGGCGGGCATCCTGTTCTCCTTCGGCGCCGGGATCTTCGGTGCCGTGCACAGCGCGCCGACGCTGGTGGTCGGCGCCTTCGCGGCGTTCCTGGTGGCGAAGCGGTTCGTGCCCCGGTACGCCGTGCCGGTGGCGCTGCTGGCCGGCGGGGTGCTGGCGGCGCTGACGGTGGGGCTGCCGCTGCACCTGGGCTCGGGCGGGCCGACGGTGCCGGTGCTGACGGCGCCGGCGTTCTCCTGGTCGGCCGCGGTGGGTCTGGCGCTGCCGCTGACGATCGTGGCGCTGGCCTCGCAGAACGCGCCCGGTCTCGGGGTGATGCGGGCCTTCGGTTACCGGGCGGACGACCGGCTGCTGATCGGTTCGACCGGCGCGATATCGGTGCTGATGGCGCCGTTCGGCTCGCCGGGGGTCAATCTGGCCGCGATCACGGCGGCGATCTGCTCGGGCCCGGAGGCCCACCCGGATCCGCGCCGCCGCTATGTGGCGGGGATGTCCTCGGGTGCGCTGTACGTGCTCGTGGGCAGTTTCGGCGGGGTGCTGGTGAGCCTGTTCACCGGGCTGCCGAAGGAGCTGATCGCGGTGATCGCCGGGGTCGCGCTGCTGGCCTCGCTGCAGGGCAGTCTCGCGGCGGCGGTCGCCGAGGAGCGCGGGCGGGACGCGGCGATGGTGACGTTCCTGGCGAGCGCCTCGGGGATGAGCCTGTTCGGTATCGGCTCGGCCTTCTGGGGGCTGGTGTTCGGGCTCGGCACCCACCTGGTCCTGGACGCCCGGCGGGGCGGCGACAAGCGCTAGCGGTCCGGCAGGACTTCGACGTTCTGCCTGATCGGAGGACTGCGTGTCGTCGAGGATCGGGACACTGTTGATCGCGCCGAGGCGTTCGGCGGAGTGAACGGGCGGGGGGCGGGAAGTCGGCCGAACCGACTTCCCGCCCCCGCAACAGCATTCGACTCAGGCGCCGTGGCGGTGACGCCGACGCCGCTCCACGACCAGGAGCAGAACTCCACCGCCGAGCAGCAGCCCGACACCGGCAACAGCGGCGACCCGGATCCCTCCGCCGGCACCCGTGGAGGCGAGTGCGCCTCCGGTGCTAGGGGTCGAAGCCGGGGCCGAAGTGAGGGCCGCGCTCGGGCTCGGGCTCCCCGAGCTGCTCGGGGAGCCCGACTCGCTCGGGGAAGCCGAGCCGGTCCGGGAAGCCGAGCCGGTCGGCCTGTTCGTGGCGGACGGCGGGACCGACTCGCCCGGACGCGTACTCGGGCCTGCCGAGCCGGTCGGCTCACCGGTCGCGGACGGAGAGCCCGACTCGCTCGGACGCACACTCGGGCTCGCACTCGCACTCGCACTCGGGCTCGGGCTCGCACTCGGGCTCCCCGAGCCGCTCGGGGTGGCGGTCGGTGACGGCGAAGCCGCAGCCGCGGTCCAACTCACCTCCGCTCGCGCGATGGTGTGGAACTTGTTGAGTCCAATGAGGATCAGCGGCTGACTGTCCGGACTGACCAGCACCGAGCCGTCCTCGACCGGCACGTAGCCCGCCACGCTGACGGTCCCGCCGCCCGCGCCCGCGGCGGCCGGGACCTTCACGAAGAGCGGGTCACCGTTCTTGGCCGGGCCGGTCAACCGACCGCTCCCGTCCGAGAGGACGGTTCCCTTCCCGTCGGTCAGCACCGCACCGGCCGCGACAGCCTCCGGGCCGAGGAGCCCGATGACCTGATCGCCGGTGGTGGCGATCCCGATCGGGCCGAGCACCGACCCGGCGCTCCCGGTCACCGTCGCGGGGGCGAGGGACAGCGGAGCGGCCGGTTCCTCGACGTCGACGGCGTGCGACACGAGGTAGTCGACGAGCCGGTCCGGGACAGGGCTGTTCAGCACCCCCTTCACGTGGTTGGTGAGGCGCCAGACGGCGGCCTGGGTCGCGGCGGCCGCCTGCGCCCTTGTGAGCTTTCCCTGAACAATCGCCCCGAGCTCCTCGACGGTGACTGTCGGGAACCCGTGCCGCAGGATCCAGTTGACCTTCCCCGCATCCGCGTTGCCCTTCAACGTGGACACGCCGGACCAGCGGCCCACCTCGTACGGCGAACCGAGTTTCATCTCGCTCCGGGCGTCGAGGGAATAGCCGAAAACGGCGGCGACGGGGTCGAAGGTCCTCATTTCCATCAGACCGCCCCTGACCCCGTCGTCCTTGCCGTCGCCGAAGAAGACGAATTCGCCGACGACTATCCTGCTGGTCGACACATGCGACGCGTGAACACCGGGAGGCTCCTCGGGGATGCCGTCCGTTCCGGCGGCCTCCGCCGGCGCCGGCACGCCGAATGCCAGCGTTCCCGTCGCGAGCACGACTCCTGCCGCGCGGATTGCAGACTTCCACTTCACTGCTGATTCTTCTCCTGTGAACTCCGGAACCCAATGGCCCCGGTCCGGGCCGGATCAATGCTTGTGTCCGCCTCCGCCCTTCGCGGCGCGGCCGTCGAAGAGAGAGTGGCCGTTCCACGGCTCTATGGCTCCATAGAGGCGACCTATGACATGCCGCCGGAGCCGGAGCGCGAGCCGCTGGAGGGCAGGTCCGCCGGGATCCTCCATTGCCCTCCATCGGCTCGCGACATCCGCCCAACTGTGCTCGAAATCCTTGGGCTTGCCGTTCCGGACACGAACGAAGGTATCAACGGGAGGGCGGGTCCGGAGCCGGATTCCCGGGGCACTTCCTGCAGAACCGGGGCGCAGGTTCCTGCAGCAATGGAGCCCCCGCGCCGGAATATCGCAACAGGACTCCCACCCCGTCGCCACGACGGCCCGCCCGTGTCCCCGACCTGGGGTACTGTTCCGGTCCGACATTTCTTCACGGGGACGGTGGAATCAGTGGAACGAGCCACACTGGCGGCCCTCGGCGTGAGCCCGCAGGAGGAATCCGCCTATCGAACGATGCTCCGGTCACCGGGAATCGGGATTGCCGAAATATCCCTCACCTGCGGAATCAGCCGAGAGGGGGCCGGAGCTCTCATTGCCCGACTGCGGGAACTCGGAATGGTGGCCGCGACCGGTGGACGCGCGTACAGCGCCCTCGATCCGGAGTCGGTGGTGGAACGACTGGCACGGCTCCGGATCCAGAGTCTGCAGGGTGAGATCCGGCAGATCGCCTCGTCGCGTCATCTGGTGGACGACCTCCTGGACGAACGGCGGGCGGGGCGGCAGAGGTCGGCCCGCGAACTGGAACACGTCGAGGGGCTCGACCAAGTGGTCGCGTGCGTCGACGAACTGTCCTTCTTCTCCCGCGAGGAGCGGCTCACGACCCACCCCGGACCGATCCTCACCGCCGCCTTCGACGCGGTCAGGAGCTCCGACCTCAAATACCTGCAGCGCGGCCTGCGGATGCGGACCATCCTGCACGCCCGTGCGCTCGACCGCCCCGAGGTCGACCTCTTCGCGGCGGAGCTGGCGCGGGAGGGAGCCCGGGTCCGCAGCACTACGGGCGCGCTGGAGCGCATGGTGGTCTTCGACCGCCGGACCGCCGTGGTGGCGGCCGACCCGCACGACATCACCAAGGGCGCACTGATCGTCCGCGAACCGGGCCTGCTGTCGCACCTGCTGGCCCTCTTCGAGCACCAGTGGTCGCAGTCCTGTGAAGTCGAGGAGGAACTGCCGGGCGAGGTCGAGCGGAAGGTGCTGCACGCCATGGCACGCGTCGACAAGGACGAGGTCGGCGCCCGGGAACTCGACATGTCGCTCCGGACGTACCGGAGCCATGTCTCGACGCTGATGCGCCGGCTGGGAGCGGCGAACCGGTTCCAGGCCGCGCTCGCCGCCCGTGAACGGAACTGGATCTGACGCGGCGGCACCGACCGACGGCATCACGGCGCGGGCACCTCGTCCGGACGACGGTGGGACGGAACAGGCCCGCAGCGGGAAGCGGTGGCGGAGTGCGCGGCACGGGAGGGGCGTGCACGAATCGTTCCGCTCCCCGGGAGGCGCCCGGGACGGGGCCGCTCCGAGGCCCGCAGCCCTCCCCCGCGGTGCCGCCCGGCCCGGCACCACCGGCCCGGACCGGTCGAAACCGGCGTGCGGGGGCGCGGTCCCGGGCCGCGCGCGACACCGGGCGCCACCCCTCCGGCCTTGGCAGGGATCACCGCGACGGCGGACGCTCTGTGCACAGCCGATCATCGGCTGATCCCCTTCACCTGCCAGCCCCCGGAGGGCACCCATGTCGTTCTCGCGCACCCGCCTCGCCGCCGTCGCCCTGCTCGTCGCCGGTGCCACCGCCCTCGCCGTCCCGGCCCAGGCCGCCGGCGGCAACCGGGCGCTCAGCCGGTTCGACGACGGCAGCTTCGAGACGCCCAAGGCCCCCGTCAACTCCTTCACCCCGCTGACCGCCGGTCAGACCATCGGCCCGTGGAGCGTCGCGAGCGGCAGCGTCGACCTGATCGGCGCCGGCTTCTGGCAGGCCGCCGAGGGCGACCAGTCGGTCGACCTCAACGGCACCAGCGCCGGCACCGTCACCCAGCGCTTCACCACCGTCCCCGGCACCACCTACTCGGTCACCTACTCCCTGGCCGGCAATCCGGCGGGCGCGCCGGCCCTGAAGACCGGCCGGGCGCTGATCGACGGCCAGAACTTCCAGGACTTCTCCTTCGACGTCACCGGCCGGACCTTCGCCGCCATGGGCTACGTGGGCCGTCAGTTCACCTTCGTCGCGCAGGGCACGTCGACCGCCCTGGGCTTCACCAGCACCGTCGGCGGGTCCTACGGCCCGGTCGTCGACAACGTGCAGGTGCAGGAGTGCAAGCCCTGTTGCGGCTGACCGGCCCGCCCCGCAGACTCGGGCCCGGCGGGGCGGTCGCCCCGCCGGGCCCTCGGGATCAGCGGGTGCAGCTGATCGCGGCGTTCGCCCCGTAGTAGCCGGGGGCGAGCCGGTAGGACTCCGCGAACAGCAGCACGCACTGCTCGTCGAGGAAGCCGTTCAGCAGTGCACTGTGGCGGGCCTGCCGCTCGGCCTCGCGCTTGGCCTCCTTGGGGCTGTTCTCGTAGGCGGAGCCGGTGAACCTCAGGGTCTCCTGCGCGACGGCGGCCGCGCCGGACCGGGTGACGGTGTCGGTGGCGGCGTGCGCGGCGGTCGGCACGAGCACGGCCGCACCCGCGAGGAGGAGGGCGGCTGCGCCCCGGACGAACGTCGACGTCATCTCAGTGGTCCTGCTTTCCTTCTCGGTGGACTCGGGGGTGGACATCGGACGGGTCAGCGCCGGCAGAAGACCTCGGCGACCACCGAGAACCCGCCGCCGCTCGGCTTGACGTCGGTGGCGCGCAGGTAGCACTGGCTCCGCAGCCAGCCGGCCCGCTCCGCCTTCGCGAAGGCCGCGTCGGAGGCGTTGGCGATCGCGGCGGACTGCGTGTAGCCGTAGCCACTGGCGGTGAACGACGCCGACTCGGTCGCGGCGGTCGAGGCGACCCCGGCGGGGCTCGCCGGGGCGGCCCCGGCGACGGCCGCACCGCCGAGCAGGCAGGCCGAGGCCGCGACCGCCACGACGGCGGCGCGCAGACGGAGCGAGGAAGAACGGCTCATGGGGACTCCTCCGGAACGGATCCGATGATCACGGCGACGACCCGTGCCCCGGACGACTGCCGGGGCGGGGTCGGCGGAGCCAGTCTCCGGGCGCGGAGTCCGGCCGGGCAAAGCCCTTCGAGCACGGTCGAATCCGGACACCTGGCGGACGTCCGCTCAGGGGGCGGCGAACAGCCCCGGGAAGGAGGAGGCCAGCCACGGCCGACGGCCCCAGGCCAGCACCCTGCCCCGGCGGAGGGCGTCGGTGGCGCTGAAGCGGCCCAGCGCGATCAGGAGGAACGCCACCGGTTCGGTGAGGATGGTGCAGTCCGGACGGCGCGGCGGCCGCCGGCTCACCACGGCCGCACCGTCCGTGAAGGTCACCGCGAAGCCGTCCAGGCCCCGGACCCGCAAGCGGTAGCAGGCGCTGTGCCCGGCCGCCGCGCGGGCGTCCACCACCAGCGGCATGGCCGTCCGCAGGAAGGGCATCGTCAGCCCGACCCGCCGCCGGTCGATCGGGTGCGGCCGCCCCAGCGCGACGGCGATGTCGTAGAGGTGGCCCAGCATGTGGGTCAGCAGATAGGCGCCGAGGGTGTCCAGGTCCATGTCCCCCAACGGGGTCCGGACCGGCTCCCCGCCGCCGCGCGGTCCGGCCGCCGCGGTGAACCGCCGGGCCTGCCGGGCGATCTCCGCGCCGAGCACGGCCGGGTCCCGCTCCGGCCGCTCGGCCAGCGAGGCCGCGTTGGCCGCCGCCAGCGAACCGGGCGTGCCGTCCCCGTACGGCCGGTCCGCGCCGGCCGCGAGTTCCGCCATCAGCTCGTTGGCCATCGCCAGGTGCGCGGCCGCCTCGGCGACCGTCCACTCCGCACCGGGTATCGGGGTCGCGCCGCGGCAGCCGGCGAGCAGGGCGACGGCCGCGTCACCGACCTCGGTGACCGCGTCGAACAGCGCGCCGCGCCCGGCGCCGGGCCCCTGCGCGGGGAGCTGGCGATTCATGGAGGTGAACACTGGCGCACTCCCACGCCCGTGTCCAGAGCCGCGCCGCGAGCCGCCGGCCTTCCCGGCTCAGGGCAGGGCGAGGCGCAGCCGCTCGCTGACGGCGTGCATCGTCCGTTCGTCGAGCCGCTTCTCCTGAACCTCCACGTCGTAGAGGCCGGGACGGATCGTGGTCACGAAGTCGGCCAGGACATGACCGGCGACGTCGTCCACCGCGCACCCCTGGTGCTCGCCGATGGAGACGGCCGTCGGCCACTCGTCGGAGCCGGTGCCGATCTGGGCGACGACGACGGTGTCCAGGACGGCGTTGCGGGTGTCGTTGGAGATCACCACCCACATCCCGCCCATGCCGTCGCGCCCGACGACGATCACGTCCCCGCGCCGCAGCGAGGTCACAGGGTCCCCTCCATGGCGCTGACGGCGAAGTAGGTGGCCCGGTCGGCGAGCGCCGTCTCCTCGGCGCGCCCGAGTGTCCGGCTCATGTGGCGGTAGCCCGCTTCCAGGGCGACGGCCAGGGCCCGGTCGAGGGCGGCGGCGTGGACGAAGCGCTTCACCGGGAGTCCGGCGGCGGCCGCCGCCCGCCGGATCCGGGTCAGCTCGGCCTCCGTGAAGGAGACGTTCAAGGCTGGCATGGCCATGACGGTACCGGCATCCGGTACCGGCGACCAGGTGCTGTCGGCACCCGCGGCGGGGCCCCTCGGGTGTCAAGACGCGGCGACCGGTCCCCGACCCGGCCCGCGCCGGACATACCCGCCGCCCGGGCCCTCTTGACATCCCCGCCGGGCGGCGACGGCTGCTCTCCTTGTCGGAGGCACCACGGCCAGGCGCTTTCCTCACACCCGACAGGAGAACAGCCATGCCCATCCCCTACGCCCGCAAGGCCCTGACCGCCCTCGCGACGGGGGCGGCCCTCGTCGGCGCCACCCTCACCGCCGCCGGACCGGCCTCCGCGGCCACCGAGCGGGCCGACTACCAGGTCGCCTGCGCGAGCAGCAAGTACCACTGGTGCGACGCGGTCAGCGCCAGCGGCGAGTACGCCCAGATGAACGTGTACTGGGGCAGCGACGGCCACGAGTACATCGACGCCTTCTTCAACACCAACCACTACGGCCAGAACCTGTGGATCCTGACCTGGAACGGCAGCGGCTGGGACTGGTCCGGCGTCGCCGCCACCTACGACTGGCAGAACGGCTACTGGGGCGCCGTCGACAACGGGCGCTCCGACGCCGGCAAGACGATCAAGCTCGCCATCTACAACTGGGACACCGGCGGCTACGTCTACACCAACTCGCACTGACACCGGCGGTTCCCTGCTTCCCGGTGCCCTTGAGCCCTGAGCCCGCCGAGTCCGTCGAGTCCGTCGAGTCCAGGACCACCGGGGACGGAGCCCCCGCGCGCGCCGGCGCGGGGGCTCCACCGTTTCAGTCCCCCGCCGAGCCCGATGGACCGGGCGGACGGCGGTCGAGGACGCGCAGGCGCAGCCGGTGCGGCCGCAGGACGGTGGTCAGGCGCATCGGGCGGTCGTCGGAGCGGCGGCCGCCGGACACCGCGACGGGCCGTCGGCGTGCCAGCAGGGTGGCCAGCGCGATGGCCGCCTCGGTGCGGGCGAAGTCCGCGCCCAGGCACTGGCGCGGACCGTTGGCGAAGCCGGCGAACGCCCAGCGCGGCAGCGCGGCGGAGCGCTCGGGCAGCCAGCGGTCCGGGTCGAAGCGGGCCGGGTCGGCGAAGATCCCGGGATGGTGGTGGGCGACGTACGGGCTCAGCACCACCTGGGTGCCGCGCGGCAGGGTGCGACCGCCGAGCTCGGTGTCCCGGGTGCAGGTGCGCAGCAGGACCCAGCCCGGTGGGTAGAGCCGCAGGGCCTCGGTCAGCACGCGGTCGGTGTACGGCAGTCGGGGCAGGTCGCTCCACCGGGCGGGCCGGCCGTCCGGCAGGGCCTCGTCGAGTTCGCGGTACAGGGCGTCGAGCACGTCCGGGTGGGCGGTCAGCAGGCGCAGGGTCCAGGAGAGCTGGGAGGCGGTGGTCTCGGTGCCGGCCAGCAGCATGGCGACGACCTGGTCGTGCAGTTCGGTGTCGGACAGGGCCGAACCGTCCTCGTCGCGGGCGGCGACCAGGCCGGCCAGCAGGCCGGTGCGGTCGGCGCCGTGCTCCCGCTGGTCGCGCACCAGCTCGGCGACGGTGCCGCGCAGGGTGCGCACGGCCGCGCGGTAGCGGGGGCCCGCGGGCAGTCGGACCACTCGTCGCAGTGCTCCGGCGAACGCGGTCTCGAACGCCCGCTGGAGCCGGCCGGCCAGGGCGTCCGGCACCTCGGTGCCGAGCAGGGTGCGGGTCACCACCCGCAGGGTGAAGCGGTAGCAGGACGGGAAGACGTCCACGACCTCGCCGGGCCGCCAGGATTCGGCGAGCAGCGTCGCCTCCCGGGTCATCACCTCCGCGTACGCGGTGACCCGGTCGGGCCGGAACTCCGGTTGCAGCATCCGGCGTTGGCGCCGGTGGTCGGCGTGGGCGCAGGTCGCGACCCCGTTGCCGAGGATCTCCCGGAAGCGCCCGTAGATCGGGCCGCCCTTGTCGTAGGTGCGGTCGTCGGCGTAGACCTGCCGCAGCAGTTCCGGGTGGCAGGGCACCACCAGCCGGTTAGGCCCCAGGCGCAGGTCCACCAGGTCGCCGTGCCGGTGCAGTCCGGCCAGCAGGGCCGCCGGATCGCGCACCAGCGCGGGCAGGTGCCCGAGCAGGGGCACCGCCCCGGGCAGGCTCGCGTGGACGTAGGCGGGTGGCGCGGCATCCCGCGCGGACGAGGACACGTACAGCAGCGTAGGGACGGCCGGGGGCGGACGACAGTACCCGGGCGTCCGCCGCGCCCGGGCCCTGCTCGGCCCCGCGGCCGAGGGAACCGCCGGGGTGGCGTCAGGCGCCGGTCGCGGCGGAGGCGGCGACGGTGGCGGCGGTGGTGGCGGCCAGGATCGCGACCTGGGTGGCGCGGATCGTCTCCTGGACGGCGTCCGCCGCCCACTGGCCCTCGGCGAGGGCGGCCATCCTCGGCTCGACGCGCTTGCCCTGGTCCCCGGGGAAGGCCAGCCGGTGCAGCCGCGCGCCGTGCAGGAGGCCGATCAGGCCGGCGGTCCGCAGGTCCGGCTCGGCGCCCTCCAGCACGACGCGGTTCAGCCGCTCGCGCAGCTCGCGCTCGACCGTGCCGTCCGCCTCGGGGAAGCGGCGGACGGGGAAGAGTCCGAGCACCCGGTGGCGCTCCTCGGTGACGATGCCGCGCTCGCGCAGGCTCTGCAGGGCGGCCTCGACGCTCCTGGCCTGGTCCTTCCTCAGCCAGGCGGACACCGTGGCGGACTTGGTGCTCCCGGCCCAGGCCGCGATCGACTCCAGCCGGCCGTCGAGCAGCGCGTCGCCGGTCGGCGAGGTGTCGGCCACCTCCACCCGGCCGCCGTCGACGCGGATGCGCTCGGCGAGCGCCAGCTCCAGCAGCAGGCCGCCGGCGACGATCCAGCCGACCGCCCAGCGGTCCTTGGCCTGGCCGCTGTCGTCGTCCAGCGACAGCAGCATGATCTCTTCGGCCAGTGTGACGTGCATGGTCCATCCCCCGTGATCAAGGTACGAGCGCCCGGGTCCGGGGACGGTGGCCCTCGGCCGGGACGATCGAACGATCGAGTGATGATAGATCATTTCGATCGAAAAAACAGGAGGTCAGGAGGCCGGGAGGCCGGGAGGCCGGGAGGCCGGGCGGTCAGAACGACGCGGCCGGTCGGACGGCTCGGACCGGCCGGGCGGCGAGCAGCTCGTCGAGGCCGACGATCCGGTAGCCGCGCCGACGCAGGCCGGTGATCACCTCGGGCAGGGCGGCGACGGTCTGCGAACGGTCGCCGCCGCCGTCGTGCATCAGCACCACCGAACCCGGTCCGACCCCGCTCAGCACCCGCTCCGCGACGACCTCCGCACCGGGCCGCGACCAGTCCTTCGCGTCCACGTCCCAGAGCGCCGTACTGAGGCCCGACCCGGCCACCGACCTGAGGAGTTCCGGACTGCGGCCGCCGTACGGGGGGCGCAGCCAGCGCGACGGGCGGGTGCCCCCGCAGGCGTGGGCGAGGGCGTCGGCGGTGAAGCCGAGCTGCGCGCGGAGCCCGATCGGGCCGAGGTCCGGCAGATAGGCGTGGGACCAGCTGTGGTTGCCCAGGGTGTGGCCCTCGGCGGCGATCCGGCGGACGACCCCGGGGTGGGCCAGGGCATGCAGGCCGATGCAGAAGAACGCGGCGGGGGCGTCGTACCGGGCGAGCACGTCCAGGATCCGCGGGGTGTACTCCGGGTGCGGGCCGTCGTCGAAGGTCAGTGCCACCAGTGGGGCGGCTCCCCCGCCTCCCGCCAACAGCAGCCCCTGTTCGGCGAGTTCGCGCTCGACCGGTCCGCTGGCCGCCTCCGCGGCGGTGATCGCCTCCTCGCGGCCGGCCAGGGTCCAGCCGTCCGGCGGCAGCGCCGTCAGCGCCTCGGGGCTGTCGCGGCCCAGCGCGGCCAGGGAGCGCGCCGTGACCCGACCGTCCGTCAGCACCGGCGGGTCGGCCCGGAGTACGGGTATGCCGAGGGCGGCGAGCGGGGCGTCCATGATGCCGTTGGCGCTGTCGAGGACCACCGCGAAGCCGTCCGGCGACTCCCCCGCCAGCTCGGCCAGCCGCGCCACCGGCCGTTCCAGGCCGCAGTGTTCGTACACCTCGTCCGGTCCGGACGGCCCGTCGTCGGCGCCCGCCACGGCGATCCGGTAACCCCCACGCGTCAGACCCACTCCTGCGAACCGCACTGTGCTGCGCCTCCCTTGGACCGTTCGTGGCCGGCGGGACGGCTGCGGGCGGCTGCGGACGGGCCGCCGACGACGGCGGGCCGGTACGGACCGCTGCGGGCACCCTCGGCATCCGCCCGGCGCGCACCCCGGTCGGCGGGCAGCCCAGATCATACGGACGCCGGGGCTCCGCGACGACAGCTACGGCAGGCAGCTTCCGGACGAGGGGCGGAGGCCGGGAGCGGAAGGCCGCAAGAGCGGAGGGCCCGGTACCGGTTAGGGTCGGGGCCATGTCTGCTCCCGCCGCCGCTCCCACCCCCGCCCTGCGCCCCGCCACCCGCGCCGACCTGCCCGCCGTCCTGGCCCTGCTGGCGGACGAGGACCGGGTGGTGGACCAGGCGACCGTGCTGGTGACGGAGGCCTACGAGCGCGCCTTCCACGCGATCGACACCGACCCGCGCAACGAGTTGCTCGTCCTGGCGGACGCGGAGGGCGCCGTGGTCGGCTGCCTCCAGGCCACCTACATCCCCGGCCTCGGCAAGGGCGGCGCCGAACGCGCGCTGCTCGAAGCGGTGCGGATCCGCGCCGACCGGCGCGGGGGCGGGCTCGGCCGCGTCCTGATGACGCTCGCGATCGACCGGGCCCGTTCGCGCGGCTGCGCGCTGGTCCAGCTGACCAGCAACAAGCAGCGCGGGGCCGCGCACCGCTTCTACGCCGGGCTGGGCTTCACCCGCAGCCACGACGGGTTCAAGCTCGCGCTCTGAGGCCGGCGCTCCGGGCGCCGGGGCAGGGGCGCCCGCCCGACAGGCCGTGGCGGCGAACAAGCGGCCGTGGCACGGGGAAACGGCAGCGGAGCGGCCGGTTCCGGCCAGGGCGGGGACGGGGCGGGACGGGCGCGGTGGGGCGGCTGGTACCGGTGCGGAGGCGGGCGGGGCGGGACGGACCGGCCGGGGCGGGTGGGGCGGTGGACGGCCGCCGCGCGAACGGCCGACGGCGGACCGGGCGGCCCGTGCCGGAGGCCTGTGCCACCGCCCGGCCCGCCCCTACGATGTGAGCGCCGTCGGGCCTGACCCCCGACCCCGTCACTGCCGGCCGACGCCGGACCGCACCGGTCCTCCCTGAGGGACCGTCACCCCGTCGGCCGCCGCGCGCCGGCCCCGCCACGGGCCCGGGCGGAGCAGCGGTGCGGGCAGCACCGCGCAGGCCACACCCGTGATTCCTCACCGTCCAAGGGGTATGCCCATGCACGCCGGTACCTTCGCACCACCGGTCAGACCCGTCGGCGGCGCCCGCGCCGTCCGCGCCCTGCTCCTCGTCCTCGCCGTGCTGGCGGCCCTGGTGGGCGTCAGCCTCCCGGCGGCCGGCCCGGCTCACGCCGCGGTGCCCGACCGCTGGGGCTTCGCCTACCTCGACAACCCGAACCCGCCGCTCGGCTACGTCCCCGACACCAGCCGCCAGTGGGGCAGTTGGCCCACTCCGGCCAGCAACCCGGTGAAGGTGGACCAGGTCGGCACCGGCTCGTACGTGGTGCACTTCCCGCTGATCGCCGGGCCCGGCGGCATCGCGCACGTGACGGCCGTGAGCCGCACCGGCAGCTGGTGCCAGGTCAGGAGCTGGGGCACCGCCGGCACCGGCCAGGACGTCACGGTGGGCTGCTACCGCCCGGGCGGCGCGCCCGAGGACAACCGGTTCACCGTCCTCTACACGACCAGCAGCGGCGTGCCGTCCCCGCCCGGCGGCAGTTACGGCTACGTGTTCGCCAACTCCACCGGATCGGTGATCACCCAGTACAACTCGGTCGGCGCCACCAACACGGTGGGCGCCGGCGGCACCGGCATCTGGAAGGTCTGGCTGCCCGGCCTGGGCCAGGCCACCCCGGTCGGCAACCTCCAGGTCACCGCGGTGGACGCGACCGCGGGCGCCCGCTGCAAGGTCGCCGACTGGTCGCCCGCCGCCAGCGGCCAGACCGTCGTGGTCGCCTGCTTCAACGCGGGCAACGCCCCGTACAACACCCGCTGGACGCTGAGCTACTCGGAGAAGCGGGCGGTGCACGGCCCGGCCTTCCCGCCCAGCAACTTCGGCTACCTGTGGTTCAACGGCGGCCTGCCCCCGGGCACCAACTACAACTCCTCCGGGGCCGTCAACACCCTGACCGGTTCGGTGCCCTACACCGTCAACCTGCCGAACGTCGCGGTGCCGCCGGACACCGCCCAGGTCACGGCCTTCGGCCCCGGCCCGGACTACTGCGGGCTGGCCACTCCCTGGAACCGCAGCGCCGGCACGGTGAACCTGTTCGCGCTGTGCTTCAACGGCTCGGGCTCACCGATCTCGTCCCGCTTCTTCACCGCCTACACCTCGGCGTTCTAGCCCCGCCGACGGCCGGGCGCGCGACGACGGTCGCGCGCCCGGCCGTCTGTCCGTTTCAGCTCCGGGTGAAGGTGCCGAGGCCGTCGTGGTCGAACTGCTCGACGACCACGGTGGCGGCCTTCCCGTCCGCGCCCACCGCGAAGGTCACCCCGGACAGGCCGGCCGCGTTCTCGCCCCTGGTGCGGAAGCTGAACACGTCGCCGTCGTAGTGCTGGAGCGGGAAGCGCAGGTTGTCCGGCCCCAGGCTCATCACCAGGCCGCCGCCGTCCCCGGAGCTCACCGTCAGCGGGCCGAAGTAGTCGTTGCCGTACGTGCCGAGGTAGGCGCTGTCCGGCTTCGCCGGGGCCGCTCCGGCCGGCGGGGAGGCGTAGTCGGTCGGCGACACCGGGCTCGCCGCCGCGGCGGGCACCACCTTGCCCAGGAAGCCCAGCCAGTCGACCGTCTCGTGACCGTACTGGGCGAGGTCGAAGAACTCCTCGGCCACCGCCTCGGGGACGCCGGTGGGCTGGCCGTTGGTCAGGACGACGATCCCCAGCTGCTCGGACGGCAGCAGGGTCACCACGGTCGCCGCGCCCAGCGAGAAGGCGCCGGAGTGGTTCAGCCGCAGCCGGCCCTCGGCGTCGTAGCTCACGTTCCAGCCCAGGCCGTAGAAGCCGGTCCGGCCGGCGGGCGCGGTGGTCGGGCTGGAGACGGTCTGCGGCAGCCGGGTCTCGTTGAGGCCCGCCGGGTCGACGATCTGCTTGCCCTCGAAGGTGCCGTCGGCGAGCTGCAGCCGCATCCACCGGCCGAGGTCCTGCACGGTGGAGCTCACCCCGCCGGCCGGGGCCTGCGGGTCGGGGTTCTCGGTGGTGCTGACCTGCCAGCCGGCGGCGTCGCGCACGTGCGGCGTCGCCTTGTTCGCCGCGCTGTCGTAGGCGGAGCGCAGGGAGCTGGTGGAGGTCATCCCCAGCGGCTTGTAGAGCACGTCCGCCGCGAGGTCCTCCCAGGCCACGCCCTTGGCCTTGGCGACGGCCACCGCGGCCTCGGTCAGGCCGTAGTTGGTGTAGGCGTAGCTCGCCCGGAACGGCGCCAGTCGGTGCTCCCGGAGGTGCTGCAGGATGTAGTCGCGCTGGTAGCCGAGGTCCTCCAGCAGGTCGCCGGCGTGGTCCGGCAGACCGCTGCGGTGGGCGAACAGGTCGGCGATCGTCACATGGCTGCTCACCCAGGGGTCGGCCAGGGCGAAGCCGGGATCGTGGGCGGTGACCGGGTCGTCCCACTTGACCGTCTTCTGGCCGACCACCCCGGCGACCACGGTCGAGGCGATCGGCTTGGAGACCGAGGCGAGCTGGAACACCGTGTCCGGGTCCACCGTCTCCGGCTTGCCGAGCTGACGCACGCCCAGGCCCTTGGCGTGGATCACCTTGTCCTTGTACACGACGGCGAGGGCCAGCCCCGGCACCCCGGTCTTCGTCAGGGCGTTCTGCGCGTAGTCGTCGATCCGGGCCACGGCGGCGTTCACCTGGTCCTCGGTCAGCTCGGCCGGGGGCTGCCGCGGCGGTGCGGTGGCCGGGGCGGAGGCCCCGGTCAGCGAGGAGGAGGAGCCGGGGCTCGTGGGGGCGGGTTCGGGGTCGCCGCCGGAGGCCGAGGTGCATCCGCCGAGCAGCGGGACGCCCAGCAGCAGACCGGCCGCCAGCAGGGGCGCGGTGCCGCGCGGCACCGGGCGGGGCGCGGTCCGGCCGGGCCCGGCGGCGGTCCACCGGGGTGCGCCGTGACGATGCATCGGGATCCTCCCTCGTCCGGGCGGCGCGGCCCGCATTCGGCGGCGCCGCCGTCCGCCTCACGGCGCGAGTATTCGACGGCCCGTGCGGCGCCCGCCCCCGCCGCGCACCCGGGCGGCGCGCAATCCACCCGTCCGGCGGCGTGGGCGAAGGGGGCGCGAGGTCGAGGGCCGGGGGGGCGGACGGCCCGGCCCCGGCGCCGGTCAGGCGTCGGACAGCAGCTCGCGGATCAGGCGGACCAGGGCCGGGACGGCCGGGTGCGGCGGGGTGTCGGCGCGCCGGGCCAGGAACAGCGGCACCGGCGGGGCGTCGGCGAGCGGACGGTAGGCGATCATCGGGTGACTGTGCAGCCGGGGGGTCGCCGCGGTCGAGACGCCGACGGCGCGGCCCCCGGCGATGGCGGTGAGCCACTCGTCGGTGTTGTCGACCTCGATCGTCGCCGAGGGGCGGGCCCCGGCCGGCCAGAGGTCGAGGGTGGTGGTGCCGGCGACCGTGTTCAGGACGACCGGCCGGGCGGCGAGGTCCGCGAGCGCGAGGGTCTCGCGCCCGGCGAGCTCGCTGTCCGCGGGGACGGCCGCCACCCGCTCCTCCTCCAGCAGCAGTTCGGTGACCAGACCGGGTTCGGTGACCTCACCCCGCAGCAGGGCGACATCGGCCCGGCCCCGGGCGAGGCCGGCGGTGCGGTCGTCGATCCGGCGCAGTTCGAGCGGCTGGTCCGGGTGTTCCCGGTCCCAGCGGCGCAGCAACGGCGCGGTGTACTCGCCGAGGGCCGGCCAGGGGTGGCCGAGGCGCAGCGGGAGGACGGTCAGCGCGCGGGGGTCGAGGGCGCCGTCGACGGCGGCGAGGGCGGCGGCGGCCCGGTCCCGGAAGGCCCGGCCGGCGGCGGTCAGCTCCAGGTGGTGGGTGGAGCGGTCGATCAGGCGGGTGCCGAGGTGGTTCTCCAGCTGGCGCAGGGTGCGGGAGAGGGCGGGCTGGCCGGTGTGCAGGCGGACCGCGGCGCGGGTGATCGTCCCCTCCTCGGCGATGGCGAGGAAGGCTCGCAGGTGGCGCAGCTCGATGGTCATGCCCGGGGAGCATAACCGCTGTCGGATCGGCATTTCACGCGCCGGGGGCGGATTCCTAGCGTGGAGGGCATGACGAGAACCACTTCAGGTATCGCGGTGCCGCAAGCACCGCCGGGGTTCGCGGCGGGCCTCCGGAGGGGCGGCGGGCCCCGGACGGAAGGCGCGCCCCGGCCGGTGGCCGCGCCCGCGCGGGTGGGCAGTGCCACCGGCGTCGGCATGGTGCTGGCCGGCACCCTCTCGGTCCAGTTCGGCTCCGCCGTCGCCGCCCTGCTGTTCCCCCGGGCCGGTGCCCTGGGCACGGTCGCGCTGCGGGTGACGATCACGGCCGTGCTGCTGCTCGCCGTCTGCCGACCCCGGCTGCGCGGGTACGGCCGGGCGGACCGGGCGGTCGCGGGCGCCTACGGGGTCGCGCTCGGCGGGATGAACATCCTCTTCTACCAGGCGATCGACCGGATCCCGCTCGGCCCGGCGGTGGCCCTGGAGGTCCTCGGGCCGCTGCTGATGTCGGTCGTCGTCGCCCGGCGGGCGGCCGGTCTGCTGTGGGCCGGGCTGGCGTTCGCGGGCGTCCTGCTGCTCGGGAAGGACGGCTTCGACCGGCTCGACCCGGCGGGTGCCGGGTTCGCGCTCGGCGCGGGCGCGATGTGCGCCGCCTACATCCTGCTCGGCGTCCGGGCGGGGCGACGCTTCCCCCGGCTGGACGGGCTGGCGCTGGCGATGGCCGTGGCCGCGCTGATGAGCCTGCCGCTGGGGATCGGCTCGGCGGGCGCCACCCTGCTGGAACCGGGGGTGCTGGGGCTGGGGCTGGCGGTGGCGCTGCTGTCCTCGGGGCTGCCGTACACGCTGGAACTGCTGGCGCTGCGACGGCTGTCCGCGCCGGCCTTCGCCGTCCTGACCGGGCTGGCCCCGGCGGTCGGGGCGCTGGCCGGATTCCTGGTGCTGGGACAGGAGCTGTCGGCGGCCCAGTGCCTGGCGGTGGTCCTGGTGGTGGCGGCCGGCGCGGGCGCGGTCCGGGCGGGTGCGCCGAGGCCGCCGCGCGGACGGGGCGCCCGCCGGCGCGGCCGGGGAGCGGTCCCCTCGCCACGATCGGCTCTTCGCCGGCCGAACACGGGCTCGACGGAATGACCGCCCCGACGCCCCGGGGCGCAAGAACTGCGCCAGTCCGACGGTTCGGATCCGGCCGATTTCCCCGCACCGCCCCCGGAGCGCCCGCGCGCCTGCCATGCTGACCAGCGGCAATGCGCTCCGAGTAGTCGGAGCGTCACACACCGTTGACGAAAGTCCGGGTGGGCACGTGCAGTACTCGATCAGCGCGGCGGCGTTCGTCGCGATCATCATCCTGATCCGCCTCCGGCGCCGGACCGAGGCCCGGAGCCGGGGCGACGAGGCGTTCACCGTGTTCAGCAGCATCGTGCTCGGCGTCCTGATCGCCGGCACGGGCTGGGGGAACGCGATCCTCCAACTCGTCGGCGTGGCCACCCGGGCCACCCACTGACCGGGACGGAGGACGGTTGACCGGACGCCGAACTCCCGTCCGCCGCCGCAGGCGTGGCCGCCGCCCGCCGGGCGACGGGGTGACCTGGCTGGTGGGCGCGGCGATGGCGGCCGCGGCGCTGCGCTGGCTGGCGGCACACCGGTGGCTGCTCGTCCTCGCCGCCGTCGCGACCGCCGTGGCGGTGGCGGTCGCGGCGCACCGGCGCCTGCGCGCGGCGCGCGAACGGCGGTTGCACGCCGCACGGTTGCGGCTGGCGCTGACCGGACCGGGCGGCCTGGACCGGCTGGCACCGGACGCCTTCGAGTTCGCGGTGCGCGACCTGCTGGCGCGCGACGGCTGCCGCGCGCGCAAGGTCGGCGGGGCGAACGACCGGAGCGTGGACGTCCTCGCCGAGGACCCGACCGGCCGCCGCTGGGCGGTGCAGTGCAAGCACAAGCAGGACCCCGTCGGCGGCAGACCGGTGGGCGTCGGCGTCCTGTACGCGCTCGCCGGCACCTACCGGCGCAGCCACGGCGCCCATGTGGCGGTCGTCGTCACCAACGGCCGCTTCTCCCGCGAGGCCCTCAAGTGGGGGGCTGAGCAGGGCATCCTGCTCGTCGACCGGCCCTCGCTCGCCCGCTGGGCCGGGGGCGGCCGCCCGCTGTGGGAGGTCCTGCCGCGCGTCCCGGCCCCCCGCGAGGGCCGCCACCGCTGACCGCCGGTCGTCGACCGCGGGGCGGTTCCACGACCGGACGGGCTCTGGCAGGATCGGCCGAATGGAGAACCGCGAGGGGACGGGGCCCCGGTTGGTCGTCGGAACGGGCTACGCGCTGTACCGGGGACCGCTCGCGGACAGCCACACCCACCGGCACGCGGCCTTCCAGGTCGCCTTCGCCCCCGGCGCGGCCGACCCCCTGCCCACGGTGACGGCCACCGACGGGCACGGGGTACGGCACCGGGGTGCCGCCCTGGTGGTGGCCCCGATGGTGCGCCACCGGATGGAACCGGTCCGGGAGTTGGTGACCTACTTCGTCGACCCGCACTGCGCGTTCGCCGACCGGCTGCGGACCCCCGGCGGCCCGGGCATCACGGTGGCGCCGCACTGGCACGGCCTGCGGGAGGAGCAGGTCCGCCCCGCCGGGGCGCTGCCCTCGGACCGGGTCGACCCCCGGCTGCGCGCCGCGATGGAGGCCGCCGGCGACGACGCCGTCCCGCTGGCCGGTCTGGCCGCGCGGGTCGGGCTCTCCCCGCAGCGCCTGCGGGCGCTGGCGCAGGAGCAGTTGGGCCTGCCGCTGGCACGCTGGCGGATCTGGCGGCGGCTGGCCCGCGCGGCCGACGCGCTGCGCGCGGGCAGCACCCCGGCCGAGGCCGCCCTCCTCGGCGGCTTCGCGGACCAGGCCCACTTCGGCCGCCGGATGCGGGAGATGACGGGGCTGACGCCCGCCGCGGTGCTCCCGGCCCTGCGCCCGGTCCCGCCTCCGGTCGGCGGTCAGGCCCGGCGGGCCACGTAGAGCGAGAGGGAGCCGGTGAGCGTCGCGACGGTCTCGCTCTCCCGCACGTTCTCGAAGCCCGCCTCCGCGATCAGCCGGGGCAGGATCCCGTCGGCGTTGGGCTGGGTGTCCGCCTTGCCGTCGGCCAGCTGCACGAACCGGAACGCCAGCCGCATCGCGGCCGTGCGCTGCTTGCCGTAGTCGGCGATCACCAACTTGCCGCCGGGCCGCAGCATCTCGTGCATCGCCGTCAGCACGGCGCGCTTCATCGGCACGGGGCACTGATGCAGGACCAGGCTGGAGACGACGGTGTCCGCCGTCCCGGCGCCCACGATCCCGGCCACGGCGTCGCCCATGCCGAGCCGCCACTCCGGGGTGCCGCCCGCCGCACCGTCGGTGGCGGCGGCCTTGCGCCGGGCCACCTCCAGGGCCTCCGGGTCGGGGTCGACACCGATGACGGTGGCACGCGGTTCGACCCGGTTCAGGAGCACCGCCAGCGAGCCGGTGCCGCAGCCGACATCGACCACCACGTCCTCCGGTCGCGGCGCGACGTGCATGGCGACCAGGCTGCGCCACAGCCGCTCCCGGGTGAGGGCGACCACCGGGTCGTAGAGGCGGACCGGCGCGAAGCGTCCGGCGGCGGGGGTGAAACTGCGTTCGGTCATGGGCAGCAGTCTTGACCCGGCCCCGGGGCCGCGTCTTGAACGAATCGCTCGCCCGGGGGCCGGGGCACGACGGCCCCGGCCCCCGGGATCAGCCCACCGCGGCGACGAGACGCTTGAGCTGCGGCGTCACCAACTCCGTGCGCAGGGCCGGGGCGTGGGCGGTGTCGTCGGCGGTCAGGAACAGCACCCGGTTGTCGCCCACGGCCGCCCAGAGATACACCCTGGTGAGTCCGCCGGGCGAGGTGACGGCCCCGGTGGGGGTCCGCACCTGGAAGCCGACGGCCGGCACGTCGAGCCCCGGCGACGGGACCGGCTCGACCGTCAGCTGGACGCCGCCCTTGCCGTTGTCGACCCGGAGGCCGGTGCAACCGCCTCCGGTCACCGCCGCCCGCAGCGCCTCGAAGCGCTCCCGGGACAGCCCGTCGGCCAGCCCGGCCACGTCGATCTGGGTCCGGTTGGCGAGCACGTTGTTCCCGGTGACGTACCAGCGGCTGACGGACCCGGCCGGTCGCTCGAACATCGCGCGGAGCACCGGCGCGCATTCCGGGTGTTGCTGCGCGGCCGCCTCGGCCTTCGGGTCCAGGACGGTGGCCGTCGACGCGACGGCCGGGGCCTCGGCGGTACTGCCCGGCGGCAGGTCGGCGTCGGGCAGCAGGGCCGCGGCGAGTTGCTCCCCGGACAGGGCGGCGCCCGGGCGCCACGCCGCCCCGGGTGGCGGGGCGGCGTGGTCGTCCGCGGCAGCCGACGTGCTCGCGGCCGCCGACGTGCTCGCGGCCGCAGACGACGTGCCCACGGCCACGGCCGGGGACGAGGACGGTGACGAGGACGGTGACGAGGCGCAGCCCGCCGTGAGGGCGAGCAGCGCCAGGATCGCCGGTGCGACCCGTGCGACTCGTGCGGTAGGTCCGGTCGGCCCGGTCAAGAGGTCTCCATTCGTCGTTCCCGGATGCCAACCCGTCAGGAGTGGGCGCGCTCCCACAGCTCGGTGACCTTGCCGGAGGCGTCGACGGCCACCTTGTAGTCGCCCGCCGAGCAGGGGTAGGAGCCCTTCTCGCTGTGCGGGGAGGCGAGGCACTCGTTGATGTGCTTGACGACACCGGCCAGGTCGACGTCCTTCGGGGCCGCCATCACCGAGCTGAGGTGCCCCTTGGCGGTGGGTGCGAAGGCCGCCGTCCGGTCGGCACCGACCGGTTCGAAGGACACGTCGTTGACGCCGCAGGCGTCCTTGGTGTCCCGGTAGGTGAGGGTGGTGGTGCTGGTCCCCTTCACCGGGTAGATCCACTTCTGGCCGGCGGGCAGCGGCACGTGGGTGCAGAAGCCCTCCGGCTCGTCGGAGGCGGACCCGGCGGGCGCGGTGGACCCGGCGGAGGCGGGCGCGGTGGTCGGCGCGGCGCCCTTGGTGGCGGGCGCACTCGCGGCGGCGGTCGGCGCGGTGGTGCCCTTGGCGCTCTGGTCGGGCGAGTTGTCCGGACCGCAGGCGGCCAGACCGAGTGCGGCGGTCGCGACCAGAGCCGTGGCGAGCAGTCTCCTGGAAACGGGCATGACGAAGGAACCCCCGTGTAATGCATGATCAGATGAATGGTGCGGCCGACAGACTAGCGTCTTTCGCGGGCGAACCCTTCCGGCCACCGGCACCCCCCGAAAAGGTCCTGCCCCACGGCTTCGGACAGGAAGGAGTGCGTGGCGGCCGAAGGACGGGTCCCGGGGTCGGCCGCTACGGACGCTCGGGCCTGCGAGCGTGGAGCAGGGCCGCGTCGAGCGGGAGCGGGGTGTGGGCGAGGAGGTCGAGGCCGGCGGCGCCGAGGAGGTCCGCGTAGTGGTCGGCGCGGCGTTCGCGGCCGCCGACGTTGCACATCATGTGGACGTCCCAGGCGGTCGCCAGGGAGGCGGATCCGTCGGCGGGCAGCAGGCGTTCGACGATCAGCAGGTCCGCGTGCGCGGGCATCGCCCGCTCGCAGTGCCGCAGGATGGCGCGGCAGCGGTCGTCGTCCCAGTCGTGCAGCACCCGGGAGAGCAGGTAGACGTCGCCGTCGGCGGGGACGTCGGCGAAGTCGCCGACCCGGTAGGTGCAGCGGTCGGCGCAGCCGGCCTCCGCCATGGTGCGGCGGGCGGCCTCGACGGCGTGCGGGCGCTCCAGGAGGACGCCGCGCAGCCCCGGGTGGGCGGTGAGCACCCGGGCGAGGAGTTCGCCGTTGCCGCCCGCGACGTCGACGACGGTGCCGCCGTCCGGTCGCGCGGCCGCGGCGGCGAGGGCCGGGTGCGCGGGCACGGGGTCGAACATCCGGGTGCTGGCGGCCATCGAGCGGTCGAACAGGTCGGCGAGTTCGGGGTCGCGGGCGAAGTGGTCGAAGTGGTTCTCGCCGAAGAGGTGGTCGAAGGCGGTCTCGCCGGTGCGCACGGTGTGGTCGAGGGCACCGAAGGAGCGGTAGAACGGCCCGCCGTACATCAGGGCGAGCGGCCGCATCGAGGCCGGGGCGTCCTCCCGGAGCAGCGCGCCGACCTCGGTGAGACGGACGCGCTCCCCCTCGGCGGTCACCACGCCGAGCATCGCGAGGTAGCGCAGCAGGGTGGCCAGGGCCCGGGGGTCGGTGCCGGTGCGGTGGGCCAGGGCGGTCCGGTCGACGGACTCCCCCTGCGGGACGGCGTCGGGCAGGCGCAGCCGGGCGCTGGCCGCCAGGGCCTGGGTGGCCCAGGCCCCCGTCAGCAGGCGCAGGAGCGTTTCGGCAGGCTGGTCGGTGGGCGCGCCGGTGGACGAGTGGGCCGCCGGGCGGTCGGCCGGGCCGTCGGCCAGGTGACCGGCCAGGACGTCGCGGTGGTCGCCCGGCGCGTACAGCTCCACCCGCCGGTAGCCGGCCAGGGCGGCGGCGGGCACGGTGAAGTAGAGGACGGTGCCGTTCTCGTGCGGGTTGTAACCGCCGCCGTCGGGGACGGCGCCCTGGTCGGCGAGCAGGGCGCACAGTCCGCGCAGGAGCAGCGGTTCCGGGCGCAGCACCTCGAACGCGAGGTGCGCCTCGTGCTGGTGGACCCGCTCGTGCTCGGCGACGTCCCCCAGGTCGGAGCCCGGCGGGACGGTCAGCGCGAACACCTCGACCGCGCGGCGGGTGCCGTCCGCCGCCCGCACCCCGGGGCGCAGGATGGACACGTCCAGTCCGGCGGCGTCGCGGCCGTGGCGGGCGGCGAGCCGGTCGCGGACGACGGAGCTGGGGAGCGGCGGGGCGTCGGCGGTCAGGCCGCAGGCGGCGAGCTCGGCGCGCAGGGTGGCCGGGTCGGGCGGGAACACCAGCAGGGCGGCGTGCGCGAACGCCAAGTGGCGGGTGAGGGCGTGGAGTTGCGGGCCGTCGAGGCCGGGGAGGAGGAGCGGCAGGAGGGTGGATGTGTCGTGGCGACGGACGAACTCGGCGGCCGCGCGCAGGCAAACGCTGTCTTCGCTGCCGCCGTCCGGGCCGGTGGCGGGCGCCGCGGTGGCGCCGGCGGTCATGGCGGGAGTGGTCATGGCAGGGGTGGTCATGGCAGGGGTGTCCTCGGTGCGGTGCGCCGACGGCCGGTACTGCTCGATGGGCCGACGGGGATCGATGAGCTGTCGGGGATCTTGTCGGGGCTCGGGAGGGTGCGGGGCCCGGCGAGGGGTGTCGCTCACAGGCCGACGTAGTTCTCGGCGAACCAGTCCTGTTGGGTGCGCGACGTGCGCAGCGCCTCCAGCCGGGCGCGGCGGAGTCCCGTCTCGAAGCCCGACGGGACGCCCTGGGGGGTGGGCGCCGCGTGCAGCAGCCGGACCATCCAGTGCGAGAACTCCATCGCGCGCCAGATGTGTTCCAGGCAGCGCCGGGAGTAGTCGGCCAGCGCCCGGCCGTCGCCGTGGGCGAGGTCGTCGACGAGGGCGGCGGCGAGCAGCTCCGCCTCCAGCACCGCGAGGTTGGCGCCCTTGGCCGCCGAGGGGGTGGGCATGCTCGCGGCGTCGCCCGCGAGCAGCAGGGCGCCGTGGCGCAGCGGTTCGACGACGTCGCTCTCCAGATCGACGACGGTACGCGCGACGACGCTCCCCCGGTGCAGCGGACCGTGTTCCGCCGCGCGCATCCGCAGGTCCAGTTCGTCCCAGATACGTTCCTCGTCCCAGTCCTCGGGCGCGGTGCCGCGCTCGCACTGGAGGTAGTAGCGGGTGATGTCGGACGTGCGGGCCATGTGCCCGGCGAAGCCCCGCTCGTGCACCGCGTAGCCGACCGCGTCCAGGCTGGGCGGTGCCTCGACCAGCAGGCCCAGCCAGGACAGGCCGTGGTCGTGGCGGTGGACGACCGTGCCGGGCGGCAGCGAGCGGCGGGCGGCGCCGTGCCGGCCGTCGCAGCCGGCGACGTACCGGGCCCGCCACCGGAGGGGCTCCCCGTCGGGTCCGCGCGCCTCGACGGTCGGGCGGTCGCCGTCGGCGTCCAGCACCCGCAGCGCCTCGGTGCCGAACCGGACCTGCCCGCCGGCGTCCAGGAAGGCGGTGAGCAGGTCGGCGACGAGGTACTGCTGCGGGTAGACGGTGTGGCGCTCGCCCCGGGCGAGCCGGGCGTAGTCGAGCCGGAAGCTGCCCTCGGCGGTGCGGAACTCGCAGGTGGCGTGGGGTCGGCCGTGGCGGCGCAGGCCGTCGGCGAGGCCGTGCCGGTCCAGTACCCGGACGGTGTTCTCGGCGAGGAAGCCGGCCCGGGCCCGGCTGTGTAAGCGGGCCCGCTCGGCGCGTTCCAGGACGACGCAGTCGATGCCGGCCCGGTGCAGCAGGTTGGCCAGGACCAGACCCGCCGGGCCCGCGCCGAGGACGACCACCTGGGTGGTGCGGTCGGCCGTGCTCCTGGCCGAGTTGTCCGCGGTGTTGTCGGGGGCGTTGTCGGCGGCGTTGTCGCTGTTCGAGAAATCCTGACGCTCAGTCACAGGAAGTGGATCATAATCACCGTCGGATACATGAAACGACGTAAATCACCCTCACGGGTGAATAGGGTGACAATGCTTCCTTTCCGGTCGTGGACGCCGATCGTCCGCCCACGGTCGGATTCGCCGCCCTCCGGCGGCCGTGGCACAGTGGCGCGATGAAGACCATCGGCCTCCTGGGCGGTATGAGCTGGGAATCCACCGCGACCTACTACCGCCTGCTCAACGAACTCACCCGGGACCGGCTGGGCGGCCTGCACTCCGCCAAGTGCGTGCTCTACTCGGTGGACTTCGCCGAGGTCGAGCGGCTCCAGGCCGCCGGGGAGTGGGAGACGGCGGGCCGGCTGCTCGCCGAGGCCGCCCGCGCCGTCGAGGCAGCGGGCGCGGAGCTGCTGCTGATCTGCACCAACACCATGCACAAGGTCGCCGACCAGGTGGCCGACGCGGTGTCCGTCCCGCTGCTGCACCTCGCCGACGCGACGGCCGCGGCGGTCCTCGCCGCCGGGGTGACCCGGGTCGGGCTGCTGGGCACGGCCTTCACCATGGAACAGGACTTCTACCGGGACCGGCTGGCCTCCCACGGTCTGGACGTCCTCGTCCCCGACCCGGCGGGCCGGGCCCTGGTGCACCGGGTGATCTACGAGGAGCTGTGCCTCGGGGTGGTCCGCGAGGAGTCCCGGGCGGAGTACCGCCGGGTGATCGCCGGGTTGGTGGCGGCGGGCGCCGAGGGCGTGATCCTCGGCTGCACCGAGATCGAGCTCCTGGTGGGGCCCGACGACAGCCCGGTCCCGGTCTTCCCCACCACCCGCATCCACGCCGAGGCCGCCGTCACCGCCGCACTGTGACGCCGGTGGCGATGACGGTGGCGGCGGCGCTACCGGTGCCGGTGCCGGTAGCGCACCCGGTCCGACCGGGACGACCACGACGACCCGTCCGACGAGCGGAGTGCCCCGCCCCGGCGACGGCCGGGACGGGGCACAAGGGCGGCGAGGACCGCGACCTACAGGTCCTCGGTCCTCACGACGTGGCCGCGAGGCCGATCAGCAGATGGCAGAGGAACACGGCCGGCAAGTAGCCGACCACGGCCCCGACGGGCCAGCGGGCCGCCCCGCTCCGGTCGAAGCGGCGGGCGGCGAGGGCGGCGACGACCACCGGCAGCAGCGCCAGCCACCCCCACCCGGCCGGTCCGCCCGCCCACGGCCGCAGCACCGCCAGCGACACCGCGGCGGACGCGGCGGCGGAGCCGAGCGCGAGCGCGACGGTCGTGCGCAGGCCGAAGACCCGGACATAGGTGCGCTCGTGCGCTCCCGGCTCGCGGACGACCTTGCGGACCAGTTCGTGGTGGGTGGCGGCCAGCATGATCACCACCAGCAGCGGCAGCACGTGCTTCCCGGCCCGCGCGACGGTGTCGCCGTCCAGCCCGGTGTCGTGCAGGAACACCGCGTACAGGTAGAGGTTGAGCAGCACCTGGACCGGGGAGCTCAGCAGGACGCCGCTGACGACAGCGTCCCCCCGCGGCCACCCGAGCCACAGCTCGGACCCCACCAGCAGCACGGTGTAGAGGAGCTGGGCGGCGATCAGCAGCAGGGCGGCCCGATTGCCGGCGTTGAGGAGGAGCAGGAACGCGGCCCCGGCGCCGAACAGCAGGTACAGGTCGCGCGGCAGTACGGCGCCGCGCGCCAGCGGGCGGGACGGGTTGTGGCGCCGGTCGTACGGCAGGTCGCGCAGGTCGTCGGCGGCCCGCATCAGGAGCAGGTCGACCAGCACGGTCAGCGCGGCCCCGACCGTGCCCCAGCCCGGCCGCCAGTCCACGACCCGCGCGTCGGCGGCGGCGAACAGCCCGGTGGCGCCCAGCGCCCACACCCCGGCGAACACCAGCGACAGCGGCAGCGGGAAGCTGCCGCGCAGGAAGGCCACGAGGCGCACGGCGAGCGGGCCCGGGTCGGCGGGACCGGCCGGCCCACCGGCCGGGGTGACCGCCTCCGGGCCGGCGGCGGCGGGCCGGGCGGCCGGGGGGCTCACGTGCTCCGCCCCTCCGCGGCGGGGACCGCCGCGGCACCGGCCGCCGTCCAGCGGACCGGCAACTGCCAGACGCCGTTGATGAACATCGTCCGCCGCCAGTCCAACTCGTCCTCGGGGACGGCGAGTTCCAGCACCTCGAAGCGGCGCAGCAGCGCGTCGACGCCGATCTGCAGCTCGGCCCGGGCGAGTTCGGCGCCCAGGCAGAGATGACGGCCGTACCCGAAGGCGAGGTGGGAGCCGACGTCCGCGCGGTCGGGGTCGAAGGCGTCCGGGTCGGTGAAGACGGCCGGGTCGCGGTTGGCGCTGTCGGTGAGCGGCACCACGATCTGCCCGGCCGCCACCGGACAGCCGCCCAGCACGGTGTCCTCCTTCACCAGGTGCGGCGCCCCGCCGGTGTTGTTGAGGGAGCTGAAGCGCAGCATCTCCTCGACCGCCGCCGGGATCCGCTCGGGCTCCGCGCGCAGGCGCTTCACCAGGTCGGGGTGGCGCAGCAGGAGCAGCACGCACATGCCGAAGGAGTTGCCGGTGGTCTCGTAACCGGCCATCAGCATGCCCGAGCCGAGGGAGACCACCTCCCGGTCGGACAGCCGCTGCTCGGGGTCGTCGTCCGGGCGCAGCGCCAGCCTGGTGAGCAGGTCGTCGGCCGGGGTGCCGGCCTCGGCGGCGCGCCGCTTGCCGTCGACCAGGGCGGTGAAGTACGCGTCCATCCGCGCCTGGGTGGCGGCGACCTCCTCCCGGGTGTGACCGGAGGTGGACATCAGGATGTCCACCTTCGCACGCAGCATCGCGCCGTCGTCGAGCGGGACGCCGAGCACCTCGCAGATGACCCGCATCGGGAACGGCACGGTGAAGCCGCCCACGAGGTCGGTCTCGCCGGCGGTGGCACCGGCGGTCAGGTCGTCGAGCAGCTCCTCGGCGAGGGCCTCCAGGCGCGGCCGCAGCAGGCGGACCTGGCGGGCGGTGAACGCGGGGAGGATCGCGCGCCGGCGCCGGGTGTGGTCGGGGGCGTCGGCGGTGGCCAGCAGGACGGACTCGGTCTTGCGGGCGAACAGCGGGCGGGCGAGCTCGGTGTAGCCGGCCCGGCTGAAGCGGTCGTCGCCGAGGACGGCCGTGACGTCCTCGTGCCGGGTGACCAGCAGGGCGGGCTGCCCGCTGGACAGTTGCACCGGGTGCGGGGCGCGGGCGTGCAGGACGTCGTGGTACGCGTCCGGCGGGCGCACGTCGCCGGCGGGCGGGAAGGGGAAACGGGCCGGGTCGTCGGTCATGTCCTGTCGCCCTTCTCGGTGGTGGCGGTTCCGTCGGTCGGGGCGGTCCCGACCGGCGCCTCGGGCTTCCCCGGCTCCTGCGGCTTCTCGGAATCGCCCGGCTCCTGCGGCTGTTCGGACGGCGGCAGCAGCCGCACCGTCCCGGCCGCGCCGTCGAGCTCGATCCAGGCGCCGTCGGGGATCGCCGTGGTGGCCCCCGGCACGGCGACCACGGTGGGAACGCCGAGCAGACGGCCGGTGATCGCCGTGTGGGACAGCAGGGTGCCGCGTTCGACGACCATGCCGGTCGCGGACATCATCAGGAACAGCCAGCCCGGATCGGTCTCCCGGGCGACCAGGATCCGCCCGGCGGCGAGGTCCGGGTCGGTGGACGGGTCGAGCACCACCTTGGCCCGGCCGCGCACCACGCCGCCGCTGGAGCCGATGCCCCGCAGCAGTCCGTCGTCGGCGGCGGCGGCCTTGCCCACCGCGCTCGCCCTCGGCAGCGCCCGGGCGAGCGGCAGTCCGGCGGGCGTGCCCAGCAGGGCGGGGCGCTGCGGGTTCTTCGCCCAGCGCTCGCGCTGGGTGCGGCGCAGCGCGACCAGGGCCCGCAGGTCGGTCACGGTGCCGGTGCCGTCGAAGGCGCCGATGACCTCCTCCACGGTCAGGTCGGCGACGTCGAGCGCGTCGTCCAGGACGCCGGTGCGGGCGAGTTCCGCGCCCAGCCGCCACATCACGTCGCGCGACAGCCCGAACAGCTGGGTGCGGCAGAACCGGGTGTCCTCGCGGATCCGGGCGAGGTCGCGGGCGAGGGAGGTGACGCCGAGCAGGACGGCCCGCCGGACCGGGTTCGGGAGCACCTCGTGCAGCCGTTCGCGGGCCTTGCGGGCGGCCGCCTGCTCGTCGGCGCGGCTGGCCGCCACCGTCGCGCCCTGGCGCACCAGCGGGCGGATCAGCGCGAGCACGGTCCACGGGCGCTGGCGGGGCGTGGGCTCCTCCAGCTTCAGGTCGTGCAGCGCGCGGTCGCCGTAGCGGGCGACGTAGCCGCGCGCGGCGTCGCGGACGGCCGCACCGTGCTGGCCCTCGACGATCCGCTGCCACAGCTGCTCGGGATCGCTCGCGTCGTCGAGCACGGCGGCCCGCAGTTCGGGCACGGCGCCGACGAGTTCGGCCAGACCCATGGCCGCGCGCACCGCCTCCAGCGAGCGGTTCTCCCGCCCGCCGCCCATCAGCCCGACCAGGACCTGCGGGCCCTCGCCGGTCCAGCGACGCAGCAGGACGCTGCCCGCGCCGAGCACGACGAGCGCGATGAACGCGTTCACCAGGGTGACGCCCCAGCGCTCGCCGGCGCGCTCCCAGAGCCGCCGGTAGAAGGCGATCAGCTCCTCCGGCGAGTCGCCGATCGTCTCGGCCTCGGCCATCTGCCGGTCCCACCAGCGCAGGAAGCTCTTCACCTGCCACGGGTGGAGGGCGCTGCGCCAGGCCAGCCGGGGCAGTGCCAGGGCGACGGCCGGGGCGGCCCAGCGGCGCTCGCCGCGGGCGGGGCCGGTGATGCCCATCGCCTGTTCCCAGCCGCGGCGCACGAGTTCGAACATCGGCATCTGCCCGTGCAGGGCGTGCCAGTCGTCGAGCCGGTAGTAGACCTGGCCCTCCAGGTAGCCGACCATCCGGGCGAGGCGGTGGGCGTTGTCCCGCACCCAGGACTCGGGGACGCCCATCCGCCGGTAGAGGTCGGTGAAGGAGCGGCGGTAGAACTCGCGGGACTGGGAGAACGTCAGCGCGCCGGAGACACCGGGGAAGCTCTCGGTGATGTTGTGGTTGCCCCAGTAGACCTGGTCGTTCCCCGGCTCCTCCGTCGCGGCGTCGGCGGTGGCGGTGGCGGTGGCCGGGGCGGTCCCGGCCGTGGCGGCACCGGTGGCCGGGGAGGTCCCGGCCGTGGGCGGCGCGGTGACCAGCGGGCGGGCCTGGAGCAGGTGGACGACGCCGTCCTCGGTGAGGGCGCCCTCGATGTCCTGGGGGACACCGAAGAGTTCCTCCACCCGCACGGCCAGCTCCGCCACCGCGCGCACCTGGTCGTCGTCCAGCACCGGGACGTCGGCGAGTTCGCCGGCCACCGGCAGCAGCACCGGCGCACCGGCGGCGGCACCCTCGGCCAGGCCCATCGACCACTGCTTGCGCACGGTCAGCGCGGTCACCTCGTCGGTGGCCGGGTCGTGGAAGAAGTGGTCGATGTCCGCCTTCTCCTGGACGACGCCCTCGCCGATGCCGTAGGCGGCCGCGACGACCCGGCGGACCGCGCCGTCGCGCGGGTCGCGGGTGAACGCGACGAACGAGCGGGTGCCGAGCACCATCCGCTGGACGCCGACGGCCACCCGGGCGCGCAACGGGTCCAGACCGCGCAGGGTCCGGTAGCGCACGGCCTGCGGGTTGAACGCGGAGGCCCAGCAGCCCAGGACGGCGTCCTCCAGGCCGTCCTCGTCGACGTAGAGGAAGCTGTCGCTCATGCCCGCGAACGGGTCGACCGCGCTGTCCTCGCCGATCGCCTCGGCCGCGTCGTTCTCAGGAGCGTCGTTCTCGGGAGCGTCGGAAGCGCCGTCGGTCCCCGTACCGGCCGGGACCACGCACGCCCGCACCGCGACCAGGCCCTCCGGCCCGGCCACGGCCGCGAACTCCTTGCGGATCCGCTCGGCCAGCGCCACCGGCAGCCGCGCGCCGCCCAGCGCCTCGCGGGCCGCCGCGCACCAGCTCTCCACCTCCGCCCGGTCGGCGCCGTCCGCCGGTTCGGCGGGCAGCGACGGGCGCAGCGCGTCCAGAGCCTCGTCGAAGGCGGCGGCGGGCAGGCAGAAGAACTCCGGTACCCGGAACCCGGCCCGTCGCAGCACCTCCTGCCGGGCGAACTTGTTCCCGACCCGGGCGGCGTCGGCCAGCACCTCGCCGCCGTCCGTCGCCGTGGTCACCACGAGATCCGTCATGCGCCCCCACCGCCCCATCCCGTGCCGCCCCAGCCGTCCAGGTGCAGCACGCTGTCCACCGGCCGGCGCGGCGCCGGTCCGAATCCGTCCCCCAGCACGTGCGCGGTGGGGATCAGGGCCCCCTGGCGCACGTCGCCCGGCAGCCCGAGGAGGTCGGCGACCTCCTGCTCGGCGTCCAGGTGCACCGTCGTCCACGCCGTTCCCAGGCCGCGGGCGCGCGCGGCGAGCATGTAGCTCCAGGCGGCGGGGAGGAGCGAGCCCCACACCCCCGCCTGGTTGGCCGCCGTGAGCCGGCGGCTGCCGAGCTCCAGGCACGGGATCACCAGCACCGGCACCTCGTGCAGGTGCTCCGCCAGGTGCCGGCCGCCGGCCAGCATCCGGTCCGACACCCCGCCGGCCGACACCCCACCCGCCGATGCACTGCCCGCAGGCGCGCCGCTCGCCGACGCCTCTCCGGCAGCCGCTCCGTCGGCGGCGACGGTCGGCGGGTAGCGGGCCTCGAACGACCGCCGGTAGACCTCGGCGATCCGCTTGCGCAGCCCGTCCTCGGCCACCACCAGCCAGTGCCAGCGCTGGGTGTTGCCGCCGTTGGGCGCCTGGAGCGCGATCTCCACGCACTCCCGGACCCGGTCGAGGTCCACCGGGCGCGTCAGGTCCAGCCGCAGCCGCACCGAGCGCGTGGTGGTGAGCAGTTCGTCCGGCGTCGTCGGCACCCCGACCCGCGACGGGCGGGCGGAGGCGCTCACCAGAGACCCGGCACGAGGCGCGAGTGCCCGGCCGCGTAGTCGCGGTAGCCGGGGATGTTCAGCAGCATCCGCTCCTCGGTGCGGATGCGGAAGGTGATCGCGGCGGCGAGCACGACCAGCAGCACCACGCTCAGCGGGTTCAGGAAGAACACCACGAGGCCGACGTGCGCCGACAGCATTCCCGCGTAGGCGGGGTGCCGGATGAACCGGTAGACGCCCCAGGTGACGACCTGGTGGTCCGTCTGCCGGGTCACATGGTGCGAGTAGAAGCGGCCCAGCGTGCGGATCGCCACCTGCCTCAGCACGACCCCGCCGACGAACACCGCCGCCGGGACCAGCAGCAGCGGCGACCACTCGTCCCAGGGCAGCGGCCCCAGCACGGCCGCGGACACGGTCGCGATCCGGGCCGTGGCGTAGAACAGCAGCGACGCCGACTCCCGCGGCGCCGAGCCGGAGGTCCGGAAGGTCACCGGGATCTCGACCGCCAGCCACGCCAGGTAGCAGGCGGCCAGCACGGCCGCCACCAGGTCCACCCCTTCGCCCGCGTGCCGCAGGTGGACCACCAATCCGGTGGCCACCGCGAGCACCGCGACGACGAACAACAACTGCGGCGCCCGCACCGCCCACGACGTGCCCGTGCCCGTCACCTGTTCCGCCCCACTCACTTCGCCGACCTCCGCTTCAAGTAACCCGCACGGCTGAGGGTGTGGACGCCGATCTGCAACCGGCCGTACCCCTCGCCGCTCTCCGCGTCCACGACCGCGAACCGGTACACCGCGCGCGCCCCGCGCGCCGGTGCGAACTCCCACCACAACTCCAACGGCACCTCGATCGGCAGGCCGGTCGGCAGGTCGGCCTCCAGCGACAGCCAGAGCATCTGCGCGTCGAGGTCCCGCCCGTGGGCCGTGTGGCCGAGCATCGTCGCCATCTGCCGCGCCGACTCGACCAGCGCGCCCATGGTGTGCACCCCCGTACCTGCCAGTCGGTGGCCCGGTGGCGGCACCAGTACCGCGGCCCGCTCGACCCGCACCGCACCGCCGAGCAGGACGTTCTCCGGGCGGTGGCGGTGCACCAGCGCCGGATCGGCGGGCACCGCGGGCTCGGCGGGAACCCCGCCCTCCCGCCCGGCCCGCACCGGGGCCGGCGTCCCGCCGAAGCGGACCGAGGCCCGGCTGACGGCCTCGCCGTCCTGCAGCGCCACCAGCTCCCAGGCCGGTCCGTCGTCGGCCGCGATCGGACCGCCGCGCAGCCACACCGGGGAACCCAGCTCACACATCCGGTCGAAGCTCATCGAGAGCCGCAACCGGCCGCCGTCCGCGTCGACCCACTCCGGAGCCCGGGCCCCGAGGACGTCCAGGACTCCCGCCACCAGCACCATTCCGGGCACATGGTCGAGCGGGTGATCGAAGAAACAGAAGTCCTTCTCGTCCACCACCACCGGGACGACCACCCCCGGCCCCGGTCCGCCGACATTTTCGGACGGAACCTCATCTATTTGGTCGAATCCCTCCCCCCGGAAGTCTTCTGACGAACTGTCATGAACCGATGGAACGTCAGTTCCATATGAGACACCTGGTACCAACGAGGTCACGAGGACCGAGGTAACCATCGATCACCTGTCCGAGCAACCCGGACCGGCCCACGCCCCGACCGGACCCCGCCAGCGACCAAAAACACCCGCAGCGATGGCCGAAAACCCCATCGCCGACACCGGCCCGCGACGCCTACGGGTGGCCCAGGAGTGGCCCGTGACGGCGAGGGCGGCCGGGGGCGGTCGAGGGCGGCCCGGGGCGGCGGGGAGCCGCCGCCCCGGGCCGGGCCGCGCCCCGACTACGGCTGCAGCATGACGAGCAGCTCGGTACCGGGCACCAACTTCCGGTTGACGGAGGTGGACTGGACGAACACCGTGTAGGCGGGGTTGTCTCCGGGCTTGACGGTGGCCTCCGAGGCCGGCAGGCCCAGGAGCCGGCGGGCCGCCGGGCCCGAGAACACCTTGCCGGTCATCCGGCCCGTGGCCGGGTCCTTCTCCGCGACGGCGAGCTGCTTGCCGCCCTGGATCCGCTCCCGCTTGGACAGCTCGTAGAAGGCACAGCCCGTCCGGTAGGTGTGCCCCGCGCCGGTGACGAACTCGCGGATGGGCAACGGCTGATCGACCGGGACGAGGGCGTAGGCACCCGCGTCCAGGGCGTCGAGCTCGGCGGTGACCGCCGCGGCGCTGAGGTCCTGGCCCATGGTGAAGAGGTTCTTGGTGCCCCGCACGCCCTTCTCCCGGCCGCGCAGGAAGCTCGTGGCGGCGGACTTGACGGTGCCGATCGCCTCCTCGACGCCCTTGCTGGAATCGGCGTCCCAGATCGCGATATTGCCCGCGGGGAACCCGTATTCCTGGGCGGTGCGCTTGGCGAGCGAATTCGGGACCAGGATCGCCGACGTCCAGTGGTCGGGAAGCCCGGCCATGGCCCCGTGGATCCGCTCCATCCAACCGCGCAGCACGGCCTTCCCCTTGGCCCCCGGTATACGGATGTGCATCTTGCCGCTCTCGGAACAGCCGGAGGCGTTCTCCTCCCCGTCCGTGACGACGACCTGGAGGAAGGAGTGCTCCCCGTAGCCCTCCCAAATGTTCTTCAGATCGTCGACGGACTTCACGGCCGCCTCGATCAGCGCCGTCGCGCCGTTGTCGACGCGGTAGAGGCCCTTCAGGGACGGCAGATGCTTGACGTCCATGTCCCAGACGAGGTTCCGCACTTCGTGGTCGAAGGCGTAGAGGCTGATCCTGGTCTCGTGCCCGAGCCGGTCGGACTCCTCCTGGAGGCCCTTCACGAACTCGTCCACGACCCGGACCAGCTGCTGCTCGTGCTGGCGCATCGAGCCGGACTTGTCGACCACCAGCGAGACGTGGTTGACCTTGTGGTCGATCCTGTTCGTGGACATTGTTCTCCCCTTTTCCCAACGCCATTTCCGGCGCCTTCCGGCGCTCCCCTCGGCGTTGTTCCAACCCTATGCGGAGGCACTGACAATTCCGCCGGACCGGGAGGGGGCCCCGGTCGGGGAATCCGAGGGCGCGTCAGATCGGAAAATCGGGTCGGGGTGTCGGGCCGGGGGGCTCGGGTCAGGGAGTCGGACCGGGGAGTCGGACCGGGCCGGGGGCGGTGCCCGTGGCGTGCGCGTGCAGCAGGACCGCGAGCGCGTCCGCGTACGGCCGGGGACGGCGCCGGCGCGGCAGGGCGAGGCCGAAGTGCCGGGCGGGGCGCGGCGGGGTGACGGGGACGACCCGGGTGCCGGGCTGCGGCGGGTCGAGGGCGACCTGCGGGACGAGGGAGACCCCGACCCCGGCGGCGACCAGCGCACGGGCGAAGAAGTAGTCGGTGGTGGAGCCCGCCACCCGCAGTTCGAAGCCGGCCATCAGGGCGTGGCGGCGCAGGAAGGCCTCGGTCTTCGCACAGCCCAGCACCCACGGGTCCTCAGCGAGTTCGGAGAGGTCCAGGCCGTCCCGGCCGGCCAGCGGATGGTGCTCGGGCAGGACGACGGACAGCGGGTCCGTCATCAGCGGCGTCCACTCCAGACCGGAGCGGTCGCCGGGGACGACGGGCAGCGGCCCGTCGAAGTGGTAGGCGAGGGCGAGGTCGGCGCTGCCGTCGCGGACCATCGGGAGGCTGTCCTCCGGTTCGCGCTCCACGATCCGCAGTTCGACCTCCGGGTGCGCCGCCGCGAACCGGGCCAGCACCGGGGGCAACAGGTGGCGGCCGCCGCTGGTGAAGGTGGCGAGCGTCAGCCGGGGCCGGTCGGCACCCAGGCGCGCGATCCGCTGCTCGGCGTGCCGCAGTTCGGCGCCCACCGCGACGGCGGCGTCGACCAGCAGACGCCCGGCCTCGGTCAGCCGCACCCCGCGCGTCGACCGCTCCACCACGATGGTACCGAGACCGCGTTCGAGGGCCGCGATCTGCTGGGACACGGCGGAGGGTGTCAGCAGCAGCGCGGTCGCGGCACGGTTGAAGCTGCCGTGCTCGGCCACGGCCTGGAGCATGGTGAGCCGTCTGACGTCGAGCATCGTGGTTCCCCCCGGGTCCGCGCAGGTGCCGCCGCCCCGCTCCCCGGCGGTGTGCGGCGGGTGGGCGCGGAGAGGACAGTACCCCGATGACACCGCATCCGGGTACGGACGATCGGTCGGTCCTCCGTCCGACCGTCCGACCGTCCGACCGTCAGACCGGTCGCTCAGCCCTCGGCCGGACCCGGCCCCGCCCCGGACCCCGGCGGAACGGGCGTCAGGACCGTGCCGACCAGCTCCGCCAGCCGCGCCCGCAGCTCCTCCCGGCCCAGGCCGCCCGGTCCGGCCAGGTGCTCGACCAGGTCGGCCCGGATCGCGGCGAGCAGGACGTGGGCGGTGAAGCCGCTGTCCGCCGCGACCGGAACCCGCTCCAGCAGCGTGCGGAGCAGCGCGTGCCAGCGCGCGTAGTGCTCCGTCCGGTACGGGCTGGCCTCGCCGTCCTCCAGGGCCAGGGCGAGCGCGCGGTTGTCGAGCTTGAAGCCGAGCAGGGCGTCGAGCAGGGCGGGGACGCGCTCGGCCGGCGGGGTGTCCGGTCCGAGCGGCGGCGGGCCGGTCCCGACGGCGTCGCCGAGCGGTTCGAGCCGGGCCTCGTACAGCGCGCGGAGCAGCCCGGCCCGGTCGCCGAAGGCCCGGAACAGCGTGCCCTTGCCGACGCCGGCCGCCGCCGCGACCTCGGCCATGGTGACGTCCTCGGCGTTCTCCCGGCGGGCGAACAGGGCGTCGGCGGCCGCGAGAACGGCCTCCCGGTTGCGGACGGCGTCCTTGCGGGACCTGTGCTCGGACATGCGTCCGCTCCTCTCCCGTACGGGCCCGGGGTCAGCGCCGATGAAACGGACCGGTGGTCCGTACGGCCGGAGGACGAGGATACCCAGGCCGACCGGGCGGGGCCGCCGCGCGGCACGGCGGGGCGGCGCGGGCCGACGGGTCTTCAGGCCTTCGGGTCTCCGGATCCTCGGATCGTCGACTCTTCGTGTCCTCGGGTCTTCATGTCTTCAGGTCTTCAGGTCTTCGCATCTTCGGGTCTTCACCAAAGATCCGCGAGGTCGACCCCCAAGAGATCTTGACCCCGGCGGGCAGATAGTATGTACCCGCACGTGAGGCCCGGCAGAAGGCTTCCCGTTGCGTGCGGCCGCCCACGAGGCCTCTTTCCGCATGCCCGCTCCCGTCTGCCGACACCCGTGGCGCCGTCCGTGACCCTCGACGCCGGACGGGCACCACCGGGTCGCCGACCCGTCCTGCCCGCACCGCCGCGCGCGGGGACCCCCGCACCGGACCGTGGCCCCGCGCGGGCCGCTCCCGTGCGTCCATCAACGAAACGTCAGCTCAGGTATTCTCATGCACCCCCACCCCGCCGTCATCGACGGCTTCCACTACGGCTGGCTCAACCCGGTCCTGTCCTACCTGGTCGCCTGCACCGGCGCCGCGCTCGGCCTGCGCTGCACCGTCCGCGCCCTCGACCTGCCGCCGCGCAGGCGGCTCGGCTGGCTGCTGCTCGGCGCCGCCGAGATCGGCTGCGGCATCTGGACGATGCACTTCCTGGCCATGCTGGGCTTCACCGTCAGCGGCTCGACCATCCTCTACAACGTGCCCCTGACGCTGTGCAGCCTGGTGCTGGCGATCGTGGTCTGCGGCCTCGGCATCCTCTATGTCGGCTACCGGCCGCGACGCCTGAGCACCCTGCTGGTCGGCGGCACCGTCATGGGCCTGGGTGTGGCGGCGATGCACTACCTCGGCATGGCCGCGATGCACGTCCAGGGGCAGGTGTCCTACGACACCCTCACCGTGGCCGGCTCGATCGCGATCGCCGTCGCCGCGTCCGCCACCGCGCTGTGGATGACCCTGAACATCACCGGCCTGCTGGCCTCGCTCGCCTCCGCGCTGATCGCCGGGGTCGCGGTGGTCGCGATGCACTACACCGGCATGGCCGCCGTCTCGGTGGTGCTGGACGGTCGGACCCCGGTCGGCGGCCTCCCCGCCTCGCAGTTCATCACCCCGCTCGCGGTGGCCGTCCTCGTGCTGCTCTCGCTCGGCGGGATCGCGCTGATGCTGTCGCCGCACGACGCCTCGCTGTCCGGCCTGGACCGCGACCGGCCGGAGCCGGTCCGGGTGCCGCTGTTCGAGCGCCAGGACTGACCGGCTCCCCGCCCCCCGGCCGGGAGCTCCGAAGCCGAACGGCCCGGCCGCAGGGAAGATCCTGCGGCCGGGCCGTTCCGCGTCCGGTGCCGTCCGGTGCCGTCAGCCGGCGGTGAGGGTGCGCCAGGGGCGGGTGCCGAGCTCGGCGGGGGTGCCGTCGAGGACGGCCGCCGTGCGGGTCGCCGGGTCCAGGGCGACGGTGGCGAGACTCGCCCAGCGGCGGCCGAGCGCCTCGGCCGGGTCGGGCAGGCAGGTGACGGGCGGTTCGCCGGGGCCGGTGACCAGGCAGCGGGCGAGCGCCTCCGAGGTGTCCGGGAGCGGCCGGAGACGGGCGAGCCGGGCACGGACGAAGTCGTGGCGCTCGCCCGAGTCCGGCTGGTAGAGCCAGGACTTCTCCTCCGCCGCCGGTACCGGGGTCAGGAAGTGGTTGGTGCGCACCAGCAGGCCGCGCTCGTCCGGGGCGACCGCGAACACCCCCGCCGGGCTGAGGTCCAGCAGGGTGGCCTCCGTCCCGTCGAAGAGCGCGAACGAGCCGGAGGAGGCGAGCGGCGCGCCGCGGACCAGGTCGACGGCCTCGGCGACGCTGCCGGCCTCCGCGAGGACCACCGCCGCGAGCACGTGCACCGGCACACCGCCGACGCCGTCGCGGGCGTGCCCGAGGATGTTGAAGTGCAGGGCGAGGCCCGCGCTGTTGATCCCGATCTTGCCGAGGATGCCGTCCTCGGTGAGGCCGACGACGGTGTGCCGTCCGCCCCGTGACTCCAGGGTGTGCCAGTGGGCGCTCAGTTCGACGTGCCAGTCCCAGGTCTGGACGCCGAAGGTGCGCACCACTGCGGCGGGGCCGTCGGTGCCGCCGGGGCCGTCGGTGCCACCGGTGCCACCGGGCGGCTCGGTGGTCCGGCGCACCAGCGTGGTGCACTCCCCCGGCGGGACGGTGGCGCTGCGGGCGAGGATCTCGGTCCGGGCGTTGAGGGCGGCGACGCGCCAGGGGTCGAGCCCGGCGCCGTGGGCGATGCCCTCGATCTCGGCGCGGGCGCCCGGGCGGAACTCCCCGACGGCGTCCAGGGCGCGTTCGGCGTCGTCACGGACCCGGTCGGGGGTGATGCCGCCGAGGGCGAAGAGGCGCTCGTACACGTCCAGCGCGGCGGGGAGGTGCGCGCGCAGTTGTTCGCCGCGGGCGGTGCCGCGCCGGTACGGGTCGACGGCGTCGACCCGGACGTGACGGCGGTGGTCGGGGCGGGGGATCGGCGTCGGGGTCACGGCTGCTCCTTCGGGGCGGTGACGGTGCCGGGGGCGGCAGCGGCGGGAGTGGGGGCGAGGCGGGGGTGGAGCTGGACCGCGCCGCCGACGACGGTCGCGAGCACCGGGTTCACCGCCTGGGCCCCGGGGTCGAGGTCCAGCGGGTTGGCGGCGAGGACGGTGAGGTCGGCGGTGAAACCCGGGGCGATCCGGCCGAGTTCGCCGTCCGCCCCGGCGGCGTGGGCGGCCGCGACGGTCATCGCCCGGTACGCCTCGCGCGCCGTGACCGCCTGGCCGGGCTGCACGGGTGCGGCGTCCGGTTCCTCGACCGGGCGGCGCAACTGGCAGTCGGCCAGGCCGACCCGCGGGTCGCCGGGACCGATCGGCCAGTCCGATCCCAGGGCGACGACGGCGCCGTGGTCGAGCAGGTCGCGGGTGCGCCAGCCCCGGGCAGCCCGCTCGGGGCCGATCCGGCGGGACCAGTTGTCGGTGCCGTCCGCACGGGTCTGCCGGGTCGCGTGGACCGGCTGCAGACCGGCCACCACGTCGAGGCGGGCGAAGCGGGGCAGCAGGTCGTCCGGGACGGATTCGAGGTGCTCGATCCGGTGCGGGGCGCGCGGGGCCCGGCCGGTCTCCTCGAAGACGTCCAGGGCGAAGCGCACGGCGCGGTCGCCGATGGCGTGGGTGGCGGTGGGGATGCCGCGTTCGGTGAAGAAGCGGACGGCGGCGCGGTAGGCGTCGGTGTCGCGCCAGAGCGGCTCGCGGTTCTCGCCGTGGACGTCGGGGTGTTCGAACCAGGCGGTGCCGTTGTCGGCCGTGCCGTCGAGCATGAACTTCACCCCGTCGACGTGCCAGCGCCGACCGCCCAGACCCTGGAGCCCGGCGATCCGCCGCCAGACGTCCGGGGTGGAGTCGGCGGGCACCAGCGGGGAGCAGCGCACCCGCAGCGGCAGCTCGCCCCGCTCCTCCAGGTGCCGGAACACCTCCTCGGAGGGCTCCCCGAAGTCGAGGGCGTGCAGTCCGGTGAGGCCGCTGCGGGCGAAGCGTTCGAGCTGCGCGCGGACATGGGCGGCGGCGGTGTCGAGCGGGACTTCGGGGTAGTGGGCGAAGACCAGGTCCATGGCCTGGAGTTCGAGCACGTAGCCGGTCGGACGGCCGGCGCCGTCGACCACGACGGAGGAGGCGTCGGTGAACGACTCCCGGCCGGTGAGGCCGGAGAGTTCGACGGCGCGGGGGCTGACGACCAGCGCGTGGGCGTCGCGGGTCAGCAGGGAGACCGGGCGCCCGGGGAGGTGCTCGGCGAGGAAGGCGCCGTGCGGTTCGCCGTCGAACACGTTGACGTCGAGGTCGAAGCCGGTGATCCAGTCCTCGGCGGGCCGACCGGAGGCGGCGTCGGCGAGGCGGGCGAGGACGTCGGCGAGGGTGACCGCGCCGGACAGGTCGACGCCGCTGCCGGTGGAGATGGCGCCCCAGACGGGGTGGGCGTGGGCGTCGACGAGGCCGGGCAGGATCGCGGCGCCCGGGAACTCGTGGACCACGGTGGCGGGGCCGCGCAGCGGGGCGAGGAGCTCGGCGGGACCGACGGCGGTGATCCGGCCGGCGGTGACGGCGACGCCGTGCAGGGGCCGGTCGCGGGCACTGTCGTGGGCGTCGGGATCGGGGTCGGGGCCCGGGTCGGGGTCGGGGCCGGGGTCGGGGTCGGTCAGCAGCTCGACGGTGCGGGCCAGGAGGATGGTGTCGGCGTGCACGGTGGGTTCTCTCGGATCGGGGCGGTGCGGGACTGCGGGTGCAGGTGAATGTCTGCGGCGGGGCGCGGCGGGGGGCGTGCGGTCCGGTCAGGGGCGCGGGATCGTGCCCAGCGCGCCGGTGGCCGCCCAATAGACGGCGGCCGCGACGGTCATCCCCGCCGGGACGGAGAGGTCGACACCGCCCGCGGCCGCCGCGATCGGTCCGGTCCAGAAGGTGGTGCGCACCCAGAGCCCGGCGGTGAGCGCGCCCGCGGCCAGGGCCAGGAAGCCGGCCCAGTGGACACCGCCGCGGTACCAGAACGGCCCGCCGCGTCGCTGGGCGAGCAGTTCGGGCCCGCTGTAGCGGTTGCGGCGCAGGACGAGGTCGGTCATCGCCACCGCCATCACCGGGCCGGTGACCACCACGACGAGCTGGAGCACGGTGCTGACGGCCGTGAGGAAGTCGAAGACGAGGATCGCGTAGAGCGTCATCGCCGTGCCCAGCACCCCGATGACCAGCACCGCCGGGATCCGCGCGAGCCGGACGCCCACCGACTGGACGGACAGGCCCGCGCTGTAGGCCGTCATGCCGTTGTTGGTCATGGTGTTGACGACCACCGCGACGACGAAGACCGGCACGAACCAGCCGGGCAGCACGCCCTCCAGCGCGGCCTCCGGGTCGGTCATGTCGAGTCCGGTGGCGGCGAGCGCGCCGACCGCGGTGAAGACCACGCTGGGCAGGTACGCCCCGAGCGCCGTCCAGCCGGCGACGGCGACCGGGCTGCTGTCGCGGGGCAGGTAGCGGGCGAGGTCGGGACTGTTGGTGTAGGACAGCGGCGCGGAGGCCACCAGCGTGAACCCGGCGCCGAGCGCGGCGGCCAGCGCGGCGCCCCGCAGCGGCTCGGCCGGAGCGTACGAGAGGTCGGCGGCGGCGAGCACGTACCCGGTGACCACGGCGAAGACGGCGGTCAGCGCGACGCTCAGCCCCGTGTAGAGGCGCACGATGAGGCCGTACCCGAAGATGGCGATCAGCAGGGTGCCGGCCGCGATGACGCAGATCACCGCCGCGTCGACGGCCGGGGAGGCGGGCAGACCGAGCCGGGCGGCGAGACCGATGCCCGCCACCGAGGCGGCCGACCAGTTCAGGGCGAGGTAGGCGGCCGCGATCAGCCAGCCGGTGACGACCACCACGGCGCGGTTGCCGCGCACGCCGTACAGGGCGCGGGAGACGACCGACCCGCTGGTGCCCGCGACGGGACCGGCGGCCGCGACCACGCCCGTGCAGATCCAGACCAGGTTGCCGACCAGGACCACGCCGAGCGCCTGCGGGAGGGTGAGGCCCATCAGGACGAGCGCGGCGCCGACGACGAAGCTGAGGTAGCTGACGTTGGGCGCGGCCCAGACGGCGAACAGGTCGCGGGGGCGCCCACCGCGCTCCTCGTCGGGGACGAGGTCGATGCCCCTGGCCTCGGGGCCACCGGCGCGCGGGGCGGGGGCGGGGGCCGCACCGTCGGAGCCGGAGCCCGGTCCCGGGCGGGGGGCCGACCCGGCGCGGGCCGATCCCGCGCGGGCCGATCCCGCGCGGGCCGACCCGGCGGACCCGGCCGAACGGGGGTCGTCGGCCGGTCTCGGGGCGGGGGTGGAATCGGTCGGTCTCATCAGGGCCTCTCGGGTCGGTCGAGGAACCGTCCGCCGGCCGTTCCAGCCTTATTGGTCGGATGGCCAACAACGTGTTGGGCACACATCCAATAGCGTGTCCCCCATGACGTCAAGACCTCAGGGCGCCCGCACCCGCAAGCCCCCCGTCGAACGCCGCGCGGAGATCCTGCACACCGCCGCCCGGATCGCCCTGGACGAAGGCCTGGAGCGCATCACCCTGCGCCGCGTCGCCGACGAGCTCGGCGTGCGCCCCGGACTCATCGGCCACTACTTCCCGGCCGCCGACGACCTGGTGACCGAGGCCTTCGCCCACGCCGCCGCCCAGGAACGCGACGCCCTGCTGCCACCCGGCGCCCACGAGGCGGACCGCTCCCCCACCGCCCGGCTCGCCGGCTTCCTGGTCCGCCTCACCGGCGCCGACTGCCTGGACCTCAGCCGCCTCTGGCTCAACGCCCGCCACCTCAGCCGGTTCAAACCGGGCCTGCGCGCCACTGTCCGGGAACAGGAGTCGCTCACCCGCACGGCACTGACCGGACTGGTGGAGGAGGGCGTGCGCCGCGGCGAGTTCCGCACCGACGACCCACTCGGCGCGGCCCTGCACATCCTGGTCACCGTCGACGGCCTCGGCGCCTACGCCAACGACGACATCGACGGCGACAGCAACGACGAAGGCGGAAGCGACGACCTGAACCACCCGGCCCTCCAGGACCTCGCCCTCACCGTCGCCGAACACCGCCTCGACCTCACCCCGGGCCTGTTGCGCGCCGCCGCGATCTGAGACACCTGCCCCTGGGCACCGCCCCGCCGCCCGACGCCCTCCCGACCGGGCCGACGGCCACGCTGTCGAGGGCGGGGTCGTCCGTCCCGGCAGAGATCGCACGGTCGCCACGAGAACCGACAGGCCTTGCGTCCGCCGTAAGACCCTAATTCTTGTGGTTCTAGAGATCGTTGAGTGATTGTGGAGGGCCTTGTTGAGCGCCGGGTCCCGGACGAGTTGTGGGGGCTGTTTCGACGAGTGGTGGCGCCGACGGTCGTTCAGCGTCCGCAGGGTGGCGGCCAGCGGCGGGTCGGTGACAGTGAAGTGCTGGCCGCGATCGTGTTCGTGGCAACCTCGGGCTGTACCTGGCGTCAGCTCCCACCAGTCTTCGGGGCCTGCTGGCAGACGGTCTACCGGCGGTTCGCGCCGTGGAGCCGGGAACGGGTATGGATCTGTATGTAACGGGTCGTCCTGGACGAGTTCGGCACCCAGGCGAGCTGGACCGATCACGGTGCGCCATCGACTCGGTGAGCATCCGCGCCCTCAAAGGGGGGCCACTGACCGGACCGAATCCCGACCGACCGTGGCAGGAACGGGTCGAAGATCCACCTGATCTGCGACCGCAACGGGCTGCCGATCTCGCTCGCCGTCTCCGCAACGAACCTGCACGACAGCCAGGCTCTGGAACCCTTGGTGCTGGGCATCCCACCCATCCGCTCTCACCGCGGCGCTCGTCGACGCCGCCCGGCCAAGCTCCACGGGGACAAAGGCTACGACCACGACCACCTTCGGCGAAGGTTGCGGTCACGCGGAATCGTCCCGCGCATCGCCCGCCGTGGAGTCGGGTCCTCCCAACGTCCGGGCCGTCACCGCCGAGTCATCCAACGCACGATGTCCTGGCTCGGCGGATGTCGTCGCCTGCACCGGCGCTACGAGCGCAAGGCCGAGCACTTCCTCACCTTCGCCGCCATCGCCGCAGCCCTGATCCGCTACCGCCGCCCGGGCCGCGCCGGCGGGAAGGTCCGGTCAGGCCGAGACAGGTCCGACGCTGCGAACCCAGACGGGAAAGGGTGCGGCCTCCGGCTCGGGCGCGGTCTGCTCCGACTGATCGTGCTCGTCCTCACGGTCCGACCGGGCATCCACGCCCGGCTCCTGGTCGCTCAGGAAGCCCTCAACGACAGTACGGAGATCGTCCGAAGGCACGTAGGCGCCGCCGAACGGCAGTTCGTCAGAGGCCACCGACCCGGTCGAGCACCGGAGCTGCTCGGCTTGCTCGTCGTACCACACGTAGAACGTCGCCACCCCTGCGAAGCCCATCTCACCGATGCGGAGCCGGATGCCTTCGGCGGTCCGCTCAAAGGCGGCAACCACCTCCGAGACCGACAGGGCCCGCCTGTCCTCATCCTCCGCACTCAGCCACCAGGTGTTGGTCTCCCACTCCACCCTCCGGTCGGTCGGCTCCAACACCAGCGGTTCGTCCGCCACCTCGGCGATCCATGTCAACAGCACACCAAGAAGTATCCCAGCACACCTCAGGCACCAGAAAGCACCAAGGGAAACGACATCCAAGGCCGTCGTGCTGGTCGCAGTCATCGGGGAGTGACTGCGACCAGCGCCTTCCCGTCGGTCGGCGGCCTCCCCGGCGCCGGGGACGCCTCGCCCTCACCAGAGCCGCTGCTCGCAGTGCGAACCGGACAGTTGCCGCTCTGCCGCTCGCCCTTGCCGACGCGGACGAGGTACTTGCCGAAGGACTCGACCGGCTCGGCGGCGGCGGGAGTCACACCGGTCGTGGTCGTACAGGTCGACGGGGGTGGCACCGTCGACGAGGAACAGCTCGGCGTCGCCAGGGCTGTCGGCGACAGCCCTCGCCGAGAACCCGCAGGTCACCGCCTCGGTGCCGACGCTCGTACGCGGAGGGCGGGGGCGATCCCGGCGACCTCGGCGAAGGAGTCGAACCGGTCGAGGAGATCCGCACTGCGGTGCTCCTTCGACCACAACCTCCCGCACCGAGCCGCACCCCCGGCCCCCGGCGGGGGCGCGCGCTCCCGTGACCGCGAGACCGTCGCGCTCCCGCGCGCCCTCGGAGCGGTCTGCCGGAGGGCTGGGCGAAGGGGCGCCGGGGTGGGACGGTGTCCGGTCTCGGGAGCCGAGCAGGAGGAGACGGGGGCGCGGAGCATGACAAGACGTTGGCTGGTGACGGGGTGTTCGACCGGGCTGGGCCGGGCACTGGCCGGGGCGGCGGCGGAGGCCGGGGACCAGGTCCTGGCGACCGCGCGCCGGGTGGAGACCCTGGACGGGCTGGTCCGCGAGCACCCCGGCCGGGTGCTCGCGCTGCCCCTCGACGTCCGCGACCCCGAGCAGTGCGAGCACGCGGTCGCGACAGCGGTGAAACGTTTCGGCGGACTGGACGTCCTGGTGAACAACGCCGGGAACGGTGTGTTCGGCACCGTGGAGGAGGTCGGCGACCAGGAGCTCCGCGACCAGCTGGAGACGCTGGTCGTCGGGCCCTGGCGGCTCGCCCGGCTGGTGCTGCCGGTGATGCGGGCGCAGGGCGGCGGGCTGGTCCTGAACGTCTCCTCGCTCGCCGGCCGGACGGCCTTCCCCGGTCTGGCCGCCTACGTCACGGGCAAGCACGCGCTGGAGGGCATGACCCAGGCGCTGGCCGCCGAGACGGCCCCCTTCGGCATCCGGGTCGCGGCGCTGGCCGCGAGCGGCTACGCCACCCACTACGGCGGCTCGGTGACCGACGCCGCCGGCCGTTCCGCCGCCTACCGCGCGAGCACCGAGCCGATGCGCGAGCAGCTGCGCGACATGGCGGCCCTGCCGGACATCGGCCGCCCCGAGGACTTCGCCCGCGAGGTGCTCCGCCTCGCCGACACCCCCGGCCCGCTGCCCGTCCGGATCCCGATCGGTCCCGGCAGCTTCGAGCACCTCAGCGCCGCCGCGCACGCCACCCACGCCGAACTCGCCACCGCCCGCGCACTGCTGGAGGAACCGGGCCCGCGCCAGGACTGACGGCCGGTCCGCCGACTCCCGGCAGCCGTCCCGCGCAGCACCCCGATCAGCACCCCGATCAGCGCCCCGATCAGGTCACGAGCAGCGCCCCGACGGGTTCGGCCGCTGTTCAGCGGGGCGTGGCCCGGTCGATGACCTCCGACCAGATCGGGTACCTACCGTCGGGGGCCGGACCACTTCCGGGAGCGAACATGCACGACAACCACGAGTCCGGGCACCCCTGCGAGTGCCCGCGCACCGCCGAACTCGACGGGGACGGACCCGCCGCGGCCGGGCGCCGCCGGTTCCTGCGCGGGGCGGGCCTGCTGGGCGCCGGGGTCGGCACGGCGGGGCTCGGCCTGCTCGGCGCGGCGCCCGCCCACGCGGCCGGCCCCGGACCGGCGGCCGGCTCCGACCCGTCCGGCACCGGCGCGGCAGGGGCCAAGAAGCCCGCCGGGAAGCAGCGTTGGCAGCCCGACCCGGACGCCCGCCGGTTCACCCTCGTCGTCATGCCGGACACCCAGTACCTGTTCGACCAGGACCGGATCCACCCGGCGCCGGTCGAGGCCGCGATCCGCCACGTGCTCGACGGCGGGGTCAACCGGGAGGACGGGACGGACGACAACATCGTCTTCCTGGCCCACCTCGGCGATGTCACCGAGAACGGGCTCCCCGCCGAATTCGCCGCCGTGAGCAAGGTGTTCGGCCTGCTGGACGACGCCGGCGCGGCCTACGGCGTGCTCGCCGGCAACCACGACATCCGCTCCTCCACCGACGACCGGCGCGGCAGCACCCCGTACCTGGAGACCTTCGGCCCGGCCCGGGCCGCCCGCACCTCCGGTTACCGCAGCTCCAGCCCGGACGGCTACAACACCTGCCACATCGTCACCGCCGGCGGCCGCCCGTGGATGCTGCTCTCGCTGGACTGGCGGCTCTCCGACGCGGGCTTCGCCTGGGCCAACGCGGTCATCGCCGCCAACCCGAAGGTGCCGGTGATCCTGACCACCCACGAGCTCGCGTACGCCGACGACGGCGGCCGGGCCGAGCTGTCCGACTACGGCCGGCAGCTCTGGGAGCGGCTGATCAGCGGCAACGACCAGATCTTCCTGACCGTCAACGGCCACTACTGGCCGCCCGGCCGGACGGTGCTGACCAACAAGGCCGGCCACGACGTGCACGTCCACATCACCAACTACCAGGACCGCTACTACGGCGGCGCCGCGATGATCCGGGCGTACCGCTTCGACCTGGACCGCAACACCGTCGACGTGTCGACCTACTCGCCGTGGATCCAGGAGATCGCGGCCGAGGAGCGCAACCCCCTGGCCGCGCAGCAGGTCGAGCTGACCTCGGACGTGGACCGCTTCTCGCTCTCGATCGACTTCGACCGGCGCTTCGCGGGCTTCGCGCCCGTCCCGGCGCGCCCCGCCCGCCGTCCCGCCGAGCTGCTGGTCCGGGACACCGCCGCGTACTGGCGGTTCGAGGGCGGCGGCGACGGCACCGCGGTCACGGCCCGGCAGGTCGTCAAGGACCTGACCGGGCAGGGCAACGACCTGTACCCGCAGAGCTCGCCCGGCACCCCGGACGGCGGGCTCACCTGGTCCTCGCAGCACCACCCGGACCAGCCGGGCCACGGCAGTCTGCTGTTCAGGGGCACCCGCTCGCCGGTGCGCGGCACCTACCTGCAGACCGCGCCCAACGCCCCGCTGAACCGGGAGACCTTCGAACGCGGCTTCACGGTCGAGGCGTTCTGCAAGCTGCCCGCCGACTGGGACTCCGGCCAGAGCCGCTGGTCCGCCCTGCTCAGCCGCTGGGGCACGGCGGCGGAGGCGGGCCGGAGCGGCCCCGGAACGGACGCCGACGAGCCCGTCGTGACGCTCAGCCTGTCCGAGGCGCCCGCGCTCCAGTGGTGCGTCTACCCCGTCAACCAGACCGGGGCGTCGACCTGTTGGGGCCACCAGCTGCCGCTGGACCGCTGGTGGCACGTCGCGGTCGTCAACGACGGGAAGCTCAGCCGGATGTACGTGGACGGCTGCGAGGTGGCCCGCAACCCGGCGACCCCGGCCGTGGGGCTGGCCACCCTCGGCCGCCCCTGGATGGTGGGCGGCTACGCGTACGCGGGGGTGCTGGACAAGGTGTTCCACGGGTACATCGGCGATGTCCGGATCGTGCGGCGGGCCCTGCGGGTGAAGGAGTTCATGACCGGGTGACGGGGCCGGGCAGCGGGAGCCCGGGGAGCGGGAGGTCCGGTCCGGTGCGCGGAATCGCCCTCGGGACCGGCTGCGGCACCGGAGCCGCAGCCGCCGGGGCGTCCGCTCCCCCGCCCGCCGTCCCCGTCCCCGCGCCCGTCCCCGCGCCCGGGGCGCACAGCGTCTTGGCGACGAGCGAGCCGACCGGTTCCGCGCCCCCCGAGCCGTCCCGGCCGACGAAGGGGTTGTACGACAGCGCGAACTGCCGCTTGCCGTCCCGGCTGCCGAGCAGCAGGGTCCCCCAGCCGGCGAGGCTGCCGTCGTGGCCCCAGGCCGCCTCGCAGCCCGGCCCCAGGTCGAGCCGGAACACGCCGAGCCCGTACCCCATGTCCGGGTCCGTGCTCGCCACCGTGTCCGTCAGCGCCGACATCTCGGCGGGCCGCAGCAGCTTCCCGCCGAACAGCGCGGCGTGGAAACGGTCGAGGTCGGTGGTGGTGGAGATGCCGTTGCCCGCCGCGTCCACCACCGAGGGGTTCAGCCGGGTGATGTCGGCCGGCCCGGCCGGCAGGTCGAGGTACGCGTGGGCGTGCGGACCGCCGAAGCCGGTCCCGGAGCCGGGGAAGACGGTGTCCTCCAGGTGCAGCGGCCGGACGATCCGACGCTCCACCTCCTGCTGCCAGGCCCGGCCGGTGACCTTGCGGACGATCATCCCGGCGAGCACGTAGTTGGTGTTGGAGTAGTGCCAGCCCTGCCCGGGCGCGAAGTACGGCGGGTGCTCCGCGGAGACGGCGGCGAGCTGCTCCGGCCGGTAGTCCCGGTAGCGCCACGTCCCGTGCGCGTAGTCCTCCAGCTCGGCCTCGTTCGTCACCAGGAAGCGGGTGTCCTCGGTGTAGTTGAACAGGCCGCTGGTGTGGTTCAGCAACTGCCGGACGGTGATCGCGGCGCCGTTGGGGACGACCCCCGGCAGGTGGCGCTCGACCGGGTCGTCCAGCCGCAGCCGCCCCTCCCCGACCAGCTGGAGCAGCACCGTCGACACGAAGACCTTGGTCACGCTGCCGATCCGGAACCGGCCGTCCGCCTCGGCCGGCCGCCCGGTCGCCAGGTCCGACACCCCGGCGGCGCCCCGCCACGGGGAGCGGCCGACACCGCGGATCTCGGCGAGCGCGGCGGTCGTCCCGCCCCGCTCCACGAGGTCCCGCAGCTCCTGCTGCCCGTCGACCCGAGGCCGACGCTCCGCCGAACCGCCCTCGCCACCGGCCGCCACGGCCGCCGTCGGGGCGAGCGCGAGGACGGTGGCACCCGCCAGGGCGACGGCGGCGAACCGCGCCCCGAGCCGCCCGCGCCGACGGTCCGTCCGAACCCGAACACTGGTCATGGTGCCCCCTCCCGGCCCGGCCCTCGGGCCGCCGGGCCCAGGATTTCAGCCGCCGCGCGCCTGCGCCTCCTCCTCAGGGGGTGATCGGCGGTCCGCCCCGGGGACAGGAGGACCAGCCGAACGGCGGGGGCCGACCACCGGCCGACGGCCCCCGACCTCCCGGCCCCCGCCGTCCCGTCAGACCGCCCGGCGGCGCAGCACGGTCAGGGCGACCCCGAGGGTGAGCAGCGCGGCGACGGCCGGCAGCAGGTCGATCGCCCGACTCCCCGTCGGCGGCAGTACCGGCGGGACCACCGGCGGCACGACGGGAGGCACGACAGGAGGCACGACCGGCGGGACCACCGGGGGCACGACCGGCGGCCGCACCGGCGTCTCCGTCCCGCACCCCGGCCCGGACGGCTCCTCGCAGTTGGCTCCCGGCGTCCCGGAGGTGACCGCGTTGCGCAGTGTGCGCTCCCCCGTGAGGTCGGTCCGGACGGTGACGGAGTAGCTGACCGTGACGGTCCGCCCGACGGCCAGGCCCCCGCGCCAGGTGAGCCTGGGCGCGCTCCAGTCGAGCGTGCCGCCGTCCGCCCGGGCGTCGCCGTTCCACGTGGCGGCGTCCAGGACCCCGCTCAGGTCGTCGGTGAAGGCGGCCTCCTCGTAGGCGGCGGCGCCGGTGTTGGTGACGGTGACCCGGTAGTGGACCGCCTCGCCGGGCCCGGCGTCGGCGGGGGTGACGGTCTTGACCAGGGCGAGGGAGCGGATCGGGGTGGTGGTGGCGCAGTCGGGGTCGACGGCCGCGCGCCGGCGGTCGCCCATCGGCAGCGGGCAGTTGGTGCGGTCGGGGCTGGTGACGGTGTTGCGCAGGGTCCTGTCGCCGGTGGGTTCGCGGGTGACGGTGACGGAGTAGGTGATGGTCGCGGTCGCCCCGGCGGTGAGGGTGCCGGTCCAGGTGAGCGCGGGCGCGGTCCAGTCGAGGGTGCCGCTGTCCGCCCGGGCGTCGCCGTTCCAGCGCGCGTTGCCGAGCACGCCGCCGAGGTCGTCGGTGACGGAGGCGTCGCGGTAGGTGGTTCCGCCGGTGTTGGTGACGGTGACGGTGTAGCGGACGGTGCCGCCGGGGGTGGTGACGGTGGGCGCCGCGGACTTGCGGACGCGCAGCAGCGGCGCGGGGAGGATCTCCCGGCAGGCCGGATCGGTCGAACCGGCCTCGCAGTTGGAGCCGCTGGCGGTGACGGTGTTGGTGAGCCGCTGGTCCCCGGCGAGGGTGGCGGTGAGGTGGTAGGTGACGGTGGCCCGCTCCCCCTTGGCGAGGGTGCCGGTCCAGCTGAGGAGCGGCGCGGCGTAGCGGACGGTCCCGGTGTCGGCGCGGACGTCGTCGTTCCAGGTGGCGTCGTCCAGCACGTCGGTGAGGTCGTCGGTGAAGGAGGCGCCGGGGTACGGGGCCTCGCCGGTGTTGGTGACGGTGACGGTCCAGGTGACGGTGTCCCCGGCCTTGACGTCCTTCGGGGTGCCGCTCTTCTCGATCCGCAGGGCGGGCAGCGGGGTGACGGTGCCGCAGTCGCCGTCGCAGGTGGCGTCGGTGGGGCCGGTGACGGCGTTGCGCAGCACCTTGTCCCCGGCGGGCGGGCTGCCGACGGTGACGCTGTAGGTGATGACGACGGGGGTGCCGGGGGCGACGTCGCCGGTCCAGCCGAGGACCGGCCGGGCGTAGTCCAGGGTGCCGGCCGTCGCCCGGGCGTCGTCGTTCCAGGTGGCGTCGTCGAGGACGCCGGTGAGGTCGTCGCGGACGGTGGCCCCGGTGTAGGGGGCGGTGCCGGGGTTGGTGAGGCGGACGGTGTAGGTGACGCGGCCCCCGGGCACGGGGTCGGCCGGGTCGGCGGTCTTGCGGAGGGTGAGTTCGGCGACGGGGGTCTCGGTCCCGCAGCGGCCTTCGCAGGTGGCGTCGGCGGGGCCGGTGACGGCGTTGCGCAGCACCTTGTCCCCGGCGGGCGGGCTGCCGACGGTCACGCTGTAGGTGATGGTGGCGCGGGCCCCGGCGGGGAGGTCGCCGCTCCAGTGCAGCCGGTCCGCGCGGCGCTCGACGGTGCCGAGGGTGGCCGTCGCGTCGTCGTTCCAGGTGGCGTCGTCGAGGACGCCGGTCAGGTCGTCGGTGAAGGAGGCACCCGGGTAGGGGGCGGTGCCGGGGTTGGCGGCGGTGACGGTCCAGGTGACCTTGGCGCCGGGGCGGGCGGTGGCGGGGTCGGCGGTCTTGGTGAGGACGAGGCGGGCGACCAGGGTTTCCGTGCCGCAGGCCGGATCGGTGCTGCCGGACTGGCAGTTGGAGCCGTCCGGGCCGGTGACGGCGTTGCGCAGCCGCTGGTCCCCGGTGGGCGGGGAGGCGACGGTCACGGTGTAGGTGACGGTGGCGGAGGCCTCCTGGGGGAGGTCGCCGGTCCAGCTGAGGCGCCGGGCGGCGGGGTCGAAGACGGCGGTCCCGGTGGAGGCCGTCACCGCGTCGTCCCAGACGGCGTCGTCGAGCACGCCGCTCAGGTCGTCGGTGAAGGAGGCGCCGGTGTACGTGGCGCGGCCGGTGTTGGTGACCGTGACGGTCCAGGTGATCCGCTCGCCGGGCCGGGCCTCGGCGGGGACGGAGGTCTTGGCGATCGCGAGGGTGGCGAGCGGGGTCTCGGTGCCGCAGGACGGGTCGGTGGTGCCGGGCGGGCAGCTGGAGTCGGTGGGGCCGGTGACGGAGTTTCGCAGCACCTTGTCGCCGGTCGGGGGCTTGGCGACGGTCACGGTGTAGGTGACGGTCACGGTGGCGGAGCGGAGCACGTCGCCGGTCCAGCTGAGCCGTCGGGCGACGGGGTCGAGGGCGGCCGTTCCGGTGGAGGCCGTCACCCTGCCGTCCCAGGTGGCGTCATCCAGCACCCCGGTCAGGTCGTCGGTGACGGTGGCGGCGCGGTAGTCGGCGTCGGCGCTGAGGTTGGTGACGGTGAGGGTGTAGGTGACGGTGTCGCCGGGCCGCGCGGAGGCGGGGGCGGCGGTCTTGCGGACGCTCAGGGTGGGTCGGGGGATGACCGAGCGGCAGCTCGGATCGGTGGAGCCGGGCGGGCAGTTGGAGTCGGTGGCGGTGGCGGTGTTGCGCAGGTAGGTGTCCCCGGTGTTGGTGACGGTGACGGTGTAGGTGATGGTCGCGGTGGCGCCGACGGCCAGGTCGCCGGTCCAGGTGAGGACGCGGGTGGCGGGGTCGAAGGCGGTGCTGCCGGTGGTGGCGCTCGCGGTGCCGTTCCAGGTGGCGTCGTCCAGCACGTCGGTGAGGTCGTCGGTGAGCCGGGCGCCGGGGTAGGGCGCGGTGCCGTCGTTGGTGACGGTGAGGGTGTAGGTGACGGTGTCGCCGGTCCTCGGGTTGTCGGGCGCGCCGCTCTTGGCGACCTTGAGCGAGCGGACGTCGGTCTCCGTGGCGCAGGCCGGATCGGTGCCGCCTGCGGGGCAGTTGGTGCCGTCGGGGCCGGTGACGGCGTTGCGCAGCCGCTTGTCCCCCGCGGGCGGGCTGCCCACGGTGACCCGGTAGGTGACCGTGACGGTGGCTCCCGCCGGGACGTCGCCCCGCCAGGTGAGGCGGCGGGTGGCGGGGTCGAAGGCGGTGCTGCCGGAGGTGGCGGTCACCGCGTCGTCCCAGGTGGCGTCGTCCAGGACGCCGCCGAGGTCGTCGGTGAAGGAGGCGCCGGGGTAGGCGGCCCGGCCGGTATTGGTGACGGTCACGGTCCAGGTCAGCCGCTCGCCGGCGGCGACGGTGCCGCTGGAGGCGGTCTTGGCGATCGCGAGGGTGGCGAGCGGCGTCTCGGTGGCGCAGGACGGGTCGGTGGTGCCGGGCGGGCAGCTGGAGTCGGCCGGGCCGGTGACGGCGTTGCGCAGGACCTTGTCGCCGGTGGGCGGCGTCCGCACGGTGACCGAGTAGGTGATCACGACCGTCTGGCCGACCGCGATGTCACCGGTCCAGGTCAGCCGGGACGCCCCGGCGTCGTAGGCGGGCTGGGTGGGCGTGGGCGCGCCGCCGCTGCGGGCCGCGGCGTCGCCCCGGTAGTCGGCGTCGTCGACCAGGCCGGTCAGGTCGTCGGTGACGGTGACTCCGGTGCGGGCCACACCGCCGGTGTTCTCGGCCGTGACGGTGTAGGTGACGGTGTCGCCGGGCCGGGCCGAGGTGGTGGAGACGCTCTTGGCGAGGACGAGGCCGCTGATCGTCTCGTCCGTGGTGCAGTCCGGATCGGTGCTGCCCGCGGCGCAGTTGGAGCCGTCGGGGCCGACGGCGCGGTTGGTGAGGCGCCTGTTCCCGGGCGGCGGGGAGCCGATCCGCACCGTGTAGGTGACGGTGACGACGCCGCCCCGCGCGACGGTGCCGGTCCACCGCAGGGTGCGGTCGCCGGGGGTCCAGGTGACAGTGCCGGCCGGGGCGCCGTCGGCGGTGCGGGCGGTGGCGTCGTTGTTGTAGACGGCGTCGTCGACGACGTCGGTGAGGTCGTCGGTCAGGGTGGCGCCGGTCCAGTCGGCCGCGCCGTCGTTGGTGAGGGTGACCGTGTAGGTGACGGTGGAGCCGGGCTGCGGGGCCTCGGGGGACACGGACTTGCGGATCGCCAGCCGGGCGACCGGGACGTCGGTGGTGCAGGCGGGGTCGGTGGAGAGGGCGCCGCAGTTGCTGTCGGGCACCGTGACCGCGTTCCGCAGGACGCCGTCCCCGCCCGGTGGGTCGGCGACCCGGACGGTGTAGGTGATCGTCACCGTGGCCCCGGCCGGGATGTCCCCGGTCCAGCGCAGGGTCCGGTCCGCGGGGTCGTAGGCCGGACGGTTCGCGGTCGGGGTGCCGCCGACGGTGGCGGTGGCGTCGTTGTTGTAGGCCGCGTCGTCCACCACTCCCCCGAGGTCGTCGGTGACCACGGCGCCCGTGACGGGCACCACGCCGTCGTTCCGGGCGGTGACGGTGTAGCGGACGGTGCCGCCGGGCTTGGCGGTGGCGGTGTCGGCGGTCTTGGCGACCACCAGCCGGGCGGTCAGGTTGGGTGCGACCGCGCAGCTGGCCAGGTCGGTGATCGGCCAGGAGCCGCCGGACTCGGAGCTGATCCGCCCGGTCTGGTTGTCCTGGGCGTTGCCGCCGGCCACCTGGACCGAGACGCCGGTGCGCGGGTCGGCCCGGTAGAGCGCGCCGCCGTAGTAGCCGAGGTAGACGGCGCCGTCGAAGAAGGCCATGCCGTAGTTGTTGAAGCCGTTCCCGGCTCCGGCGCCGGTGATCCGGACGGCCTGGGCGGTGGTTCCGGTGGCGGGGTCGAGGCGGTAGATGTAGGTGGAGCCGGAGTACACGATGCCGTAGTACACGCCGCCGTCGACGTCGACGAAGATGTCCGGCACCAGGGTGCCGCCGGCGAACACCGGGTCGTTCGCCGGGACGGAGGTGAGGGTGCTGCCGCGCGACCAGGTGCGGGTCGCGCCGGTCGCCAGGTCCATCCCGAACAGCACCGGCGCGCCGCCGTTCTGCGCGCCGTAGAGCATGCCGGTGCGCGGGTCGGCGCCCAGGCCGCCCCAGTTGACGCCGCCCGGCAGGTTGCGGGTGGCGCCGCCGGCGATCTGGTCGGTGACCGTGTCGGTGCCGCTGACGTGCTTGTAGAGCTTGAGGTTCGAGGTGGTGTAGCTGGAGTAGAAGGCCGCGACCCGGCCGGTGTCCGGGTCGCGGCCCATCGCCATGTCCGTGGACCAGTAGTCCGGCAGGCCGCTGCCGACCCGCTTGCTGATCACGGTGTTGCGGACGGTCGCGGCGCCGGAGGCGTCGTTGGCGAACTCCATGCCGGAGCGGAAGTTGCTGTAGTACAGGTGGTCGCAGTCGAAGCTGGAGGGGATGTTCTGCCCCTCCACCGTCCAGCTCTGGGCGAGGGCGGGTCCCGCCCCGGAGAGCACGAGCGAGGGCAGCACGAGCAGCAGGGCGAGCAACTGGGCGAGCCTGCGCTCGACGGACGGACCGAAAGCGGCGAGAGGCCTCACGACACGACTCCTGTGGGCTGGCGGCGGCAGTCACAGAAAGTCACAGCATGAGCTGATCATCAAACACCCACTCCGACGGGTGATCGGATGATCACTCATCCGGCCGCGCCCTCGGAGGTCCGATCCCGGGCCGCGCTCCCCGAGGACGGCGGGAAGGAGCCCTCCCCGAGGCACTCTGGTGCCACCGGAACGGCTCTGGCAGCATCACCGCCGAGCCGGACACCGGTATAGACCACTGGGCGTCCCGGCTCTGTCGACCGTGTCCTGGAGCACCCAGAGGAATCCGAGGCCCACTGTGAAGACCTTACGGAACCGCATCTCCCATCTGCTGACGATCGTCCTGCTGGTACTGGGGATGGCGACCGCCGCCGGCGCGCAGGCCCACGCCACCCCGCAACGGCTCACCGGCAGCGCGACCATCTGCTCCAACTCCCCCATCCCCACGGGATGGGTCGTCACCAGCTCCTACAACAGCAGCAGCTGCGCCGGCACCGGCGTCGCCTACACCATCACCGACACGAGCAACCTGACCAGCCTCTCCGCCGTGTGCTCGATGTCGCCCGTCCCAGCGGGCTGGGTCATCACCGGTTCCTACAACGCCGGCGGCTGCCAGGGCACCGGCGTCGCCTACTCCCTGGTCAGGATCACGACGCAGAGCACCATCGTCATCTGTTCGATGTCGCCCATCCCCCAGGGCTGGGTCATCACCAACGCCTACAACAGCGGCGGCTGCCAGGGCACCGGCGTCGCCTACACCATCGCCTCCGTGGCCAACCTCAGCTCCGTCACGGCCTGCTCGCAGTCGCCGATCCCGGCGGGCTGGGTGATCACCAACGCCTACAACAACAGCGGCTGCGCGGGCACCGGCGTCGCCTACACCCTGGTCAGGATCACCACCCAGACCTCCCTGACCGTCTGCTCGCAGTCGCCGATCCCCCCGGGCTGGGTGATCACCAACGCCTACAACAACAGCGGCTGCGCGGGCACCGGCGTCGCGTACACCATCGTGAGCGTCGCCAACCAGACCTCCGTCACCGTCTGCTCGCAGTCGCCGCTCCCCCAGGGCTGGGTCATCACCAGCGCCTACAACAACAGCGGCTGCGCGGGGACCGGCATCTCCTACACCCTGGTGAAGATCACCACCCAGACCTCCCTGACCGTCTGCTCGCAGTCGCCCATCCCCCAGGGCTGGGTCATCAGCGGCTCGTTCAACAGCGGCAGCTGCGCCGGCACCGGCGTCGCGTACTCCATCCGGAAGGCCTGACCGGCCGCCGCCCCCGGTAGCCGCAGCCGACGGCCGGGAGGGCGGTGGGCACGCCTCCCGGAGGGGGCGTGCCCACCGCCGTCGGACGGGCCCGGGCCCGCACCCCGGACTCAGCCCCCCGGTCCGCTCCGGAGCAGCCAGAGCGCGGTGTCCGGCGGGAGCAGACGGTCTGTCAGAGGCGCGCTGGCGAGCAGGTGTTCACCGTCCGCCTCGACGGCGACCGGCCGCGGGGAGAGGTTGACCAGGCAGGTGAAGCCGGGCCCGCGGTCGAAGGCGAGGACACCCCCGGGGGCCCGTCGCCAGCGCAGGCCGCCGGCGATCCGGGTCCGGCGCAGCCGCAGGGCGGTGCGGTAGAGCTCCAGCATCGAATCCGGGTCCCCGGTCTGGGCCTCGACGGTGAGCGCCGCCCAGTCGGCGGGCTGCGGGAGCCAGGGCTCCCCGGCACCGGCGCCCGGGCCGCTGAAGCCGTACGGCGGCGCCGTGCCGGACCAGGGCAGCGGGACGCGGCAGCCGTCACGACCGGGGTCGGTGCCGCCCGAACGGTGGTGCATCGGGTCGCGGAGCCGGTCGAGGGGCAGGTCCTCGACCTCCGGCAGGCCCAGCTCCTCCCCCTGGTAGAGGTAGACCGAGCCGGGCAGGGCGAGGGTGAGCAGTGCGGCGGCGCGCGCCCGGCGGCGGCCGAGGGCGGGGTCGGTCGGGATGCCGAAGGCCTTGGCCCCGAAGTCGAAACCGGTGTCGGCGCGCCCGTAGCGGGTGACGGTCCGGGTGACGTCGTGGTTGGCGAGCACCCAGGTGGCGGGGGCGCCGACCGGCCGGTGCGCGGCGAGCGTGGCGTCGATCGAGCGGCGCAGCTGCGCCGCGTCCCAGGGGCGGGCCAGGAAGTCGAAGTTGAAGGCGGTGTGCAGCTCGTCGGGGCGCAGGTAGCGGGCGAACCGCTCGGCGTCGGGCACCCAGACCTCGCCGATCAGGGCGCGGGGCGGGTGGTAGGAGTCGGCGACCGCCCGCCAGGAGCGGTAGACCTGGTGCAGGTCGTCGCGGTCGACGTAGGGGTGCGGGCCGTCGGGGGCGAGGTCGGGCAGGTCCGGGTGCTTGACCAGCAGCCCGGCGGAGTCGATCCGGACCCCGGCGGCGCCCCGGTCGAACCAGAACCGCAGCACGGCCTCGTGCTCGGCGCGCACCTCGGGGTGGTCCCAGTTGAGGTCGGGCTGCTCGGCGGCGAACAGGTGCAGGTACCACTGCCCGTCGGCGGTCCTGGTCCAGGGGCGGCCGCCGAACTCCGACCGCCAGTTGTTGGGCGGGAGTTCGCCGTGCTCGCCGCGGCCGTCGCGGAAGTGGAAGCGATCGCGTTCGGGGCTGCCGGGCGGGGCGGCGAGGGCGGCGCGGAACCACGGGTGCCGGTCGGAGACGTGGTTGGGGACGATGTCGACGACGGTGTGCAGGCCGAGGCCGGCCGCCTCGGCGATGAGCTTCTCGGCCTCGTCGAGGGTGCCGAGGGCGGGGTCGACGGCGCGGTAGTCGCTGATGTCGTACCCGCCGTCCTTCTGCGGGGACGGGTACCAGGGGTTGAACCAGACGGCGTCCACGCCGAGTTCGACGAGGTGGGGCAGCCGGGCACGGATCCCGGCGAGGTCCCCGACGCCGTCGCCGTCGCCGTCGGCGAAGCTGCGCGGGTACACCTGGTAGACGGCGGCGTCGCGCCACCACGGCGGGGACTCGGGCTGCTGGGCCACGGAGGCCCTCCTTCGGGGTCGGGGGTTCGTCAGCCCTTGAGGCTGCCGGCGGTGAGGCCGGCCATGATGTTGCGCTGGAAGATCAGGAAGAACACGATCGTCGGGGCCGAGGCGATCGCCAGGGCGGCGATCAGGACGTTCTGCGGGACGCCCAGGGACAGCGAGTTGATGCCGGTGTTGAGCGGCTGGTCGCGCGGGTCGGGCAGGACCAGCAGCGGCCAGAGGAAGTCCTTCCAGACGTTGACCACGGCGAAGATCGAGACCACGCCGAGGATCGGCCGGGACATCGGCAGGACGACCGACCACAGGGTCCGCAGCGGTCCGGCGCCGTCGATCGCGGCGGCCGCCAGCAGCTCGTCCGGTATCGAGTCGAAGAACCGTTTCAGGAGGAAGATGTTGAAGGCGTTGGCGACGGTCGGCAGCCAGATCGCCCACGGGGTGCCGACCAGGTCGGCGTGGATCAGCGGCAGGTCGAGCACCGTCAGGTACTGCGGGACGACCAGCACGGCCGCCGGGACCATCAGGGTGGCCATCATCATGCCGAGGAGGAGCTTGCCCAGGAGCGGGCGGAGCTTGGAGAGCGCGTACGCGGCGGCGACGTCGAGGACCAACTGGAAGGCGAGCGCCCCGAAGGCGTAGACGAGGGTGTTGGACAGCAGCCGCCCCATCCGCAGCTGGCGCCAGGCCTCGGCGTAGGTGCCCGGGTGGAGTTCGTGCGGGACGAGCGTCGGTGGGCTCTGCACGACCTCGTGGGCCGATTTGAGACCGCCGGTGACCAGCCAGTAGAGCGGGCCGAGGAAGACCAGGGTGAAGCCGACGACGGTGACGGCGAGGACGGTCCGGTGGACGAGCCGACCGCGAGGCCGGTTGAGCTGGACGTCGGAGATCAGGGTGCGCACGGGCGGTCCTCAGTCCTGGTCGGCGTGGCGGGCGAGCCGGGTGTAGAGGCCGGAGAAGCCGGCGAGGACGAGCAGCATGACCAGGCCCAGTGCCGAGGCGCTGCCGTAGTTGTTGAAGTTGAACGCGTACTGGTAGACGAGGTGGACGACGGTGGTGGTCGAGCCCTCGGGGCCGTTGCCGCCGGTGAGCAGGTAGGGCTCGACGAAGACCTGCATGGTGGCGACGATCTGGAGCAGCAGGAGCAGGGAGAGGATCAGCCGGGTCTGCGGGACGGTGACGTGCCGGATCCGCCGGAACAGGCCGGCGCCGTCGAGTTCGGCGGCCTCGTAGAGCTCGCCGGGGATGTTCTGCAGGGCGGCCAGGTAGACCAGGGTGGCGCTGCCCATGTTCATCCAGGTGGCGGCGAGGACCACCGAGACCATGGCGGTGTCGGCCGAGTTCAGCCAGGCCGAGGTCGGCAGGTGGAGGAGTTCGAGGATCCGGTTGAACAGGCCGTGCCCGGGGTCGTAGAAGTACTTGAAGAGCAGCACCGAGGCGACCGGCGGCATCATCACCGGCAGGTAGACCAGGACCCGCAAGTAGGCCCGGGCGCCGCGCAGTTCGTTGAGCAGCAGGGCGACCACGAAGGGCACCGCGAAGCCGAGCAGCAGGGCGAGCACGGTGAACAGCAGGGTGTTGCGCCAGGCCTGCCAGAACGCGGGGTCGTGGACGATGCGGTCGAGGTTCTCCAGGCCGACCCAGGTGGTGCGGCCGCGCCTGGTCCGCTGGAAGCTCATCACCACTTCGCGGACCATCGGGTACCAGGAGAAGTACGCGAAGCAGAGCAGGGCGCCGAGCAGGAACCCGTGGGCGGTGAGGTGGTGCCGGACGCGCTGCCGCAGCCGGCCGGGGCGGGGGTGGTGGGCGGTGGCTGCCAAGGGGTGGGCTCCTGACGGCGGGCTTCGGGGCGGTCCGGGCGGACGGGCTGTCCGGGTGGTCCGGGTGGCTCGCGGGCGCTTCGGCGCTTCCGGCGCTCCGGGGCTTCCGGCGCTGCGGGGCTTCCGGCGCTGCGGCCGCTTCCCGGGCGGACGGGCGTCAGAGGTTGGCCAGCACCTGGTTGACCTGGCTCTCGGCGTCCGCGAGCAGCTTGTCGAGGTCGGCGTCCCGGTCGGTGAGGACGGCGGAGACGGCCGTGTCGAGGATCTTGTAGATCAACTGGGCGTTGGCGGGCTCGGTCTTCCCGGGCACCTGGACGGCCAGGTAGGGCGCGTAGTTGGCCACCGGGACGGTCGCCGAGGCGGCCTTGGCCGTGTTGTCGGCGGCCAGGCTCGCGCCGGTGAAGAACGCGGGCTGGGGCAGGCCGACCGGCAGGCCGTCGTTCCTGGTGCGGGCGTAGTCGAACTGGCCCTTGCCGAGGGTCAGGAACTTGAAGTTGATCCAGGCGATGCCGGCCTTGATCCGGTCGGGGCCGATCCCCTTCTTGAACAGGTAGTCGTTGCCGCCGAGCAGGGCGGCCTTCCCGCCGGGCATCGGTCCCATGCCGTAGTCGGCGTAGTTCCCCTTGAGGGTCTGCACCATGTAGGTGATGTCGTCCGGCGCGCCCACGTACATGCCGAGCTTGTCGGTGGACATCTGGGTCATCAGGTCCGGCCACTTGAGGCCCTGGGTGGCACCCATCGCGTTGTCGGTCCAGCGCAGGTCGTGCAGGTTCTGCAGCACCTGGCGGCCCTCGGGGGTGCGGAAGGCGGCCTTCTTGCCGTCCGGGGTGGTCATGCTGCCGCCGAGGCCGTACAGCTCGGCGGTGTAGTGCCAGCCGCCCTGGTTGGTGGCGCTGTAGTCGCCGTAGCCGTTGACGCCGTCGCCGAGGGCGGCGATCCGCCTCGCGGCCTCGCGGATGCCGTCCCAGGTGGTCGGCGGGCTGTCGGGGTCGAGACCGGCCCGCTGGAAGAGCTTGCGGTTGTAGATCAGGCCCATCCGGTAGTTGGAGAAGGGCAGGCCGTAGAGCTTGCCGTCCGACTTGAGGGTGGCCAGCACGGACGGGTCGATGTCCTTGAGGGCGGGGACGGAGGTCTCGTCGACGTAGGCGGAGATGTCCTCGGCGGCGTCGGCGTCCAGGACCTGTTCGAGGTCGGTGAAGTAGCTGTAGAAGACGTCGGTCTGGGTCCGGCCCTTGAGCTGGGCGGTGAAGGCGGCGGGCTCCTCGCAGGGGAAGCCGTCCTTCGAGGTGACGGTGATGTTGGGGTGGAGCTGCTGGAAGGCCGCGATGTCCTCGGCCCACTGCTTGCGCTCCGCGGGCTTGTTGACGGGCGGCTGGCAGTCGATCGAGATGGTCACCCTGGTAGCCGGGTCCAGCGGCGCGGCCGCGTCCGCGGCGGGGGCGGAGGCGTCGGGCGCCTCGGCGGTGGAGCCGCTGCCGCAGGCCGCCGCGGTGAGGGCGAGGCCGGCGGCGGCGAGCGCGGCGAGGGATCTGCGGACCCGCGGGTTTCTGGTCATGGGTGGTGGACCCTTTCGAGCGGCGGGGCGGCGCGGGACACGCCGGAGCCCAGCGGTTTCGGGGTGGGGGTGCCTCGGCGGAAGGACATCGCCGGGCGGTGGCCCCACTTAAGCAGCCCGCAAGCGGGCCTCGCAATATCTCGACGCGAACTCGCAAACTTTCGACAGGCGGCTTGCGACGCGCGGGCCGGGTGCGGGCAGCCCGAGCAGGGCGGGCGCGCCGGGGCGCCCGCCCTGCCGGTCCGTGCGGGTCGGGTCCTACGGGCTGACGTTGATCCGGAAGGTGGAGGTCGTGTTGCGGATGTCGACGGCGTTGCCGTTCAGCGCGAGGTGGTTGAACGTCACCTCGCCCACCGCCGGGCCCTGGCCGGGCTCGGGCAGTTCGTTGGCCCAGACGCCGAACCCGGACTTGGCGTCGAAGGCGTCACCGCTGCGCCGGGCCCCGCTGATCGAGATGTCGGTGAACACCGTGTCGGTGACCGGGTTCTGCGGCTGCCCGCCGCTGTAGTTGGTCTGGAACATGATGCCGCTGTAGGTGGGGTCGACGATGTCCACGTCGCTCACCCGGATGCCCTGCAGCTTCTTCGAGGCCGAGAAGACCCAGATCCCGGGGAAGGTCTGCCCGCCCCAGAAGTGGCCGCCGGCCCGGACGATCGAGATGTTCTGCAGGTTGGTCGGATCGGTCCCGAAGCCGTTCATCGGATATCCGAAGTCCAGCGAGGAGATGGTCACCCCGGCGTAGCAGAGGGTGTCGGCGACGAGGATGTTGCGGAACGTGTTGGCGTAGCCGCCGTACACCGCGATGCCGGCCGCCCGCCAGGTGAGGAGGCTGGTGAGGTTCTCGTAGACGTTGTTCTTCTCGTCCGCGCCGCCGGCGTCGATCGCCGAGAACAGCGCGAAGGAGTCGTCGCCGGTGGCGCGGGCCTCGTTGTTGGCGACCAGGTTGTCGGTCGAGCCGTTGGTCATGTTGACGCCGTCGGCGAAGGTGTCGCGGATCCGCGAGTTGGTGATCCGCATCGAGTCCGTGTTGGCGCCCCAGTACATGCAGACCATGTGCTCGGTCCAGATGTCGTCGATGGTGATCCCGGAGACGTTGGAGAAGTCGAAGACCTTGCCCGGCCCGTCGATCCGCGAGGTGTAGTTGCCGAAGTAGGCGAAGCCGGCGAAGGTCGAGCCGTTGGCGCTCGCCTCGGCCCGGAAGCCGATGTCGGTGTTGGACTGGTCGGCCGGGGCGCGGAAGCGGGTGAACCACGGGCCGGCGCCGATCACCTTGACCGGCTTGCCGTACACCTGGAACTTGCTCGCCGTCCGGTAGTCCCCCGCGGGCAGGTAGACGCCGACCAGGGTCCCGGTCGTGTCCATCCGCACCCGGTCCAGCGCGTCCTGGACGTCCTGGTGGCCGAAGCCGGTCGGCACCGCGTACTTCGCCGGGTCCGGGTTCGGCCGCTGGACGGCCTGCTCCAGGCCGACGAAGTCGATCGCGTAGCTGCTGGTGTTGGCGGCGTCCTTCTGCAGCCGGATCTTCGCCCCGGCCGGGACGGTTGTCCCGAGCAGCAGGTTCGCCTCGTCGTAGATGTGCCGGGGGCTGCCCGCGGCGGGCGAGTTGCCGGGCGAGGCCTCGCTGCCGTACAGCCAGGCGTACCGGGAGGTGAGGTCGACGGCCTTGAGGAAGGTGCCGTCCACGTACACGTCCAGGGTGGCGTCCGTGCCGCCGCCGGAGGGCGCGTCGGGGATGGAGAAGCGGGTGACCAGGGTGTTGGTGGGCGCCTTGGCGGTGAACTCCACCGAGGCGCCGGTGCGGTCCAGCGTCACGGCGCGGCGCCCGGAGGCCTCGCCGGCGAGGTCGCCGATGGTGCGGTTGGGCCCGACCACGGCCGCGCCGCCGGCCAGTACGCCGTCCTCGGCCTCGTAGGTGTCGAAGGGCAGATTGGCACCCCGGCCGACGTAGAGCTGCTGGGTGCTGGTGTTGTTCGCCTGCTTGACGGTCGGCTCCTCGGCGTCCGGCGCGATCACCGTCCGCACCGTGTAACGGCCGTTGCCCGCCGTCCAACTGCCCAGCCGCACGGGGGCGGTGGTGGTGCCCGGGGCGATCACCCCGGTGTAGGAGCCGGTCAGGGTCTTCAGGACGGCGCCGGTGGCGGCGTCGGCGACGGTCAGGGTGAGGCCGTGGGTGCCGCCCGCCGAGGCGCTGCTGCCCTGGTTGCGGAGCGCCACGGTGAAGTCCACCGGGTTCCCGGCGGCCGGGTTGGCGGGCGACCAGGCGACCGGGGCGGCCACCAGGTCCGAGCCCGGGACGGGGCGGACGGTGAGCGGGGCGGGACTCGTCCAACTGTTGTTGGACTCGTCCTGCTCGATCACGGCGTTCGCCTCGTCGGCCTTCGCGGTGAGCGGGTAGCTGCCCGCCGGCTGCGGGGCGATCTGCGCCGAGACGGTGGCCGAGGCGCCGGCGGCCAGCGGACCGACCTGCGCGGTACCGGCCTTGGTGGTGCCCAGGTAGAGGGTGACGGCGCTCGGACCGGCGGGGGCCGAACCGGCGTTGCGCACCGTCGCGGACAGCGTGACCGGGTCGCTCTCCACCGGTTCGGCCGGGGCTGCGGTGACGCCGGTGACCACCAGGTCCGGGTTGGGCGCGGGCCGTCCGATCACCTGGAACTCGGCGATCTGCCCGGCCGGCGCACCGGAGTTGGCGGTGATCCGGAGCTGGACGTCGGCCACCCGGGCGCTCACCGGGACGGTGACGGTGTTCCCGCTCGGCTGGTCGAAGGTGTAGGACTTCGGCGCCACCAGGGAGGTGAACGCCGTCGCGCTCTGTTCCCGGCCCAGCACCTCGACGGTCTGCGTCCGGGTCGACCACGCCGAGGCCGGGTCGAGCTTCAGCACCACCGACCCGGTGTCGGCGTTCGCGCCCAGCGCCACCGTGAGCACGCTCGGGTAACTGCCGCCCGCGCCCTCCCAGTAGGTGGTGACGTCGTTGTCGTTGGCGTTGGTGGCGACGAAGGTGTGGACGGTGGAGGAGGCCGTGATGGCGCGGCCCGCCGCCAGGTTGGTGCCGCCGGTGCTGCCGGCGCGGGTGACGGTGTTGCTGCTCGCGGAGCGGTTGCCGGCCGCGTCCCTCGCCGTGACGTAGTAGGAGACGGTCGCGCTGTCCGGGCGGCTGTCGGTGTACGTCAGCACCGAACCGGCCACACTGGTGAGCAACTGCCCGTCCGCGTACAGGTCGTAGCCCGTCACCCCGACGTCGTCGGTCGACGCCTGCCAGCTCAGCCGGATCTGCCCCGGCCCCGCCTGGGCGTACGCCAGCCCGGTCGGCGCACTCGGCGCCCGGGTGTCGCCGCCCTGGCCGGTCCGGGTGACGGTGTTGCTGTTCGGCGACTGGTTGCCGGCCGCGTCCTTGGCGCGGACGTAGTAGGAGACGGTCGCGCTGTCCGGGCGGCTGTCGGTGTACGTCAGCACCGAACCGGCCACACTGGTGAGCAACTGCCCGTCCGCGTACAGGTCGTAGCCCGTCACCCCGACGTCGTCGGTCGACGCCTGCCAGCTCAGCCGGATCTGCCCCGGCCCCGCCTGGGCGTACGCCAGCCCGGTCGGCGCGCTCGGCGCCCGGGTGTCGCCGGTCGTCGGGCCGTAGACCTCGAAGGAGGCCAACTGTGCCGCCGGCCAACCCGAGTTGGCGGTGACCAGCAGCCGCAGGAAGCGGGTGGTCACGGTCGGCAGGTCGACGGTGGCGGTGTTCCCGCTCCGGGGGTCGAAGGTGTAGGCCGCCGAGGGCAGCAGGTCGGTGAAGGCGTTGCCGTCGGTGGAGCCCTGGACCTTCAGCGTCTGGGTGCGGCGCTCCCAGCCGGCGGGCAGCCCCAGCGCCAGCCGGTTCACCGGGACGGCGGCCCCCAGGTCGCCCTGGATCCACTGCGGGAAGGCGTTGTTGGCGCTCTCCCAATAGGTGGACCGGTCGCCGTCGTTGACGTTGCGGGCGACGTACTGGCCGTTGGCGCTGCTGGCGGCGACCGGGCGGCCGGCCACGAGATCGGGTCCGCCCGCCGCCCGGGCGACCGGTGCGACCGGCCCCCCGAGCAGGAGCATCCCCACCGCGACCGACGCTGCCGTCAGTCGTCGGAGGATACGGGTCAGGTGCATGAGTCCCTCTGTCTCTGATCGATACCGGTACCGGAGGACCGACCGGGCGTGGGCCGGCCGGCGGAGCGGGCCGACGGCGGCTTCGGCGGCGGCCCGGGGACGTACGGAGCTGGCCTCGTCGAAGAGCTCGACGGGCGCGATCAGAAAAACGACAAGATTCTGTCGCAGTTTTGCGGCTGAGCACCCAACAGTTACAGCGCGGATACGGCCATGTCAACGGAACGCGTCACGGTGGGTACACGAAAATGCGGCGGGCACCCGAAGGTGCCCGCCGCTGTCCCGCTCCCGTGCCCGGCTCCCGGCCGGGCCCGGCTCAGTCGCGCCCGCGCGCCGGCGCGGTCGACCCCCGCACCACCAGCTCCGGCTCGAAGAGCAGCTCCTCGTGGGTGACCCGGACCCCGCCGATCTCACCGACCAGCAGCTCCACCACCGCCCTGCCCATGGCGTCGATCGGCTGCCGCACGGTGGTCAGCGGCGGATCCGTGCAGGTCATGAAGGAGGAGTCGTCGTAACCGATCACCGAGACGTCCTCCGGCACCGCGAGCCCCGCCCGCCGCACCGCCCGGATCGCCCCCAGCGCCAGCGGGTCGCTCGCGCACACCACCCCGGTCACGTCCCGGCGCAGCAGCCTGGTGGTCGCGGCCTGCCCGCCCTCCAGGGAGAACAGCGCCCGCTCGACGCAATCGTCCGGCAGCTCCAGGCCGAACCGCTCGGCGGCCGCCCTGGCCGCGGCCAGCTTCCGCCGCGACGGCATGTGGTCGGCCGGGCCCAGCACCAGCCCCACCCGGCGGTGGCCCAGCTGCCGCAGGTGCCCGAAGGCCTGCTCGACCGCCACCGCGTCGTCGCAGGAGACCCGGGGGAAGTCGAGGTCCTCGACGGCCGCGTTCAGCAGCACGGTCGGCAGACTGCGCTCGGCCAGCCGGGCGTAGTGGTCGTGCGGCGCGTCGCCCTGCGCGTAGAGGCCGCCGAAGAAGACCACCCCGGAGACCTGCTGGGCCAGCAGCAGATCGACGTAGTCGGCCTCCGACACCCCGCCCGCGGTCTGGGTGCAGAGCACCGGGGTGAACCCGTGGCCGGACAGGGCGCCGCCGACCGCCTCGGCGAAGGCCGGGAAGATCGGGTTCTGGAGCTCCGGCAGCACCAGGCCCACCAGCCGGGCCCGCTCCCCGCGCAGCTGGGTGGGCCGCTCGTAGCCGAGCACGTCCAGCGCGGTCAGCACCGCCGCCCGGGTCGCCTCCGAGACGCCGGGCTTGTCGTTGAGCACACGGCTGACCGTCGCCTCGCTCACACCGACCTTCTTGGCCACCTCGGCAAGTCGTCGTGTCATGACGGGGAGTCTAGGGCAGGAACGCAAACGGCTTGCATCTTTTTGCAAGACCATTTGCGTCGGGACGGTCGCGCGCGGACGACACACCGGGCTCGGTGGACGTCGCCCGCGCAGCGCTCTCAGTAGACGTCCCGCACATAGCGCTTGTCGGCGGCCAGTTGCTTGAGGTGCACGGCGGCCTCCTCCTCGGTGAGGCCGCCGTGGGTGCGGGCGATCTCGCGCAGCGCGCCGTCCACGTCCCTGGCCATCCGGGCCGCGTCGCCGCAGACGTAGAGGTGGGCGCCGTTCTGCAGCCAGTCCCAGAGACCGAGGCCGTGCTCGCGCATCCGGTCCTGGACGTAGACCTTGTTGCGCTGGTCCCGGGAGAAGGCGAGGTCGAGGCGGTCGAGGTGGCCCGTGGCCCGGAAGTCGGCCAGCTCCTCGCGGTAGTAGAAGTCCGTCGACTGCCGCTGCTCGCCGAAGAACAGCCAGTTGGGGCCGGTGTGGCCGAGTGCCCGGCGGTCCTCCAGGAAGCCGATGAAGGGGGCGACGCCGGTGCCCGGGCCGATCATGATCATCGGGGTGGCGGGGTCCGTCGGGGGCCGGAAGTGCGCGGTCGGCCGGACGAAGACCGGCACCGGGCCGTCGCTCGCGCGGTCGGCGAGGTAGGTGGAGCAGACGCCCTTGCGGATCCGGCCGGCGCCGTTGGGGTGGCGGACCACCGAGACGGTCACCCGGACCTCGTCCGGGTGGACGAGCGGGCTGGAGGATATCGAGTACAGCCGGGGCTGGAGGGGCTTCAGGACGGCCGCCCAGTCGGCGGCCCCGGCCCGTACGGCCAGTGCGCCGACCACGTCCACGGCCTGTCGGCCCCAGGTCCACTTGGCCAGCTCACCGGTGTTGTCCGGGCGCAGCAGCCGCTTGAGGGCGCGGTCGCCGGACCGCTCCCCGGCGAAGCGGAGCAGGTCCGGGGTGATCCTGGCGATCTCCAGGTGGCCGCCCAGGGCCTCGGCGAACGGGAGTTCTCCGACGCCGGGGACGGTGACGGGGGCGTCGGGGTCGAGGCCGGTGACGGCCAGCCACTCGGCGACCAGCTCGGGGCAGTTCCGCGCCCGGACGCCCAGGACGTCCCCCGCCCGGTAGCCGAGGCCGCCGCGGTGGTCGGTGTCGCCGAGGCCGTCGCCGTGGTCGGTACCGCCGAGGCCGTCCCTGGTGTCGAAGGCGAACTGCCGGACCTCCTTCGCGGAGCCGGGCAGGCCGAGCAGCCGGTTGCCGGTCACCCGGGCGCCGAAGGGCGACTCCTTGGAGTACCCGGTCCGGGGTGCGGGGACGGCCACCGGGGCAACCGGGACCACCGACGTCGGCGCGGTGGCGGTGGGGGTCCTGTCGGCCGGGACGGCCAGCGCGGCCACCACCTGCTCCAACCACCGGTCGGCCGCGTCCCGGTAGTCGGGCTCGCAGTCCGCGCGCGGGGCGATCCTGGTCGCGCCGAGTTCCCCGAGCCGTTGATCGAGGCGACGCCCGTGGCCGCAGAAGTCGCTGTAGCTCGAATCGCCGAGCGCGAGCACGGCGTAGCGCAACCCGCCGGCGTCCGGCGGCGCGTCGGCGAGCACCCCTTCCCAGAAGCCGGCGCCGTTGTCGGGGGCCTCGCCGTCGCCGAAGGTACTGGTGATCAGGAGCACGGGCGCCCCGGCCGCCAGGGTGGCGGGCCCGGCCTGGTCCATGGCGAGCAGCAGCGGCTGCCAGCCCTCGGCCGTCAGGCGTTCGGCGACCTCGGCGGCGACCTGCTCGGCGGTGCCCGTCTGCGAGGCCCACAGGACGGTCACGGCCCGCCCCGCCTCCGGGAGGGCCGACGGACCGGCCGCGTCCTCGGCCGCTGCCGCCGCTCCCGGCACCTGCACCTGCGCCGGTCCGAGCACCCCGGTCGCCGCCGGTCCCTCCGCTCCCGCCACCAGGCGCGAGTACGCCCCGGCCAGCACGCCGTTGACCCACCGCGCCCGCTCGGGGTCGACCGGCGCCTGCGCGGGCAGTACCGGCACCCCGGCGGCCCCGGCCGGCGCGGACGGCACCCCGGCCAGGAAGCCCGCCAAATAGGTGCGTTCGGCGGCCGTCAGCTGCGGCGCCTCGACCGCGTCGACGCCCAACAGCCCGGCCAGCGCCGCGAGCTGCGACCCCCCGACCGCGCGCGGCCCCTGCTCCACCGAGGACGCGGGCGCGGGCGACGGCGCGGACTCCCCGGCCGTCACGGACTCCACGGCCGTCCCGGACTCCGCCGCCGTCCCGGACCCCCCGGCCGTCCCGGACTCCGCCGCCGGTGGCGCGGCCGCCTCCTGCGGGACCGGCGCCGCGACCGGACGCAGCGCGACCGCGCAGACCTTCAGCTCCGGCTGGAACGAGACCGGGTCGACCGCGTCACTGGTGACCGCGTTGATGCTGAGGTACTCGCCGAACAGGTCGTTCCAGTGGAACGGCGCGAAGCAGTCCCCCGGCCGCACCCGGTCGGTGACCACCGCCGGCAGCACGGCCCGCCCGCGTCTCGACGCCACCTCCAGCCGGTCGCCGTCGACCACGCCGAGCGCCTCCGCGTCCTGCGGGTGGATCTCGACGAACGGGCCCGGGTCGAGCCGGTTGAGCTTGGCGACCCGGCCGGTCTTGGTGAGGGTGTGCCACTGGTGCTGCAACCGACCGGTGTTGAGGCAGAACGGGTAGTCCTGGTCCGGCAGTTCGGCGGGCGGCAGGTGCGGGCGGGCGAAGAACACGGCCCGGCCGGACGGGGTCGGGAAGGCCAGCCTCGGCCGGCTCCCGTCCGGCCGCTCCAGCAGCGTCTGGCTGACGCCGTCGTTGAGGTAGCGGACCGGGTTGCGCTCCGGCCCGTCGGGATCGGCGGCCGGCCACTGCACGGGGGCGTCCCGCAGCCGGGCGTAGCTCACGCCCCGCAGGTCCCAACCGGTCTTCGGGTTCCAGGCCCGCTTGAGCTCCTCGAAGACCTCCTCCGCGCTCGCGTAGTCGAAGGCCTCGGCGAAGCCCATCTCGCAGGCCACCCGGGCGATGATGCGCCAGTCCGGCAGCGCCCCGCCGACCGGGTCGGCGGCCGGCCGGGCCAGGGTGAGGCCGCGCTCCGAGTTGACCAGCACCCCCTCCGTCTCGGCCCAGAACGCGGCGGGCAGCACCACGTCGGCGTAGGCGTTGGTCTCGGTGTCGGCGAACACGTCCTGGGTGATGACGAGTTCGGCGGCCTCCAGCCCGGCGATGACGGTCTTGCGGTTGGCGACCGAGGCGACCGGATTGGTGCAGATGATCCAGCACGCCTTGATCTCCCCCTCGGCCATCCGGGAGAACATCTCGACGGTGCCCCGGCCGACCTCGGTGCGCAGCGTGCCGGGCGGCACACCCCAGAGCTCCTCCGTGAAGGCCCGTTCCGCCGGGTCCAGCACCGACCGCTGCCCGGGCAGGCCGGGCCCCATGTAGCCCATCTCCCGGCCGCCCATCGCGTTGGGCTGGCCGGTGAGGGAGAACGGGCCGCTGCCGGGGCGGCAGATCGCGCCGGTCGCCAGGTGCAGGTTGACCAGGGCGTTGGTGTTCCAGGTGCCGTGGGTGGACTGGTTGAGCCCCATCGTCCAGCAGCTCGTCCACTCCGCGGCCGCGCCGATCAGCCGGGCGGCGGCGCGGATGTCCTCCTCGGCGATCCCGGTGGTCCGGGCGACCTCGGCGGGCGGGTAGTCCGCCAGGAAGCCGGGCATCTGCTCCCAGCCCTCGGTGAACTCCTCGATGAAGGCCGGGTCGGTGTCGCCGTTCTCGACCAGCAGGTGCAGCAGCCCGTTGAGCAGCGCCAGGTCCGTGCCGGGCCGGATCTGGAGGAAGAGGTCGGCCTTGTCGGCGGTCGCGGTGCGCCGGGGGTCGACGACGATCAGCTTGGCGCCCGCCTTCTTGACCCGGTCCATCATCCGCAGGAACAGGATCGGGTGGCAGTCGGCCATGTTGGAGCCGATGACGAGGAACACGTCGGCGTGGTCGAGGTCCCGGTACGAGCCGGGCGGCCCGTCCGCGCCCAGCGACAGCTTGTAGCCGCTGCCCGCGCTCGCCATGCACAGCCGGGAGTTGGACTCGATCTGGTTGGTGCGGACGAAGCCCTTGGCGAGCTTGTTCACCAGGTACTGGGCCTCCAGCGTCATCTGGCCCGAGACGTAGAAGGCCAGCGCGTCCGGCCCGTGCTCGTCGAGCACCGCCCGCAGCCGTCGCGCCGTCGCGGTGATCGCCGCGTCCACGTCCTCGGCCCCGGGTTCGGCTCCCCGCTCGGCCCGGACCAGCGCGGTGGTCAGCCGCCCGGGCGCGGCGAGCATGTCCGAGGTGGTGGCGCCCTTGGTGCAGAGCCGACCGGCGTTGACGGGGTGGTCGCGGTCCCCGGAGGACTTCACCACGGTGCGTCGGCCGGTCGCCCCGTCGACGGCCACGTCGAGCAGCATGCCGCAGCCGACACCGCAGTACGAGCAGACGGTGCGAACACGCTCGACGGGCTTCGGGTCCGGTACCGTCACCACGGCTCCCTCTCAGGTAGCGATCTCCGGCCTCGGTCCTGCCGGTCCGTGCCGTCCGGCGGTGAGGAGGCCCACCACCGGCACCGTAGGAAGACGGCGTTAACACGAGATCACGAACCCGGACGCCGTGCGTAAACCCCGCCGCACGGCCGGCACCCCACCCCGGTGAGCCCGGGGCCGGCCGCACCGCCCACCGGACCTGCCGGACGCGCCCGAACCCGGCGAGCCCGCCCGACCCCGCGGACCCCGACCGACCGGCCGACCGCCTTCGCACAGTGCCACGGCGGGCGGGCCGTTGCCAAGACGCCGCCGCGCCCGGACCCGCCGGGCGGCGGGGACGGGCGCGGGAACGGCACGTGTTGCGGCTTCAGCCCGGCGGGGGCGGCACGGTGACCGGGGAGGAAGCGCCGGGGAGGACGAGGCTCGGCGTCCCGCTCCCGTCGGCGGGGGTGGACCAGACGTCGGTGGCCTTGCTCCCGTGGACCGGGAGGGCGTAGGCGAGGGTGCTGTCGTCGAGCCACGCGGCCTGGTCGTCGACGCTCCGGGTCTCGGCGAGCGGGTGCTCGCGGAGGTCGGCCAGGTCGAGGACGTAGAGGCGCCAGGGCGCCACGGGGTCGGCGGAGACCTTCTTCTTGAAGGCGATCCGGGTCCCGTCCGGGGAGAGCGAGGGGCACTCGACGTTCTCCCGCAGGGTGCGGGCCGACCAGGCCTTGAGGTCGCCCTCGACCAGGTGGGTGCGGCCGCCCGTCGACACGGTGGCGTAGAAGCGGTTGTCGTCGGCTGCGAAGTTGACGCCCCAGTAGTTGAGGTCGGCGGCGTGGTAGCGGGTGTCCCCGATCGTCAGCAGGATCTCCTCCACCGACTTGATCAGATAGCCCGTGCGCAGGTCCAGGACCGAGGTCCGGGTCGAGAAGCGGCCGGCGGCGTAGGAGTCGCCGACGGCGAAGGTGGTCCAGGACAGCACCTGGCCGGAGGGCGACACCCGGGCCCGGTTGGGGATGCCGGGGACGGTCACCTTCCGGAGCTCGGTGAACCGCCGGTCGTAGACCACCGCCTCGGTGCGGGCCGGGGTGCCGGGCAGGGCGCGCAGGCACAGGGCCCGGTCCCCCGCGGCGTAGAACCGGGCGCAGGACGGGCCGTCCGCCACCCCGCCCGGGCTGCGGGCGACCCGGCCGGTGGCGGTGTCGCGGTAGTAGAGGCCGGGCTCCTCCAGGGTGAACGAGGCTTCCGCCGCGACGAGTTGCGGACCGCCGCCGCGTTGCCGGGCGTGCAGCACATAACCGAGGGAACCGCCCAGGAGGACGAGGACGGCGAGGACCAGCACGATCGAACGGGACTTCATCGGACCTTCCTTCCCGGCAGGATCCGCCAGGCGGCGGTGAGCGCGACGGCCAGCACGAGGGCGGCCGAGACCAGGGCCGGGCGCGGCCCCCACCAGGTCCAGGCCGCGCCGAAGCCGGCGGCACCGACCAGGCGGGCCAGGGCCTGGCCGGTCTGCAGGACGGCGAGCCCGCTCGCCCGGCCCCGCGCCGGGAGCGCGGGCGCGGCCAGGGCCATCAGCACACCGTCGGTGGCGGCGTAGAAGACACCCAGGAGGACCAGCACGAGCACCGCGACCGCCGGGCCGGCCGGGGCCAGCAGGGTGAGGTAGGCGGCGAGCAGGGCGCCGTGGCCGAGCAGGAAGGGGATCCGCCGTCCGCTCCGGTCCGCGAGCCGCCCGGCGGGGACGGCGAGCAGCAGGTAGCAGGCCGCCGAACCGAGCGGCAGCAGCGGGAAGAGCGCGGCCGGGAGGTCGAGGCCGCGCTGGAGTAGCAGGTAGAGGAAGGAGTCGCCGATGGTGGCGGCGCCGAGCAGCGCCGCGGCCACGACCACCCGCCGGAAGGCGGGGTCGGCGAGCACCCGGGGCGCGGTCCTGGCCGGCTTCGGGGCCGGGACGGGCTTCGGGGCGTGCGTCGCCGTCACGGCCCGCGTCGGCATGACGGCCCGCGTCGGCGTCACGGCCTGCGTCGGCGTGACGGCCCGCGTCGGCTTCACGGGGGTGGTCGGCGCCCCCGGGTCGGCAGGCACGAACAGCCCCAGCACCACCACGCCGAGCAGGCCGATGGCGAAGCTGAGCACGAACACCGCGTCGTAGGCGTCCGCCGTCGCCCACAGGACCAGGAACGCGACCAGCGGACCGAGCAGCGCCCCGGTGGTGTCCATCGCCCGGTGCACGCCGAACGCCCGGCCGAGGGCCTCCGGCGGCGCGCTGAGCGTGATCATCGCGTCCCGGGGCGCGGTGCGCACGCCCTTGCCGAGCCGGTCGGCGGCCATCGCGGCGGCGATCCCGCCCGCCGCCCCGCCCGCCAGCAGCAGGCCGAGCCGGGAGAGCGCGGAGAGCAGGTAGCCCGCCCCGGCCACGGTCCGGTGGCGGCCGCCGCCGCGGTCGGCGAGCCGCCCGCCGAGGAGCCGGACCAGCGCCGTGGCGCCGTTGAACAGTCCGTCGAAGACGCCGAACTGGAGGGGTGACAGGCCGAGGCCCAGCACCAGGTAGAGCGGCAGCACGGCCCCGACCATCTCCGAGGAGATGTCGGTGACCAGGCTGACCGCCCCGAGCGCGACGACCGTACCGGGGACGCGCCGCCCCGCCCCGACGGGGCGGGGCGGCGCGTCCGAACGGCGGCCGGTGGTGGCCAGGTACATCATCAGTGGCAGCTGTACGTCGGGCTGGTGTCCTTGGCCTTGCCGTCCGTGCCGACGTAGCTCCAGCCGTACCCGGAGTCGGTGAAGTCGAGCTTCAGCACGCCGTAGTCGCCGCTGATCCGCTTCTGGCTGTTCGGCTGGACCTGCTCGATCGGGTAGGGCTCGGCGCCGCCCATGCCGCCGACGATCTCGACGATCCCGTCCGCGGTGGCCTTACCGTCCGGGTCCTGCGGGGCGAACCGCTCGTAGTGGTGGTCGTGCCCGTTGAGCACCAGGTCGGCCTTGGCGTCGTAGAGGATCCGCCACACCGGCCGGGAGACCGGGTCGTTGCCGTGCCCGCCCGAGGAGTACAGCGGGTGGTGCCAGTAGGCGGCGACGCACTTCTTGCCGTTCGCCGCGAGGTCGGCCTTCAGCCAGTCGATCTGGGCGCTCTGGTCGAAGGCGTTGGAGTCCAGGGCGACGAAGTGCCAGTTGCCCTCGTCGAAGCTGTACCAGCTCTTGCCCTGCGGATAGGCGATGCTGCCGAAGTAGGCCTTGTAGCCGACGAGGGAGCCGGCCGGGTCGTAGGTCTCGTGGTTGCCGGGGACGGGGTGGGTCTTGGCCTTGAACGCGCCCCAGGTCTTGTCGTAGTAGGCCTTGAAGTCGGACAACCGGGCGTCGTCGTACTGGCTGTCACCCATCGTCAGGTAGAACTTCGGGTCGATCCGCTGGGCGAGGGCCGCGGTCTTCGGGTGCGCGCAGGCGCTGTCCGAGGCGGTGCACTGCGCGGCGATGTCGCCCGCCGCGACCACGGTGAAGGCCCCGCCCGGCGTGGGCCCGGTGGTCGTCGCGGTCGGTGTCGGCGTCGGTGTCGTGCCCGAGGTCCCGTAGACCTCCATCTCGATCAGCGAGTAGCCGTAGGAGGTGCCGCGCGCCGTCCCGTACATCCGGACGTAGCGGCCCTTCCCGGTCAGGCCGGTCCAGTCGTCCGTCCCGCCGTTGCTGGCCTTCTCCTCGGCGACCTGGGTCCAGGTCGCCCCGTCCGCGGACACCTCCAGGCGGTACGCCTTCGCGTACGCGGCCTCCCAGGTCAGCTTGATCCGCGAGACGGAGGCGTTCGCCCCGAGGTCGACCCGCAGCCACTGCGGGTCCTTGCCCTCGGCGCTCGCCCACCGCGTACCGGTGTTCCCGTCGAACGCCTTGCCCGCCGCGTACGACGAGCCCTCCGTGGACGAGGCCGTGGCGGCCTTGCCCCGCGAGAGCAGCGGATCGGCCGCCGCTCCCGCCCGCCCGGACCAGCCGAGCAACAGTCCGCCCACCAGCACGAGCACGGCGGCGAACACTCCGATGTGTACAGGCCTCACTGAGACTTCGGGACGCATCCCTGGACTCCCTGACCTAGAACGAGGGCAAGAGCTGGACTCCGGCCCGGCCCGCACGCGAGCCTTCCGGCCGGGCGGCGGCCCGCACCACCGCAGCGGCCGGGTCAGAGCTCTCGCTGAGCACGTCACGCCCCGGCAGTGCGGGCGCCGCGCCAAGCCGCCGTCGGGGAGCCTAGTGGTAAGTAAAGTTTCCTGACAATACCCTGAGTACGCCGAACTCCCTTGCGAACTGCCCTGCGAACTCCCTTGCGAACAACGGGCCGTACGTCGACCGACCGCCGCCCCGACCCAGGACCTGCGGGGTGCGCGAGAATGCACGGATGGACGGAACGGGCGGAACGGGCGCGGCGCTGGAGCGGGCAGCCGCCGATGCCGATGCGGTGGAGGGCTGGCTGCGCGGGCTGGCGGGCAATCGGGCCCTGCCGGTGGAGGTGCTGGCCCGACTGCTGGAGTTCGACGAACCGTCGATTCCGACCCCCTGGCTCCGGCACCGGCCCCTGGACGCCGCGGCGACGGAGCTGGTGGTGGCGTCGCCGCAGGTCCAGCACCGCTTGGACGTGACGGAGAACCCGACCGCGGACGTCGACGTCCTGGCCCGGCTCGCGCGGGATCCGGAACCCCGGGTCCGGTTCGTCTATGCGGTGATGCTCTTCGAGCACCGCCGCCGGATCCCCGCCGGGGTACTGGAGATCCTGGCAGAGGACCCGGAACCGAAGATCCGGCGGATCGTCCGCGGCGGTGGAGCACCTCCGGTAGCGGCGCAGGAGCCGGAAGCCCCCGTACTGACGCCGGAGCAGCGGGTGGCACACCCCGACCGGTCCGTCCGCCTGGAGGCTGCCGCCGATCCCGGGCTGCCGACCGCCCTGGCCCTGCGACTGGCGGCGGATCCCGAGAACGACGTCCGGCTCGCGGTCTCGCTGCGGGAGGAGCTGACCGAGGACCAGCGCACCGCGATCCCGTGCACGGTGCCGCAGCGGTTCTGGTCACCGCCGTCCTGGATCGCACGGCAGGCGACCGATCCGGACGCGGCCCGCCGGATCGCGAGCTCCGCGCACCTCGGGCTGCGACGTGCGCTCGCGGCCCAGCCCCACCTGCCGTCCGACGTGGTGACCCTGCTGGCGGCGGACGAGGACGAGTGGGTGCGGCGCACGCTCGCCGAGCACTGCGAGGACGCGCCGCACGAGCTGCTGGTCGAGCTGTACGCCACGGTGCAGGACCGGTACTGGTCGGGCTTCCGCCACCACCGCAACTTCGCCCGCCCCGGGTTGGCCCGGTTCGCCGACGACCCCAACCCGCGCCTGCGGAACGCCGCGCTGGACGACCCGGAGGCCGGGCCCGAACTGCCGCTGAAACTCGCCGACGACCCCGAGGTGAGCGCCCGGGCGGTCAGCGACCCCAGGCTCCCCGCCGACGAACTGCTCCGGCGGCTCGCCCGGCCGGCCCATGCCGCGGCCGCCGCGTGCAATCCGACCCTGCCGGTGGCGGTCATGCACCACCTGCTGGACCTGGCCGGGGCACACTGACCCACCGAGCGACCGCCTCCGGGCCCGCGTCGGGCGCGTGGGCGCGTGGGGGTACTCGGCGACCGTCCTGCCGAAGCCCTCGGACCGACCCTCCCGGCCATCACCCGGACATCGGCCTCGGGTCCGTGCTCAGCCCGGCCTGCCGCACGCCCGCGGACTCCAGCTCCTCCAGCAGCACCCGGATGAAGGCGCGGCTCATGAAGGGCATGATCGCGTCCTTGCAGTCCAGCCCGATCCGGGGCACTGGATCCGCCTCCACCGCGGCGTAGTTCGGGCTGTAGAAGTCGACGCCCTTCTCCAGCGCGGCTTCCATCTCCTCGGCCGACAACTCGCGGCCGTCGTCGGTGAGCCGCATCAACCGAGGCTCGGCCGCGTTCAACGCCGCCACCACCGCCGCCCGGTCCTCGGCCGAGGAACTGACCTCGATGTCCCAGAACTGGTGAACCGGGTAGCCGTGATCCACGACGATCCGCAACGTCCCCGCGTGCACGCTGATCCCGTCCGGCACCTCCGACGACTCGACCGCGCGGCTCATCCACCCCGCCGCCCGTCCGTCGAACGCCTCCACGAACGTGTTGGTGATCCGCCACAGCATCTCCGGCCCCGCGCCGGCGGCGGCACGCTCGAACAGTTGCTGCACGTCGTCGCGGCCTGCGGCGAGGGCCGCGCACGCCGTCTCGAACAGCGTCTCCCGGCTGTGCGGACCTTCTGCGTTCGATGTCATACGGGTCTTGATAGCAGGGGCCGACGACACAGCCGTTGCCCCAGGAGCAGCGAGCACCGCTGGGGCGCCGGTCCGTACGTCGGACGACCGTCCTGGGGTCGGGTTCCGAGCGTGCACGGTCGAGTTCCGGCCGATTCAACGGGTTCGCACCATGCTGGCCCTCTGCCCGCCGGACCCTGCCGTTGACAGCCCACCCCACGTCAGGAGCCGAGCAAGGTGTCCGGTACGAACCGCCCCGCCGCCCCGCCCGGTGGCCGCCCTGCTCTGCGTCTGCGATCGCCGCAGGGCCTCCTCCAGCGTCCGAGCTGATGGCGTTCCGCGCGGTCCACGCCGAGTGGGGCACCGTCTTCGCGCACCTGCCCGACCTCGGGTGTGGGCAGGCGTGGGAGAGGGTGTGGAAGGCGAGGCCGGCCGCGCCGCTGGCCTGCCCGGAGTGCCTGCACCCGGTGCACGCGAAGGTCTCCAGGGGCGGACTGCGGTTCTTCGCCCACGCACCGCGCCCGCCGCACTGCGAGATCGCCCTGCAGGGCGAGTCCGAGGCCCACCACCTCCTGAAGCTGGAACTCGTCGGCGCCGCCCGCGACGCCGGCGCCCACGCCGAGCTGGAGGTCCGCGCCGCCGACGGATCCTGGCGCGCCGACGTGCTGGCCACCGACCCAACCGGGACCAGGCGCACGGCGCTGGAGGCCCAGCTGTCCCCGATCACCGCCGACACCATCACCACCCGCACCGAGCGGATGCTCGCCGACGGCGTCACCAGCTGCTGGTTCAGCGACCGCCCGCGGCCACCGTGGCTCGGCACCGTCCCCTCCCTGCGCCTGGCCGCGGCCGACAGCGGCCTGGTCGTCGCCGAAGGACTGGTGAAGCTCGCCGGTGGCCGGTGGGTCGCCGCACCGCAGGTCCCCGTGGCCGACTTCCTGCGCTGGGTCTTCACCGACAGGGTGGTCCAGCACGCCCCGCAGCTGGCCCTCGCCCACCCGCAGCGACAGCTCGACCTGGTGTGGACCGCCCCGCAGTACATCGCGGCCGAGGACGCCCACGTGCGGGAGGCCCGGCGGCGGGAGCTGGAACAGGAGCAGCAGCGGGCCGCCCACCGGGCGCAGGCGGCGAAGCGGCGGGCCGGGATCGACGCGAGCAACGCCCTCTCCCGGGCCGGAGCGCGGGAGCGGGCGGCCGCCGCCGAGCGGCAGGCGCGCCTGGCGCCCAGCGACACGGTGGAGATCCGTCGGCACGTGCTGCGGATGAATCGCGGGGTTCGCCTGGCGATCGCCCATCTGGCCCGCGAGCACGGCATCACGACGGAGATCGGCTGGAGCCTCGCCGACCCGCGCTGGGCCGCCGGAACCCCGCTGATCGGCCCCGACGGAGCTGTGGTCGCGGTCTTCGACCCGGCGCCGAGCCTCGTCAAGGGCGAGGCGTTCGGGTTGCTCGCGGGAATGCTGTTGCTGTTCACCACCGCGGCGGACCTGAAGCGCTTCGACCGGGCGACGCGCAGGCCGCCGCGGCCCCGGGTGCCGATCGACGGCTGGACCATGCAGCACACCGAACCGGCCCCGGACCGCTCGCCGTCCCCGGCCGGGACACCGCCCAACAGAGCGGTCCGGGACGCACCGGTGGAGCCGGGGTGCACTCGGCCTCCGGAACCCGACGGTGGCACCCCTGTCCCAGCCGCCACCTGAGGCAACCCGAACGCCTTGGCGGGCCGAGCCGCAGCACTGTCGGCCGGCCCTGCGCGGGGCGAAGCACGGATCGTCCCCCGCCGGGTCGGCCGGGGGACGGAGCGCCCCGGTGCCGGTGCGGAGCTACCGGCGCAGCCGTGCGGGCGTCGAGGTCGAGGTCGAGGGGGAACGGGTAGTTGGGCTGTGTTGGTCGTCGACTTCGTGGTCGGTGGTGTTTGGCGGTTGTGCGCTGGTGGCAGGGGTGGTGATCAGGACGCGGACTCCGCTGTCCACCGTCCCGCCTGCCTGCGGCTATCGGCGGCCCCGGGCCGGCTCCGTCCGTGTCAGCCGACCGCCCCCGGTGTTGCCGGAGGCATCAGGCAGGGCGTTCTGACCCGAAAGAGCAGCAGTCCTCCCGTCGTGGTCTCGACGGTGATCAGGTACCGGCTCGACGCCTGGGAGGCGTCGAGGACGGTGTCGACCTTGCCGTCCGTGGTCTCCCGGTATCCGTCGATCTTGAAGCCCTGCTGTTCGAGCATCGCACGGACCTTGCGGACCGCCTCGGGGTGCTGCTCGAGCGGGGCGGAACTGTAGACCGCGTACGACATCTTGTACCGGCCGTCCTGGGCGACCTCGTCGTTCTGGCCGACGCAGTCGTTGAAGAACGGCTCGGCGCTGCCGGGATCGAGGGTGACACCGCCGCTCTGCGCCATGTACTCGGTCATGCGCTGGGCCCAGCCCTGGGCGTCCTGGCGAGCCTTGACGGGCAGCGGCTCGGCGGGGTCGGGCGTGGACATGCATCCTCCGAGGATCAGGGGCAGACAGAGCGCCAGTGCGGCGATGCCGGGGCGCCGCGCTGCGACAGCGCGGGCCGCGGGTCGTGGCAGGGGGAACGGCACAGTGGAATTCCTTGTGGCTGGAACAGGACGTGAGGACCGGACGGCCGGGCCGTGGTCGGCCCGTCCCGGGAATTACAGGGGGCCCGATGGGTTGACGGTCAGTCTGGGAAGCGTTGTCGGTTCCTTCCCGACAGTTCCTCGGCCGACGAAGAGGCTATTGCGGTGACCGGCCGGGCCCCTATCCGTACAAGTACTCATCCGGTATGACATGAAAACAGGCGAGTCAGGACCCGCCTCGTCCGGTTGGACGCAGCGCCCTGGCCGCGCCACCCGCTACCTCTGAATTCGCTTGCCGGCGGCCCGCGGTCTGCGCCGATACTTCGGCATGAGCAGAATCGCGCAGGTCATCGTGTTGGCGCCGGACGCGGATGAGGTGATGGGACCGCTGACCCAGCCGGACGACTCACGCAGCTGGCAGGGTCGTTTCGAGCGGCTCCACCTCTTCATCGGTGGGTGGGTGATCGAGTTCGACCGAATGCGTCCACGGTCGGGACTGCTTCGGCATCTGGAGTCCCTGGCCTGGCCGCATCCGGAGAGCGTGCAGGTGTTGATCCACGACGAGGAGGACGACTGCTTCGGGCTCTGGATGATGCGGGACGGTGTTCTGACCGAGTTGCCCCTTCCCGGCCATCGGCGCCTTCACCCCCCAGCGCCGGCCACCCACGAGTTCCCGCCCGGTCCGGGCCTGCTGTGGCGAATACAGACGGCCGTCCCCACCGGTTTCTCCACATCACGCCAGGACCGGCGCCCCGCCTGGTAGGGCTCACCCCGCTCGGGTGGTGCCGGTGTCGGCCGGCCCCGAGGACGTCCTCGGGGTCGGCTCCGGCGGGTCGGGCGGCGGCCGTCTCCGCACACAACTCGGCCTCGGTACGGCGGGCGACGGCGTTGACGTCTATGTGCTCGGCGCGCAGCATCGCGTGCCGGTGCAGGCAAGAGGGTGGGCGCCCGATCGGCGCGTAGTCAGGGGCAATCAGGGACGGCGGACAGGGCCCGCGCTCAGACCTGGCGTTGTACGGCCCGGTAGTGGTCCAGGTACTCCTTCAGCTCGGCGTCGAGCGGCTCGTCGCTCCGTCCGTTGACGGCCCGCCAGAGGCGGTTCTCGAGCCAGAACCGGTAGGCGAAGTGCTCGAAGGAGGGAGCGCACCAGAGGATCTCGGCCTCCTGAGCCACCGGGTCGTCCAGGTCGCCCTCGGGCTCGTAGTCGTCGGAGTCCCGAGCTTCGTACTCGAATTCGTAGTCGAGGGAGGAGTTGACCACAAACACCTCGCCGGACGGCCGGAGGTAGAGGTACCAGAGAACGCAGTCCTGCTGGTCACGGAAGAAGCGGACGAGGAACGCACCCGTCTCGACGGGACTGGGCAACGGTGCCGAGAGGCTGATCCAGCAACCGGTCACCGACACCGAGTCCAAGGAGCCGCGCAGGTTCGACGAAGTGCAGAAGGTAACGAAGTCCTGAGGCAGCGACAGTCCTTCGGCCGCCAGGCGGAGATCCAACTCGTGGAGTTTCTCGACCTGGTCCTGGAGCGTCCCACCGGGATCACCGAGCCACTGGAACGCCCCGGTGAGGCGGCTTGCGTCCAGCACGGGCAGGCTGTCGTAGGGGTACCTCTCGTACGTACAGCGGCAGGGCCGGTGGTCGCCGAGGTCGGTAGCGCACCAGGCGGCACGGAAGTCGACAGTCATCAGTGGCTGCTCCGTTCGAATCAGGACACGCGCTCGGCAGCATGCCATTCCGCTCGGACATTCGAACGGGCTCGTTCAGGGCTCCAGCCGGTTCTGCACTGGCAGCACCTCACGGCCGACACCGAGCGGCTCCTCGGCGACGACCACCCCGACACCCTGACCTCCCGCAACAACCTCGCCTCCTCCTACTGGCAGGCGGGACGCACCGCCGAGGCGATCGTGCTCCAGGAACGGGTCCTCACCGACCGCGAGAGCATCCTCGGCCACAACCACCCCGACACCCTTGTGTCCCGTGGCAACCTCGCCACGTCCTACTGGCAAGCGGGACGCACCGCCGAGGCGATCGTGCTCCAGGAACGGGTCCTCACCGACCGCGAGCGGATCCTCGGCCACAACCACCCAGACACCCTGACCTCCCGGGCCAACCTCGCCGTCTCCTACTGGCAAGCGGGGCGCACCGACGGTGCCCTCGACCTGTTGCGTTCCGTTGTGGAGGGCCGGGTCCGTGTTCTCGGCCCTGCGCACCCGGACACCGTGGTGTCGCGCGCGGGTCTGGCCACGATGCTGACCCGGCGGGGGCGTGCTCTGCTCCCCGGTGACGCGGCGGGGGCGTGGCAGGACGCCGCCGAGGCGGTCGGGGCGGTCGGCCCGTACCTGGCCGATGATCCGGCCACGTACGGGCCCGCGCTCGCCGAGGCGTACGGGCTCGCCGCCGCGGTGCTGGACACCGACGGGCAACCCGAGGCCGCCGCCGACTTCCGCTCCCGCGCCCTCCAGGCCGCAGGCACCGCACTACCGCCCCAACCCGATCACGACACTGGTGGCAGGAGCCTGTAGTGACCCGACCGCCGTGGTTGTGGCGCGGGATGCTCGCCGAGCACGGTGTCACCGAGGGCCGGCTGCTGCGGAGGATCGACCGCTGGGGCCACATCTCCGAGAAGCTGCACCCCGGCCCCGTCTACGACCTCTCCAAGCGGCTGGTGGCCGCCGTCGGCCTGGAGAAGGACGCCGAGGGACGTGTCTTCACCGCGAACGGCTGGCGGGCGTCCGGCCGCTCGGCGGCCCGGGACGCCGGCGCCTCGGCGGAGGCCGCCGACCGGCACGGCCGGTGGAAGCCCGGCTCGCAGGCCGGCCGAGGCTACGAGCGCGACCGCGGCGAGTACGGGGACCACCCGATGGTGAAGGTCGCCGCCGAGCAGCGCAGGACCCGGACCGCCGTACCGGTCCCGGCCCGGCCCGAGGCCGCGGAGACGGTCGACGGGTTCGCGGTCGTCGACGACCAGCGGGCCGACAGCAAGGGGCGGCTGGGCGCGGACGGCCAGCTCGCCATCGTGTTGCCGGACGCCCCGCCGGCCGAGTAGCGGCACGCCGGGGCCCGGGCGGCGGGGTCGCTGCCCGGGCCCCGCCGTCTCCGATCGGAGGCGGAGTCGAGCAGCGGCCCGGAGGGGCGGGCGTCCAGCCGGTGCGCCGCGGTCGACGGACTGCCCGGCACCGGCCCCTGGGTCACTCGGCCGGTGCGCGGGCCGAAGGGCCCGGTCGCTCAGGTTCCGCCGGGTTTGCCCGTCGAGACCAGCAGGAGGACGGACGAGCCCGGTGCCACCGGTTGTGCGCCGCCCCGGGGCTGACTGCTGATCACCTGCCCGGCGGGAGCGTTCCAGTCCGTGTGACGCATGATCGTGCAGCTCAGTCCGAGTCCGCGCAGCAGGCTTCCGGCCTGTTCGACCGGCATGCCGGCCAGGTCCGGCAGCGCGATGCCCGCTCCCGCGGTCTGCTCCTGCTCCTGTGTCGGCGTCGCATCGGCGCTTCCGCTCTTGGGGGTGCCGGTGGCGAGCGGGGTGCACGCCCCGTTCGCCGGTGGGGACAGGAACGGGGAGGCGCCGGGCGCGGCCGGCACGGGCTTCAGCGCGAAGAACCCCACCGTGGCGCACGCCAGCACGCAGCACGCCGCAGCGGTGCCGAGGAGCGCCCGGCGGGTGCGGCTGCGGCCGACGGCTCGCTCGATCGCGGCCGCGTCGACGACCGGCGCCGTCGGCCCGTCGGCGAAGGAGACCACCGCGGCACGCAGCTCGGCTTCGAGGCCCGGCTCGAACGGGGCCGGTCCGGACGACGTGTTCCTCACTTCGTACCTCCGAAAGCGGCCGACGGCGTGTGCGGCGCCTGGGCGCCCGATACCGAATCGCGCAGCTTGGCCAGGCCGCGGGCGAGCTGGGACCTCACCGCACTCGAAGAAATGTCCAGGACGTCGGCGACCTGCCGGGCGTCCAGATCGTGCAGGTAGTACAGGACCACCACGCTGCGCATGCCCATCGGCAGCCCGAGCAGTGCCTCGATCAGTTCCGCGCGCAGATCCACCTGCCCGAACCGGTCCCGGGGGTCGGCCGTCTCGGGCACCCCCGACAGCCCGGGGCGCTCGCCCCGGCGCGACAGCCGCCGCCAGCGGTCGTTGGCCAGGTTGACCAGCACTTTGCGCACGTACGCCTCCGGCGAGTCCGCCACCGCGACCTTCCGCCACTGTCGGCACGCCCGCTCCAGCGTCTCCTGCACCAGATCCTCGGCCACGTGCACGTCACCGGTCAGCGCATACGCGGTGCGGAACAACGCTCCCGACCGCTGTGCGACGAACTCCGTGAATCCGTTGCCCGGACCGCTCCTGCGAAACCTCACCCGCCGACCTCCTCTCCTCGTCCCGTCCTGATCACTGCCCCCATGACGGCGGAACGGGGGCCGGGTGCTGCACCGAGCCGCCGGTAGTGACGTGAATCACAGCCGGGACGGAAGGGTGTCCCAGGACCTCGCGCCGCTGCCGCCCGGGGTGCGGGCGGAGCCCGGCGAAGCGGAGGGCCGCCGGGCCGAATCGCCGATCTCCAGGTTCCTCGCCCGGGAGCTTCCCGGCGTCGCCGACCTGGCGACCCGGTACGGGCACTGGGCCGGCCAGCTGCGCAAGCCGGTCCGCCCGCGCTCCCGGGGGGAGGTCGACTGGCCCATGCTGGGCCACACCACCCGGATCAGCGGGGCAGGATGCGCAGTACTGCCTCGCGTTCGCCGCTGAGCCGCAGCCCTTGCTGTAGTGCGGCGCTCAGATCGAGGTCGCCGAGCAGGGTCGCGGCCAGCAGGTGCGGCGGTCCACTCAGGGACGCGGTGGGGTGGTCGACCCGGCCGGCGTGGGTGTGCACCGAGCCGTCCTTGACTTCGATGACCAGGTCCTCGTTGCCGTCGGCGTGCAGTTGCAGGGCGATTGCCGGCTGGTCGGGGCGGTGGTCGGTCAGTGCCCGGGCGGGCATGTCCAGCCAGTGGGTGCGGAAGGTGTCGCTGCCGCCCGGCTCACGCAACAGCGGCACGCCCCACCGGCTCAGCTCCTGCAGCACCGGCTCCAGCGCGCGGCCACGCTCGGTGAGGGAGAACAGGGTGGTGGCCACCGGCGGCGGGGCGGCCTCGCGGTGGATCAGGCCGGTTTCCTCGAGTTCGCGGAGCCGGTCGACCAGCAGGTTGCTGGCGATCCCGGGCAGGCCGTTGCGCAGGTCGGTGTGCCGGCACGGACCCAGGGCGAGCAGTTCACGGACGATCAGCAGGGTCCATCGGTCGCCGATGGCGTCCAGTGCTTTCGCGATGCCGCAGAACTGCCCGTAGGTGCGCATGCCACCACCCTACATCGTGGTGTTGAGATTCAAAACTCCCTTGTTGACTTTCTCAACAACGTCGGTCTAGCGTCCCTGCCATGACCCCCACCCTTTCCGTGCGTCGGCTGGCCTGGGCCGGCATCGAGATCCGTCTCGGCGACACCCGCCTGCTGATCGACCCGCTCGAGAACGTCGCTCCGCTGGCGCCGGTGATGGGACCGCCGCACCGGCCGGTCGACCCGGTCGATACCCCGCCCGGCACCCACGCCCTCATCACCCACCTGCACCCCGACCACTACGACCACGACCTGATCGCCCGGATCGCGGCCACCGGCACGATCGGCTGCCACACCCCGAGCGCGGCGGCGCTGCACGAGGTGGGCATCACCCCCGTTGCCCAGGACCTGGGCCAGTCACGCCGCATCGGAGCGCTGACCGTCACCCCGGTGACCTCGCTGGACTGGCGCGGCAACGACTGCGACCAGGTCGCCTGGGTCGTCGAAGGCGCCGGCCGGCGGGTCATCCACTGCGGCGACACCCAGTGGCACGGCAGCTGGTGGCAGATCGCCCGCGACCACGGCCCGTTCGACGTCGCGTTCGTCCCGGTCAACGGCGTCATCGCCCACTTCGAGGGCTACGCGGCCAACGTCCCGGCGACCATGACCCCCGAGCAGGCCGTCGAGGCCGCCGTCGCACTCGGCGCCGACACCGTCTGCGCCATGCACTACGGCCTGTTCCACAACCCGCCGTTCTACACCGAACAACCCGACATCGAGCAGCGCTTCCAGCACGCCGCCGACGAGCGCGGCATCACCGCGGCCATCGTCGCCGACGGCCAGCCCGTCCTGTGACCAGCAGAAACAAGGAGCAACACATGAAGATCGTCCTGTTCGGTGCCAGCGGAAACATCGGCCGGCCCACCACCGAGGAACTCCTGCGTCGCGGCCACACCGTCACCGCGGTCACCCGAGCCGGCCACGTCGACGGACTCGAGCACAAGGCCCTGACCGTGACCACCGGTGACGTCACGGACGCCGCCGCGGTCGCCGGCCTCGCCGCCTCCCACGACGCCGTGCTGTCGGCCGTCGGCCCCCGGATCGGCCAGGAGAACGACCGCGCCACGATCGTCGGTGCCGCCCGTGCGCTGATCGAGGGACTCCGCCGAGCCGGCGTCACCCGCCTGGTCACCATCGGCGGTGCCGGTAGCCTGCGCACGCCGACCGGCGCCCGGGTCATGGACGACCCGGACTTCCCCGCGCTGTGGAAGGCCAACGCCGAGGCCCAGTCCGAAGCGCTCGACCTCTACCGCGGCGTGCACGACCTCGACTGGACGTACGTGTCGCCCGCCGCGGTCATCGGAGCCGGCGAGCGGACCGGGGCCTACCGCAGCGCCGGGGACACCCTGCTCACCGACGACGACGGCAACAGCCGCATCTCGTACGCCGACTACGCGATCGCCTTGGCCGACACGATCGAGAGCGGCACCGCGATCCGCCGCCGCATCACCGTGGCGTACTGAGCCATGAGCAACGACGCCGCCGGCCGGCACACCCGAGTCATCGTCCTGCTCGCAGCGCTCGTGGCCCTGGGACCACTGTCCATCGACGGCTACCTGCCCGGACTGCCGGAACTCGCCGGCGACCTGCGCGCCAGCGCCGCGGCCACCCAGCTCACCATCACCGCCTGCCTGGCCGGGCTGGCCATCGGGCAGCTGATCGCCGGGCCGCTGAGCGACACCTACGGCCGGCGGCGTCCGTTGCTGGGGGGCCTCGCCCTCTACACGATCGCCAGCGCGCTCTGCGCGGTGGCACCCGACGTCCGGACCTTCGTCGGCCTGCGCCTGGTCCAGGGCATCGGCGGGGGGTTCGGCATCGTCATCGCCAACTCCGTGGTCCGCGACCGCACCTCCGGAACCCGCACCGCACGTCTCTTCTCCGCACTGACCTTGATCACCGGCCTGGCGCCGGTGTTCGCGCCGGTCCTCGGCGGCCAGCTACTGCGCGTCACGGCCTGGCCCGGAATCTTCGTGGCCCTGGCCGTACTCGGCGCCGTGCTGCTGGCGGCCTCCGCCGCAGGACTGCCGCAGACCCGCCCCTCCGCGTCACGCCGGCCGCTGCCGGCTGTCGTCGGGCAACTGCTCAGCGACCGGGTCTTCACCGGGTACGTCCTGGCCAACGGCCTGGTCTTCGCGGCGATGTTCACCTACATCTCCGGCTCGCCGTTCGTCCTGCAGGAAATCCACGGCCTGTCACCGCAGCAGTACAGCGCCGTGTTCGCCGTCAACGCCGCCGGACTCATTGCGGCCGCCCAGATCAGCGGCCGACTGGTGGCCCGGGCCGGCGCCCGCGCGCTGCTGCTCGCCGGTCTGCTGGGCGCGACAGCCGGTGGCACCACGGTCCTGGGCGCGGTGCTGACACGGGCACCCCTGCCCGTGCTCCTGATCGGCCTGTTCGTCCTGGTCTCCAGCGTGGGCCTGGTCATGCCGAACGCCGCGGCCCAGGCCCTGGCCGACCACGGCGGACACGCCGGGTCGGCCGCCGCTCTGCTCGGCTTCAGTCAGTTCATGTTCGGCGGGGCACTTGCTCCGCTGGCCGGCGCGGGTGGCGCCACCGACGCCTTGCCGATGGGAATCATCGTCGCCGTGCTGCCGGCGCTCGCTCTGCTCACACTCGGCGTCCTCACCCGGTCGATGCCCGGTGAGCGCACTCGCAGGCCGGCTCGCCAAGGACCTGCCGGGCACCGGCGACCGCGCCGGCACCCACGCGGATCTTCTCCATGACCGGCTCGAGCTGGGTACAGTCGACGCCGAACGGCTGCTCGGGGAGGACCATCCCGGTACTCTGACCGCCCGCGACAACCTAGCCACCTCCTACTGGCAGGCGGGGCGCACCGACGAGGCGACCGCGATCGAGGAGCGGGTCCTCGCCGACCGCCAGCGGATCCTCGGCGACGACCACCCCGACACCCTGACTGCCCGTGCCAACCTCGCCGTCTCCTACTGGCAGGCGGGGCGTGCGGACGGTGCCGTCGACCTGTTGCGTTCCGTTGCGGAGGACCAGGACCGTGTCCTCGGCCCAGTGCACCCGGACACCGTGATGTCCCGCGCGGGCCTGGCCACCGTGCTGACCCGGCGGGGGCGGGCGCTGCTCCCCGGCGACACGGCGGGGGCGTGGCGGGATGCTGCCGAGGCGGTCCGGGTGGTCGGCCCGTACCCGTCCGATGATCCGGCGACGTACGGGCCTGTCCTGGCCGAGGCGTACGGGCTCGCCGCGGCTGTGCTGGACGCCGACGGGCAACCCGAGGCCGCCGCCGACTTCCGCTCCCGCGCCCTCCAGGCCACAGGCACCGCACCACCACCCCGGCCCGGCGACGGTGCGGCGGACGGGAGCCGGCCATGACACCACCACCCTGGCTCTGGCGCGGCCGGCTCGGGAAGCAACAACAGCAGGCTGACGCCCCCGCAATCGACACCCGGCAGAGGATGCCGGCAACGCGGGCAAGGCCGACGGGGACAACGGCTGACCCCCGCGCTCGCGGGGGTCAGCCGGGGGCGGCCCCCGGACTGCGGCCCCGCCGTCCGGACGGGAAGCGGCCTCCTGCAAGACGCGCCGCCGCAGCCGAGCCAGTGGGTCAGTCCCGGGTGCTGTTGGGGTCGTCACGGGTCAGGACTGGCTGCCCCTTCGCGGCGCGGACGGCCTTGCGGCGTCGATACTCGACCTCGTTGCCGTCGCCGCCGTCCTCGACGGCGAAGCGAGCCATCTGAGCGTCGTCGCGGCAGCGTCCGCGCGATCGGCGGCCGTGGAAGTGGGCGGGGTCCTCCGGCAGGGAATCTTCAAGGCGAGTCCTTCGTCGTAGGGGGACCTGATTAGCGCCAGATGGTCAGCAGCAGCACGCACACCACGACGACGGCCGCGACCGAGACAGCTGCGGCGAGTCGCGACCGGGCGGAGTCGACCTGTCCGTCCCGTCGTCGTCTTCGCAGTGCAGGACGAGCGCAGTGCACGAAGTGAGGTCCACGATGAAGTAGCCCCACGACCAGGAGCGGCAGTTGACGCACCGGCCCACCTCGACGCGGGCCGTGTCCGGCGCGGGCATCGGTTCGTTGTCGGCGAGGCTTTCAGGAGGCCTGGGCATGGCCGGCCTTCCCCTGGTAGTCGCCGCGGGCCACCTCTCGGCTGATCCAGGACTGAGCGCTCGCCTCGATGCCCCACCGCAGGACGACCTCCTTCTCGCGGACCGGCCCGCCCGTCTTGCTGTCCATCACCACCCACAGGCCAGGGTTCCGCCCCTGGCGCGGCTCCTGCACCACCCGGTACCGCGCGGCGTGCCTCTGTCTGGCGGTCCTGCCGTCGCCGCGGCGGACCTGGATCGTCATCCGCGTCTCCGGAAGCTGGACCGGGAAGTCAAGCGTCCCGCCATCGAGCGCCGCCTCGACCATCTCGGTTGCCCCGGTGCCGAAAAGCAGCTTCAGGGCGGCGTGCTGCTGGTCTCCGAGGTCGAGGCCCCGGACGGTCTGCCAGACCTCGGTCAGCGCCGCCACCGGTGGCAGGGCCGTCGGGGGCAGGAGGTCCCCGAAACTCACGGTCCAGTCCTCATCGCTGGTCAAGGCCATGTGTCCTCCTTGGTGCCTTGGCGACCGCAGCGGCATCCGAGCTGCACCGCTCCCTGACGAGATTCGGGTAACGCAGCGCACACCTCGATACCCGGACGGTAATCTCACTGTGAGATGACACAGAGACAGGACTGCTGCTGTGGCGACTGCGCTCGAACCGATCCGACTACCTGACCCGGCCTGGCAGAACTCCGAGGTCCGCGGGCTGCTTCGGGACCGGGATATCGCTGGCGTGTTCCGGTGGGTCCAGCACCACAGCGGTGCCAGCCAAGCGCGGATCGGCGCTCAGGTCGGCATGACCCAGAGCCGGGTCAACGAGATCATGAACCGGCGCCGGGAGGTCGTCCGCCTCGATGTGTTCGAGCGCATCGCGGACGGCCTGAACATGCCAGCGGATGCACGACGACTGCTCGGACTGGCCCTGCAGCGAGAAAGCCGGGCGCCCGGCGCCGCGTTCGACCTCGCAGCCTTCCCGGAGATCGTCCGTGTCTACTCCGACCAGGCATCCGCAGCAGCCGAGATCCAGCGCACTGCCCGGTCCGCTGGCGAGATCGACGTGCTCGCGGTTCGGGGTCTGGGGCTCCTCGGCCTCCGTGACTCGTTGCTCCGTCCTCATCTCGAACGCGGCGCCGACGCCAGGCCGCGATTGAGGGTGCTTCTTCTGCATCCCGAAGCGCCGGCCGTTGCGGACCGCGCGAGGGAGATCGGCGAGTCTGCGGAATCGCTCTCCAGCGGGATCCTGCTTGCCGAGGCTCGGCTGCGTGAGCTGGCCGAGGTGGGACATGTCGAGGTCTACCGCTACCGAACCTTGCCGGTCTGGCGCACGATTCGCCTCGATGCCACCCTCTATGTCAGCTCGTTCCACAGCGGTTGGGAAGGACACGAGTCGGCGACCTATAAAGTGCTCGCCACCCCGTACGGTCCCTTGTTCGCCGGGTGGCGTCGGCAGCTCGACGCCATGGTGACGGAGGCCGAACGGATCATCTGACGAAGGGATGGGCGATGGCGATCGAGGCGGAGCTGAAGGCGGTAGTCCGGGATCCGGAGCACCTCCTCAAGGCCCTTGAGGAGCGGTACGGGGTCGGTCGCGCCGAGGTGTACCGCGATACCTACTACGACGCCCCGGACGGCTCGTTGATGGGTGAGGACCGGGAACTACGGATCCGCACCGTACACGGGCCGGACGACACCCGTACCGTCCTGACCTACAAGGGCGCTCGTGTCGATGTGGCCTCCGGGTCCAAGCCGGAGGCCGAGACCATGGTCGAAGACGCCGAGGCTGCACACGAGATCGTCCGTGCGCTCGGATTCGTTCCGCGCATTCAGTTCGAGAAGCGGTGCCGCAACTACGACTTCACGGAGAACGGTCGGACGTTCCTCGCAACCCTGGTCCGTGTCCCCGAGATCGACGGAACGTTCGTCGAGCTGGAGACCGCTGCCAGCACCGACGACCTCTCCGAGGCGCTGGCCAGTGTGCGCTCGGTTTTCGCCTCGCTCGGCATCAACGATGCGGACCTGACGACCGAGCAGTACACGGACGCGGTGTCCGCTGCCCGGCCGTAGCCGTTGCCAGTTCGGCCGTCTGCGCCCGGGCAGGTCCCGCTCGTCGGTATGGTCCCCCTCAACACCTTGAGCATCCCTGGGGGTCCTCCCCGCAGGCGCCGAGGGCGGCGTAGGCGGTGTCCTCCCCGCGCAGGCGGGGTCAGCCGGTCTGCGAGAGCGTCGTCGACGCGTCCGGTGAGGTCCTCCTCGCGAGGGGAGGGTCAGCCGTTGTCCAAGCTGTGGGCGGCTCGTCGGGCTGCGTTGGGTGGGGGGTGTCACGTGGTCCGGTCGGGGCGAGGGCGGAGCCGGGCACTGAGGGCCTTCCCGGTGTGGAGGTCGGCTTGGTCCATGCCCACGCCGAGTCCTTCGGCGAGACGGTAGAAGAGCCCGCGCAGTCCCAGCGGCCCGGTCTCCTCGGTGTCCGGGAGGGCGCCCAGTGCCCGCAGTTCGGGGTCGAAGCGGTGGGGGTCGTGGCCGGATCGGTGCTCGGGTCCGATGCCCCGCAGGGTGTTCAGAGTGGTCACCAGTCGACCGTTCTCGGCATAGCGGAACTCCACCATGGGCTTTTCGTTTGCGTGCAGGGCCAGTGCCGCGGTCCCGTCCGAGACCGCGTCGAGCAGTTCGTCGCCCTCGACGCACAGCCAACTGCCGTGCTCCCACGCCCACGCCCATGACCCGTACCGGCCGGCGGTGACCACGTAGGCGTCGTCCTCGAAGAGGATGTCGCCGAAATCCTCGTGGAACTCGGCCCCGCTCCGTTCGGCGAGTGTGGCGGGGTCCGCCCCCATCCGCTCCAGGAGCCGTCGCGGAGTGAGGTCACGGGCGAACGTGACACTCACCAGCGGCAGGTCCCTCCCGTACATCCAGCCCAGGCCACTCATCCGAACCCCTCCACGGCATCGATCGACCCACCCCCGGTGAGGCTAGACCACCCCAACGACACGGCCACCGATCCAGCCGACCCCTCCCGGTACCCGGCACGAACAGGTCGGCGGCCCACGGCTGGTGACGTTCTCCCCCACGCACGGGAGTCAGCAGGAGACCCCGAACCGGGCGCGGTCCGTGGTCAAGTCCTGCCCGCGCAGGCGGGCCAGCAGTGACCCCGTGTTTTCCGCAGCCAACACCCCAGCGTCACCACCGTCTGCCACGATGGACGCCGCTCCTTGACACCTCAACAGGCCAGCTCGAATGTGCCCCCCGAAGACTGGTCAAGATATGGCAAAGCCCCGAGAACGGCGCAGGTCGCGAAGGGTCTTCCCCGCACTCGCGGGGGTCAACCGTTGCGGACGGTGCCCGGGTCCTCCCCACAGGCGTGGGAGTCATTCGTTTACCAGCGACTCGATCTCGTTCCTGCCCGGACCGGGCTCTCGCCATGAAGCCCTTCTCCTGCCGCCACTCCAGCTTTACTCGTCTCCCGCGAGCACAGGGAGAACGCCAGGCGCGACCGGGGGCAACTGCGTCCGGCCGGAAGCCTCTGCAGGAACCGAACCACTGTGTCGCCGCCACCTGCCACGATGGACACTGCTCCTTGAGACGTCAACAGGCTGATCCGGGCCATAACGCTCGACATGCCGGTCGCTCCGTAAGTCGGAGGCAGACAGCCGCTCCGTTGAATTTCCCGAAGGAACCCGAGGCGCCACGGCCCTCGGCCGCGTGCTCGACGGCGAGCTCCGTCAGCTGCGCGGTGTCGATCCGGAAGTGGTCGGAACAGGCCGGGAGATGAGCCTGGGCGGCCTCGGCCGGACTGCCGGGCGCCGCTCCGGCGAGTCCGGTCACGAGTTGCGGAATGGCGGCGCCGGAACCGGCACCGGCGCCTCGGGTCTTCTCGGGTAAACGGGAACGGTGATGCACGGTGGCCCTCCGGAGGATGCGGATGCGGTACACGTGCTGCGGCGAAGCTGATGTGACGTTGCGTCGTCCATTGGTCGGCCCCCGCAGGCGCGGGCGGACCAGGCGATCGGCGCTGTCCTGCGCGCCGGGGCACCCCCTCTGTCCGAACAGGCACGGACGGCCGCCGGCGGTGAACTCGATCGGCCGCCGCGCCCGTTGCTACCGGTGAGGGTCCGTCGGGCGGTCGCCCGGCGGGTCGCCGCCCCGGTGCCGCCGGGCGGTCGACGAGGCCCCGCCCCGACCGATCAGGAGCAGACATGAACAAGATCAAGGCCGCCGTCGCGGCCCTCGCCGCCCTCGCCGGGATCGGTCTGAGCGCGGCTCCCGCCTCCGCGGGTGACATCAACATCCCCGCGCGCTGCAGTGACAAGCAGTTCGGCGGCAGCTTCCTGTGCGGCGGTGACTTCCGTGACGGCGTCACCTACTTCGGCTTCCAGGACGGGAACAGCGAGATCTTCGTGATCGGCACCGACAACGCCGTGTGGACGCGCTGGACGAGCGGCAGCTCCCACAAGCTCAGCAGCTGGACCTCCCTGGGCGGCTACTTCACGAGCAAGGTCATGATCACCCGCCAGACCCTGGGCGGCGCCTTCACCATCACCTCGCGCGGCAGCGACTACAACCACATGTGGTCCCGGGACCGCAGCCAGAACGGGAACTGGAACAACTGGTACGTCGACGGGCCGCCGATCGCCGGCGGCGGCAAGGTCGTCCCCGGGTCCCAGGAGCCCGCGGCGACCGCTCTCTGACCGGTCCCCCGGCCGCTCCCGGCCCTCCCCGTAACTCGGACGGCAGACCCCAGCACTCGGACAGACCACCGTCGGGCGGACCGCTCCCGCTCGGCGCGGTGCCCGGCGGGGACTCCGCGGCAGAACCCGCATGGTCTCGAGGTGCTCCGGGAGCGGGCACCGGGCGGTGGACGAGTCGGCGACCAGGTGATGGCCACAGATCCGGTCGCCGGGGCCACCGGGTCCGGAACTGTTACTGCCACGATTACAAGGTGTGTTATTTCAGTGCCGAGCATCCGGCCACGAACGAACCACTCCACGTTCTCATCGAGCGGGCCGCCGACGCAGAGCTCACTACGGCCGAACTCGACCACAGCCGACTGCTGCGCGACAAGGTCGCACAGGGCGCCCGGTCAAGTCCGCCCCTCACCCGATCCGGGCCGTCGCAATGCTGCATGCCGTCGCTACCGGGTCACTTGACGTACTACCCACGTCGTAGCGGGTGACGGTAGCCGGGTCTTCGAGCTGAGGAACCTGCCGGGGCCGGGTGGGTTTGGGTGCGGGCCGGACAACGCTGGTGGGGGCGGAGGTTCCTGAACCTCCGCGGCCCCGGGCCAGGGTAAGCCCGTTCGGTGTCACCGGCCCCGCCCGGCGCCCAGGCGGAGAGGCTGTCCGCCGGTCACGTCAGCCGGTGCCGGGGTGCGGACAAAATCCTTCCTCGATCTCCCGGTAGCTGGCGAGGATGCTGCTGGAGCCACGGCGAACGTAGAACTCCAGGCGCCCGTTGTCCCGGTAGGCGCACGGCTGGTTTCCACCAGGGACGTCGACCGCGATGACCCGCTTGTAGTCGTGCTTGATCACCCGGGGGTGACAGACCGGCGCGGGCTCCAGATTGTTGCGGATCATGTCTCCGATCCTGCGCTTCTGCTCGTCGGCGCTCTGGTCCTGACTCAGGCCGACGATCTCCAGGTTGTCGTCCTCCACGCCGAACAGGATGGTGCCGCCCCCGGGCTGCGACGCGAACGCTGCCACGGTCTTGAGCATCTTCTTCCGGGTGCGGGCGTCCTTGTCCGGAATCTCCCGCTTGCACTCCAGCTGGGGGCCTTCACCATCCGCGAGGAGCAGCTCCAGTTCCAGTTCGGGTTGCTCCCAGACGACCGAGGTGTCGCGGACGCTGCCGTACGGTCCGGCAGGGAAGTGCCGCATGTCGAGCCACTTACCGCTACGGTGCGCGATCAGCAGGCTCTCGACCCGCAGTCCCTCGGGCAGGTCGAAGGAGTAGGAGCCGGCGCCCTCGACCGAGAGCCGGCGGGAATCAGCGGGCTCGCTCAGTTCCAGGACAACGCCGTCCAGGTCGTCGCCTTCAAGATCGACGGTGAGCCGGTCCGGGGCAACGGTGACCTTCTGGAACCAGGCACCCCGCCGAGGCTGGACGACACGCCACAACTGGTCGACGGTTGTCCGACTGTCGTAGGGGCGCCGGTAGAGGAAGGAACTGACAGCCTGATCGAAGGTCAGGAAGGAGGGATACGAGGTGTCGCCGACCAGCACACCGTGATTGCGGTAATCGGTGGAGATCCTGCGGATCGTCCACTCGGTCCGGGGCCAGGGCGTCGTCCTCCCCGTCCACACCTGGTTCCCGCGGAGGTTGTCAGCGGACACATGGGTCGAATCCTGGTCGGCGAAGACACGGAAGCTCCCGATGTCCGCGGGCTTGCCGCACAGCAGGTCCGCCACCAGACTGCCCCTGAGCCTCCGGGCGACGAACGCCACCGTCGGGTACAGCCAGGTCTCCTCGCCATTGGTGTCGAGATCGGGAGCGTCGAGCAGAACTTCTCCGTGGTGGAGCCGCCACTGCTCCTGTGTGTCAGTCACCAGCACCAACCGAGCGCGGACGTCCTCGCACCCTCGTACCAGCTCCGCCAGGCCATCCACGTCCACCTGCTCCGAGGCCATCATCACCGACTACTCCCCTCCCCGGCCGGAGACGGTCCCGGCGTGGTCGTCCCATGATGGCCGAACAGAGCCACCGCCGACGGCCGGCCCACCTGTTCGGGAGGGCCGGGCGTGAACACGCCGGCCATGTCCTTCGAACCCGCGCTGACGACTGCTGCGGTGCAGGACTCGTTTCCACTAGAGGTCGAAGCCGGCCGGGGCCCAGTGGCGAGCGTTGTCGGTGCCGAGGACGGCGGCCCGGCGGTCACGCGGAATGCCCCGGCGTGACCGGAAAAATACCCCCGGGGGTACAGTGGAGGGCAAGGACGAACACGAGCACGACCCACGGGCGGCGCAGCCGGAACCGGCCGCGTCGCCGCACCAGGAACGGAGCACCACATGGACCACGGGATCGCCGTCACGCTCGACCTGCCCTTCGCCGAGGCCGTCGAGCAGGTCCGGGCCGCACTCGCCGGGCAGGGCTTCGGCGTGCTCACCGAGATCGACGTCCGGGCCACTCTCCGGGCCAAGATCGGGGAGGAGATCGAGGACTACCTGATCCTCGGGGCCTGCAACCCGCCCCTCGCCCACCGCGCCCTGGAGGCCGACCGGCACATCGGGCTGCTGCTGCCGTGCAACGTCGTGGTCCGCGCCGTCGACGGGGGCACCCTGGTCGAGGCCATGGATCCCCAGCTGCTCGTGCAGGTCACCGGCAAGCCCGAACTGGCGGCCGTCGCCGACGAGGCGGCCACCCGCCTCCGCGCGGCGCTGGACGCGCTCACCGCCTGACCGGCCGACGAGCGAGCGGGGCCCACCCGGCGTGGGCCCTTTTCTTCTCCCTCTCGGATACCCCCACCCGTATTTTGCGCCCCCGGCCCCCGGCCCCCGAGGACCGGCCGCCCAAGGATCGGAGCAGCACGTGCAGCACCCGGACACCGCCCTCGACCGGCCACCCGCCGCAGCACCCACAGGACCGCCCTCCTCCCCCGGACCGCTCGGCCGGCTCGGCCTCTGGTCGGCGCGGCACGTCAGGACGGTCCTGGCCGGCTGGCTGCTGGCCGCCCTCGCCCTCGGCGCCTTCGCCCCGCAGGTCACCACCGCGCTCTCCGGCGCCGGCTGGCAGGCCGACGGCTCCGAGTCGGTGAAGGCCCGGCAGGTCGCCGAACAGCACTTCGGCGGCAACGCCTCCACCGCGCTGCAGATCGTCGTCACCGCCGACCGGCCGGTCGACGATCCGGCCGTCCGGCAGGTCCTCGCGCGGGCGTCCGCGCTCGCCTCCGCCGACCCCCGGGTGTCCACCGTCGTCCCGCCCCAGCCGGGCGCCACCATCAGCCAGGACGGCCGGACGGCCGTCCTGCTCGCCGGGGCGAAGGCCTCCCCCGACGACATGGTCCGCGCCGCCGACGATCTCAAGGGTCCGCTGAGCGCACTGTCCGGGGACGGCGTCGAGGTCCACGCCACCGGGGCCTCGGTGCTCTGGAGCGACTTCAACAAGGCCAACCACGACGCCATGATGAAGTCCGAGATCATGTCCTGGCCGGTCACCCTGGCCATCCTGGTGCTGGCCTTCGGATCGCTGGTCGCCGCCGGACTGCCCCTGCTGCTCACCCTCGCCGGGCTGGCCGCCTCCGCCGGCTCGCTGGTACTGATCGGCCATCTGTTCCCGGTCTCCGTCTGGGCGATGAACTTCGCGATGATGTTCGCCCTGGCCCTGGGCATCGACTACGCGCTGTTCCTGGTCGTCCGCTTCCGCGCCGCCCGTGCGCGCGGACGGGCCGACGCGGTCGCCGAGACCATGGACACCGCGGGAAAGGCCGTCCTACTGTCCGGCGCGACAGTACTGGTCAGCCTGTCGGCCGTGATGCTGGTGCCGTCCCCGGCGTTCAGGTCGATGGCCGGTGGCATCATGCTCGCCGTCCTGTTCGTGCTCGCCGCCACGCTCACCCTGCTGCCCGCCGTCCTCGGCCGGCTCGGCCACCGCGTCGATGCCCTCGCGCTGCCCCGGCTGAACGCCGGCCCGCACCGGTCGGCGCGCTTCGCCGCCTGGGGCGAGCGGCTGTGGCGGCAGCCGCTGCGCTTCGGCGCCGGGGCACTCGTCGTCCTGGTCGCGCTCGCCGCGCCCGTCCTCGGGCTGCGCACCGCGATGCCCTCGATCACCGTCGTCCCGGAGGACAGCAGCGCCCGTGCCGGGTACGCGGCGGTCCAGCGGGCCTTCGGCCCGGGGGCGCCCGGCACCCTGCAGATCCTCCTCCCGGCACAGGCCGACACGGAGACGGGCGCCCTGGACGTCGCGCGGGCCGCCGCCCGGGTCGCGGCCACGCCCGGGATCGCCGGGGTGCTGCCCGCGCAGCCCGCCGCCGACGGCTCCGGCTGGTCGATGCTCCAGGCGGTCCCCGCCGTGGACCCGTCCAGCCCCGACCTCGCACGCACCGTCGACACCCTGCGGGCCGATCTCCCCGCGGACGCCCTGGTCGGGGGCGCGGCGGTGGAGAACCTGGACCTCCAGCACCTGCTCACCGCGAAGACCCCGCTGGTGATCGGCGTGGTGATGGCCCTGGGCTTCCTGCTCCTGCTGGTCGCCCTGCGGGCCCCGCTGATCTCGGCCCTCGGCACGGCCGCCGGCCTGCTGTCCACCGGTGCGGCCTTCGGCGTGGCCCGGCTGGTCTTCCAGGACGGCCACGGCGCGGGCCTGCTCGGATTCGCCCCGCAGGGGTTCCTGGACGGGTGGGCACCGGTGTTCTTCTTCGCGATGATCTTCGCCATCGCGATGGACTACACCGTCTTCCTGCTCGCCTCCGCCAAGGAGCACTACGAACGCACCGGTGACCCGCGCGAGGCGATGGTCGGCGCCCTCGCGCACTCCGGCCGGGTGATCTTCGCGGCGGCGGGCGTCATGGTCGCGGTGTTCTTCACCTTCGCGCTCTCCGGACCGCTGCCGCCGAAGGAGATGGGCATCGTCCTCGGGGTCGCCGTCCTGCTGGACGCGACGCTGGTCCGGCTGGTGCTGCTGCCGGTCGTGCTGCGACTCGCCGGCACCGCCGCCTGGCACACCCCGGCCTGGCTCGACCGCGTCCTGCCGCGGATCTCCTTCTCGCACGACTGACTCTCACGACCGAGGAGTGCCGTTCGGTGGTGGCCCGGGCCGCCCGGGCCACCACCGAAGGGCTACGGACAACGAACAACAAGCGGCCGCGGATCCTCACCGGCAGGTCGCAGGTCACCACGGCGAAGGTCTCCGCGCACGAGGAGACCTCACGGGCAGCAGGCCCCCCTTGGGGGGAGCGCGGCCACAACGGCCGGACCGGTGCCCCGCGAGCCGCTACTTCTGCAGAGGCGATCCGTCCAGTGCCTCGGACAAGAACCAGCATTCGACCGCGATAATCAGGCCGAAGACCACCGCACAGGCGATCGCCGAGATGGTGAACTGCCCGACCACAGTCTTCGCGAACCGCTTCATGCGCCGCCCCCACCGTCCGTTCCGCGTCGACCGCACTGACGCCCTCCGCCCCCGGCCGGTTCCCCCGCCGCCGATCTTCTTCTCACCCGGCGGTCCGGCCGGGCGAGAAGGAGATCGGCGGCCGTGCCGCGCTCAGCGGCGGCCGAGGATCCTCGCCAGCAGGCCGCCGATGCCGCCACCGCCGCCCGTGCCCGGGGCGCAGGCGCAGCGGTCGGACTTCGGGACGCCGGCCAGCACCTGGTCGACGTGCATGCCGCACCCCGCGTAACCGGCCTTGCCGCAGGTGCGGCACGTAGTTCGACGACACATCTCGGGACTCCTCGGATCACTGGGGGAAGGCTCTCCCTCCGCTTCCAGGATACCGGTGGGGGTATTTTTCGTCGGCGCTCCCCGGGTCAGGGGGTGTCGACGAGACGGAAGGCCAGGCAGACCACGGCGGTCCCGTCCTCGACCGCGGTGCCCAGACGGCTCCAGTAGCCGCGGTGGCCCTCGCGCCACTCGGCGAGCGAGGCGTCGCCCTCCCCCTCGGCCCGGGCGTGCTCCCAGGTCACCGCGCCGAAGGTGGTCACCTCCACACCGGTGATCTCGATCGCGGCGACGAACCCTCCGGCGTCGTCCACGAGCGCCAACCGTTCACCGGGCAGTTCCAGTTCCTCCGACTGCTCGGCGTACTCCGCGAGCAGACCGGTGGTGGCGGTCTTCCGGCCCGCCAGGACCAGGGAGTTCAGCTCGGTGCGGATCCCGTCCGGGGTGCCGAGCTCCATCGAGCGCATGCCGTTGACGCGGGGCCACATCCTGGTTGTCCCTTCAGGAGAGCGCACCGACCGACCGGGCTCCGGCGTCCGGGCCGGACCGGGCCGGGCCGGGCCGGGCCGGGCCGGGCCGGGTCCGCGCGGTGGAGGTGACGCTCGATTTCGGTTCGATTACGGTGTGTCGCTTTGCTGACCGATTGGGCGGGAGTGTGGTGATTGATCTTGTTGGCACCGGGACCGGGCCGCTCTCATAATTCCAGCCAGACGCGTGTTGTGCGGCCAATGACGGCCGCCGAGGTGCCCGTGAGCGGCCGCGCGCGAAACCTTCTGCTCCTTCCTGGGGGAATCCCTTGTCCGCGCACGATCACGTGCCGCCCGCCGCCGATCCGGCGCAGGCGTCCGCACCGGACCGATCCGCCGGCCCCGGCCCCGTCCCCGGCGCTCTGCCCGAGGAACCGGCCCACACTCCCGCCGCACCCGCCGTGACCATCGCACCCATCACGGCGGCCACGGCCACCGGTACCCCTGACGCCCCGGGCCGGAAGCTGCCGCGGGCCGTCGGCGTCGCGCTGGCGACCGTCGGACTGCTCGCCGTGACGGCGGTCAGCGCGACCGTGACGGTGGCCGTCGGCAAGCCGGACCACCGGCCGGCCGTCGCCGCCGCGACCGCCCCGGCGACCGCCCCCGCGACGGCCACCACCTCGGCCGCCGGAACCGCGAGCACCGCACCCACCGCCGCCGCCACGCCCACCACCGCTCCCCCGGCCGCGTCGGCACCCGCGCCCGTGCCCACGCCGACGAGCACCCTCAAGGGCACGGTCAGCAACGGGCGGCACGACGGCGACCTCCAGTACTTCCTGCTCCCGATCCCCGAGGGCGGCGAGTCGTACGGCCCGGCCGACGGCATGCTGCTGACGGACAAGGACATGGGCGAGCAGATGGGCGGCGCCGAGGCCATCAAGGCACTCAAGTCCTTCGGCTACAAGGACTCCGCCACCCGCACCTACCGCACGGCGGACGGCAAGGCCGAGGTCACCGTGACCCTGCTGCGCTTCTCGACCCCCGCCCGGGCCACCGAGGTCGCCCGCAACTACACGCTGGACGGTCTCGACCCGATCGAGATCACCGGCGACCCGGCCGCCCACGGATACGTCGACAAGCCCAAGCAGCAGGCCTACACCGGCTCGATGAGCGGCATCTCCAGCCAGGGCGACGTGCAGTACATCATCGACGTCGAAGTGAAGGGCACTCCGGACAAGGCGCTGCTCAGTGAGCTGATGAAGCGCCAGCGCGACTGGCTGACCTCCGGTCGCTGAGCCCCCGGCCCTCCCCTTCCCCCCTCTCTGGAGCCCTCGCATGACCACCGACCCCGTGGCGCCGTCGCCCGTCGACGCGCCACCGCCCACTCCGCCCGCCGGGGCGCCGGACCTGCCGACCGCACCGCCGGAGACCGCGCCGCTCGCGGCCGCGCCGTCCGAAGCCGCACCGGAAGCACCTTCCGAGGCCACGACCGACACCACGACCGAGGCCACGCCGCCCGCCCGCCGCCCGCGCCGCCCGCGTCCGGTCCTGCTGCTGGTCTCCGGCCTGGTGCTCGGCACCGTGGCCGGCGGCGGCGTCGGCTACGCGATCCAGGCGAAGCGGCCGCCCACGCCGCTGCCGCCCGTCCAGGTCGCCCTGCCGTCCTACCCGGCCGGGGCGCTGGACCCGGTCGTGGCGGCCGCCGCCGCGCCGACCCCGCTGACCATCGACGGCGACCTGCGCAAGCTGCTGCTCACTGCGCCGAGCGGCAGCACCTCCTGGGGCGACTACCCGGACACCCCGAGCTGGATCACGGCCGGCGAGCTGGCCGAGCACGAGGGCAGGACCGCCGCCGTGTTCAAGCAGCTGAACACCCGCGGCTTCCGGCGCGCCGTGGAGATCGACTGGAAGCAGGGCGATCTCAAGGTCCGGGTCTCCCTGATCCAGTACACGGCCGACCGGGCCGCCGAGGCCGCCGCCCGCACCCTCGGCCGGACCCTCGAACCGTTCGCCCCCGAGGCCAACGGCGGCTACGAGGTGGACTCCAGAGCGTCGTACTGGGCCGAGACCACCGAGACCTTCTACGGCGCCGACGCCGTCGCACAGCGCGGCACCGTCGTCATGGAGGTCAAGGTGTTCGGCACCCGACCGGTGTCCCCCGAGGTCGTCAAGGACCTCGCCAAGCGGCAGTGGGAGCGGCTGGCATGAGCGAGAGTGACGTCATCGTCCCCGGTTCCCCGGCTGTTCCGACGCCCGAGGCACCGCCCGGCGCGGCCCCCGAGGCACCGCCCGTCCCGGTCGCGGCGCCGTCCGGACTCCCGGTCGGCCACGCGCCCGCGACGCCGACCGCTCCCCGGCCCCCGCGCCGGCTGCTGCGCGCGGGCGGCGCGACCGTGGCCGCGGCCCTGGTCGGCGTGGTGATCGGGATCGGCATCATCGAGGTCCGCTACGACGACCCCGCGCCCGCGACCGCCGCCCCGACGCCGGCCTCCGCGCCCGCGCCCAGTGCCACCGCCACCCCGTTCGGCGCGAAGTCCAACGGCAACCACTTCGGTTCGCTGCGCGACCTGCTGCTGCCCGTCCCGGCGGGCTACGGGCTCGGCGCGGACGACGGCGGCTTCGGCAACGACGTCGAGCTGACGGGGGAGCAGCTGCTCGCCGCCGAGCTGGACGACGAGGTCGTGACGATGCCCAAGGAGCAGCAGGACAAGCTCCGCAAGTACTGGAACGACCTGCACGTGAAGGCCGCCGGAGTGCGCACCTACACGACCCAGGCGGGCGATCTGACGGTCAGCATGAAGCTGCGCCAGTTCAACCAGCAGGAGGTGCAGAAGCTGAACGAGTACACGGCGATCTTCACCGGTGAGACCGGCATCTTCCGCACCGGTCCCGCCGTGCCCGGCCATGCCGAGGCGCACTGCTACCTGCTGCCGGCGCCGCCGTCCGCGCCGATCGACCGCCTGGAGTGCTCGGCCGCCGAGGGTGACCTCCTGGTCGTCATGGCGGTCGAAGGTGTGGCCCCGCTGCCCAAGGACCGGATCGTCGCCCTCCTCGCCCAGCAGCTCGACCGTCTCGCCATCCCGGGAGCGTCCGTATGACCGACAGCGCCACGCCGCAGGACACCGCCGCCCCGGCGGAGGGTCCCGTCCTGCCCGAGGAGACCGGTAGCCCCGCGGTCGGGGACAGCCGCAGCCCCGCGGTCGGGGAGACCCGCGGCCCCGCCGACGACGAGAGCCACGGCCCGGCGGACGGCGAGACCCACGGCCAGGCCGTCGGGGAGACCGTCGTCGCCGCGCCGGAGGACGCCGAGCGGACGGCCCTCCGTGCCCGTCGGCGCCGGGCGGCGGTGCGGTGGGGTGCGGCCGTCGTGGTCTGCGCGCTGGCCGGCACCGGGACCGCGCTGGCCGTGACGGCTCAGGAGCGCACCGACCTGCCCGGCCTGGCCACCCCGAAGGACGGCCGGTACACCTTCCCCGTCCTGGCGCTCCCGCAGCTGCCCTCCGGTCAGCCGGCGCCGAAGGAGAACAAGGGCCGGCACGCGGCCGACCTCCGTAGCCTGCTCCTGCCGGTTCCCACCGAGGCGGGCGGCTCGCTCGCAGCGGCTGCCGCCCCCGCCGCCCCGGCTCCGGCCGGGAGCGGCTCGGCGTCCGCGTCCCCGGCCGCTCCGGGCTCGACCTCGACCGCGGCCTCTCCGACCGGCACGCCCTCGGCGTCCTCCGCCGCCCCGGTCGGCCCGGCCCCGGTCGGGCGGGTCTCCTGCGAGGCGATCACCGCCGACTGGAAGGATCCCGGCCCGCTGCGGGCCCTGCTGCTGCAGAACGCCTGCCGCGATGCCGCCGTCCGCGAGTGGACCGCCGCCGACGGCACCCGGACGCAGATCCGGCTGCTGTCCTTCGGCTCCCAGGCGGAGGCCTGGCCGCTGTTCGACACGCTGCGGAGGACGGGCGAGCCCAAGGACTCCTCGGGCGGCGTGCGGACCGGTGACACCCAGGGCTGGGACACGGTGTTCGGCGTCGACCTCGCCACCCGCGAGGTGCCCGGCTCCCCGGCCGCCGGCACCCGGATCGCCTTCCTCTCGGCGGGGAATGTCACGGGCGTGATCACCATGACCAATCCCAAGGGCGTGGCCACCGCCGCCTTCCGGCAGGTGGTGACGCTCCAGTCCGACCTGCTGGCCTGAGCCGAACAGCGGGAGAACGGACAACGGCGGACGGGCCGGGCGGTGACTCCGCCCGGCCCGTCCGTTCCCCGTTCCCCCGTTCCCCCGGTTCCCCGGTTCCCCCGTTCCCCCGTCCCCCTGCCCCCGTCACCCCCGTGACCGGGAGGTCAGGAGCAGTTGGTGAAGGTCGGGCTGGTGTTGGCGATGTAGAGCGTCGCGCCGGCCTGCGGGTCGTAGGTGAGCGGCACGGTGAGGGTGTCCTCGGCCGTCCAGGGGATGCCGCGGGCGTCGAAGGTCCAGGTGCCGGTCACCTTGCGGGCCAGCTCGGCGAGCGTCACCCAGCCGTACTGCTGGGGCGGGACGGAGACCGCGACGCTGTTGTTGACGGTGGTCGACCCCTGCCAGACGTTGCTGTAGTGCAGCGCGGTGCTGACCACGGTGGTGAGCGCGCCGCCGGGCACGCCGCCCGAGATCTGGGTCCCCATGTCACCGCCGATGCTGTTGGACCATCCGCTCATATTGGTGACCGAGAACGCCTGCTGGACGGTGCCGGAGGTGTTGTTGAACCAGACCGAGGAGACGCAGACCTTCGGCAGCGGAGCCGCCGGGGCCTCGCTCTTCAGCGCCCAGGAGCAGGTGGAGATGTCCTTCTGGCACTGCTTGGCGGCGTGGTCGACGGCGAGGTTGCGGGCCGCCGCGGGGAAGCCGGTGGACCAGCGCTGGTTCACCGTCCCGTTGCAGGCGTACTGGTCGGTCCAGGCGTCGTCGTAGTTGCCGCCGAGCAGCAGGTCCAGACAGGTGTTGTCGCCCTGGTGCCGGATCATGAACGAGTCCTCGGCGCCAGGGACCGGCTGGAAGAACCACTTCTGGCTGGCCTGGCCGGCACAGGTCTGCTGGCGCAGGGCGGGCGTGAGCCAGGCGAGGTCGACGCACTTGCCGGTGGTGTTGTTGACGATGGTGAACGAGGAGTCCGAGGAGTCGACGTTCAGCCGCCAGGACTGGTGGTAGCCCGGCGCCGAGTTGGTGACGATGTACGCGCCGTCGCCGGTCGAGCCGTTCTGGACGTCGAGCCGGCGGCCGTTGCTCAGCGAGGTGATCGTCAGGCACTGCTGCGGAGTCGCACAGGCCGCCGCAGGTCCGGTGACGGCGGCGTCGGCCCGCGTGGCCGTGAACGGCGCGGCGGTGAGGCCGAGCGCGGCGCAGCAGGTCACCAGGAGGGCCGCGAGCAGGCGCAGCCAGGGGGCGGAGCGGCGGCTCGGGGCCGCGGGCGGGGCGGAGGTCGACAGCACGGGTCGGTCCTTTCGTCGGGAGGGATCCGCGGTGCGGTGCGGACGGGCGGGGCGCCCGGACCGCCCGCTCCTGCGGAGGTCAGGCGGCGAACGCCGCTTCGAGGCGCGGCACGTAGTCCACGAGGTCCTGGGCCCAGCAGCCGTAGCTGTGGCCGCCGTCGCACGAGCTGCCCCAGCCCGCGCCGTTGCCGTAGTTCACGTAGCGGTGCGGGATGCCGAGGGCGGTCAGGCGGTCGGTGAAGCGCGTCGCGGTGCCCTCGGCCCAGAACTCCATGCCGGCGGGGTTGCCGTTGCCGTTGCCGGTGTAGACGGCGATGCGGGTGTCGGCGAGCAGTCCGGCGCGGCCGGTCGGGTCGGCGGCGTTCCAGCGCCAGTCGGCGCCGAAGACCGGGTACGGCGTGCCGAAGATCGCGTCGCTGGACACCGTGGGTCCGAAGTCGAAGCCGCAGGGCTGTCCGCCGCTCGGGGCGCACAGCACGGTTCCGGCGTTGGTCAGGGTGCCGACGACGGCGCCGCGGATGACCATCTCGTCGGCCGAGAGGTCGTTGGCGCCGGACATGGTGAGGACGTGGCCGAAGAGGTCCGGGCGGGCCTGGGCGTAGTGGAGCGCGCCGAAGCCGCCCATCGACAGGCCGCCGACCGCGCGGTGCTTGCGGTCGGTGAGGGTGCGGAGGTTCGCGTCGATGTACGGCACCACCTGGGTGAGGTGGAAGGTCTGCCAGTTCTGCGCGCCGGCCGCCGTGCCGCTGTCCAGCCAGTCGGTGTACCAGCCGCGCAGGCCGCCGTCCGGGACGACGGTGATCATCGAGGTCGCCGCGGTCAGGGCGGGGTAGGCGAGGCCGGGGTTGGCGGGGTTGTCCGAGGCGCCGTGCAGGAAGTACAGGACGGGGTAGCGCTTGTCGGGGCGGTCCGCGTAGTCGTCCGGCAGCAGGATCCGGATCGTGTGCTCGCCGGCGACCTGCGGGGTGGTCACGGTGAGGACGAAGTTCGTGGCGCTGCCGGTCACGGCGCCGACCCGGGTGAGTCCGAAGCCGTCCTGCATCGGCGGCGGGGCGGGCGCCCCGGCCCGGGCGGACGACACGCCGGGCAGGAGGAGCAGGAGGAGGGCACCGACCAGGGCGGCGACCGCCGTCCTCGCGGGTGCGGGCCGGGCGGTGGGCGGAGCGGCTGTCATGGATCGTCCTTGGGCGCGAGGGGGCGAGGGAGGGAGGACGTGGAGGCGTGGAGGCGTGAGGGCATGGGGACGTGCGGGCGTGCGCCGGCCGTCCGGAGCGGACGCCGGGCGGACTGTGCGGACACCGAGCAACTCTCGCGATCCGACCCCGCCGCGCGCCAGAGCGCCCGGCGGCCCGCTTGGGCCACCGGCGCATGTGCGCCACGCAGGCGGGTAGGCTTCGACGACTTGTCATATCGCCATGGACATGGCGAAATCGGAGGTGCCGTGCTCCACGACGTACTCGATCCCGACTCCGAGCGCGGCCGGGTCTACCAGTGGCTGGTCGGCCGGCCGCAGGCCCGCCTCCCCGACCTCGTGGCAGCGGCCGGGATCGGCGAGGACGCCCTGCTCGCCCTGCTGGCCGAACTCGCCGACGAGGGCATCGTGATGGCCTGCGACCACCGGCGGCTCACCTGGGAGGCGCTGCCCCCGGGCCAGGTGGTCGAGGCCGCGCTCCAGCGCGACGCGGCCCGGCGGGCCGACGCGCGCCGGGCCGGGGCCGAGCTCGACCGGCTCTACCGGCTCGCCCGCCGCGGTGCCGGCGGCTACGCCGCGCTGGAGGTGGTCGAGGACCACCCCGAGGTCCTCGCGGCCGGACGGCGCCTGCAACTCGCCGCCCGCCGCGAGGTGCGGGTCATCGACGTCCCGCCGTACTCCGGGGACGCCGCGCACTACCTCGACCAGGAGGTGCTGCAGCGTCAGCGGATGGCCTCCGGCGTCGTCTACCGCTCGATCTACGGCGGGTGCGCCTTCGACGATCCCGTGGCGGGACCCAACATGGCGCGGATGATCGAGGCCGGGGAACAGGCCCGGACGCTCGACGAGCCGCCGCTCAAGCTCGCCCTCGGCGACGACGACCTCGCCATCGTCACCCTGCCCGCCGACAACCGCGCGGGAGTCGTCTCGCTGCTCGTCCGCCCCTCCAGCCTGCTCGGCGCGCTGGCCTCGGTCTTCGAGACGCTCTGGCGGCTCGCCGTCCCCGCCTCCACCTCCGGCCCCGGACTCCAGCTCGACGACCGGGACCGCCGCATCCTCGTCCTGATGGCCAGCGGTGCCACGGACGACGCGATCGCGCGGCGGCTGGGTCTGGGGCGGCGCACCGTCGTGCGGCGCGTCTCCGTGCTGCTGGCCAGACTCGGCGCCACCACCCGCTTCCAGGCAGGGGTGCAGGCGGCGCGGCGCGGCTGGCTCTGACGGCCGCGGGGCGGGGCGGCCCGGCCCGGCCCGGTCCGGTCACCGGCTCAGTCACCAGGTCGGTCCCCCTCCCGGTCACTCTCTCAGTCACCAGCTCAGCTGATGACGCGTTCAGCAGATCGGCAGTTCTGCTGATGACCGTACGGCGGCAGAGTGATGGCCATGAGCCACTCCACCGCACGAGAAGCCGTCGGGAACACCACCACCGGGAACACCACCGCCTGGACCGCCCCGGACCGTGCTCCGCGCCGGGTCGGCGTGATCGGCGGGACCAGGTACTTCGGCCGCCACCTGGTCACCCTGCTGCGCGACGCCGGCACCGAGGTCACCCTGGTCAACCGCGGCTCCGCCCCGCCGCCGCCCGGCGTCGACCACGTCCTGGCCGACCGGGACGACGAGGACGCGCTGACCGCCGCCCTCGGCGACCGCACCTTCGACGCGGTGATCGACCAGGTGCTGTACACGCCCGCCCAGGCTGTGGTGGCCCGCCGGGTCTTCGCCGACCGGACCCCGCGGTACGTGATGACCTCGACCATGGAGGTCTACGACCCCGCGACCTCGCCGCTGGTCCGCACCACGCCCGGGGTGCCGGTCGCCGAGGAGGTCGTCGACCCGGCGACCTGGCTGGTGGACCTCGACCTGCCGTGGCACGACCCGGCGGCGCTGGTCCGGCACTTCGGCGAAGCCACCGCCTACGCCGAGGGCAAGCGCCAGGCCGAGGCCGTGCTCGCCGCCGGGCGGCCGCCGTTCGGCTGGACGAGCGTGCGCAGCGCCCACGTGCTGGGCGGCGGGGCGCTGGACTTCACCGGCCGGCTCGCGCACTTCACCGGGGCGGTCGCCGCGGGGCGGCCGGTCGCGGTGCACGAGCGGCCGCGGCCGACCTCGTTCGTCCGGCACGAGGAGATCGCCGCCGCCCTGGTCGCGGTCGCCGCCTCGTCCTCGGTCGGCGCGGTCAACGCCGCCTCGGCGGAACCGCTGGACGCGGTCGGGCTGTCCGAGCTGATCGCCGGACAGCTGGGCACGACCGCCCGCTTCCGGCCGGCCGAGGGCGCGGACCACGCGCCGTTCTCATTCGACCGCTGGTACCCGATGGACACCCGGCGGGCCGGAGCGCTCGGCCTCTCCTTCTCGCCGCTCGGCTCCTGGCTGCCGGCCGCCGTGGCCGAAGCCATCGCTGCCACCGGCACCGAAGCCGTCGAAGCCACCACCGGAAAGGACGTGTGACCGTGCGACAGCGCACCCTCGGCGGGCGGAGCGTCGGCGCGATCGGGCTCGGCGCGATGCCGCTCTCGGTGGAGGGACGCCCCGACCCCGATGCTGCCCTCACCACCCTGCACGCCGCGATCGACGCGGGCGTCACCCTGGTCGACACCGCGGACTCCTACCACTGGCACGCCGGCGAAGCCGGCCACAACGAACGCCTGATCGCCCGCGCGCTGGCCGACCGCTCCCCCGCCGACCGCGCGCACGTGCTGGTCGCCACCAAGGGCGGGCGCGGCCGTCCGGGGGACGGCTCGTGGACGGTCGACGGGCGGCCCGAGCACCTCCGGCGCGCCGCCGAGGATTCGCTGCGCCGCCTCGGCGTGGCCGCGATCGACCTCTACCAGGTGCACAAGCCCGACCCGCTGGTGCCCTGGGCGGACTCGGTGGGAGCCCTGCGCGAACTGCTGGACGCGGGGAAGATCCGCGCGGCGGGCATCTCCAACGTCGACGAGCAGCAGATCCTGACGGCGCGGGAGATCCTCGGCCCGGGGCTGGTCTCGGTGCAGAACCGGTTCTCCCCGGCCGACCGCGGCTCCCTGCCGCAGCTGCGGCTCGCCGAACGGCTGGGCCTGGCGTTCCTGCCCTGGAGCCCGCTGGGTGGCCTCGCCAGGAGCGTGCTGGACGGTCCGGCGGACGGCGTCCCGGCCCGCACCGCCTTCCACCGCGTCGCCGAGGCACGCGGGGTCTCGCCGCAACAGATCGGCCTGGCCTGGCTGCTCGCCCTCTCCCCCACCGTCGTCCCGATCCCCGGCGCCCGCCGCCCCGCCAGCATCCGCGACAGCGCGGCGGCGGCCGGGCTGGTCCTCGACGCCGACGAACTCGCCGCCCTGAACGGCCCGTTCGCCGACCCGACCGACCCGACCGACCCGACCGCGCCGACCGCGCCGACCGCGCCGACCGCGCCGACCGCCGCCACCTACCCTGCAGACCCTGCCGACCCCGTCAGCCCGGCCGCCTCGGCCAGCAGCCGGTAGGAGGTGAGCAGTTCCGCCCGGTCGTAGGTGCTGGTGGTGACCAGGAACTCGTCCGCGCCGGTGCGCTCCAGCAGCGCCGCGAGGTCGGCGACCGCCCGGGCCGGAGTGCCGGCGACATGGCCGGCGAGGGCCTGCTCGAACGCGGTGCGCTCGCGCGGGGCCATCGGCCTGGCCAGGATCTCCTCGGCGGGTTCGAGCGGCGGGAACTCGCCGTGCGTCCGGCTGTAGGCGCTCGCCCAGGCCTCCGGGACGAGCAGTGCCCGGCCCCGCTCCTCGGTCCCGGCCACCGCGACCGTCCCCGACACCACCACGTAGGGCCGCCCGGCGTGGGCCGAGGGCCGGAAGCGCTGCCGGTAGCGGTCGATCGCGGCCACCATCGCCTCCTCGCCCCGCACGGCCGCGATCACCAGCGGCAGCCCGGCGTCGGCGGCGACGTCCGCGCCCGCGCCGGTGGCCAGCACGTACGCGGGGACGTCCAGGCCCTCGGCGGGGCGGGCGTGCACTCCGCCGGGGCCGCGCGCGTCGGGGTCGAACCAGGAGAGGAGTTCGGCGAGTTGCTCCGGGAAGGCGTCGGCGGCGTCCTTCTCCCGGCCGAGCGCGCGGCGGACGCCGTCGGTGAAGCCCACCGACCGGCCGAGGCCCATGTCGATCCGGCCGGGGAAGAGCGCCGCCAGCACGCCGAACTGCTCGGCGACGACCAGGGGTCGGTGGTTGGGGAGCATCACCCCACCGGTGCCGACCCTGATCCGCGAGGTCGCCGCGGCCACCGCCGCCGCCAGCACCGTCGGCGCCGAACCGGCCACGCCCGGCACCCCGTGGTGCTCGGAGACCCAGAACCGGTGGTAGCCGAGCCGCTCGGCCTCCACCGCGAAGGCCACGGTGTCGCGCAGCGCCTGCGCGGGCTCCTCCCCCCGGCGGGTCCGGGAACGGTCCAGTACGGAGAGGCGCAGGGCGGGCGAGGCGGTCACGTCCGTGGCAACAGCCGTCGGCGGCGGAGGCATTCCCCGCCCGGGCCGCCACCGGGCGAAAACCGCTTGCCGCGGCAGGCTCCCACCCACTAGCAATGTGACATGCTACAAACCTCCCGCATCGGGCTCCGCGCCCGCCACGACAGCGACGTCGCGGTACTCCAGAGCGAGCTCTACGACGACGTGCCCACCCGCTCCCGGGCCGACTCCCGGCCGTGGCGGCCGATCTCCCCCGGCGCCGCGGAGTCCCCGTACGCCGTGTCCCCGGCCGGGGACGACGCGGCCTGCTTCTCCGTGGTGGAGCTGTCCTCCGGCGAACTCGCCGGTGAGGCGCTGCTGTGGGGCATCGACACCCACAACCGGCTCGCCCACCTCGGCCTCGCGCTGCGCCCCGGCTTCCGCGGGCGCGGACTGGCGGGCGAGGCGGTGCGGCTGCTGTGCCACTACGGGTTCACGGTGCGCGGCCTGCACCGGCTCCAGGTCGACACGCTGGCCGACAACCTGCCGATGGTCGCGGCCGCGACCCGCGCGGGCTTCGTGGTCGAGGGCACACTGCGCCGGTCGGCCTGGGTGACCGGGGAGTTCCTGGACGAGGTCGTGCTCGGGCTGCTGGCCGAGGACTGGACCGAGAAGCCGTAGCCGTTGCCCGGACCCGGGCCGCGGCGGCCCGGGTCCGGAGGGCCGCGGCCCGGGTCCGGGCGGCCGCCGTTCCCGTCCGCCGCTCCCGTCCGTCGCTGCCGTCCGTCGCTGCCGTCAGCCGAGCCCGAACCAGTGCTCGGCGAGCGACTCCAGGGTGCCCACCCCCGGGGGCGGCGGCACCTCCCGCAGGTACCGGGGCAGATTGCTGTACACGTGCAGCAGCGTCCAGGCCATGGCCGCGCGCGGGTCCACGGCCCGTCCGTACCCGGCCGCGAACCGCGCCATCAGCCCCGGTTCGGCCCGGGTGACGAAGACACCGACGCCGACGAAGTCGTACGCCCGGTCGCCGATCATCGCGGGCTCGAAGTCGAACAGCCCGGACAGCCGCCCGCCGGCCGGGTCGAACAGCAGGTGCTGGCGCATGAACTCGGTGTGCAGCAGCACGCGTTCGGGCTCGCGCGGCAGCTCCGCGGCGTCCAGGAAGTCGGGGATGCGCTCCAGCCAGGCGTCCGGCAGGCCGCGCTCGCGCTGGCGTCCGACGGCCCCGGCGCGCTGCCGGTCGGTGAAGGCCCCCCAGTCGCCGGGGCCGAGCACATCGGCGAGCGGCCCCGGGTCGAGCGCGTGCAGGGCCGCCAGCGTCTCCCCCGCCTGGACGGCGGTCCGCTTCCGCCCGTCGGGCGACAGGTCCGCCCAGGCCTCGGTGAGTTCGGCGCCGCGCAGCCGGGACATCAGCACGTACCGCCAGCCGTTCTCGTACTCGCCGGCGTCGTGCAGCTCCGGTGTCGGCACCGGCAGTCGGCCGCCGATGTGCGCGAGCACCCGGGCCTCGGTCCGGCCGTCCTCGGCGGCGGCCTTGGGATAGAGCTTGAGGACCAGCTCGGCGCCGAGGGCGTAGACCGGCTGGGAGCCCTCGGAGAAGCGCTCCGGGGCGGGCAGCCCGCGCAGCCCCAACCGGGCGCAGAGGTCCTCGACCCCCGGGCGCATGACCGCCTCGTCCGGGACGACCGCGTCCCACTGTTCGTCCGTCTCGACCAAAGGCAGCATGCGGTGGACGTTAGGCGGCGGACGTCCGGGCGGCAACCGGATTTCGGCCGGCTCCCGCCCCTGACCGGCGGCAACGCCCGGACGCCGGGGCGGCGGACGGCGACGCGACGCGCCCCGGGGCGGCGGACGGCGACGCGACGCGCCCCGGGGCGGCGGACGCCGGAACGTGGGCGCCACCGCCCCGGTGAACGAGGATCAGCCGCGCGGCAGGACCAGCGACTGCACGGCGGCGAGCTTGCGCCAGTCGCTGGAGACGATGCTCGCGTGGGCGCGGGCGAGCAGCTCGGTACGGGCGCGGGCCTGGTCGGCCGTGGGGTCGGTGCCGCTGATCGCCGGGGCGACGTTGTGGGCGTCGGTCATCGTCAGCAGGTAGTGGTTGGTGTCGTACCAGGAGGTGTCGATGCCGTTCACATAGGCGGCGGCGTCACCGTCGAAGACCACGAACCACGGACGGATCGAGGTCTCGCTGTACCGGGTCCGCGGGTCGCCGGCCGCCGCGCCGAGCGCGGTCGGGAACATCCGGGCCTCGCCGATCCGGCCCGCCGCCGCCAGGTCGCGCAGGTAGCGGCCGTACTCGACGTCGGTGTGCAGGGTGTCGAAGGGGTTGTCCAGCTCCACCGTGCCGGGGATCACGTACACCAGCACCCGGCCCGCGAGCGCCGCCCGGGTCGGCCAGTTGCCGGCCCGGGCCGCCTCGTCGAGGCTCGGGTAGCTGCCGCCGCCGGGCTTGGCGAGCAGGTCGGCCGGGCGCAGCGCGGCGGAGCCGAGGTGGGCCGCGATCAGCGCGTCCAGCTGGGCCGGGCCCATGCCGAGGTTCCCGGAGAAGCCCGGCTTGAGCTCCAGCTTGATCACCAGCGGTCCCGCCGCGGGGTGGGCGGCGAGCCAGAGCCGGACGTCGTCCAGGCAGGTGTCCAGGTTCTTGTTGCCGCTGCCGGAGTAGAGCTGGGAGGCCGTGGTGGCGCTGACGCAGTTGTTGCCGTTGCCGAGCGGGTTGGAGTGGCTGACCTTCCACTCCTTGGTGATGGCGTTCGGCCAGGCGTCCAGCTCGATCATGCCGGTGCCGGTGTCGAGGCCCTGGGCGAGGTAGCGGAACGCGGCCGGGTCGTAGGTGTTGTGCAGGCCGACGGTGGTGGCGGAGCCGAACGGGAGCTCGCCGGGGGTGCGCTCGGCGGCCTCGGCGGCGGAGCCGATCGGCAGGAGCGCGGCGGCCGCGGCGAGCAGGCCGACGGCGAGGGTGCCGATGAGGGTGCGGCGGACGGTCACGATGGGGGTCCCCTTGTCAGTGCGCCTGAGGGCCGGCGCGCCTTCGGCGGTGGCTTCCGCCGGTGCAGAGCATGACGGGGCCGGCCGTCGGACCGGTGAAGGGGGCACAACAAGTGCGTGACTGTCAGCTGCCGATCCGTCACCGCACGCTGCTGCGGCGGCGGGCCGACCGGGCAGCCCGGGCAGCCCGGGCGGGCGCCGGGGCGCGGGGACGGTCGCCGGGGCGGGTAAAGCCGACGGCACGGGCTCGGCGGGCTCGGCGGGCTCGGTGGCCCGGGTGGGCCCGGTGGCCCGGGCGGGCAACGCGGACCGGGCAGGCAGCGCGGTTCGGGCGGGCGATGTGCTCATCAGAAGACGGACCAGCCGGTCGCCGTCGTCAGCGCGTCCAGGGCGGCCACGCCGAGCACCGAGTTCCCGGCCGCGTCCAGCCCGGGGCTCCAGGTGCAGACCGTGCCCCGGCCGGGCAGCACCGCCAGGACGCCGCCGCCGACCCCGCTCTTGCCGGGCAGGCCCACCCGGTAGGCGAACTCGCCGGCCGCGTCGTAGGTGCCGCAGGTGAGCAGCACAGCGTTGATCCGCTTGGCCTCGCTGCGCGACAGCAGCCGCGAGCCGTCGGCGCGCACGCCGTGGCGGGCGAGGAAGAGGCCGGACAGGGCCAGGTCCCGGCAGTTCGTCTCGATCGCGCAGTGCGCGTAGTAGTGCGCGAGCACGTCCTCGACCGGATTGCGCAGATTGCCGTAGCCGGCCATGAAGTGCGCCATCGCGGCGTTGCGGTGGCCGTGCTCGGCCTCGGAGGCGGCGACCGCGCGGTTCACCGCGACGGCCGGGTCGCCGGACTCCGCGCGCAGGAAGTCCAGGACGGAGCCGACCGCGTCGCCGGTGAGCTCCAGCAGGCGGTCGGTGACCACCAGGGCGCCCGCGTTGATGAAGGGGTTGCGGGGGATGCCGTGCTCGGTCTCCAGCTGGACCAGCGAGTTGAACGGGTTGCCGGAGGGCTCCCGGCCCACGCCGCTCCACAGGCCGTCGCCGCCCTCGGCCAGCGCGAGCGCGAGGGTGAAGAGCTTGGACACCGACTGGACGGAGAACGGCTGCTGCCAGTCCCCCGCGCCGAAGACCCGGCCGTCGACGGTGGCGATCGCCATCCCGAACGCCGTCGGGTCGGCCTCGGCCAGAGCCGGGATGTAGTCGGCGACCCGGCCGCGCAGCGGCGAGCGCACGGCCGCCGCCATGGCGTCCCGGACCAGCTCCTGGTAGTCCACGCCCGGGTCCGACGGCTGCTGCGGGCCGTGCGCGCGGGGCGGGTCGATCGCGTCGTTCACCGCGCCATTGTCCTCGGCGCGGGTCCGCCCTCCGCAGCCGGGGTGCCGTCGGGGTGTCGCCCGGGGCGCCGCACGGGTCCCGCCGGGGCGGGCCGGGGGTCCGCCGGGGGTGTCCGAGGTCTGTGGCAGGCTGTTCGCCATCCGACGGAGGGGGACGACGATCATGCACAGGCCGAGCCGGCCCGAGGACCTCGACGACGCCGGGCAGGTGTGGGCGCGCGCCGTGCTGCTCGCCCTGCTCGACGCCGCCCAGGGGAACCGCGAGCACTGGCTGGACGAGCAGGGCGTGTGGAGCGAGAACGGCGGCGGCTCCTTCTGGTGGCGTCTCACCCTGGTCGACGACGGCCACGCGGTGTTCTGCGGCCAGGACTCCGACGGCAGCCACACCCACGTCGACGGCCGGCAGATCGACTTCCTGGTCGGCGGTCCGGAGTGGCTGCCCTGGGAGCAACTGCGGGAGGACGCCCAGGGGAACCTGTTCGGCTTCCTCTACTGGTGGCAGGACGGCGCCTGGCACCGGATCCCCTACCCGGACGCCCTGGCCGAGGACGGTCTGGCCGCCGCCGCGCCGTGGCTGGGGTCCGAGCAGTTGTTCCTCGCCGAGGCGGCGGAGCTGGCGTGGGTGCTGCGCGAGGACGCGCCGGCCTTCGCCGACGCCGTGACGCGCTTCCTGCGCCGCGCCGAGCAGCGCACCGTGGACGCCCGTGCGGTGGCGGAACTGCTCGCGGCCGCCGGGGTCGGGGACGACGACCGCGAGGCGCTGCGCTTCGAGCCGGCGCTGGACGTCGCCGTCCGGGCCGGGCTCACCCGGCACGCGCCGGTGCCCGGCTGACGGGTAACCGGCCGACGGGTGCCCGGCGGGGCTCAGGGGCAGCGCACGTCGGTGCCGCCCACGCCGACGAGGCCGTCGTTGAACGCCGCGCCGCCCTGGTACTCGTAGTACACGTAGGAGTAGAAGTTGACGTTCAGCGCCTCGCCGCAGGCGGAGTCCGGGGCGATGGTGTAGGTGAGGGTGTAACTGGTGCTGGCGCCCGGGGCCAGGGGCAGGGCGAACAGGGCACCCGAGCCGCCGGCCTGCGGGTTGCCGCAGACCGTCGGGTACGGCACCCCGTTGCACGCGGTCTCCGCGTACTTCAGCCCCGCGTACTCGACGTCGGTAGAGGTGTCGTAGGTCTGCTGGACGGTCTGGTAGACGAAGCGGATCGGGGTGTCGTGGGGGTTGGTGAGGGTCACGGTCACGGTGAACGAGCCGCCGGGCGGCGTCGTGGCCCGGTCGCTGACCGAGGTCAGCGGGATCGGCAGGGAGGCCGTCCGGGCGGCGGCGCGGTGGGCCGGGGCGGCGGGGACGGGGGCGGCATGGGCCGGTACGGCCGCGAGCAGCGGGCCGGCGAGGAGAAGGGGCAGCAGTGCGCGCACGGCGCGCTTCCACGATGTCAGGCGCATGACGACGGAGCGTAGGGGCCGGGGCCGCGGCTGAGCTCCCGACCGCGGCCGTCCTCGGGGCGCGACCGTACCGATGGACGAGCGGTGGACGGACGGACCGGCCCACCGCACTCGCGTTCGAGCACGGCCGGACGGCGGCGGGCGTACGCTGCGGTGCCCCCGTCGCTCGCCCGGCCGCCGTCGTCCCGCCACCCGCCCACGACACCCGGCCCGGCGGCCACGCGTGGGACACCCGTAGGTGCCGCCGACCCGCCGGCGGTCGGGTCAGCGGCGGACCATGCGCACCCCGGCGACCTCCAGCAGACCGTCCAGCTCGACCTTGCCGACCCGCTGGTCGGGGCTGGGCACCAGCCCGTCCCGGCGGACGAGGTCGAGGATCCGCTCGGCCAGCGGCAGCACCATGTGGCGCCCCCAGCAGCGTTCACTGGCGTGACCGAACGGCAGGTAGCCGGGCTGGTTGTCGGGGTCGACGCCCTTCCAGCGCTCCGGCCGGAAGGTCTCCGGGTCGTCCCAGAGCCGGGGGTCGCGGTGGCTCAGCAGCGGGAGCAGCAGCAGGTCGTCCTTGGGTCCGATCCGCGCGTCCACGGCGCCGAACTCCGGGGAGGCGACCCGCAGGATGTTCCAGGAGGGAGGCAGCAGCCGCAGCGCCTCCAGCAGGATGTCGCGGTTCGGCACCTCGTCGTCGAACGGCGCGCCGAGCCAGACCGCGTTGGTCACGAGCGCGGCCACGGTGAAGCAGATCGGCCCGGCCACCCGCCGGTAGAGGTACATCGCGTAGCGACGGTCGTCGTAGGTCTCGGCGTCCAGCACCCGGGCGGCCAGATTCGACAGCGGAATTTCGGTGCCCGGCTTGCCGAGCATCGCGGTACCGGCTGTGACGGCCATCCAGGTCAATTTGGGCGTGAGTTCCAGGCGGCGGTCGACCAGGATCCGGAAGCGGAAGCTCTCCTCCCCGAAAACCAGGTCCCGCAAATAGATGTGCGGCGTGTGCGGCCATTTCCCGCTGAGATCGGTCCGGTCGCCCAGCGGCTTCTTCAGTGCCGTCCGGACGTCGGCCGACACCGCCTGCATGAGCGCCGCCGCATCGGGCTTGGTGACGAGCCGCCCCCGTACGGGCTTGAAGGTCGGCCGCTCCTCGGCATTGGCCGGCCTGCTGCGCAGCAGTCCGTCCATGAGGTCGACGCCGGACACGCCGACGGTGTCGGCCTCCAGGCGGAAGAGGTCCTGACCTCGGTACTTGTTGAGGAGTTCGTCGATCCGCGGTGCGAAGACGGTGACGCGGGCGCTCCGCCCGGTGCTGGACATGACCATCCGTGGCTCCAAGGGTGAACGGCTGTGGTGACAGGGGCCCGCCCTCGGCGAACGCCCCGCTCACGGCGAGCGGGCCGTGCCCGGCGGGTCCGCTCGGGACCCACCGGGCACGCGTCCGGCAACGGACCGCCGGAATTAGATCCAGCCGTACCAGGCGTAGGCCTTCAGGCTCTTCTCCGGCATGACCTTCTTCACGAAGTGAACGAGCTTCATGACAGCACCTCCATGTCTCAGAAAACGATGACGAACAACATTCCGGCGAGCGGCACCCGGAGCGAACTCCTAGGAATTTCGGGTTCCGTTTGCCCCCCGCTGCAACGAGTGAATACCCGCCCGCAAATCACGGTCAAGTGTGACGCAGATCACTCGAGCGAACGCCCGGTCGGGCGGTTTGACGCCCCGTCGGCGAGGCCCGGCACTGTTGACGCGAGCGCGACAGTGCTGGTCAGCGCCACGTCCGACCGATGGCCGCCAGGTGAACAGCGCATTCCCGGCGAGGGTCGGCCGGGGGCCGGACGGCCCCAACGGAACGTTCGGTCTGCCTCATGGGGCATCGCGACTGCCCGGTCGTGGCACCGGGGCGGCCCGACCCGCCGCCGGAGGCAGAACGGCGGGCCGCCGCCCCGATTCCCCCCGCCCGACCCGTGGTTGAGCCCCGCCCACGCGCGTACCCTCGGTCGCGAGGGCGGGACTCCGGAGCCTGGGGGGCGACGAGTGGCTGTGGGACTACTGGTGGGCTTCGCGCTGGGCTGCCTGGTGACGGCGGCGGTCCTGTGGCGCCTGACCCTGTCGGCCGCCCGGCAGGCCGCCCGTTCGGCGGCGAGGGCCGAGGCCGCCGCCCTCAAGGCCGCCGGATCCGACGCCGACCCCGTCACCACCGTCGCCGCGACATCGGCGGCGGCCCCCGTGCCCGCAGCGGCAACCGGAGTCGCCGTCGCGAAACCCGCCGCCGCGAAGAAGCAGCCCGCCGCCGTCGCGAAACCCGCCCCGCGCGTCGAAGCGGCCCGCCCCGACCCGACACCGCCGCGCCCCCGGTCCACCACCGACTCCGCACCCGCGCCCGTCCTCCCGCCCGCCGAGGACGGCCTCCCCCGGCTGCGCCCCGCCTCCGGGCTCAACGACAAGCGGGGTCCGGTCCCACGGCGGCAGGCCGGTGAACGGTTCCACTTCTCCGGACGGTGCGGGGAGCGAGAGGCCGAGTACGAGTTCCCCATCGAGTGGCCGGAGGGCGCCATCACCGTGGCGCAGATCGAGGCCTCGACGAAGGGCTACCTCAGCATCAGCCCCATGACCAGGACGCTCGACCGCGTCGAGTCGCACTCCTCCCTCATCTACCTCAGCTCCTCCGGCAAACGGAAGGGCGTGCGCACCGTACTGACGCACGACTTCACCCACCTCCTGGTCGACTCCCGCGGCATCGGCGAGTGGTCCGTCCGGCTGTACGGCTCCGACGAGATCGACGAGTTGACCGGCACCGTGGAGGGCTACGGCTCCACCGTCCTGGCCGTCCGCCAGAACCTCCCGGTCAGTTGCGTCACCCACGTCAAATCGTCTTCCTGGTCCGCCGAGTTCATCTGCGCCTGCGGACGGATCCCCGAGTCCTTCGGGAGATGCGGGTGCCCGATCCCGCCCGGAGTGCCCAGCAGCCCGCCCCTGGGCGCCTGGGAGTCGGGCGAGGCGATGCGGACACTGCTGTTCCCGAGAACCGGAGTACTCAAGCTGAGGACCAGCGAGCCGTCCGACCCGTGGCGCCTGGAAGTCCGCCCGTACACCGGCAAGCCCAAGGCCCGCTGACCGGCGGGTCCGCCGGCCACCCCGCTGCCACCGCTGCCGACCGGAGTCCGCAGGTCGGACCGGCCGGACCGCCGTGTTCCGACCGATCGTCACCGGCACTTTGCGCCCGGACGCGCGAGTACGGCGACGACGCCGCTACCCTGTGCTCCGCAGCGGAACGACCGCCCGGCCGTTTCCGCTCTCGCTGGGGGCGATTGTGGTCGAACGTCTGGTGGTGGACCTCCACGCCGACGGCCGGATGCTGGTGACGGAACAGCCCTCCGGGGAGGTGTCCCCGGCAGCCGCCGTCGACGCCGGATGGCTGCGGCGGCCCCTGGCCGACGGGCCGATGGAGAGCCTGCGCTGGTACCTGGAGGACTACCTGCGGACCCCGCTCGGCGCCTACGGCGAGCGCGGTCCGCAGATCGCCCGGCAGCTCCCGGACTGGGGCGCACGGGTGTTCTCCGCACTGTTCGGCACCGGCCCGGGGCGGGACGCCTACCTCCGGGCCCGCGGCCGCGGCGGCGACGGGCTGGAGCTCGTACTGCGCTCGGACTCCGCCCAGTTGCTCGCCCTCCCCTGGGAGTTGATGACGGACCCGGAGCGACCGGTGCCGCTGCTGCTGGACGACGTCGTGCTGAGCCGCCGGACACCGGACACCGAGGACGGCGGCAGCCCGACACTCGGTACCGGCGTGTCCCGGCTGCGGGTACTGCTGGTCGTCGCCGCCCCCGACGACCCGGCCGGCCCCGGCCACCGGTTCCTCGCCCCGACGCTGCTGCGGCGACTGCGCGCGGAACACGGCACGGTCGAACCGACCGTCCTGCGCCCACCGACGCCGGACCGGCTGGCCGAGGTGCTGCACGAGGCCCGGGAGGAGGGCCGGCCGTTCCACGTCCTCCACTTCGACGGGCCCGGTCCGGCCGACGTGCCGACCACGACGCCGGTCCCGCTGGTGGTCCTGACCACCGGCCGGTCCGCCCCCGAGCCCGGACTGCCGGAGGCCGTGGCCGCGTCCCGGCTGCTCCGGGAGGGCGCACACGCCGTGCTCGCGCTGCCGTACCACCTCCACGCACCGGCCGCCGCCGGGTTCCTGGCCACCTGCTACGAACGGCTCCGCACCGGCGATCCGGTGGCCCTGGCCGTGGCCGCAGGGCGCCGCCGACTCGCCACCCAGGACCGACGCACCTCCCCCAGGGGCCCACTGCCGCTGGCCGACTGGACGGTCCCGGTCCTGTACAGCCGGCCCGGGGCGGCACTGCCCGGACCGGACACCGACCGGGCCGTGCAGGTGGCGCCCGCGCACGAGGCGACCGGGGCGACCGGGGCGACCGGGGCGACCGGAGCCACGGCAGCAGCGGAGCCCCCGGACCACCGTGACGAGCTCGCACCCGTCGGCGGGTTCGTCGGACGGGACGGACTGCTGCTCGGCCTCGACACCGCGACCCAACGGCACCGTGTGGTCCTCCTCCACGGCGCCGCCGGCATCGGGAAGACCGAACTGGCCAAGGCCTTCGGCCGCTGGTGCCGGGAGACCGGCGCGGTGGACGGGCCGGACGCCGTGGTCCTGCACGCCTTCGAAGCGGGCACCGCCGGGCCCGTCGCGGCCGGGGTGGTCGAGCGGATCGGCCGCCGGCTGTTCGCGCCCGAGGAGTTCGACCCGCTCCCGCCCGCCGAGCGCCGGGCCGCCGTCGAACAGGCGCTGGCCACCCGCCGACTGCTGCTGATCTGGGACGGCGTCGACTCCCTGGCCTCGGCCCCGGAGGCGCCGGACGAGGAACGCGCCGGCCTCCGGACCCTGCTCGACCTGGTCGCCCGGCAGGGGAGCAGCACCGTCCTGCTCACCGGCCGCACCCGCGAGGACTGGCTCGGCCCGGCGGCACTGCGGATCGAGGTGCCGGGCCTCGACCCGGGCGGGACCGTCGAGTACGCCGAGCAGTTGCTCGCCCCCGCCACCGAGGCCCCCGACGCCACCGGCTCCCCCGACACCGTCCGCCGGCGCGGTCTGCGGGTGTTCGGCGAACTGCTGGAGTGGCTGGGCGGGCACCCCCTGGCCATGCGGCTCGCGCTGCCCTCGCTCGACGCGCACGAGCCGTGGCAGACGCTGGACACCCTGGTGCGCGGTGCGGCCGCGCTGCCGGACGGAGCCGCCGACGCGGACCGACTCCCCGCCCCCGAGACCGTTCCGGCGGCGCTCGCGGTGAGCACCGACTACGCGCTGGCCCGCCTCGGCGCGGCCGACCGCCGGGCGCTGACGGCCGTCTCGCTCGTGCACGGGGTCGCCGACGCCACCGTGCTCGCCCTGCTCTCCCGCCATCCGCTCGCGCCCGAACGCTTCCGGGGCCTCGGCACCGAGGACTGGCAGCGGCTGCTGCTGCGGGCGGCCGAGCTCGGTCTGCTGGCGCCCTGCGGCCGCACCGCCTACCGGGTCCACCCGACGGTCGCCACCCGGCTCGCCGCCGGGTGGCGCGCGGCCGGGCCCGGCTTCGCCGAGCAGCACGAGGCCGGGCTGCAGGCCCTGCTCGGCGCCCAGGTCAACTTCTGTCTGCTGCTCAGCCGCGAGCTGCACAACGGCAGCACCGAGTTCGCCCTGACCGCGCTCGACCTGCAGCGGCCGTCGATCGGCGCGATGCTGGCCCGGGCCCTCGACCGGGGCCTGTGGCTGCAGGCGCTGGCGCTCGTCCGACCGCTGCACGACCACTGGAACGCCCGGGGCACGGACCTGGAGGCCCGCCACTGGATCGACCGGGTGCGGCTCGCCGTGGAGGAGGCCGACGGCACCCCGCCCGTCCTCGACAGCCCGGCCGGGTCCCTGTGGCTGTACGTGGTCGGAGCGGACGCCCGGCGGCTGCCGCGGCTGGGCCTGGTGGAGGGGGCCGAGCGCGCCCTCCGCGAGATCCACCGCGCCGCCGAGCTGCACCCGCCCGGTGCCGAGCAGCTCGACGAGCTGGCCGACTGCCACCAGCGGCTCGGCGGGATCGCCGTCGACCAGGGCGACTTCGGCGAGGCCGAGGAGTGGTACCTGCGGTCGCAGGACCTGCTGGAGCGGCTCGGGGACGTGGAGGGCCTCGCGATCGGCCACCACCAGCTGGGGGTGATCGCCCAGCGGCTCGGCCGGCCGGACGACGCCGAGCGGCTGATCCGGCAGGCCCTGGACCTGTTCGAGCGCCTGGGCGAGACCGTCCGGGTCGCCGCCTGCCACCACCGGCTCGGCGTGCTGGCCGAGGAGCAGGGCCGCTTCGAGGACGCCCACGGGTACTTCGGGCAGGCGCTCGCGGCCGTCCGCGCGACGGCCGTCGGCGCCGTGGCCGACCTGTCCGTCGCGGCGGAGCTCCACCACCGGCTCGCCGCCGTCGCCGCCGAGCTGGGCCGGCTCGACGAGGCGGAGGACTGGTGCGAGCGGGCCTTGGACCTCGCCGAGGAGTCCGGCAGCCGGGCCGGCGCCGCCGACGCCCACCACCGGCTCGGTGTGCTCGCCGCCGCGCGGGAGCGGTTCGCGGAGGCGGAGGCCCGGCACCGCAAGGCGCTGGAGATCCGGCAGGACCTCGGCGACCTGGCGGGCACCGCGGCCGCCGAGCACCAGCTCGGTCTGGTGGCGACCCAACGCGGGGACCTCGCCGAGGCGGAGCGCCGCCACACCCGGGCGCTGGCGCTCCGGGAGGAACTGGGCGACCGGGTCGGAGTCTCGGCCGGGCACCACCAGCTCGGGCTGACCGCCCAGGCGGGCGGCCGGGCGGCCGACGCCGAGGCCCGGTACCGCAAGGCGCTGGAGGTCTCGCACCGGATCGGCGACACCCCCGGACTGGCCCGCACCTTCGGGCAGTTCGGGCTGTTCGCGGCGGAGCAGGGGCGGCCCCGGGAGGCGATGGAGTGGCTGGTCCGCAGCATCACCTGCTTCGAGGAGTTCCCGCACCCGGCGACCTGGCCGAGCGTGGTCGGCCTGCACCGCCTGGCCGTCGACCTCGGCCCCCGCGCCGTCGAACGCGCCTGGCGCACGGTCACCGGCCGCCGCCTCCCGGACGCCGTCCGGGAGCACGTCGCCGACTGACCCCCGGGCCCGGCCGACGTGGGCCCGGCTGTTGCGGGCCCGGCCGTTGCGGTCGAGGCCGACGCGGGCCCGGACCGGGTTAGCCGGCCGGGGTCTCGCCCAGCAGGAGACTCCGGATCCGGGCCAGGGTCCTGGCGTCGCGGGCCGTGGTGAAGGGGAGGGCGTTGCCGCCGGCGAGGCGGAACGGCGCGCCGGTGAGGGTCGCATGGGCGCCGCCCGCCTCGGCGACCAGCAGCAGTCCGGCCGCGTGGTCCCAGGCGTTCTCCCAGGCGAACACCGTGGCGTCGACGGCGCCCCGGGCGATCGCCAGGTACTCCAGCCCCGCCGATCCGGCGCACGGCCGGGTCCGCACGCCCTCGGCGCGCAGGCCCAGCAGCGCGCGCTTGCGGTCGGGCGTGGTGAAGCGGGGGTGGGAGGCGGCGATCTCCAGCTCGGCCCCGGACTCGGGCGCACCGGCCCGCAGCGGGACGCCGTCCAGGTGGGCGCCGCCGCCGCGCAGGGCCGTCGCCATCTCGTCGCGGACCGGCGAGTACGTCCAGGAGGCGAGCAGTTCGCCCCGGTGCGCGAGCGCGACCAGGGTGCAGAAGCCCTCGTCGCCGCGGACGAAGGTACGGGTCCCGTCGATCGGGTCCACGATCCAGACCGGCCGGTCACCGCCCAGCTCCGCGTAGAGGCCCGGGTCCGCGTCGACCGCCTCCTCCCCCACCACGACCGAACCGGGGAGCAGTTCCGTCAGCGCGGCCGTCAGGTGCGCCTCCGCACCCCGGTCGGCGACCGTCACCAGGTCGTGCGGGCCCTTCTTCTCGGCCACCTGGTCGGCGGTGAGCGAGCGGAAGCGCGGCATGATCTCGGCAGCCGCCGCCCGCCGGACCGCCTCCCCCACCGGGCCCAGGCACTCCGCGGCGAAACCTTCGTCGATCATCCGTCCATCACACCACAGATACGGGCACCCCAGATCCAACCGACCGGACGGACGGGATCGACGACCGGCGCACCCTCCCGCCCCGCCCGCGCCGGCTCGACCTTCCGCGTCGCGCGCGCCGGATCGACCCTCCGCCCCGCCCGCGCCGGCTCAGCCCTCCGCGTCGAGCGGCCGGGACGGCCGAGCCTGCTGGGCCTGCTGGGCCTGCTGGGCCTGCCGGGGCTCGGGCCAGGACAGCAGGGAGCCCAGAGCCAGCACCACCGCCGTCCCCGCGACGCCGCACAGGGCGGCCCGGAGGCCGACCGAGGAGGCGGTGAGGCCGACCGCAGCGGGCCCGAACAGGCAGCCGGCGTAGCCGATCGAGGCGACCACCGCCACCGCGGACGAGCGGGCCTCGGGGCGGGCCCGCTCCCCGGCCAGCGAGAGGATCGTGGGCGTGCAGACCGAGGTGCCCAGACCGGCCACGACGAGCGCCGCCAGCATCGACCGCACGCCCGGCGCCAGCGCGGCGCCCAGGGTGCCGACGGCCGCCACCGCCGCGCCCAGGGCGAGCAGCTGCCGCTGCGGCAGCCGGGCGGTGAGACCGTGCCCGGCCAGGCGTCCGACCGCGGCGGCGGCCGCGAACACCACCGGACCGGCGGCGGCCGCGCCGGAGCCGGTGTGGAAGACCGAGCGCAGCATCACCGCGCTCCAGCTCTGCCAGGCGTTCTCGATCAGGTACGCGAAGCCGCACAGCACCCCGAGCGCCAGCAGCGGCCGGTCCGTGACGGCGGGCCGCCGACGGGCCCGGCGGGACACGGCCGACGGCGGCTCCGCCGGGCCGGGGAACCCGATCACGAGGGCCGCGCCGGCCAGCAGCACGGTGGTCACCAGCAGCACCCGGTCCGCCCGGAGGCCGCGTTCCAGGGCGAGACCGGTGCCGAGGGCGCCGAGCACCACGCAGGCGGAGAAGCAGGCGTGGGCGGCGTTCATCAACCGGCCCGAGCGGCTCTCCTCCTCGCTCGCCAGCGTGTTCACCCCGACGTCGACGGCCCCGGACGCCGCGCCCAGCACGGCGAGCGCCGCCATCAGCGCCCTCGCCCCGTGCGCGAGTCCGGGCAGTACGGCGGCGGCCGCCATCAGCAGGAGGATCGCCGCGACGGCCGAGCGGCCGAAGCGGTCCACGGCCGCGCCCGCCGGTCGCATCGAGCCGAGGGCGCCGAGCCCGATCATCAGCACGGCGAGGCCCAGCTCGGCGTTGCCCACCCCGGCCTGTCGCTGGACCTCCGGGATCAGCGCGCCCCAGGCACCCCAGAACACCCCGAACGCGCCGAACCCCACCAGCACCTGAACTCGCACCAGCACCACCAGTCCCATCCGTCACTGACGGACAGGGCCATTCCCCCGGTGCGCTCCCGCAGCACACACCCCTCAGGGCGCCAAAGAGCGCGCCCCCAGCGCGTCCGGCACCCCGGGCGCTGCCCCCGGCGCGAGCACCGGACCGGAGCAGGACCGGGGTGGGACCGGAGCGGACCGGAGCGTCCGTCAGCGCCCCCGGGAGGCCGGGGCGGTGCAGTGGTCGCGCGCCTCGACGAGCGCGGCGGCCAGGGCGGCCGGGCGCCGGGTGGAGAGGTAGACGTAGGGGCAGAGCAGCGAGGGCTCGGCCACCTCCACCCGGACCGCGCAGGGCAGGTAGGTACGGATGAGAAGCCGGGCCCGGGGGCTCGCCAGCCGGGTGCGCCAGGCGAACGCGGCAGCCTGGTCGAGGACCTCGACCGCACCCGCGTGCTCGCCCCGCAGCACGATCGGACCGGCCACCAGCACACCGTCGCACACCCGGATCCGCGCGCCGCCGTACCGGCCGAACGCCGGCGCGAGCGCCATCAGCAGGACCGTCCCGGCGGCGACGGCGACCACCGGGGAGAGCGGGAGCAGCGCCGCCGCGAGCGCGCCGGCGGCCACCAGCGCGGCCAGCCACCAGCGCAGCGGGACGGAGAGTCGTTCGTCGTAGATCACCACACCCGGGATGCTGCCATGCCGTCGGCCGAGCGCCGACCCTGGGCCGCCGAGGACCTTCCGGCCCCGGACGGCGAGGTGAGGTGAGGTGAGCTCAGGGTCCGGTCGGGTCAGGTCCGGTCGTGCCAGGAGAAGGCCGTGATCCGCCAGCCCTCCGGGGTCCGCACGAACTGGATCGTCTTCGTCCCGCCGCCCTCGTAGGGCTTGCCGTCGAAGAGGCCGTACTTGCGGTACTCGCCGAAGCGGGACGCGACGTCGCCCTCGATCTCGGTCCGCTCGGAGGTCTCCCACTCCGAGAAGCCGACCAGTCGCCCCTCCGGTGCCAGAAGCCGTTCGCGCGGCTCGACGAACTCCTCCACGGAGTAGACGGTGAAGGTCGGAGCGGTGCTGACGATCACCCCCTGCGGGAGCATCAGGCGGCGCAGCCGGGCCACATCGGCACCTCGGCCGTCCCGGTTGTCGAACGCCCCGAAGAACTCGGCGGTCAGCTGGTCGATTTCGGCCTTGGACATGATCCGACCGTAGCACCGGACCTCGTGCGAATCACCCCTTTGATGAAATGTCACACACCACACCGGGCCGAACCTTCCGCCCCGGGACATCACGTCCAGGTGTCGCGCATGTGATGATGCCGCGCCCCTATGGTGAACACGGGCAAATCGCTAGCATGACCGTGCCGTCGAACAGGAATCCGCCAACCCGCATGGGAGGAAACACTCATGAGCGCTCAGGTACTGGAGATCCGCGACGCCGGCCCGCTGGACATCGACGAGGACACCATCGCCTTCGAGGACGAGTTCGCCGCCGACCTCACCCCGGTGGCCTGCCTCGCCGACCCGTGGGTCACCTATGTCCCCACCCGTTTCGAGTGTGGTTTCGACTCCTGACCCCCACCGGGCGGTCGGAGTAGCAGGACGACCGCCGGGGCCCTGCCCGGCGGTCGCACCCGCCCGCGCACACCAGGGCGCGGGACACCCGGACTCCGGGAGAGGAGCGGCGGACCATGGCGCCAGCGACCGCGGGCGGGGAGCCCGACGACGGGCCGGCGGGGGACGTACGGTCCCGACTCGCCGCCCACCTCGCGGCACCGCCCGGCGCCCGACGGCGGCTGCACACCGGCGACGGCTGGCTGTACCTCCAGGACCCGCGGATGCCCGAGCTCGGCCACGGCTGGAAGCTCCACCTCTCCGCCCGGCCCGACCAGTTGCCCGACCTGGTCGACCTCGTCCTCCCCGTCCTGCTCGGCCGCACCTGCGACGCCAAGTTCGCCGCCTCCACCGCCGTCCTGCACCAGCTCAACTCCGGGCTGCGCGGCGCCGCCGGCGTCGGCAAGGCCGTCACGGTCTACCCCGCGCCCGAGGAGGCCGGGCCGCTCGCCGCGGAACTGGCCGAGGTACTGGCGGGCCGCACCGGTCCGCGCGTGGTCAGCGACCGGCGGCTGCGGCCGGACACCCCGGTCTACTACCGCTACGGCCCGTTCCGGGTCTCCGGCGACGACCCCGACCTCGTCATGACCGGCCCGGACGGCCGGACCTTCCCGGGGCTGGCGGAGCCCGCCTACCGCCAACCGCCCTGGGCGGCCGACCCGTTCACCGCGGCCGACCCGACCGCCGACCCGACCGCCGGCCCGACCGGCGACCCGACCGGCGGCCCGGCCCAGAGCCCCTCGCCGACCACCCGGGTCGGCGACGGTCGCTACCGGCTCACCGCCGGGATCACCCGCTCGCCGAACGGACACGTCTACCGCGCGGTGGAGGTCGCCGGCGGCCGGGAGGTGGTGGTCAAGCAGGCCCGCGCCTTCGTCGCCGAGGACCGGTCCGGCACCGACGCCCGCGGCCGGCTCCGGCACGAACGGCGGGTGCTGGCCGCGCTGGCCGGCGTGCCCGGAGTACCGGACCTCGTCGACTACTTCCGGCACGGCGAGGACGAGTACCTGGTCAGCACCGCCCGCGGGCCGCGCGACCTCCGCCGGGCCGTGCTCGAAGCCGGTCCCTACGACGTCCTCGGCGACCGGGCGGCCACCACCGCGCCCGGGACCGGCACAGGGCCGGGGCCGGGCCGCGACTGGTGGGCCCTGGCCCGGGGACTGCTCGCGGTCCTGGACGCCGTGCACGCGCGCGGCGTGGTCGTCCACGACCTCAAACCCGCCAACGTGGTGCTGGACGGCGCGGGCGGCTGCTCGCTCGTCGACTTCGGTGTCAGCTCGCTGAACGGCGAGCGACCGGAGGGCACCACCCTCGGCTACGCCCTGCCCGCCACCGCCGGGCCGGACACCGCCGGGCCGGACACCGCGGGATCCCACCCCGCCGACGACTACTACGCGTTGGGCGCCACCCTGCACTGGGCCGCCACCGGCCTCGACCCCGTGGTGATCGACCCGGACCCGGCCGTCAACCGCGAGCGCACCCTCGCCTGTCTCGCCGCCGCGCTGCCCGCTCCGCCCGCCCCGCTCGCCCGGCCCGCGGACGCGGTGGTCGACCTGGTCGCCGGGCTGCTGAGCCCGGACGCCGAGGTGCGGTCGGCGGCCGCCGCCGGCCTGCGGCAGGTCCCGGCCGAGCCCGGCGCCCGACCGGCCGCGCCCGGGATCCGGCCCGCGACACCGGCGCCCCCGCCCCGGACCGCCCACCGGCCACCGGTGGTGACGGCGGACCTGCTCGACCGGGCCGTCCGGCACACCCTCGACCGCTGCGTCCGGATGGCCCGCGACCTCGCCCACGACCTCGCCGACGGGCGGCCCGACGCCTCCCCCGGCGCGGGCCTCCCGTCCCGCCCGCGCGCCCTGCTCTCCCGCTACGACGGCGCCGCCGGCCTCGGCCTCGAACTGCTCCAGCACCCGGACCGGCCGGAGGTCCGCGACGCGGCCGCCGGACTCGCCCGGTGGACCGCCGCCCACCCCGCCCTCGGCCGGCTCGGCCCGGGCCTGTACGACGGCCGCGCCGGGGTCGACCTGTTCCTCGCCCAGGCGGCCCACCTGCTCGGCACCGAACCCGTGGGCACCGAGGCCGCAGCGATCGCCGCCGACCGGTTCGGCGAGCTCCCCACCGACCTCCCGGCCGACCTCCCCGCCGACCAGGTGTCCGGCGCCGCCGGTCTCGGCACCGCCCGGCTGCTGCTGGCCCGGCTGGCCCGCGCCGACGGCCGGCCCGAGGAGGCCGCACGGCACACGGCCGTCGCGGCCGCCTGCGCCCGGCGGCTCACCGACGGCCGCCCCACCGACCCCCGGGAGGCCCCGAACCCCGGCACCGCCGCCCTCGTCGAGGGCTTCGCCCACGGCCGGGCGGGACTCGCGCACTTCCTCCTCGCCCTGCCCGCCACCGACGCCGGAACGGCGGAGGCCGCCCGGCGCCTGGTCGACGGCCTGGCCGAGGACGTCCCCCGCCTCGTGACCGAGGCCCGCGCCCCCGGCGCGACCCGTCGTTACGGCTCCTGGTGCCGCGGTCTGGCCGGACTCGGGTCGGTCCTGCTCCAGGCCGGACGGCTGTACCGCGAGCCGGCCCTCGTCACCCGCGCCGCCGAGGCCGCGGCCGCCGCCCTCGTCCCGGCCCCCCGCACGGGCCCCGTCGGCCAGTGCTGCGGCCTCGCCGGCCTCGGCGAACTGCTGGTGGACCTGGCCGTGGCCACCGGCGACGAACGCCACTGGCGCTCCGCCGAGAAGGTCGCGGGCCTGATCCTGGCCCGCGCCGGCGGCCCGTACGACCGCCCGCTGCTGCCCGGTGGCGACCCCTCGACGGAGTCCGCCTCCTGGGCCGCCGGCACCCCCGGGGTGCTCGGCTTCCTGCGTCGGCTGAGCCGACGGGGCGGGCCGCGCCCCGGCACCCTGTTCCCGGCCTGACGGCCCCCGCCCGACGCAGGCCCCCCGCCTCCCCCGCCCGACGGCCGGGGCAGACTCTCCCCATGACCCAGCTGCTCTCCCGTGCCGACGTCGAGGCCGCCCTCGACCTCCCCACCGCGCTGGCCGCCCTGGAGGCGGGCTTCCGCACCGCCGACCGGCTGCCGCCCGCCCACCGCGTGGGCAGCGCGCTCCCCGGCCCCGGCACGGCGATGTGCCTGCTCCCCGGACTGCTCCCCGACGTGCCCGCCTACACCGTCAAAGTCAACGCCAAGTTCCCCGGCGCGACACCCGCGCTCCGCGGGGTCGTCTGCCTGCACTCACTGGCCGACGGCGAACTGCTGGCACTGCTGGACTCCGCCTCCGTCACCGCCTGGCGCACCGGCCTGGCCGCCGCGCTCGCCACCCACGTGCTCGCACCGGAGCACGCGCGAACGGTCGCCGTGATCGGCGCGGGTGCGCAGAGCCGGACCACGCTCCGGGCGCTGCGCGCCCTGCGGCCGGTCGACGAGGTGGTCGCCCACGACCTCGACCCGGACCGGGCCGCGGCGATCGGCCGCGCCGTGCCCAGCGCGCGGGCGGCCGTCGAGGCGGCGGACATCGTCATCACCGCCACCTGGTCGCGCGAACCCCTGCTGGACGCCGACGTACTGAGGCCGGGTCTGCACCTGACCGCCCTCGGCTTCGACGAGCGCGGCAAGACCGAGCTCTCCCCCGCCCTGCTGCGCGCGAGCCGGCTCGTGGTGGACGACCGTGCCCTCGCCACCGCCTCCGGGGTCCTGCACGGCACCGGCCCGGACCCGGACCTCGCCGTCGAGTTCGCCGACGTCCTGCGCGGCGCCGTCCCGGCCCGGCCGGACGACCGGCCCACCGTGTTCGCGCCGATCGGCCTCCCCTGGCAGGACCTCGCGCTCGCCTGGCCGGTCCACCTCGCCGCCCGCTCCGCCGGCACCGCGCCCGCCTTCGACTTCCACTGACCCGTCGGAGCGGGCCGCCGCCGATGGAAAACCGCTGGCGGCGCGCCTGACGACCCGGTAGGAAGACGCCCATGAGTACTCCCGCCCCCGTAGCCACCCCCGCACCCGTCCCCGCACCCGTCCCCGCCGGTCCGGACGGCGCCGAGCCGCGCACCTTCCGCCGCACCACCCTCGACCTGGGCGACGTGGTGCTCCGGCCGTGGGGGCGGGCCGACGCCGAGCCGGGCCCGGTACTGGACGGCCTGGTCGCCGCCGCGGCCGATCCGCTGATAGCCCTCTGGAACCCGCTCGCGACCCGCGACCCCGCCGCCGCCCTGGCCTGGCTGGCGGCCCGCGAGGACAGCTGGGACAAGGGCACGGCCGCGCCGTTCGCGGTGCTGGACGCCGCCGACGGCGCCCTGCTGGGCTGCGTCAACCTGCGCTGGACCGACCGCGCGGACGGTCTGGCGATGATCGGCTACTGGGCCCCGCCGGCCGGACGCGGCCGGGGAGTGATCGGCCGGGCCACCCGGGCCGTCACCGCCTGGGGCTTCCGGACGGCCGACGCCCGCCGGATCGAGGTCGCCCACGCGGTCGGCAACGACGCCTCCTGCCGACTGGCCCTGAAGTGCGGCTACCTCCCCGAGGGCACCCTGCGGGCCTCGTTCCGCTTCGGCGACGGGACGTACCACGACGAGCACCTGCACGCCCGCCTGGCCACCGACCCCGAGCCCGCGCCCGAGTCCCGGTAGCCGGCGGCAACGCGCCCGGAGCTCCGCCGGACCGACCGCCCGGCGGAGCTCACGGACGGCCGCCGACGGGTCAGCCCACGTTGAGCGGGTGGTCCGGGGCGAGCAGGGCGGCGATCCGGCCGGCCACCTCCTGCGCGGTGTTGCGGTCCGGGGCCCCGCAGTTCCGCGTCGTGCTGACGGCGATCGCCAGGTGCTCGTCCGGCTGGTACGCCTCGATCGCCGCGTAGCCGAAGAAGGAGGGGTTGGACAGGATCCAGCCCCGGTCGACGATGACGCCCAGGCCGAAGTGCTGGGCCTCGGTCTGCGGCAGGCAGACGTCCTTCGGGCAGCCGTGCACCGGACCGGGCAGGCCGACGGTGCCGGGGTTCAGCTGGGTCCGGAAGGACTGCTCGGAGAGCAGCGCGCCGGTGCCGACGGCCTCCACCGAGCGGGTCAGGTCACAGATGTCGCTGATCAGCACCGCGCCCGGCGCGGTGGTCCAGGACGGGTTCCAGAACGTCGACTCCTCGTACGTGCCGCGCGAGGCGGTGAAGGCGTGCTGCACGGGGGTGGGGATGTCGGGGGTGAAGCTGTTGACGGTCTGGCGCAGGCCGAGCGGCCCGAAGATCCGCTGCTCCAGCAGGTGGTCCAGCCGGGTGCCGGTGATCTTCTCGAGTGCCTCGCCGAGCAGGACGAAGTTCGCGTGCGAGTAGCTCCAGTTGGTCCCGGGCTCGTACCAGAAGTTCTGCGCGGTGGAGATCGCGACCAGTTCCTCCGGGGTCCAGTGCCGGAACGGGTCGGCGGCGAGCGCGTCCAGGAAGCCCTGGTCGGTGACGTAGTCGGCGAGCCCCGAGGTGGTGTCGCCGAGCATCCGCAGGGTGATCCGGTCCGCCTGCGGCAGGTCCGGCAGCCAGGGCGCGACCGGGTCGTCCAGGCCGATCCGGCCCTCCTCGGCGAGCTGCAGCAGGACGATGCCGAGGAAGGGGAAGGCGACCGAGCCGGCCCGGAAGTGCATCGCGGGTTCGGCCGGAACGCCCGTCATCGACTCGCCGAGGGCGCCGGTGACGAGCTCGTGGCCGTCGACGGTGACCCGCAGGATCACTGATTTCAGGTCGAGCTCCTGCTGGACCTGCCGGGCGATGTCGAGCACCTCGCGGGCCCGGGGGTCGGCGTCGGGGTCCGAGCGGACGCAGGAGTGCGCGGGCGAGGGGGTCTTGGCGAGGGCGCGGGCGGCGGCCGGCGGTCCGGCCGGGAGGGCGACGGAGGTCAGGGTCGCGACCGTGAGGACGGCGGCGGCGAGCACCCTGGTGCGGGAGAAGGTCATGACCGCACTATGGGCGGACGCTCCGGGCACGATCCGGCGCAACACTCCGCAGCGTCCTCCGGTGGGCGCAGCGCGGTTCGTCCGGCGGACCGCCCCGCCGGACCCGCGCGAACGCCCCGGGGCCGTGGCCCCGGGGCGTTCGAGGAGCGTGGGATCAGCCGTTGGAACGGTCGAAGTACTGCACCCAGCTGCCGCGCGGGCCGACGAGGCCGACCGCACCGTTGCCGGCCTGCAGGCCCGACGAGGCGGACGGCTGCGAGCCCCCACCGTGAGCCACCGCGGCGGTCGGCGCGATCACGGCCGCCGCGGCGGCGACGGTGGCGATCACGGCGAACTGGCGGAGCTTTCCACGAACCGACATCTCAGGTTCTCCTTGATGGATGGTCAATAGCCATGGCCGACCGCCTCCGAGGACGGCCGGACGCGACACACGTTTGCACACGAACGTGGAAAACCGGCCGTCGCCCGCAACCCGGACGGGCCGAACGGGTGAGAACTTACGCCCCCGGGGTGACCTCGGCACGCCCGTCCGGCCGTACGCCGCCACGACGCGCCGCCACACACCCCCTGGCCCCGCGTGCACGCCCCGCGCCCTAGAGCTTGCCCCGCGACCGCTGCGCGGCGGGTGCGTCGCCCGCGGCCAGGTGGGCGTCCATGGTGGCGTTCAGTTCGGTCATGAACTGCTCGAACTGCTCCAGGAGTTGTGGTGGGTAGGGGGTCATCGCGGCGTCGAGGCGGCCGGCGAGCGGGCCGAAGAACTCGTCCGCCCGCTCCTGGATGTGCGGGCCGCCGCGCAGGGTGACGACGCGCCGGTCGGAGTGCTCGCGGGTGCGGGTGATGTGCCCGGCCGCTTCGAGGCGGTTCAGCAGCGCGGTGGTGGCGCCCGTGGAGAGGGAGATGCGCTCGCTCAGCCGGGCCGGTGACAGCGGGGTCCCGCGCTCCTCGGCGGCGGCGATCTCCAGTACCGCGGTCGCGTCGGTGGAGTGCAGGCCCAGCCAGGCCGCGAAGCGCCGGCTGAGCTCGGCGTAGTGGCCGCCGTAGATCCGCAGCCCTTCCATCAACCGCTCGCGCCGCGCCGCGACACCCTCGCCGATCGCTTCCTCCACCGGGCCTGCCACCTCTGCTCTCCTGCGGGGCGTCTGCTCTCCTGCCGGGTGCCCAGGTGGGCGGCCCGCTTTGACAACCTACCTCCACCACTTTACCTTCATGGTGGAATTACTTCACCATGGAGGTATCTGGCGTGCGTGACCCGTCCCCCACCCCCGACGAGACGACCGGGCCCTACCGCTGGCGATGGCTGATCCTGGCGGTGATGATCGTCGCGGAGATCATGGATCTCCTGGACGCCTCGATCGTCAACGTCGCCGGGCCGGACCTGGAGAGGTCCCTCGGCGCCGGGTCCCTCGGACTGCAATGGGTGATCGGCGGCTACGCCCTCACCCTCGGCGCCGGCCTGGTGCTCGGCGGCCGGCTCGGCGACCGCTACGGCCGACGCCGGATGTTCCTGACCGGACTCGCGGCCTTCACCACCAGCTCACTGCTGTGCGCGGCAGCGCCGAACATCGAGTCGCTGATCGCCTTCCGCCTGCTGCAGGGCACCGCCGGAGCGGTACTGCTGCCCCAGGGCCTGGGCCTGCTGCGGGAGAACTTCTCCGGCCCCGAACTCACCAAGGTGTTCGCGATCTTCGGACCCGTACTCGGCCTGGGCGGCATCGTCGGCCCGGTCCTGGGCGGCTTCCTCATCGAGGGCGACTTCTTCGGCCTCGGCTGGCGGTCGGTGTTCCTGATCAACCTGCCCATCGGCCTCGCGGCGCTGATCGTCGCCGCGAGGTTCGTGCCCCGGAAGGCGGGCGACCGCACAGTTCGGGTCGACCTGACCGGCGCCGCCCTGGTCGCGGCCTCCTGCGCCCTGCTGGTGCTGCCGCTGAACCAGGGCCAGGAGAACGGCTGGCCGCTGTGGACCTGGCTGTCCATGGCCGCCTCCGCGGTCGGCTTCGCCCTCTTCGCCCTCCAGCAGCGCCGCACGGCCGCCGCGGGCCGCGAGCCGCTGGTGACCCCGGGCCTGCTGCGCAAGCCGGCCTTCACCGTCGGACTCGGCGGCATCGCCCTGTTCTTCGGCGGGCTCGTCGGCACCCAGCTCGTACTGACCCTGTTCCTCCAGATCGGCCGCCACTTCACCGCCGGCGAGGCGGGCCTCGGCAACCTCCCCCTCGCCGTGGGCACCGCGATCGGCGGCGCGGTCAGCGGCGCGTTCCTCGCGGACCGGATCGGCCGCAAGGTCCTGCAGATCGGACCGCTGGTCCAGCTGGCCGGCGCGGCCGTGCTGTGGTTCGAGCTCGACGGCCTCGACGCCGCCACGTTCTCGATCGGGGACATCGTCCCCGGCGTGGCGCTGGCGGGCATCGGCGCCGGCATGGTGATCGCCGCCCTGTTCGGCTTCGTCCTGGCCGCGGTCGACGACGACGAGATCGGCTCCGCCTCCGGCGTCCTGTCCGCGGTCCAGGCCGTCGGCGGCTCCATCGGCGTCGCGGTCTTCGGCTCGGTCTTCTTCGCCCGCGCCGAGACCGGCGACTTCACCGGCGGTTTCCACGGCGCCCTGATCGTCCAGGCCTGCCTGCTGGCGGTCTTCCTCGCGATCACCTTCCTCCTGCCCGAGAAGGCCCGCCCCGACGACGAGCAGCACAGCACCCCCACCGCCTCCGACGCGCAGCCACACCTCACCGCGACCTGATCCGACCGCACGGGCGACAAGCGGGCCCGTCAACCTCCAGAGTGGACCTCCGACAACAACTCGAGCCCCACCCCTTCGCCCCGCCGACTCCCGGCGGGGCGAAGCCGCTCCGCCAGGAACGAATGGAGAGACCCATCGCCCGCACACCCGCACGCCCGTCCGTCGCCACGCCGCTCAAGTACCTCGTGGCGGCGACCCTGACGGTCTCGAGTCTTGGAGCCTGCATGGCGGACACCGACTCCGGCAAGGACGCCCCGCTGCCGGTCAAGTCCCGTGACGACGCGCTCGGCTGGGCTCGGCAGATCACCGAGCACCTGGCGCAGACCGCCGGCATCACGATCAACGCCGAGCCGGTCGACCCGCTCTTCTCTCCCTGTGTCGGCAAGAACGGGGAATCCGCGCCCGACGACCGCTACACCCTGTTCTACGCGGTCCACAGCTACGTCCCGAACGCCCAGCACAACGACGTGGTCCGCAAGGTCAGGGACATCCTGAGCACCGAAGGACTCAAGATCTCCGCCTACCAGGAGACGCCCGCCACCGAGCCGAGTTCCACCGTCGTCGCACGCCATCCCGCGAGCCAGTACGTCGTCGACGTCTCCAGCACCGCCGGCGACAATCGCATGGTCCTGGACATCACCACCCCCTGCCTGAAGCCCCCCACCGGACCGGCCGCCGCCACGCCGTAGCTCCGGCCGGCGGGCCCGGGGGTGGTGGGGGGTGGGCCGTGCTGCATGATCGGCGGCGTGGAGGCCATCCCCCCGGAGGGCGCCACCGGTGACGCGCGTCACAGGAACCGGCCGGGCCGCTCGGACAAGGCATGACGTGAACCATCCGCACTCCCGGCTCCGAGCCGGGGACCCCGAAGCATTTCGCGAGCTCTTCCGGGAGCACTCGTCCCTGGTGTACCGCCATGCCGTGCGTGTGACCGGGAACTGGGCGCTCGCCGAGGACGTGGTGTCGCTGACCTTCCTGGAGGCCTGGCGCCTGCGCGGGAAACTGCGCGACGAGGGCGACAGTCCTCGGCCCTGGCTCATGGGCATCGCCGTCAACGTGCTGCGCAACACGACACGTGCCGCTCGCCGCCACAACACGGCGATGGCCCGGATGCCCGTGGCCGATCCGGTGCCCGACTTCGCCGACGAACTCGTCGGCCGGATGGCCGACTCCGAACAGCTCGCGGCCGCCCGGAAGGCCCTGGGGCGGCTGCGGCGTTCGGAGCGCGAGGTCTTCGCGCTCTGTGTCTGGTCCGGGCTCGGCTACGCGGAGGCGGCCGCCACCCTCGGCATACCCGTCGGGACCGTGCGCTCGCGCCTCTCGCGGGCCCGCACCCGGCTGCGCAAGCTCGCGGACGACGAACTGCGCGCGGCGAAGAAGGACGCCGCGAGGAACGCCCCGAAGAAGAACACGGAACCGCTCCCGATCCCCGGACAAGTACAGGGCGGCCGCAGCATCGCGGCCCGGCCGCACAAGGAGACGCACCGATGATCCGCAACCCGTGGCGGCACAACGAACCGCTCGACCACGCGGAACTGGCCCGTCTGTTGCCGCCGCCGGCCGATCCCCGCCTGGCGGCCGACCGCCAGGACCTGCTCGAGGAGTACCTGATGAGCGAGATCCACCAGTCCGACCACGCCCCCGCGGGCGCGGCGGCCCCCGCAGCCTCCCCGGCGCGGCGGCGGCCGCTGCGCCGCGCCGTGCTGTTCGCCACCCCCGTCGCCGCAGCCGCCGCCCTGGCCGTCGTGGTGTCCGTCGGCGGCGCGCCCGGCACCAACACCGTGGCCGCCCCCGCGCTGGTCAAGGCTCCGGTCGTGCAGATCGAGGAAGGCAGCACCGTGCAGCTCGCCTCGACGGTCCGCGAGATCGCCGCCGCGGCGACCGCGCGCACCACGCCCCAGCCGGGACCGGGCCAGTTCGTCTACATCAAGAGCCGGGTCTCCTTCATGTCCACCCGGAACAACGTGGACACCGGGGAGTCCACCACCTGGGTCCAGCCGCTGCACGACCGCGAGGTGTGGAAGTCGCCCGACGGCACCAAGGGCTGGCTGGACGAGCCGGGTTACCAGGACAAGGGCGGCATCACCCTGGACAACAAGGAGCCGCGCAAGCAATCGACCTACCAGTGGCTCGCGGCCCAGCCGAGCGACCCCGACGCGCTGTTGAAGTCGGTCTACGCGACGGTGAGCGGCGACCGGGACCACGACCAGCAGGCGTTCAGGGAGATCGGTTCCCTCATCCGCGAGCAGCTCGTGCCCTCCGCCCTCGCGGCCTCGCTCTACCAGGCCGCCGGCCGGATCCCGGGCGTCGTGGTGGTCGAGCACGCGCAGGACGCCTCCGGTCGGGACGGGATCGCGCTGGCACGGCTCGACCCCCAGACCGGCGAGCGGTCGGAGTGGATCTTCGACCGGGAGACCCACCAGTACCTCGGCAGCCGCGGTGTGCAGGTCCGGGAGTTCGACGGCGTCAAGCCCGGCACCGTCGTGGAGCAGACGACCATCGTGACCCGGGCGATCGTCGACGCGAAGAACCAGCGTCCCGGCGCCGGACAGGCCACGGTCTGACGGTTCGAAGACCGGTGACCCGCCGGGTCACCCGTTCGGGCAGTGCCCCGTCGTGCCCCGCCGTGTCCCGCTCCGGCGGCGCGGCGGGGCACCGATGCTGGCCCTGGCACGGCCCGACCGGGCCTGCCGCCGGCCCCGAGCCGTGGTCCGGCGGGTACCGAACGAATTGGGTGAGTGTGATGTCCCGACTCCTGCTTTCCAGGGCCCTGCGGGCGGCGTGCGCGGCGGTGGTCCTGGCCGCCGGTCCGGCGGCGGCCGCCGACACGTGCGCGGCCGGCGCGGACCTCGCGGTCTCGGCCGCCGACCCCGCCCCGGTGGCCGACGGCGGCTCCACCCTGCTGCACCCGGTGGTGACCAACGCCGGGGGAACCGCGACCGCCGTACCGTTCACGCTGTACGTGCACCTGCCGCCGGGGGTGGTGGGCAGCGGGACGTCCTCCGGCGCGGCCTGTTCCACGCTGCCCTTCGGCCACACCGTCGCCTGCGCCGTCCCGGCCGGCCTGGCGCCGGGCGCCTCGGTCACCGCCGAGGTGCGGATCTCGGTCGCCTCCGGCATGGACCCCGAGGTGCTGGACGGCACCGTCGAAGCAGAGCTCCCGGACGACCCGACGCCGGGCAACAACAGCCGCACGTTCAGGATCACCATCGTCTGATCCCTCGCACCCTGTGCGCGCGCCGCTCCGCGACGGGAGGAGTAGGAGGCGGCGGCGTAGCACCCACCCTCTCTGCCGTCAACACCCGCTCTGCACACGACAGATGGCCGAAAGCAGGACAGCACGGGGGCCGATTCACTACGGTCGTCCTCACGACAGCGGCACCGGCGGCCCCGGACTCGTGGTCGGCGCGACCCGCCGGGTGGGACGGCAGGGGGTGGCATGGCTCAGGCACGGAGGCGTCCGTCGCGTGCGGAGGCGGTGCGGCAGCGCACCGGTGCTCAATTCATCGGCCGCAGAGCGCAACTGGCGCTGTTCGTGGACAATCTCGCCCGCGACCCGGACCCGGACTCCGGGCCGGATCCGGCGGACTTCCTGTTCCATGTGCGCGGCGTCGGCGGGGTCGGCAAGTCCACGCTGCTCGCCCAGTGGCGCGAGGCGGCGCGGCGGGCCGGTGCCCTGACCGCACTGGTCGACGAGACCGATGTGCACGGCGTCGGCACGGCCCTCACCGCGCTCGCCCGCCAGCTCGCCGAACAGGCCGGTCCGCTGCGGGAGTTCGACAAGGCCCTGGAGCAGTACCGGCGTTCGCTCCAGGCCGCGGCGGACCGCGAGCCGGAGCAGCCGCCCGGCGGGGAGGGCGCGTCGCTGCCGACCCGGCTGGTGACCCAGGCGGCTCTCGGGGCGGCCTCGGTACTGCCGGGCGCGGGCGTGGTCGCGGCACTGGCGAACCCGGACGCGGTGGCCCAGGGCGCCGAGCGCCTGATCGCGGGGGTGCGCCAGCGCCGGCGCGGCGGCGACGTCGAGGAGGCCGCGCTGGGCCGGGCCTTCGTCGCCGAGCTGTCCCGGCTCTGCGACCGCGACCGGGACCACGGCCGGGACCACGGCCGGGACCGTGACGGCAACCGGGGCCGGGACCGCCGGCCCTGGATCGTGCTGTTCCTCGACACCTGGGAACTGACGGGCCGTTATCTCGACGGCTGGCTGCGGGAGATCCTCGACGACGCGTTCGGCCCGTTGCCGCTGGAGGTGGTGTTCGTGCTGGCCGGCCGGGACGAGCTGGCCGAGCGCGAGTGGGCGCCGTGGCGGCCGGTGCTGGTGGACGTGCCGCTGGAGGTGTTCACCGAGCAGGAGGCCCGTGACCTGCTGACGGCGCGCGGGGTCACCGATCCGCTGGTGGTCGACGCGGTGCTGCGGATGTCGATGCGGCTGCCGCTGCTGGTCGCGCTGCTGGCGGCGGCGGATCCCGGCGCGGTGGAGGAGGTCGCCGACGTCGGCGCCGACATGGTCGACCAGGCGGTGGTGCGCTTCCTGCAGTGGATCCCCGAACCGGAGCGCCGGGACACCGTGCTGGCCGCCGCGCTCCCGCTGCAGCTGAACCGGGACCTCTTCGCCTGCGCCGTCCCCGAGGCCGAACCGGCCGTCTGGGACTGGCTGTCGGTGCAGCCCTTCGTGACCGGGCGCGGCGACTTCCTGCAGTACCACGCGGTGGTCCGCACCAGCATGGTGCGCCGCCGCCGGATCCACACCCCGCGGGAGTGGACGGCCGCGCACACCCGGCTCGCCGAGCACCACGCCGCGGCGCGGGCGGCGGTCGAGTTGTACCTGCCGGCGGCCCGGCGCGTCGCCGACCCCCGGTGGCGGCGGCAGTTGCTGAACGAGACCTACCACCTGCTCTGCTCCGATCCGCTGGCCCGGCTGCCGCGCGCCCTGGAGCACACCGCGCGCACCGCCGGGGACGCGCCGGACGCGCTGGCCTCGTGGGCGGAGATGCTCGGCCAGGCCGCGCAGGACAGCGACGACGCGGAACTGACCCGCTGGGCCCGCCGGATCCACGCGGCGGCGGCCGGCGAGCAGCCGGTGCTGGCGGTCCTGGACGTACTCGCCGGTCCCGGTCTGCCGGTCCGGGTGCGGGCCTGGGCACTGACCCACCGCGGCTACCAGTACTTCGTCGAGGACCGGGACGACGACGCCCTCGCCGACCTCGACCAGGCCGTCGCGATCGCCGCCGACCTGCCGCAGGCCCTCGCCTACCGGGGGCGTGTGCTCAACTGGCACGGCCACCACGAGCAGGCGCTGGCGGACTTCACGGCGGCGCTGGCCCTCGACCCGGAGTACGCCTGGGCGCTGTCCCGGCGCGGCGAGGCCCGGCAGTTGGCCGGGCTGACCGAGGAGGCGATGGCCGACTTCACGGCGGCGCTGGCGCTCGACCCGGACGACGCCTGGGCCCTGGGTTCGCGCGGCCAGGCGCACCGGCTGGCCGGGCGGTTGGACGAGGCGGTCGCCGATCTGACCGCCGCCATCGTGCTGGACCCCGAGTACGCCTGGGCGTTCACCCAGCGCGGCGAGGCGTTCCGGACGGCCGGGCGGCTGGCCGAGGCGGTCGCGGACTTCACGGCGGCGATCGCGCTGGATCCCGGTGACGCCTGGTCGCTGAGTTCACGGGGCCAGGCCCTGCGGCAGGCCGGGCGGCTGGACGACGCGGTCGCCGATCTGACCGCCGCGCTGGCGCTCGGCCCGGACAACGCCTGGGCGCTGGCCGAGCGGGGCGAGGCGCACCGCCAGGCGGGCCGGCCCGAGGAGGCGGTGGCGGACTTCACGGCGGCGATCGCGCTCACTCCGGAGCACGCGTGGGCGCTGGGCTCGCGCGCCCAGGCGCACCGCCAGGCGGGCCGGCTGGACGACGCGATCGCGGACTTCACCGCCGCGCTGGCGCTCAACCCGGAGTACGCGTGGGCGGTCGGCGAGCGGGGCGAGGCGCACCGCCAGGCGGGCCGGCTGGAGGAGGCGGTGGCGGACTTCACCGCCGCGCTGGAACTGGACCCGGGGTACGCGTGGGCGCTGGCGGAGCGGGGCGAGGCGCACCGCCAGGCGGGGCGGCTGACCCAGGCGGTGGCCGATCTGACCTCGGCGCTGGAGCTGGACCCCTCCGACGTGTGGGCGCTGCGGGCGCGCGGGCAGGCGTTCCGGCAGGCGGGCCGGCTGGACGACGCGATCGCGGACCTGACGGCCGTGCTGGCGATCGACCCGGAGTACGCCTGGGCGTTGGCGCTGCGCGGCGAGGCGCACCGGCTGGCGGGGGACCTGGAGGAGGCGATCACCGATCTGAGTGCCGCGCTGGCGCTCGAACCGGACGACCCCTGGGCGCTCGGTTCCCGGGGGCAGGCGCGGCGGCAGGCCGGTCTGGTGGAGGAGGCGATCGCCGATCTCACGGCGGCGGTCACCCACAATCCGGACTACACCTGGGCGCTGGCCGAGCGCGGTCAGGCGCACCGGCAGGCCGGGCGTCCGGCGGAGGCGGTCGCCGACCTGTCGGCGGTGCTGGCCCGTGATCCGGCGGACCTGGCGGTGCGGTGCGCGCTGGTGGCGGCGTACCGGCACGACGGTCGGTTCGAGGAGGCGCGGGCGCTGCTGGCGGAGGTGGCGCCCGGGCTCGCGGCGTCGTCGACGGTGCTGGTGGAGGTGGCGGTGCTGCGGCTGCTGACGGAGGGGCCGGCGGGTGCGGCGGACGCCTGGGACGCCTTCCTGGAGTGCCCGTACGAGGACCCGCGGGACCCGTTCGAGCCGGCGGTGCGCAAGCTGCTGCACGGTCTGGTCGCCGGGGACGTGCAGCCGGAGGAGCTGGCGCGGGCGTTCCTCGCGGTGCCGGGGGCCGGGGCGGCGCGGGCCGATGTCTGCCTCTATCTCGGTGAACTCGCGTGCGCCGGGGCACCGGTGGGGGAACGGGCGGCGGCGGCGCTGCGGATCCTCGGGTAGCGGCGGCGGACCCGGGAGCGGCCGGGCGGAGGGAGGGTGGACGGCCGCGTGGACGGCCGGAAGGTGCTCGGGCAGGTGGTCGGCCGGGTTGCCCGTTCGGGCAACCGGTTTTTAGGGGTTGCCACCAGAAACGATCATTTGGGTAGATTCATGATCGACTCATTGACCGGCTCACGGCCGGTCGACCTGCGCTTCCGTGTCACCCCGAGAACAGGATCCCGATGCCGAACCCCAGCTCCGCCGTGAGCCGTCGCACGCTGGTGACCGCGATCGGCGCCACCGCCGCCGCGATCGCCACCGCCCCGGCCGCGCACGCCGCCGCGCCGAGCACCCCGGCCTCGCCGGTGACCCCGGCCGCTCCGGCCGCGCCCGGCACCCAGGCCGCCCGGACCGTGACCGTCCCGGCCACCCGCGCCCGCTCCGCCGCCGGTCGCGCCGCCGCCGGTGTGCGGACCGACTTCCCGATCCAGTACGTCGGCGTCAGCTGGGACGGCCCCCGCCGCGGCGGCGCCATCCGGCTCCACCACGAGGAGACCGGCCCGGGCGCCTGGCAGCCGATCGCCACCGGCTGCGCGGGCGGCCCCGACCTCGCGGGCCCCGCCGCGAAGGCCGCCCCGGCCGCGACCGTCGCGACCGCGCTGGTCACCGCCGACGGCGCGGTCGGCTACGACCTGCGGCTGCCCGACGGCGCCACCAACCTGCGCTCCACCGCGCTGGACACCACCACGGGCCCGGCCCGCACCAGCACGCTCGCCCCGACCACGCCGGTCACCCTCTGCGGCGTCGAGTACCTGAGCCGCGCCGCCTGGGGCGCCGACGAGTCCAAGCGGTTCAAGAACGGCGTGGAGAACTCCCCCGCCAAGTACTACCCGCTGCAGACCCTGACGGTGCACCACACCGACACCCCGAACGCGGACCCGGACCCGGCCGCCACCGTGCGGGCGATCTACGAGTACCACGCGATCACCAACGACTGGGGCGACATCGGCTACCACTTCCTCATCGACGAGGCCGGCCGGATCTACGAGGGCCGCTGGTCCGGTGACGACGGCGTCCCCGGCTTCGACGCCAACGGCAACGCGGTGACCGCCTTCCACACCGCCGGCTTCAACTCGGGCAACCTCGGCATCGCGCTGCTGGGCACCCTGGTCAACCAGCAGCCCACCGCCAAGGCCCGGCAGTCGCTCGCCCTGGTGCTCTCGCTGGCCGCCCGCACCCACGGGCTGGACCCGCAGGCGCACGTGACCTTCGTCAACCCGGTCAACGGCGTGACCAAGCCGGTCGACCTGATCAGCGGCCACCGCGACTGGCTGGCCACCGACTGCCCCGGCGGCGTCTTCTACGCCACCCTCCCCGCGCTGCGGGCCGAGGTCGCCGCGCTCTGACGGGCGCTGCGCACCGACCGGTGCGACCGGTCGTCCTCGTTCGGGGCCCCGGGTGCTCCCGGGGCCCCGAACGGGCGCCGGGAGCACCTCCCGCACTCAGGCGTGCCCGACGTCCGCCGCGTCGGCCAGGCCCAGCAGTTCGACGGCCCGCTCCCGCATCTCCACCTTGCGGACCTTCCCGGTGACCGTCATCGGGAACTCCTCCACCAGGTGCACGTAGCGCGGCACCTTGTAGTGCGCGATCCGGCCCGCGCAGTACTCGCGCAGTGCCTCCGCGGTCAGCTCGGGCGCGCCGGGCCTCGGCCGGATCCAGGCCATCAGCTCCTCGCCGTACTTGACGTCGGGGACGCCGACCACCTGGACGTCCAGGATGTCCGGGTGGGTGTGCAGGAACTCCTCGACCTCGCGCGGGTAGATGTTCTCGCCGCCCCGGATCACCATGTCCTTGAGCCGGCCGGTGATGTTGAGGTACCCCTCCTCGTCCATCACCGCGAGGTCGCCGGTGTGCATCCAGCCCTCGGGGTCGACCGCCTCCGCCGTGCGGTCCGGCTGGTCCCAGTAGCCGAGCATCACCGAGTAGCCCCGGGTGCGGAGTTCACCGGGGGTGCCGCGCGGCACGGTCAGGCCGGTCTCCGGGTCGGCCACCGCGACCTCCAGGTGCGGGCCGACCCGGCCGACGGTGGACACCCGCCGCTCCAGCGGGTCCTCGGCCCGGGTCTGGGTGGAGACCGGGGAGGTCTCGGTCATGCCGTAGCAGATGGACACGTCCCGCATGCCCATCCGGTCGACGACCTGCTTCATCACCTCGGTCGGACACGGCGAGCCCGCCATGATCCCGGTGCGCAGACTGGACAGGTCGAACTCGGCGAAGCCCGGGTCGTTCAGCTCGGCGATGAACATGGTCGGCACGCCGTAGAGCGAGGTGCAGCGTTCGGCCGCCACCGCGCGCAGGGTGGCCGCGGCGTCGAAGGCCGGGGCCGGGACCACCACGCAGGCCCCGTGCGAGAGCGCCGCCAGGTTCCCCATCACCATGCCGAAGCAGTGGTAGAACGGGACGGGCACGCAGATCCGGTCCGCCTCCGTGTAACCGCACGACTCCCCGACGAAATAGCCGTTGTTGAGGATGTTGTGGTGCGAGAGGGTGGCGCCCTTGGGGAAGCCGGTGGTGCCCGAGGTGTACTGGATGTTGATCGGATCGTGGGCACCGAGTCCGGCGCCGACGGCCGCCAGCCGCTCCCGGTCGCCGCGCTCCCCCGCCGCCGCCAGCTCCCGCCACTGCGGCGTGCCGATCAGCAGCACGTCCCGCAGCTCGGGACAGCGCGGTCCCGCCTCGGCCAGCATGGCGGCGTAGTCGGAGGTCTTGAAGCTCGGCGCGGCCACCACCGTACGGATCCCCGCCTGCCGCAGCACGTACTCGACCTCGTGCGCCCGGTAGCCCGGGTTGACGGTCACCAGGATCGCGCCGATCCGGGCGGTGGCGTACTGGGTGAACACCCACTCGGGGCAGTTCGGCGCCCAGATGCCGACCCGGTCGCCGACCCCGACGCCGAGGCCCAGCAGCCCGAGCGCGATCCGGTCCACCTCCGCCGCCAGCTCCCGGTAGGTCCAGCGGCGCCCGCTCGGTAGGTCCACCAGTGCCTCCCGGTCGGGGAACGCGGCCACCGCGCGGTCGAGCGCGACGCCGATGGTGTGCTCCAGCAGCGGCACCGAGGTACTGCCGGCGCTGATGCTGGGAGCGGGCACGGCGGCGGGGGCGGGCACGGGAGAGGGCGGGGTCATGGCAACGGCTCCAGGACTCGTCCGGGCAGAAGGCGACCGAGTCTACGCAGACCACCACCCCCCGTCACCCGGTTCCGCCGCCCCGCCGCGGGCGGGGCGGCGGAGCGGGCGAGGAGCGTGACCCGGGGTCAGGCCGGGGTGCCGTCCTGCACCGGGGCGGCACCGGCGGTCCCGGTGGACTCCCGCACGGCGGCGGACTCCTGGACCGCCGGGGCCGGCGGCGCCGGGACGGTGGCGGCCACCGCCGCGGCGGCCAGTGCCACCCCGCAGCCGATCAGCAGGCCCACCCGGAAGCCGGTCTCGGAGGGCAGCACGTGCCCGCCCACGGTGGTGGTCAGCTGGGCGAGCACGACGCCCACCACGGCCGCGGAGACCGAGGTGCCGAGCGAGCGCATCAGGCTGTTGAAGCTGTTCGCCGAGGCCGTCTCGGAGAGCGGCACCGCGCTCATGATCAGCGCCGGCATCGCGCCGTAGGCGAGGCCCACACCGGCGTTGCAGATCAGCGTCACCATCAGCACGCCCCAGGTGGACCCGATCAGCAGCATCGACAGTCCGTACCCGGCAGAGATCGCCAGCGCACCGGCGACCAGGGTGAACTTGGGGCCGCGCGCCGCCGAGAGCCGGCCGCCGAGCGGCGAGACGACCATCATCATCAGGCCGGACGGCGCCATCCACAGCCCCATCGCGAGCATCGACTGACCCAGGCCGTACCCGGTCGCCGCCGGCAGCTGGAGCAGCTGCGGGACGATCAGCGCCTGCGCGTACATCCCGAAGCCCACCAGGACGGACGCCGCGTTGGTCAGCAGCACCCTCGGCCGGGCGGTCACCCGCAGGTCGACCAGCGGCTCGGCGAGGCGCAGCTCCCACGCGCCCCAGGCGAGCAGCAGGACCACTGCGGCCGCGAACAGGCCGAGCGTCGTCCCGTCGGTCCAGCCCCAGTCACCGCCCTTGGAGACCGGCAGCAGCAGGCAGACCAGGCCGGCGCCGAGGCCGAGCGCCCCGACCGCGTCGAAGTGTCCGCCGGCCGGGCGGGTGGTGGGCGCGGGCACCAGGAGGCGGATCATCACCGCGACCGCCACGGTGAGGACGGCCGCGCCCCAGAACAGCGCCCGCCAGCTGGTGTACTGGGCGACGGCCGCCGAGATCGGCAGGCCGAGGCCGCCGCCGATGCCCATCGAGGCACTGACCAGGGCGATCGCGGAACCGAGCCGCTCGGGCGGCAGGACGTCGCGCAGCAGGCTGATGCCGAGCGGCACCACGCCCATGCCCATGCCCTGGAGGCCGCGTCCGGCGATCATCGGCAGCACCGAGGAGGTCAGCGCGCAGATCACCGAGCCGAGCAGCAGCGGGGCGCAGCAGGCCAGCAGCATCCGCCGCTTGCCGAACAGGTCGCCGAGGCGTCCGCTGATCGGCACGAACACGGCGGCGGAGAGCAGGGTGGCGGTGATCACCCAGGAGGCGTTCGAGGGGGAGGTGTCCAGGATCTTCGGCAGCTCGCCGATCAGCGGGGTGACCAGGGTCTGCATGATCGCGGCCACCGTACCGGTGAGGGCGAGGGTGGCGACGACTCCCCGGGTCCGGTCGGGGGCGGTGGTCTGTGGGGCGGCCATGGGCGGGGGCTCCTCGGTTCCGGGGCAGGAGGTGCGTTCATATGCAGAGTACACATGATGTGTATCGTGCACATCACCCACCATGGGCGACCGCCTGCGATACTGTGCGCAACCATCGCAGGTCAGCGCCCCGGAACCAGGGACGGGAAGGACGGCATCATGAGCGGGCCCACGGACGAGGTGGCGTTCGAGTACATGGTGCTCAGCCGGCACCACTACCTGAGCCCGGCCGGCGCCCGGCCGGAGGGCAGCCGGCTCGACCGCAGCGCCTACATCCTGCTCAGCCGGATCCGGATGCAGGGCCCGATGTCGATCGGCGAACTCAGCGACGCCTTCGGACTGGACGCCTCCACCCTCAACCGGCAGACCGCCGCGATGACCCGGGCCGGGCTGGTCGAACGGATCCCCGACCCGGACGGCGGGGTGGCCCGCAAGTTCCGCACCACCGAGGAGGGCGAACGCCGCCTCGACGAGGACCGCGCCGCGCACGCCCACGCCCTCGACCTGGTGATGGCCGACTGGCCCGCCGAGGACGTCCGGACCTTCGCCGACTTCCTTCGGCGCTTCAACACCGGGATCGAGCGCCTCGACGGCCGGCCCTGGCCCCGCCCCTGACCCACCGTCGCCGGGCGCTCCGGCCCGACGGACCCCCGCCCGCCCCACCAGGAGCCCCGACCCGATGGACCGCCCGCAGACCCCCGCCCTCCTCCTCGACGCCCTCGCCCCCGCGCATCCGGCCGGCATCCTCGACGCCGCCGAGCGGGCCGAACGACGCGGCGCGGACCGGCTGGTGGTCTCCGAGACCGCCTACGACCCGTTCCTGCAGCTGGCCCGCGCCGCCGACCGCACCAGCACCCTCGAACTGGCCACCGGCGTGGCGGTCGCCCTCGCCCGCACCCCGATGACGCTCGCCTACCAGGCCTGGGGCCTGCACGCGGCCTCCGGCGGCCGGGCCGTGATCGGGCTCGGCTCGCAGGTCAAGCCGCACATCGAGAAGCGCTTCGGGATGCCCTGGGACCGGCCCGCCGCGCGGATGCGCGAGTACGTGCAGGCGGTGCGGGCGATCTGGCACAGCTGGCAGACCGGCGAGCGGCTGCGCTTCCGGGGCGACTTCTACACCCACACCGTGATGACACCGGTCTTCGCCCCTGACCCGATCCCGGCCGGGGTGCCGCGGCTGCTGCTGGCGGGGGTCGGCCCGCTGATGGTGCGCGCCGCCGGGGCGGTCGCCGACGGCTTCCTCAGTCACCCGTTCACCTCGGTCGACTACCTGACCCAACAGGTGCTGCCGGCGCTGGCCGAGGAGCGCGGCGCGGCCGAGGCGGCGGGCGCGGCCTGGACCGGGCGGCCGTTCGAGATCGTCGGGAGCGTGCTCACCGCGACCGGGCGCACCGAGGAGGAGCTGCGGGCCCACCGCGCGTCCGTCCGGGAGCGGCTCGCCTTCTACGCCTCCACGCCCGCCTACCGCCCGGTGCTGGCCCAGCACGGGTGGGAGGACCTGCACGAGGAACTGCACCGGCTGTCGCTGCGCGGGCGGTGGCCGGAGATGGCCGCGCTGATCGACGACCGGGTCTTCGACACCTTCGCCGTCTCGGGCACCGTCGAGGAGGTCGCCCGGGAGATCCACCGCCGTTACGCGGGTCTGGCGACCAGGGTCTCGGCCAGCCTCCCCGAGGACGCCGACCCGGACCTCGGCCTGGACGTCCTGGACGCGCTGCGCGCCCTGGACGGCCGCCCGGCACCGTACTGACGGGGCCGGGGCGGCTACGCTCCGCAGTCGGCCCGGGAGGGCGGTCCGACCGGAAAACCGGACGCGCCGTATGCTTCGGCCGCGCCACCCGCCCTACGGGTGAAGGACGGTGACCGTGCCTCAGCCCGCGTCGGCCCCGGCGCCCTCCGGGCCGGCGGCGTCCGCCACCTCACGCGCCGTCGCCTCCCGCGCCGCCGCCTCGCGCGTCGCCGTCATCTCGGCGTAGACCCGGGCGCCCCGGTCCGGCGCCAGGTCCAGGGAGGCGAGCACACCGGGCACCGCCACGCTCGGCATCAGGTGCCGGTACAGCGTCGAGACCCGGACGGCCAGGTCGGCGCGGCCGGTGAAGCGCTGCGACTGGAGCTGCACGCCGACCCAGGAGGCCGTCATCAGCCCGGCCGTGTCGGCGGGCACCACGTGCGGCAGCAGCTCGCCGCGCTCGCCCGCGTCGACCAGCAGCCGCTCCAGCCGGGAGATCCAGCCGGGCGCGGCGTCGATGCCCATCTGCTTGTCCGCGCCCTGGTCCACCGAGAGCCGGACGGCCGCGCTGACCAGCGGGTCGATGGGCACCAGATGCGTGACCACCATCCCGGTGTCCACGAACTCCTGGAGCTTGCAGGAGCGCTCCGGCACCGCCTCGGCCTCGAACTGCCCCTCGATCACCCCTTGCGCGAGCTCCCGCTTCGAGGCGAAGTGGAAGTAGACGGCACCGCGCGTCACCCCGGCCCGGGCCACGACCTCCCCGATGGTCGCCCGCTCGTAGCCGAACTCGTCGAACACCGAGGCCGCGGCCTCCAGAATCAGCCGCCGCGTCCGCAGCGCCCGTTCCTGTCGCACCACCCCGACCACCCCCACCACACCAGCACCGAAACAAAACCAAACAGCCCGTATCTTACCCGGGGCGCGGGACCGCCCCGACTGCCGTCCCGGCGGGGACGCCCGCACACGGGCTGTCAGAGAATACCGACCGTGCGGTCCGACCCCCCGCGGGAGCCTGCCCCGGGGCACACCTCCCTGGCATGCTCCGGGCGAACTCCCCGGCGGTGACCGGCCGGAGAGGACCGACCCCGGCTGCCCCGGACCCCGGCCGCTCACCCCGTCTCCGCCCGGTCCAGCACCGCGACCGCCTCGACCTCCACCAGCTGGTCGTGGTACCCGAGCACCGAGATTCCCAGCAGGGTGCTCGGCACGTCGTGGCTGCCGAGGTACTCGCGGTAGACGTCCCACACGGCCACCAGGTCGCTCTGCCGGGAGGAGGCCACGTACACCGTGGTGCGCACCACGTCCGTCAGCGCGGCACCCTCGTCCTCCAGCACGGTGACGAGGTTCCGCATCACCTGGTGGGCCTGCCCCGCGTAGTCGCCCACCGCCACCGTGCGCCCCTCCGCGTCCAGCGGACAGGCCCCGGCCAGCCAGAGCGAGCGGACCGGCACGTCGACGGCCGCCGCGTAGGCGTAGTCGACGGCCCGGGTGAGCCGGTGGTTGCGGATCAGCCTGACGGCGCTGCTCATGGGTGCCTCCCGGACGGTCGTTCGGTACTGTCGGAGCCATCGTTCGAAGCCGGGACCCGGACCGTCAATCGATTTACCGCGCCGCCCCGGACGCCCCGGGCCCCGCCGGCCAGGAATTCACCTCTGCGGGTGATGGCGGCACGGCGGCCCAGGCCGGGATCCTGGTGGTTCGCCGACGACCGAAGGGGCTGCCGTGCCGTTTCCGCACACCACCGGGGGTTGGGGCCGCCGCGGACTGCTGGGGGCCGCCCTGGGGGCCGCCCTGGCCCCGCTGGGGGCCGGTTCCGCGGCCGCCCGCCCCCGCGAGGAGGATCCGGGGCTCTCGCTCGGCCTCCGGGTCGCCGCCGTGGCGACCGCGCAGATCGGCGTGCCGTACGCCTGGGGCGGCGGCGACCGGCTGGGGCCGAGCCTCGGCTTCTGCGACGAGGAGAACGGCTACCTGGACGGGAAGTGCCTGGGCGAGAGAACGACCGGCTTCGACTGCAGCGGCCTGTCGCTGCACTGCTGGTACCGGGCGAGCGGCGGAGCGGTGGAGCTCGGCCACTACACGGTCGCCCAGTTCCACCGCTCCGCCCCGGTCGACCGGTCCGAACTGCTCCCCGGCGACCTGCTGTTCTTCTCCCGCCCGGACGCGCCGCTGCACCATGTGGGCCTCTGGGCCGGTGACGGCGCGATGATCCACGCGGAACGCACCGGCACCCTGGTGGCCCGGGTCGAGGGCGTCCTCGACCTGCCGCGCTGGGCCCGCGAGTTCGCCGGCGCCCGCCGCCCGCAGCCGCGCGACCGTCAGACACTCCCCTCGGGACCTCGCCGCACCGGCCCGTGACCTCCCGGTGCCGCCCGGCCCTTGCCGCCCCGGGCGGACCCGGGCCGGCCCGGGTCCGCCGGGGGCGCTAGCCTCCGGGCATGACCGCATCACCGCACTCCCGCCGGACCGTCACCCGGCTCGTGGACGGACGCGTCTGCGCCTACGACCTGGCCGCCGAGGACCGGGGTCCGCTGTCGCCCGTCCTGGTCTGTTCGCCCGCTCCCGGGGACGAGGTCGTCGACCACGCCGTCGCCGCCGACCTTCGGCGTTGCTACTTCACGACCCCGGACGCGGTCGTGTGCGTGGCACCGGACGGCGTCGAGATCTGGAGGTCCGGGCTCGAACCGGAGTCGGCCCCGCGGTACGGACACCGGCCCGGCTGTGTCCTGTCGCCGGACGGACGCGTGCTCTGGGTCTACCGCCCCGACGTCATGGCCGGCCGCGGCCGCCCCGACCAGTGGGTCGCCCTGGACGCCGGCTCCGGGGCCGTCGTCGCGCAGGCGGACCTCCGGACCGCCGGGCACGGCGGAGCGCAACTGCCGCACGCGGCCAGCGGCCAGGTCCTCCTCAACGTGGGCGAAGGACAGGACGGCACGGCCGTCTACCGCGCCTCACTGACCGGGACGGGGAGCGGGACGGGGAGCGGGACGGGGAGCGGGACGGGGAGCGGGACGGGGAGCGGGACGGGGACCGGGACGGGGACCGGGCTGGACCTCTTCCAGTACCCCTGGGACGACCGGTGCCTCATCGACCTGTCGCCGGACGGCCACCGGTTCATGACCGTCAACCACGACCAGGGCGACATGGCCGTCCACGCGTTCCCCGGGGGCGAGGCGGTGTTCACCCTCTCGGTCGACGCCTTCGGACACGACCCGGGCGACGCCTGTCTGGAATGGTCCGGCGGCCATCTGGACCCGGACACCGTCATCGTCACCGTCGTCGGCGAGACCGAGGACGAGGAGGACTGGTTCCGCCACTACCGCGTCGACGCGCGCTCCGGCCGGGTCCGCGGCGAGTTCGACGCACGGGGGAAGGACCCCTACGACATCCACCCCCTCGGCGACGGCACCTGGCTCACCACGGACCCGTCCGGACACCCGGTCCGCTGGACCGATTCGTAGGACGCCGCCCCGCGCCCTCGGGGGTCGGCCGGATCCGGCGGCGACCAGGCTCTCCGTGTCGGAGGCGGCCGTTATCGTGCACTCGGCAAGATCGAGTACGAGTGGGGCGGTCACAGATGGAGCGGGGATCGGGGACGGTCGTCGAGGTGGAGTACGCGGAGAAGTGGGATCCGGCTTCCCGTACCGCCGGGCGGGTGCTGTCCGTCGAGGAGGCGCGGGCGCGGGACGCCGAGGGACTGCCGTACGCGGTGCTGCTCCGGGCGCCGGGGAGCGCGGTGCCGACCGAGGTGCGGCTGGTGTCGTGGGGCGCGGGCTCCGTCGAGGTGTGGGCGTACGACGAGCAGGGCCGCCGGACGCTCGAAGCGGAACTGAGCCTGCTGGTCGACGAGGAGTGGCTGCTGAACCGACGCACGATCAGCTGGCGCTACCCGGATCCGGTGACGGCGGACTCCGCCCAGGACTGCCCTCGTACCGTGGTGGACCTCTTCTCCGACGGTACGGGGCGGATCTCGCACCAGCCCGAGGGCATGCGGGGCTCCTCGCTGGAGGCCGTGCTCACGGTGCCGGAGGAGCGACTGTGGTCGGCCCGGCCGGAGTTCGGGACGTGGCGGCCGCTTCGGGGCGACGAGCACCTGCCCGACTGGGTGCGGGCGCAGGTGGACGCCGCCGGGACGCCCGGGGCTTCCGTGCCGTGGCGCCGGCAGCCGTCCAGGATGTTCTCGTCCGTCGACTTCGATGCCCTCTTCCGGCCCGGCACCCGGATGTCCGGTCCCTACGACGACGAGATGACCGTCGTGGAGCCGAGGCGGACCGGCACCCTGCACGTGCCGAGCGGCCGGCTGGCCGTCGACTGCCCGCTGGACGACGACGGGCCGCACTTCAGCATCGCCGTCCCGCCGGGCGTGCACGTGCTCGACGAGGCGCGGGCCGTCTCCCCCGACGGCCGCGAGTCGCCGACAGCGGTCCGGGTACGTGTCGGGGAAGCCCCGGTCGTGTCCTGGGAGATGGCCCTCAGGCCGTGCGACGACACCAGGCTGCTCGGGGAGGGCGAGGCGTACGGGTTCGGTACGGACGGCGCGACGGGCGCCTTCGCCGATGCCGCGGCGTGGGGCCCGCTCCAGCGGCTCTCCCGGCAGCCGAGGGCGGACAACGACCCGGAGGCGTGGAGGTACGACGACGGCTCCGTCTACTTCCTCCACACCCGCGAGCCCGGCTCCGGCGCCGAACTGGTGGCGTTCGCGGTGAGCTCGGACGGGGTCCATCCCACCTGGGTGGGGCGGTCGGCAGACGGGGACGTGGTCGCTGTGGTGGTGCTGGTCGAGGAGATGCCCGACCTTCCGGCCCTCTGAGCCCCTGGTTCCGCTGGTTCCGCTGGGAGCGCTGGGAGCGCTGGGACCAGCGGGACCAGGGACGCGCCGGTGGACGCTCCTCCCCGCACAGGCGGGGGCCGGCGTCGGGCATGCTCCCGCGCAGACGTCGCGTCGGCAGTCAGGAGCCGGCTTCGGCGGGGAAGAGGGCGTCGAGCCGGGGTGTTCCGGTCCTCGCTGCGGCCGCCACGGCGGCGATGCCCTCCTCGGGGTCCGCCCAGGTCTCCTGGACGGCGTCCAAGGCCTCGTCGAACGCCTCCGGGCAGTCGCCCGGCCGACCCGTCAGATCGTCGAAGACCTCCCGCGCCGCATAGTCGAGCTCCTCCCACTCCGGCCACTCGTCGTCGTGCCACTCCCGCAGGGGCCGCCCCACCAGGGCCCGCACCTCGGGAACGTCCGCGAGGGCGTCCGGGTCGGCGAGCACCGCCCCGTACGTCTCCCGCCCCTGGGCCACCAGCCAGAGCGCGAAGTAGTCGAAGCCGTCGTCGGAGCACAGGCCACCCTCGATCCGGTCCGCCGCCGACCAGAGCGCGCCCGTGGCAACCGCCGCGCACGCGGCTTCCAGACGGGCCTGGAACTCGACCGCCTCCGCGGCCGAACCGAGCCGCAACGCCCCGCGCAGCCACTCCAGCCGTTCGCGGCGGCCGCCGGGGCGACGGCTCAGCCCGTCCATGAGCGCCCAGAAGGTCTTGTCGTCCATGCCGCACAGGATCGCAGCCGGCACCGACACACCGGGCCCGCAAGGGATCGGGCGCTGGACCTCGGCCCGGCGTCGGACGGTCGGCCGGGGCGCGCGGGTGTGACAGGGACTCAGGTGTCGTCGGCGGTGGGCCGGGCGGTCCCGGGGCCGCCGGTGCGGAGCGCGGACCTGGTCGTACGGCGGACCGCAGCGGATCACGGGGTGCCCGGGAGCTCCGCGTGGATCCGGGCCAGCAACTCGTGCAGGACCCCGCGTTCCGCGCCGGTCAGCGGGGCCAGCACCTCCTCCTGCACGGCCAGCGCCTCGGCGCGCAGCTCGGCGAGCAGGGCGCGGCCGGCGTCGGTGACGGTGACCGAGAGCCGGCGGCGGTCGACGGTGTCCCGGGCCCGTTCGACGTACCCGGCGAGGGCCAGCTGGTCGGCGACCTTGGCCATGTCGCTGGCGTCGACCCCCAGCCGCCGCACGAGGTCCCGCTGCGCGTGCGGGCCGAAGTCGGCCAACGCGGCGAGCACCGCCATGTCCCACAGCCTCAGCCCGCGCCGGGCGAGGCGTTCGGCGAGCCGGGAGCGGGCCGCCTTCCCGGTCCGGGACAGCAGGTAGGTGCTGAGGTCCAGCAGGGTCGGCGGGGTCGCCAGGGCGGACGACGGGCCGTCGGGAGCGGGCGCGGGGACGGAAGGGGTGGAGGCGGGTTCCTCTGGGGCCATGGGAGAAGTCTAGGGTGCGACCCTATAGTGGGAGCAGACCCATAATTCTGGAACGATAACGACCCCGGACCCGAGGCGAGGAATGCCGACCATGGACGCCCCGTACCACCGCCTGCTCGTCGCCGACTTCCCCGCCTGCTACGGCTTCTACCGGGCCGTCCTGACCCCGCTGACCGGCGCCGTCCCGGTCAAGGGAAGCCCCGACGGCCCCTACGCCACCTGGGACCTCGACGGCCGGGCCGTGCTGTCGCTGTTCGACCGGGGTCTGCTGGCCGCCGCCGTCGGCACCGCCGCGCTGCCCGCCGAACCGGCCGCCGCCACCCAGGACGGCGCCGTGCTGGTGTTCCGGGTCGAGGACGTCGGGCAGGCGTTCGACCTCTGTCTGCGGCACGGCGGCCGCCCCGTCGTCGGCCCCACCGACCGCCCCGACTGGGGGCCGGGTCTGCGCACCGCCCATCTGCGCGACCCGGAGGGCCGGCTGATCGAGCTCCAGTCGTACTGAGTTCAGCCGCGCGCGCGGCGCAGCATCCGCTGTGGCAGGCTGCCGGCGGTCCAGTAGCCGTCGAGGATGCGCAGCAGGCCCTCCGGGTCCCGCATCACCTCGGCGATCCGGTCGCCGTGGGCCTCCGCGAGGGGGTCGCGGTCGACCGTGCGGCGGTCGGCGGAGGTGAAGGAGGAGGAGTAGGCGTGGCAGGCCGGGCACCAGAGGTAGTTGATCATCGACGGTCCGCTGCGGCCGAACTCCTCGTGGTGGTAGGAGCGCAGGCCCGCGTGGTCGCAGACCGGGCAGACGCGCTCGGTCACCGGTAGGTCGAGCTGGTCGCGGAGTGCCTCACGGTGGTTCTCGTCGTACGGCCGGGCCATCGGACGGCGGTCCTTTCGGTAGTGCGGGTCACACGGGCGGCACCGGTAGGCCGCGGCGGGGCTTCCCGCCGCGGCCGGCCTGTCGGCGGACCGTGGGAACGGTCCGACCGTGGATCAGTCCTGTCCCGATATCCTCCGCCACATCATGATGCCGAAGGCCTCGGCGTCCTTCTCGGTTCCCGTGTCACCGTAGTTGCGCATCCGGTTCTGGTGGTGGGTCTCGTGGAAGAACGTGATCACGGCCTCCCGCATGTTCCGGAGGCCCTTGTTGGACATCTCGATGATCGGCAGCCCGTTGCGGCCGGTCTTGGGCTTCGCCGGGTACGGATAGCTCGTCCGGTACGTGTGCGGGCTGTTGCCGTAGTTGAGCTCGCCGGTGTTGGCGTCGATGATCCGTTCCTTGTGGACGACGTCGTACTTGTCCCACTCGGAGCGATAGCCGGCCCGGGAGAGGTACTGCTTGAGCCGGCCCAGGCTCACGACCGGGCCGTCCGCGTACTCGTTGGGCTTCTTGTCGGGCTTGCTGCGGTAGGCGTTGCCGTCCTTGGTGCCGCCGTTGCCGGCGTCCGGGGTGGCCGCGGGCTCGTCGGCGCTCTTCGCACCGCTCTTGCCGCTGCCGCCCGGCTCCGTCCCGCCCTTGCCGGTACCGGACTTCGGGGTGGACGGGGCGTCCCCGCCCTTCGGTGTGGTCGGCTCCGGATCGGCCTTGGTGGTGGTCGGCAAGTCGCCGGAGAGCAGCTTCTTGACGGCACTGACCACATCGTCGCCGGACTCGACCGCGACCTTGACGGCCTTGACCGCCTTGACGCCGGCGCTGATCATCTTGACGGCGCCGTAGCCGTCGATCAGCAGCGAACCGACCACCCCGGTCCACTGGCCGGCCACGTACGAGGTGGAGCTGGTGTCGACGCCGAACGCGTTGGCGAGCGGGTGGTCGTCGACGTAGCCGGTGTGGCCCAGCCGGAACGGGGAGTCGTTGGAGTACCCCGTCATGTCGTTGAACACGTCGTTGTCGCCGTTGGCGATGTCGGCGAACGAGTTCCAGCCGTCGGAGAGCCAGTTGACGCTCCACTGCCACGGGTCACCGACGATGGAGTCGCCGACACCGGTGAAGAAGCTGCCGACGTCGCCCCAGCTCCACCAGAGGCCGTTGGGGTCGCTGCCGGAGGTGGGGTTGCCGGCCCCGTAGCCGTAGCCACCCATCTGGTTGGGGTCGCCGGCCTCGAAGACCGGGTCCACCTGGAGGAAGCGGCCCTGCACCGGGTCGTACTGCCGGGCGCCGAGCAGGTCGAGGCCCGACGTGGTGTCGGTCGGCCTGCCCAGGTAGCCCCGGTTGTCCGCCCAGCCGCCCGGCGCGGTGCCGCGCGGGTTGCCGTACGGGTCGAAGGCGCGCCGGGTGACGGCCAGGGTGGTGCCGTCCACCTGGAGCTGCGCGGTGCCCTGCGGGGTGGTCGGCTGGTAGCTGATCGTCCCCTTGCTCGAACGGACCGTCACGGTGCCGTCGGGCGAGCGGTAGTACCGCAGGCCGGTCACCGACTTGGTGGCGCCGTCCAGGGTGAGCTGCTGGGTGCCCGCGAACAGGTAGAGCGTGGTGCCGGCCGGTCCGCGCTGGAGCAGCAGGCCGCCGTCCGCGTCGTACAGGTAGCCGGTCTGCTTGCCGTCGGTGGTGACCGTCGCGGTCCGGCCCTCGGCGTCGTAGCCGAAGGACTGGGTGGACGGACGGACACCGGTGGTGGTCCGGGTCTCCACGTTCCCGGAGGCGTCGTAGCCGGGGGTCAGCACGCTGGTCCCGGTGGTGGGGTTGCGGGTGGTGACGCTGGTGACCGCGGTCGGCTTCTTGACCGGAGTGCTGCCGCCGCCGGGGTAGGCGAGGGTCTGGGTGGTGTCCTTCGCCGCGTTGCCGGTGACGTCGTGGCTCACCTGCTGGGTGCGGTCACCGAGTCGGTTGAACTGCCAGTCCAGCCAGTACGGGTCCGGGCCGCCGACGGTCGTCGGCGTGGGGCGCGCGGTGTTGCACTGGCCGAGCTGGCCCGCCGTGGCGGCGGTCAGCCCCTTGGTGTCGGTCCAGGCGGTGACCAGCCGGTGCTGGGCGTCGTAGCCGAAGCACTGGGTGTCGACGGCCCGGTCGGTGCCGCCGCTGGAGCGGACCTCGGAGACCGCGGTGACGTTGCCGGCCTGGTCGTAGCGGTAGGCGGTGTCGGAGATCGGGTTGGCGGTGTTGTTCTGCAGGGTGACCCGGCTGGTGGCCGGACGGCCCGTCGCCTGGTCGTAGGTCTGCGCGGTGCGCAGCTGCTTGGCCGGTGTGCCGAGGGTGGTCTGCAGTACCTGGCCGAGCGGGCTGTACTGGACCGTGGCGACGTACGGCCGGCTGGGCGAGCCCATCGCGACCAGGCCGCCCTCCAGGTTGTAGCCGTAGCCGACGGTCTCCGCCGGGAGCCCGCCGGCGGCGCCGTACTCGGACGAGGCCAGCAGGCCGACGGTGCTGGTGTACGAGGCCTTGGCGGTGTAGGTGCCCGCCAGCGCGCCCTCGCTCGCCGGGATCACCGTGGTGGTCCCGGTCGGCTGGCCGACGGCGTTGTAGCCGTCGAACTTCTGCACGTAGGCACTGCCGGCCTTGCCGCCGACGTAGCGGACGGACGCGACCGGCCGGCCCTTGCCCAGGCTGTCGTAGGTCCACTCGGCCAGCAGCGCGGCCGGGTCGCCGGGGGTGTCGCCCGCGTACTCGGCGGTCCGGCGGCCGAGCACGTCGTAGCTGAACGAGAGGCTCTGCTTGCGGGCGTCGGTGGTGCGGACCACCTGGCCGAGGTCGTCGTACCCGGTGCTGGAGTCCCCGGTGGACGGGTCGCTCTGGCCGGTGGTCCGGCCCTGGAGGTCGTAGGTGTAGGACCAGGTGTTGCCCACCGTGTCCTTGACCGTGGCGATCTGGCCGCGCGGCGTGTAGGTGTAGCGGGTGGTCAGGTCGGCGGCCGGGGTGGTGTTCGCGGTTCCGGTCGACCAGAGCCGGACGTTCGCGGCGTCGTAGACCGCGACCTCGTCGTCCGCCTGCACCTTGAGGTACCCGCCGGCGTGTCCGGCCGTCCCGCTGGACCACAGGGTGGTCTTCCCGGTGGCGTCCAGGACCACGAGGTTGCCGTCCGCCTGCATCAGCGCGTAGGCGCCCGGGTGGCCGCCGGTGTTGGCCGACCAGAGGGTCCGGCCGTCCACCAGTGCGGTCAGCACGAGGTTGCCGTCGGCCTCCATGGCGAGCCGGACGCCCGCGGAGAGCACCGAGGTGCCCGAGGAGAGCCGGCTGCCGCCGTCGAGCCTCCGGTCCGGCGTGGTGTCGCGGACGGTGGTGGCGGTGGTCCGGCCGAGCGCGTCGGTGTAGGTGCTCTTCGCCTTGCCGCCCTGGGCCGGTGTGGTGTCGACCCGCTCGACGCCCCGGTAGGTCGAGGTGGACTTCCACAGCGTGCTGGCGAAGGACACCAGCGTGGTGGTCACCGGACGGCCCTGGCCGTCGAAGGCGGTCCGGGTCACCGACGGTCCGGTCCGGTTGGCCTCGGCCCACAGGGTGGTGGACGGGGCGTTGGCGGCGTCGGCGTAGGTGCCGATACTGGAGACCGTCCAGCCGTGCGAGTCGTAGTAGGTGGAGGTGATCAGCCGGCCGGCCGAGTTGTCCGCCGGGGTGGACTGGGTCTGCCGGGGCTGCAGGGTGCCGTCGTAGATGGTGACGGAGGTGCTGTACGAGCCGTCCTCGCGCAGGCCCTTGGTGGTCACCGAGGACGGCGTGGGGTTGTCGCCCGCGCCGTGCACGTCGTAGGCGTACGTCCGGTCGGGGGTCTGGGTGGCCCTGTCGCGGCCGGGGGACCAGACCTTCTCGCGGCGGCCGAGCGCGTCGTAGGTCGCGTCGGTGACCAGGTTGTTGACGTCCACCGCGTGGGTCACCGAGCCGCGGCCCGGGGAGACCGTACTGCTGGCCGCCCACTTCAGCGGGTTGGTGGTGCCCAGCTTGGTCGGCAGGACGCCGGACGGCGGGTCGTAGCTGCTGGTGGTGGTCCGGCCCGCCGCGTCCGTGCTGGCGGTGACCCGGCCGTACCGGTCGAAGGTCATCGCGCCGAGCACCTGGAACCGCGGCTTGCCGGCGGCGTCGTAGGAGGTGACCGCCTCGGTCGCGGTGACGTTGCCGAGGGTGCGGCCGTTCTGACCGAGCACGCCGAGCGTGCCGGGTCGCTCGACCGAGCCGTCCCCGTCGTAGTAGACCCGCTTGTGCGACAGCGTGGTGGTGGTGCCGGGCACCGTGGTGCACGGGCCCGCGAGGCTGATCGTCTCCTTGGGGTAGACCAGCATCATCGGGTTGTCCGACGGGGCGTCGGCGTACGTGGTGACGGTGCAGGTCCGCTGCTCGGGTACCGAGAGGTCGCCCTCCTCGTCGGCCTTCCAGATCCGGCCGTAACCGTCGAAGGTGGTGCCGGTCCTGGTGGTCCGCCACTTGCCGTCCGACAGCAGCCCCATGGTCCGGGACGAGGTGGAGGTGATCCGGCGGGCGGTGGTGTCGGGCAGCGTCGAGAGCTTGTCCGGCGCCGGGTCCGCGGAGGTCCACGCCTTGCGGGAAGCACTGGCCGTGACGGTGGTGCCGGGCGGGGAGGTCAGCGTACGGGTGACCACGGCGCCACCGGCCTGGCTGTGGCCCAGGGTCTGGTAGGGGGTGCCGGCCATCCAGGCGCTGTCGGTGATCTCCTCGTCCAGGACGTTCTTCACCTTGACGGTGCGCTTGGACCCGTCGGCCTTGTAGTCGCCGTCCATGCCCTGGAGGTAGGAGACGGTGCTCTGGGTGATCGGGTCCGGGGCCGCGCCCGTGGTGGTGGTGACGGTCCGGAAGCCGCGGAAGTCGTTCCACGTCCGGTGCTTGTCGTCGGTCAGCTCGGAGTCGTCCCGGTGCCAGGCGGCGCCGTCCGCGTAGGTGTAGCCGGTGACCTTGGCGGGCGAACCGGCCTTGGTGCGGTCGCTGGAGGTGACCTGGGAGACCAGGGTCTTGTGGAACCAGTCCTCGATCGGCTCGACACCGCCCGGGGTGTTCCAGAACACCGGGTAGCAGGCCATGGTGTTGGCGTCGGCCGAGGCCGGCATGGTCTTCTTCTCGCGCGAGCACTCCGGCGCCCGGTAGGTGACCGCGACCGACTCACCGGTCTCGGTCTGCACGCTGGAGATCCTCGGGTGGTACAGCGGCGGGGCGGCCGGGGTGAGGCCGTCGACCCGGTTGTCCATCTCGATGCCGACGAACTTGACCGGGTCGAGGGTGATCGGGCCGTCGCCGCCGGCGGAGGTGTCCTTGCCGGTGTGCACGATCTCCGAGAGCCACATCACCGACTGCAGCGAGCCGGTGGCCTTCGGGTCCTGGGTCTTTCCGGTGACCGGGTCGTAGGTGCCGCCCGCGTCCGAGAAGACCTGCTTCAGCTCGTAGGTGTCGACGTCCTGCCAGCCGGAGGAGGTCCGGACCCTGGTGTCGACGCCCTTCAGCCGGTGGGTCTGCCAGAAGGTCGGACCGCTGATCAGGCAGACGCCCTCGGTGTCGCCCTCCTCCCCGATCCTGGTCTTCCAGTCGGAGGGGCAGTTCAGGTCGTACGGGGTGTCCGGCCAGTCCTTGGCGGTGTCCGAGGAGAGGTTGCCGTCCTTGCAGACGGTGTCCGAGGTGGTGCACCGCTGGGCCGTGCGGAAGACGACCTGGGCGGCCGGCTCGCGGCCCGCCCGGGCGTCCGCCAGCTGGTAGCCGTAGGAGATCCGGGTGAGGTGGCCGCCCCGGACGTACTTGGTGAGGGTGCCGCCCTTCTCGTCCTTGTCCTCGTCGGGGACCTGGCCGAAGCCCATGTTGTAGTAGTTGGACTCGGTCGACCAGTCGTAGCGCTGCACGTTGCCGTGCGGGTCGACCACGAAGTCCAGGTTGAACCGGTAACCCACCGGCCTGTCGCACCGGGAGTCGTCGCCCTGGTCCGAACTGTGGCACGGGTCGCCGGACTTGGGATGGTAGACCGGGATGCCCCAGGCGCTGTCGGTGGCGTCGTCCGCGGTGCCGCCGGGCGCGTGGTTGAGGCCCAGGTAGTAGGCGGTGCCGTCGGTCGTGGTGACCTTGAAGTACTCGCCCTGCCAGAGGCCGTTGGTCGCGCCGCTCAGCCGCTCGATCCGGGTGCCGTCGTCCGACAGCAGGTGGTAGAGGCCGTCGGAGTCCTTCACCAGCTGACCGCTGTGGCTGCCGAGCGAGAGGGTGGCGTTCCAGCCCGCCCAGCAGGAGTCGCCGGAGTCCTTGATGCCCTGGTCCTTGCAGCTCTTGTAGGAGCGCTCGATGAAGCCGGGGCTGTAGGACCAGCCGTCACCGATCCAGGACGACTGGGAGTTGCGGGCCGAGGTCTCGCCGTCCACCGACTGCGAGTCGTAGGACAGGCTGACCGCCGGCGCCTCGCCGCCCAGGGAGGGCGGCACGGTCACCGGGTAGTGGTAGGTGAAGGCGCCCGAGGCGGAGGCGGACCAGGCGCCCGAGGCGGACAGCGAGGTCGCGCCGAAGTCGCCCTGGGAGCCGCTGGTACCGGCCACGGCGGCCACCGCGACGCCGGCGGAGGACCGGGCGGCGGCGGTCGCGGCCGACGGGGCGGCGAAGACGCTGCCCGCGTTGCCGGCCCCGGTCCCGGTCCCGGCGGCAACGAGCGCGACGGTGCCGCTCAGCTTCCGGTGGACCGGGTCGTTGACCGCCTCGACGGGCGTGCGGGTGCGGCAGGCGGCGACCTGCGGCGTGGTGAGCGCACACGCGGGCATCGCCACCAGCTGCAGCCGGGAGGCCCAACCGCCGCCGTACGCCTGCTCGATGGCGCTGTAGTCCAGGGACACCGCGACATTGCCGGTCTCCGTCCGCGCGTCGGCCCGGTCCAGACCGACCAGCAGGCCGTCCACACCGGCCTGCTTGGCCTGGCCCCGGTCGGCGAGCTTCACCCGGACCGAGGAGACCGGGCTGACCGGGGCGACCGACGGCGCGAGCGCCTTGGCCCGGGCGCCGAGCGCGGTGGGCGCGGCGGGCGAGACCGCGACCGGCAGGTCGCCGGCCTTCGCCTCGCCGGCCGGCGCCGACAGGCCGAGCACCGCCGGGACCTTCCCCAGGTCGACGGTGGCGGTCGCGGCGGCCGGCCACCGCACGGGCCCGACCACGTGCGGGACGAGCTCGCGGGCACCCGGCGGGACCGCCGGAGCGGCCGCGCCGCCGGGCCGGCTGTCGGCCGGGGCACCGGGGACCTCGGGCAGGTCGGGAAGCGGGTCCGCCTCCCAGACCTTGTCCGTGTACTGATATCCGCCGACGATGGAGTCGGCCACGGCGAGCGGTGTCACCAAGGAGAGGACCGCGGCCGTCGCGACCGCGACGGTCCCCCGTTTCGCCCAGGCCCGTTTCCGGACACCGCTGACTCCGCGCGTTCCTGCGCGCATGTTGAATCCCCCAGAGAACAAAAAACAGCCGGTGCCTGACGGACCACCAGCTGACGGCTCATTCGGCCGATCGGAACCGTATTGCCATGGTCAAGCCAAGGCAATACCCTTCCCCAGCGGTCACTCCGCCCCCTTTCGTCACGCGGGCCCCAAGAAGCCTTCACAAGTGGCACCAGGGTGAGCGAAGACCGCAAATCCGACACGTGGCGGGGGGCCACGGGGCGACCGCCGTGTGAGGAGAGTCACAGCGGCGCCCGGGACCGCCCGCCTCCGGTCCCTGAAAGGGCGATCCATGGGGGAGCACCTCCGCGCCCGGAGAAATCCGGTGCGCACACTGACCCGCCGTCTGGCGCTGTCGGCGGCGGTCACCGGCCTGCTGCTCGGCAGCGCCGGTCCCGCACTGGCCGACGACCCGGCCGCCGGCGCCGCTGACCCGACCGGGACGACCGCCCCGGCGGACTCACCGCTCGCGGCCGCCAGGGCCGAGGCCGCCCGGACCGGCGCGCCGGTCACCGTCGACAGTCTGACCACCGAGACCGCGCGGACCGTCGCCAACGCCGACGGCACCTTCAGCGTCACCACGCACCTGCAGCCCGCCCGGGTGCGCAAGGACGGTCACTGGAAGGACGTCGACGCCTCCCTCGCCAGGAACGGCGACGGCACCCTCTCCCCCGCGGCCACCCCGTCCGGGCTGGCCCTCTCCGGCGGCGGCGCCGGACCGCTGGCCACCCTCACCGATCCCGAGGGGCGCAAGCTCTCCTACACCCTGCCCTTCCCGCTCCCCGCCCCGGTGGTGACCGGCAGCACCGCGCGGTACAACGGCGTCCTGCCGGGCGTCGACCTCAAGGTCACCAGCACCGACCAGGGCGGCTTCCACGAGGTCCTGATCGTCCACAACGCCGCGGCGGCCGCCGACCCGGCACTCGCCGCGCTCAGGTTGACCGTCCGGGTCAGCGGGGGCCTGTCGCTGACGGCCGACCAGGACGGCCGGGTGGCGGTCACCGCCGCCGACGGCAGCGCGGTGTTCCGCTCGCCGACCCCGCTGATGTGGGACTCCGCCACGACGCCCGGCCCGGCCTCCGCGCCGGCCGCACCGGCCGCGCCGGCCGCACCGGCCGCGCCGGCCGCACCGGCGTCCAAGTCGCTCGCCGGGCCGCAGGCCGCGCCGCGCGCCGACGCCCCCGCGGACGCCCTCCCCACCGACCCCGGACCCGTCGGCACCGAACCCGCCACGGCCTCCACCCCCGAGCAGCCCGGCAGCTCCGCCCAGGTCAAGCGGATCGCGGTGACCCAGCAGGCCGACACGCTGACCCTGGTGCCGGACGCCGGCCTGCTGGGCGGCGCCGACACCGTCTGGCCGCTCTACATCGACCCGTACACCAGCCCCGTCACCAGCAAGAAGAGCCACTTCGTCACCGTCAAGGAGGGCTGCGCGAGCCAGAGCCCCTACGACGACGCCCAGGACAACGGCGAGGGTGTCGGCTACCAGCGCTGGCAGGACTGCCTCGGCCTCAACCGCGCCTACTTCGAGCTGAACATCGCCAACCTCGACAAGAAGATGGTGATCTCCAAGTCCGTCGTCCACCTGACCTCGACCTACGGGGCGTCGTTCGACTGCGACAACGAGAGCGACATCCGGCTCGCCACGGTGACCGCGATCAGCGGGTCCACCACCTGGAGCCACCAGCCCACCACCACCGGTGACGGCTTCATCGGCGGCACCCAGAAGGTCAAGAGCTCCAACATCGGCCAGAAGTGCGGCAACCACGCGCTCAGCTTCGACGTCACCGGGCAGATCAGGAAGCTGTCGGGCGTCAAGGACAGCTGGACCTTCGGCCTCTGGGGCAACGAGTCCAAGTCGACGAGCAACAACGACTTCGTCCGCTTCGCCAACAACCCGTACCTGACCACGGTGTTCGACATCGCCCCCGAGGTCCCGGACGGCCTGGGCACCACCCCGGCCACCCGCGCGCCCGCGAGCAACGGCTGCGGCGGCGCCGCGGACGGCTGGATCGGCCAGTCCGGGCTCGCCGGGGACGCCTCCGACATCAGCCTCGACGCACACCTGAACACCGAGATGAGCGGGGTCAACCTCCGCTCCCGGTACGAGATCTGGGACACCAAGACCGCGGCCGCCGACGGCGGCTCGACCGACCGGGGCGCCCCGGTCAGCGGCTGGGTCAGCGACGGCGGCACCACCCGGGTCAACATCGGCTTCAAGGTCGCCGACGGCCACCAGTACGGCTGGCACGTCAAGGCCGAGGACGGCACCCTGGCCAGCGGCTGGTCCCCCAACTGCTACTTCAAGGTCGACCTGAGCGCTCCCAGCCTCCCCTCCTTCACCGACTCGCCGGTCTTCCCGCCGCTCGGCGGCGACCGGGCGCCCACCGGTCACGCCGGTGACACCGGCGTCCGGATCGCGGTGACGGCCAACGACCCGACGCCCACCGGCTGCACCCGCGGCAGTTGCGTCAGCAGCGGCATCGACCGCTTCGAGTACGCGCTGGACACCAACATCCCGGCCAACGGCGCCGCCTCGGTGAACGCCGTGGCCACCACCGGCGGCAGCGCCGGTGCCGAGGTCCCGATCGTGCTGAGCGCCGCCCAGTGGGGTGCGCACACGCTGTTCGTCCGGGCCGTGGACAACGCCGGCAACACCCAGGGCACCGTCGGCCAGTACAGCTTCTTCGCCCCCTGGAACCCGGCCGCCAAGGTGACCGCGGGCGACCTCGACGGCGACGCGGTGCCCGACCTGGTCGCCCCGACCACCGACGGCGACCTCGTCCTGGTCCGCGGCAACGCCGACCCGGCCGGTCCTCCGGTCAGCGCCTCCACCAAGGCCGGGAGCCCGGACGGCACCGGCTGGGACAACTACCTGGTCGCCCACCGCGGCACCGCCACCGGCACCAACGTCGACGACCTGTTCGCCTACTCCAGGGCGACCCACGAGCTGTACCTCTACCAGAACGACGCCGTGACGCCCGGCGGTACCTCGGGGCGCTTCACCCTCACCCAGAACGTGGTGCCCATCCGGAACTCGGGCTCCTGCCCGGCCAAGGGCTCGGACGGCACCTGGAACAACGTCACCCAGATCCTCGCCCCCGGCAAGCTCGCCCAGTTCGCCGACGCCCCCGACCTGATCACCGTCGACAAGGGCGAACTCTGGTACTTCCCCGGCACGTTCCAGGCCGGCTGCAACCTCGCGGCCGGGGTACGGATCGGCACCGGCGACTGGTCCCGCACCACCCTGGTCGCCCCCGGCTCGGTGGGCGGCGTGCCGACCCTGTGGGCCCGTGACGACGCCACCGGCGCCGTCAGCAGCTTCCCGCTCACCTTCGAGGGCGGCGTGCCGACCACCCGGATCGCCGCGCCGGGCCACGCCCCGCTGGTCTCCGGCATCCTCGACACCGCCAACAAGAACCTCTGCCTGGACATCGCCGGCGGAAAGACCGTCAACGGCACCGCGGCCTGGATGTACACCTGCAACGGCACCGACGCGCAGCAGTTCACGCTCGGCGCCGACGGCAGCGTCCACGCCCTCGGCAAGTGCCTGGACGTCAAGGGCGGCGACACCGGCAACGGCACGCCGGTCCAGCTCTACCAGTGCAACGGCACCGGCGCCCAGCAGTGGGCCCCGGGCCCCTACCCGGGCAGCCTCAAGAACACGCAGTCCGGCCGCTGCCTGGCCGACCCGGCGGGCAACCGCAACCCGCGCACCCAGGCGATCATCTGGGACTGCCTGAACATCGCCGACCAGAAGTGGGCCGCCACCACCGGCAATGTGCTGCCCACCGCGCAGAAGGTGCTGCCGCTCGGCGTCGGCGAGCGGGACCACCCGACCGTCGCCTCCCCCGGCGACGTGCAGGGCACCGGATTCCCCGCGCTCTACGCCGGCTCCCGCTCCGGCCGGCTGACCGAGTACCCGGGCGCCGCACCGGCCGGCGGCCTCGCCGCCTTCGGGGCACCGGTCGGCATCGGCAACGTCCGCCAGCCCTCCGCCTGGTGGAAGCTCGACACCACCGCGGACAGCATCCGCCCGAGCGGTGGCCTCACCCTCACCGGCGGCGCGGCGCTCGGCACCGACCCGGCGCGCGGCGGGGTCCTGACCCTCAACGGCTCCACCGGGTACGCCGCGACCGCCGGTCCGGCGGTGGACACCGGCCGCAGCTACACGGTGTCGGCCTGGGTGAGGCTCAGCAGCCTCGCCGAGAACTCCACCTTCGTCTCGCAGTCCGGCACCAACGCCAACGCCCTCCAGCTGTACTACTCCAGCGGGGCCCACGCGTTCGCCTTCGGGCACGCCCACGCGGACGACACCGCCGGTGCCTTCACCAGCGCCTACGGACCCACCACCGGTGCGCTGGCACCGAAGACCGACACCTGGTACCACCTGGTGGGCGTCTACGACGCGGACTCCGCGGACCTGCGCCTCTACGTCAACGGCGAGGCCGCGGCCACCGCCGACTACGCGGGCACCGTCTGGAACGCCACCGGCCCGCTGCAGCTCGGCCGCCGCCTCTACAAGGGCGCCTACGGGGAGTACGCCGCCGGCCGGATCGCCGACGTCCAGCTCTACCCCGAGGCACTCACCGCCATCGGCGTCGCCTCCCTCGACGGCAGGCGTCCCGTCCCGACCCGGCTGAGCTGACCCCCTCCACGGCCACCGCGGCCCGTCCACCCCGCACCGGGGTGGACGGGCCGCGGTCCTTCGCGGGCACCGACGACCGGGATGGGCCGCCGACACCGCCGTCCTTCGCGGGCGCCGACGGCCGGGACGGGGGCCGGCGACGCCGCCGTCGCGGTCCGAACGGCACGGTCTAGCGCGGGGCGTCCAGGTGGTAGAGCGCCGAGCAGGTCCGGCCGTGCAGCGGGGTGATCTGGCGGGCGGAGACCGGGGTGTGGCCGACCGCGGCCGTGCAGTAGCGGGAGTCCGGGACCGGCAGCGGGCGCAGCGTGACGCCGGTGGCGGGGGCGGCGACCGCCACCCCGCCGAGGGCCAGCCCGGCCGTCAGGGCGGCGAGGACGATTCGGCGGGCGAGGCGCATGGGGTACCTCCGGAGGAGCGCGAACGGGGGACGGCGGCGGCCGGGGACGGTGGCCGCCGTCCCCATTCGAACGGCGGGTGCGCCGGGCGGCCGGGCCGACACACCGCGCGCGCCGCTAGTCGTACGTGTACGACTGCGCCCGGGACGGTCCGGGTTCGGCCGTGGGGCGGCTGTGGGGCAGCCGTGCGGCGGCGCCCGCCCGGCGTCATCCGGAGGATCCGCCCCGGCTCTCCCCCGGCTCGTCCCACAGCTCCTGGGCGCACGCGCCGACGAGCGCGCGGATCCGGGCCAGCGCCTCCCCCGCCGGCAGTGGTTCCGGCCGCCGGCCGTCCCGCAGGCGCAGGGCGAGCAGGCCGTCCGCCGCCTCGCGCGGACCGAGGACCGCCTGGTACGGGACCAGCCGCGCCGCCCGGATCCGCGCGCCCAGGCTGCCGTGCTCGGGCCCGGCGACCTCGGCCCGCAGCCCGAGGTCCAGGGAGCGCTCGCGCACCTGCTCGGCCCGCGCCCGCTCGCCCTCGGTCAGCGGCAGCAGCACCAGCTGGGTCGGGGCCAGCCAGGCCGGGAAGGCCCCGCCGTACAATTCGATCAGATGGGCGACCACCCGCTCCACGCTGCCGATGACGCTGCGGTGCACCATCACCGGGCGGTGCTTCGCCCCGTCCGGTCCGATGTACCGGAGGTCGAACCGCTCCGGCTGGTGGAAGTCGATCTGCACGGTGGAGAGGGTGGACTCGCGCCCGGCCGCGTCGGCGATCTGGACGTCGATCTTCGGCCCGTAGAACGCGGCCTCGCCCGCCACCGCCTCGAACGGCACGCCGGAGCGCGACAGCACCTCGGTCAGCAGCGCGGTGGCCCGTTCCCACAGCGCCGGGTCCGCCACGTACTTGCCGCCCTCGCCCGGCAGCGAGAGCCGGTACCGGACCGGCCGGATGCCGAGCGCGCGGTGCGCCTCGCCGATCAGCTCCAGCGCGGCCACCGCCTCGTCCGCGGCCTGGTCGGGGGTGCAGAAGACGTGCGCGTCGTTCAGCTGGATCGCCCGCACCCTGGTGAGCCCGCCGAGCACGCCGGAGAGTTCGGAGCGGTACATGCCGCCGAGTTCGGCGATCCGCAGCGGCAGTTCGCGGTGGCTGCGGGGCCGTGAGCGGTAGATCAGGGCGTGGTGCGGGCAGAGGCTGGGGCGCAGCACGACCTGCTCGGAGCCGAGGTCCATCGGCGGGAACATGTCGTCCCGGTAGTGCTGCCAGTGGCCGGAGAGCTCGTACAGCTCGCGTTTGCCGAGCACGGGCGAGTACACGTGGCGGTATCCGGCGCGCCGCTCGCGGTCGCGGACGAACTCCTCCAGGGTGTGCCGGATCGCGGCGCCGTCGGGAAGCCAGTACGGGAGGCCGGATCCGATCAGCGGATCGGTGTCGAAGAGGCCGAGCGCGCGGCCCAGCCGACGGTGGTCGCCGTCGGGTCCAGCAACGCGGACGGGGGCGGGAGCGGCGTCGGCCTCGGGGGCGGGAGCGGCCTCGGCGTCGGGAGCGGCGTCGGGGGCGATCGGGTGGCTGTTCACGGGGGTCTCCACTCTGCGGTGCGGGCGAGTGGACGGGTACGACGAAGCCCCGGGGCACTCGCCCCGGGGCTTCGCACTAAGTCAGCAGTCAGCGCGCCGGGACTCTCTCCGGCGTCGTCGTGAGGACGGCTGCAGCGCGCTTCATACCGTCCACGCTAGCAGCCGATCGCGCGGGTGGGCGAACGGTTTTCCGCCCGGCCCGGGGCGGGCCGGGCGGCCGCCCCGGGCTCAGTGCAGGACCTCGCAGCCCCGTGCCGCCAGGGCGGCGAGCAGGGGAGGCGCCGGTTCGACCGGGTTCCAGCGCAGGTCCAGCTTCTCCAGTGCGGGCAGCCCCGCCGCCCCGTCCGCCAGCCAGTCCGGCAGCGCGGTGATCCGGTTGCCGCGCAGATCCAGTCGGCGCAGCCGGGGCAGGCCGGCCAGGGCCGGGGGCACCTCGGTGAGCGCGTTCTCGCGGAGTTCGAGTTCGCGCAGCTCGGCGAGCCCGGCGAAGGAGTCCGGCAGGCCGGTCAACGCGTTGCCGCGCAGCCAGAGTTCGCGCAGCGCGCGCAGGCCGCCGAGCGAGTCCGGCAGTGCGGTGAGCAGGTTGTGCTGGGCGCGCAGCTCGACCAGTCCGGTCATCGCGCCGATCTCGGCGGGGAGTTCGGCGATCCGGTTCTCGCCGAGGTTGAGGTAGCGGAGGGCGGTGAGCCGGCCGAGGGCGGCCGGGAGCCCGGTGAGCACGTTGTCGTGCAGGTAGAGGAAGTCGGTGAGGCCGGCGAGGTCGCCGAGTTCCGCCGGGACGGCGGAGATCCGGTTGTGGCCGAGGTCGAGGGTCCGCACCCGGTTCAATCGGCCGATCCGGGGCGGGACTTCGGTGATGCCGGTGTCCGCGAGGATCAGGACCGTCAGCTCGGTGCGGTCCCAGACCTCCTCGGGCACGGTGCCGAGGTGCTGCCGCCAGAGGTTGAGGATGATGTCGGTCACCCGGCCATCCTGCCGCCCGGACCGGGCCGGGGCACGTCCGCGTCCCGGTGCGCCCCCACGGCCAGGTGCACTGCTTGACGCTTGCATGCCATGCTCGGGAGGATGCCGGAACCGTCCGACGAGCTACGCGCCGACCGTCCACGCCCCACCCTCCGGTCGGCCGGGAGAGGGCCCCCCTTGGCCGTCCATCCACTGATCCGACGAGCCGGCCGACTGGCCGGCGCCGTCCTCCTCGCCCTCGCCGGGGCCCTGACGGCCGCCGGCCCGGCGCACGCCGACTTCGGCACCGACTACCACGACCCGTTCACCGCGGCGAAGCCGCTCACCCGGCCCGACACCCGCTCCTGCACCGTCGAACTGATGCGTGACCAGCCGTTCCGCAACGGCTACGGAAGCCCGCCGGACACGCCGTACACCACCACCGTCACCCCGCCCGCCGACTGCGCCGGGCCCTGGTCCTCGGTCGTGCTCGACCTGCACGGGCAGGTCGCCGGGCGGCAGTTCGACCGGCTGTTCACCGTCCGGGTCGGCGGCGTGCAGGTCCTGCTCTCCTCCACCCCCGAACCGTCCAAGGACGGCATCGAGTGGGCGCTCGAACGCGATGTCACCCGCTACGCACCGCTGTTCGCCGCCGGGCCGCAGCCCTTCGCGCTCGACCTCGCCAACGTCACCGACGACACCTACACCGGCGTGTTCCGGATCTCCGCGAGCCTCACCTTCTACACCCCCTCCGCCCGCTGGCCCGCCGCCACGACCGCCGACCGACTGCTCACCACCGGACCGTTCGGACTCGACCGGGCGACACCGAGCGCCGGCACCGACCTCACCTTCCCGCCCAACCTGGAGCGCCTGACCGCCGAGGTGTACGCGCGCGGCGGCGGCGCCTGCGAGGAGTTCGCCTACGCCTCCGCACCGGAGGAGTTCGCCAGGGCCAACCCCGGGACCGGCGTCTGCGGCCAGGGCCCGTTCCGCGAACTGCGGCTCAGCGTCGACGGACGGGTGGTCGGCGCGGTCTGGCCCTACCCCGTGATCTACACCGGCGGCTGGGACCCGCTGCTGTGGCGGCCCACGCCGGGCGTCTTCGCCTTCGACCTGCCCGCCTACCGGCTGGACCTCACCCCGTACGCCGGGCTGCTGGTGGACGGCCGCCCGCACCGGGTCGCGATCGCCGTCAACGCCGCCGAGGCCCGCAGCAACGACCTCTGGACCGGCCAGGTCAACCTCTTCGCCGAGGTCGACCACGGCGCCGCCCGCACCACCGGGCAGCTGACCGACTACCGGGTGGCCCCGGAGGCCGCGACCACCACCGCCCAGCGCGACCACGGCGGCGGCAGCGGCGACTGGACGGTCACCGCCGCCCGGCACGACCTCGCCCGGGGCTGGCTGCAGACCTCGCACGGCCGGGTCACCACCGAGGTCCGCGACGACCTCGTGTTCGGCTCCACCCAGCGCTTCCGCGCCAACGGCAACGACCTGACCCTGCGCAACCGCACCGACCTCACCCGCACCACCGCCAGCTGGGGCTCCGGCCCCCGGCGCACCAGCACGGTCCACGAGAGCCAGCCGCTCGACGTCACCTACCGGTACACCCAGGACGCGGCCGGCAACACCGACCAGACCACCGCCATGGAACTCGGCCAGCACCGCGAGGCGACCACGGCGACCGGCGGCCGGGTGACCGGACGCAGCACCGTCGACCACACCCTGCGCCCGAGCGCCCACCGCCACGACGGCGACACCACCGTCCGCACCGGCACCGCCACCGAGGACTACCGCAGCACCGGCCCGGACGGCCCCTACCACCGCACCGTCACCACCGTGGACGGCTGGCCGGTCGGCTGACCGTCCGTCCGCACCGGGCCGGGCCGGGCCGGGTCGCTGGTCAGGCCCAGCCCGGTCCGGTGCGGTGCGGCGCCCCGACCCGGCCCGGTCCGGCGGACCTCAGCTCATCCGGAACACCGGCCCGCGCGCCGTGAACGGCAGCGCGGCACCGCGCGGGACGAGGAAGGCGTGCTCCCGGCGCAGCCGCAGCACGTCGCACTCGCCGTCGGTGATCACCAGGACGGGCGCCCCGGGAGGGAAGTCCTCGGCCCGCTCCAGCAGGTCGATGCCCGGCTGCAGCACGGTGCCGCCGCGCCCGTGCACCCGGAGCCGCCCGGCGATCTCCTCCACCGGGAGGTAGCCGGCGTCGTGCGCGGCGGCGTCGCAGTGCACCACCCGCGCCGCCGGCACGTCCCGGGCGGCGGCGTAGGAGGCGATCGCGCCGAGTGCCTTGCCGAGCAGCGTCCGGTCCATCGAACCGGAGGTGTCCAGGACGACCCCGAAGGTGCAGCGCGGCACCTCCTCCTCCGGGTGGTGGCGGCCCGCTCGGGGGATGTCCGGCGTGGCGGACTGCCGGCGGGCGGGGCGGGCGTAGCTGCGCACCGGTTCCGGCCGGGGCACGAACTCGTCGAACCAGCGCGCCAGCAGCGCGTCCCACGGGAGCGGCGGGTGGGCGAGCGCGCGGATCTCCTCGACCAACCCGGCCGGCAGCAGGCCGCGTTCGCGCCCGTGCAGCTCGAAGCCCTGCTGGAGGCCGCGCCGGTAGAAGTCGTCGAGGTCCACGAAGTCCCGCGGCGGCCCCAGCCGTTCGCCGAGGACGTCCGGTCGGTTCTTCCCGGCCAGGGTGGCCAGCCGGCGGATCCGGCGCCGGTCGTGGACGATCCGGTCGTACACCTCCTCGGCCGACAGGCCCTTCAACTGCGGGTCGTGCAGCAGCCCGTCCGGCATCTCGCCGACGCCCATCTCCAGCAGCCAGCCGTTGATGACGTAGTCGGCGGCGACGTTGAACAGGAACGCGTCCCGGCCGCCACGGCGCTCGCCGTGCCGCAGGGCGGCGTGCAGGATCTCGTGGCCGAGGACGAACCTCCACTCCTCGTCGGAGTAGCGGCGCAGCGGGTTGACGTAGATCTCCCCCACCTCGGTGTCGACGGCGGCGACGGCGATGTCGTGGGCCCGGGCCAGTTCGGCGTCGGCCACCACGGTGAGCCCGGCCGCGACGACGCCGAGCAGCGGGTACGAGGAGACGAACCAGTTGAGCGCCCTGGTCCAGGGCCGCTCGGGCAGGCGTTCGCCGGTCTCGGCGTCGAACCGGCCACCGGCCCGCTCCATGGCGGCGGACATGGTGCGGGTGAGCGCGGCCGCGAACTCCACCGTCCAGTCCTCGGGCGGCCCGTGGCCGCGCCACTCCAGCAGCAGCTGGTCGTGCTCGGCGGTCCCGGCCGTCCCTGCGGTCCCGGCGACCGAGGGCGCGGGCAGACCGTCGCGGCGCCACCGGGCGGCCAACTCCTCCTCGCCGCCGCCCGGGTACTCCTGCGGGAGGACGACCGGGGCGCGGCCGACGGGGAAGGTGGCGAGGAAGCGGTTGACCACCGCGCAGCGGGCGGCGGACTCGAAGGCATCGGGCGGGGTGCGGGGGCCGCGGGCGCCCGGCAGGTGGCCGAGGCCCAGGTGCAGCAGGGCGTGCGCGAGGACCCAGGCCCACTCCTCGGGCTCGGCCCGGCGGCGCGGGTTGATGTGCAGGGTGCCGTTGGAGTCGGCCACCGCCCAGCCGTCCGGCGGGGCGGTGTCGCAGTTCTCGGTACGGCAGATGTCGGCGCGCAGGGCGGCGAGGGCCGGATTGCGGCGGAGCAGCCGGACCCCCTCCACGAAGGCCTCGGTGCCCGGGTCCGACTCCCTCCGGTCGGCCGGAGCGCGCTTCACGGGCGGACCCGGACGGTGTACTCCACCGACGGGCGGGGCTCGGCGGTGCGCCTCACCGGCGGGCTCCCGACGACGCGCCTCACCGACGGGCCTCGACCAGCCGGGGCATGTCCCGGGCAGCCTCGATCAGGAACCAGGGAGGCAGCACCGGGTTGCCGTCCGCACCGTCGGCGATCACCGTCCGGGCGACCTCCACCGAGATCTCGGCCAGCTGGACCAGCAGCGACTTGGCCCGGAACGCGGTCTGCCGCTGCGCCCCGGAGGCGTGCTCCTTCTGCGCGGGCAGTTCCTTGACCAAGCGGCCGCGGAAGGCGTCGGCCAGGTAGTAGAGCAGGTCGCGGTCCTCCACCCGGTGCGGCCAGCGGGCGTCGCCCTTGAGGATCGCCTCCAGGCCGTAGGAGTTGCGGACGATCTTCGCGTAGCCGCAGAAGGCGATCGCGTGCTGCGCGGTGAGCAGCCCGTGGGCGACGACCTTGAGCGTCCCCTCGTCCAGGGTGGGGCCGAAGGAGTGCAGCGCGTCGGAGAGCATGTGCCAGGCGCGCGGGGTGGAGAACGGCTCCTCGGTCTTCGGCGGCGCGGACCACAGGTGGTCGGGCCGGTCGGTGAGGTGGTCGACGATCCAGGGGTGGATGCCGGCGCCGCCCGCCCAGCGCAGCCAGTCCTCGGCGCTGGCCCGGAGGTGGACGTGCACCATGCGGTTGACCAGCGCGGACGCCATCGGGCGGGCGAGCGCGCCGTCGGTGGCCCGGTTTCCGGCGCCGATCACGATCGAGCCGGCCGGCAGCTCGTAGGAACCGATCCGGCGGTCCAGGATCAGTGAGTAGAAGGCCTTCTGGACGTCCGGCGAGGCCGCGTTGAGCTCGTCCAGGAACAGGCAGTAGGGCTGGTCGCGGGCGATCTGCTCGGGCGGGCAGAACCGCGAGCGGCCCTCGGGGGTGAGCTGCGGGACGCCGATCAGGTCCTCCGGGGCGAGCTGGGTGCCGACCAGGCTCACGCACTCCAGACCGAGCGCCTCGGCGAACTCCCGGACCAGGGAGGACTTCCCGATCCCCGGGGCGCCCCAGAGGAACACCGGGCGGACGGTGGCCAGGCCGAGCAGCAGTTCGGGGATCTGGGCGGGCGAGACGCTGACTGCTCCCTGCACGGGGCTCCTTCGCGGCGACGGTGCGTGACCGGCCCAGTGTGCGGCGGGAATCGGTCCGGGCGCACCTGGATTTCCGGGCCCGGGAGGCGGATCCGCTCCCGGGCCCGGCGGACCGGACGGCTGTCGGCACGGCGTCCGTCGAGAAGGGGCAGCGGCCGGCAGGGTCAGCGGCCGACCTCGCGGGCGCGGAGGTCCTCGACGGTCTCCCGCCGGATCAGCAGCCGCAGCCGCCCCTCCCGCACGGCGGCGACCGGCGGCCGGCCGACCAGGTTGTAGCCGGAGGCCATCGAGAGCTGGTAGGCGCCGGCGGCCGGGACGGCCAGCAGGTCCCCCGGGCGCAGGTCGGCCGGCAGCGTGGCACCATGCACCAGGACGTCGCCGGCCTCGCAGTGCCGGCCGACCACGTCGAAGGTCGCGGTCGGACCGTCGGTGGGCCGCCCGACCGTGCGCACCTGGTAGGCGGAGCCGTAGAGGGCGGGGCGCGGATTGTCGCTCATGCCGCCGTCCACCGCAGCGAAGGCCCGGCCGTCCGTGCCCCGCTTGACCGACAGGACCCGGTAGAGCGCCACCCCCGCCGGAGCCGCGATCGCCCGGCCGGGCTCGACCAGCAACCCGGGGACGGCGAGGCCGTGTTCGGCGCAGCGGGCGGCGAGCCGGGCGGTGAGCCCGGCGGCGAAGCGGTCCGGGTCCAGCTCCGCGTCCTCGGCGAGGTAGCGGACGCCGTACCCGCCGCCGAGGTCGAGTTCGGGCAGTTCGACGCCGTGCCGGTCGCGGATCTCGGCGAGGAGTCCGACCAGCCGGTCGACGGCGGCGAGGTAGGGTCCGGTCTCGGTGATCTGGGAGCCCAGGTGGCAGTGCAGGCCGGTGAGCCGCAGGTCGGGCTGGCCGAGGATCCGGGCGACCGCGTCGGCGGCGTCCCCGCCGTCGATCCGGAAGCCGAACTTCTGCCCCTCGACGCCGGTCCGCACCGCGCGGTGGTGCCCGGCGGCGACCCCGGGCAGGACCCGGACCAGTACCCGCTGCGGGGCGTCCGCGACGGCCAGGGCGGCCAGCCGGGGGATCTCGGCGGCGCCGTCGACGACGATCCGGCCGACCCGCAGGCGGCGGGCGAGGCGCAGTTCCTCGGGGGTCTTGGCGTTGCCGTGCAGCAGGATGCGCTCGGGCGGGAAACCGGCGGCCGCGGCCAGGCGGAGTTCGCCCGCCGAGCAGACGTCGAGGCCGAGTCCTTCGTCGGCGGCCCAGTCCACCACCGCGCTGCACAGGAAGGCCTTGGCGGCGTAGAGGACCTCGGCGGTCGGCAGGGCGCGGCGGAAGGCCCGGGCGCGGGAGCGGAACTCCTGCTCGTCGAGCACGTAGAGCGGGGTGCCGAAGCGGTCGGCGGCCTCGGCCAGCCCGACGCCGCCGATCAGCAGGTCGCCGTTCGGGCCGGGACGGGCGGAGGCGGGCCAGGGGCTGCCGAGCGGGCCGGGGTCGGCGGCGGGCAGGGGCCTGGGGTGGCGGACGGGTTCGGGGCCCGGGGAGGACGGGGGCGTGCGCAGGGTGGTCGTCACACGGTGCTCCTGGTCGGAACAGGGCGGGAGGGGAAGGACGGGGGTCGGCGGCGCGCGGTGGGCCCGGCCGACGGGTGGTCAGTCCTCGTAGTGCATCGCGTGGCGGCAGTGCGCGGGGCTCGTGCGGCGCTCCTCGGGTTCGCGCTCCGCCTCCGTCGTGGCGGCCGCGCCGGACTTGGGGTCGAAGACGGTGCCGTGCAGCAGTCGGCGCAGCAGGGCCTCCTCGGCGGCGCCGGACAGCCGGCGGTTGCGGGGGGCGTCGGAGATCACCTGGAACTCGGTCATGGCGGGTCGTCGTCCTTCCGGTCGCGACGGGGGCCTCGGTCGGTCCCGCTCGCAGATCCAGTCCACCCCCGCGGGCGGGCCTCCGCACCGGCTCTTGACGGAGGGCGTACGCGAACCGGCCCCGCCTTGACGTCACCTTGACGGGGGCGACGCTCCTGACGAGGGCCACGGTGCGAGCAGGACGACGCCCGGGAACGGCGACGGCCCCCGGGACGACGCGGAACGTCGCACCGGGGGCCGTCGCACCGGGCCCGCGTCAGGCGTGGCGGGGCACCCGGTGGGTGCCGCTCATCGAGGTCACCAGCGAGTACAGCGAGGTGGTCGCGGTGATGAAGAGGCGGTTGTTCTTGGGGCCGCCGAAGGTGAGGTTGGAGACGGGTTCGGGGACGAGGATACGGCCGATGAGGGTGCCGTCCTCGGCGTAGCAGTGGATGCCGTTCTCGAACGCCGCCGCCCAGAGCCGGCCGTCGCGGTCGAAGCGGATGTTGTCGAAGCGGCTGCCGTCGCCCTCGATGTGGACGCCGCCCCCGGCCAGGGTGCCGTCCTCGCGGATGTCGAAGGCCCGGATGTGCCCGGCGCGGCTGTCGGAGACGTAGAGCCGCTGCTCGTCGTGGGAGAGCAGGACCCCGTTGGGGCCGCGGAAGCCGTCGGCGGCGAGCTGGACCTCGCCGCTGTCCGGGTCGATCCGGTAGAGGTTGCAGGCGCCGATCTCGCTCTCGGCGAGGTGGCCCTCGTAGTCGCTGGTGATGCCGAAGTCCGGGTCGGAGAACCAGATCGCGCCGTCCGAGCGGACCACCGCGTCGTTGGGCGAGTTGAGCCGCTTGCCCTGGAAGTGACTGGCGAGGACGGTGACCGTGCCGTCGTGCTCGGTGCGGGTCACCCGGCGGTTGCCCTGCTCACAGGTGATCAGGCGGCCCTCGCGGTCGAGGGTGTTGCCATTGCTGTGCCCGGCCACCGGGCGGAGGACGCCGACCGTCCCGGTGGACTCGTCCCAGCGCAGGATCCGGTCGTTGGGGATGTCGCTCCAGATCAGCTGCCGCCAGGCGGGCACGTAGAGCGGGCCCTCGGCCCAGCGGCAGTCCCCGTGGAGCTGTTCGAGCCGGGTGTCCCCGTAGGTGCAGGGGCGGAAGCGGTCGTCCAGGATCTCGTACAACCCGAACTCAATCTGACCAGACATCATTCATGTCCTATCGCAAACAGCCGAACGTGGTTCCGATGATCATGAGTATGGCAGAACCAGGTATGGTTCCACCATGGCGATCGAAAATCTGGACGACACCGACCGGGCCCTGGTGGCGCTGCTCCAGCAGGACGCGGGCCAGGCCTACGCGGCACTCGGCCGGGCCGTGGGGCTCTCCACCGCCGCCGCCCACGAACGGGTGCGCAAACTGCGCGAGCGCGGCGTCCTCCGCCGCACCACCGTGGAGGTCGACCCGAAGGCGCTCGGCCTCGACGTGCTGGCCTTCGTGATGGTCGACTCGTCGGCCTGGATGGGCGATTCGGCCGGGGCGTTCGCCGCGATCCCCGAGATCGAGGAGGCCCACGTCATCGCCGGTGCCGCGTCGGTGCTGGTCAAGGTGCGGACGCCGACGACCGAACAGCTCCAGGACGTGCTGCGCCGGCTCTACGCGATCGAGGGGGTCAACGGGACCCAGGCCACCGTGGTGCTGGAGTCCTTCTTCGAGCGGCCGCCCTCACCGGCGCTCTGACCGCGGCCGGCCTTCCGACCGCCGCGGGACATCCGACCGCCGCCGGAAACACGGCGGGTCCGCCCGACGGGGGATCCCCGCCGGACGGACCCGGCCGCACTACGGGCTGATCACATGTTGATCATGTGACCGGCCAGCCCGTGGATCGCCTCCTTGACCGCCTCGCCCAGCGTCGGGTGCGCGTGCACATTGCGGGCCACCTCGTGCACGGTGAGGTCCCACTGCTGGGCCAGCGTCAGTTCCGGCAGCAGCTCGGTGACCTCGGGGCCGATCAGGTGGGCGCCGAGCAGCTCGCCGTGGGCGCCGTCGCTGATGACCTTGACGAAGCCGATCGGGTGGCCGAGGCCGTGCGCCTTGCCGTTGGCCGTGAACGGGAACTTGGAGACCTTGACGTCGTGGCCGAGCTCGCGGGCCTGCGCCTCGGTGTAGCCGAAGCTCGCGATCTGCGGCTGGCAGTACGTCGCGCGCGGGATCATCGCGAAGTCCAGCTCCATGGTCTCCACGTCGGCGATGGTCTCGGCCGCGATGACGGCCATCGACTCGGCGGCGTGCGCCAGCATCAGCTTGGCGGTGACGTCACCGATGGCGAAGATGTGCGGGACGTTGGTGCGGCCCCGGCCGTCGACCGCGATCGCACCCCGCTCGGTGAGCCTGACGCCGGTGTTCTCCAGGCCGTAGCCGTGGACGCGCGGCGCGAAGCCGATCGCCTGGAGGACCTTGTCCGCCTCCAGGACCTGCTGCTGCCCGTCCTTGGCGGTGACGGTGACCTTGACCTTGGCGGCCGGGTCCTTGTCGTCGATCGAGTCCACCCGGGTCGAGGTGAGCACCTGGATCCCGAGCTTGCGGTACTGCTTGGCCAGCTCGGCGGAGACGTCCGCGTCCTCCAGCGGCACCATCCGGTCGAGGAACTCCACGATGGTGACCTGCACACCGTAGTTGTGCAGCACGTAGGCGAACTCGACGCCGATCGCGCCGGCACCCGCGATGACGATGCTGCCCGGCAGGTCCTCGGTGAGGATCTGCTCCTCGTAGGTCACCACCCGGTCGCTCAGGCTGGTGCCCGGCAGCAGGCGGGTGCTGGCACCGGCGGCGATGACGCAGTGGTCGAAGGTGACGACCTCGAAGCCGCCGCCGTTCAGGGCGACCTGGAGGGTGTGGTCGTCGACGAAGGTGCCGCGGCCGTCGTACTCCGTGATGCCGTTCTTCTTCATCAGGTAGTGGACGCCCTTGACGCGGCCGTCGGCGACGGTGCGGCTGCGCTTGAACGCCTCGCTGTAGTCGAAGGTGACCGTTCCCTCGACCTTGATGCCGAAGGTCTTGGCCTCCTTGGTGAAGATGTGCGCGAGTTCCGCGTTGCGCAGCAGGGCCTTGGAGGGGATGCAGCCGACGTTCAGGCAGACCCCGCCCCAGTACTTCGACTCCACGACGGCGGTCTTCAGACCGAGCTGGGCGGAGCGGACGGCCGCGGTGTACCCACCGGGACCGGCCCCGAGAACGACGACGTCGTAGTGCGTACTGCTGCTCATGGTGCTGATCCTCCGAGGGTGTCACGGTGTCGTGCTCTCGCCGTCCATGGTGTCAGGCCACCGCTCCGCGCACCCGGCGGACCCCCGATCGCCCGGCACCGACACGCCTCGGGCCCCGCCCCCAGGAACGTGGGGGCGGGGCCCGAGGCGGGACAAGGCCTGGTGGGGCCGGGGTCAGGCCGGGGTCAGGACGCGACCTCGTGGGCGTGGCTCTCCTGGAGGCCGCCGCCGCTGCCCACCTGGCCGTCGGTCTGCTTCGGCGCGACGGGCGCGGTCAGCGAGGAGAGGTCCCAGGCGTAGCGGCCGACGGCGTTGGCGATGGCGTCGATGTTGAGGTCGAAGGCGGCGAGGTCCAGGTTGTCCAGGTCGTCGCAGGCCTTGTGGTAGCACTTGTCGAACGCGACCCCGGCGGTGCCGCCGTACCTGGCCGCCTGCTCGGCGGTCTTGATCACCTCGGCGCCGGTGTCGGTGCCGCCCGCCGGGATGCCCGCCTCGATGAACGGTCCGTAGTCGGAGCGGCCGGTGAAGTCGGTGCCCTCGTGCGGGACGCTCCAGTCGTCGAAGAAGTCCGTGATCAGGCGCTCGATCTGGGCGGAGCCCGCCGGGCCGGGGCCCGAGCCGACGTGGTCGGAGTCGTCGCCGTCGTAGACGAACTGGGCCGAGTTGGGCGAGGCGATCATGTCGAAGTTGAGGTAGAGCCGGATCTTCTTCTTCTCCGCCTCGGAGAGCGAGTTCACGTACGCCTCGGAGCCCTTGAGGCCGAACTCCTCGGCGGACCACCAGGCGAACCGCACCTTGTTCTTGACCGGCTTGGTGCCGAGGTTCTTCGCGACCTCCAGGATGCCGGCCGAACCGGAGCCGTTGTCGTTGATGCCGGGGCCCTCGACCACCGAGTCGAGGTGGGAGCCGACCATGACGACGTTGTTCGGGTCCCCGCCCGGGGTCTCGGCCAGCACGTTCCAGGTCTTGCGCTTCTCCATGAAGGTGCGCAGGTCCAGGCTGACGGTGACCGGCCCGGCGGCGGCCTTGGCGGCGAGGGCCTCACCGGCCGCCTTGCTGGTGCTGCCGACCGGGAGCCGCCCGGCGTCCGGCTCCACCAGGGTGCCGCTGAGCTCGGCGTCGGTGTTGTTGTACACGACGGCGGCGGCGGCGCCCGCGGCCGCCGCGGCCGCCTGCTTGATCGCGAAGCTGCAACCGCCGCGCTTGATCAGCGCGACCTTGCCGGTAAAGGCGCCGGCCGCGTAGTCGGACGCCTCGCAGCCGGTGGTGTCGTCCACCGGGACGACCGCGAGCGGGGCGGTGATGCCGCCCGCCGGGCCGCTGAGGGAGTAGGTCATGGCCTTCAGCGGCACCGTCTCGGCCTGCGGGGAGACGACCGCGAACTTCTCGGAGAGGGCCTGGAAGAAGGTGTACTCGAACTCCTGCTTGGAGACCTTCAGCCCGGCCCGGCGGGCCTGGTCGTAGACGTACTGGGCGGACTGCTCGTGGCCCCGGGCACCGGCCACCCGGGTGCCGCCGTTGCGGTCGGCGAACCGCTGGAACGCCTCCAGGGTCCCGAAGGCGTCGTCGGCGTCACTGCCCGCGATCAGCCGGGCCGCCAGCTTCGCGCCGTTGCGGACCGGGTCCGTCTCGGCGGCGGCGCTGCCGGTGCCGACCAGCAGCAGCGGGGTCACCAGCGCCGCGACCGCCAGCGCGGCGCCCGCCGCCCGGCGGGTGGAGGCGGCCTTGGAGCGGGGTGCGATGGCCGGCCGACCGGTCCGAGCGTTCAACGTGAGTCCTTCCGACGGTCTGTGGGTCTCCCGATTTGACATGCTCCGGGACGTCTTGCCAACCCCGGCGCGAAAGCTGACCGGATGCGGACACCCCGGTCTGCGGCGATGCTGGAGGAGGTGGGGCCGTCTCTTCCGGGAGTGTGACCAGATGTCCATGATGGATAAGCTCAAGGGCCTGCTCAAGGGCCATGAGGACCAGGCCGAGAGGGGCGTGGACAAGGCCGGCGACATGGTCGACGACCGGACGCAGGGCAAGTACAGCGGCCAGGTCGACATGGCGCAGGACAAGATCAAGGACCAGCTGCGGGACGACCGGCCGCCGCAGTAGGCCCATCGCCTCGGACCCCCCGAGCTCCAGATCCTCGGACCGTCACGCAGTCACCCGGTCCGTTTCGGGCCCGTGCGCGCGCCTTTCGGCGCCCGTACGGGCCTGGTCGCATTTTCGGACTTTACATACTCATTACTATTGATCCGGTTGCGCGTTCGCGTTCCGTACGCGGTCAGGCGCCGGAGTTCCCCCTGCCCCGGCGCGCCCGTGTCGACGTCCGTGCCGACGTCCGCGTCCGTGTCCGCGCACCACCGAGGGAACTCCCCCTGACGAGAGGACTGCCGCCGTGTCGATCGCCCGTGTCCGAACCACTCCGCTGCCCGGTGTCGGCGTCCAGTACGACCTCACCACCCGAGAACAGCGGCACCTGTCGGTGATCGCCCACCGCGACGGCTCACGCAGCCTCAACGTCTACCGCTCGGACGACCCCGACGCCTGCTCGCAGGCGTTCCGGCTGACGGCGGAGGAGTCCGCCGCCCTGGTCGACGCCCTGACGCCGGCCCACCACAACCCGGCCATGCTGCACACCACCGACCTCGGCCTGGTCGCCGAACGGCTCCCGGTCGACGGCACCTCGTACTGGAACGGGCGGCTGCTCGGCGAGACCCGGATGCGCACCGAGACCGGCGCCTCCATCGTCGCCGTGCTGCGACGCACCGGCGCCGTCCCCTCGCCCGCACCGGACTTCCGGCTGGCCGGCGGGGACACGCTCATCGTGATCGGCACCCGCGAGGGTGTGGACGCGGCGGCGGCGATCCTGGAGCGGGGGTGATCGGGGGGTGCACACCGCCACCGTCTTCATCGAGCTCGGCTCGGTCATCCTCGTCCTCGGTCTGCTCGGCCGGATCGCCGGCCGGTACGGCTTCTCGCCGATCCCGCTCTACCTGCTCGGCGGCCTCGCCTTCGGCACCGGCGGGCTGCTACCGCTGAGCGCCAGCGAGGAGTTCGTGGCGACCGGCGCCGAGATCGGCGTCGTCCTGCTGCTGCTGATGCTGGGCCTGGAGTACACCGCCGCCGACCTGGTCACCAATCTCAAGGCCCAGTACCCGGCCGGCGCGGTCGACTTCCTGCTCAACGCGATACCCGGCGCGCTCGCCGCGCTGCTGCTCGGCTGGGGCCCGGTGGCGGCCGTGGTGCTGGCCGGGGTCACCTGGATCTCCTCGTCGGGCGTCATCGCCAAGGTGCTCGGCGACCTCGGACGGCTGGGCAACCGGGAGACCCCGGTGATCCTCAGCATCCTGGTGCTGGAGGACCTCGCGATGGCGGTCTACCTGCCGATCCTCACCGCCCTGCTGGCCGGGGCCGGCCTCGTCGCCGGCTCGATCACCCTCGCCATCGCGCTCGCCACGGCGGGGGCGGTGCTGTTCGTCGCGCTCCGCTACGGCCGGCTGATCTCCCGCTTCGTCTCGCACGACGACCCGGAGAAGCTGCTGCTGGTGGTGCTGGGGCTGACGCTGCTGGTCGCCGGCATCGCGCAGCAGCTCCAGGTGTCGGCGGCGGTCGGCGCGTTCCTGGTCGGCATCGCGCTCTCCGGCGAGGCCGCCGAGGGCGCGCACACCCTGCTGAGCCCGCTGCGGGACCTCTTCGCGGCGGTGTTCTTCGTGTTCTTCGGCCTCAGCACCGATCCGACCAGCATCCCGCCGGTGCTGCTGCCGGCGCTGCTGCTGGCCGCCGTCACCGCCGTCACCAAGGTCGCGACCGGCTACTGGGCGGCCCGGCGGGCGGGGATCGCCACCCGTGGACGGTGGCGGGCCGGCGGGGCGCTGGTGTCCCGGGGCGAGTTCTCGATCGTCATCGCCGGGCTGGCCGTGACGGCCGGCATCGAGCCCGGGCTCGGGCCGCTGGCCACGGCGTACGTGCTGATCCTGGTGGTCACCGGGCCGCTGGCCGCGCGGTACACCCAGCCCGCCGTGGAGCGGCTGGGCGCGGTGTTCGCACGGCGGCGGGGCGCCTGGGTGCCGGAGGCACGGGCGGGCGGGGCTGCGGCGGGAGTCGCGGCCGGGGCTGCGACCGGGGCTGCGGCCGTGGTCGCTTCCGGGGTCGCTTCCGGCCCGGCCGCCGAGGTGGTGCTGCCCGTGCAAGGTGCGGGGGTGGAGCCGGTGGAGGACTCGCCGGACGCCGAGGACGTACTGGATCCCGGACCCGATCAGGCGCTGGACGGGCTGTCGCGCTGAACCGGGGACGCACCTGATTCCCCCGCCCCCGGGCGGCTCACCTTCGGTGATCCGCCCGGGGGTTTTCGTTGCCCGGCTCCTTCGTCCGGGTCGTCCGGCTCGTCCCGTCCGCGCTGTGCGCGTTGTCAGCGCCCTCCGCGCCGCTGCCGCAGTTCTCGCAGGGGCCGGGGCCCGACCGCTCGCGCACGCGTCCGCAGTCCTCGCACACCCGGTCCAGCCAGCAGGCCGACTCGCCGCCCTCGTCCATGCGGCGATTGTGCCCCCGGGCCGGACGGGAGCGCGAGTAGACAGTGTCTACTCGATCTTGATAGACACATCCCCATGACCGAACAGGACAAGTCCGTCGGCCTGCGCGCCCGCCTGGTCGCGGCCGGGGTCGAACTGCTCGCGCTGGAGGGCGTCCACGCCCTCACCCTGCGCGAGATCGCCCGCCAGGCCGGGGTCTCGCACGGCGCCCCGCGCAGGTACTTCGCCACCCATGCCGAACTGCTCGCCGCCATCGCCGGACACGGCTTCGGCGAGCTGGCCACCGCGCTGGGCCTCGACGCACCACCCCCCGTTTCCGTTTCCGCTTCCGCTTCCGCTTCCGCTTCCGCCGCAGCGGCCCGGCACCGGCTCGACGAACTCGCCCACGGCTACCTCGCCTTCGCGGCCGAACAGCCCGGCATGTTCGAGCTGATGTTCCGCCACGACGTCCTGGAGGGCAGCGGCGCGGAGCTGCGCCGCACCTCGCTCCCCCTCTTCGAGGCCGTCACCCGCCTGGTCGCCGCGATCCGGCCGCCCGCCGGGGAGCGAGACGAGGACGGGCCGCCGCCGACCGTGGTGGCGGCGGCGCTCTGGGCCAATCTGCACGGTCTCGCCCAGCTCCGCGCCTGGGGCAGTCTCCGCCTCGCCACCGGCGGCGACAGCGTCGAACCCCTCCTCCGCGCCACCCTCGACGCCCACCTCGGCCGGGAGACCGGGTGACGCCCGCCCGCACCCGGCGCCTCACCCTCGTCGGCAGCGTCCTCGGCGCCTCGGTCGTCGCCCTCGACGGCACGGTGCTCACCGTCGCCCAACCCAGCCTCCGCCGCGACCTGGACACCTCCCTGGCCGCCGTGCAGTGGACCAGCACCGCCTATCTGGTCACCGTGGCCGCCCTGCTGGTGTTCGCCGGCCGGCTCGGCGACCGGTTCGGCCACCGCCGGGTGTTCGCGATCGGCGCGATCGGTTTCGGCGCCGCCTCGGCGTGCCTCGGCCTCGCCCCCGGCATCGGCTGGGTGATCGGCCTGCGCGTCCTCCAGGGCGTGGCGGGCGCGCTGCTCCAGCCCGCCACCCTCGGACTGCTGCGGGCCGTCTACCCGGCCGAACTGCTGGCCCGGCCGATCGCCTGGCGCACCAGCGCGATCGGGCTCTCGGCCGCCGCCGGTCCCCTGGTCGGCGGCGCCCTGACCGCCCAACTGGGCTGGCGGTCGGTCTTCTTCCTGACGGTCGCCCCCGCCGCGGTCGCCGGGGTCGCGGCGCTGCTGGTCCGGCTGCCGGCGGAGACCGAGGCCGCCTCCGTCTCCGCGCCGGGTTCCGGGCTGGACCTGCCGGGCGCCGGACTGCTGGGCGGCGCGCTGGCCGCTCTGGTGTTCACCCTCGCCGAGGTGCCCGAGCACGGCCCGTCCCCGACCGTCTGGCTCGGACTGGCGGCCGCGACGGCACTCGGCACCGCCTTCCTCCGCCACGAACGGCGGACCCCGCGCCCGCTTCTGCCGCCGGCCGTCCTCCGGGCCCCGACGGTGGCCCCCGCGCTGGGCGTCCTGCTCACCGCCTCGGCGGCCCTGTTCGGCACGCTCTTCCTCGTCACCTACTTCCTCCAGGACGTGCTCGCGCTCGACCCGCTCGCCTGTGCGTTCCGGGCACTGCCGCTCGCGCTGGCGATGGTGGTGGCCGCGCCCGTCTCGGCGGCCCTGAGCCGACGTCACGGTCCGCGTCGGACGGTGGTGGCGGGGATGTCCTCGCTCACCCTGGGCACCCTCCTGGCCTCGGGCTTCGGCCCGGACACCTCGGCCCTCGTGACGACCGCGGCGTTCCTGCTGCTGGGCACCGGCTTCGGGGCGGTGATGGCCACCGCGACGACGGCGGTCGTCCGCGCCGCGCCGCTCGGGGCCGCGGGGGTCGTGGGCGGGCTCCAGCAGACCACGATGAACATCGGGCCCGCCCTCGGCGTGGCCACCGCGACCACCCTCGCCGCCGGCCGCCCACCGGCCGAAGCCCTCACCCCGGCCGTGCTCGCCCTGGCCGCCGCGGCCGCCACCGGCACCCTCCTCGCCACCCGCCTGCCGACTGCCCATAGGCCCACCGCCCCCGCAGCCGACGCTCCAGGACACTGAGTGCTGAAGCCCGGCGTGGCCGCGCCGCGCGGACCGCGGCCACGGTGCTCGGCGCGAGGCCGACGCCCCCTGCTCCCCGGCGGTGCCGGTGAGCAGGGGGCGCTCGCGGGGTTCGCCGCCGGGCCCGGACTTCAGCCCTGCCGACCTGTTTCGACGATCTTCATGACGAACGGCGTGGAGTTGTTGCCGAGGTGGAGGATGTCGTCGATGCTGCTGACGCTGACCCGTCCGCCGGTCAGATTCCCGAGCGGAGCATCCTCGGAGACCCTGACCGGGACGAGGGCGGTGGCGCTGTCGTCCACATTGAGGCCCGCCGGGAAGACGCACCGGACGGTCCAGACGCCGAGCAGGCCCTGCGTCGCCTGGCAGTCCTCGGGGAAGTAGGGCTCCTCGGGTGTGACGCCGCGCGGAAGGCGGACGCTGACGGTGAAGCTGTTCGCGGTCTTCTGGGGGCCTCCGTTGGCGACGAAGCCGTGCACCGTTGTCGAACCGCCCGGCGTAGCCGGGTCCGGGTCGAGCCGAACCACTTCCAGGTCGGAATTCGACGGCAGGGCCGCCTGGGCCGTCGTCGCGGGCACCAGCACGGCCATGAAGGCCGCTCCGGCCACCAGGGCCAGGCGCCCGGTCCTGATGCGGCGAGCTCTCGTACGAGTCACTTCCGCTTTCCTTCCGACAGGGTGGAGAATTCAGGCGCAGCCGTGCGGCCGTGCCTGGTGCCCATCGTCTGCGGGGTTCCGGGCCACCGCGCGGCCTGGTGGTTCGTGGTTACTCCATCGGGTGAGAGGGCAGCGCCCTCCCCCGGGCCGGCGCCCGTCCGGAGCGAGCAGTGCGACCGCCCCAGCAACCCGCCGGCCACCTACGACTACCGGGGCCCTGTCCGCACCCACGCCGCGTCCATCGGCTCACCTCGACCCGCCCCAAGATCAACTATTGGACCGACTCCGGGCCGGCACCGACGGCGTCCCGCACGAACCGGCGCAGGTGCGCGCGCACCATGTCGGGCTGTTCCAGCCAGGGCTCGTGCCCCGCGTCCTCGATCCGGGTCAGCGGAAGAGCCAGCCGGAGCGCCAGCGATTCCAGTGCCGACATCGGACGGGGATCGTCGACCCCACCGAGGAGCTCCGCCCGGGCGGGCAGGCGTGCGCGCAGTTCGGCGAGGTGGCCGTCGAGCGGATCGGCGCGTCCTTCCGCGCCGAGTTCGGCGTTCATGGACCAGTTGACCGGTCGACGCCGCCGGGCGCCCTCGGCCGCCCAGCGCCACCCGCGTTCGGGATCGGCGTGGTCGGCGAACCAGGCCAGGGTGAGCAGCTCGACCTCCTGCTCCTCCGTGCGCTGCGACAACTCCTCCAGCTCATGGAGCCGTTGCCGCTGGGCCGCGGACATCCGGCGGCCGCGCTCCGCTCGCTCCCCGGTCCGCCAGTCACCGACGAACGGCCCGCACATCAACAGCACGGCGCGCACCCGGTCGGAGTGCCGCAGACAGAACCGGCTCGCCAGACCGGCGCCGTAGGAGTGCCCGATCAGCACAGCCCCGGACAGCTCCCACGCGTCGAGGAGTTCGGCGAGATCCTCGACGTGCCGGGCGAGGGAGTGCTGCCCCTGCCACGGGGACCGCCCCGTGCCGCGCTGGTCGTAGCGGTACACGGGCGCGAGGTCCGCGACCATCGGGGCGACGTCGTCCAGATAGTCCGGCAGCCCGGGACCACCGTGGAGCAGGACCACGGCCGGCCGCCGAGTCGTGTCCCCCAGGGCCTGCCAGTGCAGTTGCGCCCCGTCGGTCGTCGGTACGAGGCCTTGCGTCTCCGTCAGGGTCACCACCGGGAGGCTACCGGCGTCGCCGATGCTCCGCCAAGGTCGGTCGTCGGGCCGTGCACCCCAGCCACGTGATCCACAACCTCCGTCCCTCAACCTCCGTCCCTCGCAGCTCAAGGACGGCGCACGCTCCGGTCCCGGAAATCGATCGTACGCAGCTCAAGCAGACGCGTTCCGCTCGATCAACCGAATTTCTGACGCCTCCTCAGGCCCGTTCCGGAGCGGTCCGTCCCCGGTGGCCCCGGCCCGGCGGCGGGGCAGCGGGAGCAGGAGCAGCGCGAGTTGGACCAGGGCGCCGATCGTCATGCCGGCCCAGAGGCCGCGGACCCCGAACGGACCCGACAGGGCCGCGCCGGAGGCGAGCTGGGCGGTGAGGCCGAACAGCACCGCGACCACCGGCCGTCGGCCTGCGCCGGCCGCCTGGTGCACGCCGCCGAGGGCGACCACCAGCGCGTAGGGCAGCAGGTAGAGGCCCGCCATCCGGAGGAAGCCGACGGCCTCGCCGGCCACCGCCGGGTCGTCGGTGAACAGCGCGGCCACCGGTCGCGCGGCCGCCGCGCAGAGCAGGGCCGCACCCGCGCCGAGCGCCCCGGCCAGCCCGGCGGTGTCGCGGGCGAGGGAGCGCACGGCGGCGGCGGGGTCGACGCCGGCCCGCCGGGCCGCACCGGTCAGTCGGGCGGCCTCGATGGCGGCGGCCTGCCGGACGGCGTAGAAGGCCATGGTGACGATCAGCAGGACCCGGTAGCCCACCCCGTACCCGGCCACCGCCGGCACGCCGAAGGCCGCGACCAGGCCGAGCTGGACCGTCCCGACACCCATCCGCGCGGTGAAGTCCAGGCCGAACGGCGCGCCGGTCGCGGTGATCGCGCGCCCCTCCGCGAGCAGCCCCTCCGCGGGCGGCCCGTCCGCGAGCAGCCCCTCCGCGGGCGGCCCGTCCGCCGGGGCCGGCGGCCGACGTCGGCGGCGGAGCAGGGCGGTGACAGCGAGGGCGACCGCCCGGGAGGCGGTCAGCGCCAGCGCCGCGCCGGTCACGCCGAGCGCCGGGAACGGGCCGGGCCCGAGGATCAGCAGCGGGTCCAGGACGAGCAGCAGGGCATTGCCGAGCAGGGCCGTCCGCAGCGGCGTCCGGGTGTCGCCGACGCCCTTGAACAGCTCGTCGGCGATCCGCTGGGCGAAGAACAGCGCGAAGGCCGGGAAGGCCACGGTGAACCAGTCGGCGGCGAGCGCGGCGGCCTCGCCGTCCAGGAAGGCGCCGGCGATCCGGTCCCGGGCCAGGAAGCCGGGGACGGCGATCAGGAGGCTGCCGAGCGCGCAGAGCCGCCACGCCGCCCGGGCGACCCGACCGGCCCCGGCCCGGTCGCCGGCGCCGTGGGCGTGCGCGAGCCGCACGGTGGTGCCGGACGCGACCACCAGGACCAGGCCGAGCAGCAGGTTCTCCACGGTGCCGGCCAGGGTGACGGCGGCCACCGCCGGTGCGCCCAGCCCGGCCACCCAGTAGGCGCCGACGACCGAGGCGACCACCCCCGAGAGCAGTTCCCCGTAGACCGGTCCCGCCAGTGCCACGAGCCGTGGCAGATGCCCCCGCATGCGTCCTCCGCTGTCCCCGTCGGCCCTCGGTGCCGACGACTTCGACACCTCGATTACCTCGAATAGAGATACATCGAATCGATGCACCTCGGCAAGAGATATCGTGACGCCGTCACACCCGCGCACCACCGCATCCGCGACCACCGCAACGGCGACGCGCCGCGCCGCCGGAACGCCACGACGACGGAGGACCCCCGACCGTGCTGACGCTCGCGATCCTCGGCTTCCTGCACGACGAGCCGCTGCACGGCTACCAGTTGAAGGCCCTGATCACCGGCCTGACCGGGCACGTCCGCCCGGTCAGCGACGGCGCGCTCTACCCCGCGATCACCCGACTGGAGAAGGCCGGACTGCTGCTGCGGCGCACCGAGCCCGGCACCGGGGCCGCCCCCCGGCAGGTCCTGGAGCTGACCGCCGAGGGGCGCGCCGAGCTGGAACGGCGGCTGGCCGAGCCCACCGAGGTCGAGATCTCCGACCAGATCCGCTTCTTCACCGTCGCCACCTTCCTGGACCGCCTGGCCGACCCGGCCCGGCAGGCCACCGTCCTCGGACGGCGGCTCGCCTTCCTGGAGGCGCCGAGCAGCTTCTTCTACGACGCCGACGGGCTCCCGGTCACCGCAGAGCGGGAACCCAACCCGTTCCGGCGCGGCATCCTGCTGGTCGCCCGGGCCTCCGGCGCGGCGGAGCGGGCCTGGCTGACCGAGACGATCGCCGAACTGGAACGCGAGGTTCCGAACGCCTGACCGGACCGCCGGACACCTTGCCTCCCGAGGGGCTCCCGACGCCGTGACGGGTGACTATGATGACCGCCACCCCCGCGGCCGGGCCGTCCGGAATCCCGGCGCCGCCGCGAGTGGCCAGGTCACGGGCCGATCCCGACCCGCGCCGTCCGCACCCGAGGGAGACCCCCGTGCCCAGTGCCGACATCGCCGCCGCCGCGGACACCGCGCCCACCGCGACCGCCGCCGGCGCCGACCGGTCCGCGACCGGCCCCGGACCGGGCGCACCGCGCCCCGCCGCGCGCCGGGAGGACATCCCCGGCTGGTTCTTCCGCCTGGACCAGGAGGCCTTCGGGCACCTCCTCACCGCCCAGAGCGCGGCCGGCACCACCGGCGACATCCTCGAACTCGGCAGCTACCTGGGGCGCAGCGCCGTCCTGCTCGGCGACCACCTGCGGCCGGGCGAGCACCTCACGGTCTGCGACCTGTTCGACTCGGAGGCGGGCGACGCCGACAACGCCGCCGAGATGACGATGTCCTACCGGGCCTCGCTCACCAGGAGCGGCTTCGAGGCGAACTACCTGGCGTTCCATCCGGAGCTGCCGACCATCGTGCAGGCACCGACCTCGGTGCTGGCCGACGGCCGGGTCCCGGACGGCAGCTGCCGCTTCGTCCACATCGACGCCTCCCACCTCTACGAGCACGTGGCCGGGGACATCGAGGTGGCGCGGCGGGCGCTGTCCGGGGAGGGCCTGGTCGTGCTGGACGACTACCGCTCGGAGCACACGCCCGGTGTGTCGGCGGCGGTCTGGCAGGCGGTGTTCACCGGCGGGCTGCGGCCGGTGCTGCTGACGCCGATGAAGTTCTACGGGACGTGGGGCGATCCGGAGCCGGTCCGGCGGGCACTGCTGGCGCGCGACTGGCGGGCGGAGGGGTTCACGGTGGACGAGGACACCATCGCCGACGCGTCGGTACTGCGGCTCAACACCGTGGTCCGTCCGGCGGCCCGGCGCTCGGGCGCGCGTCGGCTGCTGCTCGACCTGCTGCCGCCGGTCGCCACCCGGTCGGTCCGGCGGGCCCTGGGCGCGCTGCGGACGCGGCGCAGGCCGGGGGCGTAGCGGAGGCGGCGGGCGCGGCGGGCGCGCCGGGCCACCGGCGGGGCCGCCGATAGGGTCGCCCGGTCGGGTCCGCCGACCGGGCGGGCCGGGCGCCGCACCCGTGGAGGGCTCCGAAGTGCCGTCGAGAACACCCGATTCGCCGCAGCCGCCGCTCGCCCCCGAGCCCGCCGCACCCGCTCGGTCCGTCCGGCTTTCGCGGGGCCCGCAGAGCCCGCAGAGCCCGCAGGGCCCACCCAGCCCGCAGCTCCCGCAGCTCCCGTCGGACGAGGACCTGGTCGAGGCGCTGCTGGGCCTCGCGGTGCCGTTCGAGGAGGTGAACGGCCTGCTGGCGGCCCGGGCCCGGCTGGACCGCGACCGGGGCCTGCGGACGTTCTTCGAGGACATGCTGCGCACGCAGGCCGAGGCCGTGGGAACGCTCGGGCGGCCGGCCGGGCTGGACCGCGACTGGGCCGCCGGGACGGCCGGCGGCGAGGGCCTCGCCACCCTGCTGTTCGTCGCACTGGCCCCGCTCGCCCGGGCCCACCACCGGGCGCTCGGCATCCCGGCGGAGGTGACCCGGTCGACACTGGCCGACCTCGGGCGACAGCTCGCGGTCAGCCGGTGGCGCGGTCGCACCGGACTGGGCAACGCGCGCTGGCTGACGCTGCACTTCCGGGGCGAGCTGTTCCAGCTCGGCCGCCTCCAGTTCCAGCGCACCCGGCCCACCGGCGCCGACGCCCCGGCGGCCCGGGCCGGGGGCGCCGAGGAGTGGAGCCTGCAGCTGCACATCCCCGACCACTGCGGGCCGCTCTCCCCGGCGGCCTGCGACCGCGCGCTGGACCGGGCCCGGGTGTTCTTCCCCCGGTACTTCCCCGGGGAGCCGTACCGGGGCTGCCACATCTTCTCCTGGCTGCTCGATCCGCAGCTCGCCGACCGCCTGCCGGCCGAGTCGAACATCGTCCGGTTCCAGCGGCGGTTCTCCCCGCTGGAGCGGTCGGACCGGACGGACGGGTCGGACCGGCCGTCGGGGCCCGAGGACAGCAATCCGCTGAAGTTCGTCTTCGGCGACATCGACCGGCCGTTGGAGTCCCTCCCCCGCGACACCGTCCTGCAGCGCGCCCTGGTCGACCATCTGCGGGCGGGCGGCCACTGGTACGTACGCGGCGGCCGGCTGTCGCTGGAATGAGCATTCCGATAAATCAGATCGGACTCACTCCAACGAGGGAACATCCATTAAAGATTTGCCCACGGAACATTAAAAAGCGCATAGTGATGATGCCTCAGTTCGCCATAGGGATGGCCAACTTTAGGCAAAGTTCCGTGCATGTCGCGCACGGATCCCCGGCAGGCGAGGAGATGGCGTTGCGTCACGAGAACCTTCACGACGGCTACGGGCAGCGGCTGCGCGAGCGGATCGCCGCCCCGGGGACGGCCCCGCTCATCGGTGTCTACGACATGTACTCCGCCTCGATCGCGGCCGAGCACTACGACGGCATGTTCGTCTCCGGCTTCGGCTTCGCGGCCTCCTACTACGGACTGCCCGACATCGGCTTCATCGCCTGGCCGGACATGGTCGCCTTCGTCGAGCGGCTGCGCGGCGCCTTCCCCCGGCACCACCTGCTGGTCGACATCGACGACGGCTACGTCGACCCCGAGGTGGCCTGCCATGTGGTGCGGCGGCTGGAGCGGATCGGCGCCTCGGGCGTCATCCTGGAGGACCAGAAGCGGCCGCGCCGCTGCGGCCACGCCGACGGCAAGCAGGTCCTCCCCCTCGACGAGTACCTGGAGAAGCTGGACCAGGTCCTCGCGGCCCGCACCGATCTGGTCGTGGTCGCCCGCACGGACGCCACCGAGGAGGCCGACATCCTGCGCCGGGCCGAGGCCCTCGCCGCCACCGACGCGGACGTGGTGCTGGTCGACGGCGTACGCAGCGAGGGGTGGATCCGGAGGATCCGCCGGGTGGTGGGCGACAAGCCGCTGCTGTTCAACCAGATCGCCGGCGGCAAGTCGCCCCGGCTGTCGCTCTCGGAGCTGGGCACGCTCGGGGTGGACGTGGCCATCTACAGCACCCCGTGCCTGTTCGCCGCCCACCGGGCGATGGACGAGGCCCTCGCCGGCCTCAAGGTCGCGGACGGTCGGCTGCCGGCCGAGGCCGGGGGCCGCCAGCCGGTCGGCGTCCGCGAGTCGACCGAGCTGCTGGAGCGCAACATCGCCCGCGTCCTGCCCCGCGAGGAGGTGGGCGTATGACGCTCCGCGTGCCCGGTCCGGCCGGGCCGGCTCCGGCGGAGGTGCTCTCGCGCCGGGGCCGCCACCGGGTGCTGGCCGTGGGGCTGGCACTGGCGGCCTGGGCCCTGCTCGGCTGCGCCGTCCCGGGGGTGGCCGTCGGGGCGGGCAGTCTCCTCACCGTGATCGACAACTCCGGGGCGGACTCCATCGTCGAGATCGACCGGACGGCCGACCTCCTGTTCGGGCACGGGTCCGCCGGCAGCGACCACGACGGCTCGACCTCTCTCGTGCCCGGCCTGCTGGGCCTCACCGGAAGCACCGCCGCACCCCCGGCAGCGGAGGAGGACGAGGAATGACCACGGCCCGTCAGCACCGGCCGCCGCCCCCGCCGGAGGCGCCGCGCCCTCCGCCGGGCGGCGGCGAGCGGCGGCGGCCGTGGTGGCGGGTGCTCGACCCCTACGTGGCCGCGCTGGCCGGGGCGGTGGCCCTGGCCGCGCTGCTCCCCGCCTCCGGACGGGCGGCGCACTGGGCCGAGCTGGCCTGCGAGTTCGCGGTGGGGCTGCTCTTCTTCCTGTACGGGGCGCGGCTGTCCACCCGGGAGACGCTCGCCGGGCTGCGGCACGTACGGCTGCACGGCCTCGTCCTGGCCTGCACCTTCGTCCTGTTCCCCGTACTCGGCCTCGCCGTGACGGCGCTGACCCCGCTCGCGGGCACCGGGCCGCTGCGGACCGGCGTGCTGTTCCTCTGCCTGGTGCCGTCCACCGTCCAGTCCTCGGTGGCCCTGACCGGCATCGCCCGGGGGAACGTCCCGGCCGCGATCTGCGCCGGCACCTACTCCAGCCTGGCGGGTCTGCTGCTGACGCCGCTCCTCGCGGCGTGGCTGCTGGGGGCGGGCGCGGCCCTCTCGGCCGACGGACTGCTGCGGATCTGCGCCCAGTTGCTCGCGCCCTTCGTGGCGGGGCAGCTGCTGCGCCCCTGGATCGGCGGCTTCCTGGGTCGCCACCGCCGGACACTCGCCCCGGTCGACCGGGGATCGATCCTGCTGGTCGTGTACACCGCGTTCAGCGGCGCGGTCGAGCAGGGCGTGTGGGCCGCTGTCACACCGGTCGCGCTGCTAGCACTGCTGGCGGTCCTGCTGCTCCTGCTGGCAGCCACGCTCGCCGCCGCCCGGCTCGGCGCGCGGGCGCTGGGCCTGGATCGCGCCTCCGGAATCGCGGCGGTGCTCTGCGGCTCCCAGAAGAGCCTGGCCGCCGGACTGCCGATGGCCACCGTCCTGTTCGGCCCCCGGGCGGGTCTGCTGGTACTGCCGCTGATGATGTACCACCAGTTGCAGTTGGTGGCCGGCGCGCTCCTGGCCGGGCGGTGGTCCCGGGCATCCGGGCCCCCGTCGGACGGACGGGGGCCCGGATGCGGTGGCGCAGGGTCAGCAGGCGCTCTGGCAGAGCGTCACGTACCACGCGGGGTTGAAGTCGAACGAGCCCTCCCTGCTCACCGCGTAGCTGCTGCGGATGGTGTGGCCGCTGGCGTCGGTGATCTTCATGAAGGCACCACCGGTCTGGTTGTTGAACCAGGAGCCGGCCCCGTTCCAGTTCGCCAGGCTGTAGGTCTGGTAGTAGAAGAGGTCGAAGCGGGTGCCCTGCCAGCCGGTCCCGGTGTAGAGGCAGACGTTTCCGGCGGCACAGTCCCAGTTGGTGGGGTCGGCCGGGTGACCCTGGACACCTCCGACGCTGGCGCCGTCGTTGTTCCCGGTCGTGGTCGCGCCGGCCGTGGTCGGAGTGAGGGCGAGGGTCGCGGCGCCGGCGAGGGCGACGGCAGCGGTCACGGCGCGCTTGAGGGCGCGCTTGGTCGAGCTCACGATGTGCCTCCAGATTCATGATCCCCGATGGGAGCGCCGATGCGGGAGCGTCCGGGTGGGGCCGGACATGCCCGGTCCCGGTGACCCGGGAGCCGGCCGAACTCCCCATCGGCGCCGACTTCGAGACTCGCCTCACCGCCGGAGCCACGTCCAGGCAGACACCGTTGCCCGTGTCGACAGGAAACGGGAAACGGCCCGGGAAACCTCGCCGACCTGCACGGGCGGATCGGCGGGCAAAAGCTGATGCATCGTCAATGATGTGATGGACAAGGGATGGAGGAGTTTTCCGCTTTCAGGCGCTCGCAGGCCGCCCTGCGGCGAGGATGAGGCGAGCGCGTCAACCTGAAGGGGGACAGGATGAGGCAGGAGGCCGACGAAGCGCCGCAGACTCCAACGGGATTCGGGGCGGAGCTACGACGACTGCGACACGAAAGAGGGCTGTCGCTCACGGCGTTGTCACGGCTGGTCCACTACAGCAAGGGGTATCTGAGCAAGATAGAGAACGGCGGCAAACCCGCCACCCTGGACCTCGCCCAGCGGTGCGACGACGTACTCCGGGCCGACGGCGCGCTGGTGCGGCTGCTCGAACCGGCCCGCGACCGCGCGGCAGTGGAGCCGGAGGCGGGAACAGCAGCAGCGGCAGCAGCAGAGACAGCGGCCGAGTCCGAGGGCGGGGCGGAATCCACGGTGGCGCCTGGCCCGGACGACGGTCCCTGTCCCTATCCGGGACTGGCTGCCTTCGGCCCGGACCAGGCCCGCTGGTTCGCCGGGCGCACCGACACGATCTCCGCTCTGCTCCGCCGACTGGCCGAGCGGGCCGGTCAGGGGCCGCTGGCGGTCGTCGGGCCCTCGGGGGCGGGCAAGTCCTCGCTGCTGATGGCCGGCCTGGTGCCCGCGTTGCGTACGGGTGCGCTGCGCACCGAGGACGGGGTGGAGCGGCGGGTGATGGTCTGCACGCCGACCGCGCACCCGATGACGGTCCTGGGCACCGTGCTGCGCCACACCGACCAGGAGCCGTCGGTCGGGGCGGGCAGCGGACTGGCCCTGGTCGTGGACCAGTTCGAGGAGACCTTCACCCTCTGCACCGACGAGCAGGAGCGCCGGGCCTTCGTCCGCTCGCTCTGCGCGCTCGCCACGGCGCGCCCGGCCACGCTCGTGGTGCTCGGGGTGCGGGCGGACTTCTGCGGGCGTTGCCTCGAACACCCGGAACTCGTCCAGGTGATCGGCCAGGGGCTGTTCGCGCTCGGTCCGATGACCACCGCCGAGCTGCGCGAGTCGATCACCTGTCCAGCGGCCGAGGCCGGGCTGCGGCTGGAGCCGGGACTGGTCGAGGTACTGCTGCGCGACCTCGGCACGCACGGTACCGGCAGTGACGATGTCGGCGGTCATGACGGAAGCGGTCACAACGCCGGTGCGTACGGCTCCGGTGCACAGCAGGGCTCCGATCCACAGCACGGCTCCGATCCACGGCAGGGCTCCGGTGCACGGCGAGGCGGCGGTCCGAACCGGGCGGCGGGCCCCGGGCAGGCCTTCGCCGGCGCCCCCGGCGTCCTCCCGCTGCTCTCGCACGCGCTCCTGGCCACCTGGCAGCAGCGGACGGCGAACACCCTCACCGTGGACGGCTATCTGCGCACCGGCGGCATCCACGGCGCGGTAGCCGAGAGCGCAGAGCGGGTCTTCACCCGGTTCGGCCCGGCGGACCGGGAACTCGCCCGTCAACTGCTGCTCCGGCTGGTGCAGGTCGGGCCGGAGGGTGAGGAGTTCCGACGACCCGTGCCCAGGTCGGAGCTGCTGGCGCCGCTGCCGGGTCCGGCAGCGGCCCAGGACCGCCCCGCCCCGCCCGGCACCGGCACCGGCACCGACGACCGGAACGAGGCCGCACCGGTGCTGGACGCCTTCGTCCGGGCCCGCCTGCTGACCGTGGACCGCGACACCGTCGCCATCACCCATGAGGCACTGCTGCGCGCGTGGCCGAGGCTGCGCCACTGGGTGCACACCGACCGCGCCGGGCTGCTGGTCCGCCGCCAGCTCACCGAGGCCGCCGCCGAGTGGGAGCGCGAACGGCGGGACCCGGCCGTCCTCTACCGGGGCAGCAGACTCGACGCCGCCCGCCAGTGGGCCCGGGACCCGCTCCACCGGGCCGGGCTGACCGCTTCGCAGAACGCGTTCCTGCGGGCGAGCGACGAGCAGGAGCAGCAGCGCCGGGACAGCGCCCGGAGACAGGCCCGCCGGGAGCGTCAACTCATGGTCACACTGGCCGGGTTGCTGGCACTGGCGCTCACCGCCGGGGTGTTCGCGCAGCAACAGCGGACCGCCGCGCTCGACCGGGGCCGGACCGCGACCTCGCTGGCGCTGGCCGCCGAGTCCGCCAGGCTCGCCGCCGGCCGCCCGGAGGCCTCGATGCTCCTCGCCGAACGGGCCTTCCGCGTCGCACCGACACCCGAGGCCCGGGGCGCCCTGCTCAGTACCCAGGCGCAGCCGTTCGCGGGCCGGCTGCTGGGGCACACGGGGCCGGTGAACAGCTGCTCGATCAGTCCCGACGGCCGCCTGCTGGCGACCGCGAGCAACGACGAGACGGTGCGGCTGTGGAGCCTGCCGGACCGTCGGCCGGCCGCGACCCTGACCGGGCACAACAGCGCCGTCCGGACGGTCACCTTCAGCCCGGACGGGCGGCTGCTCGCCTCGGCGGGGTCGGACGGCACGGTCCGGCTCTGGGACGTCGAACAGCGCCGGCCGCCGGTCGTCCTGCGCGGTCACGTCGGGCCGGTCCGCTCGGTCGCCTTCACCCCGGACGGCCGGACGGTCGTCTCCGGCGGCGCCGACCGGACCGTCCGGGTCTGGTCCACCGTCGGCTGGGACGCGCCCACCGCCGACCGCACCGCCACCGCACCGCCCACCCCGTCCGCACTGCCCACCCCGTCCGCACTCCGGACCTCGTCCGCGCTGACACCACTGTCCGGACCCACCACCGCCTCAGGACCGACCACCTCAGGACCGACCGCCTCAGGACCGACCGCGTCAGGACCGACCGCTTCCCGACCGGTCGCCGAGCCCACCGCCGCCTGGGAGGAGCCGCCGCCCGATGCCCGTCTTCTCCTGACCATGACCGGGCACGACGGCGAGGTCCTGGCCGTCGTCACCGCACCGGACGGCCACACCGTCGCCACGGCCGGCGCCGACCAGTCGGTGCGACTGTGGGACATCGGCACCGGCGCCACCACCGCGGTCCTCACCGGCCACCGCGGCCAGGTCCTCGGCCTCGCCCTCACCCCGGACGGGCGCACCCTCGCCACCGGGAGCTCCGACCGCACGGTGCGACTGTGGGACACCGCCAGCGGCACCACCACCGCGACCCTCACCGGCCACAACGACGACGTCAACGCGGTGACCTTCGCGGACAACGGCGCCACCCTGGTGAGCGCCAGCGGCGACGGCGCGGTCCGGCTCTGGGACGTCGCCGGGCGCCGGGTCACGGCCACCCTCGGCGGGCACACCGACTACGTCCAGGGCGTCGCCGCCAGCCCGGACGGCAGCCTGCTGGCGACCGCCGGCTTCGACCAGTCCGCCGTGCTGTGGAACCTGGGTGCGGCCGCACTCACCCCGCATCCCTTCGCGGAGATCTCGCGCGCGGTGTTCAGCCCGGACGGGCGCACGGTCGCCACCGCCGGCGCCGACCGCTCGGTCCGGCTCTGGGACGTCGCGACCCGGCGTGAGAAGGCCGTGCTGACCGGGCACGAGAGCCAGGTCCTCGGCGTCGCCTTCAGTCCGGACGGGCGACTGCTCGCCTCGGCGGGGTCGGACGGCACCGTCCGGCTCTGGGACCTCGCCGCCCTGCGCGAACGGGCGCGGTTCACCGGCCACGTGGGCTCGGTGTTCGCGGTGGCGTTCAGCCCCGACGGCCGGCTGCTCGCCTCGGCCGGCGAGGACCGCACCGCCCGGCTGTGGAGCGTCGAGGGGAACGCCGAGTGGGTCCTGCTCGGGCACGAGGACTTCGTCAACACCGTGGCCTTCGCCCCGGACGGCCGCACTCTCGCCACCGGCAGCGACGACCTGACGGTGCGGCTGTGGGACATCGCCGACCGGCGGCCGACCGCCACCCTGGGCGGTCACACGGGCGCGGTGCGGGCGGTCGCCTTCTCCCCCGACGGCCGCACCCTGGCCAGCGGCGGGAACGACAGCACCGTCCGCATCTGGGACCCGGCCGCACCGGGCCCGCTCGGCACCTTCACGGGTCACACGGGCGCGGTGCGGGCGGTCGCCTTCTCCCCCGACGGCCACACCCTGGCCAGCGGTGGCAACGACGGCACCGTCCGCGTCTGGGAGGCCCCGACGGGCGCGGCGAGGGCGACGCTGACCGGTCTCGGCAACGCCGTCTGGTCGGTGGCCTTCAGCCCCGACGGGCAATCGGTGGCCAGTGGCGGCAGCGACGGCACGGTCCGGCTGTGGCGGCAGGACACCGGGGAGCGGGCGTCGGCCATCTGCGGGCTGCTCGGCCCGGTCGACCCGGAGCGCTGGTCGCGACTGCTCCCGGGGCAGCCGTACCGCAGGGGGTGCGACGGCGGGACGGGCTGATCGGGCGCGGTTCCGGCAGCTCAACGGCGGTTTCCCGACGGCGTTTCCCGTTTCCCGCCGCGATGGGCGACGGCGACCCGCTGGACGCCGTCCGGGCCGGCTTGCCAGGCTCGGACCACCCTCACGGCGCGCACCGTCCGCCGCGCGCCCCGGCATCTGTCCACGCAGCCGGAACGCGGCCGGCATCCAGCGGGCGCCCGGCAGGCACGCAGCAGGACGAGAAGAGGCATCCGTGCGCGCGAAACATTCCAGCACCACCCTGGCCGGCGTAGTACTCGCCCTGCTGGCCGGATTCCTGACCACGACGGCCCTGTCGCCCCCCGCCGCGGCCTCCCCTGCGACAGCGTCGGCACCCGCGGCCCCGTCGGCAGCGGGCACGCCGGCAGGTCCCGCAGCTCCCGCAAGTCCCGCAGCTCCTGCGGCACCTGCGACTCCCTCGGCACCGGGCCCGACCGCCGTCGCCGCCGACTGCGCCGCGCAGGGTGCCCCGGGCTCCGACGCCGCAGGCCGGGCCATCACGGCGGCCTGCACCCAGGTCGCCGCCGGCACCTGGTACACCTGGGGCGGCGGGCACGGCCCGGCCCCCGGCGCGACCTACGGCTCGGTCGACCCGAGCGACCCCGAGCGCTCCCGGAACGATCCGTACCGGATCGGCTTCGACTGCTCCGGACTCGTCCGCTGGGCCTGGTCGCAAGCCGTCGGCCAGGACGTCGTCGGGCAGAAGGACGCGGCCGAGATCTTCGGCCTGCCCGGTCAGCGGCTCGGCACCGACACCGCCGCGCTGCTCCCCGGCGACCTCGTCTTCTGGGGCCGTTCCTGGGTCCACCACGTGGCGATCTACCTCGGCGCCGGCAAGATCGTCGAGGCCCGGGAGTCGGACACCCACCTCATGGTGTCCGAACTCGCCAGCCACACCATGGCGGACTACGCGGGCGCGCTGCGCTTCGCCCCGGGTGACCCGGGGACGCCTCCCGGCGGTACGACGACGCATCGGACGTGGAGTTCGGGGGTGAACGTGCGGCCGGCGCCCTCGACCGCCGGCACCCCGGTGGCCGTCCTGCCGGGGCCGACCACGGTCCGGGTCTCCTGCCAGCTGCACGCCCAGTCGGTCACCGCCGAGGGCTACACCAACGACGCCTGGTCCTACCTGCCGGACTACCCGGGCTGGATCAGCAACATCTACATCCAGGGACCGGCCTGGCTCACCGACGTCCCGGAGTGCAAGCCCCGGACAGTCTCGCGCTCCTGACCGGGCCTCGTACCGAGGGCCGCCCCCGCCGTCCTGCCACAGTCTGCTGGGGCTGCCGGGGTCAGGGGATGTAGTAGGGGCGGTGGTGGGCGGCCACCGGTGCGGACTGGTAGGTCCAGGCGCCGGCCGCGGGTGCGTCGCCGACCAGGCGGGCGAGGTCGGCGACGGCGGCGCGCGCGGGCCCACCCGGACCGCCCTCGCCCGAACCGCCTGCGCCCGAACCGGGCCGGCCCGGGCCGCGCTCGCCGAGGGTGAGGCGGACCCGGTCGGCGGTGCGGGCGTCCAACGGGTGGAAGCGGTAGGGCTGGTGGACGGTGAGCGGGCCCGCCAGCAGTCGGCCCTCCTCGTCGGTGCCGTACCCGGTGACGGGGGTGTTGACGACCGGTTCGCTGTCGAGGCCGGCCAGGTCCGCCTCGACGGCGAACAGTTCCTCCTCGTGCCGGCGCAGCCCGTCCGGGCCGAGCGTGGCCCGGTGGCAGGCGACCGACCAACGGTCGTGCACGGCGGCCGCGTTCAGGGAGGGCAGGACGGCGGTGAACCAGCCGGGGTGCTTGGGCTCGGCGTAGAGCCGGGTGCCCGCGTCGATGGCGAGCGGGTTGTCGCAGAGCACATGGAGGCGGGCGATGCCGAGCAGCCTGGTCTGGTCGTGGCCCCGGGCGTACTGGCCGTAGTCGACGGCCGGCAGTCGGTCGGCGGCGGACCGGGGGTGGGCGATGACGTTGATCTCCACCTCCTCGGTGATCCCGCCGCCGGTCGGGTACTGGGCGAAGTACAGCTGGTAGTTGAGCGAGACGCAGGCCCGGCCGCCGAAGTCGGCGGCGGCCAGGGCCGGGTGACGTTCGGCGAGCAGTTCCTGGACCGGTCCGGGGTCGACCAGGTAGTCCACGCCGATGTTGTGCAGAGCGCCGTAGTGGAAGGGGAGGTAGTACGGCTCCGGCACGGGTGGCAGTGGCAGACCGGTCATGAGGGCTCCCTGGAGGGGGTCGGTGCGGACACGGGCACGGAGGAGGACACGGAGGAAACCGCAGAGGAGGTAACCGCAGAGGCGGAGGGGACGGGCAGCGGCGGACGTGGCGCGGTGAGCACCGCCGGGCCGCGCAGCGCCGTCAGGTCGTGGTGGGCGCGGTCGGCGCTGCGCAGGGCGAGGGCGGCCATGGTGAGCGAGGGGTTGGAGGTGCCGAGCGAGGGCATCGAGCCGCAGCCGACGGCGTAGAGGTTGGGGTGGTCCCAGCAACGCTGCCACTGGTCGACCACGGAGGTGCCCGGCGCGTCGCCCATGATGTGGGTGCCGCCGCCGTGGCCGGCGCCCCGGTAGCCGTAGGGCCGGCCCTCGTGTTCGAGCCGCCCGGGCCAGCCGGGGCCGGCCTCGTAGCGGGTGTGGTCCTCGGCGCCGAGCAGGGCGAACACTTGGTCGGAGACGGCCCGGGCGGAGGCCATGCCCTGCCGGACGTATCCGGAGAGGTCGTAGTGGAGGGCCGGTCGCGGCAGCCCGAGAGGGTCCGGTGAGCTGTGGTCGAGGGTGACCCGGTTGGCCGGGTCGGCCGGCTGCTCCAGTTCGAACTGGAGCGAGAACTGACGGCCGAGCCGGTCGCCGAGGCGTTCGCGCAGTTCCTTGCCGCGCAGCCCGGTGCGCAGCATGGCCCCGGTCTCGACCTGGGGCGGGCGACCGGCCCAGGACCAGCCCCAGTTGCCGATCTCGATCCGGAACGGCGCCCGCCGGGCCCGGGCCCCGCCGAAGCGGAACGCCTCCAGCCCGCTGGTGGAGCCCGGCCCCCGGTAGGGTCCGGTCGGCTCCGGCAGCAGGCCCCAGGTGAGCAGGGCCGGGTGGTCCATCAGATTGCGGCCCACCTGGTCGCTGCGGTTGGCGAGGCCGGAGAGCAGCAGCAGCCGGGCGTTCTCGATCGCGTGGGCGGCGAGGACGACCAGATCGGCGTGGACGCGGTGGGTGGCGCCGTCCGCGTGGTACTCGACGCCGGTGGCGCGGCCTGTGCCGTCGACCAGTACCCGGCTCGCCACGGCACCGGTGCGCAGCCGGACGCCGGGCGCCCAGCGGGCCTGGGTGCGCAGCGGGGTGTACTTGGCACCACTGGGGCAGGCCGGGACGCAGGACGCCGCGCCCTGGCAGAGCGGCCCGGCCGGGTGCTCAGCTCCGGACGGGTGCTGGGGTCCGGCCGGGTGCCGCGTTCCGGACGGGTGCTGGGGTCCGGTCCGGAGCTCCGGTCGGGTGGGCCGGCCGTTGCGGGCGTGCGGGGTGGTGCTGACGGCGAGTCGGGCGTCCTCCTCGGCGGCCGGGTCGCGGACGCTCCGGCCGTCGAGGGCGCGGGCGAGGGTCCGGTCCAGGTGGGTGGCGGGGATCGCGCGCATCGGGAAGTCGTAGTCGGCGGGGATGGGCAGTCCGACGGCGTGGCGCTGCTGATCGGCGTCGGCGGCGACGCCGAGTTCGTGTTCGGCCTGCCGGTAGTACGGTTCGAGGTCCTGGTAGCCGATGGGCCAGTTGCGGCCGTGGCCGAGGTCGGCGGTGCGGAAGTCCTCGGGGTGCATGCGCGGGGTGAGGCCGGTCCAGAGCAGGCCGGTGCCGCCGTTGGCCCGCAGGTAGCCGCTCGCGTAGGGCAGCGGGCCGTGCTGGCGGAGGTGTCCGGTGGCCGTGAACCCGCCGCCGGGCAGGCCGGTGAGGTCGCCGACGTCCGGGGACGGGGCGTCGGCGCTGCGGGGGTAGGGCGAGGTGGGCGTGCCGCCGCCGGCCGCCAGGTACGCGGTGGCGATCGCGGCGGCGTCGGGGGCGTCGTGGCCCGCTTCCAGGACGAGGACGCGGTGGCCGTGGCCGCCCAGGCGGTGGGCCACCAGCGAACCGGCGAAGCCCGCGCCGACCACGATCACGTCCCACTGCCGCCGGGTGTCCGGTCCCGGCCCGTCCTGCTGTCGGCCTGCGTCCGGTGTCATCGGCCGGCCCCGCCGTCCCGCGGGGCCTCGGCCCAGCTGCCGTGGCCGGGGGCGGTGCTGCCGGGGGCGGCGCCGTGGAAGGTGCGCCACATCAGGCCGCGGTCGTGGGCCCGGGGCGAGGCGGGCGGCTCGTCCGGCCAGGCGCCGACGTACCAGAGGTGGACCAGGGCGTGCTCGTCGCGGACCCGGTGGGCGAGCAGGGTGCGGTGGTGCTCGTGGGCCATGCCGGTGTCGCGCAGCTCGCTCTCGTCGAAGCCGGTGAGTTCGGCGGAGAAGCGGAGGAAGTCGGCGAAGTCGGTCAGCTCCAGGAGGTCGCCCGACGTGGGGAAGCCGTACGCCGCGCGGTCCGGCTCCTCGTCCTCGGTCCCAGGGTCGAGGCCCTCGGCGAGCGGGCCGGAGAGGCGGTGTTGGTGGTCGTCGAACCCTGGCAAGCCGGCACCCCCATGGTGAGCAGGTCGCATCACATCGCGTCACGTCGTGGCGCGTCGTGTCGTGTCACGTCGTGTCGTGTCTTGTCGTCTCGTGGCGCGTCACGTCGCGTCGGATCGCGTCGCTTCACGTCGCGTCGGATCGCGTCGCTTCACGTCCCGGACATGACAGCCGAGAGAACGCTCCGCATCCGACGGACGATCGGGCAAGCTCCGATCGTCCCGGAACCGATGCTGCCCCGTCCCCGCCCCCCGGAGAACCTTCGACCACAATCGATCGATCACGACCACTTCGCCAAGGTTTCGCCGTCATGCAGCGATCGATTGCTTATCGGATCGACTGTCTGAATGACCGGTTCCGATCGGCCGGGCGCCCTCCCCCGAGTGGCGCAACGCAGCGCGCGGACCGCCCGGACGGCTGCGATCTTCGGAGCACGCGCGGGTCCGCCGCGCGCCCCGGTGCCGAGCCCTGGAGGCCCCGATGTGGCAGGCTCCCCCCGCCGCCGCCCCGTACCCGAACGAATGGCTGCCCTCGCTCGACATCCCCGCCCCCGGAGCCCAGAACCGGCTGACCGTGCTGTTCCGGCTCCTGCTGCTGATCCCGCAGTTCATCGTGCTCTGGGTGCTGTCGGTGGTGGCGTTCGTGGTCACGGTCATCGGCTGGTTCGGCGCCCTCGTCCTCGGCCGGCTCCCGGTCTTCGCCGCCGACTACCTCTGCGCGTACGTGCCGTACGAGACCCGGGTGAACGCCTACCTGATGATGACGACGGGCAGCTATCCGCCGTTCGCCTTCCGCGTCCCCGACTACCCCGTGCAGGTCGGCCTCAGGCCCGGGGAGCTGAACCGGCTCGCGGTGCTGTTCCGGATCGTGCTGGTCGTCCCGGCCGCCGTGGTGCAGTGGCTGCTCTACGCGGGCTGGTGGGTGGTCGGCTGGATCAGCTGGCTGGTGGTGCTGGTCCTGGGACGGATGCCGCAGCCCCTGTTCGAGGCGAGCGCGGCCGTGCTGCGCTACCGGATGCGGTACACGGCCTACCTGGTGATGCTCACCTCGGCCTACCCGAAGCAGCTCTTCGGCGACGAGCCCGGCTCGGATCCCGAGGGGAAGGTGTCGGCGACCCGGCCGCTGGTCATGAGCGGCGCGGGCCGGGGTCTGCTGGTGCTCTTCCTGGTGCTCGGCCTGGCCTCCGCCGTGACCAGCTCGGTCACGACGACCGTGAACGGGAACGACGACGAGGTCAAGAACGTCACCGGCCCACTGCTCCCCGGTCCCCTGCTGCCGGGGCCCCCGTCCCGCTGACGGCAGGACGACCGGGCCGGAGCACGAGGAACCCTGGGGACAGGTACGGAAAAGCCGCGGCGGCGGGGTTGCCCCCGCCGCCGCGGCGCGTCCCGTTCCCCGTCCGCACTGCCCACCGGACGGGGCGACGGTCAGAAGGTCAGGTTCCAGGCGTCGACGGTGCCGACGTCACCGGAGGCGCCGTCCTTGACCCGCAGCTTCCACGTGCCGTCGGCCGGGCTCGCGGAGGCGTTCACGGTGTAGGTCTTGGCCACGTTGTCGGCGCTGTCGCTGTCGGTGAAGTCCTCCAGCAGGTAGACCGTGCCGTTCGGCGCGACCAGGGAGATGACGAGGTCACCGCGGTAGGTGTGCTTGATGTCCACGCCGACCTTGAGCGCGGTGGGGGCGTTGCCGCCGACCCCGGTCACGGCCAGCGGGCTGTCCACCGTCGCGTTGTCGGTGATCGCCACGTCCGTCAGGTTCTCGAAGTACTTGCCGGTGGGCGGGGTGCCGCCGCCGACCGCCTTGAGCGCGTCGACCTGGCCCTCGCCGAAGAAGGCGTTGTTGGCGGTGGTGCCGGTGCAACGGCTGTCGGACGGGCAGGCCACGTCGTTGGCCTGGGTGGCCAGGCGGGCGCGGATGTCGGCCGGGGTGAAGGTCGGGTTGGCGCTCGCGATCAGCGCCGCGACACCGGTGACGTGCGGGGAGGCCATCGAGGTGCCGCTCTTGGTGCCGTACTTGCCGCCGGGCAGCGTCGAGTACACGCCGGTGGCGCCGTCACCGCCGGGCGCGGCGACGTCGATGACGCCCCGGCCGAAGTTCGAGTAGGAGGCCTTGCCGGTGCCGCTGGCCATGGCCGAGACGGTCACCACGCCGGGCAGCTCGGTCGGGATGTCGATGCAGGCGTTGGTGATGGTCCGGGTGACCTTGGTGGAGTCGTTCGGGCTGTCGCTGTCGGTGGTCTTGTTGGCCAGGTCGTAGTTGGAGTTGCCGGCCGCGGCGATCTGGAGCGAGCCCTTGCCCTCGGCGTAGGCCTGGGCCCGGCGGACGCCCTCGATGATGGCCGCCTGGTCCAGGTTGTCCGGGCAGTTGAACTGCCACGGGTCGGTGTAGTAGCTGTTGTTGGTCACCTTGAAGCCGTGGTCACCGGCCCACACGAAGCCGCAGACGGTGTTCTCGGCGAAGAACAGCGTGCTGGTCGGCTCGGCGATCCGGACCGAGGCGATCTTGACGCCGGGGGCCACGCCGATGACGCCCTTGCCGTTCTTCGCCGCGGCGATGGTGCCGGCGACGTGGGTGCCGTGGGTGTCGACGTCGCGCCAGGCACCGGTGCGGGTGTCGGCCTTGCCGTAGGCGCAGGAGGCGGAGTCGGCGGCGTCGAAGTTGGGCGCCAGGTCCTGGTGCTGGTCGTCGACGCCGGTGTCCAGCACGCCGACCTTGACCGTGGACGAGCCCGTGGAGACGGCCCAGGCCTGGTCGGCCTTGATCTGGGTCATGTCCCAGCGGTTGGACTCGGTCAGGGTGGTCGCCGACTGGGCGGGGTTCGCGGGCAGGGCCGGGTTGTAGGCGTCGGCCGGAACGTCCGAGGTGCGGGTCGCGCCGACCTGCTGAACACCGGCCACCGCGCGCACCGCGGCGGCGAAGCCGGTGCTGGTCGAGTGGGCGACGACGACACCGATCGCGTCGTAGCTCGCGAAGACGGTGCCGCCGTTGGCGGTCACCGCGGACTTGGCGGCGGCGATGTCGGCGGGGGCGCTGATCACCAGGTAGGCGCGGGTCCCGGCGGCCCAGGCGGTGGCGGCGGCCGGAGCCTGCGGCGCGGCCTGGCTCTGCGGCGCGGCGGGGGCGGCCGGAGCGGCCGGAGCCTGGACGACGGGGGCGGCGGCGGGCACGGCGGGCGCCGCGACGGCCAGGGTGGCGGGGGTGGCCAGGGCCGCGGCGGCCAGCAGGGCGAGCGCGGCGGTGGGGCGGCCGACACGCCGGGATATCAGGGGTGACACGTGCGTCCTCCGATCGGGGCCCGTGCGTGAGGGGATCGCACGGGGGTTGAACGCAACATGCCAGAACAGCCAGCATTTGGGGAAGGCTTTACGCGTGACCTGTTGTCACAAACGTGTCAACATTTGATGTCTCCCCGATTGCTCCTGTCATTCCGGTCGTCCCTACCTGCGCGACACCCGGGTGATCCGCCGCCCTGGACCCCCCGGGAAGGGTGGATCCGCCGCACCGCGGACCCGGTCGAATCCGCTGTCGGCGGACAGCCCCGGACCGGACCCGGCGGCCCGTCAGGATGACCGGATGGGCAATCACACAGCGGTGCACCGACTCGACCTGGGCTACTTCGTCCGCCCCGCGCCGGAAACCGGTGGCCCCCGGCCACGCGTCGAACCCGTGCTCGCCTATCTGGTGCGGCACGACCGGGGACTGATCCTCTTCGACACCGGCATCGGTGCCGCCGACCCCGGGACCGAGGCCCACTACCGCCCCCGGCGAAAGCCGCTGGAGGGCGCCCTCGCCACCGCGGGAGTCACCCTCGCGGACATCTCCCTGGTCGTGAACTGCCACCTGCACTTCGACCACTGCGGCGGGAACCCGCTGCTGGCCGGCACGCCGATCCTGGTCCAGGCCGTGGAGTTGGCCGCCGCCCGCCGGGGCGACTACACCGTCGACGAGCTCGTCGACTTCCCCGGCGCGACCTACCAGGAGGTCGACGGCGAGGTCGAGGTCCTGCCCGGCGTCCGGATCCTCCCCACTCCCGGGCACACCGACGGGCACCAGTCGCTCGTGGTCCGGCAGGACGACGGCACCGTGGTCCTGGCCGGCCAGGCGTACGACTTCGCGTCCGAGTTCGCGTCGGACCACCTGGCCCGCCACGCGGCCCGCGAAGGCGTGGAACAGCCGCTCCCCGGCTACCGGTCCTGGCTGGACCGACTCGGCGAGTTCGACCCGCGACGGGTCCTCTTCGCCCACGACTGCTCGGTCTGGGAACCGCCCCACGCGGGCAGTTGGGGGCGGCCGCCCCGGGCCCTGCCCCGGCACGCCGAGCCACGTCAGGCCGAACCCCGCCAGACCGAGCCCCGTCAGGCCGGACAAGGTCACGCCGGAGAAGGTCACGCCGACGAAGGGCCGACACCGTGAAGGCGACCGGCCGGAGCGCGTGGGCAGGCCTCTTCAGCGGCCGGGCGCTCCGGGAACTGCTCGAACAGGCCGTCGCCGGACCCTGACCGGCCCGAATCCGAACCGGGCCGAATTCGAACCGGGGCGCGGACACCCGCGCCCCGGACACGACCGGCGCCTCAGACGGCGCGCAGGTGGGACTTCACCACGTCCAGCACGCCGGCCCGCTCGTGGGTCAGGTAGAAGTGGCCACCGGGGAAGACCTTCAGATCGAACCCGCCGGTGGTGTGCGCGGCCCAGTCGCCCGCCTGATCGAGGGTCACCCGGGGGTCGTTGTCACCGGTCAGCGAGGTCACCGGCACCCCGACCGTGTCCTCCGGCTCGGCCACATAGGTCTCGATGGCCGTGTAGTCGCCGCGCAGCGAGGGCAGGATCATCTCCCTCAGCTCCGGGTCGGCCAGCAGGCGTTCGTCGGTACCGCCGAGCCTGCCCAGCTCGGCCAGCAGCCCCTCGTCGGGCAGCAGGTGCACGGTGGAGTCGCGCGGCTCGGACGGCGCCCGGCTGCCCGAGGCGCACAGCCGCACCGGACCGGCCACCTTGTCGCGCTCGAACCTGCGGGTCACCTCGAAGGCGATCGCCGCCCCCATGCTGTGCCCGAACAGGACCAGCGGCCGGTCCGCCCACGGCCGCAGCGCGGCGTAGACCCGGTCGGCCAGCTCGGGCAGCGAGTCGAGCGCCGGCTCGTCGATCCGGTCCAGCCGGCCGGGGTACTGGGCGGCGAGCACGTCCGCGTACGGCGACAGCTCGGCCGACCAGTCCCGGAAGAAGCCCGCCGAACCGCCCGCGTGCGGGAACATCACGACCCGGGCGGGCGCCGTGTCGAACGGATGGAAACGGCGGAACCAGAGGCTGTCGGTGACGGCGGTGGGGCCGGGCATAGGGTGCGCTCCCTCGCGACTGACTGATCGGCAGGACGGTCTACCGCACAGTCTCCCCGGCCGACCCGCACCCGCGTCAACCGCCCACCGGAGGGGGATCCTCCGGCCACGGTCCATCGGCGGCTCCCGGCCGGCCCGGGAACCCGCCCCCGCGGTCCTGCGGTCGGCCCTCGTCGGTCGGCCCTCGTCGGTCAGCCCCCGTCGGCCAGCGCGTCGCGGCCGAACCGCGCCTCGTCCGCCCGCGAGCGGGACCGGCCGTCCAGCAGCAGCACCGACGCCGCCTCCGGAACCGGCGTCGCCGCGGCGCCCCGGAGGTGCGCGGTGAGCGCCACGAGCAGCTGGTCCAGGCCCCGGCGGTGGCGGGCGAAGACCCGGTTCGAGGCCCAGCGTCCGCGGGCCCGCTGACCGGCCAGCGCGGTCGCCGCCCCGACGTCGAGCAGCACGAGGTGCAGCTCCCGTTCCTGCCGGGCGGCCTCGCGGGCCAGCCAGCGGCGCATCCACGCCCGGCTGCCGCAGTCGTGCACCAGCAGCGGCCCGCCCCGGCGCAGCGAGCGGCGCAGCAGCCGGAAGTGCTCCAGCCGGGCCCAGGGGCGGTAGACCGCGTACGGCAGGCGGTCCGGCATGACGGCCGCGCAGGCCTCGTGCACGGCGCGCGGGTCGACGGTCACGGCCTGCGGCGCGCGGGCGGACCAGCGTCGCAGCAGGGTGCTCTTGCCGCTGCCGGGCAGCCCGGAGACGACCACGACCGCGTCGGCCGGGTAGTGCACGACGAACGGCTCTCCGGCCACGCCGCGCAGGTCCACCGGTCCCCGCGGTTCCATCCCCGCCTCCGCCGTCCGGCCCGCGCCCGGCGCCACCGTCCTCGCTCCGCCCACGATGGCCGACCCGTCCATACCGCTCACCCGTCCCGTCCGTGCCCGACCTGGAACGATAACAATCCACGCCGTCCGGTCCCCCGGCGGTTCCCGGGCCCGGTGCCGAAGTCGTGCGGTGGCGGCGCTGTCCACGGACACCGGGGCAGCCGGGTGGGCGGACAGCTCGCGGTCCCTGCCGGAGGACGGCTCGTCGTCACCCGGTCCGGTCCGGACGCATCACCCGGGAAGGCGGCGCACGGCGACCAGCGTGAGCGCGGTCCGCGGGTCGGGTTCGACATAGGCGGCACGCACGCCGTAGAACCCGGCCTCCAGGCCGACCCGTACGTGGTCCTGCCGGCGGGACTCCTCACCCGTCCAGACGGCGTCGAACAGCACGACCGGTCCCGGCACCTGCCAGGTCAGCTCCGGCCCCCACGACGCAGCGAGCATCGCCGCGTCCACGCTCCCGAGCATGGCCCCCTCGGACTCCGCCGCCGACCAACGCACGAACACACCCTGCTCCGGCAGGTACGCGGTCGAGGCGGGTTCGTCCCCGAGGACCAGGGCCTCCACCGAGCCGACCCGGAGCAGGCCCATGAAGCCGTCGACACGACAGGCCCGGTCGTAGTCGTCACCGGCGTCGTCGTTCCCGGCCGATCCCGACCATGCCTCCAGCCCGACCTCGGGAAGCACGACGAACGGCCCGCCGAGGGTCTCCACCCACGCCACCGCTCCCGGCCCGCCGTGCATGCCCATGAGCGCAACCTACACACCGGGCCCGACACCCGGCCTCCGAGCCCGACGGCCCGGCAGGGCGGGCTCGGGTCCGGTCGGCAGTGGACAGTCGGGGCCGTCGGGGCAGCCCCGACGGGCAGCGGAGCGGAGGCAGGAACGCCGCATCCGTCGACGGTCCGCCTCCGGCCCGGCCGGGATCGGCGGGGAGCGACGCGGTCGTCATCGCCCCCGACGACCCGGAAGCGTGCGGCACGGCGGCCGCCGGGATCGCGGCCGCGCCGCCGTCGGCCCGCTGACCGGGCTCACCCCGGACGGGCACCTCGACCCCCGGCCGGCCGCTACCGGCGGGCCGAGTCGCCCGGATCCGGGTGCGCGCACCGACCGCGATGCCGGGCCACTGGCGCGCCCCGGGGCGACCGCGAGGGTGCTCCCGGACGGTCGGCCGGACGCCGTCGATCCGCCCGCTGCCGGACGGTTCGGGGTGTCCGACGGTGGCCGTCCGACGAGGCCCGGACGCGGTCCGGTGGCGATCGCCGACGCGCACGACGTTGCCGTAGGGGCGCACAACTGGGCCTGACGCGCGCCGGGTTGCCTCGACCGCCCGCGTGCACAACCGTGCGCGCGGCGGTCGGCAGGTGGAACCGCCCGTGGACACTCGACCTGGTCGGCCGGTCTGCCGATATCCCCGGCGGCACTCCCTCGCGCCGACCCCTGGAGGCATCTCCCATGACCTGGCTCCGCGTCCTCACCGCCCTCGGCATCCTCGCCGCGGCGGCGAGCGCCCTGCTCGTGTTCGCCCTCTGCACGGCCGCCGGCCGGGGCGACCGCATCGACCGGGGTGCGCCCGGCAACGACCTGCGCTCGGACGCCGAACGCTCCGGGCTGATCCGCCGCACGGGCGACGGGAGCTGACGGTCCGGCGGCCCGTTCCGCTCCGTTCCGTTCCGTTCCGCTCCACGTCGGGGTCACCATCGGCGCCATGGACAGCATCACCGTCGACGCAAGGACACGATGTGTCCTATGGTGAACGCAGTGTCCTGCCGGCGCGTCCGGCACGCGACACCAGGCCGCCGCGCGCCGCTGCGGCACGCCCCCGAACGAAGGAGCACCCCGGCCATGGCCGAGACCCTGACCACCGCCAAGGCGGACCTGGTCGACCTCGCGCAGCGCAGGATGCGCACCGCGATCCCCGACAACGACTGGACCATTCGCCAGAAGCTCGCCCTCACCTGCCGGATTCTCTTCGAGGCCGGGCACGACTCCGGCCTGGCCGGCCAGATCACCGCCCGGGCCGAACAGCCGGGCACCTACTACACCCAGCGGCTCGGCCTCGGCTTCGACGAGATCACCGAGGACAACCTCCTCCTGGTCGACGAGGACCTCGAGGTCCTGGAGGGCGAGGGCATGGCCAACCCCGCCAACCGCTTCCACAGCTGGGTGTACCGGGCCCGCCCCGACGTCTCCTGCATCATCCACACCCACCCGCCGCACATCTCCGCGCTGTCGATGCTGGAGACGCCCCTGGTCGTCTCGCACATGGACCTCACCCCGCTGTACGAGGACTGCGCCTTCCTGGAGACCTGGCCCGGCATCCCGGTCGGCAACGAGGAGGGCGAGATCATCACCGCCGCGCTCGGCGACAAGCGGGCCCTGCTGCTCGCCCACCACGGCATGCTGGTCGCCACGGCCGGCGTGGAGGAGTCCTGCACCCTCGCCGTGCTCTTCGAACGGGCCGCCCGGCTCCAGTTGCTGGCCTCGGCGGCCGGCCGGATCCAGGAGATACCCGCGCCGCTCGCCCGGGAGGCCCACGACTGGACCTCCACCGCCAAGCGCAGCCAGGCCAACTTCGCCTACTACGCCCGGCGCGCCCTGCGGGCCGGTCACGGCGACGCGATCAGCGGCGGCACGGTCGACCGCGGCACGACGGACGGCACCGGCGTCGACACCAACACCAACACGATTTCCGAGGGTGGTGCCTGAGATGACCGGACTCGCGCTGGAGGGGATCATCGCCTACCCGGTCACCCCGTTCACCCCGGGCGGGGAGGGCGGTGTGGACGGCCGCGGTGAGGGCGGCGTGGACACCGACGCCCTCACCGCCCTGGTGGACCGGCTGGTCGACGCCGGCTGCCACGCGATCGCCCCGCTCGGCTCCACCGGCGAGAGCGCCTACCTGGACGACCAGGAGTGGTACACCGCCGCCGAGGCGGCCCTCGCCGCGGTCGCCGGCCGGGTGCCCGCCGTGGTCGGCGTCGCCGACCTCACTACCCGGGGCGCGGTCCGGCGCGCCCGGTTCGCCGAACGGGCGGGCGCGGACGCCGTCATGGTGCTGCCGCAGGCGTACTGGAAGCTCGACGAGCGCGAGGTGACCGGCCACTTCACGGCCGTGGCGGACGCGGTCACCGTCCCGGTGATGCTCTACAACAACCCGGCCACCAGCGGGGTCGACCTCTCCCCCGAGCTGATGGTCTCGCTGGTCGAGCGGGTGGAGAACATCACCATGGTGAAGGAGAGCAGCGGCGACGTCCGGCGGATGCACCGGCTCACACAACTCACCGACGGCGCCCTGCCGTTCTACAACGGCAGCAATCCGCTCGCGCTGGCGGCCTTCTCGGCCGGCGCGGCGGGCTGGTGCACCGCCGCGCCCTGCCTGATTCCCGGCCCGGTCCTGGAGCTCCACCGCGCCGTCCGGGCGGGTGAGTGGGACCTCGCCCTGGAGGTCTTCCAACGCCAGCTCCCGGTGCTGGAGTTCATCCTGGGCGGGGGCCTGCCCACCACCGTGAAGGCCGGCCTGGCCCTGCTCGGTCTGGACGTCGGCGGCCCGCGCCGACCGCTGCTGCCCCTGGACCCGGCCGGCACCGCCCGCCTCGCGGAGCTGCTCGCCGCGGCCGGCTGAGCCACCCCCGGTGCACCGGTCCCGGTACCGCCGGAGCCGGTGCACCAGGGCCGGTGCGCCTCAGGGGCCGGCCGGTGCGGTCGGGGGCCGGTGCGGGTCAGGGCAGGGTCGGGACGTGGTCGGCGGGGCCGGACGGCGCGTCGTGGATGACCACCAGGATCGCGGCCGGCCGACCACCGGTGGAGCGGCAGCGGTGCGGCAGGGCGGAGTTGAAGTACACGCTGTCGCCCGGCCCCAGCGCGACGGTGCGCTCCGGGAACTCCAGCTCGGCGGTGCCCTCGTGCACGAAGAGGTACTCCTCCCCGGCGTGGGACTTGAACGGCGGGTCGGCGGGATCCGTCGGCGGGTGCATCATGAACGGCACCATCCGCTTCTCGGTGAGACCGGTCGCGATGCCCTCGTAGCGGGTGGCGTCCGGACCCGTCCCGGCACCCATCGGGGTCCGCTCGTCGGCCCGGACCACCGTGATCAGTTCGGGCTCCACCTCGTCCGAGAACAGCCGGCCGACATCGACGTTCAGCGCGTGCGCGAGTTTGAGCGCGGTGGAGATCGACGGGTCGCTGAGGCCGCGTTCCACCTTGGACAGATAGCTCTTGGTCACCCCGACCCGCTCCGCCAGCGCCTCCAGGCTGAGCCGGTTCTGCTTCCTCAGCACCCGCACCCGGCTGCTCATGTGCCGCCCCTCACCACCTGCCGCCGCGGAATGGACCGGTCCAGTATCCCATCCGCGCCCGGCCGCCCCGGACGGGCCCGGGACCGGGGACCCCGGGGACACGCCATAGGCTCGGTCCTTCCGAGCAGAGGGACGGGTGAGCCGAGTGGGCAGGTGGGAACGGGCGCTGGACGCGGCCGGGGTGCGGGAGGCCGGTCTGCGGGCCGACTACGGACGGCAGCGGCAGCAGGTGACCCGCTACCGGCGCGAGGTCGCGGTGGCGGCCGGGCTGCTGCTGCCGGAGCGGACCGTCCCGCACGTGATCGCGGCGGCCGCGTTCATGCACCGGACCGACACGCTGCTCGACAGCGGCCCGCTCGCGGAACGACGGGCGGCCGCCGACCGCTGGCAGCGGGAGGTGACCCGGAGCCTCGCCGAGGGCCGGACGGACGACCCCGAACTGCGGCCGCTGCTGCACAGCGCGGCCGCCCACCCCGAGCTGCGCGACCGGGTGCTGGACCACCTCGCCGCGGCGGAGGCGGATCTCGACTTCACCGGGTTCGACACCGAGGACGACTACCAGCGCTACGTGGACGGGTACTCGCTGCCGGGCTTCATGGTCGTCGCCGCGCTGCTCGGCCCGCCCGGCGACCAGACGGAGTACCGCGCCGCGTGCCGGACCTTCATCGACGGCAGCCAGCGGCTCGACTTCGTCAACGACCTCGCCGAGGACCTCGCGGAGGGCAGACTGACCGTCCCCCGGGACCGGCTGGAGCGGCACGGGGTCACCCGCGCCGATCTGGAGCGGGCCCGCGACCTGCCGGCGGTTCGGGAGCTGCTCGGCGGGCTGCTGGACGAGGCGGACCGCACTCTGGCCTCGGCCGGGACGGTGGTCGGGCTGGTCCCGGCCGTCCACCGGCCGATGGTCCGCTGCATCGTCGGGGTGGAGCGGCTCACGGGGGCGGCGGCGCGTGCCGACCTCGGCGCGCTGCTGCACCGCTCCGCAAGCCCCGCCAAGCCCGCCGCGCTGCGCCTGCTCGCCCGGGAGTACCTCCGGTTCCGCCGGGAGGACCGCCGGTCCCGCCGCTGACACTCCGACAGCGGCGGGAGCGGTGGAGAGACCCGGCCGCGGGGAGTCCCAGCGACCCTCAGTGGCCCTCCAGGTCGTCCGGGCGGACCGCGATGTGGTCGGGGGCCAGCTCGACGGCGACCCGGTGCTCCATGCCCAGCGCCTCCAGGAACTTGGCCGGGAGCTGGACCCGGCCGGTGCGGTCCAGCATCACGTACTCGGTCTCGTTGACCGACTCCTCACCGTGCTCGTCGGTGAGGGTGCGGCGGAGGACCTCGCTGCTGGTGCGGCCGTCGCGGATGGCGACCGTGCGGCGGACCTCCCCGGCCACCATCGGGTCGTGGGTGACGATCACCACGGTGGCGCCGAGTTCGCGGTTGACGGTGCGGAAGGCCTCGAAGATGCTCGCCCCGGTCTCCGAGTCGAGCTCACCGGTGGGCTCGTCGGCGAGCAGCACCGGCGGGTTGTTGGCCATCGCGACGGCGATGGCGACACGCTGCTGCTGGCCGCCGGACATCTCGGTCGGGCGCCGCCGGGCGAGTTCGCCGATCTCCAGCGCCTCCATCAGTTCGGCGACCCGGGCCGCCTGCTGCCGGGAGCCGCCGCGCGAGGACCGGCCGCCGCGCAGCTGCATCGGCAGGGCGATGTTCTCGGCGGCGGTGAGGAACGGCAGCAGGTTGCGGGCGGTCTGCTGCCAGATGAAGCCGACCACCTCGCGGCGGTAGCGCAGCCGTTCCCGGGGCGACATCTCCAACAGGTCGCAGCCCGCCACGGTGGCGGTGCCGGCGGTCGGGACGTCCAGCCCGGCCAGGATGGTGAGCAGCGTCGACTTGCCGCTGCCGGAGGCGCCGACCAGGGCGACCAGGTCGCCCTGCCGGATGGTCAGTTCGAGCCCCTGGAGGGCCTGCACCTCGACGCCCTGGGCGCTGAAGATGCGGACCAGCCGGTCGCAGACGATGGCCGCGTCCGCGCTGTGCGCCGCCGGGCCGGCCGCGGCGGCGCGGGCGCGCTCCTGGAGTTCCTGGAAGGTGGGGGCCGGGGCGGTCTTCTGGTCCTGGGCGCTGCCGTTCACCGCGGTGCTCCTCTCGTCGGCGCGGGGCGTGGTCGTCGTGCTCGTCGTGGTCGTCGTGGATGTGGTGCTCGTCGTGGATGTGGTGCTCGGCGTACTCGGCGTGCTCGTCGTGGGTGCGGTCGGCGTTCCGGGCTCGGGCCCGGGGCCGGGCAGGGACGCGGATCCGGACGGGAGGGTCATCGCTGGTCCCCCGCCCGCAGTTCGGTGGCGATCTGCCGCCGGCCCGCGATCAGCGCCTCGGCGACGACGCCCGCGGAGACCAGGGCGGCGAGGCCCACCGTCGGCAGCAGCACCGGCGGGACGGCGACCGGCAGGCCGGGCGCGATGTCCGCGCCGACCAGGACCGACAGGTCGAAGGCGGGCCCGAGCAGGGCGACCGCCGCGACCGCGACCAGGCCGCCGCCGACCGCCGCGACCAGGGTCTGCGGCAGCGTCTCGATCAGGATCAGGGTCAGGCCCTGCCGCGGCCGCAGGCCCATGGTGCGCAGCCGGGCCAGCAGCGCGGTGCGCTCGGGCGCGGCCCGGACCAGGGTGAGCAGGACGGCCAGCAGGGCGAGCGTGCCGGCCCCGAGGACGGCGGTCCAGAACAGCCGGGCCGCCGCGGACTGGAGCGGGTCGGCGGCGAGGGCGGCGCTCACGGCCGCGCTGGTGCGCACGCTGTAGCCGGGGGGCAGACCGCCGTTGTCCTGGCCTGCCGCGGTCGGGAAGGCGGTGGCCCGCTCGGGGCCGGTGGCGATCTGCTCGCGCACCAGGTTCCGCAGCTGCTCCTGGTCGACGTTGCCGGTGGCCAGCCAGAGGTTGGCGCGGCCGAGTTCGGGGGCCAGAGCGACGGCCGGGCCGGCCGGGAGGACGACGAACAGGCGGTCGTCGCCCTGGAGCGCCGGGGTGCCGTCGACGGTGGCGGCGGTGCTGGTGAGCAGTTCCCCGCCGTTGGGCAGCCGGAGGCGGTGGGTCGCTCCCGGGCCGAGCTTGCCGGCGAGCGCGGTGGAGACCAGGGCGGGTACCGGGGCGTCCGCCCCGCCGGTGCCGCCGGAGAGCGCGGCCGCGTCGAAGGCGCCGCGCCCGAGCGAGCGGGAGATCTCCGCGTACGCGACCGGGTCGGCGACCACGGCGAAGACCCGGGTGGAGCCGTTGCCGTCGATGACGAACACCTCGGTGTCGGCCCAGATCCGGGCGGAGGCGCGGACCCCGGGCAACTTGGCGGCCGCCTCGGCGAAGCCCTCCGACACCGGGACGCCGACGGGGACGACCACCGAGGCGTCGCCGCCGACGGTCAGCCGGGCGGCGTGGGTGCGCTCGGTGTCGACGGCCCCGAGCACGGTGGAGCCGAAGCCCGCGGTGGTGACGGCGAGCAGCAGGGCGATCAGGGGCAGGACGGAGGGCCGGGCGCCTTCGGTGCTGCCCCGGGCGGCGCGGGCCAGGCCGAGGAAGCCGATGGCGCCGGGCCGCCGGGTGGCGATCCGGGCGAACGCGCCGAGCAGCAGGGGCTGGAGGCGGGCGAGCAGCAGTCCGCCGGTGAGGGCGAGCAGCAGCGGTGCGGCGACCAGCAGCGGGTCGACGCCCGTTCCAGCGGGGGCGACGCCGCGCCGCCGGACCTCGGCGACGGCCGCGACGGTCAGGGCCAGGACGGCGAGTTCGCCGGCCAGGCGCCGTCGGCCGTTGCCGGCCCGGGGCCGGGACCAGAGCCGGGCGGCGCGCACCGGCAGGGTGAGCAGGGAGAACAGGGCCACGGCCGTACCGGCGAGGACGGCGCCGCCCCAGCGCGGGCTGGGCAGCAGCCACAGTGCGAGCGCTCCGGCGAGGACGGCGGGCAGCAGGACGGTGACGACGCCTTCGCCGAGCAGTCGCCCGACGACACCGGCCCGGGAGCCGCCGCGGGCCTGGAGCAGGCGCAGTTCGGCGGACCGCCGGTCGCCGGCGAGGGCGGCGGCCAGTCCGAGCACGACCAGGCCGACGCCGGCGAGTCCGGCCGGGCCGATGGCGGCGAGCGGCGCGGCGGCCTGCTGCCGGGCGGTGGCCTTGTCCAGCAGGTCCGGCAGCGGCGAGGTGATCTGCAGGCCGGGGCGGCTGGTGGCGTTCGCCAGTGCGTTGGCGGTGTTCCCGGTGAGGAAGGCGGCGAGTTCGCGGTCGGTGCGGTCGAGTCGGTCGGCGCGCAGCCGGTCGACGTCGACCGGAATCCGCCAGAAGTCCTGGGCGCCGGTCTGCCAGCTCTGGACCGCGTCGAGGGCGCTGCCGTCGACGAGTCCGGTGAGGCGCCAGTAGGCGTAGGGCTGCTTGCCCCGGGTGAAGTCGAGGCAGGCCTGGACGGGGCAGGAGAGTTCGGCCCAGTACGGGTCGTCGCGGTCGTTGGCGTCGAGGATGCCGACCACCTCGGCCTTGTGCGGTGCCTCGCCGTCGAGGGTCTCGCCGGTGTTCAGCACGTCGCCGAGGTGGATCCCGAGGGTGGTGGCGGAGTCGCGGACGAGCGCGATCGGGACCGGCGCGGCGGCGCCCTTCGGGGCGTCCGGCCAGCGGCCCTCGGCGAGCGTGGTGTGCGCGCGCAGACTCTGGAGGTAGAGCAGGCCCATCTGCGGGTCGACGCCTTCGGGCCTGGCCAGGCCCGGGTCGGTCAGGGAGCGCGACTTGCCGCTGCGGGCGCCGTACACGAGTCCGCCCGGGGCCACCGCGAGGGTGGGGCCGACGTGGGCGGCGAGCAGGGCGGCGTCGTCGTCCAGGGTCTTGACCCCGCCGACCAGCGCGGCGGAGGCGTAGATGCTGGTCGCGACGGTGCCGCGGTCGCGGAGGAAGTCGCGCAGGCCGTGGTCGGCGGCCCGGTCGAGGACCCGCGGGAAGGCGGTGGCCAGGAAGACCGTGCCGAGCGTGAGGACGGCGGTGAGCAGGGCGGCGAGCGGGGTCGCGCGCAGCCGGGTACGCACCCACGGGGCCGGGCGGTGGCCCGCCCCGGGGGCGGTGCCCGTGGGTCGGGGGGCGGTGGTGGCGGCCGGGCCGGTCACATCTCCTCCAGGTGCCGCAGGCGCTGTGCCACGTCGCGGCGGCGGCGGCCGCCGAGCAGGGCCGAGAGCAGGGGGACGGCGGAGATCGCGACGGCCAGCAGCGCGGCGGTGCCGAGCGGCAGGGCCACCAGGGCCTCCGGGACGGGGCGGCGGGCCGCCGGGGTGAGGACGACGAGGGGCACGATCAGATGGACGATCAGGGCGCCGAGGGCCAGTCCGACGACGCTGCCGAGGCCCACCAGGACGGCCTGTTCGGCGGCGGCGGTGCGGACCAGGCGGCGCCTGGGGGCGCCGAGGGCGAGCAGCAGCGCGGAGTCGCGGGAGCGCTGGCCGGCGGCGGCGGCCCCGGCGGCGCCGAAGCCGATCGCGGCGAGCACGGTGGTGACGACGGCGATGGCGGCGAGGGCGTTCTGCGGGGCCGCGCTGAGCGGGTCGCCCAGGAGGTCGGCGGCGACCTCGTCGCGCAGTTGGAGTCCGGGGGTGCCGGGGGCGGCGCGCAGTGCGGCGGCGGCCTCGGCGGGAGTGCGGTCGTCCGGGCCGGTGGCGGGCAGCCACCATTCGGCGGGGGCGGGTGTCTCGCGGCCCCCGGCGGCGAGCGTCCGGCCGACCGTGCCGAGGTCGACGAGTACCGCGTTGTCGCCGACGACGGGCAGCGAGGCGACCTCGCCGGTGATCCGCACCGGCACCGTGGTGAGCCCGAAGGGCACCCGGACGGTCGCGCCGACGGCGGATCCGGTGGCGGTGAGGTAGCCGCGGGTGGCGACGCCGGCGATCGCGGCCGGAGGCTTGGCCTCGGCGGGGGTGATGACGGCGCGCCGGTTGTTGAGGGCGTCGGAGCCGACCCCGTAGCGCACGCTCAGCAGCCGCCGGTCGTCGGAGGTGCCGGGGACGACGTCCACGCCGACGGGGCGTTCGGCGGCGTCGCCGCTGGTGGTCCAGCCGAGGCCGGCGGGGACGGTGGCCGGTACCCCGGGGTCGCCGGCGCGGTCGGCGGCGGCGAGGCTGCGGATCGTCAGTTCGCCGGTGTCCTTGGGACCGAGGGAGAGGGTCAGGCCGATCACGGAGAGCGGCGCGGACACCGAGCTGAGGCCGCCGTCGGTGAGCGCGGCGAGGTCGACGGTGGCACGGGCGTCGCCGGCGGCGGGGACGCCGGTGACCGGGGCGACGAAGGAGAGGTCGTGGCCGTCCCGGAGCAGCAGCCAGGCTTCCGGGGCCCTGGGGGCCGGGGCAGGTCCGAAGCTGTCGTCGCCGGACGCGGCGGGGCGCGGGCCGGGGGTGTAGGTGAGGTCGACGTCGATCCGCTGCGGCTTCCCGGGCAGCGGGACGCCGGTCGGGGCGGTGCCCGCGGTGCCGGCGGCGAGCGGGGTGAACAGGCTCTTCGGGTCCTGTCCGTCGAGCAGGTCGGAGCGGATCGGGACGCGCTCGGCGAAGGCGGCGGCGTCCAGCGCGAGGACCTGGCCGTGGGAGCCGTCGGGCAGCGACTGCTCCTGGCGGCCGACCGGGATGATCCGGTCGCCGCCGGGCAGGGCGCCGAACCGGCTGCCCTGGCCGATCGCGGCGGTGTGGGCGCCGTGGATCCGCAGGCCCCCGGCGGTGGCGAAGGAGGCCTGGTCCTGCTGGGAGGCGTTCCAGGTGTCGTGCTGACCGAGCGCCAGAACGCCGGTGGAGACACCGAGCACCAGGAGCAGGACCGGTCCGCTGGCCTGGGCGGGGCGGCGGGCGAGCTGCCAGCCGACCAGGGCGGGGCCGAGGCCCCGGCCGCGGGCGGCCAGGCGGGCGCCGAGTCGGGCGACGAGCGGCAGCAGCCGCAGCACGAGCAGGGTGCCGGCGCCCAGGGCGAGCGTGGGGGTGGCGACCAGGACCGGGTCCAGGCCCAGGCGGCCGTCGGCGTCCGGGGACAACCCGCCGCTGTACTGGGAGAGTTGCTGGTAGGCGAGGACGGCCAGACCGAGCAGGGCGAGGTCGGCGCCGGAGCGGGCCGCGCCGGCGGCCAGGGCCTGGCGGCGGCCGGCCCGGCGCAGCACGGCGGTGCCGGCGCCGCGCAGCAGGGCGGGGACGGCGGCGAGCAGGACGCAGCCGAGGGCGCAGGCGATCGAGACCGGCCACAGGGTCCAGTGCAGCGAGGTGTCCAGCGGCACGTGGCGCAGCGGGCCGAAGCCGCCGAGGACGCGCAGCAGCGGCGGGGTGAGCAGCGGGGCCAGCAGGGCGGCGGGCAGCGCCAGCAGCGTCGCCTCGACGGCGGTGTAGCCGCCGAGTCGGGCCCCGGAGGCGCCGCGGGCGGCGAGCAGGGCGTTCTCGGACTGCTGGCGGCTGGCGATGAGGTGGACGACGAGCAGCAGGGCGGCCGAGGCCAGCACGATCAGTTGGAGCGCGCCGATCAGCAGGGTGGACCGGGCGACCATCGCGCCGGAGTCCAGTTCCTTGAGCAGGGCGGGGAGTTCGGTGCGGGCGATGAGTCCGGCGTTGCGGTTGAGCGCGTCGCCGGCCGGGGTGACCCGGTCCCGGACGGCGTCCACGGCGGCGGTGCCGACGCCGGTGAAGTCGGCGTCGATCAGCCAGCTGCGGCCGTTCTGGGGGAGGCCGGGGGTGCCGGGGGCACCGAAAGCGGTGTCGTCGACGAGCAGCGGGCCGTAGGTGGTGAAGCCGCCGGAGAGGATCTCGCGGCCCTGCACCGGGTCGAGCCGCCAGTAGAGGTCGGCGGGGTCGTTGGCGCGGTAGGCGCCGGTGACCCGGACCACGAGCGGGGGGCCGCCGTAGCGGTCGGTGAGCCGGACCTCGGCGGGCAGGGCCTCGGCGGTGAGGCCGAGGCGGGTGAGCACGGCCCTCGGGACGGCCGCCTGGACCGGGCCCGGGGCGCCGGGGGCCGCGGCCGCGGGCCAGTCCCCGGCGAGGAGTTGGACGTAGCGGCGGTCGAGGGCGGCGAGCAGGGTGAGGTCGTCGGGCCGGGTGGCGCCGGGCTGTGCGCCGGTGTCCGCCGGGGCGGCGGAGGGGACCGCGGAGGCGGCCGGAGCGGCGGAGGCGGCCCCGGCGGCCGTCGGGACTGCGCCCGCCGGGGCGGCCGGGGTGCCCGCCTGCTTGCCCGTCGGGGCAGCCTGCGCACCGCCCGCCGGTCCGGTCGGCAGTCCGTAGGAGCGGCTGCGGGACAGTCCGCGGGTCTCGGCCGGCAGGTCGCCGAAGAGCTCGCGGGCGTAGTCGGCGACCGCCGCGTCGTCCTTGGCCCTCCGGTCCAGCCCGTGCTCGGAGTTGACCACCACGGTGGTCCGCGGGTGGCCCGCGCCCTGCAGTGCCTGTCGCTGTCCGATCTCGCCGACGGTGCGCTGGAAGGCGACCAGCGCCGTGAGCACCGCCGTCGTGATCAGTACGGTGAGCAGGGCGGCTGTGGCCAGGGGCAGTCGCCCGCGCAGACGGCGCATGACAAAGCCGAGCATCCCGATCCTCCCCCGGTCGTCAATGGTGTCCGCGCCGCATCCGGTCCGGGCAGGTGTCTCGCACTGCGCGGACGGGCCCTCGGGGCGCTTTCGTCCTGGTGATCACCGGCGCTTGATCACCGGATAGCGGACGATGCTTTCAGATCCGGTCAAGGAAAGGAAGGGACTTGCGCGAAGGATGTAAGTAATGAGCAAATGCTGCGCATCGCATGCGCAGTGCGACAGGTACAGCAGGTCGGCGGCCGACGGAGCACCAGGTCCGCGACCCTACTAAGACATGAACACTTCAAATAACCGTCGAAGGACGCTTCGCAGTGCACCGCTCGGAGCGACACCGCGAAATCACCTCGGCCGGCCGCCGTCGGCAGGACCCGCCGGGCCGATCCCAGGGGGACGCCGCATGACCCAGCAACCGGCCGGCACCGACAGCACGCCCATGGTGGCCGTCACCGAGGTCCACCGCAGCTTCGGCACCGGCGAGCGCGCCGTCCACGCCCTGCGCGGCGTCTCCTTCACCATCGGCCGCGGCGAACTCACCGCCCTCAAGGGCCGGTCCGGCTCCGGCAAGACCACCCTGCTCAACCTGGTCGGCGGCCTGGACGCCCCCACCGGAGGCAGCATCACCCTGGACGGCACCGACCTCGGCGGCCTGGACGAGGACGGGCGGCTCGCGCTGCGCCGCGACCGACTGGGCTTCGTCTTCCAGTCGTTCGGCCTGCTGCCCGTGCTCACCGCCGCCGAGAACGTCGGCATCCCGATGCGGCTGCGCAAGGTGCCCGCCGCCCAGCGCGAGGAGCGCGCCCGCACCCTGCTCGCCCTGGTCGGACTGGCCGACCACGCCAACCAGCGCCCCGGGGAGCTCTCCGGCGGCCAGCAGCAGCGCGTGGCCATCGCCCGGGCCCTGGCCAACGAGCCCGACCTCATCATCGCGGACGAGCCGACCGGCCAGCTGGACTCCGAGACCGGCCGCTCCATCATGGAGCTGCTGCGCGCGGTGGTCCGCAGCGAGGGCGTCACCGTCCTGGTCGCGACCCACGACCCCAACCTGATGGAACTCGCCGACCGCGTGGTCGAACTCCGCGACGGCCGTGTCGTCGACGAGCTCGCCGAGGTCGCCGAGGTCGGCTGACGACCGACCCGACCGTCGGCGGCGCCGACCGAAGAGGGCTCCCCCGGGCATCGGCCCGGGGGAGCCCTTTCTGCTGGGATCCGACCCGGCTCCGAGTCCCGCCCGCGGCCCCGCCGGCGGAGGGCGGCCCCGCCGAGCGGGGCCCTCCCGACGACGGAGGGACAAGACCCATCCGATCATTCATTCGATCATCCCGAACCTACAATCATTCCATTGATCCGCACGAGTGAAATCAATAGCCGAAGAGAAGAGATCAATTCGCACACCGACCTCTCCGGGGCAGGTGAACTGCCGTGCTGGGCAGGATGATCGGGGTCGAAATATTGATTGACAGTGGATTTTCCCGGGCCCATGATAAATGCCGTCCGACGATCGGCTGCGAGGTGACGGATGACGTACACGAAGCTCGACGAAACGCTGATCGCGCGCGTGCACACACTGCGGCAGGCCGCCCTCCGCCAGGGCGAGGACGACGATGCCCGGCTGGACCGGACCGAGCGGGTCAAGGTCCTGCTCCAGTACACCGGCGACCTCGCGGTGGTGGAGGAGGCCGGATTCTGGACCGAGTTCCGCACGGCCCGGATCGCGGCCGGCACGATCGCCGCCGAGGACCTCGAACGGATCTCCGCGCTCGACAACGTAATCACCGTCCACGGCAACCGTCCGACCCGGCCCGGAGGGCCCGCGGCACCGCCTCCCGAACTCCCGGGCGTCGACGCGGCGAACGCCGACCCGGCGGGCGTCGACCCGGGCCTCGACGCGACGACCGCCCGCGACGGAGGCGACGGACCGGGCGCCCCCTTCGCCCCCGACGTCCCCACCATTCCCGCCGGATTCACGGGGCGCGGAGTGGTGGTCGGCGTCGTCGACTCCGGGATCGACATCTTCCACCCGGCGTTCCGCAAGCTCGACGGGACGACCCGGATCGTGTCGCTGCTCGACCTGACGCTGCGCCAGACGATCACGGCCACCGGCAGTCCGACCGGGGGCTCGCTGAGACTTCGCTGGCAGCCCCCCGGCCTGTCCGACCAGGCGACCGGCGTCCTGGCCCTCCCCCTGACCGCGGCCGACGCCCAGGCGGCGCTGAGCGCCCTCGGGGGCGTGACGGCCGGAGACGTGGTCGTCACCGGCGGCCCGCTGCCGGCGCAGCCGCTGGTGATCGACTTCGAGGGCCAGTTCATCAGGGCGCCGTTCGACACCGGGCGGATCAACCCGATCCGGCTGACCGACGTCACCCTCACCGGAGGTACCCGGCCCACCGTCACGGTCACCCGCGGGCGGGTCATCACCCCGGCCGAGATCAACGCCGCGCTGGCCGCGGCACCGCCGCCGCCCACGCCGCCCCAGGCCTTCGTCTCCCGCAACCCGGACGGCCACGGGAGCCACGTCGCGGGCATCGCCGCCGGGATCGGCCTGCCCGGCTGCTGCTCCCCGGACCGCGTCACCGGCATCGCGTACGAGGCGGACCTCGCCGTCGTCCGCACGACGTTCGACTCGATCGCGGACCTCCAGGCGGCCCGTCACGTCGTCGAACAGCCATGGCTTCCGGCCGGTGCCCCGAAGCCCCCCGTGGTGGTGAACATCAGCATCTTCGGGACCACCACGGCGCACGACGGCACGTCCCCCGAGGAACAGGGGCTGGACGACCTGCTGATCGGGGCGACCCGCCGGTCGATCGTGCTCATCGCGGGGAACACCGGGGGGCGGGCCCGGCCGAACCAGTTCGCGCAGTTCTCCGAGGGCCAGCACGCCTCCGGCACCGTTCCCGCGAACGGCAGCGTCACGGTGGCGCTGGACATCCTGTCCGGCGACACCGCGGCCGACATCCTGGCCCTCTGGTACCCCGGGCCCGGGCGGCTGAACTTCACCGTGACCGCGCCGCAGCCGGTCGGCGGCCCCGCCATGGCCCCGGTCGTCCCGAATCCCGATCCGCTCTCGCCCTCGGTGCGACGGACCGTCGGTCAGGGACCGACCCAGCACGTCCTGTTCGTCGCCTCGCACCTCGGGGTCGAGCCGAACCGCAAGAACCGGATCATCGCCCAGATCAGCCCGGCCCCGGCCGTCGCCCCCCTCCAGTCCCGGATCGCGCCCGGGGTGTGGACGATCACCCTCACCGAGACGCAGGGCACCGCCACACCGTTCGACTGCTGGACCAATCCGAGCCTGACGGAGCAGCCCGCCCGCTTCGTCCCCGCGGACCAGGACCCGACCCGGACCGTCGCCTCACCCGGCACCGCCCGTCTCCCCCTCACCGTGGGCGCCTACAACCCCGCCAACGACCGGCTCGCCGACTTCTCCGGCCGAGGCCCCACCGCGGACTTCAGGCTCAAGCCCGAGGTCTGCGCACCCGGTGTGGGGATCGTCTCGGCCAAGGCCGGCGGCATCCACCCGGACCTCCTCGTCGCGGGCAGCGGGACCAGCCAGGCCGCGCCGTACGTGACCGGGGTCATCGCGCTGATGTTCCAGGCGAACAACGACCTCGACCACACCACCATCGTCGGCCACCTCACCTCCACCTGTCTGCCGCCGGTCCCGCCGGTCCCGCCGACCCAGTTGGACAGCGGCTGGGGCTTCGGCCGGGTGCACCCCGAACGCGCCGTCCTCGCCGCCATGCCGGCCCCGCTCGCGGAGTCCTTCGCCGCCGCCGGGGAGCCGCTGATCCTGCCGGCCGCCGCCTACCCCGCCGCCCACGTCCCGCCGAACGTCCGGACGCGCCAGGTGCTCGACCGCCTCGCCGGGAGCGCGACCGGCCGCCGGGCCGCCGAGCTCTGCACCGCGCACCTCGACGAGGCCCGGCACCTGGTGGACACCGAACGACGGGTCACGGTCGCCTGGCACCGGATGCACGGCCCCCTGCTGGTACGGCGGCTGCTGCTCAGCGAGCTCGCCCACGACGAACCCGTCCCGCGTACGCTCGGCGGCCGCCCGGTGGCCGACGGGCTGGCCCGACTGCTCGACGAACTCGCCGCCGCCGGGAGCCCGGCACTGCGCGAGGCCGTCGCCGCGCACCGCGACTTCCTGCTCCGGCTGCCCGGTGCGCGGCTGTCCGACCTCGACGGCCCCGACGGCCCCGACCACCGCGAGGGCCCCGACGACCGCCACGACCGCCACGACCTCAACAGCCTCGATGACCGAACGGAGTTGAGCTGAGATGGCCGCCGGAACCCTGGAACTGCTCGCCCGGGAGGTCGCCAACGCCCTGCGGCCGCTGGAGCAACTGCTCGGCGCCGAGCAGCGGCAGTCCTTCCTCACCTCACTGGGCCTGTGGCTGCCGGGCGGCCTCGGCGCCGCCGACGGCCCGCTCGGCACGATCGCCGTGCAGGCCGGCGGCCTGGGCCCGATCGTGCTGCGGCTGGACGCGGCGATCGGGGCCGACGTCGCCGAGCGCATCGCCCTGGAGGGGGTGTCGCTGCTGGGCGCCCTCGGGCAGGTCTTCGGCGCGCTCGACGCCCTGGGGCCCGCCCTCGACACCGCGGTGGCCGGAGCGCCCGGTCTGACCGACGCCCAGCGGGCGAGGATCCGGGCCGAGGCCGAGGAGCTGCCCCGACGGATCCTCGACTGGGCGCTGCTCACGCACATCGAGGCCAGGAGCCGCAACGCGCTCGACCTCCTGTCGCTGCTCGGGATCGTCACCGATGTCGGCCGCGCCTCCGATCCGGCCGACCAGACGGTGGTGCCGGTCCGCCGCCGCACGCTCCACTTCGACCGGCTGCCCACCCTGTTCACCGCCCCCGGCGACCTCCTCCGCGACGCCTTCGGCTTCGGCACGCCCGGGTTCGACGGCGCCGAGCTGTTCCGGCGCCTCGCCGAGTACCTCAACGCGCACGGCCGGTACTTCGACTTCGAGGCGCCCGTCGACGGCCCGCGGGTACTGGACGCCTTCTTCCTGCGGCTGACGGTCGACCCGGCCGGGCCGCTGCCCTCGCTGCTCGCCCGGGCCGATGTGGTGGCCGCCGCGGACCTGGTCCGCGAGTACCGGCCCGATCCGCTCTGGAAGGTCTCCTTCGAGGCGCGGACCAGGTTCGAACCGGGCCTGGAGGCCCGGGTCCGCCCGCCGCTGAGCATCGAACTCCACCCCTCCACCGGCGGGTTGCAGCTCGACGCCGGGCTCGGGCTGACCGCCGAGAAGGCCGACGGCGCGCCGATCGTGCTGCTGGGGAAGGCCGGCGGGTCCCGGCTGGAGATCCACCGCTTCACCGCGGCCCTCGGGCTGGCGGCGCAGGCCGGGCCGGGCGGCAGTGCCACGGCCGAGCCCACCGCCCGGCTCGACCTCACCGGCGGTCACGTCCTGATCGACCTCTCCCAGGGCGACGGCTTCATCAGCAGGATCACCGGCGGCGGGCGGATCGAGTCCGACTTCGAGCTGCGGGCGCTCTGGTCGCCGTCGGGCGGGCTGCGGCTGGAGGGCAGCGGCTCGCTCGACCTGGCGATCCCGACCCACCTGGAGCTGGGCCCGATCGAGGTCACCACGCTGTACCTGAGCGCGGGGATCGGTACGGACGGCTCGGTGCCGCTGGAGATCTCCACCGCCTTCAACGCCGAGCTGGGTCCGGTCAGGGCGGCGGTCGACCGGGTCGGGGTGATCGTCAGATCGCGCTTCCGGGAGGGCGGCAACCTCGGTCCGCTGGACATCGGCTTCGAGTTCAAACCGCCCACCGGAATCGGCCTCGCGGTCGACACCGGGGTGATCTCCGGCGGGGGGTTCCTGTCGGCCGACCCGGCCCGCGGCGAGTACTCCGGCGCACTGGAGCTGAAGTTCGCCGGGTTCGTCGATCTCAAGGCGATCGGCCTGATCAGCACCCGGATGCCGGACGGCAGCGACGGCTTCTCGATGCTGATCGTGATCACCACCGAGTTCGGCGGCCTCGGCCTGCAACTGGGGTACGGCTTCACCCTGCTCGCCGTCGGCGGCCTGATCGGCCTCAACCGCGGGATGAACCTCCAGGCGCTCGTCGAGGGGGTGCGCACCGGTCGGATCGAGTCGGTGATGTTCCCGCAGGACGTCGTCGCCAACGCCCCGCGGATCCTCAGCGATCTGCGGGCCTTCTTCCCGCCCGAGCAGGGGAAGTTCCTGATCGGGCCGATGGCGAAGATCGGCTGGGGCACGCCGACGCTGGTGAGCGTCTCACTGGGCGTGGTGATCGAGATCCCGGGCAACCTGGCGATCCTCGGGGTGCTGAAGTGCGCGCTGCCCACCGAGGAGCTCGCGCTGCTGGTCCTGAAGGTCGCGTTCATCGGCGCGGTCGAGTTCGACAAGTCGCGGCTGTGGTTCTTCGCGCAGCTCTTCGAGTCGCGGATCCTCACCATGACGATCGACGGCGGTATGGGCCTGCTGGTCGCCTGGGGGGACAATCCGGACCTGGTGCTGACGGTCGGCGGGTTCCACCCGTCGTTCCGGCCGCCGCCGCTGCCGTTCCCGGTGCCGAACCGGCTCGCCGTCGACATCCTGAACCGGCCCGGGGCGCTGATCCGGGTGTCCGGGTACTTCGCCCTCACCAGCAACACCGTGCAGTTCGGGGCCGCCGCGGAACTCCGGCTGGGATTCGACGACTTCGGGGTCGAGGGTCATCTCTCCTTCGACGCACTGTTCCGCTTCTCCCCGTTCTCCTTCGTCATCGAGATCGCCGCCGACGTCTCGCTCAAGGCGTTCGGAGTGGGGCTGTTCTCCATCGACCTGCGGTTCCGGCTGGAGGGTCCGTCGCCGTGGCGGGCGCGCGGGCGCGGCTCGATCTCACTGCTCTTCCTGGAGATCTCCGCCGACTTCGACATCAGCTGGGGCGAGGAGCACGACACCACGTTGCCGCCGATCGCGGTGCTGCCACTGCTCGCGGCCGAGATCGCCAAGGTCGAGGGGTGGCGCACCGTGCTGCCGCCCGGCGGCGGCGACCGCCGGGTGACGCTGCGCGCGCTGCCGCCGACCGACACGCTCGTACTGCACCCGCTCGGCACCCTGTACGTGCAGCAGCGCGCGATCCCGCTCAACGTCCGGATCGACCGCGTCGGTGCGCAGCGGCCGAGCGACGGGCGGCGCTTCACGGTGGCTCCGGCGACGGACAGCGGCCTGGTCCAGCTCTCCACCCCGGACGACAAGTTCGCGATGGCCCAGTTCCAGGACATGGACGACGCGGCCAAGCTGTCCGCCGCGCCGTACCAGGACCAGGACGCCGGGCTGGAGTTGAGCGCGGAGCGGGAGGCACTCGCCTCCTCGCGGGTGGTCCGCCGCAGTACCCGTTACGAGCTGCACATCATCGACTCCCGTCGGGCCCCGGCGGCCCCCGCGAGTGTCGTCGCGGGCGCCGTAGCGGGGGCCGCCGGGGTGGTCCGGGCGGCGGGGGCGACCGGGCCGGCCGCCGCGCCGGCGGGGACCCGCCGCGCGCGGTTCCACGACGTCCCCGCCGCCGTCTACCAGCAGCTGCTGGAGGGCAGCAGCACCAGCCGCTCCGCCCTGTCGCGGCAGGACGCCGAGCGCCGCCGGCCGTTCACGGGCGAGGACACCGTGCAACTCACCGGACAGCGGTTCGCGGTCGCCTACCGGCGCAACAACCTGCAGGCCTTCCCGCCGACCTCGGACGTCGACCGGGGCGCGACCACGTTCCGCAGCGCCGCGACGGCGGCCGACGCGCTGGCCGACTGGGTCACCGCGGACCCGGGCCTGGCCGACGCCCTGCACGTCGTCCCGGTGTCGGAGGTCGCCGCCCCGCTCTCCGCCCCCGGGGCGTGGTCGGCGGCCGGTCCGCTGCCGGTCGCGGCCGCCGGGTCGGAGGCGGTCCGACTGGCCGGCGGCACCGTGCTCGTCGCCGGCGGCACCGACGGCACCGGCCGGGCGCTCGGGTCCTCGGCCCGGTTCGATCCGGTGGCCAAGACCTGGTCGGCCGTCCCGGACCTCGCCGTCGCGCGCCAGGGGCACTCCACCACCGTGCTCGACGACGGCCGGGTCCTGGTGACCGGTGGCCGCGGCGCGGACGGGAAGCTGCTCGGCTCCAGCGAGGTCTTCGACCCGGTCGCCGCCACCTGGAGCCCGGCGGCTCCGCTGGGGACGCCCCGGGCCGGGCACTCGGCGACCCTGCTGGCCACCGGCGCGGTCCTGGTGGCCGGTGGCAGCGGGGCCCGGGGCGGTGGCGAGGGCACGCTGGACTCGGCCGAGCTGTTCGACCCGCGGGCCGGCAGCTGGTCGCCCGCGAAGCCGATGGCCGACGCCCGGTCCGGGCACCGCGCGGCCGTCCTGCCCGGTGGCCGGGTGCTGGTCGTCGGCGGGGCGCTGGCCACCGGCGGCCGACCGGCCCCGCTCGCGTTCTGCGAGCTGTACGACCCGGCCGCGGGCACGTGGTCCACCGCCGGGAGCCTCACCACCCCGCGCCGAGGCCACCGGGCCACCGTGCTGGCCGACGGCTCGGTCCTGGTCACCGGCGGCGAGGCGACCGGGATCCCGTCCGGCGGCAGGTTCACCCTCGCGCCCCTGGCGTCGGCGGAGCGCTACGACCCGGGCACCAACACCTGGAGCCGACTGCCGGACATGCCCGGCGGCCGCAGCGGGCACCGGGCGCTGCGGCTGCGCTCGGGCAAGGTCCTGGTCGTCGGCGGCACCGCCGGACCCGCCTTCGCCGGGGGCTTCCGCAACGCGACGCTCTACGACCCGGCCGGGCGCGGCTGGACCACCACCGGCGGCCTGGCCGACGGCCGGGCCGACTTCGCCGCCACCGAGTTGGCCGACGGCCGGGTCCTGGTCGCGGGGGGCGTCACGCTCTCCGGCCCGGCGGCACCCGGGGAGGCCGCCGTCGTCACCGCCGGCACCGAGATCCTCACGCCGTGACCACGGCCAGCCCGAAGGGTTCGACGAGCCATGACCGACACCACGACCGGTGCGACGACCGGCGCCACGACCGCTGCCGTGTCCGCTGCCACGATCGCCGCCACGACGAGTACGGCGGCCGCCGCCGGCGGCTCCTGGACGAAGACCGGTGACCTGCCGTCACCGGCCTCCTGGTCCGGGCAGTACGACGGCGCCGTGCTGCTGAAGAGCGGCAAGGTGCTGCTGACCGGCGGCTCGGACGCCGCCTCGGCCGTCCTGACCCGCACCGCGGTCTACGACCCGGCCGCCGCGACCTGGACGGCGGGCGTCCCGCTGCGCTTTCCGCGTCGGCTGCACACCGTGACCAGGCTCGACGACGGCCGGGTGCTGGTCGCCGGGGGCACCAGCGGAGCGTCGCCGCTGTCGCCCGGCCTCACCGGCGCCGAGCTCTACAACCCGGCCGACGACACCTGGAAGTCCGCCGCCGACATGCGGGAGGCCCGCTGGGGGCACAGCGCGGTGCTGCTGGCCGACAAGCGGGTGCTGGTGGCGGGCGGCGTCGCGGTGCGCTCCGGCGACTCCGTCAAGGCCCTGCGGTCGGCCGAGATCTACGACCCCGCCACCGACACCTGGACGGACGGCGGGGCGATGACCGACGCCCGGACGGGCCACTCCGCCGTCCTGTTCAAGGGCGGTCAGGTGCTGGTGTGCGGCGGCACCGCGCCGATCTCCGGGCACGACGACGCCTCGCTCGCGTTCTGCGAGCTCTTCAACCCCACCACCAGGGCCTGGACCCCGACCGGCAGCCTGGTCCTGCCGCGGAGCCGGCACCAGGCGGTGGCCGCCTCCGACACCGCGGCGCTGGTGTTCGGCGGCGCTACCCCGGGAGCCCCGGGCGACGGCACGTTCGACCCCTTCGCCGGTCTGACCGTCGAGCGTTTCGACCTGGCCACCGGGGTCTGGACGGCGCTGCCCGCCTCGCCCGGGGGCCGCGGCCTGCACCGCGTGGTCCCGCTGGGCGGCAGGAAGTTCCTGCTGGTCGGCGGCACGGCCGAGGTGCGCGACGGGGTCGGCTACCGGAGCGCGCTGGTCTTCGACGACACCACCGGTGCCTGGACGACCGCGGCCGGGACGACCGTCGGCCGCTGGGCGTTCGCCGCCACCGCGCTGTCGGACGGCCGGGTGCTGATCGCGGGCGGGACGGTCCGCGCCGGGCTCGCCGCCGCCGATCCGGCGGTCCCGGAACTCACCGCCACCACCGAGGTGTTCGGGGCCGCCTCGTGACCGCCAACGTCTACTCCTTCCTTCCGTGGCTGCGCGGCGGCATCGCCACCAGGATCGCGGCCGACCCGTCCGGCCCGGTCACCCGCGCCGAGATCCCGGTCCGGCTGCACCTGACCGGCGAGCCCGTCGCCGGTCCGCCGCCGGAGCAGTTCGTCGACCAGAAGGTCCAGCTCTACGGCCCCGGCGACATCGTCGGCATCGACCCTCGGGTGGTCTCGCGGACCGAGCCGCGGGCCTGGGTCACCAACGCCGAGCCCAACTACCTGGCACACATCGAGTTCTACGACGAGGACTTCCCCTGGCAGTACAGCCCGCTGGCACCCGAGGCGGACACCGGGCGGTTGCGGCCCTGGCTCGCCCTGGTCGTGCTGGAGGGGCCCCGACAGACCGGCGAACCGGGCGAGTTCACCGAGGGCGCGGCACCCGGGCGGCCACTGCCGTTCGTCACCGTCACCGACCCGGCCGGCACGCTGCCGCCGCCGGAGCAGCTCGGCGCCTGGGCACACGTGCACGTCGACGAGAAGCTCGACGAGCCGATCGTCTCGGAGAACATGCCCGCCACGCTGGCCGCGCTGCGGCAGGTGCTGCGCACCGCCCCCGACCGGGCCTGCTCGCGGCTGATCTGTCCTCGGCACCTGCGGCCGAGTACCGGGTACCACGCCTTCCTGGTGCCGGCGTTCGAGAGCGGGCGGCTGGCCGGCCTCGGCTTCGACCCGGGTGCCGCGCCGAGCGCCGCTCACTCCGCCTGGGGCCCGAACTACCCCAACCGGCAGGCTCCCGGCCAACTCCCCTACTACTACCGCTGGTTCTTCGGCACCGGCACCGCGGGCGACTTCGAGTACCTGGTCCGGCTGCTGCAGCCCGGACAGCCCGACCCCCGGGTGGGGCGGCGCGACGTCGACGTCCGACGCTCGCCCGGACCGGGCCTGCCCGGGATCACCGAGCCCGCCGCCCTCGGCGGGGTGCTCAAGCTCGGCGGGGCCCTGCGGGTGCCCGACCGTGAGCCGGACCTCTGGGACAACTGGGACGGCCGCTTCCCCACGCCTCCCCCACCGCCGCCGCCGGCCCCGCGACCGCCCGTCCCGCTGCCGTACCCGCACCCCTTCCAGCAGGCCCTCGCGGGGCGGATCAACCTGGCCGACGACTACCTCAACCACCCGCCCGCGGTCGCGCACGCCCGGCTGGCCGCATCGCTCGGCCCGGCGCAAGCGGCCGGGGCGCCGCCGCCCGGCGCGGCCGATCCGGTGATCACCCCGCCGCTCTACGGGCGCTGGCACGCCCGGACGTCCCGACTGCTGTCCCGGCGGGACGGCACGCCCGTCCCGGCACCGGAGAACCGCAACTGGGTGCACCGGCTCAACCTCGACCCGCGCTTCCGGATCGCGGCCAACTTCGGTACCCAGGTGGTCCGGGCGCGGCAGGAGGAGTTCATGGCCGCCGCCTGGGAGCAGGTCGGCGAAGTGCTCGCGGCCAACGCCCGGATCCGCGCCGCGCAGCTCGCCCGCGAGGTCGGCCATGTGCTGCACGGCAAGCACCTGGCCCCGCCGGTGCCGCCGACGGCCCCTCCGCCGGTGTCCGCGCTGCCCGGGCCGGGGGCCGCGCAGGCCGCCGCCGTGCCCCCGCCGCCGTCCGGGCGTTCGCTGCGGCTGACCGCGCCGGCCGGCTCCCGGGTGACGACGACCGGACCGGCGGAGGCGGCACGGGCCGACGGACCCGGCGGTGCGCAGCCGGCCGAGCTGGTGGCGGTCGGCTTCGAGGTGGCGCGCAGCCGGATCGCGGCCGCGCCGGTGTCGCCGCCGATGCGGCGGATCACCAGGCCGCGCTCGCGCCTCATGCGCGGGCTGCCGTTCGCCGCCGCCAACCAGTCGCCGGACGCGCTGCTGCCCCGGATGGACGACCCGGCCACCGGGATCGTCGCCGCGCCGCCCAAAGCCGCGCCCGCGGCGATCGTCACCCCGGCGCAGCTCGGGAACGTCCTGCACCCACCCGGACCGTCGGCGGCCGGACCGTCGGCGGCCGCACCGTCGGAGACCGGACCGTCGGCGGAACGGGCACCGGGGACCGGAACGCACGGACCCCTGGCGCAGGAGACCGGAGCACCGGAAGCCGGAGCACAGGAAGCCGGAGCACAGGAAGCCGAAGCGCCGGAAGCCGGGCCGTCCGATCCGGTGGGCGGGCTGCCGACCAGCTCGGACTTCGTGCTCAGCCTGCCCGGGGACGGGGTGGTGCCCCGACCGGGCGGCGAGGACTCCGCCGAGGCCCGGCTCTTCAAGCTGGCGCTCCGGGACCTCCACGACGGGCTCGACACCGCCGCGGTCGGCGGGCTGACGCCGGAGCGCCTCCCGCTCGGCATCGCGCCGGTCACCGGCGCCATGCTCGCCGGACTGAGCGCCGACGAGACCGTGCCCCGGCAGCTGCTGAGCGGGGTGCGGCTCCCGGAACGCCTCCGGCCCTTCGCCGAGCGCTTCCTGGAGGCGATGGCGTACCCGGTCATCGACCTGCCGATGTACCAGTCGCTGCTGGACATGTCGGTGGACACCTTCGTCCCCAACCTCGGACTGGTCCCGCCGAACACGATCACCCTCCTGGCGACCGACCAGGAGTTCATCGAGGCGTTCATGGCCGGGCTCAACCACGAGCTCGCCCGCGAGCTGCTGTGGCGGGAGTTCCCGACCGATCAGCGCGGCTCCTCGTTCCGCCAGTTCTGGGACCCCCGGGTGGAGCCGCCCCGGCCCGGCGAGACGGCCGCGGAGCGCCGGGAGCGCCTCTACGACATCACCCGGCTGGACGGCTGGAGCACGGACACGGCGCTCGGCACGCACGACAACCGCGACCTCGTCCAGGAGGAGGAGCTCGTCCTGGTGATCCGCGGCGAGCTGCTCAAGAAGTACCCGACGGCCGCCGTCTACGCGCACCGCGCCGCCTGGGCCACGAACGAGGACGGCGTGGTCGACCCCGCCCTGGAGCGGGTCCTCGCCGACGTGCCGGACGGCGACCGCCCGTCCCCCGAGCTGGTCAAGCTGCCGATCTACGAGGCCCGGGTGGAGCCGGACATCACCCTGCTCGGCTTCGACCTGACGGCGGACCAGGCCCGGGGGAAGCCGCCGTCGGACCCCGGCTGGTTCTTCGTGATCAAGGAGCGGCCGGGCGACCCCCGGTTCGGGGCCGACGACGGCGCGGGTACCCCGGTCGAGGTGTGGAACGACCTCTCCTGGCGGGACATCGACCCGCAGGACCGGCGCTTCGTCAGCCTCGACCCGGGCGTGCAGGTCCCGCTCGTCCGGTTCGACGGCTCCGAGGACGACCAGGAGAAGCGCGAGCAGCGCCGCGAGGACGCCGCGCTGCCGCTCTGGCACTCCCGGCTGAGCTCCGCGGACATCGCCTACATGCTCTTCCAGGCACCGGTACTGATCGCCGTCCACGCACAGGAGATGTTGCCCGATGCCCGCCCCGCTCACTGACGACCTGCCGGTCCTGCTCGGCCCCGTCCGGCTGGAGACCTGCTTCACCGACACCGAGCTGCTGGTCCGGATCTTCCCGGACGAGTGGGCGGTCGACAAGTTCGAGCCGCTGCCCGGCGAGGCCGAGTTCACCGCGCTCAGCGCCTACTGGACGGCGGTCTGGCGGGCGGGCCGCGACAGCGCCGCCGAGCAGGTGGCGTGGCACGAGTTCACCGGCCGGGTCCCGGTCGGCCGGGCGGCCTGGCTGCGCGCGGAGCACCCGCCCGCCAACCCGGCCGAGCAGCCGCCGACCCCGCCGCCGGACACCGTCGTGCTGGTCCTCACCGGCCCCGCCGCGCCCGCGGCCGCCGACCGGCAGCCGACCACCGCCTACTGGACGGCGGTGTGGCGGGCGCACGGCGACCGCGCCCGGCTGCGGTCCGCCGACGCGGCACTGCTGGCCGCCGTCGGCCCGCAACGGGCCCGGGCCGTCCGTAGCCGGCGGCCGTCCGGGATCGACGCCGCGCCCACCGACCCGCGCGACGGCGTCGTGGTCGCCTTCCTGGTGCTGCCGCGCCCGGCCCAGGTGGCCCAGGACTCCTGGACCAGGGCCCCCAGGGCCGGACTGCTGCCCGACAGGTTCACGGCGCTCGGGTACGTCGGCGACACCCAGGTCTTCGCCGTCCCCGGCAAGCCGGTGCCCGACGAACTCGTGGTCGGCCCCGATCCGAGCACACCGCCCGCCGAGCAGCTCAAGGTGAACGAGCAGACCGGCGCGCTCCGGGTGCCCGCGCCGCTGCGCTGGCTGACCGACTTCGAGGAGGCGTGCAAGGTCGGCATGGGCATCCGGGTCCCGCTCGACGCCCTGAACCGCGGGGGCGTGGACCGGCTGGTCGTCCTGGGACTGCGCGAACGCACCGACCCGCAGCAGTCCGCGGGCGACCTCGGCCGGCTGGTCACCCGGCAGCTGCGCAGCCCGACCGGGTACGCGCTGCTGCCCCAGGGCACCCCCACCAACAACTCCGAGCAGGCGCCGGCCGGCCAGGACGCCCGCGAGGAGGCGGACGCCGGACTGCGCACGGCGGCCGGGCTCGCCCCGGCCGCGCCCGGCGACTGGACCACCAGGACCGACGGCCAGTGCCTCGCCGAACTCCTCGGCCTCGACCCCGCGGTCCTGGCCGGGGTCCCGAACGCCGACCGGACCGACCAGCGGGACGCCCGCGCCGCCAACACCGCGCTGTGGCCGGCGACCTGGGGCAACTTCCTGCAGACCACCCTGTACCCGGTCGTACCGCCGCAGACCGTCGCCGACACCCGCGACTTCTTCCTCCGCCACGTCAGCGGACGCGGCCCCGTCCCGGCCGTCCGGGTCGGCCGCCAGCCCTACGGCATCCTGCCGACCACCGCGTTCAGCCGGCTGGTCTGGCCGGCCGCGTCGACCCACCGCACCGCCCTGCACCGGCTGTTGAGCGTGGCATTGACCGACTGGCGGGCTGCGGCCGGGAAGGTCGCGCACCTCGCCGGCGGCGACCCGGACCCGCACCAGCGGCTGCTGGACATCCTGGCCCTGCACCCCACCTCGGCCGAGTACCACCAGCGGTACGCGCAGAGCGTCGAGGACGTCTTCAACCGGGAGAACCTCGGCGGCCTCGGCGGCACCGTGCTGCCCGTGCTGGAGGACGTGCTGCACATGCCGCAGCCGATCCGCGCGCTCCTCGCCCGGCTCGGCTACCAGGTGCACCCGCCGGAGCGCCCGGACCCGGCACTGGTCCGCCGGCTGTTCGCCGGGACGCAACAGCCGCTGCTCGCCCCGCTGGTGGACGACGGCCCGCTCTCCGAGACCGACCCGGTGCGCGCCTCCACGGCCGGCCCCGACCCCGGGAACTACCTGCACTGGCTGGTCCGGTACGGGCGCACCGACCTGGACACGGTGCGGCTGGAGAACGGCTTCGCCGGGAACCGCCCGCCGGCCGCACTGCTGTACCTGCTGCTGCGGCACGCCGTCCTGCTCGGCTGGGAGGACGCCGGGCGGCGCCTCGCCGTCGCCGCCGGCCGCCCGGCCCCCTCCCTCGCCGACCCGCTCTTCGTCCACGTCCGCGCCCAGCGGCCCGGGGAGCCGGCGCCGCCGGTGAGCGAGAGCCGCTACCGGCAGCTGTACGCCCCCGACCCGGCGATCACCGGCAGCACCGACCCGGACCTCCTGGTGCACCGGTTCGTCCCCGGTGTGCTCGGATCGAGCCCGGCGACCGCCGCGCTCGCCGGGCAGTTGCGCGCCGTCGAACTGCTCGCCGACCTGCCCACCGCCCGGCTGGAACGGGTGCTCGCCGAGCACCTCGACTGCGCGACCTACCGGCTCGACGCCTGGCTGCTCGGGCTGGCCAACGAGCGGCTGGCCGAGCTGCGGTTCGGGCCCGACGGCACCGGCGCGCCCCGGCCGGGCGTCCACCTCGGAGCGTACGGGCTGCTGGAGGACGTCCGGCCGCGCGCGCACCCGCTCGGGTCGGTCACGCTGGACCCGCAGCTCGCGACGGTCTTCGGGGCCGCCGAGATCCCGTACGACCCGGCCAACGGCGGCTACGTCCACGCCCCGTCACCGAGCCACGCCACCACCGCCGCCGTCCTGCGCGCCGGTTACCTCGCCAACGGGACGGCGGCCGCGCCCGGCTCGTTCGCGGTGAACCTGAGCTCCGGGCGGGTCCGGACCGCCCTGGAACTGCTCGACGGGCTGCGCGCGGGCCACTCGCTCGGGGCACTGCTCGGCCGGCGGTTCGAGCGCGGGCTGCACGACCACCACCCCGGCGTCGAGCTCGACCGCTTCCTCCCGGCGCTGCGGCGCGCGTTCCCGCTGCGCGCGGGCAAGCTGTCCGAGGTGACACCGCAGGGCCGGGCGGACATCGACGTGATCGAGGCGCGCAACGTCGTCGACGGGCTCGAACTCGTCCGCCGCGCCACCCGCCCGCCGGCCGCGCCCACCTACCCCTTCGGCGTCCCGGACCTGCCGACGGCCTCCACCGAGGAGCAGGACGCGATCAACGCCGAGCTGCGTCGGCTGCTGGACATCCACGACGCGCTGGCCGACCTCGCCGTCGCCGAGAGCACCCATCAGGTGCTGCTCGGCAACGCCGAGCGCGCCACCGCGACCCTGGACGCCTACGCCAAGGAGGGCTTCCCGCCGGAGCCCGCCGTCGTACGGACCCCGCGCAGCGGCGTCACCCTGACCCACCGGTTCGCCGTCCAGCTCACCGCGGGGCTGCCGCCGAACGCCGGCGCGGCCCGGTTCCGCGGCGACGGCCCGAGGGCCAAGGCCGAGCCGGCGGTCAACGACTGGCTGCCCGGCCTGCTCCCGGCGCAGAGCGACGTGGCGGTCCGGGTCACCTGGACCGATCCGCTCGACGGACAGCCGCGCCGGAGCGACGTCACCCAGTTCGACCTCGAACTCCAGCCCATCGACCTGCTGTGGGCACTGCGTCCGGCGCGCGAGACGGCGATGACCGACCTGGACGACCGGATCCTCGGCGTTGTCGTCACGCGGGACAAGCCGCGCCCGGACGTCCCGCTGACCATCGAGTACACCACCCGGGTGGACCGCAAGGTCACCCTGTTCGAGGTGTCACCGCTGGTCGAGTCGCTGCGCTCGCTGCTGACCACCTCCCGGCCGCTGCGGCCCACCGACCTCGTCCCGGCCTCCGGGCCGGCCGGGGTCGACCGCTCGGCCGACGAGGCGGTCGCGGTGCCCCGGGAGCGGCCCGCGGCCGTCCGCACCGGCCTCGACGCCCTGCGCGCCCGGGTGGCCGACCACGTCACCGTGCTGACGCGGCTCTACCCTGCCGATCCGGCCCCGGTACGGCGCGACGAGGTGCTCGACCGGATCGACGCACTGGTCACCACCCACAGCCAGCTCGCTGGCACGGCCGGGCTGTTCGGCCTGCTGCGCAGCGGCTGGGGGGAGCTGGTGGGCTGGCGCCGCGGCGTGTTCGCCGACGTCCTGGCGGCGGTCGCGGTGGCGGCCGCGCGGATGGGGCGTTCGCTCGCCGAGGCGGACGCCCTGCTGGCCCGGTACGACGCGCTGCCCGCGTCCACGCCGACCGAGGACCGGTTCCGGCTGCTGGAGCAGACCGAACGGCTGCTCACCACCACGCCGACCAGCCCGCGCCCGTCGACCCCGGCCAAGCTGCGCGTCACCGTCGCCGGCCGCAGGTCGGCGTTCGACTCCCGGTTGCAGGGGCTCCGACGGCTCGCCCGCACGACGCGCACCACGCTCGCCGGCCTGGTCGCCGACGTCCGGGCGCTGCTGCCGCTGACCGCCTTCGACCCGGTCGGCCTGGACCCGGCCCCGTACGAGGACCGGATCGTCGAACTGGGCCGCGACCTGCTGGCCCGGGCGCTGGCGCTGCGGACGGACGTCACCGGGCGGCTCGCCGCCGCCGACACGGCGCTCGCCGAGTACGACGCGGCGGTGACCGACCCCGACCGGGTCCGGGCGGCCACCGCGGCGCTGGTGGCGATGCTCGGCGAGGACGTCCTGGTGGTGCCCGAGTTCACGGCCTCGGACCAACTGGTCCAGGACTGGAAGCGGGCCCGCGCCGACAGCCCCGCGCTGGTGAAGCACCTGACGGACGACTTCGACCGGGACTTCCCGGTGGACGACTGGGTCCACGGCATCGCCAGGGTCCGGGAGAAGCCCCGGCTGTGGGAGAAGGCCGTCGCCCTGGGCGATGCCCTGCGCGGGCCGGGCGGACTGCTCGGCAACATCCCCGGCTGGCAGGAGCCGCAGCTGACCCCGGTGCAGTTCCCCTACCGCCCGGGCGACCACTGGCTGGCGATGGAGTTCCGCGCTGGCACCCTGATCGAGGAGGACCGGCTGCTGTTCACCGCCCACTACGCCTCCGAGCCCCTGCTCGCCCCCGCACGGCGGTGCGGGGTGCTGCTCGACGAGTGGACCGAGGTGGTACCCGCCCGTCAGGAGACCACCGGGATCGCGGTGCACTACGACGGCCCGGACTCCGAGCCCCCGCAGACCATGCTGCTGGTCGTCCCGCCGACCCGGACCGGCGCCTGGGTCTGGGACGACCTGGTCGCCGCCGTCCGGGAGACCTTCGACCTGGCCAGGGTCCGGGCCGTGGAGCCCGGCCACCTCGACGGCACCGCCTACGCCCAGTTCCTGCCGGCCACCGTCCTGTCGGCCACCCGGCAGCCGATCACCATCAGCACCGATCTCGCGATCGCCAACCTGCGAGGGAAGGCCCGTGGCTGAGCCCCGTATCGAGAACCTCCGCGAGGCGCTGGACAACCGCCGCGCGCCCACCGTCGGCCTGTGGAACCGCGTCGAGGGCAGGCCGCGCACCACCGACTTCGCGCGGGCGCTGCGCGCCGAGGTGCGCGACCCGCTGTGGATGCTCACCCGGCAGTGGCAGATGGGCGAGTTCCGCGGCACGGACGGCGGCTCGCCGGTCACCGCGACCTATTCGGTGGTCGCCACGCCACCGAGCCGGTTCCGGCCCGCCGACGGCGCGGTGGAGGCGCTGCGCGCCGACCGGCCGCTGGAGGCGGTCGCGGAGCGGCGCCCGCTGCCGTTCGCGTTCGCCGCCGACCGGATCTCCTTCGACCTGCGGCTGGCGATCGGGCGCCGGTGGATGAAGCTGATCGGCAGGGCTCCGCTCCTGCTCGGTCTGACCGTCCGCCAGAAGTACATCGACCGCTACCCCGTCGCCCTGCCGGACCCGAGGGCGGACGCCGACAGCCCGAGGGTGGCGCACCCCGAGGTCTGGTCCGCCCTGCAGACGGTGGCCGGCCGCCGGATGGACGGCTACGAGTTCTACCTCGCCCTCAAACGCGGCCGGCCCGCCCACGACGGGATCGACGGGCTGCTGGGCCTGCAACGCGACGAGCTGGCCCGGCTGGCCCGGCGGCTGACCGCCTGGTTCGACACGCTGATCGACCAGCCGACCGAGGACCCGGCGACCCACACCGGCAACACCGCCTGGGACCCGGCGCGCCTGGAGCACCGCTTCTCGGTCGCGGCCGGTGCGGCCGGCGGGGCGGAAAAGGTCCTGACCGCGCAGGAGTACCCGGGCGGCACGCTGGACTGGCACGCGTTCTCCGTCGACCCGGCCGGTCCGCTCGGCGGGGCCGCCCCGCCGCCCGCGCCGCTGAACCGCACCGTGTTCCCGGCGCCGGTCCGGTTCTCCGGCATGCCGCTGCCGCGCTGGTGGGCGGTCGAGGACGGGCGCACCAACTTCGCCGCCGTGCGGCCGGACAGCACCGACCTGGCACGGCTGGTCTTCCTGGAGTTCGCGCTGGTCTACAGCAACGACTGGTTCCAGCTGCCCTGCGACCTCCCCAGCGGGACGGTCGCCTCGATCCGCGGGCTGGCGGTGACCGACGTCTTCGGCCGGAAGCTCTGGATCACGCCCGCCGGGGCGGGTGACGACGCCGACTGGCAGCGCTGGTCGATGTTCACCCTCGACACCGTCGGCGACACGTCCGTCCCGGCGGACACCGACCTGCTGCTGCCGTCGAGCGTGCCCAAGGTCGCCGAGGGCCCGGTGCTGGAGGAGGTCGTGCTGGTCCGCGACGAGAGCGCGAACATGGTGTGGGGCGTCGAGCAGACCGTCCGGCTGCCCACCGGCGAGCCCCGGCGCGGCAGCGAGGTGGCCGCCGAGATCCTCGCCCACCGGCTGTCCCTGCACCCGCCGGCGGTGCCGCCGCCGGCCGCCGCACCGGTCCGCTACGAAGCGATGAACACCGTCCCGGAGAACTGGATCCCGTTCCTCCCGGTGCACGTTCCGGGGCAGAACCGCCAGATCCGCCTGCAGCGCGCGGCCATGCTCGGTGTCGTCGACGGCGAGCCGGTGCCGGCCCGCACGGCCCTGCTGCGCGAGGGCTTCGACCAGGGCCGGGCGTACTTCGTGCACGAGGAGGAGGTGCCGCAGACCGGCACCGGGATCACCTCCTCCTTCAACCGCACCCGCTGGAGCGACGGCCGGGTCTCCCTCTGGCTCGCCACCCGTCGCCGCACCGGCCGCGGCGAGGCGTCCAGCGGGCTGGCCTTCGACTTCCTGGAGGACACCGCTCCGCCGCCGGGCACCCCCGGCTGACACCCGCCGCCCACCGCTGCCGGTCGTCCGCGCGCGCGGACGACCGGCAGCCCGACCTCGAAGGACGCTGCTCAGCAGGGGCTGAGCCAGTAGACCCAGCCCCACGGGGCGTGACGGTCCTCGCTGTAGCCACCGGGTGAGGTCCAGCCGACGTTGCCGTTGCGGTCGTAGAACCTGGCGTACAGGGTGGACCGCTGGTTGTTGATCCACGACCCGGTCCCGACCCACTTGATGCCGACCAGGTAGTCGCAGGTGAACAGGCGCAGCTCGTCGCCGGTGAAGTTCTCGCCGCTGTACGCGCACACATAGGTGTAAGGGCAGCCGGCAGCCAGCGCCGGGCTGGTGCCGGCGGCACCCAGGTCGCGGGCGCGCTCCTCCCCCGGCAGGGTGAGCAGCAGCTCGCCGCCCCCGGCCAGGTCGATCCTGTTGACCGCCACCTGGCTCGCCCCGGGGGTCTTGGCGAGGTAGCCGTCGACCCGGTTCTGAAGGTCCCTCGCCTGCGAGCTGTCCAGTCCGAGGCTGCGGGCCTGCGCCGAGAAGCCCGCCCGAGCGGCCCCCGGGTCGCTCGCCGCGGTCGCCGCGGTCGCGGCAGGGGCGACGCACACCGCCAGCGCGGCCGCGACGGCGAAGGGTACGGCCAGCAGATGCTTCCTCGTGGTTCCCACGTGCAGACGTGCCATCATGCAACCTCCTCTGCGGGGTCCTTCCGAGGTTCATCCTGTCCCGGCACAGCAGCGGGAGGCTTGTAGGAATGCGTACCGCCGGTTGCGGCCGGTCGGGTCGTGCGGCAGCGGTGGCATTCCTGGGGTGGCGGTGAACTGCGGCGGCTTGGGGCTGGGCGACGCCGCGGTGTCGACCACGGCGGCGCCTCGGCGAGCACGGCGAGTTCCGCGGCGCCCTCCACCGGCGCCGCCATCGTGAGCGCCGCGGTACCGGCCTCGGTCCGGAGGCCTGTCACGGCAAGGGAGTTACCCGCGACGCAAGGGTGCGGCCGGGCCCGGTCCGCCGCCGCACTGTTACCGGTGCGGCGCCGACCGGGCCCGGCCCAGGGACCGCGGGTGGGTCAGGCCAGTTCGCGGACACCGAGCTGACGCACGAACAGCAGGCTGTCGGCGTTGGCCCAGTACTCGGCGAGCATGCCGTCCTTGACCAGCAGGGTGTCGGTGCCGGTGAAGCGGACGGGGTTGCCCACGGCATCCTCGGGCGCGCCGGGGAAGCCTCCGGCGTAGGTGCCTTCGGCTGCCCAACGGACCACCAGGTAGTCGTCGGTGACGATCGGACCGACCGTGATCTCGAAGCTGAGGTCGCGCAGGATCGTGTGGATGCCGGCGACCCAGCCGTTCAGGCCCTCCCGGCCGTGCACCGTGTCGTCGCCGGAGCCGGTGATGGGCGCGGCGTGTGCGACGAAGTCAGGAGCGATGATCTTGTCGGTCAGGGACAGGTCGTTGTTCCACAGGGCCTTCCACGGCTCGGCGAGCAGGGCGTTGGTGGCAGCGGACATGGCGGTTCTCCTCAGTGGTGCGGGTGACATCCGGGGACATGCAGGGACGTGCGGGTGACGTGCGGGGACGTGCGGCGTCGGTCGCGCCCGTCGACGCAGTGGGTGGGGACCGGGTCGGCGCCCCGGTCAGGACGCGGCGGCGTCCAGGTCGGCGTCGGGGACCCAGGAGCCGTGGATTCCGGCGGTCACCCGTCGGGGCAGGTGGACGGTCGCGACCGTGTCGAGGCCGGAGGCGTCGAGGACCAGCAACTGCGAGGCGTCCTGCTTGAGGTCGGACACGACGGTGAGGAGGTAGCCGTCGTCCTCGCCGGTGGATCCGGCGGCGGGGACGAACACCGCCTCGCTGGGCAGCCGGGCGTCGCCGACCCGGTGGATGCGGCGGGCGCCGGTGGTGCGGTCGTACTTGGCGATGCCGTAGCCGCCGAAACCCTTCTCGTCGGGGAAGGAGACGGCGTACTGGTAGCGGTTCTCGGCGCCCAGGTAGGCCTCGTTGAGGGTCGGGAACTCCACCGCGAGGTCGTCGACGATGCGCTCGTCCACGCTGCCGGCTGCCGGGTCGATGACCCAGCGGCGGATGTAGGAGCGGGCGTTGGGCTCGGCGCCGCGTCCGGGGGCGCCGATCCACCAGTTCCAGGAGAGCCGGAAGCCCTCCTCGTCCACGGTGGGCCCCTCCAGCACGATGCGGCCCGCGTCGTCCTCGTAGGCGTTCGAGACGTGCAGCATGTTGCCCGGTTCGACGGAGTACCAGCGGATGTGGCGGGCGCCGTCGGCTCCCCTGGGCATGACGCCTATCCGGGCGGGCTGCCGGTCGCTCCAGCCGTAGGGGATGCCGGAGTGCTCGGTGGGGTCGAAGGTGACATTGCCCTCGATGAACACCACATGACGGCGGGTGATGGCGAAGTCGTGCTTGAGGGAGGCACTCGCCTGCGGAACCTCCGCGCTGTGGACGATCTCGCCCTTGGCGTCGCAGACGTAGTACATCAGGTAGGGCGGGAGGGGCGAGGACCCGAAGAAGTGGAGCTCACCCGTCACCGGGTCCTCCTTGGGGTGAGCCGTCATCATCCCGGACAGCTTGCCGTCGAAGTCGAAGGCGCCGACCGTCTCCAGCTCGGGGGTCAGCTCGAAGGGGAAGTTCGACTCGCACAGCGCGAGCAGCCGTCCGGCGTGCTCGATGATGTGGGTCCCCGCCGCGCTGGCGGTGAAGTCGGGGCCCTTCTCGGTCATGTAGGGGGCGCCTTCGAGTGCGGGGGTGCGCACCCAGCGGTTGCGGTACCACTCCGCCCGCCCCTCCCGGAGCCGGATGCCGTGGACCATGCCGCTGCCCTTGAACCAGTGGGTGGGGGTGACGCCCGGCTTGGGGTTGTGGCCGTTGCGCAGCAGGCGGCCGCTCAGCTCGGGCGGCAGGGTGCCCTCCACGGCGAGGCCGGTGGCGGTGATCTCGTCCGCGACGGGGGTGTAGTGGCCGGTCAGGTAGGGCTTCTTCGCTGTGTTCTCCATGCCGCACAGGTTCGCCCGGTCCGCTGTCCACTTTCCAGGCCGGACAGCCACCGGAAGCTGTCCGGCCCTGTCCACCCCCGTCCGCCCGAGCCCACCCACCGGTGCGGACACGCTCCGCGCGGGCCGTCAGGACGGCAGGGTCACCGACTGGGCGTGGTGGAAGACGTTCTTGCGGTCCCAGGTGTCCTTGGCCTTCTGCAGGCGGCGGTAGTTCCCCTTGTTATCACGCGCTCGGCGTTTCCGCCCAGCTCAGAGGCATGATCGACCATCCGGGGTCAGCAAAAGGTCAGCAAGACTCCGGGGGTCAGCCGTCATGGCAAGCACAGGTCTCGTCCGCGGCATGGGCAGTTTCTTCAAGGAGTGCGAGCACCCGAGCTCCCGCTGGAGCAAGTGCCCGCACGAGTACACGATCAGGTACCGCAACGCGTCGGGCCGGCAGACCGAGGAGTCCGGCTTCACCACCCAGGAGCTGGCGAAGAGCCGCCTCGCCGAGGTCTACCACGCGCGCAAGAGCTCCCCGATGAGCGTGCACAAGGCGGAACGCATCAAGAAGTACGGCAGCATGCAGTTCGCGGCCTACACCGCCGATTGGCTCAAGGGCCAGCGGCACCAGAGCCCGACCACGCTGCGGAACACCGAATCCACGCTCAAGAACCACCTGTTTCCCGCCTTCGCGAGCCGCCGCATGGGAACCTTCGACCACAAGGTCGTGGAAGCCTTCATCACGGAGATGGAGCGCAACGGGGTCGGTCTCGCCGCCCAGACCAACGCGTTCATCCGCCTGAAGACGATCCTCTCGGACGCGCACCGGCTCGGGCTCTACGAGGACAGCCCTCTGAAGGGCGTCCGGCCCCCTCAGTACGACCCCGCGCGAGCGGTGATCCCCTCCGGCCCGCAACTGCAGAGCATCCGGACCGCCGGCGACGACGTCTTCCGCCTTGTCGCGGAACTCATGAGCGGTTGCGGCCTGCGGAACGGCGAGGCCTATGCCGTCAACATCAACAACATCGTCGCCGACGACGTCTACCGCGTCCACGAGCAGGTCAACCAGGCCACCAAGAGCTACGCCCGCCTGAAGCACCGCAAGGCCAACGAGTACCGCGACGTACCGCTGCCGACGCGCACCCGGCACGCCATCGAGCGCTACGCGGACACCTACGGAACCGTCGACGGCTACCTGCTGCGAAATCCGAAAGACATCACGCTCGCCATGCCGCACCACATCATCACCACGCAGTGGAGGAAGGTCAAAGCCTCCGGACTGGTGGACATCCCCGAAGGCATGGTGCTCTACGGCCTGCGCCACTTCTTCGCGTCGAACTGCCTGAGCAACGGCATACCGATCACCGACGTCGCGGAGTGGATGGGCCACCGCAACGTCCAGATCACCTTCACCTTCTACCGCCACCTCATGCCCGGCTCCATCAGCCGCGCCGCCGAGCTCCTCGACCTCGGCCTGGCTGCCTGAGCGCGTGGGAGGGCCGACCCGACGGACCGGCCCTCCCACTCTCCGGGTCTATGCCACCCGCGTCCTCTGCTGCTTGACCCAGGCTTGGACCTCCGACACCTTGAACTGCAACTTGGCGTTCCTCCCGCACCCGAACTTGTAGGGCACGAGACCAAGACGCGGAGCGTCGCGATAGACCCAGGCCAGGGACATGTTCAGAAACTCTGCGGTCTCCCTGGCGCTCATGAACTGCTGAACCATGGGATCCCTCCCTACGACAGCCGGCATCTGCCCCAAAGACTCACACGCAATGAACAGGTTGGCCGGACCGGAGTTCCGTGCCATCTGCCCCATTGCACTACATTGCGTGATGGATCACCATCACTCGGGCGCCCTGCGCCACGCCACCCTGGCGACCACCATCAACCTCTACGGCCACCTCTTCAAAGACTCCGCCGACCAGGCCGTCAACGCCCTCGCCCGAGCACTCGACCACGCCCAGTCGGACCCGCTCCGCGCCGTCCCCCCGAGGCGACGACGACCTGCCTCTCGCCGCGTAGCGGCAACCAGGGCAGAGTCCCTCCCCGGGCGGGCGAAGCCGCTCCTGGTCGGTGTCCCGGACAGGCAGCCCTTCAGCCCCAGGGCCGGCCCACGCGCTCCAACGGCAGCCTCACCGTCGCCGCGCTCACCGTCGAAGCCGGCGTTCACCGGATGGCCCTCATGAAGCGCCACGCGGATCTCAAGGAGGAGTTCTACGCACGCGTCCGCTCGCAGACCCACCAGACACCCGAAACCGAAAAGCGCCTCCGTCGGGAAGTCGCCCGCCTCAAGGGCGCCCTCAAGGAATCCCGAGCCGCCGAAGCGCAATCCCGCCGACGCGCCGAGCAGACCGCACTCGCGGCCGCCGTTCTGATCCTCGGGAAACCCGCAGACACAGACCCGAGCTCTCACCCGAACGTCGTCCCGCTCCGCCCGGACGGACGTTGACCCGCCGGGTGGAGCGGCTGCCCCCGGCCCAGCATCCTTGCTGCGTTCTTCGGTGACCGGCTGCCGCCCGCACGGACCGCCGGTGGCGGCCCGGTGCGAGGGCCGCCCCGCCTCGGGCCGATCGGCCGCCGAGCACCCGGCCTGACCGTGCCCTGAACCCGGGGCGGCGTGAACGAGGTGCGGTTCTCCGCCCTGACGCCGGCCGCTGCCGACCACAGCCCGGACGTTCAGCCGACACAGGCACACCACCGCGCTTCAGTCGTGGAGAGCCGGGACATCGGGCCCGGATCCACCGTCCTCGAACCCGCTGCGGGCGGGGCGACATGACCGCCGTCCTCGCGGAGGCCGTCGGACCCCAGGGACGCGTGGCGGCGCGCCGCTCTCGCGGCGGGCGCAGCTTCGGGTAGGACGGAGTCACGGCCGTGGACCGCGCGCCGTCGGGCGCGCGGCGCTGCGGGCCGTAGGCGTGCCCGTTGTCGAACGAGGCGGGGAGCCATGGAACTCGGGGTGTACGGACTCAGCGCCAAGGCCACGCACGGGCCGCGGGCGACGGCGCGTCTGGCCGCCCTGGCCGAGGAACTCGGCTACCGGTCGTGGTGGGTCGGCGACCATGTGGCGCTGCCCGACCCCCGTACTCCCGACTCGCCCATGGACGCGAGCGAGCCGATCCTCGACCCGCTCGTCCACCTCGCCTATGTCGCCGCCCTCACCGAACGGATCGAGCTCGGCACCGGGATCGTCGTCCTGCCCCAGCGGCACCCCGTCGTCCTCGCCAAACAGCTCGCCAGCCTCGACGTCCTCAGCCGGGGCCGACTGCGGGTCGGCATCGGCCCCGGCTACCTGGAACCGGAGCTCGCCGCCGTCGGCGTCACGCTGGCCGAACGCGGCACCCGCACCGACGAGTACCTCGACGCCATGACCGCCCTGTGGACCAGCCCCGCACCCTCCCACCACGGTCGCTACGTCGACTTCGACCACCTCGACGCCCACCCCCGCCCCGTCCAGGCCGGCGGCCCGCGCATCCTCGTCGGCGGTCACAGCCCCGCCGCCTACCGCCGGGCCGTCGCCCGCGGCCACGGTTGGTTCGGCGCCGGCGACAACCCCGAGCAGCTCGCCGCCAACCTCGCCGGCCTGCGCCGGGCCGCCGACGAGATCGAGCGCCCCGCACACCTGGGCCCCCTCGAACTCAACTACACCGCCATGACCCCCATCGACACCAAGGCCTACCACCGCTACGCGGCGCTCGGCCTCACCCGCCTCATCACCTACCCCCTCCCCCTGCGCGACGTCCAGGACGTCACCAACCACCTCCGCCGCCACGCCCGCCTCCCGCACTGATCGGCCCGCCCCGCTCCCGGACGCCTCCGGAACACCTTCCGACCCGCCTGATACGACCCGTCCGTTCCGGCCCGGACCTTCGTGCCCGCCGGCAGCCGCGTACCGCGGTGGGAGCCCGGTGCGCTGCCCGCCCCGCTGTACCCCCTGACCGAGCGGCACCCCCGTCGGAGGGCACCTTGTGCGCCCCGCGCACCGACACCACCGCGGGGTGTTCACCGCCCGGGCCGTGTTCGCCCGGATCGCCGCTCAGCCGGGCGAGCGGGTCGGCGGTGTCCACCGGTGCGTGGCGGTCGGATTGTCACTCCTTTTGTCGGTTTGCATGCGTTCTTCCGGGTTGGGAACGCTCTCGTCGGCCGTCGGTTGCGTCGGTCGGACGAGTGAGAGGAGACCTGGGCATGGAGAACACGGACACGTCCATCAGGCAGGCGTACGAGGTGCCGGTGCTGGTGGAGGTCGGCGGTTTCGCCGACCTGACCCGCGCCTCGTCGAGCGGCGACTACATCGACGGCGGCGCCACTCCCTGGATCTACAGGATCAGCAGCCCCTGGGGGCTCGGCGGCGAGGACTAGCGGCCCGCCGGCACCGGGCCGGTGGCCGGGTGCTCCGCGCGGTCCGGCGGGGGCGGTGCGGCGGCCCGCCGGACCGCCCCCGCCCTTGGTCTGTTGTTCTGGTGGAGGAGTTGGACGGATGCTGCTGGGTCGGATGTGGTTCGTGGTTCTGCCCGACGGCGACATCGCGGCGGGAGCGGTGCGGGCGCTGCGGCCGATGGCACGGGAGGTGGTGGAGCACGCGTCGGGGCGGCCGTGGCTGATGGGCGTCTGGCCGGCCGGGCACGTGGTACTCGGGCGGGCCGGAGCAGTCCGGGTGGCGGTCGTCGGCGGACACGCGCCCGGACCGGCCGAGCTGGACGCGCGGGCCGCCCGGATGCGCAGGGCGGAGGACGCGGACCGTGCGGCGGCCGGCCCGACGGGCGACTTCCACGTCCTCGCATCGGTTGACGGCAGGGTCGGCGTCCGTGGGACGGCGGCCGGAAGCCGGCGCGTCTTCCGCACCCGCTTCCACGGGACGGACATCGCCGGCGGACGCGCGGACACCCTCGCCGCACTCACCGGCGCCGGCCCCGACGAGGACGTCCTCGCACTGCGCCTGGGCGCCGTGGGCGTGGTCCATCCCCTGGAGGAGCACACCGTCTGGCGCGGCGTCCAAGGGGTGCGCCCCGACGAGCTCCTCCTGCTGGAGGCCGACGGGCGCACCGCCACACACCGCTGGTGGCACCCCCCGAGGAGCGTGCTGCCCTTCGACCAGGGCGCGCGAGCGGTACGGCAGGCGTTGCAGGACGCGCTCTTCGCACGTACCGCCGGCGGCGCCGCGATCAGCTCCGACCTGTCCGGCGGCATGGACTCCACCAGCCTGTGCTTCCTCGCCGCCCGCACGGGCGCGCCGCTGCTGACCACGACCTGGCAGGCGCTGGACCCGGCGAACGAGGACAGCGTGTGGGCCCGGCGGGCCGCAGCCCACCTGCCGGGCGCCGTGCACGAGTTCACGGCGCGGGAGGACGCCCCCGCCTGGTTCGCCGCCCCCGCCGGGGCGATGGACCGCGCCGAGGAGCCGTTCGGCTGGGTCCACGACCGGGTCAAACTCCTCGGCGCCCTGGAACGCATGGCCGCCCACGGATCGCGCCTGCACCTGAGCGGGGCGGGCGGAGACGCCCTGTTCAGCCCGCCGCCCGCGCACACCCGCGACGTCCTGGCCACGCACCCCCTGCTGGCCCTGGCCGACGTGCGCCACCACCACCTCCACTTCCGCCGGGCCCTGCTCCCGCAACTGAAGGCACTGACCGACCGCACACCCCTGGCCGGCGACCTGCTGCGCACCGCCGAACAGCTCACCGCACCGACCCCCGCCCCACGCCGTCACCAGTCCTGGGCACCCGACATCCGGATGCCGCCCTGGGCCACCCCGGACGCCGCCCACGCGGCCGCCGCCCTGCTGCGCGCCGCCGCCGCGCGCTCCCCGCAGCCGCTGTCCCCCCACCGCGGCGTGCACCAGGTGCTCCGGGACCTGCGCGCCACGGGCGACGCGATCCGGCGCCTGGACCAGTACACGCAGGACACCCTCGGCATCGGCTACGCCGCCCCGTACACCGACGAGGCCGTCGTCGAAGCCGCCCTGTCCGTACGCGTCCACGAACGCGTCGACGCCCTGCGCTACAAACCCCTCCTGGCCGCCGCGATGAACACCGTCGTGCCCGCCGACATCCTGGCCCGCCGCACCAAGGGCGAATACACCGCCGACGCCAACGCCGGCCTGCGACGCCACCGCCGCGAACTCCTCGACCTGTTCGACACCAGCCGGCTCGCCGACGCCGGACTCATCGACACCGCCCGCCTGCGCACCGCCCTGAGGCAACCGCCCACCACCGCCCTGCACGCAGCCCTGACCGCCACCCTCGGCTGCGAGAGCTGGCTGCGCTCCCTCGACCGCCCAGCCACCACCACCGCGCCCGCCCACACCCGAGGAACACGATGAGCACCGCCCTGGCCCCCACCGTCCGCGCCACCGACACCGAGACCGGCACGGTCCTCCTCGACGAACGCACCGGCCGCTACTGGCACCTCAACCCCACCGGCGCCGCCGTCCTGCGACACCTCCTGGACGGCGCCACCCCGAAGGAAGCCGCCCGCCGAATCACCGACCGGCACCCCGACATCCCCGCCGACCAGGCCGACCGCGACGTCGCCGCCCTCGTCAAGCACCTGCACGACGCCCGGCTGGTGACCGCGTGAGCATGTACGCCGCCCCCGAACCCCGCACACCCCTCACCCCCACCGAACGCGCCGCGGCCACCCTCGCCGTCACCGCCGCCCGCCTCCTCACCCACCTCAACCCGGGCCGCCTGCGCCGCACCCTCGAAGCCGCACGCGGCACCGCCCCGCCCGCCACCACCGCACAGGCACTCGCCGCCCGCCGGGCCGTCGTCACCGTCAGCGCCCGCTGCGCCGGCGAGGGCTGCCTGCAACGCTCCATCGCCACCGCACTGCTGTGCCGCGCACGCGGCACCTGGCCCACCTGGTGCACGGGCGTGCGCTCCGACCCCTTCCGCGCCCACGCCTGGGTCGAGGCCGACGGCCGACCCGTGGGCGAACCCGGCTCGACCGCCCTCTACCACCGCATGCTGACCGTCCCCAGCCTCCCCGACGCAGGGCTCCCCGCCGGGCACTGACGGCCGCGGGCCGCCCGGAGAGCGGGAGGCCCGAAGTCCTGTCGGGCGCACGCCGGGTACCGGGTACGAGTGGCCCTCGGTACCGGAGCAGCACGTCCCGGCTCGGCACCCGGAGCGTCCAGAACCAGGTTCACCCGCACGGGTGGCGTGGCGGTATGCGGTGGGTGTGCGGAATGTGGATCAATGCCTGTTGCAAGTGACCGTTCCTCAGTTCCGGAAGGAGGTGATTTCCATGGACAACACCTTGGGTTTCGAGGGTGCTGACTTCTACGAGGCGCCGCTGATGGTAGAGCTCGGCGGCTTCGCCGAGCTCACCCAGGACGGCGTTCAGGGCGACACGTGGGAGCCGAACACGTACGACCTCTATCCGTAGCCCCACGGGTCCCAACCCCGTGGCTGGTTAGGGGTCGGGGGTGCCGGTTCACGCCCGCAGGTGCGAACCGGCACCTGGGCGGCGTCCCGCAGGGGCCAGCGGCGTGGTGGCGTCCGCTGTTATGCGGCGGGCTTCGATCGGGCCGGGGGACGCGCGGGCCGGTCATCGGGTCCTGGAGAAGGGTGGAGTGCGGTGGAGGAGACATCGGGGGTGTGGTTCGTGGTCGTTCCGGACTGCCGGTTGCCTGCCGAGGTCTGGGCGCGGCTGCGGGCGTGCGCACCTCGGGTGGTGCCCTATCCCTCGGGCCGGCCGTGGATCGTCGGCGACTGGCCGGACACTGAGATGACCTGTGCCACGGCGGGCGGGACGGCGGTGGCAGTGGCGGGGACGTGCTCGCTGACCGCCGGTGAACTGGACCGGCGTCTCGGCGCCGTGCGTCGGCCGCAGGATGTCGAGTCCGCGGTCCGCGGCGCGCACGGCAGCTTCCACGTGATCGGGCATGTCGGGGGACGCGGGTGGGTGCGCGGGAGCGCGTTCGGGGCCCGGCAGGTCCACCACGCGGCCGTCGCAGGTGTGACGGTGTGCGCGGACAGGGCGCGGACGCTGGCCTGGCTGACCGGAGCGGCACCGGACCGCGCTCAGGTGGCCGCGCGTCTGGCCCTGCCGGGGCTGCCGCCCCCGGCGGGCGGCGGGGCGATGTGGCAGGGCGTGCACACGGTCCCCCCCGGCAGTGCGGTGCTCCTGGAGCGCGACGGCACCGCCGCGACGGCCGTGTGGTGGCGGGCGCCGGAGCCGGAGTTGACGCTCGCCGAGGGAGCCCCTCTGCTGCGGGAGGCCCTGCGCGGGGCGGTCGCGGCGCGTGTGCGGCCGGGGGCGGTGGTGGGCGCGGACCTGTCCGGCGGGCGGGACTCGACGGCCCTGTGCTTCCTGGCCGCCGAGGCGGGAGCGCGCCTGGTCACCGCGACGTTCCACTGGGACGCCCCCGGCAACCAGGACCTCCACTACGCGCGGTACGCCGCGCACCGGCTGCCGGGCGTCGACGCCCTGTACTTCCCCTTCGCCGAACTTCCGGGTTTCTACGCCGGGGTACGCGAGCGCCACGACGCGGCGGACGAGCCGTCGACCGTCGCCCGCGACCGGGTCAGGCAGATGCTGGTCGCACGAGCGATGCGCGAGCGCGGCGCGGTCCTGCGCCTCGGCGGGAACGGCGCCGACGAGATCCTCCAGCCGCCCCGCTCCTACGTACGGGCGCTGCTGCGGCGCCGGCCCCTCACCGCGCTGCGGCACACGGCGGGGTGGCGGGCACGGGGGCGCTGGCCGCTGGGCGCGAGCGCCGCCCTGCTGTTCGATCCCCGCTCCTACCCGCACTGGCTCGCCCGGACGTCCGCACGCCTGGACCAGCCCGCCGCCGACACCGCGAGCGACCCGGGCGGCTGGGGCGTACAGCCCCGCCTCCCGGCCTGGGCCAGCGGCGAGGCCGCCGCACTCGTCGCCGACCTGCTGGCGTCCGCAGCCGCCGACACGCGGCCACTTTCGGCCGAACGCGGACAGCACAGCCGCATCCACCAGGCCCGCGAGGCCGGCCGGCACGCCGCCCTCCTAACCCACCGCTCCCACGCCGAGCACCTGCCGCTGTCCAGCCCGTTCTGCGACGACGCGGTGGTCACCGCCTGCCTGTCGGTCCGGCCCGAGGAGACCTGCACCCCCTGGACCTACAAGCCGCTGCTGACCGCGGCCATGACCGGGATCGTGCCCGACCACCTGCTGGAGCGCACCACCAAGGACCACTGCACCACCGAGGGCTACCAGGGGTTCCGCGAGCACCGGGCCGACATCGCCGACTGCGCACGGGACTCGCTCCTGGCAGCCGCCGGACTCACCGACCACGCCGCGATGCGCCGCGCCCTGACCAACCCGGAACTCCTCCTCGGCGGCGGAGGGGACGTGGAGGCCACCGTCGGCCTGGAGCTGTGGCTCCGCGACCTCGCAGCCCGCCCCGCACCCTCCCACCTCACCCCGCCACGACCCGAGGAGCCCCGCCATGAGCCGGCTGCGCGCTGACGTCACCCGCACCACTACCGACACCGGCACGGTTCTCCTGGACGAACGCACCGGACGGTACTTCCAGCTCAACGCCACCGGAGCCACCGTCCTGGACGCCCTGCTGAACGGCGCCACCCCCGACGAGATCACCGACGCCCTCGCCGCCGCCCAGCCGGTGAGCCGCGAGAACGCCGCCGAGGACGTCACCCACCTGATCGCCCAGCTCAGCCGGACCGGACTGGTGACCCCGTGAACCCGCCGGCCCCCGACATCCCCCAGAACAGGCCTCCGATCGCGGTCCGCGCCGTCGTGCGCTGCACCGTCGCGACGGCACGCCTGATCGCCCACCTGCCCCCCAAACGACTGCAGGCCCTCCTGCGCGCGGCACGCCGCGGCGCCGAACCCGCGACCTACGCCCAGGCCCTCGCCGCCCGCGAGCACGTCACCTCCGTGAGCGTCCTGTGCTCGGGCCGCTACTGCCTCCAGCGTTCCCTCGCCGTCGCGCTGCTGTGCCGCCTGCGCGGCACCTGGCCCACCTGGCGCACCGGCGTACGCACCTCTCCCTTCGTCGCCCACGCCTGGGTCGAGGCCGAAGGCAGACGCGTCGGCGAACCCGACGACACCGGCGACTTCCACCCCATGCTCAGCGTCCCGCCACTCACCGCGACGCGGGGAGCTACGGCCGACCGGTCCTGACCTGTCGTTCGACGAGAGCACCGGGCGGCGGCCGCGCCCGGAATCGACCTGGGAACTGATCTTTGGGTCGCGGGAACGACCACGCCACCGAGCAGGCAACGCTGCAGGTCAACGGATTCTGTCGGGGAAGCACCACCCAGCCGGCCCTCGACGTGCTGGACGTGCTGGACGGCACCGTGCTGGAGATCCGCGACGTCCCCCGTCGTGCCGTCGACTTTGATGACCGCCGCGTGACCCTCGTGGACCACCGGGTCGATCTCGACGCCCTGCTCGTCGAGCGGCTGCGCCTGCGCGCCCGGCTCACGCGGGCGGACTCCAACAGCGCCGACGTCCGCCTCCACGGCACCACCGCCGACCCCTGGGTCGCCCCGAAGCGTGGAGGGCGAGGACCGCGTCGAACCGGACCTTCTCCTCCTGCCACTGGATTGCGGGCACAACCGGCGAACCACCTGATCATGTACTCCATGCCGTACGCGGCAGCCCTTCGACCGGGCCGGGCGCTGCCGCACCGATCGGGGGATCGGACCGTTGACAGAGCCACCCCGGAGATCCAGCATCACCGCTGGCCAGCCGGTTGTGTCAGCGAGGTTTCTCAGTGATCTTCACCGAGAAAGCCGCACTGGCCCGGTGTCACTGCGGCTTCCAGTGAGACAGCACCTCCTGGACGTCATGGGGGGAGTGGGCAAGCGCGGCGGGATCGAGTTCGGCCGCTGTGACGTGGGAGAGGTGCACGATGACGTCGTAGGCGTCCGCCGGGCTCACGTCGGAGTAGAAGGTGCCGATGCCCGCGCGCTGTTGGGACGTGGCCCGAACGGCTTTGGTGTCGCCCGGTGACAGCCGCCGCAGGTCGGTCGCGAAGGGTCCGTCGTGGCTGGCGGCCATGAGCGCGTCGAGGCTGCCGGGCAGGGGTGCCTCCATGTCCGTGAAGAGTGTGCCGGTGTAGAAGTCGGCCCCTGTGTTGAGGATGTCGCCGGTCCCCGAGGTCGTACCGATGACCAGGTAGTCCGTGCCGAGCCGGTCGGCGAGGTGCATGCCCATCGGCGTCGTCGCAGCCGTGCCGGGAACGGCACCCGGCCAGCGCCGGATGTGGCCGTTGTGGGCGGCGAGGACAATCCGGTCCTCCCTGCGCAGGATCCATTCGACCGTGTCCGCGATCGTGGCGTCCCGGTTGAACATCATCCCCTGCCTGTCGCCGCGAACCATCTCACGACTGAAGGTGTCGAGGGCGACCGTGACGCGCAGCGAAACCAGCGCGCGTTCGTATGCGGCGAGCGTGGTCCGTCGAACATAGGTGAGGCGTCGGCCCGTCATGCGTGCCGCCAGCTCGGCGAGGCCCGCCGTCAGCGCGTCCCTGCGTTCGGGCGTCAGCTCCCCGTAGGCGGCGATGGCCGCGGGCGCGGAGAACACCGATTCCGCCGCACAAGCGGCGGCCGTCTCCCGAACACTCGGGTCGACCTCGAACTCGGGATCGGCCTGCGACAGGTAGGCGAGCACGACATCCAGGCCGGGCAGCAGGGACACCATCGAACCAGGCAGATCGATCCCGTAGAAGCCGACGGGGTGCGCGGTGGCGCGATTGTGCGCCCGCATCCACTCCAGATGGGCGCGCATCTGCGTCCACAGCCCCATCAGCGACGTCATGCCGCTCGCCATCACCCGGCCGAGCTGCTCCTCGCCGCCTCGGACCCAGTCGTTGACCAGCCGGCCTTCGACGAATCCGGTCTCCATCGCGTACGCGTTGAAGCCGTGCCGTTCTACCAGGTAGCGCAGCAGGCGGTGGCGGAGCTGGAAGAACTCGCGGTTGTAGTGCGCGCTCTCGCCGATCGCCACCACCCGTGCCCGGCCGACCGCCTCGTCCAGCCATTCCAGGTCGTCCAGCGGCCCGGTCGGATCCAGCGTGCGCAACGGCATCACCGCCTCGCCACTCAGCCGAGCCGCCGCCGTCGAGGTGTTCGCGGTCACTCACAGCCCCTCTCGTGTATTCCCAACTTTGGGGGTACCCGCACCACGTCCGAACTGTGCACGAGCCTGTCCGACGTGCCCAAGACCACTGTCTACCGGCACGTCGGTCTGCTGGCCGAGGCAGGAGTGCTGGAAGTCGCCGACGAACGACGCGTGCACGGCGCCGTCGAACGCCACTACCGGCTGCGCCGGGACCGGGGGGCGATCGACGCCGACGCGGCCGCGTCGATGTCCCTGGACGATCACCGCCGCGGGTTCGCCGCCGCCATGGCCGCCCTGCTCACCGAGTTCAACGCCTATCTCGAACGCGACGAAGCCGACCCGGGCGCCGACTCCGTGGGATATCGGCAGGGCACCCTCATGGTGAGCTCTCCCGGATCGACATTCATCTGCTCGGCGGCCGAAGGGGTGGGAGGGGCGGGGCGGGAGGTCAGCGGTTCCAGGTGAAGGCGAACCGGTTGCCGTCGGCGCGCCGGTAGGTCAGTCCTTCGGGCAGTTCGCTGCTGGCGTCGTCGATGGTGATCTCGCCGGTGGCGGGGTCGTGGGTGAAGTACACCGAGCCGGTGGCGACGTCGCCCGGCGGGGCGACCCTGCGCACCACGATGTGGGTGGGTTCGGGGGAGACGGTGTCGACGGCCCTGGCGGGCGCGCCGGAGGTCAGGTCCTGCTCGGGGGTGCCGGTGATGAGGAAGTCGAGGGTGTAGGTGTCCTGCGGGTCCTGTGCCTTGGTGAACGAGGCGCAGATCTGGTGGGCCTTCAGGGGGCCGCAGTCACCGCGGTCGTCCACCACCGCCAGGCTGTAGAAAAAGCCGGCGGCGACGGTACTGGTCCTGTGGCCCCGGGTGGCCACGACGATCCCCGACACCTGACCGTACCTGTCGTCTCCGGCGGCGAGCAGGGTGCCGTCGTCGGTCACCGCCAGGCTGTTGTACCAGGTACTGGCGCTGGCGGTGGTGATCCTGTGGCCCTGGGCGGCCTTGAGGATCCCCGACACCTGACCGTACTCGTCGTCTCCGGCGGCGAGCAGGGTGCCGTCGTCGGTCACCGCCAGGCTGTGGTAGTAGCCGGCGGCGACGGCGGTGATCCTGCGGCCCTGGGCGGACTCGACGATTCCGGACACCTGACCGTCGCCGTCGTTTCCGGCGGCGACGAGCCTGCCCGCCGCCGGAGCCTCGACGGTCACCGCACTCCGGGCGTGGGGAAGCGCGACGGCGGGGACCGGCGCGACCGAGGCCGCGGCCGCCAGCGCTACGACCTGGACAGCACGAACAGCGCCGTGTTCCCGCGCCCGGGAACACCACGAGGCAAACACACCCACATCCGACTCCTCCAATGAGACTGGGCGGTGAGGGCGCCGGCCTGCGGGCGGCGCCCTCACCGCACGGACCCGAGGCCCGTACCCGGGTCATCGACGCGCCCGCACCCCGGGACAAGCACCCCGTCGGGTTGCACAGCGGCGCCGCCCCGCCGGCTGGACGTCCCCGGATGCGCCTGGCGCCCCTACATCACCGCCGCGGTGTTCTGTCTGCCCGGCGTCGACCCCCGAGCCCTACCGGCCGCTGACCGCCGCGACCGAGCTCCTCCACACCGCCTCCATGATCATCGACGACATCGAGGACGCCTTCGCCCTGCGCCGCGACCGCACACCGTCCACACCCTCTTCGGGACCCCCGCCGCCATCAACGCCGGCACCCTCGCCTGCCTCGCCTTCGACCCGCTCTTCCAACAGGCCCCCCAGAGCGACGCGGCCACCACGCTGCGCGTCTACCGCCTCTACCTCCAGGGCCTGCGCACCGCCCACGCCGGACAGGCTCTCGACCTCGCCGGCCACCGCACCGCCTTCGAACACGCCGTCACCAGCGGTGCCCCGCACTGTCTCCTCGACCAGGTCCGCACCGCCCACCACCTCAAGACCGGCTCCCCCGCCCGGTCCGTCGCCGAGGCCGCGGCCGTCCTGGCGGGGGCCGACGAGCAGCAGATCGCCGCGCTCGGCCACTACTTCGAAGCCGTCGGCACCGCCTACCAGATCAGCGACGACGCCGCCGACCTGGACGGGGTCACCAGCGCCGCAGGCCGCGATCGGGGGAGGATCGCGAAGGTCGCCGCCGAGGACCTGATCAACGGCGAGGTCACCTACCCCGTCGCCCGGGCCCCGGGCCTCCTCGACCACGGCGGCCGCCGGCGCCTGCGCGACCACCACTACCGCGCCGGCCCCGACGGCGCCGCCGCTGCGGCCACCCTCATCGCCCGCAGCGGCGCACCCCTGGCGTCCCTCGCCGACTGCCGCCAACTCGTCGACCAGGCATGGAAGCCCCTCGACGACCTGATCCCGCCCAGCTACCACAAGGCGACGCAGCCCCGACCCCGCCACCACCTCGACAGCCACGCCCGGCTGACAGCGAGTCGCGGGTGAACGGCACATACCCGCCGCAGCAGGAGCCCGCGGTTGCCGGCGCCGATCCCGCACACGAGTAAGGACGCCCCGGCGACGGTGGTGCGGGGACACCGTGTCCCCGCACCACCACCCCAGGGGCGCGCCGGCGGGCAGGCGCCGGCCTCCCGCAGCCGTGCCGCTCTCCCGGACCGAGCTCCAGCCCGGGAGAGCGGAACCAGGAGTCGGTCGGATCAGACGACAGGGAAGGTGAAGACTGCGGCGTCCGAGCGGGGGGTGTTGTGGTAGGAGGTACCGGTAAAGCTCTGCGGGATACCGTTGTTTCGCACGACAAGCCAGTAGTCGCGATCCGTTTTATCGATCTGCCAGAAAACGCGGCCCTCGCTGTCCTGCTGCCACATCAACTTGTCCGGCGGAACACGGCGATTGAGTTGGCATCTGATATCCGTCTCCGGGAAGCATTCGCTCTCGGCAGCGTTGACGACCTGCCTACCGTTGTTGGAGATCCTCCACTGCTGGATCGGCTTCGACTTGTCGCAGTGGCTGAACCGGTGATTCACCGTGTGTGGGGCGGGCCGTTCCGCAGTGGCGCACAGGGCCTGCCCCTCGAAGACGGTCCGGATCTGGAACATCCTGCCCTTGCTAGGGAATGCGGCATGAGCAGGAGTGACAGTGACGGCGGCCAGGCAGGCCGCGCCCGCGAGAGAGACCGCCGCGCGGGGAAGGAAACGCTCAAGGGCCATGAAATGATCCTCCGGGTCGGCTCGATCGGTTCGCCGCTTGCACGCCGTCGGGGCACACAAGCCGCCGACGGGCAGAAAATCCGCACGCCGCGCGAAGACGGGCGTGGCTCGGGGCAGGCACCCGCGTCAGCGCTTCGGCCGGGATGCGGAATCGGTGGTCTCCAGGCACACCGCGTAGGCGGTGCCCACGCTGTCGCCTTCCTTGACGTCCGGGACCTCGGACTTCTCGACCGGAGCACTGTAGGCCGTCCACGTGCGCCCGTGTGCCCAGCCCGATGGGGTTCCCCACGGGTCGGGCAGTTCGTCTGCGCCTCCGGCGACGGCCACCGTACCCTCGGGGCAGGTGAGCTCTGCGGACGCCTCCCACAGTTCGATCTCGTCGTCCGATTCGTCCGTGACCACCAGATCCCCGGAAACCGTGACGAGCGTCGCGGGATCGGCGGCGTGCGCGGTGGTGACACTCGCGAGGGAAAGGAAAGCTGAAGCCGCTACGGCGGCGATACGTCGCATCATGCGCACAGGATGTGGCACCGGAGCCGACCGCTGACCGCTCTTGGAACCAACGACCCCAACGACACACCGAAACTGATTAAGACCTTCGCCCGATTCGCCCAACTCCAGGATCGCGTGGACCTCGCCCGCGGCCCGCGTGCCGTAACTAGGACATTATCCCGGCCTCCGACCCATTCCTATTTGCATACCGTGCCTCCGAATGGCTTGCGGGATGCGGAATTTGGCGGAGACTGCTTCCGCTTGAACCATTCGAATGCCGTTCCCGGCCTCCAGCGGGGGAATTGTTCGACGAATCCGGACGGGCTTGCCGAGAAGCCTCCGTTCTCGTGACGGCCCTGGGCGGCGCGACGGCCGACCGCGACGCCGGGTGGGACGACCGCACACCGGACGCTGCCGCGAGAAGCCCAGCCTCGACTCGCCGCCGTACGAGGGACGTCTGTGCCGGGCACGCGCATCCGCTGCCGGGTGACACCGGCAGGTCGCGCGGGAGCGGCGGAGGCTGGGCCTGGTGGGGTGACCGGTCGGCGGCTGCACGGGGCGGAGTCCCCGCCGGTCCCGCAAGGCCCTGCCTGCACAGGAGGTGACACCCCAGCACCGCCCTGGGAAATGATCTTTGGGATCGCGGGAACGACCACGCCACCGCGCAGGCAACGCTGCAGGTCAACGGATTCTGTCGGATCGCCCCCTGGCGCCGGGAGCCCGCCGTCCGAGACCTCCTACACCGCGCACGGACCGAACTCGGGGTTGCCGCTCAACGCTCTGCGGCCGGGGGGTCGTCGTGACGGCCCCCAGGCCGGCCCCTCGTTGTCGGTGGCGGCCAGTAGGGTGCCGCTGCCGATGTCGAGTGACTTCCGGATGCCATCGCAGACTGCTCATGAAGTCCGCCCTCGTACGCATCTGAAAGGGGATCTCCGTCACCCTTTGGATGCCGGATCTGCTTTCATTTCTCCATGACCTCTCTGACGGTGCAGGTGGGAGTCGACCACCTCGCAAGGCTCATCAAGAGCCCGCGAGCTGGCCTGACCGAGCTGATCTGGAACGCCCTGGACGCAGATGCGGATCTCGTCGACGCAGGAGTCGAGCTCAGTCCACTGGGTGCCATCGAGACCGTCTTGGTCAAGGACAACGGCCATGGCATGTCACTTGAGGACGCCAAACGCGGATTCGGCGCGCTCGGCGACTCCTGGAAGAAGCTGGCCCAAGTAACACGACGCCAAGGACGCCAGCTTCATGGTGAACAGGGCAAGGGGCGGTTCGCTGCTTTCGCTCTCGGGGAAAGGGTCACCTGGCAGACCATAAGCCGCAATGACAACGTCCTGGTGGGATTGAGCATCACCGGAACCCGGGCGAACCTGAGCAGTTTCGACCTGGCGGAGACGGCTCCGGAGCGCGGGGATACCGGTACGCACGTACGAGCAACGAACGTCAGTGAGACCGCGGCGAAGATCCTCGACAGCGACTCCCTGATCGACACCCTGGCTGCCGAGTTCGCCATCTACCTGGAGTCCTACGGGCATGTCCAGATCACATGGAGGGGTCGGCGACTCGATCCCGCGTCACTGCAATCGCGTCGCAGCGAGTACGCACTGGACGTGACCGATGTCCCCAACACCCCCACGCTTGTGATCATCGAGTGGAAGCGCCAAGTGGATCGCGCACTCTACCTGTGCAACGAATCCGGGATGGCTCTCCACGAAATCAAGCCGGGAATCCAGGCACCGGGCTTCGAATTCACGGCCTACCTCAAATGGGACGGCTTCCGCGGGCACGATGTCCTCCTGGCCGAACTGGGGGCCGAGCCGATGAGCTCGGTGGTCGACGCGGCGAAGGAGAAACTTCGGGATCACTTCAAGGTTCGCAGTGGAGAGAAGCGCCAGGAGACCATCAAGAAATGGGTCACCGAGGGTTCGTACCCGTTCAGAGGCGCACCGGTCACTGCGATCGAGAAGGCGGAACGCGAAGCCTTCGATACAGTCTCGTTTGCTGCGGCAAAGTCGGTGAACGGCGGCGACTTCACCTCGCGGAAGCTGTCTCTGCGACTCCTGCGAGAGGCCCTCGAATCCAACCCGGGAAATCTTCACAACGTACTGCGGAGCGTTCTTGAGCTGCCCGAGGACCGGCTGATAGAGCTCGACAGCTTGCTCAACAAGACCTCCCTCTCATCCATTATCACCACATCAAAGCGAATCGGTGACAGGCTCTCGTTCCTCTCCGGCCTGGACTCCATTCTGTTCGACAGCCAACCGCGCCGGGAGACGCTTGAGCGGCGACAGCTCCACCGGATCCTGGCTAATGAAACATGGGTGTTCGGCGAGGAGTATGCACTGGTCGGTGATGACGTAGCGCTCACCAAGGTGCTGGAGAAATACCTCGCCTACCTCGGCGATGACGTCAACCTTGCCGGGGCTTCACCGGTGCTTCGCCATGACGGGACAAATCCCATTCCTGACCTGGTTTTCTCGCGGACATGCGAGATTGCGCAGGACCGCGTGGAGAACCTGGTCGTAGAACTGAAGAGGCCGAGCCAGACCATCGGCTCGAAGGAAATGACCCAGATCGAGGAGTACGCGCTTGCGGTCAGTCGGGACGAGCGGTTCAACAAGCCGAACGTAACCTGGGACTTCTGGATCGTCGGAAACCACCTCGACGAGTTTGCCGAATCCCGCCGCGACCAGGTCGGACTTCCCTTCGGTTTCATCCAGAGGTCGGCGAAATACAGTGTCCGGGTCCTCTCCTGGGCCGAGGTCATCAACGCTGCCCGGCACAGGCTGAAGTTTGTCGAGCGGAGTCTCAACTTCAGGGCAACCCACGAAGACGGCGTTTCGTATCTCCAGGAGACGCACGCCGAATTCCTCCCGCCGTCCCTGTCCGCTCAGCCCTGAGGCCCATCGGGCGATGCCTGAGAATCCGACACGGCCCACCGGCGGCCTCTCCGACGAGCCGGCCGCTGCCGTTGGCTGACGCCGAATCGGCGTCAGCCAACGGCAACGAAGCTGCCAGGGAACCACCACCACCCGTTCGATCGACTTGACCGTTCAGGTGTTCCGAGCCGCGCGTTCTTCCCCAAGATCGCGGACTGTTTCTACCTGGCGCGCGCTGGCGTGTACGACGGCCGCGTGTGCTGGAAGGGCCGCCAGGCCGTCGAGGAGCAGCAGCACATCCTGTACGCCCAGCCAAGAAACGTGCGCGTTCGGGGCCCGCTGCGAGGCCACTGCGGTCCATCCGGGCGACGGAGCCCGCCTCCGTGTCGGCCGCGCGCGGGTGCGCGAGCGGCAAGCGCCGTTCCACCGGTTCCTCGTATCCCGTGTCCGGTCCGGGGCGCCGCCCCTCGATCCGGACCCCCGGTCTTCACTCCTTCGGATGGTGCATGGGGTGGCTTCGCCTACGTCGCCCTGCCGGCATGCATGATGCTGCACTGCCACATGATCTCCACCAGAATGAGGAAACGCTATGGACAGCTTTGTCAATCTCTCCGGCGGCGACGACGAGAACAGCGACGAAGGCGGCTCCGACACGACCGCGGAGATGCAGGGCTTCGTTCGCGATGTCGCTCAGCGGGACGACGTTCCTCAGGACCTGAAGGAGCGCGCTCAGGCGCTTGCGGGTAAGTAGGCGCGGCCGCGGCCGGCTCCATCCTCCACTGCCGCTGACCCGGTCCTGGCGCCGCACCGCCCCAGGACCGGCGGCCTGCCCCGGCTCCCGAGCCCCGCCCTTCCGGGCGCCGCCCCGTGCCCGCGCCCTGCCTGTTCAACCCGTTCGCCCGCCGCACCGGTCGTCCGTGCCGCAGGGCGGTGCTCCGTGAAGGAGCCCAGATCTCGTGTGATGGAGGGTGTATGCGTACCAGTGCCCACCGGGCAGCGGTTGTTCTCCTGCTCCTCGCGCCTCTGATCGTCGGCGCCGGTGGCGCGCGCGCCACCACTGGGCCGGGCGAAGCCCCGGTCGAGGTGAGGGACTCCCCGGCGGCGGTCCCGGGCGAGTACATCGTCAGCGTCAAGCACGGATTCTCACCGGAGTCGGTGCTGCGCGAACTCGGGGTCCGGCCCCTGTTCACCTACGGCGCGGTACTGCGCGGCTTCGCCGCCCGGCTCACCCCGGTGCAACTGCGGCTGGCACGCAGGCTGCCAGCTGTCGAGGCGATCGAGGAGAACGCCCGGATCGGCGTCGACACCCTCACTGCGGGGACGATCGGAACCGGGGACACGCAGAAGGCGCAGGGCACCCGGACCACGGCCGCGGTCACCGACGTTGTCGAGGCGGCCAGTTGGGGCCTGGACCGGATCGACCAGCGCTACCTGCCGCTCGACGGACGGTTCACGGTCGACGCAACCGGCAAGGGAGTCACGGCATACATCCTCGACACCGGCGTCGAGACCGGGAACGAGGAGTTCGAAGGGCGGGCTTCCGTCGGGTTCGACGCCATTGACGACGGCCGCAACGGTCAGGACTGCCAGTCCCACGGAACCCACGTGGCAGGCACCGTCGGCGGCAGAACCTACGGCGTGGCCCGCGCTGTGTCCCTGGTCTCCGTACGCGTGCTCGACTGCCAGGGACAGGGCTCCTCGGCGACCACCCTCGCGGGCCTCGACTGGATCGCCGCCAACGCCCGGCAGCCTGCGGTACTGAACGCCTCCGTCGGCGGACCCGCCTCCGAAGCAGTCGACGCAGCCGTGAACACCCTGGCCGACCAGGGCGTGCTACCCGTCGCCGCAGCCGGAAACAGCGCGCAGGACGCCTGCGACGGCTCTCCCGCCCGCGCGCCGAAGGCCCTCACCGTCGGCGCGGTCAACAAACAGGACCGCCAGGCCAGCTTCAGCAACTACGGCCCCTGCCTGTCCCTGTACGCGCCCGGCGTCGCCATCGTCTCCGCCAGGCTCGGCGGCGGCTCGAGCACCCTCAACGGCACCTCCATGGCCGCTCCCCACGTCTCCGGAGCCGCCGCCCTCCTCAAGGAACAAGACCCCCGGGCGACATCCGAGGACATCGTCACGTGGCTCACCGACAACTCCACCAAGAACGTCCTCACCCGCCTCGGCCCGGGCTCACCCAACCGCCTCCTCTACACAGGCGGCCTGTGACCCGCACGACCCATCAGTGACACCCCGCCACCACCCGGTCGGTCGGGACAGTGTCCCCACCGACCAGGTGGACCTTGGAGAAACACGTGCCGGACCAACGGCGGCCACCTCTGATCCGGATCGCCCCCTGGACGAACACCGACCTCGACCTGCTGCACCTCATGAACACCCCCCGGATGACGCAATACCTGGGGGGACCTGAAAGTGAGCAGCAGATCCGTGCCCGCCATCACGCGTATCTGCACAACCGGCAGATCGACGGGGAGTCCTCCGGGCGCAGGTTCAGCATCATCCTGCTGCCCGACCACGAAAAGGTCGGCACCATCGGATACTGGGAAAGCCGGCGAAACGGCGCCCCCGTGTACGAGATCGGTTGGAGGGTCATTCCCGGAGCACAGCGCAGAGGGGTGGCGACCACAGCAGGCGCGGCAGCCATCGCAAGGGCCAAGCGTGAAAGCGGACACCGATACCTTCACGCCTTCACGGTGACCGGGAACGTCGCGTCCCACGCGACATGCCGCAGAATCGGCTTCACTCACATCGCTGAACGACAGATCACAGACCTCTCCGGAAACCGCTACCAATGCGATGAATGGCGACTGGATCTCACCACGACACCGTGAACACCCGAGTCGCCCATCGCGCCTACATGCTTGGGCAACGAGCCGTCGAGCCGGGTCAGGTCGAGATCCACCTCACGGGCGCCGCAGAAGCCGTGTACGTTCCGCACCCGCATGTTCTTGAGGTACATGCCCCGTCCTCCGACCCGGTTCCTCCGCCTTGAGGCCCGGTACGGGCCCGCTGCGACGACTCCAGCCGTGCCCAGCCCGCGCTGGCGAAGCTCTTCCTTCGGGGCGCCCTCGTTCAAGCCGGCGCGGCGGCGATCACGATGTCAGTCACAACCGGTGGGCGCCGGGCGCGGTCGCGTCGTCGTGCATGCGGGCGGGCAGTTCGGCCCAGTCCTGCAGGGCGCCTTGGAGGAGGTTCTCGAACTGTGCCCTGCCTTCGTGGGCCAGGAGGTCCTGCAGGCATGCGCAGTCCCGCATCATGGCGCCGCCGGTGAAGCAGGTGAAGCAGACGAAGATGCCGGCCGCTTGCAGGCCTCGTGCCGCGAGGGCGACCTCCTGTCCGAACGGCAGTGGTACCCGGGTGGCCAGTTCACGTGCGAAGGTCTGCTCGATGCGGGGCCGTCCCAGTGCGGCCAGGAGTCGGCCGACGACGTTGCCGAACATTCCGTGCAGAGATTTCTTCCCGTCCAGGAGCGCGCGGGCGAGGTTCGCGAGTGCCTCGCAGCCCCGTCCCCGGTGGCGTTCGACGAGGGCGTTCCAGGTGGATTCGCTCACGTGGCGCAGCGCCTGGGCGGCGATGGTGTCGCCGTCGGGGTCCTCGATGCCGTCGAAGCGGGCGCTGTAGAGCATGAGGACGTCGGTGTCCTGGAAGAACATGTCGGTACAGGCGTCGAAGTCGTAGTCGTTGCGGTGCGTCGGCAGCGTGCCGTGCGTGCCGTGCCCGGTGCCGCCGGAGTCGTCCCCGAGCTCGTCGGCGCTGTCGCCGGCGCCGGGGTGAACAGGGGCGGTCAGCCAGGAAAGTGGCTCGCCGGAACGGCCCCCGACGACCGGGTCGCAGGCGGTGGTAGCTTGCGGTCGTGGAACTCTTCGGACGGTCATGGGCGGCCCTGCGGGCGGCGGTGGACGGGCTCGCGGACGAGTACTTCGCCGAGCCGTCGGGGTGCGCAGGGTGGCTGGTGCGGGACCTGGTGTGCCATCTGGTGATCGACGCCCAGGATGTGCTGATCACACTGGTGACTCCGTCGCCGGCGGAGCCCACCCGGGACGCGGCGTCGTACTGGGAGGTGGCCACCGAACCACCCGACGGGCAGGACCCGCTGGACGCGCTGACCGTACGGTTGGCCGCCGCGTACGGGGACCCGGCTCTGCTGCGCTTCCACCTGGACGACGTCGGCTCGGCGGCCGGGCGCGCCGCCGAACTCGCCGATCCGCGGCTGCGGGTGGCCACCCAGGGGCAGGTGCTGACCGTCGGCGACTACCTGGACGCGTACGTGCTGGAGTGGACGCTGCACCACCTCGACCTGGTCGCCCACCTGCCGCAGGTGCCGGGCCCGCCCGCCGAAGGGCTCGCCGCGGCGCGGCGGTTGCTGGAGCGGATCGCCGGCGGTGCGTTCCCGGCAGCGATCCCCGACGCCGACGCGCTGCTGGTCGGCACCGGCCGGCGGGTCGCGACCCGGGCCGAGCGGGCAGAGCTCGGGGCCCTCGGGACGAGGCTGCCGCTGGTCCTCGGGTGAGCGCAGCGGCGGGGCCGCGGGCGGTGCTGTCCGGTCTCCCGTCGGGACGGCAGACACCTCCATCCGGTGGTGGCGGTTCACGGTCGCCGATCGCGGCCCCCGCGGCGGCCGCCCAGCCGATCCCGATCACCGGCGCGAGCACCGTGAGCACCACGCCCAGCACGATCGATGTCCGGCTGTTCCGATGCTCCTCACCCCCCGGGAGCCCCGTGGGTTCGGACGGAACGCGAGGCCGGAGCCGTCCCAAGGGCTCCGGTGCGACCTCGGTCCGGACGTCCTCGGGTTATGACGGCCGGCCGCCGAACTGCCAGTTGTGCACCTCGATGCCGGCGTATCGCTCCCGGGTCAGGACGGCTGCTGCCGTGTCCGGGTCCGGCGCGCGGAGCAACGCGGCCGTGCCGAGCCAGGTGCTGCCGTCGTCGGAGAGAAGCGGCCCGTAGGCGATCAGCTCGTCCCGGTCGGTCGGCACGGCGAGGTCCACGGGCTGTCCTGCGCCGAGGCCGATCACGAGGTACCGGTTGCCGCCGGTCCGGCCTCCGACGAAGTCCCACATGGTGCGCCCCAGCGTGTTGCTCCACCGTCGCAGCAGCACGTCCCGGTAGACGCCGGCCTGATAGCCCGGCTCGTCGAAGGCGAACGCGCGGGCGGCGGCAGGGTCGGGCAGATCGAGGATGTGCACGCTGCCGGTGGGCGTGCCGCCGTCATCGGCGAGGGTCGGGCCCCGGGCGATCATCTCCTTCGCGTACTGGTCCATGTAGGACCAGTGCTCTTCCAGCAGTTCGTCGCGAAGTGCCAGGGAGCCGGGCCGGTCGCGGTGGTAGCAGAGGAACTCCATGCCCACAGGATCTCTTCAAGGAGGTGACCGGGTCGAGCGGATTTCACCGCGCGAAAGGCTCCGGTCCAGGGCGTCGTCGACCGACACGCTCTCCAGGCGCCGCCGTGACCAGCTGCTTCGCCGTCCTCCAGGTCCCGCAGCGCCGGCGCCTTCGAGCCCGTCCCTCAGCGGCGAGCCCCGCCAGCCGCGTCGCCGGCACCCTCCCGGTGTCCACGGTGTGCGCGCCCTGGTTACCGGGCGAGTCGAGGACGACGAAGCCGGGGGCGGGGCGGGCCCCAGCAAGGCAGTGCCGGGCGAGGGCGGTGGTGAACGCCGAGCGAACCGGGGAGGTGCGGGGGCGGCACGCCGACGGTCGGCTCAATGCCCGGCCCGGTCGGGCTTTCGGTGCCAGTGTCGGAGGGTTGACGATCGGTCGGGAGAGGAGCAGGTGCGGTGACGGTGAGCGAGGCCCCGGCGTGGTGGCGGTTCGCCGACCGGGCCGTCGCCGAGTGCTGGCTGCTGACGGGCTCGGGTCTGGTGGACAACGGGGTCGTCGACGAGCTGTCGGATGCTTTCGCGAGGGCGCTGCCCGGTCGGTTCGCCGTGTGGCGCACCGACGAGCTGCTGCTCGGTATCGAGGGCGGCCGGCTGACGCTGCGGGATCTCGACGGCCGCTCGCTGGCGGCGCCGGGCGTGGTCTATGCCCGGCTGGCGACCCCGGGCCTGAGCACCGATCGTGAGGGCACGCTGCTGCGTCATCTGGTGGCGATGGGCGCGGTGCTGCTGAACCCGTTGGAGGCGGTGCTGGCGGGGGTGAACAAGTTCTGGCAGCTGCAGCAGCTGGCCCTGGCCGGCCTGCCGGTGCCGGACACCCGCAGCTACGCGGACGCGGGGCTGGCCGACGTGATCGGCGCCGGGGTTCCCGAGCCGTGCGTGGTGAAGTCGGTGCGCGGCCAGCGCGGCGGGCAGGTGTTCCTGGCGCCGGACGCCGGGATGCTGCGGGAGGTCCACGGCAGCCTCAGGGTGGAGTCGCCGTACCTGTTCCAGCGGTACGTCTCCCACTCGCACGGCCGCGACCTGCGGGTGGTGGTGGTCGACGGCCACGCGGTCGCGGCCCAGGTCCGCTCGGCCGTCGGCGGCGGGCTGAAGTCGAACGTGGCGCTCGGCGGGACCTCCGTGCTCTGCCCCGGTCTGCATCCCGAGGGCGAGGCACTGGCCGTCCGGGCCGCCCAGGCACTGGGCCTGGCAGTGGCGGGGGTGGACCTGCTCTTCGAGGCGGACGGGGGGTTCACGATCTGCGAGGTCAACGCCAACGTCGGCTGGCGCGAGCACATGAGCGAGGTCACCCCGGCCGTCGTGGCCGCCTGCGCTGCCAGGCTCGACGCCCGGTCGTAGCGGTGGCCCGAAGCTGGGCGCCCACCGCGCCGGCCCCACCCCCGCGGACATCGGCCCTCGCGCCGCTGCGCCGACGCAACTACCGTCTCCTCGCGATCGGCCAGGCGGTGTCGAACGCGGGTACCTGGGTGCAGAACGTCGCCCAGGGCTGGCTCGTCCTGGAGCTGTCCCACGGCGACGGCGCGCAACTGGGGATCACCACCGGCCTCCAGCTGCTGCCGATGTTGTTCCTCGGCGCCTACGGGGGCCTGGTCGCCGACCGCCTGCCCAAGCGCCGACTGCTGCTGGTCACCCAGAGTCTCCTCGGCGCGCTCGCGCTCACCGCGATGCTGCTGACGGCCACCGGGTCCGCCACGCTGGGCGCCGTCTACGCGCTCTGCCTCGCGCTGGGCCTGACGATGGTCGTCGACAAGCCGACCCTGCAGGCCTTCATCGCCGAGGCGGTCGAGCCCGGTGACCTGCAGAGCGCGCTGGCACTGAACAGCGCCGTGCTCAACCTCGCCCGGGTGGCCGGCCCCGCAGTGGCCGGCCCCGTCATCGCCGCCTTCGGCGTCGCCCCGGCCTTCGCCCTCAACGCCCTCTCCTACGCGGTGGTCCTGACCACCCTGCTGCGCATGGACGTCCGCCAACTGCGCCCGGCGCCGGCCCCGTCGCGCGCCGGGCGCCAGGTGCGGGCCGCACTGCGGTACGTGCGCACGCGCCCCGACCTGGGCCTGACGCTGGTGCTGGTGGCCCTGGTCGCCGGCTTCGGGATGAACTTCCAGATCACCACCGCGCTGATGACCGTCCAGGTCTTCCACTGCCCGGCGGCCGCGTTCGGCGTGGGCTCCGCCGCGCTCGCCGTGGGCGCGGTGGCCGGTTCGCTGCTCGCTGCCCGTGGGCGCTCCTGCGGGTGGCGGCGCGTCGTGGCGTGCGCGCTGGCCTTCGGGGTGCTGGAGGCGGTGAGCGGCCTGATGCCGGGCTTCCGGACGTTCGCCCTGATGCTGGTGCCGACCGGAGCGGCGCTGCTGCTCTTCATGACGGCGGCCAAGGCCCGGCTGCAGCTCGCCGTCGCCCCCGCGCTGCGCGGCCGGGTGATGGGCCTCTACATGCTCGCCTCGCTGGGGACCACCCCGCTGGCCGCGCCCGGGATCGGCTGGCTCTGCCAGGTGGCCGGCCCGCGGTACGGGCTGCTGCTCGGCGGTACCGTGTCGGCGCTCTCCGCCGTCGCCGTCGGTGTTCTCCTCGGCTGTCGCGAGCCGGGCGGATCCGCCGCGCTCGCGGGCCGGCCGGTAGGAGCGGAGGAGGCCGGGCCGGTGTGACCGGTCAAAGGACCGGCACACCTGCGGCGGGAGTGCGGGTGGTCAGGTGCGGGAGGCCGTGAAGTCGAGCTTGCCGTCGATTCCGGCGGTGGAGACCTTCCCGGTGATCCTGGTGACCCGGTTGCCGACGGGGCAGTGGGTCCCGTTGGTGACACCGGTCTCTCCCGCGTAGGTCGGGAAGGTGATCTGCCCGCGTCCGAGGCTGTTGATGCGCAGCACGAAGTTCCCCACCGCGGCGCGTGACTCCTCTGCCGAGGCGGTCACCTCGGCCTTCACCAGGGTGCTCCCCAGGGCCTGCGGTGCGATGGAGATGGCCCGCGTCGACCCGCCCGGCAGGGTGACGGTCCCCACGAACGGAGCGTCGAGCGTGCTCTCGCCGACCCAGTCCGCGACCGCGCCACCGCACGTGTTGCCGGTGGTCGCGCCCGCCGGCACGGCCAGCACGGTGAGGCCGAAGGCCGCGGCGAGGGAAATGGCACAGACCGGGGCAATGCCGTGGGACAGCCGTCGCATGGAAGATTCAATCCTGAGTCAACCCTCTTACTGCTTACGGCATCCAGACAAACACTCTCCGTGGATACCTGCCACCGGGGCCGCCCGGACGTGCTGCGGTGGCCCGCCGCCTACGCGTGGGTGCCCGTCCTCGATCCCGCCCGGTCCGACCCCGGGGCGGGGCCGCCCGGAGAAGGCCGACGCTGGATGCCCGGGGCCGGAGCGTGCGGGGGTGCGAGGGAGTGGTGGCAGGTCGGGGCTGTCCGCAGCCTGTCAGTCGACCTGGGTCCAGCCCCGCGGTGAGGTCGAGATGTTGACAATTCCCCGGTACGCCTTGCGCTTCCACAGGGTGCTGCCCTCGCCGTACTCGGGGCGTGCGGACCGCGCCTCATCCTCGGTGTCGAAGGCGTACTCGCGGCCCTTGGCGGTCCGGATCTTCCACTCCTCCATGGGCATGCCTGCGAGACCAGGTCCGATCGACATGGCTCCTCCCGATCTGTCGGTTCCGAAACGATTCTCGAGTCCGCCGGTCAGCGGCGCATGTCGGCTACGGCGAACCGGCGAGCCGGTGTCAGAAGGGCGGTGAGACGGCCCCGGCGCCGATGGCGGACTTCACGAGGCCGGGCGACCCGATGCCGAACGCCGCGGCCAGGGTGTAGGCCAGAGCGGCCTCGACCTCGGTGACCCCTGAGCCGGTCGACCAGTGTGCTCCTGTGCCGTTGCCGACCGAGACGTCGAGTTCGCCGATCGGCACTCCGTCACGCGACAGGACGCTGCGGGTGCTCGTGGTGGGGGACAGGCGGTAGTCGTGGCCGCCGTGGTGGACGTCGACCCGACGCGAGCGCCGGCTGACGAATCCGAGGCCCGGCCGGACCGGCACCGGCTCGTCGTTGACGAGCAGTTCTAGGTCGGCGGGGGCGCGGCTGCCGATCGGTGTGCGGTGGTCGGAGGCGGTGCCGGGTCTGCGCCGGATGCTCACCCGGGGCAGCGAGTGCCCGCAGACCGTCACTTCTCCGCTGTCGTGGTCGACCGTCAGTTCCACGGTGCCGAACAGGGGGTCGTCGACGCGCGTGCTGGGCATGGTGTCTCCTGGAGTGTCGTGGTCCACGGTTCAGCGCTTCTCGTACGAGTAGCCGGCCGTGCTGGAACTGAGCGGGCACCGGGCGACCGACTTCTTGCCCACGGCCACCCACGGCCCCGACACCGTGAAGGTGATGTCGTGGGGGTTTCCGCGCCCGCGTACCACGGTGCACTTGATGACCGCGCGGTGCTCGTTGACGTTCAGCGGCCCTGGGCTGACGCAGTACGAGGTGGCCTCGCCCCGGCCGAGGTTGAGCTGCGCGCTGACGCTGCAGGCGGCGGGTTTGCTCGCGTGGGCCTGTGACGGGGCGGCGAGGGCGCCGGACGCGCCGAGTACGAGGGCCAGGCCCGGAACAACGGTCCTGCGGGTGAGGGAGGACAAACTGATCACTTCCTTGGGATCGTGACCTGGGACGAGAACGGGACGCGGGGCGCCGGTCCGGGCGGGGCGGAATGCCCGCCCGGGCCGGCTGCTGGGCCCGCGCGGCCCGGGAGAGGGCTCGAGTGCCGTCCGGCCGGTGCGACGTCCGCCCGGTGCGGAGCGGCCGGGAACTGCGGTCAGGAACCGAATCCGCCGGAGCCGTCGTAGCTCAACGGCGCGCAGGTCATCCGGTCCGGTACGAGGGCGGCACCGCGCCGGTGGCGCACGCAGTCGGGCGACTGCGCACGGCTCAGCGCGAGTTCGGCGGCCCGCTCGGGCGAGTCGCTCGTCAGGAACCAGGTCTGGGTGCCGGTCACCGGGCCGGCTCCGGTCCACTGAACTGTGGGGAGGGTGATGGCCCACCAGCTCATGGCAGTCTCCGTTCTGCTCGATCGGCTACTGCTGCCCAGCCTTCTCCCGGGCCGGGTGCGGCGGCAACGACGCGATTCCCTCCTTTCGCGCCACGCGCGCCCCGCGACGGCACCCACCCGGTCGGCCCGCGTTCCGTCCCAGCCCGCCGCCGAGCGGTCCCGTTCGCCCGCTGCGCGCGCACGGGAAAGCGGTGGCGTGAAAAGCGGGACACGTCGCGTTGCGGCCCTCGGCCGCGAGGCGCAGGCTGGACGGTGTGAGAGTCCGCGACGTCCTGTTCATCCTGTTCGACGGTGTCGTCGCACTGGACGCGGCCGGACCGCTGGAGGTGTTCGCCGCCGCGAACGCCTACGCCACCGGCCGCCCGCCCGCGACACCGGACGGACCGGCCTACCGCGTCCGCACAGCCGGCCCGCGCGGGCGCGCGGTGCGCACCACCAGCGGGCTCACCCTCTCCCCGGACCTGGACCTGGAAGCGGCGCCCCTGCCGCACACCGTCGTCGTCCCAGGCGGGTCCACCGCACCGGACGGCAGCGTGGTCCTGGACGCGGACACGGTCGCCTGGCTGCGCGGCAACGCCCGGCGCTGCCGACGGATCGCCTCGGTGTGCACGGGGGCCTTCCTGCTCGCCGAGGCAGGCCTGCTGAACGGGCGCCGCGCCACCACGCACTGGAGCCGCACCGCCGAACTCGCCGCCCGCCACCCCGGCGTCCGGGTCGAGGACGAGCCGATCTTCGTGCGCGACGGACGCGTCTGGACCTCCGCCGGCATCACCAGCGGCATCGACCTCGCCCTCGCCCTGGTCGAGGAGGACCTCGGCCGCGACGCCTCCCTGACCATCGCCCGCCACCTCGTGGTCTTCCTGCGCCGCCACGGCAACCAACAGCAGTTCTCCACCCAGCTGCGGGCCCAGAGCGCCGAACGGCCGGGCCTGCGCGAAGTCCAGCAGTGGATCGCCGACCACCCCGACGCCGACCTCGGCATCGAAGCACTGGCCCGCCGCGCCAACCTGTCCCCACGGCACTTCACCCGGGCCTTCACAGCCGAAACCGGCGTCCCACCCGGCCGCTACGTCGACCGCACCCGCCTGGAGACCGCCCGCCGCCTGCTGGAGGACAGCACCGACAGCATCGAACACATCGCCCGCCGCGCCGGCTACCCCACCCAGGAAGCGATGCGCCGCGCCTTCCAACGCACCCTGGGACTCAGCCCGCTCCAGTACCGGGCCAAGGCATGACCCCAGGGGCCGTCCTCCACTCCCTCGGGCACACCGGCAACCCCGCCACCGCCCTTTCCCCGTCCCGAAAACCGGCACCACGCGGTCCCGGGCGGTTGGTGGCGCTGGAGCGCAAGATCCGCAGCGCGGGGCAGCCGTGGACGATGGGCGCCGTCGCCATGGTCGCCGACGGGCAGTGGGCCGTTCCCACGAAGAGCAGGGCCGACAGGTCGCAGGACGATGTGGCGCAGGCCCGGCTGCGGGACGGTCAGCGGGTGGAGCTGACGGTGGAGGGGTTGGCACGCGCGGTGGGCGCTGCTGACCCTGGTGCCGACTGCGAGCGAGCCCAGGACTGAAAGCAAACAGAGCTGTTTCGGGCGGCTCGGCGTGGGATCTGCTGTCCTCCTGCCTGCCGCAGCTCCGGCCAGACCAACACCCTGGCCACCGGCACGGTGTCCGCGCGCCGCGATCTTCCTGGGCCGCCGCCCGTCGACATGGGGTGCACGGGGGTCGACGGGCTCACGGCCGAGGTCCCGCACTCGGTGGACGGGTCGGTCCTGGTCGGTACCTGGACCCGCATCGAGGAGAACAGGACCTCCAGTGGTGCCGAGGCGCTCGACATCGATCACGGTCTGCCACTCCCCACCACCCTGAGATGTGACATGTCACGCCCTATTGATGACATGTCAGGCACCGTGAGAGCATGCGTTCGACGCGCCCCAGTCGCCTCCCCCATCCCCCGCCTGCCGCGCGCCCGTCTGCCTTCCCCCCACTAAGGAACGACGTTGCGCCTGCCCTCACGCATGCCCAGACTGCTCGCCGCGATCGCGGCAGGCACCACTCTCCTCGGCCTGGCAGCCGGCCCCAGCCTGGCCGCCACCCCCACCGCCGGGACCGCTCCCCTCGTCCAACAGTCCCCGGGGAGTCTCGTCCCGCCCGCCGGTGCCGCCGCGACGGACCAGTCGGAGCACAGCGCGCCGCAGAGCCGCCGGCTGACGCCGGAGCAGCTCCCGCCGCTCGGCCTGCCCGTCCCACCCGGGTCCGCCGCCTCCGTAACCGCCTCCGAGAGCGTCTCGGCCACGGCCTCGTCGCGGGCGCTGTCCGCGGCCCCGCCGGCCGCTCAGTCGTGCACCCCGGCCGACTTCGCCGCCCGCTCCGGAGCCGCGCTCGTCTCCTTCGTCAAGGCGTCGGCGCCCAAGTGCATCGGTTCGCTGTTCTACACCTCCGGCTCGGAGGCCTCGGCGGTGTTCCGCCAGAGCCAGATGGCGACGGTCGCCGACGCCTTCCGCGACGCCGCCGCCCCCTACCCCGGGGACAACTCGACCAGCGTGTGGCAGCTCGTGCTGTTCCTGCGCGCGGGCTACTACGTGCAGTCCAACGACCCCCAGCGCATCCCGGGCTTCGACAAGTCGCTCACCGACGCGGTCGCGCGCGGCATCGACGCGTTCGTCGCCGGCCCGCACTTCACCGACGTCACCGACGCGAACGGCGAGGTCGCGAACGACGTCGTCATCCTCACCGACAGCGCCGGGCTGCAGGCCCGCTACCTCGGCACCTACCAGCAGGTGCTGAACGCCTACGACCGCTCGTACGACAGCTCCCGGAACATGGTCACCCTCGTCAACAGCGTCTTCACGCCGCTGGACCGGGGCCACGACAGGAACCCGGACTTCCTCGCCGCCGTCACCGCGGACCCGAGCCTGATCGACACGCTCGACGGCTTCGCCCGCAAGCACCGCGACCTGCTGGGCACCGACAACGCGGTCCTGGACGCCAACGCCGCCCGCGTGCTCACCCGCTTCGTCAAGTACCCGGCCTTCCAGGCCAAGGTACGGCCGCTGGTCAAGGCCCTCCTCGACGGATCATCGATCACCGGCCCCACTGCCCCCCTGTGGGTCACCACCGCCGACATGGCCGACTACCTCGACCCCGGCCAGTGCTCCACCTACGGCATCTGCGACCTGGACAAGCGGCTGATCGCCGCCGCGCTGCCGGTCCGTCACACCTGTGACGCCACCCGCACCGTCCTGAGCCAGGACCTCACCCCGGCCGAGCTCGCCGCGGTCTGCGCCGACCTCAAGGGCGAGGACGCCTTCTTCCACAACCTCGTCCGCGACAACGGCCCGATACCCGGACAGTACGAGTCCTCCGTGCAGATCGCCGTCTTCGCCGACAAGGCGAACTACCAGACCTACGCCGGCGCGATCTACGGCGCCAACACCAACAACGGCGGCATCACCCTCACCGGCGACCCGTCCGACCCCGCCAACCAGCCCGTCACCATCATGTACCGGCACCCCACCGACAACGGCTTCACCGCCCGGATCTGGAACCTCAACCACGAGTACGCCCACGTCCTGGACGCCCGCTACAACCTCAAGGGCGGCTTCACCCAGCAGACCAGCGTCCCCGACCTGTGGTGGATCGAGGGTGTCGCCGAGTACGTCTCCTACACCTACCGCGGCCTCACCGACACCAACGCGGTGACCCAGGCCCCCAAGCACACCTACCCGCTCAGCACCCTGCTCCAGAGCACCTACCTCAACAGCGACGTCGTCCGCGTCTACCACTGGGGCTACCTGGCCGCCCGCCACATGATCGAGAAGTACCCGAGCGTCGTCCAGGGCATGCTCTACTACTTCCGCACCGGCAACTACGCCCAGGGGTACGCCTACTACAACGCCATCGGCACCCGCTACGACGCCGGCTTCAACACCTGGCTCGACCTCTGCGCCACCGACACCTGCCTGACCGCCGGCACGCCGACCGCCGCCTTCGACAGCACCGCCACCGGCCTGACCGCGCAGCTGACCGACCGCTCCACGGTGACCGGCGGCAAGGGCACCATCACCTCCCGCGCCTGGAACTTCGGCGACGGCACCACCTCCGCGGACGCCGCTCCGTGGAAGACCTACACCAGGCCCGGTACCTACACCGTCACCCTGACCGTCACCGACAGCAACGGGAAGACCGCCACCACCAGCAGGCCCGTCACCGTCACCACCCCCGCCGCCCCCACCGCCTGCACCGGGACCGACCCGCGGGCCATGGACCGCAACTGCTTCCGGACCGGCCGCTCCGCCGCCGCGGGCGAGCAGGACAAGCTGTACATCTACATGCCCGCCGGCACCGTGACCCTCAACGTCACCACCACCGGCGGCACCGGCACGGCCCACCTGTACTACAGCGCCGACACCTGGGCCTCCAACACCGCCTACACCGCCTCCTCCACCAACAGCACCGGCACCCAGAGCGTCACCGTCACCAACACCACCGCCGGCTACCGCTACATCACCCTCTACGGCAGGACCGCGTTCAACGGCGTCACCGTCACCACCCAGTACTGACCCCCGGCACACCCACGCGATCGACCCGCCGCAACACCCGACAGGGGCGTTCGCGCACCGGCAACCCGCCGGCGCGCGAACGCCCCGTGCCGCGAGGCCGGCACCGAACACGACCGCCCCGCACCGGGAATGACCCCACACGTCGATCGGGAGGTCGGCAGGCTCCCTGAAAGGGAAACGGCGCGCGATTGGAATGCCGCTCCCTGCCGATCCTGCAGGTCTGCCGGCGGTTCGCCGGGGGGGGCAGGGCACGTGCGGCAGTGACCTACGGTGTGGGCCGGTCGGCGTACAGATCAGACGGAAGAGCCCTCCAGGAGTCCGTGCGGCTGCCGGGAAGAAGGGTCCGGGGAAACCTCGATCTGGTACGCCGCGACGACCAGGTAGAAGCCCCCTCTCCGCCCCTGTTCCGACCGCCCCGTCGGATCACCCTGATGAGCGTCGCTGTCGGCACGTGCTACTGGCCGCGCTCATTGCTGGTCCCCCTCCCGTGTTCGCAGCCCTGCCCAGGCGGGATGCGCTGCGCGCCACGGTCCGTGTCGTCGGACGGCACGCCCCCGCAGCGGTCGGAGAGGCGGGAGATGTGGGAGGCCGCGTCGTTCTCGAAGGGGGTTCGACAGCCTTGGCGGCGGACCGCTGCGGTCTCGCCGGGCAGGTGTTTATAGCGTCGCGGAGGATCGAGGCCAACGGAACACGACAGCAGCCGGTCCGAGGAAGAGCGGCCCTGCCATCAGCCGGGAAGGCGAGAACATGACCCGAGTCCTCTTCGTCGTGACGGCGGCCGACCACTGGACGCTGAAGGACGGCACCAGGCATCCCACGGGATACTGGGGTGAGGAACTGGCGATGCCGCACAAGATCTTCACCGGGGCCGGATGGGAGATCGCCGTCGCGACCCCGGGCGGGAAGCGGCCCACCCTGGACAGGATCAGCATGGGCCGCACCGCCGGCCTTCCGGGTACCCTCCGCGAGGTGGCCGGCTACCTCGCGACGATCCAGGACGTACTGGACGCCCCGGCCTCCCTCGGCGAGGTGAATCCCGACGACTTCGACCTGGTCTTCTACCCCGGCGGCCACGGCCCGATGCAGGACCTCTCCCACGACGAGGTGTCGGGGGCCCTCCTGACCAGGCAACTCGCCTCCGGCAGGCCGTTGGGTCTGCTGTGCCACGGCCCTGCCGCGTTGCTCGCGGCCAGGAACGACGACGGTTCCTGGCCCTTCGCCGGATACCGGATCACCGCGCTGTCCAACGTCGAGGAGAAACTGAACAGCTTCGGACGCAAGGCGCCCTGGTTCCTGGAGGACCGGCTGCGCGAGAGCGGCACGCACTACGCCAAGGGGAGGCTCCCGCTCCTGCCCCACATCGAGGTCGACCGCACCCTCTACACCGGGCAGAACCCCGGCTCGGCCAAGCATCTCGCCCACCGCATGATGGCCGACCTGGCCGGTTGATTCGGCCGGCCAGGCGTACTCGCACTCGCGAGGAGACCACCGCGCGGGTCCGGCCGGCAGTCGCCCGACCGACCTGCGCGCCTTCCGCGGCGGGAACCGTGTCGGGGCGGCCGATCCCCAGCGCGACGATGGGCCGTCGGTCGGCGGCGCCGGCCGGGCACGGGTTGCCGACGCGGGTCGGCAGGTATTTGCGGCCCAGTGGGCGGCGGACCTTTCTCCGTGCCCTCGACGTCGCCCCTCGTCGTCGGCATCTCGGCCGGCAATGGCCACGACCAGTACGGGCTGGTTCCACTGGCCCAGGCCCTCCACATGAAACCCGACCCGGAACGAGGCCCCGACGACCGTCCCCACAAGGTCCTCGCGGACGAGGCCTACGACAGCCCCGAGCTGCGCAGACGGCTCCGCCGACAGCGGGTCCTGCCCCCGGATCGCCAGCAAGGGCGAGTCCGGCCAGACCCTCGGCCACCATCGCTGGGTGGTCGAGCGGACCACGGCCCGGCTTACCGGCTATCGCCGCGTCGCCAGCCGCTACGAGCGCGACCACCTGCTCCACCTGGCCTTCAGCGACCTCGCGGCCGCCATCACATGCCACGAACGACTGACGAAGATCCCCACGTAGGACACGGTCCCAACCAGGCACTACTGGTCCGACGGACCGCGCTGCTGCACCATCCGGGCGGTGATTGTCGCGGCCACCACGGCGCTCTGCAGCCGCTGGAGCTTGATCTGGAGGGCGATCTGCTGGCCGCAGGTGAGGGCGAGCGTGAGACCCAGGAGCCTCAGGCCGAGGACCGCGCAGACGGCCGCGGTGGCGGCGGTGGAGACGGTGCCGACGATGGCCATGTAGTGGGCCGAGGCGAAGTGGCGGGCGATGTTGGTCTCGGGTGCAGTGGAGCTGGAGGTGATGGCGGACTCCTTCGTGAGGTTCAGCGGATCGGGCGGTCGTACAGCGCCGTGATCAGGTCGAGGACCGGCTCGACCGGGGTCTCGCGGTCGAAGGTCGCTCTCCGTCCGGCGTTCGGGTCGTCGGGCGTGGCGCCGAGGTAGACGCTGGTATCGGGCCGGGGCGCGCAGGTCGATGACCCAGCTCTGGTCGCGGGCCGCGGAGACGTCGGAGATCAGGTACGGGCTGCCGACCGTCGTAGAAGTCAGCGCCATCCTCATCGGGACCGTGGACTTCGCGTTCGGGCACCGGCCGCACCGAGCAGCTGGCGGCGGGCGAAGAAACCCGGGAACAGCGTTCACCCTTGCCGGCAGGTGGTGACCGCTGCCCGAAGGGCGTCCGGGGACCAGTGCACGCCGTCGCCCTGTCCGTATGTCCCGGGGGCCGGACGCGGCGGTCCCGACTGCGGCGTCCGGGCCCCGGGCCGACCGGGCGGCGGTGGAACCGACCCGAGTGTCCCGCGGCGGTGGGGAACTCAGTGCCTGTCGTCCACCTTGCCGACCGCCCAGGCCATCACAGCGGCGGAGAGCGCGGTGACGAGGAGCTGTCCCCACAGGGCGGTGACCAGCCAGGTGCAGGCGGCCCCGAGGACGGCGGTGTAGACGAGGAAGATCAGCAGCTTCGCGAGCAGCGGTGGCACGGCGGGTCTCCTGTTCACTTCAGCAGGGAGGACAGGCAGGCGCCGGCGCCCGCTCCGGCGACGTTCACGGCGATCTCCCGGGCGGCCTTCTTGTTGACCCGGCCCACCACCAGCGCCACCGCACCGCCGACCCCGGCGCGCACCAGGCAGTTCTTGGCGGTCTCGGTCATCGGCCTGCCTTCGAGGGCCCGGCAGTACTTCGCCCGCTCCTGGCCCGACTTGTTCTTGTCGAAGTGGCAGTTCGCCACGTTGTACTCCTGCCGCGGGTCGACCGCGTGCGCGGGTGCGACCCCGAACACGACGGAGGCCAGCACCAGTGCGGACATGACTCTGATCTTCTTCACTGCATCCCTTGAGGCTCACCCCGGGACGGGCCGAACAAGTGCCGCCCCGGCTGTCATGAGCATCGAATAAATGCAGGTCAGAAGGTATCCGCTGACCGCATGGATCCCATCCCCCGCCACCCGGCGGGGGTGGGGCGATTGCCCGTCGAAATCCACTCTTTTCGGGCAGGCGATCTAAACTGGAGGACCGAGCAGGGGGGACCGGGCGAAAGGTGGCACCGTGATCCGAGTCGTGGTCGTCGACGACGAACCCCTGGCCCGCACCGGCGTGCAGTACGCCCTCGCCCCCGCCGGCGACGTCGAGGTCACCAGCGCGGTGCCGGTCAAGGACGCGGTCGGCGCGATCCGGCAGGACGGCCCTGGAGTGGTGCTCCTGGACAGCTGCCCCTCCGACGCCCCGATGCTCGCCGAGGGGCTCTCCGGCATGCACACCCCGCCGCGTGTCTGTGTACTGTCCCGCTCGTCCGACGAGCAGCACATCGCCACCGCTCTCGCCGCGGGCGCCCACGGCTACGTCCTCAAGAACACGCCCACCGAGCAACTCGCCCCGCTGGTGCGCTTTCTGGCCGCCGGCTGGACCATGACCTCCCCCGCCATCACCCGCGCAATGAAGGAGCACTTCCTCGCCGGGCACATCCGACAGGACGCCACCGACCGGCTCGCCAAGCTCACCCGCAGGGAGTACGAGGTCCTCGTCCTCCTCGCGCAGGGCCTGTCGAACCAGGAGATCGCCGCGCTCGCCCACCTGAGCCCCGCCACCGTGAAGGACCACGTCAGCGCCATCCTCAGGAAGCTCCACGTCCAGCGCCGCATCCACGCCGCGGTCCTCGCCGACCGCGCGGGACTCCTCCCCGGCTGAGCACGCCCGCACGGACGCACCGGACCGGGAGTCCACCCGGCCGCCAGACCCGGGCGAGGAGAACGTGACGGCCGGTCTCGGCGGCAGCCCACTTCGCGACCCCGCCGCCCTGCGGCCGTACCCGGACCGGCGGGATCGACGGGATCGGCGGCCACGTCAACTCCCACGACCCGTCAGGAACGATCCAACTCCAGGTACCCCGACCCGCACCGGAACCAACGAGCCGACACTGCACAGGACATGGTCCTCCTGACTTCGGCGCGTCACAGTGAACTGCCGCGAATCCCCTCGTGAGCGTGGGAAGCGGCGCCTCGGGCGACGGTGCATCGAGCGCCGGCGGGGCCTTCGGGTGAATCTCGCGGGCGTCCGGGTGAGGGTCGTGACCACCCGGACGGCCCAGCCGCACGAGGTCCTCAGGCGACTGATTCGCTTGCGCCCCAAGGAGAAGCGGCTGCCTCAGCCACCCCGGGAGAGGCCACCTGCGGGCACCGCGCCAGCCGGCCCCGGTGTGCTCGACTACCCCTCGAATGCGGGCAGGGAGCCCGCCGTGTCCGAGGAGGACTCCATGCACCATGCCCTGCGCACCAAGCGCACGCTCGCCCTCGTCCTGGCCGGGACGGCGTTCGGCGCGACCGTCGCGACGGGCGTGCCAGCGCTGGCGGACGGTCAGGACCTGGGTGGAGCCCACCACCGGGCTGTGTCGGTCCCGTGGGTCACCATCAGCAGCAGCGGGTACACCACCGCCCAGGGCGGAGTGCCGCAGGAGCTGGGCAACTCCTTCGGCACCCGGACGACACTCCTCGACCAGTACGGCGAGAACACCATCGGCACGATCTACTCCACCTGCAGCAAGGTCGAGGCGGGCCCCGACCAGCTGTACTGCACCAGCCTGCTCAAGTTCGGCCCGGAGAAGCAGGTCACGCTGTCCGTGGTCGTGCCCCTCGGTGATGGTGCCGCCAAGGAGTTCGACGGCACGATCACCGGTGGCAACTACGCCTACGAGGGTGTCACCGGTGTCGCCCACTTCACGCTCAAGAACGGCAACTACGAGGTGACCTTCCCCTGATCCGCGGCTGCCGGCTGCCCCGTCCACGCCGGGGCGGCCGGCCACCGTCCAACGGCCGAGCACGTCGAGGCTGTGTGCCGCAGCGGGGAGAGCCGGGCGACGTCCTCGTCCAGGATGTCTGCCACGGCCCACTGGCCCGGTGTCGGCCCGGCCCCCTGCACCACGTACCGGTCGTGTCGGGCGCACCCTGGAACCCGAGCGCCGCCTCGGCCCGCGCCAGCATCTGACGGTACGGCAGAGTCGGCCGATGCCATGAGCCTCACAGGCAAGTGGACCCGGAGGTACAGCCCATGACGCGGTACTGCGTCGATCCCGACCGGCACGAGGTCTTCCAGCCACGCCGCCTGACCTTCCGCCTGCGCCCACGCCGCTCCGACCTTCCCGTCGTCGCGCAGAAACGGGGCCGCGCTTCGAAGGCCGGCCGCCGACCTCGCCACTGCACCCGGCCTCTCGACAACCCGGGGAGCCGGGCGCCGACCAGGCCGTCGTCCTCCAGCACCTCCAGAGCCGGATCCTCTCGCCTCGGGCTGCGCCGGCCGGGTGGGTGCGCGGGCGTCTACAGCCAGGTGACGTCGTCGCCGTCGACGATCAGGTTGTCCCAGGCGGGGATGCGGTAGAACTTCTTGTTCTCGCCGCCGTCGAGGACGGCCTTGCGCCAGACGCCGACGCCGTCGGTAAGGATGTAGCGGCCCTCGAAGACCTTGTCGTAGGCGGGTACGAAGGTGCCCTGCTCGCAGGTGATCTCGGTGGACCACATGCCGTGTCCGCCACACCCAGCTGAACCGACGGGCCGGTCTCCTCACCCACAGGGACCGGCCCGTCGTCACCTCACCGAACAGGTACCAGCCCACGAGCACAGCACCCAGCAGAGGGACACCACGAACGCTCGCTTCACTGCGTACAGAGAAGCCCGGTGAAGGCGAAGGGTGCACGGTCAAGGTGCGGCGCCGCGGTGCCGCACGCGAGGGCCGCCACGGGGCGGTGTTGGAGCCCTGCCCTGGTGGTGGGGCTCGTTCTCGTGGCGGCCCTTGAGGGCTTTCGGTGAGACGGTCGGAGGCCGGACCGCATGCCCGGCCCGGTGGCGGCCGGGCATGCGGTCCTCGGGCCCGTGCCGGCGGGCGGGTCTGCCCCGCGTGGAGCGATCCGCGCGGCCCGGTGCGGGCGGGTCCGGACTGCGGCTACGGCCGCCAGGCGGTCGGGGCCGCCTGGACCACGACCTTCGGCTGGTCGGGCAGGTCGATCACTCGCCGTTCCTTCGAGTCCGTTGCGGGCCGGAGCAGCACACCCTTGTTGCCCTCGTCGTCCACAGTTCCGGCGACGAAGAGCGTGCCGTCGGTGCCCATGCACATCCCGTGCCCGCTCTGAGCGGGGAAGGTGCCCGTCTCGGTGAGGGTCGCGGCGTCGAGGATCCTGCCGTCCTCCCCGACGATCCCGAGGTAGAGGTGGCGGCCGTCGGGGGACAGGACGACGTGGATGGTGTCGCCCCCGCCTGTGTAGTTGTAGCGGGCCTTGACGGCGAGGGTGACGGGGTCGAGGGCGGCGATGCCCTCGTAGTACTGGAAGACCAGCAGGCGGGTGGTGTCCGGGCTGGGCATGATCTCGACGCCGCTGATGCCCCCGCCGGCGTAGCCGGACTCCTTGCCGAAGCCCACCGCCTCGCCCGCCTTGCCCTCGGCCAGGACGGTGGGCCGCACTGCCGCGACCGTGCGGCCCCGGGTCAGCCCGCCGTACAGGCGCTGTCCGTCCGGGCTCACCGCCAGGTGCCCGATGTCGTCGGTGGCGCCCTCGATGGTGCGCAGCACGGTGTTCGTGGCCGTGTCGATCTCCGCCACCGCGCCGGTCGGCAGGCCGGCGAACAGGCGGCTGCCGTCAGGGCTGATGGCCAACGGGGAACCCCACTCCGCGACCCGGCCCGGCAGTTCGATCTCGGCGGTGACGTCCAACGACTTCGTCTCGACCACCAGGACGGCGAAGGTGTCGTCGCTGCCGTCGGCCGGTATGTAGAGGCGGCTGCCGTCGGGGTGCGCGACCAGCCTGCCGGGCCTGCCGCCCGGCAGCCACCGCACGCCGACCAGGCGGCCGGCCACCGGGTCGATCACCGACAGCGCGAACCCCTCGTCATTCCTCGCGGGGCCGAAGTAGTCGACCCCGTAGAAGTAGTACGTCACGGAACTGGTCACGTCGCTGATCCCCTCCCGAACATCATCACTTGATGATCAAGCTAGCCACTCCGCCCGCCCCGGCGCTGGCGAACACCGAAACCAGCCAGGGCAGCCGAACGGAGCGCTCCCGGCTGGAGGGTGTGGGTGGTGCCGGGACCGACCCCGCCGACGGGACAGGACACGTCGGCATGCCAGCCCGCCCAGCGATCGTGGTGACAGTTTGCGTGCCGAAGTGACACCTACCGTGCCTCGGCACAACAACAACAACTGTGCCGAAGCGGGCTAGTTGTCACCGGAGGCATGGGGCGACCTCGGTGAAGTTGTGAGGTGAGGCAGGATGCTTGTCACCGCTTAGGCGCGATATCTGTCACCTGCGACTTTTGCTGGGCTTTTCTGTCACCTGCTGTTCGTTGGAGATCAGCTTCGGCCGGTGTGGGGCGGCTGATTCCATGGCTCGCGTGTTCGATCAAGCGGGTGTCGGGGACGTGCCGGCCGTGGTGTGGTCCGATCGGTGCGAGTGGACCGATCTGGTCGTCGAGGTACCGGTGGAGGCGGGGCGTCCGACTCTTCGCCTCGGGGACAACTGGCTGCGACGGTGGTCGGCGACGTGGAGAGCTCGCGCCGGTGAGGTGTCGTGCGCGGTGCGGGACCTGGACGGCATCGTCATCTCCGGGCGGCCGGTACGCCGGTTCTCCTGGCGGCGCGATCAACGGCACCGCCCGAACCTCCAGGCCCTGGTCAGTACCGGTCGGCTCCACGGCGCGGAGAGCCTGGAGGAGGCGCGGGTCCTGCTGGCGCTGGATTTTGCCGGGGACCTGGTCGAGGTGGCGTCGCAGCCGTTCCGGTTGCGGTTCGAGTGCGAGGCGGGGCGCCGCAGCCACATCCCCGACTTTCTGGCCATGACCCGGTCGGGCTGGTGGCTGATCGATGTCCGGCCCGCCGCGCTGGTGCGCGAGGCGGACCTGGTGGCGTTCGCGGCGGCGGCGGAAGCGGCGCTGGCGTGCGGTTGGCGGTACACGGTGGTGGGTGGCTGGCAGGAACACGCTCTCGCCGCGCTGGACGCCTTCTCCTCGCGGCGCAGACCGTTGTCGGATCCGCTGGAGCTGCGGCCCGGTCTTCTGGTCGCCGCCCGGGACGGGCTGACGCTCGGTGAGCTCGCCGCGGTCGGCGGCTGCGAGCCGGTGGCCCGGGCCCAGCTGCTGCACCTGCTGTGGGGACGAAGCCTCGGCGTCGACCTGCGCCGGCCGCTGACCGACCGGTCGCCGGTGCGAGCGGGGGCCGACCGGTGAGGGGTACGGCGGCGGTGCTGGACCTGTCGCCGGGCGCCGGCCTGGTGGTGGACGGACGCGAGTGGACGGTGGAGCGGCGCGAGCCGCACCTGGGCCGGGTGCAGTTGGTCGCCGCCGACGGCGAGCGGCAGGCGGTGAGCTTCCGTTTCCTGGCCAACCACCCCGGCTGCCGGGCTTCGTCGCGCACGGCGGCGGCGGGTCCCGAGCGCGGCCGCCAGGTGCGCACGACCGGTGACCTACCGCGCGAACGGCGTGAGCTGGCGCTGCTGAGGATGGCCCACCTGCTGGAGGTGGCCACCGGGTTCCGCGGAGGCGATCCGCTGCGGCCCGGCCCGGGCGAGCCCCGGACCGGCTACGACCCCGGCACGACCACGCTGTCGCAGCGCAGGCTGGCGAAGGTCACGGAGCTCGCCGCCCTGGACCCGCAGCAGGCGAAGCTGCTCGGCCTCGCGCGGGTCGGGTACCGCACACTGATCCGCTGGGAGAGGGACCGGCGCCGCTTCGGCCTCGCGGGATGCGCGGACGGCCGCTGGCTGCGGGAGAGCGGCGGACACCCGTCGGTGAGCGAGCAGGTGCGCGAGGCGCTGTTCGCGGTGCGGGAGGAGACCCGCTACGCCTCCCGGGTGTCGATGCGCACGAAGGAGCGGATGGTCCACCGGTACGTGCGCGAGCGGTTCGGCGACGGGGTGCCGGTTCCCGGCTACGACACGCTGCGCCGGGTGTGGCGGGAGTGGTTCGGCCCGGGCGGCACCCGGCCCCGCTACGCGCGCACCGTGGAGACGGTGTTCGACGGCGGGCACGTCCTGGTGCACCGTCCGGGCCAGGTGGTGGCACTGGACACGACCGTGCTGCCGGTGTTCGTGCGCGAGGGCGTGTTCGGCGAGCCGGTGAAGGTCCACCTGACGATCGCGCTCGACGTCTACACCCACTCGGTCTGCGCGTTCCGCCTCACCCTGGTGTCGGACACCGCAGTGGACGTGGCGATGCTGCTGCGGGACGTGATGATGCCGCTGCCGATGCGCGCCGAGTGGGGCGAGGACCTGGAATGGCCCTACCCGGGGCTTCCGGCAGCGGTGGTGGCCCAGTTCGCGGGGCACAAGGTGGCGGGCCTGCCGTTCTTCGCGCCGGAGACCGTGACCACCGACCACGGCGCGGTCTACCGCAACCACCACCTGGTGGAGGTGCAGCGGGTGCTGGGCTGCAACGTGCTGCCCGCCCGGGCGCTGCGGCCCACCGACAAGGCCGCCTGCGAGCGGGCTTTCGGGGTGATCCGCCAACTCCTGTTCGAGCAACTGCCCGGCTACACCGGCGTGGACGTGGCGGATCGCGGTGCGGACCCGGCCGACGGGCCGCTGCTGACAGTGGAGGAGATGGAGCACCTGATCGCGACGTGGGTGGTGGCGGTGTGGCAGCGCCGGGCGCTGGGGGAGTTCGCGCCCGGCTGGGACCCTGACGGCTCGCACAGTCCGAACACGCTGTTCGCGGCCTCGTTCGCGCAGACCGGCTTCGCGATGGACATCCCCTCGCCGGAGCTGTTCTACGAACTCCTGCCCACGCACTACGTGCGCATCGACCGCCGCCGCGGGGTGAAGATCCGGGGCCTGTGGTACGACGACCCCAAGGTGCTCGGCCCCTACCGCGGCGAACGCTCCACGCGCGGCGGCGCCCACCCGGGCACGTGGGTGGTGCGCCGGGACCCGCGGGACCGCCGGTTCGTGTTCTTCCAGGACCCGCTCACCCACGACTGGCATCCGCTCGCCTGGACCGGGATGCCCCACGCGGATCGCACTCCGGCGTTCGGTGACGCCCGCGCCGGCGAACTGCTGAAGAAGGCCGAGGCGGCCGGTCTGCGTCCCAGGTCCGACCGGGAGCTGCTGCCCGTCCTGCTGGAGATGCTGGCCGACGTCGCGCCGGTGGACGGCTGGAGGGGCCAACCAGGCCGGAGCGGGCGGATCGACCGCGCCCGCGAGACGGCCGCCGCCCGCACCGCCGCCGCAGACCGTCCACCGGCAGCCCAGCAGGCCGGGCCGGTTCGGGAGGTGCCGTGGCCGCAGCAGCGGCGGCAGGTCGAGGAGGCCGTCGACGGGGAGCGCCGCCACCGCCGCGAAGCCGCGACCGTCCAGGCCCCGGCCGGTGGCCCGGCCCGCCCGCTGAGCGCCGCCTTCTGGGACAGCAACCCGCTGCTGCTGCCCGCCGACACCGACGAAGCCCCGGAGCCGCCCCGGTGAACCCGACCATCGACGCCATGGGAATCGCGCCTCTGCTCGCCGCGGGCCCGCCACCCGACCGCAACCGGCTGGAGGGCTGGCAGCAGTGGCTTCGCACCCGCCACGCCTTCAGCCCCGCACCGCGCATCACGCTCGACGAGTACCGGACACTGCCGGCGCGCCGACGCGCACTGTACGACCTGCACCGCACCGCCACCCACGTCAACCTGCGACTGCAGGAGACCCCGATGAGCGCGGCCGTCGTGAAGGCGCTGCGAACCAGGCTGCAGAACAACGCGCTGAACTTCCAGCCCGGCACCCGGGTGGGGCTGATGGTCAGCGGCGGAGGGTTCCAGGGCAAGACCGAGACGGTGTGCGACGCGGCCGCCTCGTTCGAGGACCTGTGGCGCGAGGTCCACCGCCAGCTCGCCCCGCACACCGAGCCGATACCCGGCACCCGCGACGCGTTCGTCCCGGTCGCCTACTGCCGGCTCCCGGTCAAGGCGACCCCGAAGGCGCTGTGCGCGAGCATCCTCGACTACTACGGGGCACCGCACCCCAAGACCCTCGACGCCATGATCCGCGCGGTGCGCGACTCGCTGCGCGACCACCGCACCACCGCCCTGCTGCTCGACGACATCACCCGTCTGCGCCTGCACCGCGAGGACGACCAGGACACCCTCGACCTGGTCCGCGAACTCATGGACCTGAACGTCACCCTGGTCCTGATCGGTGTGGACATTCCCCGCTCCGGCCTGCTGCGCGGCTCCTCCATCGACCCCGCCACCGGACAGCTGATCGTCCCCGACGTCCGCCAGGGCCGAAGCCACAACCCGTCGGCCGCCACCCAGACCGAGCGCCGCTTCGACCTCGTCGACCTCGACCCCTTCGCCTACACCACCCCCGGTCAGATCCGCGCGTTCGTCGACCACCTCACCGGCATCGAGGATCAGCTGCGACTCCTTCGCGCCGAGCCGGGGATGCTCACCGCCGGCACCATGCCCGAGTACCTGTTCCGTCGTACCGGCGGTGTCATCGGCCTGCTGCGGCGCCTGATCGAAGACGGCTGCGCGGAGGCGATGGCCGGAGGCGAGGAACGGCTGACCCGGGACCTGCTGGACGGCACCGTCATTCGCCCCGAGCGGCTCGGCGACCTCGACGCCCACGCCGGCGAGGTCCCCTCCATCCCGAAACCACCTCGTCGGCGGCGCCAGGCGCGTGCGGCCAACACGGTCTTCGACGACCAGGGCCACTACGGCACCGAGAGCAGTACCGGGTGAGCGCGTCCCGGCCGCTACCGCGCAGCCTCGACCCGCTGCCGGGTGAGAGCCTGCCCGGCTTCGTCCTGCGTCTGGCCCACCGCCTGGAGATCACCCCGCAGCACGTCCTGCGGCTCACCAGCCTCACGGTCGGCGCCCGGCAGATCGCCGTCCCGGGCTACCAGGCCGTCCACCTGCCGAAGGCGGCGGCCGCGGCGTTCGGCTGCGCGACCCGACTGAGTCCGGCCGAGGTGAACGGTCTGTGCCTGTCGCCGTTCGCCTACCGCTACCGCCCCTACCAGCAGCACCTTGGCCGGGTCGACCCGTCGGAGCGGGCGCACTGGGCGGCGCCGGCCGGCTGGGCCTCCCACCGGCTGCGCCGCTACTGCCCCCAGTGTCTGGCACCGGACGGCACGACGGTCCAGCAGCGGCACGGCGGAGCATGGCGCAGGCTCTGGCACCTGCCCGTCTCCTTCGCCTGCCTCGCGCACCAACGGATGCTGGAGACCACCTGCCCGCACTGCGAGAAGCCGGTCAACCAGAACCTCGGAAGCCACCTGATCGCCCGCCCCGCCCTCGGCCTCCTACACCCCGCGCAGTGCCGCAACCCGGCCGCCGACACCGGCCACCCCGCTTGGCAGGAGGCCTGCGCCCGACGCCTCGACACCCCCGTACCGCCAACCACCGTGCCGGCCGACCAGCTCGACTGCCAACGCCACCTGCACGCCCTGCTCACCGAACCCGACCCCGACGCCCGCAGCATCGGCCAACACGTCAAGGCCCTCACCTACTTCGACGACCTGTACACCGCCACGGTCCTGCTGCGTCCGGCACCCGCAGCCGGCGCCGACCCGGCGCCGCGCGAGCGCCGGATGCGCGGCGACTGCCGCCTCCCGCAGGACCCCGGGGATGCCGCCAAAGTCCTCACCACCGCGCACCAGCTCCTGGCCGCCGACGCGGCACAGGCCGAGACAATGATCAGGGAACTGCTGACGGCCGCCCGCTGGTCACCCCACCGCTGGCAGGCCGTCCTCAACAGCAACCACAACAGCTCACCCACGTTGAGCCGGTTGATCCGGGAAGCCGACTCCCTTCCACGGCCCCAGCCGAAGCCGCGAAAGCCCCAACCGCCGATCCCGCCCAGCCATCACGGCGCCTTCACCTGGCATCACATCCCGCAGTACCTCCCCGAGGAGTGGCTCCACTACTTCGATGCGCCTGCCGGTACACACGAGGCCCTGCGGCGTGCCGTGCCCGTCCACCTGGTCAAGATGATCGCTGGCGGATCGGTGCAGGACTGCGCCGAACGCCTTGGCGTGCCGTTCGGCACGGCGGCGTGGGCGATGGGCAACGCCCGCCGCCGCCTCGCCGACGCTGACGCCCTTGACGCGTTGGAAGCCGGCCTCCAGAAGCTGGCCGACCACCTTGATGCGCAGACATGCCTGGTCGACTACCACCGCCGTCGCCAGGCCCTTGTTACCTGGTCTCTCTCCGAGGCCGACTGGCGCCGCCTGAGCGAGAACCTGCCCGAGCGCACCGGGCGGCGCTTCGACGACGCCGTGCGCCGCGATACCGCCGCCGTCCTGATCTGGACGGACATCACCCAGAGCCACTCCCACCAGGCCTACGTCGTTCACCGGGCACGCGCCGCTGCGCTTCCCGCCCGCAGCCCGCTCCTGCAATCCTTGACGGAGACTCGCTACCAGCGCCGCTGCGGCCGCGCCTGGGAACTACGGCCGATCGCCGAACAACTCGACGCGTACGCTCGCGATCTCGCCACCGCGATTGATCGGCCCTGCAACTGAGGGCGCATCCCCGTACCCCACAGGCTGGGCGGCCGGCTCCCGCCCCGCACGTGAAGGGCGACGAAGCAGAGGCTGTCGGCGTGTGCCGACGACCCCCTTGTCACCGGCGCCGGGTCTTGGGTTTCTCCTGCGCCTTGGCCGTCATCCTCGGCCGCGTGTCGAACGGTCTGGCTCAGCGGGCCCAGTGCCTTTGACGAGTAGCCCCTGCTTTTCACCGGCTGTAGGGGCGACTCCTCATAATCCAGGACGCGATGCTGGGAAGTTGTCCGCCCGCTCCTGGTGACATCACGTTGATGCTCATTGACCCCGTCGAAGCCATCAGACCCGCCGACGCGGATTGAAATCCGTCATGGCAGCTTCGGCCGGAAAGGCACATACGCATGCATCTTGGGCCCCTGACGCCGGACAGCGGAGACCAGGATGCGTGCCGGCTGCTACGGCTGTCGGTGGCCTGCGGCCTTTAGGCGCGTGGGCAGCCACGCACGATAGCGGCGCAGGGCCTGGCGCTGCTGACGCTGCTCCCCGAGCAGGGCGATCGCCGGGTGGATGCCGGGCCTGGGCCTGCTGCCGCGGGCGATGCGGCGCAGTTGGCGGCGGACCTGGGCCATGCTGGCGGCTGAGGCGAGGGGCTTGTCCTTCCAGGTGACCGGTCGCATCTGGCGGTCGGCCTCGCGGCCGTTGAACCAGTGGTCGGGGAGGTCGGGGGTGACGGCGAGGGCGGTGCCCATGCCGACGAGTGCGACGCCGCTGGCGAGGACCTGTTCGGCGGTGGTGCGCCGGGTGATGCCGCCGGTGAGCATCAACGGGACGGGGCTGGTGGTGACCAGGTCCTTGGCCAGCTCCAGGAAGTACGCCTCGCGGGCCTGAGTGCGGGTGTCGGTGGCTCGGCCGGTCATGGCGGGGCTCTCGTAGCTGCCGCCGGAGAGTTCGACCAGGTCGACGTCGAGCAGGGACAGCCACTCGATCACCTGGCGTGCGTCGTCGGCGTCGAAGCCGCCGCGCTGGAAGTCGGCGGAGTTGAGCTTCACGGCGACGGTGAATGACGGGGAGACCGCGGCGCGGACGGCGCGGACGGTGTCCAGGAGCATCCTGGCCCGGTTCTCCAGGGAGCCGCCCCAGGCGTCGGTGCGCTTGTTGACCAGAGGTGACAGGAACTGCGACAGCAGGTAGCCGTGTGCGGCGTGGATCTCCACCCCGTCGAAGCCGGCCTGTTCGGCGCGCGCGGCCGTGACGGCGAAGCGCTTGACGGTGGCCTCGATCTGCTGGGCGGTCATGGCGCTCGGTCGGCCGAAGCGGCCGCTGTGCTTGCCCAGGTCGACGCCGAGGTCGGACGGTCCCCAGACGACGCCGGGCATGTCGGAGGCGACCTGGCGGCCGGGGTGGTTGATCTGCATCCAGATCGCCCCGCCGGCGGACTTGCCGGCCTTCGCCCACTCGGCGAAGGGCTCCAGGGGCGCGGCCTCGTCCAGGACGACACCTGCGGGGCCGGTCAGGGCCTCGGCGTGGACCATGACGTTGCCGGTGATCAGCAGCCCGGTGCCGCCGGCGGCCCAGCGCCGGTACAGGCCGATCAGCTGCTGGTCCGGGAGCTGGCCGGTGCCGGCCATGTTCTCCTCCATGGCCGCCTTCGCGATCCGGTTGGGCAGCACCGCCCCGGAGCCCAGGGGCAGCGGCGTGAACAGTTCGCTGGCCATCTGATTCTTCCTCTTCCATCGACTAGGATGTGTACATCGCTTACATTAAGCCAATAATGTAGGCGGTGCAAACATTGGAGAGAGTGACCCATGACACAAGTGAGTGCCTCGTACCACCACGGCGATCTGCGCGCCGCATGCCTGCGCGCCGCCCGGGAACTCCTGGAGGAGGACGGGAGTGCCGGGCTGTCCCTGCGGGCCGTGGCTCGACGGGCGGGGGTGTCGGCAACCGCCCCCTACCGCCACTACGCAGACCGCGACGCGCTCGTCTCGGCGGTCGCGGCCGAGGGCTACGCCGAGCTCGCCGACCACCTGGCGGCGGCGCACCCGTCACCGCGCACGCCCGAGGACCTCGCCGAGGTCGCGGTCGCCTATGTCCGGTTCGCCCTGGAGCGTCCGGCGTTGTTCCGGGTGATGTTCGCCGAGCCCTGTGATCCGACGAGCGAGGAGCGGGTCGCGGCGACCGCCGCCATCTGGGAGTACGTCCGCGGCATCGTCCACGGCGTCTTCGCCGGCTCCGACCCCGAGGCCCTGTCCACCGCCGTGTGGGCCGTCGTCCACGGCCTGGCCTTCCTGCACCTGGACGGGAAGCTGGACACCTCCACCCCCGGGGCGGTGTCGGCCCAGGTCCGAGCCGCCGTCCAGGCACTGCTCACCGCGACTCCTGGGCAGCCCCAGCCCCAGCCGAAGGCCGCGACGGCCGAGCAGGTCGACGCCTAGCGGCGGCCGAGTCCGACGGGTAGATGTTGACACTGCACACTTGGCATCCTAATGTGTGCAGTGCAAACATTTCTTGGCTCATGCGAACGGACTTGCACCATGAAGGCAATAACGATCAAGGAATTCGGCGGCCCTGAGGTCCTGGAGTGGACCGAGGTCGAGGACCCGACCCCCGCGGCGGGCGAAGTCGTCATCGACGTGGCCGCCACCGCCCTCAACCGGGCCGACATCATGCAGCGCTGGGGCCTGTACCCCCTCGCCCCCGGCACGTCCCCCTACCCCGGGCTGGAGGCGTCGGGGCGCATCAGCGCCATCGGCGAAGGCGTCACCGGCTGGAAGATCGGCGACGAGGTCTGCGCCCTGCTCACCGGCGGCGGCTACGCCCAGAAGGTCGCCGTTCCCGCGGGCCAGCTCCTGCCCGTCCCCAAGGGCCTCAGCCTCGTCGAGGCGGCGGCCCTGCCCGAGGCCGTCGCCACGGTGTGGTCCAACCTCGTCATGACCGCTCGCCTGGATCACGGCGAGAGCCTCCTCGTCCACGGCGGCGCCGGCGGCATCGGCACCGCCGCCATCCAGATCGCCAAGGCCCTCGGAGCCCGCGTCGTCACCACCGTCGGCGGCCCGGAGAAGGCCGCCCGCGCCCGGGAGCTGGGCGCCGACGTCACCGTCGACTACCGCACCGAGGACTTCGCCGAGCACGCACCCTACGACGTCATCCTCGACGTCATCGGCGGCCAGTACCTCCAGCGCAACATCAGCTCCCTCGCAGCGGACGGGCGCCTGGTCGTCATCGGCCTGCAGGACGGCCTGGAGGCCCCGCTCAACCTCGCCGAGCTGGTCTTCAAGCGCGCCTCCGTCCACGGCACCACCCTGCGCACCCGCCCCGCCGCCGACAAGGCCGCGATCATCGCCGAGGTGCGCGAACAGGTCTGGCCGATGATCGAGGACGGGACCGTCAAGCTCGTCGTCGACCGCGCCCTCCCGCTCGCCGACGCCGCCGAGGCGCACCGCCTCATGGAGGCGGGCGGACACACCGGCAAGATCATCCTCGTCAACGACTGAGCGAAGGAACTCCACCGACACCGGCCCCTCGCTCACCCCCGACCCCACCAGCGAGAGCTTCGCCACCGCCGGGCAGACGGCCAGTGGCGGGGCCCGCTTCGGCGCACCCCGCATCGCCCGGGCCGTCGTGGACGTCCGCGAGGCCGCGTACGCGCACCTTACGGCGGCCTCCCTGCCCGAGGCGGAGGGCCGCCACCTCGTCGTGGCGGAGACCACCGACATCGTGGACCCCGGCCGCAGGCTGCTTCCCGCTCACGGGGCCGAGCCGGGGCTGCCGCGCCGAGCCGTTCCCGAGCCCCTCGCGGTCGCCCTCGCGCCGGTGATCGGACTCCCGCGCGAGTACGTGCGCCGCAACATCGGCTTCGACCTCCGCAGCGACAGGGCCAGGAGCCGTCGTGCGCCGGGCGTGCGCTACCGGCCCGCCCAGAAGTCCATGGAGGAGATGCCCGGCCAGCTCGCCGCGTCCAGAGCGCCGAAGAGCTGAAGCACGGATCCGAAGCCGGAGCAGGGTGGCGGACCGCGGTCCGCCACCCTGCTCCGCTTGTTCGGACCGTTCGCGATCCCGGCCTGAAGAACCGGGCTCGCGCCCGTGTCAGTGGGCCAGGTCGGCCACCATGCGGTGGGCGAGCTGCTTGGCCGAGCCGGGGTTCTGGCCGGTGTAGAGAGTGCGGTCGACCTCGATGTGGGGCAGGAGCGGCAGTTTTCCCTTGGCGTAGTGCGCCCCGCTCTCGCGCAGCCGGTCCTCCAGGAACCAGGACGCCTTGCGTCCGAAGCTGTTCAGCTTCTCCTCGACGTTGGACAGCGCGGTGATCCGGTATCCGGCGAAGGGCCAGGAACCGTCGTTGGTCCTGGCCGCGAGCAGCGCGGCAGGGCCGTGGCACAGCAGACCCAGCGGCCTGCCGGAGGCGAGTTGCCTGGTGAGGAGCGCTCCCGAGACCTCGTCGTGGGAGAGATCTTCCATGGGGCCGTGTCCCCCGGGGTAGAAGACGAGGTCGAAGTCGTCGGGATCCACGTCGCTGAGGGAGGCCGGGGCGTCCAGTGCGTCCTGGATCGTGGCGAGGTAGTCGGCGACTTCGCGGAGGGTGCCCGGAAGGCCGGCGGTGCGGCCCATGCTGATCCTGTCCAGGGTGGGTCGCTTCCCGCCGGGGGTCGCGATGGTGATCTCCCATCCGGCCTCGGTGAAGATCTTGTGCGGCATCGCCAGTTCCTCGCCCCAGTAGCCCGTGGGGTGCCTGGTGCCGTCCTTCAGCGTCCAGTGGTCGGCCGCCGTGACGACGAAGAGGGCACGGGTCATGTTCTCGCCTTTCCGGGTGATGACGGGGCCGTCCGTCCGAACGGCTGCCGTCGTGTTCCGTTTGTCTCGATCTTCGGCGCCGCCGTGGGCGCCCGCCCGGTGAGAGCCGCGGTCCGCGGCCAGGGTTACCGGTTGCGCCTCGCGCGCGGGATCCGACGATAGGAGGAGGGGAGGTTCGGCCGGGGGTTCGTCAGGCGCGGCCGGTGAGGCCGCACGAGCACGGCACACGTGTGCCCGCGACATGGAGAGAAGATGACTGAGCTTCCTGCGCCGATCACGCCGTACCTGGAGCCCGCCGCGAAGGAGTTGTGCGACGCGACCGATCCGCACCCGCGGCTCTACGAGGTCCCGCCGGAGAAGGGCCGAGAGATCCTCCTCGGCCTGCAGTCCGACCCGGGCGTGCCCCGTCCCGAGGTCGACGAGGAGTGGGTCGAGGTGGACACCGGTGAGTGGGGCACCGTGCGAACCCGCATCATCCGCCCCAAGGGCGTCACCGGACCGCTGCCCGTGGTGTTCTACATCCACGGCGCGGGCTGGGTCTTCGGCGACGACAAGACCCACGACCGCCTCTTCCGGGAGCTCGCCGTCGGCGCGGGCGCGGCGGGCGTCTTCCCCGTCTACGACCGCGCGCCGGAGGCCAGGTACCCCACCCAGGTGGAGCAGAACTACGCCGTAGGCCAGTGGGTGCTCCAGCACGGTGCGGAACACGGCCTGGACACCTCGCGCATCGCGGTCACCGGGGAGTCGGTCGGCGGCTGCATGTCCGCGGTCTTCGCGCTGATGAACAAGGAGCGCGGCGGCATCGGCCTCAAGGCCCAGGTCCTGCTCTACCCGGTGACCAACGCCGACTTCGACACCCCGTCCTACTTGCAGTTCGCCGAGGGCTACTACCTCACCCGCGACGGGATGAAGTGGTTCTGGGACGCCTACACCACCGACCCGGCCCAGCGTGCCGAGCCGCACGCCTCGCCACTCCAGGCCCCACTGGAGCTGCTGCGGGGGCTGCCCACCACCCTGGTCATCACCGATGAGGCCGATGTCCTGCGCGACGAGGGCGAGCAGTACGCCAACAAGCTTCGCGAGGCCGGCGTCGACGTCACGTCCGTCCGCGTGGCCGGCATGGTCCACGACTTCCTGCTCCTGGACAGCCTGCGCGACACCCGCGCCGCCAACGTCGCCCGCAAACTTGCCATCGATGCCCTCAGGACGGCGCTCCACGGCGACTGAGCGGCCCCACACTGTTCAGCGGACGCCGAACGCCTTCATGGCCCTGAGCGTGCCGGTCAGCAGGGCGGCCCAGGTGTCGGGGCTGACGCGCTGTGGCGGGTAGAAGCCCTGGATGCGCTGGTGGGCGACGGTCTGGGCCTCGGTGTACTTGAGGATGCCCTCGGCGCCGTGGCGGCGGCCGAGTCCGGAGTCGCCCATGCCGCCCATCGGCGCGTCGATGCTTCCCCACGCGGCGGCGAAGGCCTCGTTGACGTTGACGGTGCCGGCGTGCACGCGGGCGGCGACGGCTCGGCCGCGCGCCCCGTTGCGGGACCAGACGCTGGCGTTGAGGCCGTACGGCGTGGCGTTGGCCCGTGCGATCGCCTCCTCGACGTGGCGGAAGGAGTAGATGGAGACGACCGGGCCGAAGGTCTCGTGGTCGTACACCGTCATCGCGGGGGTGACGTCGGTGAGGATGGTCGGCTCGTAGAACAGGGGGCCGAGGTCCGGGCGGGCCCTGCCGCCGGCCAGGACGGTGGCGCCCTTGGCCACGGCGTCGTCGACGTGTTCGGTGACGGTCCCCAGCTGGGACGGCGTGGTGAGGGAGCCGACGTCGACGCTGTAGTCGTACGCGGCGCCGATCCTGAGCCTCTTCGTGCGCTCGACGAACGCGGCGACGAACTTCTCGCGGACGGACTCGGCGACGTAGAGGCGCTCGACGGAGACGCACAGCTGGCCGGCGGAGGGGAAGCAGGCGTTGACCGCGCCGGCGGCGGCCTTGTCGATGTCGGCGTCGTCCAGGACGATCATCGGGTTCTTGCCGCCGAGTTCGAGGGAGGCCCCGATCAGGCGCCGACCCGCGTCGCTCGCGATCTGGCGTCCGCTGGCGGTGGAACCGGTGAACATCATGTAGTCGGCGCCTGCCATCAGGGCGCCGCCGATGGCACTGCCCCGGCCGACCACGATCTGCCACACGTCGGCCGGCAGTCCCGCCTCGTACATCAGGTCGAGCGACCACAGGGCGGTGAGCGCGGTCTGGGTGTCGGGTTTCTGGACGACGGCGTTGCCCGCCATGAGCGCGGCGATGGCGTCGCTGGCGGCCATGCTCAGGGGGTAGTTCCACGGGGAGATCACCGTGACGACGCCCTTGGGGTGGCGCAGTTCGGTGGTGTGGGTGAGCAGCGGGATCGCGCCGCGGCGGCGCTTTGGGCTCAGGTACTTGGCGGCGTTGCGCGCGTAGTAGCGGGAGACGATCCCGATGTCGACGACTTCGAGGAACGCGTCGCGGCGGGTCTTGCCGTTCTCGGCCTGCATGAGGTCGAGCGCCTCCTCCTGGCGGGCGAGGACGAGGTCGTGGAAGCGCAGCATGATCCTCTTGCGCTCCGCGATCGGCGTGGCCGCCCAGGTGGCCTGGGCAGCGCGGGCGCGGGCGAACGCGGCCTCGACGTCGTCGGGGGTGGAGATGGGGAAGTCGCCCAGGGGGTGGCCGGAGTACGGGGTGCTGGTGGTGACGCGCGCGGCGTTCGGTGCGGCGGAGACCCGTGCGGTCAGCCGCTCGATCAGCGCCGGGGTGATGGAGGCGGGCAGGCCCTGGGCGCGGGCGGCCGTGGGGCTGGCGGTTTGTGCGATGGCCATGGCGAGGGTTCCTTGCTACTTGTTCCGGCGCTGGACCGAGGTGGGGACCGGCATGTGGAGGGCGAGCTGGCCTTCGGTCATCACGTCGAACTGGATGGTCCGCATCGGCTTGAGCGAGCGCAGGTCGTCGGACATCCGGCCCTCGCCGAGCTGGAGGCGGACGTCACGCGGCAGGCGCGTCGTGCCGGCGTTCAGCACGTTGGTCTGGCTCAGGGTGGAGTGCCATGCGCCGTTGATCGTCGTGTAGGAGGTGAGCGAGCTGACGCGGTCGCCGCTCAGGTGGGCGGTCTGCTTCGGCGTGGTCGCCTGGAGCGACAGGTCGAGGCCGCCGGCGTCGTTGGTGACCCGGGCGGTGGTGCGGCGCTCGTCGATGTCGACGTCGAGGCTGGTGACCCACTTGGGGAAGCCGTAGCCGTCGTGGCCGCGGACCTGGGCGATCTCCGTGCTGACCGGCAGGGACAGTACGTAGGAGTCGAGGTGTTCGTTCTTGAGGCCGGCGACGAGGTCGAAGAATCCGAGCTTGCCGTGCCGCGCGGGCTTCACGGCGATGCCGACGGCGGCCTCGGTGTAGAAGTCGATGTCGCACACGTCGTAGCGGAAGAACATGACCGAGATCAGCCCGAGGCCCGGGGCGATCTCCAGCGGCGCGAGCTCGCCGGGCAGCCGGGTCCGGATCGCGCTGGAGGGCGCCAGCATGGTGATCCGGGCGGTCGAGACGCTGTAGTAGAAGTTCGGGGTGAGCGTGGGGCCGATCGGGGAGTCGACCTTGATCTTGGGCAGCTGCCGGAAGAAGTCCACCCCGCTGACGCGGGGGTCCCGGGCGATCTCATCCAGGTCGGGGTTCATCCGGTACCGGTCGTACAGACCCCCCTTGGGGACGGTGACCGTGCGGCCGCCCAGGTCGACCTTGACGGTGGTGTCCTTCTGCGCCGAAGACATGGTCCGGCTCCTCACTAGTCATGTAAGCGGTGCACACATGACTATAGGTCGCGATGTAAGCACCGTCAACAATGGGGTGCACGGGGATTCCGCAGAGAGACACGGCCGCCGGGGTTGGCCTGCCGACCATGCGGCCAGTCGCCCACCGAGACCGTCGTGCTGGCGGCTGAGCGCCTCCAGCAACGATTACTCCCGCATGCTCAGGCCGTGCCGGGCCTGAAGCGAATGTTCGACGCGCACCTCGACCCAACCCTGCAAGAGGGACAGGGCGGCCCAGTCGCCGGCGAGGGCGGTGAGCGCGGGATCCATGGCGACCGCGTAGGCCCTTCCTTTCAAATATCCGTTAATTCAAATACCAGTGTGCGGCTGTATAACGCTAGAGCAACTAAATCCCGTGTGCCCTCTGCCGCTCAGCCGCTGGCGCCATGGCAGTCGATCCCACTGTTGCTGCACGCGGAGGCGATCCTTCCGCCCGCCCGGGGTGACGCCCCGATCGATCCCCCGTTGGGCTTGGTGACAACAAGCCTGCCTTGGTGACGCCTGTCGTGCTTCGGCACAACTGTGCCGAAGCGGGCTAGTTGTCACCGAAGGCGTTGAGCGGCCTCGGTGAAGTCGTGAGGTGAGGCACGATGCCTGTCACCGCTTCGGCGCGACACCTGTCACCTGCAGCCTTTGCTGGGCTGTTATGTCACCTGCTGTTTGCTGGAGATCAGCTTCGGCTGGCGTGAGGTGGCTGATTCCATGGCGCACGTGTGCCCGAGACCGACTGGCACCGTCTGCGCGAGCGCCTGCCGCAGCGCACCGGCCGGCGCTTCGACGACGCCGTGCGCCGCGACACCGCCGCCGTCCTGATCTGGACGGACATCACCCAGGCGCTCCCGTCCCGCAGCCCGCTGCTGATCTCGGTCGCCGAAACGCGTTCTCAGCGCCGCCGCAGCCGCTAGTGGGAGCTGCAGCCGATCGCCGAGGACATCGACGCCTACCCGCGCGAACTCGCCGACCCGATCGACGTGGGGAACACCTGACCGGCGTTCGGGCCGACGTCGGCAGGCGACGCCCGGCAACGCACCTGAACATGAACCATGATCACCGCCCGGCCGCCGGGAGGCGGGGCACCCGGATTGCCGGTTCCCCACGGGTGCCGTCTGGACCTCGCCCACGATCCTACGAATGCGGGGGTGTAACGGGCATCGGGGTATTAGCTGGGCGGGCCCGGCGCCGTGCTCGGGTGACCGATCCTGGCGGGACATCTTGAAGGACATGGTGAACATGGTCAACCTGAAGAAAGCCTGTGTGACGGTCGCAGCCGCAGGAATCCTCGCCGGTGTTCTCACCGGCGCCCCGGCCAGCGCCGCGCCAAGTGATACCTACATCATGCACGTGTCGAAGTCGGGGGCCCCCAGGTACCTCACCAGCGACCCCATCGACCCCTACGGCCTCGTGAGGACGTCGGAGGACGACGAAAGGATCGACAAGTGGATTCTCCGGACACCCCCGGGAGCGGCCGCCGACGTGTACCAGCTGCAGCTGAGTGATAGCAACAGGTGCCTGAAGGCCGTGAGCAACAAGGTGGTGGAGCTCGCGGAGTGCGTGGCCAACCCCGGCCCGCCGCAGCGGTGGAAGGTGACCCGGCAGGAAGACGCCCCGGGAACCATTGAGAGCAGGATGTACCCCGGACAGGTACTCACAGACTATAGGGATAGTGGCGCTGTCCTCCTCTTGCCGACACAGGAGGCACAGAACGACGGTCTGTGGGACGTGTGAGCTTCCCCCGGCGGCGGGAGGTGCTGATCAGCTGGCCAGCAGAGGTTGACGGGGCTTCAAGTCCACTACCGAGGCGCTTCGGGCGCTAGAGGCCTGAACCCCGCACGTCCACGGGGCCGGGGCCCGGACGCTGGGCCCCGGCAACGACCGGACCGCAGTAGGCGAGCGATCTGAAACCTGGAGGGGCCAGCGACGGCCCCGGTGGATTGGCGATCACTGCGGACCGAGGCGCCGGCGTAGGCCGCAAGTGTGCTCACACGTGCCACCATCACGCCACCGATTCGATCTTGGTGACAGTTGTCGTGCCTTTGTGACGACTATCGCGCCTCGGCACAACAACAACAGCCACCCGGCCCGCAAACGTGATGATTGACCAAATCGCACATACGTTCAACGACGGGATTCATGAACACCGTGGCCGCACCGCCAAACGCGCCTGCGGCGACACCACGACCGGCGCCAGCAGCAGCCCAGCCGTGTCTCGACAGCCGACTCACCGCCAAAGTGGGCGGCTGCGCGGGCCAACAGCCCGCGCAGTGGGAAGGATCCGCGACAGCCGGACCACCGGGAACTGACGGTACGCCAGAATGGCCGGGTGCCACGAGGCACACAGTCCGTGGTGGAACCGGAGGAAAGCCCATGACGCGGTACTGCGTCGACCCCGACCGACGTGAGCTGATCGCCGCCTGGGGTACCGGCGAGGGCGACCTCGCCACCCGCGTCGCGGCCCTCCCGGCCGACGCCGACACCTCCGCGCTCCTGAGCCTGGCCCGGTCGCTCGCCCAGCTGTCCGACACCGCGTGGCGCACCTACACCCACCCCGCGAGCGCCGCCGGCTCCCTGGAGCCCAACACCGAGGGCTGGCGCCGCGAGCGGGAGCGCGGTCACTTCGGCGAGGCCGTCGACGCGATCGCCGAGCCGAACCTGCCCAGCGGCGGCTCGATGGTCGTCTCCTACAGCCCCTTGATCGAATCCGCGAACCGCGTCGGCCGGGCCCTCCACGAGCTCGCCGACCAGGGACTCACAGCAGCCGTCCTCGCCGAGACCGCCACCGAGCTCGCCGCTGTGGAGAGCGCCGAACTCGGCGACCTCGGCGGCCGCGCCCAGCAGGCTGTCCTGCTGAGCCGCGAGGACGCCTCCCCCGTCCAGGTCGCCGCCGCCGACCGACTGCTGGAACAGAACCCGTTCGGCACCGCCGAGCTCTTCTCCACCGTCGACCCGACCGCGGCCGCCGTCGCCGCGGCCCACTGGCTGGCCGCCGCGGCCGAGGTCACCGCCAAGGCCTCCGGAGACGACCCCGCCCAGGTGGTCCTGGAAGCCGACAACATCGAGGCCCTCCCCCACGAGACCCCCACCCTCGTCCTCGGCCTCATCGAGGACGGTGCCACCCCGTACGACGTCGTCACCGGCCTCGTCCGTCACGCCATGCACGTCGCCGACGGTCTCCTCCCCGACCCCGTCGGCCTGCGCGAACAACTCGAGAACCTCGAGGACGCCCTCACCGAGTACACCGACGACGAGGAGGACGACCCGGAGGACACCGGCCTCCGCCTCACCCCCCTTCGACCCCAGGCGCCCGGCCCGAGACCTCCTCGAAGACCTCCTCACCGGCATCCACGGCTGCTGGCTCCTCCACACCGAGTACGACGACCTCGACACGGACGAAGACCTCGGCGACGCCCAGGACTGGACCGACGAACAGGCCGAGGAACACCAGAGGCGCAGCCGCGACCGCTTCGCCCGGCTCGTCCGCGACGCCGCCGCCGCGAACCGCGACCGCCTCGTCTGACCGGGTCCGGGCCGCAGCACACTCGGCGCAGCCCGTCGGGCAGTTGGTTCTCCCCGCTGGTCAAAGAAGAACCGCAGGCCAATCAGGGTTTTCGTGGCCGGGTGGTCGCACGGTGGTCGCCCCTGCGGGCGCACACTGGAAGGGAGAGACCCGCGCGCTCGCCGTTGGATGTGCTGCCGAGGTGCGGTGGGCGGGCGCCAGCCGGTGTCATCGTCGGCCGGCGCCCCGGGCCCGCTCCGCCGGGAGACTGGGGGCTCCGGGCGGGACGGGGGCCAGGTGGCGCCGGGCGGTTCGGCGTCCGGCGAGGTGGCGGCGGCCAGGTCTGGCGGCGGGTGCCGCCCAGTTGACAGCCGGCGGCGATGCCGAGCGGGCCGAGGGCGGCAATGTGCCCGGCCAGCAGCAGGGCCGTCAGGTAGTGCCCATCGGATCGCGGTGCTGTGCGCTCGTGGCGTGCGCCCGAGCTCGAGGTCGGCGTGAAGGGTCTTGCCGTCGACCAGGCGGGTGGCACCCCAGTGGCCGCGGACGAGGTTGTGCACGAGGTCGAGTCCCCGGCTGCCGTCGGTGACCTCGATCCGCACGGCCGTGTCGGTGATCCGGGTGATCGCAACGCGCATCTCGAGCCGGCAGCCGGTCTTGGCTGCCTTGCCCACGAGCGCGGCGGCTCACCGCGACCGAACAGTCCGACCTCCTGCCGCACCACCCGTCCACGGACTCCCCGAAGTCCCGTGAGAACCGGGCCTGCCGGCGCCCCCGGCGCACCCGCGACCGATACGCCTGGCCCGGCATGACCTTTGGGTCAACCGCTGCGCAACCCTTCTGTGCAGCTGGCCAGTTCAGCAGAGACGACGCACGGTGCACTGCCCCGGTCCGGCCTACGGCGCCTGTTGGAGTCACCACGTTCGCCGGAGGGCCGGAACTCGTCCGCGGGGTGGCCGAGCGGATGCTCCAGGGCGCGATCGAGGTCAAGGCCGCCGCGAGGATCGGTGTCCGATGGAACGATCACACCGACACCCGTACTGCCGTTCGCAACGGGCGCCGCGACAAAGCCCCGAACCGTCGCGGCCGGTGACCTCGACCTGGCGCCCCCAACCTCCGGGAGGTCAGCTTCTTCCGGGCGGACGGATCTGATTTCAGGTCAATAACATGTTGGTGCCCTATCGTTGGCCGGCAACGAGTCGGTCCGCGATGACATCATTCCGGGTCGGTACGACGACGAAGGGTGGGTCCGGTGAGCAGTCTCAACAAGGGTCTGGAACGGATCGAGGTAGACCTGTCGTGGGATCCGAGTCCCGCAGGTTCGGCGGGTCACGATCTGGATCTCGTCGCCGCGACGTACGCCACCGACGCCCCGTCCGGCACCCCGGCCTACCTGGTCCACTTCGACAGCCGCGCTCCCGACGGCACGATCACACTTACCAGGGACAGCCGCGACGGCAAGGGCCTCGGCGTCGACGAGCGCCTGGTCCTGGAACTCGACCGCCTGGCAGACCGCTACCCCCGGGTGGTCGTGGGCGTCGCCATCCAGCAGAACGCCGGCCGGCTGGCGTTCGGAGACATAGCGAACCCCGTGGCCAGGATCCGGAACGGGCGCGACGAGTTGGCGTCAGTGGACTTCGTCGGCGTCGACGGGGCAACGGCCGCGAGGGTTGCGGAGTTCGTCCGGAACAGCTCGGGGGTCTGGGCGTTTCGGCCCGGCGTCCACGGCTTCGACGCCGATCCGGCGACCTTCGCGAGGATCATGGGCACCTGACAGGGCTTCGCCGGGTGGCCCGAATCCGAACGACGGCCGGGGTGCCCGTGACACCCCTGACTCCGCCCCCGGCACGGGACCACGGGCGACCGGGCCGACCGATCCGGATCTCACGCCTCCCACCGCGCCGTGCCCTCCAGCGGCCAGCATCCCTTCCTGTTCCGTGATCACAGAATCGAAGAACCCGGCGCTCTCGGCAAGTCGCCCACCGACGGCACTCTCCGCCCCGGGCTCGGCCTCGCCCTCCTCGAACACCCGGACCCGACGCACCAGGACCTCGTCCCGCCGGGTCGGTGACTCGAACCGGACGTCGTCGAGAATCCGGAGGCGGTCGCGACGGCAACCGGGCTCGCACCCCTTTGAAACCAGGCCGACCTGGGTCAGGTGACGCAAGACGGCGGTGGGGCCGGTCTTCCACCGTTCCGACAGCTCGGCCGAGTGCTCCCGGTCGCGGTGTGAGTGAAGTCCCGCACCAGGGGCTTGTGCGAGCGCGGAACAGTTCGGCTGCGCGGTGGGCGGGTTCGGGCTCGCGGCAGGTGAGGGCGGCCTGGAGCGAGTCCGGTCCGTCCCGGTCGCCGACGAGGGCCACCGCGGCACGTTCCCCGGTGATCCGGGGTGTTCCAGGGGTTCGCCGGTCGAGCTCGGGCGGCACGTCGACTGCGACCGTTCTCCGCGACTCGGCCCGCGGGCCTGCGGGCCGTCGCTCCGGCGGCCACGCCCGGGACCGGCGTTGTCGGTCTAGGATGCGAAGTATGAACGGGAGCACGCCGGCACACGGGGATGACGTACCGACGGCGACGCGGCGGACCCGCTGGCAGGAGGCGGGCAACAGCGAGAGCTTCGGCAGGCGGTTCGCCGATCTCGTCCGCGCCGGCGAGGACATCGACGGTGAAGCCCGACTCGCCGACACGCTCCTGCCGCGTGGCGCCCGGGTGCTCGATGCCGGCGCCGGCATGGGCCGGGTCACTGCGGCGCTTCTGCGGCGCGGGCACGACGTGGTCGCGATCGAGCCCGACGGAGCACTGGTCCGACAGGCCCGGGACACCTACCCCGGACTGCCGATCGAGGAACGCGACATCCTCGCTCTCGGCCCCGACGACGGCCCGTTCGACCTGGTCGTCTGCGTCGGCAACGTCATGATCTACCTGGCCGAGGGCACCGAACGCGAAGCCCTGCGCACGATGCGCGCCGTGCTCGCCGAGAACGGCCGGATCCTGGTCGGCTTCCATCTCCAGGACCGGCCGCCCCACACCCACGCCTACACCGCGGCCGAGTTCGAGACGGATCTCGCGGCCGCCGCACTCCACGTCGACCTGCGGGCAGGCACCTACCAGCTGCACCCCGCGAACGAGGCCTACGGCGTCTGGATCCTGAGCCGCGCCCAGAGCGCGGCCGACACATAAGATCCGCAGGTCGCGGACCCGGAAGCGGAACCTACCCGGATCCGCGTCCGGCGGCGCGCCGACACTCCTCGAAGACAAGCAACTCCTGCACGGGCCGGAGGCCCGTCGTGGTGATCTTGCCGATCGCCCTGCCGGATTCCAGGACACGGTGGGCCTCGCTCAGGTTCTGCGCGTCGATCGTGCCGAGACCGGTCGTGGCCGCGGCTGTGAGAATGCCGGCGTCGACCGGCCGACCGACCCGGTTCAGGATCCGCCGCCGAGCGGCCCGGTCCGGGGTGCGCTCGTCCGGCGCGCAAGGGCGAGCCCTTGCGCGCCGGCGCCGAGTTGTTCAAGCCGTTGCTGCAGACCATCGAGTCCGTCAACCAGACCTTCAAGGCCAAGCTCCACCTCGAACGCCACCAGGGTCGCGCCCCGGGCGGTGTCATGGTCCATGTCCTGCAATGCGTCCTCGCCCTTACCGGCGCGATCCGGCACAACCACCACACTGGCCAGCCCGTCATGCGCTCGCTGACCAGCTACGACCGCTAACCCTTCGCATCGTTCATCCAATTGGACCGACCGCACTACTGGGGCGTCCAGAAGACCGGCGACACCGCCTATCGGAATGCCACGCTGACGGAAAAGAGCTTCCAACGCTGGCGCAACGGCAATGTGGGACGGCCGCACCACCCCACTCCGGACATCCTCAACAACATGTTCGGCCGGCCCGCCGACGAGTTGCTCACCCCCTGCACCGACGAGCAGGTCCGATCGCTACTGGCGGTCGCGGATCCTGTGCTCGATGAGAGAGAACTGGCCATGACCGCACGAGATGCCCGTGCCCACGCCGCCGAAGCTGCCGCCCAACAGCTCCCCGACCTGTCCCTGGACCAGCTCGAGGACGACCTCGCCCACCTGGTCCGGTCCACCGACACCAAACCTCCGCACCTGGTCTTCATGACGGCCAGGGAACTGCTCGGGGTCGCCATGGTGCAGCTCGACCGCACCCAGATGCTGTCGCAGCGACGACGTCTGTACCTCGTGGCTGGCCAGGCCTCGGCGCTCCTGGCGGCCTGCGCCTTCGACCTCGGTGCCATGCCCCACGCGTTCGAACTGACCCGGGCCGCTGCCCTGTACGGCCAGGTCGCCGAGCACGGCCCCCTCCAGGCGTATGCGCACGCGTACCTGGCTGTCCTGTACTACTGGAGCGGCAACCCCTCTCAGGCCGTACGCAAGATCGTGGAGGCCAGGGCCTTCCCCGGAGTCGGCGCCACCGGAACGGCCCGACTGGCCGCGATCGCGGCCCGGGCCTACGCCCACCGCGGCCAGGCCGACGAGGCCCAGCGAGCCGTCGCGGAGAGCACCGCCGAACGCGGGCCCGCCAGGGACGACCTTCACGACGGCCTGGCCGGCGAGTTCGACTTCAGTCCGGAGCGAGTGGCGATGAGCAACAGCGCCACCCTGCTGCTGCTCCGGGACGGCCCCGGCGCCGAGGCCTCCGCGCGCCGCTCGCTGGAACTCGGCGCGACACACGCGACGAGCACCAAGCAGTTGGTCGTCGCACCCCAAGCCCGCGCAGACCTGGCGGCGGCCCTGCTGATGCGCAACGAGCTCGACGGCGCCGCCGAAGCGCTGGGACCGGTGCTCGCCCTCCCCCGGGAGTGGCGCGGCGCCGGCCTCACCGTCAGGGTCAATGCGGTCCGGGCCGACCTGGCCTCGCCCGCGTTCCGCGGCACACCGCTCGCCCAGGACCTGGCGGAACGGATCGAGGACTTCACCGCGGTCGCCGCACCGAAGGTCCTCGGCCCCGGGACATCGCGGCTCGCACTCGGAGGGCACGGCGGTTAATCAGCGCACGCTCTCCAGGACAGCCCGCTCCTTGTCGGGATCAATCCCGTGCTTGGCCCACCGCCGGTGCGGCACAGGAACGTTGCCCCGGCACAGCCAGGACCAGGTGTCCGCAACGGTCTCCGCGAGCGGCCGGCTGACGAAGCCGGCCGCAACTGCGGACGACGAGTCGATCACGGACACCCCCGGGTGACTCCACCACAGCGGCAGCTCCGTCCACTCGCGCAGGCCGTGGCCGAGCAGGACCTCATCCTCCACCCACACCAACTCCCCCGAGCCGCCCGTCACTTCCACGCACGCTCGGAGCATTCCCCCCATCGTCTCCCGACCGGCCGGCGCGGCCAGGTTGTGAACCTGGTGCCCGGCCAACACCACCTGACCGAGCGCGAAGTCAGCCACGTCCCGGATGTCGACCGCCTGCACGCCCCGACCCGGATCACCGGGCGCGAGAATACGGCCGCCCTGCGCGGCACGGCGCAGCCACCAGGGCAGTCGGCCCACGTACTCCCCCGGCCCGAGCAGCACTCCCGGGCGGAGCAGGCTCGTCCTGGCGAGCCCGAAGGTCTCCGTCACCGCGCGTTCGGTCCCGGCCTTCCGGCGCCCGTAGTCGGGGTTAACCCCCGACCCTCCGTGCGACAACCGGGCGGGGTCCAGCGCCGAGTCGGCCGCAGCCTCCCACACCGGCGAGTCCACGTCCAGCGGCTCTGTGGGCCACCCCTCGTACACCGCCACCGTGGACACGTACACGTACCGGTCGACGACCGGCTCCAGGACCCGGGCACTCGCCAGCACGTCACGCGGGCCGAGCGAGGAGGCGGAGGTGTCGATCACCGCGTCCCAAGGGCCGTGCGCGGCCAGCCGAACGAGGTCCTCGGGCCGCTCCCGGTCACCGTGCAACGCGATGGCCCCCGGCAACGGACTGCCGGTCCGTCCGCGGGTGAATGTGGCCACCTCCCAGCCCCGCTGCAGCGCGCCGGCCACGATCGCCGGCCCGAGAAACCAACCGCCACCCAGGACCAGAATCCTCATGGGGCGATCCTGCCAGCCGCCGCCCTCGGTCGCAGCCCTCAGTCGCCGAGTTGTCGACCACCAGAACGACGTCCCGACCGATCGAGACCTCCGGCCCGGGACCCCATCTGCCCTGCTGTTCACCTACCAGGTCCTGCGCCCTCGACCCCTGACGATGCCTGGGCGTTCCTGGGGCGCCGGCTGCTCCTCTACCTGTCCGGCGCGCACACCGCACTCGTTGAGGTGCAGGAAGCCCGTCAGGCCCAGGGCGAGGCCCTGTCTCTGTACCCGGACCAAAGCCGAATCGACCCGGCTCTGCTGGCCCTTGAACACGCCATGTGTCTGGCCCAGGAGCATGACGAGACCGAGGCGTGCGTGCTGGCCCGTCACACCGTCCTGGGGGTTCCTGAAGCGCACTGGACAGGGATTCTGGGTGTCCGGGCCCAGGAGGTGATCGACATACTTCCCGCCCGGGTACGTGCCACACGCGCGGTCCGCGATCTAGGCGAAGTTCTCGCCCTCCCGACCGGTAGGAGGTGACAGGAACGGCTCCCGCCCGTCAGCCTCATGGGCATGACTGTTCCGGTTGTCATCGGCGGATTCGCCGAGTCCGAGGTGCACACCGTCCTCGAAGAAGCCTGCCGGCGGATCGGGGTGGACCCTGCAGGTGCCGAGATACTGCGCGGCCACACCAACGCGGTGTTCCTGCTCCGGGCCGCCGGAGCGGTGGCCAAGATCGCCCGTGCGGGCACTCCCGTGGGGGACGTCGCACGAACCGTGCAGCTGGTGCGGTGGCTCAGTCGGCGCGACTTCCCGACTGTCGAGCTGCTGCCGGTGGAGCAGCCCGTCCTCGTCGGCGAGCACGCCGTCACCTTCTGGCAGCACCTCCCCCAACCCGACCACCCCGTGCCGGCCACGCATCTCGCCGTCCCCCTTCGCACCCTGCATCAACTCCCGCCCCCTCCCTTCGCGGTCCGGCCGCTCGACACGGCCGGGGCGATCCGTCGGTCGATCGCGTCGATCACGGCTCTGCCACCTGCGGACACGACGTTTCTGAGGCAGCGGTTGTCCGACCTCGAACCGGCCCTGGCCGACGTTCGTTTCGTCCTGCGGCCCGGTCTTCTGCAGGGCGACCCCCAGCACCGGAACGCCCTCCACCAAGGCGAAGCGGCGGTGCTGTGCGATTGGGACACCGCCTGCTTCGGCCCTCCTGAACTGGATCTCATCACGGTGGAGATCCACTGCCGCCGGTTCGGCCACGGCCGCAGCCACTACCAGGAATTCGCCGACCTGTAGGGCTTCGACGTGACCACCTGGAGCGGCTATGCCGTCCTGCGCGACCTGCGCGAGTTGCGGATGATCACCACGAACGCCAAGCGCGCCAGAGCGGGCAGCCCGACCCTCGAGGAGGTCCGGCGCCGAGTCGACGGGCTACGGCTCGGCCAGGTCGACACCGGGTGGAACATTCTCTGACGCGCGGACGACGACGCTCGCGGGCGATCTGCTGCGCGACCGCGGAGTTCTGCTCGACCCGCTCTCGGCGTCGCGGTCGTACGCGGCGGCCCGGTCGGTGTTCGACCAGCTGGGAGTTCCCCGTCGGGTGGCGCAGCTGGACCTGTCGCTGGCAGTGGTCCGGGAGATGTCCGGTGACCTTGCGGGTGCGGCCGAGGCGTACGGGAAGTTGGCCGGCGCGTCCGGCTGAGTCTGCGCGATCGGCATCGCGCCGGGCTGTGGGTCGGCACCTCGCTGGACAAGCAGGGGCTGCACGAGCCGGCCGTGCCGCTGATGCGTGCGGCGATTGTGGGGTTCGACGCCTTGGACGAGCCGGAGGACTGGGGCACCGCGCACCAGAAGCCGGCTCTGGTCCACCGCGGCGCGGGCGATCTCGGGGAGGCGGCCCGGATGATCGAGGTCGCGCAGTCGGCCGGAAGCGGGTCCTCGCCCGTGCAGTGGGTGCGGTTGGGTACCGCGCGCGGCCACATCCTGCTGTCCGACCCGGCGAGCGTCGGCGAGGGGCTGGCCCTGCTGAACGAGGCCGCGTCCCAGGCGGCCACGTACGGTACGAGCCACCAGCTGCGCGCCGTCGAACGGATCCGAGGCAGTCTCGAACGCGGAGGTGCGGCAGTCCGGTTCAGGTAACCAGGAGAAGCACGTGACGAACACTTCCCGGCTCGGGATCACCGACCAGCAGTGGGCGGACACCGCGCTGCTGTGGGACTACCAGCAGATGGGCCACGACCTTCGGCGGTGCGACGTGGCGATCGGCCTAGGATCCCACGACCTCGGGGTGGCCGCCGAGACGGCCGGGCTGTACCTGCGGGGCCTGGTGAAGCGGGTCGTGTTCACCGGTGGGCCGAACCCGAGCCGGCCGGCGGCATTCCCGCGCGGTGAGGCCGTTCACTTCGCCGAGCACGCCGTGGCCCTCGGTGTTCCGGAGTCCGCGATCCTGCGGGAGCCGAACGCCCGCAACACCGGGCAGAACATCGAGTTCAGCCGCACCGTCCTGGCCGAGGCCGGTGTCCGGGTGTCCTCGGTGCTGCTCGTCTCGATGCCCTACATGGAGCGGCGGGCTTACGCCACCTGCCGCCAGGTGTGGCCGGAGGTGGACGCGGTGTGCACCTCCACCCCGATGGACCTGCACGACTACGTGAAATCGATCGGCGACGACCGGCTCGTGATCGACAGTCTGGTGGGTGACCTCCAGCGGGTCATCGAGTACCCGAAGCTCGGCTTCGCCGTCGCCCAGGACGTACCCGGGAGTGTCCTCGATGCCTATCGGCGGCTCATCGACGCTGGGTTCACCAGCCGCCTCCTCTGATCACCCGACCGCCACGAACACGGGGCTCGTGTGCGCGATCCACCAACCGAATCTGCTTCCGCGACTGTCCGTGATGGCGAAGATCCTCGCGGCCGACGTGTGGGTGGTGCTGGACGACGTCCAGCACGCCCGCCGCGACTACCAGCACCGTGCCCGCCTCGGTGCCCTGACCGGCGAGGCCACCAGGTGGCTGTCCCTTCCCACGAGACTGCCGAACGGCCGGGCCACCCTGATCCGGGACGCCCGCCTCACCGACCCGGCGCGCAGCCGCCGCCAGGTGGAAGGCATCCTCCGGGAGCAGTACCGGGCCTCACCGTTCTGGCCTGCGTTCGCGAAGCGGCTGCGCCCGCTGCTCGACCAGTTCTACACGACCGACCGCACCGCCGAGATCACCGAGGCATCCACGCTGCTGCTTCTCAACGAACTAGGCTGGACCGGACGAGTGGTGCGCAGCAGCGACCTGGCGGCCCGCACCGGGCGCACCCAACGGCTGGTGGACCTGTGCCGGACGGTGGGCGCTGACACGTATCTGTGCGGCACCGGTGGCAGCAGGTACATCGAGCCCGGCCGGTTCGCCGACGCCGGGATCGAGGTGCACCTGTTCACCGTTCCCGACACCGGAGTGTGGGCAGGCGCCCGGGCGCTCAGCTCCGTACACGGCCTCCTGGTCCACGGCCCGGACGCTGTCGCGGGGGCCGCCCTGGGCACGCCGCCCGGCTCGGGTCGGTAGCCGTCAGAGCGAGCCGCACGGATATGGCCTAGGCCACGACCGTCACTTCTACCGCGCACAGCGGGCGGTCCTCGCACACCATCTCCTCTTCCACGCCAACCGCGCCGGCCTCTCGGTCGACCACCAATCCGCTATGACTGCAAGGGCGTTGGACGCCGTCTTCCACTCCGACAAGGGCCCCGCGCCCTCGATGTCCACCATCCGCACCACTACTAGGGTCACAAACATGACTACTCTCAGCAGCGGCGCCGCTTCCGCAGTCCCGACCGCCGAGCAGCTGCGCGCCGACCTCACCGACCGCCTGCTCGACCAGGGCGCCGTCCGCAGCGCCGCCGTCGAGGACGCCTTCCGCACCGTCGCCCGCGAGCACTTCCTGCCCGGCTTCCCCCTGGAGACCGCGTACGCGGACAACCCCACCTACACCAAGGCCGACGGCTCCGGCACCCAGATCAGCGCCGCCTCCCAGCCCGCGATCGTCGCCCTCATGCTGGAACAGCTCGACCCGCAGCCCCGAGAGCGGATCTTCGAGGCCGGCGCGGGAACCGGCGTCAACGCCGCCTACCTGGGCCACCTCGTCGGCCCCGACGGACACGTGGTGACGGTGGACGTGGACAAGGACCTCGTCGACGGCGCCCGCAAACACCTCGCCGACGCCGGCACCATGAACGTCGACGCCGTCCTCGGCGACGGCGCCCTCGGCCACCCGGCCGCGCCCCCGTTCGACCGCATCATCGCCACCGTCAGCACCAGCGAGATGCCCACCCCGTGGCTGGAGCAGGTCAAGCCCACCGGCCGGATCGTCCTGCCGCTTCGGCTGCGCGGCACCGCCAGCCGCACCATCGCCTTCGAACGCCGGGCGGACCGCTGGGTGTCGGTCGACGACCGGCTCGCCGTCTTCATGCCACTGCGCGGCAGCATGGACGACGCCCGCCGCACCGTCCACCTCACCCCCGAGGGCGACGTCACCCTCCAGGTCCACAAGGACCAGCACGCCGCTGTCGACGCCGCCGAGCTCTTCGGTGTCCTCGACGGCGCACGCCACGAGACCTGGACCGGGGTCACCATTCCCGGCGGCACCACCTACGAGTACCAGGACCTGTGGCTGGCCCTCACCCTCCCGAACTCGATCATGCAGATGAACGTCACCGGCACCGCCCGCGAACGCGGCGTCACCCCGATGTTCGACTGGGGCGCCATGGCCACCGTGGACGCAGGCTCGCTCGCCTACCTCACCCTGCGCCCCGCCGAACCCACCGCCGACGGCCGCAAGACCTACGAGACCGGCGCCATCGCCCACGGCCCCGACGGCGCCGCGCTCGCCGACCTCGTCACCGAGGAGATCCGCACCTGGAACGCCGGATACCGCAACCGAGCACTGCGCATCGAACTCCCCGACACTCCCGCCGTCCCGGACCGAGCGGCCGGCCGGTTCGTCCTGGACCGACCGAACCACCCGATCACCGTCATCTGGGAGTAGCCGCCTCTCCACGGCCCCCCGAACTCCATCAAGGCCCACAGGCAGGCACCGCTGAGAGCCAAACCGGTGCCTTGGCACCCACACACTTGCCAAGATCACCCGTAGCGCCACCCCGTCCACCCGGCGCGACACCTCGCCGCGCTGCAGAAGTTCGGCGCGGTCGTCAACGCCGAGAACCGCCTGATCACCGTCGAGGGCCCCTCCCGGCTCGTCGCCGCCGACGTGGCAGGCGAGGACATCCGGGCCGCGACCGCGCTCGTGCTCGCCGCCCTGGCGGCCGAGGGCACCTCTACGATCCGGGGCATGTACCACCTGCAGCGCGGCTACGGCGACCTGCTGCCCAAACTCGCTTCGCTCGGTGCCGACCTGACCATCGACCAGGAGATTCCGTGACCCACACCGTTCCATTGAGCCCCAACGCCGTCGCCGAGCTGCAGCAGTGCCTCGACCTGCTGGTCGACGACGGTGCCCTGCCCGGTGGCGTCATCGCCCACGGCACACGCGACGACCGACCCGCGTTCCTCGCCTCCGGCATCGTCGCGCCCGAATGCGGGAGCACCCGGCCCGGCCCCGACACGCTCTACGACGCCGCGTCGCTGACCAAGGTGCTGGCCACCTGGCCGCTGATCGGCACCACCGACGGCATCACCGCGGAAACGTCGATCCGAGACTTGCTGCCCGAAATGCCCGGCCACGCGCCCGGCGCGAACGTCACGGTCGGGCAGATCCTCGCGCACACCTCCGGCTTGCGGCCCGAGACCCGCCTCGACCAGTACCGGGGCCGCACCGAACCCCTGGCCGAGCTGATCTGCAACGAACCGCTGATCGCCGAGCCCGGCGCCGGCCACCGCTACATCAATCGCGGGTTCATCCTCCTCGGCCTCGCGCTCGCCCACGTCCACGACCGACGCCTGGACGAGCTCGCAGCCGACCTCTGGCAGTCCCTCGGCATGACCCGCACCACCTACGGACCCGTCGGCCGCTCCGCCGACGTCGCCCCGACCGAGCGGCGCCTCCCCGGCGCCCCGCGTCTGTGGGGCATCCCGCACGACGACAACGCCACCCTGCTCAGCGGCGTCGCCGGCCACGCCGGCGTCTTCACCACCCCCGCCGACCTCGCCACCTTCGCCCAACGACTCCTCACCGCGCAGGCAGACGGACACGGACTGAGCGCCTGGCTCCGCACCAGCACGGAGCCGAAGGCCGAGATCGAACCCGGCCTCCACCGCGGCCTGGCCTGGATCCTCGCCGACGACGGCCGGTTCGCCTACCACCACGGCTTCACCGGCACCAGCCTCTACCTCGCCCCGGACACCGGCCGCTACCTGGCCATCTGCACCAACGCCGTCTACCACCACCAGGACAACCGCACCCGCCTCGCCCCGCTCCGCAACCTCGCACTCAAGGCCGTCACCGCCGACTGAAAGGCCCCGCCGTGCCCCAGGCCACGCTCGCACCGCTGACCACCCTCCGGCTCGGCGGACCCGTCGGCACCGTCGTCAACCTCTCCGACCCCGCGGACTGGCTCGACGCCGCCCGCACGATCAGCACCCAGGAGCAGAACGGTCCCCTCGTCCTGGGGCACGGCAGCAACGTGATCGCGGCGGACGCCGGCCACCCCGGCACCGTCGTGGTCATGAACACCCGCGGCATCACCGCCCGACCGCTGACCGGAACCACGGTGGCCGTCACCGTCAGGCCGGCCACCCGCTCACCGACCTCGTCCACTGGGCCGCCGCCGAACAACTGGCCGGCATCGAGTGCCTGGCCGGGATACCCGGCACCGTCGGCGCAGCTCCGGTCCAGAACGCCGGCGCATACGGCCAGCAGATCGCCGACACCCTCCACAGCGTCACCGTCTGGGACTGGGACATGGGCTGCCTGCGGACCTTCCCCGCCCGGGCCTGCCGCCTGCGCTACCGCAACAGCCGCTTCAAGCAGACCCCCGGCCGCTGGCGCATCCTGACCTCCACGCCCCACCTGACCCGCACACCGGCCGCCCCGATCACCTACCGGCCCCTCGCCGACGAACTCGGCGTCCCCGTCGGCGAACGCCCACCCGTACCGGAAGTCACCGCAGCCGTGCTCGCCAACCGACGCCGCCGCAGCCTCCTCCTCGACCCGAACGGCCCCTGATCCCCGTTGCGGCGCACCGGCAGCAGCCATCGCCTCCGCCGCACGCACCGGTACGAGGACTGGACCCGGACCCACTCCAGCGCTTCGACTCGGGCGATGAACGTCGGTGCCCCGGTCATGGCCTACCGTATGGGCAACCAGACGGATATCGAGGCGCGCTTTGACAGCCGGGACCGAGAGTGCACGGCCGCCCGACGACACACACGCTTCGGTCCCTCCTCGACCGGCACCGCTGGCGAGGAATCCGACGCAACGAAAGCTCCGCAAGTCGTTGCAATCACACGAAGGTCAAGGCCACAAGCCCCCGATTCCCGTCGATGAATCCGAACTCATCGACGGGACAGTTGAGTTGATAAACCGACTGCCGACTCGGGCGTGCCTCTATCATGCGGCCATGACCGAGACAGACGACTCTGACGCATCGTCATCAATCCAGAAGCAAGGCGGACACAAACCCAAGCGAGTCCCCAGTCTCACCCGGATCATCACCGCCGCCGGAAGCACGATCCAGGACCAGGTACTGCGGGACATCGTGTCCTCGATCAGCCCGCATCTCATGGCGCAGCTGGCTCGGGCCATCCCTGCGCTCCGGCCCGCCCTGCGGTCGGCCGGGGTGGAGGAGGCACCGGAGTTCACGCCGACGTCCGCCGCCCGCACCCGGTCGGCGGCGGACGCCGGGCCGTCGGCGAAGCCCCGGCAGAAGACCTTCGACGTCTTCGCGGGCACCGCCCCTCATGAACCGAACACGCCCGTGCTGGTGGTGGTGACGAAGTACACGAGCGGGTCACCGCTGTCGCGCACCGAGGAGTACTGGGTGTCCGTTTCGGTCGACGAGAGCAGCCAGTACCTTCCGCTGACGGGGTCGTTCTGGACGATCCACTCGGAGACGGCGACGGTGTCCGAACGACCGGACTGGGTGACGAAGGTTGCTGTGTGGTCGGCACTCGTCACCTACGGGCTTTCGCTGGTCACACTTCTCCACAAGAACGACAAGGTGATCGGCATGGCGACGATCGGCTGCGGCGGGCGGGTCGACGGCGTCGAGCAGCGTTGGCATGTGAAGGTTCCGGTGCGCAGCCAGAAGGAGCTGGACGGGCTCCGGAAGCGGGTCGCCTCGCTGGTGACACTGAGCGTCCCGCAGCCGCCGCGGCAACTGTCGTAACGGTTTCGCGGCGGCCCCAGCGGCCGTCGCGAACATCGTAGTGGCACCGCATCACACCCCGGCCGGCGGAAGAACAGGAGAGCCGCATTCCAGTACGCCGCTACCACTGACCCGGCCACCGGAGCACGCGCCCCGCGAGACCGTCACCGAGCGGCCCAGCCCGCTCGGCCCGCCCTGGGTGGACCGCCGAGAAGACTGGCGTTCGTCGATGACCATGCCAAAGCTTTCGGTGCCGGTGACTGACTCGCTGCAGGGGCGACCAGGTCGTCAGTGGTGGAGACGACAACAACGAGGCTGGCGAGCTTGCCGACTCCGTAACGCCGATCCGGTCGGCGAGGCCGAGGAGGCGGGCCGGGCCGATGGAGCCAGGTCGAGCACAGGGGGGTGGAGGTGGAGGCCGTCTTTGATCAGTTCGACAGCCACCTGCCCGTCCTCAAGCAGGGCCACGGTCGGACCGAGGCGCGGTGATCGATGCCAGGCATAGCGTTGAACAGGTGGGTAGCGACAGTGGCGCTGGTTTCGATCGCCCCCAGGGTCCCGGTGCAGTCAGACCCGTACGGCCGACAGCGACAGAGGCCGGCGCGCCCTCGCACGGCGAATCTCACCTGACTGACCATCAGTCGAGGTCAGCAAAAGTCAGCATCAGTCCGAGTACACCCTCACAAACCTGCCTACACCTGGGAACACCGACCCTGGCCCGTCGAGCTCGTTCCGACCTCTGCAAGCGTGCCCGGCAGGCCCACTGCGATCAGCAAGTCGTCACTTTGAGCTCTTTACTCACACCCTTTCATCCCGATATTGTCTTTTTACCGGATGGTCGACATCGCTCTGCGTGTGTGTTCAGGATGGCAGGGTCACCGACTGGGCGTGGTGAAAGACGTTCGTGCGGTCCCAGGTGTCCTTGGCCTTCTGCAGGCGGCGGTAGTTCCCCTTGTAGTACAGGCGCTGGTAGGCCGGCTGCTTGTCGGCGGTGGTGCCGAGGTCGACGTCCGGGTAGTTGACGTAGGCGCCGTCGGTGTCGGTGTCGATCTCCGGGATGCCGCCGGTCGCCCGGTAGGTGTCCCGGTAGAGGCCGCTCAGGTAGGCCAGGTGGGCGGCGTCGGCGGCCCGGTCGGTCCAGTAGGTCTGGTACTGGAGCTTCATGACGGAGTCCCGCTGCGGGACGGCGGTCTCGGCGGGGCCCCGCGCGTTCACCCGGCAGCCGTAGGAGTCGATCTGGACCAGGGTCTGGGTCAGGTCGAGGCCCTCGACGTCCTTGGTGAGCCAGGTCCACCAGGCGTCGATCTGGGTGGGGGTGAACGCCCTGCGGTGGTAGGCCGACTTGTACTTGCCGCGCTGGTTGGGGCCGGAGCCGTTGAGCGTCATGGTCGCCTGGAACCACGGCAGTCGGCGGCGCTTGTCCGGGTAGGGCAGGTAGAGCCCGCCGACGCCGTTGGTCTGCACGGTCGACCTGGCGCGCATCCCGCGCTCCACCCGGGCGAGGAACGCGTCCAGCGGCGCCGGGTCCTCCTCGTCCCACTGGCTGAACAGGACGACGTTCCCGTTGGAGTGGTGGGTGAGGTGGAGGATCGAGAACAACCCGCGGTACACCTTCTCCGCGGGACCGCTGTGCTCGGCGAAGAAGGCACCGAAGTTGTCCAGCAGGGTGCGGAAGTCCTCGGGGTGCTCGATCAGGTCCGCCCACTTCCAGGCGATGCTGCTGAGCCAGACCCGGGGCGGCGGCGCCGGCAGCGCGTGGGCGAAGTGGTAGCGCAGCACCACGCCGAAGTTACCGCCGCCGCCCCCGGTGTGGGCCCAGAACAGCTCGTGCTCGGGCGAGCCGGGAGGGTCGCCGCGGTGCGCCCGGGTCACCTCGACCGCGCCGCCCCGGACCGTCACCACGTCGACCTGGACCAGGTGGTCGACGGTCAGCCCGTGCCGACGGGAGAGCAGCCCGTACCCGCCGCCGCAGATGTGGCCGCCGGCGCCGACCGAATAGCAGGACCCGGCCGGAATGGTCACCCCGTACTCGCGGAAGAGCGTGGTGTACACGTCCCAGTTGGTGGCTCCGCCCTCGACGGAGTAGGTGGCGCCGCCGTACTTGTCGGTCCCCGCCCCGACCCCGCGCAGGGTACTGAGATCGAGAATGACGCCCTTGTCGTTGTCGACGAATCCCTCGTAGCAGTGGCCGCCGCCGCGCACGGTCGGCCGCAGCCCCCGGTCCAGCGCCGAGCGCAGCTGCGCCACCGCGTCGGCCTCGTTGCCGACCAGCCGGATGTACGCCGGGCTGCTGCGCCAGCGCTGGTTGAAGCCCTGGCTGAGCGTCTCGTAGCGGGAGTCCGGAGGGAGGACCGTCCAGCCCTCGGGCTGTTCGACGGGTCGGGCCGAGGCCGGGCCGGCGGCGAGGCCGAGCGAGACGACGGAGGCTCCGGCGGCTCCGGCGGCGACCATTCCGGTGCTGCCGAGGAAGCCGCGGCGGGAGAACTCGTTGCGCATTCCTGGGACCGTCTTTCCCGACTCCGACAGATGGGCGGGCGAAGAATAGCAAGGGAATGTCGGGGAAATCCATTGTCCACAAATTAATGTGACCGTATGCAGACGAATTTTGGCCACACCAGGACAATTGCCCAACGGCACCGGCCCGACCGGATTCCCGCACACGGCCACACACAGCCACACACAGCCGCACGGGGGCACCCGAGCACCGCCACAGTCCCGACGACACGAAGCCCCTGGACCCGCCCCGCACCCCGGAGCGAGTCCAGGAGTTTCCCGCAGTTCCGTTCGGCGAGGCACTTGACGAGAGATCAGGTTAGGCGCCATATTACTTTCATGGCTCAGCAGCACCCGGCCGGAAACGGCGCACCCTCGATCGACCAGGCCCGCCGGCAGCTTTCCCGGTACGGCCTGGCCGCCGATCCGCAGGCGGTCCTGGTCGCGGCGCGACTGATGGCCGCCGGAGCCCGGCTCGGCCAGGCCGGCGAGGCCCACTTCGCCCGCTTCGGCCTGTCCACCGGGCGCTACCGGCTGCTGGCCGAGCTGGAGGACCACGGCGGCGAGAAATCGCCCTCGCAGCTGGCGGCCGCGCTCGGGGTCTCCCGCGCGACCGTGACCGGCCTGGTCGACGGGCTGGAGCGGGACGGCCTGGTCACCCGGCGCCCGTCCGCCGAGGACGGGCGGGGCAATGTGGTGATACTGACCGCGCGCGGCGCCCAGCGATTGCGCGACATGGCACCCGAGCACTTCGACCGGATGCAGGCGATGGTCGCCGGGCTGTCCGTCGAGGAGCGTGCGGTCTTCCTCGACCTGCTGGGCAGGCTGGTCGCGGGCATGTCCGCACTGACGGACGACTGACGACTGACGACTGACGGACAACGGTCGGGCGGCGGACAGCCGCCCGACCACCGGGCCGACCGGCAGGGCGCCGGACCGACCCACCACGGGCCACCACCGGACCAACACGGGCCAGCACGGACCTTTTCAGCACCCCATTGTTGGCCCACCGAACACCTATAATTAGCCTCCTAATCACTTGGACGATCCATGCCCGGCAGAACCAAGCAGCGCCCCGCCACCCCCGACACCGGCACCGACACCAACACCGCCCCCACCCCCGACACCGCCGCCCCGCCCCGCTTCGTGCTCTGGCGCGAGGTCCTGATCGCCTACGCGGCACCCGCCGTCATGGCCTCGGCCGGCGGCTTCGCCACCGGCCAGTCGGAGCTCAGGATCGCGGCCCTCACCACCATCGCCGGCACCTCGGCCCTGGTCGCCACCCTGGTCGGCCTCCGGCACCGGCGCCGGTCCGCCGACTCCTGGGCCGCCCGCGGGCCGATCCCGCTGCTCGCCCTCGCCTTCGGCCTCGGCTGCGCCGCCCTCGCCCTCGGCCTCGGCCTGGCGGCCGCCGAGCTGCTGCCCCGGATCCCGGCACTGGCCGACAGCCCGTGGCCGGGCCGGCTGCGCATCGACCTCCCGCTGTCCGCCGCGATCGCGGCGACCATGACCACCTGGCGCTGGCGGGCCTCCCTCCCCCGCCGCCGGCGCGCCCACTGACCGGCTCCCGCACCACCGCCATCACCACCATCACCACTCCTACCGAAGGAGCAGTACCAGCATGATCACCATCATGGGCGCGTCCGGCGCCACCGGCGGCGCCACCCTGCGCAGCCTCACCGCCCTGGACGTCCCGGTGCGCGCCCTGAGCCGGGACCCCGACCGCCTGCTGGCCGGACTCGACCCGCACACCCGTGGCCTGGTCGAGGTGGCGGCCGCCGACGCCGGCGACCCCGCCTCGATGCGCGCCGCCCTCAAGGGGACCACGCAGCTCTTCCTGACCATGGAGAACGGTCCGCGGCAGGTCGAGCACGAGCTGCGCACCGTGGACCTGGCCGTCGCCCTGGGCGTGGAGCACGTCGTCAAGGTGTCCGCGCCGGCCGCCGAGCCCGACTCCCCGGTCGCCGTCTCCCGCGGCCACCACCTGATCGAGCAGCGACTGCGGGCCCACGACATCACCACGACCGTGCTCCGCCCGTACGCGTTCATGCAGAAGCTGCTGCTGATCGCCCCCGGGGTCTCCATCGCGGGGACGATATTCGGCGCGCTGGACGGCGTCCGGTGCAACTACGTCGACTGCCGGGACATCGGCGACGTCGCCGCCGCGGTGCTCACTCGCCCCGACACGGCCGGCGGCGACATCCCGCTGACCGGCGGCCGGGCGTACAGCCACCCGGAGCTGGCCGAGCTGCTGGGCACGCTGCGTGGCCGGCCGGTGCGCTCCGTGAACCTGCCGCCCGCCGAACTGCACGCCCACCTGGTCGCCCGGGCCGGGATGCCGGACTGGCTGGCCGCCCATGTGGTCGAGATCCAGCGGCTCGCCGTGGAGCGCCCGGAGAGCCCGGACGATGCCGCCACCCGGCTGATCGGGCGCGCTCCCCGTACCCTGGAAGCATTCCTCGGGGAGCACCTCGACGTGTTCCGCTGACCCGTCCGTACGGTTCCGCGACTTCCCGGAGCAGGCACCGACGGGCCCGCCGCACCCCCGTCGGCGGGCCCGTCACCTCCGGAAAACCGCCCCGTCGCCCCCGGGGAACGGCCGCGTCGCCCCCGGGGAGCGGATCCGGATGTGGCATGGGTCACGGTCGGAAAATCGACCTGACGGACCGTCAAAACGTTTGACGGTCCGTCACATCCGATCGAAGGAGCCTCAGTTGTGACCTGACGCGCCGTCAGATTCGGCCATGGAAAGGCCAGTTGGGCGGAGTGTCGGCCGGTGTGCGGTTCACCGGACAGGGCTACCATCGGTTGGGTTGTCCGCTCCGGCCCCGGAGTGGGATCACCCGGATCAGGCGAGTGCTCCCACCGCCCCCAAGGGCCGGAAGATCCATCGGGACGGGGCGAGACCTAGGAGCACACGCCACTGATGACAGCCGAACCCAGCCGGGACCCGGGCGCCGAGGCGCCCGCCGACGGCGGTACCACCGACCGGGACACCGCCGCCGAGAAGCAGGCCCACTACCCCGGCCGGCCGGCCCCCGCTCCTCGCACCCTGATCGACATCCTCGACGCGACCGCCCGGCAGCACCCCGCCGAGCCCGCCCTCGACGACGGCCGCACCGTGCTCGGCTACCGGGCCCTGGCCGCCGAGGTCGAGCAGCTGCGCCGCCGCCTCGCCGCCGCCGGCATCGGCCGCGGCGACCGGGTCGGCGTCCGGGTCCCCTCCGGCACCAACGACCTCTACGTCTCCGTGCTCGCCGTGCTCGCCGCCGGCGCCGCCTACGTCCCGGTGGACTTCGAGGACCCGGACGAGCGCGCCCAGCTGGTCTTCGAGGAGGCCGCCGTCGCGGCCGTGCTCGGCGCCGAACGCGCGCTCACCCTCACCGGCGGGGCCCGCGAGCCGCTCGCCGACCAGACCCCCGACGGGCACCGCCCCACCCCCGCCGACGACGCCTGGATCATCTTCACCTCGGGCTCGACCGGCCGCCCCAAGGGCGTCGCCGTCACCCACCGCAACGCCGCCGCCTTCGTCGACGCCGAGGCCGCGCTCTTCCTCCAGGACGAGCCGATCGGCCCCGGCGACCGGGTGATGGCGGGCCTGTCGGTCGCCTTCGACGCCTCCTGCGAGGAGATGTGGCTGGCCTGGCGGCACGGCGCCTGCCTGGTGCCCGTCCCCCGCTCCCAGGTGCGCAGCGGCGCCGACCTCGGCCCCTGGCTGGCCGAGCAGGAGATCACCGTGGTCTCCACCGTGCCGACGCTGGCCGCGCTGTGGCCGGCCGAGGCGCTGAACGAGGTCCGGCTGCTGATCTTCGGCGGCGAGGCCTGCCCGCCCGAGCTGGTCCAGCGCGTGGTCACCGAGGGCCGCGAGGTGTGGAACACCTACGGCCCCACCGAGGCCACCGTGGTCGCCTGCGGGGCGCTGCTGACGGGCGAGGGCCCGGTGCGGATCGGCCTGCCGCTGGACGGCTGGGACCTCGTCGTGGTCGACGAGGCCGGCGAGCCGGTCGCGCCCGGCGGGACCGGCCAGCTGGTGATCGGCGGCGTCGGCCTGGCCCGCTACCTGGACCCGGAGAAGGACGCCGAGAAGTACGCGCCGCTGCCCTCGATGGGCTGGGAGCGCGCCTACCGCAGCGGCGACCTGGTCCAGGCCGACCCGGAGGGCCTGCTGTTCCTGGGCCGCGCCGACGAGCAGATCAAGCTCGGCGGCCGCCGGATCGAGCTCGGCGAGGTCGACGCGGCGCTCCAGGCCCTGCCGGGCGTGGCCGGCGCGGCCGCGGCCGTGCGGACCGCGCGCGGCGGCAACCAGCTGCTGGTCGGCTACCTGGTGACCGGCGAGGGCTGGGACCGGGAGCAGGCGGTGCAGCGGCTGCGCGCCGAGCTGCCGGCCGCGCTCGTCCCGCTGCTGGCCCCGGTCGACACCCTGCCCACCCGCACCTCCGGCAAGGTCGACCGCAACGCGCTGCCGTGGCCGCTGCCCGACCTGGAGACCGGCGGACCGACCGAGCAACTGTACGGCACCGAGGCCTGGCTGGCCGAGCAGTGGACGGAGATCCTCGGGGTGCCGGTGAGCGGCTCCCGGGAGGACTTCTTCGCGATCGGCGGCGGCAGCCTGGCCGCCGCCCGGCTGACCACCCTGCTGCGCGTCCGCTACCCGAACGCGGCGGTCCTGGACATCTACCAGAACCCGACGCTGCGCAAGCTCGCCCGGCACCTGGAGCGCAGCTCGGTCGGTACCGGCGAGGCCCGGACCGTCGACCCGGTGCCGACCCGCGCCAAGCTGCTCCAGCTGCTGCTGCTGGTCCCGCTGTTCACCGTGGTCGGCCTGCGCTGGACGGCGGCGGTGCTGGCGCTCGGCAATCTGCTCTCGCACCTGGACGGCTTCGCCTGGGCGCCGACCGCCTCCTGGTGGGCGGTGGGGCCGCTCGCGGCGGTGCTGTTCAGCCCGGCGGGCCGGCTGGCGATCGGGGCCGGCGGCGCCCGGCTGCTGCTGCGCGGCCTGCGGCCCGGCAGCTACCCCCGCGGCGGCGGCGTCCACCTGCGGCTGTGGGCCGCCGAGCGGCTGGCCGAGGTGAGCGGCGCGACCTCGCTCTCCGGCGCCTGGCTGATCCGCTACGCGCGGGCGCTCGGCGCCAAGGTCGGCCAGGACGTCGACCTGCACGCGCTGCCGCCGATCACCGGCATGCTCAAGCTGGGCCGGGGCTGCGCGGTCGAGGCCGAGGTGGACCTCAACGGCTACTGGGTGGACGGCGACCGGCTGGAGGTCGGCCAGCTCAAGGTGGGCCCGGGGGCCGTGGTCGGCACCCGGTCGACCCTGCTGCCGGGTGCCCGGATCGGCAAGGGGGCGCAGGTCGTGGCCGGCTCCAGCGTCACCGGTCACGTCCCGACCGGCCAGCGCTGGGGCGGCGCGCCCGCCGTCAAGCTGGGCCGGGCCGAGCGCACCTGGCCGAAGGAGCGCCCGGTGCGCCGGGCCCGCTGGTCCGCGCTGTTCGGCCTGAGCGGTACCGCGCTGAGCCTGCTGCCGCTGCTCCCGGCGGTGGCCGGCCTGGCGGTGCTGGTCCCGTTCGTCGACCCGGCGGACGGTCTGGCCGGCGCGCTGGGCGGCGCCCTGCTCGGCCTGCTGCCGGCCGTGCTGGCGTTCGGCGCGGTGTACGCGGCGCAGCTGGTGGCCGCGGTGCGGCTGCTGTCGATCGGGCTGGAGCCCGGGGTGCATCCGCTGTACGGGCGGGTCGGCTGGCAGGCCTGGACGGTCACCCAGCTGATGGACCAGGCCCGGGAGGTGCTGTTCCCGCTGTACGCGGGCCTGGTCACGCCGCTGTGGCTGCGGGCGCTGGGCATGCGGGTCGGGCGGCACGCGGAGGTGTCCACGGTGCTGGCGCTGCCGAGCCTGACCACGGTCGGCGACGGCGCGTTCCTGGCCGACGACACCCTGATGGCGCCGTACGAGCTGGGCGGCGGCTGGGTGCGGCTCGGTGAGGCGAAGGTCGGCGACCGGGCGTTCCTCGGCAACTCGGGGATGACCGCGCCGGGCCGCTCGGTGCCCAAGCGCGGTCTGGTCGGCGTGCTGTCGGCGACGCCGGCGAAGGCGAAGAAGGGCGGCTCGTACCTGGGCATGCCGCCGGTGCGGCTGCCCCGTTCGGCCGACCGGGCGGACCAGAGCCTGACCTACGAGCCGCCGACCCGGCTGCTGTGGGCGCGCGGGCTGGTCGAGGTGTGCCGGCTGGTGCCGGTGCTGGTCTCGGGCGCGCTGGGCGCGCTGACGCTGGCCGCGCTGTCCTGGCTGGCCGTGGCGTGGTCGCCGCTCGCGGCGGCGCTGCTGTCCGGTCCGGTGCTGCTGGCGTCGGGCACGGTGGCGTGCGCGGTCGCGGTGGCCGCGAAGTGGGTGCTGGTCGGCCGGTTCCGGGCGGTGGAGCACCCGCTGTGGAGCGGTTTCGTGTGGCGCAACGAGCTGGCGGACACCTTCGTCGAGGTGCTGGCGGTGCCGTGGCTGGTGGGCGCGGTGCCGGGCACCCCGGTGCTGAACCTGTGGCTGCGGGCGCTCGGCGCGAAGGTCGGGCACGGCGTGTGGTGCGAGAGCTACTGGCTGCCGGAGGCGGACCTGGTCACGCTCGGCGACGGGGTGTCGATCAACCGGGGCTGCGTGGTGCAGACCCACCTCTTCCACGACCGGATCATGCGGATGGATACTGTCGTCCTGCGCGAGGGCGCCACCCTGGGGCCCGGCGGCATCGTGCTGCCCGGCAGTACGGTGGGCGCGCGCAGCACGCTCGGTCCGGCCTCGCTGGTGATGCGTGCAGAGTCGGTGCCCGCCGACTCCAGGTGGCTCGGCAACCCGATCGAGGTGTGGCAGGCCACGTCCTGACCGCCGTCCCGGGGGGCCGGCCGGGGTTCGCCCCGTCCGGCCCCTCGGGCGTCCGGTCGGCGCCCGCCGCCGTTCCCGTCCGCCCGCCGTCCGCCCCCGTCCCCGCCCGTCCCCCGTCCCGTCCACCCCGTGTTCCAGGAGCGTACGACCCGGTGAACCACCGCCCGGCGCAGTCCCCCCAGCCCTCGCAGCCCCCGCAGCCCGTCGCCCCGCCGGACCCGTACTTCCCGGGCAGCGGGGATCCCCGCTACCGGGTCCACCGGTACGAGCTGGCCCTGGACTACCGGCCCGGCCCCAACCGGCTGGGCGGTACGGCCCGGCTGAGCGCCGTCGCGGCGACCGCGCTGGGCGAGTTCGCGCTGGACCTGGCGGACTTCCGGATCGGCCGGGTGCTGGTGGACGGCAAGCCGGCCCGGTACACCCACCGGGCGGGCAAGCTGCGGGTGCGGCCGGCCAAGGCCCTGTCGGCCGGCGCGGCCTTCACCGTGGAGGTGCACTACACCGGCAACCCCCGGCCGGTCCGCAGCCCCTGGGGCGGCCTGGGCTGGGAGGAGCTGACCGACGGCGCGCTGGTGGCCAGCCAGCCGGTCGGGGCACCGTCCTGGTTCCCGTGCAACGACCGGCCGGCGGACAAGGCGACCTACCAGATAGCGGTCACCACGCCGTCCCCGTACACCGTGGTGGTGGGCGGCCGGCTGCTGACCCGCACCACCCGCTCGTCCAGCACCACCTGGGTGTACGAGCAGTCCGCGCCGACCTCGACCTACCTGGTGACGGTCTCGATCGGCCCGTACCGGCCGGTGCCGCTGGCCGAGCACCCGGAGGTGCCGCAGACCGGCTACGTGCCGGAGCGGCTGGCCGGGGCGTTCGCCGCGGACTTCGGGCGGCAGCCGAGGATGATGGCCTACTTCGGCGAGGTGTTCGGCCCGTACCCGTTCGGCGAGTACACGGTGGTGGTCGCCGACGAGGAGCTGGACGTGCCGGTGGAGGCGCAGGGGGTGGCGACCTTCGGCACCAACCACCTGGGCGGCGGCTGGGAGCGGGAGCGGCTGATCGCCCACGAGCTGGCGCACCAGTGGTTCGGCAACAGTCTGTCGATCGGGGACTGGAGCCACATCTGGCTGAACGAGGGGCTGGCCAAGTACGCCGAGTGGCTCTGGTCGGAGCGTTCGGGCGGACCGACGGCGGCGGCGCGGGCCCTGTACGCGCACCGGCTGCTGGCCGGGCTGCCGCAGGACCTCCGGCTGGCCGACCCGGGCCGCAAGCTGATGTTCGACGACCGGCTGTACCAGCGCGGCGGTCTGGTGGTGCACGCGCTGCGGCTGACACTCGGGGACACCGCGTTCTTCCGGATGCTCAAGGACTGGGCGGCGTTCCACCGCCACGGGGTGGTCACCACGGCGGACTTCACCGCGCACGCCGCCCGGTACGCGCGGACGCCGCTGGAGGGCCTGTTCGACGCCTGGCTGTGGCGGCCCGAGCTGCCGCCGCTGCCGGCCGGCTGAGGCCGGAGCGCTCCCCCGCCGTTCTCCCCTCGTCCCGTCCCCGGGCTCAGGCCAGCTCGGGGACGGTGCGGTGCAGCCCCTTGCGGTCGTAGTAGCGGGTCATCGCGAAGCCGAAGAGCAGCGCCGCGACGGTGCCGATGGCGATCCAGATCCAGGCCCGGGTGAGGCCCGCGTCCGCCTGCGCGTCGAAGAACAGGATCGCCCGCACGCCGTCGGTGAGCTGGCGCATCGGCTCGAAGAGCGAGAGGAACCGGTAGAACGACGGCAGGGCGTCCAGCGGGATCGTCGCGCCGGAGGACGGCAGGCCCAGCACGATGAAGACGAACATGCTGATCAGCAGGCCGAGGCCGCCGAAGGCCGCGTTGATCGCCTGGACACCGAGGCCGACCGCGCTGCTGGCGCAGACCGAGAAGATCCACAGCAGCGGCAGGTGGTCGGCGTCCATGTCGAGGATCACCGCCGCCGCCAGCATGATCAGCGAGGAGGTCAGCAGCGACAGGCCCACCGACATCGCGCACTTGACGGCGAGGGTGCTGGTGCGGCTGATCGGCACCACCGGGTGGCGGGCGCGCCAGGGGCCGACCTCGTTGTCCGCGTAGCCGAGCGCGACGTCCACGCCGTTGCCGATGATGTTGGCGCCGAAGAAGCCCGCCAGCACGAGCAGCAGGGTGTAGTAGAAGGCGGACAGCCCCAGCCCGCTGCGGTTGCCGATCGGGTGGCCGACCGTGGTGGTGAGGGCGATCGGGTCGGCGATCAGCAGCCGGGCCGCGTCGCCCGCGCCCCGGGCCTGCGGCAGCGCGGCGAGCTGGGCGCCGAGGGCCAGCGAGGCCTGGTGGACGGCCTGCTGACCGATCTGGGCGGCCAGCGAGGAACCCAGACTGCCCACGCCCGGGTTGGTGTACTGGAGCACGGTGGGGCGCGCGGGCTGCTCACTGGCGCCCCCGAGGGCGGCGACGGTGGCGGTGAACTCGGGCGGCACCTGGAGCGCCCCGTAGACCTTGCCCGAGGCCAACTGCTCCTTCGCCGTCGCCTCGTCCAGCTGTCGCCAGGACACCGCGTCGCCCTGGCCGGGGGCGGTGGCGATCCCGGTGACGACCTGTTCGCCGAGGTTCTGCCGCTGACCGGCGACGGTGGCGCCCCGGTCGGTGTTCACCAGCGCGATCGGCAGATGGTGCAGGTCGGCGCGGGGGTCGAGGATGCCGCCGAGGTAGAGCAGCGACATCAGCAGACTGAGCAGTCCGACCAGGATCCCGGGGACCACCCAGATCCGGGGGTTGCGGAGCACCCGGCGCGCCTTGACACCGGCGGGCGGTTCGGGCCGACGCGGCTCGGGCAGGGTCGGCTCGGACTGGGAGGACATGACGCTCCGTAGGGTGGTCGGCGGTCGGACGGACCCCAGGGTCCGTCCTCGGGCCCGGACGGGGGTCGGCGCCACGCCGCCGGGGTCACCCGCGCGCCCCTACGGTCTCCGCGAAAATGACTGGAGGTCCGAACGTGATCGAACTAGGTTGAACCGGCGGTGCCGTGGCACCGCGGGCCGAACCCCCCGAACCACCCGAAACCGTCGCAGAGGACCAGATGACCGACCTGTCCGACGAACTGCTCCCCACCACCCGCCGCGCGCTGCTGCACCGCCTGGCCGTCGCCCAGTCCGAGGGCCGCACCCCCTCGATGGTCGCCGGCGTGCTCCGGGACGGCCGGCTGGTCTGGAGCGGCGCCCGCAGCATGATCGACGGTCACGCGCCGACCACCGACGTCCAGTACCGGATCGGCTCGATCACCAAGACCTTCGTCGCCGTGCTCGTGCTGCGGCTCCGGGACGAGGGCCTGCTCGACCTCGCCGACCCGCTCGGGCGCCACCTGCCGGGCACCCCCGCCGACGACGCCACCGTCGCCCAGCTGCTCTCGCACTCGGCCGGCCTCGCCTCCGAGACCCCGGGCCCCTGGTGGGAGCGGACCGACGGCGGGCTGCGCCCCGGACTCGCCGACATCCTGGAGGCCGAGCGGCCGCTGCGGCATCCGACCGGGCGGGTCCACCACTACTCCAACCCCACCTACGCGCTGCTCGGCGCACTGGTCGAGCGGCTGCGCGGCGAGCCCTGGGGCGAGGTGCTGCGCCGCGAGGTCCTGGAGCCGCTCGGCATGGACCGCACCGGGCTGCTGCCCGAGGACCCGCACGCGGGCGGCTTCGCCGTCCACCCGTGGGCCGACGTGCTGCTGCCCGAGCCGCTCACCGACACCGGTCTGATGGCCCCGGCGGGCCAGCTCTGGTCCACCGTCACCGACCTCGCCAAGTGGGCCGCCTTCCTGGCCTCCGGCCACGAGAAGGTCCTGTCCGCCGACACCGTGGCCGAGATGCGCCGCCCCGCCGTCGGCCCCGAGCCGGAGGACTGGAACGAGACGTACGGCCTCGGCCTCCAGCTGATCCAGCACGACGGCCGGATCCTGCACGGGCACTCCGGCTCGATGCCGGGCTTCACGGCCGGGCTGTGGGTGAGCGAGGCGGACGGCCTGGCCGCGATCGTCCTCTCCAACGCCACCAGCAGCCCCAGCGCGAGGGTGACCGCCGAACTGCTGGCGCTCACCGCGCAGCACGAGCCGCGGATCCCCGAGCCCTGGCGCCCGCTGGCCGAGTTCGACGAGCAGCTGCTGGCCCTGACCGGCCCCTGGTACTGGGGCGCCGCGCCGCACAGCCTGCGGCTCACGGCGGACCGGGCGCTGGAGCTGTCGGTGCTCGGCCGGGCGGGCCGGGCCGGCCGCTTCCGGGCCGAGGCGGACGGCACCTGGACCGGTCTGGACGACTACTACGCGGGCGAGACCCTGCGGGTGGTGCGGGCCGACGACGGCTCGGTGAGCCACCTGGACATCGGCTCCTTCGTGTTCACCCGCGAGCCGTACGGGCCCGCCGGGGCCGTCCCGGGCGGCGTCGACCCGCAGGGGTGGCGGGTGTACTGAGCCCCGCCCTCCCCGCCGCGCCCGCCGGAGAGTCTCCGCTCTCCTAACCACCCCCGCCCGGACCGGGCGCGGGGGTGGGGGTGACGGCGGAGCGCGGCGGGTACGCGCCGCTGCGCAGCGCGTGCACGGCGCGCACCACGTACCCGGCGAGCAGCAGCCCGCCCGCCATCGCGCCCGAGGCGTAGGTGTCCGCCGCCTGCGCCTCGGCCCACCCCATGGTCGCGCCCAGCACCAGGTACGGCGCCATCGCGACCGCCAGCGCCACGGCCAGCGCCACCAGCGCCGCCCTCGGCCGCCGGTCGTCCTCCCAGCAGCGCTCGCCGACCAGGTGCAGGGCGACGGCCATCGCCACCACCAGGCACCACCACGGCGAGGGCGCCAGCCCCACCGCCCGCGCCAGCACGTACACGACGGTGAGTCCGCCCGTCGCCGCCGCCTGGCACACCAATACGTCTGTCATGTCGCTGGCAAAGGTCCGCCAGAGTCCCGCCCCCGGATTCCACCCCATGCAGCGGAGGATAGGGCGGCGCCGCGGTGCCCAACAGGTGTCCCGCACACGTCGGGTGGTCGCATTCAGCAGGTGCACATCTGCGCTCCGCCGAACGGCAACGTGGATGCCAGCGGACTTGGAGAGACATACGGGTGCCGGTTCGCGGATCCGACTGTACGGGTCCGACCCGGGCCGCTGCCACGGAACGCCGTGGCCGCCGTCGTCCGTGCTGCCCTGGAGGGTCTGCCATGACCACCGTCCCCACGTACACTCCGACCGCAGTCACCCCCACCCGGGCCACCCCGGTGCCCGCCGCGCGCCCGGCCGCCGCCTCCGGCTCCGCCTCCGCCGTCTACACCGTCTCGCTGGCCCGCGACGAGGCCGACGTCCGCGCCGCCCAGCGGCTGCGCCACCAGGTCTTCGCCGACGAGCTCGGCGCCACCCTGCGGAGCACCGTCCCGGGGCTGGACGTCGACCCGTTCGACGACTTCTGCGACCACCTGCTCGTCCGCGAGGGCGAGGACGGCGCCGTCGTCGGCACCTACCGGCTGCTGCGCCCCGAGGCCGCCCGCCGGGCCGGCCGGCTCTACTCCGACGGCGAGTTCGACCTCGGCAACCTCGCGCCGCTGCGGGACGGGCTGGTCGAGCTCGGCCGCTCCTGCATCGCCGCCGAGCACCGGGGCAACGGCGCCGTCATCAACCTCATGTGGGGCGGCATCGCCCGCTACCTCGCCGACACCGGCAACACCTGGGTGGGCGGCTGCTGCTCGATCTCCCTGGAGGACGGCGGCGCCACGGCCGCCCGGGTCTGGGACACCGTCGCCGCCAAGCACCTCGCCCCCGAGCAGTACCGGGTCGCCCCGCACCGCCCCTGGGACGCCACCGGCGTGGCGCGGGCCGACCGGGCACCGCTGCCGGCCCTGCTCCGCGGCTACCTCCGGCTCGGCGCCTGGGTCTGCGGCGCGCCGGCGTACGACCCGGACTTCGACTGCACCGACCTGTACGTGCTGCTGTCGCTGGAGCGCACCGACCCGCGCTACCTGCGGCACTTCCTGTCCGGTGTCGGCGGCGTGGGCGCGGCGGCCTCGCCGGCCCCGGGCGCGAACACGGGCACGGACGCGGCCACGGACGCGGCGGAGGCGGGACCGGTGGACGAGGGGCCGGCCTCGTGAGCGTCTGGCTGCCGACGGCCTCCTGCACCCCGGAGGCCTGTCTGACCGACCCCGCGCCAACCGTCGCCCTCCCCCGCCGGGTGCTGCGGCTCGCGGGCTTCCTGGTGCTGCTCGTGGCGGGGCTGGCGCTGATCCCGCCGGTGCGGCTGCTGCCGCACGGCCCGCGCGGCGCGCTGACCCGGTTCTGGGCGCGCGGGCTGCTCGGCGCGCTGGGCGTCGCGGTGCGGATCGTTCCCGACCCGGCCCCGGCCGGCCGGGGCGGGGTCCTGCTGGTGGCCAACCACGTCTCCTGGCTGGACATCCCGCTGATCGCCGCGATCAGGCCGGGCCGGTCGGTCGCCAAGACCGAGATCCGGGACTGGCCGGTGCTGGGGCGGCTGGTCGCCTGGGGCGGGGCCGTGTTCCTCGACCGCGACCGGCTGCGCGAGCTGCCGACCGCCGTCGCCGCGGTGACCGACCGGCTGCGGGCCGGCCACCCGGTGATCGTGTTCCCGGAGGGGTCCACCTGGTGCGGGCGGGAGAGCGGTCGGTTCCGCCCGGCGTTCTTCGAGGCCGCCGTCCGGTCCGGCACCGCCGTCCAGCCGGTCTCGATCCGCTACCGGCTGGCCGACGGGCGCGCCACCAGCGCCCCCGCCTTCGTCGGCGAGGACGACCTGGTCACCTCGTTGGCCCGGGTGGTCGCCGTCCGCGGCCTGGTGGCCGAACTGACCTTCCGCCCGCCCGTCCCGGCTCCGGCGGCCGACCCGGCCCGCCGTTGGGCGGCGCGCAAGGAACTCGCCCACGCCGCCCAGACCTCGGTGGAGGGGATCGACTGAGCCCGGCGCCGGCGGCCGGCAGATCCGCGGGGCAACCATCCGGTGAACTCCGGTCTTCGGCCGCCCGCCCGGCGCAGCCCCTGACACAGTGTCAGCCATGCATGAGGGACTGGTAGTCGAAGAGCCGAGACTGGCGATCAAACGGCAGCGCTCGATCGCGCGCAGGCGCCCGCGGTTCGTCGCGACCGTCGCCACGCTGCTGGCGCTCCTCCTCGCCTGCACCACCTCGCTGGCGCTCTCCGGAAACCTGCTGCTGCCCTTCGACCGGATCCTCGTCCTGGAGGGCCGCACGGGCTCCAAGGGCGAGTTCTTCGACGATCCGGAGGTCCAGCGGCTGCTGCTGCGCCACGGCATACGGGTCCACGTCACCGTCGCGGGATCGCAGGAGCTGGTCCACGGCGACTACTCCCGGCTCGCCTTCCTCTTCCCCTCCGGCCGGCCGGCGGCCAACGACATCCTCGCCCGCCAGAAGCGGGACAACGGCTACTCCAAGGCGTACAACCCCTTCGTGAGCCCGCTCGTGCTCGCCACCTACCGGGACTACGCCCAGACCCTGGAGGGCGACGGGGTCGCCGTCCCGCAGTACCGCCCCGGCCGCGGCGAGGAACCGCTCTACTACGACCTCGACCTCGCCGCCTTCCTGGACCGGGGGGAGCAGCACAGGACGTGGAACGATCTGCACATCCAGCGCCACGGCACCACCAACGGGAACGTGGTGGTCGCCCAGACCTCCCACATCTGCCAGTCGAACTCGGCCGAGACCTTCCTGGCCCAGGTCGCCTTCACCAGGAACGGGGGCCAGGTCCCCGAGGACGCGGGCGCCGACGAATTCGCCGCCCGGATCAAGCCCCTGCTCTCGGCGCAGGGCATGCCCGGCGTGGACGTGTTCGGCCCCTACGCCAGCCCCGAGGGCCGCGGCATCGCCCCCGTGGTGGTGGTCTACGAGCACCAGTACCTCGCCTACCAGGCCCACTACCGCGACACCCGGCACGAGCTCGACACCTCCCGCGTCCTGCTGTACCCGACCTTCCAGTTCATCACCCAGCCGCAGTTCATCTCGCTGGCCCCCGAGGCCGACCGGCTCGGCGACCTGCTCACCCACGACCGCCTCCTGCGCGAGCGCGCCGTGGCGCTGGGCTACCGCACCATCGGCGACGACGCGGACTCCGAGGAGCTCAGGAGGTACCTCGGCGCCCGCGGCATCCCCACCCCGGACACCCGGACCGACGACACCAAGACCGTGATGCCGAGCCAGGACGTCCTGAACCGGATGGTGCGCAGGGTCGGCGACTGCCCGACCGAGCCCGGCTCCCCCGCGCCGGGGGCGACGCCGTGAGCCGGCCGCCCCGATGGCGTCGCGCGGGTCGGCGGCCCGCCGGTCCCGCCCGCGCCTCCCGACCGGTCCCCCGGCGGCCCGTCCGTCCCCTCCCGCGACCGCTCGGCCGGGCACTGCTCGCCCTGGTCCTGCTCCTGTGTCCCGCCGCCCCGCTGGCCGCCTGCGGTTCGGGCACCCCCGGCACCACCACCCTGTCGGTCCTGGCCAGCGCCGAACTGACCGACCTGCGGCCGGTGCTGGACGAGCTGCGCCGCGCCACCGGGATCACCCTGGAGCTGGAGTTCGGCGGCACCGTGAGCGCGAGCGACCTCATCGGCTCCGGCCGGGCGGACGGACACGACCTGGCCTGGCTGTCCTCCGACCGCTGGCTGCGGCTGAACCTCAAGGCCGCCGGCGGGAGCGGTGCCCCGCTCTCCACCCGCACCATGATGTCGCCGCTGGTCCTCGGAATGAAGCGGGGCACCGCGGACCGCCTGTGGCCCGGCACCGACGGACGGCAGCCGTCCTGGGCCGACATCGCCGGCGCGGCGGAGCACGGGCAGCTGCGCTACGCCATGGCCGACCCGACCGTCGCCCACAGCGGCCTCGCCGCCCTGGTCGCCGTGGCGACCGCCACCGCCGGAACCGGTGAGGCGCTCCGCCCCGAGGACGTCGCCCAGGACCGGGTCCGGGGCTTCCTCGCCGGCCGGACCCTCTCCGCCCCGTCCGCCCACGCCCTGGTCGACAGCTACCTCGACCACCAGGAGGGCACGGACGCGGTGATCGCCTACGAGTCGGAGCTGCTCGCGCTCAGCGGGGACGGGCGCCTGCGCGAACCGCTGGACCTCGTCTACCCGCAGGACGGCATCGTGCTGTCCGACTACCCGCTGCTGCTGCTCGATCCGGCGAAGCGCGGCGCCTACGACCGGGTGGTCGCCTGGCTGCTGACTCCCGCGGTGCAGAGCAGGATCATGCGGCTCACGCTGCGCCGCCCGGTCGACCCGAACGTTGCCCGGGACCCGAGGCTGGAACGGCCGATCGGCAACGCCCTCTACTTCCCCGACCGGCCGGAGGTCGTGCAACGCCTGCTCGCCCAGTACCGGGCCGACACCCCGGCGACGGCCGCCGGGCCGTCCCGGCCCCCGGAACCCTCGCGAACCCCGGAACCCTCGCGAACCCCGTGAAAGGAGAGCCGTGACCGTCTTCGACGAAGTATCGTGGGGCGTGCTCGGACTGGAACTCACCTCCTGGCTGGTGGCGTTCGGCAGCCTGCTCGGGCTCCTCGCCATCGCCGGGCGGGAGTTGCGCCGCAACCGGCCGCCCGCCGGTGTGGACGTCACCACCAAGGCGTGCGTCCACCTGGACGACAAGGCCGTCATGGACATCTACCGGATGGGCCGCTACACCGCGGCCCTGACCCAGGAGGTCGAACAACGGATCACCCGCAACCTGCACTTCGGCGGCGAGCTGCCCGGCACGACGGTCGGCATCGGCACGGAGGCGGCGGAGGAGCGCATCAGCAGGTACGTGCGGAGCGACGCCCCGATCGACGTGATCGGCGTCATCATCAAGGCGCTCGACGACCGGGACGGCATCATCCACGCCAATCTGCTGGCCGGTACCGTCCGGAAGAACCGCGCGCTGGCGCGGTCCCTCGACGCGGTCGAGGAGTCCGGGCCGCGGCCGCCGGGCGTCCGGCTCTCCCAGGCGGAGGCCTATGTGCTGCTCCGGGGGAAGTTCCAGGCCGTCGAGCCGGCGCCCGGCGCCACCGAGGGCGACCTGGTGTTCATGGCCCGGTACGCCCCGCCCGGAGACCTCTCCCGGACGGGGCGGGTGCGGGTGACCTGCACCCGGCCGGGGCTGAGCGACTCCGAGGCGGGCGCGCAGACCCGCGCGGGGTACTGCCTCGGCACGGTCCACGGCTGGGACGCCGCCGAGGCGGTGCTGGACGTCCACGCGATCGCCGTCTTCCGCTGACCGCCCGGCCCACCGGCGTCCGCCGCCGCCCATCGCCCATCGCCCGGACCGAGCCGCCCGGTCGGTCGATCGGTGAACGGCGGCGGACGCCGGCCGGGGGCGGCGATGCGCCGTCGGCGGCGCGCCGCTCACTCGGGGCAGCGCGCCGCTCACTCCGGGCGGGCACTGCTCATTCCGGGCGGGCGCCGGCCGGGACCTCCGGGCGGGGCCGGGCGGCGGCCGGACCCTGCGGTCCGTCCGGGCGGGGCGTGGCCCGGCCCAGCAGCAGGGCGACCAGGACGGCGGCCAGGACCAGGGCGGCGGAGCCGCAGCGCAGGGCGAGCTGGATGCCGTCGGTGAAGGCGGCCTCGACGGCCGACCGGACCGGTCCGGGCAGCGCGGCGGTGCCCGCACCCGGAGCGGTGGCGGCGGTCAGGGCGTCGGGCGGGAGGCCGAGGCCGGACAGGGAGCCGGCCAGGCGGTGGGTCAGGACGGCGCCGAGGACGGCGATGCCGAGCACTCCTCCGAGTTCGCGCAGGGTGTTGACGGTCGCCGAGGCGGTCCCGATCCGCTCCGGGGCGACCCGCTGCAGGACGGCGATCGAGACCGGGGTGAAGGTCATCCCCAGGCCCAGGCCGAGCACGAACAGCGTCCACAGGTACTCGGCGTAGTGGGCGTTCTCGCCGTACAGGGACAGGCCGGCGAGGCCGAGCGCGCACAGGGCGATGCCCAGGACCAGCGGGAGCCGGGGCCCGTGCCGGCCGGTCAGCCGCGCCGAGAGCGGGCCCGCGACGACGATCATGGCCGTCATCGGCAGCCCGGCGAGGCCGGCGGCCGTCGGGGACCAGTCCAGCACGCCCTGCATCAGCAGCGGCAGGAAGAACAGCGCGCCGAACATTCCGAAGCTCACCGCGAATCCGCCCAGCAGCGCGCCGCCGAGCACTCCGTCGCGGAACAACCGGAGGTCGAGCATCGGCTCGGCGATCCGCAGTTCGAGTAGCAGGAACGCGGTCAGCAGCAGCACCGCGAGCGCCGCCGTGGTGAGCACCCGGCCGTCGGTCCAGCCCCGGTCCGGACCCTCGACCAGGGTGTGGACGGCCGCGCCGAGGCCGAGCGCCGAGAGCACCAGGCCGCCGAGGTCGATCCGCCGGGCCCGGCCGGGGACCACCGGGAGCACCCGGGCCGACAGGACGAGGGCGGCGATGCCGATCGGGACGTTGATCCAGAAGACGCTGGCCCAGCCGAAGGCCTCGACCATCGGGCCGCCGACGACCGGGCCGACCGAGAGGCCGAGCGCGGAGACGCCTGACCACCGGCCGATGGCGCGGGTGCGTTCCCGTTCGTCGGTGAACACGTGCCGCAGGATGGCGAGGCTGCCGGGGGTGAGCAGCGCCGCGCCGACGCCCTGGAGCATCCGGGCGGCGACCAGGGCGCCGACCGTGCCGGCCAGGGCCGCGGCGGCCGAGCCCAGTGTGAACAGCGCCAGTCCGAGCCGGAAGACGGCGGTGCGGCCGTAGCGGTCGCCGAGCGCGCCGCCGGTGAGCAGCAGCGCGGCGAAGACCAGGCTGTAGCCCTCGGCGACCCACTGGAGGCCGGTGATGCCGGCGTCGAGGTCCTCACCGATGCGCGGCAGGGCGTTGTTGACGATGACGTTGTCCAGCATGGACATGAACATGGTGGTGCACAGCGTCGCGAGTGCGAGCCGCTGGCGACGCCGGACGCCCGGCGCCCCGCTCTCCCCCATCGGGTGTTCCTCTCGATTGCTCCCAGAGTCCCTAACGGCGTTAGGGACTGTTGCGGACGGGGGACAGCGTGCACCTAACGGTGTTAGATTGCAAGTGGAATTCCGGGGCCCGGGGCCCCGGGCCCACCCCGATCCCCGATCGACGAACAGCGAGGACCGCATGCCGGCCGACGAGGACGACACCGCCCAGGCCGGACCCGGCCACCCCGGACTCACCCGCGACACCCTCGCCCGGGCCGCCCTGCGGGTACTGGAACGCGAGGGCCTGGCCGGGCTGTCGATGCGGAAGGTCGCCGCCGAGGTCGGGGTCAAGGCCGCCTCGCTGTACTGGCACGTCCGCAACAAGGAGGAGCTGCTCGACCTGCTCAACGACGCGCTGATGGCCGACGCCGAGGCCCCGCCGCGCACCGGCGACTGGCGCACCCAGCTGCGCGGCTACTGCCGTCGCTACCGCGCCCACCTGCTGGACAGGCGGGACGCGGCCAAGGTGGTGGCGGGCCGGCTCGCCCCGGGGCCGCACCTGCTGCGGCTGATGGAGGACCAGCTCGACCGGCTGCGGGAGGCCGGCTTCTCCCCCGCCGACAGCGCGATGATCTCCTACCTGCTCGGCGCGTACGTCCAGGGCTTCGTCCTCCAGGAGCAGTCCCCGATGGCGGCCGCCGAGACCGCCGGCGCCGGGCGGCGCGAGGTCGCCGACGCCGCCGCCGAGCGCTTCCGCGCGCTGCCCGCCGCGGAGTTCCCCAACCTCGTCGAGATGGCCGACGACCTCACCGGCCCCGACCTGGACGCCCGGTTCGACTTCGGCCTCGACCGCATCCTCGACGGGCTCGCCGCGCTGCTGCCGCCCGACCGGCGCTGACCCGGCCGGCGCTGACCCGGCCGTCGCCCGTCCCGCCGACGCCGACCCGACCGGCCGCCCGTCCCGCGGCCGCTCACCCCGTTCTGCTTCCGCTCGCGCCGGTCGGCCGGTCCGACATCCCCGAGCGCCGGAACGGGCAGTGACGACCCATCAACGTTCCGCACACGGGGGGTGACAGGGCCGCCCCGGCGGCCGACACTGGGAGGAAGAAGCTCCCACGTCAATGGGTCGGCCGGTGCCGGCCGGTACCGGCCGCCGAGAGGGCAGGCCGGCCATGAGTACGCCGTCCTCCAGACTCCCGATCGTCTATGTCCGGGGATACGCCGGTGGCACCCCCGGGATCGAGAAGGCCGTGACGGATCCGTTCTACGGATTCAACGAAGGCTCGACGCACATCCGCGTCGGGCGCCAGGACTCCCCCGTCTTCTACCAGTTCGAAAGCCCGTTAGTGCGCCTGCTCACCGACGAGGGCTACCGCGTCTTCGTCGAGGGCGGCCAGGAGGCCTATCTGGCGAACCATCCCAAGGACATCCGCCCCGACAGCATCTGGATCCACCGCTTCTACGACCGTTGCTCCGGCACCTGGGGCGGCGAACCCGAGACCTTCAGCCTGGAGCACGCCGCCGAGGACCTCCTCCGACTGATCGAGGACCTCCAGGAGCGCACCGGCGCGCCGCGGGTCCATCTGGTCGCCCACTCGATGGGCGGTCTGATCTGCCGCTGCCTGCTCCAGAAGGTCATCCCCGAGCAGCGGGAGGGGAAGCGCGCCACCGACTACGTGTCGAAACTGTTCACCTACGGAACGCCACACGGCGGCATCACCTTCGCCGTCGGCTTCGGTGTTCCCGAGGCCCTGCGCGACACCTTCGCCCTGAACGGCGCGGACATCTTCGGACCCGACCGGATGTACCAGTACCTGACGCCGAATCCCGACCCGGACGGCCCGCCGGAGGACTGGCGGGCCGTCGACATGTCGGACGACGACGGCAGCGGGACACCGCAGGAGGCCGCGGGCGGGTTCCCGCTCGACCGGATCTTCTGCATGATCGGCACCGACTCCGACGACTACGACGTCGCCCACGGCCTCTCGGCCTCGGCCGTCGGACCGCGCAGCGACGGTCTGGTGCAGATCGAGAACGCCCAGGTCACCGGTGCCAACCGGGCGTTCACGCACCGCAGCCACAGCGGCCGGTACGGACTGGTCAACTCCGAGGAGGGGTACCAGAACCTGCGCCGCTTCCTGTTCGGCGACCTCAGGGCCCGGGTCGACCTGGTCGACGTGACGCTGTCCGACCGCGACCCGGACGTCACCTGGCAGGCCGAGGTACGGCTCCAGGTCCGCGGACTGCCGGTACTGCTGCACGAACGCACCGCCCCGCACTGGTGCCCGGTCCAGCTCTCCGACCCCGCCTCGGCCACCCGTCGGGCCCGGGCCGCCAGGGACGGTGCCGTCCAGTTGGCGACCACCTTCCTCTCCAGCAAGCTGCTGCCGCCCCGCGAGGACGCGGAGCGCGCGGCGGCGGACCCGGCGCGTCCGGGCGCGAGCGAACCGGTGCGGTTCGCCCTCGACCTGCGGATCCTCGGACTCAAGGAGCACAACGGGTTCTTCGGCTTCGGCGACCACCTGGAGCAGACCGCCGACTTCGCGGACACCCTGATCGTCGACGTGGACACCGACTCCCCGCGTCCGGCGGCCTGGGCGCACTGGAACTCCGAGGTGGACGGCGCGATCCGGGACCTCCACCCGACCGGCCCGCCACTGCCGGACGAGGACCCGCGGGCCGAGGCCTGGCTCGCCCACGTCCCGCTGCCGGCCACCACCCGCCCGATCCTCGGCCCCGACGCCCGGATCAGGCTCACGGTCGGCCCCTGGAGCTGACCCCGCCGTCGGCCCCGGCCTCGGGCCTCGGCCTTGCCTCTGACCCTTGGCCCTGCGCCTGTCCCTGTCCTTGCCCCTGGCTCTGGCTCTGGCTCTGGCTCTAGCCGTGCCAGTCGGGCGCCGGGGGGTCCGTCCTGGGTTCGGCGCCGCTGTCGGTCCAGGCCGCGGCCGCCGGGCCGAGACGGGGGTCGGCACCCGGCTGCGGTCCGGTGAGCGATCCGGGCTCCGGCGGCGGCCCCTCGGCGACCAGCAGCACCCGGCGCAGCAGTTCGGCGAGCTGGTGCCGCTCGGCCGGGGAGAGCACACCGAGCAGGCGGTGCTCCTCCCGGCCGACCACGTCCAGCGCCCGCGCCCAGGCCAGCCGACCCGCCTCGGTCAGTTCGACGTCCACCCGGCGGCGGTCGTCGCTGGAGGGCGTGCGGACGATGAATCCGCGCCGCTCCAGTGCTTCCAGACGCCCGGTCACCGAGGCGGGCGCCAGGCCGAGGTCACCGCGCAGCTCGGACGGGGTGGCCCGGCCGCCGCGGCCGGCCAGCCCGTGCAGGGTGTCGAACTCGTGCTTCTGCAGTCCGAAGTCGGCCACGCCCTGCTCGCGGACCCGGCCGAGGTGCCGGGTGAGCTTGCTCATCCGGGTGACGGCGCCCTCGACGTCCGGGTCGAGGTGCGGCAGCACCGGCCGCCAGCGGTCGACGTGGCCGTCGGTCCAGTCGCGGGGCCGGTCGGCCGCCGTCCGGTGCGTCGCGGGTGTCATGCCCCCGAGTCTAGGCGGCCCCGGACCAGGGGTTTTTCGGTCGCCAATATTTCGTTGACGAAATTTCGGCACCGAAATACAGTGCTGCCGTGACCTCGACCCACCACCCGCACCCGCTGCGTCTGCCCGCCTTCCGGCTGCTCTTCCTCGGCCGGACGATCTCCACTCTGGGGGACGCCGTCGTCCCCGCCGCCCTCGCCATCGCCATCACCCGGGCGACCGGCTCCTCCTCCGCGCTGGCCCTGGTCCTGGGCTGTGCGATGGTTCCGCGCCTGCTGCTGCTCCCCCTGGGCGGCGTCGTCGGGGACCGGGTCGACCCCCGGCTGGTCGCGCTCGTCACCGACCTGGTCCGGGCCGTCGCCCAGATCGCCGTCGGCCTCGAACTCCTCGGCGACCACCCCGGGCTGGCACCCATAGCGGTCGCCGAGGCGGTGGGCGGCATCGCCTCGGCGTTCGCCATGCCGACCGCCAGTCCGCTGGTCGCCGCCGCCGTGGACGGGCCGCAGCGGATGCGCGCCAACGCCCTGCTGGCCTCGGCCGTCAACGGCGCCCGGCTCGGCGGCCCGGCCCTGGCCGGCGTCCTCGTCCTGACCGCCGGCCCGGGCTGGGCGTTCCTGCTGGACGGCGCCTCCTTCCTGGTCAGCGCGGCACTGCTGACGCGGCTGAAGGTGCGCCACACCCCCGCCGAGCGCCGATCGCTGCGCGCCGACCTGCTCCGGGGCTGGAGCGAGGTGCGCTCGCGCGACTGGTACTGGACCAGCCTGATCGGCCATGCCGTGTGGAACGGCGCCGCCGCCGTCCTGCTCACCCTCGGGCCGCTGATCGCCTCCCGGCGGATGGGCGGGGAGGGCGTGTGGATCGCGATGACCCAGGCCGCCGCCTTCGGTGTGCTGGCCGGCTCGCTGCTCGCCGGCCGGTACCACCCCCGGCGCCCGCTGCTGGCCGCCACCCTCGGCCTCGCCCTGTACGCCCTGCCGCTGGTCGCCCTGGCGGTGACGGCGCCCGCACCGGTCACCGTCGCCTCGTACGCCCTGGCGATGACCGGGCTGGGTTTCCTCAACCCGGTGTGGCAGACGGTGGTGCAGCAGGAGTTCCCGCCACAGGTGCTGGCCCGGGTCACCTCCTACGACTGGCTGCTGTCCCTCGCCGCCGCCCCGCTGGGGTACACGCTCGCGCCGCTGGCCGCCGACGCCTGGGGGAGCACCGGGCCGCTGCTCGTCACGGCCGCCCTGGTCGCACTGGCCTGCGGAGGGGCGGCCTTCGTACCGGGCGTCCGCCGGATCGGAGGCACCGCGGCCGCGATCAGCCCGACGGCCGACCTGACGGGCAGTCCGACGGACGACCCGACGGACAGCCGACACTCGCTGGAGAAGGGACCGGGGGCCGCCGCCCCCGAGGTCACCGGGGTGTCTTCCGCCGCCCAGGAGGCCCCGGTCGGGGCGGCTCGGCGGGACCCTACGATACGGACATGATCGCCTATGCCCCAGCGGCCTTCTTCTTCCTCCTCTGCGGAATCGGAGTCCTGCGCGACCGACGCAAGTTCAGCAACGCCGTACTGCTCGGCATCGGGGTCTCGCTGCTGGCCCTGGCGCTGATCGCGGAGGTGCGCCGGGCGCCGACCCTGGTGGCCGAGCTGACGGTGGCCGTCATCGCCCTGCTGCCGACAGTCGGCACGGTGGCCCTGATCTGGTTCCTCCTCTCCAACGGAGTGACGATGATCCGCAAGGAGGGCCGGCGGCCGGCGAACCTGCTGTCGCTGCTCGCCGGCCTCGGCATCCTCGGGCTGATCGGTCTGCTCGGGGCGGCCGTCGTGACCGACTCCCCGCGGCTCACCGTCCTCGCCGCCACAGCGCTCCTGGTGGTCGGCTATGTGGCCTTCCTGTTCGTCTGCTTCGTCGGCTACGCCTTCCTCTACCAGCGCCACCTGCCGCGCGGGGACGTGGACTTCGTGGTGGTGCTGGGCTCCGGGCTGGTCGGCGGCGACCGGGTGCCGCCGCTGCTCGCCAGCCGGCTCCACCGCGGCCGCGCGCTGTACGAGACGCAGACGGCGCGGGGCAACCCGCCGGTGCTGATCACCTCGGGCGGCCAGGGACCGGACGAGAAGCTGCCGGAGTCCCACGCCATGGCGGACTACCTGCTCGAACGCGGCTTCCCCGCCGAGCACCTGACGCGCGAGGACCGTTCCCGGACCACCGAGGAGAACCTGCTCTTCAGCAAGGAGATCATGGAGGGGGCGAAGCCCGACTACCGCTGTGTGATCGTCACCAACAACTTCCACGCCTTCCGGGCCGCCCTGACGGCCCGCACCACCGGGGTCAACGGCCAGGTCTGCGGTTCCCCCACCGCCCGGTACTACTGGCCGAGCGCGACGATCCGCGAGTTCGCCGCCGTCTTCCTGTCCCACAAGCTGGTCAACTTCGGGATCTGCGGCTTCGTCGCCGTGTGCGGACTCGTCGCCGCGGCGTTGAGCCCCGGCGCCTGACCGCACCGAGGTCCCGGTGGTGCCGCCATGGCGGCACCACCCATGACCCGGCGTCGGGGGACGGCCGCCCGTCACATGGCGAGCCGGGAGGGAGCCCGGCACTCTGCACGGCAAGGTCCCGTGCTCCTCCCCCACCCGGAGTCCCCCATGGCCGTGTCCCCCGCCCCGACCGCTCCACCGACCGACCGCCGCGTCCACCGCGTCCACCGGGCAGGCCCGGCAGGCCGTGCGGGCCGCGCGGCCCGCGCCACCGTCGCCGCCCTGCTCACGGTGGCGGCGCTCCTGCTCCCCGCCACCACCTCGACGGCCGTACCCGTGCCCTTGCCCTTGCCCTTGCCCTTGCCCTTGACCTTGCCCTTCCCCGCTGCCGCGAGCGGTACCTTCCAGCAGGTCACCGGGTTCGGCAGCAACCCCGGCAAGCTCGCGATGTACACCTACGCCCCGGCCGGGCTGCCCGGCGGCGCGCCCCTGGTGGTCGCCCTGCACGGCTGCACCCAGACCGCCGACGACTACTACCGGCACTCCGGCTGGCCCGAACTGGCCGACCGCTACGGCTTCGCCGTGGTGTTCCCGCAGACCGGCACCGCCAACAACCCGCTCTCCTGCTTCCGCTGGTTCGACGCCGCGCAGAACGCCCGGGGCGTCGGCGAGGCGGCCTCCGTGCTGCAGATGGTCACCAGGGCCGGGGGCCTGTTCGGCACGGACCGGAGCCGGGTGTTCGTCACCGGCCTGTCCGCCGGGGGCGGGATGGCCGCCGACCTGCTGGCCGACTATCCGGACGTGTTCGCCGGCGGGGCCGTCGACGCCGGTCCGCCCGCGCACTGCGCCGCCACCCTGTCCGCGGCCTCGTCCTGCCAGAACGACGACCAGCGGCTCACCCCCGCCCAGTGGGCGGAGAAGGTCCGCCGCGCCGACCCGGGCCACCCCGGGCCGTGGCCCCGGGTGGCGATCTGGCAGGGCACGGCGGACACCACCGTCCGACCGGTGAACGCCACCGAACTGCGCGACCAGTGGACGGCGGTGTGGGGCATCGGCCAGAACCCCTCCGGCACCCGGAGCCTGCCCGGCGGCACCACCGAGACCCGCTACGACGACGCCGGGGGGCGTCCCGCCGTCGCGCTGTACTCGATCGCGGGCATGGGGCACGGGCTGGCCGTCGCCCCGGGCCCCGGAGCCGACAACTGCGGGGCCACCGGCGCCTACTTCCTGGACGCGATCTGCTCCGGCTACCACACCGCGCTCTTCTGGGGCCTGGACAGCGGCGGGCCGACGGTCCCCGGGCTGCCCGCGCCGAGCGGTCTGACCGCCACCGCGACCGGGGCCGACACCGTCGCGCTCGGCTGGCAGCCCGTCACCGGGGCCGCCTCCTACCGGGTCTTCCGGGACGGCACCCCGGTCGCGGACCCCACCGGCACCGCGTGGACCGACGGCGGTCTGAGCGCCGGTACCGCCTACGGCTACGCGGTGGCCGCGGTCGCCGCCGACGGCACCGCGGGCGCCCGCTCCACCACCGTCACCGTCACCGCACCGGGCGGACCGGCGGCGTGCTGGACCACCGACAACTACCACCAGGTGGCGGCCGGGCGCGCGACACTGACCGGCGGACTGGTGTACGCGCTCGGTTCCGGACAGGCGATGGGGCTGTGGAACACCTTCACCGTCCACACCCTGCGCCGGACCGGCCCCGACTACTACGTACTCGCCGACGGCTCCTGCTGACCGGCCCCGCCGGGAGCACCTCCGGCTGCCTTGACGAAAGGTTGACCTGCTCACGGCAGAAATGTGGGGGACCTCGCTCCTATGGTCGGCCCATGCCTCCACTGCCCCCCGGCCCCGGACGGACCACCACCCTGCCGGTGCTGCCGTACCGCAAGCCGACACCCGGCCGCGACTACTGGGTGTTCGACGACGTCCTGCCGGACCCGGACGCCGTCCGCCGCCGCTGCCTCGACCGCAACGACTGGACCGAGGGCTACCCCTACCGGCCGGAAGCCTGGCCCGGACTGCGCACCATGCCCGGCCTCGAACCCGAGGAACTGGCCCGGGTGGAGGCGCTCGTCCGCAAGGCCACCGGGGCGTCACGGCTCTGGGTGCACAGCACCCCGGGCGGCGGCACCCTGAACCACAACTGCATCCAGGTGGTGGGCACCGCCGAGTCGGAGTCGCGTCCGCACACCGACTCCCGGGCACTGTGCCGCTTCGCGGCCGTCCTCTACCTGAGCCCCGGCGCACCGAAGGACGCCGGCACCAGCTTCTACCGCCAGCAGTTCCCCGGCGGCCGGCTCGGCGGCAACCTGGTCACCGCCCCCCACAACAACCTGGTCGAGGCGCTCGGCACCCGCCGCGTCCCGGCCGACGCCTTCACCGAGGACGTCCGCGTCCCCAACCGCTACAACCGCCTGCTCGTCTACCACGCCAACCTGATCCACAGCGCGACCTCCTACCACGGCCTGACCCTGGAGGAACGGCGGATGACCGCCGTCTTCTTCTGGATGGCCTGACCCCCCGGCCGGAGAACGGCCCCACCCGTGCCCCGGCAGCGGAACGCCGCCCCTCCCTCCCCGACGGGACCTCCCCGAGGAGAGCGAGGGGCGGCGTCCGTACTGCCGTGGGAATCCGCGAGGGACCGCTCAGCACTGGCCGCCGTGGTCCCCCGGGTCGATCCTCACCGTCTCGACCGCCGGCCCGTCACCGCGCCGCACGGAGGCCCGGAAGTCGCCCCCGAGCTCGTCCGGCACCGTCGCCGTCCAGACGGTCCGCTCCACCCCGCCGACCTCGGCCGTGAAGGCCTTGCGGACCGCGACGTCCTGCTGCCGGCAGGAGATCCGGTCCACCGCCTCGCCGCCGGACAGCAGCAGCACGTTCCACACCGGCCGCCCCTGGAGCTCGGCCCGACGGGCGCTCAGGAACAGTCCGACCCCGGGCACGGCCCTGGTCGCGAGTTCCGTGGCGTTGGAGCACTGGGTCACGGCGGATCCCCCGTCGCCGTTCAGGGCGACGCAGATGTCACCGGTGTTCTCGCTCTGCCAGACGAGGTACGGCCGGGCACCCGAGTCGAACACGGCCAGGACGGTCCGGCCGCCCGCGGGCGACCGCCCGTCCCGCGCCGCCTGCTCCAGCACGCTGCGCTTCAGCGTCTCCGGGAACCCGGCCGCCGAGTCCCCGGCGCCGGCCGCCGAGCCGGCCCCGGACGGGGACACCGGGGCAGCCGCCGTTCCGGAGCGGCTCGCCGCCGCCCCGCTCCCGCTGTCGGCCGGCCCGCAGGCGGCCGCCCCCGCCAGCAGAGCGGCGAGGAACGCCGTCACCCTGGTGGCCGCACCGAGGTTCATCCGGGATCTCTCCTTGTCGAGCGAGGACAGGCGCCGAGGAGGGCACCTGCCGAGGACGTCACCGACACGCCGACCACTCGCCCCCGGCTTCGACCTCGCGGCATCGAGGACGTGCTCGGGCACGCGGTCGTACACCGTGCCGCCCCACCCGTGACACCCTGCCCGTCACGCCGGGGCCCGACACTCCCCCGGCCTGCCGCGCCCGGTCGGCAGCGCCGCCTCCGGTTGACGGCGGGCCCGGGCGGGGAAACGCAGCACATGGACAACACCGACCGGCCGGTCACCGAGACGGCCCGACCGGAGTGGGCCGGGATCGACCGGCTGGACACACCCGAGCTGTTGCGGCTGCTCAACGCCGAGGACCGCACGGTGGCCGACGCGGTGGCCCGGGAGCTGCCGAGGATCGCCGTCGTGGTGGACGCCGTCGCCGCGCGGATGGCACGGGGCGGGCGGCTGGTCTACGTGGGCGCCGGGACGGCCGGGCGGCTGGGGGTGCTGGACGCGAGCGAGTGCCCGCCGACCTTCGGCACCGACCCCGGCCGGGTGGTCGGGCTGATCGCGGGCGGCCCGGCGGCGCTGGTGCGCGCGGTCGAGGGGGCGGAGGACCGCCCGGAGCTGGCGGTGGCCGACCTGACCGCGCTCGCGCTGACAGCCGAGGACACCGTGGTCGGCGTCTCCGCCTCCGGGCGCACCCCGTACACGGTGGCGGCGGTCCGCGAAGCCCGGCGGGCCGGGGCACTGGGTGTGGGGCTGGCGGGGGCGGCCGGGTCGCCGCTGGTCGCGGCCGCCGAGCTGGGGATCGAGGTGGAGACCGGTCCCGAGGTCCTGGCCGGGTCCACCCGCCTCAAGGCTGGCACGGCGCAGAAGCTGGTGCTGAACCTGATCTCGACGGCGGTGATGGTCCGGCTCGGCCGGACGTACGGGAACCTGATGGTCGACGTCCGGGCCGGCAACGCCAAGCTCCGCGAGCGGGCGCGGCGGATCGTGGTCGACATCACCGGCGCGGACGAGGAGACGGCACGGCGCGCGCTGGCGGCCACCGGCGGCGAGGCGAAGGCCGCCGTCCTGGTCGTCCTCGCCGGGGTGGACGCCCAGGCCGCCACCCGCCTGCTCACCGCGACGGACGGCCACCTGCGCGCGGCCCTGGACCTCGCCCGCGAAGCCACCGGCTGAAGCCGCGCAGGGCCTGGCCCGGGAACGGCGATCGGCACCTCGACCGGTGGTCGAGGTGCCGATGACCCGGTCCTGGCGCGGTCGACCGTCTACGGCCGACCGGTTCAGGCGTCCTGGGCGTCCAGCCAGTGCAGCAGCACGGTGCGCTCGGTCTCGGTGCCGACGGGGCTGTCCGGGTCGAGCGCCCAGTGGCGGAGCCGGGTCAGGGTCTCCGCGTCGAGGTCGAGGTAGAGGCGCCAGTGGGCGCGGGGGTGGCAGTTGCTGTCACGCGGTTCGCCGCACTCCTGGCAGTGGGTGAAGAAGGCGTCGACCAGACGGTGCACGATCGTCTCGGCGGGCATGGGCGGCGGTACGTCCTCACTCACGGGGATCCCTGGCTCGTCGGGGCCGCCGGACTTCGTGGGTCGGCGGGCCCGCAGTCCAGGGTGCGGGGCCGGACGGGCCGGGCGGCAGGGACCAACGTCCCGACCGGGGCACGACCGGGGCACGGCCGGGCGCGCCCGGGCAGATCGGCGGACGGGTCCGGGCACGCCGGAGGCCCGGTCCCCGTGGGGGTGGGGACCGGGCCGTACGGGGCGCGCGGCCGGGCTCAGCCCCGGCCGGCGGACTTCTGGGTGCGCCGGGAGACCGAGTCGAGCACCACCGCGGCCAGCAGCACCGCGCCGGTGATCATGTACTGGATGGCCTGGGCCGCGTGCACCATGTCCAGTCCGGTGGTGATCGACTGGATCACCAGCATGCCGAGCAGCGCCGACCAGGTGCTGCCCCGGCCGCCGAAGAGGCTGGTCCCGCCGATGACGGCGGCGGCGATCGCGCTCATCAGCACATTGCCGCTGCCGAGCAGCTTGTCCGCCGAACCCTGCTGGGAGGCGATGAACAGGCCGCCGAGCCCGGCCAGCATGGCGGAGATCATGAAGACCGAGATCCGCACCCGGGCGACGTTGATGCCGGCCCGGCGGGCCGCCTCGATGCCCCCGCCGACCGCGAAGATCTGCCGGCCGTAGGAGGTGCGGCGGAGCACGAAGTCGGTGAGCGCGACCACGCCGACCAGCACCACCAGCGGCAGCGGCAGTCCGCTGTCCTGGTTGAGCGTCCAGGCGGAGACCAGGGCGACCACGGCCAGGGCGCCGGTGCGCAGCGCGATCTCGCCGACCGGCCTGGCGGGCAGCCCGGCGGCGGTGCGGCGGCGGGCGGTGAGCACCTGGGCGGCGCCGTACCCGGCGACGGAGAGGACGGCGAGCAGCCAGGCGAAGAGGATGTCGCCGTCACCGAGGAAGTAGTTGTCCAGGTGGGCGACGACGCCGTCGTTGATGTTGTTGACGGTGCCGAGCTTGCCGAGCACGTAGTCCTGGAGGCCGCTCCAGGCGAGCATGCCGGCCAGGGTGACGACGAACGCGGGGACGCCGATCCGGGCGAAGAAGAAGCCGTGCAGGGCGCCCATCGCACCGGCGGTGAGCAGGGCGAGGAGAATCGCCAGCCACTCGTTCAGGCCCTGGCGCACCGCGAGCACGGAGGTGACGGCGGCGCAGGCGCCGGCCACCGAGCCGAGCGAGAGGTCGATCTCGCCGAGCAGCAGGACGAAGACGACACCGACCGAGATCAGGCCGTAGCCGGCGATCCACTTGGTGATGTTGGTCAGGTTGTCGGCCTGCAGGAAGTGGCCGGTGACGCTCTGGAAGATGATCGCGATCAGGATCAGGCCCAGGACGACGGGCAGCGCCCCGAGTTCGCCGCTGCGGATCTTGCGGCGGAACTCGTCCGCGTAGCCGGCGACGCCGCCCTGGCGGACCAGCAGCCGGGGGTCGGCGGCCGGGGCCGGGGTGTCGGCGGCGGGGGTGGTCTGGCTGGTGCTCACTTCGCTTCCTCCGCGATGCGTGCCTGGCGCCGGGTGACGGCGTTGTCGGTGGCGCCGGTGATGGCGGAGATGATCTCCTCGGGCGTGGTGCCGGCGACCGGGAAGGCGCCGTTGTTGCGGCCGAGCCGCAGCACGGCGACGGTGTCGGCGACCGCGCGGACGTCCGCCATGTTGTGGCTGATCAGGATGACGCCGAGGCCGCGCTGGCGCAGCCGCTCGACGAGGTCCAGGACCTGCGCGGTCTGCTCGACGCCGAGGGCGGCGGTCGGTTCGTCGAGGATGACGATCCGGGGGTCGCCGACCAGGGCGCGGGCGATGGCGACCACCTGGCGCTGGCCGCCGGAGAGCGCGGCGATCGGGATCCGCACGCTCGGGATGCGGATCGACAGAGTGTCCAGGAGTTCCTTGGCGCGCCGCTCCATGGCGACCTCGTCCAGGGTGCCGCGGCGGCGCAGTTCGCGGCCGAGGAAGAGGTTGGCGACGACATCGAGGTTGTCGCAGAGCGCGAGGTCCTGGTAGACGGTCGCGATGCCGAGGGCCTGGGCGTCCTGGGGGCGGCCGATCCGCACCGGGCGGCCCTCCCAGGTGATGGTGCCCTCGTCGATGGGGTGGACCCCGGCGATCGTCTTGACCAGCGTGGACTTTCCGGCACCGTTGTCGCCGACCAGGGCGACGACCTCACCGGCGTGGACGTCGAGGTCGACGTCGGTGAGGGCCTGGACAGCGCCGAAGCGCTTGGAGACCGCGCGCAGCGCCAGTACGGGTGCGCCTGTCACGTGAACCATCTCCTGCGGGGGTGTGCGTGGCGGGGAGGGGAGGGAGCGAACGGGGGCGACGGCGGGGCGGGCCGCCGTCCGGCGCCGCGCGAGGGCGCCGGACGGGCGTCGGCCACCGGCCGTCGGTGACCCTGGGGTCAGTGACCGGGGGTCACTTCAGGCCGGCGGCGGCGCAGGCGGCCGCGTAGTCGGCGGTGCAGATGTCGGCGGCCTTGTAGAGCCCGTCGGCGACGACGGTGGCGGTGATGTTGGCCTTGGTGACGATCTTGGGGTCCAGCAGCTTGGCCGGAATGCCCTTGTCGGTGTCGCTGTCCACGGTGGTGGGGGCGACGGCCTTGACGTCCTTGCCCTGGAGCAGGCTGACGGCGAGTTCGGCGGCGCTGTCGGCGAGCGGCTTGTACGCCTTGTAGATGGTGTAGGCCTGGTCCCCGGCGACGATCCGCTGGATCGCGTCGAGTCCGGCGTCCTGGCCGCCGACCGGGACGTTGACGCCGGCCGCCTTGAGCTGGGTGATGATCGCACCGGCCATGCCGTCGTTGGCGGAGTAGACGGCCTGGAAGCCGTCCTTGCCCAGCTGGGTGATGGCGGCGCCGGTCTTCTGGCCCGCGACGGTGGGCTTCCACTCGCCGGACTGCTCGTACACCACCTTCTTGATCTTGCCGTCCAGCACCTTGTGGGCACCGGACTTGAAGAGCGCGGCGTTCGGGTCGGCCTCGTCGCCGTTGATCATCACGATGTTGGCGTCGGCGGCCTTGGCGCCGAGGGCGTCCAGCAGGCCCTGGCCCTGGAGTTCGCCGACCTTCTCGTTGTCGAAGGAGACGTAGGCGGAGACCGGGCCGGTGGCGAGGCGGTCGTAGGCGACGACCTTGACGCCCTTCCCGGCCGCCTCCTTGACCCAGGCCTGGGTGGACTTGGCGTCGAAGGCGTCGAGCACGATCACCTTCACGCCCTCGGCGATCAGGGTGTCGAACTGCTGCTTCTGCTTGGCCGCGCTGCCCTCGGCGTTGCTGTAGCGGACCTTGCAGTCCGGGCAGAGGGCGGTGACCTTGGCCTCGATGAACGGGCGGTCGAAGGACTCGTAGCGGGTGGAGGATGCGTTCTCCGGCAGCAGCAGGCCGATGGACTTGGAGTCCCCGGAGCTCGCGCTGTCCTTCTTGTCCGCACCGGCCTTGCCGCAGGCGGCCAGCGAGAGGGCCATCGAGACCGCGGCGGTGCCGACGAGGACGCGACGCATCGTTGCGTTCATGGGGGGATGCCTCCGTGACAGGGGCCGCAACTCTGCGGCGAGGTGGCAGGAGTTAACCCGGCGCCGTCCCGTGCCGTCAATAAGTAAATTCAAGCTCCGGCGAATCCCTGCTCTTTCGTTATCTTCATGAACGCCAACCAGGGCTTGAAACTTGGAGGATCCTCCGAGTCAAGACCTGACAGGACATGACAGAAAAGGACGAATCGCCCACGACCAATAGCTGTGACCTGGTACGTACCTGGTAGGCAAACGATCGTTCGCTGCACATACCGCCACCCGGAGGCCACGGCGAGGCACTCTTGACAGGGACAGGGCGGTCAAACTCAAACGTTCAAGAGTTTGATCATCCGTCAGCGAAATGGGCCGCCATCCGGTCCCGGTAGCGGCCCGGCGTCGTCCCGAACTGCCGACTGAAGGCGTGCGAGAGCGCGTACGGCGTCGCATAACCGACCCGCCGGGCGATGACGTCCAGCGGATCGGCGCTCTGCTGGAGCAGCGCGGCCGCCCGGGTCATCCGCCACCAGGCCAGGTAGGCCATCGGCGCCCGGCCGACCAGGGCGGTGAACCGGCGGGTCAGCGTCGCCCGGGAGACGCCCGCGCTCGCGGCCAGCTCCTCGACGCTCCACCCCCGCGCCGGATCCTCGTGCAGGGCGCGCAGCGCGCCCGCCACCACCGGGTCCCCGAGCGCGGCGGGCCAGCGGCCGCCGGCACCGAGCGCCGCCCCTGAGGCCGGCGGCGCCTCCGCGTCCGCGGTCCCGGCCGAGGGCCGGGGCGAGGCCAGCCAGGCCCGCAGCATGTACACCAGCAGCAGATCGATCAGGCTCGGGACGGCGAGCGCCCCGCCCGCCCCGTCGGCGGCCAGTTCACCGCCCAACAGATCGACCGCTGCCCGGAGTTGGGGGTGGGCTCCGACCCGGTTCGGCAGATGCACCACGTCCGGCAGCTCCAGCATCAGCGGGTGGGACCTGCTGTGCTCCAGGCGGTACTTCCCGCAGAGCAGTTCGGCGATCGGCCCGCTCGCGGCGCCGAGCACCGGCAGCGGTCCGGGGGCGCCGTCGAGCGGACCCTCCGGCCAGGGGGCACCGTCGAACGGGCCCTCCCGTCCCGGGCCGCCGTCGAACGGGCCCGCCGGGGCAGGGCCGCCGTCGAACGGCCCCGCCGGGGCGGGCGGCGGTGTCGGCCGGGCCGCCGCGAGCAGCCGCTCGATCGGCACCGCCAGGGCCGCGGCGTCCCGGTCCAGCGGCGCGGAGGCGAGCACATGGCCCGTCCCGTGCGGCAGCAGCACGGCGTCCCCCGCCCCGAGCCGGACGGGCCCACCACCGTCCGGAAGCAGCCAGCAGCCGCCCTCCAGCACCACATGGAAGCCGGCGCCCTCGTAGGCGGGGATGCGGGCCGACCAGGCTCCGCCGACCCGCAGCCGGTTGGAGGAGGGCCGTCCGATCCGTACCGCCGCGATCGCGTCGCTCACCACGTCCATGACCGCAGAATAGCCGCAGCGGCACAACGGTGAGCCGATCTCGTATCCGATCGAGCCATTCACGCATTGAACCGCTCAGTAACGTGCTCCTAGGATCGGACTCGTCGACGGAACGACATCGCGTACCACCACGGGAGGGACCATGGAACGGATCGTGCTCGGCGAGGCCGAGGTGCTGAGGGTCAGGGAGTGGGAGGGGGCGTTCATGCCCTCCGCCGACATCGTGCCCGGGGCGACACCCGAGGACTGGGAGCGCAACGCGGACCTGCTCGCGCCCGACCACTGGAACCGCGCCGACGACACCCATCTCGGCGCCCTGCAGAGCTGGGTGGTCCGCCACGGGGGCCGCACCGTCCTGGTCGACACCGGGGTCGGGCACCGCCGGCAGCGCCCGCACAACCGGCTCTTCCACGAGCGGGACAGCGACTTCCTCGACCTGCTCGCGGCCGCCGGCGTGCGGCCCGAGGACGTCGACGTGGTGGTCAACACCCATCTGCACGCCGACCACGTCGGCTGGAACACCGTCGAGCGGGACGGCGCATGGGTGCCCGCCTTCCCCAACGCCGTCTACTACCTGCCGGCCGCCGACCACGCCTCCTTCGCCCCCGACGGGCCCGGGCGCGCCGGTCCGGCGAGCCGCCAGGAGGAGCGCCGGCTGCTCTACGCCGACAGCATCGAGCCGGTGGTCCGCTCGGGCCGCGCGGTGCTCTGGACGGAGAGCGTCCGGCTCGACGAGGCCCTCACCCTGGAGCCCGCGCCCGGCCACAGCCCCGGCTCCTCCGTACTGCGGCTCGACTCGCGCGGCGAGCGGGCGGTGTTCGTCGGCGACCTGCTGCACAGCCCGCTGCAGCTGACCCGCCCCGAGTGCAACAGCTGCTTCTGCGAGGACCCGGTCCAGGCCGCAGCCACCCGTCGCAGCGTCCTCGAACGCGCCGCCGACCGGCGCGAGTTGGTCGTCCCGGCACATTTCGCCGGCACGGGAGCCGCCGAGGTGCGGCGCGAGGGCTCCGGCTTCACCGTCACCCGCTGGGCCGGCTGACGACGGCGGCCGGGGTGTCCGTCCTCCCCCGAGGCGGACGGACACCCCGGCTGCCCCGACTCCGGCCTCAGCCCGCGGCCCGCACCGCGTCGACCCAGCGAGCGAGATCCTGATCGGCCAACTCCGGGTGCGCCAGCAGCCGTTCGCGCACCGCCGCGAACACCGGGCCGCCGCCCGCCAGTGCGAGGTCCTTGGCGGCCAGCCGCACCGGGAAGTCGGCGTCGACGGCCGTGGCGCGCGCCACCAGCCCCCCGAGCGGCCCGGCGGCGAGCACTCCGCCCGCCAACTCCTCGGACAGGCCGAGTGTTCCGGCCAGCGCCAGCGCCTCGGCGACCACCGCCACGCCCCCGACGATCGCCCCGATCGCCACCAGCTTGAGCGCCGCACCGGCTCCGGGGCCACCGCAGTCGACCACCCGGCCGAGCCGCTCCAGCACGGGCCGGACCCGCTCCACGTCCTCGGGCCCGCCGCCCACCAGCACGGTCAGCCCGCCGGTCCCGGCCGGGCCGACGCTGCCCAGCACCGGCGCGTCCACCAGGCCGACGCCGTCCGGCAGTCGGTCCCGCACCTCGGCCACCGCGGCGGGACCCACCGAGGACATGTCCACCCACACGGTGCCGGGCGCCAGTTCGGCGACGATCTGTCGTGCGACGGCGGCCAGCGCCGCCGGATCGGCCAGCATGGTGACCACGACGCCCGCGCCGCGCACCGCCGCCACCGGATCCGCGACCTCCACCAGTCCCTCCACCGACCCCTCCGTCGACGCCGGCACCCGGCCGGGAGTCCGGTTCCACACCGTCAACGGGTAGCCGCCCGAAGCGAGTCGGCGGGCCATCGGGAGCCCCATCCGGCCGAGGCCCAGAAATGCGATCTTCTCCATGCCTCCACGCTAGGAACCGTCGAGCCAGGCGACAAGCGAATGTCCCGCATGGTAGCCATGCGGAATGGACATGGCCTGGCTCGACGTCTTCCGCACCACCGCCCGACTGGGCTCGTTCACCGCCGCCGGGGAGCAGCTGGGGTTCACCCAGTCCGCGATATCCCGTCAGATCGCGACCCTGGAGGCCGAGTTCGGTGTCCAGCTGTTCGACCGACTGGCTCGTGGGGTCAGTCTCACCGAGCACGGCCGGACGCTGCTGCCGCACGCCGAGGCCCTGCTGGACCGGCTGGACGGCACCCGCCGCGACCTCGCCGCGCTCACCGGACTCGGCCTCGGCCGACTGCGGATCGGCGCCTTCGACAGCGCCAACGCCGCCCTCGTCCCGGCCGCGCTGGCGGCCTTCCGCACCGCGCATCCGGGCATCGGCATCTCCCTTGCCGAGGGCCTGTCGGCACAGCTGCTCGACCGGCTGCGGGACGGCGCGATCGACCTCGCGGTGGTCGCCGCCTACCCCGGACACCCCTACGACACCGAGCTGTTCGACGTCCGTCCGCTGGCCGAGGACCCGGTACTGGTGGCCCTCCCGCCGGACCACCCGCTGGCCGGCCGGGAGCAGCTGCGGCTGGTCGAACTCGCCGACGAGCCCTGGATCGCCGCCAGCAGCCGGGCCGAGTCCACCCTGCTCGCCGCCTGTGTCCGCAGCGGCTTCCAGCCCCGGATCGCCTACGAGGTCGGTGCCTGGACGGCGAAACTCGGCCTGGTCGCCGCCGGGTTCGGCGCCACCCTGATCCCGGCCCTGGCCGCCCGTGCCACCCGTCCGGACATCGCGCTCGTCCCGCTCCACCCCGAGGACACCCCGGTCCGCCTGGTCCGGACCGCCACCCTCCGCGCCCGCTCCGCACCCCCCGCCGTCACCGCCTTCCTCCCCCACCTCGCCCGCGCGGCGGCCGCCCCGGCCCGGGCCTGATCCCGCCCCGGTCCGGACCGCCCCCGCCGCCGCCCTGAGCCGCCCGGGACCACCGGGACCACCAGGCCGGGTCCGCGCCGGGACCGCGCCCGGGAGGAACGGGACCGGCGTGGGCCCCGGCCCGGGACACGGGCGGGACCGGCCCGGGCCCGAAGGGGGGCCGGGTGACGGCCGCTGCCCCAGGTGTTCGGGACAGCGGGTGGCCGACCTTGGAGGTCACGCCCGGTCCACGCGCCGGGCGGGCCCTATCGGCCCGAGCCCAGGGGAACCCCGTCATGACCGCACAGTCCGTCCTGTTCGCCACCCTTCTCGACGCCCGCCGCTCCGTCTGTCTGCCCGACCTGCTCCGCGCCCAGGCGGCCGCCCGCCCCGACGCCACGGCGGTCACCGCTCCGGCGGAGAACGGGGCGGGCACGGGTCCGGGCACCGGCGCCCGGCTGAGCTTCCGCGAGCTCGCCGACGCCGCCGACGCGCTCGCCGCGCACCTGCACCGGCTGGGCGTGGCCACCGACGACTGCGTCGGCCTGTACACCGAGCCGTCCCTGGCGCTGATGACCGGCGCCTGGGGCATCCTGCACGCGGGCGCCGCGTACCTGCCGCTCTCCCCCGAGTACCCGGAGGAGCGGCTCCGCTGGATGATCGAGTCCAGCGGGACCAGGGTGGTCGTCGCCCAGGAGCACCTGCGGTCCCGGCTGGCCGAGCTGGTCCCGGCCGGCACCCGGATCGTCACCGCCGCCGACCTCCCGGACCGGGACGCCCAGCCGGAGCCGGGCGGGAACACCCACATCCCGCACCAGGCCCACGCCCCGGCCGGCCCCGCCCCCGAGTCGCTGGCCTACGTCATCCACACCTCCGGCAGCACCGGCCGCCCCAAGGGCGTGATGATCGAGCACCACAGCATCGTGTCGCAGCTGCGCTGGCTGGCCGACGCCGGCCATCTGGGCCCGGACAGCACCGTGCTGCAGAAGACGCCGATGAGCTTCGACGCGGCGCAGTGGGAGATCCTCGCACCCGCCGCCGGAGCTCGGGTGGTGATGGGGGCGCCCGGCGTCTACCGGGACCCGGAGGCCCTGATCGACACCGTGCTCGCGCACGGCGTGACCACCCTCCAGTGCGTGCCGACCCTGCTGCAGGCCCTGCTCGACACCGAGCGGCTGGCCGACTGCACCGGTCTGCGCGGGCTGTACTCCGGCGGCGAGGCGCTCTCGGTCCGGCTGGCCCGCGCGCTGACGGCGGCACTGCCCGGCGCGGAGCTGGTCAACCTGTACGGCCCGACCGAGTGCACCATCAACGCCACCTCCCACCGGATCGACCCGGAGACCCTCGTCGACGGCGCCGGTTCGGTGCCGATCGGCGTGCCGGTGGACCGCACCCGCTGCTTCGTCCTGGACGAGGAGCTGGCGCCGGTGGAGGTCGGCGCGACCGGTGAGCTGTACATCGGCGGTGTCCAGCTGGCGCGCGGGTACCTCAACCGGCCGGATCTGACGGCGGAGCGCTTCGTCGCCTCGCCGTACCTGCCGGGCGAGCGGCTCTACCGCACCGGCGACCTCGCCGAGTGGAACCCGGACGGCACCCTGCAGTGCGCCGGCCGGGTGGACAACCAGGTCAAGCTGCGCGGCTACCGGGTCGAGCTGGACGAGATCGCGCTCGCCGTCGAGGAGCACCCCTGGGTGCGCCGGGCCGCAGCCGTGGTCACCGACGACCCGCGCACGGGCCACCGCAACCTGGTGGCCTGTGTGGAGCTGAACCCCAAGGAGGCCGCCCTGATGGACCAGGGCAACCACGGCGGCCACCACCGGTCCAAGGCGAGCAAGCTCCAGGTCCGGGCCCAGCTGTCCAACCCGGGCGTGCGCGGCCCGGCCGAACTGGCCGGCCGGCCGGTGGTCGAACTGCCGGGGCGCCGGGAAACCGGCCGGCAGCGGCGGGAGACCTTCGCCCGCAAGACCTACCGCTTCTTCGAGGGCGGCCCGGTCACCCGGGAGGACCTGCTGGCGCTGCTCGCCCCGCCGCGCCCGGCAGAAGCACCGACCGCACCGACCGGACCGACCGCACCGACCGGGCCGACCGCGCCGACCGGATCGCCGCCCGCTGCCACCCTGGCCGAGCTCGGCCCGGTGCTGCGCTGGTTCGGCCAGTTCCACAGCCCGGAGCGGCTGCTGCCGAAGTACGCCTACGCCTCCCCCGGCGCCCTGTACGCCACCCAGCTGTACCTGGAGACGGACGGCTCGCACGGCCTCGCCGCGGGCGTGCACTACTACCACCCGGTCGACCACACCCTGGTCCGGGTCGGCGACCGGGCCGCCGGGGGCGCGCCGCTGGCGCTGCACTTCCTCGGCCGGCGCGGCGCCGTCGAGCCGGTCTACCGCGACAACATCCAGGAGGTGCTGGAGTTCGAGGCCGGCCACATGCTGGGCGTGCTGGAGGAGGTGCTGCCGGAGTACGGGCTGGCGGTGCGTCCGCTGGGCCACGAGCCCGACGTCCAGCGGCGGCTGGACGTCGCCGAGGAGGACTACTACCTGGGCAGCTTCGCGATCGTCCCGGAGGACGGCCGGCGGCGCCGGGAGGACACCGAGCTGTTCGTCCAGGCCCACCCGGGCGGGGTCGACGGCCTGCCGGCCGGCCTGTACCGGTACGAGGGCGGCGAGCTGACCCGGATCTCCGCCGAGGTGGTGGAGTCCCGGCACGTCATCGCGATCAACCAGCAGGTCTACCGGCGGGCGGGCTTCGGCATCACCGCGGTGAGCCGGGCCGCCGAACCGTGGCTGGAGTACATCGGCCTCGGCCTCCGGCTGCACCGGCTCCAGCGCAACGGGCTCGGCTTCGGGTTCATGTCCTCGGGCTACAGCTCGAAGAGCGGTCACCCGCTGCCCGCCGCCCGGCGGATCGACGCGGTGCTGACCGGGTGCGGCATCGAGCCCGGCCCGTCGTACTTCTTCCTCGGCGGCCGGGTGAGCGAGGAGCAGATCCGCAGCGAGGGCATGCGGGAGGACGCCGTGCACATGCGCGGCCCGGCGGAGCTGATCAGGGACGAGCTGGTCGCCCTGCTGCCGGACTACATGGTCCCCAACCGGGTGCTGGTGCTGGACGAGCTGCCGCTGACCGCCAACGGCAAGGTGGACGCCAAGGCGCTGGCGGCCGCCGAGCAGGTCAGGGACGCCGCCACCGGTGCGCCGTTCGTGGCACCGGCGACGCCGACCGAACGGCGGCTGGCCGGGACCTGGGCCGCCGCGCTGAAGTACGAGCCCGTCTCCGCGGCGGACGAGTTCTTCTCGGCGGGCGGCAACTCGCTGATCGCGGTGGCGCTGGTCAACCGGGTGAACCGGGAGTTCGGCGCCGGGCTCCCGCTCCAGGTGCTGTTCGAGTGCCCCCGGTTCGCCGATCTGGCGGCCAGGATCGACACGGCCGTCGGCGACGGCGCCCGGAGCGCCCCGACCGCCGGGGAACCGGCCTCCCGGCTGGTGCCGCTGCACCGGGGCGGCGCCGGCGACCCGGTGTTCTGCTGGCCCGGACTGGGCGGCTACCCGATGAACCTGCGCCCGCTCGCCGGGCGTTCGGGCCGGCCGTTCTACGGCGTCCAGGCGTACGGCATCAACCCCGGGGAGACGCCGTACCCGACGATCCGGGAGATGGCGGCCGCCGACCTGGCGCAGATCCGGGCGGTCCGGCCGGAGGGCCCCTACACGCTGTGGGGGTACTCCTTCGGCGCCCGGGTGGCCTTCGAGGCGGCCTGGCAGCTGGAGCGGGCCGGGGAGCGGGTGGCCGCCCTGATGCTGATCTGCCCCGGCAACCCGGAGCTGCGACGGGCGGACGGCGAGCGGTACGGACGCGAGTCCTCGTACCGCAACCCGGCGTACCTGACCATCCTCCACTCGGTGTTCGCGGGCTCGGTCGGCGGGCCGCGGCTGGCCGAGTGCCTCGCCGAGGTGCGGGACGAGGACGGCTTCGCCGCCTTCGTCCACCGGACGCTGCCGGAGCTCGACGAGGAGCTGATCCGCCGGGTGGCCCGGATCGTCGGGGAGACCTACGAGTTCGAGTACACCTTCCGCGAGCTGGCGGAGCGGCGGCTGTCGGCCCCGGTGACCGTCTTCAAGGCCACCGGTGACGACTACTCGTTCATCGAGGGCAGCTCCGGCTGGTCGGCGGCCGTCCCGGCCACGGTCCGGCTGGCCGGGGACCACTACGGCGTGCTGCGGGAGCAGGGCGTGGACGAGCTGGCGGCCGCGATCGCCGCCGCCACGGGCGGGGGCCCGAACACCCCCTGACCCCGGCGCCGTCACCGGAGCCTCACGGCCACGGGTCGGACAGGGTCGCGGGCGGTCCGCCCCTCACCCCCACCACTGCTCGGGGACCCCGGCCGGCTCCCGCCCGCCCTCGCCCGGGGCGTCGGGAGCGGCGACCCGGAGCGGGCGGGAGGCGGTGACGAGCAGTCCGTCCGGTCCGGCCGTCGCGACCCGGTAGCCGGACTCGCGCAGTACGGCGGCGACCGCGCCGGTCACCGCGGCCCGGATGCCCTCGGTGGGCGGCGGCTGGTCGGCCGCCGCCTGCTCGGCGGGCGGCCAGTCGATCAGCACCCCGTGCGGGCCATGGCCGATCCGCAGCCCGGAGGGCCCGCGGTCGATGTCGAAGCCGGCCCGGGCCAGGTCGGCTGTCACGTCCTCGAAGAGTTCCCGGTGATCCACCATTGGCGCAGCGTAGGCCGGGTCCCGCGCCCTCCCCGGGTGCGGCGCGCGCCAGAACGCCCCGGCGTGTCGTCAACAGCACCCGAGCGCAGCATCGGAGTGCGGAAGAGGCCGTCTCCGGACACCCCGTCACGGCCCCACGACGACCCCGTCACGGCCCCCGCACGGCTCCGTCGCCGCCCCGGGACCCCCCGGACGGGCCGACACGAGCGGCCGGACGGGCCGATGGACGTGCACAGTCGGCGCGCTCCCGACAGCATGACAGAGTAAGCGCTCCATCACTTTGAGCAACGGGGGCGGCGGGTCGCCGGATCCGCGCGCCGGACTGTCCGGCACCCCCGTATCGAGAGGTCCGATGATCACATCACTCCACCGGCCGGCCGTGACGCGGCCGGGCGTCCAGGACAAGCCGCGGCGGACACCGGGGAGCCCGTCGTGAGAGCCGACCAGCAGTCGAGCCCGGGGCCGGTCACCAGCACCCGCGCGGCACCCGCCAACAAGGCGGAGGCGCTCGCCGACTGGGCCGACGGACGGCTCGGCATCTACGCCCTGTCCAAGTCCAATCTGCGCAAGATCTTCCCGGACCACTGGTCCTTCATGCTGGGCGAGATCTGCCTCTACACCTTCGTCATCATCATCCTGACCGGCGTCTACCTGACGCTCTTCTTCATCCCGTCGATGGGCGAGGTGACGTACGCGGGCAAGTACGTGCCGCTCGAGGGCGTCCCGATGTCCGAGGCCTTCGCCTCGACGATGCGGATCAGCTTCGACATCCGCGGCGGCCTGCTGATCCGCCAGATCCACCACTGGGCCGCGATCGTCTTCGTGGCCGCGATGTTCGTGCACATGATGCGGGTCTTCTTCACCGGCGCCTTCCGCAAGCCGCGCGAGATCAACTGGATGTTCGGCGCGGGCCTGCTGATCCTCGGCATGTTCGACGGCTTCATGGGCTACTCGCTGCCCGACGACCTGCTCTCCGGCACCGGCATCCGGTTCATGGAGGGCGCGATCCTCGCCGTGCCGATCGTCGGCACGTACCTCATGTTCTTCATCTTCGGGAGCCAGTTCCCCGGCCACGACATCGTGCCGCGACTGTTCACCGTGCACGTGCTGCTGATCCCGGGCATCATGCTCGGGCTGCTGGTGGCCCACCTGATCCTGGTCTTCTACCACAAGCACACCCAGTTCGCCGGGCCCGGCCGGACCAACGACAACGTGGTCGGCATGCCGCTGATGCCGGTCTACATGGCCAAGGCCGGCGGCTTCTTCTTCCTGGTGTTCGGCGTGGTGTCCGCGATGGCCGCGATCGCCACGGTGAACCCGATCTGGATGTACGGCCCGTACCGCCCGGACCAGGTGTCGACCGACGCCCAGCCGGACTGGTACATGGGCTTCTCCGAGGGCCTGATCCGGATCATGCCGGGCTGGGAGATCGGCCTGTGGGGCCACACGCTCAACATGGGCGTGTTCGTGCCGCTGATGATCTTCCCGCTGGTCCTGGTGGCGATCTGGACCTACCCGTTCCTGGAGGCCTGGATCACCGGGGACCGGGGCGAGCACCACATCGCCGACCGGCCCCGCAACGCGCCGGTGCGCACCGCCTTCGGCGCCGGCTGGATCAGCCTCTACCTGGTCCTGCTCGCCGCCGGCGGCAACGACCTGATCGCCACCCACTTCCACCTGTCCATCAACGCGATCACCAACGCCACGCGGATCGGCTTCTTCGTCGCCCCGGTGATCGTCTTCGTGATCACCAAGCGCTGGTGCCTCGGCCTCCAGCGCCGTGACAAGGAGAAGGTGCTGCACGGGCGGGAGACCGGCGTCATCAAGCGACTGCCGCACGGCGAGTTCGTCGAGGTGCACGCGGCGCTGCCGCCGGAGCGGCTGCACACGCTCACCGCGCACGACCAGCCGCAGCCGTTCGAGCTGCCGGCCGAGGTGGACGAGAACGGCGTGGCCCGCAAGGCCGGACTGCTGGCCCGCACCCGGGCCAAGCTGGCCCGGGGCTTCTACGGCGAGGGCAGCCAGATCGCCAAGCCGACGGTCCAGGAGCACGAGGAGATCAGCAGCGGCCACGGCCACCACTGATCCCGTCCGCCCCGCGGACCGCACGACCGGGCCCGCCGCACACCCCTCGGTGTGCGGCGGGCCCGGTCGTACCGGTGGTCGGTCAGCCGTGCAGGGCGACCGGGACGACGGCGAGCAGGGCCACCGCGAAGACCACCGAGAGGCACACGGCCGCCCAGCGGGCGCAGATCCGGCGGCACTCGGCGCGGTAGCGGGCGGCCAGCGCGCGGCAGCGGCCCACCGCGCGGTCGACCACCTCCTCCGCGTACCGGAGGCGGTCGTCGGCGTACGCCTGCTCCAGGGCCTCCCGGTCGTCCGGGCACAGCCAAGGGAAGCGGTCGGCGAAGGCCCGGGCGTCGCGCTGGGCCGCCGCGACCTCCGCCTCCCAGGCGAGATAGCCCTCCAGCCGGGCGATCTCCAGGCCCGGGTCCACCGCCGGCCGGTCCGCGCCCGGGGCGGGCGGGCGCCCGGTCCGCCGCTTCGCCTCCGGCCGGGCGCCCCGCGCCTTCGGCGGACGCTGTCTGCCACCCATGACCCGCTCCTTCTCCTGTGCCGTCCCGTACGGTCCGGTGCTGCCGCCCTCCACCCCCGGCGGATCGCTCCGCAATCAGGCAATCACTATCAGTGACCAGACGGGCGGGGAGCCCCGACTCGCCGGACCGCGCCGACCCCACCCGGCGCGCGGACGCCGCCGCACGCCGGGGTGACTCCGGCGCACTCCGGAACGCGCCCGCGCCCGGCACCTCCCCCGTGACGCCGTGGACACGCTCCGCACACAACCGTGTACCATCGGCGATCGGTACGGCGCCCCGCCGCGCGCCGATCCGGACCGCCCCGGCCCCGGCCGGGGGTCGAACCAGGAGGTCAGCCATGCCCGATGCCGGTCGGTTCAGCGAATTGGGCGAGCAGGGCTCGCGTGCCGTCATGGAGGCCGCGGCCGTCCTGGAACGGGAGCTGTCCGCCGGGATCGCCGATGCCAAGGCGGCCACGGCCCGGCTGACCGGCGAGCACCGGGTCGACCAGGAGGAGTTCGACCGTCTGGTGGGCCGGGTCTCGGAGAACACCCACCAGCTGATCGAGGCGGTGAGCGAGCGGGTCCTCGCCAACACCACCGGCGAGGTGTCCGAGCAGGCCCAGCGGCTCGCGGCCAACGCCCACGACGTGCTCGACCTGCTGCTCGGCCTGAGCTCGCTCGCCCCCGGCCTCGCCAACCAGGGCCTGCGGAACGCCTTCGGACCGCAGGGCGAGCCGCGGGCCGCCGACGGCGGCCACGACGGCGACGGCGGACCGGACGAGCGGCCCCGGGGGTGACCACCCCGGCCGGACGTCCCGCCGTCGGCGCGCCGCTGGTCGAGCGCGTCCTGGCCCGGTACCGCGAGCGCACCCTCGCCGAACTCCTGCGCCACATCCCCGAGCAGAGCCCGCCCTACCTCTACGACCTGGCCGCCGACTACCCCACCCGCCCCTGCAAGGGCCTGCGGGCCGCACTCTGCCTGGCCACCTGCTCCGCGTTCGGCGGTCGGCCCGAGCGGGCCCTCAACCCGGCCGTCACCGTGGAGCTGTTCCACAACGGCTTCCTCGTCCACGACGACATCCAGGACGGCAGCGAGCTCCGCCGGGGCGAGCCCACGCTGCCCGCCCGGTACGGCGTGGAGGTCGCGCTGAACGTCGGCAACGCGACCAACCTGCTCGGCCTGCGGCGGGTGATGGCCAACCGGCGGGCGCTCGGCGGCGAGCTGGCCTGGCGGCTGTTCGAGGAGACCGAGCTGATGTGCCGCCAGTCCCTGGAGGGGCAGGCCCTGGAGATCGCCTGGATCCGGGACAACGTCTGCGGACTGACCAGTGCCGACTACTACCGGATGTGCCTGAAGAAGACGTCCTGGTACACCTTCCTCTACCCGTGCCGCTCCGGCCTGCTGGTCGCCGAGGGGGCCGGTACGGACGCCGCCCGGCTGGACCGGTTCGGCTGGTACCTGGGCGCGGCCTTCCAGATCCAGGACGACGTGCTCAACCTGGTCGGCGCGGCCGAGGAGTACGGCAAGGAGATCGCCGGGGACCTCTGGGAGGGCAAGCGGACGCTGATGCTCATCCAGCTGCTGGAGCGCGCCACCCCGGCCGAACGCGCCCGCGTGGTACGGCATCTGAGCCTCACCCGGGCGCAGCGCGGCCCGGGGGCGGCCGAGGACGTGGCCTGGCTGCTCGACCGGATGACGGCCTACGACTGCGTGGCGCACGCCCGGGAGGCGGCGGCCGGACTGGTCGCGGCGGCCGCGCGGGAGATCGAGGCGGTACTGGCCGCTGGCCCCGCCGCCGCGGACGGCCCCGGCGACGGGACCGAGGAGGCCGCCGAGGCCCGCGCGTTCCTGCTCGCGCTGCCCGACTTCGTGGTGGCCCGGGGCCGCTGACCGCGTTCACCCCCCGTTCACCGCCCCGGCAGCTCGCTCTCGTCCGCGAGCTCCGCTCGCCCCTGGGCGTTGTCACCCCGTGTGCGTAAGATCCGGAACGTCGGTCCCGGACGGCGGGAACCGGCCGCGCGACGCCCCGCGTCACCGGGGGTGACGTCGCACGGGTCGAGGTGGGGGTGGGGTGGCCGATGTCCGTACGATCGGGGCTGCGGGAACTCGAGAGGCTCGCCGGGCGGCTGCCGGCCGGCGCGGAGCTCTACCGGCTGCGGCCGGACGGCCGGGTGCTGCTCGCGGACCGGGACGGCGCGAGGGAGTTGGGCCCGGAGGCCCCGCACGGTCCGGCCGGCGAGGAGCTGCTGCGGTTCATCGACGAGGGCCAGTTCGCCCACTACCTGGTGGGTGACGCCAAGACCTCGCCCGAGCGGCCCTCGAACGCCACCTACAAGCTCGGCATCGTCGCCCCGCGCAGCGCGTTCACCCCGCACGCGCACGGCGGCGAGCACCTGGTGCTCAGCCTCGGCCACGCCGCCTGCGGGCTGTACGACGCCGAGCGGCGCCGGGTGGTGGAGGTGCCGCTGACGCCGGGGCTGCTGATACGGATACCCGAGCTGATGCCGCACTCCTTCGCCAACCGGGGCCGCGAGCCGCTCAACATCCTGGCCGCCAACACCGGCTACGGCATCGACCACGAGGACTACGCGATCACCGCGGCCGAGGCCGAGCGCCGGTCGGAGACCGAACTCGCCGAGGCGCTGCGGGCGGTGGAGCGCGGGCAGCGGATCGGCACGGTCGGCCGGCGGGAACGGCTGGCGGCCGGGTTGCGGCGACTGGCGGCCACGCTGGAGGAGTCCACGCGATGAAGTGCCCCCGCTGCGAGACCGAGCTGCCCGGGAAGGCCCGCACCGGCCGCACCTGCTGGAAGTGCCAGCAGCGGTTCGCGCTGGAGCCGAAGTACACCCGGGGGCTGCACGACCTGCGGCTGCGCCGCACCGTCGAGCGGCTGGGCGACGGCGGCCGGGTCGTCCTGACGGTCCAGCAGCTCCGCTGGGCGCACCACGAACGCGGGCAGCCGCCGCTCCGGCCCCACAAGGACCCGCCCGGCCGGCCGGCCGAGCCCCGGTTCGAGGGCGTCGGTGTGCTCGCCTTCTGCCTCGGCATGGGCACCGGGCTGGTCACCGTCGCCTACTTACTGGTCACCCGGCTGCCGGCCGCGATCATCCTGGCCGCCGTGGTCGGCTTCTTCGGTCTGGCGCTGCTCGGGGCGATGGCGAAGGACGCCGTCCGGCTGCTGCGGCGCAAGCGGATCAGGGGCCGGTGGGAGCTCGCCGAGCGGCAGTGGCAGCTGCGGCGCGAACTGAAGCGGCGGCAGGAGGCGGCGTGGACCACACCGCTGGACAACCGCCCGGACTGGACCGACGCGGAGTTCCGGAGCAAGGTCCTGACCCCCTGGGCCGAGGTCTACGGCGGCCTCCCGGACGGTGTGGTCGAGGACGCCGCCGTCCGGCCCTCGGTACCGGACGGGCCACCGGTGCTCGCGGTGCTCTGCCCGGACCGGACGGTCACCGCCTTCCTGCACGCCAACACCTTCGCGGTGCGCTACCGGGCGGTGATCGTCGGCTCGGTGGCGGAGCTGCCGGACGACCTGCCCGTGGTCGTGCTTCACGACGCCTCCCCGCAGGGCCTCCTGCTGGTCCGCGAGGCCAGGGCCGCGCGGCCGACCGGCCCGGTGGTGGACGCCGGACTGTCGCCCCGCACTGCGGTGGCGGCCTGGGACCGGGCCGTCCACCTGTACGAGCACCAGGAACGCGAGGCCCTGGAGGGCGTGCTGGCGCGGCTGCCGGGGCTCTCCGACCGGGAGCGCCTCTGGCTCGGCAAGGGGCTGTGGAGCCCCCTGGTGGCGGTGCCGCCCAAGCGGCTGCTGACGATGGCCGAACGGGCCGCCGAGCGGGCGCTGCACGCAAATGTCGGATTCCTCAGCTGGCCGGTGCCGGAGGTACCGCGATGATCTGCCCGCACTGCTCGAAGGACCTCATCCAGCGTCAGCGGACCGGGCGCCGCTGCACCTACTGCCGCAAGGAGTTCGCGCTCGATCCCAAGATCGACGGCGCCGGGCTGCACGACCTGCGGATCCGCAAGGCCGTCGGGAAGCTCTCCGACGGGGGCCGGCTGGTCGTCACCGCCGGGCAGCTGAACCACTCCCTCCAGCACCGGGGGCGCCCGCCGCAGAAGTACCGGGGCGACAAGTCCGTCGCGGGCGGACTGTTCGTCCCCGGGGGCATCCTGACCCTGATCGGCCTCGGCACGATCCTCACCCCGGTCGGCCCGTGGCTGCTGCTGCCGGCCGCCCTCCTGATCGGCTTCGCCATCCGCCAGTGGACGCTGTCGGACGTCCCCGCACCGGACGAGTCGGTCCACTCCCGCTGGACGGAGGACCAGTTCCGCACCACCGTGCTGAACCGGTGGCGGACCACCTACGGCGCCCTGCCGCCGGGGCTGGTGGAGGACGGGCTGGTCCCGTCCACGCCGCCGCCCGCCCGCCCGGCCTTCGTGCTGCTCTGCCCGGACCGGACGGTCATCGCCTTCCTGTACGCCAACCGCTACCCCGAACGGCACCGCGCGCTGCTCGTGCGGGACCTGCGCGAGGTCCCGGCCGGCCTGCCGCTGGTGGTGCTGCACGACGCCTCGCCCCAGGGCCACCTGCTGGCCGCCGACGCGCGCGCCGCCCGCCCCGGCCTGCGGGTGCTGGACGCCGGGCTGTCGGTGCGCACCGTGCTGGTCGACCAGACCAAGTACACGCTGCTGCGCGACCTGTACCGCCCGGAGGAGCTCTACCTGCGCCTGGAGCGCTCGGTGCCCGAGCTGACCGGCAGCCAGCGGGCCTGGTTCGCCGAGGGCTGGTGGACCCCGCTCGCCGCGCTGGCCCCGAAGCGGCTGCTGGCGATCGCCGACCGGGCCGCCGAACGGATCACCGCGCCGCCGACGGCCGGGGCCCCGGCCGCCCGACGGACCGGACCGGTGCGCTCCCCGGCGGCGGGCCGGCCGGAGAGCCCGCTGGAGACCCGGCGCCGGGCGCTCGCCGTCGGCTTCATGAGCTGGCCCGAACCCGAGCCGGACGGCGCGCCCGGCGGCGCCGGCGGGGCCCGACCGGACGGCCCGGGACTCGGCAAGGGCCCCGCGTGAGCGCGGGGACGACGAAAGGCAGGAACCCATGACGCTGCGTCCGCTCCTGGACGGCGCGCTGACCGTCGCCGCCGGCCGGGCCGGGGCGCCCGGCGGGCTGCGGTACACCGAGCGGCAGCTCTACTACGAGCTGTGCCGGGTGCTCCAGCCGCTGCACGCCGGGCCGCGCCGGATCCCGTACACCCTGGCACCGCCGGTCCGGTACGCCCGGTTCGCCGCCGCGCTGGCCGCGCGCCGGGAGGAGCTGCCCGGCCTGCTGCCGCCGGCCGCGCCCCGGCCGGCCGGACCTCGCGCGGCCGCCGCCGAGGAGCCCGACCTCTACGACTACGGTCTGCCCCGGCTGCTGGTCTGCCAGAGCCGGGAGATCACCGCGATGCTGATCGCCAACGACCTGCACCTGGAGGCGGCCTGCCCGATCCTCCCGGCCGACGAACTGCCGCTGGACGCACGGCTGGTGGGCGCGCTGGAGCGGGCCGGGGGCGCCGTGGTGCACGTGCTGCACGACGCCAGCCCGTCCGGGCTCGCCTGCTTCGAGCAGGTCAGGGCCGCGTACGGAGCGACAGCCGGTCCGACGGGGGCCGGGCCGACGGGGACCGGGCCGACGGGCGTCCGGGTGCGCTCGATGGGCCTGGTGCCCCGGCACGCCGGCACCCTGCACCTGACCTCCGGACGCGGCCCGCACGGCCACCGGGGACCGCTGCCCGCCGGACTGCGCCCCGAGGAGCGGGCCTGGCTGGGCAGCGGCCGGACCATCGAACTGGCCGCCGTCTCCCCGGCCAAGCTGCTGCACACCGTGATCCGCCAGCTGCGCGGCGGCGGGACGGCCGGTCCGCGCCGCACCCCGCTGCACCGGCGGGTCCGCACCGTGCGCGGCAGCGGCTTCCTCAGCTGGCCGGCCGGCTGAACCCCACCCCGCTCCCCGATCCGTACGCACCGTCCGCCCCGTCCGACCTGTCCGACCTGTGAGGACCCCGCACCCATGAGCAACGCACGCCATCTCGGCTACCGCGACGAACTGCTGGCGGACGGCCAAGTCCACCGCCGGTACGAGGACGGCCGCAGCGAGTGGCGCCGGCGCGGCACCGACCGGCAGATCCACTGGCACGACAGCCTCGGCCGCTCCGGCACCGACGAGCCGCTCGGCCGCGACCTGGTCAAGCGGCGGTACGCGGACGGCACCGCCGAGTACGGCCGCGACCTCGGCTACGGCCGCACCGTGTGGGGCGGCGGCCGGCTGGTCACCCTCAACCGCAGCTCCTTCGGCGGACGGCTCGGGGTGGTGGTCGGTGCCCTCGGGGTTGCGGGCGTCGCCGCGATCACCGCCGCCCAACTGCCGCCCATGGTCCTGTCCGAGGCCGAGGAGGAGGAGCTGCGCCAGCAGGCCCGCCAGCAGGCCTCCTCCTCCGGCGGCGGTGACGGCGGCGGAGGAAGCGGCGGCAGCGGCGACATATCGGTGGACGGCGACGGGTCCGGGGACCAGCACGGGGACCCGGGCACCACCGAGGACTTCGGCGACTGGGGCGACTCCGACGACGGCTGGGACGGCGACGACTTCGGCTGAGCCGCCGCACCCCCCGGCCGCCACCCGGCCGGCCGGGGACCCCGCCGCCGCCCGCGGACACCCCGCGGGCCGCCGTCCGACGAAAGGCACCGCTCCACCATGCCCCGCTGCTGCGCCCTCGCCGGCCCCGACGCCGACCGGGCCCGCGCCCACCTCGCCGCCCTCACCGGCGGCACCGCGCCGAACGGCGCCCGGGCCGCCCTCCTCCCCGCCGAACCCGGCTTCGCCACCGGCCCGTTCACCGTCGACGGCCGCACCGCCGTCGGCGAGGTGACCCTGCACAACCGGCCCGAGCTGATCGCCGCCCTCGCCGCGGCCGGCTCCCCCGTACCGGCCGACCTGCCGGACGGCGAACTGCTGCTCCGGCTGTGGCTGCGGCTCGGCACGGACGGCCTGCGGCAGGCCGACGGGATGTTCGCGCTCGTCGTCGTCGACGGCGCCGACCTGGTCCTGATCCGCGACCACGCGGGCGCCCGCACCGTGTTCCACGCCCGCGCCGACGGCTGCTGGGCCGCGTCCACCTCGCTCCGCGCCCTGCGCCACTGGCCCGCGCTCGGCACCGGTCTCAACCTGGCCGCCGTCCGCTCCTTCCTCACCTTCGCCTACCTGCCCGGCGAGGAGACCCTGCTGCGCGGTGTGCACGAGGCGCTGCCCGGTCGGGTGCTGCGGCTCGCCGCCGACGGCAGCACCCACCAGGAATCGTTCTGGGAACCCGCCGAGCACCTGCCCGAGGGCGCGGCCCGGCCCGCCGAGGAGTACGCCCGGGAGCTGCGCGCCCTGCTCGAAGGGGCCACCGCACGCAGGCTGCCGACCGGCGGCCCGGTCGGCGTGCTGCTGTCCGGCGGCGTCGACAGCTCGCTGGTCACCGCGCTCGCCGCCCGGCTGCACGACCACCCGGTGCACACCTACTCGATCAGCTTCGGCGACCGGCTGCCCAACGAACTGGGGTACTCCGGGCTGGTCGCCGACCACTGCGGCACCCGGCACCGGATCCTCACCGTCTCCGGCGAGGAGGTCGCCGCCCGGCTCGCCGACACCGTCGCCCTGCTCGACAGCCCGGTCGGCGACCCGCTGACCGTGCCCAATCTGATGCTCGCCGAGGCCGTCGCCGCCGACGGGATCACCGTCTCGCTCAACGGCGAGGGCGGCGACCCGGTGTACGGCGGACCGAAGAACCTGCCGATGCTGGTCCACGAGATGCACCGCGACAACCCCGCCCCCGAGGTGCGGGCGGAGGCCTATCTGCGCTCCTACCGCAAGTGCTACGAGGACCTGCCGCTGCTGCTCACCGGCGAGACCCTGCGGGCGCTGGCCGACGAACCGCAGCCGCGCCGCTTCGTCGCCCCCTACCTCTCCCCCGGGCCGATGCACTCGCTGCTCAACCAGCTGCTGCACTGCAACCTGCGCACCAAGGGCGCCCACCACATCCTCACCAAGGTCGAACGGCTCACCGCCTCGCGCGGGGTGCAGGGCCGCTCCCCGCTGTTCGACCGGCAGGTCGTCGACCACGCCTTCGCCACCCCGCCGACCCTCAAGCTGCACGGCACGGTGGAGAAGTGGATCCTCAAGGAGGCCGTCCGCGACCTGCTGCCGGGCGCGGTCGTGGACCGGCCGAAGAGCGGCATGCGCGTCCCGGTCCAGCAGTGGCTGCACGGGCCGCTGCGCGACCTGTCCGCCGAACTGCTGCTCGGGCGCACCGCGCGCGAGCGCGGCCTGGTGCGGCCGGACACGGTGCGCACCTGGATGCGCCGGGAGGGCACCCTGCTGCCGCGCCAGGGCGGGAAGCTCTGGCTGGTGCTCACCCTCGAACTCTGGCTGCGCGCCTACGACCTGTGATCCGGGTCGAGCGCACCGCCCTCCCTTCCCGCGCTGTCCTCCCTTCCCGCGCTGTCCTCCCTTCCCACGCTGTCCCCCCTCTCCACGCTGTCCTCCCTTTCCACTGACCCGGCCCGGAGGCCCCGTCATGGCACCGTCCACCGTTCCCACCGCCCCCGAACTCCACCTGACCGACCCCCGCACCGGCCACACCCGGGGCACCCTCGTCCCGGCCCGCGCCGAGCAGGTCGCCGGGACCGTGGCCCGGGCCCGGGCCGCCGGGCCGCGCTGGCGCGCGCTCACCCCGCGCGAGCGCGAGCGCCGCCTCGACGCGCTGGCCGACCTGATCGAGCGGCACCTCACCGAGTACACCGTGCTGGAGCAGGCCGGCACCGGGAAGCCCGAGGCCGAGGCGGCCGGCGAGGTGCGCGAGGTCGCCGACCTGTTCCGCTTCTACGCCGGGGCCGCCCGTACCGGCACCGCCCCCGCCGCCGGCCGCTACCTGCCCGGTCACGAGAGCTGGGTGCGCTGGGAGCCGGTCGGTGTGGTCGCGGCCGTCGTCCCGTGGAACTACCCGCTGCTGATGGCCGCCTGGCGCTGCGCCCCGGCGCTCGCCGCCGGGAACACCGTGGTGCTCAAGCCCGCCGAGACGACCCCCGACTCGGCGGCGCTGCTCGCCGTCCACGCCGCCGAGGCGCTCGGCGAGGACGTGCTGACCACCCTGGCCGGCGACCGCGAGAGCGGCCGGCTGCTGGTCGCCGCCGAGGTGGACCTGATCGCCTTCACCGGCAGCGCGGCCGCCGGCGCCGACATCGCCGCCCGGGCCGGCCACCGCCGGGTCAGCCTGGAACTCGGCGGCAACAGCCCGGTGCTGGTCCTGCCCGACGCGCCCGGCCGCACCTGGTCCGCGCTCGCCGCCGCGTGCACCTACAACGCCGGTCAGAGCTGCGCCGCGCCCGCCCGGGTGATCACCCTCACCGAGAACTACGAGCGGACCGTCGCCGCCCTCGCCTCGGCCCTCGGCGCCCGCGAGGCGGGCCGCGACTTCGGCCCGCTCAACAACCCCGACCAGGCCGCCCGGTACGACAAGCTGCTCGCCGCCTCCGCCGCCGGGCGCTCACTGGCCGCGCCCGGCCGAAGTGACGGCCTCTGGCGGCCCGCCCGGCTGCTCGCGGACCTCCCGGACGACGACCCGGCGGTGCTGGAGGAGGTGTTCGGGCCGCTGCTGACCGTGCAGCACGCCCCCACCGTCGAGGCCGCGCTCGCGCTCGCCAACGGGGTGCCGCAGGCCCTCGCCGCCAGTGTCTGGACCGCCGACCTGTCGACCGCCCTCGACCTGACCGCGCGGCTGGACGCGGGCGAGACCTGGATCAACTGCCACCTCGCCCAGAGCGCCGAGCTCCCGCACAGCGGCCGGGGCACCTCGGGCCAGGGCATCGACCTGTCCACCCTGGCCCTGCACGAGTACCAGCGCCCCAAGACGGTGACCGCCCGCCTCCGCGACGGCGACTGAGCGCGGTGGGCCACCCGGGCGCGGGCGGCCCACCGGGCTCGGGCACCGCGGCTCAGGCGAAGGCGCCGGGGCGCCCGAGGGCGACCAGCCGGTGGTCCTTGGTGCCGATGAAGACGCGCCCCTTGTCGGTGGCGGGCACCGAGAACTTGCTCACCGTGCCGATCGGGACGGAGCGGCGCAGCTTGAGCGTGCCGTCGACCGGTACGGGGTCGTAGGCCCGCAGTTCGCCGCCCTCGCCGTACTTGCCGGTGCCGGACCAGATCACCCAGACCAGGGCGGAACCGGTGCGGGTGCCGTCGGAGGTGACGACGGGTGAGCCGGACATCTTGAGGAAGTCCTCGGCGCTGGTGCCGGCGCTGCTCAGCTGCGGGAGGCCGGCGGCGGTCACCCCGTACTTGAGGGCGCGCAGCTTGCCGTAGTTCTCCACGGTGTAGACGTAGCCGCCGTCGCCTCCCCAGACCGCGGGGTGGCCCCACACGCCGCCGTAGGGGCCGGTGAGGCCGACGACCTTGTCGGTGCCGTTCGGGCCCTGGCCGGTGCCGCCGAGGTCGTCGCGGTCGAGCAGGAAGATCCGGCCGTCCTTGCCGACCTGGACCATCAGGTGGGGGTGGGCGGCGGTGCCGAAGCCGGCGGGGAGCGCGACCGGGCCGCCCGAGCCGAGGTCGGTGTCCTTCTTGTCGAGGGTGGCGTTGTTGGTCGGGCTGAAGAAGTCCGCGGGGGCGAAGCCGCCGTCCGCGTCGACGGCGAAGCGGATCACGGACTCGCCGAGGCCGCCGGGCGGGCGGTTGCCGGGGCCGGGGGCGGGCGAGGCACCGGCGCCCTGGCCGTTGGCGGTGGTGAGGAAGAACCGGCCGGGGCCGTCGGAGACCAGGCCGCTGCCGGACATCCAGACCGAGGCGCGCTGGGTGTCGGAGCCGGCGACGGTGGAGAACAGGGTGAGCCGGCGGGTGCGGGTGTCGAGGCCGGCCACCGTGCCGATGTAGTCGCCGATGCCGCAGAGCGAGCCGAAGCCGAAGTAGAGCCGGCCGTCGAGCAGCAGCAGTCCGGGGCGCTGGAGCGAGCGGTAGGCGTTGAACGGCTTGCCGGGCGCGTTCACCGGATCGCCCTGGACGGTCACCGGCCAGCCGCTGCGCTCGGCGCCGGTCCTGGCGTCGAGCGCGTGCACGTAGTGGTGCGGGTGGTGGTCGTCGGGGCCGTCGTCGACCTTGCTGGTGAGGTAGACGGTGCCGGTGGCGGGGTCGTAGACCGGGGTGGAGGTGGTGCCGACGTTGGGGCCGGGGTCGGAGCAGCCGATGGCGGCGGAGGCCCAGGCCGGGCCGTTGTCGCGGTGCCAGACGATCTTCCCGGTCCTGGCGTCGACGCCGTAGACGTGGTTGGTCTCGGTGGCGACGACGACGGTGTCGCCGATCACCAGGGGCTGGGCGAAGACCTGGCCGTCGAGCTGGGTGGAGAAGCGGACGCCGAAGTCGGACCGGTCGACCTCGGTGGGGTCGAGCTGCGGTTCGGCGCGGTCCCAGGCGGTGCGGTCGTTGCCGAAGGAGATGGTGGTGACGTCGGCGCGGGCGGTGCCGGCGGCGAGCGGGGCGAGCAGGGCGAGGCCGGTGAGGAGTGCGGCGGCGCGCGGCAGGCGGCGGGTCGGGCGGGGGCCGGGGGTGGTGCGGTTCATGGCGCCATGCTTCGGCGGGCCGGGCGGGCCCACCAGCGGAAGTGGTCCAGTCGGCGGGCGGCCGTTCGCGGCGTTCACCGGACACCGGACCGAAGTTGATCTATCGTCGTCCCGGCGCGTCGAAGTCCCGGCACGTCGAACAACGAACGGGGAGAACAGCGGTGCGGTACGGAATCATCGGCACGGGTGGCGTCGCGCGGACGATCGCGGACAAGCTGGTGGCACTCGGCCACGACGTGACCCTGGGGTCGCGCAGCAAGGACAACGAGGCGGCGGCGGCCTGGGCCGAGCAGGCGGGGCCGACCGGCCACCACGGGACCTTCGCGGAGGCGGCGGAGTTCGGCGAGGTCGTCCTGAACGCCACCCCGGGGACGGTCGCCCTGGACGCGCTCCGCGCGGCGGGCCCGGAGCGGCTGGCGGGCAAGCTCCTGATCGACCTCTCCAACCCGCTGGTCTTCTCGGCCGAGGGCGAACTGACCCTGGACCCGGTGAACAACGACAGTGTCGGTGAGCGGATCCAGCGGGAGTTCCCGCAGGCCCTGGTGGTGAAGACGCTCAACACGGTGACGGCCCCGGTGATGGTGGACCCGTCGCGGCTCGACGGCGAGCACAACATGTTCGTCGCGGGCGACGACGAGGAGGCCAAGGCGCGGACGGTGGCGCTGCTGGGCACCTTCGGGTGGCCGACGGGTTCGGTGATCGACCTGGGCGACATCACGGGCGCCCGGGCGATGGAGATGATGATGCCGTTCTGGATCCGGCTGATGCGGGCCTTCGGCACGGCGGAGTTCAACTACTCCTTCAAGCACGCGAAGTAGCCCCGGGCCCGAGCCTCGGCCCCAGCCCGTCACGGACGCGCCCCCGTCCCCCTCTGCCGAGGGGGACGGGGGCGCGTCGCCGTGCGGTGGCCGGCTACCGGCGGCCGGTGGCGGCGTGCACCCGGTCGGCCGGGTCGTCCTCGACCGGTTCCGGGGTACCGGCCGGGCCGGGCACCCGGACGGTGCCGGAGGGCTGCCGGTCCGTCTCCCCGCCCCGGGCACCGCGGCGGCGCCGGCCTGCGGCGCGGGCGGCCTCGGCGAGGGCGAGCTGCCGGTCGGCCTCGGCCTGGATGGCGTCCTTGTCGCCGATCTCGGCGTCCGGCAGCGCGTCCGGGAGGAGGTCCTCCAGCAGGCGCAGCGGCCGGTAGGCGAGGCCGAGCAGGCCCCAGACCGTGAGCAGCAGGCCGACCACCACGAGCAGCAGTCCGGCCCCCCGGCCCGGTCCGGTGCCGATCACCAGGCCGACGGAGTCGGCGAGCGCGCCGCCGGGGCGCATCAGCGGCTCGAAGACGTGGTCGGAGAGCGGGCCCGCGGTGAGGAAGCCGAGCGGCATCATCGACATGGCGAGCATCTGGTTGGTGGCCAGGACCCGGCCCTGGAGCTCCATCCCGACCTTGGTCTGGATCAGGGACATCCAGTGCGAGTTGAGGATCATCATCGATCCCCAGAGCAGGAAGAGTCCGCAGGCGGTGAGGGCGGTCTCGGGGCGGCTGCCGGTGAGGACGGCGGCGAGGCCGACCACCGAGGTGAAGCCGATCATGCCGACCGAGCGACGGCTGGTGCCGCCCCAGAGCCCCATGACCAGGGCACCGACCATGGCGCCGAGGCCGCCGAGGGCGGTGACGACGCTGAGCTGGAAGGGCGTGCCGTTGGCCAGCACCATCGGGGTGATCAGCACGGTGGCGACGGCGAACAGGTAGTTGAACACCACGAAGAAGACCACCATGGCGACCAGGCTGTGGCGGCGCGCGATGTACCGCCAGCCGGTGACGACCTCCCGCCAGAGCGGCTCCTCCTGCTTGTCGAACATCGCGTTCGGGAAGCGGACCAGCAGCAGGCAGCTGACGCCGGTGAGGAAGGTCGCCATGTCGAACAGCACGACGCCGTGCAGTCCGACCAGGGAGACCAGCACGCCGCCGGCCAGGATGGCCATCATGTCGCCCGCGCCGGTGCCGAGTTGGGCGAGGCCGTTGGCCTGGCCGAGGTAGCGCTTGGGCACCAGTTGGGTGATCGCGGCCAGGTAGGCGGGCCGTTGAAACGCTCCGCAGGTGGAGCCCACGCAGGCCACGATGTAGATGTGCCAGACCTCCAGGAGGTCGGTCCAGAGCAGGATTCCGAGGCCGAGCATGCCGGCGGCGGCCACGGTGTCCGTGACGATCATGATCTTGCGCCGGTCGACCCGGTCGGCGAGGGCGCCGGCGATCGGCAGCAGCAGGACGGCCGGCAGCACCGCGATGAACGAGATCATCGCGAAGTCGAAGGCGGAGCCGGTCTGCTGGTAGACCCAGACGCCGAGGGCGAAGGTGGAGAGGCTGGTGCCGATCATCGAGACGAACTGGCCGATCGCGACCTTGGCGAAGGTGCCCAGCTCGGCCCTGGCGGCCGGGCGCTTCTCGGCGACCTGCTCGGCGACCTCACCGGTGGCGGCGAACCCGGCCAGCACCCGGGCGAGTTCGCCGGCCTGGTGCTTGAGGAAGTAGTGCCCGGCGCGCGGGACGACCGCGAGGTCGACGGTGTCGCCGAAGTGCTCCCACTCGGTGTACCGCTCCTGGTAGAGCAGGGTCGCGCGGTCCTTCTCGCCGACCACGCAGAGGATCGGGGCGTCGATCTTCGCCGGCCGTTCGTCGCCGTAGGCGCGGGTGTAGAACTCCTCGGCCTGCCGGACGTCGTGGCGCAGCGCCCGGACCAGGAAGTCCTGTTCGGCCTGGTCGTAGACGTCCGTGAAGCCGCCCATCGCGCGCAGGAACTCGAGGTAGCCGCGGTTGGACAGCGCCCGGTCGCCGGGCATCCGCCGGGCCATCCACTCGGCGAAGCGGCCGGGCAGCCGGGCGGCGGGGAAGGTGCCGCCGAGGGCGAGTCCGCGCAGGTCGACGCCGGCCGCCTCCAGCCGGGAGCCGAGGGCGGTGGCGAGCGCCCCGCCGAGGCAGTGGCCGTAGAGCAGCACCGGGCCGTCGACCTGCTCCAGCACCTGGGCGGTCAGGGTGTCGGCGAGGGCGCCGAGTTCGGCGAGTTCGTCGTCGGGGCGGCTCGGGTCGTGGCCGGGCAGCTCGACGGCGTAGAGCCGGTGGCCCACCGGCAGCGCGTCGGCGAGTGGCTGGAAGGTGATCGGGCTGCCGCCGCCGTAGGGGACGCAGACGACGTTCATCCGGGCGGGCGCGTTGCCCCGGGTGAGCTTGTGCAGCAGGGTGCGCGGCCCCTCGTCGGCGGTGCCGCCGGCCCGGGCGTCGATCAGGGCGGCGAGTTCGCGGACGGTGGGGTGCTGGAACAGGTCGATGACCGACAGGCCGTCGCCGATCAGCCGGACGGCGTGCACGGCGGAGAACGAGTCGCCGCCGAGCGCGAAGAAGTCGTCGGCGGCGCCGATCTCCTCGGTCGCCAGGACCTTCCGGTAGGCGGCGGCCACGTGGTGCTCGGTCTCCGTGCTGAGCTCGCCGCCGCCGGCGGCGGGCTGGACGGCGGCCGGCTCGGGCAGGGCGGCCCGGTCGACCTTGCCGTTGGCGTTCAGCGGCAGGGCGTCCAGGACAACCAGGGCGGCCGGGACCATGTAGTCGGGCAGCCGGGTGCGCAGCGCGGCGCGCAGCTCGCCCGGGTCGGGCGCGGCGGCCGGGTCGGCGGGCACCAGGTAGCCGACCAGGGAGCCGGTGGCGCCCTCGCCCCGGGCGACCACCACGGCCTCGCGGACGTCGGGGCGGGCGGTCAGTTCGGCCTCGACCTCGCCGATCTCGACCCGGAAGCCGCGGATCTTGACCTGGTGGTCGATCCGGCCGAGGAACTCGATCGCGCCGTCGGGGCGACGGCGGACCAGGTCGCCGGTGCGGTAGCAGCGGCGGCCGTCCACCTCCAGGAAGCGTTCGGCGGTGAGGTCCTCGCGGCCGAGGTAGCCCCGGGCGACGCCGCCGCCGGAGACGTAGAGCTCGCCGGGGACGCCGACCGGGACGGGGCGGCGGCGGGCGTCCAGCAGGTGGGCGGTGACATTGCCGAAGGGGCGGCCGAGCGGTGCGGTGACGGCGTCGCCGAGGTCGGCGGGGACGGGCGCGCCGAGCATCGAGACGGTGGTCTCGGTGGGCCCGTAGTGGTTGTGCAGCACCAGGTCGGGCCGGGCGGCGCGGATCCGGGCCACCAGGTCGGGCCGCAGCGCCTCGCCGGCGCAGATCAGCAGCCGGGCCGGGAGGATCGCGTCGAGGCCGGCGCCGTGCGCGGCCAGTCCCTCCAGGTGGCTGGGGACGAGCTTGGCGGCGTCGATCCGGTGCTCGGCCGTGTAGGCGGCGAAGGCCTCCGGATCGGTGGCCTGGTCGCGGGTCAGCAGGTGCAGGCAGCCGCCGCCGGTGAGCGCGCCGAACACGTTGGTGGTGCCGAGGTCGGCGGCGAAGGTGGAGACCAGGGCCCAGTTCCAGCCGGTCTGGTCGCCGCCGATGCGCTCGCGCAGGCCGTGCAGGTAGTTGCGGTAGTTGCGGTGCTCGACCGCGACGCCCTTCGGGGTGCCGGTGGAGCCGGAGGTGAAGAGCAGGTAGCAGAGGTGCTCGGGGCGGACGTCCACCTCGGGCGCGTCGGGCCGTTCGGTGCCGTCCGGGACGAGCACCGGGTGGCCGCCGGTGAGGCGTCCGCGCTGGTCCTCGGTGGTGACGACGGCCGCGACACCGGCGGCGTCGAGCAGGGCGTTGATCCGCCCGTCCGGGTAGATCGGGTCGAGCGGCAGGTAGGCGCCGCCGGCCTTGAGAATGGCGAGCATGCCGACGACCAGGGCGGCGGAGCGCTCGACCAGCAGGCCGACCGGGCGGTCCGGGCCGACGCCCTGGGCGCGCAGCCGGTGGGCCAGCGCGTTGGCGCGCCGGTCGAGTTCGGCGTAGCCGAGGACGCCGTCGGCACCGCGCACGGCGGGCGCGTCGGGGGTGCGGCGGGCCTGCTCCTCGACCAGGCCGTGCAGGGTGCCGCCGAGGTCCCAGCCGCGCGGGGCCTCGTCGTCCCACTCGGCGAGTTGCCGCTGCTCGGACGGGGTGAGCAGGGGAAGGCCGGCGAGCGGGCGGTCCGGGTCGGCGGCCATCGCGTCGAGGGTCGTGGTGAGGTGGCCGAGGAAGCGGCGGACGGTGGGCTCGTCGTACAGCTCGGTGCGCCAGACCAGGTCGGCGGCGAGTTCGCCGCCGGTGTCGACGACGGCCACCGAGAGGTCGAACTTGGCGGTGTCGGTGCCGATCGGACGCCAGTGCACGGTGTGGCCGGGCAGCTCGGGGCGGGCCTCGGCCTGGTTGTGGACGTTCAGCAGGACCTGGAACAGCGGGGTGTGGGCGAGTTCGCGCTCCAGGCCGAGCGCGTCGATCAGCCGCTCGAACGGAAGGTCCTGGTGGCTGTAGGCGCCGAGGGTGGCGTCCTTGACCCGCTCCAGGAGTTCGCGGACCGTCGGGTCGCCGGAGAGGTCGGTGCGCATCGCCAGGGTGTTGACGAAGCAGCCGACCAGCGGCTCGGTCTCGCTGCGGGTGCGTCCGGCGATCGGGGTGCCGACGGTGACGTCCTCGCTGCCGGTGTACCGGCCGAGGACGGTCTGCAGGGCGGCCAGCAGCACCATGTAGACGGTGCTGCCGGTGCGTTCGGCGAGGGCGCGGATCCGGCGGGTGCGCTCGTCGCCGAGCTTCTCGGTGAACCGTGCGCCCTCGGTGCCGGCGACGGCCGGGCGGGGCCGGTCGGCGGGCACGGTGACGGTGCCGGCGGCGCCGCGCAGGCGCTCCTGCCACCAGGCCTGCTGCCGGTCGAGTTCGGCGGCGAGCTCGGTCCGCTGCCAGTGCGCGACGTCCGCGTACTGGACGGGCAGCGGCTCGAAGGCCGGGGCCCGCCCGGCGCGGCGGGCGCCGTAGGCGGTGGCGAGGTCGCCGAACAGGACGCCGATCGACCAGCCGTCGGCCGCGATGTGGTGCAGCACCAGGCTGAGGACGGCGCCGTCGTCGGTGCGCAGCAGGGCGGCCCGCAGCGGCAGGTCGGCGGCCAGGTCGAAGGGGCGGTGGGCCTCGGCGGCCAGCCGGTCGTCGATCAGGTCGGCGGGGACGTCGGCGGTGGTGAGCACGAAGCCGTCGGCGGACCTGAGTTCGGGGCTCACCTCGCCGTCGACGGTCGGGTAGACGGTGCGGAGCACCTCGTGCCGGGCGAGGACGTCGGTGAGCGCGGCGGCGAGGGCGGCCTCGTCGGGCTCGCCGTCGAGGTGCAGGGCGAGCGGGATGTGGTACGCCGCGCTGTCCGGTTCGTACTGGGCGAGGAACCACATCCGGCGCTGGGCGGAGGACAGCGGGGCCGCCGTGCCCTCGGGGCGCGGGGTGATGGTGCGGTGCTCGGCGCCGCCGGCCGCGGCCGCCGCCTTGGCGGCCTTGGCCTTGGCGAGGCGGAGGCGCAGCAGTTCCTGCCGGCGGGCGGCCTGGTCCGGTTGCTGGGCCGGCCGCTGATCCGGTTGCTGGGCCGGCTGCTGCGTCGGTTGCTGGGCCGGGTTCGGCCCGGTGGTGCTGTGCTCGGTCATGCGGTCTCCCCCGTCAGGGCGCCGGTGTCGCCGGCGGCCGGGCATGCTTCCAAGGTCCCGGTCCTGCCGGTGTCGCCGGCGGCTCGGGGGTGGGTGGGGCGGTTCACAGGCTGCTCCCGGCGGTCTCGTCGAGGTCGTCCCGCTCACCGAGGTCGTCGAGGTCGTCGATCTCCTCCAGCAGGCGCTCCTCGACCCGGCGGGCCAGGGCGGCCAGGGTGCGGTCCTCGAAGACGGTCCGCAGGGGCAGTTCGGTCTCGAAGGTGTCCCGGATCCGGGCCAGCAGCCGGGTGGCGAGCAGCGAGTGCCCGCCGAGCGCGAAGAAGTCGTCGTGCCGGGAGACCCGCTCCACCTTGAGGACCTCGGTCCACAGGTCCGCGAGCAGTTCCTCGCAGTCGCCCTCGGGCGGGGCACCGGCCCCGCCGAGCTGCGGCACCGGCAGCGCGGCCCGGTCGACCTTGCCGCTGGGGGTCAGCGGCAGCGCGTCGAGCAGGACGAGCCCGGCGGGCACCATGTAGTCGGGCAGTCGCTCGACCAGGGCGCCGCGCAGCGCGTCCTCGGTCAGGCCCGGGGCCACGGCGTAGCCGGCCAGGGCCGGTCCGGCCGGGGTCTCGACCAGCCGGGCGGCGCCCGCGACGACCCCCGGCAGGGCGGTGAGCGCGGCCTCGATCTCGCCCAGCTCGATCCGGAAGCCGCGCAGCTTGACCTGGGCGTCGGCGCGGCCGTGGTACTCCAGCCGGCCGTCGGCGCGGCGGCTGGCGAGGTCACCGGTGCGGTACATCAACGCGCCGTCGGTGCGGCCCGGTTCGGCGGTGAAGCGCTCGGCGGTCAGCTCGGGCCGGCCGTGGTAGCCGAGCGCGACGCCCGCGCCGGCGATGCACAGTTCGCCGATGCCGTTGACCGGGACCGGCTGGCCGGAGCGGTCGAGCAGGTGCAGCCGGGTGTTGGCGACGGGTGCGCCCAGGGCCACCACGCCGCCGTGGGCGGCGAGTTCGGGGGTGACCCGCTGGACGGTGGACCAGACGGTGGTCTCGGTCGGCCCGTAGAGGTTCCACAGCGAGCCGACCCGGCCGAGCAACGCGCGGGCGAGGTCGGCGGTGAGCGCCTCGCCGCCGCACAGCGCGGTCAGGCCCGGGGCGCCCGCCCAGTCGGCCTCCAGCAGCATCCGCCAGGTCGCGGGGGTGGCCTGGAGGTGGGTGACGCCCTGCTTCTCCACCCAGGCGCCGAGCGCGGCCCCGTCGGTGGCGGTGGCCCGGTCGGCGATCTCCACCCGGGCGCCGGTGACCAGCGGCAGCCACAGCTCCAGGCCGGCGATGTCGAAGGTCACGGTGGTGACGGCGGCCATCACGTCCCGCCCGGTGAGGCCGGGTTCGCGGCCCATCGAGGTGAGGAAGTTGACGATCGCCCGGTGCGGAACGGCGACCCCCTTCGGGGTGCCGGTGGAGCCGGAGGTGTACAGCAGGTAGGCCGGGTCCTCCGGGCCGACCGTGACGTCCGGCGCCTGGGCGGGGGCGGTGGCGTGCGCGGGCCCGTCCACGAGGACGGCCTCCCGGCCGCGCAGCAGTTCGTCCCCGGCGGTCGCGCCCTCGGCGACCACCACGGTGACCCCGGCGTCGTCCAGCACCGCCCGGTTGCGGGCGAGCGGCTGGTCGACGTCCAGCGGCAGGTAGGCGGCGCCGCTGCGCAGCACGCCGAGCAGGGCGGCGGGCAGCAGCCGGCCGCGCCGGACGGCGACCGCGACCAGGTGGCCGGGGCCGACGCCGCGGGCACCCAGCAGGTGGGCCAGCCGGTCGGCGGTGTCCAGGAGTCCGGCGTAGTCGAGGGTGCCGTCGGCGGCGGACACGGCGGGCGCGTCCGGGGTGAGGGCGGCCCGGTCGGCGACCAGCCGGTGCAGCGGGGCGTCGGGGATCGGCGCCCCGGTGCGGTTGACCGGCTCGTCCGCCGCGAGTTCGGCGGCGGAGAGCATGACCAGCTCGCCGAGCGGGCGGTCGGGTTCGGCGACGGCGGCGGACAGCAGCGCGACCAGGTGGTCGAGCGCGGCGCGCACCGACCGCTCCTCGTAGCGGGAGGTGCGGTACTCGGCGGACAGCAGCGGGCCGTCGGCCGGGAACTCCAGGAACAGCGAGAGGTCGGTCTTGGCGGTGCCGTTGCACACCTCGGCGACGAAGGTGAGCTTGAGGTCCGGCAGTTCGACGCCGGCCACCGGGTGGTTCTGGACGGCGAGCAGCACCTGGGAGATCGGCGAGGCGGTGAGGCCGGGCGAGCCGCCGTAGCGCCGGGCGTGGTCGACGAACGGGTGGCCGCTGTGGTCGGCGGCCTCCAGGACGACGGGGCGGACCCGGGCGACCAGCTCGCGGAAGGTGTCGGCGCCGGCCACGTCGAAGCGCAGCGCGACGGTGTTGATCAGCGAGCCGATCACGGTCTCCAGCTCGGGCACCGGCCGGACGGCGAAGGGGCTGATCACGGCGACGTCGGTGCGGCCGGTGTAGCGGTGCAGCACCCCGCCGAGCGCGGCGAGCACCACCGTGTAGAGGCTGGCGCCCTCCCCGGCGGCCCACTTCTCGACGCCCTCGACGAACCCTTCGTCCAGCCGGCGGGCGAGCCGGCGGCCGGCGATGTCCTGCGGGTTGGGGCGCTGGCGGTCGCCGGGCAGGTGCTGGTCGCCCTCGACGCCGCGCAGTCGCTCGGCCCAGCGCTCGGCGCCCTCACGGCCGGCCTCGACGTCGCGCAGCTCCCAGCGGGCGACGTCGGACAGCTGCAGCGCGGGCTCGGGCAGTTCGCCCTCCCGCAGGGCGCGGGCGACCTCGGCGAGCAGCAGACCGGCGGCCCAGCCGTCGGCCGCGGCGTGGTGCACGGTGAGCAGCAGCTCGTGCCGGTCCGTGTCGGTCCGCACGGCGAGGGCGCGCAGCAGTCGGCCGCCGGCGAGGTCGAGCGGGCGGGCGGCCTCGGCGCGCAGCGCGTCGTCGATCGCCTCCTCGTCGGCCACCTGCCCGTGCGGGCCGACGAGGTCGAGCAGCGGCACCTCGACCTGGTAGGGCGGGCGGACGTCGGCGACGGCGTCGTCCAGCTCGCTCGGGTTCGGGTCGCCGTAAAGGGCGGTGCGCAGCGACTCGTGACGGCGGACGACCTCGGTGAGCGCGCGGCCGAGGGCCTCGCGGTCGAGGGCGCCCTCGGCGCGGATCCGCACCGGCACGTTGTAGAGCGGGCTGCCGGTCTGGACGGCCTCGTGCAGCCACAGTTCGCGCTGGAACTCGGTGGCGCGGGCGGGCAGGTGGGCCTCGCGCCTCGGCGGTTCCACGGAGGCCCGGCCACCGCCGCCGTTGGCGGCCCGGACGGCCAGCGCGGCGACGGTCGGGGCGGCGAAGAACTCGGCGAGCGGCACCCGGGTGCCGAACTCGCGCTCGACCCGGGCCAGCAGGCCGACCGCGAGCAGGGAGTGGCCGCCGAGGTCGAGGAAGACGTCGTGCACGCCGACCTCGGGGACGCCGAGCAGGCCCTGCCAGAGTTCGGCGATCCGGATCTCGGCGGGGGTGCGGGGGGCGACGAACAGCTCGTTCCCGCCCCGGCTGCGGGCGACCGGGGGCAGCGCCTTGCGATCGGTCTTGCCGTTGGGGGTGAGCGGCAGTTCCGCCAGCACGGCGACGGCCAGCGGCACCATGTAGCCGGGCAGGGCGGCGGCGCAGTGGGCGCGCAGTTCGGCGGGCGTCGGTCCGGCGGCGCCGGGGGCGGCCTGGACGAAGGCGGCCAGGTAGTCGCCGGCCTCGTCGCGCTGGACGACGGCGGCGGCGGCCTCGACCTCGGGGTGGGTGGCGAGCACCGCCTCGATCTCGCCGAGCTCGACCCGGAAGCCGCGGACCTTCACCTGGTGGTCGACCCGGCCGTGGTACTCCAGGTCGCCGTCGGGCAGCCGGCGGACCAGGTCCCCGGTGCGGTAGCAGCGCAGGCCGTCGACGTGGACGAAGCGCTCCTCGGTGAGGTCGGGGCGGCCGTGGTAGCCGCGGGCCAGGCCCTCGCCGGAGAGGTACAGCTCGCCGATGCCGCCGTCCGGCACGGGTATCCGCTGCTCGTCGAGCACGTGGTCGAGGGTGCCGGCGAGCGGGCGGCCGATGACCGGCTCGCCGGTACCGCCGCGGGCGACCAGCGACCAGGTCGAGTAGACGGTGTCCTCGGTGGGCCCGTAGAGGTTGTAGAGGCGCTCGACGCCGGGCTGGGCGTGCACCTTGTCGGCGAGGTGGCGGGGCAGTGCCTCGCCGGCCAGGTTGACCACGCGCACGCCGGCCGGCAGTCCACCGCCGCCACCGCCGGGCAGGTCGCCGGGCAGGCTTCCCCCGCGCAGCAGCGCGGCCATCGCGCTGGGCACGGTGTTGACCAGGGTGACCTCGTCCCGGGCGGGCAGCTCGGGGAGGGCGAGGACGTTCTCGGCGACCACGATCGTGCCGCCGACGGAGAGCGGGAGGAACAGCTCGTACACCGAGATGTCGAAGCACACCGAGGTGCCGAACAGCACCCCGGTGAGGTCGGCGGCGGTGTACGTGTCGGCGGCCCAGCGGAGCATGGCGTTGACGCCGCGCTGGGTGACCGCGACGCCCTTGGGGCGGCCGGTGGAGCCGGAGGTGTAGAGCACGTAGGCCAGTGCGTCGGTGGCCGCGTCGCCGGTGGTGGGGCGCGCGGCGGCCGGGTCGAGCGGGGCGGCGGGGCCGTCGCCGTCGACGTGCAGGAGGGTGGCGCCCGCGCCGTTCAGCAGGTGCTCGTGGGCGCTGTCGGTGAGCACGACGGGGGCCTGCGCGTCGCCGACGACCAGCTCCAGGCGGTCGCGCGGATAGGCCGGGTCGAGCGGCACGTAGGCCCCGCCGGCCCGTAGCACCGCCAGCAGGCCGACCACGAGGTCGGCCGTTCGCGGCAGGCATACGCCGACCAGGGTCTCGGCCCGGACGCCCGCGGCGGCCAGCCGGCCCGCTACCGCGGCGGTCGCGGCGTCCAGTTCACGGTAGGTCAGTCGGCGTGTGCCGTCGATCACGGCCGTGGCGTCAGGGGTTCTTCCGGCCTGCGCGGCCACCAGTTCGGCCAGTGGTGCTGCCGGATCCAGTGGAGTAAGTCCCGTCGAACTCATCGCTTCTCTCCCGAGGGTGCTGCTGCATCGACTTGTGGTCGGCGAGAAATGGGCGGTGTGCCCTCGGAGATGGTGGGGTAAAGATCTACGAATCACCAGCACATTTCCGTCACTCGTTCGATATGCCGGAAAGATCACCTCTCCCGGCCTGGTCAGCGTGGCCGGTTCTGACGGTTCGTCGGCGATTTCACCCGGATTGACAGCCCCCTTGGCAGCGCCGGTCCGTACCGATAGCGTTTCACCGACGGTTCGTCAGTTGGCGCACACCTGTGTCCCACTGGCACCGCAAGCAGATTTCCGGACTCAATCTTGTCCGAGGGCAGTCAAAGTCTGGCCGATAGTGCGACTCCCGCACACCGCCGCCGGACCCCCGCCGCTCACTCGCCGCAGCACCCGCCCGACCTGCTCGGACAGCAATCCCCGGAGGCGGTGGACGCGGGCGGACCGGTCGCATATCTGTGTGCAAACGGTGTGTATTCACGGGGGACTCCGCGAGGCTCTGCCGACAGCTCGGCCACCCGGCACACACCGGGCTCCCACCCACACTCCGGCACCCGCCGTCCCGGACACCCGGGACCTCGGTCACGTCCCGGTCCCGGGCTTCCCTGCTTCCCCGCTTCCCCGGGGCCGGGCTTCCCCGCTTCTCGGCTTCCCCGCGGCCGGGCTCCGCGCCCGGCGGGAAGGGGCCAGAATGGAGCGCATGTCCCGACGTCGTTCCGCGCCCCGTGCCAGCACGCCCGCGCCGCGCCTGCTGCCCTCCTCCCCCTGCCCCTGCGGTCTGCCCGGCAGCTACGCCGAGTGCTGCGGCCGACTGCACCGGGGCCAGGTCGCCGCCACCACCGCCGAGGCACTGATGCGCTCGCGCTACAGCGCCTTCGCCGCGCGCGACGAGGCCTACCTGCTGCGCACCTGGCACCCGGACACCCGGCCGGACAGCGTGGACTTCGACCCGGGGCTGCGCTGGGTGCGGCTCGAGGTGCTCTCCACCGGCGAGGGCGGGGCGTTCCACGCCGAGGGCACGGTGGCCTTCCGCGCCCACTTCACAGAGGGCCGGGAGGAGGGCGTCCTCACCGAGCACAGCCGCTTCGTGCGGCACGAGGGCGCCTGGGTGTACCTGGACGCGCTCTCGCTCGACTGAGCCGGGGTCCCGGACGCGGGGACGGGCGGGTGGGCGAGTCCGCGGGCCGGCACACGTGCGGGCGGGCGGCCCCGGAGGACCGCCCGCCCGTGTACCCGTGCACCCGTGCACCCGTGCACCCGTGCACCCGGCTACAGGTAGTCGTCCAGCCGGGCCAGGGCGAAGCCCTGCGCGGTGACCTCGTCGACCACCTTGCGCAGCAGGTCGGGCATGGTCCCCGGCCACAGGTCGGTGCCGCGGAAGTGGGTCAGGATGATGTCGCCCGGGTGGAGCCGCTGGTCCTCGTAGCGGTACTCCATCCGGTCCGGGAAGGCCTCCTCGTTCCACAGCGGCACCGCCTCGATGCCGCAGGAGCCGGCGGCCCGCAGGGTGTCCTCGTTGTACTCGCCGTAGGGCGGCCGGAAGAGCCGGGGGCGGCTGCCGATCTGCCCCTCCAACTGGTCCTGCTGGCGGCAGATCTCGTCGCGCTGGGTCGCGTAGTCGAGGACCTTGAGGTTGCGGTGGTTGATGGTGTGGTTGTTCACCGCGTCGCCCTGCTCGGACAGCCGGCGGAAGTAGCCGTAGTCGGAGCGGGCCAGGTAGTCCGCGACGAAGGTGGAGAGCGGGATGCCGAGCTCGGCCGCCATCCGGCTGAACTCCGGGTCCTTCTCGGCGCCGTCGTCCACCGTCAGGAAGACGATCGGCTGCTCGGTCGGCACCCGGTAGACCACCGGCGGCAGTCCGTCCGCGAGCTTGACGCCCTGCGCGGCGCGCAGCTCGGGCCGGCCCGCCGGGGGCTGCGGGGCCGGCAGCGGCAGCCGGGCCAGCCCCCAGCGGCGGGCGGTCTCCAGCGCCGTACGGGCAGCCTCGGCCTTACGGGCCACCGCCTCGCCACTGGTCTCCTCCTCCGCCCTGGCCGGCCCCGGGAGGACCGCCGGAACGGCCGGGGCCGCCGGAGCAGCCTGAGCGGCCTGAGCGGCCTGGCCGGCCGGCACGGCCGGGGGCCGGGGCCCGCCCCGGTCGGTCGCCGCACTCGCCCCGGCCCGCGCCGTCGACGGCACCGCACCGCCCCCGGAAGAGCCGCCGCACCCCGCGACCGCGGCCACCAGGCACACCGCCGCGACCAGCCCGCCCCGTCCCCGCCCACGCCGGGGCCCAGCCAACTCCCGATTAATGCGATTATCTGATGGTCTTTCCATAACCCCACTGCTCCCCCGCCACGCCGGGCACCCAATCCACCCGTCACCCACCCGGCCCACCCAGGACCCCGCCCCCGACCTGCGGCTACGGTCCCGTCGATGATCGAAAATGGTTGGCGCCCGGCACGGACGGCCCCCGATAATGCGCCCATGACGACGAGCACGACGAGTACGCCGCACAGCACCGAGGACGCCTGGGCGGTCGCGCCCGCCGAGGTCGGATCCGCCGAGTCCCTGGCCCTGCTGCGCGAGTACTACACCGACGTCGCCAACCGCTACTACCGGCTCCACTTCGACCGGGACGGCACGGCCGAGGAGATCGAGGCCGGCCTCGCCGACACCCCCAGCGACCACCTCGCGCCGCCCACCGGGCTCTTCCTGCTCGGCCGGTACGCGGGCGAGGCCGAGTCCTGCGCCGGTCTGCGGGTGCTCGACGCCACGACCGTCGAGCTGACCCGGGTGTTCGTCCGACCGTCCCGACGCGGCACCGGCGGCGGCACCCGGCTGCTCACCGCCGTCGAGGAGGCCGCGCGCTCCCTCGGCGCCCGGCGGATCGTCCTGGACACCCGGCTCGACCTGGTCGAGGCCCGCGCGCTCTACACCCGGCACGGCTACCGCGAGATCCCCGCCTACGGCAACAGCCCGTTCGCCGAGGTCTGGTACGGCAAGGACCTCGTACCGGACCAGCGGCCGGGCGGGGCCCGTGCAGACGGTTGAGCTGCTCTGCGACCCGCCGTTCGACCGCGCCGTGCGCACCGTCTGGCAGCGGCTCGCGGACGCCGGGGTGGACAGCCTCGCCGACAACCCGCACCCGGGCCACCGCCCGCATCTCACCCTGGCCGCCTGCGCCCGGATGCCCGCCGGCGCCGCCGAACGGCTCGACGAACTCCTCGCCGGAGCGCTGCCGTTGACGGTCCGGCTGACCGGTCTGCTGTCCTTCGCGGCCCGCAGCCGGCGCCGGGTGCTCAGCTGGGCGATCGTCCCCACGGTCGAACTGGTGCAGCTCCACCACCGCGTCTGGGAGGTCCTGGCCGACGCCGCAGAACCGTCCCCCTACTACGTCCCCGGCCGCTGGTCCCCGCACCTCGGCCTCACCCGCCGCCTCGCCCCGGAGGACGTCTCCCTCGCCCACACCGCTCTCGGCCGCCACCCGGACCTCACCGGTACTTTCACCGCTGCCCGCAGCTTCGACTCCGAGAGCCAGCTGACCCGCCCGCTGGGCGTGGTCGACGGCGGCCTCGGCTGACGCGGCCCGGGATCGCACCTGTCCGGGATCGGAGCACTCCGCGATCGCCCTGCTCGACGTGCTCGGCGTGCTCGGCGTGCTCGGCATGCGATCCGCCGATCCAGAGGGTCAAGGGCTTCCGGCCGCCCCCGAGTGACCGCCGCATCACGTTGACCGGTCGGGTCCGCGCCCGCAGTGGCTCAGGAGCTCCTGGTGGGCGAGGAGTTGCCGGTCCCGCGACCGCTGACGGTCCTGGCCCCGCCGGGTCACCGGCCCGCCCACCAGCACGGCCGCGGCCGCCGAGGCCGCTCCGGCCGCGGTCGTGATCAGCGATTCCAGCAACGCTCCCCCCCAGCCCCTGCGCCTGCCGTTCGATCCGCGGTCGGAACACAGCACCGACACGCACCCGCGCCCCGTGAATTCCTCCGGGCCCGCCTAGGCGAGGGCCTCAGCCGAGGACCGAGGCCAGCTCCGCCGCGTCGGGCGGGTTCGCACCGGGGCGGGTGACCGTCAAGGTGGCCGCCGCCGTGGCGCGGGCAAGGGCGGTGTCGAGGCTCGCACCGGCGTGGCGGGCGTGCAGCAGGGCGGCGGTGAAGGCGTCGCCCGCGCCCACCGTGTCGGCGACCTCGACCGTGCGGGCGGGTGCCTCCACCCGGCGGCCGTCGGCGGTGAGCGCGAAGGCACCGGCCGGCCCGCGGGTGACCGCGACGGTGGCCGGACCGAGGCCGAGCCAGTGCCGGGCCACCTCCTCCGGGTCCTCGGCGGGGTAGAGCCAGGCGAGGTCCTCGTCGCTGGCCTTCACCAGGTCGGCGAGCCGCACGCAGCGCTCCACCCGGCGGACGGCCTCGCGGTGCTCGCCCATCAGCGCGGGCCGCACATTGGGGTCGTAGCTCACGCCGGCCCGGCCGCGCCAGCGCTCGACCAGGGCGAGCACGGCCGCCGCTCCCGGTCCGGTGACGGCGGCGATCGAACCCAGGTGCAGATGCCCGGGCGGGAAGGGCAGTTCGACCGGCGGGAGGGTCCAGCCGATGTCGAAGGTGTACTGCGCCCGCCCCTGCTCGTCCAGCCGCACCACCGCCGACGGGGTGCGCGGGGCGTCCGCCCCGTCCGCCCCCGGGAGCAGGGTGACGCCGACGGACTCCAGGTGCGCGCGGATCAGTCGGCCGTACGGGTCGTCAGCGAGCTGGGTGAGCAGCGCGACGGGCTCGCCCAGCCGGGCCAGCCCGTAGGCGACGTTGGCCGGACTGCCGCCGGGGTGGACGACGTCGGGCGCGCCGTCGGTGCGGACGACGTCGGCGACGCACTCGCCGATCACCACGAAGTGCGGGCTGGTCACGGGGCTGCTCCTGCCGGTCCGGTGCGCCGGCGGGGCTGCGGGCGGCCGGCACGGCTGCCCAGCCTACGAGGTGGCCGGCGGGCCGGGAGGAGCGGTGCGTGCCGCGGGGAAGGGCTCCGCGCGCGTGCGGGGGCGGATACGGAGGGCCTCGGCCCCGCACGCGGGCATGAGTACGGCCGCCGGACCTGGCCAGGTTCTCCGACGGCCGTGGCCCCGCCCGTCAGGGGGCGGAACTCTTCGAAGGTATGACACTGCGCAGCCGCTCGGCCACCATGGTGGTCCGTCCGGGGGACGGGCGCGTGTCGCGCGGTCCGGGGCCGACGGGTCCGGGGCGGTCCGCGCAGGTCGGAGCCGTGGGGGGTGGGGATTGTCGGAGGGCCCTGCTACGGTCCGTGCGCGGAAGGTCGCTCACCGGAACCGGGCCCGCCGGGGCCGGCGCGGACCCTCCGACACGAGAGAGGTGATCGCCTTGTCCTGGCACCGTTCCGTCCTCGCCGCCACGCTCGCGCTCGCGGCGGTCCCGCTCGGCCTGGCCCCGGCGGCCGCGGACAGCCCGGGCGCGGGCCCGCCAGGCACCGGGGACCCGGTCTACCCCGCGCTCGGCACCACCGACTACGACGCCCAGTCCTACGACCTCGCGTTCACCTACCGCCCCGCGACCAGGACGGTCGACGCCGCCATGGCGATGACCGCCCGCGCCCGCACCGCGCTGCCGAGCCTGGAACTGGACGCGCTCGGCCTGGACGTGCACGCCGTCCGGGTCGACGGGCGCCCGGCCGGCTTCCGGACGCACGACGAGAAGCTGACCGTGGTCCCGGCGCGACCGGTCCGGTCCGGGGCCGCGCTGCGGGTCGAGGTCGAGTACACCGCCGACCCGCGGGCCGCGCTGCCGCACACGGGCTGGGTGGTGACGCCCGACGGCTTCGCGGTGGCCGGCCAGCCGGACGGCGCGCACACCGTGTTCCCGTGCAACGACCGGCCGGGCGACAAGGCCCGCTTCACGGTCGCCGTCACCGCGCCGGACGAGCTGTACGGGGTGGCCAACGGTCTGCCGACCGCCACCGAGCCGCACTCCGACGGCACCACCACCCGGCGCTACCGGTCGCGCGAGCCGATGGCGACCGAGCTGCTCCAGGCCTCGGTGGGCCGCTACACGGTCCGTGAGCGCCAGGGCCCCGACGGACTGCCGCTGCGCGACGTGGTGCCCACCGCGCGAGCGGCCGACCTGGAGCCCGCGCTCGCCCTGACCCCCGGCCAGCTGGGCTGGGCCGAGCAGCACCTCGGAGCCTTCCCGTTCGAGACGTACGGGCTGCTGCCGGCCGACACCGACGACCCGGCGGCGTTCGGCTTCACCGGGCTGGAGACGCAGACGCTCACGCTCTACAAGCCGAACTTCCTGCGCCAGCCCGAGCGGCAGATCGGCTCGCACATGATGCACGAGCTGGTCCACTCGTGGTTCGGGAACAGCGTCACCCCCGGCACCTGGGCCGATCTCTGGCTGAACGAGGGCCATGCCGACTTCTACGGTCTGATGTACCGCTACGAGCGCGGCTGGCCGGACTCCGGCGGCTTCACCACCCTGGCCGACCGGATGCGGAGCGTCTACGCCCAGGGCGACCAGTGGCGCCACGACTCCGGGCCGGTGGCCGCGCCGACCGCCGCGACGCTGTTCGACAGCCAGCGGTACACCGGCGGCGCGCTGGTGCTGTTCGCGCTGCGGGAGAGGGTCGGGCCCGAGGTGTTCGACCGGATCGAGCAGGCCTTCCTGCGGCGCCACCGGAGCGGCACCGCCACCACCGCAGACTTCCTGCGCACGGCGGACGAGGTCTCCGGGCAGTCGCTCGGCGGCTTCCTGCGCGACTGGCTCTACGGCGACCGGACCCCGCCCATGCCGGGGCACCCCGACTGGACGGTGGATCCGGTCGATCCGGGCGCGGCACGACGGGCGGGAGGTGTACCGAGGGGCTCGGGCACGCTCTGACGGCGGCCGGCCGCGCCGACGGGCCGGGAACGGACGACGGGCGACGGGCGACGGGCCGGGAACGGACGGCGGGACAGGACGAAGGGCGGGCCGGGGCGGACCGGCGCGGGGGCGGAGCCGGGCCTCACCCGGCGCGCCCGGCCGGTGCGCCCGGGCGCCGTTCGCGCGCCCTTGGCGGCCGCCGGTGGCGGGCGGATCGTGGTGACCACGGCCCGCTCGCCGCCCGGCCGAGTCCCGGCCGGCTCGCGGGCCGTCCAGCGTTCGCACCCGACCGGTGCCCGCCTCCGTACTGCCCCCGGGCCCGCCCTCGTGCCCGCCCCGGGTCGCGCCGGCCGGGCCGTCGCGGGCCCTCGCGTGCCGCCCCCGGCCGACCCCGCCGTGGGCCCCGACCTGGCCACCCGCGAAAATAGACCGGTCGGACAGGCAACCCGGCGCTGAACCCAACGCGTTCAGCAGCCGTGAGAACGAGAGCGAGGACCCGGCGGCCACGGCCGACCGGCAGGACCGCCGCCACCGACCTGGCGGCGCGGATGACAGAGACGGTGGCGGGAGCGGCATGGCGGGGGCGTCGGGATGAGCGAAGCGAGACCGGACTTCGAGGAGTTCGTCGCCGCCCGCAGCCCTCGGCTGCTCAGGATGGCGTGGCTGCTGACCGGCGACCCGTACCTGGCCGAGGACCTGCTCCAGACAGCCCTGGCCAAGGTCTGGCCGCGCTGGGAGCAGGTCTCGATCGACCGGCCCGAGGCGTACGTCCGCCGGGTGCTGGTGAACTCGCACGTCTCCTGGTGGCGCCGCCGCTGGCAGGGCGAACTGCCGCACGACCGGCTGCCGGAGCCGCCGACGGTCGCCGACCCGTTCGACTCGGTGGTGACCGGCCAGGTGGTCGCCGCCGCGGTGCGGGCGCTCCCGGCCCGGCAGCGGGCCGTGGTGGTGCTGAGGTTCTTCGAGGACCTCAGCGTGGAGGACACCGCCGAGGCGCTGGGCTGCACCACGGGCACCGTCAAGAGCCAGACGCACCGCGCCCTGCAGACGCTGCGCGGCAAGCTTCCGGCCAGGGAACTGATGCTGGACGGGGGTCGTCGTGACGGAGCGTGACTTCGCCGCGTGGGAACGCGAGGCCGCTCTCGACCGCGAGACGGCCCTGGACCGGGCGGTGGCCGACGACCACGAGGTGGCCGACGAGCTGCGGGTGCTGCTCCAGCTGGCCGCGCCCCACCTGTCGGCGCCCGCCGACCGGATGGAACGGGTACTGGCGCGGGCTGCCCTGGCCCGACGGCGCCGACGGCGGACGGCCCTCGCGGCCGGGCTCGCGGTCGGCCTGACCGCGGCCGTGCTGGCCGCCGCCCCGGCGCTCGCGCCCGGGCCGACGGGCACCGTGCTCACCCCCGCCGCCTCGGGTCCGGCCCTCGGCGCGATGCCGCCGGCCGGAGCGCCCGCCGGCTCCCCCGAGGCCTCGGCGAGCGCCTCCCCCGACCCGGGCTGGGGCGACCCGAGGACCGCCTCACCGTCCGGCTCCCCCAGTGTCGGGGCCGACGGCGGCTCGACGGACGACCCGACGGGCGACGCGGTCGGCCCGATCCGTCCGACCCGGTTCACCCCGCTGGACGGGGTGATCGTCGATGTACCGAACACCTGGTCCGACCTCACCCTCCTCGGCACGGCCGGGCGGCCGGAGCCCGTCGGTTACCTCGCCTCCCAGCCACTGTCCCGGGAACCCGGCTGCCCGATCCGCAACGGCGTGCGGCCGCCCGTGTGCCTCGCCGCGGGGGGACTGCTCGACAACTCGGTGATCGTCTCGTTGCGGCTGGTCCGGGACGAGAAGCTGGCCGCCGAGGCCGCGAGCCGGCCGGCGCTGCTCCAGGACGTCGAGGTCGACAAGGAGTGCGGGGTCCACGGCGGCACCCGGCAGCTCGTCGCGCAGCAGGTGGTCATCCCGAACGGACAGGCCGAGGTCGTGGAGCTGTCGGCCTGTCTGCGGCGCCCGACGCAGGAGACCATGAGCGCGCTGTACCGGATCACCTCCTCGGTCCGCCTGTTCGGGACGGCGACGAACAGCCCGATCACCTCGACGGACTGACGGTCTCCGGCAACCCGGCGGCCTCCCGTAACCCGGGTGGCGGAGCCTCGTTGGACGGGGCATGAAGAAGCGCAGCATGCTGGCCGTCGCCTCGCTCGCCGTCGGCGTCGTGGCCTCCCTGACCGCTCCCGCAGCCCACGCCGCCGCCCTCGGCGGTCAGGGCGATCTGACCGGACCGCTCCAGGGCGGGCCCCTCGCCTCGGCCTCGGACGCGCTCCCGGGGCAGGTCGGCGACGCCGGCGGTGTGGTCGGCCAGGCGACCGGCCATGTCACGGGCGAGGCCCCGGGGCTGATCGGTCTCCCGTCCTGACGGAACGCCCGGCGCTGGTCGGCCGCGCGGCCGACCGGCGCGGTCGGCCGACCCGTACGCCCGGCGGGCCGACCGCGCCGCAGGGACGTGCGGCCCGCCCCCGTCAGCCGAGCGGGGCGCCCAGGTCCTGGGTCCAGTAGAGCCCGGCCGGGCCGGTGGTCACACCGATGCCGACGTCCTTGAACGCGCAGTCCAGCATGTTGGACTGGTGGATGCCGCCGTCCATCCAGCGGGAGAAGACCACCGCCGGGGCGCTCGGGCCCCGGTCGAGGTTCTCGCCCCACTGGGACCAGCGGTAGCCGGCCGCGTTGAGCCGGGCGTCCGCCCGGGTGCCGTCGGGGGCGAGGTGGTCGAAAAAGTTCCGGGCGACCATGTCGTCCGAGTGCTTCTGGGCGGCCGCGTGCAGCTTGGGATCGATCCGCAGCGGGCCGCAGCCGCGTCGGCCCCGCTCCGCGTTGACCAGGTCGACCAGCTGTCGTTCCAGGCTCGGCGCGGTCGTGGTCGGCCGGGCGGTGGTCGGGGTCGGGGTCGGGGTGACCGCCGCCGGGCTGCTCGGCACGGGCGGCACCTCGACCGGGGCGACCGTGACCGGAGCGGGTGGCGCGGTCTCCGCCGTCGGCGTGACGGCCGACGGCACCGGGGCGTCCGGGGCACTGGCCGGGGTGGTCGGTTCCGGCGCGGGCGGGGTCGGCTGCGTGGGCCGGGGCCAGACCATCGCGAGCGTCGCCGCCGCGAGCACCACCGCCGTCCCGCCCGCCAGCACGCTCTTGCGGCGGGCCAGGTCCGTCCAGCCGCCCGGTCCGCCGGACGGGTCGGTGGGCGGAGCACCGGCGCCGCCGGAGGGTCCGCCGGCTCCGGCCGAGCCTCCGGCGGCGCCGCCGTCACCCGGCACCCCGCCGGATCCGGCTCCCGGCGTCCCCGCCGTCGCTCCGGCGGCCTGGAACGCGAGCCCGCTCGGCGCGTCCATCGGTACCGGGACCAGCGCCAGACCGGCCAGCAGCCCCTCCGCCGGGAAGAGGTCGCGCCCCAGGCCGTCACAGGCCTGGCAGCCGCGGATGTGCCGGGCTATGCGCTTGCGCCAGACCGAGTTCGGCGTGCCGTCCCAGCCGGTCATCACCTCGGCCAGCTCCGGGCAGCGGGGGTAGGCGGTGAGCGCCCGGACCACCACCCGGCCGGCCTCCAGCTGCTTCTTCATCCGCTGGACCCGGACGGCGGTGTGCTGCGGCGTCAGGTCGAGCGCCTCGGCGAGTTCGGCGCGGGTGAGTTCGCCGGAGGCCTCCAGCCACCACAGGGCGAGCAGTTCCTTGTCGTCCGGGTCCAGCCAGCGGGTGGCCTCGGCGACCTCCCGGCGCTGGCCGGAGAGACCGAGCCGGAGAATGGTCAGATCGGTGAAGTCGGCGCGCGGGTCGGCCAGCTCCCAGCTCTCGTCCAGTCCGCCGACGGCCGCCTGCTGCTGGACGGTCGACCGGCTGCGGACCTGGTTCATGGTGATCGCGACCAGCCAGGACCGGAACGATCCCGGGTCGCGCAGCCCCTCCAGGCCGTCGAGGGCCCGGATCATGGTCTCCTGCGCGATGTCGTCCACGTCGGCGTGGCCGTTCAACGCCCGGCCGGCGACGTTGTAGACCAACGGGAACCAGGCCGCGACCAGCGCCTCGCGCGCCTGCGCGTCGCCCGCCTGGGCCGCGCGCACGAGGGTCGTCCCGGCCCTGCTCTGCACGTCAACGTTCATGGGTCCGCACTCCGTCCGGCTGTCGTCCGTCCGCCACTGCCTCCTCGGAGACCGCTGGGGAGTGCTCAGATAACAACAATTTGCGCGGATTCGGAAAATCGGCGAACCGCGAGGCCACCGGCCGGGCCCGTGCGGGCCCGAACGGTGGTTCCTCGGGAAGGTCGAGCGCTCAAGTGCTCAGGACGGAACGGCTCAGGGCAGGACGGCTCAGGACTGAACGGCCCAGGGCAGGACGGCCCAGGACGGCCCAGGACGACTCAGGGCGGCTCAGGACGGCTCAGGGCGGCTCAGGACGGCGAGGCGAAGACCTGGGTCCACCAGGGCCCGCCCGAGCCGGTCCGGACGCCGACGCCGATCTGCTTGAAGGAGCAGTTGAGGATGTTGGCGCGGTGGCCGGGGCTGTTCATCCACGACTCCATCACCGCCGCCGGGTCCTTCTGGCCGCGCGCGATGTTCTCGCCCCAACTGCTCCAGCGGTAGCCGGCCGCCTCGATGCGGTAGTCCGCGTGGCGGCCCTCGGGGCTGGCGTGGTCGAAGAAGTTGCGGTCCGCCATGTCGTCGCTGTGGAACTGGGCGGCGGTGGTGAGCTTGGGGTCCACCGTGAGCGGTCCGCAGCCGGCCTGCGAGCGCTGGGCGTTGACCAGGTCCGCCACCTGCTGGGCGAAGGAGCTGTTCGACGAGCCGCCCGGCGCGGTGGTGGCGGTCGGGCGCGGAGCGGTCGGCGAGGGCTTGGCCGTGCTGGGGGCCGCCGTCGGGGCAGTGGTGGGAGCGCCGCTCGGCTTCCCCGGGTCGGGAGCGCCCGCCGTGCCGCCGGGGGTGGTCCCGGTGCTCGGGCCCGCGGTCGGGTTGCGCGGCGTACCGGACGTGGTGGCCGGGGCCGTGGAGGCGGTGTGCCCCGGGGTGCTGGCCGAGGCCGAGGGCGTCGCCGGGGCGGTGCTGGGGGGAGGGGTGGCCGTGGCCGCGCGGGCCTGGTCCGTCGGCGCCGGGTCCAGGACCGGCGCGCCGCCCGCGCCCGGCACCTGGATGCCGTTCACGTCCCCGGCCTCGGCGGCGACCAGCGGCTCGTACGCCACCGCCTGCGAGCCGTTGTCGCTGCCCTCCTCGCCGCGGAACACCGCGTACCCGGCGCCGGTCAGCGCGGCGATCACGCTCGTACCGGCGACGGCCGCGGCCACGGCCATCATCGGTCCCATCGCGCCCCGACGGCGGCGCCGGCCGTGGCCGCGCCGCCGTTCGGCGGCCCGCCGCGCGGAACGCCCGTCGGCGCCCGCGGGGCGTCCGGTCGCGGGGAGGATGGTGGTGCGGTCTTCCCTGTTCACCTGCGCACGCTTCCTGAGTTCTGGTCCGTCGGATCGGTCGGACGAGTGCCGACACCTGGGAGACCGTGGAGCGGTGGGCGGATAACAGAAAAGTGCGAACTGATTTCCGAACGAACCGGTGGGGCGGCGGTTGGCCATGATGCCGCATCCCCGGCCGGGCCCGTCGGCCGGCACGGGGGTGGTGCACCCTGCGGTTGCACGGGAGCGGCGACCGGACCTCGCGCGGAACGCCGACCGGGGGCGGAATCCGTCGGTTCCGCCCCCGGTGGTCGCGCCCGGCACTCGCCCCGGCGGGTGCCGCGCACTGGGGCCGGGCCCAGCCCCTGGAGTCCCTAGACCTCGGGCTCCCAGGCGATCAGCTGTTCGATGATCTGCCGGTCGCCCTCCATCTTCAGCACGTCGAGCGGCAGGCGGCCGTAGAAGCCGGCGAGGATCAGCTCACCGGCCGAGGACACGGTCGAGAAGTCGGCGGGGGCCAGGTCCGCCGAGCCCGGGGTGCCGGGCGCGGGGATGCGGGTGACCCGCGCGCCCTCGGCGTCCACCCGCAGGCGCCAGGACCGGCCCTCGGTGACGTGGTAGTCGACGGTCGCGGGCTCGTGCGGCCAGGCGGCCGTCGTGGCACAGCAGGTGACCAGGAACTCCTCGACGCCGTCCAGGGCCACCTCGGTCGGCAGCGGCTGCGCGGTGCCCGCGACCAGCTGGGCGTCGTAGGTGTGCAGCGTGATCTCCTGGAGCTGGTGCCGGGCCACCGCGCCCGCGGTCTGCGGCGCCTGCGAAGCGGGCCACCACGTCCAGCAGCCGCTGTCCGGGCCGGCCTCGCGCAGGGCGTCGAGCAGCTGCTGGGTGGACTCGGCCAGCCAGGCGACCAGGGCCTCGCGCTCCGTCGGCACGTCCGGGCCGGCCAGGGCGGCGGAGGTGTCGGGGCGGACCTCCGACGGGCCGGCGGCCACGATGATGCCCCAGTTGCGGCGCCCCTCGCCCAGATGCCGCACCAGGTCGCGCAGCGTCCAGTCCGGGCAGGTCGGCACCTGCGCGTCGAGGTCGGGCGCGGCGGCGACCGCGGCGCGGAAGGCCGTCGACCGCTCGTCGATCAGACGGAGCAGGTCGGGAAAGTCCAAGATCTTATGCACACCCGGTGTCTATCACCGTGATCGAACCACCCGCCATCAATTTTTCCGCGCGCCGGGACCGCTGCGGAACGGCGGGACGGTCAGGCGCCGGCCCGGAACGGTCAGGCGCCGGCCGGGGGCATGTCGTAGGTGACGAACATGGTCCGGGTGGCGACCTGGTCGTACTTGCTGCGGGCCCGGTGGTTGTCGTCGGCGGTGATCCAGCGGACGGTGTTCCAGCCGCGCTCGGCGGCGATCGCGCGCAGCCGGGCGAGGAGGAGGTCGACCGCTCCGCTGCCGCGCGCGGCCGGGGCCACGAACAGGTCGTCGAGGAAGCCCGCCACCGCGCCGTGCAGCGGACGGACGAACGGCCGGTAGTGCGCCAGCCCGACCGGGGTGCCCCCGGTGTCGCGCACCAACAGGCCGTCCAGCTCGTGCGCCGGGTCGGTGAGCCAGGACCAGACCAGCTCGGCCTTCTCCTCCGGCACGGGCACCCCGTAGAAGTCGCAGTAGCCCCGGAACAGCTCCCGCCAGGCGGCGAAGTCCGCGGCCGTGGGCGCGTCCACGGTCCACTCCCCGGCGGGCCGGTGCTCGTCCGCCCGGTGCACGGCGGACGGCCTGGTGGCGGACGGCCTGGTGGCGGGCGGCGTGGTGCTGGTCGTCGGCATGGGGCGCATGGGGTGCTCCTCGGTTCGGTCGTACCGTGCGTGCACGGGTGGACGCCGGACAGCATGACGCCCCGTCGGATCCGCGCCGATCGACAGCACGGCCAAGTACGGGTCCGCTCCACTACGGAGTGGCGGTCGCCCCGGGCCACCGGCCCGGCGTGCCCACCGCGCGCCCGCGACCCGCGTCACCGATCCTGGACGCCCGTCCGCACGCCGTTCCCGAGCGATGCGCCGCGCCCGCCGAGGAGGCCCCCGATGCTGCTCCGCCGTCTGGCCCTCACCTCACGCGCCGTGGCCGCCGAGCCCGGCCGCCGGGCCAAGACCGAGCTGCTGGCCGACTGCCTGCGCGACCTGGGCCCGGGCGAGGCGCCCTCGGCCGTCGCCCTGCTCTCCGGCGAGTCGCAGCGGCTGCGCACCGGGCTCGGCCCGGCCGCCCTGCGCGAGCTGCCGCCGCCCGCCGCCGACCCGGTGCTGGGGGTGCGCGAGGCGGAACAGGTCCTGGAGGCCATCGCGGCCGTGCACGGGACGGGCGCCCGGGCCGAACGGCACCGGCTGCTCGCCGGGCTGTTCGAGCGCGCCACCGAGGCCGAGCAGTCCTTCCTGCGCGCCGTCCTGGTCGGCGACCTCCGCCAGGGGGCGCTGGACGCGGTGGTCGCCGACGCCGTCGCCCGGGCCGCCGGGGTGGCGGCGACGACGGTCCGGCGGGCGCTGATGTTCCGCGGTTCGGCGCGGGCCGTCGCCGAGGCCGCGCTGACCGGCGGGGAAGCCGCGCTGGCCGCCTTCCGGCTGGAGGTGGGCCGCCCGGTGCGGCCGATGCTGGCGGCCTCGGCGCCGGACGTCGGCGCGGCGCTGGAGCACCTTCCCGGACCGGCGGCGCTGGAGTGGAAGCTGGACGGGATCCGGGTCCAGGTGCACCGGGACGGCGGGGACGTCGGGGTCTTCACCCGGTCGCTGGACGACATCACCGCCCGGGTGCCCGAGGTGGTGGAGGCCGCGCTGGCACTCCCGGTGCGGTCGGCGGTCCTGGACGGCGAGGCGATCGCCCTCGGCCCGGACGGCCGCCCGCGCCCCTTCCAGGAGACCGCCGCCCGTACCGCGGCCCGCCGGGACCCGGAGCGGCTGCGCGCCGAGGTCCCGCTCAGCCCGCACTTCTTCGACCTGCTGCACCGGGACGGCGAGGACCTGGTGGACCGGCCCGGCCGGGAGCGCTGGGCGGCGCTGGCCGGGGCCGTCCCGCCCGGACTGCGGGTGGCCCGCACCGAGACCGCGGACCGGGAGGAGGCCCTCGCGTTCTTCCGCGCCACCCTGGCCCGGGGCCACGAAGGGGTCCTGGTGAAGGACCCGGCGGCGGGGTACCGGGCCGGCCGGCGCGGCGCGGGCTGGATCAAGGTGAAGCCCCGGCACACCCTGGACCTGGTGGTGCTGGCCGCCGAGTGGGGCAGCGGTCGGCGGCAGGGCTTCCTCAGCAATCTGCACCTGGGGGCGCGGGCCGGCGGCGAGCCGGGCCTCGGCCCCTGGGTGATGCTCGGCAAGACCTTCAAGGGCCTGACCGACGAGACCCTGGCCCGGCAGACCGAGGCCCTGCTCGCCCGCGAGGTCGAGCGGGACGCCCGGACGGTGCGGGTGCGGCCGGAGCTGGTCGTGGAGATCGCCTTCGACGGGGTCCAGCGCAGCCCCCGCTATCCGGCCGGGCTGGCCCTGCGGTTCGCCCGGGTGGTGCGCTACCGGCCGGACAAGAACGCGGCCGAGGCGGACACCGTGGCGACCGTCCGGGCGATCGCGGCCGCGGAGGGGACCGCCGCCGACGACGAGGCCGTCCAGGAGGCCGCCCAGGGGGACACCGGACCGGGACAACCCGGCTGACGGCTCATCAAACTTCTTCTTCCTCACACTCGTTCACGAGCAGAGGCAAATCGGCCATTCTGCGCGAGACGGCCACGCTCTCTTCGTGTGCGACGGGAGCCGGGGTTAGTTTGACGACGACAGCGGGGGCGGCACGGCCCGGAGGATCCGGTGCCACACCAGGAAGGGATGTCCGTCATGCACGTGAACGTCGAACGGGACCGCTGCTGCAGCTCCGGCCAGTGCGTCATGACCGTGCCGGAGATCTTCGAACAGGACGACCAGGACGGTCTGGTGCGAGTCCTCCTGAACGCCGTACCCGCACCACGGTTCGCCGATGTGCGCCTCGCCGCCGAGCTGTGCCCCGGCGGCGCGATCACCGTCACCGAGGACGACGGGGCCGGCACCGCCGCCTAGCGACCGCTCGGCCATCGCTCGACGACTGTCCGACGACTGTCCGACGACCGCTCGACGAGCGCCCGACGACGACGCCCCCACGGCCACCGTCGGGCCAGCGGCCCGCCCGCCGTCTCCCACCGCCTGCCACGGACCCACCTGTCACGCGAGGAGACCACCTTGAGCACACCCACCGCCCCCGTCACCCTGATCCCGGCCCGGCACGACACGGCCTGCCCGTTCGCGCCGCCGCCCGCCTACACCGAGGCCGCGAGCACCGGCCCGGTCAGCCGCGCGGAGCTCCCGGACGGCTCCCCCTGCTGGCTGGTCACCGGCTACCAGGAGGTCCGAACGGTGCTCTCGGACCGCCGGTTCAGCGCCGACGCCCGCCGGCCGGCGTTCCCCTTCCTCACCGAGGGGCGGCGCGAACTCGTCGCCGCCAACCCCTCCTTCCTCCGCCTCGACGACCCCGAGCACGCCCGGCTGCGCCGGATGGTCACCGGGGACTTCCTGGTCAAGCGGGTGGAGGAGATGCGCCCCGGCATCCAGCAGATCGTGGACGAGGCGCTGGACCGGATGATCGCCCGGGGCGGCCCGGCCGGGCCCGCCGACCTGGTCGCCGACTTCGCCCTGCCGGTGCCCTCCCTCGTCATCTGCCTGCTGCTGGGCGTCCCGTACGAGGACCGCGAGGAGTTCCAGGCGAACAGCCGGCTGCTGCTCACCACCGCGGCCGACGACCAGGACGTGGCCCGGGCGCAGGAGGAGCTGCTGGACTACCTGGGCCGACTCGCCGAACGCAAGCGGGCCGAGCCCGGGGACGACATCCTGAGCCGGCTGGCGACCCGGGAGGACCTCACCCTGCGCGAGATCGCCTCGACCGGGGTGCTGCTGCTGGTCGCCGGGCACGAGACCACCGCCAACATGATCGGGCTCTCCACCGCGCTGCTGCTGCGCCACCCGGAACAGGTGGCCCGGCTGGCCGACCCGGCGGCGGTGCCCGGCGCGGTGGAGGAGCTGCTGCGGCTGCTCACCATCGTGCACACCGGCGTCCCCCGGATGGCGGTGGAGGACGTCGAGCTCGGCGGCACGCTGATCCGGGCGGGGGACGGCGTGATGGCGATGCTGTCGACCGCCAACCGGGACGACGGGCTCTTCGGCACCGAGGGTCACCTGGGCGTCGACGAGGTCGACCTCGACCGCGAGGCCCGTCGGCACGTCGCCTTCGGCTTCGGGGTGCACCAGTGCCTGGGCCAGCCGCTGGCCCGGGCGGAACTGCAGATCGCGCTGGCCACGCTGTTCCGGCGGCTGCCGGGGCTGCGGCTCGCGGTGCCGGAGGAGGAGCTGGACTTCCGCACCGAGGCGCTGATCTACGGGCTGGGCTCGCTGCCGGTCGGCTGGTGACCGCCAGCGGGTGAGCGGTTCGCGGGCGGCGGCCGACGGGCGCGGCCCACAGCGGGCGGCGACCCACGGCCGCCCACGGCGGGCGGCGGAGGGTGGCCGGCCGGGTCCGGTTGGCCCTCGCCGGGGCACGGAGGCAGGCTTGAGGTGCGAAACAGAGCACCGGCCCGGCGGCCGCCCGCCACCACGGCGTAGCGCGGCGGGCCCGGACGCCCCGGCCGGCCGAGGAGACGGAGCCCGCGATGACCGACATGAGCGCACGCTCCGAGGTGAGCGTCGACCGGGACGAGGACGTCCGCGCGGCCGACCCCGAGGAGGGCATCACCTCGATGCAGAACCTGCACGCGCAGGACACCTCCCAGGCGGAGGGTGAGTCGGAGGATGAACGGGGGGCGATCGGCTGATCCGGCCGGACCGACAGGTTTGCGAAGTGCCGCCGACGAGCAACCGAGACGTTGCCACGAGGCCGCCCGATCTGCGGGCGGCCTCCGCGACCGCCGGTTCCGACGCCCGTACGGCGGCGGACCGGCCGGAGAGGATGGGCGCATGACCGAACAGCAGCAGGACACGGCGGCCGGGCGGTCGGCGGGGCCGGTGGAGCCGCCGGTCGACCCCCGGGCCTCCTGGGCCACCTGGACCACCCAGTCGATCATCAGCGGACCGGGCGGGGTGACCACCGTCGAGGTCGGCCCGATCTCGGGCGACCTCACCGTGCACACCACCTGGGTGGACGGCGAGGCGCGGCTCACCGTCCAGTACACCGGCGCGCTGGACTGGTACTCGGTGGCCGGCAGCCCGGTTCCGGCGGCCGACGAGACCACCGCCCGGGCCGTCCACCAGGCGATGGTGAACGCCGTCAAGACCGGGAAGGGCTCCCGCGCCCCGGCGGCCCCGGCCGACTGACCCGGCACCGACCGACGGCACCGACCGACGGCGCGGAGCGGCCGACCCCGGGCGGGGTCGGCCGCTCCGTGTCACGGGCGGGCACTGTCATGAGTGTGCGGGCCCGCGGTGGCACGGGCCCGCGGTGTCAGGGCCGCTCGTCCGGCTCCGTCCCGGCGCCCTTCCCGAGCCCTCGGCCCGAGCCCTTCCCCAGCCCCAGCCCCTTGCCGAGGCCCTTCCCGAGCCCCTTGCCCGCGTCCTTCTCCGGACGCGGGGCCGGAGCGGCGGCCACCCAGTACCCGGGGTCGACCGGGCGGCGTCCGCGCAGGTCCGCGCGGACCTCGCGGGCGACCTTGCGGGTGTCCCGCAGATTGACCGTGGCGCCGATGCCCGCGCCGACCAGCAGCGGGGTCAGCGAGGGCAGCCGGCGCAGCGTACTGCGGGTGAGCCGACGGCGGACCTGCTGGCGGACCTCGCTGCCGAGCGCCATCGCCGCCAGACCGGCCGGTTTGACGAGCAGCGAACCGTCGATGCCGCGCCGGTTGGCCCAGGCCGTGACGTAGGCGGTGGCCTTCTCGGTGGCCGTCCCCTGGGCGGGGAGGCCGTAGACCTGGTGCAGTTCGGCGATCAGTTTGACCTCGACGGCCGCCACGGCGAGCGTCTCGGCGGCGATCTCCACCGCCATCGCGGGCGGTACCGGGAGCATCGCGGCGGCGCCCACACCGGCGCCGAGCGCGCTGGAGGCCCGGCCGGCGCCGGTGACCAGCAGGTCGGCGAGCTGCTCCGGGTCGGTGGCACCGGGGTGCTGGGCCCGCAGGGTGGCGAGGTCGCGGACGGGGATGCGCGGGGCGGCCTGGAGCAGCTGGTCGGCCAGCGCGCGACCGCCGAACGCGGCGCCCTTGGCCGCCGTCCGGCTGCCGCTGCCGAGTCGGCGGGCGATGTCGGTGACCAGTTGGGCGCCGCGCCGACGGCCGCGCTCGACGCCCGCCCGGTACTCGGCGAGTTCCCCGGCCCCGCCCTCGGGAGGCGCCCCGGGAGCTCCCGGTTCGAGTTCCTCGACCAGGCCGGCCAGCTCGTCGGCGACTTGGTCCGGCGTGGGCTCGGGCTGCCCGGAGCGTCCCGGTTTCCTGAAGATTGCCATGCTGTGGCCGTACCCGGAGCGGTGCGGCGGTACGCGCCGGGCGTGTCCCGGTCCTGCGACGGGACGGCCACGGCGTCGTCCCGACGGCGTACCGGCGGCGGCGCCGGTGCCGTTCGACCGACGCGTTCGACCGACGCCGTTCGGCCGACCCTGCGCCCGTCAGTCGGTGATCTCGACCCCGCGCCAGAACGCCACCCGGCCGCGGATGTGCTCCGCCTCGGGCGCGGGGGCGGCGTAGAACCAGGCCGCGTCCGGGTTGGTGCGGCCGTCGACGTCGAGCGAGTAGTACTCGGCGGTGCCCTTCCAGCCGCAGACGGTGGTGGTGTCGGACGGGCGCAGGTACTCCGGGCGGACGGAGTCGGCCGGAAAGTAGTGGTTGCCCTCGACGACGACGGTGTCCTCGCTCTCGGCGACGACCGTGCCCTGCCAGCGTGCTGTGGTCATGGCGGGAGTCTGCCCGACGCGGCCCGGGGGCGGCAGGGGTCGCGGCGCGATCCGGCCACCCGGCGTGACAGGCCGGGCGTCACGGGCCGGGCACGGGAGGCCGCGCCGGTCAGGGCAGCGGCTGGGCGTGCACGGGGACGTGCGGGTTCTGGTGGCCGCCGGTGGCGAGCATCCGGACCTCCCCCACGTCGCTGATCTCGGCCCGGACGATTCCGCTGGCGTCCTCGTACACCGGATGGCCGCCGGGCCCGGCGGCGCTGGTGCGCTCGACCACGACCACGTCCTGCGGGGCCTGGGTGCCGGGGGTGCCCGGGAAGGTGAGTGCATAACGGGTGACGGGGCTCATCACCGACCTCCTGATCCCTGTTCGAGGTGCCCGGCCCTTCGACGTGCCCGGCCTTTCGAGGTGCCCGCCTCAGGCGGTGGCCCGGGCCGGACGGGCGGGCGCACCGCGTACTTCCAGCTCGCCGAGCAGGTGCGCGGTGGCCTCGGCCACCGCGTCCACGGCCCGGTCGAACGCCTCGCGGTTGTGCGCGGCCGGGGCCCGGAACCCGGACACCTTCCGTACGTACTGGAGCGCGGCCGCGCGGTAGTCCTCCTCGGTGGCGTCGGGCGTCACGGGTGGTCTCAGCGTCTTGATACTGCGGCACATGCCACCAGTCTTGCGCGCGGACGCCCGGCAGGCGACTCCCGTCCGTCACGGGACCGTCTTGTGCACCACACAGCGTCGTCATCCGATCGGATTAGGATTTGGCCCGAACAATCCCGACCTCGCTCGGTCGGTTCCCCTCCGTCCTTGCTCACCGTCCGTTCTTCCGGAGCACCCCCTTGCCTCTCGCGCTGGTCGCCCTGGCCGTCACCGCCTTCGCCATCGGAACCACCGAGTTCGCCGCCATGGGGCTGCTGCCCCAGGTCGCGAACGATCTGGACGTCTCGATCCCGCAGGCCGGCTGGCTGATCTCCGCCTACGCGCTGGGCGTGGTGATCGGGGCGCCGCTGCTCACCGCGCTCGCGGCCGGGCGGCCCCGGAAGGCGGTGCTGGTCGCCCTGGCCGGGTTCTTCGCCGCCGGGAACCTGCTCTGCGCGCTCGCCCCGGACTTCTGGACGCTGGCCGCCGCCCGGCTGGTCACCGGACTGCCGCACGGGGCGTTCTTCGGCGCCGGGGCGGTCGCGGCGGCCGAACTCGTCGCCCCGGACCGGCGGGCCAGGGCGGTCGCGGTGATGTTCTCCGGGCTGACCCTCGCCAATGTCGTCGGTGTGCCCGCCGCGACCCTGCTCGGCCAGCACCTGGGGTGGCGGGCGACCATGCTGGTGGTGGTCGCGATCGGCGCGGCGGGGGCGCTGGCGATCGCCCGGCTGGTCCCGGCGCTGCCGTCCCCCGCCCAGTCGGGCCTGCGGCACGAGCTGGGCGCGTTCCGCAGCGGACAGCTGTGGCTCGCGCTGGCCACGGTGGTCTTCGGCTGCGGCGGGTTCTTCGCCTGCTACTCCTACATCACCCCGCTGCTCACCGAGGTGTCCGGCTTCGCGACCGGGTCGGTGACCCTGGTGCTGGCGCTGTTCGGGGTCGGGATGACGATCGGCAACCTGCTCGGCGGCTACGCGGCCGACCGCGCGCTGCGGCCGACGGTGTGCGTCGCGTTCCTGCTGCTCGCCGCCGTGCTGGCACTGTTCGCGGTGACCGCCCGGGCCCAGTGGTCGGCGGCGGCGACGGTGGTGCTGGTGGGGATGTTCGGGTTCGCGATCGTCCCGGCGGTGCAGACGCTGGTGATGCGCGAGGCCCGGGGCGCGCCGACGCTGGCCTCGGCGACCGTGCAGGGCGCGTTCAACCTGGCCAACGCCCAGGGCGCGTACTTCGGCGGGCTCGCTCTGGACGCCGGGCTGGGCTGGACCTCGCCGCCGCTGGTCGGCTCGGGCCTGGCGGCCTCCGGCGCGGTGATCGCGGTCGCGGCCTGGGCCGCCGCCCGTCGGGGCACCCGGGCCGCGGGGGTCCCGAACGCTGTCGCGAGCGCTGTCGCCGGCGCGGGACCGGCCCCGGTGCCGGGCCCCGCGCCGGCCCCGGACGACCGGATCGGCGCGGGGACCGCGACGCCCCGCTGAGTCTCCGCCGAGCCCGCGCAGGGCCCCCGCAGGGCCCTGGGCGGACCCGTCAGGCCTCGTCGGCGGCCGACCCCGGACCCGCGACCGGAACCGGAACCGGCCGGAGGTCCCGGTGACCGTCGGCCAGCAGCGTGTAGCCCTCCGCGTTGAACTTGATGCCGGTCCGCTCCTCCTCGGTCAGCTCGCGGCGTACCTTGGCCGGCACCCCCGCGACCAGCGAACCGGGCGGGACCACCATGCCCTGCGGCACCACGGCGCCGGCCGCGACCAGCGAGCCGGCCCCGATCCGGGCGCCGTTCAGCACCGTGGCGTTCATCCCGACCAGGACGTCGTCCTCGATCACACAGCCGTGCAGCACGGCGTTGTGGCCGACCGAGATCCGCTCGCCCATCACCAGCGGGAAGCCGAGGTCGGCGTGCAGGGTGCAGTTGTCCTGGACGTTGCTGCCCGGGCCGACGGTGATCTCCTCGGCGTCGCCGCGCAGCACCGCGCCGTACCAGACGCTCGCCCCGGCGCCGACGGTCACGCTGCCGACGACGACCGCGTTGGGCGCCACGAAGGCGGTCGGGTCGACCCTCGGGACCCGGCCCCCGACCTCGGCGATCAGCGGCTCTGCCATCTCTGGTCCTCCTTGTGACGACTGACCATCAGGTGCGGGCCATGATGGCATCCGGCTCGGTGCGGTCAGTCGGCCGGGGCCGGGGCGGGAGCGGGAACGGCGGCGGTGGGCGGCGGGCCGCCGCAGGCGCCGGTGTCGAGCAGCTTCTGGAAGGCCGCGTTGGTGGCCGGCAGGTCCGACATGTCGAAGGCGTTCACGGAGGCGGCGAACTGCCGACGGGTGTCGCCGTCGGTGTAGACGAAGGTGTTGTAGCCGGGGATGCCGCCCGCGTGCCCCCAGACCGGGCCGCACGGCGTCGACACCCGCTGGAGGCCCAGACCGTACGCGTCCTGGCCGCTCTGCGGGGTGACGGCCATCATCTCGGCGAGCTGCGGCCGGGGCAGCAGTCGCCCGCCGATCAGGGCGGTGACGAAGGTGGTGAGGTCGGCGGTGGTCGAGATCCCGGCACCGGCCGCCCCCGCCATGCTCGGGTCCAGCTCGGTGACGTCCGCGGGTCCGGCCGGCAGGTCGTAGTAGCCGCGCGCGTGCGGGCCGGGGATCGTCGTCGCGTGGTCCGGCATGAAGGTGCGGGTCAGGCCCAGTCGGCGGACGATCCGCCGGTCCACCTCCTGCTGCCAGCTGTGCCCGGTGACCCGCTCGACGATCTGCCCGACCACGAGGTAGTTGGTGTTGGAGTAGTGCGCGCCCTGGCCCGGCTCGAAATACGGCGGGTGGGCGTTGGCGACGGCGATCAGCTGCTCAGGGGTGTACCGGGTGAAGCGGCCGGTCTCCAGCCACTGCTGGAGCCTGACGGGGTCCGACTCGTGGTCGAAGAGGTCGTCCTCGGTGTAGTTGAACAGACCGCTGGTGTGGTTGAGCAGCTGGCGCAGGGTGATGTTCCGGCCGTTCGGCACCGCGCCCGGCAGCAGCTTCTCCACCGGGTCGTCCAGCCGCAGCCGCCCCTCGGCGACGAGCTGGAGGACGACGGTGGAGACGAAGGTCTTGGTCACACTGCCGATCCGGAACAGGCCGTCGGGGTCCACCGGGGCCCCGGTGGTGAGGTCGGCGGTGCCGGCGGCGCCCTTCCACACGGTGCGACCGCGCTCGCTCACCCGGGCGAGCGTCGCCGAGGCCCCGCCGGGGTCGACCATGCCGCGCACGACGGCGTCCAGCGCCCGCGCGTCGACCCTCCGGCGCGCGTCCCCGCCGGCGGTCGCGCCGTCCTGCGTCCCTGCCACCGTCACCGTCGCCACCCCGCTCGGCCCGGTTGCGCCCAGCGCGCCGGCCGTCGGGGCGGTCACGCCCACCAGGCCCGCGCCGGCCAGCGCGAGTGCCACGACGCGCACGGCCGTGCCGCGTCGTCGGTGCCCTGTCCTGCCCGTACCCCCCGCGATCCCCGTACCGCCCGTACCGCTCCGTGCCGTCCCGTCCATGCGTCCTCCCACGTCAGTGCCTTCGGGTGCCCACAACACCCGTGCCGACTTCGGCAATTGACACTCTGACAGGAGCACCGGCGGATCTCCTCCGTCCACGGACCGACCCCACCCCGACTCAGGACCGAGATTCGGGCGCCCGTCACGGCCGTTTCCAGTACGGGCCACCCCTGACCCGCCTCGGGGTAGGTGCCTCCGACCGGGGCCGGAGGCACCTGCCCCAGGACGGCGTCAGGCCACCGGGGCCTTCACCCGCAGGACCTCGACGAACGCCCGCAGCCACGCCGGGTGGTCGGGCCAGGCGCGGGCCGAGACCACCACACCGTCGACCACCGCCTCGCCGTCCACGTACGTCGCGCCGGCCGCCGTCACGTCCGGCTCCAGGGCCGGGTAGGCGGCGCTGGTCCGCCCGCCGAGCACCCCGGCGGCGGCCGACACCAGCGGGCCGTGGCAGATCTGCGCGACCGGCTTCTCGCTCTCGAAGAAGTGCCGGACGATCCGCCGCACCTCCGGGTCGTTGCGCAGGTACTCGGGCGCGCGGCCACCCGGGATCACCAGCGCGACGTAGTCCGCCGGGTCCACCTCGGCGAAGGCCAGGTCGGCGGGCCAGGTGTAGCCCGGCTTCTCGGTGTAGGTGTCGAACCCCTCGACGAAGTCGTGCACCACGAACTGCAGCCGCTTGCGGGACGGTGCCGCGATGTCGACCTGGTAACCCTCCTCGCGCAGCCGCTGGTACGGGTAGAACACCTCCAGCGACTCCGCGGCGTCCCCCGTGACGAGCAGGATCTTCGATGCCATCGCCGACATCCCTCCGAATCGATCGATCGTCGGACATGCTGCCGGTCCGGGCCGGTGTGCCCGGCCCGGACCGACACCAACGTTCCGCACCGGAGGTACCCGCGCAACGGGGCGCACCGGGCATCCACGCCGTCGAGTGCGCCCCCGCACGCCACCCGGCGACGGCACGCGCCCCTGCCACGGGGACCTGGAGGCGCTGCTGCACGCCGAGAAGTCCTACGGCCTCTGCCAGGTCCAGGGCTGAGCCGCACCTGCCTCGCCGCCCACCGTCCTTGCCGGGCCGGGCAAGGACGGTAGGTGCCGGAACTTCTCCCGCAGTTCGCCCGACGGCCACCCGGCGGGGCGGGACTGCTCCTAGTCTGCGGGCGGCAGCCACACCGCGACGCCGACAGCGCGGCACCGACACCGCCGCGCCAACACCGCGACGCCATCCGCGCGAGCTAGGAGCTTCCATGACGTACCGTCCGACCGACGGCGACACCCCGGCGGAGTCCACCGAGGGCACCTCCTCCTCCCGCCGCACCTTCCTGCGGGCCACCGGCGCCGCCGGCCTCGGCGCGGCGGCCCTCGCCGCCGGGGCCGGGGAGGCGTTCGCCGCCCCCGGTGGGGACCAGCCCGGCGCGGACCGGTCCGGCGCCGACGACGAGCGCGGCGTCGCGTCCGACCGCCCGGCCGGCACCCGCCCGCCGGTCCGTACCGGCACCGGCCTGGACCGCCTGCCGCACCCGCTGATCGTCGGTCACCGCGGCGCCCCCGGCTACCGCCCCGAGCACACCCTGGGCTCCTACGACCTGGCGCTGCGGCTGGGCGCGGACGTCATCGAGCCCGACCTCGTCCCCACCAAGGACGGCCAGCTCGTGGTCCGGCACGAGAACAACATCGCGGAGACCACGGACGTCGCCGACCGCACCGAGTTCGCGAACCGCCGTGCCACCAAGACCATCGACGGTGTCACCCAGACCGGCTGGTTCACCGAGGACTTCACCCTCGCCGAGCTGCGCACCCTGCGCGCCAAGGAGCGGCTGCCGCAGCAGCGCCAGCGCAACACCCTCTACGACGGCCGCTGGGCGATCCCGACCTTCCGCGAGGTGGCCGACTTCGCCCGCAAGCGGGGCCGCGAGCTCGGCCGCGACGTCTGGGTGTACCCGGAGACCAAGCACCCCAGCTACTTCCGTTCGATCGGCCTGCCGCTGGAGGAGCGCCTCGCCGACGAGCTGCGCCGCACCGGGCTGGCCGGGCGCAACGGCCGGGCGATCCTGCAGTCCTTCGAGCCGAGCAGCCTGCAGCGGCTCGCCAAGCTGGTCGACAACCCGAAGATCTTCCTGCTCAGCGGCCCGACCAGCCAGCCGTACGACTTCGTGCTGTCCGGTGACAAGCGCACCGTGGCCGACCTCGTGAAGCCCGAGAACCTGCGCTGGATCGCCACCTTCGCGCACGGCATCGGCCCGACCACCACCCTGATCGCCCCGGTCGACGCGACCGGCAAGCTGCTGCCGCCGACCACCCTGGTCCGGGACGCGCACGCGGCGAACCTGCTGCTGCACCCGTACACGGTGCGCAACGAGAACGCCTTCCTGCCGCTGGACTACCGCCGGGGCACCGACCCCAACGCGTACGGCGACGCGATCGGCTGGGCGAAGTACCTGTACGAGCTCGGGGTGGACGGCTTCTTCACCGACCAGACCGACACCAGCGTGCTGGCCCGCCAGGACTTCTGGGACGCCAAGGGCGCGCACTGACGCACGCCGAGGGCAGTGAACCGCCGCGCCCCGGAACGTCCGTCGACGTTCCGGGGCGCGGCGCCGTCCGGGGCGGAGCGCCGGCGTCAGCCCTCGCCGTGCTGCTCCTCGGGCTGACCCTGCTGACCCTGCTGGCCCTGCTGGCCCTGCTGGCCCTGCTGCGCCTGATCCTGCGGCGCCTGGTCCCGCTGGGTCGGCTGTTCCTGCTGGGTCGGCTGGGCGGGCTTGCGGGTGGGCTGGCGGAACGGGCTCTGGGTGCGTCCGCCGGGCCAGTTCGGGGCGACGTCGGTCGGCTGGCCGCCGGGCCAGGTCGTCCACGGTGAGCCGCTGCCCGAGCCCGGGCTCGCCGAGGGGTCGCGCTTCGGCGGCGGGTTGGGGATGTAGACGGTCTCGAACTCCTGCACCGGCATGCCCCGGACGGCGTCGTTCATGGCCAGCTGCCAGATCGGCCCCGGGCCGGTGGCGCCGAAGACCTCGTCGAACCGCTTGCCGCCGATCGTGATGTTCTTCATCGGCACGCCGCCGGCCGGGCCGCCCAGCCAGACCGAGGCGGCCAGGTTGGCGGTGTAGCCGCTGAACCAGGCCGACTTCTTCTCGTCGGAGGTGCCGGTCTTGCCGGCGATCTGCCGGTCGTCGTTCAGCCCGAGGTCACGGGCGGTGCCGCCCTTCTCGGTGACCCCGAGCAGCACGGTGTTGATGACGTCGGCGGTGCTCTCGGACATCACCCGGTCGCACTTGGCCGGACTGACCGGGACGTCCTTGCCGTCCATGGTGGTGACACTGCTGATCGCGACCGGCGTGCAGTAGGTGCCGCGGTTGGCGAAGGTCGCGTAGACGTTGGCCATCACCAGCGGGCTCACCTCCTGGGTGCCCAGCCCGAGCGCCGGCAGTTCCTCCAGCGGCTTGCCGCTGGCCTTGCTCGCGACGCCGAGCTTGTTGGCCATCTGCTTGACCGCGCAGAGGCCGATCTCCTGCTCCATCTGCACGAAGTAGGTGTTGACCGAGAGCGCCATCGCCTCCTTGAGCTCGTACGGGCCGACCTCGCCCGAGGACTCGTTGGGGATGGTGCCGCCCTTCTTCCCCTTCTCCAGGTTCTTCCAGGTGCCTTCGCAGGTGGTCATGGTCGGCCAGTCCATCTTGTTCGGCGAGGGGTAGGACTGGGTGGACGTCAGCCCGGCCTCCAGCCCGGCGGCGGCCACGATCGGCTTGAAGTTGGAGCCCGGCTGGAAGCCGTTGCCGCCGCCCATCCCCGCGTCCACGTTGTAGTTGACGACGGTCTGGTTCTTGGCCGGGTCGATCCCGTACGGCCGGGTCTGGGTCATCGCCAGGATCTTCCCGGTGCCCGGCTCGACCATGGTCATCGCCGCCGACACCTGGTCGGTGACCTTCACCTTGGTGGTCACGGCCTTGAGCGCGGCCGCCTGCTTCACCGGGTCGAGGGTGGTGTGGATGAACAGGCCGCCCTGGTCCCAGAGTTTCTTGCGCTCGGCGGCGGTCTTGCCGAAGACCGGGTCCTGCTTGATCACGTGCCGGACGTAGTCGCAGAAGAAGCCCATGCCCGCGTCGGCGGTGATGCAGCCGTTCTGCGGCGCCTGGTAGTGCAGGGCGACCGGCCCGGACTTGGCCTCCTTGGCCTGCTCCGGGGTGAGGTGCTTGTTCTCGACCATCTTGTCGATGACGACGTCGCGGCGCTTGCGCGAGGCCTCGGGGTGGGCCTTGGGGTCGAACTGGGAGGGATTCTGCACCAGTCCGGCCAGCGTGGCGGCCTCGGCGACCGTGAGGTCCTTGCTGTTCTTGCTGAAGTAGCGCTGGGCCGCCGCCTGGATCCCGTACGCCTGCTGGCCGTAGTACGTGATGTTCAGGTAGTTGGTGAGGATCTGGTCCTTGGTCAGCTCCTCCTCCAGCTTGATGGAGTACTTGAGCTCCTGGACCTTGCGGCCGAGGGTCTTGCGCTGGGCCTCCAGCACCGCCACCGGGTCGTCGCCGGCCTTCTCGACGTTCACGTTCTTCACGTACTGCTGGGTGAGCGTGGACGCGCCCTGGACGGCGGTACCGCTCTCCGCGTTCTTGGTGATGGCCCGCAGGACGCCCTTGAGGTCGACCGCTCCGTGCTCGTAGAAGCGCGCGTCCTCGATGTCCACCTGGGCCTGGCGTATCAGCGTGCCCATCTCCTCGCCGGTGATCACCCGGCGGTCGCGCTCGTACACCTTGGCTATCTGCTGGCCCTTGGCGTCGTAGATCCAACTCGCCTGGGTCAGCGCCGGGGTCTTCAGGTCGGCGGGGATGCTGTCGAACTCCTCGACGCCGCTCTTCATGCCGAGCCCCAGCGCTCCGGCGGCCGGGAGGGCGATGCCCGCGAGCAGGACGCCCGCCAGGGTGCTGTAACCGAGGAACTTCACGCCGTGGCCGAGCAGGCCGAGCGGGGTCTCGCGGCGCCGGGGGCGCGGGACCCAGGTGTCGTGGGGCTCCGAGGAGGGCATGCGGCGGCTTCTCCGTGACATAGTCGGAACACTACGTCCACGAAAACCGCCCGTGGGGCCGGTGTTGGCCAAGCTTTGTCACAAATCGGCGACAGATCACCGGCGTTGGGCGTGGCGCCGGGGACGGTCGGCGGTTCCGCCCGCCCCGGGAGCCGGTCGTTCGCCCACGCTCGACAGGACTCGATCAAGAACGGGCGGGTCCGCCCGCCCCGCCCGCTCCCGGCCCTCAGCCCTCGCGCTTCTTGCGTCGCAGCCCGAACACCGCGACCGCGATCGCGGCCAGGAACGCCACCCCGAGCGCCTTGTCCCCGGTGCTCGCCGGGGCGTCCTTCCCCTCGGCGCGCGACGGCGGGGCGGCCGCGCCGGACGTCGGCGACGCCGGGCCCGAGGAGTCCGACGGGGCGGACGGGGCCGGGGTGGCACTCCGCAGGGGTTCGACGGTGTCCGGAAGCTGCGCGTCGTCGAGCGGCGCGCGCCAGACCGGACTGTCCTTGCCCTCGGTGCCGTAGAGCAGCGCCCGGCCGTCGGAGGTGAAGGTGACCGACTCCCCCTGCCGCTGGAACGGCGTGGACAGCGGTTCGGCGTCGCTCGGCGCGCCGTCCTTCCAGCGGTAGAGGGTGGCCGAGAAGTAGCCGCGCAGCACCAGTCGGGTGCCGTCCGGAGAGAAGGCGCCGTCGGTGGTCCACGGCGCGTCGGCGATCCTCCGGAAGGTGTTCACTCCCGTCGGGGAGAGCTTCTCCGGGCCCTGGTAGAGCCCGCCGCCGCCCTGCTTCTTGCTGGCGATGTAGGCGCGCCCGGTCACCGGGTGGACCATCAGCGCCTCCGCGTCGCGCGGGCCGTCCTCGTAGCGGACCTTGTAGCGGGTCACGTCCACGGTCTGGTCGTGCAGCTCGGCGGGTTCGGCGAAGGCGTAGATCCAGACCTCGGGCCATTTGCCGCCGAGGTTGTCGCCGAGGTCGCCGACGTAGAGCCGGCCGTCCGGACCGAGCGAGATCGCCTCGACGTCGCGGGGTTCGACGCCCCGCAGGGTCACGGTGGCGACCGTGCGGCCCTGGGAGTCGATCGCGTAGACGTACGGGCCGTCGTCGCTGTCGTTGTGGGTCCAGTAGACGCCGGGGTGCTGCCGGCTGGCGGCGAGGCCGCTGGACTCGGTGATCCTCGGGTCGGCGATGGAGAAGGCCTGGCCGCCAGGATCGGCCGCGTGCGCGGACGGGGCGCCGAAGGTGGCACCGGCGCCGACGGCGACCGCGGTGGTGGCGGTGGCGCAGGCCGCGGCGAGCAGCACTGCGGGGAGCCTGGTCGTTCGCATCCTCAGCACCGGTCGATCCTCCCACGGCCGCTCCCCCTGCCCGTTTTCCGCCGGGTCTCCGTCGGGGATCATTTCTCGTCACCTTGACGAGATCCCTTCGCCTTCAATATCGTCAGTACGACGAAAAGGAGTCGCCATGGCCGACATCACCAAGCGCTTCGGGCTGCGCCACCTGCGCGCCCGGCCCACCGCCCACATCCGGCACGTCCGCCGCGGCAAGCTCGCCCACGACGGCACCGGGCTCGCCTTCTGGTTCCGCCCGCTCACCGCCGCCCTCTCCGAGGTGCCGGTCGACGACCGCGAACTCGCGATGCTCTTCCACGCCCGCACCGCCGACTTCCAGGACGTCACCGTCCAGGGCACCCTGACCTACCGGATCACCGACCCGGCCACCGCCGCCGCCCGCGTCGACTTCGGCATCGACCCCGACACCGGCGCCTGGCGCTCCGCCCCGCTCGACCAGCTCGCCACCCTGCTCACCGAGACCGCCCAGCAGCACGCGCTCGGCCTGCTCGCCCGCACCCCGCTCGCCACCGCCCTGGCCGACGGCATCGCCGGCGTCCGCGAGCGGATGACCGCCGGCCTCGCCGCCGAACCCCGGCTCGCCGAGACCGGACTCGCCGTCATCTCCGTCCGCGTGGTCGCCCTGCGTCCCGAGCCGGAGGTGGAGCGCGCCCTGCGCACCCCCGCCCGGGAACTCGTCCAGCAGGAGGCCGACCGGGCCACCTTCGAGCGGCGCGCCGTCGCCGTCGAGCACGAGCGCGGCATCGCCGAGAACGAGCTCGCCAATCAGATCGAGCTCGCCCGGCGGCAGGAGCAGCTGATCACCCAGGAGGGCACCAACGCCCAGCGCCAGGCCGAGGACGAGGCCGTCGCCGACCGGATCCGCACCGACGCCGAGGCCCAGCGCCGCACCCGCCTCGCCGCCGCCGAGGCCGAGGCCGCCCGCGACCTGGGCGAGGCCAGGGCCGCCGCGGAGGCCGCCTGGCTGACCGCCCACCAGCAGGCCGACCCGGCGGTGCTGCGGGCGCTCGCGCTGATGCGGCTGGCCGAGCACCTGCCCCGGATCGACAGCCTCACCCTCACCCCGGACGTGCTGACCGGGCTGCTCGCCAAGCTCGGCGCGACGGGTTCGCCGGGGGACCCGCTCTCCGGTGGGGGCGAACGGTGACGTTGGCTCCCCGGGCCGTCCTGGTCCACCGCCGCAGCGAGTACCAGGAGCTGGTCGCCCACCACGGCACGCCCGGCCAGGCCGCCTACTTCCTGCGCAGCCGGGGCCGGTCGGTCGAGGAGATCGAGCGGCGCCACCTCCGGCAGGAGGAGGCGCTCGCCCGGGCGGCCGGCGCCGTGCCGCTGGACTGGCGCCGCACCCGGGTCGAACGCGCCGACCTGCCCCGGTTCCTCTTCGAGCCCGAGGACGTCGTCGTCGTGGTCGGCCAGGACGGCCTGGTCGCCAACGTCGCCAAGTACCTCGGCGGCCAGCCCGTCATCGGCGTGGACACCGAGCCCGGCCGCAACCCCGGAGTGCTGGTCCGCCACCGCGCCGACGACCTGCCCCGCCTCCTCCCGGCCGCCGTCGGCCCCGGCACCGACCGGCGGACCGAGGAGCGGACCATGGTCGAGGCCGTCGCCGACGACACCCAGCGGCTGCTCGCGCTCAACGAGGTCTACGTCGGCCAGCCCGGCCACCAGACCGCGCGGTACCGGCTGGCCGTCGAGCAGCACCCCGGCGCGCCGGACGGCGAGGAGGCGCAGGCCTCGTCCGGGGTGCTGGTCGGCACCGGCACCGGCGGCACCGGCTGGTGCCGCTCCGTCTGGCAGGACCGGGGCGGGCCGCTCGCCCTGCCCGCGCCCGCCGCCCCTTCGCTCGCCTGGTTCGTCCGCGAGGCCTGGCCCTCCCCCGCCACCGGCACCACCCGGGTGCACGGCCTGCTCGACGGGGAGCAGCGGCTCGTCCTGACCGTCGAGTCGGACCGGCTGGTGGCGTTCGGGGACGGCGTCGAGAGCGATGCGCTGGACCTCGTCCGCGGCCAGACCGTGCGGGTGGGCGTCGCCGCGACCCGGCTGCGGCTGCTCGGCTGAGCCTCCGCCCTACCGGGCCTGTGCCAACTGCTCCTCGTGCCGCACCACCACCACCGGGCAGAACGCGTGCTGGATCATCGCCTGGCTGGTCGAGCCCAGCAGCATGCCCGTGAAGCCGCCCCGGCCCCGGGCGCCGACCACCAGCAGTTGCGCCGCCCGGCTCGCGTCGATCAGCGCCGGCCGGGCGTGGGCCTCGATCATTTCCGAGCGCAGTTCGACGTCCGGGTACTTGTCGCGGTGGCCGGCCAGGGCCTCGGCGAGTGCCCACTCCTCCTGGCCCGGCAGGCTCGCGCTGGGATGCGCCACGTGCAGCGCGGTCAACGGCACCCGGCGGGCGGAGGCTTCCGCGAAGGCGAAGCCCAGTGCCTCGGCGCCCACCCCAGATCCGTCCACCGCCACCAGCACCGGCCCGTCCGGCTCCGGCCGACCCCGGACGATCAGCACCGGGCAGGCGGCGTGCGCGGCCAGGTGCACGGCCACCGAGCCGATCAGCAGCGCCCCGAACCGGCCGAGACCCCGGCTGCCGACCACGACCAGGCAGGAGTCCCGCGACCGGTGGGCCAGCACGGTCAGCGGCTCACCGGTGACCAGCTCGGCGGCGATCTCCAGCCGGGGATCCAGCGCCCGGGCCCGGGCCCGGGCGTCCTCCAGCACGTTCTCCGCCTGGTGCCGCAGCCCGCCCTCCGCCGGACCGCCCTGGGCCGGGCCGAGCGGCACGTGCATCAGCGGCCAGATGAAGGCGTGCACGATCCGCAGGCCGCGGCCGCGCAGCCGCGCCTCCCGGACCGCGACGTCCACGGCCGCGAGGCTCGCCTCCGAACCGTCCACCCCCACCAGCACCGGGTCACTCATCGCCCGCCTCCTGCTTCTCCTGCTTCTCGTCGGGGGTCCGCTCGTAGGGCACCACCGCGACCGGGCACGGCACGTGGTGCAGCACCGCGTGCGCGACCGACCCCAGGTGCGCTCCCAGCGGGGACCGCCGGACCCGCCGACCGATCACCACCAGCCCGGCGCCCGCCGCCGCCCGCTCCGCGAGCACCTTGGCGGGCCGGGCGTTCAGGACCTCCTCGACCACTGTCACCCCGGGGTGCTCGGCCCGCCACGGCTGGACCACCCGCCCGAGCTCGACCTCGGCGAAGGTCTGCATCTCGCCGGACACGTCGACGCTCGCGGCGATGCCCGCGTACTGGTAGGCCACCGGCAGCGTCCAGGCGTAGACGGCCCGCAGCGGCAGGCCGCGCCGCTCGGCCACCGCGAAGGCGTGGCCGAGCACCTCGGCGGCGCCCTGGTAGGGGTCGACGCCGACCACGACCTCGCCGGTTTCCTCCTGCGCCCGCCCCTCGCGGACCAGCACCACCGGGCAGTCCACCTTGGCGAGCACCCGCCGGCTCACCGACCCGACCAGGAACCCCGCCACCGCCCCGAGCCCCCGCGACCCGAGCACCAGGGTCTCCGCGCCGGGCTCCTCCCCTGCCTCCTCCACCAGCGCCCGCACCGGATCGTGCGGCACCTGCACCGCCGTCACCGCCAGCTCCGGCCACCGCTCCCGCACCCGCAACTCCGCCTCGCGCAGCGTCACCTCCGCCTGCCGCCGCGCCACATCCACCGCCCCCAGCACCGACAGCGGCGTCACCACACTCGGCCAGGCCAGCACCACCCTCAGCCCGGCCCCGCGCCCCGCTGCCTCCTCCGCGGCCCAGTCCAGCGCCGCCAGACTCTCGGGCGACCCATCCACCCCGACCACGACGAATCCGCTCACAACCGCCTCCACCCAACCGGACCCGGACGAACCACGCGCTCGCCCGCACCCCCACCCTCCCCACCCCGGTCCAAGTCCACCCAGAGTCCAAGGTCCCCGCCACCGGACCGGTGGTCCCGGGCCGACTCCCTACTCACAACCGGGCCTGGGGCGGCGATGTACAGGTGATCAGGCTGATCGGTCGGTCGAAGGAGCCGGTTCAGGACTCCGCGTTCCAACCCCCCTGGGAGACCCAGAGAGGTGCCTCCGGATTGGCCGGAGCGACCTCTTCGGCGTATCGATATGTTCCGTCCACGACACCGGCGACGAAGTCGGAGAACCCGCCGCCGAAGCAGTCCCACTCGTTCAGGCTCCGATACCAGGCGACGATCGGCCAGGAGTCCGGATCATCTCCGTCGGTCAGCCAGAAGAACTGGTCCGCATTGATGTTCGACCCCCATCCGAGAAGGCCGCCGGGATCCGGAAAGACCGGATACGGCATGTCCTCGTCCGCCGCCAGCTCGGCGGCGATCCCGTGTGTCGTCGCGCGCACAAAGCCAGGAAATCCAACGGCGGACCCCCCGTCCAGCGACTGCAGCGTCGGAATCCGGACCGACAGCTCGCCGTTGATCCGAACAGAGCCATATCGGTCCACAAATTCCCGGTAGTCGGACGGAAAAACGATCCCGACTTCGGCCGAGGAGTTGCCCCACGGTGGCCCGACCACACCCTCGACCGGGCTGCCGAAAAGACTCCACAGGCGACGACTCGCCACAATAAGCTCCCGACCCATCAAATTCGCCGACGATTGACCCGATTCCTATGACTGGCGCCCGAAACAGCGGCGGACCCGAATCAGGCAGGTGGCGTGGCCGCTACCTGCCCCCGCCTCGGCATCCCGTCCGGATGCGGCACATTCAGGTGCCGCATCACCGAGCCGTCGCCGTAGAGTCGGACGAACTCCTTGGAATCCTCCGGAAGCTCTGCACCGGCCCACTTCTCGATTTCCGCCCAGGCTTCGGGCCTGGGCGGCCGGAGCCACGGTTCTGCCTGCATCAGGTCCCGGAGGACGACCTCCGGAAGCTCACTCATCCCAACCTCGTCCGTCCTTGCCGAGCGGATCGGCGCATTCCCCAAGAATCAGTCGATCGACATTCATACCACTCGCCCGCCCGGAGGACGGATCAAGGGAGGGTGAGGATGCGGGGACCGGTGGGGGTGATGGCGACGGTGTGTTCGACGTGGGCGGCGCGGGTGCCGTCGGTGGTGCGGAGGGTCCAGCCGTCGGGGTCGGTGGTGTGGGTGTCGGTGCCGTCGGCGATGAGCATCGGTTCGATGGCGAGGACCAGGCCCGGCTTCAGGGGGAAGCCCCGGCCGGGGCGGCCCTCGTTGGGGAGGTGGGGGTCCTCGTGCATGCGGCGGCCGATGCCGTGGCCGCCGTAGCCCTCCAGCAGGCCGTAGCGCGCGCCGCGGGCGACGGTGCCGATGGCGTGGGCGATGTCGCCGGTGCGGTTGCCGACGACGGCGGCGGCGATGCCGGCCGCCAGGGCGCGGCGGGCGGTGTCGATCAGCCGCTGGTCCTCGGGGCGGGGCCGGCCGACGGTGAAGCTGACGGCGGCGTCGCCCGCCCAGCCGTCCAGGAGGGCGCCGCAGTCGATGCTCACGAGGTCCCCGTCGCGCAGCCGGTAGCCGGTGGGGATCCCGTGCACGACGGCGTCGTTGACGGAGGCGCAGATGACGGCCGGGAAGGGCACCGGGGCGAAGGACGGCCGGTAGCCGAGGAACGGGGAGGTCGCACCCGCCTTCCGCAGCACCTCCCGGGCCACCTCGTCGAGTTCCCGCAGGCTCACCCCGACCCCGGCGGCCCGCTCGACCTCCGCCAGCGCGGTGCCGACCACCCGCCCCGACTCCCGCATCGCGGTCAGCGCCGCCTCCGACTTGAACTCCACCATGGGACCCTCCGGGCCTAGCTCCAATTCTTATACCGGTATTTGTATCACGGTGGAGTGGGTCGGGCAGGCCGGACGAGTGGCCTACCATCGGGGGCATGGTGAGGACTCCGCTGACCCCCGGGGAACGCGAGCGCGGCGAGCGCTTCGGTGTACTGCTGCGCGAGGCCCGGGGCGGGCGCAGCATGGTCGAGGTGGCGGCGGCGGCCGGGGTGTCGGCCGAGACGCTGCGCAAGATCGAGACCGGACGGGCGCCGACACCCTCGTTCTTCACCGTCGCGGCGCTGGCGTACGCGCTGGGGCTGTCGCTGGACGAGCTGGCCGCCGCGGCCGTGCTGCCGGGCGCGGACGAGGACGGGGCCGAGGCGCTGTCGGCCTGAGACGGCCGGCGGTCCGGGGCCGGGTGGGGGTCCGACCCCGGACCTGCGCGCCCCCGGTCAGGCGCCCCGGTCAGGCGGTGATGCCCCCGTCGAGGACGAGGTCGGCGCCGACGGTGAACGCCGACTCCTCGGAGGCGAGGTGCAGCACGGCGGCCGCGACCTCCTCGACGGCCCCGGCCCGGCCGACCGGGACGTCGCCCTTCATCCGGTCCGCCTTGTCGGAGGCATTCTCGCCGGGGCGGGAGGACATGGTGGTGTCGACCGGGCCCGGGCTGACCATGTTGATCCGCACGCCGTCGGCGATGTGGTCGCGGGCGGCGCTGCGGGTCAGGGTGGCCACGGCGGCCTTGGAGACGGCGTAGGCGCCGAGGTTCGGCAGGCGGACGTGGGTGCCCAGGTTCGAGGCGATGTTGACGATCGCTCCGCCGCCGTTGGCGCGCTGGTGGGCGATCTGGTGCTTCATCGCGTACCAGGTGCCGTTGAGGTTGATGTCGATGACGCGCCGCCACTCCTCCTCCTCGACGTCGGCGATCGGGGCTATGCCGCCGAGCACACCGGCGTTGTTGACGGCGATGTCCAGGGCGCCCAGGCGCTCCACGGTCTCCCGGACCAGGCGGGCGGCGTCCGCGGACTCGGACACCGAGCCGACCAGGGCCACGGCGGTACCGCCCTCCCGCTCGATCAGGGCGACGGTCTCGGCCAGGGCACTCGCGGTGCGGCCGGCGACGGCGACGCGGGCGCCCTCCCGGGCGAAGGCGAGGGCCACGGCTCGGCCGATGCCGCTGCCGCCACCGGTGACCAGGACGGACTTGCCGGTGAAGCGGGTGGTGCTGCGGGACATGGAGTACTCCTCGATCAAGGCCTGGAAGGCCGGTCCAAATTGACCGTTCGGTTCAGAATGAGGACAAAAAAGGGGCACGGGACGGGGAGGGGGCCGGTCAGTCGAGCAGGGTGAGGGCCTGGTCGGCGGCGTCGCGCAGCCGGGCCGAGCCCTCGCCGGCCTTGCCGATCACCCGCATGCCCTGGAACAGCACCAGCAGCATCCGGGCCAGCGCCTGCGGGTCGCGCTCCTCGGGCAGCTCGCCCTGCGCCCGGGCGCGGACCAGGGCCGCGGCGAGCACCGTCTCCAGATGGAGCAGGTTGGACTCCACCCGGCGGGCGGCACCTTCGTCGTGCGGGGCCAGTTCGACCGCCGTGTTGGTGACGAAACAGCCCCGGTGGGGGCCGCCCTCACCGTCCGCGGCGGACTCGGCGGCGAACCGGCGGACCAGCGCCCGGACGGCCGGCAGCACCGGGCCCGGCTGCGACAGCTCGGCCAGCAGCACCGGCTGCTGTTGCTGCCCGTACCGCTCCAGCGCCCGCAGGTAGAGCTCCCGCTTGCTGCCGAAGGTGGCGTAGACGCTGGCCCGGGCGATCCCGAGGTGTTCCACCAGCTCGGCCATCGAGGTGGCCTCGTAGCCGCGCCGCCAGAACAGCTCCAGGGCCGACTGGAGCACCGCGTCGGGGTCGAATTCCTTGGTCCGTGCCATAACTGAAAGGTAGTCGATTCCAGATCGATCGGTCAAGAATGGAGAGGGGGTGGCCGGCCCGCCCCGTGGAGGGGCGGGCCGGCGACGGGCCTCAGCCCTCGGCGAGGTGGCGCTCCACCGTGGCGACCTTGCTGGTCAGCCCGTCGGTCACGCCGGCGCGGTCGTCGATCTTGATGACGGTGCTGACCCGGTTGCTGTAGGCCTTCACCGCCTCGATCGCCGCCCGGATCACCGGCATCACCTCGTCCCACTCCCCCTCGACACTGGTGAACATCGCGTCCGTGCGGTTCGGCAGTCCGCTCGCGCGGACCACCCGGACGGCGGCGGCGACCGCCTCCCCCACGTCCTCGCCGACCCCCAGCGGGGTGACCGAAAAGGCAGCGATCACGACTCCGTCTCCTCCCACGACTCCGCGGCACCGAGGCCCGGGTAGCATCCCGGGTCGGGTCCCGGCCACCGGGGCGACCAGCCTAACCACCCGCTCAGACCACGGTCGGCAGCGGCGGTTCGACCGCCAGCGGCGCAGTACTGCGGGCGCGGTGCTGGGCGGCCCAGGCGGTGAGCGCCACGGTGCAGGCGTGGTCCAGGTGGCGCAGCCCGGACCAGTCGAGTTCGACCGGGCGGTCCGCGGGGAGGCGTTCGAGGGTGTCGAGCAGCCGGGGCAGCCGCAGGAAGGTGGCGTTGCCGCTCAGCCGGACCCGCAGCGGGGCTTCCTCCGTGCCGGGCGCGGCGGGCCGCTCCTCGACGCCGATCTGCAGGTGGGAGGTCTGCCAGGCCGACTTGGCCACGGCCAGGCCGATGCCGATCAGCACGCCCTCGAACAGGTCGGTGGTGATGATCGAGACGGCGGTGACGGCCAGCACCACCGCCTCCCCCCGGTGTTCGCGGCAGAGCGCCGCGATCCGCCGCACCGGGACGAGCTTGGCGCCCGCGTGCACCAGGACGGCGGCCAGCGCGGTCAGCGGGACCAGGCCGAGCGCACCCGGCAGCAGCGCCGTGAAGAGCAGCAGCCAGCCGCCGTGCAGGACGCGCGAGGCCTTGCTGCGGGCACCGGCCTGGACGTTGGTCGCGCTGCGGACGATCACCGCCGTCATCGGGAGCGCGCCGAGCAGGCCGCAGAGGGCGTTGCCGATGCCCTGGGCGGTGAGTTCGCGGTCGTAGTCGGTGCGCGGGCCGTGGTGCATCCGGTCGACGGCGGCCGCGCTGAACAGCGTCTCGGCGGAGGCGATCAGGGTGAAGGCGAGCACGGTGCCGGCGCCGGCCGTGGTGGCCAGGGCGCCGAGCGCGGCGTGGTCGGGCAGTTGGAGGACGTCGAGCAGCCCCGCCACCTCGACCCGGGCCACCGGCAGGTCGAACACGGCGGTGACGGCGGCGGCCAGGCCGACCGCGGCCAGCGGGCCCGGCACCGCCCGGCCGAGCCGGGGCGGCAGGTACTTCCAGGCGACCAGCACCAGCAGGGTGGCGGCCCCGAGCGCCAGGGCGCCCCGGTCGGCGGCGCCGGTGACGGCGTCGCGCAGCAGCGCGGGCAGGCCGGCGATCTTCTCCGGACCGGTCCCGGGGGCCCGGCGGTCGGCGAGCGCGTAGAGCTGGCCGAACAGCAGGGTGAGGCCGATGCCGGCCAGCATGCCGTGCACCACGGAGGCCGACATGGCGCGGAACCAGCGGCCCAACCGCATCGCACCCATGGCGAGTTGGAGCAGGCCGGTGAGCAGCACCAGGACGCCGAGGGCGCCCGCGCCGTACTCCTGGACGGCTTCGTGGACGAGGACGGTGAGACCGGCGGCCGGGCCGCTGACCTGGAGGCTGCTGCCGGGCAGCGCGCCGACCAGCAGACCGCCGACGATGCCGGTGACCAGGCCGAGTTCGGCGGGCACCCCCGAGGCGACGGCGACGCCGACGCAGAGCGGGAGAGCGACCAGGAAGACGACCAGGGAGGCGGGGAGGTCGTACCGCCAGGGCACGGCGCGCAGCACGGCCACCGGGCCGCGCCGGGGACGGGAACCGGGACGGGAGCGCGGAGCCGCGGGCGGGTTCTTCCCCCGGCGGGGCAGACCGTTCACCGGCCCACCGCCCGGGAGGCGGCGAGGACGACCGGGAGAACGAGGACGGCAGGAAGGGCGAGGGCAGCGGGGACGGCGGCAGGGACGGCGGCGGGACAGGTGGGCAGGGCACATCGTCGAGGCATGGGGAGCTTCCTTCCGCGCACCCGGCGGGGCGGCGCGTCGCGGGCGACGCATCGGCTGCGGGCGCGTTGCTGCGGTGTGCTGCTGGTGGCGGCGATGGCGCGGCGGTGCGGTGGCGCGACGGTACGGCGGTGGCGCGGTGCTGTGGCGACGGCAGGGCCACCGGTGGCGGCGGTACTGCCACCCGTGGCGGACCCGCCGGCGGGGCGGTACGGCCGACGGGGGCGGTACCGCCGGTGGCGGCCAGGACGCGCGGACCGGGACGGCCGGCGCGGCGAGTTGCGCTGAACGGGATCCAGGACGGACCCCTCGACGGGATCGGCGACCGGAACTCCCCCGCTCCGCCCCGGAACCCCGTGACCCCCTTGCCGCGCCCCGTTGTTGAACATGGCAACCATGACGGGCCCGGCGTGGGACCGACGGTACCCAGCGCCCCGCGATCGGCCAACCACGCACACCGTCCCTCCACGTCACCAGCACGCCACCGACGCATCCGGGCCGCGATCCGGGCCCGCGGCGGGTACGCGCGTTCGCCGGTCGAGCAGCTGACCGGCGGACTCCCCCGCCCGCACGTTCCACATTCTGTTGAAAGCCCCCTTGACGCCCGGACGACCCCCGTCCTACTTTTATTCCACATACAGAAACCGTTCTTCCGTATGGTGGAATTCTGGAGATGAGCCCTCCGACCCACTGCGGGCCGACGCAGGAGAGACCCGATGCCCCGAATGACAGCCGCCCGCGCGGCCGTGGAGATCCTCAAGCTCGAAGGCGTCGACGTCGCCTTCGGCGTGCCGGGCGCGGCCATCAACCCCTTCTACGCCGCCCTCAAGGCCTCCGGCGGCATCCGGCACACGCTGGCCCGCCACGTCGAGGGCGCCTCGCACATGGCCGAGGGCTACACCCGCGCCGCCGCGGGCAACATCGGCGTCTGCATCGGCACCTCCGGACCGGCCGGCACCGACATGATCACCGGGCTCTACTCGGCCATCGCCGACTCGATCCCGATCCTGTGCATCACCGGCCAGGCCCCGGTCGCCCGCCTCCACAAGGAGGACTTCCAGGCCGTCGACATCGCCTCGATCGCCAAGCCGGTCACCAAGGCCGCCACCACCGTGCTGGAGGCCGCGCAGGTCCCCGGCGTGTTCCAGCAGGCCTTCCACCTGATGCGCTCGGGCCGCCCCGGCCCGGTGCTGATCGACCTGCCGATCGACGTCCAGCTCACCGAGATCGACTTCGACCCGGAGGCCTACCAGCCGCTCCCGGTCTACAAGCCCACCGCCAACCGGATCCAGATCGAGAAGGCGATCGCCCTGCTCCAGCGGTCCGAGCGGCCGCTGATCGTGGCCGGCGGCGGCGTGATCAACGCCGACGCCGCCGGACTGCTGCTGGAGTTCGCCGAGCTGACCGGCGTCCCGGTGGTGCCGACCCTGATGGGCTGGGGCATCGTCCCGGACGACCACCCGCTGAACGCCGGCATGGTCGGCCTGCAGACCTCGCACCGGTACGGCAACGAGAACTTCCTCGCCTCCGACTTCGTGCTCGGCATCGGCAACCGCTGGGCCAACCGCCACACCGGCGGCCTGGACGTCTACACCGAGGGCCGGACCTTCGTCCACGTCGACATCGAGCCCACCCAGATCGGCAAGATCTTCGCCCCCGCGCTCGGCATCGCCTCCGACGCCCGCGCCGCGCTGGAGCTCTTCGTCGAGGTCGCCCGGGAGCTGAAGGCCGCCGGCACCCTCGTGGACCGCGCCGAGTGGGCCGCGTCCACCCAGGAGCGCCGGGCGCAGCTCCAGCGCCGCACCCACTTCGACGACGTGCCGCTCAAGCCGCAGCGCGTCTACGAGGAGATGAACAGGGCGTTCGGCCCGGAGACCCGCTACGTCACCACCATCGGCCTCTCCCAGATCGCCGGCGCGCAGCTGCTGCACGTCTACAAGCCGCGGCACTGGATCAACTGCGGCCAGGCCGGACCGCTCGGCTGGACCATCCCGGCCGCGCTCGGCGTCGCGACCGCCGACCCCGAGGGCCAGGTCGTGGCGCTCTCCGGCGACTACGACTTCCAGTTCATGGTCGAGGAGCTGGCGGTCGGGGCGCAGCACCGGATCCCGTACGTCCACGTGCTGGTCAACAACTCCTACCTGGGGCTGATCCGGCAGGCGCAGCGGAACTTCGACATCGACTTCCAGGTCAAGCTGGAGTTCGAGAACATCAACGCGCCGGAGCTGGGCGTCTACGGCGTGGACCACGTCCGGGTCGCCGAGGGCCTGGGCTGCAAGGCGATCCGCGTCACCGAGCCGGAGGGTCTGCTGCCCGCCTTCGAGGAGGCCAAGAAGCTGGCCGCCGAGTTCCGGGTGCCGGTCGTGGTCGAGGCGATCCTGGAGCGGGTCACCAACATCTCGATGGGCGCCGCCGACATCGACAAGGTGATGGAGTGGGAGGAGGTCGCCACCCTCCCCGAGCACGCCCCGACGGCGATCCGCCCGCTGTCGGTCTGACCCTCCCACGGCCCGGAGGGGTCGAACACCGGGCAGCCGTCCGGCGTTCGACCCCGGGTTCGTGCGGGTACGTACCGGGCAACGCCCGGGCGCGAATCCGCGCGCGGACCGGCTGCCCCGGGGAGTCCCCACCGTGTCCTTCTCGATGACCCGCGCCGCGTGCGAGCGCTTCCTGGCCGGCGTGCACGTCGGCGTCCTGTCCGTCGCCGGAGCCGGTCCCGAGGAGGCCCCACTGGCCGTCCCGGTCTGGTATTCCTACCGCCCCGGCGGCCTGGTCACCCTGCTGACCGGTCGGGAGTCCGTCAAGGTGGGCCGGATCAGGGCCGCCGGCCGGTTCACCCTCTGCGCCCAGCAGGAGGAGCCACCCTGCCGGTACGTCACCGTCTCCGGGCCGGTGGTCGCCGTCGAGGACGCGGTGGACCCGGGCGAACGCGCCGCCCTGGCCCACCGCTACCTGCCGCCCGCCACGGCCGCCGCCTACCTGGTCGCCACGGCCGAGCAGCTGACGGCGGACGTCACCGTGCGGATGCGGCCGGAACGGTGGCTGAGCGCGGACTTCGCCGCGATCGCCGAGCAGCTCAGGAACGCCCCGCCGACGACAGCGGAGCAGGTCAGCCCTCCGCCTTCTGACCCCGCTGGACCCGCTTGACCCGCTCCGCCTGGACATCGGCGAACCGCTTCAGCGTCCCGTGGTCGCGCTCGTCCTCGTCCAGCTCGATCAGGGAGACGACGGCGCCGATCCGCATCACCATGGTCCCGGCGAGGACCTTGGTCGCGGGCCCGCCGGAGTCGCCGTCCTGCTCGATCTCCTTCTCGAAGGCCTGCGACTGCTCGGCGGCGGTCTTCACGTCGACCTTGCGCGCGGCGCCCTCGTCCGCCGCGAAGGAGGCCGCCAGCGCCTCGAACACCGGACCGGCGTTCTCCGCCTTGTCGAAGGTCAGCAGGGTGAGCCGGATGTCGTTGGCGGTGCTGGACTCCGACTTGTACCGGACGTTGCCCCCCAGTTGGAGACCGAGGCAGTCGGTCTTCAGCTTCTTGCGGCAGGTGGCCAGCGCGTCGGCCTGCGTGACGGCCTGCGGCGGCTTCGCCCCGGAGGAGCGCTTCCAGCCGGAGGGGAGCGAGGTCTCGCTCGGCAGCGCGTCGCGCACCTGATCCGGCTCCGACAGCACCACCTTGGCCTGGAACGCCGACCCGACGCCGCCCTCGTCGGAACCGCACGCGGCCGCGCCCAGCGCGAGCGCCGAGACCGTCCCCACGAGCACGAGGTTCCGCCCGTACCGCTTGAACCGCTTGAACCGCTCGAATCCGTTGAATCCGTTGAATCCGTCCACCGTGGTGCCCCCGTTCCGATCTTCATCTGAAGATCAACAGCGGACATCAAACCACATGATCATCGGATATTTCCGACCTTCTGTCCGGCGCATGCCACAGCTTTCGTCCGGAAGTTCGGATCCACCGACAGACCGACCACGACACATCCTGTCCGCCCGGTCAGAACCTGTCGCCGATCCCGGAACACCTGCCCGCCGATGGTGGTTGAGCAGGCGGGACCGGCTACCGTTCCCGACGGGCCCGCCCGACACCGACCGATCGCCTCCGAAGGGGACCAACTGTGAGCCTGTACGACATCCCGCTGCGCACGCTGACCGGCGAGGCCGCCTCGCTGGGCGACTACAAGGGCAAGGCGCTGCTGATCGTCAACGTCGCCTCCAAGTGCGGCCTGACCCCGCAGTACGCGGGCCTGGAGCGGCTCCAGGAGCGCTACGCCGGGCGCGGCTTCACCGTGCTGGGCTTCCCGTCGAACCAGTTCGCGGGGCAGGAGCCGGGCAGCGCCGACGAGATCCAGACCTTCTGCTCGACCACCTACGGCGTGACCTTCCCGCTGTTCGAGAAGACCGATGTGAACGGCGACGACCGGCACCCGCTGTACGCGCGGCTGACCGAGACCGCCGACGCCGAGGGCCAGGCCGGGGACGTCTCCTGGAACTTCGAGAAGTTCCTGGTGTCGCCGGACGGCACCGTGGTCGCCCGGATCCGGCCGCGCACCGAGCCGGAGTCGGACGAGGTCGTCGCCGCGATCGAGGCCGTGCTGCCGACCGCCTGAGACGCGGCATCCGCACGGAGGGCCCGGGGCATCCGCCCCGGGCCCTCCGGCGTTCCGGTCAGGCGCAGTGGTAGGGGAACGAGACCGCGGCGGTACGGGAGCCGGGCGCGAGGATCTCCAGGGTCGCGGTGGCCGCGAGCGAGCCCCGGCCCTCGAAGCTCCAGCGCAGCACCAGTTCGGTGCGGTGGGTGCCGGAGCCGAGGTCCTGGCCGATCTCGCCCGAGGTGGTGCCGTCGCTGCGCAGCCAGCGGTAGCGCAGGGTGCCGGCGCCGCCGTTGGTCTCCACCTCGGCCTTGATCACCGCCACCGCGTCGCAGCCGGGGCCCGCCGGGTCGGTGCTCACCCGGACTCCGGTGACCGCGAGGGCGGGTGTGGAGAAACGCCAGAACAGCAGCGCGAGGACGGCCAGCAGCAGCACCAGCGGGAGCAGCCACCGCCGGGCCCGGCGACGGCGCGGCGGCTCGGCGCCCGGTACGGCCGCGCCGTGCCAGACGGCGGCGGCCAACGGCGGGACGCCGGGGCCGAAGCGGCGCAACTCATCGGGGGCGAGCGGACGTTCGTCCTCGCTGCCGGCGACGGCGGGCGCGGAGGAAGCGGCCGGTGCCGGCGGGGGGCCGGGCGGGGGCGTGGCGCCGGTCGGGACGGAGGCGGAGACCGAGGTCGAGGCCGAGGCGGGAGCGGTCACGGTGAGCGCGGTGTCGGGCACGGTCGGGGCGAGGTCGGCCGGCGGCGGGCCCGGGGCGACCGCGACCGACGGCGGGACCGCCGTCGGAGCGGTGACCGTGAGGGCGGGGTCGGCCCCGGCCGGGGCGGCGGTGCCGTGCGCCGGGGTGTCCAGCAGTGTGAGCGCCTCCACCGTCTCCCCGGCGCCGCCCCAGACCCCGGGGTCGAGGAAGGTCGCGCTGACCGCCTCGTCCGGGTCGATCCGCAGGGTGGCCTCGGCGTCCGGCCCTTCGACAAGCGGCCCTTGGGCGGCCGGCCCTGCCCCGAGCCGGACGGTCTCCGTACCGCCCTCCCCGGCCGGGTCGAGGCCGACGGTCCGGTCGGCGTCACCGTCCGCGGCCGCGACCGGCGCCGGGGCCGGGGCCGGGGCCGGGTCGGAGTCGGGTCGGGGCGTGGGCATGGCTCCTCCAGTGAGCGGGATAGGGATGGGACGTGCCGGGGGGCGGCCGGGGCGGGTCAGCGCGGCGGGTCGCAGAGGAAGGCCGACACCGTGTCCGAGGTCTTCCCCGGCCTCGCCGCCGCCGGGGCGGTGCCGATCCGCACGCCCCAGGTCGGGAAGGTGTCCGCCGAGGTGAAGTCGTGCGTCCGGCTCACCGTGGCGCGGCCGTCGTGGACCGCCACCGTGTCGGTCGCGACGTCCACGGTGCGTTCGCCCAGGGTGTGGAACCAGGTCAGCGTCAGCGAGCCGGTGGCCGCGCCCTGGGCGACAACGGTGACCGTCGCGGTGGTGCTCCAGCGCCCGGCGCAGGCCAGCGCGTCCAGGTTCACCGAGGTCACCGCGATGGTCGGGGCGACCGTCCGGGTCGGCAGGACCGTGAGCGTCGGGGACGGCGTCGTGCTGGTAGGACCGGCGGGCGTCGCCGAGGGCGGGGCGCCGACGGGGCCGGTCGCCGGGACCGTCGCGGGCGGGGCGGAGGGCGGCGGGACGCTCCCGGGCGCGGCCGCGCCGGAGGCCGGCGCGGCGGAACCCGGCGGCAGCGGCGGCCGGACGGTGCCGGGGGTCCCGGAGCCGGGCCCTGTCCCCGGGGAGGTCCGGCCGGTCGGTGCGGCGGTGGGGCCGGTGCTGCGGCCGCCCGGGCCGGTGGAGGGCGCGCCGGGGGACGGCGGGCCCGAGGTCGGGGCGCCGGAGGAGGAGGCGTCCGGCGAGAGCGTCGCCGAGGGGTCGGACGGTCCGGGGGCCGGGGTGTCCTGGCCCTCGGCCGCGGCGGGCGGGGTGACGGGCGACGCGGCACCCGCCGGGTCGAACGGGCCGAGGCTGGTGGTGGCCTCCGGGGCGACTCCCCCGACGACGGTGCGGGAGTCGCCGTCCACGGCTCCGGCGACGGCCATCCCGGCCAGGGTGGCGAGGGTCAGCGCGCCGGCGGCGATTCCGGTGAGGGCCTTGCCGCGGGTCCCGGTGCGCGCCGCCCGGCGGATCAGCGTCTCCCGGACGACGGCGGCCTGCGCAGCCCCCGCCCCGGCCGAGGACTGCGGGGCCGCAGACTGCGAGGCCGCGGACTGCACCGCCGAGGACCCCCCGGTCGAGGAGTCCAGGGCCGCGGACCCGTCGCCGCCCAGGGCGGTGTGCGCCAGCGAGGTGCCGCCCGCCGCGGCGCCCGCGCCGGGAAGCAGCAGCGCGAGGAGGGCGACCAGGGCCGTCAGGTCGAGCCGCCCCTTCTCCTCCCACCCCGGTCCGTACCCGGCCGCCGCGACCGCCTCCAGCTCCGCCAGCAGCGCGGTCGCGCTGACCGGACGGGCGCCGGGGTCCTTGGCGAGGCCGGAGAGGATCAGCGGGCGGACCGGGTCCGGCGTCAGTTCGGCCGGGATCGGGGCCTCGGTGTGCTGGACGGCGAGTTCGGCGAAGGTCGTGCCGCCGTAGGGGCGGGCACCGGTGAGGCACTCGAAGAAGGTCACGGTCGCGGCGTAGACGTCGCCCGCCGGGGAGGCGGGCCGGCCGGCCCACTGCTCGGGCGGCATGTAGGCGGGGGTGCCGGAGACGTCGCGCTCGTCGCCGCTCGGCACCGCGATCCCGAAGTCCACCAGCTTGGACGTCCCGGCGGTGTCCACCAGCACGTTGGCGGGCTTGTAGTCCCGGTGCACCACCCCGGCGCCGTGCGCGGCGGCCAGGCCGAGCAGCGAGCCCTTCAGCACCACCAGGGCCGCTTCGGGGGTGGTGGCCCCCTCCGCGCGGAGCAGCTCGCGCAGGGCGATGCCGTCCACCAGCTCCATCACGATGGCCGCGCCGCGCTCGCCCTCGACGTACTCGTAGAGCCGGGTGACGTGCGGGGAGTCGAGTCCGGCCAGGACCTCGGCCTCGGCCCGGAGCGCGGCGGTGCCGGCCGTGCTGTGCAGGTACTTGACCGCCACGGGGGTGCCGGTCGCCCGGTGCCGGGCGAGCACCACCCGGCCGCTGGCACCGGCGCCGAGCTCGCGCTCGTGGACGTACTCGGGGAGCTCCCAGGGCAGCGCGTCCGCGGGCTCCGGGGTGCTCCCCGCGGCGGGGGCGGTGCGGCCCCCGGCCGGTCTGTGCTCCTGCTGCTTCCGGTCGTCCATCGCTTCGTGCTCTCCCCGTTCACGGCCCGCTCGGCTCTGCGGCGACGCACCTTACGGCAACGCCGACGCTGCCTGGGACGCGGCCGGTGAACAGCGGGTTCCGGGCCGGCGGGGCCCGTGGATCACGATTCGGGTGCTTCGCACACCGAGCCAATCGTTCCCGGTACGAATCCCGCGCGCGGGGGCGTGCGGGGGCGTGCTCAGGGGCGCGTTCAGCCGAGCAGCAGCCTGGTGCCCGGGGGCAGGCCGCCGGTGCGGGCCGCGTCGCGCAGGTGCGCCAGCAGGGTCGCCCGCAGCGCCTCCGCCGCCCGGGTCGGCGGCACCTCGTGGCCGTGGGCGACGGCGATGGTGCGGCCGAGGCCGGGACCGGCGAAGTGGGCGACGGCGAGACCCGAGCGGTCGGCCACCATCCCGGGCAGCACCGCGGGCCCGAGCCCGGCCCGGACGAAGCCCAGCACCGCGTCCATCTCCCCGCCCTCCACCGCGAACTCCGGCTCGAAGCCCGCCGCCCGGCAGGCCGCGAGGGTCGCCTCGCGCAGGTCGTAGCCCTCCCGGAACATGACCAGCGGCCGCTTGCCGAGCTCCGCCACCCGTACCGTGCGGCGGGTCCCCGGCTCGGCGCTCACCAGGACCAGTTCCTCGTGCAGCAGCTCGGTGACGGCCAGTGCCGGAACGGCCTCGCCGCTGGGCGGGGTGATGATCAGCGCGAGGTCCAGCTCGCCCGCCGCCAGCGAGCGTACGAGGTCCCGCGAGCCGCCCTCCCGCACCACCAGCGCCACCCCCGGGTAGCGGTCGCGGAACACCCGCAGGACGTCCGGCACCAGGCTGGTGCACAGGCTCGGCGGCGCCCCCAGCCGCACCCGGCCGCGGCGCAGCTGGACCGTCTCCTGCACCGCGAGCCGGGCGCTCTCGGTGTCGGCGAGGATGCGCCGGGCGAGCGGCAGCAGGGCGTCCCCGGCGTCGGTGAGGGCGATGTTGCCCCGGGTCCGGTGGAACAGCTCGGCGCCCAACTCCCGCTCCAGGGCACGGATCTGTTGCGAGAGTGACGGCTGCGCGACGTGTTCCGCCTCGGCCGCGCGGGTGAAGTGGCGGGTCTCGGCGACGGCGAGGAAATATCGGAGCTGCTGGAGTTGCACAGCTCCCAGCATAGGCAGGGACTATCGTCACGAGCCGCGTCATGTCTTGGACGCACCGTGCCCGCCTCCCTACCGTTGATGCCATGACAACCGCGTCCCGGACGGCCAGGCATCCGTCCACCCTGGCGACCCTCTGGCGGTCGACCGTCGGCAAGAAGGCGGTCATGGCCGTCAGCGGACTGGCGATGCTGCTGTACCTGGTCGCGCACATGCTGGGCAACCTCAAGGTCTTCTTCGGGCCGGACGACATCAACGGCTACGCGGCCTGGCTGCGTACGATCGGCCAGCCGTTCCTGGGGCACGAGTGGTTCCTCTGGATCGCCCGGGTCGGCCTGCTGGCCGCCGTCGTGCTGCACGGCGTGGCCGCGTTCCAGCTGAGCCGGCGGGACCTCGCCGCCCGGCCGAGCAAGTACGCCCACCAGCGGCGGCGGGCGAGCTACGCGACCCGGACGATGCGCTGGGGCGGGGTGATCCTGGCGCTGTTCATCGTCTGGCACATCCTCGACCTGACCACGCTGACCGTGAACCCCGCCGCGGAGCACGGCAGGCCGTACCAGAACATCGTGGCCTCCTTCGGGAACTGGTACTCCTGCGTGATCTACATCGTGGCGATGCTCGCCGTCGGCCTGCACGTCCGGCACGGGTTCTGGAGCGCCGCGCAGACCCTCGGTGCCAACAACGCCCGCCGGGACCGGGTGCTGAAGCTGACCGCCAACGGGCTGGCGCTGCTGCTGACCGCGGGCTTCCTGTCCGTCCCCGTCGCCGTGATGACCGGAGTGGTGAAGTGAACGCGTCCCCGGAGCAGAACACCTCCCCGCAGCAGAACGCCGCCCCGGGGCACACCGGGTACCCGGACTACGGCGTCGGCGAGCCGATCGCCGACACCCGCTCCCCCGGAGGACCGATCGAACAGCGCTGGGACCAGCGGCGGTTCGAGGCCAAGCTGGTCAACCCGGCGAACCGGCGCAAGCACACCGTGATCGTGGTCGGCACCGGCCTGGCGGGCGGCGCGGCCGGTGCCACCCTCGCCGAACAGGGCTACCACGTGGTCCAGTTCTGCTTCCAGGACTCGCCCCGGCGGGCCCACTCGATCGCCGCCCAGGGCGGCATCAACGCCGCCAAGAACTACCGCAACGACGGCGACTCCGTCCGCCGGCTGTTCTACGACACCGTCAAGGGCGGCGACTTCCGCGCCCGCGAGTCCAATGTGCACCGCCTGGCCCAGGTGTCGGTGGAGATCATCGACCAGTGCGTGGCCCAGGGCGTGCCGTTCGCCCGCGAGTACGGCGGCCTGCTGGACACCCGCTCGTTCGGCGGCGTCCAGGTCTCCCGGACCTTCTACGCCCGCGGCCAGACCGGCCAGCAGCTGCTGCTCGGCGCCTACCAGGCGCTGTCCCGACAGATCGCGGCCGGCAACGTGGAGCTGCACGCCCGCACCGAGATGCTCGACCTGCTGGTGATCGACGGCCGGGCGCGCGGGATCGTCGCCCGCGACCTGGTCACCGGCGAGGTCTCCAGTTACACCGCCGACGCCGTGGTGCTCGCCTCCGGCGGCTACGGCAACGTCTTCTACCTCTCCACCAACGCCAAGAACTCCAACGCCACCGCGATCTGGCGGGCGCACCGGCGCGGCGCGTACTTCGCCAACCCGTGCTTCACCCAGATCCACCCGACCTGCATCCCGCGCTCCGGCGACCACCAGTCCAAGCTGACGCTGATGAGCGAGTCGCTGCGCAACGACGGGCGGATCTGGGTGCCGAAGGCCCAGGGCGACACCCGGCCGCCGGCCGACATCCCGGAGCAGGAGCGCGACTACTACCTGGAGCGGATCTACCCGGCCTTCGGCAACCTGGTGCCGCGCGACATCGCCTCCCGGGCCGCCAAGAACGTCTGCGACGAGGGCCGCGGCGTCGGACCCGGCGGGCAGGGCGTCTACCTGGACTTCGCCGACGCCGTCCGCCGGCTGGGCCGGGACGCGGTGGAGGCCAAGTACGGCAACCTGTTCGAGATGTACGAGCGGATCACCGCCGAGGACCCGTACCGGGTGCCGATGCGGATCTACCCGGCGATCCACTACACGATGGGCGGGCTCTGGGTCGACTACGACCTGCAGACCACCGTGCCGGGCCTGTTCGCGATCGGCGAGGCCAACTTCTCCGACCACGGCGCCAACCGGCTCGGCGCGAGCGCGCTGATGCAGGGCCTCGCGGACGGCTACTTCGTGCTGCCGCCGGTGCTCAACGACTACCTGGCCCGGGAGGCGCTGCCCGCCGTCCCGGCCGACCACGAGGAGATCGCCTCGGTCGAGGCCGAGGTCGCGGACCGGCTGAACCTCATCCTCGCGGTGGACGGCGACCGCACGCCCGACTCCTTCCACCGCGAGCTCGGCGAACTGCTCTGGGACAAGTGCGGGATGGCCCGCGACGAGGCCGGGCTGCGCCACGCGCTGGAGCGGATCCCGGCCCTGCGGGAGGAGTTCTGGCGCCGGATCAAGGTGCCCGGCACCGGGCAGGAGCTCAACCAGGCGCTGGAGAAGGCCAACCGGCTGGTCGACTACTTCGAACTGGCCGAGCTGATGTGCCTGGACGCGCTGCACCGCGCCGAGTCCTGCGGCGGCCACTTCCGCACCGAGAGCCAGACCCCGGAGGGCGAGGCGGCCCGGCGGGACGAGGAGTTCTCCTACGCCGCCGCCTGGGAGTTCACCGGCACCGGCCGGGCGCCCGTCCTGCACCGCGAGCACCTCGACTTCGAGTACGTCCACCCCACCCAGCGGAGCTACGCGTGAACCTCACCCTCAGGATCTGGCGCCAGGCGGGCCCCGACACGCCCGGCTCGATGACCACCTACCAGGTCGGCGGGATCAGCCCCGACATGTCCTTCCTGGAGATGCTGGACACCCTCAACGAGGAGCTGATCCTGCGCGGCGACGCGCCGGTCGCCTTCGACCACGACTGCCGCGAGGGGATCTGCGGCGCCTGCGGCATGGTCATCAACGGCCGGGCGCACGGCCCCGAGCGCACCACCACCTGCCAGTTGCACATGCGGCACTTCGAGGACGGCGACACCATCGACGTCGAACCGTGGCGGGCGGCGGCGTTCCCGGTGGTCAAGGACCTGGTGGTGGACCGGTCGGCCTTCGACCGGATCATCGGCGCCGGCGGGTACATCACCGCCCCGACCGGCAGCGCGCCCGACGCCCACGCCACGCCCGTCCCCAAGGAGGCCGCCGACACCGCGTTCGAGCACGCCGAGTGCATCGGCTGCGGGGCCTGCGTGGCGGCCTGCCCCAACGGTTCGGCGATGCTGTTCACCTCCGCCAAGGTGGTCCACCTGAACGTGCTGCCGCAGGGCGGGCCCGAACGCGCCTCCCGGGTGATGAACATGGTGGAGGCGATGGACGCCGAGGGCTTCGGCGGCTGCACCAACACCGGCGAGTGCGCGACGGCCTGCCCCAAGGGCATCCCGCTGCCGAGCATCGCCGCGATGAACCGGGAGTACCTGCGCGGTTCGCTGCGCGGCGGACGCTGAGTCCACTGCGCGGCGGGCACTGAGTCCGCTGCGCGGCGGGCACTGAGTCCGCTGCGCGGCGAGCACTGACGCCCGGGGCAGGGCGGACCCCCAAAGCCGAAGCGGGGCGCGCGTGGTGCTCGTGCGCGCCCCGCTTCTTCGACTGTTCGTCAGGATCGTTACTGGCTCCTCGGATTTCGCGCTACGGTGGTCCCCGCGCCGAGGAGGAATGCATATGCCCGAGGTTCAGGCCTGCTCCGGGTGCGGCGGGTCCGGGGGGACCCAGAAGACCGAAGCCACGGTCGAACTGGACGAGGAAGGGAGCATGGTGCCGAAGATCCACACCTTCTGGTCGCCATGCGGTCGGTGCCACGGATCCGGGACGGTGATCGTCGGATGAGGCTGGTCTTCGAATGCGTCGAGTGCGGTAGCCACTACCTGCCGCCGGAGGCGATGGTGTACCCCGACGGGCCGGCCTCGCCGGTCTGGTGCACCCACTGCCAGACGGCGAAGCGGGCGGCGGGGGTCCGGGAGGACCCGCTGCTGGCGCGGGTCGCCCTGGCGACGGCCAAGGCCGCGCGGGCGCTGGCGACCGGGGCCGAGGCGCCCCCGTCCGGGCGCGGCGACGTACGGCCGTCGCGCCCGCCGCTCTCGCGACGGGCGCGCTCGGGGCCGGGCGGCGTGCGCGGCAAGCTCGCGTAACCGGTCCGCCGCCGGGGATCCGCACCGGGGACCGGAGCCGGAGCCCGAGCCGGGCCCGGGTCTCGACTCCGGGCCCGGCTCGGGGAATCGGCAGTCCGGGTCTCAGCTCCGGACGACGACCATCTGGGCGCCGCCGTCGGGCATCCCCGCGATGGACACCTTCCGCCCGCTGAAGGCCGTGTTCCACCAGCCCTGCCAGTTGCCGGACGAGTAACGCGCGTTGTGGTAGACCTGACCGTCGTTGCCCACGGCGAGCATCTGCGCGTCACCGTTGGACATCCCGGTGATCGCGAGGCTCCCGGCCTGGAAGCCCGCCGCGCCGCCGTAGCCGGCCACCGCGTTCCAGCCCTGCCAAGTACCGGCGGCGAAGCGCGCGTTGTGGTAGATCTTCCCGTCGCTGCCCACCACCAGCAGCTGGGTGTCACCGTTCGGCATGCCGGCGACGGCGATGTCCTTGGCCTGGAAGGTGTCCGCGCCGAAGCCGGCCACCGCGTTCCAGCCCTGCCAGGTGCCGTCCACCGCGCGAATGCTGTGGTACAGGTTGCCGTCGTTGCCGACGATCAGCACCTGGAGGCTGCCGTCCGGCAGGCCGGCCGCCGCGATCCGCTGGGCACCCCAGCTGCCGACCGGCGCCCATCCCTGCCAACTGCCCGAGACGAAACGGGCGTTGTGGTATATCTTGCCGTCCGCGCCGACCGCCACGATCTGGGTGTCGCCACTGGACATGCCCGCGATCGCCTGCGCCCTCGCGGCGAAGCGCGGGGATCCGGCGTAGCCGTCCAGGGGCGCCCAGGCCGTCCACGACCCGTTCGAGTAGCGGGCGGTGTGGTAGAGGTTGCCGTCGGACCCGGTGGCCAGGGTCTGCGTCGACCCGTCCGGGGTGGCCGCGATCGACTCCTGCGAGGCGTTGAAGAACGGGGCGGTGCCGAACCCGTTGAGCGGCTTGAAGGACGTCCAGTTCCCGTCCACCAGACGGGTCGCGTGGAAGAGGTCGCCGGGCGAGCTCACCGGAGCGGTCGGCGCGGGGTAGGGATCGGCGTGGTCGGTGCCCAGACCGGGGTTGCACTTGGCCGCCCACGCCCCGGTGCCCTGGCCGGCCAGGATCCGCTCGGCCGTCAGGATCTGCTGCTGCTTGGTGGCCTGGTGCGGGAGCGGCGCGTACTGCGTCCCGCCGAACGCCTCCCAGGTGCTCTTGCTGATCTGCAGGCCGCCGTAGTAGGGCCATCCGGCCCGGTAGTAGCTCCAGTCGCCGGTGCTCTCGCACTGCGCGACCCGGTCCCAGGTGGCCACCGAGGCGGCGTGGGCGGAGCCGGCCGCGACGGCCGGCAGGCCCAGGGCGGCGAGTGCGGTGAAGGTGACGGCGGCGGCGAGGGAACGGCGGGTCGAGCGGGACATCGGAGCCTCTTCCAGGGCGGCGGGGCGGGAGCCGGAGCAGGGGGCGGAGCGGTGGCGGCGGCGGGCGCCGGAGCAGGGGGCGGGCGGAGCGGGCCGGCCCACCGCGCGGGGACCGCGGGTGGGCCGGCCGGAAGGGCTCGCGCCGTCGATCAGTTGTAGGTGCCGCCGATCGAGACGTCCCAGTGGTTGCCGACCACACCGTTGAGCTGGATCGGCGCGGCGCCGTCCCAGCTGCCGGAGCCGTCGCGGATGGTGTGCATGATCCGGTCGTCGTTGGTGATGAAGACGACCTGGAGCTCGCCGTCGACGTTCGCGGCGCTGACCCGGTTCGCCGTGAAGGAGCCGATCACGGGGGCGAGCGGGTTGAAGTTCTGCCACGTGCCGTTGGCGTAGCGGGCGCCGTGGTACTGCTCGCCGCTGGTCGTCACCACGACGATCTGCGCGTCACCACCGGTGCCGGCGATCGCAACGTCCTGGGCGGTGCCGACGTTGCCGGCGGCGTCGTACGCGCTGGCCCAGGGCTGCCAGCTGCCGGAGACGGCGCGGACGGTGTGCTGGACGACACCGCCCGCCACCGAGACGACCTGGAGCTGGCCGTTGACGCTGGCGGCGGCCGCGCTGGTCACGGTGCCGGAGGCCGGGCTGATGTCGCCGAACTGCAGCCAGGTGCCGTTGGCGAGGCGGGCGGTGTGGAAGAGACGGCCGTTGGCCACCGCGACGACGTGCAGGTCACCGCCGATGGAGACCGCCGAGAGCTTGGTCACGCTGCCCAGCTGGTTGGTCTGCGGGCCGATGTCGGTGAAGTTGTCCCACGAACCGGTGTTGTGACGGATGGTGTGGTAGATGGCGCCGTTGCCGCCGACCGCGAGGATGTGGGTGTCGCCGTTGATGCCGGCGTCCGCGATGGCCTGGACACCGCCGATGTTCCCGGCCGCGGCCTCGACGTTGCCGAAGCCGGTCCACGAGCCCTGGCTGTTGCGGGTCGAGTGGAAGACGTCACCGCCGCCGTTCACGATCACCTGGGCGCCCCAGCCCACCGGGGCCGGCTTCGGCGGCAGCGGGGTGTTGTCCACGGTCTTGTCGTAACGGTAGGGCAGGAAGCCGTTGTTGACGAGGTAGCTGCGGGAGTAGGTGGTCTTGCGGGCGGTCAGACCGGACCGCGGCTCCTCCATGATGTTCGCGGTGGTGTGGCTGCCGTCGGTCCAGCCCGTGAACAGCACGACGTGGGTGGTGATGTTGTCGATCATGTCGCCGGGCTGCAGGTCGTCCAGGCTGTTGAGCCGGGTCGACACGTCGTCGAGGGTGGAGGTGACCCGGCTGGAGCCGAGGTGCCAGGCCATCGAGACGAAGCCCGAGCAGTCCTGCCGGTAGGAGCCGTTGCTGTCGGAGTGCCACAGGCTCTGGCTGTACGGCACCGCCTGGTCGACCCAGTTCTGGGCCCGGGCGATGATCTCCGAGCGGGTGATCGGGCCGTTGACCGCGGAGGTTCCGACCGCCTGGGCCGGCGCCGTCAGCGAGACGGTGGAGAGCGCCGCGCCGAGGACGAGGGTGCCGGTCAGGGCGATGTTGGCAAGCTTGGAACGGGTGACGGACATGGTGAAGTCTCCAGAGAGGTGTCAGGGGGTCGGCGGCCGCCCGCGACTGGCGGGTTCAGGGGCACGTCGACGGAGGAAGGAGGGCGCGGCGGCTCGGTGCTCGGACCGGCGAACTGCTCTCCGGGAGCAGTCGGCGCGCCTGGCGCTCCGGCACGGAGGTGCCGGGAGGGTGCTGGATCGGACCGCCTCACGGGCCCGGTGGGACGGCTGCCCTGCAGGAACAGCCGGCCGGGCCCGGGGCGGGCGGCAGCGGGGTGGAGCGGGGTGGAGCGGGCGTCAGCTCCGGACGGTGCCGGTGGCGGTGCCGGGTGCGGCGGGTGCGGCGGGTACGGCGACCGCGGTGGCCTCGGTGACGACGGTGCGGAGCATGAGGGTGCCCTCTCCTGTTCGACTGGTTCGGCTGGTTCGACGTGGTGCAGTGAACCGGTGGACGCGTCCCGCGGTGGCGCTTCTCCCGGTGCCGCTCCGGGCTGTTCTCCCTGGCGGCGATCACTAGCTTCGTCGCTGGTCGGCCCGCACGGAAGGGCTTCCGGGCGACCGGAAACGTCCTTGGACCGTTCCGGTCACCGGCCCCCTCCGGAGCACGTCGGCCGCCACCGGCACGACGTTCACGGGTGCGCGCGGAGGGGCCGCGGCGGGACGGGGCCGAGCGGGCTCCGCCGCCCCGTCAGAACAGCGCTTCCTGGGTGTCCGGGGGCTCCGGCCGGACCCTGGGGACCAGCGACAGCCCGGACGGCGGCCGGCCGGGCGCCGGGGTGAGCGTCCAGCCGGTCAGCAGCCGGGTGTCCAGGAGCAGCGGCGGCTCGCCGCCGGGCCGGTCGAGCAGCAGGTGCCGGCCGATCGGCGCGCGCAGCCGTCCGGCCACCACCGCGCCGTCCGCCAGGCCCTCGACCGCGTCGTAGACGGCGGGGGCGCCCCCGGTCAGGCCGAACAGCCCGACCTGGTCGACCACCGGGTGGTCGGGCAGCAGCTCCACGTCGTGGCCGGGCAGCAGGTCGTGCGCGCGGGCACGGGCGTCGGTCAGCACGGTCCGGCGGTGGGCGGCGTCCCCGTGCTCCCACCAGTGCTCCACCTTGGCCCGGACCTTGAACCGCTCCCGGGCCAACCCGGCCGCGGAGAGGGTGAGTTCGGCCCGGCGGACGGCGGGCAGGGCGCCCCGGGCGGCGAAGGTCCAGGCGAGCGCGCCCTGTTCGAGCAGTCGGCTGGTGCCGCGCTGCTCGGCGGTCAGGCCGACCTTCAGCAGTCCCTCGCCGAACCAGGCGAGATAGAGCCGGTAGGTGCGGCCGTCGTCGAGGATCCGGTCCCGGGCCAGCGCCAGGCCCCGGTCCACGCTCTGGCAGGGCGGGCACTGCACCGCGCCGCCGTCCGGGGCGATCGCGGCGCGGTGCGGGCACGGTGTGCGCTCGGCCCGGCCGACCAGCAGGGCGCCGATGCAGCGGCGCGGTCCGCCCAGCCGCCAGCCGACCCCGGTGCCGGGCACCACCTCGCGCTCGTGCGTGCGACGGCCGTGGACGGCGCTCAGCACCGCCCGGCCGTCCCGCCACGCCAGTCCGGTGGAGACCCACCCGTCCGTCCCGCTCACCCTTGCCCGCTCACCCTTGCCCTCTGACCTCTTACCTCCGGGCTCCGGGCTCCGGCCCCCGGCCTCGCCCGTGCCGCCCGAACTGTCGAGGCTACCGGGTGGCACCGACAGGGTCCGCCGGGTCCGCGGGCCGACCCCGCTCCCGGGCCCGGCCCGGGGCGGTAGCGTCACCGCATGACCACCACCGACACCGGGCCCGCCCCCGTCCCGCCCGGCCCCGTGACCCCGGACGACCTGGCCGCCGTCGTCCGGCTCGCCGTCGACACCCTGCGTGCCGCCCCCGCCGGCACCGACTGGTCCCGGCCGGCCGGCGGCATCGCCTGGGACTGCTGGAGCACCGTCGAGCACCTGGCGGACGACCTGCTCGCCTACGCCGCCCAGCTCGGCCCCGAGCACCCGCCGCAGCACCGCTACGTGCCGATCGTGGCCCGGCGGGCGCACCCCGGCGGCCCGAACAGCTTCGTCTTCGTCGAACGGGAGGGCGGACCGGAGGCGCTGGTGGAGGTGCTGGCGGCGAGCGGCGGGCTGATGGTCTCGATCGCCCGCACCAGGGGGCCGGAGGTCCGGGCCTTCCACCCCTGGGGGCTGGCCGACCCGGCCGGGTTCGTCGCGATGAGCCTGGTGGAGACCCTGGTCCACCTGCACGACGTGGCCGAGGGCCTCGGCCTGCCCTGGGACCCGCCGGCCGAGGTCTGCGCCCGCACCCTGGCCCGGCTGTTCCCGGACGTCCGGCCCGACCCGGCCGGCCCCTGGCCGACCCTGCTGTGGGCGACCGGCCGCCGCGCCCTCCCCGGCCGGCCGCGCCGCGAGGACTGGCGCTGGTACGCGGACGCGCCGACCTCGGCCTGACACCCGCTCACCCCCGCTCACCCCTGGGTGACACCGCAGGTCGCGGGCCCTTTGCGCGCTCCCCCGGTGCACGTTCTATTGTGGCGGGCGCGGGCGGTGGCGCGGCCGGGAGGCGGGCGCCGGGCCGGAGCGGCGTGGAGCGAAGGGGTGGACGTGGCGGGGCGGCGGAACAACGGGGTGCTGGCGGTCTGGGCGGAGGCGCAGCGGCAGGAGCAGCGCCGGGAGGAGGCGCGCTGGCGCGCCCAGGCCGCCGAGCAGCGCCGGTGGGAGCGCGAGCAGCGCGAGGCACAGAAGGCGGCGGCCCGCGGCGAGCGGGAGGCGCAGCGGGAGTACCAGCAGTCCAGGGAGGCCGAGGCCGCCCGGCGGACGGCCGAACTCGACGGCCGGGTGGAGGAGTTGCGGGGTCTGCTGGCGGCCGGTCTGGCCCGTCCGGCGTTCCGGGCGCAGAGCCTGCTGGCCGCGCGCCCGGTGCCGCCGTTCGAGCCGGGGCGGCTGGGCGAGCCGGTGCCGATGCCGGACCAGGCGCGCTACCAGGTGCCGCCGCCGGACCGGGCCCAGGCCCGCAATCCGGGGGTGCGGCAGCAGTACGAGCAGTACGTGGCACAGGCGCGGGCCCGGTTCGAGCAGGACTGGTACGCGGCGCAGGCGGCCGAGGCGGAGCGGCAGCGACGGCTGGGCGAGTACCACGGGCAGTACCTGGAGTGGGTGGCCCGGTTCCGCCGGGAGGACGAGGAGCGCGCCGCCCGGACCGAGGAGTCGCTGCGGCGGCTGCGGTCGGGCGAGGCGGAGGCGGTGCAGGAGTACTTCTCGGCCGTGCTGTACGCGTCGGCGGGCTGGCCGGAGGGCTTCCCGCACCGGCTGGTGGCGGCCTGGGAGGCGAGCAGCCGCCAGCTGGTGGTGAACTGGGAGCTGCCGGGCGCGGACGTGGTCCCGGCGACCGGCCGGGTGCGGTACGTGAAGGCGGACGACCGGGAGGCCGAGGTGGCCCGTCCGGCGACCGAGCGCAAGGCCCTCTACCGGGAGGTGCTGGCGCAGAGCGCGCTGCGGGTGGTCACCGAGCTGTACCGGGCGGACGGGGACGGTCTGCTGGCCTCGGTGGTGCTGAACGGCTTCGTCCGCGGCATCGACCCGGCGACCGGCCGGGAGGCGGAGCGCTTCCTGACCACGGTGACGGTCGACCGGGCCGAGTTCGCCGGTCTCACGCTGGACCGGGTGGCGGCCGTGGAGTGCTTCCAGGGGCTGGGCGGGGTGCTGTCCGCGCGTCCCGAGCGGCTGGACGAGGTGCGTCCGGACCGGCTGCCGGAGACGGTCGGCGGCAGTGTGGCGGGGCAGGGCGGCGAGGACGATCCGGACCTCTTCGAGATGGACCCGATCGAGTTCGAGGAGCTGATCGCGGAGCTGTTCCGGCTGCGCGGCTTCCGGGTGATGACCACGGCCCGCAGCGGGGACGCCGGGGTGGACGTGGTCGCCGAGGACCTCGATCCGGTGACCGGCGGACGGATCGTCATCCAGGCCAAGCGCTACCGCTCGACGGTCTCCCCCACGGCGGTGCGCGACCTCGACTCGACGGTCCGCCACCACGGGGCGATCAAGGGCATCCTGGTGACCACGGCCGGGTTCGGGCCCGGCTCGTACGAGTACATCCGGAACAAGCCGCTGACCCTGGTGAGCGGTCCCGAGCTGGTGGAGCTGCTGGCCGAGCAGGGCCTGCGCGGCCGCCTCGGGGAGCGGACCTCGGGCGGCGGCACGAACGGCGGCGGCGCGAACGGGAACGGCCCGAGCAGGAACGGGGCGAACGGCTCGGGCGGCGACGGGAGCGGCGGGGCCGCGACCGGCGGCGCCGCTGCGGGCACCGCCGGCGCCACCAGCACCGTGGCCCTGTCCTGGGGCAGCCGCACGGCCGGCGGCGACCCGGTCGAGCTGGACGTCTCGGCGTTCCTCTGCGCGAAGGGCCGGGTGCTGGACGACGAGCACTTCGTGTTCTTCAACAATCCGCAGGACCCGGACGGTGCCGTCCGGCTGCACCCCACCCGCTCGGTGCCGGGCGAACCGGTCCGCCGGGCCGAGCTCACCCTGGACACCGCCCGGCTGGCCCCGGCGGTGGACGAGGTGGTGGTGGCGGTGTCCACCGAGGAGGAGGAGCCGCCGACACTGCCGCTCGGCTATGTGCACGGACTGGCGCTGAGCGGCGCCTTCGGCCCCGACGTGACCGGCCCGGCCCGCTGGGAGGCCGGGACCGGCGGCGTGCCGGAGAGCGCGATGGTCGTCGGGTCCTTCCAACGGCGCGGCGGTGTCTGGCAGTTCGAGCCGAGCGGGACGCCGGTGCCGGGCGGTCTGGCCGGGCTCGCGGTGCGCTGGGGGGTCGCGGTCGAGTAGCCGGGTCCGGGGCCGGGACTGCGCCTGACTGAGGAGTCGCTGTCATACCCGAGGAGGAGGGGAGCCCCCGCCGGGCCGCCGGGTCGGCGGGGGGAGCCCGTACCCGGGAGCGACCTTCCGGGTACGGAACGGTGGCGAGAATGGATGGGAAGACGATCATCCGATTTTGCCTCGGCTTTTCCCTCGCATTCCCCAGGAGACCCTCGTGACGATGTCCGCAACCGCCGTCCGTACCGGCCGGGCGGCCGCCCGCGCCACCGGCCTGAACAAGGTCTACGGGGAGGGCGAGACCCGCGTGGTCGCCCTCGACAACGTCAGCGTCACCTTCCCCCAGGGCGAGTTCACCGCGATCATGGGCCCCTCCGGCTCCGGCAAGTCCACCCTCATGCACTGCATGGCCGGCCTCGACACCGTCAGCTCCGGCTCCTCCACCATCGGCGACACCGAACTCGTCGGCCTCAAGGACAAGCAGCTCACCCAGCTGCGCCGCGACCAGATCGGCTTCGTCTTCCAGGCCTTCAACCTGCTCCCCACCCTCACCGCCCTGGAGAACATCACCCTCCCCATGGACATCGCCGGCCGCAAGGCCGACAAGCAGTGGCTCGACCGCGTCGTCGAGACCGTCGGACTCTCCGGCCGCCTCTCCCACCGCCCCAGCCAGCTCTCCGGCGGCCAGCAGCAGCGCGTCGCCTGCGCCCGCGCCCTCGCCTCCAAGCCCGACATCGTCTTCGCCGACGAACCCACCGGCAACCTCGACTCCCGCTCCGGCGCCGAGATCCTCTCCTTCCTGCGCAACTCCGTCCGCGAACTCGGCCAGACCGTCGTCATGGTCACCCACGACCCCGTCGCCGCCGCCTACGCCGACCGCGTCGTCTTCCTCGCCGACGGCCGCATCGTCGACGAACTCACCAACCCCACCGCCGACACCGTCCTGGACCGCATGCGCCGCTTCGACGCCAAGGGCCGCACCAGCTGACGCAGCACGTCAGCCCCCAGCCCCGCCACCGAACCGGCCGCCGACGCCACGACCCTCAGGACTGACACCACCCCATGTACCGCACCGCACTGCGCAACGTGCTGGCCCACAAGGCCCGACTGCTGATGACGACGCTCGCCGTCCTGCTCGGCACCGCCTTCGTGGCCGGCACCATGGTCTTCACCGACACCCTCGCCAGCGCCTGGCGCGCCCAGAGCGCCCAGAGCTACACGGACATCGCCGTCACCGTCAGCGACCACGGTGCGGTCGGCAAGGGGTACGACCACGGCGGCAAGGCCTCCGACCGCCCCAAGCTCACCGAGGACACCCGCAAGGCGATCGCCGCGCTGCCCGGCGCCGCCGAGGCCCGCGGGGTGGTCAGCGGCTTCGCCGGCATCGCCGACCGCAAGGGCGCGCTGATCGGCGACGGCTTCTCCACCACCGGAACCAACTACGTCCCGGGCGCCGACGGCACCGACCCGCGCTTCCCGCTGGCCGACGGCCGGGGCCCGCGCACCTCCGGCGAGATCGCCCTGGACACCAGGACCGCCGAGAAGGGCGGCTTCAAGCTCGGCGACACCGTCCGCGTCGCGGTCAACGGCCCGGTCATGGAGCTCAAGCTCACCGGCACCCTGCACACCAACGACCCGCGCGTGGAGTCCGGCGGATCGCTCGCCGCCTTCGACACCGCCACCGCCCAGCAGCTCTACCTGAGCCCCGGCCAGTACGACGGGATCGACGTCAAGGCCAAGCCCGGCACGGACGACGCCGCGCTGCTGGCCGCCGTGCAGAAGTCCTTCCCCCAGTCCGACACCTTCGACGTCAACACCGGCCGCGCGCTGGCCGCCGAGCAGGAGCGGAGGATCGACGAGAACACCAAGGCGATGTCCACCATGCTGCTGGTGTTCGCCGGGATCTCGCTCTTCGTCGGCATCTTCATCATCGCCAACACCTTCACCATGCTGATCGCCCAGCGCACCAAGGAGCTCGCGCTGCTCCGCGCCGTCGGCGCCAGCCGCAAGCAGATCACCCTCTCGGTGCTGGCCGAGGCCCTGCTGGTCGGCCTGGCCGCCTCGATCGGCGGTCTGATCGGCGGCATCGGCATCGCGGCCGGTCTGCAGGCCCTGCTCAACGGCCCGTGGGAGGCCAACCTGCCGGACGGCCCGCTGGTGATCGCTCCGGGCACCGTGATCGCCTCGCTCGCCGTCGGCGTCCTCGTCACCGTGCTGGCCGCCTGGCTGCCCTCGCTGCGCGCCTCCCGGGTCGCCCCGGTCGCCGCGATGAGCTCCAGCGAGCAGCCCGCCACCCAGAAGTCGCTGCTGGTGCGCAACACCATCGGCCTGCTGTTCGCCGTCGGCGGCGCGCTCGGCCTGGTCGGCGGCGCCGCCTCCGAGTCGGTCAACCTGGTGGGCCTCGGCTCCGGCGCGCTGATGATCGGCGTCTTCGTGCTCACCCCGCTGCTGTCCCGCCCGGTGATCGCGCTGTTCGCCCCGGTGCTGCGCAAGCTGTTCGGCACGCCCGGCAAGCTGGCCCGCGAGAACGCCGTGCGCAACCCGCGCCGGACCGCCGCCACCGCCTCCGCGCTCACCATCGGCGTCACCCTGATCACCACGCTGAGCGTGGTCGGCGCCTCGGTGAGCAAGGCCGCCGACCGGGCCTTCGCCAGCGACATCAAGGCGGACTACGCCGTCGCCATGGACAACTATTCGATGCTGGCTCCCGAGGTCGCCGGGCAGATCGCGAAGACGGCCGGGGTCACCGCGACGAGCGTGGTGCGGGACGTGCCGGTGGAGGCGGTCGCCGACGGCGACACCTCCTGGCTGACGTCCGTGGACGCGGCGACCTTCGACCGGCTGGTCGACGTGAAGGTCACCGCGGGCGCCGCCGACGCGCTCCAGCAGGGCAAGCTGCTGGCCAGCACGGACTACGCCGAGCGCAACCACCTCACGGTCGGCTCGACCCTGGACATCACCTACCCCGACGGCACCCGCGGCAGCCTCGCCGTCGGCGCCCTGGTGGAGCGCAACTCCGAGATCGGCGGGCTGATCGCCCCGGACAAGCTGGTCGGCCCGCACGCCATGGCCGGCTCCGGCCTGAAGAAGGTCCTGGTCAAGGGCGCCGACGGCGCCACCCCCGCGCTCAAGCAGGCGCTGCGCGACGCCACCGGCGGCAACCCGCTGATCGGCATCAAGGGCGAGAAGGACATCAAGGCGGAGAACAACCGGGCGATCAACGGCGTGCTGAACGTCATGTACGGCCTGCTGGGCATGTCCGTGATCGTCGCGATCCTCGGTGTGGTCAACACCATGGCGATGTCGGTGTTCGAGCGCCGCCGCGAGATCGGCATGCTGCGGGCGATCGGCCTGGACCGGCGCGGCGTCGGCCGGATGGTCCGGCTGGAGTCGCTGATGATCGCGCTGTTCGGCGGTGTGGTCGGCGTGCTGCTCGGCATCGTCACCGCCTGGGCCGCTGTCCGGACGATCGCGGGATCGCTCAAGAGCATCACCCTGGTGGTGCCGCCGGTGCAGATCGGCTTCTTCCTGGTCGCCGCCGCGGTGATCGGCCTGCTGGCCGCCGTCTGGCCGGCCCTCCGGGCGGCCCGGCTGGACATCCTGGGCGCGATCAAGAGCGAGTAGCCGCCGCCCCTCGTACGCACGACGCCCGCCGGGACTCCTCCCGGCGGGCGTCGTGCTGTCCGTGCTCGGCGGGCGCCGTGCGCGCCCGGGGCAAACGTTTCCTCAGCAGCCGTTGAGGATCGAGGAGAGGGCGCTCTTCTCCGCGCTGTCGACCGAGAGGCCGTAGTAGTACTTCACCTGCACCCAGGCGCGGGCGTAGGTGCAGCGGTAGGAGGTCTGCGGCAGCCAGTGGGCCGGGTCCTGGTCGCCCTTGGAGCGGTTGGAGCTCGCGGAGACGGCGATCAGCTGCGGGCGGACCAGGTCGTTGGCGAGGGCCTGGCGCTGGGCGGTGGTCCAGGCCCAGGCGCCCGAGCGCCAGGCCTCGGCCAGCGGCACCAGGTGGTCGATGTCGAAGCTCGACGCGCTGGTGGTGGTGGCGTTGTCGTAGGCCGAGACCCAAGTGCCGCTGACGGAGGCACAGGCGGAGTCGGTGACGACGTTGCTGCCGTCGCGCTTGAGGACCGTCTCCCGGGTGTTGCAGGTGCCGGAGATGGTGATCCAGTGCGGGAAGAGCGCGCGGTCGTAGGTGGAGTCGTGGGACTCCGCGGCCACCGTGATCGCGGCGAGGTAGCCGCGGGCGGTGGCGGCCGAGACCGGGGTCGGCAGGGCCGCCTGGGCGGTACCCGCGCCGGTCAGCAGGGTGGTGAGGGCGAGCAGCAGGGCGCCGAAGGCGGCGGCCAGGACACGGCGGGGCACGCGTATCGCGGACATGACAGGGAACTCCTGGGTCGAGGAGGGCAGGGGAAGGCCCCCGGGCGGGGAACCGGCCCGGGCTGCCGACCAGCATGTCGCCCCAGGGGTTTACGCGGGTAGATCCCAGAGGTGAATTTTTTGACCGGATGTCAGGTACACAAACCGTCAGAGCGCGATCGGTCCCTTGCCGTCGGGCCCGGGAACGCGGACGCCCCGCCCGGGGTGCCGGGCGGGGCGTGGTGCGGTGGCGTGGGTGCGCCGGGTGGCGCGGGCCGGTGGTGTCAGGCGGTGGGGCGGGCCCCGGCCGGCTCGGGCTTGGGGGCGGTGGGCTTGGCGGGGCCGCCGAGGAGGCCGAAGAAGAAGGCCAGGGTGGGGGCGAGGTAGGCGAGCCAGACGACGATCTGGAACACCGTGGGGTCGGGCTGGAAGTTGAAGACGCCCTTGAGGAGGGTGCCGTACCAGCTGTCCTTGGGGATGGTGCTGGAGATGTCGAAGGCGAGGTTGTGCAGGCCGGGCAGCCAGCCGGCTTCCTGGAGGTCGTGGACGCCGTAGGCGAGGACGCCGGCGGCGACGACGACGAGCATGGCGCCGGTCCAGGTGAAGAACTTGGCGAGGTTGATCCTCAGCGCGCCGCGGTAGAACAGCCAGCCGAGGAAGGCGGCGGTGAGCAGGCCGAGGGCGGCGCCGACGATCGGGTTGTAGCCGTCCTCGGTGGCCTGGACGGCGGTCCAGATGAACAGGGCGGTCTCCAGGCCCTCGCGGCCGACGGCGAGGAAGGCGGTGGCGACGAGCGCGCCGGTGCCCATGGCGAGTGCGGCGTCGAGCTTGCCCTGGAGCTCGCTCTTGAGGTGGCGGGCGGTGCGGCGCATCCAGAAGACCATCCAGGTGACCAGGCCGACCGAGATGATCGACAGGGAGCCGCCGAGGGCTTCCTGGGCCTCGAAGGACAGCTGGGAGGAGCCGAACTGCAGGACCGCGCCGAAGGCCATGGACAGCAGCACGGCCGCGCCGACGCCGGTCCACACCGGCGGGAGCTTGTCCCGGCGGCCGGTCTTGACCAGGTAGGCGATGAGGATGCAGACGACCAGGCTGGCTTCGAGTCCTTCGCGCAGGCCGATCAGATAGTTGGCGAACACGCCGGCTCCCTGGGGGTGAGGAGAGTGGTACGGGCGGAACGGGCGGGAGGTCAGCCGAAGAGGGCCTGGCCCCACCACTCGCCGGGCTTGCGGACGCCCGCGGGGCAGGCGAAGTGGGCGGAACCGACGTGCTGGATGTACTCGTTCAGCTTGTCGGAGGCCGCCAGCCGCTGCTGCAGCGGGACGAACGCCTTGCGGGTGTCCCGCTGGTAGGCCAGGAAGAACAGGCCCGCGTCCAGCCGGCCGAGGCCGTCGGTGCCGTCGGTGAAGGAGAAGCCGCGGCGCAGGATCATCAGGCCGTCGTTGGTCTCCGGGTGGGCCAGCCGGACATGGGCGTCGGCGGGCATCGCCTTGAGGTCCGGGGCGTCGTGCTCCTTGGTCCGCCCGTACGCGGCGCCCTCGCCCTTGGTGCGGCCGAAGACGTCCTCCTGCTCCTTGAGCGAGGTGCGGTCCCAGGTCTCGATGTGCATCCGGATCCGGCGGGCCACCAGGTAGGAGCCGCCGGTCATCCAGTCCGGGCCCTCGCCGGGCGCGGCCCAGACGTGCTCGGCGAGCTTCGCGGTGTCGGTGCCGGCGATGTTGTGGGTGCCGTCCTTGAACCCCATCATGTTGCGCGGGGTCTGCGCGTCCGGGGTGGTGGACGAGGTCTTGCCGAAACCCAGCTGCGACCAGCGGATGTTGACGGTACCCATGCCGATCCGGGCCAGGTTGCGGATCGCGTGGACCGCCACCTGCGGGTCGTCCGCGCAGGCCTGGACGCACAGGTCGCCGCCGCTGCGCTGCGGGTCGAGGTTGTCGCCCTTGAACTTCGGGAGGTCGATCAGGGCCTCGGGCCGCCGGGCCTTGAGGCCGAAGCGGTCCACGCCGTCCTTCTCGAACAGGCTCGGACCGAAGCCGATGGTGAGGGTGAGCCGGGAGGCCGGCAGGCCCAGGGCCTCGCCGGTGTCGTCCGGCGGCGCCTCCGGCAGACCGCTGGCGGCGCCGCTGCCGACCTCGCGGCCGCCCGTCATCGCGGCGGCGGCCTTGGTCCACTCCTTCAGCATCCGGACCAGCGAGTCGCGGGTCGCGGTCGACGAGATGTCGAACGCCGCGAAGTGCAGCCGGTCCTGGACGGGGGTGGCGATGCCCGACTGGTGGTCGCCGAAGAACGGGATGTCCGCGGTGGCGGCGGGCGCGGCCGGGGTGTCGTCGTCCTGGCGGGTCGCGGCGGCGACCGAGCCGACACCGGCGGCGCCCAGCGCGACCCCGGCACCGGCCCAGCCGATGACGGCGCGGCGGCTGACCGGGGCGCGGCCGGCCGACGCCTCCGCGGTGGCGTCGGCGGTGGCGGCCGACGTCGCGTTCTGCTGCTGGTTCTCGGCGTCCATGGGCGGGTGGACCCTTCTCTGTGCTGAACTCACGGATGCCGCGGCGGCCGCTGGGGCCGCCACGGCGGAGTACCGGATGTGGTGCGCGGTGCGGGGTCCGGTGCGCGCGCCGCGGACGGCCGCGCGCGCCGGACTGCGCTTGTTACTTGACGACCACGGCGGCGGCGAGCTTCGACAGGGGCTCGCCGAGGGAGTTGACGGCGTCGGAGAAGGTCTTGCGCTCGGCGTCGGTGACCTTGTCGTAGGAGGTGTAGCTGCCGTCGGCCTGCTTGTACTTGGCGAGCAGGGTCTGGATGGCGGCGAACTCGGAGTCCAGGGTCTTGGCGAGCTCGGCGTCCTTCTCGGCGGCGACGGGCTTGAGCAGCTCGTAGGCCTTCTTCGCGCCCTCGACGTTGGCGGCGAAGTCGGCGAGGTCGGTGTGGCTGTAGCGGTCCTCCTCGCCGGTGACCTTGCCGGTGGCGACCTCGTCGAGGAGCTCCTTGGCGCCGTTGGCCATGCTGGTGGCGGTGATCTCGGCCTCGGGGATCTTCTTCTGCCAGTCCTTGAGGTCGGCGACCAGCTGGTCGGCGAGCTTCTTCTCGGCGTCGCCGATCACGGCGTCCGCCCAGAGGGACTTCTCCAGCTTGTGCCAGCCGGTCCACTCCTGGCCGGGCTCCAGGCCGTCCTCGCGGGTGTCGGTCTTGGGGTCGACGTCGCCGAAGCTCTCGGCGACGGGCTCGGTGCGCTCCCAGCCGGTGCGCGAGGGCGCGAAGAGGGACTTGGCCTTGTCCAGGTCGCCGGCGTTGATCGCGGCGGCGAAGGCCTCGACGGCCGGGATGGTGGCGTCGGCCTGCTCCTGGGCGTACGTGCGGTAGGCGTCGACGGCCGCGGTCAGGCGGGGGTCGGCGGGGGCGGCGGAGCTGTCGCCGGTGACGGTGATCTTCTGGCGGATGCCGTCGCCGACCATGCCCGGCTTGCAGGCGACCTCGTAGGTGCCGGCCTTGATCTCGGCGGTGATGGTGGCCTTGGTGCCGGGGCCGATGTTCTCGCGCTCGGTGACGATCTTGTCGTAGCGCATGGCGTAGACGTAGACCTCGGTGACCTTGGATCCCTTGTTGGCGATGTCGATGCTGACGTGACCGGCCGGGAACGTGGTCTTCGAGACCTCGCAGGCGGTGTCGGTGGCGTTGACCTTGACGGCGTCGGCCGCGGTCTTGTCGTCCTTCTTCTGCGAGCAGCCGGCCAGCGCGGCGGTCGCCACGGCGAGGGTGAGCAGTGTGGCTGCGGTGGAACGACGGGCGGACATGCGGGCTCCAGCGGTCAGGACAGGGCGTTTCAGGGCAGGGCTGAGCGCGGACGAGGGGCAACGACGCCGCCGGTGCCCCCGTCCACTTAGCTAAGGCATACCTTAGGGATATCGGTTTTTGCCGTCTACACCGGGGTCGGTCACGAAACGGTGCAGGTGGGACAAGGGCTCCGGTGCCCCGATGGTCGGTCCACCGACGATTTCCGGCCACACGTGACTCGGCCGGAGGTGGCGTCGATGGCAAAGAAGTGGTAAAGGGGCACGCACCGGTGGGTGCGCGCCCCTGGGGGAGGTCGTCGAGGACCGCCGCGGTCAGCCCGTCGGGGTGCGCCGCGCGGCGGCCCTGGCCGTCCAGCGGCCGTCCTGGCGGGTGATCCGGATCGGGTGGCCGAAGGTCGCGCTCACCAGCTCGGTGGTCATCACCTCGTCCACCGGGCCGGCCGCGACCGTCTCCCCGGCCCGCAGCAGCAGCGCGTGCGTGGTGGACTCCGGCAGCTCCTCCAGGTGGTGGGTGACCAGGACGCTCGCCAGCTCCGGGTGCTGATGGCGGAGCAGGTCCAGGCTGTCCAGCAGCAGTTCCCGGGCGGTCAGGTCGAGCCCGGTGGCGGGCTCGTCGAGCAGCAGCAGCCGCGGACTGGGCATCAGGGCCCGGGCGATCAGCGCCCGGCCGCGCTCCCCCTGGGAGAGCGTCGTCCACGGGGACTCCGCGGCCTCCGTCATTCCCAGCGTCCCGATCAGCAGCTCGGCCCGCTCCAGCTCCTCCGGGGCGGGCTTGCGGTGCAGATCCGGCTCGATCGTGTTGGTGACGCCGGTGAGGACCACCTCGCGCACGGTCAGCGGCGAGCGCAGCGGGTGGCGCGGATTGACGTGGCCGAGGTGGGCGCGCAGCTCGCGGATGTCGACCCGGCCGAGCCGGCGGCCGAGCACGTCCACCTCGCCCCGGGTGGGGTGGGAGACGGCGCCGAGCAGCGCGAGCAGGGTCGACTTGCCGGCGCCGTTCGGGCCGATCAGGGCCCAGTGCTCGCCGGGGTGGATGTCGAGGTCGATCCCGCGCAGCAGGTGGCGACCGTCCCGGACGACGTCCACGGCCCGGGTGCGCAGCAGCGGGGCCGGCGGCTCCGCGGGCGAGCCGGTGGCCGGGGCGTCGGCGGCTCGGGCGGCGGTGGCCTCCGAAACGGTGGCGGGCGGGCGCGGGGCGGACGTGCTCATGCGGGCGGGCCTCCTGGACTCCTCCGGTGCTGGGCAGGGTCGCGGTCGCGGGCGCGGCGCCGCACCGGACGGGCCGCCGCCGACCGTCCGCGTGCAGAGTACAACCGTCGGTCCGGACGACGGGTCCGGTGTCCGAGCCGTGGACGGCCGCCCGGCGCGGGCGCCGTGCGTACCCCCCGTTTCCCCGGCGGCAGTTGGGGCCAGGATCGGTGCGCGAACCGTGGAACCGGATCGGACCGGCGGCTCGTGGAAGCGGTGCGGACACCACGTGCGGGTGGAGGGGACGGGTCGATGACAGGAACGGACACACCGCCGGAACTCGGTACCGGACGCGCCGGGACGCTGCCCGGACGCTTCGAGGAGCACGCCCGCGCCACGCCGGAAGCGGTCGCCCTGCGCTGGGCCGGCACGGAGCTCCGCTACGGCGAACTCGACGCCAGGGCCGACCGGCTGGCCCACCACCTGGTCGGGCGCGGGCTCCGGCCCGGCCGGCTGGCGGCGGTGGCGCTCGGCCGCGGTGTCGAGGTGTACGTCGCCCTGCTCGCCGTGCTCAAGACCGGCGCCGCGTACCTCCCGCTGGAGCCCGGCGCCCCGGACCCGCTGCTGCGGCACGTGCTCGCCGAGGCCGCGCCGGACCTGGTCGTCACCGAGGAGGCGCACCGGATCCGGCTGACCGACGCCGGGGCCCGGGAGCTGGTCTGCGTCGACGCGGCCGGGGCCGCCCCGGCGACGCGACCCGCCGGCCCGCACCCCGTCGGCCCGCCCCCGGCCGAGCTCGACCCGGACGGCCTCGCGGTGGTCCTCACCACCTCCGGCACCACCGGCGCGCCGCGCTGCGCCGGGCTCTCGCACCGCAATCTGCTCGCCGCCCACCACGGCTGGCGCACCGTCTACGGCATCACTCCCGCCGACCGGATCCTCAGCACGGCGAGCCTGGAGTTCGACGTGTTCACCGCCGACTGGGTGCGCGCGCTCTGCTCCGGCGCGACGCTGGTGGTCGCCCCGCGCAACCTCACCCTGGACCGGGCCGCCGAGATCGCCGACCTCCCGCCGCTGATCGCCGCCGAGCGGATCACCCTGCTGGAGCTGAACACCCGCACCGCGCGCCGACTGACCGCCCTCCTGGCACCGACCGCCGGGGGCCGCCCGTTCGCCGGGGTGCGGGTGCTGACCGTCGGCGCCGAGAAGTGGTGGCTGGACGAGCACCTGGCACTGCAGCGGCTGGTCGGCCGGCCGACCCGGGTGATCAATGTCTACGGGCTGGCCGAAGCCTCGGTGGACAGCACCTGGTTCGAGGTCCGGGGCCTCGACGAGGTGCCCGGCGGCGCGGCGCTGTCGGTGGTCGGACTGCCGTTCCCCGGCGCCCGGGTGTACGTGCTCGACCCGGACGGCACCCCGCTGCCGGACGGCGCGGTCGGCGAGATCGCCCTCGCCGGGCCGGGCCTCGGCCCCGGCTACCCCGGCCGCCCCGAGGAGACGGCCCGCCGGTTCGTCCGCAGCGGGCACGACCCGGACGGCCGGGTCCTGCTCACCGGCGACCTCGGCCGGATCGCGGAGGGCGGCGCGCTGGAGTTCGTCGGCCGGGCGGCGGGCGTGCTCGGACCGACCGACGCCCGGGTCTCCGCCGCCGCGGCCGGGACGGTGTCCCGGGCGGCCCGCGCCGAGGCCCGGCTGCGCGCCCGCCCCGGGATCCGGGAGGCGGCCGTCGCCGTGGTGGAGGTGGCTCCCGGTCGGCGCGAGCTGGTCGGTTACGCCGTCACCGTGCCCGGCGCCCCGGACACCGACGGCTGGTCGCTGACGGCCGCGCTCTCGGCCTCGCTGCCGGCCGGGGAGGCGCCCGCCGCCGTGGTCCCGGTGCCCGAACTGCCGCGCACCCGGGCCGGCAAGCTCGACCGGGACGCGCTGCCGCTGCCCGCGCCGGGCGACCGCACGCCGCCCCGCCGGTCGGGCGGCGGGAAGGGCCACCGGGGCAAGGGCGGCGGGGGCGGGCGGTCCGGGGGCGTCGCGGAGTCGGAGTCCTTCCTCGGGTGCGGCACGGTCGCCGTCGGGGTGCCGTCGGCCGCCGCCGCCGCGCTGCTCACGGACAAGCTCTGGCCGGGCTCGACGGACGTCTCGGCGGTGCCGGCCCCGTACGACACCCTGTTCCGTGTGCTCTACCTCTTCGAGTGGGCCGCGTTCGGGCTCGGGGTGGCCTGGCTGCTCTTCGGGGCCGTGGTGACGGCCCGGCAGCGACGGCCCGCCGGTCTGTCGGTGGCCGCGCACCTGGCGGTGTTCTGGCTGCTGGCCTCCTGGTGGCCGCAGGACAACCTGTACCGGACCACCCGCCCGGCGGACTGGTCCGCCCAGAGCTGGCTGGTCTTCGTGTTCAACGTCGCGCTGATGGTCTCGGCCGCGATCGTGGTCCGGTTCCTGACCTGGCAGCCGAGGGTGCGCAAGCGGCTGTGAGCAGGCCGGGCCCGGGGCTCGGGGACTTGAGCGGCTCGCGGGACCTGGGCGGCTCGCGGGACTTGAGCGGCTCGGGGGACCTGGACGGCTCGGGGGAACGGCTCAGCGCAGAGCCTCGAACATCCGGCCCAGCGCGTGGTGGGCCGCCCCGAGCAGGGCCTCCGCGCCGTCCAGCGCCTCGACGCTCCGGGCGGCGAGCGCCAGGCCGACGACCGGGTCCGGCTCGTGCCCGGCCGTCACGATCAGCGGCAGCAGGGTCGCGCCGAGCCGCGCGCAGGCCGGGCGCAGCCGGTCCAGGTGGCCGTGCAGCGCCTCCTGGGAGAGCCGGGCGCCGAGCGGCATCGCGTCCAGGGTGCGGAGCAGGTGGCCGGGACCGCGCACCTGGTCCAGCCGGTGGCGCAGGACGAAGGCGATCGCCGGCCCGGTGAGCCGCAGATTGGCCTCGGTCGGGGCGAGCCGGCGTTCCCGGTCGGTGACGAAGTCCACGTCGTACCAGCCGCGGTGGCCGGCCTCGGCCAGCCGCTCCCCCACCGCGAGGCCGAAGCGTTCGGCGGTCGCGGCGGCGCCGGACGGGACCACGCCCGGACCGACCGTCACCCCCTGGTAGCTGGTCCCGTCGACCGCCATCTCGCCGACGCCGACCGGGTGGACCCGGCCGTCGGCGCCGATCACCGCGTCGAAGGTGAGGTCGCGCAGCCGGCCGGTGCCGGCCGGGCCACCGTCCACGTACTCCTCCAGCAGCAGCGGGCCGCCGGGCGGCAGGACGTCCTCGCGCACCAGCCGGCGCAGCAGCGCCCGGGCGCCGCCGGCCGCCGACAGCTCCTCGGGGGTGACCACCACGGTTCCGTAACCACCCACTCCGTGCGGGGACTTGAGCACCGTGGCGAGGCCCCGGGCGGCGCGGGCGGCCAGGAGCCGGGCGGCGGCCCGGGGGCCGTCGGCGGGCTCCTGTCGGGGCACTCGCACACCGGGGTGGTCCTGGGCGAGCGCGGTGAAGAGGCCGTGCGCGGCGTCCTTGGCCTCGTAGCGGCGGACGGCCGCGAGTTCCGGACCCTGGCCCCGGTCGGGGGTGCGGCCCCAGAACAGCACGGGTTCGGGGCCGGTGGCGAGCCGTTCGGCGAGCGCGGGGCGGGCGGCGAGGGCCTCGGCGACCGTGCCGCCGGGGGCGAGGCCGTCGAACAGCTCGACCGGGCCCCAGTCGAGTTCGCGGGCGAGCCAGTCGATCCAGGCCCGGTCGACCTCCGCCGGCAGGACCAGCGCGGCGGGTTCGGGGCTGTAGCCGACGGCCAGTCCGGCGTAGTGGTGCGCCCGGCGGAGGCGGTCGGCGCGCCGCTCGGCGGCGGACGGTTCGGCGGCGGACCTGCCCGACCCGAACCCCCTGACGGTGAACCGCCTGCCGGAGGAGGGTTCGTGGAGGAACTGCTCGTTGAAGTCGGCCACGTTGCCGACGTGCACCGCACGACGTCCGCCGGTCCAGGCCCCCACCCATCCGTCCATCCCGCGAGCGTACGGCACGGGGACCGTGCGGCGCGGGTTCCGACGGCCCCGGCCCAAGCGTGAACAGACAAGTCGAAAACGATCACATTTGATCAGTACAGGACACGAATTGGCAAAGTTCTGACGTTCGCTCTAGCCGTGGATGACTGCGCACCGTCAATCTCGGTCGCAGCTCTCATCCCTGCATCACGCAGCATCCCCGACTGGAGTCAGAGTGAGCCCCACCTCCTCTTCTCGCCGCTTCCTCGCGGCCGGAGCCATAGCGGCCACCGCCGCCCTCGTCGCCGCCACCGTCACCGCCGGGACCGCGTCCGCCGCCCCCACCGGCCGCGACGCGGCGATCGCACAGGCCCGGGCCAACGTCGCCCACAACGCGTCGGTCTTCGGCTTCGCCGACGGCCAGGACCTCCTGGTCAAGGACGTCGTGCTGGACGCCGACGGCACCCAGCACGTCCGCTTCGACCGCACCTACCTCGGCCTGCCCGTGGTCGGCGGCGACCTGGTGGTCCACCAGGACTCCCGCGGCCGGCTCAAGGACTCCTCCCGCGCGGCCGCCCACGACGCCGCCGTGCGCACCATCGTCCCCAAGGTCCCCGCCCAGCTCACCGCCGGCCGCGCGCTGGAGGCCGCACCCGGCGTCGGCAACGCCACCAGCAGCCCCGAGCTCGTCGTCTGGGCCGCCGACGGCACCCCGCGCCTCGCCTGGCGCACCACCGTCGAGGGCACCGGCGACCACGGCCAGCCGGCCGGCCGGATCGTCGTCACCGACGCCGACACCGGTGCGCAGATCGAGGCCTACGACGCCGAGCACCAGGCCACCGGCACCGGGCACTCCGAGTACACCGGTGACATCACCATCGACACCACCGCGCAGACCGGCGGCTTCTCGCTGAAGGACCCGACGCGCGGCCACATCACCAAGGACGCCCACAACGTCTCCGCCGGCTCGCTCAACGCGAACTCCGGCACCCTCTTCACCGACACCGACAACGTCTGGGGCGACGGGAAGAAGTTCTCCACCGACCGCGCCACCGCGGCCGTCGACGCCCACGCCAACACCGCCTGGACGTACGACTACTACAAGAACACCTTCGGCCGCAGCGGCATCAAGAACGACGGCAAGGGCGCCACCGTCTTCGTCCACGTCGGCACCAACTGGGACAACGCCCAGTGGTCCGACAGCTGCTTCTGCATGATGACCGGCGACGGCGACGGCGTCACCGACCCGGAGCAGGTCGACCTCGACACCATGGGCCACGAGATGACCCACGGCGTCACCAGCGCCACCGCCAACCTGCGCTACAGCGGCGAGTCCGGCGGCCTCAACGAGTCCACCTCGGACATCTTCGGCACCATGGTCGAGTTCTACGCCAACAACGCGGTGGACAAGGGCGACTACCTGTTCAGCGACCAGTCCACCCCGCCGTGGCTGCGCCGCTTCGACAAGCCCTCGCTGGACGGCCGGTCCGCCGACTGCTGGACCAGCAAGGTCGGCCAGCTCGACGTGCACAACTCCTCGGGCGTCGGCAACCACTGGTTCTACCTCGCGAGCGAGGGCAGCGGCGCCAAGACCCTCAACGGCGTCAGCTACAACAGCCCGACCTGCAACGGTTCGACGGTCACCGGCATCGGCAACCAGAAGATCGCCAAGATCTGGTACCGCGCGCTGACGGTCTACATGACCTCCACCACCAACTACAAGGGCGCGCGGGCCGCGTCGCTGAGCGCCGCGAAGGACCTCTACGGCGCCACCAGCACCGAGTACAAGGCCGTCGCGGCCGCCTGGAGCGCCGTCTCGGTCTCCTGACCGCGGCGCCCGCACCACGGCCCGTCACCCCCGTCGCGGGGGTGGCGGGCCGTCGGTCGCTCCGGTGGGCGGGGCCGACGGGCGATCCGGTGGGCCGGCCGGGCCGGGCCGTCAGTCGCTCCGGCGGGCCGGGCCGGGCCGTCAGCCGCCGAGGACGCGGACCGGTGCCCCGGCCAGGAAGGCCGCGATGTCCTCCACCGCCTCGCCGTAGTAGCGCCGGTAGTTGTCCCGCGACACGTACCCCAGGTGCGGGGTGGCCAGCAGCCGGGGCGCCGTCCGCATCGGGTGGTCCGCGGGCAGCGGCTCCTGGTCGAACACGTCCACCGCCGCCCCCGCGATCCGCCCCGCCGACAGCGCCGCCAGCAGCGCCTCCTGGTCCACGATCGCCGCCCGGGAGGTGTTGACCAGGTACGCGTCCGGCCGCATCAGCGCGAGTTCGGGCGCGCCGAGAAGCCCCCGGGTGCGCGCGCCGAGCGCGAGGTGCACGGAGACGAAGTCGCTCTCCCGCAGCAGTTCCTCCTTCGACCCGGCCCGGCGCACGCCCACCTCGGCCGCCCGCTCCCCGGTGAGGTTGCTGCTCCAGGCCACCACGTCCATGTCGAAGGCCAGCCCCACCCGGGCGACCCGGGCACCGATCTTCCCCAGCCCCAGCAGGCCCAGCCGGCGCCCCGCCAGATCCGCGCCCACCGTGCTCTGCCACGGCCCGCCGCTCCGCAGCGCCGTGCTCTCCTCGACCAGCCCGCGGGCCAGCCCCAGCAGCAGCGCCCAGGTCAGCTCCACCGGCGGCGTCGACGAACTCGCCGTCCCGCACACGGTGACCCCGTGGGCGCGGGCCGCCGCGTGGTCGATCACCGAGTTCCGCATCCCCGAGGCGACCAGCAGCCGCAGCCGGGGCAGCCGCTCGAAGACCTCCGCCGGAAAGGCGATCCGCTCGCGCAGCGTCACCACGATGTCGAAGTCGGCTACCGTCGCGACGAGTTCCGCCACCGAGGCCGGATGCTCGCGGAACGGCACGACCTCGACCCGGTCGGCCACCGGGGACCAGTCGGCGACGGTGGTGGCGACGCCCTGGAAGTCGTCGAGTACGGCGCAGCGGAGTCTCATGCCCCGCACTCTTCCAGATCGGCCCCGGACCGCCGGGCCCAGCTCCCCCGTCCCCGCCGTTACCCGGCCGGGACACCCCCGGAGGCGGTCCGGCGCCCCGGTGTGAGAGGGTCGGCGGCCGGACGGAGGAGGCGCCGATGCGGGTGAGTGGGACCGGGGACGCGGGGAGCCGGGACGCGGGGAGCCGGGACGAGAGAGGTCGCCGGGACGCGGCGGGGGCCGGCGGGAGGGTCCTGGTCGTCGACGACGACGCGGCGATCCGCCGCGGGCTGGAGCGCGGTCTGCGGCTGAGCGGCTTCTCGGTGGCCCTCGCCGAGGACGGCCGGGCGGCGCTGGCCCGGATGGCCACCGAACCGCCGGACGTGCTGGTGCTCGACGTGTCGATGCCCGGCGTCAGCGGCGTCGAGGTCTGCCGCCACCTGCGCGCCCGGGGCGACGACCTCCCGGTGCTGATGCTGTCCGCCCTCGACGAGGCCGCCGACCGGGTCGCCGGGCTCCAGGCGGGCGCCGACGACTACCTGGTCAAGCCGTTCGCCCTGGAGGAACTCGTGCTGCGGCTGCGGGCCCTGCTCCGCCGCCGGCCGCCGCAGCCGGACGACCGGGTGCTCGCCGGACCGCTCAGCCTCGACCCCGGCACCCGTCAGGCCCAGCTGGACGGCGAGGAACTCTCCCTCACCAGAAGGGAGTTCGAACTGCTCACGCACCTGGCCCGGAACGCCGGCCTGGTGCTCTCGCGCGAACTGCTGCTGGAACGCGTCTGGGGCTACGACGTCGAGGTGCGCAGCGACGCCGTCGACACCTTCGTCAGCTACCTGCGGCGCAAGACCGAGGCCGGCGGGCGGCCCCGGCTGATCCACACCGTCCGGGGCGTCGGCTTCGTACTGCGCACACCCGACCGCACACCCGACGGCACACCCGACGGCTCGCGGCAGGCCCCGCGATGAGGCTCTCCACCCGGATCGCGCTCTGGGCGGCGGCCGTGGTGCCGCTGCTGGTGGTGCTCGCGGGCCTGCTGCTGCTGCCGCTGGTCGGCCGGGACCTGCGGCACCAGCAGGACGCCCGGCTCGACGAGCGGGCGGCCGCGCTGCTGCCGAGCGTCCGGGCGCTGGTGGCCGCCGACAGCAAGGGCCGGCCGAAGGTGGAGCAGAACCAGCAGCGCAAGGTGGTGGACGCCGCCCTGGACCTGGGCGTGCGGGTGACCGGCACGGACGGCGACGTCCTGCTGTCCGTCGGCCCGCAGCCGGACGGGCCGGGCGCCCTCCCGAGCGAGCCGGGCGGCGGGCCGGTCACGGTCCGGGACCGGGGCGGCTCCTGGCGGGTCCTCACCAGGGCGGTCGGCGGGAACGGCAAGGCCAGCGGCTCCGGCCTGCTGCAGGTGATCGCCCCCACCGGGCCGGCGGACCGGCAGGCCGCAGCGGTGCGACGGCGCGTCCTGCTCGTCGCCCTGGTCTCGGCCCCGGTCTCCGCGCTGCTCGCCTTCGCGCTCGCCGAGCGGGCCACCGCCCCGCTGCGCCGGCTCAGCCGCCGGGCGGCCGGACTGGACCCGGCGGCGACACCCGGCGCTCCCGGATCCCCCGGCGCTCCTGGATCCCCCGGCTCCTCGGGCGGTCACGGGTTCGTGCCCGAGCGGACCGGCACCGCCGAGGTCGACGAGCTGTCCTCGGCCCTCGTGCTGCTCCTCACCCGCTACGACGAGCAGGCCCGACGGACGGCCCAGGCGCTGGACACCGCCCGGGCGTTCTCCGCCGACGCCTCGCACGAGCTGCGCACCCCGCTGATGAGCCTGCGCACCAATCTCGACGTCCTGGCCGCCCACCCGGACCTGCCCGCCGCCGACCGGGAGGAGGTCGTGGCGGAGCTGCGGCAGGACCACGCCCGGCTGCTCGACCTGCTCACCGCGCTCAGCGCCCTGGCCCGGGGGGACCTGGTCCAGCTGGACGCGTTCCAGCCGCTCGACCTCGCCGAACTCGTCGACGCGGCGGCCGAGGAGGCCCGCCGCCGCCACCCCGGCACGGTGTTCGCCGTGCACGCCCCGGCCGAACTGCGGCTGTTCGGCTGGGAGTCCGGGCTGCGGATCATGCTCGCCAACCTCCTCGGCAACGCGGCCGTGCACGGCCGCGCCGACGGCGTCCCGGCCCGCGTCACCGTCCGGCTCGCCACCGAGGGCGCGCAGGCCCGGCTGACCGTGGACGACAGCGGCCCCGGCGTCCCGCCGGAGGACCGGGCGGCGGTGTTCCAGCGCTTCCACCGCCGCCGGGACAGCCCCGGTTCGGGCCTAGGGCTCACCCTGGTCGCCCAGCAGGCCGCGCTGCACCGCGGCACCGTCGCCCTCGCCGCACCGCCCGACGGCACCGGCTGCCGGGCCGAGGTCACCCTCCCGCTCCCCCGCCCGGACGCCCCGACCCTCGAACTCCCGGCCCGCCGGGACTGGCTCACCGGCTCCGGCCACTGAGCCGGCCCGGGGTGCCGGCGGCCCCCGGGGCGGCAGTTCCACAGGGTTTCCACAAGAAGGCGTCCTACCGTCCGACTCGACCGCACCGGGCCGTCAGGGTCCGGGTTCGGGTCGAGGAGAGGACGTCACATGCCCGCAGTCAACCGCCTTCCCTCCGGTCGCCGGTCCGGCGCGCTCGGTGCCCTCGCCCTGGCCGGCGCGCTGCTGGCCGTCGCGCCCGCCGCCCAGGCGGCCCCGGCGGCCCCGAGCTCCGGCCCGGCCGCAGCCACCTCGCCGACCGCCCTGCCCACACCGACCGGTGACGGGGCCAAGAGCATCTGCAAGCGCCTGCCGAGCACCGAGGGGCATCTCACCAACGCGCTGAACCGGCTCAACGGGGACGCCACCGTGGCCGGCTCCGTCGCCCGGCTGGAGCAGCGGGTCGCCAACGCCAAGGCCGCCGGTCACACCGAGGTCGAGACCTACCTCAACGGCCGGCTGACCGCGCGCAAGGCCCTGGTCGGCACCCTGAAGTCCCGGCAGGACGACCTCAAGTCCGTGGCCACCTGGTGCGCCGCCCACGGCAAGGGCACCGGCAAGTGACCCGCCGCGCCGCCGGAGCGGTGCTCGCCGCCGTCCTCCTGGCCGGAGCGGCGCTGCTCACCGGCTGCGGCCCCGTGGTCACCCACGGACCGGCCTCCCCCGGCGCGGCCGACAGCGCGCCGCCCGCGGACCTGCAGCAGAAGCTGGACGCCGCCGAGAGCGCCGCCGCGGCGGCCGACGCCGACACGGCGGCCGAGAACGGCTGATCCGGTCGCGCGGGCAGCGGCGGCGGTGGGGGTGTGTCGGACCAGTCGTGGGGGCCGGTCCGACACACCCCCGCCGCCGCTGGACGGCGCCGTTGGACGGCGTCGGTCGACGCCGCCGCTCCCCGCCGCCGGTCTCAGTGCCTGCGGCGGGGCCGCCACCGCGGCCAAGGGGCGGGCGGCTCCTCCGGCCCCGGCAGCCGGGCCGCCAGCTCCCCGTAGCCCTGCTGCTCCAGCTGCCGCCTGAGCTCGGCCACCTCGTCCGGACGGCGCGAGGAAGCCGTCCTGATCGCCTCCTGGAGCGCCGTTCCGTGGTCGACCGGGTCCAGGTACTGGAGGAACTCGGCGATGTCCTCCGGAGGCCGGTAGCGGCACACGCTCACCGTCATCGCACGGCTGAACTCCGCCGGCAGCTCGGCCTCGACCAGGCTCACCACCGCCCGGGCGATCTCCGCGCCGCTCCTGTCCCGGGAGGAGAACGCGGAGGCCAGCATCGTCACGCTCCCCGACCGGCCGATCAGCAGCAGGCCCCCGATCACCCCGGCCACCGAGCCGCCCGCCAGCACCCGACCGGCCAGCAGCTCCGCCGTTTCGTTCGCGTGCCCGGCGGGACCCCGGTCCGTCGGTCCGTCGACCGGCAACGGGGCCTCCAGCAGCGCGGCGACCCGGTCGGCGTGCTCGTCGGCGAGGACGTGGTCGACGATCCGCTCCGCGTCCGGCAGCCGCCCGTTCGCCCGCAGGGCCCGGAGGACCAGGGCGAGTTCCGCCGGGGGCCGGGCTGCCGCGAGGATCTGCCACAGTTCGGCCCGCCGGTCCGCCGCCACCGGCCGGAACGCCGTGCCGTGCCGCACCGGCAGCAGTGGCAGGTCCGCCAGCGCGGCCAGCAGAGCGACCACGTCCTCGGGCTCCCGGTACAGCACCGCCGCCGCCAGGGCCGCCCTGGTCGGCCCGCCCCGGGCGGCGCGGTCGGCGAGTTCCCCGACCGGGCCGTCCGCCCCGGCCGCCCACAGCAGGTGGGCGCGGTGGAGCTCGGGGGCCGTCCGGTGCAACTGCCGGTACCAGGCCACGACGGGCGAGTCCGGCGGGGCCTCGTCGACCAGGACGGCCGCGTACCGGAACCAGCCGCGCTCGTTCAGCTCTGCCCAGAAAGCGGCGATGTCGGACCTCCGCGCGTGCACCCGGAGCACGGGCAGCCCGACCTGCTCGGCGCCGTGACGGCGCAGGTGGGCGAGGATGCCGTCGGCCTGCGGGGCCGACAGCTCCGGGGCCAGCGTGTCCATCGCGACGCCGCGCACCTCCTCGCCCCGCGCGTCCAGCGCCGTGAACAGCCGGTCGATCTCCTCCTCGGACCCGGTCCAGCGAGCGGCCCCCAGCAGGGCACCGGCGAAGAAGCCCTGCCGCCCGGCCAGCAGCTCCACCAGCAGTTCCGCGAACCGGTCCGGCGCCGTCGCCCGCGCGAGGTGCTCCACGAACCGCTGGATCGCCTGCCCCTTCCTCGGCCGCTCCAGCCGGAAGTTGGCCAGCACCTCGGCGACCTCCCGGACGGGCCGCCCGGCCGCCGCCCGGCACAGCACCTCGAACGCCTCGTCCTCCCGGAGGGCCTCCAGCAGGCCGACGACGACCGGGGCCGGCTGGGAGTGGCCCAGCCGCCCCAGCAGGGCGGCGGCCTCCTGCGCGCCGCCGGTCCGGCGGAGTTCCGCGAGCAGGGCGCGGAACTCCGCGACCGCGACGGGCGGACCGGCCGGGAAGACGCCCAACAGGTAGGACGTGCCAGGTGCGGAACCCTTCGCCCGGGCGGCCGAGAACAGCCTGGCGGCATGCACCCGGACGGCCTCGACCAGCCGCTCGCCGGGCGTCCGGTCCGCGGAGTCCCGGTAGCCCAGGGCCTCGACCAGGGCGCCGGCCCGCTCCACCGGTCCGGTGGCGAGGACGGTGCCGAACAGCTCGGTGAGGTCGACCGCCGCCGCGACGCGCGGCCCCAAGTCGTCGAGGGCGAGGACCAGTTCGGCCACCTCGTCGGGCGGGCGGAGCCGGGCCGCCCGGAGCAGGACGTCCCGGACCTGGCCGGCCGGGACCTGGGCGGCGGACGGGCGGGCCGTCGGGCCCCCGCTCCGAGCCGGTGCGGCCAGCAGGTCAAGGAGCTGCGGCAGCGGCAGCTCCACGGCCGGGTCGGCGGGGCGCCCACCTGGCCGGGGCACGGGGGCGGGGGTGGGGAGTTCGGGGGCGGGGCCGGGGAGTTCGGGGGCGGGGCCGGGGAGTTCGGGGGCGGGGCCGGGGAGTTCGGGGGCGGGGCCGGGGACGGGAACGAGCACGGAAGCGGGTTCCGACGGCACCGGCACCGACACCGGCGCCGCCACCGGAACCGCCGCGCTCCGGTCGGGCCCGAGCCGGTCGCGCAGCAGCCGTTCCCCGGCCCGCCGGTCACCGGCCCGCAGTTCGGCCCGCAGCGCGGTCAGCTCCGCGGGCCCGTACTCGGCGACGACGGCCCGCGCCAGCGGGTCCCCCAGGGAAGCGAACCGCTCCTCGCCGCAGGCCTCCAGCAACTCGGCGAGCCGGCCCGGCTCCCGGCGCAGCGCGAGGATCCGGTGCACGAGCACATCGCGCGCCGCCGACGGCATCCGCGCCAGCACGGTCAGCAGGTCCACCGTCGACCGGTCGCGGACCAGGGCGTCCCGGAGCCGGGCCGCGACGGCGGACAGGCGCCGCTGCTCCAGCGCCGCGAGCAGCGACCCCACCCCCTCCGCCGGGTACCCCCCGCCCAGCGCCGACACGGCGGCCGTGACCGGGTCGCGGTCCGTCCGCCCCTCGGTCGGGAGTTCCCAGACCCGGACAAGGACGTGCGCCGCCCGCTCCGGCGGCGCCCCGCACAGCACCTGGAGGAAAGGGGCGAGCAGGTTGTCCGGGCCGTGACCGCAGAGCAGGACGGCCAGCTCCCCCACCTCCTTGGGCACCATGAGGCCGGCCGCGAGCCGTACGACGGCGACCGCGTCCTCGTCGGGACCGGCGCTCTCGTGGCCGTCGCCGTCCGACAGACTCTGCAGCAATCCGTGCAGAGCGCGCGGTTCCTGCCGGGCGCACTCCTCGTGGAACAGGTCGAGGTACCGCGACATCCCGGCCTCGCGGAGCAGCCCCGGCAGGCTCCGTACGTCGCGGTGCCCGGCCAGCAGGGTCCGGACGACGGCCGTCGCGTCCCGCTCCAGACCGCCCCGCCCCCCGGTGGACCGAAGCCAGGAGCCAACCGCCTCCGCCGACCACTCCGCCATCGCCGCGAGCGCCGTCGCCCTGGCCTCGCCCGCCCCGGCCCGGGACAGCACCACGAGGAAGCCGTCCACCGACCGGGCCCCGAGCCTGGCCACCGTCGCCCGCACCAGCCGCCGGACCTCCGCCGGCTGTTCCGCCGCCTCCAGCGCGGCCAGCAGCGGCGGCAGTTCCTCCACCGGCCGCGGTTCGTCGGACACCCGCGCCGCCTCGGCGGCGAGTCCGGCCCGGTGCAGCTCCACGACGCACGCCGCCCAGGCGTCCGCCGGCAGGGCCGCCAGGGCGCGGAGCAGGGTCGACCGCAGGGCGTCGACCGTCTCCGCCGGCAGTCCGGCAGTCGCTGTCGGTGCCTCGGTTTCAGCGGCTCCGGTGGTTTCGGCAGGTACGGCGAGTCCGGCCAACCCCGCTAGCAGGACAGGCAGTTCGAGCGCCGGACGGACGGCCGCTCCGGTCAGGAGTCGGTGCGAGACGCCTCCGCGGCCGGCTCCGCAAAGGGCGCCGACCAGTTCCAGCAGCAGCGCGACGGGGCGGGACCGGGCCGCCGCCTCCCACATCGCGGCGACCGCCGTGGTGGGCAACCCACGGGTGTGGTCGAGCAGTTCGTCCGTCGGACCGAGTACGGCGTACTCCTCCAGGAGCTCCGTGCGCTCGGAGGTCCGGTACTGGTGGACGGCACGGCCCAGGAGAGCGCGGAGGCCCGGGTCGGCCGCCGGCTCCTCCGTCGTCGGCGCTTCGTCCTCGACCGGCACGGGGGCCGGCTCCAGCAGCGGTCCCGCGACCACGAACTCCGCCTGGTCGGCGTCGGTGAGGACGCGGACCTCCTGGGCGGGGCCCGACTTGCCGTGCTCGGTGTGGAGCGCTGCGATCCGGCTCTGGACTGCTTCGCCCAGCCGGTCCAGGGTCAGCGGACCCTCGTGCGTGCGCAGCACCTGCCGGACGGCGTGCGAGAACAGACTGAACGAGTCGCTCCCCGCAGAGACGAAGTGCGCGTACCCGCCTGGTGCGCAGGCGTAGAGGCGAGCAACCTTCCGGACCCGGACGGCTTTGGCCATCCTCCTCGACAGGGCGACCACTCCGCCCATGGTGCCGTCGCCGACCGCCTCCCGGCAGGCATCGACGAGGAACAGCACCGTCGCGGCAGCGGTGTCGTCGACCTCCTGGCTCCAGTCGATGGCGACGCAGCCCTTCCAGGGCGGCTTCCGGAAACGGTGCAGGTCCTCCGGCACCAGGTAGTCCACGCCCCGGGCGTGCAGTCCGTGACCGCTCAGGCAGATCAGCAGCGTCTCGCCCGGTGGCGCTTCCTCCAGGAAACGGGTGACCTCACCGTGCACGAAGTTCCAGCCGATCCGTTCGCCCACCCCGGGCCGCTCGACCCGGAAACCGCGCGCCGTCAGGGCCTCGTCGAGCCGCTCCAGATCCTCGGGGACGAAGGGCAACGAGTCGAACCCCACCCGCGCGTAATCGCTGGCACCGATCAGAAGTGCGGCGAACCCGCCCATCCCGTCCCGCTAGTTGCCGAAGACGAAGGTGATCCCACGGGTGCCCTGGACCTGGGAGCTGCCGACCAGCTGGACGCCGCCCGAGGCTGAGACCTGGAAGCTCAGCTGGACTTCCTTGAGCGGCAACGGGCCGCCGCGGTCGGCGATCTGCTCGAACAGCGTCTGGAGCGCGTCGACCGTCTCGGCGAGGTTCGAGCGCAGCGCCCCGAGCGGCACCCGGCGCAGCACGGCCTCACGGTCGCGCCGGAAGACGCCCATCGTGTCGCCGTCCTCCTCCTCGTCCTCGGTCACCCAGAACACCAGGGAATCCAAGGACTCCACCTCGTCCGCCACTTCTCCCCCACCCCACGCGATCCGCGCCCCAGGCCGACTCCGGTGTGATCCACCGCACGGCGAGGATAGCCCCCGGAGGCCGGTGATTGAAGTCGATCCGCCGATTGATCACGGGTGTTGAGGATGAGTCGGACGAGGTTGCCGTGACCCCTGTGACGACCACCGATCCGCCGTCGGCCGACCACGGCCGGCCGACGGCGCGGAGCCTCCCCGCCCCGGCGGTCCGATTCAGGCGTCGTACTGGTAACCGATGGTGACTCGCGTCGGCACCACCCAGAGGCCGAACTCGATCACCCCCTCGTCGTCCGACCAACGATGCACCCCACCCAGCACCGGCGCCCCCAGTCGGAGACCCAGGGCGGACGCTTCCCGGGCATCGCACTCCCGGGCGTGCATGTCGTCCCGGGCGTGGGTGATGCTTCGACCGGTTGCTTCCAGGATCTTCGACGTGAGCCCTGCGTTCTTGCCGGGTGCGGTGGAGAGCAAGTCCGGCACCTGGGCGGCGAAGTGTGCCGGGTGCCAGGTCACGACCAGCATGGTCCGGGTCCTCCCCCGCCCCACGATGAACTCGCGCCTGACAAGCTGGTCACCCGGGTCGAGGTTGAAGATGTCCTGCACGTACAGAGGCGGAACGACCAGCTCGGCGGCCGTCACTCGACTGGTCTCGCCCTCCATCAGGCTGCTCCGGAGCCGCTGAACCATGGACAGGCGGTCCGGTCCGGCAGCGGTCACCGTGGCGTCGTCCGCCACGAAGGTGCCCCGGGGGCTCGTCCTGATCAGCCCTTCCACAATCAGCTGGTTGAGGGCCCTGCTGACAGTGGCCGCCGCGACGTTCCAGCGCTGACACATCTCCCTGTTGGTCGGGAGCTTCTCGCCGGACACAAGATCGCCCGCAAGTATCGCCTGCCGATAGTGGTCTGCGATTGCGGTGAACGCCTTCGGGCCGGCCATGTACCACTCCTCTGTTGAGGTGACGGGCAGTCATGAGCACACTAGTGCACTGACATTCATGTCACCAGCACTACTTGCCGTCCTACCGTCTGTCCTAGAACACAGACCGAGTGTTCCAGGGAGGCTCCCACCACTGGCCTGCCCCTGCGTTCACCCGCACAAGATCCAAGGAGTCACTGTGCCCGTAGAAGCCGTCGAGCCCGTCCGGGCCACCAGGCCGTTCGGTCTCACGAGGGCCGTTCCGGTCGTCCCGGTCAGGGACGAGATCCTCCACACCCTGACCCTCTGCCCGGAGCGTCAGGTCAGCATCACCCCGGACCACGAGGTCTTCGTCCACGCGCCGTCGATGACGACGCAGGGGACGGGCCAGACGACGTACGTCACGACGACCGACCACCAGACGTGGAACGACAACGACACCGTTCCGACCGTCGACCAGTGATCCGACCCGACAGGAGCCCTGAACCGTGACCGTCCTGGTGCTGACTGCCGATCTCGACCCCACGGCCGATCTGGTGATCGTCGAGCTGAACCGGCGAGGAGTCCCGGTCGTGCGGATCGACCCCGGCGACTTTCCTGCGAAGCTGTCGCTCACGGCCGTGAGCGACAGTCGGGGATGGCGTGGAGCGGTATGCGGTCAGCACCAGGACCTGTCCGTGACCGAGGTCCGCTCCGTGTACTACCGTCGCCCTTCGGAGCACCGCCTTCCGGACGCGTTGGACAAGTCCGACCACGAGTGGTCCCGAGCGGAGGCAGTAGCGGGCTTCGGCGGCGTGTTGGCCTCTCTGAACTGTGTGTGGGTCAACCATCCCCACGCCAACCGGCGAGCGGCGCTCAAGCCGCTCGCACTCGCCGAGGCTGTCCGTGCCGGACTCGCCGTTCCGAGGACTCTGATCACCAGCGAACCGGAACAGGCCCGGAGCTTCGTCCGCCGGCTCCCACGTGGGCTCGCGGCTTACAAGCCGCTGGGCAGCACCATGCCACCGCAGACCGGCGACGATCGGACTGTCCTCTGGACCAACCGTGTGACCGCCGACGAGATCACGACAGCAGTGTGGTTCACCGCTCACCAGTTCCAGGAGTGGATCGACAAGGCGTACGAAGTGCGGTTGACGGTGGTCGGCGACGAGCTGTTCGCGGCGGAGATCCACGCCGGGTCGGAGGCGTCCCGGGTCGACTTCCGGACCGATTACGACAGCCTGAGGTACGCGGTGTGCGACGTACCCGAAGGTGTCGCCGACGGGGTCCGTTCGTTGATGGCGGTCTTCGGACTCCGCTACGCGGCACTGGACTTCCTCGTTGACAACGACGGGGCGTGGTTCTTCGTGGACCTCAACCCCAACGGCCAGTTCGGCTTCGTCCCGGACCTCCGGGACCCGATCGCCACGGCTCTTGCGAACCTTCTCGAAGGAGTTCCCCGTTGAACCCTGTCCCGACCGCGCCGGCCGGTCTTCGCCGCAAGCTGGCCGACCACCTTCGGAGCACCGGTGCCGTCAAGTCCGACCAGTGGTACGAGGCGTTCGCCGCGGTACCGCGAGAGGCGTTCGTCGGGGCCTTCACCGTCGGTACGCGGCACGGCCCCGTTCATCTGACGCCCGAGGATCCTCGGTGGCTGAGCACGGTCTACTCCGACGACTCCCTGCTGACCCGGTTCGACGCGGCGGGAGTCCCGACCAGTTCGTCGACGCTGCCCACCCTCATGGCGTTGATGCTCGAAGCCCTGGACGTGGCCGACGGCAACAGGGTGCTCGAAGTCGCCACCGGCACCGGGTACAACGCCGCGCTTCTGAGCCACCGGGTCGGCGACGGGAACGTGACGACGATCGAGGTCGACCCGGAGCTGGCCCGTGCCGCCGAACGGCGGCTCGCCGGGGCGGGCTACCGTCCCACGGTCCTTGCCGGGGACGGGCGGGCGGGTCACCCCGACGGGGGGCCGTACGACCGGTTGATTGCCACCTGCGGCTTCACCGGCGTCCCGCCCGCCTGGTTGGAGCAGGTGACTCCTGGGGGCATCATCGTCTGCCCGGTCGGCGGCGGTGTCGTCCGCCTTGTGGTCCGGAAGGCCGGAACGGCAGCCGGGGCGTTTCTGCCGGATGCGGCCTTCTTCATGCCCGTGCGCGGCATCGGGGAGAACGGGACGACCCCTGTTCCTCCGCCGCTGCCGGACAACTGCAGTTCCCGCCCGTGCTACGTGGAACCCGCCGATCTCCTGGACGACGGTATCCACTTCCTTCTGAACCTGGCCGTACCCCGGGCCATGACTCGCTTCATCCACGACGCCGCCGGGGAGGTCGCTGCCGTGAACATGTGGCAACCGGACGGCGCCTGGGCGGAGCTGCGGCACGGCATCGCCCGACAGGCCGGCCCCCGAAGGATTCTGGACGCGGTGGAGACCGCGATCATCGCCCACAAGGCCGCAGGCCGTCCGCCGCGCGAACGCTACCGGCTCAGGGTCGACGCGGGTCGGCAGTGGGTTTCGGTCGCGGACAGCGACGGCCCCACTTGGGAGTTGGGCTGACCGCACGGCAGGCCGCTCGGCCGGGGGATCCCGGCCGAGCGGCCGGTGATGATGCGGACCCGGAAAATCGATCACAGCATCACCCAGGCCCTGGCTCGATTGTCGAGCAATCACTCACGCCACAACGGCCACCGCCCCCAGGGTCGCGAAGACCTTCGTTGCGGCGGTGGGGGCGGTGAAGAAGATTCCGTCCGGGAGGCGTCGAACGCGCGGGCGTCGGGGGCCGATGTCGTTCCCGGTGACTTGCGTACGGGGGAATTCTTCTCCGGGGATTCGGGACGGATCGGACGATCGGCCGTTCCGGCCTCGCCCCCCCCGAAATGGCGCGCCCCGACGAAGGCCCCCGCCGGAGCATTCCGGCGGGGGCCCGGACCGGCCGCCGGGCGGGCAGGCGGGCTACGGTGCGGACGTCACTTGCCGCACCAGCCCGGGCCCTTGCCCCACCAGGTGCCGGAGTTGTAGTCCCGGCCGCCGTAGTAGATGCACTGCCCGGGTGCGTAGAGGTAGGCCGTGGCGTAATAGCTGAGGCTCCGGTACTCCTCCTGCCTTCCGCTGCCGTCGCCGAAGGTCAGGTAGGCGCCGGTCAGCGTCGGAGTGCCGACCTTGGAGTTCTTGATGGTGGCGACGCAGTTCTTGCCGGTCGCGCTGCTGTAGGTCAGGTAGACCGTCGAAGTGCCGCCCGGCAGATCGAAGGAATCCTTCACGACGTAGCTCGCCCCGCAGGCGGTCTGCGGGGTGTAGGCGGTGACGGCCGCTTCGGCGGTCGCGGGGACCGCGAACAGCACCGAACCGGCCGCCACGGCGAGGGCCGCCGTGCGCGCGTAGTTCCTACCGAACATCCTGGACTCCTTCGTGCGACGCGAACTCCTGGAAACCGACGTGCCGGGCCATGACAACAGTCGACCTCCCGCAATCGCCGATACTCTCTGCACGATGTCCGGAACCGGATCGAGGACGGTCCGGTTCCGCCCCGAAATTGTCGGCGAATACCGGAAGTGGAACCGGAACCGCCCGACCCGGCATTCTCTCGATTTCCGGGAATCACCGAGGATTTCCGAGATGCCTGACGCGGACCCGGATCCGCGACCGGGTCGACGAATTCCGGGAGTCGGCCGAGCGTCCCGCACGGGCGGCGGCTACTGGCGGGCGGTGAGCCAGCCGGAGAGTTCGGCGGGACGGTTGGTGATGATGCCGTCCACTCCTGCCGCGTCGAGGGCCTTCCAGCGGGCGGGTGCGTCGACCGTCCAGACGTTGACGGCGACACCTGCGGCGTGCAGCGCGGGCACCACCTCGGGGCGGGCGGCGAGGGCGGCGTCGGCGGGGTTGTAGGCGGTCAGGCCGAGGTCGCGGGCGACGGCGACCGGGTCGGCGTCGAGGGAGGAGCGCAGCAGGCCGAGGGGCAGTTCGGGGGCCAGTTCGCGGGTGTGGCGCAGGGCGTCGGTCTCGAAGCTCTGGACGAAGACCCGGCCGGACATGCCCCGGTCGCGGATGTCCTTGACGATCCGGGCCACCTCGTCGCGGGTGTGCGGGCCCTTGATCTCCAGCAGCAGGCTGCCGCCGCGGGTGCGGAGGTCGTCGAGCTGGGCGGCCAGGGTCGGCACGCGGGCGCCGGCCGTGGTCGGGGCGAACCAGGCGCCGGCGTCCAGCGCGGCCAGCTGGGCGGCCGTCAGGTCGCGGACGCGGCCGGTACCGTTGGTGGTGCGGTCCACCGTGTCGTCGTGCAGGACGTGGGGGACGCCGTCCTTGCTGGGCTGGACGTCGTTCTCGATCCAGTCCGCGCCGGCGCGCCGGGCGACCTCGTCGGACAGCAGGGTGTTCTCGGGGGCGGCGGAGGAGGCGCCGCGGTGGGCGAGGACGGTGAGCGGCGCGCCGGGCTGCCGGAGGAAGGCGCCGGGGGCGAGGGCGGTGACCTTGAGGTCGTCGAAGGAGACCTGAGCGCCGTTGACCAGCAGGGCCTGACCGCCGTCCGCGCTCCGGGCGACCTGGGTGGTGCGCATGACCTCGCGGCCGTCGAAGATCCAGCGGGCCGCGCCGCCGTGCACCTCGACGGCGAGCCGGACGTCCCGGCCGGTGCCCGCCGCGGCGGGCGCGACGGCGGTGTCGGTGACGTTCCAGGCGTCGGCGGGGGTGCGCCGGGCGAACTCCAGGCCGTTGGCGGCGGTGCTGCCGGAGCGCACGGTGGCGATCGACCACGGGGTGGCGCCGTTCGCCGGGACGTCCAGGCCGAGGGCGGTCCAGCGGGCGGCGTCGACGACGCTGTCGAAGCGGGCGGTCACTTCGAGACGGAAGTCGGTGAGGTGGCGGCCGAAGGTGATCCGGGTCTGCTGGTTCCAGTCGGTGGAGGTGCCGACCAGGCGGCCGTTCGCGATCCGCCAGGCCCCCTCGACGGCCGTCCAGCCGGCGGGCAGGGCGGGGCCGTCGAAGTGCTCGTCGACCACGACGTCACCGGGTGCGGCAGCTGCGACGGCGGCCGGGACGGCGCCGGGAGCGGCGGAGGCGGCGTGCGGGGCCGTCAGCGCGACGGTGCCGAGGCCCAGCGCGGCGGCGAGCAGCGCGGCGAGCGGGCCGGAACGGGCAGCGTGGGCGGAACGGGCGGTACGTCCGTTCCGCGGCCCGTCCGGGCCGGCGGAGTGACTGCTGATCATGCGCGGCACGCTAGGGGATCCCGACCCGGAGCGGAAGCCACGCCGTACGAACGACCGGCCGAACAAGCGGGTGGGGACGAGGCGGTGTCACCCCGTCGGTGGGGCTTGGCGGCCGGGGGCGAGGTGCCGGGCGAGGGTGGCCAGGGCCTCGGTGACGGCGTGCAGGGCCTCCGGGTCGGGGGCGGTGCCGTCCGGTCCGGCGAGGGCGACCGCGAGGGCGTCGTCGACGGTGGCGGTCCGGACCTCGGCGACCCGGGCCGAGGGTTCGACGGCGGGCCGGACGAGCCGTCGGCGGCCGTCGGCGGGGTCGGGCTCGGTCAGGACCGAGCCCGCCTCCACCAACCGGGCGACGGCGGTGGAGACCTGACTCTGCGGCAGGCCGGTGCGGGCGGCGATCTCGCCGACGGTCGTGCCCGGGCTGGCGACGATCTCGCCCAGCGTGACCAGGACCGATCGGACCGAGCCGCGCGAACCGGTGGCCGGTTCGGGCATGGCCTGCTCGCCGATCTTCATCAGCGTGCGGCCCAGGAGGAACAGCTCGACTCCGTTCATGGCCGCCAGGCTACATCGGCTTCGATGCATTGAAGGCGATGCATTGAATTGGATGCATCTCTATTGATGCATCTAAACAGATGCTCTAGTGTCGGTCGGGCCGGGCGAACACCGGCACCATCCACCGAAGGGACTCCCACCGCCATGGCCGCCGCCTCCGCCGCCTCCGCCACCGAGGGCACGCTCGCCGCCCCCGGCGCGACCCTCCACTACCGGCTCGCGGGCAGCGGCCCCGTCCTGCTGCTCTCGCAGAGCGGCGAGGGCGACGCCGACCGCACCGTCGACCTCGTCCCGCACCTCACCGACACCTTCACCGTCGTCACCTACGACCGCCGCGGACTCTCCCGCAGCACGCTCGACGACCCCGACCGACCGGTCACCATGGCCGACCACGCCGACGACGTCGCCCTGCTGCTCGCCGAGGCCGCCCGGATCGCGGGCACGGACGGCACCGGCGGGGCGGCTCCCGAGCCGGCCCTGATGGCCGGATTCAGCATGGGCGCCGCGATCGGCCTCCAGGTCCTGGTCCGTCACCCGGGTGTCCTCGGCACCCTGATCGCACACGAGCCCGTGCTGCCGAACCTGCTGCCCCCGGCGGACCGGGACGGGCATGTCGCGGAGCTCCGAGCCATCCAGGAGGCGCACGCCGCCGGAGGCGTGGCGGCGGCCTTCCCCGCGATCGCCCGGCACCTGGGCCTCGACCCCGGGCATGACACCACCGAGGAGGGCCTCACCCCGCAGCCGATGACGGCCCGCCGGGTGGCGAACTTCGACTTCTTCATCGGCACCGAGTTCACCGCCGTCACCACCGACGGACTCGGCCCGGCCGAGCTGGCCGCCGCCGCGCGGCGCTCCGGCACCCGCGTCCTCCCCGCCACCGGCCGCACCACCCGCCCGGAGGTGCACACCTACCGCTGCGCGCTGGCCCTGGCCGCGCTGCTCGGCACCGAAGCGGTGGCCTTCCCCGGCGGGCACAACGGGAACACCGCCTTCCCCCGGGCGACCGCACTGGCCCTGAAGGCTCTGCTCGGCCGGTGACCGCGGCCACGACCGCCGCTACGACCGCGACCGCGACCGCTCAGCGGGCGCCGTCCGGGTCGGCGGGCCTGGACTTCCCCGCCGCTCCGGGCCGGGGGACCCCGTCGATCGCGACGCAGATGCCGAAGACCCGGTCGTGTCCGGTCCAGCCGTTGACCCGGCCCCGGTTGTTGCTGATCTGCACCCGCCTCCTGGCGTGGTCCAGGGCCGACACCAGATGCAGGTAGACCGTGCCGGCGACCCTGGCCAGCACGATGTCACCGACCTCCAGCTTCGACGGATCGGCCGGGAGCACGCGCACCGACTGCCGGCTGCGGATCAGCGGGACCATCGACGAACCGCTCGGCCGGAACTCCACGCCGGCCCCACCGGCCACCCTCGCCGCCACCGCGTCCAGTGCACCCATCCGGCGATCGTCGCACTCACGATCCGGACCGGGCCACCGAATTGTCCGGCCGGGCTGCCCGCCCGCGAGGCGCCCGAGCCGCCCGAACCACCCACCCCGTCAAGGGACCGCGTCAACATCACACCTGCCGCTCTTCACACGTACGGTCAGGCTTCCCCCGGGTGCCAGGCGGGCCATTCCCAGGGGCGGTCGACCCAGTGGACGCGGTCCGGATCGCGCGGGTCGACGTCCGGGAAGAGTTGGTGCACCCTCGGTTCGAACTCCTCCGGGGCGAGCGGCTCCCAGCCGTGCCCCTCGAACCGGACCAGCCGGTACCGGCTGTCGGTGCGGAACTCGGCGACCTCGACCAGGGACTTCGGCGCGGTGTCCGCCGCCGTGGACGTGCTCTTGGTTTCCATGCCCCCAGCATGTGGCGGGCCTCCCGGCGGCGCACCCGGGCTGCGGCAGGCAGCGTACGGCGGCGGTCCGGATTCGCCCGGCGCGGCCGTTGGACCCCCGTCCGGGTCATGTCCCGCCGTCGGCAGGCTCGTTGAGCAGCGCGCGCAGGGGCCTGCGACGGCCGCCGCGCGGAGCGACCCGTCCGGCCCACCCGGCACACCCTGCCCTCCCGGCAGGCCACGCGCGGACGGGCGGCGGTGGACGACGGCAGGAGGACGAGGACATGGGCGGACAGGCGGCAGACGGCAGTATCCCGGCGGGCAGTGTCCCGGCGGGCGGCGGACCGAGGACCGGTCCGGTCGCGGCGGCAGGAGAGGCGACAGGAACCGTCCCGGCGGCGGGCGGAGCGGCGGGCGCGGGCGCGGCGGCAGGCACAGGCGCGGCGGCAGGCACGGGCGCGGCGGCGGGCGCGGGCGCCGCGCAGTGGCAGTGGCCGACCCCGGCCTGGCAGCCTCCGCCGGTGCCGGTCCCACCCCCGGGGCCCGTCCCGACGCCGCCCTGGGAGGCGATGGCGGAGGCCGCCGAGGCGGACCGGCGCCGGCGCCGCCGGACGTGGGCGGTGAGCGCCGCCGGGCTCGTCGCCGGGATGGCGGCGGTGCTGGCGATGTGCGGGCCCGGGTCGGGCGAGGAGTCGTCCGGGGTCGTGGCCTTCCCCGGCGCCCCGACGACGCCGCCGCTCGCACCGTCCCCGGCCGTCTCGCCGACCACCGGCCTGCTGCCGGTCCCGGCGCCCTCCCCGCTGCCGTCGCCGACGAGCAACGAGGGCCCGCGGCCCGCACCGGCCTCCGGCGGGCCGGAGGCGAACGCGGTCGTCGCGGGCGGAGCCCCGGCCGCGGCCGCGCCCGGCACCGACGGCGGCGACCCGGCGGGAAGTCCCCGGCCGAAGCCGAGCCGGTCACCACGACCGGCGCCCACCCGGGCGACGCACGCCCCCGGCAGTCCTGCCACGCCGGCGCCCACCCCGGCGGCCGCGGCGAATCCCTCGGCCTCAGCCTCCGCTCACGCCCCCGCCGCCGCACCGCCCGCGGCGTCGGTGCCCGGGGCGGGCGGCGGCACGATCTGCGACCAGGCCGAGCACTTCGGCCGCTGGCCCGCCGGTTCCGAGCAGGCCCGCATCTGCCGGGGCATCTACGGCTGAGCCCGGACCGGACCACCCGTCCGCACCCGTTGTCCGCCCGCCACGGACCGGCCGTCCCGGCCGCCCGGCGGCCGGGACGGCACCCGGACCGGAGCCGGCGTGCGGTGGCCCTCCCGGCGCAGGAAGTCGGATCGGCCGACCTTCTGGTCCGCCCGTTCCGGCACCGGCTCGTCGTCCGGCACGTCTTCCCCGCCGGCCCCTTGCCACTGGCACGGGGTCACCGGGACGCCGCCGTCCTGCCGGCGAGGGCCGCAGGCGAGAGGGCGTGGGAAGTCGGTGCCACCGACTTCCCACGCCCGGGTCCTGCGGGACCGACCCGCGCCCCGATCCGACCGGCGCCGACCGCTGCACGGGATGCCGCCCGCCCGGCCCCGGCGAACGGCATCCCCATCACCCCGGGAGCCGTCACCCCGAGCAGGGGAGGTCGACCGACCCGACCCTCGCACTCCGAGCGGTCTCCCTCGGTGGCCCGTACGGCACCCGCGACGCCCGCACGCGGGTCGAAAGGTGGTCGCACTCGTCCGGGTGCGGACCGGACGCGGACCGGACGGGCATCATCGCCGGGAGCGCCCGAACCGAACCGAGCCGACCCGGGCCGGGCCGCACGGCCCGCATGCCCGCACGCCCGACCTCGACGTCGGCCGTACGGGCCGCACCGGCCGCACGGGCCGCACCGGCCGCACGACAACGGCCGCCCGCCCACCGGAGGCGGTGGGCGGGCGGCCGGGTGCAGGAGCGGACCGTCAGGAGACGGTGTCGGGGCCGGTGTCGGGGCCGGGGCCCAGCAGCGCGTGGTCCAGGCGCGGGGCGAGGACCCTGGCCAGGGTGTCGGTGATGTGGCCGGTGTCGCGGTAGAGGATCACGCCCTCCAGGACGGCCGGGCAGTCTGGCCCGGTGCCGGGGCAGAGCAGCGGGCCGACGTCCAGCGCCCGGACCCGGTAGCGCTCGGCGAGGCCGCCGTCGAGCAGCGGGTCGCGCTCGAAGGCCGTCCCGCGCGGGAAGAAGCAGGAGTCCGAGCGGCCGTCCGAGCCGGCCAGGCAGGTCGGGATGTCCTTGCCGGGCATCGGGGTGTCGCCCAGGTAGGCGAGCGGCGCGCCGAGCGCGGTGAGGCGGTCGAGGGTGCGGGTCCAGCCCTCGGTGCGCTCGTCCTGGGCGCCGTACCGGTTGAGGCCCGCCATCAGCACCAGCCGGGGCTTGGGGCCGGAGGTGAGCCGGGTGAAGGTGTTCTCCCGCCAGCGGTCGCACTCCTCGAAAGTGCGGCCGAGCACGTTGTTGCGGACCGTCAGGGTGGCCAGCGGGCAGCCCGGCTTGACCAGCACCTCCAGCGCCCACTGCCGCTGCTCGGCCATCGCCAGGGCGGCGGAGATCCACTGACCGGCGTGCGAGTCGCCGATGAGCACGATCCGGTCGGGGCTGGACTCGGTGCCGAACAGGCAGCGCGGGCTGGTCTCGGCACCGAGCGGGATCTCGCAGCCCTTGCCGGGCGGGAAGTCCTCCCGGGCCCGGGCCAGCGAGGGGGTGAGCGTGAGCACCCGGGCGCCGGGGGCGAGCAGCCCGGGGCCGTCCACCGCCCCGGCCGGGGCGACGGTCGCGCGGTCGGGGTCGCCGAGCGCGCGGACGGTGCCGCCGCCCAGGGTGAGGCCGGCGATCAGCGGGATGACGAGGGCGCTGGCACCGACGGCGAGGCCCCGGCGCGGGGCCGGGCTGCTGCCGTACCGCAGCGGCTGTTCGACCAGCCGCATGGTGAGCCAGGCCGGGACGGCGGCGGCCGCCGTGAGGGCGACCAGCGTGGTCCAGGGCAGGGCGCCCCAGCGGGCCTGGGCGATGGTCAGGACCGGCCAGTGCCAGAGATACCAGGCGTAGGAGAGCCGACCGGCGGCGCGCAGCGGGCGGGTGGCGAGCAGTCGGCCGGCGTCACCGGCGCCGAGCGCGCGGTGCGCGGGGCCGGCCAGCAGGACGGCGGCGGTGCCGAGGACGGGCAGCAGGGCGGCGGCGCCGGGGAACGGCGTGTCGCGGTCGTACCGGAGCACGGCGGTGAGCAGCGCGGCGGCGCCGGCCCAGCCGAGGACGCGCAGCAGCCCGCCGCCGAGGCGGGCGCCGGAGCCGCCCCGGGCGAGCCGGGTGGTCAGCGCCGGTGCGGCGAGGGCGACGCAGCCGCCGACGGCGAACTCCCAGAGGCGGCTCGCGGTGGAGAAGTAGCCGAGCGGCGCGGAGCCGGCCGTCCAGCGCACGCAGAGCAGCAGCGACACGCCGCCGATGGCGAGGGTGGTCAGGGTGGCGGCGGCGACGGTGCGCCGGCGGTGTCCGGCGAACAGCCGGGCGAGGCCGAGCAGCAGGACGCCCCAGAGCAGGTAGAACTGGTTCTCCACCCCCAGGGACCAGAAGTGCTGGAGCGGGCTGGGGTCGTGCTCGGCGGCCAGGTAGTCGGTCTGCTGGCCGACGAAGCGCCAGTTGGAGAACTGTCCGGCGGCGGCGATCAGGTCCCGGGCGAGGTCGGTGCCGCGCAGCGGGTCGAGCAGGGCGCCGCCGGCCAGCGCGGTGGCGACCAGGACCACGGCGGCGGCGGGCAGGATGCGGCGGGCGCGGCGGGCGGCGAAGTCCCACAGGCCGAGGGGGCGGGCGAGGAGGAGCCCGGTGATCAGGAAGCCGGAGACGACGAAGAAGACGTCGACGCCGACGTAGCCGCCGGTCAGACCGGGGACGGCCGCGTGGAAGGCGAGCACGGAGAGCACGGCGACGCCGCGCAGGCCCTCGATGTCGGGGCGGAAGGCGGCCCTCGGGCGCGGGTCGGCGGTGGCGGGTCCGGCCGCGTCGACACGAGCGGCGACCGGCTCCAGGACGACAGGCTCCAGGAGGACAGGCTCGGCGGCGACAGGCTCCGCGGTGGACGAGGAGGAGAGGACGTCGGTCGGGACGAGGGCGCGCGACGGCTCGGCGCCTGGTGGTACGGCCGTGGGCACGGCGAAGCTCCTTGCAGGGGCTGGCAGCGGTGGTCGGGGGCCGGCGGGCCGATGGGGCGGCCGGCAGTCCGCGCCGGTGGGGCGACGCGCAAGGAAGGGCGGAACAGAACTACGAAGGGAGGAAGTAGAACTGATGTAACGTCAGAACACGAGCGGGTCGGCCCAGCCGGACGCCAGCAGGCCGCAGAGCAGCAGCACTGCGGTGACGGCGACGGCCTCGGCGGGCCCGAAGCGGAGGTCGGACCGCCGGTTGCCCTGGCGGTCGGACGGCCGGGCGAGGTCCGCGACGGTGGCGCCGTTGCCACCGCGGACCAGCGGCCAGAGCGCGCCGATCAGCGGAACGACCGTGTAGGTGGTGAGCGCGAGCAGTCCGGCGAGCGCCCAGAAGGGCTGCCAGCCGTAGGAGTTGACGGCCCGGACGAGTCCGACCGCACCCGCGACGACCACGAGGCCGAGCCAGCCGACCCCGATCCGGGCGACGCTGCGGGCCAGCGCGGTGCCGCCGGAGACGGCGCCGGTGGGCACCCAGTCGGCACTGCGGCGGCGCAGCGCGTGCGCGATGGCCACCACATGGCAGAGCCCGCCCAGGAGTTGGACCCGGGTGACCTCGAAGCGCCAGTGGGTGCGGGACATCGCGGGCAGCAGGACGAGCGCGACCCAGATCGGCGGCAGGAACGGCAGGACCTGCCAGGGGGCGATCTCCTCGGGGCGGAAGAACAGCATGATCAGGGCCGGCAGCGGCACGGCGAAGACGTTCACCGCGCTGGTGAGGTAGCCGAGGATGCCGTTCCAGAAGCAGAGCCGGGCCGAGCGGGGAAGCGGGCCGCGCCGGAAGTCGGGGTCCCCGACCAGGGCCAGCGAGCCCAGGCACCAGCGGTACTGCTGGCTGATGAAGGCGGGCAGGCCGGTGGGCGACATGCCCTTGGCGAGCAGCGCGGGCACGTACCGGGTGGTCCACCCGGCGCGGGCGAGCGAGAGGCCGGTGTAGAGGTCCTCGCTGTGGTCGATCTCGGCGAAGCCGCCGACGCGTTCGAGGGCGGCGCGCCGGTAGAGCGCGTTGGTGCCGCAGCAGACGGTGCCGTCCTGGGCGTCCCGGGAGGGCTGGATCCAGCGGTAGAAGATCTCCTGGGTGGCGCCGGCCGCGCGTTCGAGCCAGGACATCCCGGGGTCGGTGTCGAAGCACTGCGGGCTCTGCACGATGCCGATGTCCGGGTCGTCGAGGTACGGCACCAGGTGCTGCAGGAAGTCCGGGCGCGGGCAGAAGTCCGCGTCGAGGACGGCGATGATGTCGCCGGTGCCCTCGACCAGGCCGTGGTTGAGGTTCCCGGCCTTCTTGAAGCGGCCCCGGTCGGGGCGGCTGCGGTACTCGAAGCCGTAGGACTCGGCGAGTTCGCGCACCTCGGGCCGGGCGGCGTCGTCGAGGACCAGGACGGTCAGCTCGCCGGGCCAGCGGACGGCGGCGGTGTGCCGGTAGGCGTTGTCCAGGACGGCGAGCGGTTCACCGGCGGTGGGCAGCAGGAGGTCGACGCCCGGGTGCCGGACCGGGCGCCAGGCCCGGACCAGCAGGTCGTGCGAGTCGCGGGTGAAGCGGCGGGAGCGCTGTCCGTCGACGACGGAGAGCAGCCAGGTCGCGGCGTTGAGCACGGTGAGGGCGAGGAACGGCCAGAGCAGTGGGCGGCTGAGCGCGAACAGGCCGAGCGTCGCGGTGGCTCCGGCGTAGGAGAGGGTGGCGCAGAGCAGCACCCAGCGGCGCTGCGGGCCGAAGTACCAGTAGAGCTCCTCGTCGTCGGGCGGGCTGGGCAGACGGGACAGGTCGTCGTCGGCGCGTGCGTCGGGACGGGTACCGGGAAGCGTCCCGGAACGGCCGGCGAGCAGGCTGTCGGGACGGCCGTCGGGCCCGCCGTCGGGTATTCGGTGCCCGGGGTGGTGCGGTTCCCGGTCGGGCGCGGAGACGGCGTTGCCATGGTGTACGGGCATGCGGAATGGCCCCCCTGAGCTGGGACGGAACGTGGCCTTTCGCCGGTCAGCCTCTCACGTTGGTCTGGACCAATCGATCATCGGGCGTGACTGTCGGGCATCGTCCCAGGTCAGGGAGTTGACACAACGTCAGATTCGTACACCACCTGACGCCGTGTCACCACTACCCGACGGTAATCTCCTTGGTCAGCTTCTCGAACCGCAGGTCGGGGCGGAGCGGGATGCCGAAGCGCTCGTCGCCGTAGGGGAACGGCGAGTAGTCGCCGGTGCGCCGGAAGCCCCGGCGCTCGTACCAGGCGATCAGCTCCGAGCGCTGCTCGATCACCGTCATCTCCATCTCGGCCACCCCCCACTCCTCGGCCGCGTACCGCTCGGCCCGGGCGAGCACGGCCCGCCCGAGGCCGCCGCCCTGACGGCCGGGGCGCACCGAGAACATGCCGAAGTAGGCGCGCGAACCCCGGCGTTCCAGCTGGCAGCAGGCGAGCAGCTCGCCGTCCAGCTCCGCCAGCAGCACCACACCGTCCGCGTGGCCCACGGCCGCGCTCACACCCTCGGTGTCGGTCCGCTGCCCGGCCAGCAGGTCGGCCTCGGTGGTCCAACCGGCCCGGCTGGTGTCGCCCCGGTAGGCGGACTCGACCAGCTCCAGCAGGGCGGGCACATCGGCGGAGGTCGCGGCGCGGAAGGCGAGCCGGTCGGTGCGGGCGGCCTCGGGGGCCGCGCCGGTGCTGCTCTCGGACACGGGGTCCTCGTCTCTGGCGGGCCCGGACCGTGCTGGCCCGGGCGGGGAGGCGGCGGCCGTTCGGCCGATCCCTCGCATCGTGCCACAGCCGCCCCCGCGCCCCACCTGCGCGTACGACCCACCCGCGCCCACCCGGCCGCCCCGGCCGCACCCGTTCGGACCGTCCCGGCCGAGCGACCGGCCGAGCGAGCGGCGGAGCGACCGTCCGGCCCACCGTCCGAGCCCCGTTCCAGTACCCGGACACCCTCCCCCGCTAAGCGGCGCCTCCGGCAGGATGGCGGACGGACCACGAACCCTGCCCGGCACGCCCGGACCACCCACCCCGGAGGCCCCATGACGACCGTCGAGATCCCCGGCTCCAAGTCCGTCACCGCACGCGCGCTGTTCCTGGCCGCCGCCGCCGAGGGCACCACCACCCTGCTCCGGCCGCTGCGCTCCGACGACACCGAGGGCTTCACCGAGGGGCTGCGCGCGCTCGGTTACGCGCTCACCGCCGCGCCCGACCGGTGGACGGTCGAGGGCCGCCCGCAGGGCCCCGCCCACGACGCCGAGGTCTACTGCCGCGACGGTGCCACCACCGCCCGCTTCCTGCCCGTGCTCGCCGCCGCCGGCCGCGGCGACTTCCGCTTCGACGCCTCCGCCCAGATGCGCCGCCGCCCGCTCGGCCCGCTGACCGAGGCGCTGCGCGCCCTCGGGGTCGACCTCCGGCACGAGGAGGCCGAGGGCCACCACCCGCTGCGGATCACCGCCGACGGCGTCCGCGGCGGCGCGATCACCCTCGACGCGGGACTCTCCTCGCAGTACCTCACCGCGCTGCTGCTGCTCGGCCCGCTCACCGAGCAGGGCCTGCGGATCACCGTCACCGACCTGGTCTCCGCCCCGTACGTGGAGATCACCGTCGCCATGATGCGGTCCTTCGGCGCCACCGTGACCCGTACCGGCCGGGTCTACGAGGTCGCGCCCGGCGGCTACCGGGCCGCCGAGTACCCGGTCGAGCCGGACGCCTCGACGGCGAGCTACTTCTTCGCCGCCGCCGCGCTCACCGGCCGGCGGCTGACCGTCCCCGGGCTCGGCAAGGGCGCGCTCCAGGGCGACCTGGGGTTCGTCGACGTGCTGGCCCGGATGGGCGCGCGGGTCGAGGTCGGCAGCGACCGGACCACCGTCGAGGGCCCCGCCGGCGGCCGGCTCTCCGGTCTGACCGTCGACATGCGCGACATCTCCGACACCATGCCGACGCTCGCCGCCGTCGCCCCGTTCGCGGACGCGCCGGTGCGGATCGAGAACGTCGCCAACACCAGGGTCAAGGAGTGCGACCGGCTGGACGCCTGCGCGGAGAACCTCCGCCGGCTCGGCATCGACGTCGCCACCGGCCACGACTGGATCGAGATCCGCCCGGGCACCCCGCGCGGCGCCGCCCTGGCCTCCCACGGCGACCACCGGATGGTGATGTCCTTCTCCGTCACCGGCCTGCGCACCCCCGGCATCACCTTCGACGACCCCGGCTGCGTGCGGAAGACCTTCCCCGAGTTCCACGAGGTGTTCGGGCGGCTCCGCGAGGAGTGGGCGGCCACCGGCTGACCGGCGACGGAACGCCCGGACGGCGCCGGGGTCGGGCAGGTGTGCCCGCCCCCGGCGACCGCCCGCCCGCCCGACCGCCCGACGGTCAGTACGCCCGACGGTCAGTACGCGGGGCGCACCATGATCAGGGACTCCAGCTTGTCGGCGCTGTTCCACAGCAGCTGGATGCTGGTACCGGTCCGCGGGACCTTGACGCTGCTGTACGGGTTCGCGGCGTCCCAGTAGACGCCGGTGCGGTCGTTGAACTCCGTCACGCCCGGCAGGCTCGGCACGGTCACCGGGACGTCGGCGCGGGGCAGGGTGAGGCTGTCGGTCTCCTCGGTGCCGAAGGTGGAGTCGTAGCTCTGGACCCGGGTGTTCATCAGCCGACCGTCCTTCCAGCGCAGCGGCGCGGGGTGGGCGTCGACGGGCAGCACCAGTCCGGCGCCGGGGTGGTCCCAGACGTTGTTGTCGCTCTGCGAGGCGTCCCAGAACCAGATCAGCAGGCCGTTCTGGTAGGGGAAGTGCTCGACCCGGCGCGGGCGCAGGGTGGAGCCGAAGACGTACGGGCCGGTGCGCAGGGTGCTGTCGTAGGAGACGTACTGGCGGTTCTCCACCAGGTAGTACTGGCCGTGCTGCTGAGTGAAGGTGCCGGTGGTGCGGGTGAAGCCCCTGGCGTGCCAGCCGCCGTCGCCGTTCTCGGCCCCGTCGGTGAACAGGACGCTGCCGTCGGCGGTCGCGGACAGCTCGTCCAGGGCGAGGCCCTTGAGGCGGGTGCTGCCGTCGGTGGCGACCCGGAAGCGGACCTTGACCTGGCGGCCCGCGTAGGCGTCCAGCGGGTAGGCGAGGGTGCCCCAGGCGCCGCCGGAGGTGCCGGTGAGGGAGGGGGAGCCGCTGGGGTTGTGCGGGATCGGGGCGCCGTCGAAGGTCCCGGCCAGCGCGGTCCACTCGCCGCCGCCGTCGGTGGAGACCTCGGCGTAGGCGTAGTCGAAGTCGCGCTCCAGCTCGTACCAGCCCTTGGCGGTGAGCGCGGCCGTGGTCCGGCCGGTCAGGTCGAGGTCGCGCACCAGGGTGACGTTCTGGTTGTCGGCGCTGCCGCTCCACCACTCCTGGGTGCCCTCGGCCGGTGTGTTGACCACCGTGGTGACGCTCTTCTTCGGCAGCTCGACCACCAGGGCCTGCGGCAGCGCGGTGTTGTACTCCACCGGGCCGGTGCGGTGCACGGAGACCTCGCCGGAGGTGGCCCGGTCGTAGCTGAGCCAGCCCAGTTGCAGCTTGCTCCAGGCGTCCAGGTCGGCGGGGCGGTCGCCGATCTCGTCGCGGCCCTCGCCCAGCCAGGAGCCGGAGTTCATCAGCGACCAGTAGCCGACCGAGTTGTCGATGCCGTGACCGGTGGTGTCGTAGAGGTCGGGCAGGCCGAGATCGTGGCCGTACTCGTGGGCGAACACGCCGAGGCCGCCGTTCTCGGCCTGCATGGTGTAGTCGCCGGCCCAGATGCCGGTGCTGCCGACCGGCGTGCCCCCGAGCTTGTTCCCGGCCGGTCCGGTCCTTCCGGAACCCGAGCCGTAGACGTAACTGCGGTGCGCCCAGAGCGCGTCGGACCCCTGGGCGCCTCCCCCGGCGGACTCGTCGACGCCGGCGTGGACGATCTGGAAGTGGTCGAGGTAGCCGTCAGGTTCGTTGAACTCGCCGTCGCCGTCGAAGTCGTAGCGGTCCCACCGGTCGTACTCGGCGATCGCGGCGCGGATCTGCTCGTCGCTGCGGCCCTGGGCCCTCTGGTCGGCGACCCAGGCGTCGACGGCGTCGCGGATGAGGTCCTGGGCGCTGGAACAGACGTTGTCACCGCACCAGTTGGAGCCGTAGCGGGCCTCGTTCCAGGGCACCTTGACCCAGTCGGTGACGGTGCCGTCCACGGAGTAGCGACCGGAGGACTGCTTCTCGTAGTAGGTCCTGAGCGAGTCCCCGGTGGTGCCGAAGTAGAGATCCTGGTAGTGGGCCCGGTCGTAGTCGGGCTTCCAGGCGGTGGAGTTGTCCGTCGCGCGGTCCGGGCGGGCGATGGCGTTGTGCGACGGCCCCGGGGTGCCGCCGTACTTGGGCTTTCCGTCGTGCATCGTGGTGGTGTCGACCTGGTCGCCGAACTCGACCAGGACGGTGAAGATCCGGTCGGTCCGCTGCCGGGCGAGTTCGACGTACTGGCCGTCGCCGAGCTTGACCGCGGTGCTGGTGCCGCGCTGCTCGACGGTGGCGGTCCCGTTGACGAGCTGTTCGGTGGCGGTCTTCCGGGCGGCGTCGGCCTTCCCGGTGAGGGGGCCGGGCAGATTGTGCTCGACCGCCCGGGCCACCTGGGCCTCGGCGGGGTCCAGCGTGGCGCCGGGGTCGTCGGCGGCCGAGGCGCTGGGCGGCAGCAGCATCAGGCCTATGGAGGCGGCGATCGCGGCGGCGGTGGCCGCGGCGAGGGTGCGGGATCTCTTCACGAGGGGTGGTCGTCCTTCGTCCGGTGGCGGGCGGGTGCGCCCGCCAGGGGGCGGCGGCAGCCGGGAATCCGGCTCCGACGGGTTCAGGGGGTCGCGACCGGCGCGGGGGCGACGCCGAGGACCTGGGCCAGCGCCCGGCGACGCTCGGCGGGTTCGGCGGTGGCCAGCAGGGCGCTGAGGACGGCGGTGCGGGTCTGGCCCGCGCGCAGCGTGCCGGCCGGGACGGCGCCGGCGGCGACCAGGTCCACCGCGCCGCCGTTGGTGGCGAGTTCGGCGACCGGGCCGACCGGGACCCTGGTGCTCAGGGCGACCAGCACGCCGCGCGCGGTGGCCTCGGCGACGGCCTCGACGAACGGGGGCGTGGCGTTCCCGGCCCCGCTGCCGACCAGCACGACGCCCTGCGCGCCGCTCGCGACGGAGGCCCGCAGCAGCATCGGATCGGCGTCCGCGTGATGGGTCACCACGTCGACGCGCAGCGGCAGTTCGGGGACCGTCCGGGGCAGCGGCGGCAGTGGCGGCGTCCGCCGGGGCAGCGCGTGGACGCTGACCGTCTCGCCCCGGACCTCGCCGATCGGGCCCGCGCCGGGCGCGGCGAAGGCGTCGGTGGCCACCGTGTGGTACTTGACGGTGCCGCGGGCGGCGAACACCTTGCCGCCGAAGACCACCAGGGTGCCGAGTCCGGACACGGCGGAGGCGGTGAGGACGGCGTCGTGCAGATTGCCCGGCCCGTCGTCGCCGTCCGCGCCGCCGTCGATCGGGTGCATCGCGCCGGTGAACACCACCGGGCGCGGGTCGTGGTGGTGGAGGTCGCTCAGGTACGCGCTCTCCTCCAGGGTGTCGGTGCCGTGCGTGACGACGATGCCGCCGACCTCGGGCCTGGCGAGCACCTCGTGGATGCGTCGCAGCAGGGTCAGTTGGTGGGCGGTGGTCATCGACGGGCCGTCCAGGACGCACAGGTCGTCCAGTTCGACGGAGACGGCGGGCGGGACGGCCGTGCGGGCGAGCACCTCGCGCCCGGTGGCGCGGGCGCGGTAGCCGGTGCCGCTCCGGCGGGCGGAGATGGTGCCTCCGGTGGTGATGACGACGATCCGTCCCATTGAGCCTCGTCCGTTCTGTGCTGGGTGCTGGGGTGCTGGGGTGCTGCGTTGCCGGGGTGCTGCGTTGCCGGGCTGCCGGGGTGCCGGGTGCTGCGCTGCTGGAGGCCGGGTCCGGGGCGCGGTGTGGGGGTCGCGCTCCGGACCCGGCCGGCTCGGGGGAGGGTCAGGACGCCGAGCAGATGGTGAGGTAGGTCTGCTTGACGCAGCTCACGGTCGCCGAAGCGGTCGCCGTGCCGCCCTTGTTGTCGGTGACGGTCAGCCGGGCCTGGTAGGTGGCGGTGGCGGCCGGGTAGGTGTGGCCGGGCTTCAGTTCGCTGCTGACTGCCGTGCCGTCACCGAAGTCCCAGCGGTAGGAGGCGACGCTGCCGTCCGGGTCGAAGGAGTCGGTGGCGTCGAAGCCGCACCAGGCCGCGGCGGTGCAGAAGCGGCTGAACGAGGCGACCGGCTTCTCATTGACGGACGGGTCGGTGGCGCGGACGTAGGCACTGTTGCGGCTGGTGCGGCCCGCGGAGTCGGTGACGGTCAGCTTGACCTGCTTGACGCCGTAGGAGGCCCAGGTGTGCACGGGCTTGACGCCGGTGCCGGTGGAACCGTCGCCGAAGTCCCAGCTGTAGCTCAGGCCGCTGCCGCTGGTGAGCGAGGCGTCCAGGGTGCAGGTGTGGCCGGTGGCGTCGCAGCTGGGGACGAAGGTGGCGTCGGGCCCCGCCGTGCCGCCGGCCGGGAAGACCGCCGTGCTGGTGAGGTCGAGCAGCGGTTCCTTCACGCCGTCGCCGGAGGTGTCGGTCCAGTTGGTGTTCCCGGCGGCCACGAGCTTGTCGCGGACGGCGAGCACGCCGGCCCGGTTGGTGGGCTTGTTGCCGCCGCGGGTCAGCCAGGCGGCGGCGCCCGCCACGTGCGGGGCCGCCTGCGAGGTGCCGCTGTAGTTGGACCAGCCGCCGTTCTTGAACGTGGACTGGATGCAGTCGCCGGGGGCGGCGAGGTCCACGCCGCGCCCGAAGTTGCTGTAGTTGGAGAGCGAGTCGTCCTTGTTGGTGTTGTTCTTGTTGCACCAGGCGAAGGTGCCGAGGCCGCCGGGCTTCCCGTCCGCGTCACTGAGCGAGGAGACGGTGATGGCGTCCGGGACGTTGGCGGGGCTCTGGTTGGAGACGTCCCGGTGGTCGTTGCCGGCCGAGACCACCACCACGATGCCCTTGGCGATCGCGCGGTTCACCGCGTCGTTGACCGCGCGCTCGGTGCCGTCGAAGCCGATGCTGATGTTGACGACCTCGATCTCGTCGGCATGCGCGGTGACCCAGTCGATGCCGTTGACGATCTCCTCGGTGGAGCCCGAGCCCTCCTTGTCGAGGGACTTGACCGACCAGAGCCGGGCACCGGGCGCGACACCGACGTAGCCGATCCCGTTGTCCAGGCCGCCGACGATCCCGGCGACGTTGGACCCGTGGCCGTTGTCGTCGTAACCGGCGTTCTCCACACAGGCGGTGACGCCCACGCAGTTCACCCGGCGGACCACGTTGAGGTCCGGGTGGTAGTAGTCGATGCCCGAGTCGATGACCGCGACGTCCACGTCGACCCGCTGGTCGAGGCCGTCGCCGACCTTGAGACCGGGATTGGCGGGGGCACCGGCGCGGCTGGTGCCGTTCGGGGTGGCCTGGCCGTCCGCGTGGCCGGTGGCGGAGGCCTCGACATAGGCGACGTTCGGGTCGGAGCGCAGGGCGCTCACGGCCGTGGGGGTGAGCGCCGCCGAGAAGCCGTCGAGGGCGGAGCGGTAGACGGAGCCGAGTTCGACCCCGGCCACCGAGCGGGCGACGGCGACGGGGTCGACCGCCGTACCGTCCTTCAGGACCACGATGTAGTCGGTGGCGGGGCCTTCCAGTGGGGCGGCCGAGGCCGGGGATATCGCTCCGAGACCGGTCACGGCCGCCAGCATCACGCCGGCCAGCGCTGCTGAGCGCTTCATACGTCCTCCTTGTGGGGGCTGGGAGTTGACGAGAAGGCTAGGGCTCCCGGAGCTGTTTGGATCCACCGGTTTCCCGCCGATGGCGGCAAACCGACAGCCTGTGGGACAGGGTGATGACGGTCGTGTTTCCGGCGTGCGAGAACGGCGCCGACCGGGCCCGGAACGGGTGGTCCGGCCGCCGGCCCCGGAGGCGGTGCCCCTACGATGGGCTGCGCCGCCGGGCCACGCCGGTCCGGTTCACCCCACGGCAGAGGAGGACGGACGACCGTGCTCGAAGCCCTCGGCGTCACCGCGCAGGAGGAGGCGCTCTACCGCGTGCTCCTCCGGGAGCCGGACCGGACGCTGACCGAACTCGCGGAGAGCACCGGCCAGGACGCCTCCGGACTGCGCCGCAGGCTGCGCGACCTGGAGACCAAGGGGCTGCTCACCAAGACCCCCACCCGCCCGGTCCGGTTCCGGCCCGCCCCTCCCGAACTCGCCCTGGAGGTCCTGGCGCTCAGCGCGCGGCAACGCGTCGACCGGGCCCGCATCGCCGCCGTCGACCTGGCCGAACTCTGGCGGGCCGGACGCGACCGGGGCGAGCCCACCGTCGAGGTCGTCCAGGGCGACGAGGCCAACACCCTGCACTTCGAGCAGGTGCAGCAGTCGACCCGGGAGGAGGTGCTGATCCTCGACAAGCCGCCCTATGTCGAGGGAGGCATCGCCGGGCAGACCGACGTCCAACTCGACCTGATGGCACGCGGGGTGCAGTACCGCACGGTCTACGAGCGCACCGCCATCGCCGAACCCGGACAGCTCGCCCTGGCCCGCCGGCTCACCCAGCACGGCGAGTCCGCCCGGGTCGTCGAGGAACTCCCCATGAAGCTGCTGATCGCCGACCGGCGGGTCGCCCTGGTGCCCGTGGTGCTGGAGGGCGAGCGCCAGACCGTCGTGCTGCGCGCCTCCCCGCTGCTGGAGGGTCTGCTCGCGCTCTTCGAGGCGCAGTGGGAGCGCGGCACTCCGCTGTGGGGGCGCGGCCGGCCGGCCGCCGAACTCGGCGAGGAGGACATCCAACTCCTCGGCTACGCCGCCGCGGGCTGGACGGACGAGATCATCGCCCGCCGGATCGGCGTCAACAAGCGCACGGTGGAACGCCGGATGCGGCGGTTGATGGACTCCCTGGGGGCCCGCACCCGGTTCCAGGCCGGGCTCCAGGCCGGCCGCCGCGGCCTGCTCGGCTGAGGCGGCACCGAGGCGCCGCAGCACCGAGGCACCGAGGCACCGGTCGGGCAACCGCAGAGACCACGGCCCGTCCGGGCCGGGTCAGTCCGCGAGCCCGCGCCGGCTCGCCTGCAGACCGGCCTGAAAACGGGTGCGCGCGCCCAACGCGTCCATCAGGGCGCGCATCCGGCGCTCCACCGTGCGCTTGCTCAGACCCGTGCGCCGCGCGATCGCGGCATCGGTGCAGCCCGCGATCGCGTACCCGAGCATGCGCCGGCCCACCGTGTCGAGGCCCGCCTCCCTCGGCGAGGACCACAGCGGCGTGCCCTGCGCCCAGAGGGACTCGAAGAGCGCGAGCAGGCCGTCCAGCAGCGGGGAGGGTTCCAGCGCCACGCTCTCCCGGGGCCCACCGTCCCGGGGCCCGCCCTCGTGGGACCCGCCCTCGCGGGGATCGCCGGAGCCGAGCGGCAGCAGTCCGGAACTCCGGTCGGTGATCAGCATCTTCAGGGGCACACCGTTCACCACCCGGGCCCGCTCCCCCGCCCGCACCAGCTGCTCGACCCGCTCGAACTGGCCGGGCTCCTCCAGGGAGCGGCTGTCGTACACGGTGCGGTACGTGACGCCGCGGGCCATCAGTTCGAGCTGCAGGTCGTACTGGGGCTCCACGCCGTCGGCCAGGTAGGGCGGCTTGTCGAGGATCAGGACCTCTTCCCTGGCGGCCAGTTGGGCCTGGAGGTAGCGCCTGGTGTTCGCCTCGGGGCCGCGTACGACCATCAGCGGGACTCCTCGGGACCGCGCCCCGCCCGGCCGGAGCGCGGCGAACTCGGCGGCGGCGGCCCTGGCCCGCTCGATCCGCTGCTGCTGGTCGAGCGCCAGGACCTCGATCGCGAGATCGGGCGGCGCCGCCCGGAAGCGCACCGACCGGCCCCGCGTCCGCACCACGAGCCCCTTGGCCTCCAGCGCCCGCAGCCGACGGCCGGTGAGGGCCGGGCTCTGGCCGACGGACTCGGCGAGGGCGGCGAGTGTGGCGTCCCCGGCGGTCAACAGCGCGCGGTAGAGCGTCTCCTCACTCCCGGTCACACCGAACGGCTCAAGCATCGGATCGCTCCCCTTGCGGCCGTCGGGCCGCACTCCCCCGCGACTGCCGTCGGTCGTCGGGGACCGGCCGGGGTGCCGCCACAGTAGGGGACGGCGGGCGCCGGGAGGAACGGCGGACTACCGACACTGTCCGCATTCCGACACGACGGTGCTTCCCCCTCCGTTGACAGTCGGGAGTCCCGCCGCTGTGATGTTGCATGTTGTTCATATCCGGTGATTCATGAGCGAATTCATCGCCCCTCACCACCGCGCAGACCTGGCCCGGCCGCCCAGGTCCGGCCGGTTCCCCCCACCGGTTCGCCGTGCAGTCAGGGCAGCGCGAACCCCCCAGGACCCAACAGGGAGCCCCACCATGCCCCACGACCTCCCACACCCACCCGCACGCCGGACCGCCCGGCGACGGCGACGCCGCGCCCTCGCCACGCTGCTCGCCGCCGTGCTCGCCGTCCTGCTGTCGGCGGCGACGACCCTCGGCGGCGGTTCCCCCGCCCTGGCCGAGCCCGGGCCGTCCGCCCCGCCGACGGGCGCGGCACCGGCCCCCGCACCGGCCCCCGCACCGACCGCCGCGGGCGGCAGCCACACGGTGACCTACGACGGCTACTCGATGATGATCGACGGCCGCCGCACCTACATCTGGAGCGGGGAGTTCCACTACTTCCGGCTGCCCAGCCCCGACCTGTGGCGGGACATCCTGGAGAAGCAGCGGGCGGCAGGCTTCAACACCGTCTCGCTCTACTTCGACTGGGCCTACCACTCCCCCGCACCCGGGGTCTACGACTTCACCGGCGTCCGCGACGTCGACCGCCTGCTCGACCTCGCCGCCGAGCTCGGCCTCTACGTGATCGCCCGCCCCGGTCCCTACATCAACGCCGAGGTCGACAGCGGAGGCTTCCCGGCCTGGGTGGACACCCTGCCCGGCCATGCCCGGGGGACGAACCCCGCCTACCTCGCGGCCGCCGACGAGTGGCTCGCGAAGATCGACCCGATCATCGCCCGCCACCAACTCACCGACGGTCGCGGCACCGTGATCGCCTACCAGGTGGAGAACGAGTTCTACCAGAACGACGCTCCGGGCCGGGTCTACATCGCCCACCTCGCCAAGGGCGCCCGGGACCGGGGCATCACCGTCCCGCTGACCGGCAACCACAACGCGCACTTCACCGAGGGCACCGGCGCCCTCGACATCGACGGCGTGGACTCCTACCCCCAGGGCTTCAACTGCTCCTCCCCCGACACCTGGAAGGGCGTGCCCGACCTCTCCTACGGACACGCCCCCGGCAGTCCGCTGTTCGCCGCGGAGTTCCAGTCCGGCGCGTTCGACCCGTGGGGCGGCCCCGGCTACGAGAAGTGCCGGCAGCTGCTCGGCCCGCAGTTCGCCAACGTCTTCCACCAGCAGAACATCGCGGTCGGCGCGACCATGCAGAACCTCTACATGGCCTACGGCGGCACCAACTGGGGGTGGCAGGCCGACCCCGGCACGGTCTACACCTCGTACGACTACGGCGCCCCGATCACCGAGGCCCGCGGGCTCACCGACACCTACCGGCAGGACAAGCTGACCGGCTACTTCCTGCAGAGCGCCGCCCCCCTCACCAGGACCGACCGGGTCGCCGCCGGGCGGCCGAGCGCCGCCGGCCTCACCGAGACCGTCCGGATCAACCCCGACGACAGCACCCAGTTCCACGTCCTGCGGCAGACCGACGCCACCTCGACCAAGAAGGTCGACACCACGATCTCGCTCGACCTCGGCGCGCAGGCCTACACCGTCGACGACCAGGGCCCGGAAGCGGTCTACGGAACCGGCTGGACCAGGGCGGGCTACCAACAGGGCTACACCGCCGACGAGTTCCGGCAGACCGAGTCCTGGACCGACCGCGCGGGGGCCGACGTCACCGTGCGCTTCAAGGGCACCGCGGTGCGCTGGATCGCCTCCACCGCCGCCAACCACGGCCTGGCGGACGTGTACCTGGACGGCACCAGGGCCGCCACGGTGGACGGCTACTCCGCCGGCACCGTCTCCCAGCAGGTGCTGTGGGCCACCAGCGGGCTGACCGCCGGGGAGCACACCCTGCGGATCGTGGCCACCGGGCGCAAGAACGCGTCGGCCAAGGGCGCCTTCGTCTCCGTGGACGCCGTGGACGTGCCAGGCCCCGCCGGCCGGGTCTACCCGACCGTGCCGCAGGAGCCGGGCACCGCGATCTCGCTCAACGGCCGCCAGTCCAAGACCCTGGTCGCGGACTACCCGGTCGGCGCCTCCCGCCTCCGCTACTCCACCTCGGAGCCGGTCACCCACGCCCGGATCGGCGGACAGGACATCGCGCTGCTCCACGGCGACCACGGGCAGCCCGGCGAGACGGTCGTCGAGGCCGCGACCCGGCCGACCGTCCAGGTACTGGCCGGCACCGTCCACAGCAGCTGGGACGCCGCCACCGGGGACCTCCGGCTGAACTACACCCACGACGGACTCGCCCGCGTCCTGGTCACCGGGGGCGCGCAGCCGCTGCTGCTCCTGCTCGCGGACACCGCGACGGCCGGCGACTTCTGGCGGGCGGAGACCTCCGCCGGACCGGTGCTGGTGCGCGGGAGCTCGCTGCTGCGCTCGGCCTCGCTCGCGGCCGGCACCCTGGCGCTGACCGGCGACAACGCGCAGGCCGGACCGGTCGAGGTGTTCGGTCCGGCCGCCACCGCCACCACCTGGAACGGCGCCCCGCTCGCGCTGCGGACCGGTACCGGCGGTTCGCGGGTCGGCGACCTCGCCGCCCCGGCCGCCGTCGTCCTGCCCGCGCTCACCGGCTGGAAGAAGCAGGCGGAGAACCCGGAGTCCCGGCCGGGCTTCGACGACTCCGGGTGGCGCACGGCGGACAAGCAGTCCTCGAACAGCACCACGACGCCGGTCACCAAGCCGGTGCTGTTCGCCGACGAGTACGGCTTCCACCACGGGGACGTCTGGTACCGGGGGCACTTCACCGGGACGGCCGGCACCACCGGGGTGAGCCTGTCGGCCCTCACCGGCAAGGCGGGCGTCTACTCGGTGTGGCTCAACGGCACCTTCCTCGGCAGCGCCCCGGAGGGCACCAAAGCGTTCGCCTTCCCCGCCGGGAGCGTCACCCCGGGCCGGGACAACGTGCTGGCGGTGCTGCTGGAGAACTCCGGCCACAACAAGGACTGGTACGTCAACGACGCGCACAAGCAGGCCCGCGGCCTGACCGGCGCCAAGCTCACCGGCGAGGGCGCACCGGCGCTGGTCTGGCGCCTCCAGGGCGCGCTCGGCGGCGAGCAGCCGGCCGACCCGGCGCGCGGACCGATGAACAGCGGCGGCCTGTACGGCGAGCGCTCCGGCTGGTCGCTGCCCGGGTTCCCGGACAGCGGCTGGAGCCCGGCGACGCTGCCCGACCGGACCACCGCCCCGGGCGTCACCTGGTACCGGACCACGGTCGACCTGCACCTGCCGAAGGGCCAGGACACCTCGCTGGGGCTGCGGATCACGGACGACCGCTCCCGCCACTACCGGGCGCTGGTCTTCGTCAACGGCTGGCAGTTCGGGCGCTACATCAACGACGTCGGGCCGCAGACCCGGTTCCCGCTCCCCAACGGGATCCTGGACACCGACGGGAGCAACACGATCGCCGTCGCGGTGTGGAACACCGACGCCGCGGGCGGGGGCCCGGGCAGGATCGAGCTGGAGTCGTACGGGACGTGGCGGTCGCCGATGACGGCCGCCCGGGTGAGCGCTCCCGGGTACGGGGGCGGCGCGACCGCGGCGGCGTCGTAGCGGCGGCACCGCACCACGGAGTGGGACGGGCCCCCGGAGGCGTCAGCGGCCGGGGCCCCGTCCCACCACGCTGGAGTCCCGGATCACCAGCTGCGGACTGATCACCACCCGGTGCACCGGACGGTCCGCGCCTTCCCGCATCCGCTCCGCGAGCAGCCGGACGGCCGTCCGGCCGAGCGTCGGCTTGGCCGGGCGGACCGCCGTCAGCGCCGGCTCGGACAGCCCGGCCACCTCGTCGTCGTACGCGACCACCGCGAGGTCGGTCGGCACCTCGATGCCGCGTTCCTGGCAGCGGGCCACCAGCGAGATCGCCTCGCGGTCGGAGTGCACCAGGACCGCCGTGGTACCGCCGGCCAGGGCGGCGTCGAGGAAGCCGTCGAGCACGTCGTGCCAGTCCGCCGAACGGTGGTCGGGGGTGACCACCTCGGGGGTGCCGTCGGCGTCGAGGCCGAGCGCGGCCGTCGTCTCCTGCCAGCCCCGCCGCACGGCCGGGGTGGTCGGACTGGTCGCCGAGGCCAGCAGGCCGATCCGGCGGTGGCCCTCGGCGGCCAGGTGCCGTACGGCGAGGGCCGCGCCGAACGCGTGGTCGGTGGCGACCGACTCGACGTGCTCCGCGAACAGCCCGACGGTCGCGGTCCGTTCGACCAGCGTCACCGGGACGGGCAGCCCGGCCAGCCAGGACACCAGCTCGCCGGCGGCCTCCCCGACCGTCGGCGGCGCGATGAGCAGGCCCCGGATCCCGGCGGTCTCCAGCAGCCAGGTCACCTGGCGGCGGACGTCGTCCACGTCCTCGTAGGAGGATCCGCGCAGGACGATCCGGACACCCGCGTCGGGAGCCGCGTCGCGCGCGCCCCGGATGATCTGCGGCCAGTAGTAGTCGAGCGAGGGCACGACCATGCCGACCGCCGGCCGCTCGACGGCGCCCTCCACCGGCGCGGCCCCGCTCTCCTCGACCGCCGTCGGCGCCGCGGCCGGGGCCCGGTTGGCGTGGCGGGGCAGCCGGATGCCGCCGTGGACGCGCTCGATCACGCCCTCCTCGGCCAGCTGCGCCACGTCCCGGCGGACGGTCATCGGGCTGACGCCCAGCGCACGGGCGATGTCGGCGACCCGGAGCGTGCCGTGGTTGCGCAGCTCGCGCAGGACGTTCTCCCGGCGCTGCGCCGGCAGCAGGGGGGCCTCGGGCTCCGTCACAACGCCTCCGTGGTCGTTCCTCGTCATGGCGCCGTGGCGGGCGTCTCCGGTGGTCCGGCGCGGGCGGGGCGCAACGGCCCGGAACCGGACGGCCGCCCCCGCTCGATCCGAGCATAATCGATCACCTTCGCACACCGCACACGCCCCGGGGGGCGGGCGGTGCGGCGGGCCGCCGCACGGCAGCGGGCCGCGGCCGGGCCGATCGAGCGATCGGCCCGGCCGCGGCCCGGGTGCGGGGTCAGCGCTTGACGGTGAAGACCGGCCACTTCCCGCTGTAGTCGGACGTCCGGGTGTCGTAGTCGGTCATGGTGCCCATAACGCTGATGGACTTCCGGTTCTCGATGTAGTCGGCGTGGTCGATCCGGTCGGCATTGGTGCCGGCCGCGTTGACGGGCAGGTCGAAGACCGGGGCGAGGGTGGTGCCGTCGCGCAGGGCGGTGCTGGTCAGCCTGGAGTAGTTCTCGTCGGTGTAGAGGAACTCGAAGTCGTCGTTGCCGGTCTTCACCATGTCGAAGAACTGGGCCGTACCGGACTTGACGGTGCCGTACTCCCAGGCGTTGTTGCTGTTGAGACGGGCCCAGCGGATGTTGCGCTGTCCGGCGAGGGCCTCGCCGAAGCCGACGTAGACCTGGCCGGAGTCGGTGGCCCAGACCTGGGAGTACTGGACGGGGTGGGTGGCGGAGAAGTCGCCCGAGGCGGCCGGGGCGGCGGCCTTGACCAGGTGGGCGGGCAGGTCGGCGAAGTTGACGGTGTTGCCGGCGTCCTGTCCGGCGGCGTTGGACATCCGCCCGGTGGCCGGGTCGTAGACGCTGACGTAGAGGTCCTTGCCCTGCTTGGCGTGGCCGTTGGGGCCGCCCCAGAGGCTGTAGCTGATGTACACCTTCCCGTTGATGACGGCGACACCGAACGCGTAGACCTCGTTGAACCTGTCGGCGGTCTCGCCGGTGTCGATGACGGTGCTGGGGGAGCTCCAGGTCGCGCCGTTGTCGGCGGAGCTCATCACCTTGTAACTGCGGTACGGGTGGCTCTGGTCGTCGTTGCGGGAGTAGAAGAAGTAGAGCTTGTCGCCGACGACCACCGGCATCGGGTAGTCGTTCCAGTCGCCGCTGATCTGCTTGGTCGTCCAGGTGCCCTCGGCCGAGTGCGCGGTGGGGGCGGTGGCCATGTACGAGGCGACCGAGTGCTTGTCGAAGAACACCGCGAGCCTGCCGTTGGGCAGCATCACCAGGGTCGAGTAGTTGTGGTAGTCGAACTGCCCGGTCTGGTTCTGGGCCTTGACCAGGACCGGGGCCTCCCACTGCTCGGTGGCGTGGTCGTAGGCCCGCACGTACACGTCCATCCTCGGGCCGTTGTAGGTGATGTAGGTCTTGTTGGAGGCGGCGTCGTACAGGCCGCCGCCGAAGGACCGGCGGCACTGGAAGGTGGCGTCGGTGCTCAGCACGTCGAACGAGGGCGACACGGCGGTGGCGGCGGCGGCCGGGGTGGGGGCGGCCGCGCCGGGCAGCGCGACGGCGCCGGTGGCGAGGGTGAGCACGGCCGCGGCGAGGGCGGTACGGCGGCGGAGCGGGGTGCCGGAAGGACCGGTTCTGTGCATGGGGGTCTCCTGGTGCGAAGCGGGTGGGGCCGCGGAAGGCACATGTCGGCGACTCGCAGCGGAACGCTTCCCGACGCAGGGCGAAACCGTCACCTGAGCGATCGATCAGAAGCGAACAGCGGCCGACGAGCTGAATGACACCCGCGTTTCCGGGAGGTGTCAAGGGGGTGCGCACGGTCGTTCCGGCGGACCCGCCCGACCCGCCCGCGCCGGGCGGCATGCTTCGTCCCCGAGCGGACCGGGACCGGTCCGCCCCTGGTCAGCGCCTCCCCGGCGGCTACGCACGATTCACGTACCGATCGACCGCATCGACACGGAACCGTTCCGGACCCGGCCTCCCGGGCGCCGCCCCGACCGTGGCCCCATGGGTGGTGGGCGGCGACGGCCGCCCGACGCATGTCCGGGCGAGGGCCCGATGTCTCAGGTTCGACCACAAACGCACACTCCCGATCGAAACCTTTGCGTCACGAACGGGAAACGAGGGCTTGTGTCGGACCATCGGCATGCGGTGTACTCCCTCTCACTGATCGAGTGAACAGAAAGAAACACTTTCGCTCGCATCGACTGCCCGCCCCCAGGAAGGACCTCAGGACATGCGTCACCGTCCGGAAGCACTGCTCGTGATGCGGCGCGACACCTTCGGGGTCCAGTTCGGCCACCGACAGCTCGACCGGCTGCGGTCGCTGGCCCGGCTCGGCGACCCGCTGTGGAGCGAGGACCTCGACGAACCCCGCACCCTGGCCCGGCTGGCCGAGGCGGAGGTGCTGCTGACCTCCTGGGGATGCCCGCCGCTGACCGCCGAACGCCTCGACGCCGCACCGAGGTTGCGCGCCGTACTGCACTGCGCCGGCAGCGTGCGGCCGCTCGCCTCCGACGCCCTGTGGCAGCGCGGCCTGCTGGTCACCAGCGCCGCCGAGGCCAACGCCCGGCCGGTCGCGGAGTACACCCTGGCCGCGATCGTCCTCGCCGGGAAGAAGGCCCATGTGCTCGCGGCGCAGTCCCGGGTGCGACCCGCCGACTGGTCCGCCGTCCAGCACCGGCAGGACCTCTCCAACTACCGGCGCGTCGTCGGGATCGTCGGCTACTCCCGGATCGGACGCCGCGTGGTGGACCTGCTGCGCGGCACCCTCGACACCGCCGAGATCCTGGTCACCGACCCCTACGCCGACCCGGCCGAGGTCGCCGCCGCCGGTGCCCGGCTGGTCGGGCTGGACGAACTGCTGCGCCGCGCGGAGATCCTCTCGTTGCACCTGCCCGCCCTCCCGTCCACCCGGCACGCGATCGGCGCCCGCGAACTCGGCCTGCTGCCCGACGGCGCGACCGTCATCAACACCGCCCGCGGCAGCGTCGTCGACACCGACGCCCTGGAACGCGAGTGCGCCGCCGGCCGGCTCGACGCCATCCTCGACGTCACCGACCCCGAACCGCTGCCGCCGGGCTCCCGGCTGGCCGCCCTGCCGAACGTCATGCTCACCCCGCACATCGCCGGCTCCCTCGGCACCGAGACCCGCCGGATGGCCGACCAGGCGCTCGACGAGCTCGAACGCCATCTGGACGGCCTGCCGCCGCTGGACGCCGTCACCCACGAGGCCCTGGCGGTGCGGGCGTGAACGCCGCGACCCCGACGCCGACCCCGTCCCCGACACCGACGCCGACGCCGACGGCTCGGCCCACCGAGTACGGCCCCGGCCCCTCCCCGATCACCGGATGGACCCGGCCCGACGTCGCGGCGCTCGCCGACCGGCTGCTGCTCGCCGCCCGCCGGCACGCCTCGCCCGCACACGCCCTGATCACCCCGCCCGGCGCCCCCGGCGGCTACGGCACCGCGGTCGACGGCCTTGAGGGCTTCGCCCGGACCCTGCTGCTCGCGGGCTTCCGGGTCGCCGGGGAGCACGGCCGCGACCCGCTGCACCTGATGGAGCACTACGCCCGGGGCCTCGCCGCCGGCACCGACCCGGCCTCGCCCGAGCGCTGGGTGACACCCCGGGAGCACCCCCAGGCCAAGGTGGAGGCGGCCTCGCTCGCCCTGGTCCTCGACCTGACCCGGCCGTGGCTCTGGGACCTGCTCGACCCCGGCGTGCGGGAGCGGGTGGTCGGCTACCTGTCCCAGGTGGTCGGCGACGACGGCTACCCGCGGACCAACTGGGTGTGGTTCCGGATCGTCGTCGAGCAGTTCCTCGCCTCCGTCGGCGGACCGTGGTCCCGGGAGGACATCGAGTCCGACCTCGCCGTGCACGAGACCTTCGTCCGCCGCGACGGCTGGTACAGCGACGGCGCGGAGCGCAGCTACGACCACTACAACGGCTGGGCGCTGCACCTGTACCCGGTGCTGTGGAGCCGGATGGACGGCGCGGAGGAGTTCGCCGCGCCCCGCCTCCCCCGGTACCGCGAGCACCTGGACCGCTTCCTGCTCGACGCGGTCCGGCTGGTCGGCGCCGACGGTTCGCCGCTGCTCCAGGGGCGCAGCCTCAGCTACCGGTTCGCCGCGGCGGCGCCGTTCTGGCTGGGCGCGTTCAGCGACAGCACCGCGCTGTCCCCGGGACTGCTGCGGCGGGCCGCCGTCGGGATCGTCAAGCACTTCGCCGACCGGGGCGCGCCCGGTGCCGACGGGCTGCTCAGCCTGGGCTGGCACCACCCGTGGCGGCGGCTGGCGCAGCGCTACTCGGGCCCCGGCTCGCCGTACTGGGCGTCGAAGGGCCTGCTGGGGCTGGCCCTGCCGGCGGACCACCCGGTGTGGACCAGCACCGAGGAGCCGCTGCCGGTCGAGGTCGCCGACCAGTCGGCGCTGCTGGCGGCCCCGGGCTGGGCGCTGAGCTCGACCCGTGCCGACGGCATCGTGCGGGTCCACAACCACGGCACCGACCACGCCCGCCCCGGCGACCGGACCGGTGACTCGCCGCTCTACGCCCGGCTCGGCTACTCGACCGCCACCGCCCCGCTGCTGTCCGAGGACGGCTGGGACGCGCCGCTCGACCAGTCCGTCGTCCTGCTGGACGCCGACGGGCGGGCCACCCACCGCACCGGCTTCGAGACCTCGCGGTCGAGCAGCCGGAGGGCGCGGCGGTGCTGGCCTCGCGGGCCCGCTGCCACTGGGTCGATCCCGACCGCGGCGTCCCCGACCACGGCAGCGGCCGGCCGGGCACGGCCGTGGACGCCGCGGTGGTCACGACCGTCTCGATCGTGCGCGGGGCCTGGGAGGTGCGCTGCGTCCGGGTCGATCCGGCTGGCTCGCCGGGCTGGCCCGAGGTCGCCGCGCTGCGCGTCGGCGGCTGGCCGCTCACCGCCGACCGGCCGCCCGTCGACCGGGTCGACGGGTCGACGGCGAGCGCCGCCGCCACCGACCGCACCTCGACCTCGGTCGGCCTGCTCGGCTTCACCGGGGCCGGGGTCGACCGGGCCCTCGACGCCACCCCGCTGGGCGAGGCGACGGCCACCCCCTGGCTCCGGGCCCGCCCGCGACCGGGTGGCTGGTGCGTCGCCGCGCTGGCCCTGGGCGCGCCCCCGCACGTGCCGCCGCGCGCCGAACTCTCCGCGCCGGGAGCCCCGCCGACGGTCACCGTCGGCTGGCCGGACGGCCGGACCACGGTCGCCGTGCTGCCCGGCTCCCCTGTCCCCCCTGCCTCCCCCGCCTGATCCCCCGTCACCCCGACCCACCCCGATCCACCCGGGCACCGCGCCCCGGATCCCGAGACACCCAGGACCACCCGTGAACCGAAGAAGTGTCCTCGCCCTCCTCGCCGCCGTGGCCGTCGCCGCCCCGCTGACCGCCTGCGGCTCCAGCCCGGAAGCCACCGGCGCCGCGGACAACGGCCCGGTCGAACTCACCGTCAGCGTCTGGAACATGGCCACCACGCCGGAGTTCAAGGCCCTGTTCGACGCCTTCCACGCCGCGAACCCGAACATCACGGTCAAGCCGGTCGACATCCTCGCCGCCGACTACCCGACCAAGATCACCACGATGCTCGCCGCCGGCGACACCACCGACGTCATCACCATGAAGAACGTCATCGACTACTCCCGCTACGCCGGCCGGGGCCAGCTCAAGGACCTCACCCCGCTCGCCACCAAGGGCGAGGCCGACAAGCTCAACGGCCTGGGCGCGTTCCGGCAGGAGAACGGCAAGTACTACGCCCTGCCCTACCGCCAGGACTTCTGGCTGCTCTACTACAACAAGAAGCTGTTCGACGCGGCCGGCAAGCCCTACCCGACCAACCTCACCTGGGACGCCTACGCCGACCTCGCGAAGTCGCTGACCTCCGGCACCGGGCAGAACAAGGTGTACGGCACCTACCAGCACACCTGGCGCTCGGTGGTGCAGGCGGTCGCGGCCGCGCAGACCGGCGGCGACCTGCTGGGCGGCGACTACGGCTTCCTCGCCGACCAGTACCGCAACGCGCTCGCGCTCCAGGACGCCGGCGCGACGATCGACTTCGGCACCGCCACCACCCAGAAGACCGGCTACCAGTCGGTGTTCGAGAACAAGCAGGCCGCGATGCTGCCGATGGGCACCTGGTTCATCGCCAAGCTGCTGGCCGACAAGGCGGCCGGCACCACCGACGCCGACTGGGCCCTCGCCCCGCTCCCGCAGCGCCCCGGCGCCTCCGACGTCGCCACCTTCGGCTCGCCGACCGGCTTCGCCGTCAACAAGAAGGCCGGACACGCGGACGCCGCGCAGAAGTTCGTCGAGTTCGCCGCCGGCCCCGAGGGTGCCAAGGCGGTGACCGCGGTCGGCGTGGTGCCCGCCCTGCTGACCGAGCAAACCCGCCAGGCCTACTTCGCGCTGCCCGGGATGCCCACCGACGACGGCTCCAAGAAGGCGTTCAAGCCGGACCGGGTGGCGCTGGAGATGCCGGTCGGGCCGAAGACCTCCCAGATCGACACGATCCTCTCCGAGGAGCACCAGTTGGTCATGACCAAGCAGAAGCAGGTCGACGCCGGGATCAAGGAAATGAACTCCCGCGTGAAGACCGAGACCGACTGAGACCCGCGGCAACGGGCGGGCGGCCGAACGCCGCCCGCCCGTCCGGAAGGACCACCATGACAGACCTCATCGGCGCCGCACCCGCGACGCGGACGGCCGGCACCGCGCCGCCGTCCCGCGGGCCCTCCCGGTGGCGCACCACGCTCGTCGGCTGGAGCTTCATCCTGCCGAACTTCCTCGGCTTCGTCCTGATCACCCTCGTCCCGGTGGCCGCGGCGATGGCTCTCTCCCTCACCGACTGGGACTCCTACAACCCGCCGCACTGGACCGGGCCGGAGAACTTCCGCCGCCTCCTGAACGACGAATCGACCAAGGTCGCCCTGCTCAACACGCTGACCTACGCGGCGGGACACGTCCCGCTCACCGTGGCGGCCTCGCTCGGCCTCGCGCTGCTGCTCAACCGCAGGCTCGCCGGCGTCGCGTTCTTCCGCGCCGCCGCGTTCTTCCCCTACATCACCTCGATGGTCGCGGTCGCGCTGGTGTGGAACATGCTCTTCAACCCGGCCTCCGGACCGGTCAACCAGTTCCTGGAGTCCCTCGGCGTCGACCACCCGCCCGGCTGGACCAGCAGCACCACCTGGGCGATGCCCGCGGTCGTCGTCGCCAGCGCCTGGCGGGACATGGGCTACTACATGATCCTCTTCCTGGCCGGCCTCCAGGCGATCCCCAAGGAGCTGTACGAGGCCGCCGAGATGGACGGCGCCGGTGCCTGGCGGCGCTTCCGCAGCGTCACCCTGCCCGGGCTGCGGCCGGTCACCTTCCTGGTCCTGATCCTGCTGACGGTGCAGAGCTTCAAGATCTTCGACCTGGTCGTCGTCATGACCGGCGGCGGACCGGGCCGGGCGACCCGCGTACTGTCCCAGCAGATCTACCAGAAGGGCATCGTGGACGGGGAGTTCGGCTACGCCTCGGCGATCTCGGTGGTCCTGTTCCTGCTGGTCCTGGTCCTCACCCTCGGTCAGTTCTGGTTCAACAAGCGGAGGGACTCATGACCCCGACCCCCGCGGTCCGCCGCGTCCGCGCCCTGATCGGCCGGGGCCTGGCGTACGCGCTGCTGCTGGCCGCGGCGGCCGCCGTCCTCGTCCCCTTCGCCTGGATGCTCGGCGCCTCGCTCAAGGACAACAACGAGGTCTTCACCGTCCCGGTGCGGTGGATCCCGGAGACCTTCCGCTGGAGCAACTTCGTCGACATCTGGAGCCGCATCCCGCTGAGCACCTACCTGGGCAACACCGTCCTGCTCAGCACCACCATCACCCTGCTGCAGCTGTTCACCGGCAGCTTCGCCGCCTACGGCTTCGCCAAGGTCCGCTTCCCCGGCCGCGACGTCCTGTTCTTCGCCTACATCGCGACGATCGCCCTGCCCTGGCAGGCGTACATGATCCCGCAGTACATCATGATGCAGAAGGCCGGACTCACCGACACCTACTGGTCGCTGATCCTGCTGCAGGCGTTCAGCGCCTTCGGGGTGTTCCTGATGCGGCAGTACTACCTGACCATCCCCGACGAGCTGTGCGAGGCCGCGCGCGTCGACGGCCTGACGGAGTACGGCATCTGGGCCCGGATCGTCCTGCCGCTGTCGAAGCCGGCCCTGGCCAGCCTGGCGCTGCTCACCTTCGTCAACACCTGGAACGACTTCATGGGCCCGTTCATCTACCTGACCAGCAACGAGCACTGGACAATCCAGCTCGGCCTGCAGTCCTTCATCGGCCAGTTCGACGCCGACTATGCGATGATGATGACCGGCTCCGTGCTGTCCGTACTGCCGATCCTGGTGATCTTCCTGATCGGCCAGCGCTACTTCATCCAGGGCATCGCCACCTCCGGAATGAAGGGGTGAGCGGGCGTGCGTGAACGGACCGGGCTGCCCTACGAGAGCGTCTTCACCACGGTGTACGCCGGGCTGCGGATCAACCTCTGCCTGGCGCTGGCGACGCTGCCGGTCACCGTCGCGGCCGCCCTGGGCGCCACCGCGCCGGCGGCCCGGCCGCTGACCGCCGCCCTCTCGGTCCTGTGCGGACCGGCCGTCAGGGGCGCCTGCGCCGCCTTCGCCGCCGTCACCGACGAGCCGCAGCGGGTGGGCCGGTCCTTCTGGGCCGGGTACCGGGCCGGGTTCGCGCACGCCTGCCGGACCGCCGCGGTCGCCGCCGCGGCGGTCCTCGTCCTGGTCACCGACCTGCGGCTGGCGACCGGCACCGCCTTCGCCCCGCTGACCCCGGTGCTCCTGCTGCTGATCGCCCTCGTCGTGCTCGTGGCGGTGACGGTCCTGGCCTCGGACCGGCCGCTGCCGGCCCGGCTGCTGCTCCCCACCGCCTACCTGGCCCTGCGCCGCTGGCACCTCGGCCTGGCCACCCTCGCGGTGCTCGCGGTCCTCCTCGCGGCGGTCGCCCTGCGCCCCGCCGTAGGACTCCTGCTGCTGCCCGCACCGGCGCTGTACGTGGCCTGGGTCAACACCCGCCATGTGCTCGCGCCGCTCACGGACGGCCCGCCCCACCGGGCCCCCCGCCGGGGCTGATCCCAGCACCCAGCACCCGGCAACCGGCGGCGGGAGCGCACACCGCGCCCCCGCCGCCGGCGTCCCCCGACCTCCCCCCGGCTCCAGGAGCACCCGTGTCCCACCCGCCGTCCGACGCCGCCCGCCCCCACCCATCGGGCGCCGGGCCGCTCGCCGCGCCCTCGGCCTGCCTGCCGGTGCCGACCGCCGACGACCGCTCGGCCTGGTCCGCCGACCGGCTGGACCCGCCGACGCTGGAGGCGCTGCGCGCACGGGCCTGCGCCGACCTCGCCGCGCCGTGGCCGCTCCCGTCCGCGAGCGGCTTCGCCCGGATCGCCCGCGACGGTGACCGGGCGGGCTACGAGGGCGCGGTGTTCGCCCGTGAACAGCGGCTCAGCCGCGCCGTGGTGATGGCCGCGGTGACCCTCGACGACGCCTGGATCGACGAGGTCGCCGACGGCGTGACGCTGCTGTGCGAGCAGAGCACCTGGTGCTGGCCCGCCCACGACGAGGCGTTCGGGCGCGGCGAGGTGGTGCCCGACCCCGCCCGGCCGTTCCTCGACCTCGGCGCGGGCGAGGTCGCCGCCCAACTCGCCTGGACCGACCACCTGCTGGGCACCGCGCTCGACCGCCGCTATCCCGGCCTGCGCGCCCGGGTCCGGCACGAGGTCGGCCATCGGGTGCTCACGCCGTTCGCCGCCCGGCGCGACTGGCACTGGCTCGGCCTGGACGGCGACGTCCACAACTGGAGCGCCTGGATCCACGGCCATGTGCTGGTCGCCGCCCTGGTCCTGGCGCCCGAGGGCACGACCCGGGACCGGCTGGTCGGGCTGGCGGTGGACGGACTGGAGCACTACCTCGCCTCGGTCCTCGCGGACGGCGCCGTCGACGAGGGCTTCCACTACTGGTGGCAGGGCGTCTGCCGGGCCCTCGAAGCCCTCGACGTCCTGCACCACGCGAGCGGCGGCGCCCTCGACCCGGCCCCGGCCGCGGCGCTGCGGGAGACCGTGGCGTTCCCGTACCGGATGCACCTGGGCGGCCCGTGGTACGTCAACGCCGCGGACAGCCCGGCCCGGGTCCCGCCCGGCCAGCCCTGGGACGCCCTGCACCGGGCCGCCCGCCGGACCGGGGACGCCGCCGCCGAGGCGCACGCCGCGGCGCAGCGCCGACCCGGGGCGCCGCTCGCCCGGGAGGAGGGCGGCTTGGGGCGGCTGCTGCGGGCGCTCACCGACCCGGGGTGGAACGGCGTCCGGCCCGCGGTGCCGCCGCTGCCCAGGGACGTCTGGCTGCCGTCCGTCCAGCTGTTCCTGGCCCGCCGCGCCGAGGGCAGTTGCGCCGGCCTCACCCTCGCCGTCAAGGGCGGGCACAACGGCGAGCACCACAACCACAACGACGTGGGCAGCGTCGTCGTCGCGCTGAACGGCGTCCCGGTGGTCGTCGACCCCGGCCGCCCGACGTACACCGCGCGGACCTTCGGCCCGGACCGCTACGGCGTCTGGACCATGCGGAGCGACTGGCACACCGTGCCACGGATCCGCGGCACCGACCAGGCCCCGGGGGCGGCGTACGCGGCCCGCGACGTCCGGGTGCGCAGCGACGAGGACGAGGCCGTGCTGAGCCTGGACCTCGCCGGCGCCTACCCCCGCTCCGACGTGGCCGGCTGGCGGCGGGAGGCCCGGCTGGACCGCCGCGACGGGCGGGTGCGGGTCCGTGAGACCTGGGACCTCGCACCGTCCACCGGGGCCGGCACCGGGGAATCGGCGACCCGGGTGCACCTGGTGCTCGCGGGCACCGTGACGACCGGCGAGGGGTACGCCGTGGTCACCGCGCTGGAGGGCGCGGGCGCCGTCCGGATCACCTGGGAGCCCGCGTCCACGCCGTGCACCACGACCGTGCGGCTGCTCGACGACCCGTGGCTCGGGGACGTGTGGGGCGAGCGGCTGACCCGGATCGGGATCGACGTCGGCGCGCTGGGGCCGCGGGGCACGCTCACCTGGGTCGTGGAGGAGCTGCCGGAACGTCCCTGACTCCGGCGGCACCCGTTGTCCCTGTTCTCCCACCGAGTTCTCCCACCGCCGCCCGGCCCCGACGGCCCGGCGTCCCGGCGTCCCGGCGTCCCGAGGAGGAACACCGTGAGACTGGCCCTGAGCACCCTGGGCACCCCCAGCCTGCCGCTCGCCGACGTGGTCGCCCTGGCCCGCCGCTTCGGCCTGGACGGGCTGGAGCTGCGCCTGCACCCCGACACCGGCGTCCACGCCGGCCTCGGGGCCGCCGACCGCGCCGCCGTCCGCCGCACCCTCGGCGGTCTGCCCGCGTTCTGCCTCTCCGGCTACGTCCGGATCTGCGAGCCCGGCGCCGACGGACCGGTCGTCGACGCCCTGCGCGCCGACCTCCGCCTCGCCCGCGACCTCGGCGCCGACCACGTCCGGGTCTTCCCCGGCGGCACCGACCTCGCGGCCGGAGCCCGGCGACTCGCCGCCGTCGCCGACGAGGCGCCGGACGAGGGGCCGACGGTGCTGGTCGAGACCCACGACGCCCTGCCCACCGGCGCGGCCGTCGCCGCCCTGCTCGACCGCGCGCCCCGCGCCGGCGCGATCTGGGACCTGCTGCACCCCTGGCGGCACGGCGAGGCGCCCGCCGACACCCTGCGCCGGCTGCGGGACCGCCTGCACTGCGTCCAGCTCAAGGACGCCCCCTCGCCCGCCTGCACCACCCCCGTCCCGCTCGGCACCGGCGCCGTCCCGCTGGACGAGGCCCGCCGACTCCTCGACGGCTACGACGGCTGGGTGTCGCTGGAGTGGGAGCGCACCTGGTACCCCGGCATCCCTCCGGTGGAGGACGTCCTGCCCGGCGCGCTCGACTGGGTCGCCGGGAGGTGGCCCGCGGCGTGAGCCGGTCCCCAGCTCGGTGAGCACAGCTTGGTAAGCGCTATCCAGCCCTGGTCCGTCCCTCGCGGCAGTCGCCCCCGGCCCCTCTCAGCCCGCCACCGGCCCCGTACTGCCGCGCACCACCAGGGCCACGCCCAGCGGCGCCTGCCGGGCCGGCGAGGCGCCGTCCGCGATCAGCTGGACGGCCCGCTCCCCCGCCTCCTCCAGCGGCAGCCGGACGGTGGTCAGCGACGGCCGCAGGTCCACCGCGAACGGCACGTCGTCGAAGCCGACGACCGAGACCTCCCCCGGCACGCTCCGCCCCAGGTCGTCCTGGACGGCGGCCAGCACACCCGCCGCCATCACGTCGTTCAGGGCCAGCACCGCCGTGACCCCCGGCTCGGCCGCGAACAGCCCGAGCGCCGCCTCCCGCCCGCCCGCACGGGTGAAGTCCGCGAACACCACCCTGCGGTCCGGGAGTTCACCGCCCAGCCGGGACCACGCCGCCCTGATCCCGGCGAGCCGCCGCCGCACGGTCACCAGGCCCTCGGGCCCGGCGACCACGCCGATCCGGCGGTGTCCGAGCTGCCAGAGCTCGGTGGCCGCGCGCTCGGCCCCGCCGGTGTGGTCGAGCGGGACGTAGGGCTCGACGTCCCGCTCGCCGATGCAGGACACCCGGCCGCCGTCGGCCCGGAAGGCGTCCAGTTCGGCGGCCAGGCGCGCCGTGAGGTCCGGATCGGCGACGCCGCTGCCGGCCAGCAGCACCGCCCGCGCCCGCTGGGCGCGCAGGCTCCGCACGTACTCGATCTCCAGCTCCGGATCGCCGAAGGTGGCGGCGATCATGACCATCAGCCGGTGCCGCTTGGCGGCCCGCATCGCCCCGGCGGCGATCGCCCCGAAGTACGGGTCGGCGATGTCGTGGACGACCAGGCCCACCACCGAGGTCGAGGACCGGGCCAGTGCCTGCGCGGGCGCGTTGGAGACGTAGCCGAGGTCCCGCGCCGCGTCCTCGACCTTGCGGCGCAGCTCCTCGCCCACGGTCCGGGTGCCCCCGTGGAGCACCCGCGAGGCCGTGGCGATCGACACCCCGGCGTGCTCCGCGACGCGTTGCAGCGTCACGGCGCCGGTGGAACGGGTGGCACGGGTGGTTGACCTCGGGTTCGGCATACTCGTAACGTACCCGGCGGAAAGCGCTTACCAAGAATCCGCGCACACCTCCCGCGCACCTCCCCCGGAAGGAAGGCCCACCATGTCCCGCAAGGTGATCGGCATCGTCATGAACGGTGTCACCGGTCGAATGGGCTACCGCCAGCACCTCGTCCGCTCGATCCTCGCCATCCGCGAGCAGGGCGGCCTGCCGCTCGGCGACGGCGAGGTGCTGTGGCCGGAACCGATCCTGGTCGGCCGCAGCGCCCACAAGCTCAAGGAGATCGCCGACCGGCACGGCCTGACCCACTGGACCACCGACCTGGACGAGGCCCTCGCCCACCCGCTGGCCGAGATCTACTTCGACGCCCAGCTCACCCAGGTCCGTGAGCAGTCCATCCGCCGGGCCGTCGCCGCCGGCAAGCACATCTACACCGAGAAGCCCACCGCCGAGTCCCTGGACGCCGCGCTGGAGCTGGCCCGCCTGGCCCGCGACGCCGGGGTCCGCAACGGCGCCGTCCAGGACAAGCTGTTCCTCCCCGGCCTGCTCAAGCTCAAGCGCCTGGTCGACAGCGGCTTCTTCGGCCGGATCCTGTCCGTGCGCGGCGAGTTCGGCTACTGGGTCTTCGAGGGCGACTGGCAGGAGGCCCAGCGGCCGTCCTGGAACTACCGCGCCGAGGACGGCGGCGGCATGGTCCTCGACATGTTCCCGCACTGGCGCTACGTGCTGGACGGCATCGTCGCCCCGGTCCGCTCCGTCTACGCCCACACCACCACCCACATCCCCACCCGCGTCGACGAGCAGGGCCGCCCGTACCAGGCCACCGCCGACGACGCCGCGTACGGCATCTTCGAGCTGGAGGGCGGCATCACCGCCCAGATCAACTCCTCCTGGGCGGTCCGCGTCGACCGCGACGAACTGGTCGAGTTCCAGATCGACGGCACCGAGGGCAGCGCCGTCGCCGGACTGCGCGAGTGTCGCTTCCAGCACCGGGCCGCCACCCCCAAGCCGGTCTGGAACCCCGACCTGGCCGTCACCGAGTCCTTCCGCGACCAGTGGCAGCGGGTGCCGGACAACGCCGAGTTCGACAACGGCTTCAAGGTGCAGTGGGAGCTGTTCCTGCGGCACGTGGTGACCGGCTCCGAGTACCGGTGGGACCTCCTGGAGGGCGCCAAGGGCGTCCAGCTCGCCGAGCTCGGCCTGCGCTCCGCCCGCGAGGGCCGCCGCCTGGACGTGCCCGACCTCGCGCTCTGAGCCCCGCGTACCGCCCCCGCCCGCACCCGCCCCGGTTCCGCCCGCACCCCGACCCGATTGCTGACACCATGACCGAGATCGACCTGCCCGGCCACGGCCGCCACCGTCTGTCCGAGCCGCCCCGCCTCCCGCCCACCACCGGGGCGCCGACCGGCCGCGTCGTGTACGCCGCCGCCCACGTCGTCGCCGACCCGCTCGGCGACAACGCCCCCGGCGCACCCGCGGCCGTCGACTGGGACACCACCCTCGCCTTCCGCCGCCACCTGTGGTCCCTCGGCCTCGGCGTCGCCGACGCCATGGACACCGCCCAGCGCGGCATGGGTCTCGACTGGCCCGCCACCCGCGAACTGATCACCCGCTCCGGCGCCGAGGCCCGCGCCACCGGCGGACTGCTCGCCTGCGGCGCCGGCACCGACCAGCTCGCCCCGGGCACCCACACCCTCGACACCGTCACCGCCGCCTACGAGGAGCAGCTCGACGTCGTCGAGTCCGCCGGCGCCCGGCCGATCCTGATGGCCAGCCGCGCCCTGGCCGCCGCCGCCCGCGGACCCGAGGACTACCTGCGCGTCTACGGCCGCATCATCGGCCAGGCCGAGCGGCCGGTGATCCTGCACTGGCTGGGCGAGATGTTCGACCCGGCCCTCAGCGGCTACTGGGGATCCACCGACCTCGACGCCGCCACCGCCACCGTCCTGGAACTCATCGGCGAGCACGCCGACCGCGTCGACGGCATCAAGGTGTCACTGCTGGACGCCGACCGCGAGGTCGCGCTGCGCCGCGCCCTGCCCGCCGGGGTCCGCCTCTACACCGGCGACGACTTCCACTACCCGGAGCTGATCCGCGGCGACGAGCACGGCCACAGCGACGCGCTGCTGGGCGTCTTCGACCCGATCGCCCCGGTCGCGGCCGCCGCGCTGCACGCCCTGGACGCCGGGGACCTCGACCGCTACGACGCGCTGTTCGCGCCGACCCTGCCGCTGGCCCGGCACCTGTTCGCCGCCCCGACCTACCACTACAAGACCGGGATCGTGCTGCTCGCCTGGCTGGCCGGGCACCAGGACCACTTCACCATGGTCGGCGGCGCGCAGAGCGGCCGTTCGGTCCCCCACCTGGTCGAGCTGTTCCGGCTCGCCGACGCCGCCGGGGTCCTGCCGGACCCCGAGCTCGCGGCCGACCGGATGCGGCGCTTCCTCGCCGTGGCGGCGCCGCTCGGCTGAGCGGGGGCGCGTCCCCGCCTCAGGGCCCCGCGTCCTTCGGTGGCCGTCCTGCCCTCAGGGCGGCCACCGGCCTCACCCTCCCCTCCGCTCCCCTCACCCTCCGCTCCCCTCACCGGCCCTCACCTCCTCTCCCCTCACCGGCCCTCACCTCCTCGAAAGGAGCCCGGCACCGTGACCGGACTCTCCCGCCTGTCGCTCAACCAGATCACCACCAAGAACTGGAGCCTCCCCGAAGCCGTCCAGGGCTGCGTGGACGCCGGGATCCCCGCCATCGGCCTGTGGCGGGACAAGGTCGCCGAGACCGGCCTCGCCCGCTCCGCCAAGCTCTGCCGGGACGCCGGCCTCGCCGTCAGCAGCCTCTGCCGGGGCGGCTTTCTCACCGCCGCCGGACCGGACGAGCGGCGGGCCGCGCTCGCCGACAACCTCCGCGCCATCGAGGAGGCCGCCGAACTCGGCACCGACACCCTGGTCATGGTCGTCGGCGGCCTCCCCGAGGGCAGCCGCGACCTCGTCGGCGCCCGCACCGCCGTCGCCGACATGATCGCCGAACTCGCCCCGCACGCCGGTGACTTCCGCGTCCGGCTGGCCCTGGAGCCGCTGCACCCGATGTTCTGCGCCGACCGCGCCGTCGTCTCCACCCTCGGCCAGGCCCTCGACCTCGCGGCACCCCACCCCGCTGCCCAGGTCGGCGTGGTCGTCGACAGCTACCACGTCTGGTGGGACCCGCAGTTCCCCGAACAGATCGCCCGCGCCGGCCGGGAGGGCCGCATCGCCTCCTACCAGGTGTGCGACTGGACCCTGCCGCTGCCCGCCGACGCCCTGCTCGGCCGCGGCCACGTCGGCGACGGCCACATCGACTTCCGCACCCTCACCGACCAGGTCACCGCCGCCGGCTGGACCGGCTGGATCGAGGTCGAGATCTTCAACCAGCTGATCTGGGACACCCCCGGCGAGCAGACCCTGCGCACCCTCGCCGAACGCCACCTCACCCACGTGGCCCCGGCAGCATGAGGATCGTCCTCGCCCCCGACTCCTTCAAGGGCACCGCCACCGCCGCCGAGGCCGCCCGGGCCCTCGCCGAGGGCTGGCACTCCGTCCGACCCCACGACGAGCTCGTCCTGCTGCCGATGGCCGACGGCGGCGAGGGCACCCTCGACGCGGTGGCCACCGCCCACCCGGGCGCGACCGTCCACGAGGTCCCCGGCTGCACCGGCCCCGACGGCCGCCCCGTCCCGGGCCGCTACCTGCTGCTCCCCGACGGCACCGCGCTGGTCGAACTCGCCACCGCCAGCGGGCTCCCCCTGCTCGAAGGCCGCCTCGCACCGCTCGCCGCCACCAGCCGCGGCACCGGCGAGGCGATCGCCGCCGCCCTGGACGCGGGCGCCACCGCGCTGACCGTCGCCCTCGGCGGCTCCGCCTCCTCCGACGGCGGCGCCGGACTGCTCTCCGCCCTCGGCCTGCGCGTCCTCGGCCACTCGGGAGCCCCGCTCCCCGACGGCGGCGGCTCCCTCGCCACCGCCGGGCACATCGACACCCGCCGGCTGCGCCCCGGCCCGCCCGGCGGCGTCCGGCTGCTCACCGACGTCACCAACCCGCTCTACGGCCCCGACGGCGCGGCCGCCGTCTACGGCCCGCAGAAGGGCGCCGGCCCGTCCGAGATCGCCCTGCTGGAACACGGACTTCGCCGCTACGCCGAACTGCTCGGCGGCGACCCCCACCACCCCGGCGCCGGAGCGGCCGGCGGCACCGCCTACGGCCTCGCCACCGCCTGGGACGCCCGGATCACCCCGGGCGCGGCCGCCGTCGCCGACCTCCTCGACCTGGACGCCGCCCTCGCCGGGGCCGACCTCGTGGTCACCGGCGAGGGCCGCTTCGACGCCACCAGCCTGCTCGGCAAGGCCGTCGGCGAGGTGATCGACCGCGCGCACCGCGCCGCCGTACCGTTCCGCGTCGTCGCGGGCGACTCCACCGACGAACGGGCGCTCACCCTGCTGTCCCTGTCCGGCGACAGCGAGGACGCACAACGGCGGGCCACCCACTGGCTCGAACTCGCCGGAGCACACCTGGCCCACTCGGCCGGAGAGCCGACGCACTGACGCGCTGACCCGCTGACCCGCTGACCCGCTGACGCACCCGACCGAGCCGGCGCCGGTGAGGATGTCGACGTCAGCCTGCCGGGAGCGGATCAGCCGTGCGGGTGTCGGTGGCAGCCGGTTCCGCTGCAGGTCGTAACTTTCCGGACCGTCGTTCTTTGATCCGGACAGCAGTGATTGCAACCGGTTCAGGGCGTGCACCACCTTCAGCCGGCGCCTGATTCGACCGCCAACAGGTCGACCAGTGCTTCGAATTCATCTTGAGAGGAATGCGGAAATGTTCAAGAACACCTTTGCCGCCGCCGCCGGCCTGGCCGCCGCTGCCATCGCGATGTCCGCCGGGTCGGCCTTCGCCATCGCCGACGCGGACGGCGCCGCCGTCTCGTCCCAGGGCAACGGCGGCACCAACCAGACCGGCACCCACGGCGACCACAGCGCCAACTTCCACACCCTCGACAACCCGAACATCTGCCTCCCGGAGGTCCACAACGTCGCGGTCGGCGCCGTCATCGGCGTGGCCGTCCCGATCGAGGTCCCGGTCCTCAACAAGACCCCGAAGCAGATCTGCAACGTCGGCCACAACACCCAGTCCTCCGGTGACGGCGGTGTCTCGCACCTGATCGGCTGATCCCGCGGTACTCCTGGCCCCGGTGACACGTCCCGGGGGCCGGGTACCGCGCGGGACCGACGCCCGGCCGGGGCTTCCCGGCCGGGCGTTCGGCATGTCCGGTGGGCCGCGGGGGACTTGCGGGGCGCACGAAGAGTGGACGACCAATGGCCGACCGGTGCGCGAAGCCCGGGCGGCGCGGGAGTGCGGACCCGCGCCGCCCCGCACCGCCCGCCACCCGGGGCCCGGCGGCCCCGCCCCTGGTGAACACCGGTCCTGCGGGCACGGAGTCGTCCGGGTGGTCGGAACCACCCGGCTGTGACCCCCGGTCAGAATGGGGCCACCGATACCTGGCGGGCTGGCACGTACATGGCTACCCTGCTGCCTCCGGGCGCCCTCACCGGCCGTCCCGGCAGTCCGCACCACCCCACGGGTCGTCAGCACCGGACCAGAGGAGTGTCATGCCCAGCACTTCCCGCTCCGCCAGCTCCGCCAGCCCCTCCGTCGCCCCCTCCGGCACCACCGGCCTCCGGCGGCCCCGGCGGCGCCGGCTCGCCTCGTTCGCCGCCGTCGCCACCGCCGTCGCCCTGGCCGTCGGCATCGCCGCCCCCGCGCACGCGGCCGGCGGCCACCTGCCGCCGATCCACCCCGACCTCGACTTCGCCGGCTCCACCGTGGCCGCCCACGAGGGCCGCGACGGCACCGCCCCGCTCGCCGCCCTCGCCGTCACCCAGACGCCCGGACTCGACGTCGCCAGCTACCAGGGCAACGTCAGCTGGTCCTCGGTGCGCGCCAACGGAGCCCGCTTCGCCTACGTCAAGGCCACCGAGGGCACCACCTACACCAACCCGTACTTCACCCAGCAGTACAACGGCTCCTACAACGCCGGCCTGATCCGCGGCGCCTACCACTTCGCCCTGCCCGACCGCTCCTCCGGCACCGCGCAGGCCAACTGGTTCGTCGACCACGGCGGCGGCTGGTCCCGCGACGGCAAGACCCTCCCGCCGGCCCTCGACATCGAGTACAACCCGTACGGCGCCACCTGCTACGGGCTCAGCCAGAGCGCCATGGTGAGCTGGATCCGCGCCTTCAGCAACACCGTCCACACCCGCACCGGCCGCTACCCGACCATCTACACCACCACCAACTGGTGGACCACCTGCACCGGCAACAACGCCTCCTTCGGCGCCACCAACCCCCTCTGGGTCGCCCGCTACGCCTCCGCCGTCGGCACCCTCCCGGCCGGCTGGAGCTACCAGACCATCTGGCAGCACGCCGACTCCGGCACCTTCCCCGGCGACCAGAACCTCTTCAACGGCGCCTTCGACCGCGTCCAGGCCCTCGCCAACGGCTGAACCCAGGCGCTCGTTCCGTCCCCCATAACACCCACTCACCACGACACTCGACGATCCCCTGACGGCCTCCAGGAAGCCGCCCACCACACGCACCGGCGGCAAAGTGCTAGCTTCTCCGCATAGGACGGTGAACAGCGTTGCCGAACAACAGCGTTGAGGTGATCGGTGAGCAGCTCGGCAGTAGAGATCTTTCGCCGCATGGAAGGCTTCTATGCACCCGAACCAGGTACGGCTCGAAGTGTCCCGGAGAGCTTCTCCGCACTCGATTTCGAGGTGCGCTTCCTTGCGCTCCTAGCCACCTCCACGCTCCGGGCATCCGGCCGATCGGTGCCACCGATCGGCCGGTCGCCCGGGCTCGGGGAGTGGATCTCCCTTCTCCGTGACCTGCGTTCACGCCTCAACAGCGCCGGTGACAACACCGCGGTGCGCCACGTGGGTCAGGCCGTAACCGAGGCACTGTTCGGCTATGACGGCGGGATACCGGACGCGCCGTCCGGACTCCGGAGCACCAAGCAACTGCGCGACCACGTGAGCCACGGCGGGGCAGTGCCACCGGGTCTCTCGATGACCGTGGACGCTCTGGTACGCAAGACTTCCGACATCGTCGCAAGCTGTCTAGCCAACGCCACAGTCTCGCTCACCAGTACAATCGATCCCGAGCTCCGACCGGCTTTCCTCTGGTCCGACAGCGAGGTTGGGCTCTGGCCCTTCCTCTACGCCAAGGCGGACAACAGCTGGCACGTGTACTCGAGGTTCGTCGGCAACGATCCGTCGTTCCTCGCCTTCGGCACACCGGGCTACCGGTCCACCGTCAGCGGAGGTCCGCTCACAGCCTCGCTTGACCAGCTCCTCAAACCGCGATATCTGTCGGAACCCCGGGAAGCCTTCCGACGGGATGTCCAGAGTGACCTCGAAGCCTTTTCCGATCTGGTAGCACCACCGCCGGAGTGCTTCGACCACGAGCATGGATTCGGGTACGAGTGGGGCAAGTCGACAAGCGAGGGCACCGAACACCGGCGAGACTACTTCCGCCTCGGTCCCGACGGCCCCCAGTGGCAACACGAGGACGGCTGGCTCCCGTACCGCGTCTACCTCCGCCGACTGGCCAACTGGTCCGTCGTCGCCGCCCGACTGCGGCACACCCTGGAGCGAATCGAACGCCGGATCACCGACGAAGAGACCAACCAGCTCGGTTGGAAGCCGGAGATCGCCGCACAGCGGGAAGCGCGCGTGCAGGTGACCGACTATGACGGCACAAACCCTCAACAGCAGCAATTCTCCGCCCTGATCGACGGCGTGGACGACGACCTCGGTGTAGAGAAAGGCGAGACCCAAGTCGTCTTCGTCAACGGCGAGGCCGGGATCGGGAAGACCCGGGCGATGGTCAGAGCCGCGCGGGACCGGGCGCTGGAGGTTGAGCGAAACCAGGGCAACGAACGCGGAGACCTCCCGCTCTTCCTGTACGTGCAATCCACCGGCCGGGTCCTAGACGGCCTCGACGCGGCAGTCAACGATGCCGTCGTCCTGACACAGAATCTCGACGAGGACCGTGTCAAGTCTCTCTGCCGCAACGGCCTGCTGGCCCTGCTCATCGACGGCTTCGACGAGTTGCTCGGCGGCGCCGCATACAACGATGCCCTCGATTCCCTGAAGGACTGGCTTAACGCCCTCGGAGGCCGCGGGGTCCTCGTCGTCTCCGCGCGCTCCTCCTACTACGTGAACCAGTACCGGTCCAGCGTCCAGCGCGCCAAAGGCGGGAACGCAGCCGTCCGGCATCGAATTGCCGAGGTGCTACGTTGGACTCCCAGCGAGATCCGCTCCTTCCTCAACGACCATGGAGTTCCGGCCTCCCGCTTCCAGAACCTGTCAATCGGGGACAAGGAACTGCTTGGTCTGCCCTTCTTCGCCCGAGCCTTCGCCGAGATGTGCCTCGCTGGGGATTACGACGAGGATTCGAACACCCCCTCCTCCTTCACCGAACGGCTCCTGGATCACTACATCCTGCGGGAGGAACGCAAGCTCACCCCCGCCGCAGGCAGTGCGTCGAGCCTCCTCGACCACAGCGAGCTGCGACGTACGTTCGAGTATGTCGCAGAGATCATGGCTGACAACCATGAACGTGAGGTCGATTCCGCCGAATTGGAAACGGCTGCGGCGATAGCGCTCGGCCTGGACGACGTGGAGGAGCTGGACAACCGGGAAGGTCTTCGGGACCGGCTGCAGGTGTTATGCGGGCTAGCAGCCGGCTCGACGACCAACGGACCCACACGCTTTCGGTTCCAGCACGAACTCTTCTTCGACCACTTCCTTGCAGGCATTGCCACTCGCTACCTCGACGAGCAGTACCTCACGGTCTTCCACCGGCTCCTGAGCCGGTCGGAATGGCGAACGGCCACCGTGAACGCCGTGGTCGCGGCAGTCGACCCTGCTCGCATCGTCGGTGCGCTGGCCGACTTCCCCTCGGAATCCACTCGCCAGGCAGAGGGCTTCCACGACAGCGTGCTCGCGGCCAACCTCGGCAGCCTGTGGTCCGCGGTGATCAGGATCACTCAGGCGGTACCGTCAACACCAGTTCTGGGCGCGACCTTCGCCGACCCGCTCGACCTCACCGATGTCGAAGCGAACAACGTCAAACTAGTCGACTCCCGTGTGGACAAACTGGTCCTCCCCACGACCGCCAGCTGGCAGATCCGGCTCGACGGGACCCATGTCAAGAAGATCACGACAGGTGAGGGGAAGAGCAATCTGACAGGGCTGAGCGGAGTCGTACACAAGGAGGTGGTAGAGCTCTACGTCCGCCCCACCCATTACCACACCCGCCGCCAGGAGATCCTCGATGCACTCCTGAGCTGCGGCGCCGCTGTAATCGACGCTCCGGAGCCGTCGAGTGAAACCGCCTCGACACTGGCTGAGGCATCTCGGCACTATCTCAAGCATCTTACGGAACATGCCCAGTCGACTCTAATCCTCAGGGAGGATCACCAGCCTGAGGACCATCGCTTGAAGTGGACCCAGGAGTACGACGGCGAGTGGAGGCGCTTCATCGGTGAGCTTCTCGACTCTGATCTGGCACGACCGGAGAACCTCGCGGCGAAGGGGTCCAAGAAGGTCCGATTGAGGCTCAATCTCGGCGCCGCGATCATTCTGGACGAATCCTCGGAGGATGCGAGGGTCCACAGCTTCTGGGAGCGCGTGAAGCGGTAGCCAGCCATGTCGTTCCGTACGGACAGCTGGCCGTACGGAACGGGTCTGCCGCTGTTGCCTCCGCCAACGGCTGACCCCGCCTCCTCGCCCCGCCGCCCCCGCCACCCGGTCCGGTTCCGGGTGGCGGGGGCGGCGGGCTCACGGGGCCGCGGTGAGGGAGTCCAGAAGGATGCGCCAGGCGGCGGTGTGGGCGGCCGGGTCGTCGGGGGTCGCGTCCGGGCGGCCGAAGGCGACGTGCGGGGCGCCGTGGAGGACGGCGAGCAGGAGTTGGGCCACCAGTTCGGGCGGGCGGGGTGCCATGCTGCCCTCGCCCTGGGCGCGGCGGATGAGGGCGACCAGGCCGCACTGCACGTCCGAGAGGATGTCGGGCGCCGGACCGGCCGGGTCCGGGACGTCGGTGGCCAGGCGGAGGGCCGCCCGCAGCCGGACGTCCTCCTTCAGCCGCTGTGCGAGGTCCAGGACGAGTCCCTCCAGGACGTCCGCGGCCCCGACGCCGGGGACGTCGCGGGTCAGCCGCATCTCCTCCCAGACCTGGCGGGACTGCGACATCAGGGCACCCGCGAGGGCGCGCTTGGAGTCGAAGTGCCCGTACAGCGCGCCCTTCGTCATGCCGGTGCGCTGCGCCACCGCGTTGAGGGTGGCCCGGCTGTAGCCCTGGGTGGAGAACTCCTCGGCCGCGGCGTCGAGCACCTTCTCCCGGGTGCGCCGGGCCCGCTGCTGCTTCATCATGCGGTCCTCCTCGGGGTTCGGAGAACATTCCGTGGCGGAGGAATGTTCTCGGGGCGGCACGGTCACCGCCCGGTTCCGTTCTGGTCCGACCGGGAACATTCAACGGTGCTTCCTCCCCCGAGGTCGCGAACTCCCGCGCGGTACCGCTACATTGCGGTTCCCCCACAGGTGTCACGGCTCAGGAACCTACCTTCCGGAAGGATTGGCGTCGAGACGGGCTTCCCGCCGCCCTGTCCAAAACGCCTTCGTCGAGCACGGGTTGACAGCCCGCACCGGAACCGTCGCGGCGAACTCCGCCCCCACCACCGAGGAGCCGAACATGCCCGAACCCGAACCCGAGCGCGAACCCGAACGCGAACCCGACTCCGGGGCCAGACCCGGGGCCGAACCGCCCGGTCCGTTCCGGGTCCGGCCGATCGCCACCCGGCGGGGCCCCGACCCCAAGCAGGACCGGGCCGCCCGCACCAGGCTGCTGGTCCTCACCGCGGCCGCCGAACTGTTCACGGCCCGGGGCTTCCGGCACACCTCGGTGCAGGAGGTCGCCGACCGGGTGGGGATGACCAAGGGCGCGGTCTACTTCCACTACCCGACCAAGGAGGCACTGGCCGTCGCCGTGGTCGAACACCACTACGCCCGCTGGCCGTTGCTGCTGGCCGGGGTCACCGCGGAGGGGCACGGGCCGTTGGAGACCGCAGAACGCCTGCTGGCGGGCGCGGCGCTCGCCTTCCGGGACGACGTCGTCGTCCAGGCCGGCACCCGCCTGCAGGTCGAACGCCCGCAGATCGACGCCGAGTTGCCCACACCGTACGTGGACTGGACAGAGCTGCTGGCCGGACTGCTGTCCCGTGCCGAGGCGCTGGGCGAGCTGCGGACGGGGGTGCGACCCCGGACCGCGGCCCGGTCGCTGGTGGCCGCGTTCTTCGGCACCCAGCACATCTCGGACGTCCTGCGCGAACGGGCGGACATCGTCGAACGGTGGTCGGAGACGGCCGAGTTACTGTTCCGGGCGATCCGCGCGGAGTGACGCGAGCGGACGGCGGGCGGGCGCTGCGGACGGCTGCACGACGCGCGGGGCGTCGATACCGGCCCGGCTGGCGGCCGCTGCGACCAGCGCGAGCACGGCCGCCGCGAGCGGGAACCAGCGCCCGCCGAACAGGGCCACGGCCGCGCTGCCGACCGCGCCACCGGCGGCCGTACCCAGGTACAGGGCACTGCTGTTGAGCGAGATCAGCAGCTGCGCGTTGCCCGGGTCGAGCGAGGCGAGCCGGTGCGGCAGCGCCACCGAGACCGCCCAGCCCGCCAGCGGGGTGACGACGGCGTAGGCGAGCGCACCCGGCATCGAGCGCCCCGCCCACGGCAGCGCGGCGAACGCGAACGCCGCCACCGTGCTGCCGACCAGCAGCACCCTGCGGACGCCGACCCGGTCGACCAGGCGCCCGCCCAGCCAGCTGCCCGCGACCGAGGCGAGACCCGAGACCAGCAGCACCAGGCTCAACCGGTCGGCCCGTCCACCGGTGGCCGGGGCGATCGCGGTGGCCAGGTAGATGTAGACGGTCTGGAAGGCGAGGAAGAAGAGCAGCGTGGTCGACGCGGCGCCGAGCACCCGCCGGTCGCGCAGCGGCGCCAGCCGGTCCCGCAGGCCGGGTGCGACGGCGGGCGCCGGGAGGTCGCGCAGCAGCAGGGCGAGCCCGGCCAGGGCGGCCGCGCCGAGGGCGGTGACCAGCCACATCGTGAGGCGCCAGTCGGTGCGCCCGATCCAGGTGCCGAGCGGGACGCCGAGCGCGGTGGCGACCGTCATGCCGCCGAGCACGGTGGCCAGCGCCCGGCCGCGCCGCTCGGGGGCGACCAGGGTGGTGGCCACCGCGTTGGCGGTCGGGGTGTAGAGCGCGGCGCCCGCGGCGGCCAGGACCCGGGTGGCGAGCAGGGTCCCGTAGGAGGGGGCGAGCGCGCTGAGCGCGTTGGTGGCGGCGAACACGGCGAGCGCGGTGAGCAGCAGCCGGCGGCGCGGCCAGCGCGCGGTGAGCGCGGCGAGGGGTGGGGCGAGCAGCGCGTAGCCGAGGGCGAAGACGGTGACCAGCTGGCCGGCGGCGGCGACCGTGACGCCGAGGTCCTCGGCGATCGGGCCGAGGATTCCGGCCATGACCATGGTGTCGGTGCCGACGGCGAAGGTGCCGAGGGCGAGCAGGAGCAGGCGGACGGGCACGTGGTTCCCCCAGGAGCGGACGTCATCGGGCCTGATTGTTGGACGAACAGGCAACAGTTTGATGCTCGCCAAACAGTACGGATTGGTGGATGATTGTCAAACCGTCCCGTTCGCGTCGCGCCAGCGCCGCCCCAGCCCCGAGGAGGCCGCCGGCCATGACCGACGACGAGCGGCTGCCCCAGCCCGCCACCACCGAGATCGACCTGGTCACCGTGCTGCACGCGCTCGGCGACCCGGTCCGGATGCGCCTGCTGACCAGCTACGCCGACGGCGCCGAGCACTCCTGCGACCCGCGCCACCTCGGCCTGGACCACCTGCACAAGTCGACCGTGTCGCACCACATGCGGGTGCTGCGCGAGGCCGGCGTCACCTCCACCCGGGTCGCCGGCCGCAACCGCTTCGTCTCGCTGCGGCGGACCGACCTCGACGCGCGCTTCCCCGGCCTGCTCGACGCCCTGCTCGCCGCGACCCGGGCGGCCGACCCCGCCTGAGCCCTGCCCGAACCCCGACCCCGCCTGAGCCCTGCCCCGGCACGCCCTCCCGCCGCCCGAGCCCTGCCCCACCACGCCCCGCCCACCGCCGCCCGTCCGGCCGCACCGGACCGGCGCCCGCGCCGCGTGCTCGGTAGCGTGGCCGGGACGGCGAGGGCGCGTACCAGCGAAGGGCCGGGTGCGATGATCGGTGAGGTCGACGGACAGGCCGGCGACGGACAGACCGGCGACGGGCTCGACCTGGACGGCCTGCGCCGGGTCTACGGCACCCCCGGGCACCGGCTGTTCTACACCCTCGTCTGCCGACGGGCCCGGCACTGGGGCTGGACCGAGCCCGGCCAGTCCAAATGGCGCTGCTGGCGCGCGCAGCGGCAGCTGGAGGGGGTGCTCGGGCGCAAACTCGCCCTGGCGCCCGGTTCCCGGGTCCTGGACGCCGGCTGCGGCTCGGGCGTCGTCGCCCGCCAACTGGCCGCCCGCTTCGGCCTGCGGGTCACCGGCGTCGACCTGATGGACTTCCACGTCCGCGAGGCCCGCCGACTGAGCGCCCGGGCCGCGCTGGAGGGCCGCACCTCCTTCAGCTGGGGCGACTTCCACGAACTGGACCTGCCCGCCGGCTCCTTCGACGGCGCCTACTCGATGGAGACGCTCTGCCACGCCCACGACCCGGCGCGCGCCCTCGCGGAGTTCCACCGGCTGCTGCGGCCCGGCGGACGACTGGTCCTGCTCGGGCCGGCCGCCGTCCCTCGCACGGAGATGCCCGGAGCCCAGCAGGCGCTGCTCGACCCGTACTTGGACGCCATGGTGCTGCCCGGCGCCCGCCGCTACACCACCCGCACCCTCGGCAGACTGGTCACGGGCGCGGGCTTCCGGCTGGAGGAGGAGCTCGACGCCACGCCCTACTACCTGCCGACCACCGAGGCGCTGTACGGGTACTTCCGGCTGCCCTACGCCGTGCTGCGGCGCCTCGGCGCGACCGAGCACTGGCTGGGGCTGCGGTCCACGGTGGAGATGTACGAACTGCGCCACCACGTCGCGTGGATGGTGCACACCGCCGTCAAGGACGGCTGACCGGCGCCGAGTTCGATGCCGGAGACCGGTCCGTCAGCGCCCGGCACCCAGCATCCGGAGCACCAACTCACCGTAACGGCGGCCGAGTTCCTCCGGGGTCTCACTGCTGCGGTCGGTGTACCAGCGGGACACGTCGATCCCGAGCGAGGTGACCGCGCGCGCGGCGGTGCGCACCTCGGCGACCTCGAACAGCCCGTCCGCGCGCCCCGCCTCGATCAGCGCGGTGACCTCGCGCTCGATGTCCAGCCGCAGCGCCGCGACCGCCGCGTAGTCGTCCTCCGGGAGCGCGTGCAGCTCGTAGTTGACCACCCGGCCGACCGTCCGCGCCCGGGCGTGCCAGGCGGTGAAGTCCTCGACCAGGCGCCGCATCCGGTCCACCGGGTCGCCCTCGCCGGCCACCGCCGCGCGGACCAGGGCGAGCGCCGCGGCGTGACCGGCCCGGCTGATCTCGGCCAGCAGGGCCGCCTTGGAGGGGTAGTGGATGTAGAGCGCGGCCGGGCTCATCCCGGCGCCGGTGGCGATGTCCCGGGTGGTGGTGGCGTGGAAGCCGCGCTCGGCGAAGGACTCGACGGCGGCCCGGAGCAGCCGGTACGCCGCCTCCGGGCGGGTGTCGGCGCCGCCGGGCAGGGTGGGCCACAGCTCGGCGATGGGCGTGCTGGTCATGGCGCCATCCTCGCAGATCGGTCGTCCGGGCGGTCGTACGGGCATTCGCCCCGGGGCCGGGCCGGCGGAGGGCGGGAGACGCACCCGGAACACCCGCCCGGACGCGACCCCAGGGGCTGTTGACAGGGTGTCGCACCGACAGCATGCTGAGCAAGCGCTTAGTCAGCAGCCGCTCCACCAGTCAACAGCAGCTCCACCGGCAGCCGGGCCGCCGAGCCGGTCGCACGGCCGCCGTCCACGCCGAAGGGATCCCCGTGGTGCACTCCTTCAAGGGCCGGGTGGCCGTCGTCACCGGATCGAGCCGGGGCATCGGCCTCGGCATCGCGCGCGAGCTGGTCGCCCGGGGGGCCAGAGTGTGCCTGACCGCGCGCACCCCGGAGCCGCTCGCCGAGGCCGTCCAGGACCTCGGCGGACCCGAGGTCGCCATCGGCGTCGCCGGCCGCGCCGACGACCCGGCCCACCAGGAGGAGGCCGTCGCCCGCACCCTGGAGGCCTTCGGGCGACTCGACCACCTGGTCAACAACACCGGCATCAACCCGGTGTACGGCCCGGTGCTGACCGTCGACGAGGCCGCCGCCGCCAAGATCCTCGCCGTCAACGTGCTCGCCCCGCTCGCCTGGACCCGCCGGGCGCACGCCGCCTGGATGGGCGAGCACGGCGGCTCGGTGGTCAACGTCGCCTCGGTGGCCGGCCTCCGCTCCTCGCTCGGGATCGGCATGTACGGGGTGTCCAAGGCCGCGCTGATCCGGCTCACCACCGAACTCGCCGCCGAACTGGGCCCCGAGGGCATCCGGGTCAACGCGGTCGCCCCCGCCGTCGTCAAGACCAGGTTCGCCGAGCCCCTGTACGAGGGCCGCGAGGAGCAGGTCGCCGCCGCCTACCCGCTCGGCCGGCTCGGGATGCCCGAGGACGTCGCGGGCGCGGTCGCCTTCCTGCTCTCCCCCGACGCGGCCTGGATCACCGGCCAGACCGTGGTGGTGGACGGCGGCATCACCCTCGGCGGCGGGCTGTGAGCACCCCGGCCAACACCCCCGCCACCACCGCGGCCAACACCCCGGCCGCCAACCCCGCCGCGAGCCCCGCCGAGACCTCTGCCGAAACCCCCACCGACCCCACGACCGCCCCGCCGTTCGCCGGCCAGGGCGTCGTCGTCACCGGCGCCGGCCGCGGCATCGGCGCCGCAGTCGCCCGCGCCTTCGCCGCCGCGGGCGCCCAGGTGGTGGTGAACGACCTGGACGGCGCCGCGGCCCGCGCGGTCGCCGCCGACTGCGGCGGCTCCGCCGTCCCCGGCGACGCCGCCTCCGCCGAGGGACTCTCCGCCCTGGTCCACTCCGCCCGGGGAGCGCTCGCCCGGCACGGCGCCGAACTCGACATCTGGTGCGCCAACGCGGGCGTCGCACCGGTCGGCGGCGCGTACGCCGCGCCCGAGGCCTGGAGCGCCGCCTGGGAGGTCAACGTCCTGGCCCACGTCCGGGCCGCCGAACTGCTCCTCCCCCACTGGCTGGAACGCGGCAGCGGCCGGTTCGTCGCCACCGTCTCGGCGGCCGGGCTGCTCACCATGCTCGGCTCGGCCCCCTACGCCGTCACCAAGCACGGCGCGCTCGCCTTCGCCGAGTGGCTCGCCGCCACCTACCGGCACCGCGGGCTGCGGGTGCACGCGCTCTGCCCGCAGGGCGTGCGCACCGCGATGCTGGCGAGCACCGGCGCGGTCGGCGAGGCGCTGCTCGCACCCACCGCGCTGGAGCCGGCCGAGGTCGCGGCGGCCCTGCTGGACGCCCTGGCGGCGGACCGCTTCCTGGTCCTGCCGCACGCCGAGGTCGCCGACTTCTACACCGTCCGTGCCGGGGAACCGGACCGCTGGCTGGCCGGGATGAACCGCCTCCAGCGGCAGCTGGAGCAGGAGGGGGCGCTGTGAGGGCCTGGCAGGTGCCGGAGCCGGGCGAGCCGCGCGCGGCGCTGCGGCCGGTCGGCGACGCGCCCCGGCCGGCGCCGGGCCCGGGACAGCTGCTGGTCCGGGTCCGGGCGGCGGCCGTCAACTTCCCGGACGCGCTGCTGGTCCGGGGCCAGTACCAGGTGCGGCCGCCGCTGCCGTTCACCCCCGGGGTGGAGCTGTGCGGCGAGGTGGTGGAGCGCGGGCCCGCCCCGGCGGAGCCGGGAGACCTCCCGGACGAGCCGAGGGACCTCCCGGCGGAGCCGTGGCGGCCCGGTGACCGGGTGATCGGCACCCCCGTCCTCCCCCACGGCGCCTTCGCCGAGTACGCCCTGCTGGACGCGGCCGCGACCTTCCGCGCCCCCGACTGCCTGGACGACGCCGAGGCGGCCGCCCTGCACATCGGCCACCAGACCGCCTGGTTCGCCCTGCACCGGCGCGCCGCGCTGCGCCCCGGGGAGACGCTGCTGGTGCACGCGGCGGCCGGCGGGGTCGGCAGCGCCGCCGTCCAGCTCGGCCGGGCGGCCGGCGCCCGGGTGATCGCCGTGGTCGGCGGCGCGGCCAAGGCGGCCACCGCCCGCGCGCTGGGCGCCGACCTGGTGGTCGACCGCACCACCGAGGACTTCGTCGCCGCCGTCCGGACCGCCACCGGAGGCCGGGGCGCCGACGTGGTCTTCGACCCGGTCGGCGGCGCGGCCTTCACCGGCTCCACCCGCTGCGTCGCCTTCGAGGGCCGGATCGTCGTGGTCGGCTTCGCCGGCGGCGAGATCCCGGCGCCCGCGCTCAACCACGCCCTGGTGAAGAACTACGCGATCCTCGGCGTGCACTGGGGCCTCTACCAGACCCGCGACCCGGAGGCCGTGCGCGCCGTGCACCGGGAGCTGTGCGCACTCGCCGCCAAGGGCACGGTCCGCCCACTGGTGACCGAACGGCTCCCGTTCGAGGCCGTCCCCGACGCCGTCCAGCGGGTCGCCGACGGGACCACCACCGGGCGACTGGTGGTGCTGCCGTGAACGGGCGGGGCCGCGGCCGGCGGTCCCGGGCCGTCACCACGCCGCGTCGGTGCCGGCGGCGATCAGAACGACCCCATGTGATGACCCGATTCGTATGACCGGACGCCGCCGACGAGCACCACCCCTGGGAGCAACGTGATGATTCGTGTGCGGAGGGTGATCGGATCCTCCGCCACACCAAGGAGTTTCGATGAACCGTTTCACCAAGGCCTCGGTCACCGCCCTGGTCTGTGCCGCTGCTTGTACGGGCACCCTGGTCTCCACCGCGACCCCGTCCGCGGCCGCGACCACCGACACCTGCGGCGGCGCCATCAGCGACTACACGGGCCTTGAGAAGGCCGACACCGCCTTCACCGGTACCGCCACGGACGGCGCCACGAGCCGACCGTTCAGCATCACGCCCCAGGCCCACAAGAGCGCGCTGGTGAAGACGGAACTCGTCACCGGCACCAATGACACCTACGCGATCGCCAACTTCACGCTGGGCGTCAACAGCCTCGGCCGAGGAATCATCTACTTCGCGATGTTCGGCGGCACCGGCAACAGCACCGACATCGCCTGCGCAACGGGGACCCGGGTCACCAGGATCACCGGCCAGCTCCGGGTCTCCGACGCGGACAGGCCGCTGGAGTTCGACATCAGCCGCGCCTGACCGCCGCAAAGCCTCGACAAGTGCCGTGACGATGTCCCGCCGCCCGCCCGGGCGGCGGGACTCCGACGGGACCACCACCGGGAGGCCGGTGGCGGGGCCGCGACTGACGCTCCCGGGCCGTCACCACGAGGCGTCGGTGCCTGCGGCGATCACCTCCAGGGCCGGGCGCGGGGCGCGGCCGAGCAGGGCGGCGAGGTCGCCGGGCTTGCCCGGGCCGGCGAGGAAGCCGTGGGCGATCGACGAGAGGGTGCCCGCCACCATGGGCACCTGGAAGGACTCCGCGCCCGAGGCGGCGATCGCCGCCCGCGCCTGGGCGAGGGTGCCGGGGCGGTACTCGACCGGCCTGCCGGTGGCCCGGGTGAGCGCCGCGGCGACGTCGGCGGCGCCCACCGCCTCCTCGCCGACCAGCTCGTAGACCCGGCCCGCGTGCTCGGCCGGGGCCGACGCGACCTTCGCCGCGATCTCGGCGAGGTCCTCGCGGGCGACCGCCGCCAGCCGTCCGTCGGCGAGCGGGGCGGTGATCACGCCGTCCGCGTCGGGCCGGGCCAGGAAGGCCAGCAGCTCCGCGTAGAGGCCGTTGCGCAGGATCGTCCAGCGCAGGGTGGCGGACTCGCGCAGCCGCCGTTCGGTCCAGCGGTGGGCGAGCGCGTAGGCGAGGTGGTCGCCGTCGCCGGAGAGGCTGGTGTAGACGACGTGCTCCACCCCGGCCCGCTCGGCCGCCTCGATCGCCGCCCGGTGGCGGGCGATCACCACGTCGTCCTCGCCGTAGCCGGCCGAGACGAGCAGCAGGGTGCGCACTCCGGTGAAGGCCTCGGCCAGTGTCTCCGGGCGGTCGAAGTCCACCGTCCGCACCGGCACGCCGGTCGTCGACGCGCGCTCCGGCGTCCGGCTGCCCGCGACCACGCCCTCCGGCCCACCGGGCCGTCCGGCGAGGCGCTCCAGCACCAGCGAGCCGAGTCCGCCGTTGACACCGGTGACGAGAAGCATCGTTCCTCCTGGGGTTCCGTCCGCCCTGGTCGGCGGCCCGGTCTCCATCCTCGATAGCCTGGGCGTTCGACGTAAGGAGGCACTTCGATGTCAGTGGGGCACACCGAGGTAACCACCCCGGCCGCCGGAGCGCGTCCGGTGCTCTGGTGCGAGGACGGGGAGGACTGCGGCATCCGCGATCTGCTGAACCGCCTCGGCGACCGCTGGACCGTCCTGGTGGTGGTCGAACTCGCCAAGGGGGTACGGCGGTTCCGCGAGCTCCAGCGCGGCGTGCCGGGGATCTCCCAGCGCATGCTGACCCTGACGGTCCGCCGGCTGGAGCGCGACGGCCTGGTCTCGCGCACCGTCCACCCGACGATCCCGCCCCAGGTGGACTACGAGCTGACGCCGCTCGGACACAGCCTGACCCATCTGGTGCGCGCGATGGCGGACTGGTCCTACGACCACCACGACGCGATCGTCGACTCGCGGCAGAGCTGGGACGACGCCAATCCGGGGTCGGAGATCCGCTGACCCCGACGACCGCACCACAAGCAGGATGTGACGCCGCGTCAGCGCTCGAACCGCATCTCCGGGAAAAGCGCCGAGGGCCCGTCCAGCAGGCGGTCGTCGTGGCCGCGCAGCCAGCGGTCGAGGAACGAGCCGACATAGGCCCGGGTGGCGAGCACCGCCCGCTCCGGCCGGACGTCGCCGATGTCCGCGCGGACGGCGTCCGCCGGTACGGCCCCCTGCCGGGCGAGTTGCGGCAGCAGCGACTGCGCGTCGGTGTAGGAGCCGTGCCGGGAGCCGAGCAGGGTGACGTCGGCCTTCCAGCCCCGGGTGTGCTGCCAGAACGCGGCCCAGCCGGGCTGGCCCGGGTAGCCGCCGGAGTCCTCGCTCTCGGTGCCCATCAGCAGGAACGGGCGGTCCAGGCCGTCCTCGGCGACGCTGCTCAGGTGCACCCCGGTGCCGTCCGGACCGGGGAAGTGCAGTTGGCCGTCCAGGTTGACGCCCGCCTTGATCCGGGGATCGTCGTGCATGGTCTGGGCGGCCGTGAAGCCGCCGGCGGAGTGGCCGACCATGCCGATCCGGTCGAGGTCCAGCGATCCCGCCAGCGCGGGCGGCAGCCGGCGGTCGGTGCGCAGCGCGGCCAGCTCGTCCAGCACGAAGCGGGTGTCGGCGACCCTGGTCGCCATCACCTTGCGGAGCAACGCGCCGATGTCCAGGCCGGGTTGGCCGGCCAGTGCGGGCAGGACGGAGGTGGTCAGCCGGCCGTCGGGGAAGGCCACCTCGGAGGCGTCGGAGGGGTGGTCGACGGTGACCACGACGTAGCCGCGCGAGACGAGGTCCTCGACCAGCGCGGTGCCCCAGGTGCGGGGGTCGCCGAGTCCGGCCGAGTAGAGCACCACCGGGCGCGGCCGGGCGGCGGGCAGCGCCGGGGCGTCCTGTCCGGCGTGGGTGCGGACCCCGGACCAGTCGGTGCGGCCCGGATCCGTCCGGTAGTTGAAGACGCCGGCGCCGTCCGGGCCGCCGAAGTGACCGGCGGCGCGCGGCTCCATGTAGCGGGCCCGGCCGTCGGCCTGGACGGGGCGGGTGGCCGGGTACCAGAGGCTGATCATCAGCTCGCGGTCCCGCCCCGGCTGCCAGGGGTCCTCGCGGCCGTGGTCGACCAGGCGCAGCGCGGTGGTGCCGATCGCGTACGGGCCGGTGGGCTGCGGCAGTCCGGCCCTGGCCAGACGTTCGGCGACCGCCGGGGCGGCCTCGGCGGGGACCGCGGCCGCCCCGACGCCGCCCAGGACCGCGCTGGCCGCCAGAGCGACGGCGACGCCCGTCCGCAGACCCCGTCCACGCACCGTACCGGCCCGCCCCTGCACCCGCTCGCGCATGCTCCCCAACTCCCCGTGACGTGCGGCCCACCGTCCGTCGGCCGGCCGTACGGCGACAGTACGGTCCGGAACGGTGCGTGGACGTCATACCGCGGAGCCAACCCGCCGGGTCATACCCGGGTACTACCCGGTCGTGACCCGGGCGGGCGTACCGGAGAGACGACGGCGGGGCGTCAGCGGTAGCGGCGGGGCATCGGCGGTGGCGGCAGGGCGTCAGGGGGAGCGGCGGGGCGTCAGCGGTGGCGGCGCAGCTCGCGCCGGGCGAGCGAGCGCTTGTGCACCTCGTCCGGCCCGTCGGCGATCCGGATCGTCCGGTTGAAGGCCCAGAGGGCGGCGAGCGGGGTGTCCTGACTGACGCCGGCCGCGCCGTGGGCCTGCACGGCCTTGTCCAGGATCCATTCGACGGTACGCGGCGTGGCGATCTTGATGGCCTGGATCTCGGTGTGCGCGCCGCGGTTGCCGACGGTGTCCATCAGCCAGGCGGTCTTGAGTACCAGCAGCCTCAACTGCTCGATCCTGACCCGGGATTCGGCGATCCAGTCCTGGACGACGCCCTGGTCGGCGAGCGGTCCGCCGAAGGCGGTGCGGTCCAGGACGCGGCGGCAGGTCAGTTCGAGCGCCCGCTCCGCGATGCCGATGGCGCGCATGCAGTGGTGGATCCGGCCGGGGCCGAGCCTGGCCTGGGCGATGGCGAAGCCGGCGCCCTCCTCGCCGAGCAGGTTCCCGGCCGGGACCCGGACGCCCTCGAAGGCGATCTCGGCGTGGCCGCCGTGGTCGGCGTCGTCGTAGCCGAAGACGGTCATGCCCCGCCGCACGGTGACGCCGGGGGCGTCCCGCGGCACCAGGACCATGCTCTGCTGCCGGTGCGGCTCGGCGGCGGGGTCGGTCTTGCCCATCACGATCAGGAGGTGGCAGTCCGGGTTCATCGCGCCGCTGATGTACCACTTGCGGCCGTCGACCACGTACTCGTCGCCGTCGCGCACGATCCGGGTGGCGATGTTGGCGGCGTCGGAGGAGGCGACCTCGGGTTCGGTCATCGCGAAGGCGGAGCGGATCCGGGCGTCCAGCAGCGGTTCCAGCCAGCGTTCGCGCTGCTCGGCGGTGCCGAACCCGGCCAGCAGCTCCATGTTCCCGGTGTCGGGGGCGGCGCAGTTGAGGGCGGGCGGGGCGAGGTGCGGGCTGCGGCCGGTGATCTCGGCGAGCGGCGCGTACTGGAGGTTGGTGAGTCCGGCGCCGTGCTCGCCGGGCAGGAAGAGGTTCCACAGGCCCTGCTTGCGCGCCTCCACCCGCAGGTCGGCGACCACCGGCGGGATCTCCCAGCGCGGCCGGGCCGGGTCGGCGAGCTGGGCGGCCAGCACCGGTTCGGCCGGGTACACGTGCCGGTCCATGAACTCCTCCAGCCGTTCGCGGAGTTCGAGGGTGCGGCGGTCGTAGGAGAAGTCCATCGGTCAGTGTCCCTTCAGCGTGGTGAGGCCGTGCTCGATCAGGACGGGCGCCGCCGTGCCCGCCCGTTCGAAACCGGCGCCGAGGGTGCGGCCCTGGCGGAACCGGTAGTGGATGCCCTCGGCGACGACGGCGAGCTTGTAGGCGGCGAAGGCCACGTACCAGTCCAGCTCGGCGGCGTCCCGTCCGGTGGACCGCGCGTAGCGGTCGACCAGTTCGGCGCTGCGAGGGAAGCCGGGCGCGGTGGCGGCGGCCGGGACGAGCCCGCCGCCGACACCGGCCAGTTCGGTGTACATCACCAGCAGCCCGACGTCGGTGAGCGGGTCGCCGAGGGTGGACATCTCCCAGTCCAGGACGGCGCCGATGACGTCCCGTCCGTCGCGCTCCTGGAGCAGGACGTTGTCGAGCCGGTAGTCCCCGTGCACCAGGGCCGGGGCCGGGGAGGCCGGCCGCCGAGCGGTGAGCAGCTCGTGCAGCCGGTCGACGCCGGGCAGCTCGCGGCTCCGGGAGGCCTCCAACTGGGTCGACCAGCGCCGCAGTTGGCGTTCGAGATAGCCCTCGGGGCGGCCGAACCCGGCGAGCCCGACCGCCGCCGGGTCGATCCGGTGCAGGGTCGCGAGGGTGTCCACCAGGGCCTCGCCGACCGCCCGCACCCGGCCCTCGCCGAGCGCGCCGAAGACCTCGGCGTCCCGGTGCACGACCCCGGGCACGAAGGCCATCAGGTACCAGGGCGCGCCGAGCACCTCGGTGCCCGGATCCAGGTGGACCGTCTCCGGCACCGGCACCCCGGTGCCGCGCAGCGCCGTCATCACCCGGTACTCGCGGCCCATGTCGTGCGCGGTGGCGAGCACGTGCCCGAGCGGCGGCCGGCGCAGCACCCAGTCGTGGGCGCCGTCGGTGAGCCGGTAGCTGAGGTTGGAGCGGCCGCCCTCGATCAGCCGCGCCCGCAGCGGACCGGCCACCGTCCCGGGCAGGGCGCGCTCCAGGTGGGCGCGCAATCGCTCCAGGTCCAGCCCCTGCGGGGGCTCCGAACCGGGCTCCGAACCAGGCTCCGAACCGGGCTCCGAACCGGGCCCCGAACCGGGCTCCGGCATGCTGTCCGACCGACTGTCCGGCGTGCTCTCCGGTGTGCTGTCCGGTGTGCTGTCCGACTTGCTCTCCGGCACGGGCACTCTCCCTTCGTCCGCCGACCGCGTCGTCGACGACCAAGCACTGACCAAGCGTCGGCCAAGCGCCGACCAAGCCCTGACTAAGCGCTTGCTCAGCATTGGGCCGACGGCGGTGCCGTGTCAATCCCGACGGGACGTCACAATGAGCGCCATGAGGTTGATCCACACCGTCGTCGGCGCGCTGCTCCTGCTGCTCACCATCGGCAGCATCCTGCGCACGCTCGTCGTCCCGCGCGGCCTGTACAGCTCCCTGGTGCACGGGCTCTGGCGGGCCCTGCGCACCGTGCTGCGGCTCGCCGCCGCGCCGTTCGGCACCTACCGCGCGCAGGACCGGGCCCAGACCTGGCTGGCCCCGCTGATGCTGACCGGCATGCTCGCCGTCTGGCTCGGCGGGATGCTGATCTCCTACACGCTGATACTGCACGGCACCTCGGGACTCGACTGGTCGGTGTCCTTCCGCGAGGCCGGCTCCAGCCTCTTCACCCTCGGCTTCGCCAGCGGCGACCGGCTCCACCTCTCCGTGATCGACTTCGTCGCCGCCGCCAGCGGCCCCCTGGTGATCGCCCTGCAGATCGCCTACCTGCCCACCCTCTACTCCGCCTACGGCCGGCGCGAACTGGAGGTGACCCTGCTCCAGTCCCGGGCCGGCGAGCCCGCCTGGGGCCCGGAACTGCTCGCCCGGCAGTCCCTGGTCGACACCGAGACCGCCCTCCCCCAGCTCTACCGGGACTGGGAGCGCCTCGCCGCCGACCTCGGCGAGAGCCACTCCAACTACCCGGTGCTGATCTCCTTCCGCTCCCCGCAGCCCAACCGCAGCTGGGTGGTCGGACTCATCGCCGTCATGGACGCCGCCGCCGTCCACCTGGCGATCTGCCCGCGCACCGCCCCGCCGGAGGCCCGGCTGGTGCTCCGGGCCGGGTTCACCGCGCTGCGCGACATCGGGCGCTCGATGCGGGTCGACTTCGACCCCGACCCGGCCCCGGACACCCCGATCCGCCTCAGCTACACCGAGTTCGACGCGGCCGTCGCCCTGATCGCCGCCGCCGGGTTCCCGCACGAACGGCCCGCCCACGAGGCCTGGCCGCACTTCCAGGGGTGGCGGGTGAACTACGAGCCGCTGGCCTACGAGCTGGCCCGCCGCAGCGACGCCGTCCCGGCGCTGTGGAGCGGCCCGCGCGACTTCCGGGCCCCGGTCATCCCGCCGGCCCGACCGGCCGACCGACGACCGCCGGGCGGCCACGCGGGCTGACGCACGCGCGAGCCGCCCGGACGGCCGAACGGGGACGCGGAGGCGCAGGGGCCCGGAAGCTCGGGGGCCCGGAGGCGCGGGGGCCCGGAGGCGCGCCCTACTTCGGCTTGCGCTGGGTGAACCGCAGCATGTTGCCGGCCGGGTCGCGGAAGGCGCAGTCCCGCACCCCGTACGGCTGGTCGATCGGCTCCTGGAGCACCTCGCCGCCCGCCGCGCGGATCCGCTCGAAGACCGCGTCGCAGTCCTCGGTGGCGAAGATGACCGCCCGCAGCAGCCCCTTGGCCAGCAGTTCCGCCATGGCCTGGCGGTCGGCGGCCGAGGCGTTCGGGTCCGCCAGCGGCGGTTCGAGCACGATGTCCACGTCGGGCTGCGAGGGCGCGCCGACCGTCACCCAGCGCATGTTCTCGAACCCGACGTCGTTGCGCACCTCCAGGCCGAGGACGTCGCGGTAGAAGGCGAGCGCCTTGTCGTGGTCGTCGACGGCGATGAAGCACTGTGAAAGCTTGATGTCCATGCGCCTCACGCTACGGGTGGGGCGGACGATGCGCTTCTCCGTTCCTGACCGGTCTGGTGTAGAGCTTCGCGTAGCAGGCCGGGATCGCGGCGCCGTCCTCGTGGCCCCGGGCCCGGTAGGCGCTGGGGCTCTCCCCCACCAATTCGGTGAAACGCGAACTGAACGACCCCAGCGAGGTGCAGCCCACCGCGAAGCACACCTCCGTCACCGAGAGGTCGCCGCGCCGCAGCAGCGCCTTGGCGCGCTCGATCCGCCGGGTCATGAGGTAGCTGTACGGCGTCTCCCCGAAGGCGGCCCGGAAGCTGCGCGAGAAGTGGCCCGGCGACATCAGCGCCACCCGCGCCAGCGCCGGCACGTCCAACGGCAGCGCGTAGTCGCGGTCCATCGCGTCACGGGCCCGGCGCAGCCGGACGAGGTCCTCCAGGATCACCCCTCCACCCTCGCACAGGGCAGCGACAACCGCCCCGACCTGGTCGTTTATGCTCTGCGACGGACCACCCGCCGGCGGTGGAGCAGCGCGAGGGCATCCCGGCGGAGCGGGTGCGCGCGTTCGCGGACCTGCTGCTGGGCGGCTGAGCGGCCGAGGCGCCGTCGGCGCCTCGGCCCCCGGCTCAGATCTCGACGGTGGTGCCCGCCGCGAGCGAACGCTCCGCGGCGGCGAGGATCTCCACGGTGCGCAGGCCGAACGCGGCCGAACAGGGGTGCTCCTCGCCGGTGCGGGCGGCGGTCGCCAGGGCGTCCAGGGCGCGGTGGAACGCCGCGTGCGGACCCTCCCCGCGCTCCGGGAGCCGGACGGTGCCGGACTCGCCGCGCAGCTCCATCCCGGTGCCGCCGCCGGCGACCGGCGCGGTCAGGCTCAGCGCGAGGGTGCTGGAGGCGCCGCCGACGTGGCGCAGCACCAGGTGCACGGTGTCCAGCGGGCCGGGCACCGCGGTGACGGCGGTCGCGTCGCCGAGCACGGGCAGCAGCACGGAGAGCGCGTGCGGGCCGACGTCCCACAGCGCGCCCTTGTCCTTGCGCCACTGCGAGTCCGCGTACGGGCTGGTGGAGCCGGGGGCGAAGACGGAGCCGAGCCAGTCCGAGCGGCCGGTGAACCAGCCGCCGACGGCGGCCTGCTCCTCGATCCACGGCAGCTGCTCGCCGCCGAAGCGGACGGTGAAGAACACCACGGAGGCCACCCGGTGCGCCTCCGCCGCCTCGACCACCCGGCGGGCGTCGGGGACGGTGAACGCGACGGGCTTGTCCAGCAGCAGGTGGCAGCCGGCCTCGGCGGCGCGCACCGCGAGGTCCGCCTGCACGGTCGGCGGCAGGGCGATCGAGACGGCGTCGACCTCGGCGAGCAGCCGGTCGAGGTCGCCGTGGCCGGGGACGCCGTACTTCTCGCCGAGCGCGGCGGCCGCCTCGGGGCGACGGCCCCAGACGCCCGCGAACTCGACGCCGGGGTGCTCCGCGAGGACGGGCGCGTGCACCCGCTCCGCCCAGGTGCCGGTGCCCAGGAGTCCGATCCGCATGGTGCTCCTACTTCTCTCTTCGCCTGCTGTTCGGGTGTCGGTCGTGCCGTGAGGCAGTCCTGCGGTCGTGCGGTCCGGTGCCACCGGTGCCGCCGCGGACACCGCTGCCCGGAGCGGGTGCTCCGGGCAGCGGCTCGCGCGGGTCGGTTCCGGGCGGTCCCGGGGCCGTCAGTCGGCGGCGGGCGCGGCGACGGGCGGGGCCGGGTCCGCGGCCTTGGCCGCGTCCTCGGCCTCCAGGGCGTGCGCGGCCTTCGCGGCGCGGCGCTTCATGAACCAGGCCGAGAACGCGCCGATGGCGACGGCGAGCAGCAGGCCGATCCAGGAGAACTTCGACAGCCACTGCTCGGCGACCTTGCCGACCTGGTAGACCAGCCACGTCGTGCCACCGGCCCAGACCACGCCGCCGAGGACGTTGGCGATCAGGAACTTCCAGTAGGGCATCTTCAGGGCGCCCGCCAGCGGGCCGGCGAAGATGCGCAGCAGGGCGATGAAGCGGCCGAAGAAGACCGCCCACATGCCCCACTTCTGGAAGGAGCGCTCGGCGCTGGCCAGGTGGGCGGGGCCGAAGTGCTTGGGGAACTTTCGGCCGAGCTTCTCGAACAGCGGCTTGCCGCCCTTGCGGCCGATCGAGTAGCCGATCGAGTCGCCGATGATCGCGCCGGCGATCGCGCAGACCGCCACCCAGACCGGGCTGACCACGCCGCGCGAGGCCAGCAGGGAGGCGGAGACCAGGGCGATCTCCCCGGGGAGCGGGATGCCCAGCGACTCCAGTCCGATGATCAGCGCAACGAGGGCGTACACCGCGCCCGGTGGTACGCCTTCGATCCAGGCGTCGATGTGCAGCAAGGCCAGTACCTCCGTGGCAGGACGAGACCCGCGGCAGGCCCGCCCGGGTCCCGTTCAGGTCCCCGAGGCTCGCGCCGGTCTCGACAGTCGTCCGAATGGCGGCACCAGGCCGCTCCCCGAGAGGGCAGCCTAACGTGCCGGGCGGCCCGTCCCCTCGGCCGATCACCCCTGCGTACGACGTGCGGGACGGCCCGGCGGTTCCACGCCCCGGGCCGTCCGCGGGACCCGGTCTCCGTCGGGGCGCGCGGGGGCGCGCGCCGGAGCGGCCGGCAGCCACGAGGACGGGCGACGCTCCGACCACGCGTGACGCGCTCGCCGATCGCGGCAGTTCCCGGCGACCCGGGCCGGTCAGGTCCCGGCGGCCCGGGCCGGTCAGGTCCGGGCGGCGAAGTCCAGGACGGTGACCGTGGGGCGGTGGCCGGAGAGGACCGGGGCGGTGAGGGTCAGGGGCAGCAGGGCGGCCAGGGGGCCGCGGTCGGCGGTGGGGCGGACGTCGCGGACGGCGGTGATCCGCGGGCTCGCGGTGCGCAGCTTGTCGCGTTCGCGGGCGTCCATCGCCCAGGGCATCGGGGGTGCCTGGTAACCGGGGGTGCGCATCCTGCCCGACCGGGTGAGGCGGGCGAACCAGCGCGGGACGGCGTCGAGCACCAACGAGCCGCCGGGGAAGCGCTCGGCGCAGGCGGCGACGAGGTCGCGGACGTCGGGCGGGGAGAGGTACATCAGCAGGCCCTGGGCGGTGATCAGGACGGCGCGGTCGCGCTCCACCGCCTCGGCCCAGCCGAGGTCGGTGGCGTCGGCGGCCAGGCAGCGCTGTCGCGGGCCGGGCGGCAGGAGGCGTTCGCGCAGCTCCACCGCCTCCGGGAGGTCGACCGAGAGCCACTGCGCCCGGCCGTTGTCGACCCGCCAGTACTGGGTCTCCAGGCCCTCGCCCAGGCAGACGACCGTGCCGCGCGGCTCGCGGGCCAGGAAGTCCGCCACCTCGCGGTCGAAGCAGCCCACCCGCAGCGCCTGGAGGCGGGACTGCAAGCCGCTGGTGCCGAAGCGTTCCGCGAACGGGAAGTCGATCCGGTCGACGAGTTCGACGGCCTTGGGGTCGTGCAGCAGCGCGTCCGGCCGGCGGGCCTCGACGGCCCGCTGCCAGAGGGTCCACAGTGCCGTCTCGGGCACCGCCGTCAGTTCCGGACGCTCCGCGCCGCTCATCTCTCGCTCGTTCCCTCGGGTGGTGGGTGTGCCCTGCGACCCGCCGATTCTGACACCGCCGGGGGCGTGAACCCGGGGTGCGGCGGCCCGGCGCGCCGGGCCCCGCTCCCGCGCGCCGGTCAGCCGACGCTGAACGCGCCGTCCGGCGGGGGCGGGGAGTCGGTGGCGGTGGCGTCGGTGACCGGGGCCGTGCGGCCGGCGAAGGCCGCGAGGTCCGGGCCGTCGGTCAGCCGGGCCGGGAAGATGTCCCCGGCCAGCCGTCGGACGAGGTCCGCGACCGGCAGCGGTCCGGCGGAGCCGACCAGCAGGATGTTGCCGTACCGGCGTCCGCGCAGCACGGGCGGTTCGGCGATCAGACAGGTCTGCGGGAAGACCGCGCGCAGCGTCGCCGTCTGGGCACGGGCGAAGGCGAGCGGGGCGCCGTCGGCGAGGTTGGCCGCGTAGAGGCCGCCGGGGCGCAGCACGGCGGCGGCCAGGCGCAGGAACTCCACCGAAGTGAGGTGGCGGGGGGTGCGCGAGCCGTGGAAGACGTCCGCGACGACGAGGTCCAGGCTGCCGGGCGCGGTCCGGGCCAGGGCGGCGAGGGCCTCGCGGGCGTCGCCGACCTCGGCGGTGATGTCGACGCCGGGCCCCTGCCAGGGGAGGTGCTGTTCGACGAGGTCGAGCAGCGGGCCGTCCACCTCGACCACGCGCTGGCGCGAGCCGGGGCGGGTGGCGGCGAGGTAGCGGGGCAGGGTCAGGGCGCCGCCGCCGAGGTGGAGGGCGTCGACCGCTCCGCCCTCGGGCCCGTCGAGCGCGTCGACGAGGTGGCCGAGGCGACGGGTGTACTCGAACTCCAGGTGGGTCGGGTCGCCGAGGTCGACGTAGGACTGCGGGGTGTCGTCCAGGGTCAGCAGCCAGCCGCCGTCGTGGTCGACGTCGGGGAGCAGCTTCGCCCGCCCGAGGTCGGTCCCGCGCAGCACGGGCAGTCGTTCGTCGACCGGGGAATCCTGGGACGTCGGGGCGGTCGGGTCGGGCATCTCGGGCATGTCCGCAGCATAGGCGGCGGGCCCGAGTCGCCGTCACGCCCGAGGCTACCGGCCGGTATCGTCAGGGGGTCCGGGCGCCGAGGTCCCGGCGTCCCGCGATTCCGACCGGAGTCCGACCAGAGATTGGGTGCGAGTGGCCATGGAGTTCCGCGAAGACATCCTGGGTGCCCCCTACGAGGCGGCCGAGCTGCCGCTGCGTCCGGACGAGGAGGGCGAGGTCACGGCGACCCTGGTCCGTCGGCTGGTTCCCGGTTCGGACCGGGCCGTCCTCTACATCCACGGTTACAACGACTACTGGTTCCAGACCCACCTCGCCGACCACTACGTGGCCGCCGGCTTCTCCTTCTACGCGATCGACCTGCGCAAGTACGGCCGCTCGCTGCGCGCGCACCACTCGCCGAACTTCGTCCGCGACCTCGTCGCCTACGACGAGGAGCTGGACGAGGCGGTGCGGATCATCCGCGAGCAGGACGGCCACCGCCGGCTGCTGGTCAACGGGCACTCCACCGGCGGGCTGATCGCCGCGCTGTGGGCGGGCCGCCGGGCCGGGCGCGGCCTGGTCGACGGGCTGTTCCTCAACAGCCCGTTCCTGACCATGCCGGCCTCCCCCGCCGTACGCACCCTCGGCGCCCCGGCCCTGGAGGCGATCGCCCGGATCGCGCCCACCCGGGTCCTGCCGTCCGCGCTCAACCCGCACTACGTGCACAGCCTGCACCGGGACTTCCGCGGCGAGTGGGACTTCGACCTGAAGCTCAAGCCGGCCGAGGGCGTGCCGCTGTTCGCCGGCTGGCTGGCCGCGATCCAGCGCGGCCACCGCGAGGTGCGGCGCGGGCTCGGCATCGACGTGCCGGTGCTGCTGATGGCCTCCACCGCCTCGATCGCCACCACCCGCTGGCACGCCGCGCTGCACCACGCGGACGCCGTCCTGCGCGCCGACGACATCGCGGCCGCCGGGCCGCACCTGGGCCGCCATGTGACGATCGTCCGGATCAAGGGCGGGATGCACGACCTGGTGCTGTCCGGCGAGACCGCCCGCACCCAGGTGTTCGGCGAGCTCGACCGCTGGCTGGGCGCGTACTTCCCGCTGGCGGTGCACTGACGCGGCACACCGTCGCGGTGCACTGACGCGCTGCACTTCGCGGTGCTGACGCGGTGCTGGCACGGTGCTGGCGCGGTGCACCGGGTCGAAGATTCGTTCGGACCGGATCGAAGGTCCGTTCGGGGGGTCGGGGGCGCGCCGCCTCCGGCCCCCCGCTCGCTCCCCGTGCGCCTGCTGTGCGCCCGCGAGTCCGTGCGAGGCTACCCGGGCCATTGTCACTTACCTTGCCTAACAGGCGAGTTGAGGAGCCAGCATGCCGCATGAACACGGCCCGCAGGAAGACCGCCCGTCCGGACACAGCGATCCCTCCCTGTACCGCACGCCCACCGAGGCGATCGCCGCTCCCCCCGAGAAGCTCGCCTACGTCGCCGGGTTCGACCGGTCGGCGCAGCGTCCGGACGCGCTGATCACCGTCGACACCGACCCGGCGTCGCCGAGCTACGGGCGCGTGCTCAACTTCACCGACATGCCCGACGTGGGCGACGAACTGCACCACTTCGGCTGGAACGCCTGCTCCAGCGCCCTCGCGCACGCCTGCCACGACAACCCGGAGCGGCGCTACCTGCTGCTGCCGGGGCTGCGGTCGTCCCGGCTGCACGTGCTGGACACCCGGCCGGACCCGGTCCGGCCGAGACTGGTGAAGACGGTCGCGGCGGAGGAACTGGCCGCCAGAGCCGGGTACTCGCGGCCCCACACCCTGCACTGCGGGCCGGACGGCGTCTTCCTGTCCTGCCTCGGCGCGGCCTCGGGCGGCGACGGGCCCGGCGGGGTCGCCCTGCTCGACCACACCACCTTCGACGTGCTGCGCCCCTGGGAGACGGAGCGCGGCTCGCAGAACTTCTCCTACGACGTGTGGTGGCACCTGGGCAGCAACGTGGGCGTCACCAGCGAATGGGGCACCCCGTGGATGGTCGAGGACGGCGTGGTGCCGGAGCTGCTGCTCGGCCGCAAGTACGGGCACGCGCTGCACTTCTGGGAGTTGGACACCGGCCGGCACCTGCAGCGGATCGACCTCGGCGACCAGTACCAGATGGTGCTGGAGCTGCGCCCGGCCCACGACCCGGAGGCCGAATGGGGCTTCGCCGGGGTGGTCACCAACGTGGAGGACCTCTCGGCCTCGGTCTGGCTCTGGTACCGGCAGGGCGAGGCGTTCACCGCGCGCAAGGTGATCGAGATACCCGCCGAACCGGCGAAGGCCGAGGACCTGCCGCCGGTGCTCCAGCCCTTCGGCGCCGTGCCGCCACTGGTGACCGACATCAACCTGTCGGTGGACGACCGCTGGCTGTACGTGTCGGCCTGGGGCACCGGGGAGCTGCTCCAGTACGACGTGTCGGACCCGTTCCACCCGGTGCTCACCGCCTCGGTGCGGCTCGGCGGGGTGACGGCCAGGACCCCGCACCCGGCCGAGCCGGGCCGCCCGCTGAGCGGCGCGCCGCAGATGGTCGAGCTCAGCCGGGACGGGCGGCGGGTCTACCTCACCAACTCGCTCTACGGCGCGTGGGACGACCAGTTCTACCCCGACGGCATCGAGCCGTGGATCGTCAAGCTGGACGCCGACCCGGAGACGGGCGGGATGACGGTGGACCACCGGTTCTTCCCGCACGGCGCGGAGTTCCGGGGGCTGCGGGTGCACCAGACGCACCTGGCGGGCGGGGACGCCTCCTCGGACTCGTACTGCTACCGGTAGCGGCGGCCCGTTAGCGGCGGCCGGGCGACGACGGCGGCCGGGCAGTCCGTTCTCGGACGCTCAGAACCGGCCGAGCACCGGGTCGTGGTGGATCCGGGCGGCGGGCAGCCCGGCGGCCGCCAGGCGGGTGCGCACCTCGTCGACCAGGCCCGCCGGTCCGCTGACACAGGCCCGGTGCTCGGACCAGTCGGCGGCCCGGCCGACCGCCTCGGCCAGCCGCCCGCCGGGGGCGATCGGGGTCCCACCGTCCTCGGTGACCGGGACGAGCTCCAACCACGGCTTGCGGTGGCCGAGTTCGGCCAGCGCCGGCCAGTCGTAGAGCTCGCCCCGGTTCCGCGCGCCGACGAAGAGGTGGACCCGCTGTCCGCGCGGGCGGTGCTCCACCAGCCGCTCCACGATCGCCTTCATCGGGGCGAGTCCGGTGCCGCCCGCCACCAGCAGGAGGTCCCTGGTGTCGTCCTCCGGCATCAGCGTGCCGCGCGGCGGCCCCAGCCGCAGGCGGTCGCCGACGGCGGTGCTCCCGACCAGGGCCGCGCTCACCCCGCCCGGCCCGGTGCGGCGGACGTGGAACTCCAACTCGTTGTCGGCCCGCGGCGCGCAGCCCATCGAGTACTGCCGCCAGGTGTGCGGCAGCGCCGGGTGCTCGACCGTCCCGTACTGTCCGGCCCGGTACGGGTAGGGCTCGCCGGTGCGCACCCGGAGCACGGCGAGGTCGTGGCGGCGGCGTTCGTGGCCGACCACCGTGGCGTGCCAGTACGGGGGTTCGGTGAGCGCCGCCTCGGCGCCCGCCACCATCGAGCGGACGGCGAAGCGCAGCATCCGCACCCAGGCCGCTTCCAGCCCGGCGTGCCACCGGGAGCCCGCCCGGAACCGGATCGCCTCGCGGAGCGCCTCCTCGAAGGCCTCGTAGTGGACCGGCCGGACGCCGAGTTTCCGGTGGTCGCGGCCGAGCCGGGTGAGGGTGTCGGCGAGTTCGGCCGGCCGGTCCAGCCGCTCGACCAGATACTCGAACATCCGCTCCAGGTGGGCCTGCTGGAACTCCATGGACTCCGGGAACAGCGCGCGCAGGAACGGGCGGCGGCGGAACATGCAGGCGTAGAGGTGGTCGATGAGCTCGTCGAACGGGGTGACCAGGGCCAGGTCGCGGAGGATCAGCCGCTGGTCGGCCGCCCCGTCGTAGCCGTCGTAGTCGCCGGCGCTGTCGGCACCGTCGGGGGACGCGGACGGGCCGGGCGGCGCGGACGGACCGGCGGGGAAGGACGGCGCCGGGGCGAGGATCTGTCGGCGCAGCCGCATGGCATGGTGTCGCGCGATCAGCCGGTCGTACTCGGCGGTGGTGCTGGTGGTGTCCATGACGGGCAGCCTAACCAGGGCTGACGATCCGTCAGACACCTGCTGGACCAGCGCTGTTCACCGTTCCGGCGGGCCGACGGCCGGTTCCGGGCAGGGGGCGGCCCGGGCCCGGTACGAGACCAGTAAACGGCCCCGTCCCGGGGTCGGGACAGGGCCGGTGGTCCCGGTCCGGACGGGACCACCGGCCCGCCGCGGGCTCCGGGAAGAGGACTACCGGCCCGTCGACGAAGCTCCCGAACCCGCACCCGAACCGGGGCCCGAACCCGAGCCGGTTCCGGAACGCGCGCCGGATCCGGGCTCGGCCCCGGCCCCGGCCTCCTGCTCCGGGCGGCGCGGGAGCGCGACACCCCCGGACGGCCCCGTGGCGATCCAGCTCGCCAGCAGCCGCAGCGACTCGGCCGAGGGCGAGTCCGGCTCCGCGTGGTACGCGACCAGCACCTGGTCCGGGTCGCCCGCCGGGCGGAAGGTCTCGTAGCGCAGCGTCAGCCGGCCGACCACCGGATGGCGCAGCTCCTTGACCCCGTGCCCCTTGTCCAGGACGTTGTGCGCGGCCCAGAGCCTGCGGAAGTCCTCGCTCTTGACCGAGAGTTCGCCGATCAGCGAGGTCAGCCGGGGGTCGTCCGGGTCCCGGCCCGCGTCGAGCCGGAGCATTCCCACCAGATCGGCCGCCTTGCCCTCCCAGTCCAGGTAGAGCTCCCGGGCCCCCGGCTCGAAGAAGACCTGCCAGGCGAGGTTGCGCCGCTCCGGCGGCAGCGCGGCGACGTCGCCGATCACGGAGTTGCCGAGGCGGTTCCAGGCGAGCACGTCGAGCCGCCGCCCCAGGATGTAGGCCGGGACGCCGTCCATCGCGTCCAGCAGCTGCGTCAGCTCGGGCCGGACCTCCTGCGTGCGCATCGGACGCCCCCGGCCGGGGCGGCGGCGCACCGGCCGGGTGATCCGCAGCAGGTGCTCGCGCTCGGCCGGTTCGAGCCGCAGCGCGCGGGCGATCGCCTCCAGCACGGCCGTGGAGACGTTCTCGCCGTTCCCCTGCTCCAGCCGCACGTAGTAGGCCGTGCTCACCCCGGCCAGCTGGGCCAGCTCCTCGCGGCGCAGCCCCGGGACGCGGCGGCGGCCGCCGTAGTCGGGCAGGCCGACATCGGCCGGCCGCAGTCGGGCCCGCCGGGACCGCAGGAATTCGCTGAGCTCGGTGCGCTGGTCCATGTCAGAAGTATGGGCCCGGCCGCCCCGGCGGACGGGCGCCGTGGGTGATACTGCCAGTGGTAGGACCGGTGGTCGTACGACGACCACTGATCTGGCCCGCCCCGAACGGCGCGCCGAGTCTTGGGGCATGACGAACACGACGATCACCGCGGACACCACTCGCACCGCCGACGCCGAGACCCCCGGCGCCCCCGACCGGCCCGGCCGGATCGCGGTCTACGCCGCCCCGGCCCCGAAGGCCCCGCTGGAGCGCACCACCGTGCCGCGCCGGGCGCTCGGCCCGCACGACATCCTGATCGACGTCCGCTACGCCGGGATCTGCCACTCGGACATCCACCAGGTCGACGAGGACTGGGGGCCGGGCATCTTCCCGATGGTCCCGGGCCACGAGATCGCCGGGGTGGTCGCGGCGGTCGGCTCCGCCGTCTCCCTCCGGTCGGTCGGCGACCGGGTCGGCGTCGGCTGCTTCGTCGACTCCTGCCGGGAGTGCGACAACTGCCTCGCCGGGGTCCAGCAGTACTGCACGGGCGGGGGCGGCATCGTCCTCACCTACAACGGCCGCGGCCGGGACGGCTCGCCGACCTACGGCGGGTACGCGAAACAGCTGGTGGTGGACGAGCGGTACGCCCTGCGCATCCCCGACGAGCTGCCGCTGGACGTGGCCGCGCCGCTGCTCTGCGCGGGCATCACGGTCTACTCGCCGCTCAGCCACTGGGGTGCCGGGCCGGGGCGGAAGGTCGCCGTGGTCGGGCTCGGCGGGCTCGGCCACCTGGGGGTGCGGATCGCCCGGGCCAAGGGCGCGGAGGTCACCGTGCTCAGCCAGTCGCTGCGCAAGCGGGAGGACGGGCTGCGGCTCGGCGCCCACGACTACCGCGCCACCTCGGACCCGGCGACGTTCACCGAGCTGGCCGGACGGTTCGACCTCGTCCTCAACACCGTCTCGGCCGACCTGGACCTGAGCGCCTACCTCGGACTGCTGCGCACCGACGGCACACTGGTCCAGCTGGGCGCGCCGGCCGAGCCGGTCAGCCTGGGCGCGCACTCGCTGCTCATAGGGCGGCGGTCGCTCTCGGGCTCGATGATCGGCAGTCTGGCGGAGACCCAGGAGATGCTGGACTTCTGCGCCGAGCACGGGATCGGCGCGGAGATCGAGCTGATCCCGGCGGAGGGCATCAACGAGGCCTACCGGCGGGTCGTGGCGAGCGACGTGCACTACCGCTTCGTGATCGACACGGCGACGATCTGACGCCTGCCGTCCCGTTGCGGGGTCGCCCCGGTTGCCGGGCTGCCCTCGTCGCCCGGACAGTCACCAGGAACGAACGACGCCCCGTCCCCGGCGCTCTCCCTTCGCCGGGGGCGGGGCGCCGGCCCTGTCGGCCGTGACGGGCGTCGGTCACCGGCCGCGACCGGCGCCCGCCACGGCTCCCTCAGACGCCGGCCGGGTCGGCGGCCTTGCGTCCGGTCCGGTCCCGGCGCAGCCAGCGGCGGCGCGGGGGCTGGTCCGGCAGCCACCCGAAGGCGAGGCAGCTGCCGATCACGCCGAACAGCATCCCGAGCAGGAAACCGCCGAGGTTGGAGGTGAGCCAACTGCCCAGCGAGGCCAGCACGGCGAGGATCGAGTAGAACAGCCGCTGGGCCGGGTTGAAGAGGATCAGCAGGCCGCAGAGCACCATCACCGCCGGGACGAGGTAGCCGGCCAGCCCCTGGATCCCGATGTGCAGGACGATGGGCAGCGGGGCGCGCAGCGTGAAGAGGATCTCGGCGCCGCCGAACAGGACCAGCACGCCGCCCCAGAACGGCCGCCGGCCGCGCCAGCCCCGCCAGGCCCGCCGGGCCCGGGCGACCGCACCCGCCCGGGCCTTCGGCTCGACCTGTACCTCGGATCCCGCCTGTACCTCGGATCCCGCCTGCGCATCGGCCTGCACGTCGGCCACCGCCTCCGCCTCCGCCGGCGTCTCCGGCTCGGGTCCCGCCACCGTCAGCAGCCCTCGGAGCTGAAGCTCAGCCGGAGGTTGGGCAGCTTGAAGGCGCCCGCGGTGGTGGCGTAGTTGTGCTGCCGGAGGTTGCGGATCTTGACCGTGTCGGCCTGCTGGCCGAAGACCCCGGGCAGGCCCTGGACGCCGGCCTTGGTGTAGGTGCTGGCGTCGCCGCCGATCTCGATGTTCTTGAACTCCGCGTCGCCGGTGAGCAGATCGGAGTCGGTGGTGAGGTCGGTGGCGGTGACGGGCGTCCCGGCGTCACCGGCCCTGATCAGCAGGTTGATACCGCCGAGCTCGACGCTCTGGCACAGCTTGGTGAGCGAGGCCTCCTTGATCGCCGAGACCGCGACCAGCACCTGGCCGCCGGTGTCACCGGCGTTGGGACTGTCCTTGATCATGTGGTCCAGGCTGCCGAACTGCTCGAAGCCGACGCCGTCCAGGCTGTCGGCGGTGACGACGAACGGCATGCCGGATATGTCGAACTGGGCGGCGAGCACGCCCTGCGCGGTCAGGGCCATCAGCACCGCGCCGGCGGCGACGGCGGGGACGGCCATCAGCGCGGTGCGCCTCAGCCGGACCCGGCCTCTGTCCTGGCCGGGTGACGCGGGTGCCGGGGTGCTCTCGATCGGGTGGGCGGCGTCCTCGGACGTGGCCATGTGTGCTCCCTCGGGTGGTGGGGACGGGCAGGCACTGGCACGTTGTCCTGGCGCGGACAGCGTTCTGCGGCACGGCAGCGGAGGACCACCCCTCGGCAGCGGGGCGGACCGGTCGGGCCGCAGTGGGTAACTGGGAAGCTACTGCCCGGTATTGACCGGGTCAATACGGGTGCACGAAGGATCATCGTCCGCTCCCCGGCCCCGTTCCGGCACCGGCCCGCCCGAGGCCAGACGGCGTGCGGCCTCGGCCGGACCGAGGAAGGGCGCCAGGCAGAACAGGCTCAAGGTGGGCAGCAGGTCCGGGAGTTCGGCGGTGCGGTCGGTGTCGATGCAGCGCTGGAGGGTGGAGTAGACGCCGCCGACCACCGCGTCCACCATCGCCTCCGCCCCGATGCCGTCCGGGAGTTCGGGGATCTCGGCGAAGAACGCCCGGAACCTGATCAGGAGCTGGTCCCGTTCGCGGCGCCCGGCCGGGCCGACCGCGTCCAGCTCGATCACCGCCATGGTCGCGAAGGCCGGTACCCCGGCCAGCAGTCCGAGCATCGCCCGGAGCGCCTCGCGGATCCCGCTGCACCAGTCCGGCGAGGCGGCGAACGCCCGCGCCATCCGCCGGACCACCACCCCGGTGCCGTGCCGGTGGGCGGCGAGGAAGGCGTCCTCCTTGCCGCTGAACAGCTCGTAGAAGACCGGTCTGGTCACCCCGGCGGCGCGACAGATGTCGCTCACCGTGGCGCGCTGGTACCCGTGTTGCGCCACCGTGTGGACCAGCCCGTCGAGCAGCCGCTCCCGCTGGGTCGCCGCGACCACCCCGGGCGGCAGCCGGCTCGGGCCGCGTTTGATCGAGCGGGCCGGGTCGCGCCCGGTGCGCGCACCGGGGATCAGGACCACGTCGGCATTCCCACGGAGATCCGGGTCCATTGCCATCTTCTGTCCCCAACTCCTGTGCATTGCCTTGACATTGGCGCGACATCAGGTTTACAACACTGGCGGGTTTCCAATTCGCGGCCGAGACCGCCGGAAGCCCGCACGCGTTCCGACTGCTCAGTATGGCGAACGCATGCCCGGCGGTGGCAGCCGCCGACGTGCACCCTGCACTCCCGCACGTGCGCTGGACCGTTCCACCTCGCCGTACCCCGCCGTACTCAGCCGTACCCGGCCGGTTCGTTCCGGCCGGAACAGGCCGCGTCGTACCCGCCGACACAGCGTCGTGCCGCCGGTACCGCGCCGTACGGGCGGGCCCGTGGCGCCGGGCCCGCCGAGTCGCCGTTCGCGGCGCCCCACCCCGCACACCCTCCCCCGTACTGGCCGGGCCGCGGCCGACGATGCCGCGCGCACCCCCACACCGACCGCACGGGCTCCCCCACCCGACTCGCCCGGAGAGGCACACCCTCATGCGCATCCGCCGTACCCTCGGAGCCACCGCCCTCGCCGCCGCCGCGGTGCTGGCCGCCGGCACCACGACCCCCGCCCAGGCCGCCGGCTCCGCCGTGCTCACCCACACCTCGGTGGGCGGGCCCAACATCGCCGTCGGCGACGTGCTCACCGCCGACCTGGTGTCCGGCAGCTTCGCCACCTTCTACTCCACCGCCACCGGGACGAGCGGCATCAAGTGCGCCGCCTCGTCCTTCTCGGCGACCGTCACCAACAACCCGGCCGCGCCCGGGGTGGCCACCGAGCAGCTCAACACCCAGACCTTCGGCTCCTGCACCGCCAACGTCATCGGCGTGACCTCCGTGCAGAGCATCACCGTCAACAACCTGCCCTACACCAACTCGGTCAGCGACGCCCCCGGCAACCCGGTCTCGCTCGACCCCACCGCCGTCGGGCCGCTCCAGACCACGGTCGTGCTGAAGACCATCCTCGGCACCATCACCTGCGTCTACCGCGCCCCCGCCGGCATCAGCGGCACCACCAGCAACGTCGGCCAGACCATCGGCTTCAACGCCCAGGCCCTGCCCAAGGTCTCCGGTCCGAGCACCTGTTTCGCGACCGGGTACTTCAGCGCCACCTACGGGCCGGTGAAGGACAGCTCGGTGGCCGGCAGCCCGCACGTCTACATCAACTGACCCTCCCGGCCCGGCCCGACCGCCGGGGCCGGTAGAGCACCGGGGCCGGTAGAGCACCGGGCGGGGTGCGGCGGCCGCCGCACCCCGCCCCACCGGCTCCACCCGGTTCCCGGGGCCGGGGAGCCGGGGAACCGGGGAACCGGGGAGCCGGGACAGCGAAGTGACCCACGGGTAGGGTGCTGGCGACGGACACCGGACCACGGGGATGCGGGGCAGGCATGGTCGGCGAGGGCACGCAGTTCTTCGAGTCGGTGGCCGACACGGCCGAACGGCTGGCCGAGGTCGGCTACCTGGCCTCCACCGAGGTCGCCACCACCGTCTTCCTCGCCGACCGGCTCGGCAAGCCGCTCCTGGTCGAGGGCCCGGCCGGCGTCGGCAAGACCGAACTCGCCAAGGCCGTCGCCGCGCTCGGCCGGGCCCGGCTGGTCCGGCTCCAGTGCTACGAGGGCATCGACGAGTCCCGCGCCCTCTACGAGTGGAACCACGCCAAGCAGTTGCTGCGGATCACCGCCGGACGGGACGAGGGCTGGGACGCCGCCCGCACCGACATCTTCGGCGAGGAGTTCCTGCTCACCCGCCCGCTGCTCACCGCCATTCGCGGCGACGAACCGACCGTGCTGCTCATCGACGAGATGGACAAGGCCGACGTCGAGGTCGAGGCGCTGCTGCTCGAAGTGCTCAGCGACTACCAGGTCACCGTGCCCGAACTCGGCACCATCACGGCCACCCGCCGCCCCTTCGTCCTGCTCACCTCCAACGCCACCCGGGAACTCTCCGAGGCGCTGCGCCGCCGCTGCCTCTTCCTCCACCTCGACTACCCGGAGGCCGAACTGGAGCGCCGGATCGTCCGGCTGCGCGTCCCCGGGCTGGACGCGGCGCTGGCCGACTCGCTGGTCCGGGTGGTCGGCGCGCTGCGGGCACTGGAACTGCGCAAGGCCCCCTCGGTCGCCGAGACGGTCGACTGGGCCCGCACCCTGCTCGCACTCGGCGCCGACACCCTGGACGAGACGGTCGTCCGGGCCACCCTCGGGGTCGTCCTCAAGCACCAGGACGACGTGCTGAAGGCCGCCCAGAAGCTCACCCTCGCATGACCGTCCCGCCCCCGTCCGGTGCCCCCGGTGCACCCAGTGCCCCCGCGGACCTCGCCGCCCGGCTGACCGCCTTCGTGCGCTCCCTGCGCACCCACGGCCTGCGGATCGGGCCCTCGGAGACGGTCGACGCCGCGGCGGTCCTGGCCGTCCTCGGCCTCGCCGAGCGCGAGCAGGTCCGGGCCGGACTCGCCGCCGCGCTGCTGCGCACCGACGGGCAGCGCGGGGTCTTCGACGCCGCCTTCGACCTGTTCTTCCCGCTCGGCGTCGGCGATCCGGAGGCGGTGCGCCGGGCCTCGGCGCAGCAGGCCGCGCACACGGCCGACCCCGACGCACCGGCTCCCGCCGACCTCGCGGGCCCGGAGCAGGACCCTGCCGCGCTCCGCGAGGACCTCCGGGCGCGGCTGGTCGCGGCGCTCGCCGCCGACGACCGGGCCGCCCTGGCCGGGCTCGCCGGCGAGGCGGTGGCGGCGTTCGGCCGCTACGGCGGCGCCGGAGCCGCCGGCCGGCCCGGCAACGACGGCTGGTCGGCCTACCAGACCCTCGGCCGGCTCGCGCCGGAGACCCTGCTGGCGCGGGTGCTCGCGGCCCTGCGCGCCGGTGCGAGTGCCGGTTCCGCCGACGCCGGACCGGACCCCGCCGCGCCCGACCTCGCCGACCACGTCCTGCCCGACGAGATCCGCCGCCGCATCCAGGGCTTCCGCGCCCTGGTCGCCACCGAGGCGCGCCGACGCGCGGCCGAGCTCCGCGGCACCGAGCGCCTCGCCGAACGGGCCGTCGCGCCCAGCCCCGACCGGATCGACTTCCTCACCGCCGGCCGCGACCAGCTCGCCGAACTCCGCCGCACCGTGCACCCGTTGGCCCGCAAACTGGCCACCCGGCTGGCCGCGCGCCGACGCCGGGCCGCACGCGGGCGGATCGACCTGCGCCGCACCCTGCGCCGCTCGCTCTCCACCGGCGGCGTCCCGCTGCGCCCGGCCCACCGGCTGCGCCGCCCCGCCCGGCCCGAACTCGTCCTGCTCTGCGACGTCTCCGGCTCGGTGGCGGGCTTCTCCGACTTCACCCTGCTGCTGGTCCAGGCGATGCGCGACCAGTTCAGCAAGGTCCGGGTGTTCGCGTTCGTCAACCGCACCGCCGAGGTGACGGACCTGCTGACCCGCGGCGGCGGCGACCCGGCCGCGCTGGCCCGGCGGATCCTCACCGAGGCCAAGGTGATGGGCCACCACGGCAACAGCGACTACGGCTCGGCCCTCGGCGAGTTCGCCGAACGCCACCTGGACGCCGTGGGTCCGCGGACCGCCGTCCTGATCCTCGGCGACGCCCGCAACAACTACCGGGACCCGCACCTGCTCGCCCTGCGGCTGATCGCGGCCCGCGCCCGCCAGGTGCACTGGCTCAACCCGGAGCAGCCCTCGCTCTGGGGCACCGGCGACTCCGCCGCTCCCGCCTACGCCGAGGTGGTGCCGATGCACTGCTGCCGCAACGCCCGCCGGCTGGGCGAGTTCGTCGCCCGGCTGCTGCCGGTCTGAGGGGGCGCCGGGGGCGGGGCCGAGGCTCCGCCCCCGATCGCCGTCCGGCGCCTCAGCCGTCCGACGCCGCAGCCGTCCAGCGCCTCAGCCGTCCAGCTGGCCGAGGAAGTCGAGCAGGGCCGCGTTGACCTCCGCCGGGCTCTCCTGCTGGGTCCAGTGACCGACGCCCGGGAGCGTGACCCGCCGGTAGAGCTTCGGCGCCAGGCGCTCCAGCAGTCCGCGCATCGCCTCCTCGGGGATCAGGGCCATCACCATGTCCTGGTCCCCCGCCACGTAGAGGGCGGGCACCTCCACCGGCCGCCCGGCCAGCCCGGCGAGCAGTTCGTTGTTCCGGTCGATGTTGCGGTACCAGTTGAGACCACCGGTGAACGCCCGCTCGCCGTGCTCGGCGTAGTCGGCGACGAACGCCTCGATGTCCGCCTCGGAGAGCCAGTGCGGCAGCTTCTCGGGCTCGGGGACGCTGTCCAGCAGGGTCTGTCCCTCGCGGATCACCCAGGCCCGGGGTCCCCCGCCGTCCGGCCGGGCGCCGGCGCCACTGGACAGCATCCGGCGGAACGTCGAGTGCGGGTCCCGGCCGAGCTCGGCGTCCGCGACGCCGGGGCGCTGGAAGTAGATCTGGTAGAAGCCCTCGCCGAACCGCTCCCTGGCCTGGGCCAGCGGCGGCAGGCCGAGGGTGGGCAGCGGCGGGACGCTCAGCCCCGCCACCCCGCGCACCAGGTCGGGGCGGAGCGCGGCCGTGCTCCAGGCGACCGGGGCGCCCCAGTCGTGGCCGACCAGGACGGCGCTCTCCTCGCCGAGGGCGCCGATCAGCGCGGTGACGTCGCCGACCAGGTGCAGCAGGGTGTACGCGTCGACCGACTCGGGCTGCTCGCTGCGGGCGTAGCCGCGCTGGTCGACGGCGACCACGCGGTAGCCGGCCTCGGCGAGCGGGGCGAACTGGTGCCGCCAGGAGTACCAGCTCTCGGGGAAACCGTGCAGCAGCAGGACCAGTGGCCCCTCCCCCTGTTCGGCGACGTGCAGCCGGACTCCGTTCACCTCGACCTGACGGTGCGCGATATGCCCGTACGCCTGCTTGGTCATGCGGCCCTCCTCGTCGACGACGCGTCACCCGGCAGAACGGGCGGCGGCCGACCGTTCGTTCCCCGCCGCCCGTCCGGGAAGCCCCTGGCGGTGGCCCTGTCCGCGCCCCGTTCGCGCCCCGCCCGCTTCAGTCCCCGCTGTCGCGCCCCGCCCGCTTCAGTCCCCGCTGTCGCGCCGCGTCCGGCCCCCGCCCTCCCGCCGGTCGAGCAGCGCCGTCGCGGCGGCCAGCAGGGCGCCCACCGCGATCAGCACGAAGTAACCGACGGTCCGGTGGTCGGCGGGGACGAGATAGCGGACGAAGCCGAAGACGTGCAGGCCCCACAGGTGGTCGACGAGGAGGCCGTTGATGCCGCCGACGATCAGGACGAAGCTCACGAATCCCAGCAGGTTCTTCATGATCCCGACGTTAGGCAGCCGGTTCGCCGACGGGATCCGCCTTTCGGCGCGACCGGGAGCCACCAAAGTCGCGCATCCGCAGCAGCACGGGCACGGCGGCGAGCGCCGGGGCGGCGGCCAGGGCGAAGCAGAGCGGCAGCGGCAGGTGCCCGACCAGCAGGCCCGCGCCCGCGCCGCCGACGGCCGAACCGGCGTTCACGGCGGTGTTCACCCAGGCGCCGGCCCTGGTCCTGGCCTCCGGCGCGACCGCCTCGTCCGCGACCAGGTAGGAGGTGGTGAGGGCGGGCGAGACGAAGAACCCCGCGACCCCGGCGGCCACGCCGAGCACGACCGGGCCGGGTGCCAGCCCGGCGGCGGCCAGCGCCAGGCCCAGGCCGGCGGTGAACAGCGGCAGCCGGACGGCGTTGGACACCGGCCGGTCCAGCGCGCCCAGCCCGAGGCCGCCCACGGCGCTGCCGGCGGACAGCGCGGCCAGGATCCAGCCCACCGCCTCCGGCCGCCCCCGGTCCTCGGCGAAGGCGAGCACCATGAGGTCCAGCGCGCCCAGCGCCAGCCCGGTCACCGCGGACGCGAGCACCGCGGCGCGCAGCGCCCGTCCGCCGCCGAGCGGTGTCCGGCGACGGCGCCCGGCCGGCGGCGCTGCGGCGTCGGGGTCGTCAGCCTCCCTCGGTCCGCCCGGTCCGCCCGGTCCGCCCGCCGCCACCGGCGAGGCGACCAGCAGCAGGGCCCCGGCGAGCAGCAGCCCCGCGCCCACGACCACGGCGCCACCGGGGCCGACGACCGGGAGCAGCAGGCCGACCAGCAACGGCCCGGTGACGAAGAGCAGTTCCTCCGCGACCCCGTCCAGGCTGAACGCGCGGCGCAGAAGCGCCGGGTCGGGCAGGAGTCGCCGCCAGAAGGTCCGCATCACCGGACCGAGCGGCGGTGTGCAGGCGCCCGCCGCGACGACGAGCGCGCCGACCGCCGCCGGAGCGACGCCCGGCCGGGCCGTGGCCGCGACCACGGCGAGCAGCAGCGCGCCGTACAGCACGGCCATCGGCGGCAGCACCCGCCGGGGGCCGTGGCGGTCGACCAGCCCGGCCCGGACCGGTGAGAGGAGGACGCTGGCGAGTGCGAACAGGGCCATCGCCGCGCCGGCCGCGGAGTAGGAGCCGGTGGCCTCGCGGACGGTGAGCAGCAGGGCGAGCGGAACCACCCCGTAGGAGAGGCGGCCGAGCAGCGCGGCGCCGAAGGTGCGGCCGGCGTGCGGGGCGCCGAGCACGGCGCGGTAGCCGGGGCGGGCGGAGGGGTCGCGCGGAGGCGCGGAAGCGGTGGAAGGCACGGTGGACGTCCTCAGGGAGGTCCGGTGCGCGGGCCGGGAGGTCACGGCGGGCGGCACCGGAGGTGCGTACGGGGACACCGGAGGGCCGCGCGGTTCCCGATCGGTCGGGGCGCGGTCGCGTCGGGCCTGTTACGCACGGAGGGAGGACATGGGCCGTACCGTACCAGTCCGCCGCGCGGTGCGGGAGGGCCCGGACGGAGCAGCGGGCAGGGCGGCGCGGCGGCCGTCCGGGTACGTTCGCGGTGTGCAGCAGAGGTCACCCCACGTCAGCAGGCGCGCCCGGGCCGGGAGACCGGCGGCGGCCGGTGCCGTCGCCGTCCTGGTCCTCGCGGCCGGCGCGCCCGCCGCGTCCTCGGCCCCGTCCCCGTCCTCCTCTTCCCCCTCCTCCTCTTCCCCCTCCTCCGCTCCTGCGGCGGCGGGTGCCGGGACCGCCCAGGACGCGGCCGCCGTCGTCGGCGGTGAGCGGCTGGGTCGGCCCGCCGTCCAGGTCGCGCCCCGGACCGGGGCGCCCGACCTGCCGGCCACCCTCACCGGGCGGTCCTGGCTGATCGCCGACGCCGCGACCGGCGAGGTGCTCGCCGCGCGCAACGCCCACCTCCCGCTGCCGCCCGCCAGCACCCTCAAGATGCTGTTCGCCGACACCGTGCTGCCCAAGTTCGACCGCGCCCTGGAGCACCAGGTGGCTCCCGCCGAACTCGCCGCGCTGGGCGCGGGCAGCAGCCTGGTCGGCATCAAGGAGAACCTGCCGTACCGGGTCGAGGACCTCTGGCGCGGCGTCTTCCTCGCCTCCGGCAACGACGCCGTGCACGTGCTGTCCCACATGAACGGCGGCCTGGCCAGCACCGTCGCCCAGATGCAGGCCCGGGCGACCGCCCTCCAGGCGCGGGACACCCGGGTGGTCTCCCCGGAGGGCTACGACCAGGACGGCCAGGTCTCCTCGGCCTACGACCTCACGCTGTTCGCCCGCGCCGGGCTGCGCAACCCCGACTTCCGCAGCTACTGCGCGACCCGCACCGCCCGCTTCCCCGGCGCGGTGGACAAGGCGACGGGGCAGCGCTCCGCGTTCGACATCGCCAACACGGACCGCCTGCTGGGCAAGTACCCGGGCCTGATCGGGGTGAAGAACGGCTACACCACCAACGCGGGCGCCACCTTCACCGGAGCGGCCGAACGCGACGGTCGCACCCTGCTGGTGACGGTGATGCACCCGGAGCAGCAGTCCAAGGTCTACGACGAGGCGGCCGCGCTGCTGGACTGGGGCTTCGCGGCGGCCGGCAAGGTCGAGCCGGTCGGACGCCTCGTCGAGGAGGAGACCGGGCCCGGCGCGTCCGCCGCCCCGGCCGCCGAGGCCCCGGCCTCCGGTGTGCTGCCGCACGCCATCCAGCAGGCCGACCACGCCCTCGGCCCGGCCGGCTGGACGGCACTCGCCTTCGGCGCCGCGCTGGCCCTCTGGGCGGCCGGTCGCCTGCGCACCCGGCGGCGCCCGCACACCGCGGCGGCCGCGCTCCCCACGCTCCCCGTCCTCCCCGGCGGCGTCCCGGTCCCCCCGCGCCCGGACTACGCCCCGCGCATCGCCCACTCCGTACCGGCCCGGACGACGGCCGCTCCCGCCCGCCGCGGCGCCACCGCCGTCGGCGGCGCCACGGCGGTGGGCGGCGGCACCCGCCGCCGCCTCACCCGCCGCGCCCGCTCCCTGGCCCGCTCCACCCGCGCCCGCCTCACCACGACCACCACCCGCCGCCGCCCCTGAGGCCCGGCCCTGAAGCCCGGCCCTGCTCCTGGTGATCGTTTCTCGGGCGGGCCCTAGAATGCCCCGCATGAGCGCCACTCCCCACCCCGACCCGCACCGGCAGGAACGGCTCGAACGCCTGGTCAGCCTCTCCTCCGGCAGCTACCTGCTGGTCACCACCTTCAAGAAGGACGGCACCGCCGTGCCGACGCCGGTGTGGGTGGTGCGTGACGGGGAGGCGCTCGGCGTCTGGACCGTCACCGACTCGTGGAAGGTGAAGCGGATCCGCAACCGGCCGGACGTCCTGGTGGGCCCCTGCGACGTCCGGGGCAATCCGACCGGTGAGTCCGTGCCGGCCACCGCCGAGATCCTCGGCCCCGAGCGCACCGCCGCCTACCGGACGCTGCTGCGGCAGAAGTACGGGCTGGTCGGTGTCATGACGGTGCTCGGCAGCCGGCTGCGGCGCGGCGAGCGCGGCACGATCGGCATCCGGATCACCCTCACCGACGGCTGAGAGCCGCCGACGGCCGAGGCCCACCGACGGCCGAGGCCCGACGCCCCTTCCGCCCCACGTCCCCCAGGACGCGTGCGGATCCTCGTCCGGTTCATGCCAGGGAAAACGTTCTTCCGTTGGACGCCTGGTCGTTCGCCGGAGCGCGCGGTACGGCATGGGTGGCGCTGCTACAACACACAGCGCCCGCCCATCCACTGCTGCACGCCCGTCAGGAGGACGCCCATGCGGCGAACCGATCGAGTCCGGCTCCGCGCACTGGCGGTGGCATCGGCCGCCACCGTCGTCGCGGCGCTCACCGCGCTGCCCGCCGGCACCGCGCAGGCCGTGTCCCCGGACCTCGTCATCAGCCAGGTGTACGGCGGTGGCGGGAACTCCGGCGCGCCGTACCTCAATGACTTCGTCGAGCTGTACAACCGGGGCACCACCCCGGTCAGCGTCACCGGCTGGACCGTCCAGTACGCCTCGGCGGCCGGGTCCTCCTGGTCGAGGACCACCCTGTCGGGCACCATCGCCCCCGGCAAGTACTACCTGGTGCAGGAGGCCGCCGGGGCCGGTTCCGGCGCCGCCCTGCCGACGCCGGACGCCACCGGCACGATCGCGATGGGCGCCAACGCCGGGAAGATCGCGCTGGTTACCAACTCCACCGCGCTGACCTGCGCCACAGGCTGCGCCGGACAGCCCGGGGTCAAGGACTTCGTCGGCTACGGCACGACCGCCTCCTCCGCCGAGGGCTCCCCCACCGGGAACCTCGCCAACACCACCGCGGCGGTGCGGGCCGGCGGCGGCGCCACCGACACCGACAACAACGCGGCCGACTTCGCCGTCACCGCCCGCACCCCGCGCAACTCCGGCTACGGCGGCGGCACGGGCGGCGCCCGGATCCGCGACGTCCAGGGCGCCGCCCGGACCTCCCCGCTGGCGGGCCAGCCGGTCACCGGCGTCCCCGGCGTCGTCACCGCGGTCGGCCCGAGCGGCTACTGGTTCCAGGACCCGCAGCCCGACGCCGACCCGGCGACCAGCGAGGCGCTCTACGTCTACACGGCGAGCGCGCCCGGCGTGGCCGTCGGCGACTCCGTCCAGGTCGGCGGCACCGTCAGCGAGTACCGCCCCGGCGGCACCGGCGGCGCCACCAACCTCACGGTCACCGAACTCACCTCGCCCACCACCACCGTGCTCGCCCACAACGCGGCGCTGCCCGCCGCCACCGTGGTCGGCGCCGGCGGCCGGGTGCCGCCCGCCGCGGTGATCTCCAGCGTCACCACCGGCGACGTCGAGACCGCCGGCGGCTTCCAGCCGGCCACCGACGGCCTGGACTTCTGGGAGTCGCTGGAGGGCATGCGGGTCCAGCTGAACAACGCCGCGGTGGTCGGGCCGAGGAGCTCCGTCGGCGAGATCCCGGTCGTCCCGCAGGGCTCCACCACCAGGACCGCCCGCGGCGGCATCCTGCTCCAGGCCGCGGACGGCAACCCCGAGCGGGTCCTGCTGGACGACGTGCTCGCGCCGACCCCGGCCGCCAACGTCGGTGACACCCTCTCCGGCGCCACCGTCGGCGTCCTCGACTACTCCTTCGGCAACTTCAAGCTGCTGGTCACCGCCACGCCGACCGTCCTCCCCGGCGGCCTCGCCCCGGAGACCACCGCCGCACCGGCCGCCGGCGAGCTGTCCACGGCGACCTTCAACGTCGAGAACCTCGCGCCGAGCGACCCGCAGGCCAAGTTCGACGGCCTCGCCGCCGCCGTCGTCACCAACCTGCGCTCGCCCGACCTGGTCGCCCTGGAGGAGATCCAGGACAACTCCGGCGCCACCGACAACGGCGTGGTCGCCGCCGACCAGACCCTGGCCAAGCTCACCGCCGCGATCACCGCGGCCGGCGGCCCGGCCTACTCCTACCGCCAGCTCAACCCGGTCAACGACCAGGACGGCGGCCAGCCCGGCGGCAACATCCGCCAGGTGTTCCTCTACCGCACCGACCGGGGCCTGAGCTTCACCGACCGCCCGGGCGCCGGCTCCACCACCGCCGACTCCGTGGTCAACAACGGCGGCGTCCCCGCCCTCGCCTACTCCCCCGGCCGGATAGACCCGACCAACACCGCCTTCAACTCCAGCCGCAAGCCGCTCGCGGGCGAGTTCCGCTGGAACGGCCGCCCGGTGTTCGTGATCGCCAACCACTTCAACTCCAAGGGCGGCGACCAGCCCCTCTTCGGCCGCTACCAGCAGCCGTCCCACCCGTCCGAGACCCAGCGCCACGCGCAGGCCACGGCGGTCAAGACCTTCACCGACCAGATCCTCGCCGTCGACCCGAACGCCGCGGTGATCGTCCTCGGCGACCTCAACGACTTCGAGTTCTCCCAGACCGCCGACCTCCTCACCGCCGGCGGCTCCCTGGTCGACCTCCCCCGCACCCTCCCCCTCGCCGAGCGGTACACCTACGTCTACGAGGGCAACTCCCAGGTCCTCGACCACATCCTGATCTCCCCCGCACTCGCGGCCCGCGCCTACAGCTACGACATCGTCCACCTCAACAGCGAGTTCGCCACCCAGCTGAGCGACCACGACCCGCAGGTGGTCCGGATCCCGCTGCCGTAACACCGCACTCCCCGCACCCGCACCCCCGCTGCCCCGGCGCCACCTCCCCGACGCCGGGGCAGCGCCCTGTCAACGACCCCACGCCGACGACCCCGTGCCCGCGAAGGTGACAATCCGATTGCGTGCACACAATCTGCTCAAAACCTGGTCACACCAGCAGGTCAAACGGCTAGGCTCCCTGCTGGCCGGACCGGGCACAGCCGACGGCACCACCACTCGCGGCTGCGCCCACGCCGACGGCACAGCCCTGCTCCTCTGGGGGACATTCGTGCAGGAAATGGTCAAGGGCGCCAATGTCGGACTCTCCGCACTGAGCGGGAGCAACGAGAACGGCGGGAGCGTCGACGCCGTCACCGTGATCCTGGGCTGGAGCAGTTCCTCGGGCGAGGGCGACGCGGACGTCTCGGTGCTCCTCCTGACCGACGAGGGCAAGGTCCGCGACAACGCCGACTTCTTCTTCTACAACAACCCCACCGCCGCGGACGGCAGCGTCCAGCTGCTCGGCCAGAGCCCCACCGAGGTCGGCACCGAGGACCGCATCCAGCTCGACCTCACGGCCGTCCCGGACGGCATCGAGCGGCTGGTCATCGCCGCCAGCCGCCACCAGCGGGCGCCGTTCGGACAGTTGGACAACCTCCGGCTCGAACTCGCCGACCTCGGCGGCGAGCGGCTGCTCGGCTTCTCCATCACCGACGCGGAGTCGGAGAGCGGCTTCGTCTTCGGTGAGATCTACCGCCGCAACCAGGAGTGGAAGTTCCGCGCCATCGGCCAGGGCTACGACACCGGCCTCGCCGGTCTCGCCACGGACTTCGGCATCGAGATCGAGGACGACGCCGCCACCGAGGAGGCCCCGGCCCACGACCTCGCGGCGGACACGGAGGCGGAGGCCGCGAGCGCCCAGGCTGACCCGACGGCCGACCCGATGGCCAAGCCGCCGGTGACGGCCCCGGGGACGGAAGCCGCTCCGGCCTCCGGCGGCGCCCCGGCCGAGGCGGATACGCCCGGCGCCCCCGAGGCCGTTCCCGCCGCAGCAGCCGCCGCGCCCAAGCGGCTGCGCACCGCCAGGAAGAAGGTGACGCTCCCCAAGGCCGCCAAGCCCTCGCTCGCCGAGAACGACGCCTGGAACACCGCCCGCCTCTTCCCCGCCACCGCGCTCAACCGCGACCGCGAGCGCGAGGTCCGCGCCACCTCCGTCCTGCTCTCCGTGATGGCCCAGGTCCCGGAGTTCGGCCGACGGCTGACCGCCGCCTTCGGCGCCCCCGCCGGCCGGACGGAGACCTTCACCGAGGTCTCGCTCCCGCACGGCGAGACGCCCAAGCGGCCCGACGGCGTGATCCGCGTCGAACGCGCCGGACGGCTCTGGACCGCTCTGGTCGAGAGCAAGACCAACGGCAACCCGCTGAAGGCCGAGCAGGTCCAGGACTACATGGACATCGCCGCCCGGCGCGGCTACGAGGCGGTCATCACCCTCTCCAACGACGTCGCCCTCGACGGCAGCCCGCTCGTCCCGGTCAAGATCGACGGCCGGCGCAAGCACAAGGTGCTGCTCGGCCACCTCTCCTGGGCCGAGGTCGCGTACCAGGCGAAGATGCTGATCCGTCACGAGGGCGTCGGCAATCCCGCCCACGCCTGGCTGCTCCAGGAGCTGCTGCACTACCTCCAGCACGACAACTCGGGCTGCCACGGCTTCCAGAACATGGGCCCGGCCTGGGTGCCCGTCCGCAAGGGCATCGACGACGAGACGCTCGCCGCCGGCGACGAGCGGGCCACCCAGGTGGTGGAGAGCTGGGAGCGGCTGATCCGCCAGGTCTGCCTCCAGCTCGGCGGCGAACTCGGGGTCAAGGTGCTGCCGGTCCAGCGCACCGGTCGCGGCGAGGACCCCCGGGCCCGGCGGACGGCGCTGGCCGACCGGCTCTGCACGGACGGACGCCTGAATGCGGAGATCAGGATCGAGGACGCGCCCGGCACCATCGCGATCGCGGCGGACCTGCGGGTCGGGAAGCTGCGGACCTCCACCGAGATCCCGGCCCCGGAGCAGGGCTACCCGCTCAGCTGGGTCAAGCGGCTGGTCCGCCAGCTCGCCGACGCCCCGGCCGACCTGCACATCGAGACCCTCACGGACGGTGCCGCGGCGGGCCCGCGCGGCACCCTGGAGAAGCTGCGGCCGGAGCCGGGCGACCTGCTGCCCAAGGACTCCGCGCGGATCACCGGTTTCCGGCTCTCGCTGTCCAAGAGCATGGGGAGCACCCGGGGGAACGCCGAGAGCGGCTTCATCCGGAGCGTCGACGCCGCCGTGGAGCGCTTCCGCACCGGGGTGCTGGCGCACCTCGACCAGCGGACGGCACGCCGGGGGTAGGGCCCTCGGGGGGACCGGGCCCGCACGTCCCCCGTTCGGTCCGGCTTGGGCCGGACGGGGGATGTGATCCGGGTCATTGGGGGTGGGCGGGAACCCGGCGGGGTGGGGGCACGACTGGTGGGGCGTGAGTGGGATGTCGCCGGGTGCCCGGCCGTTGAGTGTGCTCGCGGGGTTCGCCCTGCTGCTGGTAGTGGTGTTCGTCGTGGCGTTCGCGGTGGGTCGCGGCGCCGGGCCGGTGACGCCCGGGCTGACGCCCGGTGGCGGAGGCGGCGGGAAGCCCGGAATGGGGCACGACATGGGGGCGGCCCGGTGAGGGCGGCCGCGGAGTCCGAGGCGTTGGTGTCCACCGACCTGGCGGTCGGCGGGATGACCTGCGCGGCGTGTGTGAGCCGGGTCGAGAAGCGGCTGGCCCGGATCGAGGGCGTCAGTGCCGGGGTGAACCTCGCCACCGGGCGGGCCCGGGTGCTGCATCCGGCCGGGGTGGGCCCGGAGGAGTTGGTCGCGGCCGTCGAACGGGCCGGATACACCGCCGAGTTGGCGCCGGAGGGCGTGCCGTCCGCCGGGCCGGCGGCGGAGGAGGCCGGGGAGCGGTGGCGGCTGCTGGTGACGGCGCTGCTGGCGGTGCCCGTACTGGTGCTGTCGATGGTGCCGTCCGCGCAGTTCCCGGGCTGGCAGTGGGTCTGCTTCGGGCTGGCGCTGCCGGTGGTGAGCTGGGGTTCGGCCGGCTTCCACCTCCGCGCGCTGCGGGGCCTGCGGCACGCGGCGGCGACCATGGACACCCTGGTGAGCCTCGGCGTGGTCGCCTCCTTCGCCTGGTCCGCGTACGCGCTGCTGTTCGGCGGGGCGGGCGCGATCGGGATGCGGATGCCGTTCTCGCTGACCGCGGACGGCGGCGGCACCGCGCACGTCTACCTGGAGGCGGCCGTCGGCGTGCCGCTGTTCGTGCTGGCCGGGCGGCTGCTGGAGGGCAGGGTGCGGCGGCGCAGCGGTTCCGCGCTGCGGGCGCTGGCCGAGCTGGGCGCCAAGCAGGTGTGCGTCCGCGATCCCGGGAGCGGCGAGGAGCGGCTGCTGCCGATCGAACAGCTGCTGCCGGGGCAGGAGTTCGTGGTCCGTCCGGGTGAGCGGGTGGCCACCGACGGACTGGTGGTGGAGGGCGGTTCGGCGCTCGACCTGAGCCTGCTGACCGGCGAGTCGGTGCCGGTGGAGGTCGGGCCGGGCGACCGGGTGGCGGGCGCCACGGTGAACGTCGGCGGGGCGCTGGTGGTGCGGGCGACGGCGGTCGGCGCGGACACCCAACTGGCCCGGATCACCGCGCTGGTGGCGGACGCCCAAGCGGGCAAGGCGCGGGCGCAGCGGCTGGCGGACACCGTCGCCGGGGTGTTCGTGCCCTGTGTGCTGACGGTGGCGGTGTGCGTGCTCGGCTTCTGGCTGGGCGCGGGCGCCGACCCGCAGGCGGCGGTGACGGCGGCGGTCGCCGTGCTGGTGGTGGCCTGTCCGTGCGCGCTGGGCCTGGCCACGCCGACCGCGCTGCTGGCGGCGACCGGGCGGGGCGCCGAGCTGGGCGTGCTGGTCCGCGGCCCGGAGGTGCTGGAGAGCCTGCGCCGGGTCGACACCGTGGTGCTGGACAAGACCGGCACCCTGACCACCGGTCGGATGGAGCTCGCGACGGTGGTCGTGGCCGCCGGCGCGGGTGTCGACGAGGAGCGGGTGCTGCGGCTCGCGGGAGCCGTCGAGCACCGTTCGGAGCACCCTGTCGGGCGGGCCGTCGTGGGGGCGGCCCGAGCCCGGTGCGGCTCCGACCCCCTTCCGGTGGTGGCCGGTTTCGCGGCCACCACCGGGGTCGGGGTGTCCGGCGAGGTCGAGGGGATCGCGGTGCGGGTGGTCCGCCCGGACGAGGCCGGGGAGCCGCTGCCGGCCGAGCTTACGGCGGCGCTCGCGGACGCCTCGGCGGCGGGCCGCACGCCGGTGGTGGTGGAGTTGGACGGCCTCCCGGTGGCGGTGCTGGCGGTCGGCGACACGCTGCGTTCGGGCAGCTGGCGCGCGCTGCACCGGCTGCGCGGCATGGGCCTGGAGCCGGTGCTGCTGACCGGCGACGGTCCGGGGGCGGCGCGCGCGGTCGCGGAGGAGCTGGGCATCGAGCGGGTGCACGCGTCGGCCTCCCCGGAGCACAAGGCGGAGGTGGTGGCCGAGCTGAGGGCCGCCGGACGGACCGTCGCGGTGGTCGGCGACGGCGTCAACGACGCGGTGGCGCTGGCCTCGGCGGACCTGGGGGTGGCGCTCGCCTCGGGCAGTGACGCGGCGATCGGCGCGGCCGGGCTGACCCTGGTGCGCGGGGACATCGAGGCGGTGGTGGACGCCGTCCGGCTGGCCCGGCGCACCCTGGGGACGATCCGGACCAATCTGGTGTGGGCGTTCGGCTACAACGTGGTGCTGATCCCGCTGGCGGCGGTGGGGCTGCTGAACCCGATGCTGGCGGCGGTGGCGATGTCGCTGAGTTCGCTGCTGGTGGTGGGCAACAGCCTGCGGCTGCGGACCTGGCGCCCGGGGCGGGGCACGGCGGACGAACCCGGGGGCGGTCGGTCCCCACGGCCTGCCCGGGCGCGGCGCTCGGCGGGTGCGGCGTGGTGAGCGGACGGCCCTCGGCCGGGGACCGGACGGTCGAGCGGTCGAAGCCGGCCGGACGAGCAAGGACGGTCGAGCGGCTGAAGGTGGCCGGACCGCCGGTCGGGGCCGCCCTGGTGGCGCTGGCGCTGCTGTCCGGCTGGACGGCGATCGGCGGTGCGGGCACGGCGCGCCCGGTCGAGGTCGGGCCGGGCTGGCTGCTCCTGCCGTCGGCGGGCGGGGTCCCGTCCACCGCGGCCTTCTTCACGGTCCGCAACCCCGGTGACATACCGGACGAACTCACTGGCGCCAGCTGGGAGTTCGGTGGCAAGGTGACCCTGAAGCGGCATCTGCACCAGGGCGCGGCGGGCAGTTGGGCGCCGGTCACGGCCCTGGAGGTCCCCGAGCGCGGGGAGCTGGCCATGTCCCCGGAGGACGCGGATCTCATGATCATAAATCCGCCCGCGCTGAAGGTCGGCCAGTGGGTGGAGTTCACCCTGACCTTCCGCAACAGCCCCGAGCAGAAGGTCAAGGCGGAGGTCCGCCCGCCCGGCGGCCGCCGCAGCTGAACTCCGAGGAGGCCCGGCCCCCCGTCCGGCCTCCTCGGACCCACCGGGTGGGCCACTCGCGTCGAGGGTCGGTGGCCCACCCGGTGACACCCCGGACGGTGACACCCCACCCGGTGACACCCCACCCGGTGGCGCCCCGGACGGCGCTCACTCCGGCGCGACGATCCGCCGGAGCGAGGTCGGCAGATCCGCGACGGACAGGTCGGCCAGTGACGCGATCGGGGTGACCTCCAGTGCGGGGTCCTCCCGCAGCGGACCCTCGCCGAGCGCATCGCCGCGGCCGGCCCCGACGGAGACGAGGTCCACGGTCAGCTCCGACAGGTCCGCGCCGCGCAGCTCCGCGCTCGCCACCCGGACCACGAAGTCGAAGGCGTCCGGTCGGTGCACGACGTGCTCGCGCGGGCCGTCCGTCCCGATCTCGCTGAAGCCCCGGCTGACGCCCGCGTCGGGCAGCGAGCCGAGCGCCACCCGCCGGTCACCGATCCGCACCTCATGGGCGAACCCCTGTGTCACAAGGCCGGTTTCGACGAACGGGCCGTCGAACTCGCGCGCCTCCAGCACCCGCAGGACGCCCTGCTCCAGCCGGACGACCAGCCTGACGTAGCCGGTTCCGTCGCCCTCCGACAGCGCGGCGGTCGTGTCCCCGGACCCGACGCCGATCAGCGGAGCACTGTCCCGGTGCTTCGCCGTGACCGCGTCCATGGCGCCGGCGCACACCGGGCAGAACCGTGGATCGTTGCTCCTCATCCGGCAGTTCACCACCGGTCGGTAGACCCCGAGCCGGTACGAGCCGGCGCCGCCCTCGAACAGTCCGACGTCCTGGTCGTCGTTCCAGCCCGACGGCTTCGGGGGCGTGACGTCGTCACCACCGGTCGGCAACAGGGTGTCCGCCCCCACTGCCCAGCCCCATTTCAACGTCGCGCGGTCGGTGTTCGCGGTGAGATTGGGCACCGTGGGCTCGGAACCGCCGTAGGTCTCGTCCCGCTCGTGGTACTCGTCCCCGAGCCTGCCCATCGCGTGACCGAACTCGTGCGCGATCGTCGACCAGCCGATGCCGAGCGGCACGGTCGCCCGCCAGTCGCCACCGCGCCCGCCGAATCCGGGGCTGTTCAGTACCACCAGCTTGAGCTGGTGCTCGGGGACCAGCTCCGACAGTGCCGCCGTCAGTCTGGCGTCGGTGGAGGGACCGTCCTCGACCCAGAGGTGCGCCCAGTCGCCGTTGTAGTACGCCCCGAGCGCCGTGTCACGGTCGACCTGCCGGACCACGTTCCCGTCCGCGTCGTACGTCCTGGTGCCCACGCCGGACTCCAGCGACACCAGGTTGACCCGCACCAGGTTGAACGCGGACCTGTTGTCGGCGAAGAAGTCCTGGGCGAAGAGCCCGTTCGTGAGCAGCGTGTCGACTGCCGTGTTGTAGGCGTCCTGGTCCTGGGGGCCGAACCCGTCACCCACCACCGCCACCGTGATCTTGCTGCCGGGCGGGCCGTTCCGGAACAACGTGGTCACCGAGGCGGCGAGCCAGGGGACTTCGGACGCCGACAGATCGGACCGCAACCAGTCGCGCAGGCTCGACGTGCCGTCCGCGCGCATGGGTTGCCGGATCCCTCCGGCGACATGCAGGTCCTTCGTGGTGGTGAATGCTCGCAGGCTCAACACGGTTGCCGCCCCCTTGTCTCGGTCGCCGCTGTCGCTACGCGCTCCGGGCCCTGCCGGAGCACGGTCCCGGACGTCCCGGACGTCCCGGTCGTCACTCGCGGACCGGCCGTACGCCGGCCGGTCCGGCGGAAGCCGCCGAAGGTCCGCATCGCGTCAGTGCAGGGTGACGAGGATCGGCAGCAGGCCCGTCCCGTCGGCCAGCGGGGCCATCGCCTTGCCGAGCACGGCGCCGAACGAGCGCGCGGCGTCGTCGGCCTTCATCGCGTGGCCCGGGGTCGGGGAGGTGGTGAGCAGATCACCGGCCTCGATGGCGCCGAACGAGGCGTCGGCCTTGCAGTACACCTTGCCGACCAGGGCGAGCGCCTGCCGCCCCGCGGCCTCGCCCTGGTGGTCGAGGACCACCCCGGGGCGGTAGTCACCGGCACCGGAGACGACACCGGCGACCCGTCGGTCGTAGGCGCTCTCGCTGACCCGGACCCGGTCCACGCCGTCGATCACCATGACCGTGCCCGGTTCGACGGACACCTGATCGGCCGTCGTGAAGTGCTCGGCGAGGTCGGCCCCGACGAGTTTCACATCGCCGTTGACCACCACGTCGCCGGTGACCACCACGTCGCCGAAGAAGCGGCCCGCGACCGGTCCGATGCCGCAGACTCCGGCGCCCTCGGTGTTGCCGGCCGCGACCGCGCCGACGACACCGCTCGCGTTGGGGACCTCCGTGTACCCGAACACGCCGTTGCCGACCGGAGGGCCGTCGGCCGGTGCCCGGGAGGTCGCGTTGTTGCGGCCGAAGATGCCGTTGCTCGTGCTGTCGTTGGCCGTTCCGTCGATCGCGTCGCCGTGCCCGCTGACGAGCCCGACCACCGCCTGGCCCCGCTTCGTCTCCGCCCACACGGCGGTGCTCTCCTCGTCGCCGTCCACGACGGCGACCAGCGCCCGGCCCTTCCGCGTCGCCGCCCAGACGCCGACGCCCTCATTGGTCGCCAGGCCGACGACGGAGCGCCCGTTCTTCGTCTCCGCCCACACCGCGGTGCTCTCCTCGTCGCCGTTCACGGCGGCGACCAGCGCCCGGCCCTTCTTCGTCTCCGCCCAGACGCCGGTACCCTCCACGTCGACGGCCCCGACGATCGCCCGGCCCTGCTTCAGCTGCCCCCACACACCGACGCCGGTCTCACTGACCCCGACAACGCCGCGGCCCTTCGGACTCGCCCCCCATATACCGGCGCCCCCATTGGTGTTCACGCCGTCCACACCTGCCACGTTCGGATCGTTCGAACTGCCGTGCACACTCGCCATGACCGCCTCCAGCGTCCTTGCCCCCCGGGACCGGGCGTGCGACAGGGACCCTTCCCCGGCACCCGGCGACCACTCGGCGCGCGCTGGGGGCGTGCAGAAGTGCGGTGCTTCTCCCTTACACCCTCGCGGAGGACCCCGGGCCCGGCCGACGGACTGTCGGTCGGGCCCGGTAGTTTGTGGACCGTCCTTCCGGGGGCCGCCGGGAATTGGGATGCCCTGACCAGGGAGTCCGTGCTTTCCTGTGTCACCGCGTCACGCCGTCGCGCCGTCGTACCGTTCGCGGGGCGTGGTGGCGGGTCGCACGCCCGGCAGCCCTGCCCCGCACCGAGGAGTTTCCCCATCAGTACCGTGATACGCCGGTCCGCCCGCACCGCCCTGGCCGCCGCCGCCTGCGGCGCCGTCCTCGCCGGCGGCCTCGCCGCGTGCGGGACCGTCCAGCAGCTCAACGCGGCCGACAAGGTGTCGAAGGCCTTCGAGACCTTCGGCAGCGGCAAGTCCTTCAGCGCCAAGCTGTCGGTCGACGCCACCCCCGCGCAGATCCAGGCCTTCGGCACGGCCACCGGCGAGGAGATCGACAAGGACAGCGCTGCCGCGCTGTCCGCCGTGAGCCTGTCGATCGCCTTCAGCGCGGACAAGCCGCTCAAGGACATCCAGCCCGCCAAGGGCTCCGGCAACGGCACCGCGTCGGCCGCCGACCCGTCGGTCTCGGCCTCCTACTCGCTCACCGGCAAGGGCGGTGCGCCGCTGCTGGAGCTCCGCCAGGTCGGCGGCAAGGCCTACGCGCGCGGGGACCTCGCCGGCTTCGCGCAGCTCGTCGGCGAGAACGCCGCCGAGGTCGAGGGCCTGGCCGAGGGCCTGCCCGCCGCCCTGGCGAACGCGCTCAAGGGCCAGTGGGTCGGCTTCGACGCCAAGACCCTCGGCAGCACCGGCGGCACCGGTGGGGCGGGCGGCACCGCGACCCCCGCGCCGACCCTGGACCCGAAGGCCGCGGAGAACCTCAACGCCTCGCTCAAGGGCATCCTCACCCACGACCTGTCCTTCGAGGACAAGGGCAAGCAGGACGGCAAGGAGCGGATCACCGTCACCGCCCCGGCCCGCAAGCTGACGGACGACCTGCTGAAGGCCGTCGAGCCGCTGGCCAAGGACATCCCCAGCCTCGCCAAGCTGCCCAAGTCCGCCCCGACCGGTGTGCCGGACCGCCCGCTGGCGCTGGACCTCTACCTCGACGGCGGCGCGCTGTCCGCCGTGACCTTCGACCTGGCCCAGCTCGCGGAGAAGGCCGGTACCGGCACGCCGCTGCCGCTCCGGATCGCGTTCGGCCACGACACCCCGGCCGTCCAGGCGCCCACCGGCGCCACCGAACTCACCACCGAGGACATCAACGGCCTCTTCGGCGAGCTCGCCGCCGCGGGTGCCGGTGGCGGCGCGGGCGGTTCGGACGGACCGGCCACGCCCCTGACCGACGCCCAGATCAAGGAGCTGACCCGGGACGGCGCCATGAACGAGGAGCAGGTGCGGCTGTACAACGCGATGGGCCTGGGCTACCAGGACATCAAGGACCTCGCCGACCGGAAGGCGTGAGGTCCTGATGTCCTGAAGCGCTGAGGTCCTGAGGTCCTGAGGTCCTGACGTCCCGGCCTCCAGGACGGTACGGCCCGGGCCCGGCTACGCCGGTGACGGCCCGGGCCGTGCCGACAGGTCCAGCACGTCCTCGACCGGGCGGCGCGGAGTGGCCGCACCGCCCGGGCCGTAGCCCAGCCGGAGCACCAGCTGGACGTGGCGGGGCCCGTCGGCCGGGTCGCGCAGACGCCAGCGCAGGTCGGGCCACTCCACCGGCTGGTGCCACACCGTCAGCCGCAGTCCGTGCACGGTGGCCAGCAGCCAGACCCGCTCCAGCGCCTGCCCCGCCCGCAGCCAGTCCGCCGGACCGTCGCCCGGGGTGCTCAGTGTGCAGAGCCGGGGCAGCGCCTCGAACCGTTCGGACGGCTGCAACGGCCCCTCGTGGTGCGGGGGCCGGCCCGCGTACTCGCGCGTCGGCACCCGGGCGTCGTGGTCCTGCGGGCCGAGCACCGCGTACGGCAGGCCGTCGACGGCGGCGGGAGCGGAGGCGTCGGCCCCGGCGTCCGGCCGCAGCCAGGAGCGGGTCTCGGCCTGCCGCGCGGGGTCGTGGGCGATCCGGTCCTCGGCCTCCGTGGTGACGGCCAGCACCCGCCGCACCGCTGCCTCCCCCAGGACGGCGAGCGCCGCGCCCTCCTCCCCGGCGGCGGCGACCAGCTCGGCGGCGACCGCCTCCGGAACGCCCTGCTCGGTGAACGGCCGCCGGCTGGAGCGACGCTCGGCGATCGCTGGGTAGAGGTCCCGGCCGAACGGCCCGGCGCCGCCCGCTCCGGCGGTCTCGGCGGGCCCGGACAGCTCCAGGACGGCGAGCAGCTGCGGGTCCGCCGGATCGGGCAGCAGCCGGACGGCGGCCGCCCGGCCGAGCCGGACGCCCGCGACCCGCAGATTGAACAGCGCCGCGCCCGCCGCGATGTGCAGGGCGGCACCACTGGCATCGGCGAGCGGGACGGCCCGGCCCTGATCGGCGTGGACCTCGACGCCCCGGCCGTCCGGGGTCGGGCGGAAGCGCCAGGGCTGGCTGTTGTGCAGCGACGGCGCCGCGCCACCCGCGACGGCGAGCAGCCGCAGGTCGGCCGGAGTGAGAGCTGATTGGGTCATGGTGATCCTCTCCTGGCCTCGACACCCCGGGGCCCGGCCTCATCGGCCGCACGCCCCGATACCCCCGAGCGTGCCCCGGCCCCGCGCCCGCCGCAAAGGGTCCAACGGCCCGCTTCGTCGTCCGGGCCCGGGCCTGGGCACCGTCGCTGGCGGACATTGTCGGCGGCGGACACTGTCGGTGGCGGGCACTACTCTCCGTACCCGTCGTCGTACCGGAGGAGCACGAACCGGGCCGGGGCAGAGCCGGGCCGGGGCAGAGCCCGTCCGGGCCGGGCCGACCACCGCGACGCCTCCGGTGACACCCGCGACGGGGTCAGGAGTGGGGGACGACGGCGACCGGGGGGCGGGCGTGGTGGAGGACGGCGTGGGCGGTGCGGCCGAGGCGGGGGGCGAGGTCGTGCGGGCGGCGGCGGCGACCGACCACCAGCAGCGCCGCGTCCTCGGTGTCCTCGACGAGGGTGCGGGCCGCTCCCAGCCGGGCCTGTTCGACGACCTCGATGTGCGGGTACCGGGCACGGTGGCCGGCCAGGGCGGCGGCCAGGGCCTTCTCCTCGACGGCCTGGAGCTGGGCCGTCTCGGTGCCGGAGGGCAGGAAGCCGACCACCGCGAAGGACGCCGGGAGGTTCCAGCCGTGGACGGCGCGCAGCCGGGCGCCGCGCAGTTCGGCCTCGCGGAAGGCGAAGTCGAGCACCGTGTCACTGGGCGCGCCCGCGTCGACGCCGACCACCACCTCGGACACGGCCCCGCTCTCCCCGACGCTCTCCGTACCGGTCTCCGGCCCGGGCTGCCGGACCACCACGACCGGGACGGCCGCGCGCCCCGCGACCGCCATGCTCACCGAGCCGACCAGCAGTCCCTTGAAACCGCCCAGGCCGCGCGAGCCGAGGACGAGCAGACCGGCGTCCTCGCTGGCCTCGGTGGCCGCGACCAGGCCGTCCACGGCGGCGTCGAGCACCACATCGGTCTGCACGGTGAGGCCCGGGTGCCGGTCGCCGACCTCCTCCGCCACGGCGGCCAGCATCCGCTGCGCGGCCACCGGCAGGTCCTCGGGGTCGGCGAACGAGGCGCGCCCGTCGGTGAGCCACGGCCAGGCGTGCAGCAGCCGCAGCGGGGCGCCGCGCCGCAGCGCCTCCCCGGCGGCCCAGTGGGCGGCGACGGTGCTCTCGGGCGAGCCGTCGACTCCGGCCAGGACTGCGGGCGTCATGGGTACTTCCTTCCGCTGCGGGTCCGCGGCGCGGGGCGCACCGCGGGTGGCACTGCCGGGTGGCGGGTGCTACTCGATACCTGCGCTGACGCACCGTCGGCACCCTCCCCCACCCTGGTCGGCGGACCCTTCGGCAGCCAGGGGCCACAAGGCCCTGTCCGCCGGGTCCTAGGACCTGGATCATGGCCGAAGGGGGGCGCGGGGCGGTTGCCGACCGGCGCGCGGACGGCCGTACGCACCTCTCCCGGCCCGCTCGTGACCGACCCCGGCGTCCCCCGCACGTGCCTGCGGCACTAACGTGAATCCGACAAACCACCTGATCGGACCATACGTCCGCCGGGCCGTCGGACTGCCTCGGGCGGATCCGGACCAGCAGCACGACCACACCCAGCAGCACGAACAGACGAGGAGGACGCCGGTGGGCGGCGCGGAGGACACGCGGACGGGCACCGGCGGGGACCAGCAGGAACGGGCGGAGCGCGAACGGGCCGACGGCAGCCCGCCACCCGGCTGCCCGGCCCACTCGGGGGACTCGCCGGGCACACAAGGCTCACGGGACTCGCGGGACTCGGGGAAGCAGGCCGCACCGTCGCGGCAGGCAGCCGAGGAACCGCGGTCCCGCGTTCCGTCCGGCGCCGGCCCGCGGATCCCCCAGCTGCGCCTGGACGAGCTGCTGGAGGAGCTCCAGTGGCGGATCGACGCGGCACGCGGCACCCGGGACCGGGTGCACAGCCTGCTGGAGGCGGTCCTCGCGGTCGGTCGCGAACTGGATCTCGCCCAGGCGCTGCACCGGATCGTCGAGGCCGCCGCCGACCTGGTCGACGCCCGTTACGCGGCGCTCGGGGTGATCGGTGCCGACGGGCACTCGCTCTCGCAGTTCCTCACGGTCGGACTGAGCCCCCGGGAGATCGAGGCGATCGGCCCGCAGCCGACCGGCCGGGGCATCCTCGGCGAGCTGATCCGCGACCCGCAGCCGCTCCGCTGCCCCACGCTCTCCGAGCACCCGGCCTCGGTGGGCTTCCCGCCGAACCACCCGCCGATGCACACCTTCCTCGGGGTGCCGGTCCGGGTGCGCGGCGAGGTGTTCGGCAATCTGTACCTGACCGACAAGCGCGGCGGGCTGGACTTCGACGCCGACGACGAGGCGGTCATCTCGACGCTGGCCGTCGCGGCCGGGGTCGCCATCGACAACGCCCGACTGTACGAGGAGGCGCAGCGGCAGCAGCGGTGGCTGCGGGCGAGCGCCGAGATCACCCGCAGCCTGCTCTCCGGCGCGCCCCGGCTGGAGGTCGTGGAGCTGATCGCGCGCCGGGCCCGGGAGATCGCGGGCGCCGAACTGGCCGATGTGTCGGTGGCGTTGGCCGATCCGGGCGAGCGGGCGGCCGAACTGACGGTGGAGGTCGCGCTGGGCGGGCGGCCGGAGGACCGGCTCGGGGTGACGGTGCCGGTGGACGGCACGCTGTCCGGCGCCGCCTACGCCTCGGGCTCACCGGCGACCAGCGACGAGCTGGAGCACGACGGGCGCTTCCCCGCCGGGCCCCCGGGGCGGTTCACCGGGCTGGGTCCGGCCGTCGCGGTGCCACTGGGCACCGGCGGGGGGTTCGGGCGCGGGGTGCTGCTGCTGGCCCGGGCGCACGGGCAGCCGCCGTTCACGGCCGAGGAGACCGGCCCGCTGCTGGGTTTCGCCGACCAGGCCGCGCTGGCCCTGGAGCTGGCGGAACGGCGGCGGGACGCCGAGCAGTTGACCCTCCTGGAGGACCGCGACCGGATCGCCAGGGACCTCCACGACCTGGCCATCCAGCGGCTGTTCGCGACCGGCATGACCCTGCAGAGCGCGGGGCGGCTGATCGAGAGCCGGAGCGCGGCCGACCGGGTGAGCCGGGCGGTCGCGGACCTGGACGAGACGATCAAGATCATCCGTTCGACCATCTTCGGCCTGCGCGCCCACAGCGAGCCCGACCGGGGCCTGCGCGCCCGCGCCACCCGCGCCGTCGGCGAGGCCCAGGCCACCCTGGGTTTCGCGCCGCGGCTCAGCATGGAGGGGTTGCTCGACACGGATGTGCCGCAGGAACTTTCCGAGCACGTCATGGCCGTCCTCGGCGAGGCCCTCAGCAACGCCGCCCGGCACGCCCGCGCGAGCCGGGTGGAGGTGGCCCTGCGCGCGGCCGGCGGCACGGTGACGCTCACGGTGACCGACGACGGCGTGGGCGTCCCGCCGTCCGGACGCCGCAGCGGGCTCCGCAACCTCGCCGAACGCGCCGACCGCGCGGGCGGCACCTTCGACCTCGGCCCCGCCGGGGACGGCGGCACCCGGCTGGTGTGGGAGGCCCCGCTGGGCGTGTAGCGGGCGCGGCCCGGACCAGACCGGCCCGGCCCGGGACGGATCGGCCCGGACTCAGGCGGCCGCGCGCTTGGCGAAGACCGTGATCCTGCCGACCGCGGCCATGGTCACGGACACGTGGTCCGTGCCGGGCCCCCCGTCGGTGACGGTGATGCACAGCGGGGTGCCGAGGAGGGTGGCGCCCTCGACCTTGGTGATCGTGTAGCCGGGGTAGCTCCCGACGAACCCGCCGGAGGCCTCCAGGCGGGTCTGGATCAGGAAGTCGCCGGACTGCCGGCTCCCGACCTCGTTGCAGGCGGCCAACCGGGGCGCGGAGGCGGCGGCGGGGACGGCCGCCGAGGCCACCGGGGCCAGGGCCAGGACGGAGAGGGCGGCCGCGGCCGCGAGGCAGGCACTTCGTGTACGCATGGCTGTCATGCGGCGATCGTCCACCGCGGCCCGTCCGCGCGCGAGCGGGCCGCAGGACCCACTGCTCCGAACGCGCGGTTGTACACATCGGCGACGCCCTCACCCCCACCCGGCCCTCGTGGTGGACGGCCGGTGCTGAGCCGATCAAACCCCGACGGCTACCGGCGGGTTACTTGTTCCCTGGTGTCCGGGATCGGTCTCCGGGGCCCCTGGTGTCCGGGATCGGTCTCCGGGGCCAGGACGGCGCGGTGGGCAGCCTCACTGCGGCCGCCCCGAGGATATGGCCCGGGCCGTTCAGGCCCGGGCCGTTCACGTGCTGGCCGCCACCACCTTCGCCCCCGGCATCGTGCTCGACTGCACCGGCGGCGCCAACCTTCCCACGGCCGCTGACGGGCATCCTTCCGGCGAAATCCTCGTCGGGCGACCTGGGAACGCAAGGGCTAGCGTGGAAATGACGAACCTAAGTACCTGAAATTTCTCTGCCTGCGGCAACTGTTGATCCGTGCATCGGAGAGGCGTCGCCGTGGCACGCCGGCACAACCACAAGGAGATGGTGGGAATGTCGCACCAGTTCCCAGGTGCGGACAAGGGGCCCGCCGAGCGTGATGCGAGGGACGCGGACCCCGTTCGGATAGCCGACGGGCTGGCCGGTGAGTTGTCTGCTCGCCCCGAACACACCGGCCGCAGGCGCGAGCTCTACCCGGACGTTCCGCTTGTTCTCGACGGAGAAGTGGTCGAGGACCTTGAACGCATGAACGCGGAAGTGACGCGGCCCTTGTTCATGACGCGTCTGATCCACAACTCGTCCCTGGCTCTGGGGGCCTTCACCGACCGCGAAGCGATGCTGTCGGAGGCGCGCCGTATGTACACCGACGCCGAGGAAGGGGCGCTGGAGGCGGCCCTCGAGGCGATCTGTACGCAGCCACCGGACGCCTTGCCCACGCGGGTGTGCTTCTTCGAGGACATCGATGAGCAAGGCGACGTGAAGTGTGTGGAGGCGGGGCTGGGATATCCGGACCTGAGCAAGGTGCACCGAGGTTTTCTGGGCGCAGGGGATTGGAATTTCGTCATCTCCTCCTTGAGCAGGTGCCGATTCGACGTATCACTCTTCGATCTCCTCGAATGGCACGGGGACGAGTTCTTCCAACCCAAGGGATGCAATACTCCCGATCTCGGCCGCTTCCGCTGGAACGACCTGGCGGTGTCCATCGCGAACTGGGGGACATGACCCGCAGCCCGATGCCGACGGGGTACGTCACTCCGTCGGGGGCGGCGGAACCGACGCCCGCATTCTGTGGAGGTGCACCACGATGACGCGGCCCAGCGGCAGCGGCGGCGTTCATCGGTCGGCCGAGGCTCCGTTCGGCGGCCCAGCGGCGGGGCTGGACGACAAACGCCCCGTCAGGCCGCGTCGGGGGCCAGGTGGCGGCCGACGACCAGTTCGGGGGCGATGCGGATCTCCGCGCGGGCGCCGGGTTCCGGGGACGAGTGGCGGACCTCCGCGCGGCCGAGGACGGTGACGCACCAACCGGTGCCGTCGGCGCCGTCCACCTCGTCGGCCTCGAAGGCGATCACGGCGCCGTCGACGGCGCGGGCCAGTTCGGAGCCGGGCACCGTCGAGAGCAGCACACCGCCGAGCGGGTCCAGCCGGAAGCGGACCGGGAGGACGGCCGGCAGGGCGCCGACCGTGTAGACCACCCGGCCCACCCCGGCGCGGCGCAGCAGTTCCAGCGCGCGGGCCTCGTCGAGGCCGGGCAGCGGCCCAGCACCTCCGGACCGGCTCGGGAGGGGCGGCTCGACCTGCACGGACGCGGCTTCACGATCGGCGTTCATACCAGCGATCGTCACCCGTCGGGCGGGGCGGGGCGAGGGCCGATGGTCCCGCCGGGAGTCCCTTCCGGCGACCCAGGAGCCCAGGACCGGGCCCGGGGCTGCCGTCAGCCGCGCGGGCCGTGGCCGAGGAGGCGCGCGTGGTGGGCCGACCGCTCCGGCACCCGCTCGGCGGCCGCGGACTGGCGCAGCTCGGTCGCGATCAGCGCGGCCTGGACGCGTCGCTCCACGCCCAGCTTGGCGAGCAGCCGGGACACATGGTTCTTGACCGTCTTCTCGGCCAGGTAGAGCCGCTCGCCGATCTGACGGTTCGTCAGGCCCTCGCCGATCAGCGCGAGCACCTCCTGCTCGCGGGCGGTCAGCTCCGGTCCGCCGGCGGCCGGCCGTTCCGGCTGGGCCTCGCTGCGCAGGCGGTTGAGCAGGCGGGTCGCGGCGCCCGGGTCGAGCATCGAGCGGCCGGAGGCGACGGTCCGGACGGCGGTGACCAGATCGGTGCCGCTGATCTGCTTCAGCACATAGCCGGCCGCGCCCGCCATCACGGCGTCGAGCAGTGCCTCCTCGTCGTCGAAGGAGGTCAGCATCAGACAGGCCAGATCGGGCATCCTGGAGCGCAGTTCGCGGCAGACGGCCACACCGTCGCCGTCGCCGAGGCGCACGTCCAGCACGGCGACGTCGGGGCGCAGCGCCGGGACCCGGACCAGGGCCTGCTCGGCGGTGGCGGCCTCGCCGACCACCTCCAGGTCGGGTTCGCCGTCCAGCAGGTCGTGCACCCCTCGGCGCACCACCTCGTGGTCGTCCAGCAGGAACACCCTGACCGGTGCCGCCGCGGCGGTCCCGGTCGTCTCGCTCGCCATGTCGCGACTCCACCCTCTCCCTGTCCGGCACACCGCACGCCGGGTCCACCGCATCATCCCCTGCGGCGCGCGCCGGCCCCAGGGCCGAACGACCCCATTTGCGACAGACGCGCGGCGGGCCCCTCGACGGCGAACCGCCCCGCCGCCGAGGGGTGCGAGCTGCTCCGCCGCCGAGGGGTACGGGCTACTCCGCCGGGCGCAGCGCGCCGAGCAGCCGGTCGACGGCCCCGAAGGCGACCGCGCCGTCCAGGGGGTTGGTGTACACCCGGGACCAGGTGATCAGGCCGCCCCGGACGCGGGCGAACATCACCGAGTCGAGGGTGTAGCGCTTGCCCGTGGCCAGCACCTCGCCGTGCAGCCGGTACTCGGCGACGGCGAGTTCGGGGTCGGTCGTGCCGTACACCTCGACGCGGTCGACGGCGTCGAAGCGCTGTATCGCGGCCCCCCGCTGGAGGTGGGTGAGGAAGGCCTCCCGGCCCGGCTGCTGCTGCGGGACGCCGGGTGTCAGGTAAGGCAGCTCGAAGACGGCGTCGGTGGTGACCAGGTCGACCACCGCCAGGTCGGGGCCTTTGCCCATCAACTGGACGAACTGGTGCAGGACTTCGCTCGGCGAGGCGGTGGCGGTCATCGGACGTTCCTCTCGACAGGACCGGGGGCGTCCCCCGGTGGGCTGATTGCTATCCGGGCCCGGATTTTCCTCGGCCAGGGTACGGCGGTCCGTCGATGACGATGCGTCAGGGTCGTTCCGGTCGAAGCCGGTCCGTTCGGTCAGGGCCCGCGCGTCAGGGCCGGTGCCGGTGGGCGTTGCCGAGGCCGAGGAGCAGGAAGGCGGTGGAGACGGCGACCGCGCTGCCCGCGGCGGCGGCCAGGCGCGGGGCGAGCGGGCCGCCGCCGGCGAGCAGGATCGAGGCGGCGCCGAGCGAGGCGGTCACCAGGCCGACGAGCAGCCAGCCGAGCAGGGCCCGCGCGGCCGGGCGGGGAGCCCGGGGCGCGGGGAGCGGTTCGAGCAGGGCCCAGCGCTCGGCCTCCTCCCGCTGTTCGGCGTGGTGCTGGAGCTGGGAGCGGATCCGGAGCAGGACACCGGCCACGAGTCCGGCCAGCGCGATCTGCGCGGCGGGCTGCCAGGCGGGGACGGCCAGCAGCAGACCGCCCGCCAGGGCCAGGCAGGCCCACCAGGTCACGCAGGCGGCCGCGGCGGTACGGGCCGAGCGCGGGCGGTCCTCGCCGGCCTGGAGGTCGGCGACGGCGGGCAGGTACCAGACGCAGCCGGACGCGGTGATCGCGGCGGTGCCGATGGCCAGGACGATGTGCGACATGGTGCCGTCCACTCCTCTGAGCGTCGGTGGGAGGGGGCCGCTCCCGCCCGCCCGGGGGTGGAGACACACGGGCGGGAGCGGCGTTCTGGGGGTCGGCGCGATCGGACCGGGCGAGCCGTCGGTCCGCGCGGCCGTCAGTCGGACCGGTCGTCGGAGCGCCGACGGCGCGGCAGCGGAGCGTCGTACGCGGCCGGGGCGACGCCGGCCAGGTACGTGGCGGGTTCGCCGTGGCACTCCAGGTAGTCGCGGGCGGCGATCTCCGGGTGGTGCAGGTCGAAGGCCGGGGATTCGGAGCGGATCCGGGGCAGGGAGGCGAAGTTGTGCCGCGGCGGCGGGCAGGAGGTCGCCCACTCCAGCGAACGGCCCCAGCCCCACGGGTCGTCGACGGTGACCTTCTCGCCGTACTTCGCCGTCTTCCACACGTTGTAGAGGAACGGCAGGATCGACAGGCCGAGCAGGAACGAGCCGATGGTGGACACCGTGTTGAGCGCGGTGAAGCCGTCGGAGGCCAGGTAGTCGGCGTAGCGGCGCGGCATGCCCGCGGCGCCGAGCCAGTGCTGCACCAGGAAGGTGCTGTGGAAGCCGACGGTGAGGGTCCAGAAGGTGACCTTGCCGAGGCGCTCGTCGAGCATCTTGCCGGTCATCTTCGGCCACCAGAAGTGGAAGCCGGCGAACATCGCGAAGACGACGGTGCCGAACAGCGTGTAGTGGAAGTGGGCGACGACGAAGTACGAGTCGGAGACGTGGAAGTCGAGCGGTGGGGCCGCGAGCAGCACCCCGGTGAGGCCGCCGAAGAGGAAGGTGACCAGGAAGCCGACCGTCCAGAGCATCGGGGTCTCGAAGCTCAGCGAGCCCTTCCACATGGTGCCGACCCAGTTGAAGAACTTCACCCCGGTGGGCACGGCGATCAGGAAGGTCATGAAGGCGAAGAAGGGCAGCAGCACCTGTCCGGTGACGTACATGTGGTGCGCCCAGACCGTCACGGAGAGGCCGGCGATCGCGATGGTGGCCGCGATCAGGCCGGAGTAGCCGAACATCGGCTTGCGGCTGAAGACCGGGATGACCTCCGAGACGATGCCGAAGAACGGCAGCGCCAGGATGTAGACCTCGGGATGGCCGAAGAACCAGAACAGGTGCTGCCAGAGCATCGCACCGCCGGAGGACGGGTCGAAGACGTGCGAGCCGAACTTGCGGTCGCACTCCAGCGCCAGCAGCGCGGCGGCCAGCACCGGGAAGACCAGCAGCACCAGGAGCGAGGTGAGCAGCACGTTCCAGCAGAAGATGGACATCCGGAACATGGTCAGGCCGGGGGCCCGCATGCAGATGATCGTGGTGATGAAGTTGACGGCGCCGAGGATGGAGCCGAAGCCGGAGAGCGTCACGCCCATGATCCACATGTCGGCGCCGATGCTCGGCGAGTGGACCGCGTCGGACAGCGGCGCGTAGAGGAACCAGCCGAAGTCGGCGGCGCCCTGCGGGGTGGCGAAGCCGGCGGCCGCGATCAGCGAGCCGAACATGAACAGCCAGAAGGCCAGCATGTTCAACCGGGGGAAGGCCACGTCGGGGGCACCGAGCTGCAGCGGCATGATCCAGTTGGCGAAGCCGGTGAACAGCGGCATCGCGAAGAGCAGCAGCATCACCGAACCGTGCATGGTGAAGGCCTGGTTGAACTGCTCGTTGGAGAGGATCTGCGTCCCCGGCCGGGCGAGTTCGGCGCGCATGACCAGGGCGAGGACGCCGCCGATCAGGAAGAACCCGAACGAGGACACCAGGTACATGGTGCCGATCGTCTTGTGGTCGGTGGTCGTCAGCAGCCGGACCAGGGCCGAGCCGGGCCGATCGGCCCGGGCCCCTCCCGGTCGGACGGCGGACGGCGGCGGCGCGCTGTCGCCCTGTGCCTCGATGGCGCTCAAGGACGGACTCCTTCGGAACTTCTGCGGATGGGTGGCGATCCATGATCGGAACGCACCGCCCTTGCGCCCCAGGGCCGTTGGACCCAGTGGACGGGGGCCGGTGGGCCTCGGATCCGGGCCCCCGGGCGGGACCACCGTCCGGTCCGGACCACACTCTCCGGGGCGCTCACCGAATGGCGGGAACGCCGAACGGCCGGTGCGGCCGGGAGAGTCGACGCTCCCCGGCCGCACCGGCCGCGTCCACGGCACCGACCGCACCGACCGCACCCGCCCACCGGTCCAGGCTCAGGACGCCGCGGCGGTCCCCGCGGTGAGCCGGTAGCCGGCCACCAGATCGGGCTGGATGGCCACCATGTGGTCCATCGAGCCGTTCACCCAGGGACTCAACAGCGCCCGGTAGCGGGCGAGTCGGGCGGGATCGGTGACCGGCCGGGCGAAGCCGGTGACCACCACGCTCCAGCCCAGCCTGGTCACCGGGTCGATCGCGTCCGCCTCGTAGGCGACCACCACGCCGATGTCCTCGTCCCCCTGGGCGGCCGCGGTGAGCGCGGCCCCCTCGTGGGTACGGATCACCACGGTGTCGTCGACCAGGAGGTGGTTGACCGGACGGATCGCGGGCAGTGCCCGCACCGTGAAGACGATCCGGCCGAACGGCGCGCCGCCCAGCAGCCGCAGCGCCTCGGCCCGTTCCAGCGGCACCAGTTCACGGGGCGGCGCCTCGACCGGCGGCCGGGGGCGCGGCGCCGGGCCCGGCCGGTGGCCGGGTGGCGGCGGGCCGCCGGAGCTGCGCAGTGCCCGCAACCGGCGGCGGACGGACTCGTCGCTCACGAGGCGGCCGCGATCAGGCCGAGGCCGCCGTCGTAGCGCCGGTAGAGCACCCGGCCGCGCCCCGAACCGGGTTGGGCGAAGAACAGGTGGGGCAGTTCGGCGGAGGTGAGCCGTTCGACGGCCTGTTCCTCGCTCAACTCCGGTGCACCGCAGGGGCTGAGGGTCAGCGGCACCGCGGGTCGGGTGGGCGGACCGGCGGCCAGCGTACGGGCCAGCCGGTAGCCGGTCGGGCCGACCCGGTAGACCACCGCGTCGGTCTCGGTGGCCGGATCGGTGAAGAGGTGGATGTCGTAGTCCATCGCGTCCATGGTGCGGGCCGCCGCGTCCGGGGAGCACCAGACGAGTTGCGGCAGCTTGCGCCGGACGATGCGCCGGGGCCCGGGCGGGCCGGGGAGGTCGAGGCGCGCGACGGCGCCGACGGACGGCACGGACCCGACGGACGAGGAGGGTTCGGCGGCAGCCGGAAGCCCCCGGGTGCGCGTCCGGCGCGGCCAGGGCCGGGGGGTCCACCCGGCGGTGACGGCGGTCATCCGCACGCGCAGCCCGTCCGCGAGCCGGTCCAGCGCCTCGCCCAGGTCGGCCGCGGCCTCCTGGACGCGGATCCGCCGGCCGTCCACCTCGGCGTTCACCTGGGCCAGCACTCCCGGCGGGCCCGGGGCCCCGGGCCCGCCGCCCGGGGAGCCCGGGGAGCCCGGGGAGCCCGGGGAGCCCGCGGCTGTGCCGAGCGTCCCGATCCGGATCCGCAACGACTCCACCAGGGCGTCCGCCCCGCTCACCACCGCAGCGATCCGGGTTCTCGCGTCGGCGGCGAAGCCCCGCGAAATCCCCTCGCACACCCGCACCGTGACCAACTCGCCCACCTCAGGCCTCTTCCCGTTCCGCCGCGCTGTCGTCCTGCCCGCGCCGACCCGCCCCCGGCGGGCCCCGCACACCGGCGCGGCGCTCACGATCCCTCCCCGCCGAAGGGGGCGGGAAGGGCCGAACGGCCCCATCGGCCCGCGTCCACCGGCCCCGCCGCCCGGCCGGGACACCGCGGCCGCACCCGCCCGCCGTCCCGGGCGCCCGCTCGCCCCGGTGCCGAACACGCGCCCCACACACCCCCGGCGCACCACCGTCACCCGGGGCGTGCCATCATCGGGCCATGTCGGCACCTGACGACCAGTCCGCGTACTGGAACTCCACCGGTACCACCAAGACCTTCGGCCATCCGCTCGACCCCGTCTGGGCGGCCCGGACCGACCCGGCGGCCGCCCTGCTCGACTACGGCTGCGGTTACGGCCGGCTCGCGGGCGACCTGCTCGGCCTGGGTTTCCGTGACATCGAGGGCGTGGACGTCGCCCCCGGGCTGATCGCCCGGGCCCGCGCCGAACAGCCCGCCGCCCGCTTCACCGTGCTGACCGACCCGCCCCGGCTCGACCGGCCCGACGGCAGCTACGACGCGGCCTTCCTGTTCGCCGTGCTCACCTGCGTGCCCGACGACGACGCGCAGCGCGCCCTGGTCGCCGAGCTGCACCGGGTCCTGCGACCGGGCGGGCTGCTGCACCTCAGTGACTACCTGCTCCAGCCGGACGAGCGGAACCAGGAGCGCTACCGGCGCGACGAGGACCGCTTCGGCCGGTTCGGGGTGTTCGAGACGGGCGACGGCGCGGTCTGCCGCCACCACACCCGCGACTGGCTGGACGGGCTGTTCGCCGGGTTCGACCCGGTGGACGCGCGGGAGCTCCCGGTGCGCACCATGAACGGCCGCCCCGCCACGGCGACCCAACTGCTGCTCGCGCGGCGCTAGTGGACACCGGGCCCGGCCCGGCCACCCGGAACGCCCCCCTCCATCGGCGGGGGTCCGGCGGATCGTGCGGGCCGAGCGGCACAAAGATGGGGGCGCGTCCCCCATGCCCCGGCAACCGCCCCAACGACAGGATCAGCAACGAGGGCAGCGCCTTCGACGGCAGCGCGGCTCTCTCCCGGCATCGGAGGTGCGGTGGTGGCTGAGGTGAACACCGTGCGCAACACGCGCCCCGACGGGGGCGCCGGACCGGTTCAGGGCCCGGTCGCACCGGCGGTTCCCTCGGCCATACCGTTCCCGCACACTCCGATGCCCGGCGACTTCCCCGCACCACCCGCCGAACCCGCACCACCCGCCGGACCCGCACGGTCCGCCGCACCCGCCCCGACGGCGGAAGCGGCGGGCACGGCTGGGACGGCGGGGACGGCGGTGCCCGACCCGAACCAGAACCAGCCCCACCCCTCCCAGACTCCCCGCTCCCACCACGCTCGTCTCCGGTCCCCCCGTGCCGGCGGCCCGCCGTGGTGGGAGCGGGGACTGACCCCGGGTCGGCCCGCGCCCGCCACCCGCCCGGACTGGGCCGCGTTCACCGAGGCCGCGGTGGCCGCCGCGCCCGTCCGCCCCGTCGTGCCGCGCGCCGCCTACCCGGGCCTGAGCGGCTTCGCGCTCGTCCTCCAGCCCTTCGCCGACCGCGCCCGGGTCCGGCTGCTGACCGCGCTCACCCCCGCCGTGCGGGCGGCCGACCAACTGGGCCGGATCGACCTGGCCGCGCTGCTCGCCGAGTTCACGGCGCGGCTCACCGAACGGCTGGCCCGGACCGCCGCCCGCACCCTCGTCCTGGAGCTCAACACGGCCCGGGCGGCCGGGCGGCTGGCCGGCGGCACCCCGCAGGAGCGGTTCCGCTCCTTCCTCGCGCTCACCGCCCGCCGCGAGGGCCTGGCCGCGCTGCTGCGCGACTACCCCGTGCTGGCCCGGCTGCTCGCCCGCGCCTGCCTGGACGCCGCCGACGCCCACGCCGAACTGCTGGACCGCTTCGCCGCCGACCGGGCGCTGCTGGTCGCCGGGCTGCTGCGCGGCCGCGACCCGGGCACGCTGCTGGCCGTCACCGCCGACGCCGGCGACCGCCACCGGCGCGGCCGGGCCGTCGCCGTGCTGCACTTCGCCAACGGCACCGCCGTCGTCCACCGCCCCCGGCCGCCCGCCGCGCACCGGCACTTCAACACCCTGCTCGGCTGGTACGGCGCGCAGCCCGGAGTGCCCCGGCTGCGCGCGCTCGGCCTGCTCGACCGCGGCACCCACGGCTGGACCGAGTACGCCGAGGCCCGGCCCTGCCTGACCCGCTACGACGTCGAACGGTTCTACCGGCGGCAGGGGGCGCTGCTCGCGCTGCTGCACGTCCTGGACGGCACCGACACCCACTTCGAGAACCTGGTCGCGTGCGGGGACCATCCGGTCCTGGTGGACGTCGAGACGCTCTTCCACCCCCCGGCGGGCGAACCCCGCCCCGTCCCCGACACCGGCTCCGGCACCGAGGCCCCCGAGGAGGACCCGGCGGCCCGCGCGCTCGCCGAGTCCGTCCACCGCGTCGGCCTGCTGCCGCAGCTGCTGCTCGGCGACGACGGCGCCGCGGACGTCTCCGGCATCGGCGGCGGCGGCACCGGTCGGCGGCTCTCCCCGGTCGACGGCGTGGACTGGGCCGGCGCCGGCACCGACGAGATGCGGCTGGTGCGCCGCCCGCGCCCGTTCGGCGCCGCGCACAACCGGCCCCGGCTCGGCGGCGCGGAGGTCGAGCCCGCCGAGCACACCGAGGCCCTGGTGGCCGGCTTCCGCGCCGGGTACGCGGCGCTCGCCGCCGGCCGCGACGACCTCACCGGCCCGCGCGGGCTGCTGCGCTCCTTCGCGGACGCCGAGGTCCGGGTGGTCGCCCGGGCCACCCGGGTCTACGCCCGGCTGCTGGACGAGTCCACCCACCCCGACGTGCTGCGCGAGGCGGGCGCCCGGCAGGCCGTGCTCGACCTGCTGCGCACCGACGCGGTCGACGACCCCGGCCGGCCCGGGCTGGCCGAGCACGAGATCGCCGACCTGTGGAGCGGCGACGTACCGCTGTTCACCACCCGGCCCGGCACCCGCGACCTGTGGACCTCCGGCGGCCGGCGACTGCCCGGGGAGCTGACCGAACCCGGGCTGGCCCGGGTCGAGGCCAAGCTCGCCGCACTCGGCGCGGTCGACCGCAAGGACCAGGAGTGGATCGTGCGCGCCGCCATGGCCGGCGCCGCCGACACCCCCGCGCACCGGCCCGGGCGTCCGGTGCCGGAGAACGTGTGGGCCACCGCGCCCGAGCCCGAACGGCTGCTGGCCGCCGCCCGGGGGCTCGGCGACCAGCTCGTCGCCGCCGCCTACCAGGGCCGTTCCCGCACCAACTGGCTCGGCCTGGAACTGCTCGCCGACCGCCACTGGCGGGTACGCCCGCTCGGCGCGGACCTCGCCGGCGGGTACACCGGCACCGCGCTGTTCCTCGCCCAGCTCGCCGCGCTCACCGGGACCGACCGCTACGCCGAGGTCGCCCGCCGGGCCCTGGCGCCCGTCCCCGGACTGCTCGACGCCCTCGGCTCGCACCCCGGCCACCCGGCGGCCGTCGGCTCCGGTGCCTTCGCCGGACTGGGCGGCATCAGCTACGCGCTCGCCGAACTCGCCCGGCTCCTGGACGATCCGCCGATCGCCGGGTGGGCCGGGGCGGCGGTGGCGCTCACGGTGGCCGCGGCCGAGGGCGAGGCCGACCCGGGCGTGCACAGCGGCACCGCCGGCGGGCTCGCGGCGCTGCTCGCCGTGCAGGCCGGAGCCGTTCACCCCGGAGCCGTCCACGCCGGGACCCAGGCCGCCACCGAGGCCCGGGCCGCCGCCCCAGCACAGGCCGCCGCCGCCCGCTGCGCCGAGCGGCTCGCCGCCCACCCCCTCCCCGCCACCGCCGGCTTCGCCCACGGTGCGGCCGGCGTCGGCTGGGCACTGCTGCGCTACGCAGAGGCCACCGGCGAGCCCCCCGAGGGCCCGTACCACCGGGCCGGTCTGGCCGCCCTGCGCGCGGCCACCGCCGTCCGCTCCCGCGAGGGCTCCTGGTGCCGGGGCCGACCCGGGATCGCGCTCGCCGTCCTCGACAGCCCGCTCGCGCTCGCCGACCGGGAACTCGCCGAGTGGGCCCAGCGGGCCGTCCGGAACACCGCCCGCGCCACCCCGCTCGGCGACCACAGCCTGTGCCACGGCGAGCTGGGAGTACTGGAGCTGCTCGGCCGGCACGGGCCCGCCGCCGGCCGCACCCCGTGGGTCCGGCGGGCCGGTGCCCTGCTGGCCGCCGTCGACCAGGACGGCGCGCGGTCCGGCACGCCCGACCACGTCCCGCACCCCGGGCTGCTCACCGGTCTGGCCGGGATCGGCCACGGACTGCTCCGCCTCGGCTTCCCCGAGCAGGTACCGTCGGCCCTGCTGCTCCGCCCCCGCGCCCCGGCGGCCGGCGGACCGGGCCCCGCGGCCGCCCCCGCAACCGGCTCCGCCGCCGCGGCCCACCGGACCGCGCGGCCCTTCGGCACCGCCCTCCCCGATCCCCCGGCCGTCCCGGCCACCGCCGCTTCCCTCCGCGTCGTCGGCGGACCGCGCAGCCCGGTCGCGCTCCGCTGACCGCCCCGGCGGGCCGCCCGGGCCGCCCGGCCACCCCCGACCGAACCGGCGCCGCCCGCACCACGTCCTCCTTCCCGAACCATCCATCACCACCACGAACGGAGCTCCCCACCATGCACAACCACGACGAGCGGCTCACCCTGCCGCAGACCGCCGTCCGCCCCGGCGAGACGGCCGACCACCCGGCCGGCGAGATCCGCCTGCGCGCGGGCGGCGGCCTGGGCCTGCGTTCCCACCTGCTCGCCGGGACGGGCGGCGCCATCCCCCCGATCATCGAATTCCCGACCATGACCACCCCCTTCTGATGCCCGACCGGCTCTTCTGACCCGTCAGCACCCGGTCCCGACCCGTTCGGACGCACTCGCCTCCGTTCGGACCCGTTCGGGACAGCCCGACCCGAGCACCACCCCCGGCCACCACCGGCCGGACCGTCCGCCGCCGAGGACCGGGCAGCCCCTCGGCGGCGGACACCTCCCCACCCCGCGCGCACCCCGGCCCCGCACCCCCGGCCCCTCGCCCCGGGCCCCGTCGCCCCGTGGCGACCCCGTGACCGAATGTGGTCGTACGGCAACGACCCGGTGCTGACACGGTGTCTGCTTCGTGATCGATTCACCGCACTTCAGAACGGAATCCCCGTCAAGTAGCCTGCGCCCATGGTGCGCACCACGTCGTCGATCACCGTCGGCCGCGCCGCGGAGCTCGCGATGCTCGGCGGCGCGCTGGCCGCTGCCCGGCAACGGTCCGGCGGAGCGGTCTTCCTGCTCGGCGAGGCCGGCATCGGCAAGTCCCGACTGGCCGGCGAATGCGCCTACCACGCGTACGGACTGGGCCTGCCGGTGCTGCGCGGGCGGGGCAGCTCGACCGGCACGGTGACACCGTTCCGCCCGCTGATCGAGGCGCTGTCCTCGCGCTTCCGGGCCGCCGGTCCCCCCACCGACCCCGAACTCGCCCCCTACCGCCCCGCGCTCGCCCGGCTCGTCCCCGAGTGGCGGGACACCGCACCGGCCGCCGGCGCGGGCGCCTACCCGGAGACGGTGGTCGAACTCGCCGAGGCGCTGCTCCGGCTGCTCGCGGTGCTCGGCCGCGACCAGGGCTGCGTCCTGCTGCTGGAGGACCTCCACGACACCGACGCCGAGACCGTCGCCGTCCTGGAGTACCTGGTCGACAACCTCGCGGGCCTCCCGGTCCTGCTGCTCGCGACCCTGCGGGCCGAACCCGGCCCGGCCCTGGAGCTGGTACGGGCCGCCGAGCGCCGCCGCGCCGCGACCGTCGCCGAACTCCCGCCGCTGCCGCCCGCCGAGGTCGCCGCGCTGGCCGCCGCCATCCTGGAGGACGCGACCGGCGAACTCCCGGCGCCCCTGGTCGAGCACCTCGTCGAACGCGGCGACGGCTGCCCGTACCTGGTCGAGGAACTCCTCTCCGACCTGCTGGACCGGGGCGTGCTGCGGCGCGCCGAGGACGGCCGCTGGCAACTGGCCGACGGCTCCCGGCCCGGCGTGCCGAGCACCATCGTCCGCAGCTGGGGCCACCGCATCGACCAGCTCGACCCCCAGGTGCGGGAGCTGCTGCTGACCGCGGCCACCCTCGGCAGCCGGTTCTCGGTGACCACCGTCCAACTGATCACCGGCTACGACGACCGGACCCTGTTCAGCCACCTCCGCTCGGCCTCCGAGGCCAATGTGATCGTGCCGGACGGCTCTGCACCCGACCGCTACGCCTTCCGACACGCGCTGACCGCCGACGCGGTGACGGCGGCCCTCGCCCCCGCCGAACGGGCCGCGCTGGCCCGCCGGGCGGCCCGCGCCATCGTCCGCGCCGACCCCGAACTCGCCGACGAACGACGTCAGTTGGTCGCCTCCCTGCTGCTGCTGAGCGGCGACCGGGCGGGCGCGGCCGTGCACTTCGCGGAAGCCGGCCGCCGGGTGCTGGAGGCCGGGGCGGCCGGCTCCGCCGTGGTCCTGCTGGAACGCGCGCACGAACTCGCCGCCGACGCCGAACGGGCCTGCGTCACCGAGCTGCTGCTCCCGGCGCTGGCCGAGTCCGGGCAGTTGGACCGGGCGTTCGAACTGGTCCGCACCCTGCCGCCGGTCCCGCCGTCCGCGACCGCAGCCCCCGGCTCGGGCCCCGGCTCGGGCTCGGGCTCCGGCTCGGACCTCGGCTCGGGATCGGGCTCGGGCCCCGGCTCCGGCTCCGGCTCCGACGACGGACGGGGGCCGCTCCCCACCCCGGCCGCGGAGCGCCGGATCGAACTGCACACCCGGCTCGCCTGGGCCGCCGTGATGGCCGAGCGCGGCCCGGACGCGGTCGCCCAGGTGGCCGCCGCGCGGGCCCTCACCACGGGCCGGCCGCGCCCCGAGCAGGACGCCGCACTGGCCGTGGTCGAGGGCCACCTCGCCCTGCTGCCGGACCACACCCCGGGCCCGCTCACCAGTGGCGACGACCACGACCACGAGACCGCCTCACCGACCTCGGCCCGCCTCGCCGAGGCCGAACGACGCGCCCGCCGGGCCGCCGAGGTGGCCGAACGCGCCGGCCTCCCGGTGGTCGCCTGCCAGGCCTGGCAGCTGCTCGCCCTGCTCTCCCGCGAACAGGGCTTCGACGCCGCCGACGCCTGCCTGGAACGCATGCTCGCCGTCGCCGAGGCCAACGCCCTCCCCGTCTGGCGGGTCGAGGCCATGCTCCGGCTCGGCGCCAACGCCTTCATGCGCACCGGCGACGGCACCCGACTGGAACGCGCCCGGGAGGCCGCCGCCGGACTCGGCGCGATCGTCCTCACCCAGACCCTCGACGGACTGCTCGCGATGAACGCGGTGATGCGCGGCGAGTGGCACACCGCCCGCACCACCGTCGACCGCTGCCTCGACGCCACCGCCCGGCTGCACAACCTCGCCGCCCACCGCTACCTGCTGCTCTCCTCCGCCACCCTCGCCGCACACCTCGGCCGCACCCGCGAGATGGAACACGAACTCGCCCGGTTCCGGCAGGCCGGCGGCGAGGAGTCCTTCCTGACGCCGCTGCGCTACGGACTGTGCCGGGCCGTCGGCGCCCTGCTCGCCGAGGACCGCCCCGGCGCCCGCGCCGAACTCGCCGCCGGACTGGCCTGGGAGGAGGAGCACCCCAGCGTGTTCTACCTGGCCGGCCGGCACGGCCTGCACCCGCTGCTGGAAGTGGTCGAGGGCCGCTGGGACCGCGCCGCCCTCGACCGCGCCGCCGCCGTACCCGCCGCCGAACTCGCCTGGAACCGCCAGTTCCTGCGGTTCGCCGACGCGGTACTGCTGGGCCGCGAGGGCCGCCCCGCCGAGGCCGCCCGCGCGCTCACCAGGACCGGCCCCGGCGCCGCGTCCTTCCCGCTCGCCCACCACCTCGCCCTGCGGCTCGCCGCCGAAGCCGCCCTCACCGACGGCTGGGGCGACCCGGTGGCCTGGCTGCGCACCGCCGAGGAGTACTTCCACCAGCTGGAGGTCCAGCCGGTGGCCGCCGCCTGCCGGACCCTGCTGCGCCGGGCCGGCGCCAGCGTCGCCCAGCACCGCGGCGGCCGCGACGCCGTCCCCGCCGGACTGCGCACCTGCGGCGTGACGGTCCGCGAGTACGAGGTGCTCGTCCTGCTCTCCGACCGCCCGGGCAACCAGGAACTGGCCCGCAAACTCTCCATCTCACCGCGCACGGTGGAGAAGCACCTCGCCAGCCTGCTCGCCAAGACCGGACGCCCGGACCGCGCCGCCCTCTGCGCCCTCGCCACCGAACTCCGCACCGGCCCCTGACCGGGACCGGGACCGGACACCGGTGCCCCGGAGGCCGACCGGAACCCTTACGGCCGACCCCGGCCGAAGAGGCGCTTGAGGCCCGAGGGGACCTCCGGGAGGCGCTCGCCCCCGACCTCCTCCTGCGCGGCGACCAACTCGCCGACGCTCACCCGGAAGCGGCTCTCGTCGTACCTGTGCGTCACTCGGACCAGCAGGGTGCCGTCCGGCATGCGGTAGACCTGGCGACCCGGCCGGGCCCCGGGGTACAGGTACAGGAACCGGCCGATGCTGTCGGGGACGTGGCTGTCCGCAAGCGACCGCGCGGCTGCCCCGGCCGCCTCCCGGGTGCCCTCGACCTCCGTGGTCCGCGCCAGGTGCCAGCGGTACAGGTCGTAGCCGTGCCCGTCGACGCTCGCGTAGTTCTTCGTCTCCTCTTCGAGGACGACGTACCAGGATCCCGTCATGTCAGGAGGCTACTGGCACCGCAGCGTTGCCGTCATCGGCCCGCGAACCCGACGGCCGGTTGCGGGAGCACCGGCCCGGAGGAACGAGCGCGCTGTTCCGCCGGTGGCGGAACACCGGCCGGACCGGGCCCGACGATCACTACAGTCCAGTCCCATGACGACGATGACGACGCGGACGACGCGTACGGTCGAGTACCCGGCGGACGGTCTGACGATGACCGGGCACCTCGCGCTCCCGGCCGGTACCGGGCGCCGGCCCGCGGTGCTGATCGGACCGGAGGGCATGGGGCTCAGCGACGTCGAGCGCCGCCGGGCCGACGCCCTCGCCGAACTCGGATACGTGGCACTGGCCTTCGACCTCCACGGCGGGCGCTACCTGGGCGACCCCGAGGAGATGCTGGCCCGCTGCCTGCCACTGCTCGCCGACCCCGACCGGATGCGGGACATCGGCCACGCGGCGCTCGACGTGCTGCGCGCCGAACCGCGGACCGACCCCGACCGGATCGCCGCCGTCGGCTACGGCACCGGCGGCGCCGTCGCCCTGGAACTCGGGCGCGACGGCGCCGACCTGCGCGCGATCGGGACCGTCAACGCGCTGACCACCGGCCGGCCCGGCGAGGCGGCGCGCATCCGCTGCCCGGTGTGGGCCGGCGTCGGGTCGGAGGACCCGATCATGCCGCCCGCGCAACGCGAGGCGTTCACCGCCGAGATGCAGGCCGCGGGCGTCGACTGGCGCCTCACGGTCTACGGCGGCGCCCTGCACGCCTTCCACCACCCCACGGTCGACCACCCCACCGTCCCCGGCGTCGGCCACCACCCGCGGCACGCACAACGGGCCTGGCGCGACGTCGTCGACCTGCTCGCCGAGTGCCTGCCCGTGGCGGAGGCGCCCGAACGTGGTTCTGCCGCGCGGACCTGAGGGGAGGGGGCGGTCAGTACCCGATGCGGACCGGGCGTGCGGCCCCAGCCGACGAGTCGGGCGTGCGGCCCCAGCCGACCAGCCGGGCGTGCGGCCCCAGCCGACCAGCCGGGCGTGCGACCCTAGCCGACCAGCCGGGCGATCTCGCCGAGCTCCAGGGCGACGTGCACGGTGCCGTCCGGGGTGACGGCGAGGCCGTGCGGTTCGGGGGCCGCGCCACCCTCGCCGCCGTCCAGCTCGTACCCGGCGTAGGCACCGTCGGGCGTGAGGGAGCCGATCCGGCCCGCGGCCCACTCGGTGAACCAGAGGCGGCCGTCCGGGCCCGCGGTGACGGCGTGCGGGCGGGCCCCGCGGTCCGGCAGCGGGAACTCCGTCACCTCGCCGTCCACGGTGATCCGGCCCACCTGGCCGGCGCCGATCTCGACGAACCAGAGCGCGCCGTCCGGGCCCGCCGCGATGCCGACCGGGCCCGCTCCCTCGGTGGGCAGCGGGTACAGCGCGGTCTCGCCGCCGACCGTGATCCGGCCGATCGCGTTGCCCTGGTTGAGGGTGAACCAGAGCGCGCCGTCCGATCCGGCGGCGATCATCGAGGGGAAGCCGCCGGCGACCGGCAGCGGGTACTCGGTGACCTCGCCGTCCACGGTGATCCGCCCGATCCGGTCGGCGTTCATCTCGGTGAACCACAGCGCGCCGTCCGGCCCGGCCGCGAGGCCGTACGGCCCGCAGTCCGCGGTGGGCAGCGCGAAGGAGGACGCCTCGCCGTCGACCGTGATCCGGCCGATCCGGTGGTCCCGCATCCGGGTGAACCAGAGGGCGCCGTCCGGACCGGCCGCAATCACCGCGGGCCCGCAGTCCGGCGAGTCGAGCGGGTAGCGGGCCACCGTCCCGTCCGCCGCCAGCCGCCCGATCCCCCCGGCGTGCACCAGGGTGAACCACACCGCGCCGTCGGCCCCGACCGCCACCCCGTACGGCCCGGCCGCACCGTCCGACACCACGACCCGTTCGATCGCCATCGGTCGCCCCACCCCCATCGCTTGACACATCGACAACAAAACCGTGCGCGAAGCACTCTCCCCCAACCGCCCCGCCCGGGGCAAACCACCGCCCGCCGCCGATTGTCGGTGGGGTGGCCTACCGTCCTCCGCATGGGCATCTATCTGGTGAGTGTCGAGGCCGACGACTGGCTCGACGAGGAAGCGCTCGGGCCGGTCGCCCGGGAGCTCGACGCGGTCCTGACCGGGCGGGGTCTGCCGCCCTTCGTCTGCCCGCCCGCGACGGAGTTCCGGGCCGGGTCCGGGCAGCACTTCGAGGTGAAGCTGAACCGGCCGATCAGCGGCTTCGAGGCGTTCTGCCGGGAGCTGGGCGACGGCACGGTCGAGGCCCTGCTCGGCTGGGACATGCTGCTCCCGGTGGAGCTGGAGGCGCCGGTCCTGCTGCCGGTGGAGTGCTCCTACAACGACATGACGGCGGTCGGCGACGCACACCGGACGCTCGCCGCCGCCCGGCGGCTGGCCGAGCTGCTCGCCCTGCCGCCCGGGATACCCGAGCACTGCGACAACCTGGAGATCAACTGCTGGTTCGAGGACCACGCGGACGCCGCGGCCGCCGCCTCCCCGGGGCCCTGGGCGAAGGACCTCGACCTCGCCTTCCACGCCGCGCTGTTCCTGCGCGCCGCCGAGTACACGCTGCGACGGGGCCGCCCGCTGCGCTACTCCTGACGTCCCCCGGCGACCGGGGCGACCGCCGGCGGGCCCGCCGGGCCGGGCCCGCCGTTCCGGTCGCCGCGGCGGCCCCGTCCGGGATCGCCGCGCAGCACCGAGACGACACCGAGCCCGGCGGCGCAGATCGGCACGGCCAGCAGGGCCCCGATGATGCCGGCGATCCCCGCACCCGCCACCACCGCGATCATGATGGTGCCCGGGTGGAGTTCCACCGTGCGGCTCTGGATCAGCGGCTGGAGGATGTTGCCCTCGACGGCCTGGACGGCGACGACGATGCCGAGCGCCCACAGGGCCGTGCCGAGCCCGCCGTCGGCGAGGGCGACCAGGACGGCGACCGCGCCCGAGAGGAAGGCCCCGACGAACGGGATGTAGGCGCCCATGAAGACCAGCGCACCCAGCCCGGGCGCGCCCGGCACCCCGAGGACGAGCAGGCCCACGGTGATGAAGAGGGCGTCGATCAGGGCGATCAGCGTGGTGCCGCGCATGAAGCCGGCCATCGCGTCGAAGGCCCGCTCGGCGCACAGGACGGCCGTCTCCGCGCTGCGGGCCGGCAGGTAGGAGCGGACGACCTCGCCGGTGCGGTGGCCGTCGCGGAGGAAGAAGAAGACCAGGGCCAGGGCCAGCACGCCGCCGGTGGCGATCTGGGTGGCCAGGCCCAGGCCGGAGAGCACACCGTCGGTGACGGTCGAGACGAGCGAATTGGTCTCGCCCTGGGCGTTGGCCAGGACGTGCCGGATCTTCTCGCCGACGGGCCCGAGCCAGTCGGCGATCCGGTCGCCCGCCTCCGGGAGCGCGTGGGCGATCTGCGGGGCGCTGTGCACCAGCGAGTTGACGAGCAGGGCGATCACCCCGCCGACGGCGGCGACCAGGACGGCGCAGGTCAGCCCGGCTGCGACCGAACGGCTGAAACCGCGCCGGACCATCCACGGCATCACCGGGTAGAGCAGCGAGGTGCCGAGCAGCGCCAGGATGACCGGCACGGTCGCGGCCCGCAGTTCGACCAGGGCGAAGACGACCAGCGAGGCGACGGTGATGAGCAGCACGACCGCCGCGGACCAGGCGGCGGCCGCCCGGAGCGGGGGCGGCAGCATGAGGTAGGGGCGGCGGTGGTCGACCGGCCGCGGCTCGGGTGGGTTCTCGCCCGGCATCCGTTCCTCCCGTCATCCGCCTTCCGCCCGGGTCGGGCGATCGGTCCAGGTGTGCCCCAATCCCAACAGATGATCAGATCGAACGCGCGTTGTGCGGCCGCCGCCCGGGGGCTGGACCGATTGAAGCCAGCCCACCGGTGCGGATACAGAGCAATCGGCCTCGAACCACCCCAATGAGTCACTCCGTCACGAACGGCCGTCCGGGCACCGGACGCCAGCGCCAACCGGCGCCGCGTCGTGCCGCCTCGTGCTGCCTCGTGCTGCTCTGCGCTGTTCGGCTCTGATCGGCGCTATTCGGCGGACTCGAAGCGGACCTCGCCGTCGCCGCCCGCGAAGGCGAGCACCCGTTCGGCCTCGGCCAGGGCGGCGCGCCGGTCGGCCGGGTCCAGCGGCGGGCCGAACGGGCGGACCGTCAGCGACCGGGCACCGGACCGCTCCTCGACCAGCCGCCAGCTGCCGGCGACCAGGCCGTCCACCAGCAGGGTGCCGAGCACCAGGCCGTTCTGGGTCATCACCCGGGGCCGGTACTCCTCGGGCAGCACCCGGGTGCGGTCGGCGTGCGACAGCAGCAGGTTGTCGAACGGGGCGATCAGCCGGACCGGGACCGGGGTGTCCGGGTCGGGCCGGGGCGCGTCGGGCAGGTCGTGGAGCAGCCGGCCGTGTTCGTCGCGGAAGGTGACCAGGCGGGGGGCGAGCCGCTTCAGGACCGGGGCGAGCCCGCTGAGACCGCACCACTTCTGCAGGTCGGCGGCGGTGGCCGGACCGAAGGCCGCGAGGTAGCGCAGGGCGAGGTCGTCGAGCGAGGGCTCGGGGTCGAGCGGCCGGCCGAGCCAGGACTCGGCGGTGGTGTGGGCGGCGGGTCCGCCGCGGCCCCAGACGCCGCGCGGCGGGACCTGCACCAGCGGGAGCAGGGCCCGGGCGGCCTGCGCGAGCGCGGCCGGGTCGCGGTCGGGGCGGGTGGCGGCGAGTTCGGTGCCGAGCAGCTGGAAGGTGCGCGGCTCCTTCTCGACCAGGACGCGGGCCTCGGCGGCGAGCGCGTCCAGGTCGAGGCCGACCAGCCATTTGCCGAAGGCGGCGCGCAGGCCCTTGTCGAGCACCGGCTGCAGCAGTGGACGCAGGGTCAGGCAGTCCTCGGCGGTGACCAGGTGGATGGTGCCGCGCTGAAGGGCGATCCGCACCACCCGGCGGCTCTCGATCAGCTCGGTGAGCGCCTCGGGGGCGAAACCGTCGAGACGGGAGAGCAGACCGAGGTAGGGCGGCTGCGGGGCGGCCTGGGCCTGGAGGCCGCCCAGGTGCTCGATCATGGCGGCCGGGGTGGTCGCGGTCCGCTCCAGCAGGTGCTGGCGGGCCAGCAGCGCCCGTCCGAGCGCCCGCCGGCCCAGCACTCCGCCCTCGGCCGCAGCGCCGCCGGCCTCCCCCGTGCTCGCCGGGCTCGCCGGGCTCACCGGCGGCCGTCCAGGACGGCGCGCAGCAGGGCGATCCGGTTGCTGGTGATCGAGTCGACACCGGCCGCGCCCAGCTTCCGCATGGTGCGGCGCAGGTCGGCGGTCCAGGTGGAGACCTCCAGTCCGGCCCGGTGCGCGGCGACGGTGAACTCGGGGGTGGCGAGGCCGAAGGGCGGGTTGATCCAGCGCGGGCGCAGATCGTCGAGCAGGGCGCGGGCGGGCAGCCGGGGCTGCTTCCAGGTGAGGGCGATCTCGGCCTCGGGGGCGAGGGCCCGGACGGCCAGCATGGCGGTGGCCGGGCCGCAGAAGCCCACCCGCCGCTCGGCGCCGAGGCCGACGACCACGTCCCAGGTGGCGGCGACCGGGCCGGCGTCGTCGAGGTCGATGAGCAGTCGGCCGCCGGGGTTCGCGGCGGTGGTCTTGAGCGCCTCGGCGAGGGTGGGGACGCGGTACCGCCCGCCACCGATCCCGTCGAGCTGCTCGGCGGTGAGCCGGGAGAGCGGGCGCGGGTCGTCCCAGAGCCGTTCGAGGGTGGCGTCGTGCAGCAGGACCGGGACCCGGTCGCGGGTCAGCCGGACGTCCACCTCGACGGCGTCGGCGCCGGCGGCGAACGCGGACTCGACGGAGGGGAGGGTGTTCTCGCGGTGGCGGTAGGGGTCGCCGCGGTGGGCGACGGCGAGCACGGGGCGGCGGGTGGCGGAGGCGGTCATCGGTCCGTTCATCGATCCGTTCACAGGTCCGGTCGTCGGTCGGTTCACCAGGTGGTCGGTCGGTTCAGCGGATCCGTCCCGCCAGCCAGGGCGTCAGGGTGAGCAGGGTGACGGCCTCACGGTAGCTCGGCTCGCCGGGCACGGTGACGATCATGGTGCAGGAGGGCGGGAACACTCGCTGCCGCACGTGGACCAGCCCGGTCCAGAGGGAGTTCAGGAAGGCCGGGACGCTGTCGCGCGGGACGTCGAACGCGACGCCGTCGACGGTGACCAGGGCCTCGTCGTGGACGAAGAGCCGGACGGTGACCTCGGGCGGACCGGCGATCTCGACCAGCGCCTCGTGCGGTATCGCGGCGAACTCGTCCGCGCCCGGGCCCGTGCCTGCGCCCGTGCCGTCGGCGCCGACCAGTCCGGCGAAGGTCCGGTCCCGGCCGATGTCGTGGCTGGTGCTCACCTCGCGGCCGTGCCGGGCGGCCGTCGCCTCGATCGCGAGGACGGCGCTCTGGGTCGACGGCAGCGGGGGGTGGGGCATCGGGCGGTCCTCTCGTGGGCGGGCAGGGCCTGGGACAGGGCCTCGGGCGGTCGGGCCCGAGCGGTCGGAGCCGGTGACCCGGGCTCGGTGACTCCGGCTCAGTCGATCATCGTCGTTCGATCATCACATTGGTCGATTTGATAACAGCCGTCGCGGGTGCACCGGGCACCAGCTCCAGCTCCTCCGCCGACTCCCGGCTGATCAGCGACACCACCCGGAACGGTCCGGCCTGGATCTCCACCTGGGCGGCGACGTCGCCCAGCACCACGGCGGTGACGATGCCGGGGAAGCGGTTGCGGGCCGAGGAGGGACGGCCCTCGGCTGCGGCGGTCTCCGGACGGGCCAGCTCCCGCGCGAAGGCGGCCAGTCGGGCGCCCGGGATGATCCGGTGGCCGTGTTCGTCGCGCTCGGCGACGACCCGGCCGGCGTCCACCCAGCGGCGCATGGTGTCGGCGCTCACGCCGAGCAGTGCGGCGGCCTCGCCGATCCGGTACGGGTTGGCCGGTGCCCCTGGGTGGCCCATGGTTGCGACTCCTGACGGTGGTTCGGACGGTCCGGCGGGCGCGCGGCCCGACGGGCGGACCACTGATCGGGCCGCTGGTCGGACCGACCGTCCGTCGGACGGCCCCGGCCCGCCGCCCATCCTGCCGCACCGGGCACCCACCCCGTGAAGCCCCGGCCCCTCCTCGCCCCCACCGCGCCCCCACTGCGCACTCGCCTCGCACTCGCCTCGCACTCTCTTCGCCCCCGTCGCCCTCCGGCCCCGCCCCCCGAGCCACTTTGCAAAGTCTCGTCAACCTCACTTGAAAACACTTTGCAAAGTCACATCAGCCCAGCTCAACGGCACATCGACAGCTCCGAAACCCTCACCCGGACGCACTTTGCAAAGTCCCGTCAACCCAGCGGCGGGGCACTTTGCAGAGTGCCCCGCCGCCCGCCGCCCTACCTCGAATGCACTTTGCAAAGCTCAGGACCACTTTGCAAAGTCTCGTCAACCGAACCCCGCACCCCGAACCCCGAACCCGAACACCGACCCCCGAGTCCCCCTACGGCTCGCCGAAGAGATCGCGCCGGACGGCATCGCCGGCGGTGAGGACGGCGCCGGCGAGGATCGCGCCGCCGCCCGCCTCGCCCGCGCGGACCTCGGTGCGCACCGGCGAGAGCTCGGCCAGCCGCCGTTCCACCCGGGCGGCGAGCTCGGCGCCGCCGGCCCGGCCGACCTCGCCGCCGAGGACGACGCAGCCGGGGTCGAGTACGACGCAGATCGCCGAGGTTCCGAGCGCGATCCGCTCGGCCAGCTCGTCCAGGAACGGCCCGCCGGGACCGCCGTCGCCGAGCGCCTCCAGCGCCGCCCGGACGGCGGCCTCGGCGGCCGCCGCGTCGTCCGCCGGGTCGGCGGCCAGGCCGTGGGCCCGGGCCAGCGCACAGACGGCCGCACTGCCGACCAGGCCGTGGAAGCCGCCCTCGCAACCGGTGGCGGTGGGCAGCGCCGCGGTGCCGGGCACGGGCAGGAAGCAGATCTCGCCGGCGCCGCCGCCGACACCCCGGCGCAGCCTGCCGTCCAGGACGACGGCGGCGCCGACGCTGTGGCCGAGCCAGACGAGGACGAAGTCGTCCCGCCCCCGGGCGGCGCCGGTCCGGTACTCGGCCCGCCCGGCGAGGTTGACCTCGTTCTCCAGGATCACCTCGGTGCCGGGCAGCTCGCGCAGGGCGGCGAGGAGGTCGGCGTGCCAGGCGGGCAGGTCGCCGGTGGACTGGAGCCGGCCGGTGGCGGGGTCGACCAGTCCGGGGGCGCCGACGGCGACGGTGTGCAGGTGCGGGACCTCGGCCCGGCGGGCGGTGTCGAGAAGGACGCCCATGATCCGGTCGGCTGCGGCGCGGTGGCCGGCGTCGTCGTCGGCGCCGGGGTCCTCGACCACGAGGTCGGCGGTGGCCAGGGTCCGCCCGGCCAGGTCGGCGACGACCAGGGAGACCCCGCCGGAGCGGACGTCGAAGGCGGCGAGGTGGGCGCGGGAGGCGACCAGCGCGTAGACCCGGGCATTGGGGCCGCGCCGCTGCTCGCCGCGTTCGCCGACGACGGCGACCAGGCCGCTGCGGCCGAGCCGGTCGAGCAGGTCGGCGACGGTGGGCCGGGAGAGCCCGGTGAGCTCGCGCAGCTCGGTCGCCGTGAGGGGTCCTTGGTCGAGCAGCAGATTGAGCGCCAAGCGGTCGTTGATCGCCCGGGCGGTGCTCGGCGTGGCCGTGCGCGCGGTGGTCATGGCCGCACATCCTTCCAGAGTCTTTCTATCAGGGTCCCTTCCTGATAATTTATCGAACCGTCGCCCGTCACGCCGTCCGGACCAGCGACCGGCCGGGCACGGCCGCCGCAAGGACAACACCGGGACTGCACCGGGACTGCACCGGGACTACGCCGGGACACCGGCGGAACACCACAGGGACACCACACAGGGACACCGCCCGCTGACAGGGGCGGCCATCAGCAGGACCATCGAAACCACCACCCACGGGGCACCGTCGCGGCACGCGGCGGGGAGGGAAGAACCGGATGACCACCAGCCCGACCGCAGGACCACCGCCCCTGGGCACACGGGACGCCGCCCGCCGGGCCCGCGTCGCCGTCGCCCTCGTCTTCGGTGTGCACGGGGCCGTCGGCGGCACCTTCGTCAGCCGGATCCCCTGGATCCAGCACCACCTCGGCCTCTCCCCCGGCCAGCTCGGACTGGCCCTGGTGATGCCGGCCATCGGCTCGTCCCTCGCGATGCCGCTGGCCGGCCGGTTCGTGCACCGCTGGGGCGGGCGGGCCGCGGTGCGCGTCCTCCTGTCGCTCTGCTGCCTGAGCGTCGCCCTGCCCGTCCTCGCCCCCTCGCTGCCGGTGCTCTGCCTGGCCCTGCTGGCCTACGGCGCGACGGCCGGCATGTCCGACGTGGCGATGAACGCCCAGGGCGTGGAGATCGAGCAGCGGCTCGGCCGCTCGATCATGTCCGGACTGCACGGGATGTGGAGCGCGGGCGGGCTGGTCGCCTCCGGCATCGGCATCCTCGCGGCCCACCAGTCCTTCGACCCGCGGCTCCAGCTCGCTGTGGCGGCCGCGCTGCTGCTGGCCCTCGCCCAGCCCGTCTGCGCCGCCCTGCCCGATCTGCGCGCGCCCGAGCAGGCCGAGGAGCCGCCCCGGTTCGCGCTGCCGCCGCGCAGTTCGCTGGTGATCGGGATGGTCGGCTTCTGCGCGGTGTTCGCCGAGGGCGCGTCGATGGACTGGAGCGGCGTCTACCTGCGCGATGTCACCGGCGCCTCGCCGACGGTGGCGGCCGCGGCGTACACGGCGTTCGCGCTCACCATGGCGGTCGGCCGACTGGCCGGCGACGCGGTGATCCGGCGCGTGGGCGCCGTCCGGTCGGCCCGGCTCAGCGGCGCCGTCGCCACGGCCGGCGGCCTGCTGGTGGTCGTGGCGGACCGGCCCGCGCTCGCGATCCCCGGCTTCGCGCTGATCGGGATCGGCGTCGCCGTGGTCGTCCCGCTGGCCTTCGCGGCGGCGGGACGGATCGGCGACAACCCCAGCCAGGCCATCGCCGGGGTCGCCACCGTCACCTACACCTCGGGACTGGTCGCACCCGCGATCGTCGGCGGTCTGGCCCAGGCGTCCTCGCTCACCGTCTCCTTCGGGGTGGTCACCGCGCTCTCCTTCGCCCTGCTGCTCGGGGCCGGCGCGCTGCGCCGGGCGGAGGTCCGGATCCCGGGCGGCAGCGTCCCGGTGGCCGCCGCACCGGGCAGCCCCGGCAAGCGGGAACCCGTCGTCGGCGAACCGTCCGTGGGGGAAGCGGTGACCCGGGGCTCCGGACCGAACTCCCCCGCGGGCTGAACCCGGGCGAGGCCCCCGGCACCACCCGCGACCTGGCCGGGCACGCACACCGCGTGCCCGGCCTCCGCGCGCCCGAGGCCGGATCGCCCGACGGGCTTCTAACCTTTCGTCACATCGCGTACAACCACTTCGGGCCGTCGGCCGTCAGTCACCTCGGCACCGCGTTCTCGAAGCCACTCACCGAGGGGAACTCCATGACCCGCCCTCGCTCCGCCGCCGCGCTCGCCGCCGGCGCCCTCACCCTCGCCCTCGCCGCCGTCCTCGCGACGCCGGCCGACGCCACCCCCACCCCCCGACCCGTCGGCCCCGCCGTTCCGATCGGCTCCGCCGCCGCCGTCGCCGCCGGCGGACCGGTGACGATCATCACCGCCAACCCCTCCGACACCCAGAAGTGCCTGGACGTCACCGGGCAGAGCACCGAGTCCGGCACCCTCGTCGAGCAGTGGACCTGCAACGGCGGCACCAACCAGCAGTGGACCTGGACCGACGCCGGCGAGTTCGTCAGCGTGGCCAGCGGCAAGTGCCTGGACATCCCCGGTTTCAGCACCGACGGGGGCGTGCAGGCCATCATCTGGCCCTGCAACGGCGGCACCAACCAGAAGTGGACCCAGTACCTCGTCCACCACGCCGGCCTCTACAACCTGATCAACGTCAACAGCGGTCTCAACCTGGACGTCCAGGGCGCCTCCCCGGCGGACGGCGCCCCGGTGATCCAGTGGCCGCAGACCTACGGGCAGAACCAGTGGTGGTTCTACGGCGCCGCGTCCGCCGCCCGGGGCTGAGCCCACGGCCGCCCGGCCGCCCGCCCGTCCGGGACCACCCACGTCCCGGGCGGGCGGGCGGCCCCGTTACGCTCGAACGGTGCCCGCACCCGTGACCTCCCCGCCGCCGCCCGGCCCCGCACCGGCCGACGGCCCCGCCATGGCCATCGGACCCGCCACGACCGACGGCCCCGCACCGGCCCTCGGACCCGGCCGGGAGCACGGACCGGCTCCCGTCGACGCCGCACCCCCCGACGACGCCCCGGCGGACGGCCCGGCCGACACCCCGGCCGAGGGCCCCGCACCGGCCGACGGACCGGCCCGCTCGCCCTGGCCCCGGTTCGCCCTGCTGGTGGCGATCCTCGGCGCGGCGGCCGGCTCGCTGTTGCTGTGGAGCCCCACCGCCCTGCTCGACGGCGGACTCTCCCACGGGATGCCCTGGTACTGGCGCGGCCCCCTGTTCGCCGCGGTGTACGCGGTGGGCACGGTGGCGTTCTTCCCCCGGCCCGCCCTGAACGCGGCCGCCGGGCTGCTGCTCGGACTGCAGGAGGGCCTGCTGCTCGCCGTCCTCGGCACCACCCTCGGCGCGGCCGCCGCCTTCGGGCTCGCCCGCTGGCTGGGACAGGACGCGCTGCGCCGCCTGCTGCGCGGGCGGGTGCTGGTGGCGCTGGACCGGCGCTTCACCGACCAGGGCTTCCGCAGCGTCCTGCTGCTCCGGCTGTTCCCCGGTCTGCCGTTCCAGGCGGCCAACTACGGCGCCGCCGTCTCCGGGGTCCGGTTCGGCTCCTTCATCGGCGCGACCGCGCTCGGGGTGATCCCGGTCACCGCGGTCTACGTCGCGGCGGCGGCCACCGCGCGGGAGCCCGGGTCGACCGGCTTCCTGCTCTCGATCGGCGCCCTCGGGCTGCTCGGACTGGCGACCCTGGCCCAGGTCGGACGGGCCGCTGCCCGTCGGCGGCGCACGGTCACTGACTGAGCGCCGGGCGTCCGAGCCGGCACGCCGGGCGCGCGGGACACCGGATCCGCTCGGCCGGCCGGGGTTGTTGTCGGTCCCGTGTGAAATCGTTCCCGCATTGTTGACAGAAGGTCAATTGCGCGGTGACCGCGACCGATATGGTCTACGCGCGCAACCGTACGCCGTTCTCCCGCGTCGCAACTGGTGCCCGGGTCCACCCGGGGCCCCGGCGCGGCACGACTCGTACGGACCGCGCGAGCGGGCACGACACCGGTGATCAGTGCGATACTCGGACAGTTCCGACGAGTGGATGACGTGTCAAAAGGACACGCGCACCGGGGGACCTGTACGGAACAGAGGCAGGGAGGCGCGGCATGGGAGCACTTCGCGACGAGCACCACAACGGGTGGCTGATGCCCTCCGGGAGCTACCCGGCCGCGGTGTACGACGACGAGTGGGTCGAGCAGGAGACGGTGTCGTCCTCCCCGGCCCCGACGAAGATCGTCTCCCTGCGGCCGACCGGGTTCGAGGCGGCCCGCACGGTCGGCGAGCACATCCGGGCGAGCATCCCGGTCGTCATGGACCTCACCGAGATGGAGGAGGCCGAGGCCAAGCGCATGGTCGACTTCGCCTCCGGTCTGATCTTCGGCACCCGCGGCGGCATCGAGCGGATCGCCAAGCGGGTCTTCCTGCTCACCCCGGCGGACGTCGAGGTGATGGTCATCGACCGCCCGCTCGACGAGACCGGCTTCTACAACCAGAGCTGACGGGCGCGCCGCGCGGACAGCGGCGCCCAGGACCGGGGACGGCACTCGCCGTCCCCGGTTTTCTGCTGTCCGGCCACCTCTCGCCGTCCGGGCCACCCTTCGCCGGCCACCTCTTCACCGGCCGCCCTTCACCGGCCGCCCTTCACCAGCCACCCACCCTCGGTCCGCCCGCCCACGGTCCTCCCACTGGGCAGCGGCGGCTCGAATGAGGCATCGAAAATAATAATGAGACATCCATGTCTCATCCGGAGTACACTCGTCCCATGGCCACCGATCGTGACTCCGTTCTCGAAGCCGCCGTCGGCGTGCTCTCCCGCCGCCCGACCGCCCATCTCGACGAGATCGCCCGCGCCGCGGGCATCAGCCGCGCCACCCTGCACCGGCTCTTCCCGGGCCGGGACGCGCTGATCCGCGAGGTCGGCCTGCTCGGGCTCCAGCGCTTCGGCGCCGCGCTCGACAGCGCCGCCGTCGAGGAGGGCGACCCGCACGCCGCGCTGCGCCGGCTGGTCGACGCGGTCGTCCCGGACGCCACCCTCTGCGCCTTCCTGACCGGTGAGAGCACCCTCTACGACAACGAGGAGATCAACGAGCTCTGGGAGTCGCAGATCGCCCGGATGCACGCGCTCTTCCTGCGCGGGCAGCAGCAGGGCGTGTTCCGCGTCGAACTCTCCGCCGCCTGGCTCAGCGAGGCCTTCTTCGACCTGGTGGCCGGGATCGGCTGGGCCATCCAGGACGGCCGGCTGGCCCCCCGTGACGCCGCCTTCTCGCTCTCCGAGCTCTTCCTCGGCGGCGCCCTGCGCGCGCCGCGACCGAACTGATCCCACCCCCGCGACGTCCGCACCCCGGACCGGAACCGGACACCGATACCCATGAGCAGCACCGTCCACCTCCAGCCCCGCCAGCGCTGGACCGGCCTCGCCGTCCTCGTCCTGGCCGTCACCCTGGTCGCCGTCGACGCGACCGTCCTCTCCCTGGCCATCCCCTCGATCAGCGAGACCCTGCGCCCCAGCGGCACCCAGCTGCTGTGGATCGGCGACGCCTACTCCTTCGTGCTCGCCGGACTGCTGGTCTCGATGGGCTCGCTCAGTGACCGGATCGGCCGCAAGCGCCTGCTGCTGATCGGCGCCACCGCGTTCGGCGCCGCCTCGCTGCTGGCCGCGTACTCGCCCAGCGCCGGCTGGCTGATCCTGGCCCGCGCGCTGCTCGGCGTGGCCGGGGCGACGATCATGCCCTCCACGCTGTCGCTGATCCGCACCCTCTTCCCGGACGACCGCGAGCGGGCCACCGCGATCGGCATCTGGGGTGCCGCCGCGACCGCCGGCGCCGCGCTCGGCCCGGTGGTCGGCGGGGTGCTGCTGGAGCACTTCTGGTGGGGTTCGGTCTTCCTGCTGAACATCCCGGTGCTGGTGCTGCTGCTCGTGTTCGGCGCCTGGCTGCTGCCCGAGTCCAAGGACCCGAACCCGGGCCGCTGGGACGTGGCGAGCGTGCTGCTCTCGCTCGCCGGTGTGATCGGCGTGGTCTACGCGATCAAGGAGGCGGCCGCGCACGGCGTGCTGCGCTGGGACGTGCCGGTCACGGCCGTGCTGGGCGCGCTGGCGCTGACCGTGTTCGTCCGGCGCCAGCTGCGGCTGGACACCCCGCTGCTGGACGTCCGGCTGTTCCGCGACCGCCGGTTCACGGCGGCCGTGCTGGCCTCGCTGATCGCGCTGATCGGGCTCTCCGGTGTGGTCTTCGTGACCTCGCAGTACCTCCAGCTGGTCCGCGGCTACCCGCCGCTCAAGGCCGGTCTGGCCGAGCTGCCCGCCTTCGCCGGCGCGGTGGTCGGCGGTCTGCTGACCGCCCGGCTGGTGCGCCGGACCGGCGCCCGGACGGCGCTGACCGCCGGTCTGCTGGTGATGGGCGTCGGGATCGGGATGCTGGGCTGGATCCAGCAGGACTCCACGTACCTGCTGCTGGCCGCCGCGTTCCTGCTGGTCGGCACCGCCGAGGGCGTGGTCTACACGCTCGGCGCCGACCTGGTGCTGACCGCCGCTCCCGCCGACAAGGCCGGCGCCGCGTCGGCGGTCTCCGAGACGGCGTACGAGCTGGGCACCGCGCTCGGCATCGCGCTGGTGGGCTCGGTGGTCGGCGCCCTGTACGCGGGCCGGCTGGTCGTCCCGGCGGGCGCGGACCCGGCGGTGGCCACGCAGGCCGGCGAGTCGCTGGGCGGCGCGGTGGAGGCGGCCCACGGGCTGCCGGACACCCTGGCCGGACCGCTGCTGGAGAGCGCCAGGACGTCCTTCGTCCACGGTGTGAACGTGGCCGGGATGCTGGCGGGCGCGCTGCTGCTGGGTGCGGCGGTGCTGTCCTGGCGCCTGCTGCGCGGGCTGAACGACCGGACCGCCGCGGGCGACCCGGAGCGGTCGGCCTCGGCCGCGGCGGAGCCGGAGCGGACGCCGGTGCACTGACGACGGCGCACCGACGGCCGACGAACGGCGCGGGCCGCCCCGGATCACTCGGGGGCGGCCCGCGCCGTTCGTCCGTGGCCCGGTGGACCGGGCTCAGCCCGCGCCGAAGGGGAGTTCCAGCTCGGCCCAGACGACCTTGCCCTCCCTGGTCAGGCGGCTGCCCCAGCGCTGGGCGAGTTCGCTGACCAGGAACATCCCGCGGCCGCCCTCGTCCTGTTCGGCGAAGGGGCGCAGCTGGGGTGTCTGGCCGCCGGTGTCGGCGACCTCGACGGTGAGGACCCGGTCGCGGAAGAGCCGCAGTCGTCGCGGGGCGTCGGCGTGCAGCAGGGCGTTGGTGACGAGTTCGCTGACCAGGAGTTCGGCGTAGTCGGCGAGGGCGGACAGGCCCCAGTCGGCGAGGGTGGCGCGGGTGAAGCGGCGGGCCTTGCCGGGGAGGCGGCCGTCGCCGGTGAGGGGGAGGGTGGCGACGCGGTCGGCGGGCAGGGGCAGCACCCGGGCCATGATCATGGCGATGTCGTCGTCGCTGCCGCCGCTGACGAGGGCGGCGAGCACGGCGTCGCAGTTCTCCTCCAGGGTCCGGCCGGGGCCGGAGAGGGTGCGGGCGAGCAGGTCGATGCCCTCGTCGAGGTCCTGGCCGCGGCGTTCGACCAGGCCGTCGGTGTAGAGGGCGACCATGCCGCCTTCGGGGAGGACGAAGCGGACGGATTCGAAGGCGACCCCGCCGACGCCGAGCGGTACGCCGGGCGGTGTCTCGATCCGGTGGGAGGTGCCGTCGGGGGCGACCCAGACCGGGGGCAGGTGGCCGGCGGAGGCGATCTGGAGGGTGCGTTCCAGGGGGTCGTAGACGGCGCAGACGCAGGTGGCGAACTGGCCCTCGCCGATGCCGGAGGCGGTCTCGTCCAGGCGGGTGAGTACTTGTTCGGGCGGCATGTCGAGGGTGGCCAGGGTGCGGGCGACGGTGCGCAGCTGTCCCATGGTGGCGGCGGCCCTGATGCCGTGTCCCATGACGTCGCCGACGACGAGGGCGACCCGGCCGCAGGAGAGCGGGACGACGTCGAACCAGTCGCCGCCGACCTCGCTGGTGACGCTGGAGGGCAGGTAGCGGTAGGCGATCTCGAGGCCGAGGGTGCGGTGGATCTCCTGGGGCAGGAGGCTGCGCTGGAGGGTGAGGGCGGTTTCGCGTTCGCGTCGGTAGAGCCGGGCGTTGTCGATGGCGAGGGCGGTGCGGGCGACGAGTTCCTCGGCGAGTGCGACGTCGGAGGCGGTGAAGGGTTCGGGGTTGCGCATGCGGATGAACTCGGCGCCGCCGAGGACCATGCCGCGGGCGGTGACCGGGAGCATCAGGTAGGAGTGGATGCCGGCGGCGAGGCCGGGGGCGACGCGGTCGGGGCTGGCGACGAGGCCGCGGAGCACTTCTTCGTCGACGCGGGAGCGCAGGAGTGGGCGGCCGCTGCGCAGGCACTGGGTGTAGCTGCGTCCGGGGGCGTACTCGGAGACCTCGCCGACGGTGTCGACGGCGTGCACGAGTCCGGTCTCGTAGGACTCGCCGACGGCGACGGCGCGCAGTTGGACGCCGCGGTCCTCGGGGATGGGGGTGGGTTCGGCGCCGCGGAGGACGGTTTCCAGCAGGTCGACGGTGGCGAAGTCGGCGAATCTGGGGACGACGGCCTCGATGAGTTCCTCGGCGGTGCGCTGGAGGTCGAGGGTGGTGCCGATGCGGGCGGTGGCTTCGGCGATGGTGGCGAGGCGTTCCTGGGCGCGGGCGGCGCGGGCTTCGGCCTGGAAGCGTTCGGTGACGTCGATGATCGAGGAGCAGACGCCGAAGACGCGGCCGGTGGAGTCCTCGAGCCGGAAGTAGGAGGCGGACCAGGCGCGGTCGCGGCGGGGGTCGCCGGGGACGCGGCCGTGGGAGCGGGCGTCGACGACGGGTCGGCCGGTGGCGAGCACCTGCTTCATGAGGTGTTCTATTTCGGCGCTGTTGATGCCGGGCAGGACGCTGCTGATGCGGCGGCCGAGGTGGGCGGCGACGGGGAGGCCGTTCATCCGGGCGAGGGATTCGTTGAGCCGGACGTAGCGCAGTTCGGTGTCGTAGACGGCCATGCCGATCGGGGACTGGCCGAAGATGCCGTCGAGTACGGCGAGGTCGGCCTCGACGCGGTGCAGGGCGGCGGTGTCGGAGGCGGTGGCGAGCAGCAGCAGGGTGCCGCCGGGGCCGGAGATCGGGTAGGTGCGGAATTCGAGCTCGACGGTGCGGCCGTCGCGGTGGCGGACGGGGAAGACGCCGGTCCAGCCCTTGCCGCTCATGATCCGGGCGAAGAGTTCGAGGACTTCGGGGCGGTCGCTGTCGTCGGTGAGCAGCTGGGCGGCGTGGCTGCCGACGGCTTCGTCGGCGGTCCAGCCGAGCAGTGCTTCGGCGTCCTCGCTCCAGTGCAGGATCAGTCCGTCGTCCTGGAGCAGGGCGGTGGCGAGGGGGACGAGGCGGTGGCCGTCCAGGCGTGCGGGGGCGGCGCCCGTTCGGGGGCCGGTGGCGTCGGCGTCGGTCGCGTCGGGCGCGTCCCACTCGTCTCTCCGCATGATCAGGCAGCACCCCGGTTCGGCTCGTGCCCGGCCGGGCGGGTCTCGTGGTCCCTGCGGCCGGGGTTCTTCTCCAGACTGCACGGACATCGACCGCCCGGCGACCCCTTGGTGAGGGTTACCGGTCGGGCAGGTGTACGGGCGTCATGGGCCTACCGGCCGCAGCGTACTCTCCAGAAGGCTCGCCCACTGCCGGATCACTCCGGATCGTCGGAGGCTGTCGTCGGTGAGGAGATCGGCGAGGCCGAGTCCGCGGGCCAGGTCGAGGGTGGCCTGGACGGTTTCGCGCACTCCGGGTCGGCTTTCGTCGGCGCCGAGGAATTCGACGGCGGCGCGGTGGGCCTCGCGTCCGACGTGTTCTTCCAGTCGGATGATCCGTTCGCGCAGTGGTTCGTCGGTGGCGGCGGCGGCCCACAGCTGGAGTGCGGCGCGGAAGAGCGGGCCGGTGCAGAGGCGGACGATCATGTCGACGACGGCCTCGGTGCGGGCGGGGCCGGGGGGCGGCAGGGTGTCGGCGTGGGCGCGGAGGGCGGCGAGGCGTTCGGCGGTGACGTGTTCGACGGCCGCGGTGAAGAGGTCGTCGCGGGTGGGGAAGTGGTGTTGTGCGGCGCCGCGGGAGACGCCGGCCCGCTCGGCGACGACGGCGACGGTGGAGCCGTGCCGGCCGAGCTCGGCCAGGCAGTCGACGGCCGCCGCCAGCAGCCTGGCGCGGGTGGCGCGGCTGCGGTCCTGCTGGGGGGTGCGCGCGGCGGCGGGGTGGGTGGTCATCTGCGGCGGCGGTTCCTGTCCGTGCGGGGGCGGGCGGCTGGTCGATCCTCGCAGACGGTGGTCGGGGTGGGGCGGGGTCGGGGGTCTCCTCGGGCGGGGGGTGCGGGACGGGCGGGGTTGCGGGACGGGAGGGGGTCTCCTCCGCGGGGGGCGCGGGAAGGGAGGGGCGGGGGCGGTGCGGCCGGGTGGGTGGGGGTGGTGGCCGGGCCGGTGCGCGGGGGGGTCAGCCGGTGGCGGCCGCCTCGCGCTCGCGCAGTTCCCGGCGGAGGATCTTGCCGGCCGCGGACTTGGGGACGGCGTCCAGGAACTCCACCGCCCGTACCTTCTTGTACGGCGCGACCTGGCCCGCCACGAAGGCCGCGACCTCCTGCTCGGTGAGGGCGCTGCCGGGGGCCCGGACCACGAAGGCCTTGGGGCTCTCGGTGCCCTCGGCGTCGCGCACGCCGATCACGGCGGCGTCGGCGATCTGCGGGTGGCTGAGCAGCAGCGCCTCCAGTTCGGCGGGCGCGACCTGGTACCCCTTGTACTTGATCAGCTCCTTGACCCGGTCGACGATGTGCAGGTAGCCGCGTTCGTCGACGAAGCCGATGTCGCCGGTGTGCAGCCAGCCGTCGGTGTCGACGGTCGCGGCGGTGTCGGAGGGGCGGCCGAAGTAGCCCTTCATCACCTGCGGGCCGCGGATCAGCAGTTCGCCGCGCTCGCCGGTCCCGAGGTCGGCGCCGGTGCCGTCCAGGGCGGTGACGCGCAGCTCGGTGGAGGGCAGCATCCGGCCGACCGAGCCCGGCGAGGGGTCCGGGTCGCCCGGGGACATCACGTGGCTGACCGGGGACAGCTCGGTCATGCCGTAGCCCTGGAGGATCCGGGGCAGGCCGAGGCGGCGGGCGCAGGCCTCGGCGAGTTCGCCGTCCAGCGGGGCGGCGGCGCACAGCAGGTACTCGACCGAGGACAGGTCGAATCCGTCGACCAGCGGGTGCTTGGCGAGGGCCAGCACGATCGGGGGGGCCGCGAGCACGGACTGCACGCGCTGGTCCTGGATGGTGCGGCAGAACTGTTCCAGGTCGAAGCGGGGCAGCACGACCACGGTGGCGCCGCAGCGCAGCGGCTGGTTGAGCAGCGCGGCCAGCCCGTAGATGTGGAAGAACGGGAGCACCGCGAGCACCCGCTCGCCGACCTCGGGGCGGAAGACGGCGTCGGTCTGGGCGAGGTTGGTGGCGATGGAGCGGTGGGTGAGCATGACGCCCTTGGGCAGGCCGGTGGTGCCGCTGGAGTAGGGCAGCACGGCGACGTCGCGGCCCGGGTCGAGGTCGATGTCGGGTGCGGGCCCGGTGGCGGCGAGCAGGTCGGCGAGGGAGAGGTGGCCCTCGGCGCCGTCGAGGACGACGATGCCGGCGAGTTCCCGGTTCTCGGCGGCGAGCTTCTCGGCGGCGGCGCGGGCGGTGGGGAGGAAGGGCGACACGGTGAGCAGCCAGCGCGCGCCGCTGTCGGCGAGCTGTCCGGCGAGTTCGCCGGGGGTGGTGAGGGAGGAGACGGGGGTGACGGTCGCGCCGGCCCGGGTGGCGCCGAAGAAGGCCATCGGGTAGCGGATGGTGTTGGGGCTGTACAGGGCCACCACGTCGCCCTGCCGGACGCCCGCCTCGGCGAGGCCGGCCGCGACCCGGCCGACGGCGTGGACGAGCTGCGCGTAACTGACCGTCTCGCCGGTGATCCCGTCGATGAGGGCGGGCCGGTCGCCGTGGCGCTCGGCGTCGCCGAGAACGGCGTCGTGCAGGGCGAGGTCGACGATGCCGACGTCCGGGAATTCGCTGTGGAACACCAAGGCGTGCCTCCTGTGCGGTAGTTGGCGCGGGGCGGGGCGACCGGCGGGAGGTCCTGTGCGACCGGCCGTACGGCGCGCGCACAGGAGCATACGGACAGTGGGCGCTCGGTGCGCCCCTGTGACGGACGTTTGGCGGAGCGCGCGGGGCGCAGGGGTGGCGCGGTATGGCGAAACACGAGGTGGGGGCGGGGCGGCGGTGCGCCGGGGTGGCGGGTCGGGCGGGATCCGGTCAGATGCCAGAACGATGATGCGACGATCTGTTCGAGGACGAATCGGGCGGAGGAAGCGGGAGAGGGCGCGGGTCGGCCCGGAGCGGGGGCCCGGCCGGGCCGGGCCGACGGCGGGGACCGGGCCCGGGGCGGCTCAGTACGACTTGGGCAGGCCGAGGGTGTGCTGCGCGACGTAGTTGAGCACCATCTCGCGGCTGACCGGGGCGACCCGGCCCACCCGGGTGGCGGTGAGCAGCGCGCCCAGCCCGTACTCCTGGGTGAGGCCGTTGCCGCCGAGCGTCTGCACCGCCTGGTCGACGGTCCGGGCGGCCGCCTCCCCCGCGGCGTACTTGGCCATGTTGGCGGCCTCGCCGGCGGCGGCGTCCTCCCCCGCGTCGTAGAGCAGCGCGGCCTTCTGGGTCATCAGCCGGGCCAGTTCGATCTCCACCGCGCACTGCGCCAGCGGGTGCGCGAGCCCCTGGTGGGCGCCGATCGGGGTGGACCAGACGACCCGGGTGCGCGCGTACTCGACGGCCTTGCCGAGCGCCTGCCGGGCCAGTCCGAGCGAGAAGGCCGCCGTCATGACCCGCTCGGGGTTGAGGCCGGCGAACAGTTGCAGCAGTCCGGCGTTCTCGTCGCCGACCAGGGCCTCGGCGGGCAGCCGCACGTCGTCCAGGAACACCTGGAACTGCCGTTCGGGAGCGACCAGTTCCATCGGGATGGGGCGGTACTCGAAGCCGGGCGTGTCGCGCGGGACGACGAACAGGGCGGGCTTCAGCTTCCCGGTGCGGGCGTCCTCGGTGCGGGCGACGAACAGCACGGCGTCGCAGTGGTCGATGCCCGAGACGAACACCTTGCGGCCGGTCAGCAGCCAGTCCTCGCCGTCACGGCGGGCGACGGTGGAGATCCGGTGGGAGTTGGACCCGGCGTCCGGCTCGGTGATGCCGAAGGCCATCCGGCGGCTGCCGTCGGCCAGGCCGGGCAGCCAGTGCCGCTTCTGCTCCTCGGTGCCGTAGCGGGCGATCACGGTGCCGCAGATGGCCGGGGAGACGATCAGCAGGAGCAGCGGGCAGCCCGCGGTGCCGAGTTCCTCCAGGACGATCGCGAGGTCCGTGATGCCGCCGCCGCCACCGCCGTACTCGGCGGGGAGGTTGACGCCGAGGTAGCCGGCCTTGCCGGCCTCGGCCCAGAGCTCGTCGGCGGGTCGGCCGGCGCGGGCCTTGGCGAGGTAGTAGGCGGAGCCGTAACGGCCGCCGAGGTCGGCGACGGCGCGGCGCAGGGCGACGCGCTCGGGGGTCTCTATCAGCTGGCTGCCGGGGGCGGTGGTGCGCGGTGCGGACATGGCTGGTCCTTCCGGGCGGTTCTTCGGCGGGGGTCGCGGTGCTTGCGGGTGGGTGGTGCGGTGCGTCGGGTCGCGGGGTGCTTCAGGAGGGGCGATGCTTCAGGACGCGCGGTGCGTCGGGACGCGCCGCGCTTCAGGAGGCGCGCGGATTCAGGAGGCGGGGTGCACGACGGCGAGCAGGGCGCCGAGTTCGACCTGCTGCCCGGGGGCGGCCCGGAGTTCGGCGAGCACGCCGTCGGCCGGGGCCGTGACCTTGTGCTCCATCTTCATCGCCTCCAGCCAGAGCAGCGGCTGCCCGGCGGTGACGGTGTCGCCGACCTCGGCGGCGGTGCGGACGACGGTGCCCGGCATCGGGGCCAGCAGGGCGCCGGGGTCGCTCTGCCCGACGGGGTCGGGGAAGCGCGGGAGCGCCGTGAGCACGGTGCTGCCGAACGGCGTGTCGACGTGGACGCGCTCGCCGTGGCGGGCGACCTCGTAGCTGCGCCGGACGTCGCCCTCGCTCAGCACCACCCGCCCGGCGGAGGCCTCGACCAGTGCCACCCCGGGGTGCTCCTCGGCCCGCAGCCCGTCCCTGGTGAGCCGGTAGCGGACCACCGTCTCCGTGCCGTCCTCGGTGCGGTAGCGCCTGACCTGCGGCTGGGAGGGCAGGTTGCGCCAGCCCGACGGCAGGGCGCCGGTCCGTGCCGCGGGCCGGGCGGCCGCCTCGGCGAGGGCCGCGGCCAGCGCCGCGCGTCCGGCGCCCTCGGCGTCCGGCGCGAGGAGCCCGGCCGCGTGCTCGGCCAGGAAGCCGGTGTGCACCCGCCCGGCGAGGAAGGCCGGGTGGCGCAGCGCCCGGACGAGCAGCTCCCGGTTGGTGGCCGGTCCGTGGACCTTGGCGCGGGCCAGCGCGTCCGCCAGTCGCCGGGCGGCGGCCGCGCGGGTCGGCGCCCAGGCGATCACCTTGGCGAGCATCGCGTCGTAGTGCGGGGTGATCTCGCCCCCGGGCGCGACCCCGGAGTCCAGTCGCAGTCCGGCCGCGCCCGTCGAGGTGAACTCCTGGTGGTCGCCGACGAGTTCCAGCCGGTGCAGGGTGCCGGTGGCGGGTTGCCAGTCCTTGGCCGGGTCCTCCGCGTACAGCCGGGCCTCGACGGCGTGCCCGGTGGTCGGCGGCGCGTCCGGACCGGGGAGCTTCTCCCCCTCCGCCACGGCGAGTTGGAGCGCGACCAGGTCGAGTCCGGTGACGGCCTCGGTGACCGGGTGCTCGACCTGGAGCCGGGTGTTCATCTCCAGGAACCAGAACCGGCCGTCCTCGGCGAGCAGGAACTCGGCGGTGCCGGCGCCGGTGTAGCCGATCGCCCGGGCGGCGCTCACCGCCGCGGCGTGCAGGGCCGCGCGGACCTCGTCCGGGAGGCCGGGGGCCGGTGCCTCCTCGATCACCTTCTGGTGGCGCCGCTGCAGGGAGCAGTCGCGGTCGCCGACCGCCCAGACCGTCCCGTGCGCGTCCGCCAGCAGCTGGACCTCGACGTGCCGGCCGGTGGGCAGGTAGCGCTCGCAGAACACCTCGTCCGAGCCGAAGGCCTTGGCGGCCTCGGCCCGGGCGGCGGCGAGTTCGGCCGGCAGGTCGGCGAGGTCCCGGACGATCCGCATGCCGCGCCCGCCCCCGCCGGCGGCCGCTTTGACGAGCAGCGGCAGGTCGGCCCCGGTGGGGACGTCGAGCGCGTCCAGCACGGGCACGCCGGCCTTGCGCATCAGCTGCTTGGCGGCGGTCTTGGAGCCCATCGCGGCGATCGCGGCCGGTGGCGGCCCGACCCAGCACAGGCCGGCGTCCAGCACGGCCCGGGCGAACTCGGCGCTCTCGGAGAGGAATCCGTAGCCGGGGTGGACGGCGTCGGCCCCGGCGTCGAGCGCGGCACGGACGATCAGGTCGGCCCGCAGGTAGGTGTCGGCGGGCGCGGCGCCGGGCAGCCGGACGGCCGTGTCGGCCTCCCGGACGTGCGGGGCGGACGTGTCCGGGTCGGCGTACACGGCGGTGGTGGCGATGCCGAGTGCGCGGCAGGTGCGGAAGATCCGGCGGGCGATCTCGCCCCGGTTGGCGACCAGCAGGTTGGTGATCGGCCAAGTGGTGATCGGCGAGGTGGTGATCGGCGGGGTGCCCGTGGTGCGCAGGTGGTCATCGGTGCGCAGGTGTTCATCGGTGTGCGGGTGGTCATCGGTGCGCAGGTGTTCATCGGTGCGCAGGTGTTCATCGGTGCGCGGGTGGTCGGTGGTCATCGCGGGAAGCTCCCTCACATCCGGAAGACGCCGTAGCCGGGTGCGCCCTCGACCGGCGCGTTGTGGATCGCCGAGAGGCAGAGCCCGAGCACGGTGCGGGTGTCGCGCGGGTCGATCACCCCGTCGTCGTAGAGCCGGCCGGACAGGAACACCGGCAGCGACTCGGCCTCGATCTGCTGCTCCACCATCGCCCGGATCGCGGCGTCCGCGTCCTCGTCGTAGGGCTGCCCCTTCGCCGCGGCCGACTGCCGGGCGACGATCGACAGCACCCCGGCCAGTTGCTGCGGCCCCATCACCGCCGATTTGGCGCTCGGCCAGGCGAACAGGAACCTCGGCTCGTAGGCCCGGCCGCACATGCCGTAGTGCCCCGCCCCGTACGAGGCGCCCATCAGCACCGACAGGTGCGGCACCCGGGAGTTGGCGACGGCGTTGATCATCATCGCGCCGTGCTTGATGATGCCGCCCTGCTCGTAGTCCTTGCCGACCATGTAGCCGGTGGTGTTGTGCAGGAACAGCAGCGGGACCGCCCGCTGGTTCGCCAGCTGGATGAACTGGGCCGCCTTCTGCGACTCCTGGCTGAACAGCACGCCCTGCGCGTTGGCCAGGATGCCGACCGGGTAGCCGTGCAGGCGCGCCCAGCCGGTGGCGAGGCTGCTGCCGTAGCGCGGTTTGAACTCGTCGAAGTCCGAGCCGTCGACGATCCGGGCGATCACCTCGCGCGGGTCGAAGGGGACCTTCAGGTCGCCGGGCACGATGCCGAGCAGTTCCTCCTCGGCGTACTTCGGCGGCTCGGCGGACCGGTCCGGATCGGGGCCCGGCTTGCGGTGGTTGAGCCGGGCGACGATCCGGCGGGCCAGCCGCAGCGCGTCCGGCTCGTCCAGCGCGAAGTGGTCGGCCAGGCCGGAGACCCGGGCGTGCATCTCGGCGCCGCCGAGCGACTCGTCGTCGGACTCCTCGCCGGTGGCCATCTTCACCAGTGGCGGTCCGCCGAGGAAGACCTTGGCGCGTTCCTTGACCATCACGGTGTGGTCGGACATGCCGGGCACGTAGGCGCCGCCGGCCGTGGAGTTGCCGAAGACGACGGCGACGGTGGGGATTCCGGCGGCGGAGAGCCGGGTGAGGTCGCGGAACAGCGCGCCGCCGGGGATGAAGATCTCCTTCTGGCTGGGCAGGTCGGCGCCGCCGGACTCGACCAGGTTCACCAGCGGGAGCCGGTTGGTGAGGGCGATCTCGTTGGCCCGCAGCGCCTTGCGCAGCGTCCACGGGTTGGAGGAGCCGCCGCGCACGGTCGGGTCGTTGGCGGTGATCACGCACTCGACGCCCTCGACCACGCCGATGCCGGTGACCAGCGCCGCGCCGACCGGGTAGTCGCTGCCCCAGGCGGCGAGCGGGGAGAGTTCCAGGAACGGCGAGTCCTCGTCGATCAGCAGCTCGATCCGCTCGCGGGCGAGCAACTTGCCGCGCTTGCGGTGGCGTTCGACGTACTTGGGGCCGCCGCCGGCCAGCGCCCCGGCGTGCTCGCCGTCCAGTTCGGCGAGTTTGGCGAGCATCGCCTCCCGGAACGCGGTGTACTCGGCGCCGCCCGGGTCGAGGCGGGTGGGCAGGACGGTCACAGCAGGGCCTCCGGGATGTCGAGTCGGCGCGAGCGCAACCACTCCCCCAGGGCCTTCGCCTGCGGGTCGAAGCGGTGCTGGGCGGCGACGCCCTCGCCGAGCAGGCCGGTGATGGTGAAGTTCAGCGCGCGGAGGTTCGGCAGGAGGTGCCGGGTGATCGGCAACTCCGCCGTCTCCGGCAGGAGTTCGCGGAGCAGTTCGGTGGTGAGGGTGCGGGAGAGCCAGTGCCAGCCGGGCTCGTCGCGGGCCCAGACGCCGAGGTTGGCGTCGCCGCCCTTGTCGCCGCTGCGGGCACCGGCCACCAGGCCGAGCGGAGCCCGGCGGGTGGGGCCGGGGTCGACCTGCTCGTCCCCCTGCTCCTCCTCCCCCTGCGCCTCCGGGGTGGTGGCGGTGACCGGCGCGGGCGGGACGGCGACCCGGCGCCCGTCCGGCAGTACGGCGGTGTGCTCGACCTCCCCCGCCGCGAGGTACACGGCCTCGAACACCCCGTACGGCGCGCCCGGCCCGGGCGGGGCGGTGAGGTGGAAGCCCGGGTATCCGGCCAGTCCCATCTCGACGGCGACCCGGCCGAGTTCGCGCCCGACCCGGGCCGGGTCGGCGTCCCTGGCGGTGAGCCGCAGCAGCGCGGAGGCGGCCTCCTCGGTGACGGCGTCGGCGTGATCGGTGCGGGCCAGCGTCCACCGCAGGTCGGCGGGCCTCCGGTCGGCCGCCAGCCCGTCCTCGAACTGCCGCCGCACCAGGGCCGCCTTGGCCTCGATGTCGAGCCCGGTGAGGACGAACACCACCTCGTTGCGGTGGCCGCCGAGCCGGTTGAGCCCGGCCTTGAGGGTGGCCGGTGGCGCCTCGCCGCGCACCCCGTCGATCCGCACCCGGTCCGGCCCGTCCCCGGTCAGCCGGACGGTGTCCAGGCGCGCGGTGACGTCCGGGCCGAGATAGCGCGGACCGCCGGTCTCGTAGAGGAGTTGCGCGGTCACCGTGCCGACGGTGACCGCGCCGCCGGTGCCCGGGTGCTTGGTGACGACGCTGGAGCCGTCCGCGTGGAGCTCGGCGAGCGGGAACCCGGGCCGGGTCACGTCGTGCTCCCGGAAGAACGCGTAGTTGCCACCGGTGGCCTGCGCGCCGCACTCCAGCACGTGCCCCGCCACCACGGCACCTGCGAGCGCGTCCAAGTCACCCGCGCCCCAGCCGAAGTGGGCGACGGCCGGGCCGACCACCAGCGCCGCGTCGGTGACCCGCCCGGTCACCACCACGTCCGCCCCGCCGCGCAGGCACTCCGCGATCCCGAACGCGCCCAGGTAGGCGTTGGCCGCCAACAGCCCATTAGGGAGTCCGAGTTCCTTGCCGCGCGGCAGCAGATCGTCACCCTCGACGTGCCCGACGGCCGGGTCCAGGCCCTGGCTCTTCGCCAACTCCCGCACCGCGTCGGCCAGTCGCGCGGGGTTCAGCCCGCCCGCGTTGACCACGATCCGCACGCCGCGCTCCAGCGCCAGACCGAGGCACTCCTCCAGCTGCCGCAGGAAGGTCTTCGCATAACCGAGCGAGGGGTCCTTCAACCGGTCCCGCGCCAGGATCAGCATCGTCAACTCGGCCAGGTAGTCCCCGGTGAGCACGTCCAGCGGCCCACCGGTGAGCATCTCCCGCATCGCCGAGAACCGGTCCCCGTAGAACCCCGAGGCATTCCCGACCCGCAGCACCGCCGCCCGGTCACCCGCCCCGGCTTCCGACCCCACGCCCACGCCTACCCCCAGAGGTGGCCCAACGATCGCCGTCGGTGAGCACACTGGCACCCACCGGAAGAAAAAGCAATCATGCCTGCTTGTTTTTCGAGGTGCGGTCGCGAGATCCGGCCGGCGCGGGTTCGGTGATCAGCGGTATGCCTGCCCCGTCGGTCAGTACGGCCTGCTCGCCCGCAGGTCGGGCGGCGCATGCTCGTTGGTTCAGCGGCCGGGCCTCACGGTCGGGCCGTTAGGGTGGGGCCGGTCGGGGACGGCCGAGGTGAGGGGGGTCCATGGGTTCGCAGGACGGCAGTGACCGTGCGGGTTTCGGGTGCGCGGCGTGCTGCGCCGAGGACGCTGCGGTGGCACAGGAGCACCACCGCAGCCGCGACGGGGTCCGGCTCGACCGGACGATTCGGGACGACTCGCATTTCATCGTCTCCGTTCAGCGGTGCGGCCTGTGCTCGCAGGCCTTCGTGAGCGTGTTCACCGAGTACATCGACTGGGTCGCCTCGCAGGACGCGCAGTACCGCACCGTGCTGCCGATCACGGACGCCGAGGCGGACGACCTGGTGGCGGGGCGGTTGAGCCCGCACCGGGCAGGGGCCCTGGGACACGGCCGCCGCCATCTGCAGAGCGACTGGCCGAGCGATGCCGAGGAGCCGTCCGTGTACTGGGACAGCGGCGTCTTCGAGGTCCGCGAGGGGCACTGACCCGGACGGCGCGCCGCGGGCCTGTCGGTGGTGCGGGTCGTTGTCGCCCCGTCGACGGCCGGGTCAGCGGCGGGTCTCGATCCGCAGGTCGCCCGTGGTCACCCGGCGGACGGGCTCGCTCGCCAGCAGTTCGTGCGGCTGGCCGAGGGCGATCGCGCCCGCCGCGTCGAGCCGGGCCAGCTGGGCGTCCGTCAGCTCGACGTCCAGGGCGCCCAGGTTGTCCTCCAGTTGCGCGGGGGTGCGGGCGCCGAGCAGCGTGCTCGTCACGCCCGGCTTCCGCAGCGTCCAGGCCAGCGCCACCTGGGCCGGGGTGTGCCCCAGCTCGCCGGCCACCTCGCGGACCACCCCGGCCACGCCGAGGCTGCGTTCGGTGAGGGTCCCCAGGGCGAGGTTGTGGCTCCGGCGGGTGCTCCCGTCGGGGCCGGGGCCCGTCGCGCCCACGTCGTCCCGGCCGTACTTGCCGCTGAGCACCCCGCCGCCGAGCGGCGAGTACGGGACCACGCCCAGGCCCAGCTCCCGGGCCATCGGGATCAGGTCGCGCTCTGCGGAACGTTCGATCAGGCTGTACTCGAGCTGCAGCGCGACCAGCGGCGACCAGCCGCGCAGGTCCGCGATCGCCTGCATCCGGGACACCTGCCAGGCCGGGGTGTTGGAGATCGCCACGTACAGCACCTTGCCCTGCCGGACCAGGTCGTCCAGTCCGCGCAGCACCTCCTCCACCGAGGTGCGGAAGTCCCAGACGTGCAGGTACAGCAGGTCCAGGTAGTCGGTGCCGAGCCGCCGCAGGCTGCCCTCCACCGAGCCGAACAGCGCCTTGCGGTGCCCGCCCCCGGAGTTCGGGTCGCCGGGGCGGCGCAGGGTCGAGTACTTGGTCGCCAGCACCAGGCGTTCGCGCTCCTCGTGGGCGAACTCGCCCAGCAGGCGCTCGGAGCTGCCGTCGGTGTAGGTGTCGGCGGTGTCGAGGAGGTTGCCGCCGTCCCCGACGTAGCGGTCGAACAGCTTCCGGGCCTCGGCCCGTTCCGCGCCCCACCCCCATTCGGTGCCGAAGGTCGCGGTGCCCAGGGCCAGCGGTGAGACCCGCAGTCCCGAGCGGCCCAGCAGCCGGTAGTCGTCGAGGGCCAGTGCCATCAGGTGCTCCTGTGCTCGTATGTGTTCGTGTTCCGTTGCCGGGACCGAGCCTGCGACGGCGGCGGGCCCCGGACAAGGGAGGGGCGTTCCTGGGAAGGCCGGTCCCACCCTGGCGGTTGGACCGGCCATGACGACGCGAACCGTGGACACCACCGAGGAACTGGCCGCCTTCCTGCGGGGCAGGCGCGAACAGCTGGACCCGGAGCGGCTGGGCCTGCCCGCGCGCCGACGGGCCCGGCGGACGCCCGGACTGCGCCGCGAGGAGGTCGCCGAGCTGGCCGGGGTCAGCACCGACTACGTGGTCCGACTGGAGCAGGGCCGGGGGCTTCGACCCTCGGCGGAGGTGCTGGCGGCGCTGGCCCGGGCCCTGCGGCTGACACCCGGCGAACGCGACTACCTCTTCGACCTGGCCGGACGGCGCCGGCCCGGCGGCACCCGCGGCGGGGCAGCCACCGATCCGGCGCCGTCGCTGGCCCACCTGGTCGACGAACTTTCCCCGCTGCCCGCCGCGCTGCTGGACCACCGCTACGACCTGCTGGCCTGGAACCCCGAAATGGCCCGGCTGCTACCCGAGTTCGACGCTGTTCCGCCGGAGCGGCGGAACGCGATGTGGCTCTGCCTGCTGCACCCGCCGATGCGGGACTTCTACGCCGACCGCGAGGACGTGCTGCGGGACGGCGTCGCCCATCTGCGCGCGGCCTGGGCCGCCCACCCGGAGGACCGGGCACTGACCGGCCTGATCGCCGAATTCACCGCGCAGGAGGAGGACTTCGCCCGGATCTGGGCCGAACGGGAGGTCCGCGTCAACGGCCGCGGCCGCAAGCTGCTGCGGCACCCGGCCGTCGGGACGATCGCCGTCGACTTCGAGGTCCTGCTCCCGCTGGAGGACCCGGAGCTGCGACTTCTGGTCTACCGCGCCGCGGGCGACGAGAGCCGCGCGGCCCTGCACCGACTGTGCGGCGGTGACGGGCGCCAGGAAGGCTGACAACCGCCCGAGAGTCGACCACGGCTTCCGGTCCCGGGGACGACCGGTGCGGCGACCGGTGCGTGGCCGGAGTCCGGCCGGGCGTGCCCGGGATCGCGGAGGCGCTGGCCCTGGAACCGGGTCTGCCATAGCGTCCACGGCATGGCAAGGACATTGCGGCTGGCGGTCGCGCAGAGCACGGTGCCGGAGGACCCCACGGATCGAGGAGCGCTGCGGGCGGCCGGGCAGGAGATCCGGGCCCTGATGGTCGAGGCCGCCGGGGCGGGTGCACGGCTGGTGCAGTTCCCGGAGGGGGCGATCACCTACCCGAGCAAGCACGTGATGGCCATCGGTCCGGCCGGCGGGCGGGTACCGGCCGACTGGAGCCGGGCCGCGTGGGACGTCCTGCGCGAGGAAGCGGAGTCGATCGCCGCGCTGGCGGGGAAGCTCGGCCTGTGGACGGTGTTCGGGTCGATCCACCCGCTGACGCCGCCGAACCGGCCGCACAACAGCCTCTACGTCGTCTCCGACCTCGGCCGGCCGGTCGCACGGTACGACAAGCGGTACCTGTCGCACACCGAGGTCTCGTTCCTGTACTCCCCCGGACAGCAGCCGCTCGTCGTCGAGGTGGACGGCCTCCGGTTCGGCTTCGCCCTGTGCATCGAGGCCAACTTCCCCGAGGTGTTCGCCGAGTACGAGCGCCTGGACGTCGACTGCGTCCTGCTGTCGGTGATGGTCGACGACGCGCCCCGGGCGCGCGTCGCCCAGGCGTACGGGACGCTCCACAACTACTGGCTCGGCTACGCGGTCCCGGCGCAGTTCAGCGCCACCGTGCCGGCCGGGATCGTGGCGCCCGGCGGACGGTGGCTGGCGCGCTGCCCGGCGGACGGGCGTCCCGCCCTGGCGGTCGCCGACATCGACCTCGACTCGCCGGACGAGGACATCACCATGGCCGTCCGCCACGCCCGGCCGTGGCGCCGCTCGGCCCGGGCCGGACTCTACGACGAGCGGATCCCGGTCGGCGACGTCCGCAGCGAGACCCGGACGGAATTCTGACGGCGCCCCGACTCACGGAACCGGGCACCGGCCGTGCCCCCCGGCGGTGTGCCGGGGGGCACGGTGGTTCAGTCGGTGGCGGTGCCGGGAGCGGGGGTGATGACGACCCGGCCGGGGGTTCCGGTGGTGCCGGACGCGCCCCGGTCTCCGCCTCGGCCGCCTGCCCCGGCCGACCACTCGGCGGGGAGCTCGCCGCCGCCCGCGCCGCCGGGGCCGGGGTGGGCGCCGCCGACGCCCGCCACGCCGCTGGGTTCCAGATCGCCGCCGTTCGCACCCGCGGTGGCGGCTTCCGGCTCCTGGTCCTCGGCCAGGCCGGGGCAGGTGCCCTCGGCTCCGCCCTTCTGGCCGTCCTTGAAGAAGTCGCGACGCCAGCGGCCGCCGACGCCGCCGGGGTCGGCCGCGCTTCCCCCGTTGCCGTCGTCCACGGGGTTGCCGCTCATCGCGAGGCCTCCCAGGCCGCCCGAGCCGCCGGGGCCGGTGGCGAGGTCCGCGTCGGCGGTGCCGAACAGCGAGGCGCCCCCGCCGCCTCCGCCGCCGCCGCGGACGTAGCTCTCGTGGGCGGTGAAGGCACTACCGCCGCCCGCGCCGCTGCCGTCGCGCCAGCCGGTGGTGTCGGCGCCGTTGTGCCCGGTGTCGGTGCCGCCGGCGCCGCCGGCGCCGCCGTTCGGGCCGCTGCCCGGCAGGCCCGCGGCGGGCACCGAGCCGGTCGCGCTGCCTCCCCCGCCGCCCCCGCCGCCGACCACGACCCGGTAGCGCTGCCCCTGCTGCACCGGGAAGACGCACGCCGCGTAGCCGCCGCCACCACCGCCACCCCCGCCGTCGTCCTGCCTGTTGCCGTCACCGTCCGGCCAGTTGCCGTTGCCTCCGCCACCGCCGCCCGCGCCCACCAGCGCCACCTCGATCTCCGCCACCCCCGCGGGGACGACGTACTCGTAGACGCCCGCCGTGTCGTAGACCGCCGGGGCGGGACCGTCGGCGGCGTGGGCGCCCGGCACCTGCCCGAGCAGTGGAAGAACCGTCCCGCACACCGTCATCACCATCGCCGTCGCCGACCGGCGGCGCGCTGCGTTCGCTCGCATCATCAGGACCCCTCTCAGGCCGGGCCCGGGCAGCCACCGGCGGAACCGGGACCGCCCGGGCAAGATCATCGACCTGGCCAACGACACGGTCCCGGCCACGACACGGCCACCACGACCGCGACCGCGGAGGGCCGTTCGCTCCCGCAGGGCCTGTACGGGCGGGTTGCCCGGGCGCGGACCCTACGGAGCGGGCCTCAGCACGACAGCACGGGCGAGTCCGGCTTCGCACCGGCCGCGCTCAGCCTGGCGAAGCCCTTCAGGGAGGGGAAGAACGCCAGGGTGGCCTGGACGGTCGCCCGGACGGCGGTGGACCGTTCGAAGCCGGTCGAGTCGTACGGGACGGCGCCGCGCTGCTCCGGAGGGGCGGCGCAGCGCAGTTGGCGCGGCTCCAGCCACTTGACGGCCCGGTAGAAGGCGCCGGCGCCGACGGTGACGAGGGTGTGGGAGACCCGGCCGGTGGTCACGGCGTTGGGCTCGGTGGCACCGGGGGACGCGAAACCGCCGTCCGGGCGCTGCTGGTTGACCAGCCAGCCCTGGGCGAGACCGGAGGAGCCGGCGCCGCTGCCGGCGTTGTGGCCCTGGATGGCGAGGGCGGTGGCGTCGGGGTCGCCGGTGCAGGTGGTCGTACCGAAGGCGACGGGGTAGCCGTGGCCGGTGAGGCACTGGCTGCGGCTCAGGAAGCTGCGGGCGCTCTGCGGGGCGCCCTCGGCGGTGCGCGAGAGGGCGATCAGGGCGAAGGACTGGCTGGCGATGTCGCTGCGGTCGCCCGCCGGGGAGCGGTCCGTGAAGCGGCCGTTCGGGGCGAGCAGGGAGCGGAGCCGGGCGACGAGGTCGACGCCGCCGAAGTTCGTCGGGTCCAGTCCGCGGACCTGGGTGAGCAGGAGCAGCTTGGCGGTGGGGCCCGCGTAGGCCTCGGTGGTGCCGTCGCCGAGGTAGTCGGCGAGGATGTCGGGGCGGGCCAGCCAGGCGGTGGCCCGGGCGGCGGCGTCGTCGGCGGTGGCGGCCGTCGCGAAGGCGAGCACGGCGTCGACGGTGAGGTCCTGGTCGGGGCGGGCTGTGCCGTCGACGGCCTTCTCGAAGTGGTCGCCGTCGACGAGTTGCCGGGCCAGCCAGCCGGCCGCGGCCTCCCGCGGATCGACGGCCGTGACCTGGGCCGCCGGACTGCCGCCCGTGGCGGGCGCGGCGATCGCGGGGACGGTCGGGAGCGGCAGGACGGCGGCGGCCAGCGCGGGTACCGCGAGCAGGCGGAGGAGCCGGTGGCGCAGGGGCATGGGGTGCCTTTCCGGGCCCCGGGTGCGGGAGTTCCGCCGGGCGGGGCGCGGCCCGGGGAGCCCCGGTTCCGCGGGCCACGCCGGGAGCTGGGGGTGACGCACCCCGTCGACGGGCCCCGGCCTCGCCACCGGCCGGGGGTCCGGGCCGGGGCCGGGCCGGGCTCCCCCGTCACCGGAAGCGCCGTCTGACGGTTCATCATGTCCATGCGGACGAAGGGGGGTCAAGACTCCTCCGTGTCCGGATGAGGACGGCGCGCGGGGGATCGTCCGCAGGCGACCGCCCGCCGCGTCGGTCCGCACGGCAGGGCCCGGGCACCACCCGGCGGCGCACTAGCCGGCCAGGCGCGCCACGGCCAGGGACAGGGCACGGTCGAGCGCGTCCTCGGCGTCGCAGGGGACGTCCGGGCGGACGCCGGTGCCCTCCCAGTTGGTGCCCGAGACCGGGTTGACGGCGCGGGCGACGGGGACGCTGAGTTCCAGGTGCGGGTGGACCGTCCAGCCGTCGCGCGGGTGGGCGCCGCCGCGGGTGGCCTCGCCGACGACCTCGGCGCGGCCGAGCTGCTGCAGGTCGTAGGCGAGTTCCTCGCCCGCGGAGAAGGTGTTCCCGCTCGTCAGGACGTAGAGCGGCTTGTCGGCGCCGAAGCGGGCGCCCGGCACGAACGGGGGCGTCCAGGACTGCGCGACCCGCTCCCCCTGCTTCGAGACCATGGTGTTGAGGTGGGTGCGGCCGTCGAGCAGGTAGCCGCAGACGAAGGCCACCGTGTCCGGGTCGCCGCCGAGGTTGCGGCGCAGGTCCAGGACGAGCGCCTCGGCCGGTGCCACCAGCGAGAGCGCCGCGGCCAGCGGCTGCGCGGCCCAGTCCAGCGGGAACATGTGGGACGAGATCTCCAGCACGGCGACGCCGCCGTCGAGGAGCTCGACGCGCGGCACACCGCCCAGGGTGGCGTCGAACTTCCTCCGCATCTCGGCGAGCACCGCGGCGCCCCGCTCGGGCGGTACCGGCACGGCGTGGTGCTTCAGGGCCAGGTGCAGGTCGCCGTTGACGGACCGCAGGTCCGCGGTGACCGCGTCGGCCAGCTCCTCCTCGGAACCGGCCGGGTAGGAGCCGTCGGCGCTGCGGCGGCGCAGCAGGTCCGCCAGTTCCCGGGCGACATCGGGGAAGACGTAGTTCTCGCGGACCAGGTCGGCGACCGACTCGACGACGGCGACGGTGTCCAGCGCGGACGAGGACGCGGAAGAAGATGTGGTGGAGGTCATGTCAGGGAGTACACCAGCGGCTTGCCAAAGCGTCAAACGTCCTTAACGCTTGATTGGGTGAGCCATCAACCGGACGATCCGGACGACAGCGTCCAACGGATCAGCACGTCCCTGCAGCACACCGCCCTCGCCCACCCCACGCGCCAGCGGCTGCTGTTCGCGCTGAGCGGCGGGCCGTCGACGATCAGCCGGCTCGCCGCACGGCTGGGGGTGAACAAGGGCAGCGTCTCCCATCACCTCGGGGCGCTGCGCGAGGCGGGGCTGATCCAGGAGGCGGGAACGCGACAGGTGCGCGGCGGCACCGAGAAGTACTACCGGCGGACCGCCGAGCGGCTCGTGGTGGCCCAGCCCCGGGCCGAGGGCACGGCCGCGCTGTTCGGCGCAGTCGCCCAGGAGTTGGAGCGCTCCCCCGTCGGCCATCTGCTGACGTTGCGGCACATCCGGCTCAGTCCGGCCAAGGCCGCCAAGCTGGCCAAGGCGCTGGCCGAACTCGTCGACGGGGCGGAGGAGGAGCCGGACGGCGAGCCGGTGCACGGGCTCCTGGTGACCCTCTACCAGCAGGCGGGCACGTAAGGGCAGGGCAGGAGCGGGCGGGGGATCGGGCCGGGGGCGGGCTCACTTGCCGGAGACGCTCCAGGTGCCGTCGGTGGCGGTGGCGGCGAGGGCGGTCCAGGCGGTTCCGTCGACCTTGAGGGCGTCGAGGAGGTACGCGGAGATCGCGTCGGCGACGAGGGCGACGCGGGCGGGGTCCTCGTCGGTGGTCTCGGCGACCGCCTCGCCGGCGACGCCGCCCAGGGTGTGCTCGCCCTCGGCGACGACGAGCAGGCTCTTCGGGGACGGGGCGAGGTGGTAGGCGTCGGTGAACCAGTCCGGCCCCCGGGTGGAGAGCCGCGACCGGTCCTTGCCGCCCGCGACGACCAGGGTGGGGGCGGTCATGGTGGAGTAGTCCGGCCTCATGAACGGAAGGTGCTCGACGGCGAACGGGGTGAGCGTGTCGCCGGTTCCGGTCGCGGCGATCAGTGCGCCGGCCGTGACGGCGGGGTGGGAGAAGTCCTCGCCGGGAACGCCGTCGGCGTCGAGCACGCGCGCGCCGAGGACCGTGCCGGCCGTCTGGGCGCCCCAGGAGTGGCCGACGACCGCGACGCGTCCTCGGTCGACCCGGTCCTCCAGGCCGTCCACCTGGCGAAGGATGCCGTCGAGGTGGTCGAGGACGGCGTGGAGGTCGGCGATCCGCACCCGCCAGATGCCGGCGAAGCGCGGGTCCTCCCAGCCGATGCCGTTGCGGCGGGAGTCCAGGTGGGTGGGCTGGACGACGACGAATCCGGCCGCGGCCCAGCGGTCGACGAGGGGGCCGTAGCCGTCGAGGGACCAGGCGTTGCCGTGGGAGAACACGATGACGGGAAGGTCCCGGCCCGACAGCGGGGCGGTGACCTTCACCCGCAGCTCGACGCTGCGGCCGGGGGCGGGGACGGCGATCGGCCTGACCGCGACGATCCGCTGGTCCAGGGGGTGGACGGACATGGGGGACCTGCGCTTTCTCCGGGAGAAGGCTCTGCCATAATTTGGCGGAGCAGCGTTCCGCCAATCTAGCGGAACATTGTTCCGCGAGTAAAGGAGAGGCCCGTGCCGGAACCGGTCGGAGTACGCCGAGCACAGGCGCAGCGCACCCGCGAGGGCGTACTGGCGGCCGCCGCGGCGGTCTTCGTGGAGCAGGGGGTCCAGGCCCCCGTCCGGGACATCGCCGAACGCGCCGGCGTCGGCGTCGGCACGCTCTACCGGAACTTCCCGACCCGGGCCGAGCTCGTCACCGCCGTCTACCGGCACCAGATCGACACCTGCGCCGCGCTCGCGCCCCGGCTGCTGGAGGAGTCGGACTCCCCGTTCACCGCCCTGACCCGCTGGGCGGACGCGTTCGTGGAGTTCCTCGTGACCAAGCACGGTCTCGGCGCGGCCCTGGGGTCCGGGGACCCGGGGCTGGAGAACCTCCACACCCTGATGCTCGACACCCTCGTCCCCGCCTGCGCGAGGCTCCTGGACGCCTGCGCGGCCACCGGCGAACTCGAACCCGGCATCACCGCCCACACGTTGATGCGCGCCATCGGGAACCTCTCCATCACCGGCCCCGACTACGGGCGGGACGAGGTGGCACGGATGGTCGCCGCCCTGCTCGCGGGGTGCCGCGGCAGGGCATAGGCAGAGGAAGGCGCGGGGAGGCGCCCGGTCGCGGGCCGGGGCCCCGACTCCCGGTGACGGGACCGTTGCGGCCGCCCGCCCGGCGGCGCACGCCCCGGGCCCCGTCCGCCTCTGCGGCCACCCGCGCGACCACCTGCCAGCCCTGCCCCACCGGACCCGCGAACCGCACCGATCCGCCTCCTTGTGCCGGGAGTTGACGCGCCCGATACTCGCGCTGACACCACTCGAGGGGGATGCAGTGGATCTTGTGGAACTGGCGGAGCGCTCAGCGGCCGTCACGGGGGACTTCCTGGTGGCCTCGGCCACCGGTGCCGCGAACCAGGCGAGTTCGGCCGTCGGGAGCGCGGTGGCGCAGTTGGTGATGGGGCGGCTCGGGATCAACCCGGCCACGGCCCAGGCGGTTCCGGCCCTTCAGGCCGCTCCGGCGGACGGGCAGCGGCGGTCGGAACTCGCGGCCGCCCTGCGGGAGGTCCTCGCCCAGGACCCCGCCTTCGCGGGGGCCCTGGGCGAGGCGGTCCGGGAAGTGGACCGGAACGTGCACGTGGTGGCGTCCGGCCAGGACAGCTTCGTCCAGGTCGGCTCGTCCGTCACGGCCTCGGGCCGGGGCGTGGCGGTCGGCGGCGACCAGCACAACAACACCCGGGTGACGAAGAAGAACGGCACCCTGTGGATCGCGGCGCTCGTCGCCGTGGCGGTGGTCGGCGGCGGGACGACGCTCCTGGTGACCAAGGACAGCCCGATCGGCTCGCCGCAGAAGCAGGCCGAGAAGGTGGCCGTCGACTGGGCCCGGGCCGGGTTCGCCGGGGACATCGAGACCATGTGCGGGCTCACCACCGGCAGCGAGAGCGGAATCTCCGACTGCCAGAGCAGGGACGACATCAGGAGGGCGAAGGCGAGGGTGGAGAGCGAGCCGCCCTCGGCCGAGGAAATCAACGCCGCCAAGGAGTGGAAGGCCGAGTCCTCGGAGCTGCCCAGCGACAACACCGCCCGGGTGACGGTCGTCAACAGGAAGAACTTCAGCGGCACGGAGAAGCAGCGCATCGTCGTCCATCTCACCCGCCAAGGCAGCGACTGGCTCGTCAGTGACGCGAGGGGCGGGAAGAGCGACGACAACGGGGACAACTCGGACTGAGGCCCGCCCGTCCGGTCCCGGGGCCCGGTGTCCGGCGGACACCGGGCTCCGCGGCACGGGTGCCGCCGACGGAGCGCCGACCAGGGAGAATGGGGCGGCGAGCGAGCCGGTCGCGACGACGAAGGAGAAGACCGCATGGCAGCAGTCGGGGTGCACCATCCCAAGGAGGACGCCGAATTCGACTTCGTGCTCGCGCACGTCGACGGTCCGGTGCTCGCGTACTTCTGGGGCGTGTGGGCCGCCGCCTGCAAGGACCTGGAACCGGTGATCAAGGACGTGGCCCGCGCGTACGCGGGCCGCGTCGCCGTCGTCCGCACCGACATCGTGCGCTGCCCGGCGGCCACCGCACGGTACGAGGTGCTGGGCGCGCCGACCTTCGTACTCGTCCTCGACGGCGAAGCGGTGGCCACCACGACGGAGGCGACCGACGGGGCGGGCGTCCGGGCCTTCCTGGACGCCCGTCTGCCGCCCGTCGGGGACAGCTGACGGACCCGGACCGGACGGACTCGCGGCACACCGGGTGCGGACCGTCCGGGACTTGGCACCCTTCGGACGGAGGGACCAACCCCGGCGGCGTTCGCGCTCTAGGATCGGGCGCATGATCGTATGGCTCAACGGCACCCACGGTGCGGGCAAGACGACGACGGCGGCGCTGGTGCAGCCGCTGATCCCGGATTCGCGGGTGTTCGACGCCGAGAAGGTCGGCGAGACGCTCATGGACATCACGCCGGGGCTGCCCAGCACGGACAACTTCCAGCACTGGCCGCCGTGGCGGCCGCTCGTGGTGGAGACCGCCCGGCGGGTGCTCGACTACACCGGGGGCACCCTGGTGATGCCGATGACCGTCCTGGTCGAGCGGTACTGGCGCGAGATCAGCGCGGGCCTGGCCCACCACGGCATCCCCGTACGGCACTTCGTCCTCCACGCCGACCAGGAGACGCTGCGCGGGCGGATCGAGGGGGACACCGTGCTCGGCGGCCCCTCGCCGTTCCGCCTCAGGTACCTGGAGCCCTACGCCGAGGCGGCCCGCACCTGGCTGCACGCGGAGGCCGAGGTCGTCGACACCACGCACCTCACGCCCGCCCAGGCCGCCCGGCGGATCGCGGGGGCCGTCACGAGCTGAGCCGGGCCGAGCCGTCGTCGGAGGGCCCGGCGGAGCCCTCGTCGGAACCGTCGTCGGAGGGCCCGGCGGAGCCCTCGTCGGAACCGTCGTCGGAGGCCCCGACGGGGACGTCGGGGGCCGGCGGTGCCGGGCGGGTGTGCTCGGCCCAGCCGGCCAGCGGCGGGGCGGCGGCGCCCAGGGCGGCGAAGAAGAGGCCGAGGAGCAGCCAGCCGGTGTGGCCGAGGCCGAGGACGGCGCCGGTCAGGACCACCGGGGCGAGGGCCTGGCCGGCGTTGAAGCCGAGGCCGAGCAGGCCCTGGTACTGGCCCTGGGCGTGGTCGGGCGCGAGGCCGAAGCCGAGGGCGTAGCCGGCCGAGGACTCCCACACCTCGCCGATGCTGTGGAGGACCACCGCGAGCACGGCGAGCACCGGCGCCACCCAGGCGGGGACGTCGGCCGTCAGCGCCATCAGGGGGCAGCTGAGGAGGAACATCAGTCCGGCGAGGCGGAAGGCCCGCCCGCCCTGACGGGGGGTCTCCACCTTGGAGCCGAGCCTGCTCTGGAGCAGCACGCAGACACCGCTGTTCATCGCGTAGACCGCCGCCACGGTCCAGCGCGGTGCGTCGGTGTGGGCGCTGAGCCAGATCGGCAGGAGCAGTGAAACGGTCTGGTACTGCAGGCCCATGGCGCTGTAGAGGGCGACGAAGGACACGTACGGCCGGTCGGCCAGGACCGACCACTGGCGGTGCTGCTCGGGCCGGGGCAGCGGCGGGTAGGCGGGGACGCCGAGGAGTGCGACCAGTGCGGCGCCGGCGAAGCTGGCGGCGTTGGCGAGGATCAGCACGGTGTAGGCGGCGCGGGTGTCGATCTGGAGGGCGACGGCCGCGCCCAGGGTGCCCATGACCACGCCGAGGTTGACGTAGGTGCGGAGCCTGGCCCGGAACGCGGCGGGCCGCTCGCCGCCGGCCCTGGCGATGAGCGCGCCGCCCGCGGCGCCGCCCGCCGAGGCGGCCAGCCGGTCCACCGTGGCGAGCAGCACGAACGCGAGCCAGCTGTCGACGAGCACGAACGCGGCCATGCTGACGGCCTGGACGACGAGGGAGGTCAGCCAGATCACCCGCGGCCCGTACCGGTCGGCCAGGTTGCCCGCCGGGAGGCCGGCCGCCAGGCCGCAGAGGCCGGCGATGGTCAGGCCCGCCCCGACCTGGGTGGCGGGCAGGTGCACCACGAGCGTGAAGTAGAGGACGGACGCGGCGTTGAAGAGGCCGTTGCCCACCCGGTTGACGAAACACGCGGCGATCAGGGCCCGTTGCGGACCGGCCTCCGACTCCTCGGACGCCTTCCGTCCGGCCCCCCGCTTTATCATGATCATGCCGATGAGGCTAACAGGGGGCCTCGCGGCGCCGTCCGGCGCACCGGCCGTTCGCACACCTCACGGGCCGGTGGGGCCCTCCGGCATCCGGCCGGGACGAGGGCGTCCCACTGGGCGCGGGTCAGGCCGGGACGAGGGCGTCCCACTGGGCGCGGGTCGGACCGTCGTGCGTCGGCTCGAAGTCCGGGCGGGCGGCCAGCCAGGCGGTGACGCTGCGGTCGACCTCGTCGGTCGCGTACGCCTCGCCGGGCGTGCGCAGCAGGTGCCGCACCTGGGCGCGGGCCCGCATGACGACGGGATCGTCGAAGGCGCAGGCGGCGAGCGCGGCGGCCCGCCGGTCCGCGGACTCCGCGCTGTCGGCGAGGCGCTGCGCGGCGACCCGGTCGGCGGCCACCTGGGCGTCGAACCAGGGGCGGAGGGCCCGCACCGTCCAGTCGTGGTAGCCGCCCGGGTCCGCGACCGTCTCCTCGACGTGGCCGGCGAGGTACTGGGCGGCACGCAGCCCGAGGGCCGCGCCGTGGCCGAGCGTCGGGTTGGTGTGGACGAGGCTGTCCCCGGCGTTGACCAGGCCGGTGACGACGGGGCCCGCGTCGTCGACGAGGGAGGTCCAGCGGTTGTCGAGGCCGGCCATCGCCAGGACGTCCGACAGCGGTTCGGCGGCCAGGTCGAGCCAGGCGGCGGTGGCGGGGAAGCTGCGGGCGACGGCCTCGAACACGGCGGGGTCGGTGAGCGCCCCCCGGGTCGGGTCGGCGGTGGAGACGACCACGTTCACCGCGAAGGTGTCGTTGTCGGAGGGGAAGACCCCGGCGAGCGCGAACGGCGTGGACGAGCCGTTCCGCAGCCGGCCCGGGTCGCGGGGGCCGTCCTCCCGCACGCGGTACCAGCGGCACAGGTAGGCGATCCCGGCGCGGTGGCTCTCGACCACGGGCGGACGGCGGCCTGCCGCGACGAGCATCCCGGGGACCGGGGAGCGACGGCCGGCGGCGTCGACGACGAGGTCCGCCGGGTGGCTGTCCGCGCCGACGGTGACGCCGGTGACCCGGGCGGGGTCGCCCGGCGCGAAGGTGAGGCCGTCGACCCGGCTGCCGCGCCGCACGTCGACGGTGGGCTCCCGCCGCACGGCGGAGGCCAGCGCGGCCTCCAGCACGATCCGGCGGGTGCGGAGGGTCACCAGGTCCTCGTCGCCGTCCCGGTGCGGCGGACGCTCGTCGAACCAGTCGAACTCGTGGTACTCCCGGGCTCCGCGCGCCAGCAGGTCCGCGTAGACGTCCGGCGCCTCGGCGTGCAGCACGGTGCGCACCGGTGCGAGCAGGGAGTGGGGCTGGACGGCCTGCGGGACGCGGGGGCGGTCCCAGTGGAAGAAGTCCCGGTGCAGGTCGTCCCCGGCCTCCCGGGTGTCCTGCTCGAAGAGGGTGACGGTGTGTCCCCGTCGTCCGAGCATGAGCGCGGCCCCCAGGCCGCCGATACCGCCGCCGATCACTGCAACCCGCGCCACTGGCTCCCCTTCGCGTCGTGTTGCGGGTGGAGCCTACCGCCCGATGATCTTGGGGCGGCGGCCGGGGTCCAGGTGGTGCGGGAGGCCCGGGAGGCGCGGGATGCGTGACGGGCGGGGTCCGGTGCGGGCAGGATGAGGCGCATGTGCGGTCGATTCGTCTCCACCACCACCCCGCCCGATCTTGCGGAACTGCTGCGCGCCTCGCTGTGGCCGACGGCGGAGGCGCTCGCGCCGTCGTGGAACGTCGCGCCGACCGACGAGGTGGCGAGCGTGCTGGAACGGGTCGACCGGGAGACCGGGGAGATCACCCGCCAGGTGCGGTCGCTGCGCTGGGGGCTGGTGCCGTCCTGGTCGAAGGACCCGGGCTCCGGCGCGCGGATGATCAACGCGCGGGTGGAGACGGCCGCCGAGAAGCCGGCGTTCCGCAAGGCGTTCAAGGAGCGGCGCTGCGTGGTGCCCGCCGACGGCTACTTCGAGTGGCGGCCGGTGCCCGCGGCGGACGGGCGCAAGGGCTACAAGCAGCCCTACTACCTGCACCGGCCGGACGGCGGCCTGCTGCTGATGGCCGGGCTGTACGAGTTCTGGCGCGACCGCTCGGCCCCCGAGGACGCGGACGCGTGGCTGGTGACCTGCACCGTGCTGACCACCGAGGCGACCGACGCGGCCGGCCGGATCCACGACCGGATGCCGGTCACCCTCACCACCGACACCCTGGACGCCTGGCTCGACCCGGGCGTCACCGACCCCGCCGAGGTCCGCGGCCTGCTGCACGCACCGGCGGGCGAGCTGCTGGTGCGACCGGTCGCGACCGCGGTGAACAGCGTCCGCAACGACGGCCCGCAACTGCTGGACGCGGTGGCGGACCCGCTGCCGGAGGTCACGGGCGGCCACTACGCCTGAGGCGGCGGGGTTCCGGCGCCGGGCCCGCCCTCGCAAGGGCTTCGGGGTTTCTAACGGCGATCCGCGTTGTTCTTAGAATGGCCGGATGGAGGACATCGACGCGATCGCGGTGCTGCAGGACCCAGTGCGGCGCCGACTGTACGAGTACGTGGTGGCGCAGGGCCGCGAGGTCGGCCGCAACGAGGCCGCCGAGGGCACGGGGGTGGCCCGCACGCTCGCCGCGCACCACCTCGACCGGCTCACCGAGGCCGGACTGCTGGAGAGCGGCAGCCGCCGACTGACCGGCCGTTCGGGCCCGGGGGCAGGCCGGCCCGCCAAGGTGTACACCCGGGCCCGCGCCGAGCACGCGGTGTCGCTGCCCGCCCGGGACTACCGCACCGCCGCCGAACTGCTCGCCGGGGCCGCCGAGGAGGCCGGGCTGGACCTCGCGCTCCACGAGGCGGCGCGCCGCCGGGGGGAGGCGCTGCGTGGAGCGGGTGCGCCCTGCGCCGACCTCGACCGGGCGATGGAACTGCTGGCCGCACGCGGCTACGAGCCCTATCCGGTGCCGGGCGGGGACGACGGTGACGGCGCCGCGGCGACGGCGGTCCGGATGCGCAACTGCCCCTTCCACGCCGTCGCCGAGCAGTTCCCGCCACTGGTGTGCGGCATGAACCTCGCACTGCTGGAAGGGCTGTTGGGGACGGACGGTCCGGTCCGGGCGCGGATGGACGCCCGGCCGGGCGAGTGCTGCGTGGTGGTCGAAGCTTCTAAAAACAATGATGATTGACATAGAAACTCGGGCCGTGCTGGGATGAGGCATGACTTCGTCCCGGCCCGCCCAGCTCGCGCAACTCAACGTCGCCACGCTGCTCCACCCGATCGACGACCCGCGGATCGCGCCGTTCGTCGAGCTGCTCGACCCGGTCAACGCCGCCGCCGACGGGACACCCGGCTTCGTCTGGCGGCTGGTCGAGGACGGCACGGACGACGCCACCGGCCTCCGTCCGGCGGGCCCGGACGTCGTCGTCAACCTGTCGGTGTGGGAGAGCCAGGAAGCCCTGTGGGAATTCGCCTACCGCAGCGGGCACCTGGAGGCGATGCGGCGCCGGCGGGAATGGTTCGCCCGGCACGTCGAGGCGCACCTGGTGCTCTGGTGGGTGCCCGCCGGGCACCGGCCCGGCGTCGCCGAGGCGCTGGAGCGGCTGGAGCACCTGCGGGCGCACGGGCCCTCGCCGCGGGCGTTCACCTTCGCCTCCGCGTTCAGCGCCGAGGAGGCCCGGTCGGTGACGGGGTGAAGGGGCAGAGCGAGGAGACCGGGACCGGGACCGGTCAGACCAGCGGCAGCGCCATCTCCAGTTCGCGGGCGGCCGGGTCCAGCGGGTAGGGCTTGGTGCCGCCGGTGAGCTCGAAGCCCCGGCGCCGGTAGAAGGCAGCGGCCCTGGCGTTGTCCTCGTGCACGGTGAGCAGCAGGCGCCGCGCGCCCGTCTCCCGGGCCCAGGCGACGACCGCGTCCAGCATGCGGTCCGTCACCCCGCGCCCGCGGCCCCGGTGCTCCGGGTGGACCCAGACGCCGACCAGCAGCGCCGTCCCCGGCTCGGGCGTGAGGCCGATCATCGTCCCGACCCACTCCCCCGCCCCGGCGCCGTCGCCGCCGCCGTCGTGCACGGCCGCCAGACCGACGCTGCCGGGCTCGTTGACCCGGCGGATCCGGGAGTGCCACTCCTCGTCGCCGTGGGCCAGCGCGGTCCCGTAGCTCTCCACGAAGGCCATCGGGGTGTCCAGCAGCTGCGCGAGGCGCACCTCCCGCAACCGCTGCCAGTCGGTGTCCGTCCGGCCGATCCGTTCGATCCGGTACGTCATGACGGGCCTCCTCGGCGGTCCTCGCTCGAACACATGCGACACATCCGACACAGGAGCATAGGCACCCGGGCGGGCGCGGTCGCCGCCGGGGGTCGTCGGCGCAGGTCAGGGGCCGGTCGGGGGCCGGTCCGGGACGCCGTGGCCGATAGGGTGCGGTGGGGCGGACCCCGCCGCGTCCCGCCGACCTGCCGACCTGCCGACCTGCCGATGGAGACCCGCCATGCCGACCGCCCACGCCGCCGCCGAAGCGTCCGGACCGTCGATCGCGCGGTTCGGGCTGGGCACCGCGGCCGTCGGACGGCCCGGGTACATCACGCTCGGCCGCGACCTCGACCTCCCGGCCGAGCGCACCGTGGACGCCCTGCGCGCGCGGACCCACGCCCTGCTCGACGCCGCCTTCGCCGCCGGGGTCCGCTACTTCGACACCGCCCGTTCGTACGGCCGCGCGGAGGAGTTCCTCGGTGCGTGGCTCGCCGCCCGGCCGCAGGCGGCGGCCGAGGTGACGGTCGGCAGCAAGTGGGGGTACACGTACACCGCCGACTGGCGGGCCTCCGGGGTGCCGGTGCACGAGGTCAAGGAGCACTCGACGGCCGTCTTCGACCGTCAGGTGCGGGAGAGCCTCGCGCTGCTGGGCCGCCGTCCGGACGTCTACCTGGTGCACTCGGTCACGCCGGACAGTCCCGCGCTGACCGACCCCGCGCTGCACGCCCGGCTGGCCGCGCTGGCCGCCGAGGGCGTGCGGGTCGGCTTGTCGACCAGCGGCCCGGAGCAGGCGGCGGCGGTCCGGGCGGCGCTGGCGGTGACGGTGGACGGCCGGTCCCTGTTCGGCGCCGTGCAGTCGACCTGGAACCTGCTGGAGCCCTCGGCCGGACCGGCGCTGGCCGAGGCGCACGCGGCGGGCCTGCTCGTCGTGGTCAAGGAGGGCATGGCCAACGGCCGGCTCGCCGACCGCAACGCCACCGGCCCCGACACGGCCGCCCTGCGCGAGCTCGCCGCCCGGACCGGCGCCTCCTGCGACGCCCTCGCGCTGGCGGCCGTCGCCGCGCAGCCCTGGGCGGACGTGGTGCTCTCCGGCGCGGCCACCACCGACCAGCTCGCCTCCAACCTGGGCGCCGCCGGGCTCGCCCTCGACGCCGCCGCCTCTGCCGGGCTCGCGCCGCTCGCCGAACCGGCCGCGCGGTACTGGAGCACGCGCTCGGCGCTGCCCTGGGCCTGACGGCGCAGGAGCCCGGGCCCCGCGGGATCCGACCGGGCGGCGCCGTCAGCGCGGGGCGCGGCGGACCGTCAGCATGTCCTGGGTGTGGCCGATGACGTAGCCGCCGTCCGGCCGGGCGAAGTGGCGCTCCACGTAGGCGGTCAGTTCGTCCCGGTCGGGCAGCCGGTCCAGGACGGCCAGGTCGGCCACGTTCACCATGAACTCCGCGACGTCCACCGCGTCCGCCAGCAGGTCCGTCCGGTAGCGCAGGTCGAGGGTCTCCAGGGCCACCGCGTGCTCCGGTCCCTGTTCCGCCAACTGCTCGGCGAGCGGCCGCAGGTCGTAGCGCACACCGGTGAAGTGGGCGGCCATCCGCATGCAGGGACTGTCCGGGTTCTGCAGCACGACCAGCAGCGTCCCGCCGGGCGCCGCCCAGTCCAGGACCCGGCCGACGGTACGCAGCCAGTCCTCCGGCGGCACGTAGTAGAGCACGTGGGAGAGGTGGACGAGGTCCGCCGGCTCGGGCGGTTCGGCCGCGTCGATCGGGTCCGGCAGGACGAGGGCGTCCGGGCAGACGGCGCGCAGCCGCTCGCGCATCGCCGCGCTGGGCTCGATCGCCACCGTGCGCTCGAAGTACCGCGCCAGGTGGGCGGTGGTGCGGCCCTCGCCGGCGCCGACGTCCAGCAGCACCCGGCGGCGGTCCAGGCCGGTGGCGACCTCGGTCAGCCGGGCGTGGGTGCGGGGCTTCTCGTCCGTGCCGGCGAGGAACAGTTCGAACGCCCGGCGGTAGGCGGCGCCGGAGGTGTCCAGCACGCGCAGCGGGGCGGTGGCCGCGTCGGGCGCCGTTCCCGTGCCTGTGGCTGCCCCTGTCCCTGTCCCCGTGCCCGCTCCCGTGCCCGTCCCTGTCCCCGTGCTGGTCCCCATCGTGCGGTCTCCTCGTCGACGCGGCGTGTACGGCCGGGCCAGTCCACCGCAGCGCCCCGGAGCGGCCGCGCAGGCACGTTCCTGCCCGCGTGTCGTGACCCGCGCGCCCCTGGTGGACCCGGCACCGTCCCCGACCCGCGCCCGCACCGCCGTGCCCCGACCCGCGCCCGCACCGCCGTGCGCCGACCCCGGCCGGACCGCCGCCGTCCGACCACCGTGCATGTCGCGGCCACGTCCGCGATCGCCGCGCCCGGCACGCTCGGGGCAACCGACGGGGCGCACCCCGCACCCGCCCGGTCCCTCCCGCACCACCCCGCCGGAAGGAAGACCACCACCCGTGTCCCGTACCGCCCGCCCGCGCCACTACCTGATGTGCCGTCCGACGCACTTCACGGTCGACTACTCGATCAACCCGTGGATGGAGCCGGCGAAGCCGACCGACGCCGACCGCGCCGTCGCCCAGTGGGAGCAGCTGTACGCGCTGTTCCAGGAGCTGGGCCACACCGTCGAGTTGATCGAGCCGCTGCCCGGCCTGCCCGACATGGTGTTCGCGGCCAACGGCGCGACCGTGGTCGACGGCACCGCCCTGGTCGCCCGGTTCCGGCACCAGGAGCGCGCGGACGAGGCGCCGGCGTACGTGGAGTGGTTCCGCTCGCGCGGCTACCGGGCGGTGCACCGGGCCGAGTTCACCAACGAGGGCGAGGGCGACTACCTGCTCGTCGGCGACCGCGTCCTGGCCGGCACCGGCTTCCGCACCGACCGCCGGGCGCACGCCGAGACGGAGCGCGTCCTCGGGCGCCCCGTGGTCACCCTGGAGCTGGTCGACCCGCGCTACTACCACCTGGACACCGCGCTCGCGGTGCTCGACCACGACGAGATCATGTACTACCCGGCCGCCTTCTCGGCCGAGAGCTGCCGCACCCTGGCCGGGCTGTACCCGGACGCCGTGCTCGCCACCGACGAGGACGCGGCCGTGTTCGGCCTCAACGCCGTCTCGGACGGCCGCCGGGTGGTGCTGCCGGAGGCGGCGGTCGGGCTGGCGGCGCGGCTGCGGGAGCGGGGCTTCGAGCCGATCGGGATCGACGTCACGGAGCTGCTCAAGGCGGGCGGCAGTGTGAAGTGCTGCACCCTGGAGCTGCGCGGCGCCCCGGCCTGAGCACCCCGGCCCCGGCCCCGGGTGGCGTGCGGGGGGCTGCCCCGGCGGAAAACCGGATGCGGACCCCGCACCGCCCGGTGCTACTGTCGTCGCGGCCGGCCGCGGGACTCCGGTGCGACTTCCGGAATGTGCCTCTACAGCAATGATTCGCAGTTCGTACCCCCATTCCCCGGCCGGCCGTCCCGACTTCGACGACCGGGAACGGCCCGGGGAAACGCCCGACCCTCCCGGGCCGTGACGTGCGTGTGCCCGGGTGGTCCGGCCGGCGGTGCGGGCCGGCCGGAGCACCCGGGCGGGAACGCGGTCAGAAAATGATCCTCCAGCTGTCGACGCGGCCCGAGTCGCTGCGGTACATGTCCTGGACCCGGAGCCGCCAGGTGCCGTTGGCCTGCTGGGCGGAGGCGTCCACCGTGTAGGTCTCGATCACGTTGTCGGCCGAGTCGCCGATGCTGGCCTTCTTCAGCGAGTACACCGTCCCGTCCGGGCCGATCAGGTCGACGGCCAGGTCACCGCGCCAGGTGTGCTTGATGTCCACGGCCACCTTGAGGTCGCTCGGCGCCGCGCCCGGGATCCGGTCGACGGCGATGTCCGAGAAGACCGCCGGGCCGCCGTCCGGGATCGGCAGGGCGGTGGCGTTGGCGAAGATGCCCCGGGAGACCTTCCAGCTGAACGTGGTCGAGAGCTGCCTGTTGTGGGAGGCCTTGGCGGTGACGGTCACCGGGTAGGTCCCGACCGTGGCCGGGGTGCCGGTGATGCGGCCGGTGACCGGGTGGAGCCGGACACCGTCGGGGAGGCCGGTCGCGTGGTAGGTGACGGCGCCGGGGTTGAAGTTGGTGGCCCTGACCTCGAACTCGGCGGGCGCGCCGACCTCGGTGACCTGGTCGGCGACGGGGTCGAGGAGCAGACCGTCGACGACGCGCGGGCCGACGTTGACCGCCGCCCAGGCGTTGGCGGCGTTCATGTACGTGGCGCTGAGCTGCCCGTACAGGTCGGCGGTGGCCCGGAGGGTGGCGGTGCGGGCCGCGGCGTAGTCGGTGGACGAGGTCATGTAGGTGGTGAGCGCCCGGTACCAGATCCTGGCGGCGGCGTCCCGGCCGATGGCGGTCACCGGCAGGCCGTCGGAGGTCGGGGAGTCGTAGGCCACCCCGTTGACGGTCTTGGCACCGCTGCCCTCGGAGGCCAGGTAGAACCAGTGGTTGGCCGGGCCGGAGGAGTAGTGCACGTCGACGGTGCCGAGGTCGGCCGACCAGGCGTCCCGCGACCTGCCGTCCTTCGAGGGCTTGTCCATGTACCGCAGCGGGGTGCCGTCGCCCCTGATGTCGATCTTCTCGCCGACCAGGTAGTCGCCCTGGTCCTCGGGGTTGCCGGCCCAGAACTCGATGGCGGCGGCCATGATGTCGGAGGTCGCCTCGTTCAGGCCGCCGGACTCGCCGCCGTAGATCAGGCCGGCGGTGGCGGAGGTGATGCCGTGGGTCATCTCGTGGCCGCCGACGTCGATCGAGGTGAGCGGCTTGACGTTGCCCGCGCCGTCCCCGTACGTCATGCAGAAGCAGGTGTCGGACCAGAACGCGTTGACGTAGTTGCTGCCGTAGTGCACCCGGGTGTAGGCGCCGACGCCGTCGTCCTTGATGCCGTCGCGGCCGTGGACGTCCCGGTAGTAGTCCCAGGTGAGTTGGGCGCCGTAGGCGGCGTCCACGGCGGCGGTCTGCCGGTTGCCGACGGTGCCGTCGCCCCAGGTGTCGGTCGGGTTGGTGAACAGCGTCCTGGTGGAGCTGGTGCCGTTCAGGTCGTAGGTGCTGTGGCCGCCCCGGGTGGGGTCGGTCATCGCGTAACCGCCGCCGTCGGCCGCCGAGGTGCCGATGGTGACCTGGCCGGAGTACTTGCTGGTGCCGAGGCCGGTCTCGATGCCCTGGTACTCGAAGATCTTCTTGCCCGAGTTCGCGTCCGTGACGACGTGCAGCTCGGAGGGCGTGCCGTCCTCCTGCGTGCCCGTCACGACCGTCTCCCACGCGAGCCGCGGGGTGCCCGATCCGGCCCAGACCACCTTGCGGGCGTCACCGGCCGCCGCTCCCGCCACCTTCGCACCCGCGGCGCCGGCGAGCGCGAGGCCCTTCGCCGCCTCGGCGCTCTCCTTCGGGCTGGTGTCGACGGCGATGTCCGCACCGGTGGCCCGGGTGACGCCCTTGCTCGAACCGTCGCGGGCGGTGTGCACGACCAGGTCGCCGCCGAGCACCGGCAGTCCGTCGAAGGTCCGCTCGTAGCGGGTGTGCACGGTGCCGTCCGCGTCCTTGGTGACGCCCCGGACGACCAGGGCCTCCTTCGGACCCAGCTTCAGCGCGGCGGCCGTCCTCGCCCTGTTCGCGTCGGCGGCGGCCAGCAGGGCGCCGCGCTGGGCGGCCGACAGGGCGGCCGGCAGCGCGCCGGCGAAGGCCGACACCCCCGCGGGCGCCGCGCTCGGGCCGTCCGCCGCGGCGGCGGCACCGGCGGGAAGGGCGGCCGCGATCATCGCGGCACCGGCGATCAACGCGCTCACGGGGACGGACTTTGTGCGGAATCGAGTCACACGGAACTCCTTCTGCGACGGCCGGGTTCAGGCGGCCGGAGTCAGCCGGGCGGTCGAGAGGGGTGCCGCCCGGTAGAGCTGGTGGTTCGACTGGCAGGAACGGCCTTCGACGTCCTCGCCGCGCGGCCCGGTGCCCGGGCGACTGCCGGGGCCTCGGTGGCGGCGGGACGGTACACAGTGCCATTTTTGGTGAGGGCATGTCATCAACGGGGCCGCAAGTTGGCCGAAATGCTCCGCCGACGACCGAGTCGCGCCCGGCCCGCGGGAGCGCGGACCCGGTGCCCTCCGCGCGGGCGCGTCCGAGGGGGGAGCCGCGGCCGGTCGCGCGGGCCGCGAAACCGGGTTGGCCCATCCGATTCGTCCCGATAGCATCCGAGCACCGGACGGGCGACTGGCGCCGCACCGGTGCTGGTCGGCAGCGTGACAGACGGCGGGGGCGGTCCTGGTGGAGACGTACGGCGACCTCGTCGCCGCCGAGGACGTGCTGCTGTTCGTCAACGCCGCGATCACCGGCACCGGCCAGCGCGAGTTCCACGGCGGAGCCGCCGAGCAGCAGCTCTCGCTCGACTTCCTGCACGAGTACATGCTCGTCAACTACCGCGGCCCGTACGCCGCCGCGCTCGCCCTCGACATCAACGACCACAACTCCGCCCTGATCGTCCGCCGCCTGCTGGAGACCTCCCGCGACGCCACCGACGAGCAGCGGCGCACCGAGGGCCGGCTGATCGCCCGCCGGCTGCGGCTGCTCCCCCCGCAGCGGGTCTACCGGCTGATCGGCGAACTGCGCCGCGCCAAGGTCAACAACCGCCGCACCCGGGCGATCCTGCGCGACTGGCTCGCCGCCCGCCCCGACCAGGCCCTCGACGCCGTCAAGTACCGCGCCGGGCTCAAGCTCGCGCTGCGCCACACCCATCTGCGCCCCGCCGCGGAGGAGACCGGCGACTTCCTGTACGCCCCGCGCCGACGCCCCCGCTACACCGCGCCGCTGCTGGACGCCTGGCGGCGCGCCCACTTCCAGCAGGGCGCGCTCTACGAACTTCCGTACACCGTCGCGGAGGGCTTCGCGAACCGCCACGGCATCCCCCGGGCCGCCTTCCTGCAGAAGATCGAACCGCGGCTCACCGGCCTGGAGCGGCTGCGCCTCCAGGAGTCCGCCCGCACCCTCGGCGCCACCGCCGTCACCGCCGACGCCACCGCACTCGCCCGGATGCCGCTCACCCGGCTCGCCTCGTACGTGCTGAGCCTGCCGCCGGCCGACCGGACCGCCCGCCGCGCCGAACTGACCGACGCCCTGCGGGGCGCGGCACGCCGGGCGGTGCGCGCGGCCGGGGCGGAGGAGGGCGGCTGGGGCCGGGTCACCGCCGTGCTCGACGACAGCTGGTCCGCGTACGGCTCGGGCGTCAAGCGCCGCCGGCCGCTCGCCGCCGCGCTCGCCTGCCACTTCCTGCTCGCGGCGCTGGCCGGCGAGTACACGGCGCTGTGGACGTCGGGGCGCGGCGACGCGCTGCTCGCCCGCCCGTCCGGTCCGACCCCGCTCGGGCGCCGCATCCTGGACGCGCTGGACACCGCGCCCGAGCGGCTGGTGATCGTCTCCGACGGCTGGGACAACGCCCCGCCCGGGCTCGCCGCCGAGGTGCTGCGGGTGTGGCGCACCCGGCTCGACCCGGAGCACCGGACCAGCATCGTGCACCTCAACCCGGTGTACGACGCGGAGGGCTTCGACGTCCGCCGGCTCGCCCCGACGGTGCCCACGGCCGGGCTGCGCGACGCGGAGGACGTGCCCGCCCTGGTCGAGTTCGCGCGCTTCGCCGAGGGCCGTACGGACCTCGCGGAGCTGACGGCGCACCTGGCCGCCCGCACCGAGCGGTTCCTGGCGGCGGACGGCGCGGCGCGCGTACCGACGACCCCCGCCGCAGAGACCGCTGACACCGCCGAATCCGACGACACCACCGAGACCGACGAGACCGACGAGACCGACGAGGAGACCGTCCGATGACCACCACCCCGGCCGCCCCGGCGTTCCGCCTCGACCTCGCCGGCCTCGACTCCCGACCCTCCCAGGTGTGGGGCGGCGTGCGCCTGGTGCCCCTGGTCCGCGCCGAGCCGATCGAGGACCTCCGTCTCCACCAGGAGCTCTACGAGCCGGAGTACACCGCCGTCCCGGTCGGCCGCCGCACCGACTACCTCGCCTTCGTCCCGCACGGCTTCGTCGCCGACTGGACCCGCGACGGCACCCCCGCCGCCGCCTACGGCACCCGGCTCGACGCTCCCTCCGCCATCACCGCGAGCACCCCGCCCGACCGCGTCCGGGTCCGGGTGCCGCGCCGGATCGCCAAGCGCGAGAACCGCACCCGGCTGCGCTTCCTGCCGCTGCACCTCGCCCTGGAGGGCTATCTCGCCCTGCACTTCGGCGGCCCGTCGATCGCCTGGGAGGAGTACTCCGAGCGCGCGCTGCGCAACGGCCTCTCGCCGCGCGCCGAGGAGGCGTACGCCGGCGAACGGGTCCGCGGCCTCGCCGACGCCCTGCGGGTCTTCGAGATCCACCCCGGCCAGTGCGGCCTGGTCGTGTACGTCGCCGACGCGCTCGCCGCGGCCTTCGTCGTCCCGCACCCCGACGACTACCGCGCGCTGCACCGGACCCTGCTGCTCGACCTCTTCGGCGAGCTGATCCACCACTACGCCCTCCTGTCCGCCCCCGTCCCGGACTTCCGGGCCGATCTGCGCACGGCCGGTCCGATCAACTCGACCGCCGAGCTGCGCGCGGCCGTCGACGGCCAGGAGCGCGCCTGGGCGGCCTTCCACGACGGCACGATGGCCGCCGGCCTGCTGGAGCCGGACTACCGGGCGCGGACCGTGCGCCGCCTGGGCCGCTTCCGCCTCGACCGGTTCCGGCCGGAGTTCCGCCCCAAGGAGGAGAACCACATCGGCGAGGCGATCACCGACGAGCACGGCCGGCTCGCCTACCTCAAGACCTTCCGCCTCTCCGAGGCCCAGGTCCGGCGCGGCCACCTGCTGGACCGGCTCGCCGCCCACGACTGGCACCTGCCGACGGCCGCCGCCGCGCTCGGCCTCACCGAGCCCCAGCTCGGCCTGCGCCTCGAAGGCGCCGGCTTCGCGGGCCTGCTGCGCCAGGACGTCCTGGACCACTACCGGCGCGCCGCACGCCAGTAGGGCAGGTCCCGTCCCGGCGCCGCCCGGCCACCGCACCTGCCTCCGCCGTGCCCCGGGCCTGGTGCGTGAGCGGGCGGGGGGCGATGATGGGAGGAGGTTCGTGGAAGGACGGTCGGCGATGACCCGACAGCCGTGCCCATCCTCCGCCGAGGACGACCGCGACGCCCCCGCCCGCACCCGTGCGAACCGGTTCCCGGACGACGGGACCCGCCCGTAGGGCGGCCGGCGATGCCCAGGGGAACCGGACGGCCGGTGGGCCGGGTCGTGGCCTCGGCGCTGCTGAGCTCCGTGGTCGCGGTGGGGTCGCTGCTGCTCGCACCGGTGGCTCACGCCGACGCCGGCCTCCGGCTGTCCCCCGGCCACGGGACCGCGGGGACCACCCGCGTGACGGTCGACGGAACGGGATTCGGCGCCTGTCAGCCCGACACGAAGAACGTCCAATTACGGTGGGACGACGGCGCCGACCTGGGAACACCCTCGATCCGGCCGGACGGAAGCATCAGCACGTCCTTCACCGTTCCGGCGAACGCCCGTCCGGCCCCGCACCGGGTCACGGCCACCTGCCGCGCCTACCCCGGGCCCAACCTCAAGGCGCCCGACACCCAGAACTTCCGCGGCCCCTTCGACGTCACCGTGGCCGCGACCTTCACCGTCGACCCCGCGCCGCCGGGCGTCCTCACCCTCGACCCGGCGAGCGGCGCCGCCGGTACGACCTTCCGGGCGCGCGGCACCGGATTCTCCTGCCCCGCCGGTGAGCCCGTCGTCCTGCGCTGGGAGCAGCGCGAGCTGGGCCGGGTGCAGGCCCCCGGCGGCACCTTCGACCAGCAGGTCACCGCGGCCGCCGACGCGCCGCCCGGCGCCCACCCGGTGGAGGCCGCCTGCGACCCGTCCGCGGACCACGACACCACGGCGACGTTCACCGTCGACCAGGGCGGCAGCGTCACCCCGACCCCGACGCCGGGCCCGACGCCGACCCCGGACCCGTCGGACGGGCCCGTGCTGCGGGTGGAGCCCGGCGCCGCGTCGGCGGGCCAGCAGGTCGCGCTCACCGGGACCGGCTTCGCCTGCCGGGGTGCCGAGGCGGAGCTGACCTGGAACGGCGTCGTGTGGGAGCACGCCAGCACCGGTCCGGGCGACGGGTTCGTGGTGACCACGCGGATCGCGGACGACGCCCGGCCCGGGCACTACCGGCTGCGCGCCGTCTGCCCGGACCGTCCGGAGATGGCCGGGTCCACGGACTTCGAGGTGCTGGCGGCCCACGTCGTTCCCGACCCGGGCGGGGGCGACGCGGCACCCACGGCGCTGGTGGTCGGCTCGACGGCCGGCGGCGCCGCGGTGCTCGCCGCCCTCGCCGGTACCTACGTGCTCGGCCGGCGGCGGGGACCGCACTGGGCGTCGGCGCACGTCGCGGTCACCCCGGTGGCCGGTGCGCCGCCGCGGCCGCTGGTCACCGAGACGGACGACCCGGCCGGGCCCGGCCGCACCGTCCGGCTGGAGAGCCGGGAGGACCCCGGTACGCAGCGCGTCGAGGAGACGCCCGGGGTCGGGCCGACCGGCGGGCAGGTCAGCGCCGGGGAGACCGGTGCCGAGGAGGGGGGAACGACGGAGGAGGAGCCATGACCACCGCCACGCTCACCGATCCGGCGACCGCGCGGGTGCTGCTGTTCGGGACGGACACGCCCGGCAACGCCGTCGACGCGCTCGCCGACTCCCTGCACGGACAGGGCACCGTCGGCACCCTGCTGCACGGTGTCCCGCGGCTGACCGGCGCGGCCGGGCAGGCCGTCGAGCGCGAGGTGGCCACCGCGCTGGACCGCCAGCTCGGGCGCGACCTGTTCGGTTTCGCCGCCGCCGGCTGGTCCCGGTACACCGCCCTGACCGCGGCTGCCCGGCGCACCCGGGCCGACCCCGCGTCGGAGGAGGTCGTGGCACTCGCCGACCACCGCATCACCTCGGCCAACAGCCCGCGTGTCGATCTGCTCGTCGACGGCACTCCGGTCGGCTCGGTCCGGATGGAGCTGACGCTCGTCATCGAGCTGGCGGGCATCGTCGCGGTGGTCCGACGGGCCCGTCTGGTGGCGCTGCGCGCGGGACGTTGCACCGTCACCGGGGCGCTCACGGTGGACCAGGAGAAGATCGTCCAGCGCAGCCGCCGGTACGACCTGCCCGGCGCGGTGGCCCTGCGGAACGGCATCCCGCTGCTCCCGGACGAAGCGGCCCCGCCGGGGGCCGGGGCAGGAACGGAGGCCCGGGCCGGGGCGGCAACGGACGCCCGGGCCGGGGCGGAGACCGAACGCCTTCCGCAGGCCGACGGAGCCGCGGCGGCACGGGCCCGGGCGGAGACCGAACGCCTTCCGCGTACCGGCCACCGGGTCGCCTGACGGACCGGACGGGCGGACCGGACGTGGTGGTGGTGCTGACGGACGGCCAGACCCCCTGGCCGTCCGCGAAGCCGTCCTGCCGGACGGTGGTGGGCCTGTTCGGCCGGCGGGGCCGGTGGAGCGAGGACAGTACCGAGTACCGGCGCAGGGAGCCGCCCGACTGGGCCCGGGTGGTGCGGATCGGCTCGGCGGCGGGCGAGCCCTCGTGACCGGCCGGGCGCCCCGCAGCCGGCCCTTCTCCCGGCCGGCCGCGAGCCCCCTCCCGGCCCCTTCGCGCCCCCAACTCCTTGACGAAAGCATGACATTGACGGACCATCAACCTCGCGGCGCCGCATCTCCTCCAACGTTCCGTCCCTACGGACCCCCCACAGGAGGACAGTCATGCGACTGCCCCGCCGAGGGAAGCCCGCCACGGCCACCGCCGTCCTGCTGGCGCTCGCCCTCGCCACCCCGCTCAGCATCCAGGCCGTCACCCCGGCGGCCGCCGTCCAGCCGGACTCCGTCGCCTCGGCCGGCGACGCCGACACCGCCCGGCAGTACCGCCTCGACGGCCCGCGCACCGTCGCCGAACGCACCGCCGTCGCCGCCACCGGAGCCTCGGTCGACGCCGTCCGGGCCGACTCGGTGACGGTCACCGCCACCGCCGCCGAGGCCGCCCGGCTGCGGGCGCTCGGCTGGTCCCCCGTCCCGCTGCCGGGCCCCCGGTACGGCGACGGGCCCGCCGGGCAGGCCGAGTCCGGCGCCGCGCTGTACGACTTCCCGTCCGCCGACTCCGGCTACCACAACTACGCGGAGGCCGCCGCCGACATCGACGCCGTCGTGGCCGCGCACCCCGACATCATGAGCAAGCGGGTCATCGGCACCTCGTACGAGGGCCGGCCGATCGTCGCCGTCAAGATCAGCGACAACGTCGGCACCGACGAGAACGAACCCGAGGTGCTCTTCACCGCCCACCAGCACGCCCGCGAGCACCTCACCGTCGAGATGTCGCTCTACCTGCTGCACGAACTCGGCGACAAGTACGCCACCGACGGCCGGATCGCCAACGTCGTCAACAGCCGGGAGATCTGGGTGGTCCCGGACCTCAACCCGGACGGCGGCGAGTACGACATCGCCACCGGCCGCTACCGCAGTTGGCGCAAGGACCGGCAGCCGAACTCCGGCAGCGGCAACGTCGGCACCGACCTCAACCGCAACTGGAACTACAAGTGGGGCTGCTGCGGCGGCTCCTCCGGCTCCACCTCCAGCGAGACCTACCGGGGCAGCGCGGCGGAGTCCGCCAAGGAGACCAAGGTGGTCGCCGACTTCGTCCGCACCCGGGTCGTCGGCGGCAAGCAGCAGATCACCGCGGCGATCGACTTCCACACCTACAGCGAGCTGGTGCTCTGGCCGTTCGGCTGGACCACCGCCAACACCACCACCGGCATGACCGCCGACGAGTACAACACCTTCGCCACCCTCGGCCGTTCGATGGCCTCCACCAACGGCTACACGCCGGAGCAGTCGAGCGACCTCTACATCACCGACGGCTCGATCGACGACTGGCTGTGGGGCACCCAGCGGGTGTTCGCCTACACCTTCGAGATGTACCCCGGGCCGAACGGCAGCGCCGGCTTCTACCCGCCGGACGAGGTGATCGGGCGCGAGACCAGTCGCAACCGGGAGGCGGTGCTGCGGCTGCTGGAGACGGCCGACTGCGTCTACCGGGCCATCGGCAAGCAGCAGCAGTACTGCGGAATCGCCAACTGAACGACCACTGAAGCCGGTTGACGAACGCGCGGAGCCCGGTCGGCCCTCCCCGGGGAGGGCCGACCGGGCTCCACGCCGTTCCTCCCGCCCACGAACCGGTGCATGCCACTCCGTTCCGGCCAAACCCGCGCACCCACCGGCCAGAACCGGCCCGCACCGGCCCAGGAGCGGACGGATCGCCATCCGGAATGCAAAGATCCCCCCAAGGAATGTGACATGTCACAGTGTGCACGTCGGGCTCCGCGCCCGGCGCGCCGCACGAGGGAGGGAATCGCTCCATGAACCGCCTCACCACCGCCGCCCTGGCAGGTGCCGCCGGCCTCGCCGCGCTGACCGTCGGCCTGGCCCCCACCGCGACCGCAGCCACCACCGGCCCGGTCGGACCGGCCGGACCTACCGGCACCGTCACCTGCGGGACCCCGGGCGCGCCCGGCTTCCTGCGCACCCGCGCCTGTATCGAGGTCAGCGGCACCCACGTCCGCCTCTACGGCCAGGTCGCCACCACCGACCCGGCCTGGGTCGCCCAGAACGTCGGCTTCACCATCACCGGCTCCACCCCCGCCCTCCCGCCGCAGCCGCCCCTCAACCTGACCGCGCTGATCCCGGCCGGCGGCGCCACCGTCGGCGATCTGCTGCTCACCGTGCCCTGCGGCAACACGGTGACCTCCAGCTTCAGCGTCAACAACGGCGGCTGGCCGCCCTCGACCGCCACGGTCTCGGCCTTCGTGCCCTGCTGACGTCCCGTCCGGTACCACCCGCGCGGTCCGACCCCCACCGGGGCCGGGCCGCGCGGCCGCCCCGCCCGCGCCCACCCCGACCGCGTTCTCCCTGGTCGGGGACCTCTATGGTGGGACGGTGAGTCTTCATGTGATCGTCGGACACGGACCGGCCGGAGCGGCCACGGCACGACTGCTGGCCGAACAGGGCCACACGGTGAAGGTGGTCACCCGGTCCGGGCGGCCGGCCGAGCCCGGCATCGAGCACCTCGCCCTGGACGCCACCGACACGGCGCGGCTGACCGAGGCCGCCCGCGGCGCGGCCGCGATCCACAGCTGCGCCGCACCGCCGCTCCCCCGCTGGACGGCCGACTGGCCGCCCCTGCACGCCTCGCTCCTCGCCACCGCCGAGGCGACCGGCGCCGTCCTCGTCATGCTCGGCAACCTCTACGGCTACGGCCCCGTGGACGGCCCCCTCACCGAGGACCTCCCGCTCGCCGCGCCCGGCCCCAAGGGCCGTCTCCGGGCCTCGCTCTGGGAGCAGGCCCGCGCCCTCCACGAGGCCGGCCGCATCCGCGCCGTCGAGGTCCGCGCCTCCGACTTCTTCGGCCCCGGCGTCACCGACGGCGGCCACCTGGCCGGCCGCGTCGTCCCCCGCCTGCTGGCCGGCAAGCCGGTCACCGTCCTCGGCGACCCCGACGCCCCGCACAGCTGGACCTACCTCCCGGACGTGGCCCGCGCCCTGGCCGAGGCCGCCACCGACGAACGTGCCTGGGGCCACGCCTGGCACGCCCCGACCGCCCCCGCCGTCCCGGCCCGCCGCATGGTCGAACTCCTCACCACCGAGGCCGGCGTCGCCCCCGTCCCCGTCCGCCGCCTCAACCCCGCCGTCTTCGCCCTCGCCGCCCTCGTCACCCCCCTGCTGCGCGAACTCCGCGAGACCCGCTACCAGTTCGACCGCCCCTTCGTCGTCGACGCCGCCGCCTGGGAAGCCGCCTTCACCGCCCGCCCCACCCCGCTCGACACCCAGATCCGCGCCACCCTCACCTGGTGGCGCGACCGCCTGTCGACCTGAGGTCCCGCCGCCGCGCGCCGCAGCCCCGCACCAGGGAGGACGTCCCGGTGCGGGGCTGCGGCGTGCGGCGGGGGTGGCCTCAGAGGGCTTCGATGCGCTCGACGACCAGTTCGCAGAGTTCGTGGGTGCGCAGGGCGTCGTGGGCGTCCAGGGTCTTTCCGGTGCGGACGGCGTCGAGGAAGGTGAGGACGGCCTGTTCGATGCCGCGCTGGCGGGCGACGGGGACCCAGTCGCCGCGGCGGCGGACGGTGGGCTGGCCCCGGTGGTCGACGACGTCGGCGAGGTTGTGGACCTCGCGCTTGGAGTCGCCGCCGGAGACTTCGAGGATCTCCTCGGTGGAGCCGGACATGCGGTTCATGATGCCGAGGGCGGTGAAGCCCTCGCCCGCGAGGGTGAGGACCACGTGCTCGACCAGGCCGTCGCGGACCCGGGCCCGGACGTCGACGTGCTCGATGTCGCCGGGCACGAGGAAGCGCAGCGTGTCGACGACGTGGATGAAGTCGTCGAAGACCAGCGGGCGCGCCGCCTCCGGCAGGCCCTCGCGGTTCTTGCGCAGCAGGACCAGGTCGCGCGGGCGTTCCTTCGCCTGGACGTTGGCCGGGGCGAACCGCCGGTTGAAGCCGACCATCAGGGAGCGGCCGGTGCGGTCCGCCAGGTCCACCAGGCGGCGGGAGCCGTCGAGGGTGTAGTCGAGAGGCTTGTCGACGTAGACGTCGACGCCCGCCGTCAGCAGCTGCTCCACGATCGGGACGTGCTGGTCGGTCGCGGCGTGCACGAAGGCGGCCCGGATGCCGCTGCCGATCAGCTGCCCGAGGTCGGTGAACCGCTTCTCCGCGGGGATCCGGTGGGTGTCGCCGATCCGGTCGAGCTTCGCGCCGTCCCGGGTCATCAGGCGCAGGTCCAGGCCCGGCAGCGCCGTCAGGACCGGCAGGTACGCCTTCTGGGCGATGTCCCCGAGGCCGATCACCCCGACCGGCAGCAGGACGTCGGGCTCGGCGGTCGGACTCATCCGGATCTCCAGGGGTGCGCTGGGGCTTCTACCGCCCCCCACCCTATGCACCGGCCGCTGAGCAGGACGAACCCGGCTCCGACCGGCGATGACGGGTTCAGGCCAAACGGCCGATTCCATGATCCATTTCGTTACGGATGCATCAAGATTGTTCGTCCACACCCTTCCGTCAATCCCCCTTTGCTCTGATGTGTCGTCATGCGCGGATTTTGTCCGTCTCTACGATCCGTTGACGAACCGTCATGATGACGGCTTGTCGACAAGGAGTCATAGAAGATGCACAGGCAGATACCCGCCAAGGTGGTGAGCGGCAGCCTCGCCCTGGCGGTGGCCGTCTCCCTCCTGGCAGGGTCGGAGGTCGCCCTCGCGGCGACGCCGACGCCGGACCGCGGCGGCGACAGCTCCGCGAAGCCGGCCCCCACCACCGCCGCCGACATACCCTCGGCCCGCGTCGCCGCGCGGCTCTCGGGCCGGCGGGTCGAGGCGCTCTCCGAGCGCAGCGAGACCTCCACCACCTGGGTGAACGCGGACGGCTCGCTCACCACCGAGCTCAGCGCGGGCCCGATCCGCTTCCGCCGCGACGGCGCCGAGCCCGCCGCTGCCGCCAAGTCCCCGGGCGCCGCCTCCACCGGCAGCACCTCCACCGGCACCGCCGCCACCGGTACCGCCGCCACCGGCACCGCCGCCGACTGGGTGGACGTCGACCTCGCCCTGCAGACCGCCGCCGACGGCTCGGCCGCCCCCAAGGCGCACCCCGCCGGACTGACCCTGGCCGGCTCCGGCGGCACTCGCGCCGGCTCCTACGCGGAGTCCCAGGCCGCCACCGCCGACGGCCGCACCCTGGTCCGCCTCGGCCGCGGCGAGCAGCAGGTCGAACTGCAGTGGAAGGGCGGCCTGCCCCAGCCCCGGATCGACGGCACCAAGGCCGTCTACCCGGACGTCATCAGCGACGGCGCCGCCGACCTGGTGGTGGAGGCCACCCGGACCGGCTTCGAGCAGTACACCGTCCTCAAGCAGCGCCCCGGTGCCGCCGGTTACTCCTACACGATGCCGCTGCGGGCCACCGGCCTCAAGGCCGAGGCGCAGCCCGACGGCAGTGTGGTGTTCGTCGACGAGGCCTCCGGCGAGCAGCGCGCGATGCTGCCCGCCCCGGTGATGTGGGACTCCACCGTCGACGACGTCGCCGGGGCCCGCAGCCGCAAGGCGCGGGTCGACCTGAAGGTCGTGCAGAACGGCGACGACATCGACCTGGTCTTCACCCCGGACGCGGCGTTCCTCGCCGATCCGGCCACCGTCTACCCGGTGACGGTCGACCCGTCCACCACCGGCCTGGGCAACGTCTTCGACACCTACGTCCAGAAGGGCGAGAAGGTCGACTGGTCGGCCGACACCGAACTCGACCTGGGCAACCCCGGCACCAAGAACGCCGACGGCACCTCGCGCGAGGCCCGTTCCTTCATCACCTGGGACACCTCGCCGATCGCCGACGCGCTGGTGACCAGCGCGACGCTGTCGCTGTGGAACTTCCACTCCGGCAACACCGACTGCCAGCCCTACGCCTGGGAGGTCTGGGACACCGGGCGCCCCTCCACCGGCTCGCGCTGGACGTCCCAGCCGGCCTGGAACAGCAAGCAGGCGACCTCCACCGAGACCCGGGGCCGGGACAACTGCGGCGGCGACGGCTGGGTCAACGCCGACGTCGGCAAGCTCGTCCAGACCTGGACCTCGGCGAAGAACAGCCTCTCCAGCATGGGCCTGCGGGCCCCGGACGAGGCCAACACCAAGTACTGGAAGCAGTTCAACTCCGCCAACGCGGCCGGCAATGTGCCGAAGCTGTCGGTGACGTACAACTACCGTCCGCGCACCGGCACCGACCAGCAGGCCGGTTCGCCGTTCTACAAGGACACCGCCGGCACCTGGTGGGTCAACTCCACCACCCCGACGCTGCGCGACACCTTCGTCGACCCCAACAACGACAAGGTCGACGGCACCTTCCAGATCTTCGACAACGCCACCAACGCGCAGGTCGGCAACGTCCTGGTCTCCCCGTACGTGCCGAGCGGCGCGCCGGCCTCCGTCAAGGTCCCGGCCGGGCTGCTGACCAACGGGCGTACGTACCGGTTCCGCACCTCGCCGTACGACGGCCTGCACTACAACAACAACTGGTCGGCCTGGGCCTACTTCACCGTCGACACCTCGGCGCCCTCCGCGCCGACCGCGATCACCTCCACCGACTACCCGTCCGGGCAGTGGGTCAAGGGCGCCGGCCAGAGCGGCGTCTTCACCGTCACCCCGCCGAGCGGCGACCAGAACGCCCTGGAGTGGTCGCTCGACGGCACCACCTGGACCAAGGCCGCGACCAACGGCGGGACCGCCCCGGTCGCGCTGACCGTCACCCCGGCCAAGGCGGGCACCAACACCCTCCAGGTGCGGGCCACCGACCGGGCCGAGAACAAGTCCGAGGCCCTCTCCTACACCTTCCAGGTCGGCGCCGGCGGCGTCACCGCCCCCAACGACGGCACCCGCACCGCCGCCCGCGTCCCGCTCGCGGCCGAGGCCGACGCCGCCAAGTACACCGCGGTCGCCTTCTCCTGGCGCCGCTCCGACGCCGACACCTGGACCACCGTCCCGGCCGGAGACATCCTCAACGGCGGTACCGCGCTCGGCTCCTGGCCGGTCGCGCTGACCGCCGGCAAGAGCCCCGCGCTCACCTGGAACGCCACCGGCACCGTCACCCCCGACGGGACCGTGCAGGTGCGCGCCGACTTCACCGGCCCGAACGGCGCCGCGGTGTCCACCGAGCCGGTCAAGGTCGTGGTCGACCGCAAGGCGGGCGGCGCGGCCTCGCAGAAGATCGGACCGGGCGAGCTGAATCTGCTCACCGGCGACCTCACCGTCTCCGCCACCGACGTCTCCGTGTTCGGTCTGACCGTCGGCCGCACCAGCTCCTCCCGCGACCCGAAGGCCGCCGCGGCCAAGGACGGCCAGGCGCCGGTCTTCGGCCCGAACTGGACCTCGGGCGTCGCCTCGGAGGTGTCCGCATCCTCGTACACCGAGATCCGCCGGACCTCGGCGACCTCGCTGGACGTCGCCACCGCCGAGGGCGGCACGGTGTCCTTCACCGCCGACGCCGCCGGCAACGGCTGGGTGCCCGAGCCGGGCAGCGAGGAGCTGACCCTCAAGGGCTCCCTCACCGCCGGGGACTTCACCCTCTCCGACACCGAGGGCACCGTCACCGCCTTCGCCAAGGTCGACCCGGCGGCCGCCACCTGGACCGTCACCTCCAGCCTGCTGGACGGCCTGGCCAACAGCACCACCACGGTGGTCTCGGAGAAGACCGTCGTCGGCGGCAAGACCCTCGCCCGGCCCAAGTACGTGATCGCCCCGAGCTCCGCGGCGAGCGCCTCGGCCTGCGCGGCGGACGTCACCACCAAGGGCTGCCGCGTCCTGCAGTACGTCTACGCGAACGCCACCACCGCGACCGGCTGGACCACCAGCAGCGAGTTCGGCGACTTCGCCGGCCAGGTCAGCGGCATCAAGCTGTGGGCCACCGCGCCCGGAGCGGCGAACGCCACCGCCACCGACGTGGCCACCTACCGCTACGACGCGGGCGGCAACCTGCGCGGGGTCTGGGACCCGCGGGTCGGCGAGGCCTCCAAGACGCAGTACGCCTACGTCAACGGCGGCGCCGCGGACGGCGCCGTGTCGGTCGTGCTGCCCCCGGGCATGAACGGCGGCTACCACCTGGCCTACGGCACCATCGCCTCCAACCCGGCCGCGGGCGAGGGGATGCTGACCAAGGTGTGGACCAACACCCTCACCCCGGGCAGCGCCGACCAGGTCAACGGCACCGCCACCACCACCGTCGTCTACGGCGTGCCGACCTCCGGCACCGGCGCCCCCGAGGACCTCTCGGCCGCGGCCGCGGCGGGCTGGGGCCAGAGCGACCTGCCCACCGACGCCACCGCCGTCTTCCCGCCCGACCAGGTCCCCGCGTCCAACAACGGCGCCGACCTCAAGCCGGGCGACTACGCCCGGGCCACCGTCGGCTACCTGAACGCCTCCGGCCACCAGGTCAACCAGGCCGCCCCCGGGCACCGGATCACCACCACCGAGTACGACAAGTGGGGCAACGCGGTCCGCACCCTGACCGCCGCCAACCGCGAGCTCGCGCTCGGCGGCACCGACGAGGCCAAGGCGCAGCTCGCCGACCTCGGCATCGACACCCTGCCCTCCGGCGAGCGCGCCAGGCTGCTCTCCACCGGGCACACCTACAGCGCGGACGGTCAGCGCGAGACCGAGACCTCCGGCCCGCTGCACCGGGTGACCCTGGCCGCCGACGCGGTCAGCGGCACCAGCACCGTCGCCGCGGCCGGCACCCAGGTCACGGCCCGCACCCGGACCGTGAAGACCTACGACGAGGGCCGTCCGACCGACGGCACCGCCAAGGTCAAGGACCAGGTCACCACGACCGTCACCGGCGGTGCGCTGCGCGGCTGGCCCGACGTCCTCGCCGAGACCCGCACCGACCGGAGCGTGCTCGACTGGGCGCTCGGTGTCGTCACCCGCAAGGTCCAGGACGCCGGCGGCCTCGACCTGACCACCGTCACCGGCTACGACGGCCAGGGCCGGGTCGTCTCCCGGTCGCTGCCCGCCTCCAACGGCGCCGACGCCGGAACCACCACGACCGAGTACTGGACCGCCACCGGCACCGGCCCCTGCGCCGGCCGTCCGGAGTGGGCGGACCTGGTCTGCCGCACCGCCCCCGGCGGCGCGATCACCGGCGGTGGCGCCAACCCGGCGCAGCGGCCCGTGAAGACCGTCCAGTACGGGCAGTTCGGACAGACCGCGCAGACCGAGGAGACCGCCAACGGGGTCACCCGCACCACCGTCGTCACCTCCGACGCGGCCGGCCGCCCGGTGACCACCACCGTCGTCGGCGGCGTCGGCCCGGCCGCCCCGGCCACCACCGTCGAGTACGACCCGGCCACCGGCAAGGTCGTCAAGGAGACCTCGGCCACCGGCGGAACGATCAGCAGGGCGTACGACGCCCTCGGCCGTCGGATCTCCTACACCGACGCCGACGGCGCGACCACCACCACCCAGTACGACGCGCTGGACCGGCCGGTCCGGACCGGCGACAGCGCGCCGTCCACCACCACCTACGGCTACGACACCGCCGTCGACCCGCGGGGCCTGGTCACCTCGGTCACCGACTCGGTGGCCGGCACCTTCACCGCCCGCTACAACGCGGACGGCAAGGTCACCGCGCAGGGCCTGCCCGGCGGCTACACCAGCACCGACCGGATCGACCCGACCGGCACCACCGTGACACGCACCCACACCCGGGACAGCGACGGCGCGGTCCTGGTCAACGACGCCGTCACGGAGAACGTCCACGGCCAGTGGGCCACCCACACCGGGACCCCCGGCGTGACGGCCGCCCAGACCTACTCCTACGACCGGGCCGGGCGCCTGACCCAGGTCCGCGACACCTCGACCGACGCCGTCTGCACCACCCGCAGCTACGGCTTCGACGCCAACACCAACCGCACCGCCCTGGCCACCGCCACCGCGCCGCGCGGCCAGGAGTGCTCGACGAACGGGGCCACCACCCTCACCAGTAGCTACGACAGCGCCGACCGCCTGGTCGACGCCGGCCACGGCTACGACGCGTTCGGCCGCACCACCGCGGTGCCGGGCACCGCGGGCGGGCCGGGCAGCACCGTCGGCTACTACAACACCGACCTGGTCCAGCAGCAGACCACCGGCACCACCCGGCAGACCTGGACCCTCGACGCGGCGCAGCGCCTGCGCGGCTGGACCACCGAGACCAACGCGGGCGGCACCTGGACGGTCTCCGGCAACCGGACGAACCACTACGGCTCGGACGGCGACAGCCCCCGCTGGATCAGCGAGGGCGCCGGTACCTCCCGCAACGTGACCGGTGCGACCGGGGACCTGGCCGCCACCACCTCCGGCACCGCGACCGTCCTGCAGCTCGCCAACCTGCACGGTGACGTGACCCTCCAGCTGCCGCTGGACCCGGCCGTCGCCCCGACCGTGCTGGACTACGACGAGTACGGCCGCCCCCGGGCCGGCCAGCCGGCCGCCCGGTACGGCTGGACCGGAACCAAGCTGCGCTCGGCCGAGACGCCGGGCGGCGGACTGGTCCTGATGGGCGTGCGGCTCTACAACACCGCCACCGGCCGCTTCCTGTCCGTGGACCCGGTCGAGGGCGGCAACGCCAACGCGTACGACTTCGTCTTCGCCGACCCGCTGAACCGCTACGACCTGGACGGCCGGGTCTGCTGGAGCTGCGGCTGGAAGCGGACCAAGTCCTTCGCCCGCAAGACCTGGACCGAGAACAAGCAGACCATCATCACCTGGGGCGTGGGCATCGCCGTGGGCGGCGGCTGCACCATCCTCACCGGCGGTGCCGGCGCGGCGGGCTGTGCCTGGCTGGGCGGGGCCGTCGGCGGCGCGGTCGGCTACCGCTACGGGTACAGCGGGCAGCGCAGCTGGGGCGGCTACGCCCGGGCGTCGACCGTCGGCGCGATCACCATGCGCGTCGGCGGCGGGAGCATGTTCCGCGGCTGGCGGTTCTTCCGCGGCGGCGGCGCCCACCGCGGGGGGTGGCGCTGGTAGCCGGTGCCGAAGCCGGCGCCGAAGCCGGTGCGGATGTGAGTGCGGATGTGAGTGCCGGACAGGAGGCCGGGAACGGTGCCGGTACGGACCGTTCCCGATCGAGCACTAGCATCCCTTGTGCCGATCTTCAGAGGATTGAGGTACCTGTGAACCGATACGGGAAGGCCGCGCTGGCGACCCTCGGCTTCCTGCTGGCCGTCGCCGCTCTGCTCGCGCTGCTCGGCTCCGTGCCGTCGGACACCGAGTCCGGCTCGCTGCTCCGCGCCGCGGCCGGCGGCGGACTGGCCGGTGCCACCGGCGTCTGGGTGTCCTACCTGGCGCGGACGCTGCGGAGCCGTCGCCGGTAGGCGGTGTCCTTTCGAGCGACGCCGGCCTGATCGGCCAGGAGGCGGCACCACCGGGTGACCGGTGGTGCCGCCTTCGGTGTTCCCGCGCGTCAGGCCGGGTGGGGTCGGGCGCGGCGGAGCAGGTAGGCGCCGGACGCGGCGGCGAGGACGGCCATGCAGGCGGCGAAGACCAGGCCCGCGTCGGCGAGGCCGAGCGGTTCGGCGAGCAGGCCGACCCCGATGACGGGGACGGAGATGCCGAAGTAGGCGACGACGAAGAGGGCGGAGAGAGCGCCGCCGCGGTGTTCGGCGGGGGCCGCGCCGGCGATCTCCCCGACCGCCCCGCGCAGGCCCATGCCCTGGCCGGCGCCGCCGACCAGGGCGCTGAGCACCAGCGGGGCGAGGACCGTCCACGCGAGGGAGGCGGCCAGCAGGGCGAGGCCCGCGATGAGCACCAGACAGCCGAGCGGGACCGCCCGGGCGGTGCCCAGCCGGGGCACCAGCAGCTGGCCGAGGGTGGAGGCGAGGAAGGCCGCGAAGACGATCAGGCCGACCACCGCGTGGTTGTGGATCCCCAGGCTCTGCCCGAGGAAGGCCGGGGTGACCGAGGTGAAGAGGCCCAGCAGCGAGAAGCCCGCGAAGGCGGCGACCGCCGCCGGGACGAACACCCCGCGGACCTCCGGCGGCAGCGAGGGGCGCCGCGGACGGGCGGTGCGCAGCGGACGGGCGCCGTCGACGGTCTCCGGAAGGAACCAGGTGACCGCGAACGACGCGGCCAGCAGCACCAGGTGCACGACGAACGGCAGGACGAGCGGCTCGGGCGCGTACTCGGCGAGCAGCCCGGACAGCAGGGGGCCGCAGCCGAGGCCGCCCATGTTGGCGGCGGTCGCGACGAAGCCGGCCCGGGCCCGGCGGCCGGGCGGGGCGAGTTCCAGCACGTAGGCGGTGGCGGTGCCGGTGAACAGGCCCGCCGACAGGCCGGACAGCAGGCGGCCCAGGCAGAGCAGCGGCAGGCCGCCCTCGGCGAGGAAGGCGACGGCGCTGAGGGCGGCGAGGGCGAGCCCGCAGAGCAGGACGGGGCGGCGGCCGACGCTGTCGGAGACGTTGCCGACGAGCAGCAGCACGCCGATCACCCCGAACGCGTAGACGGCGAACACCACCGTCACCATCAGTTCGGAGAAGCCGATCTCCTCCTGGTACAGCCCGTACAGCGGGGTGGGCAGGGTGGTGCCCGCCATGCAGACGGCGAAGGCGGCGGCGGCGCCGAGGTAACCGGGGTGACGAGCGGCGGGCCGCCCGGTCCGACGATCGGTCATCCGCCCACGGTAGGCGGCCCGGCCGGTGCGGGCGCGGGCCCGGGGACCGGCGCTGCGCCGAATGGCGGCGGGGTGGTGGTGGGGTCTCAGAGGGCCGCGCGGTGGAGGGCGGCCAGCATGGCGGCGACGGCGACGGTGACCGGGGTGGTGCGGGTGCGGCGTTCGGCCCAGCGCCAGTCGCCGTCGGGGTTGACCTCCAGGAAGACCGGGGTGCCGGCGCTGAGGAGGAAGTCGAACGCGCCGTAGCGCAGGGACATCGCGGCGGCGAGGGTGCGGGTCGCGGCGGCGACGGCCGGCGGGGGTGACGGCAGGGCGCGGACGCCGAGCCGGTCGGGGGCGGTCCAGGGGTCGGCCGGGGCGGTCTTGGTGACCTCGAAGGCGTGCAGTTGCCCGCCGACGAAGTAGACCCGCAGTTCGGCCTCGTGCTCGACGTACTCCTGGACGATCACCGGCGGCCCCGGACGCGGACCCCCGGCCAGGTCGGCCCGGTCGAGGACGGTCGGGAAGATCCCGTGCAGCCGCCCCGGGACCGGCTCCACGAAGTGGTGGCCGGCCGCCTTGACGACCACGCGCGGGCCGTCGAACTCGTCGCGCACGAGATGGGGGTCGGTGGTCAGCACGGCGCGCGGCGCCGCGATCCCGTACCGGCGGGCGAGGTCCAGTTGGCAGAGCACCCCGGGGCGGTCGGGGCGGACGGCCGTGCCGGAGATCGCCGCCAGCTGAGCGGCGGCGGCCTGCCACGAGTCGCGGAGGAAGGCGCCGCGCGGCGTCCCGGCCGGGTCGAGGGCGGGGCGGTCGAGCACGGCCGGGTCGTACGCGGCCGGGTCGAGGGCGGTGGGCGCGAAGTGGCGGATCCAGGTGACGGTGGGGGTCAGCTCGCGCCCGTTCAGGCGGACGGTGCGGACGTCGGGGGCGATGGTCAGGGAGGTGGCGGCGAGCTCCTCGGCGTTCAGGCGGGCGGTGCGGATGCCGGCGCCCGCGAGCAGGTTCCGCACCGGGTCGAGGTCGGTGTCGCAGGCGCGGCTGAGCAGCAGGACGCAGGGGGTCGGCCGCGGGCGCGCGTCCAGGGTGCGGGCGGGGTCGTCGAGCTGGGCGAGGAAGGGCGAGCGGGGCCGGCCGGGCGAACCGGGCAGGCGCGAGGCGGGCGCGGCGGTGCGCGCGGCGGGTGCCGGGGCGGGCGCGGCGGTGCGCGCGGCGGCGGGTGCCGAGGCGGGTACCGCGGCGGGGCGGTCAGGCATCGGCGTCGGCGGTGGCGAGCAGGTCGTCGGCCATCGCGAGCAGCTTGCCGACCGTCGCGGCCACGTGGTCCGGGGCGCCGGGGAGGCGGTCGGCGACGCGTTGCAGCACCGCCGGGTCGAAGGCCGCCGCCTTGCCGGGCCCGGGCGCCGCCGTCGGGGCGGGGGCGGGGGCGGCGGAACGGAGCGTCAGGAGGAGCTCCAGCACCGTGGCCATCTCGGTGGCCAGCAGCCCCAGCGAGGCCATGTCGCCGAGGTCGCAGCGCGGACGGCTGTCGCGGTCCAGCACCGACAGCACCCCGATGCAGTCGCCGTCGCAGATCAGCGGGGCGGCCATGATGCTGCTCGGCACGTAACCGGTGGACTCGGCGGCCGAGCGGGCGAACTGCGGGCTGTCCGCCACGTCGTCCACCACCACCGGCTGGCCGGTCATCAGCGCCCAGCCGGCGATACCGGTGCCGGCCGGGAAGCGGCTGCCGAGCAGGTGGTGCTCCCCCTCCCCCGCCACCGCCTCGAAGACGAGGTCGCCGTCGTCCTCGTCCACCAGCAGGACGGAGGCCGCGGCCGCGCCGAACACACTGCGGGCCACCTCCACGATCGACTGGAGCAGTCTGCGTTGCCGCAGCTCGGCACTCTCCAACGGGTCAGTCGACACGCGCACCTCCATCGGGTACGGCTACGTTCTCAGCGGCCAGGTAGAGGACGGACTTGAGCTGGAAGGGGGTGAGCGAGCGGTGCTTGCTGAGAATGAGCGCGCAGATGCCCGCGATGTGCGGGGTCGCGAAGCTGTTCCCGGTGCTGAGCAGGTGGCGACCGCCGGGTCCGGCCACCGGCACCCGCACACCCCGGGCGTAGAACTCCACCGGCGGTGACGGGTTGTAGTAGTAGGTCATCGGGTTGGGGCTGTCGTGGCTGGCGACCGAGATGACCGAGGCGAACGGCCACGGGTAGCTGCGCACCGGCATGTTGTGCGCGGAGGCGACGATGACGCAGCGGCGGAAGTAGGCGGAGTCGGAGAGGTCGCGCAGCGCGTCGCAGAACTCCGCCTTGGTCGTCGACAGGCTCATGTTGATGACGTCGTAGCCCTCCTCGATGGCCCAGGTCAGCCCGGCCAGCAGGGCGGCTCCGCTGCCGTGCCGGCCGCCGCCCAGGACGCGGACCGAGGTGAGCGCCGCGCCGGGGGCGACGGAGCGGATGACGCTGGCGCAGGCGGTGCCGTGGCCGGCGGTGTCGCCCGGCTCGGTCGGGGTGACGGCGAGGGTGCCGTCCTCGGCGCGCACCACGTCCATGGCCCGGTCGAGGCCGCCGACCAGCGGGTGTTCGGCGTCCACACCGCTGTCCAGGACGCAGACCCGCACGCCCGAGCCGTCGGCGCCGCCCCAGGCCCAGTCCTGGGTGAGGTGGCCGCCGAGCGGGCTGATGTCGAAGGGCTCCTGGGGCACGACGGAGACCGGCATGCTCCAGGCGGGCACTCCGGGGAAGTGGTCGCGCGGCGGGCGGCGCCAGGGCGGGAGATGGAGGTCGGTCATCCTCGGCCACCGCCCTCGGCGCCGGGCGGGCCCGGTGGGACGGGTGGGGCCGCATCGGTGACCGTGACGGTGGTGGTGGTGCCCGTCCCCCCGGCGGCGAGCCAGGCCCGGACCCGTCCGGCGGGCAGGGTGGCGCCCTTGGCCTCGAACTTGCGCAACGCCTCGGTCCCTTCAGCCGTCGCCCGCCCGGCCTCACCGGCCGCGCGGAGCACGATCGCCAGATCGAACAGCGTCTCGCCGACCAGGCAGGGGTCGTCCGAGCCCTCGCTCAGCCGACGGGCTTCCGCGGCGGCGGCGACCGCCTCGCCGTGGTCGCCCCGGGCGGAGGCCAGGCGGCCGCGCAGCGCCGTCGCCCCCAGCCGGGCGCGCGGGTTCCCGCCGTCGCGGTCGCCCGGTCGGTCGTCGCCCCGGCCACCGGGATCCTGGTGCGGGCCCTCGGGCGGGTCGAGCGCGGCCAGCGCCACCGCGGCGGCCCCGGTCCGTCCCTGGGCGAACAGCTCGCGGGCGATGGCGACCTCCGTGGTCCGGGTGTCCGGGGCGTGCTCGGCGGCGCGCAGCACGCCGAGGCTCTGCCGGTAGCGGGCCTCGGCGACCTCGTGGGCGCCGGCCAGCGACTCGACGAAGCCCGCCGCGTCCAGCACGACCGCGTCCGCGAGGTCGGTGTGCACGTCGTGGGAGCAGGTGAGCGCCTCGGCGAGGGTGCGGCGGGCGGCGGCCACGTCCCCGTTCAGCGCCTCCAGGTGGGCGCGCGCGACGAGTACGGGGATCAGCAGGGAGCGGTTGGCGGCGAAGCGCCGGCCGAGCAGGGCGCACAGCTCCAGCGAGGCCGCCACCGGGGTGGGCGTCCACTGGGCCAACTCGCAGACCGCGCAGAGGAGTCGGTCCTCCTCGTAGCTGTCGGCGAGGGCCCGGGCGCGGGCCAGTGCGAGCCGGAACGAGGTCTCGGCGGAGGCGGTGCGCTCGGCGGCGAGTTCGAGGTGGGCGCGCAGTTGGTGGAGCCGGGACCAGCTGCGGTCGTCGCCCGGGTCGTGCTCCAGCAGCGCGGTGAGGCGGTCCGCGTCGGCGGCGACGGCGGCGGGCGGGGCGAGTCCGAGCCGGAGTGCGACGGTCCCGCGCTGGACGGCGAGGGTCGCCGCGGCGCGCGGGTTGCCGGGCAGTGCGGCCTCGGCGGCGTCGAGCGCGGCCCGGCACCGGGCCTCGTCCTGGAGCCAGATCCCGGCGTCGCAGACGTGCAGCGCGAGCACGAGGTGCCGGGGGTCCCCGACCGGCAGCAGGGCGCGTCCGCGTTCGAGGAGCTGGACGGCGGCGGGGAGGTCCTTGCGGGCCAGCGCACGCGTCCCCTCGGCGATCAGCGTCCCGGCGGCCGCCCCGGCGAGTTCGGGCAACTCGCGGTCGCCCGGACGCAGTTGGCGGCGCAGCTGCCAGCTGGCCTCGACGTGGTAGGCGACCGCCATCGGGTCCTTCGGGTGCGCGTGGGAGAACCGGTCGGCGAGGAAGTCGTGCCAGCGTTCCCGCCGGGTCTTCGGGGTGAACTCGTAGGCGGTGTCGCGCAGGAGCGCCTGCGCGAAGCGGTAGGTGGCGGCCGGTCCGGGTTCGAAGACCCGGCGGCGGGCCAGCCGGGCGGTCGCCTCGTCGGCGGCGTTCGGCACCACCCCGTCCGCCTCGGCCATCGCCCGCAGCTGTCCGCGGCTGAACTCGCGCCCGACGACGGCGGCGAGTTCCAGCAGTCCGCGCTCGGTGGCCGGGAGTCGGTCCAGCCGCGCGCCGAGCAGCGCCTGGACTGTGGGCGGCACCTGGGTGCCGGGGGCGGTCTCGGCGAAGACGTCCATCAGCTGTTCGGCGAAGAACGGGTTGCCGTCGCACAACGCGACCACCCGGCCGGTCAGTTCCCGCTGCTCGTCGGCCCGGAGGTCCTGCGCGTGGACGTCGCCGCGTTGGGCCAGTCCGCCGACCAGGGCGGCGGTCTGCTCCTCGCTCATCGGCCCGAGATCGACGGTGGTGGCGCACGGTCTGCCGCCGACCCAGTCGGCGCGCTGGTCGAGCAGTTCGGGGCGGGCGACGCAGAGCAGCAGGACGGGGACGTCGCGCAGCCAGGTGGCGATCTCGTCGACGAGGTCGAGCAGGGTCGCCTCCGCCCAGTGCAGGTCCTCCCAGACCATGACCACGGGACGGGCACGGCCGAGCACCTCCAGGAGGTGGCGCACGGCCCAGGCGATGTCCTCGACGCCGACCTGACCGGCGGGCGGGTCGGCGGGGTCGGCCATGCCGGCGGGGTCGGCGAGTTCGGCGGAGCTGCCGGGGTCGGCGGAACTGCCGGGGTCGGCCGGGTCGGTGACGGCGGCGAGCGTACGGGTCACCAGGTGGCGCGCACGGCCGTCCGCGCTGTCCGGCGACCCGGCCGACGCGCCGTCCTCGGCGAGCAGCCGCACCAGTTCGGGCCGGCCGCCGGGCAGCGAGCCGAGCATCTCGGCGAGCGGCCGGTAGGTGATCCCCCGGCCGTAGGCGGAGCAGCGCCCGGCCAGCACCAGCGCCTCGCCGTCCGGCAGCCCGGCGAGGAACTCCCGGACCAGGCGCGACTTCCCGATGCCCGGGGCGCCGAGGACGGTGGCGAGGCACACCTCGCGCCGCTCCCGGGCCCGCCGGTAGCCGCGTTCGAGCGCGGCGAGTTCGTCCGTCCGGCCGATGAACGGGGTGACCGGGCCCGGGTCGTCCGCCGTCGCCTCCGGGGCGGTGACCCGCCAGGCCGGCACCGGACGGGACTTGCCCTTCAGCCGCAGCGGTTCGACCGGCTCGATGCCCACCTGCGCCCGCACCATGGCGGCGGTGTCGGCGCAGATCAGCACCTCGCCGGGGGCGGCGGCGGTCTGCAGCCGGGCGGCCGTGTTGACGGAGTCGCCGACGACCCGGAAGTCGTCCCCCGGGCGGGTGATCACCACGACGTTGCCGGTGCAGATCCCGGCCCGGGCCTCCAGCTCGACCCCGTACTTGGCGGTGAGGTCGGCGGTGAGCCCGGCCAGGGCGGCGAGAGCGCCGGTGGCGGCCCGGACGGCGCGCAGCGCGTCGTCCTCGCGGGCGACGGTGGCGCCGAAGGCGGCGAGGATCGCGTCGCCGATGAACTTCTCGACGACGCCGCCGTGTTCGGCGATGCAGGCGCCGCAGCTGGCGAAGTAGCGGTCCATGACGCGGCGCAGCGGTTCGGGGTCCAGCCGCTCGGCGAGGGTGGTGGATCCGACGACGTCCAGGAAGAGCATCGACACCTTGCGGCGCGATTCGCGCGGCTCGGCGACGGCCGGGGGCGGGGCGGGGGGCGCGGTGGACGTGGCGGACGCGGCGGTGAGCGGGGTGCCGCAGCCGGCGCAGAACCGGTCCGCGTCGGCGGTGCGGCGTCCGCACGCGGGGCAGCTCACGACCGGCCCTCGGGGGAGGGGCCGGTGGGACCGGCGGGGCTGGTCGGACCATCGGCGGGGGCCTCGGTGGGCGTGTCCCCGGACGCTTCCCCGTGGGCCTCGACGGCCATCGCCGCAGGCTCGCGCGCCGGTTCGGCGTCCGGTACAGCGCTGCCGGGTGCCTGGGCGGGTGCGGGAGTCGGCGCGGGCGCCGGAGTCGGGGCCGCCTCGCTCGCCGGGAGGCCCAGCCGCGCGTAGACCCCGGCGAGCACGACCACCAGCCCGGACACCGCGAAGATCGTGTCGATCGGGCCGAACCGCAGCCCCGCCACCGAGCCCGAGAAGTCCCGCAGCCCACTGCCCGCCAACCAGCCGGACAGCACCGCCGTCAGCATCGCCGCGAGCCGGGTCACCGGGTAGAACACCGAGATCACCCGGCCCCGGAACTCCTGCGGGGTGGCGGCGAGCAGCAGCGGCGCCATCGCCGTGTTCAGCATGGTGATCGGCACCACGAAGACGAACAGCAGCGTCACGGCCGCCGGGAAGCCGGTCTGCCGCGAGTACAGCACCAGCAGCGCGCCGCTCGCCATCAGGCCGATCCAGGTCGTCCGCCGCGCGCCGATCCACTGCACGACCCGCCCGGCGGCGAGCGCGCCGGCGATCCCGCCGATGCCGAGCGCCATGCCGAGGTAGCCGTACGACTCGGCGGAGACGTGCAGGTTCCGGGTGGCGAAGAAGATGTTCAGGGTGCTCAGGGCGCCCATGCCGAGCTGGCCGATCACCGTGAGCAGCAGCAGCGCGACGAGGAACCGGTTGCGGGCGAAGAAGCGCAGCCCCTCGGTGAAGTCCTTGAACAGGCCGGGGCGTTCGGCTCCCTTGCCGGGGCGTTCGGCGCCCTTGCCGGTCCTCGGGGCGGTCGGCGCGGTGCGCGCGGGGTTCACCGGCCGCAGGTCCGCCGAGCTGATGGCGATGTACGACACCAGGTACGAGAGCGCGTTGAACAGCAGCGCCCACTGCAGGCCCACCGCGAACAGCAGCGGCGCGGCGAGCGGCGGGCCGATGATCCACGCCGTCTGCGCGGTCGCCTGGGCGATGCCGGCCGCCCGGGCCCGGTCGGCCTCGTCCGTCACTAGTTCCGCGATGATCGAGAACCGGGCCGGGGTGAAGAACTGGCTGGCCGCGTTGAGCACCAGCACGATCACATAGATCAGGGCCAGCCAGACGCCCGCCGGCAGCTCCCGGGTCGGCACGAAGGCGACCACGGTCAGGACGGCGACCAGCCCGCCGCGCAGCACCTCGGTGCCGAGCATGGTGGCGCGCTTGTCCCAGCGGTCGACGAAGACCCCGGCGAAGGGCCCGACGAACATCACGGCCGCGCTGGTCGCCAGGACGACGCCGCTGACCGCCTGCGGGCCCCAGGACTTCCCCTCCGCCAGCACGGTCGCCACCCAGAGGACGAGCGTGGTGCTGAACACCGCGTCCCCGACCGAGGAGACCGCCTGGCCGAACCAGAGCCGGGTGTAGGTGGGGTTGATGAGGGTCGGCCGGAGCCGGCCGAGGGCCGTCACGGGGTGCGCCCCGTTGCGAGCAGCAGTGTCATCAGGGCGGTCACCAGGGTGGTGTGGTACGCCTTGGCGAAGTACTCGGCGGCCGGGTCGGCGGTGCTCGCACGGGTGGCGGCGGACCGGCCGGGGACCGAGCCGTCCGGTCGCTGGGCGCGGGCCAGACAGGCGAGGGCGGCCGCGCCCTCGGGCGTGCCGGTCGGGTCCAGGCCCAGGCAGACCTGGGTCATCACGAGTTCGGCGGCGAGGTCCCACCAGTCGTGCCGGACGCAGTGGTCGAGCAGCCGGCCGGTCAGGGCCGCCGCGTCGGCCACCGCGCCGTCGGGCAGTCCGGGGCCGGTGCGGGCGAAGTCGCTGAGGTAGAAGGCGGAGTGGGTGAGGGCGTACGCCTCGGGGACGGTCACCGGCGGCTCGTCGGGGCGGGCCGGGCCCCGGACGGCTTCGCTGTCCCCGGCAGGTTCGGCGTGCCCGGCGGTGTCGGTGCCCGCGGCGGTGTCGGTGCCTGCGGCGGTGTCGGTGCCTGCGGCGGTTTCGGCGCCCCGGACGGCTTCGGCGTCCCGGCGGTCGAGGGCGTCCCGGCGCCGGGCCCGGGCGAGGGCGACGGCGGGCAGGGTGACGAGGACGTTGCGCCGGGCGAGTTCCGGGTAGGACTCGATGGCGTGCTCGACCCCGGCCTTGTCCGCGTAGTAGCGCAGTTCGAGCCGCTGGTAGGGCGAGCGCCCGACCGGGGCGAGGTCGGCGGCGGTGAGCCCGGCGAGGGCGGCCCGGAACGGCGCGTCCTCCGTCCCGGCGGGCGCCAGGGCGGCGCAGGCCAGCCGGTACTGGGTCGCGCCACGCGGCTCGGCGGTGAGCAGCCGCGGGAAACCGGGGTGCAGCCAGACGGCGCGGACCCGGTCGGTCGCCTCGGTCCGGCGCGGGTCGTCCCCGGGGTCGAGGCGGGTCCAGCAGTGGGTGAGCAGCGCGAGTTCCAGCGCGGCCTTGGCGGGCCGGTGCGCGCCGCCGGGGTCGGGGGCAGGGGCGGGGCCGTCGTGACCGGGGCCGTGACCGGGGCCGCCGTGATTCGGCGCGAACGGGTCGAAGTGGTCGAGGTGGCGGCCGATCCAGCCGAGGGTGCCGGCGGAGAGCTGCTCCAGGTCCTGGCCCGGACGGCCGACGGCGGCCGAGGGGCCGCACCCGGGAACGGCGGATCCGGGACCCGTGCGGAGGCCGGGTGTCGTCGTCACAGCCGCCCCGTCTCGTCCAGGTAGTCGAGCAGCGCGGCGTCGACCGTGTCATGGAACTCGGCGAGCGTGCGCCGGTCCTCGTCGCGCCGGTAGAGGTCCTCGCAGCCGACCCAGCGGTCCCGGGTGTGGGTGCCCGGCAGGTAGCCGCCGGTGACGGTGCCGACCTCCCAGTCCGGCTTGCCCGCCGTCTCCCAGCAACTGGCGAGGGTGCCGTCGGCACTCACCACCGCGCCGTAGCGGCCGTCCCCGTGCCCGCATGTCGCGCAGGGCCGGTGGGCCTGCGGGCGGGTCACGCCGAGACCGCGGTCGAGGGCGCGGCGCTGCCAGCGGGTGAAGCGCGCGGAGAGGTCACGGGTGTGCCGGAGGTCGTTGCCGTAGCCCACCCCCACATCGCCCACCTGGGCGAAGTACAGGGTGCAGCGGGCCGGGTCGAGCGCGTCGGCGAGCCGGTCGATCAGGCTGTCGACGCCCCGGTAGGTCTCCTGCGAGACGTTGACCCGGAAGATCCAGCGCAGCGGGGAGGACTCGGAGGCGCGGACGAGGTTGCCGACGATGGTGTCGAAGGTGCCACCGCCCTCGGAGCGGCGGATCCGGATCCGGTCGTGGTCCGGGCGGTCGCCGTCGAAGGTGACCTGGACGGAGCGCAGACCCCGGTCGGCCAGTCCGGTGGCGAGCGCCGGGGTGAGCAGGGTGGCGTTGGAGATCATCCAGGCGGAGGCGAGGCCGTGGTCGGCGGCCCGTTCGAGGAGTTCCAGGCAGCCGCGCGGGTTGAGCAGGGGCTCGCCGCCGAACAGCAGGATGCGGAGCTTCGCCAGTTCGGCGGCGGCCATCTGCCGGTCGGTGAAGTCGAGGATCTCGGTGATGGTCCGCGAGGTCAGCCGCTTGCGGGCGATCCGGGGCGGGCGGGTGCCGCTGGCGCTGTCCTGGCCGGTGTTCTGGAAGCAGTAGCCGCAACCGAGGTTGCAGTGGGTGCTGGTCAGCACGGTCAGGGCGTAGCTGCGCGGGGCGGGGGCAGTCAGCAGACCGTGTTCGCGCAGGCTGCGTTCGGTGCCGGGGCGCAGGGTGCCGTCCTCGGCCAACTGGCCGGGGCGCAGCCGGGCGAGGCCGCCGCCCGGGCCGAGGAACCACCAGTTGCGCTCGCCCCGGAGGAGGCGGGCACCGGTGGCGGCGACCGGCGGGGTCGTGGGGCCGGTGGCGGCGACCGGGGTCACGGGGCTGGTCGAGTTGGTCGGGCTCATCGGGCACCGCCCAGGGCCGGGGAGGCGGACGTGGTGGGCGGCCGCTCGTCGGACGTTCCGGTACGCGGGCGCAGGAGGATCACCGTCGCCAGCGCCACCACCAGCGTGGACTGGTAGGACTTCCGGAAGAACTGGACGGCCGTCGCGTCGGCCGGCACCCGGTCGGTGGCGGAGCGGCCGGGGAAGGACCCCTCGGGCGACTGGGCCTCGACGAGCAGGCGCAGCGCGGCCGCGCCCGAGGGTGTGACCAGCGGGTCGAGCCCGAGGCAGTGCTGCGCGAGGACGAGCTTGCCCGTCAGGTCCCATTCGCCGTGCCGGACGGACTCCTCGGTGAGGCGCTCGACCCGGTCGCGGGCATGGGCGAGGTCGGCCCCGCCGAGGCCCGGGCCGCGGAAGCCGAAGTCGGCCAGGTGGAAGACGGTGTGGGTCACATCGCACACGTCGAGTTCGGCCAGCGGCTGCCCGTCGGTGTGCCGTGCCAGCCGGCTGATCCGGTACAGCTCCGGGTAGTCGAGCAACTGGTGCTCAACGTCAGCCAGTTCGGCGTAGTAACGGGTTTCCAGGTGCAGGAAGGGCGACTTGCGGCGCGGTGTCAGGAGGTCGCCCGCCACCCCTTCGGCGAGGACCGTCCGGTGCGGACCGTCGGCGTCGAGACCGGCCGGGGCGAGCGCGCCGTGCATCAGCTGGAACTGCCGGGCGTAGCGCGGCTCGACGGTGAGCAGCGGCGGGTGGGCGGGGCTGCGCCACACCTGCTCGACGGTGGCGGCGACGGCGGCCAGGTCGGGGTCCGGGGGCCGCGTTCGGGCGGTCTCCGCCGTCCGTTCGGCCCCGGCGGTGGTGGCCCTCGCCCAGCAGCGGTACAGCAGGGCGAGTTGCAGCAGCGCCTTGACCCGGGGGGTCACCGGTAGTTCGGCCCGGCCCGCCGGCTCGTCAAGAAAGCCGCAGTGCCGACCGATCCACCCCCGCGCGCCCGCCGAGAGGCTCGCCACGGCCGCGAGGTCCGGGGCGGCTGATCGAGTACCCATGGTTCTCCCTTGAGGTTGCGGGCTGCCGGTCGGACGGGCGGGCGGTCTGCTCGACGAGGTCTGCGGCGCGGCGGGGACCGTCCGCGGCGGCCTCGGCGAGCCGTCGGCCGAGGCGGTGGGCGTGGGAGCGCAGTCGGTCGTCCCGCCAGGCCGCGTCCACCAGCCCCGACTGGTCCGGCTCCCCCGTGCGCGGAAGGTGGACGGCCGCGCCGGACCGCAGCAACGCACCGGCGAGGACGGGCTGTTCGGAGCCGTTGGGGGTGACACCCAGCGGGCGGCCGCGCAGCAGGGCGCCGAGCACGGGCGCCGAGGTACCTGCGGTCAGCACCAGTCCGGCCCGGTCGACGAGCGGCCCCAGCCAGGGTTTGCGGACGAGCAGGATGTCGGCGTCCGGGGCGGGGCACGGTCCGGCCGTACGGCCCTGCTCCACGACGGCCTGGTAACGACCGCCGGTGAAGGTCGCGTTGAGGCGCGGCCACGGGGTGCCGCCGCCGAAGAAGCGGCCCAGGTGCACATAGACGACCGGTTTGCCGCTGCGCGCCAACGCGGCGTCGACGGAGGCGAGTTCGCCCGGGTCGGCGGCCGGCTCCCAGGGCAGCGGGCCGACCTGATGCACCCGCTGGGGCAACTCCGCTCCCGGGTACTCCAGTTCGGGGTCACCGCGGAGCAGGAGCGCGTCACCGAGCAGCGGGGACCCGTCCGGGCCGTCGGCGGCCGCGGTCGTGGCCTCGGTCGCGGTCGTGGTGGCGGTGGCGGTGGCGGTGGCGACCGTCGCCCGCGGCCAACGGGACGGCCGGGCGGAGAGACCGGCCTCCTCGCGCGTGGCCTCGTAGAGCGCCAGCGTCTCCAGGGTCCGGTTCTCCCGGGTGCGGCCGTACTGCGGCTCGCCCTCGCCCCCGGAGCGGTAGGTCCACAGGTGGATCGAGAGCCCGATCACCACCACCGGAACGTCCAGCGTCTCGGCGGCGAGCAGTGCGCCGTTGCACAGCACGGAGGTCACCAGCAGGTCCGCGCGGGCCTGCCGGGCGGCGCGCACGGTCGCCCGGTACTGCGCGAGGCCCATGACGCCCCAGCGGGCGGCGGAGAAGGCCCGCTCGCCGCCGAACTCCTCCGCCGCCGCGAACGGCAGGCCGACCTCGGCCGCGAACGGTGCGGCGGTGGCACGGCCCAGCACCGACACCCGGTGGCCGCGGAGCCGCAGTTCGCGCCCGACGGCGAGCGCCGGGTAGAGGTAGCCGCCGTCACTGAGCGGGCAGAGCAGGATGTTCACGGGGCCTCCGGGCCGGGGGCTGCGATCGGGGCGCGGCGGTCGGGGCGGGACGGTCGCGGTGGGAACGTCGTGGTGCGACCGGCAGGTGCGGGACCGGTCGACGCGAGACCGGTCGACGCGGGACCGGCCTGGGCGCGACCGGCCGAACGGGCCACCCCGCCGCCGGCGGCTCGGGCCGGGGCCGGATGACCCGCTCGGACGTCATGACGCCCTGACGCCATGACGTCACCAGGTCATGACGTCATGACGCGACGACCGGATGCGACAACGTCACATCGCCGAACTGTTGTTGATGATGCAGATGTCGTCGACGACACCGTCGTCCTCGACCTCGATGCCGTGCGCCACGACGTCGACCTCGTCCTCGGCCTCGGTCGGCTCCGGGTTGATGGAGTCACTCATGCTGACCTCCCTCTGCAGTGCGGCGTCCGCTACGCCGGCCCGTGAGAAACGTAGGGACCCCCGGTATGGCGGCGATTAGGCGGCGGTTCGATTTCGGTATGACGGTTGGTCATATACCGTTCCGCTCCTCGTTCTCGGCTCCACGACTCTGCTTCTTCGCGCCCTGCTCCGCGCCGTTCGCACCCGGCTCTCAGCCGAGGTGGACCGGAACCCGGTCGGCGGTCCGGGCGGCCCGCTCCCGCGCGTACGCGTACAGCAGCGCCGGCATCTCGTACCGCACGGTATGGGCGAGCCCCTCCGCGCCGGCGACGGTGAGCAGACTGGCCTCCAGGAGGTCCTCCAGCACCCGCACGGCCGTCCCCGGGTCGCAGTCCAGCGCCTCGGCCGCCCGGTCCAGGGTGAACACCGGCCGGGCCAGCAGGCCGAGCCGCAGCACCGCCCAGTGCGCGGCCTCCGGCAGCTCGCCGACCGACTCGGCCAGCCGCACCCGCACCAGCGGGTCGCCCCCGCACAGCTCGTCCAGCAGGGCCCGGCCGCCGCTCAGCCGCGCGCCGTACTCGCCCAGCGGGACGTGCCGCAGGAACGCCAGCCGGTCGGCGACCAGCCGCACCCCGAGCGGCAGCAGCCCGGTCGCCCGGACGATCCGGGCGGCGGACTCCCGGTCCGCGTCGACCCGTTCGGCGCCGATCGTCCGGCCGAGGAACTCCACCGCCTCGTCCGCCGTGAAGGGCGGCAGCCAGACCCGATGGGCGCCCTCCAGGCCGATCAGCCGGGGCCGGGCGGTGACCACGACGGCGCTCTCCCCGGCCTCCGGCAGCAGCGGCCGCACCTCCGACTCGCGGCGGGCGTCGTCGACCACCACGAGCGCGCGGCGCCCGGTCAGCCACAACTGCCAGGCCCAGCGCGGGTCGGAGCACTCGGCGACGGGCGACGCGGCGGCCGGTCCGTCCCGTTCGCCGCAGGCGGTGGCCGCCAGCAGCTGGCGCAGGACGTCCTCCAGCGGGCGGGGCCGGCCGTCCTCCCCGCGCAGCCGGACGAACAGCCGCCCGTCCGGGAAGTGTTCGGCCAACCGGTGCGCGGTGTGGACGGCGAGCGCGGTCTTGCCCGCGCCGAGCGGTCCGGTCACCACCGCCAGCCGGCCGGCGCCACCGGTGAGCACCTCGGCCAGCCGGCGCGCGGGGGCCGCGCGGCCGGTGAACGCGGGCGGGTCGGTGGGCAGCAGGTTCGGCGCCGCCGCCCGGGGCGGACGCGGAACCGGCGGCCGCAGCTCGGCGGGCGGCCCGGGGCGCGGCCGGACGGGGCCCGCCTCGCAGAGCAGCGAACGGTAGAAGCGGGCCAGGGCCGGGCTCGGCGGCAGGCCGAGTTCGTGGGCCAGCGCCTGCCGCAGCTCGTCGTAGACGGCGAGCGCCTCGGAGCGGCGTCCGGCCTGGCACAGGGCGGTCATCTGCAGCATCCGCAGCCGTTCGCGCAGCGGATGCCGCTGCGCGGTCTCGGTGGCGCGCTCGATCGCCTCCGCGCCGCGCCCGGCGGCGAGTTCGGCGTCCAGCCAGTCCTCGAACACACCGAGGAAGCGGCGGTCGAGGCGCTGCGCGGCGCTGTCGATCAGCGGGACGTCCCGGAACCCGTCGAGCGCCGAGCCGCGCCACAGCTCCAGCGCCTCGGTGAGCGCCCCGGCCCTGGCCCGCTGTTCGAAGCGGAGCGCGTCGAGCTCGCCCTCGGCGGTGTGCAGGACGTAGCCGCCGGCCTGGTGGCTGATCCGGGTGCTCCCGGGGCCGGGTCCGGAATCCGGGCCGGACTCGGGACCGGCCAGTCGGCGCAGCCCCGAGACGTACACCTGGAGGTTCTTGCGGGCGGTGCGCGGCGGCGCGTCGTCCCACAGCGCCTCGACCAGGGAGTCGGCCGACAGCCGGGTATTCGCGTGGGACAGCAGCGCCGCCAGGAGAATCTGTTGTTTCCGTGATCCCGGATCCACGGCCCGGCCGTTCTCCAGCACGTGCAGCGGCCCGAGAATCCCGAATCTGACCGCCATCTCACGCCAACTTGATGACGAAGGAATGCCCTTCCACCTCGGCGTCCGAAACAGCGTCGAGCCGCTGTTTCACGGAATTGAGGACGGCGACCTCGTCCTCGCTGAGCCGGGACAGCACGTCCCGTTGCTCCAGTGTCAGCAGGTCGACCGGGTTGCCCGCCTGCCGGAGGGCGGCGAGGGCGTCGAATGTCATGGTCCCCTCCTTCTCGGATGCCAGATCATCATCACCGCCGCCAGGGACGCCGTCCATGAGACCTTTGGGCCAGAAACCGCCCTCGTCGGGAGAGGAGGCGAGAATCAGTGCGAGCAGTCCGGCCTGCAGCCTTGACCGGAGTCCCAGTTTCGCCAGAATGGCGGTGACGAACCGTTTGACGGTGCGCTCGCTGATATTGAGTTCGTAGGCTATCGAGCGATTGTCGTACCCGAGGCCCAACAGCTGCAGCACGGTGCGCTCCCGGGGCGTCAGCCCCCGGGTCAGCGGCAGCGCCGCCGCCGGCGGTAGCGGCTCCCCCGGCGCGCGTGGCGCTCCGCACGCCGGACACACCGGATCTCCACCACCCATCGACGGGATCCCCCCTCCGGCGGCACACCACTGCGGTGCCCTCATGCTGACGCTCCCGTCGAACACCGGCAAGAGGTCGAACGTGCCCGGATAATGCCAACATCACGCCCGGGAGCGGTGTTCAGGACTCGTCGAACGGCTCGTCGCTCCACCGGAACCAGGCGCGCCCGCCGTCGACGTGCAGCAGCAACTCGGCCACCGGACCCGCCGGTGCCACCAGCGACAGCGCGGCTGCGATCCGTTCGTAGCTCACGTCGAAGCGCTCGTACTCCTCCGCGTCGAGCAACGCCGACGACTCCTCGAACCACGGCCGCACCGCACCGAACGCCGCCGTCGGCTCGAACCGCCCGTGCAGCCACGGGAAGTCCGCCTCGTCGATCACGATCTCACCGAGCACCTCCCCGTCCCGCTCGCGTACCAGCCGCCAGTGCTCCCCGAGGAACCCCATCTGCCGTCACCCGTCCTGTCACTCGTCGGTCGTCGGTCGTGAGTCGTCGGTCGTCACTCGTGGGTCGTCGACCGACGACCCACGACCGCTGTCTCGTCGTCCGCCCTCTCGTCGTCCGCCGTCCGCCGTCCGCCGTTCGCCGTCCGTCGTCCGCAGCCGACGGCCCGTCACCCGTCACCCGTCGCGGGTCACCTGTCGCCCGACTCCCAGCGCCCGATACCCGGCGCGGGCCGCCCCGGCCCACACCGTCTGTCCCCGCTCGCACTTTGCAAAGTGCACTTTGCAAAGTGCGGAGAACCCGGGGCGACGCCTCCCCGGCGTCGCCCCGCGAGCGGTCAGGGGGTGGCCGGAGCGGCTTCGGCGAGGGCGTCGAGGACGGGGCGGAGCAACGGGTGGCCGTCGGCCCCGGCGCGGACGGCGGCGAAGACCCGGCGGGTGGCGAGAGCACTGTCGACGGGGCGGACGGCGACCTGGGCCAGGTCGACGCCGAGCAGGGCCGAGCGCGGGACCAGGGCCACGCCCGCCCCGGCCGAGGCGAGGGCGACGACCGCGCGGAAGTCGTCGGAGGAGTGCACCAGGCGCGGCTGGAAACCGGCGTTCTCGCAGGCCAGCAGCACCACGTCGTGGCACGGGTTGCCCGGGTAGGGGCCGATCCACGGTTCGTCGCCGAGGTCGGCCATCGCGACCGGGCCCTCGGCAGCGGCCAGCGGGTGGGCGAGCGGAAGAACTGCCTCGAAGGGCTCGGCGTAGAGGGCGACGCGGGTGAGACGGGCATCGTCGGCCCGCGGGGCACCGCGGTACTCGACCGCCACGGCGAGGTCGGCGCGACCGTCGAGCAGCATCGGCAGGCTGGCGTCGCCCTCGGCGTCGAGCACCTTGAGCCGGATGCCGGGGGCCCGGGTGGCGAGGGTGCCGATGGCGGGCGCGAGGACGAGGGAGATGCCGGTGGCGAAGGAGGCCACGGTGACCTCGCCGGAGACGCCGGCGCTGTAGGCGGCGAGGTCGGCCTCGGCCCGTTCCAGTTGGGCGAGGACGGCGTCGGCGTGACCGAGCAGGATCTCCCCGGCCGCCGTGAGCCGGACGCCTCGGCCCTCGCGGGCGAGCAGGTGGTGGCCGGTCTCCTGCTCCAGGGCGGCCAGCTGTTGCGAGACCGCGGAGGGGGTGAGGTAGAGCGCGGCCGCCGCGGCGGTCACCGTCCGGTGGTCCGCCACCGCTCGCAGGGTCCGCAGCCGTCTCGCGTCGATCACAGGCCAATTCTGCCAGCGTCGCTGGGACTGCCGGGGCGGGGGTGACGAACCGGGCGGGAGGGGCGGCAGCGGAGTGGGAAGTCGGCCCCGCCGACTTCCCACTCCGGGCAACGCCGCACGGGGCACTCCGGCGACCACTCGCCCCCTGAGCCCCCGCGCCCCACACCCCACAACCCGGGGTGCGGAGCCCGCACCCCGGGTTCCGGGCTCCGGGCTCCGGGCTTCCTCTCACACTTTGCAAAGTGCGGACTTTGCAAAGTGCGAGAGGGAGAGAGGGAGCGCGATCCCCTTGATTCCCGGGCCTACAGCCTCCCCGAGCCGCTCCCCCACACTTTGCAAAGTGTGGACTTTGCAAAGTGTGGGGGAGCGGAGGCCTCGGAGAGCTGCGGCGTGAGAAGTACGAGGTACGAGGTACGACGTACGAGGCGAGGCGCGAGGAGCAGCCCCGCAGACCCAACCAGCGAACCACCGCCACAACCCCACCGCCCCCGAAAACTGCGAACGGGAGTGGGAAGTCGGCCGGGCCGACTTCCCACTCCCGCGGCGGGAGGGTGGGGCAGGTGGTCTTGGTGCTGTGCGATGTCGGCGGGGGGGCCCCGCCGACATCGCACAGCGGTTCGGGAGCCCGTGGCGCGTCCGGTTCCGAGCGGACGCGCCACGGGCGATCGAGGGGGAACCGGCCCACGGGGGGCCGTTCCGGGCGACCGCCGCAGAGCGACGGTCACGGCGCCAGAGGGAGCTACTCCCCCAGCGCGGCGCGCGCGTCCACGAAGGCGGCGACGGCGCGCTCGACGTCCTCGGTGGTGTGCGCGGCGGAGAGCTGGACCCGGATCCGGGCCTGGCCGTGCGGCACGACCGGGTACGAGAAGCCGATCACGTACACGCCGCGCTCCAGCAGCAGCTCGGCCAGCCGGCCGGCCTTCGCCGCGTCGCCGATCATCACCGGCGCGATCGGGTGGTCCCCGGGCAGGATCTCGAAGCCCGCCTCGGTCATCTTCGAGCGGAACAGCGCGGTGTTCGCCGCCAGCCGCTCCCGCAGCTCGTTCGAGCTCTCGACGAGGTCCAGGACCTTCAGCGAGGCGGCCGCGATGACCGGCGCGAGCGAGTTCGAGAACAGGTACGGGCGCGACCGCTGGCGCAGCAGCGCGACGATCTCCCGGCGCGCGGCGACGTAGCCGCCGGAGGCGCCGCCGAGCGCCTTGCCGAGGGTGCCGGTGATGATGTCGACCCGGTCCATGACGCCGTGCAGCTCCGGCGTGCCGCGGCCGCCCGCGCCGACGAAGCCGACGGCGTGCGAGTCGTCGACCATGACCATCGCGTTGTAGCGGTCGGCGAGGTCGCAGATCTCGCGCAGCGGGGCGACGTAGCCGTCCATCGAGAACACGCCGTCGGTGACGATCAGGCGGCGGCGGGCGTCCTGGCTCTCCTTGAGCTGCTGCTCCAGGTCGGCGAGGTCGCGGTTGGCGTAGCGGTGGCGGCGGGCCTTGCACAGGCGGATGCCGTCGATGATGCTCGCGTGGTTGAGGGCGTCGGAGATGACGGCGTCGCGCTCGTCGAGCAGGGTCTCGAAGACGCCGCCGTTGGCGTCGAAGCAGGACGAGTAGAGGATCGTGTCCTCCTGGCCGAGGAACGCGGAGAGGCGGTCCTCCAGCTGCTTGTGCACGTCCTGGGTGCCGCAGATGAAGCGGACGGACGCCATGCCGTAGCCCCAGCGGTCGAGGGCGTCCTTGGCGGCGTCGAGCACCTCGGGGTGGTCGGCGAGGCCGAGGTAGTTGTTGGCGCAGAAGTTGAGGACCTCGCCCGGGGTGCCGCCTGCGGTGACGGTGACGGCGGCGCTCTGGGGGCTGCCGATGACGCGCTCCGGCTTGAAGAGGCCGGCCTCACGGATCTCGTCGAGGGTGGCGGCGACCTCGTCGCGCACGTTGTCGAACACAGCTGCTCCTAATCGGATCGTCGGATCGGCGAGGGTGCTCAGGCGGTCCAGTCGAGGATGACCTTGCCGCAGCGGCCGCCGGCCGCCTCGTCGAAGGCGGCCTCGAAGTCGGTGGCGGCGTACCGACCGGTGATCACGGGGCTGAGGTCGAGGCCGCCCTCCAGGAGGACGGACATCGCGTACCAGGTCTCGAACATCTCGCGGCCGTAGATGCCCTTGATGGTGAGCATCGAGGTGACGACCGAGGCCCAGTCGATCGGGAACTGCTCGGCGGGCAGGCCCAGCATGGCGATCTTCCCGCCGTGGGTCATGTTGGCGATCATCGACTGCATCGCCTCGGGCCGGCCGGACATCTCCAGGCCGACGTCGAAGCCCTCGCGCAGGCCGAGCTTCTGCTGGCCCTCCTCGATGGTGTGCTCGGCGACGTTGAGCGCCAGCGTGACACCGACCTTGCGGGCCAGGTCGAGGCGGTACGGGGAGACGTCGGTGATCATGACGTTGCGGGCGCCGGCGTGCTTGGCGACGGCGGCGGCCATGATGCCGATCGGCCCGGCGCCGGTGACCAGCACGTCCTCGCCGACCATCGGGAAGGACAGCGCGGTGTGCACGGCGTTGCCGAACGGGTCGAAGATCGCGGCGACGTCGAGGTCGACGGGGACCCGGTGCACCCAGACGTTGGAGGCGGGCAGCGCGACGTACTCGGCGAAGGCGCCGTCCCGGTTGACGCCCAGGCCGACGGTGTTGCGGCAGAGGTGACGGCGGCCGGCCAGGCAGTTGCGGCACTTGCCGCAGACCAGGTGGCCCTCGCCGCTGACCAGGTCGCCGACGGCGATGTCCGCGACGCCGGCACCGATCTCGGCGACCTCGCCGACGAACTCGTGGCCCAGCACCAGCGGGGTCCTGATCGCCTGCTGCGCCCAGCCGTCCCACTTGCGGATGTGCAGATCGGTGCCGCAGATGCCGGTGCGCAGCACCTTGATGAGCACCTCGCCGGGGCCGATCGCCGGGGTGGGGACGTCCATCAGCCAGAGTCCCGGCTCGGCCTTCTGCTTGACGAGTGCCTTCACGGCGGTGGCTCCTGACGCACGGTGGGGCGGCCTGGTGTGGGCAGGCCGACGAGGCCCGGCGGTGGCGGCCCCCGGGAGGGCCGGAGGGTGGTGACGGGGCCGGGGTCCTGGTGTCGGTCCTGGCGTCCGTAATCCGGGCAGGCAGAAATCTGCCTGGTCGGAGGGGGTGCGGTCCATCGAGGAATTCTTAAGGGCCGCGACAGCTGGGCTGAACGATCGTGCCCGAGCTGCGCCCGGGGCCCGTCGCGGCGTGCCGGTCGGCACCCCGACGGCGGAGCGCGCGGGGCGCGTACGGGGCGCGCGGGGCGCCCGTCCGGCGGCCCTCGACACGCTGGTCGGGGGACCGGCGAACGGCGGCCGGGCGACCGGTACGGCCCGGTCAGTCCCGCCGTACGGCGACGGCGTGCGCCGCCACCGCCGCGGCCCCGAGCAGGGCGACCGCGAGCGCGAGCAACAGCGCGGTGGAGCCGACCAGGTCCGCCGAGCGGTGGTGGCCGGAGAGCCGGGTGAGCAGGAGGTTCACCGGCGGCAGGCCCTTGCCGAGGGTCAGGACGAGCAGCAGGGCGAGGGCGAGCAGCAGTCCGTGTCCCTGCCGTCGGACCACCGGCCGGGCGGTGAGCAGGCCGACGGTGGCGCCGGTGCAGGCGCAGGTGAGCTGGGCCTCGGCGCCCAGGAGCAGGTCGGCGCCGGTGGGGCTGTGGCTGCCGACGAGGAGCGGCAGGACCAGACCGAGGGCGGTGAGGGGCAGGCAGACGGTCAGCGCGGCGAGGACGGTCCCGGTGACCAGGCGCCGGTGTCCGCCGGTGGCGGCCGTCAGCACCGCCCGGTGGGGCGGGTCGTCGAGCCCGGCGAGCGTCGTGGTGAGCCAGGTGGCGGCGAGCAGCATCGCCAGGCCGGCGGCGGCGTGGGTGGCGGTGAGCGGGCCGGTGTCGTTGCTGGTGAGGACGGTGACGAGGGCGGTGAACAGGAGCAGCGGGGCGAGGTAGCGCTGGGAGAGCAGCAGGGTGGTGAGGCGGTAGCGGACGAGGGCGGTCATCGGGCGGTGGTCCTCGGAGTGGGGGCAGTGTCGGGTCCAGTGGCCGGATCGGGTCCGGTGGCCGGACCGGGTCCGGTGACTGGTTCGGGTCCGGTGGCCGGTTCGGGCGCGGGCCGGGTGACGGCTCGTACGGACCAGTGGTCGCGGAGGACGGCGAGCAGGACGGCGTCGGTCCTGGACCGCTCCACCCGCAGATGGAGTTCTGCCCCGCGGCGCTCGGCGGCGAGGACCCCGGGGAGGTCGAGGACACCTGGGACGTCGAGGACACCTGGGACGTCGCGGTCACCGGGGACGTCGGGGCCGCCCGGGCGGGTGAGGACGACCACCGCGGACGAGACCGCAGCGACCGCGGCGACCGCCGCCCCCGGGCCGGGGTCGGCGCTGCGGGTGACGCGTCCGTCGGCGACGGTGTGCACGGCGGTGGCGTGCGTGCGGGCGAGGGCCTCGCGGTGGTCCGTGAACGCCACGGCCCCGCCGGCGGCGGCTGCCTCGGCGAGGATCGCGGCGAGCACGCTGTGGGCGGAGGCGTCGAGGCCGGACCACGGTTCGTCGAGGACGAGCAGGTCGGGCGGTACGAGCAGGGCCTGCGCGAGCGCGACCTTCTGGGCGTTGCCCTTGGAGAGGGTGCGCAGTTCGGCGTCGGGGCCGCCGACGAGGGCGAGCCGGTCCAGCAGCGCGCCGGCGCGGGCCCGGGCGGTGGCGGTGGGCAGGCCGCGGATGCGGCCGAGGTGGGTGAGGTAGGAGATGGCGGTGAGGCGTTCGTGGGCGGTGAACCGGTCGGGGACGTAGCCGACGGTGGCCGCCGGGGCCGTGACCGGTCCGGTGCGGCGGCCGGTGGTGGGGCGGGTGAGGCCGGCCAGGATCCGTAGCAGGGTGGACTTGCCGGAGCCGTTGGCGCCGACGACGGCGAGGACGTCGCCGGGTGCGAGGCCGAGTTCGACGTCGCGCAGGATCCAGCGGCCCCGGCCGTAGCGTTTGCCCACGGCTTCGCAGCGCAGCAGCACCTCGGTGTTCCCCTCCGTCGTTCGGGCGGTGCGCACCCTACGCGGCCACCGGTAGGGGGCGGGTATGGGCCGGGTATGGTGCGGGCCCCGGTGCTGGTGGCGCGACCGGGGCCGGGCCGGGTGGCTGACGGGTGGGTCCGTTCGGGCCAGCGGGCCGCCGCAGGGCGCGCGGTGCCGGTGACCGGCGCATACGGTGGCGATCGCTCCCCCTTGCGGGCCCGTGGAGCGGTGCTCCGGGCCCGTCCGGCCCAGAGAGGCGCCTCGACGATGACGAATCACGACCGCGTGCCGAATCGTGTGACGACGGCCCGAGCCACGACCCCGCACCGCCCGGGGGCGGCCCCCCGCCGCCCCGGTGCGGCCAGGCCCGCCCCGGCGGCAGTCGCGCTGGCGCTGGCCGGGCTGCTGGCCTCGGCCGGCTGTTCGGGCGGCTCGTCCACCGGCTCGCCGGCGGCCGGGGCGGTGACGGCCGTCCCGGCGGCGCTCAGCCCCTCGGCCTCGGCCTCGGGCCCGAGCGCGAGTGCCACCCTGCTCAGCCCCTCGCCGACCACCCCCTCCTCGCCCTCGGGCACCTCGGCGGGCCCGACCGCGCTGCCGCTGACGCCGGACGTCACGGCCCGGCTGGACACGGCGGTGCAGCGGGTGCTGACGGAGGCCTCGGTACCGGGGGTGATCGTCAACCTGTCGACGCCGCAGGGCGAGTACCTGAAGGCTTTCGGCGTCTCCGACAAGGTCGCGGGCACGGCGATGGTGACCGGGCTCAACATGCGGATCGGCAGCGAGACCAAGACCTTCACCGTCACCGGTCTGCTGCGGCTGGTGGACCAGGGCAAGGCGGGGCTGGACGACCCGATCGGCAAGTACGTCTCGGGGGTGCCGAACGGTGACACGATCACCCTGCGCCAGCTGTCCGACATGCGCAGCGGCCTGTTCTCGTACACCCAGGACGAGGACTTCGTGACGGCGCTCCAGGCGGATCCGCAACGCTCCTTCACGCCTGACCAGTTGCTCGCGTACGCGTTCAAGCACCCGGTGAACTTCGCTCCGGGGGCGGAGTTCGACTACTCCAACACCAATACGGTGCTGATCGGGAAGGTGATCGAGAAGCTGGGCGGGCGGCCGCTCGGCGAGTTCCTGAAGAAGGAGGTGTTCGACCCGGCGGACCTGGGCCGGACGGTGTTCCCGACCACGAACGCGTTCCCGCAGCCGCACTCCCAGGGCTACACCAACCAGACGGCGGACGGGACGATCGCGGACGCCACCGACTGGAACCCGTCCTGGGGTTGGGCGGCGGGGGCGATGATCTCGGACCAGGCGGACATGAAGAAGTGGGCCAAGGTGCTGGCCACCGGCACGCTGCTGACCCCGCAGACGCAGGCGCAGCGGCTCCAGCCGCAGCCCTCGGCGGTGCCGGACACCTGGTACGGGCTGGGGGTGTTCTACAACCACGGGTGGATCGGGCACAACGGCTCGCTGCCGGGGTACCAGACGGTGGTGGTGTATCTGCCGTCCGCGCAGGCCTCGTTGGTGGTGCTGCTGAACACCGACATCACGTACAAGGGGTCGGCGCCGTCGACGCTGTTCGCGAAGGCGATCACGGAGGTCGTCTCGCCGGGGAACGTCTACGACCTGCCGGCGGCGCCGGCGGGCGGGGACGAGCCCTCGGCGACGGCCGACGCGTCGGTGTCGACCTCGGTGACGCCGCCGGTGCCTTCGACGGCGTGACGAGGCAGCCGATCCGACAGCCGTGACCCGACAGGCGTGACCGAGCAGGCGTGACCGAGCGCGGGTGCTCCAGGGCCGTCAGCCCCCGAGCACCCGCGCCAGGTCGTAGGAGACCGGCTCCTCCAGCTGCTCGTACGTGCAGCTCTCCGGCGCGCGGTCCGGGCGCCAGCGGCGGAACTGCGCGGTGTGCCGGAAGCGGGTGCCCTCCATGTGGTCGTAGGCGACCTCGACGACGCGTTCGGGGCGCAGCGGCACCCAGGAGAGGTCCTTCTTGCCGGTCCAGCGGCTCTGTGCCCCGGGGAGTCTGGCGTCGGCGTGGGCGGCTTCGTCGGCCCAGGCCCCCCAGGGGTGGCCGGCGAGGTCGGTGGTGCGCAACGGCGCGAGTTCTTCGGCGAGTTCGCGGCGGCGGGCCATGGTGAAGGCGGCGCAGACGCCGACGTGCTGGAGGTGGCCGTCGGCGTCGTGGATCCCGAGCAGCAGGGAGCCGACGACGGGTCCGCTCTTGTGCTCGCGGTAGCCGGCGACCACGCAGTCGGCGGTGCGTTCGTGCTTGATCTTGTACATGGCGCGTTCGCCGGGCCGGTAGGGCTGGTCGAGCGGTTTGGCGACGATGCCGTCGAGTCCGGCGCCCTCGTACTGGGCGAACCAGGTCTCGGCGAGGTCGCGGTCGGTCGCGGCGGGGGCGGTGAAGACGGGGTCGGCGGCGTCGGCGAGGGCCGTTTCGAGGGCGGCGCGGCGGGCCGCGAGCGGCCGGTCGAGCAGGGACTCGTCGCCGAGGGCGAGCAGGTCGAAGGCGACGAAGGAGGCGGGGGTGCGTTCGGCTAGCAGTTCGACCCGGCTGGCGGCGGGGTGGATGCGTTCGAGGAGTTCCTCGAAGCGCAGCCGGCCGTCGCGGGCGATGACCACTTCGCCGTCGAGGACGCAGCGCGGGGGTGCTTCGCGGCGCAGGGCGGTGACGAGTTCGGGGAAGTAGCGGGTGAGGGGTTTGCCGGTGCGGCTGCCGATCTCGATCTCGTCGCCGTCGCGGAAGACGATGGCGCGGAAGCCGTCCCATTTGGCCTCGTACTGCATGCCGGGCGGGATCTTCGCGACGGACTTGGCGAGCATCGGGGCGACGGGTGGCATGACGGGCAGGTCCATGCTTCCGATCCTCGCGCCGACGCGGTCCGGACGCGCGGCGGCACGCGGGCCTCACCCGGGCGGGACGCGGGCGGCACGCGGGGCGGCAGGAGCGCCGAGGCAGGCACGAGTGCCGAGGCAGGGACGGGCGCCCAGGTCAGGACAGGCGCGGCGGGCGGTGCGCGCTTAGCGTGAGTGGCATGGGCTCTGCCGTGGAACTGGATGTCGCCGGGCGCACCGTCCGGCTGTCGAACCCCGACAAGGTGTACTTCCCGGAGCGCGGCTTCACCAAGCTGGACGTCGCCGAGTACTACCTCGCGGTCGCGGACGGGGTGCTGCGCGGGCTGCGGGACCGGCCGACGACGCTGCAGCGGTTCCCGGACGGGGTGGAGGGCGAGTTCTTCTACCAGAAGCGCGCGCCGAAGGGCCTGCCCGACTGGCTGCCGACCGCGCGGATCTCCTTCCCGAGCGGGCGGTCGGCGGACGAGATCTGTCCGACCGAGCCGGCGGCGGTGCTGTGGGCGGCGAACCTCGGCTGTCTGACCTTCCACCCGTGGCCGGTGCGCCGCTCGGACACCGACCATGTGGACGAGCTGCGGATCGACCTGGACCCGCAGCCGGGCACGGACTTCCGGGACTCGGTGCGGGTCGCGCACGAGCTGCGGGCGGTCCTGGAGGAGCACGGGCTGCGGGGGTGGCCGAAGACCTCGGGCGGGCGCGGGGTGCACGTGTACGTGCCGCTGGTGCCGGAGTGGACGTTCACGGACGGGCGGCACGCGGTGATCGCGCTGGGCCGGGAGCTGGAGCGGCGGCTGCCGGGGCGGGTGACCACGGCGTGGTGGAAGGAGGAGCGCGGGGAGCGGATCTTCGTCGACTACAACCAGATGGCGCGGGACCGGACGATCGCCTCCGCCTATTCGCTGCGGGCCCGGCCCCGGGCGACGGCGTCGACCCCGCTGCTGTGGGAGGAGCTGGACGACGCGCTGCCGGAGGACTTCGACCTGCGGACGGTGCCGGCCCGGTTCGCGGAGGTGGGTGATCCGCACGCGGGGATGCAGGGTGAGGCGTTCCGGCTGGAGGCGCTGCTGGAGCTGTACGAGCGGCAGATCGCGGACGGCGCGCACGGCGAGCTGCCGTATCCGCCGGACCATCCGAAGGCGGCGGGCGAGCCGACCCGGGTGCAGCCGAGCCGGGCCCGGAAGAAGGCTTGACGTGATCACCTAGGCTGGTCGCCCACGAAGATCACCGAGAAGATCACCACCAAGGGGATCACCAGGGGGCGGGGAACGATGGCGACACGGGGGCTGCGGGAGATTCTGGCGGACGCGGGGGGCGGGGTGTTCCCGCCGTCGGACGGTTCGGTGACGGTGGTGCCGCAGCCGTCGCCGCGCGAGGCGGGGGTGCTGTCGTTCTCCGCGCACGCGGTGGTGTTCACCGACGAGGACCCGGAGTGGGTGCGGGCGACGCTGGCGGCCACGCCGAGCGACCCGCTGGCCGCGCCGCTGTGTCCGCCGTTCCTGACCGCGTTCGCCCGCCGCACCGGCCGGGAGAACGGCAACATCGACCTGCTGACGGTGGCCGACCGGCTGCCCGGCGGGCCGCCGCTGCCGCTCGCCCCGGTCGAGGACCTGGAGCATCCCCGCGTGGTGCGCGCGCTGCGCTACCGCGAGGACGTGCGGGTCTTCGAGACCGCGGGCGAGGCCGCGGGCGAGGGCGGGGTCCTGGTGCTGGGGCGCGGTGTCGCCGGGCGCTGGGAGTGTGCGATCGAGGTCGGTGCGGCGGCCCGCGGCCGGGGCCTGGGCCGGGCGCTGGCGCTGGCGGCCCGGCACCTGGTCCCGGAGGGCGACGTGGTGTGGTCCCAGCAGGCGCCGGGCAACGCGACCAGCGTGCGGGCGTTCCAGGCCGCCGGCTACCGGCCGGTGGGCGCGGAGACGCTGCTGGTGGTGGGGCGGCCGTGACGGCCGACCGCACGGCCGGGACAGCCGCCCTCGCCGCCGTCCCGGAGGAGGTGCGGACCCGGCTGGTGACCCGGTTCGGGCCGGGCGCCGAGGAGTGGTGCGCACAGCTGCCGCGGCTGGTGGAGGGGCTGGCCGGGCGCTGGGGGCTGGCGGTGCGGGCGGCCGGCGGGGGCGGCACCTCGCGGGTCTTCCGCTGCGAGCGGCTCGCCGACGGTGCGGGGGTGTGGCTCAAGCTGACGCCGGACGCCGAGGTGGCCCGGCAGGAGGCGGTGGCGCTGGCCGCGTGGCGGGAGGTGCCGTCGGTGGTGGGGCTGCTGGCGGAGGACGTCGGGGCCGGGGCGCTGCTGCTGGCGGACGTCCCGCCGGGGACGACGCTGCGCGAGCGCGGTTGGCGGCCGGCCGAGGTGGCGGGGATGCTGGCCGCGATGCGCTCGGTGCCCGCGCCGTCCCGGACGGCACTCCCGTCGCTGGCGGAGCGGCTGGACTTCCTGTTCGACCTCACCGAGCGGCGGGCCCCCGGGGTGTCGACGGCGGACGCCCGGGCCCTGGCCCGCGAGCTGACGGGCGACGGCGGGCCGGTCGGGCTGGTCCACGGCGACCTGCATCCGTCGAACGTGCTGCTCGGCCCGGCCGGGGCGGTGGCGATCGACCCGCGTGCCTGCCTGGGCGATCCGGACTTCGACCTGGTCGACTGGGCTCTCGACGGTGTGGCGGATCCGGAGGCCCTGTCCGCCCGGATCGCCGCGCTGACCGCCCTGGTCGCGGGCGCGGACGCGGACCGTGTCCTCGCCTGGTGCCGGGCGTCGGCCGTCCTGGTCGCCGCCCCGCGCGTCGCCGCCGGCCGCGAGGACGCCGGCACGGTGTTCCTGCGGGAGCTGGCGGGGCTGTGAGGGCGCCTTCGCCGGCGGAAGGCTGTCAGTGGTCGTCGGCCGGCGGAGCGGCCGGGCTCCTTGAGGGGCGCCCGGCCGGACGGAGCATCGGGACAGCGCCGCCGCGGCCGGGCCGGCGGAGCGTGAACCGGCCCGAGCGGCGACCGGCCCCGCCGGGGCGGGCGCCGCGCTGCACCGACTCCAGTTCCCGGCGCAGGTCGGCCAGGATGGTCGAGCCGGGGCTGAAGTCGTAGGACTCCCGCCCGGCGAGGTCGAGGTCCGAGCGCAGGGCGGCGATCGCCAGATTGCGCCACCGGTAGAGGTCGCCCGGCTTCCGGCCGCCTTCCCGGGCCCAGCGCCGGCAGCAGTGCCGCAGGCCGAGGACGGCACCCCTGGCGGTGGCGGTCGCGCACATGCCGCCCGGCCCGTAGAACCAGCCGTTGAGCGCCACCGCGACCTGCCCCGCCGCCTCGGGGGTGAGCGGGGAGGCGGCGTGCGAGAGTCCGCCCAGGATGCGGAAGACCTCCGGGTAGGTTTCCAGCCGGGCCTTGTGGAGCTCCAGTGCCCAGCCGGACTTGAGGTCGGTCAGCCACTGGGCGCGTTCCCGCCGCTGCTGCGCGAGGGTCAGTGCCGCGCCGACGGCGGCCACCACCAGGGCGACGAGCCCGGACAGCAGGGCCGTGACGATCTGCTCGCTCATGGTCCCCGCCCCCGCCACCGGCCGTCCGACGCGCCCATGATGACAGCCCGACGGACCGCCAGCGGCCTTTCGCCGAAAGACAGTTGCTCGATCCTGCCGGACCGGGACGTCAGCCGGCCGCGCGGGCACCCTCCGGGGCGGTGGCCGCGATGACGCGCACGGCCTCGGCGATCTGCCCGTCCGTGAGGTCGCCGCGCGCGGTCAGCCGCAGCCGGGAGATGCCGTCCGGCACGGACGGGGGGCGGAAGCAGCCGACGGCGAGTCCGGCCCGGCGGCAGTCGGCGGCCCAGCCGACAGCGGCCTCGGGGCCCGGGGCCCGGACGGACACCACGGCCGCGTCGGGGGTGGAGGCGTGCAGGCCGGCGGCGGCGAGGCGGGCGGCCAGGGTGCGGGCCACCTCCCGGGCGCGCTCGGCGCGGTGGGGTTCGGCGCGCAGCAGCCGCAGCGCGCCGAGGGCGGCCCCGGCGGCGGCGGGGGCGAGGCCGGTGTCGAAGATGAAGGTGCGGGCGGTCTCGGTGAGGTGGCGGATCACCCGGCGGGGGCCGAGCACGGCGCCGCCCTGGGAGCCGAGCGACTTCGACAGGGTGACGGTGGTGACCAGGTCGGGCGCACCGGCGAGGCCCGCGGCGGCCGGGGCGCCGCTGCCGCCGGGGCCGAGGACACCCAGGCCGTGCGCGTCGTCGACGAGCAGCGCGGCGCCGAACCTCCGGGTGACGTCGGCGAGTTCGGCGAGCGGGGCGGCGTTGCCGTCGACCGAGAACACCGAGTCGGTGACCACCAGCGCCCGGGGCCGCTCGCGCCCGGCGAGGATCCCGGCGACGGCGTGCGGGTCGCTGTGCGGGGCCCGGTGGACGTCGGCCCGGGCGAGCCGGCAGCCGTCGATCAGCGAGGCGTGGTTGTAGGCGTCGGACACGATGAGGGTGTCCGTGTCGGTGAGCGCGGTGAGCGCGGCCAGGTTGGCGGTGTAGCCGGAGGAGAAGACGAGGGCGGCCTCGGCCCCGCAGAAATCGGCGAGCTCCTGCTCCAGCTCGGTGTGCAGCGCGGTGGTCCCGGTCACCAGCCGGGAGCCGGTGGCACCGGCGCCCCAGCGCAGCGCGGCCTCGGCGGCGGCCCCGGTGACGGCGGGGTGGCGGGTCAGCCCGAGGTAGTCGTTCCCCGCGAGGTCGAGCACCGGGTCGTCGGCGGCCCGGCTGCGCAGCGTCCTGGTGAGCCCCGCCGCCGCCCGCTGCTCGGCGGTCTCGTCGAGCCAGTCGAAGACGGCGCCGGGAGCGAGGGTGCGCGGTTCGGAGGCGGTGCGGTTGACCATGCCCGGCACTCTGGCACGGCGCACGCGCCCCGGGCAATGTGCGCCGGGGCACACGGTCGGCCCGCCGAAGGACATCGGCGACAGCTCCGAGAAGGTGATGGCGCTCGTCGGTGGTGGCCTGTGGTGGTGGTGGAAGCCCTCGAAGTCGGAGGACGTCCCCGCCAGTGCGTGCTGGGGCCTGGTCACGGCGGGCGACCTGCGGACGCTCATGGACGGCGCCCCCGGGAAGGCAGTCGAGGCGCCGCCCATCACCCCCACCGACCTGTCGGGCCAACACGCCAGGGCCGCGTGCTCTGTCGACTTGAATTCGGGGGGAACACGTCGCCCTCCGGTACAGATCCTGGTGGATCATCTGGGTGAGGCCCGCTACCGTGCCGCGCAGAATCACGAGACCGAGAAGGTCGGTACCGGGGAGAACGCGGTGCTCGACTTCGGGGCGGGGGTCGACGGCTGGCGCCAGGGCACCGATTCCCTTTATCTGTTGCTGCGGTGCGAGAACGGTCGGCCGACGGAACCCGGGGCCGTCTACCGGCAGATCTACCTCACGGGCGGCTACCTCTCCCCCGATCCGCCCGAGCGCGAGCGCACGCAACTCTTCGTCGACCTCGCCCGCCGCACCGCCGCCGAGGTCGTCCGCCAGGAGAGGTGCCCGGACGTGCGGATCGCCGACCGGGCGCCCACGGTGGCGGGGTAGCTTTGCCGGGGGTGGCGGCGAGCAGGCAAGATGGGGCGGTGACCCTCCTTGATCTGATGCCGAAGCCCGCCACGCCCGACGCGCTGTACGAGACGTTCGCCGCCTGGGCGGAGGAGCGCGGGATCTCGCTGTACCCGGCTCAGGAGGAGGCGCTGATCGAGCTGGTGTCGGGGAACAACGTCATCCTGGCGACGCCGACGGGGTCGGGGAAGAGCCTGGTCGCGGCGGGTGCGCACTTCGCGGCGCTGGCCGAGGGGAAGCGGACGTTCTACACGGCGCCGATCAAGGCGCTGGTGTCGGAGAAGTTCTTCGACCTGGTGAAGATGTTCGGGACCGAGCAGGTCGGCATGATGACGGGCGACGCCTCGGTGAACCCGACGGCGCCGATCATCTGCTGCACGGCGGAGGTGCTGGCGCAGATCGCGCTGCGCGACGGCACCCGGGCCGATGTCGGCCAGGTGGTCATGGACGAGTTCCACTTCTACGCGGAGCCGGACCGCGGCTGGGCCTGGCAGATCCCGCTGCTGGAGCTGCCGCAGGCGCAGTTCCTGCTGATGTCGGCGACGCTGGGCGACGTGCGGCGGTTCGAGGAGGACCTCACCCGGCGCACCGGTCGGCCGACGACGGTGGTGCGCAACACGACGCGTCCGGTGCCGCTGTTCTACGAGTACCGCCGCACCACCATGCACGACACGCTGGAGGAGCTGCTGCAGACCGGCCAGGCGCCGGTGTATGTCGTGCACTTCACCCAGAAGGAGGCGGTGGACCGGGCGCAGTCGCTGATGAGCATCAACATGTGCTCGAAGGCGGAGAAGGACGCCATCGCCGAACTGATCGGGAATTTCCGTTTCACCACCAAGTTCGGACGCAATCTGTCGCGTTTCGTCCGGCACGGGATCGGTGTGCACCACGCGGGCATGCTCCCGAAGTACCGGCGGCTGGTCGAGCGGCTCGCCCAGGCGGGTCTGCTGAAGGTGATCTGCGGGACGGACACGCTCGGCGTGGGCGTCAATGTGCCGATCCGCACGGTGCTGTTCACGGCGCTGTCGAAGTACGACGGGCAGCGGGTGCGGATCCTGCGCGCCCGGGAGTTCCACCAGATCGCCGGACGGGCCGGACGGGCCGGGTTCGACACGGTGGGCCAGGTGGTGGCGCAGGCGCCCGAGCACGTCATCGAGAACGACAAGGCCGTCGCCAAGGCGGGCGACGACCCCAAGAAGAAGCGGAAGATCGTCCGCAAGAAGGCGCCGGAGGGCTTCGTCGGCTGGTCCGAGGAGACCTTCCAGAAGCTGATCGCCGCCGACCCGGAGCCGCTGGTCTCCCGGTTCAAGGTGACCCACGCGATGCTGCTGTCGGTCATCGCGCGGCCGGGCAACGCCTTCGAGGCGATGCGCAAGCTGCTCACCGACAACCACGAGGACCGGGCCTCGCAGCGCCGGCACATCCGCACCGCGATCGCCATCTTCCGCTCGCTGCTGGAGGGCGGCGTGGTGGAGCGGCTGCCGGAGCCGGACGCCGAGGGCCGGATCGTGCGCCTCACCCTGGACCTCCAGGAGAACTTCGCGCTCAACCAGCCGCTGTCCACCTTCGCCCTGGCCGCCTTCGAACTGCTCGACCCGACCGAGCCGTCCTTCGCGATGGACGTGGTGTCGGTGGTCGAGGCGACCCTCGACGACCCGCGGCAGATCCTCGCCTCGCAGCAGAACAAGGCGCGCGGCGAGGCCATCGGCGAGATGAAGCGCGACGGCATCGAGTACGAGGAGCGGATGGAGCGGCTCCAGGAGATCACCTACCCGAAGCCGCTGGAGGAACTGCTCACCCACGCCTACGAGGTGTACCAGCGGGCGCACCCGTGGATCGGCGACCACCAGCTCCAGCCGAAGTCGGTGGTGCGGGACCTCTACGAGCGGGCGATGACCTTCTCGGACTACGTCGGCTTCTACGAGCTGGCCCGCACCGAGGGCATCGTGCTGCGCTACCTGGCCGGCGCGTTCAAGGCGCTGGAGCAGACCGTCCCCGAGGACGTGAAGACCGACGACCTCAAGGACATCATCGCCTGGCTGGGCGAGCTGGTCCGCCAGGTCGACTCCAGCCTGCTGGACGAGTGGGAGCAGCTGGCCAACCCGACCGGGCCGCAGACGGCCGAGGTCGTGCTGGACGACAAGCCGGCGCCGGTGACGGCGAACGCGCGGGCGTTCCGGGTGCTGGTGCGCAACGAGATGTTCCGCCGGGTCGAGCTGTGCGCGCTGGAGCACTACGACGAACTGGCCGCGCTGGACGGCGAGTACGGCTGGGACGCGGACCGCTGGGCGGACGCCATGGACGGGTACTGGGACGAGTACGACGACCTGGGCACCGGTCCGAACGCGCGCGGCCCGAAGATGCTGATCATCGAGCAGGAGGACTCGGCCTGGCGGGTGCGGCAGATCTTCGACGACCCGGAGGGCGACCACGACTGGGGCATCAGCGCCGAGGTCGATCTGTTCGGCTCGGACGAGGAGGGCCGCGCGGTGCTGCGGGTCACCGCCGTGGACCGGCTGGGCGGCTGACGGTCCGCCAGTCGGAGCGAGTGGGCGGCTGACGGTCCGTCGGTCGGAGCGAGCGGGCAGTGAAGACGGGGGCGGGCCGCGGCCCGCCCCCCGTCCCCGTCCGCGCTCCTACATCCAGACGAACGGCGCGCCCGCGCTGTGCGAGACGGCCCGGGTGGCCTCGTCCAGCAGCTGGTCGAGGCCGGGGGTGCTCGCCGAGGGCACCGGCAGCGGGCTCGCCGGGGGCACGGAGGCGCCGACGGTGGGCGAGGCGGTGCCGGTACCGGGCACCACGGGGGCGGCCGCGGGGGCGGCGGCGCCCCCGGGGTACATCTCGGCGGGCCGCGAACTGGACACCGTCACGTAGTGGCCGACGAGTTCGACCCGGGGCTCGATGGCGGGCCGGGCCTGTCCGGCCGCCAGCGCGGGCGCGGCGGAGGCGTCCGGGAGGATGAAGGCGACCGCGCCGGACCTGGCGCGCAGCGCCTCGACGGCGCGGGCCGCGGCCGCGGCCTCGGTGAAGCGCAGCAGGGTGACGCTGCTCAGCACGGGCCGGTCCTGGGCGGTGAAGCTGACCGCGAGGTACCCCTTGCAGCCGGCCTCGCGCAGCAGGTCCAGGGTGCGGTCCTGGAGCACCTCGGTGCAGTTGTCGCCGCGCCGCACGCCGGAGCGCTTGCCCTTGTAGGAGCCGGACTCCACGATCCGCTGGGCGGGGAAGTAGACCTCGACGTCGAGGGCTTCGGGGTCGACGACGGTGCGCTGCGGCGGGTCGCCGACGATCGGCGGGGTCTTGGACGCCTCCTTGCTGGAGGGGCCCAGCCCGGGTATGTAGTCGCCGGGCGTGGGGCGGGTGACGATCCAGCCGCCGGCCGCGACCACGCCGACGACGGTGATCCAGCCGACGACCCGTCGGGCGGTCACGCGTCTGGGCCGGTAGGCCCCGTCCGGCTGTTCGGACACCTCGTACGCCGGCCGCTCCGCCGGTGATTCTGCCGATGACGGGGCGCGCTCCCCCTGCGTGGTCATGCGGCCGATTGTATGCAGGTCACGAGTGGTGGAGATCACGGGGGCGGGGCGGCGGCCGGAGCGGTGGGAAGGGCGCCGGGGAGGGTGTCGGGACGGCCGCCGGGAAGGGTGTCGGGAAGGGTGTCGGGACAGCCCTCGGGGAGGGCTCCGGAGCGGCCTGCGGGGCGGCCCGCGGGAGGCCCGCCGGGGCCCTCGTCCACGACGTGACCGGCACCACTACCGTGAGCTTCGACACTGTGACAACTCGCACATCCTCCCCGGGATCTTCTGGTGGGTTTCCTCTGGCGTCCGTCGCGGCCCAGCAGGCAGGATCAGGCCCATGGATCTGCTCGATACCCTCACCGCCAAGGGCCTGCGTGGGGAGACCCCCACCCGCGAGGAGGCACTCGCCGTCCTCGCCACCACCGACGACGAGCTGCTCGACGTGGTCGCGGCCGCCGGGCGGGTGCGCCGGCGGTGGTTCGGCCGCCGGGTCAAGCTCAACTACCTGGTGAACCTGAAGAGCGGGCTGTGCCCGGAGGACTGCTCCTACTGTTCGCAGCGGCTGGGCTCCAAGGCCGAGATCCTGAAGTACACCTGGCTCAAGCCGGGCCAGGCCGCGGAGGCGGCGAAGGCCGGCGTGTCGGGCGGCGCCAAGCGGGTCTGCCTGGTGGCGAGCGGCCGCGGCCCGACGGACCGTGACATCGACCGGGTGACCGACACCGTCGCGGCCATCAAGGAGGCCGACCCGGCGGTGGAGATCTGCGCCTGCCTCGGCCTGCTCTCCGACAACCAGGCGGAGCGTCTGAAGGCGGCCGGTGTCGACGCCTACAACCACAACCTGAACACCTCCGAGGGCACCTACGGCGACATCGCCACCACCCACACCTACGCGGACCGGGTGGACACCGTGCAGAAGGCGCACGGCGCCGGCCTGTCGGCCTGCTCGGGCCTGATCGCGGGCATGGGCGAGAGCGACGAGGACCTGGTGGACGTGGTCTTCGCGCTGCGCGAGCTGGGCTCCGACTCGGTGCCGGTGAACTTCCTGATCCCGTTCGAGGGCACGCCGCTGGCGAAGGAGTGGAACCTCTCGCCGCAGCGCTGCCTGCGGATCCTCGCCATGGTGCGGTTCGTGAACCCGGACACCGAGGTGCGGATCGCCGGCGGCCGCGAGGTGCACCTGCGCAGCATGCAGCCGCTGGGCCTGCACCTCGCCAACTCCATCTTCCTGGGAGACTACCTGACCAGCGAGGGCCAGGCCGGCCAGACCGACCTCGACATGATCGCGGACGCCGGCTTCGAGGTCGAGGGCGTCGGCGAGAGCACCCTGCCCCGGCACCGGGCGGACATCGCGGCGGCGGCGACCGGCGGTTGCGGCAGCGGGGCCGCGGCCGGCGCGGGCGGCGGCTGCGGCACGGCCGCCGCGCCCGGCGAGGGCGAGAGCGCGGACGCCGCCGTCGGCGGCGGCTGCGGCACGGGCGGCGGCTGCGGTCCCTGCGGCGGCCACGCGCACGCGGCACCGGCGGCGGCGAGCGTCGGCGCGGCCGACGACAAGGGCGACGCCAAGGCCGACGACAGGGCCGCCGACGAGGTGCGCACCGACCTGGTGCGGGTCCGCCGTCGCGGCGCCGGCACCGAGCTGGCGCCCAACGCCTGACCTCCCGCCCCGCCCGGGGCCCGGCCCGCCCGGGCCCCGACCGCACCCCTCGGAAAGTCCTTCCCCCATGACCCAGCTGTCCACCGACACCCTGCTCGCGCTCGACCGGGCGCACGTCTGGCACCCGTACGGGCCGATGCCCGGCACCGCGACCCCGTACGTGGTGGAGTCCGCCTCCGGCGTCCGGCTGCGGCTGGCCGCGCCGGTCGCGGGCGGGCGGCGCGAGCTGGTGGACGGCATGTCGTCCTGGTGGGCGGCGATCCACGGGTACGGGCACCCGGTGCTGGACGAGGCGGTGCGCGGGCAGCTGGGGCGGATGAGCCACGTCATGTTCGGCGGGCTCACCCACGAGCCCGCCGTCCGGCTGGCGGCCACCCTGGTGGAGATCACCCCGGAGCCGCTGCGGCACGTGTTCCTGGCCGACTCGGGCTCGGTGGCCGTCGAGGTCGCGATGAAGATGTGCCTCCAGTACTGGCAGTCCGTGGGCCGGCCCGAGAAGCGGCGGCTGCTCACCTGGCGCGGCGGCTACCACGGGGACACCTTCCACCCGATGTCGGTGTGCGACCCGGAGGGCGGCATGCACCAGCTGTGGGGCGGGGTGCTGCCCCAGCAGCTGTTCGCCGACGAGCCGCCGGCCGGCTTCGACGCCCCGCTCGACGACGCGTACGCCCGGGCCTTCGAGGAACTGGTGGAGCGCCACGCGGGCGAGCTGGCGGCGGTGATCGTGGAGCCGGTGGTGCAGGGCGCCGGCGGGATGCGCTTCCACTCCCCCGCCTACCTCCGGATGCTGCGCGAACTGTGCGACCGGCACGGGGTGTTGCTGGTCTTCGACGAGATCGCCACCGGCTTCGGCCGCAGCGGCGAGCTGTTCGCCGCCGACCACGCGGGTGTCGCCCCGGACGTGATGTGCCTCGGCAAGGCCCTCACCGGCGGCTACCTCACCATGGCGGCCACCCTGTGCACGGCGGAGATCGCGGACGGCATCAGCCGCGGCGCGGTGCCGGTGCTGGCGCACGGGCCGACGTTCATGGGCAACCCGCTGGCGGCGGCGGTCGCCAACGCCTCGATCGACCTGCTGCTCGGGCAGGACTGGGCGACCGAGGTGAAGCGGATCGGTACCGGCCTGGCCGCGGGCCTGGCGGACGCCGCCGCGCTGCCGGGCGTCAAGGACGTGCGGGTGCTCGGCGCGATCGGCGTCGTGCAGCTGGACCACCCGGTGGACATGGCGGCGGCGACCGAGGCCGCCGCACGGGAGGGCGTCTGGCTGCGCCCGTTCCGGGACCTCGTCTACACCATGCCGCCGTACATCACCGGTGACGAGGACGTGGCGCGGATCGCCCGGGCCGTCACGGCTGCGGCCGCCGCCGGATGAGCACCGGGGGCGGACGACACGACGGCACGACGGACCGGAACGGCAACGGCAACGGCAACGGCGACATGGGTACGGGCATGGGTACGGGCATGGGTACGGGCATGGGTACGGGCATGGGCACGGACGGGGACATGGGCGGGAACGCGGGCAGCGGCACGGGCACGGACGGCAGCACGCGCGGACGCGTCCTCTTCGTGACCGGGACCGGCACCGAGGTCGGCAAGACCGTCACCACGGCGGCCGTCACGGCGAGCGCCCTGCGGGCCGGTCTGCGGGTCGCCGTCCTCAAGCCCGGCCAGACCGGGGTCGCCCCCGGCGAGCCGGGCGACGCCGAGGAGGTCCGCCGGCTGGCCGGGCCCGCGGCGAAGGCCCCCGACGCCCTCACGCTGCGCGAACTCGCCCGCTACCCCGAGCCCTTGGCACCAGACACCGCGGCCCGACGGTCCGGACTGCCGTGCCTGGCGGCCGAGGACGTGGCGAAGGAGGTCGCGGACCTGGCCGAGCGGCACGACCTGGTGCTGGTCGAGGGCGCCGGCGGGCTGCTGGTCCGCTACGACGAGCAGGGCCGCACGCTCGCCGACCAGGCCCGCGCGGTGCGTGAACTCGGCCTGCCCGCCGAGGTGCTGCTGGTGGCGACGGCCGGTCTCGGCACGCTGAACACCACCGCGCTCACCGCCGAGGCGCTGGCCGCGCGCGGTCTGCCGCTGCTCGGCGTGGTGGTCGGCGCCTGGCCCGACTCCCCCGGGCTCGCAGACCGCTGCAACCTCGCCGACCTGCCGCGGGCGGCCGCCGGTGCGCCGCTGCTCGGCGCGCTGCCCGAACAGGCGGGCCGGGCCACGGACTTCACCGCGCTCGCGGTCGCCGCGCTCGCACCCGCGCTGCACGGCGACTGGGACGCCGCCGCCTTCACCGCCGAGCACGGGGCAGGCTGAACCGAGGGCCGGGGGACGGCAAACAGGCGCCACCGCGCGCCACGGTGCAGCGCCACGCCCCCTGCGCCCCCGGTGGCGGAACCACACCGCTTTCGCTCGATCGGGTGAGATCCCGGCCCGACCCCGCCCCCGGCGCCCCGACGCTCAATACGGTTCTCCGCATGACGGATGGCCTGACGGTGGACGAGGCCCTGCGGGCCCTGGCCGCGCTCGAAGCGGCTTGGAAGGACGACGACGAGGCCCTGGCCGCGCTGGCCGCCGGGGGACCGACCGAGCAGCCGCTCGCCGCGCTGGTCGCGCGCTACGGCGAGCACGCCGTCGACACGCTGATGGCGCTGGCCTTCGGCCTGCGGTCGAGCATGACCGACGAGGAGCTCGCCGAACTCACCGACGCGGTCAGCTCCAACATCGGCGCCCGGATGAGCGCCCTGCTCACCCGGACCCTGCGCGCCTGGGGCGGGACGGCCGGGGACGACCTGGGTGTGGTCAAGGTGATCGCGCACGCGGTGATCGACGCCATGCGGGCCGTCACCGAGGAGCCGAGCAAGACCGATGTGCTGCCGCTGCTCGCCACGTTCCGCACCTACGCGCTGAGCGACAGTTCCTGACGAACCGTCAGGCGGCAGGGTTCCCGGCCGCCGGCGCGGGCGCGCGGACCGCGGCCCGATCCGGCCGTCCGACGGCCTTGAAGTGCCCTTGACACCCTCAAAGGTCTATACCATGCTGCCATCCGGCGCCCGGACGGCGGAGTCTTCTCCGCTTCCGCGGCGCCATTTCGGCGCAGGTGAGAGCGACGAACGGGGGCCATATTGTGCTGGTGCATATCCTGGGACCACTCCAGGTCGACGTCGACGGAAGGCCGGTACCACTCGGGGGAAGACGCAGCCAACTCGTGCTGGCGACACTCGCCCTGACACCCAACTGGGTCGTCCCGCTGGACCGACTGGTGGACAACCTCTGGGGCGCCGCGCCACCGGCCAGCGCCCGGACGCAGATCCGGATCTGCGTCTCCCAGCTGCGCCGCGCGTTCGCCGACGCGGGCGCGCCACCGGCGATCGAGACCCATCCGAACGGCTACCGGCTCCGGCTCGGACCGGGCGAACTGGACGCCGCGCTGTTCAACGAGGAGGTCTCCCGCGCCCGGTCGCGGGCCGTCTCCGGCCACCTCCCCGAGGCCGCCGCCGTCCTGCGGCAGGCCCTGGCCCGGTGGACCGGACCGGCCATGGCGGGCCTGGACTGCCCGGCACTGGAGTCCTGGGCCCGCCGACTGGAGGAGAACCGGCTGCGGGCGGTCGAGGAGCGGGTGCGCCTGGAACTGGCCCTCGGCCGGCCCGGGGACCTGGTCGGCGAGCTGCTGGAACTCGTCTCCGCGCACCCGTTCCGCGAGCACCTGCACGCCCTGCTGATGCAGGCCCTGCACCGCTCCGGGCGGACGGTGGAGGCGCTCGGCGTCTACCGCACGCTGCGCGCCCAGCTCGTCGAGGAGCTGGGCCTGGAGCCGGGGCCCGAACTGCGGACGCTGGAGCAGGACATCCTCAACGGCGCCTGCCCGGCCTCCTGACCCCTCCGCCCGACCGGGCGGCCCCGGACCGACCGCGCGGTCCGCCCGCGGACGGACTCAGCCGGTGTGGCGCCACCAGAACGACCCCGGCTCGTAGTGCTCGGTGACCCCGAGCCTGCGCCAGAGCGGCTCGGCGATCCGCCGCAGCTCCGGGTCGGCGTGCACGAAGGCGTCCGGCAGCTCGACGTCGAACCGCCCCGGCGCGGCCGTCAGCAGCGCGGCCAGCAGGTACTGCTCGGAGTAGTGCCGCCAGCGCCAGGAGGTCGGGTAGTCCGCGGGGAGCATGATGTCGTGCACGTGGACGATCACCCCGGGCCTGAGCACCGGCAGCACCTCGAAGAAGAACACCGCGACGTCCGAGCCCATGTGGAGCCGGTGCGACCCGTCGAAGAAGACGATGTCGCCCGGCTCCAGCTCGCGGAACACCGCGAGGTCGGCGTGCTGGAGCGGGGTGCGGACCACCTCGTCGCAGAGCCGGTCGACGGTGGCGCGCGGCGCCGGGTCGATCGAGGTGATGCGGGTGCTCAGCCCGAGGTCCTCGACGGCCCGGCGGGCGAACTTGGTGGAGTTGCCGGAGCCGATCTCCAGGTAGCGGGCGGGCCGCAGCTCGGCCAGGAACCCGTACAGCGACAGCGCGTCCAGCGGCGGCAGCCAGCCGTTGTTCCAGTACGGGGTGGAGCCCGCCGCGGTGCCCCGCAGCGGGATTCCGCTCAGCGAATCACCCAACTCCAGGAAGCCGGCCAGGCGTTCCGCGTAGCGTTCCCGGTTCTTCTCCAACAGGTCCCGTACCTCGGTGAGTTCGGCGCGCGGCTCGGGGGTGACCACGTGGTCCCAGAACAGCGGCTTGCGCAGCCCGAAGGCCCACAGGGTGAGGCCGTGCAGCACCGGTCGCTCGCCGAGCCAGTCCACCGGCCGGCGCAGCGCGGGCAGGCGTTCCAGCAGTTCGACGCCGGAGGCGGTGCGGACGGCGGTCCGCAGATCCTTGAGTACCATGTCGTGTCGTGTCCTTTCGGGGCAGGGCGGGGCGGGTCGGGGGAGGTCAGCGCGAGTCGCGGGAGGTCAGCGCGAGTCGGGAGTCGGGGCGAGTCGCGGAAGGTCAGAGCGAGAGCCAGAGGTCCTGCAGCCGGTGCTCGGAGATGCCTTCGGCGGACCGGAAGTCGTAGCGGTGGACCTTCACCGGGCCCCGGGTGAAGCTCCAGTCCAGCCGCCAGAGCGGGTAGGGGCGGTTGATCGCGCTGTCCCAGTCGAAGCCGGCGGGCGCGGAGAACTTCCAACTCAGCGGCAGGAAGTCATTGTTGGCGCGAATCGCGTCGTCGGCGAGCGAGCGGATCCCGTCCAGGTCGCGCATCGCGGGGCTGGCGTTGAAGTCGCCGGCGACCAGCGTGCGGTTGGGGTTGCCCTTGAGCTCGGTCTCCAGGCCCCGGATCTCCTCCTGGCGCCAGGCGAACTTGCGCTTGAAGTAGGAGTCGAAGTCGAAGCCCGAGAACGGGTCGAGGTCGGGGGCGAGCGGCACGGTGACGTGCACGTTGTAGACGCTGAGCACGGTGGCACCGACCTGGAGGTCGGTGCGCATCACCTTGTCGCGGGCGAAGATCCGACTGAAGGAGGCGTCCGCCTCCAGCGCGGCGCCGGTGCCGACCGAGCGCTGCTCGACGATCGGGTAGCGCGAGATCGTGAGCAGTTCGCCGGTGCGGGCGATGTGGTAGCCGGGGAACTCCGCGGCGAGCCGGGCGTCGTCGTCGAGCCGCCGGTAGCCGTCCTCGCCGAGGCCGGGCTGCCAGACCACGTGCTCCTGGAACAGGTACACGTCGGCATTCTGACGATGAATCAGGTCGTAGAGCCGGTCGACGCCGGTGGACGCGGCCCAGTACTGGGAGTTGAAGGAGACCACGTGCAGCGCTCCGGGCGGCACCGGCCGCTCGCCGTGCCACAGGGCGGGCCAGTTGAGGCCGGAGCCGGTGGTGAGGCCGAGCAGCAGCGGCGGCAGGGCGAGTCCGAGCGCCCAGGTGCGGCGGGGGCCGCAGGCGCCCGCCGCGGCGAGCAGCAGGAACAGCGGCACGGCGACGAGGAGCACCGGCGGGACGGCGTCGAACAGGATCGCCCAGTGCCAGCGTCCGCTGACCGACCAGCGGAAGAAGGCGTAGAGCAGCCAGGCGCCGGTGAGGCCGACCAGGGCGCGGCCGTACCAGGTGCGCAGCCGGCGGGCGGCCCGGCGGGCCGGGGTGGGTCCGGGAGCCGGTGCCTCGGCGGTCGCCCCGGCCGGGTCGTCCCGCCGGTACATCCGGCGGAACTCCCGGCTGACCGCGAACCGGCCGACCCCGGCGGCGAGTCCGGCGGTGACGACGGCGTTCAGCAGGAGGTGGCAGAGGGTGAAGAAGACGAGGAAGCGGTAGCCGCGCTCCTGGCGGACGAAGCGGTACTGGCCGAGGTCGGTGAGCACGAACGCGGCGAGCAGCAGGGCGGTGGCGAGCGCGGCCGCCGGCTGCCAGGCGATCAGGGGCAGGCTCAGCAGGGTGAGCGCGGCGAGCACCGAGGCGAGGGCCCGGCCGGGGGTCTCCATGCCCTGCATCGCGCGTCCTCGGTCGAGGTAGAACGGCACCCGCAGCCGGCTGCGCACGTAGGCCTTGCGCAGCAGCGGGCGGAGCCGGTTCTCGTCGGAGAGCCGGCCCCGGACGCGCGAGGTGAGCAGCATGGGGTGGCGGGCGGCGAGCCGTTCCGCGTGGTCGATCTCCTCGGTCTGGCGCAGGGCCGGGTTGAACGGTCCGGCTTCCAGGAAGGCGGTGCGGCGGACGGCGCCGAGGGCGTAGAAGCCGCCGCTGACCAGTCCTTCGGCGCTCTTGCGCCAGTAGTGGTACTGGAGGATGCGGTACTGGCCGACGGGGCCCTCGGGGAACAGGGGTTCCTTGTCGGGGACGCCGAACACGGCGCCGTACTCGGGGTGTTCGGCGAAGACGGCGAGGGTCTCGGCGACGGCGTCGGGGTGCATGGCGAGGTCGGCGTCGAGGAAGAGGACGATGTCGCCGGTGGCGTGTTCGACGCCGAGGTTGCGGGCGGCACCGGGGCCGCCGTTGCGTTCGGCGCGGACCAGGGTGACGGGGTGGGCGGCGGCGAGCGCGGCGGAGTCGTCGGTGCTGGCGTCGTCGACGACGATCACCTCGTGCACGGGGTGGCTCTGGGCGAGCACGGAGCCGAGGCAGAGGTCGACGGTGCGGCTGTCGTTGTACATCGGCACGACCACCGAGACGAGCGGTGTGGTGGGCATGGCTCCTCGTTCGGAACGGCGGGAGGTCAACGGACGGGGGTCAACAGTCATGTTCTTCACGTCAGTTGGAAGGTGAGCAGGAGGGCGGCCCAGAGCGCGGCGGTGGCGAGCATGGCCCGGTCGCGGAGCAGGGTGTGCACCGGGTTCCCGCCCTCGGCGTGCACGACGACGATCTGCAGGTAGCGGAACAGGGCGAACAGGGCCAGCGGGGCGGTGAGCAGGGCGCCGGTCTCGTAGCCGGACTCGGTGCGCAGGTAGAGCAGGTAGCCGACGACGGTGAGTCCGGAGCAGAGCACCAGGACCAGGTCGAGGAAGTGCGCGGAGTAGCCGACCAGGGCGGGGCGGTGGCCGCTGCCGGCGACGCCGAGTTCGTGGCGGCGTTTGCCGACGATGAGCACCAGGCAGAGGGTGAGCACGGTGAGGACCAGCCAGGCGGAGAGCGGGCGGCCGCTGGCCCCGTAGCCGCCGAGCAGGCGGAGCACGAAGCCGGTGGCGACGACGAAGACGTCCAGCAGCGGGAGGTGCTTGAGCCGCCAGCTGTAGGCGGCGTTGACGCCGAGGTAGAGCAGGACGGGCGCGGCGACGCCCGGTCCGGCGGCGGCCAGGACGGGTACGAGCAGGGCGGCGAGGAGCAGCGCGAGGCCGACGGCGGTGCGCGGGGCGACCCGTCCGGAGGCGAGCGGCCGGTGGCGTTTGACGGGGTGGCGGCGGTCGCGTTCGACGTCGGCGAGGTCGTTGACGACGTAGACGAGCGAGGAGGCGAGGACGAAGGCGCCGACGGCGACGGCGATCCGGGCGGTGGTGTCCCACGCGAGGTCGGCGCCGAGCAGGGGCAGCGGGACGACCAGGATGTTCTTGGGCCACTGGCCGGGCCGGAGCAGGGCGAGCGGTGCGGGCAGGCGCGAGGGGCCGGCGGTGCGGCGGGCGGGTTCGGGCGGCCCTGCGGGTCGGCCCGTCCCGTGCTGCGCGTCCTGTTCGCTCAGGGAGGTCATGGCGGAGCGCTCCTCAGAAGAAGATCTTCACGGCGGACAGCAGTCCCTGGCTCCACGGGTCGCGGCTGGTGCGGCCCGCGTCGGGGCCGCCGGTGCGCGGGGCGGTGGGGGTCTCGTGCCGGGCGGTGCGCCACCAGTCGTAGGTGCGCAGGATGGCGTCCCGGTTGGAGAGCCTGGGGGCGAAGCCGAGCCGGTCGCGGGCCTTGTCGATGGAGACGTAGGAGTCGGCGGTGAGCTTGTGCAGCAGGCGTCCGTAGACGGGCGACAGCCGGGCGCGTTGCAGGGTGTCGAGGACGGCGAGGGCGGGCCGGGCGGGCAGGCCGACGACGCGTTTGCCGTGGCCGGCGGCGTCCAGGACGGCCTGGAAGTCCTCGCGCAGGGTGCCGAATTCGGCGGCGGCGAGGTTGTAGGTGTCGTTGGCGAGGTGGTCGGGGGCGTGCAGCACGGTGACCACGGCGTCCACCAGGTCGTCGAGGCCGAACATCTGGGTGCGGACGTCGCCCCGGCCGAGCACGGGGAAGTTGCGGCCCTCCTCGGCCCATTCGAAGAGCATCGCGAACAGGCCCATCCGGCCGGGGCCGACGAAGGTCTTGGGCCGCAGGATCGGGACGCACAGGCCGTCGGCGCGGTGGCGTTCGGCGATCTCCTCGGCGGCGGCCTTGGCGCGGCTGTAGGTGTCGACGGGTTCGCGGGGGTGGGTCTCGGGGGTGGGGACGCGGCGGGGCAGGCCGTAGACGGCGGTGGAGGAGATGTGCACCACGCGCGGGGTGCCGGCGGCGCGGGCGGCGGCGAAGACGGCGCGGGTGCCGTCGACGATGATGGAGCGGATCTGCTCGTCCGGGTAGCTGGGGAGCGCGGCGGCGGCGTGGACCAGGATGTCGGCGCCGTTCAGGGCGCGGTCGAGGGCGGCGCGGTCGCGGATGTCGCCGACCACCTCGACGCCGGGGCCGGGGCGCAGGTCGAGGCCGCGGACGTGGTGGCCGTCGGCGGTGAGGCGGTCGGCGAGGCGCGAGCCGAGCATGCCGGCGGCGCCGGTGACGGCCACGGTGAGGCCGCCGTCAGGACGGAACCCGGACCTGGCGTCGGGACGGGCGTCGGGGCCGGTCGGGGTCACCACTGCGAGGCCACCTTCTGCTTGACGAAGCGGGTGACGAGTCGGCCGAGCCCCTCGTCGAGGACGGTGCCGAGGGCGTCCACGGTCCGCTCGACGTCGGCCGGTTCGGTGATCAGGGAGGGTCCGATGATCAGCGGGTTGAGGCCGTTGAGGGTGTAGTAGGCGAAGATGCCGTGGTCCTGGTAGAGGGCGCTGATGACGGCGCAGGTGACCAGCTTGGTCCTGAACCGGGGGTCGCGCGCCATGCCGCCGGGCGCGAGCCTGGCGACCAGGTCGAGGATCCGCGGCCCGCCGTCGATGAAGACCCCCCACAGGGCGCCCGCGCCGTCCACCCGGGCGACGGTGTCCGGGTGCTCCTTCGCGAGCCGCCGCAAGCCCGGTTCGAGGACGGCGCCGATCGCCCGGGCCCGGGCCGGGTAGTCGTCCTCGATCGCGATGTTGACGGCCTCCAGGGCGGTGGCGCACTCCTCGCCGAAGCCGTAGTAGGTGGTCGAGGTGGACTGCAGCAGGGCGTCGCCGAGGTTGTCGTAGGCCTTGCGGAAGACGGGTTCGCGGGCGACGAACGCGGAGATGGAGGACTTGCCGCCGCCGAAGGACTTGGAGGTGGTGAGCACGTCCGGCAGCAGGCCCGGGTAGCGCATGAAGTGGAACAGCGTGCCGGTCTTGCCCCAGCCGGTGTAGATCTCGTCGAAGATCAGCACGATCTTCTCGCGGTCGCACAGCTCGCGCAGTCCGCGCAGGAACTCCTCCGAGCAGGCCTCGACGGTGGAGGCGCTGAACGGCTCGATCAGGATCGCGTAGACGTCGCCGGGGTGGGCGGCCACGGCGCGCCGCACGGAGGCGAGGTCGTTGTAGGTGAAGGTGTCGATGCCGGGGATGGTGGGGAACGCGAACTGCGACTGCCCGGTGAGGCCGCCGGAGCCGAGGAGCTTGCCGTGGAAGGCCCGGTCGGCGCGCAGCACCGTCCGGCGCTTGCCGTTGTGGTACTTGAACGCGAGCTTGACGGCGCCCTCGACCGCCTCGGCGCCGGAGTTGGGGAGGAAGGACATCGACAGGTCGCCGGGCAGCACCTCGGCGAGGTTGTGGCCGAGGGCGGCGAGGTAGGGCGAGAAGTAGGTCTTGTGGACCTCCATCCGGCGCTCGCGGGCGAAGCGCTCCCGGACGGCGAGGATGCGGGGGTGGTTGTGGCCGTGGTTGAGCACGCCCACACCGCCGGTGACGTCCAGGATCCGCCGGCCGTCGGTGAGGGTGAGGTGGGCGCCCTCGGCGTGCGCGACCAGCTCGCGGCCGAAGCCGAAGGAGGTCATCAGCGAGACCTGGCTCTTGTTCACGTACCGGCGGTACAGGTCGTGCACCTCGCCGACCTCGAACCGTTCGGCGTCGTCAAGGGTGTACACGGGAGTCTCCGATCGGGGTGGGGGCTGGGGTGGGGGCTGGGGCTGGGGTGGAGATCGTGGTGCTGTCGGCGGCGCTGCGGGGGCCCGGGGGGCCGAGCCGGGCCCGGGCCAGTGCCAGGACGACGGCGGAGCTGCCGAGTTCGGCGACCACGCACACGACGCGGCTGGCGACGGCCGCCGTCGCCGCGGTGCCGCCGGGCAGCGCGGTCGCGAGCGCGGCGGCGATGGTCAGCTCGCGCACGCCCCAGCCGTCGGGGACCACCACGGCGAGGCTGCTCACCACCGTGGCGAGCGCGAACGCGCCGATCCCCGGCCCCGCGGAGGACACGGCGGGCGCGCCGAGGGCGACCGCCAGGAACCACAGGTGCAGCCCGGACACCAGCCAGGAGGCGACCGCCAGCGCGATCGCCCGGCGGACGGCGGCGTCCGCCGGCGGCTCCACGGTGCGGCGGGCCAGCCGGGCGAGCGCCACCACCGGCCCGGTCGCCAGGGCGGGCCTGGCCACGCAGGCCAGCAGGCCGAGGACGGGCAGGACCAGCCAGAACCACTGCCCCGGCAGGACGGCGGGCGCGGCGAACAGGCTGACGCAGGCTCCGGTGAGGACGGTGAGGGCGAGGCTCAGCAGATAGGCGGAGGTCATCGCGGCGGCCGGCACGCCGACCGCGCGGCCGTGGGTGACATGGGTGACCACGCCCCAGACCCGGCCGGGCAGGTACTTGGACAGCTGGCCGAGGAAGTAGATCCGGGCCGCGAGCAGGCCCCGGACCGGTCCCGGTGTGCCGGGGGCGCTGCCCGGCGGCGCGGGCACCAGCACCCGCCAGGCGTGCACGGCGAGCACCAGGCCGCCGACGTTGGCGGCCAGCGCGGCGAGCAGCAGCGGCACCGCGTCGGCGCGGGCGAGGGCGCGGGCGGCGACCGGGCCCTCGTGCCGCAGCAGCAGGGCGACGCCGACCAGGGCGGCCAGCACGACGGCGGGGGTGAGGAGGGCGCGCAGCCGTTCCGCCATCAGTTCCGCTCCCCCGGGGCCGGCGGTGCCGACGGTTGCGTCCTCGGCGTCGGCACGACCGGCACCGCCCTCGGCACGGCCCGCCGCCCGGGCCGCAGCATCCGCAGGGCGCCGACGCCCGCGCCGGTCAGCAGCGAGCCGACGACCAGGAAGTGCACGCCCGCCGCGTACGGCGCGAACGCCGGCCCGTGCCGCCGGGCGGCGAACCGCAGCAGCCCCGCGTTGGCGGCGCAGAAGGCGGCCAGCCCGGCGGCCGGCAGTACCGGCCACCGGCCGGCCAGCGGCAGCGCGGCCAGGGTGAACGCCGCCGCCGCGACCGAGGCCGGGCTGTTGGCGGTGAGGTTGCGCCGCCCGCCGCGCCGCGCCGAGGCCAGTGCGGGCACCAGGACCAGCGCGCGCCGGTACGTCTCGGCGAGCAGCGGGCCGAGCCGTTCGACCTCGTCGTGGTGGGCGACCACCCGGTCCGTCAGCACGATCCGGTAGTGCGGGGCGAGCCGGTCGCTGAGTTCGAGGTCCTCGGAGTCGCGCAGGCTCTCGTCGAAGCCGCCGATCCGCTCGAACACCTCGCGCCGCACCGCCGCCTGGGCGAAGAACGCCGTCTCCACCACACCCGTGCCGCGCACCCGCCACCAGTGGGCGTGCAGCACCCGGTAGCGTTCCACCGGTCCGTCGTCGAAGAGTGGTTCCGGGGCGATCACCCCGTGCACGCAGCCGCATTCCGGATCCTTTTCCAGGATTTCCAGCGCATTCGCCACCGAATCGGGTGTCAGGGCCTCGTCGGAATCCAGGAAGAAGATCACCTCACCGGTCGCCGCCGCGATTCCGGCATTCCGCGCGGCGGAAACCCCGCGATTCGGCCACTGCCGGATCAGTTCGCACGGCGGTCCCCCGGCGGGGCCCCCGGCGGAGCCCTCGGCGCGGCCCCCGGCCGGGCCGCCCCCGGGGCCGCCCCCGGCCGTGTAGGCCCGGGCGATCCGGGCGGTGGCATCGGTGGACCCGTCGTCGACCACGATCACCTGGTGCGGCCGGTGGGTCTGCGCGTACACCGAGTCCAGGCAGGCCGAAAGGGTTCTGGCCGCGTTGTGGGCGGGGACGACGACCGTCACGGAAAAGGTCATGGCCCAAGTTCAGGCGGACCGCGTATCGGGCGGATATCGTCCCCGTATCGAGGGTGTCCGGGTGCCGGGCACCGGAATTCGGGGGCCCGGCCCGCCCTGCTACGCTCCGCCGCATGGATCCGGATTCCGTTTCCCCCCGTTCCCGGCATTCCGCGGGGGTGCGCCTGCTGGTGGCCGCCACCGCGCTGTGGGCGGCGTTCCTGGCGCTGGACCTCCTGGCGAACGGGCGGTGGTGGTTCTGGCTGATACCCGCGCTGGCGCCGCCGCTGCTGTTCCTCGCCGTGCCGGTGACGCTGCTGGCCCTGGCGTGGACGCTGCCGGTCGCCGGCTCGGGCCTGCGGCGGTGGCTGGTGCCGACGGCGGTACTGCTGCTGGTCGCCGCACTGCCCCGGACCGGCCTCAACTGGTCCTCGCTGGGGCCGGGTTCGGCCGCCGCCCAGGCCGGACCGGGGATCAGGGTCTTCTCCTGGAACACCGAGTACTGGGACACCACCGACGACCCGGACGCCTTCTACCGCTTCCTGCGGGCCCAGGACGCCGACGTCTACCTGCTCCAGGAGTACCTGGCGTGGGTCCGCGGCACGCACACCCCGATCGACGAACTCGACCGGATCCGGAGGGAGTTCCCCGGCTACCAGGTGGTGGCGGCCGGCGAGCTGGTCACGCTGTCCCGGTTCCCGGTGCTCGCCGCGCCGACCGTCGGCCCGGCGGTGGCGTCCGACGCGCCCTGGTCGGACGTCTTCACCCGGCGCAAGGTGCTGCGCACCGACCTCGACGTCCGGGGCCGCGCCGTGTCCTTCTACAACGTGCACATCCCGGTCCAGGTGGACACCCGGGAGTCGGTGTTCGGCCGCGCCTTCTACCGGGTGGTGCGCGAGGCCGACGCGGCCCGCCGCGAGCAGTTCGCGGCCCTGGAGCGCGACACCGCCGCCAACTCCCGGCCCCTGCTGGTCGCCGGGGACTTCAACACCAGCCCGGCGATGGCCGACCTCGACCCGCTCCGCGCCCACCTGCACGACGCCCGGGCGGCGAGCGGTGATCTCTCCCCCGGCAGCTGGGGCGGCGTCCTCGGTACCGACTGGTGGCGCCTCGACTGGGCGTTCACCAACGACGGGGCAGCGGTGGACCACTACGCCTTCGTCGACGACCGGGGACTGTCCGACCACCGGGGCCAGGAGCTGCGGATCTCGCTGCCGCACCGGGGGCAGGACCGCTGTCGGTGGCACGTGCTTGAATCCTGGTGTGCACGACATCCACGACACCCTTGACCTGCGAGGACTTCTCGCCCGACTGCCCGACCCGGCCGCTCTGCGCGACCGGTGCCGGGGGATCGCCATGCTCGAAGCGATCCTGAGCCCCGTCTGGGGCGACCGGTACTACTCCTTCGACTCCGCCTGGGGCGACGGCCAGCAGATGGCGTCGATGCGCAACGGGGAGGGCGACGACTGGTTCATGGTGTTCTCCGAGGCCGGCGTGTACGCGCGCGGCCTCGACCACACCGCGCCGAACGCCGCGCCGCGGCTGCTCCCCGAGGTGCCCGAGGCCTTCCGCGCCCAGACCGTGGAGCCGGCCTTCGGCGGGTCGGACAGCACTCCGCTCGCCACCGTCTGCTTCTGGCACGGCGCCGGTGGCGACGACGGGTGGCAGGCGCCCTCGGCCGCGCCGACGGGCGGGGTGGAGCTGTTCGCCCTGCTGGCGGCCGCCGACCCGGCGGAGGCGTACCTGGCGTGGGCCGAGGAGTACTACGAGCCCGAGCACCTCCCCGAGCCGGCCGCGATCGCGCACGTGCTCGCCCTGCGCCCGCTCACGGCGGCCGTCGTGGCGGCCGTCGACCCGGACGCCGACCTGGACGACCTCGCCGAGGACATCGCGGAGATCGGCTACCCGACGGCCTGAGCGGACCGTGTCCCCGGGGGCCCCGAGCGGGCCCCCGGGGGGCACTCCTTACAGCGCGGCCTCGTCCAGCCGCTTCCGCTGCTCCGCCGTCAGCGTCAGGTCGAGGGCGCCGAGCGCCTCGTCCAGCTGGGCGGTCCGGCTCACGCCGACCAGCGGCAGGATCCCCGCCTCGTGGTCGAGCAGCCAGCTGAGCGCCACCTGGTTGACGGTCGTACCGGTCTCCTCGGCCACCTCCCGCAGCGCGGCGAGACGCCTCGGCGTGCCCGGGTGGTCGTAGGCGGCGCCGATCTCGACGTCGTCGCGGGTGAGCCCGCCGGAGAGGATCGGGCTGTAGACCCAGAGCCGCAGGTCCCCCTCGGAGCGCACGTAGTCCAGGAGTTCGGACGTCACGTGCACATGGGCGGAGGACAGCAGCGGCACGTCGAAGCGCGGCTGGAGGTACGAGTAGCGGTACTGCAGGTGCGAGTAGCGCGGCCCGTCCCCGGCGAGTGCGCGGGCCCGCTCCACCCGCCACACGGCGTGGTTGCTGGCGCCGACCGCACCCGCCTTGCCGGAGGTCACCAGCCCGGCGAGCGCCTCCACGGTCTCGGCGAGCGGCACCGACCGGTCCTCGATGTGCGTCCAGTACACCTCGACCCGGTCCGTGCCGAGCCGCCGCAGACTGCCCTCGACGCCGGCCCGGATCGCCTTCTCCGACAGCCCCTCGGCCGCCTCCAGCCCGGCCCCCGGCACGGTGGGCCGGGCGCCGACCTTGGTGCTGATGACGACCTGGTCGCGGGCCTTGCGGCTGGCCAGCCAGCGGCCGATCACGGCCTCGCTCTCGTCACCGGTGGCACCGTCGATCCAGAACGCGTAGTTGTTCGCGGTGTCGAGAACGGTCCCGCCGCCCTCGACGAAGCGGTCCAGGATCCGGAACGAGGTCTCCTCGTCGACGATCGTGCCGAAGCCCAACGTGCCCAGGACGACGGTGCGCTGAGGAATGGTCATAGGTGTGGTCCTCCCCGTAGTGGTCTGGACCATTCAAGACGCAATCGCGATCACCCGCAACAGCTTCCGCCGCCCCGCTCACCCCCCGGACACGAACACCAGCGCCCCGAGCACCACCACCATGCTCCCCCCGAACGCCGACCCGGCCCACAGCACCGCCTCGGAGGCCCGCGCCCCGAGCCGGGAACGGAGGATGAACACCAGCAGGGCGGCGACGGTGGAGAGGAGGACGGCGATCAGCAGCCAGAGCAGTCGCGCACCGACGGCAGGCCCGCTCACCGGTGGCCCCGGGCGGGGGTGGCGCGCAGGAACGGACGCAACAGTTCGGGTCCCGAGTCCGCGGTGGCGGACAGTCCCCGCCCCGCCCTCGCGATCATCGCCGCGGCCGCGCCACGCGCCCGGAGCCGCTCGTCCCCGGTGAGCCAGGACAGGGGCTCACCCCCCGCTTCGGCCAGCACCAGGTCCAGCCCGGCGAGTCCGGACAGGGCGGCGTTCCGGACCGCGGGCAGCGGCCTGCCGTCCGCGCCCGCCCAGCGCCGCTCGCGCAGACCCTCGTCGAGCAAGGTCAGCATCGTGAAGACCATGTGCCGGAGCCTCCCCGGCTCCACGCCCCACCGTCGGCCGAACCCGGCGCCGAGGTACCACAGACTGTCCTCGGGGCCGAGCGGGACCTCGGTCAGTTCGCGGAGGTACTCGTGGTCGAGGCCGGACGGCATTTCCGTCCGCGGCCGCCACTGGAGTACATGCCGATACCGCGCGCGCACGCCGCCTCCCGACGGATTCGCCTGAAGAGCCACCAACATGCCGACGAGGCGGTCCAGTTCGTCCATGGCCTCGATGGCCGGCCGCAGGCACCGGCCCGGCCAGCGCCTGCCCCCGGCACCTGCGGCACTGCGCACCAGTACGGGGAGGCGCAGCGTCACGAAGGCGAGCGAGTCCCACACTTGGCGGCGGATCCGTTCGGGCATCCGCTCGGGCACGTCGTCCGTGATCCACCGCCCGACGGGCGGAACGCCACCCAGCGACCCGCCGCCGATCCGGAGCAGGCGCTGCACGGACTCCGGCCGCGCACCCTCGTACTCCAGATGGGCCGCGATGACGCCCACCAGATCGGCAATGACGTACATCGCGTCATTGGCCCGGTACATGCACCGGCGCGCCCAACTGCCGTCCGCGAAGGCAGCCTGCTCCAGGACGTCCTGCAACGGTTCGACCACCAGCAGAACACACTCGACGGCTGCTCTCCGGATGTGTCGAGGAACAGTGTCACCGTACGTCTGTCGCGGCATCGTGCTTCCCTCTCGCATGCGCCGCCCGTGCCTCGGCGCATGCTCATGAGCACGGTGGACCGAGGGTGATCGCGATGACTCAACTTCCGGCCGTCACAGGCGTCATGGGCACGGGCCACAACGCACAGCCGCGGCCGTCGCCACGGCCGTGGCATCACTGTACGGCACGGCGGGCCCCCGCCGAGGTCCAACCGGCCAGGTGCAGGCGCTCGATGCCGTCGAGCAGGACGTCCAGGGCGAACTCGAACTCGAACTGGTCGTCGCAGCCGCCGCCCACGGCCGTACCGTCCTCCTCCGCGCGCTCCGCATGGGCGGCCGTGGCGGCGACCTCGGCGATGTGCGGGTAGCGGGCGGCGAGTTGGGCCGCGACGCGGGGGTCCGGAGCCGCCTCCGGGGAGGCGTCGAAGAGCTCCTGGGTGAAGCCCAGCAGGCGGCCGCCCAGGGCGTGCATCGCGTGGTGGGCGAGGTCGGCAGAGAGGCCGCCCGCCCGGAACAGGCCGATCACCGCGTCCAGATGGCCGAGCACCGCGGGTGTCGGTGCGGGCAGCGACTCGATCACGCGCGGCGCCCAGGGGTGGCGGCGCAGCGCCCGGCGGGCGGACAGGACGCGTTCGCGCACGGCGCCCTTCCAGTCGGCGCCGGCTGCGGGCGGGTCGATCCCGCCGACGACGGTGTCGACCATGCCGGCGAGCAGTTCCTCCTTGTTGGCGACGTGCTTGTAGAGCGCCATCGGCACCACGCCCAGGTCCTGGGCGAGCTTGCGCATGCTCAGGGCGTCGGTGCCGCCCGCCTCGCGGTCGGCGAACGCCACGGCGGCGGCCAGTACGCGTTCCCGGTTCAGCGGGGTGCGGCGCACCCCTTCGCTCTCGCTCATCTCCGGTTCCTCTCTCGTCGTCGGCTTGACGAGTGTACGGCGTACGCCTACGGTGAGCCCCAGGTGTACGCCGTACACCTGGGGTCGACGGAGAGGGGCTGGTTCTGGTGAAGGCGACCGGGGACAGGAAGACGGCGGTCATCACGGGCGTACTGTTCCTCGTGACCGAAGTGGCCGCGATCGCCGGGATGTTGCTGTACCGGCCCGCGCTGGACGGCGCCGCGTACGTGGCCGGGTCCGGTGCGGCGGGGCAGGGTGCGGACGGCCGGGTCGCGGCGGGGGCGCTGTGCGAGGTGGTGCTGGTGCTGGCGGTGATCGGCACCGGGGTGGCGCTGTACCCGGTGCTGCGGAAGCACCAGGAGGCGCTGGCGCTCGGCTACGTCTGCGGGCGGCTGCTGGAGGCCGCGGTGATCGCGGTCGGCATCGTCAGCATGCTCGCCGTCGTCACCCTGCGGCAGGACGTCGGCGCCGGGGCGGCCACCGCCGCCCGCGCCCTGGTCGCCGTCCACGACTGGACGTTCCTGCTCGGCCCCAACGTCGTCCTGGGCGCCAACTCGCTCGCCCTGGCGTTCCTGATGCACCGCTCACGGCTGGTGCCCCGCCCCGTCGCCCTGCTCGGCCTGATCGGCGGCCCGCTGATCCTCGCCTCGGCGGTGGCCGTGCTGTTCGGCCTCTACCCGCAGGTGTCGACGATCGGCTCGCTGGCCGCGCTCCCGGTCTTCGCCTGGGAGGTCACCCTGGCCGTCCGCCTCATCGTGAAGGGCTTCACCCCGGCGGCGCACCGCCCGGTGGTCCTGGCCAGCTGAACCCGCCACCCCCGCGCGGGAAGTCGGCCCGTCCGACTTCCCGCGCCGCTCACCGGGCCGTCCGCTCCCACGGGACGTCCCGGTGCAGCAGCGCCCGCGCGAGCGGCTCGCCGGAGCGGCGGGCGTAGAGCGTGCGCTCGCGCACCTCGTGCCGGCTCCGGGGCCGGTAGCCCGGGCCGCCGCAGCAGCTCTTGTGGAAGCCGATGCCCGCGTTCAGCAGCAGCGTGAGGGTGCGCCAGGCCGCGGTGTCCCGACGCGGCGGCGCCGCGAAGGCGGAGCCCGCGTGGATCAGCGCACCGGCGCAGCGCGGACAGCGCCGCTCGTCGGTCGACCTGCCGTACGCCTGCTTGTAGGAGGCCCGGCAGGGCAGGCAGACGAAGGAGGTCTTGCTGTAGGCCATGCGCCCCAGCCTACGACCGGCCCCTCCTCCCGCTCGATGTTATTTCCGGCTCCCGGCCGGCTCCCCGAAGCCCATCGCCCGGGCCCGCGCGACGACGGCCCCGAAGTCCGCGTCGGCGGACAGCGCCCCGACCGTGCACCGGGTCAGCGGGCCACCCGCCAGCACCGCCGCAACCGCCCCGCGGTCCACCGGGCGCTCGTAGTGGTCCTCGGCGAAGCCCGCGTACGCCTCGGGGCTCCCGTCGAGCAGCAGGCCGAACAGCCCCTCGGCGCCGTCCGTCTCCCCGGGCCCGAACTCCACCGGCCCGCACGTGTTGCACGGTCATGGCGCCCGGTCAACAGCGCGCCACTGACACCGCCGCGCCTCCGAACGTGTGCGGGAGATCACGGCGACCCGGGCCGCCGGGGCGCCTACGATTCGTGACCGATGCACCTGTCCCGGCCGAGGAGCGGATCCCCTTGAGCAGCAGCGACCTCGCGCGTGAGAGCTACTACCAGCGAACCGGCGCCCGGGCGTTCAAGCCCACCGCGCACGCGGGTGGGGCGTGGAGCGCCGACGAGCAGCACTTCAGTCCGCTGGCCGGGCTGGTGGTGCACGCGATCGACCGCTGGCTGGCGGAGCGGCCCGGGGGCGACGGCGGGCTGACGCTCGGGCGGATCGGCTACGACATCCTGGGCCGGATCGCGCTCGACGAGTGCGAGATCACCGTGGAGTCCGTCCGTCCCGGGCGGACCATCGAGCTCCTGGAAGCGACCGTGGTGATCGGCGGACGGGCCGTGGTCCGGGCCCGGGCCTGGCTGCTGGCCACCCTGGACACCTCGGCCGTCGCCGACAGCCCCATCGAGCCGCTGCCCGCGCCCGAGGACCTCGCGCCGTGGGCGATGGACCAGGAGTGGAACGGCGGCTACGTCGCCTCGGTCGACCTCCGCCGGGTGCCGCCGACCCGCCGCGGCCGCACGGCGGCCTGGATCTCCTCGCGGATGGACCTGGTCGCGGGCGAGCCGAGCAGCCCGCTCGCCTCCTTCGTCGCGCTGGTGGACACGGCGAACGGCATCGCCGTGCAGCAGGACCCGGCCGAGTGGATGTTCCCCAACGTCGATCTGACCGTCCATCTGTTCCGGCAGCCGCGCGGCCCCTGGACCGGCCTGGACACCACGGCCAGCTTCGGCCCGACCGGCCAGGGCCTCACCAGCAGCGTGCTGCACGATGCCGACGGCCCGGTCGGCCAGGCCGAACAGATCCTCACCGTCCGTCCGCAGCCCCGGTAGCACTCCTGACTCCGCCGGCCGCCGGCTCGCCGGCCGCGTGGGACAGCGGCGGCGCGATCGCCTGCGCGTCCGCGCCCTCGCCGACCCAGAGGCCGATGAACAGCGCCGCGGTCGCCTCCAGCAGGCCCGCCCGGTCGAGACCGCCGGCCGCCACCGGCCGGCAGCCCGCGTCCCGCACCAGCTCGGACACCAGGGCCAGGGCCGCCGCGTCGTCCCCGCACAGCGGCACCGCCAACGGCCGGCCGTCGAAAACGGGCGGCCGCATCCGCCACACGTCCTCGTGGCAGAGGTTGAACGCCTTGACCACCTCGGCCCCCGGCGCCGCCCCGGCCAACTGCCGCGCCGCCGACGGCCCGCCGTCCGTCAGCAGCCGGAAGCCCGGGCCGACGGGGTTGGAGCAGTCGACCAGCACCGTGCCGTCCAGTTCCGCGCGCAGCTCCCGCACCACCTCCGCCCCGGCGCCGTAGGGCAGCGCGGCCAGCACCACCTCGCCCGCGCCGGCCGCCGCCCGCAGCCCGGCTGCCCGCGCCCCGCCCCCGATCCGCCGGGCGAGACGCTCCGCGGCCCCCGCGTCCCGCCCGCCGACCGTCACCTCGTGCCCGGCCCGCACCCAGTGGGTCGCGAGCGCGTCCGCCATGTTGCCCGTGCCCAGCACGCCGATCCTCATCACGCCGTCCTCCGTGTCGTCGGGAGCCCTCTTTCCGACTCCCCGTCCCCCGTGACGCTAGAGAACCCGTCGGGCACCATTCGGTACGTGCCCATCGATGCCCGCCTCGCCGACTGCCGCGCCCGCCTCGCCTTCGACCTGCTCTCCAACACCTGGAACGCCGTGGTCCTCCGGGCCCTGCGCGACGGCCCCCGCCGCCCCGTCGAACTGCGCGAGCGGATCGGCGGAATCAGCTCCAAGGTGCTCACCGAGACCCTGCGCCGCCTCCAGTTCAACGGCCTGGTCGACCGCCACCCCCTCCCCGGCGCCCCACCCCGCGTCGAGTACCGCCTCACCGCCCTGGGCCGCAGCTTCCTCGGCCCGATCGAGGCCGTCGGCGCCTGGGCCTTCGAGCACGGCGACGAGGTCATGGCCGCCCAGGACCGCCACGGGTCCGGCACCCGGGACGAGGAGGCGGACCGACAGTCTCCCGACCGCGGGAACTTCCGGGCGGACAACAAAACCTGACGCTTGATCAGGACCGGTGTCCACCGGGCGCCGTCGCGACGGGCCTTCCCGATCGGTGGCAGCCGGCCGACCTCACAGGATCGTTCGGGGAACGCCAACCTCGGCCCTATGGTGAGGAGATGACATCATTCCGCGCCAGGGAACGCCGTATGACGGGAGAGATCGACGATCTGGCGGCAGCGAAGCTCCCGCTGGAACAGTTCTTCCGGCAGCTCCTCACCGTCCTCGGGCCCGCTCTCGGAGCCGAAGCGGGCTGCCTGCACGGGGCCGATCCGGTGACCGGCTTCCTGACCTCCACCGTTGCCGAGGGGCTGCAGCCGACCGCCTTCGAGCACGCCATCCGGTTGGAGATGTGGTCCGACGACACCACCCGGTTCGTCGACATCCGGGCCGCCGGCCGCGTCGTGGAAACCGTCCACCGCGCCACCGGTGGACGTCCGGAACGCAGCGTGCGCTACCGGGAGTTGCTCGCCGAGTACGGACTGGGCGACGAGCTGCGGATGAACTTCGATGTCGGCGGCGGGCGGTGGGGGGCCGCCGCGCTGATGCGCGGGGCCGACGCGGCCCCCTTCGGCGCGAGCGAGCAGAGGCTGGCCGAACGGGCCGCCCGGGCCGTGGCCACCGCCCTGCGCGACTACGCGCTGCCCACCGCGGCCACCCCTGACGGACAGGACGTCGGGACGGACCCCCAGGACAGCCCGTACTGGCTGGGGGTCGCCGTCATCGGCCCCACCGGTCGGCTCACCTCCGCCGACTCCGGGGCGCGGCAACTGTTCGAGGAGCTCGCCGAGTCGCAGTACCGCCCCGCCGGCGTACCGACGGCACTGGTCTACCTCGCCGAGCGGGCCCGCACCCACACGCCCTCCGCGCACGGGGGCACCCACGCCTGGACCCGGCTGCGCCGCCCCGGCGGGCAGTGGATCGCCGTCCGCGCCTCGCTGCTCGACCAGTGCCCGCGGGGCAGCGTCGCCCTGGTGGCCCAACCCGCGAGCGCGGTCGACGTCATCCCGCTGTCCCTGCTGGCCCACCGGTTCTCCCCCCGCGAGCAGGAGGTGGTCCTCCAGGCGGTACGGGGCCTGAGCACCAGGGACATAGCCCACCGGCTCTTCCTGAGCCCGGCCACCGTCCAGGACCACCTGCAGTCGGCCTTCACCAAGACCGGCGTACGGAGCCGCCGCGAACTCGTCGCGCTCCTGGCGGCCCCGTACACCGCCGGCCTCGGCCTCCCCCCGGCCTGACGCCCCCGCCCGACCCGACCCGGCCACCGCATCCCCCGTCCCGTACGCGGTCCAGCCCCCGCCCGCAGTCCAGTCCCGCCCGCAGTCCGGCCCCGCCCGCACCGGAACCGGGCACGAGCCCGGACAGCACGGGACCCCGGGTCGCCGACCCGGGGTCCCGTCATGGAGCGTCCCGCAACGGCTCGCCCCTACCACAGGGAGGACGTCGCCGCGCCTCCTGCAAACCTGGGATGTCACCGGTCGCCGCCGGATGGGAAGGTCTAGACCGGTTCCGCGCCCCGCAGGTGGGTCCGCCCCCGCGCCCACGACACCTTCCCGGCAGAGGAGGTCCCGCCCCGTGCCACCCGTCCCCCGCCCCGGAGCCCCCGCCGACCGACGAAACCCCGGCTACGCCCCCCGTGCCGCCGGGGAACCCCGGCAGAGGCGGAGCCGGTACGGCCGGGCGGACCGCTCACCGCCCGCCCGGCCGTCACCACCGCGCCGCCGTCAGTTCCAGGGGTTGGCCTGCTGGTCGTTGATGGCCGTCCAGAAGCGGGCGTTGGGGGCGATGTTGCCGTACGCCCAGAAGCTCCACCCGCCGGTGTACTCCAAGTTCGGGCCGTACCGGCCGTCGTGGAACTCGGCCTGGCGCCAGCCGATGCCGAAGGACGCCTGGCAGATGCTGTTCGCAGCGGCCTGGCTGTTCAGGCGCGAGCCCTTCACCGGCTGGCTGAGCGCGACGGTACCGCCGGCCCAGCCGTTGTAGAAGCCGATGCTGATGCCGTCCGGCGCCGGGCTGCCGTCCACGTTGATGCAGAGGACCGGCAGCGAGACGGACGGAAGAGTGTCGCCGTTGTACGGGTCGCTCGGTGTCGAGTGCGCCGGACCGCCGACCTGGACGGCCCCCTCGGGGCCCTGCGCGAGCACCTGCCAGGTCATGCCCTTGTGGGTGGCCGGCCCTGCGGCCTGGGCGGCGCTCGCCGAGAGCGGCACCAGTGCCAGGCCGAGTGCGACGGCGAGGGCTGCGGCCTGCTTCATGCGCTTCATCCAACTGCTCCTTCGCGTGGGGGAGCCGGCCCCGACGGGGCCGACGGGAGAAGACTCCCAGTCGAATGCACAGAATTGGCACGATTCCATCATCAATCGGTCACAAGTGTCGAAGGCGTCCGGACCGGCCCGACGTCGGCCGACCACGGGAGGAACACATGGAGTTCAAGATCCTGGGGCCACTGGAAGTGTGGACCGACGACGGCAGACGGGCCCGGACGGAGGGAGCCAAACAGGAACGAATGCTCGGCACCCTGCTGCTGAACGCCGGGACCGTCGTCCCGGTGGCCCGCCTGGTCGACGCGCTCTGGGACGACGAACCGCCGGCCACGGCCCCGCGCCAGGTACGGAACCTCGCCGGGCTGCTGCGGCGCAAGCTCGCCGCAGCACAGGACGGACCGCCGGTGCTGCTCACCGACGGCCCCGGCTACCGGATCGCGCCGAACGGCCACCAGGTGGACGCCCTGACCTTCGCCCACCGGGTGTCGGTGGCGCGCGGACTCGCCGAGCGCGGCGAACCCGCAGCAGCCGTCGAGGAGTTCCGATCGGCGCTGGGCCTGTGGCGCGGACCGGTGCTGGACGGGCTGTCCGGCAGCCTGCTGGCCGCCGGCGCGTTGGCGCTGGACGAACTGCGGCTCACCGCCTGGGAGAACTGCCTGGACCTGGAGGCCGACCTCGGCCGGCACCGCCAGAGCATCCCGGAGCTGACCGCGCTGGTCGCCGAACACCCGCTCCGGGACCGCTTCGTGACGCAGCTCGTCCGAGCCCTGCAGCGGGCGGGCCGACGGGCCGACGCGCTCGCCGCCCACCGCCGGTTCGCACACCGGCTGGCGGACGAGCTCGGCCTCGATCCCGGTCCGGAACTGCAGGTCCTGCACCAGGAGTTGCTGAAGGACGGTGCAGCCCCGACGCAGCACGGCGCAGCACCGGCCCCCCGTCCGCCCCGCCCCCGTCAGCACCTGCCCAGGCCGGCCCAACTGCCGCCCGCACTGGCCACCTTCGTCGGGCGGAGGGCCGAACTGAGCGCCCTGGACGGCCTCACCGACCCGGCCGGCCCGGCCGCCGCCGGCATCGGCGTGGTGACCGGCGGCGCCGGGACGGGAAAGACCGCCCTCGCCGTGCACTGGGCCCACCGGGTCCGCGAGCGCTTCCCCGACGGCCAGCTCCACCTCAACCTGGGCGGGTACGCCCTCGACCCTCCGCTGACCCCGCACGAGGCGCTGGCCCGCTTCCTGCGGGCCCTCGGCACCGACCTGGAGCGGGTACCCGGCACCGTCGACGAGAGCGCCGCACTGTACCGGTCGCTGCTCGCCGACCGCAGGGTGCTGGTCCTGCTCGACAACGCCCACAACGCCGAGCAGGTCCGCCCGCTGCTGCCCGGCTCGGCGGGCTCGCTGGCCCTGGTGACCGGTCGGGACGGGCTGACCGGGCTCACCGCCTGCGACGGCGCCCGGCGGCTGGTGCTCGACGTCCTGCCCCGGACCGAGGCCGTCGAACTGGTCGCCCGGATCGCCGGCGCCGAGCGCACCCGCGCCGAACCCCGCGCCGCCGCCGAACTCGCCGCCGCCTGCGGTCACCTGCCGCTCGCCCTCGGTATCGCCGCGGGCCGCCTCGCGGAACGGCCGCACCGCACCCTGGTGGAACACACCGCCGAACTGCGCGACGCGGAGGACCGCCTCACCGCGCTCCAGATCGACAGCGACGCCGCCTCCGCCGTCCGGGTCGCCTTCGACCTCTCCTACCGCGCCCTGCAACCCACCGCACAGCGGCTCTTCCGGCTGCTCGGCCTGGCCCCCGGCAACTGCATCAGCACGGCCGCGGCCGCCGCGCTCGCCGGCTCGGCCCCCGCCGCGACCAGACCGGTGCTCGAACACCTCGCCGCCGCCCACCTGCTCAGCCCCGCCGGCCCGGACCGCTACCGCCTGCACGACCTGCTGCGCTGCTACGCCGCCGAACGCGCCACCGCCGAAACCCGCCCCGCCGACCGCGCCGCCGCCCGGGAACGCCTCCGCTCCTGGCACCTGCACCACACGGGGACGCCGCTCCACCCGCCCACCGCCGCGGCCCCCTGACACTCGATGCCGAAGGCCGGGCGGGGGCCGGTCGGCGCGGGCACTGACCTGTGGGCCTCAGTCGGCCAGGAAGGGCAGCAGGGTGGCAGTGAGGGCCTCGGGGGCGTCCAGGGCGATGAGGTGGGCGGCGGTGGGGAACTCGGTCAGGGTGGCGTTCGGGATCTCGGTGGCGTAGCGGCGGGCGATGGCCCGGAAGTCCGGGACGTCCAGGCCGCCGACGCCGATCAGGGTGGGGACGGCGACGGCGGAAACCGCGCGCTTGGAGGGGCCCTGGGAGTGCTCGCCCAGGGCGGGCTGGTTCACCAGGGAGGTCCGCATCGGGGCGCGGAGGCGGTCGGCCAGGCCGGCGGCCACCTCGTCCCAGCCGCGGGCCGGGCCGCGCAGCCACATGTCGAGGTTGACCCGGACCGCGGCGTCGAGGTCGCCGGACTCCAGGGCGGCGGTCTCGGCCTCGTCGTAGGCGACCATGTCGGCGGACCAGTCGTAGCCCGGCCAGGGGGCCGCGAGCAGGGCGAGGGAGTGGACGCGGTCCGGGTGGGTGAGCGTGAACTCCACGGCGACCCGGCCGCCCCAGGACGCGCCGACGAGCCGGACCCGGTCGTGGCCGAGGTGGTCCAGGAGGCGGAGCAGGTCGTCGGTCTCGCTGAACGGCCCGGTCGGGGGCGCGGACTCGCCGAAGCCCCGCAGGTCGTAGCGGACGACGGTGTGGTGCTCGGCGAGCGCGGGCACGACGGCGTCCCACATCCGGTGGTCGGCGACGCCGGCGTGCACGAGGACGACGGGCGGTCCGTCGCCGGAGACGACGTAGGAGAGGTGGCCGAGCTCGTCGGGGAGAGTGATCATCCACGCATCGTCGCAGCCCGGACCTGTCCGTGGCCAGCCAATTCGGTTCCGGCGGCTACTGCTCGACCGGCCCGGCCAGCGTCTCGACGGGCCACAGCGGCCACCTCGGCTCCTCGCGGGTGAGGCTCGCCAGTTCCTCCGGCGGTTCGGCGCCCTCGCGCACGACGGTGAGGTAGGCCCTCGCCTGCTGGGGGCTCAGTCCGGGGGCGCGTTTGCGCAGGTGGCCCATCGCGGCGACGGCCCCGGCGGAGCGGACGAGGGCGCGGACCTCGGCGGCCAGCGGGTCGGGACGGCGGACGCCCTTGGCCTGGAGGAGGTAGTGGTCCTCCCAACCCTCGTCGTTCTCGCGAGCGTTGGGGACGAAGTGCAGGCTCCCGTCGTGGCGGTCCACGAGCACGTGACTGCCGCCGCCCCCGAGGCTGAACCGCGCGTCCCCGGTCCGGCGGAAGGCCGCGGTGTCCCAGAAGGCCAGCCAGCCGACGCTGTGCTCCTCCACCGCGTAGACGGCCACCTCGGGCGCCGGGCCGCCCCCTGGCCACGTCATCACGGCCAGGTAGGACTCGACGAGTTCGATCGCGCGTTCCCTGCTGATCACGCTCCCATCGTCCCGTACGGGTCAAGGGGCTTCGGCCGACGGCCGGGCGGGCGCCCGAGCACCCGCCCGCCCGCGCACCCGCTCAGCGGAACGCGTCGACATGGCGCGCGGCCCAGGCGGCGAAGGGCCTCGGGTCGCGGCCCAGCACCTCCCGGACGCCCGGGCCGATCCGCAGTTCCGCCGCGCTCGGCGCGCCGAGGATGTCGAGGGTGTCGTCGGCCAGCTCCACCGGCATGCTCCGGGCCATCGCGGCCGCGGCCTCCTCGCGGGACAGCTCGTGGAAGCGCAGCGGCACCCCGAGCGCGGCGGAGAGTGCCGCCGTCTGCCCGCGCGGGCTGATCACCTCCGGGCCGGTCAGCTCGTACGCGCCGCCGAGGTGCCGGTCCTCCAGCAGGCAGGCGGCCGCGACCTCGGCGATGTCCGCCGGGTCGACGACCGGTGTCGCCACGTCACCGAACGGGGCCGCGACCAGCCGCCCGGTCCGGATGGACTCGGCCCACCACAGGGTGTTGGAGGCGAAGCCGCCCGGCCGCACGATCGCCCACTCCGGGACGGAGGCCCGGACCAGGTCCTCCAGCGAGCGCATCGCGATCCGGGTCGGACCGAACGGCCTGGTCACCACACCCTGGGTGGAGAGCAGGACGATCCGCCGGACCCCGGCCGCCGCGGCCCGGCGGACGAGCTCGGCCGGCGCACCGCTGGGGCCGTGCAGATCGCCCGAGAGGAGCAGGAACAGGGCCTTCGCCTCCGTCAGCACCGGTTCCAGCACGTCCGCCAGGGCGGCCGGTCCGGCCGGGTCAGCCGGTCCGGCCGGTTCGGCCAGGTCCGCCGGGTCGGCCAGGTCGGCCAGGTCGGCCAGATCGACCGTCAGCCGGCGGACGCCCGCCGGGACCGGCCCCGGGCGCCGCGACACCGCCGTCACCCGCTCGCCCGCCTCCGCCAGCGCCCGCGTCAGCGGCCTGCCGATGTTTCCGGTGGCCCCGGTCACCACGATCATGGTCAGCTCCTCGTTCGTTGCCCCGTTGGGACTGCCGACGCTAGAGCTGCTGACTTACCGTTCGTAAGGACATACCCCGGGGTAAGCTCCGGACATGACGGAAGGTGTCCAGCTGGAAAGCGGTGCGGCCGGCAAGCGGTATGAGGTGTTTCACACCGACTGCGCGGCGCGCGACACGGTCGACCATGTGACCAGCCGGTGGGGCGTCTGGGTACTGATCGCCCTGCAGAGCAACGACCTGCGGTTCTTCGAACTGCGCGACAGCATCCGGGGCATCAGCGAGAAGATGCTCGCCCAGACCCTGCGGGCGCTGGTCCAGGACGGCCTGGTGTGGCGGGTGGTCGAGCCGACGACGCCGCCCCAGGTCACCTACGGGCTCACCGAGTTCGGGCGGGACGTCGGCGAACCCCTGCAGGACCTCCTCGGCCGGATCACCCGTCGGCTCGACCGGGCCTGAGCACCGGGGTCGGACTTCCTTCGCTACTCCGCGGTCCCCAACGCCGCCAGGGCGTCGGCGACGCGGTCGATCGCCTCGCAGACGACCTCCGGCTGGTAGGCGGTGAAGCACAGGCGGAAGTAGCCGGGGGCGGGGCTGTGCATGGTCTCGCCGGGGAGGAGGGTGACTTCGGTGGGGCTACTGGCAAGGTAGTTGAACAGCTTCAGCTCCTCCGAGTTCACCCCGCTGTTCTCCGTGAACGGCAGCGGGGTGACGCCGTGCGGGCCGTTGGGCGGGACCTTGCCCAGGTACGCGGTGAGGTCCAGCCAGAAGAACTGGGCCGGGTTGTCGCCCTCGGTGTGGACGAACTCGATGCCCCGGGCGACCAGTCGGTCCTTCACCCGTTCGAAGCTCGCGCTCAGCAACTCCCGGTAGCGCCGCATCGCGTAGTCGGTGTACAGCTCCGAACCGGTCCCGTTGACCGTGGTCTCCAGGAGCGCGCCGAGCACGTACTGCTTCAGCGAATCGACCGGGGTGAACCACGACATCGGGTGCTTCTTCTCCTCGATGCCCGCCGTGCCGAGCATCGCCCGCTGCACGGGACCGTACTTCGACACCACGAACCCGGTCCGGAAGCCCGACAGCCCGAAGTCCTTGGCGAACCCCCACACCACGTGGATCCGCTCCGGCGCCCGCCGGTACGCGTCCAGGGCGAACGCGTTGGTGAACGGCACCCGCACACCGTCGACCTGCGAATGGGCATAAATCTCGTCGGAGACGATGTGCATGTCGGTCTCGTCGATCACCCAGGCGTAGATCTCCTCCAGCAGCCGCTTCCCGTAGTTGACGCCGAGCGGGTTGTGCGGGTTGGTCAGCACCAGCAGGCGGGGGAACGCGTCGAAGAGGCGGTGGTACGTGAAGTACTCCTCCTTGATCGCGTCCAGGGTCAGCCGGAACCGCTCCGGCCCCTCCGTCGGCAGCTTCACCGGCACGCACTTCAGCTTCGGCCGCTGCTCGAACGACCAGTTGAACCCCTGCCAGTACGGCGCCGGCAGCAGCACGGCGTCCCCCTCCACCAGCGGCGGCGGGCCGCTCTCCCCCGGCTTCGGCGGGTCCTGGAGCGCGAACGCCAGACACTCCAGCGCCGAACCGACGCCGCCGGTGCCGAAGACGTCGCCCGCCTCGACCTGGACCTCGAAGGCCTTGCTCAACAGTGCCGCGACCTCGTTCCGCAGGTCCGGGCCGCCGTACGCGGACATGTAGTGGATGTAGGTCTCCGGCAGCAGGGCGGTGTGGTCGAACACCATCTTCTGCATCGAGTCCTCGTAGACGAGGACGTTCTCCGCGACGGACAGGTCGATGGCCGTGGCCGGGGCCAGGTGGCGGCGGTAGTAGGCGAGGGCCTGCTCGAAGTCGGGGATCCGCGCGAGCAGTTCGGCGGGTTCGGTCGGGCCGGCGGGTTCGGTCGGGCCGGTGGGGCCGGTCGGAACGGTCATGGCGAAGGGGCTCACTTCCGGGGGGGTGGGGGTGGCGGGAGCAGATTGGTTCGCATACATGCGATGCCAGCGCACCATGCGCCCGGGGGCCACGCCAGTCGTCCGCGCCCATCCGGCGGCCGCGCGGCCCGCCCTCCCCCGTTCGGGCCGGAACCGTGCGCGGTGGCCGGGACGTTGGTCCGGGCAGCGGGGGGCGGGCGATACGGACCTCGGAGGTCGGCATGGCTCGGCAAGGGGCGCTTCGGCGCAGGTTCGGCCCGGCGGCGGTGGCCGCGGCGATGGTGGGCGCGGTCACCGTGGGCACGGTGACGGTCGGCACGGTGGCGATGGGAACGGCGGCGGCGGCGGACTCCCGCAGCGGAGCGAACGGCCACGGCGGGCACGCCGCGACCCGGGCCGCGATGGCGGACCTGGTCCGGGCCCAGGGCCTGCCGGGAACGATCGTCGGCGTCCAGGAGGGGAACGGCAGCTGGTCGGCCGCCGTCGGGGTCGCCGACACCGCGACCGGGCAGCCCCGGTCGCCCCGGGAACGGTTCCGGGCAGGAAGCCTGACGAAGACCTTCACGGCGACCGTGGTGCTCCAGCTCCGGTCCGAGGGCCGGCTCGGCCTGGACGACCCGGTGGAGAAGTGGCTGCCCGGCGTGGTACGGGGCAACGGCAACGACGGGTCGGCGATCACGATCAGGCAGCTGCTCGGCCACACCAGCGGGCTGTTCTCCTTCGACGAGGATCCGACCATGATCCAGCGGCTGGCCACCCCGGACTTCCTGGTCCACCGCTACGACACCTACCGCCCCGAGGACCTGGTGCGCACCGCGCTCGCCCATCCGCCGCTGTTCCCGCCGGGGACGTCGCGCTCGTACTCCAACACCAACTACGTCCTGGCCGGGATGATCATCGGTCGGGTGACCGGCCACCCGTACGGCCAGGAGATCGAACAACGGATCCTCCGGCCGCTCGGCCTCGCCGCGACCAGCCTGCCCGGCACCGCCGTCGGCCTGCCACGGCCGCACGCGCTCGGCTACTCCACCCTCTTCGGGGGCTCCGGCACACCGCTGGAGACCACCGAACTCAACCCGTCCTGGGGCGGGGCGGCCGGGGAGATGATCTCCACGACCGGCGACCTGACCCGCTTCTACTCCGCCCTGATGCGTGGTCGACTGCTGCCTCCGGCCGAGCTGGACGAGATGGTCCCCGCCACCGGCGGCCCCGGACTCGGCATCGGCTCCGTGCGACTCAGCTGCGGCGTCACCGTCTGGGGCCACGAGGGCACCATCCACGGCTCCTCCACGGTGGCGCTGACCACCCGCGACGGACGGCACGCGGCGGCGTTCAACACCAACGCCGACTGGGTCGACGGCCAACGACCGCTGGCGGAGGCCGAGTTCTGCGGCTGAGCACCGAGCTGCCCGGTCCCCCGGAGGGTCAGGACTACTGACTCCCCGTCGGGCGGAGCCGCTCCGGCCGCGGCCGGCCCCGCCCCCACACCCACGCGCCGCCGGTCACCAGCACCGCCGTGCCCAGCGCGTACACGGGCAGCCACCGGGTCGTCGTCGCCGACAGGCAGTCGTCGACGGCGGCCCGGCTCTGCTGCTCCTGCGCGTACGCGAGCGCCCCGGGATCCAGACCGGCGAGGTCGCCCAGGGCGGCCTGGGCGTGCAGGCTCTCGTACCGGCCCGCCTGCACGCAGCCCTCCCGGGTGCCCGGCATCGGGAACAGCCGGTCCCAGCGCTGCAACGCCGGTGCCAGCGCGAGCGCCACGCACAGGCCGACCACCAGCGCGTACGCCGTCAGGCTCCAGGCGTACACCGACACACGGCCGGGTTCACGACCCGGCGCCAGGACCGGAACGCGGCCGAAGGCGAGGACGACCGCGAGCAGCGTCAGCCCCAGGTAGGTGGAGAACCACTGCCAGGAGCCCTCGGCGAGCGAGAACGCCAGGACCACGCCGAGCGCGGTGCCGAGAACCCCCGGGTCCGTTCCCCCGGCCTGCCCGGAACCACCGCGAACGTCCACTCGCCCTCCCGACTGCCGACCCGCTCGGAGCGACCAGCCTCCCGTCCGCGCCCTCCCCCGGCCGCCGACACCACCTCGACCCGATCCGCCCCCACCCGGACGGGCCAGTCACGCGGAAGGGGCAGTGCCCTCGGGGGAATCGGTGCCCCGGGAGGAGTAGGTGCCCCGGGAGGGGTCGGTGCCCCCGGGATGGTCAGTCGTCCGCCAGCGGCTTGACCCAGCGCGTCCACTGCGGCTGCGGCCCGTACCCGGCGCCCCGCCAGGTGCGGTGGCCGAGGGCGTTGCCGTCCAGCACCATGGCGTCCGCCCGCCGCCCGCCCAGGGCCGCGAAGCGCTCCTCGGCGGCGGCCAGCAGTGCCGCGCCGATGCCGCGCCGCCGGTGCTCCGGGTCGACGGCGAGGCGGTAGAGGTGGCAGCGCCAGCCGTCCCAGCCGGCGATCACGGTGCCGAGCAGCACGGCCGGCTCGTCCGCCCGGACGGCCACCAGCAGGCAGTCCGGATCGCGGGCGAGCAGGGCCGCCACCCCGTCGGCGTCGTCGGTGATGCTGGTGCCCTTGGCGGCGCGGGCCCACAGCGCGAGCACGGCCGGGACCTCCTCGGGGCCGGCGGTGCGCAGAATGAAGTCGATCACGGGCGACTGTCTACCAGGACCGGCCGCCGTCCCACCGCGAATTCCGCACGCCGGACGGGCCGGAGGGGTCGGCCGGCGTGCGGGCCGGCCGGGTCGGACGGGCCGGCCGCCGCGCGCCGCCCGGTTCAGTCGCCCGCCAGCTCCCACACCGTGGTGGTCTTCAGCGCCGTGTCCTCCAGGTCCGCCACCACCGGCACCTCGAACGCCGCCAGCGCGGCGAACCGTTCGCGCGGCAGGTAGGCACGGCCGGGGTCGCCGACGATCACCACCGCGCCGCGCGCCCGGGCGCGGAGCAGGAACGGCAGGAAGCGGGCCGCCATCGCCCGCTCGTAGAAGACGTCCCCGGCCAGCACCACCTCGGCCGGCCCGCCGTCGCCGTCCAGCAGGTCCTCGACCGCGGCGTCCACCCGGACGCCGTTCGCCGCCGCGTTGACGCCGATCGCCGCGACCGCGTAGGCGTCGATCTCGGCCGCCCGCACCGACCGGGCGCCGCGCAGCGCCGCCGCGATGCCCACCAGGCCGGAGCCGGCCGCGAGATCCAGCACCGACCGTCCGGCCACCAGCTCCGGGTGGTCCAGCACGTACCGGGCCACCCCGACGCCGCCCGCCCAGGCGAAGGCCCAGAACGGCGGCGGCAGGCCGCGCTCGCCGCGCGCCGTCTCGGTGGTCTCCCACAGGGCGATGGCGTCCTCGGCCATGTGCAGGCGCACCTCCGGCACGAACGGCACCGGGGCGAGACCGGTCTGCGCGCGTACGAAGTCCTCGTCCGACCGCAAGGCCGCGCCCGGACCGGCCGGGTGTGTGTCGCTCAGCATGCCGAGCAGCATACGGGCCCTGAGCAGGTGCTCCTCACCGTCGCGGGCCGAGCCCGGCCGGAGCGCGAACCGACCCGCCCCACCGCCGTGTTGACCCCGGCCCGACTCGGCCGAATCCCGCCCCCGGGACGGCGCGCCGGGCGGGTAGGTTCTCCCCGGAGCCGGTGTGCGGCCGGCCGGGAGCGGGGGTCACGGTGTCGGACAAGGTGCTGGCGGGCCGCGCGGCGGTCGTCACGGGCGGCTCCCGCGGGATCGGGCGGGCCGTGGTGGAGCGGCTCGCCGCGGACGGCGCGGACGTGGTGTTCGGGTACGCGCACGACGACGCGGCGGCGGCCGAGGTGGTCCGCGCGGTGGCCGCGAACGCCGCCGCCGGGGCCAACAGGGCCACCGGGGCCGGGCGGGTGTACGCCGTCCGGGCCGACCTCGGCACGCCGGAGGGCCCGGAGCAGCTGATGGCCGCCGCCGAGGAGGAGCTCGGCGGGCTGGACATCCTCGTCAACAACGCCGCCCGCGCCGTCACCCGGGCCCCGCTCGCCGAGACCGACCCGGCGGACTTCGACTCCACCATGGCCGTCAACGCCCGCGCGGTGTTCCTGACCCTCCGGTACGCGGCGCGGCGGATGCGCGACGGCGGCCGGATCGTCAACATCTCCTCCCTCAACACCCGCCGCCCGATGCCGGGGCTCGCCGCCTACCTGGCCGGCAAGGGGGCGCTGGAGCAGCTGACCGAGGCCGCCGCGGTGGAGCTGGGGCCGCGCGGGATCACCGCCAACACCGTCTCCCCCGGGCCGACCGAGACCGAGATGCTGCGGTCCGTCAATCCCCCGCACGCCCTGGAGACGGTGGCCGGGCTGACCCCGCTGCGACGGCTCGGGCAGCCGGCGGACGTCGCGGACGTGGTCGCGTTCCTGGTCGGTCCGGACGCGCGATGGGTGTCCGGGCAGAACCTCGGGGCGACCGGCGGCCTGCGCTGAGGCCCTGCGGCCCTCCGGCCCGGGTCGGGTCGTGGGCCGCGCCGCGCCCGCACCGCGCCCTCGCCGCCCCCGCACCGTGCCCGCACCGCCCCCGCACCGTGCCTGAGCCGTCCCCGAGCCGCCCCCGCACCGCGTCGGACCGGCCCCGGCGAGGGCCCGGCCGGGCCCGGATCACGCACCGCCACCCAGTGCGTACCATTTCGATACCGAAGCCTGGATGAGCTGGGAAGATGCTCGCCGCTCGGGCCCGGGCCCCGGTAGCATCCGGCACAGGCCGTCCGGCCCGGCGCAGGCGCCGCAGCGCCGCCGTGCCGGTCCGCCGGGCGGCGGACACCCGCGGGCCCTCCGGGGGCGGCCTCCGGCACCACAGCCCGGTGGCCCCGGCCGGCCGTGCCCGCGTCCACGGCACGCGCGCCAGGGCAGTCGCGCGGAACGGCGAAGGGCAGCGTCTTGGCGGATCGACTCACCGGTGGCGACTCCTCACTACTGCGGCGGATCAACGCCGCGGTGACCCTCCGGGCACTGCGCGAGGGCCACGCGGTGACCCTGACCCAGTTGGTCGGCGACACCGGGCTCTCCCGCCCGACCGTCGAGGGCGTGATCGAGGGGCTGGTGGAGACCGGGCTGGTCGCCGAGGTCGAGCAGCCGCCGCAACCGGACGGCCAGCCCGCCGCCGGTCGGCGCGGACGGCCGGCCCGCTGGTTCCGGTTCCGGGCCGAGGCCGGACACATCCTCGGCATCGAGATCGGCGTCCACGACATCCGGATCATCCTCGCCGACCTGGCCGGCGTGGTGGTGGGCAGCCACTTCAGACCCGTCGAGGAGACCCTGGACGCCGAGGAACGGCTCACCGCCGTCCGGTCGGTGGTCGCCGAGGTGCTGCGCAAGGCGGGCGTCTCCCGGGACAACCTGTGGGCGGTCGGCGTCGGCACCCCGGGCATCGTCGACCGGGACGGCACGGTGCAGTTGGGCACCGCGATGGCCGGCTGGACCGGCCTGGACCTGGGCGCCCGGCTGCGCCGCTCGTTCCGCTGCCCGGTGATGATCGAGAACGACGCCAACCTCGCCGCGATCGCCGAGCACTGGCAGGGCGCGGCGGTCGGCGCCGACGACGTGGTGTTCGTGATGGCCGGCCTCAGCCCGGGCGCCGGCTCGCTCATCAACGGCCGCCTGCACCGGGGCTTCGGCGGCGCGGCCGGCGAGATCGGCGCCCTGCACCTGCTCGGCCAGGAGGTGACGCCGGAGCGGCTGCTCTCCACCACCGGCAAGCCGCTCAACCCGCTGGACGAGGCGGCGGTGGCGCGGGTGCTGAAGCTCGCCCGCGAGGGCGACGAGGTGGCGCAGGTCGCCACCGACCGGTTCCTGACCCGCCTGGTCCAGAGCGTCGCCGCGCTCGTCCTGGCCATCGACCCGCAGCTGGTGGTCGTCGGCGGCTGGGCCGCGGGCCTGGACGGCGTGCTCGACCCGCTGCGCGAACGCCTCGCCCGCTTCACCCTCCGCGCCCCCGAGGTCGCCCTCGCCGCCCTCGGCTCCGAGGTGGTCGCCATGGGCGCCCTCCGGGTCGCCCTCGACCAGGTCGAGGAGCAGCTCTTCGCCGTCAACCCCCCGACGGGCGAGCCGACTCCGGCCCGCCCCTGACCGCGCCGGGCCCGTACCGGCCGATCCCGCCCCGCCACGGCAGCTCGTCCTCGAAGTCGCAGGCGGCGACGGCGGGCCGGCCGGCGCCGTGGAGGGCGAGGAGCATCCGGGTGACGAGCGCGACCGCCCCACCCGGGACCGACCCGGGCGGGAGGTCGACCTCCACGGTGACCGGCCAGCACAGGAAGTCCGCCGCGCCCGCCACCGCGTCCTCGTTGCGACGGACCTCGACCACGGCCTCCGCCGACACCCATTCCCCGTCCACGAACCGCCCGCCGACGGCGGCCTCCAGCACCACCCGGGTCGCCCGGAGGCCGCCGTCGACGAAGATCCGGCAGAACGCACCGGCCTCCGTCATCGGCCGGGGCCGAAGTCGGGATCGCCGAGGTCGACGGTCAGGCTGTTGTCGCAGTTGTTGGTGAAGGTCGCCAGCGGCCAGTCGACGGCGATGGCGACCAGCTCGTTGCAGAACAGGTGCACGAGCCAGACGAGGTTGCCGTCGCAGTCGATCCGCGCGAAGAAGCCGTCCGACCCGTGCGATCCTCCGCCGCTGACCAGCCGTCCGGAACCGTCCGGCAGCGAGACCTCGGCGAAGACGTAGGCGCAGGCGGTCCACTCCGGGTCCTCCGCCATCAGGGCGTCCAGGTCGAGCGGCTCCCCCAGGGTGAAGCCGGTCAGATCCGCGTCGTCGCAGTCCGCCCCCCGGCCGGTGCCGTCCGCCCGGAACAGCCCGCAGTCGATCGGCATCTCACCGACCGCCCAGAGGGCCACGATTGCCGCCGTGGTCACGCCTTCCATCGACCGATCAGCCTCCCGGTCCTGGAGCTGTCGACCAGGACGCGCTCGACGAAGTGGTCGCCGAGGTCGGCGAGATCGGCCGCGGTCTGCTCGCAGGCAGCGGCGAGCGACTCAACGGTCAAGGTTTCCTCCATGATCGTGCGACCGGGTCCGATCGCCCCTCCGGTCCCACCGCAGAGGGTAGTTCTTCTCGTTCGACCCGTCGTCGAACATCGAGGTGCGGGTCACCCCGGCCGGCGGTGGTGGAGGTGAGCCGGTGGCGCGGGTCGTAGGCGGCGGTCCCGGTGCCGGTGGGCCCGTGATCCGCCCCTCCCCCCGGGCGCGCGGAAACGGCCCAGGCCCGGACGCCTGTGGGGCGTTCGGGCCTGGGCCTGAGGGTTTTCGGGAGTGGTTCAGGAGGCGGCGGCACCCACGGGGGTGGGGGTGGCGCCGACGGGGGTGACCTCGACGAGGCCGGTCTCGCCGAAGGTGAGCTTGCAGGTGTCCGCGCGGTAGGTGGCGACGGCGAGGGCGACCAGGCGGCCGGCGGCGGCGTACTGGGTGGTCATCACCAGGACCGGCGAGCCGGGCGGACGCTCCAGCAGGGCGGCCTCCTCGGCCTCGGCGACACCCAGCTCGACCGAGCGGGACTCGCCGTCGACCTCCAGGCGCTCCAGCTGGCGCAGCACCGAGCGGGCGCGGTCGCTCTCGGCGCGGAAGCCGGGCAGGTGCGGCAGCACGGCGGCCGGCACGTGCAGCGACTCGGAGGCCACCGTCCGGCCCTGCACCAGGCGGACCCGGCGGACGGTGTGCACGGGCGCGCCCTCGGGGACGCCGAGCGCCGCGGCCAGTCGGCGGGCGGCCGGGGCGGTGGTGCAGTCCACCGCGCGCCAGGCCTGGCTGCGGGCGGCGCCGGGCCAGCCCTCCTCCTGCCGGTTCACGGGGACGCCGACCCGGGGGGCGGCGATCAGGGTGCCGATGCCGCGCCGGCGGACCAGTCGGCCCTCCAGCTCCAGCTGGTCGAGGGCCTGCCGCAGCGTGGCGCGGGCGACGCCGAAGCGGGCGGAGAGCTCGCGCTCGTTGGGGAGGATCTGGCCGGTGGAGAACTCCGTGTCGATGGCGCGGAGCAGCACCGTGCGCAGGTGCCAGTACTTCGGCTCCGGAACCGCCGAGAGCTGCCCTGTCGTTCCCACCATGTCCTCCACCCGGTTTTCTTCCGCTGTGCCCGAAAGAGGTCGGTTCCGGCCCGCTGCCCGCTGTTGCGGCAGGTGGGAGAGCGGGCTTTTTCCGTCCTTCTTTATTAAAGGTCTTTGCAGTAAGTGACCCTAGGGGCTGTATCGGGAGATGGTCAAGACCAATGGCGGCCCCCGGCACGACCACCTCACAGTTTCATGGTGCGTTCACGCCAACCACCCAAGCGGACGCGTCGCATCCCGCCCCTGTCCGTGCCGGTCGGTAGGCTGCCCGGGTGATCGTGGTGACGAGTGTGAATGTGAACGGAATCCGGGCAGCGGCCAAGAAGGGCTTCATCGAGTGGCTCGCCTCCACCGAGGCGGACGTGGTCTGCCTGCAGGAGGTGCGCTCCGAGCCCGAGCAGCTCCCCGTGGAACTGCGCGACCTGGACGGCTGGCACACGGTGTGGGCCCCGGCCGCCACCAAGGGCCGGGCCGGCGTCGCCGTCCTCTCCCGCCAGGAGCCGAGCCGGACGACCGTCGGCTTCGAATCGGCGGAATTCGACAATTCGGGCAGGTATGTCGAAATCGATCTGCCGGGCCTGACCGTGGCCAGCCTCTACCTCCCTTCCGGGGAAGTCGGCACCGAGCGCCAGGACGAGAAGGAACGCTTCATGGCGGAGTTCCTCGTCCACCTGGGGAAGCTCCGCACCCGCGCCGCCGCCGAAGGCCGTGAGGTCGTGGTCTGCGGCGACTGGAACATCGCCCACCGACCCGAGGACCTCAAGAACTGGAAGGCCAACCAGAAGGCCGCCGGCTTCCTCCCCGAGGAGCGCGCCTGGCTCTCCCAGGTCTACGACGAGGCCGGCTACGTCGACGTCGTCCGCCGCCTGCACCCCGACCGCACCGGCCCCTACTCCTGGTGGTCCTACCGGGGCCGCGCCTTCGACAACGACTCGGGGTGGCGGATCGACCTCCAGGTCGCCACCCCCGGCCTGGCCGACCGTGCGACCGACGCCCGGGTCGAGCGGGCCGAGACCCATGCCGAGCGGTGGAGCGACCACGCGCCGGTCACGGTGGCGTACGACCTGGAGGTCTGACACCGGACGCGTCGGGCCGGCCGGACCGGACCCCGATATTCGTTTCACCCCGCCGCCGCGGCCGTCACCGGTCGCGGCGGTCGGCTGTCGGGTCCGGGCGGTCCGGGAGGTCCGGGCGGGCTCCGGCAGGTCCGGTCCGCACCGGGAACGCAGAGCCAACCGGCGGCACGCCGCTGACGCCCCGTCACTCCCCCGATCCAACGGTCGGCGTCCTCCGCCCCGGGCGCCGGGCCGGGCCGCTCGGGGAACCGGGTGAACACGGAGGCCCCACCGCCCGCCCCGCGTGCCTCCCTGTCGGTCCCCGCTGATACGTTCACCATCGATCCGATCCGATCCGGTCGAACAGTGAAGTTGGGGGAGAGACCGTTGACCGAACGATCCCGCATAGCGAGGGCGCGTACGCCGCTCCGCGCGGCCGTCGCCGCGGTGGCCGCGGCCGCCGCGCTCAGCACGGCGGTGAGCGGCGCCACGCACGCCACGGCGGCACCGGCGGCGCCGGCCGCACCGGCGTCCGGGCTGCAGGCCCAGTTCGCCGCCGCGGCCAAGGAATTCAAGGTGCCCGAGAGCATCCTCCTGGCCGTGTCCTACCAGCAGACCCGCTGGGAGTCGCACCAGGGCCGCCCGAGCACCACCGGCAACTACAACGTCATGGGCCTCACCCAGGTCGACCTGGCGGCGGTCGCGGCGGCCCAGGCCGCCGCCGAGCCCGAGGTCGACCAGCGCGGCGAAGGCACCCCGTCGGCCGCGGCCCGGGCGGTCCCCGCCCCGGCGCCGCCGGTCGACAGCCCCGCGCTGCACACCCTGGACGCCGCGGCCGGGCTGATCGGCCGGCCCGCGGCGGAGCTCCGCGAGAGCACCCTGCAGAGCATCCGCGGTGGCGCCGCGCTCCTCGCCGAGCAGCAGCGCCGGGCGAAGGCCCCGCAGTCCGGGGACCCGGCCGCCTGGTACGGAGCGGTGGTCGGCTTCAGCAACGGCGGTTCGGCGGAGCAGGGCTCCACCGAGGGCCGGGAGTTCGCGGACCGGGTGTTCGGCACCCTCGGTGTCGGCGCGACCCGGACCACCACCGACGGCCAGCGGCTGACGCTCGCCCCCGACCCGACGGCCGCCGCGCACAGCCCGGCGGCCGACCGGGGAACGGGGGTGCCCGGGCAGCAGTCCCCGGCCCAGGAGGCCCCGAGCGGCTCGCTCGCCGCTCCGGCCGCGCCCCCGGCCGCGCCCTCGGCCACGGCCGCCGACCCGATCGAGTGCCCGTCCAACCTGAGCTGCGACTTCCGGCCGGCCGCCTACGCGCAGAACAGCGCCGACGTCACCAACTTCGGCAACTACTCGATCGCCAACCGCGGCGGCGCGGAGATCGACTACATCGTCATCCACGACACCGAGGGCGGCTACGCGGGCTCGCTGGCGACGTTCCAGAACCCGGCCACCCTGGCGAGCGCGCACTACCTGCTGCGCTCCAGCGACGGACTCGTCACCCAGATGGTGGCGAACAAGAACGTCGCCTGGCACGCCGGCAACAAGACCCTCAACATGCACAGCGTGGGCATCGAGCACGAGGGCTTCGCGCTGAACGGGGCCAGTTGGTACTCGGAGCAGCTGTACCAGTCCTCCGCGACCCTGACCCGCTACCTGGCCGACCGGTTCGGCGTCCCGCTGGACCGTGAGCACATCATCGGCCACGACGAGGTCCCGGGGCCGATCCAGAGCTCCGTGAACGGCATGCACTGGGACCCGGGCACGTTCTGGGACTGGAACCACTACATGGACCTGGTCGGCGGCCGCGCCGCGCCGGACCAGGCCTATGTGATCGGCGGCCGGATCACCATCAACCCGCCGTTCTCCAACGCCTACCGGCCGGTGGTCAACAACGCCCCGGCCCAGCCGGCGAACTTCGTCTACCTGTACAGCTCCCCCGGCGGCCCGCTGATCGGCACCGGCACCCAGAACGCCTCGGACTGGACCGACAAGGCGGTGGCGGGCGGCAGCTACGTGGTCGCCGACCTCCAGGGGCAGTGGACGGCGATCTGGTACAACGGCCGGAAGGCCTGGTTCTGGAACGACGGCTCCAGCGCCGTCGCCGACAACCGCCCCGGCCAGTACGTGCTGACCCCCAAGGCGGGCCTGAGCAGTGTCGCGGTCTACGGCCGCTCCTACCCGGAGTACGCCGCCTTCTCGGCTGCGGGCGTCCCGGCGCCGGACCCCAACATCGTCGCGCTGGACTACACTCTGCCCGCCGGCCAGCGGTACGTCCCGGCCTCCACCACCCCGGTATCCGGCGACTTCTACTACAACCCGACCATCAATGGCACTGCGGCGAACGACCGCACCTGGGTCACCGGCAGCGCCGTCCGCTACTACCCGATCCGGTACAACCACCGGCTCGCCTACGTCTCGGCCGACGACGTCGACCTGGTCCCCGCCCCGACCGACGTGCTCGCCGGCGGTGAGCGCGTCCAGCTGCTGGCGCAGACCGCCAACGGCCCGGTCAACGCGGGCGCCAACTACACCCGCGGCGTCTGGGAGAAGTACCACGCGATCCCGACCGTCAGTGGCGCGGCCGACCCCAACCAGAGCTTCTCCCTGCTCTACATGGGCAGCCAGCTGCACGCGGTGACGGTCGCCAACGGGCACGTCCACACCGCCGACCGCAACCTCAACACCGGTGAGTGGAGCCCCTGGTACGACCTCCAGGTCGCCGGTCTGGCCGGTCCGCTCACCTCGTCCGTGACCGAGGTGACGGTCGCGGCCACCGGCAGCACGATGCACGTGGTCGTGGTCGCAGGCGGCCGCCTGCTGGAGGCGACCGCCGACTACGCGGCGGGCCGCTGGAACCAGTGGGGCGACATCTCCGGCGTACTCAACCTGCCCACCGGCGCGCTGAACCGGATCGCCGCGTCCGCCAACGGCAACGTGATGCACATCAACGGTGTCGGGACCGACGGCCGGATCCACGTCGCCGACGCCGACTACAACCGCGGCGTCTGGGCCTACGGCGACATCACCTCCGCGGTCGGCCCGCTGAGCGGCACGATCACCGGTCTGGCCACCGTGGCCGTCGGCTCGAAGCAGCAGCTGCTGGTGCTGGTGGACGGCAAGGTCAAGCAGGCCACCGCCGACTACGCGGCCGGCAGCTGGTACGGCTGGGGCGACATCTCCGCCATCACCGGCCAGACCACGCCGCTGACCAAGCTCTCGGTCACCTACACCGGCAACAGCCTGCGCCTGTTCGGCGTCGGCGGCGGCCGGATCCTCAACGCCAACGGCGACTACGCCGCCGGTGCCTGGTCGGGCTGGATGGACACCCAGTCCCCCGGCGCGGCCGGCCCGATCGCCCAGGTCAACACCGTGGCCGTGGCGGGCATCTGACCGTCCCCGCCCCACCCGCTGCCCCCGGCGCCGTCCAGGCGCCGGGGGCAGCGCCGTTCCCGCACGCCGTTCCCGCACGCCGTCGCCGCACCCCGTCCACCGGGGCGGCCGGGGCAGGGCGGACGGGGGCAGGGCGGCTGCCCGTTCGGGCAGTGTCCGCCTGTCGCCGCCCGCTCACGGAAAGCACTCCGTTGACACCGAAGTTGGTCTAGTCCACCTTGGTGGAGCAGGGCCACCGGCAGGGAGGCCGCATGCGCGGCGGGGGACGCCGGCGTGGAGGTCCGCCCGGGACGCCGTCCTGGCATCGGCGTACACCGACCGCACGCCGTCCCGTACCCGACCGACCGCCACTGCACCGAAGCTGACGATCAGACGGAGAGTTCCACAGATGCAACGAGTCTGCCTCGCCCTGCCCACCATGCGTTCCTGCCCCGGTACCATCGTGGACCTCGCCGAGGAGGCGGCCTACGCCGTCGCGACCTTCGGGGTCGAGGTGCACCTCCTCGTCCTCGACACCACCGACGAAGCCGAGTTCGCGAAGAACGCGGACGCCGTGGCCGCGCTGACGCCCACCCCCGGCGTCTTCGTCCACCTTCTCGGCAACGAGCAGCAGCGGGACTTCTTCCGCTCGGTGGCCGAGCGCGCCGGTGGCGCCGACCCCGAGCTGCTGCTCGACATGATGCTCCCGCCGGCCGTCGCGTACGGCTCCTGCGTCAACCGCCTCTTCCTCGCCGCGGCCGCCCTGGGCTGCACCTCGACGCACCTGCGCAACGACGACGCCGACTTCCAGGTCGTCGACGGCGAGAAGGTCTTCCCGATCCACAACGAGCTGCTCTCGATCGGCCGACCGGCCCGCGAGGCCGCGGCCGTCGTGACCCGCTCCGAGCTCGACCCGGCCGACGCCGACATGCCGGTGATGCTGGTCAGCGGCTCCTTCCTCGGCGAACTCAACGTCGACATCGGCGAGATCCTCGAACTGGACCCGGCCGTCTACCGCGACCTGGTGCGCCTGTGGACCCCGCCGGTGTGGTCGGACGAGGACCGCGACGCGATGGTGGACCTCTCCTTCAAGGGCGTCGGCGCCGAGCCGTTCGACGGCGACCACTCCGTCCTGGGCGTTCCCGACATCTGGAACGTCTACATGTGCAACATCGCCCTGGACCACCGGGCCTACGAGGTGCTGCCGCTGCTGCCCTCGATCGAGACCATCGGCTGCGACTACGCCCTGCTGCACGCGCTGGTCCACTCGAAGTCGCCCGGCGTCGTCCACAACCGCCACATCGTCAACTACTACACGCCCGAGCGCCGCACCGACGACGGCTTCATCGCGTACCAGACGCGGTTCGTGAAGTTCCTGCTCTCGATGCTGTACCTGTACCCGGTCTACGGCGGCATGATCGACCACGGCCGCGGACTGCTGGACGAGAAGCACGGGTTGAAGGTCGAGCCGATCCTCGACCTGGTGCGGGGCAGCGTCGACTGGGACCGGGCCGGGAACGAGCACTGCCTGGACGTCCTGGACCGCTCCTACCGCAAGCTGGGCGGCAGGTACGCCAAGCTCGCCGACGTGGTGGCCGGGAAGCGGCAGCAGCTCATGGACGAGGCGCAGGAGGACGCCGAGCGCTGGGCGGTGCTGGTGGAGTCCTGGGCCGGGATGGTGGCCGCCGCCCGCGCCGAGGGCCTGCGCCCCGGCCGGGACGGGGCCGCGGGGTGAGCGAGGACTTCCTGATCCGGCAGCTCGCCGAGGACGACTGGGACGCCGTGGTCGCGCTGGAGCACGACGCCTACGCGGCCGACGGCCTGTCGGAGGGCCGGGAGGCGCTGCGGTCCCGCGCCGTGGCCTCACCGGAGACCTGCTTCGTGCTGGAGCAGGGCGGCACGGTCCGCGGCTACCTGCTGAGCCTGCCGTACCCGCCGCTGCGCTGTCCGGACCTCGCCCGGGCGGAGGACGGCGCGTTCGAGTCGGACAACCTGCACGTGCACGATCTGGTGATCGCCGAGGACCTGCGCGGCAAGGAGGTCGCGTTGGGGTTCATGCGGCACTTCCGGGCGCGGGCGGAGGAGTTGGGCTTCGAGCAGATCTCGATGGTCGCGGTGCGCGGGGCGGACATCCTGCTGCGGATCATCGGCTACCGCTCGCACCGGGAGGTGGCCGTCCCGGCGTCCTACGGGCGGCGCGCGGTCTACATGTCGATGCCGGTGCGCTGAGTCCGCGGGGCACCCGCGGACGCCGGTCAGCACGGCCCGGTGGCGCCCCCGGAGCCGGCGGGTGCCTCGTCCGCCGGGCCGGGGGCGTCCGGCGTCCCCGGGCCCGCCGACGGTCCGGCGCCGGGATCCCCGGCGGCGCTCGCCGGAGCGGTGGGCCGGGCGCCGCGGAACTCGTCGACCTCGGTGTAGTCGTGCTTCGAGCTCGGCCAGAGGAAGGTGATCTGGTCCAGGGAGTCCAGGGGCCTGGCGTCGTGGAGCACGAACACGGTCAGCCGGGTGCCGTCGGTGGTCTCGTCCCGGATCGCCCGGTAGCGGTTCCCGGCCGTGTCCCGCACGGTGATGGGGCCGACGCCGGCCCGGGCGAGCAGCAGGGTGACGATCAACGTGTCCCCCCGGGCGACCGGGTTCCTGACCCGCAGCGACTCGCCGGTCGTGGCGGCCGCGTCGGGCGGGGAGGCGGCCGGTGTGTCGCTGACCCGGCCGAGGAAGCCGCACGGGTCCGGGACCCGGGCGCCGACCGGGGAGGTCGACCCGCCGTCGGCCGCGGCTCCGCTCCCGTCCTCGTCGACCGGGGCGACGGACGGGGGCAGCACCGTCAGGGCGGCGAGCAGGCCGCCGAGCGACAGGACCGGCCACATCCGGCGCCGGCGGGCGGACCGGTGGCGGACCGTCCGCTCCGGCTCCCGGGCCGCCGGCGGTACGAATCGGGGCACGAGGTCGGGCACGAGGTCGGGCACGGCAGCGGGCAGGAGTTCGGGTACGGCAGCGGGTACGGCAGCGGGTCCGCGTTCGGGTACCGCGGCGGGCCCGGGTGGCGCCGGCAGTCGCCCGGCGGACTGCTGCCGCACCTGGATGCGCTGCCAGGCCGACCGCCAGCGCCCGAGGTCCTCGGCGGGCAGACCGAAGGCGGTGGCGAGCGCCAGCACCCGTTCCAGCGGCGGGAGACCGCTCCGCCGCAGGCTGAGGTCCGCCGAGAGGGTGCTGCGCGGAAGGCGGGTCCGGCGCTCCAGGTCGCGCAGCGACGGATTGCCGGCCCACGCCTTGACCGCCCGGAGCCGCTCCACGAACTCCTGCGGTGTCGTCGCTCCGTCCGGATCCGGAGCAGGAGAAGGAGCAGGAGCAGGCAACGGAGCAGACTCCGGCAAAGGAACAGGAGCAGGAGCAGGAGAAGAGGCGTCGGGTAACCGGTCCGGATCCGCGCCCAGGTGTCGCTCGCTCATGGGACCCCCCTCGGGTCGATCGGTCCCGTCGACCGATCCCGGCGCGCACGCGCCGGGATCCATCCTGGCCAACACCGGCCGACCACTCCATTGCGTTAGCTTGGCGTTCTATGATGATCGATTGTCAGGAGCCCGTCAGGGCTGCGGGCCGGGAGTCACGACGGGGGACGCGTCTCCGGGGCTGGGTCGTTCCCTGCCGTCGCCGTCCCCGCGGATGACCACTCATCGGAGGCGATCGTGCTGGGGGACTTCGGAACGCTGCTGCGGCAGTACCGGTACTCGACCGGATGGACGCAGGAGGAACTCGCGGAACAGTCGGGCCTCTCCACCCATGCGATCAGCGTGCTGGAGTCGGGGCGCCGGCGGCCCCGGCTGTCGTCGGTGGCGCGGCTGGCCACCGCCCTCGGGCTGGAGCCCGCCGACCGCGACCGGCTGCTCACCGCGGCCCGCGGGGAGTCGGAGCCGCAGCCCGCCGGGGAGCGGCCGACGGACCGGGTGGTGCCCCGGCTGCTGCCGTACGCCGTCCCGGACTTCACCGGGCGGCGCGAGGAGGTGGACCGGCTGCTGGCCCTGGCCACCGGACCGGGCGGCACGCCGACCCGTCCGCTGGTCATCTCCGCCATCGACGGCATGGCCGGGGTGGGCAAGACCGCCCTGGCCGTCCACATCGGACACGCCCTCGCCGACCGGTTCCCCGACGGCCAGCTGTTCGTGGACCTGCGCGGTGCCACTCCGGGCCAGCCGCCGCTCGAACCGGGCGCGGCGCTGGCCAACCTGCTCCGGGCGGTCGGTGTGAGCGAGAACGCGCTGCCGCCGGACACCGAGGAGCGCGCCCAGCTGTGGCGCAGCCGGGCGGCGGGCAAGCGGTACCTGCTGGTACTGGACAACGCCGTCGACGCCGCGCAGGTCCGCCCCTTGGTCCCCGGCGACCCGCGCTGCCTGGTCCTGGTGACGTCCCGGCGGCGCATGCCCGGACTGGACGGCGCGGTCGGTGTGCCGCTGGACGTGCTGAGCCACGACGAGGCCGTGGAGCTGTTCGCCCGGATCGCCGGCCCGGACCGGGTCGCGGGCCACACCGGAACCGTGGAGGAGATCGTCACCCGCTGCGGACGGCTGCCGCTGGCGCTGCGGATCGCCGCCGCCAGGCTGGCCCACCATCCCGCCTGGACGCCGGTCGACCTGCTGCAGCGGATCCGGCGTCCGCAGAAGTTATTGACCGAGCTGTCCAACCACGACCAGAGCGTCGCGGCGGCCTTCGTCGAGTCCTACCACTCCCTCAGCCCGGCGCAGCGGGGCGCGTTCCGGCTGGCCGCGCTGCATCCCGGCGAGGACGTCACGCCGCACGCCCTCGCCGCCCTCGTCGACGCGCCGCTGGACGAGACCGAGGAACTGCTGGAGTCGCTGCACAACCACCACCTGCTGATCGAGCACGCGGCGTTCCGGTACACCTTCCACGACCTGCTGCGCGCCTTCGCCGGGGAACTGCTCGCGCGGGAGGCGTCCACGCCGGCCCCGCGGGCCGCGCTCGTCCGGCTGTTCGACCACTACCGTCACGCCGCCGCCTCGGCGATGGACGTGCTGGTCCCGCTGGAACGGCACCACCGGCCGCGGCCGCCCGCACCCGGCGGTGCCGGCGGCGGCACTCCCCTGGTGTTCGCCGACCCGGCGGAGGCGACGGACTGGCTGACCCGGGAGCACGCCAATCTGCTGGCGCTCACCCGCCATGCCGCCGAGGCCGACCTGCCGGAGTACGCCGCGGACCTGCCGGCGATCCTCTGGCGCCACCTCAAGCGCCGCCTGCCCGCGCAGGAGGCCCTCGGGCTGGGGCTGGACGCCCTCCGGGCCACCCGGCAGCTCGGCAGTCCGGCCCGGGAGGCGGCCGCGCTGCGGCATCTCGGGTTGGTGCAGTACCAGCTCGGCGACTTCCCGCAGGCGCTCGATCTGCTCCACCGGGCGCTGGAGCTCCAGCGGCGGACCGGCAACCGCAACGGCGAGGCCCACGTCCTGGCCAATCTGGGCCTCACCCTGACCCGGACGGGGCGCCTGGAGGAGGCCCTCGACCACCACCGGGAGGCGCTGCGGCTCGCCCGGGAACTCCCCGAGCCGGCGGTGGAGTCGATCGCCCTGACCAATCTGGGCCCCACGCTGACCAGGCTCGGACGGATGCGGGAGGCGCTGGACCACCACCACGAGGCGCTGGAGTTCCACCGGCGCGGCGGCAACCGCCTCGGTCAGGCCATCGCGCTCAACCAGTTCGGCGAGCACCAGCAGAGGCTGAACCGCCACCCGGAGGCCCTCGACCTGTACCAGGAGGCCCTGGAGCTGCACCGCGACCTCGGCGACACCTTCGGCCAGGCCGAGTCGCACACCCTGCTCGGTGACGCCCTGCTGGCCATGGACGCCCCGGAGAGCGCCCTCCGGCACTACCGGGCCGCGATCGAGTTCCTGCCGCACACCGGCGAGCGCTACAACCTCGGCCGCATCCATGTCGGGCTGGCCCGTACGCACCTGCGTCTGGACGAACCGGACCTCGCCCGGAAGCACGCGGAGCTGGCCGTCGGGATCCACAGTGCCCTGGGCCTCCCGGAGGCGGACGAGGCCCGGGCCCTGCTCGCCGCACTGCCGGAGTGACGCGTCCGGCCCCGGCGCGTCCGGCACGTCCGGCGCACCGGGTCCCGGGCCTGCCGGGACGCGGACGAGCCTGGTCACGGACGGGCCGGGTCACGGACGAGCCTGGTCCCGGACGGGCCGGGCGGATCGGCCGAGGGCGGTGGGGAGCGGCTCCCCCGGTGCCGCTCCCACCTCGGTCACCGCACCCGGGTCAGTTGATCGGGCCGCAGGCCCAGGTGTTGTTGTTGGCCGTGTCGATCAGACACGCTTCGAGGCTCTGGCCCGGTCCGTCGTAGTACCACGAGGACGGGTTGCTGCTGGGGGTGGCACCGGCGGCGCCGAGCCACTTCCAGGCGTTCCGGTCGAAGACGCCGAACAGGCAGTGGCCGGGGTTGGAGGTCGGGATGACCCGCATCCAGTCGTGGTGGTCGTTCATGAGCTGGACGTCCTCCACCGCGACACAGCCGCCGGTGCCGAACACGACCTGGCCCTCGGCGGTCTGGGTCGCCGACGCCGTACCGATCCCCATCACGCCCATCGCCACCGCGGCGACCGCTGCGGCGGCAACGCGCTTGCCGGTCCTGGTGAATCGCATGGTTCCCCTCCAAGGAGTCGACTCCGCCCCGGTGTCGGCACCGGGAACACCCCGACCTCAGCAGCCGGCGGAAGGCGGAACAACCGGGCGGGCCCCGCCCCGGACGGTCCCGGACGACTCCGGACGCCCTCCGGACGGGGCCGGACGCGCCCGGACCCCGTCCCGGCAGGTCGCGCCCGCCCGGCTCGGGTCAGGCCGGGTAGTGGAGGGAGCCGAGGGGCGGGCACGGGGCGAGGTCGGTCGCGACGCCGGGGCGTTCGACGAAGGCCCGGGCCTGGGCGGCGTGGTGGCGGCGGGTGTCGTGGTCGTCCGCGTGCCGGGCGTCGTACCTGGCTCGGGTGGGGTCCCAGGTGCCGTCGATGAGGTCGAGGGCGGTGTTGCCGGAGCTGCGCCGGAACTCCGCCTTCACGGCGGACCGCTGGAGCGCGCCCTGGATCACGGCGAGGTGGATACGGGTGATCAGGACGCCGGGGGTGTTCGGCACGCGGGTGGGCAGCGGGGCCAGCGCGAGCGGGGACACCCCGGTGTCGAGGCGGCCGATGTTGTCGACGGTCGCGGTGCGGGCGTCGCTCACCGCGATCCGCATCTCCCGGTGCAGCCAGAAGAACTCGTCCAAATCCGCCTGGGTGACGCGCATGCGTCCGTAGGCGGCCCGGAACCGGGAGTCCCGGTGCAGCGGGAGCACGGTGGGGACGTGGAGTGCCACGCAGTCGTTGTAGCCGGCGTCGACCGCGGCGTCCAGGTGGCGCAGGCCGAGGTCCACCTGCCCCTGGGCGACGGCCAGGTCGGACAGGTCGGCGTGGGCCGCGGCGGCCAGCCACGCACCGTCGGGGCCGAGGACCGAGGCGCGCGCGACGATGTCGTGGAGGCCCGCCACCACGTCGACGCCACTGTTGGTCAGGTGCCCGAGCAGCAGGTCCTGCAGGCGGGAGATCAGCGAGTTGACGGTGGTGACCATGGATCTCCTCGGCGGTGAACGGACGGAAGGTCAAAGACGGGGAGTGGAAGAAGGGTTGATCCGGTTCCCGCCCCGGGGCCCGGGCCTGGCTCAGCCCAGCTTCTGCAGCACGATGTACTGGTCCGGCTTGAGCAGGTCCGTGCAGTACTGGAGGCCGCCGTCCGGCTGCATCCTGATCTGGCGGTAGACCGACCTGTCGGTGATGCACTGGTCACCGGCCGAGGAACCGGTCGCCCGGGACGCGTAGGTCACGCGGTTCTCGTCGGCCTCGGAGAGCGTCCAGGCGCCTTCGCACCAGATGCCGGTGCTGGGCGTCTCGGCGCGGATCTTGCTCTTCTCCTCGCTCTGCGCCGACTGGACGATGGTGAGGGTGACGGTGGTGACGTCGCCGTTGGCGGCCGTGCGCTGACCGATCCACTTCCCGAGGTACTTCGCCGGGACGATTCCCGGCCCGGCGCTCGTCGCGGACGGGACGGAGGCGGTGGGGGTGGAGGCGGACGGGGCGGAGGCCGAGGGGACAGAGGCGGAGGGGGTGGAGGGGGTGGAGGCGGACGGGACGGGTTCGGACGCGGTGATCAGCTCCTGGTCCCCGCGCAGGCCGTCGAGCAGCAGGTACCCGCCGCCGCCCAGCAGCAGCACGGCGACCAGCCCGGCCGCCAGGGCGCCGTACCCGCGCCGGGGTGACGGCGCGCGGCCGGGCGCCGACCAGGTCGGCAGCGGCGGTGGGGACGTCGGGGGCGGGGGCACCGTCGCGGACGGCGCGGGCGCCGGGCCCGGGGCCGTCCAGCCCGTCCCCCGCTCCCCCTCCAGGTCCAGCAGCTGCACGGCGTCGCGCCCGACCGCCGCCGCCAGCCCCGGCGGCAGCCAGTCCCCGCGCCCCAGCCGGGCGGCGGCCGCGCCGTCGCCGTCCAGGAACCGCCGCAGCTGCCCGGGTGACGGGCGGGCGGCGGGGTCCTTGGCCAGGCAGGCGCGGACCACGGCGTACAGCGGGCCGGACAGTCCGGAGAGGTCGGGTTCCTCGTGCAGCACCCGGTAGAGCAGGACGGGCGCGCTCACCCCGGAGCCGAACGGCATGGTGCCCGTCGCCGCGAACGCGAGCACCGCGCCGAGCGAGAAGACGTCGCCGGGCGGGCCGGCGGGCAGCCCGTTCGCCTGCTCCGGTGACATGAAGCCCGGCGAGCCGAACACCTGGCCGGAGCGGGTGAGCCCGGCGGTGGCGTCCAGTGCGCGGGTGATGCCGAAGTCGATCAGCCTAGGCCCGTCCAGGGCCAGCAGCACGTTCGACGGTTTGACGTCCCGGTGCACCAGCCCGAGGCCGTGCACATGGGCGAGCGCCTCGGTGAGGCCGACGCCGAGGGCGCGGACGGCGGGGTCCGGCAGCGGCCCGAACTCCCGCACGGCGGTGGTGAGCGCGGGCCCGGCGACGTAGCCGGTGGCCACCCAGGGGTGCCCGCTCTCGGTGTCCGCGTCCAGGACCGGTGCCGTCCACACCCCGCCGACCCGCCGGGCCGCCGCCACCTCCTGCCGGAACCGGGCCCGGAACTCGGGATCCCCGGCCAGGTCACGATGGACCAGCTTGACGGCGACGGTCCGCCCGCCGGTGGTCCGGCCCAGGTAGACCCGGCCCATCCCGCCCGAACCGAGCCTCCCCAGCACCCGGTACTCGCCGACCCACTGCGGATCGTCCGCTTCCAGCGGCTCCACGCCACACTCCCCTCACCCCGGAGCAGCCTCCCCGCCGCCCCTTCCGGGCCGACGCTACCGCCCCGGGACCGTCCGCGGGCCCGCAGAACGATCACGAAATCGTCGCCGGACGCCCCCGATCGCCGCCGGTCGGTCCGTCAGGTCCGGCGGCGCCGGGGGACGGCGCCGTCGGGTGCGACGCCGTCAGGCCCGGCGGCGGAGGCCGATGAGGGCGGCTCCGGCCAGACAGGCGATAGCGGCGGTGAGGTAGGCGAGGTGGTAGCCGGCGAGGTCGTCGTCGCGGGTGCCGGCGACCAGGACCATGACCGCCACACCGGCGCTCGCGCCGATCTGCTGGGTGACGACGTTGACCGCGCCGGCGACGGCGTGCTGTTCGCCGGGGACGCCGGAGAGCGCGGCGGAGGTCATCGAGGGGAAGTTGAGGCCCTGGCCGATGCCGCTGAGCACCAGGCCCGGCAGGACGTACTGGACGTAGCCGCCGTCGAGCGGGGTGGTCAGCCACAGGCCGGTGCCGACGCCGATCAGGACGAGGCCGACCGCCATCAGGGTGCGCGGGGTCCAGCGGGCGAGCAGGCGGCCGGTGGCGAAGTTGGCGGTGAGGAAGACGGCCGCCGACATCGGCACCAGGGCGAGTCCGGACTCGAACGGCGAGTAGTCCAGCATGCCCTGGAGGTAGAGGGGCGCGAAGAACAGCATCCCGACCGAGCCCATGTACTGGAGGAACGCCGCGAGGCTCGCGGCCCGGACCGGGGCCAGCCGGAAGAGACCGAGCGGGAGCGCCGGGTCGCTGGTGCGGCTCTCCCGGAGGACGAACAGCCCCAGGGCGAGCGCGGCGGCGGCGAGCAGGAACCAGACCGCGGCGCCCTCGCTGCTGACGCCGACGACCAGCAGGGTGAGGCCGACGGTGCCGGTGACCGCGCCGGGCAGGTCCAGCCGGCCGCTGTGGCCGGGGCTGTCGGGCAGTCCGGCCCGGGTCGCGGCCAGCACGCCGAGGCCGAGGAGGACCGAGAACCACAGCACCGAACGCCAGCCCCAGAACTGGGTCAGCACGCCGCCCAGCATCACCCCGCCGCTGAAGCTCGCGGCGCCGACGGCCGCGTAGACGCTGAAGGCCCGGTTGCGGGCCGGACCGGCCGGGAAGGTCTGGGTCAGCAGCGCCAGGGCGGCCGGTCCCGACAGGGCCGCGCCGATGCCCTGGGCGGCGCGCGCGCCCAGCAGGACGGCGGTGCTCGGCGCGGCCGCCCCGACCAGCGCGGACACCGTGAACAGGGCGACGCCGGCCTCGAAGACCCGTCGGCGGCCCAGCACATCGGCCAGCCGGCCGCCCATCAGCAGGAAGCCGGCGAAGGTGACGGCGTAGGCGGTCATCACCCACTGGAGCGTGGTGTCGGCCAGATCGAACCGCTCCCCCACGGACGGAAGTGCGGCGTTGAGCACTCCGAGGCCGCTGACGTCCAGGGCGAGCGCGCCGGCCAGCACCCCGAGCGCGAGGCCGGGCCGGACCACCGACTTGACGGCGAGATCGGTCATGCGGGCCTCCCGCCGGCGTCGTGGCGCGCGGCCGCCCGGACGGGGCCCACCTGCGGAAAGGGCTGGGGACGCGGCTGCGGCAAGGGCCCCGGCAGAGCGCCCGGAGCACGGTCCGAAGGTACCTCGAAGGTCTCAACTGCCATGGGGCCAGCTTGCATTGCTCGATCAACAGCTGTCCAGCCCGCCTGTACACGGATCGTACCTGAGCGTGACGTCCCGTTCCAGGAGATCGAATCGGACACTTTGTCGATCAAATCTCGCCACCGCGACGACCGGCACGCGTTGTACGCAATCCTGTATCCGGTGCACCCCTCGCGCCTTCGGGCGGACCGGGGGACCATCGGCCCGTCGTAGGCCGCTGATGTGCGATCCATCGAGCAATCCCGCAAACGCCTTGCTGTCCGGACTGCGCGGCCGAGCCGTGCCGTCCGGCGCTTTCGAGCCTTTCTTCATGCCACGGGGGGAGCAGCGTTGCCCGGTCACGGACTCATCCATGTCATGCCCATGATGATCTTAGGGCCGGCCGACCGCTCCCTGCCCCGCCGGCGCTGACGCTCCGCCCGGCCGTTGTGCCCCGGCCGCCCCCACCACCCCGCCACCCCGCCCTGCCGAGGGAGTCGCCATGCCTCAAGAGCGCGCAGCGCGAGACATCTCCAGCGTCACCGAATTCCTGCTGTCCCGGTTCGCCGAGCTGCTGAACATCCCCGCGCACACCGTCGACCGGCGCGCCCCGATGCACCGGTACGGCCTGGAGTCGGTGCAGTCGGTGGCCCTCGCCGCCGCGCTCTCCGAGTTCCTCGGGCGGCGCGTCCCGGCCACCATGATGTGGCAGCACCCGACCGTCGACGGACTGGCCCGCGCGCTGGTCGAGGGCCCGCGGGACACCGGGCCCGCCGCGCCCGCCGCCGGCCGCCGGAGCGCGCCGAACGAGCCGGTCGCCGTCGTCGGCATCGGCTGCCGCTTCCCCGGCGGCGCCGACCCGGCCGGGTTCTGGCAGCTGCTGGTCGACGGCGGCGACGCCGTCGGACCGGTGCCGGCCCCGCGCCGGGCACTGCTGAACGACCGGGTGCGCTGGGGCGGGTTCATCGACGGCATCGACCGGTTCGATCCGCTGTTCTTCGGCATCTCGCCGCGCGAGGCCGTCCAGATGGACCCCCAGCAGCGGCTGGTCCTGGAGCTGTGCTGGGAGGCGCTGGAGGACGCGGGGATCGCGCCGCACAGCCTGGTCGGCAGCGACACCGGTGTGTTCATGGCCTCCTGCTGGGGCGACTACGCCGCGCTGGCGCACTACCGGGGCCCCGACGCCCAGATCACCCCGCACACCGCGACCGGCATGCACGACGGCATCATCGCCAACCGCGTCTCCTACATCCTCGGCCTCCAGGGCCCGAGCATGGCCATCGACGCCGCCTGCGCCGGTTCGCTGGTCTCGGTGCACGTCGGCTGCCAGTCGATCCAACTGGGCGAGAGCGACCTCGTCCTGGCCGGCGGCGTGAACCTGAGCTTCGTCTCCGACTACTACACCGCCATGGACGCGATGGGGGCACTCGCCCCGGACGGCCGCTGCAAGTCCTTCGACGCCCGCGCCAACGGCTACGTCCGCGGCGAGGGCGCCGGGGTCGTGGTGCTGGCCCCGCTCAGCGTGGCACTGGAGCGCGACCTGCCGGTGTACTGCCTGATCAAGGGCAGTTCCTCCAACAACGACGGCCTGAGCAACGGCATGACCGCGCCGAACCCGCAGGCGCAGGAGAAGATGCTCCGCACCGCGTACCGGCGGGCCGGCATCGACCCGCACCTCGTGGACTACATCGAGGCCCACGGCTCGGCGACGCCGCTGGGCGACCCGATCGAGGCCAACGCCATCGGCGCCGTGCTGGGCGGCGCCGACCGCGCGGAGCCACTGCGGCTCGGCTCGGTGAAGTCCAACGTCGGCCACCTGGAGGCGGCGGCCGGCATCGTCGGCCTGGTGAAGCTCGCGATGTCGGTGCGCAACGGGGTGCTGCCGCCGAGCCTGCACTACAGCGCGCCGAACCCGCAGATCATGTTCGACGAGTACAACCTCACCGTCCAGGACCGGCTGACGCCGTGGCCGCGGCGCTCCGACGCCCGCCGGGGCGGGGTCAGCTCGTTCGGCTTCGGAGGCGCGATCTGCCATGTCGCGGTCGAGGAACTGCCGCGCCCCGAAGCCTCGTTGCTGCTGCTGGCCGCGGACTCCCGGGAGGCGCTGGCCGAGCGGGCCCGCGCGCTGCGGGACGGGACCGACCTGCGGGAGCTCTGTCGCCGCACCCCGGGCGACGGCCCGTTCCGGCTCGCCGCGGCGGCCCGCGACATGTCCGAACTCCGCTCCCAGCTTGACGCCTTCGCGAACGGTGCGCCCGCCGCCGGGCTGAGCAGCGGCGAACCGGGCGGGAACCGGAGCGGGCAGCGGCCCCGGGTGGCGTTCCTGTTCTCCGGCAACGGCTCGCAGTGGATCGGCATGGGCCGCCAACTCCTCGCCGGAATGCCGGTGTTCCGCCGCTCGATGATGAGGTCCGACCGGCGGATGCGGGAGCTGGTGGGCCTCTCCCCGGTCGAGCACCTGCTCTCCGCCGACGGCCGGCTGGACGACATGGACGTCTTCCAGCCCCTGCTGTTCTCGCTCCAGGTCGCGTTGGCCGAGACCTGGCGCTCGCTGGGCGTGGAGCCGGACGTCGTGCTCGGCCAGAGCGTCGGCGAGTTCGCCGCCTCGTACGTCGCCGGGGCCCTGGACTTCGACGACGCCTCCCTGCTCGCCGCCCACCACGGCAGGCTGCTCCAGCAGCTGGCCGTCGGCCGGGGCGAGGGCATCGTGGTGATGACGCCGGCCGACGAGGTGCGGCCGTACCTGACCGGCGGGCTCACCCTCTCCGGCCACAACGGCCTCAACTCCACCCTGGTGACCGGTACTCCCCAGGAGATCGACGAGCTCGTCCGGCGGCTGACCGAGGCCGACGTCACCAACCACCGGGTGCGGATGGGCCACGCCCCGCACTCGCCGCTGGTCGACCAGGTGCTCGCCCCGCTGAAGGCGGAACTCGCCGGCCTCCGGCCCCGCACCGCCCGCGTCCCGATGATCTCGACGGTCACCGGCGAACACGTCGACGGGTCCGAGCTGGGGCCGGACTACTGGGCGGCCAACCTGCGCCAGGAGATCCTGGTGGTCGACGCGCTGCTGAAGCTGCGCGAGCACCGCGTCGACGCGGTGGTCGAACTCGGCCCGCACCCCCTGCTGCTCAAGTCGGTGTCCGAGATCCTGCCCGCGACCACGCTGCCCTCGATGCGCCGGGGCGCCGACGAGGCCGCCACCCTGCTCGGCTCGCTCGGTGCCCTGTACACCGCCGGACTCCCGGTCGCGGCACACCCGTTCCTCGCGGGCGACCGGGGACGGCACGTCGCGCCGCAGCGGGGCGAGGCGGCGGGCACGGGCGCGGCCGACGGGGACCCGCACCTCGTCACCGTCTCGGCCCGGACGGCGGGCGCGCTGACCGACACCTGCCGCGAACTCTCCAGCCACGTCGAGCGGAACACCGCCCTGCGGGTCTCCGACCTCGCCTACACGCTCGCCGCCCGGCGCAGCCACCACAACCACCGGATCGCGCTGCTCGCCCGCTCCCGCCAGGACGTCCTGGACGGACTCGCCCGGGTCGCCGCCGGGCAGCCGCACCCCGACCTGCTCACCGGCACCGTGTCCGGCGGCGCCGACCGCCGGGTGGCGCTGGTGTTCTCCGGCGGCGGCACCCAGTGGGTCGGCATGGGCCGCGAACTGCTGCGCTCCCACGCCGGGTTCCGCACCTGGATGCGGGCCTGCGACGAGGCCGTGCGCGCGGCCGGCGGCCCCTCGGTGCTCGACCTGCTGGCCGCCCCGGCCGAGCGGGCCAGGTACGAGGAGATGGATTTCCAGCAGCCGGTGCTGTTCGCCCTCCAGGTCTCGCTGGCGCAGGTCTGGCTCGGGCTCGGCATCCGGCCGGCGGCCGTGGTCGGGCACAGCCTGGGCGAGGTCGCGGCGGCCTGCGTCGCCGGGGCGCTGTCGCTGGAGGACGCCGCCCGGGTGGTGGTCGCCCGCTCGCACCTGCTGGAGCGCGAGGCCGCCGCGGGCGCCATGATCTCGGTCGACCTGCCGGAGCAGGAGCTGCTGCCCCGGCTCGCCCCGTACGCCGCGCACGCGGCGGTCGCGGTGGTCAACAGCCCCACCAGCGCGGCGGTTTCCGGCTCGCCCGAGGCCGTGGACGCGCTGGAGGCGGAGCTGCGGCGGGACGGGGTCTCGGTGCGCCGGATCCGGGTCGAACGGCCGGTGCACAGCCCCGGCATGGACCCGCTGATCGCGCCGCTGCGGAAGCGCATCGAGGGCATCACCCCGCTGGCCCCCGCACTCGACTTCCACTCGACGGCCCTGGCGGGCGCGGTGAACCCGGTCGCCGACGTCGACTACTGGGTGCACAACCTGCGCAACCAGGTGCGCTTCGCCGAGACCATCGGCGCACTGGTCGACCAGGGGGTCGGCGCCTTCGTCGAGATCGGCCCGCACGAGACGCTGCGCGGCGCGGTCGAGGAGATCGCGCTGACCCGCGGCGTCCAGGTGCACGCGGTCAACTCCCTGCGGCGCGAGGAGAGCGACCTGCGCTGCCTGCTGGACGCCGCCGCCTCGCTGTACGTCCGGGGCGTCCCGCTGACCTTCGACCCGCTCTTCGCCGACGACGTCGAGGTGGTGGAGACGCCGCTGGTCCAGTGGCAGAAGGACCGGTACTGGATCGACACCGAGCCGCACCGCGCGCCCACGTCGATCCCGGGTGTCGACGGGCCCGTGACCGTCATCGCGAGCACGGGCGCGGCCGAGGCGGCACCGGTGCACGAAGCGGCCCCGGTGCCCGCGCCGACGGCCGCCCCCGCGGCCCGGCCGGTGGACGAGGTCGTGCTGGCCGAGCTGGCCGACGCGCTGGGTGTGCCGGTGAGCCGGTTCGACGCGGACGCCGGGCTGCGGGACTTCGGCCTCGACTCGATGCTGGCGATCCGCCTGGTCAACCGGATGCAGTCGCTGTTCGGGCACCGGGTGTCGCCGGTGGTCTTCCTGGACGGCCGCTCGATCGCCGAGGTGGTCGCGCACTTCGTCGGCATCGTCGGCGGCGCGCCCGCACCGGCCACCGCCTCCGCGCCGCCCCTGACCGCGCCGGTGGCGGCCCCGACGGCGGCCCCGGCCCCGGTCCCGGCTGCGGTCCCGACCCCGGCTGCGGCCCCGACCCCCGAGCCGTCCTTCCTCGACGAGCTGTCCGAACTCGACGCCGAGGAACTGGTGGAGGAACTCGACGCCCGCGGCCTGCTGGAGGCCACCGAGGCGCCGGCCCTGGAGCAGCTGCGCGCCGACGGCCTCGGCCTCACCCTCGCCCCGGCCTCGCACGGCCAGGCCTCGCTGTGGTTCATGCAGATGGTCGCGCCGGACGCCGTGCCCTACAACTTCATGGTGACCGCCCGGATCCGGACCTCGGTCGACGAGGAGGCGCTGGAGCGCGCCGTCCGGGCCGTACTGGACCGCCACCCCGCCCTGCGCACCCTCTTCGTGGAGGCGGGCGGCAGCCCGTACCAGGTCGTCCTGGACGAGCCGGTGTACGAGTTCGTGGTCGCGGACACCGCCGGACTCGACGACGAGCAGGCCCGCGAGGAGCTGGCCCGGCACGGGCACCGCCCGCTGGACCTGGACTACGGACCGCTGGTGCGGGTCGTCCTGCTGCGGCGCGGCCCGGCGGACCACTACCTGCTGGTGCTGGTCCACCACATCGCCTCGGACGCGGCCTCGGCGGACGTCATGATCCGCGAGATCCAGGAGTTCTACCGGGGCGCCGACCCGGCCGACCGGGAACCCGCCGCCCCGTACACGGAGTTCGTCGCCCGGGAACGGCGGTGGCTGGCCGGTCCGGCCGCCGACGCCGCCCTGGACTGGTGGTCGGCGAAGCTGGCCGACCCGCCGGCCCGACTGGACCTGTCCGACCGGGAACGGCCGCCGGGCGTCACCTACGAGGGCCGCGACCTCGCCTTCCGCTGGAGCGTCGAGGAGAGCACCAGGCTGCGGGAGTTCGCGCTGCGCGAGGGCGTCTCGGTCAGCACGGTCGTGCTCGCCGGGTTCTTCGCCACGCTCAACCGGGCGGTCGGGACGGAGGACGCGGTGCTCGCCACCGCGATCGCCCAGCGCTCCGAGCCCGGTTGGGAGTCCGCCGTCGGCTACTACCTCAACACGGTCCTGGTCCGGGCGAACCCCTCCGCCGGGCGCAGCTTCCGCGAACTGCTGCGCGAGGTCCACGCGTTCTCGCTCGGCCTGCTGGAGCACATGGACTACCCGCTGGACCTGCTGGCCGCCCAGCTCAAGCCGCCGCGCGTCGAGGGCCGGTCCCCGTGGTTCGACGTGGTGGTCAACTGGCTCTCCTCGGACGCGTTCCCGCGCTCGGTGAAGCTCTTCCACGGCGTCGGCGACACGATCGCCCCGGACGGCGCGCTCCCGCTCGAACCGCTCCAGGTGCGCAGGCACCTCGCCAAGTTCGACCTGGAGATCTCGATGGCCGACATCGACGGCCGGGTGGCGGGCCACGTCCAGTTCAAACCGAGCTACCTGGAAAGGCGGACCGTGACGGACCTGCTCGCGCTGTACCGCACTGTGCTCTTCGACTCGATCGATCGACCCGACCTGGCCCTCGGCGACCTCGCCCCGGGCGGCCTCCCGGAGGAGACGGACCGGTGACCGAAACCCTGCACTCCGAGTTTGTCGCGCAAGCGGCCAAGAACCCCGACGCGACCGCCGTCCACTCCGACGCCGGAGTCCTGACCTACGGCGAACTCAACCTCCGTTCACAGGAGTTGGCCGAGCGACTGGTGGCCGACGGCGCCGGTCCGGGCGTCCCGGTCGGCATCTGCGTCGAGCGCACCCCGGATCTGCTGGTGGCGATCCTGGCGGTCCTGCGGTCCGGCTCCTGCTACCTGCCGCTGGACCCGAACTACCCCGCCGAGCGGCTGGCGTTCATGGTCCGGGACAGCGGCACCCGGCTGCTGCTCACCACCCCCGCGTCCCGGGCCGGCTGTCCGGCCGGGCCGACCGTGGTCGTGCTCGGGGAGAGCGTCACCACCGAGCCCGGCGAGAAGCCCTCGGCCGTCGTGCCCGAGGACACCGCCTACATCATCTACACCTCCGGTTCCACCGGCACCCCCAAGGGCGTGGCCGTCCGGCACGCGGGCTGCGTGGCGATGCTCGCCGAGATGGACCGGATCCTGGAGGGCTGCGACCTGAGCGGCGTCGCGGCGGCCAGCTCGGTCTGCTTCGACATGTCGGTGATGGAGATCTTCAACGCGCTCTGCCGGGGCGGCTCCCTCGTCCTGGTCGAGAGCGCCGTGCACCTGGCGGAGAGCCGGCACGCCGACCGGATCACCCATCTGAACATGGTCCCCTCGGTCATGAACGGACTGCTCGACGCGGGGGCGCTGCCCCCGAACGTGCGCTCCGTCGTGTTCGGCGGCGAGGCGCTGCGCCGCAAACTGGTGGACCGGACCTACCGGGAGACCGGCGTCGAGCGGGTGTTCAACGCGTACGGCCCCACCGAGGGGACGGTGTTCTGCTCGTTCGGGCCGGTGCCGGCCGGGGGGACGGACGAGCCGACCATCGGCCCGCCGACGAGCACGGCCCGGGTGTACGTGCTGGACCAGGAGCTCCGGCGGGTCCCGGCCGGGGAGCCCGGCGAGCTGTTCCTCGGCGGCGTCGGCCTCGCGCACGGCTACGTCAACCGGCCGCGCACCACGGCGGAGCGTTTCCTGCCGGACCCGTTCCTGGCCGGCGAGCGGATGTACCGCACCGGGGACCTGGTCAGGTTCACCGAGGACGGCGAGCTGCGCTTCCTCGGCCGCACCGACCACCAGGTCAAGCTGCGCGGCTACCGGATCGAGCTGGAGGAGGTCGAGGCCCGGCTGACCGGCTGCCCCGAGGTCCGCGAGGCCGCCGTCGTCGTCCGGGGCAACCGGCTGGTCGGCTACGTCGTGCCGACCGGCGACGCTCCGGAGCAGGCCGGCCCGGGGGCGGACGCGACAGCCCCGGCCGGCCCCCGGCTGGACGCCGCGCTGCAGAACGCCGTCACCGCCCGCCTCGCCGCCGGGCTGCCCGACTACATGGTGCCCGCGACGGTCGTGGTCCTGCCCGCCCTGCCACTGGGCCCCGGCGGGAAGCTCGACCGCGGCGCGCTCCCCGAGCCCCCCGCGCCGGCGGCCGGCGCCGACGGGCCGCGGACGGCGCCGAGCACGCCGACCGAGACCGCCCTCGCCGAGATCTGGGGCGAGCTGCTCGATCTCGACCCGGCGGGCATCGACGTGCAGGCCGCCTTCTACGACCTGGGCGGGGACTCGCTGCTGCTGGTCCGGCTGGCCCGGCTGATGACCCGGCGCTTCGACCGCCGGGTCCGGGTGCCCGACCTGTTCAGCTTCCGCGACATCGCCTCCCTCGGGCGCTGGCTCGACGACGACAGCGGCGCCACGCCCGAGGTGGTCCAGTCGGCCCGCCAGCGCGCCGACGCCCGCCGGGCCGCGCTGCGCGGCCGGGGCAACACCGGCCGCTGAAACGCCCCGGCAGCACCGGACAGCGAGCAGCACCGCGCACCGAACCGCACCCCGCACAGAACCGAACCGCACCGCCCGCCGAGTCACCACCCTCGACCGAAGCAGGAGCGTTCCCCATGACCGACAGCCCGGAGCAGGACTACGACCCGGGTGACGTGGCCATCATCGGCATGTCGCTGCGGGCCCCCGGAGCCCGTACCAAGGAGGAGTTCTGGGACAACCTCGTCCACGGCCGGGAGTCCGTCTCCTTCCTGGCCAAGGACGACATCCACGTCGACGAGACCCTCATCCACAGCCCGTTCTACGTCCGGGCCTGCGGCGTGCTCGACACCTACGACCAGTTCGACCCGTCCGTGTTCGGGATCAGCGACCGGATGGCCGCCGCGATGACCCCGGAGAACCGGCTGTACCTGGAGAGCGCCTGGGAGGCGCTGGAGGACGGCGGCTACGACCCGGACCGGCTCACCGCCGAGATCGGCATGTACGGCGCCAACAACCCGCAGACCGCCGCGCTCTACAGCTCCCCGCCGGACCGGGTCTCGGTCGGCCCGGAGGCGATCGAGGCCAGCCTGGCCTGGTCGCCGGACACCATGACCTCCAACGCGCTGTACTACATGGGGCTCACCGGCGAGGCCGTCACGATCGCCGCGGTCTGCGCCGGCTTCCACTACGCGGTGCACCTGGCCTGCCAGTCGCTGCTGCTCGGCCAGACGGACATGGCGATCGCCGGCGGCTCGATGGTCCGGCTGCCGCACCCCCGCGGCCACCTGTGGGAGGAGAACCGCGTCCTGTCGCGGGACGGCCACTGCCGGCCCTTCGACGCCAACGGCACCGGCACCGCGCTGTCCAGCGGTGTCGTCACCCTGCTGCTGAAGCCGCTGGGCCGGGCCGTCGCCGACCGCGACCACGTCTACGCGGTGGTGAAGGGCTCGGCGGTCAACAACAACGGTGTCAGCGCGATGGCGTACGGCCTGGCCCAGCCCGAGCGGCTGAGCGCCTGCATCGCCAACGCGATGCAGGTCGGCGGCGTCGACCCGGAGACGGTGTCGATGTACGAGGCCAACGGCCTGGGCCTGCCGATGACCGACGAACTGGAGGTGCACGCGGCGGGCATGGCCTTCGGCAAGCAGACCGGGACCACCTCGATCGGCGGCGTCAAGGGCAACGTGGGCCACGGCGGCGTGGTGTCGGGCGGCTTCGGCGCGATGAAGGCCGCGCTGGCGCTGTACCACCGGACGCTCCCGGCCACCATCAACCTGACCGAGGTCAACCCGGACCTCGACTTCCCCAGCACCCCCTTCGTCCCGCAGCTGGAGACGGCCGCCTGGGACCCGGAGGCCGGCATCCGCCGCGCCGGCATCACCTCGATCGGCGGTGGCGGCTACAACGCCCACCTGCTGCTGGAGGAGGCGCCCGAGACCGCCCGGCGCGAGCCCGAGCCGACCGGCAGGCCGCGGCTGGCCACCCTGTCCGCCCTGGACGACGAGGCGCTCGCCCGGCAGCGCGAACGGCTGCTGGCCCGGCTGGAGGCCGACCCGGAACTCCGGCTGGACGACGTCTGCTTCAGCCTCAACCTCGGCCGCAAGGTGATGGCCCGGCGCTGGGCGGCCGTGGTGCGCAGCCGCGAGGAGCTGATCGCGGCGCTGTCCGGGGACGCCGCCGGGACGACGGTCACCTCGACGGCCGCCGCGCCGCCGTCCGACCCGGGCGCCTTCGGCCGCACCGACCACGGTCTGGTGCCGGCCGGCGGCGACGCGGAGGCGCTGGCCGGGCTGGCCTCCGCCTGGGTGGGCGGCAGCCAGGTGGACTTCGGCGCCCTGCACCGGGGGGCGTCCGGGCGTCGGGTGCCGCTGCCCACCTACCCGTTCCGGCCCCGCCGCTTCTGGCGCACGGACTGGTGAGCATGACCACCTCCGCATCGGTCCCGGCCCTGGAGGCCGTGGACCTGGGCGACCCGGCGACCTTCGCCGACCGGGCTCCCGACCTCGACGGGCACTGGCGCGCCCTGCGCGACCACGCGCCGCTGCACTGGAACCCGCCGGTCGACGGCCGGCGCGGCTTCTGGGTGCTGTCCCGCCACGAGGACATCATCGCCACCTACCGCGACAACGTGAACTTCACCTCGGAGCGCGGCAATGTGCTCGTCACCCTGCTGGAGGGCGGGGACGCGGCGGCCGGCCGGATGCTGGCCGTCACCGACGGGCACCGGCACCACGAACTGCGCAAGATCCTGCAGCGGGTGCTCTCGCCGCGGGTGCTCGACGAGGTCGCGCGGACCGTCCGGACCAACACCCGGCGGTGGATCCGGGCGGCGGTCGAGGCCGGCACCTGCGAGTTCGCCGAGGAGATCGCGAGCCGGATCCCGATGACCACCATCTCCAGCCTGCTCGGGGTGCCCGAGGAGGACCGGGACTACCTGCTGAGCCTGACGAAGGCGGCGCTCTCGGCGGAGGGCGAGGACGTCGACGCGGTCGACTCCGAGATGGCCCGCAACGAGATCCTGATGTACTTCATGGACGTCGTCGAGGAGCGCCGGGAGTCGCCCGGCGAGGACGTGATCAGCATGCTGATCGCCAGTTCGATCGACGGGGTGCCGCTGTCCGACGAGGACGTGGTGCTCAACTGCTACAGCCTGATCATCGGGGGCGACGAGACCAGCCGGCTGACGATGATCGACTGCCTCCACACCCTGGCGGCCCGGCCCGACGAGTGGCGCCGCTTCAAGCACGGCGAGGTCGCGGTCGGGACGGCGGTGGACGAGGTGCTGCGCTGGGCCTCGCCCACCATGCACTTCGGGCGCAGCGTCGAGCGGGAGACCGAACTGCACGGCGTCCGGCTGCGGCCGGGCGAGATCGTCACCCTGTGGCACGCCTCCGGGAACCGGGACGAGCGGGTCTTCGACCGGCCCGGAGTGTTCGACCTCGGTCGCGCGCCGAACAAGCACATGGCCTTCGGCTACGGTCCGCACTTCTGTGTCGGCTCGTACCTGGCCAAGGTGGAGATCGCCGAACTGCTCGTCGCCCTGCGGGACTTCACCACCGGTTTCGAGCAGACCGAGCAGGCGCGGCGGATCCGGTCGAACTTCCTGACCGGCTTCTCCACGATGCCGGTGCGGTTCACCCCCGACCCCTCCGGACTGAAGGCCGCCGACAGCTGACGCCGGCCACCGTCCGATCAGCGAGCCCGATCAGTGAGCCCGATCAGTGAGCGCAGGAGTGCGGATGAACATCTACATGTCAGGTCAGGGGGCGTTCGCGGTCCAGGTCGCGGAGGCCCTGCTGGACGAGGGGCACAAGATCGTCGGCGCGGCCGCCCCCCGGCTCCGCAAGGGGAAGTCCGACGAGCGCGACGCGATGTCCTGGGACCGGCTGCGCTCCTGGGCGTACCACCGGGACGTCCCGTGGACGGATTCGGCGGAACTGCGGGCGATGCACATCCCGGACGGGGTGGACATCATCCTCGCCGCGCACTCGCACGCCTTCCTCGGCCGGCGGACCCGGGCCAGAGCCTCGGTCGCGACCATCGGCTACCACCCGAGCCTGCTGCCGCTGCACCGGGGCCGGGACGCGATCCGGTGGACGGTGCGGGACGGCGACAAGGTGACCGGCGGCAGCGTCTACCACCTCACCGAGCGCACGGACGGCGGTCCGCTCGCCGCCCAGGAGCACCTGTTGGTGCCGCCCGGCTCGACCCCGCAGAGTCTGTGGCGGGACCATCTGGCGCCGCTCGGGGTGCGGCTGCTGCTGAAGGTGGTCGCCGACCTCACCGCGAACCGGCGGATCGAGGTCCCCCAGGACGAGCGGCTGGCGACCTGGGAGCCCGCGATGGACGCGCCGCCCCTGTTCAAGCCCGAACTGATCGCCCTGCCGGGCACCGACACGGTCCGGGTCGAGAGCGGCCGGTGGGCCCTGCACGACCGCTGAGGCACGACCGCCGGCCCCGCGCACAGCCGGTGCGCGGGGCCGCGCCGGGCCCTGCCCGGGCTACTCCGGGAACAGCGTCCGGTGCACGGGGTGCTCTCGGAAGGCCCGGCCGCGGTGCGGCGAGCTGTGGGTGGCGGTCAGCTCCCCGGCCGCGGTGCGCAGAGTGGCGGCCAGGTGGTAGTCCGGGTGGACGCCGTCGGCACCGGTCCGGACCCGGAAGGTCAGGTCGAGCGTGTCGCCGCGCTCGACCGGGACCTCGGCGTCGAACAGCGGGAAGTACACCGACGCCCAGCTGGTCGGGTCCCGGAGGGCGTCCAGGGGTTCCTCGTCCGGGAGGCAGGAGATCCGGAGCCAGGTGAGCACGCCGTCCACGCTGCCCGGCCGGCGGACCGTGAGCCGGACCCGGCGCTCCTGCTCCGTCCGCAGATCACCGTTGAGGTCGAGGACCTCGACGTCCTCCTCGGTCGAGAGCAGGGCCTCCGGGGCCGGGTTGCCGATCCGCAGCCGGACGTCGAACGGCGCCCCGCTCCAGTCGAAGATCCGCTCCAGATACGGGACCGCCTCGGGCGCGAAGGCCACCGGAGCGCCGCCCAGGACCTCGCGGAGGTTCACCGCGGCCGCCCGGGTGACGCACCGGTCCGGGACGACGACACCGCCGGGTACCAGATGCCGGCGCCGGGCGTCGGCCAGGACCGCGGCCGCGCCCTCCGCACCCGCGACCGAGCCGATCACCTCGGCCACGCACACGTCCGCCCGGGGCCCGATCTCCACCTCGGTGGACACCCCGTGCAGCAGGGTGACCCGGTCCGCGAGGCCCCAGGCGAGCCGGTTCGCCGACGCGTTGCGGAAGGTGTCGTCCATGGCCTCGATCGCGACGGCGCCGCTCGCGCCGCAGGACACGCTCTCCCGGGCCCAGTTGAGGTGCTCGCCGGTGCCGATGTCGAGCACCCGCCGCCCCGGCACCAACGCACGGACCGCCGCCCGGAACCGTTCCACCCGGCTCTCGTCGGACGTCAGCGCGCCGTAGAGCGCGGAGTCGTAGACCGGGTACTCGCCGATGCTCGGCCACAGGACGGCGCCCGCTGCGCCGCCCCCGGGCCGGGTGGCGACCCGTACGCCGACCTTCGTTCCGGCCACCGAAATCTCAAGACGTTCTGTCACTTGTCGTTCCCCCGTTGCGAATCACTGCGGTCGTGCTGCTTTCCAGAGTTGCTTTCCCGGAGCTGTTCTCGCAGAGCTGTTCTCTCGGAGCTGCTTCCTCGGCACTGTTCCCTCCGAGTCCTCCGGGGTGTTTCGGCCGGGCCGCCCCGGCCGAAACACCCCGGCCCGGTCAGAGCGCGTGGCCGGGCTTCCTGCGGACCAGTGCCCGGGCCATGGCCCGCAGGGTGTGCGCGGTGGCGAAGTGCGGGAGGCACAGACCTTCGAGGCCCCGGCGGCGCAGGGTCTCGACCACGGCGGGGGCGAGCACGGCGCGCCCGCCCGCCTCCGCGTAGGTGAGGGCCAGGTTGACCGTCCCGAAGCCGTGGGTCTCCCGCAGGGCCGCGACGAGTTCGCGCTCGGGCTCGGTCGTGGGGCCGAGCACCGGGGTGGCGTCGCCCGGCCGCCAGTCGGCGCCGGCCGCCAGGTCGGGGAGGCCGGGGCCGGTGGCGCGGCTCGCGGTGCCCTCGGCGAGGCGGTAGCGGTGCGGCGCGATCAGGTCGCCCTCCAGGTGGAGCCGGGACAGCACGTACTCGTGCACGTCGAACAGGCAGCACGGCCCGTCGAGCGACACCCGTGCCACGATCTCCTCGCCCTCCTCGGAGACCTCGGCGGCGAGCACCCCGGGGCAGCCGGCGACCACCTCGGCGACGGTGTCGAGGTGGACCCACGTCCCCCGCACCAGCCGGGCCTCGGTCGTGCGCGCGAAGTCCGGTGGCAGCAGCGCGCGGGCGGCGGCCAGCGGGGCGTCCGGCTGCTCGGCGAGCAACCGGACGAACCCGGGCAGCAGTTCGGCCATCCGGTGGACCGTCTCCGCCGGGAGCATCACCACGTCGACGTCGAAGTCGACGGCCACCGCGGTGCCGTCCACGTAGATCCAGGTGGCGTAGCTCCAGGGCTCCTCGCCGGACCGCCATTCGTCGGTGCGGGTGACCCTGACCTCCGCGGTGGAGGGGCTCCCCTCCGGCTCCGGGGTGTCCGGCTCCGAGGGACCCTGGTAGTTGAAGTACAGGCCCCGGACGGATCCGATGCCGCGCTCCTTCTCCAGCCGCAGCCGGGAGTCCTGGTCCCGGACGCCCAGCCGCAGTTCCTCGGTGTAGGCGCGCAGGGCCCCGGCGGAGACCCCGGTCAGGGACTCCGCCAGCGTCCGCTCCTCGTCGAGGTCCACCATGATCTCGAGCGCCTTGGCGACCAGGTCGATGCTGTCGTCGCTGGGGAGCCGCAGGCCGATCGCGTTGACCACCATGACCCGGGGGACGCCCGAGTAGCGGGAGATCAGCCAGCCGATCGCGTGCATCAGCACCATGGCCCGGGACACCCGGTGCGCCCGGCAGACCCGGTCCAGGAGCGGCAGCAGTCCCTCGTAGCGCACCGCGGACATCAGGAAGCGCGGGTCCGGGGTCTCCTCCTTCACGGTGGCCGGCACCAGCAGCCGGGGCGCCAGCGCCCTGGGGTCCCGGCTGTACGCCGCCCGGCTCTCCGGGGTCCGGGGGATCCGGCGCTCCTTGGCCGCCCGGTCGAGCGGGTGGGTGATCCGCAGGGGCCGCTCCGTCCCGGCGCAGAGTGCCAGGAACTGTTCCCTGAGGTTCCGCACCCCGGAGCCGTCGAGGACGATGTGCTCGAAGACGAGGCTGAGCACCCGGACCTCGTCGTCCTCGACGAACAGCCGCACCGACCACAGCGGCCGGGTGTACATCGAGCCGCCGACGAGCGGGTGGATGCCGCCCTCCTCGCCGTACTCCGCCAGGGTGCCCAGCTCGGCGACGGTCAGTGGCAGCCGGAAGCCCTCGGCCTCGAAGACCAGTTGGTAGGGCAGGTTGTCGGGGCCGAGCCCGAACCCGGTCCTGAGCACCTCGTGCCGTTCGACCAGCACCGTCAGCGCGGCCGTCGCCGCCTCGACGGAGATGCCCGCCGGGAGGTCCCACTGCTTGGACCAGGCGTTGTCGATGTCCCCCTTCTCCCGCCAGTAGAGCCGCAGCCACCAGCGTTCCTGCTGTTCGGTGAGCGGACCGCTCCGTGCGACAGAACTCAACTTCTCCACCCCTCCGTGGATCTGCGGTCGGACGTGGCCCGGTCGGGCCCGCCCCGGGAACCGGCCGGGCGGCGCGCGGCTAGGAGCCGGCGGCCCGGCGGGCCGCGAGCAGTGCCCGGCCGATGTCCTCGTGGTCGTCCTCGTAGCTGCCGTTGAGCAGGACGTGCCCGACCCCGGCGCGCAGGTACTCGGCGAGCCGGGAGCCGACGTCCTGGTGGCTGCCGACCAGGAAGGGCGCACTGGCGTGGCCGCTGCGGAAGGCGCCCAGCCAGTACACGTCCGGCTCCTTCTCCCCCGCGGCGCCGGCGGACTCCCCGGACTCTGCGGACGCGGCAGCCGCGGCGGCCGCCGCAGCCTCGGCCACGGCGTCGACGGCCAGTTGACGCGACCAGGCGCTCTGGGAAACGGTCTTGAGCAGCGTCTCCTGCCGGCCCTGCCAGGTCTCGGGGAACCGCTCCCTGGCCGTGACCCAGGCGTCCTCCCCCGCCGACCGGGCGACGATGCCGATCCGGATCCCGAGCTCGCCCGTGTAACCGCCGGCCAGCAGCGGCTTCAGGAAGGTCTCCTCCCACTCCGGGTAGCGGGCGGGGTGGGTGACCACCACGTCGGCGACGTCCCGGGCCACCCCGATGCTGGCCGGGGAGGAGCCGGCGACGAACAGCTTGCACTGCGAGAGGACTTCGGGCCGGGGCTCCAGCCGGAACCCGCGGTAGGAGTAGAAGCGGCCCTCGGTGTCGACCTCCTCGCCGCGCAGCAGCGCGCGCAGGACCAGCCCGTACTCGCGCATCCGCTCGTACCGCTCGTCGTGGCCGAGCCGGTCGCCGGTGCGGCGCAGTTCGTCGTCCCGGGCACCGGCCACCAGGTTGAAGTGCAGCGGGCGGCCGTACAGCGTCGCGTAGGCCGCGGCCATCGCGGCGGCGGTGTGGGGCGGCAGCGAGGAGGGCTGGACGGCGACGAGCGGCACGAGGGTGTCGGTGGCGGCGCCGAGCTGGCCGGCGATCAGCCAGGGGTCGACCTCGTGGAGGTTGTGCGGGACGAGGATGCCCGACCAGCCGGCGCGCTCGCAGGCCGCTCCGGTCTCCCGCAGCCGGGTGAGGTAGTCCTGCGTGAACTCCCGCTGCCGGCTTGCCGATTCCGGGGTCACAGAATAGACGTGCACGGTGTTCCTCCGTCAGTCGGTGGCGAGTACGCCGGTCGGGTCGTTGCTGCTCCCCTGCGGGCGCAGGTCCTCGGGGTCCACGTAGTCGCGGATCCGGCGGATCAGCGTGGTGCTGTTCTGGCCGAAGCGGTGCGGCTCGCGGAGGTTGGTGATTTCGAGGCGGCCGCCGTCCCGGCCCCTGAGGGATTCGAGGTAGCGCAGCACCGCCCGCCCCTGGGGGTAGGTCATCAGGTAGTGCGCGGCGAACATGCCGCCGGCCGGGTTGACCAGCTCCCAGTACTCGCGGACGAAGGCGAGGGTGTCCCAGGTGTCGATCCAGGCGAAGTCGATCAGCCCGAAGGCGTCCCTGACCTTGTCGGCGGAGCCCCGCAGGTCGCCCTCGATGACCTGGCAGACGCCGGTGAGGTCCAGTCGGTCGAGGACGTCCAGGGCCCTGGGGGCGGAGGAGGAGGTGTCCGTCATCCGGTCGATGCAGATGAGCCTCGGCTCGTACGGCTCCTCGTAGTACGGGGCGTGGGCGAGCGGCTGCCGCTCGCTCGACCCGGGAGTGCCGAGCAGGGCGCGTTCGGCCTCGAAGGCCTCCTTGTTGTCCTTGAGCGCCCGGGCCAGGTAGGGGGTGGTGTACCCCATGCCGACCTCCAGGACGCGCTGCGGCCGCAGCGTGCGGATGAGCCAGTACAGCAGCGGGGCGGTGGAGTCGGTCCCCATCTCGGGGACCTCCAGGGACTTCACCGTCGCGACGAACGCGTCATCGATCATGAGACACCTGCCGGATGCGGCCCCGGGGCGGGGCACGGGGTGGATGGGCCTTCGGACGTGGGGGGCGGCTAGGACGTGTACTCGACCGCCAGGGCCGACCAGGAGTACGGTCCGCCGGTCGCGAGCAGGAGGCGGTCGCCGGGGTCGAGCGCGCCCGCGGCGGCCAGCCGGTGCAGGGTGATCAGGAGGTCCGCCGAGAAGCAGTGCCCGAGGTCGGTGACGGGCCCGAGCAGGAGCCGGTCCGGGGGCATCCGCATCGCCGCGAGCAGGAACCTCTGCGCGGCCGGGCGGTAGTTGGGCAGGATCGCGTACCGGAAGTCGGCGCGGGTCCGCCCGAGGTCGTCGAGCAGGGCGGTGACGGTCCCGGAGGCGAGCCGGACCGTCGAGAGCAAGCCCTGTTCGGCGGGGTCGGCGCCGGCGGGCCGGACGGCGGTGCGGCTGTCGGCGGCCTCCACCCGGAGCCGGGGGCCGGTCGGCTCCGGTCCGCCGGAGAGCAGGCAGGCGGCGGCCCCGTCGCTGAACACGGACAGGCCGCTCGCCATGATCCGGTCCCGGCCCTCCGCCCGGTCGGCGAGCAGCAGCAGGACGCGCTCGCACCGGCCGGAGGCGAGGGCGTCGGAGGCGACCCGGACGGCGGGGACCAGATTGCCGCAGTCCTGCCCGGAGAGGGCGAGGTGCTCGACGTCGTTGAGGCCGAGCCGGTCCAGGATCCGGGCCAGCGAGCCGGTGGTGTCCGGGTCGTTCTCGCTGACGTAGAGCACGAGGTCGGGCCGGTCGGCGGTGGCGAGGGTCCGTTCGGCGGCGGTGGCCGCGAGGTCCCAGATCTCGCGGCGGCTCTCCCGGAAGTGGACGATCTCGGTGACCAGCGGGGAGATGTCCGCGGTGGTGGTCCCGGCCAGTTCGGACACCGGGCGGAGGTCGCCGCACTCGTATCCGATGGCCGAGATGGTGGTGCCGTGCATGGTTCCCTCTCGCTCGTCGTGGGCGGGGTCGGGCCGGTCGGGCGCGGGCGCGGTCGTGGTCAAGGGCGGGGCGGGGCGGGGTTCACCAGGTGACCGGCAACCGGTGCACCCCGTAGAAGCCCATGTCGGTGGCGAGCGGGACCTCCTCCGGCGGCACCGCCAGGGCCAGGTCGGGGAAGCGCCGGAAGAGGGCGGGGAAGGCGATCCGCATCTCGGTCCGGGCCAGGTTCCGGCCCAGGCACTGGTGGATCCCGTGGCCGAAGGCCAGATGGCCCGCGGTCCGCCGGGTGAGGTCCAGCCGGTCGGGGTCGGCGAACCGCGCCGGGTCCCGGTTCGCCGCCGACAGCGACACCGTCACCGACTCCCCCGCCCTGAGCAGCCGGCCCCCGAGCTCGACATCCTCCAGCGGAGTGCGCGGGACGCCGAAGTGGAAGATCGTCAGATAGCGCAGCAGTTCCTCCACCGCGTTGTCGGCCAGCGCCGGATCGCGCTTCAGCGCGGCCAGCTGCCCGGGGTGCGACAGCAGCGCGAAGGTCCCGAGCGCGAGCGAGCTTGCGGTCGTCTCGTGCCCGGCGGTGAGCAGCAGGACGCCGGCGCCGGCGATCTCCTCGGTGCTCAGGGTGCCGTCCTCGACGAGCATGCTCAGCACGTCGTCGCCCGGCCTGGTCCGCCTGCTCCGGGTGAGCTCCCGCAGGAAGCCGTCCAGGCGGTCCATCGCCAGCGCGGCGTCCCCGGCGGAGGCGTCCAGGCTGAACAGGAGGGCGCTGTCGCGCTGGAAGGCGGCCCGCTCGCCGTAGGGCACGCCGAGGAGTTCGCAGATCGCGAGCGAGGTCACCGGCAGGGCGAACCGCTCGACCAGGTCGGCCGGCGGCCGCGCGTCGGCCATGGCGGTGAGGCGTTCCTCGACGAGCTGCTCGATCCTCGGCCGCAGGGCCTTCATCCGGTGTGCCGTGAAGGTGCCGGCCAGCGGTCGGCGGACCCGGGTGTGGGCGGGGGGATCCATGTCGACCATCCAGCCGGGCAGCGCGGGGACGCCGAAGAAGGGGTCGGCGCCGGGCCGGGCCACCGGTGCCCGTTTGAGTTCGGAGCCGGCGCTGAACCTCGGGTCGGCCAGCACGCTCCGCGCCAGGGCGTGGCCGGTGACCAGCCAGCCGGTGTGGCCGTCGGGATAGGCCAGCGGGCGGATCGGCTCCCCGCCGAGGTGGTCGGCCAGTCCGGTCGGCGGGTCGAAGGGGTTCGGCCGGACCGTGGGCAGCGGGGACGCCGGCACGGACGACCACGGGCACGACGACGGGGACGACGACGGGGACGGCAGCGGCGAAGGTTCTGCGGCGTGCGTCATCGGATCTCCTTCCGCAGGAACTCGGCGAGCCGCGCGACCCCGGTCTCGATCTCCCCGGGGTCGAGGTAGCTGCAGGAGAGCCGCAGCCGGTGGTCGCCCCCCGAACCGAGGTGGAACGGCGCCATCGGCGTCCACAGCACGCCGTACTCCGCCGCCGACCGTTCCAGCAGGGCGGTGTCGGCGGGCACCGGCAGCGTCATCCGGACGAAGAACCCGCCCTCGGGCCGGTTCCAGCCGATCCCGTCGGGCAGGCCGTCGGCCAGGTGGCGGTCCAGCGCCTCGACGAGGTGGGTCAGGTTCCGCTGGTAGAGCTCCGACTTGCGCCTGCTGAGGGCCATCAGGGAGCCGCCGTGCTCCAGCAGCATGCCGCCGATCACGGCCTGGCAGATCGGGGAGGTGTTGACGGTCACCATGCTCTTGGCGGCCGCGAGTTCGTCGGCCAGCAGGCTCCCGGGGCCGCCCGGGTGGACGACCTCCTGGTCCGCGACCACGTAGCCGACCCGCGCTCCGGGGAAGCAGACCTTGGCGAAGGTCCCTAGGTGCACCACCCGCCGGTTCCGGTCCAGGGCCTTGAGCAGCGGCAGCTCCGTGCCGGGCGGCGCGGTGAAGCCGTAGGCGTTGTCCTCCAGTACCAGGAAGTCCTCGCGCTCGGCGAGTTCGAGCAGGCGGTGGCGGACGTCGAGCGGCATCCGGCCGCCGCCCGGGTTGGCGAAGTCGGGCGCGACGTAGCACGCGCGGACCCGCCGGCCGGTGCCGCGGGCGGTGCGGCAGCTCGCCGCCAGGGCGTCGAGGTCGAGCCCGAACGGGGTCTCCTCGACCCCGACCAGGTCGATGTCGAGCAGCCGAGCGGCCCCCCTGATGCCGACGAAGCAGGGGTCGGCGACGGCGAGCACGTCCCCCCGGGAGCCGAACAGGGTGCGGAGCGTCAGGAACATGGCCTCCTGGGCGCCGACGGTCACCACCACCGCCGCCTCTGGCACGTCGACGGCGTGGTCCCGGCGCAGCGCCCCGGCGACGAGGTCCCCGATCAGGCCGCGGCTGGGCCCGTACTCCAGCAGCAGCCGGCGTGCCCGTTCCGGGGTGTGGCCGAGGTCCTGGACGAGGTGGTCGAGGAAGCGGTCGAGGTAGCGCCCGGGGGCGAGGTCGGGCAGCAGGTCCGGGTGGGGGGCGCCCGGGGCGAAGGAGACGGCGTCCGGGTAGCGGGCCATGATCTCGTTGAGGAAGCCGATCGAGCCGAGGACGGGCTCCGCCAGCGAGGCGTGCAGCGAGGTGGCGGCCAGGCGCACGGGGCGGGGGCCCACGACGTGCGGGTCCACGGCGCGCGGGTCCACGACGTACGGGTCCAGCGGGCGCGGGTCCAGCGGGCGCGGGTCCAGCGGGCGCGGGTCCGGCCGGCGCGGGTCCGGCGGGCGGGCGTTCACCGGCGGGCCGACGGGCGCTGCCGACGGGCCTCGACCTTGGCCAGGACGTCCTGGCTGTAGGCCCGGGCCACCTGGGCGACCGCGAACTCGGCCAGGTAGGCGCGGTAGAGGTCGAGCGGTTCCTCGGCGAGGTTCAGCATCCGCCGGTTGGCGGCCACGGCGGGGGCGCCGAGTTCGCGCACGGCGCGCTCGACGGCCTCGTCCATGGCCTCCGGGGGGACGACCTCGTCGCACAGCAGCCGGGCCTCGGGGTCGGCCATGGTGATCCTGCGCCCGCCGAGGACGATCTGCCGGGCGAGCCGACCGCCGGTCAGCCGGGTGAGGCGGAGGTTGCCCAGGCCCGGCACGATCCCCTCCTCCGCGGCGGGGAGGGCGACGTAGGCGCCGCTCTCGGCGACGACCCGGTCCAGGACCAGCAGCAGTTGCATGCCGCCGCCGATCGCGAACGAGTCGACCGCGCCGATCCACGGCTTGGCGACGGTGCGCTCGGTCCAGGCGCCGGGGGCGGGGTCGGTGAGCAGGCCGCGCGCGATCTTGTGCAGGGTGCCGAGTTCCCGGCCGAGGAGGAAGTCGACGAAGGAGATGGCGCCGTCCCGCAGGTCCCTGAGGTTGATGCCCGCGCTGAAGACCCGTCGGCCCCGGTAGCGGGGGTGCTCCATCTCGCCGCCGCGGAGCACGCCGACCCGGACCCGGTCGTCCAGCAGGGCGAGGTCGACGGCGGTTTCGAGGTCGGCGTTCAGCCGGTTGTCCTCGGCGTTGAGGCAGTGGGTGTTCTGGAACGTCACATGGGCGGCGTGGCCGCGGCGCTCGACCAGGACGCTGCCGAGCCGGACCCGGCCCGTGCCCCGGAACTCCTCGGCCAGGTCCAGGGCCCGCCGGGTGGGCGTCAGCATGGTCTCGATCAGGTGGGTGCCGGCGGTGGGCGAGCGCAGGACGGCGCCGCAGAACAGCCCCTGGTCGATCTCCCGGCCTTCCTTGTGGGCCTGGATGCGGCGCTGTTCGGCGTCCAGCTGGGCCCGGGTCGGGAGCAGCCCGGGGACGTGCTCGGCGGCCGCGGCGAGGAGTTCGGGCAGCCGCAGCCGCCGGGTCAGGCCCTCGGTGAGTTCGCCGTAGACCGTGTCGACGTGGTGGGCGAGGAAGGCCCGGCGGGCCGCCCTGGCCGCGGTGTGGAGGCGCTCGGCGGACCGCTGCTGGGCGGCGGTCCGCCCGGGCACGGCCGGGAGTGCGGCGAGGGCGTGCTCCGTCGCGTCGGTGTACCGGCGCAGGGCGGCCGCGTCCTCCTGGCGGTGGCCGACGAAGGCGGGGGCGGGGGCGGCCACGGGGAGAAGGGGTTCCGGTTCGAGGACGGGGGCCGGGCCGGGCGGGTGGGCCGGAGTCGTCACCGGGCGCTCCCCGGGGCCCCCGGGGCGGCGGCCAGCCGGCGCAGCTCGCGGTCGCAGGCGGCCAGGTGGGCGCCCAGCGCCTCGTCGTAGTCGGCCGAGCCGGCCTCCAGCAGGAGCTGGCGGCGCACGGCCAGTTCCCGGTCCGAGATCCGCCCCATCAGCACGCTCGCGGTGTGCACGGCCTCCGCGACGTCCTCGCTGAGCTGGTCGATCAGGCCGAGTTCCAGCGCCCGGTCGACCGAGATGTCGTTGCCCCACATGACGATCTGGCGGGCCCTGGCGACCCCGAGGTGCTGGACCAGCCGGTAGAGCGACATGCCGGGCCAGAAGTGGCCGTCGTTGACGGGCAGCATCAGCAGCAGGTCCGGTGCGCCGATCCGGAAGTCGGCGGCCAGCAGGAGGTCCAGGGCCGGGCCTCCGCAGGCGCCCCGCGCGGCGGCGATGGTCATCGCGGCCAGGCGTTCGAACCGGCGCACGGCCCGCTCCCAGCGGTTGACCTGCCGGACGTCGACGGCGCCGGGCCAGGACCGGGAGTCGGCCGGGGTGACGTCGAGGCGCAGCACCACGACGGACCGCTCGGGGCGGTTCTCCACCTCGTCGCAGACGGCGTTCACCGCCGCCGTCAGCTCGGCCAGCGGCCGGGTCCCGTCGATCCTCACCTCGGGGCCGAGTCCGTCGGGCAGCGGGGTCGGGTCGAGGTTCGTGTGCATCGTGACCGCCATTCCTTCCGTCACCAGCCCACCAGGGCCAGTTCGATGGTTGATCCGGGACCCATGGTCATGAGGACGCCGAATTCGCCGGGTGCGGCGCAGGCCTCGGCGGCCAGCCGTTGGTACGAGAAGAGAAAGGATCCGCTCGAAAGATTTCCGTGGTCGCGCAGGACCCCGGTGGTGTGCCGGACGTCCTTGCGAGTGAGGCCGAGATTCACCCGGACCGAATCCACGACCTTCTTCCCGCCGGAATGGATCACCCAGTGGGAGATGTCGGAGCGGTTCAGTCCCGTTCCGTCGAGGAGGCGGTCGAGCGAGAGTTCCGCGTGCGCTCCGACGACATAGGGGATGTCCGGGTCCAGGTAGAAGCTGAATTTCCCCTGGGTGTCGTCCCAGTCGTACCGCATCGCGGCGGAGGCCTCGGGGACGATGCAGCTGGAGAAGCGCAGCAGCGCCGGTCCGGCGGGCGCGGGAACGGGGGCTGTTCCGGCCGCGGGGGTCGCCCCCGGGGTGGTCGGCGCGACCACGGCGACCGCGGCCGAGCCGTCCCCGAAGAGGCTGTTGACCACGGCCGAGCGCATGGTGCCGTCCATCACGTACGCCGCCGAGCACGCCTCGATGCAGACCATCAGGGCCAGCTCGCCGGGGTGGGCGGCGGCCCAGGAGGCCACCGAGGTCAGGCCGTTGAGGCCGGCGTTGCACCCCATGCCCACCACGTCCAGCCGGGCGCAGTGCCGGTCGATGCCCAGCTCCTTGATCAGCAGCGCGGAGAAGCCCGGGGTGAGGAGCCCGGTCGAGGTGACGCAGCACAGGTACCGCACGTCGGCGAGGGTCGCGCCGGCCTCGCCGAGGCAGGTCTCGACCGCCTGCCGGCCCAGGGCCACGCCGCTGGTGACGTGCTTGGCGAGCAGCTGGCCCTGGGTCTCGACGGGCATCGATCCGTCCGGCAGCGGCGGCGGGAGCGTCAGCGCGCGGCGGTCGATGGCGCTGTTCAGGAATATCGATCTGACCCGCTGGTCGGTGATGCCGAAAATGTCCAACAGTTCGCGCTGCGAATAGGAGGTCCCGGGCACCGAGGTGCCGACCCCGACGATCGCTGGTGATGTCGTTCGGGATTCCGCTGACAAGGATTCCGGGCGGTTCCGGACACTCCGGTCGGCCACTTTCATCGTCGTCTCCTCCGGACGCTTCCTCGGTAGTTTCTTCGGTGTCGCCCGGGCTACGATTCCGCCATGTCGGAAGAATCTTCAGGGAAATTCGGGAACGGGAACAGGAACGGAACCGGGAACGGCGACGCGGCGGCCGACGGGAACGCGCCGGCCCCCGCGGAGCCGCCGGCGGCGGCCGCGCCGAGGAGCCGAGGGTCCTGTTCGAGAAGGACGGCCGGGTGGCCCGGGTGACGCTCAACCGGCCCGCCGTGCTCAACGCGATGGACCTACGGACCCACGAGGAGCTGGCGCGGGCCTGGGACGCCTTCGAGGCCGACGACGACCTGTGGGTCGCCGTCCTCTCCGGCGCGGGCGACCGCGCCTTCTCCGTCGGCCAGGACCTCAAGGAGCTGGCCTCCCGGGACCGGGACGGGACGGCCGGCCCGGCCACCTTCGGCAGCCGGGGCAGGCCCGGCTGGCCGAGGCTGACGGAGCGGTTCGAGCTGGCCAAGCCGGTGGTGGCCTCGGTCCGCGGGTACGCGATCGGCGGCGGGTTCGAACTCGCCCTGGCCTGCGACCTCGTGATCGCCGCCGAGGACGCGACGTTCGCGCTGCCGGAGGCCAGGCTCGGCCTCATGGCGGGCGCCGGCGGTGTGTTCCGGCTGACCAGGCAGCTGCCCTGGAAGACCGCGATGGGGCATCTGCTGACCGGGCGGCCGATGGACGCGCGGCGCGCCTTCGAACTCGGCCTGGTGAACGAGGTGGTGCCGGCGGCCGAGCTCGACGCCTGCACCGACCGGTGGGTCTCGGACATCCTGCGCTGTGCTCCCCTCTCGGTCCGGGCCATCAAGGAGGCGGCGACGCGCTCCGCCACCGTGCCGCTGGAAGAGGCCTTCGCGATGCGCTACCCCTGGGAGGAGCGGCGCATGGCGGGCCGGGACGCGGTGGAGGGGCCGCTCGCGTTCGTCGAGAAGCGCACCCCGGACTGGCAGGGCCGCTGACCCCGGGGCCCTTCGGCGGCGGACGCCGGCCACCGCGCCGGCGCCCGCCGTCCGGCGCGCGGCCACGGCCCTCGTTCCGCCCGCGGCCTCCCGCCGTCGCCCGGCCCCGCGCGTCAGTCGAGGTAGTCCTCCGGCCCGCCCTCGCGGACCGTGTCCAGGGTGAAGCAGTGGAAGCCGCCGCCGAAGAGCCGCCGGTGGCGGTGGCGGACCGGCACGACGGTGAAGCCGTTCCGTTCGAGCGTGCGCGCCAGCTCCGGGCAGGCCTCGTTGACCAGGACGGTGTCCGGGGCGACGGAGAGCACGTTCAGGTCGATGAACGGGCTGGTCAGGATCAGGTCGTCGTCGTCGTACCGCGGGAAGTTGTTGCCCTCGGCCGGCGGCGGGACGATCAGGTCCCACTTCCGGAGCGCCTCGGGCAGCTTCTCGACCACCCGCTCGGACCGGACCAGCAGGGTGCCGGGCCGCAAGGCCAGCACCATGCTGTCGATGTGACTGTCACTCAGCCGGTGCACCCGGTGGATCCGGAACCGGCCCTCGAGGTGGCGCTCCAGCCAGTCGCAGGCCATCGCGTGGTTGGCGGTGGAGATGTTGACGACGAGGTCGCGTCCGAGCCGCAGGCACTGGGCACCGTCGAACATCATCTCGAAACCGACGTCGTACGGGGACGGTCGCGGGTCCGCGATCGGCTCGGTGGGCCCGCCGACCGTGCTGGTGCGCGCGTATTCGAGGTCGAAGGAGGCGTCCGTCATCAGCGGGCGGGGCATGACGGTCCAGCGCGCGCCCCGCCGGAAGTACTCGTTGAAGATCCCGGTGAGGAACTGGGTCTCGAAGTAGCGGGACCGGATCATCGGCGGCGTCTCGATGATCTCGTCGCCCAGGATCAGCGTGTTGTCGCGGACGTTGAGCGGCGGCACCACCGAGGCCGCCCAGGCCGGCGTCTCGACCCTGGCCGTCGCGGCGTCGACGCTCATCGGCCGGTGGACCGTCACGGAGAGCGATTCGAGTGCCTTGACGATGCCGTCCAGATCCTCGTTCAGCTCGTCCACATAGCGCTGCTTGATCGATTTCCGGCCGGAACCCGAGCCGGCTCCGGCGCCCGGCCCGCCGTCGGCGGCGGCCGTCAGCCGGGGGTAGTACCACTCCGAGCGCGAGGAGTTGTCCTTGGCGATGTTGTCGTGGAAGAACAGGTCGAAGGACAGCTCGCGCTCGTGCGAGGTGTAGTTCTCCGCCGAACCGACGATCACCTCCTTGAGCGGCGACCATTCGTCGAAGCTGTTCAGCTGCATCGCGAGCTCCTCCAGTGGTGGTTCTGTCGGCACGTGAATGGTCCGGGGACCAGGGGTGGTCACCGGTGCGGTCGGCCGTTCGTCGCTCGTGGTCCGAGGGGGGGCGGAATTGCGCCGGAACCGGGACGCCCGACCCTTCCGGACCGGCCGCCCCAGGGTCTGACGGTGCGTCATATCTGCCCCGCGGGAGGCGGCGTCCGCACACCATCACTTCATCCCGCCCGTCCGCGCGTCAAGACCCCGGTGACGAACGGGGCTTCGAGACCGGCGGGACGATTCACCCATAAGCCCACACAGCCGTCCGCGCCGAGCCTCTTGATCCCGAGGGGTCGCCTACTGGTGCAATGTGACGTACCATCTGCTGGGCACCGGGGTGTCCGCCGGGCCGGTCCAGGCCGTGGATCCCCGGACCGACGGCCCCCGCGACGGTTGTTCCGCTCGGGCCGCCCGATTTCCCCGGGCGCTTCCGGGCTTTCCGCTTTTCGCGTCCCGCTCCTCATGCTCCGCTTTCGCGTTCCGAGTTGTCGTGCTTCGGGAAGTCCTCCACCGACGATCCAGAAGGGAATGCTCGTCCCCATGAGCAACGCGCACGAAGGTGATCCGGTCTACGAGCGCTTCCGGTTCCTGGTCAACGCCCCCGCGCTCTTCAACGCGGTGACGACAGCCGTCGAACTCGGCGTCTTCCGGCACCTCCAGGAGCACGAACGGGCCTCGTTCGAGCAGCTCCACTCCGCCACCGGCCTCCCCGCCCACCAGCTCCGGGTCCTGCTCCAGGGCGTCTGCTCGACCGGCCTCCTGACCAGGACCGACGGCCAGTACGCCAACTCCGCGGTGGCCGCCGACCTGCTGGCCACGGACGCGCCGGACAGCTGGTCCCACATCCTCGTCGGCTGGAAGGAGGTCTACTACCCGGCCTTCTCCCACATGACCGGGGCCCTGCGCGCCGGCACCAACACGGCGCTCGCCGACCACCCCGGCGACGAACCCACGCTCTACCAGCGCCTCTCCCGCAACCCCGAGTTGGAGGCGGTGTTCCACCGGGCGATGAGCGCCTTCACCCTGCGCAGCGTCGACGCCCTGGTCGAACGGAGCGAGTTCGCCGCCGTCCGGCACCTGCTCGACATCGGCGGCGGCGACGGCACCACCTCCGCCGAGTTCGCCCGGCGCCACCCCGGACTCCGGGCCACCGTCTTCGACATGCCCAGCGTGTCACGGCTCGCCGGCGACGGCGCGGCCGCCGAACTCGCCGACCGGGTACGGCTGCACCCCGGCGACATGTTCGAGGACGCCTTCCCGCCCGGCGCCGACGCCGTGCTCTTCAGCCACGTCCTGGAGATCTTCGCCGAGGAGCAGATCCTCGCGCTGCTCACCAAGGCGTACGACGCCCTGCCCGCCGGCGGCAAGGTCTTCGTCTACGGCTTCAACGTGTCCGACGACGAGACCGAGGGCATCTTCTCGGCCCGGCTCGGCCTCTACTTCAACGTGCTCGCCAGCGGCCGCGGCATGGCCTACCCGGCCAAGGACTACGAGGGGTGGCTGCGCCGGGTGGGCTTCACCGAGGTCCGCACCGTCGGCGGACTCCCCTACGAGCACGGCCTCACCCTCGGTACGAAAGCCTGAGTCCCCCCATGCGCCCCTTCCCCGAACCCGACCCCGGCGAGCCCGCGCTCGGCTCCCCCGGCCGCTACCTGCTGTGGCTCGCGGCCGCCCACCGCGCCTCCGCGGTCCTCGCCGTCGGCTACGGCGTGCTCTGCACCCTGGCCCAGGCCTTCGTGCCCGCCGCGATCGGCCGCGGGGTCGACCGGGGGCTCATCGCCGGGGACCGCGGCGCACTGGTGGCCTGGTGCGCCGTCGTCCTCGGCCTCGGCGTCACCCAGGCCGTCGCCGGCACCCTGCGCGACCGCTGCTCGGTCACCAACCGGTTCGGGGCCAGCTACCGCACCATGCAGCTCGTCACCCGCAAGGCGGCCCGACTGGGCGCGGAACTGCCCCGACGGGTCTCCGCCGGCACGGTCGTGAGCGTCGGCGCCACCGACATCACCCGGATCGGCGCGGCCCTGGAGAGCACCGCCCGCGGCGGCGGCGCCGTGGTGTCCATCGCGGTCATCGCCGGCGTCATGCTCACCGTCTCCTGGCAGCTCGGCCTGGTCGCCCTGGTCGGCGTACCGCTCTCGGCGGCGGCGATCGCCGCGCTGATGCGGCTGCTGCACGCCAGGCAGCAGGGCCTGCGGAAGGAGCAGGGCGCGCTGGCGGACCTCGCCGTGGACATCGTCGACGGCCTCCGGGTGCTGCGCGGCATCGGCGGCGAACGGGTCTTCGCCGACCGGTACCGCGAGCGCTCGCAGCGGGTGCGCCACGAGGGCGTCCGGGTCGCGGGCGTGGAGTCCAGCGTGGCCGCCGGACGGCTGCTGCTGCCCGGGCTCCTCGTCACCGTGATCGTCTGGCTCGGCGCCCACTTCGTCGGCACCGGCCGGATGAGCCCGGGCGCGCTGGTCGCCTTCTACGGCTATGCCGTGTTCCTCGCCGAGCAGCTGCGCCGGGCGACCTCCATGGTCGACCAGCTGACCAGGGCGTTCGTCGCGGCCCGGATGGTGACCGACCTGCTCGCGATGGAACCCGGGCTCGGCTCGGGCGACCGGGAGCTCGCCGCCGAGGGCGCGCGGGGGCCGCTGCGGGACCCCGGGTCGGGGCTGGAGATCCCCCCCGGCCGGTTCGTCGCCGTCGTCTGCGCCCGCCCGGACGACATGCTGCTGCTGGCCGACCGGCTCGGCCGGTACGTGGACTCCCCGGCCACCCTCGGCGGCACCCCGCTGGCCGAGTTCCCGCTCGCGGAGGTGCGCCGCCGGATCCTGGTCGTGGACCACGACGCCCGGCTGTTCTCCGGCGGGCTCGCCGCCCAGCTCGATCCGCACGGGCCGGCGGGCGGCGGGGCGGCGGTCGGCGGGATGGACGGCGGCGGGGCGGACGGCGCTACGAACGGCAGCGCTCACGGCGCTGCGGACCGGCTGCGGAAGGCGCTCGACACCGCCTCGGCCCACGACGTCGTCGAGGCGCTGCCCGAGGGCCTCGACCAGGAGATCACCGGCGGCCGGGAGTTCTCCGGCGGCCAGCGGCAACGGCTGAACCTGGTCCGGGCCCTGCTCGCCGACCCGGACACACTCGTCCTGGTCGAGCCGACCAGCGCGCTGGACGCCCACACCGAGGCCCGCGTCGCCGAACGGCTCGGCGCCCACCGGCACGGCCGGACGACCGTGGTGTTCACCACCAGCCCGATCCTGCTCGACCGCGCCGACCACGTGGTCCTGGTCGAGGGAGGGACCGTGGTGGCCGAGGGCCCGCACGCCGAACTGCTCGCCGACGCCCGCTACCGCGCGGTCGTCACCAGGGAGGTGACGGTCGCATGAGCACCCTTCCCGTCGCGACACCCCGCGAGGTGCGCGCGTACGCCAGGCGCCTCGCCCTCCGGCACCCCGGACAGCTCTCGTTCTCCCTGCTGCTGCACGCCCTCGCCACCGCGGCGGGACTGGTCGCGCCGAAACTGCTCGGCGGACTGGTCGAGGACGCGGGCCGGGGCGGCGGCATCGACAGCGCCACCGGCACCGCGCTGGCGATCGGCGCCGCCGTCGTGGCCCAGGCCGTCCTCACCCGTTTCGCGCTGCTCGCCTCGCTGCGGCTCAGCGAGAAGGTCCTCGCCCGGCTGCGCGAGGAGTTCGTCGACCGGGTGCTCGCGCTGCCCCTGGCCACGGTGGAACGGGCCGGCCCGGGCGAGCTGATCACCAGGACCACCCGGGACATCGACGTACTGGCCGGCACGGTGCAACTCGCCGTCCCCGACACCCTGGTGGCGCTCGCCACGGTCGCGCTGACGCTGGGCGCGGTGGCCCTCACCGCGCCGGTGCTGGTCCTGCCGTGCCTGGTCGCCGTGCCCGTCCTGTGGCTGTCGACCAGCTGGTACCTGCGCCGGGCCCGGGCCGGCTACCTGCGGGCGAACGCCTCCTACGCCCGGCTCACCGGGGGTCTCGGCGAGACCGTCGACGGGGCGCGCACCGTGGACGCGCTGCGGCTGGCCGGCCACCGCTCCGCCCGGGTCGACGAGGACATCGCCGAGTCCTACGCGGCCGAGCGCCGCACCCTCTACCTGCGCAGCGTCTACCTGCCGATCGCCGACACCGGCTATGTGCTGCCGGTGGTCGCCACCCTGCTGATCGGCGGCCTGCTGTACCTCGACGGCCATGTCTCCCTGGCGGCCGTGACGGCGGCCACGCTGTACGTGCAGCAGATCATCGGCCCGGTGGACCGGCTGCTGTACTGGATGGACGAACTGCAGGTCGGCGGGGCCTCGCTGGCCCGGATCCTCGGCGTACACGGGCCCGCGTCGGAGACGGACGGCGTGGCCGCGCCGGAGGCGGGGACGGGGACGGGGACGGGGACGAGCAACGCGGCCGGGTCCGACCCGGGCAGTGCGGGCAGTGCTGGCAGCGCGGGCACCGGGAAGGACATCGTCCTGAAGGGCGTCTCGCACGCCTACCGGGAGGGCCAGAACGTCCTGCACTCCGTCGATCTGACGATCCGGGCCGGGGAACGGATCGCGGTCGTCGGTCCGTCCGGCGCCGGGAAGAGCACGCTCGCCGGACTGCTGGCCGGCCTGCACACCCCCAGCGCCGGCTCCATCACCATCGGCGGCACCTCGATGGCGGCCGTCCCGGTGGCCGAACTCCGCCGTCAGATCGCCCTGGTGACCCAGGAGCACCACGTCTTCCGCGGCACCCTGCGGGACAACCTGCTGATCGCCCGGCCGGACGCCGGGGAGCAGGAGCTCGAACACGCGCTCAAGGCGGTCGACGCCTGGGACTGGGCCTGCGCACTGGGCCCCGACACCGAGGTGGGCTCGGGAGCCGCGCCGCTCTCACCGATCCAGGCGCAGCAACTGGCCCTCGCCCGGCTGGTACTGAGCGATCCGGTCGCCGTGGTCCTGGACGAGGCCACCTCGCTCCTGGACCCGCGCGCCGCGCGGCAGCTGGAACGGGCCCTGGCCGCCGTGCTGAAGGGGCGCGCGGTCGTCGCCGTCGCCCACCGGCTGCACACCGCGCACGACGCCGACCGCGTCGTGGTGATGGAGGACGGCCGGATCACCGAGACCGGGAGCCACGAGCAGTTGGTGCGGCAGGGCGGTCCGTACGCCCGGCTGTGGCGCTCCTGGCACGGCGACCGGACCGAACCGGCCGACCGCTCGGGCCGACCTGACCGGTCGACCGGTCGAACCGACCGAACCGGCTGAACCGGCCGGACGCTCCGCGGGGTCGACGCTCCGCCGGGCCCGCACGCCGTCGCACCGCCCAGACACCGAAGCACGAAGGGGGAGCACATGACGGACACCGCGTCGACCCGGTCCGGGGCCCGGCACGGGCACCTCGCCGGAGCGACGGCGCTCGACCTGGCCACCGACCGGCCCCGGCCCACCGCCGGACCGTACCGCGCCGGGACCGAGCGCCTGCCGCTCCCCGCCGCCACGGCGGCCCGCCTCGACGAGGTGAGCGGCTCGGCGGGAGTCCCGCCGTGGAGCACGGTGCTCACCGCCTGGGCCGCCGTGCTGCACCGTCACACCGGGCAGTCGGACCTGCTGCTGGGCCTCGCCGCCGACCCCGCCGTCGAGCCGGCGGCCGGCCCCGGGATCGTTCCGCTGCTGCTGCGGCTGCGCCCCGGGGCCCCGTTCGCCGAGGAACTCCCCCGTATCCACGCCGCCGCCACCGCCGCCGCCACCTCTGGCGCCGACCCGCACGCCGCAGTGCCGGACCTGCGCGCCGTCGCCGGCCACCCCGGTGAGCGCGAGCTGCGGGAAGCGGCGCCGGACGTCGCCCTGTCGCTGGAGCGCGGGGACGGGGACGGGGACGGGGACGGGGCCGCCGTCCTGTGCCTGCGCTACAACACGAGCCTGCTGTCCCGCTCGACCGCCGTCTGGATGCTCGGCCACTGCGTGACCCTGGTCGGCGAGGCCCTGGCCGACCCCGGGCGGCCCGTCCGGGACCTGCGGGTCCAGGACGAGCCGCCCACCGCTCCCTGGCCGCTGCCCGCACCGGCGGGCTTCACCGCCCCCGCGCCGCCCGGACCGGGCGAGAGCGTGGTCGACCGCTTCCTGCGAACGGCGGCCGCACACGCCGAGCGCACCGCCGTGACCGGTCCCTCCGGCACCCTCGACTACGCCGCGCTGGAGCGCGTCACCGCCACGACGGCGCGACGGCTGCGGCGCTTCGGCGGCCCCGGCAGGCGCGTCGCACTGCTCTGCGCCCACGACCTCGGCGCCGTCGTCGGCGCCTGGTCGGTGCTCAGGACGGGCGCGGCGTACGTGCCGCTGGATCCCCGGCAACCGGACGGCCGGCTGACCAGGCTGCTGCTCGACGTCGACGCCGCCGCGATCGTCTGCGACCCCGGACTCGCGGACCGCGCCGCGCTGCTGGCCCGGGGCCGGCCGATCGTCCCGCTGGACCCGACCGACCCTGGCCCCGAGACCGGGGTACAGCCCGGCACCGGGGCACGGCCCGGCACCGGGGAGCCGCCGGCCGCCGGGCCCGAGGCGCTCGCGTACCTCCTGCACACCTCGGGCTCCACCGGCAAGCCGAAGGCGGTGACGCAGACCCGGGGCAACGTCCTCGCGCACGCGCTCACCTACGCGGACCGGATCCGCCTCGGCCCCGGCGACCAGGTGCCGCTGCTCGCCCGCCACACCTCCGACGCGGCCGTGATGGACCTCTACGGCGCCCTGCTGACCGGAGCCACCCTCCACGTACTGGACCCGCTGCTCCCGGCACCCCGGCTGCGCGAACGGCTCGCCGCCGCCGGGGCCACCGTGCTGCACTGCACCCCGACCGTCTTCCGGCACCTGACCGGTGACCTCGCCGAGGACGCGGCGCGCCACGAGGCCGCGCTCGGGACCGTCCGGGTGGTGGTGCTCGGCGGCGAGGAGGCCGGCCAGCACGACCTGCGCCGCTTCCTCAGGGCGTTCCCCGACGGCAGCGCCCTGGTCAACGGGCTCGGCCCGACCGAGTGCACCCTGGTCGCCCAGCACCTCGCCGGCCCGGCCGACCTCGGCGGCGGCGCCCTCCCGGTGGGCGGTCCGGTCGAAGGGGTGCGGATCCGCCTCCTCGACGCGGACGGGCACCCCACCGAACTCCGCGGCGAGCTGGAGGTCCGCGGCGAACGGACGGCCACCGGCTACTGGGGCCAACCCGCGGTCACTGAAAAGGTGTTCGGCACCGCGCCGGACGGCACCCGGTACTACCGCACGGGCGACCTGGTGCGCCGCCGCGCCGACGGGGCGCTGGTGTTCCTGGGCCGCCGGGACCGGCAGATCAAGATCCGTGGCCACCGGATCGAGCCCGGGGAGATCGAGGCGGTGCTCCGCGGCCACCCCACGGTCGCGGAGGCCGTGCTGACCGTCGACACCCGGCGGCCGACGGCCCGGCTGGTCGCGTACGTGACCCCGGCGACGGCCTTCCCGCCGGACGCCGAGGAGTTGGGGCGCTACCTGGCCCGCACCCTGCCCGAACACGCGGTGCCCTGGCGGGTGGTCGCCCTGGAGCGGCTGCCGCTCGGCCCGACCGGCAAGCTCGACCGCTCCGCGCTGCCCGCACCGGAGGAGGCCCCGGCCGACCCCGGCGACGCGCCGAACACCCCGACCGAGCGGGCGGTGGCCGAGGTGTGGTGCCGGGTCCTCGGCATCCCGTCGGCGCGCCGGCACAGCAACTTCATCGCCAGCGGCGGGGATTCGATCCAGCTGCTGACCCTGCTCTCCGAGCTCCAGGCCGAACTCGGCGTCGAACTGGACCTCCTGGAGATCCTCGCCGCCCCCACCGTCGCCACCATGGCCCACCTGATCGAACGGGAGAACCGATGCTGATCCTGCCCGGCGCGCGGCCCGCGCGGACGGCCGCCCCGAACGCGCGCACCACCCGCGTCCTCATCGGCAACGACTTCAGCGAGGACGTGCGCACCGACCGGGGCTGGACCGGCTGGTGGGTGCAGCGGATCGCCTGGTTCGCCGAGGACGGCGACGTCCTCGTCCTGCCGGTGCGCCCCGAGGAGGAGTTCCTCGACTACGTGACCTCGTCGACCGGCGTGCGGCGGGAGAGCCTGACCGTCGTCGTCCCGCCCGCCCACGCCGGCAGTGAGGGCACCCTCTCGCCCGCCCGTCTGGCCGACCCGGAGTTCGTCGAGGCGCTCGAACTGGCCGTCGGCGAGAGGGAGGTGACCCATCTGTCCGCCCTGTGGCCGGACGCGGCGGTGGCGCGCCTCGCCGCCGCCCTCGGCGTGCGGGACGCGATGCCGGGCCACGGCTTCGTGGACCAGGCGGGCGGTGTGATGGTCAACAGCAAGGCGGCGTTCCGGACCCTCGCGGGCGGCGCGGGAGTGCCGGTGCCGGAGGGTGCCGTCCTCGTCAGCCCCCAGGTCGCCGAGGAGGCGATCCTGGAACTGCTCGGCGGCGGCCCGGTGATGGTCAAGCACGACTTCCTCTCCGGCGGGCGCGGCAACGAGATCCTGACGACGGGCGAGTCCTTCCGCCCGATCGGCGCCCGCCGGGTGGTCACCGTCGCGGGCCGCGAGGACGTACAGGCCTATCTGCGGGAGCGGTGGGAGTGGCTGACCGCCGGCGGCCGGGGGCGGCCGGTCGCCGAGCGCTACGTCCGCGACAGCTCCGCGTTCTTCTCGGAGTTCCTCCTCACCGACGAGGGAGTGGAGCTGACCGGCGACGGCGAACTGCTCTCCGCCCCCTACGCGGTCGGACAGATCATGCCGTCCCAGGGCCTGGAGCCCGAGGTGCTGGAGCAGATCTTCGCCGGCGGCCGCCGGCTGGCCGAGGCGCTGCACGCGATCGGCTACCGGGGCGTCCTCGGCCCGGACGCGATCGTGACCCCGGACCGCGAGGTGCTCTTCACCGAGTACAACGGCCGGGTCACCGGCTCCACCCACATCTACGGCCGGATCGGCGGGATCGTGGTGGGCGAGGGCTTCGGCAAGGACCGGATCATCCTCGAACGGGTGTGGCCGGAGGGCTGGGCGACCACCTCGTTCGCGGCCGCCCTCGCCGCCGTCGAGGGCGCCGGCCTCCGCTACGACCCGGCCACCCGCACCGGGGTGGTGCTGACCAACGCCTTCGACGGCAACAACGGGGTCATGTACTGCGTCGTGGCCGAGGACCTGGCCTCCGCCTGGGCCTGCGACCGGGCACTGAAGCCGGTGTTCGCGGTCACGGGTCCGGCCGGTTCCCCGGCGTGAACTCCGCGCTCCCCCGGCCTGTTCGTCCCGCCCGGTGTTCCCCATCGAACGTCCCGCCGCCTCCGGCGGGGCTTCTCCCCACCATGCCTACCGGCAGTCAGGAGAGTGTGACGTGGCAGATGTGAACAGCCGCCTGGCGGCACTGTGGACCGAACTCCTCGGGTGCGAGGACGTCACCGAGGACACGGACTTCTTCGAGTCCGGCGGTACGTCGGTCGTGGCCGTCCATCTCGCGGCCGAGATCCAGGAGCAGTTGCGGATCGAGATCGACGCGATCGAGATCGTCACCCACCGGACGTTCGGCGAACTCGCCGCGCTCGTCGGGGGGCGGATCCCGGAGGAAGTGGCCTGACCCCTCGGAGTCCTCTGGTTCCTTCGGGTTCCTCGGGATCCGGACCGGCCGGGCCGAGGACTTCGGCCCGGCCGGTGCATTCCGGCCGGGCCGGGGGACGCGCCCCGGGTCAGGCCGGGTGGGCCGCGGGCCGGTGTCCCCAGGCGGTGAGCATGCCGGCCGCCAGGGCGGCGCAGTCCTCGGAGTCCAGGTAGCGGATCGCCTCGTCCACTGCCGCGTCGTCGACCTGGCCGGTGGCGAGCATCGCGGCCCGGCTCCGCTCCCAGGTGTCCGCCCAGAACCGGCTGATCGGGCTGCCCGGCAGCAGCGGCGGTACGTGGATCTCGGCGGCGACGCGTTCGAGCCCCGCCGCGCGCAGCAGTTGCGGGTACGACGGCACCCGGGAGACGTCGGTGCCGATGGTGGCGCGCAGCCCCTGCCACATCGCCCGCATCGCGGTGCCGTACGGGGTGCGGGGCGCCCGGTCGCCGGTCAGGTCGACCGCGTCGCTGAGCACCAGCACCCCGCCCGGCTCGACGAGTCGGGCCAGTGCCCGGACCAGTCGCTCGCGGTCGGGCAGGTGCATCAGCACGAAGCGCGCGTGCACCAGCCGGAACCGGCCGGGGGCGAAGTCCGGGGCGGTGAGGTCGGCCTCCCGCACCTCCAGCCCGGGCACGGGCCGTTCGGCGAGGAAGCGCACATCGCGGTCCACGGCCAGGACGTGCGCGACCCCGGCCTCGTCCAGCAGCCGGCGGGAGACCGTGCCGGTGCCGGCCCCGAGGTCGAGGCAGCGCCAGCCGGGGCCGACCCCGAGGGCGTGCAGCCGGGCCATGGTGACCTCGTCGTAGGCGAGGGCGCCGAAGTCGATCCGCTCGCCCTCGCCCGCCTGCTCCGGCCGGAACACCGCCTCGCCGTAGCGTCCTCCGTCCGGCCGACCGCCCGTCACGGGCCCTCCCCCCGTGCGGGGGCTGGTGGCACGGGATCGTCGAAGAGTTCCACGGCAGGGCCTTTCTCTCACGGGACCGGCGGACGGACCGGCGGACGGACGGACCGACGGACGGTCCGGCCGACCGCCCCGCCGATCCTCCCCCGTCCCCGCTCCCCACCCCCGAGGCGCGCCGGACCGACCGCTCCGCACCACCCGCACCTCGCCGGACCCGCCCCGGGCGGCCGGCGGGCCGGGGCGCGCCCGTAGGTGAAGCTCGGCAGGCCCTTCGAGGGGTCTCCCGACCGGACGTTCGCCCGGCAGACCGCCGAGTTGCCCGCCCGGAAGACCGGGCAGGACGCCCGGACGGTGCCGGTCCGGCCGGAACTGGTCGTCGAGGTTGCCTTCGAGGGCCTCCGGGGCAGCCCGGCTGCCCCGCGGGGCCTGCCCTTCGGCTTGCCCGGGTGGTGCACTGTCGGACGGCCCGGAGCGCCGCCGAGGCCGACACGGGGACCTCCGCAGGGGAGTTGGCCAGCGTCGACGGCTGCGGGGCCGTCCGCGCGGCCGGGTCCGCCGACCCGTCCGGCGAGGTACCCCGGGCCGAAACGCATTGAGCCGCCTGGGGGTTCACGCACAGGGGCCGAATCAGCCATTCTCGATCCGGCCACCGTACCCCTCCGTGAACGGACCAGCCTTGGCTAGGTTGACCGTGACAACGAGAGGCGGCCGCCGGGCAGTCGGCGCCGCCCTGGCGAAAGGTGCCCGACACATGCAGGTGAGCGTCGACCGGGACCGCTGCTGCAGCTCCGGCATGTGCGTGACGAACGCCCCCGAGGTCTTCGACCAGGACGACCGGGACAGTCTCGTGATGCTCCGTCGGACAGTGTTGCTGCCCGAGCAGTTCGACGACGTCAGACTCGCCGCCGAGCTCTGCCCGGGCCGGGCGATCACCGTCACCGGGGACGAGCCCGAGCGGATCGGGGTCTGACGGACCCCCGCCGCCGGCCCCGCCGGGAGCCTCCCTGCCCCCGAACCCGACGAGAACACCCGCGACGTGAGGACACCCCCGCCGTGACCACCGCACCCACCACCCCCGCTCTCCCGCTGCCGGCCCCGCACTCCGGCGGCTGCCCGTTCGGCCCGCCGCCCGCGTACCCCGAGGCCGCCGCCACCGGGCCGGTGACCAGGGCCGAGCTGCCCGACGGCGACCTCTGCTGGCTGGTCACCGGCTTCGCCGAGGTCCGCACCGTGCTGTCCGACCGCCGGTTCAGCGCCGACATCCGCCACCCGTCCTTCCCGCTGCTGGTCGCCGGCGCTCGCGGGCTGATCACCGACAACCCGGACTTCCTGCGGCTCGACGACCCCGAGCACGCCCGCCAGCGCCGCATGCTCACCGGGGACTTCCTGGTCAAGCGGGTGGAGGAGCTGCGCCCGGAGATCCAGCGGATCGTGGACGAGGCGCTGGACCGGATGACCGCGGGCCGGACCGCGGCCGACCTGGTCACCGACTTCGCGCTGCCGGTGCCCTCGCTGGTGATCTGCCTGCTGCTCGGCGTGCCGTACGAGGACCACGACCGCTTCCAGAGCCTGAGCCGCACGATGCTCAGCCGGGAGAGCACCGTGGAGGAGCTCCGGGAGGCCCAGGAGGGGGTCCTGGAGTACCTGCGCGACCTGACGGCCCGCAAGCGCGCACAGCCGGAGGACGACGTCCTCAGCCGACTCGCGGCGCGCGACGACCTGACCCCGGAGGACGCGGCCGCCATGGGCGTGCTGCTGCTGGTCGCCGGGCACGAGACGACCGCGAACATGATCGCGCTGTCGACCGCGCTGCTGCTGGAGCACCCCGAGCAGCTCCCCGGCCTGGCCGACCCGGCCACCCTGCCGGGCGCGGTGGAGGAGCTGTTGCGGCTGCTGACCATCGTGCACACCGGACTGCCCCGGGTGGCGCTGGAGGACGTGGAGCTGGGCGGCGTCACCGTCCGGGCCGGGGAGGGCGTGATGGCGATGCTCTCCACCGCCAACCGGGACGAGGCGGTGTTCGGCGGCGCCGGCCATCGGGCGACGGACGAGCTGGACCTGTTCCGGGACGCCCGGCGGCAACTGGCGTTCGGCTTCGGCGTGCACCAGTGCCTGGGCCAGCCGCTGGCCCGCGCCGAACTCCAGATCGCCCTGGAGACGCTGTTCCGCCGACTGCCGGGGCTGCGGCCGGCCGGCGAGCGCGAGTTCCGCACCGACTCGTTCATCTACGGGATGCGGTCACTGCCCGTGACCTGGTGAGCGGGCCCGGCGGGGAACTCCTGGTCCGCGGGACGCGGACCTTCTCCCGTACCGGCCCGAACCGCGTGCACGACGCCCGCTGCCCCGGCGTGACGACCGGGGTCGGCGGGCGGCTCCGTTCCCGCACTTTGCAAAGTGCCGCATTTTGCAAAGTGCGGGACTTTGCAAAGTCTGCGGCTTTGCAAAGTGCGGGAACCGGCGACCCCGGCAGCGCCGAGCCCCCCTCCCCCGTTACATCTTGACGGCAAGTGTCACAATGTAACGCGCGCGGGGCCGCAGGTCCGGCGGCGACCGATTCCTGCAGCTCGGAGCACGTCATGCACCCCTTCCTCGACCATCCGGGGCCGCTCGCCTTCGCGCACCGGGGTGGTGACCTCGGGCGGCCGGAGAACTCGCTGGCCGCGTTCGAGGCCGCCGTCGCACTCGGCTACCGGTACCTGGAGACGGACGTCCACGCCACCGCCGACGGCGTCCTGGTGGCGTTCCACGACAGCCGCCTCGACCGGGTCACCGACCGCACCGGGGTGCTGGCCGAGCTGCCGTGGCGCACCGTGCGGGAGGCCAGGATCGGCGGCACCGAACCGGTGCCGCTGCTGGAGGACCTGCTCGACGCGTTCCCCGAGGCCCGCTTCAACATCGACGTCAAGGCGGCGCCCGCCGTCGGCCCGCTGGTCGAGGCGGTGCGCCGGACCGGGGCCTGGGACCGGGTCTGCGTCGGCGGCTTCTCCGACGCCCGGCTCGCCGCCGTCCGCGCCGCCGCCGGTCCCCGGCTGGCCACCTCGCTCGGCCCGCGCGAGGTCGCGCGGCTGCGGCTGCGCTCGCTGGCCGGGCCGCTCGGGCGCGGCGGCGGGGCGCCGTGGGCCGGGACCTGCGCCCAGGTGCCCGAGCGGCACAAGGGCATCCGGGTCGTCGACCGGGCCTTCGTCCGGGCCGCGCACCGCCTGGGCCTGCAGGTTCACGTCTGGACTGTGGACGACGCCACACGGATCCGGGCTCTCCTGGACCTGGGTGTGGATGGCATCATGGCCGATCGCATCGACGTCCTGCGCGATGTCCTCCGCGAGCGCGGATGCTGGCCCCACGGCGGCAACGGCTCCAGCACGGTGATAGGAACCACCCCATGAGCACCGCGACCGACCTGCCGGAGCATCCGGCGACCGCCACCGACGACGGCCGCGCGCTGCGCCGCATGCAGTTCGGCTGGTACATCAACGACTGGGCCAACGCGGCCTTCTCCGCCACCGTCCTCACGGTGTTCCTCGGGCCGTACCTGACCTCGATCGCCAAGGAGGCGGCCGACGCCCAGGGCAATGTGCACCCGCTCGGCCTGTCGATCCGGGCGGGCTCGTTCTTCCCGTACACGGTGTCGTTCTCGGTGCTGCTGTCGGTCGGCGCGATGCTGCTGCTCGGGACGGTCGCGGACCGCACCGGGCGGCACAAGGAGCTGATGTGCGGCGCCGCGTACGTCGGCTCGGCCGCGACGATGGGCATGTTCTTCCTCGGCGGCGACCGCTACCTGCTCGGCGGCGGCCTGCTGGTGGTCGCCAACATCGCCTACGCGGTGTCGGTCGCGCTCTCCTACGCCTACCTCCCCGGCCTGGCCTCGCCGGACGAGCGGGACGCGGTCTCCTCCAAGGGCTGGGCCTACGGCTACGCGGGCGGCGGCCTGCTGCTGATCGCGAACCTGGCGCTGTTCCAGGGCCACGACGCGTTCGGGCTGTCCTCCGGCACCGCCGTGCGGATCTGCCTGGCCTCGGCCGGGCTCTGGTGGGCGATCTTCACCCTGGTGCCGCTGCTCCGCCTGCCCTCGCGGGCCGGGGTGCTCCCGGGACGGCCCACCGCAGCTGCCGAGGGCGCCGCGGCAGGCCAGGACGCCGAGCCGGCCGCCGGGAGCCTGCGTGAACTCGGCCGCACCCTGCGCGGCATGCGCCGCTACCCGCTCACCCTGCTCTACCTGGGCGCCTTCCTCTGCTACAACGACGGCATCCAGACCGTCGTCTCGCAGGCCTCGCTGTACGGCAGCGAGGAACTGGGCATGGACCAGACCTCGCTGGTCGTCGCCGTGCTGCTGGTGCAGATAGTGGCGATCGGCGGCGCGCTGCTGCTCGGCCGGATCGCGCACCGCTTCGGCGCCAAGAGCACCATCCTCGGCTCGCTGGTCGGCTGGGTGGTGACCCTCGCGCTCGGCTACTTCATGCCGGCCCACCAGCCCGCCTGGTTCTACGCCCTGGCGTGCATGATCGGCCTGGTGCTCGGCGGCAGCCAGGCGCTGTCCCGCTCGCTGTTCTCGCACATGATCCCGGCCGGCCGGGAGGCCGAGTACTTCAGCGTCTACAAGGTCAGCGACCGCGGCACCAGTTGGATGGGCCCGCTGGTCTTCGGCCTGGCCTACCAGATCACCGGCAGCTACCGCTCGGCGATCATCTCGCTGCTGGTGTTCTTCGTGATCGGCTTCGCCGTGCTGCTGAAGGTCCCCGTCCGGCGCGCGATCGAGGCGGTCGGCAACCCGGTGCCCGAGCGCCTCTGACCGCGCAGCGGGAACGAACGGAACCGAACCGCACGGAACGGGGCGGGGGCTGCGAGAGCCCCCGCCCCGTTCCGTTGTCCCAGTTCCGTTGTCCCCGCTCCGTTGTCCCCGCTCCGTTGTCCCCGTTGCGCCGTGCGCCGCGTGGCGATCGGTCAGACCGCCGGCTTCCAGCCGAGCGCCGGGGCCAGGTGGGTGGCGATGTCGGTGAGGATCTGGACGTAGTCCTCGTGGCCGAAGGTGAACGGGAGCGCGAAGACCACCTCGTCCACCTCGCGGAAGCCCGCGTGGGCGTTCAGCTGCTCGGCGATCGCGGCGGACGGGCCGACCAGGTCCCGGGCGAACATCACGCGCGCCGGGCCCTGCGGGGTGGCGGTCCGCGGCGTCCGGGCCCGGACGTACTCCTCGTAGCGCGCCCGCTGCTCCGCGGTGGCGCTGTCGGTGGGGATCACCACCAGCCCCTGGGAGACCCGGGCCGCGGCGCCCAGCGGGTGGTGGGCGCGGAAGGCCGCGATCTGCGAGCGCTGGATCTCGGCGAAGTCCTCCGCCTCCTCGGCCCGCACCACGTTGCTGGTGAGCAGCGAGAGCCCCTGCTCGCCGGCCCAGCGGGCGGAGCGCAGGCTCCCCCCGCCGTACCAGAGGCGGTCGGCCAGGCCGGGCGAGACCGGCTGGACCCGGTCGGAGTAGACCTCGATGCCCTCGACGCCGCTGAAGTCGGTGGCCGGCTCGCCGCGCAGGAAGCCCAGCAGTCGGCCGACGCGCTCGTAGCCGAAGTCCTCGGCCTCGGCGGTGTCCGGGTACAGCGCGCCGGACACCTGCTCCCAGTGGCCGGGACGGCCGACGCTGACGCCGGGGTTGAGCCGGCCGCCGGAGAGCAGGTCGGTGGTGGCGAGGTCCTCGGCCAGGCGCAGCGGGTTCTCCCAGCCGACCGGGATCACGGCGGTGCCGAGCTCGATCCGGTGGGTGCGCTGGGTGGCGGCCGCGAGCACCGCGACCGGCGAGGAGATGCCGTACTGGAGGTGGCGGTGGCGCACCCAGGCGCTGTCGAAGCCCAGTTGCTCGCCGAGTTCGATGAGCCGCAGGGTCTGCTCGTGCCCCTGGGCCGGGTCGGCGGGGTCGAACAGTCCGATGGTCAGGAATCCCAGCCTGCGCAGGGGCCTCGCGTGCGACGGCACCGTGTCCTCTTTCCTCGGCGCCCCCGGGCGCCGACGGTGACCGGCCGGGCGGCGTGCCGTCCACCGTCACACACCGGTCGGGGGCGCTCAAGGGGCGCCGGGGATTCGTCATCGGGCGCAACATCCCTGTCACGCCGCCGTGTTCGAACCACCCGGACCATCGCGGGAGCACCGGCCGGGACTGCGGCCAGGACTGCGGCCAGGACTGCGGCAGGAACGCGGCAGGAACGCGGCGGGGCCGCCCCGGGCGATCCCGGAGCGGCCCCGCCGGTGGACCCCGGTCAGCCGCGGGCGAGCAGCTCCAGGGTGTCGATGACCCGGTTGGAGAAGCCCCACTCGTTGTCGTACCAGGCGACCACCTTGACGTGCCGGCCGTCGACCCGGGTGAGCGCGGCGTCGAAGATCGACGAGGCGGCCTCGCCGGTGATGTCGCCGGAGACCAGCGGCTCGTCGGCGTAGTCGAGGATGCCCTTGAGCGGGCCGTCGGCGGCGGCGCGGTAGGCGGCGAGCACCTCGTCGAGGGTGACCTCGCGCTCGACCGTGGTGTTCAGTTCGACGATCGAGCCGACCGGGACCGGCACCCGGATCGAGTCGCCCGACAGCTTGCCGTCGAGCTGCGGCAGGACCAGACCGATCGCCTTGGCGGCACCGGTGGTGGTCGGCACGATGTTGACGCCGGCGGCGCGGGCCCGGCGCAGGTCGCGGTGCGGCCCGTCCTGGAGGTTCTGCTCCTGGGTGTAGGCGTGCACCGTGGTCATGAAGCCGTGCTCGATGCCGGCCAGCTCGTCCAGCACGGCGGCCAGCGGGGCCAGCGCGTTGGTGGTGCAGGAGGCGTTGGAGACGATCACGTGCGCGGCCGGGTCGTAGTCCGCGGTGTTCACGCCGTAGGCCAGGGTGACGTCCGCGCCGTCGGAGGGGGCGCTCACCAGGACCTTGGCGGCGCCGGCCTTCAGGTGGGCGCGGGCGGCGTCCGCGGAGGTGAACCGGCCGGTGGCCTCCAGGACGAGGTCGACGCCGAGCTCGGCCCACGGCAGGGCCTCGGGGTCGCGCTCGGCGAGCACCTTGATCCGCTTGCCGTCGACGACCAGCTCGTCCCCCTCGACGGCGACCGGGTGGCGGAAGCGGCCGAGCGCGCTGTCGAAGCGGAGCAGGTGGGCGAGCGAGTCGATGGGGGCGAGGTCGTTGACCGCGACCACCTCCAGCTCGCTGCCGCGCTCCACCAGGGCGCGCAGGCTGTTGCGGCCGATGCGGCCGAACCCGTTGATGGCGATGCGGGTCATGGAGGGCTCCCTCTGCGGTTCCGGGCGGTGCCGGGGTGCTCCGGGGTGGTGGTCCCGGGGCGTTCCGTCGTGTGCTGACACCTCCATGATCCGGACTCCGGCGCGGGCCGGACAGGGGCTGGATCGACATGGTCCGCAAGGATCACGCCAGACTCCCCGCCAACGGTCGCAAGGATCCCGCCACGGCTCTCCCGGGGCCGGCTCAGCCCTCCGCGCGGGCCGCGAAGGTGTGCCGGTACTCGGTGGGCGAGGTGCCGAGGACGCGGTGGAAGTGCAGTCGCAGGTTCGCCCCGGTGCCGAGCCCGACCCGGTCGGCGATCTGCTCCACCCCCAGGTCCGTGCGCTCCAGCAGCTCCCGCGCGAGGTCCACCCGCGCCCGCAGCACCCACTGCATGGGTGTGTAGCCGGTGTCCTCCACGAACCGCCGCGAGAAGGTCCGCGCCGAGACCCGCGCGTGCCGGGCCAGGCCCTCCAGCGTGAGCGGTTCGGCCAGGTGCGCCAGCGCCCACTCGCGGGTGCCGGCGAAGAGGTCGCCCAGCGGCTCGGGCACGCTGCGCGGCACGTACTGGGCCTGGCCGCCGCTGCGGTACGGCGCGGCCACCAGCCGCCGCGCGACATGGTTCGACAGGCCCACCCCGTGGTCGCGCCGCACCAGGTGCAGGCAGAGGTCGATGCCGGAGGCCGCGCCGGCCGAGGTGAGCACCGCGCCCTCGTCGACGAACAGCACGTTCTCGTCGACCCGGATCCGCGGATGGCGCTCCGCCAGGGCCTTGGCGTAGTGCCAGTGGGTGGTCGCCCGTCGGCCGTCGAGGAGACCGGTGGCGGCCAGGGCGAAGGCCCCGGTCGAGATGGCCGCCAGCCGGGCACCCCGGGCGTGGGCGGCCACCAGTGCCTCGACCACGGCGGCCGGCGGCGCGGTGGTCGCCGGATCGCGGTAGCCGGGGACGAACACGGTGTCCGCGTGCTCCACCGCCTCCAGGCCCTCGGCCACGTGGTACGACAGGCCGTCGCCGCCGGCCACCAGGCCGGGCGCCGGACCGCAGACCCGGACCGTGTAGGGCATGCTCGGCCGACTGGAGAACACCTGCGCGGGGATGCCCACGTCCAGCGGCTTCGCCCCCTCCAGTACGAGCACGGCGACCCGGTGCTTGCCTCGGCCCATCGGGCCGCCTCCACTCCCCCGCGGTCGACCCGGGCACCGCGGCACACCCCGGCCGGCGGGGCACCGACCGCAAGCATCCTGCCATCGCCGCGCTGCCCCCGCCCGCACCCGCCCGCACCCGCCCGCACCCGCCCGCACCCGCCACCGAGCCCCGGGAACACAATGACCGTGAACAGTCAAGGATGGGGATCCGGGCCGGGGCCCACGCGGAATCGGACAGTCCTGCGACCTCGCCCCTGTCGGGCCCACCGGCCGAGGAAGCATGGCCGGGGAAACACGGCGGGGAGCCGGTACGCCCCGGCGCCGGTCGCCCCTGAGCGACTCCCCCGAGCACAGGCAACCCCTCGGCCGTTCCGCGCCGCCCGTGCTCCGGCCCCGCCCGCGCCACCCGCGCCGCCTGCCCTGCCTGCTTCGCCCTGCCCCGCCCTGTCCCGACCGCAGTGCCCCGGCAGTGGACCGACCGCAGTGGATCGGCAGTGGACCGACCGCAGTGGACCGACCGTCGCACCTTTCCAGCGCACAAGGGGGATCAGCGTGCTCGCACGCCTGCAACGCATCGCCGGGAACCGCACCGGCAACCGCCCGGCCCGACGGGCCGGGGCACCACCCCGGTGGACGGCCGCCGTGGTGGCCGCCGCCCTGGGAGCCACCGTGCTCACGGCCGCGCACCCGGCCGCCGCCGCACCCGCCCCGGCGGCGCCCGCCCGCCCGGGCGACTCGGCTCCCGCCACCGACCTCGCCTCGGCCCGACTCGCCGCCAAGCTGCGCGGCAAGGCCGTCGAGGTGCTCGCCGCACGCTCCGAGACCTCGACCACCTGGGCGAACCCCGACGGCACCCTCACCACCGAGACGGCGGCCGGGCCGGTCCGCTACCGCAACGGCGCGGACTGGGTGGACGTGGACGTCACCTTCGCCCGGCAGGCCGACGGATCGGTGAAGTCGAAGGCGCACCCGCGCGGCCTCGCGCTCTCCGGCGCCCGGGGCCCCCGGGCGACCTCCTTCGACGCCGCGGCCGCCGCCCCCGCCCAGGACCTGCTGGCGCTGACCAGCGGCGGCCGGAACGTCGCCATGCGCTGGAAGGGCGGACTCCCCGAACCGCGGATCGACGGCGCGCGCGCGACGTACCCCGACGTACTGCCCGGCACCGACCTGCTCGTCGAGGCCACCCGGACCGGCTACGAGCAATCGGTGCTCCTGAAGCGGCGCCCCACCGGGTCCGCGGCGTTCACCCTGCCGCTCCGGGCACCCGGTGTGACCGCCGCCCAGCAGGCCGACGGCTCGGTACTGTTCACCGAGACCGCCACCGGACGCGAGCTCAGCACCATGCCCGCGCCGGTGATGTGGGACGACACCGTCGACCCCCGGTCCCTGGAGCACACCCGCCGGGCACCGGTCGGGCTCACGGTCGCCCAGCACGGCGACGACATCGAGCTGCGGCTGACCCCCGACCAGGCCTTCCTCACCGACCCGGCGACCAGGTTCCCGGTCACCGTCGACCCCTCGGACACCGTGCTGTCCGACGTGTTCGACACCTTCGTCCAACAGGGCGAGACCACCGACCAGTCCAGCTCCACCGATCTGAAGATCGGCTGGCCGGGCGACTACGCGGACCCGCCCGCGAACAGCAAGCCCCGGGTGGCCCGGTCCTTCGTCACCTGGGACATGACGCCCATCAAGGACGCCCTGGTCGCGAAGGCGACGCTGTCCCTGTTCGACTACCACTCCTGGGACTGCACCAAGCCCACGGCGTGGGAGGTCTGGGACACCGGCACCTCGACCACCGGCACCCGCTGGACGGCGCAGCCGACCTGGTACGGGCGCTACGCCACCTCCACCGAGACCAGGGGCCAGAACTGCGCCAACGGCGGCTACGTCAACGCCGATGTGACGAGCCTGCTCCAGAACTGGGCCGGGCAGACCACCGTCACCAAGCAGGGACTGGGCATCCGCGCCGCCAACGAGGGCAGCACGCTCGGCTGGAAGCGCTTCTACTCCGGCAACGCCGCCGCGGCGCAGATCCCCCGGCTCAAGGTGACCTACAACTACCGCCCCCGGACCGGCACCGACCTCCAGGCCGGCCCGCCGTTCTTCGCGCCCGCCGGCGGCTACCTGGTGAACACCCTCACCCCCACCCTGCGCGACACCTTCGCCGATGCCGACAACGACCGGATCAACGGCACCTTCCAGATCTTCGACGCCGCCACCGACACCCAGGTCGGCGCCCTGCTGGTGTCGCCGTACGTGCCCAGCGGGCAGCCCGCCCCGGTCACCGTCCCGGCCGGCCTGCTGGCCAACGGCAGGACCTACCGCTTCCGCAGCAACCCGTACGACGGCACCCACTACAACGTGGGCTGGTCGGCCTGGAAGACCTTCACCGTCGACACCACCGCCCCCTCCGCCCCGGCCGCGGTGACCTCCCTCGACTACCCCGGCTCCGGCTGGGTCAAGGGCATCGGCCAGACCGGTTCGTTCACCGTCACCCCGCCGGCCGCCGACCACCGGGCCGTCGAGTGGTCGCTCGACGGAGTCGCCTGGACCGCGGTGCCCACCAACGGCGCCGCCACGCCGGTGACCTTCCCCGTCACACCCGCCAAGGGCGGCACCAACACCCTCCAGGTCCGCACCGTCGACGCGGCCGACAACCGCTCCGAGCCCGTCCCGTACACCTTCCACGTCGGCGCCGGCGGCATCACCGGCCTGGAGGACGGTCGGCGCACCCCCGCGCGGCTCCCGCTGACCGCCGAGGCCGACGGCGCCGCCTACAACGCCGTCACCTTCTCCTGGCGCCGCTCCGACGCCGACGCCTGGGCACCCGTCCCGGTCGCGGACGTCACCGACGGCGGCCGTCCCGTCCCGGCCTGGCCCGTCCCCCTGACCGGCGGGGTGGGCCCCGCGCTGGCCTGGACCGCCACCGGTACCGTCGACCCCGACGGTGCCGTCCAGATCCGGGCGGACTTCACCGGACCGGGCGGGGCCTCGGCCTCCAGCGACCCGCTCAAGGTGGTGGTCGACCGCGCGGCCGACGTCTCGACGTCGACGCCGATCGGCCCCGGCTCGGTGAACCTGCTCACCGGCAACCACACCCTGAGCAGCACCGACGCCTCGTTCTTCGACCTGGCGGTGACCCGCACCGCCGCGTCCCGGGTGCCCGACGCCGGGGCCCGGCAGGAGGGTCAGGTCGCGATCTTCGGCAAGGAGTGGCTCAGCGGCACCGTCGCCACCCGCACCAACCCGACCTACATGACGGTCCGCCGGACCTCCGACACCTCGGTCGACCTCGTGTCCAGGACCGGCACCCGGGTGCGCTTCACCGCCGACGCGGCCGGCACCGGCTGGGTGCCCGAGCCCGGGTCGGAGGAGCTCACCCTGACCGGCGGGTTCGCCGGCACCTTCACCCTGTCCGGCACCGACGGCACCGTCACCACCTTCGCCAAGGTCGACCCCGCCGCCACCGCCTGGACCGTGACCACCTCGCTGGCGAACGGGCAGGCCGACTCCACCACCGAGGTGGTGTCCGAGGCCGTCACCGCCCCTGACGGCCGGACCCTGGCCCGGCCCCGGCAGATCGTCGCGGCCAGCAGCGCCGTCACCGTCGGCACCTGCGCGGCCGCACCGGCGACGCGGGGCTGCCGGGTCCTGGAGTTCGGCTACGCGACGGCGACCACCGCCACCGCCACCACCCCCGGCGACTACGCGGGCCGGGTGTCCTCGCTCCGGCTCTGGGCGACCGCACCCGGTGCGACCGCCGCCACCCCGGTCGAGGTGGCCCGGTACGCCTACGACGACCTCGGCCGGCTGCGGAAGACCTGGGACCCGCGGATCAGCCCCGCGCTGAAGACCTCCTACGAGTACGACAGCGCCGGTCGCGTCACCGGGCTCACCCCGCCCGGCCAGCTCCCCTGGAGCTTCGGCTACGGCCGGGCCGGCGGCTCGGCCGCCGCCGGGGACGGCATGCTCCTCTCCGTCTCCCGCCCCACCCTCGCGCCCGGCAGCGCCGACCGCACCGACGGCACCGCCACCACCACCGTCGTCTACGGCGTCCCGGTCACCGGCCCCCGCGCTCCGTACGACCTCGGCACCCCGGCCACCGCGGCCTGGGGCCAGACCGACAACCCGACCGACGCCACCGCGGTGTTCCCCGCCGACCAGGTGCCCGCGTCCAGCGACGGCACCGCCCTGGCCGCCGACGCCTACACCCGGGCCACCGTCACCTACCTCGACGCCTCCGGCCGGTCCGTCGACACGGCCCAGCCGGGCGGCGCCGTCGCGGTCACCGAGTACGACCGCCTCGGCAACCCCGTCCGTCAGCTGACCGCCGCCGACCGGGCGCTCGCGCTCGGCGGCACCGACGCCGACCGGGCCGCCCTGGCGGACCTCGGCATCATCGGGCTGCCCTCCGCGGAACGGGCCCGGCTGCTCTCCACCCAGCACACCTACAGCGCGGACGGCACCCGTGAGACCGAGGTCGCCGAACCGCTGCACCACGTGGCCCTCGCCGCCGACCTGACCGACGGCAGCACCGTCGTGGCCACCGCGGGCAGCCGGATCGCGGCCCGCACCCGGACCGTGAAGGAGTACGACCAGGGCCGCCCCACCGACGGCTCCGCCGTCGTCCGCGACCAGGTCACCAGGACCACCGTGGGCGCCCAACCCCGCTCCGCCCCCGCCCTGTTCGCCGACCCCCGGGTCACCGCCACCGGGTACGACTGGACCGCGGGGCTCGTCACCAGCACCACCCAGGACCCCGGCGGACTCAACCTCACCAGGACCACCGCCCACGACGCCCGGGGCCGGGTCACCAGGACCACCCAGCCCGCCTCCAACGGCTCCGACGCCGGAACCGTCGTCACCGCCTACTACACCGGCGACGGCACCGGTCCCTGCGGCGGCCGGCCCGAATGGGCCGACTCCGTCTGCACCACCGGACCGGCCGCCGACATCACCGGCGGCGGCGGGAACCCGGCCCAACTGCCCGTCAAAACCAGCGAGTACGGGCTCTACCGGCAACTCGCCAAGCTCACCGAGACCGCCAACGGCACCACCCGCAGCACCGTCCGCGCCTTCGACACCGCGGGCCGGCCCACCACCGTCACCGTCACCGGCGGGACCGGCGCCGCCGTCCCGGCCGTCACCACCGGGTACGACCCGGCCGGCGGGCAGGACAGCACCACCGCGACCACCGGGAGCGGCACCGTCACCCGCGCGTACGACCGGCTCGGCCGCCTCGTCTCGTACACCGACGCCGACGGCGCCGTCACCACCACCGCGTACGACGCGCTGAACCGGCCCACCACCGTGACCGACGGCGCGCCCTCCACCACCACCTACCGCTACGACACCGCGGCCGACCCGCGCGGGCTGCTCACCTCCACCACCGACTCCGTCGCCGGCACCTTCACCGTCCGCTACAACGCCGACGGCACCGCCGTCGGCCAGGGCCTGCCGGGCGGCTACACCGCACGACTGACCATCGACCCGGCCGGCAACGCGACCGCGCTCGCCCACACCCGGGACAGCGACGGCCTCGCCGTCGTCACCGACGCCGTCACCGTGACCGCCCACGGCCAGTGGGCCGCCCACACCGGCAGCGCCGGCCAGTCCTCCGCGCAGACCTTCGGCCACGACGCGACCGGCCGGATCGTCTCCGCGACCGACTCCATCAACGGCGTCTGCACCAGTCGCACCTACCGCTACGACCGCGACAGCAACCGCACCGCCCAGTCCAGCACCGCGTCCGCCCCCGGCGCCGACTGCACCACCACCGGCGGCACCGGCGCCGTCCACGGCTACGACAGCGCGGACCGGCTCACCGATCCGGGCTACGGCTACGACGCGTTCGGCCGCACCACCACCCAGCCCGGCGGCGTCACCAACGCCTACTACGCCAACGACCTGGTCCAGTCCCAGGCCACCCCGGGCACCCGCCAGAGCTGGAACCTCGACCCGATGCTGCGCCGCCGCGGCTGGACCACCGAGACCGCGAACGGCGGCACCTGGACCCCGACCGGCACCCGGCTCAACCACTACGGCGACGACAGCGACAGCCCGCGCTGGATCGTCGAGAACACCGGCACCGGCGCGGCGGTCCGCACCGTCCACTCGGCCGGCGGCGGCGTCGGCGCGCTGACCTCGCCCGGCAGCGGCACCGTCCTGACCCTGACCAACCTGCACGGCGACACCGCCGTCCTGCTGCCCCTCGGCGGAGCCGCGCCGGTCGCGCTGCGCTTCGACGAGTTCGGCAACCCCGCCGACAACCAGCAGCCGGTCCGGTACGGCTGGCTCGGCGACAAGCAGCGCTCGGCGGAGACCCCGACCGGCTCGCTGCTGATGGGCGTCCGGCTCTACCAGCCCTCGCTGGGGCGGTTCCTGCAGCCCGACCCGGTGCTGTACGGCAGCGCCAACGCCTACGACTACGCCGACCAGAACCCGCTCACCTCGGCGGACCCGGCGGGCCTGTGGCGGGTGAAACTGCTCTGGGGCTGGAACCGGCTCGGCGTGCGGTTCGACAAGTCGGCCACCATCTACGCCGCGACCATGGGGGCGTTCGGGGTCTACATGCTGTCCTTCCTCGTCCCACCGCCGTGGAAGGTCGGCTTCCAGATCGCGGGTGCCTGGATCGGCGGGGCGGCGAACTACGCGCTCTACCACAACAAGTGCCTGTACGCGTACATCTCCTACAGCGGCTGGACGTCCTTCGGCACCACACCCTGCTTCTAGGGACACAGCCCCTGGCAGCCGTACCGTCCGTACCGTCGTACCGTCCGAGTGCCGGGCCCGGGAACTCCCCGGGCCCGGCGCCCGGGCGTTCGCGGCTCCGGCCCGGTCAGGGTGCGGCGGGGGCCGGGCGGGCGGTGCGGGGCAGCAGGTCCGGGACGGCCTCGCTCTTCACCAGCCAGGCCACGCCGAAGGCGAACACCGACACCGCCTCACCGAGGTAGGGCAGGGTCAGCGGCCAGTCCCGGGCCAGGTGCAGCACCCCGGCCACGGCGACCGTCAGGACACCGGCCACGATCACCCAGCCGCAGACCAGGTACACCCAGTCGCGTGCCGGGCGGCGGTGGCCGGCCGCCGGGGAATCCGCGAACAGCCGCAGGCAGAAGTACCCGAGCACTCCGAACAGGCCCGCCGCGAAGGCCAGATGGAGCACCCCCACCGCGGTCTGGACGCCGCTGGGGTGCGGCACCAGGGCGGACGGCGGCTCGGTGGGGCACAGGGCCACCCCGATCGCCAGCACGCCGGCCACCGAGCTCAGCCGGTCCTCCCGGCGGTCGTGGCGGTAGCAGATGAGGAAGACGCCGACGGCGCACAGTCCGCCGACGAAGACGTTGCGCATATGGGTGTAGTAGGACGCGCTCATCGAGTCGAGCAGCGCGATCCGGGCGGAGGTGAGGCTGTTGCCGAGCGGCAGGGCGATCGGCAGCAGGAACCCGAGGACACCGACGCCGAGGCGCAGGCGCCGCACGGTCCGGACGTCCTGGGCCCGGGGGTCGGGATCCACGGGGGGCCGGGCTTCGGGGGACCGGGCTTCGGCAGGGGGGTGGGCGGACATGACGAGGCCTCCTTCGACATGCTGAGGCTGTCTGCACCGCGGCCGGGACGGCGGCCGCGGGTTGGTGATACCCGCCCTCCGCCGTCCGGGAACCCCCTTCCGGCCTGCTGTTCTGACACTCCGTCACGATGTTGGCAGGACGATGGTGTCAGTCGACCGGCCGGAGCAGTTCGTCGACGCGCTGCGCCCGGCGCAGCGGCACGAACCGCACCGCGCCCGCCGCGTCCACCGTGAAGCCGTGCACCGCCGGCTCGGGCAGGCTGTTGTACTGGAAGTGGGTCGTCGCGTAGTAGGCGCCGGTGTCGAGCAGCGCGACCAGGTCGCCGGGCTCCAGCAGCGGCAGCGGGCGGGCGACCGCGACCAGGTCCCCGGCGAAGCAGCACGGGCCGGCGACGTCCTGCGGCACCGTCGCGCCGTGCTTCCGCACACCGGAGGGGTCGTGCGCGGTGATCCGCAGCGGCCAGGCGTCCGGCACGAACACCGTGCGGGTCGCGACCTGGGCCCCGGCATGGGTGAGGGCGATCCGCCGGCCGCCCGCGGTCTTGGTGTACTCGACGTACGCGGCGGTGAACCCGTTCTTCGCCAGCAGCGAGCGGCCGAACTCGGTGGCCAGCCGGTAGCGGCCGTCGAACAGTTCCGGCACCCGGGCCCGCAGCAGTTCGGCGTACCCGGCGAAGGTGGGCTCGGTGGTGTCGTCGGCGAAGTTGACGGGCAGTCCGCCGCCGAGGTCGATGCCGACCACCTGGCGGCGCCCCAGTTCGGCGTTCACCTGTTCCGCGAAGGCGACGGCCCGGGCGACACCCTCGGCCAGGAGGTCGAGCGGGCAGCCCTGGGAGCCGACGTGCACATGGACCCAGGTGAGCCAGGGGCGTTCGCGGAACGCCTCGACCAGCCGCTTCTCGTTCCCCTCGTCGGCCAGTCCGATGCCGAACTTGGAGGTCGCGGTGGCGGTGCTCATGGCCCCGATGGTGCCGCCGCCGATCTGCGGATTGACCCGGACGCCGATCCGGGAACGGGGCGTCCCGGCTCCCACCAGGGCGTCGGCGCGTTCCAGTTCCTGCCAGTTGTCGATGTTGACGGCGACACCGTGTTCCAGTGCCGCGGCCAGCTCGCGCCGGGTCTTGGCGGGCGAGTCGAGGACGATCCGGTCCGGTTCGAAGCCGGCCGCCAGCGCCTGGGCGAACTCGCCGGGACTGGCCACCTCGCAGCCCATGCCCAGCTCGCGCAGCCGGGCCAGCAGCGGGACCAGGCAGTTCGCCTTGGCGGCGAAGGTGTGCAGGACGTCGAGCCGGTCGGGGAAGGCCGCCCGCAGGTCCGCGACGCTCGCGGCCACGCCGTCGAGGTCGACGAAGGCGGCGAGCAGCGCGTCCTCGGGGTCGAGCAGCCGTCGGCGGACGGCTTCGCGCAGCACCCGTTCACGGCGGGCGGCGGCGTCCGGGTCGGACGGGTCGGACGGACCGACGGCGGGGTGAGGATTCGTCATGGTCCTTTGCTCCCCTGGCTCGTCGGACGGTCGAGGCCCAGTCTGCCCCAGGCGTTGCAGTCCGGTGACACAGAAGGCGCGATTCCGTCGATTGTTCGCACTACGTTCGATCGTGCACACCGCCGCACGGCCACCCAGCACCCCGTTCAGGAGAACTTCCATGTCCCGCAGGGCGACCCGCCGACCGACCTCCCTCCGCACGCTGGCAGGGGCCGTCCTCACGGTCGCCCTGATCGTGCCCGTGGCGACAGCCTGCGGTCCCGACTCCGACGCGTCCGCCACGGCGGGCGGCACCGCCTCCGCCTCCGCCCCCGCCGTCGCGACCGGGCCCGCCACCACCACGCCGCCGACCGCCGCCCCCGTCCCCACCACCAAGCCGACCACCGCACCGCCGACCACCGCCCAGCCGACCACCGCACCACCGACCGCCAAACCGAAGTCCCCGGCCCGCAGCTACCCCCTGGTGGACGGCAGCACGGCCGAGGTCCAGCCGGTCGGCAACCAGAACTGGACCGCCCGGATCGTCAGCCGCGGCTCCGTCCTGGCCACCCTGGAGACCAAGGACACCGACGCCGGCCTGGACGCCAACGACATGTTCGTGGTGCTCTCCCTCGACGGCACGGTCCACTCCTGGATGGGCGGCGCCCACCAGGGCCCGGGCACCTTCAAGCTCGCCGGCGGCTGGACGGCCAAGGTCACCAAGGTCGGCGAACTCCACTACCGCGCGCAGATCCTCGGCCTCGACAACGCCGTGAACGGCACCCTGGACGCCGACCAGCACGACACCGGCGCCGTCGCCAACGGCGTGTACATCGTGCTCACGGCCGGCGGCCGGATCAGCGCCCACATGTGATCCGGACGCTACCCGACGGGGCTCCCGCCGGTGCGCCCGGTGTCGATCCAGGAGCGCAGCGCGCCGACCCGGGTGTAGACGCCGGCGTATCCGGCCTGACCGCAGCCCCGGCCCCAGGAGCTGATGCCGACGAGGACGCCGGAGAGCACGAGCGGGCCGCCGCTGTCGCCCTGGCAGGCGTCCTTGCCCCCGGCGTCCTCCCCCGCGCAGAGCATGCGGTCGGTGATGACGGTGGCACCGTACTCGGTACGGCACTTGGCCCGGCCGACGACGGGCACCGCGACGGTACGGGCGGCGGCGACGAGCGGGCCGCCCGAGCTGGTCGCCCCCCAGCCGGAGACCCGGGCGGAACCGGTGGAGGGGTCGTTGCCGTCGGCCGCGAGCGGGACGGTGGCGATGCCGGAACCGAGCGGCAGCGCCTTGGAGAGGCGCAGCAGGGCGAGGTCGTAGTCGATCGTCGAGGGGTTGTAGGAGCCGTGCGGGAGGACCTCGGCGACCTGGGCCAGTACTCCTCCGGAGGCGTGGGTCAGGGTGCCGGCCCGGACCCGGAGGGTGCCGGGGGTGGCGCCGGCGACGCAGTGGGCGGCGGTGAGGATCCAGGTGGCGCCGATGACGGTGCCGCCGCAGACGTGGGACGGCCTTCCGATCGAGACCAGGTAGGGGGCCTGTCCCGAGGTCAGCGCCGTGCCTCCGACAACGGCGTTCGCCGGGGCCGCGGCGGTCAGTGCCGCCGCGGCGGCGAGCAGGGTCGTCACGAGGACGACGGTGGTGTTCCTGAGTCGGGTTCGCACGGGTCGGTACTCCCTGTCCGTCGGTGTTCCTCCGTTCCCAAGCAGAAAGGGTAGTGACGGCCCGTCAGATCCGTCCGGTCAATGGGGACGGTCCGATGGTCGGTCCGCCCGGGCCAGGTCGAGGAAGAGGGCGGCGGACCAGCCGAAGCCGGAGGTGGCCCTCGGGGCCCGGGTGCCGGTGAGGGGGTTCCAGTACTCGTGGAGGCCGCCGCCGTCGCGGACCATGGCGAGCGTCCGTTCGCGCAACTCCTCGGCGGTGTCGGGGAATCCGGAGCGCCGCAGGCCCTCGATCAGCAGGTAGTTGATGTTGAGCCAGACCGGGCCGCGCCACATCGCCTCGGGGTCGAAGGCCGGGTCGTCGAAGGCCACGGTGGGGACGGGCCGTTCGCCCCAGTAGGCGGGTGAGCGGAGGGTGCGTTCCAGGGTGGTGGCGATGCCGGTGGGCAGTCGGCCGGTGAACAGGGGCATCAGGTCGAGCGCGGTGCGGACGGGTACGGGGGTGCCGGCCGCCAGGGTGGTGAAGCGGGTGCCGTCCCAGCGGCGGGCGACCAGGAGGTCGGTGTGGGCGGCGGCGCGGGCGCGCCAGTCGGCGGCCTCGGCCGGGCGGCCGAGGGCGTCGGCGATGTCGGCGAGCCGGTCGGCCTCCAGGACCAGGTAGGAGTTGAGGTCGGGGGGTTCGGCGCGGGGGCCGTGGTCCCAGATCGGGCTGTCGTCGAGGCCCGACGAGTAGGGGTGCAGGTATTCGGGCAGGCCGTCGCCGTCCGGGTCGGAGGCGGTGAACCACCACCGGTGGGCGCGGACCAGCCGGGGGTAGGCGGCGGCGAGGAAGGGGAGGTCGGGGTCGGTCCCGTGGACCTTCCAGACGGCCCAGGCGGCGAGCGGCGGTTTGGTGACCGGCACGGGTCCGGGGGTGGGCCGGGCGCCGTTGGCGGTGCCGACGTGCTCGGCGAGCCGGGCGTGGTCGGCGCGGGGCAGGTCGGTGGTGTCGGCGAGCACGCCGTGCTCGTGCACCACGTCCGGGAGCCGGCCGTCGGGCAGTTGGTGGTCGAGGAAGAGCAGGATCTGGTCGCGGGCGAGGGCCGGATCGGCGTGCCGCAGGGCGACGGCGTGGAAGAGCGCGTCCCAGTTCCAGACGCCCACGTAGCCGTACTTGGAGGGGACGAGGCCCTCACGCCCGGCGATCGGCAGCAGGTTGACGGCCAGCGTCCACCAGGCCGTCGCGGCGGCCGCGGCGAGGTCGGGGCGGACGGCGGGCATCCGGGCGGCCCAGGCCGCCCAGCGGGTCTCGGCGGCGGCGCGCACGGCGGCGGCCGACCACTCCCCCGGCGGGCCGTGCAGGACGTGGCAGCCGTCGAGCGCCAGCGACCGCCCGGTGCCGTCGGGCAGCCGCCAGGAGGCGTGGACGCCGTGCCCGGCGAGCACCAGGGTGTCGGGATCGGCGAACAACAGCGCCGCCCCGCCCGCGAATTCGACCGCTACGGGGGTCGCGGTGCGGACGGTCAGCGGCCGCCCGGCCGCGTCGCGCAGCACCAGCCCGGTCAGTTCGACGGTGTCGGCGAGCCGGGTCTCGTACTCGGCCCGGGCCACCCGCAGCCCGTCCGGGCCGGAGGTGACCAGCAGCCGGGATCCGCGTTCGGTGAACGGCCGGTCGACGAGGTCGAGTTCGAGGTCGTGGACCAGGGAGAAGGACATCAGCGGCCACCCAGGCCCGAGGAGGCCATGCTGTTGAGGATCTTGCGCTGCCCGATCAGGAAGGCGATCAGCATCGGCACCACGGTCATCGCGGAGAGCGCCGCGGTGAGTCCGTAGTCGATGCCGCCGCGCTGGGAGTTGAAGGAGTCGAGCAGCAGCGGGACGGTGAAGAGCTCCGAGGTGTTGAGGAACACCAGCGGGAAGAAGTAGCTGTTCCAGCTGGCCAGGAAGACGATGATGCCGAGCGTCCACAGGCCGGGCCGGATGTTGGGCAGGACGATCCGCCAGAAGATGGTCCAGCGGCCGGCGCCGTCGATCCTGGCCGCCTCCTCCAGTTCGACGGGCACGGCCCGGATGAACTGCCGGAGCAGGAACACGGCGAACGGGTTGGCGATCGCCGGCAGGATCAACGCCAGGTGGGAGTCGATCAGTTGGAGCTTCGCCAGCATGATGTACAGCGGCACGATGGTCACCTGGGCGGGCACCATCTGGGTGGCCAGGAACAGGCCGAACAGCGGCCCGGAGCCCCGGAACGGGATCCGGGCGAAGGCGTAGGCGGCCATCGCCCCGGTGAGCAGGGTGGCGACGACGGTGATCGCCGCGATGTACATGCTGTTCCAGTACGCGCGCCCGATCGGCACCTCGTTCAGCACGTCGGGGTAGTTCCGCGCGCGCCAGGGCGTGGGCAGCCAGGACAGCGGCTCGTTGATCATCTGGCTGACGCCCTTGAAGGAGGTCAGGACCATCCAGACGAAGGGGAACAGCATCAGCAGGCCGCCGAGGACGAGCGCGGTGTGCAGGAGGAGCTGCCGGGGGGCGGTGGAGTGGCGGACGGTGGTCATGGCGGCGCCTCAGGACTCGTAGTGGACGAAGCGCTTCTGCGCCTGGAACTGGATCGCCGTGACGATCAGGGTCAGCAGCAGCAGGAGCAGGGCGGCGGCGCTCGACAGTCCGAAGTGGAACTCCCGGAAGCCCTGTTGGTAGACCTTGTAGACGATGGTCTGGGCGCCCTCGTTGTGGTCCGGGTTGACCAGGACGTAGACGAGGTCGAAGGCCTGGAACGAGCTGATCACCGACACCACCACGGTGAAGAAGACGGTGGGCGACAGCAGCGGCAGGGTGACCGAGCGCAGGGTCTGCCAGGGGCCGGCGCCGTCGATCCGGGCGGCCTCCAGCAGGTTGGTCGGAACGGTCGCGAGGCCCGCCAGGAAGATCACCACATTGAGGCCGAGCGAGGACCAGACGGTGACCACCGAGACCGCGACCACCACCCAGTCGGGGTCGGCCAGCCAGTCGGGCAGGGTGATGCCGAGGACGTCGTGGACGGTGCCGTTGAGGATGCCGTCGGCGCCGCCCCCGAGGATCATCTGCCAGATCACCGACACCGCGACCGAACTGGTCACCACCGGCAGGAAGTAGACCACCCGGTAGGCGGTCTTCCCGCGCACCCCGTGCAGGGCGAGGGCGATCAGCAGGGCCAGGGCGAGGCCGCCGGGCACGGTGATCAGCCCGATCTTGACGGTGTTCCACACCGCCCGGCCGAACTCCGGATCGGTCAGCTGGGTGCGGAAGTTGTCCAGTCCGACCCAGGTGGCGTCGCCGAGGCCGTCCCAGCGCATGAAGGAGAGGACCACGGCGAAGCCGAGCGGGCCGACCAGGAAGACCAGCAGGCCCAGCAGTTGGGGTCCGAGGAAGACCAGGGCCCACCGCCGGTCGCGGCGGCGCCAGAGCGGCTCGCGGCCGCCGCGCGCGGTGGGGGCGCCGCCCGCCGGGCCGGCGGCGGGACGCTCCCGCCGCCGGGCCGCGGCCTGGGTGAGGGCACTCATCCCTGCTTGCCCTTCATACCGTCGACCAGGGTCTGGAGCTGGGTCATGCCCTCGTCGAAGCCGGTCTTGCCCTCCCAGATCTTCATCAGCTGGTCGTTGATCGCCTTGGTCAGACCGGGGACGGCCACCTCGTCGGGGTAGTTGGCGAAGCCCCGGTCGCGGACGTCCAGGAAGGTCTTGGCGTGCGGCGGGTAGTTGCCCTCGGTGACGAGGCTCTCGGCGCCCCGGACGGAGGGGACGGCGCTGCCGCCCTTGAGCCGCAGCTGCTGGCCCTCCTTGCTGACGAACTCGGTCAGGAAGGCGAAGGCCTCCTTCGGGTGCTTGCTGTCCTTGTTGACGGTCAGGTAGGAGGCGGCGACGGCGCCGGGTATCGGCTGCCCGTTCTCGGACGGGAACGGCACGATGTCGTAGCTCTCGCGGTCGCCGCCCTTGTCGATCCCCTCGATGACCCAGCGGCCGCCGGCGTAGAAGCCGGCCTTGTGCTTGATGAACTGGGTGGCCGCGCCGTTGCCCTCGGGCAGCAGGTCGGCGGAGGCGAAGGTCTTGTCCCGGTAGCCGTCGGCGAGGGTCTTCAGCGCCTGGCGGGTCTTCGGGTCGGAGGTGGCGACGAACTTGCCGCCGTCCCAGACCTTGCCGCCGAAGCCGTTGACGACGCTGTAGTTGGCGCCGTACCAGTTCCAGAAGATGGTGCCGGTCCGGTCCGCGGCCTTGAGCTTGGCGTTCATCTCCAGGAACTTCGCCGTGGTCCACTGGCCGGCCTCGTTCAGCGCGGCCGGGTCCTCGGTGATGCCGGCCGCGGCGAGGGCCTTCTTGTCGAACCAGAGCACCTCGGGGTTGGTGTCGTTGGGGACGCCGTAGGTGACGCCGTCCTTCTTGGCGCCGCCGTAGATGCCCTCGAAGAAGTCGGCCGGCTTGCTGCGGCTGTCCGGTCCGGCGAGCTGCTGGTCGAGCGGGGAGAGCACACCGTCGGCGACCAGTTTGCCGATGTAGTCGTCGCCGACGTAGAAGACGTCCGGCGCGGTCTTCGAGGTGAGCTGGGTGATCAGCTTGGGGTGGTAGTCCTCGTAGGAGGCGACCTGCTCCAGCTTGAGGGTGATGTTCGGGTGCCTCTTGGCGAACTCGTCCGTGAAGGTCTTGAAGACCGCCATGTCCTCGGCCGAGCCCCAGGTCGACCAGCGGAGCGTGACCTTGCCGCCGTCGGCCCCGGCGTCGCCGGAGCCGCCCGCGCCGTTGGTCCCGCTGCAGGCGGTGACGGTGACGGCCAGCGCGGCCGCGGCGGCGACCAGGGCTGTTCTCCTCGTGGACCTCGTGGACCTCGTGGACCTCGTGGACCTCGTGGACCTCGTGGACCTCGTCGAACTCGTGGAACTCGTGAAAGCGGACATCGAATGCCTCCTGGGCTTTCGTGAGCGTGGGGTGTCGCGTGTCGCGAAGGGGGGTGGTGCGGTCCGTGACGGAGGGGGTGGCGTCTCCGTACGCGGTGCGGGTCGTGCGGGGGTGTCAGGCGAGTCAGGCGAGTCAGGCGAGGCCGCCGCCGTCGACGACGAGGGCGGAGCCGGTCATGTAGCTGCTGGCGTCGCCCGCCAGGAAGAGCACCGCGGCGGCGATCTCCTGCGGCGTGCCGGCCCGGCCCATCGGCCGGTCGGCGGCGTCCTTCTCGAACACCGCCCATTCCTCCTGGAGCTGGCGCGCCTCGTCGCGGAGCATCGGCGTCATGGTGTCGCCCGGGTTGACGGAGTTGACCCGGATGCCGGCCGCGGCGTGGTCGATCGCCAGCGCGCGCGTCATGTTGACGACCGCCGCCTTGGAGGCGCAGTAGGACAGCGCGTTGCCGCCGCCCTTCAGCCCCCACCCGGAGCCGGTGTTGACGATCGACCCGCCCTCGGTCATGGCCGGTACGGCGAAGCGGCACATCAGGTAGACGGACCGCACGTTGACGGCCATCACCCGGTCCCAGTCGTCGGCGGATATCTCCAGCGCGGTCTGGCGGCGGATGATGCCGGCGTTGTTGAACAGGACGTGCAGCCCGCCGAAGGTCTGCACGGCGATGGTGACGATCCGCTCGCAGTCGGTCTCCGAGGAGACGTCGGCGCGCACCGCCAGCGCCCGGCCGCCGGCCGCCTCGATGCCGCGGACGACCTCGCTCGCGTCCGCGAGGTCGGCGACGACCACGGCGGCGCCCTCGGCGGCGAACAGTTCGGCGGTGGCCCGGCCGATGCCGGAGGCGCCGCCGGTGACGATGGCGACCTTGTTGCGCAGGGTGTTCATGAAAGCTCCTCACTCGCCGAACTGATGCGGTACAGCACTGATTCACGGTGTCCGGTGACCACCCGGACGTGGCCCTCGAACGCGGCGTCGGCCCGGGGGTCGCCGCTGTCGACCAGCAGCGGCCGCCCGCCGAGCGCGGCGAGCTTCTGCTGCGTGGCGAGCACCACGACCCCGGCGAGCGCGGCCAGCACCCGGGGACTGAACTGCTGGTTCCCGCGCCCGATCACGAAACCCTGCCCACCGATCACCGACAACACACCATGCGTGACCTGTGACATGGCAATGGCATGCAGCCGCTGCTCGGTCACGTCCGGGGCGAGCAGGGCGCCGTCCCGGACCACGTCCACGCCGAGCGGGGTCAGTGCCAGCCCGAGCGCCCGCCCGACGGCGAGCGTGGTGGCGCCGGGGCCGAGCGCGTAGGCGGTGCCGGGGCGCATGCCCGCCACCACCGCGCGGGCGATCGACTCGGCCGAGCCGGGCGGCGCCGCCGAGGAGCCGGTCTTGCGCCCGCTCAGCCGGTCCCGGGCCGCCGGCACCCGCAGCGTGCCGTACAGCCGGGCGCCGACCAGGCCCGCGCGGTGGCCCTCCTCGTCCAGGTCGACCACCTCCGCGTCCACGGTCCGGCCGTCGAACCCGGCGACGGTCGCGCCCGCCGCGGCCGGGCTGAGGGCGAAGCAGCCGGAGTAGACCTTCACCCCGGCCGGGACGCCGAGCACCGGTGGGCGCGGCGCCGCGTCCAGGACGTCGCGCGCCGTCCCGTCACCGCCCGCGAACAGCAGCAGGTCCACGTCCCCCAGCGCCGCGACCGCCGCCCGGGTGTCGGCCGCCCCGGTGGACGCGCCCCCGGTGGACGCCGCCGTCGCCGCCGGACGGTGCGCGACCCGGTACGGGACGCCCGCCGCCCGGGCGCTGTCCTCCCCCATCGGGCCCGCCACCGTGCGCACCAGGACGTCCGGCCGCCGGGCCCGCAGGGCGCGCAGCGCGGCCGCCGCGCGCTCGGCCGCCCGGGGGACGGCGCCCAGGGCGAGCGCCCTGGCCTGGATGTCGGGCCCGTCGCTGCCCTTGAGGGCGACGGCGCCGCCGAGGCCGGCGACGGGGTTCACGATCAGGCCGACGATCATGCCGGGGGCTGCCCGCCGTGCTTGCGGCGGTAGGCGCGCCAGCTGGGCGACCACAGCGCCGGGTCGTCCAGCGAGCTCGGGTCGATCCGGTGCACCGTCTGGCGGTAGGGCGCGTTGCGGACGAACTCCGGGTCCTTGCGGGCCTCGTCGGCGACATGGGCGAGGATCGCCGCGTACTCGTCGAGGTCCTCCCTGGAGTAGGACTCGGTGGGCTCCAGGGTGAACGGCTCGGGCACCACGTACGGGTGGTGGCTGGTCCAGTAGTGCACGCCGAAGTCCGCCGCGCGGATGCCGATCTCCTCGGAGTGGACGCCGGTCTCCTCGCTCAGCTGCTGCCAGGAGTAGCGGACCTGCTCGACCCGGCAGCGGTCGGCCCACGGCACGGAGGCGCCGGGGATCCGGGCGACCTTCGCCAGCAGGTAGTTGTTGTTGAGCACGGCCGTCTCGGCGACCTCGCGCAGACCCTCGGCGCCGAGCGCCATCACCCAGGCGTAGGCGCGCACCACATTGGGGGTGACGCCGAGGAAGGGGCGGATCTTGCCGACCGAGCGCTCGGGGACGGTCAGGGTGAACACCTCCCGCTCCCCTTCCGCGCTCTCCCCGTCCGTGCTCTCCCCGTTCCCGACCCGGTCGACGACCGGCCCGGGCAGGAACGGCACCAGCGCCGCCGAGACGCCGCAGGCGCCGGCCGCCGGTCCGCCGCAGGCGTGCGGGGTGGAGAAGGTCTTGTGCAGGTTGAAGTGGCACAGGTCGAAGCCGGCGTCGCGGGCCCGGGTGATGCCGAGGATGCCGTTGGCGTTGGCCTGGTCGTAGCAGGCGAGGCCGCCGGCCTCGTGGACCAGGTCGACGAACTCCTTGATCCTCGGGTTGAAGATCCCGGTGTCCTCCGGGTTGGTGATCATCAGGGCGGCGGTGCGCGGCCCGACGGCCGCCCGCAGCGCCTCGATGTCCGGGTTGCCGTCGGCGTCCGGCATCAGGGTGATCACCTCGTAGCCGGCCACCTTGGCGCAGGCCGCGTTCGAGGGGTGCGAGAACATCGTGGTGATCACCTGGTCCCGCTGCCCGCCCTCGCCCCGCGAGGCGTGGTAGGCGCGGATCATGGCGATGTTGGCGTAGATCGCCGCGGAGCCCGCTCCCGGCTGCAGCGACACCCTGGCCATGCCGGAGATCTCCTTGAGGATCTGCTCCAGCCGCCAGTAGATCTCCAGCACGCCCTGCACGGTGGACTCGGGCTGCAGCGGGTGCAGCGCGGCGATCCTCGGGTCACGGACGAAGGAGTCGTTGACCTTGGGGCTGTACTTCATGGTGCAGGTGCCCTGGCCGACGTCGATGTTGAAGTCCGCGCCGAGGGTCTCCTGGGAGAGCCGCAGGTAGTGCCGGACCACCTGGTTCTGGGAGAGCTCGGGCAGCGCGGGCGGGGTGCGGCGGGCGACCGACTCCGGCAGCTCGACCAGGGGCGCGTCCGGCGCGGGCACGCCCACGCCGCGGCGGCCGGGCCGGGACAGCTCGAAGACGACCTCCTCGTCCCAGCGGGCCTGGTGGAAGCGGCGCAGGCCCGGCTTGGGGGTGACCGGCAGGCTGGCGAAGGGTTCGGTGTGCGAGCTCATTCGGCGCCTCCCAGGGCGGAGAGGGCGTCCTTGACGGCCGCCGCGAGGGTGTCGATGTCGGCGATCGAGTGCCGTTCGGTGACGCAGACCAGGACCTCGCGGTCCCCGAGCCGCACACCGCCGAGGATGCCCCGGCCGTGCAGGTGGGCGAGCAGCGCGTCGGCGTCCGGCACCTCCACGGCGAACTCCCGGAAGTGCACGGCCTCCTGGTGGCGGACCGCGGCGCCGGCCGCGGCCAGCGCGCGCATCGCGTAGCGGGTCCGGGCGAGCACGGTCTCGCCGATCTCCCGCATCCCCTGCGGGCCCATCAGCGCGAGGTAGACGCCGGCGGTGATGCCCCACAGGGCGGCCGCGGTGCCGACCCACTCCTTGCCCTCCTCGCGCAGCGCGAAGGAAGTCCGGTCGTAGAAGACGTCGCCGAAGCCGTACTCGCCGGGCACCGCCGTCGGGGCGATGCCGAACAGCCGGGACGGGAACTCGGCGACCAGCCGCTCGTCGTCGTGGCTCGCGATGAACCCGGCCTGGCCGCCGCCGTACTGCGGGTGCATGCCGAGCGACTGGATGTCCCCGCAGACCAGGTCGGCGCCGTAGGAGGCGGGCGGGGCGAGCACGCCGAGCGAGATCGGGTCGGTGCCGACGACCAGCAGCGCGCCGACGCCGTGGGCGAGTTCGGCCAGCTCCCGGCCCCGGGTCTCGACCACGCCGTGCACGGTGGGCGTCTCCAGGTAGAGGGCGGCGAAGGTGTCGTCCAGCCGGACGTCGCCCATCTCCCCGGTGTCGGCGACCGGGGCGAGGTGCACCTCGACGTCCGGGGTGAGGTAGTCGCGGATCTTGGCCAGCTTGTCGGCCGCGATCGCCCCGCTCAGCAGCACCTTGGAGCGTCCGGTGCGGCGCGCGGCCATCCGCAGAGCCGTCCCGGTCGCCTGGTAGCCGTCGTAGACGGGGACGTTGACGACGTCCATCTCCAGCAGCTCGGCCATCATCGAGACGTACTCGAAGAGGGCCTGGAAGCGGCCGTGGTCCTCGTAGGGCTCGCCCGCGTAGGCGGTGAGGAACTCGCCGCGGCCGTTGACCTCGTCGCACACCGCCGGGACGTGGTGGTGGTAGCAGCCGTGGCCGAGGAAGCTGAGCAGGTCGGCCGGGTGGGTGTTGCGGGCCAGCAGGCCGTGCAGGTGCCGGACCAGGCCGGGTTCGTCGGTGTACGGCGCGGGCAGGTCGAGCGGGCGGTCGAGCCGCAGGTCGGCGGGGATGTCGCGGTAGAACTCGGCGACGTCGGGGGCGCCGATCTCGGCGAGCATCGCCGCCCTGGTCTCGGGCCCCGCGTTGGGGATGTAGGGATGGGCCACTGGCACTCCTCGGGTCAGGGCTTCGGGTCAGGGCTTCGGGGCTGCTTGGGGACTGCGTCAGGTCTGCTTCAGGACCACGGCGTCGCCGGGCGCGAGCGACAGGGGGCCGCTCGGCAGCGGACGGCCGGTCAGCAGGTCGGTGAACACCGCGTCGGCGTCGGCGCCGGTGCCGGTACTGGTCGGGGACGGCAGCGGGACGGTGGCCGTCCGGCTGCCGTGGTTGAGCAGGAAGAGGTAGCGGCCGCGCCGGCACGCCTCGACGCCCTCCGGGAGGTCGGGCCCGGCGACGCCGGTGACCCCGGCGGCGGACAGCACCCCGTCCAGCAGCGGGGCCGGGTCCTCGGGCAGGCAGCTCAGATACGTGGCGCTTCCCGTCCCGGTACGGCGCCGGGTGACGGCCGGGCGGCCGTCCAGCGGGCCGCCCCGGTAGCGCGCCACCACCTCGGCGCCGTCGGCCTCCACCCACTCGGTCCAGGTGCGGGCGGACAGCCGGGTGCCGTCCGCCGTCTCCACCTCCTGGGCGGCGCCGTCGGGCAGCGGCCGCCACTCCTCGACCCGCACCCCGAGCAGGTCGCGCAGCGGCCCGGGTGCCCCGCCCTCGTGGACCTGGTCGGCGGCGTCGACCACCCCGCTGAACGGCCCGACCACCAGGTGGCCGGGGAAGGCGGCCAGCGCGGCGGCCTGCTCGGCCGTGCACAGGTAGAGGTTGGGGGCGATCACCAGCCGGTAGCCGGTGAGGTCGCGCCCGGGCGGGGCCAGGTCGACGGCGATGCCCCGGGCGTGCAGCGGCGCGTACCAGGAGAGCAGCAGTTCGTGCAGCCGGAGCCGGTCGGAGGGCATCGACTCGGGCGCCTCCAGCCCCCACCAGCTGTCCCAGTCCAGCAGCAGCGCGACCTCGGCCCGGGTGGTGCTGCCGGCCACCTCGGCGAGCCGGCGGACGTCCGCGCCGAGGGCGAGCGTCTCGCGCCACTGCCGGGTCCCGGTGCCGCCGTGCGGCAGCATCGCCGAGTGGAACTTCTCCGGGCCGTAGCGGGCCTGGCGCCACTGGAAGAACATCACGCCGTCCGAGCCGTGGGCGAGCGCCTGGAGGCTGTGCAGCCGCATCACCCCGGGGTCCTTGGGGACGTTGACCGGCCGCCAGCTGACCGCGCTCGGCGCGGACTCCAGCAGCAGCCAGGGCTGCCGCTTCAGCGAGCGCATCAGGTCGTAGCTGAGCGCGGCCTTCACCGCGGCCCGGGGGTCCGCCGGGTCCGGGTAGGCGTCGTCGGTGACGACGTCCTCGGCGGCGGCCCACGCCCAGTAGTCGAGGTCGCGCAGCACGCTCATGAAGTTGGTGGTCACCGGCACGTCCGGGGTGACCTCCTTGAGCACCGCGCGCTCGGCCTCGAAGCAGGCGAGCAGCGCGTCGCTGGAGAAGCGGCGCCAGTCCAGCAGTTGGGCCGGGTTGACCGGTCCCGGTGCCTTGCGGGGCGGTTCGATCTGCGTCCAGTCGGTGTAGTGCTGGCCCCAGCAGGACGTTCCCCAGGCCGCGTTGAGGCCGTCCAGGGAGCGGTGGCGGTCCTTGAGCCAGCGGCGGAAGTCGCGGGCCGACTCCGGGCAGAAGCACTCGGCGGTGTGGTCGGCGTACTCGTTGCTCACATGCCACATGGCGAGGGCCGGGTGGTCGCGGTAGCGCTCGGCCACGGCCCGGGCGAGCCGGACGGTGGCGGCGCGGAACACCGGCGAGGAGGGGCAGTAGCCCTGCCGGGAGCCGAACTCCAGCCTGGTCCCGGCGGCGTCGACCGGCATCACCTCGGGGTGGTCGCGGACCAGCCACGGCGGCGGGGTCGCGGTCGCGGTGGCGAGGTCGACGGCGATGCCGTGCGCGTGGAGCAGGTCGAGGATCCGGTCCAGCCAGCCGAACTCGTGGACGCCGGGGGCGGGTTCCAGCCGGGACCAGGAGAAGACGCCGACGGTGACGAGGTTGACGCCCGCCTCCGCCATCAGGCGGACGTCCTCCTGCCAGACCTCCTCGGGCCACTGCTCGGGGTTGTAGTCGCCCCCGAACAGCAGTCCCGGCACCCGGGTCAGGCCCATGCTCCGCCTCCTCAAGGGGTCGAGGACCCCGTTCAGAATTTTGTATTCAAAATACATAGTGCAGTACACTGAATGCGGTCAAGGGCTATGCTGCGAATCCGAAAAAAGGGGGATCCCGATGGCGATCGAGCGCCGCCCACTGCGCGAGCAGATCCGCGACGAGCTGATGGACCGCCTCACCCGCGGCGAGTTCGCGGCCGGCACCGACGTGAACGAGGCGGTCCTGGCCGCCGAACTCGGGGTCAGCCGCACCCCGTTGCGGGAGGCCCTGATCGCCCTGGCGGGCGAGGGCGTCCTGGAGAGCAACCAGGGCCGGGGCTTCCGCTTCGCCCCGGTCAGCCGCACCGAGTTCCGCGAACTGGTCGCGATCGTCGCCGCCCTGGAGTCGCTGGCGCTGGAGTCCTCCGACCCGGCGCACCTGCGGACCATCGCCCCGCGTCTACTGGACCTCGCCCAGGGCTTCCCCGACCAGGTCGCCACCCACGCGACCGTCGACCGGCGCGACGACGAGTGGCACGGCCTGCTGCTCAGCGGCTGCTCCAACGAGCGCCTGATCGACCTCCTCACCCGGGTCAAGGCCGGGATGCGGCGCTACGAGAACCTGGTCGTCGCGGAGGACGAGCCGGTGGCGCGCGAGTCGGAGGAGCACTGCGAGATCGCCCGCCGGCTGCTGGAGGACGACCTGCCCGGCGCCATCACCGCGCTGCGCGCCAACTGGGTCGGCGGCATGGAGCGGATGCTCGCGCACATCCCGGCGGACTGAGGCCGGTCGGGCGGGGCCGACCTGCGCCGATACTGCCTCTTGGGGCAGCCCCCGACGGGCCGTCGGGGCCCGGTGGGGGCCGGGTGGGCGATCCGCGTTGACACCCCCGGCCGGCCTGGTCCACGGTAGTCGCAGAGCCGGACCCCGATCCGTCGGCGGCCGGTGAACGCGCTTGTCAGCAGCGCGACTTCAGCACGTCCCGGGCCCGCCTCCCCCGTCGGGCCCGGGACGGCTGCGGCACGCCTCGGCCTCCCCGGTCCGGCCCGGGCCCGGCGCTGTCCGGCCCGGCACCTTCCGGCCGTCGCCCGACCGCCCTCGACCGTCGGACACCGCCAAGTCCCTTCCGCCCAGGACGTGTTGCGGCGGCACGCGCCACGATGGCGGAATGTCGCCAAGGCCCGCCCGGGCAGTTGACGACATCCCGTCCGAGCCGGTTGGCTCGACCCCGAGCCGACCGCCGGGGGGCGGGCCGTGTGTCCACGGTGGAGCGCCGGGCGCGCGGGCGAGGGCGCGATCCAGGGAGACTCCCGATGAGCAGCAGCACCACACCGACCATCGCCGTCGGACGGCCCGGCCGTCGGCGCCTCGCCGCGACCGCGGCCCTGTTGACGGCCGGCCTCCTCGCCGGCACCGCCGCGACCGCGACCGCCGCCCCGGCGGCGGCCCCGGCCGGTGGCACGACCCGGCTCACCGTCGGCGTCGGCGGCGCCCAGCCCGACGGCGCGACCTGGGCCGACAGCGTGAGCGCCGACGGCCGGTACGCCGTCCTCGGCGGCGACGCCACCAACCTGGTGCCCGGCGACACCAACGGCGCGACGGACGTGTTCGTCCGCGACCTCCTCACCCGCCGCACCGAGCGGGTCAGCCTCACCTCCACCGGCGCCCAGGCCGACGGCCGCTCCTACGACGGCTCGATCAGCGGCAACGGCCGCTACGTCGTCTTCACCTCCACCGCCGCGCTCGTGCCCGGCGACACCAACGGCGCCGAGGACATCTACCTCCGCGACCGCTGGACCGGCCGCACCGAGCGGCTCACCACCGGCGACCCGAAGCGCGAGGTACCGGACCTCAACTCCTACCTGGCGTCGATCAGTTGGGACGGCCGCTACGTCGCCTTCGCCTCCAGCCGGACCGACCTCGTCCCGGACCCGGTCAACCGCGTCGCCAACGTCTACCTGCTCGACCGGTGGAGCGGCACCACCCGGCTGGTCACCCGGGCCGCCGACGGCACGCCCGCCGACCGCCCGTCCGCCGCGCCGGTGATCAGCGGCGACGGCAGCCGGGTCGGCTTCGTCTCCAAGGCCACCAACCTGCTCCCGCCCGAGGAGGGCGGCGGCCAGGTCTCCTCCCTCGCGGCGTCCGACGCCTCGGCCACCGCCGACGAGCACGTGCCCGGCCGCCCCGCCCGCCACGGTTACGCCCCCGCCGCCGGGGCCGCCACCGGCGCCCGCGCGGAGGTCACCAGGCCGCGCCAGTACCCGTTCTACGTCCACGACGTCGCCACCGGGCAGCTCAAGGGCGGCAGCGTCGACGAGACCGGCCAACTGGTCGGCTCCTCCGAGGGCACCTTCAGCCCCGACGGGCGCTACGCGCTGTTCTCCGTCCTCGTGCCGAACACCCCCGGCAGCTCCGGCTCGCAGCGCCACTACGAGGTCTTCGTGCGCGACCTGCGGCAGGGCACCGTCCACCGCCTCCCGGCCGGCCTGCCCGGCACCGTGACCACCGGTTCCTCCTACGGTGCCGTCATGGCTGCCGGGAACCGCTGGGTCTACTTCGTCTCCGACGCCGAGAACCTCGTCCCCGGCGACACCAACCTGACCGACGACATCTTCCGGCACGACCTGTGGACCGGCCGTACCGAGCGCGTCAGCGTCTCCTCCGACGGCGCCCAGACCGCCGGTTTCTCCTCCGAGCCCCTCATCGACGCCCTCGGCACCACCCTCGTCTTCACCTCGGAGGACGGCACCCTCGTCCCCGGCGACACCAACACCGCCACCGACGCCTTCAGCCGCCGCCTCCCCCTCTTCTGACCTTCCCTCGACCGGTCCGGTGCCCGCCCCGCCTCCGTGCGGGGCGGGCACCGGCACGTCTCCCCGCGTCAGTGCCCCGGGGGCACGTCGGTCGGGTAGACGTGGAACGGTGCCGCGTAGGGATAGGGAGCCTGGTGGGCGGCGGACCGGGCCGGAACGGTGAGGGCCCCGGCCAGGACCAGGAGGAGACCGGCCAGGTGGAACAGGGCCGAGACCGCCGAGACGACGCTCAGTGCCAGGAGCGGCTCCACACCCCCGAACAGGCTGTCGAGGCCGAACCCCGTCCCCAGGACGAGGACGATCGGCCCCAGGGCCGTGACCAGGCAACCGATCATCGCCAGCCGGGCGTTGCGCCCCCGGCGGCGGATGTACGTGCCCGCCACCACGGCGCCGATCAACGGAGTGAGGACGGAGACGCCCGCGATGAACAGATGGACGAGGCCGACGGTCCGGTAGTCGGTCATGGGACTCCAACGTGTGCGAGGACGGGAAGTACCGGGACACCCCCGATCACGCACGGACCCCGACCGGTGGTTCCGCACCGGCACGAAGCGGCCACCAGGTGCCGCGGGCCTCGGTCCGGACTCCTGGTGGCCGCCCGGCTCGCAGCGCGTTGCCCCCCGCCGTGACGGGTCCTCACCGCATGTGGCGGTCCGGCGTGTTCGTCCGCCGGACCGCCGGGCGGGCGGAGGGGTCAGGGGCAGACGGCCAGGACGAGGGAGACGACGGTGCAGGTGGCCGTACCGGTGTCGTTGGCCGGCGTGGTGTCGGTGGGCGCCGAGGCCGTGCGCACCGCGGTCACCTGGACGGGCCCGAGCGACAGGAGGCCCAGCGGCACGCGGAAGGAACTCACGACGCTCGCGCCACTGGCGATGCCGCCGTAGGCGCACGTCACGGTGTGCGTCGTGGCGGTACATCCGGGGGACGGGTTCGTAGCACTGGCACCCGGCGGGAGAGTGGCGGTGACGGTGGCCGAGGTGACCGGATCGGGGCCGTTGTTGCGGGCGGTGAGGGTGTAGGTCAGGTAGGGCACCAGGATGCCCAGATGGGGCTGGCCGGCGACGGTCACGGCGAGGTCGGCGGTCGGCGGGACGTAGCTGAACAGGTCCGCGCCACTGGTCGCGCTGGTCCCGCCGGGGGTGGTGACCTGGATGTCGACCGGGCCGGCCGGATGGGCCGGGGAGACCGTCGCGCAGGTGGTGTCGCTGGTGCAGGACAGCGTGGTGGCCGGGCTGCCCGGGCCGAAGGTGAGGGCGGTGGCGCCGGTCAGGCCGGTGCCGTGGACCGTGACCGGGGTGCCGCCGGCGGTGGGACCGCTGGTGGGGCTGACCGAGGTCACGGTCGGCGGCGCGAAGTAGGTGTACCGGTCGGCCGCGGACGCGGGGCTGGTGCCGGCCGGGGTCGTGACCGTGACGTCCACCGGGCCGGCGGCGTGGGCCGGGACGGTGGCGGTGACGGTCAGGTCGTCGACGACGGTGACGTCGGTGGCCGGGGTGCCGCCGAAGCTCACGGCGCCCGCGCCGGCCAGGCCGGTCCCGGTGAGGGTGACGGTGCCGCCGCCGGAGGCCGGGCCCTGGGTGGGCGTGATCGCGGTGACGGCGACCGGAGCGGGCGTCACGGTGACCCCGAACGGGGTGGTGCCCACCGGGACGGTGCGGGTGACCGTGCCGGTGGCCGTGTCGATCACCGAGACCGTGTTGGAGCCGGAGTTGGTGACGTAGGCGCTGCCGCCGACCCGGTCCACCGCGACGCCGACGGGCCCCGAGCCGACCGCGGTCGTCCCGGTGACGGTGTTGGTGGCGGTGTCGATGACCGCGACGTTGCCCGCGTTGGCGTTGGCCACGTAGACGTGGGCGCCGTCCGGGGCGATCGCGATCCCCTCCGGGCCGCCGGGATCGGGGACGAGGGCGGTGATGGTGTTGGTGGCGGTGTCGATGACCGAGACCGTGTTGCTGTTGAAGTTGGCCGTGTAGACGTGGGCGCCGTCGGGGGCCACCACCACGGCCGCGGGCGTCCTGGCGTCGGGGTCGGTGATGGTCGCGGTGACCGTGCTGGTGGCGGTGTCGACGACCGACACCGAACTGCCCACGAAGTTGGCGACGTAGGCCTTGGCGCCGTCGGGCGCGAACGCGATGCCGAAGGGCTGGCTGCCGGTGGCGAAGGTCGCGGTGACGGTGTTGGTGGCGGTGTCGATCACGGTGATCCCGCCGACGGCCGTGGCGATGTTGTTGCCCACGTAGAGGCGGGAGCCGTCGGGGGAGACCGCCACCGGGCCCGGGATCGCGCCGACGGGGACGGTCGCGGTGACCGTGTTGGTGGCGGTGTCGATCACCGAGACGTTGTTGTCCCCGTCGTTGACGACGTACACGCGCGAGGCGTCGGGGGACTCGGCCACCCCTTCGGGGAACCTGCCGACCGGAATGGTCGCGGTGACGGTGCCGCTCGCGGTGTCGACGACCGACACCGAATTGCCGCGCAGGTTGGTGACATAGGCCGATCGGCCCCCGGCCGTCGCCTGGGCGGGCGCGGCGCCCAGGGTGACCAGGCCGGTCACGAGCAGGGCGGCGGAGCACGCCGCGGCGATCAGGGGACGGCGCCGGGAGCGGCCGGTCGGGCGTGCGGGCCGGGATCTGCGAGAACGGGAAGACGACACTGTCTCTCCTTCCGGTCCGCACCGCGACGGCGGGGACCGGCAGGCCCCGGGAAACCGGCAGCGGTGCGGTCGCACAGGACGGAACCGCCCCCGCGGCACCCGCCGCCGGGCCGTCCCCGCCCCCGCGCACCACCGCCGCCCGGTCCGGACCGCGACGGCACGCGACTCGCGCGCCCGCAGGACCGGGCACGGCCGAGTGCTCACATGGTCCCAGCGCCGCACCCCGCGCCCGGCCTGATGTCAGAACTTGACCGAAGGTGGCCGATCGACGGTTCCTTCATGACAAACGGGGACATCGATGTCCGGCGGGACGGACCTCGTCGCTGCGTACCGGGGCCGTGCCCGCAGCGATCGCGGCGAACGCACCGGCGGGGTGGCGGGGTAGGTCCTACGATCGGGACATGACCAGGGACATACGGATCGAACAGGCCGGACTCCACTACGAGACAGCCGTGTTCGGCGGCGACGCGAGTGGACTCGCCGCGGCGGAGCGGGAGTTGGACGGGGTCGAGGCGGACCTCGCGCTGGCCCGGGGGCGGGTGCTGCACGCCCGGTTCCTGGCGGACCGGGTCGAGGACCCGCGCGAGCTGGAACTGTTCGAACGGGCCGCCGCGTACTACCGCGAGCTCGGCGACGCCCGGGGCGAGGGCGAGGCGCTGTTCTGGACCGGTACGTTCCACCAGGTCGTCCGGGGCGACGCGGCCGCCGCCCTCCCCGCCCTGGAGCGCGCCCTCGCCCTCGCCACCCGCACCGGCGACCTCCTCACCACCAGCTACGCGCTGCGCCACCTCGGCATCGCCGCCCACCTCGCCGGGGACCTGCCGACGGCCCGCGAACGGCTGGAGGAGTCCACCCGGCTGCGGTGGGAACTCGGCTTCCTGCCCGGCATCGCCGCCAACCTCGTCGGCCTCGCCCACCTCGCCGCCCAGCAGGACCGCCGGGAGGACGCCGCCGCCCTGCTCACCGAGGCGACCGAGCTGGCGGAGACCACCGAGGCGCACGGCGTGCTGAACCAGATCACCGAGGCCCGGAAGGAACTCGCGCTCCCGTAGCCCGTTCACGGAGCTGCGCACGAACGACACGATCCCCACGTCCCGGCGCCCCGTGGGGAGCGGTCGGTCCCGGGCCGGTCGCCGGGTCAGTAGCCCTGGTAGGAGAAGGCCGCCCACACCTCCAGGGCGTCCGGGCTGCGGCGGGCCAGCGAGTGGAGTTCGGGCGGGGCGTCCGGCGGCAGGCGGCGGTCGGGGTCGAGGGCCCACAGCTGGGCGCGGCGCAGCGCCTCGGCGGGCGGGTCACCGGCGGCGAGGCGGCCGTGGAGCACGTACATCAGCACGCAGACCATCTCGTCGGACACCTCCCAGCGCGAGCCGACCGCGCCCGTCGCCCCGGCGGCGAGGAAGGCGCTGGAGAGGGTGAGCGCCTCGTCGAGGTCCTCGCCGGTGTGGTCGCTGACGCAGGCGTCGAGCACGACCAGCCCGCCCGGGGAGCCGGGCGGGCGGCCCAGCGCCTGGCGGAGGATGTCACCGACCGGCAGTCGGCCGTGCCCGTCCCCGGTGCCCGGGTCGGGGGCCAGGGCGAGGTAGGCGTCGAGCGGCGAGCGCCCGGACGGCAGCGCGTGGCAGGCCAGGTGCAGCACGGAGGCCCCGGCGCGTCCGGGCGCGGGCAGCGCGGCCAGCACCTCGGCCGGGGTGCCCGCCCCCTCGGCGTCCTCGACGTAGCCGAGCAGGGTGCCGTGCGGGTAGTGGTCGGTGTGCAGGTACTCGGCCTCGACCTCGGCGAACATCAGGTCCCGGGTGGGGTCGCCGACGATCACCGGCCGCTCGGCGAGCGGCAGCCGGGGCCGCCGGACCACCTCGCAGAACTGCCGGGCGGAGGCGGCGTAGGAGACCACCGCGCGTTCCACCGCCCGGACCGGCCGACCGCCGTCGCGCAGCCCGCTGCTGAGCAGCCCCGCGTGCCAGGGCACGCCGCCCAGGGCGCCGAACGGCACCAGCACCAGCCGGGGCGGCGCGCCGGGCGCGCGGCGGGCGGCGGCCGCCCGCAGGGCCGGGTGGCGCAGCAGCGGGCGCATCACGGCGGTGCCGGCCCAGTCGCAGAGTTCGCGGAGGGTGCCCTGCCAGCGGCGCCGGGCGGCGATCCGCTCGGGGTGACGGGGCGGCAGGTCGTCCAGGGTGGCCTGGCGTTCGCGGTGCGCCCGCCGGTAGGCGTGCAGCAGGTCGAGTGCGGAGCTGCTGACCAGGGTGAGCGGCAGCACGTCGACGGTGCCGCCGTGCTCGCCGTCGGTGGCGTCCTGGCCGTCGGTGGCGGTGGCGGTGACCAGCAGGGCGGTGCCGCTGCGCCCGTCGGCGGCCGGCAGCAGGTAGACCAGGGCGTCCGCGTCGGCCGCGCGCAGGCTCCGGGCGATCTCCTCGACCGGGGGCGCGGACACGAGTGCCGTCCCGGCCGGGGAGGCGGCGAGGGCGGTGAGCGCGCGGCGGCGCAGGTCGTCGGGCATGGGGATGTCGGCGCCGCCGGGAAGGGATTCGAGCAGGGTGCCGGGCAGGCCGAGCAGCGCGTCGAAGTCGAAGGGGTCGGCGGGTGTCCTCTCCTCCGGTCCGGCGCCGGACCGGCTGCCGCCCGCGGTGCCGATGTCGACGCCGAGCCAGGCGTCGGCGAGGTCGTGGTGCCCGTCGGTCCGCAGCTGGTCGGGGACGTCGGTGGTGGCGGTGGAGGCGTGCAGCACCAGGCCCCGGCCCAGCTCCAGCGCCTCGACGGCGGCGCGCAGGTGAGTGTCGCCGTCGCCGGAGCTCGCCCCGTGCTCCCCCGCCCCGTGGTCCCCCGCCTCGTGCTCCCGGTCGGCGATGCACCACCCGGCGATCGTCACCGCCTCGGACGCGGCGTCCCTGGCCAGTACCAGGGCGGGTTCGGCCGAAGCCTGGAGCAGGGTCGCGGCGGCGAGCTCGCGCAGCCCGGCCAGTCCGAACTCGCGGCCGAGCCGGCGGTCCTCCGGCCCGAGCCGGGTCCGGTGGACGGCGGCGAGGATCCCGCTCACCTTCGCCAGCAGCCGGGTCGGCGTCCCCTGCCGCATCCGCTCGCGCACCGACCCGGCCGCAGCCAGCGCCTCGGCGGCGTCGGCGGGCCGGCGCGCGTGGCGGTAGCGCTCCAGCAGCAGGGAGGCCCGCAGCAGCAGGCCCCGGGAGCCCTCCAGGCCGGTCGGGTCGGTCTCCGCGAGGAAGCCGTCGACACAGCGGAGCGCGTCCTTCGCGAAGTGCTCGTTGAACGGCCTCCGCACGGCGAGCATGACCAGCGCACCGGCGGCCCGCAGGGTCAGCACGGCCTTGTACAGGTGACCGGGCGGCGTCGCGTCCGCCGCCTCCGTCATCAGATCCAGCGCGTCCGCCAACCGGTCCGACCCTGCCTGCAGCCCGTGGAGGAACAGCACCACGCCGAGGTCGCCGCGGGCCAGCAGCCGGAGCGGGTCGTCCTCGGGCACCGCCGCGACCAGCGGTTCCAGTTCGGCCACCACCCGCTCCATCGTCGCGACGTCCTGGACCACCAGGGCGGCCTGGAACTCCAGCATCAGCCGGGTCCGTTCGAGCATCGGCCGCTGCCCGCCGAGCAGCCGCCCGACGCCCGGAAGGTCGCTGGTGGCGAGGAAGGACACCACCTCGTCGGTGTAGCGGCGGGAGGCTTCCAGGTCCTGGTGGTCGCCGCCGACGAGGTAGCGCCGGTAGAGGCTGACGGACAGGTTCTCCAGGTGGACGACGCGGTTGACGTCGTCCGGCGCGGTCCGCCGGAACGCGGCGCGTTCGTGCCGGATCGCCGCGTCCAGGTCGGCGGCGGCGTTGGTGAACGTGAACCGCTTGCTCATCGCGGCCGCCAGCGAGCCGTCCAGGTGCTCCTCCGACCACGGGCTGCCGGAGGGCCGGGCCCGGGCGTCGTCGAGCAGGCCGATCACCCGGTCCAGCGCGGCCCGGTCGGTGGAGAACTCGTCCCGGGCGATCGAGGCGTGGGCGAGCTGCTGGAGGATGTCACTGCGGCGGATGCCGTGGTCCTCCTCCGCCATGGTGTCGACGGCCCGTTCGAGGTGGTGCAGCGCCTCCTCCAGGCGGTAGGAGTCGGGCTGCTGCTCGCACAGCGCGTTGACCATCGTGCCGAGCACCGCGTGCGCGGCCGGCCGCACCGGGTCGTCCCCGGCCATCCCGGCGAGGCCCTCGCGCAGTACTTCGACGGCCTCCGCCGCCTCGGCGGTCGGGAGGTAGCGGTCGAGCCGGGCGAGGCCGCCGAGCGTGCTCCCGAGCAGCCATCGCACCATGCCGCCCTCCGGCTCCCCGGGCGGGAGCAGCCGACGCAGGTCGCGCAGCCGGGCGAGCCGGTGGGCGGCGTCCTCGGGACGGACGGTGCCGCCGCCGCGGGCCTCGTACCGCTCCACCAGGACCAGGCCGGCCCACAGTCGGGCGGGCGCGTCGGGCCCGGTGGTGGCCGCGATCAGCTCCAGTTGGGCGACCGCCCGGTCGACCGCCCCGGGGTCCCCGTCGCCGTCCTCCTCCGGGCCGAGCAGCAGCTGGACCAGGCGTTGGCGGGAGAGCAGCTCGACCGACTCGGCGAGCTCGGCCGGGCCCGGCTCGGCGGCCGGGTCGGGGCGCGGTGGGGCGGCGCCCGGTTCGTGCCACGGCTGCGGGCGCAGCCGGTCGAGCAGGCCCGTCAGGACGGCGTCGGCGGCGGCGCGGTCGGCGGGGGCGCCGTCGCGGTCGTGGCGGTCGGCGAGGGCACTGCCGAGGGCCATCAGGAAGCCGGGATCCTGCTCGTCGTAGGCGTCGTGGGCTCCGTGGGCGTCGTCCCGGTCGTGCCCGCCGAGTACCTGCAAGGGGCCGAGCGGCACCGGGACGGGGCAGGCCAGGCGCAGCGCCTCCACCGCCCGGTCGAGGTCCTCCGGGCGGGACCGCCCGTCCTCCTCCCCGTCCTCGGACCGCGTGTACAGCAGTAGCCCGAGCCTCCCCGAGAGCACCGCCCGCTCCGGCGCGGCAGGGTCGAGCACGGCCAGGGCGAGCGTCAACAGCTCTACGGCCTCGGACCGTTCGGCCCGAACCGCGGCCCGGATGTCCTCGTCCTCGGCGAACTCCGGCCGCCCGATGCCGTTCCAGTACCGGGCCCCGAGCGTCAGTCCGAGCAGGCACCGCACCTCCGCGAGCGTCCCGCCCGGTGCGGCCGGCCCGGCGTCCTCCAGCAGCGTGCGCGCCGCCGTGAACGCGGTCAGCGCACCGGACAGCGCCGTCGCGGACCGCCGCGGATCCGTCGCCGACTCGTGCTCGTCCAGCAGCCGCCGCCCCCTCCCGACCAGCCGGCCGACCTCGTCCCCCACCACCCGATCATCCCCTCCGCCGCATCAATCCCGGTGCTCCGCACGCCGCCCACACGCTACGGTGCGGGGACGGTCCCCGGAGGTGAACCCGATGCAACCGCTGCTCCTGCTCGACGTCGACGGCCCGCTGAACCCGTACGCGGCCAAGCCGTACCGGCGCCCCGAGGGCTACGGGACCCATCGGCTGCTGACACCGCGCTGGCACGCCGCCGAACGGGCCCGCCTCCGCGCCCACGGCCTGCCCAACAAGCCGGTCAAGCCCCTCCGGGTGTGGCTCGACCCCACCCACGGCCCGGCCCTCGCCGCGCTCCCCTTCGATCTGGTCTGGGCGACAACCTGGGAGTCCGAGGCCAACGATTTCGTCGCCCCGCTGCTGGGCCTGCCCGAACTCCCCGTCATCACCTGGCCCGACCCCCGGCCGCAGCCCGGGGACGGCGTGTTCTGGAAGACCCCCGCCATCGTCTCCTGGGCCCGGGGCCGCCCCTTCGCCTGGGTCGACGACGAGATCACGGACGCCGACCGCACCTGGGTCGCCACCCACCACACCGGCCCGGCCCTCCTCCACCGCATCGACCCCCGGGTGGGCCTGACGGCGGCGGACTTCACCGTCCTGGCGGAGTGGGCCGCCGAGCCACGCATCCCGTGAGGGTGGCGGCGCCCGCGGCGCCGGACGTCCGGCGCCCCGGGGGCGTCCTCGCGGGTGCGGCTCAGCAGCGGCTCTCCTCGCCCCCGCCGTCGGCGTACTGGCCGTCTCCGTAGAAGGGGCCGGCGCCCACGGCCGGTCCACAGGGTGCCGGACCCGGGCCGGTTCTCCGTCCCGGGTCCGCCGATCGGGTGGATCGGGATGGTTTGGGATGGTTCGTACCGGTGGACGGGGTAATTGGCGGGGGCTCCTCGCCGACGATCGGCGGAGCGGATGCCCCGAATCGCAGAGAGGCCCTGGATCATGAGAAGACGTTCGCCGGTCCGTACGCTCGTCGTGGCGGCACTCGCCGTCGCCGGACTGCTGCCGTTGACGGCGGCCGGTGCGCCCACGCTCGCGGGTGCGGCCGTGCCGGCGGTCGCGCCCGCCGGGTACGGCGGCGTGGAGGGCGACGAGGCGCGGGAGTTGAGCCCGGAGCTGCAGGCGAGGCTCGACGAGGCCGTGCAGCGGGTGATGCGGGAGGCGGGCATTCCCGGGGTGCAGGTCGGGTTGTGGCTGCCGGGGCGGGGGCGGTACGTCCGGGCCTTCGGCGTGACCGACCAGGAGACCGGCGCGCCGATGACGGACCGGCTGAACCAGCGGATCGGCAGCGAGACCAAGACCTTCACCGCGACGGCCGTGCTGCAGCTGGTGGACGACGGCCTGGTCGGCCTGGACGAGCCGATCGCCACCTACCTGGACGGCGTCCCGTGCGGGGAGGTCATCACCGTGCGCGAGCTGCTGGAGATGCGCAGCGGGCTGTTCCCGTACAGCGCGGACGCGGACTTCGGGAACGACTTCCTGGGCGACCCGCAGCGCGTGTTCACCCCGCAGGAGTTGCTCGCGTACGGGTACAAGCACGACAACGTGTTCCCGCCGGGCACCCGCTACCAGTACTCGAACAGCAACTACATCCTGCTCGGCCTGCTGGTGGAGAAGCTGAGCGGGCAGAGCATCGAGCAGTTCGTCCATGACCGGATCACCGCACCGAGCGGCCTGGAGCACACCCTCTACCCGGAGGGCACCGCGCTGCCCGTGCCCTACGCGCACGGCTACACCGACCAGACGCTGTCCGGGGAGATCGCCGACTCCACCCACTGGAACCCCTCCTGGGCCTGGTCGGCGGGTGCGATGGTGTCCGATCTGCGCGACCTGAAGCACTGGGCGAAGGACCTCGCCACCGGCACCCTGCTGTCCCCCGCCACCCAGGAGCAGCGCCTGAAAATGCTGCCGACCGGGATCCCCGGGGCGGACTACGGGCTGGGGATCTTCAACATCGGCGGCTGGATCGGCCACAACGGCTCGCTGCCCGGCTACGAGAGCCTGACCGTCTACCTGCCGGAGGAGTGCGCGACCCTGGTGCTGCTGCTCAACTCCGACATCACCGCCCAGAATTCGGAGCCCAGCACGCTGGTCGGCAAGGCGGTCACCAGCATCGTGACGCCCGATCACGTCTACGACATCCCGCCCGGCAAGTAGCGCCCGCGCAGGCTCCGGGGGCGGGGGGTGCAGGGGTGCAGGGGCGCGGGGGCGCGGGGGCGCGGGGGCCGGGCGGACCGGCCCCCGCGCCGGCGGGCAGGAGGGGCGTGACCGCCCGCGGCTACTCCGCTTCCAGGGCCGCGACCAGCTGCGGCAGCGTGCCGGTGAGCGCGGCGAGCGCCAGGTGGTCGTGGAAGTCGCGGCTGTGCACGATGAGTCCGTCCCGCACCCGCAGGACCTGGATGTTGGCGGCGGTGAGCCTCCGCCCGGTGGTGCGGTGGTGCACCTCGTAGTCCCACTCGGCGACGATCACCTCGGGGTCGTCGGTCCCGCGGACCACCACGTTGCGGGCGCTCAGCTCCAGCGGGGACTGCTCGCCGAGCTGGGCGAACCGTTCGGCGAGCACCTTCCGCCCCTCGAACCTGCCCGGCCCGCCGGGTTCGAGGGGCGTCTCCACCACGACGTCCTCGGCGTAGAGCGCGCCGAGTTCGGTGAAGCGTCCGGCCGTGATGCCGTCGAGCAGTGCGTGGAAGGTCTCGCGCGGTGACCGCGTTTCGGACATGATCAACCCCCGGAAGGACAAGGACGGAACGACAGGGACGAGGATGCGGCCGGCACAACAACCGGACCAGCGACTCCGGTACGACCATACGGACCGGGCAGTCCGGTTGTCCAGGGTCCGCCGTCCGGCGTTCCCGCCTTCGAACGAAAGGGAGTTGAGAGAATGAGCGGCACACAGGAGCGCCCGCTCCGGGCGGACGCGGCCCGCAACCGGGCCAAGTTGCTGGACGTCGCCACCGAGGTGTTCACCACCTGCGGCGCCGGTGTGCCGACGGAGGAGATCGCCCGCGCCGCCGGTGTCGGCGTCGGCACGCTGTTCCGGCACTTCCCCACCAAGGAGGCGCTGCTGGAGGCGGTGATGGTGCGCCGGCTGGAGACGATCGCGGCCCGGACGGCCGAACTGGCCGCCGGGGCCGAACCCGCCGAGGCCTTCTTCGGCTGCTTCCGGCTGATCGTCGAACAGTCCGCCGGCAAGGACGAGTTCGCCCGGGCCCTCGCCGCGGCCGGCATCGACGTGCACTCCTCGCTGCGCGCGTCCTCCGACGTCATCCGCACCCGGCTGGCGGAACTGCTGGACCGCGCCCAGCGGGCCGGGGCCGTCCGCGCGGACCTGACCCTGCCCGAACTGGTGGCGCTGCTCGTCGGCACCGGAGCCGCTCTGGAGCAGCTCGGCCCCGACCCGGCCGCCCGCGGGCGCCTCCTCGACGTGGTGTTCACCGGACTGCGCCCGCGCTGAACCTCCGACCCGGGCACTGCCCCGCCGCCGGGCGCCCGGATTCGAGGGAGGTCGAAGGGCTTTGCCCGGGCACGGCGGGCGCCGTGAGACTGGCCGCACCCAGGCAGAGACGACTTCGGGAGTGTGTCCGTCATGAGAATCGCGAGATCCCTCGTCCCCCGCGCCGGTGTCACGGCCGGTGCCGTGCTGATGGCGGCCGGCCTGCTCGGCGGGACCGCCGCCCGGGCCGCCGACGGTGCCCCGGCCGCGAGCGGTCCGGTCGCCGCGGCCCCGGCCGGTGCCGCGGTGTCGAACGCCGACCAGACCGTCGTCCGGGCCACCGCGGGCCTGAACCGCGGCGAGAGCTGGTCCTCGCCGGACGGCAGCACCGTGCTGTACCAGCAGTACGACGGCCATGTGGTCCTGTACAAGAACGGCGTCGCCATCTGGACGGCCGTCGGCACCTACGGCCTCGGCTCGTACTTCTACGTCCAGGCCGACGGCAACCTCACCGCCTACGACGCCGCCTGGCGCCCCCTGTGGGAGAGCCGCACGGCCGGCCACCCCGGCGCCTACCTCGCCGTCCAGAACGGCGGCAACCTGGTCGTCTACTACGGCCAGCGGGCACTGTGGTGGTCCAACTACCGCCCCGCCGACGCCGACCCCGAGTGCCGGCCGGGGCGCCTCTGCCCGTAGCGGGGCGGGGTGCCGGAGCAGGAAGTCGGGCCGGCCGACTTCCTGCTCGTTCCTCCTGGTTCCTACTCGCCGATCCGGCGGGAGGTCCAGACGGCCAGGTAGCAGGCAAGCGGGAGCACCACCAGGACCGCCGCCCAGAAGGCGGCATGGCCCCAGAGCTCGGCGAGCGCGCGGAACCACGGGCCCAGGACGGGGATGCGCAGCGCCTCCAGCGGGCCCAGCGGCGGGGGCCAGGCGCCGAGGACCGCCGTGCCGACCGCGGCGGCGGCCAGCAGCCGCCGGGCCGCGCGCGGGACGGTCGCCGCGGCGACGAGGGTGAGGAAGGCCAGCAGGAGCAGGTAGTCGGCCTGGTAGGCCGCGCCGACCTGGCCGGTGCCCCAGGACGCCGGAGTCGGGTGGTCGTCACGGTGGACCACGGCCAGCCGGACTTCGACCGCCGCCCAGAGGACGAGGGTCAGCACCAGCGTCCCGCCCAGCCAGAACAGCAGCCGGTCCCGGTAGCCGTCACGGCCGGGGCGCCAACGCCGGGCCGCGCCGGTGCCGTTGCCGCGGGCGCGGCGGCGGGTGGCGAGGTTGCGGCGGTCGCCGGCCGCCCGTTGCGCGGCCTCGTGCGCCGGGGTGAGCAGCCAGCGCACCGAGCGGCCGTTGACGAACAGCACCAGGGCGGGCGTCGCCATCGCCGCCGCACCGGCCCAGCTCGCCGTCCCGCCCTCGAACACGACCACCCGGTCGATCACCGCTTGCGGCGGCCTGAGCACGGTCATCGGCGGACCGAGGTGCAGGTAGCCGATGGCGAAGGAGGCGGCGGCGGCGAGGAACAGGATCCGGCGCCCGATCCGGGCCGGGAACGCGGCCACCGCGAGGGCGGCGACCAGGGCGGCGCCGAGCTGACCGGCCGTCGCACGTGCCGCGGCCTCCCCCGCCGTCCGCAGCGGACCGCCGAACGCGCCGTCGGGAGACACGGCCCCGCCCACTCCGGCGTCGAAGGAGATCCGCAGGACCGTGCCCGCCCACAGGGTGGCGGCGAGGCAGAGGAACAGCAGCACGCCGGCGACCGCGCGGCGGGGCAGCGCGCTCTGCGCACCGCTCCGCCAGGCGCGCAGGTCGGCCTTCCACGCCCCCCGGTTGCGGCCGCGCTGTGCGCCGCCGGACCGCACGCTCCGCACCTGGAGCACGGCCGCCGCGGCGAGCACGCCCCGCCCGTCGGCCGTCGCCGGGTCGGCGGTGAGCGCCCGGCGGCGCAGATCCGACCAGTCGCGGCGGAACCGCTCCCGGCCGCCGCCGCGCACCCGTGCCACCAGAGCACCCGCCCCGTCGGTCACGGCGGTCACGGTCGAGTGGACCGGTGCGGGCAGGACGCCCAGCGGGCCCGGCAGGGCGGAGAGGCGGCGGACGAGGGCGCGTCGCTGCCCGTCCGGCTGGAGGGTGAGCAGCAGGATCCAGCGGCGGGCGGCCTTGCGCTCGGCGGTGGTGAGACGGCCGTCGGCGGTGGTGCCATTGGCGTTGCCGTTGCGGCCGTTGTTGGCGTTGGCGTTGTTGCCGTTGCGGCCGCCGAGGGTGCGGGCCTCGCGTTCGACCCGGATCAGCACGGCGGCGAGCTCGGTGAGCCCCAGCAGCCGGGCGCAGGCCCGCTCCGGGCAGGCCGGGTGGCCGCAGTGGAAGCGGGCGGCGAGCCCGAGCAGCCCGGCCGCGACCAGTTCGTCGACCACGGTCGACGCGTCCGGCTGCTCGGCCAGTTCCACCAGCCCTGCCGCGTCCACCCGGCGGTCCCGCACGTACGGGACCGCCCCGGGGGTGAACGCGGCCCCGAGGGCCAGCACGGCCCGGGAGGCCGCCGCCGACTTCTCGGCGGAGGTGCCGCGTTCGACGTCCTTGAGGTAGTGCAGGTCGAGGACGGTGTCCTTGACCTCGTCCCGGAGCCAGTCGCGCAGCCGCCGGGCGCCACCGCTCACCAGCCAGGCCGCCGCGTCCGCGGAGCGCTTCAGCAACGCCTCGGCGAGCGCCGCCGGTTCGTGGAAGTCCTCCTCCCGGAAGGCGATCGGACGGTGCTCGGGCCCGGGCGGCGGGGTCGGTGCGGGCGGCGGCGGGGCGACGCGGCTGCGGACCACCTCCGGGCTCTCGCCGTTCAGCCAGGCCCGGACCTGCGGCGCCGTCCACCGGTCGGCCGGGTCCTTGGTGAAGAGGCCCTGGAGCAGCAGCCGGTGGCGCTCGTCGGGGACGGCGGCGAGGTCCACCTCGTCGTCCATCACCAGCCGGAACTGCAGGGCCTCGTCGCTGACCAGGCCGCCGTCCGCGCGACGGTAGCGGCTCGCGCCCGTGAACACCTCGTAGAGGATGGTGCCGAGCGCCCACCAGGGCCCGGCCGGGTCGTTGCTGCCGGCGAGTTGTTCCGGTGCCATGTAGGCGACGGTGACCTGCATGTCGGTGGCGAAGCGACGGCTGGCGGTCAGCTTGGCCACGCCGCCGAAGTCGGCCACCACGAACTCGGCGGCGGAGCCGCCGTTCCGGCCGCCCTGGCGGACCAGGATGTTGGCGGGCTTGAAGTCGACCGGGTTGCGCTTGATCCTCACCTGCCAGAACTCCAGCAGGTCGACGAGCTCGCGGACGATCCGCTCGGTCTCGCCCCGGCGGCCGAGGCGGCCCTGCCCGCGCAGCGCGGCGACGTGGTCGGCGAGGGTGAGGGGGAGGTACTCCATCGCCAGCCAGTCGCAGAGCGCGCCCGCGTGCTCGACCCGGCCGTGGCCGAGGATCTCGGGGACGTGGCGGCGGAAGAGCGGGTCGCTGGCGAGGTGGGCGAGGAGTTCGGTCTCGGCCCGCACACCCGGGTAGCCGACCTTCACGGCCGCGTCGCCGTCGCTCGTCCCGCTGCCGGCGCCGGACCCGCGGCTCTTCCTGCTGCCGCCGCTGCCACGGCCTCCGTCGGCGCCACGGCCGTCGGCGCGGAGGGCGTCGACGCGGCGGGCGTCGACGCGGCGGGCGTGCCAGACGGTGCCCTCGCTGCCGGAGCCGACCCGGCCGACGGGGTGGTAGCGGTCGGTGAGGGCGGCGGGGAAGTCGGCGGGACCCGTGGGCGGGGTGGCGGTGGGCGGGGTGGTGGTGGGCGACGGTTCGGCCGGGGTCCTGGGCGGGACCGGGCCGCCCGGGCGCTGGACGCGGGTACGCGCGCCGGGAACGGTGCCCGTAGCGGCGGTGGCGCCGGGGTCGGCCTTCGGACCTTGCACGCGAGTGCGCGGACTCTCGGCCGAGCCGCCGGGGTCTGTGGCCGGGCGCTGCACACGGGTGCGCGGGCTCTCGGCAGGGGCGTCGGGACCGGCCTTCGGGCGCTGCACGCGAGTACGCGGGCTCTCGGCCGAGCCGCCGGGATCGGTCCTCGGCCGCTGGACGCGGGTGGGCGGGCCCGGCTCCGGCGGTGTGTCGGCCATCGCGCCGTTCTCCTCCTCACGGCCCCGGCTCACCGGGGCGCGCCGAACTCGTCGATCTCGACCACCTGGACGTCCAGGTCCAGCGCGAACCTCAACCGGCACCCCGGTCCGATCCGGGTCGGCTCCTCGATCCGACGGCCGTCGACGAAGGTGCCGTTGGTCGACCGCAGGTCCTCGACGTACAGTGCGCCGTCGATCCAGCGCAGCCGGGCGTGGTGCCGGGAGAGCTGGTCGAGGCCAGCCAGGCCGGGGACCGCCGCGCAGTCGGGCTCGTCGCGGCCGATCGCCAGCCCGCCTCCCCCGCGCCGGTGTTCGGCGTGGACGGGCAGCAGTACCCCGGCGACGAGCAGGGCCAGCCGGACCACCGGCGGGCGGGCGGGCCGCGGCTGTGGCCGCCGGTCCTGCTGCTGTTGCTGCTGCCGGTTCTGCTGCGGTTGCGCCGCGCGGGCCGGGCGCGCCGGGCGGGTCGCGGCCTCCGGGTCGGCGGCCGGCCGGGCACCGGCGGGCGAAGCAGCGACCGGCGCGGCGTCGTCCGGGGCGTCGGTCGGGGTGTCGGCCGACGGGACGTCCTCGGCCGGGTCGTGGCGCTCCAGTTGCTGGAACATGTGCACCTGGCAGTACCCCCGAGTAGCGGAGGGCGGGCACTCCCCCGGCGCTCCCACCGGGCAGCGGTAGATCACGGTCGCCACGAGGTCTCCTGGAGGGTCACGCCGCGTCGGACCAGGTCTCGTTCGATCCGGCCCAGGTCCCCGGGGCGCGGCACCCCGATCACCCGGACCTCGCCCTCGCTCACCCGTACCTGGAGCTCGGGCCGCTCCGGCCGGTGGTCCAGGTAGGGCGCGTACCGCTCCCGGCCGAGGGCCGTGCGGGTGGTGAGGCGCTGGTTGGCCGAGCCGCGCCAGGCGAGCCGGGTGGGCTGTCCGGCCCGGTAACGGCCGGTGATCACCGCGTCCGCGCCGTCCAGCGCGGCGGCGGTGGCCGGGTCGGCGGCCAGTTCCTCCGGTTCCCAGCCGGTGTACACCAGCAGGTCGGCCGGACGCCCGGCACGGCGGCGCTCGGCGTCGGCGGCGGCGAGCAGCGCGGCGAGCGCGGCCGGCTGCTCCAGCGGTTCGCCGCCGCTGACGGTGAGGCCGTCGAGACCGTCGGCGAGTGCCGCCCGCCACAGTGCGGTGAACCGCTCGACGGTCAACTCCTGGCCGCCGGTGGCCTCCCAGGTGTGCCGGGACATGCAGCCGGGGCAGGCCAGGGTGCAGCCCTGGAACCAGACGCCGAGCCGTCGGCCGGGCCCGAGCGAGGTCACCGGCCGGTAGACCTGGCCGACGAGGGCGGCGACGGCCGGAGTCGCGGTCTCGGCAGCGGCAGCGGCAGTCGCCGGAGTGCCGCCGGCCGCGCTCAGCCCTGCCACCGCTCGACCTCCAGCCGGTAGACCTCGCCGTCCCCGTCGCCCTCGATCGCGACGACCCGGAGCCGCTCGCCCCGGCGGGGCGGGGCCCGGAAGACCTCCTTGGCGAGCGGGTTGACCAGCGCCGATTCGACCGCGGTCAGCACCCCTCGGCCGCCGTGGTCCAGCCGCCGGGTCGCCTCGACCCGCAGCACCTCCCACGCGTCGTCGGCGAGGAGCAGCTCGGCGCCGTGGGTCTCCAGGACACGGCCCGCGACGGAGGCGATGGCCTTGTCGAGGATCCGCGGCACCCACTTCTCCTGCATGAAGTCCATCGGGATGAAGTTGTCACCGAAGCGGTTGCGCAGCTCGGGCCGCTTGATGGTGTCGTTGAAGAAGTCGTCGAAGGCGTTCCGCAGGGCCTGGCGAACCACCGTCGGATCGTCGTGGCGGCTCAGTTGGCGCCGGCCGGTGCGGGGGGCGGCCTCCGCGGCATCACGGCCCCCGGCCCCGTCGGTGCCACTGCCGGTGGAGGCGCCCGTGTCCCCGGCGCCCGCCCCGTCCTTCGGCGGCTCGCCCGTCCCGGGGGCCGTGATGCCGAGGTTGGAGGTGAAGATCAGGACGCACTCGGTGAAGTAGACGGTGGCGCCCCGGCCGTCGGTGAGCCGGCCGTCCTCCAGGATCTGGAGGAAGAGGTCGAACAGCCTGGGGTTCGCCTTGTCGATCTCGTCGAAGAGCAGCACGCTCATCGGGTTGGCCCGGACGGCGTTGGTGAGTTCGCCGCCCGCGTCGTGGCCGACGAAGCCGGGCGGGGCGCCGATCAGCCGGTCCCGGGCGTGCTCCTCGGCGAACTCGCTCATGTCGAAGCGGATCGGCCTGGCGTCCTTGCCGAGGATCATCTCCGCGACGCCCTTGGCGAGTTCGGTCTTGCCGATGCCGGTCGGGCCGGACAGGAACAGGGTGCCGCGCGGCCGGCTGGGCGAGCTGGACGCCTGGGCGCCGTTCAGCCCGGCTGCCGAGCGCATGAAGATCTCCAGGGTGCGGCGCACCGCGTACGGCTGGCCGATCACCTTGCCGTTGAGGAACTCCTCGCCGGTGGCGATGCGTTCGCGCAGTTCGACGGTGGCCCACGGATTGTCGAGCACGCCGATCCGGTAGAGGCGGGCCGCTTCGTCCAGCCGCTGCACCGGGAGGTTCCGGTCCAGGGCCATCCGGCCGATCGCCATCACCTCCGAACTGCCCATGCCGTGCGAGGAGTCGGCGAGCGCCTTGGCCGCGGTCGCGGTCTCGGCCTCGGTGAGGGCCGGTCCGCCGGTCGCGGCCTGGTAGCGGGCGAGCCCGCCGACCACGTGCCGGGCGGCGGCGAGGCGCTGGTCGTGCGGCGGCTGCGGGACGCTGATCACCCGCACCGCGCGGCTGCCGACCGCGAACTCCCTGGGCAGTTCCTCCTGCCGTTCCACCACCCAGAACACCGTGTTGTACGGTGTGACGGCGCTCGCGCCCTGCACCGGCCGGGCGGTGTGCCCGAGTTCCTCGGCGGCCGCGAACAGCCGGGCGGCCTCCCCTGCGACGGGCGCCTGCGGCGAGCCGAGCCGGCCGGAGTAGGGGACGACCAGTCCGATCGGCGGGCCGGGGTGGTGGACGACGCCCACCATCGCGTCGCGCAGCCGGTCCAGCATCTCCGGCTCGTCCTCGTCGTCGGCGCCGTCCGCGCCCTGACTGTCCCGGCCGCGCCGCCACTTCTCGTCCCGCTCGGCGAACTCCCGCAGCACCGCCGGTACTTGGGCGACGGTGGCGCTGAGCCGCAGCAGCGTGATCCGCTCGTGCACCTGGTCGAGGAAGGCGAGGGCACCGTAACCCCGGGCGGCGCAGAGCGACTCGATCACTTCGCCGAGGCTGTACGGCGCGAGGGTGGCGCTGCTGCCGGCCGCGTGGTCGTCGGGCAGCAGGTACTGGTCGCGGACGTTCCCGGTCAGCAGCACCTGCGGGTGGACGGTGAGCGCCATGTCCAGCTCGCGGATCCAACTGGGCGTCGCGGGGCGGGGGTCGGAGGTGTCCCGGGTGGCGTCGGAACCGGCCGGCGGTGCGTCCTTGCGCAGACCGGCCGGGTCCCCCTGCTGCTCAGCGCTCACGGCCACGCTCCTGCGGCTTGCGGACGGCGGCGGCCCCGGTGGCGCCGGAGCGCTTCGACCGGCTGCCGCGGCGGCGCGGGGTCGCGGCGGACGGCGGCTGCGGCCACGACCCGCCGGGGACGGTGCCCGCGGCCATCGCCCCCGGCGCCATCGCGGACGTCCGCTCCAGCCGCACGCCCTGCTGCCGGACGCCCTCCTCGATCGCGGGCAGCTGCTCCTCGCAGAACCACTGCTGGACGCTCTCGTCCTGCTCCTCGTCCTGCCAGGCGTCACCGGTACCGGCGTCCTCCCGGCGGACCACCGCCGTGGAGAGGGTCGCCCGGTCCGGGGCCAGTACCAGGCGCAGCCCGTACCCGGCGGCCGGCGGCTCGTCGCCGTCCTCGACCTCTCCGCCCCCGACCGCTCCGGCCCGCTCCGGGTCCGGATCCGGGTCGCCGAACGGCACCACCACCTCGCCCTCGGCCGCGAGCAGGTCCTCGAAGTCCTCGCCGACCAGGTAGTCCCGCCCGCGCAGCACCTCGGCGAGCGCCGCCGCCACCGGAACCCGGTTGCGGCGGGCGTCGGCCCGCGCCACGGCCGCCTCCACGGCGGGCCGCAGGAAGGCCGGGTCCTCGGCGGCGGCGAGGTCGGCGAGCAGCCGGCCCCGCTCGTCCGGTTCCGCCTCCCGCACCAGCTCGGCCAGGGCGGCCCGCAGTTCGGCCCGCTCCTCGTCCCGGGCACGGCGCCCCACCGAATGCTGGACCAGGGCGGCGAGGTCGGTGAGCGTGGCCCGCACCTCGGGAACGGTGGCGGCCGCCCGGAGCGCGCGGACCAGGCCCGCCACCCGTTCCAGATCGGCCGGGTCGCAGCGGGGCACGTCGCGGTCCAGGACCGCCTGGGCCTCGACGAGCGCCCCCGACCGGACCCGCTCCACGCGGGCGGCCGACTCGGCCCGGGCCTGCGCCGCGGCGGCCTCGGCCTCGGCCGCGGCGGCCGCCTTCGCCTCTCCGGCGCCACGACGCGTCTCCGCGCGGGTCGGGCGTGAGCGCTCCGGCTCGGCCACCGCCTCCGGCAGCACGGCCGACCACACGTCCTGCACCGCCTCCGCCAGCTCCTGGGCGGCCCGCGCGTTCGCCGCCCGGGCCCGCTCGACCGCCCGCGTCAGCTCGGCCTCGTCCGCCCCGGCCCCGACGGTCACCGTCTCCACCGTGACCCGGGCCGTGCGGTACGCGCGCCGCAGCTGCCCGGCCTCCCCGCGCAGCCCCTGGGCCTGCTCGTTCAGCTCGCCCAGCCGGGCCCGCAGCTCCGCCCGCCGCGCCTCGGCCCGGCGCAGGTTCTCGGCCCGCTGCGCCTCGGCGGCGAGGCGGGCGCGCAACTGCCTGCGGCGCTCGGCCTCCTGGTCGACGTAGGACCACCCGTATCCCGCGGAACTGCTCACCGGCCGCCTTCCGAGTGCGAGTCATGACTGCGGCGCGCACCGACCGGGAGTTGGCACCGGTCCGGTTCTCACCCCTCGCGCGCCGCCGGGGCCGGTGCGGGTCGTGTACGAGACATCTCGACCGCGCGCGAACCGGCACCGCCCCCGAAGTGCTGCTGAGGGCCCATCATGCCGCAGATCAGACGGTCGCGTTCCGCCTTTGCCAATCCGGGATCATCGCCCGCGGCGCGTTCCGACGCGCTACATTGGCGCACGACCGGCAGACACGGAGCACCAGGGCGGGGGGTGAGGGCGATGGCACTGGCCGATGTCCTCGACGTCCTGCGCGAGCACTGGGACGAGGTCCAGGAGTATCTGGACGGGACCGCCAAGGCCACCGTCGCGGCCCTGCTCGACACCCCGTCCGCCGACCCCGAGCGGACCGCCCGGAGGATCGTCCGGCTGGTGCTGGCGGCCCTTCCGGACGAGCACCCGGTACGTGCGCCACTGGGGGACTCGGTCCGCTACTCACAGGCCGTCCGGCTCGAATCGGCGAACCGTGACGCCGTCCTGCAGGTGCTCCGGCTGGCCCGCGAAGGGTCCACGGCCGTCACCGCTCCCACGACGCCCGCGGTTCCCGGGACGCCCGCCGATCCCGAGCCGGACGCCCTCCCCACCCCGCCCGAGGACGCCGACGACTGGCTGCTCGCCGCGGACTCCGTCAGCGCCGCCGACTACCGGTCCGGCGGGCACGACCCCGCCGATCCCGACCTGATCCGGCTGACCGACCACCAGGGCACCGTCCGGCTGCCGTCGTTCCAGTTCGACGGCGCCTCCGGCCGGCCACTGCCCGTCGTGGTCGCCGTCAACCGCCTGCTGGACGCCGACGACGACCCGTGGGGCGTGGCCGACTGGTGGCTCGGCGCCAACGCCTGGCTGGACGCCGTCCCCGCCCGTCTGCTGGGCACGCCCGGCGAGCACGGTCTGCTCGCCGCCGCCCGCGCCGAGATCGCGGAGTGGTGACCGCATGCCCGACGTGAAGGTCCCCGCCCCGACCGCGCGCGCCACCCCGCACCTCGAGGTGCTGCCCGCCGGCACCGTGCTCCACCGCGTGCACTCGGCCGCCTACCCGGCCACCTCGTTCAACCCGAACCCGTCCGACAGCCACTACGAGGGCGGCCGGTTCTGCTCCTACCAGGGCGACGGCAGCCATCTGCCGTACCTGTACGCGGGGTTCTCCGAGCGCACGGCCGTGATGGAGACGCTGGTCCGGGGCATTCCCTTCGACGAGCGCGGCTGGCGCCGGATCCGTCGCGCCTCGGTGCGGGGCCGGGTACTGTCGCGGATCGAGACGACCTGCGACATCCCGCTCGTCGGACTGATGACGCTCGACCAGCTTGCGGCCGTCCGCCAGGACGAGTGGCTGATCCACTCCACCCCGGACGCCTACCCGCGCACCCGCCGCTGGGCCGCCTGGATCCGCGGCCAGGCTCCGGAGGCGCTCGGCCTGCGCTGGCCGTCCAAGCGCGACCTGGGCGGCAGCGCCTGCATCCTCTACGAGCAGCACGACGCCACCACCCTGGTCAAGCCGGTCGACGCAGCGCCCGTCCCGCTGGACACCACCGAGGGCGCCGCCCTGCTCAACCTCCTGCTCGCCCCGGCCCGCACCCGCGTCGACCCGCCGCGGCGGCAGGGCGCGTAAGGCGGAGCCTCCGGACCGTCGTCCTCGCTCCGGCCTGGGTGTTCACGCGGTTTCGGGCACGCCCCGCCCGGAGCACCGGGGCGGGGCGTGACGCCGCCGTGCACGAGGTCCTGCCCGGCTCCCGGCTGCTGCTCCTCCCCCGACTGGACCACTTCGGGCCCGAGACGAATCCCGCCACCGTCGCCCCGGCGGTGGCGGACTTCTTCCTGGAGTCGTCCGCCCGGTGGCGGTCGGGCCCGGAAGTGGTCATCGCTGCCCGGCAACCGCCTTGCCGTACAGGTGAGTTGGCTGCGTGCGTGCGATCGGCCTCGGACGGGCGACGGCCCTGCGCCGTGTGGCGCAGGGCCGTCGCCCCCCGATCAGTAGTGGCCCTGGTTCGCCCGGTCCGGCACCGGGTGGGTGGCGGCGGCGTCCTGGGCGAGCTCGTGGGCGATGGGCACCGGGGCCTCCCGCTCGGTGGCGTGCGACGGCGTCGCGAGCCCGAACGCGGCTCCCGCGACGACGACGCTCACCACGGCCATCCTGGCGAACCCTCCGGTCACGTCCGGCATTTGCTGCCTCCCTCGTTCACTTCCCGCCCCCGTGGCGGGAGTTGGCACTGTCAGAGCACCACCGGCCGGAGCGGGGCGCAAGGTCCGCGGACGGGCGGCAGCCTGCCCCGCGCGGGGGCGGGCTGCCGCCCCCGCCCATCAGTGGCCCTGGTTCGCCCGCTCCGGCACCGGGTGCGTGGCGGCGGCGTCCTGGGCCGCTCCGTGCGCGATGGGCGCCGGAGCCTCCCGCTCGGCGGCGTGCGACGGCGTCGCGAGCCCGAACGCGGCTCCCGCCACGAGAACGCCCACCACGGCCATTCCGGGCAACCCTCCGGTCCAGTCCGGCATCTGTTACCTCCCCCGTTCACTTCCCGCCCCAGTGGCGGGAGTCGACACCGCCAGAGAACACCGGCCGGGGAGGAGCGACAATCTCTTCGCCGCACAGGCGAATCGACCGTGCGCGCAGGTCGCTCCGTCAGGCCGCCGGGAGGGTGCCGAGGGCCTGGATGCCGGTGCGGCCGGACCGGAACACGGCGGGGCCGACGGCGGCCAGGGCGATGCGGGCGTACTCGGTGTCGGCGGAGAGGCGGTCCGGTTCGTCGCGCCAGTGGAGCCGTCCGGTGGCGAGGTCGTGGGCGAAGAGGCGGTCGTCGTTCGTCCCGACGTAGACCGCGCCGCCCGCCGCGGCCGCCGAACTCATGCCCCGGCCCAGACCCATGGGGACGGTGGCCGTCCAGCGGGTGTCGCCCGTTCCGGAGTCCAGGGCGGTCAGGGCGGTGCCGCTCAACAGGCACACCGTCCCGTCGGCCACCGCGAGTTCGCCCAGGCTGTGGCGCTGGGCGCGCCGCCACAGCGGCCGACCCGTGCCCGCATCCAGGGCGTGCACGGTCGAACCTCCCGTCACGGGGTCGTTGGACACCGCGTGCAGCGTGCCCCGGTGCACGGTCGGCGCGAAGTCGACCGGGCCGACGGCCTCCTGCGCCCAGCGCCGCTCGCCGCTGAGCGCGTCGAAGGCGAACAGTCCGCCCGTCAGGCCGGGGACGTACACGGTGTCACCGGCCACGAGCGGCACCGGCGAGACGTTCGCCGGAGTGCTCCAGCGGACCTCGCCGGTGGCCAGGTCGTGGCAGCGGAGCGCGTTCCCGTACCCCGTCAGGACGCGGTCGCCGGCCACCACGATGCCCTGTTCGGCCGACAGGTCCCGCCAGTCGGGGACCGCGACCTCCCAACGCACCTGCCCCGACGCCGCGTCGAGGGCCCGGACGCCGGTCGCGGAGTTCACGCAGACCGTGCCGTTCCCGGCGGCGAGCGGCCAGCCGCCGGGAGAGTCGGAGCCGTCGGCCGCGGGCACCGCCCTGGTCCAGCGGACGGAGCCGGTACGCGGGTCGTGGGCCCGGACGGCGCCGTCGTACCCCGACACGTAGAGACTCTCGCTCGGCCCCGCGGGCAGCACCATCCGCCCGCCGGTGGCGGCCGTGCTCCAGATCCGGGGGCCGCGCACGGGCACCCGGTCCGCCCACCACCGGACGCCGGCCGGGACCGCGAGGGCGCCGAGGCCGCCCACGGTACTGAGCAGCAGGCGGCGGCGGTGGATCCCGGGCCGGGGCGCGCCGACGGGGGCTGCCGCGGGCTCGGTCGGGTGCATGTCGGGGGTCGCGTCGGAGATCACCCCGGAGAGGACTTCGTGCACCCACCGGACGGTTCCGGCAGGGCCGGAGGACGGCCCCTTCGGGCAAAGCGCCCGGAGGGACCGAGGCCCGCCGGGCGCCCTGCGCCGGGTGCCGAGGTGTCAGTCGGCGTCGGTCTCCACCGGTTCGTCGGCGCGCTGGTCCTCGGTGCTGCCGAGGCGCCAGTAGCCCATGAAGCAGACGGCGCGCCGGTCGTAGCCGCGCTCGCCGACCAGGTGGCGGCGGAGTGTGCGGACGGCCGCCGCCTCCCCCGCGATCCACGCGTACGGCGTGCCGGAGGGCAGTTCGGCGGCGCGGACGGCGGCGGGGAGGGCGGGGGTGCCCGGCGTGCCCCGGTGCAGCCAGGTGATCGTGGTGCCGGGCCGGTCGGCGGGGAGGTAGTCGTGCTCGGTCGGTCCCTCGACCTCGGCGAACACCCGGACCGGCAGGCCGGCGGGCAGCTCGTCGAGGATCGCGGCGACGGCGGGCAGGGTGGACTCGTCCCCCGCCAGCAGCACCCAGTCCGCCCCGTCGGGCAGGTCGAACTCGACGCCGCCGGCCTCCTCGACCGCCGGTCCGCAGACGACCACCCGGTCACCGGGGGCGGCCGTCTCCGCCCAGCGCGAGCCGGGGCCGTGGTCGCCGTTGACGGCGATGTCGATGTCGACCTCGTCGGGGTCGTGGCGCTGCGCGCGGACGGTGTAGGTGCGCAGCACCGGGCGGACGGCCGGGTCCATGGCGCGCCAGTGCTGGTACCAGGCGAAGTCGTCCTCGCCCTCCGGCATCAGGGGTTCGCTCTGTCCGGGGAGCGGCAGCAGGAGCTTGACGCGCTGGTCGAGCCCGCCGTTGACGAACCCGGCGAGGCTGGGGCCGCCCAGGGTGATGCGGGCCATGTGCCGGGTGATCCTGGCGGTCCGGACCACCTCGAGCGGGAAGAGCAGGAACCGCGCGGGGGCGGTGGTGCTGGTCAGGGCCGTCTCCTCTCACCTGAATTTAGGTAAGGCTAACCTACCTCAGGGGTCGTTCGCCCCCGTCCGTCCGGGTGGATTCGGTGGAGTGACGCGGCGCCGTGGAGGAGCGCGGGGGCGCCGTCGGCGCGCAGGAGCGCGCCGACGGCGCGGCGGGACGGCCGCGACCCCCGGCGACCAGGAGGTAGTCCTCGCCGCCGACCAGCGCGGCCACGATGCGGTCGGCGCCGTTCCAGGTCATGTCCGCCACTCCCCCTCGCCGCTCCCCAGCCCTGACCACCTCAAGCGTATCTTTGATGCGCCCGTTGAAACTTTGCTGCTCTCGGCCCGGGGAATCGGCTGTAAAGTTTCAAAGTGCCATCAGAACCGACGAAGCGACTGCGACCGGTCGACCTGGGACGCGAGCACGGCCTCTCCGCGCAGGCCGTCCGCAACTACGAGCAGGACGGCTTCCTGCCGACCGCCGAACGGACGCCCACCGGGTACCGGATCTACACCGAGCTGCACGCGACGGCGCTGCGCACCTTCCTCGCCCTCGTCCGCGCCCACGGACACGCGACCGCCGGGGCGGTGATGAACGCCGTCCACGCGGGCCGGACCGACGAGGCCCTGACCGCACTCGACCACGGCCACGCCCAACTGCTCCGCGACCGGGAGACCCTGGCCTCGGTCCGCGGGGCGGTGGAACACCTGGCGGAGGCCGCGGAACCGACTCCCGCCCCCGGCCCGCTCGCCCTGAGCATCGGCGAACTCGCCCACCGCCTCGGACTCACCCCGGCCACCCTGCGCACCTGGGAGGCCGCCGGCATCCTCCTCCCCCAGCGCGACCGCGCGACCGGCCACCGCGTCTTCCGGGCCACCGACGTCCGCGACGCCGAACTCGCCCACCTGCTGCGCCGCGGCGGCTACCGCCTGCCGCACATCGCGGCCGTCGTCCAGCAGATCCGCACCGCGGGCGGAACGAGCGCCCTCGCCGCCGCCCTGACCGACTGGCAGGAGCGGCTCACCGCGCGGGGGCTGGCCATGCTGCGCGCGGCCGCGCACTTGAGCGGCTATTTGACGGCGGCGGCCGGCTCGGGCGGGTAGGGGCGAACCGCCCCGTCGTCCCGGGGCGGGCCTACCGGCGGCGCCGGATCGCGCGCCCCCTTGTCAGGGATCAGGACAAGCGCCAGTGCCGGAGGTGGTCCGCAGCCGCGACGGTGTCGGGGTGGTCGTCACCGAGGACCCGTTCACGATCGGCGAGCACCCGCTCCAGCAGGCCGATCGCCTCTCCGGTTCGCCCCGCCTGCCAGTAGGAGGCGGCGAGGTTGGCCCGGGATATCAGGGTCTCGGGGTGGTCGACACCGAGCACCCGTTCACGATCGGCAATGACTCGCTCCAGCAGGCCGATCGCCTCTCCGGTACGCCTCGCCTGCCAGTAGGAGGCGGCGAGATTGGCCCGGGCACTCAGGGTGTCGGGATGGTCGACACCGAACAGTTGCTCACGATCGGCAATGACTCGCTCCAGCAGGTCGGTCGCCTCTCCGGTACGCCCCGCCTGCCAGTAGGAGGCGGCGAGATTGGCCCGGGCACGCAGGGTGTCGGGGTGGTCGGCACCGAGCACGCGCTCACGATCGGCGAGCACCCGCTCCTCGATCACGATCGCCTCACCCGTACGCCCCGCCTGCCAGTAGGACACGGCGAGATTGGCCCGGGCACGCACGGTCTCGAGGTGGTCGGCACCGAGCAGCCGCTCACGATCGGCGAGCACCCGCTCCTCGATCACGATCGCCTCACCCGTACGCCCCGCCTGCCAGTAGGAGGCGGCCAGGCCGGCCCGGGCGTTCAGGGTGTGGGGGTGGTCGTGGCCGAGCAGCCGTTCGGCGTCGGCTGCGAGGCGGTGCCAGTGGGTGACGGCAGTGCCGAACAGACCGGTGCTGTTCAGACTGCGCCCGGTCGCGAACAGCACCGGGTGACCGTCCGGGTGCCAGAGGAGGTCGCCGGCGTGGTCGGCGAGGGTGTCGGTGTTGGCGCGCAGGACGGCCGTCAGGTCGCGTGCGGTGTGCTCGTGTTCGGGCCAGGCCTCGACGAGTGCGTCGGCGGCGGCGTGGACGGTGGCGAGGATGTCGGCGGGTGGGACGGTCTCCCGGGCGGCCCGCGCGGTGAGGGCGTGCAGGCGGACCGCGCGGTTGCTGTCGTGGGGGGTGTGGGTGAGGAGCGCGTAGTGGTGGAGCAGGCGCAGGGCTGCGCGGGCCTGCTCCGGGGTGACCGGCTCGGAGGCGCCCGACGCCGTGCGGTGGGCGGTCAGGTACTGGGTGACGGCTTCGGTGGCCCAGACGGTGTCGGGGTGGCCGGCGGGGTCGAGGTGGGCGGCGAGACGGATCGCGGGGGCGGCGAGGCCGACCGGTTCGCGGTGTTCGGCGGCGTCGAGGGCCAGGAGGAGGGAGGTGGTGACCTGGCGGCCGTAGCCGTCGGTGTCCGCGCCCGGCGGCAGGAGGGAGGCCAGATGTGAGGCACGGTCGGTGAACAGACCGAGGTAGCCGCCGCAGCCCACGTCGTCGTTGATCATGTAGGCGGCGGCGTGGGAGAGGGCCAGCGGCAACCGGCCCAGCGCCTCGACGAGATCCTCGGCCCGGTCGTCCAGGAGGTGCGGGGCGTCGGCGGCGGTGAACCGCTCGCCGAGGTATTCGAGGGCCTCGGTGCGGGTGTAGGTGCCGATGTCGACGACCGCCCGACCACTGCCGGTGACCAGGGCGTCGCGGCGGCGGGTGGTGGCCAGTACTCGCCCGTTCGAACCGGCCGACGGGCGGGGCCACCATCGCTGCGCGCCCTCCAGATCGGTGAGGTCGTCCAGGACCACGAGCCAGCGCCGCTCCGTGACGGCCAGCCAGTCCAGGAACGCGCCCGCATCGGCCTCCGCGTCCTGCCCTGCCGCACCGGGCGCCCCCACCAGCCTCGCGGCCTGCGCGTACGCGGCGACGATCTGCGCGCTCTCGGCGGCGTTCACCCACACCAGCACAGCCACGCCGCCGGCATGGGCCTGCCACGCGTACGCGGCGGCCAGCTGCGACTTGCCCACCCCGCCACCACCGGACAGCACCTGGGTGAGCACCACGGTGGAGTGCCGCTCCCGGGCCCGGTCGATCTCCTCCCGCAGGCCCGGACGGGGCTGGAACGCCGATGCCAGCGGCGGCACCGTGCCGACTCGCACCGGCCGCACCACCGGACCGGACGCCGACGAGGGGAGGTACTGGTTGACCGTCACGTTCTCGGCCTGGTAGAGGTCGCCGTGGACGGTGCCGCCCGTGACCTGGTTGCTCACTTCGGTGTGCTCGACCCGGCTGCCCTCCCCCACCGCCGAGTGGGAGATGTCGCGCCCCGCGCCGACAGCCCCCTCGCCCGAAACCCGGACCCGGGACGACGACCCCGCGCTGTCAGTACCCTGCGGCGGGTTCCCGGTCTGCTGTGTATCGGCGGGACGCTTTCCGGCTCTGCCGCGCCAGGGCCAGCGGGGCGGGGTCATGGCCTGCTCCTGTTGAGGTCGATGCCACGGATGTCACCGCCGGATCCGGACCCGCCATGCTCCACGGCAACTCCCCGGCGAACGTCGGCCTGTTCGTCCAGACCGCAGAGTACTGCCGCACGTCCTCCGCCGCGCCCGATCCCGCCAACCGCCCGGCGGGCGAGCAGCAGCAACCTACAGTCCGGGCACTGCCCGAACCGGCCGAGAACCGAATCCTGCTGGAGTACTTCCGGGAACGGGCGACGCCACCGACCGGTGACCGGGGCAGCGGGGAAGAAAGCTGACGGATACTCAGACGCGGTCGAGCGGGCGGTGCGGGCCGGGCGGGAGTTCGGCCTTGACGGTGTCGCCGGGGTGGATGGTTCCGCCGGTACGGACCACGCCCATGATCCCGGCCCGGCGGACGATGGTGCCCTCCTCGTCGCGGCCCACGACCTGCTTCAGCAGGCCGTCCTGGAACGCATCGATCTGGAGGCACGGGTTGCGCAGGCCGGTGACCTCGACGACGGCCTCGGGGCCGAGCCGCAGCAGGGTGCCGACCGGCAGGCCGAGCAGGTCGATTCCCCGCGTGGTGACGTTCTCGCCCAGTTCGCCGGGCGCGACGGTGAAGCCCTGCTCGGCCACCTCGGCGAACAACTCCTCGTGAATGAGGTGGACTTGGCGCAGGTTCGGCTGCGTCGGGTCCTGCGCGACGCGGGAGCGGTGCTTGACGGTCACCCCCGAATGCACGTCGCCCGCCACGCCGAGGCCGGCGATCAGGGTGATGCTCGCCCGGTTCGGTTTGGTGAAGGTGTACTCGCCGCTGCTGCTGACCGCCGTGACCGTTCCACTCATCCGTGCGCATCCTCCTGTGCGGGGGCAAGATCCCCGTCTAGCGTAGACCGGCGGGTCGACGACCCGGAGGGGCAGGGGTGATGACCGGTTTCACGGACCGACCGCAGGACGGCGTCGCGCGTTCGGTCGAGGCGCGACTGCGGGCCGCGCTCGACCTGGGCGACCTCGACGAACTGCGCGCCCTGTACGAGCGGTTGGGACGCCCCCGGGTGGAGGTGCCCAGGCTGGCGGAGGAGGTCAGGGCAGCGATCGTGCACGCGTACGTGCCGGTCTGCGGCGAGCGCAGCGATCCGCGCTGGCGGGTGGAGGCGCTGCTCACCGAGCCGCCCCCGCCCGTCGACTCCGCCGAGCGGCTCGGCCGGGCGTGGGCGGTGCTGGCCGAGCTCGGGGTGAACCCGTGGGCACCGATGCCGTGCGGGCTCTACCACGACGAGGGCGGGGGCAACTACGACGTCATCGTCCACGACAACGACCGCGACGACCCCGACCACCCGGGCGAGTTGTACGTGTCGCAGCTCGGGCTGTTCGTGAACGGCGACGACTGGGACGACCGCTACCGGGTGGCCTTCACCGAGGCCGGCTTCCACTGGATCGACATGGTGAGCGGCGGGGCGCTGGTCCCCGGCCTCCGGGTCCGCTACTTCGGCGAGTGGACGGAGCTCCACATCGACACGCTGCTGTTCCTCTGGCAGGACTGAACAGGGCCGCGGTTCAACGGGACTCGTCCACGGGCTCGCCGAAGGGCCAGGCGATCTCCTGGCGGTTGTCCGGGTGGCCCGGCGTCCCGGTCCAGCGGCGGTGGACCAGCCGGACCGGCCCCGTGAAGGCGAAGCCGTGCCCCGTGATCCAGTCGGCGACGGCGTCGTACCCGCCGAGGATCCGCGGGAAGGTGGCGGCCTCGCCCTCGACCTCCAGGCAGGCGAGGGTGTTCGCGGGCAGGTCGAGCACGGTCATGCCCTCGGGCAGGTCCGCCGGCTGCGCGCCGTCCGGCCGGAACGGTAGGCAGGCCTCGACGAGCGTCGCGTTCTCGTCGTCGCACACCCCGTGGAAGCGGACGAACGCGGGCCCGGTGAAGGTGAGCGGGCCGCGTCCGGCGACCTGGTACATCTCCTGGTAGGCGGCGCGGAGGAAGGCCTCCAGCCCCGCGTTGTCGACGGTCGCCCCGCGGACGAGGATCCGTTCGGCGGCGCCCTGGCGGACGGTGACGCGGTGGGTCATCGTTGCTCCTTCGGTCAGTCGGTCCAACAGGCCGTGGACGACGGAGCGCTGCACCTCCAGCCGCCGTTCGGCGGCCAGCAGCCGTGCCCGCAGGGCGGCGGCGAGCTCCTCCTCGCCGCCGCCGAGCAGCCGGCCCACCTCCTCGACGGGGATGTCCAGTTGCCGCAGCGCCCTGATCGACTGCGCCGTCCGCACCTGGTCGCGCCGGAAGTACCGGTAGCCGCTCACCGGGTCGACGAACGCCGGCAGCAGCACGCCACTGGCGTCGTAGTGCCGGAGCGCGGTCACCGAGAGGCCGCTGGCCTGCGAGAACTGCCCGATCGGCAGCAGGTTTCTCCTGTCCACGGCCCCGACTGTGCCGTCTCGTGCCACCGGAGAGTCAAGCCCCTGCGAGAACGGCGGACCGACGCTCAGGGGGTGCCGTCGGCGTGGTCGCCGAGGGTGAGCAGGACGCGGCGGAGCAGACCCGTGAGCTGGTCGCGTTCGGCGGCGGTGAGCCCGGCGAGCTGGCGTTCCTCACCGGCGAGGTGGTGCTCGACGAGACGGTTGGTGAGCTCCCGGCCGGCGTCGGTGAGGGAGATCAGCACCCGGCGGCGGTGGGCGGGGTCGACGGCCCGGTCCACCAGGCCCTTCTCCACGAGGTGGTCGATGCGGTTGGTGAGCGCCGCGGAGCTGACCATCGCGGCGGCGCTGAGTTCGCCGGCGGTGAGGACGTTCGGCGGGCCGGAGCGGAGCAGCGTGGCCAGGACGTCGAACTCCCAGGGCTCGACGCCGTGCGCGGCGAGGTTCTCCTTGATCCCGCGTTCCAGCAGCCGGGAGGCGCGGGAGAGGCGGCCGATCACGGCCATGGGCGAGGCGTCGAGGTCGGGGCGGACCGCCTGCCACTGCGCGGTGATGCGGTCGACGCCGTCGTGCTGCGGCTGCTGTTCCGTCGTGTCCGTCATGCGCCGGAGTCTAACATTTCGACATGGAAGTGTTTGACATCTTGGATCACGCCTCTCTATAGTTTCGACATCGAAATGTTCGACATGTTCGACAGGGCGTGTTCGACAAGGCGTGTCCAGCACAGGGGGATTGTCATGAAGGTCCTGCTCACGGGTGCCACCGGCTACATCGGCTCCGCCGTCACCGAGCACCTCACCGCCGCCGGCCACCAGGTCGTGGCGCTCACCCGCAGCGCGGAGCCGCAGCCCGCTCGCGGCTGGCACGGCCAGCTGGTCGGCGACACCGCCGACCCGGCCTCGCTGGCCGGCGCGGTGACGCCCGACATCGAGGCCGTGATCCACCTCGCCCCGCCGAGCGGCGACGCCGAGGTCGACACCGCCGTCGTCGAGGCACTCGCCGCCCCGCTGCGCGGCACCGGCCGCCCCTTCGTCTACACCAGCGGCGTCTGGGTGCTCGGCGCCACCGGGGCAGCCCAGGAGGTCGGCGAGGAGGCCCCGACGAACCCGATCGACATCGTCGGCCACCGCCCGCGGATCGAGCGGCGGGCGCTGGACGAGGCCGCGGAGGGCGTGCGCGCGGTCGTCGTCCGGCCGGGCATCGTGTACGGCCGGGGCGGCGGCATCCCGGCGATCCTGGTCGACCGGGCCCGCACCCAGGGGGCGCCCGAGTACTACGGCGAGGAGGGCGTGCGCTGGCCGACCGTGCACGTCGACGACCTGGCCGAGCTGTTCCTGGCGGCGGTCGAGCGGGCCGGGGCCGGCACCGTCTGGCACGGTGTGGGCGAGCCGGCCGTCCCGGTCCGGGACATCGCCCGGGCCGCCGGCCGGGCGGCCGGTGTGACCGGCGACCCGAAGGCCGTGCCGGTCGCGCGGGCCGCCGAGGTCTTCGGCCCGCTGTTCGCGGACGCGCTCGCCCTCGACCAGAGCGTCAGCGGCGCCGCCGCCCGCACCGCGCTCGGCTGGAAGCCGGACCGGCCGGGCGCGGTGGCAGAGCTGGAGTCGGGCTCGTACTGACGGCTCCTACGGACGGCGCCGCGGGGACGCGCCGTCACGGCCCGCCGGTCAGTCGACCGGCGGGCCGGTCAGGACGTGCCGGGCCGGGTCAGGTGGAGAGCGACGTCGGGCCGGGCCGGTCAGGACGCGGCGGGCCGGGCCAGGCGGAAGAGGACGTTGGGGCGCAGCGGGCCCTCGGGGGCGTCCAGGTCGTCGAAGTCGCAGGCCGGGTCACGGGTCATGCCGAGGCGGGTCATCACCGCCTGGGAGCGGAGGTTGGTCGCGGTGGTGACGGCGAGGATCTCGGGGAGCTCCAGGGTGTCGAAGCCGAACGCGAGCACGGCGCGGGCGGCCTCGGTGGCGTAGCCGCGGCCCCAGGCGGAGCGGGCGAGGCGCCAGCCGATCTCCACCCCGGTGAACGGCGCCTCGTAGTCGATGTCGTCCAGTCCGGCGAAGCCGATGAACTCGCCCGTCTCCCGGACCTCGACGGCCCACCAGCCGTAGCCGCGCCGGTCGAAGTCGGCCTCGAAGCGCGCCACCGACTCGTCGCTGCGCTCCCGGCTGAGCGGCTCGCCCAGGTGCTGCCGGACCTCGGGGTCGGCGTTCATCGCCGCCCAGGGTTCGAGGTCGGACTCCCGCCAGCGGCGGATCAGGAGACGGTCGGTGTGCAGATCGGTCATGGCGCCCACCCAACGTGATCCTCCGCCGGGAGGCAACCCTGTTTCCCCAGCCCGCAGCCTTCAGCGCCCGGTCAGCACCTCGGCCCGCCCAGCGCTTCGGCCGTCAGCGCCTCGGCCCGCCCAGCGCGTACACGGCGGTGCCGACGGCGGCCGCCACCAGCGCGGCCCAGGTGGCGGCCGGGGTGCCGGGCGGCAGCATCGGCCAGGTCAGCACCTGGGCGAGGGTGCCGGGACCGGGCGGCAGGACGAAGGCGAGCGCGAGCGCCGCGAACGGCGGCAGCCACGCGCAGGTCCGGCCGCACCAGGCCGCGCCGAGCGCGGCCAGCCCCGTCAGCCCGGCACTGTCGCGGACGACGAGGGCGAGGTCGGTCGACAGGCCGGTGCCCGCCCGCGCCGTCAGCAGCACCGCGCCCGCGAGCACGGCGCCGCCGAGCAGGTGCGCCGCCCGGCGGGGCGGCCAGCGGAGCGCGGCCGTGCGGTCCAGCGCGAGGTCCGGCCCGGCGAGGCCGACGGCGAGCGCCGTCGCCCCGGCCGCGAGGACCAGCACCGACAGCCGGGGGTCGTCCGCCCCGCCGACAACGCGGCCGAACACGGACACCGCCACGGCCCCGGCCAGCACCGCGGCGAGCGCGGCCGGCACCTGCCGCGAACGCGCGTACAGCGTCAGCCACCTCATCGGGTCGGCACCCCCGTCAGCGTGGCGAGCACATCGTCCGCGCACCCGACCGCGGCCTCGTGCAGCGCGGCCATCCGGCGCCGCTGCTCCGCCTCCGGCAGGGCGCGGAACCGCTCCCAGACCGGGCCGGCCAGCTCGCTCTGGTCGCTCGCCCGGTGCATCGTCCCGTCCAGCGGCCGGAGGTCGCCGAACACCCAGGCCGCGGCGACGCTCTGGGCGGCGGCGTCGTCCAGGGTGCCGCTCTCGACCTCGCTGCGCGGGTGGCAGTTCGGGGCGATGCCCTGCGCGACCAGGGCCCTGGTCAGCCGGTCTCCGGTGGCGGCCGCGAACACCGGATCGTCGAAGTCGACCAGTACGGCGTCCGCCGAGCGTTCCGGCTGCTCGCCGAACGCGTGCGTCTCCACGGTCTCGCGGACGGTGCCCGGCGCCCGGTCGCCGAGGGCGGCGCGCAGCAGCCGCAGGGCCTCCCGGCCCGGCCCGGCCAGTTCGTCCAGCCGGGACTGCCGCAGCGCCGTGACACAGACCGGTCCCTCGCACACCGGCGCGGCCGCCGCCCGGTCGACCACATAGGTGTCCCGGGGCGCGGCCGGGAGCACCGCCAGCGCGAGCGCGCCGCCGGCCAGCAGCGGGGCGAGGGCGAGCAGCCGGGCGCGCGGGCCGGCGGCGGCGAGCAGCGCGAGGCCGGTCGCGGTCACGCCGAGCAGCCACAGGATCTGTCCGAGGTGGACCGGGGCGGCGACGGTGAGCAGCGTGTCGCGGACGGGCGCCGTGACCGGGGACAGCAGGGAGAGCCGGTTCGGCACGGCGGAGGTCGGGATCGCGGCGTCCGTGGTCGGTCGCAGCAGGCTGGTGAGCAGGAAGGCGCCGACAGCCAGCGCGGGCGGGGTGAGCACGGAGGGCAGCACCCGGGCGACGCCCATCCCCAGCACCGCCCCGGCGGCCAGCGCGAGCACCCCGACCAGCGAGATCGGCAGCCAGCCCGCCGGGGTGAACCGGGTGTCCCCGGTGAGTACCCGCGCCCCGCCGACGAGCAGCAGCAGCCCGTACCCGGTGACGAGCGCGAGGACGATCGGGCCGGCCTGGGCGAGCGCCCGCTGCCGGGCGGGCCTCGGGGTGCAGGCCAGCAGTTCGGCGGTCCGCGAGCGGTGGTCGCGCAGGCCCTGGAGCGCGCCGAGCCCGAGGGCGAGCGGCCACAGGAAGACCAGCAGGTGACGGGTCCACAGGGCCATCGAGGTCCACTGCGCCGTCCACCGGGTGGTGCCGGCGGACCACGGCCCGGAGGCGAGGGTCAGGAACGCCAGCGCGGCCGCCAGGACCGCCGCGCCCGCCCACGGGGCGACGGAGCGACGCAGTTCGGTGCGCAGGAGCCGGAGGGCGGAGGACGCAGCCGAGAAGGCAACCGAGGACGCTGCCGAGGACGCGGTGGGAACGCTCACCAGGCACCCCGCGTCCGTCGCGACGGATCCACCAGCAGAGCCGAGTAGCCGCGCTCCAGCGGGCTGTCGCCCTCGTGCTCGGGGCCGCCCGCCTCGGCCAGCGCGTCCGGCGTGCCCTGGAAGACCAGCCTGCCCTCGGCGAACAGCAGCACATCGGTGCAGGCCGCCGCGACGTCCTCGACCAGGTGGGTGGAGACCACCACGCAGGCCTCCGTGCCCAGTTCCTGGAGCAGTTCGCGCAGCCGCAGCCGCTGCGCCGGGTCCAGGCCGACGGTCGGTTCGTCCAGCAGCAGGACCGCCGGGTCGTTGACGATGGCCTGGGCGATGCCCGCCCGCCGCACCATGCCGCCCGACAGGGCCTTCATCCGCTCGTCGGCGCGGTCGGCGAGACCGACCCGCTCCACGGCGCGCTGGGTCGCGGCCGGGATCTCCGCCGCCGGGACCTCCTTCAGCCAGGCCATGTACTCGACGAACTCCCGGACGGTGAACCGCTTGTAGTAGCCGAACTCCTGCGGCAGGTAGCCGATCCGGCGGCGCAGCGCGCGGTACTCCCCCGGCCCCCGGACGGTCTCGCCGAGCAGTTCCAGCTCGCCGCCGGCGGGGCGCAGCACGGTGGCCAGGGCCCGGATCAGGGTGGTCTTGCCCGCTCCGTTGGGGCCGAGCAGTCCGTGGACGCCGGTGCCGAGGGACAGGTCGAGCCCGTCGACGGCGAGCCGTTTGCGGCCGGCCCTGACCTGGAGTCCGGTCGCCCGGATCTCCCGGGCGTAGGTGGTGGGGGCCAGTTCGGCCCTGGTGACGGCACGCACGGTGCGCGTCCTCCTGTCTGTAGAGGGGGGAAGGTCAGCGGTCCTGGCCCGGCGCCGTCCAGGCGCCCCGGCGGGCGGCCACGACCGCCACGCCGAGCGCGAGGACCGCGCCCCACAGCGGCAGGCCGTCCGCCCGCAGGACGGCGGCGGTGCGGCCGGCGGCCACGGTCGGGGCCACCACCAGCGCGAGCCAGCCGACCGCCACGGCGACGGCCGCCCTGGTCACCCCGACCAGCGCGCCGAGCGCGAGGGTGGTCGAGGTGAACGCCAGGCAGGGCAGCAGCCACTGCGCCGCCGTCACGCCCGTCGCCCACCCGCCGAGCAGCAGTGCGGGGAGCACCACGGCGAGCACGGCGGCGGTGCGGCGCAGCAGCAGGGGCAGTCCGGCACGCGGGGTGGCGGCGGTCAGCTCGTACGCCGGGTCGAGGCCGCGCGACCAGGCGGCCGCGACGCCGCCGACCGGCAGTACGGGGGCGAGCACCAGCAGCAGGGAGATCCGGTCCGGGTCGGGCCCGGCGTTCGCCCGGTCCAGCAGCAGCGCGAGCGCGGTGACGACCAGCACCATGGCCAGCCACGGCGTCATGGCGGGCGTCGTCCAGGTGGACAGCCGGGCCGCGAGGCGGCGCGGGGGCGCCGGGTCGGCCACGGCCAGCTGCGGTTCCAGCTCCGACCAGACGGCGGCGGTGAGCGCCGCGACGGCGGGCGCCGCGGTGCCGAGGGCGGCCGACAGTTGGGCCCGGCAGGCCGGGCAGGTCTCCAGATGGGCCTCCACGGCCCACAGTTCGTCGGCGGCGAGGGCGGCGCCGTCGAAGCCGGGCGCGCCGTCGTCGATGTAGGCGGCGAGCAGCCGGGCCGAGGGGTGTTCGACGGTCATGCCAGTGCCTCCCGCATCGCGATCCGGGCCCGGCGGGCGCGGGTCTTGACCGTGCCCTCGGGCAGTCCGAGGACGACGGCCGTCTCCCGGACGGACAGCCCGTCGAGCACCATGGCCCGCAGGACGTCCCTGAGCTCGGGCGCGAGGCGGCCCAGCGCGTCGCCGACGTCGCCGCCGACGGTGGCACGCAGCGCCTCGTCCTCGGCGGCGGGCGCCACCGGGTGCGGGGCGGCGGCCGGTGGCGGCTCCGCGTGGTGGGCCCGGCGCCGGAAGGCGTCGACCAGGCGGCGGGCCGCGATCGTCCACAGCCAACCGACGGCCGACCCGCCTTCGACGCTCCCGGTGAAGGACCCCGCCGCCCGCCACACGGCGAGGTAGGTCTCCTGCATCACCTCGGCGACCATCTGCTCGTCGGCGCAGCGGCGCCGCAGCCGCACCGCCAGCCACGGCGACGTGCGGCGGTACAGCTCCTCGAAGGCGACCCGGTCCCCCCGGGCCACCCGTCGGAGCAGCTGCTCCTCGTCCAGTTCCTGCGGCGGTGCAACCGCCCGTACACGTCTCACACCTGGTAGACGGCCGCGCGGGCCTGCGGGTTTTCACCTCGGCGTGATCCCGGTCACACCGGAGCCGCTGGAAGGCGGCGGCCGACCGGCCCGGGAACCGATCGCCTCCGGGCCGTGCTAGTTTTGTGAGCAATCGTTCAACTACGGAGGTCGGGGATGGGGCGCAAACAACTCTGGGACCAGGACGAGGTGCTGGCCTCGGCCATGCGGCTCTTCCGTCACCGGGGGTACCTCGGCGCCTCGCTGCGGGACATCGAGGAGGCCACCGGACTGCACCCGGGGAGCCTGTACCGGACCTTCGGGAGCAAGGACGGCCTGTTCCACGCCGCCCTGGACGCCTACAACGAGCGGGTGGTGCGGGGCCGGGTCCGGCTCCACCTGCTGGAACCGGCGGACCCCCTGGCCGGCATCCGCTCGTTCTTCACCACGGCGATCGAGACCGGTCCTGAGCCCGACCCGGGCTGCCTGCTCACCAACACCGCCGTCGAGTCCTTCGCCCTCCCCCAGGCCGCCACCGGGGTGCACCACGGCCTGGCGGCAATCGAGGACGGCTTCGCCGACGCGCTGACCCGCGCCCGGCAGCACGGCGACGCGCCGGCGGACCTCGACGTCGGGACCACCGCCGCCCATCTGCTCGCGCTCTACCAGGGCCTGCTGGTGCTCGTCCGGGCCGGCCTGCCCCGCACCACCCTGCACAGCGTCACCGACGGCGCGATGGCGTCGATCGGCTCCTTGAGGACCCCACCCACGAAAGCGGGACGACCATGAGTGACACCCAGCGGCTCTGGAACGACTACGCCGCCTGCTGGTCGGCCGACCCCGCCGACCGGACCGCCGCCCTCGGCGCGGTCGCGGTGGACGAGGTCGCCTACCGCGACCCCGGGACCGAGGTCGGCGACCTGACCGAACTCGCCGCCTACATGGCCGGCTTCGCCGGAGCCTTCCCCGGCCACCGGTTCCGCATCGACGAGGTGCTGGAACACCACGACCGCTCCCTCGCCCGCTGGACCCAGCTCGACGGACAGGGCGGGACCGCGTCGACCGGCATCAGCACCGCCCGCCACCACGCGGACGGGCGCCTCGCCGACATCACCGGCTTCTTCCTCCCGGCCTGACCGATCGTTTTCGCGGGGCCCGGGAGGTGAGGCCGAGCAGGTCCCGCACACCGCCGAAGTGGCCGGCCCGGCCTCGCCCGGTCCCGGCGCCGGTCAGGGCGCCGGTCAGGGCGCCGGTCAGGGCGCCGGTCAGGGCGCCGGTCAGGGCGAAGTCCTCAGCAGGTCGTCGACGCGCACGTGAAGTGCGGTCACGAGGGTGTCCGTCGCGGTCGTTCACAGACCGCGACGGACACCCTCGTGCTTCCCCCGCAGCTGCCCCACGGCTTCGACCGCCCGGCCTCCCGGTCCAGGCCGTGCAGACGCTCCGGTCCGGTAGCCACCGCGTCCACGCGAACGGCGGTCCTAGCGTCGGCGCCGCCGGTGTCGGCACAGCACACTGCCTTCCCCTCATGGCGACGACGCTCCCGACCTACCCGTGGACCGATGGTGAGGGCGAGGAAGGCCGGTTCGAAGGAATCGGCCTGTCCTTCAATACCTGGAAGTACACGAGGAGATGCCCTTCGACGATGTCGAAGCGGTCTGACAGGAGCTCCTCGACCGGCCGGCGGAGTGAGGCGTCAGCCTGACCGCCGAGCAGCAGCAGATCGTTCGCCACATCTTCGACAGACTGTGGGCCACATGGAACGATCAACCATTCGGGTGACATCACGGCCCGATGGCCCTGACCGCATGGCCCGCCGGACTTCCGCCGTGCAAGCATTTGGTTCGTACCCACACGAGAATCCCGAGGCGCAGGTCCCCTCACGGCCGGTCACACATGGCACGATCGGCCGCCGCCGGGGCCTCGTCCGTGCCGAACACCTCTCGCCTCGCCCTACTGCACTTCCAGCAGCCGTGGAACGGTGAACCCGAGGTACGAATCGGCCGATCGGCCACGTCCTCGGTGGTCTCCAGGGTCCGACAATCCGCATCACTCGCACGCAACGAAGGAGTCCGCAATGAAGCGGATCAAGCCCTCCCCTCCGGCGATCGACACCTTCTACGAGAAGGCCGGAAAGCTGGTCGCAGACGCCCTGGAGAAGCAGGACATGCAGCCGATTCAGATCGGCAGCGGCGGCGAGTTTCCGTACAGCTACGAGACCCCTGACGTCAACTTCTACCTGAAGACCTGGGAGTTCCTGAACCGAAATCTCGAGGAAGTGAAGGGCGCCGATCGACTGGCATTCGGCGAGCCGCTGACCAACCAGTACCTGAAGTACTACAACCTCCTCGGCTACCAGCTCTCCGCCGAGGACAACGAGAAGCTCAACGCCGCCAAGGAAAAGGCACAGGAGGTCAGCTCGGAGCTCGTCAAGGAGTACGAGCGCCTGTACGGCAAAATCACGCCGGAAATGATGACGAAGGCCGAGGTGGCCAACAAGCAGGACTACATCCTCGATTACAAGGTCAACTCGTGGGCCAAGAACGGGCGCTTCGTACTGAGCAGCGAGACCCTCGATAACCTGGGTGACTTCCTGCCCAAGATGCCGAGCTCCGCCCGGGTTCTGCTTCCGCTTATCGGCAAAGCCCTGCAGCCGTTCCTTGCGGTGGCTGGACTCGTCAATCGAATCTATCAGTCCGACAGTGAGATCGGAAACGTCAAGAAGAACGCCGAGCATCCCAACGAGGCGAACAACGGGGTCATCACTGAGGACGATCAGAAGAGAACCGCTTACCATGCGGGAATCGACGTCGAACCGGGCCCCAAGCAGATCGACAGCCGGCTGAAGGGTGACAACAAAGTCTCGGTCCACCTGAGCTTCAGCAAATTCGAGGAGAAGGAGGCCGACCTGCAGATCGAAGGCCAGGCCGGAGGCCGAGTCAACCTCTTCTCAGTGCTGACGATCAGCGCCGAATCCGGTACCAGCTATTCTCTGCACGAGCTGAACACCTCCTTCGAGGAATGCTCGGTCACACTGACGTACGGAGGGCCCACCGCCGTCTATATCAAGCCCCGTCCCTATCAGATGGACAACGACACCGGCTGGTTCTACCTGGCGCCGATCAAGGACGCCATCGAGAACGGCCCGGATCCCACCAAGTCCGGCTTCGTCATGACGCCCTACCCGAGCGACGGCGGCATCAAGGTTCTGGAATACCTGGTGATCAGTCGATTCCCGTCCTTCCGGATCAGCTACAGCCGCGGCTCGACCACAGAAACCCTCGAGAAGCTGCACTCCGAGAGCAGCGTCAGTGTCAGCCTCTTCGGCATCCCGCTCGGCTCGGCCGGGTACGAGTACAAGTCGACCTCACTGGACAAGCGCAGCGAGGACGAGGGCTTTGACATCGTCTTCGAGACGCCCATGGATGTGACCGGGAACATCCTGGACCGACGGGCACACGTCATCGGCGGCGGCATCACCTCCCTGACACCCTGACATGCGATGCCCGGCGGTCCGTCCACCGGGCACGCCACGCGACGGTGCCAACTGATCCGCGCCGCAGGACCGAACGGCACCGTCGCGTACTCCTCTCCCCGCAGCACACTGAGAACAATCACCGTCAAGCCCTCGCCACCGAGCCGTCGAAGGAAACACCGTGAAGCCCACGCCTGATCTTCTGGCCGCCGTCAAAGCTTTCCATGATGAAGTGGCGAAAGGTGTCTCCACTTCCCTCGCAAAGCCCGAAATGAGATCTTTCCGCCTCGGTACAAAAAACTTCCCGTACCACTTCCGCACCCTTGACAACAATTTCTACTATGCCACCTGGGAGTTTATCAATCGAAATGTATCGAAAGCTGCCGGAGGTGCGGGGCTGACTGCCGGCGAACCGCTCACCGAACGCTACTTGAAATACCTCGGGGCCCTTGATTATGCATTCTCGTGGTCCGACTGGAAGAAGGTCGACGGGGTGGCCAAAAAGGCCGGTGCGGAGACAGTCGACCTGGTGAAGAAGTACGAGGCGACGATCTCTTCCATCACTCCTGAAGACTTGCTTCGCGCCCGGGTCGAAGAGAAGTCCGAGTACATCCTCGTCGACCGGCTGAACGCATGGTCCGAGACAGGTGCATTCGAGCTCGACCAGACTGTACTGGACAATCTGGAGGATCACCTCCCGAACCTTCCGAAAGGTGCCAAGGCCCTGGTCGATCCGCTCAAGAAGGTCTTGAAAGCCTATCTCCCCGTCAAGGCACTCATGAACGGGAGGACCCGCACGCTCGGGCTGAGAAATATTCTCACCAGAAACACCGAACACGCCGATGAGGGAAACGGCGGGATCTGCGTGGAGACCGACGCCGGGGAAACCGCCTATCAGGTCGCTTATAGCATCGAGCCAACTCCCGAAAAGATTCATGCGAGCGTAAAGGAGGGCGAGAAGAAAGTTCAGGTGAGGTTCGACCTCACCAACCCGAAGGAGGGCTGCGTCGATCTATCGGTCAATGGCCAGAAGGTCGGAAATATTCCCGTGGTCGCAATTTTTAAGATCACTGGATACTTCTCCGGAGTATCGCTCGATCAGCTCACTGAAACTCCCGTCGACTGCACGATGGAGATCGCATTCAAAGGCCTCACAACGGTCTACTGCGATCCCCGCGCATACCAGGCGGACAGCCACAAGGGCTGGTTCTATCTCGATCCTCTCAAAGATGCTTTGCGTGACGGCCCGGACCCGACCAGGACAGGGCCGACGCTCGATCCTCTCCCGCAGGACGACGGCATCGACGTACTCCAGGAACTGGCGATCAGTAGATTTCCGTCCATCACGGTCCGTTACAGCAGCGGGAATGCCGGCCGGATCGTCAAAGACCTGAAGTCCGAATTGTCACTGGGCGTGAATCTCTTCGGTATCCCGATCGGCGCGACCGGCTACTCCTACAAGGTCACGTCACTCACCGAGCACGGAACCAACAAGGGCTTCGACATCGTCTTCGAAGCCCCCTTTGAGACCGGGAGCCTCCTCGACCGACGGGCCCACGTCCTCGCCGGAGAAATCAAGAGTTTGGGCCCCCAAGGAAATTAGCGCCACCTGGAAGTGATGGCGGAAACCGTCCGAGGAGGAAATCATGGCAGGGAATCTCGTACTGAAGGATATTTCTCAGAGCGACCTCAACGCCGCAGAAAGGGTAGCGGCCACCGGGGTTTCTTGGAGCGACGTCTTTCACGAGAAAGTCTCCTGGGACGCAAAATCGCGCGCAGATCTTGAAACGCTGTTGTCAGGAAAACCCCTTGAGGACAGAAGCGGCCTGCCGCCGCACCGGTACCTCACGTTCTCATTCGCGGACACCATCACATCCGAGGCCCAGGCCGATATCGAGAAGTTCCTCCTCAAGCCCAAGCCGATCCCCTCGTGGATGTACAAGGGGCCCGGTGGACTTGTCCTTCCCCACGGGGACAAGCTGAACGACTCCTACAAATACGGAACGGAAAAGCTCACAGCAAACAAGGCGTGGAACAACGGGAATCTTCACCAGGCTCTGCACATCCAGTACCTGAGTGGATCTCTGATCGTCGAGGTCTACTACCTGAGCGGGAGGGAGATCAAGGGATGACCCCTTCCACTTCCGGAAGCGCTTGCAGCCGTTCGGGGCAGGGGCCGTACTAGCCGATCGGCGAGTACGGCTCGATGAACCCCCGCTCGGCGTCGCTCGGTTGCACACGGGTCACGCACCACGGTCCACCAGAGCAGACACAACCACGAGCACGAAACGCACGAACTGCTTACGCCCAAATGCGTACCCTGGGCCGGAACGGACCTGATCAGAACCAAGGAGCCTTCGTAGAAAGGCTGTTGCCGCAGGGTGCCGAAGCGGGTGTCCCAGGCTCCGCTGTCCAGGTCGCCCCGCAGGTCTGCGGCGAATCGTTCGCGTGACTGCTCACACCTCCGTGTCCAGTACCTCCCCGGCGTGGTGGAAGGTGACGCCGCGTCGTGCACGAGCAGGCAGCGCAGGCCTCCGGGCTCCGGCCCGGCTCCGGGGCGAGGAGCCGGGCCGGAGCCCGGGTGGGACCGGCCCGGGTGGGACCGGCCCGGTCAGGAGACGAGCTTGACGACCGCGTCCGCCGCCGCCTTCCCCGCCGCGGCGAGGACGGCCTTCACCAGGTCGCCGAGGGCTCCGGTCACTCCGGCCGCGAGGGTGTCGGTGGCGTCCAGGCTCGCCTTGAAGGTGCCGTTGAGGATGCCGTCCCACCGGGCCGTGATCTCGGGGTTGTTCCCGACGAACGTGAAGTCGTCGTTGCGGTCCGGCGTACCGAAGGGCAGTCCGGCGACGGTGCCTTCGGTGTGGCCGGAGTGCTGGAACGTGAACACGTGCCCGTCCGGCGTCAGCACGGCGGCGGAGATCGTGTAGTCGATGTTGTCGAAGCCGCTGTCGTGCGCGTGCGTGCTGAACGAGAAGAAGCCGTCCTGCCGCATCACCACGTGCACCGAGCCGCCGATCGCGATGTCGGTCGTGACGTCCTGGTCGAAGTTCTTGCTCGACGTGTCGTACCAGAAGTGGTCCTGGATCGACGCGTCCCCACCGGTGAACCACACCTCCATGCTGCCGGGGACGCGGGAGACCGCGGCGAGACCGGTGGTGACGGACGCGCTGCCGGCGGGGGCGAGCTCGAAGCCCTGCCAGGTGCTGCCCTCGTACCAGAAACGGTCCTGCACCGAACCGTTCCCGCCCACGTACCAGAGCTCCATGCTGCCCGGGATGCGCGAGACGGCGGTGACACCGCTGTGGGTGGACGCGCTGCCGGGGGGCGAGAGCTCGAACCGCTGCCAGGTACTGCCCTCGTACCAGAAGTGGTCCTGGACCGAGCCGTTCCCGCCCACGTACCAGACCTCCATACTGCCCGGGATCCGCGAGACCGCCGCGATACCGCCGGTCGTCGAGGCACTGCCGGCGGGAGCGAGCTCGAAACCCTGCCAGGTACTGCCCTCGTACCAGAAACGGTCCTGGACCGAGCCGTTCGCCCCGACGAAGAACACCTCCATACTGCCCGGGATCCGCGAGACGGCGGCCACACTGCCCGTGATGGACGCGCTGCCGGGCGGCGAGAGCTCGAACCGCTGCCAGGTGCTGCCCTCGTACCAGAAGTGGTCCTGGACGGAGCCGTTCCCACCCACGTACCAGACCTCCATACTGCCCGGGATCCGCGAGACCGCCGCGATACCGCCGGTCGTCGAGGCGCTCCCGGCGGGAGCGAGCTCGAAACCCTGCCAGGTACTGCCCTCGTACCAGAAACGGTCCTGGACCGAGCCGTTCGCCCCGACGAAGAACACCTCCATACTGCCCGGGACGCGCGAGACGGCGGCGATGCCACCGTTCGCGGACGCGCTGCCGGCGGGCGCGAGCTCGTAGCGCCGCCAGGGCGACCCCTCGTACCAGTAGGCGCCCTGGACCGAGCCGTTGGGGGCGACCCACCAGACCTCCATGCTGCCGTCGATCCGGGAGACCGCGGCCACCCGGCTCGACAGCGAGGCGCTGTCGGCCGACGCCAGCGTGAATCGGTTCCAACTCATCTACGAACCTCCAAGAGCTCGCTTCCGTCACCCGTCGGCCGGGAGGACTCCGGGCCGTGGGCCGCCGGGCCGTCCGTGCCGGCCCGGCGTTGCGCGGCGCCGGGCGGGTGTCACCGTCCGTGCGCTCAACGCGTGCCTCAACGGTAGGAATCCGTGCGGACGGTGACATGAGGCGGCGGTCCCGACCGTGTCCCGGGACCACCGCACCATCCGGGTGCGCGTCATGGGAGCACCGGGGCAGTCCGGTTGCGGCGCGAGGAGGCGGCGTCCGCCCGGCGGGGCCGCACTCCGGCCACGGGTGTTGCGGCTCCGGAGTGGGAAGTCGACGGAGCCGACTTCCCACTCCCCCGAGGCCCGAAGGAGGTGCACCAGGTGTTCGGTCAGCAGATGATGACCGCACCGGTCAGGGCCGTGCACGAGGCCGAGGCGGAGTTGTTGCTCGGGTCGGGGTCCGGGTCGGTGCCCGTGATGGTCGCGGTGGCGGTGAGCGCGCCGAGCGCGAGCAGGCCGACCTGCGCGGTCAGGGTCGGGACGAAGCCCTGCCCGTCCGGCATCCCCGTCAGGTCACAGGTCAGGGTCTTGGCGGTGTTGTCGTACGCGCAGCCGGAGAGGTCGACGCTCGCGCTGGTCGTCCGGGACGGAAGCTGCACGACGGCGGTCACCGTGCCCGCCGCCCGGTTGGGCCCGGCGTTGCCGAAGAAGACGCGGTAGGTGACGGCCCCGGGGGCGCCCGAGGCCGTCACCGTGGCGTAGAGATCGGCAGGTCCGACGGCCTGCGCAGGCTGCGCGAGAGCGAGCAGCCCGCCGGCGAGCAGGAACGCGAACGGGGCGGCCGCACGGGTACGGAACAGGCGCATGGAGAGCTCCTTCGGCAGGGCGCGTGTCACAAACAGCTGGGGCGCGTCAGACACTGCCAGTTGCCGGTTTCCTGGCAGGAGGCCCTCGGCAAGGCGGCCTGATCCGGTCGGCGAGTGGCCGAAGTCCTCCCCGGGTGCGGGGCGGTCGCGTCCACGGTCGGGATGCCGAGCAGCGGCCCTCGGGCGGCAGGCGGCGAGTACGCCGCGTGGAGGACGAGGACCTGCCGTGCCCACTCCGGGGTCGGCCCTCCGGCTCGGTGGCTCCGGGCACCGGCCCAACTCCTCTGCAGCGGTGGGGAGACAACGACGGTGCACCGGAGGGCCACCCTTCCCCCGGGCCTGGACCTCGTCCGGTCGATCCGGTGACTCGGTAAGCGGGGCGTGCGGGCAGGCGAGTTCGGCGGCGTCCGACCCGAAGCCCACCGCGCCCCCCGGGCAACCTTCCGTTCCGGGCCCCGGTCAGAGCGGGTCGGCCGTCCGGTAGACCGAGACGTGGGAACGCGACTCCGCGGTGAACTCCCCTCCCACCCAGTCGGCATGCCTGGACTCCAAGGTCATCCCGGCCAGCTCGGCCATCAGGTCGAGCTCGGCCGGCCAGATGTAGCGGTGCGGGCTGCGGAACATCCGGGCCTCACGGCCGCCCTCGGCGTCGAACCGGAAGTGGTGCGAAACGACCTGCTGACGCAGGACGTCGTAGGTGTCGAGCCCGACATAGCCCGCCGCCGACTCCCAGACCACGGCCTGCTGACCCGGTGGCAGCTTCCGGAGCTCCGGGACCCACAGCTCGACGACGAATCGCCCGCCCGGCGCGAGATGGCTTGCGGCGTTCCGGAAGCAGGCGACCTGCTCGGCCTGTGTGAGCAGGTTCGAGATGGTGTTGTAGACGAGATAGACGAGCTGGAAGCTGCCGGGGACCCGTGCAGTGGCCATGTCGCCGACGACGACCGGAATGGTCGCCCCGTCCGCCTTGGCGCGGAGCCGATCGAGCATCGGATTCGACAGCTCGATGCCGCTGACCGGGACTCCCCGCGCCGCGAGCGGCAACGCCACCCGCCCCGTCCCGATGGCGAACTCCAGTGCCCGCCCACCCTCGGCGAGCTCCACAAGGCGGTCCACTGTCGGCCCCAGCACCGCCGGCGCGAACATGCCAGCCCCAGGGGTGTCATAGCTCAGAGCGGCGTGGTCGTCCCAGATCTCATTTTGAAGCATGGTCAGCGATGATGAAGCACTGCCATGGCAAGGTCAATGTCCTTTTAATGCTCCTAATATGATTGCACGTCACTAAATAGCTATTCTCGTTCCGTTCTTGAGGGGCGTCGATCGAACTGGTGTCTTGCATCGGGCGAGCTGCCTGTCGGCCGTGGGCCGACCCCTTGTGGGTAGGGCCTGAGCCCGGCTGGGGCGGGGTTTCCTCGCACTGTTTTTGAGGCTCGGTCCAGCTGGAGGAAAACTGCGTCCGGCGCCCAACTCGCCCACCTGAGTGGCAGGATGCACGGGGGTGTGGTCCTGGTGCGGGCCGGGTGCGATGTCAGGGGGCAAGATGATCACCGGGCTGGTTGTGGAGGCCGGCGGGTTCGAGCTGGTCGTCGGCGGGGAGGGGCTCGGTCCGCGCAGGTTGCTGCAGGACTCTGACGTCGCCTGGTTGACCGCAGTCGCGGGCCGGTACGTGGACGCGGTGCGCGGCGGCTCCCGGCGGGAGGTGCTGCTCGCGCTGGGGCGGGAGTTGTACGGGTGGCTGGACGGGGACCGCCGCTGGTTGACGCGGTTGCTGGAGGAGGCTCCGTCGCCGGTGCTGTTCGAGGTCCGGGCACCCAAGCGGCCGTCGGCCGCGGAGTGGGCCCTGCTGCGGGCCCCCTTCGAGCTGCTGGCCGCGCCCGGGGGCGGGTTCCTCGTCGAGGAGCCCGAGCAGTTCGCGGTGGTGCGGCGGCTCGGCCGCCCGGGCCCGGCGGATCCCCTGGACGACCGGCGGTTGGGGGTCGCGTTCATGGCCTCGGCCCCCCAGGGGCAGCACGAGCTCGACTACGAGGCGGAGGAGTTGGCGGTCCTCGGGGCCGTCGGGGAGACGGGCCTGGACCTGGTGGTCGAGGACTCGGGCAACCCCGAACGCCTCGGGATGCGGCTGTCGGAACTGGGCGGCATGCCCGTGGTCCACCTGTCGTGCCACGGGCTGCACAACTGGCGCGAGCGCCCCGGGGATCGCCCCACGCCGGTCCTGCTGCTGGAGGACGATCTGGGGCAGGGGCGCCCGACCAGCGCGAAGGAGCTGGTGGGCCTGCTGACGCCCCCACCCCGGCTGGCGTTCGTGTCGGCCTGCCTGACGGCCACCGGCGCGGATGTGGCCGGGCACCTTCCCGCGGGCGCCGGGCGCCGCGGCGCCACGGGCACCGGTGCGGGGGCGGCGGTGGCGCACTCGCTGGCCACGGAGCTGGTGGCCGCCGGGATCCCCGCGGTGATCGGCTGGGACGGCTCGGTCAGCGACCGGGCCGCCACCCTGTTCGCCGAGCACCTGTACGCCCGGCTCGGCCGCCGCGTCACCGTGGCGGAGGCGGTGGCCGCCGCCCGCCGCGAACTGCTGGAGTCCCCCGACGAGCACGTGCGCGCCGACTGGCACCTGGCACGGCTGTGGCTGGGGCCCGCGGGCGGCGGCCCACTGGTCGCGGGAACCGTCAAGCGCCGGATGGCGCCCGCACACCACGCGACCACGACGTTCCTGGGCAGCAAGCACGACGTACCGGTCGCGGCAGCGGGGATGTTCGTCGGCCGACGCCCGGAACTCCAGCAGGCACTGCGGGCCCTGCGCGGCCGGCAGCACGGGGGCGTGCTGCTCCACGGGCAGGGCAGGCTGGGCAAATCGAGCCTGGCCGCCCGGATCGCCGACCGCCTCCCCGACCGGGCCGTCGCGGTCGTGTTCGGCGACTACACCCGGGCGGCGATCCTCGACGCCGTCGCCACAGCCGTCGAACCGATCCCCGACGCCCGCGACCTGCTCAGGGACAGACGCGCCGACGTCCGCGAGCACCCGGACCGCTTCAGAGCGCTCCTGGTCGACCTGCTGACCGGACCGTGCGCCCAGACGCAGGGAACCCGCAAGCCTCTCCTACTGATCATCGACGACCTCGAACAGATCCTGACCTCCAACACCGACGGCCCGCACCAGGTCGATGCCGCACACGCCGACGTGCTCGCCGACGTCATCTCCGCTTTCGACCCTGCCACCACCGACAGCCGGCTCCTGCTCACCAGCCGCTACACCTTCACCCTCGACGGCCTGGAGAACCGCCTGGAACAGGTCCAGCTCCAACCGCTCTCCCCAGCCGCCCAACACAAGCTCCGCCGCCGCCAGCAGGACCTCGCCACCACCGAGAACCGCCTCCCGGACACCGAAGCGGCCCGACGGACCGACCTGGCCCGACGCGCCACGGAAGTCAGCCGCGGCAACCCCGGACTGCAGGACCTCATCGTGCTGCGCCTGGTCTACGGCGCACAGGTCGACCCGGCCCGCGCCGAGGCCGCCATCACCGCGATGGAGGCCTACCTGAGCCAGGGCGACCCCGCCGACGACCCCGACCTGTCCGCGTTCCTGGAGAACCTGGCCCTGGACACCCTCCTCCAGCAGGCCGGCCCCGCCCACCACGCCCTGCTGCGGGCCTGCGCCCTGTTCACCCTCCCCGTCCCCCAACCCGTCGTCGACACCCTCGCCGAAGCAGTCGGCGGATCAGCGACCCGCCTGCGCGGTCTCGGCCTCCTGGACGCCTTCGCGGACGACTACCACCGGCCTACGACCGCCGTGGCCGTCAACGCCCTGGCCGCCGGACACCTGACCCCCCTCAGCCCCGACGAACGCAACACCCTGGCCGCCCTCGCCGTCGAACCCCTCCACACCCGATGGGGCGGCCCCGCACCCCGCACCCCCCGCAGCACCGACCTGGACCTCCAGCTGACCCGCCTCGCCCTGGACGCCGACCACCCCGCCGTCACCGCCGACTGCGCCGCCGCGGCCGTGTACGCCCTGCACCGGGGCCCGGCCTCCGCCGCCGCCGAACTCGGCGACCACGCCATCGCCCTCCTCGACCGCCACCACCACCCGGTTCCCCCGACCCTGCTCCGTGCCGTTGCTGAAGCGGCTATCACCAGGGGCGAGGGCGAGCGTGCCGATGCCCTCCTGGACCGCGCCGTCGAGCAGATCCAGACCAGCCGGCAGCACACCGACCCGACAGACCATGCGGCAGTCCTCTACGACCACGCCAGCCGCCTGATCACCCGCGGTGAAACCGGACAGGCCGAGACCCTGCTCCACCAGGCCCAGCAACTGCTCACCGAACTCGGCGACACCGGCTCCGCCGCGGTTGCCTGGGGGAAGATCGCGGACATCCTGCAACAGCGCGGGGAAGTCGAGGAGGCCATGCGGATCCGCCGCGAGGTTCAACTGCCGGCCTTCGAGCGGATCGGCGACACCCGCGAAGCCGCGATCGCCTGGGGGAAGATCGCGGACATCCTGCAACAGCGCGGGGAAGTCGACGAAGCCCTGCAGATCCACCGCGAGGTCCAACTGCCGGCCTTCGAGCGGATCGGCGACACCCGCTCCACCGCGATCACCTGGGGGAAGATCGCGCACATCCTGCAGGCGCGCGGTCAGCTCGACGAAGCCCTGCAGATTTACCGCGAGGTTCAACTGCCGGCCTTCGAGCGGATCGGCGACACCCGCTCCACCGCGATCGCCCGGGGGCAGATCGCGGACATCCTGCAGGCGCGCGGTCAGCTCGACGAAGCCCTGCAGATTTACCGCGAGGTTCAACTGCCGGCCTTCGAGCGGATCGGCGACACCCGCGAAGCCGCGATCGCCTGGGGGAAGATCGCGCACATCCTGCAACAGCGCGGGGAAGTCGACGAAGCCCTGCAGATCCACCGCGAGGTCCAACTGCCGGCCTTCGAGCGGATCGGCGACACCCGCGAAGCCGCGATCGCCTGGGGGAAGATCGCGCACATCCTGCAGGCGCGCGGTCAGCTCGACGAAGCCCTGCAGATCCACCGCGAGGTCCAACTGCCGGCCTTCGAAGGAATGGGTGACACCCGCTCCGCCGCGATCGCCCGGGGGCAGATCGCGGACATCCTGCAACAGCGCGGGGAAGTCGACGAAGCCCTGCAGATCCACCGCGAGGTCCAACTGCCGGCCTTCGAGCGGATCGGCGACACCCGCTCCACCGCGATCACCTGGGGGAAGATCGCGCACATCCTGCAGGCGCGCGGTCAGCTCGACGAAGCCCTGCAGATCCACCGCGAGGTCCAACTGCCGGCCTTCGAGCGGATCGGTGACACCCGCTCCACCGCGATCACCTGGGGGCAGATCGCGCACATCCTGCAGGCGCGCGGTCAGCTCGACGAAGCCGTTGAGCTGCAGCTGAAGCGCTTGAATGTCTTTAAACGGCTCGGTGAGATCGACGGCATCGCAGCAGCGACCTGGGACCTTGCCCAAATCGACCTGGAGCGTGGGGACCGCCACGCAGCGGTGCCGAGGCTGGTCACCTCATTCCAGCATTTCCTAGAACTGCAACGGCCGGACGGTATCGCGATCGTCGGGATCGTTCTGGGGCAGGTGGTGCTGGCCGAAGGTGCACGCGCTCAGGCCCGACAAGTGCTCCAGGCGTGCCGGGCTGCCGCCACTGTGATCGGCGCAGCAGACATCGTGTCCCGGGCCGAGCAGCTCATGGAAACCATCAGCGACGAAGACGAGGAATCATGATCATCGAGATTGTCGGCCCTGGAGCCGAAGCCGCCCGGGAGAACATTGCGGCGGTCGCCGCCGACTGGGGACACCCCGCCGAGACCACTCCGTCGACCGCAACGGTGACCGGCCCGGACACCAAAGGCGTCGACCCCGTGGCGGTGACATCACTGCTCCTGTCCGTGCCCTCCGCCGTGCTCGCGGTCGCAGACATCGCCGATCGGATCCGCAAGCGGCGCCGCGCAGGCGAACTCATCGAACGAGCCCGACAGCTCTCCACCGAGCAGACGACGGCACGGCTCGTCCACGAGGACGGCTCCGTCGACCTCGCCACCCTCACTCCCGACCAGCTCCTGGACCTCGTCGCCGACGAACCCCCGACGGACTGAACTCCGGGAACCGACGCCCCGGGCCGGTCGGCCCCGCCGCCGTACCCGCCGCCAGACAGAGGGGGCGGATCGGACGGTCGAACACTGAGGCATGCCGAAAAGGCGCACTGCGCGCGTACGCCTGGCGTGCACCGGCCGCTTCCCGCGATGGGCCCGATCGGGTGATCGTGGCGGCCGTCCGGCACGAAGGCAGGGCCTCTTGGCAGCTCAGTGGGTGTCTGTACCAACGAGCTTTCCAGGGGGCTCTGTTGTCGTACTTCCACGGCATCGCGGGGGCGGCGTCCACTGCGGCCACTCTCGCGTGCGACTGCCTGGCTCACAGGTTCGGGAACGCCGGCGACCACGCGGTCCGCGAGCGCCGCTACCCGTCCGACATGGCGGACGCCGAGTAGGGGGTGGCCAGGCCTCTGCTTCCGGTATCGGGCTGGCTGCGCGCGGCCGGGGCGGCCAGCCTGCGGCGTACTGCCGTCGGGCGATTCTTGATGCGATCCGCTGTCCCGTCGACAACGGCACGAAGTGGAACGCGATCCCGATCGATTTCCCGCCGTGGGAACGCGTCTACGCGTTCTTCCGCCGCCGGCGCGACCACGGCCTGGTCAAGGAGTTCCACGACCGACTCCGCCGCCAGGTTCGCGCACAGGCCGGGCGGGATCCGGAGCCGAGCGCGGGCGTGATCGACTCGCCGTCGGTCAAGGCCGACGCCGTTGTCGGCGCCGACAGCCGTGGCTTCGACGGCGGCAAGCCCATCAACGGCGGCGCGCCGGGGCCCGCGCCGAGGGGGCGCGGGCCGCGGCGGACCGCAAGCGGCACGTCGTGGTCGACACGCTCGGACCGCTGCTCGCGGTGATGGTCACGGCCGCAGATGTCGGCGACCGTGCCGCCACCCTGCTCGGCCGGGTCGCCGCCACACACCGCCGGCTGACCCTGGTCCGGGCAGATGGCGGCTACAACGGCAGCCTCGGCGAGCACAGCCTCGCCGTTCTCACCGTGATGCCGGCCGTCGTCAAGCGCAGCGACGACACCTTCGAAGGCACCGCGACGGCGGAGCAGAGGTGGGACCAAGCGCTGAAGCACGGCTGCCGTGAGGATGGAGTGGGAAGTCGACGGGGCCGACTTCCCACTCTCCACCACGCAGCCCGACCTGTTGACCTATGTCCGGGACGAACGGGAGGACGCGATGCCTGCCGGGGGCCAGTGAGGCGATTACTGAGAGTGGCCCGGTCCCCCTGGGCAGCTCGTCGGAGCGGCTGCCCCTCGTCCAGTTCCTGCGGCGGTACTGCCGCCCGTACGCGTCTCACACCCGCTGGACGGCCGCGCGGGCCCGCGGGTTTTCCCCAGGGCGCGATCCCAGTCACCATGGAGAGCCCGGACTGGGGAGTGGTGGCCCGGACTGATTCCGACACACACACCGCCTCCCGTCCCACGCGAAGCGCAGGAGTCAGAGACCGGAACTCCCGAGGCCCCCTGTCGAGGTGGGACATGTTCAACAGCGTACGTACCGTGATGACCTTCGCCGCAGACCCCGAGGCGTCGGCCCGGTGGTGGGGCGAGCTCCTGGACGTCCCCGTGAAGACGGACGTCAGCGACACCGGGGCGGTCTACGCCTGGGTGGAGATCGGTGGAGTCGAGGTCGGTTTCCATCCGGTGGACGACGAGCGAAACCCCCGGGGCGGCAGCCCGGTCGTGTACTGGGGCGTGGACGACGTCGACCGGGTCCGGGACCGGCTGCTGGCGGCCGGCTGCGAACACCACCGGGGCCCGCTGACCGTCGAGCCCGGACGCAGGATCGCCCAGCTGCGCGACCCGTTCGGCACCGTCGTCGGCATCGAGGGCCCGTAGAACGCGCCGAAGGCCCGACACGAAGTCAGTCGGCCGGATCGCGTTGACCTGCGTGGACTGGATCGAGCGAGACGACTGCGGGTCGCCCCGGCGTCCGTCAGGCCGTCGGGTCGTGGTGAGCACAGTGCCGGCTTCGAGTCCCACAAATGCAGTTCAGGAAGAATGAGAACCTTTCATCCTGAATTCGCAGGTGGGATGGGGTGGCCTGGGGTCGGTCAGGTCCGAGGCGCGGCCGGGTTCGGCCGCCGAGATCCACAGCAGGTTCCCGCGCTCGTCGGTGACGGCCAGGAACAGCAGCCCGTGGGCCTTGTGCTTCCCGGAGTAGTTGCGCCGACTCTGTCTACCGATGCGGCGTCTGGTGCGCACCCGAGCTCGCCGAGCTCCCGACGGCCGCCGGCCCGGCCGGCACCTGCCCAGCAGCTCGGCACCGCGCAGACGGTCGGTGATGCCCGCATCGGTGATGCCCGCATCCGCAAAGGTGCTGAGTCCGTAGCCGGCCCTATTCGGCGTCCTGTGCTTCGATCAGGTCGAGGTCGCGGACGCAGAAGCCGTGGTGTTCGAAGGTCTCGTTGAGCACCGTGGCGAGGCACTGCCGCACCAAGCGGCCCCGGGCGTACGGCGGCCAGACATCGTCGTCGGGCACCGGCGCTCGCTCTGCGAGCTGCACGGCGGTGACCTCGTCGAGCCAGGCCTCGATCTCGGCGGCCTGCGCGTCACGCACGCTCACGATCTCGTCGAGGGTCGGATCGAGCGAGAGGTCAAGCCCGTGCGCTCCACGGTAGGGCTCGACGGTCGTCCCGATGCCCATCGGTGTGAACAGCTCCGTCGAGCCCAGGCAGCAGCGGCGGAACCACGAGTCGTGGACGAAGACCAGGTGGCGCATCGTCTGCACCGCCGACCACTCGTCGTTCACGCTGCGGCGCTCGATGCCGGGCCTGCGGCGGATTCGCTCGATCGTGGCGGCCCAGCCGGCATGGAGCTGACGCGATGCCTCGCGCAGATCGTCAGGGTCCTCGGAGCGGATCAGCACCCGCACCGGATGACGCCGGTCGAGCTCTGCCTTGACGTACTCGCCGACCTCGACACCGTTGACCACGAGGTTGGCGACGAGCCCGTCGATCACGGCATCCTGCATGACGACGCCGATCAGGCGTGCCCCGCTCAGATCGCACTCGCGGAACTCCACACCGTGCAGATCCTCGTCCACATATCGCGTCATGCCCCGCATACTAGATCCGAGCACCGACAAGCCGGCCTCCCCGCAACTGCTCAACTTCGCTGTCGACGAAATCCCACCCGCCCAAAAGCCAGACCCGCACCGGGGCTTGCTCCGGTGCGCGGACGTCTTCGGTGCTCGCCGCATCATCGGTTGCTGCGGCCTCGCGGGCCAGGACAGCCCCAATCTCGTCTGTTCCGGCTGCGGCATCGAAGTCGCAACGAAGGAACGGGATTGCTGGACCGACAATCTGGTCTCCTTGATCGCCACCGCGGTGAGTGAAGACCGCCTGTCCGAGTAGGCCATCGCGCTGCCGACCTGATCCCCCCGTGGGCCACAGACACGGCAACCCCGGAGTCAGAACGGCAGCGGACTTCCCCCGCCGCGCGCCGACCACGGGTGCTGGGGGTCCGGAGTGGGAAGTCGACGGAGCCGACTTCCCACTCCCCCGAGGTCCGAACCGACCTGCTGACCTCCGGTCGGCTCCGTTGCGGCGGGTCACCGGGACCCGCCGCAACGCACTGGACGGAGGTACCAACACCGGCGGCCACAGGCACGCCGACCGGAGGATCGACGGGTCCGACTTCCCGCCCCGGGTACGGGCGGACAAGCCCGACTGTCCGACCGCCTGCGCTACCGACCGACCATCACCACCGGCGACGTCGCTCCGGCCTCGCGCCGACGAGCGAATCGGCGGCGCTGCGGCGGCGGTAGCAGTGCACGGTCAGGATGCCGTGCAGCGGTCCCCAGGCGGCCAGCGGCACGATGCATCAATTCAGTTCGCGGATCTCCCGAGTGGCATCACCGAGGCGTCGGCCGAGATTCCCGACCCTGTCCTGCCAGTGGCTCAGCAGTGACTACGACCGATGCCCTCAACACCCGCTCAGTCGTAGTACATGTCCAGTCGGCCCAAGGAACCTACGCCGGCGCTTCGAAGCGACTCCGTCGGGGCCAGCGTTCGCTCTCCCTCCCTCCAGAGGAGTTGCCAGTTCTTCGAGGCAACGAAAGGCAAGCCCGGAGTGGCTACAAGCTTGGCGATGATGACATGCACCTCAACGTCGAGCGGCAAGTCGATGTCCCATGCATCGGTCGCGCCCCTCACCCCCAGGATGAAGGCGCCCATCTCAAGGCTTTTCGCACCCACCTTGGGCTGCGGTCGCTCCAGAGCAGACTGGTCACCGTTCCGGGCGGGAGCGCGGGTCTGCGGCAAAGGATGCTCGACGTCACGGACGGCGATCCACAGGAGGCGAGCCTCATCGACGTCACCACCCAGAGCCTCGACCACGAGCTCCAACGGACCCCACTTCGGACACGTTCGGCATCTCAGTACGAGACTGACAGTCGTGTGACTGATGGCCGACCCGGTGCTCTTCGCGAGGGCCCGGGTGCTCGGCTCGCCGCGGTGACGATGGAGCGTCTGCAGGTAGGCGCGCAACACAGCGACTGGCGCTCCGGGATCCGCATCGGCAGGCGTCAAGTCACCACTCATGGGGCCGATTTTGCCAATGTTGTAAGAATCTGTAAAGCAAGGGAGCCCTTCGGCAGGTCCCGTAAGGGATCGTCTCGGGCCGGACGGTTTCGCCGCGTGGCGTCAACGGTTTGCCGCACGGAGCCATGCTGGATTCACGAACGCTCCGTCAAGCCCGTGACGTTCGCCGATCCGCTGAAAGGAATCCCGCATGTCCGCAGATGCGCATGCCCGAAAGTCCCCGCCCGAGCCGTCCGCAGAGCACCCGGGCCCCGGAACGACCGTCCTCCTCGTCCTTGCCGGACTCGCCCTCGGCACCCTGACGATCCTCGCCGTCATCACTCGCCAGCCGATCAGCCACATCGCCGGGGCGGTGGGGGGCGTGCTGGCGGCAGTCCGCATGTTCTGCAGCGCCGGACGGAGGAATTAGCCCCGGGCTTTCATGAGGCAAGCCGTCCGACGGGTGACCAGAAATGCACAAAGAGCCCCTGGCCAGCGAGAACGAGGACTCTCCAGGTCCCTGTTCCCGCCCCGGCCGGAGGCACTTTCCACGGGCAGGAGCAGCGGGTCGCACCCGCGTGCCCACGTCGAGGCGGTGGCTGCGGGGTGATCCCGCAGTCCGGTGCAATGCTGCTGGACGTCGTGCTCGCACTGGGTCTTGGCGGGGACTGCACGGCCGATAACGCGGTGCTGCGGGCCGAGCTCAGCGTGTTCGGGCCAGCGGCCTCCTACGGGACCGTCTTCCGCCTTGCCGACGCCCTCACCTCGGCCGGACCCCGTGCATCCGACGCGATCCGCAAGAACGGGCTGAAATCCTGGAGCTGCTGCGCCAGTTGGCTGGCGAGGCGGCTCCGGAACTCAAAGCCGACACTTCGCTGTCAATTTCCGTCCGGCCCGCCGCGCTGCTCCAGCTGCGACGGCGGGACCCACCGGGCTCGCCGCCAAGCTCGCCACCGAGCGCGGGCGACGCCTGGCGCCGATCCGGCCTGCGGACTTCCGGGCAAGTCCCGTCGAATGCCGGTCGAACTCCGTTGCGGCGGACCACCGATGGCCCGCCGCAACGAACCGACCGGGGAATCCAGGCGTGCTCGGCCGGCGCCCCGCAACCGGGGCCCGGAGAGCGGTGCGGTGGATCGCCGAGTTCCGTGGGCCTATTCGGCGGGGGTGCCGTGGAGGAGGAGGGGGAGGTGGGCACCGCGGGTGAGGGCGTCGAGGGCGTGGGTGGTGCGGCGGTGGTGGTCGGGGTGCATGGTGTCGGCGAGTTGGGCGCGGTGGAGCCAGTGGACGGCGGTGACGGTGTGCGGGGGTCGGTGGCGGGCGACGGTGGATTCCTGGGCGGGGGTGAGGCGTCCGCCCCAGTGGACGAGGTGGAGGGCTTCGGGGAGGAGTCGGGTGGGGGTGTGGTCGGTGGCGAGGATCGTGAGGAGGGGGAGGACGAGGCCGGTCTGGGTGTCGGTGTGGCGGCGGGCGGCGTGGTGGGGGAGTTCGTCGGCCTCGGCGGGTCCGCCGGGCAGGACGAGGCCGGTGGTGCGGGTGGTGCCGATGGCGAGGAGGGCGCCGTCGCGGTTGAGGATGAGGGCGTGGTGGTGGTGGCGTCGGCGGGGCGGGGTGGTGAGGAGGGTGGGGAGGTGGTGCAGCACGTGGGGCTCCTGGGTCGGTCAGTTCTCGGGGTTCTTGGGGGTGAGCCAGGTGAGGCAGGCGGGGAGTCCGGCGGAGATGCCGGTGGCGAGGATCAGTCCGAAGATGAGGAGTTGGGGTCCGAGGGGTCCGTCGTGGATGGGCCAGCAGACGAGGGCTGCGGCGAGGGCGCTGAGGGTGGGGACGACGAGGGCGGCGACGACGAGCCGGAGGGAGCGGTTCACGCCACGTCGGAGATGCGGGGCCGGCTGGGGTGCTGGACGGTGAGGAAGCGGGGGGTGGGGAGGGCCTGGATGCGGTTGGGCTTGGTGGTCCACTCGCAGCCGCCGGCCTCGTGGCGGAGGTAGACGAGCCCGGCGAGGGTGTCCATGTAGACGGCTTCGAGGGGCTTGCCGGAGGTGTCGAGGTGCGCGAGGTCACGGACGACCTCGCCGACGGCAGGGGTGTAGATGGACATGCGGGGGCTACTGGGCATGGGGGCTCCAAGGGGATAGCTCTGTGCGCCCGTGGCGCTACGGCTTGTATTCAGGGTGGCCCAGATTCCCCTACGATTGCTAGATCCTCAACTTCCCAGCTGCCGCAGAGGAATAGGAGGCAACTCCTTGAATCGCAAGAAGCTTGACCCTCAGTCATCGCCCCGAGCCGCCTTCGGCCTGCGTCTACGCACGTCACGCGAGGCGATAGGACTGACGCAAGGTCAACTTGGCTACCTGATCGGCTACTCGGACACGCACATCTCGGCAGTGGAAACGGCTCTCAAATCCCCCACGCTTGAGTTCGCACGAAAGTGCGACGAGGCGTTGGGCCTGGAGGGCACATTGGAGACGATGTGGTGGGGTCTCAAGGCAACAGCCCTACTGGATGGTTTCCCCGAGCATGCCGCGCAGGAGTCACGAGCTACGCGGATCCGAGTCTTTGAGGCGAATATCATCCCGGGCCTGCTGCAGACGATCCCGTACGCAGCAGCGTTGGCCTCAGCTGCCGTCCGACGTGGTCGCATCACTAAGATTCAGGCCGATGAGCGGTTGAAGTTCCTCTCCAACCGGCAGCGGCTCCTCGCCAGATCGGAGGCGCCTCTCTTTCATGCCGTGTTGGACGAGAGCTGCATCCGCCGCCCCATAGGTGGCCCGGACGTGATGAAAGAGCAGCTCGCGCATCTTGAGGATGTGTCAGCGAGCTCGAGGATCATCATTCAGGTCTCCCCCTTCGACCTGGGCGAGGAAGCACCCTTCCGAGTCTCGATGACCTTGCTGTCGTTCGCGGACCGAACGGTAGTTGGCTACTCGGAGTCGCTTGAGCGTGGATACGTCGTGCGCACACCTGGCACTGTTGCTGCCTGGGAGGAGGACTACCATCGGTTGCAGGTGGAAGCCCTGTCCAAGCGTGCTTCCCAAGCGATGATCCGCAAGGCACGAGAGGACCTCACTCTATGACGCCACGATTCGACGACCTGTCTCGTGCTTCTTGGTTCAAGTCGACACACAGCGACAACGGAGGAACGTGCGTCGAGGTGACGGCGGACTTTCCCGGCGTCGTACCAGTGCGCGACTCCAAGGACCCGGCCGGCCCCTCCCTCCTCTTCCCCTCCGACGCCTGGCGCTCCTTCGTCGCCGGCGTGCAGGCGGGCGAGTTCGGCACGGTCTGACCTGAACCGACTCCTGGGCCCCGACCGGACTCCCGGTCGGGGCCCACGTGTCGAGCCTGGGAGTCCGGCTCCACGGACACGGCAACGGAGCACCTTTGCGGCACACCGACCGCGGATGCTGTGATCCGGAGTGGGAAGTCGACGGGGCCGACTTCCCACTCTCCCAAGGACGGCACCGACTTGTGGCACCGCGCAAGGGCCCGGCGGGGTTGGGCCCTTCGGCGGGGGTGCCGCGGAGGAGGTGGGGAGGCAGGGAGGGGGGAGGTGGGCGCCTCGGGTTAGGTCCTGTCCGATGGGTCGTATGAGCTGATGGCCTAGTGTTTGCTGAACGAAGGAGGCCGCATGTCACGCGATACCGCCGAAGCAGAGACGGGGATGAAGGGGATCACGTTTCCTGCCTGGCACGGAAAGCACTACGTGACCCTGGCCGAGCTACTGGTTCGCCTCGGCAGCTTCGGTCTGGACCTGACGTGGCGCATCGAATTCGATGAGATCGTCGATCCTCGCTGTGTCGAGATGGAGAGGAGGTCCGCCGACGCAGGCATGGACACGTTGACGCTGTTGTCGTTGACGACGCCCTTCCTTCAGTTGATCGACGCCGAAGCACGTGGGTTCGCCGGGGACGAACTCATGCTCGTCCTGACCGAATTCGACAGCTCTTTGTGGGATGTCAGGGCTGTCGACGAGCGCGTACTCAACGAACTTCGCCACCACTACCCGGGTGCCACGGACCTCTGACCCGGGGCGCTTCACTCCGGACGGAACCATAGACGGATCGTGGCCGCGCCGCCCGGCTCCACGGCCCCGCCGGGAGCGGCGGCGAGGAGTCGGCGGCGGGTGCTCAGTACAGCTTCTTCACCGCGGTGTTCAGGGTGTTCTTCCACGGGATCACCGGCGGATCGCCCCAGTAGCTCTGCCACAGGACCAGCGTCACCGTGTCGCCGTCGCGGCCCACGCCCCACAGGTAGTTGTAGTCGGGGCGCTCGGTGGCGTTGGAGTCGAAGGTGTGCATCCCCTGAAGGAAGGCACCCTCCTCGACGTTGATCACCCCGTGGTCGAAGTAGGTCGCGGTCACGCCGGGCCGCTGCGGGGCGTGCGCGCAGGCGATGTAGTCCTGCCGGGCCTTGTCCGCGAAGGCGACGGCCTGGGCCTCCGCGTCGAAGACCGCCACCTTCTGCTGGGCGAACGCGGTCTCCGCGGTGGTGAAGTCACGGTGCCACACATTGACTTCGGCCGGCTCGGCGGGCCAGCCCACCTGACAGTCGAAATCCTCGCCCCACCCCCGGGTGGTCGGGTTGGCGCGCCACGACTCGGTCTTCGGCAGGTCGGAGATGTACAAGGTCCCCGGCTGCGGCCGCCACTGGTCGGCAGCCGCCGCCCGCCCCGGAGCCACCCCGGCCCCCAGGGCCCCGACCGCCAGCACCGCGACCCCCACCGCGACCGCGCCCCCACGCATACGTGCACGTACCCCCGTGGCTTTCCTTCCTCTGTGCGCTTCAATCACCCCGTTCCGCCCCGAACCGGGGCAGACTCCCCTTCACGGTAGGGTGTCAGCCCCCGTGCGGCAGGACCTTTCGGTCGGAATGACCGAAAAATCCAAGGCTGTTGACCGAGAACACGGCCAGTGCGGCAACCGCAGACGCAGCAGCCGTCGCCCGGACCGGGCAGGTGGAACCGCGGACGGGCAAGCAGCCACCGCTCGATGTCGAGCGTCTTGTGGTCGTGCCGGCCCGGACGTAGTCGTGGCTGCGGCGGTTCGGGAACACCAGGCACCATCGGCAGGACCGGTCCAGGGCCTGGACTGCGACATCCCCGTCGCCACCGCCACCGACCTCGCCGACCAGTGCGTCGCGTTTTCCCCTCCGATGCCTGGCAATCCTTCGTCACAGGTGTGCAGGCAGGCGAGTTCGGCACCGTCTGACCCGAACTTCCGCTCGGGACCCACGCGCCGCCAGTGCCGCATCAGGGGACGTTCGCCCTTCCCAAAAACCGACAGAGGTCGGAGCAGTGCGGTTCCCAAGGCCGTAGAGATGGGTTCGGCGTCGGGATCGCGCTGCGGCAGAATGGCCGCCCCCCGCTGGCGGAACGTGCCAGGATCCTCGGATGGAGATCCGTCGTGTCACTCAGGTCGAGGCGGTCGACGCCGCTGGACATCTCTTCGACACCGCCCCAGGGCGGGAGGCAACTGAACGGTTCCTGACGGACGAGCGCCATCATCTCCTGATCGCCTATGTGGACGACGTCCCGGCGGGGATGGTCACCGGTGTCGAGATGACCCATCCGGACAAGGGAACCGAGATGTTCCTGTACGAGCTGGGCGTGGACGAGTCGTTCCGTGAACGTGGCGTCGGCCGGGCTCTGGTGTCGGCGCTTGCGGACCTGGCACGTGAGCAGGGCTGCTACGGCGTGTGGACGATCACGGACGAGGAGAATGCGGCGGCACTGGCGACGTACCGCCGCGTCGGCGGGGTCCCGGAAACGGGGCAGGTGGTACTCACCTGGGCATTCGATCAGCCGTAGACCGACGCTGCGGGTCTCCGTCAAGCCGGCCCGGTGGCTGAACGCGTGCCGGTCGTGACCTACCCGCCGCGCTCCGGAAATGATCTCGCTGCCCGACGTGGCCGGGACTACGGTGGCGGCATGCCGATCAGCGTGAATGTGCGGACATACTCCGGAGAGACCCTGGCAGCCTGCACCCACCCGGCGATCGGTGGCCTGTGCCGACGAGCCGCGACGCTGGCCTTGCCGATGCTCGGTCACGTCGATCCCTATGACGACACCCGGTTCAACAAGTCGCAGATGCGGCTCCTGGTCCCGGAACTGAAGGCGCTGATCGACAACACTTCAGCACCCGAGGCCGAGGCAGCAGCAGAAGTGCTTGCCCTGGCCGAGCAGCTCGAACACAAGCCGCACCGCTACCTCGTCTTCGTCGGCGACTGAAGATCACTCCTCGAACAGCGCCTAGAGCCGCACGGCGGGTCCCACCAGGGGGCGGAGGGTGGGAGGGACAACAGCGGACTGGCGGAGCGGGGCCGGGAGGATGCGGTGCAAGGGCGACGGGACTCCACCCCTCCGGGACCATTCGTGCGGGTAGCCGAGCGACACCTCGTGGAACGGGACGCCGTCCGCGCGCACCGTGCGTGGGATGTGCAGGTGCCCGTAGACCACGGCAACGGCGTTGAAGCGCCGGTGCCAGTCGGCCGTCTGCTCGGTGCCGCACCAGAGGGCGAACTCGGGGTGGCGCAGCAGGTAGGTCTGCTCCCGCCGCAGCGGGAAGTGGTTGACCAGCACGGTCGGCAGCGCCGGATCCAGAGCCGCCAGGCGGCGCTCCGTCACAGCCAACCTGGCCTGGCACCAGCTCTCCCGGTCCGGGAACGGGTCGGCGTGGAGCAGCAGTTCGTCCGTGCAGACGACCCCGGCCGCGTGTGCGGCGGCGAGCGCCGCGTCCTTGGTGGCGGTCCCGCGCGGGCGGAACGTGTAGTCGTAGAGCAGGAACATCGGCGCGACCGCGACCGGGCCGTCCGGGCCCGGCCACAGCGCGTACGGATCCTCCGGGGTCAACACGCCCAACCCACGGCAGAGTTCGACCAGCGCGCGGTAGCGGGCGTCGCCGCGCAGCCGGACCGGGTCGTCCGGGAGGGTCCAGAGTTCGTGGTTGCCGGGCGCCCAGATCACCCGGGCGAAGCGGGAAGCAAGCAGTTCCAGGGCGCCGGCGATCTCGTCGAAGCGTTCGGCGACGTCGCCGGCCACGATCAGCCAGTCCTCGTCGGTGGCCGGGCGCAGCGCCTCCAGCACGGCGCGGTTTCCGGCGTGGCCGACGTGCAGGTCGGCAACCGCGAGCAGGTTCGGCGCGCTCATCGCGCGGCCCCGACCGGGGCGGTGGCGGCGAGCAGCCGGCGGGTGTAGGGGTCGGCGGGCTCCGCGAAGAGCCGGTCGACGGTGGCGGTCTCGACGAGCCGGCCGTCCTTCATCACCGCGACCCGGTCGGCGAGGTGCTGGACCACGCCGAGGTCGTGCGAGATGAACAGCAGGGCGAGACCCAGCTCGCGGCGCAGGTCGGCGAGCAGGTCGAGGATCTGCGCCTGCACGGAGAGGTCGAGCGCGGAGACCGGTTCGTCGCAGACCAGCAGCGCCGGTGCCGGGGCCAACGCCCGCGCTATGGCGACGCGTTGGCGCTGGCCGCCGGAGAGTTCGGTCGGGCGGCGGGCCAGCAGGGCGGCGGGCAGGCCGACCTGGTCGAGCAGTTCGGTGACCCGGCGACGCCGTTCCTCGCCGCGCGGGACCCCGGTGCGGGCGACCGCCTCGGCGACCAGGCGTTCGACGGTGAAGCGCGGGTCGAAGGAGCCGAGCGGGTCCTGCTGGACGGCCTGGATGCGCAGCCGGTCGGCCCGCCGTCCCCGTTCGGTGAGCGCGCTCCAGGGGCGGCCGTCGAGCTGGACGGTGCCGGTGTCGGGGCGTTCCAGGCCGAGCACGATCCGGGCCGTGGTGGTCTTGCCGGACCCGGACTCGCCGACCAGGCCGAGGGTTTCACCCGCGTGGAGCCGGAAGGAGACGTCGCGGACGACGGGGCGGCCGGCGAAGGAGCGGCCGATCCGGTCGACGTCGAGGAGGGGGGTGCGGTCGGCGCCGTCAACAACGGTCGGGGCCGGATCGGGCTCGCGGACCGAGAGCGCCGAGGCACCGACCGCCGTCGGGTGCCAGCACCGCGAGCCGAGCGCGTCGACCGGCGGGAGGGTGCTGCGGCAGGTGTCGTCGGCGGCGGCGCAGCGGGCGGCGTAGGGGCAGCCGCCGGGGGCGGCGGCGGGGCGGCCGGCCGGTTCGGGGGCGAGCCGGGTGCCCCGGGTGCGGGCGCCGGGGACGGCGGCGAGCAGGGCGCGGGTGTAGGGGTGGCGCGGTTCGGCGAGCAGGCGTTCGGCGGGGCCGGTCTCGACGATCCGGCCGCCGAACATCACCGCCACCCGGTCGGCGAGGCGGCCGACCACCGACAGGTCGTGGCTGATCAGCAGGAGGGCGGTGCCCTTGCCGCGGAGTTCGTCGAGCAGGTCGAGGACCTGGGCCTGGACGGTGACGTCCAGGGCGGTGGTCGGCTCGTCGGCGATCAGCAGGTCCGGTTCGGCGGCGAGCGCGGAGGCGATCAGGGCGCGCTGGCGCAGGCCGCCGGAGAGCTGGTGGGCGTACTGGGCGGCGCGGCGTTCCGGTTCGGGGACGCCGGTCCGTTCGAGCAGGGAGCGGACCCGGGCGGGGAGTTCGGCGCGGGCGGCGAGGCGGTGGACGCGCAGCGGTTCGGCGATCTCGGCGCCGACGGTGCGCAGCGGGTCGAGCGAGACCAGGGCGTCCTGGAGGACCAGGCCGATCCGCCGTCCGCGCACCGCCCGCCACTGGGCCTCGGTGAGGGTGGCGAGGTCGAGGCCGTCGAAGGCGAGCCGGCGGGCGGAGACGGCGGCGGGGACGCGGCCGCCGGCGCCGGTGAGGCCGACCAGGGTGCGGGCGGTGACGCTCTTGCCGGAGCCGGACTCGCCGACCACGGCCAGGCACTCGCCCCGGTCGAGGGCGAAGGAGACGTCCTGGACGGCGCGCACCGGGCCGAAGCTCACGTCGAGGCCCTCGACGGCGAGCAGGGGCGGGGAGGACTCCGGGGTGCCGGGGGCGGCGGGGTGCGTCATGCGTCGGTCCTCCGGGTGAAGCGGGCCTGGGCGCGGCGGCCGAGGACGTTGACGACCAGGGCCGTCGCGGTGATCGCGGCGCCCGGGAAGACGCCGACCCACCAGGCGGTGGCGAGGAAGCGCCGCCCCTGGGAGAGCATCGCGCCCCACTCGGGGCTGGGCGGCTGCGGGCCGAGGCCGAGGAAGCTGAGCCCGGCGGCGGCGATCAGCGCGGTGCCGAAGCCGACGGTGGCGAGCACCAGCATCGGCCCGACGGCGTTCGGCAGCACGTGCCGGACGATCAGCAGCGGGCGCGGCAGGCCGAGTCCGACCGCCGCCTCCACGTACCCGGAGCGGCGGACGACCAGGGTCTCGGCGCGCACGATCCGGGCGTAGCCGGGCACGAAGGCGATCGCGATGGCGAGCATCACGTTGAGCGAGCCGGTGCCGAGCACGGTCACCGCCAGCAGGGCGAGCAGGATCGGCGGCAGCGAGAGCAGGATGTCGGCGAGGCGCATCAGGACCTGGTCCGCCCAGCGGCCGCCGAGCGCGGCGGCGAGGCCGAGCAGGGTGCCGCCGGTGATGGCGAAGGCGGTGGCGCCGAGGCCGAGCAGCAGGGACGGCCGGGCGCCGTGCAGGACGCGGGCGAAGAGGTCGCGGCCGAGCTGGTCGGTGCCGAACCAGTGCGCGGCGCCGGGCGGGGTGAGTGCCTCGACCGGGTGGGTCTCGATGGGCGAGGCGGAGGTGAGCAGACCGGGGGCGAGTGCGGCGAGCAGCAGCAGGGCGAGCGCGGCCAGGGCGAGGAGGAGGGCGAGCGGGGGCCGCCGACGGGCGGACGCGACCGGGGCCGGGGCCGGGGCCTCGGGCGTCTTGAGGAGCGCGGCGTCGGGCGCGGCGTCGGGACCGGGGGCTGAGTCAACAGTGGTATGGGCCATAGCGGTTCAGTCGGTCCTCAGCCGTGGGTCGATGACGAGGTAGAGCAGGTCGACGAGGGCGGAGATCACCACGAAGACCAGCGCGGAGAGCAGGACCAGCCCGATCACCAGCGGCAGGTCCTTGTTGGTGGTCGCCTGGAGGGTCAGCGCGCCGATGCCGGGCCGGCCGAACACGGACTCGACCAGCACCGCCCCGCCGAGCAGCGATCCGGTCAGCCAGCCGGTGAGGGTGACCACCGGCACGGCCGCGTGCCGCAGCGCGTGCCGCAGCACCACGGCGGCCGAACCCACGCCCCGGGAACGGGCGGTGAGCACGAACGGCTGCCCGAGCGCCGTCTCCAGTCCCTCGCGCAGCACCTGTGCGAGCATCCCGGCGACGGGCAGGGCCAGCGTCACGGCGGGCAGTACCAGCGCGACGAGGCCGTCGTCCCCGGCGACCGGGAAGATCCGCAGCTGGAAGGAGAACGCGGTGAGCAGCAGGATCCCGATCCAGTACGAGGGGCTGGAGACGGAGAGCAGTTCGGCGAAGGAGCTGAGCGCGCGCAGGGCGGGCCGGCGGCCGGCCGTGCCGACCGCCGCGAGCAGGGCCAGCAGGACGGCCAGGGCGAGTGCGGCGGCGCCGAGTTGGACGGTCGGGCCGAGCTGGTCGCCGATCAGGTCGACGACCGGGCGCTGCAGCTGGTAGGACTCGCCGAGGTCGCCGGTGAGCAGGTGGCCCAGGTAGGTGAGGTACTGCACGGGCACCCGCCGGTCCAGGCCGTACTGCTGCTGGATCGCCGCCTTGACCTCGGGGGTGGCGGCGGTGCCGGGGCCGAGCATCACGGTGACCGGGTCCCCGGGGACGAGCTGGAGCGCCGCGAAGGCGACGGTGGCGGCGCCGAGCAGGACGGCGGCCGCGCCGAGCAGCCGCCGCGCGGCGGCCCGCAGCAGGCGCGGGGCGCCGCTGCGGGCCGGCGCCGGCGTGACCGCCGGCTCCGCGAACCCGGTGGTTCCGGTGCTCACTTGGCGAGCCAGGCGTCGTGGAAGGCGAGCCAGGTGTTGGGGTCGGCGGTCAACCCGCGGACCTTGGCCGCGGTGCCGACCACGGCGGTGCGCACGTACAGCGGGACGATCAGCCCGAGCTCGATCGCGCGCTGCTGCGTCTTGGTGTAGACGTCCTGGCGGACGGCCTTGTCGAACGTCCCCTTGCCCTTGGTGGTCCACTCGTCGAGCTGGGCGTCCTCGTAGAAGGTGGCGTTCTGGCCGCCGGTGGAGGGCTTGCTGGCGCTGTTGAAGTAGAGCCGCAGCACGTCCGGGTCGAAGCGGGCCCAGCTGTAGTCGGCGATGTGCTCCTTGCCGCCGTAGACGTTGGCGATGTAGGTGCCGATGTCCAGCCGGGGGCGGGTGACCTCGACGCCGATCTTCTTCAGGTCGGCCTGGATCGCCTGGCCGAGGGTCTCGCGCTGCTCGCGCACGAACTCGGCGGGCGGCAGCGGCCACTCCAGCGAGAGCCGCTTGCCGTCCTTGGTGCGGTAGCCCTCGCCGTCACGGGCGGTCCAGCCGGCCTCGTCGAGCGCCTTCTCGGCCGCCGCCTTGTCGTACGGCCAGGACTTCTCCAGCGACTTGTCGTAGTACGGGGTGCTCGGCGCGATCGGGCTCCAGGCCCGCTTGTAGACGCCGAAGTAGACGGACTGGATGTCGGTGTCGAGGTCGATGCCGCGCTGCACGGCCTTGCGGACCTTCGGGTCGTCCAGCGGCGCCTTGGTGGTGTTGAGCACCAGCGCGTAGTTGGCGCCGGGCGCGTCGGTGGCGATGGTGCGGAGCTTGGGATCGCCCTGGACGGTGCGCACGTCGGCCGGCGGGATCGGCTCGGCGACCTGCACCTGTCCGCTGCTGAGGGCGCCGACCCGGACCGAGTCCTCGGTGAGGAAGCGGATGGTGAGCTTCTCCAGGTAGGCGGGGCCCTGGTGGTTGGCGCTCGGCGGCGCCCAGTTGTAGTCCGGGTTGCGGGTGAAGACGGCGCTCTGGCCCTTGGTGTAGCCGGTGAACACGAACGGGCCGGTGCCGACGTCGGCCGGGCCTCCCGCGCCGAGCTTGGAGCCGTTCTCCTTGATGGCCTTCGGCGAGTAGAAGCCGAGGTAGGCGGTGCTGGCGGCCTGGAGGAAGGGCGCGAACGGCTCGGAGAAGTTCACCTTGACCGTGTGCGCGTCGACCACCTCGGTCCCCGTGTAGGGGCCGAGCAGGCTGGCCGCGTACTGGGACTTGGTCTCCTTGGCGACGATCCGGTCGAAGTTGGCCTTGACCGCCTCGGCGTCGAAGACCGTGCCGTCGGTGAACTTGACGTCCTCGCGCAGGTGGAACGTGTAGCTCTTGAGGTCCGGCGCGATCTCCCAGGACTTGGCCAGCCAGGGCTGGAACTCGCCCTTGTCGTCCTGGTGGACGAGGGAGTCGAAGACGTTGCGCTGGATGGCGCCGGTGATGTCCTGCTGGCTGACGTGGATGTCGAAGGAGATCGGCTCGACGTCGGTGGCGTACGTCAGCGCGCCGCCCTGGACCGGCTTCTCGTCGATTCCGGCGGCGCCGGCCGTCGCGGCCGCACCGTCGCCGGAGCCGGTGCCGGAGCTGCAGCCCGCCAGGAGCAGCGCTCCGGCGGTGAGGGCGGCGAGCAGCGGAAGGGGCCGGGGCCCGGTGATGGCCATGCTGGTGACTCCGTCGGGGTACGAGGGGCGGTGGGAGGAATACCGGGACGCTATCGACGGGCCGACGGCGGCGAACCCCTACCGGACCCCTAGCGCACCCTTAGGCCCTCTCGTCCGGACCACAACCGGGCGGTCGCCCCCCGGGGCCGCACGGCGGGTGTGCGCGGCCCCGGGGATGCGGCCCTCCTCGGCTCGGCACCGGTCACAGGTTGACGGCGGCCGCGGTGTCGTGGAGCTCCTGTGCGTCCATCTCGGCGACGCGGGTGGCGAAGAACCAGGAGTGGCCGAAGGGGTCCTCGAGTTCGGTCTGGAGGTCGCCGTGGAACTGCATCTCGACCGGGCGGACGACGCGGGCGCCCGCGGCCGCGGCCCGTTCGGCGAGGGCTTCGACGTCCGGGACGAAGACCATGAGGTTGACCGCGGTTCCGCCGATCGTCCGCGGGCTGCGGAAGCCGTACTCCGGGTACTCGTCGCGCAGCATGAAGACGGCGCTGCCGATCCGGAACTCGGCGTGGGCGATCCTGTCGCCCTGGCGCGGGATCTCGATCAGGACGTCCGCGCCGAAGGCGTTCCTGTAGAAGTCGATCGCCGCCCTGGCGTCGTGGACGTTGAGGTACGGGACGCCGCCCTTGTACTCGTCGGGCACCGGGTTTGCCATGGTCTTTCCTTTCGCCGTTGCTGTGCCTCCATCCTCGGCGGCCGGCGCACCGGCAACAACGACGGAATCCGAAAGGATCGTTAACCCTGGAGTTAATGATCGGGGCCGGCCGGGCGCGTCGGCGGCCGTTCCGGTCACCGGCCGAGTTCCGCCCGGAGGAGGTCGGTGAACGCACGGACGCGGGTGGTCCCGGCGGCGGCGCTCCAGACCGGTCCGTACGCGATCGGAGGGAGGTCGGCGATCGGGATGTACACGATGTCGGGGCGGCTGTGGTGCCGGACGGCCTGGCCGCCCACGATCGCCATGCCGGCGCCGGCACCGACCAGGGTCAGCAGTTCCTGGCGCGAGGTGAGCGTGTGCGTCCGCTGGACGGGCCGTCCGCTCGGGGTCCTCGGCGGCACGAGGGCGTCGAGCAGGTACGCGGGCGCGTCCGCGGGCACGAGGACGGTGTCCCTGGCGAGGTCCTCCACGGTCACGTGGTCCTTGCCGGCGAACGGGTGCCCGGCGGACACGGCCAGCATGCGTTCGTCGCGCAGGAGCTCCGGTCCGACGGCGAGGTCGGGCTCGTCCACCGGGAACTCGGTGATCTGAAGGTCGAGCTCCCCGGCCCGCAGGGCGCCGAAGGCGTCGGACAGGTGCACCTCGCGGATGCGGACCTCGCACTCGGGGTGGTGGGTGCGGAACACCGCGGCGGCGGCCATCACGGCCTCGCCGACCAGCGGGCTGGAGAACCCCACCCGCAGGACGCCGGTGAAGCCCCGCCCGGCGGCGACCGCCTTGGCGATGCCCTCCTGGATGAGCCGGTGGCCGGCCCGGACGTCGTCGCGCAGCGCGCTGCCGACGGGAGTGAGCGCGACGTGCCGACTGGTCCGCAGGAACAGCACCACCCCGAACCGGCGCTCCAACTGCTTGACGGTCTGGCTGACCCGGGCGCCGCTCACCCCCAGCCGCTCGGCCGTGCGTCCGAAGTGCAGTTCCTCGGCCAGGGTCAGGAAGATCTCGATGTCGCGCCGTTCCATGATCCGTAGGCTAGTGGCCGTGTTTTGTCGGGTGGTGTCGGGGCTGCCGTCGGTCGGCGGTCCGGGGAGGGGCGAACAGCGTGGCACTGGCGAAGAAGAGTTCCCGCCGCATCGTGGTCGACGGCGTCGAGTACCGCTGGCGGGTGCGACGGAACGACCGGTGCTGCGAGTACCACCTCGGCACCCTGGGATACGTGGTGGAGGAGGCGGCCCGTCCCGGGACGGTGCTCGTCGTGGACACCGGCCGACCGGCCGTCATGGAACCGGGCACGGTGCGGGCCGAGCTCGTCCTGCCCCGCGAGGTCGCCGCGGGTGTCCGGGCCGCGCGGTCGAACGGCTGGACGCCCGGCTCCGACGGCTCGCCGTTCAAGCTGCGCCTCTCCGCCCCCTGACCGGGGCCGTAGCGCGGGCGGGGGTCAAGAAATGGCTTGCCGCGCCGACACCTGTCTGTCACCGTTCGGCCTGGATCGACAGTTGATCATCGGCGGTCGGTCGATGTCGGCGGGTCGGCCACCTCTTGGGAATCCACCGAGGAGGTAGAGGTACGACGGGAACCGGTGCCATGGGGAACAGTTACGAGGACGAGTGTCGCCGGTCGTTGGCCGAGGAGCAGGCGAGGAGCCTGGCCGGGACCAACGACTGGGAGCATGTGGACAGGGCGCGGGTCCACCAGGACTGGGACGTCCTGTACCGGGAGATCACGGTCTTCCTGAACGACGGCGCCCTGCCCGGGGACCAGGAGGTCCAGGAACTCGTCCGCAGGCACTTCGACATCGTCTGCCGGTTCTACATCCCCTCCAGGGAGGCCTACGTCGGCATGTCGCTCTTCTACGCCGAGGACGAGGCCATGAGGGCGTTCCACGATTCCTACCACCCCGGGATGGTCGACTTCCTGGGTGCCGCGATCAGGGTGTTCGCCGATCAGGGGGCCGGGTTCGCCCCGGGGGCGGGATCCGGGGCTCCGGTGGGGCCGGGCGGCACCGGCCGCTGACACGCGTCGGCGGGTGCGTCCGGGCCGGGGTCCGGGCGCACCCGCCGTTGCGTGGGGCTCAGGCCCGGTGGTGGCGCTGGAGCGGGTAGCGGGGGACGGAGCGGCGGTGGGCGATCCGCCAGCCGTCCGGGGTGCGGGTGTACACGTCGAAGTAGTCGCCGTTGTGGACGCTGCCGTCCGGCAGGATCGCCAGGTAGCGGCTGCGGCCGCGGAAGGTGCCGTCCTCGTCGACGGTGAAGACCGAGTCCAGGGTCTGGTGGTCCGGGTGCTCCGGGCCCAGGTCGCGGGCGAACACCCGGATCTTCTCCAGGCCGGTGAACACCGCGCCGGTGCGGGTGAGTTCGATCACCCCGTCCTCGGCGAACACCTCGGCCAGCGCCTGCGCGTCGGCATTGTCGAAGACGTGCGAGAAACGGGCGAGCAGCTGGCGCAGCTCCTCGGCGTCGGCCGGGGTCGGGCCGGTCGTCATGGGCGGTCTCCTGAGGGTTGTGGTGGTGCGACAGGTGGATGAGTGGGTGGTCGGTGGAACGGGGCCGGGCCCGGCCGAAGGGGAGAAGGAAGCGGCCGGGCCCGGGGGCAGGTGGGCGGGGTCAGACGATGGCCGGGGCCAGCTGCTGGACGATGCCCAGGCGGTCCGGGAGCACGTTGTAGCGGACGACCTTGTTGTCCCGCACCGTCAGCCAGCTGATGCTGTGGCCCACGAAGGAACGGCCGGTGGCCGGCACGCCGAAGATCGGTCCGACGTGGGTGCCCTCGATCCGCCAGAACGCGATCACCCGGTCCCCCTCGGCCACCAGGTCCTCCACGGTGGCCTTCACGTCACGGACGTTCTGCCACAGCCAGCGCAGGTGCTCCTCGAAGTCCGCGCGGGTGCCGCTGCCGCCCGGGCCGACCCGGGTCTCGTCGGCGGCGTCCTCGGCGACCAGCTCCTCCAGCAGCTCGACCCGCTGGCCGGTGACCAGCTCGTGGTAGTACCGCTCGACCAGGGCCTTGTTCGCCTCGATGCTCATGGCTTCTCGCTCTCTTCGGTGGACGGAAAATCGGGATGGAAAGGAAATCGGTGGTGGTGGTACTCGCTGCGGATCAGCGGGACGGGGCCGCCGGCGGCGGGAGCAGGATGCCGCCGTTGGCGCTCAGCCCGCCGTCGACCGGGACGGTGACCCCGGTGACGTAGGAGGCCGCCGGGGAGGCCAGGAACCAGACCACCTCGGCCTGTTCGCTCGCCGCCCCCCAGCGCTGGGCCGGGATCCGGCGGGTGATGAAGGCCGAGAACTCCGGGTCGGCGACCTGCCCGGCCGTCAGACCGGTGACCGTGCCGCCGGGCGCGATCGCGTTGATCCGGATGTTCTGGGCCGCGTAGTCGATGGCCGTGGCGCGGACCAGGTTGATCACCGCCGCCTTGGTCGCGTTGTACGCCCAGGTCCCCGGGTCGCCGCGCAGGCCGGAGACGGAGGAGGTGGCGACGATCGCCCCGCCGCCGGCCTCCCGCAGCGCCGGTACGGCGGCGCGGATCCCGAGCACCACGCTGCGCACGTTCACCTGGAACAGCCGGTCGAAGCGGTCGATCGCGCCCGGCGCCTCCAGCGGCCCGCCGCCGCCCGTCCCGGCGTTCAGGACCGCCGCGTCCAGCCGCCCCCACCGCTCCTGGGCGAGCGCGACCGCGCGGAGGTTGGTCTCCTCCGACGACACGTCACCGGCCAGGGTCACGACGCCGTCGATACCGGCGAGCGCGTCCAGGCCCGCCTTGTCGACGTCCACGGCGACCACGCGGTGGCCCCGCTCGGCGAACAGCCGCGTCGTCGCCTCGCCGATGCCCGACGCCGCGCCGGTGACCAGTACTACGGGGTGGGTCATGCCTGTGTCCTTCCTCAGGTTCCTCAGGGGATCGGTGGTGCCCGCGGTCCTCGCGGCACCCTCGGGGGTTCGCACCGCGCGGGTCAGGAGGCGGTCCGCTCAAGGCCTTCGAGCCACTGCCGGACGGCGTCCGCGGTCGTCGCGGTCCCGTGCTCCAGCACGGTGAAGTGGTCGCCGGGTATGTCCCGGACCTCGTGCGGAACGGGCCAGTACGCCCGCCAGTCCTCGCTCTCCGAGTCGACGACCATGCCGCGCAGCGGGGTGTCCGCCCGCAGCGCCAGGATCGGCGCGGTGAGCGGCGCGGGCTGCCAGCCCGCGAACACGTTGTTGTAGCCGCCCATGGCGGTGAGGCTGGCGTCGCTCCAGACCATGTCGTACTGCTCGATCCGGTCGATCATGCCGCCGAGCATCGAGTGCAGCCACCACTCCCCCATACCCTCTCGCGCCGCGCTGTCGATCGGGTAGGAGTCGACCAGGACCAGCCCCGCCACCGAGCGGCCGCGCGCCTCCAGCCGTTCGGTGACGGCGTGCGCGACGCAGCCGCCCATCGAGCGGCCGACGACGACGAACGGCCGGTCGTCGTCGAGGAGTTCGAGCACCGTCTCGGTCTGCATGGTGAGGTAGGTGTCGAGGTCGTCGGGCAGCAGGTCGGACGGGTCCCAGCCCGGGGAGGGGACGACGAAGACGTCCCGCTCGCCCTCGAAGGCGTGGCCGAGCCGGGCGTACTCGTGCGGGCCGGAGATCGCGCTCAGCGCCGGGAAGGCGACGACGGCCAACTCGCCGTCCCCGGTGGCGAGTCGGATCGGCTTGAGCGCGCGCTCGGCCCGCTCCTCGGCACCGAAGCGGTCCCGCAGGCTGGAGGCGACGCCGATCAGGGCCGAGGCCTCGGGGAAGCCGCCCCGGGCCGCGAGGCGGCGGTAGAGCGTGGACAGCGGGTTCCTGGGGTCGTCCACCTCCCCCGCCGCCCCCGCGCCCGCGCTCCCGGCTGCCACGACCGACGGGTCGCTCTCGGCGCTGGCGATCAACTCCGCGAGATGGGTGGCGAGTTCGGTCGGGTCCGGGTGGTCGAAGGTGATCGTCGGGGGCAGCCGCAGCCCGGTGGCGGCCGTGATCCGGTTGCGCAGCTCGACGGCGGACAGCGAGTCCAGGCCCAGGTCGTTGAACGCCTTGCCGGCCGGTACCGCGCCCGGCTCGCTGCCGAGCACGGCGGCGACCTCGGTGCGGACCAGCTCCAGGACGGCCGCGACCCGCTCCTCCTCGCCCAGCGCCGCGAGCCGCGGCAGCAGGGTCGGCGCCGCGGCGGCCGGGGAGGCCGCACCGGCGGTGCGCCGGGCCGGCGGGACCAGCCCGCGCAGCAGCGGCGGCACCTCGCGCTGCGCCCGGACGGCGGCCAGGTCGAGCGGCACGGCCGCCAGGAACCCGGCGTCGACCCGCCCGGCCGCGTCGAACAGGGCCGTTCCGCGCTCGGTGGGGATCGGCCGCAGTCCGGCACGCGCGGCCCGGCGGAGGTCCGCCTCGGTCAGGTGCTCGGTGATGCCGCTGACCTCCGCCCACTGCCCCCAGGCCAGGGACTGGGCGGGCAGACCGATGCCGCGCCGGTGCGCGGCGAGGGCGTCCAGATAGGTGTTCGCGGCGGCGTAGCTGCCCTGCCCCGGGCCGCCCAACGCGGCGGCGACGGAGGAGTAGAGGACGAAGGCTGCCAGATCGTGGCCGTGCGTCAGCTCGTGCAGGTGGCGGGCGCCGTCGGCCTTGGGCGCCCAGACGGCGGCCAGGCGCTCGGGGGTGAGCGCGGTCAGCACACCGTCGTCGACCACACCGGCCGTGTGGACCACGGCGGTCAACGGGTGGGCGGAGGGGACGGCCGCGATCGCGGCGGCGAGGGACTCGCGGTCGGCGGTGTCGGCGGCCGTGATCGTCACCGTGGCGCCCAGGGCGGTGAGTTCGGTGCGCAGCTCGGCCGCGCCGGGCGCGTCGGCGCCGCGGCGGGACAGCAGCAGCAGATGCCGGACACCGCGCTCGGCGACCAGGTGCCGGGCCAGCAGGGCGCCGAGGGTCCCGGTGCCACCGGTGATCAGCACCGTGCCCTCCGGATCCCAGGGTCGGGCTTCGCCGTCGGGGACGGCGACCCGGACCAGGCGCGGGACCCGCACCTTGCCCTCGCGCAGGGCCAGCTGCGGTTCGCCACCGGCCACGGCCGCCGCCAGGACGGCCTGCGAGGCTTCGGTGCCGTCGGTGTCGACCAGCACGATCCGGCCCGGGTTCTCCGACTGCGCCGAACGCACCAGACCCCACACCGGGGCGGCCGTCAGGTCCGGCGTCTCCGACCCGTCGACCGCGACCGCGAGACGGCTCAGGACCACCAGCGGGTCGCCCTCGCCGGTGTCCTGCGCCAACCAGGCCTGGAGGGCCACCAGGGTCTCCGTCACGTCCCCGTCGACCGGCAGCACCTCGCCACCCAGTACCGCGGCCGTGCCCGGGAGGACCACCTCCGGCCAGTCGAGCCCGAAGAGCGTGTCACGGTCGACGCCGCCCGCCGGGGCCAGCTGCTCGGCCGAGACCAGCCGGGCCCGGAGCGCCTCCACCGAGGCGACCGGTGCGCCGGTGGCGTCCGCGACGTCGACGGCCAGCACCTCCGGCTCGGTGTACCGGAGCCGGACCCGCAGCGCGCTCGCCCCGGCGGCGTGCAGTCGCACCCCGGTGTAGGCGAACGGCAGCCGGCTCACCCCGGGCGGGCTGTCGACCAGCCGCTGGTGCACGGTGAGGTGGACGGCCGCGTCCAGCAGCGCCGGGTGCAGGCCGAACCGCGCGGCCTCCGCGGCCGGGCCCTCGGGCAGCGCGACCTCGGCGAAGAAGGTGTCACCGTCCCGCCAGGCGGCCCGCAGCCCCCGGAAGGCGGGCCCGTAGGCGAGGCCCCCGGCGGCCAGCTCCTCGTAGAGGTGCTCGATGTCCAGCGCCCGCGCACCGGCCGGCGGCCACTGCTCCAGGCTGACGACCGGACCGGCGGCGGGAGCGCTCAGCAGGGTGCCGCTCGCGTGCCTGGTCCAGGTGTCGTCGACGGTCGCCGGGAACGCCGGACCCGCGGCGGGCCGCGAGTGCACGGCCACCCGGCGGGCCCCGACCGCGTCCGGCGCTCCGACGGTCACCCGCAGGTGCAGCGCACCGTGCTCGGGCAGCAGGAACGGCGCCTCGATCACCAGCTCGTCCAGGGTGCTCGCGCCGACCTCGTCGCCCGCCCGGATCACCGATTCCAGCAGGGCGGTGCCCGGGACGACCACCGTCCCCTGCACGGCGTGGTCGGCGAGCCACGGGTGGGTGGCGAGGGAGAGGCTGCCGGTCAGCAGCACGCCCTCGCCGTCGGGCAGGGCGACCGCCGCGCCGAGCAGCGGGTGGCCGGTGGGCGTCAGGCCGAGGCCCTCGGGGTCACCGGTCCGGGCGGCGGGCTCCAGCCAGTAGCGGCGGCGCTGGAACGGATAGGTCGGCAGCACGACGGACGGACGGGCGTCGCCCAGCAGGGCGGTCCAGTCGACGTGGTGGCCCTGGACGTGGATCCGGGCGAGCGCCGTGAGCGCCGACCGCTGCTCGGGCCGCTCCCGGCGCAGGACCGGGACGGCGGTGACGGCCTCGTCCAACGTGCCGCCGACGAGGCCCGTCAGGGTGCCGTCGGGACCGAGTTCGACGAAGGTCGTCGCGCCCTCGGCGGCGAGCGCGGTGACCACGTCGGCGAAGCGCACGGCCCCGCGGACCTGCCGCACCCAGTAGGCCGGGTCGGTGATCTCCTCGGCGGTGGCGATCCTCCCGGTGACGTTGGAGACCACGGGAACCGTCGGCCGGTGGAAGGTCAGCGACTGGGCGACGGCGAGGAACTCGTCCAGCATGCCGTCCATGTGCGCCGAATGGAACGCGTGGCTCACCCGCAGGCGGCGGGTCCGGCGGTCCGAGAAGTGCTCCCTGACGCTCTCGACGGCGGCCTCGTCACCCGAAACCACCACCGAACGGGGCCCGTTGACGGCCGCGACGTCCACACCGTCGACACCGTCCGCCAGGACGGCCCGGACCTCCTCCTCCGTCGCCTCCAGCGCCACCATCGCCCCACCACCCGGCAGGGCCTGCATCAACCGCGCCCGCGCGCCGACCAGCACCGCCGCGTCCTCCAGCGACAGCACCCCGGCTACATGCGCCGCCGCCAACTCACCGATCGAGTGGCCCGCGACGAAGTCCGGCCGCACACCCCACGACTCGAAGAGACGGAACAGCGCCACCTCGACCGCGAACAGCGCCGGCTGCGTCCAACCCGTCTCGTCCAACCCCTCCCCCGAGACGATCACCTCCGCCAACGGCAGCCCCAACGCCCCCACCACCGCATCGAAAGCCTCCGCGAACACCGGCTGCGACGCATACAACTCACGCCCCATCCCCACCCGCTGGGAACCCTGACCCGAGAACAGGAACGCCAGACCACCCGAACCCGCCACCCCGCGCACCACATCCGCGCCCTCCGGATCACGCAGCGCCGCCGGATCCCCCAGCACCACCGCCCGCTCCTCCAACGCCGCCCGCGTGGCGACCAGGGAGCGTGCGATCTCCAGCGGATCGCCCGCGAGCGCCAACTCGGCAACCCGGGCGCCCTGTTCCCGCAGCGCCTCCGGAGAGCGGGCCGACACCACGAACGGCAGCAGCGCACCGTCCACCGACGACACCGCCGCCTCGACCGGCTCGGACTCCTCCGCCGGGGCCTGCTCGATGATCACGTGCGCGTTGGTGCCGCTCGCGCCGAAGGCCGAGACACCGACCCGGCGCGGACCGTCCACGGCGGGCCAGTCCCGGCGTTCGGTGAGCAGTTCCACGGCACCCGCCGACCAGTTGACGAACGGGGTCGGCTCGTCCACGTGCAGGGTGCGCGGCAGCACCCCGTGCCGGATCGCCTGCACCGACTTGATCACACCCGCCACACCGGCGGCGGCCTGGGTGTGGCCGATGTTGGACTTCAACGAGCCCAGCAGCAGCGGCTGTTCGGCGGGGCGCCGGCGGCCGTAGGTGGCCAGGATGGCCTGGGCCTCGATCGGGTCGCCGAGCCGGGTGCCGGTGCCGTGCGCCTCGACGGCCTGGACGTCGGCGGCGGACAGCCGGGCGTCGGCCAGGGCCGCGCGGATCACCCGCTGCTGGGCCGGGCCGTTGGGGGCGGTGAGGCCGTTGGAGGCGCCGTCCTGGTTGACCGCGCTGCCGCGCAGCACCGCCAGCACCTCGTGGCCCAACCGCTTCGCGTCCGAGAGGCGTTCGACCAGCAGCAGACCCACGCCCTCCGCCCAGCCCGTCCCGTCGGCACCCGCCGCGAACGCCTTGCAGCGCCCGTCGGTGGAGAGGCCGCGCTGCCGGGAGAACTCGACGAAGCCCTGCGCCGTCGACATCACGCTGACCCCGCCGGCCAGCGCGAGGTCCGACTCGCCGGAGCGCAGCGACTGGGCGGCCAGGTGCAGCGCCACCAGCGAGGAGGAGCAGGCCGTGTTGACCGTGACGGCCGGGCCCTCGAAGCCGAAGGTGTAGGAGATCCGGCCCGAGGCCACGCTGTCCAGGCCGCCGATGCCGAGGTAGCCCTCCAACTCGCCCGGGGCGTCGTGGAGCCGGGGCGTGTAGTCGGTCCCGGCCAGGCCCGCGAACACCGCCGTCCGGCTGCCGCGCAGCGCGGTCGGGTCGATGCCGGCCCGCTCGAACGCCTCCCAGGCGGTCTCCAGCAGCAGCCGGTGCTGCGGGTCGGTGGCGAGCGCCTCGCGCGGCGAGATGCCGAAGAAGTCGGCGTCGAACTCGGCGGTGGTGTCCAGGAATCCGCCGTGCCGGGTGTAGGAGGTGCCGGGGTGGTCAGGGTCCGGGTCGTAGAGGGCTTCGAGGTCCCAGCCGCGGTCGGCGGGGAACTCGGTGATGGCGTCGCCGCCGTCGGCCACCAGCTGCCAGAGGTCCTCGGGCGAGGCGACCCCGCCGGGCAGGCGGCAGGCCATGCCGACGATCGCGATCGGTTCGCGCTTCGCCCGCTCCACCTCCTCCAGACGGCGGTTGGCCTGGCGCGCGTCGGCCAGGGCGCGCTTCAGATAGTCGCGGAGCTTCTGGTCGTTGGACATCGGTGCCTCTCGCAGGTGCGGTGGTACGGGTGGTGGCGGGGTGGGAGGGTTTCGGGCCCGGCGGCCGCCGCGAGGGGCGGCCGCCGGGGAAGGCGTACGGCGGAGGGGTCAGGCGGACGGGGAGGGCGTGCGGCGGAAGGGTCAGGCGGACGGGGAGGCGTCGCGGTCCATCAGGGCGAAGAGCTCCTCGTCGGTGGCGTTCTCCAGGTCCAGTTCGTCGAAGTCCCCGTGACCCTCCGCGCCGGAGCCGTCGGTCCCGTCGAGGCCGCCGGTGTCCCAGCGGTCCACCAGCGCCTTCAGTCGGGCGAGCACCGAGGCGCGCTCCCCCTCGGGCCCGGCCGGTCCGGCGAGGGACCGCTCCAGGGCGGCCAGGGCCGATCCCGGGTCGAGTTCCGAAGCCTGTGCAACGTCGGGGAGTTCGGCGAGCAGCTGGGCGGCGACGGCGGCCGGGGTCGGGTGGTCGAAGACCAGCGTCGCGGGCAGCTCCAGACCGGTGCCGGCGCCGATCCGGTTGCGCAGTTCGACGGCGGTGAGCGAGGTCAGGCCCAGTTCGCGGAAGGCCCGGTCGGCGGCGACGGCGGCGATTCCGGCGTGGCCGAGCACGGCCGCGGCCTCCCGGCGGACCAGGTCGAGCAGCACCGCCTCCCGCGCCTCCGGACCCTCCGCGCCCTCCAGCCTGAGCAGCCAGGGCGCGGGCCCGGCGGCCGCGCCGTCGGTGCCGGCCGCGGCGGCCACGGATCCGGTCACCGTGGTGTTGGTGACGGTCGCGTCCAGCCAGTAGCGCTGGCGCCGGAACGGGTAGGTGGGCAGCGCCACCGGTCGCGGACCGGTCCCGGCGAAGACCGTCGACCATTCGAACTCCACGCCCCGGACCCAGAGTTCGGCGGCGGAGAGCAGGAACCGCTCCGGCCCGCCGTGGTCGCGGCGGAGGGTGCCCGCCACCACCGAGCGCTTTCCGGCGCCGACGGAGGCGAGGGTGTCCTCGATCGGCACGGTCAGCACCCCGTGCGGCGACACCTCGACGAACACGGTGTGGCCGTCCTCGGCGAGGCGCCGGGTGGCCTCCTCGAAGCGGACCGTCTCGCGCAGGTTGGTCACCCAGTACTCCGCGTCCAGCCCCGCCGTGTCGAACCAGTCGCCGGTGACGGTGGACAGCAGCGGCACGGTGCCGGTGCGCGGCCGGACGGGGGCCAGCAGCTCCACCAACTCCGCCCGCAGGCCGTCCACCTGGGGCGAGTGTGAGGCGTAGTCGACCGGGATGGTGCGGGCCCGGACGCCCTCCGCCCGGTAGGCGTCGACCAGTTCGGCCAGCGCGGCCGGCTCGCCGGAGACCACGGTCGCCGCCGGGCCGTTGACCACGGCGATCGAGAGCAGGTCGGCCCGGTCGGCGATCCGCTCGGCCACCTCGGCGGCGGGCAGGGCGACCGAGGCCATGCCCCCGGCGCCGGCCAGGGCGAGGATCGCCCGGCTGCGCAGGGCCACCACCCGGGCGCCGTCGGCGAGCGAGAGCCCGCCCGCGACCACGGCGGCCGCGATCTCGCCCTGGCTGTGGCCGACCACGGCGTCCGGTCGCACCCCGTGCGCCCGCCACAGTTCGGCCAGCGAGACCATCACCGCCCACAGCACCGGCTGGACGACGTCCACCCGGTCCAGGCCGGGGGCACCGGGGGCGCCGCGCAGGACGTCCGGCAGCGACCAGTCGGTGTGCGGGGCCAGGGCGGCCGCGCACTCCTCGATCCTGGCGGCGAACACCGGTGCGGTGTCGAGGAGTTCGACGGCCATCCCGGCCCACTGGGAGCCCTGGCCGGGGAAGACGAACACCGTGCGGCCGGTGACGTCGGCGGTGCCGGTGACCAGGGCGGCGGCCGGGTCCCCGGCGGCGAGCGCCCGCAGGGCCTCCGGGTCGCCGACGGCGACGGCCCGTTCCTCCAGCGCGCCGCGGGCGGTGGCCAGGGCGTGCGCGACGTCGAGGTCACGGCCGTCGGGCGACGGGAGCAGCTCCGCCACCTGGGCGGCCTGGGCCAGCAGCGCGGCCGGGGTGCGGGCGGAGACCAGGTAGGGCAGCGGGCCGGGCGCGTCGGCGGTATCGGCGGCCGCCGGGGCGACGGGCTCCGGCGCCTGCTCGATGATCACGTGCGCGTTGGTGCCGGACACCCCGAAGGAGGAGACGGCCGCGCGGCGCGGCCGCCCGAGCTCCGGCCAGTCCCGCTGCTCGGTGAGCAGTTCGACGGCGCCCGCCGACCAGTCCACGTACGGCGAGGGCTCGTCCACGTGCAGGGTGCGGGGCAGCACCCCGTGCCGGATCGCCTGGACCATCTTGATCACGCCCGCCGCGCCGGCGGCGGCCTGGGTGTGGCCGATGTTGGACTTCAACGAGCCCAGCCAGAGCGGCTGTTCGGCCGGCCGCTGCTGCCCGTAGGTGGCGATCACGGCCTGTGCCTCGATCGGGTCGCCGAGGGTGGTGCCGGTGCCGTGGCCCTCGACCGCGTCCACGTCGGCCGCGCCGAGCCCGGCCCGCTCCAGCGCCGCCCGGATCACCCGCTGCTGGGCGGGGCCGCTGGGCGCGGTGAGGCCGTTGGAGGCGCCGTCCTGGTTGACCGCGCTGCCGCGGACCACCGCGAGTACCGGGTGGCCGTTGCGGCGCGCGTCGGAGAGCCGCTCGACCAGCAGCAGCCCGACGCCCTCGCCCCAGCCGGTGCCGTCCGCCGCGTTCGCGTACGCCTTGCAGCGGCCGTCGGCGGACAGGGCCCGCTGCCGGGAGAACTCGACGAAGGTGGTCGGGGTGGACATCACGGCCACCCCGCCGGCCAGCGCGAGGTCGCACTCGCCGGAGCGCAGCGACTGGGCGGCCAGGTGCAGCGCCACCAGCGAGGAGGAGCAGGCGGTGTCCACGGTGACGGCGGGACCCTCGAACCCGAAGGAGTAGGAGATCCGGCCGGAGGCCACGCTGCCGGCGGTGCCGTTGCCGAGCCAGCCCTCCAGCTCGGCCGGCACCTCGCGGACCCGCGGCGCGTAGTCGTGGTACATCACCCCGGCGAAGACGCCGGTCCGGCTGCCGCGCAGGGCCGTCGGGTCGATGCCCGCGCTCTCCAGGGCCTCCCAGGTGGTCTCCAGCAGCAGCCGCTGCTGCGGGTCGGTGGCGATCGCCTCGCGGGGCGAGATGCCGAAGAACTCGGCGTCGAACTCGGCCGGCCGGTCGAGGAACCCGCCGTGCCGGGTGTAGGAGGTGCCGGGCTTGTCGGGGTCCGGGTCGTAGAGGGAGTCGAGGTCCCAGCCGCGGTCGTCCGGGAAGTCGGTGACGGCGTCCCGGCCCTCGCTCACCAGTCGCCACAGGTCGTCCGGGGTGGCCACGCCGCCGGGCAGGCGGCAGGCCATGCCGACGATGACGACCGGGTCGTCCTCGACCGCGGTCCGGGCCGGGGCGGGGGTGCTCACCACGGGCGCCGGGGCGACGGTGGCGCCGACGAGTTCGGTCCGCAGGTGCTCGGCGAGCGCGGTCGGGTTGGGGTGGTCGAAGACCAGGGTGGCCGACAGGCGCAGGCCGGTGGCGGCCGCGACCCGGTTGCGCAGCTCGACGGCGGACAGCGAGTCCACGCCGATGCTGGTGAACGAGCGCCGGGCGCCGACCGCTTCGGCCTCGGTGCCGAGCACGGCGGACACCTCGGCGCGGACCAGCCGGAGCAGTTCCGCCTGCCGTTCGGCGTCGTCCGGCAGGGCGGCGAGCCGCTGGGCGAGCGCGCCCCGGCCGTCCGTGCCGGGAGTGCCGGCGGTGCCGTGGGGTGCGGCGCCGGCGGTGCGCCGGGCGGGGCGGACCAGGCCGCGCAGCAGCGGCGGCACCTCGTGCCGGGTCCGTTCCTGCTGGGTCCGGACGGCGGCGAGGTCGAGCGGGGCGGGCACCAGGGCCGCCCGGTCGCCCAGCCGCTGGGCGGCGTCGAAGAGGCGGATGCCCTCGGCGGAGCCGATCGGCCGGATGCCGAAGCGGGCCAGCCGGGCGTGGTCGGCGGCACTGAGGTGCTCGGTGATGCCGCTGGCCTCGGCCCACTGCCCCCAGGCCAGGGACTGGGCGGGCAGGCCGATGCTGCGCCGGTGGGCGGCGAGGGCGTCCAGGTAGGTGTTCGCGGCGGCGTAGCTCGCCTGCCCCGGGCTGCCGAGGGTGGCGGCGACGGAGGAGTAGAGGACGAACGCGGCCAGGTCGTGGGAGCGGGTGAGTTCGTGCAGGTGGCGGGCGCCGTCGGCCTTGGGCGCCCAGACGGCGGCCAGGCGCTCGGGGGTGAGGGCGGTCAGCACGCCGTCGTCGAGGACGCCGGCCGTGTGGACCACGGCGGTGAGCGGGTGGGCGGAGGGGACGGCCGCGATCGCGGCGGCGAGGGACTCGCGGTCGGCGGTGTCGGCGGCCGTGATCGTCACCGTGGCGCCCAGAGCGGCGAGTTCGGTGTGCAGCTCGGCCGCGCCGGGCGCGTCGGCGCCGCGACGGGACAGCAGCAGCAGATGCCGGACACCGCGCTCGGCGACCAGGTGCCGGGCCAGCAGGGCGCCGAGGGTCCCGGTGCCGCCGGTGATCAGCACCGTGCCCTCCGGATCCCAGGCCCGCTCCGGGGTCTCCGGAACGGCGACCCGGACCAGGCGCGGGACCCGCACCTTGCCCTCGCGCAGGGCCAGCTGCGGTTCGCCACCGGCCACGGCCGCCGCCAGGACGGCCTGCGAGGCGTCGGTGCCGTCGGTGTCGACCAGCACGATCCGGCCCGGGTTCTCCGACTGCGCCGAACGCACCAGACCCCACACCGGGGCGGCGGTCAGGTCCGGCGTCTCCGAGTCGTTGACAGCCACGGCCTGCCGGGTCAGCACGACGAGCGGCGCACCGGCGCCGTCGTCCTGGGCCAGCCCGGACTGGAGGGCCACCAGGGTCTCCGTCACGTCCCCGTCGACCCGCAGCACCTCGCCCGGCGCCTCGTCCGAGGCACCGACCGCCACCTCCGGCCAGTCGACGGCGAACAGGGTGTCCCGTCCGACGAGGGGCTCGGCGCCCAGCCGGTCGGTGAGGACGGGCCGGGTGACCAGCGATGCGACGGTGATCACCGGGCGGCCGGCCGGGTCGGTGGCCTCCAGGCGGTAGGAGTCGGATCCGGTCGCGGTGACCAGCACCCGCAGCTCGGTCGCGGCGGCGGCGTGCAGGGTGACGCCCCGGTAGGCGAACGGGAGCCGACGGGTACGGGCACCGGTCGGGTCGCCGTCGGCGGGGTCGCGGTCCGCGCCATCGAGGGCGGGCAGCTGGGCGGCCGCGTCCAGGAGTGCGGGGTGCAGGCCGAACCGAGCGGCGTCGTTGGCCAGTTGCTCCGGCAGGACGGCGTGCGCGTGGAGCGTCGCGCCGTCCCGCCAGACCTCGCGCAGCCCTCGGAAGGCCGGGCCGTAGTCGAGTCCGACGGCGGCCAGCAGCTCGTACGCCTCCTCGGGGGCGAGGTGTTCGGCGCCGTCGGCGGGCGCCCAGGCGGTGGGCGCGGCCGTGGCGGGCCGGTCGGCGGACAGCAGGCCGCTCGCGTGCCGGGTCCAGGCGCCGTCCACGGCGGCCGGGGATGCCGGGGCGACCTGGGCGGCCGAGGCGGGCGCGGGCCGGGAGTGGATCGTGACCGGACGCGCGCCGGTCCCGTCCGGCGCGCCGACCGCCACGTGGAGGTGCAGGGTGTCGCGCTCGGGCAGCACCAGCGGGGCCTCGATCACCAGCTCGTCCAGGGTGCTCGCGCCGACCTCGTCGCCCGCCCGGATCGCCAGCTCGACCAGGGCCGCGCCGGGCGCCAGGACGGTGCCCAGCGCCACGTGGTCGGCGAGCCAGGGGTGGGTGGCGAGGGAGAGGCTGCCGGTGAGCAGCACGCCCTCGGAGTCGGCCCGGGCGACGGCCGCGCCGAGCACGGCGTGGTCGACGGCCGCCAGGCCGAGTCCGCGCGCGTCGGCGGCGGTCCGGGTGGCGGGCTCCAGCCAGTAGCGGCGGCGCTGGAACGGATAGGTCGGCAGGGCGAGCCTCGGGCGGTGCCCGCCGCCGAACAGGGCGGTCCAGTCGACGTGGTGGCCCTGGACGTGGATCCGGGCGAGCGCCGTCAGGGCCGTCCGCTGCTCGGGCCGCTCCCGGCGCAGGACCGGGACGGCGGTGACGGCCTCGTCCAGCGTGGCGCCGACGAGGCCCGTGAGGGTGCCGTCGGGACCGAGCTCGACGAAGGTCGTCGCGCCCTCCGCGGCCAGGGTGGTGACCACGTCGGCGAAGCGCACGGCCCCGCGGACCTGCCGCACCCAGTACTCGGGGTCGGTGATCTCCTCCGAACTCGCCACCTGGCCGGTGAGGTTGGAGATCACCGGGATCCCGGGGTGCCGGAAGGTCAGGGTCTGCGCGACGGCCAGGAACTCGTCCAGCATGCCGTCCATGTGGGCCGAGTGGAACGCGTGGCTGACCCGCAGGCGGCGGGTCCGGCGGTCCGAGAAGTGCTCCCTGATGCTCTCCACGGCGGCCTCGTCACCCGAAACCACCACCGAACGGGGCCCGTTGACGGCCGCGATGTCCACACCGTCGGCCAGGACGGCCCGGACCTCCTCCTCCGTCGCCTCCAGCGCCACCATCGCCCCGCCACCCGGCAGCGCCTGCATCAACCGCGCCCGCGCACCGACCAGCACCGCCGCGTCCTCCAGCGACAGCACCCCCGCCACATGCGCCGCCGCCAACTCACCGATCGAGTGACCGGCCACGAAGTCCGGCCGCACACCCCACGACTCGAAGAGACGGAACAGCGCCACCTCCACCGCGAACAACGCCGGCTGCGTCCAACCCGTCTCGTCCAACCCCTCCCCCGAGACGATCACCTCCGCCAACGGCAGCCCCAACGCCCCCGCCACAGCATCGAAAGCCTCGGCGAACACCGGCTGGGAAGCGTACAACTCACGCCCCATACCGACCCGCTGGGAACCCTGCCCGGAGAACAGGAACGCCAGACCGCCCGAACCCGCCACCCCGCGCACCACATCCGCGCCCTCCGGGTCACGCAGCGCCGCCGGATCCCCCAGCACCACCGCCCGCTCCTCCAACGCCGCCCGGCCCACGGCCAGCGACTGGGCGAGGTCCGCCGGATCGGCGGTGAGGGCCAACTCGGCCACCCGCGCGCCTTGTTCGCGCAGCGCCTCGGGCGAACGCGCCGACACCACGAACGGCAGCAGCGCACCGTCCACCGTCGGCCCGGCCGCCTCCACCGGCGCGGACTCCTCCGCTGGCGCCTGCTCGACGATGACGTGGGCGTTGGTGCCGGAGACACCGAACGCGGACACCGCCGCGCGGCGCGGACGCTCCAGCGCCGGCCACTCGCGCTGCTCGGTCAGCAGCTCCACCGTGCCCGCCGACCAGTCCACGTGCGGCGACGGCTCGTCCACGTGCAGCGTGCGCGGCAGCACCCCGTGCCGGATCGCCAGCACCGACTTGATCACACCCGCCACACCCGCCGCGGCCTGGGTGTGACCGATGTTCGACTTCACCGAACCCAGCCACAACGGCTGTTCGGGCGAACGCTGCTGCCCGTAGGTCGCGATCAGCGCCTGCGCCTCGATCGGGTCGCCGAGGGTGGTGCCGGTGCCGTGGGCCTCGACCACGTCGACCTCGTCGGGCGCCAGGCCCGCGTTGGCCAGCGCGGCCCGGATCACCCGCTGCTGCGAAGGACCGCTGGGCGCGGTGAGGCCGTTGGAGGCGCCGTCCTGGTTGACCGCGCTGCCGCGCAGCACCGCCAGCACCTCGTGGCCGTTGCGGCGCGCGTCCGAAAGACGCTCGACCAGCAGCAGGCCCACGCCCTCCGCCCAGCCCGTCCCGTCGGCACCCGCCGCGAACGCCTTGCAGCGCCCGTCGGGCGACATCGCGCGCTGGCGGGAGAACTCGACGAAGGTGGTCGGGGTGGTCATCAGCAGCACGCCGCCGGCGACGGCGAGGTCCGACTCGCCGGAGCGCAGCGACTGCGCGGCCAGGTGCAGCGCCACCAGCGAGGAGGAGCAGGCGGTGTCCACGGTGACCGCCGGGCCCTCGAAACCGAAGGTGTAGGAGATCCGGCCCGAGGCGACGCTGCCCGCGTTGCCGATGCCGAGGTAGGCCTCCAGCTCCGCCGGGACCTGCTGGGCGCCGCTCGCGTAGTCGCGGCCGGAGATGCCCGCGAAGACGCCGGTCCGGCTGCCGCGCAGGGCGGTCGGGTCGAGGCCGGCCCGCTCGAAGAGCTCCCAGGTGGTCTCCAGCAGCAGCCGCTGCTGGGGGTCGATCGCGGGGGCCTCGCGCGGCGGGATGCCGAAGAACTCGGCGTCGAACTCGCCGATGCCGTCGAGGAATCCGCCGTGCCGGGAGTAGGAGGTGCCGGGCCGGTCGCGGTCGTCGGGCGAGTACAGGGCGTCGAGGTCCCAGCCGCGGTCGGCCGGGAACTCGGTGAGCGCGTCCACGCCGTCGGCCACCAGCCGCCAGAGGTCCTCGGGCGAGGCGACGCCGCCGGGGTAGCGGCAGGCCATGCCGACGATGACGATCGGATCGGTGTCGACGGCCGGGGCGGCCGTCCGGTCGGTCTGCGGGTCGGCGTCGGCCGCGCCCCACAGCTCGTCCGCCAGCCAGTCCGCGAGCGCGGCGGGCGTGGGGTGGTCGAAGACGGCGGTCGCGGGCAGTCGGCGGCCGGTGACCGCGCCGAGGCGGTTGCGGAACTCGACGGCGGTCAGCGAGTCGAAGCCCTGCTGCTGGAAGGCCCTGGCCGGGTCGACGGCGTCCGCCGAGCGGTGCCGCTGCACGGCCGCGGCCTCGGCCCGGACGACGCCGAGCAGGCTGCGGCGGCGCTCGGCGGCGGGCAGCGCGCCGAGTCGGGCGACGAGGTCGGCCTCGGTGGCGGTGCCCCCGCCGTCCTGCCGGGCCGGGCCGGCGCTCTCGCGGGGCAGCAGTTCGACCACCAGGCGCTGGTCCCGGCCCCGGAACAGTGCGGCCCAGTCGACGTCGGCGACGACCAGGTGGCTGTCGCCCTGGTCCAGCGCGGCGCCGAGCAGTTCGACGGCCTGCGCGGGCGGCAGCGAGGCGAGCCCGTGCCGGAGCAACTGCCGCTCGGCGCCGTCGGCGGCGATGCCCGCGCCCGCCCAGTGGCCCCAGGCGATCGAGGTGGCGGGCAGTCCGGCGGCCCGGCGCTCGGCGGCGAGGGCGTCCAAGTAGGCGTTGCCGGGGGCGTAGTTGGCCTGGCCGGGGATGCCGGCGACGCCCGCGAGCGAGGAGAACAGGACGAACGCGGTCAGCGGCAGCTCCGCGGTGAGCTCGTGCAGCAGCCGGGCGGCGCCCGCCTTGGCGCGCAGCGCGGCGGCGAGCCGGTCGGCGCCGAGGGTGGGGAGCAGTCCGTCGTGCAGGGCGGCGGCGGTGTGGACGACCGCGCCCAGCGGCAGTTCGGCGGGGATCCCGGCGAGGACGGCGGTGAGCTGCTCGCGGTCGGCGACGTCGGCCGCGGCGAAGGTCACCCGGGTGCCGAGGGCGGCGAGTTCGGCCTCCAGCACGGCGGCCCCGGGGGCGTCGGCCCCGCGCCGGCCGACCAGCAGCAGGTGCTCGGCGCCGCGCGCGGCCAGCCAGCGGGCGACATGGCCGCCGAGCGCGCCGGTGCCGCCGGTGATGAGGGTGGTGCCGCGCGGCTCCCAGGGCCGGTCCGCCGGGGCGGACGGCGCGGCGGGGGCCAGGCGGCGGGCGAAGGCGCCGGCCGGGCGCAGCGCGAGTTCGGTCTCCCGGTCGGGCGAGCGGTCGGCGATCAGGGCGGCGGCCTGCTGCCAGGTGCGCCGGTCGGGCTCGGCGGGCAGGTCGATCAGGCCGCCGTGGAGGGCGGGCTGCTCGGCGGCCAGGATCGCACCGAAGCCCCAGGTCAGGGCGTGCTCGGGGGCGGTGACGGGGTCGGTCGCGGAGTCGGCGGGCCCGGTGCTGACGGCGCCCCGGGTGAGGTACCAGACGGGGGCGGGCGCGGCCGCGTCGTCCAGGGCCTGGGCCAGGGCGACCTGGGCGGCGTGCGCCCAGGGGAGTTCGGGGTGCTCGGGGTGGGCGCCGGGGCGCAGGCCGAGCAGGGAGACGACGCCGGTGAGCGGGCCGTCCTCGGTGGTGAGCCGGGCCAGTTCGGCGGCCAGCGCGGGCCGGTCGACGCCGGCGGTGAGCGGCCGGACGGTGGCGCCGTGGGCGGTGAGGGCCTCGGTGAGCGCACCGGCCCAAGAGTGATCGGCTGCTTCGGGACCCTCCGGGAGGACGAGCAGCCAGCGGCCCTCGGCGGCGGTCGCGGCCGCCGTCGGGGTGGCGACGGGCCGCCAGACGACTCGGTGCCGCCAGCCGTCGGCGGCGGTCGCGGCACGGCGCCGGTCCCACCAGGAGGCGAGCGCGGGCAGTACGGGGACCAGCCGGTCGCCGTCGACCCCGATCGCCTCGCCGAGGCGGCCCGCGTCCCGCTCGCCGACCAGGTCCCAGAACAGGCTGTCCCCGGCGGGCCCGCCGGGGGCGGCGGTCAGCTCCGGGGAGCGGCTGGCGTCCAGCCAGTAGCGCTGCCGCTGGAACGGGTAGCCGGGCAGTTCGGCGTGCGCGGGCCGGGCGTCGGCGAAGGCCGCCGTCCAGTCGACGGCCACGCCGCGCACGGACAGCTCGGCCACGGAGGTGAGCCAGCGCTCGCGGCCGCCCTGCCCGCGCCGCAGCGAGCCGGTGACGACGGCGGAGGCGGTGGCGGCCGGGCCCACGGCGTCGAGGGTGTCCTCGATCGCGCCGGTGAGCACCGGGTGCGGGGAGACCTCGACGAACACGGTGTGCCCGGTCTCGGCGAGGCGACGGGTGGCCTGCTCGAAGCGGACGGTGTGGCGCAGGTTGCGGTACCAGTAGCCGGCGTCCAGGGCGCCGGTGTCCTGCCACTCCCCGGTGACGGTGGACAGCAGTGGCACGGTGCCGGTGCGCGGGCGCAGGTCGGCGAGCAGGGCGAGGAGTTCCTCGCGCAGTGCCTCGGTCTGGGTGGAGTGCGAGGCGTAGTCGATGTTGACCGGTCGGGTGGTGACGCCCTCGGCGGTGTAGGCGGCGGTGAGTTCGGCGAGCGCGTCGAGGTCGCCGGAGACGACGGTGGCCTGCGGGCCGTTGACGACGCCGATGGAGAGCCGGCCGGGCCAGGCGGTGATCCGCCGTTCGACCTCGGCCAGCGGGCGCGGCACGGAGACCATGCCGCCGCGGTGGGAGATCCGGGCGAGCAGCTTGGCCCGCAGGGCGACGATCCGGGCCGCGTCGGCGAGGTCGAGGCCGCCCGCGACGTACGCGGCGGCGACCTCGCCCTGGCTGTGGCCGACGACGGCGTCCGGGCGGACGCCGTAGGTCTGCCAGAGTTCGGCGAGCGAGACCATCACCGCCCACAGCACCGGCTGGACGACGTCCACCCGGTCCGGGTCGGGGCCGTCGGCGGCGCCGCGGACGACGTCGAGCAGGGACCAGTCGGTGTGCGGGGCGAGGGCCTCGGCGCAGCGGGTGAGGGCGGCGGCGAAGGCGGGTTCGGTGTCGAGCAGTCCGGCGGCCATGCCGGCCCACTGGGAGCCCTGGCCGGGGAAGACGAAGACGGTCCGGCCGGGGGTGGCGGCCCGGCCGCGGACGACACCGGGGCCGTCGAGGGTGCGCAGGGCCTCGGCGGCGTCGGCGGCCGGGGCGACGACGACGGCGCGCTCGTCGAGCGCGGCCCGGCCGGTGGCCAGGGTGAACGCGGCGTCGACGGGCCGGGTGCCGGGCAGCCGGTCGGCGATCCGGGCGGCGTGGGCGGTGAGCGCCTCGGGGGTGCGGGCGGAGAGCACGTACGGGAGGACGGCGGGGGCGGGGGCGGCTTCGACCTGTACGGTCTCCTCCGCCGGGGCCTGCTCGACGATGACGTGGGCGTTGGTGCCGGAGACACCGAACGCGGACACCGCCGCACGGCGCGGACGCTCCAACGCCGGCCACTCCCGCTGCTCGGTCAGCAGCTCCACCGTGCCCGCCGACCAGTCCACGTGCGGTGACGGCTCGTCCACGTGCAGCGTGCGCGGCAGCACCCCGTGCCGGATCGCCAGCACCGACTTGATCACACCCGCCACACCCGCCGCGGCCTGGGTGTGACCGATGTTCGACTTCACCGAACCCAGCCACAGCGGCGACGCACCCTCGGCCCGGCCCGCACCGTAGGTCGCGATCAGCGCCTGCGCCTCGATCGGGTCGCCCAGCCGGGTGCCGGTGCCGTGTGCCTCGACCACGTCCACGTCCGCGGCGGTGAGCCCGGCGGAGTCGAGCGCCGCCCGGATCACCCGCTGCTGGGAGGTGCCGCTGGGGGCGGTGAGCTGGCTGGAGCGGCCGTCCTGGTTGACGGCGGAGCCGCGCAGCAGGGCGAGCACCCGGTGGCCGTTGCGGCGGGCGTCGGAGAGCCGCTCCAGGACCAGCAGACCGGCGCCCTCGCCCCAGCCGGTGCCGTCGGCGGCGGCGGCGAAGGGCTTGCAGCGGCCGTCGGCGGCCAGTCCGCGCTGGCGGCTGAACTCGATGAACATACCCGGCGCGGCGAGCACGGTGGCGCCGCCGGCCAGGGCGAGCGAGCTCTCGCCGGAGCGCAGCGAGCGGGCGGCGAGGTGGAGCGCGACCAGCGAGGAGGAGCAGGCGGTGTCGACGGTGACGGCCGGGCCCTCCAGGCCGAGGGTGTAGGCGATCCGGCCGGAGGCGACGGAGGTGGTGGTGCCGGTGAGCACGTAGCCGTCGGTCTGCTCGGCCGGCAGGTGGTGCATGCTCGGCCCGTACTCCTGGGCGATGACGCCCGCGAACACGCCGGTGCGGGTGCCGCGCAGGGCCGCCGGGTCGATCGCGGCGTCCTCCAGGGCCTGCCAGGCGGTCTCCAGGAGCAGGCGCTGCTGGGGCTCGGCGGCGAGCGCCTCGCGGGGCGAGATGCCGAAGAAGTCGGCGTCGAACTCGCCCGCGTCGTAGAGGAATCCGCCCTCGCGGGCGTAGCTGCGGCCGGCCCGGTCGGGGTCGGGGTCGTAGAGGTGGTCGAGGTCCCAGCCCCGGTCGGTGGGGAAGGGGCCGACGACGTCGCGCTCCTCGGTGACCAGCCGCCACAGCTCGTCGGGGGTGTCGGCGCCGCCGGGGAAGCGGCAGGCCATGCCGACGATGGCGATCGGCTCCTCCGCCCCGGTCCCGCCGTCGGCGGCGGGGTCGGTGACGGCGGCCCGGGCCTCCGCGTCGCGCAGGCGGCGGCGGGTCTGGTGCAGCTCGGCGGCAACCTTGTTGAGGTAGTCGCGCAGCTTCTGCTCGTTGGTGCTCATGTCTGCGGTGCCTCTCTCAGGAAATGCCGAGCTCGTTGTCGATGAAGTCGAAGATGTCGTCGTCGCTGACGTCGGTGATGCGGGTGGCGAGGTCGCCGTCCCCTCCGTCGCCGTCGCCCTCGGGGGCGGGCGGGCCGGTCAGGCCGGCGAGCAGGGCGGTGAGCCGGTCGACGGCCTCGGACCGGGCGGCCGGGTCGGCGGCGAGGGCACTCAGGGCGCGCTCCAGCCGGTCGAACTCGGTTGCCGCGTCGGCGGGTTCGGCGGTTTCTGCCGCTCCGACCGGGGCGGCCGGCGGCGGGGCGAGCCGCTCGCGCAGATGGACGGCGAGGGCGGTCGGGGTGGGGTGGTCGAAGAGGGCGGTGGTGGGCAGTCGCAGCCCGGTCGCGGTGTTCACCCGGTTCCGCAGCTCGATCACCCCGAGGGAGTCGAACTCGCTGTCCATGAAGCCGAGTTCCGGTCGGATCGCGGTCGCGTCCGGGTGACCGAGGACGGCCGCGGCGGTGGCCAGGACCAGCGCCAGCAGCTGCCGTTCCTGCTCGGCGGCCGGCTGCCCGGCCAGTCGGGCCAGCAGCGCGGCCGGGCCGTCGGCGCCGCCCCGGGCGGCCGGGCGGGCCCGGTGCCGGGCGAGTCCGCGCAGCACCGGCGCCAGCCGGTCGGCGGGGACGGCGGCCGGGTCGAGCCTGGCGGCCACCAGGGCGGCGTCCGGGACCCCGGCGGTGCCGGGGGCGGAGGTCGGGGCGCCGGGGGCGGCGGTCGGGGTGCCGAGCGCGGCGTCGAACAGTGCGAGTGCCTGCTCGTCGGTCATCGGCGCCAGACCGGTCGCGCCGAGGCGCTCCCGCTCGGCGGCACTGAGGCCCGCCGCCATGCCGCCCTCGGCCTGCGCCCAGTGGCCCCAGGCGAGCGAGACGGCGGGCAGGCCGCGCACCCGCCGGTGCTGCGCCAGCGCGTCCAACTCGGCGTTGGCGGCGCCGTAGTTGGCCTGGCCGGGATTGCCCAGCAGGCCGACGGCGGAGGAGAACAGGACGAACGCGGCCAGGTCCTGGGACCGGGTCAGTTCGTGCAGGTGCCGGGCGCCGTCGGCCTTGGGCCGGCCGACGGTGCGCAGCCGCTCGGCGGTGAGCGAGCCGAGCACGGCGTCGTCCAGGACTCCGGCGGTGTGCACGACGGCGGTCAGCGGCCGCTCGGCGGGGACGGTCGCGAGCAGCGCCGCGACGGCGTCCCGGTCGCCGACGTCGGCGGCCCGCACGGTCACCTCGGCGCCCGACTCCGCCAGTTCGGCGACGAGTTCGGCGATGCCCGGGGCCTGCGGTCCCTTGCGGCCGGCGAGCAGCAGGTGCCGCACGCCGTGCCGGTCGACCAGGCGGCGGGCGACCAGCCGGCCGAGGGCGCCGGTGCCACCGGTGACCAGGACGGTGCCCTCGGAGTCGAGCGGGGCGGGCAGGGTCAGCGCGAGCTTGCCGGTGTGCCGGGCCTGGCTGAGTCGGCGTACCGCCTGCGGGGCCTGCCGGACGTCCTGGGCGTGGACCGGCAGCGGGCGCAGGGCGCCCTTCGCGAAGAGTCCGGCGAGTTCGGCGAGGATCTCGGCGATCCGGTCGGGGTCGACGTCGAACAGGTCGAAGGCCAGGTAGGCGGCGCCGCCGTGGTCGGCGGCGACGGTGGCCGGGTCGCGCGGGTCGGTCTTGCCCATCTCGACGAACCGGCCGCCGGGGGCGAGCAGGCGCAGCGAGGCGTCGGTGAACTCGTGGGCCAGCGCGTTGAGGACGACGTCGACGCCCCGGCCGCCGGTGGCGGCGCGGAAGGCCGGCTCGAAGTCGAGGGTGCGGCTGGAGGCGACCCGGTCGCCGACCAGGCCGAGCCCGCGCAGCACGCCCCACTTGCCGGGGCCGGCCGTGGCGAGCACCACCGAGCCGCCGTGCTGGGCGAGTTGGACGGCCGCCTGGCCGACGCCGCCGGTCGCGGCGTGGATCAGGACGGATTCGCCGGACCGCAGCCGGGCGAGGTCGTAGAGGCCGTGGTAGGCGGTGAGGAAGGCGACCGGGGCGGTGGCGGCCTCGGCCCAGCTCCAGCCGTCGGGGACGGGGAGGAGCAGCCGGTGGTCGGTGACGGCGACCGGGCCGAGGGTGCCCTGCACCAGGCCCATCACCCGGTCGCCGGGTCGCAGTCCGGTGACGCCGGGGCCGGTCTCCAGGACGGTGCCCGCGCCTTCGGCGCCGATCCGGGCGCCGCCCGGGTAGAGGCCGAGGGTGATCAGTACGTCCCGGAAGTTGAGGCCGGCGGCGCGCAGGGCGATCCGGACCTCCCCGGCGGCGAGCGGCCGGCGGGCCTCGGGGGCGGGCAGCAGGGCGAGCGAGTCCAGGCTTCCGGGGGTGGCGGTGTCCAGCCGCCAGGTGTCGGCGGTGCCGGGCGCGACGGCACCGGGGTCGAGGTGGTCGCCCGGGCGGGAGCGGGCGAGCCTGGGGACGAGGATCTCCCCTGCCCGCAGGGCCAGTTGGGGTTCGCCGTCGGCGGTGGTGCGCTGTGCGGCGGCGAGGGCCCCGCCGAGGGCGGCGCGGCTCGCGGGGGTGGTGTCGGTGTCCAGCAGGACGAAGCGGTCGGGGTGTTCGGCCTGGGCGGTGCGGACCAGGCCCCAGACGGCGCCGGCGGCCGGTTCGGGGACGTCCTCGCCGGGGTGGGTGGCGACGGCGTGCTCGGTGAGCAGCGCGAGGGTGCCGGTGTGCGCGGCGTCCAGCCAGCCGTGCAGCAGGGCGAGCGCCTGCTCGGCGGTGCGGACGGGGGCCAGCACGCTCTGCCCGGGGGCGGCCTCGGCGAGGGAGGCGACCACCGGCTGTCCCTCGACGGGGTCGGCGGCTGCGGCCGGGTCCACGGTTTCGGCCGGGTCGGCCAGCAGGGCCCAGTCGACGGGCGGCGCGTCGACGGCGGTGAGCGGGAGCCAGTCCAGCCGGTACAGCGAGTCCGGGCCGGCGGCCGCCGGGGCGCGCAGGGTCAGCGCGCCGACGGTGGCGACCGGCAGCCCGGCCGGGTCGGTCAGCTCCAGGGCGACGGTGTCGGGCCCGGCCGGGGTGATCCGGGCCCGCAGGGCGCCGGTCCCGGTGCCGACGCGGTGCACGGTGACGTCCCGCCAGGAGAACGGCAGCACCGTCCGGTCGGCGTCCAGGACGACGGCGTGCAGCACCGCGTCCAGCAGCGCCGGGTGGAGGGCGTACGCCTCGGCCTCGGCGGACGGCAGCACCGGCGGAGCGGTGACCTCGGCGTAGCGCCGCTCGCCGTCGACGGCGGTCGAGGTGAGGCCGCGGAAGGCGGGGCCGTAGTGGTAGCCGCGCTCGGCGAGGCGGTCGTAGGCGTCGGCGAGGTCCAGCGGCACGGCGGACGGCGGTACGGCGAGGCCGGTGGGCTCGGCGGGCTCGACCGGCGCGAGGGCGACGGCTCCGGTGGCGTGGGTGGTCCAGTCGGCGTCCCCGGTGTCCCCGGCCTCGGGCTGGGAGCGGATCCGCAGCGGGCGGCTCCCCTCCTCGTCGGCGGCGCCCAGCAGCACCTGGAGCCGCACCCCGGCCCGGGCGGCCGTCGGCAGGGCCAGCGGCGCGGCCAGGTCCAGGGTCTCCACCCGGGCGGCACCGGCCCGCAGCGCGGCCGACACGGCCAGCTCCAGGAAGGCGGTGCCCGGCAGCAGGACGGTCCCGGCCACGGTGTGGTCGGCCAGCCACGGGTGGGTCCGCAGGGAGAGCCGGCCGGTGAACAACCAGCCCTCGCCGTCGGGGAGTTCGGTGACGCCGGAGAGCAGCGGGTGGCCGGTCGGGGCGAGGCCGCCGGGGGCGTCGGCGGCGTGTCCGGCCGGGGTGTCCAGCCAGTGGCGGCGGCGCTCGAAGGGGTAGGTGGGCAGCTCGGGGCGGTCGGCCCCGGGGGTGGCCGGCAGGGCGGCGGCCCAGTCGACCGGCACCCCGTGCACGTGCAGCCGGGCCAGCGCCTCGGCGACGGTCGCCCGTTCCGGCCGGTCGGCACGCAGCAGCGCGGCGACGACCCGCGCGGGCGGGGCGGGGCGGGCCGTGTCGGCGTCGGCGAGCGTCTCCTCGGCGAGGGCGGTCAGCACGGGGCCGGGGCCGAGTTCCAGGTAAGCGGTGGTGCCGAGGCCGTTCAGAGTGCGCACGCCGTCGTGGAAGCGGACCACCTCCCGGATGTGCCGCACCCAGTACCCGGGGTCGGTCAGCTCCCCGGCCGGGGCGAGGCCGCCGTGCAGGTTGGAGACCACGGGGGTGTGCGGCTCCCGGTAGTCGAGCCGCTCCGCGACCGCGCGGAACTCGTCCAGCACCGCGTCCATGTGCGGCGAGTGGAACGCCCGGCCGACCGTCAGCAGCTTGGTCCGCCGTCCGCGCGCCCGCCACTCCTCGGCCAGCCGGCGGACCTCGGTCTCGTCGCCGGAAAGGACCACGGAGGACGGGCCGTTGACGGCGGCGAGCGCCACCCGGTCGGCGAGCGGGGCCAGTTCGGGCGCGACCTCGGCCTCGGTGGCCCCGATCGCGGCCATCGCGCCGTTCGCGGGCAGCGCCTCCATCAGCCGGCCGCGCGCGGCGACCAGCGCCACCGCGTCGGGCAGGGTGAGCACACCGGCCAGGTGCGCGGCGCTCAACTCGCCGATCGAGTGGCCGATCAGCCGCTCCGGGCGCAGGCCGTACGTCTCGACCGCGAGCCGGTGCAGGGCGACGTGCAGGGTGAACAGGGCGGGCTGGGTGTAGGCGGTGGTGTCCAGCAGGGCGGCCGACGCGGCGCCGGGCTCGGCGAACAGTACCTCGGTCAGCGGGGTGGCCAGGTGCGGGGCGAACAGCTCCGCGATCTCGTCCACGGCGGCCCGGAACACCGGCTCCGCGGCGTACAGTTCGCGGCCGGCGCCCGGCCGCTGGCTGCCCTGGCCGGAGTAGAGGAAGGCCGGTCCGGACGGGCGGGCGGCCTCGGCCCGGAACAGGCCGGGCGCGGCCTCGGCACCCTCGGCCAGCGCCCGCAGGGCCTCGGTACGGGCCTCGGCCCCGCCGCCCAGGACGGCGGCGCGGTGCGCGAAGTGGGTGCGGCCGGTGGCCAGGGCCCGCGCCACGCCGGGGGCGTCGGGCGCGACGGCGTCCAGCAGCCGGGCGGCCTGGGCCCGCAGGGCGGCGGGTGTCCGGGCCGACAGCAGCAGTGGGGCGTCGGACGGCGCCGTCTGCTCCTCGGAAAGGTCGGGCTCCTCGGAAGGCTCGGGCTCCCCGGAAGGCTCGGGCTCCTCCGGCGCGGCCTCCAGGATCAGGTGCGCGTTGGTGCCGCTGATCCCGAACGAGGACACCGCCGCCCGGCGCGGCCGGCCCGTGGCGGGCCAGGCGCGCGTGCCGTCGAGCAGTTCCACGCTGCCCGCCGACCAGTCGACGTGCGGCGAGGGCGCGTCCAGGTGCAGCGTGCCCGGCAGTTCGCCGTGCCGCAGCGCCTGCACCAGCTTGATCACCCCGGTGACCCCGGCGGCGGCCTGGGTGTGCCCGAGGTTGGACTTCGACGAGCCCAGCAGGACCGGCGGTTCGCCCGGACCCCGCTGCCCGTAGGTGGCGAGCAGCGCGCGGGCCTCGATCGGGTCGCCGAGCGCGGTGCCGGTGCCGTGCGCCTCCACCGCGTCCACGTCGGCCGGGGTGAGCCCGGCCGAGGCGAGCGCCTGGCGGATGACCCGCTCCTGGGCCGGGCCGTTGGGGGCGGTCAGCCCGTTGGAGGCGCCGTCCTGGTTCACGGCGCTGCCGCGCACCAGCGCCAGCACCCGGTGCCCGTTGCGGCGGGCCGCGGAGAGCCGCTCCAGCAGCACCAGCCCGACGCCCTCGGCCCAGGCGGTCCCGTCGGCGGCGGCCGCGAAGGGCTTGCAGCGGCCGTCCGGCGCCAGGCCGCGCTGGCGGCTGAACTCGGTGAACATGCCGGGCGAGGACATCACCGTGGCACCGCCCGCGAGGGCGAGGTCGCACTCCCCCGCGCGCAGCGCCTGCGCGGCCAGGTGGATCGCGACCAGCGAGGAGGAGCAGGCCGTGTCGATGGTGATGGCGGGCCCCTCCAGCCCGAGCGCGTAGGCGAGCCGGCCGGAGGCGACGGAGGTCAGGGTGCCGGTGAGGGCGTGCCCCTCGTACCCGGCGGGCGTCTCGTGCAGGCGCGGCCCGTAGTCCTGCGGCATGACGCCGACGAACACGCCGGTGCGGGTGCCGCGCAGGGCGGCCGGGACGATGCCGGCCCGCTCGGTCAGCTCCCAGGCGGACTCCAGCAGCAGCCGCTGCTGGGGGTCGGTCGCGGCGGCCTCGCGCGGCGGGAGGCCGAAGAAGGCGCCGTCGAACTCGTCGGCGTCGTACAGGAATCCGCCCTGGCGGGTGTAGGAGGTGCCGGGGCGCTCGCCGTCCGGGTCGAACAGGGCGTCGAGGTCCCAGCCCCGGTTCTCCGGGAACGGGCCGATGGCGTCCCGGCCGTCGCGGAGCAGCTCCCACAGCTGCTCGGGGGTGTCGGCGCCGCCCGGCCAGCGGCCGCTGAGGGCGACCACGGCGATCGGGTCGTCCGCCGCTGCCGGACCGTCGGTGGGGTGCGCGGCCGCGGATGCGGCACCGACGGTACCGGCGGCGTCCGGCCGCTCGGCGAGGAAGGCCGCGACGGCGCGCGGCGTCGGCCGGTCGTACACCAGGCTGGTCGGCAGGGCGCGGCCGAGGGAGCCCGCGAGGCGGTCGCGGAACTCGACCGAGGCGACCGAGTCGAAGCCGAGGTCCTTGAAGGTGCGGTCCGGGTCCACGGCCTCCGCGCCGCCGGACTCGCCGAGCACGATCGCCGCGCCCGCGCGGACGGCGGCCAGGGCGGCCGCCTCGTCCAGGACGGGAGCCTCCGGGGCGTCGGCCGTCCCCCGGACCTCCGTCGCGACCGCCGGCCCCTGGACCTCCGCGCGGCCCGACCCGGTCGCCGGCGCGACCGGTCCGCCGTCCGGCAGCCAGAGCCGACGGCGCTGGAACGCGTACGTCGGCAGACCGGTGAGCCGCTGCCCCGGCCCGGACCAGGCGCGCCAGTCGACCGCGCCGCCGCGCACGAACAGCTCGGCGACGGCGCCGCCGAACTGGTCGAGGCCGCCGTGGTCGCGCCGCAGCGTGCCCGTGACCGCCGCCGCGCCGTCCGCCAACTCGCCCAGGCCGAGGGTGAGTACGGGGTGCGGGCTGCTCTCGACGAAGCTCCGGTGACCGTCGGCCAGGGCGGCCCGCACCGCCCGGTCCAGCCGGACGGTGCCGCGCAGGTTGCGGAACCAGTAGCCGCCGTCCAGACCGGCGGTGTCGAGGAGGCCGCCGGTGAGGGTCGAGTAGAAGGCGACGGTGCCGGTGCGCGGGCGGATCCCCGCCAGCAGCTCGGGCAGGGAGTCGCGCAGCGGCTCCATCTGGGCGGAGTGGGAGGCGTAGTCGACGGGGACGAGCTTGGCCCGCACCTCGGCCGCGCGGTACGACTCGACCAGGGCCTCGACGGCCTCCCGCTCGCCCGAAACCACGGTGGAGGTGGGGCCGTTGACGGCGGCGACGCCGAGCAGCGCCGGGTCCGGCGCGGCGGCGATCGCGGCCTCGACCTCGGCGACGGGCAGCGGGACGGCGGCCATCGCGCCCCGGCCGGTCAGGCCGAGCCCGGCGATCGCCCGCGAGCGCAGGGCGACCACGGCCGCCGCGTCCTCCAGCGAGAGCGCGCCCGCCACATGGGCGGCGGCGATCTCGCCCTGGGAGTGGCCGATCACCGCGTCGGGCCGCACACCCGCCGCCTCCCAGAGCGCGGCCAGGGACACCATGACGGCGAACAGGGCGGGCTGGACGACATCGACCCGGTCCAGGCCGGGCGCTCCCGGCCGACCGCGCAGCACCGCGTCCAGCGACCAGTCCACGTGCGGGGCCAGAGCCTTCCCGGTCTCCTCGATCTTCGCCGCGAACACCGGTGCGGTGTCGAGCAGTTCACGCGCCATGGCGTCCCACTGGGCACCCTGGCCAGGGAAGACCAGCACGGTGCCCGCTCCGCCCGCGGGAGCCGCCCGGCCCTGCACCAGGCCCGGCAGTTGGCCGCCCTCGGCGAGGGCGTCCAGACCGGCGAGCAGCTCGGAACGGTCGGTGCCGGTGACGGCGGCCCGGTACTCGAAGGCGGTCCTGGTGGTCGCCAGCGCCCGACCGAGGTCGGCCGGCGCGAGGTCCTTCCGCTGCTCCGCGAACCCCCGGAGCCGGGCGGCCTGTTCGCGCAGCCCGGCCGGGGTCCGGGCGGACAGCGGCCACAACGCCGGCCAGGGCGCGGGCTCCGTCTCCCCGCCGTCGCCCTCGCCGATCACGGCCGGGGCCGTCTCCGGGGCGTCGGCGACCAGCACATGGGCGTTGGTGCCGCCCACGCCGAAGGAGCTGACCCCGGCGATCAGCCGCCCCTCCGGGTCCGGCCACGGACCGGACCCGGTGCGGACCGCCAGGCCGAGCCCGTCGAAGTCGATGTCCGGGTTCGGGGTGGAGAAGTTGAGGCTGGCGGGCAGCCGGCGGTGGCGCACCGCCAGCACCGTCTTCAGCAGGCCGACCAGGCCCGCCGCGCCCTCCAGGTGGCCCACATTGGTCTTCGCGGAGCCGACCAGCAGCGGCCGGTCCGCCGGGCGCCCCGCGCCCAGGGCGGCACCGAGGCCGGCGGCCTCGACCGGGTCGCCGACCCGGGTGCCGGTCCCGTGCAGTTCGACGTACTGCACCAGGGCGGGGGCGACGTCCGCGCGCCGGGCGGCGGCGCGGATCACGGCCGCCTGGGCGTCGGCGCTCGGCACGGTGAGCCCGTCCGTGCCGCCGTCGCTGTTGACGGCGCTGCCGAGCAGCACGGCGTGCACGGGGTCGCCGTCGGCGACGGCGCGGGCGAGCGGCTTCAGCACCAGCAGCACCGCGCCCTCGCCGCGCGCGTAGCCGTCGGCACCCGCGTCGAAGGTGGCGCAGCGGCCCTCGGGCGACAGGGCGCCGAACCGCTCGACGGTGAGGGTGGACTCCGGGGCGAGGTTGAGGTTGACGCCGCCGACCAGGGCGACGTCCGACTCACCCGTGCGCAGGCTCTCCAGCGCGAGGTGGACGGCGACCAGCGAGGAGGACTGCGCGGAGTCGACGGTGAGGCTGGGACCGCGCAGATCGAGGGCGTGGGAGACGCGGTTGGCGATCAGGCCCCGGTTGACGCCGGTGAGGCTGTGCCGGGTGATCGCGTCGGCCCCGGTGGTGAGGGTGCTCCAGTCGCCGGCGATCGCGCCGACGAAGACTCCGGCGCGGCGGCCGGCCAGGGCGGCGGGGAGGATGCCCGCGTCCTCCAGGGCCTCCCAGGCGAGTTCGAGGACGAGCCGCTGCTGCGGGTCGGCGGCGGCGGCCTCCCCGGCCGCGAGGCCGAAGAACTCGGCGTCGAAGCGGTCGACCTGGTCGAGCCAGCCGGCGGCGAGACGCGGCCGCGCCTCGTCGGCGAACCGGCCCGGCGGGACGGTGCCGACGCTGCTGGTGCCGCTGTCGAGCAGCCGCCAGAACGCCTCGGGGTCCGCCGCACCCGGCAGACGGCAGGCGGCGCCGACAACGGCCACCGCCTCCGGCGGGCCGGACTGCGGTGCGGACGGGGCGAGGGGTTCCAGGGGCGCCATGGTGGTTCCACTCCTGAGGGCCGGTAGCTCGGTGACGGACCTCAGCGTTCCGCGACACCCCGCCCACCGGCCCCCTAGCCAACCCCTGTCGAACCCCTATGACACCCCCGACGACCTCGGCAATCACCTCCGGACGCCCCTCGACGCCCACCTTGCCGACGGGCCGTCAGTATTCCGTCATGACGGGCCGACGCACCGTCACCACGGCCCGTGGGTGCCACCACCGGCAGCAGTCCGGCAACGTGCAAGGAGCCACCCGAACACGGTGATGGCCGTTGAGCAGCACCCCGAAGCTCCGGGGTGGAGCAATAGGAAGTCGAGCGGGCCAGCTTCCCCAGCCCAGGCCTTTCCCCAGTGGCTCCCTTGCTGAGTGCAAGGGAGCCACCAGGACCGAATCGCGCCGCCAGTGGAACAGGAAGTCGGACCGGCCGACTTCCCACTCCCGGGGCACACCGTCAAAGATCCTTCCGGTGGTGGCTCCTCGCACCCACGGGAAGCCACCAGAAACACTCAAGGGCCCTCGCTGGGCTCCAGCGAGGGCCCTTGAGCAATCCCCCCGTCCTCGGGGCACAGAGTGGAAAGTGCTGGCCGGCTCGTCTCCAGCCCGTATCTGCGGGAGCGTCCTGCCACAAATCTCCGGTGGCCGCTTGCCAGACAAGTGGCCTCCGGAACATCGCTGTTCACGCGGGGCTCCCCCGCCCTCGCCCAGGCCGAGCGAGGGAAATCCACTCAGGCCGAATGCCAAGCGGAGCGGGAAGTCGGTGCCGCCGACTTCCCACTCCCAGGCCCTTCCCTGGTGGCTCCCTTGCAGCTCGCTAGGGAGCCACCAGGGCCGAATCGCGCCGCCGGTGCAACAGGAAGTCGGACCGGCCGACTTCCCACTCCACACCACCCGACCACCACAGGTTGCCCCTCGCTCGGCCCGAGAGACGGGCAACCGCACACAGGCGCCCTTCCTCCTGGCGAAGTCGAGGATCAGCCGGAGTAGGAAGTCGACGCCACCGACTTCCCACTCCCGGGCCCTTCCCCTGTGGCTCCCTTGCAGCTCGCAAGGGAGCCACCGGAGGCGAGTCACGCCGACGGTGGAGCAGGAAGTCGGTCCCCACGACGTCCCACTTCAGGCTGTCCCTCGCTCCGCCCGAGCAAAGGACAACCGCTTACCGAGGCTGTTCCTCCTGGTGAGGTCAAAGAGCAGCGGAGCAGGAAGTCGACACCGCCGACTTCCTGCTCGTGGGTCTTCTCCGGTGGCTCCCTTGTGGCTTGCGAGGGAGCCACCGGGAGCGGGGTTCGCTGCCGGTGGAGCAAGGGGTCGGAGCGGCCGAATTCCCGTTCCGGGCGGCCACCGGGGCGCCCGGGAGGCGCCCTGCACCCCAGGAGGCGGCCCGTCGCCTCGGCGCAGAGCGCCGACGCTCATGACGGCGCCCCGGACATCCCCGGCGGGGTGTCCGGGGCGTCCGGGGCGAGTGCGGGCCGTACCGGCCTCAGCCGGCGACCAGGTCCGCCCGGCGGGGGAAGGCCGGGCGCGGTGGGGTTCCGTCGGCGGTGCCCGGCGGGACCGGGCCGAGCAGGCGGGCGAGGTCGACCCGGCGGCGGGCGCCGAGCTTGCGGTAGACCCGGGTGAGGTGCTGCTCGACGGTCGACACGGTGATGTAGAGCTTGCGGGCGATGTCCCGGTTGGACAGGCCGCGCGCGGCGAGCTCGGCGACCCGGCCCTCGGCCTCGGAGAGCCCGCCGGCGGTGCCCGCCGGGACCGGAGCGGCGACCGGGAGCGGCCGTCCGGCCACCGGCAGCGGGGGCACCGACAGCAGGGACGTCGGCAGCAGGGACGTCGGCAGCGGGGACGTCGGCAGCAACGACACCGGCGAAGGCGCCTGCGCCGGCGGCCGGACCGGCACCACGGCCAGCGCCGGGGTCCGGCGCACCCGGCGGTCCGCCCGGCGGGCCCGGCCCGGGTCGCCGTCGTGCTGGTGGGCCTCGCTCAGCTCCCCCAGCGCCGCCGACAGTTCGGACTCCGCACCGGCCTCCTCCAGCAGTCCGACGGCGCGTTCCAGCAGCTCCGTGCGCTCCGCCGGTCCGCCCGCCGCCGCCCGGATCCGCAGCGCCAGGCCGCGGATCCTCGGGTGGCCGACCGGCCCGAGCCGGGCGAGCTGCTGGTCCGCGAGGGCGGCGGCGCTGCCCGGCCGGCCCAGGGCGAGCTGGGCGCGGGCCGCCCCGAGCCGCCAGGGCGCGATGGCCGGCAGGTGGTCCACGCCCCAGCGGGCCATGGTGTCGCCGCAAGCACGGTAGTCGGCGAGGGCCTGCTCGGCCCGGCCGAGGGCGAGCCGGTGACCGGCCAGCGCGTAGCGGTGGTGCAGGCCCGCGGGGGTGTGCTCCAGGCCCGCGGGGGTGGCCAGCTCCAGGAAGTGCGCGGCGTCCTGGTGCAGGCCGAGCGCGGTGCGGGCGGCCGCCATGGTCGCCAGCGGCAGCCCCACGGCCACGCCCCAGGCCTCCGGCCGGACGTGTGCGAACGCGGCGCGGCCGGCCTCGTCGGCGCTCCGCAGGTCGCCCTGCCGCAGCGCCGCCTCGGCGCGCAGTGCGGCCAGCAGGGCGTTCCAGTGGGCGCCGCAGCGGGCCCCGGCGCGTTCGGCGAGCGGGGCGCACCAGTGGGTGGCCCGGTCGGCGCGGTCGGCGTAGAGCAGGACGGTGAGCGCGGCGGTGAGGGATTCGGTGCGCACGCCGCCGAGGCGGCCGGCACGCAGGACGAGTTCGGCGTGGACCACGGCGTCCTCGGGGGACACGGCGCCGGCGAGGAGGGCGGCGAGCAGCCGCATGCCGTCGCCCCGGTCGGCGGTGGCGCCGTCGTGCGGGCCGGTCCGGCGGGCGGGGTTGGGGAGCAGCGCGGGGTACCAGTAGGCGAGCCAGTGGCGCAGGGGCTCGGTGTGCACGGCCTGGCCGGGGACGGCCTCGAAGCGGGCGAGGGCGGCGGTGCCCTCGTCGATCCGGCCGTGCCAGAAGTGGTGGCGCAGGCGCTTGAGTTCGTGGCGCAGCGCGGTGTCGGCGTCGGTGACGGTGCCGGGCAGGGTGGGGACGCATTCGACGGCGGGGCCGGCGGGCGCCCGGCCGGACCGCAGCTGCAACGCGTGGTCCGGTACCGGTCCGAAGCCGCCGGTGGCACCGGCCCCCTCCTCCGCGACCTCCTCCGCGACCTCGTCCTCGTCCTCGGCGGCGGCCTCCTCCGCCTTCACGGACCCGGGTCCGGGCACCTCCCACGCCCCGGCTCCCCCGCCGAACTCCGGCAGCGCCGCGCCGGGGTCCCCGGCCTCGGCGGCGGGCGCCGGTCCGAGCGAGCTGCGCAGGTGGCCCTCGGCCACCCGGGCGTGCCCGTCGACGGTGGCCGCCGTGGCGCCGGCGGCACGCAGCAGCCGACCGGCCCGCTGGTGCAGGGCGGCGAGTTCGAGCGGCCGCATCGCGGCGAGCAGGTCCCCGGCGGCGGTGGGGTGGCGGAAGCCGCCGTCGCGGAACAGCCCGGCCGCGTGCAGCAGGTAGAGCGCCCGGGGCAGCGCGTCGGGGGCGAGCAGCAGCAGTTCGGCGAGCAGGTCCGGGGTGGCCCCGGTGCCGAGCACGGCGACGCCGCGCGCGTAGTGCAGGGCGAGCGGGTCGATCCGGTGCAGGCAGTGCATCAGGCCGCGCCGGTAGCCCTCGCCGACGACCAGGGTGCCGGGGCTGCCGGCCCGTTCCTGGTCGGCGACGAGGCTGTGCACGAGCAGCGGGTTGCCGCCGGTGAGGGCGTGCGCCTCGGCGGCGTGCCGCTCGGCGGCCGCGGCGCCGAGGCGGGTGCGCAGCACCTCGGCGACGAGTTCGGTGCCGAGCAGGTCGAGCCGGATGTGCTGGTGGTGCGGCTGGCGGGCGAGTTCGACCTCGAACAGCGGGTGGGCCGGGGTCATGGTCTCGCGCGAGCTGAGGACGGTGAGCACGCCGGTGCCGCGGGTGCGGCGGACCAGGTAGAGCAGGAACTCCAGGGACTGCGGGTCGGCGTCCTGCCGGTCGTCGACGGCGATCAGGACGGGGGCGCGTTCGGCCAGGCCCCGGACCAGCCGGAACAGGCCCTCCAGGACGCGCTGGGTGAGCCGTCCGGCGGGGCGGTCGGAGGGGGCGGGGACGGTGCCGGAGGCCGCGCCCTCGGCGAGCAGGGCCTCGGCGGTGGCGGCCTCCTCGGGGGCGAGGTCGGCGCCCTGGAGGAGTTGCCGGGCCAGGCCGAGCGGGAATTCGCGTTCCAGCGGCGAGCCGGTGCCGACCAGGACCTGGACGCCGCGCTCGGCGGCGGTGTCGGTGAAGGCGTAGAGCAGGTCGCTGCGGCCGCTGCCGACGGAACCGTGCAGCACGATCACGCTCCCGGCGCCGGCCGCGCAGCGGTCGAGGGCGTGGTGCAGCCGCCGGTACTCGGACTCGCGGCCGGCGGGCGCGGTTCTCGACGGATCGTGGGGATCGTGCGGCGGGGACACGGGAAGGGGGGACATCCGTTCTCCTGGTGCAGGGCGCACGGGAGGACGGGCCGCTGGGCGCTCCTCCTCGCGCGGGTTCGTGGGCGAGGGAATCGGACGGACCGACCGGGGCGGGCGGGGACGCCCGGCCGGCCGACCGGCTCAGCGACAGAGGGAGCTGGCGCGCCGCAGCAGGTCGACGTCGAGGCGGGCGACCAGGCGGAGGCCGGCACGGAGCAGCGGGGCGGCGGACGTCGTACGCGAAGCGATGAGCGACGACGGACGCGAACCGGCGTGCTGTCCGCCTGCCCGCTGTGCCACGACGTTCTCCGTCCCCCGCGCCCTCCCGGGCCCAATAACCGCGCTTGTGACGGTCCGTCGATCGGACGCACCCTCACCTGGCTTATCCCCGGGGCACCCCACCGCAGTGTGGGGGTTGCCGGTCAGCCGGCCGGGGCCTTGGGGCTGACACTCTTCGCCGCACCCGAGTCTAGGAAGCGCCCGGCGAGCGCGTCAATCAGCGGGACCCCGGAATCCGGCCCACCGGCCGGTTCGGCACGGGGCGCAACGTCGCGCAACACACCTGCCACACAGCGCACCGGGCGCGGACCCGCCGCTCACCCCGCCAGGCCGTGCCCGGCCAGTCGGCGGCGCAGCCCGGCGAGTTCGCGCCGGACCAGCGGCGGCAGCCCGTCCGCCCCGCCGCCGGCCGCCGCGAGCACCGGACCGAGCAGGTCGGCGGCGGCCCGCGGGTCCTGGGCGAGCAGGTGACAGTCGGCCACCCGGACGGTGAACAGCAGGCGGGCGGACGGCAGTTGGTCGGGGGCGAGCAGGGCCAGCGCGGTCTCGGCGGCGGCGACGGCCCGGCGGGCCAGCCGGGGGTCGTCGACGGCGGCGGCCGCGTCGCGCAGGGCGGCGGCGGCCCCCGCCTCGACCCGCAGCCGCATCGAGGCGATGGAGAGCCAGGCGGCGTCGGACTCGTCGTGGACGCCGATGTGGTCGAGGTGCAACCGGGAGCGGCCGAGGTGGCGGACGGTGGCGCGGACGTCGCCGGTCATGGCGTGGGCGCGGGCCTGGGCGATCTGACCCATGGCCCCGGCCCAGTGCCGGGCGGGGGCCACCCGGGAGATCTCGCGGGCGTAGCCGAGGGCGGCGTCCGGGTCGCCGTCGAGGCGGGCGAGGAAGCTCATGTCGCTGAGCGCGGCCACCTGGGTGGCGTGGTCCCCGGCGAGTTCGGCCCAGCCGAGGGCGCGGGTGAAGCAGGCCATCGCGGTGGCGTTGCGGCCGTCCTGCATCCGCAGGGCGCCGGCGGCGTGGGCGTACTCGCCGGCGAGCCGGGCCAGCGGGCGGCGGTCGGGGCCGGCCGGGTGGGCGGCGAGGCGGCGCAGGACGACCCGCAGGGTGTCCTCGACGGCCGCGGTGCCGGGCGCGGTGGGGCTGTCGCCGGCCCGCAGGTGGGCGGCGAGCAGGCCGGCCAGGGCGTGGGCGGTGTCGGGGTCGACCGGGGCGGCGGTGTCGGGGTCGGCGGCGCGGAACGCGGTGTGCAGGGCGGCCAGGTCGGCCGGGGCGGGGACGGCGCAGCCGGCCGCGTCGTGGAGGGGACAGAGCAGTCCGTAGTCGGGGAGGCGCTCGGGCAGGTGGGCGGCGAGGCCGGCGGGCAGGACGGGGGCGAGGGCGGCGACGGGCGGGCCGGGCAGCGGGGGGCGGGTCCAGTCCCCGGGGGCGGGGGCAAGGGGGTCCTCGACGGCGGGGGCAGCGGCGGGGGCGGGGACCGGGCCCTCCTCGGCGAGGCGGCAGGCGGCGCGCAGTTCGCCGCCTGCGTGCAGCAGGTCGTCGAGGCGGTCGGCGATCCGGGGGCTGGTGCGGCGGGTGCCGTGCTCCAGTTTGCTGACGGCGGTGTGGTCGTAGCCGATCTCGGCGCCGAGCTGGGCCTGGGTCAGTCCGGCGCGGCGGCGCCACTGGCGCAGCCGCAGACCGAAGGCCTGCCAGAGGTGGTCCTCGACGGGCGTGGTCGCCGCCCGGTTGCGGTGCACGGGGCTGCCCTCCCGAGTGCGTTCCGGGCCCTCCGGTGGGAGAGGTCCGCTGAGGAGGACGGTACTGGACGAGGACCCCCGCCGTACATGATGTGGTCTCAACCACTTCCGCACTCTGGTCTCAACCTCTCCACACGGTGGTCTCGACCTCTCCTCTCTATTGGTCTCTACCTCACCGACCACCGGTCTCGACCTCTTCAAGCACTCCGACCAGCTCGGACGCCTTTTTCACCGTCAGCTCCCGTGCCTCAGAGGCTCCTTGAGGCACCGCGGCGGCACTTGACGGAACTTGCCAACCCCCCGTTCCGCGCGTCCAGCCCGTTGACCGTGCCATGACGGCGTGTGAGGGTTCCGGCACCCGAGCGCGGACGCCCACAGATCCAGTCCCCCCAGCGTCCTGCGGTGAGCGCCTCTCCGGCGCACCGTCCGCGGTCGGGCACCCCCACGTTCGAGGAGCCTCGGAATGAAACGCAGATTGCTGACGGCGGGGACCACCCTGACCGTCCTGGCCGGCATGCTGACCGCCACCGCGGTCGGACAGGCCGGCGCCGCCGCCGGTGCGGCCGCGCCGACACCCCCCAGCGCGCTCGCCGCCGCCGTGAACGCCGCCGACCAGGCGGCCGCGGCCGGCCTGGACGCCCTGGCCAAGGGCCCCGGCGAGACCTACGAGCGCCAGTCCGTGACCCCCTGGCTGGGCGGTCTCTACTCGGTCGCCTACGAGCGCAGCTACAAGGGCCTGCCAGTGGTCGGCGGCGACGCCGTCGTGCTCGCCGACGGCCAGGGCAAGGTGCACGGGTCCCAGTCCGCCAACACCGGCGCGATAGGCGTGCCCACCACCGCCCTGATCAGCGCCGCCAACGCGGAGCGCACCGCCCGCACCAAGCTGGCCACCGTGGACGGCGTGCAGTCCCGCCGGCTGGTCGTCCGGGTCAAGGACGGCACCGGGCGGCTCGCCTGGGAGACCGTGCTCACCGGCCGCACCGCGAGCGCCCCGAGCACGTTGCACGTCTTCGTCGACGCCCGCAACGGCGAGGTCGTCGACAGCTACGACGACGTCCGGGCCGGGACCGTCAACAGCAAGTGGAACGGCCCGGCGCCGGTCACCATCAGCACCACGGGCTCGGGCAGCAGCTACTCGCTGCGCGACCCGGGCCGGCCCGGCCTGAGCTGCGCCGACAACGCGACCGGCCAGGTGTTCACCAAGTCCTCGGACTCCTGGGGCAACGGCAGCCCCACCAGCAAGGAGACCGGCTGCGGCGACGTCATGTTCGCGGCGCAGAAGGAATGGGACATGCTCAAGGACTGGTTGGGCCGCAACGGCCACAACGGTACCGGGGGCAGCTGGCCGGTCAAGGTCGGCCTCAACGACGTCAACGCCTACTGGGACGGCTCCTCCGTCTCCATCGGCCACAACAACGCCAACGAGTGGATCTCCTCGATCGACGTCGTCGGCCACGAGTTCGGCCACGGCATCGACCAGTACACCCCCGGCGGCGCCAACAACGAGAACGGCCTGGGCGAGGGCACCGGCGACATCTTCGGCGCGCTCACCGAGGCGTACGCCAACGAGCCCTCCCCGTACGACAGCCCGGACTACACCGTCGGCGAGATGATCAACCTGGTCGGCCGCGGCCCGATCCGCAACATGGCCAACCCCTCGCTCGTCAACGGCGACCCGAACTGTTACTCCTCCTCGATCCCGAGCACCGAGGTGCACGCGGCCGCCGGCCCGCTGAACCACTGGTTCTACCTGCTCGCCGAGGGCTCCAACCCGGGTGGCGGCAAGCCCACCAGCCCGACCTGCAACAGCTCCACGGTCACCGGCGTCGGCATCAAGGACGCGGGCCGGGTCTTCTACGGCGGCATGCTGCTCAAGACCAGCGGCATGACCTACAAGAAGTACCGGACCACCACCCTGAGCGCCGCCAAGTCGCTCGACCCCTCGTGCAACCTGTTCAACCGCACCAAGGCGGCCTGGGACGCGGTCAGCGTGCCCGCCCAGACCGGTGACCCGACCTGCTCCGGCCCGACCGGCCCGGACTTCTCGATGGGCACCAACCCGAGCTCCGGCAACGTCCAGGCCGGCTCCTCCGCCACCACGCAGGTCACCACCCAGGTGACCCAGGGCGGCGCGCAGACCGTCAACCTGACCGCCTCCGGCGCCCCGAGCGGCGCGAGCGTCAGCTTCAGCCCGTCCTCGGTCCAGTCCGGGGCGAGCTCCACGATGACCGTCGCCACCAGCGCCACCACCGCGCCCGGCAGCTACGTCATCACGGTCACCGGCACCGGCCAGACCACCCACACCGCCCAGTACACGCTGACGGTCGGCGGCGGCGGCCCCACCGGGCAGGCGCCCGACATCAGCGTCGCCAACGTGCAGGCGCACCTGGCCCAGCTCAACACCATCGCCTCGCAGAACGGCGGCAACCGCCGTACCGGCACCGCCGGTTACAGCCAGTCGCTGGCCTACGTGAAGGCCAAGCTGGTCGCCGCCGGCTACCAGGTCAGCGAGCAGACCTGCGGCTCCTGCACCTACAGCGCCAACAACCTGATCGCCGACTGGCCGGGCGGCCCCGCCGACCAGGTCACCATGTTCGGCGCGCACCTGGACGGCGTCAGCGCCGGCCCGGGCATCAACGACAACGGCTCCGGCTCGTCCGTCCTGCTGGAGACCGCCCTCGTGCTGGCCCAGCAGAACCCCACCATGACCCGCCACGTGCGCTTCGCCTGGTGGACCGGTGAGGAGCAGGGCCTGCAGGGCTCGCAGTACTACGTGAGCCAGCTGGGCTCCACCCAGCGCAGCGCCATCAAGGGCTACTACAACTTCGACATGGTCGGCTCGCCCAACGCCGGCTACTTCATCAACAACGTCAACTCCGCCACCTCGGCGCCGATGAAGGCCTACTGGGACTCGCTGAACCTCCAGCCGGAGGAGAACGTCGAGGGCCAGGGCCGCTCGGACGACGCCTCGTTCCAGTCCGCCGGCATCCCGACCTCGGGCTACGCGGCGGGCGCCAGCGCCACCAAGACCTCCGCCCAGGCGGCGAAGTGGGGCGGCACCGCGAACCGGGCGTACGACTCCTGCTACCACTCCGCCTGCGACACCACCAGCAACATCAACGCCACCGTGCTGGACCGCAGCGCCGACGGCGTCGCCTACACGCTGTGGAAGACCTCGGTCGGCAGCGGCCCGGTGCCGAGCAACGACTTCTCGGTCGGCGTCAACCCGGCCACCGGCAGCGTCAAGCCGGGCGAGTCGGCCAGCGCCACGGTGAACACCGCGACCACCTCCGGCACCGCCCAGACCGTGAACCTCACGGTCACCGGCGCGCCGGCCGGTGTGACCGCCACCGTCAGCCCCTCCTCGGTGCAGTCGGGCGGCTCCGCGACGCTGAACGTCTCGGTCGCCGCGTCGGTCCCCGCCGCGACGTACAACCTGACCGTGACCGGCACCGGTTCGGTCTCGCACTCCACCAGCTACTCGCTGGTGGTCACCTCCGACCCCGGGCCGGGCAACGGCACCTGGGCCGCGGGGACCACCTACAAGGCAGGTGACACCGTCACCTACAACGGAATCAGCTACCGGTGCCTCCAGGGCCACACGGCCCAGGTGGGCTGGGAGCCCCCCATCGTCCCGGCCCTCTGGCAGGCGATCTGAGCGGACCGGATCGTCTCCGGGACGGGATGAAAAAGGCGGTGCCGCGGTTCGTCGAGGGGGACGGACCGCGGCACCGCCGCGTGTGCGCTCAGGCGCAGGAGGGCTCGCCCTCGATCGCGGCCTCCGCCGTCAGCAGGTAGCGCCCGCCGGGCTGGCCGAGCTTGGGGCCGCTGATCCGCAGCAGGGTGGCGCCGGCGGCGGTCTCCCGGCCGTAGCAGCTGTCGCCGACCGCCTCGGTGCGGCGGGGCGTCCAGCCCCGGGCCGGCAGCTCGGCCGCGTAGTACGCGTGGACCGGGGCCATGGTGTCCGGGTAGCCGTAGGTGAGTCCGGCGGTCAGCATGTTCTCGCCGTCGCCGTCGACGCACTCGGCGTCCGGCTCGGGGCCGTCGACCGGCCGCGAGCCCGCGGGGGCGAGGGCGAGTTCGTCCAGGTGCCGGAGCGCGGTGAGCCGCGGCTGCTGCCCGCCGCAGCGGTCGGCGCCGGGGAGGACGCCGCACCCGGCGGCCGCGAGGGGGGCGAGCACGGCGAGGACCGCGGTGGCGGCCAGGGTCCGGCGGGGGGCGGTCACGGGGACTCCGGTTCGTGGGCGGGGCGGAAAGGGCGGGACGAGAGGGCGGGGCGGAGAGGGCGGGACGGCGCACGCCGGAGCGTACGCCGTCCCCGGTCTTTCAGCGGAGGCCTACCAGAGCACCCCCACGTCGTAGTAGTAGCGGCCGTAGGCCCGCAGGTTGTACATCAGGCCGTAGAGGCCGTACCAGACGTACGAGACGAACATCATCCGCCAGCCGCCCCAGCTGCTGGCGAAGTTCCGGGCGACCGAGTTGTTGTGCTTGTCGATGTCGGTGTCGCACCGCCCGCTGCGCGGGCACTTCTCGCCGTACTCGTGCGCGTCGCCGATCCGCTTGGCCGCGTAGTAGCCGAAGAAGAAGGTCAGCGCGGACTGCCACATGAAGTGCCGGGTGGCGTTGTTGCGGGCGCCGCCGCCGGTCATCTTCAGCGCGATGCCGGAGATGGTGGTCGCGAACGCGCAGCCCCAGATGCCGAGCCGGCCGCAGGCCTTGGCCTCCTCGTAGTGGCGGCGCCAGTCGAAGCGGCCGTCCAGGTCGTAGCGGTTGAGCGGGTCGCCGTGGGTGTACTCGTAGGCGTTGGCGTTGCCGCCCGCCACCGGGTCGGTGGACAGGAAGCGGCCGGTGGCCGGGTTGTACAGGCGCACGCCCATCAGGGTCAGCCCGCTCGGGGTCTCGTCCGAGCGGACCTGTCCGCCGAGCCAGCCGTAGCGCACGGCGGGCTGGCCGGCCCGCGGGTTGCCGTACTCGTCGTGGTCGAGCACGGTCGGCGCGACGGCGGTGTCCAGCGGGAGCCGCAGCGCGACGTCGCCGTGCAGGTTGGTGAGCTGCAGCACGGTGCTGGTGGCACCGGTCTTCGCGGTGGTCGCCGCCAGCTCGCCGCCCGGTCCCGCGACGTTGCGGGTGACGTTGCCGGCCGCGTCCTCGGTGATCCAGCGCGGGCCGTCGCCGTCGTTGGCGAAGTGGTTGACGCGGGCGGCGGTGGCCGTCCAGGTTCCGGCGTTGTTGGTCTCGGCGGTCCAGGCGCGGTGGCGCTGGTTGGCGTCGAGGGTCCAGGTCTGCCGGGAGGCGCCGGTGGTCTGCTGCTGCACCAGGTCGCTCGCGAAGTACGCCAGGGCGGTGCCGGGCAGCGTGGTGGTGCGCCCGAACGCGTCGTAGGCGTAGCCGGCGTCCAGCAGGCGGTCCCCGCTGTCGTAGGCCGACGTCCGGGTGGTGGCGCCCGCCGTGGTGCAGGCCAGGCCGCGGGCGGCGGTGGCGGTGGCGAGGGCGGTCCGGTTGGTGTTCCGGTCGAAGGTGTAGGCCCGGTTGACGCACACCGCGTCGACCGAGGTGTCCTGCACGTTGACCAGCCGGCCGGCGCCGTCGTAGCCGAAGGTCTGGGCCGCGGTCACACCGGGCGTGCCGGTGTGGGTGGCCCACTGGCCGTGGACGGTCTCGGTGATGCCGTCGACCATGACGACGGTGCCGTCGGCGTCCTTGGTGTAGGTGCGGTTGACGGCCGCGCCGGACGGGTCCTGGCCCACCGTCAGGGTGTACCCGCCGGGCAGGCCCTGGGTGGCGAGGGCGCCGTTCGCGTCGTAACGGGCGGTGAAGGTGCCGGCCACCGAGTCGGTGACCGAGGTGAGGGTGCCGCGCGGGTCGACGGCCGTGTCGTAGCCGTAGGTGGTGGTGGACGGCACGCTGTCGGTGGTCTTCACCGGCCGGTTCAGCGCGTCGTACTCGGTGGTGGTGACCCCGCCGTCGGCGTCGGTGTACGAGACCAGGCGGCCGAGCGCGTCGTAGGCCTGGCTGATCGTGCCGCCGGTGGCGGAGGTCTGCCGGGTGACCTTGCCGTTGGCCGGGTCGTAGCTGACCGTCACGGCCGGCACGGTGGCGCCGACTCCGCCGGTGACGCTGGTGGAGGCGGCGCGACCGGCCGCGTCCGGGGTGATGACGGTGGTGCGGGTGGAGCCGTTGGCCGTCTCGTCGGTCTGCGCGATCTGGCCGAACAGGCCGTACTGGACCGTCTTGGTCACGGTCTGCGCCGGGTTGGAGCCGCCGCCGGTGATGTCGCCCGCCGGGGCGGTGCGGCAGAGCAGGTCGGCCCACTCCGGGCGGCCGGCGCAGGCGCCGGTGCCGGTGGCGGTCCAGTAGGTGGTGCGGGTGGTGCCGGCGTCCGAACCGTTCGAGGCGGGCAGCGAGGTGGAGACGGTGCGGCCCTTGGCGTCGTAACCGGTGACGGTGGCGAGCGCGAGGCCGCCGGCGTCCTGGACCGTGCGGGTCGGCAGGCCGAGCGCCCAGTCGAAGCCGGTGGTGTCCCTGCGCTGCTCGGTGAAGACGCCCGGCCAGGCGCGCAGCCAGCCGCCGGTCACCGTGGTGGTGACCTGGTCCTTGACCTTGGCGGTGCCGTCGGTCGGGCGGCCCTCGTCGTAGGTCTTCGTCGTCCGGGCGCGGGCGACGACCTGGCTGCCGGCGTTGGCGACGACGGTCGCCCCCGAGAGTGCGTCGGCGGCCAGGGTGACGCGGTGCAGCGGGCCGTACACCTCGCTCTCGCGCAGGCCGTCGGCGCTGTACACCGTGGTGGTGGACAGCAGGCCGGCGCGCTCGGCGGTGGGCAGGGTGTCGATGCCGAGGTCGGTGAGCCTCGCCTGGGCGCCGGTGCCGGAGCCGAGGGCGAGTTCACGGTTGGCGGCGGTCAGGCTGCGGACCTGGTTGCCCCAGCGGTCGAACTCCGTGGTGGTGATCCGGCGCCCGGGGGCCGCGGAGTTCACCTGCTGCCCGGAGGCGTTCAGGTAGCCGATGACGGCGCGGGTGTAGTCGCCCGCGTTGAGGTCGGCCCCGTTGGCGGAGGCGGGGACCTGGTCGGGCGGGAAGACGGCGGTGCCGTCGGTGGGCAGGTCGGTCTGGCCCCAGCCGGCGACCGCGGCGGCCGAGAGGTTCTCGGGTGCCCTGGTGCCGGTCAGCGGGACGCCGTAGACGTAGCTGGTCGTCGCGGTGCCGTTGACGGTGGCGGTGGTGCCCTGGGCCAGCGTGCTGGTCCACACCTTGGTCAGCATGCCCTCCCCGGCCGCGGCGGTGCCGGGGACGTTGCCGTACGCCATGTGGTAGCCGCCGGTGACGCCCGGGGGCAGCACCGCGTCCAGGGCGCCGGCCGCGCCGCCGCCGGTCACGTAGTCGTACCGGGTGGTGGAGGCGGTGCCCAGGCGCGGGTCCCAGGCCAGCCGCAGCGCACCGGTGCTGTCGTAGCGGTAGGCCGCGACGTCGGTGGCGGTGGCGTTGGCGGCGCCGGGCGCGGTGGCCCACAGCTTGATGCCGCTGACCTGGCCGGCGAAGTCGCCGAAGGTCGCCGGGTCGGTGGTGCCGGTGGCGGTGGTGGCGGCGCCGTAGACCAGCTGCAGGACGCGGCAGCCCTTGACCGTCGGGTCGGCCGAGCAGGTGGCGGCCGGGACGGCGGTGGTCGGGGCGATCAGCATCCGCGGGCGGGTCAGGGTCTTGCCGCCCACCGTGACCGTCTCGTTGACGATGCTGCTGGTGGTGTCGGACAGGCCGTCCATCAGGCTGGTGGTGACCGTCCAGGTGGTGGCGGCCGGGTCGGCCTTGGCGAACGTCAGGACGGCGCCGTCGGTGTCGGAGAGGGTGAAGTCCCCGGAGGCGAAGGAGCCCTTGAGGGTCAGGTGCTCGCTGCCGGGCTCCGGCACCCAGCCGTTGCCGGCCGCGTTGGCGGTGTAGCCGACCGAGGTGCCGTCGCCGGCGGCCAGGTCGAGCGAGGTCGCCGAGGTCCGGCGGATCTCGGTGAACCCGGTGCCCAGCGAGTCGGCGCCGACGCCGGACAGCCAGCCCGGGCCGAAGATCGCGGCCCGGCCGGTCTGGTTGGCGGCCGCGTACGGGTCGCGGGAGGAGTGGGTGCGGCTGACCGTCATGCCGAAGAACGACGCGTCGGTGGTGCTGACGGTGAGGTCACCGGTGAGCATGTTGACGGTGCCCGGTCCGGCCTGGGTGGTGGTGGCACCGTCGGCCTTGCGGTCGACGACCACGTGCACCGGCTCGGCCGAGACGGCCGCGCCGTTCGGACCGGTGAAGTCGGCGCGCAGCTGGACCGGGCCGTCCGGGGTGACGGTGGCGGCGGCGTTCCAGACCAGCGCGGGGCTCTTGCCGGCGGTCAGCGCGACCGGCCAGGCGGCCAGCGGGGAACCGGCGTCGGTGACGTCGGCGACCGGGACGGCGGTCCAGGTGTCGGCGTCGGAGCGGCGCCAGGAGAAGGCGACCGCGGTGTACTTGGCGCCGTCGGCCTCGGCCGCGAGCGGGACGCGGGCGGCGGTGCGGGTGGCCTCGTTGGGTGCGGTGACGCCGCCGGCGCCGACCTGGAAGGTGTAGGAGAGGGCCTCGGACTTGTTCTCGGCCCGGTCGGTGGCCCGTACCTGGAGGGTGTTGGTGCCCGCCTTGGCCGGGGTGACGGTCAGCGCGACCGGGGAAGTCCCGCCGTTGGTCGCGGCCTTGGTCCAGGTGGTGCCGTCGAGCGACCATTCCAGCGCGTTCTGGTCGCCGCTCGGCGGGGTGACGGTGAAGACGCCGCTCTGGCCGGCGCCCTTGACCCACTGCCCGGACGGGTAGTCGGTGGAGGTGATCGCGGTCGGCGCGGACGGGGCCGAGGTGTCGACCGTGAAGTAGGCCCAGGCCGACCAGTTGTTGTTGTAGTGCAGGCCGTCGTAGGGCGAGGTGCGGAACCGGTACGTCTTGCCGTTGGCCAGCAGTCCGGCCGGGACGGTCACCGAGGCGGGCTGCCCGCTCGGCACGTACGGGGACACCAGGACATTGCCGACCTGCGCGTTGGTGGCGTCGTCGAAGATCTGGAAGGTGCCGTCGACCTTGTCGTTGTTGGGGTCGACGAAGGTGTCGCGCAGCGTCGGGGTGGTGGAGTTGACCCACCAGGTGCCGGCGGTGTCCTTGTAGAACGGCGAACCGGCCTGCTGGTCGGTGCCGGTGCGCGGACGGTAGTTGTACGTCACCGACAGCTTGGGGACGTTGCTCGCGGCGTTGGCGGAGTTGACCTCCTTCCAGTACTTGGTGGAGACCTCGTCCGGGGCGCGCAGGCCCATGCCGGAGGTGGTGTTCTTGGCCGAGGTCCAGGTCTGGACGAGGTTGGTGACGTCGGCGTTGATCCAGCCGTCGCCGCCGCAGGCGTCGCGGCCCTTGGTCTCGGTGGAGGTGGCCTTCTTGCTGTTCCAGGCCGGCTGGGCGGTCCAGCGGGAGGCGGTGGAGGCGAGGCCGGTGTCCCAGACCTCCCAGGTGTAGGGCAGGCAGTCGCTGTTGCCGGAGTGGAAGTTGTACAGCGACAGGGTCGCCTTGGTGATCAGCGCGTCGGCGATCGGGCCGGTGTTCCAGTTGATGAAGGCCCGGGCCTCGCGGGAGCTGCCGTCGGCGTTCTTGGTGCCGGAGTTGCCCCAGTAGATCTCGGTGTCGGCCGACCAGTCGACCGTCTCGCCCTTCTGCACCCGGGTGTCGAAGGCGTTGCCGAGCGCCGTGGTCGACGGGTCGACGGTCACCGGGTAGACGGTGGCCGGGTCGGCGAGGAAGGCCGCGTCCGGGGTGAAGACCAGGTCGATCCGGTCGCCGCGCTGGACCACCTGGAGGCCGACCTTGGCCTGGTGGGGGTGCTCGCTGGAGCCGGGCGCGGCGGTGGCGTCCCACATCACCGGCGCGGGCAGCACGGCGCGCTGCTCCCCGTTCTTCCGGTCGGTGAACAGCACGCTGCCGTCCGACTGCGCCTCGGCCCTGAGGCCCTTGGCGAGCAGCGGCATGGTGTACGAGAAGCCGGCCGCGGCGGGGCGCTGCTTGAGCGTCACGAACTGCTCGAAGCCGGTGCGGGTGGCCTCGACGACCAGGTCGGCGGCGCCGTCGGCGACGGCGTCCCGGTAGGTGGCCCGGGTGCCGTCGAGCTCGGGCTTCGGCAGGCCGCCGAGCCACTGGAGCTCGACCTGCTGGTCGCCGGAGCCGAGGGTCACCAGGCTGCGGGCCTGCCGGCCGGCGTCCTGGCCCTCGGCGGCGGCGCCGGCCGCCTGGGCCTCCTTGAGGTTCTTCACCCGCTCGCCGCCGGCCCCGGCCAGGCGCAGGCCGCGGGGGTGGGCCTTGGGCTGGACGGTGCCGTCGGCGGCGGCCTGGAGGGTGAGGTCGACGTCGGTCCACGAGCCGTCGCGCTGGAAGCGGACCGGGCCGGCGAACAGGTCGGTGGTGAGGGTGCCGTCCTTGTCGACCCAGGTGGTCGAGGTCTCGGTGCGCTCGGACAGTGCCTCGACCCGCTTGCCGGAGAGCCGGGCGGCGATCCGGGCGGAGGGCAGGTCGGCGGCGGTGGTGGCGGCGTTGGCGCCGGCGTTCGGCTGCTGGGGCCGGGTCGGACCGGTGGCGGGAGTGGCGAGCGCGGGCTGGGTGCCGGCGAGCAGTGCCACCGCCACCGCTGTCGCGACCGTTCCGCCCAGGGCCCGGAGGGCCGCAGGTGATCTGCGGGGCGCTCCACCGGGTATGGCGTGCTTCATGGGATCTCCTTGACTGGCCGTCATTGGGGGACGGCGGAGACGGAGCATAGGGAATCCCAATCGCGCACCAACAGAGCACCAAATCCCGGTAAAAGGGGCACTCATGATCATTACCAGCTGGTAAAGGCGCAATCGTGATCCAGTTCCACAAGGGATTCACCTGGCTTCACGGAACTGACGCCCGGTGTCCGGGCGGTCACGCGGACGCCTCTCCCTGACGTAAGGTCAGCGCGGACACCGCAGCCGGACGACCGACCCGTCCGCTCCCCCTCAGCCCGCCGCCGACCGAGGAGGCACCCCCGTGACCACCACCGCGAACCCCGGCCCCTCCCCCGCCGACGCCCCGCCCGTCCCCGAACTGCCGCCCGAGGCGGTCGAGGAGTGGCGCACCGAGGAGGCCGAGCTGATCGGCCTGCTGGCCCGCACCCGGCAACGCCTCGGCGGTGTCGCCGCGTTCCGGATCGGCCCGCGCCCCACCGTCCTGGTCACCGACCCCGAGGCCGTGCAGCACGTCCTCGGCCGCCACCCCGAGCGGTACGTCAAGCGCTCGCACCGGGCCCGGACGATCGCCGGCGAGGGCGTGCTGACCGCCACCGGCGAGGCCTGGAAGCGCCAACGGCGGATGCTCCAGGCCCAGTTCACCGGTACCGGGATGCGCCGCTACGAGCAGCGGATCACCGCCGCCGCCCGCCGCGCCGCCGACCGCTGGGCCGGGTACGCGCGCACCGGCGAGCAGATCGACCTCGGCGCGGAGATGCGGCACTTCGCCCTCGACACCATCTGGCGCGCGCTCACCGGCCACCCCCTGGACCCGGCCACCGAGCGCGAACTCGACTGCATCGCCGCCGTCGTCGCCGCCCTCCCCCAGCTCCCCGACGGCGACCGGGCCGGGGACGCCGTCGCCGAGGACCTCGCCCGGATCGACGCGGTGGCGCACGCCGCCATCGCCGCCGCGCGCCGCCACGAGGACGGCCCCGACGGCCCCGGCGTCCTGCGGGTGCTGCTCGACGCGGCCGAGTCGCACCCCGAGTACACCGAGCGGCTGATCCGCGACGAGCTCGTCACCCTGCTCGTCGCCGGCCACGAGACCACCGCCACCACCCTCACCTGGCTGTACCTGCTGCTCGACCGCGAGCCCGGCGCGCGGCGGTGGGCCCTCGACGCCGGTCCCGAGGGCTCGCCGGAGCGGCGCGAGGCGTTGCAGGCCCTGGTCTCCGAGACGCTGCGGCTCTACCCGTCCGCCTGGATCCTCCCCCGGCACGCGCTCACCGACGACACCCTCGCCGGCCACCGGGTAGAGGCCGGCACCGACCTGCTGGTCTGCCCCTACCTCACCCACCGCGACCCCGCCCTCTGGCCGGACCCGGAGCGCTTCGACCCGGCCCGGTTCGGGCCGGGCGGCAGCCGCCCCGCGCAGCTCGGCGGCTACCTCCCGTTCGGCCTCGGCGCCCGCGCCTGCCTCGGCACGCAGTTCGCGCTCCGCGAGTCCGTCGCGGTGCTCGAACTCCTGCTGCCCGCCTACACGGTGCGCTTCCTCGACCGGCCCGCCGGGGCGGTCTACAGCATCACCGTCCGCCCGGACGGCCCGACGCCGGTGGTGCTCACGGCGGCGGGCTGACGGACCGGCCCGGCGGTAGTGCGCACCGCCGGGCCCGTCACGGTCACCACCGCCGGGGCGGCCGGGGCTGCCAGCGGACCAACGCCGCCCGCACGGCGTGCGCGGGGACCCCCACCGCCCCGAGCTCGCAGACCCGCAGCACCCCGCGCCCGGCGTCGTACATTCCCATCGTCGGCGGGGTCATCAGCAGCCGCGAGTTCCGGACGGGGTACGCCTCCACCCAGGTGGTGCCGATCAAGGTCTTCCTGACCTCCACCCGCCTCAGCTCCGACCACGGCAGTACCGCCCGGCCCCGGCGCCCCACGAACACCAGCGCCTCCGCGGAGAACTCCAGCTGCCCCCGGCCGCGCCCGAGCGCCACCACCACGGCGGGCACCACGAACGCCGACAGCAGCACGCCCAGAACCACCCACGTTCCCAGCGGATGCGCCTGGAACATCGTCGGATCGTCCGGTCCCGGGTGCCACTTCCTGGTCGCCGAGCCCGGTTTGGACATCAGCAGCACACCCGCCCCGGTCACGAAGACCCCGCACAGCAGCATCATCAGACCGGCTCCCGGCCGGACGGACCGCAAGCCGCCGAGCACGGTCACGTCACCGGCCCCCGACTGCACGGCGGCCGGTCCGGGCGGCGCAGTCGTGACTGCCCGCACGGCCCCCGCGGCGGAAGGCCCCGGCCCCCGGAGTTCCCGGTACGTCTGGAACACCAGCACCCCGGCCAGCAGCACGCACCCCACCGTGACCACCGCCCACCAGAGCGGTGACAGCGAAACCTGGTTGGTCACCAGGTTCGTCGCCACCGCGAACAGGGCCGGACAGACCGCCAGCAGTACCGGCCACAGCCGTGTCCTCATCGCGACCGCCCCCTCTCCTCGGACCGTTCCCCGTCGCTCCCGATCACTCCCGAGAGAAACACCGGAGGCCCCCGGAGACTCGGTCACCGGACCGAATCCCGGCGATCGGCCACCGGGTCCGGAGCCGCCGCGATAACCGGTGGTCCGGCCCGGCGGTCGCGCACTACGCTCCCCGCCACCGTCCCTTGCCCACCCCGCCCGAACCGGAACCCCCATGACCGACGCACTGCTCTCCGGGCTCCTCGCCGGGTACGGCATCGCCGTGCCCGTCGGCGCGATCTCCGTCCTGGTCGTCACCCTCGCCTCCCGCGTCTCGCTGGCCCGGGGCCTGGCCGCCGCCCTGGGCGTGGCCACCGCCGACGGCCTGTACGCCCTGCTCGCGCTGATCGGCGGCGCGACGCTCGCCCCGCTGCTCGCACCGGCCGCCGGCGCCCTCGAACTCGCCGCCGCGGCCGTCCTCGTCCTCCTCGCCGCGCACGGGCTGCGCGCCACGCTCCGCACCCACCGGGCGGACCGGGACCCGGCCGGCCCGCCGCCCCCGGTACCCGCCTCCCCCTGGCGCACCTACGCCTCGCTGCTCGGCCTGACCCTGCTCAACCCGCTCACCGTGGTCTACTTCAGCGCGCTGGTGCTCGGCGGCCGCACCGGCCCCGGCAGCCTCGGGGCCGGTCTGGTCTTCGTCCTGGCCGCCTTCGCGGCCTCGGCCAGCTGGCAGGCCCTGCTCGCCACCGGCGGCGCCCTGCTCCGCCGCGTCCTCACCGGCCCCCGCGGCCGACTCCTCACCGGCCTCACCGGCAACCTGGTCGTGCTGGCCCTGGCGCTCCGCCTCGCCCTCCAGCACTGACCCCGGGGCCCGGGCGGCACGGCGGCACGGCGGCACGGCGGAACGGCGGCACGGCCACGAGCGGCGCCCCCGTCCCAGCGGCCGCGCAGCCCCGCGCGCCAAATCCCGCGCGGCGAATCCCGCTCCCCCACCGTGCCCGCCCGGAATCCCGCTCCCGGCCCGGCTCCGCCGGATCAGTCCCCCCGCGCGACGAGGCTCCGGGAGAGGCGGGCGGGGTGGCCCGCAAGCCATCGGTCGACCCGAACGAGGCCGCCCCCGCGACAGGAACCGCAACACACGGCCGCCCGCCGACCGACCGGCCCCGACCGGCTCGCGCCGGTCAGTGGCCCCCCGTGCGGCGGAACTCCGAGGGCGGGCAGCCGAAGCGGGCCCGGAAGCGGCGGGTCAGGTGGGCGTGGTCGGTGAAGCCCGCGGCGGCGGCCACCTCCGCCAGCGGCAGGGCCGTGCGCGCGGCCAGCTGGCCCGCCACCTCCAGCCGGACGGCGAGCAGCTCCGCCCGGAAGGAGGTGCCCGCGTCGGCCAGGCCGCGCTGGAGGGTGCGCGGACTCAGGCCCAGCAGGGCGGCCGTCCCGTCGAGCCGCCAGGGGCGGGCCGGATCGTGGGCGAACCGGGCCCGCACGGTCTCCAGGGGACGCGGCGCGGCGGCGACGGCGGGCGCGGCGGCCCAGCGCAGGCGCCATCCCGTGACCCGGGCCGCGCCCGTGCGCAGGATCTCCTCGGGCCGCCCGGCCGCGCCGTCGGCCAGTACCTCGACCCGGGCCGTGCGGCCGACCGGGCCCGCCGTGGCCACCACGTCGAGAGCGCACACCAGCAGCGACTCCGCCGGTCCGGGCACACCGCCCAGAGCGGGCATGTGACGGACCGTCAGCACACCGTCGCCGAGGACCCTCCCGGTCCGGTGGCCGGCGTGGAACCAGGGCTCCACCAGCCGGGCCCGGTCGAGGAGTTCGGCGAGATCGGCGCAGCCGGGGAGCGGGGCGAACAGCGGGTCGTCGGCCACCAGGCGCTCGGCGGCGCCGAGCAGCGCCGGCCAGCCGCGGGCCGCGAGTGCGGCCGCCAGCCGGGCGTGCAGGCATTCCGGCACCGGCAGTCCCTCGCCCAGCAGGCGTTCGGCCCGCTGCCCCGCCGCACCGGCGCGCGGGCCGAGTCCGCGCAGGACGGCGAGCGCCATCGCCGGGCGGACCGAGCGCGCCATGTCGACACCGGTACGGGACATGGCGCGATCGTACAAGCGGACCGGAGGCTCGCACTCCACGATGGGCGGCGTGAACCTCAGCTCGAAGCGCATTCTCGTCACCGGCGGCACCGGCGGTGTCGGCCTGGCCCTCGCCGACCACCTCAGCTCCCTCGGCGCCGCCGTCGTCACCTGCGGCCGCAGCGCGCCGCCCGACGCCCCGCACACCGTCCGGGCCGATCTGGCGGTGCCCGGCGAGGCGGCCAGGGTGGTGGCCGAGGCCGTCGGACGCCTCGGCGGCCTGGACGTCGTGGTCGCCAACGCCGGTGTCCAGTACCCGACTCCGCTCACCCTCGGCCCCGATCCGCGGACGCTGGCGCGGGCCCGCGAGGAGATCGAGGTCAACCTGGCCTCGGTGGTGGAACTGGCCGCGGCCGCCTGGCCGCACCTCGCGGCGGCTGCGCCCGACGCCGCCTTCGTCGCGGTCACCTCGGGGCTGGCGTTCGCGCCCAAGCAGAGCGCGCCGGTCTACTGCGCCACCAAGGCGGCCGTCCACATCCTGCTGGAGTCGCTGCGCCACCAGGCCCGGACCACGACCCCCGGGGTGCTGGTCCAGGAGATCGTGCTGCCGCTGGTCGACACCGCGATGACGGCCGGCCGGGAGGGCCCGGCGAAGAAGCTCACCCCCGCCGCCGCGGCCGCCGCCGTCGCCCGGGGCATGGCGGGCCGCCGCCCCGTCGTCCCGGTCGGCGCCACCCGCGCCCTGCTGGCGCTGCTGCGGATCGCCCCGCCGGTCGGGCGCCGCGTCCTGCGCGACGGCTGACGGACCGTCGGCGCCCCTTGGTTAGGCTGCGGCGCATGGACATCGTGATACCGCTCTTCGACCGATTCGAGCCGCTCGACGCGATCGGGCCCTACGAGATCCTCGCCTACCTGCCCGGGGCCACCGTGCGGTTCGTCACCGCCGAACCCGGCCTGGTGCGGGACGATCTGGGCGCCCTGCCGGTGCACGTGCCGACCGCGTACACCGAGGTGGAGCGGTGCGACGTCCTGCTGGTCCCGGGCGGGGGCGGCATCCGGCCGATGCTCGCGGACCCCGGCTTCCTCGACTGGGTCCGCCGGATCCACGCCGGCACCCGCTTCACCACCTCGGTCTGCACCGGGTCGATCGTGCTCGGCGCGGCCGGTCTGCTGAGCGGCCTGACCGCCACCACCCACTGGCAGGCGGCCGCCGAACTGGAGTCGCACGGCGCCGTCTACACGCCGGAGCGGGTGGTCCGGCACGACCGGCTGATCACCGCCGCCGGGGTCTCCTCGGGGATCGACATGGCCGTCTCGCTGGCCGCGCTGCTCAGCGACGAGCTGACCGCCCGGGCGATCCAGCTCACCACCGAGTACGACCCGCAACCCCCCTTCGACAGCGGGTCGGTGGCCAAGGCCTCGGCCGAGGTGGTCGAGCGGGCCCGCGCCCTGGGCTGAGCCGGAGGACGCGGGCCCGAGCCGTCGCCGGCCCCGGGTGCGGGGCCGGCGACGGGTGCCGTCACGGGAAGGAGGTGACCGTGGACGGGGTGGTGGAGGTGCCGGAGGTCGCGCCGCCGGTGCCGTTGATCACGTGCTCGTACTGGCCGTTGCCGCCCAGCGAGACCACCGACAGGCCGTGGAACCGCACCCCGGACCGGACCGGGGCCTCGAAGCCGTGGTCCATCCGGATGCTCGGGTCCACGTTGAAGTAGCAGTAGCTGCCGAGCCCCCAGCCCTCGTGGGTGGTGACGTTGTCGTCCACCTTGTAGGCGGCCCAGCCCTTGGTGGCGCCGTTCTGCACGGCGGCCTGGTTCGGGGCGTCGTAGGCGATCTCGTTCTGGTAGAAGATCGTCCGGCCGCGTTCACCCGACCACTGGACGTCGTACTTCTTGAAGTGCTCGACGAACAGCCCGGTGGTGAGCACGTCGTCGCCGCGCACCAGCAGGCCGTAGTCGGCCGGGTTGACCGTCCAGCCGACGCCGGTGCCGTGGTCGGCGCGCCAGATCCAGGTGTGGTCGACGATCACGTCGTCACTGTTGACCACGACCCCGGCGGTGGCCGAGCCCGCGCCCGCGCCGCCGACCCGGACGAACACGTCCTGGAGGGTGGTCGGGTTCGCCGCGTGGTCGGCGGCGGCGTTGTCCGGTCCGATCTGCACCAGCACCGACGAGTTGACCGGTCCGGCGTCGACCAGCAGCCCGGCCAGCCGGACGCCGTCCACGTCGGCGACCCGGATCGCGGTCACCCCGTTGTCGGGCACCACGGTGGCCAGGCCGAGGCCCAGCACCACGGTGTCGGGGCGGGTCACCTCGATCGGCCGGTCCACGTGGTAGACGCCCGGGGTGAACAGCAGGTCCAGGCCCTGCGCCAGCGCCTGGTTGATGGTGGCCGCCGTCGCGCCCGGCTTGACCAGGTAGAACTGGTTCAGCGGCCGCGAGGTGCCCTGCGGGGTGCCGTCCCAGGAGACGCCCCGGGCATTGGTCCGCTTCGCCGGGACGAACACCCGGTACTCGTTGCCGTCCAGGTAGAGGAACGGCTTCTCGCGCGACACCGGGGTGGTGTCGAGGGTGGTGTAGGGCGGGTTCGGGAAGCTCTGCGCGGGCGCGCCCTGGACGCCGGAGAAGACCTGGTTCCAGACGCCGTTGGAGAAGCCGCCGATGGCGCTGTCCCGGGTGTACCACTGCTGCTGCGAGTAGTTGCCGATCTGGCCGTCCACCCGGCTGTCGGCGATGTAGCCGCCGCTGGCCCAGCCGTAGCCGTTCGGCGCCAGGTTGAGCCCGCCCCGGACGTGCATCCGGCGGAACGGCGCGGCCTGGGCGACGGCCCACCGGTCGGTGCCGTTGACCGGGTTGAGGGCGAGGTTCTCGGCGGAGCGCCAGAAGTTCTGGGTGGCGTTGCCGTTGAACCAGCCGGCGTCCACGGTGACATCGCCGTTGAAGGTGGTGTCGTCGGGCTTGAGGCCGAGGCCCGCGATCGAGGTGTAGAAGCCGAGTTGGGCGTTGAGGTTCTGGTAGGTGCCGGGCTTGAACAGCAGCGCGTACCGCTCGGGGCCGAACTGGTTGGACTCCTGCTTGCGGAACACCTCGTCCAGCTTGGCCTGGATGCCGGGCGTGCCGGGGTCGAAGACCAGCACGTTGGGGCCGAGGTCGCCGCCGCCCTGCACCGGCGGCACGGTCGGGCCGTCGGAGGCGGCGACCCGCAGCTCCCACAGCGAGTAGCCCCAGGCGGTGCCCCGTGCCTGGCCGTTGAGCCGGACGTAGCGGCCGCTGCCGGAGACGGCGAGGGTCTCGGTGCCGCCGGTGCCGGTCGTGGTGGACCAGAGGGTCCGCCAGCTGACGCCGTCGTCGGAGGCCTGGATCTGGTAGGCGCGTCCGTACGCCGCCTCCCAGGCGAGCTCGACCCGGCACAGCTGCCGCACCGAGCCGAGGTCGACCTGCAGCCACTGCGGGTCGGCGAAGGCGGAGGACCAGCGGGTGCCGGGGTCGCCGTCGACGGCGTTGGCGGCGGACAGGCCCGCGTTCTCGGTGGAGGAGGCGGTGGCCGGGCGGCCCCGCGCGGCGTCGGCGGCGCCGCACTCGGCGGCCGCGGGGGCGGGCGCCGTCACCGTGGCGGAGGTGGCGGGGGCCGCGAGCGCGGCCGGTCCCGGCAGGGCGAGGGTGGTGGCCGCGAGCAGGGCGAGACCGAGCCTGGCGGCCGGCCCCCCGCGACGCGGGCGTGCTGAAGTGAGCCTCATGGGCTGCTCCTGCGGTGGGGGTGGGTGAAGGCGGAGGCGCACACCGCGGCCCGTGCCCGGTACGCCGTTGGGCGCCGGGCGGTGGGGAACGACGGGACGGCTCGACGGGTCCGCGCACCGGCCGGCTCGGGGTTCGGCCGGTGCGCGCACGGACCCGCCGCGGCGGGCGGTCACCTTGGGGGTTGTCCGACAGACAACCCCTGGTGCGTGACGGAGCGCCGCCGGCCCGGGGTCCGGGCCAGGGGAGCGCCCCCGACCGGGAGTCTCGGGGCAGTCGATCGGGGGTGTCAACCCCTCTCGGCGACTTTCCTCACGGCGTGAACTTGCTTGTACCGGAAGGAAGTAGCGGATCCTCCCAGCTCAGGACCGCTGCCCGGACACCCCCGGCCCGGCCTCCGCTCAGGCCCGCAGTCCGGCCGGGGCGGCGGCGTCCACCGCCCCGGCGTGCGACACCGCCGCGTCCGCCCGGAGCGGGAACTCCCCGCCGGAGTCCAGGAAGTCGGAGAGCGGCAGGGTCGCCGCGCCCACCGTGACCGCCGCCGGGCCGAGCGTGCCGAGCACGATCTCGGTCTGCTCGCGCGGGAAGCGCAACGCGTACTCGGTGGCGGCCGCGCGGATCCCGGGCAGCAGCCGGGGGCCGAGCAGCAGTCCGGCCCAGCCGCCGATCACGATCCGCTCCGGGTTGAACAGGTTCACCAGGTCGGCGATGGCCGCGCCGAGGTACTCGGCGGCCTCGTCGAGCAGGGCGACCGCGGCCGGATCGCCCGCCCCGGCGGCCGCCAGCAGGGCCGCCAGCCCGGCCTTCTCCCCGCCGCCGGGCGGTGCCGCGCCCCACCGCGCGACCAGCGCCTCGGCCCCGACGTACGCCTCCAGGCAGCCGCGCGCGCCGCACCGGCAGCGGCGTCCGCCGACGTGCACCTTGGTGTGGCCCCACTCGCCCGCACTGCTGGTGGCGCCCCGGAAGCGGGCGCCGTCGGCGATCACGCAGGCGCCGACGCCGGAGCCGAACAGGGCGACCACCGCGTGCCGGGCGCCGCGCCCCGCGCCGAACCACATCTCCGCCTGGCCGAGGGTCTTGGCGCCGTTGTCGACGAACAGCGGCAGGTCGGTGCCGGCCCGCAGCATCCGGCCGAGCGGGACCGCGTCCCAGCCGACGGTCTGGCCGTGCACCACGGCGCCCGCCCCACCGCCGAGGTCCGGCCCGATGCCCCGCCCGACGGCCCCTCCCCCGACGACCCCCTGCTCGACGATGCCGGGCACGCCGACGCCCACGCCGAGCACCGTGCCCGGGTCGGTCCCGGTGCGCTCCAGCACCTCGGCCAGCCCGGCCAGGATCAGCTCCGCGACATGGCCCGCGTCGTGGCCCCGGTCGTCCAGCGGCCGGTCGCTGGCGGCCAGTTCGGTCCTGGCCAGGTCGAACAGCGCGACCCTGACCTGGGTCTCGCCGACGTCCACCCCGACCAGGTGGGCCCGGCCGGCGGCGACCCGGAGCAGGATCCGGGGCCGCCCGCCGTCCGACTCCACCGAGCCGCACTCCTCGATCAGGCCGTCGGCGAGCAGCTCGCCGGTCACATTGCTGATCGATCCGCCGCTCAGCCCGGTGATCGAACCGAGCTCCTGGCGGCTGAGCGGCCCGTCGAAGTACAGCCGCCGCAGCAGCGTGGACCGACTGCCTCTGCGCAGGTCACGCACCGTCTTCTTGCCTCGCGCGGTCATGGGATCTCCCTCCTGCCCCGAATCTATCGCTGTCCGAACCCTTGACGGAAGCTTTTCTCACACGTTAAATCACGCCTCGAATTAAGTATCGCAGCATCGGACTTCACCCGAAGAGGGGATCCCTCCATGCCCATCGTCCGCACCGCCGCCGCCGGCGTGCTGGCCACCGCGCTCGTTCTCACCGCCACCGCCTGCGGCGGGGGCTCCGCCTCCGGAGGCGGGGGCGACAGCAGCCCCGGCACCCTCACCTACTGGGCCTCCAACCAGGGCACCAGCCTGGAGAACGACCGCCAGGTGCTGGAACCCGAGCTGCGGAAGTTCGAGCAGCAGACCGGCATCAAGGTGAAGCTGGAGGTCGTCCCCTGGTCGGACCTGCTGAACCGGATCCTCGCCGCCGCCGGCTCCGGCCAGGGGCCCGACGTGCTCAACATCGGCAACACCTGGTCCGCCTCGCTCCAGGCCACCGGCGCCCTGCGGCCCTTCGACGCCGCCACCCTCGCGAAGACCGGCGGCAAGGAGCGCTTCCTGCCCGCCGCCCTCGCCTCGGCCGGCGCCGCCGGCCAGGACCCGGCCGCCGTCCCGCTCTACTCGATGGCCTACGGCCTGTACTGGAACAAGAAGCTCTTCGCCGAGGCCGGGATCGACCGCGCGCCGGCCACCTGGGAGGAGCTGGTCGCCGACGGCAAGAAGCTCACCACCGGCGGCCGCTACGGCCTCGCCGTCGAGGGCGGCAACATCAGCGAGAACGTCCACCACGCCTTCACCCTCGCCAAGCAGCACGGCGCCGACTTCTTCGACCCGTCCGGACGCCCCGCCTTCGACAGCCCGGGCGCCGTCGCCGCGGTCAAGCAGTACGTCGACCTGCTCGGCACCGACCGGATCGCCGCCGCGGGCAACGCCGAGTACGCCAACAACCAGTCCGTCACCGACTTCGCCACCGGCAAGGCCGCCATGCTGCTGTGGCAGGCCGCCGGGGCCAACCTCAAGTCCCACGGCATGGCCGCCGAGGACTACGGCGTCGCCCCCGTCCCGATCCCCGCCGGCGCCACCGGCGAACGCGCCACCACCTCGATGGTCGCCGGGATCAACCTCGCCGTCTTCCGCGCCACCAAGAACACCGAAGGGGCGCTGAAGTTCGTGTCGTTCATGACCGGCACCGAGGAGCAGACCGTGCTCAACAAGGCCTACGGCACCATCCCCCCGGTCGTCGAGGCCCAGCGCGACACCGCCTTCGCCACCCCCGAACTCGGCACCCTGGCCGCCGTCCTGGGCCAGAGCGCCCGCCCACTGCCGCAGGTGCCCGCCGAGAGCCAGTTCGAGACCCTGGTCGGCACCGCCGTGAAGAACCTGCTCGCCTCGGCCGCCGCCGGCAAGGCCGTCACCGAGGACGGCGTCCGCTCCGAACTCACCCGGGCCCAGCAGCAGATGCCGGCCAACTGACGTGATCCGAGGCCGAATCGACCGACTGCGCCGACGCGCAGGAACCACCGCCCTCCCCTATCTGCTGCTGCTCCCCGCCCTGCTGCTCGAACTCGCCGTCCACCTGGTGCCGATGGTGCTCGGCACCGTGATGAGCTTCAAGCGGCTCACCCAGTTCTTCATCCGCGACTGGACCGCCGCCCCCTGGGCCGGACTCGCCAACTTCCGCACCGCGGTGGACTTCGACGCCCCCGTCGGCCGCGCCCTGCTGCACTCCTTCTGGGTCACCTGCGCCTTCACCGTGCTGGCCGTCGGCCTCTCCTGGCTGATCGGCACCACCGCCGCCGTGCTGATGCAGGACACCTTCCGCGGCCGCGGCCTGCTGCGCGCCGTGTTCCTGCTGCCCTACGCGCTGCCGGTCTACGCGGCGGTCATCACCTGGTCGTTCATGTTCCAGCGGGACACCGGCCTGATCAACCACGTCCTGCACGACCAGCTCCACCTGGTCGACGACAAGCCGTTCTGGCTGCTCGGCGACAACAGCTTCGTCGCCCTGGTCACCGTCTCGGTGTGGCGCAGCTGGCCGTTCGCCTTCCTGACCCTCACCGCCGGGCTCCAGAACATCCCGCGCGACCTCTACGAGGCGGCCGCGCTGGACGGCGCCGGCGTGTGGCAGCAGATCCGCCGGATCACCCTGCCCTCGCTGCGGCCGGTCAACCAGGTACTGGTGCTGGTGCTCTTCCTCTGGACCTTCAACGACTTCAACACCCCCTACCTGCTGTTCGGCCGGTCGGCGCCCGCCGCGGCCGACCTGATCTCCGTGCACATCTACCAGTCCTCCTTCGTCACCTGGAACTTCGGCGCCGGCTCGGCGATGTCCGTGCTGCTGCTGCTGTTCCTGCTGGTGGTGACGGGCGGCTACCTGCTGCTCACCTCGCGCCGGAAGGACGCCACCGCGTGATCGACCCGCCCGCCTCGTTCCGGTGGCTGCGCCGCGTGCTGCTCGCCGCGCTCACCGTCTTCACGCTCGTCCCGGTCCTGGTGATGCTCGGCAGCTCGCTGAAGCCGCTCCAGGACGTCCAGGGACCGTTCCGCTGGATCCCCAGCACCGTCACCCTGCGCCCCTACGCGGACATCTGGCGCACCGTGCCGCTCGGCCGCTACCTGGTCAACTCCCTGATCGTGGCCGGTGGTTCGACGATCTGCTCGGTCCTGGTCGCGATCGTCGCGGCGTACGCGGTGAGCCGCTACCGTTTCCGTGGCCGGCGCTTCTTCACGGTGACGGTGCTGTCCACCCAGATGTTCCCCGGAATCCTGTTCCTGCTCCCGCTCTTCCTGCTCCTCGTCAACGTCGGCAACGCCACCGGGGTCGCCCTGTACGGCAGCCGCGGCGGTCTGATCCTCACCTACCTGACCTTCTCGCTGCCGTTCTCGATCTGGATGCTGGTCGGCTACTTCGACTCGATCCCGCGCGACCTGGACGAGGCCGCGCTGGTCGACGGCTGCGGGCCGGTCCGGGCCCTGGTGCGGATCATCGTCCCGGCGGCGGTGCCCGGCATCGTCGCGGTCGCGGTGTACGCCTTCATGACGGCCTGGGGCGAGGTGCTGTTCGCCTCGGTGCTCACCAACGAGGAGACCCGCACCCTGGCCGTCGGCCTCCAGGGCTACGCCACGCTCAACGACGTCTACTGGAACCAGGTGATGGCCGCCTCGCTGGTGGTCAGCGTCCCGGTGGTGGCCGGCTTCCTGCTGCTCCAGCGCTACCTGGTCGCCGGACTCACCGCCGGGGCCGTCAAATGACCGGCGCCCCGCACCCCGACGCCCGCCGCCACCTCCTCCACCACCACCCCGAGAGGCCCGCCATGACCGACCCCGGCACCCGCCTGGACGCCCTGCCCGACGACTTCCTCTGGGGAGCCGCCACCGCCGCCTACCAGATCGAGGGCGCGGCCGGCGCCGACGGACGCGCCCCGTCGATCTGGGACACCTTCGCGCACACCCCCGGCCGGGTGGCCGGCGGCGACACCGGCGACACCGCCTGCGACCACTACCACCGCTGGCCCGAGGACGTCGCGCTGATGAGCCGGCTCGGCCTCGGCGCCTACCGGTTCTCGATCGCCTGGCCGCGCGTGGTGCCGCTCGCCGACGACCGGGTCAACCAGGCCGGCCTGGACTTCTACGACCGGCTGGTGGACGGCCTGCTGGCGGCCGGGATCCGCCCGTTCCCGACCCTCTACCACTGGGACCTCCCGCAGGCCCAGCAGGACCGCGGCGGCTGGCCCGTACGGGACACCGCCGAGCGCTTCGCCGAGTACGCCGCCGCGGTCGCCGCCCGGCTCGGCGACCGGGTCACCGACTGGGCGACGCTCAACGAGCCGCTCTGCTCGGCCTGGATCGGCCACCTGGACGGCGCGATGGCCCCTGGACTGACCGACCTCACCGCCGCCGTCCGCGCCTCCTACCACCTGCACCTCGCCCACGGCCTGGCCGTCCAGGTGCTGCGCGAGAACGTCCGGGACGCCCGGATCGGCATCGTCAACAACCTCAGCCCGATCGAGCCGGCCACCGACTCGCCGGCCGACCTCGCCGCCGCCGTCCGCGCCGACGGCCACGTCAACCGCTGGTGGCTCGACCCGATCCACGGCCGGGGCTACCCCGAGGACATGCGGCGGGTCTACGGCGTCGACCTGCCGGAGCGGGCCGGGGACCTCGACCTGATCGCCGCGCCGCTGGACTGGCTGGGCCTCAACTACTACTTCCGCCAGATCGTCGCCGACGACCCCGCCGGACCGGCCCCGTACGCCCGCCAGCTGCCCGGCCCCAACCGGGAACACACCGCGATGCCCTGGGAGGTGCACGCGCCCGGCCTGGAGCAGCTGCTGCTCCGGCTCACCGAGGAGTACGACGCCGAACGGATCTACGTCACCGAGAACGGCTCGGCGTACACCGACTCGGTGGGCGCCGACGGCAGCGTCCACGACCCGGAGCGGACCGCCTTCCTGGCCGACCACCTCGCCGCCTGCGCCCGCGCCGTCGACCGGGGCGCGCCGCTGGCGGGGTACTTCGCCTGGTCGCTGCTCGACAACTTCGAGTGGGCGTACGGGTACGCGAAGCGCTTCGGGCTCGTCCACGTCGACTACCCGACCCAGCGCCGCACCATCAAGTCCAGCGGCCACCACTACGCGCGGCTGATCGCGGCGCACCGGGGGCGGTAGGGGCCCCGGGGCTCCCGGGGCGGGCGGGGCGCACGGGGGTGCCGGGAAGCTGCCGGTCGATCTGCCGCCACCCGCCGTTCCGACGGCCATAACCTGGGCGCCCGGCGCACGGGAACGAACTGATGCGCCGTCAGAACGATGGCCCCACCGGGCCGCCCCGCACGTCCGGAAGGATCCCGAACCCCGCCATGACCAGTCTCCGCACCAGAGCCGCGGCCCTCGCGGCCGTCGCCGCGATCGGCTTCGCCACCTTCGCCTCCGGCACGGCCACCGCCGCCCCGGCCCCGGCCGCCCCCTCGACGGCCGGGGCCCCCGCCCTCGCGACGGCCGCGCTCACCCCGCCCACCCGCATCCCCGGCAACACCTCGATCGGCCGCAACCAGGCCTGGTACTCGCCGAACGGCAAGGTCATGCTCGCCATGCAGGGCGACGGCAACGTCGTGCTGTACCGCGACGGCAAGGCGATCTGGGTCGCCCAGGGCGCCATGCCCCGCGGCGAGTTCCTGGTGATCCAGGGCGACGGCAACCTCGTCGTGTACGCCGCCGACAACACCCCGCTGTGGAACAGCCAGACCGGCGGCAAGTGGGGCGCCGAGCTGACCATCTACAACGAGGGCGCGATCGCGGTCGAGCTGAACGGCAAGGTCCTGTGGACCTCCGCGCCGCCCCAGCTGCCGCCGTGCCCGCCGTGGGGACCGCCCTACCCCGGCCAGATCATCCCGCCGTGGTGCCCGGTCTGGCCCTTCCCCTCCTGACCGTCCCCGGCCGTCCGTCTCCCGCCCGCGTCGTGCGGACGGGAGACGGACGGCCGCGGCGCCCGGCTCACTCCACCGGCTCCAGCACCTGCCCGGCCTCCTCCTCGGCCCCGACCCGCCGGAACGCCGCCGCGGCCGCCTCCCGCGTCTGTGCGACCTCCCCCGGGTCACGTCCCAGCGCGGCCAGGCAGGCCGCCAGCTCCTTGAGCGCCTCGCCCTCCCGGTACGGGTCCGCCATCCCCCGGAACACCTCCACCGCCCGCTCGACGGCGGTCGTCCCGGCCGCCGGGTCGCCCTGGGCCCGTAGCGCCGACCCGAGGTTCATCAGGGCGATCGCCGCGCGGTGCCGGTCGCCGATCTCCTCGTGCAGGGCGAGGGACCTCCGCTGCGCCTCCACCGCCTCGTCGAAACGGCCCGCCTCCCGCAGGATTCCGCCCAGGCTGTTCCAGGCGACGCCCTCGTCACGCCGGGCACCGGTCTCCTGGAAGATCGTCACCGCGACTCGTTCCATCTCCTCCGCCTCGTCGAGCCGGCCTGCCTTGTGGAGCGTCTGGCCCAGATTGTTCCTGACCATGCCCTCACGGTGCCGGTCTCCGATCTCCGGGACGATCGCCAGGGCGGCCCGCTGTTCCTGCTCCGCCTCCTCGAACCGCCGCAGTCGGTGCAGGACGGCGCCGAGGTTGTGGCGTGCCGTGAGCTCGCGGTACCGGTCGCCGATCTCCCGGACGATCGCCAGGGCGGCCCGCTGTTCCACCTCCGCCTCGTCGAACCGCCGCAGCTCCAGCAGGGCCTGCCCGTGGTTGCTCCTGGCCATCGCTTCGTTGCGCGGATCGTCGTCGTCCTCGCAGAGGCCCACGGCGGCCCGGTGCAGTTCCTCCGCCTCCTCGAACCGCCGCTGTTCGTGCAGGACGACACCGAGATTGCTCCCCGCCGTGGCCTCGCCGCACCGGTCGCCGAGGTCCCGGAGCATCTCCAGCGCGGTCCGCTGCGCCTCCTCCGCCTCCTCGTACCGCCCCAGCTCACCGAGCACCCGGCCGAGATTGCTCCAGGCGGTGCCCTCACGCTGTTTGTCGCCGACCTCCCGCAGAACGGTCAGCGCCGTGCGCGCGGCCTCCTCCGCCTCGACGAAACGCCGTTGCAGGACGAGGGTGCCGCCCAGGTTGCTCCGGGCCGTGCCCTCGTAGAACCGGTCACCGAGCCCCTCGAAGATCTCCAGGCAGGCCCGCTGCGCCTGTTCCGCCTCCTCCAGTCGCCACCGGTCCTGAAGGAATTGGCCGAGGTTGTTCCAGGCGGTGCCTTCGCGCGGGCCGTCGCCGATCTCCTGGGCGATCCTCAGCGCGGTCCGCTCCGCCTCCTCCGCCTCGGGGAAGCGCCGCTGGTCGTGCAGGACAACCCCGAGGTTGGTCCAGACGGTGGCCCCCTGACGGGAGTTGCCCGGTGGAGGCATCACGGCGAGGGCTGTTCGCAGTGCCTCCTCCGCCTCCCCGAGTCGCCGCACCTTCTGCAGGCTCTGGCCCAGGTTGTTCCAGACCGTGGACTCGGCGCTCGGGTTCCCGACCTCCCGGAGCAGGTCGAGCGCCGTCCGCAGTGCCTCCTCGCCCTCCTCGAACCGCCGCTGCTCACCGAGCGCCTGGCCGAGTACGGCCCAGGCGGCGGCCCGCGCCTCCCGGTCGTCGGAGTCCAGCAGGTCCAGCGCGGTCCGCTGCGCCTCCTCCGCCTCCTCGAAGCGCCGCAGCTCGACCAGGACGCGGGCCAGCCCGGTCCCGGCCGCAGCCTCGTTGCGGCGGTCCCCCTGGGCGCGGGCGCTCTCCAGGCCGGCCGAGGCGACCGCCAGCCAGTCCGTCAGGTGCCGGCGCAGATTGAAGTACTCGCCCAGGGTCGCGGCCAGCAGCTGGGCGAGGTCGTACTGCTTGCCGCCGTGGGCCAGCTGGACGGCGCTGACGAGGTTCATCCGCTCGGTGTCCAGCCACTCCAGTGCCTGCGCGCGGCTTCCGAACAGCCCCTCGCCCGAGGGCTCCTCCGGGACCAGGAACTCGGCCGCGGCCTCGGCGTGGTCGGCGTAGTACCGGAGCAGGCGGGCGATCGCCATCCCGCCGTGGAGCCGGTGGAACCGGCGGGCACCGAGCTGCTCGACGGCGTAGAGGCGGACGAGGTCGTGCATGTGCCAGCGGTCCGTGGCGGGATCCTGCCTGATCAGGCTGGCCCTGGCCAGCGCGAGCAGCCGAGCGCGGACGTCCCTCGGTCTCCCGGTCCCGGAGAGCGCCATGGCGACGGCCGTGGACATGTCCGGGCCCGGGTTGAGCGTCAGCAGCCGGAACAGCTCGGCCTGCGGCGGTGTCAGGCGCCGGCACGAGGCCTCCAGAACGGTCCGCACCGCGCGGCGGCCGTCGTCCAGGGCGTCCAACCGGCTCTCCTCGGCCTCCAGTCCGGCCACCAGGCCGGCGACTTTGAGGGCCCGGTCGGTCGCCAGCTGCGCGGCGGCCAGCCGCAGTGCCAACGGCAGGTACCCGCACAGCTCCGCGACCCGCGCGACCCCCTCGGGATCGGCGGCGATCCGGCCGTCGTCGGGAAGCACGGCCCGGACCGCGCCGCCGAGGAGCTCCTCGGCGGCGGCGGGGGTGAGGACGTCGAGGTCGAACAGCCGGGCGCCGAGCGCCGAGAGGTCGTCGCGGCTGGTGATCAGCAGCCGGTTCGGCCCCGCGCCGGGCACCAGATGCTCGACCTGTTCGGCCGAGGCGGCGTTGTCCGCGACGACCAGCACCCGCTCGCCCGCCCGGGTGCGGGCGGCCAGTTGCGCCCGGTAGAGGCCGGCCCGGTCGTGCTGCTCCGGCGGAATCTGCGCCGATTCCGTTCCCAGCGCGTGCAGCATGGCGACCAGCGCCTGGCTCGGATCGAGGGGCTTGTCGTCGTAGCCGCGCAGGTCGAGGAAGAGCACACCGGTGAACAGACCCCGGTCGAGGGCCGCGTGGGCGACGGCCAGGGCGAGCGTGGTCTTCCCGACCCCGCCCATCCCCTGCACCGAGGCCACCTCCGCCGTCGTCCCCGCCCGGGCGGTGCGCGCCGCCGGGTCGAGGAAGGCGATCAGTTCCTCGAAGTCCCTTTCCCGGCCGGTGAGATCGGCGGCGTCCAGGGGAGGCGGCGGCGGGAGCTCGGGCAGCCCGGCCCGCCCCGACCCGGCACCCTCGGGGGGCACGACGGTCTGCCGTTCGATGTAGGTGTGGTTGACCGTGACACTGGAATTGCTGCCGACGGCGTTGTACTTGAGGTCCCGTCCGGCTGCCACCGAGTCGTCGCCGACCTCCACCCGTACCGGGCCGCTCTCCGCCGCCGGGGGCGGAGACTGGTGCGGCAGGACGGGCCCGCCGTCCTCGCCGACGTCCGGAGCGGCGACGGCGCGCCGACCCGACGTGCCCGCCGAACGCTGCTTGGATCTGCCGGAGTTGCGTCGACGCCCCGACTTGCGGGTCACCCGACCTCGCTCTCGTCGCCGATCGCGTTGCCGATCATGTCCCTGCCCGCCGTCACCGACCCCTTGCCACCGCCCACGACCTGGGTCCCGCCAGCCGGCGCACCGGGCTGCGGCACACCGGGCTGCGGCCCGGGAGCCGGAACGACCGGGGCAGCGCTGACCTGGCTGCGCGCGCCGATCGCGTTGCCGATCATGTCCCGACCCGCCGTCACCGACCCCTTGCCACCCCCTACGACCTGGGTCCCGCCCGCCGGCACGCCGGGCTGCGGCACACCGGGCTGCGGCCCGGGGGCCGGAACGACCGGGGCACCGGTGGCCCGGCTGCCCTCGCCGATCGCGTTGCCGATCATGTCCCGGCCCGCCGTCACCGACCCCTTCCGGCCGCCACGCACCTTCGTCCGCGCGCCCGGGGAGGAGGAGCCCTGCAGCTGCCACAGGGCCAGGACGAGACCGATCAGCGCGACCACCGCCCCGACCACGCTGGCCACCCGGTCCGCCGTGTCCAGATCCACCAGCACGGCGACCAGGACCAGACCGGCAACACCTGCCGCGCACAGCCCCACCAGGCCGCGCAGCGCCCACACCCGCCCCGAAGCACCCATCCCGCAACTCCCTTGCCCGTACGCGGCGACCGCACCGTCACCGAACGCCGCCAGGATGCCACCCGACCACTGAGTTTGCATCAGTTTCCGTGCAGGGAGGACGAGGTACCGACCACTCGGTCAGGAGTACCGAAGCGCGGCGCCCCCGGCGCCCCCCGGCGCCGGGGTCGGTCAGCCGAGCTTCTTCGCACCCTGGACGGCCTTGGCCAGGTCCTCCAGCAGCGGGGCCGCGCCCAGCCAGGAGAACCTCGGCACCGCGTCCCACGGGGTGACCTGGCCGGCCTTGACCGCGGGCAGCGCGGACCAGGCGGGCTTGGCCGCGAGGTCGGCGGGCTGGAGGGCGGTGCTGCGGTTGTCGAGCAGGATCAGGTCGGCCCGGTACTTGCCGGCGTTCTCCCAGCTCAGACTCTCGAAGTAGCCCTGCGGGTCGAGCGCGTCCGGGACGACGAAGTCGACGCCCAGCTCGCGGAAGTACATCAGGTCGGTGCTGACCGCCGGGTTGGTGACGTAGAAGAGGTCGGCACTGCCGGAGGCGGCCATCACCTTGAGCCCGCCGGCGGCCTTCGCGGCCTGCCGCAGGGTCTCCGCGGCCGCCTCGAAACGGGCCTTGGCCTCGGCGACCCGCCGGGCGTTCAGGTCCGCGCCGAGCGACTCGGCCAGTGCGGCGTAGCGCTTGATCGGCTCGGGCAGCGGGACCCGGGCGGTGGTGACGGCGACGCCGGGGGCGAGGGCGAGGATCTTGTCCTTGCTCTCGTCCGGCACGTACCAGAGGGCGTCCGGGTCGTACATGTGGGTGACCAGGAGGTCGGGGCGCAGCGCCGCGTACTTCTCGATGCCGAACTCGCCCCAGGCGTTGCCGACGATGGTGACCTTGTCGATGTCGAGGTCGCCGGCGGCCGGGTCGGCCTTGCCGTCGGCGCGCCTGGTCTCGCCGAAGACACCGACGATCCGGTCGGCGAGTCCGAAGTCGTGCAGGGCGGCGGCGGTGCCGGTGAAGGCGACGATCCGGTGCGGGGTGCTCTTCGCGGTGACGGCCCGGCCCCGGTCGTCGGTGAAGGACCAGGCCCTGCCGTCGGCGCCCCCGCCGTCCGGGCCCTTCGTGCCGCTCCCGCCCCCGCTGCCGCAGGCGGCCAGTGCGGCGCCGAGGCCGACGGCGCCGGCGGCGGTGAGGAGGGTTCGGCGGGTGGGTCGCCCGGGGGTCGGGAAGCCGGGGTTGGGCATGGGGGTGCCTTTGTTCGGTGGTGGGAGTGGTGAGGGTTCCGGGGTGGGTCGCACCCCGGGTCGAGACTTAGGTTAGCCTAACCATAGTCACCGACCGTCGACCTTCCGTCGGCTCCCCGTCCCCCCACCGTTCCCACCCCGGTCCCCGGAGCACCCCACCATGCACGACGTCACCGCCCGCCCGGGACCGCCCGCTCCGGCCGTGCCCGCCGGCCGCCGCCGCAACCGGACCCGCGCCCTCGGGCTGCTGGCCGCGCTCGCACTGCTCACCGCCGCCGCGGTGCTCAGCATCGCCGTCGGCGCCAAGGCCCTCTCCCCCGCCGAGGTGTGGCACGGCCTCACCGACCCCGCCTCCCCGGCCTACCCGGTCGTCAACCGGATGCGGGTCCCGCGCACCCTCCTCGGACTGCTCGCCGGCACCGCCCTCGGCCTGGCCGGCGCCGTCATGCAGGCCGTCACCCGCAACCCGCTCGCCGACCCCGGCCTGCTCGGCATCAACGCGGGCGCCTCCGCCGCCATCGCCACCGCGATCGCCTTCCTCGGCGTCGGCGGCTTCACCGGCTACGTGTGGTTCGGCCTGGTCGGCGCCGGCGTCGTCTCCGCCCTCGTCTACGCGGTCGGCGGCGGACGCCGGGCCACCCCCGCCCGGCTCGCCCTGGCCGGCTCCGCCCTGAACGCCGCCCTCTACTCCTACGTCGGCGCCGTGATGCTGCTCGACTCCGCCTCACTGGACCGGATGCGGTTCTGGACCATCGGCTCGCTGGCCGCCGCCGCACCCGGCACCGTCGCCGCCGTCGCGCCGTTCGTCCTGGTCGGCGCGGTACTCGCGTTCGTCCTCGCCCGTCCGCTGAACGCGCTCGCCCTGGGCGAGGACTCCGCCAGGGCCCTCGGCGCCCGGCCCGCCCGGGTCCGGGCCGGCGCCGTGCTCACCGTCACCCTGCTCTGCGGCGCCGCCACCGCCGCCTGCGGACCGATCGTGTTCGTCGGCCTGACCGTGCCCCACCTGGTCCGCGCCCTCACCGGCCCCGACCTGCGGTGGATGCTGCCGTACTGCGCCGTGCTCGCGCCGCTGCTGCTGCTCGGCTCCGACGTGCTCGGCCGGATCCTCGGCCGCCCCGGCGAACTCCAGGTCGGCCTGGTGACCTCCGTGCTCGGCGGCCTCTTCTTCCTCCTCCTCGTCCGTCGCGCGAAGGCGGCCCGCACATGACCGACCTCACCCGCACCCGCACCCTGCGCACCCCCGGCGGACTCTCCGTCCGCTACCGCCCCCGCACCGTCCTCGCCGTCACCGCCTGCCTGTCCACCGCGATCGCCGTCGCCGTGGCCACCCTCGGCAGCGGCGACTACCCGCTCACCCCGGGCGAGGTGCTGAGCGCCCTCACCGGCGGCGGCGACCCCGCGGCCGACTTCGTCGTCAACGAACTGCGGCTCCCCCGGGTGGTCACCGCCCTGCTCACCGGCGCCGCCCTCGCCCTCTCCGGCGCCGTCCTCCAGGCCCTGGTCCGCAACCCGCTCGGCAGCCCCGACATCCTCGGCCTCACCCAGGGCGCCACCACCGGCGCGCTGCTGGTCGTCGCCACCGGCGGCAGCAGCCTCGCGCTGGCCGGCGGGGCCGTCGCCGGCGGCACCGCCGCGGGCGCGCTGATCCGCGCCCTCGCCCGGCGCGGCGGCACCGGCGGGCACCGGCTGGTCCTGGTCGGCATCGGCGTCGCCGCCGTGCTCGGCGGCGTCAACGGCTACCTGCTCACCCGGATCCAGCTGATGGAGGCCGCCCGCGCCCTGCTCTGGCTCACCGGCAGCCTCGACGGACGCGGCTGGGACGACGCCCTCCCCCTGCTCGCCGTGCTCGCCGTGCTGCTCCCGGTGGTCCTGCTCGCCTGCGGCCCCGGCCTGCGGATGCTGGAACTCGGCGACGACACCGCCCTCGCCCTCGGCGTGCCGGTCGAACGGATCCGGCCCGCCCTGCTGGCCTGCGCCGTCCTGCTCGCCTCGGTCGCGGCGGCCGCCGCCGGACCGGTCTCCTTCGTCGCCCTCACCGCCCCCCAACTGGCCCGGCGCCTCACCCGTGCCCCCGGCCCCAACCTGTTCGCCTCCACCGCGATGGGTGCGGCCCTGCTCGTCGCCGCCGACCTCGCCGCCCAACACGCCTTCGGCCAGCGGCAGTTGCCCGTCGGCGTGGTCACCGGCGTCCTCGGCGGCGGCTACCTGGTCTGGCTGCTGGCCGCCGAACGCCGGGCCGGCCGGCTGTGACCGCCACCGCGTCCGCCCACCCCTCCTCGCCCTCGCCCTCGCCCTCGCCCTCGCCCGAACGGGACCCCGCCATGCCCCTCGTCGCCGCCACCCCGCGCCTCACCGCCCGCGACCTCACCCTCTCCTACGACCGGCGGACCGTCGCCGAGGGCCTGGACGTCGAGATCCCCGACGGCTCCTTCACCGTGGTCATCGGCCCCAACGCCTGCGGCAAGTCCACCCTGCTGCGCGCCCTCGCCCGCGTCCTGCGCCCCACCCGCGGCACCGTCCTCCTCGACGGCGCCGACCTCGCCCGCCTCCCCGCCCGCCGGGTCGCCCGCACCCTCGGCCTGCTCCCCCAGTCCTCGGTGGCCCCCGACGGCATCACCGTCGCCGACCTCGTCGCCCGCGGCCGCCACCCCCACCAGGGCCTGCTGCGCCAGTGGTCCCGCGAGGACGAACGGATCACCGAGGAGTCGATGGCCGCCACCGGCGTCGCCGAACTCGCCGACCGCCCCGTCGACGAGCTCTCCGGCGGCCAGCGCCAGCGCGTCTGGATCGCCATGGCGCTCGCCCAGCAGACCCCGCTGCTGCTCCTCGACGAGCCCACCACCTACCTCGACATCAGCCACCAGATCGAGGTCCTGGACCTCTGCGACCGCCTCCACCGCACCCAGGGCCGCACCCTGGTCGCCGTCCTCCACGACCTCAACCAGGCGGCCCGCTACGCCACCCACCTGATCGTCATGCGCGAGGGCCGGGTGGTCGCCGCCGGCGACCCGGGCGAGATCCTCACCGCGGAGCTGGTGGAGGAGGTCTACCGCCTGCCGTGCCGGATCATCCCCGACCCGGAGACGGGAACACCGCTGGTCGTCCCGGCGGCCCCGAAGCGGAACTGACCGACCCCGACCGATCGTTTCGGACCGACCTTCGAAGGCGCCGGAGGCAGAGCAGGACAGCATCCGATCCGAACCGTCCGTCGGAACGGACCTCGAACTGCCCGCTCACGGTGGGCCGGTGTCGTCGTGCCCGTGTCTCCCAGCGGCCGGTTGTCCCGTGTGTTCCGCTGTCTCACTGGGCTCGGAGGAGGGCCGCGGCCGCGGTGGTGGGGTAGTGGCGGACGCGGTTGCCGTCACGTCGGCTGGTGACGAGTCCTGTCTCTCGGAGCACGGTGGCGTGTTCGGAGGCGGTGGCGAGGGCGACGTCGGTGCGGTGTGCGAGGTCGCTGGTGGTGAGTCCCGGAGCGGCGGCGATGGTCCGCAGGAGGGCGGCTCGGGTACCGCCGAGGAGCCGGCCGAGAGCTTCCCCGTTGCGGGTCCGCAGGTCGGGACCGCCTGCGGTGAGCGGGTGGGCGCTCTGGGGGTCGAAGGGCAGCGGGTACGCCAGGACGGTCGGGCTGCCGGTGTCGTCGCCGAGGCGCACCCGGGGCAGGGGGCCGCAGAACAGCATCGGGGCCAGGCGCAGGCCTCGTCCGGCCAGGTCGACGTCCGCGTCCGTCGGGGATCGCACGGTCAGGACGGGTGGTTGCCAGGCGACGGCGGGATGTACCTGGCGGAGCAGGGCGTCGACGCCGTGGTGGGTCAGGACAGTGCGCTTGTGGCCGATGTCGGCGTCCAGCGCGGCCTGGATGCGGAGCTCGTGCGGGGTGACGGCGATCCGGTTCCAGGCGGTCAGCGCGTCGGCGACGGCGGTCATGGTGTCGCTGTCGCCGTCCGCGAGGCCGCGCACCCAGCTGGGCAGGCGGGTGGTGGTGCCGAGGCGGACGAGGTCGGTGCGGAGCCGGCGCCTGGAGGTGGCGCGGACGGCCTCCACCGCGGCGGCGGCGTCGCCCGGGTCGCCCCGGAGGACCGGGGTGAGGAAGTCCGGGATCCAGCCGTGGGCCGGTACGAGGTCGCGGAGCGGGCGGACGGCGGCCGGTATCCGGCCTCGCAGGCCTTCCCGCCACGGTGCGAAGCGTACGTGCTGGTCGGTGCGGGAGAGCGCCTGCAGGGCCAGCACCGCCTCGCTCAACGGTGGTGGCGAGTCATTGAGCGTGATCTTGGACAGGTCCTCGAAAGTGAGGTGAAGCCTCAGCACCGCATCGCCCCCGTGTCGTGCCCATCGGCGTCCCTGATGCTACCGGCCGGTTTCGGGCCGCGCCGAAACTCCGTGCGACCCCGTGGGAGCGCTGCCAGGCTCGGTCCCACCGGTTCCGGTACCGGACCACCGACCGTCCACTCCTGTCAACGGAGACCTCATGCGCCCTCGTTCACGCACCGCGGTCACCGCGGTCACCGCGGTCCCGGCGGGCCCGGGTCACGGGACCGCGCGCGGATGAAGGACTTGAGTCGTTGGCGACAGGAACACCGTGCCAAGGAGCGCTCCCGGGAGCCGGGGCGCCGGAGAACTACGGAGGGAACAAGCATGGGCAACGACAGGAAGATCAGGTTCGGCCTCGCTGCCGCGTTCGGCACGGCCGCCGTCCTCGCCCTGGGCGCCAACCCGGCCTTCGCGCAGGAAGGCAACTTCACGGTGGGCAGCGGTTCCTGCGTGGCCCTCGAAGAGATCCAGCTCCAGTCGACCAGCACCGGGTGGCACGACTACATGGAGGCCAACCCGATCCAGGCCTCGGCGACCGACCCCTACTGGTGTCGCTTCAGCCTGATCGACAACGGCCAGGAGGTCTGGCACTCGACCGGTGCCGGCTCCGGCTGGTGGTACGACGGACCTGGGCACAGCATGCAGGTGTGCGTCGAACGCTGGTACAACGGCACCCGTCAGACCCACTCCTGCGGTCCGCTCAACTGAGTTCGCACGCCCGACCGTCGGGGCCCCATACCCGCCGGTCGGGCCGGGCGTCCCGTTGGTCGGACGCCCAACTGCCGGCGCACTCCATTGGGCATGCGACCAACCGGTCGGACACCCCGGTTGGTCGCATGCCCAACACTCCGGACACCCCGTTGGTCAAGCACCCAACCCGCCATCGGGCCCGCCCGGCACACCGGTCGGGCCCGATGGACCGTCAGTCGTTCTGTCCCGAGGGGGCGTTCGCGGCCCCTTCGGCCGGAGCGCCCGCCGGAGCGTTGGCAGGAGCCGTGGCCGGAGCGTTGGTCGGCGGGTGGGCCGGGGCCGAGGTCCGGCCACCACGGGTGCCGTTGGTCGGGGAACCGGTCGGCGAACCCGTGGGGCTGCCACTGGCGCTGCCGCTGTCCTTCGGGTCCTTCCGGGGGGCCGGGTCGGGGATGTCGGCCATCGGCATGGTCTGCTTGGGCGTCCCGCGCAGGGCCTCGTTCATCGCGTCCCGCCAGATCGGCCCGGGGCCGTCGGCGCCGAAGACCTCCTTGCGGTACTTGCCGTTGATGCTGATGTTGCGCATCTCCACACCGCCGTTGGGGCCGCCGATCCAGACCGAGGTGGCGAGCTGCGGGGTGTAGCCGCTGAACCAGGCGGCCCGCTTCTTGTCGGAGGTGCCGGTCTTGCCGGCGATCTGCCGGTCCCCCTCCAGACCGAGGTCGCGGCCGGTGCCGGTCTCGGTGACGCCGTTGAGAACGGCGTTCAGCACCTTGGCGGTCTCCGGGGAGAAGGCCTTCTCGCAGTGGGCGGGCGGCACCGGCACGTCCTTGCCGTCGACGGTGGTGATCGAGGTGACGGCGAGCGGGGCGCAGTAGGTGCCGTTGGCGGCGAAGGTCGCGTAGACGCCGGCCATGCTCAGCGGGCTCACCTCCTCGACGCCCAGGGCCATCGCGGGGACCTCCTCCAGCGGCTTGCCGCTGGCCTTGGTGGCGATGCCGAGCTTGTTGGCCATCTGCTTGATCGCGCAGAGGCCGATCTCCTGCTCCATCTGCACGAAGTAGGTGTTGACCGAGAGGGCCATCGCCTCCTTCAGCTGGTACGGCCCCTGCTCGTTCGCCGACTCGTTGGGCACCACCGCCTTGGGCTTGGAGTTGTTCTTCCAGGTGCCCTCGCAGGTCTTCACCGTCGGGTACTCGAGCTTGTTCGGCGAGGGGTACTCCTGGGTGGACGTCAGGCCCGCCTCCAGGGCCGCGGCCACCACGACCGGCTTGAAGGTGGAACCGGGCTGGAAGCCGTTGCCGCCGCCCATCGCCGCGTCGACGTTGAAGTTGACGACGGTCTGGTTCTTGGCCGAGGAGAGGCCGTACGGGCGGGTCTGGGCCATCGCCAGGATCTTGCCGGTGCCCGGCTCGACCATGGTGGCGGCGGCCGACACCGGGTCGGTGACCCGGACATTGGAGCTGACCGCGTTCTGGGCGGCCGCCTGCTTGTCCGGGTCGAGGGTGGTGCGGATGTTCAGACCGCCCTGGTCCCAGAGCTTCTTGCGGTCGGCGGCGGTGGCACCGAAGGCCGGGTCCTGCTTGACCACGTGCCGGACGTAGTCGCAGAAGAAGCCCATGCCCGCCTTGGCGGTGATGCAGCCGTTCTGCGGGTCCTTGTAGTTCAGGCCCAGCGGGGCGGCCTTGGCCTCCTTGGCCTGGTCGGCCGTGATGTGGCCGTTCTCCAGCATCTTGTCGAGCACCGTGTTGCGCCGGTTGAGCGAGGCCTGCGGGTGCGCCTTGGGGTCGTACTGGGACGGGTTCTGCACCAGGCCCGCCAGGGTCGCGGCCTCGGCGACGGTGAGGTCCTTGTTGCTCTTCCCGAAGTACCGCTGGGAGGCGGCCTCGACACCGTAGGCGCCGTTCCCGTAATAGGTGATGTTGAGGTAGTTGGTGAGGATCTGGTCCTTGGTCAGGTCCTCCTCCAACTTGATGGCGATCTTCAGCTCCTGGATCTTGCGGCCCAGGGTCTTGCGCTGCGCCTCCCGGACCGCCACCGGGTCGTCGCCGGCCTTCTCGACGTTCACGTTCTTCACGTACTGCTGGGTCAGCGTGGACGCGCCCTGCGCGGTGGTGCCGCTCTCCGCGTTCTTGCTGATCGCCCGGAGCACGCCCTTCGGGTCGACGGCGCCGTGCTCGTAGAAGCGGGCGTCCTCGATGTCGACCTGCGCCTGCCGCATCAGCGGGGACATCTGCTCGGCGGTGAGCACGGTGCGGTCGCGCTCGTAGACCTTGGCGATCAGCCCGCCCTTGGCGTCGAAGATCTGGGTCGCCTGGGTGAGCGGCGGCGTCCTGAAGTCGTCCGGGATGTCGTCGAACCCCTCCGCCGTGTTCTTGGCGGACAGCCCGAGCGCGCCGACGGCGGGCAGGGCCATGCCCGCCAGCAGCGCGCCGGACACCACACTGACGCCCAGGAAGGTCGCGCTGTGGCGGACCAGCCGCAGCGGCGAGTTCCGGGCCGGCTGCGGCGTCTCGTCCTCGGGCGAGCTCCAGATCGGGGGAGTGTTCGATTCCATGCCGGAATGCTAATCCTCGTCCGTGAGCGCTCGAACCGGTTTTCCCCCGGGATTGTCACAGCCGGGCAACAAATCCCCGAGAAGGATCCCGACGGAACAATCGGTGCACGAACTCTATTGCCGCGCCGGAACTTTCGCACCGGTACTGCCCGGGGCCGCGGGCAGGGCCCGGCACTGTATTGACGCCCCGGACGGGCGAAAAGGTTGCACACGCCCGCCGCCCGAACGGGCAGTCGGCCTGCCCGGGCGGGCGGCGGACGGGTGGCGGGCGTGGGTCCGGCCCGCTCAGTGGCGGTGGTGGTTGTCGGGCTGGGCCGGGTCGCCGGGGTGTTCCAGGCCGGGGACGAGGGTGAGGCGGGTGGCGCGGGCGTGGTCGAGCCAGCGGACGAAGGCGGCCCGGCGGGCGGCGGCGCGCACGACGGCCGACGGGTCGGTTTCCGGAACGGTGGCGAGGTCGGCGACGAGGCGGGTCGCGGTCCGGCCGGCGGCGGTGACCCACTCACCGGGGGCCGCGGCGCGCAGGGCGGCGGAGAGGGCGAGCGGGAGGGTGTCCGGGGCGGCGTCGAACACGGAGCCGTCCGGGAGGGCGAGCCGCCATTCGGCGACCGGCGGGCGCTCGGTGAGGGCGCGGTAGTGGGCGACCTCTGCGGCCGAGGGCTCGACGTCGGCGGTGACCTCGGCACAGACGGCCCGCACCGCCGCGTTGCCCTCGTACGCGGCGGCGGTGATCGAACCGAGTTCGACGGCGGCCTGCTGGTCGAGCCGGGCGGGCGCGGCGTCCGGGCGGACGGCCAGGCCGCGTTCGGCGGCGACCGCCTCGCAGAGCGCCTCGGTCAGCAGCACCTGGGCGACCCAGCAGGCGAGTTGCCGGTCCTCGCCGCTGCCCGGCACGGGCAGCGCGGCGGCGCGGGGCCCGGTGCGCAGGGCGGCGAGGCGGCGGTCGAGGCCGGTGCGGGGCAGCGGCCGGCCGTCGAGCAGGCCGAGGACCGGGGCTTCGGCGGGGGTGGTCGGGGCTTCGGCGGAGGCGGTCACGGTGCGACCACCACGGCGACGATGGGGGCGTACTGGCAGCGGCCGAACCACATCACCTTGGCCAGGGCCCAGTACGCGCCCGGGTCCGTCGCGGCCGGCGCGGCGAGTGCGAACTCCTCCACCGATTCGGCGCCCGCGGCGAGGGTGAAGCCCCGGACGGGGGCGGCGAGGGCCTCCCAGCTGCCCCAGGGCGAGACGAGTTGCAGTTCGCCGCGGATCTCGCCCCGGGTGCGGTTGGTCAGCCGCAGCGCCAGGACGCCCCGCTCCCCCGGGACGAGCCGGACGGTGTCGGCGAGCACGGCGACGCCGAGGCCGGTGTCGCGGCCCTCGGCCGCCGTGGTGCCCTGGGCCGCGGTCCAGTCCTCGGGCGCCCCGCCGGGGACGGGCAGGACGTCCGGCAGCTCGCCGACCGCCACCGTGACCACGTCCTCGATCTCCTGCCCGTCGTGGGCCACCCGGACGGCGGCGAAGTACAGGCCGGGTCCGGCGTCGGCGGGCGGGGTGAGGGTGACCGGGAAGCGGAGGTGGCCGCCGGGGACCAGCCGATAGGGGCGGGCGGTGGGCCCGGCCGTCCAGCCCTCGGGCGGGTGGACGGTGGCGGTGCCCTCCACGGCGGCGTCCTGGAGCTGGGAGGAGAGCGCGACCGACAGGGTGACGGGCTCCCCGGCGGTCCGCAGCAGGCCGGGCGAGGCGCCGACGGACACCGGCAGGTAGCCGAGCGGCGCCGGGCCCCGGTTGTGCAGCCAGTAGCGGGCGTGCACGGGCTGGGCGGGTTCGGCGGTCGCGCCGAGCACAGGTCCGGCCGGGTCGGCGACCACCCCGGGACGGGCCAGCAGGGTGGCGAACGCCGAGCCGGGGAGCGCGAGTTCGCCGTCGACCGGGCCGGTGGGCCGCTCCAGCAGGTCGGCGTGGCACAGGTCGACCAGGCCCAGCGCGCCGCCGAGGGCGACAGTACTGCCGAGCCCGGTCGACTCGACCAGGCGGACGGTGAGCAGTTGGGCGCTCGCGTCGGCGGCGGAGCCGTGGGCGATCGGGTTCCCGGCCGGTTTGAGGGCGCCGAGCAGCACCCGGCGGGCGGGTTCGACCCGCAGCCAGGAGAGCGTGGCGGGCAGCGGTCCCGACTGCCCGGCGGGCACCGCCCTCGCATACAGCGGGTGGTTGAACTCCTGGCCCTGGGAGGGGAGTTCCTGGTCCCGCCAGTCCCCGGGACCGCCGACCAGGGCGTAGTGGAAGTCGTGCGTCCAGTGCTGGAGCTGGAAGGACGCGCCGTCGGGCAGGGTGCGCCGGGGCGGGTCGATCCAGACGCCGGAGGGCCAGCCGGTGCAGGAGCGCAGCAGCGAGAGGTGGAGCGCGCCGGTGGTGTCGACGGCGAAGCCGGGCAGACCGTACGTCAGCAACGCCACGGTGTAATCGGTGAGTTGTTCGGCGGCGGGCGGGGCCGCCGGGCAGGGGGCGGTGATCCGGGCGTCCGCGAGGTCGGCGGCGAGCGCGGCCGGGTCGGTGACGACCAGCGCGGGCAGGGAGCGCAGGTCGCGCAGGTCGGCGCCGGGCCGCCAGACCTCGGTCAGCGGGGCGGCGGCGGGCACCCAGACGGCGCCGCGGGCCTTGAGCACGGCCGCGTACTCCTCGCCCGCGCTCTCCAGCAACTCCCGGGTAGCGGCGTTGGTCTCCGGTCCGCCGAGGAGGATCCGCAGGTCCGGCAGGTTGGAGTCGACGTCCAGCCAGCCGTAGCGGGCCCAGTCGGCGCCGGAGGTGGTGGCGGTGACGCCGACCCGGGCGAGCGCGACGACGAGCTCCCGGGCGTCGGCGGCGGCGTCCAGCTCGGGGACGACCACCTCCGCGACGCCGAAGGCCCGTTCACCGAGCGGTGCGCCGGTGGCCGGGTCGGTGAGCACGGCCCGCGCGGTGGAGCCGAGGCCGAACCAGGTGTTGGCGGGGTTGTCGAGTGTCCACGGCGCGTCGGCCGAGTCGACGTCCGGCATCGCGAAGCCCCGGCCGACGACGGCGCCCGCCACCTCGCTGACCGGCAGCGCGCCGGGCAGGTCGACGGGGAACCGCAGCCGCAGCAGCCGGTCGGCGCCCGCGTGGTCGACCACCCTGGTCCGGCAGTCGACCCGGTCGAGGCCGCGCCACAGGGTGACCGTCTGCTCGAACCGCAGGCCGTCCACCGTCCCGGTGACCACCAGCCGTTCGCCGAGTGGGCCGGTCTCCCGGCGGACCTCGGCCGGCAGTTCGGCGGATCCGGTCACCGGGCCCTTGGGGATCAGGTGCCAGGGGCCCTCGCCGAAGTCGGGGTGCTGGGGGTACTCCTCGTACACCCGCAGCTCGTTGCCGACCAGTCCCGGCCGGATCAACTCCCGTGCGTGGAGCAGGTCGTGGACGGAGCTCAGACAGCCGCCGCGGGCCGGGTCGGCGGTCGCCCGGTAGCGGGCGTTGGTGATGGTGAGGCCCTCGGCCGGGTGCCAGGGCGTCGGGTCCGGAACTCCGGGCAGCAGCCGCCAGGTCCGCCAGCCGAGCGCCGGCACGTCCTCGGCCAGGAAGCGCAGGGTGCCCCGGTCGAGCGCGCAGGGCACCGGCGCGCCGGTGTCGTCCAGCACCCGCACCCCGCCGGCCGCCGCCCCGGGAGGCAACGGGGGCAGCGGGACGGCCACCAGGTCGGTGCGGTCGAAGGAGAGCGTGTTGGTGACGACCACGCAGCCCCCCTCGCCCACCGGAGTGCCGATCCGGGCCGTCAGCGCGTCCAGGGCCCGGTCACGGACGTCGGACGCCAGGTCGTACGCCTCCCGCCAGCCGCCGAGCAGGTCCAGGTACACCTGGTCGGACTCGGAGCCGGTGATCGCGTCGTGGTGGGCGCCGTAGGCGAGGTGGCGCCACGCCTTGTCGAGCGCGGCCGCCGGGTAGCGGCCCAGGCCCTGCGCCTCGGCGAGCACCGCGAGCTTCTCGGCGTCGACGGCCGCGGTCTCCGCCGCCCGCTGGGCCTGCTTGGTGTCGATGTAGGAGACGTCCTTGCCGGTGTAGACGGGGTTCATGTCCCGGGTCTGCGGGCTCGGCCGGCGGCCGGTGGCGGCGAGTTCGGCGCGCACCGCGTCCAGGAAGTCGCGGGGGGTGGCGCAGACGAACCTCGGCCACAGGTACTTGGCGGCCCAGGAGCGGTGGATCGCGGTGACCCACTTGTTGGGCGGGGTGTAGTCGGTGCCGACCGGCAGCAGCAGGTTCCTGGTCGCGCCGACCGGCTTGAGCTTGCGGTAGAGCTCGTACACGGCCCGTTCGGCGGTGGCGAGATCGGCCGAGGAGTCCATCCACCAGCCGGCCGAGTAGTGGTGCGGCATGTAGTGGGTGAGCACGCCCTCGCCGCTCGGGGCGATCCATTCGAACTCGCTGGGGAACTGCATCACCCGGGCGTCGTCCTTGGCCTCCCGGAAGTTCTTCTGGATCGGTCCCCACTGGTGGAACGGGCCGCGCGCCCAGGCGCTGCCGGTGAGTCCGGCGGCGGCGAGGTGGCCGGGGAACTGCGGGTCGTGCCCGAACACGTCGAGCTGCCAGGCGGTCTGCGGGTCGCCGCCGAGGACGTCCCGCTGGTAGCCGATGCCGTAGGCGATGTTGCGGATCGTGGTCTCGGCGCCGGTGAGATTGGTGTTGGGCTCGTTGTAGGTGCCGCCGACGAGTTCCACCTGCCCCCGGTCGAGCAGCAGCCGCAGCGTCTCCCGGCGCTCCGGGTGCTGGTCGAAGTACGGCTTCAGGTAGTCGACTTCGGCGAGCACGAACTTGTACACCGGGTCGCGCAGCGCCAGGTCGAGATGGGCGTCGACGAGCGCGAAGCCGTTGCGCTCCCACAGCGGCCGGGTGGTGGCGTCGGCGGAGAGCAGCTCCCAGGGGGAGGTGTAGGCGGCCTGGGTGTTCCACCACACCGGGTCGTAGTGGAAGTGCGAGACGAGGAACATCGTCCAGCCGGGTTCGGCGACCTCGACGACGCCCCCGGCGCGGGCCCCGCCGGCCTCGACGGTGACCGGCAGCCGGTCACCGGGGGCGGCGCCGGTGATCTCCAGGGGGACTTCGACCTGCCCCGTGCCGGCCGCCCCGCCGCGCACGCCCGGGCCGGTGACGGTGATCCGGGTGGCGGGCGGGCCGTCGAGGGTGACCCGCAGCAGTTGCCGCGGGGCGTGCTCGGGGCCGGTGAACAGGTCCGTGCTCTCGACGGCGGTGAGGGTGACCGGCACGGGGAGGGTCCTTTCGGGAAGGAGCGGTCCGGGGAGCGCGACGGGGTGTCGGGTCCCCAGGGAGGTGTCAGGCACCCCAGGGGCGGGTCAGGCGCCCCAGGCCTCGAACTCGTAGATCCGGGCGGCCGGATCGGTGCCCTGGGTCGGTTTGGTCACCACCAGCCGGACGTACCGGGCCGTGGTGGTCACGGGGTGGGTGGTGGTGCCGGCGGTGTTGCCGGTGACGGTGGCCACGGTGGTCCACGGGTCGGTGGCGGCGGAGCGGACCTGCACCGAGAAGTCCCGGGTGTTGAACGAGGCGCTCTCCCCGCCCGCCTGGGCGTGCTTGACCACGAACTTCGTCAGCGGCTTCGCCGAACCGAGGTCCACCTCCAGCCACTTGCTGCTGGTGAGGGTGCACCACTTGTCGCCGTTCCCGCCGTTGACGGTGCCGTTGACGGCCTTGGCCGGGCCCTCGTCGGTGTTGCACTGACCGGAGGCGGTGGCCGGACGGCCCAGCGCCAGGTTGGTGCCGGTGGGCGGGGTGCCGGTCCAGGGGACGGTGGTGGTGGCGACGGTCGAGCGGCCGTACTCGGTGGAGACGGCCTCGACCTCGACGGTGGTGCTCGCCTCCGTCCCGGCGCGGTCCAGCCGGTTGACGAAGTACGCGTCGGACGGGGTGGCGCCCAGGTAGCTCCGGGTGCCGTCGGCGTTGCGCCGGTACAGCTCGTAGTGGTGCACGTTCCCGCCGGCGGACGGCGTCCAGGCGAGCCGCAGCGACTGGCTGCTCCCGGCCACCACGTCGGCCGCGCCGAGCACGGTCAGCCCGGACGGCGCCGCCGGGGCGTCCACCGCGCCGTCGTACACCGCGAGTTGGCCGATCCGCAGATCGTAGGCGGAGCCGGTGCCGGTGGTCCGCAGACCGATCTGGGCGATGGTGCGGCCGGCGTAGGCGGACAGGTCGAGGGTCCTGCGCTCCCAGCCGGTGCCGGTGGTGGCGCCGAGGTCGAGAGTGGTGAAGCTCGTCGGCGCGTCGGTGAAGGAGACCGCGGCGGCGAGCCGGGTGGCACCGGCGGCGGGGGTCTTCAGCACCACCGACAGCTTGGTGTCGGCCGCGACCGGCAGCCTGCTCTGGTACAGCCGCACGGTGTTGACGGCGCTCGGCGTCCCGGTGAGGCGCAGCGAGGAGCCGCCCTCGTAGGCGTCGGTGAAGTCGACGGACGGGGTCACCTTGCTGCCGGTGGACTCCACCAGCCAGTGGTAGGTGGGCGGGACGTCCTGGAGCGAGAGGTTGTTCCAGCCGCCGGTGGCGACCCTGGCGCCGGCCGCGTTGTAGAAGTCGCCCTCGCCGGAGGAGAAGTTGGTGACGAAGGGCTTGGCGGTGACCGGGGTGGACTCGGCGACGTAGCTCGCCAGGCCCTTCCAGGAGGAGGAGGTGGAGGTGTTGGAGGGGTCGTTGTTGGCGCCGACCCAGTACCGGGCGTCCTTGGCCAGGTAGTCGGCCCGGTCGGTCGCGGACTTCCAGGTCCACTCGGGGCGGTAGAGGCCGAGCGAGGTGGTGTGCGGCTTGCCGGCGGGGAAGAGCGTGTTCCAGTCGACGCCGGTGTTGTAGCCGTTGGACTCGGTGTCGATGCCGGAGTAGAGCTCGTACTCGCCCCGGCCGAGGCCCCGGGCCAGGGTGCGGGAGGAGTCCAGGCCGCCGGACGACCAGTTGAAGTTGAGGAACATCGAGTCGGAGGTGCGCCTGGCGCCGTCCTGGAGGAAGCTGTCGTTGGCGCCGGTCAGGGCGTTCTGCCAACTGACCGACCCGGACTCGGTCATGGCGTCGTACCACATGAACTCGGTCGCGCTCTGCGCCTTGGTGTACTGCATCAGGTCGCGGACCTGGCCGGCGAGGGCCGAATCGCCGCCGCCGGTCTCCTGGTTGATGAACCAGCCGTCGAAGCCGTAGTACTGGGCGGCCTGGACGAGCTTGTCGGCGACCGGGTAGCGGCTGCCGGACTTCTGCACGAAGTCGCGCACCCACTGGAGTTGGCCGCCGTACGCGGCGGGCGGGAAGAACACCGTGCCGTAGACCTTGACGCCGTTGCGGTGGGCGGCGTCGATCACGGTCGGGTTGGGGGCGAGGATGAGGCCCTCGCCGGCGGAGCCGCCCCAGAACACCAGCTTGTCGACGTACTGCCAGTAGCCGAAGGCGTAGTAGTTGGGGTCGGTGGAGCCCTGGGAGGGGTTGTTGGAGGTGGGGCCGAAGGAGACCAGCGAGGCGATCTTCCCCTCGTCCGCACGGGCGTTGGGGTTGGCCTTGAGCGCCGGGTCGGCGGTGCGGGGCTGGAGCGGGACGCGGGCGCGGTTGAACCGGGCGTCCGGGTCGGTCGCCGGGTCCCAGCCGAGGATGGTGTTCGGGTACCAGTAGGAGGCGTAGGGCTGGGTGCCGGTGGCCGCGTTCGCCGCGGCGGGGGCGGCCGGGGACGGGGCGGCGGGGGTGGGTGCGGCGGCGGCGACCGCGGGGGTGAGGCCCAGGACGGCCGCACCGAGGGCGGCGCCGAGCAGGCGGGGGATCCGTCGTCGTGACATGCGCTGGCTCCGTTCGCGCGGAAGGCGGAGGAGGGTGGGAGCGGGCCTCGCCCGGGGCGGGCACGGCCCGGCGGTGCATGTGCGGGTACGGCAGGTGCGGGTGCGAGGTGTGCGGGTACGGCGGGTGCTGGGTGCGGCGGGTGCGACGTGCGGGACGGAGCCGGGTGCGCGGTGCCGGTGCTGCGGGCTCCGGGCGGGGTGCGGCGCGCGGGCGCGGTGGAACCGGTGCGGGCCCGGGTGCGAACGGGCCGGCCGGACGGCCGCGGGCGCCTCGCCGGACTCCGGCCCCGCGGTGGTGCGCCGAGCGGGACCCGCTCGGCGCCAGCGAGGCTAAACCGGTTCAGAGGCGCTGTCAACGGTGCCGGTGGAGTTCACGCCCAGCGGTGAACCGCCGGCCGGCGGCGAGGTGGACTCGCGCACGGTCAGCCGCGGCGTCGGCATCTGCAGGTCACGGCCGGGCCCGGCGTCGTCGATCACCGCCAGCAGGCTGCGCGCCACCTGCTCGCCGAGCGCGAAGGTGTCCCGGCTCAGCGCGGTGAGCGGCGGGTGCACGATCCGGGCGAGCACCGAGTCGTCGAAGGAGACGATGGACAGCTCCCCCGGCACCGCGACGCCCATCTCGCCCGCCACGCCGAGGCCGGCCACCGCCATCACGTCGCTGTCGTAGACGATCGCGGTGGGCCGCCGGGGCCGGGAGAGCAGGGTGCGGGTGGCGGCGGCGCCCTCGGCGTCGCTGAAGTCGGTCGGCACCGAGAGCGCCTCCTCCAGGCCGAGCCGGCGGGAGGCGTCGCGCAGCGCGCGGATCCGCCGCTGGGTGTGCTGGAAGTGCGGCAGCCCGGCCAGGTGGGCGATCCGCCGGTGTCCGATGGCGGCCAGGTAGTCGACGATGGAGAGCATCGCCTCGCGGTCGTCGGCCCAGATCCGCAGCGGCCCGGCGCCCTTGCCCGGTCCGCCGAGCACGACGGCGGGCAGGCCGAGCGCGTCCAGGACGGCGAGCCTGGGGTCGCGCAGCTGGAGGTCGACCACGACGAAGCCGTCGACCCGGTGCTCGGAGGCCCAGCGGCGGTAGACCTCGATCTCGGCCGCGGTGTCCTCGACCACCATCAGCTGCAGGGCGACGGAGTGCGCGGACAGCACCGCCTGGAGGCCGGACAGCAGTTGGCTGAAGAACGGCTCGACGCCGATGGTCCTGGCCGGGCGGGCGATCACCAGTCCGACCGCGTCCGCCCTGGCCCCGCCGAGGGCGCGGGCGGCGCTGTGCGGCCGCCAGTTCATCTCCTCGGCGACCTGGAGGATCCGGGCCCTGGTCGCCTCGCTCACCCCCGGGCGGCCGTTGAGCGCGAAGGACACCGCGCCCTTGGAGACTCCCGCCCGACGGGCGATGTCGGCGATGGTCGGTCTGCCCACGGGTTCCGACTCCTCTCTTGACAGCCAAGTTTAGGCCGGAGCATAGTCCCTGCAACAGCTAGACCGGTTTAGTAAGACAGGTTCCGAAACCACGCGCAATCCCCGATGCATCCCCCTCCCCCACCCACCACGGGAGAACCCTCATGCGTAGAATCCGGGCGGCGGTCACGACGGCGGTCCTCACCGCGACCCTGGCCACAGGCTGCGGACTCGGCTCCGACGGCAGCTCCGGCAGCGGCGACAGTGCGGCGAGCGCCGCCGCCACCGGCGAGGTCAAGGGCAAGGTCTCGCTCCAGACCTGGGCGCTCAAGCCGAAGTTCACCGCCTATGTGCAGGGCGTGATCGACGGTTTCAAGCAGAAGTACCCGGGCGTCGAGGTCGACTGGCTGGACCAGCCCGGCGACGGCTACTCCGACAAGGTCCTCAGCCAGGCCGCCGCCGGCACCCTGCCCGACGTGGTCAACCTGCCACCGGACTTCGCCCTCCCGCTGGCGAAGCAGGGCCTGCTGCTGGACGTCGCCAAGGCCGATCCGAAGCTCGCCGAGGAGTACGTGGCCGGCGGCCTCGACGCCTACCGGTACGCGGGCCTGGGCGGCACCTTCGGCTACCCCTGGTACCTCAACACCGACGTCAACTACTGGAACGCCGAACTGCTCACCAAGTACGGCCTGGACCCGAAGAAGCTCCCCACCACCCTGGACGAACTCATCGCCCAGGCCAGGACCTTCAAGGAGAAGGCCGGCGGATCGGTCTACCTGATGAGCCGCAAGCCCGGCCTCGGCGACCTGGTCGACGCGGGCGTCAAGGTGATGGCGGAGGACGGCAGGTCGTTCACCTTCAACACCCCCGAGGCCGCCGCCGTACTGGACAAGTACCGCGCCGCGTTCAAGGAGGGGCTGCTGCCGAACGACGTCCTCACCGACACCTACGCCGGCAACTCCAAGCTCTTCACCGCCGGCACCGCCGCCTGGACCACCGCCGGGGCCAACTTCGTCACCACCGTCGCCACCGACAACCCCACCCTCGCCCCGAAGATCGTGTCCTCCCCGTCGATGGGCACCCCGCCGCTCTACGTCCAGGGCGTGTCCGTGCCGAAGGGCACCAAGAACCCGGCCGCCGCGGTGGCCCTGGCCCGCTGGGTCACCAGCCCGGAGAACCAGGCCGCCTTCTCCAAGCTGACCAGCATCTTCCCCTCCACCAAGGCCTCCGCGAACGACCCGCTGTTCAGCACGTCCGACGGCAGCAACGCCGGCGACGCCAAGGTCGTCGCCTTCACCTCGCTGGCGAAGGCGAAGATGCTCCAGCCGGTCCAGGTGGACGACGCGATGAGCACCATCGTCAAGCAGCAGTTCACCCTCGCGATCAGCGGCGACACCAGCTCCAAGCAGGCCCTGGACACCGCCGTCGAGCGGTGCAACCAGCTCCTCAAGGGCTGACCGCCCGCGCGCCGGTGGGCGGCGGCCCCGCCCCCGGGGAGCCGCCGCCCACCGGGAACGACCCGCGACCCCCGCCCCAGGAAGGCACGGCATGACCCACCGGCGCTGGTTCACCCCCTGGCTGCTCGCCGGGCCCGCACTGATCTGGCTGGCCGTCTTCAACCTCTGGCCCGCCGCCAACACGGTGATCCTGTCGTTCACCAACGCCAAGCCGCTGGGCGGCGGGCGGTTCACCGGCCTCGACAACTACCAACGCGCCCTCAGCGACGACCAGTTGGCCGACGCCCTGCTCAACTCCGTGATCTACCTGCTGATCTGCCTGCCGCTGCTGACCGTGCTGCCGCTGCTGCTGGCCCTGCTGGTCCAGCGCCGGCTGCCCGGCATCACCTTCTTCCGCACCGCCTTCTACACCCCCGTCGTCGCCTCCGCCGTCGTGGTCGCCCTGATCTGGGGCTGGGCCCTGAACGACCGGGGGCTGATCAACGGCGTGCTGCGGCAGACCGGCCTCGCCGACTCACCGGTCCCCTTCCTCACCGACCGCTGGCTGCTGCTGCTCAGCGCGATCGCCCTGACCACCTGGAAGGGCCTCGGCTACTACATGGTCATCTACCTGTCGGCGCTGGCCAACGTCGGCCGGGAGCTGCACGAGGCCGCCGCGGTCGACGGCGCGGGCGCGCTGCGCCGCTTCCTGCACGTCACCCTGCCGGGGGTGCGGCCCACCATGGTGCTGGTCTCGGTGCTGATCTCGGTCTCCTCGCTGCGGGTGTTCTCCGAGCTGTACGTGCTCTCCAACGGCACCGGCGGCCCCGGCGGCCGGGACATGTCGGTGGTGATGCTGATCCAGATGTACAGCCGGGGCTTCAACGGCCACCTCGGTTACGCCTCGGCGCTCAGCCTGCTGCTGTTCCTCATCACCCTCGGCCCGATGCTGCTGCTGACGCGCCTCAACCGGAAGGCGGCCTGACCCGTGAGGCGCTCCCGCAGCTCCGACTCCCCGCGTTCCCGCGGCTCCGACACCTCGCGCTCCCGCAGCTTCAACACCCCCTCCCCCGCCGAGACCGCGCTGCGCTACCTGCTGCTCCTGTTCGTCCTGCTGCTGGTCGTCGGGCCGTTCCTGTGGCAGCTCTCCACCTCCCTCAAGGGCCCGACCGAGGACGTCTGGTCCGCCACCCCGCACTTCCTCCCGGACCACCCCACCGTCGACAACTACCTCAAGGTCGCCGACACCATCCCGGTCTGGACGTACGCCGCCAACTCGCTGGTCGTCGCCGGCATCGCGATCTTCGGCAACGTGGTCGGCTGCACCCTGGCCGGCTACGCGCTCGCCAAGCTGCGCTTCCGGGGCGTCCGCCTGGTGTTCGGCCTGCTGCTGGCCACCCTGGTGCTGCCCGGCGAGGCCACCGTCGTCTCCCAGTACGTCACCGTGCGCAGCCTCGGCCTGGCCGACACCCTGACCGGGGTGGCCCTGCCCGGCGCGCTCTCCATGCTCAACGTGCTGCTGATGCGCACCGCCTTCGCCGCCGTCCCGCCCGAGCTGGAGCAGGCGGCACTGGTGGACGGTGCCAACGTCCGCCAGCGGCTCTGGCACATCGGGCTGCCGAACGTGCGCGGCATGCTCAGCGTGATCGTGATCTTCACCTTCATCGGCGCCTGGGACGACTTCCTCTGGCCGCTGATCGTGCTCAACGACCCGCAGAAGTACACCCTCACGGTGGGCCTCCAGTACCTCAACGGCACCTTCAGCGCCAACCCCCGGCTGATCGCGGCCGGCACCATGATCGCCTTCCTGCCGATCGTGGTGGTGTTCGCGGTGTGCCAGCGCTTCTTCTTCAAGGGAGTGGAGGAGGGTGCCGTGAAGGGCTGACCCCCGCACCGGACGACCGCACCGGACGACCGCACCCGGACGACCGCACCCGGACCGCACCGGACGCACCGCCGTTCCTCCTCCCAGGGAGCCACCGACCATGACCACCGCTCCGCGGACCACCGCCCCGCGCTTCGGCGTCAACTACACGCCCACCGCCGGCTGGTTCCACCACTGGCTCGACTTCGACCTCGACGCCGTCCGCGCCGACCTCGACTCGATCGCCGCGCTCGGCCTGGACCACGTCCGGGTGTTCCCGCTCTGGCCGCTGTTCCAGCCCAATCGCACCCTGATCCGCCCGCGCGCCGTCGAGCAGCTGGTGGCCCTGGTGGACGCGGCCGGGGAGCGCGGGCTCGACGTCGCCGTGGACGGCCTCCAGGGCCATCTGTCCAGCTTCGACTTCGAACCGGCCTGGATCCGCACCTGGCACCGCCGGAACATGTTCACCGACCCGGACGTGGTCGACGGCCAGGCCGCCTATCTGCGCACCCTCGCCGCCGCGCTCGCCGAACGGCCCAACTTCCTCGGCATGACGGTCGGCAACGAGGTCAACCAGTTCTCCGGCGAGCCGCACCCCGACCCGCACCGGGCCACCCCCGAGCAGGCCGGGGCCTGGCTGCGCCGGATGGTCGACGCCTGCGAGCGCGGCGCCCCCGGCCGACTGCACCTGCACGCCTCCTACGACGCCGCCTGGTACCTGGACGGGCACCCGTTCACGCCCTGGCACTCGGCCCGGATCGGCGCGGCCACCGCCGTGCACTCCTGGGTGTTCAACGGCACCGCGCAGCGCTACGGCGCCCGCTCCACCGCGAGCGACCAGCACGCCGCCTACCTGGTGGAGCTGTCCAAGGCCTGGGCCGGGGACCCGCACCGCCCGGTCTGGCTCCAGGAGGTCGGCGCCCCGGCCCCGCACATCACCGCCGCGGACGCCGCCCGGTTCACCGGCGCGACCGTCGCCGCGGTGCTGGACTGCCCCGACCTGTGGGGCGTCACCTGGTGGTGCTCGCACGACGTGGACCGCTCGCTGGCGGACTTCCCGGAGCTGGAGTACAGCCTCGGCCTGCTGACCAACGACCGGCGGGTCAAGCCGGCCGGGGAGCGGCTGGCGGAGGCGGTCGCCGCCGCGCGCGCCGACTGGCGGGCGCCCGCGCCGCGCCGCACCGCCGTGGTGGTCGCCGCCGGGGACGAGGTGACCGCGCCGGGCCGCTCGGTCTGCGGTCCCGGCGGCGCCGTGTTCGAGACCTTCATGCGGCTGGCCGCGGACGGCGCCCGGCCGACCGCGGTGCTGGCCGAGCGCGCCGGGGACGCCGCCCACCTCGCCGCCCGGGGCATCACCGAACTCGTCCACCCGGACGAACTCCGCCGACCCTCCCTCCCCCTCGCCCAGTCGCCCAACGGAGTCCGCTGACATGCACGATGACCGCAGCCTCGTCGAAGCCCGCCTCAAGCGCGTCCTGGAGGAGCGCATCCGCCCGGCGGTGTACCCCGAGTCCGTCCCGCTGACCGTCTCGGTCTGGACCGCGCCCGGCGAGCCCGTCCCGGTCGCCGAGGGCCTGGCCGCGCCGCGCTCGCCGATCGCGGTCGGGGACGCCTGGGGCGCGCCGTGGAGCACCAGTTGGCTCACCGTGGCCGGGACGGTGCCCGCGGCCTGGGCCGGGCGGACCGTCGAGGCGCTGATCGACCTCGGCTTCGACGCCAACATGCCCGGCTTCCAGTGCGAGGGCCTGGTGTACCGCCCCGACGGGACCCCGGTGAAGGGCCTCAACCCGCAGAACCAGTGGGTGCGGATCGCCGCCCCGGCGGCCGGCGGCGAGCCGGTGCTGCTGCACGTCGAGGCCGCCGCCAACCCGGTGATCCTGGACTACCACCCCTTCCTGCCGACCGAGTTGGGCGACAAGGAGACCGCCGGGGACGAGCCCCAGTACCGGCTGGCGCGGATGGACCTCGCGGTCTTCGACGAGACGGTCTGGCAGCTGGTGCTGGACCTGGAGGTGCTCGGCGAGCTGATGGCCGAGCTGCCGGCCGACGGCGCCCGCCGCTGGGAACTGCTGCGCGCGGTCGAGCGGGCCCTCGACGCGATCGACCTCCAGGACGTCAACGGCACGGCGGCGGCGGCCCGTTCCCGCCTGGTCGAGGTACTGGCCGCGCCCGCCGCGCCGTCCGCGCACCGGATCGGCGCGATCGGCCACGCCCACATCGACTCGGCCTGGCTGTGGCCGCTGCGGGAGACCGTCCGCAAGGTCGCCCGGACCGCCGCCAACATGACCGCGCTGCTGGAGGACGAGCCGGACTTCCTCTACACCATGTCCCAGGCGCAGCAGTTCGCCTGGATCAAGGAGCACCGCCCGGAGGTGTACGCCCGGGTGAAGAAGGCGGTGGCGGACGGCCGCTTCGTCCCGGCCGGGGGCATGTGGGTGGAGTCGGACACCAATATGCCCTCCTCGGAGGCGATGGCCCGTCAGTTCGTGCACGGCAAGCGGTTTTTCCTGGCCGAGTTCGGGATCGAGAACGAGGAGGCCTGGCTGCCGGACACCTTCGGCTTCACCGGCGGCCTGCCGCAGATCATCCGCAACGCGGGTTCCAAGTGGCTGCTGACCCAGAAGATCTCCTGGAGCCAGATCAACAAGTTCCCGCACCACACCTTCCTCTGGGAGGGCATCGACGGCACCCGGATCTTCACCCACTTCCCGCCCGTGGACACCTACAACTGCTCCATGAAGGGCTCCGAGATCGCCCACGCGGCGCGGAACTTCAAGGACAAGGGGGTGGCCCGGCACTCGCTGGCGCCGACCGGCTGGGGCGACGGCGGTGGCGGCACCACCCGCGAGATGGTCGGCAAGGCGGCCCGGCTGCGCGACCTGGAGGGCTCGGCCACGGTGCGCTGGCAGCGGCCGGCCGAGTTCTTCGCCGAGGCCGAGGCCGAGTACCCGAAGCCGCCGGTCTGGGTGGGCGAGCTGTACCTGGAGCTGCACCGGGCCACCCTGACCAGCCAGGCCCGCACCAAGCAGGGCAACCGGCGCAGCGAGAACCTGCTGCGGGAGGCCGAACTCTGGTGCGCCACAGCCGCGTTGCGCACCGGACTGGCCTACCCGTACGAGCGGCTGGACCGGATCTGGAAGACCGTGCTGCTGCACCAGTTCCACGACATCCTGCCGGGCTCCTCGATCGCCTGGGTGCACCGGGAGGCGGAGGCGACGTACGCGGGCCTGGCGGCCGAGCTGGAGGAGCTGATCGACGCCGCCCAGCGGGCCCTGGCGGGCGATCCGGCGGGCGGGCGCGCACTGGTGTTCAACGGCGCCCCGCACGGGCGCTCGGCGGTCCCGGCGGGCGGCGCGGCGGTGGCGGTGGCCGGCCCGGGCGACTGCTCGGTGGCCGCGCGCGAGGGCGGCGGCTTCGTGCTCGACAACGGGCTGCTGCGGGTCGTGGTGGACGGCGACGGCCTGGTGCTGTCGGCGGTGGACGCGGCGAGCGGCCGGGAGGCCGTCGCCCCGGGCGGCCGGGCGAACCTGCTCCAGCTGCACCCCGACTTCCCGAACATGTGGGACGCCTGGGACGTCGACCAGTTCTACCGGAACACGGTCACCGACCTGGTCGCGGCCGAGGAGGTCGCGGTGCACGCCGAGGGCCCGGCGGAGGTCGCGGTGCGGGTCGTCCGCTCGTTCGGCTCCTCCGCGGTGACCCAGACGCTGACCCTGCGCGCGGGCTCGGGCCGGCTGGACATCGACACGGAGGTGGACTGGCACGAGGCGGAGAAGTTCCTGAAGCTGGCGTTCCCGCTGGACGTGCACACCGAGCGGTACGCGGCCGAGACCCAGTTCGGCCACCAGTTCCGGCCCACCCACACCAACACCAGCTGGGACGCGGCCAAGTTCGAGGCCTGCAACCACCGCTTCGTGCACCTGGCCGAGCCGGGCTGGGGCGTCGCGCTGGTCACCCCCTCGACCTACGGGCACGACGTGACCCGGGCGGTGCGCGCGGACGACGGCGGCACCACCACCACGGTCCGCTTCTCGCTGCTGCGCGCGCCGCGCTTCCCCGACCCGCGCACCGACCAGGGCCGGCACCGGTTCCGGCACGCACTGGTGCCGGGCGCGGAGATCGGCGACGCGGTCCGCGAGGGCTACGCGGTGGGCCTGCCCGAGCGCCGGGTGACCGGTTCGGCGGAGTCGGTGCGGCCGCTGGTCGAGCTGGACCAGGACGCGCTGGTGGTGAGCGCCGTCAAGCTGGCCGACGACGGCAGCGGGGACCTCGTGGTGCGGGTCTACGAGTCGGGCGGCGGCCGGGCCCGGGGGCGGCTGGCGACCTCGTTCGCGCTGGCCGCCGCGGTGCCCTGCGACCTGCTGGAGCGGCCGTGGGACGGCACCCGCGGCGAGGTCGTGGCGGACGGCGACGGGGTGCGGCTGGCGCTGCGGCCGTTCGAACTGGTGACCCTGCGGCTGACTCCGGCGCGCTGATCCTGTTTGCTGTTCCTGTCGTGCTGCTCGACCTGCGAGTCCTGCTCGACCTGCTCGACCTGTCCGGCCCGCCGCCCCGGTCCTCCGGGGGCGGCGGGCCGGAGGCCCGTCCGTCCGTACGTCCACCCCACCGGAGCCCTCCGTCATGACCGCGCCCTCGCCGTCCACCGCCCCGCTGCTCTCCGGCCCCCTCTACGCGGCCGTCGACATCGGCGGCACCAAGATCGCCGGGGCACTCGTCGACTCCGCCGGGACGCTGGCCCACCGCGTCCAGCTGCCGACCCCGGCGAAGGAGTCCGGCGCCGAGGTGCTGGCCGTGGTGCACCGGGTGCTGGACCACCTCGCCGCCGCCCCCGACTGGGCGGCGGTCACCGCCGTCGGCATCGGCAGCGCCGGACCGGTGGACCTCGTCGGCGGCACGGTCAGCCCGGTCAACATCCCCGGCTGGCGCGAGTTCCCGCTCACCGCCGAGGTCGCCGCCCACCCCGCCGTGGCCGGCCGCCCGGTGGCGCTGGCCGGGGACGGGGTCGCGATGGCCGCCGCGGAGCACTGGCGCGGCGCCGCCCGGGGCGCCGGGAACGCGCTCTGCCTGGTGGTCTCCACCGGCGTCGGCGCGGGACTGGTGCTGAACGGCGCGGTGCACCCCGGGCCCAGCGGCAACGCCGGCCACCTCGGCCACATCAGCGTGGACCTGGACGGCGAGCGCTGCCCGTGCGGCTCGTACGGCTGCCTGGAGAACATCGCCAGCGGCACCGCCATCGCCCGGCGGGCGCTCGCCGGGGGCTGGGAGCCCCGGGGCGGGGACCGCTCGGCGCGCGCGGTGGCCGAGGACGCGCTGGCCGGGCACCCGGTGGCGCTGGCCGCCTACGACCGGGCGGCGCGGGCGCTGGCGGCCGGGATCGCCGCCACCGCCACCCTGGTCGACCTGCGGCGGGTGGTGGTCGGCGGCGGGGTCGCGGCGGCCGGTCCGGTGCTGTTCGAACCGCTCGCCCGGCACCTGGACCGCTACGCGGCGCTGCCGTACGTGCGCGGGCTGGACGTGCGCCGGGCCGAACTGGGCAACGACGCCGGGCTGATCGGCGCCGCCGCGCTCTGCCGCTGAGCCCCGAAGCCCCTGTCCCTCGCCCCCGCCCGCGCCCCCACGCCCCGCGTCGCCAGCTCCGGGAGACCGCCGTCATGCCGCTGTTCGCCCCGCTCACCAACCCGGTGCGCCCGTACGCCTGGGGCTCCGTCACCGCGATCCCCGCGCTGACCGGAACCGCGCCCACCGGCGGGCCGCAGGCCGAACTGTGGCTGGGCGCCCACCCGTCCGCGCCGTCGCTGCTCGACGACGGGCACGGCCCGCGCCCGCTGGACCGGCTGATCGCCGAGGCCCCGGAGGAACTGCTCGGCGCGGCCACCGTCGAGCGGTTCGGCCCCCGGCTGCCGTTCCTGTTCAAGGTGCTGGCCGCCGAACGGGCGCTGTCCCTCCAGGTCCACCCGACCCGGGCGCAGGCGGAGGCCGGGTTCGCCGCCGAGGAGGCGCTCGGGGTGCCGCCGGACGCCCCGGAGCGGGTCTACAAGGACCGCGACCACAAACCGGAACTCCTCTGCGCGCTGGGCGACTTCGAGGCGCTGTGCGGCTTCCGCCCGGCCGACGCCACAGCCGCGCTGCTGGACCGGATGGCGGTCCCGGCGCTGGCCGGCTGGGCCTCGGCGCTGCGCGCGCGACCCGCCGCGGAGGTGCTGCCCGACCTGCTCCGGCAGGCCCTCGACGACGGTGGCGACGACGGTACAGGCGGTCCGGGCGGTGCCGCCGTGCTCACGGAGGTCACCGCCGCGCTGGACCGCGTCGCGGCCTCCGGCGGCCCCGGCGCCGCCGCCTGCGCGGCCTACGCCCGCGCCGCCCGCGACTACCCCGGCGACCCTGGTCTGCTCGCCGCGCTGCTGCTGAACCACGTCCGGCTGCGGGCCGGCCAGGCACTGCACCTGGACGCCGGCGTGCCGCACGCCTACCTCCGCGGCCTGGGCGTCGAGCTGATGGCCAACTCGGACAACGTGCTGCGCTGCGGTCTGACCGCCAAGCACATCGACGTCCCGGGCCTGCTCGCGGTGACCGTCTTCGAGGCCGTCGAACCGGCCGTGCTGACCGCCGCGCCGACGGCCGGCGGCGATCCCTCGGAAGCCTGCTTCCCCTCCCTCGCGGCCGAGTTCCGCCTCTCGCGGCTCCGCCTCGCCGACACCGGCGTGCGGATCGACCGCGCGGACTCCCCGCAGATCCTGCTGTGCACCTCCGGCGAGGCCCGGCTGTCCGCCCCCGACGGCCCGTCCCTGCGTCTCGCCCGGGGCGGCTCCGCCTACCTGCCGCCCACCACCGTCCCGGTCCGGCTCGACGGCCCGGGCGCGGAACTCCACCGCGCGACCGTCGGCTGACGCGCCGCCCGGTCCTTCCGGCCTGCCTCCCCGCCGTCCTCCCCCGGCCCTCGTCGGGTCCGTCCGCCCGTCCGCCCCCGCACAGGAAGAAGCCCCAGTCGACTTCCTGTGCCGGGCGTCGGCCGGCCCGGCCTCCCGAGGGGTCAGCGCGCGCGGTGCCGGTACGACCCCACGGGGACGCCCCTGGTCAGCACGCTCAGGCCGGGCAGGCGCCGGCGGGGCTGGTGGTGTCCGGCGGAGGCGGCGACCAGGGCCCCGCGCGGGGACTTCACTCCCGGCCGGGACGGCACCGCGACAGCCGCCTCGTCGGCCAGGAAGCCGGAGAGGAACCGCCGCTCCGACGGGCTGAGCGTACGGGAACGGCCGGAGGCCTGGTCCCGGGCGACCACCACGGTCCGTGCCCGCATAAACGTGTGCGGGTCACGGCACACATTCACCACGACATGCGCGGAACTGCGTCCCAGCCGTTCCACCGTCAGCCGTACCAGCAATGGCTCCGGCCGGTGGTACAGCTGTTCCAGATAATCGATCTCGTGCCGGGCGATCAGGAATCCCGACGGAAACAGGGATTCCCTTACTGCGGTCGAGTGGTGGCAGAAGAGGTCGTAAATTCCCTCCTGCACGTAGGAGACCAGCCGGGCGTTGTTGATGTGCCCGTTCTCATCGACGTCGCTCCACCGGGTGGGGCAGGCCAGGACGTGCGCGTTGGCGTCCGCCTCGCGGTTCCGTGCCGCGCTCACCGGTGTTCGGCCGCGACACCGGTGGGCAGCAGTGCCCGCTGCAACCGGGCGTAGTAGACGGCGTGCTCGGAGGCCATCCGAGCGGCGGTCCAGCCCTCTTCGGCCGCTTCGGCGGCGGCCCGGACGACCAGGCTGTCGAGCACGCCGTCGACCGCCCGGCACAGCTCGGCCACCGCCGCCAGGCGCTCGGGGACGTCCGACCCGCCGACCGTGCCGCCGGCCGGGAAGGCCGCGAGCGAGTCGACCGCGAGCCGCAGTTCGTCGACGTTCTCGGACCTGGATTCGGAAACGAAATTGCGCACAGTTCTCTCCCTAAACGTTTACGGCATTTCTGGATGCGCGTTTCTGGATGTGCGGACCCCGTGATCGGGTTCGCGTTCCCCCCGGCGCCATGGACGCTATCCCAGCCCGGGGCGCTACCGGGAGGTATTCGGAACAGGAGCGGAAACTGACCACCATTGGAGTAGTTTGACGTTGCATAAAATCAGCCGCATCCTCCGAATGCCACCCCGTTCGGCCCCTCCGCCCGGACCGGCCCACGGCCGGCCGGTCATGCCCCGCTCCCCCAACTGGTCCACCAGCGCGCCTTGTAGAGCTGGGCGCCGGGCAGGTACCGGACACCGTCCGGGCGGTGCAGGGTGAGCACCGAGGTGCACCAGACGCACGGGCCCGCGTGGTCCGGGGCGGCCGTGAGCAGCCGCCCGGTACCGGGCTCGTCGCCCACGCTCTTGATGTCCCGCTCGGCCCCTTCGTCCGCCAGCCGGATCCGGGTGAAGCGGTCCGCCGCCGGGTCGAACCGCCACAGGTGCGCCGTCGTGCTCACCCAGAACCGGCCCGGCGAGGCGAGCACCGGGGCCAGGTCGTGGCCGCCGCGCTCGGGCAGCGGCACCGAGCGTGCGACGGTGAGCGTCGGCGCGGCCGAGGTGCCGCCCACCCGCAGCGCCGTCAGGGTGTCGTCGCCGAGCGCCCAGAGCAGCCGGGTGCGCGCGTCCCACTGGACGCCGTGCGCGCCCGGCAGCCGGTACTCGGCGTGCGCGGTGCAACGCGGCCCCAGCGAGGCCGCGTACAGCCGGACCCAGCCGCCGCCCGAGGCGGCGACGGCGACGTTGCCGTCCGGGAGCAGTTCGGCGCTGTGCGGGTTGGCCGACCCGGTGTCGACGGCCCAGGCGGTGGCGCCGGTCGTGGTGTCGACCACGGCCGCCAGACCGCCGGAGGCGGTGGTGAGCAGATAGCGACGGCCCTGCCGGACCCGGCTCTTGGCCTCGTCCGGCATCGACCAGGTCCGGCCCGGGTCGAGGTCGGCCAGGTCGGGGGCGGCGTCCGCGGACCACGACCAGAGCACCGGCCGCTCCGGCCCACCGGGCGGGGACAGCGCGGCCGGCCGATCCGCGCCGAGCACCAGCACCCGCCGGGAGGCCTGGTCGACCACGGCCACCGTCCAGGTGGGCCGCAGCCCGGCGGCCGCGGCCGGCGCCGCGCCGATCCCCAGCACGAGGGCGGCCGCACCCGCCGCCGCCCGCCACACCCGCCGTACCCGCCTCGCCCGCACCTGGCCGCCTCCCGCTGTCCTGCTCCCGCTGCGCTGCCCCCGCCACCACCGTGCGACGCGCCCCCGCCCCCCGCCAGCGCACGGGCGCCGACCGGCCCAGTGACCGTCCCCTCGACGGGGCGGTCCCCGGACACCGTTTGTCGTACCCGGGTGGTTGGATCGGAACCGAGGGCACCGCCAGAGGAACCGGAGACACGATGAGCACGGCCAGGAGCACCGGCGCGCAGGCATCCGAGCCGCACGCCGCCGACAGCCACGACCTGATCCGCGTGCACGGGGCGCGGGAGAACAACCTCAAGGACGTCAGTATCGAGATCCCGAAGCGCCGGCTCACGGTGTTCACGGGCGTCTCCGGTTCGGGCAAGAGCTCGCTGGTGTTCGACACCGTCGCCGCCGAGTCGCAGCGGCTGATCAACGAGACCTACAGCGCCTTCGTCCAGGGCTTCATGCCGTCCGTGGCCCGGCCCGACGTGGACGTGCTGGACGGCCTGACCACCGCGATCATCGTCGACCAGCAGCGGATGGGCGCCGATCCGCGCTCCACCGTCGGCACCGCCACCGACACCAACGCGATGCTGCGGATCCTGTTCAGCCGGCTGGGGCAGCCGCACCTCGGCTCGGCCAAGGCCTTCTCCTTCAACGTCGCCTCGATCAGCGGGGCCGGCGCGGTCACCGTCGAGCGCGCCGGGAAGACCGTCAAGGAGAAGCGCAGCTTCAGCATCACCGGCGGCATGTGCCCGCGCTGCGAGGGCCGGGGCTCGGTCTCGGACATCGACCTCACCCAGCTCTACGACGACTCCAAGTCGCTCTCGGAGGGCGCGATCACCGTGCCCGGCTTCACCGGTGACGGCTGGATGACGCGGATCTACGCCGGTTCCGGCTTCCTCGACCCGGACAAGCCGATCCGCGACTACAGCGAGCAGGAGCTGCGGGACTTCCTGCACCGCGAGCCGACCAAGGTGAAGGTCAACGGCATCAACCTCACCTACGAGGGCCTGATCCCCAAGGTCCAGAAGTCCATGCTGGCCAAGGACCGGGAGGCGATGCAGCCGCACGTCCGGGCGTTCGTGGACCGCGCGGTCACCTTCACCGCCTGTCCCGACTGCGGGGGCACCCGGCTCACGGCGGCCGCCCGCTCCTCGAAGATCGGCGGCATCAGCATCGCCGACGCCTGCGCGATGCAGATCAGCGACCTCGCGGAGTGGGTGCGCGGTCTGGACGAGCCCTCGGTGGCGCCGCTGCTGGCCGCGCTCCGGCAGACCCTGGACTCCTTCGTGGAGATCGGCCTCGGCTACCTCTCGCTGGAGCGGCCGGCCGGCACCCTCTCGGGCGGCGAGGCGCAGCGGGTGAAGATGATCCGCCACCTCGGCTCCTCGCTGACCGACGTCACCTACGTCTTCGACGAGCCCAGCACCGGTCTGCACCCGCACGACATCCAGCGGATGAACGGCCTGCTGCTCCAGCTGCGGGACAAGGGCAACACGGTGCTGGTGGTGGAGCACAAGCCCGAGGTGATCGCGATCGCCGACCACGTGGTGGACCTCGGCCCGGGCGCGGGCTCGGCGGGCGGCACGGTCTGCTACGAGGGCCCGCTGGCGGGCCTGCGCGCGGCCGGCACGGTGACCGGCCGTCATCTGGACGACCGGGCGGCGGTGAAGAAGGCCGTCCGCGCGGCGACGGGCAAGCTGCCGATCCGCGGCGCCAGCGCACACAACCTGCGCGACGTCGACGTGGACGTCCCGCTCGGCGTCCTGGTCGTCGTCACCGGCGTGGCCGGCTCCGGCAAGAGCTCCCTGGTGCACGGCTCGGTCCCGCCCGGGGAGGACGTGGTGTCGGTCGACCAGAGCCCGATCCGCGGCTCCCGGCGCAGCAACCCGGCCACCTACACCGGCCTGCTGGAGCCGATCCGGAAGGCCTTCGCGAAGGCCAACGGGGTGAAGCCGGCCCTGTTCAGCCCGAACTCCGAGGGCGCCTGCCCGACGTGCAACGGCGCCGGCGTGGTCTACACCGACCTCGCGATGATGGCCGGTGTGGCCACCACCTGCGAGGACTGCGAGGGTCGGCGCTTCGACGCCTCGGTGCTGGAGTACCGCTTCGGCGGCAAGGACATCAGCGAGGTCCTGGCGATGCCGGTGACGGAGGCGGAGGCCTTCTTCTCCGCCGGCGAGGCCCGCACCCCCGCCGCCCACCGCATCCTCACCCGCCTGGCCGACGTCGGCCTCGGCTACATCAGCCTCGGCCAGCCCCTCACCACCCTCTCCGGCGGCGAGCGGCAGCGGCTCAAGCTGGCCACCCACATGGGCGACAAGGGCGGCATCTACGTGCTCGACGAGCCGACCACCGGCCTGCACCTCGCCGACGTCGAGCAGCTGCTCGGCCTGCTGGACCGCCTGGTCGACTCCGGCAAGTCCGTCATCGTGGTCGAGCACCACCAGGCCGTCATGGCCCACGCGGACTGGATCATCGACCTCGGCCCCGGTGCCGGCCACGACGGCGGCCGCATCGTCTTCGAGGGCACCCCGGCGGAGCTGGTCGCCGCCCGCTCCACCCTCACCGCCGAACACCTGGCGGCCTACGTGGGCGCCTGAGCCGAGGCGTCGGGCCCCGGACGCTCCCGGGGCCCGACGCCCGCCCCGCCACCTCCCGCTACCGGCCGCTACCGGCCGGCGATGGTGTCGGCGAGGCGGGCGAGGGGGGAGGTGGTGGGGCGGCGGCGGGTGGCTTCCTGCCGGTCGGCGAGGTGGTAGGCGGCGTAGAGGGCGTGGACGCCGAGCCAGCGGAAGGGCTCGGGCTCCCAGCGGCGGACGCTGTGGCCGACCCAGGGCAGCCGGGTGAGTTCGGTGTCGTGGCCGAGCACGAGGTCGCGCAGGGTGCGGCCGGCCAGGTTGGTGGTGGTGACGCCGCTGCCGACGTAGCCGCCGGCCCAGCCGAGGCCGCTGCGACGGTCCAGGTCGACGGTGGCGCACCAGTCGCGGGGCACGCCGAGCACCCCGGCCCAGGCGTGCTCGATCCTGGCGGTGCGGGCGGCGGGGAAGAACTCGTGCAGGATCTCGCGCAGTTGGCGGACGGTCGCGGGCTGGGTGGCGCCGTCGGTGTCGGTGCGGGAGCCGAAGCGGTAGGGGACGCCGCGCCCGCCGAGGGCGATCCGGTCGTCCGCGGTGCGCTGCGCGTACATGTAGGCGTGGGCGAAGTCGCCGAGCACCTCGCGGCCCTCCCAGCCGGTCTCCTCCCAGAAGGAGGCAGGGAGCGGCTCGGTGGCGATCATCGCCGAGTTCATCGGCAGCCAGGTGCGGCGTTCGCCCGCGAGGCCGGAGGTGAAGCCCTCGGTGGCGCGCAGCACGTACCGGGCGGTGACGGTGCCGTGCGGGGTGACGGCGCGGGGTTTGCGGCCGCCGCGGATCTCCGTCACCCGGGTGCCCTCGTAGAGGTCGACACCGAGCCGTTCGACCACCTCGGCGAGGCCGGCGGCGAGCTTGGCCGGCTGGAGGCGGGCACCGTGCGGGCTCCAGACGGCGCCGAGGGTGCCGGCGACGTTCAGCCGGCGAGCGGCCTCGCCGGCGTCGAGTTCCTGGACGCGGTCGGCGCCGTAGGCGCGTTCGGCCTCGGTGAAGGTGCGCAGCCGGGCCAGTTGGGCGGGGGTGCGGGCGACCTCCAGGACGCCGCCGCGCACCAGGTCGGCGTCGATGTTCTCGGCGGCGAGGGTGTCGGCGACCTCGCCGACCGCCCGGTCCATCACCCGCTGCATCGCGGCGGCCCGCTCCTGCCCGTAGCGGCGGGCGAAGGCGCCTCGGCCGGCGAAGCCGTTGTACAGCCAGCCGCCGTTGCGGCCGGAAGCGCCGTAGCCGCAGAAGCGCTGTTCCAGGACGGCGATCCGCAGGCCCGGATCGGCCTTCTTGAGGTAGTAGGCCGTCCACAGGCCGGTGTAACCGCCGCCGACCACGCAGACGTCGACCTCCCGGTTGCCGGGCAGTGCGGGCCGGGCCTCGGGCATCCCGAGCCGGTTCCACCAGAAGGACACTCCGCCGTTCACACCCGTGCCGTTCACACCCGTGCCACCGGACCCCACGGAACCCGACCTCGCTCTCACGCCGACAGTTTCCCGGACGCTACGCCTGCCGCCCGGGCGCGAACCACCGCCAGCTTGGAAGAATCCGGTGCCCGCTCGCTGCACCCTGTCAGGTGCGCGGCAGGGGTGGGAGCGGGTCCGGAGCCGCGGGGCAGGACGAGGGTCAGGCCGCGAGGAGGCGTTCGAGCAGCCCCGCGGTCGGCTCCTCCTCCCCCGGCTCGGGGACGGCGCAGCGCACGTCGAAGGCGGCGTCGCGGGCGCGGGCGAGTTCGGCGGCGTCGCGGGCCGGGTCGAGGAAAGCGGAGCGGCGCGGTGCCAGGAGCATCCGCACGGTGCCCGCGGTCCAGTCGGGGGTGAGTTCGACGAGTCCGCCGTCGCCCTCGGCCATCGCCCCGGCGAGGCCGCGCAGGACGGTGAACGCCCAGATCATGCCGGGGAGTTCGAAGTCGACCCGGGTGTCGAGGTCGAGCGTGAGGGCGCCGGTGGCCTCGTCGTGGCGGAGGGTGAGGTCGTCGTGCTCGGCCAGTTCGAGGAGGTGGTCGGCGTGGTCGCCGTCGAGCCAGCTGTCGCACTCGGCGACGGCCGCCGGGAGTTCGGCGAGGTACTGGTCGCGCAGGGCCCGTTCGGTCCAGGGGGTGCAGAGGCCGGTCCAGTCGGACTCCGGCCAGGCGGAGGCCGGGGCCAGCGGCGAGCGCAGATAGGCCCGTAGGCGGGGTTCGGTGATGGTGACCGCCGCCGTGACCGTGATGTACCGCGCCATGTCCGCCGCTCCTCCGTCGTCGTGCCGGTCCCGCCGGTCGCGCCGGCCGCCCGGCTGTGGACGGTGTCGATTGTGCCCGCCCCCGCCGACGGTGGGGGCCGCGGCGGGAGCGGGCCGCCGGGGTGCCGGCTCAGCCGATGGTCGAGCCGGTGATCGGCTCGGAGAGCGGGATGCTCTCACCGGCGAATCCGGCCTTGACGAACTGCCAGGTCAGGCCATTGATCACGCCCTGGCCGAGCGGGGCGAACCGGGCGAAGGCCGGCTGGCTGAGGTCGATGTGGGTGGAGTCGCAGGACGGACACTTGTCCCTGACCGGCACGGTGACGGTCTTGCCCTGGTAACTGACCTTGACCGAGATGCCCTTGCAGAGCGGGTCGTTGTTGGGGTTGGCGCTGGTCCACCAGGTGTGCGAGACGGCGACCAACATCTGGTTGCCGGCGTTGATCTGGGTGCCGCAGGCGCCGTAGCCGGCGTCGTTGTAGTAGGTGGCCTTGCCGTTCATGGGCTTGTTGATCGGTATCGCGGCGCTCGCGGTGCCCGCGGTGAGCGCGACCAGCGCGGCGGCGGCCAGCGGGACGCCGGCCAGGATCCGGAGGTTCGGGACAACTCGCATGTGTGCCCTCCCAGTTCGGTGGTTGGAAAGGACAGTAGGCAGAGCATCCGCGACTGGTACAGACATCTGACATGTTGTCATGAACACAAGTAAGGAGGCTTTACTCGCTCGGCCGACGGGGGGACGATGCGTGACCGCACGACTCCCCCGCGCGTTCAGCAGGACGCCCGTTCCCGCGCCCCCGGAGGCCCCGTTGCGCACCTTCGCCCTGCTCGCCACCCTCGCCGCCGTACTCACCGGCGCCCTCGCCGGACCGGCCGCCGCCGCACCGGAGCCCCGGGAGGTCAACCAGGGCTACAGCATCCCGGTCGGCGCGGTCACCGACCTCGGCGCGCTCCCGGTTCTCGGCAGCCTCGGACTGGACTTCGCCCGACTGCTGGGGGCCTAGGCCCTCTCTTGGCGCCGACGGCGACCGCCTGTCAGGTGCCGGACAGTGCAAGAACTGTCCGGAAGATGATCGTCAGCCTGTCAGGCGAGCCCGTGACCTGCATCGTCACAGAAACACCACATCGATTCCGGACGCAATTGGTCTCTACCATTGCCCCGCGTTCACATTCGGAGGAGGCTCCTCGGCGAAGCGCAGGGGCACGGACCCCGGCGCTCCCTAGAGGGAGGAAGACCACTCATGTCGCTTCGCAAGGCCTTCTCCAGCGTCGCCGTGGCCGGAATCATGGCGGGCAGCGCCCTGATCGCGGCCCCGAGCGCCCAGGCGGCCACCTACACCTACATCGGCATCTACCCGACCGCCGCCTCCTGCCACGCGGCGGGCCAGGGGTACGTGAACAGCCACCAGGCCGTCGTCTACTTCTGCGACACCACCACCGAGACGGGCCCGGCGCGCCTCTCGGTCGTCTTCTACTGAGCCACCGCAACGCACTGAATCGGGGCCCGTCCGGACACTGTCCGGGCGGGCCCTTCGACTGCCCACGGTTATTTCCGCTGCGAAAGTTAGTCCTCCCGACACGCCCGCGACAGGCGGGAACACGCCCTCGCAGCAGCCGCGTCATCACCCGAACGCCTCCCGCAACGCGGCGTCATACGGCCGCAACACCCGTTCCCAGCAGGCGGAACGGATGATTGACAGGGATGCGCGGGCTTCAGCACGATGAGCGCCGAGCCCGGACGCAGCACCCCGAGACAGCGGAAGGAGGGCCGATGATCACCCGCACCGTTCACCGTGTCGCCCCGGCCCGCCGCCGCTGTTGTTGTCGCGGGACGCTCGCCCGCTGACTCCCGGCCGCACTGCGGCCGTTCCTCCCCGCCGCGGCACCCGTGCGCCCCGCGTCGCACCCCGCCCCGTCGCACCCTGCCGTGCCGGGTCCTGCCGTGCCCTGCCCGGGTCCGCGCCGTCGTCCGCGGCGGCCGGGCCCTGCCGGCGCACCCGCCCTCCCCGCATCCGCCCTCCCCGCGTCCACCTCCGTACGAGAGTCGAGGATCCGCCATGTCCACCGCCACCACCACCGCCACCACCGCCACCACCACCGCACTCCGCCTCACCCCGGCCGCCGGCCGGATCGGCGCGATCGTCCACGACGTCCGCCTCGGCGGCGAGCTGCCCGCCGGGACCGTCGCCGCGATCGAGGCCGCCCTCTACGAGCACAAGGTGCTGTTCTTCCGCGGCCAGCAGCACCTGGACGACGTCGAGCACGAGGCCTTCGCCCGCCTGCTGGGCCACCCCGTCGGCCACCCCACCGTCCCCAGCGCGGACGGCCGCTACGTCTTCGAGCTGGACGCCACCAAGGGTGTGCGCGCCAACAACTGGCACACCGACGTCACCTTCGTCCCCTCCTACCCCAAGGCCTCGATCCTCCGCGCGCTGGAGCTGCCGCCGGCCGGCGGCTCGACCGTGTGGGCCAACACCGCCGCCGCGTACCAGGACCTGCCGGAGCCGCTGAAGGTGCTGGCCGAGTCGCTGCGCGCCGTGCACACCAACGACTACGACTACGCGGCGAGCCTCGCCCTGCGCCCCGAGCTGGCGGACAACGCCGAGATCGCCGACCTGTTCCGGCAGGTCTTCGTCTCCACCGCGTTCAAGACCGAGCACCCGGTGGTCCGGGTCCACCCGGTGACCGGCGAGAAGAACCTGCTGCTCGGCGCCTTCGCCCAGCGGATCCAGGGCGTCTCGGGTGCCGACAGCCGGGCCCTGCTGGCGCTCTTCCAGCGCTACGTGGAGCGGCTGGAGAACACCGTGCGCTGGGACTGGCAGGTCGGTGACGTCGCGATCTGGGACAACCGCGCCACCCAGCACTACGCCGTCAACGACTACGGCGACGAGCCGCGCCTGGTCCGCCGGATCACCCTGGACGGCGACCTGCCGGTGGGCGCGGACGGCGCGCCGAGCCGGCTGCTGGAGCCCGCCGAGCCGCCGCGGGTGGCCGGGCTGGTGCCGGCCGAGGAGCTGGAGACCGCGGCCGCCGAGGCCGCGAAGGTGGCCGCTGCCGAGGCCGCCGGGGCCGGGGCCGCGGTGGCCCCGGGCGCCGACCGGGGCTGAGCGGAACCAGTACCGGAACCGGAACCGAGGAAGGCGAAGCATGACCACGGACACCGCCCCCGTCACGCCCGTCGGCGGGCCGCGCACCGGGGACGCCCGGCGGGACGTCAACGCCGCCGCCGTCCTGCGGGCGGTGCTGGACCACGGGCCGGTGGCCCGGGGCCGGGTGGCCGCGCTCACCGGCCTGAGCCCGGCCGCGGTCTCCCGCCAGGTGGTCGACCTGGTCCGGCTCGGACTGCTGCGCGAGCGGCCCGAGTTGACCGCCCCGGCGGCCGGTGCGGTGGGCCGGCCGCAGCTCCCGGTCGACGTCGACACCGGCCGGATCGCCGTGGCCGGGCTGCACATCGGCCTGCCGTACACCACCTTCGCCTTCCTCGATCCGCGCGGGAACGTCCTGCACCGGCGGGAGTTGAGCAATCGCGGCCGCACCGGCCGGGCCGTGCTGCGGCCGCTGCTGGAGCGGCTGCCCCGGCTGCTGGCCGCCGCGCCGGACGGCCGGACCGTGGTCGGCCTGGGCGCGGTCACCGGCGGTTCGGTCGACCGGGAGCGCGGGCTGATCCTCCGTCACAACCCGTTGCGGTGGCGGGACCTGCCGCTCGCCGCACTGCTCGCGGACGCCTCCGGGCTGCCCGTCCAGGTCGACAACCACGCCCGGGCGCTGACCCAGGCGGAGATCCTGTTCGGACACCCGGCGGCCCGGCGCTCGATGGTGCACCTGTTCGTCGGCCACGTGGTGGACGCGGCCCTGGCGGTCGCCGGAACCGTGCACGTCGGCCCGGCCTCGCCGACCGGGGACGTCGCCCATCTGCCGGTGCCGGACAGCGACCTGCTCTGCCACTGCGGCCGGACCGGCTGTCTGGCGGTCGCCGCCTCCGACACCACGCTCTTCGAGGCGGCGGCCGCCGAGGGGATCACCGAACAGCCGGACCGGGCCGCCTTCCTGGCCGCCGTCCAGGCCGGCGACCCGCGCGCCGACCGGCTGGTGCGGCGGCGCGCGGAGGTCATCGGCCGCGCGCTCGCCCTGCTGGCCGACGTGGTCAACCCCGACCTGCTCGTCCTGACCGAGACCTTCGCCCTGCTCGACCCGGCCTACCTGGACGTGGTGCGCGCCGAGTTCGCCCGCCGCTCGCACCTGCGGCGGGACGCCGATCTGCTGATCGCCCAGCAGCGCGGCGCCGATGTGCTCGCCGTGGCCGCCGGAGCCGCCGCGCTCACCGCCCTGCACGCCCGCCCGGTGCACGCCCTGACCGCCGCCCCCCGGCCGCACCGGCCGACCCCGCACCCGCCGATCCCGAACCCGCCGCCGCCCCCTAACCCGTCGACCCCGCAGGCCCCTTCCCGCAGAGGACCCCACTCGTGACCAGCTTCCCCACCGCCCCCGCCCTGTCCCGCCGGACACTGCTGCGCGGCGGCCTCGCCGGCGCCGGCCTGCTCTCCCTGGCCGCCTGCCGCTCGGCCGCCGACACCGCCGCGGGGCAGGCCACCGGCGACGCGGCGGGCCCGCGCCGCGGCGGCGTCCTCACGGTCGGCACCGGCGTCGACTTCACCCCCGCCCTGCTGTTCGCGCAGAGCGCCAACACCCTGGTCCAGCGCCTGGTCTTCAACACCCTGACCCGCTACGACGACAAGCTCCAGCCGCAGCCCGAGCTCGCCACCTCCTGGCAGGTCGCCGCGGACGGCGCGAGCGTCACGCTCAGGCTGCGCGAGGACGTGACCTTCCACAGCGGCCGCCGGTTCACCGCCGACGACGTGGTGTTCGCGGTCAAGAACCTCCAGAACCCGGCCCGTTCGGCCCAGTTGAGGTCGACCGCGGCCGCCGTCACCGACTTCCGCAAGAACGGCGACTTCGAGCTCACCCTCGTCCTCGCCCATCCGGTGAGCAATCTCTTCGACCTCTTCGAGTTCATGATCGTCCCGGACTCGGAGAGCGTCGAGGAGGCCTTCGCCGGCACGAAGCTGATCGGCACCGGCCCCTACACCTTCACCGAGCGCAAGCCCGGCAGCTCGATCACCTTCGCCCGCAACGAGAAGTACTGGAACCCGGGCCGCCCCTACCTGGACGGCGTCGAGATCCGGGTGGTCCCGCAGGCGGAGTCGCTGCTCTCCTCCCTCAGGACCGGTCAGACCCACCTCTCCTACAGCATCCGCGGCAAGGACATCGCCACCCTCCGCAGCGACCCGCAGTTCCGCATCACGCCCTACGACACCGGTTCCGGCGCCTACTACATCGGCGCCAACCTCACCGCCGAGCACGTCTCCGACAAGCGGGTGCGGCAGGCCATCGCCTGGGCGGTCGACCGCGAGCGGCTGGTCGAGCAGGCGCTCGGCGGCTACGGCACCGTCTCCGCCACCCCGTGGCCCAAGTCCTCCCCCGCGTACAGCGCGGACGCCGCCGGCCACTACCGCCACGACCCGGAGCGGGCCAGGCAGTTGCTCAAGGACGCCGGACTCACCGGCATCAGCCTGCCGTTCGCCCACAGCAACGACCCCGGCAACACCGCCGTCGCCCAGATCCTCCAGTACGACCTGAAGCAGGTCGGCATCGAGACCGTGCTCCAGCCCACCGACTCGCCGACCATGCAGAAGCAGCTGATCGCGCAGAGCATGCCCGCGCTGTGGACGCTCAGCCACGGCTTCGCCCAACTCCACCCCGCCACGCTGGCGGTGAGCGCCTACCCGTTCAACGAGGCGAAGAACAGCTCGCGCTTCAGCTCGCCCGCCTACACCGACATCGTCCAGCGGGCGTGGCAGCGGCCGGACAGCGACAGCCCCGAGGCCAAGGCACTCTACGGCCGGATCACCGACGTCCTGCTGGACGAGCAGTTCGTGATCGACCTCGCCATCGCGGGCCTCACCGAGGTCGCCGTCGGCAAGGCCCGCGGCGCCACCCTCAACAAGTTCGGCTACCTCAACCTCGACGACGCCTACCTCACGGCCTGACCGGAGGGCCCGGACCCCGATGCGCACCTTCCTCCTCAAGCGGCTCCCCTCCGCCCTGCTCGTCCTCCTCCTCGCCTCCTTCCTGGTCTTCCTCATCCTCCGCCTCATCCCCGGCGACCCCGCCACCTCACTGGCCGGGCCCGACGCCGGACCGGCGGCCGTGGCCGCGATCCGGGCCCGACTCGGCCTGGACCAGCCACTGTTCGGCCAGTACCTGCACTGGCTCGGCCAACTGCTGACCGGGGACCTCGGCCCCAGCTACGCGATCGGCGGCCAGGTCGCCGACCTGATCACCGACGGTCTCGGCGCGACCGCCCAACTCACCGCCGCCGCCCTGCTGCTGGTCGTCCTGATCGCCCTGCCGCTCGGCGTCCTCGGCGCCACCGCCCGGCGCCGGCCGGTCGGCGCCGCCGTCCGCGCCTTCACCACCGCCGTGCTCGCCGTGCCGCCGTTCGTCACCGGCGTGCTGCTGGTCCTGCTGTTCGCGGTCACCCTCGGCCTGCTGCCGGCCGGCGGCCACGAGTCCCTTCTCGACGCCCCCGACCTCGCCCTGCAGTACCTGCTGCTGCCCGCCGTCTGCCTCGCCCTGCCCAGCGCCGCCGTCCTCGCCCGCTACCTCACCGACGGCATCGAACGCGCCCTCGCCGAGGACTACGTGCGCACCGCCACCGCCGTCGGCGTCTCCCGCCGCCGGATCGTCTGGCGGCACGCCCTGCCGAACGCGCTGCCCTCCGCCGTCACCGTGCTCGGCCTGCAGATCGGCCACCTGGTGGCCGGGGCCGTGCTGGTCGAGCGGATCTTCGCCTGGCCCGGACTCGGCCAGCTCGTCGAGCAGGGCGTGCTGCGCCGCGACTACCCCGTGGTGCAGGACCTCCTGCTGCTGATCGTCGCCGTCTACGTCACCGTCCAGCTGCTCACCGACCTGGTGTACGCCTGGCTGGACCCCCGGATCCGGTGGGAGTAACCATGACCGCCCTCGCCGCCCCCGCGCGCGCCCTCCCGGCCCGCGCCCGCAACCGCTACCTCGCCGGGCTGCTCACCGGACGCGGACTGACCGGGCTCGCCCTGGTCGGCACCGTCGCCCTGGCCGGACTGCTCGCCCCGCTGCTCACCGGCCAGGACCCGGACGCCCAGGGCCCGCTGGCGCTGGCCGGGCCGAGCACCGCGCACCCGTTCGGCACCGACGACCTCGGCCGGGACCTCTTCAGCCGGGTCCTGCACGGCATCACCACCGACCTCGCGCTGATCCTCTCCGCCGTGCCCGTCGGCGCGCTGGCCGGCTGCTCGCTCGCCCTGCTCGCGGCCACCCACCGCTGGGCCGACACCGCCGTCCAGCGGGCCTTCGACCTGGTGCTCGCCTTCCCCGGGCTGATCCTGGCGCTGGCCGTCACGGCCGTGCTCGGGCCGGGCCGCTGGCCGGTGTTCATCGTCATCGCGCTCGCCGAAATACCCCTGTTCGGGCGGCAGTTGCGGTCCGGGATCCTGGTCCAGCGGGAGCGCGAGTACGCGCTCGCGGCCCGGGTCGGCGGCGCCTCCCGGCGCCGGGTGCTGCTGCGGCACGTGCTGCCGAACGCGGTCGATCCGCTGATCGTGCAGGCGGCGGTGGCGCTGTCCGTCGGCGTCTTCATCGAGGGCGCGATGAGCTTCCTCGGGCTCGGCGTCCGGCCCCCGGAGCCGACCCTCGGGTCGATCCTCAGCCAGTCCGTCGGCTACCTCGCCACCCGTCCGACCTTCGCGGCCGCCCCGCTGGCCGCCACCACCGCGCTGGTGCTCGGCTTCACGCTGATCGCCGAGGCCCTGAACCGGGGGATCCGCCGATGACCGCCAGCACCCCGCCCCGCACCACCGACACGACGACGCCGGTCGAGGACACCCCGCCGCTGCCCGCCGCCGGGCAGCGCAGCACCGACACCCCGCACCGCACCGTCCTGAAGGTCACCGGCCTCACCGTCGCGTTCGACGGCACCACCGCCGTCGACGGCGTCGACTTCGAGCTCGCCGCCGGCGACACCCTCGGCCTGGTCGGCGAGTCCGGCTCCGGCAAGTCCACCACCGCCCTGGCCCTGCTCCGGATGCTCCCGCCCGGCGGCCGGATCACCGGCGGCTCGGTGGAACTGGACGGCCAGGACCTCGCCGCCCTGCCCGAACCGGCCCTGCGCGCCCTGCGCGGCCGCCGGATCGCCATGGTCTTCCAGGACCCGATGTCCTCGCTCAACCCGGTGCTCACCGTCGGCCGCCAGCTCGACGAGGCCCTGCGCGCCCACGGCTCCCACCCCGACCGCCGCGAACGCGCCGCCCGCGCCGTCGAGCTGCTCGACCTGGTGGGCATCCCGGACGCCGCCGGGCGGCTGCGCGACCACCCGCACCGGTTCTCCGGCGGGCAGCGCCAGCGGATCATGATCGCCCTCGCGCTCGCCAACGACACCGAGGTCCTGGTCGCCGACGAACCCACCACCGCCCTCGACCCGACCGTCCAGCGGCAGATCCTGGACCTGCTCACCCGGATCAACCGGCGGACCGGCACCGCGCTCGTGGTGATCAGCCACGACCTCGGGGTGATCGCCCGGACCTGCCGCCGGCTGCTGGTGATGCGCCACGGCAAGGTGGTCGAGTCCGGCACCACCGCCGAACTCCTCGGCGCACCCCAACACCCCTACACCCGGCAGCTGCTGGCCGCCGTCCCCCGGCTGGAGACCCCCTCCGGGGCCGCCGCCAACAGCCGCCCCGGACCGGAACCGCTGCTCACCGTCACCGGCCTGCGGAAGACCTACGGCTCGCGCCGGCGGGCCGTCACCGCGCTGGACGGCGTCGACCTGGAGCTGCACCCCGGCGAGACCCTCGGCCTGGTCGGCGAGTCCGGCTCCGGCAAGTCCACCCTGGCCCGCGCCCTGGTCCAGGTCCACGCCCCCAGCGGCGGCGCGATCCGCTTCCGGGGCGAGGAGTTCGGCCGCGGCGGCGAACGCACCGCCCGGCGCGAGGTGCAACTCGTCTTCCAGGACCCGTACTCCTCGCTCAACCCCCGGATGACCGCCGGGCAGATCGTCGCCGAACCGCTGATCGCCCACGGCCTGGGCGACCGGGCCGCGCGGGCGGAGCGGGTCGCCGAACTCCTGGAGCAGGTCGGCCTCGACCCGGCCGGCGCCGACCGGCACCCGCGCGCCTTCTCCGGCGGGCAGCGCCAACGCATCGGCATCGCCCGGGCGCTGGCCCCCGGACCGAGCGTGCTGATCTGCGACGAACCGGTCTCCGCGCTCGACGTCTCGGTGCAGGCCCAGGTGCTCGACCTGCTGGCCCGGCTCCAGCGCGAGCTCGGCCTCGCCATCCTCTTCATCGCCCACGACCTCGCGGTGGTCCGGCAGGTGAGCCACCGGATCGCCGTGCTGCACGGCGGCAGGATCGTCGAGACCGGCCCCGCCGACCGGGTCGTCACCGCCCCCGAGCACCCGTACACCGCCGAACTCCTCGCCGCCGTCCCCCACCTGGACCCGGCACCGGTCCCCGTCCTCACCTCCCGGAGCACCCCATGAGCAGCGCCCCCCAGGATCCGCGGCAGGCCACCCGCCGCGACCCCTACGAAGGCTTCCCCGGCACCGTCGGCCGCACCTTCGCCGAGTCCACGCCCGCCTGGCCCGACCGGGTCCGCCCGCGCGAGGGCGCGCCCAACGTCGTCGTCGTCCTGGTCGACGACCTCGGCTACAGCGACATCGGCCCGTTCGGCGCCGAAGTCCCCACCCCCGTCCTGGACGGACTGGCCGAGCGCGGCGTCAAGCTCGCCAACTACCACACCATGCCGCTCTGCTCGCCCGCCCGGGCGGCCCTGCTCACCGGCCTCAACCCGCACCGGGTCGGCTACTCCTTCGTCGCCAACGCCGACCCCGGCTTCCCCGGCTACGGCATGGAGGTCGCCGGGGACATCCCCACCCTCGCCGAACTGCTGCACGACGCCGGTTACGCCACCTGGGCCGTCGGCAAGTGGCACCTCACCCGCGACTCCGCCTCCAACGCCGCCGACAACCGCGCCAACTGGCCGCTGCAGAAGGGCTTCGACCAGTACTACGGCGTCCTGGAGGGCCTGACCAGCCTCTTCCACCCGCACCAACTCGTCCGCGACAACAGCCCGCTGGACATCGACGAGTTCCCCGAGGACTACTACTACACCGACGACATCACCGATCGCGCCATCGACATGGTCAAGTCGCTGCGCGCCCACGACGCCGACAAGCCGTTCTTCCTCTACCTCGCCCACAACGCCGTGCACGGCCCGCTGCAGGCCAAGCCCGCCGACCTCGCCCGCCACCGCGGCCGCTACGACGGCGGCTGGGACGAACTGCGCGCCGCCCGCTTCGCCCGCCAGCTCGCCGCCGGCCACTTCCCGCCCGGCACCGAACTGCCCGACCGCAACGCCGAGGCCGGCCACGAGGTCGGCCCCTGGAGCGAACTCACCGAACCCGAGCGGCGGTTGTACGCGCGGTACATGGAGGTCTACGCGGCCATGGTCGACAACGTCGACCAGAACCTCGGGCGGCTCCTCGACACCCTCACCGAGCTGGGCGAACTGGACAACACCATCGTGGTGTTCACCTCCGACAACGGCGGCACCGGCGAGGGCGGCGCCGAGGGCACCCGCAGCTACTTCAGCCGCTTCGTCCACCACCCGAACCTGCCCGCCGACTGGAACCCCGACGTCGAGCGCGAGGTCGAACTCATCGGCGGCCCCCGCTCACTGGTCCACTACCCGCGCGGCTGGGGGATGGCCTCCAACACGCCGTTCCGCCTCTACAAGGGCCAGACCCACGCCGGCGGGGTGCGGGTCCCGTTCGTGCTGTCCTGGCCGGCCGGCCTCCCGCGCGCCGAGGGCGACCCCGGCGTCCGCACCCAGTACCAGTACGTCACCGACCTGCTGCCCACCCTGCTCGACCTGGCCGGCGTCGAACGCCCCGCCCACCGCGCCGGACAGCCCATGCAGTCCCTCGACGGCTTCCCCTTCACCGACGTCCTGCGCGACCCGGCCGCCGGATCCACCCACCACGAGCAGTACTGCGAGATGACCGGCAACCGCAGCTACTACCGCGACGGCTGGAAGCTGGTCACCCTGCACCGCCCCGGCACCCCGTACGAGGACGGCGAGTGGGCCCTGCACGACCTGCGCACCGACCCCACCGAGATCCACGACCTCGCCGCCGAACACCCGGAACTGGTCAAGGAGTTGTCCGAGGCCTGGGAGCTCGCCGCCCGGGACAACGGAGTGTTCCCGCTCGCCGACGGCAGCGGCGCGCTCGCCCGCCGCCACCCGGACGACGCCCGGCTGCGCCGCCCGGTGCGCCTGCTGGCCGGCACCCCCGAGCTCGAACGCTACCGCTCGTCCCGGCTGATCTCCTTCCGCTCCTTCACCGTCGAGGTCGAACTCGCCCACCACGGCGCCGGGGACGCCGGCGTCCTGGTCTCGCACGGCGACCAGGGCGGCGGCTACAGCCTCTACGTCGAGGACGGCCGGCTGCGCCTCGCCTACAACCAGTACGGCGAACTCTTCGAGGCCGACGCCGGACCGCTCGCCCCCGGCCCCCGCCTGGTCACCGTCGAGGCCACCGCCGTGCCGGGCCTGCGCTGGGAGTTCCGGGTGCTGGTCGACGGCGCGGAGACCGGGCGGCTGGGCCCCGTCCACCAGCTCATCGGGATGGCCCCGTTCCAGGGCATCAGCGTCGGCGTCGACCGCAAGTCCCCGGTCTCCTGGCCGGTGTACGAGCGCCACCGCTCGTTCCGCTACGGCGGTGGCCTGCGCGCCGTCACCTACCGGCCGGGCGACCCCGCCCCCGACGACCCGGAGACCGTCGCCCGGGCTCTGCGGGAGGCCGCCGCCGCGTTCGAATAGCCTGTCCCCGCAGAACCTCGTCGTCCGTCCTGTCCCGGGGGAACAGTGATCAGCGCACTCCTGCCCGCGTCCGTCGTCGTCGAGACCGCCTACTCCGACCCGCCCCAGGCCCGCCTGGAGCCCGAGGAGGAGGCCGTCATCGCCCGCGCCGTCGAGTCCCGCCGCCGCGAGTTCACCACCGTGCGCCACTGCGCCCGCCTCGCCCTCGGCCGCCTCGGCGTCCCCTACCGCCCGCTGGTCCCGGGCCTGCGGGGCGCCCCGGGCTGGCCCGAGGGCGTGGTCGGCTCCCTCACCCACTGCGCCGGCTTCCGCGCCGCCGCCGTGGCCCGCTCCGAGGACGTGCTCTCCCTCGGCATCGACGCCGAGCCCGCCCTCCCGCTGCCCGAGGGCGTCCTCGACGCCATCGCGCTCCCCGCCGAGCAGCAGCGCAACACCGCCCTCTCCGCCGCCCACCCCGGCACGCCCTGGGACCGCATCCTCTTCAGCGCCAAGGAGTCCGTCTACAAGAGCTGGTTCCCGCTCACTCACACCTTCCTCGACTTCTCCGAGGCCGACCTCACCCTCCGCCCGGACGGCACCTTCACCGCCGTCCTCCTCGTCCCCTCCCCGCTGCCCACCCTGGACGGCCGCTGGCGCGTCCACGAGGACCACCTCGCCACCGCGATCACCGTCCTGCGGTAGTCGGGGCCCGGGTGGGGCCGGGGACTCATGTTCCCGGGACAGCCGCGGGAGGAGGGTGGGAGTACAGCGCCCGCCGGAACAGGAGCGGGCCAGGACGGTTACGAGGTGCAACCATGACCGGCAATTCCGTCACCGCAGCGCCCGCCCTGCTCGTCACCGTGCACCACCAGGTACGGGACGGAGTGCCCGGCACGCTGCTGGCCCACGGCTTCATGACCAGCGGCTCGACCGTGCTGGTCCCGGATCCGCCCCGGGAGCTCGCGAGCCCGTGGAGCAGATACATCCTCCGGATATCCCGGTCACCGGGGCACGACGGCACCGCCGAGGTGCTCCCCGTCGCCGGCATCGCCCTGGCGGCGGTCCACGGGGACGGGATCAGCACCGCGGCGGCCCTGCTGTCGCTGATCTGGCCGACCCGGTTCGAGGTCCCCACCGTGACCTCCACACCGGAGCAGGTCGCCGAGCTCCTGGTCCGCCACCACGGCGACCAGTGGGCGGTCTACGCCGAACTCGGCCTCCGGGTGGTGCGCCCGGCCCGGAAGCCCGGCCCGACCGACGAGTGGTGGCTCGGCCCGGCGTTCGAGCAGTACGTCCACTCCAGCGCCCAGGACTTCAGCTGCGGCACCTGCGGCAGCAGCCCCAACTGCTGCCGGCGCCCCGGCCCGGAGTCCGCGGTCCCGGCCACCGAAGCGGCCTGACCGGGCCGCGGGGTGATCCCGATGATCACGGCGACAGCGCCGCAACGGCGGGGAGGCCCGGGACACCGGACCGGGCCTCCCCCGCCGGTCTGCTGGCAGGACGTCGCGCTGGCGCTCGCGGCGGTCGTTCCGGAGCTGTTCTACTTCGGCACGATGCTCGCGCCCTGGACGACCCGGGACCAGCAGGTGTGGATGGTCCTGCTCGCCCTGGGCGAGGCCGCCGCCCTGGTGGTGCGCCGCCGGTGGCCGGTGGCGGTCTTCGGCGTCGTCTGGGTGCTCTCGGCCGGCTCCGACCTGCTCTCGTGGGCGAACGCCCTCGACTACGTGCCCTGCTTCGGGCTGATGATCGCCCTCTACACCGTCGCCGCGCAGTGCCGACGGCCGGTCGCGTACGCGGCCCTGTTCCTCACCCTGGTGCCGCTGGGGCTGGCGATCGCCGAGACCATCGGCAACTACCAGGGCCCGCGGCTCGCCTCCGTACTCGTCGCGAACCTCGCCTTCTACGTCCCGGTGACGCTGGTGGTCTGGGGCTTCGCCCGGTGGAGCCGGGCCGCCGAGGAGACCGCCGAACGGCACCGCCAGGAGGTCGCCGAGGCCCGGCTGCGGGTCACCCAGGAGCGGGTGCGGATCGCGCGGGAGCTGCACGACATCGTCGCGAACGCCGTCGCGGTGATCGTCATGCGGGCGGAGACGGCCCGGGTCACGGCCCTGGAGGATCCGGCGCGCGGGGAGGCGTTCGGGCACATCGAGGACCTCGGCCGCTCGACGATGGCCGAGCTGCGGCACATGCTGCGGCTGCTCCGCAGTTCCGAGGCCGCGGTCGAGGACGGCTACAGCCACGGCCTGGGCGATCTGGACCGGCTGCTCGCGGACGTCCGGAAGGCCGGGGTCCGGATCTCGGTGGAGACCCGGGGCGCCCCGCTGCGGATCGACGACAGCGTCAGCCGGACCGCGTACCGGCTGGTCCAGGAGGCCGCCACCAACATCACCAAGCACGCCGGTCCCGGGACCAGGGCGGTGGTGCGGATCACCTGGGACCGGGCGCTGCTGATCGAGGTGGTCGACGACGGCGCCGGGCGACCGCCGGACGACCGGCGGGCGCTGTCGACCGGGCACGGCCTGCTCGGGCTGCGCGAACGGGTGGCGCTGTACGGCGGGCTGCTGAGCGCGGCCCCGTACGGACCCGGGTACCGGGTGGCGGCGGCGCTGCCGGTGTCCGCGGCCGGCGGGGCCCGGACCGCCGAGGGAGGCGGCGGCGAGCGGCCGACGGAGGGGGTCAGCGGAAGGCGTCGGAGAGGCGGGTGAAGGTCCGGCCGGCGGCGAGGAGGGTGGGGAGGGCGGCGGCCAGGCCGGGAGCGGTGCCGCCGTTGGGGTGGTTCATGTGGGCGATCACGACGGCCCCGGGGTCGGCGTCCAGGAGTTCCCGGCGGACCTGGGCGGCGGGGAGGGTGGCGCCGCCGTCGGCGTTGGTGCTGAAGCCGGCGATCCGCTGGCCGAGGTCGGCGGCGATCCGGGTGGCGACGTCGTCGTAGTGGGCGGTCCCGGAGCGGAAGAAGGCCGGGGGGCGGCCGAGCAGATCGGTGAGCTTGGCGAGGTTGCCCGCGATCTCGTCGTGGACCTCGCCGGGGTCGCGGGTGCCGGCGATGCCGTAGGCCGAGCGACCGGTGACGGAGAGGGGGCGGTGGGCCGTGCCGTGGTTGGCGATCTCGAAGAGCGGGTCGGCGGCGAGGCTCTCGAAGGTCGCGGGGTTGGCGTCGATCCAGCGGGCGTTCAGGAAGAGGGTGGCGGGGACGCCGTGGGTGCGGAGGGTGTCGACGAGGGCGGCGTCGTAGCCGGAGCCGCCGGGGCCGCCGCAGGCGTCGAAGGTGAGGGCGACGGCGGGGGCGGCGGCCCTGGGGAGGGTGGTGAGCACTCCGGGGACGTCGAGGCCCCAGGCGCCGGGGACGGCGTCGGCGTAGCGGGCGGTGACGAACGCGCGGGTGGGGAACGCGGCGGGAACGGCGGGGGCGGGCGCCGGAGCCGGGACCTCGGGCGCCGGGGCCTCGGGAGTGGGAGCAGCGGTCGGGGTCGGGGCGGGCGCCACCGGCGCCGCGGTCGCCGCCGGCTCCGCGGTCGGGACGGGTGGCGCGGGGCTCGTCGTCGGCGCGCAGGCGGCGAGGGTGGTGCCGGCCGCGGCCACCAGGAGGGTCCGCCGACTGAGTGACATGAATGCGCTCCGAATCTGCCTGACTGTCAGATGATCTGACTACCTCCTATTCAGGGCCCGCCCCACCCCCCGGCGCAACCCGAGTCCGCCTTCACGGGGCCACCACCCGGTGGTGGGGTCCGGCTCACCGGGGGTTCACCCCCGCGAGCGGGCAGCGGGTAGGTACCGGCCGCGAGCATCCCCGGCGAGAGCGGAGACACCCGATGGCGGACGACGTGCACGAGGAGAAGGCCCGACCGGGCCGGCGCGGGCTACTGGCCGCGGGCGCGGCGGGCGCGCTCGGCGCCGTGGTGGCGGGCGCCGGCACCGCCCGCGCCGAAGGGGCCGCCGCCCCGGCCGCGCCGCAGGACCGCACGATCACCCTGACCGGGAAGCTGCCGACCGGTGCCCCCGACTTCGTGTACCTGCCCTTCGACGTCCCGTCCGGCGTCCGCGAACTCGCCGTCTCCTACCGGTACGACCGGCCCACCGTGCCGCCCGGCACCCCGGGCAACTCCTGCGACATCGGGCTGTTCGACGAGCGCGGCACCGAGCTCGGCGGCAGGGGCTTCCGCGGCTGGTCGGGCGGCTTCCGGACCGAGTTCGCGGTGAGCCGGGAGCGGGCCACCCCCGGCTACCTGCCGGGACCGGTCCGCCCCGGCCGCTGGAACGTCGTCCTCGGCCCGTACCAGATCGCGCCGCAGGGGCTGGAGTACCGGGTCGACGTCACGCTGCGGTTCGGCGCTCCCGGCGGGCAGTTCACCCCCGCCTACCCGCCGGAGCGCGCCCGGGGGCGCGGCCGCGCCTGGTACCGGGGCGACTGCCACCTGCACACCGTGCACTCCGACGGGCGCCGCGAGCCCGCCGAGGTGGCCGCCGGGGCGCGCGCGGCCGGGCTGGACTTCATCGTGTCCACCGACCACAACACCTCGTCCGCCCACGGCGTCTGGGGACCGCTGGCCGGCCCGGACCTGCTGATCCTGCCCGGCGAGGAGGTCACCACCCGCAACGGCCACTGGCTGGCGCTGGGCCTGCGCCCGGGCGAGTTCGTCGACTGGCGCTACCGCTCCCGCGACGAGGCCCTCCCCCGGTTCGCCCGCCAGGTGAAGCGGCAGGGCGGCCTGGTGGTCCCGGCCCACCCGTTCTGCCCCTACGTCGCCTGCCAGTGGAAGTTCGGGTACGAGTACGCCGACGCCGTCGAGGTGTGGAACGGCCCGTGGACGTACGACGACGAGTCGGCCGTGGACGGCTGGGACGCCCAACTGGCGGTGGCGCTGCGCGACGGGCGCTCCTGGCTGCCCGCGATCGGCAACAGCGACGCGCACAGCGCCCCGCAGGTGATCGGCTCGCCGCACACCGTGGTGCTCGCCGAGGACCTCTCCCGCGACGACATCCTCGACGGACTGCGGTCCGGCCGCAGCTGGCTGGCCGAATCGGCGGCCGTCCGGCTGGAGTTCACGGCGACCGGGAACGGCCGGCAGGCCGGGATCGGCGAGGAGCTGGCCGTGCCCGCGGACGCGCCGGTGGACGTCCGGCTGGACGTCTCCGGGGTGCCGAACGGCACGGTGCGGTTCCTGACCGACGAGGGCCAGCTGCACCAGGAGTCGCTGCCCGCCGAGGGCGCGGGCACGGTGGTCTGGCGGACGACGGCCTCGCTCGCCGCGTTCGTCCGGGCCGAGGTGCGGCACCCGAGGGCCGACGGGACCCCGGGCCGGGGCAACGCGATGGGCCCGGACCTCCCCTGGGGCCCGATGGCCGCGCTCACCAACCCGATCGTGCTGCGGGCCCGGGCATAGGAGTCCGCGCGGCGGGAAGGCGAACGGACGGCGGCGGGCCTGCGGAGGGACGGCGGGAGGTCCGGGGAGGGGAGGACTCCGGGGCGCGCCGTGGACTAGGTTGATCCTCGACAGCAGTCACTCGTAGGGACGAGGCGGTCGGCTGTCCGCCTTGCCGGATTCGGTCGGTTCGTGTGCCGACTCCGGCCGGCCCCCGTGCGTTCCGCCCGTCCCGCCCCGGCCCCGTCCGTCCCAGGCCCGCGAAGGGATCAGCAGCTGTGAACCGTACGACCGTAGGTGGGCCGGAGCTCGGAGGCGGACGGGGGGCGGGCAGCGTGGTCGTCCTCTCCGACCCGGCCGCCGGCGCCGGGAGCGGCGCGGTGGCCCCCCTGGTCGCGGACGCGCTCTTCCCCAGCGTCCACCTGCGCGCGGAGGACTTCCGGCGGGCGGTCCGGCAGGGCTATGTCGCCCCGGACCGGCCGGAGGCGCGGCGGCAGAACCTGACCGCGCTGGCGGCCACCGCCCAGGCGGCGTTCGCCTTCGCCTCGGGCGGCTACCAGGTGGTGGTGGAGGGCTCGGTCGCCCCGACCGCGCTGGACGCCTTCCGGCGGGAGAGCCGGGCCACGGGCGCGGCGCTGCACTACGTGGTGCTCAACGGCGGCACGGCCGGGGGTGCCGCGGCCGGGGGTGCTGGGGCCGACGGCGCGCCGCAGACCGGGGGCCCGGCGGCGGACGCGGCCGAGGCCACGGCGGACACGGTGCTGGCGGGGCTGCGCCGAGGGGCGTACCTGCTCGGCTGGTGAGCATGCCGCCGCCCCGGGGGGAGACCGGGGCGGCGGCGGAACGGAACGGCGGCGGAACGACGGCCGCGAACGGAGGAGGGGCGGTCGGTCGGTTCTGGGGGACCCGACCGGCCGCCCGCGGCACGGCGTCGCGAGCGACGACGCCCCGGCGCCCGCTCTCCCACAAGAGCGAACGCCGGGGCGGCCGCGGACCCGGCGCCCGAACGGGGGTACGGGCGCCGGTGGCGGTGCCGCCACAATGGTCAACGGACGGCGGCTCGGAAGCGGTTCACGGCCTTCCGGTTCGGGTCCGCCCGGACCGGCCGGGATTTCCCGAAAGGGCAGCGATCCCGGCCGGTCGTCCGGTCACGTCAGCCGGCCCAGGCCATCCCGCGGGCCTCCAGGATCGGCCGCAGCGCGCGGACCGCGTAGAAGCTGCGGGACTTCACCGTGCCGACCGGCACTCCCAGCACCTGCGCCACCTCGACCATCGACCGGCCCTTCATGTGCAACTGGACCAGGACGTCCCGGTGGTGCGGCTGGAGCTCGGCCATCGCCACCGCCACGTCCTGGGCGACGAGCACCTCGTCGTAGGGGTCGTGGGCACCGGCGTGGTCCTCCGGGGTCTCGTCGGCGACCTCCTGGGCGCGGGCGGCCTGCATCCGGTAGTGGTCGATGGCGATCCGGCGCGCCACCGTGAACAGCCAGGGACGGCTGTGCTCGGGGCCGCGCTGCACGGCCGCCGGGTTCTGCCAGGCACGCAGCAGGGTCTCCTGGACGATGTCCTCCGCCTTGCCCCGGTCGCCGCTGGTCACCCGGAGCATCGCGCGCAGCAGGTAGCCGCCGTGCAGGCGGTACAGCTCGGCGAGGACGTCCTGGTCCAGGGTGGGCCGGGCGGCGGGCGCGGCGGGCGCGGCCGGCGGGGCGGGCACGGCGGGTACCGGGGCGTCCCCGGAGGTCGTCCCGGCCAGGGCGGTTGCGTCGATGGCCACGGCTGTTGAGCCCCTCACACCATTCATCGGTACGTCGGTCGGTCGGTACCGGGGTCGATCGCTGTCTCGGTGCACCGGGGCAGGCCACCGCGATCGGACGGCTCCCCGGGCGGTGCCACGCTGGCAGCCCCCGCCAACGCGCGGCCAACGCGGCCGCGACCGCCCGCGTTGGCGGGACGTTGGCGGCCCGCCCGCGGGGTCGGTCCACTGCGGGGTCGGTCCACCGGCGGGTCACTCCGCCGCCGGCGTCCCCGCTCCGTCCTGCCCGTCCCGCCCGTCCCGCCCGGCCGCCCGCTTGCGGCCGATCCTGGCGGCGGCCGCCGCCAGGCCGAGCAGCGCCGCGCCGCCCAGGCTCACCCCGGTGACCGCCGAGGCCAGCCGCACCGGCCTCCCGTCCGGCGGCGGCGGGACGACCACGGGGTCGGCGGCGGCCACCGGGGTCGACCCCGCGGCCGCCGCCGCGCCGGCGGCGGCCTGGGCGCCGACCGCCGTCACCGGGTCCACCGCGCCCCAGCCGACGGCCGGATCGGGCAGCGCCGTGCCGGGCCGGTAGGCGGTCGACCGCAGCCGGTCGGCGAGCTGCTCGACCGTCAGCGACGGCGACCGGCCGAGCACCAGGGCCGCCGTCCCCGCCACCAGCGCGGCGGCGTAGCTCGGCCCGGTGGCCGTGAAGGTGCCGCCGCCGGGGCCGGCGGCCAGCAGGCCCTCGCCCGGCGCGGTCACGTCCACCCGGGAGATCCGTCCGGGGCCGAGCGCGGCGGCCGCGCCACCGGCCTGGCCCGCCGAGCCGCCGCCGGAGTCGGAGCCCCCGGCACCGGCCGGGGCGCCGTCCGAGCCGATCGCGGCCACCGCGAGCACCCCGGGGTACCCGGCGGGGTAGACCGGCGCGTTCACCGCCTGGTTGTCCGGCCCGACCGGGGCGACCAGCAGCATGCCCTTCGCCGTCGCGTAGCCGACCGCGTCGGCCAGCGCGGGCGCGGGCTCCGCGATCGGCGCCGCGACCAGGCCGATCCGGGCACCGCCGTCGGCGGCCGCGCGGATGCCCCGGGCGAGCAGGTCGGCGTTGGTGCTGCCGGCGTCGTCGGTGGCGGCCACGGCCAGCACCCTCGCGGCGGGGGCGACACCGGACGGGCCGCCGTCGGCGGGCCGTCGGCCGGCCACCAGGGTCGCGAGCGCGGTGCCGTGGCCGACGCAGTCCCGGCCCGCGTCGCCGTCCCCGTGCAGCCGGGGCCCGAGGGTGAGCCTCCCGGTCAGCGCGCCGGAGCCCGAACCGGCCCCGGCGTCCACCCCGGAGCCGATCACCGCCACCGTCACCCCGGCGCCCCGGCTCAACGGCCAGACGGCCTCCGGCCGCAGGAAGACCTGCGACCAGCTGGGCCGGTCCGCGGCGCGGGCGGCCGGCTTGCGGCACCCGTTCTGCCGGACGTCGGAGAGCGTCTGCGCCACCGGAGGGAACTCCGCCGCCTGCGTGCCCGCACCACCACCGGCGGCGGCACCGGCGCCACCGCCCCCGGCACCCGGGGTCGCACCCGGCACCGCGTTCCCGACCGCCGGCGCCGAGGTGCCCGCCGCGGGACCGGCCGCCAGCGGCCCGGAACCGGACGCACCGGCCACCGCCGCCGCACCCGACGCGGCCTCCGGGGCGAGAGCGGCGAGCGCGGCCAGGCCGCAGGCCACCGCGGCGGCGGGACGGGCGAGCCGCACCCGGCCCCGGCCGGTGCTCACACCGGGCTGCCGGAGCGGTCCGCGGCGAGGTCCTCGGGCAGCAGCAGGCTCAGCTCCGAGAGGTCGGCGACGTCCAGTCGGCTGAGCCGGCCGGCCTGGCGGGTGATCATGCCCTCCAGGGTCTGCCGGGCGAAGCGGCCGTTGCCGAAGGTGCGGTCGCGCGCGACCCCCGAGAACAGCTGCTCCAGCGCGGCCAGCGTGTGCGGCGCCAACTCGTACCCGGCCTTGACCGCGTGGTTGCGCACGATGGTGACCATCTCCGCGTCGGAGTAGTGGCCGAAGTCGATCTGGCGGGAGAAGCGGGAGGCCAGACCCGGGTTGGAGGACAGGAAGTGCCGCATCTCGTCCTCGTAGCCGGCCACGATCACCACCACCTCGTCCCGGTGGTCCTCCATCAGCTTCATCAGGGTGTCCACGGCCTCCTGGCCGAAGTCCCCGCCGCCGCCGTGCCGGGGCGTCAGGGTGTACGCCTCGTCGACGAACAGCACGCCGCCCCGGGCCCGGTCGAAGGCCTCCTTGGTGAGCTGCGCGGTGTGGCCGACGTAGCGGCCGACCAGGTCGGAGCGGGCGGTCTCGATCAGCTGGCCGCCGGGCAGCACGCCCAGCTCGGACAGCAGCCGCCCGTAGAGCCGCGCGACCGTGGTCTTGCCGGTACCGGGCGGACCGGCGAAGACCAGGTGGTGGCTGATGGTGGCGGTGGCCAGCCCGGCCTCCTCCCGGCGGCGGACCTGCCGGATCAGGTTCACCAGGTCCTCGACCTGCTCCTTGGCGGCGGGCAGGCCCACCAGGGCCTGGAGCTCGGCCAGCGGCTCGGTGCCGTCGGCCTCCTTGGCCGGCGGTTCGAGTTCGACGCCGACGTCCCCGGGGACGAGCAGGGCGAGGTCCTGGTCGCTGATCTCGGCCTGCTCCGCCAGCCGGGTCGCCTGCCGGTCGACCATCTCCTCGAAGACCTTGCGGGCCGCGCGGCCGTTGCCGAAGTCCTCGCCGCGCGGCATCCGCTCGAAGAGCAGCGTCAGCGCGTCGCCGGTGCCCGCGGCGAGCTCGTAGCCGTGGCTCGTGGCGGCCCGCTCGACGATGGTGACCAGCTCGTCGACCTCGTAGTTGGCGAACTCGACGGTCCGGCTGAACCGGGAGGCGAGGCCCGGGTTGGAGGCCAGGAACTCGGTGATCTCGGCGGAGTAGCCGGCCACGATCACCACCACGTCCTCGCGGTGGTCCTCCATCAGCTTGACCAGGGTGTCGATCGCCTCCCGCCCGAAGTCCGGGCCGGAGCCGCCGGAACCGGCCGACAGGGTGTACGCCTCGTCGATGAACAGCACGCCGCCGAGCGCCTGCTGGAACACCTCGGTGGTCTTGATCGCGGTGCCGCCGATGATCGAGGCGACCAGGTCGGCCCGGGCCACCTCGGTCAGGTGCCCGCTGCGCAGCACGCCCAGCTCGGCCAGGATGGCGCCGTAGAGCCGGGCGACGGTGGTCTTGCCGGTGCCGGGCGGGCCGGCGAAGACCAGGTGCCGGCTCATCGGCAGGGCCGGCATGCCGGCCAGTTCCCGGCGGCGGGCCAGCTTGTTGAGGTTGACCAGGGTGGCGACCTGCTCCTTGACGCCGGCCAGGCCGACCAGCGACTCCAGCACCTCCAGCGGTCCCGGCGGAGCGGCCGGGGCGGGAGCGCGGCCGGGCTCCCCGCCCGGCTCGGGGGCGCCGGTCCCGGCGGCGGCCGGGCCGGAGGCGGCGGAGCCCTCGGCGCGCGGGCTGCCGGTGGCGGCCGCGGCGGTGCCGTGGGCGTCCGGCAGACCGTTCTCCTCGCTGGTCAGCTGCTCCACCGCGAACCGCTCACTGGGCGCCGTCTGCCGCAGGCCGGAGCCCCGGTTGCGGGACAGCTTGCAGCCCGTCAGCCGGACCGCCTCCACCGAGTCGAGGCGCACCCCGTCGCCGATGTTCTCCACCGCGTCGACCTGGGCCAGGGCGGCCCGACCGCCGGCGCCGATCCGCACGCCGTGGCGGCGGTTGCCGTGGCTGCGGACCCTGGTGCAGGTCAGGTCGCCGCCGTCCTCGACGGACAGGCCGTCCTCGCCCGAGCCGCTCACCTCGCAGTCCCGCAGCGCGGCCCGGCCGACCTTGCCGACCACCACGCCGGAGCCCTTGGCGCCGCGCACCACCCCGGCGCCGACGAAGGTGTCCGCGCCGTCGGTGATCCGCAGTCCGGCCCGCCCGGGGTCGGTCACCTCGACGCCCTCCAGCCGGCCCCGGCCGTCCCGCAGCACCTCGACGCCGTCGGCGCCCGCGCCGGTGACGGTCAGGTGGCGCACCCGGGGGTTGGCGCCGCCGCCGATCGACAGGCCGGGGCCGGTGACGTCCCGGATCTCCAGCCGGTCGATGTCGGCGGCGCTCTCCTCGGCCAGTTCGACGCCGGCCCCGCCGCAACCGCGCACCACGGTGCCCTTGAGCACCGGACCGGAGTGCTCGCCGACCCAGATGCCGGTGCCCTCGGCGTCGGCGACCTCGCAGTTCTCGAAGTGGCCGCGCGAACGGCCGGTGATGTGGATGCCGTGCCCGGCGGTGCGGGCGGTGGAGCAGCGGCGCAGCTCCGGGTCGGTGCCGGCGGCCAGCGCGATGCCGTGGCCGGTGGTGGCGCTGACCACGCAGTCCTCCAGCACCACCCGGGCCTCGGAGCTGATGTACACGCCGATCGCGGTGTCCCGGACGGCGGTGCGCACCAGCCGGGTCGTGGAGCGCTCCTCCAGGGCCACGGCGGGCTTGTCGGTGACGGAGATCTCGCAGTCCTCGAAGGTGCCGCGGGCCTCGCCGTTGGCGCAGATGCCGTTGCCCCGGGCGTCGCGCAGGACGCAGTTGCGCAGCAGCGGATTGGCGCGTTCGCCGACCACCACGGCGGAGGTGCCGAGGTGCTCGATGACACAGTCCTCGATCACGCTGGTGCCGGTGGAGGTCTCGACGATGCCGGCGCCGGCCGGGTTGGTGACCCGGCAGTCGCGCATCGCGAGCGAGCCCTGCTGGCGGGTGAGGACGGCCGTCCAGGAGGCGCCGACCACCTCGCAGTCGGACAGCGCGGCCTGCCCCCGGGGCACGTCGACGGCGGGGAGTTCCTCGTCCTGGCCCTGCACGACCAGGCCGGTGAGCTGGACGGCCTCGGCCACCACCTGGACCACGCAGCCCCGCCGGGCGGTGATCCGGACGCTGCCGCGCGGCTCCTCGGCGGTGATGGTGACCATCTTGGTGATGACCAGGTTCTCCTCGTAGCGGCCGGGGCGGACGGAGATCACCGCTCCGCTGCGGGCCGCCGCGAGCGCGTCGCCGATCGTGCGGTACGGGCCGCCCCGCTGTTCCGGGCACACCGTCAGCACATGGCGCGACATGGCCGTCCTCTCCTGGGTCTTCATCAGTACGTCGTCGGGCGGGTCGGGCAGGGCGGACGGGGTCGGTCGGGTCGGACGGGTGGAGCCGGGGCGGCGGCCGGGGGCGGTCGGAGGAGGTCCGGACCGCCCCCGCGCGGTCAGGAGGCCGTGCAGTCGGCCCTGACGGCGGAGGCCGCGATGTGCGCCTTGTCGGTGGCGGTACCGGCCCAGTCGAGGCCGCGGGAGTGCAGCATCACCGAGATCTTGCCGCCGGAGACCGTGAACGCCTTGCTGGTCACCCAGTTCCCCCGGCTGCTGGTCTGGTTGACCGAGAAGTCGCCGATGACGCCGGAGCTCGGGGTGTTCTGGACGGTGTAGTACGCGGGCTTGCCGCCGACCAGCTTGTAGTCGCTGTTGTTCGGCACGTAGACGGAGATCGTGCAACTGCCGGACGTGACCGGAGCGGTGGAGAACGTCCAGACCACCGAGTTGTCGTTGTCGTCCTTGCTGTCCGAGCCGGACATCGGCATCGACACGTACTTGCCGTTGCAGCCCGAACCGGTGTAGCCGCCGGTCGAGCTGCTGAGCCAGCCGGTGGAGCCCTGTTCCCAGTAACCGTGCTGGGCGTAGGCGACCGAGGCGGTGCTGCAGTTGCCACCGCCGATGGCGCTGTAGGTGGCCTTCGCGGCGGCGGGCGGCTGGACGGGGGGCTGGGTGGCGGGGGGCTGCTGCGGCGCCGGCTGCTGGGGCGCGGGCTGCTGCGGCGCCGGCTGCTGGGGGGCCGGTTGCTGCGGCGCCGGCTGCTGGGGCGCGGGCTGCTGCGGAGCGGGCTGGCCCGGGGCCGGCTGCTGGGCCGCGGGCTGGCCGGCGGCGGGCTGCTGCGCGACGGGCTGACCCGCGGCGGGCTGGGTCGTCTTTCCGTTGCCGCCGCCGGTGCTGCCGGTGCCACCGGTGCTGCCGCTCTGTGTCCCGCTCTGCGGTGCCTTGCCCGCCGGGACGTTCGTGCCGGCGGGCTGGCCGGCCGGCACCGCCGGGGTGCCGACGGTGCCACCGCCGAGGGCGAGCCCGGGCACGGTGCCCGAGCCGTCGGCGGGCGGCGCGGTGAGCGCGCCGGGGTCACCGGTGGCGGGCGGGTCGACGGGCGCCGGGAGCGGGAGGCCGGTCGTCGGCGGGTCGGTCGGCGCGGGCGGCTGGACGTCGTCGATCTCCGGCCCGTCGACCAGCTGGGGGTCCGCCCGGTTCACGCCCCGGTTGTCGCCCTGCTTGTCCGCGCCGTCGGTGATCAGGAACGGCAGGCCCATCAGCACCACGCCCGCCGTGGCGGCGGCGACCAGCGCGGGCCGCCGGAACCGGGGACGACGGGACGTCTCCTCCGGCTCCTCGCCGTCCGCGCCCTCGGCCCCGACGGGGACCGGCGCCCCGGGCTCCTCGCCCGGGCCGAACCCGGCCGCGGCCGACGGGACGACCGCGACCGGCGGCACCGCGGCGGCGGTCACCACCGGCGTGACCGGCCCGTACTGCGGCACGGCGACCTGCTCGGTCGGCGCCTCCGCCGTCGCCGGGGCGGCCACCGCGGCAGCGGCGGCCGCTCCTCCGGCCGAGGCGGCGGCACCCGCCGGTGCCACGGCCGGCTCCTCCTCCATCTCCCAGTCCATCGACGGCAGCTGGATCCCCGCCGCCCCGCCCCGAGCCCCGTTCCCGCCCGTACTCGTGCTCACCGCAGCTCCTCCGGCCTCGCATGCAGTCCCAGTCGACAGGACCACCCCGCCGACTGGACTTCGGGTGCTCCTACTCCGTTCCTACGGCCGGACCCGGCCCGACGGTTCACGGCTGCCCACCACCACCGCCCAACAGCTGGGTCAGGGCGCTGAAGACGCTGTCCTCCAGGCTCTCCATGGGCTCCGGCTCCTCGATCCGCGGCGGCCCGTCGGCCGCGTTCGGCGGCAGCGGCGGGTTCGGGCCCGGCGGCGGCACCGGCTGCTGGACCGGCGGGACCGGCTGCTGGACCGGCGGAACCGGCGGCGGGACGTGCACCCAGGAGTCCTCGGACACCTCGCTCCCGGAGTCCAGCAGGTCCGAGTCGACCGAGAGGTTGTCCGAGTCGTTCCCCACCCGGGTGTTCGGGTGCCGATAGAACTCCTCCGGCCCCTCGTACGGCCGAGCCGTCTGCCAGGTACCGCTGGTCGTCTCCCGCTCGTGCGCCGGCTCCAGCAGGTCCGAGTCGACCGAGTCGTTGTCCGAGTCGTTCCCCACCCGGGTGTTCGGGTGCAGATAGAACTCTTCCGCGCCCACGTCGGACCGAGCCGTCTGCCAGGTGTCGGTGGTCGCCTCCCGCTCGTGCGCCGGCGCCGACAGGTCCGAGTCGACCGAGAGGTTGTCCGAGTCGTTCCCCACCCGGGTGTTCGGGTGCAGGTAGAACTCCCCTGCACCCTCGTAGGGCCGAGCCGTGTACCAGGTGTCGGTGGTCGCCTCCCGCTCGTGCGTCAGACCCTCCGGGACGGCGACCTGCAGGTTGTCGAACGGCCGCGACTCGTCCGCCCCGAGGTTCCGCGGCGGCTCCGCCGACTGGTTCGAAGGCCGGGGAAGGTTGCGCAACGCCGATGCCCCGAAGCCGGGCATCCACTCGTCGGCGACCGGTCCCAGGTCCGGCGTGTCGTCGTTCGAACCGTTCAGCGACGACGTGTCGGACTCCGACTCCGAGGTCAGGTGCTCGTCCTCCGAGGTGTGCGGCAACTCCTCTGCCGACGCGCGACGCGGCGGGGGCGGGGGCGGGGTCTGCCGCAGCGGAACCTGCCCGGACGGGACCTGGACGACCGGCGGAATCTGCTCCACCTGTGTCTGCTCCTGCTGCACGTGCTCCTGTTGCACCTGCCCCTGCTCAACCTGCTGCACCTGTACCTGCTGCACCTGCCCCTGCTGAACCTCTACCTGCTCTACCTGCTGCACCTGCTCGTGCTGTACCTGTACCTGCTGCACCTGCTCGTGCTGAACCTGTACCTGCTCCTGCTGCACCTGCTCCCCCGCGTCCCGCGACGGCGGGCCGACGCGGAAGCTCCGGACGCCGCCCACGGGCCGGGCCTCGGCCTCCGGCCCGATCGGCTCCGCACGCCGCACCTGGGCGGTGGTGGTCACGATGACCACCTCCACCTCGCGCGGCGTCGTCCGGAGCACCCCGCGCAGCCGCCGCTCCAGGCGGTCGGCCTCCCTGGTGGCCCGGTCGGCCGGGACGTTCAGGGTGACCTCCATCCGCTGCGGCGCGTCGCCCTCGGCACCGAGGACCCGCTGCCGGACGTTCTCCAGCAGCCTGTTCATCTCGCCGGTACTGCGGGCGTCGGCGGCCAGCCGGATCGTCGGATCCGGGCCGGCCGACGGCTCCCGCAGGCTCAGGTCCCCGGGCCGGTGCGTGCCTTCGGCGTTCCAGCGGCCGTTGAGGTCCGCCGCCGACAGGTCGGGGTTCTCGCCGGACTGCTCGGCCAGGCCCTGGAGCCGGCGCCGGTCCTCCGCCGCGACCGGCAGGCCGTCCCGCACCCGGCGGAGGTGCTCGAAGGCCCCGCCGTTGGACTCGTCCCCGGCGAGGACGAGCATCCGGTCCAGGCCCCTGAGCCACCGCACGGCCCGGTCGCCCTCGGTGGTGAGGGAGCCGGCGAGCAGTTCCCGGGCGACGTGGCCGACGCCCAGGATCCGGGCGCGGTCGGCCGGGGCGGCCGGGTCCAGCCCCAGCGCGTCCGCGACCGACCGCACCGCCGTGGTCGGCGCGCCGTGCAGCAGGAGTTCACCGTCGGGCGTGCCCTCGTCGAACCGCAGGTAGCCGCCGGACGGAACGTCGGTGCTCCCCTTGACCTTGTCGACGGGGATGTCGATCTCGATCGCCATGAGCTCCTTGCGCGGAAGCACCTTCCCGTCCTTGTGGTAGACCACCTCCACCTCGGCGAAGCCCCGGTACCGCGCGGTGTCGGTCTTGATCTTGGCGTTGTTCACGACCTGTCCGCCCTCGCCGGTCGCGAGGTCGGTGCGGTACTGGTAGGCGCCGTCGGCGTAGCCGCCGCCGCGGCCGCCGACATGCTCGTTGATCTCGCCCTTGGCGCCGCCGGTGAAGCGCAGCGCCGCCTGGACCGTGCGCTGGGTGTTGGCGCCGTCGGTGACCGAGGTGGTGTTGGTCGGGTTGGACTCCGACTCCGCGTCGGTCCGGACGAACTCCAGCTGCTTGACCTTCACCCGCACCTCCACCCGGACGCCGCCGGCCAGGTCGGGCGGGCCGATCAGCAGAGTGGAGTTCCCCGGGCCGTCGGTGAGCGTCGGTTCCGGCTTCGCGGCGGCCTGGCCGGCGTTCTCCCCCGGAGCGCGCGGGGTGGGCGGGGTGTGCGGGGTGAGCGGGGTGCTGAGGCGGCTCGCCAGCGCCACCGGGTCGATCATCCGGTCCACCATGCCCCGGATCCGGTCCCAGGCGTCCGCGCCGAGGAACTCCTTCGCCCCGGCGGTCAGTTGCTGCCGCGCGTCCGGCCCCATGTCGGCCGTCCGCACCACGTCCGTGTCGACCAGCCCGTGCGTCCACACCCGGTCCGGCGGGATCCGGACGGTGTTGTCCGGCGCCGTGCGGTCGGTGAGTCCGCGCAGCTCGGCGCCGCGCGGCGCGGTCGCGGAGTCGAAGACGTTGCCCGGGTTGGGCGTGGCGCCGACCGGCGCCTGCGCCCTCGTCTCGGCGATGTCGATGACCGTCTCCATGCCGAGCGGCCGCCGGAAGTAGGCGTGCTTGGTGGCCATCACGAACGGGGGCGTGGTGCCGACCGCCTCCTTCCACTCCACCCGGAAGTGCAGGTCGGCCTCACCGCTGAAGATGCTCGCGTTCTTGGGCTTCACCTTGGTGGTGTTGCCGGAGCCCGCGCGGTTGGACCAGGTCTCCTGGGTGTCGTGGCCGGTGGAGCCGGTCAGCGCCCCGCCCGCGTACCAGGCACCGCCGTTGACGCCCAGCGTGGCGCGCAGCTGGTGGCCGGAGCCCGCCCCGCCGCCGGTCGCACCGTCGGCGGCCGAGTGGGTGTGCTCGGTCTGCGTGCCGGTGTTGAACTCGGTGGTCGTGGTGCTGCCGGTGTGGGTCAGCGTGCGGACGGACGCGCCGATCCGGACGGTCACACCACCGTCGGAGACCACCAGTTCGCGGCCCGACATCATGGCCTTGAGCTGGTCGTGCAGGGTGTTCGGGGTGAGGGTGTCGTAGAGCTTCTGCCGGAGGCCGGACCTGCCGAGGCCGTCCAGCCACTTGGTGATGTTCCGTCCGCCGAACTCCCCCGGGTCGCCCGGTGAGCGCAGTAGGGCCTCGGCGAAGTCGCGGGTCCCGGTGCCCGTGTTCCCGTTGACGCTGTTCCCACCGGCGCTGTTCGCGTGGGCGCTGTTGGCGACGATGGTGTTCGTGCTGGTGTTGTTCGTGGCGAGGCTGTCCACGCCGAGGCTGTTCCCGCCGGTGCTGTTCTCGTTGGCGTGCCCCGCGCCGGAGTTCCGGTCGGAGGACACCGATCCGGTGCTCCCGTGGGACGACGCCGCGCCGTTGCCGCGGGCCTCCGGCACGAACACGTTGGTGACGACGTCGGAGGACCCGAGCCGGTGCGTCTGCCAGATGCGGTCCGGGACGGCGCGGGGCGCCTCCACCGGGCTGTACTGCGGGGTGATGACCTCCGCCTCCGCCCGGATCTCGCGGAGCTTCGTCGTGCTGGGGATCAGGCCGCCCGTCCAGCCCCGGATCTCCACCTCGAACCTGACATCGGCGTCGGACACAGCGGCCCTCGACACGTTCTTCGCCCGGTTGACGGTACTGCCTGCGGTCTCCAGGGCGATGCCCGTCGCCGAGTCGTGCCGGTAGGAGTAGTCGACCGTCAGCACGCTCTTGCCGTCCGAACCGGGCTTGCCGGTCAGGCCGACGGTGCCGGTGATGCGCTCCCGCTCGTCGTACGAGACGCCGTGGCCGGTCCGGTTCTGCGTACCGACCTCGATCTCGGCGTCGTTCACCTCGCGGCGCAGCACGGGGGCTTCCCTCAGCCGGGCCCGGACGATCACCTCGGCCGACCAGCCGGGGCCCCCGACCGGCACCTTGAGCACCCCGCCCCGGGTGAGCTGGGACAGGTTGGCCTGGAGTGTCCTCGGCCCGAGCTCCTCGGCGAGGACGCGCTCCAGTTGCCGGGAGACGCCCCCGCGCGCGGCGAAGCGCTTCTTCAGGGCGGCGCGGACGTCGGTGAGCACCTGGGTGCCCCCGCTCCGCCCGTCGGGCAGGTCCTTGAACGAGACCACCGAGGAGGCGCTGAGCTGGTTGCGCGGCAGGACGGTGTGGGTCCGCAGGTGCGGCTCCTGCGACAGCTCGGCCTTCGGGGCGCGCACGCTGAACTCGGTGCTGAAGTCCCCTGCGACGGGGCGTGGGGCGCCCCTGCCCTCCAGGGTCACGGTCAGCGTCACCCGTCCGCCGAAGATGTCCTGCGCGTCGCGGATCTTGCTGTTCGCGTAGAGCTTGTCCCCGGCGGAGTCGCGGGTGCCGACCCGGGTCCGCTCCTGCGAGCCGAGGTCCGTGTTGCCGTAGGGCTGGTCGGCGACCACGGGGAAGGCGACGCCGCCCTGCTTGACCTTGTGCTTCCCGCTCTGCCGGCGCTCCGAGCTGAAGGTGCTGGTCTCGTTCTGCCGGCTGAGGTCGGCGCTGGCGCTCTGCCTGAGGTACTGCGGATCCGCGAGCGTCGCGGTGACGGTCACCTTGAGGTTGCGTCCCAGCACGGTGTCCTTGAGGACGCCCGCCTTGCTCTGGTCGAAGGAGTTCAGCTCGAACTGCTCCCCGCGGGTCATGGCGCTGAGCCGGGACGCCAGCGCGGGCTGGGTGACGAGCTGCATCACCTCGTCCCGGACGGTCGGCCAGAGGCTCCCGTAGTACTCCTTGCCGGCCGTCTCCAGGTTGGTCCGCAAGTCGTCGACGGAGCCGATGTCGCGGACGACCGTGGACTCCGGCAGGCGGTTCTCGACGAGCCTGGCCACCGCGGCGGCGGCCGTGGCCTCATCGTGCTGCGGCCGCGTCACGAGGTCCGACTGCGGCATCACCGTGCGGAACCCGACCGGGATCTCGACGGGGTCGCCGAGCCGCCGGTCGCCCTTGTGGACCACGACCTCCAGGTAGCCGTGGCCGTCGAGGATCGCGCCGGGCTCCTTGGTCTTGGTGGTGACCGCGGTCTCCAGCGTCCGGCCGGAGATGTGGATCGAGTCCGAGCCCTTCCGGCCGCCGTAGGAAGCGCTGACATTGCGGTCGTCGAGGCCGAGCCGGCCGCCGCCCTGGAGCTGCCGGAGCCCGCTCACGACCTTCCGCCGGATCCTGGTGACCACATCGCCCGCGCCGGTGTTGAACTCGGTCTCCTTGGTGAGGGCCAGGACGTTCAGTTCGCGGTTGGCGGCCTTCACCTCGATCCGGACATCGCTGCCGGGGATCCGGAGGACGACGGACTCGCCGTTGGTCATGCCCTTGAAGTCCTGCTGGAGGCGCTGGTAGCCGAACTCCGCCACGAGCCGGTCGGACAGCGACCTGCGGTTGCTCCCGAGCGCGTCCCTGACCTCGTCGTTCCCGGCGAGGAGGTCGACCACGCCCGCCATGACCTGCCGCGGCAGCGGCCGGCCGGGCGGGGTGTTCACGGGCTGCATCTCCACGTTGCCGTCCGCGTCCTCGCGCGGCGTGACGCGCAGCCGCGGCGGGCCCTCGGCGTGGACGTCCAGCATGACGTGGGACAGGTGCAGCCGCGGCTGGGTCCGGCGGGCCTGGTCGAAGGTGTCCGGCCAGGCGAGGTGCGCGGGGTCGAGGTCGTCGGCGGAGGCCCGGGTCTCGCGCTGCGGGATGCCGACCTCGATCGGCGTCGTGACGACGTTCGCGGCCGCCGGGTCCAGTCGGAGCGACAGGTCCTCGGTCCCCCGCCGGCCGGCCGGCTGGTAGCCGACCTCCAGGCGCAGGTGGCCGTCGAACATCTCGGTCCGCTCGGTGGTCTTGGAGCGCGAGAAGAACCGCGCCCGGGTGGTCAGGCCCTCCCAGGACATCAGGTCGCCCTGGACGCCGCCGGAGCCCTGGACCCGGAACAGCTTGAAGAAGTCGAGCCGCCCCTGCAGCCCGAGCCCGAGCCGCTTGCGGCCGCCCGTGGTGGTGCCGAGCGTCACGACGCGGTCGCTGCCGCCCTCGTACTCGAACTTCTCCTTCGCCTTGTCCTTCGCCCGGTGCACCAGGTCCGCGACCTCGCCGCGGACGGTGACGGTGCCCTGCCGGGCGTCGGTCCCGACCGGGATGTGCACGACCTCTCCCCGGGAGAGGGCGGACACCTGGGCGCGCAGGGCGGAGTCGCTGAAGAGGGTCTCCGCGAGCGTCCTGGCCAGGGCCTGCCGGTTGGCGGTCCCCTCGGGGAGGACCTCGGCGATCCGCGCGGCGACGTTCACGACCAGCACGCTGCTGGGCTCGCCGATGCCGGTCACCATGTGCGAGCCGGAGAGCACGCCGGACTCGGTGACGGTCCGCGGCGGCTGCCGCGGCGCCGGCTCGTCGGTCCTGGACGAGGACGCCACCACGGTGGGCTCGACCTTCGGCGGGAGCGGGGGCAGCTCCTCGATCTCGCTCTTGGACTGGGCTTTCGGCTCCTCCTCCTTCTTGGGCAGGACCGCGGGCTCCTCCTCGATCTCGCTCTTGGACGCGACCTTCGACTCCTCCTCCGTCTTGGGCGGGGGCGGGGGCTCCTCCTGGTCCTTGACCGGGGGCTTCGACGGCTTGCTGCCCGAGCTCTCCCCCTTCGTCTCCGCCTCCTTCGCGGCCTCGGCGTCCTCCATCGCCTTGATCCGCCGGCGGATCTCGGGCATGTCGTCGTCGTCGGCCGCCCGCTTGCCGTGGACGGGGTTCTCCTGCACAGCGCTACTGGCGGCGCCGTCGCTCTCGTCGACCGTCGTGGGGGCCTTGGCCTTGCCCGCGGCGTTCGTGCGGATCCGCTGCAGGTCCTCCTCGGTCAGCTCCTGCTCGGCTTCCCGCCGCTGCCGCTCCAGCTCCTCCTCGGCGTCCCGCCGCTGCCGGTCGAGCCGCTCCTGCTCGTGCCGCCGCTCGGCGGCGGCGACGGTCGAGTAGCCGTCCTGCTCGGTGTGGTCGAGCACGGTCCGGCGGCCGTTCGCGGGACCGAACTCGGCCAGCGAGGCCCGGTTGTCGCCGACGTCCACGAGCACGACCCGGAGGTCCAGCGCGGTGGCGGTGAGCACGGCGAAGGCGTCGCGGACGGCGCGCGGATCGATCGCGCCGCCCCCGTCCTGCTCGTGCCAGGCGGTGATCTCCCGCTGGAGGTCCTCGACGAAGGGCTGCCAGTCCGCCGGCTCGTTCCCCAGCCGGCGGGCCCAGACGGTGTAGAGCTCGTGCGCCTCCCGCGCCAGCTCCGGGTTCTCCCGGAACCGCTGCTGGACCAGCTGGCGCAGCGCCCGCTCGGCGGAGGCCGGGTCGGCGGCGAGCCGCCCGCCCTCCTCCTCGCCGAACAGCTGCCGCAGCAGCCGCGGGTCGTCCTCGACGAGCGCGCGCAGCAGCTGCGAGCCGCCCGGCTCCTGGTCCGGCCGGACGGTGTTGAGCGGGACGGTGACGCCCTCGCCGACCGGGGTGGAGTGCTGTCGCGAGTGCTCCTGGCCCGGCTCGCCCCAGACCTCGGCGATCCGGCCGCCCTCGCGCCGGACGTGCACGGTCACGCCGCCGGCGGTGCCGGTCACGACGCCGTCGGCCGGCGGCTGCTGCCCGGTGGTCCGCCGGGTGTGGTCGAGCACCGTGCCGGCCGCGGAGCGGATGTCGTCGGCCGACCACTCGCGCGGCAGGTTGCGGCCGCGCGGGTCCCGCCAGGCGTCCTCGGTGAACTCCGGTCGGAGCGTGCGGACCTCGAACTGCGGGACGGCGGGCGAGAACTGCTCCCCCGGCCGGCGCGGGCCGGGCTCGCGCAGCGCCTCGGGGCCGCCGGTCGGCAGGACCCGGTCGGAGAAGGTGCTGACCGGACCGGCCAGGTCGAACAGCTGCCGCAGCGGGCTGCCGGCCCCGTTCCAGCCGTACCCGGGCAGCAGGCCGCCCAGCAGCGCCGGGGCGGAGATGCCGGCGGCCTCCTGCGCGCCGATGCTGCGGAAGGCTCCCGCGGGCCCGGCCGTCGGCACCACGGTGACGTTGACCAGCCACGGCTGCCGGCCCGCGTTGGCCTGGCCCCAGACCTGCTGGGCCTGCTGGGTCACCTGGTCGGTGAAGGCGCGGACCTGCTGTTCCGTCACCCCGCCGGTCAGACCGACATGGAGCGGGACGACGATGTCGACGCCTTGCTGTCCGGAGTTGAAGAGCACCCGCTGGACCTGGATCTGCCCCGTGCCGGCGGCGACCGGCCGGGTGGGGCCGGTGGCGATCACCTGCTGCCGGTTCCAGACCTCGGTGTGGGCGCCGGGCTGGATCCCGGTGGGCCGGTACGCGAGGTGCTGGCCGTTGCGGCTGAGACCCTCGATCCGGACGCCGTTGACCTCGCCGATCCAGCGGTAGGTCCGCTCGTCGATCCGGACCTGGTGCAACGGCCGGGCGTGCGCGGCCTCGACCGCCTGCAGGACGTCCGTCCGGCTCCACGCGCGCGGGAACATCGTCCGGACGGAGGTGCCCCGGGGTTCGAACCAGTGGTTGCGGAACTCCGCGAGCGGCGCGTCGGGGGCGACGGTCGCGTCCAGGAACCGCACCCGGGCGGGGTAGGTGCCGTTGGGGTGGACGGTGCCGCGCTCGATCACCTCGACGCCGCGCTGCCGCTGCCAGGTGGCGAGGTCCACGTCCTCCCCGGTGGGGGTGAACTCCTGGTGCAGTCCGGTGAGGGACTGCCGGTCGCCGTAGCGGGAGACGTCCTGCGCCCGCTGCCCGTAGCGGAGCAGGCCGGTGGGCCGCGAGGGCGCGTGGTCGAGGTCCTCGCCGCGCGGCGGCAGCGGGCCGAGGTCGGACAGGCCGTCCCAGGGGGCGGCCCGGCGGGGGCCGGCCGACGGGTCGGCCCGGTGGGCCGGGGCCGGCAGCCCCTGCGGGTCCGGCTGGGTGTCGGCGGGCCGGAAGGACGCGAACCGGTCGCCCTGGACCTCGCCGTGGATCTCGCCCTCGATCCGCACCCCGGCGTACTCGCCGGTCCAGCGGTACCGGCCGGGGCCGGCCGGGGTGACGGCGCTGTGGCGCAGCGCGTCGAGGTAGGCCTGCTCGGCGGCGTAGACCGCTTCGTCCTCGGTCCAGTTGCGCGGGAACAGCCGCCGTCGGGTGGGCCCGGCGGCGGGCGCGGGCCCGCTGGTGAGCAGGTCCCCGGCGGAGGCGCTGGTGCGGACCTCGGTGACGGTGCGGCGCGGGCCGTCCGGTGCCGCACCGTACTCGACGTGCAGGACGCCGTTGGGGTGCTGCTCGACGATGCCGGTGGGCCGGCGGCGGTCGGAGCCGGGTGCCGGGAGCAGGTGGCCGCCCTCGGTGCGGCGGTCGCCGAACAGGGAGGTCTGCCGGGAGTCCAGGTCGAACGCGGCCCGGGGCGGCAGCGGGTGGCCGTCGGGGGCCCGGAGGGTGGGGGTGAGCCGGGACGGCTGGGTGCCGAACACCTCGTCGATGGCGGCGCCCAGTTCGCGCAGGTTGCGCGCGGCCAGGGTCGGCACGCCCTCGACCCGCTGCGGGCCGATGCCGGCGAGCTGGTCGGCGGAGATCCGGCCGTGCTCGACGCGGTAGGAGCCCATCATCCCGGCGTCGGTGTAGACGGCCTGCCGCTGCTGCTGGCGGCGGTACTCGTCGGTGAGGCCGAGCAGGTGGCCGATCTCGTGGGCGAGGGTGTCCGGGGTGGATTCGAGGGACCAGGTCTCGTTGTTCTCGTGCAGCGGGCGGCTGAAGAGGTCGACGATGTGGACGTGGTGGTTGACGTCGGCCGAGTGCTCGACGAACTCGGGCCGGACCCGCAGCAGGTCGCCGTTGGGGAGCCGGTGGCCGGTGTTGTAGGCCGCGTTGACGCCCTCCCAGGTCCGTTCGATCACCTCCCCGATCTGCTCGTCGGTGAACTGCTCCACGGGGGCGTCGTAGAGGTAGCCGTCCTCGCTGTCGAGGTCGCTGTCCATCTCGCCCTGCTCGCGGCGGATGTGGATGCGCACCACGATCTCGGTGGCGGGCTCGCCGTCCTCCAGGAAGCCGCGCCGCGCCTCGTACCCGCGCAGGCGGGCGGCCGAGACGGACCGGCCGAAGGCGTCGGCGGGGGCCCGGACCTCGCGGGCCCCGGTGATGTGGGCGAGCTCGGTCTCGGCGGGGTCGACCAGCATGGTGAGGTCGTCGCCGTGGTCGGTCCCGGCCGGGGAGGACTCCCGCTGGGACTGCATCTCGGTGTCCTGGCCCTCGGTGTCCCGGTCCGGGTGCTCGTCGGTGATCCGGACGACGGTCTCGCTGTCGGGGCCGTGGAGCGAGGTGTTCCCCTGCTGGTCGGTCACCTCCAGCCGGATGTGCAGGGCGTGGGCCAGCAGCGGGGCGAGCGCTCCGCCGAGCCCGGCGTCGTGGGTGCCGTCGGAGGCCGCCAGGTCGTGCCGCAGGGCGTGCAGCTCCAGGGCGGTGTCCATGCTCGGCGCCAGGTGGGGGCGGAAGGCGGCCAGGGCCTCCACGGGCAGGTCCGCGGGCCGGGTCCGCTGGAGGAACTCGGCCACCTCGGTGGTCATCAGTCGGCGCAACTCGGGCCGCCCGGTGGCCGGGGGGAGGCCGTGGTGCCCCAGCAGGGCGCCGACGAGTTCGGGCGAGGCGTCCGCGACGGCGTCCAGCAGGGGGTGGCCGTCCGGCGGCGCGAGGTGCGGCAGGGCGGCGGGAGCGGTGGGGACGGGAGCGGAGGTGTGGGAGGGGGCCTGCTCGCCGAGCGCCGGGACGTGCAGCTGCGGCAGTTCCCGCTGGTCGCCGATGCCCCGGTAGCCGGTGATCCGGCCGTTCACGACGGAGACCTCCAGCAGGACGCCGCGGAAGTCGCCGATGACGACGCTGGTCTCCCGCGGGCCGACCTGGTGCTGCTCGACGAGCCGGGTGACGGCCCAGCGCGCGTCGCGGGCGGTCCACTCGCGGGGCAGGCTCCGGTCGGCGGGGAAGGTGTGCGGGTCGAGGTCGACCGCCCGCCGGGTGAACCGGAAGTCCATCGCCTCCACGGCCCGTTGCGTTTCCCGGTCGGCGCCGGCGGTCACGGCGGGCCGCTGCTCGCCCGGCCGCAGCGGGCCGGGTTCGCGCAGGTCGGCGGGGACGCGGGGGGTGCCCTCGGTGGCACGCAGGTCGGTGAGGAGGTCGACCCGGGTGGGTGCCCGCTCCTCCAGCCGGACGGCCGTGTCGTGGAACACGTCCGCGCCGTCGAAGTGGGCCAGCGGGCCGAGGAGGTGCTGGAGGTTCTCGGCGGTGTCGACCAGCGCCAGGTCCTCCGGGTCGGGCAGCGAGTCGCGGTCGACGATCACCCGGGCGTAGGGGTCCCGGTGCTCGTCGGCGAAGTCGAGACGGACGGCGACCAGCGTCTCCGGCAGGCCGTCCGGGTCCGCGGTGTCGCGGACCCGCTCGCGGACGTAGGCGTCCACCCGGCGCTGGAGTTCGCCCTCGGCGGCCTGCTGCTCACGGCGGGTCAGTCCGCCCTCGGTGGACACCTGGACGCGGAGGGTGACCTCCAGGCCGAGCTGGCCGGAGTCGAACAGCACCCGGGAGACGGTGAGGGTGCGACCGTCGAGCTCGACGTCCTCGCCGCGGACGGTGTGGCGCACCCGGCGGTCGTCCCAGGCCCGGAGCGGCGCGGTCGGCTGGTCCTCGGTCGGGCGGTGGGCCAGGTGGGCGCCGTCGCGGGAGAGTCCCTCGATCCGGACGCCGTCGGCCTCGCCGGTCCAGTAGTACGTCCGGCCGTCGTCCAGGTAGACCCGGCGCTCGGCCGGGACGCCGTCGTGCGCCTCGTCGACGCGGGTCAGCAGGTCCGACGAGGACCAGGTCCGCGGGTACATGGTGCGCAGGCCGTCGTCGGAGTCCCGGACCCGCCAGCGGGTCGGGAAGTCGGCGAGCGGGGAGTTCGGGGCGACGGTCGGGTCGAGGAAGGCGACCCGGGCCCGGTAGGTGCCGTTGTGGGCCGGGGCCGTGGTCTCGACGACCCGGGCGCCGTGGGCCCGGAGCGCGTTCTCGCGGCCGGACAGGTCCGGGGCGAGTTCGTGGTGCAGGCCGGTGAGGTGCTGCCGGTCGCCGTAGCGGGCGATGTCCTCGGCGCGCTGGCCGAAAGCGCCGAAGCCCTGGGCCGGGTTCTGGCTCCGGGCCGGGTCGTGGCCGGTGAGGGCCGGCGGGTCGGGCCGGTGCGGGGCGTTCAGGGGCGGGTCGGTGTCGGGCTGGCTGTCGGCGGGGCGGAAGGACAGGAAACGGTCGCCCCGGACCTCGCCCTCGATCCGCACGCCCGCGTACTCGCCGGTCCAGCGGCGGCGGGCGCCGCCCAGCGGGACCACCTGATCGGCGCCCAGCGCGTGCAGGTACGCCTGCTCGGCCGCGTACACCGCGTCCTCACTGGTCCAGTTGCGCGGGAACATCCGGCGCTGCGCCGGGCCGGCGGTGGTCAGCGGGTCGCCGGCTCCCAGCAGGTCACCGGCGGAGGTCGCCACCCGCCGGGACGGCGGCAGCGCCGCGTCCGAGGAGAACTCGGCGACGACGACGCCGTTGCGCTCCACCCGCACGACGCGCTCCGGCGCCGGGCGGTCCGAACCGGCCGGCGGCAGCAGGTGCCCGCCCGGGTTCCGCGTCCCGCCGAACAGCGAGGTCTGCCGGGCGTCCAGGTCGAACGACGCCCGACGCGGCAGCTCGTGCACGTTCGGCAGCGCCCGCACCGGACCGAGCGCCTGCTCGATCACCGCCCCCAGCTCCCGCAGATTGCGCGGCTGGAGGGCGAAGCGGATGTCGGTGCCGTCGGTGAGGATCCCGGCGTCCTGGTCGAAGCGGACCCGGTTGTTGCCGGCGTGGGTGCCGCCCATCAGTCCGGCGTCGGTGTACGAGGGCCGGGGCCGGATCCCCTGCTCCACGACCTCGCGGTTGCCGTCCTGGTCGACGGTCGCCTCGTGCAGGCGCCGCTCGCGGTACTCGTCGGGCAGGCCGAGCAGGTGGCCCAGCTCGTGGGCCAGGACGGTGCCGTTCGTGTCCAGACCCCAGAGGCCGGAGTGCTCGCGGATCGGCGTCCCCGGCTCCGGGGCCAGGACCTCGACCCGGTGGTGCGCCGCGTCGGGGTCGTCGGTGAACTCCAGCCGCACCACCATGAGATCGCCGTCGGGCAGTCGGTGGCCGGTGTTGTAGTAGTCGTCGACGCTGCGCCGGGCGCGGGCGCGCAGGTCCGCCAGCGGCTCGGTGTGGTCCTGGCCGGCCGGCAGCCCCGTGGTGTCGAGGTGGACCCGCACCAGGACCTCGACCGCCGGCGAGCCGTCCACCAGGACGGCGCGGCCGGCCCGGAAGCCGCGCAGGTGGGTGGCGGTGCTGCTGTGCAGGGCCCGGTCGGCGGGTGCCTCGACCTCGGCCGTCCGGAGGACCTGGGCGATCCGCAGGTCCGGTGCCGGGGCCCGGTGCGCGGGGCGGACCCGGTCGGCGCCGCCGTCGGTGTCGGTGTCGGTGCCCCGGCGCGAGTCCGTGTCCATGGAGCGGCGGTCGGAGTCGGAGCCGTGGACCGACTCCATGTCGTGGTCGGACAGGAAGTCGAGCGTGGAGTCGGTGTAGTAGCCCATCTCCTCGTCGGAGTCCCGGTACAGGTCCTGGTCCAGGTCCATGTCCTCGGGCCGGCCCGGGGTGGTGGGCAGGCCGGACTCGTCCCGGCCCGGCGTGCTGGGCCCACCCGGGGTGGTGGGCCAACCCGGCGTCCTGGGAAGGGCGTTGCCGTCGTCGCCCGGGGTGGTGGGCCGGGAGTCCCCGTCGTGGCCGGGCGTCCTGGGCAGGGCGTTGCCGTCGCCGCCCGGAGTGGTGGGCAGGGAACCGCCGTCCGAACCGGCGGAGCGCGGCGCGAACAACAGCGGCGGTGCCGCGTCGCCCGGGCCGGCCGGACGGACCGGGCCGCGCTCGGGCACCGCGGGGGAGGTCTGGCGCGGCGGGGTGTGGCCGTCGGCGACCGAGAAGTCGACGATCCGGTAGTCCACGTCGCGCAGCACCGTGATCTCGACCCCGGCGAACCGCACCAGGCTCCGGAAGCCGTCCGCGACCGGCTCCTCGGTCCCGATCGGGCGCCCGTGGTGGGCCGCGTAGAGGCGTTCCGCCGCCGTCCACTCCCGGGGCAGGCCCCGGCCGGCGGTGCCGCTCAGGTTCGGGGAGACCCGGTCGGCGGACACCGCGACGGGCGCCGTCGGGTCGGTGGTGGCCGGGCGGCGGCCGGTGGCGGGAGCCGCGGGCTCGGTGAGCGGGGCGGAGCGGTACGCGTCCGGCGGCAGGACGACGCCGGGCTGCTCGTCCGCCGGGCGGTGCACGAGGTGCCGGCCGTCCCGGGTGATGCCCTCGATCCGGACGCCGTCGGCCTCGCCGGTCCAGTGCTGGGCGCCGTTCACCAGGTGGGTGTCGGTCCGGTTCTCGTACGCCGTCCGGACCGCCTCCAGGACCGTGACGACCGGCCAGTCCCTGGGGTAGAAGGTGTTGGTCGGGTGGTCCGCCCGCATGTGCCAACGGGAGGGGAAGTCCGTCATCCAGGCGTCCGGCGACACCAGGGGGTCGAGGAACCACACGGGAGCCCGGTAGGTCCCGTTGGGGTGGTCGGCGAAGGGGGCGCCGATCCGGATCCCCCGGCGCTGGCCGGCCCGCTCCACGGCGGACGGCTCGCCCGGCCGGTGCTCGGGCGGCTCCGGCGGCTGGTGGTGGACGCCGGTCATGGCGTGCCGGTCGCCGTAGCGCACCAGGTCCTCGACCCGCTGGCCGAAGCCGTCCGGGAAGGGGTGCCAGGGCAGGTGCGCGGCGGCGCCGAGGCCGCTCTGGTCCTCGGACGGGCGGAAGGAGACGATCTCCGCCACCTCGACCGGGCCGCCGGGCCGCTGCTCGGTCCGGACGTCGACCCGGCCCTCGACCCGCACGCCGCCGTACTCGCCGGTGAACGCCCAGGAGACCGGGCCGAGTTCGGTGATCGCGTCGCCGCCGCGCCGCAGCGCGTGCTGGTACGCCTGCTCCGCCGCGTACACCGCGTCGTCGCCGGTCCAGTGCTCCGGGAACACGGTGCGGCCCCGGTCGCGCCCGGCCGGGGCGGCCGCGAGGTCGCCGGCCAGCCGGTGCTGGCCGGTCGCGGCGCCGTCGGCCGGGCCGCCGTAGACCCGGAAGGTGCCGTTGCGGTTCTCGGAGTCCGGGATCCGGGTCGGCCGCGGCCGGTCCGAACCGGGCGGCGGGACGAGGTGGCCTCCGCCGTCGCGGCCGCCGCTCGACAGTCGCCGGCCGCCGGTCCCGTCCAGGTCGCCGTACAGCGCGGTGCGCCGGGCGTCCTCGTTCACCCGGGGCCGCGGCGGGTGGACGCCGTCGGGGCTCGGTCCCCGGTCGGCGCCGAAGGCGAGGTCGATCACGGCGCCGAGCTGCCGCAGGTTGCGCGCCTTCAGGACGGGCTGCCGGTCGCTGCGGCCCAGCGGGTCGGGCAGGTTGTCGTTGTCGACCATGGGCCGGTGGAAGCGGTCGCGCGAGAAGGAGCCCATCAGTCCGCCGTCCTCGTGGACCGGGCGGACCCGGCCCTCGTAGGACCCCTCGCGGTACTCGTCCGGCAGTCCGAGCGTGTGGCCCATCTCGTGGACGATCACCTCGACCCGGGTGTCCAGGCCCCAGTTGTGGTGGTCCTCCCGGTCCTGGACCGGGTGGACGGCCACGGTGTGGTGCGCGGCACCGGGGTCGTTCACGAACTCGACCCTGACCCGCAGCCGGTCGCCGCCGGGCAACCGCTGGGTGCCGCCGTAGGTGGCCGCCATCCCGGCGCGGGCCCGGTCGACCAGGTCGCCGAGGCCGCGCGCGGTGGCGGGGTCGGCCAGGTCCAGCGCGCTGGTGTCCAGGTGCACCCGGACGGTCACCAGCGATTCGGTGTCACCGTCGGCGAACCGGATCCGGCTCACCGCGAACCGCTGCGCGTCCCGGGCCTCCATCGACAGTTCGAGCCGGTCCGTCGGAGGGTGGACCTCGCGGCTCCCGAGCACCTGGATCCGCTCGGGGCCGCGCCTGGTCAGCTGGTCGGGCATCCGCTGGTCCGGCTGGCCCCAGAAGTCGCTGATCCGGCCGTTCTCCACCCGCACCGTCAGCCGGACCCCGGCGAAGCTGCCGTGGACCAGTTCGGGCGCGGTGGTACCGCCGGGCGGCACCGGGCCGGCCGGGACACGGTGCGCCGCGCCGGCGACCACGCTGGCGGCGTAGCGGGCCTCGTCGGGGGTCCACTCGCGGGGCAGGTTGCGGCCCTCGGTCGGGCGGTCCCACACGGCGGCCGTGAAGAGCCGCCGCCGGCCGTCGAGCATCGTCTCGCCGGAGACCGTGTCCGGGGCCGACGGCGCCTGCGGCTGCCGCTCCGAGGCCAGCACCTCGGCCAGCCGGTCGGTGCCGGCCGCCCGGTGCAGCCTCGGCAGGGCCTGTTCGATCGTGGGGTCCTGGCCGGGGACGAGCCGGACCTCGGTGGCGTCGCGGTCCCGGGTGAACTCCAGCCGGAGGTCCAACGGGGTGCCACTGGCGGGCTGGTGGCCCTCCAGGTACTCCGCGGCGGCCTGCCGCAGCGTCGTCTCGGCCTGCCGCAGGTCGGCGGGAGTGGCGTGCTCGCCGCCGACCAGCCGGACCCGGGCGGTGACCCGGAGGACCTCGGAGCCGTCGAACATGAGGTCGCGGCGGACCCGGACCGGCCCGAGGCCGGTCGGCCGCACCTCGGTGCCCCGGTGGGCCGTCGTCGAGGCGGGGTCCTGGTAGTCCGGGTTGTCGAAGCTCTGGTGCGGGGCGGGGCGGTGGTAGTAGAGCTCGCCGTCCGGTCCGAACCGGCCCTCGATCCACACCCCGTCGGCCCGGCCGAGCACGACCCGGGAGCCGTCGGCCTCCTGGCGGGTGAGGAGCGGGTGGTCGAGCGCGGTGGTGACGTGCGCGGTGAGCTGCGCCTCGCTCCAGTGCTCCGGGTAGTACACCGTCCCGGGGTCGAGCGCGGAGCGGTGCCAGCGGGAGGGGAACTGCGTGGCCGGGGCGCCGTGGGCGACCGCGGGGTCGAGGTGGGCCGCGAAGACCCGGACGGTGCCGTTGGGCAGGGTCACCCGCATCTCACCGGGGGCGGCGGCCGGGGGGCGGCGCGGGGTGCCGGTCACCGTCCCGTCCAGGTCGGCCGACTGCCAGGCGGAGACGGCCCGGCGCTGCGCGACGGGGGCGGGAGCGGGCTGGACCGCGGCGTCCGCGCCGAGCGGCGGGACGTGCAGCTGCGGCAGGTCCCGCTGGTCGCCGACACCGGTGACCAGGACGATCTGCCCGTCCTCGACGTGGACCGCGAGGCGGACGTCGCCGTAGGAGCCGTGGAGGACGTCGGTCACGGTCGAGCCGAACCGGCTGTCGTGCGCGTTCAGGATCTGGACGGCGATCCACCGCGCGTCGAGGGCCGTCCACTCCCGGGGCAGGCTGTGGGTGACGGGCAGGTTCCGCGGCTCGGCGGCCAGCGCCTCCTGGCTGAACCGGGCGTCCAGGTTGCGCAGTTGCCGCGCGGTCTGCTGGTCCCAGCCGGCCACCTCGGCGGGCCGGTGCTCGCCGGGCCGCAGCGGGCCGGGCTCGCGCAGGTCGGCCGGGACGCGGGGGGCGCCCTGCTGGGCGACCAGGTCGGCGTGCGGGGCGGCGAGGCCGTCCAGGGCGGCGACGATCGCGTTGAACACCTGGTCCTGGCCCTGGAAGGCGAGCGGGCCCAGGACGTCCGACACGTCCGACGCCGAGCCGGGGCGCACCAGCACGCCGGAGAACACGTCCGGACGTCCGGGGGTGAAGTCGAGGACGACGGCGACCAGCCGCGGCGGCACCCCGTCCGGGCCCGCCGTCTCCAGCGTCCGGTCCCGGACGTAGTCGTTCACCCGCTGCTGGACCTGCTCCTCGGCGAACGCCCGGTACTCGGGCGTCACCGGGCCCTCGACGACGGTGCGCACGGGCACGGTGATCCGCAGGCCCTCCTGCCCGGAGTCGAACAGCACCCGGGCGACGGACAGCGGGCGGTCGCCCATCCAGGTCCCGGTGTCCTCGGAGGTGCGCAGCACCCGTCGCTGGTTCCAGTCGGTCATCGGCTGGGTGTCGGTCGGGCGGTGGGCCAGGTGGGCGCCGTCGCGGGAGAGTCCCTCGATCCGGACGCCGTCGGCCTCGCCGGTCCAGTAGTACGTCCGGCCGTCGTCGAGATGGACCCGGCGCTCGGCCGGGACACTGTCGTGCGCCTCGTCGACCCGGGTCAGCAGGTCCGACGACGACCAGGTCCGCGGGTACATGGTGCGCCCGCTGCCGCCGTCGGCGCTGTCGCGGAAGCGCCAGCGGGTCGGGAAGTCGGCGAGCGGGGAGTTCGGGGCGACGGTCGGGTCGAGGAAGGCGACCCGGGCCCGGTAGGTGCCGTTGTGGATCGGCGCGCTGGTCTCGACGACCCGGACGCCGTGGGCCCGGAGGGTGTTGGCCGGATCGGTGACGTGTCCGGGGTTCAGTTCGTGGTGCAGGCCGGTGAGGTGCTGCCGGTCGCCGTAGCGGGCGATGTCCTCGGCGCGCTGGCCGAAGGCGCCGAAGCCCTGGGTCGGCTCGTCGGGGGTGAGTCGGTGCGGGGCGTTCCGGGGCGGGTCGGTGTCGGGCTGGGCGTCGGCGGGACGGAAGGACAGGAAACGGTCGCCGTGGACCTCGCCCTCGATCCGGACCCCGGCGTACTCGCCGGTCCAGCGGCGGCGGGCGCCGCCCAGCGGGACCACCTGGTCGGTGCCCAGCGCGTGCAGGTAGGCCTGCTCGGCCGCGTACACCGCGTCCTCACTGGTCCAGTTGCGCGGGAACATCCGGCGGTACACCGACCCGACGCCCAGCAGGTCGCCGGAGTTCGACAGGTCGCCGGCGGCGGAGGAGGTCGCCACCCGCCGGGACGGCGGCAGCGCCGCGTCGGAGGGGAAGTCGGCGACGACGACGCCGTTGCGCTCCACCCGCACCACCCGCTCGGGCGCCGGGCGGTCCGAACCGGCCGGCGGCAGCAGGTGCCCGCCCGGGTTCCGCGTCCCGCCGAACAGCGAGGTCTGCCGGGCGTCCAGGTCGAACGTCGCCCGACGCGGCAGGTCGTGCGCGTTCGGCTCCTGGACCACCGGACCGAGCGCCTGCTCGATCACCGCCCCCAGCTCCCGCAGGTTGCGCGGCTGGACGGCGAAGCCCATCGGGGTGTCGTCGGTGTGGATGCCGGCGTCCTGGTCGACCCGGGCCCGGCCCTGGCCGGCCAGGGAGCCGGCCATCAGTCCGGCGTCGGTGTACACCGCGCGGGGGCGGATCTCCTGGGAGGCCACCACGGGGTTGCCGTTCCCGTCCAGCGACACCTCGCGGAGGCGCCGCTCGCGGTACTCGTCGGGCAGGCCGAAGAGGTGGCCGACCTCGTGGGCGAGGACGGCGCCGCCCGTGTGCAGGCTCCAGAGGCCGGAGTGCTCGCGGACGTCCCCGTCCTCGACCCGGACCCGGTGGTGCGCCGTGGCGGGGTCGTCGGTGAACTCCAGCCGGACCACCAGGGCGTCGCCCTCGGGCAGCCGGTGGCCGGTGTTGTAGTACTCGTCGACGCCGCGCCGGGCGCGGTCGCGCAGGCCGTCGAGCGCCCCGGTGTGGTCCTGGCCGGCCGGCAGCGCCGTGGTGTCGAGGTGGATCCGCACCACGACCTCGACCGCCGGCGAGCCGTCCAGCAGGAAGCCGCGGGCGGCCTGGAAGCGGCGCAGCGGGGTGACGGTGCTGGTGTGGCGCGCCGGGTCGGCGGGCGCGGTGACCTCGACCGGGTCGAGGAGGGCGGCGAAGCCGAGGTCCGGCAGGGGCGCCTCGTGCGCCGGTCGGACGGGCCGCACCGCGAGGACCTCGTCCAGGTCCATCAGCAGGTCGGCGTACTCGTCCGCGTCCATGTCCTCGGAGCGGCGGCCGGAACCGGCGTCGGAGCCGTCGTCGGAGCCGTCCTCCCAGTCCATCGACTCGTCGTCGGAGATCAGGTCCAGGGTGTCGGCCCGGGAGGAGGTCTCGTCGTCCGTGTCCGGGGACGACTCCATGTCCTCGTCCTCGTCGGAGCGGCGGTGGCCGCCCGGCGAGCCGAGGTCCTGCTCGGAGCCCTCGTCGGAGCCGGGGAAGTGCGGCAGCGGCTCGGCCTCGACGGGCCGCGCGGCCGACTGCCGGGTGCCGCGCTCGGGGACCGGCACGGCCCGCTGGGGCGGCGGGGTGTGGCCGTCCGCGACCGTGAAGTCGACGATCCGGCTGCTCGCGTCGCGCACCACGGTGATCTCGACGCCGGCGAACCGCACCCGGACGCTGGAGCCGCCGTCGTCGAGCGCGGTCGCGGGCTCCAGCTGCCGTCCCGCGTAGGCGGCGTAGAGCCGCTCCGGCGCCGTCCACTCCTCGGGCAGGCCGCGGCCGGCACCGGCCCGCAGTTCGTCGGCCGCGCCGGCGGGCAGCTCGATCGCGGTCACGTCGGCGACGACGGCCGGGCGGCGGCCGGTGCCGGGTGCCGCGGGCTCGGTGAGCGGGGCGGACCTGCCCCGCACCTTGGCGTCGGGCTGGACGTCCGCCGGGCGGTGGGTGAGGTGGCGGCCGTCCCGGGTGATGCCCTCGATCCGGACGCCGTTTCCGGTGCCGGTCCAGTGGGTGGCGCCGTCGACGACGCGGTCGTGGGCGACGTTCCGGTTCTCGTACGCGTGCTGGACGGCCTCCAGGACGTGGCCGGCCTGCCAGTGCGCCGGGTAGAACATCCGCCCCGGGTGGTCGGCGGGCCGGAACCAGCGGGAGGGGAACTGCGCCAGGTTCGCCTTCGGGGCGATGAGCGGGTCGAGGAACCAGGCGGTGGCCCGGTAGGTCCCGTTGGGGTTGGAGTTGAAGGAGCGCATCCCGATCTTGACGCCCCGCCGGAAGCCGGCCACCTCGACCTTGGAGAACTGCCCGTCCTGGGGGCGGTCCTGGGCCGGCTGGTGGTGGAAGCCGGCGAGAGTCTGCCGGTCGCCGTAGCGGACCAGGTCCACGACCCGCTGCCCGAAGGCGTCCGGGAAGGGGTGCCAGGGCAGGTGCGGGGCCGGGCCGAGCCCGCCCTGGTCGTCGGACGGGCGGAAGGAGAGGATCTCCGCCACCTCGACCGGGCCGCCGGGCCGGTTCTCCTCCGGGTTCGCCGTCCGGATCTCGGTCCGGTTCTCGACCCGCCCCTCGATCCGCACGCCGCCGTACTCGCCGGTGAACGTCCGGACGCCGCCGGCGAGGTCGGTGAACGCCTCCGGGCCGCGGCGCAGCGCGTGCTGGTACGCCTGCTCGGCCGCGTACACGGCGTCGTCGGACGACCAGTGCTCGGGGAACATGGTGCGGTGGCGGTCGGCGGGCCGGGGGGCCGGCGTGGTGGCGAGGTCGCCGGCCAGCCGGTGCTGACCGGTCGTCGGCCCGGCGGCCGGGCCGTCGTCGCGCACCCGGAAGGTGCCGTTGCGGTGCTCGGAGCCGGGGACCCGGGTCGGCCGCGGCCGGTCGGAGCCGGGCGGCGGGAACAGGTGGCCGCCGTCGCGGCCGTCGCCGAACAGCGCGGTGCGCCGGACGTCCTCGCTCACCCGGGGCCGGGGCGGGCGGGTGCCGTCGCGGCCCGGGCCGCGGTCGGTGCCGAAGGCGCTGTCGATGACGCCGCCCAGCTGCCGCAGGTTGCGCGCCTTCAGGACGGGCCGCGGGTCCTCGTCGACCCGGGTGCCCGGCCGGTTGTCCATGTCGAGCGTGACCCGGTCGAAGCGGTCGCGGACGGGGGCGCCCATCAGCCCGCCGTCCTCGTGGACGGGGCGGACCCGGCCGGGGCGGGAGAGTTCGCGGTACTCGTCCGGCAGCCCGAGCAGGTGGCCGAGTTCGTGGACGACGGTCTTGCCCGGGGTGTCGAGGCCCCAGTTGAGGGCGTTCGGCCGGGGCTGGGTGGGGTGGACCTCCACGATGTGGTGGGCGGCGCCGGGGTTCTTCACGAACTCCATCCGCACCCGCAGCCGGTCTCCGCCCGGCAGCCGCTGGCCGAGGTCGTACATCTCCGCCGTCCTGGCGCGGACGTTCCTGGACAGCACCCGGAGGCTCTCCTTGGTGGCCCGCTTCGTCATGTCCAGGTCAGACGTGTCCAGATACACCTTGACCGTCACCAGTGACTCGGTGTCACCGTCGGCGAGCCTGATCCGGCTCACCGAGAACCGCTGGAGCCGCCGCTCCTCCAGCGAGCGCTCGAAGAGGTCCACCGGCGGGACGACCTCACGGGTCCCGAGCACCCGGCGCCGCTCGGCCGTGGGCGTGGCCAGCTGGTCCGGGACCCGCTGGTCCGGCTGACCCCAGAAGTCGGTGATCCGGTCGTTCTCCACCCGCACCGTCAGCCGCACCCCGGCGAACTCGCCGTGACGCAGCGTGGGCGCGGTGGTGCCGCCGGGCGGCACCGGACCGGCCTGGGCCCGGAACGCGGAGCGCGCGACCACGCTCGCGGCGTAGCGGGCCTCGTCGGGCGTCCACTCGCGGGGCAGGTTGCGGCCCTCGGTCGGGCGCTCCCACGCGACCCGGTCGAAGAGCTGCCGCGCCCCGTCCAGCATCGTCTCGCCGGACACGGTGTGCGGCGGCGGCGGTGCCTGCTCCCGCGCGGCGGCCAGCACCGGGGCCGGTCCGGCGCCGGTCGCCACCTCGTGCAGCCGGGGCACGGCCTCCCGGAGCGCGAAGCCCTCGCCGGGGACGAACCGGATCTCGGTGGCGTCGGCGTCCCGGGTGAACCGCAGCCCGAGCTCGATCCGGGCGCCGCCGTCCTGGTGGCCCGCCAGCAGCCGGCCGGCCGCCCGGTGCAGCGCCGTCTGGGCGCGCACGACGTCGGGCTGGGCGACGCCCTCGGTGCCGGTGATCCGGACCCGGGCGGTGAGCCGGACGACCTCGGAGCCGTCGGCCGTCAGCTCGCGGCGGACCCGGACCGGCCCGAAGCCGGCCAGGTCGACCTCCTCGCCCCGGCCGACGGTCGCCGCCGGGCCGAGGTCGTACCTCGGGTCCCGGGACGACTGGTGCGGGGACGGGCGGTGGCCCATGAGGCTGCCGTCCGCGAGGTACATGCCCTCGATCCACACGTCGTCGGCGCGGCCCAGCTTGAACGTGAGGCCGTTCTCCACCCGGGTGAACTGCGTGTTCCCGAGCGCCTCGGTGACCTGCTCGCGGAGGTGCGCCTCGGTCCAGGCCTTCGGGTAGTACACGGTGCCGGGGTCGAGCAGCGAGCGGCTCCAGCGCGAGGGGAAGGCCGCCACCGGCGCGCCCGGCCCGACCGCGGGGTCCAGCCGCGCCTCGAACACGCGGACGGTGCCGTTGGGCAGGGTCTCCTGCCGCTCGCCGTCCTGGAGGGCCGGCGGGCGGCGCGGGCCGTCCCGCAGACTGCCGTCCGTCGCGGTGGGGTGCCAGGGGTTGCTCCGGGCCGGGCCGGCCTGCGCGGTCAGCACGGCCTGCGCCGCGGCGACGGGAGCGGCGGCCGGCGCGGGGACGTCGGAGTTCGGGTGCGCCTGCGGGAGGACCGGGGCGTCCGCGCCACCGGCGTGCGGCGCGTGCAGCAGCGGGACCTCGCCGTCCGTGGCGGGCAGCGCCCCGGAACCGCGCGGGGGCAGCGGACGGGAGCCCTGGGGCGGCGGGGTGTGCCCGTCCGCGGCCCGGAAGTCGATGATCCGGTAGTTGTCCCAGTCCCGTGTCACGGTGATCAGGACGTCGCCGTAGCGCACCTGCTGGACCAGCTCGGCCCCGACCCGCCGCTCGGATCCGATCTGCTGGCCGCGGGCGGCCGCGTGGATCATCTCCTCCCGCGTCCACTGCGGCGGCAGGCCCCGGCCCGCGTCGGGCCGCAGGGACGGGCTGACCGCGTCGCCCTCCACCGGGTTCGCGGTCGGCCGGGCCACCGTCGCCGGGCGGGTGGCGGTGCCGGGCGAGGCCGGTTCGGCGAGCGGGTAGGAGCGGTACCCGTCCGCCGCCGGAGCGCCGGGCTGGTCGTCCGCCGGACGGTGGATCAGATGGCGGCCGTCCCGGGTGACGCCCTCGATCCGGACGCCGTCGGCCACTCCGGTCCAGTGAACGGCGCCGTCCACCGTGCGCCGGTCGGTCGAGCGACGGTAGGCGGAGTCGACGGCGTCGAGGACCCGCAGCGGGTCCCAGCTCCGGGGGTAGAACATGTTCTCCGGGGAGTCCGCGCGCCGGTGCCAGCGGGAGTCGAACTCCGCCAGCCTGGAGCCCGGGGAGGCGACCGGGTCGAGGAACCAGACCGGGGCGCGGTAGGTCCCGTTGGGGTTGGTGTGCACCGGTTGCCCGATGTCGATCCCGTGCACCGCGTTGGCCGCGTCCACCGGCTGGTGGTGCAGGCCGGTGAGGGTGTTCCGGTCGCCGTAGCGCACCAGGTCCTCGACCCGCCGGCCGAAGGCCCCCTCGGAGGGGCGCCACGGCAGGTGGGCGGCCGCGCCCAGACCGCTCTGGTCGTCGGACGGGCGGAAGGAGACGATCTCCGCGACCTCGACCCGGCCGCCGCGCCGGTTCTCGGCCGGGTTCTCCGGCCGGAACTCGGTCCGGTTCTCGACCCGGCCCTCGATCCGGACGCCGCCGTACTCGCCGGTGAACGTCCGGACGCCCGGGGCGACCTCGGTGAACGCCCCGTCGCCGCGGCGCAGCGCGTGCTGGTACGCCTGCTCCGCCGCGTACACCGCGTCGTCGGACGACCAGTGCTCCGGGAACATGGTGCGGTGGCCGTCACCGGCCCGGGGAACGGGAGCGGGGGCGGGGACCGTCGCGGGGGTGCCGGGGCGGGGCGGCAGCTCGGCGGTGAAGTCGGCGGTCCGGGGGGCCCGGCCGGTCGCGAGGTCCCCGGCCTGCCGCTCGTTCACCGTCGCCCGACGGTCCGTCGTCGGCCCGGTGGCCGGGGCGTCGAGCACCCGGAAGGTGCCGTTGCTGTTCTCGGAGCCCGGGACCCTGGCCGGCCGCGGCCGGTCGGAACCCGGCGGCGGGAACAGGTGACCGCCGTCGCGCCCGTCACCGTACAGCGCGGTGCGCCGGGCGTCCTCGTTCACCTGCGGCCGCGGCGGGTGGGTGGCGTCCGGGGCGGGTCCGCGGTCGGCGCCGAAGGCGAGGTCGATCACCGCGCCCAGCTGCCGGAGGTTGCGCGCGGGCAGGACCTGGTGCGGGTCGAGGGAGTAGGAGCCGTCGGACCAGTGGTCCTGGTCGGCCGCGTTCACGCCGTGGTCGTCCCGGTACCGGGACGCCATCAGCCCGCCGTCGAGGTAGACCGGACGGCTGCCCCTCGACGCCTCGCGGTACTCGTCCGGCAGGCCGAACAGGTGGCCGACCTCGTGGGCGACGACGTCGGCCCCGGTGTCGAGACTCCAGGTGCGGTGGTTGTCCCGCCCCGGGGTCGGGTTGATCTTCACGGTGTGGTGGGCGGCGGCGGGGTCGGTGACGAAGTCGATCCGCGCCCGCAGCCGGTCACCGTTGGGCAGCCGCTGGCCGACGTCGTAGGTCGCCGCCATCCCGGCCCGGGCCCGGTCGAGCAACTGTCCGAGCCGCTCGGCGGTGCGCCGCTCCACCAGGGGCAGGTCCGCGGTGTCCAGGTGCACCCGGACGGTGACCACGGACTCGGTGTCCCCGTCGGGCAGCCGGACCCGGGTCACCTCGAACCCCTGGGTCCACCGCGCCTCCATGCCGCGGTCGAAGGCGTCCGCCGGGGGCACCACCTCGTGGGTCCCGATCACCTGGCGCCGCTCGGCCACCGGCGCGGTCAGCTGGTGCGGCACGCGCTGGTCCGGCTGGCCCCAGAAGTCGGTGATCCGGCCGTCCTGCACCCGGACGGTGAGCTGCACCCCGGCGAACTCGCCGTGGTGCAGCACCGGCCGGTCCATGCCGCCCGGCGGCACCGGGCCGGCGTCGACGGTCCGCCCCACGGCCCGGATCCGGTGCGCGGCGTAGCGGGCCTCCTCGGGGGTCCACTCGCCCGGCAGGTTGCGGCCCGCCGTCGGGCGCTCCCACGCCGCGTCGGTGAAGTGCTGCCGCGGCACGTCCACCAGCGCCGCGCCCGACACCGTCCACGGCGCCTCCGGCGGCTGCTCGGCCGCCCGCTCCAGGACCATGGCCAGGTCGTAGGTGCCCGCCGCCTCGTTCAGCCGGGGCAGGGCGCCCCGGACGGTGAGGTCCGCACCGGGGCCGATCCGGACCTCGGTGGCGTCCTGGTCGGTGGTGAACTCCAGCCGGAGGTCGAGCCTGGTGTCGCTGAAGTCCTGATGCCCGGCCAGATAGCCGGCGACGTCGTCCTCCAGGGCCGTCCGGGCCGTCCAGAGGTCGGCCGGGCCGGTCCGCTCGTCGCCCACCAGGCGGACCCGGGCGGTGATCCGCAGGACCTCCGCGCCGTCGGCCGTCCGGTCCCGGCGCATCCGGACGTGTCCGAGCTCGGGCACCCGGACGTCGACGCCCTCGGTGTGCTGGGCGTCCGTCTGCCACGGGGACGGACGGTGGGCCAGCAGGCTGCCGTCCGGGTGCGTCACGGCCTCGATCCGGACGCCGCCCGACTCGCCGACCACCAGGAGGGTGCCGTCGGGCTGCGGGTACCGCTGCCCCGAGGTACGCACCGCCGTGTCCAGGTGGGCCGCCAGGTCGGCGCCGCTCCAGGAGGTCGGGTAGTACACCGTGCCGGTGTCCCTGAGGTCGCGGTGCCAGCGCGAGGGGAAGGCCTCGATCGGTGCGCCCGGCTCGACGCCCGGCGACCGCTGCCCGGAGAAGACCCGCACCGCGTCGTTGGACAGCACCGACTGCCGCAGGTCGCCCGACACCCGGGGCGGGCGGAGCGGATCGGTGGTGCCGCCGCCCGGGCCGGCGGCCTGCCAGGCGGAGAGCGGGTACTGCGCGGGGCCCGTGTCGTGCGTCGGGCCCGTCGTGGTGTCGTGCTCCGCGGCGCCGTCCGTCGCCGGCCGCAGGACCGTCGGCAGGTCGTCCCCGCCGGGACGCCCCGGTGCCGACAGCAGGAGCGGCCCGGTGCCGTCGAGCAGCGTGTCGCGGAGGGGCGGGAGGTCGCCCGGGTGCGGCGGCAGCGGCCGCTGCGGGGCGTACGGCGGCGGCGGCGCGTCGGCCTGCTCGTGGTGCGGCCGGAAGCCGGTGATCGCCCCGTCCCGCTGGGTGCCGGTGATGGTCACACCGGCGTACTCGCCCGTCCACACCGGCGAGGAGTCGTCGGTGCCGCGGCGCCGGGCGTCCAGGTGCGCCTGCTCGGCGGCGTACACGATCTCGTCGACGGTCCAGTGCCTCGGGAAGAACGTCCGGGGCTGCGCGCCGGAGCCCTCCGGGGCCGGCAGCCGGACGGTGTCGTTGGCGTTCGTGCGGAGCTGTCCGGCGTGCGCGGCGTCCACGGAGGGGCGCAGCAGCGAGCCGCCGGTGCCGGTACCGCCGTCCTCGCCGAACAGCGCGGTGTCGCGGACCCGGCCCGTGATCCGCGGCGCCGGGGCGGGGGTGAGGTCGGCGGAGGCGTGCTCGGGGGCGAAGGCCTCGTCGACGGTGTCGCCGACGGTGCGCAGCCGGCGCGGCCAGTCGACGGCGGTGCCGTCGGCGCCCGGGGCGCGGTGGAGTCCGCGCGGGCCCTCGACCAGGCCGAGGACGCGCCCCAGCTCGTGCCCGATCACCTCCCGGCCCGCCCGCAGGCCCCAGTTGGCCTCGTCCTGGCGGACGGTGCCCCGGTGCACCCGCACCGTGTGGTCGGCCTTGGCGGCCGAGTCGGCGAACTCGACCCGCACCTGGAGCCGGCTGCCGTCGGGCAGCCGGTGCCCGCCGTTGTAGGCGGCGTTCACGGCCAGGCCGACGCGCTCGCGCAGCACGGTGACCCAGCCGGCCTGGCCCGGCGGCACGTCGGTGTGGTCGAGGTGCAGCCGCAGGACGAGTTCGGTGACCGGGTCGCCGTTCAGCGAGCGGCCGCGCCGCACCTCGTACGGACGCAGCGGCGGCGGCTCGGGCGCGCCCTCGATCCGGAGGTAGGCGAGCGGCTCGACCCGTCGGGTGTCCGCGTTCGGGCGGAGCTCGGTGAGGGAGTCGAGGGAGTCGAGCGAGTCGAGGGAGTCGAGGCGCGGCACGGGGACCGTCGGCGCGAGCGGCGGGTCGGTCTCGTCCCGGCCGGGCGTACGGGGCTGGTCGCTCTCGTCCCGGCCGAGGGTGCGGGGCGGCGCGGGGAGGTCGAAGGCCCCGGTCCGGGGCGGCGGCGCCGGTGCCTCGGACCGGTCGGAGTCGCGGGTGACGGTGGAGTCCTGGCCCAGCAGCGTCGGGGCGGCGCTCGTGGTCTGCCGCGGGGCGACGGGAGGCTTCGGGTCCTGCTCGGGGACGTGGTTCGGGGTGTGGTTCGGGGCAGCGTGGTCGCCGCCGGACGTGGTGCTGGTGCTCGAACGGCCCGCGCCACCAACGGCGTTGGCGGTCGCGGCCGCGCCGGGGGCGACGGTCTCGCTCCCGGCTCCGGTCCGGTTCCGGGGGGCCGTCAGCCCGTCGCCCGAGGACTCGGTCGACACCGGGGGCACCGGCCGCTGCCGGCCCGGGGTGCTCTTCCTCGGCGGCTCCTGGCCGGGCGCCTCCCCGGGCTTGCGCTCGGGCGCCTTGGGCTCGGTCGCCTTCTGTTCCCCCGTCTTCTGCTCCCCGGCCTTCTGCTCCGGAGTGCGCTGCTCGGAGGCCCGCTGCTCGACGTCCGGCGTCCGCGGCTTCGGCGCGACGGCCGGGGCGTCCTCCGACTGGACCTTGACCGGTGTCGCGGGGGCGTGCTCCTCGCCGGACTTCTCCGCACCCGCCCTGGGCGGGGCCGAGGACTCGTCGTGGCCCACCAGGGTGTCGGTGCTGCCGCCGACGGTCCGGGTCAGCGTCTCCAGCAGCGACGGCGCGTGGTCGCCCCGCTCCTCCGCCAGGAAGTCGACGTAGGGCAGCAGTTGCTGCATCCACTCGGCCACCTCGTGGTCGGCCGGCGGGGTCTTGATGTCCATGCCCGAGGCGTGCGACATACCCTTCGCGACGTCGTCCAGCGAGTTGATCCGGAAGCTCTTGGCGAACTCGAAGGCCTCCGGGTGGCCCATCCTGGGCACCGGGAAGGGCACGATCTTGCCGGACGCCATACTGGCGAGCGCGGCGAAGCTGATCGGGTGCCAGAGCGGGAAGTTCTTGCTCGCCCCGTGCTCGACCGCCTTGAACTGGGTCTGCTGGACCCAGTCGGCGTAGCGGTGCATCAGCGGCGCCGAGCCGAGGTGCATGACATGGCCCATCATCGCGGTCATCATGCCGCCGACGAAGCTGCCCGCGGTCACGGTGAACTCGTGGTTCTCGCCGAAGATGAGGTTGTAGAAGCCCTCGCTGAGCACGTTCTGGGTGCCGGACTGGACGTAGTTGCCGAGCGCCAGGCCGAGCTGGAACATCTTGTTGCCCTGGGTCAGACCGTCGGCCAGGTCCGGCAAGTGCTTGCCCAGCGCGCTGACCTGATGCGCCGTCAGTCCCTTTCCGGCGTCCTGCTTGAGGACGGTGTCCAGCGCGTCCTTGAGGCCCTCGCTGGCCGCGCCCCGGGCCGCGACCGACTGCTGGGCCTTGCCCACCCACTTCTCGGCGAACTTCTCGCCCAGCTCGCGGCCGAGGGCCGCGGCCTCCTTCTTCCCGACCTGCTCGCCGAGGTGCTTGACGAAGGTCTTCTCCATCTCCTTGACGAAGGTCGAGGAGAGCGAGCCCTTGGTGGTCTTCCCGAAGCCCGCCTGGAGCTGCTCGGCGGACGCCTCGATCAGGCTGCCGAGGTCCCGGGCGAACGCCCTGGCCTCCGCCTTCTTCAGGGCCTGCTCGGCGAGCCCCTTGGAGGTCTCCTTGCCGATCACGCCGAGCGAGCCCTTCTCGCCGGCCTTCGCGGCGGCCTCGGCGGCGGTCTTCAGCGTGCCCTTGAGGCTCTTGAGCTCGCCGTCGACCAGGTAGTCGCTGAGCTTGTCGGCGAGCAGCCGGCCGCCGCTCTTGCCGAGCAGCCGGCCCAGCAGCTTGCCCAGGCCCAGGCCGAGCAGGTCGAGCGGGCCGCCGAGGACGCCACCGATGACACCGAAGAGCACCGCCTGCTTCTGGAGCTCCTTGTCGATCTCCTTGCGGTTGCCCTGGCCGATCTGGAGGTTCTGGATGATGCCGTCCATCAGCAGACCGCCGACGATGCCCGAGAAGGTGTGCATCGCGATCGTCTTGAGCAGGTACTTCATCAGGGCCGTGAGCGCGGCCTTGGTGAGCAGCTTCTTGAGCACCAGTCCGGACAGGCTGGTGCCGAAGCTGAACGGCGCCCAGAAGATCGCCAGCGCGATCTCGACCATCAGCTGCACCAGCTGGGCGATGGCCATCCACTTGGTGTACTCGACCGTGTTGGCCACGTCGCCGGCGCAGTTCGCCAACGCCTTGGCGGTCTTGGCCGCCGCCGAGACGTAGTCCTCGCCGGCCTTCCCGCCGGTCTTGGACCGGCCGATGAACGAGTTCATCTGGTACTCGAAGGTGATGGCGGCCTGGCCCTTGAACTGTCGGCCGCAGGAGTCCGCCACCTTCGCGATCAGCGCCCGCAGCTCCGGCAGTTCCGTGGCCAACTGCTCGTAGGCGTCCCGGACCTCGCGCAGGTCCCCCTCACGGATCTCCGGCCAGGGCATGCCGGTGATGATCGTGAAGAACCGCGCGGTCGACGCGTTGACCTCGATCGAGGAGTGGGCCACGGGGACTGCCTGCCGTTTCCGGTTGTGCGGGGTGTCGGGCCGTCGGCGACGGGTGGGTCAGAAGCCGTTGGCGAGGTCGTTGGCGTGGTCGCCGGCCCGGTCGAGGGTGGCGGCGAGCAGTTCGCCGTTCTCGCCGACCGAGCCCACCGTGGAGCCGATCCTCAGGAGCAGCTCGTAGAGGTTCTTGGTGCCGTCGTCGACCTGGGCGTGGTACTGCTTGCCGATCTCGTCGTTCCCGCCCACCTGCAGGTTGATCGCGTTGATGTGCTCGGCCTCGGTGGTGAGCTTGGCGACGTAGTCCTTGAGCTCGAAGAACTCGGCGAAGCTCTTCTTGAGCATCGCCGTCTTGGAGGTGGTGTTCGGGCTAACCACGGAACTCCTCCTGCCGGCCGGCCTTCTTCTTCTTCTCGTCGGCGTCGAAGCCCGGACGCATCGCCCAGAGCGGTTCGAGGATCTCGTCCAGCTCGCTGCCGCCGGACATCGAGAGCCGCAGCGTCTCGCCGATCCCGTCGAAGCGGGAGATCCGCTCGGCGACCTGCTTGCCGACGTCGGCCCGGGCCTCGTTGAGCACATCGGTGAGGATCTTGGCGAGCTCGGCGGGGGCCATGTCGCGGTAGTCGTTGGTGTGGAAGGTGAGCGAGACGACCTGGCCCTGCGAACCGACCTTGGCGGTGACCATCCGGTCCTTGGAGGTGACCGAGCCGGTGAGCTCGTTCATCTCCTGCTGCATCTCCTCGGCCCTGGCCAGCTCGGTCTGCATCTCGGCCATCGCCTGGGCGATCTGCTCCGCGAACGGGTTGCTCATGTGCTCTTTCCTCGTTTTCCTCGTGGTCGGGTGCGGGCGGCGTCCCGGACGCCGAGGACGTCCTGAACGTCCTCGGCGTCCGGGACGTCCTCAGCGTCCGATGACGCCGCTCACGGCACCGGAGTCGGTGCCCCAGACCTCTTCGTCCTCCGCCAGCCAGGTGGTGCGGCGGCGGTCCTTCTCGTTGCCGGGCCCGCCCGCGCCGCCGCCCATGCCGCCGCCGGGCGGCATCATCGGCATCCCGCCGGAGGAGGTCGCGGTCCGCTGGCCGGTCAGGGCGGCCTGCTCCTGGGCCGCGGCGCGGGCGGCCCGCTCGGCCGCGACGCGCTCGGCGTTGGCCTGGTCGACCGCGGCCTTGGTGACGGACGGGTCGCCGCCGGCGGCCAGCGCCCGGTTGCTGACGCCGCCGCCCATGCCCGCGATCATCGGGCCGCCGCCGAGGCCGAGCGAGCTCCCGCCGCCCGAGCCGCCGGCGCCGAGGCCCATCGTGTTGTAGGAGAAGCCGCCGGCGCCGAAGCTGTTGGGCGACAGCAGGTTGGGGCCGCTGTCGTCGCCCGCCGCGGAGTAGCGGTCGGCGAGCAGCTGCCGGTTCTGCGAGACGGTGTTGCCCTGGCCGTCGCGCAGGACGCCGTCCGGACCGATGGTGTAGCCCGGGCCGGCCACCATCGGGTTGCCGGCCGAGTCCAGGACGGGGTTGCCGCTCTCGTCGACGATCCGCCCGTCCTTGGTGATGACGGAGGTCGGGGGGACCACCACGGGCCGGTTCGAGCTGGAGCCTCCGGGGAGGAGGTAGTCGGGCAGCGGGCCGGAGTTGAGGTCGGGGAACGGATTGCCGATGAGGTTGGGGCCGCTGCCGGAGTTGCTTCCGGAGTTGCCCGAGCCGCCGTTGCCGAGGTTGAGGTTCGGCAGATTGCCGCTGCCTCCGCCGAGGTTCAGGTTCGGGTTGTTGCTGCCGCTGTTGCCCCCGATGTCACCGAGGTTGAGGTTCGGCTTGTTGCTTCCGCCACCGCCGAGGTCCCCGGTGCCACCTCCGCCACCGCCGGCGCCCTTGATGTCCTTGATGTCGGGACCGCCGCCGAGGTCCTTGGTGTCCGGCCCCCCGCCGAGGTTCTTGGTGTCCGGCCCGCCGCCGATGTCCTTGATGTCGGGAGGGCCGTCCTTCGTCGGGTCCTTGTCCTTGGTCGGGTCGTCCGGCGACGGGGTCTTCGCATCGGGCATGATCAGCGGGAACGGCTTCAGGGGCGTGGCGGCGTTGGTGGCGTTGCCGTAGGCCGTGCCGATGGCGGTCAGCGCGTCGTCGGCCGCCTTGTCGAGGATCTTGACGACGTTGGCGACCCAGATCTCCCGGGCCCGCTTGTCGACCTTCTTCCAGAAGTCGACCGTGCCGGGGTCGCCGAACGGCGCCCCGGTGAGGGTGAACTTCAGCTTGCTGAGCTGGTCAGCCCTGCCGTAGGCGTCACCCGTACCGTCACCCACATCCTGGCGGCTGTGCCAGGTCGGCGTCCGCTCGCTGGAGTCGATCTTCAGCGTCGCGCCCTTGACCCCCTCCATCAGTGCGGCGGTGACCGTGTTCGTCGGCCAGGCCAGGGGCGTGTTCCACCACTCCTGGAAACCCTTCCACAGCGCCGCGAGCTGTGTGTCGAGGATGCCCTTGACCGGCGTCAGGAAGGAACCGACGTCGGCCAGCCGGATCATCCGGTTGTCCGCGTCGATCTCGTTGCGGAACGCCAGCAGCAGGGCCCGCAGGGCGTTCGCCGAGCTGCCCTGCCAGTCGCCGTCCTCCTCCCCGATCCCCTTCACCCAGTCCGTCCCGATCTTGGTGATCCAGCCGTCGAGGAAGTAGGTGAAGTCCCGGAGGTTGTTCGCCGCCTTGGTGAAGCCGGCCGGGTCGAGCCGGTCGTTCGCCTTCGTCGTGCCGTCGATGAAACGCTCCAGCGGCGCCCTGCTGGCCGTCCAGGCCGCGAACTTGGCGCCCGCGCCGTCGAGGTTCGCGTAGTTCACATTGGTGCCGATGACATAACTGGCGTGCCACTCCTTGGTGGCGGCGCCCACGGTGTAGGTGAAGTACCAGGCCACCCAGCTGTCGAGGGGGATGTCCTTGTAGCCCGCCTCCTCGATGCCCTGCCAACCGTTGTGGACCTCCACCTTGCGGACGTCGGTGTTGACCCACGGCTTCTCGTCGTCGCGCACCGACTCACGGGTGGCCGGCTTCGCGTCGGCCGTCGACCCGAGGAAGGTCAGCGCGTCCTCCCAGATGTGCCCCATGGCATCCCCTCTCGCGGCCGAGCCCGACCGGACGTGTCGCGGGGCCGGCCCGTGCCCGGGCCGGCTCCGCCGTGGTGGCGGGGGATCCCCCGCCGGATCTACTTACCGGGGTTCAGGGTCCGCCCGGCCAGCTTCATGAACTGCGCGTAGTCCAGGGACTCGTCCAGCGCGTTGTTGAGCCAGCGGTCGGCGAGCTGGAGGTCGATGACCAGGGTCCCGAACTGGTCGACGACGGCCTGCAGCAGCTTGGCGACCGAGTCGTCGTACGCCTTCAGCGTGGTGGCCAGCGTGCCCGGCGCGGTGAAGTTCCCCGAGTTGTTGCCGGTCAGGAACGGCGTGCTGCCGTCGGCGTAGGCCCTGAGCTCCCGCACCGGCTGCGACACCTTGACGTCGTCGAGGAACTTCTTGATGGCCGTCTCGGAGAAGTTCTTCAGGAAGTTGTCGGTGACCTTGACGGTTCCGCCGTCGCCCTTGTCCTCCTCGTCCGCCATGCCGGTCAGCCCTGGACGTGGTCGAAGTGCGTGCTGGCCCGCATGTCCGCGTCCCTGATGGCGGTGCGGATCTCGGTGAGCGCGTTGTGGGCGTTGACGATCTTGCCGCGCATCGCCGTGTCCGCGTTCTCCAGCGTGGTCGCCAGGGTGCCGGCGGCCACCGAGAAGTCACCGATCAGCTCAACGTTGATCTTGCTGTTGAGGTAGGTCTTGAGCTCCTCCATCTGGCTGTGCATGGTCGCGGAATGCGCCTCCAGATCGCTGATCGCGGTGTCGACACCGGCGTAGTGGAGTGACATGTGGCCGTCGGTCATGATGGTTCCCTTCGGGTCGAGCGGTCGGTGCGGAGGTCAGTCGGTCACTTCGGCGGGTTCAGGACGCCCTCGATGTAGCCGGCACGGCCGGGGTCGCCGCCCAGGCTGTTGTTCGCGAGCGTCTGGGTGTGGTCGCCGGTCGCGGCGAAGATCTGGCTGGTGTCGCCGAACTTGCCGTGGAAGGCGTCGTAGTCCCGGCTGACCGCCGCGTACTGCGTCAGCCAGTCGTTGATGTTGTTCTGGAAGGTCGTGCTGGCCGCGCCCTCGAAGCTGTCCCGGATGGCCGAGTTGATGTCCTCGATGTACATCGCGGTCTGCCTCATCGCCGCGTACTTCGCCTCGACCTGGGTCCTGATGTCGTTCAGGACCTGCTGACTGACCGTCGTCTGCTGCGCCACGTACGTACCTCCTCCGGTGCCGCCGACCGCTCCCGGCCGGCGGGATTCGCCGCGGGCCGGTCGGACCGGCCCGTCAGGGTGAACGGGAGCACCCGGCCCGGCGGTTCAACACCGGCGGCCGACGCCGCGGCTCAGCGCGTGCAGCGCCCCTCGCCGCCCACCGCGGGCTGGACGATGCCGCCCGCGAGCGGCCCCGGGTCGAGGCTGGGGCCGGTGGGCAGCAGGGACAGCACCCGCCCCGGCACCGCCGTCGGCGCGGCCTTCGCGTAACCGAGCCGCTCGGCCACCGCCGGCGAGGCCAGCGGGTACTTCACGCCGGTGTCCGTGACCAGGTACAGGGTGCCGCCGAAGCCCGCCCCCGACACCGCCCGGACCAGCGCGCCGCCGCCGGGGCGCACCGCGATCCGGTCCGCCGGGGTGCAGCTGGGCAGCACCCCGGGCTGGAGCACCGGCGGCAGGCCGAGCACCGGCGAGGCGTCCAGCACGGCCACGTCCAGGTCCCCGCCGTCGGCGGCCGGCCGAAGCGCCGCGCACAGGGCCTGCTCGGCCCGGGGCGGCAGCAGCGCCGGGGGGCGGCCCGGCAGGCCCTCGGGGGCGAAGGCCGCCGCGGCGGAGGCGGGCGCGGTGTGCGCGACGAGGTCGGCGGCCCCGGCCGGGGCGGGCGCCACCTGGCCGTTGCCGTACGCCTCCTGCTGGGTCCGGGGTTCGCCCTGCAGCAGGGCGAACTGGGTGGCGGTGACGGCCACCAGGCCCTGTTCGGCCAGCACGTAGCGCTCCTCGCCGGTACCGGTGAACAGCTGCCCGACCTTGGTGGGGCGGCCGGAGAGCGCCGGGCCGTCCTTGCCCCGGCCGGGCACCTCCGGGGCCCGCAGCTCCGGACCGGCCGGGAACGCGGCCAGGAAGGAGGCGGTGACCGGGACGGGCACGGCGGCGGACCAGCCGAGCGCCCGGGCGGCGCCGCCCGCCGCGTCCACCGCGAACCGGCGGCCGTGCCAGAGCAGGTGCGCGGCGCCGTCCGGACCGGCGACGAGGACGCCCTGCTCACCGGCCGGGCGGCCGGTCTGCCGGGTGCCGATCGCGACCGAGAGCTGCGGGGCGGCCTTGGCGGCCGCCGTCCCGGCGGTCGCGGTGCGCATCGTGCAGAGCAGCCAGTCGGCGCCGGCCGCGGCGGCCGGCGCCGGCAGGCCGTCCGGCGCGCCGACGATGCCGACCGGGGTGCCGCGCGGGGCGCCGTCCAGCGAACGGGCCGACACCTGGTCGACCTTCAGCTGGTCACCGGCGAGCAGCCGCGCGCTGGCCTCGTTGAGCACCGGGTGGAGCAGGCCGCCCGCGAAGACGTAGCGGGCGCCGGACTCCTTGACCACCACCAGGGTGCCGGGCTGCTTCCAGCCGGTCGCGCCACCGGGTTTGACCAGGCCGTAGACGCCGGCCCCGGCCCCGATCAGCAGCGCGACGGCCAGCCCGATCGCGGCGCCCCGGTTGGTCCGGCCCACGGGGGTGTCGGGGGCGTCCGGCTCGGCACGCAGGACGCCGGCGGCGACCCGGCTCATCACGAACAGGTGGGCCTGCACCTGGTCCCGTCGGGACTGCATGCGGTGGTCCTCCTCGGTGCGGCGGGCGCGGGGTGTGGCGGGCGGTGGCGTACGGGCGGGTGGTCGGCGTCGGCGGGCGGTGCCGGGCGGGTGCGGCCTCGGCGGGTCAGCCCGCCAGGCCGCGCATCGCCCCGTAGAAGCCGAACACCTGGAGCGCGAGCGGCAGCAGCGCGAGCGCCGCGAGCGAGTGCAGCAGGTCCCCGGCCCGGCCCCAGTAGGGCAGCAGCCGGCGGCCCGGCACCGTCCACGCCGTCGCGCACAGGCCGGTCGCGACGAGCAGCAGCACGACGAACACGACCAGCCGCGCGCCCGGCGCCGCGTCCCAGCCCGTGCGGGCGGCCAGCAGCCCGAGGCCCAGCGCGCCCGGCAGCAGCAGGGCGAGCCGCTGGCGCAGCCCGCCGATGTCGCGGGCGTGCAGCAGGAGCAGCACCGCCAGGTCGGCCGCCATCGCGGTCGGGCCCCAGCCGCCGTCCCGGGCCAGCGCCAGCACCGAGACGGTGACCGCGCAGACGGTGCCGACCGCGACGAAGAACCCGGCCAGGTAGCTGTCCGCGACCAGGCTGCGGGCGAGCACGTCCTCGGCCGGGAACGGCTCGATCTCCTCCTGGAGTTCGTCGGCGTTGCGGGGCAGCGCGGGCAGCCGCAGCCCGCCCAGCTTGAACGCCAGACCGGGGACGAACGCGCCGAACAGCACGGCGACGGCGGCGAGCGCCGAGGCGATGTGGGTGGTGGGCGCGCCGGACACGGCGAGCGCCCCGGCGGCGAGCACCAGCGAGGCCGCCACCAGCAGTCCGGCGAAGAACGGCCCGGACCGGACCAGCGCCAGCGCCAGCACGGTGGCGCCGACCGCCGCCGAACCGCCCGCCAGCAGCCGGGCCGGGCCGGTGACACCGGGCACCAGGGCAGCGGCCGCCGCGGCGTGGGCGATCCCGGCGGCGGCCAGCGCCGTACCGGCCGCGGAGTCCCCGATCAGCCGGGTCGCCGCCGCGCCCCCGGCCAGCAGCAGCAGCGCCACCACCGCGGCGGCGGCGCAGCGGGGCGCCTCCGGTCCGGGCAGGGCCAGCAGCAGCAGCCCGCCGGCCAGGGCGACCAGGGCGAGCACGAGCGCGAGCCGGCGGGTGACGGCGGGCCGCCAGGAGTCGCCGCGGGCGGCGGTGCCGGTGCGGACGCCGTCCACCAGGTCGTCGAAGTGCACCTCGGGCAGCGCGTCCTGGCCCGGGCGCAGGAAGAGCTCCTCGCCGTCGGCGAGTCCGAGCTCCTCCAGGGTCCGCTCCTCGTCGAGGGGCGCGCCGCCGAGGCGCTGGAGGACCCAGCCGGAGTGCTCGGTGCCGCTCTCCGTGACGTCGGTACCGGCGTAGCCGAGCACCGCCGGCAGCAGGTCGGCGAGGACGACGTCGCCGGGGAGGGCGAGTTCGAAGGCGGTCCCGGGGGCGCGGAACCTCAGCCGGACCAGCCCCGTCGCCACCGTGCTGCTGCTCACCTGTCGCGTCCTCCCGTGGAATCTGCCTGCCCGCTCTCCCGTCACAGGTACGGACGGCGGTGGCCGGACGGTTCACCGGGCAGGTCACGGGGCCGGCCCGATGGACCCCCGGCCGGGTGGGCGCGGTGAACCGGCGGGGCCCCGCGGGCCGTAGGCCCGAGTGCGGCGTGGTCCGCGGGCGGCACGGCCCGGGCCGCCGGACCCCCCGTCACCGGCGGCGCCCCGGGCGCCGCGAGAGGAGAGCCCCGTTGAGCGTGGTCCTGGTCGATCGTCCGCCCCGGCGCCCCGGACCGGCGATGCCGGACGGCGAGCTCCAGTTGCAGGAGCCGCCGGTCCTTCCGGAGCAGCAGAGCGGCATGTCCAACATGATCGCCATGGCGCCGATGGCGCTCAGCTCGCTCTCGATGGTGATGATCTTCCTCAACCCGCAGTCCGGCGGCGGGCCGCTCACCTACGTGGCGATGGGCATGATGGGCCTGTCCGCCGTCGGCATGCTGGTGACCCAGCTGATCCGCGGCGCCAGCGACCGCAAGCGCCAGCTGCGCGGCGAGCGCCGCGACTACCTGCGCTACCTCTCCCAGGTGCGCCGCCAGGTCCGCCGCCACATCGTCAACCAGCGCCTCGCCCTGGCCTGGCGCCACCCCGACCCGGCCGCGCTCGCCTCCCTGGTGCGCACCTCGCGGCTGTGGGAGCGGCGCGCCGCCCACCCCGACTTCGGCGACGTGCGGATCGCCACCGGCTCCCAGCGGCTGGCGGTCAAGCTCGCCCCGCTGGCCACCCAGCCGGTGGAGGACCTCGAACCGCTCTGCGCGCACGCGCTGCGCCGCTTCATCCACGCCTACGGCTCGATCGCCGACCAGCCGATCGCCGTCCACGTGCGCGGCTACGCCCATGTCCTGCTGCGCTGCGAGCACCCGGCGCCGGAACCGGACACCGACCCGGCGGACGGCGAGGAGCCCGTCCTCCCCGCGCCGGCCTCCCCCGAGCCCGGCGAGGCCGCCGACCCCGGCCCGGCCCGCGCGCTGGCCCGGGCGATGATCGCCCAGCTCGCGTTCTTCCACGCCCCGGACGAACTGCGGGTCGCCGCCGCCGTCTCCCCCGCGCTGCGCGCGGAGTGGGCCTGGCTGAAGTGGCTGCCGCACTCCCTGCACCCCACCGAGACGGACGGTGCCGGGCCGGTGCGCCTGGTCGCCGACTCGCTGCTGGAGCTGGAGCAGCTGCTGGGCCCGGAGTTCGCCGACCGGCCGCCGTTCGAGCCGGAGACCCAGCCCGGCCGGGACGAGCCGTTCACCCTGATCGTCCTGGACGGGGTGAAGCTGCCCAGCGGCAGCCGCGCCCTGCTGGCCGGCTACCGCAACGCCGTGCTGCTGGACGTCTCCGGGGCGGTGGAGTGGAAGCACGCGCCGTTCCGGATGCGGCTGCGGATCACCGGGGACCGGCTGGACCTCGTCACCGCCGACCGCAACCGGCGCGACGAGGTCACCGCGCTCGGCCGCCCGGACGCCCTGGGCGCCGCGGCCGCCCGCCGCTACGCCACCACGATCGCCCCGTACCGGCTGGGCGACGCGATGGACGTCTCCGAGCCGCTCAGCACCGACTTCGACCTCACCTCGCTGCTCGGCATCAACGACCTGTACCAGCACGACATCGCCCGCAGCTGGGCGGAGCGCACGCGCGGCAAGCGGCTGCGGGTGCCGATCGGCGTCGGCGCGGACGGCAAGCCGGTGGAGCTCGACATCAAGGAGTCCGCGCAGGGCGGGATGGGCCCGCACGGCATGCTGATCGGCGCCACCGGCTCCGGCAAGTCCGAGCTGCTGCGCACCCTGGTGCTGGCCCTCGCGCTCACCCACTCCTCCGAGACGCTGAACTTCGTCCTCGTCGACTTCAAGGGCGGCGCCACATTCCTCGGCCTGGACCAGCTGCCGCACACCTCCGCGGTGATCACCAACCTCGCCGACGAGGCCGCCCTGGTCGACCGGATGCGCGACGCCCTGCACGGCGAGATGAACCGCCGCCAGGAGCTGCTGCGCGCCGCCGGCAACTACAGCTCGCTGCTCGACTACGAGACCGCGCGGGCCGCCGGCACCCAGCTCGACCCGCTGCCGACGCTCTTCGTCGTGGTCGACGAGTTCAGCGAACTGCTCTCCGCGCACCGCGACTTCATGGACCTGTTCATCATGATCGGCCGGCTCGGCCGCTCCCTCGGCGTCCATCTGCTGCTCGCCTCGCAGCGGCTCGACGAGGGCCGGATGCACGCGCTGGAGTCCCACCTGTCCTACCGGGTCGGCCTGCGCACCTTCTCCGCCATGGAGAGCCGCGGCGTGCTCGGCGTGCCCGACGCCTACCAGCTGCCCTCCCAGCCCGGCAACGGCATCCTGCGCAGCGACATCGCCACCCTCACCCGGTTCAAGGCGGCGTACGTCTCCGGGCCCTACCGGCGTCGGCGCGGCGCCGTCCAGCAGGCCGCCGTGGCCGGCCAGATCGTGGCCTACGGCACCGAGTACGTCGCCCCGCGCGACCCCGACCCGGAGGTGCTGGCCGCCGAGGAGGCCCGGGAGGCCGCCGAGGAGGACGCCCCGAACCTGCTCGACCTGGCGGCCGCGCGGATGCTCGACGCCGGCCCGCCCGCCCACCAGGTCTGGCTGCCGCCGCTGGACACCCCGCCCACCCTGGACGAGCTGCTGCCGCCGCTCACCCCCAGCACCCGGCACGGACTGGCCCCCGACGGCCGCCCCGCCGTGGGCACCCTGACCGTGCCGGTGGGCGTGGTGGACCGCCCGTTCCAGCAGATGCGCGAGCTGCTCACCGCCGACCTGTCGGCCGCCGGCGGGCACGTCGGCGTCGCCGGCGGCCCGCAGAGCGGCAAGAGCACCCTGCTGCGCACCCTGATCGCCGGACTGGCGCTCACCCACACCCCGCAGGAGGTCCAGTTCTACTGCCTGGACTTCGGCGGCGGCACGCTCTCCTCGCTCCGCGGCCTGCCGCACGTCGGCGGCGTCACCGGACGCCACGACCCGGAGCGGGTCGGCCGCACCGTCGCCGAGGTCAACGCCGTCATCGCGCGCCGCGAACTGCGCTTCGCCCAGCTGGGCATCGACTCCATGGCGACCTACCGCCGCCGCCGGGCCGCCGGCGACCCGGAGCTCGCCGACGACCGGCACGGCGACGTGTTCCTGATCGTCGACGGCTGGGGCACCCTGCGCCAGGAGTTCGCGGACCTGGTGCCCGCCCTGGCCCCGATCGCCGCCCGCGGCCTCAACTACGGCGTGCACCTCGTCGTCGCGGCCTCCCGCTGGGGCGAGATCACCACCGGCGTGCGGGACCAGTTCGGCACCCGGTTCGAGCTGCGGCTCGGCGACCCCATCGACTCCATGATCAACATGCGGGCCGCCGAGACCGTCCCGCACAGCCCCGGCCGGGGCCTCACCAAGGAGCGGCTGCACTTCCTCGGCGCCCTCCCCCGGATCGACGGCCGGGGCAGCTCCGACGACCTCTCCGACGGCATCGCGGACCTCGTCGACGCCCTCAACGAGCACTGGAGCGGCCCCCGCGCGCCCGAGGTGCGGATGCTGCCGCTGCTGCTGGACGCCTCCTCGCTGCCCGCGCCCGAGGGCCGGCTGCGGATCGCCCTCGGCCTGGAGGACACCGCGATCTCGCCGCTCTGGCACGACTTCGAGGAGGCGCCGCACCTGCTGGTGGTCGGCGACAGCGAGAGCGGCAAGACCAACCTGCTGCGCCTGCTGGTGGACGGCATCACCTCCGCCTACACCCCGGCCGAGGCCCGGATCATGCTGGTCGACTTCCGGCGCGGGCTCTACGAGAGCGTCCCGGAGGAGTACCGGCTCGGCTACGCCGTCTCGGTGGACATCCTCAAGCAGGTCGTCACCGGCGCGGCCCGGGCCATGGAGGCCCGGCTGCCCGGCGAGGAGATCAGCCCGGCCCGGATGCGGCTGCGCGACTGGTGGACCGGACCGGAGCTGTTCGTGATCGTCGACGACTACGACCTGATCCCCGGCCAGATGGGCGCCGGCCCGTTCGGCCCGCTCCTCGAACACCTGGCGCAGGGCACCGAACTCGGCCTGCACCTGATCGTCGCCCGCTCCGCGAACGGCATCGGCCGCGCCTACAGCGACCAGCTGCTGCGCCGGCTCCAGGACGTCAACACGCCCGTCACCCTGCTCTCCTGCCCGCCCAGCGAGGGCACGCTGTTCGGCAGCATCAAGCCTCGGGTGCTGCCGCCCGGCCGGGGCCTGCACATCACCCGGCGCCGGACCGTCCAGGTGCAGACCGGTCTGATGCCCGATCCGGAGCCGGAGCCGGACGGGGCCGCGACCTGAGGTCGGCCCTGTAGGCCCTCGGGCCCCCGGTGAACCGGGGGCCCGGCCGGGGCCGTAGTCCTGGACGATGAGCCTCTCCCGCACCGGTGCGCGCTCCGGCGACCCCGCACCCCCGGCCGAGCCCCGCCGCCGCTTCGGACTGCGGCGCGGGGCGCAGCGCGCGCTGCCCGCCGGGGACACCCCCGCCGCGCCCGGCCCCGCCGCGTCCCTCCCGGTGCCCGCGCCCGCCCGCACCGCCGAGCCGGGCCCGTCGGTGCTCCGCGAGGTCGGCCCGCACTTCGTGATCGCCTCCGCCACCGCCCACCCGAGCGAGCTGAAGGCCGCGATCGGCGCCCTGCGGCCCGTCCCCGACGCCGTCGTGGTGATCGCCTCCGCGCCGGACTCGGCCAAGGTCCTGCGCGACCGGATGACCGACCTCGGCGTGATCACCCGCGCCCGGGGCGCCACCCATCTGGTGCTCGCCGCCTCCGGACTGGCCGCCCTCGCGCCCAACGGCCGCCGCCCGGCCGAGGTCGTCGCCGAACGCTCCGGCGTGCCGGTGGTCGCCCCGGACGGCCTGGTGGAGATCACCCCGGCCGGCCACCTCACCGTCAACGACCCCGAGGGCGCGACCGCCCGCTCCTCGTGGTGGCGGTGCGAACCCGGCGAGCAGCCCCGGCGGGTGGCGGGCACGATCGGCGCCGTCTCCCCCGTGGAGTCCCGGCGCACCCGGCCGACCGCCTTCGTCGAACCGCCCGCCGTTCCGGCCCCCGCCGCCGCCCGGGGCCGGGCGAACGCCGTCCGCGTCCTGCGGCTGCCGGCCGGCTTCTGGCTCACCGACCCGACCGACCCCGCCACCACCCCGCTGCCCGACCTGCGGCTGGCAGCCGCCCCGCCCGGCACCGTCGTCATCGTGATCGGCACCCCGACCCGGCCCGTCCTGCTGCCCGAGGACGTCGCCGAGGCCGTGCTCTCGCTGCCGCTCGGCTCCGACCGCCCCCTGATCAGTGCCCCGTGGGCGGCCCCCGACGAACTCTCCGCGCTCACCGGCGCGCTGACCGCCCGTACCGCCCGGCCGGTGCAGGCCGCGATCGGCCTGCCCGTCCTCGGCCACGGCGGCCCCACCTCGCGGGTGCTGGACCGCGAGGGCCGGATCGGGTGGGAGCCGTTCCTGCTGCGCCTCTCCTCCGCCCCCGGCTGCCCCACCACGCCCGCCGCCTGGCGCAACGGCGGCGCCGACTGGCGGACCGCCGGGCCCGGGGTGTTCCAGGCGTTCCCGTACTGGGCGCTGGAGGCCGTCCCGGCCGGGCTCTGGCTGCGTCCCGAACCGCCGCACGTGCTCACCCCGCGCTTCCGCCGGCCCGAGCCGAGCCGTCCGCTGCTGATCGTCGGGGAGCGGGACCGCCCGGTACCGGCCGACGCGTTCGAGGAGCTGGGCGCCCTCCTGGGCCGGCTGCCGACGGCCGGCGCCGAGGGCTTCGGCCTGCTCGTCCACGGGCTGCTGGAGCCGGACGCCGAGACCGTCGGACGGTTCGTCGCCCGCACCTACGAGCTGGAGTGGCTCGGTTCCGAGCAGCCGGGCGGGCCGCCCGCCGTCGCGCCGGTGTCGTACGGCCTCGGCGGCGCGGACGCGGTCCGGCGGGCCGCGTCGGTGGCCGCGCCCCCGGTCGCGGCCGCCCGGACCGCCGCCGCCGTCGGTGGAGCGGGGCCGCAGGCGCCCGCCGCGCTGGGGCCCGGCACCGCCGCCCCTTCCGCGCACCGGGTACCGGCCGTCCCCGGGCCGGCCGTCCCCGACGGGTCGCGGACCGCCTCGCGCGGCGAACTGCCGACCGGTCACCGGGTACCGCCCGTGCCGGACACCGGTGGTGCGGCCGAGGCCGGTGCCGGTACCGGGGTCGGGGTCGGGGCCGAGGCCGGTGCCGGGGCCCGTGCCGGATTTGGGGCCGGGGCCGGGAGCCGCTTCGAGTCGCAGGCCGAAGGACAGCTCCGGCACCGGATGCCGCCCGTCCCCGAAGCCGGGGCCACGGACGGGTCCACGGACGGGGCCGGTGCCGAACCGCCGCTGCCGCCCCGGACGCCCGCCGTCGGCGACCCCTCCCCCGAGCCCGGGGAGGAGAGCCCGTACGCGTCCCAGGCCGACCCCCGGGCCCGGCACCAGCTGCCCACCGCGCCCGGGAGCGCCTCCGGCCAGGAGCCCGAGGCCGAACCGGTCCCGGTTCCGATGCCCACACCCGTCCGGGCCACCGGCGCGCCCGCCACCGGCAGCCTCGCCGGAGCCGGAGCGCCGCCCCGGCGGGTCCCCCTGGCGAGCGCCGACCCGGCCGCCGCCCCCGCCACCGGCACGGGCGCGGGCACGGGCGCAGCGTCCTCGGCCGGGAGCGCCACCGCCGGGTCCGGGTCCGCCCCGGCCGGCCCCGACCTCGTCGGCCGGCCGGGCGGGCCCGGCGAGCCGGAACGCCCACCGGTCCGGACCCCCGAGGTCCCCCCGCTCGCGTCGCCCGCACCGCCCGCCGGACCGGAGCCCGCAGCGCCCGCACCGGAGCCCGAGCCGCCGTCCGCGCCCGTCGCCCCGGAGGCACCGACGGAGGAGCCGCTGGAGGAGCCTCCGTCCGGGCCACCGCTCTCGACCGTTCCGGAACCGGCCCCGGCCCGGTACTTCGGCCTCGACGACAGCCCGGCCCCGGTCACCGCGAGCAGCGCCGCCGAGCGCGACACCGTGCGGGCCCAGCTCGGCGACCACTACCACCGCTGCACCGGCCGGGTCGAGCTGCTCGCCACCCGGCTCCCCGGTCTGCGGTCCACCTCGCAGGACGACTTCAAGCCCGACCTGGCCGCCGTCCTGCTCCACCACACCGACGCCGGCGTGCCCGCGACCCGGGCCGCCCTGATCGCGGCCGCCCGGTCCGGGGACCCGGAGCTGCAGCCGTTCCTGCGCTGCCTCGGCTCCGGTCTGCGCCGCCTGCCGAGCCACCACGGCGCGGTGCTGCTCGGCGCCGGGGCCGGCCTGGACCCGGAGTCCGTGCTGGCGCACTACCCGACCGGCCGACAGTTCCGGGAACCGGCACCGCTGGCCGGTCTGACCGCGCCGGGGGCCGAACTCCCCGGCTCGTCCGTGGAGTTCCTGGTCTGGTCGGCCACCGGCCGGCGCACCTCCGTCTTCGACCCGACCGACGGCCCGGCCCAGGCGGCGTTCCCGCCGGGCACCGCGTTCACCGTGGTCGGCCAGGTGCCGGCCGACGGCGACCGCCCGGCCTGCGTCCTGCTGCGCGAGTCGGGCGGCGACCCGTCCGAGCGCAACCGCAACTCGCTGACCCGGCTGCGCGCGTGGCTGGAGCGGCGCGCGGCGATGCCCCCGACCGAGCGCCCCCGGGCGGAGTCCCCCGAACGCTTCCACCTCACCCCGGGCGTCCACCTCGACACCCCCGAACCGCCGGAGCCCGCCCCCGGGGCCCCGGAGGACCCCGACGCGCCGGGCACCGACGACCCGGACCCCGCCCCGGCCGCCTGAGCGCCCGTCGCCCGGCCCGGGCCCGGCCGATGAGCGGCCCCGGTCCGGCCGGGCCGCGGGCCACGGCCTCGACGACACCCCGCCGGCGGGGAAACCGGGGTGCCCCGACGGCCGCCGCTCGGGTACCGTGCGGGCCATGTCGAGTCCCGAGTCAGACACGGTGGGGGCTTTCGGTCACGCCGTCAGCCCCCTGAACCACTGAGTTCGTAGTCCTGCCGTCCCGCCGCGTTCCGCGGCCGGACGAGCGCGCCCCTGGGTGCTGACCGCGGTGACGGGTTGACCTTCCCGTGCTTCTCCTCACCCCGGAGCCCTCGATGCCCCTCCCGCTGTATCTGCTCGCCCTGGCCGCCTTCGCCATGGGCACCTCGGAGTTCATGCTCGCCGGCCTCCTGCCGGACCTCGCCCCCGACCTCGACGTGACGGTCGGGACAGCAGGCGCCCTCACCTCGGCCTTCGCGGTCGGCATGGTCGTCGGTGCCCCGCTCGTGGCCGTGCTCGCCCGCCACCGGCCCGGACGTTCCGCCCTCACGGGGTTCGTCCTGGTGTTCATGGCCGCCCACGTCGTCGGTGCCGCCACGTCGAGCTTCCCGCTCCTGGTGGCGACCCGGGTGGTCGCGGCACTCGCCTACGCGGGGTTCCTCGCCGTGGCTCTGACGACCGCCACCACGCTGGTCCCGCCCGACCGGAAGGGACGCGCGCTCGCCGTCCTGCTGTCGGGAACCACGGTGGCCACGGTCGCCGGTGTCCCCGGCGGGGCGGTGCTCGGCACCTTGTTCGGCTGGCGGGCCGCGTTCTGGGCCGTCGCCGCCGTCTGCCTGCCCGCGGCCGTCGGCATCGCCACCGGGATCCCGGCGCGACGGGGGCGGAAGGCCGCCGCCGACGGCCCGGGCCTGCGGTCGGAACTCGCGCAGCTCAAACGGCCGCGGCTGCTCCTGGTCATGCTGCTCGGCGCCGTGGTGAACGCGGCGACCTTCGCCGGCTTCACCTTCCTCGCCCCCGTCGTGACCGGCACCGCCGGGCTGGGCGAGCTGTGGATCCCGGTCGTGCTGGCGCTCTTCGGCGCCGGCTCCTTCGCCGGGGTGACCGTCGCCGGCCGGTGGTCCGACCGGCGCCCCGGTCCGGTCGTCGCGGTCGTCGGTCCGCTGCTGCTCGTCGGCTGGCCGGCCCTGGCCGTGCTGGCCGACAGGCCGACCGCGCTGCTCGCCCTCGTGTTCGTCCAGGGCGCGCTGTCGTTCGCGCTCGGGAGCACGCTGATCACGCGGGTGCTCTACGAGGCGACGGCAGCGCCCACCCTGGCCGGCTCCTGCGCGACCGCCGCGCTGAACACGGGCGCCGTCGTCGGCCCCCTCGTCGCCGCGACGACCCTCGGCACAGCGGCCGGGGACCTCGGACCGTTCTGGGCGAGCGGACTCCTGGTCCTGGTCGCGCTGCTGGTCGCGTTCCCCCTGCGCGCTGTGATCGCGACCGACCGGAGCAGCGAGGTGCTCCGGTGACACCCGCCGACGCCCCGTCGGGCGTCACCCCGCCGCCGGAGACCGCCCTCCCGTCCCACGCCTCCGCGCGGGCGCCACCGACGTCGTGGTCGGCCACACCCTGAGGTTGTCCGACAACCCCTAGCGGCCGCTCCCCCAACCCTCCCGGGCCTCGCCACCCGCCACCGGCGCCGCCCGCTCGGCCTCCACCGGCCGGGCCTGCAGCGGCCTGGCCTCCAGCGCCCGGCCCTGCACCGCCCGGGCCGTCGGCGCGGGCCACACCGCCGGGGCGACCCGGCCCGTCGCCAACCGGCCCGCCTCCGCCGGGACGGCGTTCAGCAGACCCCGCTGCCCGGCCTCCGCGGCCCGCACCCCCGGCACCGGCCGCGCGGCCGGTGCCGGGGACACCGCGGGCATCGCGGGAACACCGGGCATCGCGGGAACGCCGGGCACCGCCCCGCCGACCGTGCCGGGCCCCGTGCCGGAGCTGGTCCGCAGACCGCCGCGGACCGCCGGGCCCACCGCCTCGGCGGCGGCCGGGGCCGCGCCCGGACGCTCCGCCACCGTCGCGGACAGCCGCAGCACGAAGTTCCGCTCGGTCGGGTCGCCGTTCGGCCAGTCGCAGTCCTTGCTGCGCACGATCCGGCTGCGCAGGCCGCCGGAGGTCTGCCACGGGTACGGCAGCACCCGGACGTTGGGCCGCCAGCCCGCGCCCGGCACGCAGTGCTGCAGCTCCAGCTCCCACTCCTCGGCCTGCACGTCCAGCGAGGCCCCGGGCCTCCCCTCCAGCACGAACGTGCCGTACGGGGTGCGCACCACCGCGCGCTGCTCGTAGTAGGCGTCCTTGTCGAGGACGGTGATCCGCAGCGGCCCGTTCATTCGCAGCATGGTGGCCCTTCCCGGCGGTCGAAGCTCTCGGAACCGCGACGGCCCCGCACTCTGATCGACGGGTCGTCCGGACGCCCGGGTTCATCTCCCGCCGGCAGGTGAACCCCGGATGGACATCCGTCCGTTGAACTCGTGGGACGGGTCGTCAGGGAGTCCGCCCGGAGCCCCGCGGCCGGTCCTGAGACCCCGTTCGGGGGTTCCCCTTGGGGCATCCCGGCGGGCCCGATCGCGCACACCTCCCGAACCGCCGGGCACGCGCTCCGCCCGGACGGTCCGCGCCGCTGGGACCCCGCTCCCGGGCCACAGGTCCCGGGCCTCGGCTCCCGGTCGCCGCCGCCGGACCCTCCCGCACCACCGCCCGCACCCGCCGCCGCCGCACCCGGCCCGCCCGGCGGCCCCTTCGTCAGCACGCGGACGACAGTGCCTCACCGGCGGCGCGACAGCGGCCCCGGAGCCTCGCCGGGCGGACACACCGTCCGCTTCCGGCCGGGGGACGCCCCCGCGCGCCCCCGCGGGGACCACGAACGGGCTGCCGTCAACCCCCCGGTCGGACAGATACCCACCATTCCCGAAATCGCACACCGAACGTCACAAGACGAACCTCCAGCGTGGCTAGACTGCGCCCCGCACAGGGATGGAAACCCTCGTCCACCCGCTCTCACCAGGGAGGATCCGTGTTCGTTCGGCTGCTGGGCCCGGTGGAACTGCGGACCGCCGACGGCCGGTCCGTCGAACCCGCCGCCGCCAAGCGGCGCGCCACGCTGGCCCTGCTGGCGCTCGAACTCGGCCGTACCGTCCCGGTCGGACGCTTCTTCGAACTGCTCTGGGGGGACGCGCCCGCCGGCCGGGCCCGGGCCGCACTGCAGGGCCACATCGCCGCGCTGCGCAAGCTGATCGCCGGTTCGGGCCTGGTCCTCTCCACCCGGCCGCCCGGCTACCGGCTGGACGGCCCGGCGGACGCGGTGGACTCGCTGCTGTTCGAACGGCTGGTCGCCGACGCCGCCGCCCGGACCGCCCCGGACGGCGACGAGGCGGCCGCCGGGCTGCTGCGCCGGGCGCTCTCCCTGTGGCAGGGGCCCTCCGCGCTCGCCGACCTGCCCGAGACCGACCTGCGGGACGCGCTCGCCGACCGGCTGCGGAAGGACCGGACCCTCGCGCTGGAGGCCTGGGCCGACCGCCTGCTCCGGCTCGGGCTGGGCGCGGACGCCGTGCCCGAGCTGGACCGCGCCGCGGAGGCCGATCCGTGGAACGAGGCGCTGGCCGCGCGGCTGGTGCTCTGTCTGCAGCAGTCCGGGCGCTCCTGGGACGCCCTGAACGCCTATCACCGCACCCGCCGCCGGCTCGCCGCCGACCTCGGCGTCGGTCCGGGCAGCGCGCTGCGGTCGGCGGTGTCGGGGGTGCTCTCCGACGACCCGGCCCGGCGCCCGGCAGCGGCGACGACGGCGATCACGGCGGGCGCGGGAACGGGCACGACCCCGGGGCCGGTCCGCCTCATCGGCCGTCCCCGACCCGGCACCGTACCGGCCGCCGCCCGCCCGGCCGCCGCCCCGGTCCCGGCGACGACCGCCGCCGCCCCGGCCGTCCGGCCGCCCGCGGCGGCACCGTTCGCGAGCTGCAAGTCGTCCACCCGCCCCTCCGACGGCGCACGCGCGGCCGTCACCCGGCCCGTGTCCGCGCCCACGTCCGCGCCCGCGGTCACCACCCCCGCCGCACCGCCCGCACCCCCGACCCCGACCCCGGCCGCCACCCCCGACCAACTCCCCCGCCCGGCCGCCGGTTTCGTCGGCCGGACCCCCGAACTCGACTGGCTCTCGGACCGCTTGCGCGGCTCGGCCGGCACCGACCCGGACGCCGTCGAGGCGGCCGCCGTCGGCACACCGGGCGCCGGCACATCGGACACCGGCACGCCCGGCGCCGCCGCGCTCGGTGTCCTGGTCGGCCCGGCCGGAACCGGCAAGACCGCCACCGCCCTCCGCTGGGCCCACGACGCGGCCGCCGCCTACCCGGACGGACGGCTCTTCGCCGACCTCAACGCCTTCGGCCCGGGCCGCCCCGCCGACCCCGCCGCCGTCCTGGGCCGGTTCCTCCACGCCCTGGGCGTACCGGAGTCCGAACTGCCCGCCGACCGCCCGGCCCGCGCCGCGCTCTACCGCTCGCTCAGCCGCGGCCGCCGCCTGCTGGTGGTACTGGACGACGTCGCGGACGCCGGGGACCTCACCGACCTGCTGCCCGCCGGTCCCGGCTGCGCGACCGTGGTGACCAGCCGCAGCACCCTGGAGGACCTCGTGGTCACCGAGGGCGCCGCCCTGCTGCGCCTCGGCCCGCTGCCCGCCGAGGAGGCCGGGCGACTGCTGGAGCACCTGCTCGGCCGCCCCCGGGTGGCCGCCGAACCGGAGGCCGCCGCCCGGCTCGCCGAGCTCTGCGGCCGACTGCCGCTCGCCCTGCGGATCGTCGCCGCCCGGCTGGCCTCCCACCCCGCCTGGGCGATCGCCGACCTGCTGCCCGAACTCGACGACGAGCGGACCAGGTTGCACGCCCTGGGCACCCGGGGCAGCAGCAGCCTGCGCGCCTCGCTGGACCGGTCGCTCCGCCACCTGAGCGGTACGGCGGCCCACCTGCTGGCCCTGCTCGCCGTCCACCCCGGCCGGGAGACCGACGTCCCCGCCGCGGCCGCGCTGCTCGGCGCGGGCCCGGACGAGGCCCGGGACGCGCTGGCCGCCCTCGCCGCGCACCACCTGCTCACCGAGATCGCGCCCGGCCGCTACCTCCGCTGCGACCTGGTCCGGCTCTACGGGGCCGAACTCCTCGACGAACGGCACGCGTCCGAACACGTCACCGCCACCGCCGCGCTCGCCGACCACTACCTGGCGACGGTGGCCCACGGCGCCGCCCTGCTCCAACCCGCCCCGGGCGCCGCCGGTCCCACCGGCCCCGGCTCCACCCGCCCCGGCTCCGTCGGCCCGGGCCCCGGCGGCCCGCTACCGAGGCCCGGCGTCCGACGCGCCGACCGGCCCCATCTGCCCACCGTCCGCTCGATCCTGGACTGGTTCCAGGCCGAGGAGCCCGCCGTCCGGGGCCTGGTCGCCGCCGCCTCCGGGACCGGCGACCACGACCGCGCCTGGCGGCTCGCCTACCGCGCCGACGGGCTCTACTACAGCGTCGGGCGCCGCCAGGACCGGCTGGCCTGCCTGCGGACCGGACTCGACGCGGCCGGCCGCACCGGCGATCCGGCCGCGGTGGCCGCGATGGAGGCCGTGACGGCCCGCGCCCTGAGCGGCCGGGGCCGGACGGCGGAGGCGCACCGGCTGGCCCTCCGGGCGGTCGACCGCAGTTCCGGCACCGACGACGCCGTCCGGGTGCAGGCGCTCACCGTGCTGGCCGTGACCACGGCGGCAGGCGGCCGACCCGACGAGGCGGTCCGGCTGGGCGAGCGGGCGATCGCCCTGGCCGAGACGCACGGCCACGCCGAGCACGCCCCCTACGCGCTCAGCAACACCGCCGGCCTGTACGGGCTGGCCGGCGAACCGGCCCAGGCACTGCGCCGCGCCCGGGAGGCCAGGGCCCTGCTCGCCGAGCACCCGCTGGCCGTCTTCCACCTCTCCGCGATGGTCAACGAGGCGCACGCCCTGCAGCTGCTCGGCCGGTACGGCGAGGCCGAGGAGGCCTGGCGGCAGACGGTGGAGCGCTGCCGGTTCGCCGGCGCCGTCCATCTGCAGGCGGTGGCCGAACGCCACTTCGCCGATTTCCTGCTGGCGACCGGCCGCACCCCGGAGGCCGTCGGCACCCTGCGGGCGGCACGCGGACTGTACGGGCGGCTCGGCGACACCTCGGTGGTCGGCGAACTGGACCGGCGGCTGGCGGTGTTAGCCGGCTGAGGCGCGTCCGGACCCCGGGTCCCCCACCCCGGACCCCGGGTCCCCCACCCCGGACCCCCCGGCCGGGCCCGTCGACCCGACCGACCGCGCCGAGCCCGCCGACCGCGCCTCCCCGGCCAGTTCGGCCGTCAGCATCGTGACGCCGTCCTCCCCGAAGCGGTCGAGCAGCAGCGCCACCCACTCCACGGCCTCCGCCCGCTCCCGCTCCGTCCACGCCCCCGCCGACGGGTGCTCGTCCACCACCAGGGCCTCGGCGATCAGCCGCAGCCCCTCCGGCGCCGGCGACGGCGTACCGCCCGGCCCAGGACCGGCCCCGGCCAGCCGCCGGGCGGCCGCGACCACCACCGCCCCGGCGGCCGGGGGCACCGCCCACCCGCCGTCGGCCGGTTCCCCGCCGCCGGGCCCCTCCTCGCCGGGCCGCTCCGCCGCGAGCCACCCCGCGACCAGCTCCCGGACTCCCGCCTCACCCACCGCTTCCGCCATGGCGGCCAGCTTGCCAGCACCGCGTCCCGAGGTCATCACTGTCACGGTGACGGATACGGCCCGCACCCCGTCGCGCGTTCACCGGCACCCCGGCCCCGGCCCGGCGGGACCGCCCGACGACGCGCCGACCTGCGCGCCGACCCGCGCGCCGACCTACGCGCCGACCTCCCCGTCGATCGCCTCCCGCAGGAAGTCCGCGTGCCCGTTGTGCCGCGCGTACTCGTGGATCAGGTGCAGCATCACCAGCCGCAGCGACACGTCCTCCTGCCAGCGCGCCTGGTACCCGGTGACGTCCAGCGACTCCGCCTCCCGCTCGATCCGCCGGGCGTGCTCCACCTCCGTCTCCCAGGCCGCGAAGGCCTCGGCCCGGTCCGCCCCGTCCGCTTCGTAGGCGGCCTGGAAGTCGCCCTCCGCCGACCACACCAGCGGGACGTCCTCCCCGTCGATGACCCGCCGGAACCACGTCCGCTCGACCTCCGCCATGTGGCGCACCAGCCCGAGCAGGGTCAGGGTCGACGGCGGGCTCGACCGCAGTCGCAGCTGTTCGTCCGTCAGCCCGGCGCACTTCATCGCCAGCGTGGCCCGGTGGAAGTCCAGGAAGGCCCGCAGCGTCTCGCGCTCGCCCCCGGTCAGCGGCGGCGCGATCCGCCCGTCCCCCGCACCGCTCCCCGCGCCCGTCCCCATCCCCATGACACTCCCCGTTTCCGTCGGACCCGAACGATCGGCGCCCAGTCTCCCAGCCCGCTCCTCTTCCGCCCACCCATTTCCCACCTGCCCCTCCTGACCTGCTCCTCCCCTCCCGAAACCACTTCCTTCGGGTAGTTCCACCAGCGGCCGGTTTGGGTACGTACTGCGGCGCGCGCCCGCGGGAGCCCGGTCCACCGGCCCTTCCCCGCCCGCGCCGTCACCCCGGCCACCGCCTTCACCCGGCCGTCGCCACGACACACGAGGAGCCCGAGCGAGCCATGAACCAGGACCGCATCCCAGGACCGGTACGCCAGACCTACGGCGCCGACGACCTCTCGCAGGCCGCCTCCTTCGCGGGCGGATTCATCAACTTCGGCGACTGGAGCGGCATCCGCACCACCGACCCGACGACCGAGGACCGGGTCCGCAGTCAGGAGAACCTCTACCGCCGGGTGCTGCGCGCCTTCCCCGGACCGGCCGAGTCGCTGCGGCTGGGCGAGGTGGGCTGCGGGCGCGGGCTGGGCGCGGCGCTCGCGCTCTGCGAGTTCCGGTTCGCCGCCGTCACCGGGGTCGACATCCACCCCGACCAGATCGAACGCGCCCGCGCCGTCAACGCCAAGGCGCTGGCCACCTTCCCGGACCGGCTCGGCTACACCCTGGGCTCCGCCGACGACCTGCCCTTCGCGGGCGCCTCGCTGGACGGCCTGTACTCGGTCGAGGCGGCCCAGCACTTCCGCGAGCTGACCGGCTTCGCCCACGAGGCGGCCCGGGTGCTGCGCCCCGGCGGCCGGCTGGTGGTGACCACCTTCTTCTCCGCCGAGGGGCCCGAGGTCGCCGAGCGGCTGAGCATCCTGCTCGGCAGCTTCGCCAACGGACTGGACGTGCCCCACCCACTGGACGGCTTCACGACCGACCTCGGGGCGGCCGGCTTCGCCGAGGTCACCACCGAGTCCATCGGCCCGGACGTCTGGCCCGGCCTCGACCGCTATCTCGAAGGCACCGTCCCGCCCGGCCACTGGACCCGCAACTTCCTCCCCGCCTGGCGGGACGGCCTGTTGGACTACTACCTGCTCACCGCCACCCGCCGCTGACCGCGGCACCACGGCACTCTGTCACCCCGGCACCCAGCCCCCGAGCGATCCCCGCACGCCGCGGGGATCGCCCCGACCCGGCCCTGCCCCGGTCGGCCCGGCCCCGGTCGGCCGACGGGTCAGCCCGTGTGCACCAGCAGCGCGCTCCGGACGGCCGACTCGAGCGCGCCCTCGATCCAGGCCGGCTTGGTCGAGGTGTGGTCCCCCGCGAAGTGCAGCGGCCCCTCCGAACCGGGGATGTCGGGGAAGAGCTCGGTGTGCTGGCCCGGCAGCAGCACCGAGGCCTCCCCGTAGGCGTAGTGGTCACGCATCCACGACTGCGTCCTGCCCTTGGTGGTGGAGAAGACCTCGCAGCGGCGGCCGAAGACGGCCTGCACCCCGGCCAGCGCCCGCAGGTAGCGCTCCTCGTCGGCGTAGGCGTCCCACTTCAGCGCGTCGTCCGCCCAGCTGTAGGAGGCCAGCACCACGCCGCCCTCGCTGCCCTTCACCGGGTGGTCGGGCTGGAAGTAGACGAACCGGTTGGCGTTGTCGGTCACCGCGCCGCCGCCGCGCACCCGGGCGGCCGGCGGGTCGCCGCCGACCGGGCGGAAGGCCGCGAAGCACTCCCGCAGCTCGCCGGGGACACTCACCCCCAGCGCCTTCACCGAACCGTGGGCGCCGAGGTACCGCCCGTCGGGCACCTTGTCCTGCCGGTACTTCTCGTAGAGACCGGGCTCCACCGAGTCCAGCGCGGCCCGCCAGTCCTCCTCGGTGAACTCCCACCAGCGGCGGGAGAACTCCAGCAGCACCTTGGTCGCGGCGTCGTAGTGGAGTTCGGTGACCGCCCGCCGCTTGCCGTAGCCCAGCGGCGGGTCGAAGGTGACGTGCCGCAGCCCGGCGAAGGGGACGGTGACGATCGCCTCGTCCCCCTCGAAGACCTCGGCGACCCCTCCGCGGCCGGTCCCGCCGTCCTCGGAGACGGTGTGCACCCGGACCTTGCCGCCCTGCCGGTCGATCCGCACCGCGCGCCGGTCGAACCGCACCTTCCCCTTGACCGCCGCGTACAGGGCGTCGACGAGCTTCGCCGTGCCGCCCTCGATCTCCCAGAACCTCGTCCTCGGGTCGATCAGCGCGGCGGACAGGAAGCTGTGCACGAAGGAGAGGTGCAGCCGCGAGGTCACGTTCTGGACGGTGCCGATCAGGTCGATCGTCCTGGTGTCGAGCCGGCCCTGCTCGGTGAGGTACCGGTACATCGACCAGTGCCCGTACCGGCGCAGCACGGTGGTCCAGCCCTCCACCAGTGCCGCCCCCTCCTTGCCCCGGACGAGCGCCAGCGCTCCCTCCAGCGCCTCGGCGTAGATCGCGGCGGCGGTCCTGGCCCGGTTCGGACCGGTGACGCCGAAGGACTCGTTGACCGCCGAGGGGTCCCGCTCGTAGTCGGCCCGCCGGACGTGCAGCCCGTTGACGTGGATCCAGGTGCGGTTGGTCCGCTGCGCGGGGTTCCCCGGGTCGACGTCCACCAGCAGGAACTCCTGCTTCGGCAGCCGGTACTTGTCGAGCAGTTCCATCACCAGCGGGTGGCTCTCGGGCAGCCGCATCGCCCCGGCCTCGGCGTACAGCAGCGGGTCGGCGAAGGGCTGGGCGGCGTTCTCGTGGCCGCCCTTGCGGAAGGTCTTGATCCGGCCGCCGACGCGGTTGCCGTTGGCCTCGATCACGACCACGTCGTGCCCGGCCCGGTTGAGCAGGTCGGCGGCGAGCAGTCCGGCCGGTCCGGCGCCGACGACCAGCACCCGCTTGGTCCCCCGGGCCCGCCCCGGCGGCAGGCCGTTCCGGACGATCTCCCGATAGCCCGGGACGAGCGGTCGGTCGAGGTCGTCGTGGACGGCGATGGCCCGGGCGACCGTCGTGTACGCCTCGTCGTCGGTGCCGGGCGGCACGGCCGGCGGCGCGGCGGCGGGCGGGTCGGCCGCGGGCGGCACGGTCGGCGGGGCCGCGGGGGCGAGCGCGGCGGCCGGAACGGCGGCGGCCGAGGCGAGGCCGGCGGCGAGCACCGACACGCCGGTCGCCGTGACGACCGACCGCCGGGCCGGCCCGGACACGGCGCCGGCCGGGCCCGGGCGGGATACGTCCAAATCTTCAGTGGTCATGGCGCACCACTCTTGGCGCTTCTTGGCGCACGAACGGCCCGACGGAGCCGCTGTCACCCGGACGGGATGTATCCGCCACCCGATCGCGTCAAGCCGCGCGCCCCGCCTTGACGCCCGGACCTGCGTTGACGCTCAGGCCCGCCCCGACGCCCGGCCCCGCCCCGACGCTCAGGCCTGCCGGGTCGGCAGGGCCACCAGATGACGGAGGTTCACATGGCGCGGGCGGGTGACGGTGAAGGCGATCAGCTCGGCGATGTCCTCGGCGGTCAGCGCGGGCATCGCCTCGAACATCCCGTCCAGCTGCGCGCGCAGCACCGGGTTGTCGATGTGCCCGCCGAGCTCGGTGTCGGTGAGCCCGGGCTCGATCGCGGAGACCCGCACGTCCCGGGGGCCGAGTTCGGTGCGCAGCGCGGCGGACAGCTGGGTGAGCGCCGCCTTGGTGGCCCCGTAGACGGCGTAGTCGGGGAACAGCACGTGGGAGGCGATGGAGGAGACGTTGACCAGGTCGGCGGCGCGGCCCTCGGCGGCGGCCGCGACGAGGTCGGCGGAGAAGGCGCGGACGATCCGCAGCGCCCCGGTCAGATTGGTGTCGATCATCCGGGTCCACTCGTCGATCCGCCCGTCCGCGAGCGGGTTGGGCAGCATCACCCCGGCGTTGTTGACCACCAGGTCGACCGGGCCCCAGGTGTCGTGCACGGTCCGGACGGCGGCGTCCACCGAGGACTGGTCGGTGACGTCGGCGGTGACGGCGAGGGCCCGGCCGCCGTCGGCGGTGATCGCGGCGGCGAGGGCGTCCAGCCGCTCGGCGCGGCGGGCCAGCAGGGCGACCCGGGCCCCGCCGGCGGCGAGCAGCCGGGCGGTGGCCTCACCCATGCCGCTGGCGGCTCCGGTGACGACGGCGGTGCGGGTGGCGAGGGCGGGGGCGGCGTGGTTCATCTTCTGCTCCGGTGCGGTTCGTTGGCGGCCGACGGCCTGACGGGAACCACTCTGGTCCCACCGCCGCGCGCCACCCAGGGCCCTGTTCCACCCGGGTCCGGCGGACCATGGGTCCGGCAGACCCTGGTTGCGCCGTCGCACCTCCGCACGTCCGCACCTCTGCACCTCTGCGCGTCCGCACCTCTGCGCGTCCGCGCCTCCGCACCTCTGCGCAGCCGCACCGCTGCGGCACGAGGTGCCGGGGACCGGGGCCGGTCCCGCCGATTTCGCCGCGGCCCCGGAAGGATCCGCGGGACCGGCCCCGGTCAGTGCTTCATCAGCAGGTGACCGGCACAGTGACGGTGGCGGTCGACGGCGGCCAGCCCCACTGGGTCACGTTGAACGTGGCCTGGACGCTGGAGCCGCACGGCGCGGTGCCGGAGACGTTGCCGACCGGGATGCCGCCGCCGGGGATGAGCACGTAGGGCGAGTCGCTCCCGATCAGGGCGCCGCCGACGACACCGGCGGTCAGGTTGAAGGCGACCTTCTGCGGGTTCCACGCGACGCTGGCGGGGGTCGCGTAGCCGGAGAACACGACCTGGTCGCCGGTCACCGAGGCGCAGAGCCGCAGGTTGACGACGCCCGGGAACCCGTCGACGCAGTTCTTGGTGGGGCCGGTGGGGCCGCCGGTGGTCTGCGCGGAGGCCTGGGTGGCCCCGGTGACGGCCAGCGCGGAGAGCGCGGCGCCGGTGGCGAGGAGCGCGGCGAATCGCTTCATCTCGGTACTTCTCCTTCGGACGAACGGAGGGTGGGTTCGTTCGCGAGGCGGGCACCGCAGGTGATCGCACGTCACACGTGATCGCACGTCACATGTGCAATGTCACGCCTCACATGCGAGATGCTGCCACGCCACCACCGGGAATACCGACCGGTAGCCCGGGCTCCGAAGATCCTTACCGGAATTGACCTTCTTCTGGCGCGATTTCGCGGCCGTAGCGCAGACTCTCCGGGACGGCTCCCACCGCACCCGCCCGCACCACCACCCCGCATCCGCACCAGCGCATCGGAGAACCCCCACGGTGACCACGAGTCGACAACTGGAGATACCCTTCGCCGACGGCCGCTCCGGCAGCGGCCCCGCCACCTGGGGCCAGCGAGCCATCTGGGACGTCGTCAACCGCCTGGCCCCCGCCGACCGCCCCCGCTACAACATCGGCACCGCCACCCCGCTCGACCCCGGGCTGCCGCTCCCGGTGGTCCTGGACGCCCTCGGGCACCTGCTGCACCTGCACGACTCCCTGCACACCCGGCTGCTCCCCGAACCGGACGGCCCCGGGCTGCGCCAGACCGTCGACCCGACCGGCACCCTGCCCGCCGTGGTCCACGACCTCCCCGCCGGCACCGACCGCGCCGCGCTCACCGCCGCCGGAGCGGCGCTGCACCGGGAACTGACGGGCCGTGCCTTCGACTGCGGCACCGAGTGGCCGATCCGGGCCGGCCTGGTCGTGGCCGACGGCCTGGTCCGGCACATCTCCCTGGTGCTCTCCCACACCGCCGTCGACGGCACCGGGATGGGCCTGCTGGTCCGCGACCTCACCGCCCTCGCCCTGGGCGCCGACCCGGCCGCGGTCCGGGCCGGCCGGACCACCCAGCAGCCCCTGGAGGAGGCCGCGTTCCAGACCTCCGAGCGCGGCCTCAAGCGCGACGCCAACGCCCGCGCGCACACCCTGCGCAAGCTGCGCGCCGCCCCGGCCCGGCTGTTCCCGCCCGCCCCGGCGGCCGACCCCGCCGCCCGGTTCCCGAACGCCGTCCTCAGCTCGCCCGCCCTGCTGCGCGCGGTCGACACGGTGGCCGCCGCCCACCGGACCGGCTCCTCCGCCGTCCTGCTGGCGGCCACCGCCGCCATGACGGCCCGGCTGGCCGGCCGCCCGGACGCGGTGCTCCAGGTGGTGGTCAACAACCGCTTCCTGTCCGGCCTCACCGACGCGGTGAGCGTGGTCGCCGGTGACGCCCTGCTCCACCTCCAGGACGCCGACGGCGAGTTCGGCGCGGCCGTGCGCCGCACCCACGCCGCGTCGATCGCCGCCTACCGGCACGCCTACTACGACCGACGTCTGCTGGACGCCGAGATCGAGCGCCTCACCGCCGACCGGGTACCGCTCGCCGACCGCTCCTGCGTCTTCAACGACACCCGCGACCTGCTCCCCGGCGGCCTCACCGCCCCGGACCAGGAGGTCGCCGACGGCGGGGCCGACGGGGGCACCACCCTCGACTGGCCGGTCGACTTCGACCCGCGCCCCGGACTCACCTACGCCCTGGACGCGATGCGCACCCCGACCGCCCTGCAACTCGCCATGACGGCCGACCCCTCGGTGCTCCCCCGGCCCGCGATGGAGCGCTTCCTGCGCGGCGTCGAGGACCTCGTCCTCACCGAGGAGCGCGCACTGCGCCCCTGAGAACCCGGAGGCCCGGCCGTCCGCCCCCGTGGTGGGCGGCCGACCGGGCCCCGACGGCGCCCGCTCCGCGCCGGCGCCGGACCGTCAGCCCCGGTGCTCGTGCACCGCGTTGGTGTCCTGGATCTTCTGCCAGGACTTCGGCTGCGCCGGAGCCGCCGCCGACGCCCCCGGGGCGAGGGCCGCGACCCCGGGCGCCGCCGCGAGCGCCGAGGCGGCCGGCGCGCCGGACGAGCCCACCGCCGGCTTCCCGGCCGTGAACAGCCAGGTGTTGAACAGCGCGCCCAGCGGCTTGCCGGAGATCTTCTCCGCGTAGGCCTGGAACTGCGGGATGGTGGCGTTGCCGTACTTGCGCTCGGTCGGCCACCCCTTCAGGATCGCGAAGAACTTGTCCTCCCCGACCGTGTTGCGCAGCGCCTGGATGGCGATCGCGCCCCGGTCGTAGACCGCACCGGCGAACTGGTGGTCCGGGCCCGGGTCGCCCGGCCGCACGGACCAGAACGCGTTGTCGGCCGCGTAGTTGTTGTAGACGTAGTCGGCCAGCTCCTGCGCGGTGCCCTCGTTCTCGTGCTCCGACCAGAGCCACTGCGCGTACCGGGCGAAGCCCTCGTTGAGCCAGATGTCGCTCCAGCGCTGCACCGAGACGCTGTCGCCGTACCACTGGTGGGCCAGCTCGTGCGCCACCACCGAGGTGTTGGCGCCGCGCGCGAACTGCGCGGGGCTGTAGAAGACCTGGCCCTGGGTCTCCAGCGCGTAGCCGGTCGGCACATTGGGCACGTAGCCGCCCACGGTGTCGAACGGGTAGGGGCCGAACACCGTGCTCAGCCAGTCGGTCAGCTCGCCGGTCCGCTCGACGCTGGCCTGCGCCGCGCCGAGGTTGACGCCGAGGTCCGGGCTGTAGGCGGTGATGACCGGCAGCCCGCCGTCGGTGGTGTCCTTGCGGATGTCGAACTTCCCGATCGCCAGCGTGGCCAGGTAGGTGGCCTGCGGCTTGGTCTGCCGGTAGTTGTAGCGGGTCCAGCCGGGCCGGGAGCTGGTGGTCTGGGTGCCGTTGCTGACCACCTGGGTGCCCTCCGGCACCAGCACCGAGACGTCGAAGGTGGCCTTGTCGGTCGGGTGGTCGTTGGCCGGGAACCACCAGGCGGCGCCCTCGGGCTCGTTGGCGGCCACCCCGCCGTCGGGGGTGCGCAGCCAGGCGGAGTACCCGCCGCGCTCGACCTCGCCCGGCTTGTCGGCGTAGCGGACGACCACGGTGAGCGGGCTGCCCTTGGCGACGGTGCGGGACGGGGTGATCACCAGCTCCTGCTCGCCGCTGGTGGTGAACTTGGCGGCCCGGCCGTTGACCAGCACCTCCTTCACGCTGAGCACGAAGTCGAGGTTGAAGCGGGTGAGGTCCTGGGTGGCGGTGGCCAGGACGGTGGTGGTGCCCTCCAGCTCGTCGGTGGCGGGCTGGTATTTGAGCCGGATGTCGTAGTGCGAGACGTCGTAGCCGCCGTTGCCGGCGTTCGGGTAGTAGGGATCGCCGATGCCCGCCGCGCCCGGGCCGGCCTGGGCGGCGGAGGCGGGGACGGACAGGAGCAGGGCGAGCGCGCCGGCAGCGGCAGAGACGATCAGCCTCTTGCGCACAGGGGTCCTCCACAGGGGTCACTGGGACAACTGGTCGGATCGATCCTTGTCCCAACGAACCCGGTCCTACGCCTGAATGATGAAATGTTCATGAGAAGAAACAGGCCGAAATGGCCGGGCGGCCCAGTCGTGACCCGGCGTCATGCCCCCGCGGCCGCAGGCCGGCTGCCGCCCCGTCAGGCGCCCAGCGCCACCGGCGCCCGGACCAGCGAGCCGTACTCGGTCCACGACCCGTCGTAGTTCTTGACGTGCTCGAAGCCGAGCAGCTCGGTCAGCGCGAACCAGGTGTGCGCCGAGCGCTCCCCGATCCGGCAGTAGGCGATCACCTCCTGCTCCGGCCCGACGCCCCGCCCGCCGTACAGCTCCCGCAGCTCCTCCGCCGACCGGAACGTCCCGTCCTCCCTGGTCGCCTGCGACCAGGGGATGTTGACGGCGCCCGGGATGTGCCCGGGCACCTGGGCCTGCTCCTGCGGCAGGTGCGCCGGGGCCAGCGCCTCGCCCCGGTACTCGGCCGGCGAGCGGACGTCCACCAGCACCGCGTCCGAACCGGGCTTGGCGAAGACCTCCGCCTTCGCCAGGACCTCGTCCCGCATCGCCCGCACCTCCGGGTGCTCGGGCCCGGTCAGCCGGTACGGGCTGTGCTGGTGGTCCATCACCTCCGCGGTCAGCTCCCGCCCCTCCAGCTCCCACTTCTTCCGCCCGCCGTCCAGCAGCCGCACCGGACCGAAGCCGCGCAGCCGCAGCAGCCAGAAGGCGTAGGCGGCGAACCAGTTGTTGTTGCCGCCGTACAGCACCACGGTGGTGTCCTGCTCGACCCCGGCCGCGCGCAGCAGGTGCTCGACGCCCGCGCGGTCCACGTAGTCGCGCCCGACCGGGCTGTGCAGATCGGTGGCCCAGTTCCAGCCGACCGCGCCGGGCACGTGGCCGCGTTCGTAGGCGCCGTTGTCCTCGTCCACCTCGACCACGCGGAGCGTGCCGTCGTCGAGGTGCCGGGCCAGCCACTCGGTGCCGACCAGTGCCTCGGGGTGTGCGTAGCCGTTGCCGGTCATCGACGCCCTCCTTCGCTCGGGCCTCAGGGCCTGTCCCCGCCGGGCCGCTCCCGGCCGGGGCGGGCGCTACGCCGCGACGGCCAGCCGCGCCACGTAGTACTGGTTGAGCGGATCGCCGTCGATCCGCGACACGTCCACCGAGCCGAACCCGGCCTCGGCGAGCATCCGGCGCGCGGTCTGCTCGCCCCAGACGGTGCCCAGCCCGGCGCCGCCCTCGCCGAGCGAGACCGTCATGCAGTAGAAGGTCGAGAAGGTGTACAGCGCCGGGGCGAGCGGGTGGTCGATGTTGTCCTCCAGCAGGCTGCTGGCGGCGATGTCGCCCATCAGGAAGACGCCCTCGGGCCGCAGCACCCCGGCGACGGCCCGCAGGGTGCGGTCGGGGCGGGCCAGGTCGTGGACCACGTCGAAGGCGGTCACCAGGTCGTACCCGCCGGTCAGGTCGGCCGAGTCGGCGAGTTCGAAGCGGGCGTTGTCCAGTCCGTGCGCGGCGGCCTCGGCCTTGGCCGCGCCGATGCCCTGCTCGGAGATGTCCGTCCCGGTGAACCGGCTGGCCGGGAAGGCCCTGGCCAGGACGTTGACGGCGTGGCCCTGCCCGGTGCCGATGTCCACCACGTCGATCCCGGCCCGCAGCCGCTCGGCGAGGCCGGGCACCAGCGGCACCACGGCGTCCACCAGCGACAGGTCGTAGCCGGCCGCGCTCTCCTCGGCCTGGAGCTCCTGGAAGCGCGGGTAGGCCGAGTACGGCAGTCCGCCGCCGGTGCGGAAGGCTTCGACGATCCCGTCCTCGACCTCGCCGAACAGGGCGAGGTACTGCATCATCCCGGCCAGGTTCTCCGGCCCGGCCGCCCGGGTCAGCGAGGCGGCGTGCTCCGGCGGCAGCCGGTAGGTGCGCTGCTTCGGCTCGTACTCGACGAAGCCGCCGACCACCATCGCGCCCAGCCACTCCCGGACGTAGCGCGCGTCCAGTCCGGCCGCGGCGGCCACGTCCTCGACGGTCGACGGCGGCAGGCCGGCCATGGTGTCGAAGAGCCCGGTCCGGTGGCCGAGACTGGCCATGAATCCCAGGCAGGCGTCGTTGAGCACCTGCAGTACGCGACCCGCGAACTCCTCCTGCTCCGCCGGGTCCGGTTCCCGTTCGGACATCGTTCCTCCTGCGCCGTGTCGGGACTGCGCGAACCCCTCCCCCGGCCACGCTACGCCGTTCGTGCGCGATCCCCCATCCCCGGCGGCCGGCGGCGGCCACCGGCGACCGCTACCGGGCCGGCCAGGGCACCTCGTGCCGCCGCTCGTAGGCGTAGCCGGCGGCCTCCCAGCGGGCGCCCTCCTCGGCGAGGCGGCCCTTGAACCGCCCCCAGTCGTGGCTGTCCCGGGGCGACCAGCCCAGCTCGGCGAGCGCGGGCAGCCGGGGCAGCAGCATCAGGTCGAGCTCGCCGGGGGTGTCCAGGGTCTCGGTCCACAGCGGGGCCTCGACGCCGACGACCGAGCCCGCCCGCAGCGGCAGCAGGGTGTCCGGGTCCCAGTCGTACGCGGTCCTGACCTCGACGGTGCCGGCCCAGACCAGGCCGAGCGGATAGGTCGACTCGTACTTCATGTCCAGGTAGCTGCGGCCGGACGGCGACATGATCACCTCGGCGCCGCGTTCGGCGGCCTCCCGCAGTTCGGTGTCGCGCCCGGCCCGGCCGTCCCAGAACTGCAGCAGCCCGATCCCGCCCGGCGCGGCCTGGTTCCAGCCGACCGGGGTCTTCCCGGCCGCGCGCACCTGCTCGCCGACCCGCCGGACGAACTCCGCGTACTCGGCCGGGGCTATCCCCTTCACCTCGTCGCCACCGAGGTGGAGGTACGGCCCCGGGGTGAGCCGGGCCAGCTCCGTGACCACGTCCCGGGTGAAGGAGAACACCGCGTCACCGGTCGGGCAGAGCGTGGAGAAGCCGACCTCGATCCCGGTGTACGGCCAGGGGCGGGCGCTGCCCGTGCAGTCCAGCTCGGGGTAGGCGGCCAGGGCCGCGTTGCTGTGGCCCGGCAGGTCGATCTCCGGGACGACGGTCAGGTAGCGCTCCTGCGCGTAGCGGACGATCTCCTGGTAGTCGGCCGCGGTGTAGAACCCGCCGGGGGTGCCGCCGACCTCGCTGGTCGCGCCCACCGCCGTCAGCGCGGGCCGGGCCGGGACCTCGATCCGCCAGCCCTGGTCGTCGGTCAGGTGCAGATGCAGGCGGTTGAGCTTGTACAGCGCGAGGCGGTCGACGAAGCCCTTGACCTCGGCCGGGGTGAAGAAGTGCCGGGCGACGTCGAGCATCGCGCCCCGGTAGGCGTAGCGCGGGCGGTCCTCGACGGTCACCGGGGCGAGCGTCCACTCGGTGCCGTCGGCCACCGGGGTCGGGCTCTCGACCTGCGGCGGCAGCAGCTGCCGGAGCGTCTGGGTGCCCCGGAACAGGCCCTCGGGGCTGCGGGCGGTGATCCGCACCCCGTCGGCGTCGGCGGTCAGCCGGTAGCCCTCGGTGCCGGTGGCCCCGGGGAGCGCGGGGTCGAGTGCCAGGGCGATGCCGTCGCCCGCGCTGGGCTCCACCACCGGGAGGGGCAGTCCGGTGGGGCGGCGCAGCGCCTCGGCGAGCCGCTCGGCGATCCCCCGCACCTCCCCGGCCTGCCGTTCCACCGCCTCCGCCGCCGGGGCGGTCCGGATCACGGTGCGGTCGGTGAGCCGGTAGCCGGGGCCGCTGCCGGGGGTGACGGAGAGCGGCACCGGGACGATCCGGTCGGCGGTGCGCGGTCCGGCGGGGACGGGCCGGGCGGCGGTGGCGTCGTGGGACGACCCGAGCACGCGCTGGAGGCCGAGGCCGACGGCGGTCAGGGCGAGGACGCAGAGGACGGTCAGAAGTACGCGGGTCCGGGCGGACAGCCCGGCGATTCCTCTCGGCACGGACGCTCCCGGTGTCGTTTCACCGGAATGGTCTCAACCAATCGCCGAACTGTCCCGCATTTCGCCGAAGTCGGCGGCCTCAGGAGAACAGCACCGAGCGGAAGTGCAGCCGCCGACCGGCCGAGGCGCCCGGGTCCAGCACCCGGTAGACGTCCCCGACGCAGCCGAAGTCCAGGAAGGCGACGGCGCTCCCGTTGGTGCGGTTGACGGGTGCGTAGGCGGCGTCCTGGTCGGTGGCTCCCTTGACGTCGACGCACTCCTCGGCCTTGGGGTCGACCAGTTCGCCGCGGTGTTCGGAGCCGTCGGCCCGGTAGGTGTAGCGGAACACGCCGTCGGCGGCGTTGGCGGAGACCGGGACGGCGAGGACGAGGCCGATCGCGCTCGTGGCGGCGAGCAGGGTGTTGCGGAGACGCATGACGGGGGACCTTTCGGGCGGTACTCGACGGCACCGGGGGAATAGTGCGGTATCACCCTAAGGGCCCCAAAATTGGGGAAACGATTCTGCTAATCCATCCTTTCGGGTGGTTTATCCGCTATTTGCGCGACCTTTTCGACTCCGGCCCCCTGTGCTCAGGACATCAGCCGGGCGGGGCGGTGAAGTGGTAGCCGGAGTCGATCAGCACCGGCAGGTACGCCTTCAGCGCCGCCACCGTCTGCGAACGGTCCCCGCCGCCGTCGTGGTTGAGCACGATCGCGCCGGGCCGGACGTCCTTGAGGATCCGGTCGGTGATCACGACCGTCCCCGGGCGGGCCCAGTCCCGGGGGTCGACCGACCAGGCCATCGGGCGCATACCGAGCTCCGCGCTGACCTTCAGCGAGGCCGGGGACCAGTCGCCACCGGGCGCCCGGAACCAGGTCGGCGCCTTGCCGGTGGTCCGGTGCAGCAGCTCGGAGGTGCGCTCCAGCTCCTCGCGGACCTTGGCCTCGGAGAGGTGGCGCAGGTCGGGGTGGGTCCAGGTGTGGTTGGCGATGTGGTGGCCCCGGGCGGCGATCTCCCGGACCAGGTCGGGGTGCTCGACGGCGTTCTCGCCGATCAGGAAGAAGGTGGCCCGGATGCCGTGCTGCTCCAGCAGGGCCAGCACGGTCGGGGTGTGCCGGGGGTCGGGGCCGTCGTCGATGGTGAGCGCCACCACCCGCCGGTCGGCGTCGAGCTCGTACACCGGGCGGCTCTCGGCCTCCGTCAGCGCCCGCGCGGGCGCCGCCCCGGCCGGGGGCGCGGACGGTGCGGCGGCGGTGGGCGAGGGGGCGGAGGCGGGCGCGGCGGCGGACGGCGCGGCGGGGGCGGCGGACGGGGCCGCGGACGGCCCGACGGTCGACTGGGCGGACGGCTCGGCGGCCGGAGTCGTGGGCGGCCCGTCGGCGGACGGCTCCCCCGGGAGCGGGTCCGGACCCGCCGAACGGGCCGCGGCGGCGGCCCTCGCCACCTCCTCGGCCCGGCCGCACCCGGCGACCCCGAGCAGCGACATCCCCGCCGCGACCAGCAGCAACCTTCGCGAAGTAATCTGACGATCAGACAGCATGAACAATCTGTCCCCCGTTCATCGGCCCGTCTCCCAGCGGCCGCCCCGACGGGTCCGATCACCACCCCAACGGCCCAAGGCGGGCCCTGTGCACCGGCTGTTCGCCCACCCCGTGACCGGATCCCCGCCGGGCCCGCTAATCTGACCTCTCCCAGTGTGATGATCTGTCTTAAAAGGACGTGGCCATGACGACGAGTCAGGACTTCGCCGACCGGTCCGAGAACGATGCCGCCGAACTCAGCCAGTGGGAGAAGTACGGGGTCGACACCAGCACCCCGCACTCCGCCCGCGTCTACGACTACTGGCTGGGCGGGAAGACCAACTTCCCGCCCGACCGCGCGATGGGCCAGGCCATCGAGCAGGCCGTGCCCACCATGAAGGCGCAGGCCAAGGAGAACCGGGGCTTCCAGAAGCGCGCCGTGCGCCACCTCGCCGAGCGCTACGGCATCCGCCAGTTCCTCGACCTCGGCACCGGCATCCCCACCTCGCCGAACACCCACGAGATCGCCGAGTCGGTCAGCACCGGCACCCGGGTCGTCTACGTGGACAACGACCCGATCGTGCTGGCCCACGCCCGCGCGCTGATGGTCTCCACCCCGGCCAGCCGCACCACCTACATCCACGCCGACCTGGGCAAGCCCGCCGAGCTGCTGGCCGACCCGGCCCTCAACACGACGCTGGACCTCGACCAGCCGGTCGGCATGCTGATGATCGCCGTGCTGATGCTGATCGCCGACGAGGACGACCCGTGGGGCAAGGTCGCCGCGCTGCGCGACGCCCTCCCCTCCGGCAGCTACCTGGCGCTCACCCACCCCACCCAGGACTTCAACGAGGCCGCCGTCGCCCAGGTGACCGCCTCCGCCCGCGCCGCCGGGATGACCCTGGTGCCGCGCAGCAAGGAGGAGGTCACCCGGTTCTTCGACGGCTGGGAGCTGATCGAGCCCGGCGTCGCCCCGGTGATGGCCTGGAACCCGGACGGCGAGCAGCCGGCCGACCCGTACGCGGCGTACTACTGGGGCGGCCTCGCCCGCAAGCCGTAGCCCGTCCTCGGCGTCCCGCCGGCCCCGCCTCCCGACACGGAACGGGGCCGGCCGTCGGCGTGCGCCGCTCCGGCCGCCGCACCGCTCCGGCGGCCGCGCTACTTCAGCAGCCGGGAGAGCCGCCGGTCCGCGAGCGGCTTCCCCCCGGTCTGGCAGGTCGGGCAGTACTGCAGCGAGGAGTCCGCGAACGACACCTCCCGCACGGTGTCCCCGCACACCGGACAGGGCTGCCCGGTCCGCCCGTGCACCCGCAGGCCCAGCTTCTTCTCCGCCTTCAGCTCCCCCGCCGCCAGTCCGCGCGAACGCTCCACCGCCTCCCGCAGGGTCGAGCCGAGCGCCTCGAACAGCCGCGCCGACTCCTCCTCCGACAGATCGGCCGCCAGCTTGTACGGGGACATCCGCGCCACGTGCAGCACCTCGTCCGAGTAGGCGTTGCCCACCCCGGCCAGCACCGTCTGGTCCCGCAGCACTCCCTTGATCCGGCGGCGCTCACCGGCCAGCAGCGCCCGGAAGCGCGCCAGGTCGAAGTCCGGGTCGAACGGGTCCGGGCCCAGCCTGGCCACCCCCGGGACCTCCTCGGCCTCCCGCACCACGTACACCGCGAGCCCCTTCTTGGTGCCCGCCTCGGTGAGGTCGAAGCCGTCCCCGTCCGGGCCCTCCAGCCGCACCCGCAGCGCCAGCGGGTTGCGCCCGCCCGGCTTCGGCGGCTCCGTCGGCAGCTGCTCCCGCCAGCGCAGCCAGCCCGCCCTGGCCAGGTGGACCACCAGGTGCAGCCCGTCCGACCCGGTGTCCGCCGCCCCGGTGGCCGCCGACCCGGTGTCCGCCGCCCCGGTGTCCGCCGCCCCGGTGTCCGCCGCCCCGGTGGCCACGAACCCGATGTCCAGGAACTTCCCGTGCCGGACCACCGGGCCGACCGTCCGACCGGCCAGCGCCGTCACCGGCGGGTCGTAGGTCTTGAGCGCGCTGATCGCCACCGGCCGCACCTCGGCGACCACCCGCCCGGTCAGCCGTTCGGACAGGAAGGCGGTCAGGGCCTCGACCTCGGGCAGCTCCGGCATGTGCCCAGTCTCGCCCGGCCGCCCGCCGTTCGCCTCCTCCGCCGCCCGCTGCTTTGCCCGGGGCGGCCCCGCGGCGCAGTCTGGAGGGGCGGCCCGCGCGCCAACCCGAGGAGGTCCGGCCGGCCATGAGCACGCTGGAGGAGCAGATCGACATCGACGCCCCCGTCCTGGCGGCCTGGGAGCAGCTGCACCGCGTCCACGAGTACCCGCGCTTCGTCGACGGCGTCCGCACCGCCCAGCCGCACGGCCGCAACCTGGCCCATCTCGGGGTGGAGATCGCCGGCGCCGAACGGGACGTCGAGACCGAGATCACCGACCGGGGCCGCGGCCGGGTGATGGCCTGGCGCACCCTGGACGGTCCGGAGCTGCACGGCGCCTTCGCGCTGCGCCCGCTCGACGCGGCGCACACCCGGGTGCAGGTCCGGGTCGAGTACGACCCGGGGGCGCTCCGGGAGGCGTTCGGCGGGCCCGGCGGCTTCGCGCTGGCCGGGGCGATCGAGCGGACCGTCCGGACCGACCTGGAGGCGTTCCGGGAGCTGGTCGAGGCCCGGGTCGCGGCCGCCGCGGAACCGCCCGAGCCGGTCGTCGAGGCCCCCGGCACGGTCACCGTAAACGGCATATAAGCGCAGCTCAGGACCGGTGGTGAGGATCTTCACAGCGGACCCCGCAGCCAGTCGTCCGACTTTCAACCTGTGGCACACTCGGGACTCATGAACTGTGCCCGGGACACCAGGACGCTGCGCGCGGCGGTCTTCGCCGCGCTGCTCGTGCTGCTCGCCGGGCTCGGCCAGGTGCTGGTCACCGACCGCCCGCTGCCGCTGGGCACGCTGGCGGTGGCCGGGGCCGCCGTCTTCGCGGTGGCCTTCGCACTGTCCGGCCGCGAGCGCGGCTACCGGGTCGTCGCGGCGGTCTTCCTGCCGCTGGAACTGGGCCTGAGCGCCCTGTTCGACCTCGCCCAGTCGACCTGCCCCTCGCTGCCGCCCGGCACCGCCCGGGGCCTCGAACCGCTGCTGTGCGGCGGCGGCTCGCTCGGCGGCCTCCTGCTCGGCCACGGCCTCTCCCGGCCGGTCGGGCTCGCCCTGCTGCTGCTCCTGCACACCGCGCTGGCGCTGGCCGCCGCCTACTGGCTGCGCAGCGCCGACGCCGCGCTGTCCGGGCTGGCCCGCACGGCGCGGATCCTGGGCGACTTCGCCCGGCGCTTCCCCGCCGCGGCCGGCCACTGGCTGACGCTGCTCACCGCACCGCTGCCGGCCCGTCCGGTGGCGCGGGTGCCGTTCCCCCGGGCCAGCCGGGTGCTGGTCCCCGCCGAGTCCGTCCGGCTCCGGCCCGCCGTCCGGCGCGGCCCGCCCGCGCGGCTGCCGGCGCCCGCCCGCTAGGCGACCCGCGGACCCTCCCGGTCCCCCGGTCCCGGCCGGCCGTGCGCCCGACGCGCCCGCACGCCCCGCCACGAGCACCAGGACGACCTCCACCATGAGCACCTCCCCCAAGAAGAGCACCACGCCCGGCGACCGGAAGGCCGCCCGCCGGGCCGCCACCGAGCAGATGCGCCGGGAGCGCGAGCAGGCCGAGCGCTCGGCCCGGATCCGCCGCCGGGCGGTGGTCGGCACCGCCTCCGCCGTCCTGCTGGCCCTCGCCGCGGGCGTCGCCTTCGCCGTCGGCGGCTCGACCGGCTCCGGCGGCGGCTCCGGTTCCGCCGACATCTCGGGCCCGCTGGTCGTGCCGGCGAACGCGAGCGGCGCGGACGGCACCGTGGTCACCTACGGCAAGGCGGACGCCCCGCACACGCTGGAGGTCTACGAGGACTTCCGCTGCCCGTTCTGCGAGCAGCTGGAGACCACCACCGGCCCGACCGTCCAGCAGCTCGCCGACGCGGGCAGCTACAAGATCGAGTACCACCTGGCGACCTTCCTCGACCAGGGCCTCGGCGGCAAGGGCTCGCGCACCGCGCTGGCCGCCGCCGGCGCGGCGCTGAACGAGGGCGTGGACAAGTTCAAGCAGTTCCACGACGTGCTCTACGCCAACCAGCCGGACGAGCGCGACGACGCCTTCGCCGACGTCAACCACCTGCTCGACCTGGCCGACAAGGTGCCGGGCCTGAAGACCGACGGCTTCGTCAAGGCGGTCCGCGAGGGCACCTACCTGCCCTGGGCCGGCCAGGTGAACAAGGCCTTCGACAAGAGCGGCGTCACCGGTACCCCGACCGTCCGCCTGGACGGCAAGAAGCTCGACGTGTTCTCCGGCGGCAAGGCCGTCTCGCCCGAGCAGTTCACCACGATGGTCAAGCAGGTGACCGGATGACGGCCCCCGCCCCCGCTCCCGTCGGCACCCGCCCCGGGTACGGCGCGAGCCGCCCGTTCGCCCTGCTGCTGGTGATCGGCGGCGCGCTCGGGCTGTTCGCCTCGGCGGTCCTCACCCTGGACAAGATCCGGCTGCTGAAGGACCCGTCCTACGTCCCGAACTGCAACATCAATCCGATCATCAGCTGCGGCTCGATCATGCGCAGCGACCAGGCCGAGGCCTTCGGCTTCCCCAACTCGCTGCTCGGCCTGGTCGGCTTCGCCGTGGTGATCACGATCGGCGCCGGACTGCTGGCCGGCGCCACCTACCGGCGCTGGTTCTGGCTGGGCCTCCAGGCCGGCACCGTTTTCGGGATCGGCTTCGTGACCTGGCTGATGTACCAGGCGCTGTACCGGATCGGCGCGCTCTGCCCGTTCTGCATGGTGGTGTGGACGGCGATGATCCCGCTGTTCTGGTACACCACCCTGCACAACCTGCGCACCGGCGTCGTCCCCGTCCCCCGCTCCCTGCGCCCGGCCGTCCGCGAGGCCGCCCGCTACCACTGGGTCGTCCCGGCCCTCTGGTACGCGGTGATCGCCCTGCTGATCCTGAACCGCTTCTGGTACTACTGGTCGACCCTGCTCTGACCGGGCCTCCCCGACGGCCCCCACCCGCGGTTCCCCGGGTGGGGGCCGTCGGCTTGTCCGCTCCGGGCCGTCGCCGGCCACCCGGAGCGGACCTGCGGATTCCTACAAGCCCGCGTCGGTCCGGGCGCCCTACGCTCGGGACGGAAGACCGCACGACCCCACGGCTCGGCATCCTCGCCCCCCACGGAGCCGGCGGCGCCCCGAGGCGCCGGCCGTCCGGCACCGACGCGTCGCTGCCCCCTGCCGCCACCGGCGATCCGGTGGCGGCCGCGCGAGCCGCCGCTTCTCCGGCACCACCCGTGAGCGCCCTCCGCCCTGAGGAAGGCGCTCGTGCGAGAGAAGAGGATCGCCCATGACCGGCAAGAAGCTCCGTCCCGCCGTGGCGGCCCTGGGCCTGCTGGCCCTGCCCGTCGTCGCCGCAACACCCGCCGCCGCCAGGCCCGTCGCCGCCGCGCCCACCGCGACGGCGGCGTCCCCCGGCGTCCGCGTCCCGTGCTCCGACAGCCGCTACTACTGGTGCGACCAGGTGGACGCCACCGGCACGCACGCCACGCTGTCGATCCACAACGGCGCGGACACCGGTGGGCACGACGTCGCCTACATCGACTTCTGGGGCAACTGCGGTCAGAACGTCTGGATCCTGACGTCCAACGGCAGCGGTGGCTGGACGTGGGAGGGCATCCCCGCGGACCTCTACCTGACGCAGGGCTACTGCTACATCGAGACCAGGTCCAGGTCCGACCGCGGCGTCCTGATCAAGCTCGCCGCCTACAACTACGACACCGGCGCGTACATGTACACCAACGCGCACTGATCCACGCGAGCGCCCGGCGGCCGCCGGGCGCTCGCTCCCGCGGCCGTCTCAGGCGGTGCCGAACTCGTAGGCATCGACCTCGGCCAGCAGGGCAGCGCGGCGCTCCTCGGGCAGGAAGGACGCCCGGAAGGAGTTGGCGGCGAGCAGGCGCAGGGTGTCCTGGTCCAGGCCGAGCGCCTCGGCGAGGGCGTCGAAGTTGTCGCCGACGTAGCCGCCGAAGTAGGCCGGGTCGTCGGAGTTGACGGTGGCCAGCAGGCCGGCCGCGAGGATCGCGGGCAGCGGGTGGTCGGCCAGCGTGTCGACGCAGCGCAGCCGCACGTTGGAGAGCGGGCAGAGGGTGAGCGGGATCCGCTCCCGGACCAGCCGCTCGACCAGGGCCGGGTCCTCCAGGCAGCGCAGCCCGTGGTCGATCCGCTCCACCCCGAGCACGTCCAGCGCCTCGGTGATGTACGAGGCGGGGCCCTCCTCCCCGGCGTGCGCGACCCGGTGCAGCCCGGCCTCGGCGGCCCTCCGGTAGACCTCGCGGAACTTGGCCGGCGGGTGGCCGACCTCGGCGGAGTCCAGGCCGACGCCGGTGATCCGCCCGCCGAACCACGGTCGGGCGGCCTCGAAGGTCTCCAGAGCCGACTCGGCCGACTCGTCCCGCAGGAAGCACATGATCAGCCGGGTGCTGATGCCGTGCCGCTGCTCGGCCCGGTCCAGCGCCCGCCCGAGCCCGTCCACGACGACCGGCAGCGGAACCCCGCGCGCGGTGTGCGCCTGCGGGTCGAAGAAGATCTCCGCGTGCCGCACCCCCTGCGCCGCCGCCCGCGCCAGGTACGCCTCGGCCAGCTCCTCGAAGTCCTCCTCGGTCCGCAGCACCGACATCAGCGCGTAGTACAGGTCGAGGAAGGACTGCAGGTCGCCGAACGCGTACGCCCGCCGCAGCTCCTCGGCGTCCGCGAACGGCAGCTCCACGCCGTTGCGCCGGGCGAGCGCGAACGCCAGCTCGGGCTCCAGAGTGCCTTCGATGTGCAGGTGGAGTTCGGCCTTGGGAATTGCCATCGACGCCTGTCCGGTGGTTTCGGTGCGGATACGAAGGTTTCATCCTACGTTTCCGCAGACCTGGCACGACCCCACCACCATCGAACAGGTGTACCGGTGGGGCCGACGGGGCAACGGGTACTCGGGGGGTTTCCCGTCCGAGGAGGAGTGGACATGGCGCACCCCGACACCGCGCACGCCAGGCCCGAGGGCATCTCCCCGCACGCCCTGGGCAACGACACGCTGCTGCACGAGCTGGAGCAGCTGCACCGGACCAGGCACGAGACCTTCCTGTACGGGTCGGAGGACGCCCTGAAGCGGCACACCCTGCGCACCGGCCAGCTGGAGGCCGAGTACCTGCACCGCTTCCCCAACCGCCTGATCACCGCCGGGCGGACCAGGGCCGGCGCCCGGGCCCGCGACGCGGCGGCCCGGGCGGAGGCGCTGCCGGAGTAGGCCGGGGCCGCCGGGCCGACCGCCCGCGCCGGGGCCGTCCGCCGGGACACGCCGGGCGGGGGTGGTACCCGGGGCGCGGGCGGTGGGCCAGGGTGGGAGGACCGACACCTCCACCCCCGCGCACCCCTGGGAGGGGCCCCGATGCCCATCGCAAGCGTGAACCCGGCGACCGGCGAGACCCTGGAGACCTTCGAGCCGCTGGACGCGGCCGGCCTGGAACAACGGCTGGCCCGCGCCGAGGAGGCCTTCCGCACCTACCGCACCACCTCCTTCGCCCAGCGCGCCGGGCTGCTGCGCCGCGCCGCCGAGCTGCTCGACGAGGACCGCGAGACCCTCGCCCGGACCATGACCGAGGAGATGGGCAAGCCGATCGCCGCCGCCCGCGCCGAGGCCGCCAAGTGCGCCAAGGCGATGCGCTGGTACGCCGAGAACGCCGAGGCGCTGCTCGCCGACGAGCACCCGGAGCCGGCCGACGTGGCCGACGCCGGGGCGGCCCGCGCCTATGTGCGCTACCGGCCGCTGGGCGCGGTCCTGGCGGTGATGCCGTGGAACTTCCCGTTCTGGCAGGTGGTGCGGTTCGCCGCGCCCGCGCTGATGGCGGGCAACGTCGGGCTGCTCAAGCACGCGTCCAACGTGCCGCGCACGGCGGTGGCGCTGGAGGAGCTGTTCCGGCGGGCCGGCTTCCCGGAGGGCTGCTTCCAGACGCTGCTGATCGGCTCGGCGGCGGTGGAGGCGGTGGTCCGCGATCCCCGGGTGGCCGCGGTGACGCTGACCGGCAGCGAGCCGGCCGGGCGGGCGGTCGCGGCCGCGGCGGCCGACGAGGTGAAGAAGGCGGTGCTGGAGCTGGGCGGCAGCGACCCGTTCGTGGTGATGCCGAGCGCGGACCCGGACGCCGCCGCAGCCACCGCCGTCACCGCGCGGGCGCAGAACAACGGGCAGTCCTGCATCGCCGCCAAGCGGTTCATCGTGCACACCGACGTCTACGACCGGTTCACCGCCGCGTTCACCGCCGCCATGGCGGCGCTGCGGGTCGGCGACCCGATGGACGAGGCGACCCAGGTCGGCCCATTGGCCAGCCGGCAGGGCCGGGACGAGATCGCCGAGCTGGTCGAGGACGCCCGGGCGCACGGGGCCCGGGTGGAGTGCGGCGGGCGGCGGCCAGAGAGCCTGGACGCGGGCTGGTTCTACGAGCCGACGGTGCTGACCGGCATCACGCCGCGGATGCGGATCCACCAGGAGGAGACCTTCGGCCCGGTGGCCACGGTCTACCGAGTGGCCGACCTGGACGAGGCGGTGGCGCTGGCCAACGACACCCCGTTCGGGCTCAGCTCCAACGTCTGGACCGAGGACCCGGCGGAGCAGGAGCGGTTCGTCCGGGACATCCAGGCGGGCGGGGTGTTCTTCAACGGCATGACCGCCTCCCACCCGGCGCTGCCGTTCGGCGGCGTCAAGCGTTCCGGTTTCGGCCGCGAGCTGTCGGGCCACGGCATCAAGGAGTTCTGCAACGTCACCACGGTGTGGATCGCCTGAGTCCGCTCCCCCGCGCGACCTGTGCGCCTCCGCGCCCCCGGCCGGGGCCGTGCGCCCCGGCCGGATCCGGCCAAGTTCGGGCACGGTCGATTGCCCGTTTTGCCTGCTTGCCCCGGGCCCGTCGCCCGAAAGGGAACCCGCCGGCCTTCACACGGCCCGGACGGACCCTCCACAGAAACCCCTTCGTTGACAAACAGGCGTGAATTATTGCTCTAATATTCAGAGCATTTTGACGATATAACTCACCGTGGCCGAAGAAGGTCGGGCCGAACCGGTCGTCGTACCGTCACCGGCGCATTCCCGGATAAGTTCCGTAACGACCGGCCGGAGGGCCGGTCACCACGGGAAGGAAATGCGATGAATCTCCTCCAGCGCACCGTCGCCCTCGTCGCCTCGACCGCCGTCCTGGCCGGCGGCGCGACCGTTCTGGCCGCCGGCCAGGCGAGCGCCGCCACCAGCGAGATCACCCTCCAGAACGTCGCCACCAGCCGCTACCTGGACAGCAACGGCAACGGCAACGTGTACACCCTCCCCGGCAACGGCGGCTCCTACCAGCGCTGGTACTCCAGCGACCTGGGCGGCTCCACCTTCACCCTGCGCAACAAGGCCACCGGTTTCTGCCTCGACTCCAACGGCAACGGCAACGTCTACACGCTGAACTGCAACGGCGGCAGCTACCAGAAGTGGGTCCGGGGCAACGGCCCCTACGGGCACACCTACCGGAACCTCGCGACCGGCCTCTACCTGGACAGCAACGGGAACGGCGACGTCTACGCCCTGAGCGGCAACGGCGGCTCGTACCAGCAGTGGAAGTGAATACCAGTCAGATCCACGATCATCAGTACAGCATGATGATCTGACGATCAGGCAGGATATGAGTGCCCTCCCCGGCGCCTCAATCGCCGGGGAGGGCTTCTCCATGCTACGGTGCCCGCCCGGGGGCCGACACGCCCGGCGGCGTTCGCCCGTGGCTGAACCCGCCCGCCACCCCGAGGCGTCGAACAAGAATCGGCCACAGATCGGCCGCAGACCACTCGCACCCGGAACGACGGGGATGTTCAGTGACAATTAGTACACTCACATCAGCACTTCAACGCAGGACGGAGGGTGACGAACCGTCGAGCGTAACGTCCCCCGCCGATCGGCGGGTGCGATTCATCCCCTGGGCGGTCGCCCTCACCCTGTTCCTGGTCTATTCGTTCTTCACCATTCGCCGTCATGAACTCCTGCTCACCAGCGGATACGACCTCGGGATCTTCGAGCAGGGTGTGCGCGGCTACGCCGAGGGCCGAGGCCCGATCGTCGAGCTCAAGGGCCCCGGCTTCAACCTGCTGGGCGACCACTTCTCGCCCGCCCTCGCCGCCCTCGCCCCGTTCTACTGGCTCTGGCCCTCCGCGAAGGTCCTGCTGCTGGCCCAGTCGGCCCTGGTCGCCGTCGCCGCCGTCCCGATCACCCGCTGGGCGCTGCGCGAGCTCGGACCGCTCGCCGCCGGAGTCACCGGCCTCGGCTACGGGTTCTCCTGGGGGCTCGCCTCCGCCCTCGGCTTCGACTTCCACGAGATCACCTTCGCCGTCCCGCTGATCGCCTTCTCCGTCGTCGCACTCGGCGAACGGCGCTGGATCGCCGCCCTCGCCTGGGCCGCGCCGCTGGTCCTGGTCAAGGAGGACCTCGGCATCACCGTGGCCGCCGTCGGCGCCTACATCCTGTGGCGCGGCGACCGGCGCGTCGGCGTGGCCGGCATCCTCTTCGGCGTCGGCTCCTCGCTGCTGGAACTCCTGGTGCTGCTCCCGGCGATGAGCCCGGGCGGCAGCTTCGCGTACTGGGACAACCTGAGCGGCGGCTCCGGCGGGCGGAACCTGCTCACCCTGCCGCTCGACCTGATCACCCCGGGCGAGAAGGTCACCACCGTCCTGCTGCTGCTGGCACCGACCGTGCTGCTGGCCGCCCGCTCCCCGCTGATGATCGTCGCCCTGCCCACCCTCGGCTGGCGGCTGCTGTCCAACAACCCGGCCTACTGGGGCACCAGTTACCACTACAGCGCCGTACTGATGCCGATCGTCTTCGCCGCCTTCGTGGACGTGCTGGTCAAGGCCCGCACCTGGCAGGGGCTGCTGCCCCGCTGGATCGCCCGCGCGGCCCTGCCGGTCAGTCTGACGGTCACCCTGGCCCTGCTGCCGGGCTTCGCGTTCGGGCAGCTCTTCTCCACCGAACTCTGGCGGACCCCGGCCCGGGTCGAGGCCGCCCGCTCGGTGCTCGCCACCGTCCCCGACGACGCCCGGGTCGCCGCGTCGAACCGGCTGGTGCCGCAGCTCACCAACCGCTGCGAGGTCATCGTGTTCGGCTGGCCGCAGAACTGGTCGACGGCCGAATGGATCGTGGTCGACGAGGGGCAGCCGATGGGCTGGCCGATGGCGCCGGACCGCGAGCGGCAGGAGCTCGCCACCGTGAAGAGCAGCGGCTACCAGGTGGTACGCAGCGACCACGGCATCACCCTGCTGCGGCGGGCACCCGGCGCCGTCGCCCCGGCGGCGGCCGACGCACCGGCGCCCCCCAGCCCCGGGAGCGGCTGATCCGGCGCCCCGCCGCACCGCGGCCCGCCCGAACAGCGACCCTCGCCCCCGTCTCCGACCACCCCAGGGATCCCGTGCCAGTCGAAACCGGGCTCAGCCCGTCCACCCGCCCGAACCGTCCGCTGCTGCCGCGCACCACGCGCCCGCCCGCACCCGGCGCCGCCGCGCTCTCCGGCCGCCGGACCGCCGCGCTGACGCTGCTCTGCTTCGCCGTCGTCGCGGCCTGCGGGCTCCAGCAGTGGTCGGCGGTCCTGCTGGGCGGCTTCGACCTCGGCATCTTCCACCAGGGTGTGGCCGGCTACGCGCACTTAGAGCTGCCGATCTCGCCGGTCAAGAGCTACCACCACGAGTTCCCGCCCGCCTTCTCCCTGCTGGGCGACCACTTCTCGCCGATCCTGGCCGCGCTCGCCCCGCTCTACTGGATCTGGGAGGACCCCCGCACCCTGATCCTCGGCCAGGCACTGCTGCTCGCCGCCGGCGTCCCGCTGGTCCGCCGGATCGCGGTGCGCTGCTTCACCCCGCCGACCGCCGGCGCCGCGGCCGACGGCACCGGGGCCGGCGACGGGGACCCGAAGGCCGGTGACCCGGCCGGGACCGACCCCGCGGGACTGCGGACCGCACGTCTGGCCGCCGACCTGGCCGGCCTCGTCTACGGCCTCGGCTGGCCCCTGCTCGCCGCCGGCCGCGGCGGCTTCCACGAGGTCGCCTTCGCCGTCCCGCTCACCCTGCTGATGCTCGAACGCGGCCTGGCCCGCCGCTACGGCACCGCCGCCCTCGCCGCCGCCCTGCTCTGCCTCACCAAGGAGGACCTCGGGCTGCTGGTCGGCACGTACGGCCTGGTCCTGCTCTGGCGCGGCCGCCCGCGCGGCGACCGGCAGGGCGAACGGGCCGGGGACCGCCGCACCCTCGCCTACGGCGCGGGCCTGCTGATCGGCGGCCCGCTGGCCTCCGCGCTCGCCATCGTCGTGCTCATCCCCGCCATGGGCGGCCAGCCCGACTACTACTGGGTGTACGGCCCGCTCGGCCCGGACGCCGGGACGGCGTTCGGCAATGTGCTCGGCGACCCCCTGCTGCTCGTCCAGGTCGCCACCAACGCCACCGTCAAGCCGCTGCTGGTGCTCTGGCTGTTCGGCACCCTGCTGCTGCTGCCGCTGCGCTCCGCCACCACGCTCTGCCTGCTGCCGCTGCTCGCCGAACGCGTCCTGTCGGACAACCCCAACCACTGGTCGATCGCCCACCACTACGACGCCTTCCTGTGGCCGGTGCTGCTCACCGCGACCCTGGAGGCGCTCGGCCGCCTGCACGCCCGGGGCGGGCTCCACCGGCGCACCGGCCTCGGCCTGGGCATCGCGGTGGTCGCGATCTCCCTGGTCAGCAGCCTGGCGCTGGGCGGGGTCAGCCTGCTCACCCCGGCCTTCTGGCGCCCCTCGGCGAGCAACGCGGCCCTGGTCCGGGGCGCCGCGCAGATCCCGGACGGCGCCCTGGTCGAGGCCGACAACCAGGTGGTGCCGCGACTGGTCGGCCGCACCGACGTGGTCCTGGTCGACGGCGTGCCGCGCGGACGCGACTACGTGCTGATCCGCTCCGACACCCGGACCTTCCCGTTCCAGACCTCGGCCGAGCAGGCCGACCGGATCGAGCTGCTGCTGGCCCACGGCTACCGGCAGGTCTGGGGCGAGAACGGGGTGGTGCTGCTGCACCGCGAGAGCGACGAACCGGTGCCCGGCGCGCGGGTGCCCGACGACAGCAGCACGCCGGTCAAGGAGCTCGTGCCCTCCGACGTCGGCCACAACCTCTTCAAGGGCTGAGCCCGCGAGGGGTTCCGGTCCCCGGGCCGCGGCTCGGGGACCGGAACCCCTCGCGGGACGGTCGTCGCGGGACGGTCAGGTGGCCATCCGGTGGCGGCCCCGGCCGGGCGTGGCCCACCGGGCGATGACGCCGACCAGCGCCAGCACGGTCACGCCCCAGACGATGCTGAAAATGATCAGCCAGGTCAGCGAGGCCTGGGTGCCGATGGCGCCCAGGCCGATCGACAGGCCGACCAGGAAGACCACGGCCGTCGGGGTGAGACTGCACAGCCAGTGCCAGGCCCGGTGCGCCGGGCTCGGGTGGGCGGGCGCTTCGGGGCCGGTGTCCTGCGCCTTGTACGTGATCAGGTCCATCGGGAATCGCCTCCGGGGGTGAGGGGGGAGGTCACGAGGCCTTCCGGGGAGTGGCGGGCTTCCGGGTCGTGGTGGTGGTCGTGCTCTTCTTCGCGGTCGTGCTCTTCGTTGCCGCCGTCCGCTTCGTCGCGGCCGTGCTCTTCTTCTCGGTCGCGGACTTCGGCGCCGTGGCGGACTTCTTGGCGGCCGTGGACTTCTTGCTGGTGGCGGCCGACGGTTTCGTGGCCGTCGTCTTCGTGGCCGTCGTCTTCTTCGCGGCGGCACGCTTGCGCGGCGGCGGCCGCTCCTCGGCCGGCTCCCCCGCCTCCGCCTCGTCGGCCTCCGTCTCCTCGGCCCGGGACCGCTCCGGACGGGCGTCCTTGGCCCGCCGCAGACTGCTGCGCAGCGCCTCCATCAGGTCGATCACGTTGTCCGGCGCCTCCCCCGCCTCCTCCTCGTGCGGGACCTCGACGCCCTGCAACCGCGCCTCGATCACCTGCTGCAGCGCCTGCTGGTAGTCGTCGTGGAGCTGCTCCAGGTCGAAGTCCTCGGAGAGGGTCTCCATCAGCGAACGCGCCATCCGCAGCTCCTGCGGCCGCACGGTCACGTCCTCCTCGGGCGCGATCCCGGCCGCCGGACGGACCTCGTCGGGCCAGATGCAGGTCTGGAGCACCAGCGTGCCGTCGTGCACCCGGAGCACGGCCGGCGACTCCCGGCTGCGCAGCGCGATCTTGGTGACGGCGATCTGCCCGGACTCCACCAGCGCGTCGCGCAGCAGCGCGTAGGGCTTCGAGGCGGCCTTGTCGGCGACGCCGACGTAGTAGGCCTTGGAGAACATCAGCGGGTCGATCTCGCCCTCGTCGACGAAGGCCAGCACGTCGATGATCTTCTTGCTGGGCAGCGGGAGGTCGGCGAGGTCCTCGTCGGTGAGCGTGACCGTCCGGCCGTCCGGGGACTCGTAGCCCTTGGCGATCTCCGCGTACGGGACCTCCTTCTCCTCCTCCTCGCAGTACCGCTTCATCCGCACCCGGCCGCCGTCCTTGGCGTGCACCTGGTGCAGGGGGACGTCGTGCTCCTTGGTGGCGGAGTACAGGTGGACGGGGATGGAGACCAGGCCGAAGCTGATCGTCCCCTTCCAGGTGGTCTGCATGGGGTCGCTCCTTCCCGGAGCCTGCCCGGAGCCGGCCCCGGAGAATTCCACTCTGCCCGGGTTCGTCCCGATCGGCCACCTGCCGCCGACCGGCGGACAATGGACGGCGAACGGAGGTGAACGCACCGTGCGCGACCCCGGACCGCCCCCGCCGCCGGACACCACGACGTACCGCGTCCGCTACACCCTGGCCGGCCACCCGGGCGTCCGGCAGGCGGAGGTCACCCTCGTCCCCGGCCACTCCCGGGAGAGCGACATCCCGGCCCTGCTGGACGCCCGGCTCCACCGCCACCCGGACGGCCGCCGGGTCGTCCTGCTCGACGTCACCGAGACCTGAACCCGCCCGCCGCGCCGGACCCCCGGGCCGCCCGACCGCCGGTGCCGCCGTTCAGGCCCGGAGCGAGGCGAGCGTGACGATCGTGATGTCCGACGGCGCGCCGACCCGCACCGGCGGGCCCCAGGCGCCGGCGCCGCGGGTGACGTAGAGCTGGGTGTCGCCGTACCGCTCCAGTCCGGCGACGGTCGGGTTGGCCAGCTCCGCCACGAAGTTGCCCGGCCAGAGCTGCCCGCCGTGGGTGTGCCCGGACAGCTGGAGGTCGACCCCGTGCCGGACCGCGTCGTGGATGGTGACCGGCTGGTGCGAGAGCAGGACGGCGGTACGAGCCGGGTCGCGGTCCCCGAGCGCCCGGCCGAAGTCGGGGCCGTCGCCCTCGCGCTCCCCGGCGATGTCGTTGACCCCGGCCAGGTCGAAGCCGCCCAGCTCGACCCGGGCGTTCTGCAGCGGGTGGACGCCCAGCTCGCGGACGAAGTCCACCCAGGGCGCCGCGCCGGAGAAGTACTCGTGGTTGCCGGTGACGAAGTAGGCCCCGTCGCGGGCCCGCAGCTGCGCCAGCGGTTCGGCGTCCCGCCCGAGCTCGGGGACCGTGCCGTCGACCAGGTCGCCCACGATCGTGATCAGGTCGGGCTTCGCGGCGTTGATGGTGTCCACGATCCGCTGGGTGTGGGCGCGGCCGAGGATCGGGCCGAGGTGGATGTCGCTGACCACCGCGATCCGGTAGCCGTCGGCACCGGCCGGGAGCTTGGCGAGCGGGACGGTCACCTGCTTGAGCCTCGGCCCGCGCAGCACCCCGTACATGCCGGTGCCGACCACGGCCGCCGCCGCGCCGGAGGCCCCGATCGCGACCGCGCGGGCGACGAACAGCCGCCGTTCCGGCGAGGGCGCGGCGGGAGTGACGGGCGCGGCGGGGGCGGCGGGCGCGGCGTGGGCGGCGACCTCGTTCACCCGGGGCTCGTCCGGCACGGGGTCCTCCGCGGTCGGCACATCCGCCGCGGGCGCGTCCGCCGATCCCGCCCGCGCCGCCCGGGGCGGCAGTCGGAGCAGCAGCGGCCGGACCAGTTCCCCGACACCGAGCGCGAGCAGCAGGTACAGCAGCACCGCGAGCCAGAGGTAGCCGGGCCAGGCGAACCAGCGTTCGACCGCTATCGGGAACGCCCGCCCGCCGACCAGTGCCCCCACCGAGAGCAGCGGCAGGACGACGGCGAGCACCGTGCCGGTCCGGCGCCAGAGGCCTCCGGGCGCCGAGACGTCGCGCACCAGTCGGCGCCAGAGGTACCAGTGGACGAGGGTCAGCAGGGCGAGCACGAGGAGGACGCCGAGCACCACGAGGACGATCATCACGCCGCCAGTATGTACGGCCTCCCGACAAACCCCCCGGGAGGGCCCCGAGTTGCTGGCGATGCGTCAGATCTGAGCTTTCCGGACCACCACTTCACCCGCCCTGACCTGGGCTTTTACGTCCGCTGAGCGAACAGTTCCCGGTACCTTGTTCCGATACCCGGAGGTAGAGGTTAGGTTGCACCGCAATGCGCGGATCCGTCCCCCACCCTTCGGTGATCGAGCCGAGGGTCGGGCCGCGCCGGAAAGGCACAGGGCACCCTCACGATGAGTGCGGACACCACAACCCGGGCCGGATCCCCTCCGCCCCGCGACTCCGCCCAGCAGCACCCCGCCGGGCACGGCGGGCACGGCCACGGCGGCGACGGCCACCTCAAGGCCGGGCTCAAGAACCGCCACCTGTCGATGATCGCCATCGGCGGTGTGATCGGCGCCGGCCTGTTCGTCGGCTCGGGCGCGGGCATCGCGTCCACCGGCCCCGGCATCCTGCTCTCCTACGCGCTGGCCGGTGTGCTGGTCGTCCTGGTGATGCGGATGCTCGGCGAGATGGCCGCGGCCGACCCGCAGAGCGGCTCCTTCTCCGCGTACGCGGACCGGGCGCTGGGCCGCTGGGCCGGCTTCAGCATCGGCTGGCTGTACTGGTTCTTCTGGGTGGTGGTGCTGGCCGTCGAGGCCACCGCCGGCGCGAAGATCCTCAACAACTGGATGCCGGGCGTCCCGCAGTGGGCGTTCGCCCTGATCGTGATGGCCGTGCTGACCGCGACCAACCTGGGCTCGGTCGCCTCCTACGGCGAGTTCGAGTTCTGGTTCGCCGGCATCAAGGTGGTGGCCATCGCCGCCTTCCTGGTCGTCGCCACGCTGGCCGTGTTCGGCCTGCTGCCCGGCACCCACGCGGTCGGCACCAGCAACCTGACCGGCCACGGCGGTTTCCTGCCGCACGGGGTGGGCGCGGTGTTCACCGGCATGCTCACCGTCGTCTTCGCCTTCATGGGCAGCGAGATCGTCACCCTGGCCGCCGGCGAGTCCGAGGACCCGGAGAAGGCGGTCAGCAAGGCCACCAACAGCGTGATCTGGCGGATCGGGATCTTCTACCTCGGCTCGATCCTGCTCGTGGTGACCCTGCTGCCGTGGGACTCCGCCGCCGTCAAGGGCAGCCCGTACGTCGCGGTGCTGGAGCACGTGGGCATCCCGGGCGCCGGGCGGGTGATGGACGTGATCGTGCTGACCGCCGTGCTGTCCTGCCTCAACTCGGGCATGTACACCGCCTCCCGGATGGCCTTCTCGCTCGGACAGCGCGGCGACGCGCCCAAGTCCTTCGCGACGGTGAACCGGCGCGGTGTGCCGCAGGTGGCGATCCTGTCCTCGGTGGTGTTCGGTTTCGTGGCCGTCTTCTTCAACTACACCTCCCCCGACACGGTCTTCTCCTTCCTGCTGAACTCCTCCGGCGCGGTGGCGCTCTTCGTGTGGCTCGTGATCTGCTTCTCCCAGCTCCGGATGCGCCGGATCATCGAGCGCGAGATGCCGGAGCGGCTGACCGTCCGGATGTGGCTGTACCCGTACCTCACCTGGGCCGCGATCGGCATGATCGGGTTCGTGATGGCGTACATGTTCACCGACGCCGACGGTCGGAAGCAGATGTACCTGTCGCTGGTCGCCGCAGTTGTCGTGCTGGCGGCGTCGGCCGTGGTGGGCCGTCGGCGGCGGGCCGCGGTGGAGGCACCGGCATCCTGAGCCGGGGCGCAGTACCGTCCGCGGGCACCGGGCCCGGGAGCCGTTGCGGAGGCTCCCGGGCCCGGTGCCGTTCCACCCGTCCTCCCGCCCGTCCTCCCGCCCGTCTCCGCCGCACGTCGTCCCGCCCGGAGCCGGGAACCTCCGGTTCCGTTCCGTGACCGGACGGACATGACCCGGCGACCCGTCAGCACCTACCCTTCCCCTCATGCGAGATCTTGCAGCGGGGATTGGGTATCTGGCCAAGGGCCAGAAGTGGGTGGCGCGGCACGGCCGCTGGTGGGCGTTCGGGATGATCCCGGCCCTGATCACCCTGGCCGGTTACGTGGTGGCGCTGTTCCTCCTCGGCGGCTGGGCCGGGGACATCGCCGCCTGGGCCACCCCCTTCGCCGACCACTGGACCTCGTTCTGGCAGGACCTGCTGCGCACCACGCTCGCCGCGCTGGTGTTCGTCGGCGGGCTGCTGCTCTCCGTGCTCACCTTCACGGCGGTCACCCTGCTGGTCGGCCAGCCGTTCTACGAGGAGCTCTGCGAGAAGGTCGACGAGACCGAGGGCGGCGCGCCGACCCCGCCGGACGTGCCGCTCTGGCGCGAGCTGGTGGTGGCGGCCCGCGACAGCCTCTTCGTCCTGGTGCGGGCGGGCGGCTTCGGGGTGCTGCTGTTCGCGGCCGGGTTCGTCCCGGTGGTCGGGCAGACCGTCGTCCCGGTGCTGGGCTTCCTGGTCTCCGGTTTCTTCCTCACCCTGGAGCTGACCTCCGTCGCCCTGCAGCGGCGCGGGGTGCCGCAGCGGGAACGGCTGCGGCTGCTGCGCGGGCGGCTCGGGCTGGCCTTCGGCTTCGGCGTGCCACTGGTGCTGGGGTTCCTGGTCCCACTGGTGACGGTGGTCGCCATGCCGGGCGCCGTCGCCGGGGCGACCCTGCTGGCCCGCGACCTGGTGCCGGTCGAGGAGGAGCCCGGGACGGACGAGGAGCCGGAGGAAGGGGAGTCCCCGGACCCGGCGGCCGTCCCGGAGGTGCCGGACGTGCCGGAGTACCGGGCGCAGCGCCCGGCGGCGGCCAACCCGTACGCCGGGGCCCCCTACCCGGACAACCCGTACGCGCAGGACACCTACGCCGCCGCACCGCAGCCTGCGGAGCCTAATCCGTACCGGAGCGCGTGACCGGACCGTCACACCGCGTGCGGTTCGCCGCCCGCTCGTGTGAGGCCCCCCACAGGGCTCCGGCGATCAACTACCCCCGATAGTGGTGGGCCGCGCGACGGTGCCCCGCCCCGGGCCGGGGCCCGACGGTCCGACACCCGGCCGGGACGGTGGACCGGTCGTCACGGACCCGAAGAACGCAGGCGGTCGGCCGGTTCGGGCCGATCGTTCGTCGACGATCCCGGGGCCCGCCCCATCGATTCGCCAAAACGGACATATCCCATCGAAGCGCCCGCCATCGCTCGGGCGCTTCGCCGTTTCCGGGCCCTCGAACCACTACCGACCGTAGTAGCCCGCGCCTTTGCCGCCCGTGCCGGGCTCTGCCAAGAATGGTCCGTCGCCAGGCAGCGCGGCCGGTCCCCCCCGCCGCGCAGCTCCCACCGCCCCGCAGTTCGCCGGGGCGGGCACGCACACCACGGCCGTCCCGTACGCCACCCGCGGGCCGCTCCCCCGAGCGGGGCCCCGTGTGATGCCCGGCGCCCGCGCCGCCGCCCCGCCCGGGGCCGGCACGCCTCGACGGCCACCCGGCCCTGACGGCACCCCGACGGAAAAGGATTGTCCGCTCCATGCAGCTCAGCCATGCCCGCCGCAACTCGCTGATCACCGGTGTCGCCACCCTCGTGGTGGCGAGCGCGGCCACCGCCGCCCTCGCCATCCCGGAGAGCGGGACCGCCGTCGCCGAGGCGCCCGTCGCCGCGGTGGCCGCCACCACCGGCGGGATCTCGGCGGACGCGCAGGCCGCCGCGCAGGCGCAGGCCGAGGCGGACGCCAAGGCCCAGGCCGACGCCCAGGCCGCCGCCGCGCAGGCCGAGGCGGACGCCGCCGCTGCTACCGCCGCTGCCGCCCAGGCGCAGGCCGACGCCAAGGCTCAGGCCGACGCCCAGGCCGCGGCGAAGGCAGCCGACGCCAAGGCGAAGTCGGACGCCGCCGCCTCCCGCTCGCAGGAGCGCTCGGCGCTGAACAGCAAGCCGTCCTACTCGGGCAGCCCGCGCGAGATCGCCGCCCAGATCGTCCCGGCCGGCCAGCTCCAGTGCTTCAGCAACATCGTGTCCCGCGAGAGCAGCTGGAACGTCACCGCCACCAACGCCTCCTCCGGCGCCTACGGCCTGGTCCAGTCCCTGCCCGGCTCCAAGATGGCCTCGGCCGGCTCCGACTGGCGCACCAACCCGGCCACCCAGATCAAGTGGGGCCTGGACTACATGAACTCCCGCTACGGCAGCCCGTGCGGCGCCTGGGCGTTCTGGCAGTCCCACCACTGGTACTGAGCCGACCCCGGCACCCCGCCGCCCCCGGCACCGCACCGAGCCCGCAGGCCCCCGCCTGCGGGCTCGGCCGCGTTCGGGGGCGGTCGCGTCCGGGACCGGTCGCCTTCGGGGGCTCGGCTCAGGCCCGGGTCGCGACCGCCCGCCGCCCGCCGGGACCACCCGGGCCGCCGGGAGCACCCGGACCGCCCGGACGCCCCCACAGCGCCTGGCGCAGCAGCGGCAGATAGGAGCGCGCGATTTCATCGGCCGGCAGCGCGGCGAGCGGTTGGAGCCGCAGGACGTAGCGGGCCATGATCAGCCCGGCCAGCTGGGTGCCGAACAGGCAGGCGCGCCGACGGGCGTCCGCACCGCCGAGCCGGGCCGCGACCAGGTCCACCATCTCCCGCTGCACCACCTCGCCCACCAGCTGCGCGACCGCCGGGTCCAGCGCCGAGCCGCCGATCATGGCGCGCAGCGGGCCCGCGCTGTCGGGGGCGTCCCAGACTCCGATCAGCAGCCGCAGGGCCCGCTCGGGGAAGGTCTCCAGCTCGCCGTCCAGTGCCCCGGCCAGCAGTACCGCCGGGTTCCCGGTCAGGGCGAGGGCCGCCCCGAACAGGCCCTTCTTGCTGCCGAAGTAGTAGCTGACCAGGGCGAGGTCGACGCCCGCCTCGGCGGCCACCGATCGGAGCGTCACCGCGTGGTACCCCTCGGTCAGGAAGCGGCGGCGGGCGACGGCGAGGATCTGCTCCTTCGCCCCGGAGTTCCCGCTGCGCCGGCCCCGGCGGGGCGCCGGCTCCCCGGCCGTCGCGGCCCCGGAGGTCGTAGCCCCGGGCGCCGCAGCCCCGGCGGTCGTCTCCGCACCCGTTTCCCCACCCGTCGGCCCGCCCGCCGCCTCTCCGGCCGCTGCCTCTCCGGCCGCCGCCCCGGAAGAATTCATCATGGTTGAAATGCTAGCCGCAGCGCGCCCACGCTGGTCGGGCACCGACCGACCAGCGTGAGGAAGCCCCGTCATGCCCGCCACCGCCGCACGTCCGGACCGGGCGGCCGCACCCGCCGCCCCGGACCGCCGTCACCGCGCCGTCCTCCTCGTCACCTGTCTCGCGCTGGCCACCGTGGTCGCCGCGATGGCCTCGCTCAACGTGGCCCTGCCGGACATCGCCCGCGCCACCGGCGGCAGCCAGACCCAGCTGTCCTGGATCATCGACGCCTACAGCCTGGTGTTCGCCGCCCTGCTGCTGCCGGCCGGCGCCATCGGGGACCGGTTCGGGCGGCGGCGGGCCCTGCTGGTGGGTCTGGCGCTGTTCGGCGCCGGCTCCGGACTCGCCGCGCTGACCACCGACCCCGGTGCCCTGATCGCGCTGCGCGCCCTGCTGGGCGTCGGCGCGGCGCTGGTCATGCCGGCCACCCTGTCGACGATCACCAGCACCTTCCCGCCGGAGCGGCGGGCCCGGGGCGTCGCCGCCTGGGCGGCGGTCGCGGGTGCGGCGGCGGTGCTCGGCCTGTTCGCCACCGGCCTCCTGCTGGAGCTGTGGTCCTGGCCGTCGATCTTCGTCCTGAACGTGGTGCTCGCGGTCCTGGCCCTGGCCGGCACCCTGCTGTTCGTCCCGGAGTCCGCCGAACCGGACGCGCCCCGGCTGGACGTCGTCGGCGCCCTGCTCGCCGTGGCCGGTCTCGGTTCCCTGGTCTACGCGGTGATCGAGGCGCCGGTCCGGGGCTGGGCCGACCCGTGGACCCTCGGCGGCGGGCTCGCCGGGCTGGCGCTGCTGGCCGGCTTCGTCCGCTGGGAGCTGCGGCGGCGGCACCCGCTGCTGGACCCCCGGCTGTTCCGCGAGCGCCGGTTCGCGGCCGGGACGCTGTCGATCACCTGCCAGTTCTTCGCCTTCTTCGGCTACCTCTTCGTGATCATGCAGTACCTCCAGCTGGTCCGGGAGCGCAGCGCCCTGGCGGCGGCCGTCGCACTGCTGCCGATGGTGCTCGGGATGGCGCCCGGCGCCCGGCTCAGCCCCCGGCTGACCGACCGGTTCGGCCCGCGCGGCCCCTGGGTCGCGGGCCTGCTGCTGGTCGCGGGCGCGCTGGCCTCGCTCGGGCTGCTGGACGCCGACAGCTCCGGGTGGCTGGTGGCGGCCGTCCTGTTCCCGCTCGGCCTGGGCTCCGGGCTCGCCATGACGCCCGCCACCACCGCCATCACCGAGGCGCTGCCGACCGCCCTGCAGAACGTCGGCTCGGCGATGAACGACCTGGCCCGGGAGCTGGGCGGCGCCCTCGGGATCGCCGTGCTCGGCAGCGTCCTGACGGCCGGCTACCGCGCCCGGGTGGACGTCGCCGGACTGCCGCCGCAGCTCGCCGACGCCGCCCGCTCCTCGCTCGCCGCCGCCTCCCGGTTCGGGCCGCCGGTCGCCGACCGGGCCCGCGACGCCTTCGTCCACGCGATGCACCTGACCGTCCTGACCGCCGCGGGCGTCGTCGCCCTCGCCGCCGTCGCGGTGGCGGTCCTGCTGCGCGGCACGACGACGCGGACCGGCCGCTGAGCGCACCCGCCGGACGCGGCGCCTCCGGGCCGCCCCCGCGCCGTCCGGGGGCGGCCCGAGGCTCGTTCATGACTCGCCCGACACTCGTCGACCGCTCGTTCGGGGATCGCCCGGGGCTCGTTCGAGAACGATTCGCGGTGCTTCGTTGACTGTCCGTTCGAATACGGGCTGGCCGAAATCCCAGTGGCCCGGCGAACCCACGCCGGGCCAGAGTGGGCGCATGGATCAGGTGAGGCTCTCGGACGGGGTCGTCGTGCTCACCCCGTTCCGGGTGGCGGACATCGACGCGCACCTGGCGGGCGAGGACGAGCAGCTGGTGCGCTGGCTGAACGGCGGGCCGAGCACCCGGGCGGGCACCGAGGAGTACGTGCGGCGGTGCACCGCGCACTGGTCGTACCGGGGGCCGGCCCGGGTGTTCGGCATCCGGACCGGACCGGAGCCGGTGCTGGCCGGCACGATCGACCTGCGGTTCGCGATGCCGCGCCTCGGCCCGGGGCAGGTCAACATCGCCTACGGCCTCTACCCCGCCTGGCGCGGACGGGGTCTGGCGACCCGGGCCGTGCACCTGGTGTGCCGGTACGCGGCGCAGGAGGGCGCGAGCGAGGGCGTGATCCGGGTCGACCCGGAGAACACCGCCTCGGCGGCGGTCGCCCGGCGGGCCGGGTTCCGCTACTCCGAACGGGTCATGGAACCGACCGGCAACCGGCTCGACTGGTACCTGCGCGAGCTGGCCGCCGTCCCGGCGGAGCGGGGCGCCCCGGCGCAGCGCCCCGTCCCCGCGGCCGGCTGCTCCGTCTGACGGCCTGTTCCTCCCCCCGGCTCAGTCCCGGCGCCGGGCGGCCGCCAGCACCTCGCCCGCCAGCAGGCCCACCGCGATCGTCGTCACCAGCGTCACCAGCTGCGTCAGATCGCGGAAACCGGCGATGGCATGACCGCCGGCCAGGTCGGTCAGCCCGCGCATGCCGAGCGAGCCGACGGTCAGGGTGAAGAAGCCGGGCAGCAGCAGGATCAGCCGCGGCGGCGCGGACGGCCGGAGGCCGACCCTGGTCGCGGCGGCGCTGAGCGCGGCCGCGGCGACGAAGGTCCCGGCGACCTCGCCCGCCAGCCACGTGAACAGCGTCTGCACCGCCACCGTCAGATAGACCAGCAGCAGCAACGACGGCCCGAACCGCAGCGGGATCGCGAAGGCCAGCACCGTGCCCGCCGTGAAGACGATCCAGGCCGTGAACAGCGCCCAGCGCGGCAGGTCCTGCGCGGCGGCCACGTCGAACAGCGCGTGCCGGTCCCGCCCGGTGACGGCGAGTCCGACCAGCACCCCGACGTACAGCTGGAGCAGCAGGAACCCGGCGTAGACCAGCCGCACCGCGCCCGGGGTGATGTGCCCGGCGGCGAGTTCGGCGGCGGCGGCGCTCAGATAGTCGCCGGGGACGAAGAAGAACAGCGCGGGCAGCATGATCAGCACCGGCCCGCCGTGCTCCGGGGTCCGGGCGAACACCAGCAGCGCGATCACCGACACCACGACGGCCGCCACGAACGGCAGCACCGCGCCCAGCCGGGGCCAGCGGGCCGCCCCGACCGCGAGCGCCGCGGTCGCCAGGCCGAGGACGACGGTGGAGCCGACCTCCCACCAGGTCGGCTGCATCAGCGGGGCGAAGCCGACGGCGAACATCACGATCCCGATCACCTTCACCCACCAGGGGTACGGCGGCGGGGCGGTGTCGATGGCGGCGAGCCGGGCGGCCGCGGCGGGCAGGTCGACCCGGCCGGCCCGGACCTCGGCGAGCAGCGGCTTCACGGCGGCGAGCTGGTCGAGCCGGAACACCTCGGGGAACGCCCGGACCGTCACCGTGCCGGTCGTGCCCTCGGCGGTGACGGTCAGCACCGCGCCGTCCGGGACGACCAGCAGGCGGGCCGCACCGCCGAGGGCCCGCGCCGCGCCCTCCACCTCCGGTTCCAGCTGCTGGACGCCCTCGCCGCTGTTGCGCAGCAGGACGGAGGTCAGCCGGGTCAGGAAGGCGGTGAGCTCGCCCCACCGGGGCGGCCGGGTCCGCTGCTCCATGCCCGCCTCCGTCCGCGCGCCGCCGCGGCGTCCCCGCGACGTCCGGTGCTGTCCCCGCGCTGTCCGTGTGCCGTCCCGCGGCGTCCCCGCGGCATCGCCTCCAGACTGCCCGGCACCGACCGATGCCGCGCGGCGAACCGGCGCAGCGGGGCATCGGCGGCACGGAGGTTCCTGACGTGGACGCGACCGGGGCAGCTGGTGAAGATATGGCGTACGTCCATACGATTTGACAGATCTTGACCGGATTTACGGACCGTCAGGGCTTTGCCACCGTTCGCAGGCGCTCCTACGCTCCGGCGTCATGCCCTCACCCCTGATCAGCGTCGTGATCCCCGCCTACGACCAGCAGAAACAGCTGGCGGACTGCCTGGACTCGCTGCTCGCCCAGTCCTTCCGCGACTTCGAGGTGCTGGTGGTCGCCGACCGGTCCCCCGACTGCCCGGCCCAGCTCGTCGAGCGCTACGCGGCCCGGCACCCCCAGGTCTCCGTCCTCCAGCTCGACGCGGCGGTCGGCGTCGGCGTCGGCCGCAACGCGGGCGCCGCCCGGGCCGCCGGCGAGTACCTGCTGTTCCTGGACGCCGACCACCTGCTCGCCCGCGACGCCCTCAGTTCCTTCGCCGACCACCTGGAGCGGACCGGGCCGGTCGACCTGCTGCTGTTCGGGCACACCCGCCAGCACGCCGGCCGGGACTGGCCCGGCGGCGCCGAGACGCTGCTGGCCGAGGCCGGACCCGAGGTGTTCGGCCCGGCGGACCGTCCCGAGCTGCTGGGCGCGCCGCCGCTGATCTGGGACCGCCTGGTGCGGCTCGAACACTGGCGCGGGCAGGCGCTGGCGTTCCCCGAGGGCCGCTACGAGGAGATCCCCGTCGTGCACCGGGCGATGCTGACGGCCCGGCGGATCGCCGTCCTGCCGCGCGCCTGCGTGCAGTTGCGCCGCCGGGAGACCGTGCACCCGACCGGCTCGCCGGGGAGCAGCAGCTTCGACCTCTTCGACCAGTACGAGCGGAGCTTCGCGCTGCTGGACGAGCTGGACGCCCCCGGGCCCGTCCGTGACGCGCTGTTCACCCGGATGGTCCGGCACTACCTGTTCGTCTTCGACCTGGCCGGCTGCGTCGCCCGCGCCGAGCGCCCGCAGTTCTTCCACCGCGCGGCCGAGCACCACCGGCGCTTCCAGCCGCCGGGCCACCGGCGCCCGGGCGGCCGCGAGGGCGTCAAGTTCTCCCTGCTGGCCGGGGGCGCCTACCCGGCCTTCGAGGTGGCCAAGCTCTCCCACATCGCCGCCGGGACGCTGACCGGCGCCTCCCGCCGGCGCTGAGGCCGGGCGGGGGCGGACGGGTACGGGGGCGGGGGCGGCGCGGGTCCGTGCCGCCCCCACCTGTGGGGTCGGGCGTGTGCGGGGTCGGGCGTGCGCGGGGTCAGGTGTCCGCGGGGTCGGGCGTGCCCGGGGTCAGGCGTGCGCGGTGCCGCCGTCGGCCGCCATGGCGGTGGCGATGCGGTGCAGGGTGTCGGCGCGGAGCTCGTCCGGCAGCGGCGGGAGCAGGTCCATCCAGAGCGCGAGGGTGGAGCCGATCAGCTGGCGCTGGCCCTCGGGGCGGGCGATCAGCCACAGGTGGAGATGGGCCCCGCCGTCGCCCCAGCGGTTCACATGGACGCGCCCGATGCCGCCGAGTGCCAGGATCGCCCGCTCCACCCGCTGGAGCATCGGGCCGAGCTCGACCGCCCGGGCCGGCGGCAGGTCCATCAGGTCGTGGTGCTCGCGCGGGCCGAGGAACAGCACGGCGGGCAGGCCGTGCGGCGCGTCGAAGGCCCGCAGCCGCCAGTGCTCGTCGGTCCAGACGAAGTCCTCCTCCGGACGGCGGCACTCGTGGCACTCCGCCGCCCCGGCCTCGCCGTGCCGGCCGGGCTCGGGCAGCACGGGGGCGTCCAGCGGACGGACGGTCAGCTCGCCCTCGTAGGGGAAGATCGACCAGGAGGGGGCCGCGTCCTCCGGTATCGGGAGCCGCTCGCCGACCGGCAGATGGGCGAGGAAACGGCGGGGGTCGTCAGGGTTCTCGGTGATCACGGAGACCGACCGTCCCACACTCCCCCGGAGCGCCGCCAGCGTTTTTCCTCCGCACCCGTCCCGCCCGGCCGGCGCGGGTTCGACGACGGCCCTTGCCCCGTGTCGTTCTCCGGGGCGGGCTGCGATGATCGGCGGGGACCGTTCGCCACCGCCAGGGAGGACCGCCCGTGAGCCGCCCCGACACCACCCCCGGCACCGAGCTCGCGCGGGAGCTGGCCGCCGCGCTGCGCGGCGAGGTCCGGTTCGACGCCGCCGAACGGACCGTCTACAGCCAGGACGCCTCCAACTACGTCCACCTGCCGCTGGGCGTGGTGAAGCCCGCCGACACCGAGGACGTGCGCACCGCCCTCGCGCTCTGCCGCCACCACCGGGTGCCCGTGGTGGCGCGCGGCGCCGGGACCAGCATCGGCGGACAGGCGATCGGCCCCGGCGCGGTGGTGCTCGACTTCCGCCGCCACCTGGGCGCCGTCCTCGACGTCGACCCCGAGCGCCGCACCGCCCGCGTCCAGCCCGGCACCGTCCTCGACGACCTCCAGCGCGCCGCCCGCCCGCACGGCCTGCGGTTCGGGCCGGACCCGTCCACCCACAGCCGCTGCACGCTCGGCGGCATGATCGGCAACGACTCCTGCGGCGCCCACTCGGTCGCCTGGGGCCGCACCGCCGACAACGTCGAATCGCTCGACCTGCTGCTCGCCGACGGCACCGAACTGACCGTCGGCGGCCCGCTCACCCCCGCCGAACGCGCCGCCCTCGCCACCCGGCCCGGACCCGAGGGCCTGCTCCACCACCGGCTCCAGGCCTTCACCGACCGGAACCTCGCCACCATCCGCCGCGGCCTGCCCGAACTCCCCCGCCGGGTCTCCGGCTACCCGCTGGACGCCCTGCTGCCCGAGCGCGGCCACCACCTGGCCCGCGCCCTCACCGGCACCGAGGGCACCTGCGCGCTGCTGCTCGGCGCCACCGTCCGGCTCGTCGAGGAGCCGCGCGCCCGCGCCCTGGTGGTCGCCGGCTACCCCGACGAGACGGCCGCCGCCGACGCCGTGCCCGCGCTGCTGCCGCTCGGCCCGCTCACCGTCGAGGGCATGGCCGCCGACCTGATCGCCGCACTGCTCGCCGCCGGACCGCGCCCGGCCGCCCTCGACCGGCTGCCCGACGGCGCCTGCTGGCTCTTCCTGGAGACCGGCGGCGCCACCGCCGCCGAGGCCCTCGACGCCGCCCACCGGCTCGCCGACACCGTCCGGCGCGAACGCACCGCCACCGCCACCGTGGTCACCGACCCGGCCGAGCAGCGCCAGCTCTGGGGCGTGCGCGAGGCCGGCGCCGGGACCGTGACCCGGCTGCCCGGCGGCGGCGAGGCCTGGCCCGGCTGGGAGGACTCGGCCGTCCCGCCGGAGCGGCTCGGCGACTACCTGCGCGGACTGCGCGCCCTGCTGCGCCGGCACGGCCTGCGCGGTGTCCCGTACGGGCACTTCGGCGAGGGCTGCGTGCACCTGCGGATCGACTTCCCGCTCACCCGGCCGCAAGAGCTGCCGGTGTTCCGGGAGTTCATGGAACAGGCGGCCGACCTGGTGGTCTCGCACGGCGGTTCGCTCTCCGGCGAGCACGGGGACGGACAGGCCCGCGGCGAACTGCTGCCGCGCATGTACCCGCCCGAAGTCATCGCCCTGTTCCGCGAGTTCAAGCAGATCTGGGACCCGGGGAACCTGCTCAACCCCGGCATCGCGGTCGACCCGCGCCCGCTGGACGCCGACCTCCGCTTCGGCGGGCGGCCGGTCCGCGAGCTGCCGCTCGCCCTGCCGTACGAGCAGGACGACGGCAGCCTCGCCAAGGCGGTCCGCCGCTGTGTGGGGGTCGCCAAGTGCATCGATACGACCACCGGCGTGATGTGCCCGAGCTACATGGCCACCGGCGAGGAACGGCACTCGACCCGCGGGCGGGCCCGGCTGCTCGCCGAGATGCTGCGCGGCGCCGGGGCGGTCCCCGGCGCCGGAACGCTCCCCGGTGCCGGGGCCGCGATCACGGACGGCTGGCGGTCCGCCGAGGTCCGCGAGGCACTGGACCTCTGCCTGGGCTGCAAGGGCTGCGCCAGCGACTGCCCGGTCCACGTCGACATGGCCACCTACCGCAGCGAGTTCCTGTACCAGCACTACCGGCACCGGCCCAGGCCCGCCGCGCACTACGCGATGGGCCTGCTGCCGCTGTGGCTGCGCGGCGCCGCGCTCGCCCCCGGCCTGGTCAACGCGATCGGCCGCTCACCGGCCGCCCCGCTGCTCAAGCGGCTCGGCGGCGTCGACGGGCGCCGGGCACTGCCGGTGCTGCCCCCGGAGACCTTCACCCGCTGGTACCGGCGGCGCCGCGCCCTGCGTCCGGACCCGGCGGGCGCGCGGCCCGTCCTGCTCTGGCCGGACACCTTCTCCGAGCACCTCCAGCCGGAGGTGCTGCGCGCGGCCGTCGAGGTCCTGGAACACCTCGGCTTCGACGTCCGACTGCCCGCCGGACCGGTCTGCTGCGGCCTGACCCGGTACTCCACCGGCCAACTCCCGGGCGCCCGGCGGGTGATGCGCCGCAGCCTGGCCGCGCTCGCCGCCACCGGCCTGCCCGCCGACACACCCGTCGTCGGGATGGACCCGAGCTGCACCGCCACCCTGCGCGAGGAGGTCCCGCGCCTGCTCGGCGCCGAGGGCCGCCCGCTGGCCGAACGCACCCGCACCTTCGCCGAGTTCGTCGACGAGTACGCGCCGGACGCGCCGCTGCCGCAACTGCCGGTGAACGCCGTCACCCAGACCCACTGCCACCAGCACGCGGTGCTCGGCAGCGCGGCGGACCGCCGGATCGAGCGGCGGATGGGCGTCACCAACCGGGTCCTGGACTCCGGGTGCTGCGGACTCGCGGGCAACTTCGGCTTCGAACGCGGGCACTACGGGATCTCGGCGGCGATCGCCGAACGGGTGCTGCTCCCGGAGGTCCGGGCCGCCGCCCCGGACACCGTGGTCCTCGCGGACGGCTTCAGCTGCCGCACCCAGATCGCCCAACTGGCCGACGGGCGGCGGGCGGTGCACCTGGCGGAGCTGATGCTCCGGGCCCTGCGGGAGCAGCGGGATGGGCCCTCGGCCGAGTAGCCGGTTCGCCGCCGTCCGCCGCCCAGACGGCCGGGCGCGCCGAGTCCCTGACACCCTCCGCGGCGGCCGCCACAATGACGCCATGACCCTCACCACCGCCGAGGCGGACAAGATCCTGGCCGACAACTTCGCTCCCTGGGTGCAGGCGCTCGGCCTGTCCGTGACCGGGACCGGGGAGCGCCACGCCGTGCTCCGGCTGCCCTGGTCCGACCAGCTCGCCCGGGAGGGCGGCGCGCTGTCCGGCCAGGCGCTGATGGCGGCGGCGGACACCGCGAGCGTGATCGCGGTCTCCGCCGCCCGCGGCGGCTTCGGCCCGATGACGACCGTCCAGCAGTCCACCAGCTTCCAGCGCGCGGTCGTCGGACAGGACGTCCTGGTGCACGCCCGCGTCACCAAGCTGGGCCGACGGATCGCGTTCCTGGACATCACCCTCACCGCCGAGGGCGAGGAAGAACCGGCCGCCCACACCACCACGGTCTACGCCCTCGCCTGACCCTCCCGGCAGCCCCGGCCCTGCCCCTCCCCCCGCTCCGCACACTTTGCAAGGTGCGGGAAAGGGCGGGGTGAGCGAAGGCCAAAGCACCGCAGCGGCTCGGCCCGGGGGCGTGCCCCGGGCCGAGCCGAACCCGGCTACACCATCGAGCCCTGTGGCTGCCCCGTCCGGACCCAGTCGCGGGCGATCGCCTGCACGCAGATCTCGCGCATCCGGTCGAAGGCCTTCCGCGGATCCTCGTAGTCGCGCCACGGGCCGGCCACCTCGCGGCCCATCACGCGGAACAGCTCCAGAGCTTCCGCCGTCCGGGCATTCATGACCAGCCCCCAGGCGGCCCAGCCCCGGGCGTCCTGGAGCTGCGGATGCGCGGGATCGGCCTGGGCCAGGTCGGCCAGCAGGGCGTCCACGGCCGCGGTGAACTCCGGCGTCCGGTAGGCGGCCGCCGGTGCCTTGTCCCGGGTGATCTGTTCGAGGAACGCCTGCACCCGCAGAGCGGTCAGCAGACTGCCGGCCGGCGCCTCGGCGAGTGCGGTGTCCACAAAGGCGTGCATCAGCTCGTGGCTGCCGTGCCACTTGGCGCACCAGTACTGCAGCGCGCCCTCGTGCGCCCGCAGGTGGTGGGGGTCGCGGGCCACCACCTCGGCCCAGAGAGCGCGGAAGTCCTCGCGCGACCAGTTCAGCCCCATGGCGATGGCGATCTGCGCCACCCAGGGGTTGGGGTCCTCGGCCGGTGCCGTTCCGACGGCCTGCAGTGCGGTCTGCTCCGCCTCGCGCAGCGCCTTGCGGAACCCCCGGAACTGCTCCTCGCTCACCTCTGAGGCGAGCTTGCCGGTGCGGATGTCCCAGGCACGGTAGACCAGCGCCGTAGTCTGCACCAGGGCGGCCGCCGCACTGCGCGGGTCCTCCTCGCGCCACCGCCGCAGCCAGGTGTCGTCCTCGGCCGCCGCCGTGCACAACGGCCCCAGCCGCGCCCAGCGCCGGGACGCGTCGCGGTAGCCGCCGACCTCGGCCAGGTACCCGGCCGCCGGGCGCCAGTCACCGGACCGGGCCGCGTCGAGCGCGGCGGCCAGCTCGGCGGGCGGCTCCTCACCCTTCAGCACGAGCTGCTCGCGCGGGACGAGGGTCCCCCGCAGCTCCTCCGCCCGGCGGCTCTGCCGCCCCAGGGCGAGCAGCGGGGGAACGACCTTGACCGCACCGGCGACCACGAGCACGCCGAAGATCAAAAGGATGGAAACGAGGATCATGAACTGCTTTCCTGGCCGGCGAGGTGAGGAAGAACGCCCGGATCCGGGCGGTTCTGGATGGGCACCGGGCGCGGCGAGGACATCGTGCGGACGCGCCGCACCCCAGCCCCCGCCCTCGCACCTGCGTGCTCGGCGAGGAGGATCGTACCGGCACCACGCGACACCCTCGCGACCAAGGCCGGGCCTGCCCTGACCGACCGACAGGTTCGTCCCCTTGGGCCGGACATGTCCGCGGCTCAGTGAGCGTTCGCCACCCGATCGGGCCGCCGCGAGCAGCTCATCGCGGCGACCGTCGTCCGTGCCCGCAGACCACCGAACGCGATGTCTTCCGGAGCGGCCCGACCACCGCTCCGCACACTTGGCAAAGTGCACTTTGCAAAGTGCGGGGAAGGGCGGGGCGAGCGAGGTCGAGGACACCGCAGCGGCTCGGCCCGGGGCGTGCCCCGGGCCGAGCCGGCCTCCCTCGTGCGCCCTCGCCCGTCAGGCGCTCTGCGGCGTCTCCAGCACCTCCTTCGAGCCCGGCGAGTCCTCGGCGCAGACCGCCGTCACGAACTCCGCCAGCCGCGTCTGCGGCATGCCGCGGGCGATGTCCGCCTCGCTGATCATGCCGACCAGCTCGTGCTCCGGGTGGTTGATCACCGGCAGGCGCCGCACCCGGTACTGCTCCATCACCCGCAGCACCTGTTCGACGTCCTCGTCCGCCTCCACCGTCATCGGCCGCCCCTGGGCCACCTCGCCCGCGGTCACCTGCTCCGGGTCGAGACCCTCCGCGACGCACTTCAGCACGATGTCCCGGTCGGTGAGAATCCCCAGGAGCTTCTGCCGCTCACCGCAGATCGGCAGCGCCCCGACGTCGCGTTCCTTCATGAGCCGGGCCGCCGTGGCGAGCGTCTCGTGCTCGCGCACGCACTCGGCCCCCTGATGCATGATGTCGCCCGCACTGGTCATGATCGGCCTCCTGACCTGCCTGCCACTCCCGTCACTCCATCGTGGTCCGGCCGCCGGGGCCCCGCCACCGGGCCTACGCGGCAGCGCCCCGCCCGCCCTCGGGACCGTCCGACGACTCGGCCGGGCCATGGGCCGGCAGGTCGTCCGGCAGGTCGTCCGGCAGGTCGGCCGGCAGGTCGTCCGGCAGGTCCAACGGCGGGACCGGCGGCACATCGAGCGGCGGGCTCTCCAACACCTCTTCCAACGGGGGGAGTTCGTGCACCTCGGCAGCGCGCACCGGAGGCGTCCCGCCCTCCGCCCCCGACACCTCGGCCGGTTCCCCCTCCCCCGGCGCCACGCCCGCGGCCGCGCCCGAAGCCTCGCCCGCGGCCCGCCGATGGGTCTCCGCCGCACTGTCCAGGAAGCGCAGCAGCTCCACCGGGAACGGCAGCACCAGCGTCGAGTTCTTCTCCGCCGCGACCTCCACCACCGTCTGCAACAGCCGCAGCTGGAGCGCCGCCGGGGTCGCGCTCATCACCGCCGCCGCCTCCGACAGCCGCGCGGAGGCCTGGTACTCGCCGTCGGCGGTGATGATCCGCGCCCGCCGCTCCCGCTCGGCCTCGGCCTGCCGGGACATCGAGCGCTTCATCGACTCCGGCAGGGCGACGTCCTTGATCTCCACCCGGTCGATCTCGATGCCCCAGCCGAGGGCCGGGCTGTCGATCATCAGCTCCAGCCCCTGGTTGATCGGTTCGCGGTTGGCCAGCAGGTCGTCCAGCTCGCTCTTGCCGATGATCGACCGCAGCGAGGTCTGCGCGACCTGGGAGATGGCGAAGTTGTAGTCCTGCACATTGATGATCGCCTTGACCGGGTCCTCCACCCGGAAGTACACGACGGCGTCAACCCGGACGGTCACGTTGTCCCGGGTGATGCCCTCCTGCGCCGGGATCGGCAGCGTCACGATCTGCACGTTCACCCGGCGCAGCTTGTCCGCGACGGGCATCAGCGCGACCAGTCCCGGCCCGCGCACCTCGTCGCGCACCCGGCCGAACCGGAGCACCACGCCCTGCTGGAACTGCTGCACGACGCGCAGGCTCAGCCCCGCCACCACCGCCGTCAGCAGCAGCACGACGACCACGACCGCTATCACCACATCGACGACCATCACGGCCTCCTCGCGCGGCAGCGAGCCCCGGCCGTCGCCGACCCAGCCTGCCGACGGCCGCCGGAACAGCTGGTTCCACGCTACGCCTGCCCCGTCCGGACCGGAACGAACCTCCGGCAGCCCCTAGGATCGTCGCCATGCCGCCGCCCCCCGCCGAGGAACCGGCCCCGGCCGACGCCCCCGAGCCCGCGGATGCCCCGGACCACCCGCTGCACCCCGCCGCGGCCGCCGCCCGGGCCCCGGACCTCACCGTCCTCGACCGCGTCGTCACCGGCTGCCGGGCCTGCCCCCGGCTGGTCGAGTGGCGCGAGGAGACGGCCCGGGTCAAACGCCGCGCCTACCTGGACTGGGACTACTGGGCCCGCCCGATCCCCGGTTTCGGCCCGCCGGACGCACCGCTCGTCCTGGTCGGCCTCGCCCCCGCCGCGCACGGCGCCAACCGCACCGGCCGGATCTTCACCGGCGACCCCTCCGGCGACCTGCTCTACGCCGCCCTGCACCACCTGGGCCTCGCCAACCGCGCGCTCTCCGTCCGGCACGGCGACGGCCTCGCCCTGCACGGCGTGCGGATCACCGACCCGGTGCGCTGCGCCCCGCCCGACAACAGGCCGAGCACCACCGAACGCGACACCTGCCGGCCCTGGATCGCCCGCGAGTTCGACCTGCTCCGCCCCACCGTGCGCAGCGTGGTGGCGCTCGGCGGGTTCGCCTGGCAGACGCTGCTCCCGGTGCTCGACGCGGCCGGCTGGACCGTCCCGCGCCCCCGGCCCCGGTTCGGCCACGGCGCGCACGTCACGCTGACCGCGCGCGACGGCGGCCCGCCGCTGGAGCTGTACGGCTGCTACCACGTGAGCCCGCGCAATACGAACACCGGCCGGCTCAGCACCGTGATGCTGCGCGAGCTGCTCCGCACCGCGGCCCGGGCCGCCGGGCTCGACCCGGCGGAGGAGTGACGCCCCGGGGGCCGCGCCGCGCTCCCCCGCTGCCTCAGCCGAACCGGGTCAGCTCGGGTCGGGACGCCCGCTCCCACACCTCCGGCAGCGCGAGCCGCGCCCGCTCCGCCTCCGCCAACTGCTGCCCGTACAGCACGCCGTAGCCGAAGGGCTCCTTCGAGGTTCGGGCCTGCTCGCGCAGCGCGGTCGAGGCCACCACCGCGTCCTGGTGCTCGCCGAGGACCTCCTGGACGGCCTTCATCCGGGCGACGTACCGCTCGGCCGCCCGGCCCGCGACCGGCAGCGCCGTCTCGCCCGCGTACCGGGCGCGTTTGGCGGCCTTGCGGGCCTCGTGCAGCGCGATGTCCTGTTCCTCGCCCTCGTCGGCCAGCGCGGTGCGGATCCGGTCGGCGGTGCGGCGCTGTTCCCGGGCGGCGACCCGGGTCAGCTCCGGTCCGGCCGCGCGGTCCGCCCTGCCGCGCAGCGGGGGTTCGGTGAGCAGGGCGGCGAGTCCGTCGGCGAGTGCCCGGCGGCGGGGGCTGTCCAGGGCGGCGACGACCTCCGGCCAGACCCTCCGGTACTCGGCCTTCCCCCGGCGTTCCAGCTCGGCGGCGACCTGCTCGGGTCCGCATTCCGCGGGCAGTTCCCGGGCGCGTGCCGCCAGCCGTTCGCCCAGCACTTCCTGGTCGCGGGCCCGGCCCAGCGCGGCCGCCAGCCAGCGCAGCTCGGCCACCAGTTCGTCGGTGGCGCCGGGGGCGAGCAGTCGCCGGTAGGTCCGGAACGCGCTGCGCAGGCGCCGGCAGGCGACCCGCATCCGGTGCACCGCGTCCGGTTCGTCGGCGCGTACGGCCTCGTCCAGTCCGGCGAGCACCTCGGCCTGCGCCCGGATCCGTCCGAGCACCACCTCACCCACGGTGACCTTGTCATCGGCCATCCGCCTGCACCCCCTTCCGGGGCGTCGGGGAATCGCCTCCAGGCTAGCCCGCGCCCCCGCCCCGGGGCAGCGCACCTTTCCGCCACCCGTACCCGTGCCCCGCGGAGCGGGAAGTCGGCGGATCCGACCTCTTGCGCACCGGTGCGGCGTCCGCGCGACGCGGGTGCGGTCAGGGGCGCAGCTGGATGGCGAGGCACATGGTGTAGCCGACGAGGGCGGCGAAGAAGACGACGGCGGTGGTGTAGCGAGGGGTGAAGGGGAGGCCGGCGAGGGCGGGGTAGAGGAGGACGGCGGTGCCGGCGGCGACGTCGGCGAGGTAGAGGCCGCGGGGCGGGAGGATGCCGGTGCTGCGGGCGGCCCAGCCGGTGGCGACGAGGAAGCCGGTGAGCAGCATGAAGCCGGAGAGCAGTCCGGAGCCGATGCTGGAGAGGACGGGGTGGGGTTCGGGCGGGAGTTCGCCCTCGGGGACGGCGGGGCGCAGTCGGTGGGCGACGGCCAGGGATCCGACGGCGAGGGTCACGCAGGCCGCGGCGCTGAGCAGGGGGACGGGGTTCATCGGCGGCTCCGGGTGCTGGTGCGGTGGTGGCCGAGGGCTCCGGCGAGCGCGGCCGGGACGAGGACGGTGAGGAGGAGGACGGTCGTCCAGGTGGTGGGGTCGAGTCCGGCGGCCGGGGGTTCGGCGGGGGGCGGGGGTGCGGCGGCGACGGCGGTGAGGGTGGCGGTCGGGGCGGGGGGCGGGGGCACCGGCGGGGGCTGTGCCGTCCAGCTGGGCGGGGACTGCGCCTGCGGGGGTTCGGGTCCGGGCCGGAGGGTGACGGCGGCGTGCGGCGGGAGCGGCGGGAGCGGTGGTGGGGCGGGCTTCGCGGGCGGCCGGGTGACGGTCGGGGTGTTGGGGACGGCGGGGGTGGTCCGCACCGGCGACGGTGCGGCCGACTCGGGGGCGGCGGGGGTGGTCGGCACCGCGGGGGCCGGTGCGGACGGCTCGACGGACGACTGGGCGGGCGGGGCGGAGGACGACGGCGACGGCACGGAGGGCACCGACGGCGAGGAGGACGGCGCGGGCGAAGGCGTGGAGGGAGGCGTGGAGGAGGGCGAAGGCGACGGGCAGGGCGTCGCGGAGTGCGAAGGGTGCGACGGGAACCACGGCCACGACGGTGACGGCCATGACGGCGACGGCACCGCGGGCACCCCCGGCCCCGGGCCATGGGCATAGTCCATCGCCCGATTGTCGGACCGTCCCATCGCCCCCGTCAGCGGCTGACCACCCGTCACCCGACCCCGCTCCGCCAAACCCATCGCCCCGGTGAACTCCCCACCCCCGGACCGCGAACGAACGACCGATGCGGGACAATCTGTGCGCCGATCCGGCCGCCGACCCCGACGCACCCTCGTGCCCGGCGTAAGGGCCGTGACATACTCCCGAGCGTGACGACCTCCTCCACCCACGCGACGAGGGCCCTGCGGGCCGCGGTGTTCACCGCGCTCGCCGTGCCGCTGTCCGCGCTGGGTCAGGTGGTGATCACCGGTCGCCCGCTGCCGCTCACCCTGGTGGTGGTCGCGACCGCCGTCGTCTTCCTGGTCGCGGCCGTGCTGGCCGGCGGGGAGCGGCGGTTGACGCAGATCGCGGCCGTGCTGGTCCCGGTCGAGCTGCTGCTCAACACGACGTTCAATCTGGGCCAGACCAGTTGCGGTCCGGTCCTCGGCGCCGACCTCCCCGCCCGCGGCATGAACCTGCTGGTCTGCGGCGGCGGTTCGGTGGACGGGTCGTCGTTGCTCTACGGCCAGTTGGGGCACTCCGGGCGGTTGGCGCCCGCGGCCACCCAACTGCTGCTCCTGCTGGTGCACCTGGTGATCGCGCTGGCCGCCGCGGCCTGGCTGCGGCTGGGTGACGCGGCCCTGTCCGGCCTGCTGCGGGCGCTGCGCGCGCTGCGCCAGGCGGTCGCGGCGCCGCTGCGGGCACTGGTCGCGCTGCTGGTCCCGGCCCCGGCCCGGCCGGTGCTGCGGGTGCCGCTGCCGGTCCCGGACCGCCGCCGCCCGTGCCGCGAGGACGTGGTGCTGAGTCCGGCGCCGCGCCGCGGTCCGCCGCTGTTCGCGCCTGCCCGCTGACGACCTCCTGACGGCTGCCCCGTGACGGGCTCCCAGGTGTCCGGCGGGCGCTGCGCGACTCCGCCTCCCGCCCAGTAGTCCCCTCCGGCCCGTACCCGCGTCGGCGCCCCAGCGCGCCCGCGCCGTACGCCGTGCGCCGGGGTGGGGACACCTCCGCGCGCCCCTCGGCGCGCCCCATTACGGAGTTGAACCGACATGGCTCACCCCAACCAGAAGCCCTCCCGCAAGCAGTCCCAGAAGATCAGCGCCCGTGAGCGCATCCAGGAGGCGCAGCGCCTGGAGAAGGAGGCGAACGCGCGCCGCCGGCGGATCGTCGTCGGTGTCTCGCTCGTGGTCGGTCTCGCCCTGGTCGGCGGCACCGCGCTGGCGATCAGCACGGCCGGCGGCGACAGCAAGTCCTCGGCGGCGGACGCGGTCGAGCCGACCGCGATGGTCGTCCCGGCGAACACCTCGGGCACGGACGGCACGGTCATCACGTACGGCAAGGCGGACGCCGCGCACACCCTCCAGGTGTTCGAGGACTTCCGCTGCCCGGTGTGCAAGAACTTCGAGGCGGCCAACGGGGACGCGGTCCGCAAGCTGGCGGAGGACGGCACGGTCAAGGTCGAGTACCACCTGGCCGCGTTCCTGGACAAGAACCTCGGCGGCAAGGGGTCGCGCACCGCGCTGGCGGCGATCGGCGCCGCGGTGAACGAGGGCGTGGACAAGTTCAAGGCGTACCACGACGTGCTGTACGCCAACCAGCCGGACGAGCGCGAGGACGGCTTCGGCGACGTCAACCACCTGCTGGAGCTGGCCGACAAGGTGCCGGGCCTGAAGACGGACGCCTTCGTCAAGGCGGTCACGGACCGGACGTACGCGCCGTGGGCGAAGAAGGTCGCGGACGCGTTCAACGACAGCGGGGTGACCGGTACCCCGACGGTGAAAGTGGACGGCAAGCCGCTCACGCTGTTCAGCGGCAACAAGGCGCTGACGGCGGAGCAGTTCACCGCGCAGGTGAAGCAGGCCGCGGGCTTGCAGTGAGCACCACCGGCCCGGCCGATTCCCGGCCGGGCCGGCCCTTCCTGACCCACGGAGTGCTCTGCCATGACCGCATCGACCGCTCTGCCGTCCCACTCCTCCTCCCGTCCCGCTCCCTCCGGTCCGGCCGTGCCCGCTCCGGGGCCGGTCGGCGCGGGCCGCGCGTTCTCGCTGTTCGTCCTGCTGTGCGCCCTGGTCGGGCTGGCCGCCTCGGCGGTGCTGACCTTCGACAAGCTCCGGATCCTGGAGGATCCGTCCTACATACCCAGCTGCAACATCAATCCGGTGATCAGCTGCGGTTCGGTGATGCGTACCTCGCAGGCCGAGGTGTTCGGCTTCCCGAACCCGTTGCTGGGGCTGGCGGCGTTCGGCGCGCTGGCCGCGGTCGGCGCGGGTCTGCTGGCGGGGGCCGCGTACCGGCGCTGGTTCTGGCTGGGGCTGCAGGCCGGGACGGTGCTCGGGGTCGGGTTCACGCACTGGCTGATCGTCCAGGCGCTGTACGACATCGGCGCGCTGTGCCCGTACTGCATGGTGGTCTGGGTGACGGTGGTGGCGCTGTTCTGGTACACGACGCTGCACAATCTGCGGTCGGGGGTGGTCCCGGTGGGGCCCCGGCTGCGGCCGGTGGTCCGGGAGGCGGCCCGCTACCACTGGGCACTGCCGGTGCTGTGGGCGGCGGTGATCGCGCTGCTGGTCCTGAACCGGTTCTGGTCCTACTGGTCGACGCTGCTCTGACACCCGGCACCACGGCACGTACGCCCCGTCGGGCCGTCAGCCGAGGACGGCCCGGCGGAAGGCGTTGCGCAGGTCGGTGAGCGGCTGGAAGTCGCGGTCGTAGTGGACCTTGTTGGTGAGCAGCAGGGCCCAGCGGCCCCGGCGGCGGGAGATCCAGATGCCGGTGCCGGTGAAGCCGTAGTGGACGAAGGTGCCGGCGGCGGGGTCGGTGCCGGCGGCGCAGAGCCAGGACAGGCCGCGGGCGGGGGCGAGTCCGCCGGTGTGGACGCGCAGGGACTCGGTGATCCAGGGGTCGCCCCAGGGGAGTCCGCCGGGCGGGGCGAGCAGGGCGGTGAGGAAGCGTTCGAGGTCGCGGGCGGTGGAGAAGGCGCCGGCGTTGCCGGAGACGCCGCCGAGCAGCCGGGCCGAGGGGTCGTGCACGGTGCCGCACAGGATGCCGTCGGCGGCGCGCTCGTACTCGGTGGGGGCGGTGCGGTGGGCGGAGTCCGGGCCGAGCGGGCCGTAGCGGGTGTCGGTCATGCCGAGCGGCTGCCAGACCTGTCGGGCGGCGAGCCGGTCGAGCGGTGTGCCGGCGAGGTCCTCGACGAGGTGCCCGAGCAGGACGGCGGCCCGGTCGGTGTATTCGACGGCGGCGCCGGGCGGGCGGTGCAGCGGGGCGGCGAGGACTCCGGCCCTGATCGCGGCCGGGTCGTCGCCGTAGAGTTCGGCGAAGCGGGTGCGCAGGGGCATTCCGGCGGTGTGGGTAAGGAGTTGACGGGCCGTCACAGTGCCGACGGGGCGCCCGGCGGCGGCGGGCCAGTAGTCGGCGAGGGGGTGGTCGAGGGGCAGCCGGCCGGACTGTCGGAGGGCTCCGGCGCACGGCCAGAGGGCGACGATCTTGGTGATGCTGGCCAGGTCGAAGACGGTGTCGTGGTCCATCTCCCGCGCGGCCCAGGGGCCTCGGCCGAGGGGGCCGGTCCGGCCGCGGGCCCGGACGCCGCCGGCGTCGCCGACCGACCAGACGCCGCCGGTCCCGGCGGTACGCAGGCCCTCGGCCACCAGGCGGGCCAACGGGCCGTCGGGGTCGGCGAGTTCACCGAGTCCGGCACTTCCGGGGGCGTCGGCGGTTTTTGCGGTTTCGACGGCTTCGAAACCCTCGGCGGCCTCGGCCGCGGCGGTGACTCCGGTGACTTCGAAGACTTCGGTGGGCGGTACCGGTCCGGTCATCCGCGGTTCTCCCCCGCCCGTCGCCGGCCGTCGGCCGGCGCCCCTCCCGAGGGGTCCGATCGGTCCCCCTCGGGAGGCTACCCGTCCGGGGCGCGGGTCAGACGGCGGACGCGCCGTCGAACTCCTTGCCCAGGCAGATGCTCTGCGGGTGCTCGCGGTAGATGCCGAACTTCTCGATCGCCGCGTACCCCTCGGAGGCGTACAGGGCGATCGCCTCGGGCTGCTCGGTGCCGGTCTCCAGGACGAACCTGGTCCGGCCGGCGTCGGCGGCGGTCCGCTCCAGGTGGCGCAGCAGCGTCCGGGCCAGGCCCCGGCCGCGCGCCTCGGGGCGGACGAACATCCGCTTCAGCTCGGCGTCGCCGTCACGGATGCCGAACGGTGCCGCCGACTTGGCGCGCCAGCCGCCGCAGGCGACCGGCCCCCCGTCGAGGTACGCGATGACGAAGAGGCCGGCGGGCGGCTCGAAGTGGTCGGGGTGCAGCTGGGTGAGGTCGCCCTCGCCGTAGCGGACGACGTACTCCTGCTGGACCTCGGCCGCGAGCAGCTGGGCGTCGGGGTGGCCGAAGCCGGTGACGCGCAGCTCGACGCGGTCACCCTTGCGGTCGTGTGCGAAGGTTCCGCCGGTGGTGGTGCTCTCCATGGTCGTCAAGCCTACGGCGCTCGCTCAGCCCGCCTCCGGTCGGCCCTCGAACCGGGCGACCAGCGCCGTCTTCTCGAACATCCGGGCGGTGTCGACGGCGGACGGGGTACCGGCGGCGGGGTCGGCGCCGCCGGCGAGCAGGGCGTCGAGCACGTCGTCGTTGCCCTTGAAGACGGCGCCGGCGAGCGGGGTCTGACCCCGGTCGTTGGCCCGGTTCGGGTCGGCGCCGCGCTCCAGCAGGGCGGTGACCGCGACGGCGTGGCCGTGGTAGGCGGCGAGCATCAGCAGGGTGTCGCCCCGGTCGTTGGTGAGGTCGGCCGGGGCGCCGGCGTCGACGTAGGCGGCGAGGGCGGCGGAGTCACCGGCCCGGGCGGCGTCGAAGAGCCGGCCGGCCAGGGCGATCACGTCGGCGTCGGGGGTGTCGGTCATGTCTCGGCCTTTCTCCGCGGCGCGGCCCGGGTCGGGGGCCGCTCCGGTGTGGTCGGTGGTCGCGCCGCACGCACGGTAGCGCACGACACGCGGGCGGGAAGGTTGCGCGCCCGTTCGGGGGAACTTTCCACCACCCCCGGAAACTTCCCGCCCGGGGGGCGGGAACGGCTGGTCATGCCGGAAATGCGGCACCCCGGGCCCCGGCGCGGCCGGTTCGCACACCGCCGTCCGGGTCGGGCGGGGGAGCTTCTCCGGAGATCCACCCATTTGCGCCGTTCCATCATCTATTACTTTTTGTCACGATTGTGGCACTTTCCGTGACACTGTCCCCGTCCCCTCCTCCGAGGAGCAGAACGTGATCCTCTCGATTTCCGGCATCGTCCTGTTCGGCACCATCACATTCCTCTTCTTCCGCAGGGACGGACTCAAGGTCTCCCATGCGATCGTCTGCGCCCTCCTCGGTTTCTACATCGCCGGCTCCTCGATCGCGCCGAGCATCACGGCGGGCGGCGCGACCCTCGCCAGCCTGCTCGGCGGCATCAAGTTCTAGCGGGGCTCCTCCTCCGCTGTGCGGGCCCGGGCGCGGATCCCACCGCCCCGGGCCCGGTCGTTCCCGCCGGAGCCGCCACCGGACCGGCCTCCGCCGCCAGGGGTCCGTCCGACCCCGTCCCGCCCGACCGTCCCACTCGCCCGGGGAGCCCGGAATGCCGCTCAACCGCCACCACCTCAGCAAGGGCCGCGACCTCGTCCGCACGGCCGGCGACCATGCCTCCGACATGTTCGCGCCGCTCACCGTCGTCGGCCGGGGGATGCGCCACCACGTCGCCTGGGCCAAGGGCCGCTGGCAGGCCACCCCGAAGGAGCGGCGCGGGCCGACGGTCTTCCTGGTCGCCGCGATGCTGGTCGGGATCTTCCTGCTGCCGCACGGCCTGCTGTTCGCCCTGGTCGCGCTGATGGCCAGCGCCGCCTGGGCCGGGCGGGCGCCCAAGGCCCCGCCGGCCCCGCCCGAGCCGGACGTCGCCGAGGTCAAGCTGACCGCCCTGTACGCGGCGCTCACCCCCTACCTGGCCGGGCCGGACGAGCTCGTCCCGCTGTACCACCACGAGGGCAGCTGGAAGAACGTCTTCTCCGGGTGGGAGTTCGACGCCGGGGGCCGGCTCTCCCGGCTGGAGATCGCCTACCCCGCGTACTTCACCGACACCGAGCCGGCCGCCCGGGCCAGGATCGAGCAGGTCGTCCAGGGCAAGGCCGGCCGGGCCCGCGAGTACCGCTTCGACTGGGACGAGGAGACCAACCGGCTGCGGATCGCCGCCTTGGCGCCGCTGCCCACGGACATCGCCGCCCAGCGCTTCGTGGCCGCGCCCGGCGAGATCGTGCTCGGCTTCACCGACGAGGACGGCAGCGCCAGGACCATCCCGGTGCAGCAGGGCGGCGTGCCCTCCCAGCAGCCACCGGTGGTCTGGCGCACCGGTCCGCGCTCGGGCGAGCCGCACCTGCTGGCCCTCGGCGTCAGCGGCTACGGCACCTCCAGCCTGATCCGGTCGATCGCCCTCCAGGCCCTGCCGTACGCGGACCTGATGGTGATCGACGGCGCCGGCACCGGCGAGCACGCCTGCCTGGTCAACCGGCCCGGTGTGCACACCGTGGAGACCAGCCTGCACGGCGCGCTGGCCGCGCTGCACTGGGCGGCGCAGGAGACCGAGCGCCGGCTCACCGCACTGAACGCCGCCCGGCACGCGGGCGCCGCGCCGCCCGCCGACGTCACCCGGCCGCTGTGGCTGCTGCTGGACCACCCGACCGAGCTGACCGAACTGGCCCACGCCGAGGGCCGCCCGGACCCGCAGGACCTGCTGGAGCTTCCGCTGCGGCACGGCCGGGCCGCCCGGGTCACCGTGGTCGTCGCCGACGACATCGCGGCCCGGGACCGGATCTCGCCGAGCGTCCGGGCCACCGCCCGGGCCCGGGTGGTGCTCGGCCCGGCCGGCCCCGAGGAGAGCCACGCCGCCCTCGGGGTGCCGCTGGACATCGTGCCCGCCGCGCACGCCCCGGCCGGACGCGGCTACGCCCGGATCGGCACCGGCGCCCCGGTCCGGCTCCAGCTGCCGGCCACCGTCGACCCCCTGGACGAGGAGGCGCCGGCCGCGCTGCGGGACGCCGTGATCGCCCTGCTTCCGCACCGCGACACCCGGACCGAGGCGCCCGCGCCGGTCCCGTCCGCGCAGCCGCTGCCCGCGCACCAGGACGGCCCGCCGACCGTGCCGGTGGAGCTCGATCCGGCCGCGCACGCCGGAGTGGACCTCGCCAAGGGCCCGGCCGCGCTACGCTTCCGCCCACTCGCCTGACCCGTCGGCCACACATCCGAAGGGGAGGGGCGGCTTCCGCCGTCGAATCCCGGCCCGGTACGCTCGTCCGGGAAAGGCCGACCGATCACCAGATGTGAAATAGGTGACACCTGGGGTGATATCACCGGCCAGATGTGACAAATCGGGCGCCGGTGGGTACAAACAGGGACGGCACAACAGACGACGCATGTCCCGGGACGGGAATCTTCGTCGGAAGCCGAGCGTTGACCGAACGACGAAGAACAGCGACCACTAGTCCTGTGGGCCATAAGCCCGGGAGGCACGATTCATGAGCGAGCGAGCTCTCCGCGGCACGCGACTCGGGGCCACTAGCTACGAGACCGACCGCGGTATCGATCTGGCTCCCCGCCAGACCGTCGAGTACGCATGTCAGAACGGACACCGATTCGAGGTTCCTTTCTCGGTCGAGGCCGAGATCCCCTCCGCCTGGGAATGCCGCTTCTGCGGCCAGGAGGCGGTACTCCTCGACGGTGACGAGCCCGAGGAGAAGAAGACCAAGCCGACGCGTACCCATTGGGACATGCTGATGGAGCGTCGGACCCGTGAGGAGTTGGAGGAGGTGCTGGCCGAGCGGCTGGCCGTACTCCGTTCCGGTGGGATGAACCTCGCGGTCCACCCGCGGGACACCCGCAAGAGCGCCTGACCCCGCTCCCGCCACCCGGCGGGGGAACACGAAAAGGGACCCTGGTCACCAGGGTCCCTTTCGCGTTCGCCGCCGGAACCCGCTCTGCCGGAACCCGCTCGGCGTTCCGGCCCGTACCCGCCGCCGGGCCGCCGGTGCTCCCGGTCGGGAGCGCGGCGGCCCGGGTGGTCAGCCGTTGAGGGGGTCAGCCGTTGAGGGGCGGACGGTAGCCGGTGTCCGGGCCCTGCGGTCCGGCGGCCGGGCCGGCGCCCGGCTCGACCACCTCGCCCTGGATCACCTTGCCGTCCGGACGGTGGATCCGCAGCTGCTCCTGCAGCCGCATCGCCTCCGCCAGTGGATCGGCGCCCGCGGTCGCGGTGGAGCGCAGCACCTTGTCCGCCGCCCGGCGCCCGGCGGCCCGCCACAGCGCGCGGGTCGGCGGGAACAGCAGGGTCAGCGCCAGCCCGTCCGAGAGGAAGCCGGGCAGGATCAGCAGCAGCCCGGCCAGTACGGTCAGGCTGGTGCCGGTCTGCGGCTGCTCCGGTCGCGGGTCGCGGGTCTGCTCGAAGGCCGCCGACAGGGCGCGCGCGCCGGCCCGCTTGATCAGCCAGCCGCCGATCAGCACGCCCGCGATCAGCAGCAGCACCACGGTCAGGCCGCCCAGCCAGGAGCCCACCTGCACCAGCAGCCAGATCTCCAGTACCAGCCAGGCGGTCAGCAGCAGCGGCAGCGCGCGCCGCAGCTTCGAGCGCGGGGCCGGACGGGTGGGGGTGTCTTGCCGGGTCACGGTACGAATCCACTCCAGGCGGTGCTCTGCGCGCCGCACGGGAGGTCCGGGCCGGCTACGGCACCACCTGGTCCAACGGTCGGCCGGCGGCCGGTGTTCCACCGGACGCGGGCCCGGTGGAACAGCGGATCACTCGCCGGCGGTGGGCGCGGTGGCGGTGGCGGCCCCGGGGGCCTTCGCACGGCGGCGGCCCAGCAGCACGCCGCCGGCGCAGGCCAGCAGGCCGGCCACCGCGAGCGTCCACTCGGGGACGGCGCCGACCCGGTCGGCGACGGTGGTGCCGTCGCGCAGCGGGACGGTCGCGGACAGCTCGGCGGCGGTCAGCTCCTCGGTGCGCTGGACGACCGTGCCGTCCGGGGCGATGACCGCGCTGATGCCGCTGGTCGCGGCGATCAGCACCGCGCGGCCGTGCTCGACGGCGCGCAGCCGGCTCATCGCGAGCTGCTGCTCCGGCTGCCCCGTCTTGGCATAGGTGGCGTTGTTGGTCTGCACGACGAGGACCCGGGCGCCCTGGTCGACGGTGTCGCGGACGATCTCGTCGTAGGCGACCTCGAAGCAGATGACGTCGCCGATCCGGGCCGGGCCGAGCTGCATGACGCCGTTGTGGTCGCCGGGGTAGAAGTCGCGGGCGACCCGCTGGAGGCGGGTGATGACCTTGGAGAGCTGGTCGCGGAAGGGCACGTACTCGCCGAACGGCACCGGGTGCTGCTTGGTGTAGGAGGCGCCGGGGCCGGTCTTCGGGTCCCAGACGATGCCCTCGTTCTGCACGTGCTGCTCGTCGGGGCCGTCGACGAGGGTGCCGACCAGGGTGGGCACGCCGATCGCGCGGACGGCCTCGTCGATCCGCCGGTAGGCGAGCGGGTCGGAGAACGGGTCGAGGTCGGAGGAGTTCTCCGGCCAGATGACGATGTCCGGCTTCTCGGCCCGGCCCGCCCTGATGTCCTCGGCGAGCTTCTCGGTGGCGGCGGCGTGGTTGTTGAGGACCATCATCGGGCGGCCGAGGAAGTCCATGCCGGGGTTGGGGACGTTGCCCTGGATGACGGCGACCTTGACGGTGTCGGCGGCCGCGGTGGGCACCGGGACCAGGAAGCCGGCCAGCATCGTGGCGACGGCGCCGAGCGCGGCCAGCGCGGCCGCGACCGGGCGGCGCCCGGCACCCGGGCCGGTGGCCCGCACGACGGCCCAGGCCAGCAGGGTGCCGGACAGGGCGACGGCGAAGGTCACCAGCGGGGCGCCGCCGAGCGCGGCCAGCGGGGTGTACGGGGTGGCGGTGTTGGCGAAGGCCAGCCGGCCCCAGGGGAAGCCGCCGAGCGGCAGCCGGTCGCGGGCCCACTCCTGGGTGATCCACAGGCAGGCGCCCCAGAGCGGCCAAGCGGGCAGCCGGGAGGTGACGGCGAGGCCGGCGCCCAGGACGGCCAGGAAGAGCGCCTCGACGACGGACAGGCCGACGGTGGCGTCCCAGCCGACCACCCGCAGCCAGCTGAGCAGCATCAGGAAGAACGGCAGGCCGAAGGCGAAGCCGGTCCAGGCGGCCTGGCGGGCGGTGCGGCCCCGGGTGAGCAGCGACAGCGCGGCGACGCCGAGCAGGGACAGCGGCCACAGGTCGAACGGCGGGAAGGCCAGCGCGAGCAGCAGCCCGGCGAGCGCCGCCAGTCCGGTGCGGGGCAGGCCGGCCCGGATCCTGGCGAGGGCCCGGGCGCCGCGGCCGGGGCCGGGAGCGGGTTCCTCGTCGGGGGTTTCGGGTGCGGTACCGGACCGCTCCTGGGTGACGGGCATGACCACCGTCGCACCATCTCTCTCGACGCCGTCCCGCCGTGGTGTACGGGGACGGCTGTTCGGACGCTGTCCGAAGAAGGTACCCCGTCCGGACACCCCGGCGTGAGGTGAGGGTCGCTTTGCGCCTCCCGGCGGGCCGGCGCGGTGCCGGGACGGGCACCGGTGCGGCCCGGTCAGCGCGGGGCGTACGTCACCTCGGCGAACGGCCAGGTGGTGGCGAGCCAGGCGGAGACCGCGCGGTGGAGCGGGGCGTCCAGTTCGGCCCGGTCGGCCCGGACCCAGGAGCTGACCTTGGTGGCGCCGGGCCGCTCGCGGTCCGGGCAGATGTAGACGCAGCCGACGACGGCCCCGCCGGGGACGGCGCGGACGCTGTAGGTGAAGCCCCGGCGGGCCTCGAAGTCGGCGGCGTGCCGGCGCAGGTCGGCGAGGTTGCGGTCGAGGTCCATGCCCTCGGCCGGGGGCCAGCTGCCGTGCCCGAAGCCGGGGGTGGTCCGGATGTGGGCGATGCTGCCGCTCCAGGCGGCGTGGTCGGCCTCGTTGTGCGACTCGCCGAGGGGTTCCAGGCGGAACCCCTCGGCGTCGAGGGCGCGGGGGACGGCGAAGTCGGCGGGGACGAACGGCTGATCGGTCATGGGGGCCAACCTAGGCCCTCTCCGATCATCCGGTTTACGCGCCGGTTCCTGTGCCGGTCTACGCGCCGGTCTGCTCGCCGGTTCCGTCGCTGCCCCCGGCCTCGGCGAGGTGGACGGTGCGGCCCCGGACGACGGTGCGCAGGCAGGTGGGCAGCGGGTGGCCCGGGGTGAGGTCGGGCAGGCCGGGGGTGCCGGAGCGCGGGTCGGTGGACCAGCCGGCCACCCGGTCGTCCGGGGCCTGGACGACCAGGTCGGTGGCGGCCCAGATCGCGTAGCTGGCGACCGCGCCGGGGACGAGCACGCCGTCCTGGTCGCGGCCGACCGCCCGCCAGCCGCCCCGGGTGTGGGCGGTGAACGCGGCCCGGACCGAGATCCGGTGCTCGGGGGTGCGGTGGAAGGCGGCGGCCCGGACGGTGCCCCAGGGGTCGAGCGGGGTGACCGGGGCGTCCGAGCCGAAGGCCAGCGGGACGCCGGAGCGCAGCAGCGCGGCGAAGGGGTTGAGCGCGGCGGCCCGCTCGGCGCCGAGGCGCTGGACGTACATGCCGTCCGGGCCGCCCCAGGCGGCGTCGAAGGCGGGCTGCACGGAGGCGGTGAGGCCGAGTTCGGCGAAGGCGGCGACGGTCTTGTCGTCGAGGGCCTCGGCGTGCTCGACCCGGTGGCGCAGCGCCCGGACGCGGTCCGCGCCGACCCGGTCGCCGGCCGCCCGCACGCCGTCCAGGACGGCGGCGACCGCGGCGTCCCCGATGGCGTGGAAGCCCGCCTGGAGGCCGGCCTCGGTGCAGGCGGCGACGTGGTCGGCGACCTGGGCGGCGCTCAGGTAGGAGGTGCCGGTGTGCGCGGCGTCGGCGTAGTCGTGGTGCAGGCAGGCGGTGTGCGAGCCGAGGGCGCCGTCGACGAAGAGGTCGCCGCCGGCGCCGACGGCGCCGAGCCGGCGGGCGGTCTCGACGCCGCCGTGCTCGGCGAGCTCGCCCCAGTAGCCGAACACCTCGGGGCCGTCGCCCTCGGCGGCCAGCTCCAGCAGGGCGGTGAGGTCCTGCTCGGAGGAGATCTGGGGTCCGGCGCACTCGTGCAGGGCGCCGATGCCGAGTTCGGCGGCGCGGGCGAGGGCGGCGCGCTGGGCGTGGCGGCGCTGGGCGGGGGTGAGGCGGGCGAGCGCGGTCGCGCGGACGGCGTGGTGGGCGTCGCGGGTGAGCGGGCCCTCGGGGTGGAAGCCGGGCTGTTCGGCGAGGCCCTCGGTGAGGGCGCGCAGCGCGCTGGTGGCGAGCGCGGAGTGCACGTCGGTGCGGGAGAGGTAGACGGCGGCGCCGCCGGCGGCGGCGTCCAGTTCGGCGAGGGTCGGCGGGCGGCCCTCGGGCCAGCCGGTCTCGTCCCAGCCGTGGCCGATGAGGACGCCGCCGGGCTGCTGGCGGGCGGTGAAGGCGGTGACGGCGGCCAGGGCGGCGGCCAGCGAGGGGGTGCCGGTGAGGTCGAGGCCGGTGAGCGCGAGGCCGGTGGCGGTGGCGTGCGCGTGGGCGTCGACGAAGGCCGGGGTGACCAGGGCGCCGTCGAGTTCGACGATCTCGTCGGCGGTCCGTGCGTAGGCCTCGGCGGCGCCGTCGCTGCCGACCCAGGCGACGTGCTCGCCCTCGACGAGCATGGCGGTGGCGAAGGGGTCGGCGGGGCTGTAGACGGCGCCGCCGCGCAGCAGGACGGTCCGTGAGGTGCGTTCGGTCATGGGGCCAAGTCTGCACCCCCGGGAGGGCCGGTCAGAGCCTCGGGGGGCGGGCCTCGTAGGGGGTGGACAGGACGACGGTGGTGCGGGTGGAGACGCCGGCGGCGCTGCGGATGCGGGCCAGCAGGTCCTCCAGGTCGCCGGGGGCGCCGACGCGGACCTTGAGGATGTAGTTCTCCTCGCCGGCGACGCTGTGGCAGGCCTCGATCTCGGGCAGGTCGGCCAGGCGCTCGGGTGTGTCGTCCGGGGCGCTGGGGTCGAAGGGTTTGACCGAGATGAACGCGGTGAGCGCGAGGTCGACGGCGTCCGGGTCGATGATCGCGGTGTAGCCGCGGATCACCCCGCGCTGTTCGAGGCGGCGCACCCGCTGGTGCACCGCCGAGGTGGACAGGCCGGTGGCCTTGCCCAGGTCCGTGTAGCTCATCCGGCCGTCCTGGAGAAGCAGTCGGACGATGCGTTGATCGAGATCCTCCACAAGGCGCAAACCTACCCTCTCGGGGGCGCGCGGATCGCGGCGGTGGGGGGCGCGGACGGCGTCGGGCCGGGGGCGCACGCGGGGCCGGGAGGGGGGCGCGGAACGGCATCCGGCGCGCCCCGGGGTGCCGTACGGGCACATGCCGGACGAATGTGGCGAAGGACACACCCGGTGCATCACAGTGCGCCGAACTGCAGGGTTATGAGTCCGCGTCGGCGGGAAGTGCTGGTTGTGGCCCCGGGCGACCACGCCGGGCCCGATCCGAGGGGGATCACCATGCGCGTTACCGACCAGCGCCCGACGGGCGCGGACGACGCCCACGATACGACCGACCGCGAGGACCTCGCGGTCCCCTACGACGGCGCCCCGGGGGTGGATCCGGGCGAGGCCGAGCCGTGGGAGACCGTCCGGGTCGACTGCCCGTCCTGCCGGCGTCCGATCGCCCTGGTGGGCGACGAGGAGCGGCTGCCGCAGCACGCCGTGCTGCCCCGGGCCTGGCACCCCTTCTCCCCCACCCTGTGCCCGGGTTCGGGCACCCCGACCGACGACCTGGCCGAGGTGGAGTGCGCCGAGGAGGGCGACCCGGCCGGACTGGCCGCGCTGAGCGCGCTGCCGGGCGAGCACGACTGGCGCACCCAGCCGTTCTCCCACGCCATGGTGCACCGCCCGGTCCGCTCGGGCGCCGCGCCGGTCATTCCGGAGCAGCGCGGCCGATTCTCCCGGCGCTGAGCGCCGGCCGCGCGCCCGGGCATCGCGCGTCGGCCCCGACGATCGGCAGAACGGCCCCCGGCCCCGCTCCGTACCCAGGAGCGGCACCGGGGGCCGTTCGCGTGCCGTCCGCCGTCCGCCGGGCGCCCTCGGGGGCGGCGGCGGACGGGCGGCCCCGGGCCGGTCAGCCCTTGGTGAGGTGGCGGCCGATCACCAGGCGCTGGATCTGGTTGGTGCCCTCGACGATCTGCAGCACCTTGGCCTCGCGCATGTAGCGCTCGGCCGGGAAGTCCTGGGTGTAGCCGTAGCCGCCGAGGACCTGGACGGCGTCGGTGGTCACCCGCATCGCGGCGTCGGTGCAGAACAGCTTCGCCATCGCCGCCTCCTTGGAGAACGCCAGGCCGGCGTCGCGGCGACGGGCGGCGGACAGGTAGAGCGCGCGGCCGGCCTCGATCTGGGTGGCCATGTCGGCGAGCATGAAGGACAGGCCCTGGAAGTCGGCGATCGGCCGGCCGAACTGGTGGCGCTCGCGGGCGTAGTCGACGGCGGTGTCGAGCGCGGCCTGGGCGACGCCGATCGCGCAGGCGGCGATGCCGAGCCGGCCGGAGTCCAGCGCGGCGAGCGCGATCTGGAAGCCCTGGCCCTCGCTGCCGATCAGCCGGTCCCGGGAGACCCGGGCGCCGTCGAAGTGCAGCTGGGCGGTGGGCGAGGACTTCATGCCCATCTTGTGCTCCGGTGGGGCGGCCGACAGGCCGGGCTGGGTGCCGGGCACCAGCAGGCAGCTGATCCCCCGGGCGCCCTCCTCACCGGTGCGCACCAGGGCGCTGTAGAAGTCGGCCTGGCCGCCGTGGGTGATCCAGGCCTTGGTGCCGCCGACGACGTACTCCTCGCCGTCCAGGTCGGCCCGGGTGCGCAGGGCGGCGGCGTCGGAGCCGGACTGCGGCTCGGACAGGCAGTAGGCGCCGAGCTGCTCGCCGGAGAGCATCCCGGGCAGCCAGCGCTCGCGCTGCTCGTCGGTGCCGAAGGTGGCGAGCGCGTGGCAGGAGAGGGTGTGCACGCTGACGCCCAGGCCGACGGCCAGCCAGCCGGACGCCAGCTCCTCCAGCACCTGGAGGTAGACCTCGTACGGCTGCTCGCCGCCGCCGTACTTCTCGTCGTACGGGAGGGAGAGGAGTCCGGCCTCGCCGAGCGTGCGGAAGACCTCGCGCGGGAAGCGGCCGGCGGCCTCGTCCTCCGCGGCGCGCGGCTTCAGCTCACGCTGGACGAGGTCCCGGGTGAGGTTCAGGAGCTCGCGGGCCTCCTCGCTGGGCAGCTGGCGGTCCACGGACTTCGCGGGGGAGGTGGTCATAGCGGCTGGTCGCCTCCTCGGTCGTGCGCCGGGCCCCGGGGTGTGTGGTCGGGCCCGCGCGGGGTGTGGCAGCCTCGGCCGGGCGGCACCGGATTGCGGTGAACGGCCGTTCACAGGCATGGCGATGCGAGTATGCCTGATCAAGGCGCCGCCGTCACGGGGAGGACTCGAACACTGTCCGGACCGGTGCGGACTCCGCCGTAGGGTTGACGTTGTGGCTTCTTCCGAGACTTCCGCCGCCCCGGTAATGGGGCCCGCCGCCCGGCCCGATGCGCGGCCGGTCGCCCGGCCGGTGGCGCGACCGTCGGCGCGGGCCGACGCGCTGGCCGCCCTCGTCGCCGAGCTGCGGGCGCTGCCGCCGTCCTGCGGTCCGGTGCGGCTGGTCGCGGTGGACGGCCACGCGGGCTCGGGCAAGACGACCTTCGCCGCCCGGCTGGCGGCCGCCCTCGGCGGCGCCCCGGTGGTGCACCTGGACGACCTGGCGACGCACGCCGAGCCGTTCGGCTGGACCGGGCGGCTGCGCGGCCAGGTGCTGGAGCCGCTGGCGGCGGGCCGGGACGCGGAGTACGAGGTGTACGACTGGACGCTGCGCCGGTTCGCCGGCTCGGCCCCGGTGCCGCTCGCGCCGGTGGTCCTGGTCGAGGGGGTCGGCGCCGGGCGGCGCGCGGTGCGGCCCTCGCTGGCCCGGCTGGTGTGGATGGAGCTGGACGCGGCGGCGGCCCGGCGGCGGGGCGAGGAGCGGGACGGTCCGGGGCTGGCGGAGTTCTGGGCCGGCTGGGCGCTCGCCGAATCGGCACATTTCGCCGCCGACCCGAGCCGCCCGCACGCCGGCACCCTGGTCGACGGGGTGACCGGGCGGATCGCACCGGGCACCGTCGGTGAACCTTCAACTATGCCCTTGACCTGCGGCGTCGCCAGGAAATAGGTTCTCCCTCGTTCGCGGAATTGTTGATTCCGCAACTTCGGACCCGGCATCCCCGGCTTGTTCCCCCGTGAGCCGGGGGTGCCGTCCGACTCCACCGCCCCGGGGCCGGCCACCCCTCAACGGCCGTCCGCCCGATCGCTTTTGACATCGTGCGGCACCCTTCCGGATCAGCGCCGCGCCGGTACGATTCCAGGCAGGCGCATATGCGCCCCGTGGGCAGACGACCACCGGCGGGTCCGCACACCGCCGCACCGGCCGGGCCCCGAGCCACATCGCGGGGGGCGTTGAGTGGAGAGTTCCGACAGCAACACCGCGGGCGGCCCGGCTCCGAACCGGCTCGCCGACCGCGCCTGGCTGCGTGCCATGGACGCCTACACGGCCGGGGCCTACACCCGGGCCGAGGAGGAGTTCCGCGCCGCCGTCCGGCTCGACCCCGGCATGGCCGACGCCTGGCTCGGCCTGCACGCGCTGCGCAGCGACACCTCCGGCGCGCTGCTCGCGATGCACCGGCACCAGAAACGGTTCGGCGAGCAGCGGCGGCGGCACGGACGCCCGCTCAGTTCCTGGTACTGGCTGGGCTGGTGGGTGCAGCCGGTGCTGGAGACCGGCCGGGACCTCGCCCTCGCGCACGCCTCGCACTGGCTGGACGGGCGCCACCTCACCGAGCTGGACCACGCCCTGGAGCAGTGCCCGGCCCCCGCCGACGACCCCTCCGCGCGGTTCCTGCACGCCTGCCGCTCCTATCTCCTCAAGGACTGGGAGCAGCTGATCCGGGACACCGACCGGCTGCTCGACGACCCGCTGCTCGGCATCGAGGCCGGGCTGTTCGCCGGTATGGCCCGGGTCCGGCTGGACATGTGCGCGCAGGCCCAGCCGCCGCTCGCCGCCTCGCTCGCGCGCTGCCGCTCCGAGCAGCCGCAGCGCAAGGAGCTGCGCTACTGGCTGGCCCGCGCCTACGAGGGCGCCGGGCGCAGCGCGGCCGCGCTGCCGCTGTACCGGGCCGTGCACCGGGCCGATCCGGCGTTCATGGACACCGCCGCCCGGCTCGCGGCGATCTCGGCGGAGGACGGCCTCGCGGACGGCCTGCTGGACGGCGCCGGGATCGGCGGCCGGGACGCGGGGCGCGGGGCGGAGGACGACGCGATCGACGCGGCGCTGCTGGACGCGGCCGTGCTGGAGCAGGCCGGCTTCGACGCGCTCGGGGCCGGCCCGGATTTCGGGACCGGCTCGGAGTTCGGCGCGGGTGCCGAGTTCGGGGCGGGCGCGGGCGCGGAGTTCGGGGCGGAGCAGGCGGAGTCGGAGCAGGCCACGGCCTTCGCGGGCGCCGAACTGTCGGGCCCGGAGCTGCCGCCGGGCGGCGAACTGCCGGGCGCCGAGCTGCCGGGAGCCGGTGCGGTCGGCGGGCCGGGCGTCGCGGACCCGTTCGGGAGTCCGGTCCCGGGCGGCCCGGTCGAGGCCGACGACGAGGCGGACGACGGCTACCCCGCCGTGCCGACCTCGGCCGGGTCGGGCACCGGCAACCGGCCCGGCGGCGGAGCGGGCGCACCGCCGCCGCTGGTCACCAACGGACGCTCCGGCTCGACCGCCCCGCAGCCCGCCGCCGCCTCCCCGGCCGCCCCCGCGGCGGCACGCGGCGAGACCGCCCTCGCCCAGGTGGCGAGCACCAGTGCGATGTCCGAACCCGAGGCCCACCGGGCCGAGTTGGACGCCGCGCTGGCCGAACTCTCCCGGATGGTCGGCCTGGAGCCGGTCAAGCGGCAGGTGCGGGCGCTCTCGGCGCAGCTGCGGATGGCCCGGCTGCGCGCCGAGCAGGGCCTGCCGGTCCAGCCGCCCAAGCGGCACTTCGTCTTCTCCGGCCCGTCCGGCACCGGCAAGACCACCGTCGCCCGGATCCTCGGCCGGGTCTTCCACGCCCTCGGCCTGCTCTCCGGGGACCACCTGGTGGAGGCCCAACGGGCCGACCTGGTCGGTGAGTTCCTCGGCCAGACGGCGGTGAAGGCGAACGAGCTGATCGACTCCGCGCTGGACGGCGTGCTGTTCATCGACGAGGCGTACAGCCTCTCCAACTCCGGTTACAGCAAGGGCGACGCGTACGGCGACGAGGCGTTGCAGGTGCTGCTCAAGCGGGCCGAGGACAACCGGGACCGGCTGGTGGTGATCCTGGCCGGTTACCCCGAGGGCATGAACCGGCTGCTGGCCACCAACCCCGGGCTCAACTCCCGCTTCACCACCCGGGTCGACTTCCCCAGCTACCGCCCCGGCGAGCTGACCGCGATCGGCGCGGCGCTCGCCGGGCAGGACGGCGACGGCTGGGACGAGGACGCGGCCGAGGAGCTGGCCTCGATCTGCACCCACGTGGTCCGCGAGGGCTGGATCGACGAGCTCGGCAACGGCCGCTTCATCCGCACCCTGTACGAGAAGTCCTGTGCCTACCGGGACCTGCGGCTCACCCTGCTGCGCGAGCCGCCCGGCCGGGAGGACCTCGCCACACTGCGGCTGCCGGACCTGGTGCAGGCGTACGGCGAACTGATCGACGGCCGGGGCTGAGGCCGGGGCGGACCGGACCGGGCTGCGGCCCGTTCGAGGCCGTTCGAGCCCGTTCGCACCCGCCCGGGCCCGGGCGGGTGCACGGGCGCGGGCGCGTCAGCCGGCCAGCGCCGCGGCCTCCAGCGCCGGGTCCAGGCCGACGGTCGGCCGGTCCGGGCGCTGCGGCGCGGCGCCGCCGATCGACCGCAGCCACGCCCAGGTGTCGGCGACCGTCTCCGCCGCCGGCCGGCAGCGCAGTCCGGCGGCCAGCGCCTTGCTCACGTCCGCGCCGTGCACGGCGTCGTACAGCTCGCCCGGCGGGACCCAGAACGGCAGCTGGACCCAGGGCGCGATACCGGCCGCGGCGATCGTCTCCGGTGCCGTCCAGCGCAGCTCGGGCTCGGCACCGGTGGCCTTCACGCAGGCTTCCAGCAGCTCGCCCATGGTGCTGTGCCCACGCGGGCCGACCAGGTCGTAGGGGCCGCCGAGGCCGGCCGCGACCGCGTCCAGGGTCCAGGTCGCGAGGTCGCGGACGTCGATGAACTGCACCGCGAGGTCGCGCGGACCGGGGGCGAGCACGGTGCCGCCGCGGGCGATCCGGTCGAGCCACCAGGGCAGCCGGCCGATGTTCTCGTACGGTCCGACGATCAGGCCGGCCCGGATCAGCAGCGCCCGGTCGCCGAAGGCGTCCAGCGCCGCCAGCTCGCCGCCGCGCTTGGACTCCGCGTAGGGCATCTCGCCGTCGTCCGGCGAGCCCTCGACCAGCGGCGCGCTCTCGTCCGCGCCGGCCGGGGTCGGGTACGCGTACACCGACCGGCTGGAGACGTACGCGTAGCGGCCGACCCGGCCGGCCAGCAGGCGGGCGCTGTCGCGCACCGCCGACGGGGCGGCGGACCAGGTGTCCACCACCGCGTCCCACTCCCCCTCGGCCAGGGCCGCGAGCCCGCCCTCGGCCGTGCGGTCCCCGTGCAGCACCCGGGCCCCCTCCGGCGCGGCGTGCGTGCCCCGGTGGAAGACCGTCACCTCCCAGCCCCGCTCCAGGGCCGCCTCCGCGACGGCCCGCCCCACGAATTCCGTCCCACCCAGCAGGAGAAGTCTCATGCCGACCACCCTGCCCCGGGACGGTCGGCAGCGGAACCGTCCCACGCTCCTAGCGGAATCGCCGAGAGCGAAGCGGCCCCGGGAACCCCGGGCGGAACCGGGGCTCCCGGGGCCTCCCGGGGTGTGCGCGGGGCCGTAGGGGCGGCCCGGGCGGCCTACGCGGCCGAGCGGTGGTCCGGGTCGTGCACCTCGCCGACCAGCTCCTCCAGCACGTCCTCCAGCATCACCACGCCGAGCGTCCGCCCGTCCTGGTCCAGGACGGCCGCGAGGTGGCAGGTGGCCCGGCGCATCGCGCCGAGCGCGTCGTCCAGCGGCAGGGTGCCGCGGAGCACGGTGATCGGCCGCCACAGCCGGGCCGGGACGGGCACCGACGGGTCGTCGACCTCCAGGATGTCCTTGAGGTGCAGGTACCCCAGGTAGCCGTGGCCGGCCGGGTCGCCGTCGGTGACCGGGAAGCGCGAGAAGCCGGTGCGCAGCGCCAGCTCCTCGACCTGGGCGGCGGTCACCTTGGTGTCCACGGTGACCAGCTGCTCGGGGGTGAGCAGCACCTCGGTCAGCGGGCGGCGGCCGAGTTCGAGGGCGTCCTCCAGCCGCTCCTGGCGGTCCTTCGCCAGCAGTCCGGCGTCACCCGAGTCGGCGAGCAGGTAGATCAGCTGCTCGGTGGTGAAGACCGACTCGACCTCGTCCTTGCCCTCGACCTTGAACAGCCTGAGCACGCCGTTGGCGAAGGCGTTGAGGAAGGCGATCACCGGGGCCAGCCAGCGGGCCAGCCGGTCCAGCGGCGGGCCGAGCCAGAGCGCGGCCTTCTCCGGGCCGGCCAGCGCCATGTTCTTGGGCACCATCTCGCCCATGACCATGTGCAGGTAGACCACCACGGCCAGCGCGATCCCGTAGGAGAGCGGGTGCATCAGGGCGGCCGGGACGCCGAGCGCGTGGAACGGCCCCTCCAGCAGGTGGGCGATGGTCGGCTCGGCGAGCGCGCCCAGGCCCAGCGAGCAGACGGTGATGCCGAGTTGGGCGGCGGCGAGCATCGCGGAGACGTTGGACAGCGCGTGCAGCACGGTGCGGGCGCGCTTGTTGCCGGCCTCGGCGAGCGGTTCGATCTGGCTGCGTCGCACCGAGACCACGGCGAACTCGGCGCCGACGAAGAAGGCGTTGCCGAGCAGCAGGAGCAGGGCGACGGCGAGTTGGAGCGCGGTCATCGGGTCCGGTCCTCGTCCTCGTCGCCGTACGGGCGGTCCTGCCCGGAGGTGCGTTCGACCCGGACCCGGCTGGTCCGGTGGCGGTCCACGGCCTCGACGGTGAACCGCCAGCCGGGCAGTTCGACCCGGTCGCCGGGGGCGGGCAGCCGGCCGAGCAGGTCGGTGACCAGTCCGGCCAGCGTCTCGTAGGGGCCGTCGGGGGCGTGCAGGCCGATGGCCTCCAGCTGGTCGAGCCGGGCCCGGCCGTCGGCCGCCCAGACGGGCTGCCCGTCGAGCGGCGGCAGCGGCAGCAGTTCGGGGCCGTCGGCCGGGTCGTGCTCGTCCTGCACCTCGCCGACGATCTCCTCGACGATGTCCTCGACGGTGACCACGCCGGCGGTGCCGCCGTACTCGTCGACCACGATGGCCATCGGCTGGAGGCGGCGCAGCTGGTCGAGCAGCCGCTCGGCGGGGAGGCTCTCGGGGACCAGCAGCGGCGGGACGGCGAGGTCGCCGACCCGGACGGTGCCGCGCCGGGCGGCGGGGACGGCGAGCGCGTCCTTGAGGGTGACGGTTCCGGTGACCTCGTCCAGGGTGTCGGTGTACACCGGGAAGCGGGACAGACCGGTGGCCCGGGTGAGGTTGAGGACGTCGGCGGCGCTGGCGTCCCGCTGGAGCGCGGAGACGTCGACGCGGGGGGTCATCACGGACTCGGCGGTGAGGTCGCCGAGGCCGAGGGTCCGCACGAACAGGGTCGCCGACTCCTCGTCTATGGCGCCGGCCCGGGCGGAGTGCCGGGCGAGCGAGACCAGTTCGGCGGGGGTGCGGGCGTGGTCCAGCTCCTCCTGCGGCTCGATGCCGAAGGCGCGCACGGTGCGGTCGGCCGAGCCGTTGAGGACCCGGATCAGCGGGCGGCAGGCGCGGGAGAACGCCATGTGCGGGGCGGCGACCGCGCGGGCCACCTGGAGCGGGCGGGAGATCGCCCAGTTCTTCGGGACCAGTTCGCCGATCACCATCTGGACCACGGTGGCGAGCAGCATGCCGAGGACCACGGAGACACCGCGGGAGGCACCGTCGGAGAGGCCGACGGCGCCGAACAGGGGCTTGAGCAGGGTCGACAGCGCGGGCTCGGCGAGCATGCCGACGACCAGCGAGGTGACGGTGATGCCCAGCTGGGCGCCGGAGAGTTCGAAGGAGAGGTGGCGCAGGGCCCGGGAGACCCGGCCGGCCTTGGCGTCCCCGGTGGCGGTGGCGCGCTCGACGGCGCCGCGCTCCACGGTCACGAAGGCGAACTCGGCGGCCACGAAGAGGCCGTTGGCGAGGATGAGCAGGAGGGCTGCGAGAAGCAGCAGCCAGGCCGTGATCACAGTGCCGCCTGCCGTCCGTCGGTCGGAGGGTGGGCGGCGCAGGTACTACCGGACGGATCGTCCATGGACGGGGAGTGTCACTCCTCAGGTCGATTTCGGGCAGGGCAATGCCTTTGCCCCGCTTTTGCCAGCGTAGACCATACCCGTGCGACCGTCGGATCCACGTTCGGGCGCGGCCGGGTGTCGGATTCCGGTCATCGGGCGCCGGTCACCGGGCCTCCGCCGGAGGGTGCCGGCCGGTGCGTGCCGACCGGTGCGTGTCGGCCGGTGGCCGGTCAGCCGCCGTGGCGCGCGACCAGGTCGCGCAGGGCCCGGGCGTCGGCGATCGCCTGGTTCCGGCCCACGCCGGGCTGGATGCCGACGGCGGCCAGCGAGGTGCCGTCGGCGAGGTCGAGGGAGGCCCACGGGTCGCCCTGGCGGAAGTTCACGCCGACGATCTCCGCCCAGGCCAGCCGGCGCCGGCGGACGAAGTTGACCACGGTCACGCCCTCGGCGTCGGCGCTGACCCTCGGCCGCGCCAGCATCAGGCCGACGGAGGCGAAGAGCACTCCGCTGAGCAGCATCATGATCCGGTCGTTGAGCTGCCAGTTGGCCGGGAGGGCGACCGCGATCACGGCGAACAGCACGACCAGCACGGCACAGACCGGCAGCAGCACGGCGCGGGTGCGGCGCGGGGCCCAGGTGACGGGGAACTCGGCGGGGGTGGACACGAGGGGCTCCGGGGTGGTTCGAGGGGTGGGGCGGTCGGACGGCGAGCTGAGCGGGCCAACGGAAACGGGGTGGGGCGCCGACGGCGGCCCCACCCCATTCAACCGGTGCTTATGCCGGCGCCGCTCAGAGGCGGCAGGCGTGGATGTTGGTGACCAGGATCGCCCGGGCGCCGATGGCCCACAGATCGTCCATGATCTGCTGGGCCTCCTTGCGGAGCACCATGGAGCGGACGGCCACCCAGCCCTCGGTGTGCAGCGGGGAGACGGTCGGCGACTCCAGGCCCGGGGTCAGGGCGACGGCGGCGCCGACCTGCTCGGCGCGGATGTCGTAGTCCATCAGCACGTAGCGGCGGGCCACCAGCACGCCCTGCAGCCGGCGCAGGAACTGGTCGACGCGCGGGTCCTCGCCGGCGCCCTTGGGGCGGATCACCACGGAGTCGGAGATCAGGATCGGCTCGCCGAAGACCTCCAGACCGGCGTTGCGCAGGCTGGTGCCGGTCTCCACCACGTCGGCGATCACATCGGCGACGCCCAGCTGCACCGCGGTCTCCACCGCGCCGTCCAGCTTGGTGACGGTGGCCTTCACACCCCGGTCGGTCAGGTGCTGCTCGACCAGGCCGGTGTAGGAGGTGGCGATCCGCAGGCCCTCCAGGTCCGCGACGTCCTCGACCGCCGCGCCGACCGGGCGGGCGAAGCGGAAGGTCGAGCCGGCGAAGCCGAGCGCGAGCACCTCCTCGGCGTTGGAGTGCGAGTCCAGCAGCAGGTCGCGGCCGGTGATGCCGACGTCCAGCCGGCCGGAGCCGACGTAGACGGCGATGTCGCGCGGGCGCAGGAAGAAGAACTCGACCTGGTTGCCCGGGTCGACCAGCACCAGTTCCTTGGAGTCCTTGCGCTGCCGGTAGCCGGCCTCATGGAGCATCTCCGCCGCGGGACCCGAGAGCGAACCCTTGTTGGGCACGGCGATGCGCAGCATGGAGGTCAGTTCCTTACCTGTTCGGTGTGGATGGGTTTCCCGGCGGCCGGGGCGGACCGGAGGTCCGGAGGTACAGAAGTCCAGGGGTGCTTGTCGGTCCGGAGGTACTTCTAGAGGTACTTGTAGACGTCGTCGAGCGTCAGCCCGCGGGCGACCATCATCACCTGAAGGTGGTAGAGGAGTTGCGAGATCTCCTCGGCGGTCTGCTCGTCGGACTGGAACTCGGCGGCCATCCAGACCTCGGCGGCCTCCTCGACGACCTTCTTGCCGATCGCATGGACGCCCTGCTGGACGAGCTGCGCGGTGCGGGAGGACGAGGGGTCGCCGGTGGCGGCCTTCTGCTGGAGCTCGGTGAAGAGCTCCTCGAATGTCTTCGAAGCCATGATGGGACTCACCATACGGCGTGCGGGCGGACCGGCGGTAAACGGTTCCGGACCGTGGACAGTCCGGTGGACGTCCACGGTCCGGGGTGCTGTTCCGGCCTGTCGGCCGAAGACAGGGCCTAGAGGGCGCGCAGGGCGAGGGCGGTCGCGACGGCCGCGGTGACCGCCTCGTGGCCCTTGTCCTCGGTGGAGCCGGGCAGACCGGCGCGGTCCACCGCCTGCTGCTCGTTGTCGCAGGTCAGCACGCCGAAGCCGACCGGGACGCCGGTGTCCACGGAGACCTGGGTGAGGCCCGCGGTGGCGGCCTGGCAGACGTAGTCGAAGTGCGGGGTGCCGCCGCGGACGACCACGCCGAGGGCGATCACGGCGTCGTAGCCGCGCTCGGCGAGGCGCTTGGCGGCCACCGGCAGCTCGAAGGTGCCGGGGACGCGCAGGACGGTCGGCTCGGCGACGCCCAGCTCCTTGAGGGCGCGGTGGGCGCCGTCGAGCAGGCCGTTCATCACCTGCTCGTGCCACTGGGCGGCGATCACGGCGACCTTGAGGTCGGCGGCGTTGTCGATGGTCAGCTCGGGGGCTCCGTGGCCGCTCATGTGCGGTGCCTTTCGGTGGTTCGGGTTGCTGGTTGCTGGTTGCTGGTCGCTGGTCGCGGCTGGCGGGTTGCTGGTCGCGGGTGGCGGACCAGTACGGGAAGGAGGGTGCGGGTGCGGCCGGGTCAGCCGTCGAGGCCGGGCAGGTCGTGGCCCATCCGGTCGCGCTTGGTCCGCAGGTAACGGGCGTTGTGCTCGCCGGCCGGGATCTCCACCGGCTCGCGGCCCTTGACCTTGAGCCCGTGCTCGGTGAGCGCGGTGAGCTTGTCCGGGTTGTTGGTCAGCAGCGTCAGCGAGCGGACCCCGAGGTCGCCGAGCATCTGGGCGCCGATGCTGTAGTCCCGGGCGTCCGCGGGCAGGCCCAGGTCGAGGTTGGCGTCGACGGTGTCCCGGCCGCGCTCCTGGAGCTCGTAGGCACGCAGCTTGTGCGCCAGGCCGATGCCCCGGCCCTCGTGGCCGCGCAGGTAGAGCACCACGCCCCGGCCTGCCTCGGCGACCCGCCGCAGCGAGGCCTGGAGCTGGGGGCCGCAGTCGCAGCGCAGCGAGCCGAGCACGTCGCCGGTCAGGCACTCGGAGTGGACCCGGACCAGGACGTCCTCGCCGTCGGGGAGCCGGCCGTCCTCGGCCAGTCCGCCGGCGACCAGCGCGATGTGCTCGACACCGTCGAGGGTGCCCCGGTAGCCGACGGCGGTGAACTCGCCGTACGCGGTCGGCAGGGAGGTGACGGCGGCCCGGTCGACGTGCAGCTCGGTGCGGCGGCGGTAGGCGATGAGGTCCTCGATCGAGATGATCGCCAGGTTGTGCTCGCGGGCGAAGGCCACCAGTTCGGGCAGCCGGGCCATGGTGCCGTCGTCGTTGACCACCTCGGCGATCGCGCCGGCCGGCGGCAGGCCGGCCAGCCGGGCCAGGTCGACCGCGGCCTCGGTGTGGCCGGGGCGGACCAGCACGCCGCCCTCGACGGCGCGCAGCGGGAAGACGTGCCCCGGGCGGGCGAGGTCGGCGGGGCCGGTGCCGGGCGAGGCGAGCAGGCGCACGGTGCGGGCCCGGTCGGCGGCCGAGATGCCGGTGTCGACGCCGTCCCTGGCGTCCACCGAGACGGCGTAGGCGGTGCCCTTGCGGTCCTCGTTGACCTGGGTCATCGGCGGGAGCTTGAGCCGGTCCAGCTCGGCGCCGGTCATCGGGGCGCAGATCACGCCGGAGCTGTAGCGGACGGTGAAGGCCATCAGCTCGGGGGTGGCGGCGGAGGCGGCGAAGACGATGTCGCCCTCGTTCTCGCGGTCCTCGTCGTCGACGACGATCACGGCGCGGCCGAGCGCGATGTCGGCGACGGCCCGCTCGACCGGGTCGAGGACGAACTCGCCGACCGGGTCCCCGGCCGGGGCCGCGGTGGGGTTCTCTGCCGGACGCGTGGTGGGGTTCTCGGTCATGCGGAGGCTCCCTGGAGGGCGGGGTCGGTCACGGGGTGGGCGGTGCGGCCGCGGAGCCACCAGGCGCGCAGGCCGAGCAGGACCAGGACGAAGTAGACGGAGTAGGCGAAGCCGGAGAAGACCAGGCCGTTGTCGAAGGCGAGCGGCACGCCGACCAGGTCGACGGCGATCCAGGCGAACCAGAACTCGACCCAGCCGCGGGCCTGGGCGACCATCGCGGCCAGCGTGCCGACGAAGATGTAGGCGTCCGGCCAGGCGTCCCAGGACAGTTGCGGGACGGCGGTGAAGAGCGTGCCGACCGCCAGGGTGCCGAGCGCGGTGCCGCCGATCAGCGCGGCGCGCTCGCGGCCGGTGGCGAAGCGCACGGCGACGTCGCCCTCGCCCCGCGCGCCGCGCTGCCACCTGGTCCAGCCCCACACGGCGGCCACGACCACGACGATCTGCTTGCCGACGCCGCCGCTGAGGTGGGCGCTCCAGTAGGCGCCGACCAGGACCAGGCCGGAGAGCAGCTGGACCGGCCAGGTCAGCCGGGACCGCTGCCAGCCGAGGGCGAGCGCGGCGAGGCCGAGCAGGTTGCCGATGATGTCGGAGCGGTAGACGTCCTGGCCGAGCAGGTGGACGGTGCCGTTGAGCCAGTTCACCGTTCCTCCCCCGGAGTGCCGTCCGGTGCGGGCAGGGACGCTGCGGGCAGGGACGGTGCGGGCAGGGGCGGGAGGGTGCGGGCCTCCAGCAGCCGCTCGACGTACTTGGCGAGCACGTCGACCTCCAGGTTGACGCTCTCGCCGACGGCCCTGGTGCCGAGGGTGGTCAGCGCGAGGGTGGCCGGGATGAGGCTGACGGTGAAGCTGTCGCGGGCGGCCTCGACCACGGTGAGGCTGACGCCGTCGACGGTGATCGAGCCCTTCTCGACCAGGTAGCGCGAGACGGAGTCGGGCAGCGAGAACCGCAGCACCTCCCAGCGGAGTTCGCCGGCCGCGTCGCGCTCCCCCGGCTCACGGCTCAACAGCCGCCCGGTGGCGTCGACATGACCCTGCACCAGATGTCCGCCGAGCCGGGCGCCGAGCGCCATGGCGCGCTCCAGGTTGACCCGTCCACCGGGCTTCAACTCGCCGAGGCTGGAACGGTGGAGGGTCTCGGCCATCACATCGGCGCTGAACTCCCCGGTACCGGCCGCGAGTTCCTCGGGGGTGTCGACGACGGTGAGGCAGACGCCGTTGACCGCGATGGAGTCGCCGTGCCGCGCGCCCTCGCAGACCACCGGGCCGCGCAGACGGATTCGCGAGGATTCGCCGATCTCCTCGATCGACACGACCTCGCCGAGCTCTTCGATGATGCCGGTGAACACCCGGGTTCTCCTCGCGCTTGGGGCGCGGACTCCGGGGTGTGGCACGGGAGAAGGACACGGACAGGTGTGGGCGCGGGGGTACGCGGACCGCCGGACGGCAACGGGACCCGTCGCCGGGCTGCCGCCGAACCGGGCGCCGGAACGAGGGGGAACCCCGTCCGTCGCCGCACACCGCCTCCCGAGGTCCACCGGGGGACCACGGGCCCTGCTCACTCGTCCGCCGCGCACGCCTCCCATCCGGACTTTAACCGTCGGTCCAGGAATTTCACCTGGTCAACCGGCCGCTGGCTGCGGACGGGTCGCGGACTGTAACCGCCGGTTCGGATTTTCACCGACCCCGGAGTGCGCTGAACGTCACTGCTGATTCTGCCGTCATTCTGCCATGATCCGCGCGGAGCAAGGGAGAGGTGTCCACTGTGGCCTCTTTCACTCGGTGCCGGGGAATGGACCGCGCGGGTCTCCGGAGGGGGTGCGCCGCCTGTCCGGGGGCGCCTCCGGCGGCGGCCCTGGGCGTCCGGTGGCGGTCCGGGGTGCGTCGGGCGCAGGCTGGTGGTACCGGGGCGGCGGCACGCGCCGTCGCGGGCGACCGCGGGAGGTGCGGGAGCTATGGCCAAGTTCATGGACGTCCACCACGGGATGGCCGGCATCACCGAGGAACAGTTGCGGATGGCGCACCAGGCGGACCTGGCGATCCAGGCCGAGGAGGGCGTGACCTTCGAGCAGGCCTGGGCCGATCCGGAGTCGGGCCACGTCTACTGCCTGTCCGAGGCCCCGTCGAAGGAGGCCGTGCAGCGGATCCACGAGCGCACCGGGCATCCGGCGGCCGAGGTGCACCCCGTGCCGCTGATCGTCTGAGATCGTCCGACCGTTCCGGGGCCGTCCGGCGGAGTCCGGACCGCCCGGGCCGCGGCGGCTCAGGGCGCCGGGACCGGTGTGAAGTGGCTGACCTCCGGCGGGTGGGCCAGGTAGCGCAGTTCGCCCTCCGACCAGACCGGCCGGATCCGCCACATCGGCCCCGCGTAGCCGAGCAGCGCCGCCTCGTCGCGCCAGCGGCTGACCACGAGCACCCGGTGCCCGTCCTCGGTGACGGAGCGCAACAGCTCGCCGCCGAGGCAGCCGTCGGTGCGCCCGAGCTGTGGGAGCACCTTGCTGATCAGTACCTCGCAGAACTCCTCGATGTGCCCGGCCATGACCTGCCCGGCCCAGATTCTGATGATCACGGCGACCACCTGCCCCGAAAGCGTCCTGGCCCCATTATCGACGCGAAAACGCTGGTGGCGAGGGGTTCGGGCGGGATTTCCCGACGGCGGACGGCCGCTCCGGAAGGGGCTCGACTACGTTGATCGGTATGACCAGCACACCGGAGTCCGTTGTTCCGTCAACAGCCGGGCCGGAACGGCCTTCCGGCCTGTTCGAGGCTCTCGCCGCCACCTCCGTGCGTGACGCGGCCGGGCTGCGGGAGGTCTACGAGCAGCCCGGGGACCACGCGCGCCGCAAGCAGGTGGACCGCATCCACGAGGTCGCCCGGCAGTTGATCGCCTGCTCCTCGCTGGTCCTCCTGGCCAGCACGGACGCCGAGGGGCGCTGCGACGTGTCCCCGCGCGGCGGCCCGGCCGGGCTCGTGTCGGTGCTCGACGAGTTCACCCTGGCGATCCCGGACGCGACCGGCAACAAGCGGCTGGACACCCTGCACAACATCGTCGGGACCGGCCGGATCGGGCTGCTGTTCGTCGTGCCGGGCCGGGACACCACCCTGCGGGTCAACGGGCGGGCCTGCGTCTCCACCGATCCCCGGCTGCTGGAGCAGCTGACGGCGGTCGGCAAGCCGCCGCGCAGCGCGATCGTGGTCGCCGTCGAGGAGGTGTTCGCGCACTGCCCGAAGGCGTTCGTGCGCGCCTCGGCGTGGAAGCCGGAGAACTGGCTCGGCAAGGACGCCCAGCCGAGTTCGGCCGAGGTCACGCTCTCGCACCTGGCGGACCCGTCGCTGACCGTCGAGGCGATCGAGCAGAACGAGCGGGAGGCGCTGCTCTACCGCTACGAGTGACGCTACGAGCAACGGCGAGACCGGGGCCGGGAACGACGGTGCGGGGCCGGCCGGGGCTCTCGTGCCGCCCCGACCGGCCCCGCACGGACCGCCGGGGTCAGGCCGCGGCCCCGGACTTGGCGACGTCCACCACGCTCGCCCCGCTCGCCGCCCGCTGGACGGCCTCCACGCCCTTGTGGGCGGCGTCCTTGCTCGCGTAGCCCTGGCCGGTGGCGACGATCTCGCCGTTGCCCGCCTTGAGCCGGAACCGGAACTTGCCGCCGGCGTCCTCGTACACCTCGAACTTGCCCGCCATCCGGGCCACCTCCTCGTCGACGGGACGCGCCGCGCGCCCCACCTGCACGGTGCGCCCGGCCGCCGCCGCCCCGCACCCGCTCGGGGTCCGGACGGGTGACCGGGGCCGGAGCGCGTGCCGGGGCGGCCCGGGGCCGGTTGAATGGACGGATGGACTGCGTCTTCTGCGCGGTGGTCGCCGGCACGGAGCCCGCGCACCGGGTGCTGGACGACGAGGCGGCGGTGGCCTTCCTGGACCGCCGGCCGCTCTTCCCCGGCCATGTGCTGGTGGTCCCGCGCGACCACCACCCCACCCTCACGGACCTGCCGCCGGCGGCGGTGGGCCCGTTCTTCCTGCGGGTGCGGCGGGTGGCCGCGGCGGTGGAGCTCGGGATGGGAGCGGCGGGGACCTTCGTCGCGGCGAACAACCGGGTCAGCCAGTCGGTGCCGCACCTGCACGTCCATGTGGTGCCGCGCAACCCGAAGGACGGGCTGCGCGGCTTCTTCTGGCCGCGCCGGGCGTACTCCGACGAGGCGGACGCGGCGCTGGTCGCCGAGCGGCTGCGCGCCGCGCTCGCCCCCTGAGCCCGGCCGGGCGGCTCAGGTCCGGCCCTCCTGCTTCAGGTCCGGCCCGCCGGCTCAGCCGACCCGGACGTTGTCGACCACCCAGTACCAGTTGTTGCTGCCGGTGTACCGGAAGCGCAGCCGCAACCGGCTCGCGCCCGCCGGGACGGCCAGGTCCAGCCGCTGGCGGCCGTTGGTGTCGGCGGTGTAGCTCTTCACCTCGACCGGCGTGCCGCCGTCCCAGACCGCGAGCACCCGGGCGGTCTGGGCGCCCTCCGGCCGGTAGAAGGTGGTGAAGGCGACCGGGACGCTGCTCCGGCCCGCCACCGGGTACTCGGGGCTGACCAGGGTGGAGTCGTAGTTCCCCTGGAAGGTCTTGTCGGCCCACTCGTCGGAGTCGGCGACGGCGAAGACGTTGCGGGAGCGGACGTTGAGCTCGCGGTTCTGGTCGCGCTGCGCCTTGGTCCAGAACTCGTCGGTGGTGAACGACCAGCCGCGCCACTCGGTGACCCCGCCGGTGCCCATCGCCGAGTTGTCGACGGACCAGCCGGCCGGCGCGGTGCGGGTGAAGCCGAGGACGCCGGCGGGGATGCCGGTCTCGTCGACCCGGCCGGTGAGCTGCGGGCGCAGCGCGTCGAAGTCGTCCGGGACCAGGGCCGGCACCGGGGTGCCGTCGAGGCCCCAGGCGGGGTCGGCGGTGATGCCGAGGTGGGCCAGGGCGGTGGGTGCGATGTCGACCATCCGCACGTCGAAACGGACCGAACCGGCCGGGAACGCCGAGCCGTTGGCGATCAGGAAGGTCTGCCGCTCCTCCCAGGTGGAGCCGCCGTGGCCGCCGGTGGGGGTGTGGCCGTGGTCGGCGGTGACCATCACCAGCCAGTCCTCCTGGGCGTAGCCGGCCCGGCCGCGGACGGCGGTGAGGATCTGGCCGACCTGGGCGTCCACGCCCCGGATCGCGTCCAGGTAGGCCTGGCTGGCGGAGCCGCTGCTGTGGCCGGCGTGGTCGACGTTGTCGAGCTGGACGAAGACCGCGTCGGGGTTGCCGTCGCGCAGCCGGGCGACGGCGCGGGCGGTGGTGCCGGTGTCGTACTCGGCGGACGGGGTGGCGACCCGGGTGTCGACCCGGCCGGAGTAGATGGTGTCGGCGATCGGCGCCCAGGACGCCACCACGTAGGTGGAGAGCGCCGGGTTCGCCGTCTCGACCCGGGTCAGGAAGTCGGGGTAGGCGGCGAAGGCGGGGGCGGTGAAGTTGTTGTCGCGGACGTTGTGCTTGTCCGGCCAGACGCCGGTGGCGATGGTGGACCAGCCGGGGCCGGAGGAGGTGCCGGCCATCGGGCTGGTGTAGAGGCTGCTGGCGGCGGTGAGGCCGCCGGCCATCAGGGCGGCGAGGTTCGGGGCGCCGGAGTCCTTGATGCGGGTGAGCATGGCGCCGTCCAGGCCGATGACCAGGACCTTGGGGGTGCGGGCCGCGGCGGCGGTGGCTCCGGCCGCGCGGGTCGCGGGGGCGGTCGCGGGGGTGGTGGCGGTGGCCGCGTGGGCGGCGGTGGCGGCCAGCGGGCCGGCGGCGAGTGCCGCGGCGGCGCCGAGGAGCAGGCCGCGGCGGGACAGGCCGGGGGTGGCGTCGGGCCGGGCGGTGGTGCTCTGCGGGGTGGCGTGGGTCTGCTGCGCGGCGGGGATCCGGGGGTCCACGTCGTCCTCCTGATGCGTCGTCATGGCGCGGAACGGGGCGGTGACTACGGTCGGAGCAGCGGATGGCCGGGGGTCGCCGGATTTCCGACCCGGGTGTGAACAACGCCCGAATTCGGTCCAGACCCGTTATCTTTCTGTGATCATGAAGGGCCCGCGAAGGGAGCCGGGGGAAGGTCAGTCCGCTTCGAGCCTGGTGGTGAAACTGAAGCGGTCGCCCCGGTAGAGCGAGCGGACCCGCTCCACCGGACGGTCGGCGGAATCCCTGGTCAGACGGTGCAGCAGCAGCATCGGCAGCGCGGGCGGGGTGCCGATCAGCAGCGCCTCGCGCGGGGTCGCCAGCACGGTCTCGATCCGCTCGTCGGCGGCGCCGAAGGAGATGCCGACCTTCTCCCCGAGGTACGCGTACAGCGAGGACCCGGGGTCGAACTCCTCCTCCAGCCCCGGCACCCGCCCGACCGCCAGATAGGTGCTCTCCAGGCCCACCCGCTCGCCGTCCGCGAGCAGCACCCGCTCCAGGTGCCAGACCGGATCCCCGGGGCCGATCCTCAACTGCCCGGCCAGCTGGGGGTCGGCGCCCAGCCGTTCGAGCCCGATCAGGGTCCGGCCCGGCACCCGGCCCTGGCGCCGCACGCCCTCGGTGTAACTGGCCAGCGAGAGCGGCTGCTCCAGCTTGGGGCCGGCCACCACCGTGCTGCGGCCGCGCCGCCGGACCCGGCCCTGGATCAGCAGTTCGCGCAGGGCCTGGCGCAGGGTCTCCCGGGCCACCTCGAAGCGGGCGGCGAGCTCGCGCTCGGTCGGCAGCACGCCCCCCTCGCCGAGCTCGTCGAGCAGCGCCTCCAGCTGGCCCTTGACGGCGTAGTACTTGGGCACCCGGCCGTGCTCCGGAATGCCCGACCTGATCGGTGCGCCGGGGCCCGACCGGGCGTCGGCGTCGGGGGTCTGATCCACCCGGACATCCTCCCAGACCCGGCGGCCGGGCCATGACAGGCCGTCGGGGCGCCGCCGGCCCGCCCCTCGGGCCGCCCTCCCCCGGCCCCTTTTCGGGCAATTCGCCCCGACCCCCTTGACAGGTATAGACCACTCCGCTTGAGTCTGGGACAGCCCCGCACCCGGCCCGCACCCCGGTCGGCCCGTCCCCCACGACGCGCCCCCCACCGCGGGGCCCCGGCTCCCCTGCCCCGACGTCCCGTCCTCCACGACCGTGCGGCCCCCACCGCACAAGGGGTGATCAAGTGTCCACGAAACGCCTGCTCGCACTGCTGTCCGCCGTCCTCACGGCGCTCGCGGTGATCCTGCTGCTGCCCGCCGCCAACGCCAGCGCCGCCGTCTGCGCGACGCCCTGGAACTCCTCCGCCGTCTACACCGGCGGGGCCGCCGTCTCGTACAACGGCCACAACTGGCTCGCCAAGTGGTGGACCCAGAACGAGCCGCCCAGCACCGGCGGTTCGGGCGTCTGGTCCGACCAGGGCGGCTGCGGCACCGGCCCGGACCCGACCGGCACGCCCACCCCCACGGGCACCGTGAACCCGGGCGGATTCCCGGTCAGCCAGGCGCAGTTCAACCAGATGTTCCCGAACCGGAACCCCTTCTACACCTACCAGGGCCTGATCGACGCCCTCTCCGCGTACCCCGCGTTCGCCGCGACCGGCACCGACACCGTCCGCAAGCAGGAGGCCGCGGCGTTCCTCGCCAACGTCAACCACGAAACCGGCGCGCTGGTCTACGTGGTGGAGCAGAACACCGCCAACTACCCGCACTACTGCGACACTTCCCAGCCCTACGGCTGCCCGGCCGGACAGGCCGCCTACTACGGGCGCGGGCCGATCCAGCTGAGCTGGAACTTCAACTACAAGGCCGCCGGTGACGCCCTCGGCATCGACCTGCTGCACAACCCCAACCTGGTGCAGACCGACCCGGCCGTGGCCTGGAAGACCGCGCTCTGGTACTGGAACACCCAGAACGGCCCGGGCACCATGACCCCCCACAACGCCATGGTCAACGGCGCGGGCTTCGGCGAGACCATCCGCAGCATCAACGGCTCGCTGGAGTGCAACGGCGGCAACCCCGCGCAGGTGCAGAGCCGGATCAACGCCTACCAGCGCTTCACCCAGCTGCTCGGCACCGTCCCCGGCAACAACCTGAGCTGCTGACGGACCGACGGGGCGGCGGGACCGTACCTCCCGGGGACGAGCGGCGGGTGCCGAAATCGTCGCCGCGGTGGACGCGACCGCCGTCCCGCCCCTCCTAGGCTCGGACGCATGAACGATCTTGGCAGCCTCGTCCAGCAGACCGCCGACCGCCTCGCCGGCCAACAGGTCGGCGCGGTGGTCGCCGGTCTCGCCCGCGGCACGGTGGAGATCCGCGGCGCCGGACGCACCGGCCCGGGGGCCGCCGGCGGTCCCCCCGGCCCCGACACCCTCTTCGAGATCGGCTCGGTGACCAAGGTCTTCACCTCGCTCGCGCTCGCCCGGCTGACGCTGGCGGGCACCGTCACCCTCGACGACCCGCTCGCCGAGGTCCTCGCCGACGCCCTCCCGGCCGGCGCCACCGTCCCGGCCAAGGGCACGGAACCGCTCGCGCTGCGGCACCTCGCCACCCACACCTCCGGCCTGCCGAGGCTGCCCGCGGGCATGCTGCTGTCCTCCCTCCTCAGCCCCAACAAGCCCGACCCGTACGCGCACTGCACCGCCGAGACCCTGCTGGCCGGCCTCGGCCGGACCAGGCTCCGGGCCACCCCCGGCCGCAGCTTCCGCTACTCCAACCTCGGCGCCGGACTGCTCGGCCTCGCCCTGGCCCACCGGGCCGGCGTCGGCTACGGGGAGCTCGTGCGGCGGGAGGTCTGCGAGCCGCTCGGGCTGGCGGACACCGTCCTGGAGCCCTCCCCGGAGCAGACCGCACGCCTCGCCCCCGGCCACACCCCCGGCGGACGGCCCGTCCCGGCCTGGCACCTCGCCGACCTCGCCGGCGCGGGCGGACTCCGCTCCACCGCGGCCGACCTGGCGGTCCTCCTCCGCGCCCAACTGGCCGTCGACACCGCGGAGACGCCGCTCGGGCCCGCGATCGCCCTCACCCGCGAGGTCCGGCACCGGGTCAACCCGGTCGCCTGGATGCACCTCGGCTGGCTCGGCCACCGCCTGCACGCCCGCCAGGGCGGCCACCTCCAGATCTGGCACAACGGCGGCACCGGCGGCTACCGCTCCTTCGTCGCCTTCGACCCCGAACGCCAGGTCGGCGTCATCGTCCTCGCCAACACCCGCCGCTCCGTCGACACCCCCGCCGTCCGCCTCCTCCGCACCCTCCAGACCACCCTCGCCACCGCCCCGGGCCAGTAGCGTGGCCCGAGCAGGGAGAACCGAGTTCCGCACCGACCGACCGGAGGACCGGACCGTGAAGTCCGATCCCGGCTGTCCGGATCCGCAGCCCACGTCCGTCCCGGAAGCCGGCCGCCGGTACCCGGGCGGACGCGGCATCCACCCGAACGGCGCCCCGGTCGACCCCGCGCAGGCGGCGGCATGACCGGGCCGTTCGACCCGGTCGACCGGGTGGTCGAGGTGGTCGAGGTGGAGATCGCGATCGATCAGGTCACCACCGTGACGCCGACCGAGGCCACCGCAACCGTGCGCTGCATGGTCGGCCCCGTTCGCCTCGGCGCCCGCTTCGACCGGATCCGCGATTCGAGAGCGGCCGTCGATCTGGAGCTGACGCAGATCCTCGCCTACCGCCGACCCGTCGAGGAACTCGACCCGGTCCACACCGCGCTCGTGACCCTCCGGGGTGCCGGAGTCCGACACCTCACGAGCTCGACCCGAGGAACCGGCTGGCAGGTCGTCCGGGGAACGAACCCGCCGCCGCCGCAGGTACCGACCGCCGCTCCTTGAGGTGGCGGCCGAAGACCGGTGGTCGCCGGCGCAGCGGCCCACGAGCACGGGAGCGACGAACCTCTTCCCGGCCCGTCCGGAACGCGGATCCCGCCCGTGCCGACACTGCTCGCAGCAGGCGTGTCGTGCGGGGTCGGTGGGGGGCGTGGGAGGATGGCAGGGCTGATGGGGACGACCTCCGGGCGGTGCTGGCCATGGTGACCGAGCATGGTGAACGAGCGTCGTGAGCACGAGGCGGGCGGGCCCGGGCGGGTGCCGTCCGGCGGTGTGCCGCGGCCTGAACCGGCCGAGGGGCCGGACGCGCTGCTGATGGTGCCGATCGCCACCGCGCTGATCGAGGCCGACGGCCGGATCCTGCACTGGAGCAGCGATGCCGAGGCCCTGCTGGGGTACTCCGCGAAGGAGGCGATCGGCGCGCGGGCCGCGCAGTTGCTGGCCTCGGAGGAGGACCGGCCGGAGGTGCTGGAGCTGTTCCAGCGGATCCTGGACGGCAGCGGCTGGTCCGGGGTGTTCCCGGTGCGCCACCGGGAAGGGCACCACGTCAACCTGGAGTTCCGCACCCATCCGATCGCCGGTCCCGCCGGCAGTCCCCTGGTGCTCGCGGTGGCCTCGGACGTGACCACGCTGCGCCGGATCCAGGCGGACCTGGCGGTGCTGGACGGCTTCTTCTCGCAGTCCCCGGTCGGGATGGCCGTCTACGACGCCCAGCTCGCCTTCGTGCGGATCAACGAGGCCCTGGCCCGGGTCAACGGGCTGCCGGTGGCGCGGCACCTCGGGCACCGGCTGACCGAGCTGCTGCCCGGGATCAACGGCGCGGAGAGCGAGGCCGTGATGCGCCGGGTGCTGGAGACCGGCGAACCGGTGGTGGACGCCCGCTCGCACGGCCGCACCCCGGGCGACCCGACCCACGACCACGCCTGGTCCGCCTCCTACTTCCGGCTGGAGGAGCCGGGCGGGCGGGTGCTCGGCGTGAGTTCGACCATCATCGACATCACCGAGCGCTTCCGGGCCGACGCCCGCGCCGCCCGCGCCCAGGAGCGGCTCGCCCTGCTGGTCGAGGCCACCGCCTCCATCGGCACCACCCTGGACCTGCGGCAGACCGCCCGGGAGCTGGCCGACGCCATGGTGCCCAAGGTGGCCGACATCAGCGGCGTCTTCGCCCTGGAGGCGCTGGCGGCCGGCCGCAACGTCGAGCCGCTGGACCCGGCCGCGCCGCAGCACGTGCGCCGGCTGGCCCTGGCGACCTCCGATCCGCTGTACCCGGCCGAGGCGCTGCCGGTCGACACCGTGTACGAGGTGACCCCCGACACCCCGTACGCGCGGGCGCTGGCCACCGGGCGGACGGTGGTGGTGCCGTCCTGGGAACTGCCGCCGCTGAGCGACGCGATCACCGAGAGCCGCCGGCAGGCGTTCCTCGGCGACCGTCCGCGTTCGGTGCGGATCACCCCGCTGGTGGCCCGCGGCACCACCCTCGGCATGATCGTCTACTCCCGGCGCGGCGAACGGGAGTCCTTCGCCGAGGCGGACATCACGCTCGGTGACGAGCTGGCCTCCCGGGCCGCCGTCGCCATCGACAACGCCCGGCTCTACCTGCGCCAGCACCAGATCGTGCTCGCCCGCCAGCAGGCCCTGCGCGAGGCGAAGGCCGCGCAGGAGCGCCTCGCGCTGGTCAACGTGGCCTCCGCCCGGATCGGCACCACCCTCGACCTCGCCCAGACCGCCGAGGAGCTGGCCGCCGTGGCGACCCCCCGGCTGGCCGACACGGTGGTGGTCGAGGTGCTGGACGACCTGGTGCGCGGCGAGCGCGAGGCCCGGCCGTCCGGCGACGGCTCGGCGCTGCTGCGGCGGATGGCCTTCCATTCGGCGGACCGCTCAACCCTGCGGCCGATCGACCGCAGCGGCGGGGTGCACCGGTTCCCGGCCTCCTCCCCGTACGCCTGGGCGCTCCGCCACCGCCGCCCGGTGCTGGTCCCGCGGATGGACGAGGCCGGGATGGCCTGGTTCCGCGACGATCCGGTGCGCGCCGCGGCGGTGCACGAGCAGCGGGTCAGCTCGTTCATGGTGGTGCCGCTGATCGCGCGCGGTTCGCCGGTCGGCGTCGCGGCGTTCTACCGGACGGTGGTGGAACGCCCCTACGAGGACGACGACCTGGCGCTGGCCGGGGAGTTGGCGGTGCGGGCGGCCGTCTCGATCGACAACGCGCTGCTGTTCACCCGGGAGCGGGACGCGGCGGCCGCCCGGCAGCGCGCGCTCGACGAGGCGTGGGCCGCGCAGCAGCGGCTGTCGCTGCTCAACGAGGCGTCCAACCGGATCGGCACCACCCTGGATCTCCACCGCACCGCCCACGAGTTGATCGAGGTGGTGATCCCCCGGTTCGCCGACTTCGTCACCGTCGACCTGCGCGAGGCGGTGCTCGGCGGCGAGGACCCGGCGCCCGTGCCGCCGGACGGCTCGGTGCTGATGCGGGCGGTGGCGGTCGGCGAGGTGGACGCCGAGGGTGTCATGTCGGACGCGGCCGACGCGGTCGGCGAGACCTCGCAGTCGGCCAAGGTGTACGCGGAGAGCCTGCGCACCGGGCGGTCCATCCTGGTGTCGGAGGTCGACGAGGCGGCGCTGCGCCGGATCGTCGCCTCCGAGGACCGGGTGAAGCCGGGCCTGGACGCGGGTGTGCACTCGTACCTGATGGTGCCGTTGATGGCGCGCGGACTGGTGCTGGGCGGCGCGGAGTTCATCCGTACCCGCAATCCGCTGTCGTTCGGCCCGGCGGACCGCGCGCTGGCCGAGGAACTGGTCGGGCGCACCGCGCTGGCGATCGACAACGGCCGGCTGTACCGGCGGGAGCGGGAGACGGCGCTCACCCTCCAGCGCAGCCTGCTGCCGCAGGAGATCCACCGCACGCTGGGGCTGGAGATCGCCTACCGCTATCTGCCGAGCAGTGTGGTGAGCGAGGTCGGCGGGGACTGGTTCGACGTCGTCCCGCTCTCCTCCGGCCGGGTCGCGCTGGTGGTCGGCGACGTCATGGGGCACGGCATCAGGGCGGCCGCGACCATGGGGCAACTGCGCACCGTGGCACGGACGTTGATCACTCTTGAGCTGGCGCCCGACCGGGTGCTGCAGCGGCTGGACGAGGCCACTACAGCGATCGGCGAGGGCCAGTTCGCCACCTGTGTCTGTGTGGTGTACGACCCCGTCGACCGCACCTGCACCGCCTCCTGCGCGGGCCACCTGCCGCCGGTGGTGGCCGACACCGAGGGGAACGCCCGACTGCTCGAACTGCCGCCCGGCGCGCCGCTCGGGGTCGGCGGAGTCCCGTTCGAGAGCGTCGGGTTCACCCTCCCGGAGGAGGGTCTGCTGGCCCTGTACACCGACGGCCTGGTCGAACGGCGCGGCCGCGACCTCGACGAGGGGCTGGAGCTGCTGTGCCGCACCATCGCGGACCGGAGCGGCTCGCTGGAGCAGACCTGCGACGCGGTGCTGTCCGAACTCACCGGCCGCAGCAGCGAGGACGACATCGCGATCATCATGGCGCAGGCCCGGGCGACCGGTTCGGACCGGATCGCCACCCTTCCGCTCGACGACGACCACGCGATGGTGGCCCACTCGCGCCGGTTCACCCGGGAGACGCTGACCGACTGGGGGCTGGCGCCGCTGGCCGACTGGGCGGAGCTGCTGACCAGCGAGCTGATCACCAACGCGCTGGTGCACGCGGGTTCGCCCACCCGGCTGCGGCTGCTGTGCAACCGCACGCTGACCGTGGAGGTGGCCGACCGGGACGCCGGCGCGCCCCGGATGCGGCGCGCCGACGAGGAGGACGAGGGCGGGCGCGGCATCCACCTGGTGAACGAGCTGGCCCACCGGTGGGGCACCCGGCAGACGCCGGACGGAAAGGTGGTGTGGTTCGAACTGGAGCTGCCGCCGGGGCTGTCGGAGCGCTGAGTCCCCGGCGGGACGGGCCGGGGCGCGGCCCGCCCCGCCGGGGGCGTCAGGTGTCGTCGGCGGCCAGCAGGTGTTCCAGCACCGGCAGGGCGGCGAGCAGCAGGGCCTGTTCGTCCGGGGCGAGGGCCTCCGCCCGGCGGGCGAGATGCTCGGAGCGCTGGCGGCGGATGCCCGCGAGCAGGTCGGCCCCGGCCGGGGCGATGGCCACCAGGAAGGAGCGGCCGTCCGTGGGGTCGGGGAGCCGTTCGACCACCCCTGCCGTCACCAGCGGGCCGACGGTGCGGGTCATGGAGGGCGCCGACACCCCCTCCAGGGCGGCGAGTTCGCCGAGCCGCAGGGGTCCGTGCTGTTCGATCCTGGCGATCGCGGACTGCTGGGCGAAGGTGAACTCCTGGCCGGCCGAGGACTGGGCGAGCCTGCGGTGCAGCCGGGCGATCACCAGCCGCAGCCGGGCGACGGCCGCCGCGTCCAGGGCACCGGCGTCCGCTTCCCCGGGGTTCGGGGCAACGGCGTCCGGGGCGCCGGGGTCCTGCGGTTCAGGGGTGTTCACGAGCGCGCTCCCCCGGTCGTCGCGCGGGCCTTCCCCGCGCCGCCACCGCCTCCGCCACCACTCCCCGTCCCGGCCGCCGACCGGCCGGCGCGCCCGCGCAGCAGCGAGGCGGCGGCGGCGACCAGCGACATCGCGATGGCCAGCGAGAACACCACCACCAGGCCGTCGTGGAACGGGCCGGAGATCAGGTGGGGGAAGAACTCCCGGCCGGTGAGCGTCCCGGCGTTGTCGGCGGGCACCTGGGCGAGGACCTGCGGGCCGAGCAGTTCGCGGACCGGGTTGTAGCCCAGGAAGGCCGCGAACAGCGTGCCGACCGGGGGCAGTTGGGCGACGGCGTGGGCGTCCGCGGCGGGCACCCCCTGGGCGGTGAGCCCGGCGGAGAGGGTCTGCGGCAGGGAACCGGCCAGGCCGGCGACCATGAGCGAGAAGAAGACGCCGATCGAGAGCACCATGCCGGCGTTCTGGAAGGTGGCCCGCATGCCGGAGGCGGCGCCCCGGTCCGCGGCGGGCACGCTGGACATCACCAGGGCGGTGTTGGGCGCGGCGAACAGACCGCCGCCGAGGCCGTTGAGGAAGACCAGCAGCGCGAACGCCGGGTACCCGAAGTCGGTGGGCAGGGCGAGCAGTCCGGCGAAGGACGCCGCCATCACCAGCAGACCGCCCGCGGCGAACAGCCTGGCCCCGAACCGGTCGGACAGGTACCCGGCGACCGGCCCGGCGGCGAGGAAGCCCACGGTGAGCGGAACCAGGTAGATGCCCGCCCACAGCGGGGTGTCGGCGTAGTCGTACCCGTGCAGCGGCAGCCAGATGCCCTGGAGCCAGACGATCAGCATGAACTGGAGGCCGCCCCGGGCGACCGAGCCCAGCAGGGTGGCGAGGTTGCCGCCGGTGAACACCGGGTCGCGGAAGAGCCGCAGCGGGAACATGGGTTCGGCGACCCGGCGCTCGACCGCGCAGAACACGCCGAGCACGGCGGTGCCGCCGAGCAGCCCGGCCAGGACCCACGGATCGGTCCAGCCCATGGTGTGCCCGCCGTAGGGCTGGATGCCGTAGGTGATCGCGGCGAGCAGGGCGGTCAGGCCGACGGCGAAGGTGATGTTGCCCCACCAGTCGATGCGGCCCGGGCGGCGGACGCCGGTCTCGCGCAGCGAGCGGTAGGCCCAGACGGTGCCGATCACGCCGATCGGCACGTTCACCCAGAAGATGGAGCGCCAGTTCCACTCGGCGAGCAGTCCGCCGAGGACGAGCCCGACGAAGGAGCCGGCGATCGCGGCGACCATGTTGACGCCCAGGGCCATGCCGCGCTGCCGGGCGGGGAAGGCGTCGGTGATGATCGCGGCGGAGTTCGCCATCAGCATGGCGCCGCCGACCGCCTGCACCACGCGCCAGCCGATCAGCCAGAGCGCGCCGCCCCCGCCCTGGAGGGGGTCGAGGGAGAGCACGACCGAGGTGAGGGTGAAGATCAGGAAGCCGGCGTTGTAGATCCGCACCCGGCCCCAGATGTCGCCGAGCCGTCCGAGGGTGACCACGAGCACCGCCGTGACCAGCATGTAGCCCATCAGCATCCACAGCAGGTAGCCGACGTTGCCGGGGCGGAGCGGGTCCAGGTGGATGCCGTTGAAGATCGCGGGCAGGGAGATCAGCACGATCGAGGAGTTGATCGTGGCGATCAGCATGCCCAGCGTGGTGTTGGAGAGCGCCACCCATTTGTAGCGCGGGTGGTCCGTGTCCACGTCCATCGCCCCGTCCTCCCCCGGATGGGCCGGGCCCCGGCCGGGCCCGGAAGTATTTAGCTGAGGTCAACTAAATTACTCCGTCCGGGGCGGTGGGAGAAGGGGCCCGGGCGGACCCGGGCGGACGGTAGGGACGGACGGTGCGGACGGAAGACGTGCGGCTACCAGGACTCCGGGTCCGACCAGGCCGCCAGGGTCCGGCGGCTCTCGAAGCGGCACGGCCGGCCGGTCAACGGGTCGGTGAACTCCATCGCGGCCGAGAGCAGCTGCAGCGGCCGCCGGAAGTCGTCCGGGGCCGGCTCCGGCAGCACCACCGGGTACACCGGGTCGCCCAGGATCGGCAGGCCGAGACCGCTCATGTGCAGCCGCAGCTGGTGCGTGCGGCCGGTGGACGGCCGCAGCAGGTAGTGGCCGAGCCCGCCGCGCCGCTCCAGCAGCCCGATCCGGCTCTCGCTGTTCGGCGGCGCGTCCAGCTCCTGGGCGGCGATCACCCCGCGCTCCTTCACGATGTGGCTGCGCACGGTGCGCGGCAGCTCCACCGCCGGGTCGTAGGCCGCCACCGCCCGGTACTCCTTGCGGACCAGCCGGTCCCGGAACAGCGACTGGTAGGCGCCCCGGTCCTGCGGCCGCACCACGAACATCGCCAGCCCCGCCGTCAACCGGTCCAGCCGGTGCGCCGGGCTCAGCGCGGGCAGGTCCAGCGTGTGCCGCAGCCGGCTCAGCGCCGTCTCCACGACGTGCCGCCCGCGCGGGGTGGTGGCCAGGAAGTGCGGCTTGTCGACCACCACCAGGTGCTCGTCCCGGTGCAGCACCGCCAGCTCGAACGGGACCGGCACCTCGGCCGGCAGCTCCCGGTAGAACCACAGGTGGGCGCCCGGCCGGAACGGGTCGGCCGGACCGACGGACCGGCCGTCCTCGCCGACCACCTCCCCGGCCCGCAGCAGCCCGTCCACCCGCTCCGCCGCCACCGCGGGCAGCCGCTCCCCCAGGTACTCCCGCACGGTCCCCCACGGCCCGCCGGTCACCGGCAGCCGCAGATGCACCGGATCGACCCCCTGCCGCTGCGGCAGGGGGGAGGTCGGGGCCGCGCTCCTACGTCTCATCGCGCCCGCCAGCCTAGTTCGTCGCGGACCCCGCACGGACGGCGGACGGCGGGCAGCGGGCGGACGGCGGCGGGCCGGCTTGCTGACCGGCCGGCCGGCCGACGGAGGCCGGTACGGGCCGGCGCCGGGATGCCGGTGGGGCGGGCGGCGGTGGAGAGTGGACGGAGGGGGCGGCTCCCCGGCGCGCACCGCCGTCGGGCCGTCGGACCGTCGAGTGGCCTGGAGGCGGGTGCGTGAGCGCGAGCGGCGAGGGCCCCGAGGGCGCGGCGGCGCCGGACGCCGTGCCGCTGCCCCGGCTGCCGCGGCGGACCAGGCTGCTGCTCGGCGGCGCCTTCCTGCTGCTGGTCGGGGCCGTCCTGACGGACCTGCTGACCGGCCCCGGCAGCACCCTCTCCCCCGTGCTCGCCGCCGCGCCCGTCCTGGTCGGGGCCACCACCCGCCGGGCCCGGGTGCCGCTCGCCACCGGCGCGGCCGCCGTCCTCGTGGCCGGTCTGCTGGAGGAGGCCAACTCCCACCTGCCGCTCTCGGTCCACCTCGCCTCGCTGATCACCATCACCGCCACCACCCTCGCCAGCACCGCCAACGTGGTGCTGATCGCCGCCCGCGAGCGCGAGCTGTTCCAGGTGCGCACCGTCGCCGAGGCCGCCCAGCGGGCCCTGCTGCGCCCGCCGCCCGAACGCATCGGGCCGCTACGGATCGCCGTCCGGTACGTGGCGGCCGCCGCCGAGGCGAGGATCGGCGGCGACCTGTACGAGGTGGTGGACACCCCGTTCGGGATCCGGATCCTGCTCGGGGACGTCCAGGGCCACGGCCTGCCGGCCGTCGAGACGGCGGCGGACGTGCTGGGCGCCTTCCGCACGGCCGCGCGCACCGAACCGGACCTCGCCCGGCTCGCCGAGCACCTGGACGCCGCGCTGACCGGGCGGCCCGCCGACGGGCGGTTCGTGACCGCGGTGCTGCTCGGCGTGGACCGGGGGGACAGCGCGGCCCTGCTGGTCAACTGCGGCCATCCGCACCCGCTGCTGCGCCGCGCCGGCCGGGTCACCGAGCTCGTCCCCGCCCGGCACGCCCCGCCGCTGGGCCTGCTCGGCCTGCTCGGCGACGGCCACTACACCGCCGAGCCGGTCGACCCCTGGCCCGGCGACCTGCTGCTGCTCTACACCGACGGGGTGTCCGAGGCCCGTGACGCGGCCGGCGAGTTCTACCCCCTCCCCGACCGCTTCTCCGGGCTCCCGGCCGGGAGCCCGGAGGACCTGATGGACGCCCTCCTGCCCGACCTCGCCTCCTGGGTCTCCCCGGGCGGCCTCGCCGACGACGCGGCCGCCCTCGCGGTCCGCTGGGACCGCTGACCGTCGGCCTCCAGCGGTCCGCCGCCCGGGCCGCCCGCCGTTCCGGGGCGGTTGTCGGTGGGGCGTGCGAGGGTGGTCCCGCGGTCGGTACCGACCGGGCGCGCGGGCTTTCGTCGAGGGGACGGTGCGATGGGCGGCAGGGCGAGCGGGGCGTTCGAGGTGACGGCGTTCGAGCCGGAGGAGGCGGACGAGCAGCCGGGCGCGACGCTCGGCCGGGTGCGGATCACCAAGGAGTTCACGGGCGGGCTGACCGGGGCGAGCGTGGTGCGGATGCTGTCGGTCATGGACGGCGCGGGCGGCCCGGCCGCGTACGTGGCGGTGGAGCGGTTCACGGGCGCGCTGGACGGGCGGCAGGGGTCGTTCGTGCTGCAGCACGCGGCGCCGGGGAGCCACGGCGAGCGGTTGGCGATCCGGGTGGTCGCGGGCACGGGCGCGGGCGAGCTGGCGGGGATCACCGGGGTGTTCGAGCTGGAGGTGGACGAGGAGGGCCGGCACACGTACGTCCTGGAGTACGAACTGGGCTGAGGCGCGGCGCCGGTGCGGCACGTCCGACTGCTGTCACGATGATGCGATCAATACACGATCGACATCGGAGAGTGACGGATGGTCGGGGTGCCCGCGGGAAGCACGGACGGGGTGCGGGGGATCGACGACGTGGTCCGGCGGCTGCGGGCGATCGCGGCCGGGCTCCCGCCGACCGACGGGGTGGCGGTCTTCAACCGGATGTACCTGACGGTCACCGAGGGCGTCCGGACCGGACTGGGCGGGTTCGCCGATCCGGCCGCCGTGGCCGAGCTGGACGTGCTCTTCGCCGGGCGCTACCTGCTGGCGGTGGACGCGGTCGCGGCGGGGCGGCGGCCGCCGGCCTGCTGGCGGCCGCTGTTCGAGCAGCGCGCCGATCCGGAGGTGCACCCGCTGCAGTTCGCGCTGGCCGGGATGAACGCCCACATCCAGCACGACCTGCCGCTCGCCGTCGTCGACACCTGCCGGCGGCTCGGCCGGGAGCCGGAGCAGCTGGAGGACGACTACCACCGGATCAACGGTCTGCTGGCGGAGGTCGAGACGGCCGTGCGCGAGCAGCTGATGCCCGGGCCGGACGTGCTGGAGCGGCTGGAGCCGATGACGCACCGGATCGGGGCGTGGTCGGTCGGCACCGCGCGGGAGGCGGCCTGGGGCTCGGTGCGGCTGCTCTGGGGGCTGCGCGGTCAGCCGGCGGCGTCGCGGGCGTGCGCCGCGGCGCTGGACGGAGCGGTCGGGCTGCTCGGCCGTGCGCTGCTCCTGCCGCTGGGCCTTCTCGACCCGGTGGCCGTCGAGACACCCGCCGTCGGCGCGCCCTCGCTCGGCCCGCCTCCGGCCGGAACGCCGGTGGCCGGAACGCCGGTGGCCGGCCGGCTCCCCGTGGCGAGGAGCAGGCCGGCCACCGACGGAACGCGCACCGGGCGGTGATCCGGCCCGGCCGCGGCGATCAGGCCCAGCTGGAGTGCAGCGGCTTGCCCTCGGCGTAGCCGGCCGCGCTCTGGATGCCGACCACGGCCTTCTCGTGGAACTCCTCCAGGCTGGCCGCGCCCGCGTAGGTGCAGGAGCTGCGCACGCCCGCGACGATGGAGTCGATGAGGTCCTCGACGCCCGGACGGGCCGGGTCCAGGAACATCCGGGAGTGCGAGATGCCCTCCTCGAACAACGCCTTGCGGGCGCGGTCGTACGTGGAGTCCTGGGCGGTGCGGTTGCTCACGGCCCGCTTGGAGGCCATGCCGAAGGACTCCTTGTACTGCCGGCCGTCGGCGGTGGCCTGGAGGTCGCCGGGCGACTCGTAGGTGCCGGCGAACCAGGAGCCGACCATCACGTTGGACGCGCCGGCGGCCAGCGCCATGGCGACGTCGCGCGGGTGGCGCACCCCGCCGTCGGCCCAGACGTGCTTGCCCAGGCGGCGGGCCTCGGCGGCGCACTCCAGCACGGCGGAGAACTGCGGGCGGCCGACGCCGGTCATCATCCGGGTGGTGCACATGGCGCCGGGGCCGACGCCGACCTTCAGGATGTCCGCGCCGGCCTCGACCAGGTCGCGCACCCCGGCGGCCGAGACGACGTTGCCCGCGACGATCGGGACCTGCGGGTCCAGCCCGCGCACGGCGCGCAGCGCGCTGATCATCGACTCCTGGTGGCCGTGCGCGGTGTCCACGACGAGCGTGTCGGCACCGGCCTCCAGCAGGGCCTTGGCCTTGCCGGGGACGTCGCCGTTGATGCCGACGGTGGCGGCGATCCGCAGCTTGCCGGCGGCGTCGACGGCCGGGGTGTAGAGGGTGGCGCGCAGCGCGTTCTTGCGGGTGAGCAGGCCGACCAGGCGGCCGTCGCGGTCGACGACGGGGGCGAGCTTGCGGTGCGCCTCGCTGAGCTTGTCGAAGGCGTCGCGCGGGTCGATGCCCTCGTCCAGCAGCAGCAGGTCGCGGGACATCACCTCGGCGAGCGAGGTGAAGCGGTCGACGCCCTGGCAGTCGGAGTCGGTGACGACGCCGACGGGGCGGCCGTCCTCGACCACGACCAGCGCGCCGTGGGCGCGCTTGGGCAGCAGCGAGAGCGCCTCGGCGACGGTGGCGCCGGGGTCGAGGGTGATGGCGGTGTCGTGCACCAGGTGGCGCTGCTTGACCCAGCCGACGACCTCGGCGATGACCTCGGTCGGGATGTCCTGCGGGATGGCGACCAGGCCGCCGCGGCGGGCGACGGTCTCGGCCATCCGGCGGCCGGCGATGGCGGTCATGTTGGCCACGACCAGCGGGATGGTGGTGCCGGTGCCGTCGTTGGAGGACAGGTCGACAGCCTGGCGGGAGCCCACGGCGGATCGGCTGGGGACCATGAAGACGTCGTCGTACGTGAGGTCGTACGAGGGCATGAGGTCGTTCAGGAAGCGCATGAAACGGGGCTCTCTGGCTGGGAGAAATGACACCTGGGGTGCGGGTGCGGCACGGCCGCAGGGCGCACTCGGGAGCCCCTGCACCCAACGTTCGATTCTCCGGTACCGGTAGGACAAACGCCAGCTGGCCACCGTTTGCTGGGTCTGCGTACAAGCCATGATCAAAGCTCCGCGCGTAGATATGGAGGATCGTCCAAATCCCGGGTTTTCGCCCCGGCCGGGGCCGCTCCCGTAGCATTCACGCGGTAGACGCGGCGGACGCCGTGATCGGCGAGGCGAGCGGGAACGGCAGAGGCATGGCGGCGGGATCGACGGCAACAGCGGGCGTGGACAGCGGGCAGCGGCGGGGCGACGAGGACATCGAGGAGATCGACTACGGCCCCGGCCTCGACCCCGAGCGGCTCCGGCTCTGCCTGGAGGTGCTGGCCGAGCTGGACGAGCTGCACGTCGACCACCCGGACGCGATCACCGTCCGGCAGGCCGTCGGCGGGATATTCCGCACCCTCAAGCAGCGCCGCCGCCAGGAGACCCGGGCCCGCAAGACCGCCAACGACCGCGAGGTCACCGCGCGCACCGCGACCGGCGCCCCGAGCCGGATCGACGACGAGACGGCCGGCGCCTTCGGCCTGACCACCGTCACCACCACGGAGATCGCCGGGATCCTGGAGCGCCCCCGCTCCTGCTACATCTGCAAGCAGCGCTACACCGAGGTCGACGCGTTCTACCACAACCTCTGCCAGGGCTGTGCGACCAAGAACCGGGCCCGGCGCGACGCCCGCGCCGACCTGACCGGCAAGCGCGCGCTGCTGACCGGCGGCCGCGCCAAGATCGGCATGTACATCGCGCTGATGCTGCTGCGCGACGGCGCGCACACCACCATCACCACCCGCTTCCCCAACGACGCGATCCGCCGCTTCACCGCGATGCCGGACAGCGCCGAGTGGCTGCACCGGCTGAAGATCGTCGGCATCGACCTGCGCGACCCGGCCCAGGTGATGGCGCTGGCCGACGAGGTCGCGGCGGACGGCCCGCTGGACATCCTGATCAACAACGCCGCGCAGACCGTGCGCCGCCCGCCGGAGTCCTACCGGGAGCTGGTCGCCGCCGAGTCGGCGCCGCTGCCGGCCGGCGAGCTGCCGCAGTCGACCACCATCGGCCGGTTCAACAGCGGCAGCGTCGACCTGCCCGCGCTGCCGCACCAGGCCTCGGACCCCGCCGAGCGGATCTCCGCCGAGGACGTCACCTCGCTCGCCCTGGTCACCGGCTCGGCGACGCCGGAGCGGATCCTGGCCGGGACGGCGATCGACGCCGGCGGCCTGGTCCCGGACCTCGCGGACACCAACAGCTGGGTGCAGACCGTCAACGAGGTCGGCCCGGTGGAGCTGCTGGAGGTCCAGCTCTGCAACTCCACCGCGCCGTTCATCCTGATCAGCCGGCTCCGCCCGGCGATGGCCGCCTCGGCGTCCCGCCGCAAGTACGTGGTCAACGTGTCCGCCATGGAGGGCGTCTTCTCCCGCGGCTACAAGGGCGCCGGCCACCCGCACACCAACATGGCCAAGGCCGCGCTCAACATGCTCACCCGCACCAGCGCGGTGGAGATGTTCCAGACCGACGGCATCCTGATGACCGCCGTCGACACCGGCTGGATCACCGACGAGCGCCCGCACCCGGACAAGATGCGCCTGGCCGACGAGGGCTTCCACGCCCCGCTCGACCTGGTCGACGGCGCGGCCCGGGTCTACGACCCGATCGTGCGCGGCGAGCAGGGCGAGGACCTCTTCGGGTGCTTCCTCAAGGACTTCGAGCGCTCCGCCTGGTAGCCCGTCGCCCGGCCGTGCCCGCCGCACCGTCACCCGTCACCCCGTTCGGAGGAACCGACGTGACCCACGCACCGCTGCTCGGCGCCGGAGTGATCGTGCCCACCGGGGACGGCCGGGTGCTGATCGGCCGTCGCACCACGGCCGGAGAGCCGCCGACCTGGAGCCTGCCCGGCGGCAAGGTCGACGCCGGCGAGTCCTTCGAACGGACGGCCGCGCGCGAACTCGCCGAGGAGACCGGGATCGTGCTCCCCGCCGAGACGATGCGGGTGCTCGCGCTGCTGCTCGACCACGAGCTGGGCCGCCCCCGGCTCACCGCCGCCGTGCTCGCCCCGCCGAGCCTGGCGGAAGCGGTGGTCACCGAGCCGCACGCCTGCGGCGGCTGGGAGCGGGTGCCGCTGGACGCGCTGCCGGAGCCGATGTTCTACCCGTCCGGGCTGGTGCTGGGCGCCTGGCGGGCCGAGCTGGGCTTCGCGCCCCGGCCGGGGACGCGCGCCTACCCCGTCCTGGGCCGACCCGGCGCCGGTCCGCACGGGTGACTCCCCGCACCTGGCAAAGTCGCCCGCCACTTTGCCAAGTGCGGAGCGGCTTTGCCAAGTGGCCGGGACGCACGCACGCGAACCCCGCTCCCCGGTTTCGAGGGGGCGGGGTTCGCGCTTTCCCGGCGGGGCCGGAGGTCAGCCGTTGCGGGCCGCCTCCGGGCCGGTGATCCGCTTCAGCAGCGGCAGCGTGGAGGCGATGATCCCGAGCGAGGACGCCAGCCCGACCAGCACCAGGCCGAAGAAGACTCCGCCGGGCGACACCAGGCCGTAGTCCATCTGCGACTTGAGGAACATCGCGGCCGCGGCGAAGCCCGTCCCGATGGCGAGGGCCGACACCACCAGCAGCGGCAGCGCGCTCTCCAGGCCGATCACCGCCCGCAGCATCCGCAGCGGCGCCCCGGTGAGCCGGAGCATCGCGAACGGCCGGCGCCGGTCGGACAGGCCGGCGACCACACTCACCGCCAGGCTGCAGCCGGCGATCGGCAGGGTGGTGAGCAGCACCACGTCGGCCAGCTGCCGCCAGCCGGCGAGCTGCTGCTGCTGGGTGGAGCCCCAGTCCTGGACCATCCGGGAGTGGTAGTCCGGGAAGGCCCGGCTGAGCACCGTGCGGACGCGCTCCTTCGTGACCGTCGCCCCGTCCGTCGTCACATAGAGGGACTGCACCGGGAGCCGGGCGGCCGCCTCCGCCGTGATCGGCGCGGTCGGCCACTCGGTGGTCTCCTGCGACACCAGGTCCAGGAAGCCGAACGGCTCGACGGCCGCGACCTCGGCGCCGGGGGCGCAGTGGCCGACCACCGGGGCCTGCGCGAGGTCGGAGCAGAGGGCCAGCACGGGCGGGGGGAAGTCCTTCGGCACCGAGGGGTCGCGGGCCAGGCCGTCAGGGTTGGCGTGGGCGACGGCGAGGCCCCGGAAACCGGGCACGGCCCGCACGTCGGCGAGGACCCGGTCCGGGACGGCGTCGGTCATCGGCGGCTCGCCGGACATGGCGCCGTGCTCCACCGCGACCCGGGTCTGCGGATCCCCGCTGAGCACACCGCGGTTGGTGTCGATGGTGCCGATGATGGCGACCGTCGCGGTGGTGACGAACAGGGCCAGGACCAGGCCGGCCACCGAGCGGAACCCGGCCTTGGGGTCGTCGGCGAGCCGGCGCACGGCGATCAGGCTCGCCGGGCGGCTCGTCCGGGCGGCGACCAGGTGGGCCACGGCCATGGTCAGCCACGGGCCGGCGATCACCAGGCCGAGCATGACCACCAGGAAGCCGGTCAGATAGGCGGCGGTCTGGCCGTCGGTGGTCTCCGGGCGGCGGCCGACGAACCAGGCGAGTTCGGCGAGCCCGGCCAGCAGTGGCGCCAACCGCCAGGCGGACGGCGGCTTCGGGGTGGTCCGGCGGCTGACGCCGAGCGGGGAGACGGTGACCCGGCGCAGGGCGAGCCGGGCGGCCACGGCGGCGGCGAGCGGGACGCCGAGCAGCACGGCCGCGCCCTGGACGGCGGTGAGGGTGAGGTCCTCGGTGAAGAAGCGGGCCCCGGTGAACGGGACACCCGCGACCAGCGGGCGCAGCAGCAGGAAGAGTCCGAAGCCGAGGACGGTGCCCGCCACGGCCGCGACGGTCGACTCGACGGCCGCGATCAGGGTGATCTGCCGGGGTGTCGCCCCGACCAGGCGCATCGCGGCGTAGCGCTGCTCGCGGGTGGCGGCGGACAGCCGGGTGGCCGTGCCGATGAAGATCACCACGGGGAAGAGCAGCGCCCCGGCGACCACGGAGAGGATCAGCGTCATGGCGTCGCCGCGCACGCCGCTCTCCGGGCAGTCGCCCTGGCAGGCCGGGAGCCGGTCGGCGATGGTGGTGATCGTCCGGGCGCCGGGGCGGGCCGCGAGGGCCGTCCGGTCCTGGCCGTCGACCAGGACCAGGGAGTCCGGGGAGGCGAGCGCGGCCTTGCCGATCTCTCCGACGAGCCGGCCCGGGAACCGGTCGGCCAGTTGGTCGGCCGGCGTCCCGCGGATCAGTTTCGCGAGGGCGGGCGAGGCGTAGTACTCGCCCGCCGCCGGGAGCTTCGCCAGGCCCGGCGGGACCGGCGAGGTCGGACCGGTGGCGGCGACCTCGATGAACAGCAGCCGCTTGCCGTCGTAGAACTCGGGGCCGTGGTCGCGCCACCAGAGCGGGTCCACGGCGGCGCTCTCGGTGCGGCTCTTGGCGCCGCTGTTGGCCCAGAGCACGCGTTCGTTGGTGGCCCCGACGGCGTTGACGGCGGCGAGGGTGGAGAGCAGCAGGCCGACGCCGACGGCGGTGGCGGCGGTGATGGTGAGCAGCCGGGCGACGGCCTGGCGGCCGCCGCTGACGGCGAGGCGCAGTGCGAAGGAGATCACGGGGCGACCCGCTCCGCCGTGCCCGGCGCGTACCCGGCGGAGAGCGTCCGGGCCCGGCCGTCCCGGACCACGGCCTCGCGGTCGGCGTAGGCGGCGACCCGGGGCTCGTGGGTGACCAGGACGACGGTGGTGCCCTGTTCGCGGGCGGCGCCGACCATCAGCTCCATGACCTGCTCGCCGGTGAGCGAGTCCAGCGCGCCGGTCGGCTCGTCGGCGAACAGCACCCGGGGGCGGGTGACCAGGCCGCGGGCGAGCGCGACCCGCTGGGCCTGGCCGCCGGAGAGTTCGCCGGAGCGGCGGCCACCGAGGCCGTCGAGGCCGAGCCGGGCGAACCAGGGGCGGGCCTCGGCGAGGGCGGCGGACCGGCGGACGCCGCCGAGCAGCAGCGGCAGGGCGATGTTCTCCTCGGCCGTCAGTTCCGGGACGAGCTGGCCGAACTGGAACACGAAGCCGAAGGCGTCGCGTCGTAACGCGCTGCGCCGGTTCTCGTCCAGCCGGTCGATCCGCTGGCCGTCGAAGTGCACCTCGCCCGCGTCGGGGACGAGGATGCCGGCCAGGCAGTGCAGCAGGGTGGACTTGCCGGAGCCGCTGGCGCCCATCACGGCGAGCACCTCCCCGGCCTCGGCGGCCAGGCTGGCGCCGCGCAGGGCCGGGGTCTCGCCGAAGGCGAGTTCGACGTCGCGGGCTTCTATCAGGGGGCTCATGCGCGTACCTCCGCGGCGAGGGCGTCCAGACGGGCGGTGGTCAGGTCGATCCAGCGGAGGTCCGCCTCCAGGTGGAAGAGGCCGTGGTCGGCGAGCAGCGCGTCCACCAGCGGGCCGGTGCGGCGCAGTTCGGTGAGCTCGCGCATCCGGCGCAGGTGGGCGGCGCGCTGGGTGTCGAGGTACGCCTCGGCGTCGCGACCGAGCAGCAGGGCGAGCACGACCTTGGTGAACAGCACCGACTGGAGGGTGGGTTCGGGGGCGACGGGCTCGCCGAGCCAGTGCTCGAACTCGGTCACCCCGGCCTCGGTGATGACGTAGCGCTTGCGTTCGGGCCCGTCGCCGGGCTCGGCCTCGCCGGCGACGACCTTGCCGTCCCGGGCCAGTCGGCCGAGCGTGGAATAGACCTGACCGTACGGCAGGGGCTTGCCGCGCCCGAAGAAGGCGTCGTAGTCGCGCTTGAGGTCGTAGCCGTGGCTCGGCTCGCGCTCCAGCAGCCCGAGAAGGGTGAGGGGAACACTCATGGGAGGAACATACACCAGGGATATACACCGAGTGTATAGCTCGCGAGAATACGGCGCTGAGCTGGCAGAACGTCGTTTCTCCCCGGCTTTCGCCCGGCCGTCGCCCGGCTGTCGTCCGTCCGTCGCCCGGCTGTCTCCCGGCCCGCGCCGGTCCTGGAACGCCGCGAGCGGGGGACGGCCCCAAACCCCGTCCCCCGCCCTGCACGGCGGTCCGGCGAGCCCCCACAGCGGGCCGGACCACCGCGCCCCCGGCACGGAGGGCGCGGCCGGTGCCAGCCTGCCCCCTCGACCCCCGGCCCGCCGAGGGCCGAACGTCCCGGCTCCGGCTCGAAGGTCCCGGTCCCGGCGCGAACGCCCCCGCCCCGGCACGAACGTCCCGGCCCCCGGAGCCCGACCGGGGCCGGGAGTCCCGCACCCCGGCCGCCCTACCGACTCTTGTGCCCGGGGGCGGTGCCGGGGGAAATTGGAGTCCGACGGGGCCCACGCACGCCAACCGCCGTGAGGAGCACGCATCGTGTCCAGGACACCCCGCCCGGCCCGCACCGCGCCGCCGCCCCGGCGGGCCGGCCGCGCGCTGCGCCTCGCCCTCGGCCGCCGCCGCACCGTCCGGGCCCGCGAACCCCTCGCCCGCCCGGTCGACCGCGCTCGCAGCCGCGCCTGGCTCGCCGCCGGCCTCGCCCTGGTCCTCGGCCTGGCCGGGGTCGCCGCCGCCGCCGTCCTCGGCCACCGCGCCGCCGGGCGCACCGCCGAGGCCGACCGCGGCCGGCTGCACCGCACCGAGGCACTCGTCCTCGGCCGGCTCCGTGCCGAGGACACCGGCGCCGGGCGGTGGAGCGGCGGCTACGAGAAGCGGGTCGACACCTCGGTCTCCTGGACCTCCCCCGACGGCCTGGCCCGCACCGGCACCGTCGAGGTCCCGCGCAGCGCCGCCACCGGATCCACCGTCACCCTCTGGGTCGACGACGACGGGCGGCCCGCCACTCCCCCGGCCTCCGCGGTCGGCCTGGTGGTGGGGACGGTCTGCACCGGCCTGGCCGGCACGGCCGCCCTGGCCGCCCTGATCGGCGGCCTGCTCGCCCTGCGGCTGCGCGCCCTCGACCGGCGGGCCGCCCGCGACTGGGAACGCTCCTGGGCCCACTGGGAGCCCCGCTGGTCCGGCCGCGCCAGCCAGCCGCAGGACGACTGACAGCGCCCCGGGCACCGAACACCCTCGAACACCCGATGGAGACACCCTTGTCCGCCACACCCCTGTTCAGCACCGAACGGCTGACCGCCCGCCTCTGGCAGCAGGCCGACGCCGCGCGCGCGTTCGACACCTACTCCCGCTGGGAGGTCGCCCGCTGGCTGGGCGCGACCCCGAAGGCCCTGGAGTCGCCCGCCGAGGTACCGGCCGTGATCGACCGCTGGCGGCAGCGCTCGGCCGACCCCCGCTACGGGATCTGGGCCCTGGAGCGCAAGGACACCGGCGTGGTGGCCGGCTCGGTGATCCTGATCCCGCTGCCCGACGAGGACGGCACCGGCCGCGGCGAGATCGAGGTCGGCTGGCACCTGCACCCCGACTCCTGGGGCCACGGCTTCGCCACCGAGGCCGCCCGCGCCGCCCTCGCCAAGGGCTTCGCCGACGGCCTCACCGAGATCCACGCCGTGGTCCGCCCCGGCAACGACCGCTCCGCCGCGGTCTGCCGCCGCCTCGGCATGACCCCGCAGGGCCGCACCACCCGCTGGTACGGCGCCGAGTTCGACGCCTTCCTCGCCACCCGCCCCTGAGCCCCGGCCGGCACCCCCGGCGAGCCGGCCGGTCAGCGGGCGGGGTCGGGGTGGGTCCAGGGGGCGGCGGGGTGGCCGGAGGCGTGGTGGGTGAGGGCGGCGACGGCGAGGAGGAGGGCGAGGGCGGCGGCGAGGGCGACCGGGACGGCGGCGTGCAGGACGAGCACGGCGCCGAGCAGGGCGCCCGCGAACATCCAGGCGGCCGACGCCAGTCGGCGGGGTCCGGCGCGATCGGCGGCCAGGGCGGTGAGGGTCATCGTCAGCACGGTGGTGGTCAGGTCCGGCACCTTGAGCGCGCGGACCACCGCGTTCTGCAGGCCCATCGCGCCGCCCAGCACGCCGATCAGGGTGTAGCGGACCGGGTCGGCGGTGTGGCCGAGGGTCGCGGCCAGGACGGTGCATGCGGCGAGCAGCACGGACTGCGCGGCGGCGGTGGCCACCAGCAGCCGGCCGCGGTGGCCGGGCCGCCGTTCGGCGAGGCGCCCGCCCGCCAGCGAACCGGCCAGGAAGGCGGCGAGGGCGGCGAGCGAGGCGGTCGCGGAGAGGCCGGGCGCGCCGACCAGCGCGAAGCCGAGGAAGACCACGTTGCCGGTCATGTTGGCGACGAAGACGTGTCCGAGGGCGAGGTAGCTCACGGCGTCGACCAGTCCGGTGACCACGGTGAGCACCAGCAGCATCGCCACCAGCGGCCCGTGCCGGGGGTCGCGCATCCCGTTCCTCCTGCCCGTCGTCACCCACGGGCAGCCTAACCGGGACGGGCCGGTGGGGCCCGGCGCACGCGCGTCGGGCCCCACCGGGCGGAGCGTCCGTCAGACGGCGAGCGCCGGACGGTGGTGGTCCAGCCAGAGCGCGAGGTCGACGACGCGCTCCAGCCGGAGCCGGTGGCCCCACTCCAGCTGGTCGGCCGGCGTGTCCAGGCTGGCCTTGATCACCGTCTCGTCGGCGATGTCGCGCACGTGCGGTGCGTCCAGCGCCTCGCGGGCGAGCCGCTGGAGCCCGCTGTTGTAGTCGGCGTGGTGGGTCGCCGGGTAGTGGTTCTTGGGGCGCCACAGCACCGAGTCCGGGGCGATTCCCTGGCCGGCCGCGCGCAGCAGGCTCTTCTCCCGGCCGTCGTAGCTCTTCATCGCCCAGGGGGTGTTGAACGCGTACTCGACCAGCCGGTGGTCGCAGTACGGCACCCGCACCTCCAGGCCCTGGGCCATCGAGAGGCGGTCCTTGCGGTGCAGCAGCTGGCGCAGCCAGCGGGTCATCGACAGGTGCTGCATCTCGCGCTGGCGGTGCTCCTCGGGGCTCTCGCCGTCCGCGTGCGGGACGGCGGCCAGCGCGCTGCGGTAGGTGTCGTCGCGGAACTCGGCGATCCGCAGGTGGGCGGCGAGGTCCGGGTTGATCGGCATGGCCGCCTCGTCGCCGGTGACGAGCAGCCAGGGGAAGGTCTGCGCGGCGAGCGCCTTGGGGTTGTGGAACCACGGGTAGCCGCCGAACACCTCGTCGGCCGCCTCGCCGGAGAGCGCGACGGTGGAGTGCTTGCGGATCTCGCCGAACAGCAGGTAGAGCGAGGTGTCCATGTCGCCGACGCCGATCGGCGAGTCCCGGGAGACGACGACGGCGCGGCGGTGCTCCAGGTCCAGCAGGGTGCGCGGGTCGAGCACCACGGTGGAGTGGTCGCTGCCGATGAACGCCCCGGCCTCGGCGGCGAACGGGGTGTCGTGGCCGGTGCGCAGCACGTCGCCGGTGAACTGCTCGGCCTGGTCGCTGTAGTCGACGGCGTAGGAGCGCAGCTTGGCCTCGGGGCCCTCCTGGAGGCGCAGTTCGTCGGCGACCAGGGCGGTGACGATGGTCGAGTCCAGGCCGCCGGAGAGCAGGCTGCAGAGCGGGACGTCGGCCTCCAGCTGGGCGCGGGCGGCGAGGTTGACGAGCTCGCCGATCCGCTCCTTGGTGGCGTCGAGGTCGTCGGTGTGCGGGCGGGCGGTGAGCTCCCAGTAGCGGGTCTCGCGGACGCCGTTGCGGTCCAGGACGAGCAGGGCGCCGGGGTGGACCTCGCGGACGCCGGCCCAGACCGTGGGGCCGGTGTTGAAGAGCAGGCTGTAGGCCTCGCGCAGGCCGTCGGCGTCCACCGTGGGGGTGATCTCCGGGTGGGCGAAGAGCGCCTTGGGCTCGGAGCCGAAGGCGACGCCGCCGTCGATCTCGGCCCAGAACAGCGGCTTGACGCCGAGCCGGTCGCGGACCAGCAGCAGGCGCTGCTCGCGCTCGTCCCAGACGGCGAAGGCGTACATGCCCTCCAGCCGCTCGACGAGGGCGTCGCCCCACTCCTGGTAGGCGCGGAGCACCACCTCGGTGTCGCTGCGGGTCTCGAAGCGGTGACCCTTGGCGCGGAGTTCGGCGCGCAGCTGGTGGTGGTTGTAGACCTCGCCGCTGTAGGTGAGGACGACGCCGGGCTCGTCCCGGCGGTCGGGCATCGGCTGGGCGCCGCCGTCGATGTCGATGACGGCGAGGCGGCGGTGGCCGAGGGCGGCGTGGCGGCCGAGCCAGACACCGCCGGCGTCGGGGCCGCGCAGGGTCATGGTGGCGGTCATCGCCTCGATGACGGGGGCGCTGTGGCGGACGTCCTGGTGGAAGGACACCCAGCCGGTGATTCCGCACATGCGCGAGCACTCCTTGGGCGAGCTTGGGCAACGAGCTTGGACGAGCTTGGGCGAGCAGACGATCGGACCGGGACTCGGGCGAGCAGACGATCGGATCCGGACCACCAGTCGGGCGAAGGCCGGTGGTGGTTCCACGGATTCGGACACATTTCCGGCCATGTGCTGGCGACACCGGCATTTTGAACACGTTCAGGTCGACCGCTAGGGTGCGCACGACCAATCGTTTCGAGGGGGAACAACGATGAGGATCGTCATACCCGGCGGGACCGGCCACATCGGGCGCGTCCTGGACCGCGCGCTCACCGCCGACGGCCACGAGGTCGTGGTGCTGACCCGCCGGCCCCGGCGCGACCAGGAGATCTTCTGGGACGGCCGCTCGCTGGGCCGCTGGACCGCCGCGATCGACGGCGCCGACGCCGTCGTCAACCTCGCCGGGCGCAGCGTCGACTGCCGCTACACCGAGGAGAACCTGCGCGACATGATGGAGTCCCGGGTGCACTCCACCCGGGCCGTCGGCCGCGCGATCGCGGGCGCCCGGCGCCCGCCCCGGGTCTGGCTGCAGATGAGCACCGCCACCATCTACGCCCACACCTACGGCGCCCCGCACGACGAGGACACCGGTGTGATCGGCGGCGAGGAGCCCGGCGTGCCCGCGTACTGGGAGCGCAGCGTCCGGATCGCCCGCGCCTGGGAGCGCGAGCAGACCGAGGCGGCCACCCCGCACACCCGGCGGGTCGCGCTGCGCTGCGCGATGGTGATGAGCCCGGAGCCGGGCGGCGCCTTCGACCAGCTGCTGCGGCTGGCCAGGACCGGCCTGGGCGGGTCGGTCGACGGCGGCGCCCAGTACCTGTCGTGGATCCACGACCGGGACCTGGTCCGCTCGGTCCGCTTCCTGATCGACCGGGAGGACATCGCCGGACCGGTCAACCTGGCCGCGCCGACGCCGGTGCCGCAGCGGGTGTTCATGCGCACGATCCGGCGGGCCAAGGGCATCCCGGTGGGGCTGCCGGCCACCCGGTGGATGGCCGAAGTGGGCGCGTTCGCGCTCCGCTCGGACACCGAACTGCTGCTGAAGAGCCGGGCGGTGGCCCCGGGGCGGCTGCTGGCGGCCGGGTTCGGCTTCGAGCACCCGCACTGGCCCGCGGCGGCCACCGACCTGCTCCGGCGGATGCGCCGCTGAGCTCCGAGCTCTGAGCGCGGGGCCGGGGCCGGGGCCCGGGCCCCGCGGCGGGGCGCGGCCGTACGATGGGCGGGCGCCGGGCACCGGGACAGGGGACCCGGGACGGAACGGCGGAGGAGCGGACGGGTGCTGCGCGGACTGGGCGATCTGGAGGCCGAGATCATGGACCGGCTCTGGTCCTGGGGCCGCCCGGCCACCGTGCGCGAGATCGTCGACGACCTGCGGCGGCAGCGCCCCGTCGCGTACACCACCGTCAACACCGTCGCCGACATCCTGCACGGCAAGGAGTGGCTGCGGCGGAGCAAGGTCGGCCGGGCCTGGGTCTACGAGCCGACCTGCACCCGGGAGTCGTACACCGCGCAGCTGATGCACCAGGCCCTGGAGACCAGCCCGGACCGCGCCGGGGCCCTGCTGCACTTCGTCGACCGGATCAGCGGTGACGAGGCGACGGCCCTGCTCGCCGCCCTGGAGCAGGTCAAGGCGCGGGACGACGACCGGTGACCCTGGCCCTGCTGGCGCTCCACCTGCTCCTGGTCGGTGTCCTGCTCCCGCGGCGGCTGGCGGGCTCGCCGCGGCTCCAGGCCCGGCCGGCCCTCGGCGCGGCCGTCTGGCTCGCGCTGATGGCCTCCTTCGGGACCGGGCTGCTGCTGGCCGCGCACCACCTGCTGGCACCGCTCGGGCACGAGCCGGCCGGCCTCGTCGGCCTGCTCCCGCACCTGGAACCGGCCGTCGCGCCGCACGCCCACGACTGGTGGGCCCCGGCCGCGGCCGGCGGCGCGGTCGCGGCGGTCACCGCCGTGCTCGCCGCGCGGGCCGCCCGGGCCCGGCGGCGGCACCGGGAGACGCTCGACCTGGTGGCCACCCGGGACCGGGCGCGCCGACTGCTCGTCCTGGAGGACCCCCGCCCCGCCGTCTACTGCCTGCCCGGCCGCCGGGCCCGGGTGGTGGCCACCCGGGGCGCCGTCGAGCTGCTGGACGAGCGCGGGCTCGCCGCCGCCGTCGCCCACGAGTACGGGCACCTGCGCGGCCGCCACCACCTGGTGCTGCTCGCCGCCGACACCTTCGCCCTCCTTCTCGGCCGGCTCCCGCTGGCCCGGCTCGGGCGGGCCGAGGTGGCGCTGCTGCTGGAGATGGCGGCCGACGACGCCGCGCTCGCCCGGGTGACCCCCGGTGAACTCGCGGGCGCGCTCTGCGCCCTGGCCACCGCCGGGGCCGGACCGGGACCGGCCGGCCTCGCCGCCGCGTCCACCGGCGTGCTCGCCCGCGTCCAGCGGCTCGCCCGCACTCCCGCGCCCCCGGCCCCCGCCTACCGCCTGGCCGCCCTCGCCGCCCCGCTCCTCCCCTACCTGCTGGCCTGCGCCCCGCACCCGTAGCACCGGGAGTGCGCCCGCGCCCTAGGGTGACCGCATGAATCTCACGGGTTTCCCCTTCACCGCCACCGACTGGGACCAGGTCGACGAGGAGCGCAAGCCGGGCGAGCGCGGAGAAGTGACCAGCCGCGTGCGGCAGTTCGGCGACGTCCGGGTCCGGCGGGTCGACTACAGTCCCGGCTACGTCGCGGACCACTGGTGCCGCAAGGGGCACGTGCTGTACGTCCTGGAGGGCGAGCTCGTGACCACGCTCGACGACGGCCGCGTCGTGGTCACCGGCCGGGGCGGCAGTTACCAGGTGGCCGACGACGCGGAGGCCCACCGCTCCAGCGCACCCAACGGCGCCAGCCTGCTGATCGTCGACTGAGACCGGCAGGAGCCCCGGCCGGTGCGCCGGTCAGGGCCGGACGGTGCCTGTGCCGGTCAGGGCCGGACGGCGCCGACGTACGGCATGGCGTCGATCGGGAGGACCTCCACGTTCTTCCCCGTGCGCGGGGCGTGAATCATCTTCCCGTCGCCGATGTAGAGGCCGACGTGGTGCAGGTCGCCGTAGAAGAAGACCAGGTCGCCCGGCTGGAGGTCGGCGCGGGCGATGCGGGAGCCGGCGTTCCACTGGGACTGGGAGACGCGCGGCAGCTGCACGCCGGCCGCGCGGTAGGCGGCGCCGGTGAGGCCGGAGCAGTCGTAGCCGGACGGGCCGGTGGCGCCCCAGACGTACGGCTTGCCGAGCTGGGAGTAGGCGAACTGGACCACGGCCGCGGCCCGTCCGGAAACGGGGCCGGTGAAGGCGGGCCGCTCGGCGGCGGAGCGGGAGGCGCGGGTGGCGGCGGCCTCCTGGGCGTTGACCTTGGCCCGGTCGGCGGCACTCAACTTGTTGAGCAGCGCCTGGGCCTTGGCCAGCTTGTCCTGGACCGCCTTCTTCTCGCCCGCGAGCGCGGTGGCAGCCTGGTCGAGCTGGGCGAGGGTGGCGGTCGCCTCGGCGCGGTCCTGGTCGAGCCGGCGCTGCTCGGCCAGGGCCTGGCGCAGCAGGGCCGCCTGCGAGTCGACGACCTGGTTCTGGGCGGAGGCCCGGGCCAGGTAGGCGCCGGGGTCGGAGTCGAGCATCAGTTGGACGGACGGGTCGATGCCGCCGTTGCGGTACTGGTCGGCCGCGATGCCGCCGAGCTGGGTGCGCAGCTCGTTCATCGCGTCCTGCCCCCGGGCCACCTTCTCCTGGATCCGGCCCGCCTCGCCCTGGAGCTTCTGCTGCTTCTCCTGGAAGCCGTTGTAGCGCTCGATCGACTGCTCGGCCTCCTCGTTGAGCCGGTCGACCTCCTCCTTCACGGCGGCGAGGCCCGGCGTCGGCTCGGCCTGGGCGGGCCCGGCGGTGAGGACGACGCCACCGGCCATCGCGGTCGTGAGGACGGCCAGACGGGCCCGGCCGGGCGGGCTGGGCTTGCGGCGCTTTCCCATGCTGGCGGTCTCCTGGCGGCGAGAAGGGGTGGAGCTCGGACCGTAGGGGCCGTCAAGGACCGAACGGGGTGAACACGGGCGGGTGAAAGGGCAGGCCGGCGTGCGCCGGGGGTGCGCGCCCGCTCCGCCCGCGTTCTCCTAAGTAATTTAGTAGATGACCGCCGGGCTTGCGCAAGCCGCCCGCCCCCGGCCGCCGGGCCCGCCGACCCGAAGCCACCGGTCCGCCGCCCCGCGCCCGCCCCGCGCCGGGCCCGCACCCCCTCACCACCCCCTCAGGAGCGCCCTCGCGCACCCCCTCACAACCCCCTGGTGGCACCGGTAGTGCAACAGAGTGCACAGAGAGGGCAAGGTCACACCCTTCGCCTCTCCTGCGCCCCCGCGAACGGGCGCTAACCTGCGGGGCATGACGGTCCCGCCCGAAGGGCTTCCCCTGGCCGCCGAGTTCCCGGCCGCCCACCGCGCGCAGTGGCAGACCCTCGTCGAGGGTGTGCTCCGCAAGGCGGGGGCGCAGCCCGAGGACGGCGCCGCGGCCGAGCACGCGCTCGGTACCGCGCTCCAGGACGGGCTGCGCGCCCGCCCGCTGTACACCGCCGAGGACGCCCCGGCCGACCCCGGCCTCCCCGGCTTCCCGCCGTTCGTGCGCGGCGCCCGGCCGCAGGGCGCCACCGTCTCGGGCTGGGACGTCCGCCAGCGGCACAGCGACCCTGATCCGCGCCGCACCAACCAGGCCGCGCTGGCCGACCTGGAGCACGGCGGCGGCTCGCTCTGGCTGGAGCTCGGCGGGGCGGGACTGCCCGTCACCGCGCTGGGCGAGGCGCTCACCGGCGTCTACCTCGACCTGGCCGCCGTGGTCCTCGACGCGGGCGCCGAGTTCCCCGCCGCCGCCGAGCAGCTGTTCGCGCTGTACCGCGAGCGCGAGGTCTCCCCCGGCTCCGCCGTCGCCACCCTGGGCGCCGACCCGCTCGGCCTCCAGGCCCGCACCGGCGACGCCACGCGCACCGACGCCCTGCTCGCCGAGGCCGCCGCGCTCGCCACCCGCTGCGCCGAGGGCTACCCCGGCGTGCGCGCGCTGGCCGTCGACGCCCTGCCGTACCACGGGGCCGGCGCCTCGCCCGCCCAGGAGCTGGGCGCCTCGGTCGCCACCGGCGTCGCCTACCTGCGCGCGCTCACCGCCGCCGGCCTCTCCGTGGACGCCGCGCTCGGCCAGCTGGAGTTCCGCTACGCGGCCGACGCCGACCAGTTCCTGACGATCGCCAAGCTCCGCGCCGCGCGCCGGCTCTGGGCCCGGGTCGCCGAGGCCAGCGGCGCCACCCCCGCCGCCTCCGCGCAGCGCCAGCACGCCGTCACCTCCGACGTGATGATGACCGCCCGCGACCCGTGGGTGAACATGCTGCGCACCACCATCGCCTGCCTGGCCGCCGGTGTCGGCGGGGCCGACGCGGTGACCGTGCTGCCGTTCGACACCGCCGTCGGCCTGCCGGACGCCTTCGCCCGCCGGATCGCCCGCAACACCCAGGCGATCCTGCTGGAGGAGTCGCACCTGGCCCGGGTCGTCGACCCGGCCGGCGGCTCCTGGTACGTGGAGCGGCTGACCGACGAGCTCGCCCACGCCGCCTGGGCCTGGTTCCAGGAGATCGAGCGGGCCGGCGGCCAGCGCGCCGCGCTGGAGTCCGGCCTGGTCGAGCAGCGGATCGCCGCCACCTGGGCCGAGCGCTCGGTCCGGCTCGCCAAGCGGCGCGAACCGGTCACCGGCGTCAGCGAGTTCCCCAACCTCGGCGAGCAGGCGCTCGTCCGCGAGCCCGCCCCGGCCGGCCCCGGCGGCGGACTGCCGACCGTGCGGCGCGCCGAGGCCTACGAGGCGCTGCGCGACCGCTCCGACGCGCACCTCGCCGCCACCGGCGGCCGCCCGACGCTGTTCCTGGCCTCGATCGGCACCGCCTCCGCGCACACCGCGCGTTCCACCTTCGCCGCCAACCTGTTCCAGGCCGGCGGCATCGCCACCACCGCGCACGAGGGCACCGACCCGGCGGCCTTCGCCGAGGCGTTCGCCGCCAGCGGCGCCGCAGTGGCCTGCCTCTGCTCCAGCGACGCCCTGTACGGCGAACACGCCGAAGCGGTGGCCGCCGCACTCGGGGCGGCGGGCGCACGACGCGTCCTGCTGGCCGGCCGGCCGGGCGAGAACCCGCCCTCGGGCGTGGACGGCTTCGTCTTCGCCGGCGGCGACGCCGTCGCCGTCCTCACCTCCCTGCTCGACGAGATCGGAGTGGCCCGATGATCCCCGACTTCACCGCGATCGGGCTGGACCCGGACGCCGACGGCGCCCCCGCCGCCCGTCCGGACGCCACGGCCACCACCAGCGCCGGTGCCACCGCCACCGCCACCGCCACCGCCACCGCCAAGGCCACCGAGGGCCAGTGGCGCGCCGCCTGGCGGCAGGCCACCGGCAAGGACGTCGACGAGCAGCTCTGGGACACCCCCGAGGGCATCGGCGTCAAGCCGCTGTACACCGCCGAGGACCTCGCCGGCCTGGACTTCCTGGGCACCTACCCGGGCATCGCCCCGTACCTGCGCGGCCCGTACCCGACGATGTACGTCAACCAGCCGTGGACGGTCCGCCAGTACGCGGGCTTCTCCACCGCCGAGGAGTCCAACGCCTTCTACCGCCGCAACCTGGCGGCCGGTCAGAAGGGCCTGTCGGTCGCCTTCGACCTGCCGACCCACCGCGGCTACGACAGCGACCACCCGCGGGTCACCGGCGACGTCGGCATGGCGGGCGTGGCGATCGACTCCATCTACGACATGCGCCAGCTGTTCGACGGCATCCCGCTGGACCGGATGTCCGTCTCGATGACCATGAACGGCGCGGTGCTGCCCGTACTGGCGCTGTACATCGTGGCGGCCGAGGAGCAGGGGGTGCCGCCGGAGAAGCTGGCCGGGACCATCCAGAACGACATCCTCAAGGAGTTCATGGTCCGCAACACCTACATCTACCCGCCGCAGCCCTCGATGCGGATCATCTCCGACATCTTCGCGTACACCTCGCAGAAGATGCCCCGGTACAACTCGATCTCCATCTCCGGCTACCACATCCAGGAGGCCGGGGCCACCGCCGACCTGGAGCTGGCCTACACCCTGGCCGACGGCGTCGAGTACCTGCGCGCAGGACTGGACGTCGGCCTGGACGTGGACGCGTTCGCGCCCCGGCTGTCGTTCTTCTGGGCGATCGGCATGAACTTCTTCATGGAGGTCGCCAAGCTGCGCGCGGCCCGGCTGCTCTGGGCCAAGCTGGTCAAGCAGTTCGACCCGAAGAACGCCAAGTCGCTGTCGCTGCGCACCCATTCGCAGACCTCCGGCTGGTCGCTCACCGCCCAGGACGTCTTCAACAACGTCGCCCGCACCTGCGTGGAGGCGATGGCCGCCACCCAGGGCCACACCCAGTCGCTGCACACCAACGCGCTGGACGAGGCGCTCGCGCTGCCGACCGACTTCTCCGCCCGGATCGCCCGCAACACCCAGCTGCTGCTGCAGCAGGAGTCCGGCACCTGCCGGGTCATCGACCCGTGGGGCGGCTCGGCCTACGTCGAGAAGCTCACCCACGACCTCGCCAACCGCGCCTGGCAGCACATCCAGGAGGTCGAGGCGGCCGGCGGCATGGCCAAGGCCATCGATGCCGGCATCCCCAAGCTGCGGGTCGAGGAGGCCGCCGCCCGCACCCAGGCGCGGATCGACTCCGGCCGCCAGCCGGTGATCGGCGTCAACAAGTACCGGGTGGAGAGCGACGAGCAGATCGACGTGCTCAAGGTCGACAACTCCGCGGTGCGCACCGCCCAGATCGAGAAGCTGCGCCGGCTGCGCGCGGAGCGCGACGAGACCGCCACCCGCGCCGCCCTGGACGCGCTCACCCGCGCCGCCGAGGCCGGGCCCTCGCGCGGCGGCTCGCTCGACGGCAACCTGCTGCACCTGGCCGTGAACGCGGCCCGCGCCAAGGCCACCGTCGGCGAGATCTCCGACGCCCTGGAGAAGGTGTACGGCCGGCACTCGGGCCAGATCCGTACCATCTCCGGTGTGTACCGAGACGAAGCGGGCGCCTCCGCCCCCCTGCAGCGCACCCGGGAACTGGTCGAGCGGTTCGAGCGGGCCGAGGGCCGCCGGCCCCGCATCCTGGTCGCCAAGATGGGCCAGGACGGCCACGACCGCGGCCAGAAGGTGATCGCCACCGCCTTCGCCGACCTCGGGTTCACCGTGGACGTCGGCCCGCTGTTCCAGACCCCCGCCGAGGTCGCCCGGCAGGCCGTCGAGGCGGACGTGCACATCGTCGGCGTCTCCTCGCTCGCCGCCGGCCACCTCACCCTGGTGCCCGCGCTGCGCGCCGAACTCGCCGCCGCCGGACGCGAGGACATCACCATCGTGGTCGGCGGGGTGATCCCCCCGCAGGACTTCGACGCCCTCTACGAGGCGGGCGCCGCGGCGGTCTTCCCGCCCGGCACGGTGATCCCGGAGGCCGCCTACGACCTCCTGAAGTCGCTCGCCGCCGACCTCGGCCACGAGATCTGAGGCCCGGGTCGGATGCCGCCCCGGACGATCGACCTCGACAGCTACGCGACGGGTGTGCGGGAGGGCTCGCGCGCGTACATCGCGCGGGCCATCACCCTCGTCGAGTCCACCCGGCCCGACCACCGCGCGCTGGCGCAGCAGCTGCTGACGAGGCTGCTGCCGCACTCCGGCGGCGCGGTCCGGGTGGGCATCACGGGGGTGCCCGGGGTCGGCAAGTCGACCTTCATCGACGCCTTCGGCACCATGCTCACCGCGCAGGGCCACAAGGTCGCGGTGCTGGCCGTCGACCCGACCTCCAGCCGGACCGGCGGCTCGATCCTGGGTGACAAGACCCGGATGGAACGCCTGGCGGTGGACCCGAACGCCTTCGTCCGGCCGTCGCCGACCTCCGGCACCCTCGGCGGGGTGGCCAAGGCCACCCGGGAGTCGATGCTGGTGATGGAGGCGGCCGGCTACGACGTGGTGCTGATCGAGACCGTCGGTGTCGGCCAGTCGGAGACCACCGTGGCCGGCATGGTCGACTCCTTCCTGCTGCTCTCCCTGGCCCGCACCGGCGACCAGTTGCAGGGCATCAAGAAGGGCGTCCTGGAGCTCGCCGACGTCATCGCGGTCAACAAGGCCGACGGCCCGCACGAACTCGACGCCAAGGCCGCCGCCCGCGAACTCGCGGGCGCGCTCAGGCTGTTGCAGGCCCCGGACGCCCCTTGGACGCCGCCCGTGCTGACCTGCTCGGGCCGCGACGGGGGTGGGCTGGACGTGCTCTGGGAGCGCCTCCAGCAGCACCGCAAGGTCCTCGACGCGACCGGCGCGCTGGCCGCCAAGCGCCGCGACCAGCAGGTGGAGTGGACCTGGGCGATGGTCCACGACCAGTTGCTGGCCCGCCTCCACTCCCACCCCGAGGTGGGCCGCCTGGTCCCGGAGCTGGAGCGCCGGGTGCGCGAGGGCACAATGACCGCGACACTCGCGGCGGACAGAATCCTGGACGCGTTCAGCACGCCACCGGCGACCTGAGCGCGAGACCGAGCGCCGTGCCCCACCCGTGGGGGCACGGCGCTTCGTGCTGCACGAGCAGCAGCCCCATGTCCGCCGGTTCCTGGCCGAGCGTGGCCGGTACCTCGAATCGTTCGAGGTCACGTTCCTGGACGAGATCGACGGCAAGGGGTCTGCCTGACGGGCACGAAAGGGCCCCCGGACGGTTCGCACCGTTCGGGGGCCCTTCGTTACCTGCCCTGCCCTGGGTCAGGTGATTTTGGGCGACTCACCCCGACAAAGGAGGGGTCAGGCGCTCTTCGCCGCCGTGAAGCGGGCCGAGACGTCCTGCCAGTTGACGACGTCCCACAGGCGGGTGACGTAGTCGGGGCGGACGTTGCGGTACTGCAGGTAGTAGGCGTGCTCCCAGGCGTCGAAGGCCAGCAGCGGGGTGGTGCCCTGGCCGACGTTGCCGTGGTGGTCGTAGACCTGCTCGACGATCAGGCGGCCGGCCAGCGGCTCCCAGGAGAGGATGCCCCAGCCCGAGCCCTGGACGCCGGTGGTGGCGGTGCTCAGCTGCTTCTTGAAGGCGTCGAAGCTGCCGAAGTGCTCGGTGATGGCGTCGGCCAGCTCGCCCTCGGGGCGGTCGCCGCCCTCCGGGGAGAGGTTCTGCCAGAACAGCGAGTGCAGCACGTGGCCGGACAGGTGGAAGGCGAAGGTCTTCTGCAGCCCGACCAGGCCGCCGAACTGCTCCTTGTCCCGCGCCTCGGCGAGCTGCTCAAGGGTGTCGTTGGCGCCCTTGACGTACGCGGCGTGGTGCTTGGAGTGGTGCAGCTCCAGGATCTCCGCGGACATCGCGCGCTCCAGCGCGGAGTAGTCGTACGGGAGGTCGGGAAGCGAGTAGGTGCTCATCAGGAGACGGGCCCTTTCGGCGAGTTCAACGGTGACGATCGTGCCGGGTCAACACTATTGCGTATCAGTTGCAGAAACTAAGCACCGGCTCCTGCGTATTCCTCCCACCCCGGAGAACTTCACCGCGGTTCCTTGTTGCACAATAGTTGCAGGTAGTAGAAGCAAGCAATAAGGGTGGACACTGTGGCCGGATCGCCGGTGGTGCTGGGCATCGAGTCGTCCTGCGACGAGACCGGCGCGGGGCTGGTGCGCGACGGCGTACTGCTCGGCCAGGCCGTGGCCTCCTCGATGGACGAGCACGCCCGCTACGGCGGCGTGGTCCCCGAGATCGCCGCCCGCGCACACCTCCAGGCGATGGCGCCGGTGGTCGACGAGGCCCTGCGGCGGGCCGGGCTCACCCTCGCCGACGTCGGCGCGGTGGCGGTGACGGCCGGTCCGGGCCTGGCCGGGGCGCTGCAGATCGGGGTGGCGGCCGCCAAGGCCTACTCCTTCTCGCTCGGCGTCCCGCTGTACGGGGTGCACCACCTCGCCGGGCACGTGGCCGCCGCGACGCTCGACGGCGGGCCGCTGCCCGACCCGTGCGTCGTGCTCATCGTCTCCGGCGGGCACACCTCGCTGCTGCTGGTGCGCGACCTGGCCCGCGACCCCGTCGTCCACCTCGGGGACACCCTGGACGACGCGGCCGGCGAGTGCTTCGACAAGGTCGCCCGGATCCTGCGCCTGCCCTACCCGGGCGGCCCGGCGATCGACCGGGCGGCCCGGGACGGCGACCCGCGCGCGGTGCGCCTCCCGCGCCCGCTGAGCGGACCGAACGACCCGCCCTACGCCTTCTCCTTCTCCGGCCTCAAGACCGCCGCCGCCCGCTGGGTGGAGGCGCAGCGCGCCGCCGGGACCGAGCCGAACGTCCCGGACGCGGCCGCCGCGCTCCAGGAGGCGATCGCCGACGTGCTGACCCGCAAGGCCGTCAGGGCCTGCCTGGACCACGGGATCGGCACGCTGGTGGTGGTCGGCGGGGTGGCCGCCAACTCGCGGGTGCGGGAGCTGGCCGAGCGGCGCTGCGCCTCGGCCGGGATCGCGCTGCGGGTGCCGCCGCTGCGGTTGTGCACCGACAACGGGGCGATGGTCGCGGCCGTCGGCGACCTGCTGGTCCGGGCCGGGGCCGAGCCGGCCCCGGCGGACCTCTCGGTCGACCCCTCGGCTCCGCTGGAGGCCGCGGCGCTCACCCCGCGGGCGGCCGCGACGCTCGCCCCGCGCCCCGCGACCGGACGTTCCGCCGCACCGGCCGCCTGAGCCCTACCAGGACAAATGCCCCACCACGGGGCCCCCTGACAACGTTTCGGTTGCGGCGAACGATTATTCGACCCCTGGGCCTTCCCGGCGGCTGGCAGCGTGTGCCATTTTACATGTCACACATCGAGTGGCCGCGTCCCCCATGCCGCGGCCCCGAACGGCCCCGGAGGCCCCCACAGATGCGTCCCTCCCGGATATCCATGGCCAACGCGCGCAAGCTCCCTGCGCTCGGCGCGGCCTTCTTCATCGCCCTCGGACTGTTCGCCCCGCAGGCCCAGGCCGCCCCGGCCGGCGCCACCACCCCGGCCGGCGGCAGCACCTCGGCCGCCACGCCGCGGTCGTTCCCGGTCCCCAAGTCGCCCGACGCCAAGAGCACCAGCCCCTACAAGATCTCCGCCCAGGACAGCACCACGGCGCACACCCCGCCGGCCGCCCCGGTCACCGCTCCGGTCAAGGCCGCCAAGGGCTTCTCGGCCGCCGCCGCGGACCCCTGTCCCGACCTGTCCGGGGTGCTCAACGCCTCGGGCAGCGCCCTGGTCCAGCAGCTCAAGGCCCTGCCGCGGGTCGAGTGCACCTGGCCGCTGTTCAACATCGACGTCAACGCCTCGGGCTCCGCCTTCCGCGAGGCCAACATGGTGACCGTCGCCAACGCGCTGCGCGACGCCGCCCCGGCCTACCCGGGCGACAACAGCACGGCCGTCGGCCAGCTGGTGCTCTTCCTGCGGGCGGGCTACTACCTGCACGAGACCAACCCGAACGCCATCGGCAGCTACGGCCCGACGCTGGCCGCCGCCACCCGCGGCGGGCTGGACGCGTTCTTCGCGAACAACCACAGCAAGGACGCCACCGCCGCCAACGGCGACCTCATGGTCGAGGTCGTCAAGGTGATCGGCCAGACCGACACCCTCGGCCGCTACGCCGGCTACTTCAAGTGGCTGCTCGACAACTACACCGGCACCTGGCCCGAGCGGATGACGGCCACCGTCGCCGAGTTCGACTGGGTCCTCAAGGACGGCTTCGCGGCCGCCAACGACAGCAAGGGCTGGAAGGCCGCACTCAAGGCCGACCCCAGCATCCTGAACTCCTGGTCCGGCTTCATCACCCGTAACGACTCGCTGCTGAACCGCTTCGACATCGTCAGCAACATCGGCCGCTACCTCGGTTACGCGCTGGACGTGCCGGAGCTGAAGGCCCAGCTGCGGCCGATCATGAAGGACCTGATCAACCGCTACCCGAACGTCGGCCCGACCGCCCCGATCACCATGAACCTGGGCTGGGCGACGCGCAAGTTCGACAAGGGCCACTGCGCGGACTTCGGCATCTGCGACCTGAACACCCGCCTCATGCCGGTCATCCTGCCGATCCAGAAGGTCTGCAACGACGGCCTGAAGATCAAGGCCCAGGACATGTCCCCGGGCCAGCTTGCGACCACCTGCACCAGCCTGATCAACCAGGATGCCTACTTCCACAAGATCATCGGTGACAAGGGCGCCATCCCCGGCGACGTGAACACCAACCTGGAGGTCGTCGCCTTCGACGACTACGACCAGTACTCGCTGTACGCCTGGGCCTTCTACGACATCGACGTCGACAACGGCGGCATGTACGAGGAGGGCAACCCGGCGGTGGCCGGCAACCAGGCCCGCTTCATCGCCCACGAGGCGTCCTGGATCCGCCCGGAGTTCCAGATCTGGAACCTCAACCACGAGTACACCCACTACCTCGACGGCCGCTACAACATGTACGGCGACTTCGAGGCCGGCATCGTGACCCCGACCATCTGGTGGGTCGAGGGCATCGCCGAGAACATCTCCTACGGTTACCGCAACGTGCGCAACGCCGACGCGATCGCCGAGGCGGCCAAGAAGACCTACAAGCTCAGCGAGCTCTTCGACACCGTCTACGACCAGACCGCCGACGCCGACGTCAACTCCAACCGGGTCTACCGCTGGGGCTGGCTGGCCACCCGCTACATGCTGCAGCAGCACCGCTCCGACATGGACGCCGTGCTCGCCAAGTACCGCACGGGTGACTGGAACGGCGCCCGCACCATCCTGAAGACCACCATCGGCACCCGCTACGACGCCGACTTCAGCAACTGGCTCGGCGCCTGCGCCACCAACGACTGCGGCCCGCTGCCGGAGGCCCCGACCGGCCCGGTCACCCCGACCACCCCGCTCTGCACCATCGCGGACACCCGCCAGTTCGACAACAACTGCCGCCGGGACAACCTGGCCGCCGCCACCGGCAACTACAGCTACCACTTCATCAACCTGCCGGCCGGGGTCAAGACGCTGACCCTCACCAGCAGCGGCGGCACCGGCAACGCCGACCTGTACTACGGCGGCTCCAGCTGGGCCACCACCAGCAACTTCCTCGCCAAGTCCACCAACGCGGGCAACGGCGAGACCCTCACCATCACCAACCCCCCGGCCGGCTGGGTCTACTTCAGCCTCGCCGCCCAGCAGGACTTCGCGGGGACCACGCTCTCCGTGCAGTACCAGTAGCAGCAGCAGTACTGGTAGCAGCACCCGCACCACCGGGGTGAAGCACCGAGCACACCAGGACCCCCACCGCCCGACACCGTCGGGCGGTGGGGTCCTGGTCGTTTCGCCCCGTCGAGCCGGCTCTTCGCCGGCCCGGCGGGGCGAAACGCTGTCCGGAGCCGGCGCGGGAGGCTCGCAATGCCCCGGCAAAGACAGGCCAATTGCCGCCAAAAGGCTTGTCAGGTACGCGAACTGACAACGTTTCAGTTTCGGTGCGCCGGGCGCCCGCGCAAACCCTTCCTTTGCCATGCCACATGTGCAATTTTACCTGTCATACATCGTCAGCCGCGTGCCCCACACGTGGCCCAGAGGCCCCGGAGGCCCCCACAGATGCATTCCTTCCGGATATCCACGTCCGCCGCGCGCAGACTCCCCGCGCTCGGCGCCGCCTTATTCCTCGCGCTCGGCCTGGCCGCACCGCAGACGGCCCGGGCCGGCGACACCGCCCCGGCCGGAGCCGCGGCGGCCCCCGCCGCCATCACGGTGGCCCCCGACGCCGCATCGACCACCCCGCGCGGCATCCCGTTCCCGAAGTCGCCCGACGCCGAGAAGGACACCTTCCACGGCACCCCGGACCTCCGGGTGAAGGCCGCCCCGACCACCGAGACCGCCCTCGCCGCCGGCGCCGTCGCCGCCAAGAGCCTCGCGGCGGCCGTGGCCCCGGACGCTCCCTGTCCGAACCTCGACGGGCTGATCAGCGCCACGGGCAGCGCGCTGATCCAGCACCTCAAGAACCTGCCGAGGCCGTCCTGCGCCTGGCCGCTCTTCGACCTCAAGGCCGACCGCGCCGCGAACGCCTTCGACGAGGCCCGGATGGTGGCCGTCGCCGATGCGCTGCGCGACGTCTCCACCACCTACCCCGGTGACACCAGCACCTCCGCCGGCCAGCTGGTGGCGTACCTGCGCGCCGGGTACTACAAGAAGGAGCAGTACCCGACCGCCCTCGGGGCCTACGGCCCGGCGGTCGACAACGCGACCCGCGGCGCGCTGGACGCCTTCTTCGCCGCACCGCACAGCAAGGACATCAGCAACGCCAACGGCGACACCCTCGCCGAGGTGCTCAAGGTGGTCAGCCAGTCCCACTCGACCGGCCGGTACCTCGGCGAGATCAAGTGGCTGCTCAATACGTACAAGAGCAACTGGCCCAAGCAGATGGTGAACAGCCTCAACCAGCTCGACTGGGTCGTGAAGGACGCGTTCGAGGACAAGACCGACGCCCAGGGCTGGAAGGCCGCGATCAAGAACGACCCCGGTCTCCTCGACCTCTGGGCCGGCTTCATCACCCGCAACGCCTCGGTGCTCAACCGCGACGACGTCGTCAGCAACGTCGGCCGCCACCTCGGCTACTTCCTCTCCCTCCCGGAGTTCAAGGAGCGCACCAAGCCGCTGCTCAAGGACCTGATCCACCGTTTCCCGAACGTCGGCCCGACCGCCGCGCTCACCATGAACCTGGGCTGGGCCACGCGCAAGTTCGACAAGGGCAACTGCGCGACCTACGACATCTGCGACCTGAGCACCCGCCTGATGCCGGTCATCCTGCCGATCCAGCACGCGTGCAGCCCCGACCTGAAGATCCGGGCGCAGGACATGTCCCCGCTCCAGCTCGCCGACACCTGCACCAGCCTGACCAACCAGGACGCCTACTTCCACAAGATCATCGGTGACAAGGGCGCCATCGCCGGCGACGTGAACACCAACCTGGAGGTCGTCGCCTTCGAGAACTACGACGAGTACAGCTGGTACGCCTGGGCCTTCTACGACATCGACGTCGACAACGGCGGCATGTACGAGGAGGGCAACCCGGCCAAGCCGGGCAACCAGGCCCGCTTCATCGCCCACGAGGCCTCCTGGCTGCGCCCGGACTTCTCGATCTGGAACCTCAACCACGAGTACACCCACTACCTCGACGGCCGCTACAACATGGCCGGCGACTTCGACGCCAGCCTCGTGACCCCGACCATCTGGTGGGTCGAGGGCATCGCCGAGAACATCTCCTTCGGCTACCGCGACGAGCGCAACGAGGACGCGATCGAGGAGGCCGCCAACAAGACCTACAAGCTCAGCCAGCTGTTCGACACCGTCTACGGCCAGGAGGCCGATCCGGACGTCAACTCCGCCCGGGTCTACCGCTGGGGCTGGCTCGCCGTGCGCTTCATGCTCCAGCAGCACCGCTCGGACGTCGAGGCCGTGCTCACCAAGTACCGTGCCGGTGACTGGAACGGTGCCCGCGACATCCTGAAGACCACCATCGGCACCCGCTACGACGCCGACTTCAGCAACTGGCTGGACGCCTGCGCCACCAACGACTGCGGCCCGCTGCCGGAGGCCCCGACCGGCCCCGTCACCCCGGCTCTCACGGTGTGCACCATCCCGGACACCCGCCAGTTCGACAACAACTGCCGCCGGGACAACCTGACCGCCAACGCCGGCAGTTACAGCTACCACTTCGTCAACCTGCCGGCCGGCGTCAAGACCCTGACCCTCACCAGCAGCGGCGGCACCGGCAACGCCGACCTCTACTACGGCGGTCCCAGCTGGGCCACCACCGGCAACTTCCTCGCCAAGTCCACCAACGCGGGCAACGGCGAGACCCTCACCGTCACCGACCCCCCGGCCGGCTGGGTCTACTTCAGCCTCGCCGCCCAGCAGGACTTCGCCGGCGCCACCCTCTCCGTGCAGTACCAGTAGCAGCAGCAGTAGCAGCAGTACGAGTAGCAGCACGAGTAGCAGTACCGGTAGCAGCACCCCCGGCAGCAGCACTGCCCCAGGAGGCCCCGTCATCCGTGACGGGGCCTCCGCCGTGCAGCCCGCTCAGAGCAGCGCCTCCGGGGGGAGGCGGTGGACGCCGGGGAGATGGGAGTCGAGCTCACCCGGTTCGAAGCGGCACATGCCGACGGCGTGCCAGAACTCGCCCGCGACGTCGCCCTCGCACTTGTAGGCGCCCGAGGGCAGCAGGGCGGCCCAGCCGTCGGGGGTGCCGAGCAGGGTCGCGAGGGCGGTCGGGCGGCCCTCCTCGGGGACGCGCCAGAGCCGGATCGTGCCGTCCTCGCCGCCACTGGCCAGCAGGGAGCCGTCCGGGCTGAAGGTGACGGCCAGGATCCGGCCGGTGTGGCCGCGCAGCCCCGCCACCTCGGTCCCGGCGAGCGGGTCCCAGAGCCGGACCACCCGGTCGTCCCCGGCGGTGGCGAGCAGCGGGCGGCGCGGGTGGGCGGCGGCGGTCCACAGCCGGCCGACGTGGCCGGTCAGCCGGTGCCGGACGGCCCGGTCCACCCAGATCACCGCGGTGCCGTCCCAGGAAGCGCTGGCCAGCCAGGTGCTGTCGGCGGCCGGCGAGACGGCGTACACCCGGTCGGTGTGGCCGTCGAGTTCGGCCACCACCCGCCCGGCGTCGAGGTCGGAGATCCGCACCCGGCTGTCGTCGCAGCCGGTCAGCAGCTGCCGCCCGTCCGGGCTGAACGCGATCGAGCGGACCCGGCCCCGGTGCTCGCGGAGCGTGTTGAGGTGGGCGCCGGTGCGCCGGTACCAGATCCGGACGGTGTCGTCGTCGTTGGCGGTGGCCACCAGGACGCCGTCGGCGCTGAACGCCTCCGCCCAGACGTGCTCGGTCTCGACGTCCATCTCGCGCAGGTACTCGCCGGTCCGGGCGTTCCACAGGCACAGGTCGCCGTCGTTGGTGGCGGTGGCCAGCACCGCCTCCTCCGGGCTGAACACGGCCGAGACCAGCCGGCTGCTGCGGCCCGAGAGTTCGCGCAGCCGACGGCCGGTGGACGGCTCCCAGAGCCGGACCCGGCCGTCGTTTCCGCCGGCCGCCAACAGGGTGCCGTCACCGCTGAAGGTGAGCGAGCCGATCCGCCGGCCGTGGCCGCGCAGCAGCTGGCGGCTGCGGCCCGAGGCCGGGTCCCAGAGCCGGACCCGGCCGTCGTTGGCACCGGTGACCAGCAGCGGGTCGCTCTCCGCGCCGCCCCGGCCGGAGCCGGGCCGGAACCGGCAGGCCCAGACCGAGCCCCGGTGCTCGGGCGGCTGCCGGCGCAGCGGCGTCACCTCCCGGGCCCCGCCGGTGCCGTCGGCGGGGCCGACCCGCCAGACCCGGACGCCGCCGTCGCTGTCGCTGGCCGCGAACCGGGTGCCGGCCTCGTCGAAGGTGACCTGGTAGATCTTGCCGGTGGAGTCCTCCGGACGGCCGACCGCGGTGCCGTCGAGCGGGTTCCAGAGCCGGATCTGCCCCTCGGTGTCGCCGCTGGCGAGCAGGTCCCCGTCGGGGTGGAAGGCGAGGGTGTAGATCCGCCCGGCGTGGCCGGGCATGCTGTGGCGCAGTCGGCGGGAGGCCACCTCCCAGATCCGGACGGTGCCGCCGGTGCCGTCGTCGGGACCGCCGTCGGCGGTGGCGACCAGGGTGCCGTCCGGGCTGAACGCGGAACGGTAGAGGGTGCCGCGGTGGCCGGGGAGTTCGGCGAGGCGGCGGCCGTTCGCGGTGGACCACAGCCGGCCGCCGCCGCGCTGGTCGCCGGTGACCAGCAGCGCGCCGTCGGGGCTGAACACCGCCGTGTAGACGGGCGCGGCGTGGCCGGGCAGGCGGTGCCGGGGCTCGCCGGTGACGGAGTCCCAGAGGGTGACCACGCCGTTCAGGTCGCCGGTGGCGACCAGCCGTCCGTCCCGGGCGATCGAGAGCGGCCAGACGCCGCCGGGGTGCACGTCGAGGCGGTGGCGGCACTCGCCGGAGACCGGGTCCCAGAGCCGGACGGTGCCGTCGGCGCTGCCGGTGGCGAGCACGTCGTCGGCGAACTTGACCGAGTAGACCCGCCCGATGTGGTCCTTGAGGGTGCGCAGCGCGATGCCGGTGACGGCGTCGCAGATCAGCACGCTGCCGTCCTCGGAGCCGACGGCGAGCAGATGGCCGTCGCGGCTGAAGGCGACCGGCTCGGGCAGCCGGGTGGAGCGCACGTCGAAGCCGTAGGGGACGCCGACCTCGGAGGGGCTGAAGCCGGCCTCGACCGGCAGCCCGGGGGCGATCGCGGCGGCGCCCAGCTCGGGGGCGGCGAGCACCTCCTCGTCGGTGACGGCGGAGATCAGCGCGGCCCGCTGCCAGTGGCTGCCGCGGAGCCGGGCGCCGCGCAGGTCGGTGCGGACCAGCCGGGCGCCGCGCAGATCGGCGAAGCGCAGGTCCGCGCCGGTGAGGTCGGCGGAGTCGAGGCGGGCGCCGGCCAGCCGGGCACCGCGCAGGTCCGCTCCGGACAGGTTGGCGCCGAGCAGCCGGGCACCGCGCAGGTCCGCTCCGAACAGGTCGACGCCGGACAGGTCGCGGTGCGAGAGGTCCTCGCCGGCCAGGGTGGCGCCGCGCAGGTCGGTGTGGGCGGGGACGCGCAGCCGGTCGAGCACCTTGACGGCGTTGAGCCGGGCCGCCTCGGTGGCGGTCTCGGGGGCGTCCAGGACGGCGCGGGCCCACTGCTGGCAGGCCTGGTGGTCGGCCAGGTCGCAGAGGAACTCGACGGCGAGCCGGCTGAGCGGGCCCCGGGCGAGCAGGGTGGTGTCCGCGCGGGCCAGCGCCTCGGCGGCGGCGCGGGCGACCAGCCACTCCCCCACCGAGCCGTGGATGAAGTGGAACATGCCCTCGTCGGAGCGGACCAGCAGGCTGCCGGAGCCGACGGCGTGGGCGACCTGCGGGGTGGGCATCCGGTTGTCGGCGAGGCCGTTGAGGACGCCGGCGATGTCGACGATCTCGTCCAGCGGGATGGAGCTGCGCCCGCTCTCCCACAGCCGCAGGGCGAGCAGGGTGACGGCCTGCCAGAGCTGGTCGAGGCCGAGGCCGGGCGCGGCGCCGGGGCCGCCGTGGCCGCGCCGCTCCTCGAACCGCAGCCAGGAGGTGAACACCTCCTCGTACAGGCCGGCGGCGCTGAGCGCCCGCCCGGCGCCGGCGACGGCGCGCAGCCGGTCGTGGTCGAGGTCGGCGACGAAGCTCAGCAGCCGGGGGTTGCGGCACAGCGCGAGCAGGTCGGGGACGGCCTCCAGCAGCCGCATCCGGCGGCTCGCGGTCTCCTCGTCGCCGTAGCGGTTGCCGAGGTAGCCGCGGATCTGGTGCGGGGTGAAGTCCTGGACGGCGATCAGCCGGCGCTGCGGGAGCAGGCCGACCCGCTCGCCGAGGGCGGTGAGCACCTGCTCGTGGGAGCTGAAGTGCTGGGTGCGGCTGGTGACGACGATCTTGGCGTTGTCCACGGCCGCGTCCAGCAGCACCTGGAGGTGGTCGGCGGCGCGTTCGTAGCTGACCCGGTTGACGAGCTCGTCGAAGCCGTCGAACAGCAGCACCACCCGCCCCTGCCGGAGCATGTAGCGGAAGGCCCGCAGGTCGAGGGTGTCGATGCCGTGCTCGGTGAGGTGGGCGGCGACCAGGCCGTCCAGCGAGTGCGCCTTGTCGAGCGCGCTGAGCTCGATGAACAGGGGTGCCAGGTGCGGGAGTTCGGCGGGCAGCCGGCGGGCCAGCTCGCGCAGGGCGAAGGTCTTGCCGCGGCCGAAGTCGCCGAGCAGCAGCACGAAGCGGCCGTGGTCGGAGTCCAGCAGCCGGAGCAGTTCGTCGACCAGGCCCTCGCGCTCGTCGGCGTCGGGGCGTTCGGCGTCGCGGTAGCGCTGGGCGAGGTAGAGGTCGGGGTGGTACTGGCTGTCGGTGGAGAGCCGTTCGGTCTGGGCGCCGACGTAGCCGCGCAGGTCCAGCAGGCCCTGGAACTCCAGGAAGCTGCGCAGCCGCACGCCGCGGCGGCGGGCCCGGTCGCGCAGTTCGCGGGAGGGCGGCGGTCCGTCGTGGACGAGTTCCGCGTCGAGGCCGGCGCCGTCGGCGTGCACGGCGTCGACGAACTGCTCGACCTCCTGCTCGGTGGGGGTGCCGACGCAGGCGGCCACCCGCTGCTGGCGGACCAGCCCGGACTCGGCCGCCCAGGTGACGAAGAGCTGGGTCGTGGTGCCGGCCACCGGGCGGATCTGGGCCCCGGGGTGGCGGGTGCGGCAGACCTCGGCGACCCGGGCCAGCAGGGCCTCCTGGGGGGAGGCGAGGGCGCGGGTCTCGTGGTCGGTGTCGGCGGGTGCCCGGGACTCCTCCAGCTGCGGCGGGCCGGAGCGGGGGGCCGGGGCGGGGGCCGGGAAGGCGCGCCCGGCGCGGCGCCAGGCGACGGTGAGGCGGTGCGGCGCGGTGGGACCGGCGGTCGCGCCGGGGCCGGTGGGTGCGGAGGCGGAGGCGGAGGCGGAGGCGGGCCAGCGGGTGAGGCCGTCGCGGGTGAGCCGGAGCAGCTGGTGGGCGCCGGGGGCGGTGGCGCCGAGCACGGGCAGCTCGCCGGCCGTGGTGGGGAGCAGGTGCGGGGGGAGCGGGCGCGCGGCGCGACCGCGGCCGGGGCCGGAACCGGGGCCGTCGCTGTCGGTGGCGGGGCCGTGCAGCAGCAGGTGGAGGCGGGGTGCGGTGAGCCGGGTGAAGCGGTCGGCGTCGCGCAGCGGTCCGACGGCCTCGGCGGGCCCCGGCCCGGCCTGCCCGACGTGCCCAGCTTGTCCGGCCGGTCCGGGCTGTCCGGTCGCGACCGGGTGCCTGACCGCGCCGATCCGCAGCCACCCGTCGTTCTCGTACGGGCGCAGCGCCTGCGCGAACCAGGCCGCCTGCTCGGGTCCGAGCCAGCCGTAGCGGTCCTCGGGCCGGTGGGTCCAGGCCATCGAGGAGTTGAGCCCGGCGACGACGGTGCCGAGTTCGGGCACCGGGAAGAGCGTCCACGGCTGGGCGCTGTCGAAGACCACGTCCAGGCCCTGGTAGAACTCCTGGAACAGCCGGGAGTAGTGCCGCCACTTGGGCCAGTACGGCGCGGCGGGCCGCAGTTCGTCGGCCTCGCAGGTGGCGAAGTAGGCGCGGGAGGCGGCCTGGCTGACGTCCTGGCCGCCGGGCAGCACGGCCACCCGGTGCGGTTCGAGTCCGAGCAGGGACCGGATCCCGGTGAGGAAGGTCAGCGCCTGCTCGCACTCGCGGGGGCTGCCGGTGGCGGTGAGGTCGCCGGTGACGACGACGAGTTCGGGCGCGGGGGCGCCGGCGTCGGCGAGTTCGACGAGGTCGCCCCAGAGGGCCGCCTGGAGGTCGACCGGGTCGGCGCCCCGGCCGAAGGCGGGGCCGGCCAGGTGGAGGACGGAGACCGCCTCGCGTCCGGCGGCGCGTCCGGCGGCCTGCGGGTACTCGGGCCGGGCGGAGGGGCGGCGGCGGCCGGCCCGGCCGGTGTCGCCGCCCGGGTGCGGGGCGGGGGCGAGGTCCTGGGCGCTGCCGGCTCCGGATCCGCTGCCGCTGCCCGTCCCCGTCGCGGAGCCGTTGCCGTTGCCGCTGCCGCTGCCCGGGTAGCCGGGGGACAGCTCGGGGCGGGCCCGGCCCTCCATCGCCTGGGCGACCCGGGTCAGCAGCAGCCCTCGGGCGCGGTCGGGCTCGGTGACGCCGACCAGGTCGATGTAGGTGAGGGTGGCGAGCAGGCCGTCCACCGGGATGTCCTCGATCCGGACCGTCACCAACCGCCGTTCCGGCTCGTCCGGGTCGGCGCGCAGCGCGGCCTGCCACTCCATCCGGCCGTAGCGGGAGCGCTCGTAGTTGCGCGAGAGCAGCGCGATCACGGCGGCGGACTCGGTGATGCCCCGGTCCATGAAGTCGACGAAGTTCGTCCCGGGCACGAAGTCCCAGGCCTGGAGGAAGGCCCGGTAGCCCGCCTCCTCCAAGGTCCAGGCGATCCAGGCCGCCCAGCGCTCGTCGGCCGGGGAGTAGCTGATGAAGAAGTCGATCGGCCCGGGGCCACCCGGGATCGCGTCAAGAGCCCCCATGGGAGGAGCTTATGACCGATCACGAGGGACTCAACCCTGTTTCACCGCAATGGATTCGGGTGGTTTTTCCGCCGCACCGCACGAACACCAGGTCGACGGGTGGCCGGATGTTCGCAGGGCAGTCTCGACCCGAATCGCCTCGTGTGCGACCCTGACGTCCGTGTTCGCGTACCGGCCCGCCGTCAAACGGCTTCATCCCCTGGACCTGCTGGCGGCGGGGCTGCTCGCCTGCGGCCTGCTGTTCCTCGCCACCGGGCTCCTCCCGGCGGACGCCGCCGGCTCGGCCTTCCAACGGATCGTGCCGCTGCTGGCCTTCCTCGGCTCGGTGATCGTGCTCGCCGAGCTGACCAGCGCGGCCGAGGTGTTCGACGTGGTGGCGGCCTGGGTGGCCCGGGCCGGGCGGGGCAGCTATCCCGCGCTGTTCCTGCTCTGCGTCGGCTTCGCCGCGCTGACCACCACCGTGCTGAACCTCGACACCACCGCCGTACTGCTGACCCCCGTCATGCTGGCCCTCGCCACCCGGGTCGGCATCGCCCCGCTGCCGCTGGCCATGACCACGGTCTGGCTGGCCAACACGGCGAGCCTGCTGCTGCCGGTCTCCAACCTCACCAACCTGCTGGCCGCCGACCGGGTCGCGCTCTCCCCGGCCGGCCTGGCCCGCGCCATGTGGGCGCCGCAGCTGGCGGCGCTGCTGGCCACCATGGCCTGCCTGTGGGCCTTCTACTGGCGGCGCGGACGGCGCGGCGCGGACGGCTACCGGCCGCCGGCGGCCCACCGGCCCGGGGACCGGGTGCTGTTCCGGATCTGCGCCGTGGCCTGCGCCGGCTTCCTGGTGGCCAGCCTGGCGGCGGTCGTCCCGCTCTGGGTGGCCTCCGGCGCGGCGGCGGCCGTCGTGGTGGCGGCCTTCGCGCTGCGACGGCCGGCGGCGCTGCGGGCCTCGCTGATCCCGTGGCGGCTGCTGGTGATGGTGCCCGGCATGTTCCTCGTGGTGCAGACCGTGGACGCGCACGGGCTGCACCGGCTGCTCGCCGACGCGATCGGCACCGACGGCGGCACCCTCGGCCTGTTCCGGGCCTCGGCGGTCGGCGCGGGCCTGTCCAACCTGCTGAACAACCTCCCGGTCTACCTGGCCGGGGAGGCCGCGGTGCCGGCGGGCAACCACAGCCAGCTGCTGGCGCTGCTGATCGGCACCAACGTCGGCCCGCTGATCGCCCCCTGGGCCTCGCTGGCCACCCTGCTCTGGTACGAGCGCTGCCGCTCGGCCGGCCTGCGGGTCCCGCTGCGGGGGGTGGCCGGCGCGAGCGCGGTGCTGGCGGTCGGCGGCGTCGCGCTGGCGACGGCGGCGCTCGCCCTGACGGTGTGAGCACCCGGCCCGCGCCCGCCGTCCGCCGTCCGCCGTCCGTCAGCCGACTCCGGCGACCAGGTCGAGCAGGTACGGCAGCAGTTCCGGACGGCCCGCGACATAGCTGCGGGCCGTCTCCGGCTGCCCGGTCCGGGGGCTGAACGGTCCGCCGTCCAGCCCCCGGACCTCCACCCCCGCCTCGGTGGCCAGCAGACAGCCGGCCGGCAGGTCGATCTCCTCCGCCCGGTAGCCGACGAAACCGTCGATCAGCCCACCGGCCAGCAGCGCCCAGGTCAGCAGCGGCGCCCAGAGCTGGAGCACCCGGCGGGCACCGCCCTCCAGCCCGTCCTTGAGCGCCCGCGCCACCGGGTCGCCGCCCACCCCGTGCCCCTGCGTCCAGCCGAGCACCGGGCGTCCGGCCCCGGGCGTCCGCACCGGCAGCCGCAGCCGCCCCCCGGGCCCGAACGCGCCCGCGCCGCGCACGGCCCGCCAGGTGCGGCCGGCCACCGGGTCGTGCACCACCCCGAGCACCGGCTCCCCGTCCACGCACAGCGCGATCCCCACCACGTACGCCGGCAGGCCGACGACCACGTTGTTGCTGCCGTCCAGCGGGTCGACCAGCCAGGTGCGGCGGCCGCCGGACGGCCCGGCCACCTCGCCGCCCTCCTCGGCCCGGATCCGGTCGGCGGGGAAGCGCCCGGCCAGCCGGCGGGTGACCAGTTCCTCGGCGAGCAGGTCGAGTTCGGTGACCACGTCGCCGTCCGGGCCCTTGGTGTCCACCCGGAAGGCGTCCAGGAAGCGCGACCTCAGCAGCGCGCCCGCCGCCTCCGCGGCCTCCACCGCCACCCGGCACTCCTCGGCGAACCCGCCCGCCCCGTCACCCGGGGCCGCTGTCGTCCCGTCCACCGATCCTCCTGGCGACCTCCCCCGCGATCCGGGCCGTCCGGTCCGCGTCGCACAACCGCCGCACCACCCGCCGGGCGCCCCCGTCCACCGGCCCCAGCACCACGTCCACCGGCCCCGGCACGGTACGGCCCAGCACCACGGTGGCGGCGGGCTCGCCGTCCGGCAGCGCCGTGACGTGGAACTCCCCCGCCGCCAGGGTGTACGTCCCGCCCCGCCCGCTGACCTCCTCGCCCAACGGCTCCCAGCGGACCAGCCGCGCCGTGGGCCGGACCTCGTCCACCCCCGCGGCCGCGTCGCTGTACACCTCGAAGGCCCGGTGGCTCGGCCGCGCGGCCTCGTCGAACACACCGACCCGCAGATTGCCGACCCGCCCGTACAGCACGCTGCTCTTCAGCTCCCAGCTGTGGCAGTGGATCTCGCGCCGCCCGGCGGCCCTGACCGGGTCGAACACGTGCACGCACACCCCGAGCGCGCCCTCGCGCAGCACCGGTAGACAGTAGAACCCCAGCGGATGGTCCACCGCCCGCAGCACCCGCCGGCCGTCCGCCACCTCCGCCAGCAACCCGCCCACCAGACCGTCCAGCCCCGGCCCGGCGGCAGTGCGCCCGGCGGCCAGGTCGAGCGTCGTGAAGAGATCGTTCATCGCTCCCCCAGTGCTCCCCGTCAACATGCTAGGGCCGGGGGCGAGTTGACGGCCATAGAGCGGACAGGCCGGCGCGCGGAACGACTGCGGGCCCGCGACGCGGAGTGCGTCGCGGGCCCGGTCCTGCGGGACGGGTCGGTCAGGCGGTGTTGGGGTAGTAGGTCCAGCGCTGGTTGGTGCCGCCGTTGCACTGCCAGAGAGCCGGGACGGTGCCGTTGGCGTCGTTCCAGCCCGGGAGTTCGAGGCAGGCGTTGGCAGCGGGGTTGTAGAGCGAGCCGTCGGCGCGCAGGGTCCAGACCTGGCCGGACGTCCCGGGGTTGCCCTCCGGGCCGGAGGCTCCGGCGCAGTCGACGATGACGATCTGCGTACCCCAGGCGACCTTGTTGTCCCGGGGGGTGACGCACCGGCCGCCGGTGCGCAGCGTGCCGTCCGAGGCGAAGACGAACTTCTGGTTAGCGCCGTTCCAGCAGTCGTAGAAGCCCAGGTCGCCGCCGTTCGCGGCACCGAAGTTGTCGAGGCAACGGGCTGGGTTGCGGGCGGAGTTGATGTTGTACCCGGCCAGCGAGGACGGCGGCAGGGACCTCGGCGCGCCGAAGCGGGGCAGGTCGCCGTCCGGGGCCGCGCCCAGGTACTGCGTCACGGTTCCGTCGGGCCCGGTGGTGACCAGGTCGGGGTTGCCGTCGCCGTTGATGTCACCGGGCGAGTCCACGGTCGGGTAGTCGGCCGAGCCGAGTCCGAGCGGCAGCAGCGCACGGGCGGCGGGCGCCTCCCAGTGCTGGCTCGGTTCGTCGTAGCAGTCCCAGATGATCAGGTGGTTCCCCGGGGTGTTGGTGCCCTCGGGAACGGCCAGGCACTTGTCCGAGCGCGGGTTCTTCAGGGTGCCCGTGTACGGGCCCGCGACCCACTTCTGGGCCGCGCTGTTGTTGCAGTCCCACAGGTTGACCCAGGAACCGTTGCCGGTGGCACCACCGGTGACGTCGAGGCACTTGCCGAGGACGTGCAGCGAGCCGTCGGTGCCGAAGGTGAACGCCTGGTTGGGGCTGAGGCCCTGGCCGGGGCAGTTCCACAGCACGGCGCCGGTGCCGTTCGCGGTCCAGCCGTGATCGATGTCGGCGCACATCCGCTTGCCGGCCGTGTCGGTGACGGCGGACAGCAGGGTCCGGCGCTCGGGTGCGGCCAGGGTGCCCGCCGCGGGCTTCCCGTCGCCGCCCAGCGGCAGCGGAAGGGTGGTGACCGCGCCGGTGGTGGTGTCACGGACCCAGAGCGCCGTGGTGCCGTTGACCAGACCGGGCGACAGCAGGGTGAAGCCGCTCCAGTCCTGTCCGGCCGCGCCGAGCTCGATGCCTTCGCCGAAGTAGCAGTTCACCAGCGGAGTGGCCGGGTAGTAACGCAGGTGGCCGTTCTCGATGGTGACGAGGTTGGGCCGCCCCTTGACCGCCGGCGTCGGCGCGAAGGCCGTCATCTGGGTGATGTTCCCCCACGTCCCGTCGATGCCGCGGGAGCAGAGGGTGCCGCTGGTGCCGATCTGCACGGAGAGCTGGGTGAAGTGGCCCGCCGCGCCCTGGGGGACGTGGCTGGAGTCGTTCATGTAGACGAAGAGCTGCTTCGTCGCCCTGTTGTAGGCGAGCAGGTCGTCGACGCTGTTCTCGGTGATCGATCCCCGGTGCGCCAGCAGGTAGTTGTTCCAGCTGTCGTGGAGCGGGCTGCGCGCGGCCGTCGAAGCGATGCCGTAGTGGGCGGTGAAGTCGGCGTTGCCGGGGAGCAGCGCCAGGGTGCCGTCGCTGGAGGGCAGCAGGTAGTCCGGGATCCCGTCGAAGGTCAGGTCGCCGGCGACCACCTTGGTGGCCGGGTTCCAGGGGGCGTAGAAGTCGTACGTGGCGGCCTGCGCCTGGGCGTTGCCGGCCCAGTCGGAGGAACGCACATTCAGACGGTGGCTTCCCCAGGCGTCCGGGTTGCGGTCGATCGGGATGTCGGCGTACGCGGTGCCGTCGGCCGCGTAGCTGGCCGGGACGGTGCCGTAGCCGCCGGGCTGGCTGTTGTCGTCCAGCGAGTACTGGAACTCGCGGACACCACTGGCGATGCAGCTGCCCCGGGTGCATCCACCGGGGACCGGGTCGGTGCTGGTCACCCGGATCGTCGCACCGCTGTCACCGGCGTGGCCGGTCGGCTTGATGCCGCTGCCGAGCGGGGGGAACACCGGGGACGGGGGAATCGCGGCGAGCGTCGGCTCGGTCAGGTCGACATTGAAGTAGCAGTACGCCGACCCCGGGCTCTCCAGCAGACCGTCGTGGGTCGAGACGTTCCACCCGTACTGGTGACCGTCCTGCGCGGCGAACCCCAGTGTGGTGGAGCCCCAGCCCTGCTTGTTGATGACCTGGCTGACGCGCTGGGCTCCGCCGCCGGGCGCTCCGTTGGCGTCGGCGATCATGTTGTCCCAGATGTGGAAGCCGAGCACGATGTTGGTGCCCGGCATCGGGGTGGAACCGTAGGCGCGCAGGACGATGTCGGACGTGCCGTCCGGCAGCGGGACGGTCTTGCCGATCCAGCCGGCCCGGCCGTTCCCGCAGTCGGAGCTGCTGGGGTTCACCGGGTCCGGGTTGACGCCCATCGAGTCGGGGGTGTTCGGTGCGAGGTCGTAGGTGGCGCGCAGCACCGGGTTGTGGCTGAACCGCATGAAGTGGTCGTTGCCCACCGACTTGTTCTCGTCGCCGAACAGGCCCACCGTCCAGGCCTTGATGCCCTGCTGGGCGACCGTCCGCAGCTGACCGGTGACGCCGAAGACCACCTCCTTCTGGCCGCACCCGAAGTACGCGCTCTTCGGCCACTGGGTGCCGATCTCGCCGACGACCCCCGGCTGATTGATCCAGCTGGTACCGGAGTCGATACCGCCGGTCCACTTCAGGGTGGCCGGGGCATCCGCGTTGCAGTCGTGCGCAGCCGCGTAGGACTCGTTGAAGTACATGTTCGCTTCGTCGATGTACATCTGCGGCGTCACGGCAGAGGTGTTGAACTCGAAGTACGAACGGTGGAGGCCGTAGCAGTTGGACTGGTAGTGCTGGAAGCCGATGCCCTCCCCGTTCTCCTGCGGCACGTCGTACTTGGGCACGTTGGCGCAGCCCGTGCCCTCCATCACCTGGGCGTAGTGGTTGGTGCCCATGGGGGTGGTCGGCTGGAAGGCCGGGTCGATGTACAGCGGCCAGACGGTGTCCTTGCCCGCGAGCAGGTCCGCGTCCGGGGTCAGGGTCAGGGCCGAGGCATCGGTGCCGACGCCGATCGGCTTGACGTGCGCGCCGCGTCCCGGGGCGTCGGTGGAGGAGGGGCTTCCGGCGGCCGGTGCCGGGTCGGCGGCGGGCGCCGCGCCCTCGGCCGGGGCTGCGGCCTGCGGCTTGGCCGCGGCGGCCGATCTGCCCGCCGGGGCGGGCGCCGCGGTCGGCTCGGCCGACGCGGTGGGCGCCGCGGGGGCGTCCGTGGCGGAGTCCCACATGATCGGGGCGGGCGCCCTGAACGCCGCCGTGCCGTCGGCCGTGGCGGCGGTGACGGCACCGTGCTCGTCGCTGGAGACGACGAGGTCCGTGGACGAGGTCCCGAACCGCAGCGACCTCAGCGCCGGATTCGCGGCCGCCTCGGCGTTCTTGACGACCAGGACCTCCCGCACACCACCCTGGTCACCGACCTCCACCCGCAGGTCGACGCCCTTCAGCACCTCGGCATACAGGGCGGTGCCGCCCGTCACCGTCGGCCTGGGCAGCGCGACCGGGAAGGTCAGCGCCAGACTGCGTCCCTCCCGGTCCGTGAGCGTCGCCAACGGCCCGGTACCACCGCCGGAGACCTTCACCCCCGACGGCGTCGCCTTCGGCGAGAAGCTCCCGTCACCGTTGCGGACCAGCGCGGTGTCCACATCCGCCCACGCTCCGCCCCTCTTCACCCGGACCGGCAGAAGACTGCTGGTCAGAACCAGCTTGCCGTCCGGTCGCGCGACGGTTGTCGACGTCTCCGACGTCAGCTCGTCGACAGTGACCGGCTTCCCGGTCGACTTCGCCTTCAACCGAGCCGCCTGGAGCGGCCCGGCCGCCGGCCCGGAGAAGGCCGGGGCATCGACGCTGCTCCGACCCGGCGGGACGGCCGACGGCCGGTCGTCCGCGAGCGCAACGGCCGGAGCCGCCCCCAGCACCAGCCCGAGAACACAGGCCGGCACGAGACGTCTCATCGAACGGCCGCGTATCCGCGAACCGGACGGACGTATTTCTCCCATGACGTGTCAGTTCACCTTCACAGCACGACCGAACCCGGCCGACGACGAGATTTCGTGATGCGTATCACACCAGCCGTCGACCGAGTGGCCTCTGTCCGATTGTGGGTGCGTTTCCGATCCGACGTCAGCTGATACGGCGTCACTTGTTCCGGACGGTCGCAGCCGAACGCTATTGCGTCCGCGCACGGGCTGGCAATAGCGTTCCGGCGGTCATGCCGGGGCAGCTCCGCCCACGTATTGACGCAGGTCACAGACGTATTTCAATTCCACTCCCTTGGAGGGAAGTCGGATGCAGCCCGTTTGGGGTCGAGTCGACCGTTTTCCGCGGAGAGGAGGTGGTCGATGGCGAACTACCTTGACTGTTTCCGCCGTTGCCGCCGTACTCTCACTCATTGTTCCCCTGGTCGGTGAAGGAGTCGCATTCACCGCCCAGGCGGCCGAGAAGAAGGAGAAACCGCTCCCGAAGCTCCCGGTCGTCGGCGGTCGGAACGCCGACGGCAAGCGCGAGCCCGCGAAGCTCCAGTACCCGGCGGGCGCCCACGAACTCCGCGCCCACAAGACTGAGGCGGTGCGGTGGCCCGGCGCGGCCACGGCCACCGTGGACCTGAAGAACCGCCCCGACCTCGTCGAGAGGAACGGGAAGGCTCCGGCCGTCCGCGCCGGCGACACCCCGGTCCTGCTCGGCGCACCCGGCACCGACAAGGGCGAAGCCAAGTCCGGCGCCAGGACCTCGGCCGAGGGCAACGGCCAGGCCGGAACCTCCTCCGCGGCACCCGCCACCGGCACGCCGACCACCGCGGTCGCCGTGCCCTCCGCACCCGGCGCCGTCGAGGTCACGGTCGCCGACCGCAACCGCACCGAACAGGCCAACGTCGACGGCATGCTGGTCGGCCTCAAGCGCACCGACGGCAGCACGGACGCCGCCGGCCTCGACGTCTCGCTGGACTACAGCTCGATCGCCGACGCCTACGGCGGCGGCTGGGCCTCCCGCCTGCGCCTGGTCGCGATGCCCGAATGCGCTCTGACCACGCCCGAGCGCGCCGAGTGCCGCACCCGGCAGCCGGTCGAGTCCACCACCGACCCCGCCACCAAGCGCATTACCGGCACCGTCACACTGCCCGGTGCCGCCGCGGTGGCCCCGTCCCCCGCCAAGTCCGCGCCCGGCGAGGCCTCGGCCGCCGCCCCGCTCGACGCGCCGGGTTCGCTCGCGGCCGCCTCCTCCGGTGGCGGTGGTGGCGGCATCGCCCTCGCCGCCGTCGCCGACGTCAAGGGCGCGCAGGGCTCCTACGCCGCCACCGACCTGTCGTCCTCCGGCAGTTGGTCGCACACCGCCACGGGTGCCTTCGCCTACTCCTACCCGATCACCACGCCGCCGTCCCTGACCGGCACGGCTCCCGGTGTCGCGCTGTCCTACGACTCGCAGGCCGTCGACGGCCAGACCTCGGCCCGCAACTCGCAGGCCGGCTGGATCGGTGACGGCTGGTCGTACAGCCCCGGCTTCATCGAGCGGTCCTACAAGTCCTGTGACGCCGGCGGCATCACCGGCTCCGCCGACCAGTGCTGGGCCGGCTGGCGCGCCACCCTCGCCCTCGGCTCCCACTCCGGCGAGCTGCTCCAGGACGCGAACGGCGTCTACCACCTCCAGGGCGACGACGGCACGAGGATCGAGCGGCTCACCGGCGCGGCCAACGGCCTGTGGCAGGGCGAGTACTTCAAGGTGACCGTCACCGACGGCACCGCCTACTACCTCGGCCTCAACCACGCGCCGGGCACCACCTCCGACGCGCCGACCAACAGCGCCTGGGGCGTTCCGGTCTACCACCCGAACAACGGCGACCCCTGCTACACCGCCGCAAAGGGCAAGAACTCCCAGTGCGACCAGCAACCCGGCTGGCGCTTCAACCTGGACTTCGCCGTCGACCCGCGCGGCAACCTCCAGCGCTACGACTGGACCACCGAGACCAACCGCTACGCCATGGGCGGCGGCCAGGCCGCCACCACCGGCGGCAGCGGCACCTTCACCCCCTACACCCGCGGCGGCCAGCTCGCCCACGTCTCCTACGGCTACCAGCTCGCCGACGCCCTCGCCGGACGCGAGCCGTCCGCCCGCGTCACCTTCGAGTCCGCCGAGCGGTGCGTCGTCTCCGACACCACCTGCAAGCCCGAGAACCTCTCCGCCACCACCGCCAAGGACTGGCCGGACGTCCCGTACGACCTCGCCTGCCCGGACGGGTGGCACACCGGCGGGACCGGCCCCAACGTCTGCCGTACCGCCTCGCCCACGTTCTGGTCGACCAAGCGCCTGCGCGGCATCAGCACCGAACTGCGCACCGGCGGCGGTTGGCAGAACGTCGACCGCTACGACCTCCAGCACATGTTCGCGGACGCCGGCGGCACGATCGAGCCGAACACCGGCAACGACCCGGCCAGCACGGTGCAGGCGGTCATGTGGCTGAACGAGATCCGCCACACCGGCCTCGACACCTCGGCCGGCGGCAGCGGCCCTATACGCCTCGACCCGGTCACCTTCGCGGGCACCATGCTCGACAACCGCGTCGACGGCTCGACCCCGGCCGCGCACCCGCTCTACCGGCCGCGCATCCTCGGGGTGAACACCGAGAGCGGCACCTCGGTCGCGGTGACCTACCGGGACCCCGAGTGCTCGCGGGTCCGGGGCACCATGCCCGCCTCGCCCGACAGCAACACCATGGCCTGCTACCCCGCCCGCTGGAGCCCGTCGAGCGGCGCCACGCCGATCGACGACTGGTTCCAGAAGTCTCTGGTCGCCAAGGTCACCGTCACCGACACGACCACCGCCGCCTCGCCGCCGCGCGAGACGTCCTACACCTACGCCGGTGCCGCCTGGCACCGTGACGACTCCGACCTGACGGACGACCAGTACCGCACCTGGAACGACTTCCGCGGCTTCCGGACCGTCACCACCACCTCCGGCTCCGGCCCCGACCCGGTCAACCGGACCACCGTCTCCTACTTCCAGGGCATGGACGGCGACTACAAGGCCGACCGCACCCCCCGGAGCGTCCGGCTGAAGAACTCCCTCGGGGAGGAAACCACCGACAGCCCGTGGCTCGCCGGCACCCCGCAGGAGACCACCACGTACAACCAGGCCGGCGGCACCCCCGTCGTCAAGCAGTTCAACGAGGTGTCCGTCACCAAGGTCCCCGGCCTCAGCCGGAACCGGACCGCCTGGACCTCGAAGAAGCCCGCGCCGCCGGTGCTGTCGCCGCTCCCCCCGCTGGAGGCGAGCCGGACCTCGCAGACCGTCGTCCGCTCCAGCGCGCTCCTCGCCGACGGTACCTGGCGCACCGGACGGACCGTCACCGACCTCGACAGCTGGGCCCGACCCGCCAAGGTCGACACCCAGCCGGACGTGAGCACCCAGGCCGACCGCACCTGCACCACCACGGACTACGCGGCGCCGCCGGCGGGCAACCCCCTGATGCTCAGCTACCCGAACCGGACCCTGACCGTCGCCGGACCGTGCGGCACCGCCGGATCCACCACGAAGACGATCAGTGACCGCCGGCTCGTGTACGACGGCAACGCCGACCTGGCCAACCCCGGCAGCGCCGGCACCCTCGGCCAGAACGGCACCACCCTCGGCTACGTGACCGCCACCCAGGAGGTCAAGTCCTACGACGCGCAGGGCGCGCCGGTCTACCGGACCGTCGACGCCCAGTCCTTCGACGGCTACGGACGGGTCGTCCGCAGCGTCGACGAGACCGGCGCCGTCGAGCAGACCGCGTACACCCCGGCCACCGGCACCCTGCCGACCGAGGTTGCCACCACCAACCCGCTCGGCTGGGTGAGCCGGAGCACGTTCGCCCCGGCCCGCGGCCTGCTGCTCCGGTCCAACGACTCCAACGACCGGATCGGCGACTCCACCTACGACGCACTCGGCCGTCGCACCGCCGCCTGGCTGCCCGGGAACGCCAAGGACGCCGGCCGACCCGCCGACCTCCTGTACAGCTACGACATGCACGGCGTGAACAACACGCCGAGCACCCGCGCGCAGGCGCCGAGCGTCACCACCCAGTCGTTGACCGAACTCGGCAGGCGCACCACCTCCGTCACCATCTACGACGGATTCCTCAGGCCCCGGCAGATCCAGTCCACCCCCGCCAACGGCGACGGCGGCCGCGTCATCTCGCACACCCGCTACGACAGCCACGGGCAGGTCACCAAGACCACCGCGGCCTGGTACGACGGAACGCACGGCGACCCGAGCAACATCCTGTTCGAGGAGCGGGACAACGAGGCCCCCTCCCAGACCCGACTCGTCTACGACGGTCTGGGCCGTCAGCTCGCGTCCAAGCTCTTCGGACGCGGCACCGAGCTGTGGCAGACCGTCACCGCCTACCCCGGCGCCGACCGCACCGACACCACCCCGCCCGAGGGCGGCACCCCGAGCACGACGTACACCGACGCGCTCGGCCGCACCACCGCCTCCGTGCTCCACGGCGGGGCGGGCACCGGTGACGTCACCACCCGCTACGCCTTCGACGAGCGCGGCAAGCTCGCGAGCATCAAGGACAACGCGGGCAACACCTGGTCCTACGGCTACGACCTCCAGGGCCGGCGGGTCTCCGCGAACGACCCCGACGCGGGCAGCTCCAGCACCAGCTACGACGACCTCGGCCGGGTGGCCAGCACCACCGACAGCCTGGGCAAGCAGCTGTCCTTCAGCTACGACCTCCTCGGCCGCACCACGGGCCGCTACGAGGGCACCAACACCGGCGACCAGAGCAAGCTGCTCGCCTCCTACACCTACGACACCCTCGCCAGGGGCTACCTCACCTCCAGCACCCGCTACACCGGCGGCGCCGGCGGCAGCGCGTACGTCCAGAAGGTGAACGGCTACACCACCCGCTACCAGCCCACCAGCACCACGACCACCGTTCCGGCCACCGAGGGACGACTCGCCGGCGACTACACCCAGACCCTCCACTACGAGGACAACCTGGGACGTCCCATCGGTGCCGACTTCGGCGCCGACGGCGGCCTGCCGACCGAACGGCTCGGCTACGTCCGCGACGACCTGGGCGAGATCATCGCCACTGGCACCTCCCTCACCAAGCTCCTCGCCCAGGCCAACTACAACCCGCTCGGACAGTTGCTCCGCTCCCAGTACGGTGAGCAGGGCGGGCTGATCCGTACCGCCCGGACGTACGACGACATCACCGGCCGGACGACGACGAGCAGCGTCCAGTTCCAGGAGGCGGACGCCAACCCGATCTCGCACAGCACGTACGGCTACGACCGGTCGGGCAAGCTGACCAGTGTCTCGGAACTGCAGTCCTCGGGCAGTGTCGACCAGGCGTTCGACACCCAGTGCTTCCGCTACGACGGCCTCAGCCGCCTCGTCGAGGCGTGGACCGACACCTGGGGCATCAGCGCGACGACCGCGGGTGTGGTCTCGCACTGCAACAACAGCGACCCCGGCCCGGCCAGCATCGGCGGACCGGCCCCGTACTGGCAGACCTTCCAGTACAACCAGCTCGGTGGCCGCACCCAGCACGTCCGGCGCGACGTCACCGGCGACACCGCTCGCGACGTCACCCAGGCCGTCTCCTACCCCGGCAACGGAACCACTCCGGCGGCCAAGCCCAACACCGCCACCAGTGTCACCAGTCGGACCGGACAGGCCACCAGCCAGTACGTCTCGGCCCTGCCCGCCTTCGACCACTCCACGCTCTGCATGGACGTCGCGGGTGCCCGGACCGCCGACGGCACCGCCGTCCAGACCTGGTCCTGCAACAGCGGCGGCTCGCAGCGGTGGACCCGCCCCGGCGACGGCACCCTGCGCGCCCTCGGGAAGTGCGCCGCCCCGGCCGGAACGGCCGATGCGGGCACCAAGGTCGAACTGACCACCTGCGACGGCAGCACCCGACAGAAGTGGCAGGACGGCGGCAACGGCGCCCTCGTCCACTCCGACTCCACCCTCTGCCTCGAGGTCCCCGGCTGGAACCAGACCCCGGGCGCCCAGCTCGGCCTCTGGTACTGCAACACCAACCCCAACCACCGGTGGACCTCCACCACCAACCCGCGCACCGGGCCCACCTACGACGCGACCCTGACCCCGCAGTACGACGCCCAGGGCAACACCGTCTCGCGGGCCCTCAGCAGCACGGGCACCGTGCCCTCGGCGCTGCCCACCACCACCGGCACCCCGGTCTGCCTGGACTCCACCGGCGCCAGCAACGCCAACGGCACCCCGGTGGAGCTCTGGGGCTGCAACGACAGCGACGGCGAGAAGTGGACCGTCGGCACCGACGGCACGCTGCGGGTACTGGGCGCCTGTGCCCGCCCGGTCGACGCCCAGGCCGGCCGGGGCGCGCAGGTCGAGCTCTGGGCCTGTGACGGCAGCGACAGCCAGCGCTGGAGCATCTCCGCCGACGGCGGCATCGTGCACAGCTCCGGCTTCTGCCTCGACGTCCCGCAGTACGACAGCACCCCCGGCATCCGGGTCTCGTTCTGGTACTGCAACCAGGGCGCCAACCAGAAGTGGGCCACCGGCACCGGCACCCAGCCGCTCGCCGGCGCCACCCAGACCTTCACCTACAACGTCGAAGGCCGCACCGAGAGCGTCACCAGCCCCAACGGCGGCACCAACAGCACCAGCACCTACCTCTACGACGCCGACGGCGAACTGCTCATCCAGCGCGGCCCCGACGGCACCGTCCTCTACCTGTTCGGCGGCGCCGAACAGCTCACCCTCGCCCCCGACGGAAACACCGTCAGCGGCGACCGCCACTTCTCCCAGCCCGACGGCACGACCGTCGTCCGCTCCAGCAACGGCGCGCTGACCTACCAGTTCGCCAACCCGCAGAACACCTCCACCCTCCAGGTCGACGCCGCCAACCGGACCATCACCCGGCGCCCGTTCGACCCCTACGGCAGCGTGCGCACGGGCCTCCAGCCCTCCGGCTGGGTCGGCAACCGGGGCTACCTCGGCAAGCCGGTCGACGCCACCAGCGGCCTCAACCTGCTGGGCGCCCGCAACTACGACCCGGTCCTCGGCCGCTTCCTGACCGTCGACCCCCTCCTCGCGGCCGGCAACCCCGACCAGATGGGCGGCTACTCCTACAGCAGCAACGACCCGATCAACCGCTCCGACCCGAGCGGCCTCATCGACGGCGACTGCGCGGAAGGCCGCTGCCACGGCCACTACAGCGGCCGCGGCGCGGCGGACGTCAACTTCGACGGCACCCTGAAGGTCCAGAACCGCGACTACTACGTCGAGCAGGCCGACGACCCGTGGATCCACCTCGGTCCCGACCTGGTCATCGCGGACACCCCGGCGAACGCCGCGGTCATGAGCACCTTCCGCGACGAGCGGGCCAAGGACGAACGGCAGAGCTTCGGCATGGGCCTCATGCCGTCGAACTTCCGCGGAGCGATGTCGCGCGCCTGCGCGCGGGTCTCGTCCTGCAACGAAACCAAGCTGCTGATCAGCACGACGGCCCAACTGGTCGCACTCGGCGAGATCACCGGCTCCGACCGCGAGGGCGGCGGCGGCAAGCGTCCGCAGGGGGCGAAGGAGCCGAAGGGGGCCAGGCCCGCCGCGAAGCCGAACACCGGTAGCGCGGACAACCGCGCCCAGTACGGCCAGGGCAGGTCCGCCAACCCGAGCACCCCGCAGAACGAGAAGACCGTCGCGGCACAGCGGCGGTCGAAGTGCCCGAACAACTCGTTCCCGGGTGATGTCCTCGTCCTTCTCGCCGACGGCACCACCAAGCAGATAGCCGACATCCAGGTCGGCGACGAGGTCCTCGCCACCGACCCCGAAACCGGTGAGACCTCTGCCGAACCGGTCACCGACCTCATCCTGGGCGAGGGCCTCAAGAACCTGGTCACGATCACCCTCACCAAGGGCTCGTACCAGCGCCCCGTGAAGCTCACCGCCACCGATGGCCACCCATTCTGGGTAGCCTCCCGCGGCGAGTGGGTCAAGGCCACCGACCTCAAGCCCGGCGACACCCTCCAGTCCCCCGACGGCACCACCTCCCAGGTCCTCGCCGTCACCCGCTGGACCCAGCAACAAGCCGTCCGCAACCTCACCGTGGCCGACCTTCACACGTACTATGTACTCGCCGGGATCACGCCAGTATTGGTTCACAATACGGACGGCTGCCCTGAGGCCATCGCGTTGGGACTGACGAGGACCGATTCAAACGATTACGCTTTGCAAGATTTTGCCGACAGCAAGGGTGCGCAGTACTACGACCACTGGGAAGACTTCGAATCTGTTGTTAGGACTGCACTGAATCCTGATAGCACAACAACTATCCATTTCAACCTTGAAGGGGTCAGAAATCCCGACCAGTGGGCCGAGACTGCAAACTTGAAAAACCCGTATGCGTCAGATTTGACTGCCTGGGAGCTGGCAATGATTAAGGCCGCCCCGCCCGAGGTGCAAGCACGCGTCCAGTGGGCCAATGGCAGCAATCCCTTCGCGAAGCGTTAGTAGGGCGGAAGGTATTCGAGATGCCCGAAGGCAATGAATCGCTACCGCTGGACCTGGAGCACCCTTTCCAGCTGTGGTCATACAGCAAGTCACATCGAACGCTCATCCTACGCGGGCGCCCCGGCGAGGACTACGATCATTATGTAGATGTCGTCTTTACTTCCGTGATCGGAATGAAGCTTGCGACCGACTATAAAAACCTCACCGTGGTGATTGCGGCCGATGCATCGGAAATGGATGGGTTTTTGCAAGCGCCAGGCCGCTATGAGCGCGGGTTCATGAACCTTGAGGTTTCAGATGCCACCCACAAGGGTTTTGTTGTGTGCAAGCGAGTCGCTGTGCGCCGTGGGATCGGTTGGCAGGATTAGTTTCTTCAGGTACCGTCGACGAGATGGTGTGCTCCAGGGTGATTAACTTCCCCTTCGGCACTCGTGGCGCCGACGGATCCTGAAGGTTCTTGATACTGATCGACTCACGCAGAAAGGCCCACCAGAGGGTATTGGTGGGCCTTTCTGGGCTGCTGACGGCAGTAGTTGACGGCAACCTCAGCGGACGGGTGCCGCACAAACGGGTGGTTCGTCGCCGTCCACAAACGGACTGCACGCGAGTGGCACAACGGCCGGACGGATCCGAACAGGCTCCGGGCGCCCGCTCGACCCGAGCGGGCGCCCGCCGCCGTGTCCGGCCGGGTGATGCGCCTGCGCCTTCCCCGCGGCCGCACCGCCGAACAGGTCCGCGACGCACTCGTGAAGACCGTCCAGGCCCAGCCCACGCACCTGGTGTGCTCACTGGGCTGGGGGCCGAGGCGCCGAGACGGCCGCCCACGCAAAACGCTCGGCCGGGAAACCCCGGCCGAGCGTCCCGCACAGATTTCCGCGGCCTGATCGACCAACCACGTATGGCAACGCCCCGTGAAGTCCGCCCGAGATCTGACGGGGCTTCTTGGCGTCGCGACGTCCTGCGGGTCGGTCAGGCGGTGTTGGGCTGGAGGGTCCACCGCTGGTTGGGGTTGCCGTAGCAACCCCAGATGCCCAGCGCCGTGCTGTTGGCATCGTTCCAGCCCGGGAGCTCCAGACAGGCGTTCGAGGCCGGGTTGTAGATCGAGCCGTCCTCGCGGTACTGCCAGATCTGGCCGACCGCGCCCCGGCAGTCCGTGACGACGACCGGCGCGCCCCAGTTGGTCCGGTCGTCCTGGACGGCCACGCAACGGCCGCCGGTGCGCAGGGTGCCGTCGGAGCCGAAGGCGAACTTCTGGCTCGCGCCGTTCCAGCAGTCGTAGAGGCGCACCGCGCCGCCGTTCGGCGCACCGTAGTTGTCGAGGCAGCGGCCCTGGCTGTAGATGGACACGACGCTGTAGGGGTCGGAGAGCCGCAGCCCGAGTTCCAGCGGCCCGCCGAAGCGAGGCCGGTCCCCGTCCGGAGCGGCGCCCGGGTACTGGAACGCCTTGCCGTCGGCCGCGGTGACGATCAGGTCCGGATAGCCGTCGCTGTTGATGTCACCGGGAGAGTCCACGGCGGGGAAGGCACCCTGCGCGAGACCGAACGGAAGCAGGGAGTGGGCGGCGGACGGCGTCCAGCGACCGCTTGCCCCGTCGTGGCAGTCCTGGATCACCAGGTGGTCGCCCACGTTAGCGCCGGCCCCGGCGTCGAGGCACTTGTCCGCGTTCGGGTTCTTCAGCGTGCCCGGGTAGGGGCCGGCCACCCAGGTCTGGGCCGCGCTGCCGTTGCAGTCCCACACGTTGACGGGCGAGCCGTTCTCGGTGTTGGCGCCGGTGACGTCGAGGCACTTGCCGAGGACGTGCACGGAACCGTCGGTGCCGAAGGTGAACGCCTGGCTGGACGCCGCGCCCTGGTCGGTGCAGTCCTCCAGCAGGGTCGCCGTGCCGTTGGCCGCTCCACCGTGGTCGACGTCGGCGCACAGGCTCGTGCCGCCGGCGCCCTGGAGCGCCGACGTCAGGGGCTTGTGGGCGGGCAGCGACAGCGGCGTGAACCCGTTCAGGAGTCCGCCGTTGGCGTTCAGCGGCAAGGGCAGGTCGGCGACGGCCCCGGTCACGGTGTCCCGCGCCCACAGGGTCGGCACGCCGTTGACCTCACCCGGGTACATCAGGGTGAAGCCGCTCCAGTCGTCGCCCTGGGCGCCGAGTTCGACACCCGCGCCGAGCTTGCAGCCGGCGAGGAAACTGGCGGGGTAGAAGCGGAGGTGCCCCTTCTCGACGGTGACCAGACTGGTCTCGCCGGTGCCCCGCTGCACGGCCGTCATCCGGGTGATGTGGTCCCAGGTCCCGTCGATGCCCCGCTCGCACATGCTGCTGGTGCCCAGTTGGACGACAGTACGGGCGAAGTGACCGGCGATGGCGCCCTGGGCCGCGTTCGCGTCGTTGACGTAGAGGTAGAGCTGCTTCTCGGTCGTGTGGTAGGCGAACAGGGAGTCACCGACCCCCATTACGGCACCTCGGTGGGCCAGCAGGTAGTTGCCCCAGCCGTCCTGTCGAGGACTCCGGTCCGCCGGGGAGGCCGTCTCGGGTGCGGCCGTGCCTCCGCTGCCGCCCCGGAACAGGACCAGCGAGCCGTCGGCGGCCGGTGCGAGGTAGTCCGGAACGGCGTCAAGGTCGACGTCGCCGGCCACGACGGCCGTCGACGCGGCCGGGGTACGGGCTTCCGCGAAGGCGGTTCCGGGAACCGCCAGGGCGAGGCCGATCGCGCACAGGGGCGCCAGGTTTCTCACCAGCCGGCCCCGCCGGCCGGTGAATGGACGGGCAATACGCATGGTGTGTCGGTCAGCCCTTCACGGCAGAGCGCCCTCGCTCGACGATCGGCAGCCGCATCGATCACAGGCGGCCGACATTCGAGGGGCATTTGTCCGATTCGATAAGCGTTCTGATCGAACGTCGGACAGGTTCCCCCTGGGCGACGATCAGTGCGCGACCGAACGCTAGTGCGTCCGAAGGCGAGCTGGCAATCCGGTTTACCGCGCCTGCCGATCCTCCTCCACCTGCGCAAACGTGCTGGCGGAGCCGGCAGAACCGTGCCGAAGCCCTCACGGCACGCCTCAAGTCGGGCTGCCGGGTGATCACCTGTCGACGAGTCCGCGTCCTCTGCCGGCTCCTCCGGAACGAGAGAGGCCGGACGCCGGAGCGCCCGCCCCCCGGACGACGGGGGCGGGCGGGGGCGGGCGGGGGCGGGCGCTTCGGCGGGAGCCTTCCGCCGGGAGCCGGCGGGTGGTCAGCGCAGGTCGAAGACCAGGCGGGCGGGGGTGCGGCCGGAGAGGACCTCGTCGAAGCAGGTGTTGACGTCGGCGAGGCGGCGGGTCTCGCGGATCACGCGGGTGCGGCCGAGGGCGTGGAGGCGGAAGACCTCCGCGAGGTCCTGGCGGGTGCCGACGATGGAGCCGATCACCCTGGTGCCGTTCAGGACGGTGTCGAAGACCGGGAGTTCGAGCCTGCCCTCGGCGGGCAGGGCGACCAGGACGAGGGTGCCGCCGCGGCGCAGCGAGGCGTAGGCGGCCTGGAAGGAGGCGTTGCTGACGGCGAGGGCGATCGCCGCGTGGGCGCCGCCCAGCTTCTGGACCTCGGCGGCGACGTCCTGGACGCGGGCGTCGAGGACGTGGTCCGCGCCGAGTTCGCGGGCGAGGGCGAGCTTGTCGTCGGTGACGTCGACGGCGATGGTCTCGGCGCCGGCCAGGCGGGCGTACTGGAGGGCGAGGTGGCCGAGGCCGCCGATGCCGGAGACCAGGACGCGGGTGCCGGGTCCGGCGCCGGAGACCTTGAGCGCCTTGTAGGTGGTGACACCGGCGCAGGAAAGCGGGGCGGCGTCCATCGGGTCGAGGCCGTCGGGGACGGGGACGACGTAGTCGCCGTGGGCGAGGGCCTGCTCGGCGTAGGCGCCGTCGACGGAGTAGCCGCTGTTGTGCTGCCGGGTGCAGAGGGTCTCCCAGCCGGAGACGCAGTGGTCGCAGCGGCCGCAGGCGTCGGCGAGCCACGGGATCGCCACCCGTTCGCCGACCCGGACGTGCCGGACCTCGGCGCCGGCCGCCTCGACGATGCCGACGCCCTCGTGCCCGGGCACGAACGGCGGGGTCGGCCGGACCGGCCAGTCGCCGTGCGCGGCGTGGATGTCGGTGTGGCACAGGCCGGAGGCCTCGATCCGGACCCGCACCTGGTGCGGGCCGGGCTCGGGGACCGGACGCTCCTCGATCACGAGCGGCTGGGTGAAGTCGTGGACGACGGCGGCCTTCATGTTCGTATTCCTGCCCTTCGTGCCGCCGGAGCCGCTTCCCGACCCCCCGGGCCCCGGTCACCTCCATCCCACCCCCGGACCGGGCCCGCCGCCAGGGCCGGACGGGTGGAACCGGGCGGGCCGATGGTCCCGTGTGCGGTGGGTCGCGGTCGGACGGTGGGGCGCGGTGGGCCGGCGAGGCGGTGGGCCGGTGGGGCGCGGTGGAATTCGGTCGAACCGGGCCCGGCTGCCCGAGTAGCGTCGCCCCATGGTGAACGAGGAGCGGTACGCCGTGTACCGGGAGGAATCGAAGGTGCTGGCCGCGATCGGCGAGCACGTCCACGCCCAGGTCGGCCGGGTGACGGTGCGGCTGCCCAGGGCCGTGGCGCAGGCCGCGGTGGACGCCTGGGAGCGCGACGACCCGGACGACGGGCTGCGCGGCGAGAGCATCGAGCAGTACGAGCTGCGGGGCCGGGCGGGCGACGTCGCCCTGATCGGCCTCGTCATCTCGGAGCACGGCCGCTGGGAGGACGAGGAGGTGGTCGTCGACCTGGACGTCACGTCCGCCGGGTCGGCCCTGCTGACGTACATCGAGGAGGCGGGCCCAAACTACCGCCCGAAGGAACGGCCCGGGCGGTGAGGGAGGCCAGGGGCGGTCCGCCGGGTCGTTCGAGCCGATCAGGGCGGTGGCCCGGTCCTCGCCGGACGAAGGGAACCGAATGTCGCACGCTTCACAGCCGAAGCGGAGGCGGGGATGAAAGGAATCACGTTTCCTGCCTGGATCGGAAGCACTACGTGACCTTGGCCGAGCTGCTGGTTCGCCTCGGCAGCTACGGCCTGGACCTGACGTGGCGCGTCGAACTCGACCGGATCGTCGATCGTCGCTGTGTCGAATGGGCAGACCGCATCGGTAGGCGAGCGGCGGGATGATGTCCTGGGTGCGGATTCGGGTGGCGGCGCTCGGCCTCGGCCTTTCGCATCCGAGGCGGCACCGCGATGATGCAGAGCATGAATGCTGTTGAAGACCCTGTAGCCGTGGTGGCGTGCCTGCGGGAGGAACACCGGAACGAGCCGTGGGACCGCGGGTGGAACAGCCTCGAGGTCGCGGGCGTCGATCTGGTGTCGCTCGATACCAGGCTGGCGGGCTGCACTCACACGTGGCTCGCCAACGGCGGTTCCCTCCACGAGCGAGGGATGGCGACCGTGGATCTCCTTCTCGGCCAGCTCGAGAGCGTCCTTCCCCGGCTCGCCGAGGACGACAGCGCCGCACACGTCTGGCACCGGCTGCACCGGATGGCTCAGCTCATCATGACCCACAACACCCCACCGGCCGAGGTGAGTTCTTAGGCCGTGTCTCGTAATTGATCTTGCGGGCTGAAATGTCGTTGAGCGCGTGGTCGGCAGCCCGGAAGACTGTCGCCATGAGCTCTCGGCGCTTCGTCTTCCTCGATCCCGACGGCATGAGTGCCGGTGGCTGGCTGTATGTGGTGGTCGAAGCAAAGACCGGGATCTGCTATCAGCAGCAGTACGGCGGAACGGCCTGTCGGCAGGGGCAGGTCGAAGGCTTCCTGGTGCCGCTGTTCGGCCCTGATGAGCTGGACACGCTGCGCGAGCTGTTCGAAAAGGACTTCCGCGGTGCCGGCACCTGGAACTACGGGTGGCCGGATGACGAGCGGGACACACTCCGGGAGATCATCGGCGCCATCCGCTACTGGGCATCCGATGGGACCACCGAGGAGCCGCACGCTCTGCAGCTGGACGAGAGCCGAGTCCGTGAGACCGATGAGGCCTGGGTTCCGGTGATCACACCGGACGGTCCCGGTGTGCTGGTGTGGTTCAACTCGGACTGAACACGATGATCACCCGTCGGCCCTGAGCCAGAGGAACAGGGCGGCGATGACCACGCTGGCCCGGTAGCGGGCCGCCAGCTTGTCGAACCGGGTTGCCACGGCGCGGAATTGCTTCAACCGTGCGAAGCACCGCTCGACGACGTTCCGCCCCCGGTAGGCGACTTTGTCGAAGGCCGGTGGCCGGCCACCCCCGCCTGCGCGGCGGGCTCGGTTGGCGATCTGGTCCCGGCGCTCGGGGATGGTCGCCTTGATGCCGCGGCGCCGCAGCAGGCGGCGGATCTTCCGGGACGAATAGGCTTTGTCCGCAACGACCCGGTCGAGCTTCGTGCGAGGGCGTCCGGCGCCGGTCCGCGGAATGCGGATCGCGTCCAACACGGCCGGGAACATGGTGCAGTCCGCCGTGTTCCCGGCGCTGAGCACGATCGAGAGCGGCAGACCCCGGCCGTCGACCGCCAGGTGGACCTTGGTCGTCAGCCCGCCCCGGGACCGGCCGAGCGCCTCGCGACGCGTGACAGCTGCCGGATCTTCCGATTCGTCCCCTGCTTCAGCCCCTTTTTACGGGCGCCCGCGGCATGCTGATGCGCTCGGGCGACCGTGGAGTCAACGGAGACCGTCCACTCCACGGCACCCACCGCGTCGTCGCGGACCTGGACCTGTTGCAGCAGTCTGGCCCAGGTGCCGTCCTTCTCCCACCGGGCGAAGCGCCGGTAGACGGTCTGCCACGGGCCATACCGCTCGGGCAGATCGCGCCAGGGCGCCCCGGTGCGGAGCCGCCACAGCACCCCGTTCGCGACCTGCCGATGGTCTCGCCACGGACATCCAGCGCCATCGCGCTGCGGAAGTAGCGGCTCTATCCGCGACCATGCCGCGTCGGTTATCTCTCCTCGCCCCACCACAAGATCAATTATGAGACACGGCCTAGGACTCTCGGTGGGCTCCACCATCGTCCGTGCCGACCAGCACGCGGCCGGTGCCCGCGCCGGTCCGCCGTCGGCCCTGGCCTCAAAAGGGGGTTGGAGCGGCAGAGCTCCGGCACGAGACGCCGTGGCAGAGTCTCGTCGCCCGCCTGCGCAAGGGCTCTCGCGACGGACGACCACCAGACTTCGGCGGGGAGCGGTACAAGAAGCGCAACACCGTCGAACGGCCTTCAACACGCGCGAACACTCCGGAGCAGTCGCCGTCCGATACGACAGGCACCGCTACGTCCGCCTCGGCACCGCTATCGCGGCCGCCCTCGTCAGCCGGCTTCGCACATGATCGACCGGCCGGGCGCTAGCGGGGCGGCCGGGCGACGCGGTCGGCCTCCCAGGAGATCAGCATCCGCAGGGCGTCCTCGGAGGGGCTGCCGGGGTCGGCGGTGTAGGTGACCAGGGCCTGGTCGGGGTCGTCGGCGGAGCGGAGGGTGTCGTAGACCAGTTCCATCCGGCCGACCAGCGGGTGGCGGAACACCTTGTGGCCGGAGGTCTTGTCGCGGACCGGGTGCTCCGCCCACCACTGGCGGAACTCCTGGCTGCGCACCGAGAGTTCGCCGATCAGTTCGGCGAGCCGGGGGTCGTCGGGGCGGCGGCCGGCCTCCAGGTGGAGGAAGGCGACGTTCTCCCGCGCGCAGCCCACCCAGTCGTCGAAGAGGGTGCGCGAGGCCGGGTCGAGGAAGGTGATCCGGGCGATGTTCCGCTCGGCCGGGGCGAGCGTGGCGTAGTCGCCGAGGAGGGCGGCGGCGGCGCTGTTCCAGGCCAGGATGTCCATCCGGCGGCCCATCACCACGGCCGGCACGTCGGGCATCGCGTCGAGCAGCCGGGCCATCGACGGCCGGACCTTCTGCGGCGCGGCGGAGCCCCGGGCCTGGCCTCGACCGGTGCCTCCGGTGCCGCCGGAGCCACCGGCCCGGGTCGGGCGGGTGCGGGCGAGGCGGTGCAGGTGGCCGGCCTCCTCGGGGTCGAGGCGCAGCGCGCGGGCGACGGCGTCGAGCACGGCGTCCGACGGGTTGCCGACCCGGCCCTGTTCGAGCCGGGTGTAGTAGTCGACGCTGACACCGGCGAGTTGGGCGAGCTCCTCGCGGCGCAGGCCCGCCACCCGGCGGCGGCCGCCGAAGTCGGGGAGGTCGACGTCCTCGGGACGGAGCCGGGAGCGGCGGGTGCGCAGGAACTCGGCGAGGCCGCTCGGGGTACCGGCGGTGGCGGCGCTGGTGGCGGTGCCGGCAGCGGAGGAGGTGCCGGCAGCGGAGGCGGGGTCGGGGCGGCTCGTTCGGTTCGCGCTCATGCGGTCATTCTGTCCGGTCGGCGTTCCGGCTGCCTGGCCCTGGCAGGACCAGGCAGCCACCGCTGGACGGGGCAGACCGGCAGAACCGCGTGGCCCCTCGGCTCGTCAGGGGCCCGCGTCCCGTCAGGGGCCCGCGACCGCGACCACGCCGCCGTCCACGACGAGGTCCTGGCCGGTGATGTAGGCGGCCCGGGGCGAGAGCAGGAAGGCGACGGTCTCGGCGACGTCCGCCGCCTCCCCCAGCCGGCCGAGCGGCACCCGCGCCCGCACGGCTTCCTGCTGGGCCGGTTCGGTGATCACCTCGTGGAACATCCCGGTGACGATGTAGCCCGGGCTCACCGAGTTGATCCGCACGCCCCGCCCGGCGAACGCGCTGCCGAGGGTGCGGGCGAGGTTGTGCACGGCGGCCTTGGTCGCCGCGTACACCGGGGCGTCGGGCAGGCCCCGGTGCAGGGTCCAGGAGGCGTTGAGGACGATCGCGGCGCCGCCGCCCGGGGCCCGCTCCAGCAGCGGCAGGGCGTGCTGGACGGTGAAGAAGACGCCCTTGAAGTTGACGTCCACGGTGCGGTCGAAGCTCTCCTCGGTCACCTCCGCCGGGGCCTCGAAGACGCCGACCCCGGCGTTGGCGAACACCCCGTGCAGATGGCCGTACCGCTCCCCCACCAACTCGGCCAACCGGGCCAGGTCGGCCGGACGGGCGGAGTCGGCGCGCACCGCGAAGACCCGCCCGGCGGCGGCGCGTCCGGTTTGGGTGACTCCGGCCTGGGTGACTCCGGCTTCGGTGACTCCGGCCCGGGTGAGTTCGGCCCGGGCGAGTTCGGCCTCGGCGCGGGCGAGGCGGGCGTCGTCGCGGCCGGTGATCACCACGTTGGCGCCGCGGTCCAGCAGCACCCGGGCGGTGGCGAGGCCCATGCCGCTCGTGCCTCCGGTGACCAGCACGGTTCGGCCGTCGAAGTCCTGGTCCTGGCCCTGGCTGGTAAGGGTGTTCCGGTGGGTGTTGGTCATGGGCCCAGCCTCACCGCCGGGCGGAGGGGCGAACCAGGCCCGGTCCGACCCCGGGTCCGGCAGGACCACCCAGCCGTGGAGGCCGAGTTGCCCGGGCGTGCGTCCGCCCCCGCCGGGGGTCGGCGGGGGCGGACGCGGTCGCGGGGGTCGCGGGGTCGCGGCGGCGCGACGGGGGCGGGGGTGGTCAGGACTCCCGGCGGGCGCCGGCGGAGGGCACGGCCCGGTAGACGTGCGGCTCGGCCCAACCCTCCGCGAGGAAGGCCTCGATGACCGCCTTGGCCACCGCGTCCGCGTCGGCCGTACGGGTCAGAGCGATCACCGAACCGCCGAAGCCGCCGCCGGTCATCCGCGCGCCGAGCGCCCCGGCCGTGACGGCGACGGAGACGGCGAGGTCCGTCTCCGGGCAGGACGTCCGGTAGTCGTCGCGCAGCGAGGCGTGGCCTGCGGTGAGGATCGGCCCGAGGGCGGCCGGCCCGTGCTGCTCCAGTTCCCGCATGGTCTGCTCGACCCGGCCGTTCTCGGTCACCACGTGCCGGACCAGCGGGACCAGTTCGGCCGGCAGCCGGTCCAGGGCCGCGGGGAGGTCGGCGGCGGCGAGGTCGCGCAGCGCCGGCAGCCCCAGGAGCGCGGCGGCGCGTTCGCAACCGGCCCGCAGAGCGGCGTAGGCGCCGTCGGCGAGGTCGTGCTGCACCCGGGTGTCGAGGACCAGGAGGGTGAGGCCCGAGCCCGCCAGGTCGAGCGGAACGTACCGAGCGGACAGGTCACGCGTGTCCAGGTGCAGGGCGGTCCCGGCACTGCAGGCCATCGAGGCCATCTGGTCCATGATTCCGCAGGGGACGCCGACGAAGTCGTTCTCGGCGCGCTGCGCGACCTTGGCCAGTTCGGCGGCTTCCAGGCCGAGTTCGTACAGGTCGTTGTAGGTGATCGCGACCGCGCACTCCAGCGCGGCGGAGGAGGAGAGGCCGGCGCCGCCGGGCACGTCGCTGTCGAGCAGGACGTCGGCACCGCCGATCCGGTGGCCCGCCTCGCGCAGCGTCCACACGACCGCGGCGGGGTACGCGGCCCAGCCGGACACGCCGCCCGGGGCCAGCCCGGCGACGTCCAGCTCGACGACCTCGCCGGGGACCCGGGTCGAGGCGAGGCGCAGCACGCCGTCGGCGCGGCGGCGGGCGTAGGCGCGGACGGCCTGCGGGAGGGCGATCGGGAGGACGAACCCGTCGTTGTAGTCGGTGTGTTCGCCGATCAGGTTGACCCGGCCGGGAGCCGCCCAGACGCCCTCGGGGGCGTGGCCGTAGAGCTCCTCGAAGGCGGCGGACGGGGGTGTGGGGGACGTGGGGGTCATCGCTGCGCTTCCTCGGCGGTCGGGGCGGGGGTGGGGCCGGTCGCGGGGGCCGGGTCGACGGCGGGAGTGGGACCGGTCGGGGAGGCCGGGCCGACGGCGGGGGTCGAACCGGCGGCGGGGGTGGTGCCGGTCGGGGCGGTCGGGTTCGCCGGTCCGGCCTGGCCGACCTCGCGCAGTCGCCGGGCGGCGAACTCCGGGGCGACGTCGTTCATGAACGCCTCCATCCCGGACTCGGTACCGGCCAGGTACTTGAGCTTGTCCGCCGTCCGCCGGACGGTGAACAGCTCCAGGTGGAGGGCGAGTTCGTCCTCGTGGCCGGCCGGGGCCTGGTGCCAGGCGGCGATGTAGGGCGCGCGGACCTGCCGGTCGCCGTCGCTGAAGAGCCGGTCGAAGCGGCGCAGCAGGTCGAGGTAGATCCGGGGGAACTCGGCGCGCTCGTCCTCGTTCAGCCCGGTGAAGTCGGGGACGCGGCGGTTGGGGAAGAGGTGGACCTCGTAGGGCCAGCGGGCGGCGAAGGGCACGAACGCGGTCCAGTGCTCCCCGGCCAGGACGACCCGGCTGTCCTCGGGGCGGTCGCCCGGGGCGCTGTCGGCGGCGGGACTGCCGGCGGGGCCGACTGCGGAACTACCGGCGATCAGGCTGTCGGCGGAGGCGCGCTCGGCGGCCACGAGGTCGTCGAAGAGGTTGCGGCCGGTGGCGGCACGGTGCCGGGCGGCCCGGTCGATCATCTTGGCCGTGCGCGGGGGGACGAACGGCAGCGCGTAGACCTGGCCGTGCGGGTGGGCGAGGGTGACGCCGATCTCGGTGCCGCGGTTCTCGAAGCAGTAGACCTGGCGGACGCCGGGCAGCGCGGAGAGTTCGGCGGTGCGGTCGGTCCAGGCGTCCAGCACCAGGCGGGCGTGGTCCTCGTCGAGGTCGGCGAAGGAGGCGTCGTGGTCGGCGGTGAAGCAGACCACCTCGCACCGGCCGACGCCCGGCCTGCGGCTGTGCAGCGGGTCGTCGAGGGCCGGCGGCACGGGGTGGGTTCCGGGCTCGCCCGCGAGGGAGGGGAAGCGGTTCTCGAAGACGGCCACCTGGTAGTCGCCGGCCGGGATCTCGCTCAGCCGGCCCTCGCGGCTGGGGCAGAGCGGGCACTCGTCGGCCGGCGGGTGGTAGGTGCGGGCCTGGCGGTGGGCGGCGACGGTCACCCAGGCACCGGTCATCGGGTCCTGCCGGACCTCCGAGGAGGGCGCGACGGCGTCCAGCGGACGCAGGTCGGCGACGGCCCGGTCGGTGGGCGGCGTGCCCCGGTCGTAGTAGATCAGCTCGCGGCCGTCGGCCAGTTCGGTGACCGTCCTGGTCGTCGCACCGGCCTGCCTGCTCGTACCGGCCTGCGTGCTTGCGCCGGCCTGAGCGCTCAGGCCGGCGGCGCGGCGGTGCCGGTCGTTCCGCTCGCTTCTGCCGACCCGCTCGCGCCGGGCTGGCCGGTCGCGTCGGTCACCGTTGGGGCCATGACGTGCTCCCTCTCCTGGGGCTTCCCTTCAACCACATGAACAAACAATATCGAACATGAATCAACATGCGAGCCCTGGGTCCACCCCGATTCCGAAATCAGCCGTCGGCCGGGCACCAGGACGCATCCTCCCTGGTCGGCCCGGCAGGTCACACGACCCGGCCCGGGCCGTCGAGGCCTTCCCCTGCTGTCGACACTCGCGGTCCAGCCTGGCAGTCGGCGCGGACCGCACCCGCCCACCGGCGCCTCCGCCGGGAGCAACGACCTCGATGGCCGGGCGTCACCCGGGCCGCTGGAGTGCGGACGGCCCGGGCCGGGGCGCCCTCGCGCGCCCCGCTCGGCACTTTGCAAATAGGGGCTATTTGCAAAGTGCCGAGGGCATCACACCAGCTCAGCGCCATGCAGGTAGCCGTTTTCCGCACTTTGCAAAGTCAGACTTTGCAAAGTTCGACATGAGGAAGGGGGACGCAGAAGAGTCCCTTCCCCCTCCCCTCCCCCTCCGGGACGGACGTGGAGCGCCCCCGGAAGCGAAGGCTCCCGGGGGCGCGGCGGGCGGTCGTTGTCAGGGGGCCGCGGGGTGGCGGTGGTGGTGATGCCGGACCAGGGCCCGACCGGACGGGGCGTGCAGCGGGCGCCGGTGAACGGGCCGAGGGGCCTGGCGGTGATGGGGGCGTACCGTCACGGTGGCCGGCACCGGGGCGACAGCAGGCCGGGCGGCCGTGGCCTCGGTGCGCCAGACCCGGGCCGCCAGGACCGCCGAGGCCAGGGCGAGGACCGCGAGGGCCACCGTGGCCGCCGGGAGCCCGGCGGTGGCACCGAGCCAGCCGGCCAGCGGGTAGGCGAGCAGCCAGCAGACGTGGGTGAGCGAGAACTGCGCGGCGAAGGCGGCCGGAAGGTCGGCCGGCGGGACGGCGGCCCTCAGCAGCCGGCCACCCGGCGTCAGGATCAGCGAACCCGCCGCGCCGAGCCCGGCCCACAGGGCGAGCAACGCGGGCCAGCGCCACGCCCCGCCGCCCGCCGTGGTGACGACCGCCAGGGCGGCGAGCAGGCCCGCGACGGCGAAGGCGGCCGGCAGCATCACCGTTCGGTCGGCGACCCGGTCCAGCACCCGGGGCAGCAGCAGCGCGACCAGCATCGAGCCCCCGCCGTACGCGCCGAGGGCGAGCGGGACGTCGCCCGCCGGGCGGCCCAGCTCCTCGCGGACGTAGACGACCGTGTTGACGATCACCATGGCGCCACCGGCCGCCACCGCGAGGTCCAGGGCGAGCAGCGCCCGCAGGCGCGGTACGGAGAGGAACAGCCGGATCCCGGCCAGAGAACGCGCACCGGCCGAACGTGCGTCGGCCGAGCGGCTTCCGGCATCGGCCTTGCCCGGCTTGCCCCGTGCCGCCAGGACCGCGCCGGGCAGGACCACCGAGACGACGAGGACGGCCGAGGCGAGGAAGCCGATCACCGTCCCCCAGAACAGCCACCGGTAGCCGACCAGCGCGAGCAGCGCGGCCGCCAGTACCGGGCTGACCAGGGTCTCCGTGTCGTAGGCGAGCCGGGAGAGCGACAGCGCCCGGGTGTAGTCGCGCTCCTCGGGCAGTACGTCGGGGATCACCGACTGGAACGCCGGGGTGAAGGTGGCCGAGGCCGCCTGGAGGACGAAGATCAACAGGTAGACCTGCCACACCGAACCGACGAACGGCAGCGCGAGCGCCACGCCCGCACGGGCCAGGTCGGCGGCGACCAGCAGCCTGCGGCGCGGGATCCGGTGCGCGAGCGCGGCCACGACCGGGGCGATGCCGACATAGGCGACCATCTTGATCGCCAGCGCCGTGCCGAGCACCGACCCGGCGTCGGCCCCGGCGAGATCGTAGGCGAGCAGGCCCAGCGCCACGGTGGCCAGGCCGGTCCCGGCGAGGGCTACGACCTGGGCGACGAACAGGTGCCGGTAGGTGCGATTGCGGAGGACGGAGAGCATCGGGGACTCCGTTCGTGCGGAGCGCGCCGAGGTGGCGCGGGCCGGTGGGGTCCCCTCCAGGATAGGACAACATGTGCGTACGTGTGCACCTATTGAGAACGAAAGACCCATCGAAGGGCACCACGGGGCGACGCGGAGCGGCTCAGTCGTGCGGCGGCAGTCCGCTGATCTGGTGATCGGCCACGCTCAGCGCCTCCTGGACCAGCCGCCGCAGGTGCCCGTGCCGCAGCGCGTACACGACCCGGCGCCCGTCCTTGCGCGTGGACACCAGCCCGGCCAGCCGCAGCTTGCCCAGGTGCTGGCTGACCGACGGACGCGCCGCACCGGCCGCCTCGGTCAGGGTCGTCACATCCGCCTCCCCCTCGCTCAGCCGCTGCAGCAGCGCAAGCCGGGTCCGGTCGGCCAGCAGCGCCAGGATCCCGGCGGCGACATCCAGCCGTTCGTCCGCCTCGGCCACCTGCGAGCTATGTGCACCTGATACCTGGAGGCTCCCGCTCATGACCTCATCGTAGACATCCCGCGAGGCCGGCGCGTCAAGCCGAGGAAGCCGGCCCACTGTTGACGATGCGACCCCAGAGCCGGTGGTGCCACTCTCCGGCATTCGGGGCGGGTTCGGTGGCCAGAACCGGGTTCGGACCGGTTTCGACGAGGTGGAGCAGGGTCCAGGCGAGTCCGTAGCAGTCGTCGGGGCCGAAGCAGCTGGCGAGCGCCCGGGCTTCGGCTCCGGTGACGGGCTTGGTGACGGCTTCGAGCTGCGCGACTCGCCGGTCGATCTCCTCCTCGTCGGCGCTCTGACCGGGGAGAGGGCCGTCGGCCACGAAGGCCCGCGCTGCCGGTCTCATCCACGCATGATCGTCCGCCGCAGCCGACTGAGGCAAGGTGCCCTCGCTGGTCACACGGAGAGGCGGGTCACCGAGTGGGACCGAGTACGCCGTCGACGGCGGCGGTGCCGACTCTCCGGGAGCCGCCGAGGGCCGCGTGGCTCTGCGACGCGGGCGTCCCGGCCTCCAGCGCATGGGCGATGTCCTGGAGCATCGCGGTGACCGAGCTCCACCTCGGGACGTCCAGAATCCAGGTCTCGTGGTCCCAGAGGTACACCGAACCGCAGGTGTCACCGGGACGGGTGTCGACGATCAGCCCGTCACCTCCGGGACTCAGCGCGATCGGCATGAACTCACGCCGGTAGCGAGGCTCGGGCAGGCCGTTCTTGTCGAACGACTCGCCTTCCTGTTCGGCGACCAGGAGCCAGATCTCGTGGATCTCCAGCGCCTCGTGCAGCGACACAGGGGCGAAGCCGTCAGGGATCCAGCACTCCGCGCTGACACCGGGCAGCAGCCACCAGGCCCGCAGATCGGCGGGCAGTGGCAGGCCGAGGTCCGCCTCGAACGCGTCCAGGCGCGCGGCATCGGGGATCGGCCTCGCCATACCCTGTCGGGCGTGCGCGGTCAGCCAGGTCTCGACGCGACTCCAGTAGCCCAGGACATCATGATCAACCGTTGCCATGGCCAGCAGTATGGCTCCCCCCGGTGACAACGAGGACGCCCCCGTCGACGCGGACGACGACACTTGGGACACCGTGCGCAGGAGGGACGGCGGGGTTCCGGGGCGGGTCAGCGGGGGGTGCGGCGGAGGCGGGTGCGTAGGGCGTCCTGGGATTCGACGTACTTCACCATCAGGCGGGCGAACTCCAGCCGCTCGCTGTCGGGCCACTCCGCGGTGATCTGCTCGAAGGCCGAGCGCTGGTACTGGCGGAAGCGCTCCATCACCTCCTCGCCCTCCGGGCTGAGGAGCAGGACCGTCCGGCGGCCGTCCTGTTGGGAGGCGGCGCGGACGAGGTATCCGGCGGAGATGCAGTCCGACACCATGCGACTGCCCACCGAGGGGTCGACGCCCAGGTGCTCGGCGACGGCACCGACGGTGACCTCACGGTCGTCCTGACCGGTGACGTCCTGGACGATCCGCAGGACCAGTGTCCGGCTGAGGTCCTTCTGGGAGATCGGGTCCTCGACGTCGAGCAGTGAGGAGCGCCGCAGCCGCCCGAAGGCCGGCCCCACGGCGTTCAGGAGGTCCTCGCCCTCGCCCGGCCCGGGCTTTTTCGTCATACGGGCAGCCTATCCGTGTGCGTGAACCAATGAAGACATGTGTTGACATGAAAACGTGTGCACGACATCATGCATATGTATTCGAGCATTGATCGCGGCGGGGTGCGCATCTCCTGGCCCCGGTCCGCCCGCGACCCGACTCGCTCACCATCCGACGAAAACGAACGGACTTCTCCTTATGACCACCACCCTCGTCACCGGCGCCCGCGGCAAGGTCGGCCAGGGCGTCATCGCCCGCCTGCACGCCGCCGGGCACTCCGTCCGCGCCGCCAGCGCCCGCCCTGCCAACCTGACCGTCCCCGACGGCGTCGAGCGCACCGAGCTCGCCCTCGACCGCCCCGAGGCCTTCGCCGCCGCGCTACGCGGCGTCCAGCAGGTCTTCCTCTATCCCCAGCCCGCTGGCATCCACGCGTTCGCCGAGGCCGCCGAAGCGGCCGGCGTCGAACACGTCGTCCTGCTCTCCTCGTCCTCCGTCCTCGGCCCCGACGCCGAGAACGACCCGCTCGCGAGCCACAGCCTCTTGGTCGAGCGCGCGCTCGCCGGCTCCCGCCTCAACTGCACCCTCCTGCGCCCGGACGCCTTCGCCAGCAACTCCCTGGGCTGGGCGGACTCCATCGGCCGGGGCCTGCCGATCCGACTCGCCCACCCGGACGCGCACATCGCGCCCATCCACCCCGAGGACCTCGCCGACATCGCCACCGAGGCCCTGACTGGCAGTTCTCTCACCGGCTCCGCGCCCACCCTGACCGGCCCCGAGTCACTCACCTTCCGCGAGCAACTCGCCGTCCTCGCCGAAGCTCTCGGCCGCGAGATCCCGGTCGAGCGGATCAGCCGCGCCGAGGCCGAGGAGCAGATGGGGCGTCACATGCCCGCTCTCGTCGTCACCTCCCTGCTCGACCTCTGGGAGGCGGCGACCCATGGGCCCGCCCCCGTTCACGACACCACCCTGACCCTCCTCGGTCGTCCCGCGCGAACCTTCCAGCAGTGGGCCCGCGAGAACACCGCCGCGTTCACCCGGCCCTGAACCGATACAGCCCTCGATGTCGCGACCGGCCCGGGAGAACGACGTGAAACCCATCGGCTACTGGCTCAACCGCACCGACCTGGCCCTCACCACCACCATGAACGCCATGCTGGCCGAGTACGGCCTCACCCGGCTGACCTGGCAAGTCCTCAACGTCGTCGCGGCCGACCCCCGGACCACCGACACCACCGTCCTCACCTCTCTGACCGCCAACGCCTCAGCCACCGAACTGACCGCCGCCATCGACTCCGTCCTCGCCGACCGCTGGGCCCTCCGACCGGCAGCGGAGCAGCTCGCCCTGACCGAGGACGGCCGCACCCGCCTCGCCCGGGTCGGCGAGCGCGTCGCCGCCTTCCGCGAGGCCTCCGTCGCCGGCATTACGCCCGAGGAGTACCGGACCGCGGTCGGTGTCCTGGAACGGATGACCCTCAACCTGGAGTCCGGCCTGGAACACTGAGCCATCGCCCGGACGGGCCCGTTGCCAGCCGGGGAATCCCGCCCCCGGCCCTCCCTCAGCTCACTCCCGCCCCTCCCCTCCGTGCTCCCGAAGGTCCTCGACCCGGCGGATCTTGCCGACCGAACGCTCCAGCGTGTACGGGTCCAGCACCTCGACGTCCACGCTCACACCGACGCCGTCCTTCACCCCCCGCACGATCGCCCCGACGGCCTCCTCGCGCTGCCCGGGCCCGGCCTCCGGCCGCGCCTCGACCCGCACCGTCATGTGGTCCAGCCGGCCCCGGCGGGTCAGTCGCAGCTGGAAGTGCGGTGCGACGGCGGGCACCCGCAGCAGGACCTCCTCGATCTGGGTCGGGAAGACGTTGACCCCGCGCAGGATGATCATGTCGTCACAGCGCCCCGTCACCTTGGCCATCCGGCGGAACGCGGGGCGCGCGGTGCCGGGCAGCAGCCGGGTGAGGTCGCGGGTGCGGTAGCGGATCACCGGCAGCGCCTCCTTGGTGAGCGAGGTGAAGACGAGTTCGCCGCCCTCGCCCTCCGGCAGCACCTCGTCGGTCAGCGGGTCGACGACCTCCGGGTAGAAGTGGTCCTCCCAGATGTGCAGGCCGTCCTTGGTCTCCACGCACTCCTGCGCGACGCCCGGCCCCATCACCTCGGAGAGGCCGTAGATGTCCACGGCGTGGAGGTCCATCCGCCGCTCGATCTCGGCGCGCATCTCCTCCGTCCACGGTTCGGCGCCGAAGATTCCGATCCGCAGCGAGGTGCCGCGCGGGTCCACGCCCTGCCGCTCGAACTCGTCCAACAGGGTGAGCAGGTAGGACGGGGTGACCATGATGACCTCGGGTCGGAGGTCCTGGATGAGCCGGACCTGGCGGGCCGTCATGCCGCCGGAGGCCGGGATCACGGTGCACCCGGCGCGTTCGGCACCCGCGTGCGCGCCCAGTCCGCCGGTGAACAGGCCGTAGCCGTAGGCGATGTGCACCGTATGGCCGGGCCTCCCGCCGGCCGCCCGGATCGAGCGGGCCACCACGTCCGCCCAGACGTCCAGGTCGTGCTCGGTGTAGCCGACCACGGTCGGCAGACCGGTGGTCCCGCTGGAGGCGTGGATCCGGCGGACCTTCTCCTTCGGGACGGCGAACATGCCGAACGGGTACGTGTCACGCAGGTCGGCCTTGGTGGTGAAGGGGAACCGGGCGAGGTCGGCGAGGGCGCGACAGTCCTCGGGCGTGACGCAGGCCGCGTCGAACTTCCGCCGGTACAGCTCGACGTTGTCGTAGGCGTGGCGCAGCGTGGCCCGCAGGTGCTTGAGCTGGTGCGCCCGCAGCTCCTCGACGGTCATCCGCTCACCGGCGTCCAGGAGTTCCACCGGCGGCGCCTCGCCGAGACGCGTCGGCGCCCGCCCCTCTCCTCCCAGGCTCACGGACGTACCCGGATCCGTCGCTCCGCCGCTCATCGTGCCTCCTTCAGAACGCACTACCGACCATTCGGTCGGCCCTGGCCGGAGCCAAGTAATCCAGTGCCCGAACCACCTGTCAAGGCTCGGCACGCCGGTGACCTCGCAGGTCGGCGCCCGTCGCCCTCGCTCAGAACTTTGCCCCCGCCCCCGGGCGCCAACCTGTGCCGATCGGCAGGTTCTCGCTCCGGAAAAAGGCGCCGGATCTATGCCGATCGGCAGATGGCAGGGCGCGGGCGACCGGGAAGGCTGATCACCGCAGTCACCACCAACCCACGACCGGGAGAGCGGAGCTCAGGCGCATGAGCCGATCCGATGTCACACCCCACCTCGAACTGACCGACGTCAGCAAGGTCTACCGGAGCGGCAAGCACGCGGTCGACGGCCTCTCGCTGCGGCTCGGGCCCGGGCTGCTCGGCCTGCTCGGACCGAACGGCGCGGGCAAGTCCTCGCTGATGCGGATCGTCGCCACCGTGACCCGGCCCACCTCCGGGCGGCTCACCTACCGGGGGGCCGACGTGCTCGCCCAGCCCGATCTGCTCCGGCGGGAACTCGGCTTCCTCCCCCAGGACTTCGGTGTCCACCCGCACCTCACCTCGCGCGAGTTCCTGTCCTACCTCGCGGCCGCCAAGGGGCTTCCCGCCCGCGCCGCCCGGGCCCGGATCGACGAACTGCTCGCCCTGGTCAACCTGACCGAGGCGGTGCGGAGGCCGCTCGGCGCGTACTCGGGCGGCATGCTGCGGCGGGTCGGCATCGCCCAGGCACTGCTGGGGGACCCGGGCGTGATCGTCGTCGACGAACCCACCGCCGGCCTCGATCCGGAGGAACGGGTGCGCTTCCGCAACCTGCTGAGCACCCTCGCCGAGGACCGGGTGGTGCTGCTGTCCACCCACATCGTCTCCGACATCGAGTCGGTGGCCGGGGACATCGCGGTCCTCGCCGGCGGGCGGCTGCTGCGCCGGGGCAGTCCGGAGGAACTGCTGCGCGGCCAGGCCGGCCGGGTGTGGGAGGTCCTGGTGGACGCGGGCTCGGTGGCGGCCGTGCAGCAGCACTTCGTGGTGAGCCGCATGGTGCGCGCGGGCGACGGGCGGGTACGGCTGCGACTCCTCGCGGACGCCCCGCCGACCGCCGGGGCGGTGCCGGTCGCGCCGGACCTGGAGGACGCCTACCTGGGGCTGGTCCGGTCGGCGCCCGACGGGCCCGCCTTCGCCCCCTCGGCCGCTACGGCCCGGCAGGGGGTGCGGCGATGACCCGGAGCGTGCTCTACCCGTCCCGCCCCGATGGGTCCCGGACACCGACCGGCCGTCGGCCCGGCGCCGCCGCCGGTGGGTCCGGGCGGACCGGCCCGGTGAGCCGGATCGGCCGGCTGGCGCTCGGCGACTTCCGGGACCGGATCCGCCGCCCCGCCTACGCGGTGACGCTCCTCGCCGCGGTGGGCCTGGGCCTGCTCGCCGTCCCGCCGGCGGACGGGCACTGGGCGATCCTGGCGCTCGGCTCCTACCGGGGGGAGTACAACAGCGCGTACGTCGGCACGGCGACCGCTCTGGCGGGCTCGCTGTGGCTCACCCTCGGCGGGTTCTACGTGGTGCGCAAGGGCCTGGGCCGGGACGAGGAGACCGGGGTCGGTCAGCTCCTGGCCGCGGCCCCGCTGCGCAACGTCGAACTGATGCTGGCGAAGTTCCTCGGCAATCTGCTGGTGCTCGGTTCGATGCTCGGCGTGCTCGCGCTCACCGCGCCCGCCCTGCAACTGGTCCGGGGTGAGGACCGGGCGCTCGACCCGGTTGCGCTGCTGGCGCCGTTCCTGGTGCTGACCCTGCCGCTGCTCGCGGCGACCGCGGCACTGGCCGTCCTGTTCGAAACGGTGCCGCTGCTGCGCGGGGGGCTGGGCAATGTCGCCTGGTTCACCTTCGCACCGGCCCTCCTGATCGCCGGGGAGGCGCCCGGCGCACCGTTCGGCGGGCTCGGCCTCGGCCCGGTGGCCGCCTCGCTGCGCGACACGCTGGCCGCGCGGGGCGTCGACCTGGGCGGCGACGACTTCAGCCTCGGCCTCACCAAGGTGGACTCCCCGCTGGAGGCGTTCCGCTGGGACGGCGCGGACCTCGGGACCGGATTCCTCGCCCAGCGGCTGCTGCTCGTCCTGCTCGCGGTGGCGCTCGCCGCGCTGCCAGCCCTCTGGTTCACCCGCTTCGACCCCTCCCGCGCCAGGACGGCCGAGCGGCACTCCGACGGTACAGCGCCCGCCCCCGTCCCCGTCCCCGGTCCCGTCCCTGGTCCCGTCCGCGCCGCGGCCCCGCCCTTCGCGCCGCCGACCGGACCCGTCTCCGCGCCCCGCACCCACGACCGGTCCCGGTCCCGGTCCGGCTCCCACTTCGGCCGACTGCTGCTCGGTGAGGCACGGATCCTGTTCGCCGACGCCTCGCGCTGGTGGTGGCTCGCGGCGGCCGGCCTGGTCCTGGCCGGGCTCTCCGTGCCACCGGACACCGGCGTCGGCGCGGTGCTGCCCGCCGCCTGGGTCTGGCCGGTACTGCTCTGGTCCCGCCTCGGGAGCCGCTCGGCCGAGAACGACCTGGAGGTCCTGCTCGGCGCCTACCCGGCCGCCCGCGCCCGGCTGCTCGCCGAATGGGCCGCCGGGGTGCTGCTCACCGCGCTGATCGGTGCGGGTGTCCTGGTCCGGCTCGCCGCGGCCGGCGACACCGCCGGGGTGGCGGCCTGGTCGGCCGGAGCCCTGTTCATCCCCTCGCTCGCCCTCGCCCTCGGCACTCTCTCCCGCACCCACCGCCTCTTCCAGGCCCTCTACCTGCCGCTCTGGTACCTGGCGGTGAACCAGATCGCCGCCCTCGACTTCATGGGCACCGTCCGCCGCGCCGGCCACCCCGTCGGCCCCTCCCCCCTCCTGGTCACCGCCATCACCCTGGCCCTCCTCGCCACCACCCTGCTCACCACAACGACCCGCCGTACGCTCCGCGACTGACCCCGAACGACCCCCGAGCAGGGCGGTTGCCGTTCAGCGGGCACAGGGGACCCGCTGAACGGCAACCGCCCGGAGCCGGCGGGGCCCGAGCCACAACCACAATCGGCGCGGGACCCGGTCCGGGCACAAGCCTTCCGGCCCAAGCCGGGTCCGGCCCAAAACCCTTCGACGACAAGGAGACCACTTGCTGAAATGGGAGACGGCCACTGCCGGAAGGCGGGGCGGCGGGGAAGCGGGAGTGGCAATGACCGAGATCAGGCTGCACCTGTCGGTGCGCGACCTCACCGACGCGGACCTGCCGTCCTGCGGCTGGGCCGGCTCCCCCAAGCACGTGCGCGAGCTGGTCCACCAGATCCGCCGGGCCGAAGCAGGCGAGGTCGACTACCTGGCGGTCTGCACAGCGGTGGGGCTCCCGGTGGCGGTCGGCGGCGTCGACTACACGGTCAGGCCGGGCGCCGGCACGCTCTGGCAGCTCGGCGTCCACCCGGCCCTCCGGTCCTGCGGGATCGGCACGCTGCTGGTCCGCTCCGCCGAGCGGCGGATCAGCGCCAGAGGTCTGGCCCTCGCCGAACTCGGCGTCGAGGAGAGCAACCCGCGCGCCCGCGCCCTCTACGAACGCCTCGGCTACCGGGCCTTCGGAAGCGAGCTCGATTCCTGGGACGTGGAGGCCGAGGACGGCTCACTCCGGCGGTACGAAACGCTGTGCACGCTGATGCGTAAGGACCTTGCGTAGCACGGGATTCCGCCGCGTTCTTCACCGAGCGACGGCCGCCCCTCCGGCCGGATCGACCTGGCCGCCACCGCCCCCAGCTGGTTCCGCCGACCCGCCGACCCGCCGACCGGGAGCGGTACGCCGCCGCCCGCTCCCGAGTGCCGCTCGACCGCGGCGACGGCGAGCCACCCGGGCCACAGCCGCCCGGGACGGCTCGGCTCCGGGCCCTCGGGTCAGCCACCGCGCTGCTCCCCCGACCCCCGGCCGACTGGCCGACCCGGCAGGGCTGGCCGATCGACTCCGGGGACGCCACCCGGAGCCTCGTCGGTCACGTCAACGATCGCCAGTCGCTTGCCGTCCGGAGCGGGCGAGCGCAGCAGCGGCGGCGGCACCGGCAGCAGCACGGCACGGCACTGGCACCATTCGGCGATGGTGCTACTCTCACTAGCATCATGTTGCTGAAGCTGGAGGCCGGGGACTCCCGGCCGTTGCACGAGCAGGTTGCGGGAGCGATCCGGCGGGCCGTCGGTGAGGGCGAGTGCGTACCCGGGGAGCGGTTGCCGCCGGCACGGGATCTGGCGCGGGCGCTCGGGGTGAACGCGAACACCGTGCTGCGCGCACTGCGGGCGCTGCGGGACGAAGAGGTACTGGAGTTCCGCCGGGGGCGCGGCATCACCGTCGCCCGCGGTGCCGACCGCCGCGCCGAACTGCTGGACGCGGCGCGTCGGCTGGTCGCGGACGCGGCGCACGCAGGCTTCAGCCGGGAGGAGCTCGTCGAGATGATCAGGGGGCTGGAGTGAAGAAGGATCCGCAGGAGGACGGGCGCGGCAGCGGGCAGCGCGACGCCCGCAAGGGCACGGCGGCCCGGGTGATCGGGGTGCTCGCGTTCGGGGCGCTCGCCCTCGGGGTGTTGGCGCTGCTGATCGGGCTGCCGTGGGTGGCGCGCGGCCGGTTGCCGGAGCCCGTGGCCACGCACTGGAACGGGAGCCAGGCGGACGGTTCGATGTCCTTCACGGCCGCGGTGGGCTTCCCTGCCGCACTGTGGGCGGCCTCGGTCGCGGCGGCGGCCGTCGCCCGGTGGCGCGGCGGGGAACACGCGAAGGCCTGGTCGGCGGTCGGGCTCGGCTTCGGAGGCGCCCTGCTGACCGGCGCGCAGGCCGCGATCGTCTCGGCCAACCTGGACCGCCCGGCCTGGCAGGAGGCCCGGCCGCTGGGCGCCGAGGTGCTGCTGGTCCTGGTGGCGGCGGTCGCGGCCGGCGCGCTGGGCTGGTGGCTCGCCCGCCCGCAGGGTCCGGGGCCGCTCGCCGCGACCGCCGCCGACGGCCCCCGCCTGGACCTGCCGGACGGGCAGCGCGCCGTCTGGCTCTCCCGGGCGGTCAATCCCTGGCTGGGACTGCTGGCCGCGGTGGCCGGGCTGGGAGCGGCGGGGGCGACTCTGGCCGGGTTCGCCGGGCTGGGCGGGGCGGCCTGGGCGACGGCCGCGCCGCTGGCGATCGTCGCGCTGGCGGGACTCGGCTGTTCGTCGGTGCAGGCGCGGGTGACCGAGCGCGGCCTGGATGTGGCGTTCGGCCCGCTCGGCCGACCGTCCCGGCACTGGGATCCGGAGGAGATCCTCTCGGCCCGGGCCGAGAACCGTACCCCGGCCCAGGTGGGCGGCTGGGGCTACCGGCTGAGCGGCCTGGGCACCACGGTCATGCTGCGCCGCGGCGAGTGCCTGGTGATCCGGCCCCGGCAGGGCGCGGAGTTCGCGGTGAGCGTGGACGACGCCGAACGGGGCGCCGCCCTGCTCAATACCCTGACCGCACCCCGGAGCGCGTGACCGGCCGAGTGGGTGCACGACCGGTCGGTCGGCGTCCACTCGGCGCGGCCGGAGGGGGAACGTCAGCCGCGACGCTTCGGGCGGCCGCGTCGGGCGGCCGCCGCGCCGCCGGACGACGATCCGGAGCCGCCCCGGGCACGCCCGCCGGCGGTGGCGCGTCCTCCAGCGGCCGGCTTGCCCGAGCCCTTGGGAGCACCGCCCTTGGAGGCACCGCCCTTGGCCGCGCCACCCTTCCCGGCACCGCCCTTCGCGCCACCGGCACCACTCTTCGCACCGCCGGCGCGGCCCGGGGCGGACTTCGTCGCCGAGGCCTCGGCCGGGGTCGCGGCCGTCTGGCCCCGGCCGCGCGAGCTGTTGACCGTGCGGCCCCGGACGATGCCGATGAACTCCTCCACCAGGTCGGTGGTCTCCTCCTCCGGCCAGGACAGCGCGATCCGGGACTGTGGGGCGTCCGCCATCGTCCGGTAGGTGAGGTCGCGCCGGTGGTGCAGGCGTGCCAGCGACTGCGGGACGAGCAGCACCCCGACCCCGGCCGCGACCAGTTCGATCGCGTCGGCCGTGGTCGCCGGCCGCTCGATGGCGGGTCGCCCGGGCAGCTGCTCCCATTCGAGGGTGTCGTCGAGCGGGTGGAAGACCACGTCGTCGGCGAGGTCCACGACGGTGACCTCCTCGGCCGCCGCCAGCCAGTGGTCCTTCGGGAACACCACCACCGTCGTCTCGGTGTACAGCGGGATCGCGCTCAGACCGGTCCGGTCGACCGGCATCCGCAGCAGCCCCGCGTCCGCGTCGCCCGCGCGCAGCGTCGGCTCCCCGTCGGCGGCTTCGACCGCGACCAGGGCGAGCGGAACGTCCGGGAGCCGCTCCGACCAGACGCGCGCCCACTTGCCGGGGGTCACGCCCGGGACGTAGGCCAGCCGGAACGAGGGTGTCACCTGCATCTCTGTCACCCGACCTAGGCTACCGACCGTGACAGCGGGCGTCGGCCGCTCGCTTACCCTGGTGACCATGACATCGCTCAAGCAGAAGACCACGCAGACCATGAAGCCGGCGACAGCGGCGAAGAAGCTCGGGGTCTACCTCGGCGCCACCCCTGCCGACTTCCAGTCGGGCGTGATCTCCCGCGAGGAGCTCACCGCCCTGCAGACCGAGCCGCCGCAGTGGCTCCAGGACCTGCGCCGCAACGGCCCGCACCCGCGTTCCGTGGTGGCCACCCGGCTCGGCGTCTCCGCGTCCGGCCTGGCGCGCGGCGGCATCACCGAGGCGCTCACCACCGAGCAGATCGAGGCGCTCCGCGAGGAGAACCCGGAGTGGCTGCGGCGCGAGCGGACGATCCAGGAGGAGGTCCGCCGGGAGTCCGTGCGCGTCAAGGAGAAGCACGAGAAGGAGGAGAAGCAGCGCCAGCAGGCCGCCGCGGCGACCGAGGGCGAGAAGCGCCGCTGACCTGCGGAGTTCCACCTGCTGGACCCTGCTTCGCCTTGCTCCGCCCCGGTCCCCCGGCACTTGCGCCGGGGGACCGTCGTTCGTCCGGGGACAGGCGTACGGAGGCACGCGTACGGGGACGGTCCGGCAGCACATCCGGCAAGGCATCCGGCAACACGTCCGGCGCAGCCTCCGGACCCGCAGAACGGGCGCCGACGACTCGCACGGGCGCACGAGAAGGAAGCCCGGGACCGGTCGAACTTCCACCCGAATGCCGCACGCGCACCCGAAAGCGTTCGCGCACGTTCGACCCTGTGAGTACCGTCACCGGACCGGTCGGGCCGGTCGGACGTCCCGGCGGACCGGCCCGACGGACGGGACGGGAGCCAGCCGGGTGGCGACGCGGAGCCGGGCGGGTGACCCGCTCGACGTGTCGGCGGGGATCCGGCATGCCCGGCGTGCGTCGGTGGGAACGCGCCGCTCACGAGCGGCGCGCGCCCCTGCCCCCGGACCTGAGAGCCGCCGATGCCCCCCATCGCGCACCTGCGCCGCCTGCTCCCCACCGCCGTGTGCACCCTGGCCGCCGTCCTCGCCGCGCCCGCCGCGGCGCACGCCGCGCCACCGGGCCGGGGAGGCGGAGCGGGGATCGATCGGGGGACCGTGATCGACTGGGAGCGGGTCGCCGCCTGCGAGAGCAGCGGGGACTGGCACATCAACACCGGCAACGGCTACTTCGGCGGTCTCCAGTTCGACGAACCGACCTGGGAGGAGACCGGCGGCCTCCGCTACGCCCCGCGCGCCGACCTGGCCAGCCGGGACGAGCAGATCGCCGTCGCCAACACCCTCGCCGAACAACGCGGGCTCACCCCTTGGCCGGTCTGCGGCGCCCGCGCCGACCGGGACCGCGAACGCCCCTCGGTCGAGTCGGCCGCCGACCCGGTGGAGGCGCCCGCCCCCGGCACCCCGGCCGCCCCTCCCCCGGCCGGTGGCGCCACCAGCTGGACGGTGCGCGACGACGACACCCTCGACAGCATCGCCGAGCAGTTCCTGGTCCCCGGCGGCTGGCAGGCGTTGTACGAACGGAACCGCGCGATCCTCGGCGAGGACCCCGACCTCATCCAGCCCGGCCAGGATCTGATCCTGCCCCTCTGACCCCGCCCCGAGGCCCGCCCCGAGCCCCGGCGCGAACCAGCGAGAACCGCACACCCGCACACCCGCACACCCGCACACCCGCACACCGCGAAGCCTCCGGCGGCCGGTGCCCCCGCTCCCACGGGGGCACCGGCCGCAGCCGTCCGCGTCAGCCCACGGTGGGAGGCCAGGGACCGTCCTCGGGGCGGGCTTCCGTGGTGGAACCGTCCGGCCAGGGAGGCATGGTGATCGCGACGATGCGCAGCGGGCCGGGGCTGTCGGGATCGGCCCGGAACTGGAAGGCCGTTCCCAGTGGCACCGAGACCGATGTGCCCTCCCGAAGGACGTCCACGGACTCCCGGCCGGACTGCCGCCGCCAGATCCTGCCCCGGCCGGCCGTGACGTACCAGAGCTCCTGCACGGTGGCATGGGAAACAGCACGGGTGACGGAACCGGGAGAAAGCTCGAAGAGCGCCTGGCTGCCGAGGCCGTCCAGGCTCAGCAAGGGCCGGACGGTGGCGCCGTCCGGGGCGGCGACGACCGGGGCGCTCCCGGCCTCGGCGGTACGGAATGGCGTCTCGTCCACGAGAACCGACCCTTCTCGACGTGGGCCCCCACGCGCCCCCTCGCCGATGGGATCACACCCCGAACAGTCCCGCCAGGGTGCCACCTCCCCGGCGCCGGGAGTGGTGCCCGGGTCGGACCGGAGTCGGACCGCCGTCGCGTCATGGCGACACCGTCCGAAGGGCGCTCCCGTCGGTCTCGAACGCGACGACCGCAGTTGTCCGCCGACTGCCCGGTGCCGCAGAGTGTCCCGGGGCGGGCTCCGGCGGCGAGGCCGCCCGACGGTGGCGAGCGACGTGACGACGACCAGGTCGTTTCCTGCGGATCGCCCTCGGCGGTCCTGCCCCACCTGGATACGGTGACGGCATGACGGCGATCCTGCGGCACCCCCGACCTGGATTCATGTGGGACTGGTGGGCCGTGGATGCTCACGGCTACCTCGTGCAGTTCAGCTGTGGACCTGCTCCCGAGCATCTACTGGCGCATGTGGATCGTGTCGACGCCGCCGCTGCGTGGGCCGAGGAGAACCGCCCTGGTTGGTTCGGCGATGCTCCCCCGTCGCTTCACGCCTTCAGCTGCCACGGTGAGCTGCCGGTCTACACCCGCAGCAGCGTCCCGGATTCCCCGTTGCGGCTCTCCGACGCTCCGGCAGCCGTCGCAGACGTTGCGGCCCTGGTCCCACTGCGCAGGGCGGTGGGGGATGTCTGGACGGTTTACCTCGATGAGGGATGGGTCTAGGCAGCAGCCCAGCTGGAGTCACCCCGGCTGACCGGACGAAGACGGCGGCGAGGTGAAGTCCGGCGGACAGCCACCGTGCCGGTGCCGCGCCGCTCATGGCGGACATCCGGTCGGCCGGCTGCGGGACCGCTGCCCGGACCCCGCGTCGGCGCAGGTGGGCGCGCATCGCACGGGACGAGTAGGCCCTGTCGGCCAGGACGATCCCAGGTGTGGTCCTGGGCCGGCCGATCGCCCGGAGCACCCGGAGCCGACGGCACCGGCCGTCGGCGGCGAGTGGACCTTGGTGGTGAGTCCGCCGCAAGAGCGCCGAGCGGGAAGCCCGTCCGGCTCGTCACCCGGGGCCTCTTCCGACGGACCCCGGCAGCGTGCTGGTGGATGCGGACCTGCCGGTCGCGCTTGGCGCAACAGCGTTTGTCCTCAAGGGGCTCAGGGTCAGCTCGGTGAATCTTCGGACTCTTCGGTGGAGCGATGGGCGCCAGGACGACTGATCCCGCCGGGGCCGGGCTCAGTCGTCCTCGGCAGGTGGAAGTAGACCGTCCCCGACCGCCAGGGTCCGTGCTCGGTCATCTCGTACGCGATGACGACGTCCTGAACCTCGGCGGGGCCCAGTGCTTCGATCGAATCGGCCAGCCTCCGCAGCAGCGCAGGCATGCTGTCACAGCCCGGACCCGCGGGATTGGCCTGGGAGAAGTGGCGAATGGTCCAGGAGTCCGAAGTGATCGTCATGGGTCCGATCGTAGGACCGGCCCCTGCCCGGAGGGCGTACCGGGCGGGGACCGGCGGGACCGTTCAGTGCGGGGGCGTGTGCCCGGTCGGCGTCCACGGCCGCACGAAGGGCCGGTTGAGGTGGGCGGTGCCGAGCACCGCGCCGGTGCGGCGGGCTTCGCCGAGGAGTTGCTCACGGCTGCGGCGGGCCGTCTCCGGGTCGGCCTCGAAGAGGTAGCGCACGCCGGGGGTGGCGAGTTGGACGGCGTGGACCAGCACGTCGCCGGTGAGCAGCAGGCGGTCGCCGCCGCCGTCGACCAGGACCGACTGGTGACCCGGTGTGTGCCCGGGTGTCGGGAGCAGGGTGATCGCGCCGCCTCCGGGGCGGGCCCGGCCTCCGAGCACCGTGTGGCCGTCGACCTCGTGCAACTGTCCGGCGCGGAGCAGCGGTTCGACGACGTAGGTGCGCGCCGTCCGGGTCGGTCCGAGCGCGGCGACCTCGGCGTGCTGCACCACGTAGCGGGCGTTCGGGAACACCGGTACGCCCTCGGGGGTCACCGACCAGCCGTAGTGGTCCTCGTGGAGGTGGGTCAGGACCACCGTCTCGACGTCCGCCGGGGCGATCCCGACCCGGGCCAGGACGGCGGGCAGTCGGCCGGGGACGGGCGCCCAGCCGGAGGCGGGGCTGCCGACCGGGCCGATACCGGTGTCGACCAGGGTGACCCGGCCGCCGGGGCGGCGGACGGCGTAGCAGCGGAAGTCCAGCTGCCAGGCGTCGTTCGGGCCGAAGGCGGCCGGGTCGAGGCGGCGGGCGCGCTCCCAGTCGGTGGCCGTCGCGTCGGGGAAGGCAGCCTGCGCGGTGCCGGGGAACGGGCCGTGCGCGTCGAGCAGCGCCAGCACCTCGTACCGGCCGAACCGCCGCACGACGACAGCGGCGGCCGACGCGGCGGGACCGGCGGAACCGGCGGGCTCAGCGGCGGCGGGCGTCGCCGCGACGAGCGGGCGCAGCGCCACCGCGCCCGCGACGGCGAGCGCGCCGCGCAGCATCCGGCGGCGCCCGAGCCGGTCGGGTCCGGTCTCCGGGCCGACTCCGGGTTCGGTTCCGGGTCCGGGTCCGGTTCCGGGGTCTTCGGCGAAGGGGACGGTGGGAACGGTCGGATCGTTCAACGGGACTCCTCGGGAGAACACGAAACGGAACACGAAACGGAACACGAAACGGAACGCGGACCGGGCGCGGGCCGGGCGGGGGCCGAAGAACGACGCGGGGTCGGCGCCCCGACCCCCGTACGGGGCGCCGACCGGTTCCACTGTCCCGCCGCGCCCGCCCCTGCGGCTTGTCGTTTCTTGTGCAATCCGTTCGCGCGCCGGCAAGCTCCGTGCGAGCATCGCCGGATGATCGACGAGGAGCCCGTGACGACCGCCGACCTGGTCGGCACCCGACTGACCACGGTGACCGCGGCCCGCCACCAGCAGCAGCCCGTCACCGCGCCGCAGTTGTCGCACCTGTGGCTCCACCTGGAGCACCTCGGGTCGGTGCTCTTCCGCACTCCCGGCAACGGCCTCTCGTTCCGGGCCGACGCGGCGGGCCGGAACGACGCGACCAGCCCGATCGACGCGACCGGCACGACCGGCGCGACCACCGCAACCGGCACGACCGCAACCACCACCGATCCGGCGGATCTGCCGCTGACGCGCTTCCTCGGGCAGTCGATCCGGTCGGTGGGCGCGATCGAGTACCGGGACGGTGCGACCGCCTTCACCGCCGGGCTCGCCCTCGGTTTCGAGGGCGGACGTGTCCGGCTGCTGGGTCTGGACGGCGCCCTGCTGGTCGTCGGTCCCGAGGAGCACCTGGGCGACGTCGAGGCCCGGCTCCACGAGGACACCGCGCTCGCACGAGTCGTGTGGACCTGCAGCAGCAGCCCCTCGCAGTGGAACGCCTGGACGACCGGCGGCCGGTACCTGTACTTCCGCTACCGGCACGGCGAGGGCAGCGTCGAGCACTTCCCCGGCGGCCCGGATCCGGACACCTGGGACGAGGAGGGCTCCGGCCTGCTCGCCCAGTGGCACGACGGGAGCCGTCGCGGCGAGATCGGTCTGGCGGACTTCCTCGTCCTGGCCGGCCTCCGCCTCGCGCCGAACTCCGAGGTGCTTGACTGTCGGTGACGAGCGACGACAGCGGGTCGCCCCGGGAGTAGGGTGCGGCCATGGCGGTCGAACGCGCGTCCCTGGTGAGCGGGGACGACCTGTGTGTCGCCGACGTGTCCTGCCAGGACCCGCCGGAGGGGTGGACGGAGTTGCGGCCGGCGCCGGTGTTCGGGCTGGTGATGGTGCGGCGGGGGATGTTCCGGGGGCGGATCGACGGGGTCGACCAGGTCCTGGACCCGGCCTGCGTCTATGTCGAACGGATCGGCAGCGAGCAGCAGTTCGCGCATCCGTGCGGCGGCGACCTCTACACCGAGCTGGTGCTCTCCGAGCCGCGGACGGCCGAACTGCTGGGCGGCGACCCGGAGGTGCCGCAGGGGCTGGTGTTCACCACGCCGCGGATGGCGCTGGCCCACCGGATGCTGGTCGTCCGGGCACGCGGCGGCGCGGACTCGTTCGAACTCGCCGAGCGTGCGGTCACCTTGGCGGGCGAGGTACTGGCGGAACTGGCGCCGGCGAGGGTGGAGAGCGGCCGGCCGGTCCGGGACGCGGCGCGCCGCCGACTGGTGGACGCCGCTCGGGCCGCGCTGGCGGCGGACCTCGGACTCGGCCTGGACGAGCTGGGCCGGGCGGTCGGCTGTTCGCCGCACCACCTGAGCCGGATCTTCCGGGCCTGCACCGGCGAGGGGATCGCCCGCTACCGCAACCGGCTGCGGGTCACCCTCGCGCTGGAGCGGCTGACCGAGGGCGAGACGCACCTCGCGCTCCTGGCACATGAGTTGGGCTTCACCGACCAGGCGCATCTGACCCGGGTGGTGCACCGCGCGGCCGGACTGCCGCCCGGCCGCCTGCGGGCCCTGCTGGGTCCGCGCCCCGCCGGGTCCGGCGGGGTGACCGCCCCGGAGCACGCGTAGGCTCGACGGGTGTCCTCGACCCCGGCCTCCGCCACGTCCGCCTCCCCCTCCCCTTCTCCGCCCCCTTCCCCTTCCCCCGCACCGCTGACCAGCCTGCACGACCGGGCGGCGCTCGCCGGGCGGTTCGGGAAGGACCCCGAGCTCCACCTCTTCGAACTCGGCGACCTGGACGAGCCGTTCTGGTCCCACACCGCCTGGTACACGACGTCGGCGGACGGTCCGGTGGCGCTGCTGTACGCGGTCGGGGACGTGCCCACCCTGCTCGGCCTGGCCCGGCCCGCGCACGCCGACCGCCTGGCCGGACTCCTGCACGCGATGCGGCCCGTACTGCCGCGCAGGCTGCTCGCCCACCTGACCGACGGCGGGGTGGACACCCTCGCGCCGGACTACCGCGCCGAACACCGGACGGCGATGCTGCGGATGGCGCTGACCGACCCCTCCGCCCTCGCGCCGCACCTGGGCGGGTCGTCGGACGGCCACCCATTCGGCCCGGTGGAGCGGCTCGGCGCGGCGGACCTGGCGGATCTGCGCGCCCTGTTCGCCGTCGGCTACCCGGGCAACTGGTTCGACGAACGGATGCTCACCACCGGCCCCTACGTCGGGATCCGGGACGCCGGGGGCCGACTGCTCGCGACGGCCGGCGTGCACGTCCACTCCGCCGCCCGACGGGTGGCGGTGATCGGCAACGTCACCACGCATCCCGAGGCCCGGGGGCGGGGGCTCGCGGCGGCCTGCACCGCGCGGCTCTGCGAGGTCCTGGCGGACAGCGTCGACCACATCGGCCTGAACGTCCGGGCCGACCACCCCACCGCACTCGCCCTCTACCGGCGCCTGGGCTTCACCACCGTCACCGCTTACGAGGAGGCCGTGCTCACGGCCTGCTGACGGACCGCCGGTCGCGGCCCACCGCCGGTCGCGGCTCACCGGTGGATCGGCCCACCGGTGGAGCGGCCCACCGGTGGCTCACGGGCCGCCCGGCGCGTCGGAGGCCGGAGGGCCAGAGGTGCCAGGAGTGCCAGGAACGGGTGTCGCCCCCTGGGACAGCTCAAGGTGGAACGGGCCGCCCCGAGTCCCCGGCTGCCAGCCACGCTCCCGGGCGTCGCGGACCGCGAGCGCCACACTCGCGGGAGTGGCACCGACGGGCGGCAGACCGAGCCAGTTGCCCGGATGCGCTCCCAGGAGCCGGACGACGAGCACCGAGCCGGGCTCCTCCGCCCGCTCGACGGCAACCGTCAGCGGAGACTGTCCGATCCCCTGGCTGTAGGTGGGCCTGCGCCTGACGGCCCACCGGTACGTCACCTGGTCGACCGTGATGAGCCGGGAACCCTTCCTCGGCAATGTCACCGGGCCTCCCACCTGCGTCGTCGGGCTGGTCGTCCGCCCACTGTCGCAGACGGCCGACGGCTCCGCCCGGCCGGTTGGATCCCGGGGCCGGGCTCCCGGGCGCAGCCCGCTCCGGGCACGGGAAGTCGGACGGACCGACTTCCCGTGCAGCCGTGCAGCCGTGCAGCCGTGCAATCCGGATCGGACCGCCCGAGAACGGGCGGCCCCGGTCGTCAGCGGGTGACGGGCCAGGACAGGGTGGCCGTCAGGCCGGCGCGGAGGGCCGGGTCGAGGACGGCGGGGGTGGGGTCGGTGGCGGTGGCGGTCAGGGTGTGGACCCGGCCGCGCGGGCCGGGGAGCGGGACGGTGCGCAGGTCGACCGCCGTCCGTCCGCGCAGCTGCGGCAGGGGGCGGCCGTCCAGGGACCAGCTGAGGGTGGTGCCGGCGACCGGGAGGTCGACGGTGAGGCGGTCGGCCCGGGTGAGCGGGGTGCCGGCCGGGGTGGGGCTGGTGAGCGGGACGGCGTGGCGGTAGAACCCGGCGATCATCGCCTCCCGTCCGGGCAGGTTGAACTCCCGGCCGAGCGAGCGCATGATCGAGTTCTCGGTGGGGCGGTACAGGCCCTTGGGGTAGTAGCCGCCACCCTCGTAGCTGCCGACCGCGCCCCCGTCGGGCGAGGTCCGGCCGATCCAGCGGTACCACTTGGCGCGGTCGTGGGTGAGCCGGTCGGCGGTGTACATGCTGATGTTGGGCTCGGCCGGTTCGCCCTCCCCGGCCGGGTAGGTGTCGGAGCCGTCGTAGAAGTACTCGTCGGCGAGCTTGCCGAGCGAGTGGCCGGTCTCGTGCACGGCGATCTGTCCGGCCTTCGGGTTGCCGCCCGCGACGGTGGCGATGCCGTCGTAACCGAGCGGGGAGGCGACGTTGTAGCCGGCGCCGCCGTACTTGGCGGTGTTGGCGACGACGAGGACGAGGTCGGCCTGCGGGGCCTTGACGGCGTAGTTCTCGACGGCCTTGGTGTCGACGCACAGCAGGCGTTCGATGTCCTCGCACCAGAAGTAGGAGCCGAGCGCGGTGTTGCGGACGGTGGCGCGGTCCGGGTCGCCGGTGATGCCGGAGTCGGCGGAGACGGTGGCGACGGCCCAGACGTTGAACAGGTTCCGGTAGCCGGCGTAGGGCTCGACGGCGCTGAGTTCCTGCCACTTGGCGGCGGCGTCGGCGTGGAACTTCTCCTGTTCGGCGGCGGTGTAGCCGTCGCCGATGACCACGACGTCGACCTTTCCCGCGCTGTCGCCGCTCCGCAGGATCGGGGTGACCTCGCCGTCCCCGGCGGCGGGGGCGAGGCCGGGGCGGTCGCCGGTGAGGTACGGGGAGGCGGCGGGCACGGTGGCCCGTCCGATCGAGCCGTCCTCGGTGAAGACCTCGACCCGGTGCCGGGAGGCGCCGGCGGCAGCGGCGGCTGCGGCCACCGACGGGCCGTCGACAGCGCCCGGCCCCGGCCCCGCGAAGGCCGCCGGGGCGGTGCCGAGGGCGGCGAGGGCGAGGGCACCGGTCAGAACGATCGAGCCGAACCTGCGATGACGCACGGAAGTTGCTCCTCTGCGGACTGACGGAGTGACGGAGTGACGGAGTGACGGAGTGGGGCAAGCGGACTGCCATGCTATGCACCTGACAACCCATCGGCACAGGCCCCGCACATCCCCGACTCCCCCACCGAACTCCGCTCCCGCCCCGGACTTCCCACCCGCCCCGTCCTCCCCACCCCCTCAGCCCACGTGCACCCGCGGCCGCCGCCCCCGGTCCGGCTCCGCCTCCCGCAGCACCTCGCGGGTGACCGGCGCGACCTCTCCCTGACCGAACAGGAAGAACCGCAGGAACTGCGCGAACGGATTGCCCTCCGTCCACTCGAAGTAGATGTGCGGCTGCTGCCCGGTGCGGTCCCGGACCGTGAGCAGCAGCGCGGCCAGCGCGTTGGGAACGCTGGAGCTCTCCAGCGTGAGCACCCGGTAGCGGTCGTGCAGCACCTCGCCGTGCACGGTGAGCACGGCCTCGAACTCCGAGGGGTCCCTGACCGTCACCTCGACGAAGACCAGGTCGTCCTCGATCGGGATGTCGTTGTCCGCCCGGATCTGGCGCTTCTTCTCCTGGTACTCGGCCAGGTCGCGGCTGTTCGGCTCGTTGGCGATCAGGCGCAGCGGCCGGTGGGTGTAGTCGCGCACGAAGCGCTCGGCGGCCTCGTCGAAGACGATGTCGGTGACCCGGAGTTCGAAGGCGCGCTTGAGCCGGGAGGCCAGGGAGACGAGCACGATGGCGGCGATGAAGCAGGCGCCGATCTTCACGCCGTCGGGGCGTTCGGCGATGTTGAGGGCCGTGGTGTAGAGGAAGACGGCCGCGATGATCGCGAAGCCGATGGTCCAGCCGGTCTGGCGGGCGGCGCGGGCGGCGATGGTGACGGCGATCGCGGCGGAGCTGATCAGCACCAGGACGCCGGTGGCGTAGGCACCGCCCTGGGCGTCCACGCTGGCGTCGAAGAGCCAGGTGACCAGGAAGGCGATCAGGGTGAGCACGATGACCATCGGCCGGACCGCCTTCGCCCAGTGCGGCGCCATGCCGTACCGGGGGAGGTAGCGGGGCAGCAGGTTGAGCATGCCGGCCATGGCGGAGGCGCCGGCGAACCAGAGGATCGCGATGGTGGACAGGTCGTAGATGCTGCCGAAGGTGTTGCCGAGGTACTCGTGGGCCAGGTACGCGAGCGCGCGTCCGTTCGCTTCCCCGCCGGGCTCGAAGGCCTCCTTCGGGATCAGCAGGGTGGTGATGAAGCTGGTGGTGATCAGGAAGACGCTCATGATCAGCGCGGCGGTGGTGAGCAGCTTGCGGGCGCCGCGGATCCGGCCGGTCGGCTTCTCCTCGGTGTCGTCCGGGTCGCCCTCGATGTGCGGCATGACGGCGACGCCGGTCTCGAAGCCGGAGAGGCCGAGGGCGAGTTTGGGGAAGGTCACCAGGGCGACGCCGATCATGGCGACGACGTTGCCGTGCTCCGCGGTGAGCGCGTCCGCCCAGTCGCTCACCACTCCGGGGGAGCTGAGGACGTGGTAGAAGCCGGTGACGACGACGACCACGTTGAGCGCGAGGTAGATCGCGACCAGGACGACGGCCAGGCCGATCGCCTCGCTGAAGCCCTTGAGGAAGACGCCGCCGAGCAGGGCGATGAGCACCAGGGTGATGACGACCTGCTTGCCGGTCAGGGCGCTGTGCAGGTGCGGGTTCTCGACCAGGTGGGCGGTGGCGTCGGCGGCCGACAGGGTGATGGTGATCATGAAGTCGGTGGCGGCGAAGCCGAGCAGGGCCAGGACGAACAGTTTGCCCTGCCAGAACGACAGCAGGCGTTCCAGCATCGCGATCGAGCCCTCGCCGTGCGGGCTCTCCCGGGCTACCCGGCGGTAGACGGGCAGGGCGCCGAAGAGGGTGACGACGACGAGGACGACGGTCGCCACCGGGGAGAGCAGTCCGGCCGCGAGGGCGGCGATGCCGGGCTGGTAGCCGAGGGTGGAGAAGTAGTCGAGGCCGGTCAGGCACATCACCCGCCACCAGGGGCGGGCCTGTTCGGCGGGGGCCTGGGCGTGCGGGCCGGGGTGCTGCTTGACCCGGTCGGACAGGCCCTCCAGCAGCCAGGCGCGGAAGCGCTGCCCACGTCCGAAGGAGCCGCTCGTTCCCGAGGAAGCCACCCTGCACCCCTTTGTCCCACGTGCCCGAAGCCGTCCCCGGAGCGCCGTCCGCCGAATGGGCCGCCGACGAGCCACGGACCACCGGCCCGCCGACGGCACGGCGACAACCCGGCACGGCACGACACGGCACGGCACGGCGACGACACGCTATGCGACCGGGCCGCTGACCTCAGGGAACGCCTCGGCCGTGTCCCCTCATCGGATCAGCGCCCGGGCACCGCCCCGAGCGTCCGGGGGCACGACACGCGGCCGGGGGCCCCGGAACCACTTCGGTTCCGGGGCCCCCGGCCGTGCAGCGAGAAGCAGACGCCCGGCGGAAAGGCACTCAGCGGAAGGTGCGGAGCCGGAGGCTGTTGCCGACCACGAAGACCGAGGAGAAGGCCATCGCCGCGCCCGCGATCATCGGGTTGAGCAGTCCGGCGGCGGCCAGCGGCAGCGCCGCGACGTTGTAGCCGAAGGCCCAGAAGAGGTTGCCCTTGATGGTGCCCAGCGTCCTGCGGGAGAGGCGGATGGCGTCGGCGGCGGAGCGCAGGTCGCCGCGGACCAGGGTGAGGTCGCTCGCCTCGATGGCGGCGTCCGTCCCGGTGCCCATCGCGAGGCCGAGGTCGGCCCGGGCCAGCGCCGCGGCGTCGTTGACACCGTCGCCGACCATGGCGACGACCCGGCCCTCGGCCTGCAGCCGCTCGACCACCGCGACCTTGTCCTCGGGCAGCACCTCGGCGATCACGTCCTCCGCCGGGATGCCGACCTCGGCGGCGACGGCCTCGGCGACGGTGCGGTTGTCGCCGGTGAGCAGGACCGGGCGCAGGCCGAGGGCGCGCAGTTCGGCGACGGCCCGGGCGCTGGTGGGCCGGACGGCGTCGGCGACCTCCAGGACGGCGCGGGCGGCGCCGTCCCAGCCGACCGCGACAGCGGTCCGTCCGGCGGCCTCGGCGGCCCGCTTGGCCTCCGCCAGCCCCGCCGGCAGGTGCTGCGCCCACTCGGCGAGCAGGGCCTCGCGGCCGGCGACGACGGCGTGGCCGTCCACGACGCCCTGGACGCCGAGGCCGGGGACGTTCTCGAAGTCCTCGACGGCGGGCAGGGTGCCGAGGCGTTCGGCGGCTGCGGTGGCGATCGCGGCGGCGATCGGGTGTTCGGAGGCGTGTTCGAGGGCGCCGGCCAGGCGCAGGGCCTCGTCCTCGGTGGTGCCGTCGGCGGTGCGGACGGCGAGCAGGGTCATCCGGCCGGTGGTGACGGTGCCGGTCTTGTCGAGGACGACGGTGTCGACCCGGCGGGTGTTCTCCAGGACCTCGGGGCCCTTGATCAGGATGCCGAGCTGGGCGCCGCGGCCGGTGCCGACCATCAGGGCGGTCGGGGTGGCCAGGCCCAGGGCGCACGGGCAGGCGATGATCAGCACCGCCACGGCCGCGGTGAAGGCGGCCGTCCAGCCCTCCCCGGTGGCGAGCCAGTAGCCGAGGGTGGCGAGGGCCAGCGCGATCACGATCGGTACGAAGACGGCGGAGATCCGGTCGGCGAGGCGCTGGGCGGCGGCCTTGCCGTTCTGGGCGTCCTCGACCAGTTGGGCCATCCGGGCGAGCCGGGTGTCGGCGCCGACCCGGGTGGCCTCCACCACGAGCCGGCCGCCGGCGTTCACGGTGGCGCCGGTGACGGTGTCGCCGACGGCCACCTCGACCGGCACGGACTCGCCGGTCAGCATCGAGGCGTCCACGGCCGAGGCACCCTCGACCACCACGCCGTCGGTGGCGATCTTCTCCCCGGGACGGACCACGAACCGGTCGCCGACGGTCAGCGCGCCGATCGGGACGCGCACCTCGGTGCCGTCGCGCAGGACGGCGACGTCCTTGGCACCGAGTTCGAGCAGGGCGTGCAGGGCGGCCCCGGCGCGGCGCTTGGAGCGGGCCTCGAACCAGCGCCCGGCCAGGATGAAGGCGGTGACCCCGGCGGCGGCCTCCAGGTAGATGCTGGACGAGCCGTCGCCCCGGGCGACGGTGAACTCGAAGCCGTGCCGCATCCCGGGCATGCCCGCGTGGCCGAGGAACAGTGCCCACAGGGACCAGAGGAACGCGGCGCCGGTGCCGAGCGAGACCAGGGTGTCCATGGTCGCGGCGCCGTGCTTGAGGTTGGTCCAGGCAGCCCGGTGGAACGGCCAGGCGGCGTAGGTGACGACGGGCGCGGCGAGGGTGAGCGAGAGCCACTGCCAGTTGTCGAACTGGAGGGCGGGCACCATCGCCATCGCGACGACGGGGACGGCCAGGACGACCGCGGTGATCAGCCGCTGCCGCAGTGGGGCGAGGTCGTCGACGGACTCCGCGGGCTCCGCGGACTCGCCGGCCCCGGCGGCATCGGCGACGACCGGCCGGGGCGGGGCGGCGGTGTAGCCGGTGGCCTCGACGGTGGCGACAAGGTCGGCCACGCTGACCTCCGGCCCGAACTCGACCTTGGCCTTCTCGGTGGCGTAGTTGACGGTGGCGGTGACGCCGTCCATCCGGTTGAGCTTCTTCTCGATCCGGGCGGCGCACGAGGCGCAGGTCATGCCGCCGATCCGGAGTTCCACCTCGGTGGAGGGGGGTGCCTGGGTGGTCATCTGGGCTCCTCGTGCTCGTGGTCGATCGGATCCGGGTCCGGGGTCCGATACCCCCTGGGGGTTCGAACCCCCGGACCCGGTGGGCGGTCAGGCCCGCTGGGCGGGAACGCGGTCGGCCTCGGCCTCGGCGACGGCGGTGTCGACCTCGACCTCGCCGGCCACGACGGCATCGACGGCATCGACGGCCACGACGGCCTCGGTGCCGGTCGAGCAGGTGCCTTCGGTGGAGCAGCAGGACATGGGATTCCTCCGGTGATCTCGGCGACGGTTCTCGATACCCCCCATGGGTATCTTGGCCCGATGAGCTCATTTATACCCCTGGGGGGTATGCAAGGCAAGCACGGCCGCCCGGAGCGCGGACGCGACAGGGCCCCGCACCGGAGCCGCTCCCCCGGTGCGGGGCCCTGCCACCTGCGCGGTCGCGGCCGCGCGGCGGATCAGCCGAAGTAGCCCAGCGCACCCACCGCGCACAGGCCGCCGGCGCCCATGAAGACCGGCATCAGCACCTTGAGCTCCACCCAGCTGCCGGCCCGGAACCGCATCCCCTTCGGCGGGCCGATCGGGTACCACCGCTTGCGGCCGATCGGGATCGGCCACAGCACCGGGCAGCCGGAGACGGTGAGCGCGTCGCCCAGGCAGTGCACCAGCGCGCCGAGGGTGATCGGCAGGCCGATCCACAGGTACTCCTGCCCGGGCTGGTCGAACAGCCAGAGCGCGCCGTTGCCCGGCTTGTCCAGGACGTCCGTCAGCATCCAGGCGCCGGCCGCGCCGAGCAGCCAGACCAGGACGTCACTGGAGACCCGGGCCTGGCGCCACAGCAGTCCCTCGATCGCCAGCACCATGTGCACGAAGAGCACCCCGAGCACGCCCCACCGGCCGCCGTAGACGGCGACGGCCGAGGCGCCCGCGCCGCACAGCGCCGCCCAGAGCCAGGTGTGGGTCAGCGTGCGGTGGCCGCCGGTGCGGCGCGGGTCCCGCTTGCCGCGGGTCGCCTTGTAGACGGCGAAGGAGAGCTTGTCGATCACCTCGCAGAGGATCCGCGAGACCGGGCCGAACGCCCGGGATATGGTCGCCGCCTTGTGGTCGAGGTCCGGCGCCAGGGCGGCGCCCGCACAGATCAGCGTCCCCGCGAGCAGCACCGGCCAGGGCATCGGTTCGCCCATGCCCGCCGCGATCGCTCCCGCGCCCAGCCACGCCGCCGCGCCGGACAGTGAATGCGCCGGTCCCATCATCTTTTCGGCTCCCGCCCTCGTCCCGACCGCCCGTCGCGAGGGCTTCGCGAGGGCCTGACGGGGCGGCAGCATATCCGTCCAAGATCGGAAACACCCGGAGCCACTCCCTCACCCGGACGGCGGCAGCGTTTCACCGTTCCGGATCATGCCGCCGGACACGGACGGTGACGGCCCCTCACCTGTCGGAGGGGCGGAGCGGCCCGGGCGGGTCGCGGCGGCCCGATCCGCGAGTGGCCCAGGAAAACCGCACCGGACCGGCCCTTCCGAGCGGTCCGGCACGCCCCTAGGCTCGGCCGGGTGACCACTACAGCTGCCACTACCGATGCCAACGCCAATGCCAACGCCGACTCCGGTACCGCCGGTGCCCCCGGTGCCGCCGGTACCGCCGGTACCGCGACCAGCACCGTGGACTTCTACTTCGACCCGATCTGCCCGTTCGCCTGGATCACCTCCCGCTGGATCCTGGAGGTGGAGAAGCACCGGGACCTCGACCTGACGTTCCGGGTGATGAGCCTGTCCGTGCTCAACGAGGGCCGCGAGGGCCTGCCCGAGCGCTACGAGCGCCTCCTCACCACCGGCTGGGGCCCCGTCCGGGTCTGCGTCGCCGCCGCCGAGCAGCACGGCGTCGGGGTGCTGCGCGACCTCTACACCGCGCTCGGCACCCGGCTGCACGTCGAGGACCGGGAGGTCGACGACAAGCTGCTGCGCGAGGCGCTGGCCGAGGCCGGCCTGCCGGAGGAGCTCGCCGAGGCCGCGCACGGCACCGAGTGGGACGAGGCGCTGCGGCGCAGCCACCACGCGGGCATGGACCCGGTCGGCGAGGAGGTCGGCACCCCGACCATCCACGTCGACGGCACCGCCTTCTTCGGGCCGGTGCTGAACGCGATCCCGCGCGGGGAGGAGGCCGTCCAGGTCTTCGACGGCGTCCGGCTGCTGGCCGGGCACAAGGCGTTCTTCGAGCTCAAGCGCACCCGCACGGGGTCGCTCGACTTCGGCTGAGGATCCGGGGACGGGCAGGGCGGTCACCGGCCGACGGGTACGAGCACCCCGTCGGTCCGGTGGCCGCCTTACCCGTTCGGCCCAGCTCCGATCGTGGCGGCGGCCCGCAGTTCGCAGACTCGGACGCGGGGGACCGAAGAACGGGGCGGGTCCAACCGGAAGAGGCATCCTCATGAACAACGGGCTTCGCCGCACGCTCGCGGCCGCCGCAGTGGTTTCCCTCGGTCTCGCGCTGTCCTCGTGCGGCAGCGCCAAGGAGTCCTCCGGAGGCGGCTCGTCCGGCTCCGCGAGCGGTTCCGCCGGCGGCGGCAGCACGGTCGGCGCGGTCCGGATCGGGCTGCTGCTGCCCGAGACCAAGACCACCCGCTACGAGCAGTTCGACCGGCCGCTGATCGAGCAGAAGATCAAGGAGCTGGCACCGCAGGCGCAGATCGACTACTACAACGCGAACGAGAACGCCACGACCCAGCAGACCCAGGTCGACACCGCGCTCACCAAGGGCGACAAGGTGCTGATCCTGGACGCCGTGGACGCGAAGTCGATCCAGTCCTCCGTCCAGAAGGCGCACGACGCGGGCGTCAAGGTGATCGCCTACGACCGCCTGGCGCAGGGACCGGTCGACTCCTACGTCTCCTTCGACAACAAGAAGGTCGGCCAGCTCCAGGGCGAGGCCCTGGTCGCCGCCGTCGGCGACAAGGCCGGCTCCGGGTCGATCATCATGATCAACGGCTCGCCCACCGACCCCAACGCGGCCGACTTCAAGGCCGGCGCGCACAGCGCGATCGACGGCAAGCTGAAGATCGGCAAGGAGTACGACACCCCCAACTGGGACCCGAACAACGCCAACCAGGAGGCCTCCGCCGCGATCACCGCGATCGGCGGGCCCAATGTGGTCGGCGTCTACTCGGCCAACGACGGCATGGCCGCCGGCATCGCCACCGCCCTCAAGGCGGCCGGCCTCAGCGTGCCGCTCACCGGCCAGGACGCCCAGCTGGACGGCGTGCAGCGGATCCTGGCGGGCACCCAGACGATGTCGATCTACAAGCCGTTCAAGCCGGAGACCGACATCGCGGCGCAGATGGCGGTGACCTTCGCCCAGGGCAAGCCGCTGGACCCCGCGCTGGTGCCGGTCACGGTCACCAACGGCAGCGGCAACCAGGTCCCGGCCAACCTGATCACCCCGGTCGTGCTGACCAAGGACAACATCAAGACCACCGTGGTGGCCGACGGCCTCTACACCGTGGCCCAGATCTGCACCCCGGACTACGCGGACGCCTGCAAGGCCGCGGGCCTCCAGTAGCCGTGCCCGCCAACCCGGTCGAGGTCGAGGGAGTTGGTCACCGTGACGGGTGAGACCGTCCTGGCCCTGCGCGGGGTCTCCAAGCGGTTCGGCGCCGTCCAGGCGCTCACCGACATCGAGCTGGAGGTCCGCGCCGGCGAAGTGCTCGCCCTGGTCGGCGACAACGGCGCCGGCAAGTCCACCCTGGTCAAGTCCATCGCCGGGGTGCACCAGCCGGACGAGGGCACCATCGAGTGGCAGGGCCGCCCGGTCAGCGTCCACCGGCCGCAGGACGCCCAGCAGTTGGGCATCGCCACGGTCTACCAGGACCTGGCGCTCTGCGACAACCTCGATGTCGTCGGCAACCTCTTCCTCGGCCGGGAGATCCGGCGCTTCGCCGTCCTCGACGAGGTCGCGATGGAGAAGCGGTCCCGCTCGCTGCTGGACACCCTCTCCATCCGCATCCCCAGCGTGCGGATCCCGGTCGCCTCGCTCTCCGGCGGTCAGCGCCAGGTGGTGGCGATCGCCCGCGCGCTGATCGGCTCGCCGAAGGTCGTGATGCTCGACGAGCCGACCGCCGCCCTCGGCGTGGAGCAGACCGCCCAGGTGCTCGACCTGGTCGAGCGGCTCCGCGACCAGGGCCTCGGCGTCATCCTGATCAGCCACAACATGGCCGACGTGATGGCCGTCGCGGACACCGTCGCGGTGCTGCGGCTCGGCCGCAACAACGGCGTCTTCGACAAGCGCCGGACCAGCCAGGAAGAGATCATCTCGGCCATCACCGGCGCCACGGACAACGCGGTGACCCGCCGGGAGGCCCGCGGCACGGAGGGCTCCCCATGACCGAGCAGACCCCCGGCGGCGACAAGCACCGCCACACCCCCCTCCCCGAGGACAGCATGCCGACGGGCGGGGTCAACGCCCCCGTGCCGGTCGCCGCCGAGGCCACCCCGGCCGTCGACCCGCGGCTGATCGTGCGCCAGGAGGGCGTCAAGGGCTACCTGGGCGAGTTCCGCCGCCGCGTCACCAGCGGCGAACTGGGCTCGCTGCCGGTGGTGCTGGCGCTGATCGTGATCTGGGCCGTCTTCGGCAGCCTGAACAGCTCCTTCCTGTCCGCCCAGAACCTCTCCAACCTGTCGCAGCAGATCGTCGGCACCGGCATGATCGCCATCGGCGTGGTGTTCGTGCTGCTGCTCGGCGAGATCGACCTCTCGGTCGGCTCGGTCAGCGGACTGTGCGCGGCGATCTTCGCCGTGCTGAACGTCACCCACGGCGTCAACCAGTGGGTGGCCCTGCTCTCCGCCCTGGTCGGGGGCGCCGTGGTCGGCCTGATCCAGGGCGTGTTCTTCGCCAAGGTCGGCGTGCCGGCCTTCGTCGTCACCCTGGCCGGCAACCTCGGCTGGAACGGCCTGATGCTCCAGGTGCTGGGCGCCAGCGGCACCGTCAACCTGTCCGGCAAGGACATCGTCTCCCGGCTCTACAGCACCATCTACGGCTCCCAGGCCGCCGCGTACGGGGCGGCCGCGATCGGCGTGCTGCTGTTCCTCGGCGCCTCGGTGCTGGACGCCCGGCGGCGCCAGGCCGCCGGGGTGCCGTCCCGCCCGGTCCTGGACATCGCGCTGCGCACCGCGGCGATCGCGGTGGTCGCCTTCCTCGCCGCCTACACGCTCAACCAGTACAAGGGCCTGCCGCTGGCCCTGCTGATCTTCCTGGTCTTCATCGTGGTGCTGGACTTCGTCCTGCGGCGCACCACCTACGGCCGGCAGGTGTTCGCGCTCGGCGGCAACATCGAGGGCGCCCGGCGGGCCGGTATCAACGTGGCCTGGATCCGGATCAGCGTGTTCACCATCTGCTCCACCATGGCGGCCGTCGGCGGTCTGTTCCTGGCCGCGCAGATCCAGTCGGCCAGCCAGACCTCGGGCGGCGGCAACCTGCTGATGAACGCCATCGCGGCCGGCGTCATCGGCGGCACCAGCCTGTTCGGCGGACGCGGTTCGACCTGGTCGGCGCTGCTCGGTGCGCTGGTGATCGGCTCGATCCAGTCCGGGATGAACATCCAGGGGCTGAGCAACGCCATCCAGTTCATGATCACCGGTGCGGTGCTGCTCGCGGCCGTGGTCGTCGACTCCCTCGCCCGCCGCACCCAGCGGGCGGCCGGCCGCGCCTGAGCGGCGGGTTCCCCGGCCGGCCGCCGCGTGACGGGGCCCGGCCGCTACGTGGCGGGGCCCCGTTACGTGACGGGGCCCACCCGCCGCGTGGCGGGGCCCGTCCGGGTCGGTCAGCCCAACTGCTCGCCGTAGACGTGGTCGACGGCCAGCACCATCAGCACCCTCCGGTCGGTGACCATCACGGCCCGGTACTCGTCCCAGTCCGGGTGCTCGCCGGCCGCCCGGCGGTAGTAGTCGACCAGGGCCTCCACCTCGGGGCCCTTCGGGTCGTTCCCCGGCCCGATCAGGGTGACGGTCCCCTCGGCGGTGGCCCAGGCCCGGCCGTCGGCCCGGGTCACCTCCAGGGCGGCGCGCGGGTCGCGGCGCAGATTGGCGGTCTTGGCGCGGCCCTCGGTCACCGAGACGTACAGCCGCTCGGCGGCGCGGTCGTAGAACGGCATGACCGGCGACAACTGGGGCCGCCCGTCGGACTTGATGGTGGCCAGCACACCGAGGCGGGCGGCTTCGAGCAGGGCGCGGGGATCGAAGGTCGTCATGGTGCCATCATCGACCTTCACACCGGTGTGAAGGTCAAGTGGCGCACGCGGATCGGTGTTTCCCGCGTGCATCGGTATCTCGCACGCGGATCAGCGTTCCAGATGGGCCAGGACGGCGAGGACCCGGCGGTTGTCGTCGGCCGAGGACTCGATCCGCAGCTTGGCGAAGATGCTCGCGGTGTGCTTGGCCACGGCGCTCTCGCTGATGTGCAGGGCGCGCGTGATGGCCGCGTTGGAGCGGCCCTCCGCCATCAGCCGCAGCACCTCGTGCTCGCGCGGCGTCAGTTCGGCGGTGCTGCCCCGGGCGTCGCCGCGCGCCAGCAGCTTCGCGATCACCTGCGGGTCCATCACCGTGCCGCCGCCCGCGACCGTCCGCACCGCGTCCACGAACTGCTCGGTGCGGGTGACCCGGTCCTTGAGCAGATAGCCGATCGCCCCCCGACCGTCGGCCAGCAGCTCCCGCGCGTACAGCCGGTCCACGTACTGGGAGAGGACCAGCACCGGCAGGCCCGGCCGGGCGCCGCGCGCCTCCAGCGCGGCCCGCAGCCCCTCGTCGGTGAAGGACGGCGGCAGCCGGACGTCCACCACCGCGACGTCCGGCTCCTGCTCGCGCAGCGCCCGCCGCAGGTCGGGGCCGTTGTCGACGGCCGCGACCACCTCGAAGCCGTGCTCCCGCAGCGTCCGGATCAGCCCGTCCCGGAGCAGGAAGAGGTCTTCGGCGAGGACGACGCGCACGGTATCTCCAGGGTCACGGTGGTCGGGCCGCCCGGCGGGCTGTGCAGGGCGAGGGTTCCGTCGACGGTACTCAGCCGGCGCGCCACCCCGCGCAGCCCGCTGCCCCCGCCGGGGTCCGCTCCGCCGCGGCCGTCGTCCGCGACGGTGGCGGTGAGCGTCCCGTCCGCGTGCGCCAGCCGGATCGTCACCTCCCGGCCACCGCCGTGCTTGGCGGCGTTGGCGAGCAGCTCGACGACCGCGAAGTAGGCCGCCGCCTCGACCGGCGCCGGGAAGCGCCCCGGCAGTTCGACGGTGACGTGCGTGTCCAGGAAGCAGTCCAGCGCGAGGGAGCGGACGGCGTCACCGAGGCCCCGGTCGGTGAGGATCGGCGGGTGGATGCCGTGCACGAGGTCCCGGAGGTCCTGGAGGGCCCGCGCCGAGCTCGCCCGCACCTCGCGCAGCAGGTCGCGGGCGGCGTCCGGGTCGGAGTCCAGCAGCCGGGTCGCGGCATCCAGCGTCATGCCGAGGGCGACCAGCCGGGCCTGCGCGCCGTCGTGCAGATCGCGCTCGATCCGCCGCAGTTCGGCCGCCTGCGCGTCCAGCGCCTCGGCCCGGGTGTCGGTGAGGTGCTCGACCCGGCGGACCAGTTCGGTGGTGTACGGGGCGGCGAGGACCCTCCGGGTCCACCGGGCGTGCAGCCCGAGCACCGCGGGCGCCATCCGCAGCGCGGCCGCGACGAACAGCAGACCGAGCACCGCGGCGGCCAGCATCGAGGGGGTGGAGTCGACGAGCACGAAGGCGTACCAGTTGTCCGGCCCGAGCAGGCGCCACACGAAGGGCTGGAGCAGCGCGCCGAACAGTCCGAAGCCGGCCAGCGTCGGCGGGACGGCGACCAGCAGCCCGCCCACCCACGGCTCCACCCAGGACCAGCGGACGTCCTGCCAGAAGCTCTCGTCGGCGAGGACCGCGCCCGCCCGCTGTCGGCCCTCCCCCTCCGGCAGCGGGTCGGGCGGGCTGATCCGGGTGCCGGTCCAGCGGGTCGCCCAGGAGCGGTAGCGGTCGGACAGCCGGCGCAGGCGCGCGGCCGCGCCCGGCAGCAGCGGCCGGCCGACGCCGACCGGGAGCAGCAGCAGCACACCCACCACGAGGGCGCCGACCGCGGTCACGGCGAAGGCGTAGAAGGAGAGCTTCTGGCAGCGGAGCAGCGCCACGGCATCGCCGCGCACCGTGCCGCCCGCTCCCCCGTCCTGCCGCACCGCCGTGCCCGCCCGTCGTTCCGTCACCTCAGCGCGCCCCGTGCGGCGCCGCCGGGATCCTACCCGCCGCAACCGACGGCTCCCGGTGGCCGTACCCCCGGGCCCGCAGCACCCACGGCACGGCCGCCAGCAGGCAGGCGCCGCCGAACAGCACCATCGGCAGCACCGTCCCGTCCTCCTCGTCCATCGTCAGCAGCATCCCGAGGTTGACCAGGGTGTGGAAGCCCCCGGCGAGCAGCAGCCGGTGGGTCCGCACGCCCTCCAGGGCGAGTCCGAGCAGCACCGACATCGCGACCGTGCCCAGCAGGAACCCGGCCGCGTACGCGGGGTGCTGGGCGAACACCTGGACGTGCCAGCCGCCCCAGAGCAGGCCCACCGCGACGGGGGCGGCGAGCGGCCCGAACCGGGTCCGCAGCAGCGGCTGCAGCCAGCACCGCCAGCCGATCTCCTCGCCGCAGGCGCCGATCAGCTGGGCGAGCACGACCAGCGCGAACGGGTGGGCCAGGGACCGGGGGTCGGTCAGCCGCGCGTCCCCGTCACCGTCCAGCAGCGCGTAGGCGCCGGCGGCGAGGGCGATGATCAGCGGCGCGGTGAGCAGCAACGGGAGGCCGGTGCGGCTGCGGCCGGGGCCCGCCCAGGCGGTGTCGCGCCGCGCGCGGAGTGCCCCGGCCAGCCGGGCGCGGATCCGCCCCGGCCACAGCAGGGCCACCACCAACACCCCTGCGGCGGGACCGAACTGGGTCAGCTGCAGCACCTCGTCCGGCACCCCGGTGGCGGGCTGCAGCGCGCCCAGTGCCCCGGCCCCGAGGAGGGCGACGGCGAGGAACACCCCCGTCTCGGCCTTCCACCGCACCTTCCGGTCCTGCCCGGGCTGTTCCTGTCGGGTTCGGGTCCTCATGTCGTCCGCCTCCGGTCCGCTCGTTCGCGTGCTTCCGTCGACGACGACTCTTCCGGGGCGCGGGCGGCCGGACATTGCGTCCAACTGCCCGGCGGGGGTGTATCCAGGTACACCCCCCACCCGGTCCTCCCGGTCAGGGCTGGTCCTGCTGTCGGGGTGGTGAGGGAACGCGGGGCGGGGCGGCGGGGGTGTCGTGCCGTCAGAGGTCGAGGAGTTCGACGGTGACGGTGGCGCTGTCACCGGCGTCGAGGTCCTCGGCCTTGCGGACGGCGCGTTTGACCGGGAGCACGTAGGCACCGTCGGAGGCCGGGAAGATCGAGGTCTGCCAGGTGCTGGCGCCGATCGTGACCCGCACCCGTTGTGCACCGAACCCGCGCCGAGGCCCGGCGGCGGTCAGGTCGTGGATCTCCTCGGAGGGCTCGACGGGCAGCCTGACGAAGGTCCAGTTGTCGGAGCGGCGGGCTTCCCAGATCCAGAGCTCTGCCTGGAATTCGAACTTCATCGGACGAGCCTTTCACGTGTCACATCGGCAACGAGTGCAACCGGAGGGCGCCTCCGGGCCACCGCGCGCCGTCGTGCAGCGGGAACCACATGGTGCGCAGCGGCATCACCGCCGGGCCGGTGGGCTGTTCGACCTCCACCGGACCCGCCAGCGGCTGCCAGCCGAGGCGGGTGTAGAGCTCGGCCTTGTCCGGGCGGCAGAACAGGACGGCGAGGCGCGGCCCGAGGGTGCGGGCGTGGGCGAGGGCGCCGTCGACCACGGTCCGGGCGAGGCCGTGCCCGCGCAGGTCGGCGGCGACGGCCACGCCGCCGAGGCCGACGAGTTCGGTCGGGTTCCCGTCGATCGACACCGGCAGGATCACCAGTCCGGTGTGGGCGACGAGCCGGCCGTCCGGCTCGGTGCGGATGCCGAAGTGGAGGTCCTTGGGCCGCCAGACCATCCCGTGCTCGGCCACCTGGAAGGGGTCCGGCCCGTCGCCGAGGATCTCGGTGTGGGTGTACTCCTCCAGCGGGACGACCGTGCTGAATATGCTGATCTGATCATCACTCATCCCCGCATCATGCCAAGGCCCGCCCGCGGCAGGGCCGGGCGGGCCCGAGGAGGAAGCGTGCGCACTCTCCCGAACGGGCCAGGACCGGACGGGCACGGGCCGGACGGGCACGGGCCGGGCGGCGCCGGGCCGGACGGCGCCGGGCCGGACGGTGCCGGGCCGGGGCACCTGCCGGGAGCGCCGGTGCCGCTGGTGCGGGTCGACGGGCGGTGGCTGCTGGGCGACCACCGGGACCGCACACACCTGGAGTTCGCCCCCGAGGGCATGGTCCCGCACGCGGACGGACGGGTGGGCGAAGTCGTGCCGTGGTCCCGCTTCATGAGCCTCGGCCTCTCCGTCACGACCCACCGGTGGACGGGGTCCCGGAGGACGGCCCTGCTGTCGCTCGGGCAGATGGCCCCGCTCGGGCTGACCGGTCCGCACCTGACGGCGACGGTCCGGCACCCGTACACCTACTGGACCGGCCGGTTCAGCCACCACCGGGGCCTGTCGTACGCGCCCCGGGGACTGGTGGTCCTGGGCGTCCTGCTCGGCGTCACCGTCGACGCCGGGGAGGCCGCTCTGCTCGGCGACCGCGCGTGGATGGACGAGGCCGTGCCGACGGTCCTCGCGCTGCGGCGGGAGGACGAGGCCCGGGCCGCCGTCACCAAGCTGGTGGCGGGCGCCCGGGCCGCGCGGGGGCTGCGCGAACCGTGACCGCGAGGGACGGAGGCGGATCGGGCGTCAGCGGACGACGTCGAAGACCTGCTTCTGGAGGCCGTTGGCGTAAGCGGCGTACTCGACCAGCTTCAGCTTCTGGGCGTCCTTGTCGGTCTCGCTGAAGAGGCGCTTGCCGGCGCCGAGCAGCAGCGGGAAGACCAGCAGGTGGTAGCGGTCGATCAGGCCGGCGTCGGAGAGGTCCCGGTTGAGGGACGCGCTGCCGTGGACGATGATCGGGCCGCCCTCGGTCTCCTTCAGGGCCGCGACCTCGTCGAGCGAGCGCAGGATGGCGGTCTCGCCCCAGTTCGACACCAGGTCGCCCTCGGCGAGGGTGGTGGAGACCACGTACTTCGGCAGGGTCTTGTAGCGGGCGAAGTCCGCCATGTCCGGCCAGACGGGGCTGAAGGCCTCGTAGCTGACCCGGCCCAGCAGCATCGCCGTGGCCTCCTCCTGCTCCCGGCCCTTGATCTCGAAGGCCTCGGGGAGGAACTCGATGTCCTTGAAGGTCCAGCCCGCGTTGCGGTAGCCGGACTCGCCGCCCGGGGCCTCGACGACGCCGTCGAGGGAGACGAAGGCGGTGCTGATCAGCGTGCGCATGATGGTTCCTTCGGGGTGCTTGTGCGGGCGTGCGGGGTGTCGAGCAGGTGTCTGGGGGGTGGTGCGGGGGGGGTGGTGCGGGAGGTGGTGCGGGAAGTGTTCCGGGGGCGGATCAGGCGAGGAGGCCGGTCAGCCACTGCTGCCAGGCGGCCTCGGCGCCGTCGGTGTCCGGCCCGAAGAGGTGGTGGAACATCAGCACCAGGCCGGTGCTGTGGTGGAAGCCGTACAGGCCGTCGGCGGTGCGGATCGCGAAGCGCTCGTCGTCCGCCCACACCACCTCGCCGTCCAGCGGCGGGAGCCCCGCCGGACGGGCCGCCACCCGGGTGCCGGTGGTGGGCGGGGAGGGCAGCGCGAGCGCGGCCGCCAGCACGCCCCGGAGCTCCGCCGCCGGGCGGCCGGGCACCGGCGCGACACCGAAGACGGGCGCTCCGGTACGGCCCCGGAAGTGGGTGAGGTACTCGACGAGCGTGTGGAGGTGGAACGGCCAGCCGCGCCGCAGCGCGTCGTACTCGTCCTCCCAGTCGTCGCCCAGCAGTCCGCTGTGGACGACGCGCAGCACGGTGGCGGAGCCCTCCCGGCCCTCGACGAGGTACTCGAAGGCCATGAAGCGGCCGTTCTCGGCGGTGGCGGTCCGGGTGGCCAGGCGCTTGCCGGGCTCGTAGGCGGTGATCAGCGCGTCCTCGCGGTGGCCGCCGATCTCCATCGCGGCGGTGCCGCCCTCGCGCGGGTCCAGCTCGTTGCGGCCCATGAACCAGGAGTCGATGCCCGGCCCGGTGGCGATCGCCGCCCAGACCTCGTCCGGGCTCGCCGGCAGCACCGTCTCCAGCTCGATCTCGAACGGGTGGGTCATCGTGCGTTCTCCTGTCCAGGACCGGCGTCGGGGGCGGCGTCGGAAACGGGGGCGGCGTCGGGGGCGGCGTCGGAAGCGGGGGCCACCGCGGCATCAGGGGTCACCGGGGTGACGGGGGCGGCGGGGATCTGGTGCAGGCCGACCACCACCCGGTGACTGCGCCCGCCGGGGGCGGACTCGTCGTGGTAGCGGGCGACCAGGGTGGCGACCGCCTCGGCGAGACCGTCGGCGAAGGCCGTGCGGTCCGCCGCCGAGGCGAACCGCACCTCCGCGTCGATGCCGAAGCTGGCGACCCGCCGCTGCGCCCGGGCGGCGCCGGTCAGCAGCGTGCCGACCTCCTGCACCAGCCGGGAGCCGAGGGCCAGCAGCCAGCGGGCGGACAGCTGGTCCGGCGAGCGGGCCGGGTCCGGGCTCACGCCGGCCAGGACGGCGGGCGAGATCACGTAGGAGGCGGCGGTGGCCCGGTACACCCGTTCGGTGACGTTGCCCTTACGCCGTTCCTCGGCGAGTTCGACCAGGCCGTGCCGCTCCAGCTCCTTCAGGTGGTAGTTGACCTTCTGCCGCGCCAGCCCCAGGCGGGCGGCCAGTGCGGCGGCCGAGCCCGGTTCGGCGAGGGCGGCGAGGATACGCCGCCGGATCGGGTCCAGCGACACCTCGGCCGCGGCGGGATCTTCGATCACGGCGACGTCCAACATGCTTCAAGGGTCGTACCGACAAGAAAAATTGTCAAGGAAAGATTTCTTGTCTGTGTGGCGCGGGAAGGTGCGGGAAGACGCGGGGAAGCCGGAAGACGCAGGGAAGCGGGAACGGCAACGGCCGGCGGCAGGGGAGGTGCCGCCGGCCGTTGGATCCGGGGTGGAACGGGGTGGAACGGCGTGGGCCCGGGCGGAACGGGGTGGGCCCGGGGCGACGCGATCAGGTGGCGGGCGGGGTCCAGTCGGCGGGCAGGCCGGACTGGGCTAGCACCTCGGCCAGGCTGTAGTGGTCCTGGTCCGAGGCGATCCGACCGTGACCGTCGAGGTCGAGCAGGGTCGTCATCGGCACCGCGAAGGCCTCGGGCGCGCCCTTGAGGTGACCGGCGTAGACGGCGTCGACAGTGATCCGGGCGCTGTCGCGGCGCGTAGCGCGCACGGTGACGTGGACGCCGTCGATCAGCCGGTCGGCGCGGGCCTTCCAGCCCGAGATCTCCTCCCGGCCGTGGAAGGCGAGACCCACGCCCAGGTCGATGTAGACGCCGCGGGCGGTGAACAGGGCGCCGAGCGCCCGGGGGTCGGCGCCGTTCCAGGCGCGAACCCAGTCGGCGACGATCCTCGGCGGGCACGGCGCGGTGTGCGACGCGGAGTGCGACGCGGTCGCGGCGGTGGCGGTGACCGCGGGGGCGCCGAGAAGGGCAGCCGCAGCGATCATCGGGACCGCGACGCGGGTGACACGGGACATGGTGGGCTCCTCGGGAAGTGACGGTTCGAAGGGGAATCGGTCGGCTGCGGTCGGCGTCGCCGACACCGGTCCGGACGGAGTGCTCGTCGTCCCGGCCGTCCGGGACACCGGAGTGGTCGGTGGGGTCGAAGGCGGCGCGCCGTCAGGCCGCGGGTCCGGTGCGGACGGCGCCCGGCGCGGCGGCGGCCTTCCGCCGGCCGGTACACCGGGCCAGCAGGACCGCGAGGCCCGCGGTGCCCGTCAGGACGGCGGCCGAGACCGCGAAGGCCGCGCGATAGCCGGCCGTCAGCGCCTCCAGGTGGGACCCGTGGGCGGCGGCGCCGGTCACGGAGCCCGCCAGGGTGGTCAGGACGGCGAGCCCGATCGCGCCGCCGACCTGCCGGGTGGTGTTCACCAACCCGCCTGCCAGCCCGGCCTGTTGTGCCGGGACGCCGTCCACGGCGAGCGCGGTGAGCTGGACGAACGCGACGCCGAGGCCCAGTCCGACCAGCAGGCTCGGGCCGAGGATGTCCGTGACGTAGCCGCCGTCGGCGTCGATCCCGGACAGCCACAGCAGGCCGAGCGCCTCGGTCAGCAGCGCGGCGACCGCGGTCGCGGTCGGACCGACCCGCCGGGCCAGTCGCGGCGCCAGCGTGGCACCGACCGTATTGGCGGCGGCGAGCGGGAGTTGCCCCGCCCCGGTGGCCAGCGGCCCGGAGCCGAGGACCTGCTGCTGGTACAGCGGGAGGAAGAAGAACAGCGCGATCCAGACCGATCCCAGCAGCGCCATCAGCACGTTCCCGGCGGCCACCCGGCCGGTGGCGAGCAGCCCGGGCGGGATCAGCGCGTCCGGGCGGCGGCGCTCGATCGCGACGAAGGCGGCGAGGAGGACGAGGGCGGCGGCCAGGGCGGTGAGCACTCCGACGTCGCCCCAGCCGGCGCCGCGTGCGGTGGTCAGGCCCCAGACCAGGCAGGTCAGGGCGAGGGTGACGGTCACGGTGCCGGGAAGGTCGAACCCTCCGCCGGCCCCTGCGACCCGCTGCCCGGGGGCGGTCTTGCGGAGCGACAGGGGCGACGGCCCGGTGGCCTCCGGCGGCACCAGGACCACCACCGCCGCGAGCACCAGCGCCGAGCCCAGTGCGACCGAGTGGAAGATCCACGGCCAGCCCCAGGCCTGGGTGAGCACTCCGCCGAGCAGGACGCCGCCCGCCCCGCCGGCGCCGGAGACCGCGCCCCACACGCCCAGCGCCCTGCCCCGCCCGGGCCCGCCGGGGAACTGCCTCATCGCCAGGGCCAGCGCCGCCGGGGCGATCGCCGCCGCCGCGAGCCCCTGGACGGCCCGGGCGGCGATCAGCGGCGCCGGGGCGGTGGCCAGGCCGGCCGCCAGTGAGGCCGCCGCGAACAGCGCGAGCCCGGCGGCCAGCACCCGGCGGCGGCCGAGCAGGTCGGCCGCCCGTCCGCCGGCCGGGAGCAGCGCCCCGAACGCCAGTCCGTAGGCGTTGACCACCCAGGTGACGGCACCGTCGGAGAGGCCGGTCCCGGCCCGGATCTGCGGGAGCGCCACATTGACGATCGAGGTGGCGAGCATGACGGTGAACTGGGCCGCGGCGAGGGCCGCGAGGGCCGCTCCCGGGGAGCGGGGGCGGCCGGCGGCCGGGGCTTCGGGTATTGGTGCCTGTGGTGTCGGTGCAGCGTTCATGGCCACAGGTTCGAACCGGGCGCTGTCCAGTTGCCAGGCCCGGCGGCTCCGGGGACTGTCCACCGCTGTCCGCGGCTGTCCACCGTCCTGCCCCTGCCCCTGCGTCCTGCCCCTGCCCCTGCCCCTGCCCCCGCCCCCGGAACGACGCAGGGCCCCGCACACGGAGGTGCGGGGCCCGTGGCCGCGGCCGCGTTCGCGTCCGTCAGCGCGAGCCGTGCAGCTCCTGCTCCCACAGCGCCTCGCACAGCAGGTCGAGCCCCTGCCGCAGATGCCGCCGGTACGTCCCGTACGGCAGGCCCAGCCGACGGGCGGCGCCCTCCTGGGTCGGCGCGCCGGAGAAGTAGCCCGCCGTCAGGGCCTCGCGGGCGCGGGCGCCGCGCGGGTCCTGCGCGAGGTCGTCCACGGCCTGGCGCAGCAGCGCCCGCAGCTCCTCGACCGGCTCGTCCAGGTCGGCCGCGAGCCGGGTGCGCAGCAGGGCACAGGCGGCGAACGCGCCCGGGTCGCGCCAGTGCGTGAACGCCTCCCGCACCGCCTGGTCGAACGCGGTCCTGGAGACCCCGGACGGACCGGCCTGGGCGGGCACGGGCGTCGAGGTCATCAGGTGGCGCAGCCAGGTCTCGACCGGCAGTTGCCGCCAGTCGACGCCGAACACGCCGTAGGTGTGCGCGCCGACCCGGGGCCGGGCGCCGGTGTCGGTGAGGCTGCCCCTGACCCGGGCGGCCCAGGTGTCGGCGTCGCGCCAGACCGCGAAGCCGTAGGCGCGGGCCCGGGCACGGGCGGACTCGGCCTGGGCCCGGGAGGAGCTGAGGTCGATCACGCGCGAGGGCACCTGGTAGCGCTCGGGGTAGACGGTGAACCGGCTGACGCCGATGTGCTCGCCGGGCCGCACCGGTGCGGTGGCCTCGGTGTACGCCCAGGCGGCGGCCACCACCGGGTCGGTGGCGAGGTCCTCGGGGTCGGCGGGGGCGGGCAGGGCGAGCCGGGCCGTGAACGCCACCACCCGGCCGGTGCTCACCAGCCGGTAGACGCTGAAGGCCTGCGGCTGGCGCCGGGCCCAGTAGCGGACCAGTTCGGCGGACTCCGGTCCCTCGGTCTCGGTGGCCATCCGCAGCACCGTGTCGAGGTCCTCGGGGTGCAGCGGCCGGTCGTGCACCTCGTCCTCGCGCGACCAGGTGCGCAGCCGGGCGACCAGTTCGCCGTCCTTGAAGAGGTGGAAGAGCTCGTCGGTGACGGTCCAGACCTGTTCCTCGGGGGCCTCGCGCAGCAGCCGCAGGTACTCCTCGGCCAGCCGTCGGCGCATCTCGACGAAGGCGTTGGGGGCCCGCCAGCGCAGGTCGGCGGCCAGGGTCTCGCGGGCGGCGTCGTGCGGGTGCAGGCCCCGGTGGGTGGACTCCATGAACGGCAGTCCGCGGAGCCACCCGAAGAGCGGGTGGGCGTCCTCGTCGGGCAGGACGGCGGCGAGCAGTTCCTCGGAGGTCGACCAGGCCTGCGCCGCCACTTCCAGGGCCCGGCGGTGGGCGGCGGTCGGCACCTCGCCGACCAGGCCGGACAGCAGGGTGCGCAGGACGTCGGCGGAGGGCGCCCAGACGCCCTCGCGGCTCCAGTCGTCCTCCCTGGCCGCGGCCGCGAGGGAGAGCGCCAGCGGGTTGCCGCCGGCGAACCGCAGGACGCGTTCGCGCAGTTGGGGCGGCACCTGGGCGGTGCTCAGCAGGCTGCGGGCCTGCGTCTCGGAGAACGGTCCCAGTTCGAGCACCCGCAGCAGCCCGGACCAGGCGGGGTCGGCGGTCCACTGGGGCTGCGGGGCGAGGCGTCCGGCCAGTACCACCAGGGTGTCGTCGGCCGCGCGGGGCAGGAAGCGCTGCCACAGCCAGCTCTCCAGCCACTGGCAATGCTCGAAGGAGTCGACGAACAGGACCGTGCCGGGGATGTCGAGGAACGGTGCGGCGGAGCGTTCGAAGTCGGCCGGGTCGCGGCCGACGAAGCGGCCGTCGAGTTCCAGCAGCAGCCGGCCGGTCGACCTGGCGTGGTCGGCGAGGCGGCGCAGCAGGGTCGACTTGCCGATGCCGCCGGGGCCGACCAGGTAGAACGCGAACGGCGCCTGCGGGTCGCCGGCCAGCGCCCGGACGAAGCCGTCGAACTCCTCGTCGCGGCCGACGAAGGCCTGGACCCGCGCGCTGCTCAGTCTCTGCTTGACGGAGGCCATATGACGGCTCCCCTCCTTCTGTTCCTGCTGTGCCGGCGCCGGGGCGCGGCCGCCGCGTCGGGGCCCCGCGTCCTGTCGTCGTGGTGCGGTCCGAGCGGGCTCACCTGATCGAGCCCAGGTCGCGGTCGTCCTCGTCGCCGGAGAGGAGCAGCGTGGTCTCCTCGACGCGCTCGAACCGGCCGTCGGCGGCGAGTTCGGCGAAGAGGTACACCTCGATGCGGGAGGTGTGGCCGTCGTGCTTGGTGACGGTGACGGTGTGACGGTCGGCGTAGCGGGTGCCGTCGCGGAGTTCGTCGTGGACCTCGACCCGGCCCTCGCGGAGCAGGGAGCGCAGCTTGGCGATGTGCTCGACGAAGCCCGCCCGGTCGCTCCACACGCCGTTGGTGCGCTGGCGGTAGTCGGGGGTGAAGTGCCGGGCCACCGCTTCGTCGAGCGGGAGGTCGGGGTCCGGGGCGAACAGCAGGTCGTTCAGTGCCCGGGTGATGTCGGTCGTGGTCATCGCGGTCTTCCTCCAGGAGGGGGCTGGCGGGGGATCAGTGGTGCTGTGCGAGGGCCGTCGGGGTCGGGACCTGCAGCGGGGCCGGTGGGGTCGGGACGCGCGGCGAGGCCGTCGGGATGCGGACGGGGGTGAAGTCCAGGGAGAGCGCGACGGGTCCCCGGGTGTAGAGGCCGGCCTCCTGGTAGCCGGAGCCGGGGGTGAAGCGGACCTCGTCCAGCAGCGGCAGCAGCAGCGCGGCCACCGTCTCGATCTCCGCGCGGGCGAAGGCCGCGCCGACGCACTGGTGCAGGCCGGTGCCGAAGGCCAGGTGCTGGGCGGCGGCGGTGAACGAGCGGGCGGCGGCCAGGTCGGGGCGGTGGAGGTCGAAGCGGTCCGGGTCGGTGAAGGCCTCGGGGTCGCGGTTGGCCGCGCCGATCAGGCAGAAGACGGTGGCACCGGCCGGGACGAGGGTGCCGGCGAACTCGGTGTCGCGCTCGGCCTGCCGGGGCACCAGTTGGACGGGCGGGGTGAACCGCAGGGTCTCGGCGAGGGCGGCGGACAGCAGCGACGGGTCCCGGCGGACGTCCGCGAGCTGCTCGGGGTGGTCGATCAGGTGCTTGAGGAGGAGACCGAGGGTCTTGTCGGCGGGCTCGACGGCGGCCACCAGGACGTTGACGATCAGCGCGACCACCTCGCGGGTGCTCATCGCCACACCGTCGAACTCCGTTGTGCAGAGCGTGGATATCAGGTCGGCGCCGGGGTGGCGGCGGCGCTGTTCGACGATCCGGGCGAGCTGGGCCTCCAGCTCCCCGGCGAGTTCCAGGCAGACCCGGCGACGTTCCTCGCTGAGGGTGACGGCGGTGACGAACTCGCCGACCCCTGCTATCCGTTCGGCGACCCGCCGCCAGTCCTCGCGGTCCAGGCCGAGGACGTCCAGCGCGGCGCGGACGGCGAACGGCTTGCCGAAGTCGTTGACGAGGTCCATCCGGCCCCGGGCGAGCAGGGGTCCGAGGAGTTCGACCGCGTTGGCGCGGAGGGTGCGGACCTGCTCCCGGAGCGCCGGTCCGGTGAACGCCCGCACGACGATCCCCCGCTTCGCGGTGTGCTCCGCGCCCGTCATCTGTGCCAGCACCGGACCGCCCATCACCGGCTCGGCGCGGACCCGGAGCGTCGCGGTGCTGAACGCCTCGTGGTCCGTCAGTACCCGGCGGACGTCGCGGTGGCGGGAGAGGAACCAGGCATCGAGGGCCGGTTCGTGGTGCACCGGCGCGTGCTCGCGCAGCCGTCCGAAGTACCGCTCGGGAGCGGCGGCGAACTTCTCCGACAGGATGCTGAAGCGGGACTCGGCCATGGGCGGGGCGGACCTCTCGGGATGGGGCGGGCGTCCGGGGGACGACGAGGTGCCCGGGGGACGCGGAGTCGTCGGTGACGCGGAGTCGTCGGTGACGTGGGCTCGGTGACATGGGCTCGGGCGACATGTGCCGGGGTGACGCTGAACGGCGCTCGGGGAAGCGGCGAGCGTGGGACCGGCGGCGGGATCCGCCGGCGGGGCGCTCAGGCCGGCGTCAGGGGGAACGAGGATCTCCGCCGGCCGGGCCGGCCGGAGGCCGCGGGAGGGAGCGGACGGCGACGGCCCGCGGCTCCGCACGGCGCGACCCGGTCCCGGAGCGCTGGGCTCCGGGTCGCGGCCGTGGCGGCGACCAGCTCTCGGGGCAACGTCGTCGGTTCCTGTCTCGGGTCCTTCCCCGGGGCGGTCCTGTCAGGTCGGCCGCGGGCACGGCAGCCTGCGGTCGGCCCTCCCCCGGGCGTTTGACGTGGGCACTATAACCCGAAGCCCGAGCGCCACGACCTGGGAGTTTCGGTGCCAAGGATGGTTCGTACCACGCCTGTTCCGGGGGTGTGGACGGACCGTTCGACCACCCCTGGAGCAGACAGGTCCGGACATCTGCGGACAACGGTCAACACCTGCGGACAGCGGTGGACATCAGGCGTGACGACGTCCCCGTCTGCGCCGTCGGCGGTCCGAAAGGTTCCCGGTCCGGGCCCGACCACTCGCACGAGTGAACTCCCGGGGCGGGGGAATGCGCCTGTGACTCCGGGGTGTTGGCGGTGTCAAGGATCGTACGGACGGGGAGGTCGGCATGGCCGGAGCAGTGATCGTCGGAGCGGGGCCGGGGATCGGACAGGCGGTGGCGCTGCGGTTCGCGCGGGAGGGCCTGCCGGTCGGCCTGGTCGCGCGGAGCGGGGCGACGGCCGAGGCGGTGGCCGAAGCCGTGCGGCAGGCCGGGGGCAAGGCGGCCGTCCGCACCGCCGACAGCACGGACGAACAGGCGCTGCGGGCCGCGCTCGACGGGCTCGCGGAGGAGCTGGGCCGGCCGGACGCGCTGATCTACAACGCGGCGCTGATCCGGCCGGACGCCGTCGGGCAGTCCTCCGCCCGCGACCAACTGGACGCCTGGGCGGTCAACGTGGTCGGCGCGCTGACCGCCGCCGCGCACGTCGCGCCGGGGATGGCGGAGCGCGGCCGGGGCACCGTCCTGGTGACCGGCGGCATGCCCGAGCCGAAGCCGGAGTACGTCAGCCTGTCCCTCGGCAAGGCGGGCGTGCGCACGCTCGTCACCCTGCTCGACCAGACCTACGGCGCGGCGGGCGTGCACGCGGCCAGCGTGACGGTGGCCGGTGCGGTCGCCCCCGGCACCGCCTTCGACCCGGACGACATCGCGGAGCACTACTGGCGGCTGCACACCCAGCCGCGCGGGGAGTGGGAGCAGGAGGTGGTCCACGGGGGCTGACGCCGGATCACGAGGTCTCCTGCCGCCGAACATCGCTCAGGCGCAGCAGTTCGCGGTGCCGGGCCCGCGCGCGCCGCAGCGCGGACCCGGCGCCGATCTCACCTCGCTCGCCGAGGCCGGCACCGGGACGGGAACGGTGATCGGCGCCGACCGCGACCCGGCCGCGATCGAGGCTGCCAGGGAGCGCGCCGCCGACCGGCAGACCGTCACGGTACTGCTCGGCGACATCCATGCCCTGCCGCTGCTGGACCACGCCGCCGACCGCGCCCGCACCGACCGGACACTGCAACACGTCGCCGACCCGGCCCAAGCGCTCCGGGAGTTCCACCGCGTGCTACGACCCGGCGGGCGGCTCGTCATGGGCGAGCCGGACTGGGACACCCTGGCCGTCGACCACCCGGACAGCGACCTCTCGCGCGCCTGCACCCGGTAGGTCGCGGACAAGGTCGTCCGCAACGCCCGCATCGGCAGGCAACTCCCCCGGCTGGCAGCGGACGCCGGATTCGCGGTGTCCGCGGTCGTCCCCATCACCCCCGCGTTCCGAGACGCCCGGGAGGCCGACAGGATCCTCGGGCTGGAGCGCACCACCCAGCGTGCCGTCGCCGCCGGACACCTCACCGAGGAAGAGGCAGGACGCTGGCTGGACCACCTCTCCACCGGGGCCTTCCTCGCGGCGGTGCCGTTCTGCATCGTCGTCGCCGAGTCGTAGCCGCCGAGCCGGGGACGACGACTCACCAGGAGCAGCTTGCGCCGGGCCCGGACAGTGACCGACGCGCCGCTCACCCGTCCCGGACTCACGACACTTGGAGACACGAGCCCACCGGTGCCGCAGCCGGCGGTACGCCCGGCCGGATGCTTCCGGCCGGGCGTACCGCGTCCGCAGCTGTGGCGCGCGAGGAAGGAGGGCCGCGGCTCAGGCCACCGGGACCATCCCGAGCAGCTCGCCCAGCCGGCGGACCGTGGCGGGCGACTCGCGGTGCAGTCCGGCGAGGTCGAGGCCCTCGTCACCCAGGATCATCAGCAGCGCCCGGTCCCCGATCGCCAGCACCACGACGTAGCCGCCGTCGCAGCGGGTGACCACCTCCCGCAGCCCGCCCACGCCGACCTCGGCGGCGGTGCGGCGGCCGAGGCCGAGCATGGCGGCCGACAGGGCGGCGGCCGACTCGGGGTGGACGGCGGCCGTGTCGGCGGCCACCAGCAGGCCGTCGGCGGTGGAGACGACGCTCTCCGAGATGCCCATGACCCGCTCGCGGAGGGACTTCAACTCGTCGACCAGCACGGCGGTCGGCGTCTGGCTGCTCATGGTGTGCTCTTCTCGGTCGTCACGGTCGTGTCGGTTGGCTCTGTCGTTGCGGCGCGCTCGGTGCGATCGGCGCGCTCGGTGCGCTCGGCACGGTCGGCCCGGGCGGCACGTTCGGCGCGCGGTGGACCGCCGGGAGTGGCCGCGGCCCCCTGGTCACGGCTCCCCCGCCCGCTCCGTCCGGGGCCCGTGCGCCGGGTTCCGTGCACCGGGGACGCGGCGCGGCAGGGGCTGCCCGCCGTCGGCCGGAAGCGGTTCGCCCGGTGCTGTCCGGGGAGCGACGCTCGGCGCCATCGGGACGGCAACGGCCGGTTCCCGGTGGAGCAGCTGCCGGGCGTCCATCCGGACCAGGTCGAGCAGCACCGCGAACACACCACGCCCCAGCGCGAAGCCGATGTCGCGCGCGGTACGGCGGCCGGTCGCGGCGGCCAGGATCTCCCGGTGGCGGGCCGGTATCCGGGGCGCGGCGGGCCCGGGGAGCGCTCCCCCGCCGACGCCGCCGACGCCGCCGACCCCGGACACCCCGGCGGCCGGCCGGATCCGGGTGCGGGCCAGTTCGCCGGGCGGGCCCCAGACGCGGGTCAGCAGGGCCGTGCGGCGGGCGGTCTCCTCGAAGAGCCGCTTCGGCTCGATCCCGGGCCGCAGCGCGAGCCCCGCGGGCGGGGCCCCTTCGACGGTCTCCCAGGCCCCGGGCGGGCTCAGCACCAGGGCGAAGGCACCGTCGAAGACGGCGGAGGCGCAGACCGCTTCGAGTTCGGCGGCGCCGATCGAGCCCCCGGCGACCAGGGCCGCGCCCAGGTCGCCGGCGCCGACGGAGGAAGCGACCGTCTCCGCCGCCGTCCAGTCCTCCTGGCCGACGCGCCCGGACTTGAGCAGCAGGGTCTCGGCGGTCGGGGCGCCGGGGGTCTCGATCGCCGTGATCAGGCCGTGTTCCAGGTGGATCGTGCCGCCCGGCGCGCTGGAGACGACGACCGAGCCGGTGAAGTCCTCCTCCCGCAGTGCCAGCAGGTGCGCGGGCACATTGCGGGCGGCCGGACGCGGGCCTGCCTGGGCGTGGGCGCGGGCGTGGTCGTCATGGTGGGTGTCGGGGGTCATGCCACAAAGCCCCGAGCGCTGTCGGCGGTCTGGCGCAGCGCCAGGGCCAGGTTGACCCGCGACCGGTCCAGCACCGTGGCGAGCAGCAGCGGATCGCCCTGACGGGGCAGCACCTGGACCACCTCGTGGTGCAGGGTGCTGGTGACGACGACGCTCTCCAGCTCCCCGTCGGCCCCGGCCTCGCACAGCCGGTCGCCGATCAGGGCGGCCAGCTCGGCGAGTTCGGCTCCGGGGCCGAGCAGTCGCTGGTCCCCGCCCGCCGCGTAGGCGAGGCCGGTGGCGGCGTCGACGAGTACGGCGCCGACCACGCCGGGGGAGCCGAGCACATCGGAGAGGGAGGCTTCGAGTGCGCGCACCGGTACCCCTTCGTGTTCTGAACTGTTGGCAGCGTACTTTATTCCATCATTTCCGCGGCGGGGTCGACGCGGGGGACTTCTTGCTACTTTGTTCCCGCACACGGGAGTTCTGCCCCGCAGTTACGCAAAGGACGAACAGCGCATGAACATTGACAACGCACTCAAGGACGCGATGGCCATCGAGGGCGCGATCGGCGTCGCCGTGGCCGACTACGAGAGCGGTATGTCACTCGGTTTCCTCGGCGGGGGGCAGGAGCTCGACCTGGAGGTCGCGGCGGCCGTCAACACCGAGGTCGTGCGGGCCAAGGTGCGGGCGCTGGCCGCGCTGTCGATCGATGACGTCATCGAGGACATCCTGATCACCCTGGGCAGCCAGTACCACCTGATCCGCCCGCTCGCGAGCAGCCACGGCTCGCTCTTCCTCTACCTGGCGCTGGACCGCTCGCGCGCCAACCTGGCGCTCGCCCGGCACGGCCTCAAGCGCATCGAGAGCTCGCTCGACGTCTGATCCTGCTTCCGGTCCGCGCTCCGTTCCGGCTTCTGCTCCGCCCTCCGGTCCGGGCCTCGTTCCGGCGTGGTTCCGGCGTCGTTACGGAATTCCGTACCGGGCGAACGCGAAGCGTGATGAACCGGCCACAGTGCCGCGCCCGTAGGAATTGGTCCGCGAATAACCGCAGGTACACCTCAATCACTGAATGATGTGATCCTTCGGTGACTGGGTGTCATTTTCGCGGCACCCCGCCCCGCCGGCCGCGCCGACTTTCCGCTCCGCGCGGCGGGCGGGGCGGCTCGGAAATCATCGGGCATCGGGCAATTGATCGGCTTCGTGGAGTGATGGACCGGCGGCGCCGGGACACCGGGCTCATCGGGCTCGGCAGACCCGGCCCGACTGCCGGGCCCGAGGTCGTCATGGCGGCCAGGGGCCGACCGGCAGGTGTCGCCCGGCCCTCCGGATTTCCACAACCGCGTCACAAGGACGCCGGGTTGCTCCCCGTCGACCGGCGGCCCTGGAATCATCCCCGCTGGGCACCGGGACGGCGCCCGGGGCGCGACGCGATCGTGGGGGCAGCGATGGACACGTGGATGAGGGACCCGGGAGCGTCCGGCGGCTACCGGCGGCCCGCCCTGCTGGTGGGTGCCCTCCTGCTCCAGGGGGCCCTCGTCCTGGCGGGGCTGGCCGTCACCGTGGTCGGCTTCCGGCTGTTCCTCGACGCCCACGACGAGATGCACGGCTACCGGACCGCACCGGTCTGCGACACGGCCGCCGCGCCGGGAGCGGACTGCGACCGCTACGAGGGCGGCAGGGTGACGGCACGGAAGACCGACGGCGAGTACCGGCTGACCGTGGCGCGCGAGACGGCACCGGCCGACACGTACTACGTGGACGAGGACTTCTACGACGACGTCCAGATCGGTACGAACGTGCAGGTGACCGTTTTCCACTCGCGAGCGGTCGCGATCTCCTACCGCGGGCACCACGGCGACAACCCCCGGGACCCCCATCTGCCCGCCCTGGAGGTGGCCGCCCTGATCACCGTGGGGTCGGCCCTGACCGTGAACGGCCTGGCCCGGTCGCGCGAAAGTGGCGCCGGCCTGCTCTCCGGACCCGGGATCGGCCTCCTCGCCTTCATCGGCAGCTCCCTGCTGCTGCAGATGCCGCTGCCGCTCGCCGTCACCCTGGGCGTCCCCCTCCTCGCGTGGATCGCCCTGGTCGCCACCGCCGCGGCGGTCGCCTGAGCCTGCCGTTCGCCCTCGTCGGGCCTCGTTCTCCTTGACCGCGTGCGTCCCGCGGCCGCCCTCCCGACCCCTTCTCAGGCCACGGGGAGCAGACGCGCCTCCGCTCCGTCCGGCCGGGCCCCCGGCTTGCTCCACCAGTGGTCGTAGCGGCGGTAGACGTACGGCTCACGGTCGGCGAGCAGCGCCGTCAGCGAACGGGCCTCGGCCCCGAGCTGCTCCCACGCCGCGTCCGGCAGCGGGTGGAACGCCGTCGCCTCCACGCCGCCCTCGACCGTGCGCCACACCCCGGCCACCCGGCCGTCCACGAGCAGGGTCGGCAGCACATCGCCGTTGCGCTTGATCACCAGGGCGCGGTAATCCGGCGGGATGACCCGGCTCCGGTCGGCGTAGGCCAGCAGGACGCTGTCCCACATCGCCATCAGCCGGGCCGGCACCGGCAGGTCCTCGTCCGGCAGCGTCGCCCCCGCGAGGTCGAACAGCTCCGTGCCGTCCGGCCCCGCCAGCCGCTCGACCCCGCCCTCCGCCGTCAGCACCCGCAGGGCCTCCTTGGCCCGGCCCCGCTGCACCAGCGCGAACTGCGCCACGTCCGCCACCGAGGCCGGTCCGAACCCGGCCAGGTAGCGCCGCACGAGCGTGCGCAGCGAGGCCGCGTACACCTCCGGGTCGCCGAGCACCGGCCGGACCGGCGGGGCGACGTAGGAGAGCCGGTGACCGAAGGACCACAGCCCCTCTCCCGGCGCGCGCAGCAGCGGCGCCACCTGCCGCAGCCCCCACCAGGCCGGGGGCGCCGCCTCGGCACCGATCCGCCCGGCGAGCCAGGTCTCGAACTCCGGGGCGGCGCGCGTCCGGTCGCCGAAGTCGAGCACGTCCGCGACCAGCGCGTCCCCGTCGGCGGCGGTCAGACCGGAGGCCGTGAACCGGTCGTCGCCCAGCCGGGCGCCCCGCACCGACGGATGGACGGCCTCCCGGAACGTCGCGAAGTCGTCGACGTGCACGGCGTGCAGGGTGATCCGCATCAGCGTGGAGCGCACGATCCCCAGCTCGGCGAAGGCCCGGTCGAGCTCGGCGGGGTCGAAACCGGCCACCCGGTTCCACAGCGCGAGGTAGGGCGAGGCCGGCTGCTGCGCCTGGAGCGCGACCACCCGCCGCACCGCCTCGGTGATGCCGATCTCCTCCCGTCGCACCAGCAGTTGCCGTTCGAGGGTGGCCCGGTTGAGCTGCCCCGCGGTGATCGTCACGTCCATGGCCCTCTCGTCGTTCGCCCGCCCGGTGCGAACCCGGTGAATGTCGGAGCTGGAGCCTAGCCGCAGGGTCCGACAATGCCGTCGCCGTGGAACCCCGGGGAGCTGGAGCCGGGATGAATGGACATCACGATTCGTTGGCGAACCCTCGCGTCCGGGAATCACGGATTCCTGCACATCGCACCGGGAGTGGAACGGCATGGGCAAGCCACATGGCACCCCATCAGGGCTTCGATGCCCCACTACCGGTTCTACCAGGGGGGGCTGTGCACTCCGTGACGGCCCGGTGACCGGAGCGGAGCACCGGCCGCTGCGGGTCAAAAGGTTTCGGAATCGGCGGCTTGACGGTAAGTCACCGGAGCACGGATACTCCCTTTGCCCTTGACGATCAACGCCTGCGGCGGGTGGGGTTCTCCACCGGATCGCGGGGCATTCCGACCGCTCGACCGAAACGGGGTTGTCCATGAAGATCCGCAACAGGGTCGCCGCCGGGGTGCTCTCCATAGCCGCCCTCGGCTTCGCCGTCGCCACCGCCGCGCCCGCCTCGGCGTCCAGCGGCGGCTGTGCCTCGTACGACGCCTGCCTGTACTACAGCCCCAACTTCCAGGGCGCCTACTTCGGCGACGGCGACGGCAGCAGCCGCGGCTACGAGACCTACCAGGTCAACTCCACCTACACCTTCGGCGGCGGCGGCGCCGGCAACGGCCAGTACGTCCGCAACAACGCGGCGTCGGTCTTCAACAAGAACCAGAACTACAGCGTCACGATCTACTACAGCCCCGGCGGCTACGGCGTCAGCCAGTACATCAAGCGCGGCACCGGCGCCAACCTGATCCCGCAGCTGCGGAATAACAACGCCTCGCAGTGCTTCGACTACTTCGAGGCCTGCCGCTGACCTCGGGTCGGCCCGCGATTCCCTCGGCGGCGGTGCCGCGCAGCCCTCGGCGCGCGGCACCGCCCCTGTTCCGGCTGGAAGAAGAGTTCACCATGCGCAGTGCAGCCCCCGCGTCGATACTGCGGCCGGTACGGCGGTCGGTCCGGCGGTCGGCACGGCTGCCGCTACGGTCGATACGCCCGGTCGGTGCGCCGGTGATCGCCGCCCTGGTCGCACTGGGCGCCGCCGCCGCGGGCTGCGCGGCCGCCGACCCGAAGGCGGGCCCGGCTCCGGCGGCGGCACCCCGGTGGTCGACGCGATCCCGACCCTCGACACCGCCGACGGCCGGGCCCTGCCCATCGCCCAGTACCTGATCAGCCCGGACGAGGACCGCCGGATCGAGACCGCCAGGACAGCGCTCATCGGCTCGTGCATGAAGCGCTTCGGATTCGACTACGCGCCGGAGGCGAACGGGACCAAGCCGGACCTGATGGTCCGCCGGTACTACCTCACGGACGCCGCGAGCGCGGCCGTCCAGGGCTACCACTGGGGCGCGCCGGCGGACCGGGCCCAGCAGTCCGCCACCCCGCAGCCCCCCGCACCGGAGATGCAGGCCGTCCTGGGCCAGGGCCGGGGCGCCCCCGCCGATCCGGCGGCGCCCGCCGGCCGCACCCACAACGGCCTCGCGATCCCGCCCGGCGGCTGCCTCGGCGAGGCGGACGACACCCTGACCCGCGGCGGCGGAATCCTCCAGGACGACGCCGGGGCGCTGGAGATCAACGGCAGGAGCTTCGCCGACTCCATGGCCGACGCGCGGGTGCAGGCGGCCTTCGCCGCCTGGTCCCGCTGCATGAAGGAGAAGGGGCAGACGTACGCGAGCCCCGTGGACGCGGTGGGCGACGAGCGCTGGTTCTCCTCGCCGACGGCGACCCCTCCCGAGATCGCCGCCGCGACGGCCGACATCGGCTGCAAGCAGCGGAACAACGTCGTCGGCATCTGGTTCGCCGTCGAGACCGCCTACCAGGACCGGGCCGTCCAGGCGGACCTGAAGCGCCTGGAGCAGACCCGGAAGGCGATCGACACCACCCTCGCGAACGCGGCGGCCACCAAGGCCTCCTGAGGTCCTTCGGTCGCTACGTCGGGAGCGCCTCGGTCAGCACACCGGCGATCCCGTCCAGCAGCGCCCGGTTGACGTCCCGGGCCTGCGGGGTGTCGGCGTGGATGGTGTTGACGAACAGGCCCTCGTCGGTGCGGTGCAGCCAGTGCAGGATCCCGTTGCAGCCGGACACCCATACGTGCATCCGGGCCTGCTGGGCGAGGTGGCGGTCCGCGCCGGGCAGCCTGCGGCAGTCGATGTAGGAGAAGAAGTTCACCGCGTAGGGCCAGTAGCGCAGCGTCGCGTACTCGGCCGGGGCGAGCAGCTTCCACGCCTTGACGAAGTGCACCTCGGCATGGGCCTGCACCTCGGCGTAGGCGTCCTGGGCGTCGGCGAGCACGTCGCCGAGGCCGGCCTCCGGCCCGACGGGGAACTCGATCGGCAGGGTGTTGATGAACCACCCCATCGACTCCGCGTAGTCACCCCGGCCGCGTTCGTTGAACGGCATCAGTCCTCGGTACACCGGCGGCCCGCCCAACCCCCGGAGGGCGATGGCGACGCTCGCCAGCAGCCCCATCGACAGCCGTCCGCCCAGCGCCCGGCAGACGGCGCCGAACTCCTCGATCCGATCGGCGTCCAGCAGTCGTTCGGTACCGGCCACCGGCGCGTACAGCTCCCCGGGCCGGACGCCGAGGTCGAGCGGGAAGCGCGGGAAGAGACCGCCGTTGCGGTCGCGGAAGCCCCGCCAGTGGTCCAGCCGGGGATCGTCGGCTCGCATCGCCCGATTGGCGCGGCGCTGGGTGCGGCTGAACTCCAGGTAGCTCCCCGCACCCGGGGCGGTGGCGGGGGCGGTCGGCGGCGCGGCTTCGGCTTCGGCTTCGGCTTCGGCTTCGGCTTCGGAGGTCAGACTCCGGTAGGCCGTCGCGATGTCGTTGATGGCGATCGCGCTGGAGAGCCCGTCGGTGACCAGGTGGTCGCAGGAGAACCAGACGGTGGTGGACCTGGGCCGCACCACCGCGCCCATCGTGATCAGCGGCCAGGAGAGGGTGTCCACCTCCTGGAACGCCTCCTGGAGGTGCCGGGTGACCTGCCCGGTGGTCTCCAACGGGCCGCCGTAGACGTGCTTGAGGGCCACCTCGTCCGGGGTGAGGACCTCGCAGCCGAGGTCCCCCGCCAGCAGCTGGTAGATCGCCCGCAGCACCTCGTGCCGCTGCACCAGGTGGAGCATCGCGGCCGCCAGAGCGTCCAGGTCCACCTGGCCGGTGAGTTCGAAGCTCGCCGCGACGTACGACCGGATCGGGTCGTCGACGCTCTGCGCGTACTGGGCAACGGTGAAATGTTTCGCCTGGTTGTAGCCGGTCATCCGACGCGGGGCGGGCCCGTCGTCACCGGTCAGGGGGACAAGGTGCCACCGGTGGGCCTCACCCGGGCCGATCTCGGAGTGCTCGACTGAGATCTGGAGCATGCCGCCCTCTTTTGCTGCTGTCGTGATCAGGTGCCGTCGGGAGCGGTTGAGCACCGCCCTGCCACTCGGTGCCATACCAACGCGGCTTCCCGGCCATCGGATACGCGCAGCGGCCGTTCGGGTGACAGGACCCCGGGTGGTGGCGCGCCGGCGGCCGCACGCCGGGCCGTGGCTGTCGGACCTGGCCTACCGGTCCGACAGCCACGAACGTCAGGACAGGGCCGCTCCCCCGTCGAGGGTGAGCACGGTGCCCGTCGCGTAACCGTTGTCGAGGAGGTAGAGGTAGGCCGCCGCGGCCTCCTCGGCGGTGCCGACCCGCTGCACGGGAAGGCCGCTGCCCTGCGCCTGGAGGAAGGCGTCCGGATCCGGCACGGTGCTGTCCCAGAGCTCGGTGCGGATAGCGCCCAGGCGGACGGCGTTCACCCTCAGCGGGGCGAGTTCCAGGGCCAGGGCCCGCGTCACGCCCTCGACGGCCGCGGTGATGCTCGCGCCGAGCAGGGCGCCGGGGACGGGCCGGGTGGCGAAGGCGCCGGAGGTGAGGGTGATCGAACCGCCGGAACGGAGCTTCGGCGTCGCGTACTTCGCGGCGAGCAGGGCACCCCAGAAGCGGCGCTCGAAGAACGCCCGCGACTCCTCGGCGCCGAGGTCGGCGAGCGGCTTCAGCAGCAGGGGCTCGCCCGCCGTGTAGACGAGGTGGTCGAACTCGCCGACCCGGTCGAAGAAGGCGACGATCGCGGCCTCGTCGGCGACGTCCAGCACGATGCCCTCGGCCCGGTCACCGATCTTCTTCACCGCCAGGTCGACCCGGTCCTGATTGCTGGAGGCGACGACCACGTCCGAGCCCCGGGCCGCCGCTGCCTGCGCGACGGCGAATCCGACGCCGGAGGTGCCGCCGATGACGACGACGCGCTGGGTGTCCGCTGTGTTGTCCGTGCTGTTCATGTTGTTCATGCCGAGGACGCTACGGCTCGCGCCTAGAGACAGTGAATGACGTGAAGTCTCGATTCTCTGTCCGATCGTCTCGGTAATGGCGCGCTAGGGTGGGCGAATGGACATCCTCAGCGACACACTCGCCGCTCTGCGCACCGGGCGTCCGTCCGTCGTCCGCACCGAGGCTCGGGCGCCGTGGGGTGTGCGCTTCCAGCCCATCGCGGGAGCCGGGTTCCACGTCGTGGTCGAAGGGCGCTGTTTTCTGCTCCCGGTCGGCGGCGATCCGATCGAACTGGGCCCCGGTGACGTGGTGTTCCTGCGGCGCGGCACCGATCACGCCATCTGCGACGCGGTCGCGAGCGAGCCGGTGTCCTTCGAACCGGACCGCGTCGACACCTCCTCGCCGATCGGGTCCTTCGGTGTCGGGGGCGACGGCACTCGCAGCGTCCTGGTGTGCGGGGCCTACCACCTCGACATCGACCGGCCGCATCCGCTGCTCGGCGACCTCCCGGAGGTCATCCACCTCCCGGCCGGCCCAGGTCGCCATCCGGCGCTGCGCTCGGCGGTCGACCAGCTCTGCTCCGAGATCCACCGGCCGCAACCGGGTTCGGACTCGGTGGTCACGGCGCTCGTCGATCTGCTGCTGCTCTACATTCTGCGGTCCTGGTACGCGGAGTTGCCGAGGGAGCGGACGCAGGGGTGGGCGTCGGCGCTGAACGATCCGCTGATCGCGCCCGCGTTGAAGGCGATCCACGACGACCCCGCGCATCCGTGGACGGTGGAGCTGCTGGGAAACCGGGCCGGGCTGTCGCGGGCGGCGTTCGCCCGGCGGTTCACCGCGGTGGTCGGCGAGCCGCCGTTGAGCTATCTGACGACGTGGCGGATGGCGATCGCGGCGCGGATGCTGCGCGAGACGGGCGATTCGTTGGGTGCCGTGGCCGAGAAGGCCGGCTACACCTCGGAGTTCGCGTTCGCGAGGGCGTTCAAGCGACACTTCGGCGCCCCGCCGGGGGCGTATCGGCGGGCGGTGTCGGCCCTGTGACGCGTCAGACGGTGCCGAACTCGCCCGCTTGAACGGCGGCGACGAACGACCGCCAGGCATCGGAGGGGAAGGCCAGGGCCGGGCCGGAGGGGTCCTTGGAATCACGGACCGGGACGAGGCCGGGGACCTCGGGTGCGACCTCGACGCATTCGCCGCCGTTGGTGCTGTAGGAACTCTTGCGCCAGCTCACAGGGTTCATGCCATCGACGGTAGCGCGGCCACCTCGGCTCCCGTGCCCCGAAGGGGAATCTTTCCGAGGTCCACGGGCCGTTCAGGTCAGACGGATCCGAACTCCCCCGCCTGCACACCGGCCACGAACGCGCTCCAGGCATCGGAGGGGAAGACGAGGACAGAACCGGAGGGGTCCTTGGAGTCACGGACAGGAACGAGGCCGGGGACGTCGGGTGCAACCTCGACGCACTGGCCACCGTTGTTGCTGTAGGAACTCTTGCGCCAGCTCACAGGAGTCATGGCACCGACGGTAGCGCCACTCCCCAACACATGGGACTCAACCGGAAATCCGGCCGACGGCCACGGCGGGATCCAGTCAGACCGCGCCGAACTCGCCTGCCTGAATGGCGGCGACGAACGCGCTCCAGGCGTCGGAGGGGAAGGCGAGGGCCGGGCCCTCGGGGTCCTTGGAGTCACGGACGGGGACGAGACCGGGGACGGCGGGCGCGACTTCGACGCAGTTGCCACCGTTTTGGCTGTAGGAACTCTTGCGCCAGCTCACAGGGTTCATATCACCGACGGTAGCGCGGGCGCCTCAACACATCGGCCCCGACCGGGAATCCGGTCGGGGCCGATGGTGAGTTCAGGTCAGACGGTGCCGAACTCGCCCGCCTGCACACCGGCGACGAAGGAACGCCAAGCGTCGGCCGGGAAGACGAGGGCCGGGCCCTCGGGGTCCTTGGAGTCACGGACGGGGACAGCGCCGGGGAAGCTCGCGGAAACCTCCACGCACTCGCCGCCGTTGTTGGAGTACGACGACTTGAACCAGGACGCATCAGACGTGTTCGGGTTCATGGAGTGAGCTCCCTTCGAGCCTTGTGGACCAGTGCCAGGGATGCCGCCTTGGGCAGGGCTTCCACCACCAGCTGATCGTACTCCCTCTCCCACACCGAGACGATTTCACGCCTTCGTTCAAGGTGGCCGCGAGCATGCGATTCGGCGTAGCCGACGACCGCCCCGTCCTGGAGGTCCAGCAGGGTCACCGGCATCGTGAACGGCAGATTCTCCCCCAAGGAGAACGGCGCCACCTGGATGGTGACGTTGGAGCGAGCTGCCAACTCCACGATTCGGTCGAGCTGCTTGAGCATGACAGCCCGCCCGCCGACCGTACGCACGAGACAGTCCTCATCGAGCACGACATGGATCAGCGGTGGCTTCTTCCGGTCGAGCACACGCTGCCGGGCCAGCACGAACTCGACTCGCTGCTCGGCCTCCGACTGGGAGATTGCTCCACGCAGGACCGCTGCGTAGGCCAAGGCCTCGGCATACTCCTGGACCTGAAAGAGGCCATTCACGATGGTCAGCGCAAATCCACGCACACGCCGACACTTCGTCTCCTCGTCGGCGAACTCCTCGAAGCCCTCCAACAGACCCTCTTTCGCATGCCTGCACCAGAGTTCGTAGAACGTACCTCCAGTCTCGAACACCATGTCGGCTTTAACAGCGAAGTTTTTTGTTGGAGGACGCTTCGCTCGTTCGATGTACGAGATCAGGGTGTTGGAGTACCCCATGCGCTTCCCCAGTCCGACCTGCGACCAGCCCCGCGCCTCCCGCAGCCTGGCAAGTTCCTGGCCGAAGCGCACAGCCGGGGATGACATCTCGTCAATTACGGGCTCATCCATGAACGTCGGCACCTTTCACACGCCCGATTGGTCAACGTTCAGACCCTGGCCATCGTAAGCACAGGGGGGGCACGATGGCTACACCCCGTGAGAGATCCGGGACCCTGCGCAACCAATGGAGCCAACATGCCCTCGCAGCCCCGCATTCCCGTGTACAAGCCCGCCGTCGGGGAGGTCGTCCGCGACCTCGCGCGCCTCGACACCTCCGGCAAGCCCCTCGAAGCCGTCTACATGGACACCCTCGCCGGGCTCGTCTACCTGCGCCACGAGGCCGGCGGCTGCGAGTGGACCACCAAGCCCAACCGCATCCAGGCCCTGCCCACCCCCCGCTTCCTCACCGTCCAGCACCCCAGCCGGCCCCGCATCTCCGACGTGGCGTGAACCGCTCCCTCCGGCTCGTCGTCGCCGCCCTCGTCGTCCCCACCCTCAGCGCCCTCGCCGCAGCCCTCGTCTGCTGGCCCATCCACGACGGACCCCTCGGACCCCAACTCCTCATCTTCGGCCTGATCCTCGCCACCGGCATCAGCGCCGGACTCCCCGCCTGCCTCACCTGGCTCACCCCCAAGAACCCCGACTCCGAGAACTGACCACCCCAGGAGCCCCACCGTGCTGCACCACCTCCCGACCCTCCTCACCACCCCGCCCCGCCGACGCCACCACCACCACGCCCTGATCCTCAACCGCGACGGCGCCCTCCTCGTCATCGGCACCACCCACCAGTCCGGCCTCGTCCTGCCCGGCGGACCCGCCGAGGCCAACGAACTGCCCCACCACGCCGCCCGCCGCCACACCGACACCCAGACCGGCCTCGTCCTGCCTCTGCGCAAGATCCTCGCCACCGACCACACCCCCACCCGACTCCTCCCCGAAGCCCTCCACCTCGTCCACTGGGGCGGACGCCTCAGCCCCGCCCAGGAATCCACCGTCGCCCGCCACCGACCCCCGCACACCGTCACGGCCGTCCACTGGCTCCACCGCGCCCAACTCGCCGACACCATGCACCCCGACCACCACCACCGCACCACCCACGCCCTCGACGCCCTCACCCGCGGCGCCCACCTCCCCCTCCTCCTCCACGGCACCCCCGCCGAATAACCCCGAGCTCTCGGCCGGCAGCGGATCACCCCGATCCGCTGCCGACCACCCCGTTCGACCTTGCGCTGCCTCCACCGGACTCGGGATGCAGACCGCGCCTGTTCGATTGCCGGGGATGTGGACCCCGGGGTTGAAGTTGCCGCTGCGGCAGCTCCTACGGTCATAGCCAGGGCCGGAGAGACCGGCCCGGCGACACACGTGCAGGAGTCGTGATGGACTGGCCGATCTCAGAGGTGGCCCGGATGTCGGGCGTCACCGCGCGGACGCTGCGTCACTACGACGAGACCGGGCTCCTGCCTCCGGCCCGGTTCGGCGCCAACGGCCACCGCTACTACGAGGAGCGCCAGCTTCTTCGGCTGCAGCAGATCCTCGTACTGCGGGCGTTGGGCGTCGGCCTGCCCGAGATCGACCGGATCCTCGCGGCGCGGGTCGACGAGGTGGATGCCCTCCGCAGCCACCACCAGCGGCTGCTCGCCGAACGGGACCGCCTCGATGCCCTCGCCGACACCGTCTCCCGCACGATCGCCGAACTGGAGCAGTCCAGGAAGGACGGCAATCCCATGACCATCAACCGCCCGGAGAACCTCTTCGAGGGCATCCAGCCCACCCAGTACGAGGACAGCCTGCGCGACTTCCCGGAGTTCGCCGAAGCGGCCAACCAGCGGGCCGCCACGATGGACCCGACCGAGGTCGAGGCCGGACAGCGCGAGCGCACCGCACAGATGATCCGGCTCGCCGAGCTCATGACCGCCGGCCTTCCGGCCGACGCCGAACCCGTTCAGGCCGAGATCGACGCCCAGTACCGGGCCCTGGTGGAACTGCACACCGTGTCCGCCGAGGAGTTCCGCGCCATCGGCCGCTCCTGCGTGGACAACGACTCCTGGCGCACCGCCTACGAGGCGATCACCCCGGGCCTGGCCGCGTACCAGCGCGACGCCATCGAGGCATACGCCACCACCCGGCTGACCTGAACCCTGGCCTGAACGCTGGCCTGAACACGGCGCAACCGCCATCTCGCGACCGGCCCGTGATGGCGGGTGCGCCGCGCCGACTTGCTCCTGGTCAATCGTGGCGACGAGGCTCGTGCCGGAATCTCCACCCACTCGCCGGCAATTCGATTGCCGCGCGACGCGTCGGTCCCTAGGGTCGACGCATGCCGCAGCCGGATCAGTCGCCGCCAGGGACCGCGTGGGCCGAACCGCTCTTGCGGGAGGTGTTCCCCGAAGCCGAGGTGGTCGACGTACTGCCGCGCACGGGCGGCCAGTTGAGCACGGTGTACGAGCTCCGCTGCACCGATCCCGCTCACCACGCGATCCTCAAGGTGTACGCACCGGAGTGGGCGTGGAAGCAGGCCAAGGAGGTCCACGTCTACCGGATCCTCGCCGGCCTCGGCTCCCTGCCGGTACCGCGAGTGCTCCACCACACGCCGACCGGAGCACCCGGCGGCCGGGCCGTGACCATCCTGAGCCTGCTGGACGGACGCCCCTTGTCGGAGGCGTCGAACGATCTCGATGCGGCACAAATCCCGTCGTTCTACCGGCAGATGGGCGCCACCCTCGCCACGATCCACCGGGTCGGCCAGGAAGCCTACGGATACCTGACCGACCGCATCCTCGACCCTCGCCCGGACAACGGCAGTTACATGCGGCACCAGTTCGCCAAGAAGCTCGCGGAGTTCAAGACCCTCGGCGGCGACGACCGACTCCACGACGCGGTCGCACGGCGCATCGAGCGCGACGGCGCCCTGTTCGACAACTGCCGGTCCGCCGTCCTCTGCCACAACGACCTCCACGAGGGCAACGTCCTCGTCGCCCCCGGGGCCGCGGCCCGCGTGACCGGCATCATCGACGTCGAGAACGCGATCGCCGCAGACCCCCTGATCGACCTCGCCAAGACCGACTACTACTCCCTCGGCCGCGGCGCACCCGAACGCGCCGCCCTGTTCGAGGGTTACGGACCCCTCCCTGGCGATGCTGCGGAACGTCTGGACCTCTACCGGCTCTACCATGCCCTTGAGTTGTGGGACTGGTTCCGCTCGATCGGCACCGTGGACCCACTGGCCAGCATCGCCGACGACATCGCCCGCCTGGCGAACCGGCGCTCCGACGCGCTTTCCTGACCCCGTCCGGGTAGGGGCGCGGGACACCCACCCGCGCCCACCGGACGGAGACCAGATCAGTTCAGATCGATCCACGAACTCGGATTGCCCGGGTTGGATAGGGTGGCCCAGAAGCGCAGCCCACCTGCAAGGGCGACCGAAATGCCCGAATCTCTGGAGGTTGGAAAACTCCGCCCTACAGCCAGATAAACCCGCAGCCCACCGACTCTGCTCCCCGCGCATGCGGGGTTGGTCCCCAGCAGTTCAACGTCCCGGCGAACTTCATCGGCTGCTCCCCGCGCATGCGGGGTTGGTCCCCAGCAGTTCAACGTCCCGGCGAACTTCATCGGCTGCTCCCCGCGCATGCGGGGTTGGTCCCGCCTGGGTCGGTGGTTTCTACTACCAGCTCACCTGCTCCTCGCGCCTGCGGGGTTGGCCCCTCGACGTCGAGGGTGGCGCCCTCGGTCTCCAGCTGCTCCCCGCGCATGCGGGGTTGATCCCATGCGGATGCGGAACTCCACTCGTTGACTCCCCTGCTCGCCGCGCAGGCGGGGTTTAGTCCCGAGTCGCTGGGCGGCGAGGCCAGCCGTCGTGCCTGCTCCCCGCGCGTGCGGGGTTGGTTCCAAGGCCGAGGATCTGCTCAAAAGCATGCGGCGACTCGGCTTCCGACCCAGTGTCGGCCACATGCTCGGGCCGGCGGTCGTCATCGCCCCGGACCGTGGCAACGGCAGTGGCACGTACCGGTGCAGCGCACCCTGGAGTGCGAGGGAGCCGGCGACCTGATCGCCGAGGTCGGGGTCGGCTGCCGAGGCGGAAGCCTCGCCGAGGCCCCGTCCCGGCCAACCTCGGGCCCGACGAACTGTGAGTGGCGGGGCCGTGGATGGAGAGGACTGGTCCAACCGCTTCCGGCGCGGGGAACGCAGACGGGGTCCGGCGCCTGTGTGGCGCCGGACCCCGTCCGACAGTGGAGCGCCAGGCCCGGGTTGCACGGACTCTTCCTACTGAAAGTAGGACGTGCTCTGGTAGCACCGCTGACGCCTGGCGAGGAATCAACTCCCTCGCGACATGCGAAAGATTACCAGCTCAACGCCCATGTTCCGAATCGCGGCCGCGTCGGGGCGGGGCCGGGACGAGGCACAGGGCTGCCCCCGGGGCGCGGGCGGCTCCGGCATCTGGGAGAGCCCGGTCGCCTCGCTTCGCCGCCGTTCCCGCTCGACGAGCAACGCGCCTGCGCGGTCGTCCACGCCGGCCTGAGGGTGGTGGCCTCGGTCGCCGCTCTCACCGCCCTTCTCGGCTGCCCCAGATCCGGGGCAGCCGAGGCTTCCTCCGACGCTCACGACTCGCTCGCGCCCCATGCGGCGAAGCTCAAGGCCGAAGACCGATCGGCCACCGCGGACCGACCTCGCAGCCGACAACGGTGGACGAACCTTGGCTCACTGGGCGCATGTGAGAGACCTGGACCGAATCCCTTCGGTTATCAGCAGCTCGGACGGATCCACCAGTTGGACGGGGAGGAACGAGCCAATCGAGGTCGTCGAAGTTCCCACTCCGCGCTACGTGCCGTACGGGTTCCTATCCGCACGCTCCTCGCGGCGGCGGTGCTGGCCCTGTTCGCCGTACTCACGCAGCCGACGTTCGCGAGTCTTCCGGCTGACAGCAACAGCGGTGGAGTGGGAAGTCGGACTCTCCGACTTCCCACTCCACCCGGCTCCCGCGACGGCCCGAGCACGCAACAAGGCCGTGCTGGCAACACTGCGGCACATGCGCGAGCACGTGGATCGGCCTACGGTCTCGCACTGCTCGGGTTGGATAGGGTTGGCCGGGTGCGCAGCCTGCCTGCAAGGATGACCGAAATGCCCGAATCTCTGGAAGTTGCAAAATCCCGCCCCCGCGCCGGATAGAACCGCAGTTCAGCGACTCTGCTCCCCGCGCATGCGGGGTTGGTCCCGAGTTCCGGGCGGAACTGTTCCGGCCGGGCCTGCTGCTCCCCGCGCATGCGGGGTTGGTCCCATCTACGAGTATCCCCGCCGTGTCACTGACGCCTGCTCCCCGCGCATGCGGGGTTGGTCCCTGGCAGCCGAGGTGGACCAGTGCCATGCCGACCTACTCCCCGCGCATGCGGGGTTGGTCCCCGGCCCCGGGAGTCCCGGGGGTGCAGGGCGGGCTGCTCCCCGCGCATGCGGGGTTGGTCCCCGAGCGCACCGCGCAGGGGCGCCAGGTGCTCCCTGCTCCCCGCGCATCTGGGGTTGGTCCCGGCTGGTCAACGAGGGCAAGGGCACCCAGGCCCTGCTCCCCGCGCATGCGGGGTTGGTCCCGGCGCCACGCTGTGGAGCGGCAGGCCGCCGGCGTCCGGGTGCTCGCTGCTCCCCGCGCATGCGGGGTTGGTCCCTTGCGGTCCTGGTCGACTTGGAAGTCCATGGCCCTGCTCCCGCGCATGCGGGGCTGATCCCCGAGAGCGCTGCTCCTGTGCATCCGGTTTGATCCCCTCAGCAATGGAGCGGTGCGCCTAAACACCACCGGTCCCCACGGATGCTGTCGGCAACGGGCCGAACCGGTTCCTGACTTCGCAGCCCTTCGGGAGACGACTCAGCAGAGCGCCGTCCACGTGGAGACGAGCGACTTGCACACAGCCGACGACGAGTCCGGCACCATCGCGGACTTCAAGCGCACCGAGCAGGTCGACACGTTGTCCAACCCGCTCAGGCGGTTCGGACGAGGTTGTGCAGCTGGGTGATGGCAGTCGCGGAGGATCTTGCGTCGCAATCACCACGTTCCTACGCCGACGGGATCGTTACCACCCCCGTTCCCGCGCCAGGCCCTCCAATTGCCGCACCCCCAGCCCAGTGAACGCCTCCTCCCAAAGCGGCTCGGCTCTTGGACCTTCCTTTCCGGGGTGGGGAACGCGAACGGGGTCCGGCCCCTGTGTAGCGCCGGACCCCGTGCGACTGTGGAGCGCCAGGCCCGGGTTGCACGGACCCTTCCTAGCGGTCGACAACGGTGGGCGGACCTTGGCCCACCGGACGCACGCGAGAAACCTCGGCCAGAGCCCGTCGGTCACCGGCGGTTCGAACGGATATACCGGTTGGACGGGGAGGAACGAGCCGATCGAGGCCATCGAAGTGCCCCACTCCGCACTACGTGCCGTCCGGGTTCCTGTTCACACTCCTCGCGGCGGCGGCTCCGGCCCCGCTCGCCGCACTCGTGCGGCCGGCGTTCGCGAAGCCTTCCGGCTGACAGCAACGGCGGTGGAGTGGGAAGTCGGGCTCTCCGACTTCCCACTCCACCGGGCTCCCGCGACGAACTCCGAAGGTCTCAGCCGTCAGCTCGCAGCCGACCTGCTGACCCCGAGCGCGGAAGAGGCCCTCACACGGCCGCATCGGCGCCACCCGACACCAGGTAGTCGGCGACCGAGGAGTCGAACGCGGCAACGGCCAGGCAGAGCGCGGGCACGTCCTGCTCATCGACGGCGTTGGGATCCGCCCCGTCCTCCAGCAGCATTCTGACCGCGTTGTGGTCCCCGCTCCGCACCGCCGCGATGAGTGGATCCTCTCCCATGCCCCGCACCCTCCTGTCGCGCCTTCCTCTCGCACTTCCTGTTGCACCCGATCACCGGCCCGTCCAGCGGCCGCAGGCAGGGAGGCGCGTCGTCGGCCAAGTCCATCACGCCGTTCCGAGCCCGACCGGCTCGGGCTGACACTCCGGGTGCCCGGTCCACTGCCGGCCTGCTCCCCCGGACGCCGTCGGTGAGGTCGACTTCGGATCTCGTTATGGCCGCCGGCCCGGGGTAGGCAGGTTGTGCCACGAGTGTCCGCAACCGCCCTGGCAACTTGTCTGTCTGCGCCGGGTGTCGGCGACGGCAAAGACCGAGACCAGGACACGGAACGCCTTGACGTGTTCCTCGGCAGGGAGAGCTGCGAACCCGTAGCGAGGAGGATCCATACAGATCATCACGGAGGCGTTCGCGGTGGGCTTCACACCGGACCGAGCCACTCCCGCACTCCCGTCCGCGGCCGTGATGTGCGCCTGCATCGCGTAGCCGGCGACCTCCCGCAGGACAGCCCTCCGCTCCTCCTGGGAGAGGAGTGAGAACCAGGCAGTCCCGCTCTCCAGCGTGCGGAGCCCCTGGGCGACTTCGTTGACGACCCGCTCTGTGGCGCTCCTTGTGCCGCGCCAGTCCTCACTACTGTCCCCCGACATCTCCTGCTCCTCTCACGCTGTCCCGATCGGTTCGGCCTCGCCGCCCAGGCTGCGAACAGCCGAGCAAGTCGCAACAAGGTCGGTGCACCGGCCACCCGGTCGCTGGTCGCCTGCGATCACTGATCGCAGCGGCCCCACTCACCGGGACGGCATGCCTCCGTGCGGACTGTTGACCACCAACGGCACAGACCCTTCAGCAAGGTAGAAGTGCCCGGGGTGGTAGTCGATGTGGAGATGGCCTCCGTCCTCGGCGGAGGCCATGCCGCGCAAATTGTCCGCAAGCACCGCCCTCCCCGCGACATCACCGCTGATCACAAGGATCTGCCGCTCGGAGTCAAGATGGATGAGGACTCCGGGGCCGGGCGTCCTCTTGACCTCGACCCCCGTCAGGGTGTCGCTGTTCGACGCCGTGGAGCTGAGCAGCCCCTCGCCCTCGGCCACTGCATCCGCCAGACGATTCAGCTCTTCTGCCGACGCCGTGAGATCCACTTCGTCGCACACGGGGTCACGGTCGAGTATCACCGGCAGCACTCCCTCAAGGTTGGACTCCCAATGATGCCTCCCAGCTGGCAGACGCCATCGGGCATTTCGGATCCACTCGTCCAGCGCGACCGCTCGCCGGTCCTGGCGGCGTGGTTCGGCTACTTCCTGCGGATCGGCACGCTGGGGCCGCCGGTCGGGAACCGATGGATGGTCGCGGTGCCGGCATCGAGGTCGATCCCGGCTTGCGAGGCGCGCCGTCGTTCTCGTCGTCGCGGAGGACCAGTTCGATCCGGCGCTGCTCCAGTTGGACTCTCTTGCCGGGATAGAGGAGCGCGTGAAGCTCCTCGGTCGCGGTGGCCCCGACCCCGCGTTCGCCCAGGTCGTCGCGCTGCTGCAGACGCTGAAGCACCCATGCGGGCCGCTGGACTCGCAGCACGAACTGTCGCGCGGCGGCCAGGACGAAGAACGCCGCGACCAGGGCAGCGGGAAACAGCAGGCTTCCCGTGAGGCTCACCGTGCTCAGCATGTCCGGGTAACGTCCGGTCCGCCAGCGGCAGTTCCGTTGAAGTCGGCTGCGCGCTCCCGCGTACACCGCTGCGGGATGTGGCGGCGCTATGCGACCACGGCTTCCCCTTGCCCGCCGCACTGCGGTCTAGGCAACCGCCTCCATCGGACCCGCCGTCGAAGTTGCGGGACGCGGCACGTGCGGGGGCAAGGGGATCGGCCGGAGGTCTCGGACTGCTCGGGTTGGATAGGGTTGGCCGGATGCGCAGCCTGCCTGCAAGGGTGACCGAAATGCCCGAACCTCGGGAAGTTGCAGAATCCCGCCCCCGCGCGGGGTAGAACCGCAGTTCAGCGACTCTGCTCCCCGCGCATGCGGGGTTGGTCCCCGCGACCAGCAGGCCGCCGAGTTCGGCAGCGACTGCTCCCCGCGCATGCGGGGTTGGTCCCGCAGCGGGCCGGTGGGACACCCCGAGGGGTGACTGCTCCCCGCGCATGCGGGGTTGGTCCCCGCCTTGACGTCGTCGTGCTTGTGGTTCTCCACTGCTCCCCGCGCATGCGGGGTTGGTCCCCGAGGTTGGAAAGCCCTTCGGGCTGGCCGGTTCTGCTCCCCGCGCATGCGGGGTTGGTCCCGGGATCGCGATCATCTACGCCGACCCCAAGGGCTGCTCCCCGCGCATGCGGGGTTGGTCCCAACACCGTGAACAAGTGGGCGGCGGGGATCAGCTGCTCCCCGCGCATGCGGGGTTGGTCCCTGCCGCCGTGTATTCCACGGCGCCGACCAATCCTGCTCCCCGCGCATGCGGGGTTGGTCCCGTCATTACCAGCATGGTCAGCGCGATCGGCAGTTGCTCCCCGCACGTGCGGGGTTGGTCCCGGCGTGATGCGTGGACAGGGCGGGTGCGGAACCTGCTCCCCGCGCATGCGGGGTTGATCTCCTACCCGGCCTGCCCGGCGCCGCACTCCAGGACCTGGCTCGGTTCGCGCCTATGGGCAACGATGGTCCAGCAGGGAATCGAACCTTGAACGAGGGCTACCTGTGTCGCCGTGGCTCGCTGAGGGCACGCCCCTCAGCCGACCGGGCGGCTGAGATCAGGCCGTCAGCTTCTCCGGATGCAGGTCGAGCGCGATGTGCGGGCCCAACGCGCGCAGGAAGTCCGGGGCGTCGAACATCTCGCCGGCGGAGGCGACGCCGATGGTCCTGGTGGCGCCGGTCAGCACCCGTTCGAGGGCCTCGACGGCAAGGGGCGCGGTGACGGCGTAGATGTCCTGGCCGCCGGCCGTGATCCGGGCTTCGGCGTTGCCCGAGCGAACGACGACGTCGACCAGGAAGGTCTGGTCCGAGCGCCCGCTCGCGTCGGCGGCGGTCGGGGCGGGCGTGTGGGGAGCGGCGACGTCCCGGACCGCCTCGGTGTTCATGTAGGTGGTCACGTCCGGGATGGACAGGTGCTGCGGGACAGTGACGACGTCCGCCATCGTGAACTCCCCGATCACCGGCCGCGGGCCCATCGGCTCCGGGAAGGCCCACTCCAGGGTGGGCGCGGCATCGGTGCGGTGCTCCCACTGTCCGCCGCTGTAGCGCAGGCGGCGATCGCCGCGCCGCTCGCGGGAGACGGCGCCCGAGAGCCGGGTGCCGGCGGTCGGGTGCCAACTGCTGAGCGCGTAGGCGATGTGCGCCTCGTCGGCCTCGGTCCAGTCGCCCATCGCGGCGGTGACGAGCAGATCGCCGAGACCGCCGAAGAAGGCCATGGCCGGGACGATCACCGCTCCCGCTTCCCGGGCCCGCTCGCGGTAGTTCGCGAAGGTGTCGAGGTTGGCCTCCAGTTCGGCGGCCACGTCCAGGTACGGGATCCCCGCGCGCAGCGCGGCCTCGATCACGGGACCGGTGGTCGAGGCGAAGGGCCCGGCGCAGTTGATGACCGCCACCGTTCCCGCCAGGGCCCGGTCCAGCGAGGCGAGGTCATCGACCGACGCCACCCGGGCCTCCAACCCGCGCTCGTCGGCCAGTTCCTCCAGAGCCCGCGCGTTGCGCCCCGACAGCACCGGAACGAACCCGCGCGCGGTCAGCTCCGCGACCACGAACCGCCCGGTGCGACCATACGCGCCGAACACCGCCACCAGCTGACCTGACCCCATGAGACTGCTCCCCGTCCGCTCGAACACCTGCTGCGATGCCGGTCCGCTGCGGCCCGACACCCACATCCTGTCCTTGTGGCGGCACCCCGGACGAGCGTCGGAAACGACACGCTGCGTACAGTTTCGGACATGCCCGCTGTCGCGCTGGCCGTCACCGACGGCATGCTCCACTACGAACTGTCCGTGGCCGTCGAGGTCTTCGGGTCCGACCTGACCCACCTCGTGGACCCCTGGTACGACTTCTCCCTGTGCGGGAACGCGCCGGTGAGCGTCGGCCGCTTCCGCCTGGAACCCGACCACGGACTCGACCACCTCGCGCACGCGGACACAGTGATCGTCCCCGGCTGGGCCGACACGGACCGCGAACCGCCCGCCGAACTGGTCGAGGCGGTACGCGCCGCCCACGCGGCCGGCGCCCGCGTGGCCTCACTGTGCACGGGCGCCTTCGTCCTGGGCGCGGCCGGACTGCTCGACGGCAGGCGCGCCACCACCCACTGGGCCCACACAACGGAGTTGGCGCGGCGCCACCCGGCAGCCGCCGTCGATCCGGACGTCCTCTACGTAGACAACGGCGACGTCCTCACCTCCGCGGGCAAGGCCGCCGCCATGGACCTGTGCCTGCACCTGGTCCGACTCGACCACGGTTCGGCCGTCGCCAACAGGATCGCCCGACGCCTGGTCGTCCCGCCGCACCGCGACGGCGGCCAGGCCCAGTTCATCGCCACCCCCGTTCCCGCCCCAGGCAACCACCCCCTGGACGAGCTCTTCCCCTGGGCGCTGGAGCGACTGGACCAGCCGCTCACCGTGGAGGACTTGGCCCGCCAGGCCCGCATGAGCTCACGCCACCTCGGCCGCCACTTCAAGCACCTCACCGGCACCACGCCGCTGCAGTGGCTCCACACCCAGCGCATCCGCCACGCCCAGGAACTGTTGGAGACGACCGACGCCACCGTCGACACCATCGCCGCGACGACAGGAATGGGCACCGCCACCACCCTGCGGCGCCACTTCCACCGCAGCGTCGGTGTGCCGCCTGACGCCTACCGGCGTACGTTCCGGTCCTGAGGGGCGGTTCGGGGCGGCGCCGGCCGGTCGAACTGTACTGTGACGCGGCGCTGTTCGAGGTGTTGAACGAACCGTCGCGACAAAGCCGAAGGAGATGCCCTCGCCGAGGACTACGAACCGCTCCCTGTCGAAATCGCCCATCTGACGGGCCGATACTCCGGCACGCCTTCGTGACCCTGGCCCTGTCAGAACGCGGGGCAGCCCACCCCGTGCACGCCGGGCGCAGGGCCGATCTGTCCAGGTCGGCCGGAGTTACTCGCACTACTCGGGTTGGATATGGTGGGCCGGCTGCATAGTCCGCCAGCAAGGGTGACCGAATTGCCCGAATCTCTGGAAGTTGCAAAACTCCGCCCTGTCGCCGGATAAACCCGCAGCTCACCGACTCTGCTCCCCGCGCATGCGGGGTTGGTCCCGCCGACACCGTCGACCTCATCGACGCCAACCTCTGCTCCCCGCGCATGCGGGGTTGGTCCCAGGTCGGCCACCGGGCCGAGGAGATCGGCGATCTGCTCCCCGCGCATGCGGGGTTGGTCCCACCGCGGTGGGCGGCGACCTGGTGGTCGGCGGCTGCTCCCCGCGCATGCGGGGTTGGTCCCTGGTGGCCACCAAAGCCTGAATGCCCGACGGGCTGCTCCCCGCGCATGCGGGGTTGATCCCGGGCTGCCCTGGTCGTTGGCGTAGGCCTCACGCTGCTCCCCGCGCATGCGGGGTTGGTCCCCGTCCGCGCCCACCTCGTGAACAGGTGAAACGCTGCTCCCCGCGCATGCGGGGCTGGTCCCATCCCCATCGGGCTGCTCGACTTCGGCGACGGCTGCTCCCCGCACATGCGAGGTTGCTCCCCGTCGACGACTTCGCGGTGCACTCCGCCGGTGAACACGGCCCACCTCCACAGGCCGCCGCCGACCGGCACACCGTCAACAGCGGTCAGTCACTAAGGACGCGGACTCCTTCAACACCTCAGCAAGTCGCGCCGGTCGCACTTGCGCACACCACCCTTCCCCTGCCGGGCGGAGCCACCGGCCGGCACGCCGTCCTCACGATGCCTACCCGGCTTGTTCGGCGGGGGTGAACCAATGGGAATCGAAGTGCCGGGCGAGGGAGTACGGATGCTGCGGGTCAGTCAGCATCCGGTGGACGAACTCCGCCGACGAGCAGCCAAAGCGCGTCCAAGGCGCCCAACTGTCACTGCGGGCAAAGACCGGCCACTCGTCCGGGTCCGGGTCCTCCACCATCCAGCAGAACGAGTGCTCGGCCGAGGTCGTGGCCCACTGGAGGAGCCTGATCGCAGGCCTGTTGGAAGGGGCGGGACCAACGAACTCGGTGGGGTCGGCAGTGATCAGTTCGAGGTCCAAGTACTTCGAGCCCGGCGCGCAGAGTTCGAGGTTGTCGTCGAAAATGCCCGCGCCGAAGGTCTCGGCCAGCAGCTTGTAGTCCCGGGGTAGGCGAAGGCCCAACTTCCGTTCCACGGACTCCCAGTCGACCGGCCGCCTGGGCCCTTGCCAACCGGTGAGTAGCGCCAGTTCCTCGGCCCACGACAGCACAGTGGCTCCCGTCCGGCCTGCGGGGGTTGGAGCCACCACAGCGGCCAGACGCGGGGCGGCACCACCGACGCCCTTGAACAGGCCGACGCTGAGCCACCTCTGTCCCACACTCCACCCGTACATTTCGATGGCCCGGTCCGCGAGGACATCGGCCAGCGGGGGACCCGGCAGACGGCGGAGCGACGGATCCATGAACCCGTCCAGGGCCACGGTTCTGGACGGCCCGAACCGCGACCTCAGCGCGGCCATCACATCGTTCAGCTCGCCAGTTGCGAGATCGACCAGGTGGTAGCCCTGGACTCCTGGTCCACCCTCCGGGCCGGGCACGTCGCCCGGCACCGGCCGGGCCAAGAGGTCTTCGATCACGTCGAGATGAGCGGTGCTGTCCACGGCAAGGAGTAAACCCGATGGCGCGGACACTGCTCGCGGAGGCGCTCTGATCGTCCTGCCGGAGGTCGCGCTTCCCGGCGGCTCGGCGGTGAGCACGCCGGGTCCGGGGCGCCGGGTGGTGCCGTTGCGTCACATGTGTCAGCGAGCCGTTCCGGAGCCGTGGGAACAACTGGTCGGCGTGGTCCGGAAGTCGCTCGCTAGCCCGGGTAGGGGTTGTAGCAGTCGGGGACGGGGTTGTAGAGGGCGTCCCAGGTGGCCGGGCCGACGATGCCGTCCCGGGAGAGGCCGTGACAGCCCTGGATCCACCTGATCTTGGTGCGGGTCGAGGGGCCGAAGATGCCGTCCACGGTGAGTTTGGGGACGCCGCCCCAGACGTTGGTCAGGCACTGGGCCTGCTTGACGGCGGCGCCGGTCGAACCCTGGCTGAGCACCGGGCGGTAGCTCGACGAGGCGTAGGAGCAGCCGCCGGGAACGGCGGCGGTGGCCTGGGGTGCGATCAGGCCGGCCGTGCCGAGGGCGAGCGCGGCGGTGAGGGCGGCGGCGACGATTCGGCGGCGTTGCACAGGCGGTTCCCTTTCGTCGGCACTGGCCATGACGGAGCGTCATGGCGTGACGTTCACAGGCTAGGAGCCGTGCTTCCGGGGTGGGCAGGGCGCGACAGGACGCGCACGGAGCATTCCTCCGGCGTGGGGTGGCACGCTAGAAACGGCTGGGCCCCGGCCGGCATCGCCGACGACGGACCGGCACTCGGACTGCCCGGATTGGATTGGGTGGGTCGGATGCGCGGCCACCTGAAAGGGTGACCGACTCTGCTCCCCGCAGCCGCTCGTTGCAGCCGGGCTGCTGAGGCAGGTACGGGAAGACGTGGTGAAGGTGGGCGTCGGCTCATGACTTGTTCGCCCCGCCGACCGGCTTGTTCCAGACGAGCGAATACCGCCACAGCAGATGGCGGCGGAAATGGTGCCCGGGCAGCAGTCGTCTCGCCTCCCTGCGAACCTCGCCCCAGGCCATGGTCGGCATCTGGACGGGCATGCCGTCCGGGTCGGTCTTGCCCCCGTGACGGCGGGCGTTGAACCGGGCGACCGGGACTCCCGCACCGCTGATGATCCAGTCCTGCGGCGTCCGATTGCGGGCCAAGCCGATGATCACCAGGCGTCCACCAGGCGCAAGCAGGTGCACCATGGCCTCGACCGCCTGTGCGAAGTCGACATGATGAACTACCGCTACCGCACTGACGAAGTCATATGCACCTGCGGCAAGCGGACCACTCGAAGCGCTGTCGAGGAAGTCCGCCTCCAGGAAAGTCACTCCGGCCAGACCCGCGCTGCGTTCGCGAGCCAGACGGATCATCTCGCCGGAGCTGTCCACACCGGTCACCGACCGGGCTTGCCGGGCCAGCTTGCGCACCAGCAATCCCTCGCCACATCCCACGTCCAATGCCGCACGGCAACCGGACGGCACGGCGTCGAGCACGAACCGGTGGTAGTGAACGTTGTGGTTCCAGTAGCCCGAGGTCATCGCTCCACCGTATGTCGCACAGCGTCCGCGCCGGCCGGCCACGACCACTGGCCCTTTGGAATCTCACATCCAGGAGCCGTACGGCCGGGGCGGACAGGCCTTCCTGACCTCGGTCGGATCGCGACACGGGACGACCCTCCCGTGCCCACGAGCGAACGGCAGGTCCGTCCAGGTCAGCCGAGGACTCGGCGCGCTCAACCGGATAGGGTGAGTCGGATGCTTAGCCCTCCTGCAAGGGTGACCGAAATGCCCGAATCTCTGAAAGTTGCAAAACTCCGCCCTGTCGCCAGATAGACCCGCAGCTCACCTACCCTGCTCCCCGCGCATGCGGGGTTGGTCCCAGCTCTGCCAGCGCCACCAGGGAGGCCCGGGGCTGCTCCCCGCGCATGCGGGGTTGGTCCCGTGACGGACGCTCAGATCATGGCCTACCTCGCCTGCTCCCCGCACCCGCAGGGTTGTCCCGGTACCGAGAACGCCCGCCGCTGCACCCAGCTGAGCCGGAAGTCTCCTTTCCACGAAGAAGGTTGCCCACCGACGCCAAACCGGCCTACCCGAGCGCGTGCACGACCCCGCCCAGCAGGTGCTGGAGAGCCGCACGCAGGGGCAGGACGAACGGCCCCGCGGCCACGGCGACGGCCAGGGCGAGGGGCAGCCGAGGAGTCTGCCGCCGGTGCGGGAGGACGCCGAGCAGCAACACCAACGAGGCGATCACCAACGGCGGACCCAGTGCCACCACCCAGGCCGGCAGTGGGCCGAGGGTCACCGGGGAGCTCCAGGCGCCGGACAGGCCCAGCCAGCCGACCGAGAGCAGCAGGCTGAGGTCGATCAGCCGGGGGACGGCCGGGGAGACCCGGATCCGGCCGTCGAGGTTGCGGCGGAACGAGAACACCATCATCAGCACCATCACGGACAGCACGGCCAGTTCGACGCGCAGGACGCCCGGGAGGTCGGGCGGGGGGAAGTGTCCGGTGCTGAAGATCCAGGTGACGGCGGCGGCGGGCACGCCGAGCAGCGCGGCCCAGAGCAGGCAGAGCCGCAGCACCAGGGCCGGGGCGGGCAGCCAGATGCTGCCCGTCGGCGGCACGGGCCGGTCCTGTCCCCGGGCGAGCAGGGCGGCGATGAGGGCCTCCTCGGGCCGGTTCGGCGCGGTGTGCCCGGGCACGTCGCCGGGCCTGCGGAAGCTGTGTTCCAGGATCTCGCGGCGTCGGCGCAGGATGTCCGGCCGTTGCTCGTGGCCGCGGCTGACGGCGCTGAGGTAGCCGAACAGGAGGAGGACGGCGCCGACCGCGACCACCGCGGGCAGCCGACCGGCGGGGCCCGGGCCGCTGGGCGGTGTCATCCAGGCGGCGGTGAACGCCACGACGAAGACGGCGATCAGGGCCATGCCGCGGACGGCGTCGAACGGGGCGGTCAGGTCCGAGCGGCGGACTCCGGCGGACGCGCCGACCACCAGCCAGAGCACGGAGAGCAGCAGCCACTGGGTCGCGACGGCCATCGGCAGCAGGTCCGGCAACTGCCCGGAGAGGATGTCCCCGACGGCGGCGCCGAACGAGCGGGACTGCCCTCCCGCCCCGAACGCGTAGGCGAGCACGAGCAGCAGCAGCTGCGCCACGCCGAGCAGGCGGCCGGTGTCGTCCCAGAAGTCGCGCGAGGTGACGGCGCGCGCGATGGACCCGGCCTGGACGCCCAGGAGGACGAGTGCCAGCAGGACCGGCATGGCGATCACGCCGAAGGCGGTGTCCGGGTCCATGGTGGTCAGATGGGCGGGGATGCCGAGCGCGTCCGCGACGTGCTGTCCGCCGCGGATCACCGCCCCCATCCACGCGGGTCGGGATTCGTTCTGCGCCGCGGCGGCGCCGATGACCGTGACCGCTCCCACCTGTCCCCCTGTACTCGCACCTGGACGCTCCCCGCCGCACGCTGCGGGGACGGCGTTCCGCCTTCGCCCGGACGGGTCGTGGCGTCCGGGCGACAGCCCAAGGATGGTGTGGTGAAGGGGAGTTGGGAACGGCGATCGGGTTCCGTTCACCGAGCGGGGACCGTCCTGTGACAGTGCGGCGGCACCGGGGGCGCGCCCGGTGCCACCGGTGCGGGTGGTGCACCGGATGTCGGAACCGGCTCGTACCCTGCGGGCATGAGTATTGGATCTTGGGCGGGCGTCCGCGAGCAGATACAGGAACTGGCGAAGGCGCCGGGAGCCACCGCCGTCTTCGGTTCCAGGGGACACGGGTTCGCGCTGGAGGACCCGCTCGACGAAGGTGAGGTCGACCAACTGGAAACACAGCTGGGCATCCGGCTCCCCGAGGACTACCGGGCCTTCCTGATCGAGGTCGGCGCCGGTGGCGCGGGACCGGGGTACGGCTTGTTCCCGGTTCGCCGCGCGGGCGACCGCTGGAGCTGGGAAGGGGACGGGGCGGACCTCTTGGACCCGGGTCGCCTGTCCGAGGCTTTCCCCGTCCAGGGCCCCGATCCCGCCCTGCTCGACGCTCTCCAGGAGGAGTGCCCCCGGAGGGAGGACTTCGACGAGGCGGAAGGCTTCGGCCTGGCGCTGGGCGCGTGGGAGAGGAGGTGGGAGGCACTGCTGTGGAGCCCCGAGCGAACCGTGGGCGCCGTCGTCCTGTCCCACTTGGGCTGCGCCTATCGCCAGTGGCTCGTGGTCAGCGGGCCCGAGCGCGGTCGCATCTGGTCCGACGACCGGGCGGACGACCGGGATCTTGAGCCGCTCCTCGGGGCTGGGCAGGAGCCGATGACCTTCACGCTCTGGTACCGGAAGTGGCTGGCGGACGCCGTCCGCACGGTGGAGGGCGCCCGCTGACGGTCCGGCCGGGAGAGCCGTCCCGGCCCGGCAGCGGAGCCACCGGGCCGGGACGTCACATCGCGCGCTCCGCGAGGCGGAGGACGGCGGCCCGGATGCGCTGTTCGCCGAGTTCGGACAGGAGGGCCGCGACGTGGTCGGCGGCCAGGGCGGCGAGCAGGGCGTGGGCCGTGGGGTCGGGGTCGGGGGTGGTGGGGGCGAGCAGGATCGCGACGTGGCGGTGCCAGAAGCGGTAGGCGCCGATGCGGTAGCGGGCACCGGGGGTGGCGGTCTCGGACATCCGGACCAGGGCCAGGTGTTCCAGCAGGTAGTCGAGGTAGGCGCTGAGGAACGCGGCCAGGCGCTGGTCGGCCGGCGCGCCGGGGCCGAGTGGGGGCGGGCCGTGCAGGACGGCCTCCTGGAGGACGCGTTCGCGGGTGTCCAGCAGCGCGGCGGCCAGACCCGACTTGTCGCCGAACCGGCGGAACAGCGTGCCCTTGCCGACGCCCGCGGCGGCGGCGACCTGGTCCATGGAGACCGCTTCGACGCCGTGTTCGGCGAACAGCCTGGCGGCCGCGTCCAGCACCGCGATCCGGTTGCGGGCCGCGTCGGCGCGCTCCTTGGGGGGCGGTGTGCGCAGCAGTTCCAGGGGCGTTGCATAAGCGGACTGCGGTCCGGTACTGTCGTGGGCCATAACAGGACTGTAGTCCGATTCTCTTGGAGGTGGCGGCATGACCGCACTCATCACCCGCGACGAACTGGCAGCCGCGATCGAGGCCGGCGCCGTGACGGTCGTCGACACGCTCGGCGGCGACTACTACGCCCAGCAGCACCTTCCCGGCGCCGTGGCGCTGATCGCGGCCGAGCTCGACAGCCGGGCGTCCACCGTGCTCCCCGACCGTGACGCCGCGATCGTCACCTACTGCTCCAACCCGGCCTGCCCGAACAGCGGCCAGGTGGCCGACCGGCTCACCGCGCTCGGCTACACCGACGTCCGCAAGTACCGCGAGGGCATCCAGGACTGGGTGGAGGCCGGCCTGCCCACCGAGACCGACCTGCCCGCCGGGACCGGGCTGCCGACCGAGGCCGTCTGACCTGGGACGCAGCAATGAACGGGCGGGGGCTTCGCGCGGAGCCCCCGCCCGTTCACCGCCGGACGGCGGGCGGACATATCCGGCACACCCAATGCTCACCAACCAACAGACCTTCAAACACCAGGACAACAGCCCGACTCGGCTGCGAAATGGAGAGCAGGTCTCGAAAATTGGTGTAGAATCAGAGGTGCAAGGGGGGCCTTGGGGCCGATGCCTAAGCCATCGGCGGGCCACCCACCGGCAGGGGGAACAACTGTCATGACCTACCACCTCGAAACCGCGCGCGCGATCATCAACGAGCGGATGCGCGAGGCCGAGCAGCACCGCCTCGCCCACGCGATGAACCTCAAGAACCGCGCCGAGACCAAGACCCGGCGGGCACGCCTGCTCCTCGCCCGCCTCGGCGGGTGAGCACCACCGCGGCCTGTCGCCGCACCCAGCGAACCGGCCGGACAATCGATCGTCCGGCCGGTCGCTGACCCGGGGCCGCCACGTCGGAAGCGCGACAGCGCGCCGCCCGACCGTCCCCACCCCGTACCGCACCACCCCACCTCCGGGCGTCGACCCAGTCCGCCCGGGAGGTCCCCGTCCGGCCGACGGCCGCCGCCAGGTACGGCCCGCGCCCGCGCCGGAGCGACTACTGCCCGACCCGCCCGTCCACGCACTCGCGCAGGAGATCGGCGTGGCCGCAGTGGCGGGCGTACTCGTCGACGATGTGCAGCATGACCTCGCGGACCGCCAGCCCCTCCCGGCCCACGCGCGCACCGAGGTCCGCGTAGTGGACGGCCAACGCCGCGTCCAGGGAATCCTGTTCGCGCTCCAGGTCGGCGAACGCGGCGTCCACCACGGCCTGTTCGGCCACGGCTCCGTCGAAGTCCGCGTCCCGTGCGCCGTAGAGCTTGGGCAGCCGCTCGCCGTCGGTGATCCAGTTGTGCCAGTCCCGCTCCACCTCGGCGAGGTGGCGGACCAGGCCGAGCAGCGACATCGTCGACGGCGGCACCGAACGGCGGGCGAGCTGCTCGGCGTCCAGGCCGTCGCACTTGAGGCGCAGGGTGAGCCGGTAGTTGGTGATCGCCTCCCGCAGGGTCGGCAACTCCCCGTCCGGGCCCGGACCTTCGTTGTCACGGGGGTCGTCGTCGGGGTTCAGCCACATGTCGGGATAGACGGTCGCCTGGGTCCATCGCTCGGGTTGATCGTTCATGCGGGCCATGCTCGCCCGCGAACGACCCTTCCGCCACCGCATTTTCCCCGACGAGCGCGATCGACCGGAGAGGCTGCGGCTACGGGACCAGGACGACCTTGCCGAGGTTGCGGCGCCGCTCGATGAGGGCGTGCGCCCGGGCGGCGTCGCGGAGCGGGATCTCCTCGTGCACGGCGGGGCGCAGGGTGCCCGCGTCGCGCAGTTGCCAGAGTTCGCGCAGCCAGCGGCGGTACAGCTCGGGCCTGGCCAGGGCGACGGCCCGCATCTGGAAGCCGATCAACGAGGCGCCGCGGAGCAGCAGTTCGTACGCCTCCACCGTGCCGCCGCCGGAGCTGAAGGCCACCAGTCGGCCGCCCGTCGCCAGGGCCCGGACGGCGGGGCCGAGCAGGTTGCCGCCGACGCCGTCGAGAATCACGTCGTACGGGCCGCCCAAGTCGCCGTAGTGCACGACCTCGTCGGCGCCCAGTCCGCGGACGAAGTCGGCCTTGTCGGCACTGCTGACGGCGGCGACGACGCGGGCCGCCCCGCCGGCCCTGGCGTACTGGAGGGCGAGCGTGCCGACGGCGCTGGCAGCCGCTGTGACCAGGACCGATTCGCCGGGCTCCGGGCGCGCGGCCTCGTAGGCGCCGCGCGCGACCAGCCCGCTGCGGACCAGCGCGACCGCCTCCACGGAGGTCGCGCCGTCCGGGATGCGGGACGCCATGGCGCCACCCAGGACCGCGAACTCGGCGTAGGCGTCGGCGAAGCACAGCCCGGTGACGCGGTCCCCGACGCCGAGGTCGGTGACTCCCGCCCCCAGTGCGACGACCTCCCCCGCGACCTCGCCGCCGAGCGGGACCGGCTCGCCGCTCCCCCGCAGCTTGCGCACGGTGGGCAGGGTCACCCCGACCGCCTCGACCCGGACCAGGACCTCCCCGGCCCCCGGCTCGGGCCGGTCGACCTCCTCGGCGAGCAGCACCTCGGGTCCACCGTCGACCTCATGGCGAATGCGCAGCACAGGACCTCCCCCGTTCGAACTCATTGGATATCCCAACGATAAGACGGAAGTCATTGGGATGTCCAATGGTTTTCTGGATAGGCTGGCCCCATGACCTCGGACCTGACCCCGGACCTGACCCCGGCCTCGGCGCTCCAGCACATCCAGTCCCTGCCCACCTGGCTCGTCGGCCGGGTCGCGGCGCGCGGACGGGGGTTGGTCGCCGACGCGATCGCCGCGGAGGGGCTGAAGCTCATGCAGCACGCGGTCCTCGCCGCGACCGCCGAGTACGGGCCCGTCACCCAGGCCGACCTGGGCCGCCGACTGTCCGTCGACCCCAAGGACATGGTCGGCATCCTCAACCATCTCCAGCACGAGGGCCTCGTCCTGCGCAGCCCCCACCCCTCCGACCGCCGCAAGAACGCCGTCACCGTCACCCCGGAGGGCGCCGCCGTCCTCACCCGCTGCGGCGCCCTCGCCGAAGCCGCCAACGCCGAACTGCTGGCGCCGCTCACCCCGGAAGAGCGCAAGCAACTGACGGCCCTGCTCACCCGGCTCCACGGGGCGGCACCGGCGTAGAGGTCGGCTCCGGGGCCCGGGGAGTACGGTCCCGGGCCCGGCCCCGCCCCGGAGCACGGTCCCGGTGCGGTTTCGTCCCCGACGCCGAGGGATTGACGGTCCGTCGAATGATCCTCTTGGAGGGCGCCGAGAAGAGCTCCGGCGCCCTGATCAGAGGGGCTTTCCCATGAACGAGCACGCACCGCAGCACGCACCGCAGCACCACCTTCCGGCCCGTCTCCGCGCCGGTCGGCGCGGGCTGGCGGCGGCCGTGACCGCGGTGGTCGGCGCCGCCGTGGTGGCCGGTGTCCTGGCCCCGGGCACGGCCTCCGCCGCCCCGCGGCCGGACTCCGTGCAGCAGCGCCTCGACGCGCTGGTCAAGGAGGACGGCGTGCCCGCCGCCCTCGCCACCGTCAAGGGCCGCGACGGCCGCGTCCGCACCTACACCGCCGGTATCGGCAACGCGGCCACCAAGGCCAAGGTGCCGATGGACGGGCAGGTCCGGATCGGCAGCAACACCAAGGCGTTCACCGCCGTCGTGGTCCTGCAGCTGGTCGCCGAGGGCAAGATCGGCCTGGACACGAACGTGGACACCTACCTGCCCGGACTGGTGCGCGGCGAGGGCATCGACGGCCGCAACATCACCGTCCGCCAGCTGCTCCAGCACACCAGCGGCCTGCCCGAGTACGTGGACCGCGACGCCGTCCTCAACGCCCCCAAGCGCTACTACGAGCCGCGCGAACTCCTGGACGCCGCGCTGGCCCAGAAGGCCCACTTCGCGCCCGGCACCCAGTGGGAGTACAACAACACCGGCTACCTGCTGGCGGGCCTGATCATCCAGAAGGTCACCGGCCGCCCGCTCGGTGAGGAGATCAACAAGCGCGTCGTCGACCGGATCGGCCTGCGCCACACCTACTTCCCCGTCCCCGGGGACATGACGATCCACGAGGCCCACCCCAAGGGCTACCAGCGCGCCGAGAACGGCTCGCTGCGCGACTACACGGAGCTGGACCCGTCCTGGGGCTGGGCGGCCGGCGCGATCGTCTCGACCAACACCGACGTCACCAAGTTCTACGGCGCGCTGCTCGGCGGCCGACTGCTGCCCGCCGCCCAGCTCGCCCAGATGCGCTCCACCGTCCCCGCCGAGGCGATCGGCGCCGGGGCCGGGTACGGACTCGGCCTGGTGAGCCGCCCGCTCTCCTGCGGCGGTGTCGCCTGGGGCCACGGCGGCACGATCCCGGGCTACGAGACCGCCGGCGGCACCACCGAGGACGGCCGCGCCGTGAACTTCACCGTGACCACGATCCCGGACGGCGACACCGCGAAGCACGTGGACAAGGCGGTCGACGAGGCGCTCTGCCGCTGATCCCCGGGCACTGCCCGCCTTCCCTCTTCTCTTCCTTCGCTTCCCAGCAGTGGAGTACCGATGAACCACCACGCCCCGCAGCGCAGGGCACACAGCATCCGCCTCGTGCGGTACGCCATGACGGCCGCGGCCACCGCCGGGCTCGCCCTGACCGCCTTCGCCCCGGCCCCGGCCGCCGCCGCACCGCAACCGGACGCCGCGCGGCAGCGCCCCGACGTCGTGCAGCAGCGCCTCGACGCGCTGGTGAAGGACGACGGAATGCCCGCCGCCCTCGCCAGCGTCAAGGGCCGTGACGGCCGCAACCGCACCTACACCGCCGGCGTCGGCAACCTGGCCACCGGGGCCGGGGTCCCGGTCGACGGGCAGATCCGGGCCGGCAGCAACACCAAGGCCTTCGTCGCCGTCGTCGTCCTGCAACTGGTCGCCGAGGGCAAGATCGGCCTGGACGCGAACGTGGACACCTACCTGCCCGGCCTGCTGCGCGGCGAGGGCATCGACGGCCGCAACATCACCGTCCGCCAGCTGCTCCAGCACACCAGCGGCCTGCCCGACTACATGGCCGCCCCGGCGCTCGCCGACTTCACCACCATCCAGTACCGCTGGTTCGAGCCGCGCGAACTCCTCGACGGGGCCCTGGCGCAGAAGGCGCAGTTCGCCGCCGGGACCGGCTGGGCGTACAGCAACACCAACTACCTGGTGGCCGGGCTGCTGATCCAGAAGGTCACCGGGCGCCCGTACGGCGAGGAGGTGACCAAGCGCGTCATCGACCGGATCGGCCTGCGCCACACCTACGTCCCGGCCGCCGGGGAGACCGCCCTGCGCGAACCCCACCCGCACGGCTACCTGCGCACCGCGCCGGACGCGCCGCTGGTCGACTACACCGAGATGGACTCCTCGATGGCCTGGGCGGCGGGGGCGGTCGTGTCCACCAACACCGACCTCAACGCCTTCTACGGCGCGCTGCTGGGCGGCCGGCTGCTGCCCGCCGCCCAGCTCGCCCAGATGCGCACCACCGTCCCCACCGAGGTCCTGGGCGAAGGGGTCCGCTACGGCCTGGGGATCCAGAGCAGGCCGCTGACCTGCGGCGGCCTCGTCTGGGGCCACGGCGGCACCTCCCCGGGCTTCCGGACCCGGGGCGGCGTCACGGAGGACGGCCGGGCCGCGACCATCACGCTCACCGAGGTCCCGGACGCGGCCGTCGGCAAGCGGCTGACCGACGCGGTCGACGCGGCCCTCTGCCGCTGACGCCCGGTAGGCCCCGGGGGTCGAGCGCCGGTGGGGTGACCGGCAGGTGAGGTGGAGCGGATCGCGCGAGGAGCACGCGCGGTCCGCTGTCACCGTCCCGGGCCCGGTGCGGGGCGCGCGGAGCCCGGACGGCGGCCGTCAGAAGGAGGTCGAGAGCGCCACGTCCCGCCACCGGTCGAGTTCGCGCCGCACCAGCTCCAGCTTGGCCTCGACGCGCTCGACCGCGTCCGCGCCCAACTGGAGGCGCAACGGCGGCTCGGCGAGGTCGGCGAGGTCGACCACGGCCCGGGCCGCCTTGACCGGGTCGCCCGGCTGGTGGCCGTCGTAGCGGGCCAGCGCCTCGCGCACCGGGCCCGCGCCCTCGGTGTAGTCGGCGATCGAGGCCGGCTCGGTCCGCAGGCTGGAGCCGCCGAGGAAGTCGGTGCGGAATCCGCCCGGCTCGACGATCGTCACCCGGATCCCGAGCGGGGCCAGCTCACCGTGCAGGGCCTCCGAGATGCCTTCGAGGGCGAACTTCGACGCGCCGTACAGGCCCGCCGCCGGCGCGGTGGCGAAGCCGCCGACGGAGCCGATGTTCAGGACGTGCCCGGACCGCTGGTGGCGCAGGGTCGGCAGCGTCGCCCGCAGGGTGTTGAGCACGCCGAACACATTGACGTCGAACAGGTCCCGGACGGCCCGGTCCGAGGTCTCCTCGACGGCGCCGACGAGGCCGTAACCGGCGTTGTTGACGACGACGTCGATCCGGCCGAACCGGGCCAGGCCCGCCTCGACCGCGACCGCGAGTTGCGCCGGCTCGGTCACGTCCGCGTCCACCGCCAGCAGGCCGTCCGGCGCGTCCGGGTACGCCTCGACCACCGCCGACGCTTCCCTCGCGGTGGCGATCACACCGTGCCCCCGGCCCAGCGCCTCGCGGACGATCGCCGCGCCGAGCCCGCGCGACGCGCCGGTGACGAACCAGATGCTCATACTTCTCCCCGTTCTGTTGGGTTGACGCCCAACAACTATTGAGTGGATGGCCAATGACCGTTGGTCCGATGGCCAATAGCTGTTGGGTCAACGACCAACAGCCGATGGGCCGACGACCCGACGCTAGGTCCTAGAGTCGGGTCTAGATCAACAGCGGTACGAGGGGGGGCGTCCATGGACCTGAGCATCGGCGAGGTGGCGCAGCGCAGCGGGCTCAGCGTGCACGCGCTGCGCTTCTACGAGCGGGAGGGCCTGTTCGCCAACCCGGTGCGCCGCCTGTCCAACGGCCGCCGGGTCTACCACGAGGAGGATCTGGAGTGGCTGGCGATCTGCACCAGGCTGCGTTCCTCCGGCATGCCCCTGGCGGAGATCCGCCAGTACATCGAGCTGGCCCGCCAGGGCCCGGGCAATGAACACCAGCGGCTCGCCCTGCTCCGCCATCACCAGGACCGCGTGGAGGCACAGGTCCGGGAACTGCGGGGCACGCTGGACGTGATGCGGGCCAAGGTGCGGATCTACGAGGACCACCTCGCCCGCGGCGAGGCCGACCGCCTCTGGAACCCCTCCCACTCGGCCACGGGCACGCCCGGCCCCGACTGCGGATGACGTCGGCGGCGGGCGGAGGGCGACGGGCGGAGGGCGACGGGCTCCGCACCGGGGGTGAGGGCTGTGGTGGGGGCCACCCGGGTGGGGGTGGCTCCGTCACGGGCGGGGCGGGGGGTGGTTACGGAATGTCGACGGTGTGCGCGGGCTCACAGGGCATGGGGTGTGGTGCGGGCCACCTTCGGGCCATATTCGATCTTGAAAATCGGGGCATTTGCCTTCAAATCACCCCATTCTGGTGATCATTACGGCCGGTAACCCACCCCTGACCTCGCTAGACCTCTGAATCCTTGAAACCCGCCCCGAACCACCCGTAGCTTCGAACCCGTTGCACCGCACAGCCCACCGGGCCGCACCGCCCGGAGCACGTGGTGACCGACCACGCGAGCACCCCCTCAAGAACCGCCGGCCCCCCGGGGCCTGGTTCCGCACGCCCGCACCCCCTCCGAAAGGAACCCCATGACCTTCCGTAACGAGACCGCCACCGCCACCACCGCCACCAAGCGCCGCAACCGCGTCCGGACGGCACTGATGGCCGGGGCCCTCACCGCCCTGCCGGTGGCCGGCCTCGTCACGGCCAACGCCGCCTCCGCCGCCCCCGCCGGCGTCTGGGACAAGGTCGCCGCCTGCGAGGCCACCGGCAACTGGGCCATCGACTCCGGCAACGGCTTCTACGGCGGCCTCCAGTTCACCAGCTCCACCTGGGCCGCCTTCGGCGGCACCGCCTACGCCCCCCAGGCCCACCAGGCCACCAAGGCCCAGCAGATCACCATCGGCGAGAAGGTCCTCGCCGCCCAGGGCCCCGGCGCCTGGCCCGTCTGCTCCGTCAAGGCCGGCCTCACCAAGTAACACCCCCACCCCCGCACAGGGGGCGCACCACAACAACGCCGCTGCACCCGACCACCCCACAGGACGGTCAGGTGACCAGCGGCGTCGTGCGTCCCCCGACGGACGAACACCCGAACGTCGTCGCGCCGCGCCGGTCCAGGCGGGCGTAGTGCTCGGTCCGCCGGGCCTTCTCCGGGAGCTGTGCCGGTGGGCCGGGGGAGAGAGACTTCGTGCCCGAGCGACACGGTAAAGTCCGCGCGTGAACGATCATGATGTGCGCAGCAGACCCGGGACGCCCGACGTGACCGACGCGCCCGACGTCAGGTCCCCGCGCCCGCGGGCGGAGGTCGTCCGGGGCAGTGGCCGCCGGGCGGCGACCGGCGTGGTGGTGCTGCTGGCGCTGCTGGTGGCCGGCGCCGTGCTGGCGGTGCTCGACGACCGGCGCGCCATGGACGCGGACACGGACACGGGCACGGACGGTAGCGGGAACGCGAGGTGCGCGCCGCCGCAGTCCGACGACGCGCCCGGGTACCCCGCGCTGTGCGCCGCGCTGAACCGCCCCGACCTGCCGGATCTCGCCGGTGTCCCCGGCGGGCACGTGTCCCTCGCCGGGTCGCACCTCGCCCTGCGGCTGGACGGCGACGGGAAGGAGCCGCCCGTCGCCACCGCACAGGTGCAGATCGGAAGCGTCCAGGTGAGCGTGACCGATCACCCGGACCTGGCTCCCAAGGACTTCCTGATCTTCTCCGACCTGCCGCGCGCCCAGGCACCGGTGCTGGGCCACCCCGTCAGCGCCTACCGGATGCGCACCATCGGCGGGGCCGGGCCGTCCGGCACCCCGGGGCCCGGCGGCTACAGTCGCCACCTCGTCGTGGCCAAGGGTGCCGACGGGAGCGGCGGTTCGTTCGACCTGTCGTACTGGCGCCGGGACGCCACGACCGAGGACGACACGGCCCTGCGCCGGATCGCGGAGGCGGTGCTGCCGACCCTCCAGGGCTGGGCGGCGGCACCCTCGGGCTCCTGACTGACCCGCCGGGTGGGACACCCACCGGGTCAGTCCTCCGCCAGGCCCGGGAGGTCGGGGGTGAAGCCGTCGAGTGCGTGCGGGCAGGGGCAGGAGCGGCGCTCGGGGAGGGCTTCGAGGGCGGCGAACAGGACGGTGCGGAGGCGGTCGACGTTGCGGCCGAAGACCTCCAGGACCTCGGCGTGGGTGACGCCCTCGCCGCTGTCGACGCCCGCGTCCAGGTCGGTGACGAGGTTCAGCGAGGTGTAGCAGAGGGCGAGTTCGCGGGCGAGCACGGCCTCGGGGTGGCCGGTCATGCCGACCGTGGACCAGCCGTTGGCGGTGAACCAGCGGGACTCGGCGCGGGTGGAGAAGCGCGGGCCCTCGATCACCACCAGGGTGCCGCCGTCCACCGGCTCCCAGTCGGCCCCCCGGGACGCGGCCAGCACCGCGGCGCGGCCCACCGGGCAGTACGGGTCCGCCATCGGGGCGTGCACCACGCCCGGCAGGGAGCCGTCGGGCAGCGGCTCGCCGTCGTAGAAGGTCTGCGCCCTGGCGGCGGTGCGGTCGACGAACTGGTCCGGGACGACGAGCGTCCCCGGCCCGTACTCCGGCCGCAACCCGCCCACCGCGCACGGCCCCAGCACCTGCCGCACCCCGAGCGAGCGCAGCGCCCACAGGTTGGCCCGGTAGTTGATCCGGTGCGGCGGAATCGCGTGCGCCCGCCCGTGCCGCGACAGGAACGCCACCCGCCGGCCACCCACCTCACCGACGAACACCGAGTCGCTGGGCGGCCCGTAGGGCGTGTCGACGGCCACCTCGGCGACGTCGTCGAGCAGCGCGTACAGCCCGGACCCGCCGATCACACCGAGCTCGGCCCGCACCTGGGTCGAATGTGCCGCCATGTCACCCGCCTCCCGACGAAGATCCCCGTCGGGAACAGCCTAGGCGCCCGGGTGATGTCCGGTCAGACGCCGGTCGGCGGGGTCCGGCTCCGGGTCCGGGAAGGAGGCGGGCCGGGATCCGTCCGACCCGGTCGGTGAGCCGTTCACCGCAGGAGGCGCGTGACGAAAGCCGCCGAGGCGAGGAAGGAGCAGTGGGAGACCGTCAGGAGAACCCATTCCACGGCTCCCATCTGCCACCGACTGCGGATGGTCAGCACCCAATCGTGCAAGCCGGAAACGAGGGCGAACCCGATCAACGGAATCCACAACGCGCTCCACCAGGACCAGCCACCGGTGAGTCGAAGTACGGCGAGCAGCACACCGCACAGGGCCGAGGTCAAGAACCACCCCGGCGTCCGCTCGTCCCTGACCTTGCGTTCGGGGCTCGTGGCCCTCATTCACATCTCGCTTTCCGAAGTGGGTCGAGTCGAGGAAGCGGCCGGGGTGTCAACGCCCTGGGGAACCAGGTCGATCGAAGGCACACCGACGGCGGGCGAGGGGTGTACGTGCGAGTGGCAGCCGCACATACACCCCTCGCCTCCTGGCCGGCGGATCAGCCGTGCGGTTAGTGGAATACCTCCCAGATTCCGTAGAGGTTGGCACCCACATTCGCAACCTGCAGAGGGGCCTTCACGATCCAGGACAGGCCGTTGTACCAGTTGTTGAAGTCCTCGAACTTCCCGCCGACAGCCTTGGCGAAGCCCGGCACCTTCTTGAGCAGCTTGATGAAGCCGTCGAACTTCCCGGTGAGGGCAGCCTGACCGGTGGCGATCGACTCCAGTTCGGACCGTTCGGCCGCGCTGAACCGGACGGGCGAGTTCAGCAGGCCTTCGGCGAGCGACTGGATCGCCCGCTGCCGCTCGACCGTCGTGACGGTGGCAGGAGGACGCTCCGGGGTACTCGTGCGCGCCTGTGCGGCAGTACCACCGATCCCCAACAGGAGAGCGGCGAGCAGGGTGGCGCCACCAAGGCGCACCGTGGTGCGATTCATGTAATCTTCCTCTGCTTTCCATCGAGGGGACGGGCCGGGTGCCCGGTCGCGCGGCCGATGTGCCTGGAAACGTCTCGGCCCCGCGCTTGCGCCCGGCTCGTCCCCTTCGGTAACCGTGCTGCAGGAATTCCCGCTTGAGCATCCGTCAGGCGGACGTTGCTCCGTGGAAGAACGTATGGCATTTCCCCGACGCGCCCCAGGGGAAATCCGGTACGCGCCCGATCTCCGGACATGCGGGCGGTCCGCCCCCGCCGATCGGCGGAGGCGGACCGCCGGGCCGGGTCGACGCCGACCGCCCGGGCGAGGTGGCCGCTACAGCCCCGGGGTGCGGTGCATGGAGATCAGGAGGCGCCAGACGCGGGCGGCGAGGTCGTCCGGGGTGGCTTCGACGGAGCCGTGGAGCCAGTCGGCGAGGAGGGCGGTGAAGGCGCCGGCGACCATGGAGGCGACGAGTTCGGGTTGCGGGGCGCCGGCGAGGGTGCGTTCGGTGCGGCTGCGTTCGCGGAGTTCGTGGTGGAGGACCTGGCCGAGGGGGCCGCCGCCCGGGGCGAGGAGGGAGCGGTAGAGGCCGGCGTACGGGAGCAGGGTGGCGAGGAAGGCGGCCAGGGCGGGGGGCGGGGCGGCCGGGTCGGGGGTGCCGCGCCAGGCGTGCAGGGCGTCGACGGCCTCGCGGACCACGTCGGCGCAGGCGTCGACGGCGAGGGCCTCCAGGTCGGCGTAGTGCACGTAGAAGGTGGCCCGGCCGACGCCGGCGCGGCGGACGACGGCGGCGACGCCGATCGCGCTCAGCGGCTGTTCGGCGCACTCCTCCAGCAGGGCCTGCCGCAGTCGGGCCCTGGTGCGGGCGGCCCGGGGGTCCACCGCCGAAGGGTCCGGGCTCATCGGGCGAGCAGGACGGCGCCGAGGGCCAGGGCGCCCGGGACGGCCTGGGCGAACAGGATCCGCCGGTTGGCGGTGACGGCGCCGAACACGCCGGCGACGACCACGCAGGACAGGAAGAAGACCTGGGCCCCGAAGCCGGTCGCGGTAGAGCCGCCGGCGACCAGGCCCCAGACCAGTCCGGCGGCGAGGAAGCCGTTGTAGAGGCCCTGGTTGGCGGCCAGCGGGGCCGTGGTCCGGGCGAGGTCGGCGTCGAAGCCGGACAGCTCGCGGCCGGGCCGCCGCTGCCACAGGAACATCTCCAGGACCAGGAAGTACAGGTGCAGGGCGGCCACCAGGACCACCAGGACGTTCGCGGCCGTACGCACGGTCGACCCCCTTCTCTTATGGACAGGTGTCCAGAATACATGGACACCTGTCCAGGAGAAGGCAGAAGAGGGGGCGCCGGGCGGGCCTACTGGGGCTCGTAGTCGCTGTCCTCCTCCTGTTCGCGCCGCTCCTGCTGCGCGTCGTACTGGAGCTGGAAGTCCATCTCGGTCTCGTTCAGCACCTGGCGCGGCGCGAAGAACTCACCGGCGAGCACGTCGTCACCGCCGTGCTGGTGCCAGTCGGCGAGGATCTGCCGCGGACTGGCCGTCACGGCCCGGTTCCCGGCGCCGGGGACGACGGTGAGCTGGTACGCCTCGGTGGTGGTCGCGGGCGAGCGGTAGGTGAAGGTGTAGTACTTGAGGTCCCCGGCCGCCACTCCGTTGGCCACCAGCCGCTGGTAGGCGTGCACCAGACCGGGGTTGGCGAAGTTGCAGAGCAGGACGGTGACGCCGTCCCGGGAGAGCTCGCGGGCGACGTCCACGATGACCTTCTGGAAGGCCGCCCCGTCGTCCCCGGTGCCGTAGGTGTTCGCGGTCCTGGAGTCGGCCGTCTCCGGCGACACCGCGTCGCCGGGCACCAGACCGTTGCTGAAGGCCGGGAACGGGCAGTCCATGAAGACGATGTCGCCCGGCTCGGCCAGCTCGCAGGTGCGGCGGAAGTCGCGACACTCGAAGTCGAACATGGTGCCCACCACCTTGTCCCGGACCGCGCCGAGACGGTCCCGCTCCTGGGTGCGCAGCGCGGCCAGTTCGCCGGGGGTGCGGTTCTTGCAGGTCGCGACGACGGCCCCGGTCGGGCTCAGCTTGGTCCCGTGCACACAACGGTTGACCAGCCAGATGTACTTGAAGCAGGTCACCATCGCCGTCGCCGGGTCCTCCACGGTCCGGGTGAGCGCCAGTGCGCCGTGCTGGAGGTCGGACAGCAGCTGCGCGAAGCTGCCGGACAGGTCGGCGTCCCAGGCCTTGGCCAGCTTCAGGTACTCGTCGACGAAGCGGGCGCCGAGCCGGCGCATGGTCCAGTAGCTGCCGATGACGTAGTGGTTGAGGTCCCCGGCGACGACGGAGGCGAACGGCTGGACGCCGCCGGTGAAGGCCTTCCCCCAGCAGGCGGAGTTGAGCCAGATCTGCCCGGAGCCGACGAACGGCTCCATCAGCCGGGGCAGTCGGCCCTTGTTGTCGACGAACTTGGCCTGGGCGACCCGGGCGAGCGCGAGTTGGGTGAAGTGGGTCCGGTTGTGCTTGTTCCCGGTGTACGGGGTGAGCCAGGCGAACTGCTCGGAGTCCGGCACCAGCAGGTTGGTGAACGCGCCGACGTAGCTGGTGTGTTCCTGGACGAAGGCCTGGTAGGCGCTGCCGTGGATGCCCGCGAAGTAGTTGAAGTCGCCCGGGGTGGAGCGGGTGCCGGTGTGGACCGCGTGGTAGTTCGGCACCACCATGTCGTGCGGGGCGGGCCGGAAGTCGGCCCCGATCGTGAAGCCCCGGGCCGGCCGCCCGTTGCGCATGCGGCCGAGGCCGCAGACCACGCAGGGCATGCCGTCCTGGTTCTGCGCCCCGGTGTAGACCCGCTCGAACCCGCAGCGGTCGCAGTGGATGTGCACGGTGTGTTCCCCCTCGGAAGTCGTCCCCCGCGTGTCAGTGGCTCGACAGTAGGGGGCGCGACGCGGCCGCGCGGGCGGAACGACGGAAGGTCCGCGCAGGTCGGGGGCGAACGGCGGCACAGGCAGCGCTGCATGAGCAGCCGTCAGCAGTGGGTGTCCCAGTGGTGCAGCGCGTCCAGTGCGGTGCTGCGGTCGGCGAGGGTGGGGGACGCGTCGGGGGCGCCGAGCAGGTAGTCGGCGACGGGGGTCAGCAGCAGGGCGCCGCCCTCGTGGGAGTCGCCGGCGCCCAGCAGCCGGGCCTCGTCCCAGGTGTGGCGGATGACGGTGCGGCGCAGCAGGGTGCCGTGCCGGACGGGCAGTCGGGGGCCGGCGGCGGCCTCGGCGCGGCGGCGGCGTTCGGGGGCGAGCTCGGGGGTGAGGGCGGTGCGGACGGCGGCCAGGGTGCCGAGCGGCAGCAGCGGGGCGGCGAGGTCGAGCAGGGCGGCGGCCTCGGGGGCGAGGCGGTAGGCGGCCAGGACGGCGGCGGTCTCGGCGGGTTCGAAGGGCTGGTCGGTGAGACAGGAGAGGTCGAGCAGGGTGAGCGGGTCGGGGGGGCCGGAGGCGCCACCGGCCGCGCCGTCGGCCCGCGTCCGCAGCTGGGCCTCGGCGAGGGCGATCAGGCACTCGACGTGGTCGTCCGCGACCAGGTAGGGCCGGACCGGCACGGTGGCGCAGTCGCCGGGCAGGGCGGCGGTGGCGAGGCGGACCCGGTACCAGGGGTCGAGCAGCGGGTCCTCGGCGGGCCAGCGGACGGTGACGGCGGTGTGGTGCGGGCGGTCGCCGAGCAGGGTGACGTCGATGGTCTCCACCGGGTGGTCGGTGACCAGGCGGACGACGGCCTGCCAGAGCGCGGCCTCGCCGGGGGCGACCAGGTCGAGCCCGGCCTGGGGCCGGAGCAGGTCGGCGGGGTAGTAGCCGGCCAGCGGGAGGCCGTGGATGGCGCGGACACCGGTGGAGCGGGCCAGGTCGAGGGCGAGGCCGGCGTAGCGGTCGGCGCGGGCGCGGGCGCGGCGCAGTTCGGCGCGGGCGGGTTCGCCCATCCGGACGTCCTCGCGGGCCAGGGCGGAGAGCACGAGGTGGGGCAGGTGACGGCTGCCGCGGGCGCGGTGGAGCAGTTCGGCCGGCCCGTCGGCCGGGTCGACGTCGAGCAGGTGGTACAGCAGAGCGGTGTTCACGGACGTCCGCCTCCGAAGGTATGGTCATGGCGCCCCACGCCGCCGACGGCCGAGGGCGGGGGCGATCACGACCGGGCACAGGGGGTACCCGGTCGCGGGAGGTGAAGGAGGGGCGCGGACCGGACCGTCTCCGGAGGGCCCCGGCAGGGTGATTCTTGCCGGTGGAGGTCAACGCCCGGTCACCACAGGCTCAACGGAGCCTCGACACCGGGCTCGACCTTGTGGCCAAGAACATCAGAGGTCTACAACTCACATATCATCTGACATGTGCACGAACGGGGCGGGCACTGTCCTTGGGGCAGCAGGGGGCAGTATGAGCGATCTCCGTTTTTCCGTACTGGGTCTGATGCGGGCTCACCGCGGCGCGACGGCGCTCAAGGTGGGCAGCCCACAGCAGCAGGCCATGCTGGCCGTACTGCTACTGAGGCCCGGCCACTCGGCCAGCGCCACGGATCTGATCGCGGCGCTGTGGGGCGAGGAGCCGCCGGGGGCGGCGATGACCACCGTGCGGACGTACGCGTGGCGGTGGCGGAAGGTACTGGACGCGGTGGTCGCCGGGGAGGAGAACCCCGGCGGGAAGACCGTCGAGAAGAGCGGCGAGAAGGCCGCGGGCAGCGCCCTGATGTCGATGGGGGACGGCTACCGGCTCGTCCTGCCCAAGTTCGCGGTGGACGCGGAGCAGGCCGAGGCACTGGCCGCCGAGGCGGAGCGGACCGCCCGGGCCGATCCCCTGCGCGCCCGCGACCTGCTCAACCAGGCGCTGGAGCTCTGGCAGGGCGAGCCGCTGGCCGGGATCCCCGGGCCGTTCGCGGAGCGGCACCGGCAGCGCCTGGAGGAGCTGCGGCTGACCCTGCTGGAGGAGCGGATCGGCCTGGACCTCACGCTCGGCCGCTACTCGCGGTGCATCCCGGAGCTGACCGCGCTCACCACCGAGCACCCGCTGCACGAGCGGGCCTACGGACTGCTGATGCGGGCGCTGTACCAGGCCGGGCGGCAGGCGGACGCGCTGGCGGTGTTCCGCGGCGTCCGGCAGCTGTTCCTCACCGAACTGGGGGTCGGGCCGGGGGCCGAGCTGGAGCAGTTGCACCGGCGGATCCTGGAGGGCGACGCGACGCTGGCCGCGCCGCAGCCGCCGGGCGCCGCCCCGGCCGGGCCGCCCGCCGCCGCGGCCGGAGCCTCCGGCGCCGGGCCGGGCAGCCCCCGCGCCGGACGGGCGGAGGCCGAGGCGGAGGCGGCGGGCCGGACCGGGACGGCCGAGGACCCCGGCGACGGGGCCGAGGCGGCCGGGCGCGGTGCCCGTCCGGCGGGCGCCCCGCCCCGGCCCGCGCAGCTGCCGCCGGACGCCGCCGACTTCACCGGGCGGACGGCGCCGGTCCGGGTGCTGCACGCGGCCCTGGCCGCCGCCGCGCCGGACCCGGAGGGCGGGGACCCCGGGCAGCCGCAGGCCCTGGTGGTCGCGACCGTGGTCGGCATGGGCGGGGTCGGCAAGACCGCGCTGGCGCTGCACGTCGCGCACCGGGTCAGGGAGGGCTACCCGGACGGCCAGCTGTACGTGGACCTGCGCGGCTCGGACCCGGTCCCGGCCGATCCGGAGGCGGTGCTGAGCGGCTTCCTGGTGGCGCTCGGGGTCTCCGCGGACGCGGTGCCGGACGGGCTGGACGCGCGCTCGGCGCTGTTCCGCTCGGTGGTGGACGGCCGGCGGCTGCTGCTCGTCCTGGACAACGCCAAGGACGCGGCGCAGATCCGGCCACTGCTCCCCGGGGCGGAGGGCTGCGCGGTGCTGACCACCGGCCGCACCCGCCCGGCCGGGCTGCCGGCGACGGTCCAGGTGGACCTGGACGTGTTCCAGCCGGAGGAGGCGCTCGACCTGCTCGGCCGCACCATCGGCGCGGAGCGGCTGGCGGCCGAACCGGAGGCCGCCCGCGAACTGGTGGTGGCCTGCGGGCACCTGCCGCTGGCGGTACGGATCGTGGCCGCCCGGCTGGCCGCCCGGCCCGGTTGGACGGTGGAGACCCTCAGCCGCCGCCTCCAGGTGGAGCGGCGGCGGATCGACGAGCTGCGGATCGGGGACCTCGCGGTCGCGGCGGCCTTCGAACTGAGCTACCGCCAGCTGACCGCCGACCAGGCCCGGGCGTTCCGGCTGGTCGCCTCGGTGGACGGGCCCGACATCGGCCTGCCGGCCGCCGCCGCGCTGCTGGACCTCGACGAGTACGACGCCGAGGACCTGCTGGAGGCGCTGGTGGACGTGGCGATGGTGGAATCGCCGTTCCCCGGCCGCTACCGGTACCACGACCTGCTGCGCGCGTTCGCCCGTCGACGACCGGGCGGCGGGAGCGGCACCGGCGGCGGGGACGGGGGCGACGGGGCCGACGGGGCCGACCAGGACGGCGGCGAGACCGTCGCCGCCCGGGACCGGCTGCTGGACCACCTGCTGGCCACCGCGTGCAGCGCGTTCCAGCACGCCGTGCCGGGCGATCCGGCCGCGGGCGCGCTCGGCCCGGCCCACTCCCCCGGCGTCCCGCTGTCCGGCCGCGACGCGGCCCGGGAGTGGGCGACGGCCGAACGGGCGGGCGCGGTCGCGCTGGCGGCCCAGGTCGCCGCCGACCCGGCGGCCGGGCTCGGCGCGGCACTGCGCGCGGCGACCGACCTGCTGATCGCGCTCACCCCGTTCGTGCTCACCCCGCCGAGCCGTCAGCTCGCCGCGACCGCCGACGCGCTGGCCGAGGCCGCCGCCCGGCACGGCGACGTCCGGGCCGAGGGGCGGGCGCACTTCCTGCGCGGCAACGTCGCGCTGGCCGCCACCCGGCTGGACGCGGCCGAGGCGGCGTCCCGGCGGGCGGTGGAGGCCGCGCGGGCGGCCGGGGACTCGGTGATCCTGCGGCAGGCGCTGAACGACCTCGGGCTGATCTGCCAGTTCCTGAGCCGCTACGACGAGGCCGTGGACCACTACGACGAGGCGCTGCTGCTGGCCAACCGGCTCGGGCACCGCTCCGGCGCGCTGGTGACGACGGTGAACGCGGCGCTGGCGCGGGTGCGCAGCGGCCGGGCCGACGAGGCGGTGACGATCTGCCACGAGGCGCTGGCCGAGCTGCGGACCCGGCAGGACGACCCGGGCCGGGCGTACACGCTGTACGTGCTGGGGCTGGCGCACCACGCGCTGGGGCGCCACGAGGAGGCGGTGACCTGGTTCGGCGAGTGCCTGGCGGTCTCGGTGGCGGCCGGTCTGCGGGACCGGGCCGCGCACGCGCGCTACCGGCTGGCGGACAGTCTGCGCGAGCTGGGCCGGGCGGACGAGGCGCTCGACCACGCGGGGCAGGCGCTGCGGCTCTGCGAGGAGCTGGGGGCGGAGCGGGACCAGGCGCAGGCGCTGGTGGTGCTCGGCTGCGCGCTGGCGGACCTCGGGCGCGGGGCCGAGGCGGGGGCGCGGCTGCGGGAGGCCCACGCGATCTTCCGGCGGCTGGGGCTGCCGGAGGCCGCCGAGGTGGCGGGGCTGCTCGCGGAGCCGGCGTTCGCGCTGGTGGATCCCTGATCGGGACGGTGTGACGGGGCGGCAGAAACGGTTCTGCGCGGGGTTCTTCGGAGGGTTCTTCGGAGGATCCTTCGGCCGGTCCTGAAGGACCGGGAGCCGGCTCAGGAGCCGGTGCTGTTCCAGTCCCCGTGGGCGTTGCCGTTGGTCGGCGTGGCGGTCGGGGTCGGGGTGGCGGTCGGCGCGGTGGTCCCGCCCTGGGCGGGGCCGGCCGCGCCGTCCGCCATCGCGGTGCCGGCCACGCCGAGGGCGAGCAGGGTGCCGAGACCGAGACCCGCGACGGCCAGGCGGATCCGGGCGGTGCCGTTCGTCGAGTTCTTCGCCATGACTGCTCCCTGGGTCGTCTTCCCTGGTGGGAAGGAGTGTTCCGGGCTCTTCCGGGGGGCTCCCCGGGCTGACGTGATCAGCATGGCAAGGGGCGTTCAACGGCAGATCGACGCACGAGCACCGTGCGTCGATCACCGTCGTTGATCAGGGCATTGATCAGGGCATTGACCAGGGTGTTGAGCCGGGCATTGACCAGGGCGTCGATCCGGATGTCGAGCCCGTGCCACCAGGGGATTCCCCGGCCGCCGGTCAGGCCGCCTCGCGGATCTCCAGGGTGCAGCACTTCACGCTGCCGCCGCCCTTGAGCAGCTCGGAGAGGTCCACCCCGATCGGACGGAAGCCGTGCTCCCGCAGCTTGGCCGCCACCCCGGTGGCCGGCTCCGGCAGCACCACGTTCAGCCCGTCGCTGGCCACGTTGAGGCCGAACGCCGACGCGTCCTCCTCCGTCACCAGCACCGCGTCCGGGAACAGCCGGGCCAGCACCGCCCGGCTGCCCGCCGAGAACGCCCCCGGGTAGTACATGATCCGGTCGCCGTCGAGCACGCTGAGCGCGGTGTCCAGGTGGTAGAAGCGCGGGTCGACCAGGTCCAGGCCGACCACCGGGCGGCCGAGGAACTCCTGCGCCTCGGCGTGACCGGCGGAGACGCTGCGGAAGCCCCGGCCGGCCAGCAGGTAGCGGTCCGTCAGCAGCAGGTCGCCCTCGCCCTCGTTGACGTGCGCCGGGTCGTGGGTGGCGAACCCCTGCTCCCGGAACCAGTCCAGGTACGCCGGGCCCTCGGCGGCGCGCTCGGTGTTGCGGAACCGGGCGCCGAGCACCCGCCCGTCCACCACGGTGGCGCCGTTCGCCGCGTAGACCATGTCCGGCAGGCCCGGGATCGGGTCGATCAGGTCCACCCGGTGGCCGAGCTCCAGGTAGAGCTCGTACAGCCGCTCCCACTGGGCGACGGCGAGGGCGGTGTCGACCGGCTTGGCCGGGTCCATCCAGGGGTTGATGGCGTAGCTGACGTCGAAGTGGGTCGGACGGCACATCAGGTAGCGGCGCGGGCGGGCGGTGCGGGTCATGGCGGGGCTCCGAGGGTGAGGGCGGGCGACGAGGACGAACAGGGTGCCGAGCGGACGGAACGCGGGATCAGGCGGCGGCCGGGCGCTCGGGGAAGTCCCGACGGGCCCGCAGCGGGCCGGCCAGCAGCACGGCGCCCGCGGAGAGCAGAACCCCCGCCATGATCCAGATGGTGGTGCGGGCGCCGAGCACCTCGCCCAGCCAGCCGCCGAGCAGGGCGCCGACCGGGATGGCGCTGAAGTTGACGGTCGAGGCGCTGGCCCGGATGCGGCCGATCATCTCCGGCGGGCAGTAGGACTGGTAGAAGCTGCCGGCCAGGACGTTCCCGGCGATCACCCCGCAGACCGCGACCGACCAGGCGACCGCGCTCACCGCGAGCGGCAGCCGGGAGCCGGCCAGCGGCAGCAGCAGGATGAACGGCGCGGCGACCAGCTCGCAGAGCAGCAGCCCGCGGGCGGTGCCGAAGCGGCGGGCGATCCGCCCGGCCAGGGCGGCCCCGGCCAGTCCGCCGACCGACACCACCGCGAAGACGGCGCCGATGCCGCCGGGCGAGACCCCGACGCTGCGGACCAGGAAGATCGTCTGCACGGCCTGGATGCCGTTGAGGCCGAGGTTGCCGACCGCGCCGAACAGGGCGAGGTTGCGCAGGAACGGGTCCCCGGCCAGGAAGCGCACGCCCTCGCCGATCTCGCGCAGGATGCCGCGCCGCTCGGCCACCGGCGGCGGCGTCTCCTTCACCTTGATGCCGGCCAGGCAGACCGCCGACACCAGGTAGGTGATCGCGTCGGCCAGCAGTCCGCTGGCCGCGCCGAAGACCTGGGAGAGCAGGCCGGCCAGGCCGGGGCCGGCGATCTCGGCCGCCGAGTCCCCGGAGCGCAGCTTGACGTTGGCCTCCAGCAGGTCGTCCTTGGCGACCAGGGCCGGCAGCACCGCGCCGTACGCGGTGGAGAAGAACACCTTCACCGCGCCGGCCAGCAGCGCCACCAGGATCAGCTGCGCCATCGTCAGCGCGTCGAACCAGCCGGCCACCGGCACGCTGGCGAACAGCGCCAGCAGCAGCAGGTCGCAGACCAGCATCACCTTCAGCCGGGGCCAGCGGTCCACCCAGGCGCCGGCCAGCAGGCCGAGGAACAGCCACGGGACCCACGCGGAGGCGGTCAGCACGCCGACCATGAACGGCGAGGCGTCCAGGGTCACCACCGCCACCAGGGCGAGGGCGACATTGCCGACGGCGGTGCCGAGGCCGCTGGCCGTCTCACCGATCCAGAGCTTGCGGAAGTTGCCCTGGGCCCAGAGGCCCCAGCGGCTGCGGCGGGGCCCTTCGTCGACTGCGGGCGGTTCGACCGGGACGGTACTCGTGCTCATCGGGGGTCACTCTCCAGCGTCTCGGCCAGCACGGCGGCGATCCGTGCGAGGGGCTCGGGTTGGGTCAGGGCGCCGTGCGCGCAGTCGATCCGGTGGGCGGCGACCCCGCCGGTGAGGTACGGGGCCCAGGCGGCCTCGTAGGGCCAGTCGGCGGGCTTGTCGGCGGTGGCGCCGACGAAGACGGCCGGGCCCCGGTAGTGGCCGGGCACGTGCTCGGCCATCAGCTTGCGGTGGTGCTCGAAGACGTCCGGCAGCAGTGCCGCCGCCTCGCCCAGCAGGGCGGTCAGTTCGGCCTGCCCGCGCCCGTCGGCCGGGTCGTAGCCCAGCGAGGCGAGCAGTTCGGCGAGGGTCTCCACCGGGTCGTCGGAGGCCGGCGGCTCCTCGGTGGCCGGGCCGACCGGGAGGCCGTCGAGCAGGGCCAGCAGGCCCACCTCCTGGCCGGCCGCCCGGAGCTGGACGGCCATCTCCTGGGCGACCACCGCGCCGAACGACCAGCCGAGCAGGTGGTAGGGGCCCTGCGGGCGGACGGCGCGGATCTCCCGCACGTAGTCGGCGGCGATCCCGGTCACGGAGTCCGGGGAGCCGCCGCGCAGGCCCCGGGCCTGGAGGCCGAACACCGGCCGGTCCGGGTCGAGGTGGCGCAGCAGGCCGGAGTAGACCCAGCTGATGCCGGCGGCCGGGTGGACGCAGAACAGCGGGGCCTTGCCGCCGCCGGTCCGCAGCGGGAGCAGGACGTCCAGGGCGTCGGAGCCGTCCGGGGCCTCGGAGCCCCGGTCGGCCGCGGCCTCCAGCCGGCGGGCCAGACCGGCCGGCGTCGGGGCCTCGAACAGGGCCCGCATGCCGAGGTCGGCGCGCTCGCCGAGCTCGTCCGCGAGGGCGGCGCGGATCCGGCCGAGCAGCTTCATCGCCAGCAGCGAGTGGCCGCCGAGGTCGAAGAAGCCGTCGTCGATCGAGACCCGCTCGACCCCGAGCACCTCGCCGAAGAGGCCGCAGAGCAGCTCCTCGTACGGGGTGCGCGGCGCGCGGCCGCCCGGGAGCCGGGTGAAGTCGGGGGCGGGCAGGGCCCGCACGTCGACCTTGCCGCTGGCGGTGAGCGGGAGGGCGTCGAGCAGGACGACCGCCGCCGGGACCATGTAGCCGGGCAGCGACTCGGCCGCGAAGGCCCGCAGGTCGGCCGGGTCCAGCGGTCCGGTCGCGCGGTCCCTCCCCTGGTCCGGGACGACGTGGGCGACCAGGCGGGGGCCGGCGGCGCCGTCCTCGCGGGCGGTCACGGTGGCGGCCAGCACCCGGGGGTGGCGGGTCAGCACGTGCTCGATCTCGCCGAGCTCGATCCGGAAGCCGCGGATCTTGACCTGGTGGTCGGTGCGGCCGAGGTAGTCGATCCCGCCCTCCCTGGTGCGGCGCACCAGGTCGCCGGTCCGGTACATCCGGGCGCCGGGCGTGAACGGGTCGGCGACGAAGCGCTCGGCGGTCAGCGCCGGGCGGCCCAGGTAGCCCCGGGCCAGGCCGGGACCGCTCAGGTACAGCTCGCCGGGCACGCCCACCGGGACCGGCGCCAGGCGCTCGTCCAGCACCAGGGCCCGGGTGCCGAGCACGGGGCGGCCGAGCGAGGGGCGCTCGGAGTCCGCGAACGGCTGGACCAGGGCGTCGACGGTGGACTCGGTCGGACCGTAGAGGTTGTGGGCGGTGGTGTGCGGGGCCTCGCGCAGCCTGGTCCACAGGGACTGGCCGACGGCCTCGCCACCGAGCAGCACCACGGTCGGGGCCGGGCCCTGCGGCGCGGCGGGGTCGAGCAGGCCCTCGTCGAGGAGCTGTTCGGCGTAGGAGGGGGTGACCTCCAGGACGTCGATCCGCTCGGTGCGCAGGTGCCGGACGAGCGCGGCGGCGTCGCGCCGGACCTCGTCGCCGACCAGGTGCAGTTCGTGGCCGGCGACCAGCCACAGCAGGCCGTCCCAGGAGGCGTCGAAGCAGAGCGAGGCGGTCAGCGCGACCCGGCGGCGCCCGCCGTCCCGTTCGCCCGCGCCGATCGGGCCGGTGGGCGCGCGGTGCGAGGCGAGCAGGGCGGCGATCGAGCCGTGGCCGACCACCACGCCCTTGGGGCGGCCGGTGGAGCCGGAGGTGTAGACGACGTAGGCGGCGTCCGCCGGGTCCGACGCGGCCTCCGGGGCCGGGGCGGCCTCCGGTCGGGGACCGTGCACCGGGAGGACGGTCAGGCCGGCGAGCAGTTCCGGCAGCGGCCAGCCCTCGTCGGTGAGGACGAGCCCGGGCGCGGCGTCGGCGAGCATCGCCGCCGTCCGCTCGGCCGGGTACTCGGCGTCCAGCGGGAGCGAGACCCCGCCGGAGCGCAGGACGGCCAGCACGGCGACCACGGTCTCCGCCGAGCGCGGCAGGGCCAGCGCGACCACGGTGCCGGGACCGGCCCCGGCCGCCCGCAGGCGCTCGGCCAGCAGCGCGGCGCGGGCGTCCAGTTCGGCGAAGCTCAGGCGCAACTCGCCGAAGACCAGGGCGGTGGCGTCCGGGGTCGCCGCCACCTGGGCCGCGAACGCGGCCGGCAGCAGCGGGACCTCGGCCGGCAGCGCGGCGGCGGGGGCCAGCAGGGCGGCGCGCTCGGCACCGTCCAGCAGCTCCACCCGGCCGATCGACGCCGCCGGGTCCGCGACGACGGCGGCCAGCAGCCGACCGAAGCGGACCGCGATCGCCTCCACCGTCTCCCGGTCGAACAGGTCGGTGGCGAAGTCGATCGCGCACTCCAGACCGGCCGGGGCGCCCTCGGCGTCGAAGGACTCCCCCATGCCGACGGAGAGGTCGAACTTGGCGACGTACCCGCCGACCGGTTCGATCGCGGCCGGCAGTCCGGCCAGGTCGAGCGGGGCGTCGCCGCCGGTCGCGCCCTGGCTCGCGCCCTCCAGCAGCAGCATCACCTGGAACAGCGGATGCCGGGCCAGCGAGCGGGCCGGGTTGAGCTCCTCGACCAGCCGCTCGAACGGCACGTCCTGGTGGGCGTGGGCGTCCAGCTGGGCCTCCCGGACCCGTCCGAGCAGCTCGGCGAAGGCCGGGTCCCCGGACGTATCGGTGCGCAGCACCAGGGTGTTGACGAAGAAGCCGACCAGCTCGTCCAGCGCCTCGTCCGTACGGCCCGCGACCACCGAGCCGATCGGCACGTCCGTACCGGCGCCGAGGCGGGTCAGCAGCGCGGCCAGGCCGGCCTGGAGGGTCATGAACATCGTCACCCGGTGCTCGCGCGCCAGGGCGGTCAGACCGCGGTGGAGCTCGGCGCCGAGCGGGAGCACCACCCGGTCGCCGCGGTGGGAGCTGTCGGCCCGCCGGGGGCGGTCCACCGGCAGCGCGATCTCCTCCGGGAGTCCGGCCAGCGCCTCGCGCCAGTGGGCGAGTTGGCGGGCGGCCGGGCTCTGCGGGTCGGCCTCGTCGCCGAGCAGCTCGCGCTGCCAGAGCACGTAGTCGGCGTACTGGACCGGCAGCGGGCGCAGGGCGGGGGCGGTGCCGTCGCGGCGGGCCGCGTAGGCGGCGGCGAGGTCGCGCAGCAGCGGCTCCATCGAGCGGCCGTCACCGGCGATGTGGTGCAGGACGAGCACGAGCAGGTGCTCCTGTGCCTCGCCTCGCTCCTGGTCACCGTCGCCGGCGGGCAGCAGCAGGGCCCGCAGCGGCAGGTCGGCGGCGAGGTCGAAGGGCAGGTCCGCGAAGGCCGCCACCTCCGCCGCCGGGTCGGCCGCCGGGACGGTGCGGTGCTCGAACGGGACCGGGGCCTCGGCGGCCGGGACGATCCGCTGGTACGGCTCACCGTCCTGCTCGGCGATCACGGTGCGCAGGCTCTCGTGCCGGGCCACCACGTCGGTCAGGGCGGCGGCCAGGACGGCGGGGTCGAGCGGGCCGCCGATCCGCAGCGCGAGCGGCAGGTTGTAGAGGCCGGAGGGGCCCTCCATCCGGTCGATCAGCCAGAGCCGGCGCTGCGCGGAGGAGAGCGGCAGCCGCTCGGGGCGCGGGCCGGCCGTCGGCGCGGGCCCGGCCTCGGCGCCGCCGTCCAGCCGCTGGGCGAGGCCGGCCACGGTCGGGGCCTCGAAGACGTCCCGGATACCGAGTTCGGTGCCGAGGGTGGCCCGGACCCGGGCGGCCAGCTTCATGGCGAGCAGCGAGTGGCCGCCGAGGGCGAAGAAGTCGTCGTCGATCGAGACCCGCTCGACGCCGAGCACCTCGCCGAAGAGGCCGCAGAGGATCTCCTCGCGGGCGGTGCGGGCGGCGCGGCCGCCGGCGAAGAGGGCGAAGTCGGGGGCGGGCAGGGCCCGGCGGTCGACCTTGCCGCTGCCGGTGAGCGGCAGCGCGTCGAGCGGGACGACGGCGGCCGGGACCATGTGGGCGGGCAGCCACTCGGCGGCGAACCGGCGCAGCTCCTGGGCGAGTTCGACACCGTTGTCGGAGGTGCCGGTGGCGCAGTGGGCGACCAGCCGGCGGTCGCCGTCGGCGCCCTCGTGCACGGTCACCACGGTCTGCCGGACGGCCTCGTGGCGGGTCAGCGCCTGCTCGATCTCACCGAGTTCGATCCGGAAGCCGCGGATCTTGACCTGGTGGTCGGTGCGGCCCAGGTAGTCGATGCCGCCGTCCCTGGTGCGGCGCACCAGGTCCCCGGTCCGGTACATCCGGGCGCCGGGCGTGAACGGGTCGGCGACGAAGCGTTCGGCCGTCAGCGCCGGGCGGCCCAGGTAGCCGCGGGCCAGGCTGCGGCCGGTCAGGTACAGCTCGCCGGGCACCCCGACCGGGACCGGCGCCAGGTACTCGTCCAGGACGTGGGCGCGGGTGCCGAGCACGGGGTGGCCCAGCGAGGGGCGCTCGGAGTCCGCGAACGGCTGGACCAGGGTGTCGACGGTGGCCTCGGTGGGGCCGTAGAGGTTGTGGCCGGTGAGCCCCGGGGTCTCCCGCAGCCTGGTCCAGAGTGCTTGGCCGACGGCCTCGCCGCCGAGCAGCAGCACCCCGGGGGCCGTACCGTTCTCGCCGTCCTCGTCGTCCTCGTCCAACAGGCCCTCGGCGAGCAGCTGTTCGGCGTAGGAGGGGGTGACGTTGACGACGGTGATGCCGGTGCCGCGCACATGGCGGACCAGCGCGGCCGCGTCGCGGCGCAACTCGTCGCCGATCAGGTGCAGTTCGTGACCGGCGACCATCCAGAGCAGGCTGTCCCAGGAGGCGTCGAAGCAGAGCGAGGCGGTCAGGGCGACACTCGGCCGGCCGGGCCGGCGCTCCGCTCCGGCGAAGGTCTCGGCCCGGTGCTGGGCCAGCAGAGCGGCGATCGAACCGTGGCTCACCAGCACGCCCTTGGGGCGGCCGGTGGAGCCGGAGGTGTAGATGACGTAGGCGGCGTGGGCCGCCCCGATCCGCAGCGGCGGGGCCCCGGCGGGCTGCTCCGACCAGGCCTCGGCGTCGGCGGGCAGGACGGTTTGGCCCTCCAACGCCTCGGGCAGCGGCCAGTCCCCGGTGCTGAGCACGGCCGCCGGGCGGGCGTCGGCCAGCATGTGGGCGGTGCGCTCCAGCGGGTACTCGGCGTCCAGCGGCAGGAAGGCCGCGCCGGCCTTGAGCACGGCGAGTTGGGCGACGACGGTCTCCGCCGAGCGGGGCAGGGCGAGCGCGACCACGGACTCCGGGCCGATGCCGGCGGCCAGCAGGCCGTGCGCGAGCCGGTTCGCCCGGGCGTCCAACTCCGCGTAGCTGAGCCGGAGTCCGCCGAAGACCAGGGCGGTGGCGGCCGGGGTCGCGGCCACCTGGGCGGCGAACGCGGCGGGGACGAGCGGGAGGTCGGCGGGCAGCGCGGCGGCGGGGGCGAGCAGGGCGGCGCGCTCGGCGCCGTCCAGCAGCTCCACCCGGCCGATCGACGCCGTTGGGTCCGCCACCACGGCGGCCAGCAGCCGGCCGAAGCGGGCGGCGATCGCCTCCACCGTCTCCCGGTCGAACAGGTCGGTGGCGAAGTCGATCGCGCAGTCCAGACCGGCGGGCGCGCCGTCCGGGCCGAAGAACTCCTCCAGGGTGACGTTGAGGTCGAACTTGGCGACCCCGGTGTCCGAGGCCAGTGCCTCGACCTCCAGGCCGGGCAGCTCCAACTCCCCCTCGTCGGTGGACTGGAGCACCATCGCGACCTGGAACAGCGGGTGCCGGGCCAGCGAGCGGGCCGGGTTGAGCTCCTCCACCAGCCGCTCGAACGGCACGTCCTGGTGGGCGAAGGCGCCGAGGCCGGTCTCCCGGACCCGGCCCAGCAGCTCGGCGAAGGCCGGGTCCCCGGACGTGTCGGTGCGCAGCACCAGGGTGTTGACGAAGAACCCGACCAGCTCGTCCAGCGCCTCGTCGGAGCGGCCCGCGACCACCGAGCCGATCGGCACGTCCGTACCGGCGCCGAGCCTGGTGAGCAGCGCGGCCAGCGCGGCCTGGAGGGTCATGAACATCGTCACCCGGTGCTCGCGGGACAGCGCGACCAGCCCGGCGTGCAGTCCGGCGTCGATCGGCAGCGCGACCCGGTCGCCGCGGTGGCCGGCCCGGGCGCCGCGCGGGCGGTCGGCCGGCAGCGCGATCTCCTCCGGCAGGTCGGCCAGGGTCTCGCGCCAGTAGGCGAGTTGGCGGGACACCAGGCTCTGCGGGTCGGCCTCGTCGCCGAGCAGCTCGCGCTGCCAGAGCGCGTAGTCCGCGTACTGGACGGCGAGCGGTTCGAGCACCGGCGGCTCGCCGCCGAGGCGCAGCGTGTAGGCCTCGGTGAGGTCGCGCAGCAGCGGGCCCATCGACCAGCCGTCGCCGGCGATGTGGTGCAGCGCGACGACGAGCACGTGCTCGTACTCCGACACCCGGAGCAGGGTGACCCGCACCGGCGGCTCGGCGGCCAGGTCGAACGGGCGGCGGCCCGCGCGGTCGACCTCGGCCTCGACGGACTCCGGTGCGCAGTCGAGGAGTTCGACCGGGACGGCGGCCTCGGCCGGGGTCAGGATCCGCTGGTACGGCTCGCCCTCGTGCTCGGCGACCACGGTGCGCAGGCTCTCGTGCCGGGCGACCAGGTCGGTCAGGGCGGCGGTGAGCGCGTCCCGGTCGAGCAGTCCGGTGAGGCGCAGCGCGAACGGCATGTTGTAGAGGGCGGAGGGGCCCTCCATCCGGTCGAGCAGCCAGAGCCGGCGCTGCGCGGAGGAGAGCGGCAGCCGCTCGGGGCGCGGGCCGGCGGTCAGGGCCGGGCGGGCGTCGGCCCCGTCGAGGCGCTCGACCAGGCCGGCCACGGTCGGGGCCTCGAAGACGTCCCGGATGCCGAGTTCGGCGCCGAGCGTGGCGCGGACGCGGCTGAGCAGCTTGGTGGCGAGCAGCGAGTGGCCGCCGAGGGCGAAGAAGTCGTCGTCGATCGAGACCTCGGGCACGCCGAGGATCTCGCCGAAGAGGCCGCAGAGGATCTGCTCGCGCGGGGTGCGGGCGGCCCGGCCGGCTCCGGCGGCGGCGGTGAAGTCGGGGGCGGGCAGGGCGGCCCGGTCGATCTTGCCGTTGACGTTGAGCGGCAGCGCGGCCAGGGCGGTGAAGGCCGCCGGGACCATGTAGTCGGGCAGGGCGGCGGCGGCGTGGGCGCGCACCGAGGCGAGGTCGAGCGCGGCCGGGTCGGCGCCGGCCGCGACGGCCAGGTGGGCGACCAGCCGGGTGCCGGCGGTGCCGTCCTGGTGCGGCAGCACGGCGGCCTGCACCACCGCGGGGTGGGCGGTCAGCACGGCCTCGATCTCGCCGAGCTCGATCCGGAAGCCGCGCACCTTGACCTGGTGGTCGGTGCGGCCGAGGTACTCCACGGTGCCGTCGGAGCGGCGCCGGGCGAGGTCCCCGGTGCGGTACATCCGGAGGCCGGTGTCGTAGGGGTCGGCGACGAAGCGCTCGGCGCTCAGCGCCGGGCGGCCGAGGTAGCCGCGGGCCAGGCCGGGGCCGCTCAGGTACAGCTCGCCGGGGACGCCGACCGGTACCGGGCGCAGCCGGGCGTCCAGCAGGTGGGCGCGCAGGTTGGGCAGCGGCCGGCCGATCACCGGGCGGGCGACGGCGCCGTCCAGCCGGTGGTGCAGGGCGTCGACGGTGCACTCGGTCGGCCCGTACAGGTTGAACACGACGGTGTCGGGCGCGGCGCTCAGGGTGGTCCAGAGCTGCTGGCCGCAGGCCTCGCCGCCGATCATCAGCACGGCGGGCGGGGCGACGGTGAGCAGCCCTTCCTCGACCAGGCGTTCGGCGAGGGCGGGGGTGACGTCGAGGGTGTCGGCGCCGGTGCGGGCCAGGTAGCCGACGATGCCCGCCGCGTCGCGGCGCAGGTCGTCGTCGAGCAGGTGCAGCTCCTGGCCGGCGACCATCCAGAGCACCGCTTCGAGCGAGGTGTCGAAGGACAGCGAGGCGGTGGCGGCGAAGGCGAACCGCCGCCCGGGGTGGGCCTGCTGGGCGGGGGCGAGGGTCCCGGCCCGGTGGAAGGCGAGCAGGTGGGCGAGGCCGCCGTGGCGGACCACGACGCCCTTGGGGCGGCCGGTGGAGCCGGAGGTGTAGATGACGTAGGCGGCGTTCTCGGGGCCGAGCTCGACCTCGGGTTCGTCGGCGGGCAGTTCCGCCCAGGGCGCGGCGTCGGCGGGCAGCACGGTGTGTCCGGCCAGGACCTCGGGCAGCGGCCAGGCGTCGGTGCTGAGCACGGCGGCCGGGCGGGCGTCGGCGAGCATGCCCGCCAGCCGGTCGCGCGGGTAGTCGGAGTCCAGCGGCAGGTAGGCGGCGCCGGCCTTGAGCACGGCGAGCAGGGCGACGATCGACTCGGCGGAGCGGGGCACGGCGAGCGCGACCAGTGACTCGGGGCCGATCCCGGCGCCGGCCAGACCCTGGGCGAGCCGGTTGGCGCGGGCGTCCAGCTCGGCGAAGCTCAGCCGCTGCTCGCCGAAGACCAGCGCGGTGGCGTCGGGGGTGGCGGCGGCCTGGGCGGCGAACGCGGCGGGGAGGAGCTGCTCGCCGCCGGGGCGTCCGGTGTCGTGCCAGCGGGCGAGGTCCTCGCGGCCCTCGTCGCCGAGCACGTCCAGTTCGGCGACCGGGCGGTCGGGTCGTTCGGCGACCTGGTCGAGCAGGCCGGCCAGCGCGGCGGCGAGCCGTTCGGCGGTGGCCCGGTCGAACAGGTCGACGGCGAACTCCAGGCCGCCGGAGAGGCCGGCCGGGGAACCGTCGAGGTCCAGCCGCTCGGACAGGTTGAGGGTCAGGTCGAAGGGGGTGGTGGGCAGGCCCAGCGGCTCGTACGCGGCGCGGGTACCGGGGAACTCCGGCCCGCCGCCGGTGGTGTTGTCGAAGGCGATCATCACCTGGAACAGCGGGTGCCGGGCCAGGGTGCGGGCCGGGTTGAGCTCCTCGACCAGCCGCTCGAACGGCACGTCCTGGTGGGCGTAGGCGGCCAGGTCGGCGTCCCGGACCCGGCCCAGCAGCTCGGTGAAGCTGGGCGAGCCGCTCAGGTCGGTGCGCAGCACCAGGGTGTTGGCGAAGAAGCCGACCAGCTCGTCCAGGGCCGGGTCGAGCCGGCCCGCCAGCGGGGTGCCCATCGGGACGTCGTCCCCGGCGCCGAAGCGGTGCAGCAGGGTGGCCCAGGCGGCCTGGAGCACCATGAACAGGGTGACGCCGTGCCGGCCGGCCAGGTCGGCGAGCCGGGCGTGCAGGGCGGCGTCGAGGTCCAGCTCGACGACGTCGCCGCGATGGGTCGGCACCGGCGGGCGGGGGCGGTCCAGCGGCAGCGGCAGCTCGTCCGGCAGTCCGGACAGGGCCTCGCGCCAGTGGTCGAGCTGACGGGACAGCAGCGAGCGCGGGTCGGTGTCTGCGCCGAGCAGCCGGTACTGCCAGAGGGTGTAGTCGGCGTACTGGACGGGCAGCGGGAGCGGCTCGGCGGCCGTGCCGTCGCGGTGGGCGGTGTAGGCCCCGGCGAGGTCGCGGAACAGCGGGCGCAGCGACCAGCCGTCGCCGGCGATGTGGTGCAGCACCAGGGTGAGCACGTGCTCCTCGGGCCCCTCCGGGCACAGGTACGCGTGCAGCGGGACGTCCTCGGCCAGGTCGAAGAGGTGGCCGACGAGGTCCTGCGCCGGGCGGTCGGTGACGGTGAGCAGCGGCCCGGGCGGGCCGTCCAGGACCCGCTGGTGCGGCACGCCGTCGAGTTCGGTGAAGACGGTGCGCAGCGACTCGTGCCGGGCCACCACGTCGCCGAGGGCGCGTTCCAGGGCGGCGGTGTCGAGCGGGCCGGACAGCCGCAGGGCGAGGGTGACGTTGTAGGTGGCGGCGGGGCCCTCGGCCTTGCCGAGGAACCACAGGCGGCGCTGGGCGAAGGACACCGGCAGGTGCTCGGGGCGCAACTCGGGGAGCAGGGCCGGGCGGGCCGGGGCGTCGCCGTCGGCGAGCCGGGCGGCGAGGGCGGCGACGGTCGGGGCCTGGAAGAGGTCGCCGATGGCGAGTTCGGCGCCGAGGTCGGCGCGGACCCGGCCGACCAGGCGGGTGGCGAGCAGCGAGTGGCCGCCGAGGGCGAAGAAGTCGTCGTCGACGGTGATGTCCTCGATGCCGAGGATCTCGCCGAACAGCGCGCACAGGGCCCGCTCGCGCTCGTCGCGCGGGGCGCGGCCGGCCGGGTCGGTGCCGAGCTCGGGGGCGGGCAGGGCGCGCCGGTCGACCTTGCCGTTGGCGTTCAGCGGCAGCGCCGGAAGTACCACCACGGCGGAGGGCACCATGTAGCCCGGCAGTGTCGCGGCGGCGAACTCCTTGAGTTCGGCGGCGAGTTCGGGGCGTCCTTCGAGGGCCTCGGCGGTCACGGCGCAGTAGCCGACCAGCCGGGTGTCGCCGGGGCGGTCCTCGCGGGCGACCACGATGACCTGGCGGACGGCGGGGTGGCCGGAGAGCACGGCCTCGATCTCGCCGAGCTCGATCCGGAAGCCGCGCAGCTTGACCTGGCCGTCGATCCGGCCGAGGAACTCGATCGCACCGTCCGCGCGGCGGCGCACCAGGTCGCCGGTGCGGTACATCCTGCCGCCGGTCCCGAACGGGTCCGCGACGAAGCGCTCGGCGGTCAGCGCGGCGCGCCGCCAGTAGCCGCGGGCCAGGCCGGCCCCCGCGATGTACAGCTCGCCGGGCACGACGGGCGGCACCGGCTGGAGGCGGGCGTCCAGGACGTGGGTGCGCATGTTGTCCAGCGGGCCGCCGATCGGGGCCCGGGCGCCGTCCAGGTCGGCCGGGAGCAGGTGGCGGTGGGTGGCGAAGGTGGTCGCCTCGGTGGGCCCGTAGACGTGGGCCAGCAGCAGGTCGGGGCAGTGCTCCAGGACCCGGCGCATCAGGGTGCCGGAGGCCGCCTCGCCGCCGGTGCAGACCGTGCGCAGGGCGCGGAAGGTCTCCGGGGCCTGCTCGGCGACCAGGTCGAACAGCGCCTTGGTGAGGAAGACCGCGGTGACGCCGTGCCGGGTGGCGACGGTGTGCAGGGCCTCCGCGTCCATGGTGCCGGGCGGGGCGACGACGACGGTGCCGCCGTGCAGCAGCGGCGTCCACAGCTCGTAGGTGGCGGCGTCGAAGGCGTGCGGGGAGTGCAGCAGGATCCGCTCGTGCCGACCGTCGCGCCAGCGGCGGTCGTCGGCGAGGTCGACCACGTCGCGGTGGCGGACCGCGACGCCCTTGGGGGTGCCGGTGGAGCCGGAGGTGAACATCACGTAGGCGAGTCGGTCCGGGTGGACGGGCAGCCCGGGGTCGTGCTCGGGTGCCCCGGCCTCGTCGCCGGGGCGGACCACGACGGCCCCGTGGGCGAAGCCGGGCTCGGCGCGGTCGGTGATCAGCACGGGCGCGGCGGTGTCGGCGAGCAGGGCGGTCATCCGCTCGGGCGGCAGGCTCGCGTGCATCGGCACGTAGCAGCCGCCGGCCTTGAGCACGGCGAGGGTGGCGACGACCAGGTCCACCGAGCGCTCCATCAGCAGCGCGACCGGGGACTCCGGGCCGACGCCGACGGCGATCAGGTGGTGGGCGAGCCGGTTGGCGCGGGCGTCGAGCTCGGCGTAGCCGACCTCGCCGCCGTCGTGGGCGAGGGCGACCGCGTCCGGGGTGCGGGCGGCCTGCGCCGCGAACAGCCCGGGCAGCGAGCCGGTGCGGACCGGCGCGGCGGTGGCGTTCCAGTCCTCGGCGAGCCGGGCGCGCTCCTCGGGGGCGAGGATGTCCAGGGTGCCGATCGGCGCCGCGGGGTCGGCGGCCGCGGCGGCCAGCAGCCGGACGAAGCGGGCGAACAGCGTGTCGACGGTGGCCCGGTCGTACAGGTCGGCCGAGTACTCGACCGAGCCCTCCAGACCGGCCGGGGTGCCGTCCTGGTCGTGCCGCTCGGTGACGCCGATGTTGAGGTCGAACTTGGCGACCCGCAGGCCCAGCGGTTCGGGCGACGACTCCAGGCCGGGCAGGCCGAGTTCGCCCTCCTCGTGGTTCTGCAGCACCAGCAGGGTCTGGAACAGCGGGTGGCGGCCGAGCGCGCGGGCCGGGTTGACCTCCTCGACCAGCCGCTCGAACGGCACGTCCTGCTGGGCGAAGGCGTCCAGCTGGGCCTCCCGGACCCGGCCCACGAGTTCGGCGAAGGACGGATCCCCGGAGGTGTCGGTGCGCAGCACCAGGGTGTTGACGAAGAAGCCGACCAGGTCGTTCAGGGCCTCGTCGGAGCGGCCGGCCACACCGGTGCCGAGCGGGATGTCGGTGCCGGCGCCGAGCCGGGTGAACAGCGCGGCCAGGCCGGCCTGGAGGACGGCGAACAGGGTGGAGCGGTGGCGGCGGGCCAACTCGGCCAGCGCGGTGTGCAGTTCGGGGCCGAGGGTGAACGGGACGGCGTCGGCGGCGCCGGTCGGCACCGGCGGCCGGGGGCGGTCCACCGGCAGCTCCAGCTCCTCCGGCAGACCGGCCAGGACTCCTCTCCAGTGGTCGAGCTGACGACTCATCAGGCTGAACGGGTCGGACTCCTCGCCGAGCAGCTCGCGCTGCCACAGGGCGTAGTCGGCGTACTGGACCGGGAGCGGCTCCCAGTCCGGTGCGGCGCCGGCGAGGCGGGCGGTGTAGGCGGCGGCGAGGTCGCGCAGCAGCGGGCCGAGCGACCAGCCGTCACCGGCGATGTGATGGAGCACGACGAGCAGCACGTGCTCGGGAGTTTCCCCCTCGGTCGGGGTGTCCCCCTCGGTCGGGGTGAGCGAGAAGACCGTGACCCGGACGGGCGTTTCGGCACTCAGGTCGAAGGTGTGGGCGGCGGCCCGGTCCCGCAGGGCCGCGTAGTCGGCCGGCGCGCACTCCACCGTCGTGAAGGCGGTGCCCGCCTCCGCCGACGGCAGGATGTGCTGCACCGGCACGCCCTCGCCGTCCACCGGGAACACCGTGCGCAGGGCCTCGTGCCGGGCCACCACGTCCGCCGTCGCGGCGCGCAGCGCGTCGAGGTCGAGCGCGCCGCGCAGGCGGACCGCGAACGGCAGGTTGTAGAGCGCGGTCGGCCCTTCGATCTGGTCGATCAGCCAGAGACGCTGTTGTGCGTACGAAACCGGGATCACGGTGCTTCCTCTGCTCACGTCACGGGCGTGTGGTGGGGGACGCCGTCACGCGGGGACGGCGGTGGTCGGGAGGACGGACGGCTCGCAGTCGAGGACGTCGACCGGGCGGCCCATCGCGACGGCGATCTTCCGGTCGCCCCGGTACGGGTCGCGGCCGTGCGAGCACAGCACGTTGTCGACCAGCATCACGTCGCCGACCTGCCAGGTCTCCCGGACGGTGGCGGCCTCGTAGGCGGCGTTCAGCGCCTCGACGTCCTCGCGGGTGACCGGCTCGCGGTCGCCGAAGCCGGTGTGGAACGGCAGGCCGTCCGGGCCGAACTCCTCGACCATGGCCTCTCGGATGTCCGGGTCCAGCGACCACTCGTTCCAGAAGGCCAGGTGGTTGAACCAGACCTCCTCGCCGGTGTGCGGGTGGCGGATGGTGGCCGGCCGCAGCTGGTCGGTGCGCAGCGTGCCGTCCTCCAGCCACTCCCAGGTGATGCCGTTCTCCCGGCAGTACTGCTCGACCTCGGCGGGCTCCTCGGTGCCGAAGGCGGTCCGCCACGGCAGCGAGACGTACTCCGAGTAGCTGCGGCCGAGCGTCCAGCCGGTGGTCCGGCCGCGCTCGGCCAGGTGCGGCGGCAGCGCGGCGAGGACCTTGCGGACGTCCGCGGTCGGGGTGGCGCCGCCTTCCTCCGGGGCGATCAGGCAGGCGAACAGCAGCCGGCCGGGGAAGGTCAGGGTGTAGCTGTTCTCGTTGTGCATCCGGATCGGCAGCGCGGCCGCCAGGTCGGTGGACGAGAACACGCCGTTGCCGAAGTCGCTGCGCGGGGTGGCCTTCTCCCGGTACGGGGTGGGCTCGGGGATCAGCACGTCGCGGACGGCGGCGACGTCCTCGGTGGCCGCGACCGGCAGCCCGCGCAGGAAGATCGTGCCGTGCTCGTGCAGCGCGGCGGTCAGCTCGTCCTCGTGCTCGCGGAGCCAGGCGCAGCCCTCGGCGAGGTCGGCGACGGCCGGGACGCGGAGCAGGGCCGGACGGCCGGGGTTCAGCTCCCAGGTCAGCATGGCGGCGCTCACCGGTTCCCGAGGCCGGCGACCAGCGAGGCCGGGCGGATGTCGGTCCAGTTGGTCTCGATCCACTCCAGGCACTCCTGGCGGGGCGCCTCGCCGTGGACGGTGGTCCAGCCCGCCGGCACGTCGATCCAGACCGGCCACAGCGAGTGCTGGTTCTCGTCGTTGACCAGGACCAGGTAGCCGGCGTTGTCGTCCTCGAACGGGTTGCTCACGGTGCTCTCCTCGGTGAGGTGGTGGCGCGGTGCGGTGTGATTCGAAGGTAGGTGCGGGCCGGGTCCGGAAGCGGCACAAGGCCCGGCAGGTGAGCGGCAGTTCCGGGACTGCCGTCCTCCTGCGCGGGCCTCGGGCGCACGGGGTGGGAACGGGGGTGGAGCGGGGGTGGGGGTTCGGTCGGAAGAAGGGCTGGTCGGAAGGGTGGGCGCGGGGTTCCGGCGCGGTGCCGGCGCGGGCTCAGCGCGGGGTCAGCCGGACCGGGAAGCGGTCCAGGCCGAAGTTGATGATCGAGCGGTTGTACTCGACCGGACCGGCCGGCTCGATCGTCGCCGCCTTCTCCAGCGCCGCCGAGAACAGCGCGCTCAGCTCGGCCTTCGCCAGCGGCGCGCCGATGCAGTAGTGGGCGCCCAGGCCCAGCGCCAGGTGCTTGTTGGGCGAGCGGTCGAGCCGGATCTCCTCCGGCGCCTCGAAGGCCTCCGGGTCCCGGTTCGCCGACCACACCCAGACCGCGACCCGGTCGCCGCGCCGGATCTGCCGCCCGGCCAGCTCGATGTCCCGGGTGGCGGTGCGCAGCGTGTGCAGCCCGACCGAGGTCCAGCGCAGCAGCTCGTCCACGGCGGAGTCCATGTCCACCTCGCCGCGCTGCAGCGCCTGCCAGAGGTCCGGCCGGTTGACCAGGGTGTGCAGGCCCATCGCGGCGGTGTGGCGGACCGTCTGGACGCCGCCGACGACGATGTTGTCGAGGTTGAGCACGACGTCCTCGACCGGCATCAGCTTCCCGTTGACCTTGTAGGTGGCCATCATCGAGATGAGGTCGTCCTTGGGGTCGGTGCGCCGCAGCATCACCTGGTGCATCAGGTAGGGGATCAACTGCTGGTGCCCGGCCCGGCGTTCCTCCGGGGTGGCACCCAGGAAGGCCACGTCGCAGACCCGGACCATCATGTCGCGGTCCTTCTCCGGGACGTCCAGCAGGTCGCACATGACGGCCAGCGGCAGCGCGGACACCACGTCGACGAGGTCGGCCTCGCCCTGCTCCACGGCCCGGTCGAAGAGTTCGCCGGCCCGTTCGGCGATCGAGCGGGAGGCTCCGCGCACGCCGTTCTTGGAGAAGAACGGGTTGGCGGGCGCCCGCAGTTCGCGGTGCTTGGGCGGGTCGGTGAGGGCCATCATCCGGCCCGAGCCGACCGGGACGTTGCCGACGCCGGCGCCCAGCAGCGAGCCGGACTCGGAGCTGAACACGGCCGCGTTGCGCAGGACGTCGGCCGACTCCTTGTAGGTCATCACCGACCAGATCGGGCCGTCGTCCAGGCTGTCGGTGCGGTGGACGGGGGCCTCGCGGCGCAGCTCGGCGACCAGGGCCGGAGTCTCGGGGCGCGCCCACAGGGCGGGGTCGGTGAGATCGACGGAAGTGGTGGTCACCATGACGGCTGCTCCTCGGTGGCGGTGGCACTGGCACTGGCGGTGGCGGTGGCGGTGCTGGACGTGGGGTCGGCCGCCGCGCGGCCGGACAGCAGAGAGTTCAGGAGGTCGACCGGGCCGGGCCGGTCGACGGTGGCGAGCAGGTGCCCGCCGGGCAGGACCAGCTGGTCGAAGGCGCCCCGGGTGTGGGCGGCCCAGCCAGAGAGGTCGGTGGTGGCGAGCATCGGGTCCTCGGCGCCGGCCAGCGCGTACAGCGCGGAGGCGAGCGGCGGGTGCGGGTGGTGGCGGTAGGTGGCGCTGACCGCGAGGTCGGTGCGGATACCGCCGAGGGCGAGTTCCACCAGCTCGGGATCCGCGCTGACCAGCTCCTCCAGGCCGGTCAGGCGCAGGAGTTCGGCCGCGTCGAGGTCCTTGGACTCCCGCTCGGTCCACTCGGCCGGGCCGGGCGCGCCGGCCACCACCACGAGTTCGGGGCGGAGATCGGCCGGCAGGGCCCGGGCCACCTCGTAGGCGAGCAGGGCGCCGAAGCTCTGCCCGTAGAAGGCGGCCCGGCGGCCGGGGGCCAGGTGCGGGGCGATCACCCGGGCGACCTCGGCCGTCAGCGCGGCGAAGTCGGCGGGCATCGGGTCCCGACTCCGGCCGCCGCGGGCCGGCGGGCGCAGCGCCCACACCTCGGTGGCGGGGGCGAGGGCCCGGGCCAGCGGGGTGAAGGCGGTGGCGTCGCCGCCGGCGTGCGGGAAGCAGAACAGCCGGACGGCGGCGGCGGGCCGGGGTGCGGGGAGGAGGAACCAGTCGCCCTCGATCCGCGGGCGGGCGGCGGGGACCGGGGTCGCCACCGGGCCGGTGGTGGCCGGGGCGCGGCGAACGGCCGGGGTGGCGGGCAGCGGGGCGGCGGCCGGGCGCGGGCGGGCGACCAGCGGCGGACGCGCGGCGGGACCGGGGGCCGTAGGCGTCGTCGGGGTCGTAGGCGTCGTGGGGGTCATGGGCGTCGTCGGGGTCGTGGGGGTCATCGGACGGCCGGGCGGCGGGCGGTGAGGGCCGGGCGGGCGGCGGCCGGACCGGCCGCGGCGGCGCGCTGCACGGCCTCGGTGAAGGCGGCCAGGTCGGCGGCGTCCAGCAGGTGGCGCAGCTGGAGCTCGACGTTCAGCTTGCGGCGCAGCAGGTGGACGACGCGCAGCGCGGCGAGCGAGTGGCCGCCGAGCGAGAGGAAGTCGTCCTCGGGCAGCACCTCGGGGACGCCGAGCACCGTCCGCCACACCTCGGCGACCTGCTCCGCCACTCCCCCGCCGACCGCCTCCGGTGCCGCCTCGGCGGCCGGGACGGGCAGCGCCCGGTGGTCGACCTTGCCGTTCGGGGTGAGCGGCATCGCCTCCAGCACGGTCACCGTGGCCGGCACCAGGTGCGCGGGCAGGGTGCGGCGCAGCTCGGCCAGCAGCTCGGCGGGCGCGGCCGTCCCGGTCACGTAGGCGGCGAGACGGGTGTCGCCGGGGGCGGGCTCGTGCACGGTCACCGCGGCGGCCGTGACGCCGTCCAGCGCCGCCAGCGCGTGCTCGACCTCGCCGAGCTCGATCCGGAAGCCGCGCAGCTTGACCTGGCGGTCGACCCGGCCGACGTACTCCAGCAGGCCCTCGGCGGAGCGGCGGGCCTGGTCGCCGGTGCGGTACATCCGGGCGCCGTGCGCGGTCGTGAACGGGTCGGCGACGAAGCGGCCGGCGGTCAGCCCCGGCTGTCCGGCGTAGCCGTGCGCGAGGCCGGGCCCGGCGAGGTACAGCTCGCCGACCTCACCGGCGCCGGTGACCGGCCGCAGCCGCTCGTCCAGCAGGTGCACCCGCACGCCCGCCAGCGGCTCGCCCAGGTGCGGGCCGGGGCCGGTGATCCGGGCGGTGATCGCGTCGACCGTGCACTCGGTCGGGCCGTACAGGTTGAAGGCGTCGATGCCGCCGTCCGCCAGCTCGCGCCAGGTGCGCCCGGGGACGGGCTCGCCGCCCATGAACAGGCGCGGCACGGCGGCGCCGGTCAGCTGCTCGCGCAGCAGCTGCCAGTGCGAGGGCGTCAGGTCGAGGTCGGTGACGGCGTGCTCGGCCAGCAGCGCGGCCAGCCGCGCCGGGTCGGCGCGGCGGGCGTCGTCGACGACCACCAGGGTGTCGCCCCGGCAGATCCGGATCCACTGCTGGACGGAGGCGTCGAAGGAGACGCTGGCGTTCCAGGCGACCACGGACGGCTCGGGCCGGTAGGCGCCGGCCTGCTCCAGGCCGGCCGCGAGGTCGGCGACGGCGCCGTGCGGCACCTCGACGCCCTTGGGGCGGCCGGTGGACCCGGAGGTGTAGATGACGTAGGCGGAGTCCAGCGGGTCCGGGACGAAGGCGTCGGCGTCGGCGCCGGCGTCGGCCTCCGCGGCCCCGGACGCCGCGTCGGGGCGGAGCACCGGGACACCGGCCGGGACGGGCGGGGCCGCCTCGGCGCTGACCACGGCGGCGAGGCCGGCGTCGGCGGCCATGAAGGAGATCCGCTCGGCCGGGTAGGCCGGGTCGAGCGGGACGTAGGCGGCGCCGGCCCGCCAGACGGCGAGCAGTGCGACCGGCAGGTCCAGGGTGCGGGCGAGGTGGACGCCGACCTTGTCGCCGCGGCGCACGCCGCGGGCCCGGAGGGCGGCGGCGAGGGCGGCGGTGCGGCGGTCCAGGGCGGCGAAGTCGAGGCTGCCGTCGGCGGCGTGCACGGCGGGCCGCGCCGGGTGGGCGGCGACGGCGGCGCGCAGCCGGGCCAGCAGGTCGGCGGGAGCGGCGGAAGCGGGAGCGGGGACGGTGGCGGCCGGCTCGGCGAAGGTGGTCATGGCGGGGTGCTCCTCGGTCTCGATGAGGTCGGACGGGGACAGCGGTGCGGGTCCAGCGGTGGTGCGAAGTCATGGGGGTGCCGCAGGAACGGCGGGGCGGGGCGGGGGCAGGGAGGGGTGGGGCCGGGCCCGGACAGCTGCCCGCGGTCGGGCTCCGGCGCCACCCCTCTGCCGCGGCCCGGTCAGACCTCCCCGGCCAGGCGGGCCAGGGCCCCGGCATAGGTGTCGATGAACTCCTCCGCCGCGGCGTCGTCCACCAGCGCCCGCTGGTGGTCCACCGCGAGCAGCACCCGCTGCGAGGCCGGGTCCTGGATCAGCGAGGCGCCGAAGGTGAAGCTGTTGGGCTCGTGCCGGTAGGTGGGTTCGCTGCCGATCCGGCCGTCCTCGATCCGGGCCGCGCTGAGCCGCCCCAGGGCGTGGAAGCGCAGGTAGCCGAACTGGCTGTCGAGCGCGGTGTCGGCCATCATCCGGGCCAGCCGGGCGAACGGCACCCGGCGGTGCGGCATCATGTCCAGCTCCTCCCGGTGCACGTGCCGCACCAGCGCCGCGAGGTCCTCGCCCGGTTCGGCGACCAGTGGCACGGTGTTGAGGAAGAGCCCGTAGACCTCGGTGCCGCCGAGCCGTTCGAGCCGGCCGTTCATCGCCAGCCCGGTGGTGACCCGCTGCCGCCCGGTGATCCGGGCGAGGGCGTACAGGTGGGCGGCGAGCGCGACGGACTTGACCGGGACGGAGAGCGCGTCGGCGACGGCGCGCAGCTGCCCGGGCGCGTCCGGGAGCACCCGTTCGACGGTGCGCGGCAGCTCGTGGACGTCCTCGCTGCCGGGCCAGAGCTGGCCGGTGGCGCCGTCGAGCCGCCGGTGCCAGTAGGCGAGCGAGTCCGGGTCGGTGGTGGCCCCGCGTTCGACGGCCACGAAGTCGCGGAAGGCGGTGCGCGGGGGCGGGGCGGGGGTGGAGACCGGGTCGGCGGCGAGCGCGGTGTGCCGTTCGAGGATCTCGGTGAGCAGGGAGGTGAAGCTCCAGCCGTCCAGGATCGCGTGGTGCTCGGAGATGGTGAGCTGGAACGCCCGGTCGGCGAGCCGCTGCACGGTGATCCGGAACAGCGGGGGTTCGGCGAGGTCGAACGGGCGGTCGCGGTGGTCCTCGAAGACGGCGCGGACCTCCGGGTCCTGGTCCGCCTCCGGCAGGTCGCGCAGGTCGGCGAACTCGACCGGGGCGGGCAGGCTGCCGTGCACCAGCTGGAGCGGTTCGCCGTAGCCGGAGAGGTCGAGGCCGGTGCGCAGCACGGCGTGGCGGGCCATCGCCTCGTTCACGGAGCGGCGGAACGCGGTCTCGTCGAGGTCGCCGCCGATCCGGTAGGAGTTGACGTTGTGGTAGCTGTCGGTGCCGCCGGCGACCTCCATGTGGAAGACCATCGACAGCTGCATGGACACCATCGGGTAGGCGTCGACGATCCCGGGCGGCAGCTCGGCGCGGTCCTCCTCGTCGATCAGCGCGAACGGCAGGTCGGCGCCGGGGTCGGCCTCGACGGGCCGGGCGAGCGGGAGCAGGGCGGCGACGGTGGGCGCGTTGAAGACGTCCCGCAGCGAGACCTGCCAGCCCCGGTCGTGCAGGGCTCCGGCGAGCTGGACGGCCCGGATGGAGTCGCCGCCGAGGTGGAAGAAGTCGTCGTGGACGCCGATCCCGGGGACCCCGAGCACCTCCGTCCAGACGGCGGCGAACAGCTCCTCCTCCGGGCTGCGGGCCTCGACGTGGCGGCCGGCCCGGGTGGGCGCGGCGCGGCCGGGGGCGGGCAGCGCGGCCCGGTCGACCTTGCCGTTGACGGTCAGCGGCAGCGCGTCCAGCACGGTGACGCTCGCCGGGACCATGTAGGCGGGCAGCGAGCGGCCGAGGAACTCGTGGGCGTCCACCGGGGCGCGGCCGGTGACGTAGGCGGCGAGCCGGTCCTCGTGGACGGTCACCACGCAGGCGTCGACGTCGGGGTGGGCGGCGAGGGCGTTCTCGATCTCGCCGAGTTCGATCCGGAAGCCGCGCAGTTTGACCTGGAAGTCGGCGCGGCCGACGTATTCCAGGCCGCCGTCCGGCAGCCGCCGGGCGACGTCGCCGGTGCGGTAGAGGCGGGCGCCGGGCGGTCCGGCCGGGTCGGCGACGAAGCGGCCCGCGGTGAGTCCGGGGCGCCCCCAGTAGCCGTGGGCGAGGCTGCCGCCGCCGATGTACAGCTCGCCGGGCACGCCGGGCGGGCAGGGCCGCAGCCAGTCGTCCAGGACGGCGGCGGTCAGGTGCGGCATCGGTTCGCCGATCAGGCTGCGCTCGAAGCCGGCGCCGCCCTCGGCCACGTCGTGGATCGTGACGTGCACGGTGGTCTCGGTGATGCCGTACAGATTGCACAGCCGGGCCGGTGGCAGCGGGTCGAGGTCGTGCCAGCGCTGGACCACACCCGGGTCCAGCGCCTCGCCGCCGAGCATGATCCAGCGCAGCTCCGGGAGGGCGCGGGGGCGGCGGCGCAGGGCCGGTTCGAGCTGGCGCAGCGCGGACGGGGTGAGGCACAGGTGGGTGACCCGCTCGGTGTCGAGGAGTTCGGCGAACTCCTCGGGCGAGCGGCTGGTCAGATAGGGCACCACGAGCAGCCGGGCGCCGTGCAGCAGCGCGCCCCAGAGCTCCCAGACGGTCCAGTCGAAGGCGTAGCTGTGGAACAGCGTCCAGGTGGTGTCGGGTCCGAAGCCGAAGTGCTCGCGGCCGGAGTCCAGCAGCCGGCTGACGTGCTCGTGGGCGACGGCGACACCCTTGGGGCGGCCGGTGGAACCCGAGGTGAAGATCAGGTAGGCGAGGTCGCCGGGGCGGCCGACGGCGGGCGGGCGGGTGTCGGGGCGGGCGGCGACCTCGGCGGCCCCGGCGCTTCCGGCGGTGAGGTCGAGGGTCTGCCAGGGGCCGTCGGGGGCGCGGTCGGGGCGGTCGGTGAGCACGGCCCGCACCGCGGTGTCGCCGAAGACCAGGGCGGCCCGGTCGGCGGGGGCGACGAGGTCGACCGGCACGTAGGCGGCGCCGGCCTTGAGCACGGCGAGGATCGCGACCGGCACGGCGGCGGTGCGTTCCAGCAGCAGACCGACCCGGTCGCCGGGGCGGACGCCGCGGTCGATCAGGGTGTGCGCCAACCGGTTGGCCCGGCGGTCGAGTTCGGCGTAGTCGAGGCGCTCCTGCCCGTCGTCGACGGCCGGGCGGTCGCCGTACGCGTCGGCGGCCCGTTCGAAGAGGTGGTGCAGGCAGTGGCCGTCGTCGAGCCGGGCCGGGCGGGGCCGGGCCCCGGCGGCCGGGGCGGCGGTGAGCCGCAGCACGGTGGCGTCCGGGTCGGCGAGAGCGGCGTCCAGCAGGGCCGCGTAGTCGGCGGCCAGCCGCCGGATCGTGCCGGGGTCGAAGAGGTCGCCGTTGTACTCGGCCTCGCCGCGCATCTCGCCGCCGCCGTCGCCGACGGGTTCGAAGACCGACCAGGTGAGGTCGAACTTGCTGGTGCCGTTGGCGCGGACGGTGCGCCGGGCGGCGGCCGGGCCGAGGGCGAGCGGGGCGCTGTCCTCGCTGTGGGCGCCGAACACCACCTGGACCAGCGGCGGGTGCTGCGGGGTGCGGGCGGTGCCGAGGTGGTCGACCAGCTGGTCGAAGGGCAGGTCGAGGTAGCCGAAGGCGTCGAAGGCGCCGTCCTGGAGGTCGGCCAGCAGCCCGCGGAAGCTCGCGTCCGGGGCGAGCCGGATCCGCAGCGGCAGCAGGTTGACGAAGTAGCCGAGCAGGTCCGCGAGTTCGGGCCGGTTGCGGGTGGTGACCGGGGTGCCGACGAGCAGGTCGTCGGCGCCGGTCCAGCGGTTCAGCAGCAGGGCGAACGCGGCCAGCTGGACGGTGAACGGGGTGACGCCCTCCTGTTCGGCGAGCTCCCGGACCCGGGCGGCGCTGCCGGGGGCGAGGCCGAAGTGCTCGGTGCCGCCGCGCTCCCCGCGCTCGGCCGGCCGGGGGCGGTCGCCGGGCAGGTCGAGCAGGGTCGGGGCGCCGTCCAGGCGGTCCTTCCAGTAGGCCAGGTGCTCCTCGTAGGAGGTGTGCTGCTCCTCCTCGGCCCAGTCGGCGTACTGGGTGGCCAGGGCGGGCAGCTCCGGGGTCCGGCCGTCGAGGAACGCCCGGTAGTGGTCGGTGAGTTCGCGCTCGAAGAGGTCGGCCGACCAGCCGTCCCAGATGATGTGGTGGACGACGAACAGCAGGGTCGTGCGCTCGTCGGCGAGCCGGATCGCCTCGGCGCGCAGCAGCGGGCCGGCCGCGAGGTCGAACGGTTCGGCGGCCCGTGCGGCGATCAACTCCTCGGCGCGGGAGTCGCGTTCGCCCTCCGGCAGGGCGCGCAGGTCGGTGACGGCGAGCGGCACGGCGAGCCCGGGGTGGACGTGCTGGCGGGGGCCGTCGGGGTGCAGGGCGAAGGTGGTGCGCAGCGCCTCGTGCCGGGCGGTGACGGCGTCCAGGGCCCGGGCCAGCAGGTCGAGGTCGAGCGGGCCGGTGACCTCGTACGTCCAGGGGGTGGTGTAGGTGACGGCGCCGGGGTCGAGGCGGTCGAGGAACCAGAGTCCGCGCTGGAGGCCGGAGGCGGGCGCGGTCCGGAGCGCTTCTGCGGTGGCGGCTGGGGTGTCGGACGGGCGCACGGCCTCGTTCCCTTCGGTGCGAGCGGTGTCGGGGCGGCCCGTCATCACGAGGCCAGCCGTTCGGCGATGGCGCCCACGGTGCGGCCGCGGAACACCACGTGCGGCGGGACCTTGGTGCCGGTCTCCTGCGAGAGCCGCATGGCGACCCGTACGGCGGCCAGCGAGTTGCCGCCGATCCGGAAGAAGTTGTCGTCCGGGCCGAGGTCGCCCGGCAGTTCCAGCACGGCCCGCACGGCGTCGGCCACCAGCCGCTGGCCGGGGGTGAGCGGGTCGGCCGGGGCCTCGGCGCGGCGCTCGGCGGGCGCGGGCAGCGCCTTGCGGTCGACCTTGCCGTTGGGGTTGAGCGGCAGCGCGTCCAGCACGTCGACGGTCGAGGGCACCATGTGCTCGGGCAGCAGCGCCGCCAGGTGGTCGAGCAGCGCCTCCGGTCCGACCGGTCCGGCCCCGGTGTCGAGGGTGACGTAGGCGGCGAGCCGGTGGTCGCCGGGGGCGGGCTCGTGCACGGTGACGGCGGCCTCCCGGACGGCGGGGTGGCGGGTCAGCGCGTCCTCGATCTCGCCGGGCTCGACCCGGAAGCCGCGGATCTTCACCTGGTCGTCGATCCGGCCGGTGATCTCCAGCAGTCCGTCCGGCCGCCGGTGGCCGAGGTCGCCGGTGCGGTAGAGGCGTTCGCCGGGGGCGCCGAAGGGGGCGGCGACGAAGCGTTCGGCGGTCAGGGCCGGGCGGCCGAGGTAGCCGTGGGCGAGGCCGCCGCCGGCCGCGTACAGCTCACCGGTGGTGCCGTCGGGGACGGGCTCCAGCCGCTCGTCCAGGATGTGGATCGCCTTGCCGTGCAGCGGGCGGCCGATCGGGATCGCGGCGCCGGCGGCGTCCTCGGCGGTGGCGCGGTGGCAGGTGGTCAGGCCGAGGCTCTCCACCGGGCCGTAGCCGTTGGCGACCACCAGCCCCGGATACTGGTCGAGCGCCTTGCCGACATGGGTGACCGAGGCCCGCTCACCGGCCGTGAAGGCCACCTTGAGGTCGTCGTAGGTCGCCGGGAACTCCTCCAGCAGGAAGTTGAACAGGCTGGCCGACAGCTGGAGCTGGGTGACGCCGTGGCGCCGGGTGAGCTCGGCGATCGCCTGCGGGTCGGGCCGCTGGCCGGGCTGGAGCACGCACACCCCGCCGAAGGCCAGCGCGCCGTACAGCTCCAGGGCGAAGGCGTCCCAGGACACCGGGGAGCACTGCAGCCAGACCTCGTCGGGACCGAAGCGGGCGTAGTCCTGGCCGAGGTAGGTGGTGGTGAGCGCGCGGTGCGGCACGGCGACGCCCTTGGGGCGGCCGGTGGAGCCGGAGGTGAACATCACGCAGGCGAGGTCCTCGCCGGTGACCGGCACCCGGGGGTCGTGGCCGGGGCGGGCGCCGATCGCGGCGGCCTGCGCGTCCAGGTCGAGGTGGCGCCCGACCGGGAACGGCGGGCTCGCGTCGCGATGGGTGACCAGCAGTGCGGCGCCGCTGTCGGCGACCGCCCCGGCCAGTCGCTCGGCCGGGAAGTCCGGGTCGAGCAGGGTGTAGGCGGCGCCGGTCTTGAGCGCGGCCAGCAGCGCCACCACCAGGTCGGGGCCGCGCTCGACCAGCACGGCGACGGTGTCGCCGCGGCCGGTGCCGGCCTCGGCCAGGTGGTGGGCGAGCCGGTTGGCCCGGGTGTTCAGCTCGCCGTAGGAGAGCCGCTGCTCTCCGGAGACCACGGCCAGGGCCTGCGGGGCGGCGGCGGCCCGGGCCTCGACCAGGGCGTGCACGGGCGTCTCCACGGCGGTGGCGAGGGTGCCCAGCCAGGCGTCGCACAGCTCCGCCATGGTGGCGGCGTCGAACAGGTCGGAGTCGTACTCGAACCGGCCGGTGAAGTCGGTGCCCCGGTCGTCGACGGAGATCGACAGGTCGAACCGGGAGACCGGGTTGGAGTACAGCTCCCGGGTCACCTCGACGCCGCCGACGGTCAGCGGGCGGGAGTCCAGCGGGTGCAGCTCCAGCAGCACCTGGCAGAGCGGGTTGCGGTTCTCGGCCCGGTCGTCCGGGCGCTCCTCCAGGACGGTCGCCGCGATGTCGTCGAACGGCGCCTCCTGGTGGCGGTAGCCGGCGATCGCCACCTCGCGGACGTGCCGGACCAGTTCGCGGAAGTCCGCGCCCTCGTCGAGCCGCACCCGCAGCGGCAGCAGGTTGACGAAGTACCCGACCAGGGAGTCCAGTTCGGGACGGCCGCCGCGGACGCTGACCGGGGAGCCGAGGACGAGGTCGCGCTGTCCGGTCCGGCGGTGCAGGGTCAGCGCCAGGGCGGCCAGCAGCACCATGAACGGGGTGGCGTCCTCGCTGCGGGCCAGCGCGCGGACGGCCTCGGCGACCGGGCGCGGCATGGCGAAGCGGTGGAAGTCGCCGCGGAATTCCTGGACCTCGGGCCGGGGGTGGTCGGTCGGCAGCACCGGCTCGGTCGGGGCGTCGGCCAGGTGCTCGCGCCAGTGGGCGAGTTGGCGCTCGGCACGCTCCGCATCCCCGTACTGCCAGGCACTGTGGTCGGCGTACTGGACCGCGAGCTCGGGCAGGTCGGCCGGGCGGCCGGTGGCCGACTCCTCGTAGAGCGCGGCGAGTTCGCCCTCCAGCACCGGCAGCGAGCCCTCGTCCCAGACGATGTGGTGGCAGAGCAGCAGCAGGGTGGCGGTGTCGCCGGTGCGGTAGAGGTGGGCGCGCAGCAGCGGGCCGGTCTCCAGGTCGAAGGGGACGAGCGCGGCCTCGGCGACCAGCCCGTCCACCCGCCCGGCCTCGGTGTCGGTGACCGTGAACGGCACCTCGACGGCGGGGTGGACCAGCTGCCGGGGGCCGTCCTCGGTCAGTTCGAAGGTGCAACGCAGCGCCTCGTGCCGGGCCACCACGCCGCCCAGCGCCCGGTGCAGCCGCTCCGGGTCGACCGGCCCGGCGAAGCGGAACACCCAGGGCACGTTGTAGGTCGGCGCGTCGGGGTTCATCCGGTCCAGGAACCACAGCCCGCGCTGGTACTTGGACAGCGGCGCCGAGGTGGCGCCGGCCCGGGTCAGCGGCAGGCGCTCGCCGCCCGCGGAGGCGGTGACGGCGGCGGCGAACCCGGCCAGCGTCGGGGCGTCGAAGATGGCGTACGGGGAGATCATGCCGAAGGTCTCGAAGACCCGGCCGACCACCCGCACGGCGGTGAGCGAATCGCCGCCCAGGTGGAAGAAGTTGTCCTCGGCGCCGACCTCGGGCACCCCCAGGACGTCCGCCCAGACGGCGGCGATCAGCTGTTCGGCGGGGGTGCGCAGCGGGCGCCCGGCGGGGGCGGCGGGCTGCTCGGCCTGCGGCTCGGGCAGGGCGGCGCGGTCGACCTTGCCGCCGGCCGTCAGCGGGAAGGCGTCCAGCACGGTGACGGTGGCCGGGACCATGTGCTCGGGCAGCCGCTCGGCCAGGTGGGCGCGGAGCGCCTCCCGGTCCGGCGCCGGACCGGTGACGTAGGCGGCGAGGCGACCCTCGTGGGCGACCACGACGGCGCCGGCCACGTCCGGGTGGGCGGCCAGCACCTGCTCGATCTCACCGGGCTCGACCCGGAAGCCGCGGATCTTCACCTGGTGGTCGGCGCGGCCGACGAACTCCAGCGGGGCGTCCGGGGCCGCGCGCCGGACGACGTCGCCGGTGCGGTACATCCGGGCGCCCGGCTCGGGCGCGAAGGGGTCGGCGACGAAGCGGCCGGCGCTCTGGCCGGGGCGGCCGTGGTAGCCGGAGGCGAGCAGCGGGCCGCCGAGGTAGAGCTCGCCGGCCTCGCCGGGGGCGGTGACGGGCCGCAGCCGGTCGTCCAGCAGGTAGGCGCGGCGGTCGCCGAGCGGGGTGCCGATCGGGACGGAGCCGGTGCCCTGCTCGACGGGGCCGGCCAGCCGGTGGGTGGTGGCGGTGACGACCGTCTCGGTCGGGCCGTAGGCGTTGAGCAGCGGCACCCCGGTGGCGTCCCACCAGGTGGCGGCGGCGTCGGGGTGCAGCCGGTCGCTGCCGGAGATCATCAGCCGCAGGGTGCGGGGCGCCCGGTCGCGGCCCCGGTCGCGCACGGCCGGCACGACCTCCTGGAAGTAGCCGGCGGGCAGGTTGGCGACGGTGACGCCCTCGGTGTCCAGCAGGTCCAGCAGCGCTTCCGGGCCGAGCAGTTGCTGCTCCGGGACCACCAGGCAGGCACCCGCGGAGAGGGCGGTGAGCACCTGCTCGACGGCGACGTCGACGGTGGGTCGGGCGAGGTGCAGCACCACGTCCTCGGCGGTGAGGCCGAAGCGCTCGACGGCGGCGGCCAGGTGGCCGGTGAGGGCGGCGAGCGGCACGTGCACGCCCTTGGGGCGGCCGGTGGTGCCGGAGGTGTAGATGAGGTAGCCGGCGGTGGCGGGCGGCTCGTCGGGCAGGTCCGCCGCCGACTCACCCGCGGGCTCGCCGGTCGGGTCGCCGCTCGGGTCGCCGGTCAGCTCGCCGTCCGTGAGGGCGAGGGTGGCGCCGGCGTCCTCGCGGATCCAGCGGTTGCGCTCCTCCGGGGCCTCCCGGTCCAGCGGCAGGTAGGTGGCACCGGCGCGGAGCGCGGCGAGCAGGCCGACCAAGTGGTCGAGCCGGTCGCGACCGGTGACGGCGACCGTGCGGCCGGGGGCGATCCGGGCGGCGAGGGCGCCGCTCAGCTCGTCCAGCTCCCGGTAGCGGACGGTCCGCCCGCCGAGCCGGACGGCCGGGCGGTCCGGGAACCGGCGCGCGACGGATATGAAGGGGAAACCGCGAGATTCCATCATCCAACCCCGATGAATTAACGATGCTGCGGGCAGTGGTCTCGACCGTAGGCCCGCCTTCCGGGGTCGATCGGCAGAATTCCCGGAAGACCATCGGCAGTTTCAACTGCCGCTTGGGGGAATGGAGTTGCCGCAACCGCAGACGGCCCGCCGGGGCGCACGGAGGCGCCGCGACGGGCTCGCGGGAAAACGCTCTGCGATTGTCGGTGGGTCTGGAGCCGGGTGGGGGGAGGGATTACTGGGGAAAGTCCGGGGACCACACGTCCGCGCGTTCCAGCGCGGCCGGCGTGTACTTCCCGAGCGCGCTGATCAGCAGCCGCAGCTCCAGGGCGAGGCAGTCGGCGAAGCGGATCAGCCCGTCCTCCGGGTCCTCGGCGGCGGCGAGCAGGGCCGCCCGGCCCAGGCCGACCGCGCGGGCGCCCAGTGCCAGGCTCTTGACCGCCCGGCCGCCCTCCCACATCCGCCCCGAGACCAGCAGGCAGGGCGGCGGTCCGGCGGCGGCCAGCCGGCGCAGGCACTCCGCCAGCGGCAGGCCGACCTGGGCCGGGAAGACGCCCGGCGCCCAGCCGGTGCCGCCCTCCGCGCCGTCCACGGTGACGGCGTCCGCCCCCGCCTCGGCGGCCACCCGGGCGGCCTCGGCGACGTCCCGGCCGGGGTGCAGCTTCACCCAGATCCGGGCCCGCGGGAAGTTGTTGCGCATCAGCCGGACCTGCTGGCGCAGGATCTCGGCGGTGAAGGTGCCGGGCGTACTGGCGCGCAGTACCCGGCTGTCGTCGCCGAAGACCGGGTCGAGGCCGTAGCGGTCACCGAGCCGGGCCGCGTCCGCGGCGTCCAGCACGGTCATCCCGCCGAGGCCCGGCTTGGCGCCCTGGCCGACCTTCAACTCGAAGGCGAGCCGGCCGGATTCGAGCAGCGGCAGGGCCGCCGGGTCGCTGTACACGAGGTTCCACACCTCGGCGTCGGCGTCCTCGGTGGACTGCTGGACGGCCACCCCGCCCAGCCCGTCCGGGAGTTCCTCGGCGTAGGCGCGCAGCCGGCCGAGCAGGGCCCGGTCGGCGGCCTCGCCGAGCCGGCCGTAGCCGTTCACCGGGACGACGTTCTCGCCGATCACCATCGGCAGGCCGAGCGCGCCCGCCTGCCGGCTCAGCGCCAGGCCGAGGTCACCTCCGGCCGCCCGGGTGGAGCCGGTCGCGGACACGTACACCGGCAGCGCGGAGGTGAACCCGCCGATCGCGGTGGTGAGTTCGACGTCCCGGTAGTCGGGTTCGCGGCCCAGGTCGATCAGCCGGGCGAGGCGCTGCGGCACGAACACCGGCGGCACGATCCGCAGGGCGTCGAGCGCGTCCCCGGCGTCCGGGCCCAGCTGTCCGGCCGGCGGGCGCTCGGCGCCGAGCAGCACCTGCCCGTAGCTGCCGGGCGGCGGGAAAGCGGCCGCCGTGCCGACCCGGGCCCGGTGCCGGACCTCCTCCTCCGGGAAGCCGGGTGCCGAGAGGTCGCTCATGCGCCCGCCCCGTTCCGGCCGCGCCACCCGATCCGCCCGCTCACGGCGACACCACCCCCGCCAGCTTCGGGAAGGCGCTGGCCTGCCAGACCGCGTCCAGCCCGGCGACGTAGCGGGTCAGCCGCTCCACCCCGATGCCGAAGCCGGCGCTGGCGGGCACGCCCTCGCGGACCAGGTCCAGGTACCAGCGGTACTTCTGCGGGTTCTCGCCGGTCTCCCGCATCCGGGTGATGATCTCGGCGTAGTCGTTGGTGCGCTGGCTGCCGCTGCACAGCTCGCCGAAGCCCTCGGCCGCGATCAGGTCGAAGTTCCGCAGCAGGCCCGGGTCCTCGGGGTTCTCCCGGTCGTAGAAGCCGCGCGAGCCCTTGGGGTAGTCGGTGACGAAGAACGGCCGGTCGCGCCGGGCGGAGAGCAGTGCCTCGCCGTCCCAGTCGAGTTCGGCGTCCGGGCTCTGCGGGTGGCCGAGGCCCTGGAGCTCCGCCACCGCCTCGGCGTGCCGCATCCGGCCGAAGGAGCCCTTCAGCAGCTCGGCGAACGCGTCGGTGTCACGGCCGAGTTCGGCGAACTCCTTGGGCAGCTCGCGGACCGCGCTGCCGACGATGTGCGCCACCAGCTCCTCCACCAGCTGCACCGCGTCGTCCCGGGTGGCGCCCGCCACCTCCACGTCCAGCTGGTGGAACTCCGCCAGGTGGCGGCTGGTCCCGGCGGTCTCCAGCGGCTCCAGCCGGACGTTCGGCGCGATGCAGAAGATCTTGTCGAAGGCCAGCAGCGAGGCCTGCTTGTAGAGGATCGCGCTGGTCATCAGCTTGTAGCGGTGGCCGTAGAAGTCGATGTCGACCTGCTTGGAGCCGCGCGAACCGGGGTCGGTGACCGGGCCGATGATCGGCGGCAGCAGCTCGGTGAAGCCCCGGCCGCGCAGGAACTCGCGGGCGGCGAACAGCAGCTGGTGCTGGATCCGCAGGGCGGCCCGGGTGGTCGGGGAGGTCAGGTGGCGGCCGGGCTCGGGGAGCGTCGCGGCGCCGGTCGCGGGGGTGGGCCCGTCGGTGGTCATGGCGTGGTGTGTCCCAACTCTCGTGGTGCGGCGGGTGTTCGGTCGAGGTCCGGGGGCTCGGCGGCGCGGCTGTCGTAGCTCCACTGGACGTGGGAGAGCGCGCCGAGCAGGTCGGCGGAGCCGAGGATCGGCGGGCGCGGGCCGCCGGACAGGCCGGCGATCGGCATCGAGCCGACGTTCGACCAGTGCAGCCGCCCGTCCGGGCCGAGCGAGCTGCGGGCCCGGCCCGCGTTGTCGGGGTGCAGGCAGTAGGGCACGTCCAGGTAGCCGGCCGCGAAGGCGCGGACCAGGGCCCGGCCGATGTCGGTGTCCAGCTCCAGCACCGCGCCGATCAGCGCCCGCGCCTCGGCCTCGATGCCGGTGTCGGGGACGGCGGTGAGCGGCGGGCGCAGACGCTCCGCGGCGGCAGCGGCGGCGGCCGTCTCCAGCGCCGTCACGTTCTCCCCGACGGTCGGGATCCGGTGCGCCTCGGCCGTCGTCTTCACGATCAGCCGGGCCGCGCCCGTGCGCACCGCCAGCCGGGCCGCGTCCTCCAGCAGCAGCGTGGCCCCGCCGGGGGTGCGCGGGAACACGCCCATGTAGGCGTAGAGCACGAGGTGCCGGTCGACGTCGGGCAGCAGCTCGTCGGCGAGCCGGCCGAGCACCGTGAGCGCCTCCTCGTCCTGCGCCCGGTCCGGCTGCTGGGCGTAGCTGAGCGAGATGCTGCGCAGCCCGTGCTGGCGGAAGAACAGCGCCTCCAGCACGCTGACCGCGATCAGCAGACTGGGCGGGCAGAGCTGCCCCATCAGACAGCCGCCGAACGTCTCCAGATGCGGCTCGGCGCCGAACTCCCGGAGCGAGGCGAGGAGTTCGCAGCTGCGCCGCCAGTTGGCCACCGCCTCGCTGAGCGGGGTGCGGCTGTACGGCAGGCAGTAGGAGACCGGCCCGCCCTCGGTGGCGTCCAGGCCGACCGCGAGCAGCGCCCTGATGATGTGCTCGGGCATCGCCGAGCCGTGCCGGACCTGCACCGGGAAGCGGGCGTCCGCGATCCCGCGCAGCACCGCCCGGGTGACGTCCACCGGGTGGCTGGCGATCGGGTAGCCGTTGAGGCCGACGCCCTCGGTGAGGGCGCTCCGGGCGGCGGCGAGGTCCCCGGTACGGGTGTAGCTGTCCAGGGTGATGGTGCCGACGGTGGTGGCGTCGGCGCCCCGGGTGGCGAGCAGGCCGTCGCGCATCCGCAGCGGGTCGGCCATGCCCATCCGGGGCTGGACCACCAGGGTCCCGGCGGCCCGGGCGCGGGCGACGAAGGCGCCGAAGCCGGGGGTGGCGGGGGCGTCGCCGCGCGGCGCGGTGGCGGGAACGGTCATCGCAGCACCCCGGAGGCGGTGGCGGTGGGCAGGGTTCTGGCGGCGGCGGGCAGCGCGCGGTCGGCGGGAAGTGCGCGGTCGGCGGGCAGCGCGCGGTCCGCGGGCCGTGCACGGCCGTCGGGCGCGGACAGGCCCCGCGGGGCGGCGGCGGGCAGCGCGCCGACGAAGGAGCGGAAGTCGGCGACCGAACGCCCCTCCTCGAACACCCCGTCGTACCCGGCCGCGAGCAGCGACCGCTGCCGGTCCGGGTCGCCGGAGCCGGCGATGCCGAGCTTGCCGCCGATCACCGTCGGGGTGGCGGCCAGCTCGGGACAGGCCCGCAGCGCCTGGATCACCCGCAGTCCGTCGTGGTAGCCGTGCCCGTTGACGCTGCTCAGCACGATCAGGTCGGGCTCGATCCGGCGGCACTCGGAGACCAGCAGCTCGTCCGGCACACAGGCACCCAGGTTGGTGACCCGGTGGCCCAGCTCCTCCAGCAGCAGCTGGAGGAAGACCAGGTTCCAGGTGTGCGAGTCCGAGGCCATCGTCGTCACGACGACGTCCAGACCGGCCGGTTCGGCCTTTCCGCGCTGCGGCTCCAACTGGTTCACGGCGCAAACCCTCTGTAGTCGGTGGGTGGTGGGAGTCCCGGCCCGGCGGCGCCGGCGACCGGCTCGCCCGGCCTGAGCAGAACGCTAGGCAGGATCGGACCGGCGGACCGGCAGCTCGTCCGGCAAGTGACGGGCAGTATCGGGACCCGGCGGCCCGGCCCGCCGCACCCGGCCCGGGTCCGCGTCGCCGCGGCAGGACCCGTGGTGCGCCCCGCCGTCCGGCGGCTCAGCCCGCCGCGGCCAGCACCGGGTACGCCCCGGCGCCGCCGAACAGCCGGCGGCAGAGGTTCAGCACGGTGAACCGGACGCCGTCCCGGGCCGGCACACTGCGGATCAGCCCGCTGGCCAGCAGCTCGTGCACGGCGGCCAGCGACTCCTGCGGCGGCCGTCCGCTCAGCTCGACGGCGTCCTCCCCGGACCAGTCCCCCGGCTCGGCCGCCAGCCGTTCCAGCAGATCGCGCTGGCCCAGCGTCAGCCGGTGCACCGCCGCGTCCAGGGCCTCCCCCACGTCCCCGCGCCCGCCGAAGCCGGCCGGCGGCGGACCCAGGTGGAACGGCCCGTCCGCCATCCGGGCCACCAGCTGGCGCGGCGAGAGCACCGTCGACCAGCCGGCGGCCAGCTCCAGGGCGCCGGGCAGGCCGTCGAGCTGCCGGCAGAGCGCGGCCACCGCGGGCGCCTCCTCCGGCTCCAGCCGGTACCCGGGGCGCAGCCGCCGCAGGTGCGACAGCAGCAGCCGGACGGCTCCGACCTCGGCCAGCGCGACCGGGTCGTGGTCGAGCTCGGGCCCCGGGGTGGGCAGCGGGGCGAGCGGGACCACCTGCCCGCCGGGCAGCGGCTGCGGGACCCGGGCGGTGATCAGCACGCTGAGGCCGGGGCAGCGCTGGAACAGCTCGTCCAGCAGGGCGGTCTCCACGCCGGCGTCGGCGCCGTCCAGGACCAGCAGGGTGGGGCGGGCGCCGATCGCGCCGACCAGGTCGGCCCGGCGCTCGGGGCCCATCCCGGGCTGGCGGGCCCAGTCGATCCAGCGCACCGACCAGCGGGCGGTCAGGTGCAGCCGGCGGGCCACCTCCAGCACCAGCCGGGTCTTGCCGACCCCGCCGAGTCCGGCCACGGTCACCAGCCGGTCGCCGTGCACGGCGAGCGCCTCGGTGAGCACGTCGATCTCCGGCTCGCGACCGACGATCGCGCCCCGGGCGACCGGCGGCGCGGTCGGCTCCTCGCGCGGCTCCTCGGCGAGCGCCTGGCGGCGCGCGGCCGCCTCGAACACCGAGCGGCTGCGGCCCTCCAGCCGCAGCGCGTCGGCGAGCAGCCGGACCGTCTCCTGCCGGGGGCGCTGGACCCGTCCGCTCTCCATGTCGCGGATCGCCCGGACGCTGAGTGTCGCGTGGTCGGCGAGGATCTGCTGGGTCAGGCCGATGCGCTCGCGCCGGATCCTGAGCAGCTCGCCGAAGCCCGCCGTCGACTGCAGGGTGTGACCGCCGTCCATGCTCCGTCCGCCTTCCGTGGGTTGGCCAAGTACCGGGGACCAGGGGCCCGCGGCCCCCGTCAGGCGGGCCCGAGTGCGGCGCCGGACGGTGGTGACCGTCGGACCGGCTTTCCCCTGGCGCCGATGGTCCACGGCCCGGCTCTACGGCCGATCAACGGCCGATCACCGAGGATTCACGACACCTCCGCATCGTCCACGAACCCTCCGGACGGCCGAAGGCGCGGAACGGGATCGACGGCGTACGGCGGACCGGGCGAAGAAGGACGGCGGCACCACGGGACCGGCCCGGGCGCACCGCATCGGGGAACGGTACGACCGGGCCGGCGGCTCGGGGGCGGGGGTGGTCCGGGGTTCGGCGTCAGGCCCGCTGGAGCCCCGGGCGGTACGCCTCGCTGACGAAGGAGGCGGCGGTGGACACCGTGCCGCCGGGGCGGGTGATGTGCGAGACCACCCGGTAGTCGGCGCGGGCGTGCTCCTCGTCGAGGGTGATCGCGGTGTAGCCGCGCCGCCCGTCGTAGAACTTCAGGTGCGGGTTGGCGGCGGTCAGGGTGGCCCAGTTGCCCGGGTGCTCCTCGCCGTCCCCGTCGCTGGCGATCGAGGTGCCGACGATCTCCACGCCGACGGTCCGCGAGTCGGGGTCGTCGAAGTCGCGCTTGACGTCCATCGCGTAGGCGACGTGCACGTCCCCGGTGAGCACCACGAGGTTCTCGACGCCGATGTCCTCGACCCCGGCCAGCAGCCGTTCGCGCGCGGCCGGGTAGCCGTCCCAGGCGTCCATGGACAGCTTGGAGACCGCCGCGGTGGTGTTCTTGCGGCGGGAGAGCACCACCTGCTGCGGCACCACGTTCCACACCGCGCGGGAGCTGCGGAAGCCGTCCAGCAGCCAGCGCTCCTGGGTGGCGCCCATCAGGGTGCGGCGCGGGTCCGCCGACTCCGCGGTCGGGAACTGCCAGCCGTCGCCGTTGGCCTGGTCGGAGCGGTACTGGCGGGTGTCGAGGATGTCGAACTGCGCCAGCCGCCCGTAGTGGAGGCGGCGGTACAGCTTGAGGTCGGTGGCGTTCGGCCGCGGCATCCGCAGCGGCATGTTCTCCCAGTACGCGCGGGTGGCGGCGGCACGGCGGGCGACGAAGGCCTCCGGGGACTGGCCCTTCTCCGGGATGCCGGCCGCGTAGTTGTTCTCCACCTCGTGGTCGTCCCAGGTGACGTACCAGGGGAAGGCGGCGTGCGCGGCCTGGAGGTCGGGGTCGGTCTTGTAGAGGGAGTAGCGCAGCCGGTAGTCCGCCAGGGTGGTGGTCTCGTGGGCGAGCAGCGACGGCAGGGTCCGGTCGGTGTACTTGCGGTCGCCGCCGGCGGCGTCGATCGCGTACTCGTAGATGTAGTCGCCGACGTGGAAGACCGCGTCGAGGTCCTCCTCCGCGAGGTGCTGGTAGGCGGTGAAGTAGCCGTCCTCGTAGGCCTGGCAGGAGACCAGGCCGAGGCGGACCCGGTCGACGTGCCGGTTGCGGGCCGGGGCGGTGCGGGTCCGGCCGACCGGGCTGGTCCAGGCGCCCACCCGGAACCGGTACCAGTACACCCGGCCCTGGTCGAGGCCGTCGACGTCCACGTGCACCGACCAGTCGAACTCGGCGTGGGCCCTGGCGGTGCCGCGCCGGGCGACCTTGCGGAAGTGCTCGTCCCGGGCCACCTCCCAGTCGACCTTGACCAGTCCGGTCGGCGGCAGGCCGCTGCCGGGCTCCAGCGGGCGCGGCGCGAGGCGGGTCCAGAGCACCACCGCGTCGCCGAGCGCGTCGCCGGAGGCCACGCCGAGGGTGAACGGGTTCTCGGTCAGGGTGCGGGGCGCGAGTTCGGCATCGGCGGCGTGGGCGCTCGGCAGCTCGGTGGTGAACGCCAGCGCGGCGGCCGCCGAGGCGACCGTCAGGAAGCGGCGCCGGCCGAGGCCGAGGCGGGCGGCGGCCTCGGTCAACCGCCGGTCGGGCGAGGGCTGCTGGTCTGTGCGGGCCATGGGCTGGACTGCCTTCCGTACGCGGGGGCCGGGGCCCACTGGGCATACCGGCTGTGTACGGAGGGAAATTGGACCGGCCCGTGCGGTACGGCGGGCGTCGGAGCATCGGCGGGCAGGTGATCATCGCGTGATCACAGCGGCCGGATCGGACAATCAGGAGATTCCGCCCGGGAGTTGGACACCGGGGCCGATCCACTCCGGAGTCCGGGGTGCGGGTCCGGATTCGTACCGAGCGGGGCGGTCGGCGCGGACCCGCCCGCCCCACTCGGCCCGCCGGCACGGCCCGCGCGCAGATGGACGAGCGCCGCCCGTCCCTCCATCGCACGCGGGTGCGCGCCCGTCGGCGGAGCCTCACGGCCCCGCGCCGGACGGCGACCGGCAGGTCCTCGGCCACCGCGACGGTCGACGGCGTTCGCGGCGGAGCCCGGAGCGGGATCACCCCATCGGGCCTGCGGGTGGGTGGCGGCAGCCAATCACGACACCGCACCCACCCGCAAACCCGCCGCTCACGAGACCGGACGCTGCGTCATACTTCGAGCCAGGAAGGGTTGTTCACGGCCCGCCGCGCACCGGCGAGCGGCCTGTGGAACCACCGTCGGGAGGCCGACCCGGCAGCGCCCGGCGGAGAGCCGGTTCCACCCGGGGCGGGCCGTACGGGAACAACCGATTCGCTTTCCACCGGCCCGGTGCGTAAGGTCGTGTTCACCGACGCGGGGTGGAGCAGCTCGGTAGCTCGCTGGGCTCATAACCCAGAGGTCGCAGGTTCAAATCCTGTCCCCGCTACTCAGTAGCACCGAAGGCCCGGAGGATCCGTCCTCCGGGCCTTCGCCGTTCCCGGCGTCGTAGAGTGCTCCGTGTGTCTCCGCTCGAGATCTCCGACCTGATCACCGCAGTCGACCCGGCCACCGGACGACGGCTGCCGGTTCGGCGTGCCGAGGTCGTCGAGCGACTGCGCGCGCACGGCGACCGCTGGGCCGCCAGGATCGTGGCGGAGCTGCCCACCGACCGGGACGGAGTGCTGGACGGGGTCGCCGTGGACCGGCTGCTGATCGGCGTGCACACCGAGCTGCAGCGCCTGAGCGAGGAACTGCGCATCGGCGAGCGCCTCGTCCACCTGCTCCGCCCGCTGTTCACCGCGATCCGGGCCTCAGGTGTGCCGGGGCCGTATCGCCTGGTCGACATCGGCTGCGGGCTGGGCTACCTGGTCCGCTGGCTGGCGGCCACCGGCGCCCTCGCTCCGGACGTCGAGCTGCTGGGGGTCGACCTCGACGCGGCGCTGGTCGGCGAGGCAGAGCGTCTGGCCCGGGACGAGGAACTACGCTGCCGCTTCGTCCACGGCGATGCCTTCGCGCTGCCGGAGGCCGCCACCGTGTACGTGTCCACCGGTGTGCTGCACCACTTCCCCGAGCCGGCGCTGACGGACTTCTTCGCCGCCCAGGGAGCCTCCCCCGCCCTGGCGTTCTGTCACTACGACATCGCCGCGACCGGCCTCGCCCCCATCGGCGCGTGGATGTTCCACCGCGCCCGGATGCGCCACCCGCTGGGCCGGCACGACGGCGTCGCCTCCGCCCGGCGGGCCCACGACGACGAGACCCTGCTGCGGACCGCCGCGGCCTCGGGCATGCGACCGCTGCTCTACGAGCCCCGACGCGTCGCCAACCCCTTCTGCACCACCCTGCGCCCGGTCCTCGGCCTGCGCCCGCACCTGGAAGCACCGCTGCGCCAGGCCCTCGGCCGCTCCTCCCGCCGGCTCCTGGGCCCCGAGCAGCTCGCACCGGCCGCCCCATGACACCCGCCCTGCCACTGGTGCTGCTCGGCGCGGTCGACGCGGCCTTCAGCGGCTTCCGCGCCTATGCCGGCCGCGACGCCCGCATCCGCAAGCGCCGGTCCAACACGCGCGCCGCCCTGCGCGGACTCGCCGTCGGGACCGTCCTGCTGCTCGCCCCGGCGGTGACCGCCGTCCTCCATCTGCTCACCGCCGCCGACCCGCAGCGCGCCTACGCCGCGCTGACCGCCGGCGGCTCGGGCTACCTGATCCCGCTCACCCTCTACGCCGCCGCGGTGTTCCTCTCGCTCGCCGCCTACTTTCTCCTGCCGTTCCGCGCCAGCACCCTCGCCATGGTCATCGGACTCGGCCCGCTCACCCTCCTGCGCCCGCTGGCCGTCGCCGCCGCGTGCCTCGGCGCGCTCCTCAACGGCGGCGGCTGGCCCTCCCTCCTGGTCGGCGCGGTGGCGGGCGCGGCCGTGCTCTCCGTCGAGCCGCTCGTCCATCACCGCTGGTACCGCCCCGCCCACGAGGCCGGATCCCGGACGTGCGGGAACAACCGATTCGCTTTCCACCGGCCCGGTGCGTAAGGTCGTGTTCACCGACGCGGGGTGGAGCAGCTCGGTAGCTCGCTGGGCTCATAACCCAGAGGTCGCAGGTTCAAATCCTGTCCCCGCTACTCAGTAGCACCGAAGGCCCGGAGGATCCGTCCTCCGGGCCTTCGCCGTTCCTGGAACCGTTTCCGAAATCACTTCCGAAATCACTTCCGACGTCGTTCCCCGATCCGGGAATTGCGGTCCCTCATCCCGCTCCGGCGCAGGCCTCCGCCTCGGCCAGGTACCGCGCCACCGGGCCCAGGGTCAGCATTCCGCTGCCGGCGCCGGCGTGTTCCGCACGGGCCTCACGCAGGGCAGCCGCGGCGTGCGCGGCGGTTCCGCGCTCGCCGAGGCGTACGGCGGCGCGGGCGGTCAGGCACCACAGGGCCTCCTGCATGTGGTCGCGCGGTGGTTCGGGCACCGCGGCGAGGGCGGTACGGGCCTGCTCGCCCCGGTCCTGGGCGAGCAGGACGAGAGGTCGCGCCCAGGGCCGGTACGGGCCCCAGTCGAGCTGCGGGTCGGTGGGCGCGGGCCGGTCGTGCAGCAGGCGCAGTCCCAGCAGGGCGAGCGGGAACAGGCCGTGGTGCAGCCCCGGCATCCCGGCCGCCCGGAGGGCGTCCTCGGCGGCGCGGTACTGCGCCGCCGCCGCGGCGGCGGTCGGTCCGCCGGGTTCGGCGCTGCGGGCGGCCGCGGCCCGGGCCCTGAACCACCCGGTGAGGACGGGGACGAGGGGCGCCTCGGTGGTGGCGGCGAGCCGGTCGGCCGCCTCGGCGTGCGAGGTCGCGGCGTCGAGGTCGCCGAGGGCCGAGGCGGACTGCAGGCGGACGAGTCGGCCGAGCACCGCGAAGTTCGGCAGCTCGTGCCGGGTGGCCAGGTCGAGGATCTCGGCGCCGGTGCCGTCCCGTACCGCCGCGAGCCCGGGGCTGCCGAAGGACTGCAGGAACACCCCGTTGAGGGCGAAGGCCAGCAGGGCGGGATCGGCCAGGTCCCGTGCCAACTCCTCGGCCCGACGCGCCGCCTGGCGCGCGCGCTCCAGCTCGGTCCCCGACAGATCGGCGCTGCGGCTCTCGACGGCGACCGTGGCCAGCAGGCGGGCGCGCAGATCGGCGGGGCCGTCCGCGCCGAGCCCGGCGAGGGTGCGCTCGGCGGCCGCGACCACGGCGCGGGACTGCTCGGGGTCGTCGGCCCGGCTCCAGACGGCGGGCACGTCGTAGGCCCCGATGATCCGGGCGGTCAGGGCGAGGTCTCCCGTGCGTTCCGCCGCGCGGACGGCGGCGAGGCGGTCGCGCCGGGAGCGGACGAGGGCGTCGCCACCCGCCAGGGCGAGGGTGCGAGCCAGGTCCACGGTGGTGCGCGGGCCGAGCCGGACACCGTGGCCGGGCCACCCGGTACCCGCTCCTCCGGGGGGAACGGCCCCGTTGAGGATGTCCGTCTCCAGGCGCCGGAGGCCGTCACCGGGGTCGAGGCCGAGCTGGTCGACGAGCATGGCACGGGCACGGCGGAGGGTGGCCAGCGCGTCGGCCCGGCGGCCCGCGCGGTACAGCGCGCGGGCCTGCAGCTCCCAGGCCGGCTCGCGCCACGGGTGTTCGGCGACATGGGCACCCAGTTCGGCGACCAGGCCGGCCCCTTCCCCGGAGTCGAGGAGGATCCGGGCCCGCAGTTCCACCGCCTCCAACCGCAGTTCCTCCAGCCGGGCCCGCTCGCGCTGCGCCCAGACGGAGCCGGTCACATCGGCGTAGGCGGGTCCGCGCCAGGACACGAGGGCCGCGCCGAGGTCGGTCACCGCGTCGGGGTCGCGGCGGGCCCGGGCCAGGGTGTCCTGGAACCGGTGGACGTCCACCTCCTCGCGCGGCAGCCGCAGCGCGTAGCCGGGGCCCTCGGTGACGAGGACGCGCGGCGGACTGCGGGGCGGCCGGTCGGGTTCGAGGGCGCGGCGCAGCGCGGCGACGAACGTGCGCAGCGCGCCCACGGCGCGGGCGGGCGGGTCGGGCCACAGGTCGTCGACGAGGGTGTCGGTGGTGACCGTCCGCCCCTCGGCGGCGACGAGCCGGGCGAGCACCTCGCGGTGGCGGGGTCCGCCCAGGTCGACCGGGCCGCCGTCGTCGCGGAGGGCACGCACCGCGCCGAGCACGTCGATTCGCATGGCCCCATCCTCCGTGCCGGAGGCCGACCGCGCCCAGCCGTACTGATCGGCTGCTGATCGCCGTCGCCCAGGCTGGTCCCGCCGAGTCCCCGACCCGAAGAGGTGGTCCCTCATGACGCTCACGATTCCCGGTTTCGACCACGTCCGGCTGCCCGGCGCGGACGGCGTGGAGCTGGCTGCCGCGGTGGGCGGCAGCGGCAGTCCGGTCGTGCTGCTGCACGGATTTCCCCAGACCCACCTGATGTGGCGGCACGTCGCCGAGCGGCTGGCCGACGAGCACACGGTGGTCCTGCCCGACCTGCGGGGCTACGGCGCCAGCGACAAGCCGGCCGCCACCGACCCCGAGGTGTACGCCAAGCGCACCATGGCCGCCGACGTCGTGGCCCTGGCGGCGGCGCTCGGCCACGAGCGCTTCGCCCTGGTCGGCCACGACCGGGGCGCCCTGGTCGCCTTCCGGGCGGGGTTGGACCACCCCGAGACCGTCACCCACCTGGGCATCCTCGACGTCGTGCCGACGCTCGACATGTGGAACGTCCTGCGCGGTGTCTCGGCGGCGGTCGGCTACCACCTCTTCCTGATGGCGCAGCCGCCGGGCCTGCCGGAGGCGATGATCACGGGCAGCGCGGACGCGTTCTTCGGCTCGTTCCTCGACGCCTGGGCCAACGACCCGACCGCCCTGCCCGAGGAGGTCCGCGCCGAGTACCTGCGCGCGAGCGCCGCGGCGGTGACGTCGATCGTCGCGGACTACCGGGCCTCGGCGGACATCGACATCACGCACGACCGGGCGGACCTGGACGCCGGGTCGCAGCTGGCCATGCCCGTGACGGTGGTCCAGCAGGACTGGGGCGCGCGGCTCGGCTACGACGCCGCCGGGGTGTGGAAGGCCTGGGCACCGGACCTGGACCACCGGCTGACCCGCGCCGGGCACTTCATGGCCGAGGAGGCACCCGACGAGATCACGGCCGCGATCCGGAGCCTGCTGGCCCGCTGAGCCTCCCGCCCGGGAGCTGCCGAAGCGACCCGGCCGGAAGCGATTCGCTTTCGCCCACCCCGTGCCGTAGGGTCGTGTTCACCGACGCGGGGTGGAGCAGCTCGGTAGCTCGCTGGGCTCATAACCCAGAGGTCGCAGGTTCAAATCCTGTCCCCGCTACTCAGTAGCACCGAAGGCCCGGAGGATGCGTCCTCCGGGCCTTCGTCGTTCCCGGAACCCTTCCCGGAGCCGTCCCCCGAAAACGTTCCCCGGAACAGAAAAATCGGCGTTCCGGTCCCCCGTCGAAAGCGATTCGCTTTTCACCCACCCCGTGCCGTAAGGTCGTGTTTACCGACGCGGGGTGGAGCAGCTCGGTAGCTCGCTGGGCTCATAACCCAGAGGTCGCAGGTTCAAATCCTGTCCCCGCTACTCAGTAGCACCGAAGGCCCGGAGGATCCGTCCTCCGGGCCTTCGTCGTTCCCGGAACCGTTACCGAAGCCGTTACCGGAACCGTTCCCCGAAAACGTTCCCCGAGCAAAAATCCGGTACCGGAAATCACCAGGGCCTGGCCTCGGCCGCGTGCGGTGCGCAAGAGTGGCCCGACCGCCGCCGCGACCGATGGAGCCGCCCGTGACCGTCGCCAGGATCGTCCGCTACCACCACGAGTTGCCGCTCGACTTCGACCAGTTGCTGCTGGGCGTCCACGTCGACGCCCGCGCCGACCGGATGCACGACCCGTTCGCCCAGCGGTTCCACCTGGTCGTCGACCACTGGACCGCGCGTCCCGGCTTCTCGTGCGTCGTCTCCTACGAGGGCCGCGAACCGACCGGCTTCGCCTTCGGCGCACCGCTGGCGGCCGGCCGTGAGTGGTGGCGCGGGCTGCTCGACCCGGCCCCGGCCCCCGCCGTGACCTTCGGCCTGTCCGAGTTGATGGTCCGCCCCGCCTGGCGCGGGCAGGGTCTCGCCGGGCGACTCCACGACGCCCTGCTGGAGGACCGGCCCGAGGAGTTGGTGTGCCTCCTGGCCGAGGCCGACCGGCCCCGGGCGCAGGCCCGTGGCGAGTCCTGGGGCTACCGCCCGGTGGGGCCGACCCGGTCCGTCGCCGGAAGTCCCGCGTACACGGTGATGCTCCGCCGACTCCGGGCCGTGCCCCTCCCGCCCGTGCCGCCGCTCCGATCCGGCCGGGAGTACCGTGAAATGACCGCCGCAACTCCGGACGGTGCGGCGGCCGGTGGTTCCTGAGAAGGCCAGTGGTTCCTGAGAAGGAGTCCTGAGAAGGAGTCCTGAGAAAACGTCCATGCCGTCCTCATGATGTTCAAAGCCGCGCGCCCTACTCTCATCGATCATGGCGATACGAAGCGTCCCCCGGGCAAGAGTGTTGGTGCCGGTCGGCCTCCTCGTCGCCGCGGGGGCGGTGGCCGCGGCGTTGCAGGGGCAGTCCGGCAGTGTCGAGAGTCGGCCGCTGCTGTCCGTCGTGGCCGACACGACCTCGTCCGCGCCGCCGGTGGTCACCCCGGCCACCCCGGTCGCCCCTGCGGTCACACCCACCGCCACGGCACCCACCGCCACGGCACCCACCGCTGCGGCCGCCACGACCACGGCGGCTCCCGACACCTCCACCGGTGCCGCCGTCGCAGCCCTGCACAGCGCCGTCGACCGGGCCGAGGGCGCGGTCTCGGTCGCGGTCACCGACCTGGAGACCGGGCAGTCGCTCAGTTACGGCGGCCCCGGCCACGACTTCGCCACCGCCAGCATCGTCAAACTCGACATACTGGCCGCGCTGCTGCTCCGGACACAGGACCTCGGCAGCACGCCGACCGCCGCCCAGCGCGCCCTGGCCACCACGATGATCGAGAACAGCGACAACGACTCCGCCACCGGCCTGTGGGACGAGATAGGCGCGGACCCGGGTCTCGACGCCGCCAACGCCCGCTTCGGACTGACCGCCACCAAGGCCGGCCAGGACGGCTACTGGGGCCTCACCTCGACCACCGCCGACGACCAACTGCGGTTGCTGCGCCAGGTGTTCACCGACGATTCGCTGCTCTCCACGACCTCCCGCAGCTACATCCAGGAGCTGCTCGACCAGGTGGAGGACGACCAGCGCTGGGGCGTGGGCGCGGCCGCGAGCGACGGCGGGTTCGAGGTGAAGAACGGCTGGCTGCCGAGGGACTCGGACGGCCTGTGGGTGATCAACAGCATCGGCCGGGTCGAGCGGGACGGGCACGAGCTGCTGATCGCCGTGGTCTCGGACGGGAATCCGACCGACAGCGACGGCATGGACCTGGTGGAGTCGGTGGCCCGGGCGGCGGCCGAGGCGCTGCCCGGGAACCGATAGCCGAGAGGGCTCAGCTCCGACGCGGGGCCCGGCCGAGTCCGTCGAGGAACCGCCGTTGGCCGTCCAGGAATCCGTCCGCGAAGAGCGAGCGGGGCGAGAACAGCGCGGTGAGCGCGAGCCCGAGCTCCGACCGCTCGACGGAACGCTTGAGCAGTGAGTGGGCTGCGTCCGGGTAGTGCTCGACCGTCAGCGCGCCGCCCGCGTCCAGCGCCTCGCGGTAGCCGCGCTCGGTGTCGGCGGTGTCCACGTTGATGTCCTGGCCGGCGAGGACCAGCAGCACCGGGACGCCGCGCAGGGCGAGGAGGTCCCGGGTGGCGTCGGCGGTGTGGTTCCTGGAGACGAAGCCCCAGCGGTCGGCGGTCATGCCGCGCGCGTCGCCGCCCATGGCCGCGAGGTACTCCTCGAAGCTCGCGCCCCGCGCCAGCAGCGCCCGGACGGCGTCGCTCCTGGCGGTCTCGGCCTCGACCCGGGCCGCCGACGCGCCCTCGGCGCGCAGTTCGGCGAGCAGGTTGTAACGGCCCTGCCGGAGCCAGTCGATCGCGGGCGAGACGGCGACGACGAAGCCCACGGGCGTCCTGGCGGCGACCTTCGGCAGGACCCAGCCCGCCTGGCTGGCGCCCCAGAGTCCGATCCGGTCACCGTCGATGTCCGGCCGGGCACGGGCCCAGGCGATCGCGGCGGCCGTCTCGTCGGCCCGGTCGTCCATCGACTGGTCGAGCCAGTTGCCGGGGGTGCCCGCGACGCCGGGCTTGTCCCAGGAGAGCGAGGCGTACCCGGCCCTGGCGTTGGCCTCCCAGATGGGCTTGTAGCCGTCGTCGTGGGTGGCGTCGACGGGGCCGTCGCCGTGGACGAACACGACGAGTCCGTGGCGCTCGCGGCCGTCCCTGGGGACGGCGAGGACGCCGTTGAGGACGTGGCCGCCGTGGCGGATCGAGACCCGCCGCTCGTCCATGGCGTAGGAGTTCTGCCACAGCACCGCGCCGACGAGGCCGGCGGCCGCCAGCAGCACCGCGACGAGCGACCACGCGGCGAGGCGCAGCCCCCGCCGTCGGGGCCGGGTCTTCGAACGCACGGGACGGTCACCTCCGTCATGGTTCCGGTCCAGCTCTGGAACTATCGTCATGAGAACGATCGTAGCGAGTCTGATAGATTGAAGTCCTGGTGGCAAGGCGGAGACGGAGGCACAGCATGGGACCGGACACAGCGGACCGCCCCGGCGACGGGGCGGTGACCGTGCGGCGGGGCCTCCCCGCCGGGACCGAGCGGCGGGCCGCCGAGCTGTACTGGGAGGCCTTCGGCCGCAAACTCGGCCCCGCCCTCGACCCGGCCGACAAGGCCGTGCCCTTCATCGCCGCCCACCTCAACGCCGACCGCGCGGTCTGCGCCCTGATCGACGGCCGGCTCGTCGGCCTCGCCGGGTACCGACTCGGCGGCCGGGGCCTCACCGGAGGAACGGCCGGCGCCGTGCTGCGCGCGTACGGACACCTGCGCGGACTGCACCGCGTCCTGCTCCTCACCCTGTTCGAACGCCGGCCGGGGGCCGGGCAGCTCCTCATGGACGGGATCGCCGTGGGTCCGGACCTGCGCGGCCGGGGCGTCGGCAGCCTGCTCATCGAGGAGGTGGCCGCCGTCGCGGCGGAGCAGGGCTTCCGGGAGATCCGGCTGGACGTGATCGACACCAATCCGCGTGCCCGGGCCCTGTACGAGCGGCGCGGCTTCACGGCCGTACGGACCGAGGAGACGCCCTACCTGCGCCGACTCCTCGGCTTCGGCGCGGTCACCACCATGCGCCGCCCCGTCGGCACCGGAGCGGAGGCGGCGCGGTGAACGCCGGAGCCAACCACGCCGGAGCCGACCACGTCGAGGTCCCGACCCGGATGCTCGTCCACGCGCTCGTCCGCGAGGACGGCACCGTCGGCGCCGACGAGCTGTACGACGTCGCCAACAGCCTGGGCATGAGCGACCAGCAGGTCCGGCTGTGCGTCAAGCGACTCGTCGCCGAGGGCCGGTTCACCCACGAGGGCCGGGGCCGCAGGGCGCAGCTGCACGCGGCCCCGGACACCCTGCGCGACCTCGCCCCCAACGCGGACTTCCTCCGGCACGCCTTCCGCCAGGACACCGGGGCCGCGCCCTGGGACGGCGTCTGGCACCTGGCCGCCTTCGCGGTGCCCGAATCGGCGCGCGCCGCCCGGGACACCCTGCGCGAGACGCTGGTCCACCTCGGCGGCGCCCCGCTCCAGGGCGGGCTGTACGTCAGCGCCAACGCCTGGGAGCCGTACGTCGAGGAGTCGGCCCACCGCCTCGGCGCCCACGGCGGGCTCACCCTCCTCACCACGACCGACCTGCGCCGGGGGGACACCCGGGAGCCCGCCGAACTCGCCCGGGAGCTGTGGCCCCTGGCGGAGATCGCCGACCGCTACCACCGTCTCGACCGCGTCGCCGAGCCCCGCCTCGCCCGGCTCAACGGCCCCGCCGAGCTCTCCGACGCCGAACTGCTCACCGTCGCCGTCGAGTTGGCCGCCGAACTCACCCGCGCCATGGACCCCGACCCCCTGCTGCCGCCCGAGCTGCTGCCCCGCCCCTGGCCCGGCACCCGGGCCCGGGAGCGGATCGCCCGCTGCTGGGCCGCCCTCTACGCGCGCGACCGGGGCGAGGCCCGCCCGGCGCTCTTCCGCCGCTATGCCGACATCACCCGGGAGGCGGCGGACCGGGCCTCCGGCTGACCTCGGAACCGACTCCTCGGGACTCACTCCTCCTCGGGGACCTCGACGATCAGCAGCGTCCCCTCGCTGCCGGGGCGGACGGCGTGGGCCGTGCGCGCCGGGATCCGGTGCAGCTCGCCCGGTCCTACCGTGAACTCGACACCGTCGACGACGAGTTCGAGCCGACCGGAGAGCACGAGCAGCGCCTCCGGATTGTCGTGGACCTCGACGGGCAGCGGCCGCCCGTCCATCCGCAGGACCTTCACGGCGGCCGTGCCCACCTGCTCCAGCACCTGCGACTCCCACGGGGTCGGCAGGGCGGACGCGGCGGCGGACAGGTCGATCGGGTTCACGACGTTCGGGTTCACGGCATACCTCCATGACGGGCCCGACCGCCGTGGTGGCAGGACGGGACCGCGATGTGTTCGAAGGGGACGAGCTGGACGCTATCCGGATCAGCGGGCCCGTTGGTCGACCGTTTGGTAAAACCTCGTGCGACGCCGTCCCTCCGGGAGCGGCTCAGCGCGAGAGTCCGGCCCGGTGGGCGAGGATGGCGAGGCGGACGCGGTCGCGGGCCGCGAGCTTGTGGAGCAGCCGGCCGATGTGGGTCTTGGCGGTGCCCTCGGTGATGTGGAGGCGCGCGGCGATCTCGGGATTGGTGAGCCCGTCGCCGACCAGCGCCAGCACCTCGCGCTCGCGGGCCGTGAGGGCGAGCACGGCGGCGCGCGCCCGGGCCCGCGCCGGGTCCTCGTCGGCGGCGCCCGGCCCGGCGGCCAGCAACCCCGTCAGCTCGGTGATCAGCTGCCGGGCGATGCCGGGCGCGAGCGCACCCTCGCCGGCGGCCACCGCCCTCACCGCGGCGAGGAGTTCGGCGGGTTCGGCGTCCTTGAGCAGGAAACCGGCCGCCCCGGCGCGCAGCGCGCCGCGCACATAGGTGTCGAGCGCGTAGGTGCTGAGGATCAGCACCCGGCTGCCCGACGGTCCGGCGACGATCCGGCGGGTGGCCTCGATCCCGTCCAGGCCGGGCATCCGGATGTCCATGAGGACGACGTCCGGCCGTTCCCGGTGGGCGAGTTCTACGGCCTCGGCGCCGTCCGACGCCTCCCCCGCCACCGTGAAGCCCGGGGCGAGGCGCAGGATGCCCGCGAACCCGGCGCGGACGAGGGCCTGGTCGTCGGCGACCAGGACCCGGACCGTCACGGCCGGCCCTCCGTCGCCGCGGGGCCTGCCCCGGAGGCGGCCCCGGCCAGCGGCAGCCCCGCGCTGACGCGGAAGCCGCCCGCCGGGGTCGGCCCGGCCACGCACCAGCCGCCGTACGGGGCGACCCGCTCCCGCATCCCGGCCAGGCCGGTGCCGCCTGTGCCCACGGGGGACACCGGACGCGAACGCGTACCGTCCCCGGGCCCGTCGTCCGTGACCTCCAGCCACAGGTCGTCCTCCCGGTACTCGACCTCCACCCGGGCCCGGGCGGCGCCCGCGTGCCGGACCACGTTGGCGAGCGCCTCCCGCAGGATCCGGTGCCCGGACAGGCCGACGCCGGGCGGCAGTTCGCGTTCCCGCCCGCGGATCCGCACCCGCACCTCGACCCCGCCGGCCCCGGCCCACTCCGCCAGCCGCCGCAGATCGTCCGCCGCCAGACCGGGGGCGGGCACCGGGACCGGGGGCCGTTCCCCGGGACCGCTGTCCTCGCGGAGGACGGCGAGCAGCGTCCGCGTCTCGCGCAGCGCGTCCGTGCTCACGGCCCGGATCGCCGCGAGCGCCGTCCCGGCCGCCTCCGCGCCGCCGTCCGGTCCCGCGTGTGCCAGCGCGTACTGGCCGAACCCCGCCTGGACGCTCACCACACCGAGGCTGTGCGCCACCACGTCGTGCACCTCCTGGGCCAGCAGCAGCCGTTCCTCCGAGCGGGCGGCCCGGTCCAGCGCCGCCCGCCGCTCGGCGGCCACCGCGGTGTGCGCGCGGTGGCCGCGCACTGCGCGCCCGACCGCCCAGGCGGCGGTCTGGGTGAGGACGGCAAGCGGAAGGTTGCCGAAGACCTCGTCGGGTGCCGTCGCGGTGACGGCCCAGCCGAGCACGGCCGCAGCGAGCGCGGTGCGCCCGTGACCGGCCCACCCGGCCCGCCGGTCGTCGGCGGCGGCCGCGTACACCGCCAGCGCCCCGACCGGCACCGCCCACGCGCCGACCACCAGTCCGACCGCCGGCTGCCGACAGCCCGCCACCGACACCGCCCAGGCGAGGACGGCGATCCCGCACGAGGCGGCCGGCCACCGCCGCCGGAGCGCCAGCGCGGCTCCCAGCGCCACCGTGGCGAGCAGCGCGACGGCCAGGGCGGCGGGGCCTTCCAGCGGCGGGTTGCCGCGGCCGTGAGGGTCGAAGTCGCGGGCGGCGTCCAGGACCCGGACGACGGTGACCGCCGTACCGACCAGCGCCACGAGCGGGTCCGTCCACGCCCGATGGAAGGGCGCGAACCGCTTGGTCCAGGGTGCCCGGGTGGCGGCGTGCGCGGTCGCGGGTCCGGCCGTCGGCTGGTTCTGCACCCGGTCAGGCTAGCCAGCGAAGGGCGGCCGGACATCCGACCACGGTCGTATGCCCACGGCCGGACGCGCCGGACCGGGGCGGGCCGTCACCGTGGTCACGGCACCACCCCCGTCGCCCGAACCGATGGAAGGAACCCGACCGTGCCCCGACTCCGTTCCCGCCCGGCCGCCGCCCTGCTCGCCGGTCTGCTCAGCACCGGCGCGCTCGCCACCACGGCGGCGCTGCCCACGACCGCGCACGCCGCCACTGCCGCCACCACCACCACGATCCCGCTCGCCCTCCCCGCGCCGACCGGCCCGCATCCCGTCGGCACCACCACCCTCCACCTGGTCGACCCGCAGCGCCCCGACCTCTGGGCGCCCACCCCGCGTCCGCGCGAACTGATGGCACAGCTCTGGTACCCGGCCGCCACCTGCGGCGGCCCCGCCCACCGGCGCGCGCCCTGGCTCGACCCCACCGCGCTGGCCCACCTGGAGAGCGACTACCTCGGTGCCGCCCCGGGGCAACTGGCCTGGCCCGCCACCCACTCCCGCCAGGACGCCCCGGCCGACCGCGGCACCCGCCACCCGGTCGTGCTCTACTCCCCCGGCTCCCGCGCCGACCGCGCCTTCGGCACCCTGGCCGCCGAGGACCTCGCCTCCCGCGGCTACGTGGTCGTCGCCGTCGACCACACCTTCGACGCCGGTGAGGTCGGCTTCCCGGACGGACGGCTGGAGGTCCGCAACAAACCCGCCGTGTTCGCCATGACGGACGCCGGGATCGTCGACTACCGCACCGCCGACGTCCGCTTCGTCCTGGACCGGCTGACCGAGCTCGCGGCCGGTGCCGACCCCGACGCCGAGCACCGCCCGCTACCGCCGGGCCTCGGCGCGGCGATCGACCCCGCCACCGTCGGCATGGTCGGCCACTCCATGGGCGGCGCCACCACCGTCCAGACCCTGCACGACGACCCGCGCGTGCTGGCCGGGGTCTCGCTCGACGGCCCGGTCTTCGGCACCGCCGCCACCGACGGCGTGGACCGCCCGCTGCTGCTCCTCCGCGCCTCGGACGAGCGCCCGGTGCGCGACGCGATGTGGGACGCGCTGTGGCCGCACCTCGGCTCCTGGCGCCGCCAACTCACCCTGGGCGACTCGGGCCACGGCACCTTCTCCGACCTCGAAGCCCTCCTCCCCGCCGCCCGGCCCGTCCTCGGCTGGCCCGCCGGACAACTCGACGCGTTCCTCGGCACCCTCGCCCCGGCCCGCGCCGTCGACGCCCAACGCGCCTATCTGGCCGCCTTCTTCGACCTCCAGCTGCGCCACCGGCCCACCACCCTGTTCAACGGCCCCTCGGCCGCGTACCCGGAGGTGCGGCCGGACCGATGAGACAGCCCGGACCGGTGGGACAGCCCGGACCGGTGCGACGGGCCGGACCGGTGGGACGGGCACCGCCCCGGCGTCAGCGGCACAGGGCCGCGTCGACCACGCCCTCCAACTTCCGCGCGGCCGCCTTGTCCGGCGCCTGGACCGTCATCGTGACGGTGGCGGAACGGCCGTCCGCCGTGACGCCGACCCGGGTCTCGTAGCCCGGGATGCTGCCGCCGTGCCCCCAGTACACGCCGCCGCAGGACAGCGGCGTGCTCACCAGCCCCAGCCCGTAGCCCGATCCCGCCGCGAACGGCTCCCCGGCCGGGGTGGTGGTACGCATCTCGGCGAGCTGCGCGGGCGGGAGGAGTTCACCGTCCAGCAACGCCGTGAAAAAACGGCCGAGTTCGGAGGGAGTGGAGACGAGCTGGCCGGCCGCCCAGGCCCAGGACGGGTCCATGTCCGTGATGTCGACCAGCGGCCCGGCCGCCGACTCGCGGTAGTAGCCGTGCGGGTGGGCCCCGCGGATCGTCGCGTCACCCGGGGCGGGGAAGTACGTCTGGCGCAGACCGAGCGGCCGGACGATCCGCCGCTCGATCTCCTGGCCCAGGCTCCGCTGCGTCACCGCCTCGACGACCAGCCCGGCGAGGACGTAATTCGTGTTGCTGTAGGCCCACTTGTGGTCCTCCGGCGCGGCGTCGGCCGGGTAGCGGAGGGCGATTTCGAGCAGTTCGCGCGGCTCGTAGCGGCGGACGTCGTCGCCGAGGTGGAGGGTGTAGTTGGGCAGCCCGCTGGTCTGCTGGAGCAGATGCCGGAGGGTGATCCGGTTGCCGTCGATCCCGTCGCCCCGAACGACGCCCGGAAGGTAGCGCTCCACCGGCGCGTCCAGGTCGAGCCGCCCCTGCGCGACGAGTTGGAGCACGACCACGGCCGTGAAGGTCTTGGTGTTGCTGCCGACCCGCACCCGCCCGTCCTTCGGCACCGCCGCGCCGGTGGCGACGTCGCCGACCCCGGCGGTGTAGCTGCGAGTGCGCCCGTCCAGGAAGCGGACGGTGCCCAGCGCGCCGGGGGCGCCCGTCTCGGCCAGCAGCGCGTCCATCCGCTGCTGGACGGCGTCGGGGCGGGCAGCGGTGGTCGCGGCTGTCGCCGGGGCGGCGGCGGTAGCGACCAGGGCTGCGGCGGTGACGACCAGGGTGACGGCCTTCCAGCGGCTCATGAAGTGCCTTTCGTACGAGGGTGCGTGTGCTCGGAGCCCGGCCTCCCGGGTGCTGTTCCACAAGATCACGCGGCCCGGCGGACGGTCGTCAGCTCACCGGGCGAGCGACCGTCGACTCAGGGGACGAGTGGAGGCGGCCGGCCGTGAACCCCTGGTCCTGGCCGCCGTCATCCTCCGGGCCTACCCGAACACCGCTCCCTTGTGCGGAGCGACCGGCCCCGGAAGCATGGCCCCACATGATCGACTACAACAGCGAGGCCCAGGCGTACGACACCACCCGGGGCGGCGAACCCCGGGCCGAGGCGGCGGCGGACGCCCTGGAACAGCTGCTCCCGCAGGGCCCCGCGACCGTGCTGGACATCGCCTGCGGCACCGGCATCGTCACGCGCCGACTGCGACGGCCGGGCCGCACCGTGCTGGGTGTCGACCGCTCCCCCGGCATGCTCGTCCCGGCCGCGCGGCGAATACCCGGCGGGGCGGTGTGCGGCGACGCGACGCGGCTCCCGTTCGCCTCGGGGAGCGTGGACGCGGTGGTGATGGTCTGGCTGCTGCACCTGCTGCCCGACCCGGAACCCGTACTCGCCGAGGCCCTCCGGGTGCTGCGGCCCGGCGGCAGGCTGGTGACCACCGTCGACAAGGAGGCGGCCTACTTCGCCGAGGACAGCGACCTCGCCCGGGCCACCGCCGAACTGCGCCGTCAGTACACCCCGCACGCGCCCGACGGCCACTCCCGGATCCGGGACTGGGCGACGGCCCACGGACTGCGGCCCGCCGGCGAGGCCCGCTTCCCCGGCACCGGGCAGGGGCGTAACGCCCGGCAGTGGCGGGAGGCGATCGACGCGGGCCGCATCCCCTGGTGCAACCGCGCCGACGCCGAGCAGGTGGCCGAGGCGGTCCGGCGGCTCGCGGCACTCCCGGACCAGGAGACCCCGATCGCCGACCCGCTGTACCGCCTCCTCGCCCTGGAGGTGTGCGGACCGCCGGCACCCTGACGGCCCCCGACAGACCCCGCCCGTACGGTCCGCCGACGATTCGTCAGGCCCGCTCCGGCTCCGGCACCTTGTGCACGACGGTGTCCGCCGGTCCGACCGGGCGGCCGTCGGCGGCCAGGACGGCCAGCTCGCGCAGCGGCCGGTCGTCGCGCCGGTCCAGGAGTTCCGAGTGGGGCTCTTCGGGGTCGAAGGAGTGCCGCTCGCCCCACTGGCGCAGCGCGACGACCACCGGGAACAGGTCCTCGCCCTTCGGGGTGAGCACGTACGCCTGGTAGGCGCTGCCGTCGGAGGCGGGTTCGACGGCAAGGATCCCGGCCTCGACCAACGCGCGCAGCCGGGCGCTGAGGATGTTCTTGGCGACGCCCAGGCTGCGCTGGAACTCGCCGAACCGGCGACTCCCGTCGAAGGCGTCGCGGACGATCAGCAGCGACCACCAGTCGCCGATCGCGTCCACCGAGCGCGCCACGGGGCACGGGTTGTCGTCGAACCTGGTCCGCTTCACCATCTCCGGCCTCCTCGGCACCGACCGCCATTCCATCTGGTTGCAACATGATACCCCTCCGGCCTAGGGTGCGACCATGTCGGTAGCATCATGCAACCAGAATCCTCCTAGCGTCCTGACCCGCCCCCTCACCCTGTTGTTCGCGCTCGCCAGCGGGGCCGCCGTGGCCAATGTCTACGCGGCCCAGCCCCTGCTGGTCGCCATCGCCGACGAGCTCGACATCGGCCGGGCCGCCGTCGGCGCCGTGGTGACCTGCACCCAGATCGGCTACGGGCTGGGCCTGGTCCTGCTGGTACCGCTCGGCGACCTGCTGGAGCGGCGGCGGCTGGTCACCGTGCAGGCCGTGCTGCTCGCACTCGCGCTGGCCGCGGTGGCCACGGCCGGGAACGCGGCGGCCCTGCTCGTCGGCCTGATGGGGGTGGGTCTGCTCGCCGTGCTCACCCAGGCCCTGGTGGCGTTCGCCTCGGCACTGACCCCGGACGGCGAGCGCGGGCGGATCGTGGGCACGGTGACCGGAGGCGTCGTCCTCGGCATCCTGCTGGCCCGGACCGTCGCCGGCGCGGTCGCCGACCTCGCCGGGTGGCGCGCCGTGTACGCGCTGTCCGCCGTCCTCACCCTGGTCCTCGCCGCGGCCCTGCGCCGCGCGCTGCCCCGGACCGCGGCACCGACCGCTCGCCCCGCCGGGGGCCGGTCGGTGGCGGCCGACTACCGGCGTGCGCTGCGCTCGCTCGTCCGACTTCCGCTGCGGGAACCGGTGTTCCGGCGGCGCGGGCTGATCACCCTCCTGGTGTTCGCGGCCTTCAGCACGCTCTGGAGCAGCGTGGCGCTCCCGCTGAGCGACGCCCCGTACTCGCTCACCCCCGCCGCCGTCGGGGCCTTCGGCCTGGCCGGCGCGGCAGGCGCGGCGGCCGCGGCACCGGCGGGCCGGCTCTTCGACCGCGGGCTCGGCCGGTGGACGACCGGCGCGGGCCTCGCCCTGCTGACCCTCTCCTGGCTGCCCCTCGCGCTCACCCGGCAGTCGCTCTGGGCCCTCGCCCTCGGCGCGGTCCTGCTGGACTTCGCCGTCCAGGCGGTCCACGTCACCAACCAGAGCACGGTCCTGGCCCTGGACCCGGCCGCGGGCGGTCGGCTGATCGGCGGCTACATGGTCTTCTACTCGCTCGGCAGCGCACTCGGCGCGATCACCTCCACGGCGGCGTACGCGGCCGCCGGCTGGCCCGCCGTCTGCCTGCTCGGCACCGCGTTCAGCCTGCTCGCCCTGCTCGCCTGGGCGGCCTGGGACCTGCGCCCGGCCGGCACGGAGGGCGATGCGCCGCAACACCGGCCCCACCGGTAGCGCGGAGTGGGAAGTCGACGCCGCCGACTTCCCACTCCCGACGCCGCTCAGCACGGCGCCCCTGTGGCTGGCGCGATCAGCGGTGCACCTGGATGCAGATCTCGTCCGCGTAGTCCATGGGAATCTGCTGCGTCTCCACCCCGGCACAGATGTAGACGCCGTTCGGGTAGTCCCGGCCACTGAGCTGCCTCATGTAGACCGTCGTCGGCCGGTCGATCCAGTCGGTCCACACCCATTCCTGGTTGGTGCCGCCGTAGCGCACCGCCGCCCAGTAGTAGCCCGCGCGCTTGTGGCCGTACTCCGTACTGACCATCACGTCCGACACGTGCAGGCCCTTGCCGATGACCTTGATGCAAGTACCGTGGTCGCACCTGGCGACCGTCGCCGAGGCGGAGCCGCCGGTGACCAGCGGCAGGGTGAGGCCCGCCGCCAGAGCTGCCAGGAGCGTCCCCCGGCGGAGTCGATGAACCCGGTCACGACGCATGGTGTCCCCCCATGAGTGGTGGTGATGACAGAGGTGGCCGGGACGGCTCCGGCTGCCGCAGCGGGCAAGCTCTCCCGGCATCGCCCGGCGGACACCAGCATGACCCGCGCATCGGTACCGCGCTTGTAGGATCGCGCACGCATTGCAGGCCCGACCCCACAGGTAGCCGGAGCAGGAAGTCGACGCCGCCGACTTCCCACTCCCGGCTCGCCACGCGATCACCCCGCGGACCGGTGCCGCACCGCTGGCGGGCGGTGCCCCGTCACAGCCCGGTGGCCAGCCAAACTGCCACGGCGGCAGTGGTGATGAGCCCTGCGTTCAGTGCGATCCGACGGTCGCCGCCGGTCAGATGGACGGCGATCGCACCCGCCTGGAGCAGGACGAGGCCGCCGGCGGAGGCCAGTGCCAGCGGGACCGCGATGCCCGTCAGCGGCGGTAGGACCAGTCCGGTCGCGCCCAGGACTTCGACCGTCCCCAAGGCCCTGAGGGCGGGCAGGGGTATCCGGTCGACCCAGGCCATCATCGGCCGGAGCTGATCGCGGGTGCGGACCACCTTCAGCGTGCCCGCGTAGAGGTAGAAGAGGGCGAGCGGTATCGCGAGGATCCAGTAGGCGGTGTTCATGGTGAGAAGTCCACCGCCGGGGGCCCACCGGCGTCCAAGACCCGTTTTCGCTGCCCCGATACCCCACCGGTATCGGGGCAGCCGGGAGCCCCTTGATCCGCTCCGGGTCGTCGGCGGTCCTCCCCCGCCCCTACAAACCCTGGCTGTACGGGCGGCGAAACACGTTGTGCGACCTGCCTCCCCAGGAGTAATAACCGTGGTTGGGCGAGCAGTTGTGCGCGCCGACGCGAGGATGCCGATCGTGCTGCGAGGGGGATCCATGGGATGCGTGGTGGTCGCCGCCCGGACGGTGGCCGTGGTGGTCGGCACCTGGCTGATGCTGATCATGCTGATGGTGCCGCTGGTCGTACTGACCGCGCTGCCGCGGACCGGCTTGCTCGGCGACATCCTCTCGGCCGCGGTCGGCCCGCTGTGGGTGCTGGCGCTGATTTTCGGACCGCTGGTCGCCTGCTTCGTGCTCCGCCGGTGGATCACCGGCGGCGACCGGGCCGGCAGTCCGGACGGGCCGCCGCCTCCCCGGTCCGACGATCAGGGGGACTTCCGGGCCCCGCGCGACCCGCCCGCCCCGCCCGCCCCGGAGCCCCCGGTGCGCCAGGAACAGCCGGACGCCAAGGCCCGGCGACGGGCGCGGCGCAACCGCCGCCAGCGGCTGAGGGAGCGGCGGTACTGAGCGACAAGCACGGAGTGGGAAGTCGACGACGCCGACTTCCCACTCCGACCCCGCCGACGTACGGCGGTCACCCCGCCGTCCGTCAGTTCTTCAGGGGCTTCACGATCGTGTGGGTGATGACCTGGCCCTGGATGTGCTTGGTCTCCAGCTTCTGGGTGCCGACCGGCTGGCTGGCCTTGACGGCCACCGGAGGAGCCGCCTTCTGCTCGGCCGCCTTCTCCTCGGCCGCGGGCTCGTCGGCGGTGGCCTCGGTGGGCTGGTCGTCGGACATGCGGGTCTCCTTCTGTCGTGCCCGGAACGGGCGTAGTCGATCTTCCCCGGTGGATACGGGCAGCAACCGGTCGATTACCGGCCACCGGTGGACGCGGCGGTGGCCGGTAAGGCCCTACTCGGCCGCGGCAGGGGCGTAGCTCTTGGCCTCGGAGTACTTCCACGAGGCGAACTGCCAAGTGCCCAGCCGGAGTTCCAGCCGCTGGTTCGGCGCGACCGTTCCGGTGACCGTGATGTCCCGCCAGGCCCGCCCGGCGTCCGAGCAGCCGGTCTCCTCGGAGTTCTTCCACGACTCGTCGCTGCCGCCGTACTGGAGCCACGCCGTGTGCCTGCCGATCACGGCGCAGTTCGCCTGCAGGGATCCCTCCAGGTGGTAGGTGCGGTTGCCCTCCCCGCTCCAGGTCAGCAGGCCGGAGAACGACAGCACCGCCAGGTTGGTGCCGTTCGACCGGTCGTGGTTGACCTGGAAGGAGACCCGTTCGCCCGGCGCGTCCGGCCCGTCCAGGTACTTGTGCGCGCCGACCAGGAGCAGCACGTTCTCACCCACCGGGGCGTCGGCGGCGATCATCCCGCGGGTGACCGCCTCCTTCCACTGGGGGGTGGCCGTCAGGTCGCGGATCAGCTCGGTACCGTCCCCCTCGGCGAAGAAGTCCTCCACCTCCGCGATGCGCCGCTTGGCGTCCGCCCGCCCCTCCTCGTCGAGGAACTCGTCGCGGGTGATGTCCTCCAGCGCCCGCACGTCGAGACCGGACCCGAGGAGGACGGCCCACACCTCCTGGGCCTGGTCCGTCGCGATGATCGCATCATGGAGTTTGTGCCGGGTGTCGAAGTCCAACTCCCGCACCTCGGCGCCCGCCGCCCGCACCACGGGCGAAGCGGCCGCAGCCGGGGGCGGGGACAGCTGGGACAGCGGGGAGACGCCGGGAGAAGCGCCGGCGGGAAGGGCGGCGGCGGCCTGCACGGCCACGGCGGCGCAGGCCACGAGAGCGGCCCGCCTGATCCGGTTCGTGTTCACACCATGATCAACGACGCCGGTCACCACCCGTCACCGTCCCCGGGTGCGGCCGCCGCCCCGTCAGGACGCGGTGCAGACCGGTGAGCTCTTGGCGTCCGCCATCCACTGCTCGCCGTAGTCGATCCGGCCCGTGCCGGTCAGCGGTTCGCCCGGCGGGGCGGGGACGGCGCCCCCCGCGCTCGCCCGGCGCCACACGAGTCCGGCCGGGTCGGTGACCTCCAGTTGGAGCTGCGCCAGGTCCCCCGGACCCAGCTGGACCGACGGTGCCGCCGCCTTCATCGACGCGAGGAGCGCCTCGTAGGGGATGACGACCTGGCGGCACGGAGCCGGCTGGACCTCACCCCACCAAACGCCCTTCTGGGGGAGGACGAGGCGCATTTTCATCACCCGGTCGCTGCTGTTGACGACGACCGCCGCAGTGTCGGTCTCGTAGAAGTAGGTGCGCTCGACGGCGGTCAATCGGCGGGCCTCGGTGACACGCCGATCCTCCTCCACCGCACGTTTGTGGTCGTCGCTCGCCCGGATCTCGGCCCGGATCCCGAGGATCAGCCCTGCCAGAGCGGCGACGAACGTCATCGCCCCGACGAGGACCTTGCCGAGGTCGACGATCGTGAAGGTGATCTCGGGCTCGGCGGGCTGGGGCGCAAGCGCGGGCGTGGACACAGGGTCGGGATCGGGATCGGGATCGGGATCGGGATCGGGATCGGGCGAAGGTACGGGTTCTGGTGTCGGCGAGGGGTTCCCGCCATCCGTCTCGGCCATGGCAGCGAGGCTACGCGGCACCCGCCCGGCCGAGGGCCGCGTGACGGAACCGTGTCCGGGCCGCAGCACGGCGGCGACACGGAAAGTCGGCGTCGTCGACCTTCCACTCCGCGCCGCCGGATCCGGAACCCCGGACGAAAGGTCAAGTCAAGCTCCCCAAAGGGGATTTCTTGACCATCTACGCCCGCCCCAAGGTGGAGCGCGAGTCGCCGCGCAGAGGCAGTACAGAGGCCCCGCAGGGCCTTCCGCAGGACGACGCGGGCGGAGCGGTGCGGATGCGAACGTGGCGGTGGGGCCCGGGGGTCGGGTCCGGGAGGGAACACCATGAACGCCAATCACCTGGCCGGGCCGCGTCGTCGCGACCGGCTCGGGCTGCGGCTCGCCGCCGTCGCGGTGGCCGGGGCCACGGTCGCCACGCTCGCCCCGACGGCCGCGGTGGCGGCGGGTGTCGGCGTGCCCGCCGCCGTGGCGGAGGCCGGCCGGCCGCGACCGGCCGTCGACCTCGGTCCGGAGCTGCGGGCGCTGGTCGAGCGCGGCGGTGCGACGGCCGCGCTCGGCGAGTCGCGCGAGAACGGCCGCCGGCCGTGGCGCGACGCCGCCGGGGTCGTCGACCTGGACTCCGGGCGCGCGGTGCGCACCGACAGCCGGTTCCGGATCGGCAGCGTCACCAAGACCTTCGTCTCCACCGTCGTGCTCCAACTCGCCGACGAGGGGCGGCTCCGGCTGGACGACCCGGTGGAGCGGTACCTGCCGGGCGTCGTCCCCAACGGCGGCGCGATCACCCTGCGGCAGCTGCTGCAGCACACCAGCGGCCTGTTCGACTACCTGGAGGACCCCCGGTTCCTCTACCACGACGAGGCGAGCCTGCGCGCCTACCTGGCCGAGGGGCGCTGGACGGACTTCCGCCCGGAGGAGCTGGTCTCCGTCGGCGTCGGACACGCACCCTACTTCGCGCCCGGGCAGGGCTGGCACTACTCCAACACCAACTACATCCTCACCGGGATGATCATCCGCAAGGTCACCGGGCGCAGCTGGCAGCGCGAGGTGGAACGGCGGATCGTCGAACCGCTGCACCTCGACAGCACGACGTTCCCCAACTCCTCCGCCCGCATCCCCGGCCCCCACGCGCACGGGTACGTCCAGCTGCCGGAGGGCCCGGCGGACGTCACCAAGATCAACCCGACCGTCGCGGACGCCGCCGGGAACGGCATCTCCACCACCGCCGACCTCGACCGCTTCCACGCCGCCCTGTTCGGCGGCAAGCTGCTGACGGCCGCCCGGCTGGCCGAGATGACCACCGCCGTCCCGGCCCCGATGATCGCCGCCCACTACGGCCTGGGCCTGATCCGCTACGACCTGCCGTGCGGCGAGGTCTGGGGGCACACCGGCGGCATCCCCGGCTACAACACGATCATGCTCGGGGCGCGGGACGGCTCGCGGCAGTTCGCCCTGTCCTTCAACCTCCTGGAGGGCGCCGAGACGGACGAGACCGGCGCGGCGATCGACGCGCTGTTCGTCAAGGCGGCCTGCGGCCCGGACGGGGCCGGGGCGGCTTCGGCGGCGCCCTCGGCCGCGGACGGCACCGGCCGGTCACCGCTGAAACTGCTCCGCTGACGCCGAGTCCGCCGGCCCGCCGAAGAACGGTGGGGCCCTCGGCACTGGTGAGGGCCCCACCGCACGAAAGCACCACCGCTGCCGGGGCGGGAAGTCGACGCCGCCGACTTCCCGCTCCGGCGGCCCACAGAACGCCGCTCGCGGGTGACGGGCGGGCTCAGCGGTCGACCGACCACGGGGTGTCGGCGGGCGGGCGGCCGGTGGTGAGGATGTGCTCGACGATCGTGAGCGCGCGGCCGAGGGGCACGGTGTCCTGGTCGGGGTATTCGTCGTGCTGGCCGTTGGTCAGGACGAAGTCCTCGCTCCAGCCCTCGGCCCCCGGGTCGAGGGCGTGCTCGCCCGGGTCACCCGGACCCTCCAGCAGCACGACCATCGCGCGCTCGGCATTGGAGACCACCGCCAGCTGCCGCCCGGATCCGCTGGTCAGCCACGCCTCGAACCCGCCGTCGGCCGCCCTCGCCCGGAGTTCCGCGAGCAACGCCCCCGGCGAGACCGGTCCGACGCCGCCGACTTCCCAGTTCCACTCCTCGGTCACGGGCGCGACGCTCCCGCGGCTGCCGCCCGGCGCTCCCGGAGGCCGGCGAGGTGGTGCTCCAAGGCCGTGCGGCGGGAGGGCCACTCCGCCGCCGTGATCGAGAAGATCGCCGAGTCCCGGAGCCGGCCCTCCTCGCCCGGGGCCCAGGAGACGGACCAGTTGCGCAGCACGCCCTCGAAGGTGGCGCCGGTCTTCGCGATGGCCGCGCGGGAACGGCCGTTGCGGGCGTCGGTCTTGAGGTCGAGCCGGGAGACGCCCCAGACCTCGAAGGCGTGCCGGAAGAGCAGGTACTTGGCCTCGGTGTTCAGTCCGCTGCCCTGGGCGGAGGCCGCGAGCCAGGTGAAGCCGACCTCGATCGCGAACAACGCGCCGTCCGCCGGGTGGCGGCGCGGGTCCAGGAAGGCCGTCGCCCCGACGGCCCGGCCCGTGGTCCGGTCCACCTGGGCGTACGGGAGCACCCATCCGGTGTCGCGCCGGGCCAGTTGGGTGTCCACATAGGCGGTGAAGTCGCTCGCCGCCGGTACCCAGGTGAAGCCGTAGCCGGCCCGGTCCTCCGCCGCGGCGAGGGCCAGATCCGCTGCGTGGGCGTGCCCCAGCGGCTCCAGGCGGACGAACTCGCCCTCCAGCACGGGCCCTTCGAGCAGCGGCACCCCAACGGCGGAACCCACGGCTCCTCCTCGCAACGATCGACGACTACGGCCCCGGCAGCCTCCCAGGCCCCCACGACCCGGCGCACGTCTTTTCCACCCACCGGACGGCCACCGTCCACGGCCGCCTCCCACGGCCACCCGACCGGGGGAAACCGTTCGCCCCCGGAGTGCCCGGCCCGCACCGTCGCGGGTATGAAGCAGGTATGAAGCTGCTCACGGTCAACATCGGCCGGCCCCGCCCCAACCCGTGGAAGGGCCTCGACGCGACGGGCATCGACAAGCGGCCCGTCGACGGGCCGGTGTTCGTCAGCGCTCCCGGCCCCAAGGACACCGGGGCGGTCGGTCTCGCCGGTGACCGGGTCTACGACGTGAAGCACCACGGAGGTCCCGACCAGGCCGTCTACGCCTACGCCCGGAAGGACCTCGACGCCTGGCAGGAGGAACTGGGCCGGCCGCTCGCGAACGGTGTGTTCGGGGAGAACCTCACCACCCTCGGTCTCGACGTCAACGGCGCGCTGATCGGCGAGCGCTGGCGCGTCGGGCCCGACACCGTACTGGAGGTGTCGGGCCCGCGGGTGCCGTGCGCCACGTTCCAGGGCCGACTGGAACAGGAGGGCTGGATCAAGCGGTTCACGCAGGCCGCCGTCCCCGGCGCCTACCTCCGGGTGGTCGAGCCGGGGGAGGTCCGGGCCGGCGATCGGATCGGGATCGTGCACCGGCCCGACCACGAGGTCACGGTGGCACTCGTGTTCCGCGCGATGACGCTCGAACCGGACCTGCTGCCCCGCCTGCTGGCCGCGGACGCGCTGCCGGACGACATCCGGGAGAGCGTCCGCCGCCGCACGACCGGGCGGGGTTCCGGCGGGCCCGCGCCGTCACGGTGAGGGCTCAGACGGGCGCGAGGCGCGTGCTCAGCAGGCAGAACTCATTGCCCTCCGGGTCGGCGAGCACGTGCCAGCTCGCGTCCTCCGGCTGACCGACGTCGACCGGTACGGCTCCGGCGGCCAGCAGGCGTTCGAGCTCGGCGGCCTGGTCGCGGTCGGTGGGGTTGACGTCGATGTGCAGCCGGTTGTTCCCGGGCCTCGGCAGGTCGGTGCGGATGAGGAAGATCGTCGGCTGCGGTCCGCCGAAGCCCTCGCGCGGGCCGATCTCGATGCAGCCCTCCGCCTCCCGGTCGAGCTCGACGAAGTCCAGGACCTCGCACCAGAACCGGGCCAGCAGCTCCGGGTCGTGGCACTGGAGCACGATCTCACTGATCCGGCACGCCATGGACAGAACCCACTCTCTCGGGACGAGGAAGCACCTTCCCGGGAACTTACCAGCCGGGCAGATCGGCGTCGATCGCATTCCCCGGGCGGCTGCCGGACGCCCCGAGCGTGATAGCGTCGCTCCCTCTCCGGTGAGCCGGACGAGGTCTCCCAGCAGGTGCCCCATGACCACTCCTGACCAGCAGCTCCGGACCGCTCTTGACGCGCTCGACGCCGTCTTCGCGACGCTGCCCGAGCCCCCGATCACCGTCGGCGGCTGCACTCACTGCTACACCGACGCCGAGCTCGCAACCCTCGCGGGCCCCGCGCACCTGGTGCCGGACGATCTGGTCTCCTCCGTCGCCACCGAAGTGACCGACCACTGGGACGACTTCGCCGCCCTCTACCACCGGACGACTCCGCGGATCGTCCGCCTCCTGACCACCGGCCGACTGCACACCCACTACGGAATGATCGCCTCCCGGCTGCTCGCGGCCGGCTACCGGGGCTGGCCGCCGCCGGAGCGGCAGGCACTTGAGCGCGTCTGGGACGCCTGGTGGCGTTCGGCCCTGCACGAGTACCCCGGCTCCGACCGGGCCACCGAGGTACTGGAGACGGTGGCCGTCTGCACCGGAAGCCTCTCGCCGTGGCTGGCCGTCTGGACCGAAACCCGCACCGAGGCGGCCGAGCACCACTTCCAGGACGCGCTCGACCACTGGCTCGCCGAGCGGGAGCTCGCGGACCTCCGGCTCGGCTTCTACGACGAACTGCTCGCCGGCCCGGAGCTGGTGACCTGGCTGCTCGCCCAGGAGGAGGGCCGGATCGGCGCCGCCCAGCTCTTCGAGGTCGAACGCATCGCGTACAGCTGAGGCAGCGCAGACAGCCGAGGGCCGCCGCCGGGCCTGATGCCCCGTCCGCGCAGGGAGTCGAGCGGGCCGACTTCCTGCGCGGACGGTGGAGTCGCCCTCGGCGTGGGGTCTGCGGTCGGGGGGCCGCTGCGCCGGGGCGCCCGCACGGCGCGGTGGGGCGTGCCGTGCGTGGACCGGTCGCCCGCGCGCGCCACGGGCGGGCGCGGCGCGGGAGGCAGGGGCAGAAGCAAGGGGTGGGATCCGGGAGTGGGACGTCGGCCGGGCCGACGTCCCACTCCCGGATCCCCTGAGCGGCGGCGTGCGGTCTCGCCCACGGCGGTTCCGGGGCGGCTCCCCCGTAGCCGCCCCGTCGGATCAGTCTGCCGCGCGGGCGACGGGCCGGGCTTGTAAAAATGCGCACTCCGGTCGGCCGTCAGCGGTCCGGGCCGCCGTCGACGAACTCGATCGCGGTGGTGACCCGGCCGGCCAGGCGGTCGGCCGGCTCCGGGACCTGGGCGGCCCGGCGGGAGGCGAAGAAGGTGGTCGGCGAGCAGCCCACCATGGCGCGGAACGAGTGCACCAGGTGCGCCTGGTCGTAGAAGCCGCAGTGGTCGGCGATCCGGGCCCCGCCCCAGCCGGGCCGCCGTTCGTAGGTCACCAGGGCGCGCTGGAGGCGGAGTATGTCGGCGGCCTGCTTCGGTGCCAGGCCGAGGTGTTCGCGGAAGCGCTGCTCCAGCCGTCGGCGGCTCCAGCCGGTACTGTCCACCAGCGTGCGGACCGAGGTCTGCCCGTGCGAGGCGCGGAGCTGCTCCCAGGCCCAGCTCACCGAGGGGTCCCAGACCCGCCCGTCGGCGAACCGCGCGTCGAAGTAGGCGTCCAGCAGCGCGAACCGCCCCGACCAGGTCCTCGACTCCCGCAGCCGGTCCACGAGTTCGCGCGGACCCCGGCCGGGGAAGGCCGAGCCCGCCTCGATCCACCGGCCGTCCAGGTCGCCGAGCGCCGGGCCGAGGATGCGGTAAGCGCCCTGGGGGGTGAGCGAGACGGCGAGGCCGTGCAGCCGGCCGCTGTGCTCGGCGATGGTGGCGGTGCGCCGCAGCCCGGCGAGGACGGAACCGAAGGAGCCGCTGTCGGCGCCGGCGACGGCGTCGGTGAGCTGCAGCGATCCGTCGAAGCCGACCGTCAACGTCACCACGTCGGTGGGTACTTCGAGGCGGCGGCGGGGCCGGTCCGAATCCAGCCGGTAGCCCCGGTAGCCGAGCACGTACTCGCGCAGTCTCGGCCGGGCCGCGCCGTAGGCCATCTCGCACTCGCTGTCGACGAGGTCCAGTGTTCCGCTGCCGCGTTCCATGGGTGCTCCCGCATCGCCGAGACGAAGACTTGACGTGTCCACGATGCCATGGGGTCGGGGCGATGCGAACGCCGGGTGGCAGGCGGTTGACCGGAATCAACTCCAACGAGCGGTTTGGGCGTTCACACACCCGGATTCCCGGGATTCGACCCCGATGATGCCTTGGGCGCTTCGCCAACGAAGCACTCGCATGAGCATATTGACAGACCGATTCCCGAACCGAGGAACGATGAAGCTCTTCCGCGCCCTGTCCCTGGTGGCGACCGCCGCCCTTCTGAGCACCCTCTCCGTGGCCGCCCGGACCGAACCGGCCTCGGCCGCCGGCTCCTTCGTGGTCAGCGAGGCCCAGTTCAACAAGATGTTCCCGAACCGGAACACCTTCTACACCTACGGCGGCCTGGTCGACTCCCTGGGCGCCTACCCGGCGTTCGCCAACACCGGGAACGACGCCACCAAGCGGCGCGAGGCGGCCGCACTGCTCGCCAACGTCAGCCACGAGACCGGCGGGCTCAAGTACGTGGTCGAGCAGAACACCGCCAACTACTCCCACTACTGCGACACTTCGCAGCCCTACGGCTGTCCGGCCGGACAGTCCGCCTACTACGGGCGCGGACCGCTCCAGCTGAGCTGGAACTTCAACTACAAGGCGGCCGGGGACGCCCTGCACATCGACCTGCTGCGCGACCCGTACCAGGTGGAGCGGAACTCCGCGGTCGCCTGGAAGACCGCGCTCTGGTTCTGGAACACGCAGAGCGGCGCCGGGCGGACGACCCCGCACGACGCGATCGTCAACAACCGGGGCTTCGGCGAGACCATCCGCAGCATCAACGGCGCGCTGGAGTGCGACGGCAAGAACCCGGACGAGCGCAACGACCGCATCAACCTCTTCCGCAACTTCACCGGCGTCCTCGGCACCGACGTCGGCGGCGGCAACATCTCCTGCTGAACCGGTGAACGACTGAACCACTGAACCACTGAAGCGTGGGGGGCCGGCGCCGTCGGCCCCCCACGCACCCCACCGGGGCGATCGGGCCACTTGACCCGCACCCCGACTTAGGTAAGCCTAACCTTATGTCAGATCACTCCCCCGTGCACGGCCTGAGCGGCGTGGCGATGACCCTGCTCACCCCCCTCTACGGCCGCGCCCACGCGCAACGCCTGATCCCCGGCACCGAGTTCAGCGATCCGCAGGCCACCCGGGTGCTCCAGGAGACCGGCTTCCGCGAGTCCGAGGTGCTGACCGACCGCTCCAACGCCGTCGGATCGATCCACCGGGCCGTCGTCTTCGACGCCATCACCCGGCGCTTCGCCCACACCCACCCCACCGGGACCGTCCTGTCCGTCGGCATCGGCCTCTGCACCCGCGACCAGCGGCTCGCCGACACCGTGCCCGACAGCGTGCGCTGGCTCGGGGTGGACGTCCCCGACGTGGTGGAGCTGCGCGAGCGCCTCCTGCCCGACAGCCGGGCCCGGGTCCACGCGGCCTCCCTCACCGCGCCGGAGTGGACCGACGTCGTGGAGGCCCGGCCCGGACCCGTCCTGGTCCTCGCGGAAGGGGTCCTGATGTACCTCGCCCCCGCCGAGGTCACCGGCTTCCTCGCCGACACCCGCCGCCACCTCGGCCCGGGCACCCGCCTCGCCGCCGACTTCTTCCACCCGTGGATCGCCCTCAGCGGCCTCCACCCCATCTCCCGCGCCACCGGCGCCCGCTTCCGCTCCGGCGCCCGCAGCAGCACCGGCCTCGCCGCCCTCTCCCCCGGTTGGAAGGCCGTCGCCGAACACCCGGTGATGGAACGCATCGGCCCCGCCCAGCGCGTCGCCGCCGCCGCTCTCCGGCCCCTCCTCCTCGGACACCGCCCCTACGCCGTCGCGGAACTGACCGTCGCCTCGTAGCGGAGCACCGCGGCCCGGCCGTACGGGGGCGGCCGTACGCGGCCCGGCCGTACGGGGGCGGTCGTACGGGGGCGGCCGCGGCTCCGGGGCGGGCGGATGCGAGGGTGGGGGCGTGAACGAGACGATCATGGCCGCCGCCCGCGAACGGGCCGCCGGGCACCGGCGGCGGTTCGACCTCCGCTTCGAGGCGTACTTCGACACCCTGCCGGAGCGTCTCGACACACCGGCGCTCAGCCGCTTCACCCCGCGCTGCCTGGAGCTGCTGCGGGACCTCTCGCTGCGCGGGGGCAAGCGGCTGCGGGTCGCCCTGCTGTACGAGGCCGCCCGACTGGTGACCACCGATCCGGTGCCCGGCCTGGCGGAGGCCGCCCTGAGCATCGAACTGCTGCAGACGCACGGCCTCGTCCACGACGACATCATCGACGACGCGCCCCTGCGGCGCGGCGGCCCGTCCACCTACTACGCCTACCGCCGGGAGTTCCCGACCGCCGAACGCACCGCACTCGGCCTGGCCGTCCTGGCCGGGGACCTCGCCGCCTTCCTGTCGATGCGGGTCCTGCTGGAGGCGGACTTCCCCGCCGAACGGCGGCAGGCGATGCTGGAGGTGCAGCTGGACGCCGGTGCCGAGACGGTGGCCGGCCAGATCGTCGACCTCGAACGCGACCTCCGGCGGATCCCGGACGAGGAGTTCCTGCACACCGTCTGCGAGTACAAGTCCACCCGGTACTCCGTGCTCGCGCCGCTGCGGCTGGGGCTGCTGGCCGCCGGGGAACGCCTCGGCGGCGACGAGGACGCGCGGCTGCGCCGCTACGCGATCCCGGTCGGCATCGGCGGCCAGCTGCGCGACGACTACCTCGACCTGTTCGGCGACGAGGACAGCACCGGCAAGTCCACCGGCGCCGACCTCCGCGCGGGGCGCCGCAGCTACGCCGTGAGCGCCCTGCTCGCGGCCGCCGACGAGGAGCAGCGGGCCGTGGTGGAGTCGGCGCTCGGTGACCCGCACTGCCCGGCCGCGACGGTCGAGCGGGTCCGCGAGCTGGCCCGGCGGCTGGGCGTGGACCGCAAGCTCCGGGCCGACATGCGCCGCTGCGCCGAGACGGCGGCCACCGAGGCCGGGACCTGGCACCCGCACTGGCGCGAGGAGGCGGTGGCCTTCTTCGCCGGCCTGCCGCTCGCGAACGTGGTCGCGGACGACTGAGCGTGGCCGGTGGGCCGCCGAACGTGGTCGGGGACGGCTGAACAGGGGGTCCCGAGGCCGGTCGGAGCGGTACGACGTGTACTTCGGATCCGTCCGGACGCGGACTTGGCATGCGGTCGACGGGTGAACGATCCATCTGTCTTCGATCGGATCGGCGGAGCTGATTGTCCGTCAATTCGTCGCGGAATCGGCCGCACCCGGGACGAGTGGCCGCGAGCAGCGGGAACGGTCGGGGCGAATGCTCCGGTCCCGGCACGGAAAAGGACTGCACCGTCGGGGATTTCGCCGGTGCGGAAAAGGGCCGCCCAAGTGGACGGTGTGCGATCTCCTCGTGGAACGGTGCCGCCGCACCGGCGCCTCGGGTGAGCGAGCCATCACTCTGCGCAGTCACTTGAACCCCAGGAGACCGCCGAGACAGACCTCGCCCCGTTCACATGTCAACCACACATCCTTGAAGCGACATCCTCAACAGCCATTGTGGCTCCGCAGGCTCGGCCGGTAGAGTCCCGGTCCGCCGAGTACCGAACAAGTGCTCGCACGGCATTCTTTGGGGCGGGCATGACAAATAACCGCAACATCCACGGGGCCAGTTCCGACCTGATTGACGCGTTCACGGAAACCGTGCGCCGATATCCCGAACGACCGGCGATCGTCCACCACGGGGACGCGCTGACCTACCGCCAACTCGACGAGTTGGTCCGTACCTTGGCCCACCGCCTCGGTGCTTCGCCCGGCGTGGTGGCCGTTCCGGCGACCCACACGCCGGACACCGTCGTCGCCCTGCTGGGCGTCCTCGCGGCCGGCGGGGCGTACTGCCCGCTCGACCCGGCGTTCCCGCCGCAGCGGCAACGGGACATGCTGGCCTCGGTCGGCTGCCGGACGGCGGTCGGCGGGGGCCTCGCCCAACCCGGCGTGCGCGTCGTCGAGTTACCGGGCGCCACCACCGGATCGCGGGCCGGGACGCAGGGCGCGCCGGAGGCGACCGGGCCGGAGCAACCGGCCTACCTGCTCTTCACCTCGGGTTCGACCGGGCAGCCGAAACCCGTGGTCACACCGCGCCGGGCGATCTCCGCCGCGGTCGACTCGCTGCGCACCCTGTTCGGCCTCACCGCCGAGGACCGGGTGCTGCAGTTCGCCTCGCTGAACTGGGACACCTGCTTCGAGGAGATCCTCCCGACCCTCACCGGCGGTGCCGCGCTCGTCCTCGACCGCGAGGCCCACTCCGGCTCGTTCCCGCGCTTCCTGCGCCTGGTGGAGCGGGAGCGGATCGGCGTGCTGGACCTGCCCACCGCCTTCTGGCACGAACTGGTGCTCCATCTCGCCGAGGAGCGCCTCGCGCTGCCCGAGTGCGTCCGGCTGCTGGTGATCGGCGGGGAGGCCGCCAACCCGGCCCGGCTCGCCGACTGGGCCGCCCTGGACACCGGGCGGGTCCGGCTGCTCAACACCTACGGGTCCACCGAGACCACGCTGATCACCCATGCCGTCGACCTGCACGGACCGCTGGCGGCCGCGCGGGACCGGCCGTGGGCGGCCGGCGACCGGGTGCCGATCGGGCGCGCCCTGCCCCATGTGTACGAACGGATCAGTGAGCAGGGCGAGTTGCTGATCGGCGGGCCCGCCGTCGCACTCGGCTACCTCGGCCTGCCGTCGGCCACCTCCGATCGCTTCGGCGAGGACGCCGAGGGCCTGCGCTGGTACCGCACCGGCGACCGGGTGAGTCGGGCGCCGGACGGCGTGCTGACCCACCAGGGGCGGCTGGACGGCGAGTTCAAGGTGCGCGGGATCCGGGTCGACCCGGCCGAGGTCGAGGCGCACCTCGCCGGACACCCGGGCGTGCACGCGGTCGCGGTCACGGGGACGACCCTGGCCGGCCGGTCCGCGCTGGTCGCGTACGTCGTCCCCCGCGCCTCGGCGGCGGCCGGGACGCTGGACGCCGAACTCCGGACGTACCTGCGGGACCGGGTGCCCGGCCATCTGGTGCCCAGCCGGATCACCGTCGTGCCGGAACTGGTGCTCACGGCCAGTGGCAAGGTCGACCGGGCCGGCTCGCACCGGCGCCACTCCGCGCGCGGCGTCGGCGAGGGATCCGGCACAGCGGCCCAACTGCCGGAACCCGCGCGCCACTAGAGCCGGACGGGTGGCACCCCCGCCGATCCGAGAGCAAGCACCGCCGCCCGGCCACCACGAGCCGGAGCCGCGCCCGTTCGTCGTACCCACCCGCGGTACCCGCCCGCCGTACCGCCCGGGCCCGTCCGTACGGCCCCGCACCAGGTGCCCCACCGGCGCACCGCATCCCGATCGTCAAAGGAGATCCTCGTTGAGCAGCGTAGACACCACCCCGGCCGACACGGACGGCCTGGTGACGATCTTCCGCCGCGTCCTGGAGACGGACGACGTCGCGGCGGACTCGGACTTCTTCCTCCTCGGCGGTGACTCGCTCATCGCCACCCGCGTCCTGAGCGCGGTCGCCCGGAACCACGGCGTCGAGCTGTCCTTCGAGGACTTCGTGCTCGCCCCGACCCCGGCCGGTCTGGTCGAGCTGATCGCGGCCGCGAGATGACCGGGCCCACCGCGAACGGCCGCACCACGAAGGGCCGCGCACCGGTGACGTCCGCCGTGGTGATCGGCGCCGGGCCGGCCGGTCTCACCGCCGCCGAGGGGCTGGCGGCGCGCGGGGTGGAGGTCACCGTGCTGGAGGCGCGCCCGCGGGTCGGCGGGCGCACCCACGGGATCGAGGTCGCGCCCGGCGCCTGGATCGACGCAGGCGCCGCCTACCTCGGCGCCAAGCACACCGAACTCCTGGCGCTGATCAAGGACCTGGGCCTCGCCACCACGCCCACCACCATGCTCGGCGCGAGCCGGTTCGCCCTGAGCCCCACCACCGAAGCGGACGCGGACGGCGAACTCGCCACCCGGGACGGCCGGTTCCCGCCGCTGAACGCGGTCGCGCTCGGCGACCTGTTCGACCGGCTCGCCGAACTCACCGCCCAGGTCGACCCGGAGGCGCCCTGGCTCACCCCGGACGCCGAGCGGCTGGACACCCTCACCGCCGCCGAGTGGGCCGAGCAGGAACTCGACCACCCGGACGCCCGGCTGTTCTTCCCGCTCTTCCTCGGCGAGATGATGGCCGCCGACCCGGCCGACGTCTCGGTCCTGCACATGGCCTTCTACCTGCGCTCGGGCGGCGGACTGCGCTATCTCAACGCCTTCGAGGGCGGTGCCCAGGAGGACCGGGTCGCCGGCGGCGCGCACCTGCTGTGCGAGCGGCTCGCCGCACGGCTGACGGACCGGCGGCCCGGTTCGGTGCGGCTCGGCGAACCGGTGAGGTCCGTGGTCCAGGACGGCGAGGGCGTCACCGTGCACACCGAGGCCGGCGCGGTCTACCGGGCCGAGGTCGCGGTGGTGGCGCTGCCGCCGCTGCTCGCCGAGTCGCTCGACCTGCGGCCCGTCCGGCCGGCCCCGCGCGCGGGCGAGCGGACCGGACGCGGCTGCGCGGTCAAGGTCAACCTGGTCTACCCCTCGCCGGTCTGGCGCGAGCACGGGCTCTCCGGCTGGTCGGTCAACGCCCGGGGCCCGCTGCTCTCCACCGTGGACGACTCGCCGGCCGACGCTCCGGACGGGTCCCGGGTCGGCGTGCTCACCGGCTTCGTCACCGGCGCGGAGGCGCACCGTTACGCGGCCCTGGGGCCGGAGGAGCAGCGCGCGGCCGCCGTCGCGCAGGCCGCCTCGCTGTTCCCGATGCTGCCCGAGCCGATCGGCTTCCACCGCACCGACTGGGTGAACGAGCCGTACAGCAAGGGGTGTTACGCGGCCCTGTTCGGTCCCGGCGACTGGTCGCGGCTGGGCCCGGCGCTGACCGCGCCGCACGGCCGGGTGCACTGGGCCGGTACCGAGACCAGTACCGAGTTCTTCGGCCTGCTGGAGGGCGCGATCCGCTCCGGCCACCGGGTCGTCGCGGAGATCCTCGACGCCGAGGACTGACCCCCGCTCCACCGAACCAACCGCTCCACCGGAACCACCTCCCCGGCACGCGCACACCCGCATCCGCTCTCCCTCACCACACAGCCCGTGCTCCAGTTCCACAAGAACCGCGGGCCACCCCCCTCAGGAGACCGCCATGAGCGACGAGAGTTCCTCCCCGAACAACGCCACCTCCGCCGCCACCGCCACCGCCACCCCCTCCCCGGTCGCCCCGCTCGCCGCGCGCGAGCAGCTGATGGCCGAACCCGGTCTCGGGGCGGGCAACTTCCTCGACCACGCCCTCGCCGTGAACCCCAACCGCGCGGTCCCCTTCGCCTACAGCCACCACCTCGACCACCGCGGCGCGGTGGTACTGCGCGGCCACAGCCTCCAGGACCTCGCCGCCCTGCGCGACCGCTACGCCGCCTGGTACCACGCGAACGGCGTGCGCCCGGGCGAGCCGGTGGCGGTGGTGATCGCCGAGGGGCTGGAGCCGCTGCTGCACTTCCTCGCGCTCACCGCGCTGGGCGCCGTCCCGGCGCTGGTCAACGACGCCATGCGGCACGACGTGATGGTCCGCTACCTGAACCACGTCGGTGTGGTCGGCGTGGTCGCCGACGACACCACCCGCCTCGCCGCCGCCTACCGCCAGGACCCGCAGCGCCGCCCGAGGTTCATCGCGCTCGCCGCCGAGATCCAGGCCTTCGACGCGGACGCGTCCGGCGGTCTGCCCGCCGAGTACCCGTACCGGCACGCGGCGGACGACGTGGTCGCGCTGATCCACTCCTCCGGCACCACCGGCACCCCGAAGTCGACGATGCTGGCGCACCGGCAGTTCTGGGACGGCAAGCAGCCGCGCATGGTGCGCTTCCCGGCCGAGCCGGAGGACCGGCTGATGTCGCTGATGCCGCACACCCACGCCGGCGGCCTGAGCTACTTCCTCACCGCGACCCTGCTCGGCCTGCCGACCGTGGTGATGGCGGACTGGCGCCGCTCGGTGGTCGAGCCGGTGATGGAGGCCTTCCGGCCCACCATGGTCGCCTCCTTCCCGCGTACCTTCGTCGAACTCGCCACCGGTGAGCTGCCGGTGGCGGGCGCGGCCAAGGTGCACTCCTGGTTCAACACCGGGGACAGCGCGCACTACGGGCACATCCGCCGGCTGGTGCAGCTGGGCGAGCGCCCGGCCGGGCTGATCCGGCCCTGGCTGCTGCCGCAGGAGAAGGCCGAGCAACCCGCGCTGCCCGGTTCGCAGTTCGTCGACGGCCTGGGCTCCTCCGAGATGGGCATGGCGCTGTTCGGCCAGGTCACCACGCCGGAGAGCGTGCGCAACGACCGCTGCGTCGGCAAGCCGCTCGAAGTGGTGCGCCGGGCCGCGGTGCTGGACCAGGACGGCAACGAACTGCCGGACGGCACGGTCGGGTTGCTCGGGATCGACTCGCCCTCGCGGACGCCCGGCTACTGGAACAACGCGCGGCTGACCGAGAGCTTCGAGCTGGCCGGCTACTGGCTGACCGGGGACCTCGCCCGGCGCGACGCCGAGGGCCGGTTCTACCACCTGGACCGCACCGTGGACGTCATCGACACCTCGGCCGGGCCGGTCTACAGCCTGCCGGTCGAGGAGGTGCTGCTGGCGGACTGCGCCGAGCTGGTCCGGGACTGCTCGGTGATCGGTGTGCCGGGGGCCGCCGGGGAGGGGCAACGGCCCATCGCCGTGGTCCAGTTGCAGCGGGACGCGGAGTCCGTGACCGCCGACGAGGTGCTGGAGGCCGCCAACAAGGCGCTGGCCGGGGCCGGGCTGGCGGCGCTCGCCGCCGTCCGGATCGCCCGTACGGCGGCGGAGTTCCCGCTCGGGCCGACCGGCAAGGTCCTCAAGCGCGAGCTGCGCACCCGCTTCGCCACCCTCTTCACCGCCCAGTAGCACGGGAATGACCGACCACCTCGTGTCCCCCGCGCGCACCGCCACCGCACCGGGACCACTGCCACCACCACTGGCGGCACCGACACCCTCGGCACCCGCCCCGCCCCCGCAGCCGTACCAGTACGTCCGCACCCGGTTGGTGGAGCCGGACTGGCGCCGGCTGCCCGGCTGGCGCGACGTCACCGAGGCGCAGTGGCGCGACGCCCAGTGGCAGCGCGCGCACTGCGTCAAGAACGCCCGCCAGCTCCGGGCGGTCGTCGGCGATCTGCTCACTCCCGAGTTCTACGAGCAACTCGCTGCCGACCAGGCCGAGTTCGCGACCATGCCGATCCTGCTGCCGCCGCAGCTGCTGAACACCGTGGCCGCGCACTCGCTCACCACCCCGGCGGCGTTCACCGCCGCGTTCCTGGCCGACCCGGTGCGCCGCTACATGCTGCCGGTGCTCACCGACCGGCACCCGCTGTGGCCCAGCCACCCGAAGGCCGAGCGCGACTCGCTGCACGAGGCCGAGATGTGGGTGGTCGAGGGCCTCACCCACCGCTACCCCACCAAGGTGCTGGCCGAACTGGTCTCCACCTGCCCGCAGTACTGCGGGCACTGCACCCGGATGGACCTGGTCGGCACCTCCACCCCCCAGGTCACCAAGGCCCGGCTGGTGCTGCGGCCGGCCCACCGGCAGGAGCAGATGCTCGACTACCTCAAGCGCACCCCGACCGTGCGCGACGTGGTGGTCTCCGGCGGCGACCTCGCTAATGTGCCGTGGCCGCAACTGGAGTCCTTCCTGCTGCGGCTGCTGGAGCTGGAGTCGGTCCGCGACATCCGGCTCGCCAGCAAGGCGGTGGTCGGCCTGCCGCAGCACTGGCTCCAGCCGCAGGTCCTGGAGGGCGTGCACCGGGTCGCGACGGTCGCGGCCCGCCGCGCCGTCAACGTGGCCGTGCACACCCACGCCAACCACGTGCGCTCGGTGACCCCGCTGGTCGCCGAGGCGGCCCGGGCGCTGCTCGACGCGGGCGTGCGGGACGTGCGCAACCAGGGCGTGCTGATGCGCGGCGTCAACGACACCCCGGAGGACCTGCTCGACCTCTGCTTCGCCCTCCAGGGCGAGGCGAACATCCTGCCCTACTACTTCTACCTCTGCGACATGATCCCCAACGCCGAGCACTGGCGCACCAGCGTCCACCGGGCCCAGTACCTCCAGGAGGCGATCATGGGCTACCTGCCCGGCTACGCCACCCCGCGCCTGGTCTGCGACGTGCCGAGGCTCGGCAAGCGCTGGGTGCACCAGGCCGTGGCGTACGACCGCGAGCGCGGCATCTCGTACTGGACCAAGAACTACCGCACCGCGCTGGAGGTCCGCTCGGGCGGCGCCGTGCCCGCCGGCGACGATCCGCTCGACCGCCGCCACCCCTACTACGACCCGGTGGACACCCTCCCCGAGTCCGGCCGCCGCTGGTGGACGGAGCGGGCCGCGCGCGCCGCGGCCGCCGCACCGGCCCCGCAGGAAGGAGCAGCACGGTGACCGACCCCGTCAGCCCGCAGCAGACCGACCCCCAGGACCCGGGCCCGCTGCGCCGGATGTGCTGGATCTTCCCCGACCGCGAGTCGACCCGGACCACCGCGATGTGGCGGTACTTCTTCTGGGACCTCTACGAGGAGATCGCCCAGGAGCTGGGCCTCACCTGGTGCCGGCACTCGCCGGACGCCGTCACCGTGGACGCCACCGACCCGGCCCGCCCGGTGGTGTACGTGGACGAGGAGCCGGTGACCCCGCAGGACACCCTGTTCGTCACCGCGCTGTACTCGCTGCCGTACCAGTCGATGGACATCTTCAACCAGTACTCGCTGTACGCGGTGCTGGAGCAGGCCGGGTTCTACCTGCCGTTCCCGCCGTACGTCTCGCTGATCGGCAACGACAAGGTCGCCACCGTGCTGCACCTGGCCGACTCGCCGGTGCCGCCGATCCCGTCGATCCGGATCGGCACCGGCCGGGACGTCGCCAAGCACCAGTACGAGGTGGCGCTCGACCGGCTCACCTACCCGGCGATCGTCAAGCCCTCGGGCTGGTGCGGCGGCGGCGGGATCAACCTCGCCCGCGGTCCGGAGGACATCCGCGGCCTGGCCAGCCTCGCCCAGGGCGGCGACACCACCCTCGTCGCCCAGCCGTACCTGGGCGACGGCACCGTCGACTACCGGGTGTACGTGGTGGACGGCGAGCCGTACGCCGTGATGCGGCGGGTGCCGGAGGCCGGCTCGCCGGTGGCCAACGCCAGCCGGGGCGGGACGATGGAGTTCCCGCCGATCCCGCCCGAACTCGCCGAGGCCACGGCCTACTTCGCGAAGAAGCTGGCGATCCCGTTCTTCTGTGTGGACTTCCTGTACGACGGCGAGAGGTACTGGTTCTCGGAGCTGGAGCCGGACGGCGTGATCGCCCCGGACTTCACCGACCCGGACCGCTCGCTCCAGCGGGACATCACCCGGGCCCGGTTCACCGCCTACCGGGACGCCCACGCCAAGTGGCTCGCCAACGGCGCGCCGTCCGCCCCGTCCGGCCTCTTCTCGCCCCTCGCGCACCGCGCCCCGACCGCTGCCCCGGCCCCGACCGCCGCCCCGACGACCTCCGCCCCCCGATCGGAAGCCCGATGACCGGAAGCCCGATGACCGACGCGTTCTCCCTGCCGCCGGACGCGGCCGAACCGCGACTGACCGTCGCCGCCGCCACCCTGGAGCGGCTGCGGACGGTACCCGCGCTCGCCCCGCGCTACGCCGACCTCCCGGCGGCCGTCCGCACCCTGGACGAGCTGGCCGCGCTGCCGCCGCTGCTCAAGGACGACCTGAACACCGCCCTCGCCCACCTGGAGCCGCGCTCGGACACGGCCGCCACCTGGCTGTTCCAGAGCGGCGGCTCCACCGGCGCGCCCAAGGTCGGCTACGCGCCGACCGGCTTCTACATGGCCAAGGTGCACGAACACTGGCCGGTGCTGGACCGCGAGGACGTGTTCGCCAACGCCTGGGGCGCCGGCCGGATGTGGGGCGCGCACTTCCTGGCCGCCGCGCTGGCCGACCGGGCCGGCTGCCGGGTGATCGCGCTCGGCTCGATCACCCGCGAGGAGTACCCGGACTGGCTGGGCTTCCTCGCCGACCGAGGGGTGACGGCGATCGGCGGCACCCCGAGCGTGCTGCGGCTCTGGTTCGCGCACGCCCGCGCGGCCGGGCTGAAGCTGCCCTCGCTGCGCAAGGTGCTGTGGCTGGGCGAGGCCTGGCAGCCGCAGCTGGAGGAGGACCTCGCGGTGGTCGCGCCCGGGGCCCGACGCTGGGGCATGTTCGGCTCCACCGAGACCTGGGTGGTCGGCACCAACACGCCCGACTGCCCGGCCGACACCTTCCACCCGCTGCCCACCCAACTGGTGCACGCCGGTGCGGACGGGCTGCTGGACTTCACCACCCTCGACCCGGAGATGCTCAACCCGGTGCTGCGCTACCGCACCGGCGACGCGGGCGGGTTGACCACCTGCCCGTGCGGGCGGCCCGGTGCCGCGATGCGGGTGCTGGGGCGGCGGGACAACGTCGTCCAGGTGCGCGGCCTCGGCCTGCACGTGGACGAGCTGGTCGCCCGGGCCGAGCGGGAGCCGGGCGTCTCCCGGGCCCAGGTGGTGGTCACCGAGGACGGCGGCCGGGCCACCGGGGTGGAGGTGCTGCTGCTGGCCGACCCGGACGCCGGGGTGGACCCGGCGGCGCTGCGGGCCGAACTGCTGGCCGGGACGTTCACCCTCAGCACCGCGTTCCAGCACGACCCCGAGCACGTCACGGTCCGGGTCGTCGACGCGCTGGTCAGCAACGACCGCACCGGCAAGACGGCCTCGCTGGTCGTCCGCGCCGCCGAGAACGCCGAGTCCGCGGACGCCGCCGGGACCACCGAAGCCGCCGCCGAGGAGACCTCGTGAAGCTGCGAAAGCCGCAGGACCTCGGGCGCGGCTTCAACCTGTTCTGGGCCGGCCAGACCGTCAGCGTGGTCGGCGACCGGATCACCGTGTTCGTCGTCCCCACTCTGATGATCTTCGTCCTGCACGCCTCCGCCCTCCAGGTCGGCGTGGTGGCGATGGCCCAGTACCTCGGCATCCCGCTGCTGGGCCCGATCGCCGGCGTGCTGGTGGACCGCTGGGACAAGCGCCGCACCATGCTGGTCTGCGACCTGCTCCGGCTGGCCGCCGTCCTGGTGATCCCGCTCGCGTACTGGCTGGACCTCCTCTCCACCCCGCTGCTGTTCGGCTGCGTGGCCGTGATCAGCGGCGCCACCATCTTCTTCAACGTCGGGTACCTGATCGCCGTCCCGGCGGTGGTCCCCGAGGACCGGATGGTGCCCGCCTACTCCCGGCTGGAGGGCAGCAACTCGGTCGCCGAGGTGGCCGGGCCCTCGATCGCCGCCGGCCTCTACAGCGCGCTCGGCGTGGGCGCCCTGGTGGTGGACGCCGCCAGCTACCTGATCTCCGCCACCTGCTTCCGCTCCATGCGGCCGTGGGGCGAGCGCACGGTCGTCGAGGGCACCGTCTGGGAGCGGCTGACGGCCGGCTTCCGGATGAACTGGGCCGACCCGGTGCTGCGCCGGGTGGTGCTGGCCGCGGTCACGCTCAACTCCGGCGGGCCGATCTTCGTCACCGTGCTGCCCGTGCTCGCCTACCGGGGCCTGGACGTCTCGGTCGGCCAGTTCGGCGCCGCCATGTCGGTCGGCGCGGTCGGCGCGCTCACCGGCGCCGTGGTCGCCCCCAGGATCAGCCGACGGCTGGGCCTGGGCCGCACCCTGGCCTGGTCGCTGCTGCTGCACTGCCTGGTCGGGCTGGGCGTGCTGGCCGCGCCCGCGCTGCCCGCCGTCCTGGTGATCGCGGTGACCATGGGCTGCTACGGCTTCTTCATGTCCTGCATCAACGTCTGCAGCGCGCCCACCCGGCAGTCCCGGATGTCCGCCGAGCACCAGGGCGTGATGCACGCGGCGTTCCGCACCGTCACCTGGGGCGTGATCCCGCTCGCCGCGCTGGTCGGCGGCCTCGCCGTGTCCGCGCTCACCGATCCGCTGGGGATCCTGGACGCGGCGCGCTGGGTGATGGCCGGCGGCACGCTGCTGGCGGCCTGCTCCTTCCTGCCCGCCCTCGGTATCCAGTCCCGGCTGGACGCCGCCGCCCGCGAGGCGGAGCAGCGGGCAGCGGACGCCGAGCCCGAGCCCGAGCCCAAGTCCGAGCCCGAGCCCGAGCCCGAGCTGACGGAGAGCGCGCCATGAGCACCGCACCGGCGGGCGAGGTCCTGCTCGTCACCGGCTGCTCCTCCGGCATCGGCCTGGCCACCGCCGTGGCCGCCGCCCGGGCCGGGTTCACCACCGTGGCCACCCTGCGCGACCCGGACCGCGCCGACGAGCTGCGGAAGGCCGCCGGGGAGGCCGGGGTCGCGCTGGACGTCCGCCGGCTCGACGTCACCGACGCCGCCTCCGTCGCCGCCTGCGTCGACGGCGTGGCCGCGACCCACGGGCGGCTGGACGCGGTGGTCAACAACGCCGGCGTCTCCAACTTCGACCCCACGCTGGAGATGTCCACCGACGCGGCGCTGCGGGCCAACCTGGAGGTGAACTTCTTCGGCGTGATCGCCGTCAGCCGCGCCGCCCTGCCGCTGCTGCGCGCCTCCGGCGGCCGACTGGTCACCATCGGCAGCGTGCACGGCGTGGTCGGCCAGCCGTTCAACGAGGCCTACTGCGCCGCCAAGGCCGCCGTCGAGGGGTTCATGGAGAGCCTCGCCCCGGTGGCCGGCGCGCACGGCGTGCGGGTCTCCGTCGTCGTGCCCGGCTTCGTGCCGGACACCCGGTTCGGGATCTTCCCCGACATCGACCGCCGCACCATCGGGGCGGCCTCCGGGCCCTACGCGCCGACCTTCGAGGACTACCTCGGCTGGGTCGGCGGCCAGGGCTGGGAGGCCGCCGGGCAGCCGGCCCGGGAGGTGGCCGAGGTCGTGGTGCGCACGCTGCGCGCCGAGCGGCCCGCCTTCCGGGTGCCCACCAACGCCTGGGCCGCCGACTACCTGGCGCAGAAGCTCGCCGACCCGGACGGCTCGGCCGTCCAGACCCTCGCCCGTACCTGGATCGGCCGCCCCGACCCGAACCGATAGACCGTCAGGAGCCTTCCCGTGCCCGCCAAACCCCTGCCCGAACTGATCGACTTCGCCCGCCGCAACTCCCCCTTCTACGCCGAGCTCTACCGGGACCTGCCGGAGCGCGTCGAGCACCTCTCGCAGCTCCCGCTGATCGAGCAGACCGCGTTCTGGGCCGCCAACTCCTGGCCGGACAACCGTCTGCTGACCGGGCCGCTGCTCGACGGCGGCGTCTACAAGACCGGCGGCACCACCGGCGTCCCCAAGTTCTCCCCCTGGACGCGCACCGAGCACGCCGACTCCGTCACCGCCTTCGGCGCGGGCCTGGTCCAGGCCGGCCTCAAGCCCGGGCACCGGGTCGCCAACCTGTTCTGGGCCGGCGAGCTGTACGGCGGCTTCCTCTACATCGAGAACGCCCTGCACCACGCCCCGGTGGACAACGTCCGGCTGCCGGTCGGCGCCGCGCCCGACGCCTACATCGCCGCCCTGATCGACGACTTCGGCGTGGACGTGCTGGCCGGCGAGCCGATGAAGCTCAGCTCGGTCGCCGAGCACCTGGTCAAGCACGGGCAGGTGGCCGAGCGGATCCGACTCCTGCTGTTCGGCGGGGACCTGCTCTTCGCCGACCTGCGGCCGATCCTCTCCCGCGCGTTCCCCAACGCGGCCGTCGCCTCGATCGGCTACGCCTCGGTGGACGCCGGCCTGGTCGGCGCGCCGGTGCCCGGCGACGACGTCCGGGTGCACGAGGCCTTCCCGAACCGGACGGTGGTCGAGCTGGTCGACGACGTCACCGGCGAGCCGATCACCGAACTCGGGGTGCCGGGACGGGTGGTGGTCACCAACCTGTTCCGCACCCTGATGCCGATCCTGCGCTACCCGACCGGCGACCGGGCCGAGTGGGTCGACCTGGAGCGCGGCCGGTTCCGGCTGGTCGGGCGGTCGGTCGAGGGGGCCAGGGTGGGCACCGTGGCGATGCCCACGGAGGAGATCCGCGCCGTCCTGCTCGCCCACGACCCGGACCAGGTGATCTCCGGGATGCAGATGGTGCAGCGCCGCTGGGACGGCAAGGACGGGCTGGTGCTGCGGCTCGGGTACACCGAGGAGCCGCCGGCCGGTCTGGCCGAGCGGCTGGTCGAGGCGGTGTACCGGGCCCGGCCGCTCTACCCGGACGACGTCGCGGCCGGGGTGATCCACGACCTCCGGGTGGAGTGGGTGCCCCGCGCCGAGCTGGCCACCAACCCGCGCACCGGCAAGCTCCAGCAGGTCGTCGACGAGCGCCCGCCGGCCTGACGCACGGCGGTGGGCCGGGGGAATCCTCCTCCCCGGCCCACCTCCCGCGCTCAGGCCGTGTGCGGCTGTCCGGCCAGCATCACGCTCTGGCCCCGGAATTCCGCGATCACCTTTTCGGCCGCATTCCGCACCGTCACGTCGTAAAGACCGGTGCGCCCGGAACGCGTGCGTTCCACCGCCTCCGCCACCAGTGCGTCCCCGACCGCCGCCGGCGCCAGGAAAGTCACCTGTGCGGCCTGCGCCACCGTCACCGGGCCGTAGCTGTTGCAGGCGTAGGAGAACGCGGCGTCGGCGAGCAGGAACAGGTAGCCGCCGTGCGCGATGCCGTGCCCGTTCACCATCGCGGGGGCGACCGTCATCCGCATCGACGCCCGCCCGGTGGACACCTCGTCGAGCGTGATGCCGAGGCCCTGGCAGGCCAGGTCGCGCTCGTACAGCGCGGCCATCCGGGAGTTGGGCACCGTTCCCGTCGCACCCACCCCGTCCGCAGAACCCGCAGAACCCGCCGAACCCGCCGAACCCTCGACAGCCACGGTGTCCACGCTCATGACGCCCTGCTTTCCCCGGGAACAGCCCGAAACGGTCGGTCGGTGTGCCGTGCGTGCGTATTGCACCCGCATTACACCGAGGCCCGCGACGGGCTGTCAACGGTCTCCCGACGGGATCGGAAAGTCCGTCAGGAGAACTCAGAGCAGCCGCTTGATGTCCCCCCGCGCCCGGTAGAACGAGCCGCTGCCGGACTCCAGCACCTCGGCCACCAGGTACCGCGCGCCGGGCACCCGGATGTCCTTCGGGAACTGCACCCGGCGGGTCGCGTCGTAGCCCGGCGAGACCACCCGCACCCGCAGGCGCGTGCCGTCCTGCACGCACTCCACCTCGATGCCGCCCGCGGCGCCCGCCGAACCGACCACCACCGACTCGATCTCCGCGCCGGCCACCGCCGCCGTCCAGCCGCTGCCGTCCACCTCGGCGGCCTTCGGCAGCCGGCCCTCCTCGGCCGCCCGCACCGCCGCCTCGCTCGCGTCCAGGCAGACCAGCGAACCGTCCGTGGTCACCAGGTACAGCCGGCCGTCGCGGTACTGCATGCTGTACGCCGAGCCGCAGCCGGTGCCGAGCTTCCACAGCCGGGTGCCGTCGGCGTCGAAGCAGTACACCGAGGAGTGGTTGTCGCCCGCGAACACGTACCGGCCGTCGGGCGAGGCCGCGCAGGAGAACACCGCGGCGTCGCAGCGGTAGCGGGCCGTCTCCGAGCCGTCCGCCTTGCGCAGCCGGTGCACCCAGCCGCGCGAGGTGCCGGCGAACACCTCCTCCCGCTCCTGCCAGCCGAACAGCACCTCGCCGTCGGTGCGGGTGTGCCAGACCGGGGCGCCGCCGCGCGCCGCGTACCGGCTCACACCGCGCGAATGGCCGTGGTACACACCGTCGTTGTCGCAGCGCACCATCCAGCCGTCGGTGCCCTCGGCCGAGCGCCGCCACTGGAACTCGTCCTCGTGGTCGACGGTGGTGATCCCGCCGCGCGCGTCGGCCACGCCGAGCACGCCGTCGTGGATGTCCAGCCAGTAGATGTCGACGTCCTCGGCTATCTCGTACGCCACCCGCGGCACCTTGCCGCCCAGGTCGTACACCTTGCCGTTGTCGCAGCCCGCGTAGATCCACCAGTCGTCCGCCACGATGCACTTGACGCCGTCCGGCAGCCCGTAGCGGCCGGTCACCGCGCCGTCGTGGGTCAGCGTGTAGACGTCGCCGCGCTCGTTGCCCACCCAGGCGTGCTCCTCGCCGACGAAGATGCCGAACGCCGCCGCACCGGAGTTGAACCGCCACAGCACCGGGGCCTGCCGGGCCGTCGAACGGGTGCTGACGATCGCCCGCCGCGTCACCGCCCGCCGCTCGCGCACCCCGCGCACCGCCGGGGCGTAGCCCTTGCGGACCTTCTCGCCGATCTTCTTGGCGGCGGCCGACGCGGCCTTCTCCGGCGTGGGGTAGGCGGTGGTCTTGCTCTGGCCGCTCTCGCCGATCCGCCCGTAGGTGATGGTGACGTCCACGCCGGCCACCAGGACCTCGTAGAACTTGTGCGCGCTGCCGCTGTCCTCGGACAGCTCCAGGTACGTCGACTGCGTGTCGGTGGCAGTGGCTGACATGGCGTGGGCCCCTTCCGGGCACGGGCGTGACGGGGTGTTCCGGCGCCGCGGGCGCGGTGCCCGGCGACACCTCAGAACCTAGCCCCCGGCACCGACAGGGCCCCCTGCGGGCCCGCCCCGTCCCGGGCCGCCGCCACCGGCGCACGCCGGACGGCACCGGACGGCGACGAACCACCCGGCCCCGCCCGGCCCGGACGCCCCGCGCGGTCTGCCCGAACGGACCTTCCGCCGCGTCTCCCGCTCTGACAGCATCGTCCGCTATCCGGTCACCAGGGGCCGGGATCGGCGACCGCCCGCCCGCAGGGACGGGCGCAGGGGGCGGGAGAGCGCGGATGCAGGGCCCGGCGGCAGCAACCACCGCACCCCCGGTGCGCACCGAGCACCGGCCCGCCCGGTGGGTCCGCACCCGGCTGCGGGCCGCGCTCTGGACGGCGCTGCTGAACGGCGTGCTGGTGTTCGTGGTGGTGCTGCTCTCCGCCGGGCTCCCCCGGGGTGTCGACCGGGGCGAGGACGCCGCCCTGCGCGACTTCCTGCGCGACCGCGGCATCGGCGCGACCAGCCTGGTCAGCCGCTCCGACCTGCGCCCCGGCGACGACTCCGCCACCCTGGCCGCGGTCGCCGCGCAACTGACCGCCCGCACCGGCGGGGAGTTCCGGGTCTCGGCGAGCGGACCGGTGTACGGCGTGCGGGGCGTGCGCCCGAAGACCCTCGGCAATCCACAGCTGTCCCGGCCCGACGGCCCGTCCCCGCGGCTGGAACTGCGCCACCTGGCCGGCCTCGCCGAGCACACCACCCTGGTCGAGGGCCGCTGGCCGACCGCCGCCCCCGGCCGGCCGCTGCCGATCGTGGTCTCCGACCTGACGGCCGAGAAGCTCGGCCTCCGGGTCGGCGACGTGCTGACGGAGGAACTCCAGCCCGGTACGAAGCCGTCCCCGGCCACCGAGGTGGTCGGCACCTTCCGGGTGAACGACGACCGCGACCCGTACTGGACCGATCTCTACTGCCTGGGCAGACCCTGCCTGGAGATCCCGCAGACCTTCGAGTGGCTCCGCTCCTGGAACGCGGTCGGCCTCACCGGCGGCGACGAGCTGCCCCGGCTGAGGGAGTGGGCCCAGGGCGGTGAGCTCTCCTGGCGGCTGCCCGTCGACCCGGCCTCGCTGCGCGCCGACCGGCTGCCGGACGCCGCCCACGAGCTCGCGAGCTATCTGAGCGGCCCCACCGCCGCCGACCTGGCCGCCGCCACCGGCCGCACCGACCTGCGCACCTTCTCCTCGCTGCCGGACCTGTTCGCGCTGGCCACCGCCCGCCGGGACGCCGCCGCCCCGCTGGCGGCGCTCGGCCCGGCCGGGCTGGCCGGCGTCGTCACCGTCGTTCTCTGCCTGGCCGCCGCGCTGGCCGCCGACCGGCGCGGGCCCGAACTCCTGCTGCTCCAGGCCCGCGGCGGCTCCCGCCGGGAGCTGCTGCGGCGGCTGCTCGGCGAGGGCGCGGCGGTCGTCCTGCCCGGCGCCGCCCTCGGGACCCTGCTCGCCCTCCTGCTGCTGCCCACCCCCCGCTGGGCCGCCGCGCTGTTCGCGGCGGTGACGGCCACCCTGTGCGCGCTGCTGGCCTTCCCGGCCCGGGCCCTGGTGCTGCTGACGCCCCGCCGGGCCGTCCGGCGCGGCGGGGCGCGACGGCTCGTCGGCGAACTCGGCCTGCTCCTGCTGACGGCCGCCGCGGTGGTCGAGGTCCGCCGGCGCGGCGCCGCCCCGCCCGGCGCCGGGATCGACCCGCTGCTGGTCGCCGCCCCACTGCTGATCGCCCTCTGCACCGGACTGCTGCTGGCCCGGATCCAGCCGCCGCTGATCGGCGCCCTCGCCCGCGCGGTCGGCCGGCGGCGCGGCGCCGTCGGCTTCCTCGGACTGGCCGGGGCGGCGCGCGGCGCGGGCGGCCGTCCGCGCCCGGCCGTGCTGCCGACGCTGGCGCTGCTGCTCGCCGTCACCACGGCCGGGTTCGGCGCCGACGTGATCGGGGCGGTCGACTCCGGCCGGGCCCGCGAGGCCCGGCTCGCCACCGGCGGCGACGTCATGGTGAGCGCCCCCAAGGGCTTCGGTCTGGCCGACTCCTTCGCCGAGCGGGCCGACCGGCTGCCCGGCGTCCGGGCCGCCACCAATGTCACCCTGCTCACCGACGCGGCCGTGCTGCGCCCGGACCGGCCCCACCTCACCATCAGTCTGGTGGTCGTCGAGCCGACGGCCTACGCGGAGATCTCCCGGTCCCTCGGGCGCGGCGCCTTCGACCCGGCGCTGCTGGCCGCCCCCGACGGCCCGACCGGACCGGACGCCCGCGAGGTCCCCGTCCCCGCCCTGTACTCGCGCGGGCTGGTCGAGCAGCTCGGCGGCCGGGCCGGGGCGGAGCGGATCTACCTGACCAGCACCGGCGAACTGCGCGCCCAGTACGCGGGCACCATCGACGCCACCCCGGCGCTGCGCGACTCCACCCACCCGTTCGTCGTGCTCCCGGCCGGGCCCGCCACCGCCCGGGTGCCCGGACTGGGGGACCACGGCCACTGGTTCGCCGTCGGCGACATCGACGAGACGGCCGTCCGCTCGCTGACCCGCGACCTGCCCGTGCACCCGATCGTCGCGGACACCGCGCGGCGGACCGGCGTCCCGGTGGTCGGCCCGAACCCCGGCGACATCCCGGACGGCTACCTGGTGAAGACCAGTGCCGCGCTCACCGCCGAACTCACCGAGGACCCGCTGCGGCAGGCCGCCGTCCTGGTGTTCCGCGTCGGGACCGCCGGCGCGGGCGCGTTCGCCCTGCTCGCCGCCCTGCTCACGCTGGTCCGCGCCGCCCCCGACCGGTCCGCCGCGCTGGCCCGGCTGCGCACCATGGGGCTGCGCCCCCGTCAGGGGCTGGCGCTGATCCTGGTCGAGACCCTGCCGCAGACGCTGCTCGCGGCGGCCGGCGGTCTGCTCGCCGCGTTCGCCGCCGTCGTCCTGCTCGGACCGGCGCTCGACCTGTCCGCCCTGCTCGGCACCGAGGTGCCGCCCGGCCTGCCGCTGCGCCCCGGCGCCGTCCTCCCCCCGGCGCTGGCGCTGACGGCCCTGGTCACGGTCGGTGTGCTGGCCGAGGCGCTGATCGCCGGCCGCCGCCAGATCGCCAAGGAGCTCCGGGCTGGCGACACGGTCTGACGGCCGGGGCCCGGACCGGCGACACGGTCCGACGGCCGGGGCCCGGCCCGTCCGACGGAACCTTGTGAGCCGGTTGTGAAGATCGCTAACATGCCCGGAGCGGCCTCGGGGAGCGGCCTCGCCCCGGGGAACGGCCTCGCGGACCGCCGAAGAGGGCGCCGGAGAGGGGCGAACCGTGGCAGGGCTGTCGGTGTTACCCGGACGGGACGAGGAGCGCGCCGCGCTGGCCCGGGCCGTGGACGGGCTGTGCGCCGGGAACGGCGCGGTGCTCGACCTCGCGGCCGATCCCGGCCTCGGCAAGACCAGCCTGCTGCACCTGCTCGCCCGGACGGCCGCCGAACGCGGCGCCACCGTCCTGCGGGCCCGGGCCGACGGCCCCGCGGCCAAGCCCTACCAGGTGTTCCGCGACGCCCTGGAGAACGGCGACCACCGGCCGGACACCGCCGCCCCGCCCTGGGACACCGGCGACGACCGCGACCTGCTCCGCGCCCTCCGCGACCGGTGCGCGGACCCGGCCGGCACCGTGCTCCTGCTCGACGACTTCCACCACTGCGACCCGGCCTCCGCCCGGCTCACCGAACGCCTCCTCGGCGACCCGCCGCCGGACCGCCTGCTGCTGGTCCTCGCCCATCGCCCCCGGCAGACCCCGCCCGCCCTGCTCGCGGCACTCGACGCCGCCAAGCAGACCGGCGCCGTCCTCCGCGTCGAACCCGCGCCGCTCACCGCCGCCGCCGTCGCCGCCCTGCTCCCGGACGCGGCCCTGTTCCCGGACGCCGACGAGCACCGGGCCGAACGGCTGCGCGCGGCCTCCGGCGGCAACCCCCGGATCCTGCACCTGCTGCTGGCCGCCGGCCCCGACCCGGACCGCTGGCCCGAACGGACGGACGCCGCCGCCGGCCCGCTGCTGCGCGCCGCCGCACCCCTGCTCGCCGAACTCGACACCCTCCCCGCGGCGGTCGCGGACGTGCTGGCGGCCGCCGCCGTGCTCGGCGAACCGTTCCGGCTCGGCGACGTCGCCCGGGTGGCCGGGGAGCGCACCGACCGCACCGCCGACGCGCTCGCCGAACTCGCCCGGGCCGACCTGGTCCGCTCCCTCGGCCCGGGCGGCGACCTGGCCTTCCGTCACCCGGTGCTGGGCCGCCTGGTCCACCACCGGCTCAACCCCGGCCTGCGGCTGAACGCCCACCGCCGCGCGCTCGCCCTGCTGGAGGCGCGCGGCGCCCCGGCCGCCGCCCGGGCCCGGCACGCCGAGCAGCTGCTGCTCGGCGGAGCTCCGGCGGAAGCCCTGCCGGTGCTCGTCGAGGGGGCGGCCGAGGTCGTCGTCCGCTCACCCGCCACCGCCGCCCGCTGGCTGCGGGCCGCGCTGGAGTCCGCGCCCGCCGACACCCACGACGCCAGGACCAGGGTCGGCCTGGCCCTGGACCGCTGCCGGGCCCTCACCGCCGCCGGCCGGCTGGAGCAGGCCAGGGCGCTCGGCCACGAGATCCTGCGGACGCCCGGCGGGCTGCCGGAGCCGCTCGACGTCCAGGCCCTCGCGGTCTGCGTCGGCGTCGAACGGCTGCTCGGCCGGTACGCCGAGGCGGACGCGATGGCCCGCACCGTCGTCGACCGGCTGCCCCGCCCGCTGCCGGCCCCGCTGCCCGCCGCGACCGCCGACCTGGTCCTCGACTACGGCCTGCTGCACGCCGTCCGCGGCACGGCGGCCGAGGTCCGCGCGCTCGCCCACGAGGGCGCCGCCGCGGCCTCGGCCGCTCCCGGCGGCGACGGCACCGCGCTCCGCGTGCTCGCCGCCTTCTGCGACAGCTACGCCGGTGACTTCGCCCTGGCCGAACCCGAGATCGAGCGGTGCGGCCGGCTCGTCGACGCCCGCCCCGACACCGTCGCCGGCCGCGCCCCCGACGTGCTGGCCCTGCTCGGCTGCGCCGAGCTGTACGTCGAACGCTTCACCGACGCCCACCGGCACCTCAGCCGGGGCCTGGCCACCGCCAGCGGCGGCGCCCACAAGCACAGCGCGGTCAACCACCTGCTCGGCCTGTCGATCCTGGACCAGTGGGCCGGCCGGCTCGACCGGGCGCAGCGGCACGCCCGCGAGGCCGAACGGCTGGGCACCGAGATCGGCGCCCCCGACGTCGTCGGCCTGGCCATGGCGATGCGCGCCAGCGCCCTCCTGTGGGCGGCGCCCCGCCGCCGGACCGCCGAGGTGCTGGCGCTGGCCGAGCAGGGCCTGCGGCACACCGTCCCCGGCACCGGCTGGTGGGCCGGTTCCGCCGTCGGACTGCTCGCCCAGGCCCGGCTGGTCGGCGGCGACCCGGCCGCCTGTCTGCGCACCCTGCTGGAGGAGAGCGGCGGCGAGGACCTGCACCTGCTCCAACCGGCCGCCCACCCCTCGCTGTTCGCGCTGATGACCACGGCCGCGCTGCTGTGCGGCGACCTCGACACCGCCCGCCGCGGCGCCCGGGCGGCGGACGCGGCCGCGGAGCGGCTCGGGCGGCCGTCGTTCCAGCAGTCCCAGGCCGACCGCGCGGCCGCCGCGATGGCGTTCGTCGAGGGCGACCCGGCGCGCGCGGCCGAACTCGCGCTGCGGGCCGCCCGGACGCTCCGGGGGCTGCGGATGCCCGTCCAGTACGCCTGGACGGTGATCGCCGCCGCCCCCGTCCTCGCCCAGGCGCACGGCAACGCCGCCGCCCTGGGCGAGCTCGACGAGGCGCTCGACGCGGCCCGCGGCTGCGGGGCGCTGCGCCTGTGCGAGGACGGGGCCCGGGTGCGGGCCGCCCTGACGGCCGGCGGCCCCGGCGGCTCCCCCGCCGACCCGGGGGCCGACCCCGCCGAACCGGCTTCCCTGCTCAACACGCTGCTCAGCGCCCGCGAACGCGAGGTGGCCGAACTCGCCGCCGACGGGCTGCCGTCCCGCCGGATCGCCGAGCGCCTGGTGCTCAGCCCCCGCACCGTCGACACCCACCTCGGCAGCATCTACCGCAAGCTCGGCGTCTCCTCCCGATCCGCCCTCGCCCGGCTGCTCCACGGCCCCGGCGATCCGGCAGGTCGGGAGCCGATTAGGTAGCCACCTTGCGCAGTTCTACCGATGCCCCGGTACGGGAGCGGCCGCGAGACTCGTCCGCGACGGGGCGGGACACCGCACACGGACGCCCCGCGTTCCCCTCACCCTCGAACCCCCCGACCGTGGAGAGACCGTGCAGCTCAAGAAGGCCCTCGGAGCCGTCGCCCTCGGCGTCACCGTCCTGACCGCCGTGCCCGCCCTGGTGGTGCCGCAGACGGCCGCCGCCGCCGACTGTTACACCAGCTGCGACCCCTGGGACGACCCGAACTTCGTCAACGACCCGATCGTCGTCATCGGCCACAACCCCCCGCCGCCCAGCGAGGGCTGGCCCTTCCCCTGGCACGGCGGCGGTGGCGGCGCGGCCTCGGCGACCGTCACCGCGTACGGCGAGAAGTTCGAGGACAAGCAGTTCTGCCGCAAGAACGGCAATCCCTACCAGGAGAGGCTCAACGTCACGGTCCAGGTGGCGACCGGGTACAAGGTGACGGCGACCCTCTCGGCCGAGGCGCTGAACGCCCTCAAGGCCGCCGTCGGCGCCGAGATCAACACCACCACCACCACGACGCACAGCGTGGACGTCACGCTCCAGCCGGGCCAGAGCTTCGGGGTGTTCGCGCAGTACCAGACCGTCACCTACTCGATCACCCTGCCCGGCGGCCAGACCCAGCTGGTCGACGTGCAGGTGCCGACCAACACCATCATCGACCACGCCTGCTCATGATCGATCAGCTCCCGACGGCGGCACGGCGGATCAAGCCCGTCGTGCCGCCGCCCGGCGCCGAGGCCGTGTCCGCCGGGGACCGTGCCCGCGCCCTCGACGCCCTGGCCGAGCTGGCCGCCGCGGCGGCCCACCTGGGCGACCCCGACCTGTTCCACCGGCCCCGGACCCGCGCCCGGCTGCACCTGCGCCACGTCGGCGCGACCGATCCCCGGCTGCTCGCCGAGCAGTTGGCCTCGGCGGCCGAGCACCGGGTCGCGGCCGGGCTGCTGGCCGTCCGCTCGGTCCGCGCCGAGCTGGCCGAACGGCCCGACGAGCGGCCGGTGTTCACCCCGGACGCGCTCGCCGAACTGCACCGGCTGCTGGTCGCCGCCGACCCCAACATCCCCGGCGGCGGCGGATTCCGCCGCACCACCGCCAGGATCACCTGGCCCGACGGGCAGCGCTTCGTGGTCGCCGTCGCCCCCGGGCGGCCGCTGCTCGGGCACATGGAACGCTGGTACCGCTGGGGCGCCCGCACCACCTCGCCCGCGCTGGACGCGGCCGCGCTCCAGATGCTGCGGCTGTTCACCGTCCACCCCTTCCCCGACGGGAACGGGCGGATCGCCCGACTGCTCGCCCAGTGCGACCTGGTGGGCGCCGGACTGCTGCCCGGGCTGCTGCTCGACCTGGACGGCTGGGTGGACGCCGAGCGGGACGCCCACGCCCGGGCCGTGGTCGCGGCGGCCGAGGGCGACCTGCCGCAGTGGGGCGCGCTGTTCGCCCGGGCGGTCACCGAGACCGCCCGCCACCGCACCGCCACCCTGGCCGAGCACCGGCGGATCCTCACCGCCGACACCGCCCGCGTCGCCGACGACCCGACGGCGGTCGCGGTGCTGGACGCGTTCCGCTCCGCCCCCGCCGTCTCGGCCGACTCCCTGCGCGACCTGCTCCCGGAGGACCCGCGCCCGGCCCTGACCCGCCTGCGGACCGCCGGAATCCTCACCCCGCACCCCCGCCTCCCCGGCGCCCTGACCCACCCCGGCCTGCTGACCCTCCTGGACGCGCCCTACGCGCCGCCGGCGGACCGCTGACGGTCGCTCACCCCCGGGGTTTGCCGTCGGCGGGGAGCGCGACCAGGCCCTGGTCGGTGTTGCCGAACAGCAGGCCGCCGCCCGCCCACAGCGCGACCGGGCCGAAGCCCGCGGTGGTGCTGCCGAGTCGGTAGCTCCACCGGGTGAGGCCGGTGGCCGAGTCCAGGGCGTGGACCGTGGTGCCGAGGTAGAGGTAGACGTTGCCGTCCGCGCAGTGCAGGGCGGGCTGCTTCAGAGCGGTCGGTTCCCGGGGCGTCCGCGCGGTCCACCCCGGGCGGCCGGTCGCGGCATCGAAGGAGCGGAGGACCGTGGTCATGCCCAGGTCAGCGAGGTCGATCCCGGCGGCGTAGACGGTGGCGCCGTCCGGGGAGGCCACCACGCCCTGGTAGAGCACCCTGTCGGCGGACTGCCAGACCACCTGGCCGGTGTCCGGCTCCAGCGCGTAGAGGTGGTCGGACAGGAAGAGGAAGCGGCCGCCCGCCGAGGTGTGCTGGCCGTCGTACCAGAGGGCGTTCAGCGCCGGGGTCGCCTGGGAGGCCGTGGTGGACACGCCCGGGGCCGGCTGGTTCCAGCGGATCCGGCCGCCGTCCCCGGCGTCGACCCCGGTGATCCTCGGCGCGTCGCCCCGCAGGGTGGCACGGGCCCAGAGCAGGGTCCGCCCCGAGGAGGGCACCATCAGCCTGATCCGCCCCCAGTCCTCGTCCGGCGTGCGGGTCGACCAACTCACCTTGCCGGTCTGCCCGTCGACGGCCCAGACGGTGCCGGTCGACTTTTCGCCGTTCGTGCCGACGAAGGCGCTGCCGGTGACGAAGACCGAGCCGTCGAGCATCCCCGGCAGCGCGAAAGCCTCCACCAGATGGGCCAACTCCCCGGTGTTCCAGACCTCCTGGCCGGTGCCGAGGTCGAGCGCGCGCAGCAGGCGGTCGAACCCGAGGCGGCCGCCGCTGGTCGCCGTGTACACCCGGGAGCCGTCCAGCGCGACCGTGGTGCCGCCCAGGGAGGTCGAGGTCGAGTCGACCGCGTTGGGCACCGGGCCCCAGAGCGGGCGGCCGGTGAGGTCGAAGGCCCAGATGTGGTCCTTGCCGACGGCGAGCACCGCCTGCTCCGAGCCCACCACCTGGACCAGGGCCTCGGTGACCGGCCCGGTCCACAGCGGGGTGGCGACGGTGTCGCTCCCGATCGTGACCGCCGCCGAGGGCGTCGCGGACGGGGTCGTCGAGGGGGTCGCGGACGCGGCGGCGGGGGCCGCCGACACCCCGGACGAGGGGCCGCCGGTCGGCGCGGCACCGCTGCGGCCGGACCCGCCGCCGTCCGGCAGGCCGAGGACGAGCGCGGCCCCTCCGCCCGCCAGCGCCGCGGCGCCGCCGGCCAGACCCCACAGCACCTTGCGGCGGGACGGGCCCGTCGGCGGGGGTGGCGGTGGCGGCGCGGCGGGGAGCAGCGGCAGGGTCGGGCGCGGCGGCGCGTCCGGACGAAGCGGCACGGTCGGGTCGTCCACCGGGCTCTCCGGTGGCGGCGACGGCGGAGCGGCGCCCGGTGCCAGGACCGCCGCCGCCTGCTCGATCCGCTCCACCAGCACCGGGTGCAGCCACGGTCCGCGCACCCCGAGCGGCGACCCGTCCCGCGCCACCGCGGCCAGTACCTGCGCGGGCGTCGGCCGGTCCGCCGGGTCCTTCGCCAGGCAGGCGGCGACCAGCAGCCGCAGCCCCTCCGGCACCGCCGACAGATCGGGTTCCTCGTGCGCCACCCGGTTCAGCAGCGCCAGCGGGTGGCCGCCACCCTCGCCGTCGAAGGGCCCCCGGCCGCCGGAGGCCGCGTGCACCAGCGTGGCGCCGAGCGAGAACACGTCGCTCGCGGGTGTCGCCGTCCGCCCCAGCGCCTGTTCCGGGGACATGTAGGCGGGTGTGCCGAAGATCGCGCCCTCGGCGGTGATCACACTGCCGTCGGCGGCCCGCGCGATCCCGAAGTCGATGACGTGCGGGCCGTCCAGGGCCAGCAGCACATTGCTCGGCTTGAGGTCGCGGTGGGTGAGCCCGACGGCGTGGATGGCGCGCAGTTCCTCGGCGACCCCGGCCGCCAGGATCCGCAGCACGTGCTCGGGGAACGCCCCGACCAGCCGCACCGCCTCGTCCAGGCCGACCCCCGGTACGAAGGCGGTGGCAAGCCACGGCACCGGCCCGTCCGGATCGGCGTCCACCACCGGCGCGGTGAACGCCGAGGAGGCCGCGCGCGCCGCCCGCACCTCGTGCCGGAACCGGGCCCGGAAGCCCTGGTCCCCGGCGAGTTCGGGCCGGACGAGCTTGACCGCGACGGTGCGCCCGCCGGCCGAGCGGCCGAGGAAGACCACGCCCATGCCGCCCGCGCCGAGCCGGCCGAGCAGGGTGTAGGGGCCGATCCTGGTCGGGTCCCCCGGTTCCGGTCCACGCATGGTCAGGCTCCGTTCGCGAAGAGCGAGGCGACGGTGCCGGCGGAGGGGTCCGCGAGGCAGACCCGTCCCCCTCCCGCCGTCCAGGAGAGGTTCTGCGGGTCGCTGCCGCGGAGGCCGGTGAACTTCCACCGGGGCCTGCCGTCGGCGGGGTCGAGGGCCCACAGCACGGCGTCCGCACCGAGCCGGTACACATTGCCGTCGGCGCACTGGAGCCGGGCGACCGCCGGCAGTCCCTGGTCGGGCTCGCGCGGCAGCGGGGTGCGCCGGCGGACCGCGCCGGTGGCGGCGTCCAGGGTGCCGAGCGAGGAGCCGCCGTCGCTGTCCTTCAGCTGGCAGAACAGCAGGGCGCCGTCCTCGGAGGCGGCGACGGCGTTCCCGGAGCCGCCGGCGGTCGGGAGCACCCCCGGCACCGTCCAGACCGGTTCGCCGGTGGCCGCGTCCAGGGCCGACAGCACGCCGTCGACGACGGTCAGGAAGCGCCCGCCGACGGCACCGAAGCCCGACAGGGCGGTGTCCCGGGACCAGGCGGTCCGGCCGTCCCCGTCCAGGCCCTGTACGGTCTTCTCCGCTCCGACGAACAGCCGGTCGCCCTCCGGTGGCAGCGCTCCGAACAGGGCGTATCCGTCGAGGCCGCGGAACCACGCGGTCTTCCGGGCCGCGAGGTCGACCGCCCAGACGTGGCCGCCGGCGACCTTGCCCGTCCCGTCGCCGAGCCCGAACAGGTACGCGCGGCCCGCCCGGACGCCGAGCACCTGGAGCACGCCTGCCGTCCGGAACCCCTCGGTCTCGGCCCGCCAGACCTCCGTGCCGGTCGCCGGGTCGACGGCGAGCAGCACCGTCGTGGTCGACACGGACGGCTGCCCGGCGTCCGTGACCGCGGCCATCCTCGTCGCGCCGGTGTACAGCAGGCCGCCGTCCAGGACCGCCCGACGACCGGGGATCTTGGTGCCGGCCAGCCTCAGACCGGTCGCCCGGCCGTCGAAGCTCCAGGCGGCGGTGCCGTGCCGGTCGAAGGCCGTCAGGCCGCCCTCGCCGACGCCCACCACCAGGTCTCCGGCGGCGAGGGCCTGCGCACACGACTCCGGCGGGGAGGTCTTCCAGGACAGCACGCCCTCCTTGACCTCCGCCCCCGTGGGCCGCTCGACGGCCTGCGCCCCGGCGGACGCCGACCCTCCGGACGCCGACCCTCCGGACGCCGAGCCTCCGGAGGACGTCCCTCGGGCGGGCGTCCGACGGCGCTGCCGGACGACGAGGGCGGCAGCCGTCCCCCCGGCGGCGAGCACCCCGCCGCCGATCCCCAGGCCGAGCAGCAGGGCGCGCCGGGGCGGGCGGCGCGCCGGCCCGTCCTGGCCGGTCGGGGGCGGGAGCACCGGCCCGCCGCCCGAGGGCGGTTCCACGACCGGGGAGGCGCCGGGGAGCGGTCCCGGCGGGGGCGGGAAGACCGGGGGGACGCCGGGGAGCGGTCCCGGCGACGGCGCGGTCAGCAGGCGCCGCACCGCCAGCACGTCCGCCGCCACCGCGGGCGGGAGCCAGCCGCCGGAGGTCTCCGGGCGGCCGGTCCGCTCGACGAGCTCGACCAGCTGACCCGGTGTCGGCCGGTGCGCCGGGTTCTTCGCCAGGCAGGCCGCCACCAGGTGCCGCAGGCCGTCCGGCAGCCCGCCGAGGTCGGGCTCGGTGTTCACCACCCGGAACAGCACGGCGGCCGCGACGCCCTCGCCGAACAGCGACCGGCCGAGCGCCGCGTGGGCGACGGTCGTGCCCAGCGAGAACACGTCGCTGGCCGGGGTGAGCGGCTCGCCGAGCGCCTGCTCGGGCGACATGAACGGCGCCGAGCCGATCACCGAACCGGTGGTGGTCAGCCCGGTGTCGTCGGCCGCCCGGGAGATGCCGAAGTCGATGACGTGCGGGCCGTCCAGGGCCAGCAGCACATTGCCCGGCTTGAGGTCCCGGTGGATCAGCTCCGCGCGGTGGACCTCGCCGAGGGCCTCGGCGAGCCCCGCGACCAGGGTCCGGAGCGTCCCCTCCGGCAGCGGGCCGTGCGCGGACACCGCCCGCTGGAGCGACACCCCGGCGACGAAGGCCGTCGCCATCCACGGCACCTCGGCCTCGGTGTCGGCGTCCACCACCGGCGCGGTGAACGCCCCCGACACCCGCCGCGCGGCCGCCACCTCCTGCCGGAACCGCGCCCGGAACGACCCGTCCCCGGCCAGCTCCGGGCGCACCACCTTCACCGCGACGGTCCGCCCGCCGGCCGCCCGGCCCAGGTACACCGCCCCCATGCCACCGGACCCCAGCCGGCCGGCCAGCACATAGGGCCCCGCCTGCCGCGGATCCGTCGGTCCGAGCTGCTCCACCGTGTCCCCCTCCCCCGTGAGTTTTCACACCCTAGGTGCCACGGCGCGCTCATGACAGCGGATCAGCCGCTTCGCTCCGGCTGCGGGAGGGTGGCCAGGTAGGCCGCCGTCAGCTCCGGAGTCGCCAGCCAGGCCGCGTGGTCGGCGGGTTCGGCGTAGGTGTTGGCCAGCCGGCGGGCCACCGGCTCGTGCTCGGCGGCCGCCGCGAACACCCCCTGGACGTGCTCCGGCATCGTCAGCAGGTCCGCCGTCAGCGCCACCCCGTGGCGGGCGTGCCGCTCCCAGAAGCCTTCGAACACCTCCGTCATCCACTCCGCCGTGAACGGACCGTCCGCCCGGCCGACGATCGCCCGCAGATACCACTCGGCCGCCCGCGCCGCGCTGTTGGCACCCTGGCCGGTGATCGGGTCGTTGACCACCAGCGCGTCCCCGATCCCCAGTACCGCCGCCCCGCCGTCCAACCGGGCCACCGGGTGCCGCACCACCGGGGTCAGCGCGCCGTACAGCGACGCGCCCGCGTCGGTCGGCTCGGCCGCCGCCCACAGCTCCGCCTCCCAGGGCAGGTACTCCGCCATCGACTCCCGCATCCGGCGCAGCTGTTCGGTGCCGGACGGGCGGTCGCCGAAACAGTCGAAGGCGCTGCCGGGCACCGCCTCCCACAGCAGGATGTCGCACGGCCCGGAGCGGGTCAGGGCCGGCTGGAGGTACAACTCCCCGACCCCGGGCACCGCGTGCATCCGCGCCCGCGGTCCGGCCGCCGGATCGGGCGCGCCCACGCCGTGCGCGTACAGCGCCGCCAGCCGCCGCTGCGGGGCGTCGAAGGGCGAGCGGGCCGCGTCGCGCGCGAAGATCCCGGCCAGCTCGCCCCGCCCCACCGCGACCAGCGTCAGCTCGTGCGCCGCCGCCAGCGCGCCCAACCCGGCCCGGTCCAGCTCCCGGTACTCGACCCGACCGCCGCGCTCCTCCACCAGCTCCAGCCAGCGCGCCATCTTGACCCGCTGGTCCACCGACTGCGCGGGCTCGTCCAGGGTCATGGTGAACTCCAGCGCCCGCAGGCCGGGTTCGGGCACCAGCACGGCGTCCACCGACCGCACCTGCGGCGCCTCCCCCGCCCACAGGTCGAGCCCGGCCGCCCGCTCGACCCGCAGCGCCGGACCGAACATCGCCTGCGTCGACAGCACCGGCCCGGCCCGCAGCTCCCCCGCCGTCCGGCCGGACACCACCGTCACCTCGTACCCGCCGGCCGCCAGCAGCCCCAACGCCACCTGCAACCCCGCCTGCCCCGCCCCCACGATCGCAACCCGACGCATCCCGCACCTCCGTGCCGACGACGAAAGAAGGAGGTGATGCTACGTCAGTCCGGAGGTGGTGAGGGGCGGTTCCGCGCCGAACCGCCGACACCGGCGCATCGGACCGCGACCGCGTCAACAGCCGCCCGACCACCGTCGTCGCGCGGGCCCCGAACACCGACCACCCGCGCCCCCACCCACCTCAACTCCCCGGCGCGGCCCCCGCCGAGCTCTCCCGCACCACCAGCTCCGCCACCAGCTCCACCCCCTCCGCCCCGACCGGGAGGTCGGAACGCAGCTGCGCCAGCAGACGGGTGACGACGGCGGTGGCGATGGTCCGCAGCGGGAGCCGCACCGAGGTCAGCGGCGGGTGGAGGTGGCGGGCGAGGGGGGTGTCGTGGAAGCCGGTGACGGCGAGGTCGCGGCCGACCCGGAGCCCCTCCGCGCGGGCGGCCTCGTAGATGTCGAGGGCGGCGAGGTCGTTGTCGGTGGCGAGGGCGGTCGGCCGGTCCGGGTCGCGCAGCAGGGCGCGCAGGCCACCGGCGGCGGGCGCCGGGACGAGGGAGAGGCCGCGACGGGCGGCCTCCTGGTGGAAGCCCTCGCGGCGGGCGGCGAGCCACGGCAGCGTGGTGGGCGCGCCGACGAAGGCGACCCGGCGGTGGCCCCGGGCGGCGAGGTGGCGGGCGACCGCGGCGGTGGCGGCCGCGTTGTCGATGTCGGCCCAGTGCTGCGGGAGGCCGGGACCGGTGCGGCCGAAGGCGGCGAAGGGGATGCCGACCCGGGCGGCGTGGGCGGCGCGGGGGTCGTCGGGGAGGACGTCGGCGAGGACCAGGCCGTCGACCTGGCGGGCGGCCACCACGCCGTCGATCACCGCCCGGACGTCCTGCTCCCCCGCCGCCGGGCGGAGGAGCAGCACGTGGTGGCCGACGGCCCCGGCCGCGTCGACGAGGGCTTCGAGGAAGCCCGCCATCAGCGGGTTGGGGTCGAAGGGGTCGTCGACCGGGGCGAGGTAGCCGATGGTGCGGCGCTCGCCGGTGCGCAGCGACCGGGCGGACTGGTCGGGCCGGTACCCGAGCCGCTCGATCGCCGCGTTGACCCGGGCGAGGGTGTCGGGGCGGACCCGGTGCGGGGCGTTGAGCGCGTTGGAGACGGTCTGCCGGGACACCTCGGCCGCCCTGGCCACGTCCGCGATGGTGGTGACGCGGCGCGCCGGGCGTGCTCCCGGGGTGGTCATCGGTTCTCCTTCACAGGGGTGCCGCCCCGCCGGGCGCCGGCCGTCAGACCCGGCGGAGGGTCAGCAGGCCGCCCCGGGGGACGTAGACGAGGCCGCCGTCCAGGTGGACGGTCGAGGTGCCGACGGTCCGGCCGCGGGCGTCCTGGACGGTCGCCTCGGCGGTGCCCCGGCCGCCGGTGAGGCGGACCCCGGGGTCGGCGTCGGCGTTGGCGACCAGCAGCGTACGCCACTCCCCGGCGGCTTCCGTGCCGGTGGCGACGGGCAGCGGCGCGTACCGGGCGACGACGGTGGTGCCGTCGCCGACGGCGGTGATCATCGGGTAGCCGAGGTCGGGCCGGGCCGGCCGGAACCCGCCGAGCTGCAGGGTGTCGACGTGGCTGCGGGAGACGCCGAGCCAGAAGGCGAGCGTCTCGCGCTGCGCCGGGCTCTGGACGGCGAGGTCGACGGAGATCTGCGGCACGCCGAACAGGACGTTGATCAGGTGGCAGGCGATCTGCTCGACCGGTTCGGTGGGGTGCCACATCAGCATGTCGGAGTGGACGGCGAGCGGTCCGGCGATCAGCCGGGTGTCGACGACGCGCTGCCGGTTCTCCTGCGAGCTGAGCGGGCAGTCGACGGCCCGGACCATGGTGGCGTAGGGCCACAGGCCGGGGCTGACGTAGGGCTGGCGGTGCTCGATCATCGACTCCGGCGCGGCGGCGACGGTCCGGCGGCGGATCTCGGCGAGCAGCAGGTGCAGGCCCTCGTCGACGGTGGCGCAGTCGGCCTCCGGCCCGGGTGCGGGCGGGTCCTGGACGCCGAACCAGTCGATGAAGTCGACCTTGAGCCCGTCCATGCCCCATTCCTCGACGGCCCGGGCGAGCCGGTCGACCAGGTGGGCGCGGACCGCCGGGTAGCGGGGGTCGACGACGACGGCGCCCATGTGCGGGGCGTCGACGAGGGTGAACCGGTTCAGCTCGGCCCAGGCGGCGCTGTCCTTCCCGATGAACGGCAGCGCGTACCAGAGCATGTACTGGACGCCGAGGTCGTGGACGCGGGCGACGTGGGCGGCGGTGTCGGGCAGCGAGTGGGGTTCCCAGTCGCCGCAGTGGGCGTAGCCGCGGGTGCGGTCGGTGGTCATCCAGCCGTCGTCGACGATGATCGTGTCGAGGCCGAGCTCCTTGCCGAGGGCCGCCTGCTGCTCGACGGTGCCGGGGGTGATGTTCTGGTGCAGCGCGTACCAGGTGGAGTACGCGGGGAGGCGGGCGGCGTCGGGGACGTGGACCGGGCGGTCCCCGGCCCACCAGTCGGCGAGTTCGGCGAGGCTGAGGCCGAAGTGGCGGCCGGAGGTGTCGATCCGGACGGTGAGGCGGCCGGCGGCCTGGACCCAGAACCGGAACTCGCCGGTCTCCTCGACGACGCCGGCGCTGGCGAGCACCTCCTCGCGGTCGGAGGCGAAGGCGCAGACGGTGGTGTCGCCGGTGCCGACGAGGGCGGCGACGGGGGCGCCGCGGGAGAGGCCGGTGCGGCGCGGGGCGTTCCAGGCGGTGGGCAGCCAGCCGGTGCCGCGCGGGTCGGGGCTCCAGAAGGAGGTGACGTCGACGCAGGGGAGGCGCCATTCGATCCGGACGTCTCCGGTACCGCCCTCGGCCCCCGTGTGCTCGGGCTCGGCGGTGACCTCGACGACGCCCTCGGCGAGGACGTCGACCCTCGCCGTCCCCGCGACCAGCAGCTCCAGCCGGCCGGCGGAGGCGGGCACCTCCACCGGGCGGGGGCGCGCGGTGGTGGCGGGGGCGTGGGGCTCCCAGATCTCGTCGGTGGTGTCCGTCATGGTTCGGTTCAGCCCTTCGTGGCACCGGCCAGCAGGCCGGAGATGAACTGCCGCTGGAGGACCAGGAAGAGGACCATCATCGGCAGGGTGGATATCGCGGTTCCGGCGAGGATCGAGCCGTAGTCGGTGTTGGCCTTCATGCCCTGGAGGGTGGCGAGGGCGACCGGCAGGGTGTGCATGTCGGTGCTGCGCAGGGCGATCAGCGGCCAGACGAAGCTGTTCCAGGAGCCGAGGAAGAGGAAGATGCCCAGCGCGGCGAGCACCGGCCGCATGACCGGTACCACGATGCCGAACAGCACCCGCAGTTCGCCGGCGCCGTCGACCCGGGCGGCGTCGAGGAGTTCGTCCGGCATGGCGCTGAGGGACTGCCGCATCAGGAAGATCGCGAACGGCACGCACAGACCGGGCAGGATCAGCGCCTGGTAGCTGTCGAGCAGCCCGAAGGACATCATCATCTTGAACAGCGGGACGAGCATCACCTGGTCCGGCACGACCAGGGTCGACAGCAGGACGGCGAACAGCACCGTGCGGCCCCGGAACCGGAACTTGGCGAAGGCGTACCCGGCCAGCAGCGCCACGACGAGCCCGCCGAGGGTCTGCAGTCCGGACACCAGCAGCGAGTTGAGCAGCACCCGGCCGAGGCCGACCCGGTCCTGGAGGTGCCCGATGTTGTCGCCCAGGTGGGAGCCGGGCAGCAGCTTCGGCGGCCAGGAGAAGATCTCGCTGTCGCTGCGGGTGGCGGAGATCACCAGCCAGTAGAACGGGGCGATCGACAGTCCGGTGACGGCGGCGAGCACCAGGGTGAGCGGCCAGCCGCGCAGTCGGCGCCAGGGGCTCGGGCCGGTCGGCGCCGGCTTGGCGGGCGGGGCCGCCGGGCCCGGTGCGACGGGCTCGACGGAGGTGGCGGCGGTGGTCATTCGCGTTCTCCCATCAGGCGCATCTGGGCCGCGCCGAGCACCGAGACGAGCAGGGTGAGCGCGTAGGCGATGGCGGAGGCGTAGCCGAAGTCGAAGTAGCGGAAGCCGTTGTCGTACAGGTACATCGAGACCGTGAGGGTCGCGCTGTCGGGGCCGCCGCGGGTCAGCACGTAGGGCTCGTCGAAGAGTTGCAGGGTGCCGATGGTGGAGAGCACCACGGTGAACAGCAGCACGGGCCGCAGCGCGGGCAGGGTGACGGAGCGGAACCGGCGGACCGGTCCGGCGCCGTCGACCATGGCCGCCTCGTACAGCTCCTTGGGGATGCCCTGCAGGCCGGCCAGGTAGATGACGGCGTTGTAGCCGGTGTAGTGCCAGGTCAGCACGAGCACGACGGCCATCCGGGCCCAGAAGCCGTCACCGAACCAGTCGATGGTGGGGAGGCCGATCGAGTCCAGCAGGTTGTTGACCGCACCGTCCTTGGTGTTGAGGAGGAAGGAGAACAGGATGCCGGTGGCGACCAGCCCGGTGACGGTGGGCATGAAGACGCCGAGCCGCCACACGGTGCGCCAGCGGACGAAGGCCGCGTTGAGGCCGACCGCCAGCAGCAGGGCGAGCGCGAGCATCACCGGGACCTGCACCACCAGGATCCGGGCGGTGTTGCCGAGCGCGGTCCAGAACTGCGGGTCGTGCAGCAGTCGTTGGTAGTTGGAGAGGCCGGTGCCGCGGGTGACGCTGCCGGAGCCGGTGGTCAGCGACAGCAGCAGCGAGGAGATGATCGGGTATGCCTTGAAGACCCCGAAGAGGATCAGCGCGGGCGCGAGCAGCAGGTAGGGCACGGCCCGGCGGCGGAGCCTGGCGCGCCGGACGGCGGCCGGGCGGACCGCCGCCGGGACGGCCGGCCGGGTGGCCGGAGGAGCGGCGGCGGTCACTTGATCTTGCGCCCCGTCTGCTGGGCCAGCTGCTTGGCCGCGTCCTGCAGCGCCTCGGCCGGGTCGCCGCCCTTGACCAGGACCTTGGTCTGGGCGTCGCTGACCAGCTTGAGGGCGCGGGCGTAGTCGCCGGAGTAGTTGGTGGCGTCGCCGCCCTCGGAGAGCAGGTCGGTGAAGGTCTTCAGGACCGGCTGGCCGCCGTAGTAGGCGCTGGGCTCGCTGTAGATCGGGTCCTGGTAGGCGGCGGTGAGCGCCGGGAAGACGCTGCCGGCCTTGAACATGGCGTTGACCGAGTCGGCCCGGGTGAGCGCGTACTCGACGAACTTCCAGGCGGCGGTGCGGCGGGGGCTGGATCCGGCGACGGCCAGGTGGGTGGTGTTCACGATGGCGGTGCGCTTGCCGCCGGGGGTGACGGCCGGCGGCCGGGTGAGCCGCCAGTTGCCGCTCAGGTCGGGGAACTTGGTCTCGATGTAGTGCGCGGCCCAGGAGGGCTGCGGACCGGCGCCGAGCTGGCTGTCCTTCATCTGGGTGCGCCAGGCGGTGGAGCCGGGCGTCTCGATGACGAGTCCGGCGTCGTTGAGGCGCTTGACCAGGGTGAGGGCGCGGACGCACTCGGGCGAGGTCAGGGTGATGTCGCCCTTGAGGTCGAAGTAGAAAGCGCCCTGCTGCTGCATCAGCGACTGCAGGAAGTCGACGTCGGGGCCGGGGGTGCCGGGCTTGTTGATGCCGAGCACGCCGACGCCGGGGTTGGCCGCCTTGAAGGCGTCGGCGCCGGCGATCACGTCGTCCCAGGTCTCGAACGTGGTCGGGTCGAGCTTGGCCCGGTCGAACATGTCCTTGCGGTAGAAGAAGCCCTGGGCGTTGACCTCCCACGGGAGGGCGCGGGCCTTGCCGTCCTTGTCGGTGACGACCGGCCACAGGCCCTTGGCGAACTTGTCCTTGTGGGCGTCGGCGCCGAGGGCGGAGAGGTCGGCGAGGCCGTTGGGGAACTTCTCCAGGTAGCCGGGCAGGTAGTCGCAGCCGATGTGCAGGACGTCGGCGAGACCCTGGCCGCCGGCCGCCAGGCCGACGGTGATCTTGTCCCAGATGGCCGGGTTGCCGACGTCCTGGACGTCGACCTTGATGCCCGGGTTGTCCTTCTCGAAGGCGGGCACGACGCCGCGCAGGGCGTCGGCGGCGCTGGTCCAGGACCAGACGGTGATGGTGCCGGTGGCGGCGTCCCCACCGGAGGAGCCGGAGCCGTTGGAGCCGCCGCAGGCCGCGAGGGCGCCGCCGGCGGAGAGGGTCAGCAGGCCGGCGCCGGAGGCGCGCAGCAGGTCGCGACGGGAGAGGTGTGACATGGCATGCCCTTCTGAGGGGGTGGACGTCGAGCGGGACGGGGTGGGACGTCGGTGGTGCCAGGTGGTGCATGCGGGGTGGTGCGGGGTGGTGCCGGGCAATGCGGGGTGGTGCGGGTGGTGCGGGTGGTGCGGGGTACCCGGCCGTCCGAGCCCGGGGGCGGGGACGGCCGGGCGCGGGGCGTCCGCTCAGGCGGTGCGGGCGCCCCGCCGTACATGGGCGAGCGTTCCGCCGAGCAGCTCGGCGGTCCCGGGGTCGGTGCTCGCGTGCGGGGAGAGCCGGATCCAGCCGGCCCGCAGGGTGGTGGCCAGGCCCGCGTCGGTCAGCGCCCGGTGGACGGCGACGGGGTCGGCGCCGGGCAGCCGCAGTCGGGCGATCCCGCTGCCGGCGGCGGCCGGGTCGCCGGCGCCGCGCCAGGAGCCGTAGGGGGCGTCCGCCGTCGGGCCGCCGCCGGTCTCGGCGCCCGCGGCGCGGGCCGCGGCGAGCAGTCCGCCGAGCACCTCGCCGATCCGGGCCTCGATCCGGCCGGCGCCCTCCTCCCGGACCAGGGCGAGCGCGGCGCCCAGGGCGGCGACGGCGGGGCCGTCGGGGTTGGTGAGCGTGTGGGCGACGGCGCCGGGCCGGGGCGGGCACGGGTGGGCGGGCGCGTCGATCGGGTCGACCACGCCGGACCAGCCGCTGAGCCCGGGCCCGATCCGGTCGGCGATCCGGTCGCGGACCATCAGGACGGCCGCGCCCCAGCCGGCCCGGAGCCACTTCTGGCCGCCGGCGGCGAGCACGTCGGCCGCGTCGGCGGCGAACTCCACGGCGCCCAGGGCCTGGACGGCGTCGACCACCAGGATCCGGTCCGGCCCGATCAGTTCCTTGATCGCGGCCAGCGGCGCCCGGTACCCGGTCGCGGCGTCGACGGCGCAGACGGCGACGGCGCGCACCCGGTCGTCCAGGTGCTCCCGGACCAGGTCGGCGGTGACCGGGCCCTCCAGCTGCCGGACCGCCAGTCCGCCGTTGTCGGCGGCGCGCAGCCACGGGTAGACGGCGCCGGGGAAGTCGTTCCGCGCCACCAGCACGGTCCCCTCCGGGGCGGGGCCGCCGGCGGTGCCGCCCGACGCGGCACCGCCGACGTTCCTCGCGCCGACGACGGCCCCCGCACCGGCGCCGACCGCGTGGGCGGCGGCGAAGAGCCCGTGCGAGGTGGAGCCGACGAAGGCGATCTCGTGCGGCGCGCAGCCCAGCAGCCCGCCCGCCGTCCGGGCCGCCGCGGCGGTGTCCGCGTCGAGGCTCTCGAGCGCGTCCCAGCCGTGCCGGTGGAGCCGGTCGGCCTCGCGGAGCAGCACCCGGCGGACCGGTTCCGACACCGGCCCGAAGCGGGCGAAGTCCAGGTAGCCGAACGGCTCGGCGAACTTCTTCAGGTACTCGGGCATGACCTTTCCTTGGTCGGGCGACGCGGCGATTTGAACGTTCAAATCCCACACAAACAAACAGAACCGATCAACGTTCAACGAGCGGGAGCCAGCAAACGCCCCCGGTCGATTCCCCGTCAAGACCCTGCGCGCCACCGACCCCCGGTCGAGACCCTCTCGTTACCAGCGGCCGATCTGCCCTCCCACCAGCCCTTGCGCAATGCAATTTGACATTACTATTTTACTGGCCAGTGAGTCGAGAGATCATCAACGTTTCCCTCGACGTCATCAGACTCCCGCGCGGTCCGGCGGACCCGGCGCCCCCCACGGCACCGGACCCCCAGTTCGCCCCGTCCCGCGCACCCCCCACATGCTCGTCTGGAGCTCCTGTGCCAACCACCCCCCGCCTGCGCTCGGTCCTGCTCTCCGCGGCCCTCGCAGTCACCCTCGCCGCCCCGCTCGTCCAGAGCGCCCAGGCCGTCGCACCCCCCGCCGCCTCCGGGCGGACCACCGACCCGGCCGCCGCCTTCGGCGGGACCACCGCCCACCCCGCCGGCCCGACCGGCGACGTCGCCCACGGCAGCACCACCACCGGCGCCCCCGGCCCCGAGGGCGCGCCCGGCAACGAGACCCTCCAGCCCACCACGGACGCCACCCGGCCCGCCGCCGACCCGGCCACCCCCGCCGCCCAGGCGCCGACCGCCGCCGACGCCGCCGCGGCCTGCTCGCTCGCCTCCTTCACCGCCCTCTCCCCGGCCGCCCTGGCCGACTTCCTCGCCGACCGCTCGCACACCTACGAGGGCTGTCTGCGCCCGCTGCTGGTCGACTGGAGCCCCGAGCTCACCAAGGTCCTGACCCCGGCCCACGTGCGCGCCGTCGCCGACCGGATCACCGCCCTCGCCCCCGGCTTCGACAGCGCCAACAACCGCAACCAGCAGGAGCTCTGGTACTACCTGCACGTCGCGGTCTACTTCGACTACGGCCACCGCGAGTTCGACCTCAACGACGACGCCACCGCGGCCGCGATCGACCGCGCCATCACCGCCTACACCGCCAACCCCCGCGCCTTCGACCCGACCACCGCCGCCGGCAACACCATGGGCGAGCTGATCCAGACCTCCACCGCCCCCAAGCTGCGCCCCGGCCGGCTCCCGCTCCTGGAGCGGGTGCTGCGCCAGTACGCCACCCCCGGCACCGCGTACATCGGCGACCGGGGCTGGAACTGGGCCCTGCAGGCCGCGCTCCAGCTCAACTTCCAGGGCGTCAACAACGTGGTCGAGGACGGCGGTGCCTTCCGCGCCGCGGCCGTCGCCAACCCGGGCTACCGGCAGGCGCTCCGCGCCTTCTCCGGCTACGGCCACCTCAAGGGCACCGAGACCGAGTGGGCCGTCGGCGACGCCATGAACGAGTACGCCCGGTACACCCTGGTGGACTCGCTCAAGGGCGAGATCAGGGCCGAGATCGGCGGCGTGGTCACCACCGTCCAGAACAACTTCGGCCGCCTCAGCCGCCCCTGGCTCAACCTGGCCGTCCCGCTCAACGAGTTCGGCCTCTGCGGCCAGTACGGGGCCTGCCGGGCCGAGCTGACCCAGCAGTTCTTCCCGAACACCTACACCTACGACAACGGCGGCCTGGTCATCCGCACCGCCCTCGACCGGGCCACCGCCGACCAGCTGTACTACGCCACCAAGCAGGTCAAGGCCCAGTTCTTCCGGGTCATCGGCACCGACCGGCCGCTCGCCGACGACACCCACCCCACCCTCACGGTGCAGCTGTACGACACCAAGACGAACTACCGCTCGCTCCAGTACCTGCTGTTCGGGATCGGCGACGTCGAGAACGGCGGCATGTTCATCGAGGAGAACTCGACCTTCTACACCTACCAGCGGACCACCGCGGAGTCGTACTTCAGCCTGGAGGAGCTCTTCCGGCACGAGTACACCCACTACCTGAACGCCCGTTGGGCGATCCCGGAGTCCGGCTACACCACCCGCTGGCCCGGCTCCGCCACCTTCGCGATGAACGAGGGCACCGCCGAGTACTTCGCCGGCTCCACCTCCAAGGACGGCGTCAAGGCCCGCAAGTACATGGTCCGCCAGATCGCCCAGGAAGGCGCCTCCGGGACACCCCGCCTGACGATCGATCAGATCCTGCACGCCAGCTGGGAGAGCCTCGGCTTCCGCGTCTACCCGTACGCGGCCACCTTCTTCAACCTGCTCGGCGAGCGCCACCCCGACCAGCTCGCCGAGATGTACCGGCTGCTGCGCGCCGACGACGTCACCGGCTACAACGCCTGGCGCGACCGCCTCGGCCGGGACGGCGGCCTCCAGAGCGAGTACAACGCCTTCCTGGACGCCGAGATCCCGCTCGCCGACAACCTCTACGTGCCGGTCACCACCTACACGCCGAACAGCCGGCTCAGCTACGCCTGGGCCTCCGAGGTCCAGGACGCCTTCACCCGCGCCACCCAGAACACCCCGGTCTGCAAGGACAACGCCGACTGGAACAACACCATGCGGTTCACCTGCACCGGCCGGATGACCGCCAACCTCACCAACACCCTCGACGCCGGCAAGGTCCGCTCGGACATGGCCGCCACCGTCGACTACTTCCTGCTCACCCGGGGAGGCGCCGCCGCCAACAACCTCGCCGACATGAACTGCTGGTTCGGCCAGGTCGACGTCTGGCCCACCGGCCGCGCCGGCACCGCCGACTACACCTGTGAGGGCCCGCTGCGCCGGTAGCACTCCCGGAAACGGGGGCGGTGCCCGACCGGCCCGCCCCGCCAGGACCGCACGGCCCCGGACCACCCGTCCGGGGCCGTGCGGCGTTCACCGCCCGGACCGGGTTCAGCGGGTCAGGCTGGCGCGGTAGAGGGAGCGGACCAGCTCGGTGCCGACCTCCGGGTGCGGGTCGTTCTCCAGATTGCCGCTGAGTCCCGCCACGAAGGTGTCGATGTCCCGCTCGGTGTAGCCCTGTTCGGTCAGCGAGGTGCCCAGGCCGGTGCTCGCCAGCAGCGCGTCCACGGCCGTGGCGGCGTCCCGGTGGCCCAGGGTGTCCCCGACGGCGGCGAAGGCCTCGTCCGCGAAGGGGCGGGCGCTGCGCAGCCAGGCGGGGTAGAGCAGCGCCAGGCCCCGGCCGTGCGAGAGCGGGTTCCCGGCGACGGCGCCCATCGCCTGCTGGAGGCGGTGCGGCAGGCAGGTGCTGACGGTGGTGACGTTCACCCCGCCCAGCAGGGCGGCCAGGGCCATCGCCTCGCGGGCCTCGGGGGTGGCCGCGCCGCGGGCGAGCCCGGGCAGATGGTCGCGGACCAGGGCGAGGGCCCGATGGGAGTAGGCCCGGCTCTGCGCGGTCGCGCGCCTGGCGACCGCGCCCTCGACCGCGTGGGCCAGGGCGTCGAAGCCGCTCTCCAGGGCGACGGCGGCGGGCAGCCGGTCGGTGAGGTCCGGGTCGACCAGCGCGATCCTGGGGGCCACGTCCTCGCCGCGGATGCCGGACTTGAAGCCCCGCACCACGTCGGTGACGATCGCGCCCTGGGTGACCTCCGAGCCGCTGCCGGCGGTGGTCGGGACGGCGACGACCGGCAGCGCGGCGGCGGAGCCGGGCAGGGTGCGGCCGATCAGCTCGCGCACGGTGTCGGCGTCACCGGCGACCGCGACGGCCTTCGCCGCGTCGATGGCGCTGCCGCCGCCGAGGCCGACCACCAGGTCGCAGCCGCTCGTCCGGGCGAGTGCGAGCGCCTCGTCGATCTCGTCCGAGCGGGGGTTGGCGCCGATCCGGTCGAAGACCGTGACGGCGAGGCCGGCCGCGGTGAGCGAGCCGAGCGCCCGGTCCAGGATGCCGGTGCGGCGCATCGCGGTCCGGCCGCAGACCAGCAGGGCGTGGCCGCCCAGCGGGGCGGCGAGCGGGCCGAGCCGGTCGAGCACGCCCCGGCCGAGGACCACTCGGGTGGGGACGGGCAGGTCGTCCAGGTCGACGGTGCCGGGGCGAGGGTCAGCGGTCATCGTGGGCGGCTCCTCGCCGGGGCTGGTGCGGGGTCGGGTCGGCGCCGGGCCGCAGCGGGCTCGGGTCGGTGCGGGCGGCGCTGGCGGCGTTGGCGGCGAGGGCCTCGAACACCGCGCAGGTGCCCTCGACCAGGTACTGCAGGGCCGATCCCCCGCCGGTGGAGCGCGGCCCGTCCCAGGGCAGTTCGGCCACGGTGTCGCCGCCCAGCAGCAGCGTGCCGCCGGGGGCGTGCGCCCGGGCGGCGAGGACGGCCGCCGCCGCGTACCGGTTGCCCTCGGCGTGGCGGCCGGGGGTACCGGCGACCAGGACCCGTCCGGCGCGGCGGAGAAGCTCGATCGCGCCGGGCTGGACCTCGAAGTCGACGATGGTGTGGTCGTCCGGCACGCCCCGGTCGAGCGGCAGGTGCCGCAGGGTGCCGTCCGGTCCGGCCGCGACGACCACGCGCGGCAGGTGGATGCCCGCCCCGCCGGTGCGGGCCAGGACCTCGCGCGCCACCCGGGCGCAGCCCTCGGGGTCGCTGCCCAGTGCGGAGCGGCCGATCCGGTGGCCGGTGACGGCGAGCAGGGTGTTGAGCACGACGCCGCCCGGGATCACCAGGTGGTGGGTGCGGGTGAGGCCGCGCAGGCCGATCAGCGTCTTCTCCGGTTTGACGCCGCCGAGCACCGCGACCGACGGGCCGTCACCGCCGGCCGTGCCACCACCGGCACCGGCACCGGAACCGGAACCTGCGACGGCACCGACTCCGGCTCCGGCTCCGGCTCCGGCTCCGGCTCCGGCCGCCCAGGGGTCGAGGGCACGGGCCTCCCCCACCAGCCCGGCCGCCGCCCAGCCGGGCAGGTGGTCGAGCAGTCCGGTGTTGGAGGCGTGCCGCCGGTGCGCCTTGGAGAAGCCGCCGATCGCCACCCGGTCGCCCAACCCGGCCAGGGCGCGCGCCAGTTCGGGGTCGCCGCGCTCCTCGCCCGGGTCCAGACGGGTGTTGCCGAACAGCACGATCTCGCCGGGCTCCAGCTCGCGGGCCCGGGCCCGGGCGCGGGCCGTGCTGTTCTCCGGCAGGTAGCGCACCGGGCGGCCGAGCCGCCGGGTGAGGTAGTCGGCGAGGTAGTCCAGGTGGCGGGCGCTGCCGTCCTTGGCGCTGCCCTGGTGGCTGAGCAGGGCGGTCCGCGCGCCCGCGTCCGACAGCCGGGCGAGGTCGGCCAGTTCGACGTCGATCCGGCCGGTGTCGGCCAGCGCGGGGCCGGCGTTGAACCCGGCCGAGTAGATCCAGCGCTCGCCGGGCGCCGGGGTGTGGTCGGCCAGCAGCCGCATCCCGGTCACAGGCCGTAGTGCCCGAGGCCGGCGCGCTCGTCCAGGCCGAACATCAGGTTCATGTTCTGGATCGCCGAACCGGCCGCCCCCTTGACCAGGTTGTCGGTCACCGCGACGACCTTGGCGAAGCCGCGCACCGGGTCGTAGTCCACCCCGATGTGGCAGAAGTTGGAGCCGGCGACCGAGGTGAGGCTCGGGTAGACGCCGTACTCCTTGGCGTTCAGCTTCCCCTGCTTGGCGAAGGTGTTGACGCGCACGAAGTGCTCGTCGGCGTAGTGCTCGCGGTAGAGGTCGAGCAGGGCGGCGCGGTCGAGGCCGGCCCGGGCCTCCGCCCGGACGGCGACGCTGGCCTGGATGTAGATGCCGCGGACGAAGTTGCCGTGGGCGGTGGTCATGTCGACGACGGGCGCGCGGCCGGCCAGCGGGGCGAGCTGCGTCTCCAGCTCGGGCGCGTGCCGGTGCCCCTCCAGGCTGTACGGCAGCATCGAGGCGAAGGCCTCGGCGTGCATGATCTCGGTCTTCGGCTTGTTGCCCGCGCCGGAGGTGCCGTTGACGGCGGCGAGGTGGATCGCGGTGTCCAGGTCGGCGAGACCGGAGCGCAGCAGCGGGGCGAGGCCGAGCACGGTGGTGATGGCGTAGCAGCCGGGGTTGGCCACCAGCCGGGCCGCGGCGACCCGGTCCCGGTACAGCTCGGTGACGCCGTAGACGGCCTCCGGCAGCAGCTGCGGGCTGGCGTGCTCCTCGCCGTAGACCTCGCGGTAGCGGTCGGCGTCGGCGAACCGGAAGTCGGCGCTGACGTCGACCACCTTGACGCCGCGCTCCAGGAAGTACGGCGCGGAGCGCATCGCCTCGCCCGAGGGGGTGCAGAAGAACACCGCGTCGAGTTCGCCGGCCCGCTCGCGCAGTTGCTCGACGGTGGTGAAGGCGAGCCCGCTGCCGAGCAGGTTGGGGTGGACCCGTTCGAGGTCCTCGCCGCCGCGGGCGGTGGGCAGGATGGTACCGACGCCGGGGTGGTTCAGCAGCAGGCGGCAGAGTTCGCCGCCCGCGTGCCCGGTGCCGCCGACGATGCCGATGGTGAGCGTCATGCGTGTCCTCACGGGGTGATGATGATCTTTCCGGTGGCCGGTTCTCCGGCCGCCATCAGCGCCAGCGCGGCGCCGGTCTCGGCGAGGCCGAAGCGGTGGGTGACCATGGGCCTCGGGTCGACGCTGCCCTCGGCCAGCCAGCCGATGACGGCGTGGAAGTCCTCGGCGGTGGACAGCGAGGAGCCGATCACCCGGACCTCCTTGCCGACCAGGGCGTTGACCGCGACGGCGGGCGGGCGGTCGAAGAAGCTGACCACGACCACGGTGCCGCCGGGCCGCACCGCCCGGACCGCCTCGTCCACCGCGCCCGGGTGGCCGGCGGCGACGAGCACCAGGTCGACCTCCGGTGCGGCCGGGCCGGGACCGACCCCGCCGGCCAGTACGTCGAGGTAGCCGTCGGCGCCGAGGGCCTCGGCGCGGCGGCCCTTGTCCGGGCCGAGGTCGGAGCAGACGACGGTGCCGAAGCCGAGCCGTTTGGCGGCGAGCAGGCAGCCGAGGCCGATGTTGCCCGCGCCGATGATCCGCACGGCCCGCCCGTCCGCCGGGCCGGCCAGGGCGACGGCGTGGTGGGCGATCGACAACGGCTCGACCAGCGCCCCGAGTTCCGGATCGGTGCCGACGGGCAGGCGGTAGGTCATGGCGGGCCGCAGCGTCACGTACTGCGCGAAGGAGCCGTCCCAGCCGAGGTGGCACAGGTTGGCCTTGGCACCGCACAGGTTGGTGCGCCCCCGGGCGCACATCGGGCAGTCGCCGCAGTGCGCGTAGGCGGCGGCGCACACCAGCTCGCCCTCCGCGAACCCGCCGGCCGGGGTGACGACGGTGCCGCACAGTTCGTGGCCGAGCACGGTCGGCGCGGTCTTGTACGGATGGGCGCCGCGGTAGGTGGCGAGGTCGGAGCCGCAGATGCCGGTGGCGAGCACCCGGACCAGCAGCTCGCCGGGGGCGACCGGCGGCAGCGGGGTACGGCGGTGCTCGATCCGCCCGTAGTCGGCCAGCACCGCGCTCTCCATGGTGTTCTGACGTGTCGTCAGCACTGGTTGGGCACCTCCCGGCCGGCCAGGGCGGCGGCCACCGAGTCGACCAGGATGCGGCCGATCCGGACCTGCGAGTCCACCGACATCGCGCCGATGTGCGGGGTGATCACCACGTTGTCCAGTTCGTGGAGCCGGTTCGGGCGGCCCTCCTCGGCCACCACGTCGAGCCCGGCGCCGCCGATCCGGCCCTCGGCGAGCGCCTCGTACAGCGCGTCCTCGTCGACGACCAGGCCGCGGGAGACATTGACCAGCAGGCTGGTCGGCTTCATCGCGGCCAGCGCGGCGGCGTCGATCAGGTGGTGCGTCCGGTCGGTCAGCGGGACGGCCAGGCAGACCACGTCGGCGGCCGGCAGCAGTGTCTTCAGCGGCGCCAACTCGTAGTCGAGGCGCTCGAGTTCGTGCCGGCGGTCGGCGTCGGGACGGGCCACGTCGACCAGGACCCGCATGCCGAGGGCGCGGCCGAGCGCCGCGATCCGGGAGCCGATCCGGCCGTAGCCGACCAACCCCAGGGTCTTGCCGCCGAGTTCGACCCCGGAGAGCGCGGCCTTGTTCCAGATCCCGGACCGCACCTGGCGGTCGGCGAGCGCCAGGTGGCGCCCCACCGTGAGCATCAGCCCGAGGGCCAGCTCGGCGACGGCCGGGGCGGAGACGGCGGGGATGTTGAAGACCGTCACGCCGGCCGCCCGGGCCGCCGCGACGTCGATGTTGTCGATCCCGGAACCCGCCCGGGCGATCACCTTGAGCCGGTCGGCCGCCGCGATCACGGGAGCGTCCAGGCGCACCCCGCTGCGGAGCACGATCACCTCCTGGTCGCGCACCAGCCGGAGCAGTTCGTCGACGGGCGGGCGCAGCGCCACGGTGACGTCGTGCTGCCGCCGCAGCTCGTCCAGTGCCCCCGGGTCGATCGGGTCGAGCACCAGGACACGGGCTCGCGGCTCGCCTTCCCGCGCTGCCCCTTCCCGCGCTGCCCCTTCCCCCGGTGCCCCTTCCCCCGGCGCCCCTTCCCGCGACGCACCGGCCTTCGGCGCCGCGGCCTTCGGCACCAGCCCGGCCAGCGCCTTCCGGTCGAGCTTGCCGGAGGAGGTGAGCGGCAGCTCCGCCACCGGGTGGAACCGGTTGGGGACCAACTGCGCGGGCATGGTGGCGCGGGCGAACCGCCGCAGGGCGGCGACGTCCGCCTCCCCCGGTCCGGCCGGGACCACCAGCGCGGTCAGCAGTTCGTTGCCCGCGTCGTCCCGGACGACCAGCGCGGCCGCGTCGCGGACCTGCGGGGCGGCCCGCAGACCGGCCTCGACCTCGCCGAGTTCGACCCGGTGGCCGCGGAGCTTGACCTGCTGGTCGTTGCGGCCGAGGTAGGCGAGCCCGCCGTCGGGCAGCCGGCGGGCGAGGTCGCCGGTGCGGTACATCCGGCGGCCGTCGAGGGTGCGGAAGCGCTCGGCGGTGAGTTCGGGCCGGTTCAGGTAGCCGTCGGCGACCCCGGACCCGGCCACCCACATCTCGCCCACCTCGCCGTCCGGGACCGACCGGAGGGCGTCGTCGCGCAGTTCGATCGCCAGATGGGGCAGCGGGCGGCCGATCGGCGAAGCGGTGTCGCCGGCCAGCTGCTCCGGGGTGAGCACCAGGTGGGTGGCGTGCACGGTGATCTCGGTGATGCCGTACATGTTGACCACGACGGGCGCCGGACCGGGTGCGGCGGCCGCGGCGGCGAGGAAGCCGCGCACCACGTCGAGGTCGACGCTCTCGCCGCCGAAGACCACGTACCGCAGCGCGGTCGCCGGGGAGCCCGAGTCGGTGTACTCCCGGGCCAGGTGGCGGAAGGCGGACGGGACCTGGTTGAGCACCGTGATCCGCTCGTCCGCCAGCAGCCGCAGGAAGTCCTCCGGGGCCTGCGCCGTGGCGGCGGGCACCGGGACGGCGGTCGCCCCGGTCGCCCAGGCGCCCCACAGCTCCCAGACCGAGAAGTCGAAGGAGGCGGAGTGGAAGAGCGTCCAGCGGTCGTCGGGGCCGAGCTCGAACAGCGGCAGGGTGGCCCGCAGCAGCTCCAGGACGTTGCCGTGGGTGACCACGCAGCCCTTGGGCACGCCGGTGGAGCCGGAGGTGTAGATCACGTACGCCGGGTCCTCCGGACCGGGCGCGGCCGCGACGGGCCCACCGGCCTCGGCGGGTCGGGCCGGCTCGGCCGCGACGGCCTCCGGGTCGATCACGGGCAGCGCGTCCAGCCCGCAGGCCGCGGCCCGGTCGGGGTCGCCGACCAGAGCCGCGAGACCGGCGTCGGCGGCCATGAACCGGAGCCGCTCGGCCGGGTACGACGGGTCGAGCGGCACGTACGCCGCCCCGGACTCCAGGATGCCGAGGATCCAGGCGGGCGCCCGGTGCGAGCGCTCCAGGAGCACGCCCACCAGGTCGCCGCGGCCCAGGCCGGCGGCGGTCAGCCGGGCGGCGAGGGCCCCGGCCCGCCGGTCGAGCTCGGCGTAGCCGAGTTGCTCGCCGCCGCCGGCCACCGCCGCCGCGTCGCCGCGCACGGCGGCGACGCGGGCGAACAGCTCCGGCAGCGACCGGGCGCCGGCGACCGGGCCGGACAGGTCAGCGGGGTCAGACAGCTGCACGGTTGCCACCGACCGCCATCACGTCACCCTGGTCGACCGGCTTGTAGTAGTCGGTGGGGTGGACCTGGTCGCCGAAGTCGCCGAACATCCGGCGCAGCCGCGGCGACATCCGCTCCAGCACCTCGGCCGGCTGCTGGACGTAGTCGTGCGGACGGTGCCACAGGTGCCCGTAGCGCAGGATGAAGGTCTTGCGCTCCTGGACCTTGTTGGGCGCCACCGCGTGCCACAGCGAGTACGGGAAGATCAGCACGTCGCCGGGCGCGGCCTTGACCTCCAGGGCGTCGTCGGGCAGCACCCCCTGGCGCAGCGGCTCGTCGAGCTCCTCGATGTAGCAGAGCGCCGTCCGGTCGGTCGGCACCCTGCGGTGACTGCCGGGGACGAGCAGGAAGTTGCCGCTGTCGGACTTCGTGGTGTCGGTGAAGAACACCTGCGCCTTGATCTGCAGGCTCGGGCTGCCGTGGACGAGCCGCAGCTGCTGCAGGTACTCGCCGCCGTCGGTGTGCCAGTACTCCAGCGCCTCGTCCTGGAGCGAGCGGACGAAGATCTCGGTGCCGAGCAGCTGGACGCTGCCGGCGAGCAGCGACATCAGCGGGCCGACCAGCTTCGGGTGGTCGAGGAAGTAGTCCATGCCGGCGGTGCGGGCCACCGCGTCGCGGACCCGGACGGTGTGGGCGCGGTCGGTGAAGCTGGCGTGGTTCTCGATGGTCCGCGCGCCGTCGGCGACCACCCCGTCGATGACGGCGAGGCCGCGCTCCACCTCCTCGGGGCTGAACAGGCCCTTGAGGTGGAGGTAGCCGTTCTGCTCGTAGCTCTCGAACTGCTCGTCGGTGAGCGGCGTCCAGTCGCGTTCGACGGTGGTCTCGACGGTCGACTCGCGGACGGTCGCGATGTGCATGCCGGTGTCCTGCATGGTGTTCTCCCTCGTCGGCGGGTTGGTGGGCGCGGTCGCGCCGGTCACGGGCGCAGCTCCTCGGCCCACCGGTGCAGCCGGGCCTCCACGGCGTCCCACAGGGCCAGGACGTCGGGGGCGGTGTACCAGTCGGTCTTGAACATGACGTTCACGGTGACGCCGTCCTCGTCCTCGTCCCAGAAGGTCGCGATCGCGGCGTCGTGCCAGCCGTTGGAGATCCGCAGCGGCGCGGTCCGCACGCCGGGGATCTCGATCTCGCCGACGCTGCGGCGCATGCCGAGCGGCCGGGCGTTGAAGGTGACGTACGGGACGGTGGCCTGGCGGCCGAGCGCGCTCGGGTCCATCAGGTCGATCAGCGCGGGCCACGGCAGGTCGCTGTCGTCCAGGGTGGTCAGGATCCGCTCGCGGAAGTGCCACAGGTACCCGACCGGGTCGGGGTGCAGGCCGGGCTCGCTGGCCAGCACCGTCTTGCTGGCGAACCAGCCCACGGTGTGGGTGAGTCCGGGCAGTTCCCGGTTGGCGGTGGACAGCGTGGTGGCGACCACCGGGCGGCCCGAGCGCTCGTACAGCGCCCGGTGCAGTGCGGCGTGCATGAGGTTCAGGCCGGTCATCCGCAGCGGGCGGGCCGCGGCGGCGAGGTCGCGGCACAGCTCGCCCGGCAGGCGGCGGACGAAGTCCTCGTTCTCCTCGTAGCGGATGCCGGTCGCGCCGCTGAACCCCTCGACCGGCATCGCCGGGATCGCGCCGACGCCGTCCAGCCGGGCGGCCAGCCGGGCGAGCGCGGCGCGCCCGGCCGGCGAGTCGACGGCGAGGTTCTGCCGGCGGACGAACTCCTGGAAGGGCAGCTCGACCGGCGGCAGCGGCGGCACCGCCGCGCCCACCTCCTGCCCGTAGAGCACGGCGAGGTCCCGGATCAGGGCGTTCAGCGACCAGCCGTCGCTCACCATGTGCTCGGTGACGAGCGCGAAGTACGTCTCCTGCGGCGAGCGCGGCAGCACCACCAGCCGGGCGACCGGGCCGTTCACCAGGTCGAAGGGCTCGATGACGGCCTCGCGGACCGCGGTCCGGTCGGCCTCCTCGTCCGCCCCGGCGGGCAGCCGCCGGAGGTCCTGCGGCTCGGCGGCGCCGACGTGCCACAGCGCCCGGTCCGCGTCGAAGCCGCTGAGCAGGGCCGGGTGGCGGCGCTGCACGGCGTGCCAGGCGCGGTTCAGCGCGCCCGTGTCGAGGGGGCCGTGCAGGACCAGCGGCAGGGTGCTGTGGTGCGGGTTGAACACGCCCCGCTCGGCGTCCTCCCGGGTCTGGCCGAGCCGGTGCCGGTGGTTCCAGGAGGCCCGCAGGGTCTCACGCATGGTTCAGCTCCCGCTCCCGGACCAGGTCGGTGAGGGCCGGGAGCCCGTCCGGCCCGTCGGCCCGGACCATCGAGGCGCCGTCGTGGGCCCGGCGTCCGCCGTCGGCCCGCAGCGGACGCAGCAGCAGCTGCGCCGGGTCGCAGATCACCTCGACCAGCGCCGGACCGTCCTCGGCCAGCACGGTGGCGATGTCGGCGTCCAGCGTGCCGGTGTGCCGCAGCGTGCGGTACGGCAGCCGGAACGCGGTGGCGACGGCGGAGAAGTCCAGGGTCTCGGGCTCCTCCAGCTCCGGTCCGCCGACCAGCGCGGCCTGCGACTCGCGGATCGAGGCGTAGCCGCCGTTGTTCAGCACGAACACCTTGATGCCCAGCCCGTACTGGCTGATGGTGGCGAGCTCCTGGATGTTGAGCTCGATCGCGCCGTCGCCGACGATCACCAGCACCTGGGCGTCCGGCCGGGCGAAGGCCGCGCCGACCGCCATCGGCACGGCCGCGCCCATGTTGAGGAAGGCGGCCGAGGTGATCTCCCGCTGGGAGGCGGTGAACTCCAGGGTCTGGCCGGTGACGTAGTAGGCGCTGCCGGTGTCGACCACGAAGACGTGGCCGGGGCCGGTCTGCGCCTCCAGCCGGTCGACGAACCGGTAGGAGTTGATCGGGCCGTCCGGCCGCTGCTCGCCGACGGTGGGGTGGGCGGCCTTGAGCGCGGCGCACTCGGCGAGCCAGGCCTCGTGGGCGGGGGCGGCGGGTTCGGCCGCCTCCTCCTGGAGCGCCTCGACCAGCCGGCCGACGTCCATGCAGACCGGGAAGTCCACCCGGACGCCCTTCTTGGTCAGCTGCGAGGGGTCGATGTCGACCGCGACGACGGTGGCGTCCGGGTCGAAGGCGTCCGCGTCCTCGCCGACGAAGGCGGTGGACAGGCTGGAGCCGAACGAGATCACCAGGTCCGAGCGGCCCATGATCAGCCCCGGGTAGAGCCGGCCGCGGATGCCGCCCTGACCGAAGCAGAACTCCGAGTCGTACGGCAGCAGGTCGGTGCCCAGCCGGGAGGTGACCACCGGGATCCGCAGCTTCGCCACCATGGCCCGGAACGCCAACACGGCGTCGGCCTGCCGGACGCCCTGGCCGGCGACGATCAGCGGGCGCTCGGCGGAGCGCAGCATGGTCATCAGCTGCCGGGCGGTCTGCCGGGCGCCGGAGCCACGCGGTTCGGCGGCGGGCGGCTCGGCCCCCTCCAGGGTGTCCGGGTCGACCAGCGCGGCCTGGACGTCCAGCGGGATGTCCAGCCAGACCGGTCCCGGGCGGCCCTCCAGCGCGTGCCGGACGGCCTCGTCCAGGTGGCGGCGGATGTCGCCGGGGCGCTCCACCACCGCGGAGTACTTGGTCATGCTGCGGGCGCTGTGCACCACGCCGAAGCCCTGGACGCCGAAGGAGCGCACGCCCTCCTCCATGTGCCGGGTCTCGACCTGGCCGGAGACCACCAGCACGGGCACGCCGTCGGCGTAGGCGTCGACCAGTCCGGCCAGCGCGTTGACGGCGCCCGGGCCGCTGGTCACCAGCGCCACCCCGAGCTCGCCGGTCAGCTTGGCCGCACCGGTGGCCATCAGCGCCGCCGCGGTCTCGTGCCGGGCGCAGATGGTCACCAGGCCGGGCTGCTGGCTGAAGGCCTGGTCGAGGTGGATGGAGCCGGTGCCGGAGAGGCTGTAGCAGGTGCGCACGCCCAGCGCGTGCAGGTAGCGGGCCGTGTAGTCGGCCACGGTGACGGTCAGGCCAGCCACTGCGCCACCCGCTTCGCCACGCCCTGCGCCGTCAGGCCGAAGTGCTCGTACAGGAACTCGGCCGGGCCGATCGGCGCGTACTCGTTCGGCACGCCGAGCTGCAGCACGGGCACCGGGTGGGTGCGGACGACGGTCTCCGCGACCGCGCCGCCGAGGCCGCCGTTGAGCACGTGGTCCTCGGCGACCACCAGCCGTCCGCTCCGGCGCGCGGCCCGTCCGATCGCCTCCGCGTCGATCGGCTGGACCGAGCCCAGGTGCAGGACGCCCGCCCGGACGCCGTCGGCCGCGAGCAGCTCGGCGGCCTCGACCAGGCGGGTGGTGAGCAGGCCGGTGCCGACCAGGGTGACGTCCTCGCCCTCGCGCAGCTGCACCGAGCCGCCGTACGCGAAGGTGTGGTCGGCCGGGAACAGCTCGGGCGTGTCCAGCTTGCTGACGATCCGGATGTAGACCGGGCCGTCGTGGGTCATCGCCTCGCGCAGGGCGGCCACGGTGTCGTTCGGGGTGGCCGGCGCCAGGACGGTCATCCGCGGGATCGACCGCATCCAGGCGAGGTCCTCGACGGCGTGGTGGGTGCCGCCGAGCGCGCCGTAGGCGAGGCCGCTGACGAAGCCGCAGAACACCACGTTGGCGTTGGTGTAGGCGGCGTTCTTGATCTGCTCCAGCGCCCGGGCGGTCAGGAAGCAGGAGGCCGAGTAGACGAACGGGCGCAGGCCCGCGTTGGCCAGGCCGATCGACACGCCGACGAGGTTCTGCTCGGCGATGCCGACGTCGACGAAGCGGTCGGGCAGTTCGGCCTGGAAGCCGAGCGCCGAGTGGGTCTCGGCCGAGTCGTTGTTGACGATGCAGATCCGCTCGTCGGCGCGCGCCAGTTCGAGCAGGGCCGCCGAGAAGGCGGCGGCGCAGTCAGTCGGTGCCATGCTCAAGCTCCCGGAGTGCCTGGTCGAGAAGGTCGGGGGTCAGTCGGCGGCTGTGCCATTCGAGGTTGCGCTCCATGAAGGAGACGCCCTTGCCCTTGACCGTGGAGGCGATCAGGCAGGTCGGCCGGCCCGGCTCCAGCGGCGCGGAGCCGAGGACGGTCAGCAGCTCCTCGACGTCGTGGCCGTCGACGACGCGCACGGCCCAGCCGAAGGAGCGCCACTTCTCGTCCAGCGGCTCCAGGGCGTTGATGTCCTCGGTGCTGGCGCCCTTCTGGGCGAGGTTGCGGTCGACGATCACGACCAGGTTCTCCAGCCCCCGCGAGGCGGCCAGCATCGCGGCCTCCCAGTTGCTGCCCTCCTGGAGCTCGCCGTCGCCGGTGAGCACGAAGGTCCGGCGGCCGGAGCCCTGGACCCGGGCGGCGAGGGCCGCGCCGACGCCGAGCGAGAGGCCGTGGCCGAGCGAGCCGGTGTTGAACTCGATGCCCGGCACCCGGGTGGAGACCACCGTGCTCAGCCGCGAGTCCGCCGCGCCGTAGGTCGCGAGCTCCTCCTCGGGCAGGATGCCCCGGAGCGCGAGCACGCTGTACATGGCGGCCGAGGCGTGGGCCTTGCTGAGGATGAAGCGGTCCCGGTCCGGATCGTCCGGGCCGCCGCGCAGCACGCCGAAGTGGAGCGCGCAGAGGATGTCCATGGCGGAGAGGTCCGCCCCGATGTGGCCGGTCCCGGCGGTGCTGACCGTGGTCAGCGCGAGTGCCCGGGCGCGTGCCGCCCGGCGGCGCACCAGCGCCACGTCTTGCGACGACAAGTCCTGTTCCTTTCGGTGGGTCGGGGTCGTGGTCGGGGTCGTTCCGGCCGTCAGGCCGTGAACTCCTGCCACTGGTCCAGGCGCTGGAGCGCGAAGACGTCCTTGACCCCGGCGATGCTGTCCTCCAGGTGGGCCGAGTGCCCGGTCTCGTAGATCGAGCCGAGGGCGGACCGCAGGGAGGTGATGGTGGCGCGCAGGCCCTGGTTGGCGTAGATGACGGCGGAGACGCCGGCCGCGCGGGCCTCGTCGGCGTGCCAGTCGGGGTAGGTGGTGGGCACCACGACGACCGGCAGGCGGTCGTCCCACTGGTCGAGGAAGGACAGCACCTCGTCCTTGGTGGCCTGCTTGGAGTGGACCAGGACGGCGTCGGCACCGGCGTCGGCGTAGACCGCGCAGCGCTTGAGCGCCTCGTCGACGCCCAGCCCGCTGATCATCGCCTCGGTGCGGGCGATGACGAAGAAGTCCTCGCTGCGCTGCGACTTCTTGGCCGTCTCGATCTTGTGGGCGAAGGCGTTGACGTCGAGCAGGCTGTGGTCGGCCGCCGCGAAGCTGTTCATCTTCGGGAAGATCTTGTCCTCCATGCACACGGCGGTGATGCCGGCCTGCTCGTACTCGGCCACCATGTACGCCACGTTCATGCTGTTGCCGAAGCCGGTGTCGCAGTCGGCGACCACCGGGACGGACAGCGCCTTCTGGATGTGCGCGGCCGCGTCCAGGTACTCGCTCATGCTGAGCAGGCTGGCGTCGGGCAGACAGCGGGCGGCGGAGATCTCGAAGCTGGAGGCCCAGACGGCCTGGAAGCCGACCTGCTCGGCGATGACGCCGCCGAGCGCCGAGTGCGCGCCGGCGATCCGGACCAGCGGGTGGTCCGCGAGGACGCTGCGGAAGGAGGGGTAGCTGTGGGGGGTGGGACTCACGTGGTGCTCCTACGTCTGGGGTGATGGTTCATTTGACGGTTCGTCGGACACGCCGGCCGGCGGGGCGTCCCGGACGAAGGCCCACAGGGCGATCAGGCCGCAGACCACGAACAGCCCGGCCAGCAGCAGCCAGCCCGCGGCGCCCATGCCGAGCGGCAGCATGACCACCAGGGCGGGCCCGAAGAACTGCTGGAGCCCGCGGCCGAGCCCGAACACGCCCTGGTACTCGCCCATCCGGCCCTCGGGCGGCAGGGTGAAGGACAGCCCCCAGCCGCCGGCGGACTGGGCGAGTTCGCCCAGGGTCATCAGGACCGTGCCGGCGAACAGCAGGACGACGGCGAGCGAGGTGTCGGCGGCGCCGGACCCGGCGAACAGGCAGCAGGCCAGCGCCATCAGCAGACCCGCCCGCAGCAGCAGCCGGCCGGAGCCGGACACGGTGTCCGAGCCCTTGCCCGCGGCGACCTGGAGCAGCACCACCAGAACGGTGTTGACCACCGTCAGGGCCGCCACCAGGGCGCCCGGGGCGTCGGTGCGGTCGACGATCCACAGCGGCACGCCCACCGCGAGCACCGGCTGGAACAGCTCCAGGATCCCGGAGAGCACGGTGGCCAGCAGGAACCGGCGGTCCCGGAAGGCCTCCCAGGAGCGCCCCGCGGTGGCCGGGACCACCTCGGGTCCGTCCGGCTTCAGGCCCAACGCCATGATGGCACACAGCAGTTGGAGAGCGACGTTGACCGCGATCACGATCAGGAAGGCGATCCGGGAATCCGTCGCCAGGGCGGCCCCGGCCAGACCGGCGCCGGCCGTGAAGCCGAGGTTGAACAGGCTGCGCATCCTCGCCCGGACACCCGCGGAGCGGGCGGAGCCGAACAGGGCGTGGGTCAGGGCCGCGCGCAGCGGGCTGCCGACAGTCTCGCACACCGCGATCGCGCAGGCCACGGCCGTGAACGCGGCCACGCCCGAGACGAAGGCGTAGCCGACGAACAGCACCGCGAGCAGACCGTAACTGGCCGCCAGCGGCCGGCGCGCGCCGAACCGGTCGGCGACCCGCCCGCCCGGAACGGTGGCGAGGAACCCGCACAGTCCGGCCGCCGACATGGCCACCGAGACGCTCTCGGCGGACAGTCCGACAGTCCTGGTGAAGAAGATGGCACTGGAGGTCAGGAAGAGGCCGGTGCCGAGCGACTGGGTGAGCGTGAGCACACCCATGCGGCGCTCGGCCCCGGGCGCCGGGACGAGTTCCTTGAGGAACCCGGCGGCGGCCGAGCCGATGGTAGGCATGAGTCATCCAGGGGGGTGGTTCGCGGAGTCGGGCGCGTCCAGGGCGCGTCTTTCGGATCACGTCGGTCCGGTGCGGCACCGACGGTCCACCGCGGCGCCCGCGGACGGGACGCCTCAGACGTGGTCGAGCAGGTCCCGGGCGGTGCGCGTCACGGGGCGGCCGTCGACGACGAACTCGTACGCCAGCAGCGCGACCGCCTGCTCCACCAGGGCGGTCATGCCCCGGTGGTCGGCGGCCGAGCCGCACAGCATGTCGAGCAGGGTGGTAGCGGTCCCGGCGGCCAGCTCGGTGCCGGGCCGGACCGAGAGCCGGTAGGAGTCGACCCCGGGCAGCGCCCGGACCGCGGCCTGGCCGTCGACCCGGATCAGCCGGCCGCCCGAGGTGGGGCCGGGGGTGTAGTACTGGAAGTGCACCCGCTCCGGGCGGACCGGATCCGGTCCGACGTCCCGCCCGAGCGCCAACTCGCCTGCCAGGGCGACGAGATCGAGCCCGACGGACCGTCCGGCCAGATCGGTCTGGTCGCCGCCGAGGCGGCCGTTGACCTCGATCAGCCGGGGCCCGGCGGCCGTCAGCTTGATCTCGGTGTGCACCAGACCGTGGGTGACCCCGAGCGCCCGGAGCGCCCGGTCGGCCAGGTCGACCACCTCGGCCTCCGACTCGGGGGCCAGCTGCGAGGGCCAGAACTGCCCCGACTCCCGGAACGGCGGCGCCAGCGGCAGCTTGCCGGTCACGGCGAGGTGACGGATCCCGGCGGGCGTGGCGGCGCTCTCCACCGACACGTAGTCCCCGAACGGCGCGCAGTCCGCGCCCCGCAGGAACTCCTCGACCACCAGCGCCGGTTCGGTGCGCAGGAACTCCTCGACCACGGCGGCGCCCCGGTCCGGGTCCGTCACCAGGACGGTGTTCCGGCTGCCCTCCCCGCGGACCGGCTTGACCACGGCGGGCAGGCCCACCTCGGCCAGCGCGGCGCGCCAGCCGTCGGCGTCGGTGAGCAGCGCGCTGCGCACACTGTCCACCCCGGCCTCCCGCAGCCGTCGGCGCTGCGCCGCCTTGTCGGTCAACACCCTGACGGTCTCGGGGGTGTTGAACGGCAGGCCGAGCAGTGCGGCGAGCCGGGCGGTGTCGGCGAGCATCCGTTCGCTGAAGGTCAGGATGCCCTCGGCGCCGTGCTCGCGCAGCCGGGCGACGACGGCCTCGTCACCCTCGGCCAGCGTGACGACGCCCGCGCAGTTCTCCTCGAACAGCGGTCCGACCTGCCGGGCGTGCTCGGAGTCGGCCAGCGCGACCAGCACCGGGGCCGTGCGCCCCAGGGCGATCACCTCGCGCGGCGAGGCCGAGCCCCGGTCGTAGACGACGACGACGGCCATCGCTCAGGCGCGATCGAAGAGTCGGGGGTCCTCGACGGCCTCGGCGAGCTGCCGGAGGGTGCTGCGGCGCAGCACGGCCGACCGGGGCATGTCCAGACCGGACTCGATGGCCCGGGTGGAAATCGCGAGGGCCAGCAGGGAATCCCCGCCGAGGTCGAAGAAATCGGCGTCCAGGTCGTCGACCGGTGTACCGAGGACTTCTTCCCAAATGCTTTTGAGTTTTTCGGTGGTACTGATGTCGGACATACCAGGCCTCTCCCCGTCGGCGTGCATCCGTGAATCGATTATTGGAGCAGGATTGCGGAACTGTCAATTCCGGGAAAACAGTGGGTTAACGAGCCGGCACCGGAATTCCTGCGGGCAGGGCGAATCACGGCACCGCCCCGGAAATGGAATTCCGGGCGGAACCGCCCCCCGCCGCGGCCGGTTTCCCGGCCGGATCAGCCGGCGACCGCCGCGACCGGCGTCCGCGTCGCTCCGGCCGACGTGCCGCCCGCGGTGCGCAGGTACTCGACCAGGTCGGCGATGGAGATCAGCGCCAGGCCGTGCCGGCGCGCGAATCCGCGCAGCTCCGGCAGCCGGGCCATGGAGCCGTCGGCCAGCGCGATCTCGCAGATCGCCGCCGCCGGACGCAGCCCGGCCAGTCGGCACAGGTCCACCCCGGCCTCGGTGTGGCCGGGGCGCCGGCGCGCCGCCGTCGACGGCCCGCAGCGGGAAGACGTGGCCCGGGCGCACCAGCTCGGCCGGGCGGGTGCCCGGCTCGGCCAGCAGCCGCAGGGTGAGCGCCCGGTCGGCCGCCGAGATGCCGGTGCTGATGCCGGCCGCGGCGTCGACCGAGACGGTGAAGGCGGTGCGGTGGTGCTCGGTGTTGTCGCGGACCATCTGGTCCAGTTCCAGCCGGTCGAGGTCGGCGCCGGTCATCGGGGCGCAGAGCAGTCCGCGGCATTCGGTCATGGCGAAGGCGACCAGTTCGGTGGTGGCGAGCTCGGCGGCGAAGAGGAGGTCGCCCTCGTTCTCCCGGCTCTCGTCGTCGACGACGACGACCGCCCGGCCGGCCGCGATCTGCGCGACCGCGTACTCGACGGAGTCGAACGGCTGCTCGGTGTCGCCGACCGCGTACGGAGTCGCGTCGGCGGTGGTCGTGCCCGTGGTGTGGCCCATCGGAACTCTCCTCGCGCTCGGGGCGCGGACTTCCGGGGCTGCTGGAGCATGGGCGGGCAGGGACGGCCTTCGACCGCATTCCGGCGGAATCGGCCCGCGACCGACCGGCCGACAGGGAATCCCCCCGGCCGTCGGAAAAACCTGCTCGCCGCGCACTGCCTCCCTTCCGGACTTTAACCGTCGGTCCAGGAATTTCACCTGGTCAACCGACCGCTGGCGGCGGACGGGTCGCGGACTGTGACCGCCGGTTCGGAATTTCACCGACCCCGGAGTGCGCAAACGTCTTGAACAACGCTCGTCAACCTCGCACACTTGCCGCGATCTTGACAAGACGTCGGCCAACGGGTCGAGCCGTGGGCTGCATCACACCGCCGATCGGGGGTTCCCGACCCCGCCGTTCGGCGGGCATTGCCAAGGCTCTCCGGGCGTGCTTAAGATCCGGACCGCCGATGCCTACCCACGAGTAGCGACCCCCGTTCGACCTGCGTCGAACCACTGGGGAAGGGGTCCGAGGGGCGGGCGTTCGGCACCCCGGCGGGGGCCGGGGTTCCGCTGCCCGCGTTCCTGGGGGCGGCATTGCGAAACGGGGGCAAGACGTTCATGCACGATCCTTCGAGGGGTCCGAGGCGCTCCGCCGTGCCCGCCGGCGACGCGACCGGCCGGGGCACCGCCGGGTCCGCGACCGGTCCCGGCACAGCCCTGCCCGCGGCCGGACCCGGCCCGTTACCGCCGGAACCCGCACGGTTGACGCCGGGTCAGGTCGTCCTGCGCCGGGAGATCCTCGACGGACGGGTCTGGCTGAGCTACCCCGTCCGGGTCGTCGTCCACGAACCCGACCTGCTCGCCGTGTACCTGGCCCACGACACCCGACTCTCCTTCGGCGAGGGCGAGTTCAGCTGGGGCCCGCACGGCTGGAGCACCGTCGCCGACCGCTGGCGCAGCCCCGGCGTCCTGCAGCTGCAGCGCCCCGGCGAGGCCCACGCCGTCTGGGCCTTCCGCGACCCCGCGACCGACGAACTCTCCGGCTGGTACGTCAACTTCCAGGACCCCTACCGGATCACCGCCGAGGGCGTCGACACCCTCGACCACGAACTCGACCTCTGGATCCCGGCCGACGGCGGCCCGTACCGCTGGAAGGACGTCGAGGCCTTCGAGGAGCGCGCCCGCACCGGCGGATTCACCCCCGAACAGGCCGCCGCCGTCCGCGCCGAGGCCGCCGGGCTCGCCGCCCGGATCGACCGGGGCGACACCTGGTGGACCGAGCGGTGGACGCACTGGCGGCCCGCCGCGTCGTGGACCGCTCCCCCTCCCCCGGCCTGAGCCGACCCCCCTGCCGTCCGACGGTCCACCCGACCGCCCGGACCCGTCGGGGCACCACCCGTGCCCCGGCAGCGCGACAGCGCGGCGCCACCGCACCGCGGCACCCCGGTGCCGTGGCGGCGCGCGGCGCGGCAGTCCGCACCCGCAGCAGCCCACACCGCTGCACAGCACCGCAGCACCACAGCACCGCGAAAGGAACGACCGATGCGCATAGCCCTGGTGACCTCCCCCGGCTCCGTCGAGATCCGCGAGACCCCGCGCCCCGAGATCGGCGAGGACGACGTGCTCGTCCGGATCGCCGCCTGCGGCCTGTGCACCATGGAGGCCAAGCTCTACACCGGCGCCATGCCCGTCTACCCCGTGGCCGCCGGCCACGAGGTCTCCGGCCGTGTCGAGCAGGTCGGCGCGCGCGCCGCCGCGCTGGAGGACGCCCCCGCCGTCGGCGACCTGGTCACCGTGGACCTGCTGACCCGCTGCGGCACCTGCCGCCACTGCCGCTCCGGCAACAGCGCCATCTGCGCCTCGCCGCAGGGCAGCCTGCTGCCGGACGGCAGCATCAGCATGGGCGCCGGCCTCGCCGAGTACGTCCGGGTGCCGGCCGCCCACGCCTGGCCGGTCGGCGACGCCGACCCGCTGCACGCCGCCATGGGCGAGCCGCTGGCCTGCGTGGTGCACTCGTTCCGGCGCGGCTCCTTCCGGCCCGGAGACCGGGTCGCGGTGATCGGCGGCGGCTTCATGGGCCGGCTGCACCTGCTGCTCGCCCGGCACCACCAGGCCCGCTCGGTCACCGTGATCGAGACCGACGAGGCCCGCCGCGGCGCGGCCCTGGCGGCCGGCGCCGACCACGCCGTGACGCCCGAGGAGATCGACGAACTCCCCAAGGCCGACGTGGTGTTCGTCACCATCGCCTCCCGCGAGGCGATCGCCGCCGGCTTCCGCGCCGCGGCCGACGGCGCCCGGCTGGTCCTCTTCGGCGGCTCCCACGACACCCCCGACGCCGTCCTTCCCGGCTACGAGGTGCACCGCCGCCAGCTCACCGTGACCGGCTCCTACAGCCAGGAGCCCGCCGACTGGCGTGCCGCCGCCGCCCTGCTGCGCGGCGGAGCGCTCGCCGAAGGACTGGCCCCGCTGGTCACCTCCCGCCACGAACTGGCGGACACGGACAAGGCGTTGACCGAGAGCTCCGGTTCGCCGGTCTTCCGGGTCTTCGTCGAGCCCCGCTGACCCGCACCCCCACCCCCTCCTGACACCCCGTCGGACGCCCGCCAGGCGCCGGACACCCACCCGCACCCGCACCACCAGGAGACCCCCATGAGCACCACCCCCGCCGCCACCCGCCCCACCCTGCGGATCGGCGCCCAGCTCCACCCCCAGCACTGCGACCTGGCCGACCTGCGGGCCGCCTGGCGCGCCGCCGACGACCTCGGCGTCGACTCGCTGTGGACCTGGGACCACTTCATGCCGCAGACCGGCGACCTCAACGGCCGCCACTACGAGTGCTGGTCGCTGCTGGCCGCGATGGCCGTCGAGACCAGCCGCGCCACCATCGGCTCCCTGGTGACCTGCACCGCCTACCGCAACCCCCACCTGCTCGCCGACCAGGCCCGCACCGTCGACCTGCTCAGCGGCGGCCGCCTGGTGCTCGGCGTCGGCGCCGGCTGGTTCGAGCAGGAGCACCGCGAGTACGGCTACCCCTTCCCCGGCCCCGGCGGCCGGATCGACGCCTTCGAGGAAGCCGTCACCGCGATCCGCGACCGGCTGACCCGGCTCAACCCCGCGCCCGTCGGCCCGCTGCCGATCCTCATCGGCGGCGGCGGCGAGAAGCGCACCCTCCAGGCCGTGGCCCGCTACGCCGACCTGTGGAACTGGTACGGCTGGGACTCCACCGACCCGGTCGCCGAGTTCGCCCGCCGCAGCGGCCTGCTCGACGACTGGTGCGACAAGGTCGGCCGCGACCCGCGCGAGATCGGCCGCACCGTGATGATCGACGCCCCGCAGACCGGCCTGGCCGAGGCGTTCGCGGCGGCCGGCGCCACCGAGATCATCGTCTCCGTCCCCGGCCCGTTCGACCTCGCCCCGGTCCGCGAACTGCTCGCCCTGCGCGACGGCCTGGCCGCCCGATGAGCGGTGCCGGGCAGCCGGACGGGCGTCCCGGCACCGGGTTCCACGGCCTGATGGCCGCCCTGCTGGCGTCCAGCGCCGGCATCGGCCTGGTCTTCCCGCTGACCAGCATCTACATCAGCGACCGACTGGGGCTGGGCGGCACCGGCGCCGGCACCTACTTCGTGGCGATGGCGGCCGCCGGGTGCGCCGCCGCGGTCCTCGGCGGCCCCCGGGCCGACCGGGGCAGCGCGGCGGCGGTCGGCGCGGTCGGCACCACCTCGCTGGTCCTCTCCTACGCGCTGCTCGGCGCCGCGGGCGGCAGCCTGCCCGTGACCGCCTCCGGCCTGCTCGCGGGAGTCGGTTACGGCCTGCAGTACGCGGCCATCACCGGGGTGGTCACCGCCCTGGTGCCGGCCGCGGGGCAGCGCCGTGCCTTCGTGCTGCGCCATGTGATGACCAACGCGGGCATGGGCCTGGGCGCCACCGGCGGCGGGCTGCTGCTCGCCGCCGGCCGCCCGGCGGGCACCCTGCCCTGGCTGTACGAGGCGGCGGCCGCCGCCTCGGTGCCGCTCGCCGTGCTGTTCCTGCTGGTCCACCGGCGCCGCCGGGCCGCACCCGCCGCGCCCGCCGCACCCGACGGCGACGCCGCGGACCGGGAACCGGACCCGCCGGGCTACCGGACGCTGCTGCGCAGCCGTCCGATCGCCCTGCTGATGCTCGCCCAGGCGCTCTTCGCGACCGCCGGCTTCACCCAGATCGAGGCGACCGTCCCACTGCTGCTGCACCACGGCATGGGCATCGGCCTGGCCGGCGTCAGCGCGGTCACCGCCGGCAACGCCCTCGTCCTGCTGCTGCTCCAGCACCCCGTCGCCCGGCGCCTCGAAGGGCTGGCCGAGGAGGCCGCCCTGATCGCGGCGCCCCTGCTGTGGTGCGCCGCGTTCGGCGCGGGCGCCCTCGCGACGGCCACCGACGGCACGGCCAGGACCGCCCTGCTGGCCGCCTTCGCCGCGCTCTTCGCGATCGGCGAGATCGCCTACTCCTCGGCGTTCTTTCCGCTGCTGGTACGGTTCTCGGGCCCCGCCTCGCTCGGCCGGGGCAGTGCACTGTCCTCGCTGGCCTGGAGCACGGGGACGGCCGTCGGGCCACCGCTGGGCATCGCGGTCGTGACGGCCACCGGCACCGGCACGGGCTGGCTCGCGCTCGCCGCGGGCGCCGCGGCGGTCCTGGCCGTCACCCTCCTGCTGCACCGAGCCGCTCGATGAGGAGCGGCCCGATGAGGAACGCACCGAGCCGGCCGCAGCCCTGCGTCAGAACCACCCACCCTGCCTACGGGGAGACGAACGGAGCTTCCGTGTCAGAGCCGAAGACCGCCCACCGGACACCTCCGGCACCGGCCGCCGCCCCGGTGCCCCGGGCCGATGCGACCGCCACCGCCACCACCGGCCGGTCCGCGGCCGGCCGGTCCGCACGCGCCACCGGCCGGCTGGCGACGGTACTGCCGCCGCTGGTGTTCGGCCTGGTGCTGGTGGGCACCTGGGACCTCGTCACCCGGACCAAGGCCGTCTCGGCGTTCTTCCTGCCCTCCCCCGGCACCGTCGGCCAGGCCTTCGTCGACGCCATCACCGACGGCGGACTGCTCGGCTACACCTGGCAGACCGTCGTGGAGAGCGCCGCCGGCAGCGGCCTCGGCATCGCGGCGGCCCTGCCGCTCGGCTACCTGATGGCCCGCAGCACCGTCGCCGCCCGCGCCCTGCAGCCCTACCTCGCCGCCTCCCAGGCCGTCCCCGCGGTGGCACTCGCACCGCTGCTGGCCCTGTGGATCGGCTACGGGCTGCTGCCGATCGCCATCCTCTGCGCGCTGCTGGTCTTCTTCCCGATGCTGGTCAACACCATGCTCGGCCTGCGCGAACTCGACCGCGACGTGCTCAACGCCGCCCGGGTCGACGGAGTCGGCCGGTGGGGCATGCTGCGCCACATCGAGTTCCCGCTGGCGCTGCCCAGCATCCTCGCCGGGGTGCGCACCGGGTGCACGCTCTCCATCACCGGCGCGGTGGTCGGCGAGTTCGTGATGGGCGGCGAGGGCCTCGGCCAACTGCTGGCCGTCCAGCGCGGGCAGGCGAACTCCACCGGCCTGTTCGTCTCGCTGCTCACCCTCACCCTGCTGGCCGCCGCCACCTACGGCAGCGTCCGGCTGGTCGAGCTGACCGTGGACCGCTGAGCACCGGCTCCTCCGGCCGCTCCGCCTCCCGCCCCTGTTCCCGTCGGAATCCCTCTGAACAAGGACTGTCGCATGCCCAAGACCACCGCCCGCGCCGCCGGGGCGCTCGCCCTCCTCCTCGCGGGCAGCGCCACGCTCTCGGCCTGCGCCTCCGACCCGACCGCCGCCAAGTCCTCGGACGGCAAGTCCGGCGGCGCCGTCACCGTCGGCCTCACCTACATCCCGAACATCCAGTTCGCGCCCTTCTACGTGGCGGAGAGCAAGGGCTTCTACAAGGAGGCCGGGCTCAAGGTGACGCTTCGTCACCACAGCTTCACCGACGACCTGTTCGGCGCCATGACCGCCGGCCAGGAGGACGTGGTCTACGCCGGCGGCGACGAGATGCTCCAGGCCCGGGCCAAGGACGTGCCGGTGGTGGACATCGCCACCCTCTACCACACCTACCCGGTGGCGATGCTGGTACCGCAGGACTCCCCGATCCGCACGATCGCGGACCTGCGCGGCCACAGCGTCGGCACCCCCGGCCCGTACGGCGAGACCTACTTCGGCCTGCTGGCCCAGCTGAAGGCCGGCGGACTGACCACCAAGGACGTCGACGTCCAGCACATCGGCTTCACCCAGCAGGCCGCCCTGGTCGGCAAGAAGGTCGACGCCGTGATGGGCTACCTCAACAACGACGCCGTGCAGTTCCAGCAGGCCGGCCTGGCCGTCCGCCCCGTCGAGGGCACCGGCGACGCCTCGGCCCTGCCCCTGGTCGCGGCCGGCCTCGGCGCCACCAGGGCCACCCTGGACAAGCGCGGCGACGACGTGCGCAAGTTCGTGGCGGCCACGCTGCGCGGCGTGCAGTACACCGTCGACCACCCCGAGGAGGCGGTGACGATCAGCAAGACCTACATCCCGGGCATGAACGACCAGAAGCAGCAGGACTCCGCCCTCGCCGTCCTGCGCGCGACCACCCCGCTGATGCAGGCGCCCGCAACCGGCAAGCCGGGCCTCAACGACCCGGCCACCTGGGACCGGATGGCCGCGTTCATGCAGGAGCAGGGCCTGATCGAGAAGCCGACCACCCCGGCCGAGGCGTTCAGCAACGAGTACCTCCCGTAGGTCGGGAGCGATCGGGCACCGTGGGGGCCGGCCGGGTCCGGCCCCCACCCCGGTCCCCGGTCAGCGGCGGCCGAGGGAGCGGTACGTCCAGCCGGCCGCGCGCCAGGCCGCCGGGTCCAGCACGTTGCGGCCGTCGACGACGGCCCGGACGGCGACCTCCCGGCCCAGGGCCACCGGGTCGAGCTCGACGAACTCGCGCCACTCGGTCAGCAGCAGCACCACCTCGGCCCCGCGCGCGGCCTCCGCCGCGGAGGCGGCGTAGGCCAGGTCGGGGAAGGCCTTGCGCGCGTTGTCCAGGGCCGCCGGGTCGTACACCGAGACCTGCCCGCCCTCGCGCGCGACCGCCGCCGCGACGTCGAGCGCGGGCGAGTCGCGGATGTCGTCCGACTCGGGCTTGAAGGCGGCGCCGAGCACGGCGACCTTCCGGCCGCTGAAGGAGCCGGCCACCAGCTCCCGGGCGTGGTCGACGGCGCGGGTGCGGCGGCGCAGGTTGATCGCGTCCACCTGCCGCAGGAACTCCAGGGACTCGCCGGTGCCCAACTCCTCGGCGCGGGCGACGAAGGCCCGGATGTCCTTGGGCAGGCAGCCGCCGCCGAAGCCGAGTCCGGCGGCGAGGAAGCGCCGGCCGATCCGCTCGTCGTGGCCCAGCGCCTCGGCCAGCCGCACCACGTCGGCTCCGGCCGCCTCGCACACCTCGGCGATCGCGTTGATGTACGAGATCTTGGTCGCCAGGAAGGCGTTCGCGGCGGTCTTGACCAGCTCGGCGGTGGCGTAGTCGGTGACCACGGTCGGGATGTCGCCCAGCGGCCCGTACAGGTCGCGCAGCAGGCCCTCGGCCCGGCCGGGGCGCACCCCGAGCACGATCCGGTCGGGCGCCAGGGTGTCCTCCACCGCGTGGCCCTCCCGCAGGAACTCCGGGTTCCAGGCGAGTTCGGCGGCCTCCCCGGCGGGCGCCAGCGCGGTGAGCCGGGCGGCCAGCCGCTCGGCCGTGCCGACCGGGACGGTGGACTTGCCGACGACCAGGCAGGGCCGGTCCAGATGTGGGGCCAACGCGGCCACGGCGGCGTCGAGTTGGGAGAGGTCGGCGGCCCCCGAGTCCTTGCGCTGGGGCGTGCCGAGGCAGAGGAAGTGCAGGTCGCCGAAGGCGGCGGCCTCCTTCGGGTCGGTGCCGAAGCGCAGCCGCCCGGCGGCCAGGTTGCGGCGCAGCAGTTCCCCCAACCCCTGCTCGTGGATGGGCAGTTCACCCTGGTTGAGGGAGCGGACCCGGTCCTCGTCGATGTCCAGTCCGAGGACCTCGTGGCCGAGTTCGGCCATGCAGGCGGCGTGGGTGATGCCGAGGTAGCCGCTGCCGATCACCGTCAGACGGTGGCGCACGGTCGGTCTCCTGTCGTTGGTGGGGTGCGGGGCGTTGCCGGACGGGGCAGGGAGGCCGGCCGACGGAGGGGGCGGCGGACGGGGTCGGCCGACGGCGGGGGCTTCGGCCGGGGTCGGCCGCCCGGGGGCGTGGGGCTGGGTCAGTCGACGGCCCGGGTCAGTCGACGGCCCGGGTCAGCCGGCGGACGGGCCGGACGACGAGCAGGGCGAGGGCGCAGCCCAGTCCGACCAGGGCGCCGAGGAACAGCAGCCGGTGCACACCGACCAGCCCGCTGACCGGACCGGCGACGGCCTGGCCGAGCGGGACGGCCAGGATGGATCCGGCGATCTCGTATGCCGCGACCCGGTTGAGCTTGTCCTCGGGTATCCGGGTCTGGACCGAGGTCGCCCACTGGACGCCCCAGAACGCCCACCCGACGCCGCTGACCAGGTAGCCCGCCATCAGCAGCGGTACCGGCGGCACCAGCGCGGCGGACAGCGGCATCAGCGGGAAGAGCAGCATCGCCACCGCCCCGCCGAACAGCGGACGGGCCGGGCGCAGCCGGATCGCGACCAGGCCGCCGAGCACGCAGCCGACGCCGAAGGCGCTCTCCGCCCAGCCGAAGGCAGCCTTGCCGTGGGCGTCGATGATGGAGACCGCGCCGACCGGGGTGATCGGGCCCCAGACCGCGACGCCGAGGACCCACCAGATCAGGATCACCGACCACAGCCAGGAGCGGGAGCGGAACTCCGTCCAGCCCTCGCGCAGGTTCTGCAGGGTGGAGGCACTGCGGTCGGGCTCGACGTACGGCAGCCGCAGGGCCGTCAGGCAGAGCCCGCTGACCACGAAGACGACCGCCGTCGCGGCGAAGACCGACGCCGGGGACACCACGGCGACCAGGGTGCCGGCGATGGCCGGGCCCGCCATGGTGGCGACACCCTGGCTGACCCGGAGCACGCCGTTGGCCTGCTGCGGGTCGGTGGCGACCTGCGGGACCAGGCTGGTCAGGCCCGGCTGGAACATCGCGGTGGCGAGCCCGCCGAGCACCGAGGCGAGGACCAGCAGCCACAGCGCCGGGTGGCCGAGCCAGAGGCCGAGCGCGAGTCCGGCCTGGATCGCGAAGCGCGCCCCGTCGGCGGCGATCATCTGCGGCCGGGGGTGGAAGCGGTCGGCGAACACCCCGCCGAACACCACGAACAGGGCGAACGCCCCCATCCAGGCGCCCAGCGCGACGCCGACGGCGCCCACCCCGAAGCCGAGCGAGAGCATCGCCACGGCCGTCGCGACGGGAATCATGGTGTCGCCCAGCACCGCCATGGTGCGGGCGGTGAAGTAGAACCCGAAGTTGCGGGTCCACAGGCGGGCGGGCGGGGCGGGCGGCGCGGCCAGGGTCGCGGCCATGGGGCTCCTTCGGGACGTCCGCCGGGGCGGGCGGGTGCTCGGGGTCGGGCGGGCGCGGGGCTCCGGGGCGCTGCTCCGGGGCGCTGCTCCGGGAGGCGGCGTTCGTCGGCGTCGGCGTCGGCGCGTCGGCGCGTCGGCGTCGACTCAGAGTGCGAGTTCGACCCGGTACGCGCGCAGCCAGGCGTCAGTCTGCAGGGCGGTCTCCAGCGCGGCGCGGCCGACCCCCGCGACCAGGGCATCAGCGCCGTCGCGGGCCACCGCCGTCCGGAGCCCGGGCGCGAGCAGCGGGGCGACCGGGCTGTCCGGGTCCAGGGCGACCGCGGCCAGCCGCTCCCGCAGCACCCGGTCGTAGCCGGCGTCCCGCAGGTTGGGGTAGGGCGTCTTGACCCGCATCGCCACCGGTTCGGGCAGCAGGTCCTTCATCGCCGCCCGCAGCAGGCTCTTCTCCCGGCCGTCGAACGCCTTCATCTCCCAGGGGATGTTGAAGGTGTACTCGACCAGCCGGGGGTCGGCGAACGGCACCCGGATGTCGAGCCCGGCGGCGCTGCCGAGACGGTCCAGCCGGTCGAACAGCACCCGGGTGTGGCGGGTGTGCGCGAGGTAGGTGACCTCGCGGTAGCGGGCCTCGACCGGGTCGGCGACCACCTCGGCGGCGGCGATCTCCGCGACGGCGTCCCGGTGGCAGTCGCGCTCGTAGCCGGCCAGGTCGAGCTTGCCGAGCAGTCCGGCGTCGAAGAGCACGTCGGTGCCGAGGAAGCGCGGCCGGTTCTCCGCCACCCACGGGAAGGTCGGGCAGGCGATCCACTCCGGCAGCCGGTTCCAGTTGTAGCCACCGAAGACGTCGTCCCCGCACTCGCCGGACAGCGCGACGGCGGCGTGCCCGCGCGCCTCGCCGAACAGCAGCCGCAGCGAGGCGTACTGGTCGCCCTTGTTGATCGGGATGTCGTAGGCGGCGAGCACCGAGGCCCGCAGCGCGGGGTCGAGCAGGTCCAGGCCGGCGAGCGAGATCTCGCCGTGCTCGGTACCGGCGTGCTCGGCCATCAGCCGGGCGTAGAGGTGGTCCTCGTTGCCCTGCGCCGCGCCGCCGTCGGCGCCCGGCTCCTGGTCGTTGACGGCGAGCGAGCGGATCGGGCCGCGGCCCTGGCGGCGGGCGAGGGCGGCGGCCAGCGCGGTGAGCGAGCTGGAGTCGAGGCCGCCGGAGAGCAGCGAGCACGGCGCTTCCCCGCCGTCCAGGTGCGGGGCGACCGCGTCCTCCAGGAGCGCGCGCACGGTGTCCACGGTGGTGCCCAGGTCGTCGGGGTGACCGTCCACCCTCAGCTGCCAGTAGCGCCGCTCGGTCGCGCCCGAGCGGCCGACCCGCAGCAGCCCGCCGGGCAGGACCTCGCGCAGGCCGCGGAAGACCGCGTGGCCGGGCACCCGGGCGACGGAGAGGATGTCCCGCAGGCCGTCGGCGTCGAGGACGGGCCGGAAGGCGGGGTGGGCGAGCACGGCCTTGGGCTCGGAGCCGAAGAGCACACCGTCCGGGGTGGTTGCGAAGAAGAGCGGCTTGACGCCCATCCGGTCGCGGACCAGCAGCAGTTCCTCCCGGCGCGCGTCCCAGAGGGCGAGCGCGTAGGTGCCCTCGATCCGGGTGACGAAGTCCTCGCCCCAGGCCAGGTACGCCTGGAGCACGGCCTCGGCCTCGCCGCCGGTGACGGCGCGGTGCCCGGCGGCGGTCAGGCGGTCGCGCAGGGCGCGGGCGTTGGTGAGGTGGCCGGCGAAGGAGAGCACGGCGAGCGGGCCGGTGTCGCCGGGGGCGGCGAGCGGCTGCGGGTGCGGGTCGCGGGCGGTGCGGCGGTGGCCGAGGGCGGCGTGCGGGGAGCTCCACAGCCCCTCGCCGTCGGGCCCGCGCCCGGCCAGCGCCGCGGTCATGGCCCGGACGACGTCCTGTCCGTCCGCGGTGTCAGGGGTGTCGGCGGTGCCGTGGGAGGGGGTGCCGTGCGAGAAGTCGACCCAGCCGGCTATGGCGGACATGCGGTACTCCAGGGGTGGGCGGTGACAGGTGGGTTGCGCTGGCGGGCAGCGGGGCGGTCCGGCCGTGGGGTGGCCGGCGGCGCCGGACGGGGCGCCGCCGGCCGGTACGGTCACGCCCGCGCGTCGGGCCCGGTCGGGACGGCGGGGACCGCGGGGACGGTGTGGTCGCCGTGCACGGTGTGGTCGCCGGGCACGGTGTAGTCGCCGTGGATGTCGCAGGCCCACCACTGGGCGAGGGCGCGCATGCTCTCGCGCAACTCGGCCGAGGGCTGCCAACCGAGTTCGGCCCCGATCAGCCCGGTCGCCATGGTCCAGCGGTCGACCGTCGGGTCCTGGACCCACTCCCAGGGCGTACGGCGCGACACGTCGGCCAGGAACCCGGCGAGCTCCTGCTCGTCGAAGGCCGCCGAGGCGACGTTGAGCACCGGCTGCGCGGGCGGGGCCGCCAGGACGGCGCGCAGCGCGTCGGCGAGGTCGCGGTGGTCCAGCACCTGGTGGCGGCCCAGCGGGTTCAGGGCGAGCGGGCGCCGGGTCCAGGCCAGGTTCACCCACCGCACCAGCGGGCTGTCCTCCGGCGCGTACCGGCCGACCGGGTCGGCGAGGCGCAGGACCTGCACGGGGACGCCGTGCTCGGCGCCCCAGGCCAGGACGGCCCGCTCCTCGCGCCACCAGGCCAGCGCCACCGGGTCGGCCGGGGCGGCGGCCGGGAGCTGCTCGGTGACGGTCCGTTCGCGGCTGCCCCGGTAGACGGCCGAGGAACCGGCGTAGACCACCCGCTCCACCCCGGCCTTGGCGGCGGCGGCGAGCACCTCGGCCAGCAGCTCGCCGTCCTCGGAGCGGCCCAGGTGCACCACGTACCGGACGCCGTCGAGGTCCCCGGCGGTCGGCCGCCCGGCCGGGTGCACCGCGTCGAGGCCGCCGTCGGCGAGCAGGCGGGCCAGCTGCCGGGCGAAGGCCGGGTCGCCGCCGGTGACGGCCACCCGGGCGAGCGGGGCCGGACGGGGCGTGCGGACGGCCGGGTCGGCCCCGGCCCGGCGGCCGGCGGCGAGGGCGGTCAGCGCGAAGTCGCGCACCGCCGGGACCACCGCCAGCAACTCGGCGACGGTGTACTCCTGGCACAGCCCGCCCGTCCCGAGGCTCTCCAGGACGGCGGCGGCGATCTGCGGGTCCGGCTCCGGCCGGTCGGCGGTGACGACGCCGAGGGCGAACGCGGTCAGCCACACGGCCCGGCCGGAACCCTCCAGGAGCCCGGCCGCGGCGTCCGGCCCGGCGGCGTCCAGCGCCGCCAGGCAGGCGTCCAGCAGCCCGGTGCGGGCGAGCTGCCGCTCGGTCTCCAGGTACTCCCACTCGGTGCCCCGGAGGACGGCGCAACGGGCCTCGCCGTACTGGTAGAAGGGCACCACCGGGAAGCGCGGGCACGGCCCCTCGGCGGCCACCGGACCGGCCTCGCCGGTGAACAGGGTCGCCTGGCGGAAGCCGTGGTAGGTGTTGCCGGCGAGGCTGGGCAGGTCGTCGTGCTGCACGGTGCTGGGCGTGCAGAAGCGCACCGGCATGCCGATCGCGTTCAGGTACCGCTGCACCACCACGTCGTAGGGCCAGCCGCCGCCGTGCTCCCGCTGGAAGGCCTCGTAGCCGCGGGCAGCCTCGGCGGGCAGTATCAGCGCCTGGCAGGGCACGTGCTCCTGGAGGGTGTACGCCCAGGGCGCGCCGACCAGCGCGGCCAGCCGGGCGACGGCGCCGTTGCGCGAGTCCCAGCCCGCGTAGAGGGAGATCGCCTCGCCGGGCGCCGCCGCGGCGGCTCGCTCGGCGTGCTCGAAGAACCCCTCGGCGAACACCACGTCGTCCTGCAGCACCAGGTGGTGGGTGGCGTCGGGCGCCACGCAGGACCAGGAGAGCGGCGCCACCCGGAGGGCGGTCGGACGGCCGTCCGGCTCGGGGTCCGTGATCACCAGGACCCGGCCCAGCGGATCGGCCTCGGCGATCCGCCGGGCCTCCTGCGCACGCCGGGGGTGGCTCATCACCGCGCCGCTCAGCCGCACCTGGGCCGGGGCGTTACTGGCATCCATCGAAGTACCTCGCTGTGGGGGGTTGGGGTTTCGGTGGGTCAGGTGAGTCCGGTGGGTCCGGTGGGTCCGGTGGGTCCGGTGGGTAGGGAATACCGACCGGACCGGGGTCCGCGCCGACTTTCACGACCGGATCCGGGGTGCCGCTGGAATTCACCACGCTCGCGCGGCGCGGACACAGCGGACCACGGCGGCTGCATTCCGCCGCTCCACCGCACGTCCCGCCGCCACAATTCCTCGCGCCTGATTCATTGCGCCTGACTCATTGCGCCTGAATCCGGATCCGAATTCCGGATCCTTCGTCCCTGAATCATGATTCGTGGACCGACGACGATCGGGCGTTCGCCGTTCCGCCGCCCTCCGACCCGATTCGTCGAACGACCGGGAAATTCGCCGCGTCGGCATCCGTCCAGGCGGCGGGCGGCGTCAGCCCGCCTCGGCGATCCGCATCCGGTCGCGCTCGGCGCGCTCCTCCGTGCCCCGCCGGGCGGCCGCGTCCAGGACTTCCAGCACCCAGGCGGACAGATCCCGGTTGGCGGCGTCGGCGGCGTCCTCCCAGAGTCCGCGCCGGGCCTGCGTCACGGCGAGCCTGAGTTCGACGGCAATGGATCGCGCGCCCGTGCCCGGATCGGCGGCGGTGCGGATCCGGCGGCGGAGTTCGTTGCGGGACCAGCCGCCCTGCTGGGCCCGGTCGAGCCAGTTGTCCTGGACCTCGGGATCCAGCGAGGCGACCTCGGCGTGGTGCTGCAAACTCAGGGCCGGCCGGCGGCGGACCGGCGGAAACTTCCGGGCGACCCAGGCATAGTTCCGCAGTGTCTGGTAATCCAGCGCGGTTTCGTCGATGGCCCGCCGGTAGCGTTCCGGATAACGGTCCTGGCCGTAGACCAGCCAGTCGCCGAGCCACCAGGTGGCGGAATCCGCCGCGACCCCGAGGGCCTGCCCGATACGCATCCACGCGTCGATCGGGAGCCGTGCCGGGAGAGCGAGTGAGGTTTGGTCCCGGGAGAGTTCCGGACTCCTCCCGGTACGTCTTCCCGGAATCCCCACGTCGTCCGACCGATCCGCCCTTCGCATGCTGTCCTCCCCGTTGTTCAGCAACAGTCGATCATTTTGAGGAACGAACCGCACCGCTTCAAGGTCTAGACCAACCGTCGGGATCCCCCGCCGGCACCCGTCGATCCGCCACCCCTTGCCGACCCCCTCCCCCGCCTCCTCGCCGCCCCTCCCCTCCTCCTGCCCGCTCCCCGCCGGCCGTTCCGCCCGCCGTCCCGCCGGCGAGACATGGCCGCGTCAGAAACCGCAGACCAGACCCGTTGCGGCCGCCCCGGACCGAACACCCCGCACCGACACAGCCCACCCCCGCGCCACGGACCTGCCGACCCACCGGCCCCCGTGGCCACAATCGCACCGCCCCGGCCCCCGCAGGAGGGGCCCGGGCACCGCAAGCTGCCGAAGGAGCCAACGTGACCACCCGGGAGAGCGTCTCGGAGCACGGCCCGACCGTCCGCGCCCAGCACCGGCACAACCCGTACGACCACCTCTTCGACGACGAGGGCTTCGCCGGGCTGCTGATCGGCCTCGGACTGCGCCGCGCCGCCAGCATCCGGCACCCCCCCCCCGCGCCCCCTACCCCCGGGCGAGCATGGGCTTCGTCCTCCTGGACCCGACCGCCGGCCCCTGGGTCCCCGACACCGAGTCGGTGATGGCGGTGATCACCGTCGGCGAGGACGCCCACCACTTCCTCCCCAAGGCCGCGGCCAAGGCCGCCAGCCACCGCCGCCTCGGCCGCAACTACGGCGAGGCCGTCCTCGCCGCCCCCCACCTGTGCGGCAGCGGCGCCTTCCGCTACGGCCACTCCGCCGCGATCCGCGGCCAGATCGTCGGCGCCGGCTCACAGTCGACCGACCAGGACCTCTTCGAGGCCGGCCGCCTCGCCACCGACCTCGTCGACGCCCTCACCGAGGCCCCACTCACCTGGGAGGACCGCACCGGCCCGACCGACTGGTTCTCCCCCACCGACACCCCCCACCCCCGCTACCACGCCATGATCGCCTTCGCCCTTCCCGAGCAATGGATCTGACGCACCATCAGATCTCTTAGGACCGGCCGGCCCCTCCACCCGAGGAGCCGGCCGACCGGCGACTACCGCTCCTGCGGCACCGCCTGATGGATCGCGGTGATCGTCGCCGCGGCCTCGAACCCGCGCACGATCACGCTGACGGGACCGGCTCGGCGTTCGGCTCGCCAGGGCGGCGGCCCGCGGCCCGCCGCCCTGGCGAGCCGAACGCCGAGCCGGTCCCCGAAACCCCCTGGGGGCGGCGCGCCACGTGGCGCGCCGCCCCCAGGGGGTTTCCCGCTCCCGTCCTCGCACCTTCAATAGTGGCGCCGGTCGGTCACGGGGGACCGCAGGTCAGCTGACGCCGATCTCGCCGAGCTGCATGTAGTGGTCGCCGAACTGGTCGGCACTCAGCACGGTTCCGGTGATCCTCACATAGCGGGCCGGGGTCGCCGCGAACGAGAAGACCTGCGCCGCGGTGCCGGGACGGGTCTGGCCGTGCTTGTCGGCCACGGTGGTCCAGCTGACGTTGTCGGGCGAGACCTGGACGGTGAAGTCGACCGGGAAGCCCAGGCCGGTGTTCACGCCGTCGGTGCGCGGGGTGAGCCGGACCTCGCTGAGGACGCTCTCCCCCTGCAGGTCGACGGAGATCCATTCGCCGGCGGCCGCCGTGGGCGACTTGACGCTGCTCCAACCCATCGAGTAGCCCTGGGCGGAGTTCTGCACACCGTCGGTGGCGGCGGCGCGCTTCCACCCCGAGCTCTCGATCGAACTCGACACGGTCACCGGCCGGTTGGCGGCCAGGTTCTCACCGGCGGCCTCGATCTCGGCCAGCTGCATGTGGTAGTTCCCGGCCGCGTCGGTGCGCAGCCTGGTCCCGGTGACCTTCACGTAGCGCACGTCGGTGGGCGCGAACGGGAAGGACTGCGCGGACGCGTCGGGCCTCGGGCGGTCGTGCTCGTCGGCGACGGTGGTCCAGTTGACGTTGTCGGGCGAGACCCGGACGGTGAAGTCGACCGGGAAGCCCAGCCCGGTGTTCGCGCCGTCGGCGCGGCCGAAGAGGTCCAGCCGGCTGATCCGACGACGGGTGCCGAGGTCCACCGTCACCGATTCGGTGTGGTCCACGGACAGGTTGTCGATGCTGCTCCAGCCGTTGGTGCCGGTGGGCAGCGAGTGGCGACCGTCCGTGAGGGCGTTCCTGCCCCAGCCGTCCGCCTCGTAGCTGCTGGAGGCGGTGACGACGGCACCCTCGACGGGGTTGGTGCCGGGGTTCAGTCGCACGTTGTCGAACCGGGCGGAGGCGCCGCCGGTGGCGAGGCCGATGTTGCCGACCGGGTAGCTCCTGTCGGTGAGGGAGAGCAGTCGCGTCGCTCCGGCGTACACGTCGAGGGTGGAGCCCCGGGTGACGACCCGCAGGCCGACCGTTGCGCCCGGGACGTACCCGGGCACGGTCGCCTTTCCGAGGAGGGCGCCGCCGCGCTCGACGAACACCTCGCCGTTGTTGCGCAGGGCCACCAGGTAACCGGTCTGGCGGTCGGTCGGGTTCTGGCTGTGGACGGTCAGGCCCGCCCAGTTGGTGTCGTCGCCCTCATGGTTGACACCGGTGATCCGGACGTCGGCGGAGGCGGCGACGTCGCCGTAGGTGCGGCCGGCCACACCGGCGACCGTGTCCCAGTTCGCGGCCGGGTCGCTCTGCTCGTACGCCTGGTCCCCGGTGACCGACCAGGCGCCGCGCAGGTGCCGCCACTCGGCGTCGGTGCCGGAGGAGAAGTCGTCGACGAACGGGTAGGAGGCGTCGGGACCCGCGGTGGTGAGGGCGTCCAGGATCTGCTTGTGACGGCTGCTGATCTCCGCGCCCGAGGTGGTGAAGTCGGTGGTGGCGGTGATCAACGACGACGTCAGGGCCCGGGCGAGAACGGGCTTGACGGCCGCGAGCTGCTGCAGCAGTTCGTAGTCCTGGATGCCCGAGAGCAGGGCCTCGCTGCGCATGCTGTCGTAGACGTCCAGGGCGCCGTCCCGGTTGTTCGGGCGCACGAGGTAGTAGTCACCGTCGTTCGTGCCGTCGAAGGTGTCGATCTTCGCCTTGCTCCCCGCATCCGACCAGATGTTCCAGCCCCAGTGCAGGAATCCGTTGCCGCCGACCGCCGAGACCATCCACGGCGTCAGACGGGAGTCGGAGAGCGGATAGCTGATGAACCGGTTGAGGTGGGCGTCCTTGGGGTTGGTGCAGTAGTAGAGCCAGAGGTCCTTACCGGCGAGACGCCGGTTCTGGTAGTAGCCGGCGTTCTGGTCGTAGTGGTTGTCGCCGACCGGCGTGATGGTGCCGAGGGCGGCGTCCGTCGCGGGCACGACCGCGTGGTGGGCCTCGTTGGACAGACCCTCGGGGAAGTACTTGTGGTACCGCTCGTAGAGCCAGACCGAGGCCGCGGACGCGGCCACGTCCCCGCCGTTGGGCTCGTCGACGGCGCTCATGTAGAAGGCGTCGCTCCACCGGCGGCCGGGGGCGCAGACCGGCCCCGGATCCAGGCACTTGGAGTCGAGGTGGGCCTTCAGCGCCGGGAACACGGCGTTGACGTAGTCGGTGGCCTCGGGCGACCCCGGGGTCAGGTACGCCATCTTCACCTTGCCGTCGCCGGTTCCGGCGTCGACGAGCGCCTCCAGGTCCTTCCCGTTGCCCTCGATGAGGTGGGGTGTGTAGATGTACTGGAGGGCGCCGGCGTCCTGGAAGAGCTGGACGAAGCGGTCGAAGTTCGCCCAGGTGAAGCTGTACTTTCCGCCCACGACAGTGGTGTCGGGGACGGAGAGGCCCTGGAAGTCCGCGAACACGACGTTGTTGCGGTGCTTGGCGAGGTTCTTGGCGAAGTTCCCCATCAGCGTCCACCACGGCTCGGTGAACGCCTCGACCGGCTTCTCCGTGTCACCCACCTTGACCACGTACTGCGCGGGGATGGAGCTCGCCGTCCAGCCGTAGTCCCAGCCGGCGGAGGTGAACCAGTTGTTCATCCGGAACGTCGAACGGTTCGCCGCGGGCAGCTCGGCGTCGTACACCGTCACGGAGACCGGCACGTCCACCGGGCCGGCCGAGCTCTGCACGGTGGCCTTGCCGGTGTAGGTGCCGGGCACCTGGCCGGTGGGCACCGCCACGCTGTAGTGGTAGGGCTGGGTGGTGTTCGCCGCCAGCGGTTCCTCGATGGCGTTCTCGACGAGCGCGTCGTAGTAGCTGGTGCCGCCGTCCGGCGGCTCCTGCTGGTGACCGCTGCGGACCGTCGTGACGTTCGGGTGGTTGTACTCCCGGCGCACGGTGATCCGCGAGGAGGGGATCACCGCCCCGCCCGGCCCCGTGAGATCACTCGCCTGTACCGACAGGCTGGTCAGCGACTGCCCGGAGCGCACAGCGATCTGGGCGGCCTGGACCTCGTTGCGCGCGGCGAAGAGCGTCACCGCGTTCAGCGGACGCCCGGGCGACGGCGACGACGAGAAGACGTGGTCGGCGCCGTCGGCGACCCAGACGGAGGGCGGCTCCGCCGCGACCGCCTGTCCGGGCAGGGCGGACGCCAGCAGCAGACAGGCCGATGCCGCCATCGACGCCCTTATGGGTATTTTCCTCACTGTGCCCCCTGGTCGGTCATGATTCCGGTCGACGCACCGGGGACCCCGATGCGCCGGGACAGTCGTACCGCATGGCGCTGTGCGTACGGAAATCCTTTGTACGAACAGAATGCGTACGTCCGGGGCGGGATCAGACGACCACTCAGCCGACCGCCGAACCCGATCCGGACATGTCGCTGCCCCCGACGAGGATTCGTCGGGGGCAGCGACATGTCCGGACGGCTGGCGCGGTCGGGCGGACCGGGAGCGGTCAGACGCGGTCCGGCGCCGTCCGGGGAGGCTCAGTGCGCGCAGGCCCACCCCGCGCCGGCGGTGGCGGTCTCGGCGAGGGTGCGCAGCTTGGCGACCGCCGCGGCCGGGTCCTGGGCGCCGTACACCGCGGAGCCGGCGACGAAGACGTCCGCGCCCGCCTCGGCGCAGCGCTCGATGGTGCTCGCCGAGACCCCGCCGTCGACCTGGAGCCACAGTTCGAGGCCGTGCTTGGAGATGAGCTCCCTGGTCCGGCGGATCTTCGGCAGCATGATGTCCAGGAACGCCTGGCCGCCGAAGCCGGGCTCGACGGTCATGATCAGCAGCATGTCGAGTTCCGGCAGCAGGTCCTCGTAGGGCTCGATCGGCGTGGCCGGCTTGAGCGCCATCGACGCCCGGGCGCCCTTGGCGCGGATCTCGCGGGCGAGGCGGACGGGGGCGGCGGCGGCCTCGGCGTGGAAGGTGACCGAGCCGGCGCCCGCCTCGACGTACTGGGGCGCCCAGCGGTCCGGGTCCTCGATCATGAGGTGGCAGTCGAGCGGGATGTCGGTGGCCCGGGCGAGCGATTCGACGATCGGGACGCCGAGGGTCAGGTTCGGCACGAAGTGGTTGTCCATCACGTCGACGTGCAGCCAGTCCGAGCCCCGCACGGCCTCGGCCTCCTGGGCGAGGCGGGCGAAGTCCGCGGACAGGATGCTGGGGTTGATCTGCGCCATGGGGCCTGTTACCTCTTCTTGCCTGCGTGCCGAGGGTGTTCGGAGCCCCGGGGACCCGGGGCCCGGCGGTCCGGGTCCCGGCACCCTGGGGTCCGGGGCGCGCACGGGGCGCGCACGGGCCCATCATCCCTCGCGCCGTCGGGGGCGTGTCACCAGTGAGACCTCCCCGTGACCGTCATCACACCGGGGGCAGGGTTATCGTGACGGCCACCGTGGTCATCAGGCCTGTACGACACCGCATCCCTCCCCCTCGCGCTCCCCGCGCTCCTTCGAGGAAGGTCCTCCGTTGGCCGATCTGGTCCACCCCGCCCGCGCCCTGTGGTGGCTCTTCGAACCCGTGCACGCCGTCACCTACTTCACCCCCGAGGGCCTCGCCGCCTTCGAGGAGGCCGGCCTGCGCGGCGTCGCCCGCAGCTACTTCGGCGGCCGGGCCGCCCCGCTCGGCGCGGTGGACGCCCCGCCGGTGATCGCCGCGTTCTTCAACTTCGCGCCCGCCCCGATCGAGCGCGCCCTCCCGGCGATCTGGAAGCTGGCCGCCCCGGAGGCCGCGCTCGCCGCCCGGATCGACGGCGCCTCGGCTGCCCTGAGGCGGCTGCTGGAGCACGTCGACCCGGCGCAGATCGAGCTGGCGGCCGACCTGCTGGCGGACGCGGTCACCCGGTTGGACTGCGCCGGCCGGGTGCTGGCCGCCGCCAACGCCGCCCTCCCCAGCCCGTCCGACCCGCACGGGCGGCTCTGGCAGGCCGCCACGGTGATGCGCGAGCACCGGGGCGACGGCCATGTCGCCGCCCTGGTCGCGGCCGGCCTGGACGGCTGCGAGGCGCTGGTGGTGCGCTGCGCCCTGGACGTGCGGCGCGAGGCGCTGCAGCCGGTGCGCGGCTGGACGGACGCCGAGTGGGACGCGGCGGCGGCCCGGCTGGTGGAGCGCGGCTGGATCACCGAGCGCGGCACCATCACCGAGTGCGGCCGGATCCGGCACCAGGCCCTGGAGGCCGCCACCGACCTCGCCGCCGCCCGGGTCTGGGAGCACCACCCGAGGGCCGAGCTCGACCGGCTCGCCGCGGCGCTCAAGCCGATCTCGGCACTCTGTCGCGGCGCACTGCCCCCGATCAACCCGATCGGCCTCCCGGCGACCACCACCGCCTGAGCCCTCGTCCGACGGCACGCCGCCCGACCGATCGGCGGCCCCCGCGGAGGGAGTCCGCGGGGGCCGCCGTCGTTCACTCCGACGCGTTCGGCGCGTCCGACGTGCCGGACGTGTCCGACCTGCCCGACCTGCCCGACCTGCCCGACGTGTCCGACCTGCCCGACGGGGTTGCGGCCGGCCCCGCCCCTTCCGGGGCCGAGCGGAAGGCCAGCCGCTGCCGCGCGCTGCGCCCCCGGCTCTCCACCGGCAGCACGCCACTCGCTCCCGCGAGCCCGAACGGCGGCATGTCGAAGTACACGGACTCGTAGCCGCCCTCCGGCACGACGTACGCCTCGTGCCACAGGCCGACGTGCCCGCGCATGCTGCCCTTCTTGAGCTTGTTGTTGGCGATCTTCCAGACCCGGTGGTGGAAGGCGTCCGGCGCGGTCGCGTACGCGTAGAGCTTCTCCTCGGACTCCCAGTACTGGACGGCGTAGTAGGTGCGCGGCGAGGCGGTCAGCAGGACCTTCCCGCGCAGACCGCGTTCCGGTTGCCGGCCCAGCTCGTGCAGCATCCGGAACATCGCCAGCAGCATCGGGAACCACTGGTGGACGGCCCAGAACCGGTTGATCCGCATCCCGATGAGCAGGACGACGGTATCCCCGGTGGCGGCCGCGGTGGTGAAGCCCGGAGTCGGTTTCGCGAACACGTCTGCCCCCAGCCCTGTCGGCTCTTCCGACCCTCCCGCCCCTTGGGCTACTCGCGGGTAGAGGTCGATGTAAGCGGTGATTACATCAGCGCGGACCGACCCAGTCAACCCTCCGCGCACGCGAAGTCCCGCCCGCGAATCTCCGTCCCCTCAACGGGGGTTGGCGATCCCCCGACCGAAGGTGTCGAGCACCTGCGCGGCCACCTCCTCCGCCTTCTCGGCGGGCAGGTACCCGTCCAGGATCATCTGCGCCAGCCCGTACACCAGCGCCTGCCCCGCGAACCCCACCAGCTCCGGATCACCGGGCCGCAGCAGACCCGCCGCCTGGTCGGCGACGATCACCTCGGTGTACGCGCGGTCGATCCCGGACAACCGCTCCCGCAGCTCCGGCTGCGGGGCCGGCGCGAACACCCGCGAGCGCACCAGCGCGAACCGGTGCGGGTGCCGGACGGCGTACCGGACGAAGCCGAGCCCGAGCGCCCGCAGCACCGCCCGCCGGTCCCCGGCACCGGCACCGGCCGCCTCCCCGGCCCCCGTGGCTCCCGCGGCTCCCGTCGCCGTCGCGACCTCGGCCCGCTGCCAGGCCTCGAAGTCCGCCAGCACCCGGTCCGCCACCGCCGTCAGCAGCGCCCGCCGGTCCGCGAAGTGCCGGAACGGCGCCCCCGCCGACACCCCCGCCCGCCGGGCCACCTCCCGCATGGTGACCTGCTCCTGCCCCACCTCGTCCAGCAGCTCGAACGCCACCCCGACCAGTGCCTCGGGCAACGCCCCGTGGTGGTAACTCCCGCGCCCCGCGGGCCTCTCCGTCATGCGGGCAGTGCTATCACACCACCGGCGGGCGGCATCGGCGGTTGCGGCATCGGCGATCCGGCCCGCTCCACCCCCGCTGCTCCCGGCTGCTCCCGACGCCGCGACGCGACCGCGGGCCGCACGGGCCGGGCCTCGTCCCGCGCCAGCACCGCCGCCGCCCGGATCCCGGAGTGCCGGTCCGCCAGCAGTGCGGCCCGCGCCGCCTCGTCGAGGTGCGGCCATGCGCGCCCGACCACCTGCACCCGCACCGACCCGCTCACGTCCCCGAGCAGGGCGGTCACGTGCTCCTTCGACAGGTCGCTCCGGCGGGCCACCTCCTCGCGGACGATGATCCTCGGATCCGCCACCAGACGATCGACGTCCGCCTCGTCCAGCTCCAGGTCCGGTCCGCCGAAGTGCAACGCCATCAGCCGCACCCCGCCCCTCGGGTCACGCAGGAGCCGCCGCCGCTGCGCCACGGTCAGGTCGATCCGCTCGGTCGCGTCCCCCCGGACCCTCGCCGAGGGATGCGCGATCAACGCGTCCACCAGCGCCTCCGGCAACGCCGTGTACGCCAACTCGCGCAGCAGCGGATCCCCCGTCTCCAGCTCCGCGATCACCCGCCGCCGCACCTCCAACGGCGCCGCGGGATCCAGCACCACCGCCCGGCGCTCCGCGAGCGGCACCGCCGCGTCTGCGGCCGTCACGTCCGTGGCCGTCATGTCCGTGGCCGTCACGTCCATGGCCGTCATGTCCGTCAACGCTCCCCGGCCTCCTCGCGGAGCGGAGCACCCCACCAGCGGATCAGCGCGGCCTCGAGCTCGCGCGGGTCCTCGCCGACCCAGACCATATGGCCGTCGGGCCGCAGCAGCAGCGCGGGCACGTCCACGGATGCTTCTGAGCTCCGATCGTCGACGACGTGGTCGACCCGGTCCGCCCAGCCGTCGACCGACAACCGTCCCCCGCCGGTGCGGTCGAGCAGCAGCCCCCGCCCCTCGTGCATCAGCCCGTAGAGGCGGCGCCCGCCCGACAGCGGCACGTCCCGAAGCCGTCGGCCGAGCAGTTCGTGGCCGCCGTCCCGGTCACCGTCCCGGTCACCGCCCTGGTCGCCCGCGTGGCCGGCACCGAAGTCGTAGCGGACGTCGACCGCGGTGATCATGCCGGTGATGCAGCGGTTGACCTCCTCGAACTCCATCAGCCGCGTGAACAGCTCGCGCAGCGCGGTCGGCCCCGACCCGCTGCCGAGCAGGGTCATCTGCGCCCGCGTGTTGGCCAGCACCCGGGCGCCGACCGGGTGGCGCTCCGCGTGGTAGCTGTCCAACAGGCCCTCCGGCGCCCACCCGTCGACCTCGGCGGCGAGCTTCCAGCCCAGGTTGAACGCGTCCTGGACCCCGAGGTTGAGCCCCTGCCCACCGGTCGGCGGGTGGATGTGCGCGGCGTCGCCGGCCAGCAGCACCCGGCCGACCCGGTAGCGCTCGGCCTGCCGGGTCGCGTCGCCGAAACGGGAGAGCCAGTGCGGCGAGTGCGCGCCGAAGTCGGTGCCCGCGACGGCCCGCAGCCGCGCCCTGAACTCCTCCAGCGTCGGCGGCGTCGACCGGTCCTCGGCCACGCCGTCCGCAGGCACGATCATCCGCGCGACCCCCGTGCGGCCGTCGATGTCCGGCGCCACGCCGAACCGCAGCTCGGTCCGCCGCACCCGCTCGACCACCTCGGCGACCTTCGCCCGGTCCTCGGTGAACTCCAGGTCCCCGATCAGCGTCTCGACCGTGGCCGGCTCACCGGGGAAGCCCACCCCGAGCGCCTTGCGCACCGTGCTGCGCCCGCCGTCGCACCCGACGAGGTAGCGCGAGCGCAGCCGGGTGCCGTCCGCCAGTCCGACGTCCACGCCGTCCGCGTCCTGGTCCAGTCCGACCACCTCGCGGCCGCGCCGGATCTCCGCGCCGAGTTCGCGCGCCCGTTCCTCCAGCAGCCGCTCGGTGACCGCCTGCGGCGTCGCCAGCCCGTACGGGTGGGCGGTGTCCAGGCCGTCCGGCCAGGCCGCCATGACGCCGCCGAACAGCCCGCCCACCCGGAACTTCTCGCTCACCGCGAGGAACCGCTCCAGCAGCCCCCGCTGGTCCATGATCTCCACGCTGCGCGCGTGCAGACCGCGTCCGCGCGACTCGGCCGTCCGCTCCTCCAGCCGCTCCAGCACCACCACGCCGACCCCGTGCAACCGCAACTCGCACGCGAGCATCAGCCCGGTCGGCCCGCCACCGACCACGATCACATCCGTCGTCGAACGCACATCCATCACCGATCGCCCCGTCCAGCCGTGTTCCGTCATCCACCAGGGGAGACAAAGAAGACCAAATCCCATGAATCAGCCGTTTTCATCCTCGCCCGCTTCAGATCGGTCATTCTGCGCCACCCCCACCCCCTTGCGGCAAGGCCCCCCACCCGCTATAAGTTGAGAGTGGCAACAAGTGGCGTTCTCCTTGTTGCCTTTGCTTTTGCCCCCGCTCCGGGCGTCGACGGACACCGTCCCCGTGCCCACCAGCGGTCGGCGGGCACGGGGACGACGCGACGGACAACTACCGCCCCTCCTACCAGGCGTAGTCCTCCGGCGCGGGCCGGCGGCCCGGGAAGAGGGTGTCCAGGCGGGCCAGGACGTCGTCGTCGAGCTTGATGTCCAACGCGTGCACGGCCGCGTCAAGGTGGCCGAGGGTACGCGGGCCGACGATCGGGGCGGTGACGACGGGGCGGGACAGCAGCCAGGCGAGGGCGAGGTCCGCGGGGTGCTCGCCGAGTTCGTCGGCGAGGTCCTCGTAGGCCTGGATGCGGTCGCGGTTGGCCGCCAGGATCTCGCCCGCGTGCGGGAGGCCGCCTCGGACCAGGCCGCCCTCGCGCTCCTTGCGCAGGGCACCGCCGAGCACGCCGCTGCGCAGCGGGGACCACGGCAGCAGGCCGAGCCCGTAGTGCTCGACGGCGGGGATCACCTCCAGTTCAATGGTCCGGTCCAGCAGGTTGTAGAGGGACTGCTCGCTGACCAGACCGAGGAAGTGCCGTGCCTTGGCGGCCTCCTGGGCCTGGGCGAGGTGCCAGCCGGCGAAGTTGCTGGAGCCGACGTAGATGATCTTGCCCTGGGCGACCAGGACCTCCATCGCCTGCCAGATCTCCTCCCAGGGCGTGTCCCGGTCGATGTGGTGCATCTGGTAGAGGTCGATGTGGTCGGTGCCCAGCCGGCGCAGGCTGTCCTCGACGGCCCGGCGGATCGCGAGCGCGGAGAGCCGCCCCTCGTTCGGCCAATCGCCCATCGGCGCATAGGCCTTGGTGGCGAGCACGGTGCGCTCGCGGCGGCCGTCGCCCTTGGCCAGCCAGCGGCCGATGATCTCCTCGGTGCGACCCTTGTGGTTGCCCTCGGCGTCGCGGCCGTAACTGTTGGACGTGTCGAAGAAGTTGATGCCCCGCTCGTGGGCGCTGTCCATGATCAGATGGGCGTCGGACTCCTCGGTGTGCGGACCGAAGTTCATGGTGCCCAGGCAGAGTCGGGAAACGGTGAGGCCGGTGCGGCCGAGGTGGGTGAACTCCATGCGCCCCACCCTCTGCCGCACCGGCCGCGCTGTCCAGCACATTCCGCCCCGTGGGAAACGGGTTGCCGAGGTGCGTCCGACTGTGCCGGAGCAGGGGTCGGCGCGGGGTCGGCCCCCCGTGCGGAGGACCTTGCACCTGCGGGTGCACGGCCCTGCGCACGGCCGACCTTGGGCCTACGTGCCGTGGGTGGCGAACTTCCGTACCGCGAACGGGCCGCAGACCAGCAGCAGCACCGCGCACCACAGCAGCGTCGCCAGGACGGCGTGCTCCATCGGCCAGGCCGCCGCCGGGGCGGACGGATTGGCGAAGAGATCGCGCCCGGCCTGGACCACGGCGCTCATCGGGTTCCACTCGGCGACCGCCGCCAGCCAGCCGGGCATGCCGCCGGTGGGCACGAAAGCGTTGGTGACCATGGCCAACGGGAAGACCGCGACCGCCAGTTGGCCGGCGGCCTCCTCCTTGCCGACGGCCAGGCCCAGCAGCAGCCCGACCCAGGTCATGGCGAACCGGAAGAGCAGCAGCAGTCCGAACGCCCCCAGGGCGTCGGCGGGTCCGCCGCGGATCCGCCAGCCGACGACCAGGCCGACCGCCGCCAGCAGGGCCAGCACCACCACGCTCACCAGCAGGTCGGCGAGGGTCTGGCCGAGCAGCAGGCCGGTCCGGGAGACCGCCATCGAGCGCAGCCGGTCGGTGACGCCGCGCCCCACGTCCCGGGCGGCGCCGACCATGGTCGGCACGATGCCGTTGACGGCCACCATGGCGAACAACCCGGGCATCAGGAACTCCCGGTAGCCGTCGACAGGTCCGGCACCGGACGCGTCGGGTGCACCGGACGCACCGCTGTCGGCACCCGGCACGGCGATGGCGCTGCCGAACACATAGCCGAACACCACCACCATCAGCACGGGCACGGCGAGCGAGACGGCCAGCAGCCCGGGCGAGCGGCGGTAGTGGAGCAGGACACGGAGCATCGACGACCACGCGTCGGCGGCCAGGTCGGCGACTGCGGACATCAGGCGACCTTCCTCTCGGCGGAGACACCGGCGGCACCGGCGGCATCGGCAGCGTCGGCGGCGGCAGCGTTACCGGCGCCGTCGGCGCCGCCACCCCGCGCCGTTCCGGTGAGCGCGAGGAAGACGTCGTCCAACGAGGGCGGCCGCACCGCCGCATCGAGCGCGACCACCCCCACCGCGTCCAACTCCCGTACCAGCGCGGGCAGCAGCACCGTCAGCCCCGGCCGGGACACCACCTCCACCGTCCGCTCGTCCTGGTCCAGCTCCACGTCGCCGTTCCCCGCGAGCGCGGACAGGACCACGGCGGCCCGGCCGAGTTGGCCCGCGTCGGCGAGGGTGACCGACACCCGGGTGCCGATCGACTCCTTGAGCCGCTCGGGCGGGCCGGTCGCGATGGCGGCGCCGTGGTCGACCACCACGACGGTGTCGGCGAGCCGGTCGGCCTCCTCCAGGTACTGGGTGGTGAGCAGCACCGTGGTCCCGGCCTCGGCCAACTCCCCCACCGCGTCCCAGATCTGCCGCCTGCTGCGCGGATCGAGCCCGGTGGTCGGCTCGTCCAGGAAGAGCACCGGCGGGGCGGTGACCAGGCTGGCGACGAGGTCGAGCCGCCGCCGCATGCCGCCGGAGTAGGTGCGCACCAGCCGGTCGGCGGCCCCGGTGAGCCCGAAGCGGTCGAGCAGTTCCTCGGCGCGGTCCCGGGCGCCCCGGCCGCCGAGGCGGTGCAGCCGGCCGAGGAGGCGCAGATTGTCGCGGCCGGTGAGGCCCTCGTCCACGGCGGCGTGCTGCCCGGCCAGGCCGATGCTGCGCCGGACCGCGTCCGCTTCGCGGGCCACGTCGTACCCGGCGACCCGCGCCGTCCCCCGGTCGGGGGCGACCAGGGTGGCGAGCACCCGGACGGCGGTGGTCTTGCCCGCGCCGTTGGGGCCGAGCAGGCCGCAGACGGTGCCGGCCGGCACGGCGAGGTCGAGTCCGCGCAGCGCCCGGGTGGCACCGAAGCGTTTCTCCACACCGGACATCTCGACGGCGAAGGCGGCGTGACGGGCGGCCTCGGAACTCTTCGGGGCGCCGGTCCAGGCGGTGTCGGACATGGCTCTGCCACTCCCTCATTAGGTACAGCGTACGTAGAAGCGAACGCAAGCGCATCGTACTACGTACGCCGTACGTATCTAAGATGGGGAACCGAGGTGATCTACCAGTGCCGTCCAGTGAGCAACCGAGCAGCCAAACCCCCAGCAGCAGTACCCCCGCCGCGCCGACCCCCGGCGAGTCGCCCGAACTGATCTGGCTGCGCCCCGAGCGCACCGGCCGGGGCCCCCGCCCCGCCCACAGCCGGGCCTCCATCGCCGCCGCCGCGATCGTCATCGCCGACGCCGAGGGCCTGGACGCGGTCTCCATGCGCCGGGTCGCGGCCGCGCTCGGCGCGGGCACCATGTCGCTCTACAACTACGTGCCGAAGAAGGAGCACCTGCTCGACCTGATGCTCGACGCCGTCGCCGGTGAGTACGACTACTCCGACCTCACCCCGACCGGTGACTGCCGGGCCGACCTCCGCCGCCTCGCGCACGAGCAGCTCGCCGCCCTGCGCCGCCACCCCTGGGTGCCCGCCCTGGTGATCGCCCGGCCGGGACTCGGCCCCAACGCCCTGCGCTACACCGAGCACTTCCTCGCCGTCACCGAGCCGAGCGGCCTGGACGGCACCGCCCGCCTGGAGGCGCTCGCGCTGCTCACCGGGTTCGTGTGCCAGTTCGCGCAGTACGAGCGCACGGCGGCGGCCGGCGCCAAGTGGCAGGCGGACCTGGCCGGTTACCTCGGCCGGGCCGCGGCGAGCGGTGAATTCCCGCACCTGGCCGCCGCGTTCGCCACCACGGGAGCAGCGGCCGACAGCCCCGACGCGGTGTTCGACAGGTCACTCGACCGCGTGATCACGGCCGCCCTGGCCCCGGTGGGAGCCGCCTGACGTCCACTACCGGCGTCGGCGGCTGCCCGGGACGAACATCCAGAGCAGCCAGGAACCCGTGCCGAGCAGGAGCATGTTCACGGCGATCTGCCCGGGCGCTTCGCCGAATCCGGTGAACCAGCCGCCGAACTTGACCTCCAGCAGAGTGGCGGTGAGGTACCAGAGGCCGAAGTCCGCGACGACGGCCACGACCCACACCACCGCCGGGTGCCAACGCGGCCGGGGCACCGCGTTGGCCAGCGCCAGTACGCCGGTGATGGCCAACGCCAGCGGCCCGAATCCCCTGACGACGTGGTCGAGGTAGTTCCACGGCAGAACCGTGCCCACGACCCAGATCAGCGCCAGACACCCGATGAAGCGCACCAGCACCGCCACCGCGGGATTCGCCCCGGACCGCTCCGGAACCGGGGTCGGGGCCGGGGTCGGAGCTGGAGCCGGGGCCGCCGTTACCTCTGTCGGGCTCCCCCACCCCGCCGCCACCGGATCCTGCCACCCCCCGTGCGGGAACTCCCCGGACGGCCGGCCCGAAGCCAGCGGCCCGGGGCCGACCTGCGGCGGGATCCGCACCGGCCCCAGCGGCACCTCTCCGTACATCACCGGCGGCGGCCCGAACGCCCCTCCCACCGCACCCGCGGCCGCCCCCGCCCGGGCCACCGCCTCCAGCGCCGCCAACGCCTGCTCCGCCGACGGCCGCGCCGCCGGGTCCTTCGCCAACAGCGCGCCCAGCAACGGCGCCAGCGCCCCCGCCCGCACCATCGGACGCGGCTCCTTGGTCACCACCGCCACGCACAGCGCGCCGAAGGTGTCCCCGCTGAACGGCGCCTCGCCCTCCACCGCCGAGTACAGCGTCGCGCCCAGCGCCCACAGGTCGTTGGCGGGAGCCGCGGGCCGTCCCTCCAACTGCTCCGGCGCCATGTACGCGGGCGTGCCGATGACCGCCCCGGTCCGGGTGAGCGCCGTGGTGGCGTCCGCCATGTGCGCGATCCCGAAATCGGTGAGGATCACCCGCTCACCCATCAGCAGCACATTGTCCGGCTTGAGGTCCCGGTGCACGATCCCCGCGCCATGCGCCTGCCGGAGCGCCTTCACCATCGCCGCACCGAGCTCCGCGACCCGCGCCACCGGCAACGCCCCACCCCGGGCGACGGCCGCCGCGAGCGACTCCCCGTCGACGAACTCCATCACGATCACCGGCGCACCCTCGTACTCGGCGACGTCGTGCACGGTGATGATCCCCGGATGGTTCAACCGCGCGGCGGCCCGCGCCTCCCGCAGCACCCGCTGCACGAGCTGCTCCCGCTCCGCCTCCGTGACGCCCTGCGGCAGCAGCACCTCCTTCACCGCGACATCCCGGCCCAACGTGGTGTCCCACCCCCGCCAGACCCGCCCCATGCCGCCCTGGCCGATCAGCTCCACGAGCTGGTACCGGCCCCCGATCAGTGCCCCGTTCACCGCTGCCACGCGCCAAACCCTAGCGCTCCCCCCACCCCCCACTGACGGTGGATCAACAAATCGTTTCCCCCGCCCCCCGACCTGTGCCTACCGTTGGCGCGCCAACCATCCCGCACCCGAGAGACGGAACCATCCCATGCACCACCAGCGCCCCGACCACCACGGCTGGGCCGACGAGGGCTACGGCGCGGTCGCCGACGCCTTCGCCCGCAACTACACCGACTTCCCCGAGCTCGGCTCGGCCGTCACCGTCCACGTCGGCGGCCGCAAGGTGGTCGAACTCTGGGGCGGTATCGCCGACGAACGCACCGGCCGCGCCTGGCAGGCGGACACCCTCGTCCCCGTCTTCTCCTGCGCCAAGGCCCTGGTCTCCGTCTCCGCCCACCTGCTCGCCCAGCAGGGCCTGCTCGACCTGGACGCGCCGATCGCCACCTACTGGCCGGAGTTCGCGCGCCACGGCAAGGAGGCGATCACCACCCGCATGGTGCTCTCCCATCGCGCCGGCATCCCCGTCCTCGACGCCTCCCCGACCTTCGACGAGATCGCCGCCTGGACCCCGGTCGTCCACGCCGTCGAGGAGCAGCGCCCCTTGTGGGAACCGGGCACCGCCCACGAGTACCACGGCCACGTCTTCGGCTTCGCGATCGGCGAGGTGATCCGCCGCATCACCGGCCTCACCCCGGGCGCCTACTTCCGCACCACGCTCGCCGAACCCCTCGGCCTGGACGCCCACCTGGGCCTCCCCGCCACCGAACTCCCCCGCCTGGCCCGCCTCGCCGAGGCCGACGGCCGCCGCCCGATGCCCGGCCCCGAGCACCTGCTCACCCGCATCGTCACCATGAACGGCGCCCTGGTCTTCCCCGGCCTCGACGAACCGCACGGCTGGAACGACCCCGCCCTGCACACCGTCGAACTCCCCGGCGCGGGCGCCGTCGCCACCGCCACCGGCCTCTCCGCCACTCTCGCCGCCGCCGTCACCGGCCTCGACGGCACCCCACCCCTCCTCACCCCCGCCACCATCGCCGACGCCACCCGCGAACTCACCTCCGGCCCCGGCTTCCTGGGCTTCGACATGGGCGCCCGCTGGGGCTCCGGCTTCCTCCTCCCCTCCCCCACCTTCCGCCCCATGCTCACCCCCACCAGCTTCGGCAACGACGGCGCCGGCGGCCAATTCACCTTCGCCGACCCCACCACCACCCACACCTTCGCCTACACCACCAACCGCATGATCGGCCACGCCGACCCCCGCGCCAACAACCTGGTGGCGGCCCTGCCTGCCGCCTGACCGGCAATGTGTCGGACACGCCGCACAGGGCAATGCCGTCGCGGCGAGGCCCCCAACCACCAGGGCCACCCGGCAGCCGTCCTGTGCTCCGACCTTCGGATCGCAGGACAGAGCCATCACCGGCCAAAAGCCGAACGGCCTGCCGGGCTGACCGGCAGGCCGTCACGAAGGACTCAGATCAGAGAGGCATCAAGCGCCGATGGCGCCACCAAGGCACTACGGCTTGACCGACAAGGCATAAACTGTCACCGCTCCGGGATCAGAGTAGTCAATCGTCACTCTGGCGCCGGGGGCTTTAAGGTCGTCATCCTTCGTACCAATCATCTTGCCCTTCACCGAGTGCGAGTTATCAATGGACCAGCCGGTGAGGTCGAGATCGCTGGACGTAAACGCGACGAAGCCTGGACTCAGATCCTCCTCGCTGACTCCGAGACTCGAAAGAAAAGCCCCGAGGCCCTCACCATCGATTTTGAAGCTCACCCAGAGCTCCCCGCCCCCACCACCTTCCCGGTGATAGCCGTAGGAAGCACCTGTCGCATCATTTGGAATAGCCAATCGATATCGCTCCTGGAGCTCCGCGGAGGGTTTTCCAGTGATTATCACCGCGCCTTTTGTCGCCGGATCCGGCGACGCAGTGCCGACAGCTCCGGGGCCCTTCCCCTCCTCACCCAGAATTCCGCACGATGCAACAGCGAACATCGCCAAACCCACCAAAAATGCAGTCAGCACCTTGCTTTTAAATCCCGATCCCGCATTCGGCACTCAGCCCTCGCAGCCACCCCGACACTTTCAACCGAAACTCGTTCAGGTTACAGAACCAGTCGATACTGGTCAACGGCCCGTTCGCATTCCATCCCAATGGGTACGTACGGACGTCGCCGATAGAACTGCTTCGAGCCATAAGTGCGATCCGGTCCGACTGCCTGCCTGTACAGGGGAACTCCTACTGGCCCTTTGGTCTACAATCCGAACCATGGCGACTGACGATGACGACTGACTTTCAGATCGACGCACTGAATATTCACACCGCGCAGAGGGAAGCATGGAAACTTCAACTGGCAGAAGAGCCCACCTTCGATATCAAGATCGCAAGTCCGGATGGCGCGAGTTGGATTGCCGCAGGAGACGACCTCTTCGAGGCACTGAAGAGTGTGAGATTGCAGATTGAGCCCTTGGGCTACCTTCTCCTTTGCAACGGAGCCCGGGTCGACGCCCACCCTTCAGGAATGTTGCGCGATATGACGGGCGGGAGCACCCTTTACATCTTGAAGATGAAAAGGGTCCCACGAGAGCGTGTATTCATATTCGATCGCGCAGAGGCGGACACCGTTGGGACAGTGGCGGATCAGCGTGATTTCTATCAGGCCTGGCTCGGAGCTCCGAAGCGCTGGCGATTGACCGATCGAGCAAGAGACGCCGCATCTGAAGTCTGGACACGATGGCGCGATCGTTGAGACTCGCAGCGCATCGGTATCGGCGCTCAACCTACGAACCGTCCAGCCCCTGAAGCTCTGACAGGGCTTTCTCGCACTCCGGCCTGCCCCGATCACGCCTCCGCCGCCGGATCCGACTCGATGTCAGATCCGGCGGGCGGCGCCGCTGATCTCGGTGACGGCGCTGCTCAGCATCTCGGATGCGGTCTCTTCAGACATCCCGCCGATGACTTGAACTTCGATCAGGTACTGGCCGAACCGGAGCCATGCGTACCAGCGGTTGCACTCGCCGCCGCCGAAGTGGGCGCAGAAGAAGCGCTGCTCGTCCGCTCCCGCGACGCTGGCTCCGTCGATACGTTCGACTTCTCCGTACCGGGCGTAGCGCTTGTCCGGGGAGCCGTCCCGGAAGACGAGCCAGGCCCAGGTGGGAGAGTCGAACTCCATGACCGTCTGGATGAAGGTGCCGGCCAGGGGGTCGGAGGGGTCCTGCACGAACAGGCGCTCCACGCGCCTGTCCAGCCCGCGCATGTAGGGCGCGCCGGGGTCCTCGTCCGGCTTCCGCTCCCAGGTCTCTCCCATCGGCGGGGACCGGAGCAGCAGGCTCTCGCCGAGGTCACTCGCCCGCCATTGCGTGGCGAGGGGAAGGTTCCAGATCGACAATCCCAGCAGGACGATCAGCAGCGCCCCGATGGTGGCGACCCGACTTCGGCGGGATTTCGGCACAGTCAATTGCATGTCGGATCCATCGAAAGAGACGTTCGGGACGTTCAACCTCGGCCAGGTGGGACCTTCCGCAGCAGGTCTCCACCGGCGCAGGTCTGGTCCTCGTCCTCGACCAGGCAGAGGTTGATGCCGGCGTGGTCCTTCGCGATCTTCGCCAGGACGGAGCAGGCGAGCGTTTCGGATCGGCCGCTGGGGTGGAGGTCGATGGCCGAGCCCTGTGGGTCGCTCGTCCGGGCCACACCGGTGTGGTCGCCCAACAGAAGCCACTTGCCGCCGGAGAGGGCTTGGGCACATCCGTCCTGGACCGCGACGACCTTGGTGAGTTTCTCCGCGCGGAAGGTGTCTCCTTGCTCGATCACGAGGCGCGCGCCCTTCGGGTTGCTCCACGTCCCGACGAGGTCGTCCTGGGAGGCTTCGAAGGACGGGCCACCGGCCGAGCAGCCGCTCAGCAGGAGCGCCGAGATCCCGAGTACGCAGAACGAACGTATGGAACGGACGCAGCGCGACGCCATGCTTCCCCCCTCCGGTCGGCCTGGTGAAGCCTATCCGGAGCGCCCCGCGTGGGTCGGGTGTTCAGTTCAGGGCGTGAGGGAGGGTCACTGACCGGCAGCGCGTCGGACACGCCGCACAGGCGAACCTCCGACCTATCTGGTGCTCGTCCCATCCAGTCCGACCTCCGGACCGCAGGCATTCCCACGATCAGCCAAAAGCCGCTACGGCCTTCCAGCCAGTCCGGAAGGCCGTAGCGAAGAATCCAAACCGAAGGAGAGGACAATGCAAAGGAATAGCCGAGGAACTACGGCTTTGCCGAAAGGGCGTAAACCGTCATCACGTCGACACCCGAGTAGTCAATGACAACTTTGATACTCGGGCTCTTCATGTCATCATCCTTTGCGGGAACCATCTTGCCTTTCACCGACTGCGCATTACCGATGGACCAGCCGGTGAGGTCAAAATCGTCCGGAGTGAACCCAACAACACCTGAATTCAGGTCTTTTTCGCTGATTCCAATACTCGAAAGAAAGAGATCACGACCCTCGGGGCCAATCTTGAACGTCACCCAGAGCTCGCCGCCGCCACTTTCTCGCTGGAACCCGTGGGAGACAGCCGTTGCGCCAGCCGGAACGGTTATTCCGTACCGTTCCTGGCGCTCTTTGCTGGGCGCCCCCGCGATCGTCAGTTCTCCCCCGACAACCGAGCTGGGCGACGCCGAGCCAGCGCGTTCGGGCCGACCTTCCGCCGCACCTCCACTTGTACACGACGCAGCGGTCAGCATCGACACACCCACCAGGACTGCAGTCAGCACCTTGCTGTCGATTCTCATTGGCCTCCTCCCACCAAAATCTCTTCAGGGCACAGAGCCAGCCGATACTGGACGCTCCACATGCCCCGTCGAACGGGAAAGGGTTGTGGGCCCCGGCGGCAGCCGGGGCCCACAACCCTCGAAGATCTCACCTCAAGACGTGTCCGAGACCCCTGAATCAGCCCGTTCGCTCGGGCTGGAGGGTCCAGCGCTGGTTGTCCTGCAATGCGGGGCAGTCCCAGATACCCAGGCGCGTGCCTTGCTCCGTTGCCCACCCCGGGAGCTCCAGGCACTTTCCGCCGGGGCTGCCGTCATTGACGGTACCGGGGATGAACAGTCGACCGTCAGGTCGCATGCTCCACTTCTGTCCGGCCCCACCGGTGCAAAGCGCGAGGACCACACGTGTGCCGTTGTCGAGCGCGTTGTCACGGGTGGACATGCAGAAGCTTCCGTTGCGCACCGTGCCGTCGCTCGCGAAGTTGAACCGCTGGTTGATCGTGTTCCAGCAGCCGTAGACCGTGAGTTCGGCTCCGTTGCGCGGCCCGCCTTCGGCATCGGCACAGAGCCAGTCGACCTGCGCCGAGTGCATGGAGACACTGGCATCGGCGTATCCGGCGAAGGCCCAAGGAGCGAAGCCGTCGGTCTGGCCGGTGGTACCGGTGCTGCTGGTGCCGGGGAAGATCGCAAGAACGTTGTTGTAGTCGATCACCCAAAGGTCCGCGAAGCCATCGTTGTTGAGGTCGCCTGCACCGATGAGCGGATGACTGTCGGCCTTGAGCCCCGCCCCGGTCTCGAGCACCGTCCCGCCGTCCGGCGTGGTGAGGCCCGAGTAGTCCACGGTCCCGTTCGCGTTCCAGCCCAGTGGGTACGCACGGATGTCGCCGGTGGACCTGCTTCGGGCCCACAGCGTGGTCTGGTTGGTCGGCTTGCCCGTGCTGGGGTTCGTGGTCGGCCCGTTCGCAGCACCGGGGTTGATGAGCTCGAGGTCGTCCCAGTTGCCCGATGCGGCGGGTATGAGCATCGCGCTGGCAAGATCATTGGCGCCGGTGGCCTGGAAGAGGTAGAGGTTGCCCTCCTCCAGGGTGAGAACGGTCGTCAGGCTCGCCATGATCTTGTCGCGCTTGCCCTTGGGATCCGGAGCGACCGCCTCACCGTTCGGGGAGCCGAAGGCGATCACCTGCGAGACGTGGCTCCATGTGCTGTTGTACACGGGGCAGGGAGCATTGGAACCGAACGTAGTGCAGTTGTCGGGCCGCTTGAGGCTGCTCGAAACCAGCTTGTCGTAGCGCCCCGTGCCGTCATTGTTGATCAGGTAGAGGGCATCCGCCATAGCCCGCGTCCCAGGCGTGGTCGGTGGCTTGTTGTAATGGGCAATGATCTGGTCGACCGCGAGCCCGAAGCCCAGGACACCGTGGTGGCTCAGCTGGAAGTCGGCCCACGTGGTCCCGTAGTCATTGGCACCAGGAGCAGCCGCAGGAGGCGCCACGAGCGAGCTCACAGGGTCGGACGTGCCACCGGTGATCCGCAGGTTCCCGTTCTTGTCCACGGTGACGATGTCCGGCTTCTGGTCGTTGTCGACATCGCCGAACAGCGGCTGGGTTCCCGGACGCCAGGGCACGTAGAAATTGTAGAGAGCCGGCTGGCTGTAGTTGCCCGCGACATCCCTGGCCCAGGCGTACACCGTGTTGATGCCCCACTTGCGCGCCTGGTAGTAGTACGGATCCCCGGGCCCGTAGGTGTCACCTTCACCGCACTTCCAGCCGACCACAGGTGTCGGGTCAGTGCTGACGCGCACACACGCAATGCCCGAGGCCTGGAGTCCGGATTCCGGAGCGGGATCCTCTCCGTTGATCCAGAGGGTGCCCCAGTCGTTCATGTACTTCGCCGGGTTGGGGTTGGGTGTGCCGGCCGGCGGGAAGTCCCCGGAACTGATGCTGACCCGCGGATTGGTACGGTCGATCCGGAAGTAGCACCACGCGGTCGTATTGGAGCTCAACAGGTCGTCGGACGCCTGCGCGTACCAGCCGTACTGGTGTCCGTCGGCGAGGGATCCCGGGGACACCGGTTCGGCCGGGTCGTTGTAGGAACCACCCCAACGACTGTCGCTGAAGCGGAAGTCGGAGTTGTCGTCCCACAGTTCGTAGCTGGTCCGGACCGGAAGGCCACTCGGGGAGAAGCTGTTGGCGTAGAGATAGATGTTCTGGTTGCTCCCGATCCAGCCGGGGTTGTCCCAAGGATGCGTTCCACCACTCGTGCACTCGGCGGTGCTGCCGGTATTGGCATAGCCGGGCGCCGGCCTCGTGCGCGGGTACCAGGCCGTCGGCGCGATGTCGTAGGTCGTGGTGATGCTCGGCTTGCTGTCGAGGTGGCGTCGGTAGAGCTTGTTCCTCTCACCGTCCTTGGGAGCGACACCGATGGTCCAGGTCGACCACCTGCCGTTGGCGGCGCGCTTCATCATCTCGGTCACGTCGATGGCCAGCGGACCACCGTTTCCGGTACTGATCTGGCTGCCGACGAACTCGCAGCCCTCCATGACGATGTTCGGGTTCCCGTACCCGCACGGCTGGTCGGTCCACTTGCTGTGGTCGTGGATCCCGCGCGGCGCCGAGTAGACCCCGAGGTCGGTGGGCGTGCCGGGGCTGGCGGCACCGGTGACCTGCCCGTTGAGGGTCGAGCTGAAGAGCACTGGTGGGGATTCGGCACCACCGACGGTCGTGTAGATGGCCGGGTTGACGGCGAACTGGAAGTACGCGCGCTGCCGGCCTTCCTTACCGCAGTCCTGGTTCGGGTCCGAGCTGTGGTACCCGCAGAATCCGGTCGCGAGATTGGTCTTCTTGTTGTAGTACTCGTAGGTCTCGTGGTTCTCCTGGACCTCGACCGAGCCCTGGACGCCGCTGGTGACGGCGGTGAGCGACGGGTCGAGGTACCACGGCCCCGAACCGGTGCCGAGCGCGTTCGGGTCAGGGGTCAGCTCGATGGCACCTCCCGAGACCGCGGTACTCATGGCCGCGACATTGGCACCGTCGCCAGGGCCTTCGACGGACGACCGCAGGACCTCGGACCGGGGGTCACCGTCCGGCCCTGCGGAGGGTGCCGCCGCGCCCGACGACTTGGCAGCCGGGGACGGAGCGGCGGTGGCCGGCAACGAGGAGTCCCACTGCAACGAGGCGGGCGAGCGGAACCTGGCGGAACCCGCGTCGTCCTTCACATCGATCTGCCCCTGGGCGTCCGCCGTGACGGTCAGGCCTTTGGCCGTGATCGGGAAACGCAAGGTCTTCAGTGCGGGGTCGGCCGCCGCCTCGGGGGTGCGAACGACGATCACGTCACGCCAGCCACCGATCTCGAGTGCGGTCAACTGCAGGTCGACGCCGGGCAGAACGTTCGCATAGGTTGCGGTCGCGCCGTCCAGGGACGGCTTGGGAAGAACGAACGGCGCACCGACGGCAAGCTCCTTGCCGTCCGCGGTCGCCACGGTCGCCATCGGACCGGCGCCGCCACCGGAGAACTTCAGCGCGGTAGAGGCCACAACGGGACTGACGCTGCCATCGGCGTTCGCCCGCAGACTCGCATCGAGGTCCACCCACGCGCCATCACGCTTGAGCCGTACCGCCTGGGCATCGTCCGTCGTGGTCAGCGTGCCTTTGGGGTTCGCCACGGTCTTCGAGGATTCGCTCGTCATGGAGTCCACGACGACGGACCTACCGGTCGATTTGGCCTTGGCAATGGCATCGAACATGGCCTGCTGCGCCGGCGTGCGAGTCGGTGCCGGCTGCGTGGACGTGACCGGCGTCGGACTGCCCGCCGACCCTCGCGCAGGCGTGGGTCGGGCGTCAGCCGCGAGCGCGGCCGGTGCGGCGAGCATACCGGCGCTCAACAGACAACTCGTTGCGAGCGCGACCAGACGGGCCGTGCGCCCGCGTGTCGACGGCGCAGGTGGTGTGTACGCAGTTGTGCGAGAAGTGACAGACATGTCTCTTTCGCGTTCCCCTCCCGGACTGCGACCCCCTTCTGGGGCCACGTTCGGGTGGGAACGATGTCCCCTGATCTGCGAATTGGTCAACCCGATTTCGGCTTCGTACCGTCATGTCCGGATGTTCACCGGGCCTTTGGTCAAGACTCCGTAAACATCGCACGCATGGCATCCGAACAACCTGACGAGTGTCAGACCCCTCACTTATCGTCACTACGGCCGTGGCGCCGCTGTGTCCGTATGGCGCCACGTCGACACAGACCGAAGGGGGTTCTGCAGTGGGGGCTTTGCCTGCCCGAAAGCGGGCCGGGGGATGGACAAGGGGCCGATGGCGGTCACCTGTGATGGCGACCGTCGTCGCCCTGGCACTGACAGGGGTGACCGTGCCGCAGGCCGCGGCATGGTCGTACCCGAAACCGACAGAGAAGATCTGGACTCCGCCGAACGCACCGCGGAGCGCCGGAACGCCGACCGTCGCCGGTCATGACGTCCGACCGGCGAAGGCAGCGCCTCCGGCCAAGGCTCCTGGGCGGAAGCCCGAGGTCGCACCACCGGTGGCGACCGGCACCGAGACTGTGACGCTCGGCCTCGACAGCGCCGACGCCAAGGCCGCCCGAGCCGCCACCGGGGGCGCATCGCCCGCCTCGGGCGGGTCGACCGGAATCAAGGCCGGAAAGCTCGCCGTCCGGGTCGCACCCGGCAACGGATCGGGTGAGAGCGCCCGTACCGTCCAGGTCGAGGTGACAGCGCCGGACAAGGGCAAGGCGGCCGGAGTCACCGGCCCGCTCGTCGCCCTCTCCGACGCCGGGGCCCCGGCGACCGGGGACGGCCGCAACGCGCGGGTCACGCTGGATCTCAAGGCGCTGCAGGCCGGCGGTTGGTCCGACCGCGCGACGGTCGTCGGCCTGCCCGCCTGCGCACTGACGACACCGGACCGCCCCGAGTGCCGGACGCAGACCCCGCTGCCCGTCCAACTGGACGGCCGCGATTCGGTGAGCGCCGAGGTCACCCTGCCCTCCGCGGCGCAGACCGCCCGAACTCCGGAGACGGCCGAGACGGGCAAGTCGTCGTCCTCTGCGGCAGCCGGCGCTGCGTCCTCGACACCCGGGTCTCCGAACGCGTCCGGTGGCCCCATGGTGCTTGCCGCGGTGCCCGCGCCGTTCGGGGCCGGTGGCAGCTTCAAGGCAACACCGCTCTCACCCTCGACCGGATGGAGTGCCGGATCCAACGCCGGCAACTTCACCTACAACTATCCGATCTCTGTACCGCCCGCCCTCGGTGGCGCAACGCCAGCCGTCGCGCTCGGATACAACTCGGCCGCGGTCGACGGCAAGACCTCTGCCACCAACTCGCAGTCCTCCTGGATCGGTGACGGCTGGGGCTACGAGCCCGGATACATCGAGCGCTCGTACAAGGGCTGTGACAAGGCCGGGATCACCAACTCGGGCGACCTGTGCTGGGGGGGTCAGAACGCGACCCTGGCCCTCGGCAGCCGCTCCGGCACCATCGTGCGTGACGATGCCACCGGCGCCTGGCACCTTCAGGACGACGACGGCTCCAAGATCGAGCAGCTCACCGGCGCTCCCCGGAGCGGAGCCGACCAGAGCTACCGCGACATGGAGTACTGGCGTATCACCACGCCGGACGGGACCCAGTACTACTTCGGCCTCAACCACCTGCCCGGCGGCGACGGCACCGACCCAGCGGCCAATTCCGTCCTGACGACACCGGTGTACTCACCGAAGAACGGCGACCCCTGCTACAGCGGGTCGTCCGGGAACCGCTCCTGGTGCCAGATGGGGTGGCGCTGGCAGCTCGACTACGTCGTCGATGCCCACGGCAACCTCACCACGTACCAGTACGCGACCGAGGGCAACAAATACAGCCGCGGTGGGAGCCCGGACCCCAGCAAGGGCTCCCTCTCCGACTACCAGCGGAGCTCCTACCTCAGGGAGATCGGCTACGGCCAGCGCCTCGACGAACAGCGGACCGCCAAGGGCACCGTCAACCCGGCGGCAAAGGTCTCCTTCACGGTCGCGGAACGCTGCCTGCCCACCGACAGCGTCTCCTGCGCCGAGGACCAGCGGACCACGGCCAATGCCGATGCCTGGCCCGACGTACCGATCGACCAGATCTGCAGTTCCGGCTCCTGCACCAACTACTCACCGACCTTCTTCACCACCAAGCGCCTGACCGGCATCAACACTGAAGTCCTCGTCGACGGCGGTTACCGCACGGTCGACACCTGGATCCTGTCCCAGTCGCAGCCCGACCCGGGTGACGCGACCAAGCGGACCCTGCAGCTGGACTCGATCGTACGGAGCGCATCCAACGGACAGGCGCCCACAGAGCTTCCGCCTGTCACGTTCGGCTACCGGATGATGCCCAACCGGGTCGACGGTCTGAACCCGCCGGAGCACATGTTCATGCGGCCGCGCCTCCAGGCCGTCGACACCGAGGCCGGCGGCCGGATCAACGTCGTCTACAGCGACGCCGAGTGCTCACGGGTCGGCAACCACATGCCTGCCTCGGAAGCCACCAACTCGATGGCCTGCATGCCCGTCAAGTGGTACGTGCCCGGCGCCACCGTACCCGGCAAGGACCCGGTTCCGGTCAACGACTGGTTCAACAAGCCACTCGTCAGGTTCGTCACCGAACAGGATCTGGTCAGCACACCCGCGATCGGAAAGACCACGGAGTACACCTACAACGGCGGCGCTGCCTGGCACCGGAACGACGCGGAGTTCACCGACCCGAAGACCCGGACCTGGGACCAGTTCCGCGGCTACCAGTCAGTGACCACCATGGTCGGCAGCGGTTCGTCCAGCGAGGCCCCCAGGACCCGGCAGACGGTCACCTACCTACGCGGCATGCACGGCGATTTCCTCGCCAACGGGACGAGCCAGCGCAACGTCCAGGTCGCCAACCCCCTCGGCGGCACGGTGACCGACGAGAACTGGCTCAGCGGTCGCGAAGTGGCCACCGAGATCTTCGAGCAGGAGGGAGGAAGCGTCCAGTCGATCGCCGGGAAGCTCTACAACGGCCAGCAGGTCACAGCCACCCACTCCCAGAGCGCCGGCGCTCCGAAGATCTACGCACGCTATTCCGACTCCCAGGTCACCGCCGTCTCCAAGGCGAAACTCGCCGATGGGACCTGGCGTACCGCCAGCGCGGTCACGGTGACCGACCCGGCGAACGGCAACCGCGTCATCAAGGTCAACGACAAGGGCGACGGTACTGCCGCCACCCCGGAGACCTGCACGCTCATCGGGTACGCCACGAGCGACAACCCGGCTCTCCGCACCCTTGCCGCCGAGAAGATCACCGTCCGCGGCGACTGCGGCACGCAGCCCACGGCGACCACCACGATCAGTGGCAGCCACACCCTCTACGACGGGAAGCCGTTCAAGTTCGCCGGAGTCATGGGTGAGCCCACGAGCACCCAGGTCCTCGACCACTTCGACCAGGGCGGCGCTCCGGTCTATGTGCACACCGCAAGTGCGTCCTTCGACATCTACGGCCGAGGCGTATCCGCAGCGACCACCGACGGCTCCACGTTCAAGTCGGACGGCACGCCGCTGACGGGGCCCACCGTCACCCCGGCCGTCACGACCTCGACCTTCACACCGGCCACGGGAGCACTGCCGACCGAGCTACGCACAACCGGCCCGATGGGTGACGGCTGGACCGACACCATCACCCAGGACCCGGCCCGAGGTCTGCCGCTGACGAGTCGGGACGCCAACGACCGCGTGACCACCGCGCAGTACGACGCCCTCGGCCGCATCACGGCCGTCTGGGCGCCGAACCGTCCGACCGACGCCCTCCCCAGCCGGACCTTCGGCTACTCCGCCAACGGCGCGGCGCGGCCGTCCGCGATCACGAGCAAGTCGATCAACGACGACGGCGCGACCTACTCGACCGTCGTAGATATCCTCGACGGTTTCGGTCGCCCCCGGCAGACCCAGAGCACCAGTGCGGCCTACCCGACCGGGCGGCTGCTCACCGACACCGTCTACGACACCCACGGCTGGGTGATCAAGACATCCAACCCGTACTACGAGAGCACCTCGTTCCCCACCGAATACATTTTCGAACCGAGCGGTGACGGCCAGATTCCTGGCCAGACCTGGAACAGCTACGACGGCGCGGGACACGTGGTGCGCTCGGAGTTCCGGTCCTACGGCAACCTCCAGTGGGCCAGCACCACTGCGTACCCGGGCGCCGACCGAACGGACGTCACTCCACCCGCGGGCAGCACGCCGAGCTCCGTCGTCACCGACGCGCGTGGCCGAACCACGGCCGCCTGGCAGTACCGCAGCACCACCGCGACCGGCAACCCGGCTGATGCCGACATCACCACTTTCACCTACACGGCCGACGGTCAGCCCGCCGGACGTACCGACAGCAGCGGCAATTCGTGGAACTACACCTACGACCCGAGGGGACGCCAGGTCTCCGCGACCGACCCTGACACCGGCACCACCCAGACCTTCTACAACGCGAACTCGCAGGTCGATCACACGATCGACGCCAAGGGACAGACTCTCGCGTACACGTACGACCTGCTCGGCCGAAAGACCGGAAGCTACAACGGCAGTGTCACGCCCTCGAACCAACTGGCCTCCTGGAGCTACGACACACTCGCCAAGGGTCTCCCCACCTCCTCGACCCGCTACGTCGGCGGAGCAGAAGGCGCGGCCTATGCCAAGGCGGTCACGGGATACGACACCGCCTACCGGGCTACGGGCAGTTCCGTGACCGTTCCGGAGGCCGAGGGACCGCTTGCCGGCACCTACACCACGACCAACACCTTCAGCCGCGTCAACGGGGCCTTGAGCTCTGTCAGCATCCCCGCTGCTGGCGGCCTGCCCGCCGAAACCGTGTACTACGGACACACGATCACCGGTCTGCTGACAGCAGCGGCAAGTCAGGGAGAGGCGGTCGTCGCCCAGGTCTCCTACGACCCTCTGGCCCGCCCCCTCGAAACCACCGTTGGCGCGTACGGCTCTCAGGTCGTGTCGCTCCAGCAGCACGACTGGGCCACCGGACGGGTCATCAATTCCTTCGTCTATCGCCAGAACGGCACCGTCAGCACCGACCAGACGAGCTACACCTACGCTCCGTCCGGTCGGCTCACCTCTGTCAACACCATCCAGGACGCCGCGGACACCGACACCCAGTGCTTCACGTACGACCACCTGGGCAGGCTGACCAACGCCTGGACCGACACCCAGGGTGTGCACACCACCGCCGACTGGACCGACTCCGCCGGCAACGTCCAGGGCAGCGGAAGCTCCAGCACTGTGCCAGGTATCGGCGGGTGCAACAGCACCGACGGCCCGGCCCAGACCGAACCCGGCGGCCGCACCGTCGGGGGCCCCGCGCCCTACTGGAACACCTACACCTACGACTCCAGTGGCAACCGGACGAGTCTGGTCCGGCACGACATCACCGGCAACAGCTTCAACGACCTCACCACCAGCCAGACCTTCGGAGCCGCCCGTAGCCGCAACATCCCGACCGCGGCGCCCAACACCGGCGGCGGAACCGGTGGACCGCACGCCCTCCTGACCTCCACCACCACCGGCCCGGAGGGCACCAGGGCCGTCGGCTACCAGTACGACGCCAAGGGCAACACCACCGCCATCACCGATACCAACGGCACCACCACCCTGACCTGGAACGGCGAGGACAAGCTCGATTCCCTCGCCACGACAGCCGGCGGCACCACCACCTACCTGTACGACGCGGACGGCAACCAGCTGATCCGACGCAACCCCGGCAAGACCACCCTCAACCTTCCCACGGACGAGCTGACGCTCGACACCGCCACGGGCTCGATGAGCAACGTACGGACCATCGCGTCGGCCGGTGGCCTGACCTACATCCGGGTCACCGCCCCCATCGGCGGCGGCACCGTCGTCGTCCAGGCGTCCGACCCGCACGGCACCAGCGGCCTCCAGATCAGCACCGCCGAAGGCCAGCCTTTCACCCGCCGCCCCACCGACCCCTTCGGCAACCCCCGCGGCAACCAGCCCGCGACCTCCGACTGGGCCGGCAGCAAGGGCTTCGTCGGCGGCACCAAGGACGAGGCCACCGGCCTCACCAACCTCGGCGCCCGCCAGTACGACCCGAGTACCGGACGCTTCATCAGCCCGGACCCGATCCTCGACGCGACGAATCCACAGCAGTGGAACGGCTACGCCTACAGCGAGAACGACCCGGTCAACCTGAGCGACCCCAGCGGCTACAAGTCCGAGGAATGCGGAACGCTGTACGACTGCGGGTCGGCGGGCACGATCACGATGAGCAACACCGCCGAGACCACGTCGACCTACGTGCCCGAGAACGCCCAGATACGCAACTACGAGGCAACCCTTTCGGCGACCCTGGGCCCCACCGCGCAGCGCAACTGGATTCGCGAACAGACCAGCAAGAACAACGCCTCGATGTACGGCTGGGGCAACGGCGTCAAGAAGAAGTCCACCTTCGAGAAGATCGGAGATCTCGCCGACGGCCTCGGCCTTGTCGGTGGCGGCGTCGTCGCTGACGTCCTCTCGACCGCGTCCCACATCGGCCAGAGGCAGTGGGGCGAAGTAGGCTGGGACTTCGTCGGATTCGTACCCGCCGCCGGCGACTTGGCGAAGGCAAGCCACCTGAAGAGCAAGGCGGACGATCTGGTTGCCGCCGCAGCCGCATGCCAGCGGCACAGCTTTCCGCCCGGAACTCTCGTCCTGATGGCAGACGGCAGCACCCGCCCCATCGAGGACGTGAAGCCCGGAGACGCTGTCGCGTCGGCCGACCCCCAGACCGGCAAGTCGGCCTCCAAGCCGGTCACCGCGAAGATCGTCACCCCGGATGACACGGAGTTCACCGAACTCACCGTCACCGGTGAAAGCACGCCGACGACCATCGTCTCGACCTCCCACCACCCCTACTGGGACGAAACCACCCAGCGCTGGACCCTGGCAGCGGAACTCCAGCCGGGCCACCACCTCTCCACCCCCGACCACAACACCCTGACCGTCCTCACCACTCGCACCTACACGGCCGCCCCCCAACGCGCCGACGACCTCTCGGTCAAGGACCTCCACACGTACTATGTGCTGGCAGAGAACACGCCGGTCCTAGTCCATAACTGCGACCGAGGTAGCCTGGACTTCACCGACGCGGAAAGGCAGAAGGTTTACGATGCCAATGCCGCAAAGAACGGCGGCGAGTACAAGTGCGACTACTGCGGCCAGACAGTCGAACGACGGGCATCGCGGGATGCAAATGGAAACAGCATTAAGGGGCGACCCGATGATGCTCAAATCGACCATGTAGAACCAAGGGCCAGCGGCGGACATGGCGGAGCACATAATGGCGCTGTAGCCTGCCGGCGATGCAACAGAGACAAGTCCACGAAGACCCTCGAAGAGTGGGACGATGAGCTCAGAGAATTCCTCGAACCGTAACCCCGGTGGACACGCTGCATCAACTAAGCCAGAACGGCTCTACAAGGTGGCGTTTGACCTCCCTGAAAGAACTGCCGACTGGGCCAACGCCTCCGTGGAGCGACTCTGGGCCGGAAAGACTTCCAGGCAGATGGAGGTTCAGATCCGCAATACCCCTTTCTACGTGAAGGGAGTGTCCCTTGGGGATGTCGTGCGGGTCAGGCCCGATCACGAGCGGAGGGAACTTGTATTCGAAGAGTTCGTATCCGAGGGTGGCCACTCAACGATTCGCGTGATCATTTCTGATGATTCGGCGAGAGATTCAATCGAAGCCACGATATCCGAATACGAATGCCCTTGGGAGATCGATTCAACGGGTTATTTGTGGGCAATTGATATCCCTCCGAGCGTCGATTATTCGGCCATCAGAAATTCCCTTCTAGTCGCTTCCGGTGAAGGAAAAATCGGAATTGAAGAAGGCTCCATTTCAAGGGCGCATCGAGACGGCCTCGGACTCCCCCCGGCCGATCAGTGAGCGTACGCAGAGGCCTCGCCGGAGTGAGTTCCGGCGAGGCCTCCGGGGGGCGGCTGCCCTGCCAAACATGACGTGACGTAGCAGCTAGAACAGATTCGCATCAAGCAAGACCCAGAATCGCCAGGAATCCGATGGGCTCTCATCGACCAAGTGATGTCGATGAGAGCCCATCGGCGTTTGACGTCACCAGTTGACGTCACCGCGTGGAGTGCAAGATCCCATCTCCCGGTGGGTCGTCGCCGTCACTGCGGTCGGCGGGTCCGCTGCTGGAGTTGCTGAGGGCGTTGCCGAGGAGGTCGATGGCGTTGCGTTGGATGCGGAGTCTGACGTGGGTGTAGACGGTGGCGGTGACGCCGATGTGGGCGTGGCCGAGGAGTTCTTTGATGACGACGAGTTCGACGCCTTGGTCGAGGAGGAGGGTGGCGGTGGTGTGTCGGAGGTCGTGGAAGCGGATCCGGCGGAGGCCGGCTTGGTGGAGCAGTGTGGCAAAGCGTCGGTTGAGAGTGCTGGGTTCCACCGGGAGCACGGTGCTGGGCGCGGTGAAGACGTAGCCGCGAGGATTCCGACGCAGTCCTGCCGCCTCATGGTCGGTCTGCTGGCGGGTCCGGTGCGCGTGCAGGGCCTGGACGCAGGCGGCGGGCAGGGCGATGCGTCGTTCGGAGGCTTTGGTCTTGGTGGGAAAGAGCACGAGGCCGTTGTCGCTGGTGCGTTGGAGTGAGCGTCGGATCACAGCCGTGCCAGCGTTGAGGTCGACGTCCTCCCAGGTGAGGCCCAGCAGTTCGCCCCTGCGCAGGCCGGTGTGGAGGGCGAGGTGCACCACGGGGTGGAGCGGGTGGTCGCGGGTGGTGTCGATCAGGCGACGGGCCTCTTCCACGGTGAGGGGCTCGAACCGTCGCGGCCGGGGTGTACCAAGGCGGACGTTGCGGGCGACGTTTCGAGGGATCTCCTCTTCCTGGACAGCGTGTTCCAGGGCGGTCTTGAGCACCGTGTGGATGTAGGTGAGCGTGAGCGCACTCAACACCCGGCGGCAGCAGTCACCCACGGCGCAGCAGCGCTGCTTCGCCGGCGTTCGCTGGTGGTCGGTGCGGCGGGCGCAGCACTGGCAGCGGGTTCGTAGGCCGTCGAGCCAGGTGCGGATGTCCCTGGCGGTGAGTTTGGAGAGCTTCTTCGCACCGAGGCCGGGGATGATGTACAGGCGGGCGACGGCGGCGTAGCGAGTGTGCGTGGTTTCGCGCACGCGGTGCACCGCGACGGTGTCGAGCCAGTAGGTGATCCAGTTGCCGACGGTGCCTTGCGCGTGGACGACGGGGACGCCGCGGTTGCTGGCGGCTTTGGCGTCGGTGAGTTTGTCTGTCGCCTGTTGGCGGGTCCTGCCGTAGACGTGGAGACGCTGTCGGTTCCCGTTGGCGGCCAGCACGTAGGCGGCGGCTTCCCAGCGGCCGTCCTTGCGCTGGAACACGGTTCCTTCGCCGTTGGCACGGTTCTTCTTCTCGGCTGCCATCAGGCTGCCTCCTCCAGTCGGGAAGCCACGAACGAGCGGTACGAGCCGTAGGGGATGCGACGGGAGCGGCCGATGGTGATCGAACGCAGCCGGTTGGTGCGGATCAGGTCGTAGACCGCCGAGCGGCCGAGCCGCAGCCGTGCCATGACCTCGGGAACGGTCATCAGGTCGTCGTCGGACACAGTTGGCCTCCTGCTCGTTCGAGGGCCTGGTCGAGGGCCTCGCGCCAGCGGACCCGTTCGGCGACGGCGCGCAGCAGCCGGGTCGCGAGGGGCGACATATCGGGGTCCCCCGGACGCACGGGCTCCCAGAGGTAGCGGTGGGGTTCGGCGCGGGCGGCGGTGTCGCCGAGGACTTCCAGGACCCAGGTCCGGCGTTCGGTGCGGTGGTCGGTGAGGGTCTTGCCGGACCACTTGCGGGAGACGAGGACCCGGCGGCCGCCGTAGCCGAGGTGTTCGCGTTTGTGGGCGCGGGAGCGGCAGGCGCCGGGGCGCAGGGCGGGGTGGGCGTTCTTGGGCTGGATGCCGTGGAGGAGCCAGTTGGCGCAGGTGGGCGAGCAGGGTTCGTGGCGGAGTTCGGCGGCGAGGCGGTCGACGTGGTCGCTCTCGGTCGTGCCGGTCGGGGTGTGGCACTCGGCGACGGACTTGGTGAGGTACTTGGTCAGGTAGCGGACGCAGCGGGCGGCCTGCGGTGAGCCGACGAGGACGCCTTGGGCGTCGAGCTGGGGGCCGAAGCGGAGCACGTGCGCGGGCTGGGCTTCGGGTTCGTCGTCGAGGCGGTCGAGGACTTCGTCCCAGGTGGGCAGCGGTTCGTGGGTGGTCGGGTCGAGGAAGGCGCCGTGTTCGGGACACCAGTGCGGCGGCGCGTCGGGGGCGTGCACCGGGTGGTCGGCGGGCGGCCACCAGACCTGGTGGTAGGTGGCGGCGACGACCTGGCGCAGTTCGGCGCGGGAGACGGTGCCCCGCAGGGCGAGGTGCAGGTGCGGGGCGAGGCGGCGCTGAGGTTCGACGACGGCGAAGTACTGGACGTCGTGGCCGACGAAGCGGCGCAGGTTCTGGACGAACCGGTCGATCAGCTTGGGGAAGTGGAGGGCGTCGCGTGCGGCCCGGCGGTAGTCGTAGGCGGTCGGGTCGACGGGGGTGCCGTCGGCGCGGACGCGTCCGTACGAGGGGAGGGTGAGGGTCAGGAACAGCGAGGGGCGGAAGGTCCGGCCGTCGGGCGTGGTGTACGCCTTGCCGAGGGTGCGGTTCTCGACCGGGCGGCGGGGCAGGTCGCTGGTGTCCTGCCGGCGTCGGGTGGAGCGGACCCGGCGGGCTGCCGGGGCGGGGGCGAGGGAGCCGCGGACACCGGTCTCGGCGAGTTCGGTGTCGATCTCGACCAGCAGCGAGGCGAGTTCGTCGGCCTCCGCCCCGGTGGCCTCGGTGTGGGCCTTGGTCAGGTCGGCCCGCAGTTCGGTGAGGTACTGCTGCGCGGCGGTGGCGGGGTCGGGTTCGAGGACGGGTTCCTCGGTGAGGTGCCAGCCTTCGCGGCACTGGGCGGCGCGCAGGCGGCGCTTGCGTTCGGCGCAGCTGGGGCACAGGCTCGCGCGGGTGGCGCCGCAGGGGATGTCGACGAGTTCGGTGTGGCCGGTGGCGGTGTCGGTGCGGCGCAGGGCCACCGGCCGGACGCAGACGCCGTGTTCCTCGGCGACCTGGCGGAGCACGGAACGGGCCAGGGGCATCCGGGCCCGTTCCGCGCGGGTGGTTCCGGTCATCAGCGGTCTTCCGAGTAGCAGAAGACGTAGAGGGTCTCCATCAGGCGGACCAGGTCGTGGCCGGTGGTGATGGGCGGGAAGCCGGCGTCCTCGATCCGGCGGGCGATGTCGAAGAGCAGGCCGCGAGTGAAGCGCGGGTCCTGGCCGTTCGTCGGCGTGGGGACGGGGTAGTTGGCGGCGCTGGGCAGGCGGCGGTGGGTCATGGCGGTACCTCCGGTCAGGGGTGGATGGTGGCGAGGGTCTTGGTGAGCCAGGCGAGCAGGTGCTTGATCAGGGAGGAGGCGCCGGTCTCGGCGAGGAGGAAGCCGAAGACGCCGCAGAGGATCAGGTGCGTGGCCTTCAGGGCCTGGTGCCGGAGGAGGACGGCGATCAGGGCGCCGAGGAACAGGACGAGCGAGCCGGTGACGATCACGGCTGTGCACCACCTTCCGAGGACGTGTCGACGTTGCTGTCCAGGGGGCTAGACACCCCGTAGACGGACTGGTTGTCGTACCGGGCGACGAGGGCCTCGATCTCGGCGTCGGAGACGTAGGCCGCCCGCACGCGGACCGGGGTCGGGCTGCCTTCGTTGCGGACGTAGCCGACGCCCGCGCCGGTCGTGGGGTCGGGCGAGATCAGGTCCGCGTACGCGCCCCGGTCGCGGGCGCCGCTGCCGAGGACCATGTCCACCTGGGCGGCTTCGTCCATGCGCAGGGCGATCCGGTCGGGGAACAGGTTGCGGAGGTTCATGACTTCCTTGCGCGGGTCCTGGAGGGCGCCGACGAGGCAGAAGCCGACCGAGCGGCCCTGGCTGGTCAGGGTGGCGATCGCCGCTTCGGCACGGCGCCGGAGGTCCCGGTCGGGCTGGTAGGCGGTGAGGAAGGCGAGTTCGTCGACCATGACGACGACGAACGGTGAAGCCGCAGTGGGGACGTGGGCCCGGAGGCGGCCGGCGAAGGCCAGGGCGCGTTCCTGCATCCGGTCGACGGCCGCTTCGAGCAGTTCGACCATCGCCTCGGGGTCGCTGGCGTACCTGGTGAACAAGGCTGCGCCGAAGGACAGTTCCATGCGCTTCGGGTCCAGCGCCCAGATCTCCACCAGGCCGGCGGACGCTCCGGGCAGCAGCTCCCGGACCACGCCCCACAGGACGGATCCCTTTCCGGAGCCGGTGACCCCGGCGACCAGGACATGGGTGCCGTGCAGTCGCAAGTGCCAGGGCTCGCCGTCCTCCTGAGCGCCGATCCTCACCGACCGCCACGGGACCTGGCCGAGCGGTTCGGTCGCAGCTCCGCCTCCGCCGCCACTTCCGTCAGGTACCGCCTTGCTCGGCGGACCAGCCCCAGGGCTGCCACCAGTGTCCGGAAGCCCAGGTGCCGAAGCCGCCCAGGCGGACGCGGCGGCCTTCCGCGTTCCGCCCGCCACGCGGCGAAGGCGAAACCGGCACCTCCCCGCCAGTGCCCGGACCCGACCGAACCACCCCCTCAGCCAGCTGCCGAACGTTCGCCGCACCGGCTTGGGGGTGCGGCCGGTGGCCGTGAACGGCTTGGCGAGCGGGTCGAAGGTCCACGCCCGCAGGACCACGGCCCCACGGCGGGGGCTGGTCACTTCCACCCGGTGGACGCGCCAGGCGTGCGCGATCCCGTGCGCGTGCTGGGCGACCTGTTCGGGGACCTGTCCCGGCAGCAACCCGATCAGGACGTCCAGGCCGCCGGGGTGCTTGCGCATCCGCGCGATGCGCGGCCACACATACTCGTACGGGGCATCGAAGCGGGGAAGCGGTGCCTGTTGCCACAGCCCCAGGGAGTAGCTCAACTCCGGCCAGCCGCGCCGGATCCGCGAGCGCAAGGACTTCGCCCGGTACACCAGCCGGCCGACCGGACCGGCGACGAGGGCCGCGATCACCAGCAACCCGGCGGTCGGGCCGAGATGGACCACGACCCACGAGTAGCCGATCAAGGCGGCCAGCAGGGCCAGGAGCACGGACTTGAGGGTGCTGCTCAACTTGAACATGTCTGCGTTGCACCTCAGTTCACACCGCGAGCGGGATGGGTGGCGCCGCCCGGCGCGCGAGCCGATGTGCAGTCGCGCGCCAGGACGGGGCGAAGCCGGGGTCAGGCCGCGGATTTGGCGGAAGAGCGGGCGGCGGCGGGCGCCCGGACGCCGGTGGCCTTGAACGAGTAGGCGACCCGGCCGCTGTTGTTGACGTAGGCCGTCACGGTCAGGCCGTCGAACTCGACCGGCCGGAAGGGCAGACCCGGAGCCGCGTCCGGCAGCACCGGAAGGACCGGGGCCACGACCTTGACGCGGGCGGAGGTGTCGCGCGCCTCCGGGTCCGGGTCGACCACCGCGACGACCCAGAGCGGGTGCCCGGTCGACTTGTCGCGCGCCTGCACCTTGGTGCCGCTCTTGCTCGCCTCGAAGTCGGCGACCGGCTCGACCGAGACGGCGAACGCGCCGGCGGGGAAGACGTCCTCGAAACGGACGGGGATCGCACCACGGATGGCCATGAGGATCTCTCCTGTCTACCCCCCTGGACAGTCGGAGGCCGACCGCCCCGAGATTGCCGTCTAGGGGGATATACAAAGATCTTGACTGGCCGTCAGGTACGCCTGGCCCTGCTCTCCCCGATCAGGCCCGAAAGGGCGGGATGTCGATCTCGTACGAGAGGCGGAACCGGTCGGCGGCAAGCACGATGTCCGCCGTCTCGACCGCCAACTCGCCTGCCCAGTGGCTGCGTTCTATCGCGAGCACGGTCGAGCCCAGCGGGATGCCGAGCGGCTCCGCCTCGATCTCAAGGACCGGCCTGGCGGACACGTCCTCGGTCACCCGCGTGACCGCGATGCCGATGGCGGACATCCGCGCCACCACCCCGGAACCGGCCAGCGGGCCGTTCTCGGGCAGCACGACGGCCGTCCCGCCGGTGACCGCCATCGGCTCCCAGCTGGTCGACAGTTGGGTCGGTTCGCCGTCGGCGCGGAAGACGTACTGGCTCTGCATCACCGGATCGCCCTCCGGGATGCCGAGCCGGAGCGCCAGGGCGGCGGTCGCGTAGGTCTTCTGCGAGTCGCACGACCACGACGGCTCGACGCCACGGGCGCGGCTCTCCGCGGCGAACGGGCTGCCGGCCGCGTGGTAGCGCCCGCGTGCCATCCGCGCCGGTACCGGCCGGACGCGCACATAGGTCCCCGAGCCCGGGCGCCCCTCGACCAATCCCTCGGCGGTCAGCACCCGGAGGGCCTGCCTGACCGGTTGCTCCGAGACTCCGTGATCACGGCACAGGTCCGCGATGCTCGGCATCCGCGAGCCCGGCGCCCGGTCGCCCGAAACGATCTCGGCGCGCAAGACATCCGCCAGCCGCAGATACGCCGGTCGTCCCAACTCTCGCACGAGCGCCCCTATCTCACGTTTTCTCACATCAGCTTGACAAGCTCGGACCCGAGCTTTCAAGCTCGAATCCGAGCTTCACGCAAAGTATCCGACTGATCGCGCCACAGAGAAGCAGAGGGGCACCCCCATGCCATGGATCGCTCGCTTCCCCGGAGTCCCCGAGTCCGCGGGTGCGGCCCGCAATCTGGTCCGCGAGGCCCTCGGTGGACACCCCCGGGTCGCGGACGCCGAACTGATCGTCTCCGAGCTCGTGACCAACTCCGTTCTCCACAGCAGGTCCGGCCGCCCGGGCGGCTCGGTGTGGGTGGAGATCCGGCGCTCGTCCGGCACGGTCTTGATCGACGTCGCCGACGAGGGGGGTCAGGGTGGCGTTCCCGGCCTCCGGGCCCCCGACGAGGCCGCCGATTTCGGTCGCGGTCTCACCCTGGTCGACGCCCTGGCCGACTCGTGGGGCGCGCACAACGACGGCGATGACTACCGCTCCGTGTGGGCGCAGCTAACATCCACCGCAGAAGAACAAGCCAGTACCACCAACGATTCGCCCGTTCCACAGGGTGTATAGCCCCCTATACAACGACGGCCGCAGCTGCCGCCAGGAGACCCCGCGATGCCCCACGACACACAGCGAACCGGCCGACACCTGCGTTTGCTGATCCTGTCTATCCCCCTAGACTCTGCGTTGACTGGGGCAGACACCGGAGGGGACATGGCGGGAGAAACGCAGCGGATCGCCGCCATCAAGAACCCGTTCGAGCTGCTACGAGCAGCCACCGTGCGGCTGGCCGAGGCGCAGCAGGAGGTCACCGAGCTGTCGCGGCTGCGTCAGCGGGTGATCTCCGAACTGCACGAGCAGGGCATGTCCTATGCCCAGATCGCCGCCGAGGCCGGACTCACCCGAGGGCGGATCCACCAGCTCAAGCAGTCGGCACCCGCGCCCGAAGGGGCGTTCCTGGGCAACGCGCGACTGATCATCGCGACACCGCTCAAGCAGGAGGCCGGCAACGCCAGGCCGGTCCTGGCCGCCGAGGACTTCGCGGCCGCCCAGCGGCTCGGCGACCTCGCCCGCTCCTACAAGCTCGAACCGAGCTTCGAGCACGTGCCGATCGGTGGCGAGATCGACCTCAACCGCGAGGACATGATCGTCATCTGCGGCCCCCGGCTCTCCAGCCACGTCGCCGGGGTGCTCGCCCAGGACCCGTCGATCTGCTTCGAACGCGCCCCCGACGGACCGTGGACCCTGCGCGACCGCGAGGCCGGCGTCGCCTACCGCTCCGGCATGGACTCCGAACCCGCCCTCAACTCCGACGTGGCCTACCTCGGCCGACTCCCGCGCCCCGACGGCCAGGGCCTGGTCATGGTCCTCACCGGGATCCACCCGCAGGGCACGCTCGGCGTCGTCCACCTCATCGTCAACGACCTCGCCGACCTCTACCAGCAGGCCGGCACCGGCCGGTTCTCCGTCCTGCTGAACGTCGACTACAACCCCCAGGACAACGAACCCGTGCGCGTCCGCCTACTGTCGCCGTTCTACCGGCACGAGGCAGACTGACCGGGTGCATCTGGAGATCGCCACCGAACCCGCCCGCCAGGACCGCCCCAACGAGGACTTCGTCGCGGCCAGCCCGAGCGCCGTCGTCCTGCTCGACGGCGCCGGCACCCCGCCCGGATCCGACTGCGGCTGCTCCCACGGCGTGGCGTGGTTCGTCACCCGGCTCGGCGTCAACCTGCTCGCCGGCGTGACCAACCGGCCCGACCGCGCCCTGACCGACTGCCTCGCGGACGCCATCACCACCACCGCCGCACTGCACGCCGAGTGCGACCTCACCCACCCCGGCACCCCGTCGGCCACCGTCATCGCGGTCCGCCTCACCGACCAGGACCTCCAGTACCTGGTCCTCGCCGACTCCACCCTGATCGTCGAACACGTCGACCCCGCCACCGGACCCGTCGCGATCACCGACGACCGCGAGGCCCTGGTCGGTGCGTCCCTCCGCGGCTCCATGGACGCCGTCCCCACCGGCACTGCCGAACACGGAGAAGCCCTCCGCCGCTACGTCGAGGCCATGCGCGCCCACCGCAACCAGCCCGACGGCTTCTGGGTCGCCGCCGCCGACCCCACCGCCGCCCACGCCGCCCTCACCGGCACCGTCCCGCGCACCGAGGTCACCGGCTTCACCATGGTCAGCGACGGCGCCTCCCGCCTGGTCGACCGCTTCCACCTCGCCGACTGGCCCGAGGCCCTCAAGCTCATCCACGACCAGGGCCCGGCTGCCCTCATCCGCGCAGTCCGCACTGCCGAACTCGCCGACGCAGACGGCAAACGCTGGCCCCGCGGCAAGGCCCACGACGACACCGCCGTCGCTACCGTCACGCTGTAGTCCGCGATCCCCGAAGCCCAACCGAAGTCACTGCCGAATTCCGCTCTACAAGGTCAAGGGCGCGCGCCCTGCGCGCGCCGCTGCCCCGCCCCGGGCGGCCGACGCCGGGCGTGCGGGCTGGCGCCCGGTCCCGGCGCGACCGCCCGAACGGGGCAGCAGAGTGGCTGGGGCCGGCGGCTCCGCGGTTTTACCCACCTCCCCGGCCAGGGGCCCGCGTCGAGCAAGACCGGGGGGCCACTCGGCCACACTGCGGTCAGGCCCAAAAGCCCTGACCGAGTCGCAGCAGCTTACGGCCCCCCGATCATGCCCGACCCCAGACCGGACAGGACACCGGCCAAAACCGCTCCACCGCCGGCGCTCGCACCTGACGGCCCGTCGTGGTGTAGACCACTGACAGCAACGCTGACGGCAACAGGCCCGGACAACAACGCACTTCCACGCACCTCCGCACACGGGTAGATTCCCGCTCACCTGCGAAAATGCAGGCCGGAAGGGGCCGCCTCCCACACGTACTATGTGCTGGCGGGGGCTACGCCGGTCCTCGTCCACAATTGTGGAGAGGCTTTCGAAGAAGAAGAGGGCGTTAGTTACCTGTACCGAGGGGTCTCGGAAAAGAGTCCCGCGTACGAAAACGCGACGCAGGGAATTGCGGAACCAAGGGGTGGCCACTCCGATATGCGGCGCCATCACGATGGAAATACCTCTAGCATCTACACATCCTGGACGACCAACAAGGATACGGCAATCAGTTATGCTCGGGGTACCGCCGAAGGCCGCAAGGACTTGGCTGGAGTAGTTCTCCAGGTAAGGCTTCCCCTTGGGCAGCCGGTCTATCCGTCTATCATGTTCAGCTCGGATCTGTGGGAAAATTCGGAGCATCTCGTCGAAAACGCCGTTCGGGGAGCTCGGGTAGTGGGCATCAGCCGGAAGGCCGGGTAGGTCGTTGACTGAACCGAAAGAGGTGATTCTTAATATGGCGAGCCCCTCCGCCGTATCATCGGCAATGATTGTCCGACTCTGGTCGGACCTGTCTCAGCTCGGATGGGAGTCCGCTGGGATTGCGATGTCAAGGATAGAATCACTCGGAGACGTCTCAATCGAGTCCTCGCAAGCACGCGCATCGACTCTAGCGGGGATCTATGGACTCCGCGACGAGCTCTTGTCGGAGGAGCCGCAGAGAACTCTAGACCTGCGGAGATTCGTCGAGGAATTGACTCGAAAAGGGCAAGAACTCGTTCGATTCTTCTCCCTGCCTCTTGGGGATTGGCGGTTCCTGTGTGTGACATCTGATGATCTCATTCACCCCTTGGCCTTAACTGCCGTGAGGGGAAGTGGAATCGCTTCGGCGATCGACTCTGGAGCCGTGGAGAGAATTCCAGTAGCGCGAGCCTTGAAGCTATGCGCGAATCTCGCCGGCGAAGGCTGGGATTCGGCAGGCACTTCCTTTCGGCAGCTTCAAGGCTACTCGGAGCTGGAAATCCCTGTTTGGCTGGCCAGCGCTTCAACACTGGCCGCCAATTTCGAGCTATCCCCCACAGCCGACAAACGCCAGGAACGCTCACATTGCGATGTCGAAAAATTTATCCGAGTCATGGAATTGCACAAAGGGGAAGTAGTCAAGGTATTTCACACCTTCGGACATGATGGCTGGCAAGTCTCATGCGTATTGTCAGCCGATCTATCTCGCGCAGTGGCGTCGATTGCTTTGCGCCGCAGAATGTAAGCGGAAACGCATACTTGCGACTCTATTCCACGTGACACAATGCCGGCGAAATTGCTTTTGAATGAGTCGGCGAAGAAATTGAGGCAGGAGCCCCGCCGGAATCATCGGTGGGGCTCCTGTTTTTCGTCGAAGCGGTCTGACGGCAGTAGTTGACGGCAGCGTCAGCGGGGGACAGGTGCTGCACAAGGTGACGGTCGTCGCCGTCGTCGGGCGCAGTAATCGCCTGGGAGGGCTGACTGAGTCTGCCGCTCATGAGGTTGATGGCGTCGTGCAGAAGGGCGGAGGCGAACGTGTGCGTACACGGTGGCGGTCACGCCGATACGAGCATGACCCAACAGCTCCTTGATGACGACGAGTTCAACCCCCTGCTCCAGGAGAAGCCTCGCGATCGAGTGCCGGAGGTCATGGAATTGGATCGGCGGAGTCCTCGTCGGTGGAGGAGCGCCTTGAAGTGCCGGATGAGGAGTGCGAGTTCGATCGTGTGGCCGCCGCGAACTGGGTGCAGGCTTAGACCGTGTCCTATGTGGTGATGGCTCGTTGGCCCCGGTATGGGGCGGGGTACGTGGAGTTGGATTGTTCCGGACGGGTTGTGGGAGTTGGCGAAGCCGCTGATCCCGCCGGACCGGGTCCGGCCACAGGGCGGCGGGACAGCGAACACGCCTGATGAGACGCTGTTCGCGGCGATCGTGTATGTGCTGGTCAGCGGGTGTGCGTGGCGTGCGTTGCCGCCGCGCTTCGGGGTCTCGAAGTCAACCGTCCACCGCCGCTTCCTGATCTGGTCGCGGGCCAGGGTGTGGGGCCGGCTGCACGAGACGATCCTGGAGCGCCGGGACGACGCCGGCCTGCTGGGCGTCTGACGCGTCGTGCTCGACTCGGCACACGTAAGAGCCAAAAAAGGGGCGGCCTTACCGGCCCGAGCCCCGTAGACCGGGGCAAGTCGGGTTCCAAGATGCACGTCCTGTCGGATGCAGGTGGACTGCCCCTCGTCGTCGGCGTCACCGCCGACGACACCCACAACAGCAAAGCCCTGAAGCCATGGTCGAGGGTCACCTGATGAGACAGGCCGCCCAGGGAGACCGCTACCGCAAGCCCGGACGCCTACACGCGGACAAAGCCTACGACGCTCCTCACCTGCGAAAATGGCTGCGCGGCAAACGGATCGGCGTCCGCATCGCCCGCAAAGGCATCGGGAAGAGGACGGTGAGCCGGGTCGACGCGCCTGCCGTAACGGCGCAGGGCCTCGAGGCGGGTGAGGTGGCGACCATGGTCTCCGCACTGACAGGCGATCTGCGCGCCGCCGAGGCCGGTCGGCCGACTGGGCTGTTCTCGTTGCTGGGCATCGTCGCGGTCCTCGTGGCGCTGACCGACGCGGAGGACATCCGAGGAGAGGATCTCGACCGTCTGTTCAGGGCCGCGGAGGAAATCGCGAGCGACTTCGTCCGCGCGGAGGATCCGTTCAGGCCGGTCGAGCGGGGTATGGAGATCGGACCGTGGGACGCCGGCGAAACGGGCTGGCAGGAGCTCGACCTCATCGACCTCGGTGGCCTCCGGATCCCCCGAGAGCCGGGCGTGAAGATCCAGCTGAACGAGGGCGTAGGGTCCTCGGACCTGCTGGAAGCCGTCGTCCTCCGGGGAGCGACGGGGATACAGCTCCAGGCCTTCCACACGACCCGGGACGGTGCGTGGGCCAGGGCACGCCAGATCCTCGCGCGGCGGGTTCGCGACCTGGGGGTGAGGTCCGGGAGTGGGCCGGTCGCGCCGGTGTCGAACTCAGGTGTGATGTCCCGGTACAGCAGGAGGCGGGTTCCCGGGGGCTGCAGAGCATCCGCATGCTCGGGTGTGACGGCCCGGGCTGGCTGCTGAGAGCGACTGTCACCGGCGAGGGAGCCGACTCGGGGAACCGCGATGAGTGGGTCTGTTCGTACGTCGGGCGCGTCGTGGTGGTTCCCTTGTTCCGGCCCACTCCGTCGCTCCAGCTGTCGGCGACCGACTTCGGTTCCGGACGCCCCTCCGAGGACGGTCAGCCCATTCGGTTGCGCATGCCTGACTGACGTGCCGGCGGATGTTGTCGTGCCAGCCGGCCAGGGTGAGTTCATGCGCCTGGTTCCCTCCGGGCTGCCGTCACTCGGACGTGAGTGACGGCAGCCCGGACAGCGTCCCTCGGAACCGCACGTCCGCGGACGAGGGCCCGGACGTCAGCGCACGGACTGCGCCACGCGCTGCGCCGGGACGCCCTTCCGGGCACCCGTCGCCGCGGCGGCGGCCGTCGGCTCGGTTGCGGCCGGGGCCGCGCCCAGGGCGGTGCCGCGGGTCTCCTCGGCCCACAGCACGCACACCAGCAGACCGAGGGCCGTCGTCCCGGCCGCGATCAGCATCGTCGGCCCGGTGCCGAGCCCGGTCAGGGACAGCGGCAGCAGGTAGGTGCCGACGGCCGCGCCGATCCGGCTCACCGAGGTGGCGACGCCGACGGCGGTGGCGCGGATCTCGGTGGGGAACAGCTCGTTGGGGTAGGTCCAGTCGAGCACGTTCGGTCCGCCGCACAGGAAGGCGTAGGCGCACAGCGCGGTGAGCGCGACGGCGGCGGGGGCGGTGGGCCACACCCCGAGCAGGGCGAGCGGGACGGTCATCAGGGCGAACGACCAGATGATCACCGGCCGTCGGCCCCGGGTGTCGATCAGGCGCAGCGCCGGGTAGCAGCCGAGTAGGAAGACCACGCTGATCAGGCCGGTACCAAGGGTTTCCATCACGGTGCCGCCCGGCATGCCGAAGGACGAGAGGATCTGCGGGCCGAAGGTGAGCATCGCGAAGAGCGGGCCGACCTGGCAGAGGAAGAACAGGCCGCAGAAGAGGGTGCGGCGCCGGTAGGGCGGGGTCATCAGCAGGCGCAGCCCGCCGGGCCCGGCGGGCTGTGCGGGGTCGGGCATCAGCTCCCGGCCGTCGACCCGCACGCCGAGGTGCTTCTCGACCACGCGCACGGCGTCACCGACCCGCCCGTTGGCGGCCAGCCAGCGCGGGGACTCCGGCGAGCCGCGGCGGATCACCAGGAAGACGACGCACAGCACGGTGGAGCTGGCCAGCATCCAGCGCCAGCTGCCGGGGCCGGCCAGGCGCAGGAAGGCGTAGCCGGTCACGTAAGCGAGGACGGAGCCGGCGTACCAGGCGACGATCTGCTGACCGAGCAGCCGCCCGCGGTGTTTGGCCGGCAGCCACTCGGCGAGCAGCGAGGTCGCGATGGGGTAGTCGGCGGCGACGGCCATGCCGAGCACGAAGCGCAGCAGGGCGATCGCCCACACCGTGTCCACCCAGAAGGAGAGCACCGAGCAGGCGACCATGACGAGCAGGTCGGCGGTGTACATCACCTCCCGGCCGATGCGGTCGGTCAGCACGCCGAAGAGCGCGCCTCCGACGAACATGCCGACCAGCGCGGCGGCGCCGATCAGGCTGACCTCGGCGGTGGAGAGGCCGAGTTCGGGGCGCATCCCGATGAGGGCGACGCCGACGATGCTCAGGATGTAACCGTCGAGCAGCGGCCCACCGGAGCAGGCCAGGGCCAGTCTGCGGTGGAAGGCGGTATACGGGGCGTTGTCGATGGTGCTGGACATGGGTCTTCGGGTCCTCCGGAGCGCACGATGTACTCCCGCACGGTGTGCGCCGGGTAGACGGCAGGGATCGGCACCGCCCGGCGGGTGGTGCCGTCGCCCGGTCACACCGGGCGACCGTCAACGGTTGCCCGGGCGGGGAGGGGGTGCCACCGGGCCGAAGGTCGGGCGAATTCGTGACCAAGGTCCCGAAGCGGACGGGCCCTGTGCCCGTGCCGCCGCGGCCCCCGTCCAGTCCTGCCGGGCCCTGGGGCCGCCTCGCCCCGCCGTACCGCCCCCACGGGTGATCCTCCTCACTCGGGGGCACGTTCCGGGACTCCGGGACACGAGGGGCGGACTGCCCGGGGAAGGCCCGGCGGAACGGCCCGTGCGCGGACCGGCCCCGGTGGTGCACGGACGAGCCCGTCGGCGCGGAGCGGAAGCAGCCAGGCACAGAGCACCGGGCACCGGGCACCGGCCACCGGGCAGGCCCCCACGGGGTGTTGTCACAGGGGACTGCCAGCATGCTGCCCATGCTCGCCACCTGTCCTGACCAGCGCCCCAACGACCCGTCGGACCTGCCCGGCCTGCGGGGTGAGTTCGAGGTGCACCTGACCGTGGGGCCCGGCGCCGCCGAGGCGCTGGCCGCGTGGGCCGCCGACCACGGCCTGAAGTTCACCCACATCCTGCTGGCCCGGGGCACGATGCCCTCCCAGCCGATGCTCACCCTGCGCGCCCGCGGCACGCTGGAGGAGACCGCCGCGGCGACCGCCCGCACCGCCGAGCAGTTGGCACAGGCCGGATTCGCCGTCCTGCGCACCAAGATCGAGGCCACGCCGTGGGCCGAGGGCGTCCCCGCAACGGACGGCGACGCCGCGACGCACGGGACGAGCCGGTACTTCGAACACCACCTCAAGCTGTGCCTGCCGCCCGCGACACCCGTCGGCCCGGCCTCTGCCGACAGCCCCGCTCACACCGCCCTGGCCAGCCTGGCCGCCCTGGCCGCCCTCGCTGTGCGGCACGATGCCCACCTCTCGCACAACCCCCGCCGCACGCGCAAGGACGGCCATCGCGAATGGTTCGTCACCCAGCGGTGCCGCCAGGTCGGCCTGGCCACCGCCGGCCGGCGCCTGGACGCGCTGCTCGCGGACCTCGCCACCGCCGGGCACCGCGTGCTGTCGGCAGAACGAGAGTTCGTCGCCGTCGACAGCGACGAGACCCTGGACGCGGGCTGGATCACCGAGCACGACCACCCGGCCGGGCCCCGCGAAGCAGCGACCGCGGGAGCAGAAACAGCAGAAGCAGCAGAAGCAGCAGCACGAGAAGGAGATCCGCGATGACCGACGACCTGTCCGCGCCGTCCACCCAGTGGGCAGAGTTGGAGTACGGGCCCTGGCAGGGCGTGCGGCTGCCCCGCACGCCCCCGAGCGAGGAGGTCCGCGAAGACCGCGACCTGCCCCGCAGCGTCCACCCCATCGACGACCACGCGGTCACCCAGCAGCCCGTCTTCGACCCTGCCCTCGCCGGGTACAGCCGGGCCCTGCGCCCGAGCGAACCCGCCTTCACCGACCCGGACCTCGCCCGGCACTGGCTCGCCGCCCGCAGGACCGCCCTCGACACGGTGCTGTCCGCCGTCGCCGCCTCCCCGTGGGCCGAGCATCTGGTGCTGCGCGGCAGCGTCCTGCTGCGCGCCTGGTACGGCGAGCCGGCCCGCGAGCCCGGGGACCTGGACTTCGTGGTCCGCCCCGTCGACTGGCAACTGGAGGACCCCCGCACCGACCGCATGCTGAACGAACTCGCCACCGCCGCCGACCACCTCTCCGCAACGGGCGGCGACGAGCAGCGGACAGGGGTGCGCCTGCACGCCGACCAGGCGCTCAGCGACGAGATCTGGACCTACAGCCGCATCCCCGGTCGCAGGCTCGTCCTGCCCTGGACGGCGCCCGGCGTGCCGGGCGGCACTGTCCAGCTCGACTTCGTCTTCACCGAGCACCTGCCCGTCGAACCGCAGTCGTACCGACTCCCCGGCGTCACCGGCCCGCTGCTCACCGCGACGCCCCAGCTCTCGCTGGCCTGGAAGATCCTCTGGCTGGTCTCCGACAACCACCCCCAGGGCAAGGACCTCTACGACGCCGTCCTGCTCTCCCGCACCACCGAGGTGCCCTACGACCTGCTGCGCGCCGTCTTCGCCCAGGCCGACGAGGACTCCGGGTGGTCCCGATCGCCGGTCCTGCCGCACCACATCGGCGAACTCGACGTCGACTGGGACGAGTTCGCCAAGGACCACCCGCAGTTCGCCGAGCCGGTCGAGGAGTACCCGGCGCAGCTGCTCGCCGCCCTCGGCACCACCTTCGCCGGACGCACCGAGTACGCGCTGCGCGCCCACTGGCTGGCACCGCTGATAGATGAACTGCGGCCGGTACTGGCGGAGGAGGGCGTGGACGCCGTCCTGCGGCACACCTCCGCGCAGCACATGGCGACCGCCGACTACCTGGTGCTCGTCTGCGAGCTGCTCGACCGCGACCTCGACACCGCCCGGAGGGCCATCGCCGACCACCACGATGGCGAGAACGCCTGGCGCATGCGCGGGCTCGCGGACGCCGCCGAGCGCTTCGCCGCCCAACGAGCCGCCGACTGACTCCTACCCGGTGACTCGTTGAGCATCCGTCACCTCTCGTGACCTCCGCCCGGGGTCGGGCACTGCCGCGGCTCCCCCGGGCGGAGCGGGATGCTCACCCGAGGGCGTGGGGGAGGGTGGTGCGGACCCAGCGTTCGGGTTCGGAGAGGTGGGGGGCGTGGCCGGCGTGGGGGTAGACGTGGCGTTCGGGTTTGGGGAGGGAGAGGTCGATCAGGTCGAGGATCTCGCCGTACATGGGGGCGCTGTCGTCGCTCTGGGTGAGGAGGACGCGTTCGGTGAAGCGGTTGAGGGCGGTGAGGTCGAGGTCGAGGGCGTCCGGGTCACGGAGTTCGTCGAGGTAGGTCGGGGCGTTGCGGACGCAGGTGTGGCGGACGGGGGCGGGGAGTTGTTCCCAGGCGCCCGGGCCGAAGGCGATGGTGTTGGCGTAGAGCTCGGCCGCGGCCGCCGATTCGGCCTGTTCGAGGAGTTCGCGGACCTCCGAGATCCGTTCGGAGAAGGCGACGCCGAGGGGGCGGAGTTCCGGGTCGGCGAGGAGGATGCCGGTCGCGGGCGGTTCGTGGACGGTCACGCCGCGCAGCAGGTCGGGGCGGGCGGCGGCGAGGCGGAGGGCGATCAGGCCGCCGTAGGAGTCGCCGCAGACGTAGGCGGGTGCCAGGCCGAGGCCGACGATGAGGCCGGCGAGGTCGGCGGCGTCCTCGTAGACGGAACCCTGGGTGAGGAGGTCCTCGCTGCGGCTGTGTCCGCGGCGGTCGTAGGAGACGACGGTGGTCTCCTCCGCGAGCCCCGGCAGTACCCGTACCCAGCTGTCGGCGTCCGTCCAGGAACCGTGCACCAGCACCACTCCCGGCCCGGCGCCCCGGGTCTCGTAGTACAGCGACACGCCGTTCACCCTGATCTCGGCCATCGAGAGCCTCCCGACCTCGGTCGTGCACCCTCCAGCCTGACACAGAAGGGGAGGGAGGGGGATCAGAGGGGGATCAGATCAGGGGCGGGAAGAGGCCGCGGTGCCAGTGGCCGAGCCAGGAGGCGATCACGGAGGGGAGCGGCAGGTCGGCCGTCGACTCGTCGTACGGGAGGACGGCGGTCGGTGCGATCCACCCCTCCCCCGGGTCGATGCGCAGCCGGAGGGCGTGCACGGGCCTGCGGAGAGTGACGTAGAGGCGCAGGTCGGCGGTGCTCGGGGTGCGGGTCGCGTAGTCGGCGTGGACGGTGCGGCAGACGGATTTGATGTCCGTGGTGGCGAGGAGGAGGTGCCGACTCCCCGGGCCGAGGTTCACGCAGAGGCGTCGGCGGGCGGTCTCGCGGGAGGGGTACGGGAGGGGCTGGTGGTTGTCGACGTGCAGGCCGAGCCGGAGGCCGGTGTCGGGATGGGTGTGGGTGGAGGCGAGCCCGGGTGGGTCGGTGGTTTCACCCAGGGTGACCGGGAAGGGGTCGCCGAGCATCTCGACGAGGGCGGTGGCGGTCGGGACGTCGAAGACGGTGTCGGGCAGACGGAAGAGTTCGACGAGACCGCCGTCCCGGGTGAAGACGCTCGGCGCGAACCGCTCCGGATACCCGTCCGGGAGCGGTTCCCAGACCTCGTCCGGGACGACGACGGTGGTCTCGTACCCCGGTCGGAGGGTGAACCGGCGGACGCCGGCGATCTCGCAGCGCGCGTGCAGGCGGGCCGGATCCTGGAAGGCGATGGCGGCGGGGTGCATGGGGTCGGGTCCTCGGGAGTTCAACCGGTGAGCGGTGGTGGTGGAGTGGCGGTGGGGTCGAGCAACATCCGGACCCAGACCCGCTTTCCGGCCCCCTTGCGGGTGACGACCCCGAAGTCGAAGGCGAGTTGGCGGACCAGGTCGATGCCGCGCCCGCATTCGCTGAAGCGGCGCGGTGTGCGGGAGTGGAGCGGGAGGTCGTGCCGGGGGTCCCAGACTTCGAGCCGGCAGTCACCGTCGAACTCCTGGAGGTGGAGCCGGACTTCGCCGTGCCCGGCGCAGGCGTGGACGACGGCGTTGGTGACCAGTTCGGAGGCGATGAGGACGAGGTCGTCAACCCGTTCGCCCGACCACCCCCAGGAGGTCAGTTGGTCACGGATCCCCCGGCGCGCGGTGCGCACCGAGGTGCTGTGATCGGCGAGTTGGGCCTCCCAAGAGCGGAAGGCAGGCATACCCGGAGTGGACATGGAGGAGCCCCTTCAGGAGCGTGTCCGGTCGGTCACGTTGAGTGTGGGGCAACCTGAATCGAATTTGCAACCCGAACTAGGAAAGCTAAAAATAAATTAGTTGATCATGAGTCCGGCTTGAGCCACGCCGCCCTCATGGACAGACTGGTGGCGAACGCCTACAGGGAGGGACAGCCTCTTGTCCATGGACAGGTCCACGCTCCGGAGGATCCGACTCGGGGAGGAGTTGCGCGCCTGGCGAGTGGAGAACAACAAGACCCAGATCGACATGACGAGGGGTCTGAAGGGCTGGAACCCTGGTCGCCTGAGCAGAGTCGAGCACGGAAAGGTCCCTGTCGACGCAGCCGACCTCAATCGGTTGCTCGATCACTGCGGCATCACCGGCACTGACCGCACTGAGATCGAGGACCTCATTGGCGACGGGCCGGACCGGAACTGGTGGCAGGACCACGAGTTCGCCGAAACGATCAGCGCAGCGTTCGGCGAGTTCCTCGGCCTCGAAGCCGCGGCCACACACATGCTCGACTACTACCACTCCGCCTTCCCGGGACTCCTGCAGACACCGGACTATGCGCGCGAGATGATCTCTGCCGGTCTCGACGGCCTGAGTGAGGATCAGAACGAGGCTGCGGCCGAGATCCGGATACTGCGCCAACGTCGCCTCACTGATGAGCCCCGGCTCGACCTGGAGGTCTACTTCGGCGAGGTCGCACTCCTGGTAGCCGGCGATGAGGAGATCCTCGCCGAGCAGATCCGCCACGTCCTCAAGGTCTCCGAATACCCCAATGTGACAGTCCGGATGGTGCCGCTGAGCGCAGGGAGACCTGGCATCCTCGTCTCAGGACTCACGCTTCTGCGGTTCCCCGATGAGCCGGATGGCGGCTTTGTCTTCACCGAGGCCGTCGGCGGTATGCTCCCGCGTAGATCGGGACGAGATGTTCGACGAGCCGAGCGGGCTTTCAGCCGCTTGAAGCGGTTCGCCCTGTCGCCTGCCGACACCATCAGTGCCCTTGAACGCAAGTTGGAAGAGATCACGTGAGCGAGAAGCACGACCCCTACGACCACAGTCCCGTCGAGGCGGCCTGGTCCAAGTCTCCCTTCTCCGGGGAGAGCAACGGCAACTGTGTGATCGTCGCTCGCTTCCCCAACGGGGACGTCTGGGTCGGCGACGACAAGAACCCCGAGCGGCCGCACCTCGCCTTCGACCGTGCCGAGTGGGCCGCCTTCGTCAAGGCGATCGAGGCGCAGGCTCCCAACTTCACGGTCTGATGAAGCAACAAACGGCGGAGTGGGAAGTCGGATCCACCGACTTCCCACTCCGCCGTCGTGTCATACCCGCGCCAGGCGCAGCCGCTCCGACGGCCACGGGGGCGCCTCGGCAGGGCCGTTGAACCACACCCGGACGTCCTCGCCCTCGCGGACGGGGAGGGCCGGGAAGTCGTTCGGCGCGTGCTCGGTGCGGTGGAGGGCGTGGGACGGGCCCAGGTGCCGGGCGGCGTACGCGTCGAAGGCGGCCTCGGCCTCGGGGTGGCAGACGGTGATGGCCACCTCCGCGTCCACGACGGCGAAGCCCGGGCCCCGCAGCAGGAACACGTCGTCGCTGTCGAGCATGGTCGCGTTCGCCGCGTCGCGGTGCCGACGCCACACCGGGCCCCCGTAGAACGCCTCCAGGGAGCGCCGACGGCTCGCCATGTCGGGGAAGGACCGCATCCAGACGAAGCGGTCCGGGCCGTCCAGGTCGCGGAAGCGGCCGCCCACCGCGATCCCGACCGCCTCCTGTCCGGTGACGAACTCGCGCTCGAACAGCTCGATCAGGGTGTCCCGCGCGCCCGGGTGCAGGGTGTAGCGGCGGAGTTCGACAACACGAAGAGTGTTCACAGGCCGGCCGTCGCCGGGCCGGTGCGGGTGAAGTTCATGACCCAGTTGAGCTCCCACGTCACTCCCCCGTCCACCGAGAACTCCTGCTCCCAGCGCGCCGCGTCCGGGCCGAGCCGGTGCCAGGTGAAGTGCACCCGGATCGGCCGCCCCTCGTAGGTGTCGTCGCCGTAGAAGTCCCCCCGCTCCCCCGCGAAACCGCCGCTCACGGGCGGGTCGAGCCGGCCGGTCCGGCTGCTGGACCAGTAGATCGACCACTGCCCGGCCTCCCGGTCGAACAGCCGCAGGGTCACGCCCCGGCGGCCGCCGAGGGTGGGGAAGGTGATCTCGTCGATGTTGCCGGCGCCCTCGAACAGCGGCCGGACCACCGACCGCCCCGGGAACTCCTCCCACACCTCGGAGCCGGGGGTCAGCGGTACGGTGAGGCGGCGGTTGGCCACGTCCCAGGAGCCGTGGAGGAAGTCGAAATCGTTCATGCGCCGCAGGCTAGGGGCGTTCCACTGACATCTTCTGTCAGTGAAGTCGCGGATACTCGACGCCATGCGCGCGAGCCGACTCGTCACCCTGCTGCTCCTGCTCCAGAACCGGGGCCGGATGACCGCCCGGCAGCTCGCCGAGGAGCTGGAGGTCTCCGTCCGGACCGTCTACCGGGACGTCGAGGCCCTCGCCGCCGCCGGGATCCCGCTGTACGGGGACGCCGGGCACGCGGGCGGCTACCGGCTGCTCGACGGCTACCGGACCCGCCTCACCGGGCTCACCGGGGACGAGGCGCAGGCCGCCTTCCTCGCCGCGCTGCCCGAGGCCGCCGCCCAACTCGGGCTCGGGGAAGCCCTCACCACCGCTCGGCTGAAGCTGGACGCGGCGCTCCCCGAAGCCCTCCGGGAGCACGCCGGACGAATCCGGCAGCGCTTCCTGCTCGACGCGCCCGGCTGGTACGGCGACGCCGACCGTGCGCCGCACCCGCACCTCGGGGCCGTCGCCACCGCCGTGTGGGAGCGACGGGCGGTGCTGCTGCGCTACCGGCGCTGGCGGGCGCCGGAGGAGATCGAGCGGCGGGTCGAACCGTACGGCCTGGTGCTGAAGGCCGGGCGCTGGTACCTGGTCGCGGGCGGGGCGTCCGGGCTGCGGACGTACCGCGTCGACCAGATCCTCGGCCTGCGCCTCCTGGCGGAGGAACCCATCACCACGCCGCCCGCCGGGTTCGACCTCGCCGCCCACTGGCGCGCGTACGTGGCCGACTTCCGGGCCCGGCTGCACACCGGGGAGGCACTCGTCCGGGTGACGGCGGAGGGCGCGCGGCGTCTCGGCCTCACACGTTCGGGTGGTGATGAATGGACGGAGGCGCGGGTGCCGATCGAGTCGGTCGAGCACGCGCACGGGGAGTTCCTCCGCCTGGGTACCGAGATCGAGGTGCTGGCCCCGGCGGAGCTCCGGGACCGCATCGCCGCCACCGTCCGAGCGCTCGCTGCCCGCTACGGAACGCCGTAGCGGGCAGCCGGACTCACCCTTCGGAGTTCTCGAATCGCCGTTCTCGAACGGGCCGGCAGGGCGTCGGGTCGCAAGGGCACCGGGCCCCAGAGGTTCAGAAGTCGAAAACGGCGCCGGCGGTGCGGAGCAGGACGCAGTGGTTGCCGTAGGTGTGCCGGAAGGAGAGCGGGTGGCCCCGGTAGCTGCCGGAGGCGGTGGCGGTGTAGGGGTCGTACTGGTCGGTGCAGACGCCCGGGTCGACGTCGAGCCGGTCGAGGTCCCCGTTCACGGAGTCCACCAGACGGCAGGCGGTGACCGGGTCGGGGTGGGTGGTGGCGGTGCCGCCGTAGGGCGGGCATTCGAGGGTGACGGTGCGGGGCGTTCCGCTGGAGGGGGTCTCACCGTGGGCGACGGTGAGGCGCAGGCTCGTTCCCAGGGCGCTCGTCCCCGGGGCACTCGTCCCCGGGGCGCGGACGGTGGCAGGTGGGGTGGCGGCGTTGCCGATGGGGGCGGTGGCGCTCGCGAGGCCGGTGGTGAGCAGCGTGGTCGCGAGGAGGGCGAGGGCGCGGGTCGTCTTCACGCCCGGCGCAACGAGCCCCCGGTACTGGCGTCACGGCCGACCGCCGTCACGGAGTGGGAAGTCGGTGACGCCGACTTCCGGCGCAATGAAGGGGGAGGGCAAGGGGGGAAGGCAGGCGGGAAAGGCAGGGGGCGAGCGAAGCGACCTGACGCGGCCTGGGATGCTCTCCCCCGACCGTCGATCGCATCGGAGTGGGGGAACGGTATGGACGTCGGGGAGTACTTGAGGGAACGTGACGCGCGGGCGTGGCGGCGCGCCGAGCGTTCGCGGGGGTGGGGGGTGCACGCGCTGGGGCTGCTGGCGCTGGCCGCCTGGTTGTGGGCGATCGGGCTGGCCTTCGTCCCGGCCTCGCACGAGTACCGGAACGGCACGACGGTGCACTGCGGTTCTCCGGTGTTCCACGACGCCTTCTCCGGCTCTCGGACCACCGGTGACTGCGACGATGTGGCGGGCAACCGGATGCGCGGCGCCGTCGGCCTCGGGCTGGTGTCGCTGCCGCTCTCGGTGGGGTGGCTCTGGCGGACGATCGTCGTCCGGGTCGAGCGCGTCCAGGGCAACCGCTGAGGTCGCGGGCCGAGGGCGACACGGCACGGCACCGCGCGCGGCGTCACGCCGGGGCGGCCGGTGAGCGGAACGCGCGGCGGTAGTCGGTGGGCGTGACGCCGACGCGGGCGGTGAAGTGGCGGCGCAGGTTGGTGGCGCTGCCGAGGCCGCTGCGTTCGCCGATCCGTTCCACCGGGAGGTCGGTCGCTTCGAGGAGCGACTGCGCGCGGGCGAGGCGCTGGTTCAGGAGCCACTGGAGGGGTGTGGTGCCAGTGGCGGCCTGGAGGCGGCGGAAGAAGGTCCGCGGACTCATCCGTGCCCGACGGGCCAACTCGTCGACGGTGATCGGCTGTTCGAGGTTCTCCGTGGCCCAGGAGAGGACCGGGGCCAGGCTGTCGTCGTCGGCCACCGGGACCGCGAGGTCGACGAACTGGGCCTGCCCGCCCGGCCGGTGGGCGGGCACCACGAGTTTGCGGGCCAGCTGGTTGGCGACGTGGGCGCCGAGGTCGCGCCGGACGATGTGCAGGCACAGGTCCAGCCCGGCGGCGACACCGGCACTGGTGAGCACCGAGCCCTCGTCGACGTAGAGCACGCCGTCGTCCACGGTGACGGCCGGGTACCGGCGGGCCAGCTCAGCGGTGTGCGACCAGTGCGCGGTGGCCCGCCGTCCGTCCAGCAGGCCGGCGGCGGCGAGCGCGAACGCGCCCGTGCACAGCGACACCATGCGCGCTCCCGCCGCCGCGGCCCGCCGGAGTTCGGCCACCAGCGCGGGCGGGATCTCGCGCTCGCCGGTCACGCAGGCGTCCGGCACGGAGGTGACGACCACGGTGTCGGCGTCGGCGAGGGCGTCCCAGCCGTACTCGGCCCGCAGGGAGAGGCCGAAGCCGCCCGGCGCGCGGGCCGATGGCGGCGCGTCCGGCGTCTCGGCGCACAGGCGCAGCTCGTACCAGCGGTCGGCGAGGTCGGGCTGCGGGATGCCGAACACCGCGCAGGCCATGCCGAGTTCGTACATGTCCCAGAGCGGGATCTCGGCGTGGTCGACGACGGCGACGGCGACCGTGCCGGGAGCGGGGGCAGGGCCAGGGGCAGCGGAGACCCGGGTGACCATCGGCGGCACCTCTCTGGCAGGAACAGTTCGACGAAGGGCAATCCTGCCACTGTCGGCGCTCCCCCGGCGCTGGAAGCGTGGGTCTTGCCGATCAAGGACCACGTCACTCCGGCACCCACACGAACGAGCGCGAACGAGCGCCCTGAACGGGAGACAACCCCATGACGCACGAAGAGCCGCACGAGGCCCGGCCCGAGGCCCAGGCCGACACGGCGCCGGGCGGGACCGCCCCCGCCCCCGCCCCCGCACCCGTGACCGTCCTCGGCCTGGGTGCGATGGGCACCGCGCTGGCCGAGGCCTTCCTCGCCGCCGGACACCCGACCACCGTCTGGAACCGGACGCCGGGCAAGGCGGAGCCGCTGGTCGGGCGTGGTGCCGTCGCGGCCCCCTCGCCGGAGGCCGCGATCACGGCCGGCGGCCCGATCGTCGCCTGCGTGCTCGACTACGACGCGCTGACCGCCGTACTGTCCGGCCAGGAGGCGCTGCTGAGCGGCCGGACTCTGGTCAATCTGACCTCCGGCTCGCCCGAGCAGGCCCGCGCGTTCGCCGACCGGGCCGCCGATATCGGCCTGGACTACCTGGACGGCGCGATCATGATCACCCCGCCCGGCATAGGCGGCCCGGACGCGACGGTGCTCTACAGCGGCGCCCCCGAGGTCCTGGCCCGCCACCGGACCGTGCTCGCCGCTCTCGGTGAGCCGGTCGACCTCGGACCGGACGCCGGGATCGCCGGACTGTACGACACGGCACTGCTCGGCCTGATGTGGTCCGCCCTCAGCGGCTGGCTGCACGGCGTCGCCCTGGTCGGCGCGGACGGCGTCCGCGCGGCGGACTTCACCCCGGTCGCCACCCGCTGGCTGTCGGGCGCCGTCGCCGGCTTCGTCGACCGGTACGCCGCTCAGACCGACACCCGGACCTTCCCGGGGGACGATGCCAGCCTGGACGTCCATCTGGCCGCGATGGAGCACCTGTTGCACGCGAGCCGGGCCCGCGGCGTCGACACGACCCTGCCGGAGGTCTTCGCCGACCACGTCCGCCGGGCCGTCGCGGCCGGACACGGTGGCGACAGCTACGCGCGCCTGATCGAGGTGATCGCCAAGTGAGTGCTCCTTCCGTCGTCCGCCCTGCCGGTGCCGGTACAGGTGTCCTCTCCCCCTCCCCCTCCCCCACCGCCCCCACCCCCACCCCTTCCTCCGCCTCCGTACCTGATGCCCTGTCCGCGACCGACTGGGCCGCACTGGTCGTCGAGGCCGCCGACGTGACCACGGCCGTCCTGGAACGGGCGGCCGACGCCGACTGGTCACGGCGACCCGACGGAAGCGACTGGACCGCCCGGGCCACCCTGGACCACCTCGCGCTGGGCGTACTCGGCTACGCGGGCCTGCTGACCGCACGGCCCACCGATCGGTACATCACCCTGTTCGGCTCGCTGGACCCGGCCGCCCCGATGCCCCACTGCCTGGAGGGGCTGCGCATCGCCGCCGAGTTGCTGGCGGCCACCGTCCGCTCGGCGCCGCCGGAGACCCGGGCCTGGCACCCCTGGGGCCACTCGGACGGTCCGGGCTTCGCCGCGATGGGGATCGTGGAACTGCTGGTCCACGGATGGGACCTGGCCGGGGCGTTCCACCTCGACCGGCCACCGGTGGACCGGCTCGCCGCCCCGGCGGTGGCCCGGCTCTTCCCGGAGGCCCCGCCCGGCCACGGCGGCACGGACACCCTGCTCTGGTGCACCGGCCGGACCGCGCTGCCGGACCGCCCCCGCCGCCCGGCGGGTGAATGGCGCTGGGACGGTCGCGTGCGCTGAGCACCCGGCGGCGCCGCACCGGCGGACGGCCCACGCGGCGAACAGCGGCAACGACGACGACGGCAACGGTGCGCAGCAACGCACGGACGGCTGCGGGAAGCAGGCGGCGCAGCAGCTCGGCGCCCACAAGCTGCCGGGGGAGGCGGTCGACCACGGGACCTCGATTCCCGGGCCGCCCCACCGGCAGCCCGACGTCCCTCAGCCTGCCGTTCCCCCACCCTCTTCCGCCTGTACCGATCGGCACATTTCCGCCTCGCCCGACGCACGGGTGCCCCCTGCCGATCGGCAGGGGGCACCCGTGAAAGCCCATGCGCCGGGACCGACGGCCCGGTACCTACCCCGCCTGCCCCGTGTCGCCGCCGAGGGTCTCGGGACCGCTGTTGCCCTTCCGGCTCTGGGCCTTCTGGTACCTCCGCACCAGCCCACCCGCACCGACGGTGGCCGCCGCCACGGCGCGAGTCCACCGGGGACCGCCGCGGTCGGCCCACACCACGCAGACACAGCCCCCGACGACGAGCGCCAGGATCCCGATCAGCACCGCACCGATCATGTCGCCCACCCTTAGTTCTTCGTTCTCGTACGGATTCAGAGGATATTCCCAGGTCCGGCACCGTTCAGGCAGCCCGGCGCGCAGATCGGGCAGATCGGGCGGGGCACCCGTACGGACGGCGGGAGGCGGGCCGACGCGCGGAATGCCCGCGCGCGCCGGATCGGCAGGCGCCGCACCACGACCGGGGCGGCGACAGGAAGGCCCGCGGGGGAAGAACAGCACTGCCCTTCCGGGCAACGGTCAGCCGCCGGGCGCCGCCGGCGAGGACACAGCCGACGGGGGAACGACCTGCGAGGACACGGCCGACGGGGGCACCGCGGCGCGGATCAGCTGGCGCAGCGCCCCGTAGTACACCTCGTGGTCGGTCACCACAGGCACGATCTCGGCGAGCCGGCCGCTCAGCACCGGATAGGTCTCCGGATCGAGCGCGGCCAGCGCGGTGCGGGTCGCGGCCCGGGTGGCGGCAGGGTCGCGGTGGTCGACGAAACTCGCGCTGCCGAGGGTGAGCAGGTACATCCGCCGGTACGCGGTGATCGCCTCCTCGGCGGTCATCCCGGCCGCCATGCTGTCGGCGAGCTGCGGTTCCACCAGCCGGGCCAGCAGGTTCCGGCCCAGCCAGGGACGGCTGCCGCGCAGGGCGACGAGCCCGGGGTGGGCGATCAGCAGCCGGTACAGCGCGGTGAACCGGGTCTCGGTGGCGTCGGCCCAGGCGGTGCCGGGCGCGATGCGCGGGAGCCGTTCGGCGAGGTGGTCGGTGACCAGGTCGAGCAGTCCCGCCAGGTCGGTGCAACGGCGCTGGAGCGAGGCCACGGAGATGTCCAGGTGGGCCGCGAGCGTCCGGAAGCTGAGGGCGGACGGGCCCTGGCCGTCGACGATGGACAGGGCGGCGACCGCGATGCGTTCGGGGGTGGCACGGTCGAGGGAGGCGGATTGCCGAGGCATGCGGCACAGCGTACGGTACGCCGTACCGGAACGCGGACCCCTGGAGGCGGCACCATGCGACAGCAGCTCGGCTACGACGACATCAAGGCGGCCGCGGAGCGGATCGCCGGTCACGTCCGGCCGGTGGCGGTCGCGCCCGCCGAGGGCCTCGGGGACAGCGGAAACGCCAAGGGCGCCGAGCTGTGGCTGGCGCTGGAGTACCTCCAGCACACCGGCTCGTTCAAGGCGCGCGGCGCGCAGAACTTCCTCCGTGCCCACCGCGAGGCCGGGACCCTGCCCGACGCGGGCGTCACCATCGCCTCCGGCGGCAACGCCGGGCTGGCGTGCGCGTGGGCCGCGCTCCGGCAGGGGGTGCGGGCGACCGTGTTCCTGCCGGCCAACGCGCCGCAGGTGAAGGTCGCCCGGCTGCGCTCGTACGGGGCTGACGTCCGGCTGGTCGGCACGGAGTACGCCGAGGCGCTGGCGGCCTGCGAGGAGTTCGCCGCGAGCAGCGGCGCGCTGGCGAGCCACGCCTACGACCATCCGCTGATCGCGGCGGGCGCGGGCACCCTGATGGAGGAGATCCACGCGCGGGTGCCCGGCCTGGACACCGTGCTGGTCGCGGTCGGCGGCGGCGGGCTGTTCGCGGGCGTGGCCACGGCCGCCCGGCAGCACGGGATCCGCGCGGTGGCGGTCGAGCCGGAGCACTCCCGGGCGCTGCACGCCGCCCTCGCGGCGGGCCGGCCGGTGGACGTCACGGTCGACTCGGTCGCGGGCGACTCGCTCGGCGCCCGCCGGGCCACCGCCCTGGCCGTGGACGCCGCCCGGCCGGACGGGGACGGCACCGGCGCCCGTTCGGTGCTCGTGCCGGACGAGGCCATCGTCCGGGCCCGCCGGGAACTCTGGGAGGACCGCCGGATCCTGGTCGAGCACGGCGCCGCCACCGCCCTCGCCGCCCTGCTCGCCAACGGCGACAACGGCGACAACGGCGACAACGGCAGCAACAGCACCAGCGACAACACCGGCACCGGCACCGACGACGCCTACGGCTACCGCCCCGCCGACGGCGAGAAGGTCTGCGTCATCCTGTGCGGCGCCAACACCGACCCGGCCACGCTCTCGACGTCGCCCGCCCCGCGCTGAACCGGCCGGGCGGTGCGGCGGCCACCCCGCCGCCCCACCGCCCCGCCGCCCCACCGCCCGCCTACTCCCGGCCCCCTCCCCCACTCCCTCCCCCACCCGCCAGCCGGTCCCCCATCGACGTCCGCCGGTAGAGCACCTGCCGCCCGTCCCGGGCCCGGGCGACCAGGCCGTTGGCGTGCAGCACCCGCAGGTGCTGCGAGACGGCACTCGGCGTGACCCGCAGCCGGCGCGCGAGTTCCACGGTGGCCAGCGGCTCGTCCAGCATGGTGAGCAGCCGGGCCTTGGCCGCCCCGACCAGCGCGGTGAGCGCCGGGGCCTCGACGACGGGCGGGCGGGACCAGAGCGTCGCGACACCCCGGCAGGGGTACGCCAGTGTGGGCGCGCCGTCCGGACTGAGCGGCGGCGCCGGCTTGTGCGCGAACACGGACGGCAGGAGCAGCAACCCCCGCCCGGAGGCGAGGACATGGTGCCGGCCGATCATGTCGGCGATGTGCAGGACGCCCCGGTGCCAGCGCAGGGACGGGTGCATGTCGGCGAAGAGCAGCCGGGCGCCGCCGAGGGCGAGCCGGCGGGCGCGGTAGGTCATGTCGGCCTCAAGCAGCAGCCGCATCCCCGGCCACTCCGGCCGCACCGCGATCTCCCAGTAGCGCCGCAGGAGTTCGCAGAGGGCGTCGCGCAGCCGGCGGACGGCCGCGTCCCCGGCGCGGTCGAGTGCGGTGCGCAGCGGCTCGGGCGGCGGGTCGGGGAGGTGGGTGTCCAGCAGGTCGCGCCGGACCACCGCGGGGGCGGTGCGGCGGACGACGGCCAACTCCTCCTCGAAGCTCGGCGCGAAGGCCTCCGGACGCGGGGTGAGGAAGTCCGGCACCGTACGTCGCTCGGCCACCAGGGAGAGCAGCAACCCCGCGTCGAAGCCGTCGAGTTCACCGAGCGACCGGAGCACGGACCGCCGCCAGGGCAGGTGCAGCGCCGACAGGCCCGGTTCGCGCAGGACGCGCAGGCTGAGCACGGTCTCGTTCAGCGGCGAGAGGGCGAACCGGGTGTCCGCGAGGTCCTCGACGCCCAACTCGAAGGTGATGACCATGAAGTGCCACGCTACATCGGTTGGCAACGGCGCGCCGCAGGGCCAACCTCCGGGTATGAATCGCCGTCTGCTCCTGCTGCTCACCGTCACCTGCGCCGTCGGCGTGGGCACGATCTACTTCCCCCAGGCGATCACCCCGCTGATCGCCTCCGGCCTGGACACCTCCGAGAGTTCCGCCGCACTGGCGGTGACGTTCACTCAGATCGGCTACTCCATCGGCATCTTCCTGATCGTTCCGCTCGGCGACCGAATACCCAACCGCCGGCTGCTGACCATCCTGCTCGGGCTCACCGGTGTCGAACTGCTGGCGGCCGGCTGCGCGCCCAGCCTGCCCGTACTGCTGGCGGCGAGCGTCGCCGTCGGGACCACCACGGTCGCCGCCCAGGTGGTGTCGCCGATGGCGGCCGGACTGGTGCCCGTCGACCGGCGCGGGGCGGTGATGGGCACGCTGCTGAGCGGCGCCACCGGCGGCATGCTGCTGGCGCGGACGTTCAGCGGCACGCTCGGCGAGTACCTGGGCTGGCGCGCCCCCTACTTGGCGGCGGGGGTGCTGACGCTGGCGCTCGCGGCCGTCCTGACCCGCGCCCTGCCGGACGTCACCGCCGTCGCCCCGGCGGTCCGGCCGTCGTACGGTTCTCTGCTGGTCGAGCCGCTCCGACTGCTGCGCGACGAACCGGAGTTGCGCCGCTCGGGCTTCTACCAGGCCATGGTCTTCGGCGGGTTCTGCGCCGTCTGGACCTGCCTGCCGCTGCTGCTGACCGGGCCCGCGTACGGGTTCGGCGCGCAGACGGTCGGGCTGATCGCGCTGGTCGGGGCGGCGACGATGGTCTGCACGCCGATCGCCGGGCGGGTGGTGGACCGCCGGGGCGCCGACCCCGTGAACCTGGCCGGACTGCTCGGCGCCCTCGCCGCGGCGGCGGTCCTGGCGGCCGGGGGCGGGGGCGGTGCGGCGGGCCTGGCCGTCCTGGTGGCCGGGACGCTGCTGCTGGACGTCTCGATGCAGTCCGGGATGATCGCCAACAAGACCCGGGTCTACGAGCTCCGGGCCGACGCCCGCAGCCGGCTCAACACCGCCTACATGACCTTCGGTTACCTCGGTGGCAGCGTCGGCTCCTGGCTCGGCCTGCGCGCCCACGCCCTGGCGGGCTGGGCGGGCGTCTGCACACTCCTGGCCCTGCTCTGCACCCTCGCCCTGACCCGCCACCTCGTCGAGGCGCGCCGCCGCCGCACCGTCCCGCCGACGGTCCGGGACCACCTGCCGGAGCGGCCGCGCGACGGCGGACCGAAGCAGCTCGAACAGCACGACGGACAACGCGGCGGACGCAAGCGCGAGCCCGCCCCGTAGCGAACACCCCGCAGCGAGCGCCTCGCAGCGAACGCCCTTCAGCGAACGATCCGTAGCGAACACCCCGCAGCGAACGATCCGGCGCGAACTATCCGGAGCGCACGGTTCTCCTGTCGTTCACGCGACCGGCCCGTTAAAGTCGCGTTCATGACAATCACTCCGTGGCGACCCTCCCCACGGAGGCCCCGCTAGCATTCGCCCGCAGACCCCAGACCGCAGACCGCAAACGCGCACACCCCACCCACCCCCGACCGGAGGTCGCCCGTGGCCCGGCTCTACGTCCGCAACGGCATCAACCCCGACGACCCGGACGCGCCCGTGGTGGCGCTGCTCGTCGATCCGGACGGCCCGCCCGGCGAGCGCGCCGTCGCCAAGCTGAGCTGGTACGGGCACGAGGGGGACGGCGCGTTCTTCCTCCTCCCCACCGACGGCTGGGCGGAGCACGCCCTGGACGGGAACCGCCTGACCGTCGCGGTGGCCGCGTACCCGTTCACGCTGGAGCAGATCGGCGCGGACCCGGCGGCGTTCCCGGAGCGCTCGCCAGCCCTCCCCGAGGCGGCCCTGGTGCTGCACGCGGAAGCGGCGGTCGACCCGGCACTGTACGCCCGGGCCGGCGCCGCGACCGCCGTGTTCAACGCCGGCCCCGGGCTCGCCCTGGAACAGGTGCTCGCCGGGGAGGACGCCTGGCCGGTCGTCCTCGCCCCGCCCCCGCCCACCGAGGACTGAGCGCCGCACACAGCGGACCGACCGTACGGCGCCCCCTGTCGACACACCCGTCAACAGGCCGTCAACCCGCTGTGTGCGGCGGCGCGGTGACATGACGGGAGGCCGGATCCACCGGGGATCCGGCCGAGAGGGGGAACCCGACATGATCAACCGTCGTACGGCCGCCGCCGCGGTCCTGGTCGCCGCGACCGCGGTGTCAGGGACGGTCCTGGGGGCCGGGACCGCGAGCGCGAGCACCACCGACCTGCCGCTGCCGGTCAGCGGCGCCGACTACCGCGTCTCCAGCAAGGCGGGCGGCGCCCTCCAGTGGGACAGCCGCGACAACGGGTCCAACGTGGTGGTCCGCGACTGGAACGAGGCGTCCGCCCAGCAGCTCTGGACGATCAAGGACGAGGGCGCCGGCACCTGGTCGGTCAAGGTGCCGGGCACCAACAACGCGATCGACCGCGACCTGGGCCGGAACACCGTCGGCGCCTGGAACTACGTGGCCGCGGACAACCAGCGGTGGAGCCTGCACAACACCACACTGGGCGACGGCCGGGGCTGGCTGCTGCGCAGCGTCTCGGACCCGCGCCTCTGCCTGGCCCGCGGCGCCGACCTGAACGCGAAGGTGGCCGCCTGCAACACCGGTGACCCGGCGCAGAACTGGAACCTCGACCGGAGCAACGGCACCACCCCGCCGTCCCCCGGCCGCCCGGTCATCGACCTGGACTACTCGCGGGCCCCGGACCTCGGCCCGTGGCTGGAGCAGCAGAAGCAGACGATCGCGGACTACTACTCGACGATCTCCGCCCTGGTCACCAAGGGCGCGTGGACCGCCGCCCCGCGGTTCCGGATCGTCCTCGACCCGCAGGTCACCGACCACCCCGCCGACGCGCGGCCGGGCGCCGTGCCCGAGATCCACGCGAGCGTCGACTACAGCCGCAACAACCGGGGCGACACCGGCTTCCTGCTGCACGAGGCCGCGCACGTCGCGTTCTTCGGCCACCCGGGCCGCCCGTGGTGGCTGGAGGAGGGGCTGGCGGACTGGGTGCGCTACTACAACTTCCAGCCCGGCACCGTGCATCCGCTCGCCCCGGGCGACCGGTACGACAGCGGCTACAGCGCCACCGCCAGGTTCATCGACTACGTCGCGAAGACCTACCGGCGGCCCGACCTGCCGTACCTGCTGAACACCAGGGACTACGGCTCCGGCCAGATCTGGGCCCAGGTCACCGGTAAGAGCGTCGACCAGCTCTGGAACGAGATGCCCAAGTAGGCCGACGCCGCCCCGGCCCGCCGACGGAAGGTCTCCACCGTCGACGGGCCGGGGCCAGGACCGCTGCGACTCCGACCGGGGGCCGGTCCCGGGCCGGACTACGCCCCGCTGTGCCGGAGCATGTCCTCCCGCTCCACCACCTTGACCCGCTCCCGGCCCTCGGCCTCGCCCAGCGCGCGCTCGTGGGCGTCGAGTTCGTACCAGCCCTGCCAGGTGGTGAACCGCACCCCGCGCTCCCGCAGGTACGCCGGGACCGCCTCCGGGTCCGGCTCGACGGCGCCCGGCAGCCGGCCCTCGGCCTGGTCGGCGAGCAGGCAGGCGACGGTCTCGTTGGCGTCGCCCTTGGTGTGCCCGATCAGGCCGACCGGCCCGCGCTTGATCCAGCCGGTCACGTAGACCGCGTCCTGGTGCGAGCCGTCGGCGGCGAGCACCCGGCCGGCCGCGTTCGGCACGGTGCCGGAGACCGGGTCGAACGGCAGCTTGGGCAGCTCGTCGGAGTAGTACCCGATCGCCCGGTAGATCGAGCGGACGTCCCAGTCGGTGAACTCGCCGGTGCCGCGGACGTTGCCGGTGCCGTCGAGCTCGGTGCGCTCGGTGCGCAGCCCGGCGACCTTGCCGTCCTCGCCGAGCACCTCCACCGGGGACTCGAAGAAGTGCAGGTAGAGACGGTGCGGGCGGTCGCCGACGTCCCGGATCGCCCAGTTCTCGATGGTCGAGGCGACCATGTCGACGTGCTTGGCGGCGCGCCGCTCGGCTATCGAGCCCTCGTCGTAGTCGATGTCCTCGGGGGCGACGATCACCTCGATGTTGGGCGAGTGGTCGAGCTCGCGCAGCTCCATCGGGCTGAACTTGGCCTGGGCGGGACCGCGGCGGGCGAAGACGTGCACCTCCAGGGCCCGGTTGCGCTTGAGGCCCTCGTACACGTTCGGCGGGATCTCGGTGGGCAGCAGCTCGTCGGCGGTCTTGGCGAGGATGCGGGCCACGTCCAGGGCGACGTTGCCGGCGCCGAGCACCGCGACCTTCTCGGCCTCCAGCGGCCAGGTGCGCGGCACGTCGGGGTGGCCGTCGTACCAGGAGACGAAGTCGGCGGCGCCGTAGGAGCCGTCGAGGCCGACGCCGGGGATGTCGAGCGCCCGGTCGGCCATCGCGCCGGTGGAGAAGACCACGGCGTCGTAGAACCGGTGCAGGTCGTCGAGGGCGAGGTCGCCGGGGTAGTCGACGTTGCCGAACAGCCGCACCTCGGGCTTGTCGAGCACCTTGTGGAGGGCGGTGACGATGCCCTTGATCCGCGGGTGGTCGGGCGCCACGCCGTACCGGATCAGACCGAACGGCGCGGGCATCCGCTCGAAGAGGTCGATGGAGACCCCGGGCTGCTGGGCGGCGTCGGACTTCAGCAGGGCGTCGGCGGCGTATATGCCGGCGGGGCCGGCTCCGACGATCGCGACACGGATCGGGCGGGTCATCTCGGGGCGATCCTCCGGACGGGGACGAACAGGACGGGGTGGAGCGGCACGGCGGGCACAGCACACTGCCCGGTGGGGCGGACGGGCGAGGGTGCTCCGCGTCCACCCAACCCCGCCGGACCTTGCCACTGTAGGCGGTGTCGATCTATGGGCTCATAGATCGAACCTATGGCCGATCCGGGAACAACGACGGGACCACGCCCGCGCCCGGACCCGGCCGCGCCCGACCCCCGCCCCGCCCCGGCCCCGCCTCCGCCCCGGCCCCGTGCGAACAAGGTCCAAAAACCGACGCCCCGCGCCAGCTCCCGTGCCCTAGCCTTTCCTCGCACCACCCATAAGGTCTAGACCACAGAGTGGGGAATCATGAATTCGCTTGTGGGGAAAGCCCGGTGGACCGGGGCGCTGGCGGTGGCCGCCGCGCTGCTGCTGACCGGGACCGGCGCCGGGGCGGCCGTCGCCGAACCGGCCGCGGGCGCGCCGAACGGCACCGCCGTCGGCTGGCGGGCCCTCGGGCTCGCGGTCAGCCCCGAGGGGACCAAGGCGTACGTGGTGGCGGCGGACCGGTCCGGCAGCCGGACCCCGGTCGTCCTGCGGACGGTGGACCTGCGCAGCGGCGCGGTCGTCGCCGAAGTGCCGCTGGCCGAGGACGGCGAGGCCGGGAAGCCGGTGGTGAGCCAGGACGGCCGACGGCTCTACGTGGTCGTGGCGGACCGGCTGGTGGCCGTGGACACCGTGGCGGGCACCGTGCTCTCCCGCACCCCCGCCCCCGAGCAGCAGCACCCGGCCGACTGGACGCCGGGCGCGCTGACCGGTCTCGCCGTGAGTCCGGACGGCTCCAAGGTCTACGCCGGGCAGAACGGCCCGGCCGGCGACGGCCAGGGCGTCCGCCCCGGCCGGGTGCTGGTGTTCGGCACCGGCGCGGGCGCCTTCACCGGGACCCTGCCGCTGCGCGGGTACGGCGTGGGCGGGTTCGCACTCCAGGCGGGCGGCGCCACCGCGTACGTCGCCACCGACCTCGGCGTCGAGCACCTCGACACCACCACCGCCGTGCCGACCCCGCTGCTCCCCGTGGAGCGGCTCGGCGCCACCGGGGAGCTGGCCGCCTCGCCCGACGGCCTGCGGGTGTACGCGCTGGGCATCCAGGCCTCCGCCGGCACGGGGTACGCGATCAGTACCCTCACCAACACCGCGCGGCCGGTCTTCACCTTCGCGACCGCGCCGGCCGACCTCCACTACGTGTCGGTCAGCCCGGACGGCGGGCGGCTCTACCTGCTCAAGGACAGCTGGACGCCGCAGGCCTCGGTGCTCGCCTACAGCACCGCGACCGACACCGCCGTACCGGGCGAGACGCTCACCGGTTTCGGCCTGGACGGCGTCTCGGCCGCGGCGGTCGTCCCCGGCGGGCACACGCTCCTCGTCGCCGGGATCCGCGGCCAGGGCTCCTACCTGCGGACCGTCGCGCTCTGATCCCCGACGCCGGGCCCGGGGCCGTCACCTCCTCCGCCCGGAGGGGGTAACGGCCCCGGCGGCGTCCCGGGCAGCACTCCGGGCCCGGACGCGCCGTCCGGTCGGCGCCGCGGGGCCCGGAGGCGCCGCCCGCCCGGCACCGCGCGGGTCGGCAACCCTGCCTCTACGGGCGGCCGTTGCGCGTCGCCTCCGCCGCGGCCCTCACATCCTCCACACCCTCCCCGCACGCCCCGCGCCACTTTCCCGACCGGCAGCCCGCCCGCACCCCCGCCCGGGGCCGCGCGACGCCGTCGGCGCCCCCCGCCACCAGCCCCTTCGGGCAGCCGCGAGTACCTGAAGGGGCACCCGCGGCCCGGCCCGCCGGACCGCCGCGCCGAGCGGTCGCGACCCGCCCGACCTCCGGCTTTCCCGCAGGTCACACCCGGTCGTCCGGCGACCGGCGGAGCGCCGTTCGGGGCTGCCGGGACGAGGGTTGACACCAGAAGTTGGTCTAGTCCACCGTAGGGTCACACGCGTTTGACGAGGCCGGAACAGCTGTCGGCACTCCTTGTCCGACGAGCAAGCCAGCCGCCGCCTCACTCCCCGTCAGGGGCCCGCGTCCCCCTCCGTTTCCTTCGCCTCCTCCTTCGCCGTCACCCTCGCCGTTCCCTCGCCGCGCGCCCTGCGCCGCGCCCTTCTCCGCACCCGCCCGGCGACCCGCACCCGCCCCTCTCCGCACCCGCCCGGCGGCCCGTACCCGCGCGCCCCTCGACCCTGCCCCGCTCCCGCCCCGCACGGGCGCCCGACCGTCCGACCACCCACCGGTCCGACGCCCCGACCCGACCTTGGAGTGACGTGATGCCGAAGCCCGACGGGCACCTGTATCGAGCCGCTTCGGAACGCCCGTCCCTGGAACCGGCGGTCCACGAGGAGGCCGCGGGCCCGCGGGCGACCATCGGCGGCACCGTCGAGCGGCGGCGCACGAGAACGCCCGGAAGACCCGACCCGGCCACCACCGGCGGGAGCGCCGCCCATGCCTGACCACGGACGCCTGCGCACCGCCCTGGCCGCCGGCGAGGACGACCGGATCATCTACGACCTCGACGGCATCGAGTCCCAGTACGACGCCCTGCGGCGCGAACTGCCGGACGTGGAGATCCGGTTCGCCATGAAGGCCTGCCCGGTGGACGAGGTGCTCGACTGCCTGGCCGCGCGGGGCTCCGGCTTCGACGCGGCCGGACCGCAGGAGATCGTCCAGGCGCTGCGCACCGGCGTGCCGGTCGAGCGGGTCCACTACGGCAACACGATCAAGTCCGACCGCCAGATCGCCGAGGCCCACCGGATCGGCGTGCGCGACTTCGCCACCGACAGCCTGGCCGACGTCCTCGCGATCGCCGAACACGCTCCGGGCGCACGGGTGTTCTGCCGTCTCGCCACCACCGGCGAGGGGGCGCTCTGGGGCCTGAGCCGGAAGTTCGGCTGCTCCCCGACGGACGCCCTGCGGGTGCTGGAGGCGGCCCGGGACGCCGGACTGGTCCCGGCCGGGCTCTCGGTGCACGTCGGCTCCCAGCAACTCACCTCCGAGGCCTGGCAGCACGCCGTGGAGACGATCGCCTCGGTGGTCGAGGAGGCCAACCGGCGCGGCATCCTGCTGGACCACGTCAACCTCGGCGGCGGCCTGCCCGCCCTCGGCGTCCTGGACCGGCGCGGCGAGCCGCTCGACCCGCCGGTCGACAAGATGTTCGCGGTGATCCGGGAGGGCATGCAACGGCTGCGCGAGGTCTCCGCGGTACCGCTCGACTTCCTGATGGAACCGGGCCGCCACCTGGTCGCCGACCACGGCGCGATCCGGGCCCACATCACCCGACTGACGGACCGTCAGCAGCTCGACGGCGAACGGGCCCACTGGCTCTACCTGAGCTGCGGCAAGTTCAACGGCCTGTACGAGATGGACGAGTTGCGCTACCGGCTGGAGTTCCCCACCCACCCCGACGCCGTGACCGTCCCCGCCGTGATCGCCGGGCCCACCTGCGACAGCGACGACGCCTACGCCGACGAGGGCGCCGGCGTGCCCGTCCCCCGCGACGCCGCCTCGGGCGACCCGGTGTGGATCCTCTCCTGCGGCGCCTACGCCACCGCCTACACCACCCGGGGCTTCAACGGCTTCCCCCCGCTCCCCTACAGCTGCGTCCGGGCGGGCCGCCCGGGGGCCGGACCGCCGCAAAACCCTTCGCCCACCCGCCGCCCGGCGAACTAGGCTCGCCGGATGACCACCCGCACCTTCCGCATCACCGTCCGCGGCGTCTTCGACGGCCTCACCCCGGAGCAGCACGCCGAGCTGCAGTCCAGGGCCGCCGAGCACGACATCCTCTTCGCCGCCTTCACCCCCGAGGGCCACCTCAGCTACGACCTGAACGCCCGCGCCGTCTTCACCTTCCGCTACCAGGACACCGGCGAGGCCGAGGAGGACATCCTCGACGCCACCGAGCGCGCGGAGCAGTCGGCGCGCGCCTGGCTCGACGAACGCGGGTACGGCCACAAGAACCTCCGCTCCCAGGCCGAGGACCTCTCCCAGGCCCCGCTCGGCAAGCGGCAGCGCCGAGCGGCCGCCAAGGAGCTCTGACACCCACCGCCCGCTCCCGCCGCACCGGCCCGCGACACTCCGCGCCCGCGTCCGAATCGTTCAAGACGGCCGCCCCCGGCCCGCCTACGGTCGAGCCATGACCCGCACCCGCACCGCACGCCTCACCGGGGCCCGCCTCGACGCCGCCGCCCGGTACCTCTGGACCTCCGGCCGCGTCCTCGAACAGCGGCGCTTCGCCCACCTGTTCGGCGTCGAGGGCGATCACGTCGGCGTTGCCGCAGGAGTCCCCACCGGTGACCCCGCAGGCGTCCTCGCCGCCCTCGACGCCCACCGCACCGCCGACGGCGGCTACGCCTACGGACTCGAACCGGACGTGCGCGGGCCGGCCGCCCAGCCCATCGCCGTCCCGGCCGCGCTGCTCGTCCTGGAGGAGGCCGGCGCCCTGGATTACGCCCGCGCCCGGGCGGTCTGCGACTGGCTGGCAGGCGTCGCCGCACCCGACGGCGGCGTGCCCGTCGTCCTGCCGAGCCTGCGCCCCTACCCGCACCCACCCTTCGTGCCGGTGCCCGAGGAGGGCGAACCGCCCGTCGGGGCGCTGCTGTCCACCGGCCAGATCGTCGCCCCGCTGCTCCGCCGGGGCATCGTCCACCCGTGGCTCACCGCCGCCACCGCCTTCTGCCGCACCGCCGTCGAGAACCTCCGCGAGACCCACCCGTACGAGGCGGGCGCCGCGATCCGCTTCCTCGACGCCGCCCCGGACACGGCCTGGGCCCGGCGGGAGGCCGCGCGCCTGGGCGCACTGGTCCACGAGCAGCGGATCGTCCTGCTCGACCCGGACCGCCCCGAGGAGGCCAGGGTCTCCCCCGGCTACGCTCCGGGCGAGCACCACCTCCCGCACGACTACGCCCGCCGGCCGGACAGCCTGGCGCGCCGCTGGTTCACCGCCGCCGAGCTCGCCCGCGGACTCGACCACCTCGCCGCCGAGCAGCAGTCGGACGGCGGCTGGCCGATCCACTGGGTCCGCTGGTCGGAGAGCACCGAGTCCGAGGCCCGCCCCGGCGTCACCCTCCAGGCGCTGCTCACCCTGCGCGCCTACGACGCCCCCGGGGGCGTCTGACCGGGCCTCGCGGCCGCCCGGCCCAGCAGAACCGTCGGCGACACCCCAGACCACCGGCGCACCTCCCTGGTGAGGTGCGCCTGGTCGGCGTACCCGGCCTGCGCCGCCACCGCCGCCAACCCGGGCACCGCACCGGCGCCTGCACCTCTCCCTCCGCCGCCCGACCGCGCCCGGGCCACCGCCCGCCGGAACCGCAGCACCGCCTGCAGGGTCTTCGGCCCGTAGCCGACCGCGTCCGTCACCCGGCGGCGCAACTGCCGCTCGGACAGGCCGAGTTCCGCCGCCAGATCCGGCAGCCGCACCGCCTCCGGACGCCCCAGCGCGGCCACCGCCCGTTCGACCGCCCGGTCCGGCGCCCACCCGGGCACCCGCGAGGCCACGAAGGTGTCCAGCACGGCCGCGACCTCCGCCGGCCCGCGCGCCCCCGCGCTCCGCCGCTCCTCCCACTTCCCACCCCGCTCCCCGACCCGCTCCCCGAGCCCGTCCGCGCACCGCTCCCCGAGCCGCTCCGCCACCCCCGCGCCGACCACCTCGGCCAGCGGCACCTGGAGGTCGCAGAGCTCCCGCACCGGCATCGCCCCCAGCAGCAGGCCGGCCGCACCGGGCCGGAACCGCACCCCGGCCAGCTCGGCCCCGCCCGGCACCGGCACGGTCCGCGGCGCGCGGTCCGGGCCGACCACCTCCAGGCCCGCCGCCGACCACACCAGGTCCACGCAGCCGTCCGGCACGACCAGTTGCCCGTACGCGGGCCCCGCGACGTTCCGCCGCACCCAGACGCAGGCCACCTGCCGCCCGGGGGCGGCGCCGGGCGGCCGTTCCGCGTACGCGGAGGAACCCGTCGCGGAGGAACCCGTCGAGGACGTCGAGGAGGAACCCGTCGAGGAGGAACTCACCCTCCCACCCTCACCCGAACGTGCGCCCGAACGCGAGTCCGGAAACGAGTCCCGGCACGAGTCCGGACGTGAACGCGAGTCCGGACACGAACCCGGAACCGAACGCGGGTCCGGACGCGCCGGTCCGCCCGGGGCGCGCTCCGGCGCAGGTCCATTGGTATGTACCACCGTCCGATGATGCGGACCGACCGTCCCCACTTCCGCACTCCCACCGCCGGGCCGACGGGTCACCCGGAGACGGCACCCGGGCGGCACGCGGGGAGCCCGGGCAGCTCACCGGGCCGGCGCGGCCGGCGTGCGCCGTCGGCCGGACGAAAGGTCGGCACACGGCCTCCTTGGCAGGCCATCACCAACATGTCATTGTCAATCATCACGTCAGATCCTTCACTCCAAAGGGGAGTTGTCACGATCGACGGTAGATGACGAGTCGTCATGCGTCCCCACGAAACCCTTGGTCAGCACTGCTTCCACTTCTGGTCATCCCCGCCCCCACCACCCCCCACCACCCCCACCCAGCCGACCGACCACCAGCGGAGAACTTCATGCCGGACCTCGATCTCAACCTGCTTGTCGCCCTGGACGCCCTGCTGGAGGAGGGCAGCGTGACAGGCGCCGCAGAGCGGCTGCACACCTCGGCCCCCGCGATGAGTCGCACGCTCGGGCGACTGCGCCGGGTGCTCGGCGATCCGCTCCTGGTCAGGGCCGGCCGGGGGCTGGTCCCGACACCGCGCGCGGTGGAACTACGGGCGGAGGTCAGGGCGCTGGTCAGCCGGGGCCAGTCGCTGCTGGTCCCTCGCGCCGCCGCCGAACCGGCCGACCTCAACCGCCGTTTCACCCTCCAGACCGGGGACGTCCTCCTCACCACCATCGGCGCGACCCTGGTGGAGACGGTCCGCGCCCAGGCCCCGGCCGTCACCCTGCGCTTCCTGAGCGACCACCCGGAGGGCGCCAGCGCCATGCGGGACGGCGTGATCGATCTGGAGGTCGGTGTGACGGACCACCTCGACCCGGAGACCCGCACCGAACCGCTCGCCACCTCCGGCCTGGTGGGCATCGCCCGCGCCGGACACCCACTGACCGTCGGCGCGCCCCCCACCGCCGAGGAGTTCGCCACCGCCGACCATCTCGCGGTGTCCCGCAACGGCCGCGGCCAAGGGCCGATCGACCAGCGGCTGGCCGAGGTCGGCCTCTCCCGGCGGGTGGTCGCCAGCGTGCCGAGCTACCCGGCCGCGCTCTTCCTGCTCCGCGACAGCGACCTGGTCGGCCTCGCCCCGGCCCGTCTCGGCACCCGGGCGGCCGAGGCCCTCGGTCTGACCACCTTCCCGCTCCCGGTGCCGATGCCCGAGGTGGTCCTCACCATGGCCTGGCACCCGCGCAACGACCAGGACGCCGGCCACCGCTGGCTGCGCGAACTGGTCCGGGGGGTCGTCACCGCACGCGCCGGCTCGCCCCGCCGCACCGTCGACCTGCCCCCGGCCGAAGCCTTCCTCGGTGCCGACCGTCCGGTCCTGAGCGCCCGTTGAGCACCCCGGTCGGGTCCGGCCCGGGCCGATCACCCGGGCCGGACCCGACCGGCCGTTCCCGGCGCCTGCGCCCGGGCCCCGGTGGACTCCGCCGTCACGCCGTGCGGCGCAGCAGGGCCAGGTACATCGCGTCCGTCCCGTGCAGGTGCGGCCAGAGCTGGACGTCCGGGCCGTCGCCGAGGGCCGGAACGCCGGGCAGCAGCGGCCGGGCGTCGATCCACTCGACCCGGCCGCCCACCTCGCGCAGCACGTCGTCGACGACCGCCCTGGTCTCCGCGAGGTGCGGCGAGCAGGTGGCGTAGCCGACCACGCCGCCGATCCGGGTGGCCTCGACGGCCGAGCGCAGCAGGTCGCGCTGGAGCGGCCCGAAGGCGGCGACGTCCGCCGGCCGGCGACGCCAGCGGGCCTCCGGCCGGCGGCGCAGGGCGCCGAGGCCGGAGCACGGCACGTCGACGAGCACCCGGTCGAAGCCGCCGGACTTCCAGGCCGGCCGGGTGCCGTCGGCGGCGATCACGGTGTACGGGCCGGGGTTGCCGGCCAGGGTGCGGGCGACCAGCCGGGCCCGGTGCGGCTGCTTCTCGCTGGCGACCAGCGCGGCGCCCCGCTCCGCGGCGAGCGCGGCGAGCAGCGCGGCCTTGCCGCCGGGGCCGGCGCAGCCGTCGAGCCACAGCCGGTCCGGGCCGTCCAGCGGCGCGGCGGCGAGGGCGAGGGCGACCAACTGGCTGCCCTCGTCCTGGACGCCGGCGCGGTTGTCCTGCACGGCCGGGAGCGAGCCCGGGTCGCCGCCTTCGGCGAGCCGCAGCGCGAACGGGGACCAGCGGCCCGGCTCGGCCTCCGGCAGGGCCTCGGTCAGCTCGCCGACGGCGATCCGCCCGGGCCGGGCCACCAGGGTGACCTCGGGGCGCTCGTTGTCGGCGCGGAGCAGTTCCTCCATCGCCTCGCGCCCGGCTGCGCCGGGCCGCCAGCGGCCGAGCGAGTCCCACAGGGCGGCGACCACCCAGCGCGGGTGGGAGTGCACGACGGCGAGGTGGTCCTCGGCGTCCTTGTCGTACGGCGGGGCGACCTGCTCCAGCCAGGTGTCGAGGTCGTGGGCGCTGATCCGGCGCAGCACGGCGTTGACGAACTTGGCCTTGCCGTCACCGAGCACCGCCCGGGCGAGTTCGACGGTGGCCGAGACGGCGGCGTGGCTGGGGATGCGGGTGGTCAGCAGCTGGTGGGCGCCGAGCGAGAGCACGTCGAGGACCGGCGGGTCGACCTTGCTGAGCGGGCGGTCGATGCAGGCGGCGATGACCGCGTCGTAGGTGCCCTGGAGCCGGAGGGTGCCGTAGACCAGTTCGGTGGCGAGTGCCGCGTCGCGCCGGTCCATGCCCTTCTGCTCGGCCTCGCGGAGCAGCGAGGGGAGGATCAGGTTGGCGTAGGCGTCGCGCTCGTCGACGGCCCGCAGGGCGCGGAAGGCGACGATTCGCGCGGGGTCCTTCTTCGGGCGCCGGTGCGGGCGCGGGGCGCGCTTTCCGCCGGACGCGCCGGAAGTGGTGCCGGAATTGCTGTGGGACGTGCTCATGGGATGTGCCTCAAGGTGCTACGGAGGTTATGTCGTGATCTCTCGAACAGTAACGCGAAAAGCGGACCGGCTCAGCTCGCGCCGCTCCCGGACGCAGTCCCGAACGCGCTCCCGGAGGCGCTCCTGGACGCCCTCTCCGGGGATGTCCGGACGTCCGGGTGTCCGCGCTCCGGGCGTCGGCGCGCACTTGGCAAAGTGCACTTTGCAAAGTCCTCGGACACTTTGCAAAGTGCACGCCGCCCCGCCCGGCCCGGCACTCCGCGGCTCATTCCGCGGGGCGCTCGCCCAGGCGCTCGCCGGACTCGATCCGCGCGCCGCGCGCCCAGTCCGCCGCCCGCATGGCCTTCTTGCCCTGCGGCCGCACCTCGCCCAGCTCGACCTCGTGGCTGCCGGTGCCGACCCGGACGCTGTTCTTGCCGACCGCCAGCTCGCCCGGGGCGAGATCGGCGGAGGCCGGCACCAGGGTGACCGGGCCGGTGACCTTGAGCCGCTCGCCGCGGAACTCGGTCCACGCGCCGGGCGCGGGGGCGCAGCCGCGCACCACCCGGTCGACCCGGAGCGCGGGCGCGGTCCAGTCGATCCGGGCGTCCTCGACGGTGATCTTCGGAGCGAGGGTGATGCCCTCGACGGGCTGCGGGACGGCGTGCAGGCTGCCGTCGGCGATGCCGTCCATGGTGGCGGCGAGCAGCCGGGCGCCGGAGTGCGCGAGCCGGCCGAGCAGGTCGCCGCTGGTGTCGGCGGCGCGGACCTCCTCGGTGATCACGCCGTAGACCGGGCCGGAGTCCAGGCCCTGCTCGATCAGGAAGGTGGACGCGCCGGTGACCTCGTCGCCGGCCATCACCGCGTGCTGGACGGGTGCGGCGCCGCGCCAGGCGGGGAGCAGCGAGAAGTGCAGGTTGACCCAGCCGTGCTTCGGGATCTCCAGGGTGCCGGGGCGCAGCAGGGCGCCGTAGGCGACGACCGGGCAGCAGTCGGGCGCGAGCTCGGTGAGCCGGGCGACGAAGTCCGGGTCGCTCGGCTTCGCCGGCTTGAGGACCTCGATCCCGGCCTCCTCGGCGCGCTGGGCGACGGGGCTGGCGACGAGCTTGCGGCCCCGGCCGGAGGGGGCGTCGGGGCGGGTGACCACCGCGACGACCTCGTGCCGGTCGGAGGCGAGCAGGGCGTCCAGGGCGGGAACGGCGACCTCGGGGGTGCCGGCGAACACGAGGCGCATCAAGTGCCTTTCTGCAGTGCGGAGTTGACGTCGATCGAACGAGATCAGGAGGAGACCCGGCGGAGACCGGGAACAGCCGGGCAGGCGCTCAGACGCTCAGACGCTCAGCGCGCCCCGCCGAAGGTGCTGTGCGGGGAGACCTTGACCACCGGCAGCGGACCGGAGCCCCAGTCCGTCTCCCGGATCGCCCTGAGCGCGGCCTTCCGCTGCTCCGGGTCGAGACGGTCGATGAAGACGATGCCGTCCAGGTGGTCGGTCTCGTGCTGGATGCAGCGGGCCAGCAGCTGGGTGCCCTCGACGGTGACCGGGTCGCCGTACATGTTGAAGCCGCGGGCGACCACACCGTAGGCGCGCCGGGTGTCGTAGCGCAGGCCGGGGAGCGAGAGGCAGCCCTCGGGGCCGTCCTGCTCCTCCTCGCTCAGCGACAGGTCGGGATTGATCAGATGCCCGGTGACGCCGTCCACGTGGTAGGTGAACACCCGCAGCGAGATGCCGAGTTGAGGCGCGGCCAGACCGGCCCCGGGAGCGTCGAGCATGGTCTCGGTGAGGTCCCCGACCAGGGTGCGGAGTTCCTTGTCGAAGGTGGTGACGGGCTGGGCGGTGGCGCGCAGGACAGGGTCTCCGAAGATTCGGATCGGCTGGATCGCCACGGGCACGGGCTCCTTGTCCGTCGGGGTGCCGACTGCTGGAAACGCACGGCCGGGCGGGCTGCGCGCGGCCGTCGGCAAGTCTATGCAATCCGCCCGCACGAGGTTCTGGCATATCCCGCTCCCCCTGCCTGCGTGACCCCGGTGGCCGGTCCGGCGTTGGTCAAGGGGGATTGACCGTGGCCGGAGCGCGCGGGAAGGGCGCTCCGGTCGAGTGAACCGTACGGAAGGCGGCACGTAGGCCATGGCCGAGCAGATCAACCACGACGCCCGGGCGCGGGCGAGCCTGCACCTGTTGGTGCGGGACATCGAGCGGGTGAGGCGGCAGGTCGACGCGCTGCGGACGCTCACCGCCCAGTTGGGCAACGTCTACCGCCCCCGTCGACCCAGCACCTCCGCGGGCTTCGTGGTGTACGGACGAGCCCCCGCGCCGACGGTGCGGCTGGCGCAGGAACTGCGGGAGAGTGTGGAGACCCTGGTGGCGGCGGCGGTCGAGTTCGACCGCGCGCTGGGGTTCTCCTGGGACTCGGTGGGCTCCGCCCTCGGGGTGACCAAGCAGGCGGTGCACCGCCGCTACGGCATGCGGCGGCCGACCGGCGAGCTGCTGGCGGCGAGCGGGACGGTGCCCAACCCGAGCCGGCCGGACCGCTCCGAGGAGCTCCCCGGCCACTCGGCGCCGCACCCCGCGACCCACACCCCGCAGCACGCCGCGGCCGGCCACCCGCCGGCCCACACCACCCCGGCACACACCTCCCCGGGCCACCCGGTGGTGGAGCGGGACCGCTCCCCCGCCCCGACCGGCCTGGCCGCCACCGTCCCGGCGGCCCGCCAGGGCGGCCTCGACCGCACCGCCCTGGAGCGCGCCGCGCTCGACCGAGGGGCCGTCGACCGCGGCACCGGCGACCGAGCGGCTCTCGACCGCACCGCCCTCGACCGCACCGCCCTGGACCGCTCCGGCGTCCCCCTGCGCGGCTGACGCACCACCCGGACGCCGGGTGAGGGCCGCGCAGGAACGCCGCGCCCCTCACCCGCTGTCCGGCGACCACCACCGAACACACGACCGCGCGGCCGCACACAGCACCGCACACAACCCCGGACGCAGCACCGCACGCAGCACCCCACGCAACGCCGCACGCGACACCGCACCCCCCGCCGGACCGCCCCTCAGCCGATGTCCGTCGGATCGATCCGCACCTTCACCACCTCCGGCGTCCGCAACGCGATCCGCGCGATCTGCGCCGCCTTCAACGCCGCCGCCAGCGCGGCCCCCTGCCCGGGCGGCACCCGCAGCAGCGCGCGCTCCTGCTCCTCCCCCCGCAGCGCCGCCACCGGCACCGGCCCGAGCACGTCCGCGTCCGGCGGCAGCCGGACCAGGTTCAGCAGGTCCGCCACCGCCGCCGGGCTGCCGGTGACCGAGGCCATCCGCGCCACCGGCGGGAAGTGCAGCTGAGCCCGCTCGTCCAGCTCGAACCCGGCGTGCCCGAGCGGGTCCCAGCGCACCAGCGCCTGCACCGGCCGCGCGGTCGGCTCGGCGACCACCACCACCGTCCCGCCCTCCTCCGACGGCCGGACCAGCGCGGCGGCGGTCAGCCAGAGCCGCAGCGCCTCCTCCCCGGCCCGCAGGTCGGGGCGGCCGAGCAGCGCCCAGCCGTCCAGCAGCAGCGCCGCCGCGTACCCGCCGCCGCTCTCGACGACCGGCTCGGCCCCGGGGGTGGAGATCACCAGCGCCGGTTCGTCCGGCACCGTGGTCAGCACCGCGTCCCGCCCGGAGGTCCGCACCGGGATCCGGGGGAACGCCTTGCCGAGCTCCTCGGCCGTCCGCCGGGCGCCCACCACCTGGGCCCGCAGCCGGAACGACCCGCACTCCGGGCAGTGCCAGTCCCGCTCCTCCTCGCCGCACCACCCGCAGTGCAGGGGCGCGTCGGCCCCGGCCGCCTCCAACGGGCCCTCGCAGCGCCGGCAGCGGGCGGGCGTGCGGCAGCGCCCGCACGCCAACCGGGGGACGTAGCCGCGCCGGGGCACCTGGATGAGCACCGGACCACCGGCGGCCAGGCCCTCGCGGGCCGCCTCCCAGGCGATCGAGGGCAGCCGGGCGGCCTGCGCCGCGGCGTCCCGGTGCTGGTCGAGGTCGGTGACGGTGCGGACCCGGGGCGCGGTCCGGCGGACGGTCTCCCGGTCGGCGGTCAGCGCCCTGGCCCAGCCGGTCCGCACCAGCTGGGCACCCTCGACGGTGACCACGTGCCCACCGAGCAGCACCGCCGCGCCCTCCTCGGCCGCGCGCAGCAGGGCGACCTCGCGCACGTGCGGGTGCGGGGCGCGCGGGTCGCAGTGGCTGGAGTCGCCGTCGGACCAGACCACCACGAGCCCGAGGTCGTGCACGGGCGCGAACATCGCCGCCCGGGTGCCGACGGCGGCGCGCACCGAGCCCCGGCTGACCGTGAGCCAGCGCCGGTAGCGCTCGCGCGGGCCGAGGTCGGCGGCCAGGACGGCGTGCCGGCCCTCGCCGAGCAGTTCGGTCAGCGCCCGGTCGACCCTGGCCACCGAACGGCCGTCGGGCACCACGACCAGCGCGCCGCGCCCGCTCGCCAGGGTGGCCGCGACGGCCCGGGCGATCTCGTAGGGCCAGCCGGGGCCGGGCAGGGCCGTCCAGACCGCGCGCGGCGCCCCGCCGCCGGCCAGCGAGGCCAGGAAGTCCGGCCCGGCCGGGTAGCGGGACCAGCCGCCGGGCGCGGGCGCGTCCGGGCGGGGCAGCGCCGGCGGCGAGGGCTCGGCCTCCGCCTTGGCGTGCCGGGGCGGCACGGCGAGCTGCAGGACGTCGGCGAGGGTGCCGGCGTACCGGTCGGCGACGGTGCGGCAGAGCCGGAGCAGCTGCGGGGTGAGCACCGGTTCGGGCGAGAGGACCTGCGCGAGCGGCGCCAGCGGCCCCGCGAAGTCGCTCTTCTCCAGCCGGGCGACGATGAATCCGTCGTGCAGTTCGCCGCCCTCGCGCTGGCCCTTGACCACCCGGGCGCCGAAGCGGACCCGGACCCGGACACCGGGCCGGGCCTCCTCCGCCATCGCGGCCGGCACCTCGTAGTCGAAGAACTTGTCGATGGTGAGCACGCCCTTGTCGACGACCACCCGGGCGACCGGCAGGTGCTCGGCCCGCTTGGCCCCGCGCCAGCTGCGCGGCTTGGCCCGCCGGACCGTCTCCCGGATGAACGCCAGCTGCTCCGGCGCCCCGCCGTCCCCGGCGTCCTCGCTCACCACCCCCGCGCCCTCGGCCTCCTCGCCCGCCACCGCCCCGCCGTCCTCGTCACTCCCCTGCCTGCTGCTCATCGCACCCAGTCCTACCAGGTCCCACCGACAGAACAGCAGCAGGTCCACCGACAAAACGGCAGGTGGTGGCCGCCCGGAGAGCCGGGCGGCCACCACCTGCCGTCAAACGATCCTATGAGCCGATCAGGCCTCGACGGCCTTCTTCAGCTGCTCCACCCGGTCGGTCCGCTCCCAGGTGAAGTCCGGCAGCTCACGGCCGAAGTGGCCGTACGCGGCGGTCTGCGAGTAGATCGGGCGCAGCAGGTCCAGGTCGCGGATGATCGCGGCCGGACGCAGGTCGAACACCTCGGTGACGGCCTTCTGGATCGAGAGGACCGGCACGGTCTCGGTGCCGAAGGTCTCCACGAACAGGCCGACCGGCTCGGCCTTGCCGATCGCGTACGCGACCTGCACCTCGGCGCGGCGGGCGAGGCCGGCGGCGACGATGTTCTTCGCCACCCAGCGCATCGCGTACGCGGCCGAGCGGTCCACCTTGGACGGGTCCTTGCCGGAGAAGGCGCCGCCGCCGTGGCGGGCCATGCCGCCGTAGGTGTCGATGATGATCTTGCGACCGGTGAGGCCGGCGTCGCCCATCGGGCCGCCGATCTCGAACCGGCCGGTCGGGTTGACCAGCAGCCGGTAGCCCTCGGTGACGAGCTTGATGCCCTGCTCGGCGAGCGCCTTCAGCTCCGGCTCCACGACGAACTCGCGGATGTCCGGGGTGAGCAGCGACTCCAGGTCGATGTCGCTCGCGTGCTGGGTGGAGACCACCACGGTGTCGAGGCGGACGGCCTTGTCGCCGTCGTACTCGATGGTGACCTGGGTCTTGCCGTCGGGGCGCAGGTAGGGGATGGTCCCGTTCTTGCGCACCTCGGTGAGGCGGCGCGAGAGGCGGTGGGCCAGGGTGATCGGCAGCGGCATGAGCTCGGGCGTCTCGTCGGACGCGTAGCCGAACATCAGGCCCTGGTCGCCGGCGCCCTGCCGGTCCAAGTCGTCCTCGTCACCCTCGACCCGGGCCTCGTACGCGGTGTCGACGCCCTGGGCGATGTCCGGCGACTGCGCGCCGATCGAGACGGAAACGCCGCAGGAGGCGCCGTCGAAGCCCTTCTTGGAGCTGTCGTAGCCGATCTCCAGGATCTTGTCCCGGACGAGCTGCGCGATCGGCGCGTAAGCCTTCGTGGTCACCTCGCCGGCCACGTGCACCTGGCCGGTGGTGATCAGCGTCTCCACCGCGACCCGGGAAGTCGGGTCCTCGCGGAGGAGAGCGTCAAGAATGGTGTCGCTGATCTGGTCAGCGATCTTGTCGGGGTGTCCCTCGGTCACGGACTCCGAGGTGAACAGGCGGCGAGACACAGCGCTCCCTGGGGTTGCAGCGGCTGCTGACTGAAAGGCCCCGGTCGGAACCGGGGACTTCCGGAAAGACTTGATTCCTGGAGTGTAACGGTCGGCTTCCGGGAAACGTCACGTGATTCCGGAATCGAAGACCGTGTGCCCACCCCTTGGGATCAATGGGCGCGCAGTTCTAGCCGTTCCGCGACCAGGTCCCAGACGACGTCCGCGAGAGCCTCCTTCGGGCCCACCGGAACGGGGGTCTCGGTGCCGTCCGCGCCCAGTACCACGGCCTCGTTGACGTCCTGCCCGAAGGCCTTTCCGTCCCCCACCTCGTTGACCACCAGCAGGTCGCAGCCCTTTCGCGCGAGCTTGGCGCGGCCGTGGGCGAGGACGTCGTCGGTCTCCGCCGCGAATCCCACCACCAACTGGCCCGAACGGGTGCGGTGGGCGGCGAGCTCGGCGAGCACGTCGGGGTTGCGGACGAGCGCGACCGGCGCCGGCTCGACGCCCTCGACCTTCTTGATCTTGCCGGCGGCGTAGACCGCGGGCCGGAAGTCGGCCACCGCCGCGGCCATGACCACGGCGTCCGCGTCCTCGGCCGCCTTCAGCGCCGCGTCCCGCAGTTCCAGCGCGGTGGCCACCCGGACCACATCCACCCCGGCCGGGTCGGGCAGCCCCGCGTTGGCCGAGATCAACGTCACACGCGCACCGCGGGCGGCGGCGGTCGCGGCGAGCGCGTAGCCCTGCTTGCCGGAGGAGCGGTTGCCGAGGAAGCGGACCGGGTCGAGCGGTTCGCGGGTGCCGCCGGCCGAGACCACCACGTGCCGGCCGGCCAGGTCGGCCCGCTCGCCGCCGTACCGGAGCACGGCCCGGCAGGCGTCGAAGATCGCGGACGGCTCCGGCAGCCGCCCCTTGCCGGTGTCCTTGCCGGTCAGCCGCCCGCTGGCGGGCTCCAGCACGATCACGCCCCGGCGGCGCAGCGTGGCGACGTTCTCCCGGGTGGCGGGGTGCTCCCACATCTCGGTGTGCATCGCGGGCGCCAGCACCACCGGGCAGCGGGCGGTGAGCAGGGTGTTGGTCAGCAGGTCGTCGGCGAGGCCGTGGGCGGCCCTGGCCATCAGGTCGGCGGTGGCGGGGGCGACCACGACCAGGTCGGCGTTCTGCCCGATCCGCACGTGCGGGACCTCGTGCACGTCGTCCCAGGTCTCGGTGGCCGCGGGGCGGCCGGAGAGGGCCGCCCAGGTCGCCTCGCCGACGAAGTGCAGCGCCGCCGCGGTGGGCACCACGGTGACCTGGTGGCCGGACTCGGTGAACCGCCGCAGCAGCTCGCACGCCTTGTACGCGGCGATGCCGCCGCTGACGCCGAGGACGACGCGCGGTGCGCCCGTCCGCTCCGTGCTGCCGCTCATGTCGCCTGCTCTCCTCGTGGCGGTCCCAGATGCCCGCCAACCCTACGGCCCGCCGACGATCACCCGCACAGCGGCACCCCGCCCGGCCGCCGGGAGGAACACCCGCCACCGCGGCGGGCCCCGGCCGCCGGGACAGCACGGCACCACCGGGAGCGGAAAAGACGGAGGGCCCGTCGGAGCGAACTCCGACGGGCCCTTCCGCAGACGCGGTGACGCCTCAGGCGGCCTCGATCGCCTCGGCCGTCAGCATGCCGGCGTTGATCTCGCGCAGCGCGATCGACAGCGGCTTCTCGTGCACGTGGGTGTCGACCAGCGGGCCGACGTACTCCAGCAGGCCCTCGCCGAGCTGGGAGTAGTACGCGTTGATCTGGCGCGCACGCTTGGCCGCGTAGATGACCAGGCTGTACTTGGAGTCGGTGGCCTCAAGCAGCTCGTCGATCGGCGGGTTGATGATGCCCTCGGGCGCGGTCATGGAAGAGGACACGCGAAAACCTTCCGAAAGGGTGGAAAAAAAGACAACAGGTCAGCCTACACCGAGCAAGGCTAGCAGTTCAGTGGCGACCTGCTCGACGGAGGTGTTGACCAGGGTGGTGTCGAACTCCGGCTCGGCCGCCAGTTCGATCTTGGCAGCCTCCAGCCGCTTCTCGATCACGTCCTGCGGCTCGGTGCCCCGGCCGGTGAGCCGGCGGACCAGCTCGTCCCAGCTCGGCGGAGCCAGGAAGACCAGCTGCGCCTCGGGCATGGACTCGCGCACCTGGCGGGCGCCCTGCAGGTCGATCTCCAGCAGCACGGGCTCGCCGCGCTCCAGCTTCTCCTGGACCGCGGCCCGGGGGGTGCCGTAGCGGTTGCCCGCGAAAACGGCCCACTCCAGCAGCTCGCCGTTGGCGATCAGCTTGTCGAACTCGTCGTTGTCGACGAAGTGGTACTGGACCCCGTGCTGCTCGCCCGGCCTCGGGTGGCGGGTCGTCGCCGACACCGAGAGCCAGACTTCGGGGTGCTGCTTCCTCATATGAGCGACGACCGTGCTCTTGCCGACCCCCGAGGGGCCGGAGAGCACGGTCAGCCGCGGACGCTCACTCATGCACCGATTATCCCGGATCGCGGACGATCCTGGGACCACGGGGGCACGGTCAGGCGGCACCGCCGCCGAACTCCCGCTCCAGGGAGGCGATCTGGTTCGTTCCGAGGCCACGGACACGACGGCTCTCGGAGATGCCGAGCCGCTCCATGATCTGCTTGGCGCGGACCTTGCCCACGCCCGGCAGGGACTCCAGCAGGGCGGAGACCTTCATCTTGCCGATCACGTCGTTGTCGGCCTTGCCGGCCTTGATCACCTCGTGCAGGGAGGCGCCGGAGTGCTTGAGCCGGTTCTTGACCTCGGCGCGCTCCCGGCGAGCCTCGGCGGCCTTCGCGAGCGCGGCGGTGCGCTGTTCAGGGGTAAGGGGCGGAAGAGCCACGCCGTTCACCTCAGGTGTGGATGGAAGGGATTGAACTAGGACTGTTGTGGTTCCCAGGACACCGGCCAGAGAGCGACGCGCCGCCCCTGACCTGCGAGAGCAGCAGAATTCGCGGCTCTTCGTTGACCTATCGCCGGACACTACCCGGATTGCGGCGCCGCGTCAGGAAAAGAACACGAAAAGTCCTGGTCAGCCAAGGCCGACCAGGACTTTCCGGGGCAAAATGACCGTGATTGCGAAGCTTTGGCGGCACCGATGTGACGGCGCTCACGTCGGGCCGCCGTCCCGCCTCCCCCGTCGCAACCCGTCACGGGGGTGCTGCGGAGCGTCCGCCGGGGCGAACCCCGCGACACCGCCCGCTACTTGACCGCTTCGGCGTACTCCTGGACAAAACGGTCGGCGGCCGAACGCAGCGCCTCCACCGAGGGGCCGTGCTTCAGCACGTCCCGGCTGACGCTCGGGACGACGTTGCGCACCGAGGCGCCGAACACCCGCGGCAGATCGGCCATCGTCGCGCCCTGCGCCCCGATGCCGGGGGCCAGCAGCGGGCCGTTGATCGCCAGGTCCACCCCGGCGTCGGCCAGGGTCGCGCCGACCACCGCGCCGAAGGAGCCCAGCGGCTCGGCCCCGGCGTTCTCCCCGGCCAGCTGGCGCAGCACCGAGGCGGCGACCGGCTCGCCGTCGGCGCCGACCGCGCGCTGCACCTCCGCGCCCTCCGGGTTGGAGGTGAGCGCCAGCGCGAACACGCCCGCGCCGCTCGCCCGCGCCAGGTCCAGCGCCGGGCGCAGCGAGCCGAAGCCCAGGTAGGGGCTGACCGTGACGGCGTCCGAGAACAGCGGGCTGCCGGGCGCCAGGAAGGCCTCCGCGTAGGCGGCCATGGTGGAGCCGATGTCGCCGCGCTTGGCGTCCATCAGGACGAGCGCGCCGGCCGCCCTGGCCTCCTCGACCGACCGCTCCAGGACGGCGACGCCCCGGGAGCCGAAGCGCTCGTAGAACGCGGCCTGCGGCTTGAGCACGGCGACCCGGTCGGCCAGCGCCTCGACCACGGTGCGGCTGAAGGTCTCCAGGCCCGCGACGGTGTCCTCCAGGCCCCAGGCGGCGAGCAGGGAGGCGTGCGGGTCGATGCCCACGCAGAGCTGGCCGCGGGTGTCGAGGGCGTGGCGCAGCCGGGCGCCGAAGGGGGCGAGGGTCATGACGTCCTTCCGGAGGGGCGTGGGAGAAGAGGCGTGGGAGGAGGGGTTCAGGCGGCCGTGCGGTCGTCGACGGCGCTGCCGACGGCCGCGGCCAGGCTGCGGAAGCCGCCGGCCCGCAGGCGCGCCGACAGGCCCTTGTGGATGCGCCGGCACCAGAACGGGCCCTCGTAGACGAAGGCGCTGTAGCCCTGCACCAGGTCGGCACCGTGGACGATCCGCTGCCAGGCGTCCTCGGCGGTCTCGATGCCGCCGACCGACACCAGCGTCAGCCGGCCGCCGGTACGGGCGCGCAGCCGCTGGAGGACCACCAGCGCGCGCTCCTTGAGCGGGGCGCCGGACAGTCCGCCCATGCCGATCTCCGCGACCCGGGCGGCGTCGCTGCGCAGGCCCTCGCGGCCGATGGTGGTGTTGGTCGCGATGATGCCGTCCAGGCCCAGTTCCAGGGCCAGGTCGGCGACCTCGTCGATGTCCTCGTCCGCCAGGTCGGGGGCGATCTTGACCAGCAGCGGCACATGGTGCGGGGTGGTGCGGTCGGCGGCCTCGCGCACGGCGCTCAGCAGCGGGCGCAGGTGCTCGACGGCCTGGAGGTTGCGCAGCCCGGGGGTGTTCGGCGAGCTGACGTTGACCACCAGGTAGTCGGCGAAGCGGGCGAGCCGCTCGGTGGACTTCACGTAGTCGGCGACCGCGTCGGCCTCCTCGACCAGCTTGGTCTTGCCGATGTTGACGCCGACGACCGGGGTGGAGCTGGTGTGCGGGCGCGCGGCCAGCCGGGCGGCGACCCGGGCCGAGCCCTGGTTGTTGAAGCCCATCCGGTTGATCAGCGCGCGGTCCTCGACCAGGCGGAACAGTCGCGGCTGCGGGTTGCCGGGCTGCGCCTCGCCGGTGACGGTGCCGATCTCGACGTAGTCGAAGCCGATCATCGACAGGCCGTCGATGCCGACCGCGTTCTTGTCGAAGCCGGCCGCCAGGCCGAACGGTCCCGGCAGGGCGAGGCCGAGGGCGTCGGTGCGCAGCGCCCGGTCGCGCGGGGCCAGCACCAGCCGGACGAGGCCGCGCAGGCCGGGCACCGAGGAGGCCAGCCGGATCCAGAAGAAGGCCAGGTGGTGGGCCTTCTCCGGGTCCATCTTCTTGAACACGAGGTCGAACAGCAGCTTGTACACAAAGTCCTCCCAGGGCATGGAAGTGGGGGGCACCCGGCGGTACTGGTGCCCCCCACTGCGGTGGTGCTAGTTGGCGCGGCCGGCGTTGATCAGCTCGGCGTGCTCCTGGAGCGACATGACGCCGACCTCGTCGCGCAGCAGCCGGTCGATGCCCTGGACGGCGGCGCCCATGGCCTGGACGGTGGTCAGGCAGGGCACCGCGCGGGCGACGGCGGCGGTGCGGATCTCGTAGCCGTCGAGACGGCCGCCGGTGCCGTACGGCGTGTTGATGATGAGGTCGACCTCGCCGTCGTGGATCAGCTGGACGATGGTCCGCTCGCCGTTCGGGCCCTCGCCCTCGCTGTGCTTGCGCACCAGCGTGGACGGGATGCCGCCGCGCTGGAGGACCTCGGCGGTGCCGGCGGTGGCGAGCACCTCGAAGCCCAGGCTGACCAGCGCGCGGGCCGGGAAGACCAGGTTGCGCTTGTCGCGGTTGGCGACCGAGACGAAGACCTTGCCCTTGGTCGGCAGCGCGCCGTAGGCGCCGGCCTGGGCCTTCGCGTAGGCGGTGCCGAAGACCCGGTCCAGGCCCATGACCTCGCCGGTGGAGCGCATCTCCGGGCCGAGGACGGTGTCCACGCCGCGGCCGTGGACGTCGCGGAAGCGGCTCCACGGCATCACGGCCTCCTTGACCGCGATCGGGGCGTCGGCCGGCAGGGTGCCGCCGTCGCCCTCGGCCGGGAGCATGCCCTCGGCGCGCAGCTCGGCGATGGTGGCGCCGAGCGAGACCCGGGCGGCGGCCTTGGCCAGCGGCACCGCGGTCGCCTTGGAGGTGAACGGCACGGTGCGCGAGGCGCGCGGGTTGGCCTCCAGGACGTACAGGATGTCGCCGGAGAGCGCGAACTGGATGTTGATCAGACCGCGCACCCCGACGCCGCGGGCGATGGCCTCGGTGGAGGCGCGCAGCCGCTTGATGTCGTACCCGCCGAGGGTGATCGGCGGCAGGGCGCAGGCGGAGTCGCCGGAGTGGATGCCGGCCTCCTCGATGTGCTCCATGACGCCGCCGAGGTACAGCTCGGTGCCGTCGTAGAGGGCGTCGACGTCGATCTCCACCGCGTCGTCGAGGAAGCGGTCGATCAGCACCGGGTGCTCGGAGATCAGACCGGCGTGCCGCTCCAGGTAGGAGGCGAGCGACTCCTCGTCGTAGACGATCTCCATGCCGCGTCCGCCGAGCACGTAGGACGGGCGGGCGAGCACCGGGTAGCCGATCTCGTCGGCGAGGGCCTTGGCCTCCGCGAAGGAGAAGGCGGTGCCGTGCTTGGGGGCGGGCAGGCCCGCGTCGCGCAGCACGCGGCCGAAGGCGCCGCGCTCCTCGGCCAGGTCGATGGCCTCCGGCTGGGTGCCGACGATCGGCACGCCGTTGTCCTTGAGCGCCTGGGCCAGGCCGAGCGGGGTCTGGCCGCCGAGCTGGACGATCACACCGGCGAGCGGTCCGGCCTGCTTCTCGGCGTGGACGATCTCCAGCACGTCCTCCAGGGTGAGCGGCTCGAAGTAGAGCCGGTCGGAGGTGTCGTAGTCGGTGGAGACGGTCTCCGGGTTGCAGTTGACCATGACGGTCTCGTACCCGGCCTCGGCGAGCGCGAAGGAGGCGTGCACGCAGGAGTAGTCGAACTCGATGCCCTGGCCGATGCGGTTCGGGCCGGAGCCGAGGATGATCACCGCGGGCTTGGTGCGCGGGGCGACCTCGTTCTCCTCGTCGTAGGACGAGTAGAAGTACGGGGTCTTGGCCGCGAACTCGGCCGCGCAGGTGTCGACGGTCTTGAAGACCGGGCGGATGCCCAGCGCGTGCCGGACCTCGCGGACGACGTCCGGGCGCAGGCCGCGGATCTCGCCGACCTGGTGGTCGGAGAAGCCGTGCCGCTTGGCGTGGCGCAGCAGCTCGGGGGTGAGCTCGGGGGCCTCGGCCAGCTCGGCGGCGATCTCGTCGAGCAGGAAGAGCTGGTCGACGAACCACGGGTCGATCTTGGTGAACTCGAACACCTCGTCCGGGGTGGCCCCGGCGCGGATGGCCTGCATCACGGTGTTGATCCGGCCGTCGGTCGGCACGACCGCCTTGGCCAGCAGCTCGGCCTTGTCGCCGACCGGGCCGACCCAGGTGAACTGGGAGCCCTTCTTCTCCAGCGAGCGCAGCGCCTTCTGCAGCGCCTCGGGGAAGTTGCGGCCCATGGCCATGGCCTCGCCGACCGACTTCATGGTGGTGGTGAGGGTGGCGTCGGCGCTCGGGAACTTCTCGAACGCGAACCGCGGGACCTTGACCACGACGTAGTCGAGGGCCGGCTCGAAGGAGGCCGGGGTCTGCTCGGTGATGTCGTTGGGGATCTCGTCGAGGGTGTAGCCGACGGCCAGCTTGGCGGCGATCTTGGCGATCGGGAAGCCGGTCGCCTTGGAGGCCAGCGCCGAGGAGCGGGACACCCGCGGGTTCATCTCGATGACGATGACCCGGCCGTCGTCGGGGTTGACGGCGAACTGGATGTTGCAGCCGCCGGTGTCGACGCCGACCTCGCGGATCACGGCGATGCCGATGTCGCGCAGGATCTGGTACTCGCGGTCGGTGAGCGTCATCGCCGGGGCGACGGTGATCGAGTCACCGGTGTGCACGCCCATCGGGTCGAAGTTCTCGATCGAGCAGACGACCACGACGTTGTCGTTCTTGTCGCGCATCAGCTCCAGCTCGTACTCCTTCCAGCCGAGGATGGACTCCTCCAGGAGCACCTCGGTGGTCGGGGAGAGCGTCAGGCCCTGGCCGGCGATGCGGCGCAGCTCGCCCTCGTCGTGGGCGAAGCCGGAGCCGGCGCCGCCCATGGTGAAGGAGGGGCGGACGACGACCGGGTAGCCGCCCAGGGTGTCGACCCCGGCGATGACCTCGTCCATGGTGTGGCAGATGACCGAGCGGGCGGACTCGCCGTGGCCGATCTTGGCGTTGACGGCCTCGACCACGCCCTTGAACAGCTCGCGGTCCTCGCCCTTGTTGATCGCCTCGACGTCGGCGCCGATCAGCTCGACGCCGTACTTCTCCAGCGTGCCGGCGGCGTGCAGGGAGATCGCGGTGTTGAGCGCGGTCTGCCCGCCCAGGGTGGGCAGCAGGGCGTCGGGGCGCTCCTTGGCGATGATCTTCTCGACGAACTCCGGGGTGATCGGCTCGACGTAGGTGGCGTCGGCGATCTCCGGGTCGGTCATGATCGTCGCCGGGTTGGAGTTCACCAGGACGACCCGCAGGCCCTCGGCCTTGAGGACGCGACACGCCTGCGTGCCCGAGTAGTCGAACTCGGCGGCCTGGCCGATCACGATCGGGCCGGACCCGATGACCAGGACGGACTTGATGTCGGTGCGCTTAGGCACGCTGGCCCTCCATGAGCTCAACGAAACGGTCGAAGAGGTAGGCCGCGTCGTGCGGGCCGGCAGCCGCTTCGGGGTGGTACTGCACGCTGAAGGCGGGCACGTCGAGCGCCTGGAGGCCCTCCACCACGTCGTCGTTCAGGCAGACGTGGGAGACCTCGACCCGCCCGTACGGGGTGTCGCTGACCTTGTCCAGCGGCGCGTTCACGGCGAAGCCGTGGTTGTGGGCGGTCACCTCGACCTTGCCGGTGGTGCGGTCCTGCACCGGCTGGTTGATGCCGCGGTGGCCGTACTTGAGCTTGTAGGTGCCGAAGCCCAGCGCGCGGCCGAGGATCTGGTTGCCGAAGCAGATCCCGAAGAACGGGGTCTTCCGCTCCAGCACGCCCTGCGCCACCGCGACCTGGTGGTCGGCGGTCGCCGGGTCGCCCGGACCGTTGGAGAAGAACACGCCGTCGGGGTCGACGGCGTAGACGTCCTCGATCGTGGCGTTGGCGGGCAGCACGTGCACCTCGATGCCGCGCTCGGCCATCCGCTGCGGGGTCATCGCCTTGATGCCGAGGTCCAGGGCGGCGACGGTGAAGCGCTTCTCACCGATCGCGGGCACCACGTACGGCTCGGTGGTGGCGACCTCGGCGCACAGGTCGGCGCCCTTCATCTCGGGCGAGGACTGCACCTTGGCGAGCAGCGCGGCCGGGTCGGCCAGGGCCTCGCCGGAGAAGATGCCGCAGCGCATGGCGCCGCGCTCGCGCAGGTGGCGGGTGAGCGCCCGGGTGTCGATGCCGCTGATGCCGACGACGCCCTGGTTCACCAGCTCCTCGTCCAGCGAGCGGCGGGAGCGCCAGTTGGAGGCGACCCGGGAGGGGTCGCGGACGACGTACCCGGCGACCCAGATCTGCTTGGACTCGTCGTCCTCGTCGTTCCAGCCGGTGTTGCCGATCTGCGGGGCGGTCATCACGACCACCTGGCGGTGGTACGAGGGGTCGGTGAGGGTCTCCTGGTAGCCGGACATGCCGGTGTTGAAGACGGCCTCGCCGTAGGTCTCGCCGGTCGCGCCGTAGGCCTGGCCCCGGAAGGTCCGGCCGTCCTCCAGGACGAGCACAGCGGGCACACGCTCCCGCCGTTGGCGCTGCGTGGTGGGGGCAGGTGCGGTCATGACGCGGCCTCTTCCGTCTTCTTCGTCGTCGTACGTGTTGCGAGTTGAGCGACCGCCTCGACCCAGGCGGCGTGCTCGTCCGGGTGGTCGGCCCGGAAACCGGAGTCCAGCTCCGTGCCCTCGTGCGCCCAGGTGACGACGAGGAGCCCGGACGGGACGACCTTGCCGGCGATCCCGGAGTCCGTCCGGGCACCGGTCAGGTGCTCGGCGGGGATCCAGAAGTCGACGTCACCCGGGCGCTGCACCAGCAGGCCGTTCTCGCCGAGGGTCAGATCGGCGCGGCTGCGGGTGCCCAGGCCGTGCGCGACGACCCGGTCGAGCCAGTTCCCGGCGGTGGTGGTGCCGTGGTACCGGCCGCTGGTCTCCAGGATGGTCCGGCCGGCGCGCTCCGGCACGGCGGGGAGCGGCGGGATCCCGGACTGCAGGGTGCGGCGCCAGTTCCAGCCCTGGCGCATCAGCCAGTAGACGAGGCCGATGACCAGCAGCAGGCCGACCGTCCAGCCGATGTACCCGGGCCAATTGGTCACCCTGGCCTGCTCCTGGGCCAGCAGCGCCGCGGCGCCCCCGGTCGTGGAGCTCACGCGAGACCGCCCTGCTCGACCAGCTCGCCGGCCAGCACCGTGGCGCGGCCGCGCAGGAAGGTGGCGTGCACCCGTCCGGGCAGGTCGAGGCCCTTGTAAGGGGTGTTGCGGGAGCGCGTGGCGAAGCTGTCGGGGTTCACGGCACCACGGTACGCGGGATCGAACAGCACCAGGTTGGCGGGCTCACCCACCGAGACCGGCCGGCCCTGCCCCGCGAGGCGGCCGATCCGGGCCGGGCGGTGCGACATCCGGTCGGCGACGCCCTCCCAGTTCAGCAGGCCGGTGTCGACCATGGTCTGCTGCACCACGGACAGCGCGGTCTCCAGGCCGACCATGCCCATCGCGGCCACGGCCCACTCGCAGTCCTTGTCCTCGGCCGGGTGCGGCGCGTGGTCGGTGGCGACGGCGTCGATGGTGCCGTCCGCCAGCGCCTTGCGCAGCGCCTGGACGTCCTCGGCGGTGCGCAGCGGCGGGTTGACCTTGTACACCGGGTCGTAGGAGCGGACCAGCTCGTCGGTCAGCAGCAGGTGGTGCGGGGTGACCTCGGCGGTGACGTCCCAGCCCTTGGCCTTGGCCCAGCGGACGATCTCGACCGAGCCGGCGGTGGAGACGTGGCAGATGTGCAGCCGGGAGCCGACGTGCGCGGCGAGCAGCACGTCACGGGCGATGATCGCCTCCTCCGCGACGGCCGGCCAGCCGCCGAGGCCGAGCTCGCCGGAGACCTGGCCCTCGTTCATCTGGGCGCCCTCGGTCAGCCGGGGCTCCTGCGCGTGCTGGGCGACGACACCGTCGAAGGCCTTCACGTACTCCAGCGCGCGGCGCATCATCACCGCGTCGTCGACGCACTTGCCGTCGTCGGAGAAGACCCGGACGCCGGCGGCGGACTCGTGCATGGCGCCCAGCTCGGCGAGCTTCTTGCCCTCCAGGCCGACGGTGACGGCGCCGACCGGCTGGACGTCGCAGTAGCCGGACTCCTGGCCCAGCCGCCAGACCTGCTCGACCACACCGGCGGTGTCGGCCACCGGGAAGGTGTTGGCCATGGCGTGGACGGCGGTGAAGCCGCCCTTGGCGGCGGCGCGGGTGCCGGTGAGGACGGTCTCGGCGTCCTCGCGGCCGGGCTCGCGCAGGTGGGTGTGCAGGTCGACCAGGCCGGGCAGGACGATCAGCCCGGTGGCGTCGATCTCGATGTCCGCCGTGGCGTCCAGGGCGGTGCCGATCGCCGCGATCACGCCGTCGACGAGGTGGAGGTCCTGCGGAGCGCCACCGAGGATCTGGGCGTTGCGGATCAGGTAGGTGGTCACTTGGCGCTCTCCACGGAGTCGGTGCGGGGGGTGTCGGTGAGGGTGGCTCCGCCGAGCAGCAGGTAGAGCACGGCCATCCGGACGGAGACGCCGTTGGCGACCTGCTCGACCACGGTGCAGCGCGGGGAGTCGGCGACCTCGGCGGTGATCTCCATGCCGCGGACCATCGGGCCGGGGTGCATGACGATGGCGTGCTCGGGCAGCCGGGACATCCGCGGGCCGTCCACGCCGTAGCGGCGGGTGTACTCGCGCTCGGTGGGGAAGAACGCGGCGTTCATCCGCTCGCGCTGGACCCGCAGCATCATCAGCGCGTCGGTCTTCGGGAGCACGCTCTCCAGGTCGTAGCTGACCTCGCAGGGCCAGTTCTCGATCCCGATCGGCAGCAGGGTCGGCGGGGCGACGAAGGTCACCTGGGCGCCGAGCGTGGTGAGCAGGTGGACGTTCGAGCGGGCCACCCTGCTGTGCAGGATGTCGCCGACGATGGTCACCCGCCGCCCGGCCAGGTCGTTGCCGGCCCCCGGGTTGAGGTGACGGCGCATGGTGAAGGCGTCGAGCAGGGCCTGGGTGGGGTGCTCGTGGGTGCCGTCACCGGCGTTGATGACGCTGCCGTGCAGCCAGTCGGACTGGGCCAGCCGGGCCGGCGCGCCGGAGGCGTGGTGCCGGACGACGACCGCGTCGGCGCCCATCGCCTGGAGGGTCAGCGCGGTGTCCTTGAGGCTCTCGCCCTTGGAGACCGAGGAGCCCTTGGCGGAGAAGTTGATGACGTCCGCGGAGAGCCGCTTCTCGGCGACCTCGAAGGAGGTCTTGGTGCGGGTCGAGTCCTCGAAGAAGAGGTTGACGACGGTGCGGCCGCGGAGGGTGGGGAGCTTCTTGACGGCCCGGCCGGACAGCTGGGCGAGTTCCTCGGCGGTGTCCAGGACGAGCAGCGCGTCGTCGCGGGTGAGATCGGCGGCGGACACGAGATGGCGCTTCACGCGGGTTACTCCGGGAGGTGCGATTCGGTGGCCTGAGCGGCCAGGGCCTGGGAGGAGCGCGCCGCGAAGTCGCGGTCGCCGACGAGCACGGCGTCCACGCCGTCGCGGTCGGACAGGCGCACCTGGACGGCCTCGCGCAGCGAGGTGGGGAGGTTCTTGCCCACGTAGTCGGCGCGGATCGGCAGCTCGCGGTGGCCCCGGTCGACGAGGACGGCGAGCTGGACCGCGCGCGGCCGGCCGATGTCGTTCAGGGCGTCGAGCGCGGCGCGGATGGTGCGGCCGGAGAAGAGCACGTCGTCGACGAGAACGACCAGCCGGCCGTCGATGCCGCCGGGCGGGATCTCGGTGTGCTCCAGGGCGCGGGCGGGCTTCAGCCGCAGATCGTCCCGGTACATCGTGATGTCCAGGGTGCCGAGCGGGATGTCCTGGTCGGTGATCTGGGCGAGCCTGGCGTGCAGCCGCCGGGCGAGGTGGACACCCCTGGTGTGGATGCCCAGCAGCACGACGTCCTCGGCGCCCTTGGCGCGCTCGACGATCTCGTGCGCTATCCGGGTGATGACCCGGGCGATGTCCGTGCCGTCCAGCACTTGGTGCGGCGGCCTCGGTGCGGATTCCTGGTGTGCGGTCATGCCGAAGCGGACCTCCTTCCCCGCCTCACGGGACGGGTCTTAAAGGATGTCGGGAGACCCCCGCCGACCTGCGGCGCGGGCTCCGGTCATCCTACCAGCGTGATTCTGCGGCCAACCGACGGCCATCGTTCCGCTTCCCCTGGTTCACGTGCCGGACGCACCCCTGATGCGGCCCATTCGCACGACTGCCCCATTCGGCTTGACGCAACTACCTCACTCTACGTAACCTCACAGTGAGTTACGAGACGGACGTCGAACCCACCGGTAACGGCGTCGGCAATCGCCCGTGACCCACCACTGAACGCGAAGCAATCTCGTCCGGGGAGATCAATGTCCAGCGACTACGCGAAGCAGCTCGGAGGCAAGCTCCGAGCCATCCGCACCCAGCAGGGGCTCTCCCTGCACGGTGTCGAGGAGAAGTCCCAGGGGCGCTGGAAGGCAGTGGTCGTCGGCTCGTACGAGCGTGGCGACCGTGCGGTCACCGTGCAGCGGCTGGCCGAACTGGCGGAGTTCTACGGGGTCCCGGTACAGGAGCTGCTGCCCGGCGGTACGCCCGGCGGCGCGGCCGAGCCGCCGCCGCGCCTGGTCCTCGACCTGGAGAGACTGACCCAGGTCCCGTCCGAGAAGGCCGGCCCGCTGCAGCGCTACGCGGCGACCATCCAGAGCCAGCGCGGCGACTACAACGGCAAGGTGCTGTCGATCCGCCAGGACGACCTGCGCACCCTGGCCGTGATCTACGACCAGTCGCCGTCGATCCTCACCGAGCAGCTCATCTCCTGGGGCGTGCTCAACCCCGACGCGCGCCGTGCGGTGCGCGAGGAGGAGACGGGCTGAGTCCCGGCCCCCGGTTCCCGGCTCCTCGGTTCGCGGCCCACGAAACAGGAGCGGGAACGGCTCGCACCAGCAGAAACGTCACGGCGCGGCACCCCGCACAGGGTGTCGCGCCGCGGCGTTCCCGAGCGGCCGTCCCGACGCCCGCCCGTGTGCCCGTTCCCGTGCTCAGCAAACCGTCTCCAGCCGGTAGCCCGGCTCGGCCGCCACGCCGTCCAGCCGCACCGGACCGGCCGAGGGCGTCCACACCTGCCCCTCGCTGGCCCAGGCCCAGGCGGTCGGCCGGTACTCCCCGCAGGCCGCCGCGGAACCCTGCGCGCCGTGCAGCACCGCAAGACCGGGCAGCCCCCGGGCCAGCCCGGCGCAGAGCACCGCGCAGAGCAGTTCGAGGTCCTCGTCGTTGATCCGCACCACGCCGTCCTCCCACTGGAGCACCCGGGCCGCCGCGGTCAGCCGCCCGCCGGGGGCGTCCACCGACAGCCGCAGCTCGTAGACGCCGCAGCCGGCCCCCAGCAGCATCCGGCGGAACACCTCGGCGCCCTGCTCGTAGGCGCCGCGCACGGCCTCGTCGCGCTCCCCGTGGAGGCGGCCGTCGAGCAGCAGGTCGGCGTGCCGCAGCGTCAGCCCGTTCTCCCGGGCCCGCACCAGCCGCGGCAGGAAGTCGCCGACCAGCTCCTCCCCTTGATAGGCCAACAGCTGGGTCTGCAGCGGCGGGTTGACCAGGTAGCGCTCGCGGGCGGCCGGCTCGGCCGGGTCGAGGCCGTGCAGCAGACAGAACTCGGCGAAGTCCTGCGGGTGGAACATCCGCGCCCGGACGGTGTCGAAGCGCCGCCGGGCGTCGGCGAGCAGCTCGGCGGTCTCGGCCAGGTACCGCTCGTGGTCGGGGGCGTCCGACAGCTGCCAGGCGCGGGCCTCCTCGAAGTCCGCCTCGCTGGTCAGCACCCCGATCACGAAGGCCTGGCCGGCCCCCTCGGACCGCTGCCGCTCGCAGCCCTCGGCCCGCTCGGCGGCGGTGCGCGGACGGACCCGGGGGCGGTGGCCGGCGGCGGTGCAGTCGGGGGTGCGGCGGGCGCGGCCGTTGCGGCTCATCGGGGCTCCTCGGGCGGGGCGGGCGGGTCGGCGGCGGGTGCACCGCCGACCTTGTCCTCCCCCGCCCCGCGTGGCGCACACGTACGACGTGTCACAGGACTGTAACCGAGGGTGAATCGGATGTTTGGAGTCACGCACGGTTGTGCGCCCGAGCGGTCGCGCCCCGCGCATCCGCCCCGCGCGAGGCGCCGTCGTCACACCCCGTGCCCACCCGCTCACACCATTTCAGCCACCCACGCCCGCGCACGCCCCCCGAACGAGCGCCCCCGGAAGAGCGCGAGTCCCCCGAGGCCCCACGAAGGAGGCGAGCGGGCGACCCCCGCCCCGAGCCGAAGGGGCGCGCCGGTGCCGAAAGGGAGAGCGCAAGAAGGCCCCTGAGGAACGAAGGGGCATCGGAGCGCCGACCGTCGGCACCGGACAAGAGCGCCCCGGAGGCGAGCGGGCGAATTACCTGGGCACGCGGGCCAGTTGCCGGGACTGCGCGACCAGGCGCCCGGCCTCGTCCCAGACCTCCGCGTCCTCCTCGAAGTACCCGCCCGCCAGGTTCCGGGTCGCGTGCACGACCCGCAGCCAGCCCGGGGCGGGCTTGGCCCGCAGATGCACCGTCAGCTCCACGGTCGGCGCCCAGCCCGGCATGCCGAGGTCGAAGGTGACCGGCGGCAGCGCGTCGGCGACCAGCAGGAGCAGCAGCGGGTCGGGCTCCCGGCCGTCGGCGAGCCGGAACCAGCCCTGGATCCGGCCGGTGCCGGACGGCTGTCCGAGCGCCCAGCCGATGGTCGCCGGGTCGAGCCGCAGGTCGAACCGCTCCAGCAGCGCGGCCTGGGCGATCAGCTCCTTGGGCGCGTGCTCGACGCCGATGCACTGGTCCGGCGGCGGCAGCTGCGGCGGGGTGGCGCTGGTCCGCACCTCGCCGTCGTGGGTGGCGAGGTCGCCGTGGGTGGCGAGCACCCGCAGCCGTTCCACACCGTCCTGGCTGAGCGAGGCGGTGCCGGTGGAGAGCGTGCGGCCGGTGCGGACGACGTCGGTGCGCACGGTGGCCGGCCCGGGGGTGGCGGCGGAGAGGTAGTAGCCGCTGATCGACACCGGGTCGGTGTGGCTCGCGCTCTCCGGGCGGGCGGAGTGCGCGAGCGAGAGCGCGTGGCCGGCGACGGCCAGCAGCAGTCCGCCGTTGACGCCGCCGCCGATCTGCCAGCCGGCGCCGAGGTCGCCGTCGTACCGGCCGGGCTCGTCCTGGTGCGGGGTGAGGGCGATGCCCTGGTCGAACTCGCTGCGGATCGCCGTGGTCATGGGGGGTGGCCTGCCCTTCACTACGGGGTCGCCGACGGGCGTGGGCCGCCGGAACATGAGGTTACTGACGAGTAGGGCCACCATACGCCGAACGGGTGAACACGCCGAACGGCCGCCGGACCGTTTCCGGTCCGACGGCCGTCGGTACAGGTGCGCGCCTCAGCGGCGGATGCTCGGCTTGAGCTCCATGAAGCGGGCCAGCAGACCGTTGACGAACGCCGGGGAGTCGTCCGTGGAGTACTCCTTGGCGATCTCCACCGCCTCGTCGACGACGACCGCGTCCGGGACGCCGTCCTCCCAGATCAGCTCGTAGGTACCGAGCCGCAGGACGTTGCGGTCCGCGATCGGCATCCGGTCGAGCGTCCAGCCGACGGCGTACTGCGAGATCAGATCATCGATCCGGCGGGCGTACTGGACGTACCCCTCGACCAGCTCCATGGTGTACTCGCCGACCTGCGGAGTGCCCTCGTCCGGCTTGGGCTCCCGGGCCCGGGCCACCCAGTCGGCGAGGACCGTCAGCGGGTCGACCCCACGGTGGTCGGCCTCGAACAGGATCTGGAAGGCTCGCGTGCGGGCCTTGGTGCGTGCGGACGACACGGACTTACTTCACCCGGCCGAGGTAGCTGCCGTCGCGGGTGTCGACCTTGACCTTCTCGCCGGTGGTCACGAAGAGCGGGACCTGGATCTCGGCGCCCGTCTCCAGCGTGGCCGGCTTGGTGCCACCGGTGGAGCGGTCGCCCTGGACGCCCGGCTCGGTCTCGGCGATGACCAGCTCGACGGCGGCCGGGAGCTCGATGTAGAGCACCGCGCCGTCGTTCACGGCGACGAGCGCGTCGAAGCCCTCGAGCAGGTACTTGGCGGCGTCACCGACGACGACCGGCTCGATCGTCAGCTGGTCGAAGGTGTCCATGTCCATGAACACGTAGTTCTCGCCGTCCTTGTACGAGAACTGCATGGTGCGCTTGTCGACGTTGGCGGTCTCGACCTTGGTGCCGGCGTTGAAGGTCTTGTCGACGACCTTGCCCGTCAGGACCTCCTTGAGCTTGGTGCGCACGAAGGCCGGGCCCTTGCCGGGCTTGACGTGCTGGAACTCGACGACGGACCAGAGCTTCCCGCCGTCCAGCTTGAGGACCATGCCGTTCTTGAGATCGTTCGTGGAAGCCACGGGCGCACTAACTCCTGGATATAGCTGTCAAGGAACCAAGGGGTCGCGTCCTGGGACACACCCGTGTCACAGGGCGAGGAGCTCCTTGGTGGTGATGGTGAGCAGCTCGGGCCCGCCCTCCTCAAGGGGGCGAACGACGAGCGTGTCCTCGATCCGGACCCCGCCGCGTCCCGGGAGGTGGACCCCCGGGCCGACAGTGACCGGCACGCGGCTGTCCAGTTTACCCATGTCCGTGGGGCCGAGACGCGGTGCCTCCCGGATCTCCAGCCCGATGCCGTGGCCGACCGGGTGCGGAGAGGTCTCGGTGTGCCCGGCGGACTGCAGAATCTCCCGCGCCGCCTGGTCGGGCACGTGCTGCTCGACCCCCGGGCCGAGCGCCTCCCGACCGGCCCGCTGGGCCCGGAACACCAGCCGGTGCAGCTCGACCTGCCAGGGGGCCGGGGCCGCGCCGATCACGAAGGTCCGGGCGGTCGAGACGCCGTAGCCCCGGTACCGGGCGCCGAGCACCACGGTCAGGAAGTCGCCCTCCTCGACCCGGCGGTCGGTGGGCTGGTGCGCCTGCTGGCCGGAGTGGCTGCCGGTGCCGACCGAGACCGGGAACGCCGCGCGGTCCGCGCCGTGGTCGATCATCCGGCGCTCCAGCTCCATCGCCAGGTGCCGCTCGGTCCGGCCGACCAGGATCGACTCCAGCAACTCGCCGAGCGCCTGGTCGGCGATCTCCGCGGCGATCCGCAGATCGGCGATCTCGTACTCGTCCTTGACCACCCGCAGCCGCTCGACCGCCTGTCCGACGTCCGCCAGCCGGGTGCCCTCGACCAGCCCGGCCACGGCCCGGTGCCGGGTGACCGTCAGGTCGTGCTCCTCCACCGCCAGCCCGGCCACCCGCAGCCCCGCCGCGGCACCGGCGGCGGCCAGCGCGGTGTCCGCCCCGGCCGCCACCTCCAGCCGGGTCACCTCGGGCGAGATCAGGTGCTCCCCGGTGTCGTCCGGCGGCAGGTCGTCGGGCAGTGCCAGCACCGCCCGGTCCCGGGTCAGCAGCAGGGTCGCCCCGCACGGCGGACACCCGGTGAGGTACCGCACGTTCGCCGCCCGGGTGATCAGCGCCGCGTCGGTCCCGGACGCACTGCAGTGCTCCCGCAACCGCTCCCGCCGGCCCGCGTACGCATCAGCCATGCGTCGAGCCTACGAACCCCGCCCCCGATCCGCCCGCCGAACGCCCCCACCCGGGCCCGGGCGGGACTACCCGGGGCCGCCGGCGGGGGTCTGGGCGGCGGCCTGGGTGGCGGTCGGGGCGGGGGCGGTGACCGGGGCGGCGGCCCACTTCTTCTCGACGCCGGCCAGGCGCCAGTAGGCGATGGCGGCGCCCCAGACCACGACGAACAGGCCGACGATGGCGTAGCCGACGTTGTCCAGGGTGATGTCCGCGATCCAGCCGGTCACCGGGTCGGTGAGGTCCAGCTTCTCGTGCAGGACGCCGACGAGTTCGATGGTCCCGATGATGAACGCCACCGCGATGGACAGACCGGTGATGGTCAGGTTGTAGTACACCTTGCGCACCGGGTTGGAGAACGCCCACTGGTAGGCGAAGTTCATGAAGGTGCCGTCCAGGGTGTCGAACAGGCTCATGCCGGCCGCGAACAGCAGCGGCAGGCAGACGATCGCGTACCAGGGCAGGCCGGAGGCCGCGCCGGAGCCCGCCATCACCATCAGGGTGACCTCGGTCGCGGTGTCGAAGCCCAGGCCGAGCACCATGCCGACCGGGAACATCTGGCCGGGACGGGTGATCGAGCGGGTGGCCCGGTTCAGCACCCGGGCCAGCAGACCGCGCGAGTTGAGGTGCTCCTCCAGCTCGGCCTCGTCGAACCGGCCCGCCCGCATCGAGCGGAAGACCTTGAGGATGCCGAACAGCGCGGCCAGGTTGAGCGCGCCGATCAGGTAGAGGAAGACCCCGGAGGCCGAGGTGCCGACCACGCCGAGCCACTGGTGGGTGGTGGACTCGTCGTCCATCAGGGTGCTGGCCAGCTGCGCGCCGCCCGCCACCAGGGCGGCCATCAGCACCACCATCGAGGAGTGCCCGAGCGCGAACCAGAAGCCGACCGAGACCGGCCGCTTGCCGTCCGCCATCAGCTTCCGGGTGGTGTTGTCGATCACCGCGATGTGGTCGGCGTCGAAGGCGTGCCGCATGCCGAGGGTGTACGCGGTGATGCCCAGGCCCACCCCGAAGACCTGGGTGCCCACCTCGTACTTCTCCGGCGCGACGAGGAAGATCAGCGTGCCGAAGGCCACCACGTGCATGGCCAGGATCACGCCCATCAGGCCGGCCGTCCGTACGGTGTCCTCCCGCCGCCATCGGAAGGTGGGCAGGGCGGTGGGCGCCGCCGGGGCGGCGACGGTTTCGGGCAGGGTCATCCTGGGATCACGCTCCAGCACCTCGTGGAAACACTTCGTGAGATGCCGCGGCCGGTCTCCTGGCTGACGGGGCTCCCGTACCCGCCTTCCCGAGCGCGCGAGGCGCCCAGTGGCGACGTGGGTACGGACACTTCCCCCCGATCACAGTGGCGAGGGCCGCTCCGGACTGGGACCCCTGAGGGTCCGTCACCGGTCTTCCCGAGCACCACGGCGGGCAACACCGTAGGCGGCGGGCGGTGACCCTTGCAAGGCTGCGCACCTGCGCAGGTGTCCAGGATCACAGCGTCCCGCCTGCGAGAATGGCCCGTATGCATCTCGTACCGGCCGACCGCGCGGGCCACCGCACCATCGACGGGCACCGGGTCTGCGAGGCCATCGCGGCGATCGGCGACACCGCCCGCGTCCGCTCCTGGGCCGAGCGCTTCTCGCTGCTCGCCGACCCCGGCCGTCTCGCCCTGCTGCTGGCGCTGCACCGCACCGGGCCGCTCGCCGTCTCCGACCTGGCGGTCGCCACCGGCATGCGCGACCCCGCCGTCTCCCAGGCCCTGCGGCTGCTGCGGACGGCCGGGGCGGTGACCGGCGAGAAGGAGGGACGTGTCGTGCGCTACCGGCTCGTGGACGCGGATCTGCGCCCCCTGCTGGACGCGTGCGCCGTCGACACCCCCGAGCACCACGAGCACGACGACCAGCACGAGCACGGCGAGCACCAGGGGCACCACGAGCACGACGCCGCGACCGGCTGACCCCGCCCGGCCAACGGCCCGGTCAGCGGCCCGGGGTACCGGCCGGCTGGCAGGACGGGCACCAGAACAGATTGCGGGAGGCGTGCTCCTCGGCCCGGACCTCGGTGGCGCAGACCAGGCACGGCATCCCGGCCCGCCGGTAGACGTACACCTCGCCGCCGTGGTCGTCGACCCGCGGCGGGCGGCCCATCGCCTCCGGGGTGTGCTCGGGGCGCACGGTGTCGATCCGGCCCGCGCCGACCCCCTCCCGCATCAGCGCGACCAGGTCGGCCCAGATCGCGTCCCACTCGGCCCGGAGCAGCTCGCGCCCCGCCCGGTGCGGATCGATGCCGTGCCGGAACAGCACCTCGGCGCGGTAGACGTTCCCCACCCCGGCCAGCACCTTCTGGTCCATCAGCAGGGCGGCGACCGTCGTCCGGCTGGCGGCCATCCGCCGCCAGGCGGCGTCCGGGTCCGCGTCGGCGCGCAGCGGGTCGGGGCCGAGCCTGGCCGCCACCGCGGCCTTCTCGGCGCCGGTGATCAGCGCGCAGGTGTTGGGGCCGCGCAGATCGGCGACGTGCTCGTCGTTCTCCAGCCGCAGCCGGACCAGGCCGACCGGCGGCGGCACCGGGCCGTCGCCGAGCGCGGCGAAGGTGAAGCCCCCGTACAGGCCGAGGTGGATGTGCACCCAGGCGTCCTCGCCGAAGCCGAGGAACAGGTGCTTGCCGACGGCCTCCGCCGCCTCCAGCTCCCGTCCGTCGATCAGCTCGGCGCCGTCCGCGAACCGCCCCTGCGGGCTGCTGGCCCGGACCGCCCGGCCGCCGAAGGCGCGGTGGTTCTCGGCGGCGAGACGGTGGATGATGTGGCCTTCCGGCACGGGCGCGGCTCCCCCGGTCGAACGTTCAGGACCCGTCCATCATCGCAGTCGGCACCGACACACCCGCCGGGCGAACGGGCTCCTCAGCGGACCGGGATGCCCATCAGCCGGGCCAGGATCACCCGGTCCAGCTCGGCGGCGGTGGCGGCCACGTCGAGCTGGGAGTTGTCGATGATCGGCAGCCCGGAGTTGTACCAGCCGGCCATCCGGCCGTGGATCCGGGCCACCTCCTCGTCACCGAGCCGGCGGTTCCCGCTGCGCCGGGCGTTGCGGTGGAGCACCGAGTCGAGGCTGGGCAGCAGCACCACCGGGATCATGCCGGGCCCGATGTGCCGCTTCCAGCCGCCGAGGCCGATCGCCGGGCGGTCGGGGAAGACCGCGTCGTCGATGATGCAGGAGATGCCGTTGGCGAGGTAGTTGCGGCAGGCGAAGCCACAGGTCCGGCGGGCCAGCCGGTACTGCGCCTCGGAGGCGTTGTTCCAGCCGGACTGCGGGTTGGCGAAGCCGGACTGCACCCACTCCCGGACGTCGTCGAGGCTGATGTGCGCGGTCGGGGTGGGGCGGCGCTCGGCCCAGTGGCGGGCGACGGTGGTCTTGCCGGCGCCGGCCGGACCGATCAGCAGCACCGCGATCGGGCCGGCGGGCGCGTGCTGCTGCGGCTGCCGGGCGGGCAGCTGGACGGGCGCGCCGGAGGGCAGCAGGAAGTGCCCGGTGGAGCCGGCGGGCACCGGGGCCGGCGCGGGCGGCGCGGCCGGAGCCGGGGCGGGCGCGGGCGCCGGGGCGGGCACCGGACCGGGCGGAGGGGACGGCAGCACCGGCAGCGGAACGGTCGGCGGCCCCGAGGAGTCCGTCGACGCCGTCGGGACCGTCGAGGCCCCCACCGGAACGATCAGTGGAACGGACACCGGCACGGGCACGGGCAACGGAACGACCATCGGAACGGGCACCGTCCCGGCCGCCACCGGATACCCCGGCACCGGCGGAGCGACGGGACGTGGGGGGACGGATCCACCCCCGGCGTACTGCGTCACGGCACCTCCCGACTTCCTTCAGCGGGACACTACACGGCGGTGCGGCGGTGGACACAGCCCACCGCCGCACCGCCGCCGGTCATCGACCGGGCCGGCGTCAGCCCGCGGCGAGCTGCTCGGCGAGCGCCCGCAGGGCCAGCTCGTACGAGCCGATCCCGAACCCGGCGATCGTCCCGGAGGCCACCGCGGCGATCACCGAGGTGTGCCGGAAGGTCTCCCGCGCGTACGGGTTGGAGATGTGCACCTCGACCAGCGGCGCGGTGCGCTGCGCCGCGGCGTCCCGCATCGCGTACGAGTAGTGGGTGAACGCGCCCGGGTTGATCACCACCGGCACCCGGCCGTCGGCGGCCTCGTGCAGCCACTCCACCATGCGCTGCTCGGAGTTGGTCTCGTGCACCTCGACCTCGAGGCCGAGCTCCTGGCCGAGCGCGGTGCAGCGCTCGACCAGCCCGGCGTACGAGGTGGCGCCGTAGACGTCGGGCTCGCGGCTGCCCAGCCGGCCCAGGTTGGGGCCGTTGAGCACCATCACCCTGGTCACCCGGACACCTCCGCGTAGGCGGCCACCAGCAGGGACGGGTCGGGGCCCTCCAGGACGGAGGTCTTGGCGAGGCCGTCCAGCACGATGAAGCGGATGAGGTCGCCGCGCGACTTCTTGTCGATCTTCATCGCGTCCAGCAGCTTCGGCCAGGCGTCCGCCCGGTAGGTCAGCGGCAGGCCGACCGAGGCCAGCACGGTGCGGTGCCGGTCGGCCGTCGCGTCGTCCAACCGGCCTGCCAGACGGCCGAGTTCGGCGGCGTACACCATGCCGATCGAGATCGCCGCGCCGTGCCGCCACTTGTAGCGCTCGTTGCGCTCGATGGCGTGGCCGAGGGTGTGGCCGTAGTTGAGGATCTCGCGCTGCCCGGACTCCTTGAGGTCCCCGGACACCACGTCGGCCTTGACCTGGATGGCGCGGCGGATCAGCTCCACGGTGTGCGGCCCGGCCGGGGTCCTGGCCCCCTCGGGGTCGGCCTCGACCAGGTCGAGGATGACCGGGTCGGCGATGAAGCCGCACTTGATGACCTCGGCGAGCCCGGAGACGTAGTCGTGCTTGGGCACGGTCTCCAGGGTGCCGAGGTCGGCCAGCACGCCCACCGGCGGGTGGAAGGCGCCGACCATGTTCTTGCCCTCGGCGATGTTGATGCCGGTCTTGCCGCCGACGGCCGCGTCGACCATGCCGAGCAGCGTGGTGGGCATGGAGATCCAGCGCACCCCGCGCAGCCAGGTCGCGGCGACGAAGCCGGCCAGGTCGGTGGTGGCACCGCCGCCGAGGCCGACGACGACGTCGCTGCGGGTGAAACCGGTCTGCCCGAGCACCGACCAGCAGTACGCGGCCACCTCGGCGCTCTTCGCCTCCTCGGCGTTCGGCACCTGCAGCGCGATCGCCTCGTAGCCCTCGCCGGCCAGGTCCTCGCGGACGGCGTCGGCGGTGGCGGACAGCGCCTCCGGGTGGATGATCGCGACCCGCTTGGCCCTGGTCCCGATCAGCGGGGAGAGCTCACCGAGCAGCTGGTGCCCGATCAGCACGTCGTACGGGTCGTGGCCGGCGCTTCCGCCGACGTGGATCCTGACGGTGGTGTCAGTCATGGGGGGTCTTCAGCTCCAGTGCTTCCAGTACGGCGTCCGCGACCTGCTCGGGGGTGCGGCCGGCGGTGTCGACGACGGCGGTGGCCACCTCCAGGTAGAGGGGGCGGCGGGCCTCCATCAGCTCGCGCCAGCGGGCCCGCGGGTTGACCGCGAGCAGCGGGCGCGGGGCGTCCAGACCGACCCGCTTGACCGCGTCGGCGAGCGGGACCTCCAGGAACACCACCGGCAGGTCGCGCAGCAGCTCACGGGTCGGCTCGGCCATCACCGCGCCGCCGCCGAGCGCCAGCACGCCGTCGTGGGTCCCGGCCGCGGCCCGCACGGCCGCCTGCTCCAGCTCGCGGAAGTGCGGCTCGCCCTCGTCCACGAAGATGTCCGGGATCGGCTTGCCGGCCCGCGCCTCGATATCGGCGTCGGTGTCCCGGAAGCCCACACCGAGGCGCTCGGCGACGGCCCGCCCGACGGTGGACTTGCCACTGCCGGGCGGGCCGACCAGCACGAGGACCGGAGTGGTCATCGGACGATCAGGTTGTCGAGGTAGCTCCGCACGTTGCGCCGGGTCTCCGACACGTGGTCGCCACCGAACTTCTCGTTCACCGCGTCGGCGAGCACCAGCGCGACCATCGCCTCGGCGACGATGCCGGCCGCCGGCACCGCGCAGACGTCGGAGCGCTGGTGGTGCGCCTTGGCGGGCTCGCCGGTGCGCACGTCCACGGTGCGCAGCGCGCGCGGGACGGTCGCGATCGGCTTCATCGCGGCGCGCACCCGCAGCAGCTCGCCGGTGGACAGACCGCCCTCGGTGCCGCCGGAGCGGCCGGAGACGCGCTTGGCGCCGTCCGGGCCCGGCACGATCTCGTCGTGCGCCTGCGAGCCGGGGACGCGGGCGAGGTCGAAGCCGTCGCCGACCTCGACGCCCTTGATCGCCTGGATGCCCATCAGCGCGGCGGCCAGCCGGGCGTCGAGGCGGCGGTCCCAGTGCACGTGCGAGCCGAGGCCGACCGGGACGCCGTAGGCGAGGACCTCGACGACGCCGCCGAGGGTGTCGCCGTCCTTGTGGGCCTGGTCGATCTCGGCGACCATCGCCTTCGACGCGTCGGCGTCCAGGCAGCGCACCGGGTCGGCGTCCAGCTTCGCCTCGTCGGCGGGCAGCGGCAGCACCCCGGCCGGGGCCTTGGCGGCGGCCAGCTCGACCACGTGGCTGACGATCTCGATGCCGCAGGTCTCCTTGAGGTAGGAGCGGGCGACGGCGCCGAGCGCGACCCGGGCGGCGGTCTCCCGGGCGCTGGCGCGCTCCAGGATCGGGCGGGCCTCGTCGATCGAGTACTTCTGCATGCCGGCCAGGTCCGCGTGGCCGGGGCGCGGGCGGGTCAGCGCCTCATTGCGGCCGAGACCGGCCAGCACCTCGGGGTCGACCGGGTCGGCCGACATGACCTGCTCCCACTTCGGCCACTCGGTGTTGCCGACCATGACGGCCACCGGGCTGCCCATGGTGAGGCCGTGCCGGACGCCGCCGAGGAAGGTCACCTCGTCCTGCTCGAACTTCATCCGTGCGCCGCGACCGTAACCGAGCCGGCGACGCGCCAGGGCGTCGGCCACCACCGCGGTGGTGACCGGTACACCGGCGGGCAGGCCCTCCAGCGTCGCGACGAGTGCGGGGCCGTGCGACTCCCCCGCCGTCAGCCAGCGCAACGTACCCAACGGAGCTCCTTCATCAGCGGACCGGCGCGGGGCTTCCGCACCCGTCCGGGCGTGCCTTCTCTCCCCGAATCCTTTCATGCCGGACGGCCGACCGGACCTGGAGTCCGATCACCGGACAGCATTCGGCCGACCGGCGGACGGGAATGGCCGGTCACCGCGCGGCCGAGGGCCCGGGGGCGTGGGGCCGCCACACCCCGGGCACCGTACGGACACGGTGGGCACACCGCGGACGCACACCGTCCGTGCACCACCCGTGCCCGGGGAGGCGGTCAGCCCGCCGCGAGCGCCGCCTCGCCGGCCGCGCGGACCGCCGCCAGCGGACCGGGGGCGCGCCCGGTGAAGAGCTCGTTCTGCAGCACCGCCTGGTGCACCAGCAGGTCGAGGCCGCCCAGCACGGTCGCGCCGCGGTCCGCGCAGGCGGCGGCCAGGGCGGTCGGCCACGGGTGGTACAGCACGTCGAACAGCGCGCCCGGCGCGGCGGTCAGCCCGGCGGCGAAGGAGTCGGTCGCCCCGGCCGGGGTGGTGGCCACGGTCAGCGGGTGGGCCAGCGCCTCGGCGCCGCGCTCCCAGTCGGCGGTGCGCACCGCCACGCCGAGCCGTTCGCCCAGCGCGGCCATCTCCCGGGCCCGCTCGGGGGTGCGGACGTAGACGGTCACCTCGCGGGCGCCGAGCCGGGCCAGCGCGGCCAGCGCGGAGGAGGCGGTGGCCCCGGCGCCGAGCACCGCGGCCGAGGGCACCTCGGTGATGCCGCGCTCGCGCAGCGCGTTGACCAGGCCGGGCACGTCCGTGTTGTGGCCCTCGCGCCGGCCGTCGGCGGTGAAGACCAGGGTGTTCACCGCGTCGACGGTCCGGGCGGTGCCGCTCACCTCGTCGAGCAGCGGGATCACCGCCCGCTTCAGCGGCATGGTCAGCGAGCAGCCGGCCCACTCGGCCTCGTCCAGCCCGGCGACGAAGCCGGGCAGGCCGGCCTCGTCCACCTCGAACCGGTCGTAGCGCCAGCCGTCCAGACCGAGCGCCGCGAAGGCGGCCCGGTGCAGGGCGGGCGAGAGCGAGTGGGCGATCGGCGAGCCGAGGACGGCCGCCCGGTGCTTGCTGGTCACGCTGGTCACTTCCTCAGCCGCCTCCCGGCGGTCGTCACTTGGTGGTGCAGTGGACGGAGGCCGCGTCGAACTTCTGACCGGCCGCCAGGCAGTACGTCTCGACGTTCTTGGCGTGCTCCGCGTCCGTCTCGGCGAACAGCGTGTTGCTCGACGACATCGCGATGAAGTACAGCCACTTGCCGTCCGCCGGGTTCAACGTCGCCTTCAGCGCGGCCTCGCCCGGGTTGGAGATCGGGGTCGGCGGCAGGCCGGCGTTGTAATAGGTGTTGTACTTGTTGGACGCGTCGTTGATGTCCTTCTTGTCCAGGTTCTTGCGGCCCAGCGAGTACTGCAGCGTGGTGTCCATGCCGAGCTTGCCGTTGACCTTGCCCTTGTCCGCCAGCCGGTTCTGGATGGTCCGGGCCATCTTGGCGAAGTCCTCGGGGTTGTTGCCCTCGGCCTGCAGGATGCTGGCCTCGATGACCACGTCGTAGCCGGTCTTCAGCCCGATCTTGGACGCCTCGGCGTCCAGGCTCGCGTAGCGGTCGACGGCGTTCTTGACCATCTGCTTGAGCAGTTCCTCGGGCTTCATGCCCTCGGTGATCGAGTAGCGGGTCGGCCAGAGGAAACCCTCGATGTTGCCGTTGGCGTACGGCGGGAGCCCGAGGGTGCCCACCTGCTCCTTGGCGACGGCCGCGGTGGTGCCCTTGGCCAGCTTCAGCTTCTCGTCGATCTTGACGTAGGTGGCCGCGGCGGTCAGGCCCTCCTGGACGATCAGCTTCTCGCCGCCGTTGGCGTCCACCAGGAACTGCACGGCGCCGTCGGCCGACATCTCCGTCGGCATGCTGTAGGTGCCGGGCTGGATGGTGGTGCACTTGACGTTCTTGTCGCAGGCCTTGCTGAAGGCGTCGACGCTCTTGACCACGCCGGCCTGCTTCAGCGCCAGGCCCATCTGGCTGCCCGCCGCGCCCTGCTTGATCTCGACCTTGACCGAGCCGCTGCCCGGGCCGGGGAAGTCCGGCGGCGGGCCGAAGTGGTCCTTGTAGAAGCCGTAGCCCCACCAGCCGGCGCCGCCCATGATCCCGAGCAGCACCAGGGCGACCACCAGGCAGGCGCCGCCGTTGCGCCGGCCGGACTTCTTGCCGCTCTCCTTGCGCTTCTTCTTGGCCTCGCGGGACTGGTCCTCCTCGCCGAGGAAGCCGTTCCCGTCCTCGTCGGAGCCGTCGCCGTGGTACTCGTCCTCGGTGTACTCGCCCTCGTGGCCGTCCCACTCGCCCTCGGCGTGCCCGGCCTCCTCGGCGGCGCCGGCCGGGCCGGCCCCGGCCTCCAGCGCGGCGGCCTCCGCCTCCCAGTCGATGCCGTCCGGACCGGGCCCGGCGGGAGCCGCGGCGGCCGGCTGCTTCTGCTCCGCCGGAGCGGCCCGGCGACGCCCGCCCGGCGCACCCTGCTGGGGCCCGTCCTGCGGGGGAAGCTGCTGCGGCGGCACACCCTGCTGCGGCATCTGCTGCTGCGGGGGCATCTGCTGCGGCGTGCCCTGCTGGGGCATCTGCTGCTGCTGGTAACCCTGCTGGCCGCCGCCGTACTGCTGCTGACCCTGGCCGCCCTGCTGCTGCGGATAACCCTGCTGACCGCCCATGCCCTGCTGCTGGGGGTACCCCTGCTGGCCCATCCCCTGCTGCGGGTAACCCTGTTGGCCCATCCCCTGCTGCTGCGGGTAGCCCTGCTGCTGGGGATACCCCTGCTGGCCGCCGCCGTACTGCTGCTGACCCTCGACGCCCTGCTGCTGCGGATACCCCTGCTGACCGCCCATGCCCTGCTGGGGGTAGCCCTGCTGACCGCCGTCGTACTGCTGCTGACCCTGCACGCCCTGCTGCTGGGGGTACCCCTGCTGGCCCAGGCCCTGGCCGCCGTCGCCGTACTGCTGCTGCTGCTGGGGATTCTGCTGCCACTGCCCGTCCTGCTGGCCGGGGACCGGCTGCTGACCGCCGTACCCGGGGTCACCCGGATGCCACGGCTCGGAGCCCTGGGGGCCGTAGCCCCGACCCAGATCGGTCATTGATCCCCTTATACCGACGGAGACGACCGGAGGATCGGCCCGGTCGCCCGGGACGGCGTCCCGGCTGCTTGTCGAACCGGCGTGCTAGCGCAACACCTGGACGGAGACGCTACCGTACCGCAGTCGACCGTCCGGCCGGGGCCGCAGCCGCTGCGCTCAGTGACCGCCCGCCCCCGAGGGCGCCCCCGCCCCGGCCGGGGCCGAGGCGGGCGCCGACCCCGGGGCCGGGCCGGACGCCGGGGCCGAACCGGAGGCCGTGGCGGACGGGCTCGCGGCCCGGGTCGCGTTGAACTCGGCGACGTTCTTCTGCTGCACCTCGAAACTGTCGGTGAACCGGGTGTCCCCGGGCTTCACGGTCACGAAGTAGAGCCAGTCCCCCGGCGCCGGGTCCACCGCCGCCATGATCGCCTGCCGCCCCGGGTTGGAGATCGGGGTCGGCGGCAGCCCGGCGTGCTTGTAGGTGTTGTAGGGGGAGTCCAGCCGGGTGTCCGTGACGCTGGTGTTCAGCGTGGAGCGCCCGAGCGCGTAGTTGATGGTGGAGTCCAGCTGGAGCGGCATGTTCCTGGCCAGCCGGTTGTAGATCACCCGCGCCACCTTGGCCATGTCCTCGGAGTTGTCGGCCTCGCCCTGCACCATGCTGGCGATGGTCACCAGCCCGTACAGGCTCTGCCCGAGGTTGGTCGCGACGACCTCCGCGTCGTCCCGGGCGAACTCCTTGCCGGCCCGGTCGACCATCTGCTTCAGCAGCTCGGCGGCGGTGGTGTCCTCGGTGACGCTGTAGGTCGCGGGGAACAGATAGCCCTCGGGGGTGCCGTTGGCGTTCTCCGGCAGGCCCAGCTCGGCGGCCTGGTCCTTGGCCGTCTGCTCGGTGGTGCCCTCGGCCAGCCGCAGCTTCTTGTCGATCGCCGCGAAGATCTGACTGCCGCGCCAGCCCTCGGGGATGGTCAGACCGTTGGCGTTGGCCGGGTCGACCAGGACGGCGAGCGCCGCGGCCGCCGACATCCGCTGCCGCAGGGTGTACGTGCCCGGCTGGATCCGCCCGGCCGCCGCCGCGCTGCCCTTCGCCGCCCGGGTGAAGGCCAGCGAACTGGCCACCACGCCGTTGCGCACCAGGGCGGAGGCGATCTGGCTGAGGCCGGCCCCTTCGGGCACCGAGACCTGCACCGACCCGGAGCCGCCGCCCGCGAAGTCGGCGGCGGCCGGCGGCTTGCGCTGGCCCTGGAGCCAGCTGAAGCCCGCGAGGCCGATCCCGCCGAACACCACCACCAGCGACAGCGCGGTCAGCAGGCAGGCCAGGCCGTTGCGCCGCCGGTGCGGGTCCGGCGGTTCGGGGCGCGGGGCGGGCGGGCCCGGCGGGCGGCCCGCCGGTTCGATCACCGGCGCACCGAGGTGCCCGGGGCTCAGGCCGGGTGTGAGGTCCAGGTCGGTCACGGCGCGCCCCCTCGGCGGTCCGCACGGTGTGCGGCACGACGGCAATGGCAGAGGGGTCCGTGCGGACGCGTCCGCACGGACCCCTCACCGGGACGTTAGAGCAGGCCGGTCAGCCCGCCGCCTCGACGCTCTCACCGGGCGGGCGTCCGCTCACCCGTTCGGACTCAAGGGCGGTCTGCAGGATCACCACCGCGGCGGCCTGGTCGACCACCGAGCGGCCCTTCTTGGCCTTGACCCCCGAGGCGCGCAGCCCGTGGGTCGCGGTGACGGTCGACATCCGCTCGTCGACCAGCCGGACCGGGACCGGCCAGAGCCGGTTGGCCAGCCGGACCGCGTAGCCGCGGACCTTCTCCGCCGCCGGGCCCTCCTTGCCGCTGAGCGAGCGCGGCAGACCGACGACCACCTCGATCGCGCCGTACTCCTCGACGATCGCGGCGATCCTGGCCTGCGACTTCACCCCGGCCGGGACGGTCTCCACCGGGGTGGCGAGCACCCCGTCGGGGTCGCAGGACGCGACCCCGATCCGGGCGTCCCCGACGTCGACGGCGATCCGCCGCCCGCGCCGGAAGGGCTTCTCCTCGATCTCCATCAGAACGCGGACCCCATCAGGAGGCACGCTCCGCGACCAGTCCGCGCACGGCGGCGACGGCCTTGTCGATCGCGGTCGCGTCGGTGCCGCCGCCCTGGGCGACATCGTCCTTGCCGCCACCGCCGCCGCCGAGGGTCTTGGCCGCGGTGCGGACCAGCTCGCCGGCCTTGATGCCGCGGCCGCGGGCGTCCTCGTTGGTGGCGATCACGGTCAGCGGGCGGTCGTTCGCCACGGTGAAGGCGGCGACCACGGCCGGGCGCGAGCCGAGCCGGCCGCGCACGTCCAGGACCAGCTTGCGCAGCTCGTCCGCGCCGACGCCGTCGGCGACCCGGGCGGCCACCACGGCGATGCCGTGCACGTCCTCGGCCGAGTCGGCGAGACCCGCGGCGGCCGCGAGCACCTTCTCGGCGCGGAAGCGCTCGATCTCCTTCTCGGCGTCCTTGAGCTTGGCGAGCATGCCGGAGATCTTCTCCGGCAGCTCCTCCGGGCGGCCCTTGACCAGCTCGGTCAGCTGGGCGACCACGGTGTGCTCGCGGGCCAGGAAGCGGTAGGCGTCGGCGCCGACCAGCGCCTCCACCCGGCGCACCCCGGAGCCGATCGAGGACTCGCCGAGCAGCTTCACCAGACCCAGCTGGGCGGTGTTGCCGACGTGCGTGCCGCCGCACAGCTCCTTGGAGAAGTCGCCGATGGTGACGACGCGGACCTCGTCGCCGTACTTCTCGCCGAACATCGCGATGGCGCCGGCCTTGCGGGCCTGGTCCATCGTCATGACCTCGGCGGTGACCTCCAGCTCGCGGGTCAGCACGTCGTTGATCTTCTGCTCGACGTCGGTCAGCACGCTGCCGGGCACGGCGGCGGGCGAGCCGAAGTCGAAGCGGAAGCGGCCCGGGGCGTTCTCCGAACCGGCCTGGGCGGCCGTCGGGCCGAGCGCGTCGCGCAGCGCCTGGTGGGTCAGGTGGGTGGCCGAGTGGGCCCGGGCGATCGCCCGGCGGCGGTCCACGTCGATGGTGGCGTAGGCCGAGGCCCCGAGCACGACCTCGCCGAACAGCACGCCGCCGGAGTGCACGACCACACCCGGCACCGGCTGCTGCACGTCGCGGATCTCGACGACCGCGCCGGAGTCCAGCCGGATCCGGCCGTGGTCGGCGAGCTGGCCGCCGCCCTCGGCGTAGAACGGGGTGCGGTCGAGGATGAGCTCGACCTCGTCGCCCTCGGAGGCGGCCGGCGCCGGGACGCCGTCCACCAGCAGGCCGACCACGGTGGCCTCGCCCTCGGTGAGGGTGTAGCCGGTGAAGACGCTGGCGCCGGACTTGTCGGCGACCTCGCGGTACGCGGCGACGTCGGCGTGGCCCATCTTCTTCGCCCTGGCGTCCGCCTTGGCGCGGTCCCGCTGCTCCTGCATCAGGCGGCGGAAGCCGGCCTCGTCGACCTGGAGGCCCTGCTCCTCGGCCATCTCCAGGGTCAGGTCGATCGGGAAGCCGTAGGTGTCGTGCAGCTTGAACGCCTGGTCGCCGGAGAGCACCGCGCCGCCGGACTGCTTGGTCTCGGTGACCGCGGCGTCGAGCAGGCTGGTGCCGGCCTTCAGCGTCTGCAGGAAGGCCGCCTCCTCGCCGACGACGACCGTCTCGATGCGCTTGCGGTCGGCCTCCAGCTCCGGGTACTGCGGGGCCATCGCCTGGATCGCGACATCGGTGAGGTCCTTGGCGACCACGCCGGTGGCGCCCAGCAGGCGCATGTTGCGGATCGCCCGGCGCAGGATGCGGCGCAGCACGTAGCCGCGGCCCTCGTTGCCGGGGGTGACGCCGTCGCCGATCAGCATCAGCGCGGTGCGGATGTGGTCGGTGACGACGCGCAGCGAGACGTCCGACCGGTGGTCGGCGCCGTAGGTGTGGCCGGTGAGCTCGGCGGCCCGGTCCAGGATCATCCGGCTGGTGTCGATCTCGAAGAGGTTGTCGACGCCCTGCAGGATGGCGGCCAGACGCTCCAGGCCGAGGCCGGTGTCGATGTTCTTGCTCGGCAGGTCGCCGAGGATCTCGAACCCGTCCTTGCCGTCGCCGTGGCCGCGCTCGTACTGCATGAAGACCAGGTTCCAGATCTCCAGGTAGCGCTCGCCGTTGACGGCCGGGCCGCCCTCCTCGCCGTAGGCGGGGCCGCGGTCGTAGTTGATCTCCGAGCACGGGCCGCACGGGCCGGGGACGCCCATCGACCAGAAGTTGTCCTTCATGCCCAGGCGCTGGATCCGCTCCGACGGGACGCCGATGACGTCACGCCAGATCTGCTCGGCCTCGTCGTCGTCCTTGTAGACGGTGATCCAGAGCTTCTCCTTCTCCAGGCCGTAGCCACCGTCCGCGACGGGAGTGGTGAGCAGCTCCCAGGCGAACTTGATGGCTCCTTCCTTGAAGTAGTCGCCGAAGGAGAAGTTGCCGCACATCTGGAAGAAGGAGCCGTGCCGGGTGGTCTTCCCGACCTCCTCGATGTCCAGGGTCCGCACGCACTTCTGGACGCTGGTGGCGCGCGAGAACTGCGGCTTGACCTCGCCCAGGAAGTACGGCTTGAACGGCACCATGCCGGCGTTGACCAGCAGCAGGGTGGGGTCGTCGGCGACCAGGGACGCCGACGGAACGACGGTGTGGCCGCGCTCCTCGAAGAAGCGCAGCCAGCGGCGGCGGATCTCTGCCGACTCCATTAGTGGTCCTTCCGGTTCGTACCGCCCCGCGGCGGAATCGCGCGCCGGGGCGTTCTCTCGATGGCTTGGGGGGTGGTGCCCGTACCGTCCTCGGACGAGGCGCGGGCACGGCTGGGCGGAGGCAGGGCGGCGGCCGGGCTACCGGGCGCCGCCGAGATAGCTCGGTACTGGGGCTCGCCGCGCAGCGCTCCGCGGCGGCGCGGCTCGACGACGGCGGTGCCGTCCAGCCCGAGGTCCTCGCGCAGCTGCTCCTCGCGCTCGGTCATGCCGGTCCGGACGTCCTGGGCGAACTGCTTGGCCAGGTCGCCCAGGTGCAGCGCACCGCGCGCGGCGGTGCCCGACAGGCTGTCCGGGGTGAGCCGGTGCACGGCCTCGTTGGCCTTGTTCATGGCCCAGACGGTGGCACCGGCGCCGACCGCCATCCAGAAGACGCGTCGCACCATGCCGTCAGCCCCTCACCGCGCGCCGGACCCGGGACAGCAGTCCGGTCTTCTGCGCGGTGGCGGCGCGGACCTCGGCCCGGATCAGCCGGGCCAGTTCCTCGCGCTCGGACGGCTGGGAGGGCAGCGTCGCGGTGCCCTGCTGCTTGGCGACGGCCTTGCGCACGCCGTAGCTGAACGCCGCGACCTTGACCAGCGGACCGCCGAGGGTCGCCGCGACGGTGGAGGAGAGCGCGTTGGCGTTGGCCGCCGCGTCCTGCACGTTGGCGGTGATCTCGTCCACCCGCTCCAGCTGCTGGTTGGCGCTGCGCACGGCGGCACCGGCCTCGGTCAGCAGCGGCACGGCCTGCTCGGTGACGGCGGAGACGAGGACGGTGGCCTCCTTGAGGACCCGCGACAGCCGGACCAGCACGACGGCGAGCAGGGTGACCAGGACCGCCCAGAACACGGCGACGAGCAGACCGGCCAGCTCTCCCACGGACACCTTTGCGCGCTCCCTCGCCTTGCTGTTTCCCAGGGGGAACCCTATCGCGACCGCACCGGGTTTCCGGACCGGGTTTCCCCCGCGGGGCGCGCGGCGAACCGACCGGGTGTGCGAACCGCGCGCGTAACCTACCCGCCGGTCACCTCGTTCTGCCAGGCAGGTCGCCACCCACGCGGCCGAGCCGGACGCCCGGGCCGACCTGGCCCGGGCCGCGAAACGGGGAGCAGGGGTTGGATCGGGATTCCACACCACGGCCGGACCGGCCGGGGCCGGGGGTGCTCCCGGCGGAGGTCACCAGCTTCGTCGGCCGGCACCGCGAGCTGACCGAGCTGTCCCTGCTGCTGGCCGAACGGCGGCTGGTGACGGTCACCGGCCCGGGCGGGGTCGGCAAGAGCCGGTTGGCCCTGCGCGCCGCGGCGCGGGCGGCCGGGGCGTTCCCGGACGGCACCTGGCTGGTCGAGGCGGCGCCGGTGCAGGACGGCCGGCTGCTCGGGCACGCCGTGCTGGAGGCGCTGCGGCTGACCGACGGGACGGCGCGGCCCCCGCTGGAGGTGCTGACCGAGCGGCTCGCCGGGCGCCGGCTGCTGCTGGTGCTGGACGGCTGCGAGCACCTGGTGCCGTCCTGCGCCGAGCTGGCCGTGGCGCTGCTGCGGGCGCTGCCGGGGCTGCGGATCCTGGCGACCAGCCGGGTCGCGCTGCGGACGGCCGGGGAGCACCTGCTGAACCTGGCCCCGCTGCCGGTCGGCACCGCCGGCGCGATCGCCGCGGGGGCGCTGCCGGACGCGGTGCTGCTGTTCGCGGACCGGGCCCGGGCGGTGCTGCCCTCGTTCGCGGTCACCGCCGCGAACGCCGAGGGGATCGCCCAGCTGTGCCGGCGGCTGGACGGCATCCCGCTGGCGGTGGAGCTGGCCGCGGGGCGGCTGCGGGCCCTGTCGGTGGAGCAGATCGGCGCCCGGCTGGACGACCGGTTCCGGCTGCTGACCGGCGGCGATCCGGCCGCCCTGCCGCGCCATCAGACGCTGCGGACGACGATCGGCTGGAGTCACGAGCTCTGCACGGAGCAGGAACGTTTACTCTGGGCGCGCCTCTCGGTCTTCGCGGGCGGCTTCGACCTGGACGCCGCCGAGTACGTGTGCGGCGGCGAGGGCGTCGACCCGGACGAGCTGCTGGACCTGCTCACCGAGCTGGTCGCCAAGTCCGTGGTGCTGCGCGAGGACAGCCCGTTCGGGGTCCGGTTCCGGCTGCTGGACACCGTCCGCGAGTACGGACTGCGCTGGCTGCGCGCGGCCGGCGAGGAGCACCGGCTGCTGTGCCGGCACCGCGACTGGTACCTGGGCGTGGCCACCTGGGGCGAGGTCGAGTGGTTCGGCCCCCGGCAGGCGGAGACCGCCGAGCGGACCGGGCTGGCGCACGCCAATCTGCGGGCGGCCCTGGAGTTCTGCCTGGCCGAGCCGGGCGAGGAGCAGATCGCCCTGCTGATGGCCGGCACGCTGTGGTTCTACTGGGTCGGCTGCGGGCACCTCGGCGAGGGCCGGCACTGGCTCGACCGGGCCCTCGCCCTCGCCCCCGAGCCCACCGAGGCCCGGGCCAAGGCGCTCTGGGTGACCGGTTACACGGCCACCCTCCAGGGCGACCTGGTCTCCGCCCGGCCGGCGCTGGAGGAGTGCCGCCGCCAGGCGCTGGCCACCGGCGACGACCGCGCGCTCGCCTACGCGGTGCACCGGCAGGGCTGCGCCGCGCTGATCGGCGACGAGCCGGCCCGGGCGGCCGAGCTGTTCGAGGAGGCGCTCTGGCACTACCGCACCATCGGCGAGCTCAACAGCAACGTCCTGATGGCGATGTTCGAGCTGGGGATCGCCTACCTGTTCCAGGGCGACCAGGACAGCGGCGAGCTGTGGCTCGGCCAGGTCCGCGAACTGTGCGAGGAGCACGGCGAGCAGTGGGCGTACGCGTACGGGCTGTACGCGCTGGCGTACTCGCACTGGCTGAACGGCGAGGTCCGCCCGGCCCGGGCGCTGGCCCGGGAGAGCGTCCGACTCAACCACCTCTTCAACGACCTGCTGGGCATCGTGCTGGCGATCGACCTGCTGGCGCTGCTGGAGACCGAGCCGGCCGGTCCGGGCGTGCCGGGGGACCTGCGCGAGGCCAGGGTGCTGCAGGGTGCGGCGCACCGGATCTGGCAGGCGGTCGGCAAGCCGTTCTTCGGCTCCCGCACCTTCAACGGCCCGCACCGCGCCTGCGAGGAGCGGGCCGGCGCCGGGCTGACCGAGCAGGAGTACACCGACTTCTTCACCACCGGCACCCGGCTCGACCTGGACGCCGCCGTGCACCGCGCGCTGGGCGGCGGCGAGCACCCGGGGGATCCGGGGGCGCGGCCGGGACCGGGGCCGCTGCCGCCGACGCCGCAGCCCTCCCCGGTGGGCCGGTGAGGGCTGCGGGGACCGGTTGCGCTCCGGGGAATAGTTGAAACTTGTCCATTGCTGGAGGGGGCAGAACCACCGGACCGAACGGAAGGAGCACCCCCGTGGCCACCAACCTCGCCGACGACTACCGCATGGCGAACTTCTACTTCGACTCCAAGGCGTACACCGACGCCGCCCGGATGCTGGAGGGGGTGCTCGCCGAGGAGCCGGCCAACCTCTCGGTCCGGCTGCTGCTGGCCCGCAGCTACTTCCACTCCGCCCAGCTCGGCCGGGCCGAGGCGGAGCTGCGCCGGGTGCTGGACGCCGACCCGGCCGAGGACTACGCCCGGCTGGTGCTGGGCCGCACCCTGGAGCGCCAGGGCCGCCACGAGGAGGCCCGGCCGCACCTGCGGCTGGTCGCCGCGATGACCGGCGAGCAGGTCTGACGGACCCCGCACCAGCGCGAACCTCCCCCGCACAGGGACGAGCCCCCGCCGCCACAAGGGCGACGGGGGCTCGCTGGGTACCGCAGGTGATACCGCTCGCGGGTCAGCGCGAGTAGTACTCGACGACGAGCTGCTCGTCGCAGATCACCGGGACCTCCTTGCGCTGCGGCGCGCGGTCCAGGCGGAAGGCCAGGGCCTTCAGGTTGACCTCGAGGTACTTCGGGGTCTGGCCCTCGCCCGCGTTGCCACCCTCACGGGCGACCTGGAACGGGACCTTCTCCTTGCTGCGCTCGCGGATGGTCACCACGAAGCCCGGCTTCATCTGGAACGACGGCTTGTTGACCTTGCCGCCGTTGACCTCGACGTGGCCGTGGACGACCATCTGACGGGCCTGGTAGATGGTGCGGGCGATGCCCGAACGCAGCACCAGCGAGTCGAGGCGGGTCTCCAGCTCGGCGACGAGCGCCTCACCGGTCTTGCCCTCGGCCTTCTTCGCGCGGTCGAACGCGCGCGCCATCTGCTTCTCGCTCAGGTCGTACTGAGCGCGCAGACGCTGCTTCTCGACCAGACGGACCTTGTAGTCCGAGTTCTGCTTGCGGCCACGGCCGTGCTGGCCGGGCGGGTACGGGCGGGCCTCGAAGTACTTGACGGACTTCGGGGTCAGCGGCACGCCGAGCGCACGCGCGATCTTGACCTTGGGACGCTTCTGGTTCGCCATGAACCAAACCTTCCTTACTGACGACTACGGCTTCACCAGGTGTTGACGGAGGTCGCATGTCGCGGCCCGGAGAAAACCGCGCCGCCCTGAGGCAGTGCGATCAGCCGCTCTCCGGAGCCGGGCACGAATGTGCTGGTCACACGGGCGGACCGGGAACCGGTCGCCCGCGACACCGAGACGGTGCGCGACGCTCCTGGTGCGGACCTCCCGAAGGAGGCCGACGGCCACTGCCCCGCTGGTGCGGGCGGTCGGTCGGGTCTCCCCCACCGCCGTCCCGGGACATGGCACTCCGCCCGAGTATACCGGCAGATCACCGGCCCCCTCACCCGGCCTCCCGTTCCCCCTCCGTCACCGGGGCCGCCTCGGGCGCGGGCTTCGGTTCGGGCCCGACCCCGGGCTTCGGCTCCGCCTTGGGTTCCGCCTTGGGTTCGGGCCCGGCCCCGGGCTTCGGCTCCGCCTTGGCCACCGCCTTCGCAGGCCCGGCCGGCTCGCCCCACAGCCGCCCCCTGGTCCACTCCACGACGTCCGCGTAGCGCGCCTCCCCGCCGCGCCTGGTCGGCCGGTAGTACGCCCGCCCGTGCACCGCGTCCGGCGCGTACTGCTGGCCCGCGATGCCCTCCGGCAGGTCGTGCGGGTACTGGTAGCCCTTGCCGTGCCCCAGCTTGCCCGCGCCCCCGTAGTGCGCGTCCCGCAGGTGCGGCGGCACCGGGCCGGCCAGGCCCTGCCGGACGTCCGCGAGCGCCGCGTCGATCGCCAGGTAGGCGGCGTTGGACTTGGGCGCCAGGGCGAGCGCGATGGCCGCCTGGGAGAGGATGATCCGCGCCTCCGGGAAGCCGATCAGCGCCACCGCCTGGGCCGCCGCCACCGCCGTCGGCAGCGCCGTCGGATCGGCCAGGCCGATGTCCTCGCTCGCCGAGATCATCAGCCGCCGGGCGATGAAGCGCGGGTCCTCCCCCGCCTCGATCATCCGGGCCAGGTAGTGCAGGGTGGCGTCCACGTCGCTGCCGCGGATCGACTTGATCAGCGCGCTGGCCACGTCGTAGTGCTGGTCGCCGTCCCGGTCGTAGCGGACGGCCGCCTGGTTGACGGCGGTCTCGGTGCTGGCCAGGCTGATCTCCGCCTCGCCCTGCTCCAGCGCCGCCCCGGCCGCCGCCTCCAGCGTGGTGAGCGCCTTGCGGGCGTCGCCGCCGGCCAGCCGGACCAGGTGGTCCTCGGCCTCCGCGGTCAGCTCCACCGCGCCCCCCAGACCGCGCTCGTCCACGACCGCGCGGCGCAGCAGCGCCCGGACGTCGTCGTCGGTCAGCGACTCCAGGGTGAGCAGCAGCGAGCGGGAGAGCAGCGGGGAGATCACCGAGAAGTACGGGTTCTCGGTGGTCGCGGCGATCAGGGTCACCCAGCGGTTCTCCACCGCCGGGAGCAGGGAGTCCTGCTGGGCCTTGGAGAAGCGGTGGATCTCGTCGAGGAAGAGCACCGTCTCCCGGCCGGTCATGCCGACCGCGCGCCGGGCGCCGTCGATGACCGCGCGGACCTCCTTGACCCCGGCGGTGATCGCGGACAGCTCGACGAAGCGGCCCTCGACGGCCTGGCTGATGACGTGCGCGAGCGTGGTCTTCCCGGTGCCGGGCGGGCCCCAGAGGATCACCGAGCTGGTCGCCGCCGGGCCGCGCGACCCCGACACCAGCCGGCGCAACGGGGAGCCGTCCTTGAGCAGCTTGCGCTGGCCGGCCACCTCGTCGAGGGTGCGCGGGCGCATCCGCACGGCGAGCGGAGCCCGGCCGGGCTCCTTGGCCTGGCGTTCCTCGGCTGCGGCGGTGAAGAGGTCCGGTTCGTCCACACCGGAAGCCTATGCGAGCCCTCCGACAGCCCGCCCCGGTTCCGGGAGGGGTGCTACCCGTCGAGCCGGGCCGCGTGGTCCGGCACGTACTTCTGGAGGTCACGCGGCGGCCGCCGGTAGCCCTGGGAGGCCGGGCGCTCCGGCAGCTCGATCGGCCGCGGGCCGACCTCGCGGTACGGGACGGTGGAGAGCAGGTGGGCGATCATGTTGATCCGGGCCCGCCGCTTGTCGTCGCTCTCCACCACGTGCCAGGGCGACTCCGGGGTGTCGGTGTGCAGGAACATCTCGTCCTTGGCCCGCGAGTAGTCCTCCCAGCGGGTGATCGACTCGACGTCCATCGGCGAGAGCTTCCAGCGCTTCATCGGGTCCGCCAGCCGCTCCCGGAAGCGCCGCTCCTGCTCGGTGTCGCTGACCGAGAACCAGTACTTGCGCAGCAGCAGGCCGGACTCGGCGAGCATCCGCTCGAAGATCGGGGCCTGGTGCAGGAACTGCCAGTACTCCTCCTCGGAGCAGAAGCCCATCACCCGCTCCACCCCGGCGCGGTTGTACCAGCTGCGGTCGAACAGCACGATCTCCCCGGCGGCCGGCAGGTGCTCGACGTACCGCTGGAAATACCACTGGGTGCGCTGGCGCTCGGTCGGCGCGGGCAGTGCGGCGACCCTGGCGATGCGGGGGTTGAGATACTCCGTCACCCGCTTGATCGCGCCGCCCTTGCCGGCCGCGTCGCGCCCCTCGAAGACCACCACCAGCCGGGCGCCCTCGGCCCGCACCCACTCCTGGAGCTTCACCAGCTCGTGCTGGAGCCGGAGCAGTTCGTGCTCGTACGGCTTCCTCGCCAGCCGCCCCCGCGGGCCGGCCGGCCCGTCCTGGGCGCTCCGCCCCTCGGGGGCGCTCTGCTCGCGCTGGGCCTTGGCTGCCACCTGGCTGCCTCCGTTCGGCGGGGTGCTGATGATCCCTCACCGTACGTCCTGGGGCCGGTCCCCGCAGGTCCCGGCCGGGCGGCGGCCGCGCGCCGGGAGTGTTCCGGCCCGGCACCGGCGGCCCCCTGAACCGTCGCTGCCGGGCTCCCCCGTCGACCGGTCCGAGGACCGAACGACCCACCATGACCCAGACCTGCCGAACGGGTCCAATTTCCGGTTCCATAACCTTGGGGCATGGATGTCGACACCCGTCTGCTGCGCGGCTTCGCCGCGGTCTGCGAGGAGGGGCAGCTGACCGCGGCGGCGGCCCGGCTGCTGGTCTCGCAGCCGGCGCTGACCAAGCAGATCCGGCAGCTGGAGACCCTGCTCGGGGTCGAGCTGTTCGAACGCTCGCGGCACGGCATGACCCCGACCCGGGCCGGGCTGGCCCTGGCCGCGCACACCGACGCGCTGATGGCCGGCTGGGAGGAGGCGCTGCGCGCCACCCGGGCGGCCGCGGCGGAGCACGGCTCGACGCTCCGGGTGGGCTTCGAGGGCGGCATCATCAACCTGATGACCCGGCGCACGGTCGCGGACTTCGCCCGGCGGATGCCGGGCTGGCAGGTCGAGCTGCGGCAGAACAACTGGTTCGACCCGACCTCCGGCCTGGCCACCGGCGAGATCGACCTGACCCTCTGGCACGCGCCGCCCTCGCTGGCCCGGCGCTACAACGTGGCCGTGCTGGGCGAGGAGCCGCGCTGCGCGGCGCTGCCGGCCGGGCACCGGCTGGCCGGCCGTGCGGTGATCGACTTCGAGGAGCTGCTCGACGAGCCCTTCGTGGCGATCCCGCACGAGGCCGGGCACTGGCGGGACTACTGGCTGGCGGTCCGGGAGCGGGGCGGGCGACCGGTGCGGATCGGCGCGGTGGCGCACAACACCGACGAGTGGCTGGCCGCCGTGGTGTGCGGCCAGGGCGTCGGCTTCGCCCCGGAGACGATGAGCCGGCTGGCACCGCGCGAGGATGTCGCGTACCGGCCGGTGCGAGGGTTGAGCCCGAGCCAGGTCGGGCTGTACTGGCCGAAGGACCGGACGCCGACACCTGCCATGGCCGCGTTCGTGCGCAGCTGCCGGGCCACGGTAGGTCTCGGGAACCGGGTCGACGGGCGGGGGGCTCAGGACGCTCCGCAGGGCCTGTCGCAGGACACGCCCCGGGACGCCCCGGAGAGCCCGGGAGCGCCCTAGACGGACTCGAAGGGCTCCGGGTACCGGCACAGGCCGCTCGGGGAGCCGTCGTACCCGGGCAGGGCGAGCGTCTGGAGGTACCCCTCGGGCACCTCGAACGGGCCGCTCACCTCGTGCCGCTGGGCCGGGATGAAGCCGAAGCGACCGTAGTAGTCCGGGTCGCCGAGCACGACGACGAGCTTCTCGCCGGCCTCCTCGGCGGCCGCCAGCGCGGCCCGGACCACCAGCTCGCCGACGCCCTTGCGCTGCCACTCGGGCGCGACGGCGACCGGCGCGAGCGCCAGCCCGGTGCCCTCGCCGACCCGCAGCCGGGACAGCAGCGCGTGGCCGACGACCAGCCCGGTGTCGTCGACGGCGACCACCGACAGCTCCGGCAGCCAGGCCGCGTCGCGGCGCAGCGCGTCGACCAGGTCGGCCTCGTCCGGGCCGGGGAAGGCGGCCATGTGGACTCGTCTGGTGGCAGGAGCGTCCTCGGGACACTCGATTCTGGTACTGACCTTCACAGGGGATCCCTCTCTCTGTCGCACACCGTTGTGGACCGGCCCCGGACAGCGCGGTTGCTGTCCGGGGCCGTGAAAGGTTAGCCGATGCCGGCCGACGGAATGTCAGGCCTTCGGCTGCGCCTCGGACTTGGCGTCCTCGCGGACCTTCGGCTGGGCGTCCACGCCGGCCTCGCGGCGCTGCGCCGGGGTGATCGGGGTGGGGGCGCCGGTCAGCGGGTCGCCACCGGTGGACGTCTTCGGGAAGGCGATGACGTCGCGGATGGTGTCGTACCCGCCGAGCAGGGTGACGATCCGGTCGAGGCCGAAGGCGACACCACCGTGCGGCGGCGGGCCGTAGTTGAAGGCGTCCAGCAGGAAGCCGAACTGCGAGGCGGCCTCCTCCTCGGAGAGGCCGATCGCGTCGAACGCCCGCTTCTGCACGTCCCGCTGGTGGATACGGATCGAACCGCCGCCCAGCTCCGAGCCGTTGAGCACGAGGTCGTAGGCGTTGGACAGGGCGCTGCCCGGGTCGGTGTCGAAGGTCGCCAGCGACTCGGCGGTGGGGGCGGTGAAGGGGTGGTGCACCGCGTGCCAGCCCTGGAAGGCGCCCTTGTCGTCCTCGATCGGCTCGAACATCGGGAAGTCGACGACCCAGAGGAAGGCCCACTGGGACTCGTCGATGAGCTCGCAGCGGCGGCCGATCTCCAGTCGGGCGGCACCGAGCAGCTCCTGCGAGGGGCGCTCCTTGCCGGCCGCGAAGAAGACCGCGTCGCCGTTCTTGGCACCGGCGGCGGCGGCGAGGCCGGCCAGGTGCTCCTCGGAGAGGTTCTTGGCGACCGGGCCGCGCAGCTCGCCGGTCTCGGCGTCGATGAGCACGTAGGCGAGGCCCTTGGCGCCGCGCGCCTTGGCCCAGTCCTGCCAGGCGTCGAGCTGCTTGCGCGGCTGCGAGGCACCGCCGGGCATGACCACGGCGCCGACGTACGGGGCCTGGAAGACCCGGAACTCGGTGCCCCGGAAGTACTCGGTGAGGTCGGTGAGCTCCTGGCCGAAGCGGACGTCCGGCTTGTCCGAGCCGTAGCGGCCCATGGCGTCGGCGTAGGTCATCCGCGGCAGCGGGTTCGGGACCTCGTAGCCGTGGACCTCGCGCCAGATCGAGCCGATGATCTTCTCGCCGAGGGCCAGGATGTCCTCCTGGTCGACGAAGGAGGCCTCGATGTCGAGCTGGGTGAACTCCGGCTGGCGGTCGGCGCGGAAGTCCTCGTCGCGGAAGCAGCGGGCGATCTGGTAGTAGCGCTCCATGCCGGCCACCATCAGCAGCTGCTTGAACAGCTGGGGCGACTGCGGCAGGGCGTACCAGTGGCCGGGCTGGAGGCGGACCGGGACCAGGAAGTCGCGGGCGCCCTCGGGGGTGGAGCGGGTGAGGTACGGCGTCTCGATGTCGAGGTAGTCGTTGTCCTCCATCACCCGGCGGATGATGTTGTTGACCTTGGAGCGCAGGCGCAGGCCCTTGGCCGGGCCCTCGCGGCGCAGGTCGAGGTAGCGGTAGCGGAGGCGGACCTCCTCGTTGACCGTGCCGGGCTCGTACTCGGCGACCGGGAACGGCAGCGGAGCGGCCTCGGAGAGGACCTCGATCGCGCTGACCACGACCTCGACGGCGCCGGTCGGGATGTCGGGGTTCTCGTTGCCCTCGGGGCGGACCCGGACGTCGCCGACCACCTTGACGCAGTACTCGGCGCGCAGGCCGTGCACGGAGTCGAGGTCGCGGACCACGATCTGCACGGTGCCGGAGGCGTCGCGCAGGTCGATGAAGGCGACGCCGCCGTGGTCGCGGCGGCGGGCGACCCAGCCGGCCAGGGTGACGGTGGTGCCTGCGTGCTCCGGGCGGAGCGTGCCCGCGTCGTGCGTGCGGATCACAGCTGCTTCTCCTTCAGGGTGGTGACGAGTGCGTCGAGGGCGACGGGGTTCTGCTCGCCGGTGGTGAGGTCCTTGAGCTGGACCACGCCCTCCGCGAGGTCCCGGTCGCCGGCGACGAGGGCGAAGCGGGCGCCGGATCGGTCGGCGGACTTCATGGCGTTCTTGATGCTCTTGACGCCGAAGGCGAGGTCGGTGGCGACGCCGGCCCGGCGCAGCTCGACGACCTTGGCGAACAGGACGTTCTTGGCCTCCTCGCCGAGCGCGACGGCGTAGACGGAGGTGGCGGCCGGCAGTTCGAGGGCGACGCCCTCGGCCTCCAGGGCCAGGAAGGTGCGGTCCACGCCGAGTGCCCAGCCGACCGAGGGCAGCGCGGGGCCGCCGATCATCTCGGACAGGCCGTCGTAGCGGCCGCCGCCGCCGATCGCGGACTGGGCGCCGAGGCCGTTGTGCACGAACTCGAAGGTGGTGCGGGTGTAGTAGTCCAGCCCGCGGACCAGCTTGGGGTCGTCGACGAAGGCGACGCCGTTGGCGGTGAGCAGCTCGCGGACCTTCTCGTCGTAGGACTTGCAGTCCTCGCAGAGGTAGTCGCGCAGCATCGGGGCGCCGACGAGCTGGGCCTGGACGGACTCGCGCTTGTCGTCGAGGACGCGCAGCGGGTTGATCTCCGCGCGGCGGCGGGTGTCCTCGTCGAGGTCCAGGCCGGCCAGGAACTCGATCAGGGCGGCGCGGTAGACCGGGCGGCACTGCTTGTCGCCGAGGCTGTTGAGCAGCAGCGAGTAGTCGCTCAGGCCGAGCGTCCGGAAGGCGTCGTCGGCGAGGATGATCAGCTCGGCGTCCAGCGCCGGGTCCTCGGCGCCGATCGCCTCGGCGCCGACCTGCGAGAACTGGCGGTAGCGGCCCTTCTGGGCCCGCTCGTAGCGGTAGTACGAGCCGGAGTACCAGAGCTTGACCGGCAGGTTGCCCTGCTTGTGCAGGTTGGCCTGGAGCGCGGCGCGCAGCACGGAGGCGGTGCCCTCGGGGCGCAGCGCGAGCTCGTCGCCGCCCTTGGTGGTGAGGCTGTACATCTCCTTGGAGACGATGTCCGTGGACTCGCCGACACCGCGGGAGAACAGCTTGACGTCCTCGAAGACCGGGGTCTCGATGTACCCGTAGCCGGCCCGGCGGGCGGGGACGGCGATGGCCTCGCGGATCGCCAGGAAGGTCGCGGAGCTGGGCGGCAGCAGGTCGTAGGTGCCCTTGGGGGCGGTGAAGGTGCTCAACTTCTCTTCCGTCACATTCCTCGTCGCGGGAAAGCCGGGGCGCCGTCCGCCCCCGCTGCCTGTCGGAGGTAGGGGTTGGTGGCGCGCTCGCGGCCGATGGTGGTCTGTCCGCCGTGGCCGGAGAGGACCACGGTGGCGTCGTCGAGGGGCAGGCACACCCGGGCCAGCGAGCGCATGATCGCCTCGCCGTCCCCGCCCGGGAGGTCCGTCCGCCCTATGGAGCCGGCGAAGAGCAGGTCGCCCGAGAAGAGCACCGGAGGGAGGTCCTCGGCGCCGGGCGTCCGGAACGTCACCGACCCCCCGGTATGGCCGGGGGCGTGGTCGACGGTGAGCGACAGGCCCGCGAGCTCCAGCACGCTGCCGTCGGTCAGCTCGCGGACGTCGTCCGGCTCGCCGACGGTGAGCTCGCCCATCAGCTGGGTGCCCAGGGAGCGGCCGAGCGCCCGCTCGGGGTCGCTCATCATGTAGCGGTCCTCGGGATGGATCCAGGCCGGGACGCCCTTGGCGCCGCAGACCGGGACCACGGAGGCGACGTGGTCGATGTGGCCGTGGGTGAGCAGCACCGCGACCGGCTTCAGCCGGTGCTCGCGGACGAGTTCCTCGACGCCGGCTGCGGCCTGGTGGCCGGGATCGACGATGACGCACTCCTCGCCCGGTCCCGGCGCGACCAGGTAGCAGTTGGTGCCCCAGGCTCCAGCGGGGAATCCGGCGATGAACACGCGCGTCCTTCGGTGTCGGTCTCGGTCTCTCGGGCTTCGGCCGCCGCGGTGGCTCCGGCTGCTGCTACAAGCTGTGACTGCAGGGGCAGCCTACCGGCGGTCCGGGTCCGGTTGCGAACCAGATCCGGGTGACAGGTTCACTTCGACCTGACAGGTTCACCCCGTTCTTACGGTCGCGGTCCCTACACTTGGCCGCCGATGGGTGCGATGATCCGCATCGGCATCGCACACACGAGGCCCACACATCAGCGACCAGCACTTCCGTAGGAGACAAAGCCGGTGGTCACCAGCGAACAGCGGCGGCGGCAGCTCGCCCGTGACAAGTACGAACGCCAGGCGGAGCGCCGGGCCGCCGCGGCGGCCGCGCGCAAGCGCCGCAACAGCGTCCTCGGCGCCGCGTTGGCGGTGGTCGTGCTGGCCGGCGGCGGCACCCTGTTCGCGACCGGTGCCTTCGACTCGGACGACAAGAAGAAGAGCGACCCCGCCGCCCAGGCCGCGCCCACCCCGACCGAGCCGACGGTCCCGACCCGCAAGGCGGTCGAGGGCTGCGGCGAGGCCGCCCCGGGCACCCCGAACGGCAAGCAGTGGCAGGCCGAGCCGGCCATGACCGTGGACGCCAAGGCGACCTGGACCGCGACGCTGGACAGCAACTGCGGCAAGGTGACGCTGGCGCTGGACGCCGCCAAGGCCCCGCACACGGTCAACTCCTTCGCCTTCCTGGCCGGCGAGAAGTACTTCGACCACACCAAGTGCCACCGCCTCACCACCGACGGCATCTTCGTGCTGCAGTGCGGCGACCCGACCGCCAGCGCCACCGCCCCCGGCGGCACCGGCGGCCCGGGCTACAAGTTCGCCGACGAGAACCTCACCGGCGCGACGTACCCGGCCGGCACCGTGGCGATGGCCAACTCCGGCCCCGGCACCAACGGCAGCCAGTTCTTCCTGGTCTACAAGGACACCCAGCTGCCGCCGAACTACACCCCCTTCGGCAAGATCACCGGCGGTCTGGACGTGCTCCAGAAGATCGCCGCCGCGGGCACCCTGGAGGGCGGCACGGACGGCCACCCGATGGCCGACGTCACCCTCAACTCGGTGACCGCCGCCAAGGGTTGATCCGCCCCGGGACCGGCCCGGCGGCGCCCACGCGGCCCGCCGGGCGGCCCCGGACCCGAAATCGCCCGGCCCGGATGCGGACAGCACCGGGCCTGGTCGCCTATGTTGGCGTTGTATAGGGTGCCCAGACCCGCCGGCCGTCACCCTCGGCAAGCAGGACACGGCGGACGGGGACGGCGGACTCATCGGTCCGCCGCACATCAACTGTGGACGACGGACGCCTACCGCCCCGGCGGTGGGCGCGACGTCATGTGGAGGACGCGCTATGAGCAGCGACCCGTGGGGCCGTGTCGACGAGCAGGGCACGGTCTACGTCAGGACCGCGGACGGCGAACGCGTCGTCGGCTCCTGGCAGGCCGGCTCGCCCGAGGAGGCGCTCGCCTACTTCGAGCGCAAGTACCAGGGCATCGAGGTGGAGATCGGCCTGCTGGAGAAGCGGGTGCGCACCACCGACCTGGCCGCCAAGGACGCCCAGGCCGCGCTGGAGCACCTGCGCGAGCAGGTCACCGAGGCGCACGCGGTGGGCGACCTGGCCGCGCTGGCCAAGCGCCTGGAGACGCTCACCGGCGAGATCGACAGCCGCCGCGAGGAGCGCAAGGCCGCCCGCGCGAAGGCCCAGGACGAGACCCGCACCGCCAAGGAGGCGCTGGTCGCCGAGGCCGAGCAGCTCGCCGAGTCCACCCAGTGGCGGGAGGCCGGCGACCGGCTCCGCGCCCTGGTGGACACCTGGAAGGCCCTGCCCCGGCTGGACCGCAAGAGCGACGACGAGCTGTGGCACCGCTTCTCGCACGCCCGCTCGGTCTTCTCCAAGCACCGCAAGTCGCACTTCGCGTCGCTGGACGCCGAGCGCGAGCAGGCCCGGCTCACCAAGGAGCAGCTGGTCACCGAGGCCGAGGCGCTCTCCTCGTCCACCGACTGGGGCGACACGGCGGCCGCCTACCGCGACCTGATGGCGCGCTGGAAGGCCGCCGGGCGCGCCCAGCGCGACATCGAGGACGAGCTGTGGGCGCGGTTCCGCGGCGCCCAGGACGTCTTCTTCCAGGCGCGTTCCGCGGTGTTCAGCGAGCGTGACGCCGAGCAGGTGGCCAACCAGAAGCTCAAGGAGGCGCTGGCGGCCGAGGCCGAGACCATCCTGCCGATCACCGATCTCAAGGCCGCCAAGGCGGCGCTGCGCGAGATCAACGAGCGCTGGGAGGCCATCGGCCACGTGCCGCGCGATGTCCGTCCGAAGCTGGACGGCCGGCTGAACACGGTCGAGCGGGCGATCCGCGAGGCCGAGGACAGCGAGTGGAAGCGCTCCAACCCGGAGGCCAAGGCCCGCGCGGCCGGCATGGTCGGCCTGTTCCAGGCCAAGGCCGACAAGCTCCGCGCCGACCTCGACAAGGCCCGCGCGGCCGGCAACGCCTCCCGGACGGCGAAGCTGGAGTCCGAGCTGGCCGGCGTCGAGGAGCTGCTGAACCAGGCCCACCGCAGCCAGGAGGAGTTCAGCGGCTGATCCGGCCACTGACAGCGCGAAGGGCCCCCGGGGATCGCTCCCCGGGGGCCCTTCGCGCTGTGCCGGCCACAATGCCGGCCGGTTGCTACTTGCGGGCCGAGGTGACGCGGTAGACGTCGTAGACGCCCTCGACGCCGCGGACCGCCTTGAGGACGTGGCCGAGGTGCTTGGGGTCGCCCATCTCGAAGGTGAACCGGCTCATCGCCACCCGGTCGCGGGAGGTCTGCACCGCCGCCGACAGGATGTTGACGTGCTGGTCCGACAGCACCCGGGTGACGTCGGAGAGCAGCCGGGACCGGTCCAGCGCCTCGACCTGGATCGCCACCAGGAAGACCGAGGACTGGGTGGCCGCCCACTCGACGTCGATCATCCGCTCGGGCTGCTGGTTGAGCGCCTCCACGTTGACGCAGTCGGCGCGGTGCACCGAGACGCCGTTGCCGCGGGTGATGAAGCCCACGATGCCGTCGCCCGGGACGGGGGTGCAGCAGCGCGACAGCTTCACCCAGACGTCCTCGACGCCCTTGACGATCACGCCGGGGTCGCCCTTGGCCCGGCGGCGCGCCGCGCGCCGGTTGTCGTGCGTGGGCGTGGCCGTCTCGGCGAGGTCCTCGGTAGCGCCCTCCTCGCCGCCCAGCGCCTGCACCAGCTTCTGGACGATGTTCTGCGCGGCGACATGGCCCTCGCCGATCGCCGCGTACAGCGAGGAGATGTCCGGGTAGCGCATCTCGTGGGCCAGGGTGACCAGCGAGTCCCCGGTGAGGATCCGCTGGATCGGCAGGCCCTGCTTGCGCATCGCCCGGACGATCGCCTCCTTGCCCTGCTCGATCGCCTCCTCGCGGCGCTCCTTGGAGAACCAGGCCCGGATCTTGTTGCGGGCCCGGGGCGACTTGACGAAGCCCAGCCAGTCCCGGGACGGTCCGGCGTTCTCCGCCTTGGAGGTGAACACCTCGACGGTGTCGCCGTTCTCCAGGGTCGACTCCAGCGGCACCAGCCGCCCGTTCACCCGGGCCCCTATGGTGCGGTACCCGACCTCGGTGTGCACCGCGAAGGCGAAGTCCACCGGGGTGGCGCCGGCCGGGAGCGCTATGACGTCGCCCTTGGGCGTGAAGACGAAGACCTCGTTGCTGGCCAGGTCGAAGCGGAGCGACTCCAGGAACTCGCTCGGGTCGGCGGTCTCCTTCTGCCAGTCCAGCAGCTGCCGCAGCCAGGCCATCTCGTTGACGGCGCCGGCCTTGTCGTCCTTGCGGGTCTGGGTCGGGGTGTCGGTGCGCACCTTGGAGGCGCCGGCCACCGCCCGCTGCTTGTACTTCCAGTGCGCGGCGATGCCGTACTCGGCCCGGCGGTGCATGTCGAAGGTGCGGATCTGCAGCTCGACCGGCTTGCCCCCGGGACCGATCACCGTGGTGTGCAGCGACTGGTACATGTTGAACTTGGGCATCGCGATGTAGTCCTTGAACCGCCCCGGCACCGGGTTCCACCGCGCGTGGATGGTGCCCAGCGCCGCGTAGCAGTCGCGGACGGTGTCGACCAGGACCCGGATGCCCACCAGGTCGTAGATCTCGGCGAAGTCCCGGCCCCGGACGATCATCTTCTGGTAGACCGAGTAGTAGTGCTTCGGCCGGCCGGTGACGGAGGCGGTGATCCGGGCGCCGCGCAGGTCGCCCTGGACCTGGTCGATGACGGTCGCCAGGTACTCGTCCCGCTTGGGGGCGCGCTCGGCGACCAGCCGGACGATCTCGTCGTACATCTTGGGGTAGAGGATCGCGAAGGCGAGGTCCTCCAGCTCCCACTTGATGGTGTTCATGCCCAGCCGGTGCGCCAGCGGGGCGTAGATCTCCAGCGTCTCGCGGGCCTTCTTCTCCTGCTTCTCCCGCTTGAGGTAGCGCATGGTGCGCATGTTGTGCAGCCGGTCGGCCAGCTTGATCACCAGGACCCGCGGGTCCTTGGCCATCGCGACGACCATCTTGCGGACCGTCTCGGCCTGCGCGGCCTCGCCGAACTTGACCCGGTCCAGCTTGGTGACGCCGTCGACCAGCAGGGCCACCGAGTCGCCGAAGTCCTTGCGCAGGGTCTCCAGGCCGTAGTCGGTGTCCTCGACGGTGTCGTGCAGCAGCCCGGCCATCAGGGTCGCGGCGTCCATGCCCAGCTCGGCCAGGATGGTGGCGACCGCCAGCGGGTGGGTGATGTAGGGGTCGCCGCTCTTGCGCTTCTGCCCGCGGTGCCACTTCTCGGCGACCGCGTACGCCTTCTCGATGTCCCGCAGCAGCGCCGGATCGGCCTTGGGGTCGTTGGCCCGGATGGAGCGGAACAGCGGCTCCAGCACCGGGTTGAGGACGCTGGAGCGCTGGCCGCCGAGGCGGGCGAGGCGGGCGCGCATGCCTCCGGCGGTGGAGGCCCGGCCGCCCGGGGCGGGCGGTCGGGACGGGGTCGGCGCCGGGCGTGCCGGGGTGGCCCCCGAGGGCGTGGGCCGGTTCTCGGGGGCGGCCGCAGCGGCCTTGGGCACAACCTCGTCGGGCAAGGACACTCCTCGGGCACTGGGCCTGCCCCCCGCGGGCGCCGTGCGGCTCGGACCGCGCCCCGCGCAACCGGGAGGGGATGAACCTTCATGGTACCGAGCCCGGCGCCGCGCCGTTCGGTCGGCCGGGCCCCGCACACGGGCCGGACACACGCCGGACACAAGGACGGGCGGCGGCCGGATGTTTCCGACCGCCGCCCGTCCGGGTCGTGCGTCCTCGGACCGTGACCGGTACCGGAGGAGCACGACCGCTGTCAGATCGTGACCAGCGTCTCCAGCGGAGCGCCGCCCAGGTGCGGGACGAGCCGCTCGCGGCCGCCGAGGAAGCCCAGCTCCATCAGCACCACCACGCCGGCCAGCTCGGCCCCGGCCTCCCGGACCAGGTCCAGCGAGGCCCCGACGGTCCCGCCGGTGGCCAGCACGTCGTCCACGACCAGCACCCGCTCACCGGGCGTGAAGGCGTCGCACTGCACCTCCAGCGTCGCCGAGCCGTACTCCAGCTCGTACGAGCGCCGGAACACCTCGCCGGGCAGCTTGCCCTGCTTGCGGATCGGCACGAAGCCGAGCCCGGCCGCGAAGGCCGCCGGGGCCGCCAGCACGAACCCGCGCGCCTCCAGACCGACCACCTTGGTCGCCCCGAGCTCCCGGGCCCGCTCCGCCAGCGCCCGGGTGAGCGCGGCGAAGGCCTCGGCGTCGGCGAGCAGCGGCGCGATGTCCTTGAACAGCACGCCCGGCTTCGGGTAGTCCTGGACGTCCCGGATCCGGCTGGTGAGCAGCTCGGCGAGTGCGGTGTCGGCGGTGGTCACGAACGGTCCTTACGGTAGGCGGGGATCAGCGCTTGGTGGACGGACGGCCCTTGGCACGCGTGGTGCCGGCCCCTCGGCCGCGCTGACCGACCATACCCGCCGGCAGGTCCTCGTCCGCGATCTCCTCGCCCTCGCCGGCCTCCGCCGCCGTGGCGGCCTTGGCCTCGGCGGCCCGGCGCTGGGCCACCCGCTTGGCGAGGGCCTTCATCTCCGGCTGCTCCTCCTTCAGCTGCGCGAGCAGCGGGGTGGCGACGCAGATGGAGGAGTAGGCACCGGCGGCGAGACCGATGAACAGGGCCAGCGAGATGTCGTTCAGGGTGCCGGCCCCGAGCAGACCGCCACCGATGAACAGCAGCGCCGCCACCGGGAGCAGGGCGACCACCGTGGTGTTGAGCGAGCGGACCAGGGTCTGGTTGAGGCCCGCGTTGGCCGCCTCGCTGTAGGTGATCTTGTTCTGCTTGGTGAGCCCCTTGGCGTTCTCCTTGACCGTGTCGAAGACGACGACCGTGTCGTAGAGCGAGTAACCGAGGATGGTCAGGAAGCCGATCACGGTACCCGGGGTGACCTCGAAGCCGACCAGGGCGTAGACGCCGATGGTGATCAGGAGGTCGTGGATGAGGGCGACCAGGGCGGCCACCGCCATCCGCCACTCGAAGGCGATCGCCAGGTAGATCGTCACCAGGATCATGAAGATGACCAGGCCGGTGATCGCCTTGTGGGAGATCTGCTCACCCCAGCTGGGGCCGATCACCTGGGTGTCGATCTCGGCGGCGGGGACGCCGATCGCCGGGGCGAGCTTGCCGGTGAACTCCGAGGCGGTGGTCTTGTCCTCGGAGGAGATCTGGATCCGGATCTTGCCGTTGTCGGTCGACTGCACCAGCGGGTGCGAGGACACGATCTTGTCGACGGCGTCCTGGGCCTGCGACACCGTGAGCCCGGGCTTGGCCACGGTGTAGACCGAGCCGCCCTTGAACTCGATGCCCAGGTGCAGGCCCATCGCCAGACCGATCGCGGCGACCAGGACGATCACGCCCGAGATGCTGTACCAGAGCTTGCGGCGGCCGACGAAGTCGAAACTGACCTCGCCCTGGTAGAGCTTGTGGCCCAGATTGGAGAAGCGCGACACGGTGTCAGGCCCCCTTCACGGCGGCGGAGGACGAAGGGTTGCGACGACGGGTGCTGCGCAGCGGCGGGCGGGCGCCCAGCCGCTTCGGGTCCAGGCCGGACCACGGGTGGCCGTCGGAGAAGAACTTCCGGCGGGCCAGCAGCGTGATCAGCGGCTTGGTGAAGAGGAAGATCACCACGACGTCGAGCGCCGTGGTCAGGCCCAGCGTGAACGCGAAGCCCTGCACCTTGCCGACCGAGACCACGTAGAGCACGGCGGCGCAGAGGAAGGAGACGAAGTCCGACACCAGGATGGTGCGCCGGGCACGCGGCCAGGCCCGCTGGACGGCCGGGCGCAGCAGCGCGCCCTCGCGGACCTCGTCGCGGATGCGCTCGAAGTACACGATGAAGGAGTCCGCGGTGATACCGATCGCGACGATGGCGCCGCAGACCGCCGGCAGGTTCAGCGCGAAGCCGATCCCGGCGCCGAGCAGGCTCATGATCGAGTAGGTCAGGGCCGCCGAGACGATCAGACCGGCGATCGAGACCAGGCCCAGGCCGCGGTAGTAGACCAGCGAGTACAGGACCACCAGGATCATGCCGATCAGACCGGCGACCAGGCCGGCCTTCAGCTGGTCGCCGCCGAGCTGCGGGGAGACCGTGGTGACGTCGCTGGTCTGGAACTCCAGCGGCAGCGCGCCGAAGCTCAGCACGTTGGCGAGGTTCTGCGCCTCCTCCTGGCCGAAGCCGCCGGAGATCACGGCCGAGCCGCCGGGGATGGCGCTGCGGACCTCCGGGTGGGAGACGACCTGGCCGTCCAGCACGATGGCGAACTGGTTGGTCGGCTGCGGCTGGGAGGCCAGCTGGCCGGTGACGGCGGTGAACGCGTCGGTGCCCTTGCCGTCGAACTGCAGCTGGACCTGCCAGCCGCCGCCCTGCTGGGTGTCGATGGTCGCCTGGGCCTTGGTGACGTTCTTGCCCTGGACCGCGACGGGGCCGAGCGCGAGCTTGTAGTAGAGGCCCTTCTCGTCCTTCTGCGTGCAGGCGACGGTCGGCGCGCCGTCCTCGCCCTGGTAGTTCTTCCGCTGGTCCAGCTTGCTGCAGTCCAGCGCGGCGAACTGCGCGGCCAGCTCCGGCGGCACGGTGCCCGAGGTCATCGCGGCGGAGAGGTCCGGGGTCGCCGGCGGGGTGGCGGCGGCCGACGGCGTGCCGGTCGCGGCGGCCGGGGCGGCGCTCGGGGTGGCGGAGGCGGCGGCACCGGTGGTGGCGACCGGCGACGGCGTGTTGTCGGCCGCGAGGGCCTCGCCGGCCGGGCGGCCCTGCTTGGTGGCGCTCGCGCTCGGCGTGCCGGCGGCGGCGCTCGGGGCGGCGGAGCCGGTCCCGGTCGCGGCGGGGGCGGCGGCCGGGGTGCCGGTCGCGCCCGCGGACGGCGTCGCGCTCGGGGCCGGGGCCTGGACACCGCTCGGAGCGAGAGCGAGGACCGGGCGGAAGAACAGCTTCGCGGTGGTGCCGACCTGGTCGGCCGCGGTCTGCTTGTCCCCGCCCTTGGGGATGTTCACGATGATGTTGCGGTCACCCTGGGTCTGGACCTCCGCCTCGGAGACACCCATCCCGTTGACCCGCTGCTCGATGATCCCGGTGGCGACGTCCATGTTGGTCTTGTTGATCGCCTTGGGGTCGCTCGACTTCGCACTCAGCGTGATGCTGGTGCCGCCGGCGAGGTCGATCCCGAGGCGGGGCTTGGTGTTGCCCGTCCCGAACATGAGGGCGACCAGTCCGACGGTGACGACCAGGATGAGGGCCAGCGCCCGCCCTGGGTAGCCGTCGCGCGGGCGCGACTTGGGTGTTGCCACCTTGCTCGTTTCTCCCTGTCCATGCCACTTCCCCCCACCGGGCCCGCCCGGCTCGTGGCTGGACGGGGTGTGGCGGAACTGCGGCCCTGAGTCCTGTGGGCTCGCGGCGTTGCGCCGCGCGACCGGGCGGGTGCCCGGCCGTACTACTTGCTCGCGGGAGCGCCGCCCTCGGCCTCGGCCTTCGCGTCGCCCTTGGCGGCGTCGTCCTTGGTGAACGACAGCGGCTCGGCCGCGACCGGCTCGATCTCGGCGTCCACGGCGTCCGCGGCGTCGACCGGCTCGTCCTCGGCGGGACGGCCGTTGATGATCGCGTCGTAGTCCGCGGGGTCCATGACCGCCGCGATCGCGCTCTTGGTGAAGTGGCTGACCACGCCCGGCGCGATCTCCAGCTCGACGGTCTCCTCGTTGACCGCCTTCACCCGCGCGTACAGACCACCGATGGTCCGGACCCCCGCCCCGGGCTCCAGCGCGGTCTGCATCTGCTGCATCTGCGACTGGCGCTTCTTCTGCGACCGGAACATGAGCACGATCGCGAGGATCGGGAGGAGAAGGATGATGAGGTTCACTGCAGCCAGGGTCCTTTACGGGCCGCCGGCCGGCGGCCTGTGTGGTATTGGTCGTCCTCTCGGGTGAGAGGGGCGGTCCGGCGGAGTCTAGGCGACCCCGAACTGATCGGACAACGCCAAGCATCGCATCCTGCCGCCGAAAGTGGCGAGCCTCCGCCTGCACAGTTTCCCGGGACTTCTCCCCCGGATCGCGCGCCCGGCCCGACCGCGGGCGCACACGCTCCGCATACGCTCCGCCCTCACCCGTTCGGCCTCCCGCCCGGGCTCCCGCTCAGTCCTCGGCGCTCCGGGGGCCGTCCGGGGCGAAGAGTTCGGGCTGGGCGGGCACCGCGCCGCGGCCCGGCCGGTCCGGCGGAACCAGGCCGAGGTGCTGCCAGGCCGCGGCGGTGGCGATCCGCCCGCGCGGGGTACGGGCCAGCAGGCCCTCGCGGACCAGGAACGGCTCGGCGACCTCCTCGACCGTCTCGGCCTCCTCGCCGACCGCGACCGCCAGGGTGGACAGCCCGACCGGGCCGCCGCCGAAGAGCCGCAGCAGGGCGCTCAGCACCGCGCGGTCCAGGCGGTCCAGACCACGGGCGTCGACCTCGTAGACCTCCAGCGCCCGGCCGGCGATCTCGGCGGTCACCACGCCGTCGTGCCGCACCTGCGCGTAGTCCCGGACCCGGCGCAGCAGCCGGTTGGCGATCCGCGGCGTCCCCCGGGAGCGGCCGGCGATCTCGGCCGCGCCCGCCGGGTCGATCTCCACGTCCAGCAGCGCGGCCGAGCGGTGCACCACCCGCTGCAGCTCGGCCGGGGCGTAGAACTCCATGTGGCCGGTGAAGCCGAACCGGTCCCGCAGCGGCGGCGGCAGCAGACCGGCCCGGGTGGTCGCGCCGACCAGGGTGAACGGCGGCAGCTCCAGCGGGATGGCGGTCGCGCCCGGCCCCTTGCCGACGATCACGTCGACCCGGAAGTCCTCCATCGCCATGTAGAGCATCTCCTCGGCGGGCCGGGACATCCGGTGGATCTCGTCGAGGAAGAGCACCTCCCCCTCGGCGAGCGAGGAGAGGATCGCCGCGAGGTCCCCCGCGTGCTGGATCGCCGGCCCGGAGGTGATCCGGATCGGGGCGCCGAGCTCGGCCGCGATGATCATCGACAGGGTGGTCTTGCCGAGCCCGGGCGGGCCGCTGAGCAGGACGTGGTCCGGCGCGGAGCCGCGTCGGCGGGCCGCCTGGAGCACCAGCGACAGCTGCTCGCGCACCCGCTCCTGGCCGATGAACTCGTCCAGCAGCTTGGGGCGCAGCGCCGCCTCGACGGCCTGGTCCTCACCGTCGGCGGCGGCGGTCACCAGCCGGTCGGCGGGCTCGGAGTCGTACGGGCTCATCGGCGGGGGCTCCCACATCGGTGTCGACAAAGTGACGGATCGTCAGATGGCTTCAGCGCGAACGGTTGAGGCCGCGCAGCGCGAGCCGCAGCAGCGCTCCGACGTCCGGAGTCGACTGCGCCTCCGCCTCCGGGGTGACGGCGGCGACCGCCTCGTCCGCCTCCCGGGGCGCGTAGCCGAGACCCACCAGCGCGGAGTGCAGCTGCTCGCCCCACGGCGCCGGACCGGACGCGACCGGCTTCTGCGCCGGCACCGCGCCGTGCGGCGCGCCCAGCTTGTCCTTGTACTCCAGCAGCAGCTTGGCCGCCTTGGCCTTGCCGATGCCGGGCACCGCCACCAGCGCCTTCTCGTCGCCGCTCGCCACCGCGGCGCGCAGCGCGTCCGGGCTGTGCACCCCGAGCACGGCCTGCGCCAGCTTCGGGCCGACCCCGGGCGCGGCCTGGAGGATCTCGAAGACGGCGCGCTCGTCGTCGTCGGCGAAGCCGAACAGGGTCAGCGAGTCCTCCCTGACCACCAGCGAGGTGGCGAGCCGGACCGGCTCGCCCAGCCGCAGGCCGGCCAGGGTGTTCGGCGTGCACTGCACCGCCATGCCGACACCGCCGACCTCCACCACCGCGAGGCCGGCGGAGATCGCCGCCACTGGTCCTTGCACGAAGGCGATCATCGGAGGGTTCCTCTCGGGCCGGGCGGGGTGGTGGTGGTACGGGCGGCCGCCTTGATCGCGGCCTCCAGGCGGTTGGTGGCGCCGCCGCGCCAGATGTGGCAGATGGCCAGCGCCAGCGCGTCGGCGGCGTCGGCCGGCTTCGGCGGCGCGTCGAGCCGCAGCAGCCGCTGCACCATCGCCGTGACCTGGGCCTTGTCGGCCCGACCGGAGCCGGTGACGGCGGCCTTGACCTCGCTGGGGGTGTGCAGGGTGACCGGTATGCCGCGCCGGGTGGCGCAGAGCATCGCGACCGCGCTGGCCTGCGCGGTGCCCATCACGGTACGGACGTTGTGCTGGGCGAAGACCCGCTCGACGGCCACCAGCTCGGGCCGGTGCTCGTCCAGCCAGGCCTCGATGCCCTGCTCGACCAGCAGCAGCCTGGGCCCGATCTCCGCCTCGGCGGGGGTGCGCACCACCCCGACCCCGAGCATCCGCAGCGGCCGGCCCGGCGCGCCCTCGACCACGCCGATCCCGCACCTGGTCAGCCCCGGATCGACCCCCAGCACCCGAACCAAGGCTCCCCCTCTTCCGTCCCGACCTGCTCCGACGTGCTCCGAACCGCTCTGAGCTGCTCGGAGCCGCTCAGAGCCGCTCGGAGCCGCTCCGACCTGCGAAGGCTACCGCCCACCACCGACAGCGCCACCGACGACACCGGCCCGGCGGTCCTGGGGACCGCCGGGCCGGAAGGGGGCACGATCACTCGGAGTCGAGCTGCGCACCGACCTCGTCGCTGATGTCGAAGTTGGCGAAGACGTTCTGCACGTCGTCGCTGTCCTCCAGGGCGTCGATCAGCTTCAGGATCTTGCGGGCGCCGTCGACGTCCAGCTCGACCTGCATGCTCGGGAGGAAGTTGGCCTCGGCCGAGTCGTAGTCGACGCCGGCGTCCACCAGGGCGGTGCGCACGGCGACCATCTTGGAGGCCTCGGAGACGATCTCGAACGAGTCGCCGAGGTCGTTGATCTCCTCGGGCTCCTGGTCGAGCACGACCTCGAAGAGCTTGTCCTCGTCCACGCCGTCGGCCTTGGGGACGATCACGACGCCCTTGCGGTTGAACAGGTACGAGACCGAGCCCGGGTCGGCCATCGAGCCGCCGTTGCGGGTCATCGCCACGCGCACGTCGGAGGCGGCGCGGTTGCGGTTGTCGGTGAGGCACTCGATGAGCACCGCGACACCGTTCGGGCCGTAGCCCTCGTACATGATGGTCTGGTAGTCGGCGCCGCCGGCCTCCAGACCGCCACCGCGCTTGACGGCGCGGTTGATGTTGTCGATCGGGACCGAGCTCTTCTTCGCCTTCTGGATGGCGTCGTAGAGGGTCGGGTTGCCGCCCACGTCGGGACCGCCGGTGCGCGCCGCCACCTCGATGTTCTTGATCATCTTGGCGAAGAGCTTGCCGCGCTTGGCGTCGATCACGGCCTTCTTGTGCTTGGTGGTAGCCCACTTAGAGTGGCCGGACATCGCCAGCTCCTTTACGTCGCCAATGGGAAATGAACAGATGAGATCTTACCGGTGCGGTCGGTCCTCGCCCGCACACGGTCGTTCGCTTACCGTCACGCGGCGGCGAGGTGCTCCTCGACCATCCGCACGAAGTACGCGTGCACCCGGTGGTCGCCGGTGAGCTCGGGGTGGAACGAGGTGGCCAGCAGGTTGCCCTGGCGGACCGCGACGATCCGGCTCTCCGGACCGTCGGCGGCCGGCAGCTCGGCCAGCACCTCGACGGCCGCGCCGACCGCCTCCACCCACGGGGCGCGGATGAACACCCCGTGCACCGGCGCCTCGTCCAGACCCGTGAAGGCGACGCCCGACTCGAAGGACTCGTTCTGGCGGCCGAAGGCGTTGCGGCGCACGGTCATGTCGATGCCGCCCACCGTCTCCTGGTCCTCGCGCCCGTCCAGGATCTTGTCGGCCAGCATGATCATGCCGGCGCAGGTCCCGTACACCGGCATCCCGGCCGCCACCCGCTCGCGCAGCGGGCCCATCACGCCGAACAGCAGCGCCAGCTTGGACATCGTGGTGGACTCCCCGCCGGGGATCACCAGCGCGTCGACCTCGGCCAGCTCCTCCACCCGGCGGACCGGACGGGCCAGCGCGTCGGCCTCGGCCAGCGCGATCAGGTGCTCACGGACGTCGCCCTGCAGGGCGAGGACGCCGATGACTGGAGTGGACACTTCTCGTACCTCTTGACTCTCGAACGGACGACGCGCAGCGGCCCGCCGCGCCGATGATCACACCGTGCGGCGGGCCGTGGGAGGCGTATTACCAGCCGCGGTTGGCGTAGCGCTCGGTCTCCGGCAGGGTGTCGCAGTTGATGCCGACCATGGCCTCGCCCAGGTTGCGGGAGGCGTCGGCGATGATCTTCGGGTCGTCGAAGAACGTGGTGGCCTTGACGATCGCGGCGGCACGCTTCGCCGGGTCGCCCGACTTGAAGATGCCGGAGCCGACGAAGACGCCCTCGGCACCCAGCTGGCGCATCAGCGCGGCGTCGGCCGGGGTGGCCACACCACCGGCGGAGAACAGCACGACCGGGAGCTTGCCCAGCTCGGCGACCTCCTTGACCAGCTCGTACGGGGCGCGAAGCTCCTTGGCGGCGGCGTACAGCTCGTTGTTGTCGAAGCCGCGCAGCTTGGCGATCTCGTTCTTGATCTGGCGCAGGTGGCGGACGGCCTCGACGACGTTGCCGGTACCGGCCTCGCCCTTCGAGCGGATCATGGCCGCGCCCTCGGCGATGCGGCGCAGCGCCTCGCCCAGGTTGGTCGCACCACAGACGAACGGCGTGGTGAACGCGAACTTGTCGGAGTGGTTGACCTCGTCGGCCGGGGTCAGCACCTCGGACTCGTCGATGTAGTCGACACCCAGCGACTGGAGGACCTGGGCCTCGACGAAGTGGCCGATCCGGGACTTCGCCATGACCGGGATCGAGACCGCGGCGATGATCTCCTCGATCATGTTCGGGTCCGACATGCGGGCCACGCCGCCGTCCTTGCGGATGTCGGCCGGCACACGCTCCAGGGCCATGACGGCCACAGCGCCGGCGTCCTCGGCGATCTTCGCCTGCTCGGCGTTGACCACATCCATGATCACACCGCCCTTGAGCTGCTCGGCCATGCCGCGCTTGACCCGGGCGGTACCGATCTGCGGCTGGTCTGCGGTGGTGGGGGTGGTGGACACGTGAGACCTCACTCGAAGATGAACCAGTGCTATCGCCCTATGGTAGGCGGAAGAAACGGCCCCTCCATGCGCCACCAAGTCCAGCGTGCGTGACGGGATACGACAAACAGGCCGGATCCGGACCCACCCGCCGCAACAGGTGAGACGCGTTCCACCCGGCCGTGCCGGACTTGCCCCATCGGTCCCCCGCCGCGCTCCCCGCGCCGGCGCGCCCTACGCGGGCGCGCCCTCGGGAGTGAGCGCCACCGGCGGCGCGTCGTCCATCTCGAACGCCATCGGGAACGGCGCCCGGCCCGCCAGCCGGAAGTACCGCACCAGCCGGTGCTCCCGCACCGCCCGCGCCGCCCGCACCGCGTCGTTGTGGAACCGCCGCGCCATCGGCACCCGCCGCACCGCCGCCGTCAGGTCCCGCACCGCCTCCTCGCCGCCCGGCTCGGCCACCAGCACCGCCACCTGCTCCGGCTCCGCGAACACCGCCCGCAGCGCCAGGCTCAGCTGGCTCTCGGCCACCTCGCGCTGCTCGTCCTCCGCCTGCCGGGCCGCGTGCGCCGCGTCCAGCAGCAGCAGCGAGGCCGCCGGGTCCAGCAGCGAGGACGTCGCCAGCTCCATCGCCACCGACGCCCGGCGGACCAGCTGCGCGTCCAGCGCCGCCCGGGCGGCGTCGATCCGGGCGTGCAGCCGGTCCAGCCTCCCGGCCGTCCAACTCAGGTACATCCCGAACAGCACCACGGCCACGCCGGCCCAGATCCACGTAGTCACGGGGCGCTACGCTACCGGGTGCCCCCGGTTCACCCCTCGACCGCCGTGTTCCGGTACGCCCCGCGGTCGATGTCGCGCACGTCCACCGCGAGCTGCAGCCGCTCCCCCGGCACCGGCCTCACCCTCTCGGCCAGCAGCGCCAGCACCGCCTCGGTGAGCGCCGCCTTCGCCTCCGGGGTCCGCCCCGGGAAGATCTGGAACTGCACGAACACCTGCGCCTCGGCCCGCTCGCCGAAGCCCACCACGACCTCCGGATCGGTCTGCCGGAAGACCGTCTTGCAGCCCGAGGGCGTGGCGTCGATGGTCTCCACCGCGAGCCGGTTGATCGCCACCCCCAGCTCACGGCGGTCGAAGGAGCCGGCCAGGCTCGGCGAGTAGTCGACGGAGATCTGCGGCATCGGGGGCCTCCGGGGGCACGCGGTCGGGACAACGGAGCAGGACAACGGACAGGACCGCGGACGTCGCACCGGACGTCCGACGGGACAGCCGTCCGACCCTATCCGCGCCCCGCCGACGGCTCAGTCCCGGGCCAGCCCGAACCGGCCCCGCCGGCCGCTGCGCTCGTCCTCCTCGACCACCGCCGCCGCGCCCGCCGTCACCGTCTCGTAGACCGCCAGGATGTCCGCGCCCACGGTCGACCAGTCGAACCGCCGCACATGCCGCGACGCCGCCTTCCGCAGCTCCTCCAGCCGCCCCGGGTCCCCCAGCAGCCGCAGCGCCGTCCGCGCCAGCGCGTCCGCGTCCTCCACCGGGAACAGCTCGCCCGCGTCCCCGCCGTCCAGCACCTGCTTGAAGGCGTCCAGATCGCTCGCCAGCACCGGCGCGCCCGCCGACATCGCCTCGACCAGGATGATCCCGAAGCTCTCGCCACCGGTGTTGGGCGCCACGTACAGGTCCACGCTGCGCAGCAGCCGGGCCTTCTCCCGGTCGCTCACCATGCCGAGGAACTCCACCTGCGCGCGGACCTCCGGCGCCAGCCCGGCGACCGCCTCCTCCTCGTCGCCCTTGCCCGCGACCAGCAGCCGCACCCCGGGCCGCTCCGCCAGGATCCGCGGCAGCGCCGCCAGCAGCGTCGGCAGCCCCTTGCGCGGCTCGTTGATCCGCCCGATGAAGCCGATCGTCCCCGGCCCGCCGGCCGCCGCCCCGCCGGTCCAGCGTGCGTCCGGCTCGGCCTCCGCGAAGAAGCCCACGTCCACGCCGTTGGGGATCACCACCGCGTCCCCGCCCAGGTGCTCCACCAGGGTGCGCCGCGCGTACTCGCTCACCGCGATCCGGGCCCGCATCTTCTCCAGGCCCGGCTGGAGGATCGGCGAGGCCGCGATCATCGCCCGCGAGCGCGGGTTGGAGGTGTGGAAGGTGCCCACCATCGGCCCCGAGGCCGACCAGGCCGCCAGCATCGACAGACTCGGCGAGGCCGGCTCGTGCACGTGCAGGATGTCGAACCGCCCGTCGTGCAGCCAGCGCCGCACCCGGGCCGCCGACAGGATCCCGAAGCTCAGCCTCGCCACCGAGCCGTTGTAGGGCACCGCCACCGCCCGCCCCGCCGAGACCACGTACGGCGGCAGCGCCTCGTCGTCCTCGGCCGGTGCCAGCACCGACACCGCGTGCCCCAGACCGATCAGGTGCTCGGCGAGGTCCCGGATGTGGAACTGCACGCCACCGGGGACGTCCCAGTCGTACGGGCAGACGATGCCGATCTTCACGGGTCTCCTCGAAATCCTGCGGACGGTGCGGGCGGTACGGGCGGCGCGGACGCCACGGACGACGACGGGCAGGGCCTCAGGCCCCCGACGCCCCCGGGGCCTCGACCGCCGGGTCGGCGACCACCGGACCGGCGACCACGGGCTTCGCGACGACCGGGTCGGCCACGGCCGGACCTGCGGCCACCGGGTCCGCGGGGCGGGCCGGCCCCGCCTCCACCGTCTCACGGACCGGGAGGTCGGCCAGCCAGAAGCGCTGCAGCATGTGCCAGTCCTCCGGGTGCTCCCGGATCGCGTCCTCCCACACGTCGGCCATCGCCTGCGTCATCGCCCGGGTCTTCTCCGCCCGGTCGCCCTCCGCCGGCACCGGCACCTCCGGATGGATCCGGCCCCGCAGGATCCGGCCCTCGTACCAGAGCGAGACCGGCATCAGCGCCGCCCCGGTCCGCTGGGCCAGCGCCGCCGGACCGGCCGGCATCCGCGTCGCCTCACCGAAGAACGACACCCCGATGCCCGCCTCCGACAGGTCGCGGTCCCCCACCAGGCAGACCAGCTTCCCCGCCCGCAGCCGACGCGCCAGCGTGCCCACCACGTTCACCGAGCCGCCGGTCAGCGCCAGCACCTCCATGCCCAGGCTCTCCCGGAACGCCACGAACCGGTCGAACAGCCGCTCCGGCTCCAACCGCTCCGCCACCGTCGTGAACGGATACCCCAGCGAGGCCACCCAGGCCCCCGCCAGGTCCCAGTTGCCCATGTGCGGCAGCGCGACCACCGCGCCCCGCCCGGACTCCAGCACCTCCCGCAGCCCCTCGAACCCGTCCACCCGGACGTCCCGCAGCACCCGCGCGCGGCCCCAGACCGGCAGCCGGAACGACTCCTGCCAGTACCGCATGTACGACCGCATCCCGGCCCGCGACAGCTCCCGCAGCCGGGCCTCGTCCGCGTCCGGGCACACCCGCAGCAGATTCGCCTCCAACTGCAGCACCCGCTTGCCGCGCCGCCGCCACGCCGAGTCCGCCAGCCGGTCGAACAGCGCCCGCGCCGCCGGCTCGGGCAGATGCCTCAGCACCGCCCAGCCCGACGCGTACGCCGAGTACACCAGCCGGTCCACCACTCGTTCCTTCACCGCGGCACCGCCCCCTTCAACTCCCGGCCGACGCCCGGTCCGCCTCGAACGCCTCGCGGCGCACCGTCACCATCCGCTGGACCACCGTCACCAGACTGCCGACCGCCACCAGCCACAACGCCACCGGCAGCAGCCACTCCACGTACGGCACACCGAACGTCGCCAGACCCGCCACACCGGCCGCCACCAGGCTGATCACCAGCCGCTCGGCCCGCTCCACCAGCCCCGACACGTCGCACGGCAGCCCCTGGCTCTCGGCCCGCGCCTTGGTGTACGACACCACCAGTCCGCTCGCCAGACAGAACACCGCCACCGCGCACAGCAGGTTGTTGTCGCCCTTGCCCGCGTACCACATGGCCAGGCCGCCGAAGACCGCGGCGTCCGCGACCCGGTCCAGCGTGGAGTCGAGGAACGCCCCCCACTTGCTGGTCCGCCCCAGCTGCCGTGCCATGTTCCCGTCCACCAGGTCCGAGAAGATGAACAGCGTGATCGTGATGGTGCCCCAGAAGAACTCCCCGCGCGGGAAGAACACCAGCGCGCCCGCCACCGAACCGGCGGTGCCGACCAGCGTCACGGTGTCCGGGCTCACACCCAACCGGATCAGGAACGCGGCGAACGGGGTCAGGACACGTGTGAAGAAGGCACGCGCGTATTTGTTGAGCATGGCCTTCCCGACCGCTCCGATCTGCCTGGTACCCGCCTGCGGCGGAGATTGCGGCAGACGACCCGACGGATCAGCCCGCCCGGCGCACCCATCGTAGCCACGCCCGCAGACACTCCCCGCCCACCGACCGCTCGCGCGCCCCCCGCCGCCTTTGTACCGCGCCCCCCGACGCCTTCGACCCTAGACTTTCACCGACAGCCCCCGGCGCGACGGGAGGAGACCCCGATGCCCGACCGCAGCACCGCCCGGGCCGGCCAGGCCCCCGCCGTCACCGGACCGCGCGACCTGCGCAACGTCGCCCTCGTCGGCTGCGCCGGCGTCGGCAAGACAACCCTCGCCGAGTCCCTCGCCCTCGCCGCCGGCGCCCTCGGCCGCCCCGGCAAGGTCGCCGACGGCACCACCGTCTCCGACCACGAACCCGTCGAGCACCAGCAGCAGCGCTCCGTCCAGCTCTCCGTGCTCCCCCTCGAATGGCGCGGCGTCAAGATCAACCTGATCGACCCGCCCGGCCACCCCGACTTCGCCGCCGACCTGCGCGCCGCCCTGCACACCGCCGACGCCGCCGTCTTCGTGGTCTCCGCCACCGACCCGGTGACCGCCCCCACCCGCGCCCTGTGGCGCCAGTGCGCCGCCGAGAACATCCCCCGCGCCATCGCCGTCGCCAAACTCGACATCGCCCGCGGCAGCCTCGACGAGATCCTCACCGCCTGCCACGACGCCTTCGAACTGGGCCCCGACACCCTCCGGCCGCTCTTCCTCCCGGTCCACCACGACGGCCGGCCCGACGGCAGCGTCGACCTCCTCACCGGCCACACCTACGGCAGCGCCGACCCCCTCCCCGACACCGGGCCCGCCCGCGAGAGCCTCGTCGAAGCCATCTCCGGCCAGGACGACACCCTCATGGAGCAGTACCTGGCCGGCGACACCCTCGACACCGACGCCCTCGAAGCCGGCCTGCGCCGCGAGGTCCTCACCTGCGCCCTCCACCCCGCCGTCCCCACCAGCGAGCACGGCCTCGGCGCCACCGAACTCCTCGACCTCATCACCAGCGCCTTCCCCGACCCCACCGAACGCACCCGCCCCGGCCCCGCCTGCGACCCCGACGCGCCCCTCGCCGCCCAGGTCGTCCGCGTCACCGGCGACGCCTACGTCGGCCGGGTCAGCCTGCTCCGCGTCTACTCCGGCACCCTGCGCCCGGACACCCGCATCCGCCTCACCGGCCCCCACCACCCCGCCGACCAGGACGCCGAAGAACGCGTCACCGGCCTCACCAGCCCCTTCGGCAAACTCCAGCGCCCCGTCCCGCACGCCGTCGCCGGCGACCTCGTCTGCGTCGCCAAACTCACCACCGCCCGCTCCGGCGACACCGTCCAGGAACCCGGCCACCCCGTCGAGCTCGACACCTGGCCGCTCCCCGACCCGCTGCTGCCGATCGCCGTCGAGGCCCACAGCAAGGCCGACGACGACAAGCTCTCCCAGGCCCTCGCCCGGCTCGCCGCCGAGGACCCGGCCCTGCGCCTCGAACAGAACCCCGACACCCACCAGCTCGTCCTCTGGTGCACCGGCGAGGCCCACGCCGAGACCCTCCTCGACCGCCTCCGCAACCGCCACGGCGTCCACGTCGACACCGTCCCCCACAAGGTCGCCCTGCGCGAGACCTTCGGCACCGCCGCGGCCGGCCACGGACGCCTCGTCAAACAGTCCGGCGGCCACGGCCAGTACGCCATCTGCGAGCTGGAGGTCGAACCCCTCCCGGCCGGCTCCGGCTTCGAGTTCCAGGAGCACGTCGTCGGCGGCGCCGTCCCCAAGCACTTCATCCCCTCCGTCGAGAAGGGCGTCCGCGCCCAGCTCGCCAAGGGCGTCGCCACCGGCCACCCGCTCGTCGACATCCGGGTCACCCTCACCGACGGCAAGGCGCACTCCGTCGACTCCTCCGACTCCGCCTTCCAGAACGCCGCCGCCCTCGCCCTGCGCGACGCCGCCGAACACGCCGTCATCCGGCTCCTCGAACCCGTCGCCGCCGTCCGCGTCCTGCTGCCCGACGACTACCTCGGCGCCGTCCTCGGCGACCTCTCCGCCCGCCGCGGCCGCGTCCTCGGCACCGAGACCGCCGGCCCCGGCCTCACCCTGCTGCGCGCCGAGGTCCCCGAGCTCGAACTCGCCCGCTACCCCGTCGACCTGCGCTCGCTCACCCACGGCACCGCCGAGTTCGGCCGCTCCCACCTGCGCCACGAACCCATGCCCGCCGCCCTCGCCGCCCGTTTCGCCGACCAGGACGACTGACGCCCCCGGACGTCGGGCCCCGCCGACGGCGCTACGGACGTCAGCGGCGCGGCCGTCAGCGCCGCGGCAGCGCGCAGGCCGCCGTCCCACCCGGCATCCGGTGCCGGTAACGCGCCACCCAGCGGTACACCAGCCCCGCCACCGGCCGCACCGGCGCCAGCGCCAGCACCCCGCCCAGGTACGCCCACGCCCCGCCCGAACGCATCAGCAGCCGCGCCACCGCCTGCGCCCCGCCGTACACCCGGCCGGCCGGCGTCACCCAGAGCACTTCGCGCTCCGCGCGCTCCCACGACACCTCGCCGCGCCCCCCGGCCAGGGCGTCCAGCCCCGCCAGGTCCGCGAACTGGAACGGCACCGCCTCCCAGCCCCCCGACGCCAGCGTCTGACGCAGAAAACGCTCCGCCCAGGTCGCACACGTCGTGCAGAACGCGCAGTCCCCGTCGAAGACCAGAACCGGATCCGTCAGCGCATCGCTCTCCATGGCGCCCATCGTGCCCCATCCCTCCCGGCAACAGGCTCCCGGGGCGCGTCGAACGGCCGAAACGTGGGCATCATGCCCCACGGGCCCGACGTGGCCCGTTCGTGACGCCAGTTCAGACGATCATCCGCGCACCGGTACCCCGGCGCGGTACCCTGCCGCAGGACAAGGGGAGGAGGGGACGCCACCGTGACCACACTCGACATGACCCCGGGTGCGCAGATACCCCGGACCGATGCCGGCCCGCAGACCGCCGGCACCCAGGCGCTCTCCTCGGCCGCGTACCGCGACGCCGAACTCACGGGCGACGCCGGGAAACTCGACGGAGCCACCGCCAAGAAGGGCCGCTTCGCCCTCTTCGCGCCCAACTTCGGCGAGGCCTTCAGCAAGGCGCTCATCTCCCGCGCCCTCGGCGGCGACCGCAAGCCCCTGGTGCCCGCCTTCGGCGTCGACACCCGCCAGGTCGTCGAGCACTGCCTCGCCGCGGAGGAGGTCCGCCGGGGCCGTGACCGGCAGCTGTCCACCGTCTCCCTCGTCACCGGCCTGCTCTTCCTGCCCGGCACCCTGATCTGGCTCGGCGCCTTCCAGCTCCGCGCCTGGCTCAAGCGCGACAACCCCAAGAACGCCGGCGTGTACGGGGGCGTCGTCCTCTTCCTCGCCGCCGCCGTCGCCGTCCTGCTCGCGATCAAGCCCCCGGCCGGCGGCATCCTCGGCCTCTACCTGCGCATCGTCATGCTCGCCCCGGTCGTCGGCTGGTACCTCGCCAAGCGCATCGTCGTCCGCACCGCCCTCGATCTGCGCGCCCGCTGGCTGCAGCTCGTCGAGGGCAACGCCGTCGCCGCGACCGTCCCGATGGCCGTCCCCCGCGACGACCTCGACAAGAAGGCCGCCGACCTGCGCGCCAAACTCGGCCGACTGGAGTCCGAGCAGGAGACCAACGTCCACCACTACGCCGGTCCCAAGGGCATCCTCGGCGCCGGCCGCCGCTGGGGCGAGTGGAAGCTCATCGACACCCTGCGCCCCGCCGAGGGCCAGATCGACTTCCGCCAGTTCCACCCCTGGGACCTCGTCCGCAAGATCTCCGGCCACCTCAAGGCCCTCGGCATCAGCGAGGTCGCCAACAGCGGCATCCCCGGTGTCCGGATCAAGCAGTGGGTCGTCTTCGAGGTCGGCGAGAACGCCGACGAGATCAGCCGCCCCGGCAGCGCCGACATGGACGGCGACCACATGCGCGACTTCGCCGTCCAGGCCATCGCCGACAAGCAGACCTTCGGCGGCGGCCCCCGGCACTACCTCTCCACCCAGTTCATCACCCACGACGGCAAGCTCGTCCTGACCTTCACCGTCACCGTCGCCCTGCTCGCCAACACCCTCAACGTCACCGTCGCGGCCTTCGCGCTCGGCCCGATCAACGGCTACTTCTTCGACAAGCCCAAGGACAAGGAGAAGTCGGTCGCCAAGACCGTGCGGTTCTGGGAGGAGCGCACGGTCAAGCTCCCGCTGATCGACAACGACGAGGTCGTCCGGCAGGCCGTCCGCGCCCCCTTCTACCGGATGCCCGGCCTGCTGTCCTGGCTCGGCGGCGGCCTCGGCCTGCCCGAACCCTTCGGCCTCCGGCACATCTGGGCCGGCCAGCCCTGGGACACCCGCACCATGGCCGACAACGCGCTCAACGTCTCGCACCCGGTGATCGGCGCCGTCCACACGGCGACGATGGAGTTCCTCGCCGAGCACGACCTCGACACCGAACGCGCCTTCAAGGGCCGCGCGGCCGGCCTCAAGGCCGAGGCCCAGGGCAGCCGGCCGTTCAAGGTCGACCGCTACGACGCCTGACCGGGCCGCCCCACGACACGAGGAGGGCCCCCGCCGACCCGGAACGGTCGACGGGGGCCCTCCCGCGTCAGGTACTAGTCCACCGGCCAGGCCTCGGCCAGCATCTTCCGGGTGTCCGCCAGCAGTTGCGGCAGCACCTTGGTGTGGCCGACCACCGGCATGAAGTTGGTGTCCCCGCCCCAGCGCGGCACCACATGCTGGTGCAGGTGCGCGGCGATACCGGCCCCCGCCGCGGCGCCCTGGTTCATCCCGATGTTGAAGCCGTGCGCGCCCGAGGCCGCGCGCAGCGCCGTCATCGCCTTCTTGGTGAACACCGCCAGCTCGGCCGTCTCCGCCTCGTCCAGCTCGGTGTAGTCCGCCGCGTGGCGGTACGGGACCACCATCAGGTGACCGCCGTTGTACGGGTACAGGTTGAGCACCGCGTACACCGAGCTCCCGCGCGCGACGACCAGCCCGTCCTCGTCGGTGAGCGACGGGATCGAGCAGAACGGACAGCCGTCGTCCGGAGCCGGGCCGGTGGGCTTGTTCTCGCCCTGGATGTAGGCCATCCGATGGGGGGTCCACAGGCGGCGGAAGCCGTCCGGCTCCCCGACGCCCCGCTGCAGTTCCGGCTCAGTCGTCATGCTGATCAGCATATTCGCCCGCCCCCGCTTGCAAAGCGCGAGGGGCGGACTCCCTGAGGAGCCCGCCCCGCGCACACGGTCGGGTCAGACCTGGATGCGACGCTCCACCGCGTCCACGATCTCCTGCACGGCCTCGGCCAGCGGGACACCGTTCTTCTGCTCACCGTTGCGGTAGCGGAAGGAGACCGCGCCCGCCTCGACGTCGTCGTTGCCGGCGATCAGCATGAACGGGACCTTGGTCTTCTGGGCGTTCCTGATCTTCTTCTGCATCCGGTCGTCCGAGGTGTCCACCTCGACCCGGACCCCGCGCTTCTTCAGCTCGGCCGCGACCTCCAGCAGGTACGGCACGTGCTCGTCGGTGATCGGGATGCCGGTCACGGTGACCGGGGCCAGCCACGGCGGCATGGCGCCGGCGTAGTGCTCCAGCAGCACCGCGAAGAACCGCTCGATCGAGCCGAACAGCGCACGGTGGATCATGACCGGCCGCTGGCGCGAGCCGTCCGCCGAGGTGTACTCCAGGTCGAAGCGCTCGGGCAGGTTGAAGTCCAGCTGGATGGTCGACATCTGCCAGGTCCGGCCGATGGCGTCCCGCGCCTGCACCGAGATCTTCGGGCCGTAGAAGGCCGCGCCGCCCGGGTCCGGGACCAGCGGCAGGCCCTGCTTCTCGGCCACCGCGGCGAGGACGGCGGTGGCCTCCTCCCAGGCGTCGTCGCTGCCGACGAACTTCTCCGGGTCCTTGGTGGACAGCTCCAGGTAGAAGTCGGTCAGACCGTAGTCGCGCAGCAGGTTGAGCACGAAGGTGAGGGTCGAGTCGAGCTCGTCCGCCATCTGCTCACGGGTGCAGTAGATGTGCGCGTCGTCCTGGGTGAAGCCGCGGGCGCGGGTCAGGCCGTGCACCACGCCGGACTTCTCGTACCGGTACACGGTGCCGAACTCGAACAGGCGCAGCGGCAGTTCACGGTACGAGCGGCCGCGCGCGTCGAAGATCAGGTTGTGCATCGGGCAGTTCATCGGCTTGAGGTAGTAGTCCACGCCCTCGTCGAGCTGCATGGGCGGGTACATACCGTCCGCGTACCAGTCCAGGTGGCCGCTCTTCTCGAAGAGCTTCCCCTTGGTGGCGTGCGGGGTGTAGACGAACTCGTAGCCCTCCTCCTCGTGCCGACGGCGCGAGTAGTCCTCCATGGCGCGGCGGATGATGCCGCCCTTGGGGTGGAAGACGGCGAGGCCGGAGCCGATCTCCTCCGGGATGGAGAAGAGGTCGAGCTCGTTGCCGAGCTTGCGGTGGTCGCGCTTGGCGGCCTCCTCCAGGAACTCCAGGTGCGCCTTGAGCTCGTCCTTGCTCGGCCAGGCGGTCCCGTAGAGGCGCTGGAGCATCGGGTTCTTCTCGCTGCCGCGCCAGTAGGCTGCGGCCGAGCGCATGATCTTGAACGCCGGGATCATCCGGGTGCTGGGCAGGTGCGGGCCGCGGCAGAGGTCGCCCCAGCACAGCTCGCCGCTCTTGGCGTCCAGGTTGTCGTAGATGGTGAGCTCGCCGGCGCCGACCTCGACGTCGGCGCCCTCGCCGGCGATGGCGGCGGAGCCCTTGAGGCCGATCAGCTCCAGCTTGTACGGCTCGCCGGAGAGCTCCGCGCGGGCCGCCTCGTCGGTGACGACGCGGCGCGAGAACTTCTGCCCGCGCTTGATGATCTCCTGCATCTTCTTCTCGATGGCCTTGAGGTCATCGGGGTGGAACGGCTTCTCGACGTCGAAGTCGTAGTAGAAGCCGTCCTTGACCGGCGGGCCGATGCCGAGCTTGGCCTCCGGGAAGAGCTGCTGCACGGCCTGGGCCATGACGTGCGCGGTGGAGTGGCGCAGGATGTCGAGGCCGTCGGGGCTGCCGATCACGACCGGCTCGACCTCGTCGCCGTCCTGGACCGCGTACGCGAGGTCCTTGAGCTGGCCGGCGACCTTGGCCGCGATGATCGAGCGGTCGTCCGCGAAGAGCTCGGCGGCCGTCGTGCCCGTGGTCACCACGCGCTCTTCCCGATCGGGTTCGCGGTTGATGATTACCCGGACGTCCGTCACCGGTCTCTCCTGACGTGCTGGATTCAGAGGACGCAGCACAGCGCTGCGTCTGACGATGGTACCGAGACCGGTGGCCCCACCGTCACCTCCGTACCCCTCCTATGCCTCCCTCCCCTCCCCCAGGGTCTTGAGCAGCCGCTCGCGCTCGGCGTCCTCCAGTCCGCAGGGCTCCGGGGCGGAGGGCCGGGTGAGGCGGCGGAAGCCGCCGCGCCGTTCCAGTCGGCCGGAGATCCGTACGGGGGTGCCGGCCAGGTGGGCCTCGGCGGCGAGCCGGTAGGCGGCGTCGGGCAGCCGCACCTTGACCTCGTCGACCTCGGCGCCGCCGAGCACCCGCAGCCGGACGTTGCCGGGCCCGGCGGGGTCGGCGCGCTTGAGCCGGACCACCAGGCCGACCAGGGTGACCGCGACGGCGGGTTCGAGGCGTTCGAGCAGCTCGGCGGCCTCGGCCAGGGCGGGCAGGTCGCCGGGCGAGAACTCGACGACGGTCCGGCGGTCGCCGAAGCCGCCCGGGGTACCGGCGGCGGCCGACCAGGCGACGGTGAAGCGGCTCGCGGTCGCGCCGCGCACGAGGTCCTGGACCGCGTCGACCAGCTCGCGGCTGACCCCGGACTGGACGGCGTTCTCGAAGGCCTCGGCGCCGCCGCTGACCCGGCGGTAGTCGACGGCGTCGCGCAGCGCCTCCAGGGCGCGGACCAGGGTGGTGATCGCCGCCCGGCCCTCGGGGGCGGGGCTGTGGGCGGTGAGCCCGGGGCCGTCGGACACGACCAGGACCCGCTCCAGGAAGTCGCCGGCCCAGCTGTCCAGGCGGGCGCCGAAGTAGGCGGCGCGGGTGCGGCCGGCCTTGGCGCCGGCGGCGAGCATGGCGCGGGCGGCCCGCCGGAGCCGTTCGGTCTCGTCCCAGGGCGCGGTGCCGGGGGTGGCGGCGCCGGGCGGCCCGGCCGGGTCGCGGTGCCAGTGCAGCTCGTCGCCGGGGACGGCGAGGGCGAGCAGGATGGCCCGGGCGGAGGGGCTGGCGGAGCGGGACAGCGCGGTGACGGCGTCGGTGAGCAGGTCGACCGCGTCGTCGAAGCCGTCGCCGGCCGGGACGAGCAGGCTGACGCCGGGGTCGGTGCCCTCGGGGGGTGTCCAGCGCCCGTAGCGGGCGGAGGGTCCGCCGCGCCGGACCCAGCCGTGCCGGGCGAGCAGGGTGGCGAGCACCGCGGGGTCGACGGCGGCCGGATCCGGCAGCGGCCCGGTCGGCGGTTCGCCGGGCGCGGGGCGCAACGGCCCGTGGGGCAGTGTCATGGAGCGGCTCCTCCCGGCCGGGGGCCGGGCCGTCACGGGCTGCCGCCCGCGCCGACCCTGGCCATGATGTCGCACAGGGCGCGGTCGTCGAAGACCTTCGCGGTGGGGACCCGGACGTTGGTCCGGCGCTGTCCGGTGACGGGGTGGCCGGCCAGGTTGACCCAGTAGCAGCAGTGCCGCAGCTCCAGCGCGTCGGGCCGGGCGGCGAGCCAGCGGTCCACCCGGCGGGGCAGCAGCATGACGACGAGGATCCGGGGCACCGCGACCCGGGGCCGGGCGAGCTTGCGCAGGTGGTCGTTGTCCAGGGTGAAGGAGAAGAAGGCGCCGCGCGGGTCGGGCGCGATCTGCTGGGTGGCCTTCAGCTGGATCTTGACGGTGACCTCGTCGTCGACCTGGTGGCTGCGCGAGCCGTGGCTGACGTGCCAGTCGATGCCGTTGTCCGGGAACGGCTGCGAGAGCGAGCAGCCGGCCGCCGCGACCACCGCGTGCAGATAGCCGACCTGCAGGGTCTCCATGCAGGCCGTCACCGCCAGATCGCCCCGCAGGACGGCCGCCGCCTCCTCGGGCTGCGGCTGCGTCAGCGCCATGACCGTCCGTCCCTCCCCCGTCCCCCCGGCCGGTCCGCATTCGAACACGGCACCCGAGGGCAGGGTGCCCGGCCGGTGTCCCGCCAAACGGTTGAGGGGGCGTCAGGGGCGGGTATCACCGGGGCGGGAACACGCTGTTTTCGAGGGGCAGTCATGCAGCAGCACTGGTTCACCGGCCCGCTCGCCTCCTTCGACACCGAGACCACCGGCGTGGACGTCGAGTCCGATCGCATCGTCTCGGCCGCCCTGGTCGTCCAACCCGCCCCGGGCGCGGCCCCGGTGGCGACCACCTGGCTCGCCGATCCCGGCGTGCCGATACCCGACGGGGCCCGCGCGGTGCACGGGATAGACGACGCGAGGGTGCGGGCGTTCGGGCGCCCGGCGGCGGTGGTGGTGGCCGAGGTGGCCGCCGCGCTGGCCGAACAGGCCCGGGCCGGGCGGCCGGTGGTGGTGATGAACGCGCCGTACGACCTGACGCTGCTGGACCGCGAGCTGCGCCGGCACCGGGGAACGTCGCTGGCCGAGGCGACCGGTCCGGCGGCACTGCTGGTGCTGGACCCGCGGGTGCTGGACAAGCACGTGGACCGCTACCGGCGGGGGCGGCGGACGCTGACGGACCTCTGCGCGCACTACGGGGTCGAGCTGACCGGGGCGCACGAGGCGGCGGCGGACGCGACGGCGGCGATGGAGCTGGTGCGGGCGGTCGGCGCCCGCTACCCGGGGGCGCTGGGCGGGCTGACGGTGGGCGAGCTGCATCTGCGGCAGGCGGTCTGGCACGCGGCGCAGGCCCGGGGGCTGCAGGCCTGGTTCGACCGGTCGGGGGCGGACGAGCGGGTGGACCTGTCCTGGCCGATGCGCCCGGCCCGGTGCGGTTGCGGCCGGCGGCTGTCGCCGGAGCACGACTGCGAGGTGGCCGCGTAGGGGCGGGCCCGACGGGCACGAACGCCGCAGGCCCCGACCGGTGTTCCGATCAGGGCCTGCGTGCTGTCCGGTGGGCGATACTGGGATCGAACCAGTGACCCCTTCGGTGTGAACGAAGTGCTCTCCCGCTGAGCTAATCGCCCGGGCAACGAGAAGAACAGTAGCACCGTTCGGGGGGTGCCGTACAACTCGTTCGGGGAGTGCCGCCCGACGCCCCCACAGAACTCCCGCGCGGTGCGGAAGATGACTGCGCCTCAGGACATTCCCGGCACCGTTCACCGGATTGCGGGAAATACATGTGAGGCCCAGCCGATAATCGGCTGGGCCTCACATATCACAATGCATTCCGGTGGGCGATACTGGGATCGAACCAGTGACCCCTTCGGTGTGAACGAAGTGCTCTCCCGCTGAGCTAATCGCCCGGGTGCAGGGAAAACATTACCGCATCCCGGAGGGTGGTCCGAACCCGCTCTCCCCGGCGGTCCCGACCGCCGCCCCGGCCACGCCCTCACCCGGACGGCCCCGCCCGGCGGGCGGGCGGACGGCTCAGTCCTCGTGGATCTTCCAGGGCATGACCAGCCCGTACTTCCACAGGTACCAGCCGCCGAGCGCGGCGATCACCGCCACACCGATCGCGGTGAGCGTCAGATTGCGCCGCCGCACCTTCGGGTCCAGGGCCTTCTGGGCCGCCTCGGCCACCTTGCGGCGGGTCCAGCGCAGCGCCAGCTGGGCCCAGACGAACTCGGTCGCCCAGATGCCCATACCCAGGAAGATCACCACCCAGCCCGGTCCCGGCAGCGGCAGCATGACCACGCCGAGCGCCACGACGGCCAGGCCGACCAGGAAGACGGCCACCTGCCAGCTCAGGTGCAGCGGGCGGGAGCGGCGGATGAAGCGCGGGGCCCGCGAGCCGAGCGGCCTGCCGCCGTCCGCGCCGGCCTCCGCCGCCCCCTCCCCGCCGGAGCCCCCGCCGCCGTCGTCCGCCCCCGTCGGCACCCCCGTGTCGTCCGGCACGATCACATCCCCCGTTCCGGTGTTCCCGCCCGCGTCACCGCGTGCCTTGTCGCTTCGCACAGTCATGCCAGGAAACTAACCGAGAAGGGCTCCGGTAATCGCCCGGAGGCCGGTCTGTGGCGATTCCGCAATGCGCCGTAAGGGGTACGACTCGCGCCCGAATCGGGACAGAGGGGTTTACATCGGTCTTGGAGGTGGGATGGTCCGTTCGCCGACGTGCGATTCCCCGAGCGCACACTGAGCGAAAGGCCATGGCGCTTATGAACACCACGGTCAGCTGCGAGCTGCACCTGCGCCTCATCGTGTCCAGCGAGTCCTCACTGCCCGTCCCCGCGGGCCTGCGCTACGACACCGCCGACCCCTATGCCGTGCACGCCACGTTCCACACCGGCGCGGACGAGACCGTGGAGTGGGTGTTCGCCCGAGATCTCCTCGCGGAGGGGCTGCACCGACCCACCGGTACCGGCGACGTCAGGGTCTGGCCGTCGCGCAGCCACGGGCAAGGGGTGGTCTGCATCGCCCTGAGCTCTCCGGAAGGAGAAGCCCTGCTGGAAGCCCCGGCCCGGGCGCTTGAGTCGTTCCTCAAGCGGACGGACGCCGCCGTGCCCCCCGGCACCGAACACCGTCACTTCGACCTCGACCGGGAGCTGTCCCACATCCTCGCCGAAAGCTGACCGACCGGAGGCGGTCACGCCCCGCTGTCGGCGGGGTCGTCACCCCTGCCGTCACCGCAGCCGTCCTACTCGGGGGCACGGCAGCAGACTCAGCCGCGCACGACGCGGTCTCGGGGCAGGTGACGAAACGGTTCACCCCGATCGGGGTGGGCCCGCAGCACCGCACGCGCCCGGCACCGGAGCCGGCCACCCCACGGGTGGCCGGCCTCGCTGTCGGGCGCGACCGTTCTCCCGGCACTCCCCCGGCGCTCCGACCGCCGCTCCGCCCGCCGGTCTCCCCCCACGCCTTCACCGCTCCTCTCCCGGCCCTCTCCCCGCCCGCACGGACCCGCCGTGCCCCGGGACACGGCCCCGGCTGCCCGGGAGTCCGCCCCGGCGGGCACCGCCCGACCCGGCCCCCGGAGAAAACTCCGTACAGACCTACGGAATCCGTACGCGTCTTCGAAGCAAGCCACCGCCGGAGCCCTCGCCGCCCCGGTAAGGTCTGGGAATGACCCGTAGTCGCGGGGTGCCCACGGCCCCCTCCGCACGAGGAGCCTCCACGTGCTGATCACCCATGACACCGAGTGCGCCCTGAGCATCCTCGTCGAGCTGCTCAACACCGCACCCGAGGTGTGCGGCACCGAGCTGCTGCCCGACACCGCGGCGCTCGACGCCTTCGTGGTCCGGCAGGAGATCAGCGAGATCGACTCCCTCACCGAGAACGACCTGCGCCAGGTGCACGAGCTGCGCTCCCGGCTGCGCGAGGTCTTCGGCACCGAGTCCACCGAGGAGGCCGCCGAGCAGGTGAACGCCCTGGTCGCGGCCGCCGGGACGACACCCCGGCTGACCAACCACGACCACCACGGGTGGCACATCCACTACTTCGCGCCGCACGCCGCCCTCGGCGACCACCTGGCCGCCGAGCTGGGCATGGCGCTGGCGTTCATCCTCACCGCGGGCGAGCGCGAACGGCTGCGCCGCTGCGAGGCACCGGACTGCGCGAGGGTCTTCGTGGACCTCTCGCGCAACCGCTCGCGCCGCTACTGCGACAGCCGGACCTGCGGGAACCGGCTGCACGTCGCCGCGTACCGGGCCCGCCAGCGCTCCGCGGAAGCGGTGCCCTCGGCCTGAGCGGGCGGGGCGGCGGGGGCGCCGGGCCGGGCGGTCAGAGGCCGCGCCGGCGCAGGATCTCCTCGATGTCGGCGAACTCGTCCAGACCGCTGTCGCTCTTGCCCGCCTTGCCCGGCTTGCCCTGCTTCCCGGCCTTGCCCGCCCCGCCGCGCTCGGCGCCGGCGGCCTCCTCGGCCCGCTTCGGGGCCGGCCCGGCGGCCGGGGTGCCGGCGGCCGGAGCCACCGCGGGCTTGGCCGGTGCCGGCCCGGCGGCCGCCGGACGGGACTCGCTCCCCACGGCCGCGGCGCCACGACGGCCCACCCAGCGGGTGGTGGCCAGCAGACCGGCCGAGACGCCCAGCAGCACGATGCCGGTCCACACCCGGGGGTCGAGGACGAGCTTGGTCGCCCAGTCGGCCAGCTCGTCGCCGATCGTCCGGGCCACCGGGAACAGGCCGGTCAGATAGAGGCCCAGCGGCAGCAGCGCGACGGCGAACCAGCGGGTCGCGGAGAGGAAGCGCCGACGGTAGGCCCGCAGGCCCGCCACCGCCACCCCGGCCGCCGTGAGCGCCACACTGACCGCCGCCGTCAGCACGGCCGCCTCCGCTCGTCCGTCGCCGCCCCGGTGCCCGGGGCCGTCCTGCTGATCGGGGCCGTCGCGGCCGTCACCGCCGCCCCGTCGGTCGGAGTCGTCATCCCGTCGGACCTCCCGTCGCTCCCGGTCTGGCCGGGCCCGGCCGCCGACCGTCCTGGCGGGGGCCCCACAGGTGGAACACTGGAGGCATGATCGAAGGTTCCCTCCCCCGTCTCGAGTTCTGGTGCGAACTCCAGTGCCCGGACTGCCGCACCGCCCTGGACGACGTCCGCGAACTGCGCGCCCGCTACGGCGACGCGCTGCCGATCGAGCTGCGGCACTTCCCGCTGGAGAAGCACAAGCACGCCTACGCCGCCGCCGAGGCCGCCGAGGAGGCGTTCGCCCAGGGCCTCGGCTGGCCCTTCGTCGAGGCGCTGCTGGCCCGGGTCGAGGACCTCTCCGCCCGCGGCACCGAGGTGCTGCTCGAGGTCGCCCGCGAGGTCGGGGTCGACCCCGAGGAGGTGGACACCGCGCTGGTCGACGGCCGGCACATGCTCACCGTCGACGCCGACCAGGCCGAGGGCCGGGCGATCGGTGTGAAGGGCACGCCGACCTATGTGATCGCCGGGCAGCGGTTCGACGGCGGGCAGAGCCAGGACGGCCTGCTGGAGCGCCTCGTCGCCGCCGTCGAGGCCGCCGGGGCCGCCCGCACCGCCTGACCCGGACCGGCCGGCCCGGCGGCTCACAGCAGCTGCTTGCCGTAGACCCGGTTGGTCACCCGGTAGCCGAGCGAGTCGTACAGCCGGACCGCGACCTCGTTGCCGCTGAAGACGTTCAGCCCGAGGTCGCGGACCCCGGCCGCCAGGCACTCGCGCTCCGCGAGCCGCATCAGCGTCCGCCCGTGCCCGCGCCCCCGGTGGGCGTCGGCCACCTCCACCACCATCACCCAGCCGAGCGGCGCGCCGTCCGACAGCTCACGGACCCGCAGCGCCAGCCAGAGCGAACCCAGCGGCTCCTCCCCCGCCCCGTGCAGCCGGCGCAGCGCCACGCCCGGGGTGCCGGCCCCCTGCGGCAGCAGCTTCAGGTGGTCGGCCTCGGCCTTGGCGCGGGCCTGCTCCTCGCCCAGCCCGGAGGCCAGCAGATCGCGCACGTAACCCGCCTTGGCCTCGACCAGCCAGGCCGGGAACGCCTCGTCGTCGATCGGACGGGCGACGACGCCCCCCGGCAGCGCGGGCGGCCCGTCCAGCCGCTTGATCATGTTCCGCATCCGCTCGGTGTAGCCGAGGGTCACCGCGAGCGAGCGGGCGATCCGCGCGGTCTCCGGGATGTCCGCGTCCACCCGGACACAGCCCCAGCCCCGCAGCACCTCCTCGGCGGCCAGCGCGGCGATCGTCCCCCGGCCCCGGCCGCGCCCGCTGCGCACCTCCAACTCGGCTATCTCGCCCCAGAGTCGGTCGCCCCGGGGGACGGCCGTGGTGCGCAGCCCGCCGACCGGGCGGCCGTTGACGCAGATCTGCCAGCGTCTGGTCCGGCCGCCCGCGGCGGTGGGGGTCTCCTGGCTCTCGGGGCGCAGCGTGATGGTCATGTCCCGCTCCCTTCCCCGCCGTCCGGCTGTTCTACCGGGCCGGGCCCCTCGGGCGTGCCGTGGGGCGCCGGGGAGCCGGGGGTCTCAGGGGTCGAGGTCGTCGCCGCTGCGCCGGGCGAAGGCCGTCATGGCCGCGAGCGTGACCGGGCCGGGGCCGGGGAGTTCCCGGTCGTCGATCCGGGTGACGGCCTGGACGTCGCGCAGGGAGGAGGTGAGGAAGACCTCCTCGGCCTGCTGGAGGGCGTCCAGCGGCAGGTCGGCCTCCTCGGCCCCGCACCAGTCGACGACGAGCTGCCGGGTGATGCCGGCCAGGCAGCCGGAGGCGAGCGGCGGGGTGAGCAGCCGGCCGTCGAGGACGACGAAGACGTTGGAGCCGGTGCCTTCGCAGAGCCGTCCCGCGGTGTTGGCGAGCAGTGCCTCGGAGCCGCCGACGCGGTGGGCGGCGGCGAGGGCGACGACGTTCTCGGCGTAGGAGGTGGTCTTGAGTCCGGCGACGGCGCTGTGCTCGTTGCGGCGCCAGGGGACGACCGCGACGGCGGTGGTGTCGGGGCGGCGGGCGGCGGTGCCGAGGGAGACCACCAGGGAGGGGGCGCCGTCGCCGCGTTCGGAGCCGAGCGGCGCGGTGCCGCCGGTGTAGGTGAGGCGAAGCCGGCCGAGCGGCATCGGGTTGGCGGCGAGGACGGTGGCGCAGGCCTTGCGGACCAGGTCGTGGTCGGGGTCGGGCAGTCCGAGGCCGCGGGCGGAGCGGGTGAGCCGGTCGAGGTGGCGGGTGATCGCGAAGGGCCGGCCGTCGACGGTCTTCATGGTCTCGAACACGCCGTCGCCGGTGGTGAGTCCGTGGTCGAGGACGGACAGGGCCGGGTCCGCGGAGTCGACGAGGGTGCCGTTGACCCAGCTGGTGGTCGGGTGCTGCATCGCGGGGGGCTCCTCGCGGGACGGGCACGGTCCGGCCGGGTCCGGGTGGCGGCCGGTCCGGTCCGTGTCGGGTTCAGTCGGTGTCGGAGTACGTCTCGGCACCCGACGCTATCGCGACCAGGCGGGCCGCCTTCAGTTCGGTTTCCGCCCATTCACGTTCGGGGTCGGAGTCCCAGGTGATGCCGGCGCCGGTGCCGAAGCGGAGTTCGGGGGCCGCCGGGTCGGTCCGGTCGATCCAGAACGTGCGGATGCCGACCGCGAGTTCGGCCTCGCCCCGGTCGGCGTCGACCCAGCCGACGGCGCCGCAGTAGGGGCCGCGCGGCGCGGTCTCCAGGGCGTCGATGATCCGCAGGGCGCTGGACTTGGGGGCTCCGGTGACGGACCCGGGCGGGAAGGTGGCCGAGAACAGCCCGGGCCAGCCGGCGTCCTCGCGCAGGGTGCCCTCGACGGTGGAGACCAGGTGGACCAGTCCGGGGTGCTTCTCGACCGCGCACAGGTCGGGCACGGTGACGCTGCCGGTGGCGCAGATCCGGCCGAGGTCGTTGCGGACCAGGTCGACGATCATCACGTTCTCGGCGTGGTCCTTGTCGAGCAGGTCGTGCTCGGTGCGGCCGGTGCCCTTGATCGGTCCGGAGGCGACGGTGCGGCCGGTGCGGCGCAGATAGAGCTCCGGCGAGGCGGTGGCGATCTCCACGCCGTGGTCGGGCAGCCGGATCGTTCCGGCGTAGGGGGCCGGGTTGCCGTGGGCGAGCAGGCCGGTGAGGGCGTCGATGTCGGAGCGGTCCGGGTCGGGCAGCGGGGCGGAGAGCACCCGGCAGAGGTTGGCCTGGTAGACCTCGCCGGCGGCGATGTGCTCGCGGATCCGGCGGACGCCCCCTGTGTAGGCGGCGCGGTCGAGCGAGCTGCGCCAGCTGCCGGCGGCCGGGCCGAGCCAGCCGGCGCCGGAGGGCGCGGCCGGGGCCGGGCGGACGTCGTCGAAGCGGGCGCAGGTGAGCCGGCCCTCGAAGTCGTGGACCACGGCCCACCAGCCGGTGGAGTCCAGCGCGGCCGGGTCCGAGGTGAGGTCGCGCAGTCCGGTGGCGACGCGGCCGCCGAAGCGGGCGAGGGGCTGCTGGGGGGCGGGGTGGCCGGACACGGTTCTCCTGCACAGGGCTTTGCGAGGTTGCGGTGCCTGAAGTGTAGGTCGGGAGGAGTGAGCAGAGTCGGGCGTCGCGCGGGCGTACGCCGGGTGACCTGCGGGTGTCACTCAGGGTGTTCCGTCGCCCCCGGTGGGTCCGTCCGGGGCGGTCGGAGCCGGGGCGGCCGAGGGGCGTCGGGCGGGGACCCCGGGGGCACGCTGCGGGAACGGATTTTTAGCTGGCCCGGGAATCCGCTAGAGTTCAACACGTCGCCAGGGAGCGCAGCCGGGAAAACCGGTGAAGATCCCCGGGAGACAGGCGGACGTGGCTCAGTTGGTAGAGCATCACCTTGCCAAGGTGAGGGTCGCGAGTTCGAATCTCGTCGTCCGCTCGACGAAGGACAGTGTAGGGTCGTCCTTCGAGTGTTGCCTGGTGGAGTGGCCGAGAGGCGAGGCAACGGCCTGCAAAGCCGTGTACACGGGTTCAAATCCCGTCTCCACCTCCAAGAGGATCCCCGGTTCCACCGGGTGTCCTCCCCGCGCGATTAGCTCAGCGGGAGAGCACTACCTTGACACGGTAGGGGTCACTGGTTCAATCCCAGTATCGCGCACCACGCCCGGTTCCACCGAGGCATCAGCCCCGCGCGATTAGCTCAGCGGGAGAGCACCACCTTGACACGGTGGGGGTCACTGGTTCAATCCCAGTATCGCGCACGTCGGATCCTTCGGGATCTGCTGCGGAAGCACCGCACCCGCGCGATTAGCTCAGCGGGAGAGCACTACCTTGACACGGTAGGGGTCACTGGTTCAATCCCAGTATCGCGCACGTCAGGCCCTCCGGGGCCTGCTGCAGAACCGCCTTACCAGGCGCGATTAGCTCAGCGGGAGAGCACTACCTTGACACGGTAGGGGTCACTGGTTCAATCCCAGTATCGCGCACAGTGACGGCCGGGGCCGCGACTCGAACGAGTCGCGGCCCCGGCCGTTTTCGGCGTTCCGCCCCGGTGTCCTCGCGGTCCGCGGGGGCTCCGCACTGTGGGTCTCACAACGGAAGAGCCGCGTACGGTCGCCCTCACCGACGTCCGTACGCGGCATCTCCGCCTGCCGGGGCGCTCTGCGCGCCGCACTCGCCCGTCCGCGAGTTGTCGCGGCCGCGGCCTCCCCGGCGGCACCGGCTCCCCGTCCCCAGGGGATCAGTGCCAGCTTGTGGTGCGCCTCAGTGGCCGATCAGATCGGCCACCGCCTGCGCCTGGTTCGCCATCTGCTCCCAGCCTCCGAACAGGACGGCCAGCAGCACCGCGCAGGGCAGTGCCATGGCCACCGCCACCGCCGGGTGCCTGGTGGGCTCCGCGGCCTGCGGCTGAGTGAAGGCCGGCCGACGGCGGCGGGAGGTGGATCCCGTGTGCTGCGCTGCCATGCCCTGACTCCTGATTCGTGAGCTCGGCCGGTGGTGGAAGGCGGAACGGTGGTGCACGTGGACGCGGTGGACGGCTTACCTCGGGGGACGAGCTCCCCGTCCACCGCTGAGAACAACGGTATGGCGCGAGGGGGTTGGCGGACGTCATGCCGTCGTACTGTTCTCCGGGCCTCCCGGAGGATGACGACCGGACCTGGGGCCTACTACCGCAGGCGGAGACGCCCGCCGCGGCTCCCCCGGGGGAACCCTGAGAGGGGACCCCGAGAAACGATTCGACACCGCCCCGCCGACGGTCGGTCCAAGATCCGACAATCGGACGGTGGCTTCAGGTGTTGCGTATCAGCACACCGCAGCGGGCAGTCCGTAAGCTGTGCCGGACAGGAACTGACGACGCCCCACTCGACGGGGCCTCACCGACAGTCTGACGGGGAAACGGGAATGACGATGATGCGGCTGAGGCGTGAGGACCCCCGCATCGTCGGGCCGTACCGGCTGCACCGGCGGCTCGGGGCCGGCGGCATGGGCGTGGTCTACCTCGGCTCCGACCGCCGGGGGCAGCGGGTCGCGCTCAAACTGATCCGGGCCGAACTGGCCGAGGACGTCGAGTTCCGCACCCGTTTCGCCCGCGAGATCGCCGCCGCCTCCAGGATCCGGGGCGGCTGCACCGCCCGCGTCATGGGCTCCGACATCGAGGCCGACCGGCCCTGGCTGGCCACCGCGTACGTCCCCGGGCCCTCGCTGTACAAGCGGGTCGGCGACGAAGGGGCGCTGGGCTGGCCCGAGGTCGCCCGGATCGGGGCCGCGCTGGCCGACGGGCTGGTCAAGGTGCACGAGGCCGGCGTCGTCCACCGGGACCTCAAGCCCTCCAACATCCTGCTGTCGCCGCGCGGGCCGCGGATCATCGACTTCGGGATCGCCTGGTCGCGCGGGGCCAGCACGCTTACCCACGTCGGCACCGCCGTCGGCTCCCCCGGCTTCCTCGCCCCCGAGCAGGTCCGGGGCGTCGCCGTCACGCCCGCGACCGACGTCTTCGCCTTCGGCGCGACGCTCGCCTACGCGCTCACCGGGGACACCCCGTTCGGGTCCGGCGCCTCCTCGGAGGTCATGCTCTACCGCGTCGTGCACGAGGAGCCCGACCTCACGGCGGTACCGCCGCAGCTGGCGCCGCTGATCCGGGCCTGCCTGGCCAAGGAGCCCGCCGAACGGCCCGGCGCGGCCGCGCTGCACGAGCGGCTGAGCGAGCTCGCCGCGCGGGGCGCGGGCAGCGGGTCCGGCGGACCGTTCGGCCGGGGCCGCGGGGCGCGCGGCGAGGCGGCCGGACGGGACGACGCGGCCGGTCGGGCCGGGGCCGCGCCCGGAGCGGCGGGTCCGCCCGCCGAGGGACGGCCCGGGCCCGGCGGCACGGACCGGCCCGGCGCCCCCGCGCGCCCGGCCCGGACGGCACCGGCGGGCGCGCCCGCCGCAGCGCCGCACGGCGTCCCGGGCCCCGGTCGGGCCCCCGACCAGGCGGCGGCCCGGGCCCGGGCCGCCGGACTCGGCCGGACCGGCGGGGCGCCCGGCGGCGCGGCCCGGCGGGCCCCCGGGCCCGGGCACGACAGCAGCCAGGCGGTCACCGCCCCGCTCCCCCGGCCCGAGACCGTCCAGGCCACCCGGCCGATGCGCGAGCGGCAGACCACGCCGCCGCCCGGACGCGAGCGGGTCCAGCGGCCCGGCCGGCCCCGCGACCGGCAGCACACCCCGGTGCCCGGCGGACGTCCGGGCACCGCGCGGCAGCGGCTGCTGCGGCAGCGGCTCGTGGTGTTCGTGACGGTGACGGTCGGAGTGGCGCTGGCCATCGCGGCGGCGCAGGGGTGCGAGAACCGCGACAACCAGGGGCTGCGGCCGTCCGTCAGCTCCTCCGTCGCGCAGGGCCCGACAGGTGCCCCCGGGGCCGCCGTCGGGGCGGCGGGCGCCGGGGACCAGACGAACGGCGGGACGCCCCCGGCCGGGGCCGGACTCTCGGCGGACGGCATCGCGCCGTCGACCAGCCCGCTGGCGGCCGCGGCCCACGGCGCCCCGGCGGCCGGGGACGCCGCGCTGGCACCCGCCCAGGGCGCCGGGCCGGCGGTCGACTGGCCGAACCGCTCCTACGCCGACCCGGCGGGCGGTCCCGCCGTCACCCTGCGGGACGGCCGCTCGGCGGGCCCGGGACCGCAGGTCGTGCTCAGCGCCGTACTCCCGGCGCGCTACAAGGGCGGGCCGGCGGCGCTGGTCGTCCTGCGGCGCTCGGAGGGGTCGGTGCCGGTCGACCTGGTGCAGCTCTTCGCGTTCACCGGGGACACCCCGGTGGCCCTGACCTCGCGCTCCTCGGCGGCGGATCCGCAGGCGGTCGCGGCCTGGCGGCTGGACAACGGCGCGCTGGTCCGCGAGGAGCGGGTCGCCCAGACCGGGGCGGTCACCTCGACCCGCTACGCGCTGCGGGCGGACGGCACGCTGGACGAGTCCTGGCCCGGTTCGGCCACCACGACCCCGGCGGTCACCCCGCCCCCGGCCGCCGCCCCGGCACCGCCCACAGCCCCGACGGGCTGACGTCGGGGCGGGTCCGGGTCCGGGAGCGCCCGGACGTCCGGACGTCCCCGGGAGCGTCCGGGAGAGCCCAGGAGTGGGAAGTCGGCGGATCCGACGTTCCGCGCGGGCGCGCTCCCGTCGGACGGGTCCTCCCCGTCACACAGCGTCCGGGGGCCCGCTTCCCTCCGTCGCGCGGGAGGTCGAGCCGACCGACTTCCCGCGCGAACCGCGCCGGGAGGTCGACGGGCGGGGGTCAGCGGGTGGCGGTGACGGCGTAGAAGGCCACGGCCGCGGCGGCGCCGACGTTGAGCGAGTCGATGCCGTGGGCCATCGGGATGCGGACGGCGTGGTCGGCGGCGGCCAGGGCCTGCCGGGTGAGGCCGTCGCCCTCGGCGCCGAGCATCAGCGCCGTCCTGGCACCGCCCTCGGGGACCACCGAGGCCAGGTCCACGGCGGTCTCGGCCGGGGTGAGCGCGAGCAGCTCGAAGCCGGCGGCGCGCACCGTCCCCAGGGCGGCCGGCCAGGGCTCCAGCCGCGCGTACGGGACGGCGAAGACGGCGCCCATCGAGACCTTGACCGCGCGCCGGTACAGCGGGTCGGCGCAGTCGGGCGAGAGCAGCACGGCGTCCATGCCGAGGGCGGCCGCGCTGCGGAAGATCGCGCCGAGGTTGGTGTGGTCGACCAGGCCCTCCAGCACGGCCACCCGGCGGGCCCCCGCCAGCAGGTCGGCGGCGTCCGGCAGCGGCTGCCGCTCCATCGAGGCCAGCGCGCCGCGGTGGACGTGGTAGCCGGTGACGGCCTCGGCCAGGTCGGGTTCGACCACGTGCACCGGGGCGTCGGCCTCGGCGATGACGTCCGCCATCACGTCCAGCCACTTGGGGGTCAGCAGCATCGACCGCATCCGGTAGCCGGCCGCGAGGGCGCGGCGGACCACCTTCTCGCCCTCCGCGATGAACAGGCCCTCGGCGGGTTCGCGGCGGCGGCGGAGTTCGACGTCGGTCAGGCCGGTGTAGTCGGCGAGACGGGGGTCGGCGGGGTCGGTGATGGTGCTGGGTTCGGACACCCTGAGATCTTGCCAAGTCGGGCCGGGGAAGGCCAACCGGCCCAACGCTCGTCACCGGTGGCCTTGGCCCGTCGGCTCGCGGAGTGCAAATATGACGTATGGCCCGTTTTTCGGGCCGATCCTGGGCTCCGTCGGACCCTGGTGCGACCGGTTCCGCTTCCGGCTCGCGATCCACCGGTACCGCCGCCGGCTCTCCCGGTGGACGCCCACACGGTCGGCACCAGCACGCCCACGCGGCCCGGCCCAAGTCGGGCCGGGTGCGCTCGGTGGCCGGTCAGGTCTTCGCGTTGCAGGTCGTGGTGGTGCTGTTGCTGGTGGTGGCCGCCGTGGTCGCCCTGGTGGTGCAGTCCCGCAACGACGCCCGGCAGGAGGCCACCACCCGGTCCGTCGCGGTCGCCCAGACCTACGCCAACTCGCCCGGCATCGTCGCGGCGCTGCGCTCCCCCGATCCGAGTGCCGTCCTCCAGCCCTCGGCCCAGGCGGCGCGGATCAACGCGGGCGTGGACTTCATCGTCGTCCTCAGCACCGACGGCATCCGCTACACCCACCCGAACCCGGACCGGATCGGCCACAAGTTCGTCGGCAACTACCAGCCCGCGCTGTCCGGGCAGGTGGTGACCGAGGAGGTCAACGGCACCATCGGGCCGCTGGTGCAGGCGATCGTGCCGGTGCGGGCGCCTGACGGGCAGATCGTCGGGATGGTGTCGGCGGGCATCACGATCGCCAATGTGAGCAGCGCCAGCGAGCGCCAGCTGCCGGTGGTGCTGGGCGCGGCGGCGGCCGCGCTCGGGCTGGCGACCGGTGGTGCGGCGCTGATCAGCCGGCGGCTGAAGCGGCAGACCCACGGCCTCGGGCCGACCGAGATGACCCGCATGTACGAGCACCACGCGGCGGTGCTGCACGCGGTGCGCGAGGGCGTGCTGATCCTCGGCGGTGACGGACGGCTGCTGCTCTGCAACGACGAGGCACGTCGGCTGCTCGACCTGCCGCCCGACGCCGAGGGCCGTCCGCTCACCGAGCTGGGCCTGGAGCCGGCGCCGCTGGAGCTGCTGGCGGCCGGGCGGGCGGTCACCGACGAGGTGGTGATGGCCGGCGAGCGGCTGCTCGCGGTGAACGTGCGGCCCACGGACCGGAACGGCGGGCCGCCCGGTTCGGTGGCGACGCTGCGGGACTCCACCGAGCTGCTGGCGCTGACCGGGCGGGCCGAGGTGGCGCAGCGGCGGCTGCGGCTGCTGTACGACGCCGGGGTCACGGTGGGCAGCACGCTGGACGTGACCCGGACGGCGGAGGAGCTGGCCCAGGTGACGGTGGGCCGGTTCGCGGACATCGTCACCGTCGATCTCGCCGAGCAGGTGCTGGAGGGCGAGGAGCCGCCGGCCGGGGTGGCACCGCTGCGGATGCGGCGGGCCGCGCTGTCCGCGGCGCGGGACGACCCGCCGTTCTACCCGGTGGGCACGGTGGTGGAGGTCGTGCCGTCGACGCCGCTCGCGGGCACGCTGAGCAGCGGGCTGCCCGGGGTGGAGCCCCGGCTGGCGGAGGCGCGGGCGTGGCGGGAGCAGGATCCCGAGGGCGCGGAGCGGGTGCTCGCGCACGGGGTGCACTCGCTGGTGCGGGTGCCGTTGAAGGCGCGCGGGGTGCTGCTCGGGGTGGCGCGGTTCTGGCGGTCGGAGCGGGAGGAGCCGTTCGAGGAGGAGGACCTCGCCCTGGCCGAGGAGCTGGTCTCGCACGCCGCCGTCTGCATCGACAACGCGCGCCGGTACACCCGGGAGCACGCGATGGCGGTGACCCTGCAGCACAGTCTGCTGCCGCGCAGCCTGCCGGCGCAGAACGCGCTGGAGGTGGCGCACCGGTACCTGCCGGCGCAGGCGGGGGTGGGCGGCGACTGGTTCGACGTGATCCCGCTGCCGGGCGCGCGGGTGGCGATGGTGGTCGGGGACGTGGTCGGGCACGGGCTGCACGCGGCCGCGACGATGGGGCGGCTGCGGACGGCGATCCACAACTTCTCGACGCTGGACCTGCCGCCGGACGAGCTGCTGGGGCACCTGGACGAGCTGGTGAACCGGATAGACCAGGAGGAGTCGGCGACCGGCGGGGCGGCGGCCGTGACGGGTGCGACCTGTCTGTACCTGATCTACGACCCGGTGTCGCGGCGGTGCACGCTGGCCAGCGCCGGGCATCCGCCGCCCGCGCTGGTGCGGCCGGACGGGACGGTGGTGTTCCCCGAGCTGCCGACCGGGCCGCCGCTGGGGCTCGCGGTGCTGCCGTTCGAGACGGTGGAGCTGGAGGTCGAGGAGGGCAGCCGGCTGGTGCTGTACACGGACGGGCTGGTCGAGGACCGTCAGCGGGACATCGACGTGGGGCTGGAGCTGCTGCGGGCGGCGCTGACCGGGCCGCCGCGCACTCCGGAGCAGACCTGCGCGGACGTGCTGGGGGCGCTGCTGCCGGTGCGGCCGCAGGACGACATCGCGCTGCTGGTGGCGCGGACCAGGGTGCTGCCGGCGGACCGGGTGGCGCAGTGGGAGGTGCCGGCGGACCCGGCGGCGGTGTCCGGGGTGCGGGCGGCGGTGGCGGAGCGGCTGGAGCAGTGGGGGCTGGACGAGGCGGCGTTCGTCACCGAGCTGATCCTGAGCGAGCTGGTGACCAACGCGATCCGGTACGGCACCGGGCCGATCCGGGTGCGGCTGCTCCTCGACCGGTCGCTGATCTGCGAGGTGTCGGACGGGAGCAGCACGTCGCCGCACCTGCGGTACGCGGCCACCACCGACGAGGGCGGGCGCGGGCTCTTCCTGGTCGCGCAGTTCGCGGACCGGTGGGGGACGCGGTACACCGCCACCGGGAAGGTGATCTGGACGGAGCAGCCGTTGGAGTGAGGGGGTGGTCCGCTCCCCGGCCCCCGCACTTTGCAAAGTGCGACTTTGCAAAGTGCGGGAAACGGCCACCCATCATGGCCCTGAGCTGCAGCGATGCCCTCGGCACTTTGCAAACAGCTCCTGTTTGCAAAGTGCCGAGGGGGAGTTTGCAAAGTGACGGGGGCAGAGCGGCGCCCCCAGGAGGAACCACCGGGGCACCTCGACCAGGGGTGGGCCAGGGCTTCGCCCCGGGGTGGGCCAGGGCCTCGGCCCTGGCCCACCCCTGACGCCGCGGCCCTCAGGACTCCGGGGTGGCGAGGACGTTGACGACGTCACCGACGACGATGACGGCCGGGGGCTTGATCCGCTCGGCCTCGACAGTGGCGGCGACCGTCGCCAGAGTCGCGTCGACCCGGCGCTGGGCGGCGGTGGTGCCCTCCTGGACGACGGCGACCGGGGTGTCCGCGGCCCGCCCGTCCCGGATCAGCCGGGCCGCGATGGCACCGATCTTGTCGACGGCCATCAGCAGCACCAGCGTGCCGGTCATCCCGGCGAGCGCCTCCCAGTTGGTCAGCGAACGCTCGTCGTCCGGCCCCACGTGGCCCGAGACCACGGTGAACTCGTGGGTCATCCCCCGGTGGGTGACCGGCACCCCGACCGCCGCCGGCACGCTGATCGAGCTGGAGATGCCCGGCACCACCGTGACCGGCAGCCCGGCCTCCACGCACGCCAGCAGTTCCTCGCCGCCGCGCCCGAACACGTACGGGTCGCCGCCCTTGAGCCGCACCACGAACTTGCCGGCCCTGGCGTGCTCGACCAGCGTCCGGTTGATCGCCTCCTGCGCCATGAAGCGCCCGTACGGGATCTTCGACGCGTCGATGACCTCGACGTGCTCCGGCAGCTCGGCGAGCAGCTCGCGCGGCGCCAGCCGGTCGGCCACCACCACGTCCGCGTCGGCGAGCAGCCGGCGGCCGCGCACCGTGATGAGGTCCGGGTCGCCCGGGCCGCCGCCGACCAGTGCCACCCCCGCTCCCCGGGCGCGGTACTGGCGGGCGGCGAGCGAGCCGTCCCGCAGCCCCTCGACGATCGAGTCCCGCAGCGCGGCCGAGTGGCGCGGGTCCCCGGTGAGGACGGCCACGGTCGCCCCGGCGTCGCGCCCGCTGGCGGGCGTCCACGCGGTGGCGGCGGCGGCGTCGTCGCTGCGGGCGCAGAACACCCGCTCACGCTCCGCCTCGGCGCTGACGGCGGCGTTCACCGCCGGGTCGTCGGTGGCGACCAGCGCGTACCAGGTGTCGGCGAGGTCGCCCTCCCGGTAGCGGCGCTCGTGCCAGGTCAGCTCGCCGGCGTCGGCCATCGCCTGCACGGCCGGGGTGGTGACCGGCGATATGAGGTGGACGTCGGCGCCGGTGGCGAGCAGCGCGGGCAGCCGCCGCTGGGCGACGTGGCCGCCGCCGACCACCACGACACGGCGGCCGGCCAGCAGCAGGCCGACCGGGTACGGGGTGCGAGCGCGGCCCTCGGCGCTGGGGTTGGACCCCTCCTGCCCGTCGGCGGGCAAGGAGGGCGGGGTGGGCGCGGTCATCGGCGGTGCTCCTGGATCGGGTGAGGGTGTGCTGGGTACGGCGCCGCTCCGCGCACCGGCGCGCCCTCGGGCCGGTGGACGGAGCGGTGCGGACGGGCGTCAGGCCTTCTCGGTGACCCCGGCGGAGTCGAAGGTGGCTACATCGTGCATCGCGCGGGCCGCACTCTGCACCAGCGGCAGGGCCAGCAGGGCACCGGTGCCCTCGCCGAGGCGCAGGTCGAGGTCGATCAGCGGACGCAGTCCCAGCTTGGCCAGGGCGGCCTGGTGGCCGGGCTCGGCCGAGCGGTGGCCGGCGATGCAGGCGGCGAGCACCTCGGGCGCGATGGCCTTGGCGACGAGTGCGGCCGAACCGGCGATCACGCCGTCCAGGATCACCGGGGTGCGCAGGCTGGCCGCGCCGAGCAGGAAGCCGGCGAGGGCGGCGTGCTCCAGGCCGCCGACCGCGGCGAGCACGCCGATCGGGTCGGCCGGGTCGGGCTGGTGCAGGGCCAGCGCGGCGCGGACGACCTCGATCTTGCGGGTGTGGGTCGCGTCGTCGATGCCGGTGCCCCGGCCGGTGACCTCGGCCGGGTCGAGCCCGGTGAAGATCGAGATCAGGGCGGCGGAGGCGGTGGTGTTGGCGATGCCCATGTCGCCGGTGATCAGGGCCTTGTTGCCGGCCGCGACGAGGTCGCGGGCGGTCTCGATGCCGACCTCGAGGGCCTTGAGGGCCTCCTCGCGGGTCATCGCCGGGCCCTGGGTCATGTCGTCGGTGCCGGGCTTGACCTTGCGCGGCAGCAGGCCGGTGGTGCGGCCCTGCTGGATCGCGTCCGGCAGCTCGGCGGCCACGCCGACGTCGACGACGCAGACCTCGGTGCCGATCTGCTTGGCGAAGGCGTTGACCACCGCTCCCCCGGCCAGGAAGTTGCCCACCATCTGGGCGGTGACCTCCTGCGGCCAGGGGGTGACGCCCTGGGCGTGCACGCCGTGGTCGGCGGCGAAGACCGCGACGCAGGCGGGCTCCGGGATCGGCGGCGGGCACTTCCGGGACAGGCCGCTGAGCTGGGCGGAAATGATCTCCAGCATGCCGAGCGAGCCGGCCGGCTTGGTCATCCGCTTCTGCCGGTCCCAGGCCTCGCCGAGCGCCTTGGCGTCCAGCGGGCGGATGCCGCGCAGGGTCTCGGAGAGCACGCTGTGCGGCTCCTCGCCGGGCAGGGCGCGGTTGCCGTACTGCTCCTCGTGCACGACCCAGGACAGCGGGCGCTTCTTGGCCCAGCCCTGCTGCTGGAGCTCGGGCTCGTCCGGGAAGGCGTCGACGAAGCCGACGCACAGGTAGGCGACGACCTCCAGGTGCTCGGGCAGGCCGAGCTCGCGGACCAGCTCCTCCTCGTCGAAGAAGCTCACCCAGCCGACGCCGAGGCCCTCGGCGCGGGCGGCCAGCCAGAGGTTCTCGACCGCGAGGGCGGCCGAGTACGGGGCCATCTGCGGCTGGGTGTGCCGGCCCAGGGTGTGCCGGCCGCCCCGGGTGCGGTCGGCGGTGACGACGATGTTGACGGGCGTCTCGAGGATCGCCTCGATCTTGATTTCCTTGAACTGCTTCGCGCGGCCCTTGGGGAGCGAGTCGGCGAACGCCTCGCGCTGGCGCTCGGCCAGTTCGTGCATCTTGCGGCGGGTCTTGGCGGAGCGGATGACCACGAAGTCCCAGGGCTGCGAGTAGCCGACGCTGGGGGCGGTGTGGGCGGCCTCCAGGACGCGGATCAGCACCTCGTGCGGGATCGGGTCGGGGCGGAAGCCGTTGCGGATGTCGCGGCGCTCGCGGATGACCTGGTGGACGGCCTCGCGGCCGACCTCGTCGTAGCCGGGGGCGGCGGGGCCGCGCGGTTCGGCGGGCTCCTCGGGCTCGGCGGACTCCTCGACGGACTCCTCGGCGGGCTGCCCGGCGGGCTGCTCGGCGTCGACGGGCTGCGCGACCTCCGCGGGCTGCTCGGCGGGGACGGGTGCCTCGGCGGCGGGCTCGACCGCTGCGGCGGGGTCGACCGGAGCCTCGGGGGCCTCGGCCAGGTCGGTGGACGCGGGGGCCCCGGCCGACTCGGCGGGAGCGGTCGGCCCGGTGGCGGCGGTCGGCCCGGCCGGGGTGCCGTCCTCGGCCTGCGGGGCCGGGGCCGCCTCGGCGGCCCCGGTCGCGGGCAGCTCGGCGGGCGCGTCGACGGGCACGGCGGCCGGCGGCGCGTCGACGGGCACCGCGTCCGTGGACGGCGTGTCCGTCGGCCCGGCGGGCTGTTCGACCGCGGGCTGCTCCTGGACGGGGGCCTCGGCCGGCTCGGCGGGAGCGGCGGACACCGGCTCGGCCGGGACGTCCACCGGGACGGCGACGGACTGGCCGGAGGGCATCTCGCCGGTGCCCGCGGCGGTCTCGGCGGCCGCTTCCGGGGCCTGGGCCTCGGCCGGCGCCTCGGTCGGCACCTCGGCAGCGGCCTCGACGGCGGCCGGCTCGGCGGGCACCTCACCCTCGGGCGCGGTGGCCTCGGGCGCGGTGGCCTCGACCGCAGGTGCGGGCTGCTCCGCCGGGACCGGCTCGACGGCGACGGGCGCGGCGGGCTCGACGGCCTCGGGCTCCGCCTGCGCGGCGGCCCCGGCCTGGTCGGCGACGGCCGCTATGGGGGCGGACTGCTCGGCCTCCGTCCCGACGGCGGCCGGGGCGGACTGCTCGACCAGCGGCTCGGCCACGGGTTCGGCGACCGGCTCGACCTGCGGGAGGCCGTGCGGGGTCGGCGCGGCGAGGAAGGCGGAGATGCGGCGCGGCTGGCCGCCCCCGGCCTGTGCCTCGGCGGCGGCCTCGGCCTCGGCGGCAGCGGCGGGGACCTCGGCGGTGGGAACCCCGGCCGGGGCCCCGACAGCGGCGGCGACCGGTTCGACGGCCGGCTCGACGGCGGCCGGCTCGGTGGTCCCGGGTGCCGCGGCGATCTCGACGACGGCCTCGACGGGCGCCTCGACGACCGCCTCGGCCACGACCGGGGCCTCGACGGGTACGGCGACGGGCTGCACCACGGGAGGCTGCTGGACGACGGCCTCGACCGGCTGCGGCGCGGGCTGGACGGCGACGGGCACGGCCACGGCCTCGGGCTGGACGGCGACCGGTACCACCGGGATGCCGTGCGCGGGAGTGCTGCCGGTCGACGGACCCCGGTCGGCCAGCGAGCGGACCGGGACCTGGCCGGTCATCAGCGACGGGTCCGGGATCGGCGGCCCGGCGTGCAGCGGCCGGCGCGGCGACTGAACGGCCGTCACCGGCTCGGGGCCCTGCTGCTGGGCCGGCACCGTCTGGTTGCCGGGGGCGGCCTGCGGCGCGAAGCCGTGGGGGGCGCCCGCCTGGTCGGCGGCGCCGAGCACGGGCGGCTCCAGCGGCGGCCAGGACGGCTCGACGGGGGTGCCGGGCGGGGTCTGCGGGTCGGCGGCCGGGTCGGCGGCAAGCGCCGTCGGCTCGCCCCAGGAGCCCTGCGGACCGGGCATCAGCAGGACGTCGTCCTCGTCGTCGAGGCCGTCCGGCTGGTCGACGAAGTGGAAGGTGGGGCGCGGGGAGGCGGCCCAGGCGTCACCGGCGGCGCCGGGCGCTCCGGGGGCGGGCACGGCGAATCCGGGCGCGCCGAGCGGGCTGCCCGGTGCGGGCGTACCCGGTGCCGGGACACCCTGCACGGGGACTCCCTGCGCGGGCACGGCCTGCGTCGGCACGCCGTGGGCCGGCACGCCGGGGAGGGTGCCGTCCAGTGCGACGCCCTGCACGGGTGCGACAGCCGCGACGCCCTCCGGGCCGCCGAGCCGGTCGGGCCCGGCGAGCAGGTGCTCCGGCAGTCCCTCGTTCGGGACGTGGCCGCCATCGGTCATGTCAAAGCTCCTTCCAGGCCGCTGCCGCGCCCTCGGCGACACGATCACCGACCGCAGCGCCCATCCGCACGGGCCGGGCCTGCACCGGCCCGCCCCTCAATCACACACGGCCGCCGCGCCGAGGCGCTGCGGCCGGAACACTTCCGGCGCGCTGCGGCACCCCGGCCCGCGCGCCACCCGCTGGGGCGGCGCGTCATCTGAGACAACGACAAGCCGGGGCAACCGGCACGACCGCACCGGACCCTACGGCATTCTCCAGGTCCGGCGGGCGGCCCGTCGAATTGCCCACACTCCGAACCTCGCCGGTCGGCGCCATGTCAGAAAGGCACCGGACCCGACCGGATCGGGCGGGCTGTCGGACACCGCAGCCGTCCCGGACGCCACACTACCGGCCCGGGGACGCCGCCTCCCGAATCGGTGTCCGGATGCGACCTGGATCACCGTCCGGCCGGGCCGTGCGCCGGGTCGGTCCGCCCCGGGCGGACCGGAGGGCGCGGCCGACGGACCCGGCGGACGGACGCGGGGGGCGGCCCGGGGCGCGTGGATCGGCACCGGCCGCCAGCGGGATCACCACCCGGTACCACCGGGCCTTCACGGTTTCTGCGCACCCCAGAGCAGGAAGGTGCCGGGGTCGCCCATGCCGAGTCGCAGACCGGGTCCGTCGGCGGCGGCCCCGGTCGGCGGGAGCAGCGGCGCGGACTGGAGCAGCGCGCCGTCGGCGCGGTAGCCGGCGCCGGCGATGACGCGGCGGACCTCCTCGGCCTCGGCGAGGGTGCGGGCGACGGCGACGATGCGTTCGGGGCGGCGGGAGAGCACGGCCCGCACGGCTTCCGGGCCGCCGGTCTCGACGACGGCGGCGTCGGGTTCGGGGAGTTCGCCGAGGACGTCGGGGCCCCGGCCGTGGACGATCTCGACCTCGACGCCGTAGCGGCGGGCGTTGACGGCGAGCCGGGCGCAGGCGGAGCGGTCGGCCTCGACGGCGACGACGGCCGCGCCGAAGCGGGCGGCGTCGACGGCGAGTGCGCCGCTGCCGGCGCCGACGGTCCAGACGAGGTCGCCGGGGCGGGCACCCAGGCGGGCGAGCACGAGCGCGCGGACGTGCGCCGGGAGTGTGTCGGACGCGCCGGGTGCGCCGGGGTCCGCGGGGGCGCCGGGTGCGCCGGGGGTGCGGCCGGTGCCGGTGTAGGTGTCGGTGGGCAGGGCCCAGCCCCGGTCCGGTCCGGGGTAGCCGACGGGGCGTCCGGCGAGCCAGCCGGCGGCCTCGCCGGCGGCGCCGTTCGCGGGTCCGCCGCCGGGGCCGCCGGCGCTGCTGCCGCCGATGACGAGGACGACGCTGGGGTCGCGCCAGATGTGGTCGGCGACGCGGTCGGAGGTGAGGACGGTGACGTCCTCGTCGGGGGTGCCGAGGGCTTCGCAGACGACGAAGGTGCGGTGGACGCCGCGGAGCATCAGGGCGAGTTCGGCGGGGCCGGCGCCGGGTGCGGTGAGGACGGCGACCTTGGGGTGGGCGCGGCAGAGGTTGGCGGCGCGGCGCAAGCGGCCGCCGTGCGCGCTGGCGACCTGGGCGTCCTCCCAGGGCATGCCGGCGCGGGCGAAGGCGGCGGCGACGGAGGAGACGGCGGGGAGGACTTCGAGTTCGAGGCCGTACTCGGGGCGGCGCAGGGTGCGGACGACGCCGAAGAAGCCGGGGTCGCCCTCGGCGATGACGACGGCGGCGCCGCGGTGTTCGGCGATCCGGCGGGCGGCGAGCTGGATGCTGCCGAGGGCGATGCGTTCGGCGGCGGGCGGCACCGGGAGGGCCTTGAGCTGGTAGGGGGCGCCGGCCACCAGGGTGGCTGCGGCGAGGGCCGCGGCGGCGGCCTCGGTGAGCGGTGTGCCGTCCCACCCGATGACCGTGATCCGGTCAGCCATCTGCGGCTGTTCTCCCTCGCCATCCGTGCGCCGACAGGCGGCGCCCGTGTGCGGCGCCGGTGGAAGGCTACCGGGTGTGATCCCCTCGGCGCGGACATCTCGTACACATGTCCGCGCCGACCGGCCCCGAAGGGCAGCCCGGCGGTCGCGCGGGCCGGTCGTGCGCGTTCTCGTTCGGGTCCTCGTGCGGGCCCTTGTGCGGGTCCTCGCGGGGTCCGGGCGCGCGGGTCAGTCGCGCAGCACGTAGCGGTGGCCGCCGGCCCAGGCGGGGGCGGCGGGCTCGGGGGTCTCCATGTCCTCGGGGAGCAGGCCCCACAGGATGAGGTCGCTGCGGCTCTCGCCGACGGCCGGACGGTCGGGAGCCCAGCGGTCGTGGCCCGAGGAGCCGTGGTCCGAGGGGTCGTGGTCCGAGGGGTCGTGGTCCGGGCGGCCGTGGCCCCGGCGCTCCCCCACCCCACCGGAGCCGGACCCGCCGGACCCGCCGGACTCACCGCGCACTATCCAGGCGCTGCGCAGGACGCCCTCGCTGATGCCGCCGATCTTCTGGGCGACCTGCTGGGCGGCGGTGTTCCCGGCGGCGGTGCGCAGTTCGAGGCGCAGGAAACCCCGGTCCTCGAAGAGCCACTGGGCGACGCCGAGGACGGCCTCGGGGGCGTAGCCCTCGCCGCGGGCCCAGCTCGCGGTGACGAAGGAGATCTCGGTGGTGCGCAGCCGCCAGTCGGTGTGGCGGAGTTCGACCAGGCCGACCAGGCGCTGGGTGAGGTGTTCGGTGACGGCGAGGACGATGCCCCGGCCGGTGGCGCGGTGGGCGGGTGCGAGGGTGCGGGCCAGGTCGAGGGCGTGGGCCTCGGTGAAGGGGTGCGGGTGGTCGGTCCAGGCCAGGACGAGTTCGTCGGCCATCATGGCGGCCAGGCCGGGGGCGTCGTCCTCCGCAAGCGGGCGCAGCAGCAGCCGTTCGGTGCTGATGGCGGTCTCGGGGAAGCTCGCTGCCATGCCGTCTCTCCTCGCCGGGTCGTGGACACACCGTACGCCTCGCCGGTGCCGGGTGGTCACGCGGTGCTCGGACCGGACGACGGTACGTCAGAAATGGGTCTGTCGGACCGTCACTGGTGCATACTGCCCGACCGGGCCCCCGCCTGGTTGCGGCGGGGGCCCGGTCGGTGGTCCGGCGGGACGGGTCGGGAGCGGTCGGCTCCGGGGATCAGAACGCCGGGATGACGGAGCCCTGGAAGGTGTCGTCGATGTACTTCTTGACCTCGGGGGAGTGCAGCAGCTCGGCGAGCTTCTTCACCCGCGGGTCGTTCTCCTTGCCCTTCTTGACGGCGAGGATGTTGGCGTAGGGGTTGCCCTCGGCCTTCTCCAGCACGATCGCGTCGGTGGCGGGCTTGAGGCCGGAGTCGAGCGCGTAGTTGCCGTTGATGACGGCGGCGTCGAGGTCGGCGATGGAGCGGGGCAGCTGGGCGGCCTCCAGCTCCTTCCACTTGAAGTTCTTCGGGTTGCCCGTGACGTCGGCGGGGGTGGCGCCGGTGCCGGCCCCGTCCTTGAGGGTGATGAGCTTGTTGTCGGCGAGCAGCTTGAGCGCGCGGCCCTCGTTGGTGGCATCGTTGGGCAGGCCGATGGTGGCGCCGTCCGGCAGTTCGGCGATCGCCTTGACCTTCTTGGAGTAGACGCCCAGCGGCTCCAGGTGCACGGCCTCGACGGAGACGATGTCGGTGCCGCGCTTCTTGTTGAAGTCCTCCAGGTACGGCACGTGCTGGAAGTAGTTGGCGTCGGCCGAGCCGTCCTGCACCGCCGTGTTGGGGGTCACGTAGTCGGTGACCTCCTTGACGTTGAGCTTGAGGCCGGCCTTGTCCGCGAGGTTGTCCTTGACGTACTTGAGGATCTGGCCGTGCGGGGTGGGGCTGGCGACGACGGTGAGCGGCGCGTTCGCGTCCGAGGAGGACGAGTCGCCGTTGCTGCCGCAGGCGGCGAGGGAGAGGGCGATGCCGGCGGTGGCGAGGACGCTGGTGAACTTCAGGGCGTTGCGCACGAAAAGTGCCTTTCTGCGTATTGCGGGGAGCCGCGTCCGGTTTTCGGACGGGGAAGTCTGGAAGGTGCCGGGCCCGGGGGCACCGGGGGTGCCGGGGTCCGGGAGGCGGGGAGCCCTAGGAGGCGACGAGGTCGGTGTCGGCGCGGGGGCGCAACAGCCTGGTCCGGCCGCCGCCGCGGCCCCGGTTGGCGAGCCGTCGCACGGCGTAGTCGCCGGCCAGCTGGATCACGGTGACGATGATCGCGATCTCGGCGACGATGACCCACATGAAGGCGGTCTCGAAGCGCAGGTAGCCGTAGCGGTAGGCGAGGTCGCCGAGGCCGCCGCCGCCGACGGTGCCGGCCATCGCGGAGTAGCCGATGAGCGCGATGACGGTGGTGGTGACGGAGGCGACGAGGCCGGGGAGGGCTTCGGGGACGAGCGTCTTGCGGACCAGGGTCCAGGTGCTGCCGCCCATCGCCTGGACGGCTTCGACGAGGCCCCGGTCGACCTCGCGGACGTTGGTCTCCACGAGTCGGGCGAAGAAGGGGATGGCGCCGACGGTCAGCGGGACGGTGGCGGCCTGCCAGCCGAGGGAGCTGCCGACCAGCCAGCGGGTGAAGGAGAACAGCGCGATCATCAGGATGATGAACGGCAGCGAGCGGGCGAGGTTCACGACCGCGCCGAGCACCTTGTTGACGGGCTGGTTCTGGAGGGCGCCGCCCTTGGCGGTGAGGACGAGCAGCACGCCGAGCGGGAGCCCGAGGACGACGGTGCAGACGGTCGACACTCCGACCATCTGGAGGGTCTCCCAGGTCGCGGGCCACATCAGTTCCTGCATCTGGTCCCAGGTCATGCCACCGCTCCGTTCGCCGTTTCGACCACGTCCACCTGGAGGCCCTGCTCGCGCAGGAAGCCGATGGGCACGACGTTGTCGTGCCGGGATCCGGGCAGTTCGACGCGCATCCGGCCGACCATGCGGCCGGCGATGGTCTCGACGGCGGCGCCGAGGATGTTGATGTCGATCTGGTAGGTGCGGGCCAGCTGGGAGACGAAGGGCTGGGCCGGGGCGTCGCCCTGGAAGGTGATCTCCAGCACGGTGGCGCCGGGGTGTCCGGTGCCGAATTCGCTGAGCGGGAAGAGTTCGCGGGCGAGTTCGGAGCCGGGCCGGGCGAGCAGGTCGGTGAGCGCGCCGGATTCGACCACCCGGCCGCCGCGCATCAGGGCGGCGGAGTCGCAGACGGACTTGATGACGTCCATCTCGTGGGTGATGAGCAGGACGGTGAGGCCGAGCTGTTCGTTGAGGTCGCGCAGCAGCTTGAGGATGGAGCGCGTGGTCTCGGGGTCGAGCGCGGAGGTGGCCTCGTCGGAGAGCAGCACCTTGGGGTCGCCGGCGAGGGCGCGGGCGATGCCGACGCGCTGCTTCTGGCCCCCGGAGAGCTGGCCGGGGTAGTTGCGGGCCTTGTCGGTGAGGCCGACGAGGTCGAGCAGTTCGGCGGCCTTGCGGCGGCGCTGGGTGCGGTCCAGTCCGATGATCTCCAGCGGGAGTTCGACGTTCTGCTGGACGGTGCGGGAGGACAGCAGGTTGAAGTGCTGGAAGACCATGCCGATGCGGCGGCGGGCTTCGCGGAGGTCCTTGCCGGCGCGGTTCTCGCCGCCGGTGAGGGCGGTGAGTTCGACGCCGTCCACGGTGACGGTGCCGGAGCTGGGGCGCTCCAGCATGTTGACGCAGCGGATGAGGGTGGACTTTCCGGCGCCGCTGGTGCCGACGACTCCGTAGACCTCGCCGGGGCGGACGTGGAGGTCGACGCCCGCGAGGGCGGTCACCTCGCGGCCGCGGGATCGGTAGACCTTGGTGAGGTCCGTGGTGGTGATCACAGCTGCTTCCGTGGGTCGGGGGCGGGCGGCGTGCGGAGGTCGCACCGCCGTGCGGGCGGCGACGGGAACGGCGTCGCGCCGGGGGGATCCGGACCTGCCACCCCTTGATCGTCGCCGCTGGGCGGCCGGGCCGCGCGACGGCGTGGCCCTTACGAGTCAGCGGACCGCCCGCGGGTGTGCGGGCAGGCCGAAGGAGGGGGATGCGGCAGGAAGGGCGCGTCCGCACGGACGGGAACGACGCCGGGGTTCTCGCTTCGGGGCGCGAGGAGAGGCACTCTCAGCGGGTGCCGGGGGCGGTGGCCCTCAGCGGTGACACATTCGACGGCACATGGCGCTCTCACCTGCCGGCGGGGTGCCGGTGGGGGTCCATTTCGTCGTCGCAGTCATGTGAGCCAGTAAATCAGATGGTTCGGAGAGGTCCCAATTATTTCGCAACGGCGTCCGCAATGCGGACACCCGTGCCAGTGAGCTGGGCGAACGGCGACCGGCGCCGCCTTCGGGAGTCCGAATGATGGCGGCGCCGGTTCGACGGGGCCCGCGTGGGGCGGGCCGGGGCTTCAGGCGGTGGCGGCGAGCGGGGCGGCGGCGGACTTCTCCAGGTGCACCAGGGTGATCCGGCCGCTGATCTGTTCGACGGTGGTCTGGCGGTAGCCCTGGCGGGCGTAGAGGCGCAGGTTGCCGAGGCTGCGGTGGCCGGTGAAGAGGCGGTAGGAGCTGACCGCGCCGTCCGCGGCGAGGCGGCGCTCCAGGGCCTCCAGCAGTCGGCCGCCCAGGCCGTGGCGCTGCATCCGGGGGTGGACGACCAGACGCCCTATCCGGCCGACGCCGTCGGGGCCGAGGTGGCCCCGGACGGTGCCGACGATCTCGTCGCCGAGGCGGGCGACGAGCACGTGCCGTTCGGTCAGCTCTTCGCGCAGGCTCTCCAGGGACTGGGTCAGCGGCTCGATGGCCCAGTCGCCGTAGAGCTCGGCCTCGCTCTGGTAGCCGAGGTACTGGAGCTTGAGGATCTGCTCCGCGTCGTCCGTCCCGGCGGTCGAAATGTTCACGCTCATGCCCATGTGCGGGGGCCTCCCCATCGTTGTACCCGGCGCGTGAGAGGTGAGGGTGTCGCACCGGTTGGCTGCCGGAGGGTGTCCCGGCCGGGGATCCGCCCAGACCGGGGGTGGCGCACGAACGTACCAGCCCGCACGGCCCTGGTGGGGCCGTGCGGCGGCGGCGCGCTCACGGTCAGTATCCGAGCGAGCGCGTCACCGTCAAGAGCCGCGTTCGCCAGCGCCTTACCCGGGTGTCAGCTGGTCTCAACCTCACGGCCGCCGGACGTGGCGAGGGTCACGCCCGGCGGGGCGGGGCGGGGCGCGGCGGGACGGGTGCCGGGCGAGGACCGGGCGAGGACCGGCCGAGGATCGCGCGGGGACCGGGCGGGGCGGCGGGGCGCGGGCCGGGGGGAGCACCGCCGCCGCTCAGGCGTAGCGCTCGGCGTGCAGCAGGACGCGCAGGCAGGCCAGGCAGCGGGCCCGGGTGGGGCCGATGGAGCCGCGCGGCATGCCGAGGAGGCGGGAGAGCTCGCGGTAGGTCGGCGGCGGGTCCTCCGCGAGGGCGGCGACCAGTTGCGGGCAGCGCCCGGGCAGGGCGGCGACGGCCTCGCGGACGCGGCGGCGGCGCAGCTCGGCGAGGACCTCGTCCTCGGCGGAGGGGACGGACGGGAAGGCGGTGCACATACCGTGCTTGACCGGGTGGGGGCCGTCGCGGTTACGGGCGGCCGGTCGCATACGTACGGGGAGGGGCGCGGCGGAGGACCCGCCGCGCCCCTCCCCGTGGTGGGTGGTGGGGGCCGGTCAGCCCGTCACCCACTCCTGCTGGGCGGCGAGGTCGGCCTTGATCTCGCCGAGCTGGACGGCGACGGCGCTGGGCGCGGTGCCGCCCCGGCCGTTGCGGGAGGCGATGGCGCCGTGGACGCTGAGGACCGTCCGGACCTCGGGGGTGAGGTGCGCGGAGATGGCGGCGAACTGCTCGTCCGTCAGGTCGGCGAGCTCGATGCCGTGCGCCTCGCACTCCTTGACGCAGGCTCCGGCGACCTCGTGCGCGACCCGGAACGGCACGCCCTGCTTGACGAGCCATTCGGCGATGTCGGTGGCGAGGGAGAAGCCGGCCGGGGCGAGCTCCTCCAGCCGCTCGCGGTGGACGGTGAGGGTGGCCATCATGCCGGTGAAGGCGGGGAGCAGGACTTCGAGGGTGTCGCAGGAGTCGAAGACCGGCTCCTTGTCCTCCTGGAGGTCGCGGTTGTAGGCGAGCGGGAGGGCCTTGAGGGTGGCGAGCAGGCCGGTGAGGTTGCCGATGAGCCGGCCGGACTTGCCGCGGGCGAGCTCGGCGATGTCGGGGTTCTTCTTCTGCGGCATGATCGACGAGCCGGTGGAGAAGGCGTCGTGCAGCGTGATGAAGCCGAACTCCTTGGTGTTCCAGATGATCACCTCCTCCGCGATCCGGGACAGGTTGATCCCGATCATCGCGGTGACGAAGGCGAATTCGGCGACGAAGTCGCGCGAGGCGGTGCCGTCGATGGAGTTGCCGACCGATCCGCCCTCGAAGCCGAGGTCGGCGGCGACGGCCTCCGGGTCGAGGCCGAGCGAGGAGCCGGCCAGCGCCCCGGAGCCGTAGGGGGAGACGGCGGTGCGGGCGTCCCACTGGCGCAGCCGCTCGGCGTCCCGGCCGAGGGCCTGCACGTGCGCGAGGACGTGGTGGGCGAAGAGCACGGGCTGGGCGTGCTGGAGGTGGGTGCGGCCCGGCATCGCGGTGTCCGGGTGGGCCTCGGCGAGGCCGACCAGGGCGTGCTGGAGGTCGAGCAGCAGGCCGCCGATGGTCTTCGCGTGGTCCCGCAGGTACATCCGGAAGAGGGTGGCGATCTGGTCGTTGCGGGAGCGTCCGGCCCGCAGCTTGCCGCCGAGGTCGGGGCCGAGGCGCTCCAGCAGGCCGCGCTCCAGGGCGGTGTGGACGTCCTCGTCGGCGACGGTGCCGGTGAAGGTGCCGGCCTCGACGTCGGCGAGCAGCCGGTCGAGCCCGTCGTGCATGGCGGCGAGTTCGTCGGCGGTGAGCAGGCCGGCCTTGTGCAGGACGCGGGCGTGGGCCTTGGAGCCGGCGATGTCGTAGGGGGCGAGGCGCCAGTCGAAGTGCACCGAGGCGGAGAGCCTGGCCAGGGCCTCGGAGGGGCCGTCGGCGAAGCGGGCGCCCCAGAGGCGGACGTCGCCACCCGTGGCGGTCTGGTCGGCGGACATCACTGGCTCCTTACGGACGTGCGGGAAGGGGGGTTCGGGGGTGGTCCCGGCCGGCCCCGCGGGAGCGGGGCGCGGCCGGGTCCGGGGCGGCTCAGCCCAGGTCGCGACGGGCGGCGATCTTCGAGGAGAGGCCGAAGATCTCGATGAAGCCCTTGGACATCGACTGGTCGAAGGTGTCGCCGGTGTCGTAGGTGGCGAGGTTGAAGTCGTACAGCGACTGGTCCGACTTGCGGCCGTTGACGACGGCCCGGCCGCCGTGCAGGACGATCCGGATGTCGCCGGAGACGTGCTGGTTGGCCTCGTTCACGAAGCCGTCGAGGGCACGCTTGAGCGGGGAGAACCACAGGCCGTCGTAGACCAGTTCGGCCCAGCGCTGCTCGACCTGCCGCTTGTAGCGGGCGAGTTCGCGCTCGACGGTGACGTTCTCCAGCGCCTGGTGGGCGGTGATCAGGGCGATCGCGCCGGGGGCCTCGTAGATCTCCCGGGACTTGATGCCGACGAGGCGGTCCTCGACCATGTCGAGCCGGCCGACGCCCTGGGCGCCGGCGCGCTTGTTGAGCTCCTCGATCGCCTGCAGGACGGTGACCTTGCGGCCGTCGATCGCGACCGGGACGCCGGCGTCGAAGGTGATGACCACCTCGTCGGCCTCGCGCGCGGTGGCGGGGTTCTGGGTGTACTCGTAGACGTCCTCGATCGGGGCGTTCCAGATGTCCTCGAGGAAGCCGGTCTCGACGGCCCGGCCGAAGACGTTCTGGTCGATCGAGTACGGGGACTTCTTGGTGGTGGCGATCGGCAGGCCCTTGGCCTCGGCGAAGGCGATGGCCTTGTCCCGGGTCATCGCGTAGTCGCGGACCGGGGCGATGCACTTGAGGCCGGGGGCCAGCGAGTTGATGCCGACCTCGAAGCGGACCTGGTCGTTGCCCTTGCCGGTGCATCCGTGGGCGACGGTGGTGGCGCCGTGCTTCTGGGCGGCGGCCACCAGGTGCTTGACGATGACCGGCCGGGAGAGGGCGGACACCAGCGGGTACTGGCCCTGGTAGAGGGCGTTGGCCTTGACGGCCGGGAGGCAGTACTCGTCGGCGAACTCGTCGCGGGCGTCGGCGACCTCGGCCTCGACGGCGCCGCAGTCCAGCGCCCGCTGGCGGATGACGTCCAGGTCCTCGCCGCCCTGGCCGACGTCGACGGCGACGGCGATGACCTCGGCGCCCGTCTCCTCGGCGATCCAGCCGATGCAGACGGACGTGTCCAGACCGCCCGAGTAGGCGAGTACGACGCGCTCGGTCACGGCTTTCTCCTTCACAACTGTGCGAACAGGCTTACGGCGACAGGCATAAGTATGCACTACTCCGTATGAATCTCAAAACCCCGTGGCGGGGGCGGTTCCGGATACGCCTGTGGGCCCGGTCGGAACCGGGCCCACAGGGCGGTGCGGGGCTGTACGAGGGGCCGTGCGAGGGCCGTGCGGGAGGGCTTACTGCGCCTTCGCCTGGGCGAGTTGCATGAGGTGGTCGGCGAGGGCCTGGCCGCCGGCCGGGTCGCGGCTGATCAGCAGCACGGTGTCGTCGCCGGCGATGGTGCCGATGATCTCGAACACCTCCGCCTGGTCGATCGCCGAGGCCAGGAACTGCGCCGCGCCGGGCGGGGTGCGCAGCACCACCAGGTTGCCGGACGCGGTCGCGGAGACCATCAGCTCGCCGGCCAGCCGGGCCATCCGGCCCTCGGTGGCGGACTCCCCCATCGGCGCGCGCGGGGTGCGGTCGCCGCCCTCGGCCGGGACGGCGTAGATGAGCGCGCCGTCCCGGTTGCGGATCTTCACCGCGCCCAGCTCGTCCAGGTCCCGGGAGAGGGTGGCCTGGGTGACCACGAGTCCGTCGTCGGCGAGCAGCTTGGCGAGCTGGCTCTGCGAGCGCACGGGCTGGCGGGTGAGCAGGTCCACGATCCGCCGGTGGCGCGCGGTGCGGGTCTGCGGGACCTGCGGCGTCGGGCCGGCGGCGGGCTGGCCGGAGTGGGGAACGGTCATGTGATGATTCTCCCGGACTACGCTCGGTTCGCATCGTCCGGGGCGTCCGCCCGCACGGCCCGCAGCACGGCGGGCAGCGCGGCCAGGAAGGCGTCCGCCTCCTGCTCGGTGAGCACCAGCGGCGGCGCGAGGCGCACCGCGTCCGGCACCGCGGCGTTCACCAGGAAGCCGGCCTCCTGGAGGCCCGCCTGCACCTTCGCGGAGACCGGGGCGGTGAGCACGATGCCGAGCAGCAGCCCGGCCCCGCGCACGTGCGAGACCAGCGGGTCGTCGATCGCCTCGACGCCGTGCCGCAGCCGCTCGCCGATCTTGCGGGCGTGCTCCAGCAGTCCTTCGGACCCGATGGTGTCCAGCACCGCGAGCGCGGCCGCCGCGACGACCGGGTTGCCGCCGAAGGTGGTGCCGTGCTGGCCCGGGGTGAGCAGGTCGGCGGCCTCGCCGAAGGCGAGCACGGCCCCGATCGGCAGTCCGCCGCCGAGCGCCTTGGCGAGCGTGACGACGTCCGGCTCGACCCCGTCGAAGGCCTGGTGCGCGAACCAGTGGCCGGTGCGGCCGACGCCGGTCTGGATCTCGTCGAGCACGAGCAGGGTGCCGGTGGCGCGGGTGATCTCGCGGGCGGCCCGCAGATAGCCGTCGGGCAGCGGGACGGCGCCGTTCTCGCCCTGGATCGGCTCCAGGAAGACGGCGGCCGTGTCGGTGGTGACCGCCGCGCGCAGCGCCTCCACGTCACCGAACGGGACGTGGGTGACGTCGCCGGGCAGCGGGCGGAACGGCTCCTGCTTGGCGGGCTGGCCGGTGAGCGCGAGGGCGCCCATGGTGCGGCCGTGGAAGGCGCCCTCCAGGGCGACCAGGTGGGTGCGGCCGGTCCGGCGGGAGATCTTGAAGGCGGCCTCGTTGGCCTCGGCGCCGGAGTTGCAGAAGAACACCCGCCCGGGGCGCCCGTCGAGTTCCAGCAGCCGTTCGGCGAGGGCGACGGTGGGCTCGGCCAGGAACAGGTTGGAGATGTGGCCGAGGGTGGCGATCTGCCGGCCCACGGCCTCGACCACGGCCGGGTGGGCGGTGCCGAGGGCGTTGACCGCGATGCCGCCGAGCAGGTCGGTGTAGGCCTTGCCGTCGGCGTCCCAGAGGGTGCTGCCCTCGCCCCGGACCAGCGGGATCCGCGGGGTGCCGTAGTTGTCGGTGAAGGCGTGCTGCCACCGCTCGGTCAGCTGGGCGTTGGAAGTCATGCGAGTCCCCCGGTCACGGTCGGTTCGTCGTCGGGCACGACCATGGTGCCGATGCCCTCGTCGGTGAAGATCTCCAGCAGCAGGCTGTGCGGCACCCGGCCGTCCAGCACGCGGGCGGTGCCGACGCCCGAGCGGACGGCGTTCAGGCAGCCCTCCATCTTGGGCACCATGCCGGAGGCCAGGCCCGGCAGCAGTTCCTCCAGCTCGGTGGCGTCCAGCTGGCTGATCACGTCGTCCGACTCCGGCCAGTCCTTGTAGAGGCCCTCGACGTCGGTCAGCACGACGAGCATCTCGGCCCCGAGGGCGACCGCGAGGGCGGAGGCGGCGGTGTCGGCGTTGATGTTGTAGACGTGGCCGTCGGTGCCGCGGGCGATCGAGGAGACCACCGGGATCCGGCCGTCCGCGATCAGCGCCTTCACCGCGCCGGCCTCGACGTTGACGATGTCGCCGACCAGGCCGATGTCGACCGACTCGCCGTCGACGACCGCGTACCGCTTGACCGCGGTCATGGTGTGCGCGTCCTCGCCGGTCATGCCGACCGCGAACGGGCCGTGCTCGTTGAGCAGGCCGACCAGTTCCCGCTGCACCTGGCCGGCGAGCACCATCCGGACCACGTCCATGGTCTCCGGGGTGGTGACCCGCAGGCCGTTGGTGAACGAGGACTCCAGGCCGAGCCGGTCGAGCTGGGCGCTGATCTGCGGGCCGCCGCCGTGCACCACGACGGGGTGGAGCCCGGCGAAGCGCAGGAAGACGACGTCCGCGGCGAAGGCGGCCTTGAGCTCCTCGTCGACCATGGCGTTGCCGCCGAACTTGATGACGACGGTCTTGCCGTGGAAGCGCTCCAGCCAGGGCAGGGCCTCGATGAGCGTCATGGCCTTGGGCAACGCGGTGTTGTTCCGGGCCTGTTCGCCCTTGGGTGCGATCTTCACGGTACTGGTCATCCCCCGGCTCGGGTGGCGGCGGTCGGACGGGTCGGCCGGCGGGCCGGCCCGCCGTCAGGTGGAGTAGGCGCTGTTCTCGTGCACGTAGTCGGCGGTGAGGTCGTTGGTCCACAGGGTGGCGGCGGCCCCGCCGGCGTTGAGGTTCGCGGTGATCACGACCTCGCGCCCGCTCATGTCGACCAGGTCCCGGTCCTCCCCCACGCTGCCGTCGCGGCACACCCAGACGCCGTTGATGGCCACGTCGAGCCGGTCCGGGTCGAAGGCGGCGTCGGTGGTGCCGATCGCGGCCAGCACCCGGCCCCAGTTGGGGTCCTCGCCATGGATGGCGCACTTGAGCAGGTTGTTGCGGCCGATCACCCGGGCGACGCCGACGGCCTCGTCCTCGGTGGCGGCGCCGGTGACGTCGATCCGGATGTCCTTGCTCGCGCCCTCGGCGTCGCCGATCAGCTGCCGGGCGAGGTCGGCGCAGACCGCGCGCACCGCCTCGTCGAACTCGGCCGGCTCCGGGGCGGTGCCGCTGGCGCCGGAGGCGAGCAGCAGCACGGTGTCGTTGGTCGACATGCAGCCGTCGGAGTCGATCCGGTCGAAGGTGGTGCGGGTGGCGGCGCGCAGCGCGGTGTCCAGGGCGGCCGCGTCGGCGTCGGCGTCGGTGGTGAGCACGACCAGCATGGTGGCGAGGCCCGGGGCGAGCATGCCGGCGCCCTTCGCCATGCCGCCGACCGTCCAGCCGGCCGGGCTGGTGACCTGCGCGGTCTTGTGGACGGTGTCGGTGGTCTTGATGGCGATCGCGGCGGCCTCGCCGCCGGCGGCGTCGAGCGCGGCGGCGGCGGTGGCGACCCCGGGCAGCAGGAGGTCCATCGGCAGCCGGACGCCGATCAGACCGGTGGAGGCGACGGCGACCTCGCCGGCGCTCAGCTTCAGCTCCTCGGCGACCTTCTCGGCGGTGGCGTGGGTGTCCTGGAAACCCAGCGGTCCGGTGCAGGCGTTGGCGCCACCGGAGTTGAGGACGACGGCGGAGACCGTGCCGCCCTTGAGGACCTGCTCGGACCAGAGCACGGGGGCGGCCTTGACCCGGTTGGAGGTGAAGACGCCGGCCGCCGCGAGCGAGGGGCCGTCGTTGACGACCAGGGCGAGGTCCGGGGTACCGGAGGCCTTGATCCCGGCGGTGACGCCGGCCGCCCGGAAGCCCCGGGCCGCGGTCACGCCGATGTTCTGGTGGTCGGTCACGGTGCGACTCCGTTCACGGGAAGGCCGAGCTCCTCGGGCAGGCCGAGGGCGATGTTCATGCTCTGCACCGCGCCGCCGGCGGTGCCCTTGACCAGGTTGTCGATCGCGCTGATCGCCACGATCCGCCCGGCGGCCTCGTCCAGGGCGACCTGCACCAGCGCGGTGTTGGCGCCGTAGACGCTGCTGGTCTGCGGCCACTGCCCGGCGGGGAGCAGGTGGACGAACGGCTCGTCCGCGTACGCCTCGGCGTAGGCGGCGCGCAGTTCCTCGGCGCCGACCCCCGGCCGGGCCTTCGCGGAGCAGGTGGCGAGGATGCCGCGCGGCATCGGGACCAGGGTGGGGGTGAAGGAGACGCTGACCGGCTCGCCCGCGAGCGGGGTGAGGTTCTGCGCCATCTCCGGGGTGTGCCGGTGGACGCCGCCGACGCCGTAGGCGCTGACGCTGCCCATCACCTCGCTGCCGAGCAGGTGGGTCTTGGCGGCCTTGCCGGCGCCGGAGGTGCCGGAGGCGGCGACCACCACCGCCTCGGGCTCGGCGAGGCCGGCCGCGTAGGCGGGGAACAGCGCCAGCGAGACGGCCGTCGGGTAGCAGCCGGGGACGGCGATCCGGTTGACGCCCTTGAGCGCGTCGCGGTGGCCGGGCAGTTCGGGCAGGCCGTAGGGCCAGGTGCCGGCGTGCGCCGAGCCGTAGAACTGCTCCCAGTCGGAGGCCGCCCTGAGCCGGAAGTCGGCGCCGCAGTCGACGACCAGGACGTTCTCGCCGAGCGCCTCGGCCACGGCGGCGGACTGCCCGTGCGGCAGCGCCAGGAAGACCACGTCGTGGTCGGCCAGCACCTCCGGGGTGGTGGGCTCCAGGATCCGGCCGGCCAGCGCCGGCAGGTGCGGCTGGAGCAGTCCCAGCGCGGTGCCCGCGTTGGAGCCGCCGGTCAGCGCCCCGATCTCGACCTCCGGGTGGCCGAGCAGCAGGCGCAGCACCTCGCCGCCCGCGTATCCGCTCGCGCCGGCGACGGCGACTCGCAATGCCATGGCGTTCCTCCTTCGTCGAGGCATGAATATACGCAGTACCGAACATTCATGCAAGGAGTTCCGGCGGAACCGCCCCGGGGCGGTTGCTCCCCGGGGCGGACGTCCTCAGTGGCGGACCGCGCTCAGCGCTTGACGGCCTTCAGCACCACGAACTTCGGATTGCCCGCGACCGTCCGGCAGTTGCCGAACAGCCGGCGGAGCTTGACGTGGTAGTCGAGATTGCGGTTGCCGACCACCCAGAGCTCGCCGCCGGGGCGCAGCGCGCGCTTGGCTCCGGTGAACATCCGCCAGGCGGTGGCGTCGGTGGTGGCCTGGTGCGAGTGGAACGGCGGGTTGTTGAGGACGAGGTCCACCGAGCCGGCCGGCACGTCGGCGTCGTCGAGCGCGTCGGCGGTGCGGAACTCCGCCCGGGCGTCCGGGCCGAGGTTGGCGCGGAAGGTCTCCTCGGCGGAGGCCACCGCCGGGTGCGACTCGTCGACGAAGAGCAGCTCGATCCCGGGGGTGGCCAGCGCGGCGGCGGTGCCCACCACGCCGTTGCCGCAGCCGAGGTCCACCACCCGGGCGCCCGGGGCGGGGACCGGCAGGTGGGCGAGCAGGAAACGGGTGCCGATGTCCAGGCGGTCGGCGCAGAAGGTGCCGGCGTGGTTGGTGACGGTGCGGCCCGAGACGGCGCCGATGTCGCCGGGCAGGGCGTAGCGGAGCGGCCACGGGTTGGGGCCGGGGTCGAGCGCCCGGTCCGGGGTGCAGAGGATCAGCCGGGCCTTGCGGACCGCGAGCGAGGTGCGGGTCGGGCCGAGGATCCGCTCGAAGAGCTTCAGGGTGGAGGTGTGGATCTCGGTGACCATGCCGGTGCCGAGGACGACCGTGTCCGGGTGGAGGGCCGGGGCGAGCCGGTGCAGCTGGTCCTCCAGCAGGCCGAGGCTCTTGGGGACCCGCACCAGCAGGACGTCGATCCGGTCGGGCGGGGTGTCGCGGGTGGTCGTCAGCCGGGCGGCGGAGGGGTCGGCACCGGCCCGGGCGAGGTTGGCGAGGGTGGCGCGCCGGGCGAGGTGCGAGTCGCTGATCTGGGTGACCTCGGCGGGCCGGTCCGGGCCGGCCGGCAGTGCGGCGAGCGCGGTGGTGAGCGCGCCCCAGCGGTCGCCGACGACGGTGACGGCGCGGCCGGCCAGGGCGGTGGCCAGGCCCCCGGCCGAGTCGGCCTGGCCGGCCAGGTGCCGCAGCAGGTACTCGTCGGAGGCGTCCCAGGCGCGCAGCCGCTCGCGCGGATCCTCCGGGAATCGGGTGAGGACGAGATCGCCCCAGGGAGTCGGGAAAGGGGTCGGGGCGGCCGGTTCGGCGAGGGGGTTCATTGTGGCCCAGGCTAACCGACCGCCGGACCGCCCGACCGCCCGTGCCGGGCGCGGGGCGGGGCGTGGGGCGGTCGGGGCGCGGGGCCGGCGGTCCGGGCCCGGGGCGGGCGCATGCCGGGCGCGGTGCGGGGCCGCGGCCGATACTGGAATGGCCCGAGGGATCCCGAGGGAAGGCACGAGGCCATGGATTGGAAGCTGGAAGTGGTGGTGGTCCCGGTGGCGGACGTCGACCGGGCCAAGGTCTTCTACGAGGAGCAGGCCGGTTTCGCCGTCGACCACGACACCCGGATCCGGGACGGCCTGCGGGTGGTGCAGCTGACGCCGCCCGGCTCCGGCTGCTCGATCGTGCTGGGCACCGGCCTGACCGACGCCCCGGCCGGCTCGGTGAAGGGCCTGCAGCTCGTGGTGCCGGACATCGAGCGCGCCCACAAGGAGCTGCTGGCCCGCGGCGTCGAGGTGAGCCCGGTGCAGCACTTCGAGGCCGGGGACCGGGTGGACGGCCGCGGCGAGGTGTGGAACTCCTTCGTCTTCTTCAACGACCCGGACGGCAACGGCTGGGCGGTCCAGGAGGCCCCCGGCCGCCGCTGAGCGCCACCGGCCGCCGCCCTAAGCTCGAAGGATGGTCGAGAACGAGGGAAACGTCCGGGTGGACAGCTGGATCTGGTCGGTGCGGCTGGCGAAGACCCGGTCCGCCGCCGCGGCGGCCTGCAAGGCCGGGCACGTGCGGGTGAACGGCGAACGGGCCAAGCCGGCGCAGGCGGTGAAGCCGGGCGACGAGGTCCGGGTGCGCCAGGAGGGCTGGGAGCGGGTCGTCGTGGTGCGCAAGCTCATCCGCAAGCGGGTCGGCGCCGAGGTCGCCGCCGACTGCCTGGTGGACAACAGCCCGCCGCGCCCGGCCCGGGAGTTCGTCGCCGCCCCCGGCCTGCGCGACCGCGGCGCCGGCCGCCCCACCAAGCGCGACCGCCGCGACATGGACGGCCTGCGCGGCCGCTAGGGGGTCCGGGTCCGGGGCCGGGCGGGCCGCCCGGCCCCGGACCTCGGCTCAGTTCTTGACGGCGACGCCGGCGTAGGCGGAGACGTCCTGCCAGCCGGCCGGGAGGTCCGCGGTGGGGACGTGGCCGGCGACGGGGCGCCAGAGCGGGAGCTGGACCAGGCCGGGGCCGACGAACTCGAAGTCGCCGAAGAAGGGTTCGACGGCCGCGCGCGGGCGCAGCACCAGCGGGGCGCTGGCGCTGCGGTAGATCCGGGTGCCCTCGGCGGCGCTCTCGCGGGAGGCGAAGTCGGGGCTGCCGTGGGAGAGGATCAGCACGCTGCCGGGGGCGAGCGCGTCGCGCAGGGTGCGCACGATCCGCTCGGCGCCGTCCTCGTCGCGGATGAAGTGCAGAACGGCGACCAGCATCAGGGCGACCGGCCTGCCGAGGTCGACGGCGCCGCGCAGGGCGGGGTGGTCGAGGATCGCCTCGGGCTCGCGCAGGTCCGCCTCGATGACGGAGGTGTGCCCGGCCGGGTGGCCGGAGAGCAGGGCGCGGGCGTGGGTGGCCACGATCGGGTCGTTGTCGACGTAGACGACCCGGGCGTCGGGCGCGGCCCGCTGGGCGACCTCGCTGGTGGAGCCGACGGCCGGGATGCCGGTGCCGATGTCGACGAACTGCCGGATCCCCCGGCCGGCCGCGAACTCCACGGCCCGGCCCAGGAATTCGCGGTTGGTGCGGGCCAGCAGCGGCAGCGCCGGGTAGGCGGCGATGGCGGCCTCGGCGGCCTTGCGGTCGGCCTCGAAGTTGTCCTTGCCGCCGAGGTAGTAGTCGTACATCCGGGCGGTGTGCGGCACGCCGGTGTCGAGTTCCGTCGGCGGCCGCCAGTCCTCGGCGCGCGCCCATTCCCATGCGTCCACGACGTCGGCCGCCGTGCTCGTGTCCTCGGTCATCTTCCGCCCCCTGGTGTCCGCCGCGTGTCCGCCGCGTGCTGTGCGCCCGGCGCGTCCGCTGCCGGACGTCCCGGGCCCCCGTCGCGCCGTGTGGCCGACGGCGGCCGCCGAGCGGCCCCCACCGCACGGTGCGCCGTGATCGTAACCGACGACTCGCCGCTGAAACAGCGGTAGTTCAGGTTTCCGCAGCGTCCGAACGATGCCGCGCGGGCGGGTCGGCCCCGGTCCGCGCCGGGCGCGCGGGCGTTCGCCGCCGGGGGACGCCGTCTCTATGCTGGCTGCCGATGACTGTCGACCGGCGCACTGTCCTGCGCACCACCGTCAAGCTGGCCGCTCTCGCCTCGGCCGGCGGGCTGCTCACCGCCTGCGGCGACACCGGCCGCCGCCGGGCCGATCCGGGGTCGTTCGCCGTGCGCCCGGGCCCGGTGGACCCCTCCGGCACCGTGGACCCGGCCTGGCCGGCCGGCGAGGGTCCCGCCTCGCCCGCGCCCACGGCGCCCGCCCCGTCCGCCCCGCCGGCCGAGGGACCCGCGCCGGCCGCCGCGGCCGCCAGCGCGCCGCCCGTCCCGCCGGTGCTGCCGCCGCTGGCCGCCGGCACGCCCTTCGAGGTGGCGTTCGGGCCGCGCACCGGCCGCAACGTCGCGCTGACCTGCCACGGCAGCGGTGATCCGGCGCTGGCCACGGCGCTGCTGGAGACCGCCGAGAAGCGCGGCGTCGGCCTCACCGTGATGGTCGTCGGCAGTTGGCTGGACCAGCAGCCGCAGATGGCCCGGCGGATCCTGGACGGCGGCCACGAGCTGGGCAACCACACCCAGAACCACCAGAACATCTCGGCGATGTCCCCGGACCGGGCGCGCGACGAGATCGCCCAGTGCGCGGAGCGGCTGCAGCGGCTGACCGGCTCGATCGGGCGCTGGTTCCGCCCGTCCGCCGCCCAGTACGCGACGCCGATGGTGCGGGAGCAGGCCCGGGCGGTCGGCTACGAGCACGTGCTCGCCTTCGACGTGGACCCGCGCGACTACGCCGACCCGACCGCCGCCGAACTCCAGCGGCGGGTGCTCACCTCGGTGCGCGGCGGCTCGGTGGTCGCCCTGCACCTGGGGCACCGCTGCACGGTGGACGCCCTGCCCGGCATCCTGGACGGCCTCGCCAAGGCCGGCCTGACCCCGGTGACCGCCAGCCGCCTCTGCGCCTGACCCCGGTGACCGCCAGCCGCCTCTGCGCCTGACCCCGGTCCCGGGCCGCCCCCCGAGGCACCCTCCGGGGGCACCGGCCCCTCCCCGCCCGGGCCGGACCGGGGTTGTGGGCCGTGGGATGCTTCGGCCATGCGCTACATCATCATCGGGGCGGGTGCGGTGGGCGGCACGATCGGTGCCCGGCTGCACGAGGGTGGACACGAGGTGGTCCTGGTCGCGCGCGGCGCGCACCTGGGGGCGCTGCGCGCGAACGGACTGCGGTTCGGGACGCCGCAGGGCACCCGGACGCTGCGGATCCCGGCGGTCGGCGGGCCGGCGGAGCTGGCGCTGCGGCCGGACGACGTGCTGCTGCTCGCCGTGAAGTCGCAGGACACCGCCGCCGTGCTGGCCGAGTGGGCGCCGCGTCCGGTGGCCGGCGGCGGGACGGCCGCCGAGCGGCTGCCGCTGGTGTGCGCGCAGAACGGCGTGGAGAACGAGCGGCTCGCGCTGCGGCTGTTCCGCGAGGTACTGGCGGTGTTCGTGTGGATGCCCTCCACCCATGTCGCGCCGGGCCGGGTGAGCGCCAACGGCACCCCGGTGAGCGGGATCCTGAGGCTCGGCGGGTACCCCTCCGGCAGCGGGGGCGAGCGGGCCGCCGCGATCGCCGCCGACCTCGGCGGGTCGGGTTTCGCCGCGCCGGTGGACGCGGACGTGGCGCGCTGGAAGTACACCAAGCTGCTCGGCAACCTCGGCAACGCGCTGGACGCGGTGGCCGGGCGGGGCCCGTACGGCGGGGGCTCGGCGGACGGCCGGCTGGAGGCGCTGTACGAGCGGGTGACCGCCGAGGGCGCGGCCGTGCTGGCCGCCGCCGGCCTCCCCCACGACGATCCGGACGAGCTGGCCCGCAGCTGCGGCAAGGCGCTGCGGCTGGAGCCGGTGGAGGGCGAGCAGCGGACCGGTTCCTCGTCCTGGCAGAGCCTGGCGCGCGGGACGGGTTCGATCGAGGCGGACCACCTGAACGGCGAGATCGTCCTGCTGGCGCGGCTGCACGGGGCGGCGGCGCCGCTGAACGAGGCGCTCCAGCGGCTGGCCGGGGAGTTCGCCCGGGCGGGGCGGGCGCCGGGTTCGCTCACCCCGGAGGAACTGGACGGTCTGGCGGCGCTCGGCGGCCTCTGAGCGCCCCTCCCCCGCACCGTCACGCCCCGCGCGCGACGACCGCTGCACTCCCGCACCCGGTCGGCCCCGCACCGGGTCGGCCCCGCACCGGGTCGGCCCCGCACCGGGTCAGCCCATCGGGTCGTCCGGCCCGTAGGCGCGCAGCCGCAGCGTCCGGGCGTCCGCCGCGCGGATCTCCTCCGCGCGGCGGACGAGCTCCTCCAGGTTGTCCCGCCCGGCGTGGATGAACCGTCCGTGCAGCGCGTCGAAGCGCCCGCGCGCGGCGTCCACGGTGACGGCGACCATGTACGGGACGGAGCCCCAGGCCTTCATGTCCCGGAACATCGGCATCCCGGCGGTCATGTCGGTGGCGACGGCGCCGGGGCTGATGTCGAGGACGACGATCCCGTGCTCGGCGAGCGGGTCGGCGAGGTTGTCGGAGAGCCGGAGCAGTGCGGCCTTGGAGGTCGCGTACGCGGTGTACCGGCTCTCGGGGCGCAGCGCGAACCCGGAGTTGAGGTTGACGACGCGGCCTCGGCGGCGCTCGACCATGCCGGGCAGCACACAGCGCAGCAGGTTGTAGGGGCCGCGCAGGTTGACCTCGACGACCTGCCACCACTGGTTGACGTCGGTCTCCCAGAGCGGGGCCTCGACCGGGTCGGTCCGGCCGGCGTTGTTGACCAGCAGGTCGATCGGGCCGAGGTCGCGTTCGACGACGCGGACGGCCTCGCGGACGGAGCCGGGCCGGGTGACGTCGGCGGTGACGGCGACGCCGCGCGAGCCGTGCCGGACGCATTCCTTGAGGGTGTCGGTGAGGGTCTCGTGGGTGCGGCCGACCAGGCCGACGGCCATGCCCTCGGCGGCGAGGCCGATGGCGATCTCGCGGCCGATGCCGCGGCCGGCGCCGGTGACCAGGGTGACCTGTCCCGTGAGCGATCCCGTCGGCATGCCGCTGCTCCTTCGCGTGTCCCCGGCCACCCCGCTGTCCGGCCCGCATTCTGTCCCCCGGTGGGCGGGGGCGGTGGCCGAGGGGGCGCGCGACGCGGACAGGGCCACCCGTTCGGCGCAGGCCCGGGACGGGGGCAGGCCGGGAACGGGGCGGGGAGGGGCGACGACCGGAAGGGGGACGCGGTCGGGACGACCTGGGGGCGGGGACCGGCCGTTCCGCCCGGGGAGGGGATGACCTACTCGCCGGTAGGGAGTAGTAACGTCGTCGGGACGGTGCACCGGTCCGCACATACCGGTGCTCCCGAACCGCCGAACAGCAGCTGCTGGGCCACCGTCGCTGGGCGACCCCCGGCACCACCGAAGGGCAACTGAGTGAGTGACATCGCGCGTGTCGGAGTGATCGGCTGCGGCCTGATGGGGTCGGGCATCGCGGAGGTGTTCGCCCGGGCGGGGCTGGACGTCCTGGTCGCCGAGGCCGGCGGCGAGGCGCTGGAGTTCGGGCGCACCCGGCTGACCAACTCACTGGAGACCGCCGTGCAGCGCGGCAAGCTGACGGAGGAGCAGAAGGACGAGGCGCTCGCCCGGCTGTCCTTCACCGTCGACCTGGCGGACTTCGCGGACCGCGACCTGGTGGTCGAGGCGGTCGCGGAGCGCGAGGACATCAAGGTGAAGATCTTCGAGACGCTGGACCGCGTCGTCGAGCGCCGGGACGCGATCCTCGCCTCCAACACCTCCTCGATCCCGATCGTGAAGCTGGCCGCCGCCACCTCCCGTCCCGAGCAGGTGATCGGCCTGCACTTCTTCAACCCGGCGCCGGTGCAGAAGCTGGTCGAGGTGATCCCGACCCTGACCACCTCGTCGGCGACCACCGACCGGGCCGAGGCCTTCGCCATCGAGGTGCTGCACAAGGCCCCGATCCGCGCCCGGGACCGGGCCGGCTTCGTGGTCAACGCGCTGCTGGTGCCGTACCTGCTGTCGGCGGTCCGGATGTTCGAGACCGGTGTGGCCACCGCCTCCGACATCGACAAGGGCATGGAGGCCGGCTGCGCCCACCCGATGGGCCCGCTGCGGCTGTGCGACCTGATCGGTCTGGACACCATCGTCTCCATCGCCGAGTCGATGTACGACGAGTACAAGGAGCCGCTGTTCGCCGCTCCGCCGCTGCTGTCCCGGATGGTCGACGCGGGCCTGCTGGGCCGCAAGTCCGGCCGGGGCTTCTACGACTACACCGCGACCGCCTGACGGTCCGCCGTCCGCGGACGTGACGGGGCCCGGGAGCGGTATCCAGCTCCCGGGCCCCTGGTGTGCCACCCAATTGCTCTGCACCGGCACGTTTAAGGGTGTGGGTCAGTCTCACAACGTTGCTCTGCCATTGAAGCTACCGCGCCACGGAGAGGCGCAGACGGGAGTCGAACCCGCAACCCACGCTGTAGCACACACCCGGTCGATCCGGCGCTCGGCGGCGAATGCTGAGTCGTGAGCGAGAGTCTGAGTCTTACGGGGCGCCTCTGCCATTTGGGCCACTCCGGCAGGTGGTGCCGGAGGAGGGAATCGAACCCCCACCATTTCCCCGGTATCAGCTTCAACCTCAGTATCAGCTTGCGCTCTTCGCGCCACCCCCGGTCTCACCCGGGGGCGATCATGGGGCTACCCGAACAGGTAGCCGAAGACGGCGTCGCCGACCCTGCGGTCGTCGACCTCGGCGCCGTTGGCCTCCTCGCGGGCGAACTGCACGGCCTGCTGGAGCTTCTCGACCCGCTCGACGAGCTCGTTGACCCGCCGGGCCGGGAGCGCCCCGGAGAACTTGACGGTCGTCCAGTAGCCGATCGCGATGTCCTCGTAGTACACCTCGACCTGGGCCGGGTGCTTCTCGGTCGCCTCGGCCTTGACGTGGTTGCGCGGCACCTTCCTGGTCCGGTTGGTGCGCACCGCCTCGGTCTTCCAGGAGTCCGTGGACGGGTCGTGGCTCCAGGCCTCGGCGGCGTCCAGCACGGGCAGCTTGCGGACGAAGGTCCGCAGGTCGGTGAGCTGCTTCTCCAGGAAGAGCAGGTAGGTGACCGGCGCGTCGGCGACGAGGGTGCGGCCGTCCACCACCACGTCCGCGCGGGCGGTGGTGTTGGCCCAGTCCTTGGTCGCGACCACGTCGAACAGCCTGGTCAGGGTGGTGGCCGTGGCCCGCAGCACGTCCTCGGCCTTGACCTGGACGCGGGTGGACTCCGGCGGGAGCTGCTCGCCCTCCTCGTCCTTGGGCTGGTAGGTACGGGAGATGCCGGCCAGCAGCGGGGGCTTCTGCAAGTCCTGGTGGGACTGCGTCAGCTCCTGGAAGGACTTCGACTTGACGCCCTTTTCGACAGCGATGATCTGGTTCAGCTTTGCCACGTCGGGGACGCTACCAGCGCACGCGTTCGACCGTCACCCGAATTAACGGGCGCCGCGGGTCCGTTCGGGACACGCCCGCGGCGGGAGGCCCGGCCGCCGCCGCGCCTCCCGCCGCCACCCGGCGGTCCGTCAGCTGTTGATCGCGTAGCTGTCCCCGTAGACCTTCCACTTCAGCGGCGGGTTGAGGTCGAAGTTCTTGGCGTTGAGGAACACCGTCTGCTCGGTGTCGACCCGGCTGGTGTCCGAGTGGGCCTCCTCCTTCAGCATCACGGTCTTGCGGGCCGCCAGGAAGGCCTTGAGGTAGGTGGCCTCGTCGCCGCCCTGGGCGGGAGTCTTGGCCTTCTTCATGGCGGCCTTGCGGATGCCGCCGAAGCTGTCCGTGCTGTCGCCGGGGCCGTGCATGACGATCGCGTCGTAGTAGGCGAACTGGCCGAGCGCGCGCAGGCCGTCGGCCTTGGCCTGGTTGACCGCGGGGTTGAAGTAGACCCGGTCGCGCTCGTCGTTCTGGGCCTGCTGGAAGACGCTGTCCTTGGCGGCGGTCGCCCAGTCCTTCTCGAAGGCGGAGCCGAGGCCGGCGTGCGACTCGGTGCCGTTGACCTTGCGCAGCGCCGGGAGGTACTTGGCGAGGATGTTGCCCGGCTTGAGGTCGGTGTAGTGCTCGACCAGGTCGAGCATGTCGCCGGTGCCGGAACAGAAGCCGATGATGCCGGCGGTGTAGCCGCGGCCGTCCTTGATGTCCTCGATGTACTTGTACTGGGACTTCCAGTCGAGCGAGGAGTTCTCGGCGCTGGACACCAGCTGCATGGCGATGTCCTTCTTGTGCGGGTCGTCCAGGCCGACGGCCGCGAGCCGGGTGGCACCGGCGGGGGCCGGGGCGGCGTGGACGGTGCCGGCGGCCGCGACACTGGCCGGGACGGCGACCAGCAGGGCGGCGAGGGCGAGCCGGGCGGTGGGGTGCTTGAGACGCATGGGGCGCTCCGTTTCCCTGGTCCGGGGCATGGGGGTCTCCGGACCCATGAGGAGAGTTAGGAAAGTTTCCTAACTAGATTGAAGCGTTCACGCCCACCACCGCGCAAGGCCCTGGCGCCATCTTTGCTCGCGCGGTCATGCGAAAGGCCCCGACCGGAAGTCCGGTCGGGGCCCTCGTACCGCTGGGCGGACGGGCCGTCAGGCGCCGCGCAGCACCGCGCCGGTGCGGGCGACGGCCTCGGCGACGGCCGCCCCGCGGGCGGCGCTCGCCTCGTCGGCGGTCAGCGTCCGGTCCGCGGCGCGGAACCGCAGCGCGTACGCCAGCGACTTGCGGCCCTCGCCGACCTGCTCGCCGGTGAAGACGTCGAACAGCCGGATCGCCTCCAGCAGCTCGCCGGCCCCGGCCCGCAGCGCGGCCTCGACCTCGGCGGCCGGCACGGCCGCGTCGACGACCAGCGCGACGTCCTGGGTGGCCACCGGGAAGCCGGAGACCGGCGGGCCGTCGACCCGCACGGCGCCGTCGGCGGACAGCAGGTCCAGGTCGAGCTCCATCGCCGAGGTGCGCTCGGGCAGGCCCAGCGCCTTGACGGCGCGCGGGTGCAGCTCACCGGCGTGGCCGACCACCCGGTCGGTGCCCGCCACGACCAGCTCGGCGCAGCGGCCCGGGTGCCAGGGCAGCAGCTGGCCCCGGCGCACGTCCAGCTCGACACCGGCGGCCCGGGCCACCGCGCGGGCGGCCTCGATCGCGTCGGCCCAGCCGGCCGCGGAGCCCTTGCCCCACCAGCCGGACGGCAGCCGCTCGCCGGCCAGCGCCACCGCGACCCGGCGCGGCTGGTGCGGCAGCGCGGCGTCCAGCGCGGCCAGCTCCTCGGCGCTGGGACGGCGGTCGACGGCCGGGCGCGGGGCGACCGACAGCTCGTCCTTCGGCAGGAACACCGTCCCCGTCTCGAAGATCGCCAGATCGGTGTTGCCGCGGCCGACGTTGCGGCGCAGCGCCCCGAGCAGGCCCGGCAGCAGCGTGGTGCGCAGCCCCGGCTCCTCGTCGTTGAGCGGGTTGACCAGCGTCACCGTCCGGCGGCGGCGGTCGTCCGGCTCCAGGCCGAGCGCGTCGAAGGACGCCTCACCGACGAACGGGTAGTTGTTGACCTCGACGAAACCGGCGCCGGCCAGTGCCACGCCCACCCGGCGGTGGGTCCGCTGGGCCTCGGTCAGACCCTTGCCCGGCGGGACGGTGGGCATCCGGGCGGGGACGTTGTCGTACCCCTCCAGCCGGATGACCTCCTCCGCGAGGTCGTACGGGTCGGTGAGGTCGGGGCGCCAGGTCGGCGGGGTGACCTCCAGGACGTCGGCGCCGGAGACCGAGCAGCCGATCTCCTGGAGCCGCCGGGTGACGGTCTCGCGGCCGTAGACGGTGCCGGCGACCCGGTCGGGCAGGTCGGCGGCGATGGTGATGGTGCGCACCGGGTGCGGGGCGGCGATGTCGGTGACACCGGCCTCGGCGGTGCCGCCGGCGATCAGCACCAGCAGGTCGACGGCGCGCTGCGCGGCGGCGCGGGCGGCCTCCGGGTCGACGCCGCGCTCGAAGCGCTTGGACGCCTCGGAGGGCAGCTTGTGCCGCTTGGCGCCGCGGGCGATGGCGACCGGGTCGAAGTGCGCCGCCTCGATGATCACCTCGGTGGTGCCCGGGCCGGCGGCCGGGTCGAGGATCTCGGTGGAGGCGCCGCCCATGACGCCGGCCAGGCCGATCGGGCCGCTGTTGTCGCAGATCAGCAGGTCCTCGGCGGACAGCGTGCGCTTGACGCCGTCGAGGGTGGTCAGGCTCTCGCCCGGCTCGGCCCGGCGGACCGTGATCGGACCGTCCACGCGCTGCTTGTCGTAGGCGTGCAGCGGCTGGCCCACCTCCAGCATCACGTAGTTGGTGATGTCGACGGCGAGCGAGATCGGGCGGATGCCCGCCTTCTGCAGCCGGCGCTGGAGCCAGATCGGGGACTTGGCGGCCGGGTCGATGCCGACCACGGTGCGGGCCACGAAGCGGTCGCAGCCGGCCGGGTCGTTGACCTTCACCAGGTAGCCGAAGGAGTTGGCCGGCGGCACGTCGAGCAGCGCCGGGTCGGCCAGCGGCAGCCCGTACGCGGCGGCGGCCTCGCGGGCGACGCCGCGCATGGACAGGCAGTAGCCGCGGTCCGGGGTGACGGCGATGTCGAGCACGTCGTCGACCAGCTGGAGCAGCTCGATCGCGTCGGTGCCGGGCTCGTACTCCGGCGGCAGCACGATGATGCCGTCGTGGTCGTCGCCCATGCCCAGCTCGCGGGCGGAGCAGATCATGCCGGCCGAGGTGTGGCCGTAGGTCTTGCGGGCGGCGATCGGGAACGGGCCGGGCAGCACGGCGCCCGGGAGCACGACCACGACCTTGTCGCCGACGGCGAAGTTGGTGGCGCCGCAGACGATCTCCTGCGGGTCGCCGGTGCCGTTGGCCGCGCCGACGTTGACCCAGCAGTGCCGGATCGGCTTCTTGAAGCCGGACAGCTCCTCGATGGAGAGCACCTCGCCGACCACCAGCGGGCCCTTGAGGTCGCCGCCGAGCTGCTCGACGGTCTCGACCTCCAGGCCGGCCCGGACCAGGCGCTCGGCCACGTCGCGGCCGGTCTCGCCGGCCGGCAGGTCGACGTACTCGCGCAGCCAGGAAAGCGGGACGCGCATCAGATCTCCATCCCGAACGGGAGGGTGAAGCGCACGTCACCCTCGACCATGTCGCGCATGTCGGCGACGTTGTGACGGTTCATCAGGATTCGCTCCAGGCCCAGGCCGAACGCGAAGCCGCTGTAGCGGTCGGGGTCGACACCGCAGGCGACCAGCACCCGCGGGTTGACGACGCCGCAGCCGCCGAGCTCGATCCAGCCCTCGGAGCCGCAGGTGCGGCAGGGCCGGTCCGGGTTGCCGACCGACTCGCCGCGGCACACGAAGCACTGCAGGTCGATCTCGGCGCTCGGCTCGGTGAACGGGAAGTACGAGGGCCGCCAGCGCAGCTCCAGGCCGTCGCCGATCAGGGTCGAGACCAGCTGCTCGATGGTGCCCTTGAGGTCGGCGAAGGTGATGCCCTCGTCCACCGCCAGGCCCTCGACCTGCCGGAAGACCGGGGTGTGGGTGGCGTCCAGCTCGTCGGTGCGGTAGACCCGGCCGGGGCAGACCACGTAGACGGGGGGCTCGCGGTCGAGCAGGGTGCGGGCCTGGACCGGGGAGGTCTGGGTGCGCAGCACCACGCCGGAGTCGGCGGAGCCGTCCGGGGCCCGGACGAAGAAGGTGTCCTGCATGGAGCGGGCCGGGTGGTCCGGGCCCAGGTTGAGGGCGTCGAAGTTCAGCCACTCCGCCTCGACCTCGGGGCCCTCGGCGACCTGGTAGCCCATCGCGACGAAGGTGTCCTCGATGCGCTCGGCCAGCGTGGTCAGCGGGTGGCGGGCGCCGCGCGGGGTGCGGTCGTAGGGCAGGGTGACGTCCACCGCCTCCTCGACCAGCACCCGGGCGTCACGCTCGGCCTCCAGTTCGCCCTGCCGCTTGGCGAGGGCCTGGTTGACGGCGCCCCGGGCCTGGCCGATCAGCTTGCCGGCGGCGGCCTTGGCGTGCGGGGGCAGGGCGCCGATCTCGCGGTTGGCGAGGGAGAGCGCGGAACGGTCGCCGGTGTGGGCGACCTTGGCCTGCTTCAGCTCGTCGAGGCTGGTGGCGGCGGCGAACGCGGCGACTGCCTCGTCCCGGGCCGCCTCCACCACCTCGGGCTTGAGGGCCTCGACCTCGACCGGGTCGTACGACTTGTTGGGTGCCGACATCTCTATCTTCCCGTGCTCCTGCTCGTCCGTGCTCAGGTAAGGGGGCTCGTGCGCCCTCCGTGCCCGCCGACGGGCAGGAGGGGTCCACCGCGTCACGCCCGGCGTGGCCGGGGCACGGGCAGCCGGTCTCCGAACGGGGGAGGCGGGATGTCCGCGGCACGGCCGCGCAGGGCGTTCCACAACGCCAAAGGTCGAGTGTAGTCGCAGCGCGTAGCGCGACCGCCGTCAAGCCCGCCCGTGGACCGACCGCGCCCTGCGGGGCAGGGCGCCGGTGCTCGTTCAGAGCATGAAGTCGGGGATCCCGGCGGGCAGGACGAATCGGAACCGGGCGCCGCCGCCGGGCGCGCGGTCCACCCGGATCGAGCCGCCGTGGGCCTCGACGATGCCCTTGACGATGTAGAGGCCGAGGCCGGTGCCGCCGCGCCTGGAGCCGCGCCAGAAGCGGGTGAAGACGCGTGGGACCGCCTCTTCGGGGATACCGCTTCCTTCGTCGCTCACGGTGACCGCTGTGCCTTCCACGATGCGGGGCGGGGTGCCGGGGCGCTCCCAGACGGGGGCCTCGACGACCTCCTTGGCCGGTGCCACCTCGATGGTGACAGTCCCCTCGCCGTGGCGCACCGCATTTTCCAGCAGGTTGGCGAGCACCTGGTCGACCTTGTCCGGGTCCGCCCACAGCACCGTCAGCGGCTCGCCGATCCGGATGTCGAAGCGGTCCTCGGGGATGCCGGTGGCGACCTTGCGGTCGACGTGCCGGCGGACGGCGGCGGCCAGGTCGACCACCTGCTTGCGCAGCTCCAGCCGGCCCGCGTCGATCCGGGAGATGTCCAGCAGCTCGGCGATCAGCCGGGTGACCCGGTCGGCGTCGGCGTCCACGGTCTCCAGCATCAGCCGCTTCTGCCCGTCGGTGAACCGCTCCCACTTGGCCAGCAGGGTCGCCGTGAAGCCCTTGACACTGGTGAGCGGCGACCGCAGCTCGTGCGCGACGGTGGCGATCAGCTCGGCGTGGCTGCGCTCGGTGCGGCGGCGGGCCTCGGTGCCGCGCAGGGCGATCACCAGCTTCTCCACCGGCCCCTTGGGGCGGGCCCGCACGTAGCGGGCGGAGACCAGCACCTCGCGGCCGCCGGGCAGCAGCAGATTGCGCTCCGGCTGGCTGGTGCGGACGGCGAGGCCGCCGTACGGGTCGGTCAGCTGCCACCAGCGGCGGCCGTCGAGGTCCTCCAGCGGGAGGACGTCCTCCAGTCCGCTGCCGAGGGCGGCCCCGGGGTGGACGCCGGTCAGCCGGGCGGCGGCGCGGTTGAAGCAGACCACCCGGCCCAACGCGTCGGCGACCACCAGGCCGTCCGGCAGGTCGTCCGGGTCGAGCTCTGGCCCGCTGCCGACCATGGGTGTCCTCCCCGATTACCCACCGTGTCTTTCCCCCCACCGAGGCAGACCCTAGCGCCTCCCGGCCTCGGGTAATAGGGCCCACGACGAGTTCCCGGCGCGCCCGGGCGGCCCCGTTCCCGGGCCGTCACCGGGGGACCGGCCCCGGGGCGGCCGGGCGGGGCGCGGTGCCCGGCCGGGCGGCGAGGACCGCCGGCGGCCGGACGCGAGGCGGACGGGGCCGGACGGGGGCGGACGGGGCCGCTAGCGGACGGCCGCGCGGCAGCCGCCGGGCGAGCGCTGGGCGCGGGCCGAGGCGTACAGGCAGACCGCGGCGGCGGTGGCCAGGTTGAGGCTCTCGGCGTGCCCGTGGATCGGGACGCGCACGACCTCGTCGGTGAGCGCGCGGGTCTCCTCCGGGAGCCCCCACGCCTCGTTGCCGAACACCCATGCGCCGGGCGCGCCCAGAGTGCCCTCGTCGAGCTCCCGGTCGAGGTCGCGCTCCCCCGCGCCGTCGGCGGCCAGCACCCGCACGCCGGCCTCGCGCAGCCGGCCGATCGCCTCCTCGACCGGCACGCCGACGGCGACCGGGAGGTGGAACAGGCTGCCGACCGAGGCCCGGACGGCCTTCGGGTTGTAGAGGTCCACGGAGGCGTCGGTGAGCACCACGGCGTCGGCCCCGGCCGCGTCGGCGGTGCGCAGCACGGTGCCGGCGTTCCCGGGGTCGCGGACGTGGGCGAGCACGGCGACCAGCTTCGGCCGGGCGGCCAGCACCTCGGCGAACGGGGTGTCGATGAAGCGGCAGAGGGCGACGATGCCCTGCGGGGTCACGGTGTCGCAGATCCCGGCGATCACCTCGTCCGTGGCGGTGAGCACCGGCAGCCCCTCGGCCAGCGCGGCCTCGACGATCCCGGCGTGCCGTTCGGCGGCCTCGACCGTGGCGTACACCTCGACGACGGCGTGCTCGCCCGAACCCGGCAGCCGCCCGAACGCGACGGCCTCGCGCACGGCCTGCGGGCCCTCGACGAGGAAGCGGCGCTCCTTGCCGCGCTGGCTGCGCTTGGCGAGCCTCCGGGCGGCGATGACGCGCGGCGAGCGCAGGGAGGTGAGCAGGGGCGTGTCGGTGCTCGGCATGGTCTCGTCTCTGTACTGGCGTCTGTGCGGTAACGCAAAACCGGACCCGCAGGATCGAGCCTGCGGGTCCGGTCAGCTCAACACAACTGATCCGAGGATCAGGCGGCGTCGGCGGCGGCCTTCGGGGCGTTGACGTCGGCCGGCAGCGCCTTCTGGGCGACCTCGACGAGCACGGCGAACGCGCCCGGGTCGTTGACGGCCAGGTCGGCCAGCATCTTGCGGTCGATCTCGACGCTGGCGGCCTTCAGGCCCTGCACGAAGCGGTTGTAGGTGATGCCGTTGGCACGGGCCGCAGCGTTGATGCGCTGGATCCACAGCTGACGGAAGTCGCCCTTGCGCTTCTTGCGGTCGTTGAAGTTGTAGACCAGCGAGTGGGTGACCTGCTCCTTGGCCTTGCGGTACAGGCGCGAGCGCTGGCCGCGGTAGCCGCTGGCGCGCTCCAGGATGACCCGGCGCTTCTTGTGGGCGTTCACTGCCCGCTTGACGCGTGCCACTTGATTACTCCTTGGGTTGGACCACGGACTACTTCACGTGGTCCGTCATTCGAATGGGTCGGGAAGGATCAGCTGCCCCGCACACGGCTGGCGCCGGGCGGGAGGGCGATCACTTGCCGAGAAGCTTCTTGATCTTCTTGGCGTCGGCGGGGGCGAGCACGACCGTCCCGGCCAGCTTGCGGGTCAGCGTGGAGGGCTTGTGCTCCAGGAGGTGGCGGCGGCCGGCGCGCTCGCGCAGCACCTTGCCAGAGCCACTGATCTTGAAGCGCTTGCTGGCGCCACTGTGCGTCTTCTGCTTCGGCATGTCGCCGTTTCTCCTCGTCGGTCCGTCCACGCCCGCGCGGTGTGCGCCGCGCGGGCGTGAAGGATGGATCTGCGGTGACCGGGCGGGACGCCCCGTCACCCTGGTGGCCGGTCTCCCGGGCCGCTCTGACCGGGGAAGGTCAGGCGCCCTGGGAGGCCTCGGCCGGCTGCTCGACCGGAGCGGCGGCCTCGGGGGCCTCCGTCTCGGCGGCGGCGTCCTGGGCCTCGGCGACGTCCTCGGCGAGGTCCTCCGCGACGTCCTCGGACTCCAGGACGTCGTCCTGGTCCTCGAGGAGCTCCTCGGAGTCCGCGGCGGCGTCGGAACCGGGGGTCCGGCCCTGACGCTCGGCCTTGCGGGCGTCAGCGATGGCGCGGGCCTCGGCCATCGCCTCGGTCTTCTTCTTGTGCGGGCCGAGGACCATGATCATGTTGCGGCCGTCCTGCTTCGGCGACGACTCGATGAAGCCCAGGTCCTGGACGTCGTCGGCGAGCCGCTGGAGCAGACGGAAGCCCAGCTCGGGGCGGGACTGCTCACGACCACGGAACATGATCGTGATCTTGACCTTGTCGCCCTGCTTGAGGAACCGAACGACGTGACCCTTCTTGGTGTCATAGTCGTGCGGATCGATCTTCGGCCGGAGCTTCATCTCCTTGATGACCGTGTGCGCCTGGTTCTTGCGCGCCTCACGGGCCTTCATGGCCGACTCGTACTTGAACTTGCCGTAGTCCATGAGCTTGCACACCGGCGGCCGGGCGGTCGCCGCGACCTCGACCAGGTCGAGGTCGTACTCCTGCGCGAGCTCCAGCGCCTTGGCAAGCGGCACGATGCCGACCTGCTCGCCGCTGGGACCGACGAGTCGCACCTCGGGGACGCGAATCCGGTCGTTGATGCGGGGCTCGGTGCTGATGGGGCCTCCTCGGTTGCACCTTCTGCGATGCGGCCGTCGGACGGCGGTCGCACGTAGTGGACTCGACCACTGGGCGGGGCTTCATTCGTGCTGCGCTGTGGATCCCTGCGCCCACACCGCGACACGAAAAAAGCCCCGCTCGGTACAAGCGGGGCTCCACACAACCGGGGGCGGCACCCGGTGAGGGGTGCTGCGGCGACTGTCGGCGCTGGGCGCCCGTCGCGGACCGGACCCGTCGACCGCGAGGCCGCTCGGGTGGGAGACTTTCGCGGTTGCCCTCTCGGGCCTCCTGGGTGGAGCCTCCTCTTGCTGGCCGGGCTTCCCTGGGGAGGCCTGGCCGGTCAGTCTCGAAGCATACAGCCCCGGGGGATCGAACGCCATTCCGCCCCCGCCCGGCCCGGCTTGTACGCTCCCTCTGTACGGACACCGGCACGACGGAACGAGCCCCCCTTGAGCAGCGAGCCCATCCAGAACCCCGCCGCGGACGACGAGGCGATCGGCTTCGACGACCTCACCCGGGACATCGCCGAGGTCCCGGCCGTCGAGGTGATCACCACCGTCGCGGTGCACCTGATGAGCGCCGCCGCCGTCAAGTGCGGACTCGCCGAGGGCGGCGAGAAGGACAAGGACCTCGACGAGGCCCGCAAGCTCATCACCGCGCTGGCCGGGCTGGTCACCGCCGGCGCCCCGGAGATCAGCAACTTCCACGCGGCGCCGCTGCGGGACGGCCTGCGCTCGCTGCAGCTGGCCTTCCGTGAGGCCTCGATCGTCCCGGACGCCCCGGGCTCGGGCCCGGGCGAGAAGTTCACCGGGCCGGTCTACTCCTGAGACGCGCCCACGACGGCGGGGAGCATCGTCACGTGACGATGCTCCCCGCCGTCCGTCGTCAGCGCCGGTAGAGCGGTTCGCCGGGCAGCCTCGCGCCGGCCGGGAGGACCGCCAGGTCCAGCCCCAGGTCCAGCCGGACCCGCAGCACCGGGTCGGTGGCCACCGCCCGGCCCACCCGCTGCGCGGCCTCCTGCATCCCGGTCCGGTCCAGCTCCGGGTCCAGGACCACCGCGAGCACGCCGTCCGAGTCCTCGGCCGCCGCCAGCACCCCGGCGACCACCTGCGGCTCCGCGGCCAGCAGTGCCCGCACCGCCTCCCGCACCTCGGGGTCGGCGGTCGGCGCCAGGTACGGCCGGTTCTCCGCCAGGGCGCGCAGCCGGGCCCCGGACAGCAGGAACGGCACCGGCCCGGCCGGGTCCAGCAGCAGGGTGTCCGCGCGCTCGGAGAAGGCGACCATGGCGGCCTGCGGCGCGGCCACCGGCGCCGGGCGGGCGTCGGCCCGCCAGCGCGCCAGCGACTCCAGGGAGGTGAAGGCCGGCAGGGCGCGCCGGCCGTCGGCGGCCTCGACCAGCGGGACGGCCATGTCGCTGCTCTTGTCGTGCTTGTGCCCGTGCTCGTCCACCTCGACCTCGCCGAGGATCGCCACGATCGGCACCATCAGCCGGGTGGGCGTCAGCGCCGCCAGCACCTGCGGCTCGGCGGCGGGGTCCTGCGTCCAGCGGTTGAGCGCGGCGGTCAGCGCCGGGTCCGCGGTGCCGTCGTCGCCGGAGAAGCCGGGGTCGGGGATGCTCTTGCCGACGAAGGCCGGGTTCGGGAAGTCGTTGCGGTCCACCCGCCGACCCTATGCCACCGTGCGGCCGCCCCGCGCGGACCGAAGGTCCCGTCCGGAGCCCCCGTTCGGGGCACCCGCCCGAAGGTCCCCCGTCCAACCCCTACCGGCGGGTAGCGCGGGTGTGGCACGCTGCGCCCATGGCCACGCCCGAAGCCGCTGCCCGCACCGCGTCCGCCCGCCCGACCGGCGCACCGCCGGCGCCCTCCCCGGCCGCCGACCGCGCCCGGTACGACCGGGCCACCGCCCATCTGGACGGCCCGGTGGCCGTCGTCGACCTGGCGGCCTTCGACGCCAACGCGGCCGACCTGGTGCGCCGGGCCGGCGGCAAGCCGGTCCGGGTGGCCAGCAAGTCGGTGCGCTGCCGCGCCCTGCTGGAGCGGGTCCTGGCCGTGGAGGGCTTCGCCGGGGTGATGGGCTTCACCCTCGCCGAGTCGCTCTGGCTGGCCCGCACCGGCCTGCGCGACATCCTGCTCGCCTACCCCTCCAGCGACCGCGCCGGCTTCGCCGAGCTGACCGCCGACCCGGAGCTGGCCGCCGCCGTCACCGTGGTCATGGACGACCCGGCCCAGCTGGACCTGGTCGACGCGGCCCGGGCCGGCTCCGCCGAGGTGCGGGTCTGCCTCGAACTGGACACCGCGCTGCACCTGCTCGGCGGCCGGGTCCGGGTCGGCGCCCGCCGCTCGCCGCTGCGCACCCCCGAGGACGTGGCCGCCTTCGCCGAGCTGGTGCAGCGCCGCCGGGGCTTCCGGGTGGTCGGGCTGATGGCCTACGAGGGGCACGTCGCCGGCGTGGGCGACGCGGTGCCCGGGCGGCCCGTGCGCTCCGGACTGATCCGGCTGATGCAGGCCCGGGCCCGGACCGAGCTGGCCGAGCGGCGGGCCGCGACGGTCCGGCTGGTGCGCCGGGTGGCCGAGCTGGAGTTCGTCAACGGCGGCGGGACCGGCAGCGTCGAGTCGACGGTGGCCGAGCGCGCGGTGACCGAGGTGGCGGCCGGCTCCGGGCTGTACCAGCCGCGACTGTTCGACAACTACCGGTCGTTCCGGGGCCGGCCGGCCGCCCTGTTCGGCCAGCCGGTGGTCCGTCGGCCCGGGCTCGGCGTGGTGACGGTGCTGGGCGGCGGCTACCCGGCGTCCGGCGCGGCCGGCCCGGACCGCTCCCCCGTGCCGTACCTGCCGACCGGGCTGCGCTACGACCCGATGGAGGGGGCCGGCGAGGTGCAGACGCCGCTGCTCGGCGCCGCCGCGGACGATCTGCTGATCGGCGACCGGGTCTGGTTCCGGCACGCCAAGGCGGGGGAACTCTGCGAGCGCTTCCCGGAGTTGCACCTGGTGGAGGGCGACCGGGTGGTGCGCACCGTGCCGACCTACCGGGGCGAGGGGCACACCTTCCTCTGAGCCGGGTGGCGGCCCGCGCCGTTCCGTCCCCTCCGGACCGCGGTTCCACTACCGTGGGACGCGGATCGCACCGACGGAGGGGGAGGCCGTGGAGGCCGAGATCGCGCAGCTGGTGACGACGGGGGCCACGACGGTGGTCGGGCTGATGGCCACCGAGGCGTGGGCGCAGGCCCGTTCGCGTCTGGCCGCGCTCTTCGGGCGGGGCCGGAACGCCGAGGAGGTGTCGGCCGAGCTGGAGGAGATCCGGGTCGAGGTGGTCCGGGCGGACGGCGACGCCGAGCTGGTCGGCGACCAGGCGGCCGAGCTGCGCAACCGGCTCCGGCGGCTGCTGCGCGAGGACCCGCGGGCGGCGGAGGAGCTGGAGTCCCTGCTGCGGGAGTTCGCGCCGCGGGCGCAGCAGCCCGGGACCACCGTGCACAACGAGATCAGCCACGGGACGATCCACGGATCCGTGGTCCAGGCGGGCACCATCACCAACAACAACCAGTTCCGGCCGACCGCGAAGGACTGACTCCTCCCGGCCACCGGACCCCGGAACCTTGGCCGGACCTTAAGAAGGCCCGATGGGATGCCTAACTACGGCGCCCCGTCGGGCCTTTGCGCTGTTCGGCGGGCTACATTCCGTCAAAAAGTGGCCCACAGCGGGCTATTGCCAGCTGGTCTAGTCCAATCATACGCTCAGCCCAGGGACCGGACCGCCGGGTCGACCGGCCCCTCGGGCAGACGTGCCCGGCACTCCCCCACAACCTCGGCCCGGTACACGGTCAAGGAGTCCCCACCCCATGTCCATGAAGCGCACTGCCCTGTCCGTCGGCGTCATCGGCGCCGCGTTCCTCTCCGTCTCGGCGGCCGGCATCGGCACGGCCGGCGCCCACGGCACCGTGACCAACCCGGTCAGCCGGGTCGCGGCCTGCTACGCCGAGGGTCCGGAGACCCCCAAGTCGCAGATCTGCAAGGACCTCGTCGCGCTGAGCGGCACCCAGCCGCTGTACGACTGGAACGAGGTCAACCTCGCCAACGCCGCCGGCAACCACCAGGCGCTGATCCCGGACGGCAAGCTCTGCTCCGCCGGCCGCGACAAGTACAAGGCCCTGGACCTGCCGCGCGCCGACTGGCCGGCCACCGCGGTCACCGCCGGAAAGATCGACTTCAAGTTCCGGGTCACCGCCCCGCACCAGGGCAACCAGACCATCTACATCACCAAGCAGAGCTGGAACCCGACCCAGCCGCTGAAGTGGTCCGACCTCGACCCGGTGACGGTCGCCCAGGTGCCGACCCAGCGCACCTCGGACAACGGCTACTACAACTACAGCGGCACCCTGCCGCAGCGCACCGGCCGTCAGCTGCTCTACATGGTGTGGCAGCGCACCGACAGCCCGGAGGCGTTCTACAGCTGCTCGGACGTCGACTTCGGCAAGGGCACCTCGCTCACCGAGGCGGTCTCCGCGCTCACCGCCCAGGCCCCGGCCGCGCCCAGCGAGGCGCAGATCGCCGCCGGCCAGTCCAAGTCCACCGTGGCCCACCACGGACACGGCGGCAACGCCGAGGAGCCGGCCGGCAAGGTCGTCGCGGCCGACAGCGCCGCGGTCGGCGGCGGTTCGGCCACCGGGCCGATGCTGCTCACCGGCGCTGCCGCGATCGGCCTCGGCTGGGCCGCCATGGTGCTCCGGCGCCGTCGGGTCGAGGCTGTTCGACACGACGGCTGACCGCCGGAAGCCGGGGCGGCGCCGTGCCCGAACCCCCGTTCGGCGCCTGCCCCGGCCGATCCACCCGTTGCGGTACGGCGGCGGCCCGCCCGGAACGTTCCGGGCGGGCCGCCGCCGTGCGTGAGCCAATCGTGCGGGCCGCGCCCCGGGGCCCGTGTCGGGGCCCGGGGCGACTGCCGCGATCAGGTGTTGGAAGTGCCGGTACCGCCGCCGTCCTGGCCGCCGGGAAAGCCCGGGATCGCGGGCAGCTTGCCGCTGTAGTCGGTGATGCCCTTGAGGATGGTGTCCATCGCCGCGACGTCCGGCGCCTTGTCGGCGATGTCGAAGCCGAAGTGCACCGAGACCAGCGACTTGCCGTCGGCGGACGGGAAGACCACCGTCTGCACATAGCCGTCGTTGCCCTTGGCGGCGTCCACCTTCCAGCGGACCAGGTAGCCGTCCCGGCCGTCGACCTTGACCGCCTCGGACTTGAGCTCCTGGTGCGAGAGGACCTCGTTGTAGGAGTCCTTCACCGCCTTGTCGATGTCGGCCTTGGCCGCCGCCTGGACGTCGGTGCCGGCGCCGTCGATCCGGCCGGTGTTGGCACCGCCCAGCGAGCAGCTGCCGCCGCCCTCGCAGTCGTAGGAGCCGATGGTCATCAGGGCGAAGCCGTCCCGGGTGGTGCCGCCCTCCCAGCCCGAGGGGATGGACAGGACCAGCCGGTTCACCGCGTCGATGGCCTGGGTGCTGTTGGCGCCGTTGCCCCGGCCGCCGTTGCCGTTCCCGTTGCCCTGGCCGCCATTACCCTGACCGCCGTTGCCCTGGCCACCGTTGCCGTTGCCCCGGCCGCCGTTGCCGTTGCCCTGGCCGCCGTTGTTGCCGCCGTTGTTGTTACCGCCGTTGCCGCCCGGGTCGCCGAAGTCCGGCAGACCGCGCCACGGGCCGCCGTTGCCGTTGCCGTTCCCATTGCCGTTTCCATTGCCGCCGGGCGGAACCGCCGGGCGCGCGCTGTGGTGCCGGTCGCCGTGGTCGTCCATCGCCAGATAGGTGATGCCCGAGCCGACGCCCAGGCCCAGCACGGCCGCCACGGTGGCCGCGATCACGAGCTTGGACGGCTTGCGCCGCCGCTTCGGCGGTGGGGGCGGCGGCGAACCGTAGGCGGTGCCGAAGGGCGGCGGCTCCGGGTAGCGGACCGACGGTCCGCCCTCCAGCACCTCCCCCTCCAGCACTCGGGTCTCGGCGGTCTCCTCCGGCCCCGGAGCGTCGGCCGCCGGGGCCTCCGGCGGCGGCGCGTCCGAGGGTGCGGGCCGGGTGCTGGCCGTCCAGCCCTTGCCGTCCCACCAGCGCTGGGGTCGCGGGTCGCTGGTGATGTCCTTCGGGTCCGGGTACCACCCGGCGGGGATCTGCTCACTCACGACAGAGAATCTAAAGGCAGCCGGATAAGCGCGAAATCAGCTGGACCCCGAATTCCGGCCCTTTTCGATGAGATTACGGTGAGAAGGCGGGAGCGACCCCTCCGGAGGCCCGGAACGTGTCTTTCCGATCACACCCCGGGGCACTCCCGGGGCACTCCCGGGCAACCGACGGGTCACGCCCCGGAGCCGTGGAGCGGCGTGACGTAGGCGCCGGAGATCCCGCCGTCCACCAGGAACTCGCCGGCCGTCATGAACGAGGAATCGTCGCTGGCGAGGAAGGCGACCGCGGCCGCGATCTCCTCCGGCCGGGCGAAGCGGCCGAGCGGGATGTGCACCAGCCGGCGGGCCGCCCGCTCCGGGTCCGCGGCGAACAGCTCGCGCAGCAGCGGGGTGTCCACCGGCCCCGGGGAGAGCGCGTTCACGCGGATGCCCTCCCGGGCGAACTGCACGCCCAGCTCGCGCGACATCGCCAGCACCCCGCCCTTGGACGCGGTGTACGAGATCTGCGAGGTCGCCGCGCCCATGCGGGCCACGAAGCTCGCGGTGTTGATGATCGAACCCCGCCCGTGCCGGCGCATGTACGGCAGCACGGCCCGGCAGCACAGGTAGACCGAGGTCAGGTTGACCTCCTGGACCCGGCGCCAGGCGTCCAGCCCGGTGGTGAGGATCGAGTCGTCCTCCGGCGGCGAGATGCCGGCGTTGTTGAAGGCGACGTCCACGCTGCCGAAGGTCTCGTAGGCCTCGTCGAAGAGCGCCTCGACCATCGCCGGGTCGGTCACGTCGGTGTGCACGAACAGGCCGCCGACCGCCTCGGCGGCCAGCTTGCCCGCGGTCTCGTCGATGTCGGCGCAGACCACCCGGGCGCCCTCGGCGGCGAGCCGGCGGGCCGAGGCCAGGCCGATCCCGCTGCCCGCACCGGTGATCACGGCCGTGCGCCCGACCAGCCGGCGGCAGACCGGCCCGTCGGCCTCCCGGGACTCGTGGGGGTGCTGGGGCCGGGGGTCGTTCCGGGTCACTGGCGGCTCCTACGTGTCGGTGCGGATGTAGACGTTCTTGGTCTCGGTGAAGTGCGCCAGCGCCTCCGGCCCCAGCTCGCGGCCGACCCCGGACTCCCCGAAGCCGCCGAACGGCGTCCAGTAGCGCACCGAGGAGTGCGAGTTGACCGAGAGGTTCCCGGCCGCGACCCCGCGGGCCAGCCGCAGCGCCCGGCCCAGGTCGCGGGTCCAGATCGAGCCGGACAGGCCGTACCGGGTGGCGTTGGCCAGCCGCAGCGCGTCCGCCTCGTCCTCGAACGGGAGCACCACCGCGACCGGGCCGAAGATCTCCTCGGTGACCGCCGGGACGTCCGGCCGGGTCGGCGCCAGTACCGTCGGCGGGTACCAGAAACCGGGCCCGTCCGGGACCGCGCCGCGGGCCAGCACCGGCAGGTCGGGCGTCACGTACGAGGCGACCCGACGCACCTGCGCGGCCGAGATCAGCGGGCCGATCGTGGTCAGCGGATCGGCCGGGTCGCCGGTGCGGACCGCCTCGACGGCCGGCAGCAGCAGGGCCAGGAAGTCGTCGAGGACCTCCCGCTGGACCAGGATCCGGCTGCGGGCGCAGCAGTCCTGGCCACTGTTGTCGAGGAAGGACATCGGGTCGGCGGCGCCCGCGAGATCGGCGTCGGCGAAGACGATGTTGGGGCTCTTGCCGCCCAGTTCGAGGGTCACCCGCTTGGCCCGGGCCGCGCAGCGGGCGGCGACCTCCTTGCCGACCAGGGTGGAGCCGGTGAAGACGATCTTCCGGACCTCCGGGTGGTCCACCAGTGCCCGGCCGGTCACCGGCCCGGAGCCCGGCACCACCTGGAACAGGCCCTCGGGCAGCCCGGCGGCGAGGGCGAGCTCGGCCAGCCGCAGGGCGGTGAGCGGGGTCGCCTCGGCGGGCTTGAGCAGGACGGCGTTGCCGGCCGCGAGGGCGGGTGCGAAGCCCCAGGCGGCGATCGGCATCGGGAAGTTCCACGGCGCGATCACCCCGACCACGCCGACCGGTTCGCGGAAGGTGACGTCCAGCCCGCCGGCCACCGGGATCTGCCGCCCGGTCAGCCGCTCCACTCCCCCGGCCGCGTACTCCAGCAGGTCGCGGACGTTGCCGGCCTCCCAGGTGGCGTTGCCGATGGTGTGGCCGGCCTCGGTGACCTCCAGGGCGGCGAGTTCGGGGACGTGCACGTCCACCTGGTCGGCGAAGCGCCGCAGCAGCCGGGCCCGTTCGCCGGGCGCCAGGGCGGCCCAGCCGCGCTGGGCCGCGACGGCGCGCCGCACGACGGCGTCGAGCTGCCCGGGCGTGGTGTCGGGCAGGGTGGCGAGGACCTCGCCGGTGGCGGGGTTGCGGACGGTGCAGGCGGGGGGCGCCGTCTCGGCGAGGGCGGCGGTGGTCGTGTCGATGGTGCTCACATCCGCTCGGTCGATGGTGCTCACATCCGCTCGAAGGACCGGTAGCGCTCCCAGTCGGTGATCGCGCCGTCGTAGGCGTCCTGTTCGACCCGGGCCATGTGGAGGTAGTGCTCGACCACGTCGTCCCCGAAGGCCGTGCGGGCCAGTTCGCTCGCGCCCCACAGGTCGGCGGCCTCGCGCAGCGATCCCGGCACCCGGGCGTAGTCCTCGACGGCGTAGGCGTTGCCCAGGCAGGGGGCGGGCAGCTCCAGCTTCTGCTGGACGCCGTGCAGGCCGGCGGCGATCATGCCGGCCACCGCCAGGTAGGGGTTGACGTCCCCGCCGGGCACCCGGTTCTCCATCCGCAGGCCCGCGCCGTGGCCCACCACCCGGTAGGCGCAGGTCCGGTTGTCCCGGCCCCAGGCGACCGAGGTCGGCGCGAACGAGCCCGGGCGGTACCGCTTGTAGGAGTTGATGTTCGGCGCGTACAGCAGGGTGAACTCGCGCAGCGCGAGCAGCTGCCCGGCCAGGAAGTGCCGCATGGTGTCGGTCATCCGGCCGTCGGCGGCGGCGAACGCCGGGGCGCCGACCGCGTCCCGCAGCGACAGGTGGATGTGGCAGCTGTTGCCCTCGCGCTGGTCGTACTTGGCCATGAAGGTGAGCGCGCAGCCGAGTTGGGCGGCGATCTCCTTGGCACCGGTCTTGTAGACGCTGTGCTGGTCGCAGGTGGTGAGCGCGTCGGCGTAGCGGAAGGCGATCTCGTGCTGGCCGAGGTTGCACTCGCCCTTGGCGGACTCCACCACCAGGCCCGCGCCGGCCATCTCGGTGCGGATCCGGGAGAGCAGCGGCTCGACCCTGGCGGTGCCCAGCAGCGAGTAGTCGACGTTGTAGAGGTTGGCCGGGGTGAGGCCGCGGTAGCCGCCCTGCCAGGCCTGTTCGTAGGTGTCGCGGAAGACCAGGAACTCCAGCTCGGTGCCGATGTCGGCGGCCAGGCCGTACTCGGCGAGGCGGGCGATCTGGCGGCGCAGCAGCTGGCGGGGCGCGGCGGCGACCGGTTGGCCGCCGCGGCCGGCCAGGTCGGCGGTGACCTGGGCGGTGCCGGGCTGCCAGGGGGTCAGGCGGAGGGTCGACAGGTCGGGGCGCATGGCGAAGTCGCCGTAGCCGGTCTCCCAGGAGGAGAGCGCGTAGCCGTCCACCGTGTTGAGTTCGACGTCGACGGCCAGCAGGTACTCGCAGGCGTCGGCGCCGTGCTCGGCCACCTCGTCGAGGAAGAAGCCGGCGGCGAAGCGCTTGCCCTGGAGCCGGCCCTGCATGTCGGTGAAGGCCAGGGCGACGGTGTGCACCTCGCCCGCGTCGACCAGCGCGCGCAGCTCGTCGAGGGTGAGCGGGGCGCGCCGACGGGGGGTGCCGGGCCCGGCGGCCCCGGGTGCGGTGGTGCGGTCGGACATGGCGGACGCCCTCCTCCTCTTCCTCGATCACGGAGCGAGACCGAGCGGTCACAGCGAACCGTACGGCCTGGCGCCGACAGCACGGAAGAGGGCGGGCGGGTGTGGCGCGCCGAGGCGCGAGGTTGACGGGTGATCGGGCGGGACGGGAGGAGAATGCGCGCCATGGATCGCAGGCCTATTGTCGGCGTCAGCACCTATCTGGTGGACGCGAGTTGGAGCGACTGGCGGGACCGTCGGGTGGCCCTGGTGCCCGAGCGTTACACCGCCTATGTACAGAGTTCGGGCGGGATCGCGGTGCTCCTGCCGCCCGATGCCCCCGAGCGCGCGCCGGAGGTGCTCGCCCGGATGGACGCCCTGGTCGTCGCGGGCGGACCGGACATCGACCCCGCCTACTACGGGCAGCCGCCGCACCCGCTGACCGACGTCGACACGGTCGAGCGCGACGTCTGGGAGTCGGCGCTGCTGCGGGCGGCGCTGGCGGCCGGGATGCCGCTGCTGGGGATCTGCCGGGGCATGCAGGTGCTCAACGTGGTGTGCGGGGGCACGCTGATCCAGCACCTGCCGGACGTGGTGGACGTGGACGTGCACGGGGGCTCGCCCGGCCGGTACGGGACGCATGTGGTGCGGCCGGTGCCGGGGACGCTGCTGGGCGGGCTGCTGCCGGAGCCGGAGCTGACGGTGCCGACCTTCCACCACCAGGCGGTGGACCGGCTGGGGACCGGGCTGCGGGTGGGCGCGCACGCGCCGGACGGCACGGTGGAGGCGGTGGAGGGGCCGGGCTTCACGCTCGGGGTGCAGTGGCATCCGGAGCAGGGCGAGGACCTGCGGGTGATGCGGGCGCTGGTGCGGGCCGCGACGGCGGCGCGGTCGCTGCAGCTGGAGCCGGTGGAGGTCGGGTAGTTCCCCTCCGGGCCGGGGCGTGCCGCGGGTCCTTCGCGGCGCGCCCCGGCCGTGCGCTACAGGGCGACGGGGGTCGGGGCGGGGAGGGCCGCGGCGGCGGCGAGGAGCGCGGGGAGCATCCGGGCGGCGTGTTCGGCGTAGCCCCGGGGGGACGGGTGGACGCCGTCGGGGCCGAGGAGGTGGTCGGCCCGGTCGCGGAACTCGGGACCGGAGGAGACGGCCACCGGGATTCCGGCGCGTTCGGCGGCCCGGGTCTGACGGTGGGCCAGGCGGTGGGAGCGGGGTCCGCCGAGGAGGCGGGCCGGGGCGCGGAACCCCGGGGCGTGGCCGGGGTCGGGGCAGGGCACGACGACCGGGTGCCAGCCGGTGTCGCGGAGCCGCTGGAGCACCAGCGCGAACCGGCGGGCGGCGCGGCCGAGCGGGAGCGGGAGGAGTACGTCGTTGCCGCCGACGATCAGCACCGCGAGGCCGGGCCGGATCCGGTCGGCGCGGCCGACCTGCTGCCGCAGGGCCGCCGTGGTGGCGCCGACCCGGGCGAGGACCCGCAGGTCGACGGGGCGGTCGAGGTGCTCGCCGAGGGCCTGGGCGAGCCTGGCGCCGAGGGTCTCCTCGGGCCGGCCGGCGCCGAAGCTCCGGGCCAGGGAGTCGCCGAGCATCAGCAGCGTGAGCGGCCGGGGGTCGGCGGGATCGGCCGGGCCGTAGCGGCCGTCGGCCGTCGGGACGGTCCAGTCGGCGGGCGGGCGGCTCATCACCAGCCGCTGGTAGAGGCGGGCGGCGGTGAGCCGGGCCCGGGCGAGCGGCCGGCGGGTGGCGGGGGTGGGCATGACGGACTCCGGGGGCGGGACGGGGGCGGCGGCGGGACGACGGCAGGCTGGAGAGGACGGCTGCAGGCGGGAGGGGACGGCGACGGGGCGGCAGCAGGCGGAGGCGGTGATGGCTCAGGCGGTGGCGGCCCAGGCGGTGGCGGCGGCTCAGGCCGCGGTGAGGACGACGGCCGCGTTCTGCCCGCCGAACCCGCTGGAGACCGAGACGGCGGCGTCCAGGGCGAGCCGTCTGGGCACCTTGGCGACCACGTCGAGGCCGAGGGACTCGTCGGGCCGATCGAGGTTCGCGGTGGGCGGGACCAGTCCGTGCTGGAGGGAGAGCACGGTGACCGCCGCCTCGATCGCCCCGGCGCCGCCCATGGTGTGGCCGATCGCGCCCTTGACCGAGGTGACCGGGGGCGGCCGGTGGAAGACCCGGTGCAGGGCCGCCGCCTCGGCCGTGTCGTTCAGCCGGGTGCCGGTGCCGTGCGCGTTGACGTGCCCGATGTCGTGCGGGGCGAGCCCGGCGTCGGCGAGGGCCGCCCGGATCGCCCGGGCCAGGCCGTCGCCCCCGGGGTGCGGGGCGGTGAAGTGGTGGGCGTCGGCGGTGGAGCCGTGGCCGGCCAGGTACGCGCGCGGCCGGACGCCGCGCGCCCGGGCGTGCGCGACCCGTTCCAGTACCAGGACGCCCGCGCCCTCGCCGAGCACGAAGCCGTCCCGGTCCGCGTCGAAGGGGCGGGAGGCGCCGGCCGGGTCGTGGCGCCGCCGGGAGAGCGCGCCGAGCCGGTCGAAGGCGGTGGCCACCATCGGTGCGCGCGGGCAGTCGGTGCCGCCGGCGAGAACGAGGTCGCAGGTCCCGGCCCGGAGCAGGTCGCAGGCGACGGCGAGGGCGGTGGTGCCGGAGGCGCAGGCGGTGCTGGTGACCAGGTTGGGCCCGCGGGCACCGAGGTCGAGGCCGACCTCACCGGCCGCCATGTTCGGGATGGAGCGGGGCAGCATCAGCGGCGAGACCAGGTCGGGCCGGCCGTCGGCGAGCCGGGCGTACTCCGTTTCGTAGGTCAGGGTGCTGTTGGCGCTGACGCCGAGGACGACGCCGACCCGGGCGGAGTCCCAGGCCGACGGGTCGAGCCCGGCGTCGGCGACGGCCTCGCGGGCGGCCAGGACGGCGAGTTGGGCGAAGCGGTCGAGTCTGCGGACCAGCCGGCCGCCGAGCAGCTCGGCCGCTTCGAAGCCCTCGGCCGGGCAGGAGAAGTCGACGGCCAGCCCCGCGAGCCGGGGGTCGGTGCGGGCGGTGGACGTGCCGTCGAGCAACCGCGCCCAGCTCGCCCCGGCACCGAACCCGGCGGGGGTGACCAGGCCGATCCCGGTCACGGCGACCGCCCGGGAGGGTGTGACGCGGGTACCGCCCGTGCGGCGAACGTCCGCGGTGCCGCCGGTGCTCAACTGACGGCGCTCGACGCGAGGGTGGTGTTCGCGGCGGGGACGGGGCCGACAGCGGGCCCGGGGACGGCGGCAGGGACGGCGGCGGGCGCCGCGGCCCGGACGGCGTCCGCGTGGGCGGCCAGGTCGCCGAGGGTGGACTCGGGGCGGATGTCGCTGACGGTCGCGCCGATCCGCTCCTCGACCAGCAGGGACAGTTCGACCAGGGCGAGGCTGTCCAGCTCCAGCGAGGCGAGGGTGGCCCCGGGCTCGACCCGGTCGGCCGGGACGTCGAACTCGGTGACCAGGCAGTCGCGCAGGACGGCGAAGGTGTCGGACACGGGGGTTCCTCTCAGGAGGGGGGAAGGGGACGGGGTGACAAGTCCGGTGCTCAGTCCGGTCCGGGTGTCGCCGGGGCCGGGCGGCCGGTGGCCGCCGAGGGTTCGCGGCCGGGCAGCCGGAACCAGGCGAGCAGGACGGCCAAGGCGGCAACCGCCCCGCCGACCAGGGCCGCGGCGCTCAGACCCGCGGTGAACGCGGCCCGGTCGCCCGGTGCGGCGCCGTCCGCGACGGTGGCGAGCACGGAGCCGAGCACCGCCACCCCGAGCGTCGAACCGACCTGCCGGGTGGCGTCGTTGAGGGCCGAACCGACCCCGGCCATGGCCGGCGGCACCGCGCTCATCACGAGCTCGGTGGCCACCGGCGCGAGCAGGCCCGCACCGAGCCCGGCGGCCGCCTCGAAGAGCAGCACCGGGGCGTCCCCCGACTCCGCCTCCAGGAGGCCGAGCCGGACGAACCCGGCGGCGATCAGCAGCTGACCGGCGGCCACCGGCACCCGGGCCCCGGCGTGCCGGGCGACCACCGGCCCCAGTACGGCACCGACGGCCAGCCCCAGCGAGAGCGGCACCATCCGCAGCCCGGCCTGCCAGGCCGAGAGGCCGCGCACCTGCTGGAGGTGGAGCGTGAGCAGGAACATCGCACCGAACATCGCGAAGGACATCAGCGCCAGGCTGACCGTGGCCGGCCAGACCGGTCCGCCGCGCAGCAGCCGCAGCGGCACCATGGGCGCGGCGCAGCGGAGCTGGCGCCACAGGAAGAGGGCGGTCAGCACGGCCGAGGCGGTGAACGCCGTGAGCACCGCGACACTGGTCCAGCCCCGGCCCGGTGCCTCGATGAAGGCCCAGACGAGGGTGAGCAGGGCGGCGCAGGACAGCGGTGCGCCGAGCCGGTCCAGCGGGCGGGCCCCGGGGTCGCGGGACTCGGGGACGACCGGGGTGAGCGCCAGGATCACGGCCACCACGGGGACGTTCAGCCAGAACGCGGCCTGCCACCCGTGCCGTTCGACCAGCCAGCCGCCGACCACCGGGCCGAACAGCGCGCCGACACCGGCCACCGCCGCCCAGACGCCGATCGCCCGCCGCCGGTCCTCCGGCGCGTCCAGCACATGGACGACGGTGGAGAGCGTGGCCGGCATGAAGAACGCCGCACCGAGGCCCGTCGCGCAGCGGGCGGCGACGAGTTGCCCGGGGGTGTCGCCGAGCGCGCCGGCCACCGAGGCGAGCGCGCAGAGCGCGAGTCCGGCCGCGAACGCGCGGCGCCGCCCGTACCGGTCGCCGAGGGCGCCGGCGGCGAGGACGCAGCCGCCGAGGGCGAGCGCGTAGCCGTCGACGATCCACTGGGTCTCGGCGAGGGTGGGGCCGAGCTCGGCGCGCAGGCCGGGGACCGCGACGTTGAGCACGGTGAAGTCGAGTCCGAGCAGGAAGAGCGCGGCGCAGACGACCCCGACGGCGGACCACGCCCGCCGCCTGCCCACCGGCCCGGGGGCGGGAGTCCCCGGGGCGACGGTGGCGGGCGGTGGCTCGGCGGGCGGAAGCTCGGCGGGTGACGGTCCGGCGGGCGGCGGCTCGGCGGGGCTTCCCGGTAAGGGCGACGAATCGGCGGGAGCGGCGGAGGGACGCATCCGGGCCGGCCCTCAGCCCGCCGGCCGGAGCGGCTCGTCGCGCCGCCGGAAGCCGATCCGGTAGAGCGTGGCCGCGCCGCGCAGGAAGGTGACCTCGCAGGCCCGCAGGTAACGGCGGTAGCGGTGGTAGCCGTCCGGGCCGACGAGCCGCTCGGCCTCCGTACGGGCCCGCAGCAGCCGGGAGGACCACGCGCCCAGGGTCCGGGCGTAGTCCTCGGCGGAGGCCCGGACGACGGTGACGGCGAAGTACGGGTCGCTAGCGAGGACGATCTCGCCCAGCCGGGGCAGCACCGCGCCGGGGAAGACCTCGGCCGCGACGAAGGCGCCGACCGGGCCGTCGCCGCCGGTCACGCCGTCGTAGGCGATGGTCTGCAGCGACATCCGGGCACCGGGCCGCAGCCAGCCGTGGCAGCGCTCGAAGTAGCCGCGGTAGGCGGCGAGCCGGGCGGCGACGTCCATGTCGGCGGTGGCGAAGTGCTCGAAGGCGCCGACCGAGACGATGCCGTCGTACGGGCGCGCGGGCCGGTGGGCGTCCCAGCTCTCCAGCCGGACGTCGACGCCGGGCAGTCCGAGCGACCGGACGTGGGCGTGCTGGGCCCGGGACAGGGTGAGCCCGGTCGCCTCGGCGGCCCGGCCGGTGCGGACGGCGCGGTCGAGCAGACCGCCCCAGCCGCAGCCGACGTCGAGCAGGCGCGCCCCGGGGGCGGCGCCGGCCAGGTCGAGGTGCAGGTCGAGCTTGGCCCGCTGGGCGCGGGGCAGGGCCGTGGCGTCGGGCTCGGCGGGGTCGATGCCGTCCCAGACGGCGGCGGAGTAGCTGAGCGTCTCGTCGAGCCAGAGGGCGTAGAAGTCGTTTCCGAGGTCGTAGTGGAACTCGATGGCGGCGGCGCTGGTGCCGACGGTCCCGGTGCTGTCGATGATGGTCGTCATGCGGTCGTCGTGCCTCTCCTGTCCGGGGGCGGGGAACGCGGGTCGGGTCGCGGGCGGTGCGGTCCGTCGCGGGCGACGGGGTCGGTCCCGGGCGGCGGGGTCAGTCGCGGGCGGCGCGGGCGGAGAGCGCCCGCGCCCGGCGTTCGACGAACCGGGCGGCGCGGACGTCCAGCCGGGCGAGGTGCTCGGCGAGCCCGTCGCGGGCCCGCTCGCCGTCCGGACCGAGCCCGGTCAGTTCGAAGACCCGCAGCGAGCGGAGCAGCGGGGCGAGCACCTCGTCGTGGTGGACCCGCGGGTCGTAGACGCCGGCGACGGCGATCTCGGCCGCCAGGGCGGCGAAGCCGGGCATCCCCTGGCCGGGCATGGCGAACGCGCGGACCGTGGCGTCGAGCCGGACGAGCACCTCGTCGGGGTCCAGCTCCAGTGCGGCGCGCAGCAGTTCGCGGTAGAAGACCATGTGCAGGTTCTCGTCCTGGGCGACCCGGGCGAGCAGCCGGTCGCAGACCGGGTCGCCGCTGAGCCGGCCGGTGTTGCGGTGGCTGACCCGGGTGGCCAGCTCCTGCACGGCGGCGTAGGCGACCAGGCCGAGTACGCCGTCCGGCCGGGGGAGGGTGCCGGTGGCGAGCTGGGCCGCCCGGGCGCGCTCCAGGGCCACCGGGTCGACGGCGCGGGTGGCGTGCAGATAGGCGCGGACGGCGGTGGCGTGCCGGTCCTCCTCCGCCGTCCAGTGGTGCAGCCAGGCACCCCAGGCGCCGTCGCGGGAGGTCTGCGCACCGATGGTCCAGTGGTAGCCGGGGAGGTTGTCCTCGGTGAGCAGGTTGACCACCAGGGCGGAGCGGATCGCGGGGGCGAGCGCGGACTGCTCCGGCCGCCAGGGCTCGCCGCCGAGCGGTCCGTCGAAGTCCCGGCCGAGGCTCCACGGCACGTACTGGTGCGGGAACCACTCGCGCGCCGAATTGATATGACGGTTCATCAATTCAGCGGCGACGGGCTCCAGTTCCGAGAGCCAGTGGACGGCTCGCGCCGCGATGATCTTCACGGGTGCCGATCGTGGCGCAGGCGCACAGGGGCGCGCAAACCGGGCTCACCCGGTCGAGTGAGCCCCACCCCCAAGGTTCACGCCGGAGGCCGAGCGCCCGTGCGACCCGGGCGTCCGTACGACCCGGAGCCTCAGGCCGGCGGCAGTCCGGCGGCCACGGCGAGCACCCCGGCCGCGCCGGCCGCCAGCAGGGCGAGCACCACGCCCCGCCGGGCGAGCACCAGCCAGAGCAGCGCCCCGGCCAGCACGACCCACTGCCAGCCGTACCCGAGCGAGGCGGCCAGCGGCAGCGCCGAGCCCGCGATGGCGCCGGTCACGGCCGGTCCGGCGCCGGTGAGGAAGTCCCGCACCCGCCGGTCGGCCCGGAGCCGGTCGAAGTGCCGGCCGCCGAGGAGCACGAAGAGGAAGGACGGCGCGAAGGCGACCGCCGCCGCGAGCAGGCCGCCGCCGAGTCCGGCGGCCGCGTAGCCGACCGCCGCGACGGTGTGCACCACCGGCCCGGGGGTGACCTGCCCGAGGGCGACGGCGTTGAGGAACTGTCCGTCGGTCATCCAGTGGTAGCGGTTGACCGCGTCGTCCCGCATCAGCGGGATGATCACGAACCCTCCCCCGTAGGAGAGCGCGCCCACCTTGAACGCCACCCAGGCCACCGCCCCGAGCACGCCGAGCCCGCCCAGGGTGAGCGGACCGGCGGCGAGCGGCAGCCCGGCCCGAACGCCCGATCCGCCCGTCCCCCGGTTCTCCCCGTTCCCCCGGTCGCCCCTTCCGCCCCTTCCACCCCGGACGGCGATCTCGGCCAGTCCGGCGGCGATCAGGACCAGCACCAGCCAGGGCCCGGTCAGCACCGCCGCCACCGCCCCGGCGAGCGCGTACCCCGCCCAGCGGGCGCGGGCACCCCGACCCCGGCTCATCCGGCCGAGGCTGGCCGGGACCAGCGCGGTGGCCGCCTGCACCGCGACCGCCGGCACGGCCGCCCCGGCGCCGGCCGCCGCGCCGAGCACCCACAGCGGCGGGTCGCCGGCCAGGAACAGCGCCGCGAGCGCGAGGATCAGCACCAGCCCGGGCCCGATGAAGCAGACCCCGCCGACCAGCGCACCGGGCGCGCCGCGCAGCCGCCACGCGGTCAGCACGGCGAGCTGGGTGGAGGCCGGTCCCGGCAGCAGGTTGGTGGCCGCGATGCCGTCCTCGAACTCCTCGGGCGTCAGCCACCGCCGCCGCTCCACGCAGAGCCTGCGCAGCAGCAGGATGTGCGCGGGCGGCCCCCCGAACCCGGTGATCCCGATCCGGCCCCACTCGCGGGCGATCGTGCCGAGGCCGACCACCCGTTCGGTCCCCGCGGTGCGTCCGTCCGGCCTCATGCGCTTCTCCCCTGGTCAACGGCAGCGGGACGATACCCCACGAGGGTTACGACGCGGCAATGACAACGGTCTCCAATGCAGCCTTTGGATCTTCGTTCGATGTGCGGTTCACTTCGGGTGCGGGGCGGTCACGGATGTCGCCCCTTACCCCCACGCGTTCATGGGCTCCAGGAGAGGACTTCGATGGCCGGCCACGAGCACTCCCAGCATGATCATGAGCATGACCACAAGCACGGGGGCCGGGGCGGCCACGGCGGGCATGCGCACGGCGTGGCCGCCGACGCCGACCGCCGGTGGCTGCTGAGCGCGCTCGCGCTGATCGTGGTGTTCATGGCCGGCGAGGTGGTGGTCGGCTTCGCCGCCCAGTCGCTGGCGCTGATCTCGGACGCCGCGCACATGCTCACCGACGCCGCCTCGATCGTGCTCGCCCTGATCGCCATGCGGCTCTCCGCCCGCCCGGCCCGCGGCGGCTACACCTACGGACTCAAGCGCGCGGAGATCCTCTCGGCCCAGGCCAACGGGGTGACGCTGCTGATCCTCTCCGCCTGGCTCGGCTACGAGGCGATCACCCGGCTGTTCGAGCCCCCGGAGGTGGCCGGCACCCTGGTCCTGGTCACGGCGCTGATCGGGATCGTCGTCAACATCGCCGCCGCCTGGTGCATGTCCAAGGCCAACCGCAGCTCCCTCAACGTCGAGGGCGCCTTCCAGCACGTGCTCACCGACCTGTACGCGTTCATCGCGACCGCCGTGGCCGGCGTGATCATGGTGACCACCGGCTTCGCCCGCGCCGACTCGATCGCCTCGCTGATCGTGGTGGCGCTGATGCTCAAGGCCGGCATCGGCCTGGTCCGCGACTCCGGGCGGATCTTCCTGGAAGCCGCCCCGGCGGGCATCGACCCGGACACGGTCGCGGACCGGCTGGTCGCCCAGCCGCTGGTGGAGGAGATCCACGACCTGCACATCTGGGAGATCACCTCCAACCAGCCGGCCCTCTCCGCCCACATCCTGGTCACCCCCGGCGGGGACTGCCACGCCGTCCGCCGCGAACTGCAGCGCAGGCTCGCCGACGAGTACGGGATCTCGCACAGCACGCTCCAGGTCGACCACGTCGGCGAGGACGAGGCCGGGGCACTGCTCCAGATCACCACCCCGGGCGACCTCTCCCCCGACCACTGCGCCGACGCCCACGGCCCGGTCCACCGGGCCGGCCCGCACAAGCACTAGCACGTCCCTGTCCGCCCGGTACGGCATGATCGGAGGCGTGACCGCACCCCGTCTGATGCTGCTCGACTCCGCCAGCCTGTACTTCCGGGCCTACTTCGGCGTACCGGACACCCTGCGCTCGCCGCAGGGTGAGCCGGTCAACGCCGTCCGGGGCCTGCTGGACTTCATCGCCCGGCTGGTCCACGACCACCGGCCCGACCAGCTGGTCGCCTGCATGGACGCCGCCTGGCGGCCGCAGTGGCGGGTGGACCTCATCCCCTCCTACAAGACCCACCGGGTCGCCGAGGCCGCCGAGGACGGCGCGGAGGAGGTGCCGGACACCCTCGCCCCGCAGGTCCCGGTGATCGAGCAGGTGCTGGACGCGCTCGGCATCGCCCGGATCGGCTCCGCCGACTACGAGGCGGACGACGTGATCGGCACCCTGACGGCGCGCGCCTCCGGGCCGGTGCAGATCGTCACCGGCGACCGGGACCTGTTCCAGCTGGTCGACGACGCCCGCGGGATCACCGTGCTCTACCCCGTCAAGGGCATGGGCAACCTGCAGGTCACCGACGACGCGCTGCTCCGGGAGAAGTACGGCGTGGGCGGCGCCCAGTACGCCGACCTGGCCGCCCTGCGCGGCGACCCGAGCGACGGCCTGCCCGGCGTCAAGGGCATCGGCGAGAAGACGGCGGCCCAGCTGATCCACGAGTACGGCGACCTCGCCGGCATCCGCGCCGCCGCCCAGGACATCGGCTCCGCGCTCACCCCGGCCCGGCGCCGCAACATCGTGGAGGCCGCGCCCTACCTGGACGTGGCACCCACCGTGGTCCGGGTCGCCACCGACGCCCCGCTGCCCGCGTTCGACCCCGCCCTCCCCCGCGAGCCGCTCGACCCGATGACCCTGGAGCACCTCGCCACCCGCTGGGGCCTCGGCACCTCCCTGGACCGCCTCCTGGAGACCCTCGCCGCCCGCTGACCCCCGCCCCTCCCCCGCCTCCGGGCCCGTCGCACCGCGCGACGGGCCCTTTGCTTTGCCATCACGTGAACTCTTGACTGCAATGTACTTTGCGATGCAAAGTACAGCCACTGACACGACGTCACCAGGGGTGGACCATGGACACACTGCACCGCGACGACCCGGCCGGCCTGCTCGCCGCGACGGAGGGGCTGAGCGCCCGGGCCCGCCGCCGGCTGAGCGGCGCGGGCGTTCCGCTGCTCGGCTTCGGGCTGCTGGCCCTGGCGGCCGTCCCGATCGCGCGGGAGGCCTACAACTTCGGCGCCACCGGGCGGACCGTCACCTCGTACCCGGCCTTCGCCTACGCGGAGTACAACGACCTCTGCGTGCAGCACGGCGCGCCCGACAGCCCTTGCGTGACCAGCGATTTCGACGGTGCGATCCTGCGCCTCCTGGCCTGGGGGATCTGGTTCGCCCTGCTGCCGCTGGCGTGGTTCGCCCTGGCCCGCTGGTACCGGCGGCGCGGTGAGGCCCGCGGCATCGTCCCGCACCGCGGCGCCTGGCTCGGTGCCACGGCCGCGGCCGCCGTCGTGGTCACCGCCGTCGTGGTCACACTGGTCCTCGTCGACCGGATGCCGTTCTCGCCCTCCCTCCTCGGGAACGACTACGCCTCGCCCTGGTACGTGGTCGGCCTCGGCCTGCTGGTCCTCGGCTTCACCGAACGCAGCCCGCTGGTGGCCGGCACGGGCCTCGTCCACACCGTGCTGCTCACCGTCCTCCTCGGCGAGTCCGGGGACGGCACCCGGCTTCCGTGGCTCGACGGCCCCCGGTCGAAGGCCCTGCTGCTCGCCGGGCTCCTGCTGGTCGCCGGCCTGGCCCGGTGGGCCGCCGAGCGTCGTGCGCCCGCCGCATCCCGTACGGTCACCCCATGAACGTCGCGGACGAGCCCGAGGAGCAGCACCCGACCCTGGCCCTGGACGACACCGTCCATCAGCGGGTCCGGCTGGGCATCCTGGCGGTCGCCCGCGAGGCCGAGAGCGTCGACTTCGCCTTCCTCAAGCAGGAGCTAGGCCTCACCGACGGCAACCTCTCCCGCCATCTGAAGGTGCTGGAGGACTCCGGCCTGGTCGCGGTGAACAAGGGCTACGCCGGCCGCCGCCCCCGCACCTGGGTCACCCTCACCACCGCCGGGGCCGAGGCCCTCGCCCGTGAACTCCGTGCCCTCCGCGCCCTGGTCCACCGCCTCGACGCGGCCGGCCCGCCCCCGGCCTGAGCCGGCCGGCGTCACGCGTCCGCACTCGCGCCCGCACTCGCGCCGGAAGTCGACCGGCCCGACTTCCGGCGCGGACCCCGCTCTGAAATGATCATGTCGGGCCGCCCCATGACCTGGCGGTCCGTCATGTTCCGGTACCGGGGGGCACACAGATGCTGGACACCTTCGAACAGGCGGCCGGGGAGGCCGGGTTCGCGCTCGACGACGCGCAGCGGGCCGCCGCCGCACGGCTCGCCCGGCTGGGGGCGGAGCTCACCGGGCGCCGGCGCTTCTTCGCCGGACCGCCGCCGCGCGGCCTCTACGTCTGGGGGCCGGTCGGCCGGGGCAAGAGCTGGCTGACCGAGGTGTTCTACGAGGCCCTGCCGCTCCCCCGCAAGCGGCGGGTGCACTTCCACGAGTTCTTCCGGGAGTTCCACGCGGTGTACGCGCGCCACCGCCGGGAGCGCGACGCCTGCGACCTCGCCGTGGCGGAGCTCCTGGGCGACTGCCGGCTGCTGTTCTTCGACGAGTTCCATGTGCACGACCCGGGCGACGCCATGATGATGGGCCGGGTCCTCGGCTCGCTGTTCGACCGCGGGACCACCCTGGTGGCGACGTCGAACTACCCGCCGGCCGGCCTGCTGCCGAACCCGGTCCACCACCACATGTTCGAGCCGACCATCCGGCTCCTCGAAGCCTCGCTGGACATCGTCGAGGTCACCGGACCGCGCGACTACCGCACCGACCGCCCCTCCGGGGGCGCCCGTTCACGGTTCGGGACCGGTCGCTACCTCTGCCCCGGCACCCCGGCGCAGCTCCGCGCGGCCGGACTCGAACCGCCCTCGGCCGACGAGCGCCGGCAGCTCGACGTCGGCGGGCGCGCCGTCACCGCCCGCGCCGTGCGCGACGGGCTGGTCTGGTTCGACTTCCAGGAACTGTGCGGCGCGCGCACCTCCACCATCGACTTCCTGGCCCTGGCCGACCGCTTCGACTCCTGGGTGCTGGCCGGCCTGCCCCGGCTGTCCTCGGCCGACCGCGACAGCGCCCAGCGCTTCGCCAACCTCGTCGACGTCCTCCACGACCGCGACGCCCGCCTCCACCTCGTCGCCGAGTCGCCCCTGGCCGACGCCCTCGGCGGCGACTCGCTCCCGCTGGACATCAACCGCACCCTCAGCCGCCTCCGGCTCCTCGACCGGTCCTCCTGAAACCCGGAACGCCGACGGCCCCCCGCACGGGGCGGGGGCCGTCGGCGTCCTGGCTCCGAGCGGCTCAGCCGACGGAGGAGTACGCGATGATGCCGCGGCGCAGGCCGTCGACCGCCTTGCGGGCGGTCTTGCGCAGTTCGGCGTCCTCGCCCGCCGCGTCCTGGATCTGGCCCAGGACGTCGATCAGCTGCTTCGTCCAGCGGACGAAGTCGCCGGCCGGCATGTCGGCGTCGCGCAGGACCTGGTCCAGCGAGTGGCCGAGGGCCCAGCGGTAGGCGGCCCAGGCGAAGCCGAGGTCGGGCTCGCGCTGGCCGACGCCCTCGGCGGTGTTGATCCGGTGCTGCTCCTCCAGCGCGTCGAGGTGGCCCCAGATGCGGACCATCTCGCCGAGCGCCTCCTTCGCGCCGCCCTCGGGGACCCGGGGGGCGGTGGCGTCGTCGGACTGGCGGGCCTCGTAGACCAGCGCCGAGGCGCAGGCGGCGAGTTCGGCGGCGGCGAGGCCGCTCCAGACGCCCTCGCGGATGCACTCGGAGGCGAGCAGGTCGAGCTCGCCGTAGAGCCGGCCGAGCCGCTTGCCGTCCTCGGTGACGGTGTCGCCGCTGAGGTAGCCGAGGTCGGTGAGCAGCCCGCAGACCCGGTCGAAGGTGCGCGCGATGGTGTGGGTGCGGGAGCGCATCCGGCGCTCCAGCAGCTCGGTGTCGCGGTGCAGCCGGTGGTAGCGCTCGGACCAGCGGGCGTGGTCCTCGCGCTCGTCGCAGCCGTGGCAGGGGTGCTGGCGCAGGGCGGCGCGCAGCCGGGTGATCTCCGCGTCGTCGGCGGCGGCCGCGCGGCCCTTGCGGAACCGCTCGGGCTCCAGGTGGCCGGCCTTGGTGCGCAGCGCCGAGGCGAGGTCGCGCCGGGACTGCGGGCTGCGCGGGTTGAAGGACTTGGGGATGCGCAGCCGGTCCATGGCGACGACCGGGTGCGGGAAGTCGATCATCGCGAGCCGCTTGACCTGCCGCTCGGCGGTGAGCACCACCGGGCGCGGCCCGTCCTGGAAGTCGGGGTGGCGCGGCCCGCCGCGCGGCGAGCGGCGGTCCGGCGGCAGACCCGGGTCGAGGACGAGGGCGAGGCCGGCGAACTTCCCGGTGGGGACGTGGATGACGTCGCCGGGCTTGAGCTGCTCGATGGACTCGACGGCGGCGGCGCGACGCTGGCTGCTGCCCTCGCGGGCGAGCTCGTTCTCGCGGTCCTTGAGCTTCCGGCGCAGCTCCATGTACTCGTCGAAGTCGCCGAGGTGGCAGGTCATCGACTCGCGGTAGCCCTCCAGCCCCTCCTCGTTGCGCTGGACCTGGCGGGCGATGCCGACCACCGAGCGGTCGGCCTGGAACTGCGCGAAGGACGTCTCCAGGAGTTCCCGCGAACGGTGCCGCCCGAACTGGGAGACCAGGTTGACGGCCATGTTGTAGGACGGCCGGAACGAGGACTTCAGCGGGTAGGTGCGGGTGCCGGCGAGGCCGGCCAGGGCCTCCGGGTCGAGGCCGCGCTGCCAGAGCACCACGGCGTGGCCCTCGACGTCGATGCCGCGCCGCCCGGCCCGGCCGGTGAGCTGGGTGTACTCGCCGGGGGTGATGTCGGCGTGGGTCTCGCCGTTCCACTTGACGAGCTTCTCCATGACCACCGAGCGCGCGGGCATGTTGATGCCCAGGGCCAGGGTCTCGGTCGCGAAGACGGCCTTGACCAGGCCCTTCACGAACAGCTCCTCGACCACTTCCTTGAACCGGGGCAGCATGCCGGCGTGGTGGGCGGCGATGCCGCGCTCCAGCCCGTCCAGCCACTCGAAGTAGCCGAGGACGTGGAGGTCCTCGTCGGGGATGTCGGCGCAGCGCTCCTCGACGAAGGCGCGGACCAGGGCGCGGTCGCCGTCCTTGTTCAGCCGCAGGCCGGAGGAGAGGCACTGCTGGACGGCGGCCTCGCAGCCGGCCCGGCTGAAGATGAAGGTGATCGCGGGCAGCAGGCCCTCGGCGTCGAGGCGGTCGATGACGTCGACCCGGCCCGGGGTCCAGACCTTGCCGGGGCGGCCGTTGGGCATGGAGCGGCCCCGGCCCCGGCCGAACCGGTCGCGCGGGTTGCGGTCGAGCTCGCTGCGGGCGAGGCGGACCAGCTCGGGGTTGACGGCCTTGCCGGGGTTGCGCGGCCCGCTCTTGGGCCGGCCGTCGCGGTCGGGGCTGGCGAACAGGTCGTACATCCGGTTGCCGGCCATCACGTGCTGCCACAGCGGGACCGGCCGGTGCTCGGAGACGATCACCCGGGTGCCGCCGCGGACGGTGTCCAGCCAGTCGCCGAACTCCTCGGCGTTGGACACGGTCGCGGAGAGCGAGACCAGGGTGACGGACTCGGGGAGGTGGATGATGACCTCCTCCCAGACCGCGCCGCGGAAGCGGTCGGCGAGGTAGTGGACCTCGTCCATGACCACGTAGCCGAGGCCGTCGAGGGTGCTGGAGCCCGCGTAGAGCATGTTGCGGAGCACCTCGGTGGTCATCACCACCACCGGGGCGTCGCCGTTGACGCTGTTGTCGCCGGTGAGCAGGCCGACCTTGGCGGCGCCGTAGCGCTTGACGAGGTCGCCGTACTTCTGGTTCGACAGCGCCTTGATCGGCGTGGTGTAGAAGCACTTCCGCCCGCCCCGCAGCGCGAGGTGGACGGCGAATTCGCCGACGATGGTCTTGCCGGATCCGGTGGGAGCGGCGACCAGGACGCCCTCGCCCGCCTCCAGGGCGCGGCAGGCCTCCAGCTGGAAGTCGTCCAGCGGGAAGTCGTACAGCTCCTGGAAGCCGTACAGGGCGGTGGCCTGCTCCTTGGCCCGGCGGCGGGAGGCCGCGAAGGCCTCGGCGGGGCTCAGCTCCCGGTCGTCGGAGGGCACGGGCTCAGGGGTGTTCATCGCCGTCCGGGGGTCGTTGGTGTGATCTCGCATCTCAGCGAGAGGTTACCCGCCGGGACCGACATCGATAGCACCGTTTTTCCCGGGCAATGCATCGGATCTCTTTCACATCCATAGTTGCAAATGTCTTCAAGCAGTCACCCGGCGGGCAACTTCGAACGACTCCGGTCATCCGCGCTGCCGCGCCCGGAGTCCTCCCTACATTCGGTGCCACATCCCGGTGGCACCCACCGGGCCCGCGGGAGGAGCGCACGATGGCGAATCTGGAGACCTCGCTCAAGGAGGCCATGGCGATCGAGGGCTCGATCGGCGTGGCCCTGGTCGACTACGGCAGCGGCATGGCCCTCGGGAGCCTCGGCGACAGCACCGAGATCGACCTCCACGTCGCCGCCGCCGGGAACACCGACGTGGTGCGGGCCAAGATGCGGGCGATGGAGCTGCTCAACCTGCACGACAACGAGATCGAGGACATCCTGGTCAGTCTCACCAGCCAGTACCACCTGCTGCGGCCGCTGACCACGCAGAGCGGGCGCGGGCTGTTCCTGTTCCTGGCGCTCAACCGCGCCCGCGCCAACCTCGCGATGGCCCGCCACCAGCTGAAGCGGATCGAGCTCTCGCTGGAGATCTGACGGCCCCGGGCCCGCCCGGCCGGCCGGAGCCGGAGGGGGCGCGCCCGGGACCCGTCGGGGACACACCAGGGGGACGCACCAGGGAGGGAGCGCCGTGGCGGTCGCGCTGTACCAGGCCAAGGCCGAGTTCTTCCGGATGCTCGGCCACCCCGTCCGGATCCGGGTCCTGGAGCTGCTGCAGGCCGGACCGACGCCCGTCCGCGAGCTGCTGGCGGAGCTGGAGATCGAACCGTCCAGCCTCTCCCAGCAGCTCGCGGTACTGCGCCGGTCCGGCATCGTCACCGCCACCCGGGAGGGCACCACGGTGGTGTACGCGCTGGCCGGCGGGGACGTCGCCGACCTGCTCCGGGCGGCGCGGCGGATCCTCACCGGGCTCATCTCGGAGCAGCACGCGCTGCTCGCGGAGCTGCGCGCCGTCACGGACGACCCCCCGGAGGAGGGCGTCCCCGGCGACGGCTAGGGCGACGCGGAACGGGCTACCGCAGCAGCTCCGCCAGCCCGTCCGCCAGCACCCCGTACTCCGGCGCCCGGTTGTACAGCTGGCCGCACAGCCGCAGCACCCCGCCGCCCGCCCAGGGCCGCGCCACCGTCCGCACCGCGTACCGCCGCCACATCTGGGCCATCAGGTCCTGCGCCTGCGGGAGCGTCTCGGAGACGCCGGGCGGCAGCCGCAGCGCGCGCATCGACAGCCCGGCCGAGGTCGGCAGCGGGGCCAGGCCGACCCGCTCCGCGACCACGGCGGCGCCGTACGCGACGAGCCGCTCGTTGTGCTCGCGCACCAGCCCGGGCCCCAGCCCGTCCAGCAGGTCGATCCCGGCCGGGGCGGCCAGCCAGGGCGTGTAGTCCAGCGTGCCGCGCCATTCGACGGCGGCCGGATAGCCCTGGTGGTCCTCCCAGGAGAGGATCAGCGGCCGGATCTTCCCGGTCCACTCCGGGCGGACCACCAGCACGCCGGTGGCGCGCGGGGCGAAGGCCCACTTGTGCAGGTTGCCGAACCAGAAGTCGGCCTCCGCCGGGACCGGGTCGGCCAGCATGCCCGGCTCGTGCGCGGCGTCCACCACGGTGGTCACCCCGCGCCCGCGCAGCTCCCGGAGCAGCTCGGGGGTGGCGACCCGGCGGGCGGTGGGCGAGGTGATGCCGTCCAGGACGGCGAGCGCGGTGCGGTCGGTGACCTCGGCCAGGACGGCCTCGCGGACGGCGTCCCCGTCCGAGAGGTCCAGCGGCAGCCGGACGGTGCGCAGTTCGGCGCCCAGTTCCTCGGCGCGCCGCCGGACGGCCTCGGTGACCGTGCCGTAGCCGTGGTCGGTGACCAGGACCTGGTCACCGGCCGCGAGCGGGACGTTGGCCAGCGCGACGGCGATCGCGTCGGTCACGTTGGGGACGAGCGCGAGCAGCTCCGGCCGGGTGCCGAGGGCGTCGGCGAGCCGGGCCCGGGCCGCCGCGACCCGCCCGGGCAGATCGGCGAAGAAGCCGTCCGGATCGGCCTCCTGCTCCTCGTACAGCCGCCGCTGGAGCTGCTGGACCGGGACCGGGACGGCGCCGAAGGACCCGTGGTTGAGGTGGACCACCGCCGGGTCCAGCGTGAACAGCCGTTCGGTCCCGGCCAGCGGCTCGGGGGCTTCGACGGTCGGCGCGGTCTCGGTCACTGCGTTCCTCCTGGAGTGGTGTCGGGGCCGGAGTCCGGGGGTCGGCGCCCGGGCGTTCTGTTACCCAGATCACGTGATGTGTGACATTTCACATGTCGTCCTACTGGTGGCGAGCCCGTTCCACGGCGACCATCGGGCGGTGACCATCACCGACTCCTACCTCTCCCTCAGCGCCCGGACCGGCCGCTTCAGCTTCGGTGCCCCGCGAGCGATCTCGCTCAACGAGGACGGTACCCGCCTGCTGCTGCTCCGCTCCAGCGGTCCCGAGGACCGGTTCGACCGGCTCCACCTCCTCGACCTCGCCACCGGTGCCGAGCGGGAGGTCGCCGATCCGACCGTGCTGGCCCCGGGCCGCACCGGCTCCACCGCCGATCTGCCCGACGTCGAGCGCCGGCTGCGCGAGCGGTCCCGACTCACCGCCGCCGGCATCGGCACCTTCGCCGCCACCCCCGACCTCGCCGTCGCCGTCTTCGCCCTCGACGGCCGGCTCTTCCGCACCGAGACCGCGACCGGCCGCACCACCGAGCTCGCCGCCGCCGGCCCCGTCTTCGACCCCCGCCCGGACGCGACCGGCGAGCGCGTCGCCTACGTCGCCGACGACGCCCTGTACGTGACCGCCCCGGACGGCGCCGACCTGCGCCTCAGCCCGGACGACGGCGCCCGCTGGGGCGTCGCCGAGTTCGCCGCCGCCGAGGAGCTCGGCCGCCACCGCGGCCACTGGTGGAGCCCCGACGGCGACGCCGTGCTCGCCGCCCGGGTGGACGAGTCCGCCGTCCCGCCGCGGCACTTCGCCGACCCGGCGCACCCCGAGCAGGCCCCCGAGCAGTTCGCCTACCCGCAGGCCGGCGGCCCCAACGCGGACGTCCGGCTCTGGGTGCTCGGCCTGGACGGCACCCGGGTCGAGCTCCGCTGGGACACCGAGGCCTTCCCCTACCTGTGCGCCGCCCGGTGGGCCGGGCCGGAGGAGCTGCTGCTCACCGTCGCCGACCGGCTGCAGCAGAACGTGCTGCTGCTGAGCGCCGACCCGGCCACCGGCAGCACCACCGAGCTCTCCCGCACCACCGACGAGTTCTGGGTCGACGACCTGCCCGGCACGCCGGACCGGCTGGCCGACGGCCGGCTGCTCACCGTCCTGGACACCCCCGAGGCCCGGGGCCTGGCCCTGGACGGCAAGCCGCTGGACACCACCGGCCTGCAGATCCGCCGGGTCGTCGGCCGGGTCGGCGACCGGCTGCTCTGCGAGACCGGCGAGGGCGACCCGTTCGACCAGCACGTCCACCTGGTCGACCCGGACGGCGGCGCGCCCGAGCGGCTCTCCGAGGGGCCCGGCGTGCACAGCGCGCTGGCCGCCGGCGACACCCTGCTGCTCGTCTCGGCCGACCCGGACGGCGTGCGCCGCGAGGCCCGCACCCCGCACGGCACCGTCGCCCTGACCGACCTCTCCGCCCCGCTGCCGTACCGGGTCGAGCCGCTGCTCGCCCGGGTCACCGAGCGCGGCCTGCCGAGCGCCGTGGTCTACCCGCGCGGGCACGTCCCGGGCCGGAAGCTGCCCGTGCTGCTCGACGTCTACGGCGGCCCCGGCTTCCAGGCCGTGGCCAACGAGCCGCGCCGCTGGCAGCTCAAGCAGTGGTGGGCCGACCAGGGCTTCGCGGTGGTCACCGTCGACAACGGCGGCACCCCCTTCGTCTCCCCCGCCTTCGTGCGCACCATCTTCCGCCGCTTCTCCCAGGTGGCGTTGGACGACCAGGCCGACGCGCTGCGGGCGCTCGGCGAGACGCACCCCGACCTCGACCTCGACCGGGTCGGCGTGCGCGGCTGGTCGTACGGCGGCTACCTCGGGGCGCTGGCCGTCCTGCGCCGCCCGGACGTCTTCCACGCCGCCTGCGCCGGTGCCCCGCCCACCGACTTCCGGCTGTACGACACCGCGTACACCGAGCGGTACCTGGGACTGCCCCAGGAGAACCCGGACGGCTACGCGGCCGACTGCCTGGTGGACGACGCGGCCTCGCTCGATCGGCCGCTGCTGCTCATCCACGGTCTGGCGGACGACAACGTGCACCCCTCGCACACCCTGCTGCTCTCGCAGGCGCTCACCGCGGCCGGCCGGCCGCACAGCCTGCTGGCCCTGCCGGGAATCACCCACATGACCCCGGGCGGCGTCAACGAGCAGCTGACCCAGGCCGAACTCGCCTTCCTGCGGACCGCGTTGAAACTCTGATCCGCTGTGATGCTCGCCACCCGGGCGGAGGCTGCCGCTCCACTGCCGCCCGGGTGGCGGGCACCCCTACCGTGACGCGGGCCGAAAACGGCCGACCACTCGCCACAGGGGGAACGTTGAACATCCCGACCGTACTGCGCACCCGGACCGCACGGGTCACCGCCGCCGCCCTGACCGCGGCGGCCCTCGGCCTCACGGCCGCCGGCACCGCCGAGGCCCGCACCACCGGCGTCGTCTACGCCTACGCCCTGCAGAACCAGAACACCGGCCGCTGCGTGGACGACAGCGGCGCCTACGGCCTGCGCGCGTTCACCTGCAACGGCCTGAACTACCAGAAGTTCAACTACTACAAGCAGGACAACGGGTCCTGGGTCGTGCAGAACCAGAACACCGGCCGCTGTATCGACGACAGCGGCGCCTACGGGCTGCGGGCGTTCACCTGCAACGGCCAGAACTTCCAGCAGTGGCGCCTGATCTACCTGAACGGCGGCGCGGCCTACCAGAACGTCAACACCGGCCGCTGCATGGACGACAGCGGCGCGTACGGCCTGCGCGCGTTCACCTGCAACGGTCTGAACTACCAGAACTTCAACTTCGTGTAGCCGCACGCCGACCGCACGCCGACCGCCCCGGGCCGCCCGCCGCAGCACGCGGGCGGCCCGGCCGCGTTCCCCCGCCGGAGGCCGCCCACACCTCCCGCGGTCAGATCCCTTCCGTGTGACCCATGACATGTGAAATATTACCTGCGCTCGCCCGACCACCCCCCGTCCGGAAAGGACGAGTCAGTTGCGCAGACTGTCCGCGGCGTTCGCGGCCGCGCTCACCACGAGCGCGATAGCGGTCACCCTGCTCGGTACCCCCGCCCAGGCCGCTCCCCCCACGCCCGCATCCACCCTCTCCGCCGAGTCCGGCGACAGCGCCGAGGCCGGCGGCCTCGAAGCCCCGCCGGCGCCGCTCGCGCCCCAGGAGCGCGAGCGCCAGTCGCTGCGCACCAAGGCACTGGAGCAGCTCAACAAGGGCGCCGTGGCCAAGACCACGGACCGCCGGGCACCCGCCAAGGTGCGGATCGGCAACGACTACGTCCAGCTCGCGCAGCAGCGCAAGGACAAGGTCTTCGTGATCCTCGCCCAGTTCGGCGACCAGGTGGACAACACCACGCTGTACAACGGCCAGCCGCGCTACGGGGGCACCCCCGGCCCGGCGCACAACGCCATCCCGAAGCCCGGCAAGAGCGACAACCACACGCTCTGGAACCAGGACTTCGACCGGAACTACTACCAGAAGATGTTCTTCGACGACTCGCCCGGCGCGGTCTCGATGCGCAACTTCTACCGCACCCAGTCCTCGGGCCGGTACGACATCGAGGGCACCGTCAGCAACTGGGTCACCGTGCCGTGGAACGAGGCCCGCTACGGCTCCAACAAGGGCCCGCAGGGCTCCGGCGCCTGGACCCAGGGCCAGGAGTTCATCCGGGACGCCGTCAAGGCCTGGTACGACGGCGAGATCGCCAAGGGCCGCACGGCCGCGGACGTCAAGGCCGAGCTGGCCCAGTACGACGTCTACGACCGCTACGACCACGACAAGGACGGCGAGTTCGCCCAGCCCGACGGCTACCTGGACAACGTCATCGTCGTGCACGCCGGCGCCGACGAGACCTGGGGCGGCGGCGCGCAGGGCGCCGACGCGCTGTGGGCGCACCGCAGCTGGACCTTCCCGGACCCGACCGGCCAGGTCGGCCCGGTCGGCAACAAGATCGGCGGCGCGCCGGTCGGCGACACCGGCCTGTACGTCTACGACTACGTCCAGGCGGGCGAGAACAGCGGCGTCGGCCTGTTCTCCCACGAGTTCGGCCACAACCTCGGTCTGCCCGACCTGTACAGCACCAGCGGCGGCGACAACAGCGTCAACTTCTGGTCGCTGATGTCCTCCGCCTCGTACCTGGGCAAGGGCAAGAACACCACCGGCGCCTACCCCGGCGACCTCGACGCGTGGAGCAAGCTGCAGTTCGGCTGGCTCAACTACGACGAGGCGCAGGCCGCCACCCGGTCCAGCCACGCGCTCGGCGTCAGCGGCTACAACACCGACCAGGCGCAGGCCGTCCTGGTCCACCTGCCGGACGGCACCACCAGCACCGAGCTCGCCGACCCGCGCGAGGGCGCCAAGCAGTGGTGGAGCGACACCGGCGACAACCTGGACAACGCGCTGGCCCGCGACGTCGACCTCGGCGGGACCACCGGCCCGGCCGCCCTCGACGCGGCGGTCTGGTACGACATCGAGCAGGACTACGACTTCCTGACCGCCGAGGCCTCCACCGACGGCGGCAAGACCTGGACCGCCCTGCCCGGCACCGTCGACGGCACCCCGATCGGCAGCACCAGCGCCAACGTCCCGGGCCTGAGCGGCACCTCCGGCGCGTACCGGCAGCTGCACATCCCGCTGGACGCCTACGCGGGCCAGAAGGTCCGGCTGCGGCTGCACGTCACCTCCGACGGCAACACCCACGGCAAGGGCGTCCTGGTCGACGCGGTGAAGATCACCGCCGGCGCCACCACCCTGTTCACCGACGGCGCCGAGAACGGCACCAACGGCTGGACCGCCACCGGCTTCACCGTCATCACCGGCCGCACCGCGGTCAAGCAGCACCCGCGCGCCTACCTGGTGGAGAACCGGCGCTACGCCGGCTACGGCGAGTTCCTGAAGACCGGCCCGTACAACTTCGGCTACACCGGGGTCGAGGGCAAGAAGGACATCGTCGACAACTACCCGTACCAGGAGGGCGTGCTCGTCTGGCTCTGGGACACCGGCTACGGCGACAACAACACCAAGGACCACCCCGGCGGCGGCCTGATCCTGCCGATCGACGCCCACCCGGCGCCGATCCGCTTCGCCGACGGCACCCTGGTCAACGCCCGGGCGCAGACCTTCGACGCGACCTTCTCGCTCAAGCCCACCACCGGCTTCACGCTGCACAAGGCCGGCGTCCCGGTGAAGATCGGCTCGGAGAAGGCCGTCCCGGCCTTCAACGACCGCACCGGTGTCTACAGCGACCCGGCCACCCCGCAGCTCGGGGTGAAGGTCCCGGACACCAACACCAAGATCGAGGTCGTCCGCGAGTCCCAGGGCGGGCGGATCACCACCGTCCGGGTGGGCCCCGCGTCCTGACCCCGCTGTCCGGATCCGGCCGCGCCGACCCCGCGCGGCCGGGCCCGGCAGTCCGAACCCCGGCGTCCTGAGCGCCGGGCCTCCCCGTGGAAGACAGGTCCCACGGACAGGCAGACCGCCCCGGTCCTCCCACCAGGAGGGCCGGGGCGGTCCGTTTCCCGCGACTCGCTCACCCTTCGGCGCGCGCCCGCCGCAGGCTCAGCGCGGCGGTGGCGGTACCGAACACGGTCAGGGCGCCGAGCCCGAAGACCATGTAGCGGGCGCCGTCCAGCGTGGAGTCCCCGCCGAAGCTCACCAGCGTCCCGGCCAGCGCCGAACTCACCGTGAAGGCGATCAGCTGCGTGGTGTTGAGGCCCGCGGCCGCCTTGGCGCCCTCCACCTCGTCGTCGGTGCTGCGCATCGCCGTGACGCTCAGGTGCGGGAAGGCCGCCCCGATGCCGGTCCCGCCGATCACCAGCACCACCGCCCACAGCAGCACCCGGCCGCCGGAGGCCTGCGAGGTCTGCAGCAGGCCGTAGGCCAGCAGACCCGCCGTGAGCACCGCCGGGCCGACCCGGATCGCCAGCGAACGGGCCCGCTCCGAGCGCAGGTTGACGCTGAACAGCTGCGCCGAGGTCCAGCCGACCGACACCGTCGCGCCGAGGAAGCCGGCCGCCAGCGGGCTCAGCCCGCCCAGCTCCTGGCCGAACAGCGGGATGAAGGTCTCGGTCATCACACCGGTGCAGTACACCGCGACGGTCAGGTAGATCCACTTCAGGTGGTTGCCGCGACGGTAGGTCAGCTTGGGCAGCACGGTCGCCGATCCGCGGCGCTCCACCAGCAGGAAGCCCGCCAGCAGCACCAGGCCCAGCACGATGCACAGCGCCGTCGCCCAGCCGCGCGGCACGGTGGAGCTGATGCTGAAGGCGCCCGCCGCGAGCGTCAGCAGCAGCAGCGAGGGCAGCGGCAGCGGTTCGACGGTGCGCGCGGACCCGGTCGGGCCGGGCAGCGAGCGGCGGGCCAGCACGGCCAGCACCAGCGCGGCCGCCATGAGCAGGACGTAGGAGCCGCGCCAGGCGTTCAGTTCGGCGAAGAGCCCGCCGAGCGAGGGGCCGACCAGCGTGCCCACGCCCCACATCGCCGACACCAGGCCGGCCGCCCTGGTCCACAGCCGTTCCGGCAGCGCGGTGCGGATCACCGCGTAGCCGAGGCCGGCCATCAGCCCGCCGCCCAGGCCCTGGACGATCCGGCCGACGATCAGCGTCTCCATCGACGGACTGGCGGCGGTCAGCCCGGCACCGGCGGCGAACACCAGGAACCCGGTCAGGTAGGAGCGCGAGGGACCGAACCGGGCGAGCAGCCGGCTGACCAGCATCGCGGCGGTCACCGCGGCGATCAGGAAGCCGGTCGCCACCCAGGCGTAGAAGCGGGCGCCGCCGATGTCCTCGACGATCGAGGGGAGCAGGGCGGCGGTGAAGTAGAGGTTCATCGCGTAGAGGGCGACACCGCCGGCCATGATCGAGGCCTGGGCGGCGTACTGCTTGGAGAAGAGGTCCCCCCAGCCGCCGGAGGTCGCCGCCGACTCGGCAACGGGAGCGTGATCTCCCTGGTCGGAGGAGGCGGAGGCGGTCTGGACCCGCGGAGTTTCGGTCACGTGGACACGCTATGAGTTCAAGTGAACTTCAAGTCAAGCGCTCGCGCGGACCGCAGGGAACGGGCAGCGGCACCGGGCCCGGGAACGACGAAAGGGCCCGCCGGGTCCGACGACCCGGTCGGACCCGGCGAGCCCCGCCCGTCCGGTGGGATTCCACCGGACGGGACCCGGTCGGGCGCGGCCCTCATCACAGGCTCCCCGCCGCTCCCGACCGGGGCTCGGCACGCGAGGAGGATCGCTCCTCGCGCGTTCGGTGCCGTACCGTCCGCCGTGGGGGTGGCCGGACGGTACGGCGGTTCAGCCGCGGCCGGAGGCGCGCCCAGTGGCAGGCGCCCCCGACCGCGAGACCGCGTCCCGGATCAGTTCTCCGGGAAGTGGCAGGCCGCCTCGCGACCGCCCGGCCCGGCGATCCGCAGCAGCGGACGCTCGGTCCGGCAGATCTCCTGGGCCTTCGGGCAGCGCGGGTGGAAGCTGCACCCGGGCGGCGGGGCGGCCGGGCTCGGCGGGTCGCCGAGCAGCACGATCCGCTCCCGCGCCCGTTCCGCGGCCGGGTCCGGCAGCGGAACGGCGGACAGCAGGGCCTTGGTGTAGGGGTGCGCCGGGTTGCTGTACACCTGGTGCTTGTCGCCGATCTCGACGATCCGGCCCAGGTACATCACCGCGACCCGGTCGCACACGCGCTTGACCACCGAGAGGTCGTGCGCGATGAAGATGTACGCCAGCCCCAGTTCGTCCTGGAGCCGCTCCATCAGGTTGACCACCTGGGCCTGGATGGAGACGTCCAGCGCGGACACCGGCTCGTCGGCGACCACCAGCCGGGGCGAGGTGGCCAGCGAGCGGGCGATGCCGATGCGCTGGGCCTGGCCGCCGGAGAACTCGTGCGGGTAGCGGTCCAGGTGCTCGGGGATGAGGCCGACCAGCTCCATCAGCTCGACGGCCCGCTTGCGGGCGTCGGCCGCGCTGCTGCCCTGGACCAGCAGCGGCTCGGAGATGATCCGGGCCACCGTCTGCCGGGGGTTGAGCGAGGAGTACGGGTCCTGGAACACCATCTGCAGGTGCTTGCGGTGCGGGCGCAGCTGGGCCTGGGTCAGGCCGCCGATCTCGGTGCCGTCGAAGTTGACGGTGCCCGAGGTCGGGTCGATCAGCCGGACGACCATGCGCCCGGTGGTCGACTTGCCGCAGCCGGACTCGCCGACCAGGCCCAGGGTCTCGCCGGCGCCGACGTCGAAGCTGACGCCGTCCACCGCCCTGATCGGGGCGCCGGGCTGGCCGGTGCGTGAGCGGCGGCCGGGGAAGGTCTTCACCAGATCCCGGACCGTCAGCAGGGGTTCGGTCATCCCAGGACTCCTTCCGGCACCAGCGGCAGGTGACAGGCGGCCTGGTGGCCGGGGGCGAGCGGGCCGAACTCCGGCCGCTCGGACAGGCAGCGGGCGTGCTCCTCGGCGGCGGCGGCGATGGTGCGGGCGCAGCGCGGGGCGAAGGAGCATCCGGGGGCGGGGGCGATCAGCGACGGCGGGGTGCCGGGGATGGCCCGCAGCGGGGCGTCGTCGGTGTCGTCCAGACGGGGCAGCGAGTCGAGCAGACCGCGGGTGTACGGGTGCGCGGGGGCGGCGAACAGCCGGTCCACGGGAGCCTGTTCGGCGGCGCGGCCGCCGTACATGACGAGCACCTCGTGGGCGACCCGGGCGACCACGCCGAGGTCGTGGGTGATCATCACGACGCCGAGTCCGCGTTCCTGCTGGATCCTGGCGATCAGGTCGAGGATCTGGGCCTGGACGGTGACGTCGAGCGCGGTGGTCGGCTCGTCGGCGATCAGCAGTTCGGGCTCGCAGGCGAGCGACATGGCGATCATCACGCGCTGGCGCATGCCGCCGGAGAACTGGTGCGGGTACTCGTCGACCCGGCGGGCCGGCTCGGGGATGCCCACCTCGGCGAGCATCTCGATCGCACGCTCGCGGCCCGCCTTGCGGGAGGCCTTGAAGTGCACCCGGTAGTGCTCGGCGATCTGCTCCCCGACCGGGTAGAAGGGGTGCAGGCTGGACAGCGGGTCCTGGAAGATCATGGCGATCCTCCGGCCGCGGATCGCGCCGAGCTGCTTCTCGCCCAGGCCGTTGAGCTCCTGGCCGTCGAGCCTGATCGAGCCGCCGACCTTGGCGCCCCGGTGCAGGCCCATGACGGCGAGCGAGGTGACGGACTTGCCGCTGCCGGACTCGCCGACCAGGCCGAGGGTCTTCCCGGCCTCGACGGTGAAGTTGATGCCGTCGACGGCCCGGACGGTGCCGCGCGGGGTGTCGAAGGCGACCTTGAGGTCCTCGACCTCCAACAACGACGTCATCAGTACCTCACTCTCGGGTCGACGTACGCGTAGAGCACGTCGACCAGCAGGTTCGCGACGACGATGAAGAAGGCCGCGAGCAGGGTGACGCCGAGGATGACGGGCTGGTCGGAGCGGAGCAGGCCGTCGTAGAAGAGGCGTCCGATTCCGGGCAGTCCGAAGATCGACTCGGTGATGACGGCACCGGCCAGCAGGCCGCCGAGGTCCATGCCGAAGATGGTGAGGATCGGCGTCATGCCGGAGCGCAGACCGTGTTTGACGGTGACGGTGAGCGCCGGCATGCCCTTGGCGCGGGCGGTGCGGATGTACGGCTCGGCCATCGCCTCGATCATCGAGGTCCGGCTCTGCCGGGCGTACTGGGCCGCGTAGAGCAGCGCCAGGGCGGTCCACGGCAGCAGCAGGTTGGAGGCCCAGGACACCGGGTTGTCGGTGAACTCGTGGTACGCGGGGTAGGGCAGCAGGCCGGCGGTCCGCACCACGCCCCAGATCAGCATGATCGAGGTGAAGTAGACCGGCAGCGAGGCGGCGCCGACCGACAGGACGGTGAGGATCTTGTCGACCACGGTGTTCTTGCGCAGCGCCGAGGTGATGCCGGCGCTGAGGCCGAGCACCAGCCAGAGCACGGCCGAGCCGATGGCGAGCGAGACCGACACCGGCAGGCGGTCGACCAGCAGGTCCCAGACCGGCAGCGAGTACTCGTAGGAGTAGCCGAGGCAGGGGAAGCCGCAGTGGGTGGCGCTGGCGCCGCTGCCGTAGTCGCGGCCGGCGACGATGCCCAGCAGGTAGACGAAGAACTGCTCCCAGACGGGCTTGTCCAGGCCCATCGCGGCCTTGACCTCGACCAGCCGCTCGGGGCTGCAGGTCTTGCCGCAGGCGGCCGCGGCCGGGTCGTTGGGCAGCAGGTAGAAGATGGTGAAGGTGATGGCGCAGATGGCCAGCAGGATGCCGGCGACGCCGAGCAGCCGGCGCCCGAGGTAGAGGATCACGACCGTCCTCCCTTCGGGTCGAGGATGTCGCGCAGCGCGTCGCCGAGCAGGGTGAAGGCGAGGACCGCGACGAACAGGAAGACCGTCGGGATGAGGAAGTACGTCGGGTCGGTCTCGTAGAAGACGATCGATTCGGCGATCATCTGGCCCCAGGAGGGGGTCGGCGGCCGGACGCCCACGCCGAGGTAGGAGAGCGCGGCCTCGGTGGCGATCATGCCGGGGATCAGCAGGGTGGTGTAGGCGATGATCGGCCCGGAGACGTTGGGCAGGATCTCCCGGGTGAGGATGCGCCAGGACCGGGCGCCGCCGACCTTGGCCGCCTCGACGTACTCGCGGTGCTTGAGCGAGAGCGTCTGGCCGCGGACGACGCGGGCCACGCCGGGCCAGCCGAACAGGCCGATGACCACGGTCATCAGGAGGATCCGGTTGACGTCCCTGGCCACCGACATCATCGCGATCATGAAGATCAGCGAGGGGAACGACATCGTGAGGTCCATCAGCCGGGACAGCAGGCTGTCGATGCGGCCGCCGAAGTAGCCGGCCGCGATGCCGGCCAGGGTGCCGGCGATCACGACGACGGCGGTGGCGACGAACGCGATCAGCAGCGACACCTGGCCGCCGTGCAGGACCCGGGCGAACAGGTCGCGGCCGGTGGCCGGCTCGACGCCGAACCAGTGCCGGGCGCCGACGCCGCCGAAGTCGCCCTTGGGCAGGCCGCCCAGGTAGGCGTCGACGGCGCGCTTGTCGAACTCCTCGGCGTTCCAGCCGCCGAGCGCGCTCAGCGGGCCGGCCAGCACGGCCATCAGGACGAGGAGGACGACCATGATCAGGCCGAAGCGGGCGGAGCCCTTGGCCCACAGCTGGTCCCAGACCAGCCGCCAGGGCCCGCGCCCGGAGGCTTTCGCGGGGCCCGCCGCCGCGACGGGCGCGGCGGCGGGCTCAGTCGTAGTGGTGCTCATGACGGACGGTTCCTCAGCCCTGGCTCTTGGCGGGGTCCTTGAGGCCGACGGTGGCCATGTCGATCATGCCCGCGTAGCCCGGGGCGCCGAAGGCGCCGGCCACGTTGGTGCCGACCAGCAGCGCGCGGCGCTGCCACATGAGCGGGACGGCCGGGGCCTTCTGCAGGAGCGCCTCGTCCAGCTTCTTCCAGGCCTCGTTGGCCTCGTTCACGTCCGGGAGGGCCGCGATGCGGTCCATCTCGTCCATGGTGGCCTGGTCGCGGAACTGGCTGTAGTTGCCCTGGTTGCCCTTGTCCTTGATGGTGCGGCCGTCGAACAGGAAGGGCAGGAAGGTGGCGCCGGACGGGTAGTCCGGGCACCAGCCGTTGATGGTCAGCTCGGGCGCGGCCTTGGCGTCGCCGAGGGTGTCGGTGAACGCCGACGGGTCGACGGTGTTGACGGTGACCTGGATGCCGGCCTTGGCCAGCGACTGCTGGATGGCCTCGCCGCGGGTCTTGTCGCCGAGCGAGACGGTGAGCGCGACCTTGAGGTCGGTCTTGCCGGCCGCCTTGAGCAGGTCCTTGGCCTTCGCCGGGTCGCCGGCGGCCGGGATCTTCAGCGGGTCGGCCTTGACGCCGCCGGTCAGCGACGGCGGCAGGAAGGAGGTGGCGACGTCGGCGATCGCGGGGCCGCCGAAGGCGGTGACCTGGGCCTCGCGGTCGACCGCCCACATGACGGCCTCGCGGACCTTCGGGTCGTCGAACGGCGCCTTGGAGGTGTTGAGGTAGAGGCTGTCGGTGCAGCCGGTGCGCTCGGCCACCATGCGGGCCTTGACGTCGGCCTTGGGCAGCACCTTCGCGACCGACTCGGGGCGCATCCAGGGCATCTCGATCGCCGAGGCGTCGGCGCCGTCGCTGGCGATGATGCGGTCGTCGACCTGGCCGCCCTTGAGGCCCTGGGTGACGACGATCTTGTCCGGGTAGGCCTTGCGGATCGGGTCCGAGGACGGGTCCCAGTTGGTGTTGCGGACCAGCACCAGCTGCTTGCCGCGGTCGTAGCTCTCGATCTTGTACGGGCCGGAGGAGAACGGCCGCATGTCGTACTGGGTGCCCTTCTCCTGGGCGGGCGGCACCGGCGCGAAGGTGGGCAGGGTCGCGGTGTACGCGAACTCGGCGACCGGGCGCTTGAGGCGGAAGACGATGGTCTTGTCGTCCGGCGTCTCGATGCTCGCCAGGTGCTCGCCGGTCAGCGGGCCCTTGTAGCTCTCGCCGCCGGCCAGGTACTGGGCCGCGTAGTCGGGGCCACCGGTGAGGTCCGGGGAGAACGAGCGCTCGACGTTGTACTTGATGTCGGAGGACTTGATCGGCGAGCCGTCCTCGTACTTCAGCCCGTCGCGCAGGGTGAAGGACCAGGTCTTGCCGCCGTCGGACGGGCGGCCGGTGTCGGTGGCCAGGTCGGGGACGATCTGGTTGCCGGCGTCACCGGGCTCGGCCTTGAAGGTGACCAGGGTGCGGTAGATCAGCCGGGTGCCGAAGTCCATCTGCGGCAGGGTCCAGTTGCGGGCCGGGTCGAGGTGGGCGAAGTCCTGGTTGGTCAGCACGGTCAGGGTGCCGCCCTTGACCGGGGTGCCGCCCACGGCCGTGCCGGTGTCGGCACCGGGCCCCTTGGTGGAGCTGGCGGCGGCGGTGTCGCCGGAGCCGCTGTCGCTCTTGTCCTTGCTTCCGCAGGCGCCGAGCCCGAGGGTGAGTGCCGCCGCGATGGCCGCCGCGAGGGCGGTCTGGGTACGCCTGTTCATATCTGACTCCGCAGTGGGGGGCCCGCCGAGAAGGCCCGTCGTCCAACCCCGGGGGTGGATCCGGGGCCCGGCCGGGAGGGCGACCTCAGGGGGTCTAGCCGCTCCGCGGTGTGACCCGTAACATAGTAATGTGAAATTGCACTGCACAAGAGGTGACGCCACCCGTTACCGAGATGTGTCCGTGCAGCCCCTCCTCCCCCAACTCCGCACCACGCGTTTTAGGAGTACCCGGTGACCCTCCGTCAGACCGGCCTCAACACCGGAAGCCACGACCTCCCGGTGTCGGCGGCGCTCAACGCCTTCATGGGCACCGCCTGGGCCCCCACCCCGCTCCCGGCCGAGGACCGCGTCCCCGGCTACGCCGTCACACCCGGCCGCCGCGCCCGGCTGTCCCTGGCCTTCCCCGGCGAGCGCCTGATCGTCCCGGCCGGCCGGCTCAAGGTCCGCAGCAACGACGTCGACTACCGCTTCCGCCCGCACAGCGCCTACGCCTGGCTCACCGGCCTCACCGGCGAGGACCAGGTCGGCCACGTGCTCGTCCTGGAGCCGACCGGCCCCGACGGCCACGAGCCCGTCCTCTACCTGCGCCCCCGCTCCCCCCGCGGCGGCGCCGACCCGGTGCGCGGCGCCGAGTTCTTCCGCGACCGCCGCTACGGCGAGTTCTGGGTCGGCCGCCGCCCCGACCTCGACGAGGCCGCCCGGCTCACCGGCGTGCGCGTCGAGCACCTCGACGAGCTGGACAAGCTGCTCACCGGCCCGCAGCCCGTCACCCGGGTGCTCACCGGCGTCGACCCCGAGCTCGACGCCGCCACCGGCCGCCCCGGCCCCGCCGCGCTCGTCGACGCCGACGGCCTCTTCGCCGCCGTGCTGTCCGAACTGCGCCTGGTCAAGGACACCTGGGAGGTGGAGCAGCTCCAGCTCTCCGTCGACCACACCGTGCTCGGCTTCGAGGACGTCGTCCGCGCCCTGCCCGCCGCCCTGCGCCACCACCGCGGCGAGCGCTGGATCGAGGGCGTGTTCAACCTCCGCGCCCGCGCCGAGGGCAACGGCATCGGCTACGAGACCATCGCCGCCAGCGGCGCCCACGCCGGCGTCCTGCACTGGATCCGCAACGACGGCGCGCTCGACCCGAACGCCCTGCTGCTGCTGGACGCCGGCGTCGAGACCGACACCCTCTACACCGCCGACATCACCCGCACCCTCCCGCTGAGCGGCACCTTCACGCCCGTCCAGCGCCAGGTCTACGAGCTGGTGCTCGCCGCCCAGCAGGCCGGCATCGACACCCTGCGCCCCGGCGCCCGCTTCCGCGACTTCCACGCCGCGGCCGCCCGGGTCATCGCCGAGGGCCTCGCCGACTGGGGCGTCCTGCCCGTCTCCGCCGAGGAGGCGCTCGCCGAGGACAGCGGCCTCTACCGCCGCTACACCCTCTGCGGCACCGGCCACATGCTCGGCCTCGACGTCCACGACTGCGCCAAGGCCCGCGCCGAGACGTACCTGGACGCCGTCCTGGAGGAGGGCCACGTGCTCACCGTCGAGCCCGGCCTCTACCTCCAGCCCGACGACGAGACCCTCCCCGCCGAGCTCCGCGGCATCGGCGTCCGGATCGAGGACGACCTGGTCGTCACCGCCGACGGCGCCCGGCTGATGTCCGGCGCGCTGCCGCGCAGCGTCCCGGCCATCGAGGCCTGGATGGCCGAACTGCTCGGCTGAGCCGGCGGTGCCGGCCCCACGGCGGTCGGGCCGGCACCGCTCGGGGGCCGGTCCCCCGGATTCCCGCCCAGGCGGGGACCCGGGGCCGGCCCCCGGGAACGGCCGCGGGGCCGCCGGGCTCACCGCCCGGCGGCCCGGGCCTCCTCCCACAACCGGGCCACGATCCCCGCCGCCGGGCCGCCGCGCGCCGCCCGGTGGCCCGTCCCGGCCCACAGGTGCATCGCCCCGGTGTCACCGCGCCCGGCCGCCGCCGCGCGCAGCGGCTGGGTCAGGTGGTGCACCTCCGGATAGGCGGCGGGCGCGTACGGCCCGTACCGGTCGATGAACGCGTTGCGCAGCCCGCGTGCCGGGCGCCCGGTGAACGCCCTGGTCACCGTCGTCGTCTCGAACTCCGTCAGCGCCGCCCGGTGCGCCGCCGACGTCCCCGCCTCGTCCGCCCGCAGCAGAGCCGTCCCCACCTGGACCGCCACCGCGCCGGCCCGCAGCGCGGCCGCGACCGACGCCCCGTCGGCCAGCCCGCCCGCCGCGACCAGCGGCAGCCCCGTCACCGACCGCACCGCGGCCAGCAGATCGAGCAGCGGGACCTCCCCCGGCCGGTCCGCGATCCCGTGGGTGGCCCGGTGCCCGCCCGCCTCCGGGCCCTGCACGCACAGCGCGTCCATCCCGGCCGCCTCGGCCCGCCGGGCCTCCTCCGGCGTGGTCACCGTGCCCACCTGGAACACCCCCGCCGCCCGCAGCGCCCGCGCCTCCTCGGCGGCGGGCAGCCCGAAGGTGTACGAGACCGCCGCGACCGGCCCGTCGAGCAGCGCGGCGATCTTGGCGTCCCAGTCGTCCCGGTCCGGCCCGATCGCCTCCGGCAGCACGACGCCGTGCCGCTCCGCCTCGGGCCGCAGCCGCTCCCGGTAGGCGGCGACCGCCGCCGGGTCGCCGGGCCCGGCCGGTACGAAGAGGTTCACGCCGAACGGTCGGTCCGTCAGCTTCCGGGTGATGTCGATCTGTTCGGCCGTCGCGGCGGCGCTCCGGTAGCCGGCCGCCAGGAAGCCCAGCCCGCCCGCCGCGTTCACCGCGGCCACCAGCTCCGGCGTGGTCGCCCCGCCGGCCATCGGTGCGCCGATCACGGGCACGGTGAGTTCGTCGAGTCGGACGGCCATCCGGGGATCCTCCGATCGCGCGGCACACGGGGTCGCCGACCACCCTACGCCCGCCGCCCGCCGGGCCTCCGTGGCGTCGCCTCCCCCGATCAGCCCCCGCGCCGGATCAACCCCCGCGCCCGCGCCTCCCGCACCGCCGCCGTCCGCGACTCCACGCCCAACTTGGTGTAGATGTGCACCAGATGCGACTTCACCGTGGCCAGGCTCAGGTGCAGCCGCCCGCCGATCGCCTGGTTGGTCAGACCGTCCGCGACCAGCCCCAGCACCTCCGTCTCCCGCGCGCTCAGCGCCGCCGCGGGCGTCCGCATCCGCTCCAGCAGCCGGTCCGCCACCGTGGGCGCCAGCGCCGGCCGGCCCGCCGCCGCCGACCGCACCGCCCGGGCCAGCTCCTCCGGCGGCGCGTCCTTCAGCAGGTACCCGGTGGCCCCGGCCTCCAGCGCCGGCAGCGTGTCCGCGTCCGTGTCGTAGGTGGTCACCACCAGGACCCTCGGCGCCCCCGGGCCCCGGGCCGTGATCGCCGCCGTGGCCTGCGCGCCGTTCATCGCCGCCCCCGGCCCGAACTGCAGGTCCATCAGCACCACGTCCACCGCCACCTCCGCGGCCAGCTCGACCGCGCGCTCGGCGGTGGCGGCCTCCGCGACGATCGCGAAGTCCGGCTCGCTCTCCAGGACGGCCCGCAGCCCGGCCCGGACCACCGGGTGGTCGTCGGCGAGCAGCAGGCGGATCACGGACCCGGTCACGACGGCTCCTCCTTCGCGTCGCCCGCTCCGCCCGGCACCGGCAGCAGCACCGCGAGCGCCGTGCCCTCCCCCGGCGCGGACTCCACCGCGAAGCTCCCGCCCAGCGCCCGCGCCCGGGCCCGCATCGACGGCAGCCCGTAGCCGCCCTCCCCGCCCCCGCCGTCCCCGCCGTCGGCGGACCGCGTCCGCACGGCCTCCGGGTCGAACCCCGTGCCGTCGTCCACCACGTCCAGCGCCACCTCGCCCGCCATGAAGCTGAGCGTCACCTCGGCCCGGCCCGCCCCGGCGTGCCGCACCGTGTTGCCGAGCGCGGACTGCGCGATCCGCAGCAGCGCCACCTCGTGCGGCACCGGCAGCGGGACCCGCTCGCCGAGGACGTGCAGCCGCACCGGCAGGCCGCTCCGCACCGAGGTCGTGGCGCACAGCCGCTCCAGCGCCACCGGCAGGGTGTCGCTCTCCAGCGCCGGCGGGGTGAGCGCCCGCACGAAGCGGCGGGCCTCGTCGAGGTTGTCCTGCGCGGCCTGCCGGGCCTGCTCCACGTACTCGCCGGCGGCCTCCGTCCGCTCCGGCAGCGCGCGCTGGGCGGCCCGCAGCAGCAACTGGATGCTGGTGAGGCTCTGCGCCAGGGTGTCGTGGATCTCCCGGGCCAGCCGCTCCCGCTCGGCGAGGACGCCGGCCGCGTGATGGGCGGTGGCGAGGTCGGCGCGGGCGGCCGTCAGCTCGTCGATGAGCCGACGGCGCTCCTCGCTCTCCCGGTAGAGCGCCTGGTAGCCGAACACGGTCGCGACGGCGAAGGCGGCGCCCAGCAGCGGCCCGATCGCCGGTGCGACGCCGACGGTGTGCTGATGGGCGGAGTAGGCGACGATCGCCGCGACGGCGGTCAGCCCGACCGCCGCCACCCCGGCCCGCCGGCCGAGCAGGTGCAGTTCCAGGAAGTACAGCGGGAACGCCACCCAGACCCCGTCCGGGGTGGCCACCAGCACGCCCACCCAGGTGACCCCGAGCAGCGCCAGCCAGAGCGCGGCGGCCCGGCCGGAGCGGCCGACGGCGCCGATCAGCGGACCGGCCGCGTAGACGGCGGCCATCGCGGTGGCGGCGGCCGCGACCGCCGCCGGGTCCCCGTCGCGCCCGGCCAGGGCCCGGACCACGGCGAGCGCGAGCAGGCCCGCCACCAGCAGGTGCAGACAGACCCGGAGCACACGGGCGACGGGGGTGGTTCGAGGTCGATCGGTCGCCATCCGTCCAGCCTAGGGTCCGTGCCGCCGACCGGCATCAATCGAAAGGTTGAACTCCGCTTCCGCCCTTCGAAGCCGAGGTTCCAATCCCCGGTGCGATGCCCGGCGGGCCTCCGTTCGACCACTCTCGTCAGTGTCGCAGTGGAACGGACGAAAGGACTCGCGGTGTTCGTCGCCTGGAGGGATCTGGGGTTCGCCAAGGGGCGGTTCGCCCTGATGGGAACCGTCATCGTACTGATCACCGTGCTGGTCGGCCTGCTGTCGGGACTGACCGCCGGACTCGGCCGGCAGAACACCTCGGCCATCACCGGCCTGCCCGCCGACCACCTGGCCTTCGGCCGGCCCGGCGACGGGCAGAAGCTGTCGTTCACCGACTCCCAGGTCACCCCCGAGCAGTGGCAGGGCTGGGCCCGGACCCCCGGCGTGACCGACGCGCAGCCGCTCGGCATCGCCACCACCAAGGGCGCCGCCGGAACCCGCACCGCCGCGCTCTCCGTCCTCGGCGTCCCCGACGGCTCCGCGCTGGCCCCCCGGGGCGACACCCTCGCCCCCGGCCGGGCCGTGCTGTCGCAGACCGCCGCGAAGGACCTCGGCGGGCTGCGCCCCGGCGACGCCTTCACCGTCGCCGGCCGCCCGCTGACCGTCGCGGCCGTCGCCGGTGACGCCTCCTACAGCCACACCCCGGTGGTCTGGACGACCCTCGCCGACTGGCAGCGGGCCGCCCCCGGCGGCACCGGGCACGCCACCGTGGTCGCGCTGACCACCGCGAAGGGCGCCGACCTCGCCGCCGCCGACACCGCCCTCGGCACCGAGACCCGGGACCGGACCGACGCGCTCGCCGCGATCGGCTCCTACACCTCCGAGAACGGCTCGCTGCAGTTGATGCGGGGCTTCCTGTTCGCCATCTCGGCGCTGGTGATCGGCGCCTTCTTCACCGTCTGGACGATCCAGCGCAGCGGCGACATCGCCGTCCTGAAGGCCCTCGGCGCCTCCACCCGCTACCTGCTGCGCGACGCGCTCGGCCAGGCCGTCCTGCTGCTGCTCCTGGGCACCGCGCTCGGCACGGCGGTCGCGGTCGGCGCCGGCGCGCTGATCGGCTCCGCCGTCCCGTTCGTCCTGGACGCCCCGACGGTGCTGCTGCCCGCCGCCGTCATGATCGCGCTCGGCGCGCTCGGCGCGGCCCTGTCGATCCGCCGCATCACCTCCGTCGACCCGCTGACCGCCCTGGGGAGTGCCCGATGACCCTGCACCTCGACCGCGTCACCCTCACCTACCCGGACGGCGACGACCGGCTGACCGCCCTCGACGAGGTGTCGCTGACCGTGCCGAAGGGCACCCTCACCGCCGTGGTCGGCCCGTCCGGCTCGGGCAAGTCCAGCCTGCTGGCGGTCGCCGCGACCCTGATCGCCCCGGACTCCGGACGGGTGGTGGTGGACGGCACCGACACCGCCGGACTGGACCGCGCCGGGCTGACCGCGCTGCGGCGGCACCGGATCGGCATCGTCTTCCAGCAGCCCAACCTGCTGCCCGCGCTGACCGCCGCCGAACAGCTCCAGGTGATGGCCCACCTCGACGGCCGCTCCCCGCGCGCCGCGCTGCCCCGCGCCCTGGACCTGCTGGCCGCCGTCGGCCTGCGCGACCTGGCCGGCCGCCGCCCGCACCAGCTCTCCGGCGGTCAGCGCCAGCGCGTCAACATCGCCCGCGCGCTGATGAACGACCCCACCGTGCTGCTGGTCGACGAGCCCACCAGCGCCCTGGACCACGAACGCGGCGCCGCCGTCCTCGACCTGCTGACCACCCTCACCCACCGCCGCGCCACCGCCACCGTCCTGGTCACCCACGACCGCACCCACCTGACCGCGGTGGACCAGGTCGCCGAGGTCCACGACGGCCGCCTGACGGTCCCGGCGGCGTTGTGAGCTACTTCTTGGCGGCCAGCACCTCGTCCACCGAGAGCGTCACCGCTGCACCGATCGACTCCGGCAGCGCGAAGGACTGCCCGGGGTGATGGACGGCGTGCACCCGGTACTCGCCGTCCTGTGGATCGGTGAGCACCATCACCCGCTGATTCGTCCGATCCACAATGACGTACACCGGAACGCCCGCCGAGGCGTACGCGGCAGGCTTCCGCTTCAGGTCGTCGCTGAGATTGGAGGAGGTCACCTCCACCACGAGGCGGAAAATCGCCGGATCGTAGCTGTTGTACTCGATGAGCTTGTCGTCACTGTTCGCATCAACGATCGCCAGATCAGGAATGGCGAAGTCGGAGGGTCCATCGGGCAACCAGATGCCGATTCCCTGGAACACCTCGGTGTCGCCGTCATCGAGCCCTGCTGCCAGAAAAACCCGGTCGAGCCTTTTGACCGAGCGACCGTGCTTCATGTTCGGCGACGGCGTCACGACGATCTGGCTCCCGATGATCTCGACCCGGTAGCCGGCGAACTGGTCGGAGATCAGCTCGGCGACTTCGAGCAGGGTGGGCTGCTCGAACGGTTCTTCCACTGCGGCGGCGGACACGGAATCCTCCTTGCTGCCGATGTCGAGAGCATCATCGTAGAGCCCGGAGCCACTTCACCGCCCGATCCCGGGCACCTCACCCGAACGGGTGGTTTGCCCCTACCTGGCGCGCAGGCGCAGGCCGGTGCGGGACTCCTCCTCGGCCGCCTCCTCCTGGCCCTCCGCCCACAGGGAGCGGACGTGGCTGAGGTGGCGGGTCATGCAGGACTCCGCGGCCGGGGCGTCGCCCGCGATCATCAGGTCCAGCAGCTCCAGGTGCTCCTCCGCCGAGGAGACCAGCTCGCCGCGCTCGGCCAGCCGGTTGAGACCGTAGAGGCGGGAGCGCTTGCGCAGGTCGCCGACGACCTCGACCAGGCGGGAGTTGCCGGCCAGGCCGAGCAGGTCGAGGTGGAACTGGCGGTCGGCCTCCAGGTAGCCGATGAGGTCCTGCTTGCCGGCCGCGACGACGATCGCCTCGGCCTGCGGCCGCAGCGCCTCCAACTGCTCGGGGGTGGCGGTGCGGGCGACCCGGCCGATGGTCGGGACCTCGATCAGGGCGCGGATCTCGGTGAAGTCGTCGAGGTCCCGCTCGGTGAGCTCGGTGACCCGGAAGCCCTTGTTGCGGACGGCCTCGACCAGGCCCTCGCGGGCGAGGTCCAGCATGGCCTCGCGGACGGGGGTGGCGGAGACGCCGAAGTCGGCGGCCAGGGCGGGCGCGGAGTAGACGACTCCGGGGCGCAGCTCGCCGGAGATCAGGGCGGCTCGCAGGGCGTGGGCGACCTGGTCGCGCAGCCGCTCCTGGACGGAGATCAGGGTGCGGGGTTTGAGGTCGGCCATGGTGTTCCTCCGGTGAGTGCAGAACACCAGCGTACAATGTCACGTTACGTTGAGTGTGCAACATTCCGTGATTTCGAACGACCAGTCGGCGCACGGCATCCATGGTCGGACCCCATGGTGGCAGGACCGCCGCCCGCTGACAACGGTCGGCGGCCGAACTCCTCGAATCCGTCCCTCCGCTCCCCCGTGACCGAACGGACCGGACCGGTCGCACCGGACCCGCCCCACCCACCGCCCCCGACCAGAACGCGAAAAAACGGCCGGCGTGGCGGGGGATCCCTTCCCACCACGCCGACCGCAACTCCGGCCGACACAACAACGACCAATCCCCGTCCCAGGTAACGGACTTGGGGACGGGTACCGACACAGCGCCGAGCGCCGGTACCCGACTGGCCGGGTCCCACAGCAGACCTGTGCCGACCGGAAGCCCTATCGGCCCGTCCCGCGCCGGTGCACCTCCGCCGCGACCGCGAGGTCCTGCCAGGCCATCCCGACGCTCTTGAAGAACCTCGGCCGGTCGGCCGGCACCGGGGCCTCGCCCCGCACCAGCTCGGCCAGGTTCCACAGCGGGTCGGCCCCGGTCACCCCCGCCATCAGCAGGTCGCCCGCCTCCCGCAGCGCGGCGGCCCTGGCCTCCACGTACAGCGCGGACCGGCCGACCAGCACCTCGTCCACCTCACGGGCGTCCACCTCGTGCGAACCGACCGCGGCCACCGCCGCGTGGTCCGGCACCAGCGCGCCGTCGAACAGCGGCGTGCGCGCGGTGGTGCAGCAGACCACCAGGTCCGCCCCCGCCACCGCGGCCGAGGTGCCGACGGCGGCCTCCAGGCCGAGCCCCCGGGCGTACCCGACCAGCGCCTCGGCCGGCTCCGCCCGGCGGGCGACCACGGTCACCCGGGTCAGCCGGCGGACGGCGAGCAGGGCGTCCAGGTGCCCGTACGCCTGCGGGCCCGAACCGAACAGCACCAGGTGCTCGGCCTCCGGCACGGCCAGCCGGTCCAGCGCGACGGCCGTGACCGCGGGGGTGCGCAGCGAGGTGAGCGCGATGCCGTCCAGCAGCGCGACCGGCTGCAGGGTCGGACCGTCCAGCAGCAGGTAGCCGCCGGTGATCCGGGGCAGCCCGACGGCGGGATTGGCCGGCGCGACACCGGCGATCTTCACCCCGACGTAGGACTTGGAGGCGGCCGGCATCATCAGCAGCTCCCCGGCCGGTACCGGGATCGCCGAGCGGGCGGGGACGGTCTCCGGGTCGAGCCCGTCGAGCAGCACGCCCTCGATCGCCCGCGCCGCCTCCTCCGGCGTCAGTCCGACCGCGCCGGTCGGCAGCACCGCCGGTCCGGCGGTCGGCCCGACGGCCGGGGCGGCGGCGGGGTCGGAGCCCGGCGTGGCGGGCCGGAGCGGCTCGGCCGCCACGCCGAGCGGTTCCGGGGCGGTCCGCGGGTCGCCGCTCACAGCAGGAATCCCGCGCCGAGCGTGTCCTGCGGGTCGAGCAGGAAGCGGTGCTCGCCGGTGCGGTGCGCGGTGCCGGTCACCTCGGTGACCACCCCGTCGCCCCACGGGTCGCCGCCGGGCAGGACCCGCCCGCCGAAGACCGTGCCGACGATCGACTCGTGCCGCAGCTCCTCGCCGGGGGCGAGCCGTCCCTCGGCGGCCAGCACGGCCAGCCGGGCCGAGCTGCCGGAGCCGCACGGCGAGCGGTCGATCTGGCCGTCCGCGAAGACGGTGACGTTGCGCTGGTTCAGCGCGCCGTCCACCGACGGGAGCTCGTCGAACAGGATGACGCCGTAGACGCCGGACAGCCTCGGGTCCACCGGGTGCCGCACGGCCGGGGAGTCGGCCAGCGCGGCCCGGATCTCCCGGCCGATCGAGGTGAGCTCGGGCAGCCGGTCGAGGGTCACCGAGAGTCCGAGGGCCGAGGCCGGCACCGAGACGTAGCAGGCGCCGGAGTGGGCGACGGCCACCTCGACGGTGCCGCGCGAGGTCTCGACCGGGAGCTTCAGCTCGCTCACCCAGGAGGGCACGTTGCGGAAGGTCACCCCGGTGGTCCGCCCGGCGGCGCGGTTGACCAGCGCGGTGACCCGGCCGGACGGCACGTCGATCCGGACCCGGGCGACGCCGTAGTCGGGCGCGGCGACCAGCCCGGAGTCGACCGCCCAGGCGCCGAGCGCGATGGTGCCGTGGCCGCAGGCGGTCGAGTAGCCGTCCTTGTGCCAGAACAGCACGCCGAGGTCGGCCTCGTCGTCGTCCGGCGGCACCAGGAAGCCGCCGTACATGCCGGCGTGGCCGCGCGGCTCCCGGGTCAGCAGCTGCCGGACGTCGTCCAGCGGGCCCGGCCGGGGCGCGGTGGCGGTGCCGCCGGCCCCGATCGCGATCGCCCGCCGCTCGGCGACGGTGTCGCCGGGGATGACGGGCGCGCCGCCGACGACGATCCGGAACGGCTCGCCGGCCGTGTGGTAGTCGACCGTGTCGACGTGCAGCGCCGCGCGCGCCTCCCGGTCGGGGAGGTCCGTCGTCATCAGGCGCCTCCGCCCGGCAGCAGGGTGACGGTGCGGCTCTGGGTGTAGAAGTCCAGCGCGGCCTGCCCCTGCTCGCGGGCACCGTGGCTGGCGCCCTTGGCGCCGCCGAACGGCAGGTGGAAGTCGACGCCGCTGGACGGCGCGTTGACCCGGATCATGCCGGCGTTCAGGCGGTCGGCGGTGGCGAGCGCCGCGTCCAGGTCCCGGGTGTGCACCGAGGCGGACAGCGTGTACGGGGTGTCGTTGGCGAGCGCGATCGCCTCGTCCAGGTCGGCCGCGGCGTGCAGCACGGCGATCGGGCCGAAGAACTCCTCGCGGCTCAGCGGGTGCTCGTCCGGGACGCCGGCGACCAGGGTCGGCTCCAGGTACCAGCCGTCCCGGGCGGGCGCGCCGCCACCGGTCAGCACCTCGGCGCCGGCCTCCCGGGCGGAGTCGACGGCCGCGGTGATCTCGTCCCGGGTGGCCTCGTTGATGACCGGCCCGCAGGAGGTGCCGTCGACCTGGCCGAGCGCCTTGACCAGGGCGGCGCGCAGCGGCTCGTAGGCTTCGCCGACCGCGACGACCCGGCTGGTGGCGGTGCACTTCTGCCCCGCGTAGCCGGCGATCGCGTTGGCGAGGTGGGCGGCGGCCTGGTCGATGTCGGCGTCCGGCAGGACGATCGCGGTGTTCAGCCCGCCGAGCTCGGCCTGGACCGGGATGCCCCGGTCCGTGGCGGTGCGGACGACCTGGCGGCCGACCCCGGTGGAGCCGGTGAAGGAGACCACGTCGGCCGCGCCGACCAGGGTGCCGCCCTCGGCGCCGCCGCCGGGCAGCACGGTGAAGACGTCGGCCGGCAGCCCGGCCTCGGCGACCAGCTCGGCCAGCCGGCGGGCGCAGCCGATCGCCTCCGAGGAGGGCTTGAGCACCACGGTGTTGCCGACGGCCAGCGCCGGGGCGGCCTTCCAGGTCGGGATCGCCAGCGGGAAGTTCCACGGCGTGACCAGACCGGCGACCCCGTACGGGCGGCGGCGGGTGAGCAGCAGGCCGGGCCCGCCGGCGGTCTCGTGCACCTCGCCGGAGGCCGCGAACGGCGCCTGCGCGTAGTAGCGCCAGATCGCGACGGTGCGGGCGACCTCGCCGCGCGCCTCGGCGATCGGCTTGCCGACCTCGCGGACGACCAGCTCGGCCAGCTCCTCGGCGTGCGCCTCGACGACCGAGGCGATCCGGGTGAGCGCGGCCGAGCGGCCGCCGGCGCCGGCGGCGAGCCAGCCGGGCTGGGCGGCGCGGGCGCGGGCGACGGTGGCCAGGACGGCCTCGGCACCGGGGGCGGGCGCCTCGGCGACGAGGTCCGCGGGGTCGGCGGGGTTGTACGAACGGATCGTCACTGCAGGCAGCCCTTCGGGGGTTTCGACGGGTGTTCGGTGCGGGTCGGACGGCGGGTCCCGCGGCGGACGGCCGGCCCCGGGACGGGGGGCCGGCCGGCCGCGGGGCCGGGGTGGGGCGGGAAGCCGGTGCGGAACAGCGGCCGGATCAGAGCAGGAAGCCGGCCGGGAACGGGTCGCTGGGGTCGAGGAAGTACTGGGCGGTGCCGGTGATCCAGGCCCGCCCGGTGACGGTCGGCACGACGGCCGTCCGTCCGCCCACCTCGGTCTCCTCCACCAGCCGCCCGATGAAGGTGGTCCCGATGAAGGAGTCGTTGCGGAAGTCGCGGTCCAGCGGCAGCTCGCCGCGCGCGTGCAGCTGGGCCATCCGGGCCGAGGTGCCGGTGCCGCAGGGCGAGCGGTCGAACCAGCCGGGGTGGATGGCCATCGCGTGCCGGGAGTGCTCGGCGGTGGAGCCGGGGGCCAACAGCTGCACGTGGTGGCAGCTGTGGATGGACGGGTTCTCCGGGTGCACCGGCCGGTCCGGGCTCGCGTTGATGGCGTCCATCAGGGCGAGGCCCGCGTCCAGGATGTCCTGCTTGCGCTCCCGCTCGAACGGCAGGCCGAACTCCGCGAGCGGCAGGATCGCGTAGAAGTTGCCGCCGTACGCCAGGTCGTAGGTCACCGTGCCGTAGCCGGGGACCTCGATCTTGCGGTCCAGCGCCTCCGAGAACGACGGCACGTTGCGGATGGTGACCGCCGTGGCCGCGCCGTTCTCGACCGCGACGTCCGCGACCACCAGGCCCGCCGGGGTGTCCAGCCGGACGGTGGTGACCGGTTCGACGACCGGCACCATACCGGTCTCGACCAGCACGGTGGCCACGCCGATGGTGCCGTGGCCGCACATCGGCAGCAGGCCGGTGACCTCGATGTAGAGCACGCCGAAGTCGGCGTCCGGCCGGGTCGGCGGCTGCAGGATCGCGCCGCTCATCGCGGCGTGGCCCCGGGGCTCGTACATCAGCAGGGTCCGGAAGTGGTCCAGGTGCTCCTGGAAGTGCGTCCGGCGCTCGGCCATGGTGGCACCGGGAATGACACCGAACCCACCGGTGATGACCCGGGTGGGCATGCCCTCGGTGTGCGAGTCGACGGCGTGGAAGACGTGACGGCTGCGCATCTGCTGACGCTCCGTGGGTGGGGAGATGACTGGCTTCGTCGAGGCCGGACGGTCCGGACGGGGGTGGACCGGCGGGGCCGGAGGGTGGTCCGGAGGCCGGCTGCCCCCGCAGCCGGCCGTCCCGGACGCTCGGAACCGGGAATCCGGTTCGGGTCGGACTTCGGATCAGGCGAGGCCCTCGGCCAGCGCCTTCTCGGTGGCCGCGCGGACGGCGGCCTCGATCTCCGGCGTCAGCGGCAGGCGCGGCGCGCGGGTCGGACCGCCGGGGCGGCCCGCGATGTCCATGGAGAGCTTGATCGCCTGGACGAACTCGGTCTTGGAGTCCCAGCGCAGCAGCGAGTGCAGCGACTTGTACAGCGGCAGCGCGGTGTTCAGGTCGTGCGCGATCGCGGCCTTGTACAGCGCGGCGCTCGCCTCCGGCAGGGCGTTCGGGTAGCCGGCGATCCAGCCGACGGCGCCGGCCAGGGCCAGCTCCAGCAGCACGTCGTCGGCGCCGATCAGCAGGTCCAGGCCCGGGGCCAGCTCCGCGATCTCGTAGGCCCGGCGGACGTCGCCGCTGAACTCCTTGACCGCGACGATCGAGCCCTCGGCGTGCAGCTGGGCGAGCAGCGTCGGGACCAGGTCGACCTTGGTGTCGATCGGGTTGTTGTAGGCGACGATCGGCACGCCGGCCTTGGCGACCTCGGCGTAGTGGCCGCGGACGGCGTCGTGGTCGGCCCGGTAGGCGTTCGGCGGCAGCAGCAGCACGGAGCCGGCGCCGGCCTCGGCGGCCTGCTCGGCCCAGCGGCGCGACTCGGCGCTGCCGTAGGCGGCGACACCGGGCATCACGCGGGAGCCGTCGCCGGCGGCCTCGACCGCGACCTCGACGACCTTGGCGCGCTCCTCGGCGGTCAGGGTCTGGTACTCGCCGAGCGAGCCGTTGGGGACGACACCGTCGCAGCCCGACTCGATCAGCCAGCGGACGTGGTCGGCGTACGCGTCGTAGTCGACGGAGAGGTCCGGGCGCAGCGGGAGCGTGGTGGCGACCATGATGCCGCGCCAGGGCCGGGTGCTGTCGTGCGAGATCTGGGACACGGATGACTCCTTGGTGAGGTGTGACATTTTATTAGAAGGCGCGCGGTGGAGACAAGAGCCACCACCGGGCGTTTTCGGTCGGATTCGGACCGACCGGCCGACGGGAGCGGCCGGTCCGTCCGGTCCGGCCGGTGCTACCGGTCCTGCCGGTCGTCCTGGTGGTCCTGGTGGTCCTGGTCGGCCCGGTCGTCCGGGGCCTCCAGGTCGTCCCGCTCGGCCGCGAGTTGCCCGAGCGGAACGGGGCAGGAGAACGGCCGGCTGTCCGGCCGGACCTCGGCCCGGTCGTCGCCGCCCGCCAGGCAGGCCACCGCCGGACCGCACATCCGGCCCTGGCACCAGCCCATCCCGGCCCTGGTCAGCAGCTTGACGGTGCGCGCGTCGCCCGCGCCCAGCCCGTCCACCGCCTCCTTGATCCGCCCGGCCGGGACCTCCTCGCAGCGGCAGACATCGGTGTCCTCCCGCAGCCAGTCGGTCCAGCCCGGCCCCGGCCGGTGGGCGGCGGCCATCAGCTCGGCGAAGGCCCGCAGCCGGGAGCGCCGGCGCAGCAGCGAGGTCCGGACCGGCCGGTCCGCGACCGCGTGCGCCGCCAGCTCGCCCTCGGCGATCGCGAGGTCCGCGCCGCCGACACCGCAGGCCTCGCCGGCCGCCCAGAGCCCGGGCACGGTGGTCCGCAGGCGGGCGTCGACCGCCAGCGCGGCCGTTCCGTCGGGGGTGGTCCTGGTGGCCGCGCCCAGCTCGGTGGCCAGCTCGATCTGCGGGATCAGTCCGTGGCCGACGGCGAGCGCGTCGCAGGCGATCCGCCGCTCACTGCCGGGCACCGGGCGCCACTGGGCGTCCAGCCGGGCCACCGTGACGGCGGTGACCCGGTCGGTGCCGTGCGCCTCGACCACCGCGCTGCGCGGCCGCAGCCGGACGCCGTGGCGCAGCAGCGCCGAACCGTGCCCGGCGCCCTCGACCAGCTTGGCCGGGACAGCGGCCAGCACGCCGGGGCGTCGGGCGTACCCGAGGTACGCGGTGGCCTCCACCACGGCCGGCACCTCGGCGCCGGCCGTGACCAGGGAGGAGGCCGCCGCGAGCAGCAGCGGGCCGCTGCCCGCCACCACGATCCGTCGGCCGGGCAGCACCAGTCCGGCCTTGAGCATGGCCTGCGCGCCGCCCGCGGTGACCACCCCGGGCAGGGTCCAGCCGGGGAAGGGCAGCTGCCGCTCGTACGCGCCGGTGGCGAGCAGGACGGCGGCCGCGCGGACGGTGGTCCGGTCGTCCGCGTCCGGCCCGGTGGTGGCGTGCAGCCGCCAGTCGCCGTCCCCGGCCCGCTCCAGCGCCCAGACCTGGTGGCCGGTGAGCAGCTCGACGCGGCCGGCCGCGCGGTGGGCGGCGAGCCGGTCGGAGAGGCCGGTGTAGACGGACCAGCCGTGGTGCAGCCGGTCGGGGCGGGCGGCGCCGAGGCCGGGCGCGGGGTGGCGGTAGAACTGCCCGCCGGTGCTGCGGCCGGCGTCGACCAGGACGCAGCGCAGACCGAGGTCGGCGGCGGTCACGGCGGCGGCGAGGCCGCCGGGGCCGGCGCCGATCACCGCGAGGTCGTGGAACGGGCCGCCGCGGCCGTGGGCTCCGGGGGACTGCGCGGGCTCAGACTTCGAGGTCGGCACGGCCGTGGCCCTCCTGGGTGGTGACGGTGGTGCCGGGCTCGGCCGGCAGCAGGCAGGTGCGCTGGTTGGGCCGCCCGTCGACGGTGGCCAGGCAGTCGAAGCAGGCGCCGATGCCGCAGAACGCCCCGCGCGGCTTCCCGCCGACCCGGGTGGTGCGCCAGGCGAGCACGCCGTCGGCCCAGAGGGCGGCGGCGATCGTCTGCCCGGGCAGCGCGGGCACGGGCCGACCGTCGAACTCGATGGTGTGGGCGGGCCCGGGCTCGGCCCGGACCAGCTCCGCGGGGGTGCGGGTACGGCGCATGGGTGGGGGTTCTCCGTTCAGCTCACGAGCCGATCGTGGGATTGTCGGGGGCTCCGGCAGACATCTGCCCCGGCGGGCGCACAGTCCGGCAGGCCTCTGCTCGGGCGGACGCACCGTCCGCCGGCCATCCGCTCCGGCGGGCACACGGTCCGCCGGGCACATGACCCGGCGGACGCGCGGCCCGGCGGACGCGCCCGGTCCGGCCGGCACGCGCCCCTTGCGGGTACGCGGCCCTCCGGGCTGTCCGTCCTGCGGGTGGTGTCCACGCACTTTGCAAAGTGCGCGGCACCTCCTCAGGCCGCAGCGTCCGCCGCCGGGAAGCGGTCGGGCCGGAAGGGCGCGAGGTCGCGTTCCGGGTCCTTGCCGGTGAGCTGCTGGGCGATCAGCGCCCCGGTGCCCGGGGCCAGCCCGATGCCCGCGCCCTCGTGGCCGCAGGCGTGGTACAGACCGGGCACCCGGGGGTCGGCGCCGATCGCGGGCAGATGGTCCGGGAGGTACGGACGGAAGCCTCGGTAGGCGCGCATCACGTTCACCCCGGCCAGCACCGGGAAGAGCGCGGCCGCCTGGGCCGCCAGCCGGTGCAGCACCTCGACCGAGAGGGTGCGGTCGAAACCGACCCGCTCGCGGCTGGCACCGATCAGCACCGGCCCGCCCGGGGTCCCCTCGACCACGGCCGAGGTCTGCAGGGCGGCCGAGCCGCTGGCGACGTCGGCGACGTAGTCGGCGGCGTACACCTTGTGCCGGACGATCCGCGGCAGCGGCTCGGTCACCAGGACGAATCCGCGCCGCGGCAGCACCGGCAGCGCGACGCCGGCCAGTGCGGCCAGTTCGCCGCCCCAGGTGCCGGCGGCGTTGACCACGGCGGCCGAGTCCAGCCGCCGCCGCTCCGTCTCGACCCCGCGAACGGCACCGTCGGCACCGATCCGCAGCGCCCGGACGGCCTCGCCGGTGTACAGCCGGGCACCCATCCGGCGGGCGGCCCGCAGCAGGTGGGCGGCGGCCAGCGCGGGCTGGACCTGGGAGTCCTGGGGGTAGTGGAATCCTCCGGCCAGCCCCGGGGCGAGGTGCGGCTCCAGTTCGCGGAGCCGCTCGCTGGGGATCTCCTCGGCGAGGACGCCGGAGCCGGCCTGCCCGGCCGCGAAGGCGCGCAGCGCCTCCTGCCGTTCGGGCGTGCCGGCGACCACCAGGCCGCCCTTGTCCTCGTACTCGACGTCGGCGCCGAACTCGGCGGCGAGTTCGCGCCAGAGTCCGCCCGAGTACAGGGCGAGGTCGAGTTCGGGGCCGGGCTCCTTGTCGGAGACGAGCAGGTTTCCCTCGCCGGCGCCGGTGGTGCCGCCGGCGACCGGGCCGCGGTCGACGACGTCGACGGCGAGCCCGGCCCGCGCGGCGTAGTACGCGCAGGCGGCGCCGACGACGCCGGCTCCGACCACCACGACATCCGGGAGTCTCTGTGAGTGGGACACGGCAGTAATATGTCACATGCCATCGAACCTGCCAAGACTGCCCCGGGCAAGAACGGGCGAGTCGCACCAAAAAGCCCCGGCCCACCGCAAAACGGCGGGCCGGGGCTCGGCGGGATCACCCTCGACGGATCAGGTGATGTCGTCCATCTGCTCGTGCCGCGCGGCCGGCACGTGGCCGGAGGCGCTCGGCGTGGCGGAGGCCTCGATCGCCTCGGCCCCGGCGACCGGAGCCACCGACAGGTCCACGTGCGAAGCCTCCTCGTCGTCCAGCGCGAGGTCCGGGTTGCGCCGGGCCCGGCGCCGGTCGTTCAGCATCGCCACACCGACCGCGACGAAGTACAGGCCCCAGATCGGCGCGGCCAGCGCCAGCATGCTCAGCGGGTCGGCACTCGGCGTCGCGAAGGCCGCGAACACGGTGATGCCCATCACCATGCCGCGCCACCAGCTGAGCAGCCGCTTGCCGGTGACGACGCCGACCAGGTTCAGCATGACCAGCAGCAGCGGGAACTCGAAGGCCAGGCCGAACACCATCACCAGCCGGGTGGCGATGTCGAAGTAGTCCGCCGGCGGCAGGATCGGCACGGTCTCGTTCGGGGTGAACGAGATCAGGACCTCGACGGTCAGCGGCAGCAGCAGGATCGCCAGCGCCACGCCGGCCAGGAACAGCGGCGCGCCGCAGGCCATGAAGATGACGGTGTACTTGCGCTCGTGCTTGTGCAGACCGGGCGCCACGAAGGCCCACAGCTGGTACAGCCAGACCGGCACGGTCGCGACCACACCCGCGGTCAGGGCGACCTTGAGCATCCAGTTGAAGCCCGCGGTCAGACCGATGGTCGAGACCTGCGCGCAGCGGCCCTTGGTGGACGCGATCGTGTCCGGGGTGCACTGCGGCAGCGGCTTGAGCAGCAATGTCTCGATCTGCTTGTGGAAGATCAGCGCGACGATCGTGAACAGCACGATCGCCAGCACCGACTTGACCACGCGGTTCCGCAGTTCCCGCAGGTGGTCGGCGAGGGCCATCCGCCCCTCGGGATCCTTGGCCGTCTTCGGCGCCTTCGTGAGCTTGCTCAACCCCGGTCCTCAACTTGTGCGTCGGGGCCCGCCGGTCGACGGGCCCCCAGTGGTGGCGTGTGCCGCGCGCTCAGCGCGCCCCGCCCTCCGGGGCGGAGTGACTCGCGGACTGGCCGGCGGACTGGCCCGCCGACTGTCCGGCGGACGGCTCGCTCACCGGGCGGGCGCTCGCCGAGGCACCCGGGGCGGACTGGATGGTCTTCGCCGCGACGCCTTCGGCCACCGCCGGGGCGGGCGCGGCCGGGGTGTCGGCGGAACCGTCGGTGCGCATCGCCTTGGCCTCGCTCTTGAGGATCCGGGCCGACTGGCCGAGCGAGCGCGCCAGGTCCGGCAGCCGCTTGGCGCCGAAGAGCACAATGGCAATGACCGCGACCACCAGGATCGCGGTGAACGAGACCCGCATGCTCGACCACCTTCAGTTTCGGCGGCACCGACCGGGCCGCTCGCTGCGGGGATGGTAACCGCTGCGGATGACACCGTGACGACGGCCGCCCGAACAGGACAGCGGCCCCCCGTTCGCGTTCAGGAGCCAACTGAGAGCGTAACGCGCCCCTACGGCCGAGCAGCAGCCCCCCGCGTCCGAGGTGCCGGGCTCAGGGCCGGGCCGCCGCCGAGGCCGCGAGGTCCTCGGCCGCCTCGGCCAGTGCCCGGGAGGCCGTGTCCACTCCCTCGGCCAGCGCCCGCACGTCCAGCCAGAGCCGGACCGCGAGGACGCCGAGCACCAGCAGACCGGCGGTGGCGAGGAGGACGGCGGCGACGGGCATCCAGGACATGGCCCCACCCTATCGGCCCGCCCGCGCCCCGCGGTGCGCCGCCCGGACCCCGAAGGTGCGCCGCGCGAACCCCGCGGTGCGCCGCCCGGACCGGCGGGCGCACCCCCGGTTCACTGCTCCGCCGGCACCAGCCGCATGGTCCGCACCCCGGCCTCGGTCAGCGCCGCGACGATCTTCTCCCCGGCCGGCTTGCGCACCGCCGCCCCGCACAGCGGGCAGGAGAAGCTGTAGTGCGTCCGGTCCGCCGTCCGGCCGAAGGTCAGCCGGAACCCCTCGGCGGGCACCTCGACCTTCTCCCGGCACTCGGAGCAGTACACCTTGAATCTGGTACCGGGCTCCACGGCTCAGACCAGCCCGTCACCGTAGTGGGCGAGCGCCTCCAGCGCCGCGGCCCGCGCCTGTTCGACGAGCGCGGGCGGGGAGACGATCCGTCCGTCCCGGCCGAGCCGCAGGGCCAGCGGGCGCAGCTGCGAGGGGTCGGCGCTGCGCAGGGTGATCCGCAGTCCGCCGTCGGGCAGTTCCTCGGCCCGGTCGTGGGTGTAGTACTCGGCGACCCAGCGCCCGCCGGAGGTGACCTCGACGACGACCTCGGGGTCGTCGGCGGAGGGATTGACCAGTCCGCCGGAGAGGTCGCGCGGCTCGCGCTTGGGCGGGTCGGCGGGGACGTCCAGGACCTTGATCTCGGCGACCCGGTCGAGCCGGAACATCCGGTGGTCCTCGGAGGTCCGGCACCAGGCCTCGAGGTAGGTGTGGCCCTCGGTGAGCAGCCGGATCGGGTCGACCTCGCGCTCGGTCATGCCGCCGCGCCCGTGGGAGTAGTAGCGCAGCCAGAGCCGGCGGCCCTCGCTGAGGGCGCGGTCGATGTCGGCGAAGACGTGGCTCTCGGCCTCGAAGGTGACGCCGACCCGGGCGCTGCCCTCGGCGCTCTCCCCCGCCGCGTTCTCGATCTTGGCGACGGCCCGGGTGAGGGCCTCGCGGTCGCCGGCCCGCAGGCCGGGCAGGCCGGCCACGGCGCGGGCGGCGACCAGAAGGGCGGTCGCCTCGTCGGCGGCGAGGCGCAGCGGCTGCGCGACGTCGTCGACGTTGTGCCACCAGATCCGCTCGCCGTCGGTGTCGATGTCGAGCAGGTCGCCGCCGCGGAAGCTGGTGCCGCACATCGGGAGCACGTTGAGGTCGGCGATGAGTTCGCGCTCGCTGATGCCGAAGGCGCGGGCGACCTCGGCCACCTCGGCGCCGGGGCGCTCGCGCAGGTAGGTGACCAGCGAGAGCATCCGCCGGGTCTGGTCGATCGCGTTGCTCATGCCCGCACGTCCTCGGTCTCGGTCCTGTCCACCCCGGCGGTCCCCGCCGGCCCGGCGCCGGCAGCCCCGGCGACCACCATGCCGGCACCGGCCACCGCACGCAGCCGGTCGACGACGTCCGCCCGCAGTTCCTCGGGCCCGACGACGAGCACGTCGGGCCCGAACTCGGCGAGGTCGGCGCCGAGCCCGTTGCCGAAGGGGATGTCGAGCTCGTCCCAGCCGTCGTCGATCCGGCGGGTGCCGAGCGCCTTGGTGCGCAGCGGGAAGCCGGCGCCGCGGCGGACCCGGACGACGGCGGTGGCGGTGGCGCCCTCGCCGGCGAACTCGGCGACGGTGGCGCGGACGTCGACGTGCTCGGGCACGGTGCCGAGGAAGGCGCCGGAGCGGGCGCGGACCTTGCCGGTGATCCGGCCGAGCCGGAAGACCCGCGCGGCCTCGCGGTCGCGGTCCCAGCCGGCCAGGTACCAGTGGCCGCGCCAGCACTCCAGGGCCCAGGGCTCGACGCTGCGCTGCTGGGCGGCGGCGGCGCCGGCCTTGCGGTACTCGAAGGTGACCGGGCGGCGGTCGCGGGCGGCGGTGAGCAGCGGTTCGAACGCGGCCTCGCGGGCGGGGATGCGGGGTTCGAGGGCGGGGCGGCCCTCGGTCTCGGTGAAGGGGACGCCGGCGGCGCGCAGCTTCTGGAGGGCGCCGCTGGCGGCGCCGGACATCTTGGCCTGCTGCCAGACGCGGGCGGCGAGGGTGAGCGCGGCGGCTTCCTCGGCGTCGAGGGCGATCTCCGGCAGGCGGTTGCGGTCGGCGCGGGCGAGGTAGCCGAGTTCGCCGTCGAGGGCGTTCTCGTCGACGTCGATCACCAGTCCGAGTTCGCGCAGGTCGTCCTTGTCCCGCTCGAACATCCGGTTGAAGGCTTCCTCGCTGCTGTGCTGCCAGGCTTCGCGGTAGGCCTCGATGGATTCCCGCAGCTCCTTCTTGGAGAGCGGACGTCTGGTGTTCATCAGGCACAGGGCGAGATTCATCAGCCGCTCTGCCTTGGCGATCGCCATCGCTGACCCTTCCGGTGTGCCGCGCCGCGCGCGGGGTGTGCCCGCCGGGGCGTCGTGGACCCGGCGGGACCGACCGTACCGGTAGCGGTACGCGGTGCAAAAGCCGAGCCGGGGAACGACCGGGGCCGCACCCCGCGGAGGGGGTGCGGCCCTGGTGGTCGGCGTACTCGGACGCCGATCGGTCAGCGTGCTCAGACGCCGATCAGGTCGACCACGAAGATCAGGGTCGAGCCGGCCGGGATGGCCGGGGTCGGCGACTGGTTGCCGTAGCCCAGGTGCGGCGGGATGACCAGCTCGCGGCGGCCGCCGACCTTCATGCCGGCGACGCCCTGGTCCCAGCCCTTGATGACGCGGCCGCCGCCGAGCGGGAACTTGAAGGTCGAGCCGCGGTTCCAGCTGGCGTCGAACTCCTCGCCCGTCGCGAAGGTCACGCCGACGTAGTGGACCTCGACGACCTGGCCCGGCTTGGCCTCCTCGCCGGTGCCGACCACGATGTCGCGGATCTGCAGCTCGGTCGGCGCGTCGCCGACCGGGAAGTCGATCTCAGGCTTGCTCACTTGATGCCTCGTTTCACGGTTGGTTCGGTCCATGACCAAGCGGCGGGCGCCCGCACCTCGGTCCGTTTCCCGGACCACGGTACGGGCGCCCGCCGCCGTCCGGGTCCGGCCACGCGGCCGGACCCGGAGGTCACACGCACACCATTGTCACCCGAAAGTGGATCAGCCCTGACCCGCGTCGAGGATGTCGACGACGAAGACCAGCGTGGAGTTGGCCGGGATGTCGCCCTGGGCCTGGTCCTTGTAGCCGAGGGAGGCGGGGATGACCAGCTCGACGCGGCTGCCGATGGTCTGGCCCTCCAGGCCCTGGTCCCAGCCGGCGATGACCTGGCCGCCGCCGAGCGGGAAGGAGAACGCCTGGCCCTTGCTGAGCGAGGAGTCGAAGACCTTGCCGTCCTTGTACAGCGCGCCGGTGTACTGGACGAGGATCTTCTCGCCCTTCTCGACCTTGCGGCCGTCGCCCTTGATCAGGACGTGGCTCTTGAGCTCGGTCGGGTCGGCGGCGCCGGGCACCGGGGTGATGTCGGCGGGCTTCTTGCCGTTGTCCTTGACCTGCGGGAAGTCCGCGGGCGGCGGGGTCACGGTGCCGCTGACGACGGCGTCGGGGGCGTTGCTGTTGCGGATGTCGATGACGAAGACCAGGTTGTCCTTGGCCCCGATCGACATGCTGGGGTTGCCCTGGGCGCCGAAGGCGGCGGCCGGCGGGGCGACCACGAGCAGCCGGGAGCCGGCCTTCTTGCCGACGACGGCCTGGTCGAGCGCCGGGATGAGGGCGTCGGTGCCGGCCTGGAAGATCTGCGGCTTGCCCTTGTCGTCGTACGAGGACGGGATGTCCTTGCCGGTGTTCCAGTCCTTGCCGGTGTAGTCGACCGAGGTCCAGGAGTTCTTCTCGACCTTGGGGCCGTTGCCCTCGGAGAGGACCTTGACCACGAAGCTGCCGTCGGCCTGGTCGGCGGGCGGCACCTCGATGGTGGCCTTCTTGCCGAACTCGCCGGTGACGGTCGGCAGCACCTTGGCGCTGTCCTTGATCGGCGGGACGGGGTCGGCGGTCGGCGTGGCCGGGGCGGACTTGGCGGTGTCCGGCTTGGCGGCGGCGGTGTCGTCGGAGGAGCCGTCCTTGTTCACCAGGTACAGGGTGACGGCGCTGCCGATGAGCAGGACGCCCAGGACGGTGCCGAGGATCACACCGAGCCGGCCGACGTTGCCGGGGTTCTCGTCGTACCCGGCTTCGGAGCCGTCCTGGCGGCGGACGGTGGACGCGAAGATCTGCGGGACCTCGTCGGTCTTGGTCCCTCCCGTCCGCGGCGCCTCGTCGGTGCCGCCCCAGCCGGCCTGCTGCCGCAGGATCGCCGGGGGGACGATGATCGACTCGCCGTCGCCCGGGAGCGGGCCGCCGGGCCGCGAGTCGGCCGGGTCTCCGACGGAGTTACCGTGCGCGGTGCCGGACCCGCCCGGGCTCGACTCTTTCTCAGACATGACTCCCCATCCATCTCGCCACGAGGTATTCGAGGTCTACGGCCGGCGTGGTGGCGCCGGGGTGCTGTCGCACTGCCCGCCCGGACCCCGGACGCCGGCGGCGCCTACCACAGTGCGAGGGCAGTATGACAGGTCAGGATGAGGGCGGGCGCTTCCGTGTGCGAGCGCCCGCCCAAGCGTACGGAATCCCCCGGGGCCGAAACCAGCCCGCGTGAAGGATCTTCGCATTCCCCACGCGCGGAGCGGTCCGACGGAGGGCTCCGCCGGACAGCTCCGCGGGGCGGCCCGGCGGACGGGTCCGACGCTAGACGGCTTCCAGGATGTCGATCACGAAGACCAGGGTGGAGTTGGCCGGCACGGCGCCCTGCGCCTGGTCCTTGTAACCGAGCGCCGGCGGCACCACGAGCTCGACCCGGCTGCCGACGGTCTGCCCGACCAGGCCCTTGTCCCAGCCCTCGATGACGCTGCCGGTGCCGATCTGCAGGGCCTGCGCCCCGCCGTGGCTCCAGGAGGAGTCGAACTGCTGGCCGTTGGCCCACAGCACCCCGGTGTACTGGACGACCAGGGTCTGTCCGGACTTGACCTGCTTGCCCTCGCCCTTGATCAGCACGGCCTGCTGGAGCTCGGTCGGCGGGGCCTGCCCGGCCGGCACGGTGATGGTGACCGCGGCCTTGCCGTTGTCCTTGACCTGCGGCAGGTTGGCGGGCGGCTGCGTCATGGTGCCGGAGAGCGTGGCGTCCGGCGGCAGGCTCTCCATGATGTCCAGCACGAAGACCACGGTGTCACCGCCGGCGACGCCGAGCTGGGTGCTGCCCTGGCTGCCGAACGCGGCGGCGGGCGGGGCGACGACCAGCAGCCGGCTGCCGACCTTCTTGCCGATCACGCTCTGGTCGAAGGCCGGCACCAGCTGCCCGCTGCCCGCCTGGTAGAGCTGCGGCTTGCCGCCGGAGTCGTAGGAGCTGGGCAGGTCCTTGCCGGTGGTCCAGTCCTTGGCGGTGTAGTTGACCGTCACCCAGTCGCCCTTGTTGACCGTGGAGCGGTCGCCCTCGCTGACGGTGTTCACCACGAACTGCCCGCTGGGCTGCTGGCCCTCGGGGATGGTGATGGTGGCCTTGCTCCCGAAGCCCCCGCCGGACAGGGTCGGCATCGGCGAGGCCTCGTTCACCGGGGCCGGCACGGTGGGCGCGGCACTGGGCGACGCGGTGGGCGTGGCCTGGCTGACAGGCTTGGTGGAACTGCTGCAGGCCACCGCCAGCAACAGGGGCAGGGTGACTAGCAACCCGGCGGTGCGGCGCACGGCTTTCCTCACTGTCGGTCAAAGTCGGCTCTCCGGACCCGGCTCCGGACTCGACGGACAGCGTATGCGCAGACGGTGTCCGGTCCCGGGAGGCACCACCGGGACCGGACACCGCGAAGATCACATCGGCGGGGGCGCCGCTCCCCCGCCGCCGCACCTCGTCGGCGCCGGTCGGACGCCGGCGCCGCGCCGGTCGGCCACCGGCGCTCCCACCGTCACATGCCGGCGATCAGCTTCTCCACCCGCTCGTCGACGGACCGGAACGGGTCCTTGCACAGCACGGTGCGCTGCGCCTGGTCGTTCAGCTTCAGGTGCACCCAGTCGACGGTGAAGTCGCGGCGCTGCTCCTGCGCCCGGCGGATGAAGTCGCCGCGCAGCCGGGCCCGGGTGGTCTGCGGCGGGATCGACTTGGCCTCGAAGGTCTTGAGGTCGGTGGTCACCCGCAGCGCCTGGTTCTTGGCCTGGAGCAGGTAGAACAGGCCCCGCCGACGGTGGATGTCGTGGTAGGCGAGGTCGATCTGGGCGACCCGCGGATTGCTCATGCTCATCTGGTGCTTCTCGCGGTAGCGCTCGATGAGCTTGTACTTCATGATCCAGTCGATCTCGGTGGCCACGTCGTCCAGCCGCTCGGTCTTCACCGCCTCCAGGGTGCGGCCCCACAGCTCCAGGACGCGGGCGATGGTGCCGGTGTTGATGCCCTTGCGGTCGGCGAACTCCAGCGCCTTGGTGTAGTACTCCTCCTGGATGTCCAGGGCGCTGGCCTCCCGGCCGTTGGCGAGCCGGACCTGGTGGGTGCCGGTGAGGTCGTGGCTGACCTCGCGGATCGCCCGGATCGGGTTCTCCAGGGTGAGGTCGCGCATGACCACGCCGGCCTCGATGAGCCGGAGCACCAGGTCGGTGGAGCCCACCTTGAGCAGGGTGGTGGTCTCCGACATGTTGGAGTCGCCGACGATGACGTGCAGCCGGCGGTAGCGCTCGGCGTCGGCGTGCGGCTCGTCGCGGGTGTTGATGATCGGGCGGGAGCGGGTGGTCGCGGAGCTGACGCCCTCCCAGATGTGCTCGGCCCGCTGGCTGACGCAGTAGACCGCGCCGCGCGGGGTCTGCAGCACCTTGCCGGCGCCGCAGATGAGCTGCCGGGTCACCAGGAACGGGATCAGCACGTCCGCCAGCCGGGAGAACTCTCCGTGCCGGGCCACCAGGTAGTTCTCGTGGCAGCCGTAGGAGTTTCCGGCCGAGTCGGTGTTGTTCTTGAACAGGTAGACGTCCCCGGCGATGCCCTCCTCGTGCAGCCGCCGCTCGGCGTCCACCAGGAGGCCCTCGAGGATGCGCTCGCCCGCCTTGTCGTGCGTCACCAGCTCGGTGACGTCGTCGCACTCGGGGGTGGCGTACTCGGGGTGGGAACCCACGTCGAGGTAGAGGCGGGCACCGTTGCGCAGGAACACGTTGCTGCTGCGGCCCCAGGAGACTACGCGGCGGAAGAGGTAGCGGGCCACCTCGTCCGGGGACAGCCTGCGCTGCCCGCGGAACGTACAGGTGACGCCGTACTCGTTCTCCAGCCCGAAAATTCGGCGGTCCATGGGCCATCCATTCTCTGATGGGAGCTGTCCGAAACCGCCTCCGCGACGCCGTCCGGGCCGCCGCAGGGGCACCGGGGTCCCCGCGGCGGACGTCGCCGGCCGCCGCGGGGACCCCGCAGGCACTACTGGTCGGAGTCGCCCGGCGGGGTGGCCGCCGGCTTCTCCTCGTCGTCCGTCTCGGCGGACTGGTCGCCGTCGAGCAGCCGGGCGAGCTGGCCGCCCAGGATCCGCTTGAACTTGCGCTGCTGGAAGCGCTCGCGGTCGAGGACCGCCACCTCCAGCTGGTCGGGGGTGAGGGTGCGCGGGCTGCCGCCGTTGGGGTCGCGGGCGAGCGAGTCCACGGCGACCTTGATGGCCTCGGTGAGCGAGAACCCGGCCCGGTGGCGCGTACCGAGGTAGTTGCCGATCGAGTCGGCGTTGCCGCCGACCACCACGTAGTTCTTCTCGTCGACGACCGAGCCGTCCGGGGTGAGCCGGTAGATCTGGTCGTCCTCGGTGCCGCGGCCGACCTCGGCCACGATCAGCTCGACCTCGTAGGGCTTCTCGCCGACCGAGGAGAAGATCGTGCCGAGCGTCTGGGCGTAGACGTTGGCCAGGCCCCGGGCGGTGACGTCGGCCCGGTCGTAGGTGTAGCCGCGCAGGTCGGCGTAGCGGACGCCGCCGATGCGCAGGTTCTCGAACTCGTTGTAGCGGCCGACCGCCGCGAAGGCGATCTGGTCGTAGATCTCGGACACCTTGTGGAGCGCCCGGGAGGTGTTCTCGGCGACGAAGACGATGCCGTCGGCGTAGGTGAGCACGACCACGCTGCGACCACGCGCGATGCCCTTGCGGGCGTACTCCGCGCGGTCCGCCATGGCCTGCTGGGGGGAGACGTAGAACGGTGTCGACACCGGCGGTCGTCCCTTCCTTCTCGGTTGACGGCTAGAGCAGCGGGGCCTGGGGCCCGTTGGGGTGGGTCAGGCGCTGGTCGGTGATGGAGACGGCGATCGCGGTGACCTCCGCCTCGGTGAGCCGGCGGAAGCCGTCCTCGGTGATCAGCGAGACGATCGGGAAGATCCTGCGGGCCAGGTCGGGGCCGCCGGTCGCGGAGTCGTCGTCGGCCGCGTCGTAGAGGGCCTGGACGACCATGGTGGACACCTGCTGGGCCGTCATGCCCTCGCGGTGGAGCTTCTTCATCGACCCCTTGGCGAAGACCGAGCCGGAGCCGGTGGCGGCGAAGCCGCGCTCCTCGGAACGGCCGCCGGTGACGTCGTAGGTGAAGATCCGGCCCCGGCCCAGGTCCACGTCGTAGCCCGCGAACATCGGGACGACCGCGAGGCCCTGCATCGCCATGCCCAGGTTGCCCCGGATCATGGTGGTCAGCCGGTTGGCCTTGCCCTCCAGGGAGAGGACGGCGCCCTCGATCTTCTCGTAGTGCTCCAGCTCCAGCTGGAACATCCGGACCATCTCGATCGCGAGGCCGGCGGTGCCGGCGACGCCGACGGCGCTGTACTCGTCGGCGGGGAAGACCTTCTCCATGTCGCGCTGGGCGATCACATTGCCCATCGTCGCGCGGCGGTCACCGGCGAGGACCACGCCGCCGTCGAAGACCGCGGCGACGATGGTCGTCCCGTGCGGGGCCTCGATGACGCCCTCGGGCAGCCGCTGCCGCCCGGGGATCAGCTCGGGCCGGTAGGCCTCCAGGAAGTCGAGGAACGACGAGGACCCCGGGGTGAGGAAGGCAGCCGGTAGACGCCCGGTGCCACGAGTGTTGGCTTCCACACGATTCCTTCCAGGTAGCTTGAAGCGCGCACTGCCCGACCCTATCGGCCGGGCGATCACTGTCCAGCGGACCCGTGGGCCGGACCGGGCGGACGGACGGCTCGCGCCGCCCGTCCGCCGTCATCGGTCGCGGCCGTGAATTCCCGGAATGTCCACCGGGCGCCCGGCCGGTTTCCGGTCCGGTTACTGTCCGCCCTTTTGCACGAACTGCCGCACGAAATCCTCGGCGTTCGATTCCAGGACCTCGTCGATTTCGTCCAGAACCGCGTCGACGTCGTCGCTCAGCTTTTCCTGGCGTTCCTTGAGCTCGTCGGAATTCTGCGCTTCCGCGGCCTGCTCCTCGACCTCCTCGGAGGAGCGGTTCGCCCGCTGCTGGCCGCCGCCGGTGTCCTTGCTCGCCATTTACCTCACCCCGCTCGATCATCTGGCACGGTTCGGTCGCTGCTTGCTGCATCGACCCTATACACAAGCTGCGACAACCCGCTTCCGGTTTGCCGGTGGCACTTCCTGTCCAACACCCGCCGTCCCCCCGGATGATTCCCATTTGCCCGGGCTTCACCCGTGGTGATCGAAAAGTTACCCGCCGGCGAGCACCCGCAGCAGGTCCTCCGCCGTGCGGCAGCGGTCCAGCAGCGCCTTGACGTGGTTCCGGGTGCCGCGCAGCGGCTCCAGGGTGGGGACCCGCTGCAGCGAGTCCCGGCCCGGCAGGTCGAAGATCACCGAGTCCCAGGAGGCCGCCGCGACGTGCTCCGCGTACTGCTCCAGGCAGCGCCCCCGGAAGTACGCCCGGGTGTCCTCCGGCGGCTTGGTGACGGCCCTGACGACCTCTTCCTCGGTCACCAGCCGGTCGAACCGGCCGCGGGCCACCAGGCGGTTGTAGAGGCCCTTCTCGGGCCGCACGTCGCTGTACTGGAGGTCGACCAGGGCCAGCCGCGAGTTGTCCCACTCCAGCCCGTCCCGGTTGCGGTAGCCCTCCAGGAGCTCCCGCTTGGCGATCCAGTCCAGCTGCCGGGAGAGCGACATCGGGTCCCGCTCCAGCCGGCCCAGCACGTCCTCCCAGCGGGCCAGCACGTCCACGGTCTGCTCGTCGGCGTCGGTGCCGAAGCGGTCCTCGACGTACTTGCGGGCCAGCTCGAAGTACTCCAGCTGGAGCTGGACGGCGGTGAGCCGGCGCCCGCTGCGCAGTGTGACCAGGTGCTTCAGCGAGGGGTCGTGGGAGATCCGGTGCAGGGTGCGCACCGGCTGGTCGACGGCCAGGTCGGAGGTGATGAAGGCGTCCTCGATCATGGCCAGGACCAGCGAGGTGGTGCCGAGCTTGAGGTAGGTGGAGATCTCGGAGAGGTTGGCGTCCCCGATGATCACGTGCAGCCGGCGGTACTTCTCGGCGTCGGCGTGCGGCTCGTCCCTGGTGTTGATGATCGGGCGCTTGAGGGTCGTCTCCAGTCCGACCTCGACCTCGAAGAAGTCGGCGCGCTGGCTGATCTGGAAGCCGTGCGCGGAGCCGTCCTGCCCGATCCCGATCCGGCCGGCGCCGGTGACCACCTGGCGGGAGACGAAGAACGGGGTGAGGTGGCGGACGATGTCGGCGAACGGGGTCGCCCGCTTCATCAGGTAGTTCTCGTGGGTGCCGTAGGAGGCGCCCTTGTTGTCGGTGTTGTTCTTGTACAGGTGGATGGTCTGCCCGTTGGGCAGCTCCAGGGCGCGCTGTGCGGCTGCCGCCATGATCCGTTCGCCGGCCTTGTCCCAGAGCACGGCGTCGCGCGGGTTGGTCACCTCGGGCGAGCTGTACTCGGGGTGCGCGTGGTCCACGTAGAACCGCGCGCCGTTGGTCAGGATGACGTTGGCGAGGCCGATGTCCTCGTCGGTCAGCTGGCTGGCGTCGGCGATGTCCCGCGCGAGGTCGAAGCCCCGGGCGTCGCGCAGCGGATTCTCCTCCTCGAAGTCCCAGCGGGCCCGTCGGGCCCGGTGCATCGCCGCCGCGTACGCGTTGACGATCTGGGACGAGGTGAGCATGGCGTTGGCGTTGGGGTGCCCGGGCACGGAGATCCCGTACTCGGTCTCGATGCCCATCACGCGCCGTACGGTCATGCGGCCCTCCTTGCCCCGGTGCGCCGCCCCCGACGGACGGCACACGCTGACGTACCGCTGATCAACACCGACGCCGGGCCGTCTGCCCGCGAACGGTGGGTCGAGCCTAGAACGCTGTACCGACCGGCGGGCCCCGAGACGCGCCGTCCGGCTGCGGGGCCGCGAGGCGCCACAGCCGGACGGGGTGCGTGCGTTCCGGAGGTCCGGGGCGGAGCGGTTACAGGTACTGTCCGGTGTTGGCGACAGTGTCGATGGAGCGGCCGGACTCGGCGCCCTGCTTGCCGGTGACGAGGGTGCGGATGAAGACGATCCGCTCGCCCTTCTTGCCGGAGATCCGGGCCCAGTCGTCCGGGTTGGTGGTGTTGGGCAGGTCCTCGTTCTCCTTGAACTCGTCGACGCAGGCGTTGAGGAGGTGGGAGACGCGCAGGCCGCGCTGGCCGTGGTCGAGGTAGTCCTTGATGGCCATCTTCTTGGCCCGGTCGACGATGTTCTGGATCATCGCGCCGGAGTTGAAGTCCTTGAAGTACAGGACCTCCTTGTCACCGTTGGCGTAGGTGACCTCCAGGAAGCGGTTCTCCTCGGTCTCGGAGTACATCCGCTCCACCACGGACTGGATCATGGCGGCGACGGTGGCCTCCAGCGAGCCGTCGTGCTCCTTGACGTCGTCGGGGTGGAAGGGCAGCGAGCCCTTGAGGTACTTGGAGAAGATGTCCTTGGCGGCCTCGGCGTCGGGGCGCTCGATCTTGATCTTGACGTCCAGGCGGCCGGGCCGCAGGATCGCCGGGTCGATCATGTCCTCGCGGTTCGAGGCGCCGATGACGATGACGTTCTCCAGGCCCTCCACGCCGTCGATCTCGGCGAGCAGCTGGGGGACGATGGTGTTCTCCACGTCCGAGCTGACGCCGGAGCCGCGGGTGCGGAACAGCGACTCCATCTCGTCGAAGAAGACGATGACGGGGGTGCCCTCGCTCGCCTTCTCGCGGGCGCGCTGGAAGACCAGGCGGATCTGCCGCTCGGTCTCGCCGACGTACTTGTTGAGGAGCTCGGGGCCCTTGATGTTGAGGAAGTAGCTCTTCCCCTGGGGCCGGCCGGTGACCTCGGCGACCTTCTTGGCCAGCGAGTTCGCGACGGCCTTGGCGATGAGCGTCTTGCCGCAGCCGGGCGGGCCGTAGAGCAGGACGCCCTTGGGCGGGCGCAGCTCGTACTCCTTGAAGAGGTCGGCGTGCAGGTAGGGCAGCTCGACCGCGTCGCGGATCTGCTCGATCTGGTTGGCGAGGCCGCCGATCTGGCGGTAGTCGATGTCCGGGACCTCTTCGAGGACGAGCTCCTCGACCTCGGACTTCGGCACGACCTCGTAGACGTAGCCGGAGCGCGGCTCCAGCAGCGAGGGCGTCGCCCGTCCGCAGGGTGATGTCGCGCAGGGGCTCGGCCAGGCGCACCACCCGCTCCTCGTCGGTGTGGCCGACGACCAGGGCCCGCTCGCCGTCCTCGAGGACCTCCTTGAGGGTGACGAGGTCGCCGATGCTCTCGAAGGCCATCGCGTCCACGATGTTGAGGGCCTCGTTGAGCATCACCTCCTGGCCGCGCCGCAGTTCGTCGAGGACGACGTTGGGGCTGACGTTCACGCGGAGCTTGCGGCCGCCGGTGAAGATGTCGGCGGTGCCGTCCTCGTTGGGAGCGAGGAACACGCCGAATCCGGCCGGGGGCTGTGCCAGCCGGTCCACTTCCTCCTTGAGGGCCACGATCTGGTCGCGGGCCTCACGCAGGGTGGAGGCGAGCCGTTCGTTCTGGGCGGTCACGCCGGCCAGGTTGGTCTGGAGCTCGACGATCCGCTCTTCGAGGATTCTCGAATTGCGCGGCGAGTCGGCGAGCTTGCGGCGCAGTCCGGCGATTTCCTGCTCAAGGTACGAGACCTGAGCGGCCTCGTCGGAACCACGAGCGGGCCTGCCGGTGCTGCGGTTGTAGTCGTCATCGTGGGCTGCCACGGTCCTCACCTCCTCCGGGGAGCTGGACGCTTCCAGACCCTACCTGGGACCAGGGGTCCGTAAACCCCTAGATCAAGAAAGATGGAACGGGCGTGTCCGATCTTCGCCCTCGCGTGCTTCCCCTCTGCTAGGGGGATACCCACCGCGCACCGGCCAAAGCGGACCAGATGTATCGTCGAGCGAGTCGATATCCGATCGCGACCGACGCCCGAGGTCCGATCGTTGTACGAATGGCGGGAATGCCCCAGGACGGGGCGTCCCGGGACAGAAACGGCGGACGAAACATGTCGGTGAACGGGACGACGGAGGCGGCCGAGCCGCTGGAAGTCTGGATCGACCAGGACCTGTGCACCGGCGACGGCATCTGCGTGCAGTACGCGCCGGAGGTCTTCGAGCTGGACATCGACGGCCTCGCCTACGTGAAGGGCGAGGACGACGAGCTGCGCCAGCAGCCGGGCGAGAGCGTGCCGGTGCCGCTGACGCTGCTTCAGGACGTGGTGGACTCGGTGAAGGACTGCCCCGGCGACTGCATCCACGTGCGCCGGGCCAACGACCGGGTCGAGGTCTTCGGGCCCGACGCCGAGTAGGCCGGGGCCCGGCTCCGGGCGGGCATCCGCCCGACGCCGGGCGGGCGCGGGTCCGTCAGGTGAGGGCCAGTGGGGCGGCGGTCTGGGAGCGGTCCCAGGCGCCGCCCTTGTGCGTCCAGGTGAGGTCGAGCGAGATGTCGGGGGCGAACCGCGGCACCTCGTCGCTCGAATACCCCTGCGCGTGGCCGGTGATGGCGCCGTCCGAACGCAGCGCGAGCCGGCTGACGATCAGGTTCTCGCGCTCCGAGAGCAGCGTGGCGAGGACGGCGGGGCGGCCGCCGGGGCCGGGGCCGAGCAGGAAGACGCCGTCGGGCGGGGTGCCGTTCCCGGCCGCGCAGTGCGCGGCGGCGACGGTGCCGGGCCTACCGTCGCCGAGGTCGGCGGCGAAGCTCACGGCTATGGTCACCGGGAACGGCCCGCAGTCGAGCGGGAGTTCGGCCCGGGCCGGATCGGGCGCGGCGGCCGCGGGCAGGGCCCTGGGGGTGGGCCGGGCGGGCCCGGTGGTGCCGCCGGCGGGGCCGGCGGCCAGTGCGGCCGCCACCACGGCGGCGCAGCCGCCCACCGTGACGCCCCAGTGCCAGGGGGTGGTGCGCCCCCGACCGGGGCCGGTGCGGCCCGTCGCGGTCCGCTGTCCAGCCGTCGTCCCGACCGCGGTCTCCACCAGGCGTCCCCTCCAGTGGTCTGTGTGAGCGAGCATCGTCCCACACCGGGGCGGCCGGGAGGTGTCGGGGTGTGCGGGAACGCGGGAGGGGTGGTACGGCGATGCCGTACCACCCCTCCGGTAGCTGTTCTCAGCCGAGGTCGACCTGGTCGGCGCTCCCGGTGCGGGCGGCGGCCCGGGCGGCCGCGCGCTCCTGCAGGGTGGGCTCGGGGGCCCCGTTGTCGTACTCCTCGCCGTAGGCGCCCTTGGCCGGGCGGCGGCGGCGCAGCGGCGGCTCGACGCCGTCGGCGAGGCGCCGGGCGGTGAGCAGGAAGCCGGTGTGGCCGATCATCCGGTGGTCCGGGCGGACGGCCAGGCCCTCCAGGTGCCAGGTGCGGACCATGGTCTCCCAGGCCTGCGGCTCGGTGTAGGTGCCGTGCTCGCGCAGCGCCTCGACGGTCCGGGACATCTGCGTGGTGGTGGCCACGTAGCAGCAGATGAGGCCGCCGGGGACGAGCGCCTTGGAGGCGATGTCCAGGCACTCCCAGGGGGCGAGCATGTCCAGGATGACGCGGTCGACGTCGGTCTCGACCAGGTTGTCCTGGAGGTCGCCGACGGTGAGCTTCCACGCCGGGTGCGGGCCGCCGAAGTAGCGCTCGACGTTGGACTGCGCGATGTCCGCGAAGTCCTGGCGGCGCTCGTACGAGGCGAGCAGGCCGGTGTCGCCGACGGCGCGCAGCAGGTACGTGGACAGCGCGCCGGAGCCGACGCCGGCCTCGACCACGCGGGCGCCCGGGAAGATGTCGGCCATCGCCAGGATCTGCCCCGCGTCCTTGGGGTAGATCACGGCGGCGCCGCGCGGCATGGACAGGACGTAGTCGGGGAGCAGGGGGCGCAGCGCGAGGTACGGGACGTTCCCCGTGGTGCGCACGACCGTGCCCTCGGGGGCGCCGATCAGCTCGTCGTGGGGGAACGCACCCTTGTGGGTGTGGAACTGGTTCCCGGCCTGGAGCGTGAACGTGTAGTGGCGGCCCTTGGGGTCGGTCAGCTGGACCTGGTCCCCGACCTGGAAGGGCCCGCGTCGGCGGGTGGCACCGGTCGGTTCGGACATGCGGACAATCCTAAGGGAAGCGCGCCGTCCGCCCGACCAGGTGATCGTCCGCGCGCTGCCGGGTGGCCCTCCGCGCCCCGCGGGGCGACCGTCTCAGCGGCCGGTGACGGCGGCGGTGAGCCGCTGTTCGATGTCGGTGAGCGTGGCGACGCCGAACACCCGTCCGTCCGCCTCGACCACCAGGTACTCCCCGGCGGGGGTGGCGCGGACGGCGCGCAGCAGGTCCTCGCCGGCCAGGTCGGCGGGGAGCCGCAGGCCGGGTTCGAGGTCGCGGGCGAGCGGGCCGACGGCGACCCAGGGTCGGCGGTGCTCGGGGATGCCGCGCACGGCGGACTCGCGGACGAGGGCGATCGGCTCGCCGCGCCCGTCGACGACGACGACGGCGCCGGCCTGGGCCTCGTGGGCGCGGCGCATGGCCTCGCCGAGCGGGGTGTCGGCGGTGACCTCGACGGCCCGGCGGGCGAGGTCGCGCAGCCGCAGGCCGGGCAGGACCTCCTTGAGCCGGGCGTTGCGCAGGGCGCCGGTGGCGCCGTTCCAGATGATGGCGGCGAGCACGGCGGCGAGGACGGCGTCGACCAGGGTGTCGGTGCGGCTGCGGTCGAGTTCGCGGGCGGAGCTGACCAGCGGCAGGCCGATCAGGACGGCGACGGCGAGCACCCGGCCGGCCCAGGCGGCGGCGACGGTGCCGGTCATCGGCCGGCCGGTGACCGCCCAGACGACGGCGCGCAGCATCCGGCCGCCGTCGAGCGGCAGGCCGGGCAGCAGGTTGAAGGCGGCGACGACGAGGTTGGAGACCATCAGGCCGGTGAGCAGGACGCCGGGGACGGTGGACAGCTCGACGGCCTGGAGGGCGAGGTAGAACACGCCGCCGAGGACGAGCGAGAGCAGCGGGCCGACGAAGGCGAGCCAGAACTCGCGCCAGGGGCGTTCGGCCTCGTTCTCGATCTCGGAGACGCCGCCGAAGAACTGCAGCTGGATCCGGCGCACGCCGAGCTTGTAGCGCAGGGCGACCAGGGTGTGGGCGAGTTCGTGGATCAGCACCGAGCCGTAGAAGGCGACGGCGAAGAAGAAGGCGAGGAGGTAGCGGGCGGCGCCGAGCTCGGGCAGCACCCGGTCGAGCTGGCCGCCGAAGACCCAGGTGATGAGGGCGGCGATGACGAACCAGGACGGGGTGACGTAGATCGGTACGCCGAAGGGGCGGCCCATCAGGATGCCGCCGCGGGGCTCCGGGTCCTCGGGCGGCGGGGGCCCGGGCCGGGTGCCGCTGTCGTGCGGTGGCTGGTCGGAGGTCCGCCGGCCACTGGAGTCGCTCACCGTGTTCCCTTCGTCCGTCTGCCACCGGCGCGCGCCGCGCGCCGGTGCGCCCACGCTACGTGATCGGGGCGGTCGTCCGGCGCGCGCCCCTCGCCTTCCCACTGCCTTCATACCCACCCGTAGGCCTCCGACGGCAGCACCGTGGCAGCGGGATGACAGCGCAGGGCAATAGGGTCTGGGGTATGCAGCAGACCGAGACCAGCAGCGCCGTCGTGGCCCCGGCGCGGGCGGCGGCGGCCCCGACCGGGCTGTCCCCGTCGCGCGCGGGCGACTTCCTGACCTGCCCGCTGTTGTACCGGCTGCGGGTGATCGACCGGCTGCCGGAGCCGCCGAGTCCGGCGGCGACCCGGGGCACGCTGGTGCACGCGGTGCTGGAGCGGCTGTTCGACTCCCCGGCGGCGGACCGTACGCCGGAGCGGGCGCTGGGGCTGCTGCGCCCGCAGTGGGAGCGGCTGCTGGGCGAGCGCCCGGAGCTGGCCGGGCTGTTCCCGGAGGACCCGGACGGCGCGGCGCTGACGCGCTGGCTGGGGGACGCGGAGAAGCTGGTCGCCCAGTGGTTCCGGCTGGAGGACCCGACCCGGCTGCACCCGGTGGAGCGCGAGCTCTACGTGGAGACGGCCCTGGAGTCGGGGCTGCTGCTGCGCGGGTACATCGACCGGGTCGATGTCGCGCCGACCGGCGAGGTCCGGTTGGTGGACTACAAGACGGGCCGGGCTCCCTCGAGGGACTTCGAGGGCAGGGCGATGTTCCAGATGAAGTTCTACGCGCTGGTGGTCTGGCGCTGGAAGGGCGTGCTCCCCCGGCGGCTGCAGCTGGTCTACCTGGGCGGCGGCGGGGACGTGGTCAGCTACGACCCGGACGAGGCGGACCTGCTGGCCGTGGAGCGCAAGCTGCTGGCGCTGTGGGAGCGGATCGGCCTGGCGGTGGCGACCGGCGACTTCCCGGCGACCCGCAACCGGCTCTGCGACTGGTGCGACCACCGGGCCAGCTGTCCGGAGTTCGGCGGCACGCCCCCGCCGTACCCGCTGCCCCTGGCGCGTACGCCCGACGAGGACGATCCCACCGGGGATCAGACGAGCAAGGAGTCCTAGGTGACGATCCGAGTGCTGCTGGTCGACGACCAGCCGCTGCTGCGCACCGGTTTCCGGATGATCCTGGAGGCCGAGTCCGACCTGGTGGTGGTCGGCGAGGCCGGCGACGGCCAGCAGGCGCTGGACCAGGTGCGGGCGCTGCAGCCCGATGTGGTGCTGATGGACATCCGGATGCCGCGGATGGACGGCGTGGAGGCGACCCGCCGGATCGCCGGTCCGGGTCGGGACGGCCCGGCCAAGGTCCTGGTGCTGACCACCTTCGACCTGGACGAGTACGTGGTGGAGGCGCTGCGCGCGGGTGCGAGCGGCTTCCTGCTGAAGGACGTGCCGGCCGAGGAGCTGGTGCAGGCGATCCGGGTGGTGGCGGACGGCGCGGCGATGCTGGCGCCGTCGATCACCCGGCGGCTGCTGGACATGTACGCCACCAAGCTGCCCTCGGGCGAGGAGGCGCCGCCGCAGGCGCTGAACGCGCTGACCGAGCGGGAGCTGGAGGTGCTGAAGCTGGTGGCGCGCGGGCTGTCGAACGCGGAGATCGCGGCGGAGCTGTTCGTCAGCGAGACGACGGTGAAGACGCACGTCGGCCATGTGCTGACGAAGCTGCAGCTGCGCGACCGGGTGCAGGCGGCGGTGTACGCGTACGAGAGCGGCCTGGTGCGGCCCGGCGCGCTGTAGGCGCGCACGACGGAGCGGCCCGTCCGCTCCCGCCCCGGTCCGGGGTGGGAGCGGGCGGGCCGCTCCGTCGTGCTGTCGGGGCGCCGGCCCCTCGGGTCACTTGCCCTTGCCGACCCGGCCGATCTCCCAGAAGCGGAAGAAGCCGGTGGTGTCGACGGTCGACTCGACGCCGGTGATGTTGGACCGGGAGGTGTAGAACGCCTTGTTCTGGAACAGCGGGATGAGCGGGGCGTTCTCGGCCACGATGCCCTGGATCTGGCCGTAGAGGCTGCTGGCGGTGGCCCGGTCGGTCTGCTTGAGGGTGTCGGGCACCAGCTTCTGGCTGATCCGGTTGTCGTCCCAGCCGTGGTGGTACGCACCGCCGTCGACGATCAGCGGCGCGACGTAGTTGTCGGGGTCCGGGTAGTCCGCGAACCAGCCGATCAGGTACATCTGGTACTTGCTCTCGTTCCAGCCCTTCTTGAAGGCGTCCCAGTCGGGCTCCTGCTGGACGGTGACCTGGAACAGGCCGCCGGCCTCCAGCTGCTTCTTGAGGGTCTCGGCCTCGACGGCCTCGGCGCGCGAGCGCGACCAGGTGAGGCTGAGCTTGACCGGGGTGGCCACCTTGGCGGCGGCGAGGATGGCCTTGGCCTTGGCGGGGTCCTGGTCGCCGTAGCGGTCGAAGAAGGCCGTGTTGTGGCCGGTGACGCCGGCCGGGACCATCGAGTACAGCGGCTGGACGGTGCGCGCGAAGACGTCGCGGGCCAGCGCCTTGCGGTCGACCAGCTGGGCGGCGGCCTGGCGGACGGCGACGTTGCCGGCGGTGGCGTCCTTGGTGTTGAACACCAGGTAGCGGGTGTCGTTGCTGTCGCCCTCGACGACGCGCAGGTCGGTCTTGCCGCCCTGCTGGTCCGAGAGGATCTGCGCGGCGGTGTTCGGCTCCAGGCTGTTGTCCGCCAGGTCGACCTCGCCGTTGTCGATCGCGGTCTTGAGGTCGGCCGGCTTGTCGAAGTAGCGCAGCACGAACTTCTTGTTCCGCAGCTTGGCGTCGCCGGTGTACTTGTCGTTGGGCAGGAGCACGACCTTGGCCGGGCCGCTCTTCGGGGTCGCCTCGATCGAGTCGATCTTGTACGGGCCGGAGCCGACCAGCTTGTCGTTCGACAGCGCCTTGTCGGCCGGGAAGACCTCCTGGTCGACGATGGCGCCGGCCGGGCCGGCCAGCTTCGCCGGGAGGGTGGCGTCGGGCTGGGCGAGGTGGAAGAGCACCTCGGTGTCGTTGACCGCCTCGACCGTCTTGATCGACGACAGCAGGCCGGCCGGGCCGTTGGCGTCGTTGATCTTCAGGGTCCGCTGGATCGAGTGCACGACGTCGGCGGAGGTCAGCGCGTGGCCGTTGGAGAACTTCAGCCCGGTCTTGAGCGTGCAGTGGTACTGGGTGGCGTCGCCGGCGGTGAACTCGCAGGCCTGCGCGGCGTCCGGGGTGGGGGCGCTGGACGCGGCCGGGTAGCTCAGCAGCGACTGGAAGGTGTTGCGCAGCAGCAGCCAGGAGCCGGCGTCGTAGGCGACGGCCGGGTCCAGGGCGGTGGTCGTCGCGGTGGTGCCCAGGGTGATCGCCTTGTCGCCCTCGCCCTTGACGGCGTCGGTCACCGAGCCGCAGCCGGCCACCGAAACGGCCACGATTCCGGCGCAGCCGAGCACGGCCAGTCGTTCAGCGGAAGTCTTCACGGGTCGCGTCCTTCTGGGTGCGGGGCTGCGACCGCGGGCACGACGGGGGTGCCCGTCAGCGGCGGTGCCTGGGCTCGGGGGGTGGAACGAACTGGAGTAGCGTGCCATATCGAACACACACCCCCGATACCCGCACAGGTGACAGTTGGGACACGGGCGGGTGCGCTGGGCTGGCCTCTCCTACGAGTTGTCAGGCAATGCCCGTTTTCTCCCCGGGCAGTCTCCCGGCCCGGCCGGTTCCGTCCGCTTACCGGGCGGTACGGCCGGTCCGCAATGAGACGACAATCACACTCGCGAGGCGACCAGCGAGCGCAACAGCTCCAGATCGACCTGCTCCAGCGAGGACAGCACCAGCCGCCCCGGCGCGGGCTCGATCGGCGCCACCGAGGGGACGGCGATCACCGGGCAGCCGGCCGCCTCGGCGGCCCGCACCCCGGTCGGCGCGTCCTCCACCACCACGCAGCGGGCCGGGTCGGCGCCGAGCCGGCGGGCCGCCTCCAGGTACGGGTCCGGGTACGGCTTGGTGCGGGCCACCTCGTCGCCCGCGACCGAGAAGGCGAAGTGCTCGGCGCCCAGCGAGCGGAGCACGATGTCGATGATGTGCCGGTGCGAGGCGGACACCAGGGCGGCCGGGACGCCGTGCGCGGCGAGCGTGTTGAGCAGCCGCTCGGCGCCCGGCATCAGCGGCACCCCGCCGTCCAGCAGGTCGACGAAGCGCCGGTTGATGAGCACCGTCAGCTCGGCCGGCGAGAGGTCCACCCCGGTGCTGGCCAGCAGGTGGTCGATGACCCGGGTCATCGGGCCGCCGACCACGTGGGCGCGGTCCTCGGCGGTCAGCTCGAAACCCAGCTCGGCGAAGAGCGAGGCCTCCGCCTGCCACCAGAAGTCCTCGGTGTCGACCAGCGTCCCGTCCATGTCCAGCAGCACCGCCTGCAGGCCCCGGTCGTCGTCGCCGCGGCCGAGGGTCGGGGTGGCGGTGGAGATGGTGGTCATTGGCGGGATCCTTCCGTCCGTGCCCGGATCGGACCCGGGGATGGCACAGGCCGGCCCGCTTTTGAGCGGACCGGCCCGTTCAGGATCATCAAGGATACGCCCGGGGACCCCGAATGAAGCGAACGCTGCGCAGCGTGGGCATTACCGGGCGTTGAAGTACTTGGCCTCCGGGTGGTGGATCACGATCGCGTCGGTGGACTGCTCGGGGTGCAGCTGGAACTCCTCGGAGAGCACCACGCCGATCCGCTCGGGCTTCAGCAGGTCGGCGATCTTGGCGCGGTCCTCCAGCTCCGGGCAGGCCCCGTAGCCCAGCGAGAACCGGGCGCCGCGGTACTTGAGCGCGAACATGTCCTTGACGTCCTGCGGGTCCTCGTCGCCGAAGCCCAGCTCGTAGCGGACCCGGGCGTGCCAGAACTCGGCCAGCGCCTCGGCCAGCTGGACGGACAGGCCGTGCAGCTCCAGGTAGTCCCGGTAGGAGTTGTCGGCGAACAGCTCGTTGGCCGCCTCGGAGATCCGGTTGCCCATGGTGACCACCTGGAGGCCCAGCACGTCGCGGACCCCGGACTCCTCCGGGCGGAAGAAGTCGGCCAGGCAGAGCCGGCGCCCGCGCCGCTGGCGCGGGAAGGTGAAGCGGGTCCGCTCGCTGCCGTCCTCGTGGAAGACGATCAGGTCGTCGCCCTTGGAGTTCGCCGGGTAGAAGCCGTAGACGACCGCCGCCTCCAGCCAGCCCTCGGTCTGCAGCCGGTCCAGCCACATCCGCAGCCGCGGCCGGCCCTCGGTCTCCACCAGCTCCTCGTACGAGGGGCCCTCGCCGTTGCGGGCCGCCTTGAGGCCCCACTGCCCCTTGAACAGCGCGTCCTCGTCCAGCCAGGAGGAGTAGTCGGCGAACGGCACGCCCTTGACGATCCGGTCGCCCCAGAACGGCGGCTCGGGCACCCGGTTGTCGACCGCGACGTCGGAGCGGATCTGGCCGAGGTTGACCTCCTCCGGCTCCTCGACCTCGACCCGGGCGTGCCGGCGCTGCTTGAGCTCCGGCAGGGTGGCGCCGGGCACGCCGCGCTTGACCGCGATCAGCGCGTCCATCAGCCGCAGGCCCTCGAAGGCGTCCCGGGCGTAGCGGACCTCGCCCTCGTAGATCTCGTGCAGGTCCTGCTCGACGTAGGCGCGGGTCAGCGCGGCGCCGCCGAGGATCACCGGGTAGTCGGCCGCCAGCTTGCGCTGGTTCAGCTCCTCCAGGTTCTCCTTCATGATCACGGTGGACTTGACCAGCAGGCCGGACATCCCGATGACGTCCGCCCGGTGCTCCTGGGCGGCGTCCAGGATCGCCGAGACCGGCTGCTTGATGCCCAGGTTGACCACGGTGTAGCCGTTGTTCGACAGGATGATGTCGACCAGGTTCTTGCCGATGTCGTGGACGTCGCCCTTGACGGTGGCCAGCACGATGGTGCCCTTGCCCTCGTCGTCGGACTTCTCCATGTGCGGCTCCAGGTGGGCCACCGCGGTCTTCATGACCTCGGCCGACTGGAGCACGAACGGCAGCTGCATCTGGCCGGAGCCGAACAGCTCGCCGACCACCTTCATGCCCGCGAGCAGCGTGCCGTTGACGATCTCCAGCGCCGGGCGCTCCGTCAGCGCCTCGTCGAGGTCGGCCTCCAGGCCGTTGCGCTCGCCGTCGACGATCCGCCGCTGGAGCCGCTCCTCCAGCGGCAGCGCGGCCAGCTCCTCCGCCTTGGAGGCCCTGACCGAGGACGAGGAGACGCCCTCGAACAGCTGCAGCAGCTTCTGGAGCGGGTCGTAGCCCTCGCTGCGGCGGTCGTACACCAGGTCGAGCGCGACCTCGCGCTGGTCCTCGGGGATCCGCGCCATCGGCAGGATCTTGGAGGCGTGCACGATCGCCGAGTCCAGGCCGGCGTCGACGCACTCGTTCAGGAAGACCGAGTTGATGACCATCCGGGCGGCCGGACTGAGGCCGAAGGAGATGTTGGACAGGCCGAGGGTGGTCTGCACGTCCGGGTGGCGGCGCTTGAGCTCGCGGATCGCCTCGATGGTCTCGATGCCGTCCCGGCGCGACTCCTCCTGCCCGGTGCCCAGGGTGAAGGCCAGGCAGTCGACCAGGATCGAGCCCTCGTCGACGCCGTACTCGCCGGTCAGCTGGGCGATCAGCCGCTCGGCGATCTCGACCTTCTTGGCGGCGGTACGGGCCTGGCCCTCCTCGTCGATGGTCAGCGCGATCAGGCCGGCGCCGTGCTCGCGGGCCAGCGAGGCGATCCGGCCGAAGCGGGTCTCCGGGCCGTCGCCGTCCTCGTAGTTCACCGAGTTCAGCACGGCGCGCCCGCCGAGCGACTCCAGGCCGGCCCGCAGCACCTCCGGCTCGGTGGAGTCCAGCACGATCGGCAGGGTGGAGGCGGTGGCCAGCCGGCCGGCGATCTCCTTCATGTCGGCGACGCCGTCGCGGCCGACGTAGTCCACGCAGAGGTCCAGCAGGTGGGAGCCGTCCCGGATCTGGTCCCGGGCGATCTCCACGCAGGCCTGCCAGTCGCCGGCCAGCATCGACTCGCGGAACTTCTTCGAACCGTTGGCGTTGGTGCGCTCGCCGATCGCCAGGTACGAGGTGTCCTGGCGGAACGGCACCGACTGGTACAGCGAGGACGCCGCCGCCTCGGGGCGCGGCTCGCGCGGGGCGACCGGGCGGCCCTGCACCCGCTCGACCACCTGGCGCAGGTGCTCGGGGGTGGTGCCGCAGCAGCCGCCGACCAGCGAGAGGCCGTAGTCGCGGGTGAACACGTCGTGCGCGTCGGCCAGCTCGGACGGGCTCAGCGGGTAGTGCGCGCCGTCCTTGCCCAGCACCGGCAGGCCCGCGTTGGGCATGCAGGACAGGCCGATCCGGGCGTTCTTCGCCAGGTAGCGCAGGTGCTCGCTCATCTCGGCCGGGCCGGTGGCGCAGTTCAGGCCGATGTAGTCGACGCCGAGCGGCTCCAGCGCGGTCAGCGCGGCGCCGATCTCCGAGCCGAGCAGCATGGTGCCGGTGGTCTCCACCGTCACCTGGACCAGCACCGGCAGGTCCAGGCCCGCGTCGGCCAGGGCCTGCTTGGAGCCCAGGATCGCGGCCTTGGTCTGCAGCAGGTCCTGGCTGGTCTCCACCAGCAGGGCGTCCGCGCCGCCGGCGATCAGACCGGCCGCGTTCACCCGGAAGCCCTCGCGCAGCACCTCGTACGGGGCGTGGCCCAGGGTCGGCAGCTTGGTGCCGGGGCCGATCGAGCCGAGCACCCAGCGGGTCCGGCCGTCCTCGGCGGCGTGCGCGTCGGCGGCCTCGCGGGCCAGCCGGGCACCGGCCTCGGAGAGCTCGAAGATCCGGTCGGCGATGTCGTACTCGCCGAGCGCGGAGAAGTTGGCGCCGAAGGTGTTGGTCTCCACGCAGTCCACGCCCACCGCGAAGTAGGCGTCGTGGACGGAGCGGACGATGTCGGGCCTGGTCAGGTTGAGGACCTCGTTGCAGCCCTCCAGGTTCTGGAAGTCCTCCAGCGTCGGATCCTGTGCCTGGAGCATGGTGCCCATCGCTCCGTCGGCGACCACCACCCGGGTGGCCAGTGCCTCACGCAGCGCGTTCGCGCGGCTCTGCGGGGTGACGGACGGGCTGGCGGCAATGGCCATGGGGCTTCTCCCTGGGTGCGACGGCTGTCGGCTTTGCGAACCCGCTGAATCGGGGACGCACGTGGCCAGGGTATCCGGCCCCCGCCGGGAGAAGGCCACCTATTCCGTATCCTGAACGCTCGGCCGAACAGGGGGGAACGACCGAGTGACCAGGATCCGGACAGTCGTACGAGACGGAGCCCGGCGGACCGGGCGCGCCGCGGCCGCCCTCGGCCGGGCCCTCGGGTCCCGCTGGCGGGGCTGGTCGCGACGGCGCAAAAGCCTGGTGGTGGCGCTGACGGCGCTCTCCGTGGTGCTGGTCCCGGTCGGCTCGGCGGCGCTCGCGCTGCGCCTGCAGTACGTCGGCGACCCCTCCCCCGAGGCCCGCAGCCGCGGCCGTGACGCGCTCTGGCTCGGCCACGCCTGGGTGGACGGCCGGAAGAGTGACGCGGACGTCGCCGCCCTCGCCGAACGGCTGGCCGGCACCGGCGTCCGCGACCTCTACGTGCACACCGGCCCGCTGGAGCACGACGGCTCGCTGCCGCCCGCCGTGCACCCCCGGGCGCGCTGGTTCACCGAGGCCGCGCACCGGGCGCTGCCCGGCCTCCGGGTGCAGAGCTGGCTGGGCGACGAGGTGAAGCCCGAGAAGGACGCCCTGGACCTGGAGGACGCCGCCACCCGCGACCGGGTCACCGCCTCCGCCCGCCAGGTCCTGGACCTCGGCTTCGACGGCGTCCACTTCGACATGGAGCCGATCCGGCCCGGCTCCGCCGGCTGGCTCGCCCTGCTCGACCAGGTCCGCCCGGTCACCGCCGGGCGCGGCGCGAAACTGTCCGTCGCCGTCCCGCAGCTCGACCCGCTCCCCTACCAGCACACGGTCGCCATCGCGCTCACCGACCACGGCAAGTGGTGGGACCAGGCGTACTTCACCGCCACCGCCCGCCGGGTCGACCAGATCGCGGTGATGACCTACGACTCCAGCATGCCGACCGAGGGGTTCTACGGCGCCTACAACGCCTACCAGACCGAACTCGCCCTGGAGGCCACCCCGGCGGAGACCGACCTGCTGATGGGCCTGCCGTTCTACTGGGAGGACAAGTGGGGCCACCGGGGCCGCGCCGAGACGGTGCCCGCCGGGATCCGGGGCATCCGGCTGGGCCTGGGCCGGCAGGACCCGCACCGGCCGAACTTCGGCGTCGGCCTGTACGTGGACTTCGCCGCCACCGAGCAGAACTGGGCCGACTACCGGCGCGACTGGGTCCGCTGAGGCCCTCCTACGCCGCGGCCATCCGGTCGGCGAGCGCGCCCAGGTAGCGGTGGACGGTGGCGCCCTCGCCGGTCAGGTAGTGGGAGACGGCCCGGTAGAGCGGCTGGTACACCTCGCCGTGCTCGGTGACGGTGAGGGTGCAGCCCCGGCCCGCCGGCGTCAGCACGTACGTCCAGGTGCCGCCGTAGGGCAGGTCCGGGTCGGCGATGCCGGTCACCAGGCGGTGCGGGGCGGCGCTCTCCACGACCTCGTAGGTGGTGTGGCCGTGCTTGCCGTACTCGCGCCAGCGGGGGTGACCCGCGGCGGTGGCGGGCAGCCGCTCGACGTGTGCCAGCCCCGGGCGCCAGGCGGGGAAGAGGTCGACGGCGGTCAGGACGTCCCAGACCTCGGCGGGCGGCCGGTCCAGTTCGAGCCCGCCCTCGCTGACGTGCTCCACCGGCAGCCGTCGGCCCGCGGCCAGCACCGCCGCCGCCAGCCCCGCCGTGACCGCCGCCGCCACCACGACGGTCGCCCCGGCCGCCCCGGCCGCCGTCCATCGCCATCCGCTCATCAGCCGGCTCCTCCACACCCTGCGCGCCCGGCCCCACCACCCATCATCGCGCCGTCCCGCCGCCCGGGCGCGGCCGGACCCGGGGCGGTCCCCCGGGGCCCGCCGGGATAACCGCTGGATCGTGGCCGCCCCCTCGCCCAGACTGTCCCGGTGGCCCGGCGGAACGGCGCTTCAAAGCCCGTAGGCTGGGCAGGTAGGGACCATGGAGCGAGGCGTTCCATGGGTGACGAGAGGTTCGACCGTCGGCTTCCGACCGCCGGCACCCGGGCATTCCCGGCCGGGTGGCGCGGTGGCCGCCGACCGGAGGGAGACGCTGGGTGATCGAGCTGGAGGAAGTTCCCGAGTTGATCGACCCGGTGATGGTGTGCGCCTTCGAGGGGTGGAACGACGCGGGTGACGCCGCCTCGGCCGCGCTGGCGCACCTGGACGAGACCTGGGGCGGCAAGGTGTTCGCCGCGCTCGACGCGGAGGAGTACTACGACTTCCAGGTCAACCGGCCCACCGTCTGGCTGGACGGCGGAGTGCGCCGGATCACCTGGCCCACCACCCGGCTCTCGGTGATCCGCGTCACCGAGCCGACCACCCGGGACGTCGTGCTGGTCCGCGGCATCGAGCCGAGCATGCGCTGGCGCTCGTTCTGCAGCGAGCTGCTCGGCTTCGCGCACGAGCTGGGCGTCGAGCTGGTGGTGATCCTGGGCGCGCTGCTCGGCGACACCCCGCACAGCCGCCCGGTGCCGGTCAGCGGTGTCACCTCGGACCCGGACCTGGCCCGCCGGCTGGAGCTGGAGGAGAGCCGCTACGAGGGCCCGACCGGGATCGTCGGGGTGCTCCAGGAGGCGTGCACGCACGCCGGGGTGCCGGCCGTGACGCTGTGGGCGGCGGTGCCGCACTACGTCGCGCAGCCGCCGAACCCCAAGGCCACCCTGGCGCTGGTCAACAAGCTGGAGGACCTGCTGGACCTGCGCATCCCGCCGGGCGAGCTCGGCGAGGACGCCCGGGCGTGGCAGCTGGGCGTGGACCAGCTGGCCGCCGAGGACAGCGAGGTCGCCGAGTACGTGCAGCAGCTGGAGGAGGCGCAGGACACCGCGGAGCTGCCGGAGGCCTCGGGCGACGCGATCGCCCGGGAGTTCGAGCGGTACCTGCGGCGCCGGGAGAACGTCGGGCCGACCGGCGAGAAGCCCGTCGCCGGGCACGCCACCGCGGAGCGGCCGGCCGAGCCGGAGCCGCCCGCGGCCCGGGAGAGCCAGGACGGCGCCGAGGAGGACTGAGTCCTCCCCGCAGACGCGGGAACGCCGTACGAACGCCGGAGGGGCGCCGGGGCCACTGGCCTCGACGCCCCTCCGGCGTTCGTACGGTGACGCGCCCTACAGCGCGACGCCGAGCAGCGCGTCCACGGTGCGGGTGACCAGGCCCGGGGCGTCGACCCCGGTGCCGCCGTCGCTCTCCTGCGCGGCGGCCCAGCGGTCCACCGCGGCCAGCGCGGCCGGGGCGTCCAGGTCGTTCGCGAGCGCGGCCCGGACCTCGGCGAGCAGCTGCTCGGCGGGCGGGCCGTCCGGGCGGGAGACCGCGGCGCGCCAGCGGGCGAGCCGCTCGACGGCCTCGTCCAGGGTGCCCTTGGTCCACTCCCAGTCCTCGCGGTAGTGGTGCGAGAGCAGAGCCAGCCGGATCGCCGCCGGGTCGACGCCCTCGCGGCGCAGGGCCGAGACGAAGACCAGGTTGCCGCGGGACTTGGACATCTTGTGGCCGTCCAGGCCGACCATGCCGGCGTGCACGTACGCCTGGGCGTACGGGTGGGCGCCGGTGGCGACCTGGGCGTGCGCGGCGCCCATCTCGTGGTGCGGGAAGGACAGGTCGCTGCCGCCGCCCTGGATGTCGAAGGACATGCCGAGGAACTGCAGGGCGATCGCGACGCACTCGATGTGCCAGCCGGGGCGGCCGTGGCCGAGCTCGGTGTCCCAGGCGGGCTCGCCGGGGCGGGCGGCCAGCCACAGCAGGGCGTCCAGCGGGTGGCGCTTGCCGGGGCGGTCCGGGTCGCCGCCGCGCTCGGCGAAGACCGGGTGCATGGCCTCGCGGGTGAGGCCGGAGACCTCGCCGAAGGTCGGGTCGGACTCGACCGAGAAGTAGATGTCGCCGTCCAGCTCGTAGGCGGCACCGCTCGCGAGCAGCTTCTGGACCAGCGGGACGATCCACGGGATGGACTCGACGGCGCCGATGTAGTGGGCCGGCGGGAGCAGCCGCAGCGCGGTCATGTCCTCGCGGAACAGCGCGGTCTCGCGCTCGGCGAGGGCCACCCAGTCCTGTCCGGTCTCGACCGCGCGCTGGAGCAGGGGGTCGTCGACGTCGGTGACGTTCTGCACGTAGAGGACGTCGTGACCGGCGTCCTTCCACACCCGCTGCACCAGGTCGAAGGCGTTGTAGGTGGCGGCGTGGCCCATGTGGGTCGCGTCGTAGGGCGTGATGCCGCAGACGTAGATCCGGGCTGCGCCGTCCTGCGGCACGACCTCCCGGATGCCTCCCGTCGCGGTGTCGTGGATTCGAAGGGGGAGCCCCTGACCAGGCAGGGCGGGAACCTCGGAGGCGGGCCAGGCATGCATGGGATCGACTTTAACCTTGAGAACATTTGAAAGCCTAACCAGTCGGCAAGATCGACTGGATTCGTCTGCTTTCGCGGCCCGGGCGGTTCCTGACCGATTGTGTCCGGAATCCGTCGCCGGGCCGCCGGCGCGGCACCGTTCCGGAACCGCGCCGGAGCCACGTCGGAACCGCGCCGGACCGCCCCGCGCACGGCCACGCGGGGCGGTCCGGGCGGACGGGCCCCCGGTCGGCCCTGCCGCCGACCGGGCGCCCGCGACCCTGCGGGCAGGCGGCCGGAGCCGCTACAACCGCTGCCAGAGGGCCGGCACGTTCGGCGGCTCCCACCCCGTGATGGCGGTGTGCCCCTGGAGGCACCGGTAGGAGACGCCGCCGTAGGTGACGCGGTCGCCCGCGTTGTAGAAGGTGCCCGCGGCCCAGCTCCCGCCCGGCGGCGTGGTGGGCGGCGTGCTGGTGGGCGGGGTGGTCGGGCCGGTGGGGGTGGCGGTCGGAGTCGGGGTCTGCGGCACGTTGAGCACGAAGTCGTACGTGCCCTCCTTCGCCGAGCCGACCTGGCGGACGTTCATCAGCAGCCGCGCGTCGTAGATCGTGTCGGTGCTGTTGCGCGGCTCGTTCGGGAAGTACAGCTGGGTGGTGAGCACCGGCCGGCCGGGCGCCTGGAGCTTGACGTGGATGTGCCGGGTGCGGCCCGGGTAGAGGCCGGGCACGATCGTGGTGAGGCTGAACGCGCCCTGGGCGTTGGTGAACTGGTGGCCGCGGAAGGTGAACCCGGCGTTGTCGTAGGCGCCGTTCACGTCGGCCTGCCAGAAGTCCAGCAGGACGCCGGACAGGGGCAGGCAGGCGCGGCCGAAGACGTAGCCGCTGACGGTGAGCCTGGTGCCCGGGGTGCTGTCGGTGATGAGCGAGGTGCGCAGCGGCGAGTTGGGCTTGAAGTACGGCCCCTCGGTCTGCTCGATGGTCGGGGCGTCGCCGTCGTGGCACTCGGGGGTGAAGTCCGGCATCTCGCCGGTGCCGACCCGATCGCGGGCCAGGGCGACGCCGCCGCCGACCAGGAGGGGGGCGGTGCCGAGAACGGCGGCTGCCCGGAGGACGGTCTTGCGGCTTATCCGGCGGTCGGTGGGACCGTCCGTCCCGGTGACGGGCTCTTCGGACGCGGGCATGCGCCGACTCCTTCGCTGTGGGTGTGGGGGATCTGCCGGTGTCGATGGAATGACGGCCCTTGCCATGGTGGGGGCATGACAAGGACCGGGCCGGCGGGCCGCCCGCTCGCGCCGGGCGGTCCGCCGGTGGCCGACAGTCAACCTACGGGCCGTCCGGACCTGCCGCGATGGACGTGATCCGGGGATCGTGGTGATTTCCTCCGACCTTGGCCCGGAACTCCCCGGGGGTCATCCCGGTCTCCCGGCGGAAGAACCGGCAGAAGTACGCCGGGTCGCCGAACCCGGCCTCGCGGGACACCTGACGGACCGTCAGTTCGGTGCAGGCCAGCAGGCGCTTGGCCTCCAGCGTCTGCTGCTGGCGGATCAGCCGCCCCGGCGTCCGGCCGGTCGCCTGCTTGACCGTCGCCTGGAGGTGCCCCGCGGAGACCCCCAACTCCTGGGCGCAGGAGGCGACCGAGCGTTGCACTCCGCCCGGGTCGGCGATCAGCCGGGTGAACGCGGCGGCGAGGTCGCCGGTGCGGCCCGGCAGCGCCCCCGGGCCGACCGGCGCACAGGCCCGCAGGGCGCGGACGACCAGGATGTGCAGACTGGCCCGCAGCACGCCCGGATAGCCCGCCGGGCGGGCCCGGTACTCGGCCTCCATGTCCGCCAGCAAGGCGGCGATCGGCCCGGCCTGCTCGCCCAGCCGCACCGCCGGGCGTCCGGCCAGGGCGCGCAGCGCGGCGAGGTCCTGCGGATTGGTCAGGAGGAAGTCCTCGTTGAACAGCACGACCTGGCCGGTGAGGTCGTCCGCGTCCACCCAGTGGTGCACCTGGCCGGGTGCGATCACGCACAACTGCGGCGGCTGCAGCGGCCGCTGGACCAGGTCCAGGACGTGGGCGCCGCGGCCGCCGGTGACGTAGACGATCTCGAAGAAGGAGTGCCGGTGGGGGAAGCCGGCCCGGGACAGCGGGCCGATGGTGTCGAAGCTGCCGATCGCGAACGGGAGCAGATGCGGCAGCGGGACCTGGAGGCGGTGCAGCGGCAGGTCCAGGTGGGGGGTGGTCCGTCGCTCGTCCATCGTCGCAGTGTGCGGCCGGGACCCGGCACCGGTCCAGACCACTGTCCGGTACCGGGACCCGTGGACGGGTGGTCCGGCGGGCCGCCCGGCCCGGGGTTCGAAGGCCGGACGGCCCGGCGGACCGTCAGATCGGCGGCCAGGGGATGGACGGCCAGTCCTCGGAGGGCAGCGGATGGGTGCCGGCCGCGAGCAGCGCCGCGACCCGGGCCCGGGTCGCGTCCAGCTCGGCCGCCGTCAGGTGCGGGGCCAGCCGCTCCCCCAGCGCGCCGTCCAGCTGCCCGGCCAGCCCGGCCAGCACCGCCGCCGCCTCCTCGGGCAGCGGGCTCCCGGCCCAGCCCCAGAGCAGGGTGCGCAGCTTGCCCTCGCTGTGGAACGTGACGCCGTGGTCGATGCCGTAGATCCGGCCGTCCGCGGCCGGGATCAGGTGGCCGCCCTTGCGGTCGGCGTTGTTGAGGACGGCGTCCAGCACCGCGAGCCGGCGCAGCCGGGTGTCGTCAGGGTGGACCAGCAGCGCGGTGCGCCCGTCGCCGACCTCGGCCCGGACGATCGGCAGCCAGCCGTCCTCGGGGCCGGCCGGGTCCTGGAGCGCGAGCAGCGGGTCCGCGTCCGGATCGGGCTCCACCCACAGCTGCACCATGCCGGGGCCGTGCGGTCCGTCGCGCAGCACGGTGGGCGGGACCAGCCCCCAGCCGGTGGCGGCGGACAGCTCGTAGGCGGCGACCTCCCGGCCGGCCAGGGTGCCGTCCGGGAAGTCCCAGAGCGGGCGTTCGCCGGCGACCGGCTTGTAGACCGCCTGCGCGCGGAGGCCGTCGGTGCCGTCGGCACCGTCGACGGCGACGGTGCAGTAGAGGGCCGCGTTGGAGGCGTCGGTGAGCCGGCCGTGCACGGTCAGCGCGCCCTCCCGCAGCAGCCGCAGCGCGGTCGACGGGTCGGCGGCGAGGGCGGCGGCCCCGGCGGGGTCGGCGCGCGGCGGCTCGGTCCCGCCGACCGGGGCGGGCGACGTGTTCAGCGCCGGTACCCGTTCGCGCGCGGGCACAGGTGGCCCTCCGGGTCGAGCGGCAGGTTGCAGAACGGGCAGGGCTTGCGACCGGCCGCGACGAGGTCCAGCGCGCGCCTGGCGAACACCCGGGCCATCGCGCCGGAGAGCCGCACCCGGAGCATGTCGGGGCCGTTCTCGTCGTCCTCGAAGACGGCGGCGCCCGCCTCCTCGCCCTCCTCCTCCTCGATCAGCGCCTGCGCCTCGACGACCAGGCAGCTGTCCACGGTGTCCCACGCCAGCGCCATCGTGCCGACCCGGAACTCCTGCTCCAGCGGCAGGTCCAGCGGCGCGGTGTCCAGCAGCTCCTGCGGGGCGGCGGCCGGGATGGCGGCCTCGCCGCCGCTGCGGCGCAGGGCCTCGTCGAGGACCTCCTCGATCCGCTCGGCGAGCGCGGAGACCTGGGTCTTCTCCAGCAGCACGCTGGTGATCCGTCCCCGGGCGCTGGCCTGGAGGTAGAACGCCCGGGCGCCGGGCTGGCCGACGGTGCCGGCCACGAACCGTTCGGGCTGGTCGTAGAAGTAGACCTGACGGGGCACGCTCTCGCTCCGGATCGTGTCGATCGTCGTGGACGTCGGGGACGCCACGGGGTTCGGGGTCGGGCCCGGTGGTCCCGGGGTGCGCGGCGGGGTGCGCCGGGGCCCACTGGTCACCCTACGACCTCCCGGGCCGGGCCGGGGAGCCGAGCCCGGGGGCGGGCCGCCCGGGGTCCGTCTCCCGGATTCTGCCGGATCAGGCCGCGCCGGTGGAACCGCCGACCACGGCGTCCCCGCTCGGACCGGCCTGGCCGTCGTGGCCCGGGTGGGCGGCGGGCCGGGGGGCGAGGGAGGCGAGATCGCCGGTGTCGCCCATCCTCAGCACGAACGGGCGGCGCGCGGTGTAGCGGATCGCGGTGACCGAGCAGGGATCGACGTTGATCCGCTGGAAGTGGTCGAGGTGCAGGCCCAGCGCGTCGGCCACCACGGCCTTGATCACGTCGCCGTGCGAGCAGGCGATCCAGACCGCGTCCTCCCCGTGCTCGGCGGCGATCCTCTCGTTCCACTCGCGGACCGCGCCGACGGTGCGGTGGCTCAGCTCGCGCAGCGACTCGCCGCCGGGGAAGGCGGCGGCGGCCGCGTGGTCCTGGACGGTGCGCCAGAGCGGCTCCTTGGCGAGCTCGGCCAGCGGGCGGCCGGTCCACTCCCCGTAGTGGCACTCGCCGAGCCGGTCGTCCAGCGCGGGCCCGCCCGCCGCGGCGGCGCGCTCGGAGCCGTCCGCCCCGGAAGCGGCAGCCCCGGGAACGGCCGGCTCGGGGCGGGCCAGCTCGGGGCGGGCCGCGAGCAGCGGCTCCAGGGTCTGGCGACAGCGCTCCAGCGGGCTGCTGACCGCCCGGACCAGCGGGACCGGGGCGAGCCGGTCGGCGAGCGCGGCGGCCTGCGCGCGCCCGGTGTCGTCGAGCTCCACACCCGGCGTCCAACCGGCCAGGATTCCGGCGGTGTTCGCGGTGGAGCGGCCGTGGCGGACGAGCAGCAGGGTCGGCATGGGCCCACCCTACGGCCTCCCGGACCGGGGCGGGCGGGCTTCCGGATCTTGGTCGGGGCGCTGCCGGGGGGCGCCGCCCGGGGGTCCGGACCGGGGGCAGGGGTGGGGCGCGGGGGACGCGGGGGACGGTGGAGACCCGTGCCGGGGCGAACCGTCGTCGCGGCGGATGTTTCGGAACGGCGCCAGGGGCGAGAATGGCGCGCATGATCGTCCACTGCGCCATCTACCGGGACGGCCGCCCGGTCGCGACGCCCGCCGGTCCGGCCGGCTCCCTCGCCGCCGCGCGGAAGGCGGGGCGCGGCGGCTTCGTCTGGATAGGCCTGTTCGAGCCGACCGTCGAGGAACTCGACCAGGTCTCCGACGAGTTCGGCCTGCACCCGCTGGCCGTCGAGGACGCGGTCGGCGCCCACCAGCGGCCCAAGGTGGAGGCGTACCAGGACTCGCTGTTCGTCGCGCTCAAGACCCTCGGCTACCACCCCGGCGGCCACGCGGTGACCAGCGGCGAGGTGATGCTCTTCGTCGGCGAGGACTTCGTGATGACCGTCCGGCACGGCACCGACACCCCGCTCGGGAACCTCCGGGCCGAGCTGGAGGAGCACCCGGAGGTGCTCAAGTACGGCCCGAGCGCCGTGCTGCACTCCGTCTGCGACGCGGTGGTGGACGGCTACGTGGACGTGGTGGTCGGGCTCCAGGCCGACCTCGACGAACTGGAGGCCGATGTGTTCGCCCCCGGCCGGGTGGGCCGGGACGTCGCGAGCCGGATCTACGGCTACAAGCGGCAGCTGGTCACCGTCCGCCGGGCCACCGGCCCGCTGGTCGAGCCGATGATGCGGCTGGACCGCGACGGGGTGCCGCACGTCCGCGCCGAGGCGCAGCCCTACCTGCGGGACGTCTCCGACCACCTGGCCCGGGCCAACGACCAGGTGGAGGGGATGGACCGGCTGCTCTCGGACATCCTCGCCGCCAATCTGGCGCAGGTCAGCGTGCAGCAGAACAACGACATGCGGAAGATCTCGGCCTGGGCGGCGCTGGCCGCCGTGCCGACGATGATCGCGGGCGTGTACGGGATGAACTTCGAGCACATGCCCGAGCTGCACCAGCCCTGGGGCTATCCGGCGGCGGTGTCGCTGATGGTGGTGGTCTGCGTGCTGCTGCACCGGGTGTTCAAGCGGCACGACTGGCTGTAGGGCCGGTCGCTCCCCCGCCACCGGTCGTTCCCGGGCGGCACCGTCGCCGGTCGTTCCCGAGTGGCACCGCCACTGGTCGTTCCCCGGTGGCATCGTCGCCGGTCGTTCCCCGGTGGCATCGTCGCCGGTCGTTCCCGGGCGGCACCGTCGCCGGTCGGACGGTGCCACCCGGGCCTCGGCGGTCAGGCCAGGCCGGCCCGCTCCAGCGCCGCGACGCCGGTGCGCAGCGCGGTGATCCGCTCGTCCAGGGTGAAGCCGGCCGGGGCCAGGGTGAGCGTGGTGACGCCCGCGTCGGCGTACGCCTGCATCCGGTCGGCGATCCGGGCGGTGTCGCCGATCAGCGAGGTGGCGTCGATGAGCTCGTGCGGGACGGCGGCGGCCGCGCCCGCGTAGTCCCTGGCCAGGTAGCGCTCCTGGACCTCGTCGGCGGCCTGCTCGTAGCCCATCCGCCGGGCGAGCTGGTTGTAGAAGTTCTTCTCCTTGCTGCCCATGCCGCCGATGTAGAGCGCGGTGTACGAGCGCTGCGAGTCGACGCCCGCCTTGATGTCCTCGCCGACCGCGATGGCAACGGTGGGGCAGACGTCGAAGCCCTCGAACTCCCGGCCGGTCTCGGCGCCGGCCCGGACCCGGCCGGCCTTCAGCGGGTCGAGGGAGAGCGCGGCGTGCGCCGGGTCGAAGAAGATGCCGAGCCAGCCGTCGGCGATCTCGCCGGTCTGCTCCAGGTTCTTCGGGCCGATCGCGGCGATGTACAGCGGGATGTGCTCGCGCACCGGGTGCACGGTGAGCTTGATCGGCTTGCCGGGGCCGCCGGGCAGCGGCAGCGTCCAGTGGTCGCCCTCGTGGACCAGCCGCTCGCGGGACATCGCCTTGCGGATGATCTCCACGTACTCGCGGGTGCGGGCCAGCGGCTTGTCGAACTTCACGCCGTACCAGCCCTCGGAGACCTGGGGGCCGGAGACGCCGAGGCCGAGCCGGAAGCGGCCGCCGGAGAGGGTGTCCAGGGTGGCGGCGGTCATCGCGGTCATCGCCGGGGTGCGGGCCGGGATCTGGAAGATCGCCGAGCCCACGTCGATCCGCTCGGTCCGGGCGGCGACGAAGGACAGCACGGTGGCCGCGTCCGAACCGTAGGCCTCGGCGGCCCAGCAGACCGAGTAGCCGAGCCGGTCGGCCTCCTGGGCGACGGCGATGTTGTCGGCGTCCATGCCGAGTCCCCAGTAGCCGAGGTTGATGCCGAGTCGCATGGGCACTGCCTTCCAGTCGGTTGTTCCGCGAGGGTAGCGGCGCGTTCGGCGGACATGCTACTGGCCGGTAGGAGTGGGCCGGGTCACATTCCGGCCGCGTGGCGGGGCCCGGGGGCGAGCCCCACGGGGGCCGGGGTGGTCCTGCGGCGGGGGCCGGGGTCGTCCTGCGGGTCTGCACACCTGCCCGGGCACCGGCCGCTACGCTCAGCCGACGTGGGGGCGCCTCGCCCCACCTGCGCGTTCGTCCCCGTCGTCCCGGCCGTGCGGCCGCGGTGCCGGCCGGTGGCGCCGCGCCGCCACCGCACCTACGGCCAGTAAGAGGGCACGTCCGATGGAAAAGCGTCACCTCGGCCGCACCGGGCTGCAGGTCTCCCGGCTCGGCCTCGGCACCATGACCTGGGGCCGCGCCACCGACGAGCAGGAGGCCGCGGAACAGCTCAAGGAGTTCGTCGACGCCGGCGGGAACCTCGTCGACACCGCCGACGTCTACGCCGACGGCGACGCCGAGTACCTGCTGTCCCGGCTCACCGACAGCCTCGTCCCCCGCTCCGACCTGGTCATCGCCACCAAGGCCGGCAGCGTCCCGGCCGCCCGCCGCTTCGACGGCTCGCGCGGGCACCTGCTCGCCGCGCTCGACGCCTCGTTGCGCCGGCTCGGCACCGACTACGTCGACCTCTGGCAGGTGCACGCCTTCGACCCGGCCACGCCGGTCGAGGAGACCCTCAGCGCCCTCGACATCGCCGTCTCCTCCGGCCGGGCCCGCTACGTCGGGGTCTGCGACTTCAGCGGCTGGCAGCTGGCCAAGGCCGCCACCTGGCAGAACGCCCATCACGGGCGGGTGCCGCTGGCCGGGGCGCAGCTGGAGTACTCGCTGCTCCAGCGCGGCATCGAACGGGAGGCCCTGCCCGCCGCCCTGGACGCCGGGGTCGGGCTGCTCGCCGCCTCCCCGCTCGGGCGCGGCGTGCTGACCGGCAAGTACCGGCACGGGCTGCCGCAGGACTCGCGCGGCGCCTCCCCGTACCTGGCCGGGTTCGTCCAGCCGTACCTCGGGGAGCGTCCCCGGAGGATCGTGGACGCCGTCGCGACCGCCGCCGACGGACTCGCCAGCAGCCCGCTGGCGGTGGCGCTCGCCTGGGTCCGGGACCGCCCCGGGGTGGCGAGCGCACTGGTCGGGGCCCGTACGGTGGCGCAGCTGCAGGCGGCGCTGTCGGTGGAGGCGCTTACGCTTCCGGAGGAGATCCGCGGTGCGCTCGACGACATCTCGGCGCCGGTCCACCGCTACCCCGACCAGGGGTGGAGCGAGCTGTAGCGGTCGCTCCACCCCGCGCCCGAGCCTGCCCGAACCGACCGACCGCCGACCCGGCCGCCCCGCGCGGCCCCGGACCGGCCCGAACCGCCGACCGCCCGCAGCAGGGGCGGCCGGTACCCAGCAGTGGAGTTGAGCTTTTGTGGAGCGGACGATGACTGACGCGGAGAACGGCGCCCCGGAGGAGTCCTCGATGAGTCCGGACACGGGCGGCGCCGTGCCCGCGCAGGCGTCGGCGGAGCGGGGGCCGGTGGACGCGGACGGGGGCGTCGAGGCGGCGGGCCCGGAGACGGGCCCGACGGACGGGGACCCGGAGTCGGGCCCGGCGGACGCGGGCGCGGCGGTGCCGGACGCGGCCGGTCCCGGCGGCGACGCCGCGGACCGGGCCGCCGCCGTCGCGGCGCTGGCCGAGCGGGTCCGCTCGGTGGGCCGCTCCGGCCCGGGCGCCGCCGCGTCCTCGGCCGACTCGGCCGACCCGTCGTCGGAGGGCGGGGCGGCTCCCGCCACCCCCGCGGACGGCACCGGCACCGGTCGGGTGGTGACCGACGAGCAGCGGGCACAGGCGCTCCGCGCGACCGCCGAGGTGCTCGGCGCGGGCGGCGCCCCGGCCGAGCTGGCCACCGCCGCCGTGTCGGTGTTCGGCGACGGCGCGGCCGAGCAGCTCCGCGAGGACCCGTGGGCCGTGCTCTCCCTGCCCGGCGTCCGCCCCGAGCACGCGGACGGCTTCGCCCGCGGCCTGCTCGGCCCGGCCGCCGGTCCGGGCGACCCGCGGCGGGCGCAGGCGCTGGTCGGCTGGCTGCTGGAGCAGGCGGCGCTGCGCGGCCACTCCGCCCTGGAGATCGGGGAGGTGACCGCCGGGCTGGAGCGCCTCGGGGTACCGGACTCCGCCGCCGCCGTGCAGGCCGCGGTGCTCGACGGCCGCGCGATGCCGTTCCAGGAGGAGCTCACCGGGGCCGAGGCGCACGCGGCGGGCGGCGAGGACGAGGACGAGCCGCCGACCCGGACCCTGCTCGCCCTGGAGCGACTCGCGCTGGCGGAGGAGAGCCTGGCGGACGGCCTGGTCCGGCTGATGTCCACCTTCGTGCCCGGCGAGGACCACGAGGAGGCCGACGGGGCCACCGGGGAGACCGAGGAGACCGGCGACGGGACCGACAGCGGGTCCGCGGAGGAAGCCGGAGCCCTCGCGGAGGCGGACGCCGCGGAAGCCGACGCCGCGGAAGCCGACGCCGAAGCCGAGACCGACACCGACGCCGCCCCGCAGGCACCCGCCGCGCCCGGTCCGGCCGCCTGGGAGGCCGCCGCCGCGGCCGCCCCGTCCTCCTCCGCGGCCGCCCTGGTCCGGGCCGCCGCCGGGAGCGCGCTCGTCCTGCACACCGGCGGCGAGGCCGCCCGCGCCGAGCCGGCCGCCCTGCTGGCCTCGGCCACCGGCCTCGGGCTGCGCGCCTGGGCCGCCACCTGGACCGACCACGGCCGCGACGCCTTCGCCGCGCTCGCCCCGCTCGCCGACACCCCGGCCCCCGCGCCCGTCGCCACGCTGGCCGAGCTGCTCGCCGGCGCCGCCGGCCCCGGCCGGTCCCCCGACGGCATGCTCGCGCTCGACCTGCTGGTCGTGCTGGACGCCCCGCTGCTGGACGTCGAGCTGGCCGCGACCCTGCTGGAGTCGCTGGCCGACGGCACCCGGCTGGTGCTCAGCGGCGACCCGGGCCAGCTGTGGTCCGCCGGTCCGGGCCGGTTCTTCGCCGACCTGCTCACCGCCAAGGTCTGCCCGGCCGTCGCCTCCCGCACGCCGGACTTCGGCCCGATCGGCGAGCTGGTCTCCGGCATCGGCATCGGCGAGCTGCAGCCGGTCGAGGCGCCGGACAAGGAGGTGGTCATCCTGACCGCCAAGGACAGCGCGGAGGCCGTCCACCGCGCCGTCCAGCTGCTCACCGACTCCATCCCGCGCGCCCTCGGCATCCCGTCCGAGCAGGTCGTCCTGCTCACCCCGGGCCACGGCGGCGGGGGCGGCACCCGCGCGCTGAACGCGGCCGCCAAGGCCAGGCTCAACCCGGGCCCGGGCCGGTTCGCCGGCTTCGACCCCGGCGACCGGGTCGCCGACTCGCCCGCGCCGGGCCACACCCGGCTGGCCCGGGTGGTCGACGGCGACGCCGCCGGCCTGCACCTGGAGTACCCGGACGGCAGCCGCCGCACCGTCGCGCCCGCCGAGGCCCAGAAGCTGCGGCACGGCTGGGCGCTGACCGTCCACCAGGCGGTCGGCCGGCACTGGCCGGGCGCGGTGGTGGTCGTGCCGGACGACGCGGCGGCGGCGCTCAGCCGGCAGTGGGTGTACACGGCGTTCGGCCGGGGCGAGCGGCACCTCTCGGTGGTCCACGCCGCCGGACCGGCGCTCCCGCAGGCCGTCGCCGAGCGCCCGGCCGCGCCGCGCACCACGCGGCTGCGCGCGATCCTCGCCGAGAACGCCGCGCAGGAGTACTGACGGGCCCGAACGGCGTCCGGTCCGCACGGAGGGCCCCCTCGTACGTCCTCGGACGTACGAGGGGGCCCTCGGCCTTCCCACCCGCCGCCGACCGGGGCGCCCTCCCGGCCCTCCGGCCCTCCGGCCATGAACAGGATTCATCGTTCCGGTAGAAAGCAAGCCTTGGACGCATGCCACCGGGCCGACGGAGGGTGAGGACGTCCCCCGGCGCGCACCTCCGCGCCGGCCGTCCCCCGAGAGGAACGTCCGAAACCATGCGTCCGAAGCGCCGCTCCCGCCCCGCCTCCGCGACCCTCGCCGGCTCCCTGGCCGCCCTGCTCGCCGTCGGCGCCGTCCTCGGCGGTGCGACCGCCGCCACCGCCCGCGACTCCGCCGACCGGGCCTCCGCCCCGGGCACGGACCGGGCCTGGCGGCTGGTGGACCGCTCGCCCGACCTCGTCCGGCCGCTCGCGCTCACCGTGGACGGCTCGCTGGGGGCCCGCCGGGCCGCGCAGGAGATCCGGCTGGCCCAGCAGCTCTACACGTTCTGGAACACCGGGGAGCAGCGCTATCTGGACGCCGCCGTCGACCGGGACTTCCGGGACAACACCCTCCCGGCGGGGCGGCCGCAGGGGCCCACCGGCCCGGCCGTCGCCTCGCGCGCCTTCCGGGCCGCCGTGCCCGACCTCCGGTGCGAGCTGGCCGACCTCCTGGTCACCGGGGACAGGCTCACCGCCCGGCTGGTGTTCCGAGGTCACTTCACCGGGGTGTTCCAGGGACGGGCCGGTCGCGGGCAGGCCGTGGAGTTCGCCGCGATCGACATCCAGCACGTCGGCGCGCGGCGGATCACCGAGGACTGGCACCTCGAGGACAACACGACACTCCTCGCCCAGCTCGGCGCCGCCGCCGGCTGAGCGGGCCCCCGCCCCGCGCGCCGGGCGCGCGGGGCGGGACAGGGGTCAGTCGTCGAGGTCCTCGTCGTCGTAGACCTCGCTGACGTCGAAGCGGCAGATCAGCAGCTGCGGGTCCGCGTGCTCGAACGGCTCCGGCAGCCACTCCCCCGGCTCGCTCGGCTCGGCTGCCGCCACCCAGAGCGTGGAGTCGCCCTCCTCCAGCCCGAACTCCTCGCTGCGGGCGGCGATCTCGTCCGGCTCGAACTCGCCGAACAGCACGCCGATCGCGGCGTTCACCCCGTCGCCCGAGGCCCCCTCCGGGGTCAGCGAGTCGTCCAGCCGCTCGGCCTGGGCACGCAGCCGCTTCGGGTCGACGATGTGGTAGTCGCGGCGGATCAGCACGCTGATCGCCTCGGGCTGTTCGGGTCCGTGGTACCCGCCCGGGCCCTCGTCGCCGGGGACCTCGAAGGGGGTCACCTCGTCGTAGACCTCGTACAGGAGTTGGTCGTACGCGATGGCCGCCGTCGCGAGCTGCTCGTAGGCGGTGGACACAGCGGAATCGTCCGCTGCGCTGGGGCTTGACACCGCTTCCAGATGACGGTCGATGGCGGCCTTGACCGCCTCGGCGGCGGCGCGTACCTCGGCAATGGTGGGCTGCGCGGCATCAGACATGGTGCAGACGCTATCTCCCCCCGGTGCCGGTACGCACAGCGGTTGTCACCTACACCCGCGATTTCACCGCAACTTCCCCCTTGATGTCCGTTCCGCATGCATCTGTCCCCCGCCGGAAAGCGCTCGACGGCGCACGCCGGGCGCACGCGCGGGCCCGCCCCGGAGTCGCTTCGCCCGGCGCGCCGGGGGTATGCCGACCACAGCAGCAACGGAACTGATGTCCAGTCAGTCAGGTGCGGGCCGGGGCGGCCGAAAATACCCGGGCCCGCTGTCGGAGGCAGGCCGTAGGCTTGCTCGGAGGCGTCCCACAGGAGGAGCATTTTGACCCCACCGAAGCTGGTCCGGCAGCCGGAGTACGAGTACCAGTCGCTGCGCATGCCGCGCGGGACGTCCCGCAACGCGGCACGCCAACTTCTCACCGATCACGCCGAGTACGGGCACTGGGAGCTCGACCGGCTCCGACTGCTCCCGGACGGCAGCCGAACGGTGCTGCTGCGTCGGCGGATCATCCGGCAGGTACGGAGCTGGTGACGGTCCGGGGCCGGTGACCGTCCGGAGCCCGTGCGGGTGCGGAGCCGCTGCCCGTGCCGGCGCGGAGCCGGTGACGGCGGGCGTACGGCGGCTGTACGGGGCCGGGACGCCGCAGGGGTGCCGCGTCCGGACCGGCGGCGCTGCCCTCCCGGCCCCTTCCGGCCTCTGCCGGGCCCCTGAAGGCCCCGAAGGCACTGGAGCCCCTGACGGCACGGCACCGGCCCCGGGCCGTGGGGCCCGGGGCCGGTGTGCCGGAGAGTCCGGCGCCGGAGTTGCTCAGCGGGCGCCGGCGCGGGCGCGGCGGTAGAGCACGCCGCCGCCGATCAGCAGGGCCAGACCGGCCGCGCCGAGCAGTTCGGTGTCACCGGCGCCGGTGGAGGCGAGCTGGCTGCCCGCCGTGGCGGCGGTCGGGGCCGCGGACGGGCTTCCGGTGCGCGCGGCCGCCGGGCGGGCCTGCGGAACGCCGGGAGCACTGGCCGGGGTCGTGGCCGTCCCGCTCGCACCGGTCGCCCCGCCGCCGGACGGCGTGGCCTCCGAGGGGCCGCCGTTCCTGGGGGTCCCCTGCGTGGTCTCGCCGCTGCTCGGGGTCTGGGTGACCGGCGGGGTGGACGGGTGGCCGGTGGTGGCGGGCGGCGGCGGGTTGTGCGGGCCGTGCTCCTCCGGGCAGTCCTCGTCGGGCGTGACGGGCGGAGCGGTGTGCGCGGGCGCGGCCGTGTTGGCGCAGTCGTTGCCGAAGGCCGGGTTGGCGGCCCCGACCACGTCGACCGAGTTGCCGCAGGCGTTGACCGGGATGTGCACCGGGGCCTGGACGCTGTTCCCGGCGGCGACACCGGGCGACCCGGTGGCCGCGCCGGAGGCGCTCGAACCCGAGGCCGACTTGCCACCGCCCGCGTGCGCGCCGCCGCCGTGATGCCCGGAGGCGTTGGCACAGTTGTTGCCGTACGCCGGGTTCAGCACGCCGACCACGTCGACCGTGTTGCCGCAGGCGTTGATCGGCACCTCCACCGGCACCTGCACCGAGTTCCCGGAGGCGACACCCGGTGAACCCACCGCCGCGCCCTCCGCACCGGCGGTCGCGCTGGCGTAGCCGGCTGTCGAGGCCAGCACACTGCCGGTGGCCACGGCCGTGAGGAGCCCCTTCTTGGCTGCGTTCCTCATATTTTCCCCTGACATTTCGAGACGACGTGACGACCTTCCGAAAGTCGGAATTTCCGATTGGGCGGAGAGGTCCTCGGCTGCATGGGAGAAAACGAAGCAACCCTCAAGGAGGTTGAGCCGTGCGGCCCCCATTCACTCTTTCGAGGGATGCCATGGGTCGCTCCGGGGGCGGCCCCGGAAACGCAGGCGCCCCCGGCGCGGCGCGTACGCCGCCCGGGGGCCCGACTCAACGACCGACCGAGGATCAGACGTTCGCGCAGTGGTTGCCGAACGCCGGGTTCAGCACGCCGATCACACTGATGGTGTTGCCGCACAGGTTGACCGGGATGTGCACCGGGATCTGGATCTGGTTGCCGGCCACGACGCCCGGGGAACCGGCGGCCACACCCTCGGCACCGGCCCCGCCGTGGGCGGAGGCCGCACCGGCGACGGCGAGCACCAGACCACCGGTGGCGGCGGCAACGGCGGCGATCTTCTTGACCTTCATCATTCCTCCTGTATGAACACCCGGATATCGGCTCCGGGCCGTCACAGGAAGGAACGAGGGTTGCGGCAAACGGGGTACGGAACAGACGTTGCATTCACCCGGACCGGTGATACGACGAACATGTCATCGAACTGCCGGGGGCGGTGTCCGACCGGAAACACGGGAGCCGCACGGCGGACCGCCCTGCGGCTCCCGTGCGGCTCCCGTCCCGGCCGGCCGACCGGTCCGCAGACCGGTCGGCAGACAACTCGGCAGGCTGGTCAGCAGGCGTCGAGGAACCGGTCCAGCACCCGGACGCCGAACTTCAGACCGTCCACCGGCACCCGCTCGTCCACCCCGTGGAACATCCCGGCGAAGTCCAGCTCCGGCGGCAGCTGGAGCGGGGCGAAGCCGAAGCAGCGGATCCCGAGGTCCTGGAAGGACTTCGCGTCCGTCCCGCCGGACAGGCAGTACGGCACCGCGCGGGCGATCGGGTCCTCGGCGCGCAGCGCGGTCTGCATCGCCTCGACCAGGGCCCCGTCGAAGCTCGTCTCGATCGCCTTGTCCGAGTGCAGGCTCTCCCGCTTCACCCGCGGGCCGAGCACGCTGTCCAGCTCGGCCAGGAACTCCTCCTCGTAGCCGGGCAGGAAGCGGCCGTCCACGTGCGCGGTGGCCTGGCCGGGGATGACGTTCACCTTGTAGCCGGCGCCGAGCATGGTCGGCTGGGCGGTGTTGCGCAGCGTGGTGCCGATCATCTTGGCGATGCCGCCGAGCACCCGGAGCGTCTCGTCCATGTTCTCCGGGTCGAGCTCGACGCCGAGCGCGTCCGACAGCTCGTCGAGGAAGGCCCGGACGGTCTTGGTGATGCGCAGCGGGAACTCGTGCCGCCCGAGGCGGGCGACCGCCTCGCACAGCTCGGTGATGGCGTTGTCGTTGTTCTCCATCGACCCGTGCCCGGCCCGGCCCTCGACCGTGAGCCGCATCCAGTGCATGCCCTTCTCGGCCGTCTCGATCAGGTAGAGCCGGTTCCGGTCGTTGACGGTGAAGGAGAAGCCGCCGACCTCGCCGATCGCCTCGGTCACGCCCTCGAAGAGCCCCGGGTGCTTGTCCACCAGGTACCGCGCGCCGTAGGTGCCGCCCGCCTCCTCGTCGGCGAGGAAGGCCAGCACCAGGTCCCGCGGGGGCTTGCGGCCGGTGCGCAGCCGGTCGCGCACCACGGCCAGGGTCATGGCGTCCATGTCCTTCATGTCGACCGCGCCGCGCCCCCAGACGCAGCCGTCCGCGATCTCGCCGGAGAACGGGTCGTACGTCCAGTCCGCGGCGTTGGCCGGCACGACGTCGGTGTGCCCGTGGATCAGCAGGCCCGGCCGGGACCGGTCCTCGCCCTCGATCCGGACGACGGTGGAGGCCCGCCCCTTGGCGGACTCGATGATCTGCGGTTCGAGGCCGAACTCCGCGAGCTGCTCGGCCACGTACTCGGCCGCCTTCCGCTCGCCCGGACCGGAACCGTCGCCGTAGTTACTGGTGTCGATCCGGATCAGATCGCGGCAGATGTCGGCGACCTCGGACTCCCCCGTCACCTTCGACTCGCTCCGCTCGCTCACGGTCACTCCTCGTCTCTGGCCCGCACCGGCACCCCAGCGGCGCCCCAGGACCTGCACCCGGGTCGCACGAGCACGTCCGCCCATCCTCTCCCAGCCCCCGACCCGGATCCACCCCCAGGAAACACGCCGACACACCGCCGCAACCCCCACTCCCCCGCCCCGACCCGTTTTGGGACCGGCAGCGGATCACTGCTACAGTTACATCTGTCAGCGCGGCCGACGAACAGAAGGAAGCCGCGAGGACAACACCCCGTCCGGGTGGCGGAATGGCAGACGCGCTAGCTTGAGGTGCTAGTGCCCTTTATCGGGCGTGGGGGTTCAAGTCCCCCCTCGGACACAGCGGAAGGCCCCAGATTCGTCTGGGGCCTTTTTCGTTTTCCCCAGCGGCGTGACCAATGACGCGACCGATCGCAAAACCTCGTGGCACATCACGAAAGGGACCCCGGATTCGTCCGGGGTCCCTTTCCTTTTCCGCGCCGCGGCGCGAGCGGGCCGTGGGGTGCGGGGAGGGCGCCGGTCAGGGGGCGTGGGCGGTTACGGTGACGGCGGTTTCGGCGAGGAAGAAGCGGCCCTGGGCGGCGGCGAGGTGGACGGCGGTGTGCCAGGTCCCGATCTCCGCCCGGGAGAGGGTGCCCCGGCCCTCCTCGGCGGCGGTGGTCAGGGCGTGGCGGATGCCCTCGATCCGGCGGGCGGCGTGGCCGGTCAGCTCGGTGGAGCTGGTGACGACCGGGTGGACCCGTCCGAGCCGCAGCGGGGAGTTCCGGACCAGGCCCGGGAGCTTGCGGCCGATCCGCCCGTCCACGTGGTCCATCCACGACTGCTGGTCGTCGGTGAAGGCGTGGCAGATCCGCCGGTCGAGGTCCCGGTCCGCACCGGCGATCACCAGTGAGTCGAAGTCGACGTGTGCCAGCACCGCCCGGCCGCCGGGCCGCAGCACCCGGGCGGTCTCGGCGAGCAGCGCGGCCGGGTCCGGCAGGCATTCGAGCACGTTGTAGGAGACCGCGGCGTCGAGGTCGTGGTCGGGCAGCGGGAGCGGGCGGGCCAGGTCCGCCGTCCCGATGCCGATGCCGCCGGGGTGGTCCGCCAGCAGGCGCCGGGCGGTCGCGACGCTGTCGGCCGAGTGGTCGAGGCCGAACAGCCGGGCGTCGGGGTGGCGTCGGGAGAAGACGGCCAGGGTGGGGCCGGTGCCGCAGCCGAGGTCGAGCACTCGCCCGCCCGGGCGCAGCGCCGCCTCGTCCACCAGGTACTCGTGGATCGGCTCGTCGGCTTCCGACATGTGTCCCCCTCGGCGTCCGGCCTGTTCTACCACCGGGCGGCGACGGCGGGCACCGGGTTTTCAGCGGGCGGCCCAGACCGGGCAGCGGGGGTGGTGGCGGTGGGTGCGGATGACCGTCCCGCCGAGCGAGCGGCGCTCACTGGTGGAGACGGCGCAGCAGGCGGCGGCCGGCGGGGCACACGGTGCCGGCGCGGGTGCGGGCACGGGAGTACCCGGCCGGGCCGCGCTCGGCGGGGGTGCGGGGAGCGGGCGGCGGGGGCGGCGGTCGGTGGAACGGCGGTCGGTGGAGCGGCGGCCGCGGCGGTGCGGCGAGGAGGTCGTCATGGGAGCGGGATTGCCCGGGGTGACGGCCCCGAACCTCGCATTACCTCGAAGGAGTGGAGAAAGCGGATCGGTCTTGACGCCGGCGCCGCGGGCCCCTCAGCCGGCCCGGGCGGCCGCCGCCGGTGTGCGCCGCTCGATCTGCCCGCGCAGCAGTTCGCCGACCACGAAGGAGGTCACGGCGGTCACCAGCAGCAGCGGGAGCGAATCGGGTGCGTCCGGCCCCAGCAGCTCGGCCGCCAGCACCGTACTGGTGACCGGCAGCCGGGTGACCGAGGTGGCCGCGGCGGCCAGGCCGACGGCCAGGCCCGACTCGACGCCGAGGCCGGGCAGCGGACCGCAGGCCACCCCGAGGGCGGCGCCGATCAGCACCGCCGGGAAGATCGGGCCGCCGCGCAGGCTGCCCAGGGCGATGCCCCAGGCGGCGGTCTTGCAGAGCGTCAGCATCAGCAGCGCGAACACCGACCAGGCCGCCGGGTTCGCGGCCAGGGTGCCCAGGGTGGCCTGGCCGGAGAGCGCCGCCTCCTCCGGCGAGCGGCCCGTCAGCAGCGCGTACGCGGCGATGCAGCCGCCGACCGCGACCGCGCACAGCACCGTGCGCAGGGCCGTCTGCCGGATCGTCGGCGGCGGCACGGCCCGCCCCGGGTCGCCGACGGTGAACGCCTTGACCCGGTGGCCGAGCAGCTGGCCGGACACGCAGACCACGGTGACCGCGACCGCGACCGGCAGGCCCCACAGGAAGTCGCCCGGGTCGGGGATCCCGGCGGGCGGTTCCGAGGGCAGCGACAGGGCGCCGACCGAGAGCCCGGTCCAGTGGCCGAAGCCGGTGAACACCAGCGCGCCGACCCCGCTCGCCAGCAGGCAGGGCATGATCAGCAGCAGGAGTTGCGGCCCGCCCAGGCCGGCCGCCTCGATCATCATCACGGCGGCCACCAGCGGGCTGCCGAAGATGGTGGAGATCGCCGCCGCCGAACCGGCCGCGCCCAGCACCGGCACCATCTGCGGCCGGGCCGCGCGGCGCGACGGCCGGACGGCGAGCAGCGCCAGCCCGGCGCCCATGGCCATCAGCGGCGCCTCCGGGCCCAGCACCGCGCCGAGCGGCAGACAGGCGAGTGCGGCCAGCACGACGCCGGGCACGGTCCTCGGCGGGGCGGGCGGACCGCCCAGGCCGTCCACCGGGATGTGGCCACCGCGCCCGGGCACCCGGGTGACGATCGGCGCGAGCAGCAGTCCGGCCAGCAGCAGCGCGGGCAGCGGCCACCACCAGGGGGCGCGGTCGAGGCCGAGGGCGTCGGGCAGGCTCTCCCAGACCCAGTGCTGGAGCTGGTGCTCCAGACCCACGAACCAGAAGGCGGCCAGCGAGACCGGGACGCCGACCAGGGCCGAGATCACCAGCAGGCCGAGGTAGCCCTTGGTGAGCAGCACGCCGTGCAGGGTCGGGGCCGCTTGGGCGGGCGGGGACGGCGGGCCGCTGCCCGCCGTCGGGCCGGGCCTCGCCGTCGGGCCGGGCCTCGCCGTCGGGTCCTCGCCCCCGCTCGGACCGTCGCTCGGCTCGGGCATCGTCCGCCTCCGTCGCGTTCCCCGCGCCGGTCCGGCTCCGGCCACGTCCTGCGACCGAGTCTCGCCCGCCGTCGGGGGCCGCGCACGGCAGCCGCGGCTCCGGGCCCGGCGCGTCCCGCCGGGCCTGCGCCATCAGGGTGATGGTGGGACAGACAGACCGAGAGGTCGGTCCTGCTGGACGCGGCGGGGGTCGCCGAGGGCGCTCTCGATGCCCTGGACCATCCGCCAGAGCGGGGCCCGGCGGCTGGCGACCAGCACCACGACCTCGTCGTCCTGCTCCTCCGGTCCGGCGCCGCCCGCCGGCGGACCGCCGGCGGCGGGGCGCTCGCCCCAGGTGTCGGTGACGAAGGTCATCGCCCGGTCGACCTCGGTCACCCAGTCGCTCTCGCCGCCGGAGCGGAGCCAGGTGCGCAGGGCGTGGTTGTGCGCGGAGACCACGGCGGCGGCGACGACGTCGGCCCGCAGCGGCCCCTCCGGGCGTCCGGCGAACCGGCCGCGCAGGTAGTGCGCGAGGGTGTGCTCGTAGCGCCAGACGACGGACAGCTCGTAGGCGCGCAGGCCCGGCACCTTGCGGGTGAGGCGGTAGCGCTGGACGGAGAAGGAGGGCTGCTCGGCGTACATCCGCAGGACCAGCCGGGCCGCGTCGCAGGCGTGCCGGACCGGGTCCTCGTCGCCGCTGCCGGACTCCAGGAACTCCGTCATCTCGGCGAGGCCGCGCTCGTGGTCGGGGAAGACCACGTCCTCCTTGGCCGGGAAGTAGCGGAAGAAGGAGCGCCGGCCGACTCCGGCGAGCGAGACGATGTCGTCGATCGTGGTCTGTTCGAAGCCGCGCTCCAGGAAGAGCTCGAAGGCGGCGGCAACCAGTGCCTCACGCATCGCGGGCTTCGGTTGCCCGTCGTTCATCGGTTGGTCCTGCTCTTCCTTCTCGCTCATTCCCGGAACATAGCATCGGCCTCGAACACCCGGACCGGCCCGTGCGCGGCCGTGGTCCGGGTGCCCGAGGGCGGTTCTCCCGACGGGTCGGGAGGGGCCGGGCTACGGGAGGTTGCGGGCCATCACGATGCGCTGGATCTGGTTGGTGCCCTCGTAGATCTGCGTGATCTTCGCGTCCCGCATCATCCGCTCCAACGGGTAGTCCCGGGTGTACCCGTACCCGCCCAGCAACTGCACCGCGTCCGTCGTGATCTCCATCGCCGCGTCCGACGCGAAACACTTCGCCGCCGCACCGAAGAACGTCAGGTCCCCGTCCCCCCGCTGCGACTTCGCCGCCGCCGCATAGGTGAGCTGGCGCGCCGCCTCCAGCTTCATCGCCATGTCCGCCAGCATGAACTGCACACCCTGGAAGTCACCGATCGGCTTGCCGAACTGCCTGCGCTCCCGCACATAGCCCTTGGCGTAGTCCAGCGCCCCCTGCGCGATGCCCAGCGCCTGGGCCGCGATCGTCACCCGGGTGTGGTCCAGCGTCCTCATCGCCGTCGCGAAGCCCGTGCCCTCCGCGCCGATCATCCGGTCCGCCGGGATCCGCACATTGTCGAAGTACACCTCACGCGTCGGCGACCCCTTGATGCCGAGCTTGCGCTCCGGCGCACCGAACGACACCCCCGCGTCGCCCTTCTCCACCACGAACGCCGAGATCCCCTTCGACCGCTTCTCCGGGTCCGTCACGGCCATCACCGTGTAGAACTCCGACACGCCCGCGTTGGTGATCCAGCGCTTCACCCCGTCCAGTACCCAGAAGTCCCCGTCCCGCACCGCACGCGTCCTCATCCCCGCCGCGTCCGAACCCGCCTCAGGCTCCGACAGGCAGTACGAGAACATCCCCTCCCCACGCGCCAGCGCCCCCAGGTACTTCGCCTTCATCTCCTCCGAACCCGACAACTGCACCGGCAACGACCCCAGCTTGTTCACCGCCGGGATCAACGACGACGAGGCGCACACCCGCGCCACCTCCTCGATCACGATCACCGTCGCCAGCGCGTCCGCCCCCGCACCACCGAACTCCTCCGGCACGTGCACCGCATGCAGATCGTTCCCCTGCAGCGCGTCCAACGCCTCCTGCGGGAACCGACCCACCTCGTCCACCTCCGCCGCGAACGGAGCGATCTTCGCCTCCGCCAGCGACCGCACCGCCTCACGGAGCATCCCGTGCTCCTCGGAGATCCGGAAGAGATCGAAGTCCTGGCTCATGAGCGGCCACTCCTGTTTCACGACGTTCACGACGGTACTCAGTACCCTTCATTATGCACGTGCGCAAGGAAAAGGGAACTCAGTGCCTTCACAGAGCGGCACTGAGTTCCCTATCCTCTTTTTGGCGGTAGCCGTAGCACCGGGCCCCGTACGAACGCAGGGAGATGACACCGTGGTCCACTCAGCCATCGACGCCGACACCGAGAGCGTTCCGCTGTACTTCCAGCGCTGCGACTGGTGTCACAATCCGACCTTCCAGCGACTGCTCTGCCCCACCTGCGGCTCCACCGAGCTGCGGCTGGAGCGCAGCGAGGGCACCGGGGTGGTGCGGCGGTGCGCCGTCGAGCAGGCCCGTACGCCGCTGGCCCGGCAGAAGTCGCTGATCCGGATGTCCGAGGGCTTCGACGTCTGGTGCATCGTCACCGGCCTGCGCTCCACCGTGCCGGTGGGCACCAGGGTCCGGCTCAGCGGGGCGGCCGAGGGCGTGGAGCAGCCGGAGCTGACGGTGCTGTCGCCGGAGGAGCCGGAGCGGGTGCCGGTCCTCGAACCCCGGCCGTTGCCGCCGAACCAGGGCGGGTTCACCCAGCACCTGGCGGCGTTCGCGGAGTGACGGCGGCCGCGGCTCCCCCAGGGGGCCGCGGCTCTCGCGGTGCGGCGAGCACCGGACGGCGCACGAGAAGGGGCGTGGCACCGAGTACCCCGGGGTACTCGGTGCCACGCCCCTTCCGGAAACCTGGCCGGTCTCGAGCCGGTGTCAGGCCGGTGTCAGGCCTTGCGGGCCTTCACCTCGCCGGTGAGCTGCGGCAGGACCTCGAACAGGTCGCCGACCACGCCGTAGTCCGCGAGCTCGAAGATCGGGGCCTCGGGGTCCTTGTTGACGGCCACGATGGTCTTCGAGGTCTGCATGCCGGCGCGGTGCTGGATCGCACCGGAGATGCCGTTGGCGATGTAGAGCTGCGGGGAGACCTGCTTGCCGGTCTGGCCGACCTGGCTGCTGTGCGGGTACCAGCCGGCGTCGACGGCGGCGCGCGAGGCACCGACCGCCGCGCCGAGCACGTCGGCGAGCTCCTCGACCACGCCGAAGCCCTCGGCGGCACCGACGCCGCGGCCGCCGGAGACCACGATCGCGGCCTCGGTCAGCTCCGGGCGGCCGGAGGACACGCGCGGGGTGCGCGAGACGACCTTGGCGGCGTTGCCGGTGAACGCGACGGTGACGTCCTCCACCGCGCCCGCGGCCGGGGCGGCCTCCGGAGCGACGGCGTTCGGCTTCACCGCGATGACCGGCACGCCGTTGCTGACGCGGGAGTCGACGGTGTACGAGGCGGCGAACACCGCCTGGGTGGCGACCGGGCCGTTGTCACCGGCGCGCACGTCGACGGCGTCGGTGATGAGGCCGGAGCCGATCCGCAGGGCGACGCGGGCGGCGACCTCCTTGCCCTCGCCGGAGGAGGTGACCAGCACCGCGGCGACGTCGGCGGCCTTGGCGATCTGGGCCAGCGCGTCCACCTTCGGGACGACCAGCTGGTCGGCGAACTCGGCGCCGTCGGCGACGTACACCTTGGCGGCGCCGTACTCGGCGGCCTTGGCGGCCAGCTCGGCCGCCTTGTCGCCGGCGCCGAGGACGACCGCCGACGGCTCGCCGATGCGGCGGGCCAGGGTCAGCAGCTCCAGGGCCGGCTTGCGGACCGCGCCGTCGGCGTGGTCGACCAGGACGAGGATCTCAGCCATTGCTCGATGTCTCCGTGTTGTGGGGTGGGGCAGCAGGGATGCGCGAACGGGTGGGACTAGATGAACTTCTGGTCGGCGAGGAAGCCCGCGAGCGCCTTGCCGCCCTCGCCCTCGTCCTTGACGACCGTGCCCGCGGTGCGCGCCGGACGCGCCGTCACCGACTCCACCGCCGTCCACGAGCCCGCCAGACCGACCTCGCCGGCCTCGATGCCCAGGTCGTCCAGGTCCAGGGACTCCACCGGCTTCTTCTTCGCCGCCATGATCCCCTTGAACGACGGGTAGCGCGCCTCGCCCGACTGGTCCGTCACCGACACCACCGCCGGCAGCGCCGCCTCCACCAGCTCCGTCGCCGAGTCGCCGTCCCGACGGCCCTTCACCGCGCCGCCCTCGACCGACACCTCCGACAGCAGCGTCAGCTGCGGCACACCCAGCCGCTCCGCCAGCAGCGCCGGCAGCACACCCATCGTGCCGTCCGTCGACGCCATACCACCGATCACCAGGTCGAACCCGGTCCGCTCCAGCGCCTTCGCCAGCACCGCCGACGTCCCGATCACATCGGAACCGTGGATGTCCTCGTCATTGACGTGCACGGCCCTGTCCGCACCCATCGACAACGCCTTGCGCAGCGCGTCCTTCGCGTCGTCCGGACCCACCGTCAGCACGGTCACCTCGGCACCCTCGTTCGCCTCCGCGATCCGCAGCGCCTGCTCCACCCCGTACTCGTCCAGCTCCGACAGAAGGCCGTCCACGCCCTCCCGGTCGGTGGTGTGGTCGTCCGCGAAACGACGGTCACCCGTCGCGTCCGGCACGTACTTCACACAGACAACGATCCTCAAGCTCATGAGCGGTTCTCCTGGTACGGGTGCACTGGTCGGATGCACTGGTCCACGGCCTCGCAGCCCGCCGAGGGTACTGAGTGCCAGGCCAGGCCCGACCGTGCCCCGCGAGCGGTGTCGCACCACCCGGACCGGCCTGCCCTGTCGGCTCTCGTTCCACAGCGTCAGAGGCTCTCCGAAGAGGATACGGCACTCAGTACCCCTGGTAAAGGAACTCAGTACCCTTCCCTCCTCCCGGGCCCGGACCGACCGGGGGCAAGGCCGCCGCAAGCTTTGCGCAAGCACCCGCCAGGGACCGTCATGGAATCCGCCAGAACACCCGGGCACACCCCCGTCGGGGCCACCGGAACCCGGGGCCCCGGTCCGGGATCAAGGAGGGGGAACGACATGACCTTGGTGCACGGGGAAGTCGACCACGGAGAGAGCAGGCACGGAAAGGCCGGGAGCGGTCGCCGCTGGGCCACGCTGACCGACTGCAAGGAGGTGCTGGTGGTCGTGCACTCGACGGTCTACGGCCAGCGGCTGCACGACATCTACCCGCTGCTCGGCGCCGACCTGCGGGTGCACGTCCAGTTCACGGTGGCACCGCACGCGTTCAACGCGGGAGCGGCCGCCCACCTCCGGAGCCTCGGCGGCACGGTGCTGCCCTGGGCGGAGGCCGTCCGCCGGGAGTTCGACCTGGTGCTCGCGGCCGGTTCGCAGGGCCTGGAGCAGCTGCGCGGGCCGCTGGTCCGGCTGCCGCACGGGGCCGGGCACATCAAGCTGTCGCCGGCCGGGACCGGAGCCGGGACGGGCACCGGAGCCGACACGGGCACGGGCACCGGCACCGGCACCGGCACCGGCACCGCGCGGACGGTGTCCGGGCTGGGGCCCGAGTACCTCGTCCGCAACGGCCGGGTGGTGCCCGCCGCCTTCGCCCTCGCGCACGAGGAGGAGCGCGCCGAAGTGGGCCGGGGCTGCCCCGAGGCGCTGCCGATCACCGAGGTGGTGGGGGACGGCTGCTACGACCGGATCGCCGCCGCCCTCCCCGACCGCGAACGCTACCGGGCCGCGCTCGGGCTGCGGCCGGGCGAACGCCTGGTGCTGGTCTGCTCCACCTGGGGCAGCGGCTCGCTGTTCACCCGGCTCGACGCCGTCCTGCCGCGGCTGGCCGGCGAACTGCCCAGGCGCGGGTACCGCACCGCGCTGCTGGTCCACCCCAATGTGGCCGCCGCCCACGGTCCGTGGGCCGTCCGCTCCTGGGCGACGGCCACCGCCCGCGGGGCGGTCACCGTGCTCGGACCGGAGGAGGACTGGCGCCCGCTGCTGGTCGCCGCCGACTTCGTGATCGGGGACCACGGCTCCGTCACCCTCTACGGCACCATGACCGCCGCGCCGATCCTGCTCGCCGAGTACCCGCACCGCGACGTCAACCCGCGCTCGCCCGGGGCCCTGCTCGCGCGGACCGCGCCCGCGCTCAGCCCCGCCCATCCGCTGACCTCCCAGCTCGACTACGCCGCCCGGCAGTACCGGCGGTCCGAGTACGCGGCGATCGCCGCCCGGATCAGCTCCGAACCGGGCCGGTTCGACCGCCGGATGCGGCGGCTGCTCTACCGCGTCCTCGGTCTGGGCGAACCCGCCCACCTGCCGGAGCCCCCCGTCCTGCCGCTGCCGGCACCGCTGTGGCCGAGGAGCGGCGCGACCGGCCGGGCCGGGCAGGGCCGGCGGTGACTCCGCCGCGCGCCGTGCCGCACGCCGCGTTCCGCACCGTGCTGCTCACCCCGGTCGACGGCGCGACGCCGCCGGCCGGGGTGCCCGGCACCGGCTTCGAGGCGCGGATCCACTCCCCGGCCGGGGTCCGGTCCTGGCTGCTCGGCACCGTCCGCCCGGCCGGGTCGCCCGCGCCCCGCTGCTTCCTCGACGAGCACCTGGCGCTCGACCTCACCGCACCGGGCGCCGCGCACCGGCGTCGCCACGCCGACGTGCTCCACCTCGGCCGCACCGGCCCGGTCCGGGCCCGGGACCGGCTCTCCGCCGTCCTCCGGGCCTTCCCCGGCTGCGCGGTCGCCACCGCCGACGGCACGGACGGCACCTCGTTCGTCCTCGCCCGGACCGGCGGACGGCTGGCACTGCGCGCCTCCCCGTCCGTCCCGGGGCTGGTCCTCGGCTCGCTCGCCCACGCGTGGCTCGCCACCGGCGGCGCGCTCACCGAGCTGGTCGCGCTGGCCGAGCTCCGCGTGCCGGTCGCTCCGGCCCCGCGCCCGGGAACCCGGCACGGTGCCTGACCGACCTCGGCCGCCCGGCGGCCCGCGTACCGGAGTGGGTGCCGGTACGCGGGCCGACCGGCCGGCCAGGGGTCCGCGGCCGGACCGCGGTGACGCGGCGGGTGCGGACGGGCGCTCAGCCGGTGGCGGGCGGGGCCGCCAGGGCGACGAGGGCGGCCTCGACCCGGGCCGCGTCGGGCGCGACCAGGGCCCGGTAGCGGGCGAAGGACTCGCCGTAGCGGGCCGCCGCCCCGACCAGGTCACCGCGGGCCCGGGCCAGGTCGCCGAGAAGTTCGAGCACCCGGGCCTCCCAATGGCGGGCCCGGCCCGCGCGGAACTCGGCGAGCGCCTCCGCGTAGCAGCGGTCGGCCTCGTCGTGGGCGCCGAGCGCGACGTGCGCCCGGCCGAGGAAGGCCAGCGCCCGCGCGGCCTCGTAGGGCGCGGGGACGGCGGCCAGGACCCGGTGGGCCTCCATGACGACGGGTACCGCCTCGTCCGGGCGGCCGGCCACGATCAGCACCTCACCGAGCGCCAGCCGGGCGAGCGCGGTGCCACGGCCGTAGCCCCGGGACTCCCGCAGGGCCGCCGTCTCCCGCAGGCAGTCGGCCGCCTCGGCGAGCCGGCCCGCCGTCCGGTGGGTCTGGCTCAAGCCGTAGAGGGCGTCCGCCTCGACGAGCGGTTCGCCGATCTCGCGGGCCAGCTCCAGTGCCTCGGTGAACCACTCCGCGGCCTCCTCCCCCGCGCCCGCGTTGCGCAGACCGGTGCCGCCGGAGGTGAGCATCCGCAGCTCGCCCGCCCGGTCCCCGGCCGCCCGGGCGGCCTCCCGCCCGATCCGGTGCGCCTCGATCCACAGCCGGGCCGGGCGCAACCGCAGGAAGAGCGGCCACATGGCGTCGACCAGCTGCCAGGCGGTGGCCGCCCGGCCGAGGGCGGCGGCCCAGCGGACGGTGTCGGCGAGCCGCCCGGTCTCGGCGTCGAGCCAGCCGAGGGCGGCCGACTCGTCGGCGAACTCCCGCGCGCGGGGGCCCGGTTCGACCGTGTAGTCGCGGCGCAGGGTGCGGTGGCTCGGGCTCAGCAGCGCCTCCGCGGCGGTGGTGCGGGCGAGGTACCAGTCGAGCACCCGGTCGACGGCGGCCCCGCCCTCGGCCAGCCCGCGCACCTCCTCGGCGCGCGCCCGGGCATGCAGCTTGACCAGGTCGTGGAAGCGGAATCCGCCCTCCATCTCCTCCAGCAGATGGACGTCGATCAGCCCGTCCAGCAACCGATCGGCCTCGCCCGGGGCCAGGCCGCCGACCGCGCAGACCACGTCCAGCGTGAACACGGGGAACGGCAGCAGACCGAGCAGCCCGTACAGCCGGACGGTGTCCGCCCCCAGCACTTCGAAGGACGCGTCCAGTGCGTGCCGCACGGCTTCCCCCTCGACGTCGAGCGCGGCGAGCCCCTGGGACTCCTGTCCGAGGGCTTCGGCGGTGGCCGCGAGCGGCTGCACCGGACGGGCGGCGATCCGGGCCGCCGCCAGGCAGACGGCCAGCGGGAGCCGGCCGCAGCGCTCCACCACCTGGGCGGCGGCGGTCCGTTCGCGGGCCACCCGCTCCGCACCGACCCGCTGGGCCAGCAGTTGCACCGACGCGTCGCCCGAGAGCAGTCCGACCGGCCGGAACACGGCACCGTCTATGCCCAGCCCGGTGAGCCGGCGGCGGCTGGTCACCACGACCACGGCGTGCTCCGAGCCGGGCAGCAGCGGCCGGACCTGGGCGGCGGTGGAGGCGTTGTCGAGCAGGACGGAGATCCGGCGTTCCGCGGCGAGGGAGCGCCAGAGTGCCGCGCCCTCGGCGAGGCTGCCGGGCACCGGGGCGATGCCGAAGGCGCGCAGGAACCCGCCGAGCGCCTCGGCGGGGTCGGCGGGCCCGCCCGGGGCGTGGCCGCGCAGGTCGGCGTAGAGCTGGCCGTCCGGGAAGCGGCCGGACAGCCGGCGCAGCCACTGGGCGGCGAGCGCGGTCTTGCCCACCCCGGCGGGGCCCGTGACGACCACCGTGACGTCGGCGACGCCCGGCGGGTCTCCCAACTCGCGGTCCAGGGCCGCGAGGTCGTCCTCCCGCCCGACCAAACGGCGTGGCGTCGGGGGCAGTTGGCGCGGCACCGGGAGAGCCGGGGCGGTGGGTGCCTCGGCGGGACCGCCGTAGACCGTCAGATGGTGGATCTCCCCCGCCTGGACGACGGAGCCCTCGACCCGCCCGCCGGACAGGGAGTTCCGCGTGGAGTGGTGCGGTTCGCGCGCTCCGTCCGCCGCGCTCATCGGCGACTCCCGACGCGCGGCCGACCTCGGACCCCCGCTACTCCGAACAGCTCCGGCTCCACTGGCTCCCCCTACCCGTAGAACGATGGACTGAAGTGACGGGAACGAATCGATGTGACCCGTGTTGATGGTCAATCGGCAACTCCCGCATATCACATGACCCCAGTCGGACGCCGAATTGTCAATAACGCCTGACCCTTACAGCAGGAGGCGGTATGGCTCAGCCACTGCACACGTGGGATGCTCCGCTCCGACACAGCAAGCTGGTGGCCACCGGCGGGGGGCGTCGAATGGAGTTCCACCTTCTGGGCTCGGTTGAACTTTCGGTGAACGGCGAGCTGTCGGCTATTCGCACCGACAAGGGGCGCCGACTGCTGGCCGCCCTGGCCCTGGACGTCGGGCGGCCGCTCAGCCATGAACTGCTGGCAGGACGGCTGTGGGACGAGGAACCCCCGCCCAGCGCGGTCGCCAGCATCTACAGCCATGTCTCGCGCATTCGGCGCCAGTTGCGAATGGCCGCCGCCGCCGAGAGCCCCGGTTCGCCGCGCGACATCCCCACCATCGAGAGCCGATCGCACACATATGCGCTCCGTGCCGACACCCATTTGATCGACTGGCATCGTTTTGTCGACTTGTCCAAGAATGCCCGCCGACTCGCCGACAACGGCGACGACATCCAGGCCAGGACCGTTCTCGGCCGGGCCGAGGAAATCTGGCGCGGTGAACCACTCGCCGGACTGCCCGGCGGCTGGGCCCAGTCCACCCGCGCCACCATGGCCGACCAACGCCTCGCCACCACGCTGCTGCGGATCGAGATCGACCTCCGGCTGGGCCGCTTCGGGGAAGTCGTCCCCGAACTCACCGCCCTCCGCGAGGAACGCCCCACCGACGAACGGGTCGCCGCGCACCTCCTGGTCGCACTGCACGGCGCCGGCCGGCAGGCGGAGGCGCTCGCCGTCTACCCCGCCGTCGTCCGCCGACTGCACGCCGACCTCGGCACCGGCCCCGGCGAGGCCCTCACCCGACTGCACGAGCGGATGCTCACCGGCGCCCCGCTGACCGGCCCCACCGTCCGCGCTCCCGCAGGCCGCGCTCCCGCGGGCCGGACTCCCGCCGACCGGACTCCCGCCGGTCCGCGTCCGGCAGCCGGCCCGCGCGGTGGCGCCGCCCCGGCCCCGCCGCCGGGGCGGCACATGATCGGCCGCCGGGACGACCTGCGCCGACTGCTCGGCAGCACCGGGGACGCGGTCGAACAGGGCGGCGTGGTGACGGTCTCGGCGATCCTGGGCATGGCGGGCGTCGGCAAGACCACCCTGGCGCTGCACGCCGCCCATCTGATGCGCGGCAGGTTCCCCGAGGGGTACGCCCACCTCAACCTGGGCGCCCACATCGTCAACCGGCACCCGCTCACGCCATCGGCGGTGGCCACCGCGCTGCTGCGCCGGCTCGGCGTGCCCGCCACCACGGTGCCGATCGACAGCGAGGAGCTGTTCGCCCTGTGCGCCGAGGTGCTCGCGACCCGGCGCGCGGTGGTCGTCCTGGACGACGCGGCGACCGCCGCCCAGATCAGGCCGCTGCTCCCCACCGCGCCCGCCTCGCTGGTCCTCGTCACCAGCCGGCGCCGGCTGGCCGAACTGCCCGGCTCCAGGGCCGTGTTCCTGGACATCCTGCCGGTGGACGACGCGGTCGCCCTGTTCACCTCGGTGGTGGGGCGGGAGCGCGCCGACGACCGCGGCCGGATCGTCGAGATCGTCGACCGCTGCGGGCTGCTCCCGCTGGCCATCGAGATCGCCGCCAGCCGGTTCAAGGCCCGGCCGTCCTGGACCCTCGGGCACCTCGCCCAGCGGCTGTCCCGCAAGACCGGGCGGCTCGCCGAGATCCGGCACGACACGGAGAGTGTCGCCCGGGCCTTCGAGATGACGTACCGGTCATTGCCGACCGAGCAGCAGGAGGCGTTCCGGCTGCTGGGCGCCCACCCGGGGCCCGACATCGGCCTCCATGCCGCGGCCGCCCTGTTCGGACGCCCGGTCGACGAAGCGGACCACCTGCTGGAGGCGCTGCTGCACTGCCACCTGATCCAGGAGGACACTCCCGAGCGATATCAACTCCATGATCTCATAAGGGAGTACGCACACGTCCTGACCCGTGACGAGGGAGGTGCGGAGGAGGCCTCCGGCGCACTCCGGCGACTTCTCGGATTCACCCTCCACGCGGCCGACCGGGCCGACCGGCTGATCTATCCGCGGCGATCACGGCTACCTCTTCCGATAATCCGTCAATTACCTGGATCGGAAGGGCTGCTGTTCGACCTTGACCTCGATTCGCATGACTCGGCACGGAAATGGCTGGTCACCGAGCAGTCCGGTCTGATCGTCCTGGCGGGCCATGCCCGCAGCGCGGGCCATCCGGAGGCCGCCGCCTGGCTCGCGCACATCCTGGCCGGCCATCTGGACTCCCAGGCCTACTGGAGCGAGGCCCACGAGTTGCATCAGGCCTCGGCGGCGTACTGGCGTTCGGTACCGAACGACCGCCGCGAGGCCCGCGCACTGATCGACCTCGGCGCCACCCTCGCCAACGCCTCCCGCTACCCGGCCGCACAGGAGGCCCTCCAGCGCGGCCTGGCCCTGGCGCGCGCCGACCAGGACGACGACGCCACGGCGGAGGCGCTGAGCCTGCTGGGCGGACTGCTCTGGCACCAGAGCTCCCTGGTCGAGGCAGTCGACGTCCTGGAGGAGTCCCTGCGGATCCGAAGAGAGAGCGGCGACCTCTGGAACACCGCGCGCTGCCTCGCCAACATCGGCACCATCGAAAATTCGCTCGGGAACCGGAAAAGCTCGCTCGCCGCCTACGAAGCAGCCCTTCCATTGGCAAGGGAATTCCAGGACAGAACTCTGGAGTTCCGCATCCTGAACAATCTCGGGGATCTCTTCCTGGGAATGCACGACCACGAGTCGGCCCGCACTTCCTTCGAGCGCATCCTGGATATCGCGGGCGACGATATTTCTCATTTCGACCTCGCCGTGGCGCAGGCCAACCTGGCCGCGTCCCTGCCAGTCCCGGAGCAGTACGACCGGGCGGTCGGCCTGTACCGGTCCGCACTGTCGACCTTCCGGTCGACCGGGAGCGTCCGGCACGAGGCGAACGCCCTGAACGGCCTGGGTGCCACCCTCCTAGCCACCGGTCGGTCCGCCGATGCACGCGACCAGTACACCCTGGCCCGGGAGTTGGCCCGCTCGGTCGGTGCCGCCCGCGAGGAGGTGACGGCCCTGCGCGGCCTCGGCGAGTGCGAACTGACCCTCGGCGCCCGCGTCCCCGCCGCTCTCCTCCTGACCGAGGCCGTCGCCCTGGCGGACCGCATCAAGGCGGCCGACGAACTCGCACTCGCCCGGGAAACTCTCGCCCGGACCTGCGACGAGCACGACGCCTGACGAAAATCCGCTCGAATACCACCCTCGGACCGAGCGCTCAAAGACGATTTGGCCCAACACTCTAGGAATGATTAACTGACCGCACGTTCAAACGACTTCGCGCCTGGCGCAGAAATGTGCGGTTCACCGTGTTCAAGATGATCATCGTGGGTGCCCTTTCGACCGTCTCCGCCCTCGGGTTCGACGGGACATCCATCTGGGGCATCGCCATTTGGTGCTGACGCCCGACGCGGAAAAACCCCGGGCCGGTGCGAGTCGCACCGGCCCTTGGTATGCGGGCACGCCTCGCGGGTCAGGGGGTCGTCAGGGGGACGGCGGCTTCGGGGGTGAGGAGGCGGGCGGTGAGGGACTCCTGGAGGTACAGCGCGACGGTGTCGGCGGTGTGGGAGAGGTAGCCGACCGAGACGTCCTGGCCCAGGACGAGGGTGAAGTCGCCGCCGCGGGTGGAGACGAGCAGGGCGCCCTCGATGGCGGGGGCCCAGATGAGTTCGCCGTCGAGCAGCCGGGCGATGTGGCTGGCGATGGGATATCCGTGGTCGGAGGTCTCGTTGACCGCCGTGTACGCGTCGGCGCCGAGGAGGAGGGCGTAGGGGCCGCCCACTCCGGCGAGGCGGAGGGTGGTGAGGGCGCGGCTCACCGCTTCCGGGTATTCGCGGACGTCGACGGGGAGCGGGACGGCGGGGTTGGTGGCCGCGGCGCGGAGGCCTTCGATGCCGGCGGCCGGGTAGCCGTCGAAGAGCGCCCGGTCCTCGGTGAGGGCGAGGGTGCGGGCGGCGTCCTTGACCGGCTGCCAGTCGGAGTCCCGGGAGCCGCGTTCGACGTCGTCCACCGCGGCACGGTCGACCGAGAACGGGACCCGGAGCTCGATCAGCGGGCGGACCTCGCGGGCGTGGGCCTGGACGCCCGGGGTGGGCGGCTCGATGGTGGTGAGGTGGCCGGTGCCGACCGCGGCGAGGGCGGGGCCGTCCGGGCCGGTCAGGTCGACGACCCGGCGGCCGGCGACGTGGAGTTTGAAGGTCTGCCTCGCCTCCTCCTCGATCTCCTCCCAGGCCGCGGCGGAGACGGGGGCGAGGTCGCGGTGCAGGTTGTTCATGACGCGGGGAGGCCTTTCAGGCTGCCGATGGCGAGGGAGCCGTCGGTGGGGAGAGCGGCGACGGGGAGGGCGGCCTCGGCGAGCGGGGCCGCGAGGGTGGCGGAGGCGGCCGGGGCCGGTGGCGGGTCGGCGAGGAAGTCTGCGGTCGGGACGTGGAACAGCGTGCCGGTGACCGCGGTGGAGAAGTCGAGCAGGCGGTCGTGGGCGGCCGGGCCCCGGCCGGCGAACATGTTGCGGATCATCTCCTCGGGCACCCCGGGGTCGCGCGCGTAGCCGATGAAGTAGGTGCCGGCCTCGCCGCGCCCCGACTCGCCCCCGTCGAACCGGCCGAAGGGCATGTTGAACCGCAGGATCTGCCGCTCCTCGCCGTCCGGGCCGGTGACGGAGGTGAGCGCGACGTGGGAGTCGGCCGGCTTGGCGGCGTCGGCGAACTCGATGTCGTCGGCCTTGCTGCGGCCGACCGCGCGTTCCTGCTGGTCGACGGTCAGGTGTTCCCAGGCCGCCAGGTCGTGCAGGTACTTCTGCACGATGACGTAGCTGCCGCCGGCGAACTCCTGGTCCTCCTCGCCGATCAGCACGGCCTCGGCGGCCTCCCGGCCCTCCGGGTTCTCCGTGCCGTCCACGAACCCGAGCAGGTCGCGGGCGTCGTAGTAGGCGAAGCCGTTGGTCGCGTCGACGACGGTGGCGGCGCCGGCGAGCCGCCGGGTGATCCGGCCGGCGAGTTCCCAGCAGACGTCCGTCCGGGCGGACCGGATGTGCAGGAGCAGGTCGCCGGGGGTCGCCGGGGCGCGGTGGCGGGGGCCGGCCACCTCGGGGAACGGGTGCAGGGCGGCCGGGCGGGGGCCGTCGAAGAGCCGGTCCCAGGCGTCGGAGCCGATGCCGGTGACGCAGGTGAGGCCGACGTCGGGGGCGCGGAAGGCGATGGCGTGGCGGAGGCCCGCGAGGTCGGGCAGCAGCTCGCGGACGGTGTCCTCACCGCCGGGGTCGACGGTCAGGACCAGGAAGATCGCGGCGGTGGTCAGCGGGGTGAGGACCGGCTGCGGGGCCGGTGGGTCGGCGGGCCGCGGCTGCGGCTGCGGCTGCGCCTGGGGTGACTGTGGCGGCATGGGCGGACTCCGGTCTCCGGGGCCTGATCATCCGTACGATTACACCCCGGAGCGGACATTTCGGCGCGGGCGGCGGTCCGGTCGGCCGTACGCCCCTCACCGCGCGGGAGCGGGAGGGGCGACAGCGGGACGAGGGCGGGCGTCGGTCAGACCCGGCCGCGGCGCAGACCGAGGGCGGTCACCAGGGCGCCGAGCGCGACCGCCACGACCGGCACCACCAGCGCGGCCCGCAGGCCGTCCGAGCCACCGACGGTCAGGCTCACGGTGGTGACCGCCGAGAGGCCGAGCGCCGCGCCGAACTGGAAGGCGGTGTTGAGCAGTCCGCCGGCCAGCCCCTGCTCCTCCTCGGCGACGCCGTCGGTGGCGGCGATGGTCAGCGGCCCGTAGGCGAGGGCGAAGGCCAGTCCGGTGAGGATCATGGTCGGGAACATCATCGGGTACGTCCAGTCCGGCCCGACGGGCAGGAACAGCGCGTAGGAGACCACCGCCAGGCAGAAGCCGCCGAGGATCACCCGGACGTTGCCGAAGCGCTCCACCAGCCGGGGCGTGAGGGTCGGCGCGAGCACCGCGTCCACCCCGACCGCGAGCAGGGCGAGACCGGTCTGCAGCGGGGACCAGCCGCGCAGGTCCTGGAGGTAGAGGGTGACGGTGAACTGGAAGCCGAAGAACGAGGCGGCGAACAGCAGCGCGCCGATGTTCGCCCGCAGCAGCGGGCCGGAGCGCAGCAGGCCGAGGCGGAGCAGCGGGGCGGCCGAGCGCCGTTCGATCGCGACGAAGGCGGCCAGCAGGGCGGCGCCGGCGGCGAACAGGGCGAGGGTCGGGCCGGCCGCGGCGTCGGGTTCGCCGAGCCGGACCACGGCCTGCACCAGCAGCAGCATGGCGCCGGTGACGGTGACGGCGCCGCCCAGGTCGAAGCGCTCGCCGGGGCGGCGGGCGGGTGCCTGGTCGCGCGGGAGCAGCGGCACGGCGGCGAGCAGCAGGCCGCCCGCGAGCAGCACCGGGGCGAAGAAGACCCAGCGCCAGCCGACGGCGGTGAGCAGTCCGCCGGCCACCAGGCCGAGGGAGAAGCCGGCCGCGGCGGTGCCCGCGTAGACGAGCAGCGCCCGGTTGCGGCGGGGGCCCTCGGCGAAGGCGGTGGTGATGATCGCGAGGCCGGCGGGGGTCATGAAGGCGGCCGAGAGGCCGGTGAGGAAGCGGGCCAGGATCAGTACCCAGGGGGCGCCGGCCAGGCCGCCGAGGCCGGAGCAGAGCACGAAGACGGTGAGCCAGAACAGGAACATCCGGCGCCGTCCGAGCAGGTCGGCGACGCGGCCGCCGAGCAGCATGAAGCCGCCGTAGCCGAGCACGTAGGCGCTCAGCACCCAGCTCAGCGAGCCGGTGTCCATCCCGAGGTCCGCGCGGATCGACGGGAGGGCCACGTTGAGCATGGCGACGTCGATGCCCTCCAGGAAGATCGCGCCGCAGAGGACGAGCAGGACGGCCGCCTCCCGGCCGGTGAAGCGGGAGGACGGTTCCGCCGGTGGCGACCCGGCCGGAGCGGCGGCCTGGCGGCCGGTTTCGGGCACGGCTGAGGACGTGGACACGGTGGTCTCCTGGAAGTGCGCGGGGGCGGGGACGCCGGACGGGGGCGGTTCCCCTTCGTCCGGCCGGTTCCCTCTTGTAACCATTGCCATCCTGAGGCAGCATCAGGGAGCATGGAAGAAGGCACTTTGAAGTCACCGACGCACTGTGCGGTGACCGAGGACGACTACGACGTGCTCCAGTGGGACACCCGGGAGGACTGCGAGGTGCGGCAGATCCTCGACCGGATCGCCGACAAGTGGTCGCTGCTGGTGATCGCGCTGCTGGACCGCGGCTCGCTGCGCTTCACCGAGCTGCGGCGGGAGATCGACGGGGTCAGCCAGCGGATGCTGACCGTCACCCTGCGGCAGCTGGAGCGGGACGGCCTGGTGGAGCGGACCGTGCACGCCGTGGTGCCGCCCCGGGTCGACTACGCGCTGACGCCGCTCGGGCGGACGCTGCACGAGACCGTCCGCTCGCTGGTCGCCTGGACCGAGACCCACCAGCGCGAGATCGCGACGGCCCGGGCCTCGTACGACGCGCGCGTGGGGTGAGGGCATGCGGGAGGGGCGGGTCCGAGACCTCCGGACCCGCCCCTCCACGGGCGCTCACGCCACGGGCTCAGACCCGCAGCGCCGCCAACTGCTGTTCGAACGGCACCACGGCCTCCTCCTGGGCCGCGCCGCCCCCGGCCCGGCCGTTCGGGGCCCGGCCGACGAGCAGTCCGGCGAGTTCTCCGGCCGCGCGGTCGATCCGGCCCGGGAGGCCGTCGGTGAGGCGGTCCCCCGTGGTGCCCCAGTCGTCGGTGGCCGCGTAGACCGAGGTCGGCACGACCACCGAGCGCAGGTAGGAGAACAGCGGGCGGACGGCGTGCTCCAGGGCGAGCGAGTGCCGGGCGGTGCCGCCGGTGGCGGCGATCAGCACCGGCTTGCCGGTGAGGGTGTCGGGGTCGAGCACGTCGAAGAACGACTTGAACAGCCCGCTGTAGGAGGCGGCGAAGATCGGCGTCACCGCGATCAGCGCGTCCGCCCCGCCGACCGCCGTGATCGCCTCGCGCAGCGCGGGGCCGGGGAAGCCGGTGACGAAGTTGTGCGCGATGTCGGTGGCGAGGTCGCGCAGTTCGACCACCTGGACGTCCACCTCGCGTCCCTCGGCGCCCAGTCGGCGGACCGTCGCCTCGGCGAGGCGGTCGGCGAGCAGCCGGGTCGAGGACGGCTTGCTCAGTCCGGCGCTGATCACCACCAGTCGGTACGCGGTCACTTGGACACCTCCACGGTCTGCTCGTTCTGCTCGGCCCCCTGCGCGGAAGCCTGCTCCTGACGGGCGCGCTCGGCCGCGAGCCTGCCGGCGTGGGTCGGCGCGTCCGGGACACCGGCCGGGCGGCCCTTGGCGAACTCCTCGCGCAGCACCGGCAGCACCTCCTCGCCGAGCAGGTCCAGCTGCTCGAGCACGGTCTTCAGCGGCAGACCGGCGTGGTCGATCAGGAACAGCTGGCGCTGGTAGTCGCCGAAGGTGTCGCGGAAGGCGAGGGTCTTCTCCACGACCTCCTGCGGGCTGCCGACGGTGAGCGGGGTCTCCGCGGCGAACTCCTCCAGCGACGGGCCGTGGCCGTACACCGGCGCGTTGTCGAAGTACGGACGGAAGTCCCGCACCGCGTCCTGCGAGTTCTTGCGCATGAACACCTGGCCGCCGAGGCCGACGATCGCCTGCTCGGGCGTGCCGTGCCCGTAGTGGGCGTAGCGCTCCCGGTAGAGGTTGACCAGCTTCTGGAAGTGCTCCTTGGGCCAGAAGATGTTGTTCGCGAAGAAGCCGTCCCCGTAGTAGGCGGCCTGCTCGGCGATCTCCGGGCTGCGGATCGAGCCGTGCCAGACGAACGGCGGGACGCCGTCCAGCGGGCGCGGGGTCGCGGTGAAGGACTGCAGCGGGGTGCGGAAGCGGCCCGACCAGTCGACCACGTCCTCGCGCCACAGCTGGTGCAGCAGCGCGTAGTTCTCGATCGCGAGCGGGATGCCCTGGCGGATGTCCTTGCCGAACCACGGGTAGACCGGGCCGGTGTTGCCGCGGCCCATCATGAGGTCCACCCGGCCGTCGGCGAGGTGCTGGAGCACCGCGTAGTCCTCGGCGATCTTCACCGGGTCGTTGGTGGTGATCAGCGTGGTCGAGGTGGAGAGGATGATGCGCTCGGTCTGCGCGGCGATGTAGCCGAGCAGCGTGGTCGGGGAGGACGGCACGAACGGCGGGTTGTGGTGCTCGCCGGTCGCGAAGACGTCCAGGCCGACCTCCTCCGCCTTGCGCGCGATGGCCACGGTCGCCTTGATCCGCTCGTGCTCGGTCGGGGTGCGGCCGGTGGTCGGGTCGGGGGTGACATCGCCGACGGTGAAGATTCCGAACTGCATGGTGCTCACCACACTCCTGGCTGATCCCGCCGGGAAGCCGGTTCAGGATCCGATCGTCAAAGTTTCAACCACCTTAGCATCCACCCCCTCGGGGTTATTCCCCCGAGCGCCCGGGGACCGGCCCGGGAGCGCACGGCGACCGCGCGGCACGTCCGGGAGCAGGCTGAGCAGCCCGGCGACGGCCATCGCGACCCCGAGCCACAGCACGGCACGCAGGCCGAACGCGTCGATGGCGAGGCCGCCGAGCAGCGAGCTGAGGATGACGCCGAGCGTGATGAACGAGTTGTGGACGGTGTTCACCAGCGGTCGGGAGCCGCCGATCCGCTGGACCCGCGAGACCATCGCGGGGTTCATGGTGACGCCGACCAGGCCGACACCCAGCAGCAGGCCGACGGCGGGCACCCGGAACTGGGCGAGCAGCGCGAGGCCGGCCAGGAACACGGCGTTCAGCGCCAGGCCGGTCGCCAGCACGGGCAGCGCGTACCGGTCGGCGAGCCGGCCGACCACGGTGTTGCCGACCACCGTCGCCGCGCCGTAGGCGACCAGCAGCAGCGGGACGGAGCCGACCGCGAAGCCGGTGAGCTCGGTCAGGATCGGGTTGACGTAGCTGAACAGCGTGAAGGTCGCGCCGATGATCAGGGTGCTGGTGACGAAGGCCAGCCACAGCCTCCGGTCGCGCAGCGCGCCCAGCTCGTCCCGGAGCGAGCCGGTGCCCTCGGCGTGGTCGACGTCCGGGACCCCGGCGAGGGTGCACAGCGCCACCGCCGCAGTGAGGACGGCCACCGCCCAGAACGCCGCGCGCCAGCCGAGGTGCTCGCCGATCACGGTGGCGAGCGGCAGACCGAGCAGCGTGCCGAGCATGAGGCCGTTCATCAGGACGGCGATCGCCCGGCCGCGGATCTCCGGACGGGCCAGCTGGGCGCAGAGCGAGATCGAGATCCCGAAGAAGGCCTGCGCGGCGACGCCGGAGACCACCCGGGCCGCCAGCATCACCGGGTAGCCGGAGGCCGTCGCGGCCAGCAGGTTGCCGACCAGGAAGATCGCGAACAGGAGCATCAGCGCCGCCTTCTGGCGCGCCCGGAGGAGGGCGACGGCGAGGAACGGGCCGCCGAAGGACATCGCCACCGAGAAGGCGGTGATCAGATAGCCGATCTGCGGGATGGTGGCGTCGAGGCCCTCCGCCAGCTGGGGCATCAGCCCGGCGACGGCGAACTCGCTGGTCACCATCGCGAAGACACCGAGGGCGAGGACGTACACGGCACGTGGCATGGGAAGGACTCCCCCGTTGCTTTTGGATCGATCGGTACATAATGAGGGCAGGCATGGACCCGCTCCGGAGCGGGCCGCACAGGACGGGCCGGATCGGATCAGGGAGCGAGGGCGTCCAGGGCGGTGGCGGCCACGGCCTCGACGGCGGCCCGGTCGGCCCCGCCCTTGGCGGCGACCCGCATGCCGCCGATCACCGCGTTGACGAAGCGCGCCAGCTCCTCCGGCGCCCGCCGGGCGGCGATCGCCCCCGCCAGCTGCCCGGCGGCGATCGCGGCCCGCAGCGCGGCGAGCCGCACCTCCTGGTCGCGGACCAGCATCGCGTCCGCCTCCGGGTCGCGCCCGGCCAGCTCCACCACGGTGTTCACGGTCAGGCAGCCGATGCTGCGACCCTCCGGGCGGTGCTCGAACTCGGTCTCGACGATCCGCGCGAGCAGGACCCGGATCCGCTCCAGCGGGGGCAGCTCCGGATCCTCCAGCAGTTCGATCTGCGGGACGGTCATCAGCTCGATGTAGCGGGCCAGCGACCGCTTGAACAGGTCGTGCTTGCTGCTGAACGTGTTGTAGATGCTGCTCCGCCCCAGGCCGGTCGCCTCGCAGAGGTCCTGGGTGGAGGTGGCCTCGTAGCCGTTCGCCCAGAACGCGTGCATCGCCGCGTCGAGCGCCCGGCCCTCGTCGAAGGTGCGCGGTCTCGCCATGGCAGCACGTTAGCCTTTTTGGAACGGTCGGTGCAATACCGGCGCGGTCGCTCGGGGCAGGCGGCGAGGCCGGGCGCGGGGAGGCAGGACGCGGGGGCGAACGCGGGGAGGCCCCCGACGGCGCGCCGTTCGCGCGCCGCCGGGGGCCTCCCCGTGCTTCCGAGTACTTCCAGGTGCTTCCGGGATCAGAACTCCGGTGTCAGTACTCGGCCTTGATGTTGGCGCCGGAGAAGGCCTGCTGGCCGTAGAGGCTCAGGAAGACGTAGCCGGCCGGCGGGTTGGTGATGGTCAGGGTCTCGGTGTTGCTGTTCGCGTTGGTGGACTTGGCGGTGTACGAGTTGGTGTACGCCCAGTTGGTGGCGTTGTAGTAGAGGTCGGCGTTGCCGGTGCCGCCCGTGCTGGTGAGCTTCAGCTGCTTCACCCCGGCCGGGAGGTACAGGTAGAAGTGCGCGTAGTTGCCGGTGCTCGCAGAGAGGTTGCTGCGGCCGCAGTTCTTGTCCAGCTGGCGCGGGTCGGCACCGGTGCACTCCGACAGGCCCGCCACGGTGACGTTCTGGCGGGTGCTCGCGGTCGCGCCCTTGTCGTCGGTCACGGTGAGGGTGACGGTGTAGCTGCCGGCCTTGGTGTACGACTTGGTCGGGTTGGCGGTGGTGGCGGTGGTGCCGTCGCCGAAGTCCCAGGCGTAGGCGGCGATCTTGCCGTCCGGGTCGGTGGAGCGGTTGGCGAAGGTGACGGCCAGCCCGCTGACGGCGGCGGTGAAGGCGGCGGTGGGCGGCTGGTTGCCGGGCGGGTTGGTGCTGCCGGAGCAGGCACCGGCCGCGCAGCGGGTCAGCCAGGCGTCGAAGTCGGCGTCGTAGCGGGTGCCGATGGTGGTCTTGAGGACGGTGCGGGCACCGTTCCAGTCACCGGCGCGGTACTTGGCGAGCACGGCGTCGACGTCGGCGCGGTGCTGCTCCAGCATGTAGCGCACCGCGAGGTAGCCCCAGCGGTAGGTGCGCTCGGTGTCGGTGTTCTCGTAGGTGGTGTCGAACAGCGTGGAGAGCTTGTAGGTGTGCAGGCCCGCCGCGGAGATCGCCGCGTCGTAGTTGACCTTGCGGTAGGAGTAGGAGACGTACTCCGCGAAGCCCTCGATCCACCAGATGGTCGGGGTCGTCACGCCGGCGTCGAAGTCGCCGTACATGTCGAACCGGCCGTCGAGGTAGTGGGTGTACTCGTGGTTGAGGTTCCAGACCTGGAAGTCCGGGCGCGCCCACTCGGCCTCGTAGGCGAGGAAGCGCGGCTGGTTGCCGACCTCGTTGGGCTTGCCCTCCAGGTACATGCCGCCGTTGTCGGTGTTGATGCCGTAGATCGAGGCGGCGAACACCCCGTAGTCGAAGGAGCTGTGGAAGACCACGACCTCGATGGTGGTGTTCCGGTCGTCCGCGACCGGGCCGTTGTCCTTGGCCACGCCGTGGAAGTACGCGTCCTGGCCGGTCAGGCTGGTGCAGGCGGTCGCCAGCTGGGTGGCGTCCAGCGCCTGGGCGAGGATCTTGATGCTCTGGCTGCAGGTGTAGCTGACCGTCAGCACGGCCGACTTGAGCCGGGCGGCGGAGTCGCAGGTGCCGTAGTAGGAGCAGTTGCCGTTGTCGTAGGCGTCGGTCATCTCGGCGACGGCGGCCCACTGGTAGGCGGTGTTGCCGGTGGGCGAGGAGCGGTCGGCCAGCCCCTTCAGCAGCGGGCGCACCTTGGACTGGAGCACCGGGTACTGCACGAAGCGGCCCAGCTCACGGGTGGCGTTGTAGACCAGGAAGGTGTAGTCGCCGCCGAGCAGGCCGCTGTTGGCGGACGCGAAGGAGTAGAGCGCGTCGAGCACGCTCGGGTCGGCCGCGACCGCGTCGACGAAACCGGTGGTCTGGTGGCCGCGCCACAGCACGGTGAACACGCTGTTCAGCGCGTTGCCCATGTTGGTCGGGTTGTGGGTGGCGGCGTCGTAGGCGCCCAACAGCCGCTTCACCACGGGGAGGTAGCGGACGTTCTCCTGCGCGCTGTCGATCAGGGTGATCGCCTCGCCGAGGGTGCCGGCGTTGGCGGAGGTGACGTCGCGGGAGTGCGCGCTGTTGAAGAAGCTGTCCAGCGCGCCGCGGATCGAGGTCTGCAGGGCGGTGCCGTAGGTGCCGACGTCGGAGGCGTGGTACCACTGCACGAAGTAGCCGGCCCGGAGGAAGAGCACCAACTGGCCGGTGGAGGTGGAGTTGTCGCCCGGGTAGGCGGCCGCGTTGTCGCGCAGGGCGTCGGCCACCGAGACCATCTGGGCCTCGCGGAAGGCGCCGCGCGCGTCGGTGCCGACCAGGTTGAACAGGCTGTTGATGCAGCCGAGGTCGGCCGCCTTGACCGCCTGGACCAGGGCACTGCCGGTGCGACCGGCGAAGTCCGGGATGTTGCAGGCCTGTTCGGCGAGGGCCTTGGGGGCGGCCGCGCCGAAGGTCTTGACGATCTCGGCCTGCCGGTGGGCCGCCGACGGGGCGTCGGAGCGGTCCGGGGAGGCGGTCGAGAACGGGGCGCGGTCCCGGGCCGGGACCGGCTGGTTCTTGCCGCCCGCGTCGGGGGTGTCACCGACGGCGGGCCTCGGGGCGAGCCCGGCCGGGCCGGCCGAGGTGGCGGCGGGAGAGCCGCCGCCGAAGTCCGGACGGGTCCGCTCGGTGGTCGCCTGGGCGCGCGGGGCGAACAGGCCGACCGTCACGAACAGCGCCAGGATCAGCGTCAGGAGCTTTGCGACGTGCGGTATTTGCGTTAAAGGGCGTGCGGTTCTCATGTGGGGGCCTCCGGGCCTTCGTCGGTCGCATGGGGGTGCGGCCGGTGGGGGTGAATGAGGGCCGTTGTGGCGCACCGTTGGGGCGGTAGCGCCGAACACCGTTGGGGAGTGTGACATGTACAATGGCATACATCACAAGGCCGGGGAACCCTCGAAACGGAGATTCTCCGGCAACTGCCCCGCCTGCACAGGAAATTCACCGCTCGACCACGGAACGGCGAAGGCCGCCGGTCGGTGGACCGGCGGCCTTCGCGGCGATTCACGGCCTCAACGGCCTTTCATCGATGGTCAGTTGCGAGCCAGAAGCACGGCGCCCGCGGTGACGAGGGCGAGCACCACGGCGGCCGCCCCGTAGCTCAGCCGGTGCGCGCGCACCACCGGCAGGTAGCGGTCCGCGGCGTAGCGGCCGGGGCCGGTCAGCGCGAGCGCCGCCGCGGCGGCGATCAGCAGGAGTTCGTACTCGCTGCCGCCCTTGGCGGCGAAGAAGGTGCTGCTCCAGGTGACGGCCAGGGCGTTGATCATGGTGCCGAGGATCGCGGCGGCGGCCAGCGGGGTCAGCAGGCCGACGGCGAGCGCCAGTCCGCCGCCGGCCTCGGTGAGACCGGCCACGGCGGCCATGAACTTCGGCGCCGGGTAGCCCTTCGCCTCGAAGAACTGTCCGGTGCCGTCGATGCCGCCGCCGCCGAACCAGCCGAACAGCTTCTGGCTGCCGTGGGCGGCCATGGTCAGGCCGAGAGCCACCCGCAGCAGCAGGAGGCCGGCGTCGTAGGCGTGCGGGGAGGTGGTCACCGATCCGGGGACCGACCCGGATGCGGAAGGGGGGGCGGTGGCGGCGGTCGTGCTCGGGCTGCTGCTCGGCATGCGCGTCTCCATCAGAAAGGGGGGTTCGTCGATACCGGCCGAATTGTTTGTTCAAATTCGAACCAGCTGGGGTGTGTCGACCGTACCTGGAAGTTTGAATTTGAACAACCGACTGGACCGAGGATATTGGCGTGGCCGGGTCACAAGTGGTGTAGACCGGCGTACGGAAGTGCGCGGCGGGGCACGCTCAGGACATGGCACATCGCAAGGAACACCCGTGGCCGGCCGACCGGGGCACCCCGCACGCCGAGGCCCTCGCCGCCTTCACCGAACGGATCCGGCTGGTCACACCCGACCAGTGGGACGCCCCCACCCCGTGCACCGACTGGAGCGTCCGCGATCTGGTCAACCACCTCACCGGAGAGCAGCTCTGGGTGCCCGAACTGCTGATGGGCGCGACGATCTCCGAGGTCGGCGGCCGCTTCGACGGCGACGTGCTCGGTGACGACCCGGTCGCCGCCTGGACGGCCGCCGCCGACGCCGCCCGCGAGGCCTTCGCCGTCCCCGGCGCCACCGAGCTCACCGTCCACCTCTCCTTCGGCGACGTCCCCGGCCAGTACTACCTGGACCAGCTCACCACCGACGCCGTCGTCCACAGCTGGGACCTCGCCGAGGGCATCGGCCGGCGCACCCGGCTCCCGGAGGAGCTCGTCGACTTCGCGCTCGCCGAGTTCGCCGGCTACGGGGACCTCTCCGGCAGCGGACTGTTCGACCCGCCGCTCCCGGTGGCCGGGGACGCCGGGCCGCAGACCCGGCTGCTGGCCCTCGCCGGGCGGCGCGACCGCCCCTGAGCGGACGGCGGCGCGGGGCCTGCGGACCGGCGCCGGCACGGGCGCCGGGAGCGGGCGGGTCCGGTGGATGCCCCGGTTGCCCGGGCGGCGCCGGATACTGGAGGTATCGGGGGGCGCACCGGACGTCGACGGAGAGGCGGGCGCGCCATGAACCGCAGGCCGGACATCCTGGGTGAGTTCACCGCGGAGCACCGCGCGGTGGAGGAACTGCTCGTCCGGATCGAGGCCGGCCGGGCCGAGGGCCGGGCGCCCGGGGTGCTGCTGGACCAGCTCACCGACCTGCTGCTCAGCCACTGCGCGGCCGAGGAGGAGCACCTGTTCCCGGTCGTCCAGCACGATGTGCCGGACGGCGGCGCGGTGGTGTTCCGGTGCATCCACGACCACCTCGCGATCGGCCAGTACCTCGCCGACCTCCAGGCCCTCCCCGATGGCGACCCGGCGCTGGGCACCCTGCTGAACGGACTCACCGAGCGGCTGCGGCGGCACCTGGCGACCGAGGAGAAGCAGCTCTTCACCGCCGCCCGCAAGGCCCTGCCGGCCGCCGAGCGGGCCGCGCTCGGCGAACGGCTGCGGGCCGATCGGGCGGAGATCGCCGGGGCGTAGGGAGGTGTTCGACGGGCGCGGTCAGGACTTGGCGCTGATCACCGCGAAGCGGCCGCCCTCGGGGTCCCGCAGCCGGGCCACCCGCCCGTACGGCGAGTCGAAGGCCGGGCCGAGCACGCTGCCGCCGAGCCGCTCCGCCCGGACCAGCGCCTCGTCGGTGTCCGGCACGGAGAAGGAGACCTCCCAGTGCGGGGTCAGCCCCGTCGGCCCGCCCGCCTGCTCCCGGGCCAGCGCGGCGACACTGTGCCCCTCCGCCCGCAGCACCACCCGGTCGTGCTCCCAGCGGACCTCGAACCGCTCCGGGTCGCGGCCGTCCCAGCGGAACACCTCGCCGTAGAAGAGCGCCGCCGCGAACGGGTCCGGGGTGCGCAGCTCGATCCAGACCGGGGCGCCCAGCAGGTCCAGCCGCCGGGCCCGGCCCGGCGGGCCCTCCCAGATGCCGAACACCGCGCCCGCCGGGTCGGCCGCGAACGCCAGCCGGCCGGCGTCGAAGGACAGCGGACCGACCGCGAGGGTCGCCCCGCGCTCGCGCACCGCGTCGGCGGCCGCGTCGGCGCTCTCGGTGCCGAAGTAACTGGTCCAGGCGACCGGCATGTCCCAGCCGCCGCCCGCCACGCCGACCCCGGCCACCGCCTCGCCGCCGACGACCGCGTGCTCGTACGGGCCGAAGCGGTCCGGGCCCGGCTCGAACTCCCAGCCCAGCAGCGGTCCGTAGAAGGCCCGGGCGGTGTCGAGGTCGCGGGCCATCAGGCTCACCCAGCAGGGGACGGCCGCCACGCAGCGCACCTCGGCCGTCGGACCGTCGCTCGTCGAACCGTCGCCGCCCATCGCGCACCACCTCCGAGATCCCGGCCGCCGGGCCCCTCCCGACTCCCACGGCCGTCCGGCCGTCCGGGCGGGTTCAGCCTAGGCCCTCTCTTTCGGATCCCGTCGGATCAGCGGGCGTCTCCCCCAGCCTTCGGCCGGGAGGTACCCCCATTCGTGCGTGCCTCGGCGGTGCGGAGGTGGGGGTACCTCCCGGCCGGAGGCTGGGGGAGGAGTCCATGCGGTGGGGGCACCTCCCGGCCGGAGGCTGGGGGCCATCGGCGACCGACGACAAGCCGGCGTGGGGGTACCTCCCGGCCGAAGGCTGGGGGCGTGCGTGCTCCGGCGGCGACCGCCCGGCGTGATCCGAAAGAGAGGGCCCAGGACGTGTCCGAGATTTCGTGCCGCGCCACGCGCGCGGGGGTGGGTGTGGGGCCGGTGAGGTGGTGGTGAGGGTGACGGAAGGGCCGGGAGTCCGGGGGTGCTACCCGGGCGGGGCTGCGTCCTGTCGCCCGAACGGGTGAGCCGTCGAGGCGGGGTGCAGCCGGCCGTCGGCCAGGGTGGCCACCCGGTCGGCCAGGGCGTCGACGGCCGCCGGATCGTGGGAGACGAACAGCAGCGCCAGACCGGCCCGGTCCCGGCGGTCGGCGAGGTGGGCCAGGATCGAGTCCCGGGTGTCCGCGTCCAGTCCCGCGGTGATCTCGTCGCACACCAGCACCGCCGGTTCGACGATCAACGCCCGTGCCAGTGAGGCCCGTTGAAGCTCGCCACCGGAGAGGCCGGCGGGCGGACGGGCGGCCTTCGCCGGATCGAGGCCGAGTGCGGCGAGCAGGGCGGCCGACTCCGCCCCGGCCGCCGACGGGGTGCGGCCGCGCAGCCGCACCGCCGCCCGGGCGACCTGGTCGAGCATCGGGCGGTGGTCCGCGAACGCCGACCGGGCGTCCTGGAAGGCGTACTGCACGGCCGCCAGCCGCCGCCGTCCGCGCTGCCGGACACTGCGCGGCAGCGGCTCGCCGTCCAGCAGGACCGTGCCCTCGTGGCGCGGGTGCAGCCCCGCCAGGCAGCGGCCGAGGGTGGTCTTGCCGCTGCCCGTGCGGCCGGTGAGGGCCAGGCACTCCCCCGCCCGCAGGCTCAGCGCGACCTCGCGCAGCACCACCGCGCCGCCCGGGTGGCGGGCGGTGAGGCCCGTGACGGCGAGCCGGACCGGCGTGGCCGGGGCCGACGTCGGAGCCGGGGCGGGCCGGACCGGGGGCACCGCCGCCCGGGCGAGCACGCGCAGGACCTCCTCGGGCGGGCCCGTCCGCACCGCGCGGCCGTCGGCCAGCAGCACCACCTCGTCGGCCGCCTCCCGGACCAGGGCCAGGTCGTGGCTGAGCAGCAGCAGCCCGGTGCCGCGCGCGGCGAGCCGGCGGAACAGGGCGGCCAACCGGCGTGCGGTGGCCGGGTCCTGGCCCGTGGTGGGTTCGTCGGCGACGATCACCCGCGCTCCGGTGAGTAAGGCCTGGGCCAGCACCAGGCGTTGCTGCTGGCCGCCGGAGAGCTGGTGCGGATAGCGGCGCAACAGCCCCTCCACCTCGGACAGTTCGGTGTCCTGGAGCGCGCGCCGGACGGCCTCCTGGCCGCCGCCGTGCACCCTGGCGAGGTCGCGCAGCAGGACGCCCGCCCGACGGGCCGGGTTGAGCACCGCGCCGGGGTGCTGGGGCACATGGCCGACCGGGGCGCCGCCCGCCCCGGCGAGGGAGACCGTGCCGGACACCCGGGCGCCCTCGGGGTAGGCGCCCAGCAGGGCGAGCGCGGTCGTCGTCTTGCCGCTGCCGGACGGGCCCACCAGGGCCGTCACCCGGCCGGCGCGCACGCGCAGCGACACCCCGTCCACCAGGACCCGGGGGCCGACCCGCACCCGCAGGCCGTCCACGGCGGCCAGCTCCGGCCCGCTCACGCGGCGGCTCCCGATCCGCGCCGACCCGCTCCCGGACCGCGCCCGCGCGGCCGGGCCAGGGCCGTGTCGAACAGCAGATTGGTGCCGGTCGACAGCCCGGCCACCAGCAGTGCCGGGACGACCACCGCCCAGGGCTGCAGGAACAGCCCCGCCCGGTTGCGGTCCACCATCACCGCCCAGTCGGCGGTGTCCGGCCGCACCCCGACACCGAGGAAGGCCGCCGTCGCCACCAGGTACAGGGCGCCCACCAGCCGGGTGCCCGCGTCGGCGGCCAGGGTGCGGCGGATCGTCCGGACGACCTGTCCGAAGGCGATCCGCCCCCAGGACTCGCCGTGCAGCCGCAGCGCCTCGACCACCGGGCGGGACGCCGCCGCCACCGCCGCCGCGTGCGCGACCCGGGCGATGTCCGGCACCGCCGTCACCCCGACCAGGACGGCCAGCCCGACCGGTCCCGGCTCCGCGGCGGTGGCCACCAGCAGGACCAGGAGCAACGCCGGTACGGCGATCAGCACGTCCAGGGGCCGCAGCAGCAACTCCTCGACCCAGGTCCGCCCGGTCAGTGCGGCGGCCAGCGCGAGCGGCAGCGCCAACGCGTACCCGAGGACGGTCGCGGCGACCGCCACCAGCACCACCGGGCGGCCCCCGAGCAGGACCTGGCGCAGGACGTCGCGGCCGGCGTAGTCGGTACCGAGCCAGTGGCCGCCGCCCGCCGTGAAGGAGACCCCGCGCGGCCCCGGCCCGCCCGCCAGCAGCGGCCCGCCGAGGGCGAGCAGCAGCGGTACGGCGACCAGCGCCAGCCCGAGCGCGTAGCGCCTCACGGTGCCACCGAGGCGCTGGGGTCCGTCGCCCGGCGGCGCCCGGCGACGGACCCGCCGACCCGGCGGACCAGCCACCGGCAGCGCCGGGCGAGGGCCCGGCAGACGCCGCAGTCGCAGCGCCGGGCGGTGAGGTGGTCAGCAGGTCCGCGGGCGGGCCGGTGGTCGGCGGGACGGTGGAGCGGGGTGGCACGGGGCGGGGCGGTCATACGGCGACTTCCGTTCGGGGGGCGAGGCGGCGGGCGGCGAGGTCGGCGGCGAGGTTCAGCAGGACGGTCACGGTGCCGAACAGCACCGCCAGGCCCTGGACCACCGGCACATCACGGGCGGCGACGGCGTCCAGCAGCACGGTGCCGAGCCCGGGGACGACGAACAGGGCCTCCGCCACGATCACCCCGCAGAGCAGCCATTCGGCGGTGCGGGCGAGGTGCTGGACCACCGGGGCGAGGGCGTTGGGCAGCGCGTGGCCGAGTCGCACCCGGTTCGGCGGGACTCCGCAGCGCAGCGCGTGGACGGCGTACGGGGCCGCCATGGCGTCGAGCAGCCCGGCCCGGACCAGCCGCGCGGTCGAGCAGACCGGGCGGGCCAGCAGCACCACGACCGGCAGGACCAGCACGGCGGGCTGCCGGCCGATCCCGCCGACGGCGGTCGGCGGGAGCCAGCCCAGCCACAGCGCGAAGACCCCCGTCAGCAGCACGCCGAGGGCGAACTCCGGTACCGCGTACACCGCGAGGGTCACCGTGCTGACGGCGCGGTCCAGCGGTCCGCCCTCCCGCCGGGCGGCGAGCAGCCCGAGGCCGACCGCCGCCGGGACGAGCAGGGTCAGGGTGAGCGCGGCCAGCAGCAGGGTCGGGGCGAGGGCCTCGGTGAGGTGGTCGGCGACGGGGCGGCCGCCGACGAGCGAGCGGCCCAGATCGCCGTGCGCCAACTCCCCCGCCCAGTCGGCGAAGCGCTCCACCGCCGGGCGGTCCAGCCGCAGCGCGGCGCGCAACGCGGCGATCCGCGCCGGGTCGGGGTCGTCCCCCGCGGCGACCACGGCTGCGTCGCCGGGGAGCGCCTCGGTGAGGACGAAGACCAGGACCGGGACGGCCGCGACCTGCCCGGCGCCGAGCAGCAGCCGGCGCCGCACCCAGCCGCGCGGCGTCGCCGTCACGCCAGCCGGACCTTGTCGAACCTGGCCCAGTCGAGGGTGTTGGCCGGGGCGTCCGCCGCCACGCCGCGCAGCCGCGGGGCGTGGCCGACGATCCAGTCGGCGAACCCCCACACCAGCAGTCCGCCCTCGTCGAACAGCCGGCGCTGCATCCGCTCGTAGAGGGCGGTGCGGGCCGCCGGGTCGGCCGTGGACTGCGCCTGGGTGTAGAGGTCGTCGAAGTCGGGGCGGCGCCAGTGGGTGGCGTTGGTGGTGGAGCCGGAGAGCAGCCGCTGCGAGAGGTGCGACTCGATCGGCATCGCGCCGGAGCGGAAGGAGGCGAGCACGCCGCCGTCCAGGATGTCCTTCCAGTAGGTGTCCTTGTTGCCGACCCGCACGTCGATCGTGATGCCGGCCCGCGCCGCCTGGTCCTTGAGGATGCCCGCCGCCTCGACCAGTCCGGCCGCGACCGGCGAGGTGTCGAGGGTGACCCGCAGCCCCTCGGCACCGGCCTCGCGCAGCAGCGCGCGGGCCCGGTCGAGGTCCCGGGTGCGCTGCGGGAGACCGGCCGGGTAGTACTGACTGCCCTTGCCGAAGAGGTCGTTGCCGATCTCGCCGGCACCGGAGAGCGCGCCGTCGACCAGCTCCTGCCGGTCGACCAGATGGAAGAACGCCTGGCGGACCCGGGGGTCGTCGAAGGGCGGCCGGTCGGTCTTCATGACGAAGCCCTGCATGGCGCTGTTGCGCAGCCGGACGACGCCGATCCGCCCTCCGGACGCGTGGGCGCGGGCGGTGGCCGGCGCCAACTCGTGGGCGTACTCGGCCTGTCCGGCCAGCAGGGCGTTGGCGCGGGCGGACTCCTCGGCGGCCGCGAGGATCTCCAGCTCGTCGAGGTGCGGGGCGCCGTCCCAGTACCCGTCGAACCGCCGGAGCAGCAGGGAGCGGCCGGGCTCGAAGGAGACGAAGGAGAACGGCCCGGAGCCGACCGGTGCCCGGAAGTCCTCGGCGCCCTCGGGGACGATGTAGGCGCCGAACGCGGCCAGGACGTTGGGGAATTCGGCGCACGGCCGGTTCAGCCGGAACTCCACGGTGCGCGGGTCGGTGGCCCGGCTCCCGGCGAGGTCGATCGGTTCGAGCGAGGCCCGGGCCCGGAACGCCCGCTTGGGGTCGGCTATTCGGCGGTAGCTGTACAGGACGTCGGCGGCGGTGACCGGTCGGCCGTCGTGGAAGGCCGCCTCGCGCAGCCGGACGGTCCAGACGTCGAGACCGGGGCCCGGCTCCCAGCCGGTGGCGAGCCGGGGGACGGCGGCCAGGTCGGGGCCCCAGTCGGCGAGCTTGTCGTGGAGCGCCTTGGCGCGGGCGACGTCGGCGAAGAGGTTGACCCGGTGCGGGTCGAGGGTCTCGTCGGCGCCGCCGCCGGCGAACAGGGCGCGCAGCCGGCCGCCGCGCCGGGGGGTGGCGGCGTCCGGTTCGCGGTCGGCGGCGGCCGGGCCGCCCGGGGCGGAACAGGCGGCCAGGGCGAGCGCCGCGCCGGAGGCGGAGGCGGCGGTGAGCAGGGTACGGCGGGCGAGCGGGCGGGTCATCGGGGTCACCTTCCCTTTCGGGCGGGGGGTTCGAGCCGGGCGACCAGGTGCAGCCGGTCGCCGTCGGCGGTCTCGGGGGTGTCGGCGGTCCCGGGGGCGTCGGGGGTGCCTGCACTGCCTGGGGCGCCGTCCGTCCACGGGGGTTCGGTGCGCGGGCCGGGCCGGTCGTGCAGGGCGAGGACGCCGAAGCCGTGGTGGGCGAGCAGGTGGCGCAGCTCCTGCGGGAAGAGCAGCCGCCAGGCGGAGTGCTGCTCGACCGGCGGCGCGCCGTCGTCCCCGGCCCAGCTGCGGGTACGGCGCAGGAGTTGGGCGGCGTGGTCGATCCACAGCACGGTGCGCGAGGTGAGGGTGACGCCCTCGTGGGTGATGCTGTCCAGCCTCGGCGCGTCGAGGAGTTCGGTGCGCCCGAGGAAGAAGGCGCCGTTGCGCATCTCGGCGACCAGCAGTCCGCCGGGGCGCAGATGCCGGCGGATCCGGCCGAAGAAGGCGTCGAGGTCCTCGTTGGTGTGGCAGTGGAGCAGCGCGCTGTCCAGGCAGAGCACCGCGTCGAACCGCCCGGGCAACGTGAACTCCCGCATGTCGCCGACGTGGTAGGCCGGTCCGGGGTGGCGGGAGCGGGCGTGGGCGATCATCTCCGGGGAGCTGTCCAGGCCGGTGACGGTGCGCCCGGCGACGCGGTGCAGCCACCCCGCGTCCCGCCCGGTGCCGCAGCCGAGGTCGAGCACCTCGGGCCCGGCGCCGTGGGCGCGCAGCATCGCCTCGGCCCACCGGGCGGCGGTGGACTCCGGGTCGGGGAAGCGGAGTTCGTAGAGTTCCGGGCGGTCGGTGAGCAGGTTCCGGTGGGTCTCGGCGGGCGGCGGCGGGGTCGGGCGGCGGTTCATCGGGCCTCGCTGGGGAGGGGGCGGGCGGGGACGGGGAGTCGCCCGGTGCGGTGCAGCCGGGCGAGCGCGGTGGCGGAGGCGAGGCCGAGGCCGGCGCAGAGCAGCCAGGGCGCGGTGGCGGCGCTGTCCATGGCCCGGCCGACCAGGGTGTTGCCGAGCGCGGCGGCGAAGCCGGAGACCACGTAGTACAGGCCGTAGTAGGTGCCGGTCAGGCCGTCGCGCCCGAAGGCCGGGATCAGGGCGAGGACGAAGGGCTGCGCGGTCATCAGCCCGAGCTGGAGCAGCAGGACACCGCCGAGGACGCCGGGCAGGCCGGGTGCGGCGAGCGGCAGCAGGAAGCCGGTGGCGGCGACGGCGAGGCCGAGCGGGATCCAGCGGGAGGGCGGACCGTGCCGCTGCAAGCGGGTGGTGATGCGCAGTTGCAGGGTCAGGTTGGCGAGGGTGGCGGTCAGGAAGACCAGGCTGACGGCGCCCTCCCAGCCGGTGGCGCGGCGGGCCGCGTCGGGCAGCAGCAGGTAGAGCTGGCTCTCCATGCCGAACAGGCCGACCATGCCCAGGGAGAAGGCCAGGAACCGCCGGTCCGAGGCCACTTCGCGCCAGTCGGCGAACACCCCGCGCGGGGCGGGTTCGGCGGCGCGCTCCGGCAGGGCGAGGGCCTGGGCGACGGTGAGGACGGCGAAGACGCCGGCCGCGGTGAGGGCGGCGGCCCGGAAGTCCACCAGCAGCAGGACGGTGCCGATCAGCGGGCCGGCCAGCGCACCGGTGGTGGCGAACACCGAGAACAGCGCGAACGCCTCGGCCCTGCGGTCCGCCGCCTCGCGGGCGACGTAGCTGCGCACGGCCGGGTTGAACAGCGCGCCGGCCAGCCCGCTGAGGGCCGAGGCGGCGAGCAGCACGCCGAGGGTGTCGCCGAGCGCGAACAGGCCGAAGCCGACGCTGCGCAGCGCGCACCCGGCGATGATGACGCGGCGCGCGCCGAGGCGGTCGGCGGCCGAGCCGCCGAGGATGAACAGTCCCTGCTGGCTGAGGTTGCGCAGCCCGAGCACGGTGCCGACGGCGAGCGCGGACAGGCCCAGGTCGTGCCCGAGGTGCCCGGCCAGGTACGGGATCAGCAGGTAGAAGCCGGTGTTGACGCCGAGCTGGTTGACCAGCAGCAGCCGTACGGGCAACGGGAAGGTCCGTACGGCGCGCAGTATTCTCACCGGCCGGCCGCCGGTCGGGCCTCGGCGAACGACCCGGCGCGGCCTTCGGGCACGGGGGCGCCGGATGCTGCGACCCCGGGCCCGGGTGCCGGTACGTCGGGAGCGGGGGCGCCGGGAACGGGCAGCACGCCGAGACCGGCCCGGTCCGGGGTGCGGACGGTGCCGTCGGCGCCGCCGATGCCCTGCCAGGGGTCGTGGGCGAGCAGCAGATGGCCGTCGAGGTCGAGCCAGCGGGCCCGGTCGGCGAGGTGGACGGCGGGCGCGATGCCCAGCGAACTCGCCACCAGGCAGCCGAGCATCAGCTCGGTGCCGCTGCCGCGCAGGGCCTCGGCGATGCGCAGCACCTGGTGGACGCCGCCGCACTTGGCGAGCTTGAGGTTGACGCCCTGGACCCGACCGGCGAGCCGGCACGCGTCCTCGTAGTCGACGGCGTCCTCGTCGGCGATCACCGGGACCGGCGAGTGCTCGGCGACGGCGGCCAGCGCGTCGGGGTCACCCGGGGCGATCGGCTGCTCGACGGCCTCGACCCCGATGGCGGCGAAGGCGGGCAGCAGCCGGAGGGCCTCGGCCGGGGTCCAGGCGCCGTTGGGATCGAGCAGCAGCCGGGCCCCGGGCGCGGCCTCGTGCACGGCCCGGACCCGGAACAGGTCGAGGGCGGGGTCGGGGCTGCCGGCCTTGATCTTGAGCACGGTGAAGCCCGCGTCGGCGAGCCTGGCGGCCTGGACCGCGGCACGGGCGGGCGGCTCGATGCCGATGGTGCGGGCGGTGACGGCGGCGACCGGGTCGGCCCGGCCGAGGAGGCGGTGGACGGGTTCACCGGCCCGCTTGCCGACCAGGTCCAGCAGGGCGGCCTCGACGGCCGCCAGCACGCCGGCCGGCAGCGCCGCGAACGGGGCCGCGCCCGAGGACAGCTCGACGAGGGCCTGCTCGGGGTCCTGATGGCGCTCCAGCACGGGCCGCAGCAGGGCGAGTTCATGGTGGATCCGGTGGGTGGGCAGGCCCAGGTGGAGACTGCTGACCACCTCGCCGTGGCCGGTCAGCCCGCCGTGGCCGAGGGCGAGCCGGACGGCGTCCCGCTCGGTGGTCACCGAGCGGGAGATGCGCAGCGGTGTGGCCAGGCGGAGCCGTCCGGTGCGGATGTCGAGCCTCATCGGTCCTCCTCGGTGCGGGCGGGTCCGGCGGCGGCCGGGACGGTGACGACGGCGGGAGCGGGGGCGGGGGCGAGGCCGGAGGCGGGGGTGGTGGCGGAGGCAGGGGCGGGGGCGGGCGCCGTCCGGCCGGTGCTGCAGCGGGCCCAGCCGCTGACCTCCACGGCCGCCGGGTGCGGGATCTCGATCGGGCGCGGCGCGGCCCGCTCGGCGTCCAGACCGTGCCGCCGGCAGAACGCGTCGTCGTACACCGTGCCGAGGTAGCGGTGCGGGCCGTCGGGGAAGACGGTGGCCACGGCGGCGCCCGGATGGACCCGGGCGGCCCAGGCCGAGACCAGGGCGACCGCGCCGGTGGACCAGCCGCCGCTGACGAAGGCCCCCCGGGCCAGCCGCCGGCAGGCGTCCACCGCCTCCGCCGGGCCGACCCAGTGCACCTCGTCGAAGGCCTGGTGGGCGACGTTGCGCGGGTGGATCGAGCTGCCCAGGCCGCGCATCAGCCGGGGCCGGGCGGGCTGGCCGAAGATGGTGGAGCCGACCGAGTCGACGCCGATGATCCGCAGCCGGGGCCAGCGGCGGCGCAGGGCCTCGGCCAGCCCCGCGCTGTGCCCGCCGGTGCCGACACTGCACACCAGCACGTCGAGGTGGTCGAGCTCGGCGGTGATCTCCTGGGCCATCGCCCGGTAACCGGCCGCGTTGTCGGGGTTGTTGTACTGGTCGGGCCAGTAGGCGTCGGGCAGCAGGTCGAGCACGGCGCGCAGCCGGGCGAGCCGGGCCGCCTGCCAGCCGCCGTGCCGGGCCGGCCGCTCGACCAGCTCCAGCCGGGCGCCGTAGGCGTGCAGCAACTGCCGCATGGACGGTTCGAGTTCGCTGTCGCCGACCAGCACGACCGGGTGTCCGAGGGCCTGCCCGGCGAAGGCCAGGCCGACCCCCATGGTGCCCGAGGTGGACTCCACCACCGTGGCGCCGGGGCGGAGTTCACCGCGCGCCTGGGCGCCGCGCAGCATGGCGACGGCCGAGCGGGCCTTCATGCCGCCCGCGCCCAGCCCCTCCAGCTTGGCCCAGAAGCCGGGGTGCGGGTGCGGCAGCGGAGTGGTGATGCGGGTCAGCGGGGTGCCGCCGAGCAGCGGGAGCAGGTCCGGATTGCCCAGCGCCGCGCCCGGGTCGAGCAGGGCCGTCACCGCGCCGCACCCCCTCGGCCCGCCGGGCCGCCGTAGAGATGGAGCACGGTGGGGCCGCCGTCGAGCCAGAAGAAGGGGTAGGGCTCGGCGCTGACGGCGGTGACGCCGTCCCCCAGCAGTCGGGGCAGCACCGAGCTGCCGGTCTGGGCGAACAGCACCAGCGGTTTGCCGGTGGCGCGGGCGTGCGCGAGCAGTGGATCGAGCGAGCCGTTGCCCAGGGTCATGCCGGAGGCGAGGACGGCGTCGCAGCTGTCGAGGTGGGCGAGGGCGTCGGTGCGCACCGGTTCGTCCCACTCGGTGACGCCGCCCTTGAGGTCACAGGGAACGTACTCCGTTCCGCGCGAACGGAGCTGCTCCAGGAGCGAGTTGACGACTCCGACGACCAGTGCACGGCGGACGTCGGCGAGCGGCAGCAGCCCCACCACGGCGGCGGCGCGGGCGCGGGACTTCGCCAGCGAGGAGCCCGCGGGCAGCGGGTGCGGGCGGGCGCCCTCGGCCGGTCCGTGCGGGCGGCAGTGGCCGAGGTAGGCGTCCAGCGCGGCGACCCGGACGGCGGCGCGGGGGTGGTCGAGCAGTTCGTCGACGGTGGCGCCGACGCAGTCGGTGAGGGTGTCGGCGGGGAGTTCGCCCGGCTCGACGGCGCAGGAGCCGACCGCGGCGCCGAGCCGCAGGCTGAGCACCTCGTTGCGGTAGCCGCGGGCCCGGCCGGCGTGCCGGACCGCCTGGGCGGTGGTGAAGGCGAGCGCGATCCGCAGGGAGGCCGGGTCGGGCCCGTACGCCCCCGTACGGGCCCGCCCGGTGATCAGGTCGAGCGCGGGGGTACCGGCGCTTGGGGGGACACCGACGCCCGCGGTGGCGGCGGTGGTTGCAGCGGTGGCGGCGGGGGCGGCAGGGGCGGGGGCGGGGGCGGCGCTCATGCGGGCACCTCCGCCGGTTCGGCCCCGACGGCGGCCGTGAGCCGCGGCGTGAGCCCGGCCAGCAGCCGCTCGGCCGCGCCGCGCGCACCGGCCCCGACGCTGTCGGCGGTCATGACGTGCCCGAGATACTCGTTGTTGCTGGTCGCCGGCCGGACCTCGCGGCCGGCCCCGGCGAGCGCGAGCTCGACCAGCGCCGGGTCGCGCCGCACCGCGTCCTCGCCGTCGAAGCCGTCCAGCAGTCCGGCCTGCCCGCCCTCGGGGACGAGGAAGGCGATCGCCGCGCTGCTGACCCCGGTCGGGTGGACCGCCAGGTCGGGCCGGCGGCCGAGGGCCACGTCGACGGCGGCGGCCGCCAGGTCGACCCCGGTGACCCGCCGGACCAGTTCGGTGATCCGGTTCCCGGCCGGTCGCGGATTGACCTCGACCACGCGGGGCCCGGTCGGGGTCAGCTTGATCTCGGTGTGCGCGACGACCTGGTCCAGCCCGAGCGCCGCCAGTGCGGCGAGGGCCGTGTCGGCGGCGGCCCTGGCCTCGGCCGGCTCCAGGGCGGCCGGGAACATGTGCCCGGTCTCGACGAACGCGGGCGCCCCGGCGACGCTCTTGTCGGTGATCCCGACGACGTGCGCGGTACCGCCCGCCGAGACCGTCTCGACACTGACCTCGGGCCCGGTGAGCAGCTCCTCCAGCAGTACGGCCGGCTCCCGGCGCTGGCCGCGCGCGTTCACCGGGAACGCGTCCAGGGCCCGGATCGCGACCAGGAGCTCGGTCTCGTCGACGACCTCCCGGACGAACATCCCGGCGCACAGGTCGACCGGCTTGACCACCAGCGGGTAACCGATCGCCCGGGCCGCGGCCCGGGCCTGCTCGCGGTCGGCGCAGAGCGCGAACGCGGGCCCGGGGACGCCGGCCTCGGCGAGCTTCCGGCGGGTGAGGTCCTTGCGGCAGGCGGCCTCGACCGCCTCGGGGGCGGCCCCGGGCAGGACGAGCCGGTGGGCCACCCGGGCGACCTGGGGGAGGTAGTAGTCGCAGGAGGAGAGCACCCCGTCGAAGCCGAGCAGTCCGTGCAGCCGCTCGGCGTACGGGAGCAGCACGGCCGCGTCGTTGGTGTCGACGGTGAGGATGTTCTCCGCCGCGAGCAGCGGGTGCGGGCCGTCGACGGGGGCGGCGCGCAGGTAGTGGTGCAGGTCGCGGGTGAGGAAGGTGAAGCGGTGGCCGCCCTCCCCCAGGGCCCTCGGCAGCAGCCTGCTCATGGAGCCGACCCAGCTCTCGATCACCAGCAGATGCGCCACGGTTCTCCCCTTCGACGGACACGACGATCGGTGGACAGGCAGGACGGTAACGGGATTCGTTTTCATTTTCAACACGCCGGACCGCTCTTCCTCCGACGCGTCAGATGAAAGTGGTTTTCATGTACGCTGACCATCACCCTCCCGCCCCACCTTCGGTCGGAGTTTCTGATGCAGCGTCAATTTTCTTATGTGATCCGCCATGCCCTGCCGCAGGACGTTCCCGGGGCGCGCCGCTTGATCCTCGACACCTTCTACCGGGAGTTCGGCTACGGCTACGTGCCCGAGTGGCACGCCGACGTGGTCGACCTCCAGGGCCACTACCTGGACCACCCCCGGCACGCCCTGCTGGTCGCCGTCCACGCCGAGGAGGTGGTCGCCACCACCGCACTGCACTCCACCGGGCCGGTCCACCCGCCGCACCCGCGCGAGGTCGCCGAGCGCTACCCCTCGGGGACCACCGCCCAGCTGGTCCGGGTGTACGTCCGGGCGGAGCACCGGCGGCACGGCCTGGCCCGCGAACTCGTCGAGCGCGCCCGCGCGTTCGCCGCCGCGGAGGGCGGCTACCGGAGGCTCTACCTGCACACCAACACGGCGATCCCCGGCGCCGAGCCGTTCTGGCGCAGCCTCGCCGAGGAGGTCCACGACGCCCGCCCGAGCGGCGAGCACGGCCCCGGCGTGGCCACCGTCCACTTCGAGATCCCGCTGCACCGGCCCACCCGGAGCGGGCCGGGCGCCGGGACGCGGGTCGCGGTGGGGTGAGCCTTCGACCGGCGGGCCGCCCCTCGACAGCCGTGCGGGCGCGCGGCCGGCAGTGACGGTGACGGTGACGGGACGACCGAAGCCCGGACCGTGATGTGACGCAGGTCACACCGAAGCGTGAAATTTCCGGGGAGCGATTCCCCGTTTAGCCCTTCGTAGGACTAAGCGGGGAGTTTCTCCCCGGAACTTGTATGCTTCGGGAGGAGCAAAGCCGTGAGCACCGCCGCCGTCCGCCCGACCACGGAACCGGCCCGCACGCCCCGACTGCGTGCGGACGCCAGCCGCAACCGTGAGCGGATCGTCCTGGCGGCCCGGGACGCGTTCGTCGAGCACGGCGCCGAGGCGCCGCTGGACGAAATTGCGAAGCGGGCAGGCGTCGGAAACGCTACGCTCTACCGGAACTTCCCCACCAGGGCGGCACTGATCCGCGAGGTGGCACTGCTCGTCAAGAACCGCATCGTGGCGATCGCCGAGCGGGCCGCCACCGAGGCCGCCGGCCCGTTCGACGCCCTGGAGCGGTTCGCCCACGAGACGGTCGACGAGAAGGTCGGCGCGCTCTGCCCGATGCTCACCAACCGGGTCGACCTGAACGATCCGGACCTCGCGGAGGCCCGCGAGCGCCTGCTGGCGGTCGTCGGCGATCTGCTGGACCGGGCGAAGGCGGCGGGCGAGATCCGTCCGGACGTCGCCCACGGTGACCTGTTCATCGCGCTCAGCCAGCTGACCCGCCCGCTGCCGGGCACCTCGTGCCACATCCTGGAGGGATTCGTCCACCGGCACCTGCAACTGTTCCTGGACGGCATGCGGGCGCCCGCCCGTTCGACCCTGCCCGGCCGGGCCGCGACCTTCGAGGACTTCCACGGCGACCACTGATCCGACGCGTCCGCCGCTGTTCTCCTCCCCTTAACCCTTTGCCCCTTGCACTGCCCCGCACGTGTTCCGCACACCTCGCACCGTGAAGTGAGTACCTCCATGTCGAAAACCGACGCCCTGCCCTCCCTGCAGCCTGATCCCAGGCGCTGGAAGGCCCTGATATTCATCGGCCTCGCGCAGCTGATGGTCGTCCTGGACGCCACCATCGTGAACATCGCGCTGCCGTCCGCCCAGAAGGACCTCGGCATCACCGACGGCAACCGCCAGTGGGTGATCACCGCGTACGCGCTGGCCTTCGGCGGACTGCTGCTGTTCGGCGGCCGGGTGGCCGACCTGTGGGGGCGCAAGCGCACCTTCATCGTCGGTCTGACCGGCTTCGCGCTGGCCTCCGCGCTCGGCGGCGCCGCCGCCAACACCGCGATGCTGCTCGGCGCCCGCGCCCTCCAGGGTGTCTTCGGCGCCCTGCTCGCCCCGGCCGCGCTCTCGCTGCTGGCGGTCATGTTCACCGAGGCCAAGGAGCGCGCCAAGGCGTTCGGCATCTACGGCGCCATCGCCGGTGGTGGCGGTGCGATCGGTCTGATCCTCGGCGGCCTGCTCACCGAGTACATGAACTGGCGCTGGACCTTCTTCGTCAACATCCCGTTCGCCGTGGTCGCCGCCGTCGGCGCCGTCATGGTGATCCGCGAGCCCGCCGAGGGCCGCAACCGCAACAAGCTCGACGTGCCCGGCGTGCTGCTGGTCACCACCGGTCTGGTCGCGCTGGTCTACGGCTTCACCCGGGCCGAGTCGGACGGCTGGAGCTCCGGCATGACGATCGGCCTGTTCGTCGCCGCCGCCCTGCTGCTGGCCACGTTCGTCCTGGTCGAGAGCAAGGTCAAGGCGCCGCTGCTGCCGCTGCGCGTCGTGCTGGACCGCAACCGCGGCGGGGTCTACCTGTCGCTGGGCCTGGCCGTGATCGGCATGTTCGGTCTCTTCCTCTTCCTGACCTACTACCTGCAGATCGTGCTCGACTACAGCCCGGTCCTGACCGGCGTGGCCTTCCTGCCGATGGTGGCGGGCATGATCACCGGCTCCACCCAGATCGGCGCCCGCCTGATGACCCGCGTCCCGGCGCGGTACCTGATGGCACCCGGCTTCCTGCTGGCCTCGGTCGGCATGCTGATCCTGACCCAGATCGACCTGGACACCTCCTACCCGGCGCTGATCCTGCCCGGTCTGGTCCTGATGGGCCTCGGCATGGGCACCGCGTTCATGCCGGCGATGAGCCTCGCCACGCACGGCGTCCAGCCGCGCGACGCGGGCGTGGCCTCCGCCATGGTCAACACCTCGCAGCAGGTCGGCGGCGCCATCGGCACCGCGCTGCTGAACACCATCGCGGCCAGCGCCACCACCACCTGGCTGGCGGCCCACGCCGGCGAGGCCACCAACCCGGCCGCCGCGAAGGCGGTGCAGTTCGGGGGCATGGTGCACGGCTTCTCGACCGCGATCTGGTGGTCCTTCGGGATCCTGGCCCTGGCGGCCGTGCTGGCCTTCGTCCTGATCAACGCCGGTCGCCCCGGCACCGGCGGTGCCGGTGAGGGCTCGGGCGCGGGTGCGGCGGACGCCAACGAGGTGCCGGTGCTGGTGCACTGACCCTCGCGGGGTAGCGCGACGGTGCGAAGCGGCCCGTCCGGTGTCTTCAGGACGCCGGGCGGGCCGTTCGCCGTTTTCCGGGTGTCCGGGGCGGCGCGTGCGTCCTGCGTCTGCGTCGGTGCCCGGGTCTGCGTCCTGGGTCTGCGTCTGTGGCTGCGTCCGTGGCTACGCCGTCCGGGTGGGATTCTCCGTCGCCGCCGGGCGGCACCGGTTCAGGTCCACGGCAGCGCACGCCCCCCGCCCGCGCCCGCGGGACCGCACCGGTTCAGCGCTTTCGAGCGCCCCCGAGACCTCGAAACGGCGGCCGCATCGGACGACAATGGAGTGGCCCACCCGGCCGGGTTCCTTGACCGGACCCGTGCCAGGCTGTCCCGTGGGTCGTACGGCGCGGACACCCGGACCGTCGGGCCCACCGCGGAACACCGCACCGCCTGCGAGCAGCACGCCCCTGTGGAGCGCCACGGGAGCACCGGTCGCCTCGACCTCCGAGGCCGCGCCGGCGCGACCGCCCGCCGGACCGGAGAGGGAGGACACCGTGCACGACCCTACCGACCAGCTCGCCGACAGCAGATACCTCCTGCTCACCTCCTACGGCGAGGACGGCCGCCAGGTCCACTCGCAGAGCTGGGTCGTCGCCGACGGCACCGCGCTCGGCATCTGGACCCCCGCGCACTCCGGCGAGGCCGAACGGATCCGCCGCCACCCCAAGGTGCTGGTCGGCCCCTGCGACTCGCACGGCCGCCCGACCGGGGCGCAGCTCCCGGCCCGCGCCGCGGTCTGCGACGAGGACGCCACCGCCCGCTACCGCGCGTCGCTGATCAACAAGTACGGCCTGTCGGCCTTCGTGGTCCTGGCCCGCAGCCGGATGCGGCTGGGGCTGGCCGGGACGATCGGGATCCGGATCACGCTCAACGAGCTGGAGCGGCGGCTGATCGGGCCCGAGTGGCAGGTGCCGACCACGTACTGCCCGAACTGACCTCTCGCGGGGCGCGGGCCGGATCGGCGCGGCCTGGGCGGCGCAGGCCGGCTCAGGACGGCTCGGACCCGCTCAGGACGGATCGGGGCCGCTCAGGACGTGCCGTTCTCCGGGGCGCGGGCGAGGTCTCCCGGCTCGCAGGCCTCCTGGCCGGTCCCGGCGTGCACCACCTTGACCGCGCGGCCCGCCCCGCCCGGCACCACCCGCTGCTCCTTCCCGCACCTCGGGCAGATCAGCGGGATGCGCGAGCGGTGGGAGGCCGGGCCCGCGGCCCGCTCCGACGGCGTCACGACAGCGGGTGGGTCGGGATCGGGCTGACCTGCTGGATCTCACCGTGGGCCTTGGTGAGCAACTGCGAGGCGAGGTCGTTGAGCGCCCGTGCGGCGGCGATCTCCTCGCCGACCTTGAGCTGTTCCGGGTCCGACGGGTGGCGGCTGGTGAAGCCGTGCGCGCGCAGCTCCGATCCGTCGCCCAGCCTCAGCAGGGCGGCGGCGGCCGTCCGCGCCCCCTCTTCGCGGAACTCCATCTCGATGTGCCAACCGACAAGAGTCTGCATGGCGGATCACCTCCGGCGGTCGCTCCTCGTCCGGTCACCCCTCCTACTCCTCCAGGGTGCGCCGCGCCCCTCGCGAACACCAGGGCAGGCGGCCCCCGCTGCCCCGGGACCGGAACTTGAACGCGTTCAATGCCGCGCGTAGAGTCGGCGCGCACGGGTAGTTTGAACGCGTTCAAGGAGGTCGGGGCGGCCATGGGCAGAGGCACCACCGAACTGGTCGACCTGCTGGTCCTGCTCGGCATGGGCGCGGTGGTCCCGCTCGGCCTCGCCCTCGTCGACGAACCCGGCCTCGCCCGGCTGCGCCGCCTCTGGCCGCTCGCCGCCGTCCCCGGCGCGCTGTCGCTGTGGCTGCCACGGGGCCCGCTCGCGACCGGCACCGCCGCCTGCTACGCCCTCGGCACCCTCGCCGTCGCCGCCCACGCCCCGCTCCGGCTGGCCCGCACCCGCTCGCTCGTCCCGGCCGAGATCGCCGTCCTCACCGCACTTGCCATGCCCTCGGTCGCCGGACTCGCCCTGGTCGCGGAACGCGCCGGGTACCGGCTGTTCGGCTTCGACCTCGACATCCTCGCCCTGACCGTCCCGCACTTCCACTACGCCGGGTTCACCGCCGCCCTCGTCGCCGGACTCGTCTGCCGCGCCGTCCCCGACCACCCCGCCGCCCGGTGGGCCGCGCTCAGCGTCCCGACCGGGACCCTGCTGGTACTCGGCGGCTACTTCGTCGGGGACTGGGCCGAACTCGTCGGCGCCGCCGTCCTCACCGCCGGCATGTGGCTGGTCGGCCTGCTCACCTGGCGCGACCTGCGCCCCCGGGCCGAGGGCCGCGGCGGCGCGCCCCGGTCCACCGGCACGCCCGTGCTGCTCGGCGTCTCGTCGGCCGTCCTCGCCGTCACCATGCTGCTCGCCCTGTGGTGGGCCCTCGGCGAAGCCTCCGGCCTCCCCCACCCCACCCTCGGCTGGATGGCCGCCACCCACGGCGTCGGCAACGCGCTCGGCTTCGCGCTCTGCGCGCTGCTCGCCTGGCGCCGCCTCGCCGTCGCCCCGATCCCGCCGATCCCGCCGATCCCGCCGAGCCCGCAGGAGACCCTCCGATGAACGCCGCCGCCGCACCGCTGGACGACCTCAACTACCCCGAGGTCGGCGCCAGCACCCGCCTCGACGCCCCACTGCCGGCCGGCTACAACCACCTCCGCCACCGCGCCCTGCTCGGCCACGGCCGCGCCGCCCTCGACGCCGCCGGGACCGCCGTACTGGACTGGCGGATGCACCGGGCGGCCGGTGTCCGGATCACCACCGACGCCGACCGGGCCGCACCCGGCGTCGCGGTCCACTGCGGCATCGGCCTCGGCCCACTGCGGGCCGGCGCCCCGTGCCGGGTGGTCTGGAGCACCGCCGACAGCGAGCGCGACCGCTACGGCTTCACCTACGGCACCCGCCGGGGGCACCTCGCGGTGGGCGAGGAGACCTTCGTGGTGGAACTCGCGCCGGACGGGGCGGTCTGGTTCACCGTGAACGCCTTCAGCCGCCCACAACGCTGGTACGCCCGCCTCGCCGGCCCCCTCCTCCCCCTCGCCCAACGCCTCTTCGCCCACCGCTGCGCCCGCGCCCTCACCCACCTCGCCACCCGGGCACCCCGGTAGGCCGCGGAGTGGGAAGTCGGCGCCATCGACTTCCTACGCCACCACCCCCAACCGCATCAATACAAACGCGCCTCATCGCGCGGGAAGTCGGCAGGAACGACTTCCCACGCCACTCCGGCCACCGCCTCGGGTCACACAAGCGGGGTGGCGCCATCACGCGCCAGCGGCGGGAGGCAGAAGTGAGAAGTCAGCCCCATCGACTTCCCGTGGCAACGGACGAAGGAGCGGGGGTGGCGCAGGAAGTCGGCGACATCGACCTCCCGTGGCGACCGACAAAGGAGTGGGGGTGGTGGCGCGGGAAGTCAGCGACATCGACTTCCCGCGCCACTCCGGCCACCACCTCGGGTCACACAAGCGGGGCGGCGCCATCACGCGCCAGCGGCGGGAGGCGGGGGTGGGAAGTCGACCCCATCGACTTCCCACCCCCGCACCCCGAGGACAACACCGCCAGCACCGCAGGCGCACGGGAAGTCGGCGATGTCGACTTCCCGTTCCGCGCCGACCATCACCTCGGCTCACCCCGAGCACGGCAGTGGGAAACGAGACTGGAAGTGGGAAGTCAGCGATGTCGACTTCCCACGCCACACCGGCCGCTACACCGGCTCACGCCAAGCAGGGCGGCAGCGCCCCGCGCAGCCGACGGACGAGCGGGAGCAGAAAATCGGCCCCATCGACCTCCCGTGGCAACGGACGAAGGAGCGGGGGTGGCGCAGGAAGTCGGCGACATCGACTTCCCGCGCCACACCAGCCACCACCTCGGCTCACACAAGCGGGGCGGCGCCATCACGCGCCAGCGGCGGGAGGCAGAAGTGGGAAGTCAGCCCCATCGACTTCCCACGGCAAGCGGCGGCAGCTCCGAGTAGGGGCACGGGAGGTCGGCCGCATCGACCTCCCGTGGCGACGGACGAAGAGGTGGGGGTGGCGGCGCAGGAAGTCGGCGGGAACGACTTCCTGCGCCACACCGGCTGCCACCTCGGGTCACACAAGCGGGGTGGCGCCATCACGCACCAGCGGCGGGAGGAAGAAATGGGAAGTCGGCGAGATCGACTTCCCGCAGCGGGTGGCGGGAGCGCCGGGAATGAGTGCGGGAAGTCAGCGCCACCCGACCTCCCCTGGCAGGCGGCGAAGCCCAGCGATGGCGCAGGAAGTCGGCGACATCGACTTCCTGCGGCGGGTGGCGGGAGCGCCGGATATGGGAATGCGGGAAGTCGACGGCATCCGCCCCCTTCGGCGAACGGGCCGTGGCACCGAGCGAGTGGTGCAGGAAGTCGGCAGGGTCGACTTCTCGCGCCAGACCGGTTGCCGCTTTGGATTGCGCCAGGCCGGGCGGCAGCACCGCGCACCGTCGGCCAGAAGTAGAAGTGGAAGTCGGCTCCATCGACAACACGAACACCCCGCCCGGAGTAGGAAGTCAGCCGGGCGGACTTCCCGCTCCAGCACCCTCGTGACAACCACGGAAGCACTGCAGGCTCATGGGAATCGGCCGCATCGACCTCTCGTGGACGGCAGGCCTGAGCCGTTGGTGAGGGGGTGAGGGTCGGGTGGCAGAGGAAGTCGGCGGGAGCGACTTCCTGTGGCGGTGCGGCTCAGGGGGTGTGGGTGGGGATGGTGAGGAGGAGGGTGTCGGTGTCGAGGGTGCGGATTTCGAAGTGGTCGATGGTGGTGGGTGGGAGGGCGGTGCCGCCGGTGGTGTGGAGGGCGGCGGTGGTGTAGCCGGTGGCGGGGACGCTCCAGGTGGTCACCGTCTGTCGGTCGCCCGCGCCGGAGACGGCGACCAGGTCGCAGGTGAGCGGGCCGGGCACGCCGGAGAGTTCGAGGGTGATCCGGCTGCCCCAGGGCGCGGGGTCGACGCCCACGACGGCGTTGGCCCCGGTCGTGGGGTCCGTCGCGGTGAAGCGGTGGGCGGCGGCCGTGGCGACCACCGCGGGCGGGGAGTCGGCGGTGATGACGGCGGCGGTCACCGCGGGTCCGGCCAGTGCCACGGCGGTGGCCGCGACGACCAGTGCCAGCCGCCGGACCCGGCCCCGGCGGCGGACCGCCCCTACCTCCGCCACCAGCCGGTCCAGCAGCGCCGGGTCCGGCCTCGGCAGGGGGTCGGCCGGATCGCCGTCGGCCGCGTACTCGGCCAACAGGGTTCCGACGGGGGTCAGTTCGGCCAGTTGCCGGGCGCACTGCGGGCAGCCGGTGGCCAGATGGGCGTCGAAGGCGGCGCGTTCGGCCGGGTCCAGTACGCCGAGGACGTAGCCGGCGACGTCGAGGTGCACGGACGGCTCGGGGCCGGGCTCGTGCGGTGTCACGGTGTCACGCCCCGTTCCTCCAGCGCGAGCCTGAGCGCGCGCAGCGCGTAGTACAGCCGCGAGCGCACGGTGCCCGCCGGGATGCCGAGTTCGGCGGCCGCCTCGGTGGCGGTCAGACCCTTGAAGTACGTCTCCACGACGACCTCCCGGTGCGCGGGCGACAGGTCGCCGAGGGCGTCGGCGACCGTCATCATCCTCAGGGCGCGGTCGAGTTCGTCCGCCGCTGGCAGCAACTCCAGTGGCGCCGCGTCCACTTCGCGCGGTCGGGCGAGCGCGGCACGGTGTCCGTCGATGACGATCCGCCGCGCGACGGTGGCGAGCCAGGGACGCAGCGACGCGGTCGCCGGGTCGAGCCGGTGGAGGTTGCGCCAGGCCCGCAGCAGGGTCTCCTGCACGACGTCCTCGGCGCGTTGGCGGTCCCCGGCGACGAGGTGGAGCACGAAGCCCAGCAGCGGCCCGGCGTGCTCGCGGTAGAGGGCGCGCATCAGCTCCTCGTCCGGTGCCGACGCGCTCCGCGCGGCCGGGCGGCCGCCACCGGGAGGCTCCTCGGTCACCATCACATCCTTGCGCACCCGTGCCTCCGGGTCGAGTGTGGGCGGCGGCCCGTCGGGCTCAGTAACCGGAGCCGCCCGAGGTGGCGGCGGCCCGGTCGCCGGTGGGGGTCACCGCGAACCAGACGCCCTGGACGCCCTGGCCCTTGGTGTCGCCCGGGTTGTGGTCGGGGGCGTAGCGGTAGAGCGGCCAGCCGGCGAGGGTGAGCTGCTTGCTGCCGTCGGCCCGGGTGACGGTGCCGACGAGTTTCGCGTCGAGGCCGTTGACGGTGGCCGTCGTGCCGTCGGCCGGGGCCGCGGCCGGGGGCCAGAGGGTGGCGCAGTCGCCGGTGCAGGTGGCGGTGGGCGGGGTGGCGCTGTCCTTGTCGAAGCGGTAGAGGGTGAAGCCCGCACTGTCGGTGACGACGGTGCCGAGCCGGGCGTCGTCGGTGGTCCGCAGGGTGGCGGCGGCCGTGCCCGGTACGGCGGGGGCGGAGGAGGACGCGGGCGGGTTGGCGGGCGGCGAACCGCCGGAGGAGGCGGAGGAGCCGCAGCCCGCGACGAGGGCGGCGGCGGCCAGCCCGGCGGCGGCGAGCACGGCGAGGCGCCCGGGCCCGCGAACGGAACCGGTCGGGCCTTCGGTACGGGTACGACGGGTGTTGCGCATGGTGACCGCTCCCCGGTCGGTGGGTGGGCACGTGGGTGCCTGACACCCTCCGGTACGGACGCGGGCCCACTTCCGCTCGACGAACCGCGCGGTAGGGTCCGCGGAATAGCACGCGGACAGCGGCCGTTGTCGGGGGCAGATGGCCTGGATCGCCACCACCGGAAGGGCAGGAATCGCGAGATGAGCAGCACGGTCGAGCTGACCAAGGAGAACTTCGACGACATCGTCCCCGGTGAGGGCGGCAAGGATTTCGTCCTGATCGACTTCTGGGCGGCCTGGTGCGGCCCGTGCCGGCAGTTCGCGCCGGTCTTCGAGAAGGCCGCCGAGCGTCACCAGGACCTCGTGTTCGCCAAGGTCGACACCGAGGCCCAGCAGGAGCTCGCCGCGGCGTTCGGGATCCAGTCGATCCCGACGCTGGCGATCATCCGGGAGGGCGTGCTCGTCTTCTCCCAGGCCGGGGCGCTGCCCGAGCCGGTCTTCGAGGATCTGATCGGTCAGGCCAGGAAGCTGGACATGGACGAGGTCAAGCGGCAGGTGGCGGCGGAGCAGAACGGCGCGCCGAAGGCCTGACGGCCGGTCGCCCGTACGGCGGGCTCCGGGGCGGTTCGTCCGCCCCGGAGCCCGCCGTCGCTTTTCTTCGGCGGACCGTCACGCGTTCGGAGGGCTCGGTGTCGGCTCAGCCGTCGGCCGGGCCCGGGACCGGTCCGTCCTCCGCCCAGCCGGCGAGGCGGGCGGCGAGTGCGCGGACCTCGTCGCGCAGGGCGGCGGGGCGGCGGACGGTGAAGGGCCAACCCAGGCCGGCGAGCATGACCGCCATGCCGTCGAGGCGCTCGGCCCGGGCGCGGAGCAGCACCCGGCCGTCCTCGGTCGCGGTGACCGTGCCGGCGGTGGGCGGGATGCGGTGGCGGGCCTCGTCCAGGCCGGCGGTCAGGACGACCTCGATCTCGTGCTGCCACGGCACCGAGGCGAGGGATTCCAGGACCCGCCGCACCGGGTCGGCGTCCGCGGGCGGCTCGAAGCCGGTCCCGCCCGGGTGGACGGAGCGGATCCGGTCCAGCCGGAAGGTCCGCTGCTCGCCGCTGCGGTGGTCCAGCCCCGTGGTGTACCAGCGGCCCGAGTGGAACACCAGCCCGTACGGGTCGAACTCGCGCTCGCTGGGCGTGCCGGTGCGGTCCCGGTAGTCGAGCCGGACCCGGTGGCTGCGGCGCGCCGCCTCGGCGAGCGTGAACAGCGCCGAGGCGGCCGGGCTGGGGCCGGTGGCGGGCGCGGCGGTCAGTCCGAGGGTCTGTTCGACGGCCGCGACCTGGTCGCGCAGCCCCGGCGGCAGCACCCGCTGGATCTTGGCGAGGGCCGACTCCCCGGCCTGCTCCCCCACCGACAGCCCGGACCGGCGTCCGGCCAGCAGCCCGAGCACCACCGAGGCGGCCTCGTCCCCGGTGAGCATCAGCGGCGGCAACCGGTAGCCGGGCAGCAGCCGATAGCCCCCGTAGCGACCCCGGTCGGCCTGGACCGGGATGCCGAGTTCGGCGAGCCGGGCCGCGTAGCGGCGCACGGTGCGGACGTCGACGTCCAGCCGCTCGGCGAGGTCGGCGCCGGTGAGGCCGGGGCGGGCCTGGAGCAGTTCGAGGAGGGCGAGGATGCGGCTGACCGGGTGCTCCACCGTGCTCCGCTCCTGTTCTCCCGTGCGGCCCGGACGGTCGGCCGGGCGCCCGTACGGTTCGAACCGTTCAGCCGGAGAGGCCGGATCGGCCGGATCGGCCGGAGGGGCGGTGGGCGGGGCTGACGGCCGGGTGGTCGAACCGGCGGCAAATCCGGTCGAGTTCTGTCCGGTTGCCATTCTAGGGTCGGGTCACGGCGGGCGGCCCGGGTGACGGTCAGGACCGGGTCCGGGCCCACCACAGGCATTCCAGAGAGGACCGTCCCACCATGAGCACTTTCGTACTCGTCCCCGGTTTCTGGCTCGGCGGCTGGGCGTGGGAGGCCGTGGCCGAACCCCTGCGCGCCGCCGGCCACACCGTGCACGCGGTGACCCTGCCGGGGCTCGCCGAGCGGGCCGGCGAGGCCACGGCGGAGACCGGAGCGGAGGCCCAGATCGCCGATCTCACCGCACTGTTGGTCCGCGAGGACCTCCGGGACGTGGTCCTGGTGGCGCACAGCGGCGGCACCGTCGCCGTGTCCGGCGCGGCCGACCGGGTGCCAGACCGGATCCGGCGGGTCGTCTACGTCGACTCCGGCCCGCTGGCCGACGGTGTCGCGCTTGCGGACCTCTGGGAGCCGGACCAGCGCGCCGCGATGGAGGCCGCGGTGGTGGACGGCCGGTGGCTGCCGCTGCCGTCCTGGGAGGTGCTGACCTCCGACGGCACCTCCGTGGAGGGCATCGACGAGGCCGGGCTGGCGCAGTTCCGCGAGCGGGCCACGGCCCAGCCGGCCGGGACGTTCTCCGAGCCGGTGCGGCTGACCGGCGGGGCGGACGAACTGCCGAAGGCCCTGGTCTCCTGCTCGATCCCGCTGGCGCAGCTCCGGGAGCTGATCGCCGCCGGGCACCCGTTCTTCGCGGCGCTCGGCGGGGCGGAGTGGGAGCTGCGCGAGGTGCTGACCGGGCACTGGCCGATGTTCTCCCGGCCGGCCGAAACGGCGGCGGCGCTCGCGGAGTTGGCGGCGCTCGGGTAGGTCGTGCCGTTCGGACCGCTCCCGGTGGCCGCCGTACCGCACCTCCGTGGTGCGGCGGCCACCGGGGTGTGAAGGGGTTGTTCGGACCGGCGCCTCGCCCGCGTGTTCGGCTGCGCCGGGCGGTCCGGTCGGCGCAGGATGGGCACGGCACGACGGTGCGGCGGCGGGACGGCACCCCCGCAGCACCGGGCGCACCGGCACCGGAGCGCCACCGGCACGTCCGCGGGCCCGCGTTGTCCGCCCGAACAACAGCACCGATCCAGAGCAGCGAGGAGCACGTATGACCTCCCCCCAGTCCCCCGCCCCCGAGGAGTTCGACGTCATCGTGATCGGCGCGGGCCCCACCGGCGAGAACGTCGCCGACCGGACGGCCGCCGCCGGGCTGCGCACGGTGATCGTGGAGAGCGAACTGGTCGGCGGCGAATGCTCCTACTGGGCCTGCATGCCGAGCAAGGCGCTGCTGCGCCCGGTGGCCGCGCTGGCCGACGCCCGCGCGGTGGCCGGTTCCCGGGAGGCGGTCGGCGGCGGGGCGCTGGACGCGGCCGCGGTGCTCGCCCGGCGCGACTCGTTCGCCTCGCACTGGCAGGACGACGGCCAGGTGCGGTGGCTCCGCGACACCGGCATCGAACTGGCCCGGGGCCACGGCCGACTGGCGGGCGAACGGCAGGTGACGGTCGAGTCGGAGGACGGCGGCGAGCGGCTGCTGGTGGCCCGGCACGCCGTCGTGATCTGCACCGGGAGCCGCCCGGTGCTGCCGCGCGACGTGACCGGACTGGCCGACGCCCGGCCGTGGACCAACCGCGAGGCGACCGGCGCACCCGCCGTCCCCCGACGGCTGGCCGTGGTGGGCGGCGGGGTGGTCGGCGTGGAACTCGCCACCGCCTGGCGGGCGCTCGGCTCCGAGGTGGTGCTGCTGGTCCGCGGCTCCGCGCTGCTGCCCCGGACGGAGCCGTTCGCCGGCGAGCTGGTCGCGGACGGTCTGCGGGACCTCGGGGTGGACCTCCGGTTCGGGACGGAGGTGACCGCGCTGGAGCGGCGGGCGGTGGCCGGGGCGGAGGGAGCGGACGGGGCCGAGGACGGTTCCGAGGTCACGCTCACCCTGGGCGACGGCGGGCGGCTGACCGTGGACGAGGTGCTGTACGCCACCGGGCGGGCCCCGCGCACGGCCGACGTCGGACTGGAGCAGGTCGGTCTGCACCCCGGCGACTGGCTCGACGTGGACGACAGCTGCACGGTGCTCGGTGTCGACGGCGCGTGGCTGTACGCCGCCGGGGACGTCAACCACCGGGCGCTGCTCACCCACCAGGGCAAGTACCAGGCGCGGATCACCGGCGCGGCGATCGTCGCCCGCGCCCAGGCGCGCCCGCTGGACACCGAGCGCTGGGGCGCGCACGCCGCGTCCGCCGACAGCGCCGGGGCGCCCCAGGTGGTCTTCACACAGCCGGAGGTCGCCGCCGTCGGTCTGACCCTCGACGCCGCCGAACGGGCCGGGCTCCGGGTCAAGGCGATCGACCACGACCTCGGCGCGGTCGCCGGGGCCTCGCTCTACGGCGACGACTACCGCGGCCGGGCCCGGGTCGTCTTCGACCTGGACCGGGAGGTGCTGGTCGGCGCGACCTTCGTCGGCCCCGGTGTCTCCGAGCTGCTGCACTCGGCGACGATCGCCGTGGTCGGCGAGGTGCCCATCGACCGGCTGTGGCACGCGGTGCCCGCCTACCCGACGATCAGCGAGGTCTGGCTGCGGCTGCTGGAGGGCTGCCGGGGCTGACGGCGGCCGGTGGTCGGCGGCGCGGTGGCCCGGACGTCCCGGGCGCCGCGCCGCCGGGTGCGTCGCCGGTCGGGTGCATCGCCGTCGGGTGCGTCGTCGGGCGGAGGCGGTACCCGGCGGCGGTCCGCACCGGCGCGGCGAGATGTGGCGGACCCCCGACGGCGGGACACTGGCCCGGGAGGGGTGTCCGAGGGGGCCGTTTCGCCGACCGGGTGGTGTGTGGCAATGACCGAGGTGCTGTTGGCCGTCGGGACCGAGAAGGGCCTCTTTCTCGGCCGCAGTCGTGACCGGCTGGACTGGGAGTTCAGCGGGCCGCACTTCCGGATGAACGCGGTCTACTCCGTCGCCGTCGACCGCCGCGGCGGTCGGACCAGGCTGCTGGTGGGCGCCGACAGCAGCCACTGGGGCCCGTCGGTGTGGCGCTCGGACGACCTCGGCGCGAGCTGGTTCGAACCGTCCACCCCGGCCATCCGCTTCCCGGAGCACACGGGCGCCTCGCTGACCCGGGTCTGGCAGCTCCAGCCGGCCGGGCCCGAGGCCCCGGACGTGGTCTACGCGGGCACCGAACCCGCCGCGCTGTTCCGCTCCGCGGACGGCGGCGAGACCTTCACCCTGGTCGAGTCGCTGTGGGACCACCCGCAGCGCACCGAGTGGGGCGCCGGCTTCGGGGGCCAGGGTCTGCACACCGTCCTGTGCGACCCGCGCGACCCGGAACGGCTGCTGGTCGCCGTCTCCAGCGGCGGCGTCTACCGCAGCAAGGACGGCGGCGGCAGCTGGGAGCCCTCCAACACCGGTCTGCGGGCCGAGTTCCTGCCGGAGGAGAACCAGTACCCCGAGTTCGGCCAGTGCGTGCACAAGATCGCCCGGGACGCCGTGAACCCGGACCGGCTCTACCTCCAGAACCACGGCGGCGTCTACCGCAGCGACGACGGCGGCGCGAGCTGGCGCTCGATCGCCGACGGCCTGCCCGCCGACTTCGGCTTCGCGATCGCCGCCCACCCGCACCGCGCCGACACCGCGTACGTGTTCCCGCTCGGCGGCGCCGACGACCGGATCCCGCCGGGCCGCCGCTGCCGGGTCTTCCGCACCAACGACGCCGGCGACAGCTGGCAGGCGCTCGCCGAGGGCCTGCCCGGCGAGGACCACTACGGCGTCGTGCTGCGCGACGCGCTGCGCACCGACGACCTCACGGCGGCCGGCATCTACTTCGGCACCCGGACCGGCGAGGTCTACGCCAGCAACGACGAGGGCGCGCACTGGTCGCCGGTGCTCTCCCACCTGCCGGACGTGCTCTGCGTCCGCGCGGCGGTGATCGCGGACTGAGCGGCCGGGGAGCGGGCCGGGGGCCGGGCTCAGGTGTCGTACTCGCCGTCCCAGGGGGCGTGGAAGCCGAGGCGGTCGGGGTAGAGCTCGACCCAGTCGTCCTCCGTCGCTTCCTCGTCGTGCCGCTCGGTCACCAGGCCGAAGCGGCAGCCGTCGACCAGCACCTGGAAGGGCGCGACCGCGATGTCCCCGAACTCCCGCTCCGGCAGGGCGTCCAGCCACTCCCGCAGCAGTTCCTCGGCGGTCCTACCGGTGCCGGTGTCGAACTCCTCGGGCGCCGCCTCGATCCGTGAGCCGAGGTGTCGCCCGGCCGGGTCGAACCGGTGCAGCACCGCGTACCAGGCTCCGTCGTCGGAGTCGGACGACTCCTCGGGGCTGGCGTAGCAGACGGAGGCGAAGAACTGGCCGCCCCGGCAGCGGCCGATGGTGTCGGTGCGGTAGCCGGGCTCGTGCAGGATCGGGACGACCTCGGGGACGCTCATGCCCGGAACGCTGAGCGCCACCACCGACAATCCGGCGCGTCCCGGCCGATTCTCCGCCCGAGCAGGCCGGTTGACCGACAGTCGGTTGATCCCGGGCGGATCGTTCACCGAGCATGGCGGACGACAGGGTGTGCCCGAGGGGGTGTGCCGACGGGCGAGGATCGGACGGACGGCGTGACGCAGGCGGGGAGCGACTGGCAGTACGGGTACGGGGCCGACGGGGTCGCCGTGGTGCGGTTCGAGCGGGGCGAACGGGAGGGCCGCCCCTGGGCGGACCGGCTGGAGGTGGTCGACCCGGACGCCGATCCGGCCGCCCTGGCCGCCTTCGTGCGGAAGGAACTGGCGGGCTGGGTGGTCTCCGGCCCGGTCCGGCTCGGGGAGGAGCTGGTGCGCCAGGGGGCCTCGGTGCTGCGCCACGGCCACACGATGCACCGGGAGCTCATCGACGCTCCCCCGCCCGGGGGCTGGGCGGACTGGGCGGACACCCCGCTCCGGGACGGGTTCCGGGCCGTCCCCTGCGACCGGGGGGCCGAGGCCCTCGTCCCGGCCTCCCGGGCGGCCTTCGGCCCCGGCCACCCCGACCACCGCCCGGACGAGGGCCGGGACGACCGGTCCTCGGTGCAGCGGATCGCCGAGCTGCTCTCCGGGCAGGTGATAGGACCCCCGCTGTCGGCCAGCAGCCTGGTCGTGGACGGCAGCGACCTGGTGGTGGCCGGTGCCGTCGTCACCGACTGGGACGGCCTGCCCTGGATCGCCCATGTGTTCCGCCACCCGGCACACGGCTACCCCGGTCTCGGCCGCGACCTGCTGCGCCGGGTGGTCGCCGAGGTCGCCGCGAGTGGTGCCGCCCGGATCGGACTGGCCGTGACCGAGGGCAACCGGGCCCGTCGGCTGTACGAGGAGCTGGGTTTCACGACGACGCACAGCTCGCTGACGGTCGTCGTCCCCTGAATCGCGCGGAGCGGCCCCCGCCGTCCTGGAACCGGCCTCAGGGGCGGGCCAGTTCCAGGACGGCTATCCCGGCCAGCACGGCCGCGCTCGCCGCCATCCGCAGCCGCCCGAGGCGCTCCCGGAAGACCACGGCGGCGATCAGCGCGGCGATCACGATGCTCGTCTCGCGCAGCGCCGCGACGGTGGCGAGGTCCCCCCGGGACTGCGCCCACACCACCAGCCCGTAGGCGGTCAGCGACAGCACTCCGCCGAGCAGCCCGAACGGCACCGCCGGACCGGCCCCGGCCAGCAGGCCCGGCCCGCGCCGCACCCTGGCGATCAGTGCCAGCACCGGCCCCTGGAGCAGGAACAGCCAGGCGACGTAGCCGCCGACCGTCCCCGCGTGCCGGACGCCGCCGCCGTCGGACACGGTGTAGGCGGCGATCATCACCCCGGTGCCGAGCGCCGCCGCGAGCGCCGGCAGCTGGGCCCGGCCCGGGATCCCCTTGGCGAAGGCCAGCCCGACCAGCCCGCAGGAGATGACGGCCACCCCGAGCAGCTCCCCGAGCCCGGGCGACTCGCCGAGGAGGGCCACCGACAGCACCGCCACCAGCAGCGGCGCCGAACCGCGAGCGATCGGGTACATCTGCCCGAAGTCCCCCAGCTGGTAGGCCCGCAGGAGCAGCAGCTGGGACGTCACCTGCATCGCCACGGAGGCCAGCAGGTACGGCCAGGCGGCGGCCGCCGGGAACGGGTTGAGCAGTACCAGGACCACCGCGCACGCGGTGTACGCGAGGTTGATCAGGGTGAACCCGACCAGCTTGTCCTCGATCCGGTGCGCCAGCCCGTTCCAGACCGCGTGCAGGACGGCGGCGGTCAGAACGGCCACGGGAACGGCGGCGGCTGCCACGGCGGGCTCCCCTCCAAGGGCGGAACAACGGAACGACGGACTGACGGAACGACGGATCGACGGATCGGCGGATCGGCGGATCGGCGGATCGGCGGATCGGCGGATCGGCAGGCCGGTGGAGCACCGACCCGCGGAATCCCGTTCCACGTTACACTGGATCCATGGAAGAGCATTCCGATTTTTCTCCGCTGGAGTCCCAGCTGGCCGCCCACATCCGCGCCCGGCTGGGCGAGCTGCGCGGCAGCGAGGAGCGGGTCGCCCAGGTGGTCCTCGCCCGGGGCGCCGATCTGGTCGGCCTGAGCGTGAGCGATGTCGCCGAGCTCGCCGGGACGGCGCCGTCCTCGGTGGTCCGCGCCTGCCAGCGGCTCGGCTTCCGGGGCTACCAGGAGCTGAAGATCGCGGCCGTCCGCCAGGCGCCGGCCCTGGTGCCGGACACGTCCGACGTCCGGGACCCGGCCGCCCGCGCCCTCGCCGACACCGTCCGCGCCGCCCGGGAGGCGCTCGACGGGATCACCACGACGCTCGCCGTCGACGGGCTGCGGGCGGCGGCCGGGGCACTGAACGCCGCCGACCACGTCCTCCTCCTCGGCGAGGGGCTCTCCGGCGCGGTGGTCCTGGACGCGGCCTACCGGCTGCGTGCCCTGGGCCTGCGCACCGACGCCCCCGCCGACCCGAGCACCGCACAGCTGGCCGCCGCCCAGCTGACCTCCGCCTCCGCCTGCCTGGCGGTCAGCCACACCGGGGCGACCCGCACCGTGGTCGACGCCGCCCGCCACGCCCGCGGCAACGGCGCGGCGGTGGTGGCGGTCACCAGTTACGCCCGCTCCCCGCTCGCCGAGGCCGCCACCCACACCCTGGTCGCCGGCGGCCAGGACCTCGTCTTCGGGCTGGAGACCACCGCCAGCCGGATCGCCCACCTGACGGTGGTGGACGCGCTGACGCTCACCCTGCTCGCCCTGCGCGGCGAACCGGCCGAGCAGGCGCTGCGCCGCTCCGCGGACGTCACCGCCGACCAGATGTACTGACGGCGCCCGACGCGGCACCCCGTGCGGTGCTCCACGCGGCGTCCGACTCGGCACCCCACGCGCCGTCCGACGCGGCGTCCGGCCGGTGGAACGACGGCCGGGCCCGTCGGTGCCGGTGTGTAGGCTCGCCGACATGGCAAGGGTGACGCGGGACGACGTGGCGAGGACGGCGGGGACGTCGACGGCGGTCGTGAGTTATGTGATCAACGACGGGCCCCGGCCGGTGGCGGCCGCGACCCGGGCCCGGGTGCTCGCCGCCGTCGAGGAGCTGGGGTACCGGCCGAACCGTGTCGCGCAGGCCATGGCGCGGCGGCGGAGCGACCTGATCGGCATGGTCGTGCCGGACGCCCGCCAGCCCTTCTTCGCCGAACTCGCCCACACCGTGGAGCGGGCCGCCGCCGAACGCGGCAAGCTGGTGCTGATCGGCAACTCCGACTACGCCGACGAGCGCGAGGCCCACTACATCCGCGCCTTCCTGGGCATGCAGGTGGACGGTCTGATCCTGGTCACCCAGGACCCGTCCGCCCCCGGCGTCGCCCGGGCGGACGCCCCGGACGGGACGCCGGTCGTGCTGCTGCACCACCGCGCCGAGACCGAGCACGGGCTCGCGGTCGTCGCGGACGACGAGGGCGGGGCGCGGGAGGTCGTCGGCCATCTGCTCGGGCACGGCCACGCCACGGTGCACTGCTTCGGCGGCACCTTCTCGCTCAGCCCGAGCGACCCGGTCACCGTCCGCACCGCCGGCTGGGCCGCCGCGCTCGCGGCGGCCGGGCTCACCACCGAGGGCCGGCTGGTCGGCGCGCCCTTCGACCGTGTCCGCGCGCACCGGGAGGCGCTCGCGCTGCTGGCCCGCGCCGACCGGCCGACGGCCGTGTTCTGCGCCACCGACGACCAGGCGATCGGCCTGCTGCGGGCCGCCGACGACCTCGGCCTGCGGGTGCCGGAGGACGTCGCGGTGGCCGGGTTCGACGACATCGCGGAGGCCGTGATCGCCGGCCCGCCGCTGACCAGCGTGGCCACCGCGCAGGAGGAGATGGCGCGCGCCGCCGTCGACCTGGTGCTCGGCGCGCGCGCCGACGGGGAGCCGACGCCCACCACCGGGGCCCGGATGTTCCCGGCCCGGATGGTGGTCCGGCGGTCCTGCGGCTGCACCGGCGCCTGAGCCGGTACCCGGACCGGGCCCCGGGCAGCCGCGTCAGGCACCGTCCGGCGGACCGGGCGGACCGGCCATGAGGTGCAGGTTCTCGTGGCCGTCCGGGGCCAGCACCCGGTCGTGGTTGAACGCGGAGATGCCGGCCCAGAACGCGCCCCGTTCGAACATCGCCTTCTCGTAGCCCTCGACGGCGGCGTCGAGGGCCGCCGCGGTCGAGGTCTCCCAGCGGGCCGGCGGAGCCAGTACGGGGGCCACCGCGAGCGCGAGTTCGGCGGCGTCCCACATCGCGAGGTTGACGCCCTGCCCGGCGAACGGGGACATCAGGTGCGCCGCGTCCCCGACCAGGGTGACGCCCGGGCGGCGCGACCAGCGCAGGCCGACCGGCAGCATCTCCAGCGGCTGGGTGCGCAGGATGTCGTCGCAGGCGGCCAGGGCGTCCCGGAACTCCGGCGCCCAGTCGGCGAAGTGCCGGACGACGGCGGCGCGGGTGCCCACCGGGTCGTCCGCGGAGAGGCCGGCCACCCGCAGCCAGTCCTCGGGGCTGCGGAAGAAGGCGTAGACGCGGATCCGGCCGTCACTGTTGCGCTGGAGGACCAGGCCCTTGTTGTCGTGGAACGCGAACAGGCTGCCGTGGCCCACCGCGGCGGCGGCCCCGGGGGCGGTCCGGTCGGCGTCGGGGATGCCCAGCTCGACCAGGCTGGCACCGGTGTAGTGCGGCTCCACCGGGGTGAGCAGCGGGCGGACCCGGGAGTGCGCGCCCTCGGCACCGACCAGCAGGTCGCAGAGCTCGACGGCGCCGTTGTCGAAGTGCAGCCGGTGCCGGCCGTCACCGAGCGGCTCGGCGCGGTCGAGGCGGTGGCCCCAGCGGACGGCGTCGGAGGCGAGCGAGTCCAGCAGCAGTCCGCGCAGGTCGCCCCGGTCGATCTCGGGGCTCTCCCCCGGGTCGGCCCCGCCGGGCGGACCGGACCCGTCCCCGGCACCAGGACGGCCCGGCGCACCGGCGTCCTCCGGAGCGGGCCCGGCGCCGAAGCCGCGGGGGGCGGCACCGTGCTTGTCGACGATGCGGAACTCCGCACCCTCGGGCCTGGCCCTCGCCCAGAACTCCTCGGTCAGCCGCGCCTCCTGGAGGGCACGCCGACCGGTGTCGCCGTGCAGGTCGAGGGTCCCGCCCTGGCCGCGGACGTCCCGGTCGGGCTCGCGCTCGTACACGGTGGCGGCGAGGCCGTGGACCTGGAGGATCCGGGCCAGGGTGAGGCCGGCGGGGCCGCCGCCGATGACGGCGATGCGCGCGGTCGTCCCGACCCCACCGGTCGTTCCGGTCGTTCCGGTCCTTGCTGTCGTTCCGGTCATGCTGCGCAGTTCTCCTTCTGGGACGGGGGAGACCGCAATCGGCCGTGGAGCCGTCCCAGTCTGCTGGGCCGGGCGCGCGGGCAGAAGACCGTAATCGGACGGCGCCGGACCCGTTCGGACCACCCCGGACCCGTTCAGAACCCCGGACCGTTCGGAACCCCGGACCGTTCGGAACCCCGGACCGTTCGGACCACCCAGGACCGTTCAGACCCCGGCGCGGGTGAGCCGGCGCAGGACGACGGTCACCACCACGGCGGTGAGCGCCAGCAGCAGACCGGCCTCGACCAGCTGGATCGGCACCAGGTGCGAGGCCGGGTGGTACTGGCCCCAGGAGGTCGGAGCCTGGTCGCAGGCACTGGCCGCTTCGAAGCACTGGTCGCGCATCAGCCGGGTGCCGTCCGCGCGCACCACGCCGTTCTCCACCAGCCAGGCGCCGGCGGGCTTGACGAAGCCGCCCATCATGTTGTTGTACGGCTGCTCCTCCTCGACCAGCGGCCAGAAGAACGGCCGCCAGGCGACCATCACGGCCTGGGCGAGTGCCACCACCACCCCGCTGACCAGCACGGCGGCGACGGTGCGCCGCAGCAGCTGCCCCACCAGCACGCCCAGGGCCAGGCCGAACAGCGACCAGGCGACCGGGGCGAGACCCAGCACCGGGTAGGTGAAGCCCTGGAACGGGGGGTCGAAGGCCACCGGGCCCCGGTAGATGTCCGACCACCACACCCAGCTGGTCAGCGCGGACAGCACGGCGGTCGCCACCAGGACGGTCGCGCCGGGGACGGCGAGCCGGGTCAGCAGCCAGCGGCGCGGGGAGACGGACTGCGTCAGGACCAGCCGGACGGTGCCGCGTTCGTACTCCTGCGCCAGCAGCGGCCCGCCGAGGAACATGCCGATCAGCACCGGGACCGCGGTGACGGCGGGCTGGACGATGTCGGTGAACATCCGGCTCAGCAGCTCGACCCGGCCGGACCGCACCGCGCACTCGATCCCTTGCCAGGACGCCGGGGTGTAGCAGGAGGTCTCCTGCATGGCCACGATCCGGTCGTGGACGAGGACGTGCATGGCGATCAGGACGGCCGAGGCCAGGACCAGCAGGATCGCCACCGACCGGATCGCGGGCCGGTTCTGGTGCAGCACCAGCCACAGCGCGCCGCTCGGCCCGCGCCTGCGGCGGACCGGGGCGGCGCCGCCGTTCGGGGACGGGGCGGCCGGGTGCGGCGGGGTCGCCGGGCCGGACAGGGTGCTGGTGCTCATGCGGCGGCCTCGCGATCGGGGGCGGTGGCGGGCGGGGGCAGCGGGGTGCGGAGGTAGGCCAGCAGCAGTTCCTCCAGACTCGGCCGGACCGACTCCCACGGCCCGTCGACCGGTTCGCCGGTGTGCAGCAGCGCGGTGACCTGGCGGCCCCGGACCCGCCGTTCCACGGCGGTCCCGGCGGGGAGCTCCGCCCCTTCGGCGATGCCGGTGAGCAACTGGTGGCTGTCGAGGATCTCCTCCGGGTCGCCGGACAGCCGGATCCGGCCCGCCTGCACCAACAGCAAGTGGTCCATGATGCCGTCGAGTTCGGCCAGGATGTGCGAGGAGAGCAGGATCGTGGTGCCGCGTTCGGCGGCCTCGGCCATCAGGACGCCCATCAGCTCGTGGCGGGCGAGCGGGTCGAGGTCGGCCATCGGCTCGTCGAGCAGCAGCAGGTCGGCGCGCTTGCCGAGGGCGAGCGCGAGCGCGACCCGGGTGCGCTGTCCCCCGGAGAGCGAGCCGACGCGGGCGTCGAGCCTCAACTCCCCCATGTCGACGACCCGCTGGGCGGCTTCCTCGTCCCAGCCCGGGTTGAGTTCGCGCCCCATCCGCAGAGTGCCCGCCACCGTGAAGGAGGGGTAGAGCGGCTTCTCCTGGGTGACGCAGGCGACCCTGGCCCGCGCCTCCGGGGTGCTCGACGCCTCGCCGAACACCCGCAACTCGCCCTCGGTGGGCTCGATCAGGCGGGCGGCCAGGGCGAGCAGGGTGCTCTTTCCGGCCCCGTTGGCACCGACCACGCCGCAGATCCGGCCGGCCGGGACGGTGAACTCGCAGCCCCGCAGCGCCCACCGGTCGCCCCGGTAGCGCTTGCCGAGCCCCACAGCCTCGACGGCCGGCGTCCCGTCGGACGGTGTGCCGTCCGTCGACGCGCCGTCCGACGGCCCGGATATCGCGTGCGTCGCCGCTGTCGCGTCTGTCATGCGGCCCCCACCCTCTCTGTTCTGCGCGTCTACGCGTCTACGCGGCCGGATCCGCCGGCCCGGTGCCCCCGGCCGAACCGGCGCTCCCGGTGACGCCGGTGACGCCGGTCTCGAAGCGCTGCTCCAGCACGGAGGCCATCAGCGCGGAGATGTCCTCGCGTTCGAGTCCGGCCGCGCGGGCCTCGTCGACCCACCCCACCAGCCCCGCGCGCAGCGGTCCGTCGGCGGCCGCCTCGGGCCGGGCGAGCGAACGCCGGACGAAGGTGCCGAGGCCGGGCCGCGGCTCGACCAGCCCCTCGCGTTCGAGTTCGCGATAGGCCTTCAGCACGGTGTTCGGGTTGATCGCGGTCTGTTCGACCACCTCCCGCGCGGTCGGCAGCTTGTCCCCGGGCTGCAGCACACCGAGTCGCAGCGCCTGCTTGGTCTGCTGCACGATCTGCTGGTAGGTGGAGACGCCACTGCGCCGCTCGATGCGGTACTCGATCACACCCGCATCACCCTTTCACTAGTTTATTGGTGGAATGGTGGCGGACCGCTGCGCCTCGGTCAAGTCCGACCCACCCCCCGGGGGGACGTTCGGGAAGGTCCTACGGGTGGCCGAGCAGCCGCAGGTCGCCGTCGTCCACGACCCGGCGGTAGCCGAGCCGCTCGTAGCGGTCGAGCATCCGGAGGGTGTCGGCGATCGCGCAGGGCGCCTTCACGCTCGGGTCGGCCAGGTCGACGACCACCCACTCCGGGCCGCCCCGCACCACCCCGGGCGGCGGAGCCCCGACCAAGGGCGGCTCCAGCAAAGGCGGCGACGGCTCGCGGCACACCAGGCCGACCGTGGTCCGCCCGGCCAGTTGCGCGGCGAGGCGGTTCGAGGCGGCGACGGTGGCACCGTCGGGTATCCGGGCGAGCATCGACCGGGCCCGCTCCAGCCGGGGCGAGGTCCCCCAGGCCCCGGGGGCGAGGAGTTCGTGCAGCGGATAGACCGGCAGCGTCACCAGCGCGACCAGGCCGGCCACCGCCAGCGCGCGGCGGGCCCGACGGACGGCCGCCCGGTCCGGTCCGGCCTCCCGGCCCCGCGCGAGCACCCGGCCCGGGCCCGCGAAGGCCCCGGTCCGCCGCACGGCGTCCACCAGGGCCGCCAGCAGCAGCGGCATCAGCACCGCACTGTAGTGGTAACTCACGCCCCAGTAGTGCGAGTTGTCGGCAGCCAGCCGCCAGCCGAGGGTGGGCAGGCAGAGCAGGACCAGTGGCGACCGCAGCCCCAGGAAGCCCGCCGTCGCGGCGGCGAGCCCGAGCAGCAGCCACTTCAGCGGCGGCCAGACCAGCCGGCCCGCGAGCTCCCACGGCGCGCCCGCCGCCTCCCGCGTCCCCATCTGACCCCAGTAGTCGAAGCCCCCGTCCGGATTGAACGAGGGCAGCACCACCAGCACGGTGAGCGCGGTCGCGGCGAGTCCGAAGAGCGCCACCCCGAAGCCCAGCGCCCTGGTCCCGCTGCCCTTCTCGGCCCGGACGAAGACCAGTGCGCCGACCACCGCCACGGTGAGCCCGAGGTCCTCCTTGACCAGGACCAGCGGCAGCGCCCACAGCACCGCGGCGACCGGTCGGCCCCGGCCGAGCGCGGTGGCGGCGAAGGCCAGCAGCGGCACCGCGAACGCGATCTCGTGGAAGTCGTCGGCCACCGCCTCGACGATCCCCCAGGAGGCCCCGGTCAGGCCGCCGACCAGCACGGCCAACCTCGGGCCGCCCACCTCGAAGGCCCACCGGGCGAGCGGCACGACGGCCAGCGCCATCAGCACCGCCTGCGCCAGCAGCAGCGTGACGGCGCTCGGGAACAGCCGGTACAGCGGGGCGAGGGGGGCGAGCAGCGGGTGGAAGTGGTCGCCGAGCAGCTGATAGCCGGGGCCCTTGAGCAGGACCACCGGCGCCTCCCCGTGGGCGTAGGCGCGCACCGCCTGCTCGAAGATGCCCAGGTCGTAGGACTGGGTGAGCATCCGCCGGTGCCGGTTGACGGCGACGCAGGCGTAGAGCGCGGCGAACAGCGCGGCCAGCCCCCAGGACAGCGGCCGGGGCCGCCGGAGGGCATGGAGCATCCACATGAGTAAACCACCCTTTCACTACTCAATTAGTGAAAGGGTGGTGGAACCCCGCCTCGGCCGTCAACCCCGACCGCCGCCGGACGGGGGCTTTCCCACCCCCGGACCGGGGGTCAACCCCCCTACCGGAAAGGGGGCTTGTCCGGTTCCCCGGCACCGGCCCGGCCACCAGACTTCCTGCCATGAGCCCAGAGCCCACGACGCTTGCCCCACCCGCACCCGCACCGGCCACCACGGCCACCGCCGCCGTCACGGCCGGGCAGGAGCGGGAGGGCAGCGACTTCGCCCAGCTGGCCCGCCGGATCAACGAGGAGGGTCTGCTCGACCGGCGCCCCGGCTACTACACGGTGCGCATCGGCCTCACCCTCGCGGCGTTCGCCGGCGGCTGGTACGCCCTGTTCGCCCTGGGCGACACCTGGCTGCAACTCGCCCTGGCGGCCGGCATGTCCGTGGTTTTCACTCAACTCGGACTGCTTGCGCACGACCTGGCGCACCGTCAGGTCTTCGGCGGACGACGGGCGAGCGAGACCGGCGGGCGGATCGTCGCCAACCTGCTGATGGGCATGAGCTACGGCTGGTGGATGAGCAAGCACACCCGCCACCACGCCAACCCCAACCACGAGGGCCGGGACCCGGACGTCTCCCCCGACATCGTGGTGTGGTCCCAGCAGCAGGCCCGGGAGGCGAGCGGGGCCGCCCGGTTCATCGGCCGCCGACTGGCCTTCCTCTTCGTCCCGCTGCTCTGCCTGGAGGGCCTCAACCTCAGCTGGAACAGCTTCCGCGCGCTGCGCAACCCCGCCATGAAGCGCCCCCGACTGGAGGGCGCCCTGCTGGTCCTCCACTTCGCGGCCTACTTCGGGGTCGTGCTCGCCGCCCTCCCGGCCGGGAAGGCGATCGCCTTCCTCGCCGTCCACCAGGCGCTGCTGGGCATCCTCCTGGGCTGCGTCTTCGCGCCCAACCACAAGGGCATGCTGATGGTGACCCCGGAGATGCGGCTGGACTTCCTCCGCCGCCAGGTGCTGACCTCGCGCAACGTCCGCGGCAACCCGGTGCTGGACACCCTGATGGGCGGCCTCAACTACCAGATCGAGCACCACCTCTTCCCCAGCATGCCGACCCCGGCACTCCCCCGGGCCGCCCGGATCACCCGCCGGTTCTGCGCGGAGAAGGGCATCCCGTACTACGAGACCGGGCTGCTCCGCTCCTACCGGGAGATCTTCGCCCACCTCCACCGCACCGGCGAGCCGCTGCGCGCCGACCACTGACCCCGCCCGACCGCTGACCCCTCCCGACCACTGACCCCGCCGGTGGCGTTCCCCGTCGGGGTGCGCCACCGCGGCTCAGACGAGTTCGGCGGCCAGCAGGTCCATCAGCAGATTGTCGTGCCAGGTGCCGTCGGAGCCGCGCTCGTACTGGCGCATCACCCCCACCGGGCGGAAGCCGACCTTCTCGTAGCAGCGGATCGCCGCCGTGTTGTCCGCCGCCGGATCGATGATCAGCCGGTGGTAGTGGTGGTCGTCGACCAGGTGGCGGGCCAGGGTACGGACGGCATCGGTGCCGTAGCCGCGCCCGTGGTGGGCCGGGTCCAGGTAGATGTCCATCCCGGCGTGGCGGTACTCGTCGTCGTTCTCGGCGTACCACTGGACCGCGCCGACGACCCGGCCCCCGACCTCGATCACGAAGGTCTCGGTGCCGGGCTCGCCGAGGTCGGTGGTGACGGCGTCGGTGAGGTCGTCACCACCGCGCCAGCGGGCGAAGACCTCGGGGGTGCGGCGGATGGCGACCAGGGCCGGGATGTCCTCGGCCGAGGCCGGGCGGAGTGTCACGTGCGCGCCGTACAAATTCGTCCCCATAACAGCGGATGCTTCCATGGAACGCCGCATTCGGCGAGCGGTTATCGCTTTGCACGCACACCGTCCCACCAGCGATGATTCGCCCTCGTGATACGTCTGCTGATCATCCTCCTGGCCTTCGTGGCCTACCTCGTCTACCGCTTCCTCCGGCGGCGCAACCATCTGAGGTGGGCCCGGGAGGGCTTCGACCCGGCGGCCTACGGCCTGCCGCCCCGCGAGCGGCTCGACCCGACCCGGTCCGGCCCGCCGACCCCGCTGGAGCAGCGCGAGCGCTCGCAGGCGATCGCCGACGCCGCCTGGGCCGGGGACTGGCGCCCGGCGGCCGCGTACGTCGCCGAGGCCGGGGACCACTGGGACGAGCGCTGGTCCCGGCTGGGCCTGCTGGCGGCGGTCGCGGCCGAGGGGGACGGCTGGCTGACCGCCTGGCGCGCCGCCGAACCGGGCGACTGCGACGCCGCCACCCTGGAGGCCAAGCTGATGGTGCACCGCGCCTGGGAGGTGCGCGGCTCCGGCTACCGGCACGAGGTCGGCGACGACGCGATCAACAGCTTCGTCGAGCTGCTGCCGGCCGCGATCGAGGCCGCCCGCCGGGCCGCGCTGCTGGACCCGGCGAACCCGGGCCCGTGGGTGGTGGTCGTGACGGCGGCGCGCGGGGCGCAGTTCACCCCGGAGCAGTTCCAGGAGGCCTGGGACGAGCTGGTGAAGCGCGCCTGGTACCACTACGACGGCCACTGGCAGGCCATGCAGTACTGGTGCGCCAAGTGGTTCGGGTCGAACGACAGGATGATGGCCTTCGCCGAGCAGGCGATGGACGCGGCGCCGCCCGGGAGCCCGCTGGGCGGGATCTACCTGCACGCGCTCGCCGAGCTGGAGGAGCGCCGCAGCATCGCCGGCGCGCTGGCGGCGGACCGGACCAAGTGGCGGATCGACAACCTCGCCGCCCGGCTGCGCCAGGTCCGTCCGGACGACGAGCGGATGCCGCAGCTGCGGCACCTGCTGGCGCACTTCGCCGGCGAGGTGGAGTCGTACGAGGTGGCGCTGGAGCAGTTCCGGGCGATCGGCCCCTGGTGCGGGGCCGACCCCTGGCGCAAGCAGGACGACCCGGTGGCGGCGTTCGACCTGGCCCGCGCGCTCGCGGTGAAGCGGGCCAAGGCCGAACCGCTGGCGGCCGAGCTGCGCCCGGAGAAGAACGCGGACGTGCGGCACGGCCGCCCGTAGCGCACTGCCGCAGCACGTCGCCCGGTACCGCGCGCGGTAACGGACGGAGGGGCCGCCGCCGGTCGGGGGCCCGCCACCGAATCCGGCCGGGGGGTTTCCCCCAGCAAGGACGGCAGCCCTCCCCAGCGCGCCGCGGGGCCCGCCACGGCGAAGATCAACTCATCGAACGCCGAGGTCATCGGCGTTCCGTCGGGTCGAGGAGTGATCACAACGATGGCAGGCAACAAGCGGATCGGGCGGCGCGGACTGCTGGCGGCGACGGCGGCACTGGCCGCCGCGGCGGTACTGGCCCCGGTGGCGGCGGTCGCCGCGCCGGCGGCCCCCGCGACCGCCGGGTCCGCGGCCACGTCCGGCGCCACGGCCGCGGACCCGACGCAGGCGCAGCGCTCGGCCGTGGTGCGCGCGCTGGAGAGCGTCGCCCGACCGCTGCGGACGACCGAACCGGGCGGCCGGACCGCGGACCTGCGGGCGCTGGGCGCGATGATCGGCGACGCCCGGGTGGTCGGCCTCGGCGAGGCCACCCACGGTTCGCACGAGTTCTTCGCGATGAAGCAGCGGCTGTTCCGCTACCTGGTCGAGGAGAAGGGCTTCACCACCTTCGCCCTGGAGACCAGCTGGACCAGCGGTCTGCGGATCGATGAGTACGTCCAGGGCGGGCCGGGCGACGCGCGGCAGGTGGTCAAGGAGGCGCTGGGCGGCAGCCCGTGGGACCGTGAGGAGTTCGCCGACCTGATCGCCTGGATGCGCTCCTACAACCGGAGCCACCCGCAGAACCCGGTCCACTTCCTGGGCGACGACATCGGCGCCCCGAGGCTCGGCGACCGGATCTTCGAACGGGTCGCCGACTACCTGCGCGAGGCCCGGCCGGACGCGCTGCCGCAGCTCGACGGGCTCTACGCCGGTCTGCGGCCGTTCGACGACACCATGGCGTACCTGAAGCGGCCGGTCGCCGAGCGCCGGGAGAACGCCGCCGAGGCCCGGCAGGCCCTCGACCTGGTCACCGCGAGCGGGACCGGCGGGGACGCCCACGCCTGGGCCGTGCAGCACGCCCGGAACATCGCCGACACCTTCGAGTTCGCCGCCCTGGACCTCGCCGACCCGGCCTCCGTCTCCGCCGCGGAGCAGCTGCGCGACCGCGCGATGGCGGACAACACCGCCTGGTGGGAGCGCCGCACCGGCGGCAAGGTGCTGCTGTCGGCGCACAACGGGCACACCGGCTACCTGGCCACCGACACCTTCCTGTACCCCGAGCCGCAGGGCTCCCACCTGCGGGACACCTACGGCAAGGACTACGTGGCCGTCGGCTTCACCTTCGGCAGCGGTTCCTTCCTCACCAACGACGGGATCCTGACCGACGCCTGGAAGGCCGTCACCGTCCCGCCGGCCACGCCGGAGATGAACGAGCACACCCTCGACCGGGTCCGCCACCGGGACTACTACGTCGATCTGCGCACCGCGCCCCGGGCGGCCCGCGACTGGCTGGACGTCTCCCGCCCCACCTACGAGGCCGGGTCGGTCTACCTCACCGACCCCCGGCCGCAGTTGGCGATCGGCCGGGCCTACGACGTGCTGATCCACCTGAACCAGGTCACCCAGGCCCGGATGTTCTGACCGCCCCGGGTGCGACGGCGGGGGCGGGCCCGACCACCTGGTCCGCCCCCGCCGTCGCACCCCTCGAGCCCGTCAGCCCACCGCCTCCGCCGCCGCCCGGCCCGCCGCGCGGCCGGAGAACAGGCAGCCGCCGAGGAACGTGCCCTCCAGGGCGTTGTAGCCGTGCACGCCCCCGCCGCCGAACCCGGCCACCTCCCCCGCCGCGTACAGGCCGGCGACCGGACGCCCGTCGAGCCCGAGGGCGCGGGAGTCCAGGTCGGTCTGGATGCCGCCGAGGGTCTTGCGGGTCAGCACGTGCAGCTTGACGCCGATCAGCGGGCCCGCCGCCGGGTCGAGCACGCGGTGCGGGGCGGAGGTGCGGCTGAGCCGGTCGCCCAGGTAGCGGCGGGAGTTGCGGATGCCCTGGATCTGGGCGTCCTTGCTGAAGGGGTTGGCGATCTGGAGGTCCCGGGCCTCGATCTGGGCCCGCAGCACGGCCGGATCGAGCAGCGGTTCCTCGGTCAGACCGTTCATCCTCACCACCAGCTCCTCCAGGGTGGCGGCGACGACGAAGTCCGCGCCGTGGCGCTTGAACGCCTCCACCGGGCGGGGCGCGCCGCTGCCGAGCAGGCGTTCGCGCAGGACGGCCTTGCGGTCGCCGCTGGTGAGGTCGGGGTTCTGCTCCGAGCCCGACAGCGCGAACTCCTTCTCGATCATCCGCTGGGTGAGGACGAACCACGAGTGGTCGTACGGCGCGAGGTCCTCGGTGGTGCGCAGGTGCCTGAGCGTGCCCAGGGTGTCGTAGCCGGGCAGGCAGGGCTCCGGCAGCCGCCGGCCGAGGGCGTCGAACCACAGCGGCGACGGGCCCGGGAGGATGCGGATCGCGTGTCCGGGCCAGACCGGGTCCCAGTTCCGGATGCCCTCGGTGTAGTGCCACATGCGGTCGCGGTTGACCAACCGCACCCCGGCGGCGGCGCTGATGTCGAGCATCCGCCCGTCCACGTAGGCCGGGACACCCGTGATCATGTTCTTCGGGGGTGTGCCCATGCGCTCCGGCCAGTGGCGGCGCACGAGTTCGTGGTCGCCGCCGATGCCGCCGGTGGTGACGATCACGGCCTGGGCGGTGAGTTCGAACTCCCCGGCCGGCTCCCGGTTGGAGGCGGCGCCGCGCGGCGCGGGGTCCGGCGCCAGCAGGGTGCCCCGCACGCCGGTCACCGCACCGTCCCGGACCACCAACTCGTCGACCCGGTGGCGGTGGTGGAAGGTCAGCAGGCCGGCGGCGGCGGCCTGCCGGGCGTCCTGCACGAACGGGCCCACCACGCCGGTGCCGGTGCCCCAGGGGACGTGGAAGCGCGGCACGGAGTTGCCGTGGCCGTCCGCGCGCAGGTCGCCGCGCTCGGCCCAGCCCACCAGCGGCGTCAGCTTGATCCCGCGCTCGGTGATCCAGGCGCGCTTCTCGCCGGCGGCGAAGTCCACGTAGGCGCGGGCCCAGCGCACCGCCCAGGAGTCCTCGTCGTCGAGGCGGTCGAAGCGGGCGCTGCCGCTCCAGTCGTTCCACGCCAGCTCGACGGAGTCCTTCACGCCGAGCCGCCGCTGTTCGGGGGAGTCCACCAGGAAGAGCCCGCCGAAGGACCAGTGGGCCTGGCCGCCGAGGTTGGCGGCGCTCTCCTGGTCCAGCAGCGCGACCCGTCGGCCCCGCGCGGTGAGTTCGCGCGCCGCGACGAGACCGGCGAGTCCGGCTCCGACCACGATGACATCGGCGACATCGGTGTCCACAACAGCACTCCGTTCTTCGGGCGGCCGACCGGTCCTGCCGGTCCGGCCGGGCACACAGGGAAGACAGCGGCACAGGGGAGACAGGGGCAAAGGGAGGACAGGGCGAACAGCGGACCGGGAGGACCGGTCAGCGGGGTCCGTCGGCGGAGAGCAGGGCGAGCAGCAGCTGCCGGAGCCAGGCCCGGGCGTGCTCGACGTCGCGGTCCAGCAGGAGCTGGGTGGTGACACCGTCGTAGGCGGCGATCACCGCGTGGGCCGCGCCCTCGGCGCCCCCCAGCACCGCGGGCAGCGGGCGTTCGGCGGCCACCTCGGCCAGCCGTTCGGCGATCAGTTCCCGCAGCCGCCGACGGTGCTCCAGCAGCGTCCGAGCGGTCCGGGGGTCCCTGGCGGCGGCGACCAGGAAGTCCGTCTTGATCAGCAGCCAGTCGCGCTCCAGCAGCAGCACCCCGGTCACCCGCTCGACCAGCGAGGAAACGTCGGTGTCCCCGGCCCTCGCCGCGAGCGCCCCGGTGACCTGGGCGGCGATCAGCTCGGCCCGCTCCTCGTAGAGGACGAAGAACAGCTCCTCCAGGGTGTCGAAGTTCGAGTAGAACGCGCCCCGGCTGTACCCCGCGGCCTCGCAGACCTCCTCGATCGACACCCGGCCGAACCCCTTGGCCGCGAACACGCCGAACGCGGCCTCCAGCAGCCGGGCCCTCGTCCGCGCCCTGCGCGCGGTCACCCGGACGCCGCCGGGTCCGGGTACCGCCTCGGTCGCCTCCGTCGTGTCCGTCACCGCCACAGCCCCACCTCGATACATCGACGCATCGGATACACCGGTGTATCCGCCGCCACCGTAGCGGAGACCTGGCCGGGTCCGATACACCCGTGCGGCTCCGTGTTCGCGCGTCGCCGCGCGGGCGCGCCGGACGCTCCGGTGGCCGGGGCGGGAATCCGTCGGAAGAATTTCCCGACCGGCTGTCGAAACGGACGCCCTCCGTTCGACGCAGGGGTGAGCGGCGGGGAGAAGCCCCGCCCGCACCGACGAGGAGTGAGTACCGTGCCGCGCTTCATGAGCCTGATCCGCATCGACGAGCAGCAGTCGCAGAACTTCGAGATGGACCCCGCGTTCGAGGAGCGGATGGGGGCGCTGTTCGCGGAGATCACCAACGCCGGGGTGATGCTGGACACCGCCGGACTGCTGCCCACCAAGGAGGGCACCCGGCTGCTCTGGGAGGGCGGCAGGGTGACCGCCACCGACGGGCCGTTCACCGAGACCAAGGAGGTCGTGGGCGGCTACGCGATCATCCAGTGCAAGGACATGGCCGAGGCCGTCGAGTGGACCCGGCGGTTCCTGGAGGTCCACCCGGGAAGCTGGACGGTCGGCGCCGAGCTGCGGCAGATCGACGAGGCCGCCACGCCGCCGGAGGCGTGACCGGGCGGGCGGCGGCACCCCGGGCGGGCGGTTTGCCCCCCGGGGTGGCGACTGCTCTGATGGGTGATCGTGACGGAGCGCGACGCGGGTGCGACGGAAGCCGGTGGGACGGACACGGCCAGGACGGTCGAGGCCGTGTTCAGGATCGAGTCCGCCCGGATCATCGCGGGGGTCACCCGCATCGTGCGCGACGTCGGCATCGCCGAGGAACTGGCGCAGGACGCGCTGGTCGCCGCCCTGGAGCAGTGGCCCGGGTCGGGCGTCCCGGACCGTCCGGGCGCCTGGCTCATGGCCACCGCCAAGCACCGCGCGGTCGACCTGGTCCGCCGCCGGGAGACGTACGCCCGCAAGCTCGCCGAGGTCGGACGGGCGCTGGAGGACGTCCCGCCGCCGGAGCCGGCCGGGCCGGACGACATCGACGACGACCTGCTGCGGCTGATCTTCACCGTCTGCCACCCGGTGCTGTCCGCCGAGGCCCGGATCGCGTTGACGCTGCGGCTGCTCGGCGGTCTCACCACGGCGGAGATCGCCCGGGCCGTGCTCTCCTCGGAGCCGACGGTCGCCCAGCGGATCGTCCGGGCCAAGCGGACGCTGGCGCAGGCCGGGATACCGTTCGAGGTCCCGTACGGGGCCGACCGGGCGGACCGGCTCTCCTCCGTCCTGGAGGTCATCTATCTGATCTTCAACGAGGGGTACTCGGCCACCGCCGGGGACGACCTGCTGCGGCCGGCGCTCTGCGAGGACGCGCTGCGCCTCGCCCGGGTGCTGGCCGCGCTGATGCCCGGGGAGTCCGAGGCGCACGGGCTGGCGGCGCTGCTGGAACTCCAGGCCTCCCGCACGGCGGCCCGGACCGGCCCGGACGGCCGGCCCGTGCTGCTCGCCGACCAGAACCGGGCCCGCTGGGACCGGCTGCTGATCCGGCGCGGGCTCGCCGCCCTGCTGCGGGCGGGCACCGGCCCGTACTCGGTCCAGGCGGCGATCGCGGCCTGCCATGCGCGGGCCGTGCGCTACGAGGACACCGACTGGCAGACCATCGCCGCGCTCTACGGGCGGCTGATGGCGCTGACGCCGTCCCCGGTGGTCGAGCTCAACCGGGCGGTGGCGCTGTCGATGGCCGAGGGTCCGGCGGTCGCGCTGGAGGTGGTGGACGCGTTGGCCGAGGAGCCGGCGCTGCGCGGGTACCACCTGCTGCCCAGCGTCCGGGGGGACCTGCTGGCCCGGCTGGGGCGGGGCGCGGAGGCGCGGGCGGAGTTCGAGCGGGCGGCGGCGCTGACCCGCAACGAGCGGGAGCGGGAGCTGCTGCTCTCACGCGCGGCGGAAGCCGCCCCGGCCGAGGGTTGAGGCGGGGCGGACCGGGCCCGGGCGGGCGGAAGCCGGGTACCGAGGACGACGGGGGTGTCCTCGGGACCCGGCGGCCCGAAGGGCGGACGACTCGCGGACAGTCCGGAGCGCGCCGCCCGGCTCAGAGGGCGTCGTCGAGACGGAGGCGGGCGCTGACCTGGCCGAGGCCGTCGGCGAGGACGGCGAGCTGCTCCCGGCTGAGCACGTCGATCAGCAGTTCGCGGACCAGCGCGACATGGCCGGGGGCGGCCTCCCGCAACAGCTCCCGGCCCTGGTCGGTGAGTTCGGCGAAGACGCCGCGCACATCGCTCGGGCAGGAGCGCCGGCCGACCAGCCCCGCCTTCTCCAACTGGGTGACCTGGTAGGTCAGGCCGCTCTTGGAGGTGACGAGCTTGTCCGCCAGTTCGGTCATGCGCAGCGAGCCGGCCGGGGCGGCGGAGAGGTGGACGAGGATCTCGTACTGGGTGTGGGAGAGACCGGAATCCTCCTTGAGCTGGCGTTCCAGGCGGCGGTTGAGGAGGTTGCTCGCGGTGACGAAGCTCCGCCAGGCAGCCATCTCCTCCTCGTCGAGCCACCGGGGCTCGTACGGGGAGGCGGCGGAGGGGGGCGCCGAAGGTGCGGACGAGGTGGAGGGCATGAGGTGATCGTACTCCTATTGTTCAAATTCGAACGAAGGTGTACGGTCGAACCAGTCGAGAGTTCAAATTTGAACTACTTTCCGGACCGCCTTCCGAGGACCACCCCGAGCACCCCGAGGGCCGGAGGAGAAGAACCGCCATGAGTACCGCCGCACCCGGCCGCATGCCCGCCCTCTACCTGTCGCACGGAGCGCCGCCGCTCGCCGACGACCCGGTCTGGCCCGGTCAGCTGGCCGCCTGGTCCGCCGACCTGCCCCGGCCCAGGGCGATCCTGATGGTGTCCGCGCACTGGGAGGAGGCCCCGCTCGCGCTCGGCGCCGTCACCACCGTGCCGCTGGTGTACGACTTCTGGGGCTTCCCCGAGCACTACTACCGCGTCCAGTACGCCGCCCCCGGCGCACCGGAGCTCGCCGAGCGCGTGCGAAAGCTGCTGCGCGCCCCTGGCACGCCGGTCCAGGACATCCCCGACCGGGGCCTCGACCACGGCGCCTACGTCCCCCTGGTGGAGATGTTCCCGGAGGCGGACATCCCCGTCCTCCAGGTCTCCATGCCGACCCTCGACCCGCAGCGGCTGCTGGAGATCGGCCGCCGGCTCGCCCCGCTGCGCGACGAGGGCGTGCTGATCGTCGGCAGCGGCTTCTTCACCCACAACCTGCGGGCGCTCAGCAGCGACGGCCGGATCACCTCGGTGATGGCCGAGTTCGACGACTGGGGCCGGCGGGCGCTGGAGGCTCAGGACCTCGACGCGCTGCTCGACTTCGAGGAGAAGGCGCCGGCCGGCCGGCTCGCCCACCCCCGGACCGAGCACTTCGCCCCGCTGTTCGTCACCCTCGGCGCCGCGGAGGGCGAGCTGGGCCGCCAGCGCACCGTGATCGACGGCTTCTGGATGGGTCTGGCGAAGCGCTCGATCCAGATCGGCTGACCCGGCGGGGCACGGACGGGCGCGGACGCGGGCGGTGAGCACCCCGGGGCGGTGGCGTGCGTGAGACGGTGGGGCGATGACCGATCATCAGATGAACGGTGCCGATGTCCGGACCGCCCTCGCCGAGGCGACGGCCGTGCTGGGGCCCGCCGCCGGAGCGGGCGGCCCGGACTGGGACGCGCCCGCCGGGCCGCTGGAGTGGAGCTGCCGGGACACCGCCGCCCACATCGCCCACGACCTGCTCGCCTACGCCGGACAGCTCGCCGCCCGGCCGACCGACCGCTATCTGCCGCTGGACCTCACCGTGCGGCCGGACGCCGGACCGGCCGAGGTGCTCACGGTGGTCACGGCGGCCGCGCACCTGCTGGCCACCGCCCTGGACGCGGCCCCGCCCGGGCTGCGGGCCTGGCACTACGGGCCGTGCGACCCGGCCGGTTTCGCCGCGATGGGCGTCGCCGAGACCCTGCTGCACACCCATGACATCACCCTCGGGCTGGGCCTCGACTGGCGACCGTCGGAGCGGCTCGCGGCGGCGGTGCTCGCCCGGCTCTTCCCCGACGCGCCCGCCGGGGAGCCGGTGGACGTCCTGCTCTGGTGCACCGGCCGGGGTGAACTCGACGGCCGCCCGCGCCGGACCTCGTGGGTCTGGCGGGCGGCCGTCGGACAGCCGTAACGTGCGGCCGCTCAGGCGGTGGCGGCCCGCTCGGCCGCGCTGCGCACCACGCAGAACTCGTTGCCCTCGATGTCTCCGGAGACACGGAACTAGCGGTTCTACGGCAGGGCCGCGAGTGCCCCGCCCGGGGCGGTCCCGGACGGGGCGAGGGGGTTCTACTTCGCGGTGCGGTGGTGCGGGACGGCCCAGCAGTCACGCGACCAGAACCGGGTAAGCCCGTCGGTCCACGGTCGGCAGTCGTTCGGCGTACGGGGGGCGTGGCGGACCGTGTAGCAGGCTCCGGCGAGGATCTGCCACCCGTAGCGCTCGCACTGCCGCAGGCCCTTCGTGTTGCCCCGGCGGGTGCCGTCCGGGAGTCGCTTGATGAACGCGCGGGCCATCAGACCAGCACCGCGTCAAGGTAGTGCGCACCCGGGTAGGTGTAGCCCGGATCGGGCTGTCCCTCGGCGACCGCCCGCAGAGCCTCGCGCCGCTCGTACTGGCGCTCCATCTCGTCCAGCTCGGCCCGCCACGCGGCGGGGTCGACGTAGGGGCGGACCAGCGGTCCCCACTCCAACTCTTCGTCAGCGGGCTCCGGCGCGCTCTGGGCGGGGTCGGAGGTGACCGCCAGGGCGGCAGGCTCCGGCTCGGCTGGGACGGCACGATGCTGGCCCCGAGCCGGCAGGATCAGGCGCAGGGCGGCCCGTAGGGCACGGGCGATAAGGTGACGCATGTCGGCAGCTCCTCGAAAGCTGTTCGGCGGCCCCGGTGACTGGTCGCACAGTCCCGGGGCTCTTTGGTTGGTGGTGCGGATTTCGACCGTACCCAACTCCTATAGGTACGTCTAGGTACGTTCATGCTCGTAGCGAAACGCGCGAGGTCGTTCGGGGCGTCCTACGCTTTTGGCTATGGACGTGACCCCCATTGACCCGGACGCCGAGGCGCACCCGTATCAGCAGATTGCGGCGGACATCATCCGGGCCATTCAGTCCGGGGATCTGCGGATCGGCGCCCGGGTGCCGTCCGAGGCTACGTTGATCCAGGCATACGGCGTTGCCCGGAATACAGCCCGCCACGCTGTCGAGTACCTGCGTACCCAAGGGTGGGTCCGGACTCTTCCGCAGCGCGGCACGTTCGTGGCGGACCGCACCAACCAGAACCCCGGAGGCCAGCAGACCCCGCCCACCGGAGTTCACCAGTAGGACGGGGCCGGATAAGTGCCGGTCAGGCTCGGACGAGTTCCGCGGCGCGTTGCCCCAGGTCTGCGGCGCCGGGGATGCCGCGTCGGGCCCAACTAGTCATTTTGGTACGGACTTTGTGAAGGTCCTTCTTGTGCCGGTCCGAGACGACTCCGTCCATGAAATCCAGGGATTGACCCCAAATCCCCACAGCCTCGTCGTGGCGGCGCTGGGCAGCGACCGACCGGGCCAGGTTCCCGAGTGTCAGGGCGTGAATGCGCCGGAACGCCTCGGGGTCACGACCGGCGAGGGCGGCACGGTGGTGGCGTTCGGCCGCCTGGTGGTCTTTCAGCTCGGCCAGGGTCTTGGCGGTGTGAGAGGCGACGGTTGCCGCTACCGGCCCGGTGGCGGCCGTAAAGGACGCTGGCGGAGCCGTGGTGTCAAGCATGGCGTCCTCGGCCGCCAGTAGCGCCGCTGCGGCCTTCTGTCCGCTCCCCACAGCTCCGTACGCCCTGGCGCTGGTGATCAACAACAGGGCCTCGGTCTGCGGGTCCACCTTCCCACGCGCCCGCCGTAGGGACTCCTCCGCCAGTTCGACGCAGAACTCCGGTTGCTTGAGGTTGAGAGCCTGATGGGCGAGGGCACGCATCATCCAGGCTCCGTGTCCTGTCGGATCGCTCTCGCAGGCGAGTTGGTAGCCGAGAAGGTAGTACCGCTGCGCGGCGCCCTCCCGGCCCAGGTCGTGGTACTTCCACGCGGCGAGGTACGACAGTTCGGCCGCCACGCCGTAGGCGTCCCGGCGAATCGCCTCGGAGGGATACACGGCCTGGAGCATCGGCACCACCGTGTCAGTCAGGTAGGTGGTCACCGCACTCAGCCCGTGCCCTCCACCAAGACGCTCGTCAGCGGCAGTGAACACGCTGGTGATGTGCCGGACGGTGGCCACCTCGCCGACGCCCACCCGGCCGCCAGTCCTTCCCGCTCGCAGGGTGGCGGCGACCGCCTGGTGATCGTAGGTCAGCGGCAGTGCCACAGCGGCAGTGGCGAACGCACTGGCGAGGAAGTCACGGCGGGACTGCATCACGGCTCTCCCGAGGTCGGCGGCGGTGGCCAGCGGGTCGGCGCCCATAGCCTCCCCGATCGCTTCCGACCCTAGCCCGATCTCCGCCACGGTCACCTTGCGGCGCGTCTTCCGGGTAAGGGCCTCGGCGAGGTACAGCGGGGTGCGCCCCGTGGGGGTGCCGCCGGCTACCCAGTGGGCGATGGCGGATGGAGCCGTGGCCAAGTGCTCCCCCGCTTCGGAAGCGACTGCGCGCACTGTCGTCGCCAGTGCCTGGTACGTGCATCCGGACTCCGCGATGGCACGGGCCAGTGCCTCGTTTGGTGCCTTAGTGTCCGTCAACTGTCGCCCCTAATTGCGATCTTGAACGGGTTGAACGGGATCGGTGTGCTCACACCGTACCGCCGGAGCGTGACTGGCTGTTCACTGATTGCACCGACAGGCCGGGGGTTCCCGCCCGACTGGCACGGCAATGGCGACACCTGCCGCAAGCCACGCGGTGAGCCCGCCAGCGGTTCGCAGATTCCTCCCCGAACCTCGGGGAGGTGCACCAATCCGCAGCAGTACCCATGGAGGGAGCACAACCATGTCCGACAGCACCCAGGTCAGCAACCTGACGCGGCGCCTGGACCACTCGGTGCCGGACGGCGACTTCGCGCCGGTGGGCGTCGAGTCCCTGACGCGGCGGCTGGACCACTCGGTCCCGGACGGCGACTTCGCGCCGGTGGCCACCGAGGTCTGACAGCAACTCCGAACTGATGCCGAGTAGTTGACGGCATGGCGGGTCGGCTCGGATGACCACCCGGGTCGGCCCGCCGCGCGGCATCGCCACACAGCCCCAAGCAAGGAGAGTCCGCAGTGAACACCACCATCGCCACCAGCGTCCCGGCTGGCTCCTTCTTCGACCTCGGCCGGAAGGACCCGGAACTGCTCCGCCTGCGCGAGGAGGGCGCGGAGAGCGCTCTGCCCTTCGCCTTGATGGAACGCCTCATCAAGTCCGGTACCCCCTACGCGCAGCACGCCCGTTCCCTGCGCAGCGAGAACGTGACCGTGGCCGGAGTGGCCTTCGACTGGTTCGACGCCCAGCTTCCCGGCGAGATCGCCAACGAGATCAACCTGACGAACTACGAGATCGCCGAGCACACCGATGACCGCCGTGCAGCACTGTCCGAGGCGCTGGACCGCCTGTCGCTGGTCCACCCCGAGGGATTCGCCCGCGTGCGCGAGTTCGTTCGTGGGCTGCTGTGGGTCGGGCTCAAGCCCGGAGTCCGCGCTTCTTCGCTGACCAGTTCCAGTGACCCGGCGCTCCCGTACATCGTCGTGTTCTCCGACAAGGCCCGACACCACATCCCGCCGAACACGGTCAGCCCGGAGCCGTCTCCCCGCTTCCTCGCGGAGAACCTGCTCCACGAGGGAACGCACCAGTCGATCAGCTTCCACGTCCTTCAGCACCAGGTCTTCGCCGACGGGTACTCGTCCAAGGAGTCCCCGAAGATCGAGATCAAGTGGCGAGCGGGTCAGGGCGTCGCGCGCAACCAGTTCTGGGAGGTGGACCGGGCCTTCCACGCGACCGGTGTCTACAACCAGTTGCTGAGGTTCCGCCGGACCGAGCTGGACCGCGACGACCTGACCGCCAACGAGCGCGCGTGCTTCGAGGTCGCCTACGACGAGGGCCTTCCCGCAGTCCGCTACCTCATGCGCGAACTCGAACTCCTGAGTGAGAACTTCACCCCGCACGGAGTGGAGCTGCTGGCCGACCTGCGCCAGCAGACCGACCAGCTGTAGTGCCACCCTGAGCAGAACCGAACGAGGAGGGTCCGGTGCTCCAGCACCTCATCACACAAGACGCCGGCCTGCGGATGATCCCGACCGACCGGGGCAAGTTGACGACTGCGATTGGTCAACTCCGCGAAGATCTAAGGGCCTTGCCCGAAGGGGCCGACCCAGCTCGTGCCCGGGTCCTGACCAGATGGATCGGCGTCGGTCAGATGTGCTTGGGCCACCACGAGGAGGCCCTTTCGTTCCTGCGGCAGTCGCTCGACTTGGCCGCAGCGAGCGGCAACACCCGAGCGGTCGTCGCCACGGGGCTCAACCTCGGCGACGCCCACCGCTACGCCGGTGACATGCGGACTGCGGATGCGCTCTACCGCAGCGCCCTGGGCACCGCGCGGAGCCAACACCCGGAACTGGTGGACTTCGCGCTCCAGCACACCGGCAAGTATCTGATGGAGCGCGGTGACCTCGCGGGCGCCGAGGCCCACCTCCGGGAAGCGCTGCGACTGCGGCTCGTCAAGGGGGACACCGAGCTGATCGGGTCCACACAGGCAGCACTCTCGCGGGTGGAACTTCTGATCGAGCAGGCCGCAGCGCCGGGGGCGGACAACGCCGTGCCCCGCCTGTGGAGCGGTCAGTGGACGTCGTGGCTCCAGTCCAACACCACGGCCCGGAACCCGGACCGGTGGGCAGAAGACTTCCCGGCCATCCGGAGCGCTGTGCGCGGGCTGACCGCGCATCAGCGGGTACACCCGCGTCACCTGCGCGACCAGCCGTTCCCGGTCGAGTTGATCACCGCTATGGCGCAGGAGGCCGAGGAGGCCCTGACCGCCAACGGATACCTCCACAACGGCAAGTGGAACGCGGCCGTGGGCGACGCCGCGAACCGCTTCGCCGGGCAAGTAGATCTCGCCGCAGTCGTCGCGGAGTCCACCGGCCTGGAGGTGGAGCAGCCACACAACGGCGTCTATATCGCCTATCTGGAGGAGGGGCAGTTCCTCGACTTCCACGTGGACGAGTTCGGGTTCGGTGAGGCCAATCTGATCCTGTGTCTCAAGCACGAGCGTCCCGCCGCAGCCCCCACTGTGAGCACTACCGTCTTCATCGGCGCTGACGGCTACCGTGCGTGCGATCTCGCAGCGGGCGAGTGCGTTGTATTCGATGGGGCAATCACCCCGCACGGAAGGACTCCCCTCGGCGCCGGAGAACGCGTGATCCTCATCAGCTTCGGATTCCGTGCGCGTGATGCGGCCAAGCGTTCGGCTGCTCACCTCCCGGCGGCCCCGCGCTGAGTACGGTGAGCGCCTGCGCTTTGCGTTGACACCAAATCGATCTCCCTAAATGCAGAAAGGCCCCGCCCTGCCCCTCTGAGAGAGAACAGGGCGGGGCCTTTGCGATTCGGGACGATTGACCGGGGTTGCCTTCCCTGATCACCTGTAGCGGCGGCTGTACCGGCGGCTTGCTCCGCCTCGGGTCCGCCATGGTCCCCCTCTCTCTTGATCTGTCACGCTCCGCGCAAACGGCTCTACCTGCGGCGAGAGTCTTTTCCCTCCCTGCCGCGCCTTATGGCACCGGGAGGGAGTCACCCCCCTGGGGTGTCATCGCAGGTCAGGGCCTCGGACGGGCTTAACGCGCTCACTGGCCCAACCTCCGGGCTGGTGAACGGCCGTCTCGCGGCTGTGACACTGCGTACACAGCGGACGAAGACGCGACCACGCGTCCGGATCGGGCACGCCTCGGGCGACCAGCGACCGACGCGACTCCGGGAAGTGGTCGGCGACCACGGCGACGCGAGCACACAGCACGCACCACGGATGGGCGTAGAGGTAGGCCCGACGGATGCGGGGCCAGCGAGGGCCGTACGCGCTTCCGCCCGGTGTGCCTCGCTGTGCGTCGGCCTCGGCCGGGTGGCGCGGGCAGCGTCCGCCCGTGGTCAGCTCGGGGCACCCGGGGACTGAGCATGGGGGGCGTGGCTTGCGTGGCATGGCGGAGCACCTCCCGATCTGCCAAGAGTGATGGTTTGCTGACTTACAGTCATGGGAAGATCCACCGCGCGTCGGCAGCGAGCCGGCCAGTGAGGAGACGACATGTCCGAGACCATGCCCAACTCCAAGGGCCCCGCCGAGAGGCAGCTGTCACCCGAGCAGATGGCAAGCCTTGGGATGACTCCCGTCCCCGAGGCGACCGAACCGACGCTGATCCCGGCCGACCAGGTCAAGCCCGAGGACCTCGCGGCTCTGGCGATTGAGTACCGGGATGGTTGGCCCGTGATCGTTGTCAATGGGGGCGGGACGGTCATTCCGGCTGAACTGCCGGTCCTTGGCCCTGACGGGGCGGTCGTCCGTGCCGACAGCGTGAGCATCGCGACAGCCCGGTACAAGTACTCAGGCAAGGAGGAGTTTGACGGGCTGTACTACTTCGGCGCGAGGTAGCCCGCTTCCTGAACATGCCGCGAGCTCGCGGCACGGGCAGCACCCCGCCCCGTTGCGGACCCATCAGAGCCCGTGCCGGGGCGTCGTGCCGTCAGAACGGAGCCGCCTTGGCCCCGACGAAGTCCTCGCGGGTCTTCACCCGGTGGCAGGTCCGGCACAGCGGCCACACGTTGTCGTCGGTGTCCTCGCCGCCGAGGGCGAGCGGGGTCCGGTGGTCCACGTCGATCAGGGCCGCGGGGAAGTCCTCGCCGCACAGCCCGCACACCGCGGAGCCCACTTGGTCGACCCGCCGGCGAAGCCGCTCGGCGCCACCGCGCGCGGCCCCTTAACTCCCTCGTATCAGCGACTCTACTGAGTTGCCGATACGAGGGACCTGTGAGGCTTCGGCCTTATGGCTCTGGCTGAATCACCGGTGGCTCAATTGGGCTGCCATCTGGTAGCCGAGGTGTCACGTCCACAGCCAGCAGTCGGCCGGGATTCCCCGGGTCGCGCATCGGCTGGATTCCGCGCGGCATCGGCGCTCCATCGTTGAGCACCGGCAGGCCAGTTGGGGAGTCCGACCATACCGGCCGCCCCTTTGCGTCGCGGGGGAAGTGCGGATAGGTACCGTCCGGGCCGGGGTCGAGTGCGTCCAGCGTCATGTCAGTCCGCCGCTTCAATGTAGGCGTTCCGCTTGGACTCAAGTTCCTCTGCAAAGGCGGCACCAATCGCGGCAGCGGCGTGGTCAACAGCGCTGGTGATGTCCTCGATGATGCGCATGTCGTACCAGCGCTGTTCGGGAACAGTCCGCGGGACGCCGAGGTGCACCTGCGCGTTCTGCGCAGCGATGATGACCTTCTCGCGCTTGTATCGCTCGGCGCGGTGCGCGACGTAAGCGCGGAACCATGGCTCGGCTGAGAGGAGTTCAAGGAACTCGGCGTGCAACTCGTTGCCGCGGGCGGACCGGTCAGCGGCCTGTGTCGACCACGTCGTGAGGAACTCCTGGTCATACTCGGCCGCGCGCTCGGCCCAACGGGCCTGCTGGGTGTCCTGCGCAACCGCCAAGGCCGCCTCGGCTTCGGCAAGCGGAGCCGCGAACTTGTCGGCCTGGGTGCGCAGCTTGGCGACCGTGTCAGCGGCCTTGGAAACGTCGGTGCTCATTTTCAGACCTCACGATCGGTCGGGGCGGAAACGTTGCGGCCGAGCTGCTTCGCAGCAGCCTTGGCCGCCTCGTAGTGGCCGAGCGACAGATGCGCGATCGCGCCCATCTGGTCGTACTGGTCGGGACGGTTGCGCTTCATATCGGCGAGCCGCTCCATGGTGGCGCTGAACTGGAACTCGTCGGCGCGGAGACGGAGCCGCTTGGTTTCCCGATCCTCGTGGGTGTACTGGTATCGGCTGACGGTGCTCACCGGTGCTCCTCTGTCTGTCGATGGCAGAGACCCTTGTCTTTCGGGGTCGCCAGTAGAAGAGGGGGACGAATTCCCGGGTGGTGATGGGGTGACGTTGGAGAGGGTGAATCAGGTTTTCTCTAGACTCGCAGTGTCATAGAGAAACCAGATTTTGCGTCTCCAACGTCACCCGTCACCACCTCCTCACGCTGGTGCCCTACGCCCCTGCCGCGACGGGCTCGGCGAGGCGGACCCGGGCGCCCTCGGTGGGGACGGTCCCGGGGGTGGTGCTCAGCTCGGTACGGAGTCCGGTCATCTCCTCGATAGCCGGGTCCAGCTCGCCCGTGATGGTGAAGGTGACCCGTCGTACGTCGAGCTTCCGCCACCCGCCCCGGGTGCCCCGCTTCACGTCGAGCCGGGCCCCGGCGTCGACCAGCATGCGCCGCCGGCCAGCAAGGTCCGCCGTTGCCCAGTCGTCCGCGTAGGTCCGCCCGGTCTCCGTGACGACCCGCTTGGGCTCGGTCTTCTCCCGTGACTCCAACTCGGCTATGCGGTTGTCGAGCGCGTCGGCGCGCTTCTGCCACTCGGCCGCAGCGTGCCGGGACTTCTGGCGCCCCTGCTGCTTCTGGTGCTCTGCGAACTCGGCCACGGTGGCGTTCAGCTCGGGCGCGGGGTCGTACCCGGGCACCTCTACGACCGTCTTCGTCCGGATGGGGCCGACCAGCCGCAGGAACTCGGCTTCCACGTGGTCGTCTGCCCAGTCTCCCCGGATGTTCGACGGGGCCTCACAGGCGTCGCCGCGGGCGTGGTGATTGCACTTGTAGACGGGCGCCTGGTTCTTCTTGCTCTCTTGCCGGTTCAGGTACATGCGCCCACCGCACGAATCACAGTGGATGACCCGCAGCAACAGGGCTTCCGTGTCGGACCGCTCGCCGTTCTCGATGCTGCGTTCGTCAAGGATCGCGCCGATCCGGTCGAACTCCTCGCGGGTGAGGATCGGGTCCGTGGTGCACATGATCGGGTTGCCCTGGTCATCACGCACCGGTACGCCGTTGTGCAGCTTCCACCCGATCAGGACCTCACTGCGGAGCATCCGGGTAATGACCGCCGGAGTCCACTTGAACACGTCCACCACGACGTGAGAGCCCTTCGCCCCACCGGTCTTGCCGCCACGCGGACGCCCGTTCTTGACGGACCAGTAGTCGCGCGGGCTGAGCACGTCATCGGCGTTGAGCCCTGCCGCAATGGCGGAGACGGTAGCCCCCTCCAACAGCTCGCGGACGATGCGCTCAATGACAAGCACGGCATCCGGGTCGGGCACCAGGGTCCAGCCCTTGCCGCCGAACTCCTCGGGCATCGGGGCAGGCATGTAGCCATACGGCGGACGACCACCGCCACGCCACCGAAGCGGCATCTTGCGCATGGCAGCCATGGCGCCGGTCACGCGGTCGCTGATGCTCTGCGACTCGACCTGTGCGGCAAACGCCAGCATGAGCATTTGGAGTTCTGCCATGGGGTCCATGGGGTTGCGGAAGTCGAAGACCAGCCGCCCACCGCCGATGCCCTCGGCGAACACCAGCACCTTCCGGTGCTCCCTCGCCCACTTGGCGAGTTCGTGCATGTGCCCCATGGATCGGATGGCACGGTCGAAGCGCCACCACACAAGGGCGTCGAAGCTGTCGGGGTCCGCGATCCAGCGGCCGAGCTCCGGACGTTCCCACGGAGCTGTCTTGCTCGCCGACACGTCAAGGTCGACGGCTTCGCGGCGCTGGTCACTCTCGCCGAAGTCGATGTTCAAAGCCGCGGCGGCGGTCTCGTTGGACTCGCGCTGTCGCTCGGGGCTGGTGGTCTCGTCCGTCAGCACGGACAGGCGGATAGCCGAGACGCCCCGCAGGCGCCCGGAGAACACGGTGCCCTCGGTCCCGGGCAGGGTCGTCCTAGTCATACCCTCCGGGGAGGGGGACGAATTCCGCAGGTCACGGGTAAGGGTGGCGGTCGACACCGGGGGTCACTCCAGAACTGGTAGTCCGGAGTGTTGGGGTCGGTGAGGGTCACCCAGCCCGCGCCGTCGGGCCGGCGGTGGTCCTCGAACTGCTTGGCGCCCAGGGCGACCAGGCGCTCGACCTCCTCGTCCCGGGTGCGGTCCTTCGGCACGAGGTCGAGGTGGAGCCGGTTCTTGACCTCCTTGCCCTCCTCGACCCGGATGAAGAGCAGCGAGACACCCTCCGAGTTGACCTCGATCTCCGGGTCGCCGGGGACGTCGCCCTCGCCCAGGGCGCCGTCCACCACCTCCGCCCAGAACACGGCGAGGGAGTGGGGGTCGGCGCAGTCGAACGTCACATGTCGCACAAGAGAAGCCATGCGCCCACTGTGACCCGTCAGGTCCCCCTCGTCCAACCGGATTCCGCGGCCGCCGACGGTGCGCGGCGGCCGCTCCGGGGGGCTGCTTCCGGGGCCCTACGCGAGACCTTCCCAGCCCCAGCGCGGGGTGGGGCCCGGATCCCCGAGGTCGGTGCCGGCCGGCGAGGCCGAGACGTCCTTGGCGATCCGGGTCCCCCAGTCGAAGTACTCCAGAACACGCCGACGCAGCAGTTCACCCTCGGGGAGTTCCTTGTGCACGGCCTCGGCCATCAGCTCCATCCACCGGACGCGCTGCTCCTCGGTGATGGCGAGGCCGAGGTGGACGCGGAGCAGGGACTGGTGGCCTCCGAGGTCGGTGGTGAAGCGGTCCGGACCGCCGAAGATCTCGGCCAGCCAGACGGCGACGTGCTCGATGTGGGTGGGCGTGAAGTCGGCGAAGACCGGCGCGAGCAGGGGGTCGGCGAGCACCCCCCGGTAGAAGGTGTTGCTCAGTCTCCGGAGGGCGTCGAGGCCCCCGATCGCGTCGTAGAGGCCGTCTGAGCCGTCGGAACGGTGGTCGGTCATCGGTGTTTCTCCCCGTGCGGATGTCCTTGCGGTCCTGCCGCCCTTCCTAGCAGCGGAACGGAGGCCGCGCCTCCCCCGCGGCCCCTGTTCGCCGCCTGTTCGCCGCCGGCTCAGCAAGAGGAGGCCCCGGCTCCGGCTCGCGCCCACCACCGGGTCCCCGCCGTTCACGGAACCGCGCTTGACCTTGACACCGGCGTCAGGGTCGCAGGCTTGCGGGCATGAACGGAACGACGGGAACGGACGGGGCCGTGGCGGAGCGGGTACGGGTGGTGGTGGTCACCGGCGCGGGGACCGGGATCGGGCGGGCGACGGCGTGGGCCTTCGCCGAGCAGGACCCGGGGGTGCGGGTGCTGGCGGTCGGACGGCGGGCCGAACCGCTGGCGGGGACGGCGGAGCGGGCGCCGGGGCGGATCGTGCCGCTGGTCGCCGACATCACGGCGCCGGACGGCCCGGCGGCGATCGTCGGGGCCGCGCTGGAGCGGTTCGGCCGACTGGACGTCCTGGTCAACAACGCGGGCATCGCCCCGCACGCGACACTCGGCACCTGCACCCCGGAGGGCGTCGCCGCGCTGCTGGCCACCAATCTGACGGCGCCCGTGCTGCTGACCCAGGCCGCGCTGTCCGCGCTGACCGACAGCCGGGGCGTGGTCGTCAACGTCAGCACGGCGGTCGGCCTGCGCGGCTGGCCCGGCAACTCCGTCTACGCCGCGAGCAAGGCCGCCGTCGACACCCTGACCCGCAGCTGGGCGGTGGAACTGGCCCCGCGCGGCATCCGGGTGGTGGCCGTGGCACCGGGCGCGATCGGAACACCGATCGCCGAGCACGCCGGGATCGGCCCCGAACGGCGGGCGGCGCTGCGCGCCTGGCAGCTCGCGCACACCCCGCTGGGCCGGATCGGCGAGGCCGCCGAGGTGGCCTGGGCCGTCGTACAACTCGCCGCACCGCAGGCCTCCTTCGTCACCGGCGTAGTCTTCCCGGTGGACGGGGGCGCCGTGGTCGGATGAGCGCCGGGCAAGGACGGGGGCCGCGCGGGTGCGGATCGGTGAGCTGGCACGGGCGACGGGGACCACCGCCCGGGCGCTGCGGCACTACGAGCAGGCCGGACTGATCGACTCCGGGCGGGCCGCCAACGGCTACCGGGTGTACGAGGAGTCGGCGGTGACCCGGGTGCGCAACATCCGCTCGCTGCTGGAGGCCGGGTTCACCCTGGAGGACGTCCGGCCGTTCCTCGGCTGCCTGGACCAGGAGGGGTTCGGGCCGCCGTCGGCCGGCGCGCTGCGGATCGCCCGGGACCGGCTGGCGGTGCTGGAACGCCGGATCGCCGCCCAGTCCGAGACCCGGGACCGGCTCGCCGCGGCGATCGCCGGCGCCGAGGCGGCGGTGGCCGCCGGTCCCTAACGGGTGACACCCCCGATCGGGGGTGTGCAGGGGGCGGTGGGCGGAGGACAGTGGGCGCATGCAGATTCCACTCTCCGTGATGGACTTCCTCGACCGGGCCGAGCTGGTCTACGGCGACCGGGTCGGCATCGTCGACGAATCGGCGCAACCGGCCGAATCCTGGGGCGATCTGACGTATCGACGGGTGGCCGAACTGGCCCGGGCGCAGGCGGCCGGGCTGGACCGGCTCGGGGTCGGCCCCGGTGAACGGGTGGCGGTCGTGTCGCACAACTCGGCGCGGCTGCTGACCTCGATGTTCGGCGTCAGCGGGCACGGCCGGGTGCTGGTGCCGGTGAACTTCCGCCTCAAGGCGGAGGAGGTGTCGTACATCGTCGAACAGAGCGGCGCCTCGGTGCTGCTGGTCGACCCGGAGCTGGCCGAGCCGCTGGCCGGGGTGGTCGCCAAGCACAAGTTCGTCATCGGCGCGGACAGCGACCGGCTGCTGTACGACTTCGAGCACGCGCCCCGCCGGTACCCGATCGACGAGAACGACACCGCCACCGTCAACTACACCAGCGGAACCACCGCGCGCCCCAAGGGCGTTCAGCTCACCCACCGCAACATCTGGCTGAACGCCAACCTGATGGCCCTGCACTTCGGGGCGAGCGACCGGGACGTCTACCTGCACACCCTGCCGATGTTCCACGCCAACGGCTGGGGCTTCCCGTTCTCGCTCACCGGGCTGGGCGCGCGGCACGTGGTGCTGCGGAAGGTCGACGGCGCGGAGATCCTGCGCCGGGTCGAGCGGCACGGCGTGACCTTCCTGTGCGGTGCGCCCGCCGTGGTGCAGATGGTGCTGGACGCGGCCGCCGAGTGGGAGGGGCCGGTCCCCGGCCGGGACCGGGTGCGGATGGTGGTGGCCGGGGCGCCGCCGCCCACCTCGGTGGTGCAGCGGATGGAGTCCGAACTCGGCTGGGAGTTCATGCAGATCTACGGCCTGACCGAGACCTCGCCGGTGGTGACGGTCAACCGCACCCGCGCCGAGTGGGACGAACTGCCCGCCGAGCGGCGGGCCGAGAAGCTGGTGCAGGCCGGCGCCCCGGCCCTCGGCAACCAGGTCCGGGTGGACGAGCAGGGCGAGGTGCTGGTCCGCTCCAACGTCGTCCTGGAGGGCTACTGGCAGCAGCCGGAGGCCACTGCCGAGGCGGTCCGGGACGGCTGGTTCCACACCGGCGACGGCGGCACCCTGACCGACGGCTACCTGACCATCTCGGACCGGAAGAAGGACGTCATCATCAGCGGCGGGGAGAACGTCTCCTCGATCGAGGTGGAGGACTGCCTCTACGACCACCCGGCGGTGGCCGAGGCCGCGGTGATCGGCGTCCCGGACGCCAAGTGGGGCGAGACGGTCAAGGCCCTGGTGGTGCTGAAGCCGGGCACCGAGGTCGGCGAGGCGGACCTCATCGCGCACTGCAAGCAGCGACTGGCCGGGTACAAGTCCCCCACCTCGGTGGAGTTCCGGGAGTCGCTGCCGCGGACGACCACCGGGAAGCTGCAGAAGTTCCGGCTCCGCGAGCCGTACTGGGCGGGGCGCGAGCGCCGCGTCAACTGACCTGCCCTGGCGAGGCGTTCAGTCCAGCAGCCCGGACTCCCGGGCGGCGAGCGCGAGTTCGGTGCGGTTGCGGACGCCGAGCTTGTGCAGCGCGCTCTTCAGGTAGCCGGTCACCGTGTTGCAGGTGAGGCCGAGCTGGGCGGCGATCTCCGGGTTGGTCCGGCCGGTCGCCGCCCAGCGGAGCACCTCGTGCTCGCGCCGGGTGAGCGGCGGGCCGGACCTCGGGGCGGACCTCGGACCGGACCTCGGGCCGGACCTCCGGGCGGACGGGGCCGGTCCTGCCGGCGCGGGGTCTGCGGCGGCCGGTGCCCCGCACCAGGCGGCGGCCCCGGCCAGGGCGCGGGTGGCGGCCTCGGCGAGCCTGGTCACCGCGCCGATCCGGACGTCCCCGAACGGCACCACCGCGCGCAGCGAGGCGTACACCACGCCGTGCACCGCGCCGTGGTGGAGCAGCGGCACGGTGAGCATCGCGTAGAGGTCCTCGGCGGTGACGGCGGCGTCGTAGTGGTGCGAGATGGTGGTGGCCGCGCGGTAGTCGGGGACCCAGTTGGGCGTCCGCTCGGCCAGCGCCCGGCCGCCGAGCCCGGTCCCGGCCGGTACGGCGAGGCCGTGCAGCAGTTCCGCCCGGGTGCCGGCCCAGTGCCGCAGCACCATCCCCTCCGCGGCCGGTCCGGTCACCTCCGGGTCGGGAACGCCGACCAGGCCGACGTCGGCGCCGCAGTCGGCGACCACCCGGCGGGCGAGGTCTCCGAGCACGGCGTCCCGGACCAGCGCGGCGGCCCGGGCGGCGAGGTCGTCCGGCGCGGGCGCGCCGCTTCTCGGCAGGTCGCTTCTCGGCGGGCCCGGGGCGGTCGGGGCGGTCGTCACCGCGCGATTGTCACACGGCCTCCCGCCCGTGGGGAGGGGTGCGGAACGCGGGTTCGGTGGAGTTCCGGGTACGGGACCGCCCGGCGGCGTAGGGTGCGGGCGCGAGGTTACCGGCGGGTCACCAAGGGTGGCGCGCCGCGGTGTCTTCCAGGTTTCCGAGCTTGCGAGAGGGAGATCCATGACGGACCCGAACGTTCCCGGGGAGTCGTCCGTGCTGACCGGACTGCTGGCCGACCTGCGGGCCGAGAGCGAGGTCCTGGACGGGCTCGTCGCCGGTCTGGAGCCGGACGGCTGGGCGCTGGACACGCCCGCGGCGGGCTGGACGGTGGCCCACCAGATCGCGCACCTGGCCTGGACGGACGACTGGTCCGAGCTGGCCGCGCGCGACCCCGAGGCCTTCGTCGCGGACTCCCGCCGGATCTTCGGCGAGCTGCTGGCGGCCGGCGCGGACCCGGTCGAGGACGGCGCCGCACACGGGGCCGCCGAGGAGCCGGCCGCGCTGCTGACCCGCTGGCGGGCCGGCCGGGAGCGGCTGGCGACGGCCCTCGCGGCGGTACCGGCCGACACCCGGCTGCCGTGGCTGGGCCCGCCGATGAAGGCCGCCTCGATGGCCACCGCCCGGCTGATGGAGACCTGGGCGCACGGGCAGGACGTCGCGGACGCGCTCGGCGCCGTCCGGGAGCCGAGCGCCCGGCTGCGGCACGTCGCGCACCTGGGCGTGCGGACCCTGGGGTTCGCGTTCACGGTGCACGGACTGCCCGCTCCGCAGGCCCCGGTGCGGGTCGAACTGACGGCGCCGGACGGCGGCCTGTGGACCTGGGGGCCGGAGGGGGCGGCGGACCGGGTGGCCGGTCCGGCGCTGGACTTCTGCCTGCTGGTCACCCAGCGGCGGCACCCGGACGACCTCGCGCTGACGGCCGTCGGCGAGGTGGCGACGGCCTGGCTGCCGATCGCCCAGGCCTTCGCCGGCCCGCCCGGCAAGGGGCGGCGGAGCGGATTCTCGCTTTAGCAGATCAATCGTCAAATACCCTTGCTCGAAGGCTAAACCACACGTTCCAGCGATATACAGAGTTCGTCGGCGAATGATGGACTCCTGCCATGAAGCGAATGAATCCGATGCGCACCGCCCTGACCGGAGCCGCCGTCCTGCTCGCCATCGGCGGCCTGCTCGCCGGCTCCGCGCAGGCGGTGTCCGCACTGCCGCCGGGGGCGGTCGCGACCGCCCAGGTCCGGGCCGGGACGCCGGCCGCGCACCAGGTGGTCACCTTCTTCGAGGAGTACCGGCGGGCGGTGCTCGGCACCAGTGGCGAGCAGCCGTCCGAGGTGCGCAAGCGGTTCCTCGCCCCGGCCCTCGACCGCCGGCTGGACGCCTGGGCGCAGGAGCACGACGCCGATCCGGTGTTCCGCGCGCAGAACGTCCCGGTGGACTGGTCGGTCCAGCAGGTGAAGGAGGAGTACGGCTTCGCCTCCGTCCGGCTCACCGAGTTCTGGGGCGGGGGCGGCAGCCAGGACGTCTGGTTCACCGTCCGGGTGCGCGATCTGAAGATCGTCGAGCTCGGCGACCAGCCCGCCTTCTGACAGGCCGCGTTCTGACCAGGCGGCTGTCCGACCAGTCGGATCCGACCACCGGACCCCCATGAGCCCCGGTGCGGCGCAGGCACCCCCCACGACTGCGCCGCGCCGGTCATCCCCTTGCGATCGTCCGCGCGGTCATTTGCCGCCGTCGCGCAGGATCAGCAGCCCACGCCCTCGCTCCCGGGCGCCCGCCGTCCACTCCGGGAGCAGTTCGCCGACCAGCCACTCGACCTCCTCGGCCGCGTCCTCGTCCCCGCCCGGGAGGAGCTCGGGCTCCTGGTGGATCCGGTCGGTGTCGAAGCCGGCCAGTTCACCCTGGACGCCGTCGAGTTCGGCCCAGGCGGCGAAACAGGGGAAGGGCCACCGATCGCCGTCCGACACCGCGGCGTCCGGCCACGGCCAGGGGCGCGTCCACAGTCCGGCGAGGGTGGGCAGTCCCCAGGCCCGGAAGGTGTCGGCGAGTTCGTCCCAGTGGCGCCCCGGCAGGGTCGCCGCGCCGAGGGTGTCACCGGCCCCGGGCAGCAGGAGTTCCAGCAGCCAGCCGTAGCCGCCGGGGCGTGCGGGGTCGAGCCGGCCGTCGGCGATCTCCCGCAGGGCGGGCTCCACCTCGGCGGGATCGGTGGCCCGCAACAACCGGTCGGCCGCCGCCAGCGGTGCGATCCGGTCCAGCGCGGCCCGGACGAAGGACTCCTCGCCGGAGCCGACCGTGCGCAGCAGGGCGTCGCCGTCGACCGCGAACGCCGAGAGATACTGTTCGGACATGGGGGCCATTGTCCCGGTGGCGCCATCTCGCCCGGTGGGCGGGGGTGTTGGGACCCTAACGCGCGGGCGCGGACCAGGGCGCGACGCCGAGCCGGCCGGTGGTGCCGAGGTCGAGGTCGGCCGGGACGGTCAGCCGGGGGCGGCCGGGGAGCGGGGCGACCTCCAGGTAGCGACCGTTGTCGGAAGCCTTGTCCCCCGCGGTCACGGTGTTGCGCCAGACCAACTGGAACTCGGCGTACTCGTGGGGCTGCAGGGTCAGCGGCTTCGGCGCCGCGTCGAAGTCCGCCAGGGTGGCGATGCCGGCCGAGCCGCGCTTGACGGTGACGGCGAGCGGGGCGCGTTCGGCGTCCAGGACCCGGACGGCGGGGTGGCCGTTGAGGCTGTAGGGGTGGGTGCCGCAGTTGGTCAGCCGGACCGGCATCACCCGCAGGCCCATCGCGGCCTCGGCCTCGCCGACGGTCAGGGCGACGCCTTCGGGGGAACAGACGGGCGGCGGGGCCGGGGTGGCCGTCGGCGCGGAGCCCGGCAGGGGCACCGCCCGGACGGGCCCCGGGGTGGACCCGGTACTCGCGGCGGGCGTGGGAGAGGCGGGGGGCGGCGTGACCGCGGGGGCCGACGTGACCACCGGGAGGGGCGCGTCGCCGATGCTGCGCGCCGGTCCCGGCGCTCCCCCGCCCGCCCCGGTCGCCGGGGTGCTGCCGCAGCCGGCCGTCGCAAGCACGCCCACCGCGAGCAGCAGCCCCGCCCGGACGGAGGTCCGGGAGGCGACGGTGGGCGGGGGTGGGGTCGGCGACGGCGTCGATTCCATGGGGCCGATCATGGCACGAACCGATCCGGCGCCGTCACAGCCCGATCCGCAGCGGGGCGAGCCGGGTGGCGACCAGATTGGTGGCGCCCCGGTCCCGTTCGATGTGCCCGTGGACCAGCAGTCCGGCCCGGTCGAGGGCGGTCCGGCGCTGGGACTCCCAGACCGGCCGGCTGCAGATCACATTGATCAGCCCGGTCTCGTCCTCCAGGCTGAGGAAGAGCACCCCGCCCGCCGTCGGCGGCCGCTGCCGGTGGGTGACCAGGCCGCCGACCACCACCGCCGTCCCGTCCGGCACGTCCGGGAGCCGCTCCGCCGGGAGCGCGCCGCCCCGGTCGAGGTGGGCGCGCAGGTGCTGGAGCGGATGGCTGCTCGCGGACGTCCCGGTGGCCCAGAGGTCGGCGATGGTCTCCTCGACCGGGGTCATCGCGGGCAGCTCCGGCGCCTCGGTACCGGGTGTCGTGCCCGGGATGAGGTCCGCCGAGACGCCCGCGAACGCGCCCGCCGCCCAGAGCGCCTGCCGCCGTCCGAGCCCGAAGCAGCCGAACGCGCCCGCCGCGGCCAGCGCCTCCAGGCCCGGTGCCGGCAGGCCGGTCCGGCGGGCGAAGTCCTCCAGGTCCGCGTACGGGCGCCCGGCCGCGATCGCCTCGGCCTGCGCGGTGCCGATGCCGCGCACGGTGTCCAGGCCGAGCCGGATCGCGGGCTGCGGCAGGCCCGCGGTCAGCGGCGGCGCGGGCGTCGGCCCCCGGTACGGCTCCAGGGTGGGCGCGGGGCCGCTGGCGTTGACGTCCACCCCGCGCACCCGCACGCCGTGCCGCCGGGCGTCCGAGATCAGGCTGAGCGACGAGTAGAAGCCCATCGGCTGGTTGGCCAGCAGGGCGCAGGTGAAGGCCGCCGGATAGTGGTACTTGAGCCAGGCGCTGGCGTACACCAGGTAGGCGAAGCTGATCGCGTGGCTCTCCGGGAAGCCGTAGTTGGAGAAGGCCTCGATCTTCAGATAGACGTCCTCCGCCACCTCCTGCGGGATGCCGCGCGCGGCCATGCCGTCCAGCAGCCGCTGCCGCAGCCGGGCGACCCGCTCGTGGGAGCGTTTGGCGCCCATCGCCTGGCGCAGCCGGTCCGCCTCTGCGGGGGTGAACCCGGCGCAGTCGATGGCGAGTTGCATCATCTGCTCCTGGAACAGCGGCACCCCGAGGGTCTTGCCGAGCGCGTTCTCCATCAGCGGGTGCGGGCAGTCGGCCGGCTCCACCCCGGCACGGCGGCGCAGGTAGGGGTGGACGGAGCCGCCCTGGATCGGGCCGGGCCGGATCAGCGCGACCTCCACCACCAGGTCGTAGAAGTGGTCCGGCTTGAGGCGGGGCAGGGTGGCCATCTGGGCGCGCGACTCGACCTGGAAGACCCCGACGGTGTCGGCCCGCCGCAGCATCGCGTACACGCCGGCGTCGTCGTCCGGGACGGTCGCCAGGTCGTAGTGCCGGCCGTGGTGGCGGGCGACCAGGTCGCAGGTGTCGTGCAGCGCGGCGAGCATGCCGAGGCCGAGCAGGTCGATCTTGACCAGTCCGGCGCCGGCCACCGACTCCTTGTCCCACTGCAGCACGGACCGCCCCGGCATCCGGGCCCACTCGGTCGGGCAGATCTCGGCGATCGGCTCCCGGGTGAGCACCATGCCGCCCGAGTGGATGCCCAGGTGGCGCGGCAGTCCGTGGAGCTGGCCGGCGAGCGAGAGCACGTCGGCGGGGATGACGGCGTCCTCGCCGGGCGGCGAGCGGAAGTCCGCCTGCCGGCTGAACGCGTCGACCTGCCCCTGCGGGTAGCCGAGCACCCTGGCCGCGTCGCGCAGCGCCAACCGGGGCCGGTAGGTGATCACATTGGCCACCTGGGCGGCGTGCTCGCGCCCGTAGCGGCGGTAGACGTACTGGATGACCTCCTCGCGGCGGCGGTTCTCGATGTCCAGATCGATGTCCGGCGGCCCGTCCCGGGCGGTGGAGAGAAAGCGCTCGAAGAGCAGCTTGTAGTGCACCGGGTCGACGGCGGTGATCCCGAGCGCGAAGCAGACCGCCGAGTTCGCCGCCGAGCCGCGCCCCTGGCACCAGATGTCCTCGCGGCGGCAGAAGTCGACGATGTCGTGGACGATCAGGAAGTAGCCGGCCAGGTCGAGGTCCTCGATGACGTCCAGCTCGCGGGCGAGCTGGCGGCGGGCCGGACCGTTCGCCGGTCCGAACCGGGCCGGGCCGCCCTCCGCGACCAGCGCGCGGAGATGACCGATCTCGGTGCGGCCGGGCGGGACGGGGTAGCCGGGCAGCTCCGGGTCCAGGGTCGCGAAGTCGAAGGCGCAGGCGCGGGCGAGGTCCACGGTCGCCTCCCGGACACCGGGGAAGCGGGCCAGCCGGGCCGCCATCTCGCGGCCGGAGCGCAGATGGGCGGTGCCGGCGGCGGACGTCCAGCCCGCCGCCCCGGCGAGGGTGCGGCGGTCGTGCAGGGCGGCCAGGCCCTGGGCGAGGCGGCCCTGGGCGGGGCTCGCGTGGTGGGCGTTGGTGGAGGCGACGGTGACCAGGCCGAGCCGGGCGGCGAGCGCGGCGAGGGCGTCGTTGCGCAGGTCGTCGCCGGGGAGCCACTGGTCGATCAGCTCCACATGGACGTTGTCGCGGCCGAACGCCTCGGCGAGGGTGCCGAGTTGGTACTCAGGGTCGGGGACGGAAGTGCTGGCGGGGTCGGCCGCGCCGGCGGCGGCCAGGGCGGCCGGGACGCGTCCGAGGCGGCATCCGGTGAGCACCGCCCAGTGGCCGCCGTGCGCGTCGGCCAGGGCCGCGAAGTCGTAGACCGGCTTCCCCTTGGCCCCGCCGGCGAGTTGGGCCGCGCCGATGACGGCGGAGAGGCGGCGGTAGCCCTCGGGGTCGCGGGCCAGCACGAGCAGGTGCTCGACACCGTCACCCACTTCCTGACGGATCGTCAGCTCCGCGCCGAAGACGGTCGCCACGCCCGTGCCCCGGGCCGCCTCGGCGAACCTGACCACGCCGTAGAGGCCGTCGTGGTCGGTGAGCGCGAGCGCCTCGACCTCCAGTCGGGCGGCCTCGGCGACCAGCGCCTCGGGGTCGCTGGCGCCGTCCAGGAAGCTGAAGGCGGAGTGGACGTGCAGTTCGGCCCAGGCGGGCCCGGCGGTGGGGGCCGACCCGGCGGGACGGTCGGGAGCTGCGGGGTCGGCGGCCTTCGCCGTCGGTCCCGGGCGCAGCGGCACGACAGCGCCCCCGGCGGCGGCCATGCGCCGGTGCAGCTCGCTCCAGGGGACGGAGGGATGACTGGTGAATCCCATCGGGGTGGTGCCTTCGATCTCTCGTTCGTTCTCCGGTCCCCCCGCTCGGACGGCCCGCGTCGTCCGGGCCGTCAGTCGTACCCGGCCTCCACGAACCAGTCACCCCCCTCCACCGTGAGCAGCAGCGCCCGCCCGTCCGCCACCGTCACCTGGAACCGGGCCCGGCGGCGGGCCCGGGCCTGGTCCCACCAGTACTCGACCGCCGGCCAGGGCCCGGTCCAGCCCTCCACCGGCAGCTCCCGCCCGCGCACCGCCACGGTGGCCGGCCGGGCCGACACCCCCGCCCGGCCGTCCACCGTCACCGCCCGCCCGTCCGCGTCCAGGACCGCCGCCGGCACCGGGACCCGGTGCACGACGGACGGCCAGACGTCCCGCAGCCCGCCGATCCGGCCCGGCCACGGCGCGTCGGCGGGCGCCGCCGGGTCGTACGGCTCGCCCCACGGCACCCGGACCACCTGGTCGTCCGGCCCCCGGCCGCCGGCCGGCTCGATCCGGCGCAGTCCGGCGTGCCCGAGCACCGCCTGCACCCGGGCCACCGCGCGTTCCACCCGGTCGTCGGCCACCGCCTGTCCCCAGAGGGCGAGTTGGCGGCCCTGGTCGGGGGTGAGGTCGTCGGGGACGAGACGGAGCGCGGTGAAGCCGCCCGGCTCGGGGCGGCTCTCACCGGGGTGGTCGTCCCCTGGGCGGCTCCCACCGGGCCGGCTCTCACCTGCCCCGCCGAACGTGCCCGTGCTCTGCCAGGCCTGGAGCTGCCAGCGGACCCGTTCGGCGAGCGCCGTCGCCGAGAGCCTGCCCTCGTGCCGCCAGAGCCGGGCGACCGTCCGGCCGTCCACGCACACCACCTCGACGGCAACCCGCTGGCAGGTCAGCCCCGCCCCGGCGAGTCGCTGGTGCAGCCGCTCGGCCAGGGTCCGGGCGACGAACACCAGCGGTTCGGCGAGCGGCTCCGGCGGATCGAAGCGCTGCTCGACGGAGAGGTCCGGCCCCTCGGCCCGCGGCACCAGCGGCCGGGGCTGCAGCCCCCGGGCCAGCCGGTGCGCCGTCGTACCGGTCGGGCCGAAGCGGTCGGCCACCGACTCGGCGGGCAGCGCGGCGAACGCGCCGACCGTGGGCAGGCCCAGCCGTTCCAGCAGTTCGGCCAGCCCGGCGTCACCGAGCGCGGCCACCGGGTAGGGCGCCAGGAACTCCGCCGTCCGCCCGGCGGGGACCAGCACCCCGGCCCGGGCGGCGAGCACGGCGGCGAACAGGCCGTCGGCCACCCCGACCAGGCCGAGGGGCGGCGCGACCGCAGGTGCTCCGGGTGCCGATCCGGGCGCCGGTTCCGACGGCGCCGACGAATAGGCGGGCGGGCGCGCGAAACCGCCCCGGGCGCCGTCCCGGGCGGGCGGCGCGGCGGAGAACAGTTCCTCCGTCCCCGCCGTCCGCCGCCGGGTCCCGGCCCGCTCGGCATCGGCGGGGTGCGCGGGAGCGGCCGGACGCAGGGGGACGACCTCGGCCAGGCCGTCACCGCCCCCGTCGCCGTGGCCCCTCTCCGTGCCCGCCTCCGTGCCCGCCTCCCTGTCCGACGGCAACTCCTGGGGCCCGACCACCGCCGCCGTCACGACCTCCGCGACCGCCGCCGCGACCACCTCCGCAGACACCGCCAGGGCAGCCGTGACCGCCGCCCGGACCTTCGCCGCCAGGGCCTCCTCCCCGCCGAAGTAGCGGGCCGGCCCCTTCACCGGGATCGCGCACAGCCCCGGGCGCAGCACCTCCACCCGGGGGGTGAACGCCTCCACCGCGGCGGCCACCGGTTCGAACCGCCGGGCCTCCGCCTCCGGGTCCCGGTCCCGCAGCTCCAGGGCCGGGCAGAGCCGCTGGGCCAGCTTGAGCCGCTGCCCCTGCCGCACCCCGGCCGCCCGGGCCGCCGCCGAACAGGCCAGCACCCGGCCGCCCTCGACCACCGCCACCGGGACGTCCCGGTCCTCGCCCGGACGTTCGACGGCCACCACCGGCCAGTCCGGACACCACACCACCAGCACCCGGGGGGTGACCGCGCCACTCGCCCCGGTGGAGCCGGCAACCTCTCCGCCGGTCAACTCGCACCACTCATCTCACACCACCGCCATGCGGTCGAGACCCGTTCCGGGCCCCGCCACCGCGTCCTCCCCCACCACGTCCCCCACCACGTCCGCCGTCCCGGCGCCGACCGTCTCCTCCACGGCCCGCACCGCGCCGTGCGCGTCCGGCAGCCAGAGCCTGGCCGCCCGCCCGCGCACCGCCGAGCCGCGCCCCTCGGCCACCACCTCCACCTGCCGTCCGGTGAGCTGCCCGTGCCCGTCCCCCAGCCCGAACCAGCGCCCGGACCGCACCCCCAGCCGCAGTCCGGCCCCCGGCCACGGCCCGGCCACCAGCAGCACGCAGCCACTGCGCCGCAGTACGGCGGCCAGGCGGGCGGCCAGGTTCGGCGGGACCGGGCCGTCCGGGCGCAGCATGATCAGTTCGACGGCGCCGGCCAGCACCGACACCACCTCGGCCCAGTGCGGGCCGGGATCGTCGGCCACCAGCAGCCGCCGCAGGTCCAGCCCGTACCCGGCGGCCGCGGCCAGTCCGAGGTCGGGCAGCCCGACCGCCGCCGCCCATCCGCCGTCGGTCTCCCGCACCCCGGCGGCCAGCGCCAGCAGCAGCCCGGCGTCCCCGCCGGCCACCGACACCGCCGTCCCCCGCCGCAGCCCGCCCTCCGGCAGCACCCCGCGCAGGGCGGGGACCACCGGCAGCAGCCCCCGCCCGGGGGCAGCGGGCGACGCCACCGGTCGGAGCGAGGGCTGTCGCTCGACGGTGGATTCGAAAACAGATTCGATTACGGGCACACCCCCAGGATCGAACATCTGTTCGCAAAGATTCAAGTCCGATTCCCCCACCCCACCCATCACCCTCCGTGACCCTCCTCGCGAAGTCCGGCCTTCCGGGCCCCCGGGGCCCTGGAAGCCGCCCCGTAGGAAAGGCGCGGTCCGCGCGGCGATCACTGCGGCACAATCCCAGGATGTTCGGCAAATGGACCACCCATCGCACAGCGGACGGCGTCCGCATACCCGGCACCTGGCGGCACGCCTTCATTCACAACGGCGACCACCACTTCCTCACCGACCTCTTCATCTACGCCGACGGACTCGTCGACTGCTGGGAGCTCGTCACGGTCGAGGAGTTCGAGGAGAAACTGCGCACCGGCCGGGTGGCCACCAGCCTTCCGGAGGGCGGCAAGGCCTCCGCGGACCGACTGGCGGAGTGGACGTTCAGCGAGCCGCAGAGCTGGCTCACGCCCGAGCTGTTGGTCGCCGAAGTCCGCGACACCATCGACCAGCTGAACGGGAGGCCCGACTCGACCGGCCGCTGCCTGGCCGCCGTCGACGCCTTCTTCGCCGACCGGACCGAGCAGAACCTGGCCGCGGTCCGCGCCGCGTTCCTGGCCGTCCCGGGGCCGCAACGCCGCTACGCGCTGGGCAGCATGAACCACGAGAACCGGCCGCTGCGGATCCTGGTCGCGGGGCCCGGCAACCGGACCTGTCTTCCGTCCGACGGAACGGTCACCCAGGAGGACTACGACAGCGCCCTCGCCCACATCGAGGAACGGGCACCCCGGACGGCCGAGAGGGTCACCCGCGTCCCCTCGGACGGACCGGCCACACCACACGCCCCGGCCGTCAAGCTCTACCACTCGTTCCCGACCCGACCGGTGGACGGTCCCGGCAAGCTCGGCCTGCGCCACGACTACCCCGCCCCGATCACGGTCGCAGGCACCGACTACCCCTCCGCCGCCCACGCCTACTGGGCCCTGTCGGTCGCCGAGCCGGAGACCCGGCCCGTGATCGCCGCAGCGGAGACCGCCGCCGCGGCACGCACGCTCGCGGACGCGGCCCCTCGCCGCGAGAGCTGGGAACACGCCCGGACCGCCGTCATGACGCACTTGCTGCGCGCCAAGTACGACCAGCACCCCGAGCTGGCCGAGATCCTGCTGGCGACGGACGATGCCACCCTGATCTACGACGACATGAACTCGACCTTCTGGGGCGACAACGCCGGCCAGGGCCGCAACTGGTCGGGGCGCCTCCTCGAACTCGTCCGCTCCGAGCTGCGGGCGCGACGCGCGGGGATCCTCGGGGTGTGAGGCGCCGGGTGCGTGGACTCACCGAGCCCGTCGAGCTTCGGCAGGGCCGACCCGGGACACGGCGCCGTCGGGGCCGTACCCCGGCAGGACAGGTCGCGGGCACCCGCTACGACCCGGTCGGCCTCGCCTTCGTCGGCAACCGACCGGCCACCGGTCAGCGGGTGGCGGCGAAGTAAGCCAGGGTTTCGGCGAGTTGGGAGTGCCGGGGCTCGGGCAGGGCGTCCGGGGCGAACCAGTCGAGGGCGTCGAACTTGTGCGGCTCGCCGATGACGACCCGGGCGGGGTCCACCTCGACGGCGAACAGGACCGCGACCCAGTGCGAGACCGGGTCGCCGCGCAGGATGTTGCGCACGCCCAGGGTCTCGACGGTCAGGGCCTCGGTGCCGTACTCCTCCAGGACCTCGCGCCGCACGGCGGACTCGAAGGACTCGCCGTGCTCCAGGGCGCCCGCCCCGGTGTCCCAGGTGCCCGGCTCGTCCCGGGCGCCGGCGCTGCGCCGGGCCAGCAGGATGCGGCCGTCGCCGTCGTGGCAGACGAAGACGCAGGACACCGTGGGGGCGGTGAGTGCCCGTTCGGCGGGGCGTCCGGTCGGGGCGGGGTTCATACGGCGGGCTCCTCCGGGGTCGGGCACGGTCAGAAGTGGTCGAGCAGCTCACGGAAGGCGCGCAGGTGCAGCACCCCTTCGTCGGCCGGGTCCAGCTCGCTGTGTTCGAGCACCCAGGTGTGGTCGTTGGGGATGAAGACGGCGTTCATGCCCGCGGCCCGCGCCGGGAGGATGTCCGACTTCGGCGAGTTGCCAATCATCCAGCTGTCGGCGGGGACGAGGCCGTGCGCCGCCACGAAGCCCCGGTAGGTCACGGCGTCCTTCTCCTCGACGATCTCGATCGCCCGGAAGTGGTGCGCCAGCCGGGAGGCGTCGATCTTGCGCCGCTGCTCCTCCGGGTTCCCCTTGGTCAGCATCAGCAGGGTGTGCCGGCCGCCGAGGACGGCGAGGGTCTCGGCGACGTCCGGGACCAGCTCCACCCGGTGGTCGGCCAGGACGGCGCCCAGCTCCTCGATCTCGGCCAGCTCCTGGCCGGTGGCGGGCCGGCCGCGCAGCTTCTCGACGCAGTCGCCGAGACTGCGCAGCAGCATCCGGCTGCCGTACCCGTGGGTGACGGCGTTGGCCCGCTGGACGTCGTCGAGCACGGCCCGCAGCCGGTCCCGGTCGAGCGTGGGGTGCCGGAGCCAGTCCAGGTAGTCGTGGATGACGCGCTCGAACAGCACGTTGTTCTCCCACAGCGTGTCGTCCGCGTCGAAGACGAGTACCTGTCCGTCGCGCTGCATCGAAGCCCCCGAGGTTCACCTGACCGGTCGTCCGCGACCCTAGTCGGAACCGCACCCGCCCGCCCCGGATTTTCCGCCCCGCCGTCGGAGGTGCCGACGGACCGCCGGGGTGCCCGAACGGGAACTTTCAGTGACCACGCCAAGTCGGTGTTTATTCCCGGCTGACAGGGTCGGTCGGCGCGACCGAGGCCCGACCCGGGCCCCCTGGCGGCGGACGCGACGACGGAACGAGGTCGAGGAGAATCATGCGTGGCACCACACTCGGTGACCGCTACCGGCTGGGCGAATGGCTCGGCGGCGGATCGATGGGCGATGTCTGGCTCGCCGAGGACCAGGTGCTCGACCGCCGGGTGGCTGTCAAGATCCTGAAGCCCGCGCTGCTGGACGAACCCGGCTTCGCGGAGCGGTTCCACGACGAGGCCCGGGTGATGGCCCGGTTGCGGCACCCCGGCATCGTCGGCGTGCACGACTTCGGGCCCGGCCGGACGGCCGAGGACGTGCCGTCCTGGGGCGCGCCGACGGCTCCCCCCACCCGCCCGGTCGCCTACCTGGTCATGGAACTGATCACCGGCGAGCCGCTGAGCACGGTACTGGAGCGGCGCGGCCCGCTGACCCTCCTGGAGACCCTGGGCCTGGCCCTGGAGGTGCTGGCCGCGCTGCAGGCCGCGCACGAGGCCGGCATCGTCCACCGGGACATCAAGCCGGCCAACCTGATGGTGCGGGACGGCCACGTGGTCATCACCGACTTCGGCATCGCCCGCCCCGGCTGCGACGCCCGGCTCACCGTGCCCGGGATGGTGCTCGGCACCGCCGCCTACCAGGCCCCGGAACAGGCCTCCACCGGCACGGTCACCGCCTCGGCGGACCTGTACGCGCTCGGGGTCGTCCTCTACGAGTGCCTGACCGGGCGGCTGCCGTTCGAGGGCGGGACCGCCCTCGAACTGATCCTCAAGCACCTGACCGAGCCGGTGCCGCCGCTGCCGGCCGACGTCCCGGCCCCGGTGCGGGCCGTGGTCGAGGGGGCCATGGCGAAGGATCCCGCCCTGCGCTGGCCGGACGCCGCCGCGATGGCCTCGGCCGTCCGGGCCGCACTGGCCGGGGCACCGGTCGCGGGCCCGCCGCCCACCGGGACCCTGGGCGGCGCGGCGGCCGGAGCGGCCTCGGTCCGGCCGACCGGAGCGGCGGCGGTACTCCGGCCCGCGGGGACGAGCGCGGGGACGGACGCGGGGGCAGGGACCGGGACGGGCGCCAGGGCCGGAGCGGGCACCGGCCGGAGGACCGGGACGACGACGCTCGGCCGGGTGGTGTTCGACCCGGCCGGGTCGATCGGCACCGGGTCGCTCCTGGCCGGGACCGGTCCCCGTCCGCTCGGGACCGCGGCGCGCGAACTGCTCCTGGTCGGGACCGTCGCCCCGCCGAAGCCCGCGACCGGATGGCGGGCGGCGCTCTTCGGCACCCGCCGCCGGGCCCTGCTCGTGACGGGCGCGGCCGTGCTGTGCTGCGCCGTCACCGCCGGCACGGCCGTCGTGCTGCACCAGGACGGGAAGCGGGCCGACGTCGTGGCGGGGGCGGCCGCCGCGGGATCGACGGGCGACCCGGTCCGGGCGGACCCGCTGTCGGCGACCTCGGCCGGGCCGGCGGCCGACCCGGGCTCGGCCTCGCCCTCCCCCGCCGCCGCCTCGCCTTCCGCCTCCCTCCCGCCCGGTACGCCGGGTGCCCCGCTCGCCGAGGCCGGGGCCGGTGTCGGCGCCGGAGCGGTCGGCGGGGCAGCGGGCGGCGCGGGTGCCGGAGCGGTCGGCGGGGCCGTCGGCGGCGCCGGGGGCCCGGTGGCCGGGTCGACGGGCGGTCCCGCGAGCCGGGACACCGCACCGAACGCCTCCGGCGCCACCGCCCCCGGATCACCCGGCGGCCCCGCCGCTCCCCCGGCCCCGGGCTCGGCGGCGGGCGGACCGGGCGCACCCGGTACCGCCGCCACGAACCCGCCCGAGCGGCCGTCGACACCCTCCGACCCCGTCTACACGGCCGCCCCGCCGCCGGGCGACCCGGCCTACACCACCGCGCCGCGCCGGACCGTCCCCCCGGTGTACGCGACCTCCACGTTGACACCCGCCCCGGTCTACACGCCGCCGGCGCCGTACACGCCCCCGGCGTACACCGCGGGCCCGCCCTACCCGACACCGCCGATCAAGCCGCCGACCCAGCAGCCCGGCCCGCTGCCCCCGCGCGCCCGGCTGTCCATCGCCGGGGCCGTGCTCCACAACCTGGCGTCCGTGGACCGGGACGGCAACCCGGTCGTGGTGGCTCCGGACGACGGCGGCCCCGGTGGCGTGTGGCAGCTGGCCGCGCGGGCCGGGGGCGGGTACTCCCTCCTCAACGGCTCCAGCCGGTTCGCCAAGGTCCTGGACCTGGAGGAGAACCATGCCCTGACCATGCTGTCCCAGCCGGTGCCCGACCGGACGAACCAGGCCTGGACGTTCGTCCCGGTGTCCGGCGGCTATCTGCTGAGCGTCCTGGGGGACACGCTGCACTGCCTGTCCGCGGTCGGTCCGAACACGCCCGCCATGCTCCGTACCTGTGCGGCCTCCGCCGACCAGGTCTGGACGATCACCTCGGCCTGACCCCGACCCGGCGGTGCCGGGCCCTCCCGACTCCCCGCCCCGGCCCGACGGCTCAGGCCGGGAGCCAGGAGGGCCAGCGCCGTCGGGGCGGCCCGGTCGGGTGGTCCCGGCCGAGCAGGGGCACCAGGCGTTCGGCCTCGGGCGAGCCGATCGGGGCCAGGATGTCGTGCGCCTCGGCCCAGCAGGCCCGGGCGCGGGCCAGGACCCGCACCCGGACGTCGGCCGACACCGGATCGTCGGCCGACAGCGGTTGGTCCGGCGACACCGGATCGTCCGGCGACCCCGGGTCGTCGGCCGCGGCCGGTGCGCCGGTGGCCGCCGGACCGTCCGCCAGCGCGTCGCCGAGTGCGGCCAGGGCCAGGCCCCGGCCCCGGTGGTCGCCGTCGAGGGTCAGCGCCTCGACCGCGCGTTCCGCCGCCTCGACCGCCTCCGGGCCGTGCCCGGCCGCGCGCAGCGACTCGACCAGCCGCAGCAGGATCCGGCCGGTGCGCCGGTGGTCGGCCGGGTCGGTCAGGGCGAGCGCGGCCCGCCGGTGGGAGACCGCCCCGTCGTGCCGGCCGAGGTCGTGGGCGATCGATCCGAGCGCCTCCCGGGCCCGGGCCTCCAACGCGTGGTCGGCCAGTTCATGACTCACCAGCAGCGACTGGTCGATCACCCGGCCCGCCGCGTCGTAGCGCCCCTGCCGCGCGAACGCCCCGGCCAGGTCGAGGAGTTCGGCGGCCAGTGCCCGCCGGTCCCCGGTCCGCTCCCGGACCGCGACCGCCGCCGAGAAGCCGGCCACCGCCTCCTCCGCCCGGCCCAGGTGGACGAAGCAGGCCGCGAGCGAACCGTGCGCGAGGGCGAGCAACGGCTCCGGCAGCCCGTGCGCGGTGCACAGGTCACGGGCCCGGAGCAGTTCGGAGAGCGCCGAGGACGCGGAGCCGACCTCGGTCAGCAGCCGGCCGAGCACCAGCCTGGCCCGGGCCTCGGCGGTACGGTCGCCCTGCTCCAGGGCCGAGCGCAGCAGGGCGTTGGCGGCGTGTCCGAGCGGCCGGGCGGCGCGGCCCGAGACCGCCGACAGGCAGACGCCCAGCAGGAGTTCGGCGAGGCGGTCGAGCGCGGGAGCCACCCCCGCGGCCGGGCGCGGCAGCTTCGCGCACTGGCTCACCAGCGCGCCGACGGCCACGTAGTCCCCACCGACGACCGGGCGGTCCCCGCCGAGGGTCACGTGGTCCCCGCCGTGGGGCGCCGGGTCGCCGGGGTCGGCCGTCACCCTCGCGTGGTGGTGGTCCACCAGCCGGGCCAGCACACCCAGCCGCTCCGCCTCCGTCTGCGCCCGCGCCTCTGTCTGCGTCTCTGCCTCTGTCCCTGCCTGCGCCCCGGCACCGTCCCCTCGGCCGAGCCGCTGGGCGAACGCCCGCAGCAGATCGTGGTAGCGGTAGCGGTCCGGGTTGGCCGCAGCCTCCAGCATCGAACAGTCCACCAGGGACTCGGCGAGCTCCTCGGCGACGACCGCCGGCCGGTCCAGCACCGCGGCCACCTCCCCGGGCGACAGGTCCGGCACCTCCGGCACCGCCAACAGCCGGAACGCGCGCGCCTGTTCGGCGTCCAGCTGGTCGAAGCCGAACCGGAACGAGGACTCCACGGCGAGGTCCCCGGCCCGCAACGCGTCCAAGCGGTAGCGGTCGCCGCCGAGTTGCTCCACCAGCCGGGCGATGCTCCAGCCCGGCCGGCAGGCCAGGCGGGCCGCGAGGATCCGCACCGCCAGCGGCAACTGACCGCACAGCCGCACGAGTTCGCGGGCCGCCTCGGGCTCGGCCGCGATCCGCTCGCCGCCCACCACCCGGGTCAGCAGGGTGACCGCCTCGTCGGCGGACAGGACCGCCAGTTCGGTGAAGCGGGCGTTGGGCAGCGCCCCGATCCGGGTCCGGCCGGTCACCAGGACGGCGCAGCCCGGGCTGCCCGGCAGCAGCGGCCGGACCTGTTCCGCGTCGCGCGCGTTGTCGAGCAGCACCAGGACCCGCCGTCCGGACAGCAACGAGCGGTAGCGGGCGGCGCGTTCGGCCAGACCCGTCGGGATAGCCCCGCCGACCACGCCGAACGAGCGCAGGAAGACCGCCAGCGCCTCCTCGGGCCGGGTCGGCCGACCGTCGGTGCCGTGCAGGTCGAGGTGGAGCCGACCGTCCGGGAACTCCCCGGCGAGGTCGTGCGCGACCTGCACGGCGAGCGCGGTCTTGCCGACCCCGCCCATCCCCGCGACCGCCGCCACGGGCACGCAGCCCGGCTCCAGCAGGGCGGCCCGCAGCGCTTCGGCCTCCGCCGCTCGCCCTGTGAAATCGGCTACGGCGGAGGGGAGTTGATCGGGAACGAGCAGCGCGGCCGGATCCGCCCCGGCCGGCCCGGCGGCCTCCCCCGGGGACGTCGGCACCGGCTCCCGGGCGGCGGGATCCCGGAGGGCCGACTCCCGGGCGGCGGGCTCCCTGACCGCCGGCTCACGGACGGCGGGCGCCGTGAGCGTCCGGTCCCCCGCGAGGATCCGCCCGTGCAACTCGCGCAGACCCGGTCCGGGCGCGACGCCCAGCTCGGTGCGCAGCCGGCGGTCCGCCGCCCGGTACGCCTCCAGCGCGTCCGCCTGCCGTCCGGAGCGGTACAGCGCGAGCATCAGCAGTTCGGAGAGGCGTTCGCGCAGCGGGTGCTCCTCGACCAGGGCCGTCAGTTCGGCGACCGACCCGGTCCACCGGCCGCCCGTGGTCCCGTGCGCGGCCCCGGCCTCCGCCTCGGCCTCCAGTCGTGCCTCCAGGACGGCGAGCCGCCGTTCCTCCCACTCCCGGCGCCGCCGCCGCACATAGGGCCCGGGCACCCCCGACATCGGTTCGCCGCGCCAGAGCGCCAGCGCCGCCCGCAGCGCGGTGGCGGCCTCGGCGGGCCGCCCGTCGGCGCGCAGCACCCGCGCCCGGGCCACCAGGGTCTCGCACCGGGCGGTGTCGAGGCCGTCGTGATCGGCCACCAGCAGGTAGCCGCCGCCGAGCGAGGTCAGCACGTCCGGCCCGAGGACCCGGCGCAGCCGGTGCACATAGGTCCGGATGACGCCGTGGGCGCTGGCCGGCGGCTCGTCCCCCCACAGATCGTCGATCAATTGGCCGCCCGACACCTGTCGGCCCGACCGGAACAGCAGGGACAGCAGCAGCCCCTGCTGCTGCGGCGAACCGAGCGGCAGTTCCTCCCCGTCCCGCAGCGCGCGCACCGGCCCGAGCACCTCGAACCCCAGCCCGCCGGACCCCCCGACCTGGCCCACCTACCGACTCCCCCCGCACCCGAACGACTCCCCCGTCCGCATGATAACCATCGGCATCCGCCCTGCTCGGACCGGCGGAACGGGCCGGCCCGGCGCGGCGGCGGAGATGGTTGACCTTGAGTGCACTCCAAGTCGTACGGTCGGCAGCACCGCACACCGAGGACGCCCAGGGAACGGAGACCCCATGAGCACCGACAGCACCAACAGCAGCAGCGCCGAGAGCACCGGCACCGAGACAGGCAGCACCAGGCAGGAGCGGTTCGACCGGGGGCTGGCCGTCCTCACCGCCGTCGACGGCGAGGCCGGGCAGCGGGTGGTCGACTCGCTCGCCGACGTGCACCCCGAACTCGCCCACCAGATCGTCGCCTGGGGCTTCGGCGAGATCTACAGCCGCCCCGGGCTGGAACCCCGCGACCGGCAGCTGGTGACCCTGGGCATGCTCACCGCGCTCGGCGGCTGCGAACCGCAGCTGGAGGTCCACCTCAACGCCGCCCTCAATGTCGGCCTCACGCCCGCCGAGATCACCGAGGTGCTGCTGCACACCACCGGCTACTGCGGTTTCCCGAAGGCCCTGAACGCCACGTTCGTCGCCAAGAAGGTCTTCGGCGAGCGCGGCCTGCTGCCCGTCGCGGCGCAGTGAGCGCGCCCCGGTCCCGCCGCCGGAAAACCCGGTGAACGGGCCGGGCGGCGGCGGAAGACTGGCCGCCATGACCGAGACCAGGACCGACACCGACACCGAGGCCGCCACCGAGGCCGACACCGACGTCCGGACCGGGACCGCCGCCGGCCCTCCCGGGACGTCCTCCGGACCGGCGGCGTTCAAGAGGGACCTGCGGACCTACCTCCAGGACGCCAGGGACGCCCTGCTGTGGAAGCTCGAAGGGCTGTCCGAGTACGACGTCCGCCGCCCGCTGACACCGACCGGGACCAATCTGCTGGGGCTGGTCAAGCACGCGACGGCGGCGGAGGCCCTCTACTTCGGGGAGACCTTCGGGCGGCCCTTCGAGGCGCCCCGCCCGTGGATCACCGGGGACGCCGAACCGAACGCGGACTTCTGGGCCACCCCCGAGGAGAGCCGGGAGCTGATCGTCGGGCAGTACCGCGCGGCCTGCGCGCACGCGGACGAGACCATCGCCGCACTGCCGCTGGACGCCGTCGGCCGGGTGCCGTGGGGCGACCGCAGGGCGGTGACGCTGCACCACAGCCTCGTCCACATGACCGCCGAGACCCAGCGGCACGCCGGGCACGCCGACATCGTGCGGGAGCTCGTCGACGGCGCGACCGGGCAGCGCCGGGACGGCGAGAACACGGCCCCGGGCGACGCGGCCTGGTGGGCCGCCCACCGGGCCCGGGTCGAGCGGGCCGCCCGGACGGCGGCGGAGGGCACGGCGGAGAACGCGGCGGAGGGCGCGGCGGAGGGCGCGGCCGGGCGCCTCTGACACCCGGCGCAAGCGCCGTCCGACCGATGCCGCGCGGTCCGGCCGGACCCGCCCACGGGGGTGGTGGGACCGGCCGGACCGCGTTCACGCGTCGGCGCTCACACCTCGACCGGCGACTCCGACATGATCCGGCGCACCTCGACCGGCATGCCGAGCGGCTTCCCCTCCGGCCCGGGGGCGGCCGAGACCCTGGCCGCGATCTCGATCGCCCGCTGCTGGGTGCCGCAGTCCACGATCCACCAGCCGGCCAGCCACTCCTTGCTCTCGGCGAACGGCCCGTCGGTCACCACCGGCAGGCCGCCGCCCTGCGCCCGGACGATCCGGGCGGTCTCCGGCGTGTCCAGCCCCTGGGCGTCGACGAGTTCACCGGTGCCGGCCAGCTCGGCGTTCAGGTCCCGCATGTACTGGACGTGGACCCGGACGTCCTCCAGCGGCCAGTCCTCGACCTTCGGGAAGTCGACGTCCTTCTTGCTGAACTGCATCAGCAGCATGTACTTCACGGTCGCGCTCCTCGTTCGTGGTGGGCCTGCACCGAGGGGTCGGAGCCGGCCGCGCGGTCTCGACATCACCGGCCGGGAATCCGGGAAAATCTTTTCGCGGCCCCCGCCGGGCCCGCCGGACCCCGGCGGAGGTGCCGTTGACCCGGCCGTGAGCAGGACTCTAGGGTCGGGCTCCGTGCAGCGATACGACTGGCTGAAGAAGATTCAGCGCATGGACCCGGAGACCGAGTTCACCGAGATCTACCGGATCAGCAGCTGGTACGAGTTCCCGTGGGACTACACCCAGTCGCTCAGCTTCGCGCTCTACCGCACCTACGCGGTGCCCAGCATCGGCCGACTGCTGGCCGGGACCGGCGAGTTCACCCGGCGCACGCAGAAGCGCTACGACGACACGGTGCTGATCCTGGAGGCGGTGATCGAGCACGGTTTCGACTCCTCGCAGGGCCGCGAGGCGATCCGCCGGATGAACGGGATGCACCGCCGGTACGACATCTCCGACGCCGACTACCGCTACGTGCTGTCCACGTTCGTGGTGACGCCCAAGCGCTGGATGGACGACTACGGCTGGCGGCGGCTGTCGTTCCACGAGATCCGGGCGAGCGTCAACTACTACCGCGAGCTGGGCCGGCACATGGGCCTGGTCGACCTCCCGGAGACCTACGAGGAGTTCGAGCGGCTGCTCGACGACTACGAGCGCGAGCACTTCGCCTTCGACGAGGGCGGCCGGGCGGTCTCCGACTCGACGCTCGGCCTGATGGCCTCCTGGTACCCGGCGCCGCTGCGCTCCTCGATGCGGCTCTCCTCCCTCTGCCTGCTCGACGACCCGCTGCGCGAGGCCTTCGGCTACCCGGCGCCCTCCGCACCGCTGCGGCACGCCGTACGGGCGGGCATGCGACTGCGGGGCCGCTTCGTCCGCCTGCTCCCGCCCCGCCGCCGCCCGCACCTCGGCCGCGACGGCTGGCAGGTCCGCAGCTACCCCGGCTACCCGCACGGCTACCGGATCAGCGAACTGGGCACCTTCGAGGACACCCCCTCCTCGGGCGGCTGCCCCTTCCCGCACGCCTCGGCGGGCGGGAAGGGCGACCGACCGGGCGACACACCCTGAGGCCTCCTGACGCGCGCCCGGCCGGGCAGGTCAGGCGGCGGCCTTCGCCGGAAGGTCGCCGTCGACGACCGACCCGGCGGGCAAGGCGGGCAGGACGACCGGCACGTCGTAGTCGGTGAAGTCGAGGGTCATCTTCTTCCCCGCGGACTCGCCCCATCCGTCCGCCACCCGCAGCGGCACCATGGCGCCCTCCGCCGCGAGGTGGGTGATGAGCTCGCCCGCGTCCTTGGAGCGGAGTTCGACGCTCATGCTCGCCCGGCCGCCGACCGTACCGGGCTCACCTGCCAGGGTGCTCCACGAGGTGTCCGGCTCGCCGAAGGGCACCGTCCACACCAGGTCGCACACCCCGCCCAGTGAGGCGTACTCCGACGTCGGGGAGATCGTGAACCAGCGGTCCTTGTAGCGTTCGGCGACCGCCGGACCCCGCAGCGCGGTGAACGTCGCGGCCGTCGGCCGGAACAGCATCCTCCCCTCGGTACGGACGAGTTCGAACTGGCCCTTGCTCTCCACCTCGACCTTGGCCACGCACTGGCCCTTCCGGTCGGCGGCGACCTGGATGTCGGTCCTCCGACCGTCGTCCTCGTCGACCGCGAATCCCGTCATCCGCACCGAGGAGACCCTGCCGAACGCCTCGCGGCCCTTGTCCAGCAGGCGCTTCCCGGTCATCGAGGCGACCCGCTCGGTCGGGCCGGGCGAGGCCGGGCTCGACGCGGCGGCGGCCGCGGTGGAGTCCTTGGCGTCGTCACAGGCCGTCGCGGCGAGGGCCAGGCCCAGAGCGGCGAGAGCCGCGACGACGGCACGGTCGGAAGGCATGAACGATTCTCCCCCGGAGCGGAACACTGATTCGACCCCGCACGATGCAGCCCGGACTGCCGGTTCGTCAAACGCCCTCCTCACCGGCCCTCTTCGGGACCGGCCGGTCAGGCCTCGGCGAGGTGGCGCAGGAGGAGGCCCGGGTCGGGGGTGCCGCAGGCGGTGCGGACGGCGGCGTCGTGGGCGGCGGCGAGGGCGTCGAGGCGTTCGAGGCGGATCAGGCCGCGCCGGGAGAGGTGGGCGGTGATCCGGCGGCGGTCCTGCTCGTCCTGGCGGCGGTAGGCGAGGCCCGCCTCGGTGAGGGCGTCGACGATGCGGCTGAGGCTGGCCTGCGGGATGAGCAGCGCCTGGGCGAGGTCGCCCATCGAGCGGCCGGTGTCGTCGGTGAGGCACCGCATGACCCGCCACTGGTCCAGCGTGCAGCCCTCGGCCTCCAGGCGGGCGGCCAGGTCGCGGGCCAGCCGGCGCTGGGCGAGGGTGAGGAGTTCGATCAGCAGCGGCTCGTCGACGGCGGCGGGGGCCGAGGTGCCGGGCGTCGAGGCGTCCGGGACCGAGGTGTCGGGGGTGGCTGGTGGTGTCATGGCCGTCTCGCTCTCCCCGTCGTTCGTCCCGCGGCCGGTCCCGTCGTCCCGCCCGACCTGCCCGGGCCCGCTTGGCCGGACCGGCTGCCATGACGATACTCGCAAGCCATGGGCGCCGATGTGAAGCTGCTGGAGCCACTCGACGCGCTGTACCTCCCCCGCGAGGCGCCGGCGCTGAGAGTGGGCCTGGTCGTGCCGCAGTCCGGCCCGCTCGGGCTGACCGGGCCCTCGGCGCTGGACGGCGCGCTGCTGGCCGCGCACGAGGTGAACACCGGCGGCGGTGTGCGCGGCCGGCCGCTGGAACTGGTGCTGGTGGACGGCGGCGGCCCGCCGGAGGCGGTGGCCCGGGAGGTGGCGCAGCTGCTGGACGCCGGGGCGGTGGACGCGGTGGCGGGCTGCCACTCCAGCGATGTGCACCGGGCCGTGGAGACGGTGACCACCGGGCGGGCGGCGTACGTGTTCACCCCGCCGCACGAGGGCGGGACGCGGCTGCCGGGCGTCGTCTGCACCGGGGCGGAACCGGCCCGCCAGCTGGCCGGGGTGGTCGAACGGATCACCGGGCAGCACCGGCTGCGCCGGTGGGCGCTGGTCGGCAACGACTACATCTGGCCCCGCGCCGTGCACCGGGCGGCCGGGGCGGCGGTGGCCCGGGCCGGGGCGCGGGTGGTGCTGGACCGGCACCTGCCGTTCGGGACCGCCGAACGGGGGCTGGAGCCGCTGCTGGACGCATTGCGGACGCTGCGGGCGGACGCGCTGCTGCTGAGCCTGATCGGCGCCGACCTGGTGCGGTTCAACCGGGCGCTGCGCCGCACCGGCCTGGACCGGCGGCTGGTGCGGCTGTCCGGCGCGCTGGAGGAGAACAGCCTGCTCGCGTACGGCGGGGACACCACCGGCACCCTGTACGCCGCGATGCCGTCGTTCGCGAGCCTCGGGGAGGAGCGGCGGGTGCGGCTGGCCGAGCGGCACCGGGCGGTGTTCGGCCCCTACGCGCCGGTGCTGGACGCGTACGCGGTGGGTCTCTACGACGGGCTGCACCTGGTGGCGGCGCTGGCGGCCCGCGGGGAGCTGGTCGCGGACGGGGGGCTCGCGCGGGCGGCGGCGCGCCTGTTGCGCGGGGAGGGGCCCGCGGTGCGGCGGGCGTGGGCGCGGGCCCCGTTGGGACCGGCCCGGGAGGGGGTGCACCTGGCGCGGGCGGAGGGGCTGGGGTTCACGGTCCTGCCGTGAACGGCGGAGTCCTCCGACGAGCTCGCACATAACCCTTCCATTTGGAAATAACTGGCTCTAGTGTCTCCCACCACCACCCCGGGTCGTCACGGAAGCGAGCCCCCCATGTCCGAAGCACCCGCCCCGCCCTCCGACCCCGCCGCCTCCTCCGGCCCCGCCGACCCGTCCGAGCCGGCCGGCATCGAGGGCTACGGCTACCGCCAGGAGCTGCGCCGCTCCCTGCGCTTCACCGACCTGCTGGTCTACGGCCTGGTCTTCATGGTGCCGATCGCCCCCTTCGGCATCTTCGGCAGCGTCTTCCAGGGCTCGGGCGGCATGGTCGCCCTGGCGTACGGCCTCGGGATGGTGGCGATGATGTTCACCGCCCTCTCCTACGCCCAGATGTCGCGGGCCTTCCCGATGGCCGGCTCGGTCTACACCTACGCCGGGCGCGGCATCGCGGCCCCGGTCGGCTTCCTGGCCGGCTGGATGATCCTGCTGGACTACGTCCTCGTGCCCGGCCTGCTGTACCTGATCGCCGGTGTGGCGATGAACTCCCTGGTGCCGGCCGTCCCGGTCTGGCTGTGGCTGGTCGGCTTCGTGCTGCTCAACACCGCCGTCAACTACCTGGGCGTCGAGATGACCTCGAAGGTCAACAAGGTCATGCTGGTGGGCGAGCTGCTGGTCCTGCTCGTCTTCGTCGGCTTCGGCCTGGCGGCGCTGGCCGCCGGCAAGGGCCGCGGCTTCGACTTCACGCCCGTCTACAACTCCCAGACGTTCTCCTGGAGTCTGGTGTTCGGCGCGGTCTCGGTGGCGGTGCTGAGCTTCCTCGGCTTCGACGGGATTTCCACCCTCTCCGAGGAGAACCGGGACTCCACCCGGGCCATCGGCCGCTCGATGATCGCCGCCCTGCTGCTCGCCGGTTCGCTGTTCATCGCGCAGACCTGGATCGCCTCCCTGCTCGTCCCGGACCCGAACGCGCTGATCACCGAAGGCGATCCGGACGGCACCGCCTTCTACGACGCCGCCCGGGTCGCCGCCGGCGGCTGGCTCGCCACCGTGACGGCCGCCGCCACCGCCGTCGCCTGGGGCTTCGCCAACTCCCTGGTCGCCCAGGCCGCCACCTCCCGGCTGCTGTACGCGATGGCCCGGGACCGGCAGCTGCCCGCCTTCCTCGCCAAGATCCACCCGAGCCGCCGCGTCCCGGTGAACGCCACCCTGCTGACGGCGGGCGTCTCGCTCGTCCTCGGCCTCTGGACGGCCTCCCGCGAGGACGGCATCACCCTGCTGTCCACGCTGGTGAACTTCGGCGCGCTGACCACCTTCCTGGTCCTGCACGTCTCCGTGGTGGTGCACTACCTGGTGCGGCGGCGCAGCCGGGACTGGTGGCGCCATCTGCTCGCCCCGGCCGCCGGATTCGCCATCCTGGCGTACGTGGTCGTGAACGCGGACATCGCCGCCCAGCGGCTCGGCTTCGTCTGGCTGGCGATCGGCGGGCTGGTCCTGGCCGGGCTGATGCTCTCCGGCCGCCGGCCGAACCTGACGGCGGTCGCCACCGACCAGCCGTCCTCCCCCGACTCGTCCTCCCCCGACTCGCCCCTCAGCAAGGAGAACCAGTGAGCCTGCCCGACGTCGTCACCCTCTCCCCGACCCCCGACGAGTACGCCTACACCTTCGGCGGCCGCGGCCCCCTGCTGACCGTCCGGCCGGGCACGATCGTCGAGCTGACCACCGAGGACTGCTTCGGCGGCCGGGTCCGCGGCACCGGCGACCTGCCGAGCGAGGTCTGCGAGTTCCCGTACCTCAACCCGGTGACCGGGCCGATCGCGGTGGCCGGCGCCGAGCCCGGCGACACCCTCGCCGTGCACTTCGCGGAGATCACCCCGGCCCGGGACTGGGGGATCTCCAGCACCTTCCCGCACTTCGGCGCGCTCACCGCGACCCACAGCACCGCGATGCTGCACGCCCCGCTGGAGGAGCGGGTCTGGGTGTACGAGCTGGACCGGGCGGCCGGGACCTGCCGGTTCCGGGCCCGGGTCGGCGACTTCACCGTCGACCTGCCGCTCGACCCGATGCACGGCACGGTCGGCGTCGCCCCGGCCGGCGGCGAGACCCTGATGTCGATCACGCCCGGCGCGCACGGCGGCAATCTCGACACCCCCGAGATGCGGGCCGGGACCACCGCCTACTTCCGGGTCAACGTGCCCGGCGGGCTACTGGCCGTCGGCGACGGCCACGCCCGCCAGGGCGAGGGCGAGGTGTGCGGCACGGCGGTCGAGACGGCGATGCGCACCACGGTCGTGGTCGACCTGATCAAGGGCGACGGGCCCGCCTGGCCGCGGCTGGAGGACGACCGCTACCTGATCTCCACCGGTTCGGCCCGCCCCCTGGAGGACGCCTTCCGGATCAGCCAGCACGATCTCGTCGGCTGGACCGGGGAGTTGCTCGGCCTGGACACCCTGGACGCCTACCAGCTGGTCAGCCAGGCCGGCCTGGCCCCGGCGGCCAATGTGTGCGACACCAACTACACCATGGCCGCCAAGCTGCCCAAGGCACTGCTGGGCCGCACCCGGGCGTACGACGGCCTGCACGACCGGCTCCGCGCGACCGCGGCCGCCTACCTCCGGCACCGGTAGGCGCCTCTACTCAGGCACCACCACGGTGTTCTGATTGGCCGTCAGCAGCCAGCGGCCGTCCTCCTTGGCCATCACGTAGAGCGGGCTGCCCTCGTCGCCGACCTGCTCGCCGGCGGCGTCGAAGTACCGCTGGCGGACCTTGACGGCGGCCACGTCGGGGCGGACGAAGAACACGTGCGCCACCTCGTAGGTGGCGGTCCGGCCGGTGCCGGCGAAGGCCCCGGGGAGCACCTTGCGGGTGAACTCGGCGATCGCGTCCCGGCCGAGGAGGACCTTGCCGTGCCCGGTGGTCCAGATCGCGTCCTCCCGGAAGAGGTCGATGAACACCTCCGGGAGTTCGTTGACCTGTGCGTGCTGGACGGTGGCGACAACCTGCTGGACGGCCGCGATCTCGGCCTCGACGGAACCGGCGTTCATGAGTGCGTTGGTCATGCGGACAATCATGGAACTTGAAGCTCGCTTGAGGTCAAGCGCCTTCGCGGCGGACCGACCCGGTCCGCCGGAATCCGTCCGCCCCACCCCTTGCCGGGACGGCGCGGCGGGAGCACTATCTCGGCATGCCCATGCCATAGCACCCAGCCCCCGGCACCACCACCCGAACGGTTGATCTAGGCTGGTGACGTGCTCATACTCGTTCGCCGTCGCCACGTGGACCTGCTCCGCGTGACCAGCATGTCCTGTCGACGCTCCAGCTGAACCTCGCACCCCACCCTCAGCGCGGCCCCCACCGGCCGCGTCCCCCCTCCCCGGCCCCGGGCACAGCCGCCGCACCAGGCGCGCGTCCCCGGCATTCCCGGTCACCACCGGAGCCGGCCGGGACGAGACCCAGCGGATGTCATCCATGTCGCAGCAGCACCCCACCACCACCTCGGCCGACCTCCCGACCACCGAGGACGCCCTCCCGGTGATCGACCTCTCGCTCGCCCACGGCAGCCCGGCGGACCGCACCCGGCTGCACGACGCGCTCCGGGCCGCCGCCACCGGTGTCGGCTTCTTCCAGCTCGTCGGCCACGGGGTCACCCCGGCCGAGACGGACGCCCTCACCGACGCCATGCGGGCCTTCTTCACCCTCCCCGAGGCCGACCGCCTCGCCGTCGCCAACCTCAACTCGCCGCACTACCGCGGCTACACCCGGACCGGCGACGAGCGCACCGGCGGCAGCCAGGACTGGCGCGACCAGCTCGACATCGGCGCCGAACTGCCCCCGCACGTCCCCGGCCCGGGCGAGCCCGCCTACTGGTGGCTGGAGGGCCCCAACCAGTGGCCGGCGGCCCTGCCCGCGCTGCGCGACGCCGCCCTGACCTGGATCGACCGGCTCGGCTCCGTCGCCCGCACGCTGCTGCACGAACTCCTCACCGCGATCGGCGCCCGCCCGGAGTTCTACGACTACGCCTTCGCCGGCCACCCGCACCTGCGGCTCAAGCTGGTCCGCTACCCGGGCACCGCCCCGGACGGCGCCGGCCAGGGCGTCGGCGCCCACAAGGACTACGGCTTCATCACCCTGCTCCTCCAGGACACCGTGGGCGGCCTCCAGGTGCAGCGCGCCGACGGCTCCTTCCTGGACGTCCCGCCGATGCCGGGCGCCTTCGTGGTCAACCTCGGCGAACTGCTGGAGGTCGCCACCGACGGCTACCTGAAGGCCACCAGCCACCGCGTGGTGAGCCCGCCCGGCGCCCGCGAGCGCTACTCCGTCCCGTTCTTCTACAACCCGCGCCTGGACGCCCACATCGAGCCGCTGGACTTCCCGCTCGCCCACCACGCCCCCGGCGCCACCCAGGACCCGGCCAACCCCCTCTACGCCGACTTCGGCTTCAACGAGTGGAAGGGCTACACCCGCGCCCACCCCGAGGTCACCCGCCGCCACCACCCCGACCTCGCCGCCTGAGGCCGCGGCCCCGCACCGCTCAGGACGCCCTCGGGCCCGGACTCCGACCTCGGAGTCCGGGCCCGAGGGCGTTCGCGGGCGTGGACCGGGTGGGACAGTGGTGTCACACTGGCGCTGTCACAGTGATGGTGCTACGAGGTGGGAGGCGGGGGTGGAGGTGCGGCTGACGGTGGACGAGTTGGCGGCGCGGGCGGGGGTGACGGTGCGGACGGTGCGGTTCTACGGGACGAAGGGGCTGCTGCCGCCGCCGGTGCTGGGGGCCCGGCGGGTGGGGTGGTACGGGGCCGAGCACCTGGACCGGCTGGGGCTGATCGAGGAGTTGCAGCGGCAGGGGCTGACGCTGGCGGCGATCGAGCGGTACCTGGCGCGGCTGCCGCAGGACTCCACCCCGCTGGACCTCGCGATCCACCGGGCGCTGGTGGCCTCGTGGACGCCCGAGGTGCCGGAGGAGGCGGGTCGCGAGGAGGTGGAGCGGCGGGCCGGGCGGCGGCTGTCGGAGGAGCAGGTCGACCGGCTGGCCGCGATGGGGGCGGTGGAACGGACGGCGGACCCGGAGGTGTTCCGGGTGGACGCGGGGCTGCTGCCGCTGGGGGTACGGATCCTGGACGTGCCGATCCCGCTGGAGACCCTGCTGGCCGCCCGCGCGGTCGTGGTGGAGCACAGCCGGGCGACCGCGCGGGAGCTGCACCGGCTGTTCCGGGAGACGGTCTGGAAGCCGTACCGGGAGAGCGAGCCGGCACCGGACGACGTGGAACGGATGAAGGCGCTCACCGACCACATCCAGCCGATGGTGGCGCAGGCGCTGGTCACGGCGTTCCAGCGGTCGTTGCGGGAGGAACTGGGCGAGGCGGCCGCCGAGGACGGTCGGACCGCCCCGCCCGGGTGAGGAGGGCGGGGGTCAGTCGGTGAAGGTGCGCCCCTCGGCGGCGATCCGCTCCAGCAGCGCGGGCGGCGCGAACCGCTCCCCGTACGCGGCGGCGAGCTCGCGGGCACGCTCCGCGAAACCGGCCGGACCGCCCGGGTAGCCGTTGATGTACTGGAGCACGCCGCCGGTCCAGGCCGGGAAGCCGATGCCGAGGATGGAGCCGACGTTGGCGTCCGCGACCGAGGTGAGCACCCCCTCCTCCAGGCAGCGGACGGAGTCCAGGGCCTCGCTGAAGAGCATCCGCTCCTTGAGGTCCTCGAACGGGATGTCCACCTCCGCGCGGGTGAAGTGCTCGCGCAGGCCGGGCCAGAGCCGGCCCCGGGTGCCGTTCTCGTCGTAGTCGTAGAACCCGGCGCCGCCGCTGCGGCCGGGGCGGCCGAACTCGTCCACCATCCGGTCCACCACCGCGTCCGCCGGGTGGGCGGTCCACGCGCCGCCGGCCGCCTCGACGGCGCGGCGGTACTCGTCGCGGATCCGGCGCGGCAGGGTGAGGGTCAGCTCGTCGAGCAGCGAGAGCACCTTGGCCGGGTAGCCGGCCTGGGCGGCGGCCTGCTCGACGCTGGCCGGCTCGACGCCCTCGCCGATCATGGCGACGCCCTCGTTGATGAACTGGCCGATCACGCGCGAGGTGAAGAAGCCGCGCGAGTCGTTCACCACGATCGGGGTCCGGCCGATCTGCCGGACCAGGTCGAAGGCGCGGGCCAGCGCCTCGTCCCCGGTCTGCGGCCCGCGGATGATCTCCACCAGCCGCATCCTGTCGACCGGCGAGAAGAAGTGCAGCCCGATGAAGTCGGCGGTGCGCTGCACGCCCTCGGCGAGCAGGCCGATCGGCAGGGTGGAGGTGTTGGAGCAGAGCAGCGCGTCGGGGGCGACGATCCCCTCGATCTCCTGGAACACCTTGTGCTTGAGCTCCGGGTTCTCGAAGACCGCCTCGATCACCGCGTCGCAGCCGGCCAGGTCGGCGGCGTCGGCGGTGGGGGTGATCCGGGCGAGCACCTCGTCGCGCTGCGCCTCGGTGCGACGGCCCCGGGCCACCGCCTTCGCCAGCAGGCCCTCGGAGTAGGCCTTCCCGCGCTCGGCGGCCTCGACGGTGACGTCCTTGAGCAGCACCTCGATCCCGGCCTCGGCGCAGGTGTGGGCGATGCCGGCGCCCATCATCCCGGCGCCGAGCACGGCGACCCGGCGGACCGTCCGCTTCTCCACCGAAGCGGGCCGCCCGGCACCGGAGTTGACCGCCTGGAGGTCGAAGAAGAGGGCCTGGATCATGTTCTTGCTGGTCTGCCCGCAGGCCAGCTCGGTGAAGTAGCGGGCCTCGATCGCCATCGCCGTGTCGACGTCGACCTGGGCGCTCTCCACGGCCGCGGCGAGCACATTGCGCGGCGCCGGGTAGGGGGCGCCGGCCAGCTGCTTGCGCAGATTGGCGGGGAAGGCGGGCAGGTTGGCGGCGAAGGCCGGGGTGCTCGGGGTGCCGCCGGGGATCTTGTAGCCCTTGACGTCCCAGGGCTGGACCGGGGCCGGGTTCGCCTCGATCCAGGCGTGCGCGCGCTCGGTCAACTCCTCCGGCGTGACGACGAGTTCGTGGACCAGGCCGTGCTGGAGGGCCTGCGCCGGGCGGTACTGGCGGCCCTCCAGCAGGAACTTGAGCAGGGCGTCGGTGATGCCGAACAGCCGCACCGTGCGGACGATCCCGCCGCCACCGGGGAGCAGGCCGAGGGTGACCTCGGGCAGGCCGATCCGGCCGGCCGGGGTGTCCAGGGCGATCCGGTGGTGGCAGGCGAGGGCGAGCTCCAGGCCGCCGCCGAGCGCGCTGCCGTTGATCGCGGCGACGACCGGCAGGCCGAGCGTCTCCAGGGTGCGCAGGGCGCGCTTGATCCGCATCGACTTCTCGAAGACGGCGGCGGCGTCCTCCGGGCGGGCGGCGGAGAGCATCCTCAGGTCGCCGCCGGCGAAGAAGGTCTTCTTGGCGGAGGTGATCACCACTCCGCGCAGCCCGCCGGTGGCGCCGAGGCCGGCCAGCCGGGCGACGACGGTCTCGAAGTCGGCGGTGAACGCCTCGTTCATGGTGTTCACGGACTGGGTGGGGTCGTCGAGGACGAGGGTGACCACGCCGTCCTCGGCCTGCTCCCAGCGGATGGTGGTGGTGTCGCCGGTGTCGCTCATGGGGTTCTGGTCTCCTGAAGGGGCCGGAAGGGGAGGAGGTCTCGGGGGCGCGGGTCAGACGCGCTCGATGACGGTGGCGATGCCCATGCCGCCGCCCACGCAGAGGGTGGCCAGGCCGTAGCGCAGGTCGCGCCGCTCCAGTTCGTCGATCAGGGTGCCGATGAGCATCGCCCCGGTGGCGCCCAGCGGGTGGCCGAGGGCGATCGCGCCGCCGTTGACGTTCACCTGCTCCGGGGAGAAGCCCATCTCCCGGACGAAGCGCAGGGCGACGGCGGCGAAGGCCTCGTTGATCTCGACCAGGTCGATGTCGGCGGCGGTCAGTCCGGCCTTGGCGAGCGCCTTGCGGGTGGCGGGGGCGGGGCCGGTGAGCATGATGGTCGGCTCGGAGCCGGAGACGGCGGCGGAGACGATCCGGGCCCGCGGCCGCAGCCCGTAGCGCTCGCCGATCTCGCGGCTGCCGATGGCAACCAGGGCGGCGCCGTCCACGATGCCGGAGGAGTTGCCGGCGTGGTGGACGTGGTCGATGGCCTCCACCCAGTGGTACTTCTGCAGGGCCACGGCGTCGAACCCGCCGGCCTCGCCGATCGCGGCGAAGGAGGGCTTGAGCCCGGCCAGGGTCTCGACGGTGGTGCCGGGGCGGATGAACTCGTCCCGCTCCAGGACGACCAGGCCGTTGCGGTCGCGGACCGGGACCACCGACCGGTCGAACAGCCCGTCGGCCTGGGCCTTGGCGGCGCGGGCCTGGGACTCGGCGGCGAAGGCGTCGACGTCGGTGCGGGAGAAGCCCTCGATGGTGGCGATCAGGTCGGCGCCGATGCCCTGCGGGGCGAAGTTGGTCTCGTAGGCGGTCATCGGGTCGGCGAACCAGGCACCGCCGTCGGAGGCCATCTTCACCCGGGACATCGACTCGACGCCGCCGGCCAGGACCAGGTCCTCCCAGCCGGAACGGACCTTGGCGGCGGCCATGTTGACGGCCTCCAGGCCGGAGGCGCAGAAGCGGTTCTCCTGGACACCGGCCACCGTGTCGGGCAGGCCGGCCGCGACGGCCGCGATCCGGGCGATGTCGGAGCCCTGGTCGCCGACGGGGCTGACCACGCCGAGCACGATGTCGTCGATCGCCGCCGGGTCCAGCCCGGGGAAGCGGCGGCGGATCTCGTGGATCAGGCCGACGACGAGGTCGATCGGCTTGGTGCCGTGCAGCGAGCCGGTGGCCTTGCCCCGGCCGCGCGGGGTGCGGATCGCGTCGTAGACGTACGCTTCGGTGGTCACGGTGGGCAGCCTTTCGGGGCGGGGTACTGAGAACTTGGTTCTGATGGAAGGCAGTTGGAGGGCGAGGCGACGGCCGGGGGCCGGGGGCCTGGGGGCCTGGGGGCCGGTCGGGCTCTCAGCCGAGGATCGAGCGGCCCACGATCTCCTTCATGATCTCGGTGGTGCCGCCGTAGATGGTCTGGATGCGACCGTCGGTGAACGCCCTGGCCACCGGGTACTCGGTCATGTAACCGTAGCCGCCGTGGAGTTGGAGACACCGGTCGGCGGTGCGCTTCTGCAGTTCGGTGGCCCACCACTTGGCCATCGAGGCGTCGGCCGGGGTGAGCGCGTAGCGGTTGTGCTCGGTGATGCAACGGTCCACGAAGGCGCGGGTGACGGCGCACTCGGTGGCCAGTTCGGCGATCTCGAAGCGGACGTGCTGGAGCTTCGCCAGCGGCCGGCCGAAGGCCTCGCGCCCCTTGACGTACTCGGTGGTGATCTCGACCAGGTACTCCGCGCCGGCGATCGCGGCGGCGGCGATGGTGAGCCGCTCCTGCGCGAGGTTGCGCATCAGGTAGAGGAAGCCCTGGTCGATCTCGCCGAGCAGGTTCTCCTTCGGGACGCGGACGTCCTCGAAGAACAACTCAGCGGTGTCCTGGGCCTTCTGGCCGATCTTGTCGAGGTTGCGGCCGCGCTCGAAGCCGGGCATGCCCCGTTCGACGACCAGCAGGCCGAGGCCGTGGGCGCCGCCCTCGGGGGTGGTGCGGGCGACCACGATCACCAGGTCCGCGAGGATCCCGTTGGAGATGAAGGTCTTGGCGCCGTTGAGGAGGAAGTGGTCCCCCCGGTCCTCGGCCCGGGTGCGGATGCCCTGGAGGTCGGAGCCGGTCCCGGGCTCGGTCATCGCGATGGCCGTGACGAGTTCGCCGGAGCAGAACCCGGGCAGCCAGCGGCGCCGCTGCTCCTCGGTGGCGAGCGAGGTGAGGTAGGGGCCGATGATGTCGTTGTGCAGACCGATCGCCAGTCCGGACGCCCCGGCCCGGGCGAACTCCTCGGCCAGCACGGCGGCGTAGCGGAAGTCGGCGTTCCCTCCGCCGCCGTACTCCTCGTCGACGGCGAGGCCGAGCAGCCCCTGCCGGCCGGCCGCCAGCCAGGCTTCGCGGTCCACGATGCCGGCCTTCTCCCAGCGGTCGTAGTGCGGCAGCACCTCCTTGGCGAGGAAGGCCCGGACGGTGCCGCGGAAGTCCTCGTGCTCGTCGGTGAAGAGGTCGCGTTGCACGGCAAACTCCTTGGGAGGGTGGCGGGTTCAGGCGGTCGGCGGTGCGGGGGTGCGGGCAGCCGGGCCGGCGGGCGCGGTGGGCTCCGCGGACTCGACGGGCTCGGCGGGCTCGGCGGCGAGCGAGGGCACGCCCCAGTCGCGGGCGACCTCGGCGGTGTCGGCGCCCGGGCGGGCCGGCGGGCGGCGCAGCGCGCCGGGCGTGGCGGAGAACCTCGGCGCGGGGGCCGGCTGGGTGATGCCGTCCACCTCGACGTACGTCCCCCGGCTCGCCAGGTGCTCGTGCGCGTGCGCCTGACGCATCGTCAGCACCGGCTCCACGCAGGCGTCCGACCCCGCGAAGACGGCCTCCCAGGCGGCCCGGGTACGGGTGGCGAAGCGCGCGGCGATCCGGACCCGCAGCTCGGGCCAGCGGGCGGTGTCCCACTGGCCGGGCGCGTCCGGGCCGAGCTCCAGCAGCCGGGCGAACTCGGCGTAGAACTGCGGCTCCAGCGCGCCGACCGCGAGGTGGCCACCGTCGGCGGCCGGGTAGACGGCGTAGAACGGCGCGCCGCCGTCGAGGAGGTTGACGCCGCGCCGGTCCTGCCACCGGCCGCCCGCCAGCAGGCCCTGGAGGACGGCGGTGAGGTGGGCGGCGCCGTCGACGACGGCCGCGTCCACCACCTGTCCGGCGCCGGTGGCACGGGCGTGGTGGAGGGCCGCGAGCAGGCCGACGACCAGGTAGAGCGAGCCGCCGGCGTAGTCGCCGAGCAGGTTGGCGGGGACGGCGGGCGGCCCGTCGGGGTCGGCCGCGGCGGCCGTCGGGGCGACGAGGCCGAGGACGCCGGCCACCGCCGTGTACCCGAGGTCGTGCCCGGCCCTGGCGGCCAGCGGCCCGTACTGCCCCCAGCCGGTCATCCGGCCATAGACCAGCGCCGGATTGCGGGCCAGACAGGCGTCCGGCCCGACCCCGAGCCGCTCGGCGACCCCCGGCCGGTAGCCCTCGATCAGCAGATCGGCGCGGGCCACCAGGTCGAGCGCCCGGCCCGGCCCCTCGGGATCCTTGAGGTCGACGACCACCGAACGCTTGTTGCGGTTGGCGAGGTCGTACACCGGCTCGATGCCGAGCGGCGAGGGCTCGGGGCGGTCCACCCGGACCACGTCGGCGCCGAGGTCGCCCAACAGCATCGCGGCGAACGGCCCGGGTCCGATCCCGGCGAGTTCGACCACCCGGACCCCGGCCAGCGGCCCGCCCGCACCACCGCCACCACCGCCGCGCACACCGCTCTCACCCACGGGCGCCACGGCCCCTCCGAGGATCGACGAAGTCTGACAGTAAAGCTGTCACACTCGCGATGATAGGCAAGCGACTGGCCGGTAACAAGACCTCCGGCCCTCGTCCGCCGGGACGGTCTCGGCCCGCCCGGATCCCCCCGGCGGGGGAGGCGGATCCGGTCTCCGGAGGACGCGCGGGCCGCCGGGCCCGCGGGACCGTGGGGCACATGACCTCGATGCTCCCGCCCCGCACACCGGCCCCGGCCACGCCGCCCGCCGCGACGCCCGTTCCGGCCCCGAACGGCGTACCGGCCTCCGCGCCCCGACCTGCCGCGGCGACCACCGCGCCCCGCGCCGCCGCACCGGTCGGCCGGGCCCGGACCGCGGCGACCTGGACGGCCGTCGCGGCGACCGTGCCCTACCTCGGTCTCAAGCTGCTCTGGCTCACCGGCCACCCGGTCGGGGCCGGCGACGCCGAGGCCATGGACGACCTGTGGCTGGTCAACCTGCTGACCTTCGGCATGGACGCCGTCGCCGTCCTGCTCGCCCTCTCCTTCGTCCGCCCCTGGGGACGCCGGGCGCCGGCCGGACTGGTCGCCTTCCCGATGTGGGTCGCGACCGGACTGCTCGGGACCGTCCTGCTCGCCCTGCCGCTGTTCCTGCTCTCCACCCTGTTGCTGGGCCCGGACCAGACGCCGCCCGGTAGCGACGACGGGCCGAGCGGCTGGGTGTTCCCGCTGGTGTACGGCGGGTTCGCCGTCCAGGGGCTGGCCCTGATCACCGGCTTCCTGCTGTACGCGCGGGAGCGCTGGGCCGGGCTGCTGCGCCACGACCGGATCGGCGACCTGCCCCGCTCCCCCACCCTGACCACCCAGCGGGCCTTCGCCTGCGTCGCCACTGTGCTCGCCGCCGGGGTCGTGGCGGCCCGGGTGTACTGGGCCTGCGGGGGGACGACCGGGCTGCCGCTGGAGTGGCAGGAGTACCGGGGCCGGGGCGTGGCCGTGATGGACGGGGTGACGGCGCTGATGGCGGTGGCCGCCGGAGCGGCGCTGCTGCTGCTGGTGTTCCGGGGCCGTCCGGGGTGGCGGCTGCGCGGACCGCTGGCCGTGGTGTGGACGGCGGCCGGGTCCCTGTTCGGCTGGGGATCCTGGCAGTTGGTGGCGTTCGGGACGTTCACGGTGGCACCCGACCCCCGGCGGGCGGTGCCGGGCCTGATGACCCTGGTGGAGGCCGCGCAGACGGTGACCGGCCTGCTGGTCCTGGCGGTGGGCGCGATCGCCCTGGCCGAGCGGTCCTCGGCCCGCGCCGTCCCGGACACCGCGTGGGCCTCGGCGGTCCCGCGGTCCGGCCGGGCCGCTGACGTAGAGTCTGGGCAATGATCACGGGGGCGGGGGCCGACCGGCACACGGGCGCGGGCACGGACGCGGAGCACAGCGGAGACACTGCGACCGGCCGGCGCACGCGCCCCGTCCGCCGCGCGCTGCGAGCCCTGTTCGGGCGGCAGGCCCGGCTGCGGTGGGTGCACCTGGTGCTCGGCGGCGCGCTGCTGATGCCGTACTGGCTGCTGTCGACGGTCCTGCTGGGCTCGCTCGACCCGCAGAAGGGGCTCCCGCTCCAGGTCCTGCTCTACTTCGCCGCCCTCGCCACCTCGCTCCCGATGGCCGCCGCCACCGCGCTGGTGCCGACCGTGCGGGCACTGGAGGGGGCGGCCGCCCTGGCGCTCTGCGCACCCGCCCGGGCGGGCGAGGTGGTCACCGGACCGGCCCGGTCCTGGGCGGCCCGGCGGCGGACGGCCGGCTGGTTCGTGCTGCACCTCGCGTTCGGCGGCATCGTCAGCGGGATGACGCTGACCGGCACGCCGTTCGCGGTGATGCTGGTCCTCCGGCCCACCGGCTTCGAGGAGTTGACGCGGTTCTGGGAGGACCACGGCGTACCGGGACCGCTGCCGGGGCCGGTGCTCGGCCTCGCCCTGCTCGCGCTGATCGTCGGCACCAGCGCCGGCCTCGGCGGCCTGCTGGCCCGCTGGGCGCCCGTACTGCTCGGCCCGACCCCGGACGAGCGCCTGGCCGCCGCCGAACGGCGGGCCACCGTGCTCGCCCAGCGCAACCGGCTGGCCCGCGAACTGCACGACTCGGTCGGCCACGCGCTGAGCGCCGTCGGCATCCAGGCCTCGGCCGCCGCCCGGGTGCTGCGCACCGACCCGGAGTTCGCGGCGGAGGCACTGGCCGCCATCGAGGAGACCGCGCGGGGCGCCGTCGCCGAACTGGACGCCGTGCTGGGGCTGCTCCGCGAGGAGGAGCGCGGCGAGGCCGCGACGGCCGGGCCGACCCTCGCCGGGCTGGACGACCTGCTGCGGCAGCTCGCCAGGACCGGGGTGGCGGTGGACGCCGAGCTGGCGCCGGGCCTGGACCGGCTGCCGCCCGGGTTCTCCCGCGAGGCGTACCGGATCGTCCAGGAGGGCCTGACCAATGTGCTGCGGCACGCCGGGCCCGCACCCGCCCGACTGCGGGTCTCGCTGGCCGAGGGGTGGGTCCGGATCGAGCTGACCAATCCGCTCGACCGGCTCCGGCCCGGCCGGCCCGGCGGCGGACGCGGGCTGCGCGGGATCGACGAACGCGCGGCGGCGCTGCGCGGCGACTGCGAGGCCGGGCCGACGGACGACGGAACGATGTGGCGGCTGGCCGTCCGGCTGCCGGTGGCAACGGGAGGAGAGCAGCGGTGAACGGTTCGAGGAGTACGTCGGGGAGCGCGGCCGGTACCGAGGGAGCGTCGGCGGGCGGCACCCGTCCGGTGCGGGTGGTGATCGCCGACGACGAGCGGCTGGTGCGGACCGGCCTGCGGGTGGTCATCGAGGCCGAACCGGACCTCACCGTGGTCGGCGAGGCCGCCGACGGCGCCGAGGTGGTGCCGCTGGTGCGCGAACTGCGGCCGGACGTGGTGCTGATGGACGTCCGGATGCCCGGGATCGACGGGATCCGGGCCACCGAGCAGTTGATCGGCGGGATGGCCCAGCCGCCCCGGATCCTGGTGGTCACCACCTTCGAGCACGACGACCACGTGTACGACGCGCTGCGGGCGGGGGCGGCCGGCTTCCTGCTGAAGCGGGCCCGCGCGGAGGAGATGGTGCAGGCGGTGCGGCTGATCGCGCGCGGCGACTCGCTGCTGTTCCCGGCCGCCGTCCGCGAGTTGGCCCTCCGGTACGGGGCGCCGTCCGCGCGGGACACCCGTCCGGCGCCCGGCCGGGGTTCGGACCCGGGGCGGAGCCGTACCCCGATCGAGCGGCTGACCGAGCGCGAGGGCCAGGTGCTGCGACTGATGGCGGCGGGGCTGAGCAACGGGGAGATCGCCGCGAAGCTCGTGCTCAGCCAGGAGACGATCAAGACGCACGTGGGCAGCGTGCTCGCCAAGCTGGGCGCGCGGGACCGCACCCAGGCGGTCATCACCGCCTACGAGTCGGGCTTCGTCCTGCCGGGCTGAGTCCGGTGCGGGCCGGTGCCCGGGGCCACCCGTCGAGGTGTCGGTCGGATGTCGCACGGGCATCCACAGGGAATCCGGTAGGTGGAGGAACGTTTTTTCCTCCACCCGACCCACGGGTAGAGTGCGATCTTCCCTTCGACGTCCGATACCTCCCGTATCGCCCGGAAAGAACTGGTGGCCGTATGTCAGTCCGGACCAGCCCGGCGCTCTGGTGGCGCGCCGGCATCGTGCTCTCGACGGCCCTCGGCCTGAGCCTCCAGACCGCGCCGCTGGTGTACTTCACCGTCCAGAGCAATGTGATCGTGCTCGGCTACTTCATCGGCGCCGTCTACTGGATGCTCGAGCGCGGGACCACCGACGCCCCCGCACCCCGGCTGCGCGGCGCCGCCACCCTGTACATCCTGATCACCGGGCTGGTCTCGCACATCCTGCTGGAGCACGGCGCCAACCCGCTGCCCGGCCTGTTCGACGGGCCGGACAAGCTCCAGCACTGGTCGTCGTTCTTCGTGCACTACGTCACCCCGGTGCTGGTGATCGTCGACTGGCTGGTGTTCCGGCCGCGCAACGCCTCCTCCTGGCGGGACATCCCGCTCTGGCTGACGTTCCCGCTCGGCTACGCGGCGCTGGTGCTGGTCCGCAACGCGCTGTTCTCCAACTACCCGCTGCCGTACCCGTACTTCTTCTTCGACCCGACCACCAAGGGGTACGGCTACGTCTGGGGGCAGATCGCCCTGCTGACGGTCGAGTTCGTCGTGCTGGCCGCCGTCGTGGTCGGCCTCGACCGGCTGGGGACCCTGGTCCGCGCCCGGCTGACGCGCGACGGCGCCGCTCCGGCCGGAGTCTGACGGCAGCTCCGGTGCCGGCTTCGGTGCCGGCTTCGGTCCGGCGCCGGACCGGCCGGCCGCCCGCCTGTCCGCCTGTCCGTCCGGTGTCAGATCCGCCAGGACCGGATCCGGTCGGCCGCCGCGAACACGTCCGCCCGCCCCTCCACGATGTCCCGGGCCAGCTCGACCAGCGCCCCGTACGGCGGATCGACGCCCTCGCCCGCCGCGTGCATGTACGCGGCCGTGGCCATGCAGGCGAACAGGTTGTTGCGCAGCGGCAGCGGGCGCAGCAGCACGATGGTGTGCATCAGGGTGGCGGCGCACCAGGCCGGGTCGGCGCGGTGGCCGAGCTGAGCGGTGTTCACCCGGTGCCGTGCGACGGCCGCCTGGAGTGCCGAGTAGTCGCGCACGCTGAGGTCCTCGGGCGAGGCCAGCTCCTGGATGTCGAGCAGCCAGCGCAGATCGACGCGCGGCAACGTCATCGCGCCCCCTCCCGTGACGGCTCCGCTCAGGCGGCGGGCGCGTCCTCCGGGAACGCCCGGTCGAACTCCTCGCGGTGCTCGTTCCAGAACGCCACCGCGTGCGAGACGAACACCCGGCGCTGCTGCTCCCGCACACTCAGGTCGTGCACATACGCCTTGACACTCTTTCCGTCGGCGGCGGCGGCCTCGCGGATGGCGGCGAGTTCGTGCTCCGTGTACTCGATGTTGAGTGCTGGCATGGCGCCGATGGTACTGGAGCCCACAGGAGTTGGACACTGAGCCGACAACCCTGACAGCACTCGGGGAGCGTCTGGTCCGCAGGTCGGAGCCGGGCGGTCCGGAGCGTACCTCCGGGGTCCCGGTGGGGACCGGTCCGCAGGCTGACGTGCCGTGACCGATCGGGCCCGTACCGTCGGTCCCGGGCAGCGGAGAGGTTCCGCCGGGGGGACGCCCGGACCGGGGACGGCAGGGGACGACATGGGTATCGCGCGGCGGAGGCCAGCGACCGGAGCGACGAGGACGGCGGGGGCTCGGAGAACGGCGGGAGCGGCCAGGGCGGGGGCGGCGGCCAGGGCGGGGGCGGCGGCCAGGGCGGCGGGGATCGCGGCGGTCGCGCTCGCGGTCACGGCGGGGACCGTCGGCACGGCGGGCGCCGTCGGCGCCGCGCCCGACGGGGACGGCGACGCACGGCGGCCGGGCGTCAACCGGCTGGAGGGCGTCTGGCAGACAGACGGGTACGGCATCCTCGTCGAGATCCACGGAACGGCCTTCACCACCTACGACGTGACCCGGGTCAGCTGCACCCCGGGCTTCTACTCCGGCACGCAGATCGGTGCGCCCGGACGCGACGGCACCGTCCGGTACGCCCAGACCGGCAAGGCGTACGCCTCCTCCTCGGTCACGCCCCGGGGGCGCGACCGGGCCGTGTACCAGGAGGACGGCGCCGCCTCCGCCAGGGACCTCACCCGGCTGCCCGGCGGCCTCCCGGCCCAGTGCCGGCAGCCCGCCGCGCAGGACGCGCTCGCCTCCTTCGACCGGTTCTGGGCGACCTTCGAGGACAACTACCCCTTCTTCGCCGCCAAGGGCATCGACTGGCGCGCGAAGGGCGCGCAGGCGCGGGCCGGCATCACCCCGCGGACCACGACCGACGACCTGCAGAAGATCCTCGTGGGCCTGCTGGAACCGCTCGGCGACGCGCACACCGCGCTGGGCCGCAAGCGCCCCGGCGGCGGGTACGCCGGCGTCTTCGCCGGGCTGCGCCCGGGCACCGCGGAGCCCACCGACGAAGTCCGGGAGTTGTCGGCCCGGGCAGTGGCCGCCCAGCTCCTCGCCCCCGAGCAGACCTTCGGCCGGGGCCAACTCGGGGTCGGCGAACTCCCGGGCGGCATCGGCTACCTGCGGGTCAGCGGCTTCAGCGGCTATGTCGAGGACGGCCCCTACCAGGACCACGCCGCCGAGCTGGACAAGGCGCTGGACCTGCTCCTGGCGCACCCCGGGCGGCTGAACGGCGTGGTGGTCGACCTGCGGCTGAACGGCGGCGGTTCGGACGAACTGGGGCTGCGGATCGCCTCCCGGCTCACCGACCGGCCCTTCCTCGCCTACCGCAAGGTGGCCCGCAACGACCCGGCCGACCCGACCCGGTTCACCCGACCGCAGCCGAGCGTGGTCCGCCCCGCCACCGGCACGACCCGGTACACCGGACCGGTCGCCCTGCTGACCGCCGGCTCCACCGTCAGCGCGGGCGAGACCTTCACCCAGGCGATGGCGGAGCGGCGGCCCGCACCCGTCCGGATCGGCGAGAACACCCAGGGTGTCTTCTCCGACATCATGTTCAAGCCGGTCTCGGCCGACTTCGTGGCCGTCCTGCCGAACGAGAAGTTCCTCACCCGCTCCGGCAGCACCTTCGACGGACCGGGCATCCCGCCGAACGTCCGCACCCCGGTGTTCACGCCGGAGGAGCTGAGCCAGGGCCGCGACTCGGCCCTGACCGAGGCGCGCAGGCTTCTCTCCACCGGAGCTGCCGGAGCTGCGGACGCCGCCGATGCAGCAGACGCAGCCGACGCCGCGGACGCGACCGGAGCCGTCCCGGCCGACCCCCGCTGACCGTCACATCGGATCCACCGTCCTCAACTCGCCGTCCAGCTCCAGCCACCGGGTGATGCCGAGGCCGCGCAGGAACGGCAGGTCGTGGCTGGCGACGATCAGCGCGCCCTGGTAGGCGGCGAGCGCCTGGGTGAGCTGGCGCACGCTGGCCAGGTCGAGGTTGTTGGTCGGCTCGTCGAGCAGCAGCAGCTGCGGCGGCGGGTCGGCCAGCAGCAGCGCGGCCAGGGTGGCCCGGAACCGCTCGCCGCCGGAGAGCGTGCCGGCCGGCTGGTCCGCCCGCCCGCCGCGGAACAGGAACCGGGCCAGCCGGGCCCGGATCGCGTTGTCCCCCGCGTTCGGTGCGAACAGTTTGACGTTGCCCGCGACGGTCAGCTTGTCGTCGAGCAGATCCAGTCGCTGCGGCAGGTGCCGCAGCGACACCGGAGCGGTGATCACCCCGGAGAGCGGGGCCAGTTCGCCGGCGACGGTGCGCAGCAGGGTGGTCTTGCCCGCGCCGTTGCGGCCGACCAGGGCGATCCGCTCGGGCCCGCGCAGGTCGAGCTCCGCGGTGATGCCGTGCGGCAGCCGCACCCGCTCCAGGGTGAGCACGGTGCGCCCGGCCGGGACGGCGGTGCGGGGCAGGTCGATCCGGATCTCGGCGTCGTCCCGGACGGCCTCCTCGGCCGAGGTGAGCTTGCGCCTGGCCTCCTCCAGCCGTTCGGCGTGCATGCCCTGGACGCGGCCGGCGGTCTCCTGGCCCTGGCGTTTGAGCTTGCCGGCGACGATGTGCGGATCGTTGCGGGTGACCGAGCGCTTCTTCCCGTAGCTGGCACTGCGCTCCAGCCGCGTCCTGGCGTCGACCAAGTCCCGTTTCTGGCGCTGGACATCGGCCTCGGCGTGACGCAGCAGCCGCTCGGCGGTCTCCTGCTGGGCGGCGACGGTGCGCTCGTACTCGGCGAAGTTGCCCCCGTACCAGCTGACCTGGCCGTCCCTCAGCTCGGCGATCTGGTCGACGTGCTGGAGCAGCTCCCGGTCGTGGCTGACGATCACCATCACCCCGCCCCAGCCTGCCACCGTCTCGTAGAGCCGCTCGCGGGCGGCCCGGTCGAGGTTGTTGGTCGGCTCGTCGAGCAGCAGGACGTCGGGGCGTCGCAGCAGCAGGGTGGCCAGCCGCAACAGGACGGCCTCGCCGCCGGAGAGCTCGCCGGTGGTGCGGTCGAGGCCGAGCCGGCGCAGGCCGAGCCGGTCGAGCAGGGCGCGGGCACGCTCCTCGACGTCCCAGTCGTCGCCGATCGCGTCGAAGTGGCGCTGGTCGGTGGATCCGGCCTCGACGGCGTGCAGGGCCTCGCGCGCGGCCCGGACGCCGAGCGCCTCGTCGACCCGCAGGCCGGTGTCCAGGGTGAGCCCCTGCGGGAGGTAGCCGATCTCGCCGGCCACCCTCACGGTGCCGGAGGTGGGCGTGAGTTCGCCCGCGAGCAGGCGGAGCAGGGTGGACTTGCCCGCGCCGTTGAGCCCGATCAGCCCGGTGCGGCCGGGGCCGACGGCGAGGTGGAAGCCGTCGAGGACGGGCCTGCCGTCGGGCCAGTCGAAGGAGAGGTCGGTGCAGAGGAGCGAAGTGGTGGGTTGTGCCATGGAGGCCTCCCGAGGGTCTGCCGGACGCGGCCGGTCACCGGACGTGGTCGTGGGACGGCACGGGGAGACACCGCGGGTGCGGGCGGGACCGGGAAGGGGGCCGGGACGGGGCTCGGGTCGTCAGAGCGACGGGGGACGCCGGACCGGCTCACCACTGAGGTCGGGCACTCGCACACTCACGGACCGCGCGGGCAGCACTGGGGCTGCGGCAGGGCAGCGAAGGCGCTGCGGCACGGCGGGGGCGGTGTCTCGGGACCTCAGTAGAGCAACGGCCTTCTCCTGTTCTGGCGGGTGGTGAGGATCACGCTACGGAGGCGTCCCGGCGGTGTGCAACCGGTTTTTTCGGTGCCGATCGCGTGCCGATCCGGTGACAGCACCGGCCCGGAACGGCCGACGGCCGGAAGCCGTCCGCCGCGCATGGCAGACTCCTCCCCTGCCACTCCCGTCACACCTGCGGCCCGTCCGCCGCACGGTCGGTGGCGGGCACTCACATCCGTGGCGTGCATTCACAGGGGGAACCGAACATCATGTCATCGATATCCCGGGCGACGCGTGCCGCGCTGGGCGCCTCCGTCGTCGCTCTGACGATGGTCGTCGCGACCGCGTGCGGCCCGGACAACAGCGACCCGGCCGCCGCACCGCCCGCCGGGGCTCCCGGCGGGACGACCGCCGCGGCCACCGCGGGCGCCACCGACAAGCCGGGCGGTCTGCCGCCGATCAAGCTGCCGACGGCCGACGAGCTGAAGAAGTGGAGCTTCGACGACTGGGACAAGTGGGCCCAGCAGAACGTCGTCTCCCCGGCCGTGAAGGGCTTCTGGGACCTGCAGAAGATCCTCAAGGCCAAGCCCTACAAGCCGGGCCCGGGCAGCCAGCCGACCGCGCAGCCGACCGGTGCCGCGCCGGCCCAGCCGACCACCCCGCCCGCCACCCAGCCGCCGGCCCAGCCCACCGCGCAGCCGCCGGCGGCCCAGCCCACCAGCGCCGCCCCCACCCAGCCGGGCGGCAGCGGCGGCGGTACCGGCGGCAACGGCGGCGGCAGCCAGAACGACCCGCAGCCGAAGCTGGTCGAGATGAAGCCCCTCCCGCACCCGTTCGCCAAGCCGGCCCACGTCAACGGCAAGCTGTTCTTCCAGGACGGCAAGCAGGACTACGTCTGCTCCGGCACGGTCGTCTCCGACCCCGCCAACCCGGGCCGGAGCAACCTCGTCTGGACCGCCAGCCACTGCCTGCACGGCGGCAAGGGCGGCAAGTACCACACCAACATCACCTTCGCCCCGGCCTTCAACAGCAGCGGCGCGGTGAGCGCCGGCAAGCAGGGCACCCTCGCCGACGCCGAGCCGTACGGCGAGTGGGGCGCCGTCTCGGGCATGGTCGCCCCGCAGTGGACGGCCGAGGCCGACCCGGAGAACGGCGGCCCGTGGAGCCAGTACGACTTCGGCATCCTCAAGGTCGCCAACCCGGACGGCAGCGCCAAGTCCCTGGAGGAGGTCGTCGGCGGTTCGGTGCCGGTCTGGTTCAACGCCCCGCGCGAGCAGATCGCCTCGGTCAGCACCTACGGCTACCCGGCCGCCAAGCCCTTCGACGGCATGGAGCTGGAGCACTGCGAGGCCGGGAAGCCGGCCCGCCGCTCGATGGACGCGTCCCGCCCGACCATGCTGATGACCGGCTGCAACGGCAGCGGCGGCGACAGCGGCGGCGGCTGGTTCACCACCAAGGACGGCAAGCAGGTGCTGGTGTCGGACACCTCCATCGGCGGCTCCGACAACACCTGGGAGGCCGGCCCGTACCTGGACGACGTCGCCCAGCACGCGCTGGAGTACTTCTCCAAGAAGAGCAAGTGACCCCGGTCACCCGCTGAACTCCCCCGCCGGGGGCGGTGGCACCCCGTGTGCCGCCGCCCCCGGCGGCGTCTCCGGCGGCACCGGCGACGCACCTCCGACGGCACCCGCCCGGTCCACTCCCCGGCACCCGCCCAGCCCGCGCCCCCGCCCGCGCCCCGCGCGCTCCCCGGCCCGCCTAGAATCGACGACATCATGAGCGCCACACTCGTCGTCAAGGACCTCGCCGCCGGCCACGGCGAGCGCACCCTCTTCTCCGGCCTGGACCTGGTCGTCGCCCCCGGCGACGTGATCGGCCTGGTCGGCGTGAACGGGGCCGGCAAGTCGACCCTGCTGCGCCTGCTGGCCGGCCTGGACACCCCCGAGGGCGGTTCGCGGCGGCTCAGCCCCGCCTCCGCCAACGTCGGCCACCTCCCGCAGGAGCCGGAGCGCCGCGCCGACGAGTCGGTCCGCGACTTCCTGGCCCGCCGCACCGGTGTGTCCGCCGCGCAGGCCGCCCTGGACGAGGCCACCCAGGGCCTGGTGGACGGCGCGCCCGGTGCCGACGACGCCTACGCGGAGAACCTGGACCGCTGGCTGGAGCTGGGCGGCGCCGACCTGGAGGACCGCGCCGAGGAGGTCGCCGACTCGCTCGGCCTGAAGATCTCCCTGGACCTGCCGATGACCGCGCTCTCGGGCGGCCAGGCGGCCCGGGCCGGCCTCGCCTCGCTGCTGCTCTCCCGCTACGACGTCTTCCTGCTCGACGAGCCCACCAACGACCTCGACCTGGACGGCCTGGAGCGGCTGGAGTCCTTCGTCAAGGGCCTGCGCGCCGGCACCGTGGTGATCAGCCACGACCGCGAGTTCCTGGCTCGCACGGTGACCAAGGTGCTGGAGCTCGACCTGCACCAGAACCAGGTGAAGCTGTTCGGCGGCGGCTACGAGGCGTACCTGGAGGAGCGCGCCACGGCCCGCCGGCACGCCCGCGAGGACTACGAGGAGTACGCCGACACCAAGGCGGGCCTGGAGGCCCGGGCCCGGATGCAGCGCGGCTGGATGGAGAACGGCGTCCGCAACGCCCGCCGCAAGTCCAGCGACAACGACAAGATCGGGCGCGCGATGCGCACCGAGTCCACCGAGAAGCAGGCCGCCAAGGCCCGGCAGACCCAGCGGATGATCGAGCGGCTGGACGTGGTCGACGAGCCCCGCAAGGAGTGGGAGCTGCGGATGGAGATCGCCGCCGCGCCGCGCTCCGGCTCGGTGGTCGCCACCCTGCGCGGTGCCACCGTCCGGCGCGGCGACTTCGCGCTCGGCCCGGTGGACCTGCAGATCGACTGGGCCGACCGGGTCGCCATCACCGGCGCCAACGGCGCGGGCAAGTCCACCCTGCTGGCCGCCCTGCTGGGCCGGCTCGAACTCGACTCCGGCAGCTCGGTGCTGGGCTCCGGCGTGGTCGTCGGCGAGGTGGACCAGGCGCGCGGGCTGTTCCTCGGCGGGGAGCCGCTGCTGGAGGCGTTCGCCGCCGCCGTCCCGGAGCTCGCGCCGGACGAGGTCCGCACCCTGCTGGCGAAGTTCGGGCTGAAGGCGGTGCACGTGCTGCGCCCCGCGGACACCCTCTCCCCCGGCGAGCGGACCAGGGCGGCGCTCGCGCTGCTCCAGGCGCGCGGGGTGAACCTGCTGGTGCTGGACGAGCCCACCAACCACCTGGACCTGGTCGCCATCGAGCAGTTGGAGTCGGCGCTCGACTCGTACACCGGCACGCTGCTGCTGGTCACGCACGACCGGCGGATGCTGGACACGGTGGCGGTGAACCGGCGGATCGAGGTCGGCGGCGGGCGGGTCCGCGAGCTGTAGCCCGGATTCCGTAGCCACTGCGGGCCGGGGAGGAGGTCCAGACCTCTTCCCCGGCCCGCCGTCATGTGCTGTGCTGTCGCCCATGGTTGACAGCACAGCGCTCGACAGCGCGGTGGCGGGGACGCCCTACCCGAGTGTCCCGCTCACCCCCATGACCGTGCCCGCCCACGAGGCGGAGGCACGCAGCAGGTCCTTCCACGACGTGATGGCGCAGCGCCGGACCGTCCGCGACTACTCGACCCGGCCGCTCCCGGACGGCGTGCTGGAGTGGGCGATCCGCACCGCCAACACCGCGCCGAGCGGCGCGCACGTCCAGCCCTGGCGGTTCGTGGTGATCACCGATCCGGAGCGCAAGCGCCGGCTGCGGGAGGCCGCCGAGGCCGAGGAGCGCGAGTTCTACGCGCACCGGGCCTCCGAGGAGTGGCTGGCCGCACTGGCGCCGATCGGCACCGACTGGGAGAAGCCGTTCCTGGAGGACGCCCCGGCCGTGATCGTGGTCTTCGAGGTGCACAAGGGCCCGCACTCGCCGCGCCCGTACTACACCAAGGAGTCGGTGGGCATCGCGGTCGGCCTGCTGCTGGCCACGCTGCACCAAGCGGGGCTGGCCACGCTCACCCACACGCCCAGCCCGATGAAGTTCCTCAACGAGGTGTGCGAACGGCCGCAGGAGGAACGGGCCGCGTACGTCATCCCGGTGGGGTACCCCGCGGAGGGGGCGCGCGTGCCGGACCTGCGGCGCAAGGAGCTCGACGAGGTGCTGATCCGCCTCTGACGCGCCCCCGGACAGCCCTGGTAAGCGGCGGCGGGCGGTGGTGACAGGTACAGGACGTCGACATAATCGCTGTCATGAATCACGTCATGCCACCGCCGTGCGGGGCCGCGTCCGGACCCTTTCCGTCGTCCGTGCCCGGCGCGTCCGCTCCGGACGCGCCCACGCCCGCCCCCGACGTACCCGCCCCCGCTCCCGACGCACCCACCCCCGGCCGGCCGCCCGAACTGCTGCGGCCGGCCGCGGGGATCACGCTCAGCCGCCGCTCCCCCGACCGGAGCCCCGCCCTCAACGCCGCCGTCCGGGCCGATCTGGACCATCTGCGCCCCTGGCTGGAGTGGGCCGCCGAGGCGCCCACCCTCGCCCGCACCGCCGAGTTGACCGAGGCCGGCATGGCCGCCTGGGAGGCCGGCACCGACTTCATCTACCTGGTCGGCCTGGACGCCGAGCCCGGCCGGGTGATCGGCTCGTTCGGCCTGCACCGCCGGATCGGCCCGGGCGCGCTGGAGATCGGCTACTGGGTCGGCACCGAGCACGTCGGCCGGGGCATCGCCACGGCCTCCGCCCGGGCCCTCACCGGGGCGGCGTTCGCCCTGCCCGGGATCCACCGGGTCGAGATCCACTGCGACCCGGCGAACACCGCCAGCGCCGCGGTCGCCCGTCGGCTCGGCTTCCGGCTCGACCGGACGGTCGACGCGCCGGTGCGGGCGCCGGGCGAGACCGGGCGCAAGCAGATCTGGGTCCAGGAGCGCCCGCCCACTCCCTGATCCCCACTCCCTGCCCCGCCCGGTGACCCCCGCCCGGCGACGCCCGCCCCCTCAGTAGCGGTCGCCCGACGCCGCGGGCAGCGCGTCCAGCTCGGCGAGGTCCGCCGGCGACAGCACCAGCTCGGCCGCCGCCGCGTTCTCCACCAGGTACTTGGGCGTCTTGGTGCCCGGGATCGGCAGCACGTACCGCCCCTGCGCGACCACCCAGGCGAGCGCGACCTGCGCGGGCGTCGCGCCGACCCGCGCGGCGACCTCCCGCACCCGCTCCACCAGCGCCAGGTTCGCCTTCAGCGCGTCCTGCTGGAAGCGCGGCAGCCCTCGGCGGAAGTCGTCGGCCGGCAGCTCGTCGAAGGAGGCGATGCCGCCGGTCAGGAAGCCCCGGCCGAGCGGCGAGAACGGCAGGAACGCGATCCCGTGCTCCTCGGTGTACGGCAGCACCTCGGCCAGCGAGTCCCTGGTCCACAGCGACAGTTCGTTCTGCACCGACGCCACCGGGTGGACGGCCCGGGCGCGTTCGATCTCCTCGACGCCCACCTCGGACAGTCCGATCCGGCGCGCCTTGCCGGCCGCCACCGCCTCGGCGAGCGCGCCCCAGGACTCCTCGATCGGCACCTCCGGGTCGACCCGGTGCAGCTGGTACAGGTCGACGTGGTCGGTACCGAGCCGGCGCAGGCTGTCGTCGATCGCCCGCCGGATGTGCTCGGGCCTGCCGTTGCGCAGCACCCGCTCCTCGCCGGTGCCCGGCACCAGGCCGACCTTGGTGGCGAGCACCGCCCGCTCCCGGTACGCACCGGCCAGGGCGGCGCCGACCACCTCCTCGTTGCTGTAGGGGCCGTAGATGTCGGAGGTGTCGATCAGCGTGACCCCGAGGTCGAGCGCCTGCCGGATCACCCGGACCGAGGTCTCGTCGTCCCGGTTGTGGACGTCGTAGGCCCAGGTCATCCCCATGCAGCCGAGGCCGACGACCCCGACCTCGGGACCCTCGCTGCCGAGCGTGGTGTTGCGCATGACGTACTCCTCACTGGTGCCGGCCCCCGTGGCGCCGACGTGCGGTCGGATCGACGGGCACCAGCCTGCCCCTTGGAGTGCACTCAAGGTCAAGCGACACGATTCTCCGACGCACCGTCACGTGATGCACGACACAGCGTCAACTCCCGTCACCCGGTACCCTCCAGGCGTGCTCCGGCACACGAACAACTCACATCGCACGGGGGAACAGGAAATGAGCAAGACGATCACGCGGACCGTCCGAAACAGCGCCCGGGCCTTCGCCGCCGCGGGCCTGGCGGTGGCCGCGCTCGCGACCGGCACGACCGGCGCCCATGCCAGCACCTCGGCCGGCTTCGTCAACACCAGCTGGGGCGACTACCACACCGACTGGGCGGACGAGGGCCTGATCTCCACCACCCAGCACTCGCGCAGCGGCGCGGCCGGCCTGTGGCAGATGGTCCTCTGGCTGGACGGCTACCTCGCCGAGTCCGACGTCGACTGCCAGTTCGGCCCGAAGACCCAGGCTGCCACCAAGGCCTGGCAGGCCCGCTACCTCGGCGCCTCCGAGGCGGACGGCGTCGTCGGGCCGAAGACCTTCGGCCGGGCCAGCCAGAACCTGATGTCGACCGACAACGGCTTCAGCATCCAGTACCACTCGAAGTACCTCGGCCGTGACAAGTTCACGGGCCGCTACTTCTTCGACACCGCCTACACCCACGGCTTCGTCAACGCCGACTACAACAGCTCCACCAACTGCCGCTGAGCCGAAAGGCACTGGGCGTTCAGGCACATGGCGCCTGGCACCACCGTCGCCCGGCCGGGGTCACCCGGCCGGGCGGCGCCGCAACCCGGCCCGCCGCACCTCAGCCCGGCCGCACCTCAGCCCCGCCGCAACCCGGCCCCGTCGCGCCTCAGCCGCGCCGCGCGAGCGCCTCGGCGGCCGTCCAGACGCGCCGGGCCAGCACCTCCGGCGCCAGGGTGCCGTCGACGGTCAGGCCGCAGTCGGCCCGCAGCGGCTCGATGTGGCGCTCGTGGGCGTCCCGCCGGTGCTCGACGTAGTTCCGCAGCAGCACCGCGAGCGGGAAGTCGCCCACGACGCACTTGCGTTCGACCTTGCGGGCCAGCCGGAGGTCCGCCGCCACGTCCACGAAGACGTCCAGTCGGGGGCGGGAGCCCGGCGAGGCCGCCCGACGGGCGAAGAGGCCCTCGACGATCACGACCGGGGCGGCGGCCAGCGCGGCCCCGAGGTCGGCGTCCAGCCGCTCGGCGTCGATCGAGCGCGGATCGCCGACGTCCAGCCGGGGCGTCCCGGTCTCGTCGGGCGCCCACACTCCCCGCCCCGGTTCGGCGTACCAGTAGTCGTCCCCGTGCAGGACCCGGACCGGACCCTCCGCCGCGGCCGCCACGAGCGCCCGGGCCAGTGTCGTCTTGCCCGCTCCCGCGCCCCCGGTCAGTGTCAGCAGCACCGCACCCTCCCCGTTCCCGGCCGACGGGGCGCGCCCGGCTCCGCGCCCACACGCATCCTCCCGCCGGAACCTTAACGTCCGCGTAAGGCCCCCTGGGAGGCTGCTTTGATGCCCCGAAGGTTCTTGACGTGCCCAGGTGGTCTAGTCCAGCTTGGTCCTCAGCACCGCGCACCTCCCCCACCCGGACCACCTCCGCCGTCACCCGCCCCCGCGCCTCCTCCCCACCGCGCGAGGCCGGTGGCAGGCCTCGTTCCCGAGAGGCACCCCCATGCCACGCGCGCCCCACGACACCCCTGCCCGGCACCGCCGCCCGGCGGTCCGCACCAAGCTGCTCGGCCTCACCGCCGCCGTCGTCCTCGCCGGCGGCGGCCTGGCCACGGTCGCCGGGAACGCCGGCGCCGCCGACGGCAACCTGCTCGCCAACTCCGGGTTCGAGAGCGGCTCGCTCGGCCCGTGGAGCTGTTCCGGCAGCACCGGCAGCGTGGTCGGCTCCGGCGCCCACGGCGGCTCCTACGCGCTGAGCGGCGCCGTCGGCAGCTCCGACACCGCGCAGTGCGGCCAGAGCGTCGCCGTGAAGCCCAACACCACCTACACCCTGAGCGCCTGGGTCAAGGGCCAGTACGTGTACCTCGGCGCGACCGGCAGCGGGGTCACCGACCCGGCCGTCTGGACGCCCGGCGGCAGCGGCTGGCAGCAGCTCACCGCCGCCTTCACCACCGGCGCCGCCACCACCAGCGTCAACGTCTACCTGCACGGCTGGTACGGCCAGGGCGCCTACCTCGCCGACGACGTCACCCTGTCCGGCCCCGGCGGCAACCCGAGCACCCCGCCGCCCACCACCACCCCGCCGACCACGACGCCCCCGACCACCACCCCGCCCACGACCACGCCGCCCACCACCCCCGCGCCCAACGTGGCCCTCCCGGTGGCCCCGTACATCGACATGGGCGCCTGGCCCACCCCCTCGCTGCCCGCGATGGCCAAGTCCGGCAACCTCAAGGCCTTCACCATGGGCTTCGTCACCGCCGTCGGCTGCAAGGCCAGCTGGTTCAACGCCTACGACCCGCGCACCGGCTGGGCCAAGGACCAGATCGACGCGCTGCGCGCGGCCGGCGGCGACGTCAAGCTCTCCTTCGGCGGCGCCAGCGGCACCGAACTCGCCGCCGCCTGCACCACCGTCGACTCGCTGTTCGCCGAGTACGACGCCGTCGTGAAGGCGTACAACCTGCGCTACGTGGACTTCGACATCGAGGGCGCCGCGATCGCCGACACCGCCGCCAACGACCGCCGCTCGGCCGCACTCGCCAAGCTCCAGAAGGCCAACCCGGGCCTGAAGGTCTCCTTCACCCTGCCCGTCCTCCCGGAGGGCCTCACCACCGAGGGCGTCGCCATCGTCCGCTCGGCCCGCGACGCGGGTGTGGACGTCGACATCGTCAACATCATGGCGATGGACTACTACCGCTCCGGCGCGGACTACGGCGACGCCGCCGTCCAGGCCGCGCAGTCCCTGTACGGCCAGCTCAAGGCCTTGTACCCGGCCAAGAGCGACGCCCAGCTGTGGTCGGCGGTCGGCGTCACGCCGATGATCGGCGAGAACGACGACCACCAGATCTACAACCAGGCCGACGCCCAGCAGTTGGTCGCCTTCGCCCGCCAGCACCACCTCGGCGAACTGGCCTTCTGGGACGCCACCCGGGACGCCAACGCCTGCACCGGCGGCCTCTTCAAGTGCACCAACATCCCGCAGCAGCCGTACGAGTTCGCCAAGATCTTCGCCCAGTACACCGGCTGAGCAACCCCGGCCGAGCAATCCCACCGCGCCGGCGGCCCCACCCCTGGGGCCGTCGGCGCGGCGTTATTCGAGCGCGCGTTCGCCAGCGGTCCACTACAGTCCCCCCATCGCCGGAGCTGCCCGCGCGCGGCTCCGACGCAGGTGAACAGGCACACGAGGGGGCGGACATGACAGTCCGGGACGACACGGGCACCACGACCGGGGAGATCACCCCCGAGGAACTGGCCGCGTTCAGCCGCACCCTCGGCCGCCTGCGCGCACTGCCGATCGGCGACCGCACCCGGCTGCACGCCGAGCGGCAGCTCAGCTCCTTCCACCGCGAGAGCCGCAAGCAGCGCCGCCAGGAGGAGCGCGCCGAGATCCTGGCCGCCGACGCCGAGCTGCTCGCCGCCACCGCCACCGGCGCCCCGGACCGCCGTGAGGACGCCGCGCTCGCCCCTGTGCCCGTTCACCCCGCCGATGTCGGCCCCGCGCCCGTCGGCTCCGCGCCGCTCGGCGAGCTCCGCGGCGGCCGCCGCTGCTACGTCTGCAAGCAGCGGTACCGCGAGGTGGACGCGTTCTACCACATGCTCTGCCGCCCCTGCGCGGCCGACAACACCGCCCGCCGCGGACTCTCCACCGACCTCCGGGGCCGCCGCGCCCTGCTCACCGGCGGCCGGGTGAAGATCGGCTTCCAGCTGGCCCTGATGATGCTGCGCGACGGCGCCGAGCTGCTCGTCACCAGCCGCTTCCCGCAGGACACCGTGCGTCGCTTCCGGGCCGTCGAGGGCAGCGCCGCCTGGTGGGACCGGCTCACCGTCGTCGGCATCGACCTGCGCGACCCGCGCCAGGTCCTCGGCCTCACCGAGCAACTGCGCTCCGACGGGCGGCCGTTGGACATCCTGGTCAACAACGCCGCACAGACCCTGCGCCGCCCGCCGGAGTCCTACGCCCTGCTGGCCGCCGGCGAGCGGTCCGCCCTGCCCGCCGCCGACGCCGCGACAGTCACCCACGCACCCGGCTTCCGGCCGACGGCCGCGCTGGGCCCGTCACCGTCAACGCTCCCGATCCCGCTCGGGACCGACGAAGCGGGCCTGCTGCCGGACCTCGCGGACACCAACTCCTGGTCCGCACGTCTCGGTTCGCTCGACCCCACCGAGGTCCTGGAGGTCCAGCTGGTCAACGCGCTCGCCCCGGCCCTGCTCTGCGACCGGCTGCTGCCACTGCTGCTCGCCTCCCCGCACCCGCGCCGCTACATCGTCAACGTGACGGCGGTGGAGGGCCGCTTCGCCGTCCGCAACAAGACCGCCGGACACCCCCACACCAACATGGCCAAGGCCGCGCTCAACATGCTCACCCGCACCAGCGCGGAGGAACTCGCCACCCTGGGCGTGCACATGTGCGCGGTGGACACCGGCTGGATCACCGACGAGAACCCCGCTCCCAGGAAGGCCCGGATCGCCGCCACCGGCTTCCGCACCCCGCTCGACATCGTCGACGGCGCCGCCCGCGTCTACGACCCGGTCGTGCGCGGCGAGGCGGGCTCGCCGGTCTCGGGGGTCTTCCTCAAGGACTACCGCGAGGCTGCCTGGTGACCTGCCGGCCCGGGACTACCCACCGGCGGTCCCGGAGCGAGGGAACGCGGGCAGTTCCTCGGCCGACTCCCCCTCCGCCCGCTTGCGGATCACCACCGCCGTGCCCGCGTCCAGGTCGATGCCGTGGCCGGGCGGGGCGGTCGCGTGGTCGTCGTCGCGCAGGACGAGCCGCGCCTGGCGCTGCTCGATCTGGACGCGCTTGCCCGCGTGGAACAGGGCGTGCAGTTCCTCGAACACCGACATGCCGAAGCCGCCGGAGGATCCCGATCCGGCCTCCGGCCCGCCGTTGCGTCGATTGCTCACCACCGCCGCCAGGGCGAACAGCCCGGTCGCCAGGGCCGCCGCCAGCATGACCACTGCCACCACCACCGTCATGCCGTTCGAACGACCGGGTCACACAGGATCGTTCCGACGCCCGCCGCGCGGGAAGTCGGCAAGGTCGACTTCCCGCGCGGCGGACGGCCGCGGTCACTGCCCCGCAGCCACCGCTTCCTCGTCCGCGACCTCCAGCCCGTACGCCACGACCGCCTGCCGCAGGCCGCCCGGGTAGCCCGCCAGCGCCGGGGTGAAGTCCCAGTCCCCGGCCTCGTCGCGGTCGAAACGGCCGAGCCGCATCGCGATGTTGGTCTCCGCCCCGTCCGCGAGGTGGACGACGGCCGGGTCCTGGTCGGCGCCCGCCTCAAGGATCAGTGCCGGTCCGGCGAACCCGCCCATGGTGGCCCCGGGGTGGTTCTCGGTATCGGCGGCGGCGATGACGACCAGCCGGTCCGCCTCGGCGGGCAGCGCCTCGAAGTCCACCATCAGGCAGGCATTGGCGTCCTCGTAGCCGGTCACGAGCCGGACCGAACCGTCCGGCGTGGAGGCGTTGTTGTAGAAGACGAGGTGGTCGTCGGAGAGCGCGCGATTGCCCTCGCAGACCAGGGCGGCGATGTCGTACTCCTCCTCCCCCGTCCAGTGCAGCAGGAGCCGGGCGGGCTCGGCGGCCACGTCGATCGCGGGCGCGTCACCGCCCGACCCGCCGGCCGCATCCTCCGCGGCGCTCGCGTAGGCGGGCGCGAACATCTCGTGGAAGCCGTGGTGCTTGAGCAGACCGACCAGCTCGGAGCCGTTGATCAGCGTGATCGGCTTGCCGGAGACGAACTGGTGCGAACTGGGCCCGAACTTGCTGGTGGTGACGAGCACGGCCTTGGTGGCCGCCCGGTCGTGCTGGAGCGTGCCGAAGAGGTCCCGCACGACCGACGGGGTCACCGTGTCCCGGTAGCGCTTGACCTGCACGATCACGTTCCCGCCCCGGAACGGATCACTGTCGAGGCCGCGCACGTCCACCCCGCCGTCCTTCGACCGGGCGGTCAGCTCGACCTTCATGCCCATCGACTCCATCAGCCGGGCTATCAGCCGCTCGAACTCGATCGGGTCCATCTCCAGCAGGAGTTGGAGCTCGCGCACCCGCCGCGCCATCCGGCCCCGGTTCGCGTTGGTGTCGTCGCGGAGGTGCCGGAACAGCATCCGCTGGGCCCGGCGCTCGTTGGCGTCGGGATTGCTGAGACGGTGGAGCTTGCGGCTCCGGGACATAGGAACTCCCTCGAACGCACAGGTCTGACGTTTCGTCAGGTGCGTGTCAGAAATGGCGACTTCAGGACGGCTTGGGCACATCCCCCGCTGGGTAAGTGAGTAGGTTACCGCCGTACGCGGACTCTGTCGTTCGGATCGGCACCGGCAAATCCACCCGATCGCCCGCGCGCGCGTTCGGCCCGCTGCGCGCGGACATGGTCCTGGCTTACGCCCAGCACGCCCAGCAGGGCCAGGGCGATGAGTTCCAGAGGACGGCGGCGCGCATCCGCCAGTACGGTTACGGCAGTGCGCTCACCACACACCACTTCGGCCCCGCGGGGGTGCGTGCCTCCCGCGTCTACGATCTCCTGCAGACCGGTGCGGTAACCCGGCGACGCCCTGACATAGGGCCGGACATGGTCGAAATGCCTCCCGCTGCCCGTAGCGCCGCCCTCATGGCCCTGGCTGTTGTCGCGCAGCGGCGCGTCCTCGACCACCGCCTCCACCTGGTGGGCGACCTCCCTGAAGCGAATCACGCCACCGCCTTCGCCGTTCACCGCGACCTGGAGGACGTCGGCATCGACCTCTCGCCGGTGCCGCTCGACGAGATTCTCGACTTCAAGGACCGGTACGGTGACGACTACAAGAGGTACGCGCGTGAGCTGCGCGTCTTCGTCCGGGCGCTCGAAGGGACCGACCATCCGGCGGCCCGAAAGCAGCTGTTGAACGATCGCAAGGAATCGCTCGCCGACCAGGCCGCCGCACTCCGCCGGGCCCGTCGCGCCTGGGGCCGCCCCCTGGCATCGCTCGCCCTCGCCGGCATGGGCGCAGCCTGGACCCTGCACCAACCCGATCTCGTGGGGGCACTCATCAACCTGTCCCAAGCAGCCTCGGGATTCACGGCGCCGCCCAGGCAGCACACCCCCTTCACCTACCTCCTCGAAGCGCGCCGCCTGAAGTGACCCTGGAGCCCGGACCTACCCGCGCCCCGGCTCCAGCACGAAGACGGGGATCACTCGGTCGGTCTTCTCCTGGTACTCGGCGTACGCCGGATACGCGGCGACCGCGCGCTCCCACCACTCGGCCCGCTCGGCCCCGGTGACCTCGCGGGCCGTCATCTCCTGCCGCACGGGCCCGTCCTGGAGGTCCACGTGCGGGTCGGACTTGAGGTTGAAGTACCAGACCGGGTGCTCCGGGAAGCCGCCCTTCGAGGCCACGGCCGCGTACCGCCCCTCGTGCTCCACCCGCATCACCGGGATCTTGCGGATCTTGCCGCTCCTCGCGCCGCGCATCGTGACGATGACGACCGGCAGTCCGGTGTCCCAGAGCGTCGTGCCCTGTGTGCCGCCCGAGCTCTCGTACAGCTCGACCTGGTCGCGGATCCACTGCGCCGGACTCGGCTCGTACTCGCCCTCAAGAGGCATCGCGTTCACTCCCTCGTCGCGTCGTGAAGAAGGGACGTCCCGGGCGGGAAGCCTATCGAGCGCGAGGCTCCGCCGCCCCCTCGGCGCGCAGCTCCGTGACTAGGCTCTCCCGTCATGGCGACGAACGACAGTGAGCTTCTCGTGGTGACCACGACCCACGACGACGAGGCCAAGGCCCGCACCCTGGCCGCGGACGTCGTGCGGGCGCGACTGGCCGCCTGTGCGCAGGTGTACCGGATCCAGTCCGTGTACTGGTGGGACGGCGAGGTCCAGGACGCGGCGGAGTGGCGGACCGACTTCAAGACGCGCGCCGAACTGGCGGACGCACTGGTGGGGTTCATCGGCGAGCGGCACGACTACGACACCCCGGAGGTGATCGCGGTCCCGGTGGTGGCGGGCAGCGCCGGATATCTGGAGTGGGTGCGCGCCGAGACGGCCCAGGGGTGAGCGGAGCGCGGGAGGTCGGCGGATCCGACGTCCCGCGCTCCCCGATCCCCCCGGTCAGAACCAGTGCAGGCAGTGCGGGGGCTGCTCGGTGCGGAAGAGGGTGTCCGCCACGGCCGCCGCACCCGGGCGGTGGGCCTCGATCCGGCCGGCGCGGACCAGGGTGCTCGGGGTGGTGCCGCCGAGGTAGATCGAGCCGAGGTCGCTGACGTCCAGCGTCAGGTCCGGCTCCCGCTCGGTCTCCACGCACTCCGCCTTGCCGTCCCGGACGGTCAGCAGCCAGCGGTTGCGTTCGCCCAGGAAGACGTCGTCGACGTCGATCACCAGCTCCCCGTCCGCGTACCAGCCGCGGGCGGCCAGGGCGCGCGGCACGTCCAGCAGCCGCACCCAGAGCCAGTCCTCCTCGGCGCTGGTCTCGCCGCTGCGGATGTCCTCCAGCTGCCACCGCAGCGGGTGCCAGGAGGGGATGTGCTTGAAGACGATCTGGCCGATCAGGTCGTGGCCGAGCACCGTCCGGGCCAGGGTCGTGAACACCACGTCGTCGAGGGCGATGACCTCGTCCACGGTCAGCGTGCTCGTCTTGTTCACGCGGTCGAACTCGCCGAGCGCGTAGCTGGCGTAGCCGTCCGGGACGCCGTCGGCGTCGCGGTGCAGCACGATGTAGCGCGGTGCCGGGGAGATGGGGGCCTGCCCGCCCCGCAGGGCCCACCAGCGGTGCGGGCGGGAGATCGCCCCGGGCTGGGCGAGGCGGTAGCGGTCGTAGACGGCCTCCAGGATCTCCTGGCAGTCGTCGCTCCGCAGCAGCTCGACCGAGCCGGTGTCCTCGCCGCCCGCCCTCGGGGCGATGAGCTCGGCCCGCTTGCGCGGCACGGTCAGCCGGTTGGTCCACGTGGCCGGGCCGTAGCCGAAGCGGCGGTAGATCACGGCCTCGGAGGCCAGCAGCACCGACAGGAACTCGCCCCGCTCCCGGACGTCCGCGAGCTGACGCCGCATCATCGCGGTGAGTGCGCCCCGGCGTCGGTGCGTGGGCGCCACGCCGACGGCGGTGACTCCGGAGACCGGGACGACGGCGCCACCGGGCAGGGTCAGCTCGAAGGTGTACGCGGCGGCGGTACCGACGGGCCGCCCGTCCTCCGCCACGGCGAACAGTCCTCGGTCCATCTCGAACGCCGACCACCAGGCCCCGCCGCCGTCCTCGGTGGTGGTTCCGGGGAACAGCCCGAAGGCCGAGTGCATGGTGGCGATGAACTTCTCGCGGTCCTGCTCGCTCGTGGCACGGATCTCCATCGGTACTGCGGCCTCCCCGGCTCGTCCGCACCACCTCCCGTGGCGCCCAGCCACAGTGCATCCGCCCCGACTACCCAGGTCAAGCGAATTACCCCCGCGGCATCGCCCACCTCCCCGGTCCGGCCGATACCGAATAGCCTCACTCCAGGAGAGAGCAGTGCTGCTATGAGCCGGCCCGTCCACGAGGGCATCGAGCTGATCCCTCGACCCCAGCAGAACCCGGCAGCGCTCAGGGCCGCACTGACCGTGGCTGCCGCAGACCGCCTTCCGGAAATGTTCGACGGACAGGACGAGGCAATGGCCGAGGCCGTCGCAACCGGAAGCGTTCAGCCGCTCCGCTCGTTCGTGGCGCACTGGTCAGCGATCGTGGAGATCGAACGACATCCGGCCGCCGCCCGGGTGTACCACCAGGCGAATCAACTCGCGAACCACGCCGCGACCCTTGCCGCGCGCCGGGAACACGCCACCACCGTTGCCGAGTTCTACCGCGCCGCCTACGCGGCGGTGAACGCGTGACCTGGCACTCCGGTTCGGCGCGGCCCGTACAACCAAGGGTCGGACGGGGTGGGCGTCGACGTGCGTGTGGCCGGCCCTCGGCCTGGCGGGGTCGGCAGGCCGAGGGGCGGGGCGGGGTCGGTCAGCTGAAGATCACCGAGCGGAGCTTCAGACGGTTGCCGAGCTTCTTGCCCGGGTTCATGACGTAGTAGGTGTCGCCGTCGCAGTTGAAGTCGAGGAAGACCGTGGCCGTGGACGTGGTGAAGTTCTCCGGCGCGAAGGCCGGGTGGTCCTCGGTGGCTCCGAACAGGTTGATGCACTCGCGGCTCCTGGGGTCGGCGAGCCCGGCCGGGACGCCGGGGCCGACCTTGTAGAGGAAGTCGCCGGTGGCGGCCTGGGCGGAGGTCGGTACGGCAAGGGTGATCAGCAGGGCCCCGGCGGCGGCGACCAGGGAGTTGCGAAGGCGCATGGTGGTTCCTCGGGCTCAGCGGTGTCGGAACGTCCGACGCCGCGTCGATTCCCCTCCGCGCACCCGGGCAACGGCCGTGCACCCGATCGAGGGAGGAAGATCACCCGTTCAGGCCACCCGCTCACCGCTCGGGTTGCGGCTTCCGCCCGCCATGGCGTCGCGGACGCCGCGCGAGAGGCGTTCGGCTATCGCGGCGACCAGGGTGCGCGGGCGGCGCGGGGTGAGGTGGGCGCTGAGCTGGTTGGCGAGGCCCGGGACGACGTAGGCGCGATCGGCGTCGAGCGCCCGCAGGGCCGCCCGGACGACCGGCCCGACCGTCGCGAAGCTGCCCGTGACGGCGGCCTTCCGGGTCCCGATGACGTTGAAGAACTCGGTCTCCACCGGCCCGGGGCAGAACGCCAGGACGCGGATGCCGCGCCGCCGGTACTCCTGGCGCAGCGCGAGGCTGAAGTTGAGCACGAAGGTCTTCGAGGCGCCGTAGACGGCGAGGTACGGGGTGGGCTGGAAGCTCGCCGTCGAGGACACGTTGATCACCGACCCCTGGCCGCGCGCGAGCATGCCGGGCAGCAGCTCGTGGGTGAGGTCGACGAGGGCGACCACGTTGACCATCAGCTGGTCGTGGTCGCGCTGCCCGTCGATGGTCTCGAACGGGCCGCAGGTACCGAAGCCGGCGTTGTTGACCAGGAGGTCGACGGCGAGGCCCCGGTCGGCGAGTTCGGCGCCGACGCGGCGGGCGGCGTCGGGGGCGGAGAGGTCCTGGACCAGGACGTGGGCGGTGATGCCGTGGGCCTCGCCGAGCCGCTTGGCGAGGTCGTGCAGGCGGTCGGCGGAGCGGGCGACCAGGACGAGGTCGTGGCCGCGCGCGGCGAGCTGGGCGGCGAACTCGGCACCGAGGCCGGAGGAGGCGCCGGTGATCAGAGCGGTGGTGGCGGTGCGCACGGTAGTGCTCCCTTGTCTCTCGATCTGTGACACGATCTGCAACACGAGAGTATCGGATAATCGGTGATCTGCGACACCTCTGTTTCAGTTAGTGGGCGAGCCGATCCCCCGCTGTACCGTTCCCGGGTACGGCAGAGCTGGAGGCACACACATGAACCGCACGCCCGGGCGCCCGCTGCGCGCCGACGCCGAACGCAGCGTCCGCGCGATCCTCGCGGCGGCCGAACGCGTCCTGGCCGAGCACCCGGGCGCGACCGTGGAGCAGATCGCGGAGGCCGCCGGCGTCACCCGCACCACCGTCCACCGCCGCTTCGCCAACCGGCAGGCCCTGATCGACGCGCTGGCGGTGGAGGCCGCGGCCAAGCTCGCCGAGGCGATCGAGGACGGGCACCCGGAGACCGCGCCGCCGCTGGTCGCACTGCACCGGGCGACGGCCAATGTGCTGCGGGTGAAGGCCGCCTGGGGCTTCGCCCTCGGACCGGCGGCCGCCGGGAGCGAGCCGGCCGCCCGGATCCACGAGGAGATCGCCCGCCGCTGCGTCGAACTGCTCGGCCGGATCCAGGAGCAGGGGGTGATCGCCGCGGACGCCGACCTGGAGTGGGTGCGACGGGTCTACTACGCGCTCATCGGCGAGGTCCTGCACGGGGAACCGACCCACCCCTGCACTCCGGCCACCGTCGGAGCGGCCGCCACAGGAACGATCACCGCCGGAACGACCACCGCCGGAACGGCCACCGCCCTCGACCCGGACGCCCTGGCGGCCCGGATCGTGGACACCGTGCTCCACGGCGTCGGGCCGCGCCCGGCGGGCTGACAACACCGCCGCGCGCGGCCCGGACTCCGCGCCCCCGCCCCGCCCCCGACCCCGGATCAGAGATCGATCCGAACCTCCGCATCCGGCCGCCAGAACGCCCGGCGCCGCGCGCTCGCCGCCCCGCCGATCTCGTTCCCGGACGGGTCGACGTCGTCGCACCGCCGCATTCGTCGTCCTCGCCGGAGACCTCCGCCGCGGACGCGCGTTGCCCCGGGGGTGATCGGACCGGGCGAGACCGACAAGGCTGTTGGTCGTACCGGCGATGCCCAGGAGCGCGACGGCGGCATCAAGGCGTCTCCCCCACCGGGCGGAGGCCGTTCCGCGCATCCCCAACTCGCCCATATCGCATGACAATCGTCTATCTCCCTCGATCGAGGGAAAGATCGCCCATGACGCCATTTTCGCCGCCGGATGGGGGAACATCAGCACGTCCGCGCCCGAACGATCCCGGTCGGGCGGCAGAAACCGGCCCCTGGATCAGCCCGTGACTCCCTCCTCCGCATCCGTGTGGGACTGCCCCTTCAACCACACCGACGGCCTGGAGTTCGACCCCCTCCTCAAGCGACTGCTCACCGAGGAGCCGATCGCCAGAATCCGCCTGCCGCACGGCGAGGGCGAGGCCTGGCTGGCCACCCGCTACGAGGACGTCCGCGTGGTCACCACCGACCGCCGGTTCAGCCGCGCCGCGGGCATCGGCCGGGACCTGCCCCGGATGACGCCCGCCCCGATCGCCCAGGTCGAGTCCATCAACCTGATGGACCCGCCGGCCCACAACCGGCTGCGCCGCCTCGTCGCCCAGGGGTTCACCAACCGCCAGGTCGAGCGGATGCGCGCGCACACCCAGCGCGTCGTCGACGGCTACCTCGACGAGATGACCGAGCACGGCGCCCCCGCGGACCTCGTCTCCCACCTCTCCGCCCGGCTCCCGCTCACCACCATCTGCGAACTGCTCGACATCCCCACCGAGGACCGCACCGAACTCCGCGGCCACGCCGTCGCGATGATGGCGATGGGGCCGAACAGCGGCGCCGGCCAGGTCAACGCCAAGACCGCGCTGCGCGCCTACTTCGCCGAGCTCACCGCCGCCCGCCGCCGCGACCCCGGCGAGGACCTCATCAGCGCCCTCGCCACCGCCCGCGACGGCGCCGAGCTGCTGGACGACGACGAACTCGCCGTGATGGCCATGGTCCTGCTGGTCACCGGCCACGACACCAGCACCTACGAGCTGTCCAACATCACCTACACCCTGCTCACCCACCCCGAGCAGCTCGCCAAGCTGCGCGCCCAGCCCGAGATGCTGCCGCGCGCCCTGGAGGAGCTGCTCCGCTTCATCCCGTTCCGCCAGGGCGTGGGCATCGCCCGGGTCGCCACCGAGGACGTCGAGCTCGGCGGCGTGCTGATCCGGGCCGGCGAGCCGGTGCACGTCTCCTACCTGGCCGCCAACCGCGACCCGGCGGTGTACGAGCGGCCCGACGAGCTCGACCTCGACCGGGGCGCGCCCACCCACATGACCTTCGGCTACGGCACCCACCACTGCCTCGGCTCCCATCTGGCCCGGATGGAGCTCCAGGTGGCCGTCGGCACCCTGCTGAACCGGTTCCCGGGGCTCCGGCTCGCCGTGCCGCCGGAGGCACTGGACTGGCGGACCGGCTCGATCTGGCGCTACCCGCGGACCCTGCCCGTCGCCTGGTGACGACCGCCCCCAGCCGCAGGCCACCTGTCCGCAGGAGCCTGCCAACAGGCCCTGCCCCCAGGCCACCTGCCCATCGGAGATCCCGCCATGCCCACACTCTGCCGCCCCGCCGTCGCCGTCCCCGAGCACGTCATCACGCTCGACCAGACCCTCGACCTGGCGCGCACCCTGCACGCCGACCATCCGCAACTCGGGCTCGCCCTGCGGCTGATCGAGAACACCGGGGTGCGGACCAGGCACCTGGTCCAGCCCATCGAGGAGACCCTCCGGCACCCCGGTTTCACCGCGCGCAACGCCGTCTACGAGCGGGAGGCCAAACGCCGCGTCCCGGAGGTGGTCGAGCGCGCCCTCGACCACGCCGACCTCACGGCCCAGGACATCGACCTCATCCTCTACGTGTCCTGCACCGGCTTCATGATGCCCTCGCTCACCGCCTGGCTGATCAACAGCATGGGGTTCCGCTCCGACACCCGCCAGCTGCCGATCGCCCAGCTCGGCTGCGCGGCCGGCGGCGCCGCCGTCAACCGGGCGCACGACTTCTGCCGTGCCTACCCGGGCGCCAATGTGCTCATCGTCGCCTGCGAGTTCTGCTCGCTCTGCTACCAGCCCACCGACCTCGGCGTCGGCTCGCTGCTCTCCAACGGGCTGTTCGGCGACGCGATCGCCGCCGTCGTCCTGCGCGGCCACGGCGGCACCGGCGTCCACCTGGAGCGGAACGGCTCGCACCTCGTCCCGGACACCGAGCACTGGATCTCCTACGGGGTCAAGGACACCGGCTTCCACTTCCAGCTCGACAAGCGCGTGCCCGGCACCATGGAGATGCTCGCCCCCGCCCTGCGGGCCCTGGCCACCGACCACGCCTGGGACGTCTCCGGCCTCGGCTTCTACATCGTGCACGCGGGCGGCCCGCGGATCCTCGACGACCTCTGCACCTTCCTCAACCTGGAGCCGGCCGCGTTCCGGTTCTCCCGTGCCACCCTCACCGAGCGCGGCAACATCGCCAGCGCCGTGGTCTTCGACGCGCTGGCCCGGATGTTCGAGGAGGGCGGGGTCGAGGACGGCACCCAGGGGTTGATCGCGGGCTTCGGTCCGGGCATCACCGCCGAGATCTCGCTCGGCAGTTGGGTGCGGCAGCCGGTGGAGGCGAAGGTCCCGCGCCGGCCCCGGGCGATCGACGCCGCGGAGCTGACCCTGGCTCACCAGACCACCCCCCTGCTGCGTCCGGCCGGGACTACGATCACCGAATGACCGATACCACCGATGCCAGCCATGCCACCGATGCGGCCGGGACGGCCGCTGCCACCGCTGCCGCCGATGTGGCCGCTGTCACCGATACGGCCGGGGCGACCGGGGCGCCGTTGATCCCCAGACCGCCCCGGCCCGGTGACGCGTCCCGGGCCGCCGAGCTGGCCGCGCTCTTCCCCGCCCTGCACGCCCCGCAGTACTGGACCTGGGGCCGCTACGACGCGCAGTTCTCGACCGTCCTGCCGCCGGACGAGCTGGTCACCAACATCCACCTGGTGGGGTTCACCGACGGCGACCGGGTGGTGCTCTGCCGCGACGACCGGAACCACTGGTTCCTCCCCGGCGGCACCCGCGAGCACAACGAGTCCGTGGACTCCTGCCTGGTCCGCGAGCTGCGCGAGGAGGCCGGCGCCCGGCTGCTCGGCGACCCGGTCTGGCTGGGCGCGCACCGCTGCGTGACCGACGACCCGGTGCCCTACCGGCCGTGGCAGCCGCACCCGGAGAAGGCCTGGCTCTGGGGCTGGGCCGACGTGGCGGTGGACTCGGTCCCGACCAACCCGGACGACGGCGAGCAGGTCGTCGAGGTGCGGGCGGTGGAGCCGGACGAGGCCCGGCGGCTGCTGCTGGACGGCCACGAGGCCTGGTGGGGCGAGCTGATCGCGCTGGCCGTGGAGCTGCGGTCGCGACCGCGCTGAGCCAGGCCGGAAGGCCACCGGACCGGGTCCGAAGGGTCACCGGAATGGCCCAGTACGGCAGCATGGCGCCCGATTCGCGGTGATATGACTCGAAGGGACTCGGGTCCCCCTCGGGCCCGCACCGACGGGAGCCGTCATGGACAACTACCCGCTGCTCAACATCTTCTGGACGATGCTGGAGCTGTTCCTCTGGATCCTCTGGTTCTTCCTGCTGTTCAAGATCATCACGGACATCTTCCGCAGCCACGACATGGGCGGCTGGGCCAAGGCCGGCTGGATGATCCTGGTGATCCTGCTGCCACTGATCGGCGTGCTGGTGTACGTGATCGTGCGCGGCAAGAGCATGGGGGAACGCGATGTCGCCCAGGCCCAGAAGGCCGACGCCGCGTTCAAGGCGTACATCCGGGACGCGGCCGGCACCCCCGGCGAGGGCGGCACCGGAGAGGCGGGCACGGGCCGCAGCCACGTCGACGACCTGGCGAAACTCGCCGCGCTCAAGGCCGACGGGTCCATCACCGAGGAGGAGTACCAGCGGGCCAAGGACAAGCTGCTGGTCTGACCCCGGTACGGCCGTGGCGGCCGGTGGACACGCGTCCACCGGCCGCCACGCCGTGTGTCGGTACCCCGGGTGTCAGCGCCGCCCGGAGCGGCGGTCGTCCGAACCGCCCCCGCCGGCCAGCCCGGCCCGGCGCAGCGCGTCCGCCATGGCGCTGTTGCCCAGCGACCCCGGTCCGCCGGAACCGCCCGAGCCGCCCCGGTCCCGGCGGTCCTGACCGCCGCCGCCCTGGCCCCGGCCGCCCTGGCCGCCGCCCTGACCGCCCTGGCCGCTCTGGCCGCTCTGGCCGCCGCGCCGCTCCTGGCGCGGCGGACGTGCCTGCCGGTCGCCACCGCGCCCGCCCTCGCCACGACCGCCCTCGCCGCCGCGACCGACCTCGTCGTCCAGCCGCAGGGTGAGCCCGATCCGCTTGCGCGGCACGTCCACCGTGGTGACCCGGACGGTCACGATGTCGCCGGGCTTGACCACCTCGCGCGGGTCCTTGACGAAGTTCTTCGACAGCGCCGAGACGTGCACCAGGCCGTCCTGGTGCACACCCACGTCGACGAAGGCGCCGAACGCGGCCACATTGGTCACCACGCCCTCCAGCACCATGCCGACCTCCAGGTCGCCGATCTTGTCGACGCCCTCCTTGAAGGTGGCGGTGCGGAACGCCGGGCGCGGGTCGCGACCCGGCTTGTCCAGCTCGCCCAGGATGTCGGTGACGGTCGGGACCCCGAAGGTGCCGTCGGCGAAGTCGCCCGGCCGCAGCGCGCGCAGCCGCGCGCCGTTGCCGATCAGCTCGCGCAGCTCCCCGCCGGTCGCGGCCAGGATCCGGCGCACCACCGGGTACGCCTCCGGGTGCACGCCGGAGGCGTCCAGCGGGTCGTCGCCGTCCGGGATCCGCAGGAAGCCCGCGCACTGCTCGAAGGCCTTCGGGCCGAGCCGGGCGACGTTCTTGAGCTCCTTGCGGGTGCGGAACGGACCGTTGGCGTCCCGGTGCGCGACGATGTTGTCCGCGAGCGTGCCGGTGATGCCGGAGACCCTGGTCAGCAGCGGCGCGGAGGCGGTGTTGACGTCCACACCGACCGCGTTGACGCAGTCCTCGACCACCGCGTCCAGCGAGCGCGAGAGCTTCACCTCGCTCAGGTCGTGCTGGTACTGGCCGACGCCGATCGACTTGGGGTCGATCTTGACCAGCTCGGCCAGCGGGTCCTGGAGCCGGCGGGCGATCGACACCGCGCCGCGGATCGACACGTCGAGGTCCGGCAGCTCCTGCGAGGCGAACGCGGAGGCCGAGTACACCGAGGCGCCGGCCTCGCTGACCATCGCCTTGGTCACACCCAGCTCCGGGTGCCGCTTGAGGAGGTCCTCGGCGAGCTTGTCCGTCTCCCGGGAGGCGGTGCCGTTGCCGATCGCGACCAGGTCCACGCCGTGCTTCTTCGCCAGCGCGGCCAGCGTCGCCAGCGCGGCGTCCCACTTGTTCGCCGGCTGGTGCGGGTAGATCGTGTCGTGGCCGAGCACCTTGCCGGTGGCGTCCACCACGGCGACCTTGACGCCGGTCCGGAAGCCCGGGTCCAGGCCCATGGTGGCGCGGGTGCCGGCCGGGGCGGCCAGCAGCAGGTCCCGCAGGTTCGCGGCGAACACCCGGACCGCCTCGTCCTCGGCCTCGGCGCGCAGCCGGCCGCGCAGGTCGATGCCGAGCCGGACCAGCACCCGGGTGCGCCAGGCCCAGCGGACGGTGTCACCGAGCCACTTGTCGGCCGGGCGGCCGTGGTCGGCGATGCCGAAGCGGGCGGCGATCCGCTGCTCGTAGTCGCTCGCGCCGGGCAGGTCGCCGCCCTCGTCGCCGTCGTACGGGGACAGGTCGAGGTCCAGCACCTCCTCCTTCTCGCCGCGCAGCATCGCCAGGATCCGGTGCGAGGGGAGCTTGGCGTACGGCTCGGCGAAGTCGAAGTAGTCGGCGAACTTCGCGCCCTCCTGCTCCTTGCCCTCGCGGACGGTGGCGACCAGTCGGCCCCTGGTCCACATCCGCTCGCGCAGCGAGCCGACCAGGTCGGCGTCCTCGCCGAACCGCTCGACCAGGATCGCCCGGGCGCCCTCCAGCGCGGCGGCGCCGTCCGCGACCGACTCGTTGAGGTACCCCGCGGCGAGTGCCGCGGGGTCCTGCGTCGGGTCGGCGAGCAGGGTGTCCGCCAGCGGCTCCAGACCGGCCTCGCGGGCGATCTGGGCCTTGGTGCGCCGCTTCGGCTTGAACGGGAGGTAGATGTCCTCCAGTCGCGCCTTGGAGTCCGCGGCGAGGATCCGCGCCCGCAGCTCGTCGTCCAGCTTGCCCTGCGCGTCGACCGACTCCAGGACCGCGGCGCGGCGCTCCTCCAGCTCCCGCAGGTAGCGCAGCCGCTCCTCCAGGGTGCGCAGCTGCGCGTCGTCCAGCGAGTCGGTGGCCTCCTTGCGATAACGGGCCACGAACGGCACCGTCGCGCCGCCGTCCAGCAGCTCGACCGCCGCCTTCACCTGCCCCTCGCGGACGCCCAGTTCCTCGGCGATCTTCCGCCCGATCGCCTGCTGGGCCTGCTGGGCCGCCTGTTCGACTGGCGTGGTCACGAAGCCGGTCACCTTCTTCAGAGTTGCTGTCCGTACCCCCGCATTCTGACAGCCGCCACCGACGCCCCGCCCCGCCCCCACCACCCCGGGCGTGGCGCGTCGGCGGCCCCGGCCGGACGGCGCGCGCCCACGCGGGCGCGCCCCCGGCCCCCGCCCCGCGACCGTTCCGACCGGTCCGGACCGGCGGCTCCCGGCAGCGCCGCCGCGTCCCCGAGCGCCCCCCGCGAAACCCAACGCCCCTGTGAAATCCTCATGTTCTCACCCTGGTGTTCGAAATCCGCCTGATCGCGGGGCCCGTCCCGGCGTACAGTGCCGGGCATGTGCGCAGCCGCCCGGACGCCCGACCGCATGCACGACGACGACTTCCTGCACGACCGTCTGCACGACGAAGAACCCGTCATCGACACCGGCTTGGTGAGACGGCTGATCGCGGCCCAGTTCCCGCAGTGGACGGGCCTGCCGCTGACCCCGGTCGGCATCACCGCCACGGACAACGCGATGTTCCGGCTCGGCGCCGACCTCGCCGTACGACTGCCCCGGGCCGCGTGGGCCGCCGGGAACATCGCGCGCGAGCAGTACTGGCTGCCCCGCCTCGCGCCGCACCTCCCGGTGCCGGTACCGGTGCCGGTCGCCCACGGCCGGCCGACCGCCGCCTACCCGTGGGAGTGGTCGGTGCAACGCTGGCTGGACGGCGTGAACCCGGCCCCCGGGGTGCTCGCCGACCCCGGGCAACTCGCCCGGGACCTGTCCGGGTTCCTCGGCGCCCTGCGCGCCGTCGAACCGGAGCCGGACGCCCCGCGGGCCTCCCGCGGCGGACCGCTGGCCGGCCGCGACGCCGCCACCCGCGCGGCGGTCGGACGGCTGCGCGGCGTGATCGACACCGGGGCGGCCACCGCGCTCTGGGACAAGGCGCTGCGGCTGCCCGAGCCCACCGGACCGGCCGGCTGGGTGCACGGCGACCTCACCGCCGGGAACCTCCTGGTCGGCGGGCAACGCCTCCGCGCCGTCCTGGACTTCGGCCTGCTCGGGGCGGGCGACCCGACGGTCGACCTGATCGCCGCCTGGAACGTGCTCCCCGCGGCGGCCCGCCCGGCCTTCCGCGCCGCCCTGGCGGTCGACGACGCCACCTGGGAACGCGGCCGCGCCTGGGCGCTGTCCATCGCCCTCGTCCAGCTGCCCTACTACCGGACCACCAACCCCCCGCTGGCCGCCAACGCCCGCCATGTCGTCCGCGAGGTCCTGACGGACCGCAGCGTCTGACGACGGGGCCGGGGGTGCCGCCTCAGAGGGAGCGGGTGGGCTCCGCCGCGCCCGGCGGCAGCGGGGTGCGGGCCCCCTCCGCCCGCCAGGCGCCCGCCAGTTCGGCCGGGAACCGGCGCCCGCTGCGGGTCAGCACCAGGCCGGGGGTGAGTTCGACCTCGTCGCCCGGCCGGAACGGCCGGTCGGCCCCCGCCGCGGCGAACGGCTCCCACGGGCCGAGGTGACCGCGCCGCCCGGCCACCCGGATCCGGCTGCCGTACGTGCTGGTGTCCCGCACCACCACGGCGCCGCCGCGCACCGCGAGCAGCAGGTGCCGGCGGCTGACCCGGGCGGCGCGCTCGGCGGGCAGCAGTCCGGCGAGTCCGATGCCGTCCGCCGTCCCGGGGGCGCGGCCGACCTCGGTGCGCGCGCCCTCGTCGAGGGTGTACCGGCCCACGCACTCCCCGTCCAGGACCAGCTTCACCTGGGCGGCCCCCGGCCGGGCCCCGTCGTCCAGCAGCGGGGTGCCGTGCAGTTCGCAGGTCGGGACGCCGCCGCGCATCCGCGGCAGCATCACCCGCCCGCCGCGGTGCACGCTGTAGAGGCTGCACCGCGCGTCCGGGCAGCGCCAGGCCCGCCCGACCACCTCGACCAGCGGTTTGCGGGCGGCGGTCAGCAGCCCCTGCTTCTTGAGCGCGGAGAGCTCCATCTTCTTGGAGATCTCCGCGCCGGTCCGGTGCCCCATGTCCAGCGGCGCCAGCCGGACCACGCCCCGCCCGACCGGCTCCGGCCGCAGGAACTGCCAGGTGTTGCCCTGGATCCACGGGTGCTCGATCCGGTGGTCGTCGTAGTAGTCGCCGGTGACGACCTGGATCCCGGTCATGCCGGCGATCTCCAGCACCCGTTCGTCGGCGTCCGGCACCTCCTCGACCAGCCCCTCGGCGACCCAGCGGGCCAAGGTCGGCGCGTCCCCGGGCTCGGTGAACTCCCGCCGCCCGCCCAGCAGGCTGCGGTCCGCGACGCAGTAGACGGCGACGTCCCGGTCCCCGGTGAGCCGCACCAGCGCGTCCACCACCAGGCCCAGCCGGTGCAGCGACCGGGGCGCGGGCCCGCCGAAGTCCGTGCGGCGGACGATGTTCGAGAGCTCGACCAGATAGTCCGCCCGGTCCGCGGACGTGGCGAGGTTGCGGTCGATACCGTGCTCCATCGGGCCTCCGCGTGCTCGTCCGGCACGGGCCGCCCCGGACGACCGTCCCCACGACCCGTCACACCGGATCCATCATCGCCGATCCCACTCCGGAGCGGGAGCGGACGGCGGAGCCACCTCAGAAGATCTCGAACAGGGGCGACGTCAGCGTCACCTCCAGGTCGGCCGCGACGACGAGGGCCGCGAACGCGACGATGCCCGGCTCCGCTGCCCCGAAGCGCCAGTCGGGTCCGTTGAAGTCCGCGAGCTCGACGCCCGAGGAGTCGACGACGTAGTTGCGCGGAAAACGCGTCCCGGCCGCGAACACCGTCCCGCCTGCCTCCAGCCTGACGAAGCGCCCGCGCGGCCCCGCGGAACGCCTGCCGGTGACACGCCCCTCCACCCCCAGCAGCGAGACGTCCACGCCGCGCCTCACCTGGCGCCGGGCCCCGTAACCCGGCGTACCCATGCCGTCGACCGAGAGGATCTCACTGCCGTCCAGCACGAACTCCCAGCGCTCGGTACTGCCCCCGAGCGGCACATAGGCACCGATCGGCCCTCGGAGGACGGTGATTCGTCCCAGTGGTGAATGCAGCTCCGCGGCCGGCCGCCGCGAGGTCACCGGATTGCGCCACGCCCTGGTACTCCCGAGGGGCCGCAGTTCCACAACCACCCTCTCAATGCCTTTGTGTCACATCGGTTCCGTCATGGCTGCTGCCGCACCCGATCGGTACCCGGCAGCGCGTCGACGATCCGGTCGACCGCGCGGTCCCGCGTCCACGGCGGGAACTGCGGGATCCGCCGCAGCGCCGCGACGCCGCCGGGAAGCGGCTGGCTTCGCGGCCCCGGGAACGTCGGTGTCACGCGGGGAGGGCAGAGATACGGGTCGCCTCCAGTTCGGTCACCAGCCGCTCGACCCGCTCGTTCTGCGTGCTTCCCCCCGCCCCGTAGCCCGCCAGGATCGACAGCTGGTCGACCTTGCCGGAGGCCAGCACCAGCTCCGGAACGTCGGAGGAGAACACCGTCCCGGTCACAACGGCGGACTTCACCTCCTGGACCTCGGACCACGCGTAGGAACGCGAGTTGAACAGACCGGAGTACTTCACTCCGGCGGCCCCGAAGGACACGCCGAACATCGGGGCCCGGAAGGTCAGCACCAGGCCCGGAACTCCGAAAAGGACGATGGGGATCAGCTCGTCCACCCTGGTGCTCGACGCGGCCACGGACACGGCCGTCAGCAAGCAGAGAAGTCCGACCAGGAAGTAGACGATCGCCCACGGAGTGCGCCTCTTCAACGTGCTCTCCCCATCAGATACTTCGACCCCCAGGTCCCGCAGAGTACCTCGCCGACCCGTCAGGGCCAGCGCCGGCGGCCGGGGCGCCCGGGCGGCCCCTATCGCCTGGTCCAGCGCCAGTAGTTGGTCAGAGCGAGGCCCGCCGCAGCAAGGGTCGCGCCGATGACGATCAGGGGGAGGAGCTCGGTGGCGATCGCCAGGACGAGCACGGTGAAGCCGCTGGGCAGGAGCCAGCGGAACCACGGCTCCCCGGCGATCCGCTGGGCGTCCCAGAGGCAGGCGCCGAGCATGGCGAGCAGCAGCAGAAAGCTCGCGACGGGCATGCCTCGGGGTGTCAGGGTCGCGGCCAGCCACATGCCCGTCTCCCTACGAGTCGCGGAGTTTCCGGCCTCAGTCCCGGCGACCGGTTCCGCCGGTGCCGAGGAACCGGCTCCTGGCCCACATGACGCCGAAGACGGTCACCGCGCACCAGATAGCCCCCTTCGGCCCGGAGGCCGACACCAGGCCGATGGCGTCGCACACCTGCGCCACACCTGCCCCGATCAGACAGAAGACGACGACCGCGAGGAAGAATCTCAGATACACCGAACCCCCCACGTCCCGCCGAATGCTCCGCCCCCGTCACATCGGTTCCGTCATGGCTGCTCCCGCACCCGATCGGTACCCGGCAGCGCGTCGACGATCCGGTCGACCGCGCGGTCCCGCGTCCACGGCGGGAACTGCGGGATCCGCCGCAGCGCCGCCAGACTGCCGGCCAGTTCCGGCGACCCGAGGTGGGCCCGCCGTCCGGTCCGGTCCAGGCGACGCACGAACCGGCGCACGGCCCCCGGACTCCAGCGGGCCTCCGACCGCATCGGCACCTCGAAGCCCCAGCGCACCGGCGGCCCGTCCACCGGCTTCACCCAGAGGTAGGAGTCCGTGGTTCCGGGGGCCCGCTCCGTCACCGAGCCGACGGTGAGCAGGAACATCAGGGCGTTCTGGGCCCAGGACTTGAGGCCGATGTCCCGGACCTCCACATCGATGCCCTCGATCGCGCCCCAGCCGATCTCCTCCCCACCGCCCTCCCGCCGCGCCCCCTCCCGGTCGAACACCGGCTCCCCGGCCCGGCGTTCCCCGCGCCCCAACCGGGCGCCGTCCGACTCGTACCGCAGTGGTCCGTACACCGACTCGGCCTCCGCGTGCTCGTCCGGCACGGGCCGCCCCGAACGACCGTCCCCACGACCCGTCACACCGGATCCATCATCGCCGATCCCACCGCGGAGCGGGAGCGGACGGCGGAGCCGTCTCAGAAGATCTCCAGCAGGGGCGACGTCAGCGTCACCGCGAGGTCCGCTGCGACGACAAGGGACGCGAACGCGACGATACCTGGCTCCGCTGCCTCGAAGCGCCAGTCGGGTCCGTTGAAGTCCGCAAGCTCAGTACCCGAGGAGTCGACGACGTAGTTGCGCGGAAAACGTGCCCTGGCCACGAACACGGTCCCACCTGCCTCCAGCCTGACGAAGCGCCCACGCGGCCCCAGGGACCGCCTGCCGGTGACACGCCCCTCCACCCCGAGCAGCGAGACGTCAACCCCGCGCTTCACCTGGCGCCGTGCCCCGTAGCCCGGCGTACCCATGCCGTCGACCGAGAGGATCTCACTGCCGTCCAGCACGAACTCCCAGCGCTCGGTACTGCCCCCGAGCGGCACATAGGCACCGATCGGCCCTCGGAAGACAGTGATCCGCCCCAACGGCGAATCCAGCTCTGCGGCCGGCCGCCGCGAAGTCACCGGATTCCGCCACGCCCTGATATTCCCGATGGGCTGCAGTTCCATGCCCTCTCCCTCACCACACATCGTGATCGCAACAACAGCCGGTTCGGCTCCGAACACATGTGGTGGGGCCACCCGAAAGCGTCCCCACCACATGCCGGATCGAAGCTCAATCAGTGGCGTCCCCGTTCAAGGGCACGCTCGAACCAATCGGATGGTTACATGAATCGCAGCCCCGACATGATGTTGCCGAAGCTGCGGGTGGCCCGCTGCCAGCCCAGGCCGAACATTGAGGTGCCGTACCTCCAGCGCACAGCGCCCTGGAAACCTCCTCCCATGGCGGACTTGAGCGCGTAGTTGCCGATCTCTCGATCGCTCGGCCGGTACCCCATAAAGCCGTCGGCCGCCACGTGTGCAGGCGTACCGACCACGGTTCCGATGACGGCGCCGGCAAGCACCAGGCAGCCGAACCCGGCTGTCCCGGCGCAGAACGCCGCCGCGCCGAGGCCGGCAACAGCACCGACCCCGATGTTCAGCCCGAAGTGCACGAGCCGACGAGGAGTCGCGTACGTCCGGACCGTCTGGGCCGCCTTCTGGACCACACCACTGCCGCGGCAGGATCCGTTCTTGTTCTTGCCGAGAACACACCAGCGGCCGTCGAGGTCGTACTGGCCCAGCGGGTCACCGTAGACGTAGTCGTAGGAATTGGCGCTGCCGCCGTAGACCGGGTCCACGGACAGGAAGCGGCCGGAGGTGGGGTTGTAGAGGCGCACGCCCATGAGGACGATGCCGTCCTGGGCCTCGGCGGAGCGCTGCTTGCCGCCGAGCCAGCCGTAGCGCGTGGCCGCCTGGCCGGCAGCGGGGTTGCCGAACTCGTCGGCGTCGAACAGCACCGGGCCGGTCAGCGCGGTGTCGGTGACGAGCACCACCGAGCCGAACAGGTTGGTGAGCTGCAGCTTGACCGTGCCCTGGTCGGTGGCGGTCGCGGCGAGGTCGCCGTCGGTGCCCGGGACGTTGCGGGTCCAGGTGCCGGCGGTGGTGTCCTCGACGATCCAGCGCGGACTGTCCTCGCTGCCGCCGTAGTGGTTCAGGCGGTTCGCCGCAGTGGACCAGGTGCTGTTGGCCTGCTTGGTGGCGGTGGTGCTGCCGTTGAGGCGGCCAGCGGGGTCGACGGTCCAGGTCTGCCGGGTGGTGGCGGTCTCCTGGGAGGCGACCAGGTCGTCGACGCGGTAGCCGACGGCCGTTCCGGACGGCGTCCCGGTGGTGCGGCCGAAGGCGTCGTACCGGTAGCCCGCGTCGGTGATCCGGTCCGCGCTGTCGTAGGCGGACGCGGTGGTCGTGGCGCCTGCGGTGGAGCAGCTGCCGTTGGACGCCGGCCCGGAGACCGCCTTCGCGGTGCGGTTGTAGTGCGCGTCGTAGCCGTAGGTGCGGGTGGTGCAGCCGGTGGCGGCCGTGGCCTGCTCGGCCTTGACCAGGCGGCCGAGGCGGTCGTAGCCGTAGGCCTTGGTGCCGTTGGTGCTGCTGTCCTTGACCGTCTGCCCCTGGGTGGAGAGTTCCTGGGACTGCGACCAGAGGACCCTGCCGTCGGAGGCGCGGGTGTAGGTGCGCGACGTGGCCTTGCCGGTGGCGTTCAGGGTGTCCTTGCGGACAATGCCGCCGGGGTAGGTCTGCTCGACGAGCTGACCGTCAGGGCTGTACTTCGCCGTGAACTCGCCGGCCTTGCTGTCGTTCACCGAGGTGAGCAGGCCGCGCGGTTCCTTGGCCCGGTCGTAGGTGTACGTGGCGACACCGGACGGGTCGGTGACCTTGACCGGCTTGCCGAACCTGTCGTACTCCGTCGCGGTGGTGGCGCCGTCCGCGTCGGTGTAGGAGGCCACCCGGCCGAGCACGTCCTTGACCGTGGTGACCGACTTGCCGGCCGCGACGGTCCGAACCGCGTCGCCCGTCGCCGGGTCGTACTCGGTGGTGACCTTCGGCACCGCCAGGCCCTCGTCGCCGGTGACCTCGCTGGAGACCGTCCGCCCGACCCTGTCGTAGCCGGTGACGGTCTTGCGGGTCTTGCCCGCGTTGGTCTCCACGACCTCCTCGGCCTTGCCACCGCGCGAGTAGCGGGTGGTCTGCTTGACCGGCAGCGTGGTCGGCATCCGCGCCGAGTCCGCACCGGTCACACCCGCACCGGGACCGCTGGTGCAGAGCAGCCCGGCCCACTCCGGGCGGTTCGCGCAGGCCGCATCGGCGGCGTTGCCGCCCGCCGTGTAGTACACGGACTTCACCGTGCCGGCGTCCGCGTCGGCGTTGCCGGGGACCCGCAGCTCCTCGGCGCGACCCTGCGCGTCGAAGCGGGTGTTGGTGGTCAGCTTGGCGCCGAGCGCGTCGGCGGTCACCGAGGTGGCCTTCTTCAGCGTCCAGCCCGAGGTGCCGCCGATCGGGTTGCCGTAGCCGGTCCTGGTGACCCGGAGCTCGGCGTCGTCGGCGTAACCGTCGACGCGGGCACCCTCGGTGGCGGTGGTGATCAGGTGGTACGCCTGGCCGTCGGGCTTGCCCTCGTCGTAGGTGCTGGTGCTGTGGCCGCGCACCACCACCGGGGTCCCGGCCGCGAGGGTCGGGTTGAGGGTGGTCTTGGTCAGCGTGACGGTGTCGATCCCGGTGTGGTACCGGGCGCCGGTGCTGGCCGGGTTGGCGTCGACGACGGTGAACTTGAGCTCGTGGTCACCGCGGGCGAGCCGGACCGCCTGGCCTGTCGCGTACGGGACGACGGCCGGGTCGGCGGAGTAGGTGTCGATCGGCTGGCCGACGTTCTGCCCGTCGATCGCGAACTGCACGATGCCGTGGTCGCTGTACTTGGTGAGCTGGCCGGAGAGCACGTAGTCGCCCTCCTCCGGCACGGTGACGCGCACGGCGTCGAACGCGCCGGCGGCGGTGGGCCGGATGCTCAGGTGGGCGCCGCCGGACCAGGTGAGGCCGCAGCAGTTGGTGTCGATCTGCGTCGGCGCGGAGCCGCCGAGCTGCGGCAGCTTCTCCGCCTCCGAGGTGACGGTGACCGGGGTGCTCTGCCCGTTGACCTGCTCGGTGAGCGAGGCACGGTAGGCCGGACCCAGCTTCTCGGCGACGTCCTGACCGTCGGCGGTGTAGACGGTGCGCGAGTCGAGCAGGCGCGCCCGGGCGGCCGATTCCGCCGGGAGGTTCAGCTCGGCCGCGAACCGGGCGGCGTCCGGGTGGGTGCCCAGCGCGATCGCACGGTTGGTGGCCTCCAGGGAGCGCACGACGTGGCCGTAGCGATCGTACTCCTTGGTGTCGATGTCACCGCCCGGCGTCACGGACGGCGTCGCGGTGTTGACCTCCTGACCGTTGGCGTTGAGGTAGTGGACGGCGGCCGGCTTGTAGCCGTCCGCCCCCGGCTTCGCCTGGGTGGCGGTGTTGGTGCCCGGGTCGTCCTCCGGACCGAAGACGGCGGTACCGTCGGTTGGCGCGTCCAGCTGCGCCCACCTGGCCACGTCCACGCCGGCCAGGTCGTACGGACCTCCCGCGCTGCGGGTCAGCGGCACCTCGTAGACGACGTTGGTCGCGGTCTCGCCGCTGACCTGGTTCTTGCTGCCCTGCGCCAGGGCGGCGCGGCGGACCTTCAGCAGGCGCCCCGGGTCCTGGTCGGCCGCGGCCCTGCCGAAGTCGAAGCTCCACGGCAGCTGGCCCGCCGGGGTGACCCGGGCGACCCGGCCGTCCGCGTCGTAGCCGTAGGTGGTCTTCAGCGGCTGGGCCAGGCGCGGGTCCCAGGTCTCCGCGAGGCGGCCCTTGTCGTCGTACGCGTAGTGCGCGACCTCGACGGCCTCCTGCTTGGAGGTCACCGGGTCCCACGACCACACCTTGACCGCCTTGACACGGTCGATGAAGTCACCGGACGCGGCAGCCGTGGCGGTGGTCGCCTTGGCGTACTCGTACTCCATGACCTCGCAGCCGCGCGGCAGCGGGTCGACCGAGCAGTGGTTGGCGTCGTCCACACCTGCCTCGACCGGCGGGACCACCCGCTTGACCAGGGCCCGGCCGTCGGTGGTGTCGTAGAGGTAGCGGGTCGCGGACGGGGAGCCCGGTCCGGTCTCGCTGACCACCTGGTAGCTGTTCGAACCGGCCTGCTGGGCGAAGACCGTCTTCGTCCCGTCCGGTTCGGCCAACTCGTAGGTGGTGGCGTTGGTCTGCACGTTCCAGATCTGGTTCGGGCCAGCCCAGCAGACCCAGATCGAGGCGCCCTTGTCGGCGTCGAGGCACTTGCCGGACTGGCGGTTGATCACCATGCCGTCGGTGCGGACGTCCCACTGCTGGTTGATGCCGCCGTTGCAGCCCCACAGGGTCAGCGGGGTTCCGTTGTCGGTCACGCCCCACGAGTTGTCCAGGCAGTAGCCGAGTGCGCGCACCGACCCGTCGTCACCGCGGGTCCACTGCTGGTTGGTCGCACCGGTGCACGGCACGGTCGCCAGCACCGCGCCGTTGCCGGCCGAACCGTTCGGAACCTCCAGGCACCGGCCGTCGGCGGAAAGCGAGATCGAGCCCGACGTCGCCGGAATCGCCTTCAGGGTGAGCGACTCGGCGCCCGGCTCCGGGAAGAAGGTGCCGTCGGTGCCCTTGGCGAAGGTCAGCGTGGCGTCGTCGTTGCCCTTGATCTCGACCAGGTCGGACTGCGGGAACGACAGCGAACGGTAGTCCGAACCGCCGCCCGCCTGCGGGCCGCCGGCCCACTGCGGACCGAACGGGGCGACGATCTCCTTCAGCGAGATGTCGTCGAAGAACACCTGCTTGTCCGCGCCGGTGAAGCCGTTGTAGAGGCGGAAGAACGCCTCGGTGGCGTCCGCCGGCACCGCGAGGTCCACGCTCAGCTGCTGCCAGCCGTCGGTGAACGACGCCTTCGGCGAGGTGGTCTTGGCGTAGCCCGCGCCGGTCTTCACAAAGCCGGCGAGCCGCAGGCCGCGGTCACCGAAGTCCGGGTTCAGACCGGTCGATCCCGGCACGTAGATCCAGCCGGTGAGACGGTAGGTGCGGCCCGGCTTCATGCCGAGCGCCATGGTGTTGTCCGGACCGACGCCCGCGTAGGAGTCGATCTGGCCGCTCTGGCCGGTCGGCGTGATCAGCAGTGAGTCGGTCGAACTGTCGTGACCGCGCGCGGTGGAGCGCGACAGCGTGGCCTGACCTGCCGAGTACCCGTTGGTGTCGGTTCCCACCTGACGCTGGTTGGTGCTCAGGCGCTCGCCCTGCGGCTGCCAGCCGCGGTCGGTTCCGCGCGAGGAGGAGGTACGAGTGACGGACATGCCGGACTCGGTGACGTCGATCTTACTGGTCGTGTAGTCACCGGTGAGCAGGTTCACGGAACCCGGCCCCGCGTCGGCGCTCGCGGCGCCGTCGGCGTTGCGGTCCACCGTGATGGTGTTCCAGACGGTGGTGTAGCCGTTGCCGGAGCCGTCCTCGGGGAACAGCTTGGCCCGGACCTGGACCACGCCGCCGACGTTGCCGAGGGTGTCCAGCACGTTCCAGTTGGCGTGCGTGCCCAGGTCCGCCAGCCGCGGCCGGTCCTCGGTGACCGGCGAGTTGTCCGCCTTGGTGAGGTTGACGCGCGGGACGGCGTACTCCGTGGCACCGGGGCCGCGGCGGTACTCGTACACCACGCGCTTGAACTGGGCCTGCGCGTCGACGGCCAGCTTGACCCGCTTCGCCGCCTGGGTGCCGTTGGTGGGCGAGGCGATGCCCGCCTGGCCGACCTGGAACACGTACTCGGTGGGCGGGGACAGGTTGCCCGCGCGGTCCTTGGCCTGCACGCTGAGCACGCGCCGGCCCTCGGTGGTCGGGGTGATGCTGGTGGTCAGCGTCGCGCCCGAGTTCACGGTGACGGCCGTGCCGCCGTCCAGCGTGTAGACGTACGCGGTCACGTCGTCCGTCCCGGCCGGGGCCGAGAAGGTGAACGAACCGGCCTGGTTGGCCGCACCGTGCCACAACCCGTCCGACGGGTAGTCCGCGGAGGTCACGAACGGCGCGCCCGGCTTGGTCGTGTCCACCACGAACGGCGTGGTCACCCAGTTGGAACGGGACTTGCCGTCGTCCAGCATCGAGGAGATCGAGTACTGCACACCCTCGTCGAGCTTCGGCAGCCCGTAGTCGGACGCCTGGACCGAGGCCCACGAGCCGTTCGGGGCGTCCTTCGGGATGGAGCCGATGAAGGTGCCGCCGCGCCACAGGTCGAAGTAGACCTTGACGTTGTCACCGTCGTCGTCCGCCGCCTGCGCCAGGAAGCGCGGGTTGGCGTCCGACACGTACTTCGGGGTGCCCGGCTGGGACGGCTGGATCTCGACCGACGCGGGCGTCCTCGGCACCGAGTTGTAGGTGACCGAGATGTACGGCGGCGCGCTGCTCTGCGCGGAGCCGAACTTCTTCCACGACAGGCTGCTGTTCTCGTCCGTGGCCTTGAGCAGCAGGCCGTAGTCGTTCGCCCCCGCCCCGGCGAAGTAGCGGATCAGGTCCGTCACGTCGGTGTTGGTCCAGGCCGAGCCGTCCTGGGCCGCGCACTGATGGGTGTCACCGCCGTCGACGTCGTACGTCTCGTAGGTGCGCTTCCACATCTGGCCCCACTGGGGCTCGTTGCCCCAACGGGTCCACCAGGCTGCGCCGCCCGCGTTCCAGACCTCCCACTGCTTCTCCACGCAGGACGAGGAGTGGAAGTTGTAGAGGTGGAGCTGGGCGTCGATGATCTGCTTGCCGTTGAACTGCCAGCCCGGGATCGTCAGGTAGGAACGGGCCTTGACGCTGCCGTTGTAGCTGCCCAGCTTGAGTTCCTCGGAGCCGGAGGCGTCGTGGTTCTCGTTGTTCTGGACGTAGGTGTCGTAGCTGGTCTCGACGTTCGCGACCGGGTCGATGGTGACCGGGAACTGCGTCTTCGGGTCCGCCAGGAACGCCGCGTCCGGGGTGAACACCAGCTCGGTGTCCTTGCCCTCGCCGCGCACCTGCATGGTGACCGGCGCCCGGTTCAGGTACTCGCCCGCGGCCGGGTCCAGCACCGCGTCCCACATCACCGGCGCCGGGATCTTCACCGACTCCTTGCCGGTGTCCTTGTCCAGCAGCTGGATCGAACCGTCCTGCTGCGGCGCGATGTTCAGGCCCGTGGTGTCGAGCGGGATCGTCACCGTGCCGGTCTGGCCGACGGCGGCACGGTCCTTCACGATCAGGAACTGCTCGAACCCGGTCCGGGTCGCCTTGAGCACCAGGTCGACACCCGGACGGGCGTCGACATAGGTCGCCCGGTCACCCTCCAGCTTCGGCTTCGGCAGCTTGCCCAGCCACCCGAAACCGACCTGGCGGTCACCCGAATTGAGCTTCGCCAGCTCCCGCTCGGACGGCTGGGCGGCCGAGGGCGCGCCCTCGGCCGGTGCGGCCAGGGCCGACGCGCCGTTCGCCTTCGCCTTCGGCTCGCCCTGGGCGGCCGCCGGCGCGCTGTCGCCGACCGTCACCCCGGCCTCGCCACCGGACAGCACCAGACCACCGGGGTGCGCCTTCGGCGCGACCTTCCCGTCCGGCGTCTGCACCAGCGTGGTGTCGATCGGCACCCAGTCCTGGCCGGCCTTCATCCGGATCGGACCGGTCGAACGGTCCGCCGTCAGCGTCCCGTTCGGATTCGCCCACAGCGTCATGAACTCCGTCCGCGCGCCCGTCACCTCGACCCGGTGACCCTGCAGACGGGCGGAGAGCAGCGCCGACGCCTCGTCGGGCGCCTCGTTGCCGTTGACCGGCGCGGTCGGCTTCGGCGGCTCGGTGGCCTTGGGGGAAGGTGCCGCGGCGGCGGAGGTGGCGGCCAGCGCATCGGCGGCGACACCCGCCGGCACTAGGAGGCCGAGCGTCAGAGCGGCCGATATCGGCCGCCTCCAGCGCATGGGGAGAGTCCCGTCCGCGGACGGGACTTTGGAGCGTCGTGACATCGGTTCCTCTTCGAGAGAGTGCCATGACAGTTCAGGCCCCGTGGCCCACCCCTGAACCTCTCACTCGCCACAGCAACCCCAGAAGCGCCCTCGAGTGTCGATCCGATAACGATGCATCGCGCACGACCTACCTTCTGACGCCTTGTCATACCAGCTGTAGCTATGGGGCATTCAGAGCACTTGCCACGGCCTGACCGGTTCCTCCTGGCATTCGGTTCGGGTGGATACCGCGTGACATGTCAGACCGTTCCCGAAGGAGCGTCACCGGTCGACGACGAGTCCGGGGACGACGAGCGGCCCCCGTCCACGGCGAACCCGCCCGATAGGGTGCGAACATGAACCGTCACATCGCCTTCGAGGGACCGCACAACTTCCGCGACCTGGGCGGCTACCCGACCGCCGACGGGCGGACGGTCCAGTGGGGGCGGCTCTACCGCTCGGCCTCGCTGGCGGTGCTCGCCTCGCCCGCCGATCACGAACGGTTCCGGGCGCTGGACATCGGCACCGTGATCGACCTGCGCTACCCGTGGGAGATCGCCCGCAAGGGCCGGCTGCCGGAGCTGGACGGCGTCGCCTACCACAACCTCTCGATCGAGCACCGGCCGTACGACCAGGCCGAGATCGATCCGGACCTCGACCCCTGGCGGTACCTGGCGGATCGTTTCGCCGAGGTGGCCGAGGACGGCGTCGCGGAGATCCGCACCGTCCTGGAACTGATCGCCGACGCCGACCGGCCGGTCGTGTTCCACTGCGCCTCGGGCAAGGACCGCACCGGGCTGATCGCCGCCCTGGTGCTGAGCCTGCTCGGCGTCGGCGAGGACGACGTGGCCGCCGACTTCGCGCTCACCGAACTCGCCACCGCGCGACTGGTGGCCGACTGGCACGCCGCCAACCCGGGGCGCACGCTGCGCTGGCCGGGCTTCGGACGCGCGCCGGAGGACGTGATCCGGCTCGTGCTCGCGGACCTGACCGCCGCCCACGGCTCGGTCCACGCCTATGCCACCGGCACGGTCGGGGTGGACGAGGCACTGATCGGCCGGCTGCGCGCGCGGCTGCTTCCGGACCGGCCCGAGGGCGCCCGGCGGTAAGCCGGAACCAGCCAGGCCAGCACCGGAGCGACAATCACATGAAAAAGGAATCGGTCGAGCAGTAGAAGAAAAGCGCACATTGCGGATCGATTTTCGCCGGAATAGCGTTCGGTTCGAGAAATTACGGCGACTCCCGATCATCCGCTTGCCAGAGTTCCGTTCTCCGCCCACGCCTGCCCGAATGGCCGGAAAAAATAGTGCTGGCCACCTGTTCGTGCACGCTAAGGTCATTTCCGCGGGGGCTCGGCCGACCGGGTGACCGTGACCCTTCCGGTCGAAACTCCGCTCGTTTCCTTCTGCCTGCACGGCACCGCCCGACCGGCGGCGCCACCGGACCGATCGGACGGAACATGGACGCAGAGAACCGCTCCGGCCGCGTACTCCGCGGCCTGCTGGTGACCGCCGCGCTGCTCGGCTTCGCCGGCGCCACCCCCGCCCTCGCCGAGGGCTCCTGGGCGTCCTACATCAGCAGTTGGGGCCCCGGCTCGGAGTCCCGCCGGTGGGCGGACAGCGACCGCGACGACGTCACCACCTCCGTCACCTTCCAGGGCTGCCAGACCGGGAACAACGACTTCAAGGACGCCGACCTCCAGCTCTACAAGGACGTCTTCGGTCCCGACAAGGCCTACGGAAACCGCTCCAACCACTGCGACACCTCCAGTTGGGGCGACCAGAGCGCCGGCGACTACTACTTCGTGCTGGAGGGCGTGCGCAGCGGCTCCAGGCTCTGGGTGGACACCGTGACCACCCGGTACTGAGCGCCGTCGCGCCCGGGCCGCCCCGTCGACCCGCCCCCACCCCCGCTGACCCACCCCCGCTGACCCACCCTCACCGACGCGCGGTGCCGGCGGCCGCCCCCGCCCACCGGCACCGCGCGCCCCTTTCCGAGCGAAATGCGTCGACCCTGCCATGGCCCTTGAATTCCAGCGCGTCGAATTCCAGTACGGCCGGAAGGCCTGTCTCTTCACCGGCCTCGATCTGCGGATCGACAATCCGGCCACCGTCCTGCTCGGCCCCAACGGCGCGGGCAAGTCCACCCTCATGGCCCTCGCCGCCTCGCAGTTGAGCCCGCAGCGGGGATCCGTCAGCTGGCACGGCGTCAATCCGGCTTCCGGCGCGGGCGACCGGGCCGCCTACCGGCGCGCGGTGGCCTGGCTGCCGCAGCAGATCACCCCGGTCCCGGGCCTCAGCGTCCGCGAACAGGTCGCCTACTGCGGCTGGTTGAAGGGCATGTCCAGAGCCGCCGCCTGGCGGGCCTCGGCGGTCGCCCTCGCCCGGGTCGGCCTCGGCGAGCTGGCCGACCGGGCCGGACACCGGCTGTCCGGCGGCCAGTTGCGCCGGATGGGCATCGCCGGCTGCCTCGCCCACCACAGCGAGCTGATCCTGATGGACGAGCCGACCGCCGGTCTCGACCCCACCCAGCGGGCGGTGTTCCGCGCCCTGGTGGAGGAGTTGACGAGCGAGGTGAACGTGATCGTCTCCACCCACCAGACCGAGGACCTCGCCGGGACGTACCGGCAGGTGGTGGTGCTGGACCGGGGGAAGGTCAGATTCCAGGGCGCCACCGAGGAGTTCCACGCGCTGGCGGCCGAGGGCGGCACGGCGGGGGTCGGGGCCGTCCCGGGCCCCGGAACCGGAACCGTCGCGGGTGCGCCGAGCGCCGAGGCCGCGTACGCCCGCCTGATCGAGCGGGAGACCTGACATGCTGCTGCGCACCGTCCTCAGGGTCTCGGCGGGCACCCGGGTGCTGCCGTTCCTGCTCGGCTTCGTCCTGGTCGCGCTCGGCGACGAGCTGACCGCCTGGGTCACCCCGGCCTACGGGCTCGCCGCCGCCGGGCACGCCAGCCTCGCGCTGCCGTTCGCCTCCGCGGCCTGCGCCGCCGCCGGCGCCTGGGAGGGCGGACGGCTGCACCGGGGCGGTGTGTTCAACCGCTCCCCGGTGCGCTCCGCGCTGGCCATCACCGCCCCGGTGCTGCTGCCGGTCGCGCTGATGGGCGGGCTCGGCATGCTCGCCGCGCTCACCACCGCGGCGCTGGCCGGCGGCACGGCGGACGGCGTGCCGCAGCCGGGCGTCCTCGCCGTCTGGGCCGGCCTGCTGCTCGCCAACACCCTGGTCGGCTCGGTCGTCGGCCGGGTGCTCGCGCCGGTGGTCGCCGTCCCGCTCGCGCTGGTCAGCAGCTTCGTCCTGAACGCCTACCCGGTCGCCTTCGACACCTACTGGCCCCGGCACCTGGTCGGCGGTGGGCTGTCCGACTGCTGCGCGGTGGACCAGGTGCTGGACGGGCGGGCGGTGGCGGCCTCGCTGGCCTTCTCCGGAGCGGTCTGCCTGGCAGCCGTCCTGCTCGTCCGACGGCGCGGCAGCCCGCTCGCGCTCGCCGCCGCGCTCGCGGTCACGGCGGGCGGGGTCGCGCTGGGCGGCTGGACGGCCCGCGACCTCGGCCCCGAACCGGTGCGCCCCCGGTCCTCCGCCGCGCTGCGTTGCGACTCCGGGCAGCCGCGGATCTGCCTCTGGCCCGAGCTGGGCGCCGCCCGCTCGGAGCTGGTCCGCGAAGAGGTCCGGCGGACGGCCGGGGCCCTGGCCGGACACGGCGTCCCCGTCCCGGCGGTGTTCACCATGGCCGCCCGGCCCGGTCCGGGCGAGGCCGGGCTCGGCGTCCCGACCGACGCCCGGGCGCCGGACGTCACCGCCGCCGTGGTCGGCGGACTGCTGCCCCGCACCCCGGACTGCGCCCGGCGCGGCGACCCCTACCCCGCCGCGGCCGCCACCGGCACGGCCACCGCCTGGCTCACCGCGACCGCCTCCTCCACCGCCTCCTCCACCGCCACGACCGGAATCACCGGAAGCACCGGGGGCGCGGCCGACCGGCGCTTCACCCCGGCCGACAGCGCCCGCGCCTACCGACTGCTCCAGCTGCCCGAGGCCACCCAGCTCGCCTGGTACCGGGACACCCTGGACGCCCTGGCCGACTGCGGCACCCTGCCCCCTCCGGTCCCGCACACCGGCGCGACGATCGGGGGTGAGCGGTGATCTGGTGGTGCAAAGCACGCGCGGTGCCGCAGCTGATCGCCGTCCTCGCCGGGACCGTCGCCGCCGGTCTGCTCCTCGGCGACGGCGAACTCCCGGTGCCGGCCCTGCACGGGCAGGCCGGGCACTTCCTGCTCGCGCATGTGATCACGCTGCTCCCGGCGGTGTTCCTGCTGTACGGGCTGGGCCGGGGCGACCTGCGGACCGAGACCGTCGCCGGCCGCTTCCTGCGCGGACTGGACGTCGGCCTCGCGCTCACCCTGGCCGCCGCCGGAGCCACCTGCGGCAGCCTCGCCTACGCCGCCGGGCAGGGGGCGCTCGCCCTGGTCGTCGCCCGCAACATCGCCGGCTACCTCGGCCTCGCGCTGCTGGTCCACCCCTGGATCGGCCACCGTCCGGCCGCCGCCGTGCTCGCCGCCGTCCCGCTGGTCTGCTCGGCGGCGGGCTGGCACCCGGACGGCAGCCCCCGCCCCTGGGCCTGGCCGCTCCACCCGGCCGGCTCCCCCTATGCCCTCGCCGCCGTCGCCCTGCTGCTGCTCGCCGGGGCGGGGTGCGCGCTGTTCCGCCGACCTCCCGCGACCGCTGCGCACCTGCTCGCCGGCTGACCCGGGCGCCGGCGCGGCCGACCCCGGCGCCCCCGGCCCGCTCAGCCGCGGCGCGGCCTGCCCTGGCGACCTCCGCCGCCCTGCGGCCTTCCGCCGGAGCGGCCGCCGGAGCCGGAGCGGGTGCCCGAGCCGGAACGGCCGCCGGCACCCGAGCCGCCGCCCTGCGACCTGCGGGGCGCGCGTCCGGACGGGGCCTGGGCGTCGGCCGTCTCCGGCCAGTGCGCGGGCCGCTTCAGGCCGGCCGGAAGGCGGGTGGCGGCATCGCCGCGGGCCGCGTTCAGCTGGGCCTGGGTGAGGAAGAGCACCTCGGTCAGGTCCGCGCCGGCCAGGTTCGCGTCCCTCAGGTCCGCGCCGATGAGGTCGGCGAGCCGCAGGTCCGCCCCGGACAGGTCGGCGGCGACCAGCATCGCGCCCCGGAGGTTGGCGCCGCGCAGGTCCGCTCCCCGCAGCCGGGCGCCGAAGAGGTCCGCGCCCCGGTGCTCGCGCCGCCCCGGGACGGCGGCCCGGACCAGCTCGCTCGCCCGGAGCAGCAGCTCGGACACCGTCTGCCGGTGCGCGGGCACGTCGACCGCCAGGATCTCCTGCGGTGTGCCGCCGGCCAGCCGCTCCGTCTCCTCCAGGGCCCCGCGCAGCTCCCCGTGGACGGGGCGGGCCGGGGCGAAGCTGAGCGCCTCGGTGAGGTACTGGAGCAGCTCGTGCAGCTGCCGCACCACCGGGAACACCTCGTACATCGTCCGGGCGGTCTCCGGCGCCTCGCGCCAGCTGCGCCCGCCGAAGACCACCTGGGAGACCTGCTGACCGGCCCCGAAGCAGTCGTACACCGTGCAGCCGGGGAAGCCGGTCTCGCGCAGCCGCTCGTGGATCCCGCAGCTGAAGTCGGTCCGGAGGTTGCGGCAGGGGGTGCCGGCCGCCTTGTCGACGGCGAAGTCCGTGCCGGCGGCGAACGGCAGTGCCACGCAGCACAGCCCGAAACAGCTACCGCAGTCGGAGACGAGGTCGAGACTCGGGACGCTCACGGTGCTGTTGTTCCTCCAGGACGACGGGCGGTGCGCTGTAGAGCGTACCGACCGCTTCGAACGGCCGTCGGTTAGTGTGGTCGGCCGAGCACCGGCTCCGGCACCACCGCACCGGCACCACCGCACCGGCACCACCGCACAGCACCGCACAGCACAGCACAGCACCACGGCACCAACGGAGGACCCAAGGCATGTCCCGGCACGACGTGACGCCGTACCCGGACACCGAGGGCGCCGAGGACTCCGCGCGCGCCGCCGCCGATCCGGCCGCCACCCCAACCGCCGCCCCAACCGCTGCCCCGGCCGCCGACCCGGCCCTCCGGATCCCGCCGCGCGCCCGCACCCTGGGCCTCACCCTGCTCTGCTTCGCGGTCTGCCTCGCGATCGGCCTCCAGCAGTGGACCACCGCCCAGCTCGGCGGCTTCGACCTCGGCATCTTCGACCAGGGCGTGCGCGGCTACGCGCACCTCGGTCTGCCGGTCTCGACGCTGAAGAGCTTCCACCACGAGTTCCCGCCCGGCTTCTCGCTGCTCGGCGACCACTTCTCCCCCGTGATCGCGCTGATGGCGCCGCTCTACTGGCTCTGGGACGATCCGCGTTCGCTGCTCCTCGGCCAGGCGCTCTGCTTCGCCGCCGGGGTGCCGCTGATCCGCCGGATCGCCGGGCGCTGCTTCGCCGACGCCGACCCGCGCACCGCCCGCCGCGCCGCCGACCTGGCCGCGCTCGCGTACGGGCTGGGGTGGCCGCTGCTGGTGGCCTCGCGCGGCGGGTTCCACGAAGTGGCATTCGCGGTGCCGCTCACGCTGCTGATGCTGGAGCGCGGGATGGCGCGGCAGTACTGGGCCTCGGCGCTGGCCGGCCTGCTGCTGTGCTGCACCAAGGAGGACATGGGCCTGGCCGTGGGCGCCTACGGCCTGGTGCTGCTGCTGCGGGCCCGGCGGGACCCCGATCCGGCCCGGCGCCGCCCGGCCGTGCGCTGGGGCGCGGGGCTGCTGATCGGCGGTCCGCTCGCCTCGGCGGTCGCCATCGCGAAGCTGGTACCGGCGATGGGCGGCGTGCCCGGCTACTACTGGAACTACCAGGCGCTCGGCGAGGACGGCGGCTCGGCGGTCGCCAACGTCCTGGCGGACCCGACCCGGCTGCTCGCGGCCTCCTTCGACGCCCCGCTGAAGCCGCTGCTGCTGCTCTGGATCTTCGGCACCCTGTTCGCCCTGCCGCTCCGCTCGGCGACCGTGCTCCTGGCCGTCCCGCTGCTGGCCGAGCGGGTGCTGTCCAGCAATCCGAACCACTGGTCGATCGCCCGGCACTACGACGCGTTCCTGTGGCCGATCCTGCTGGTCGCCGCGCTGGAGGTGCTGGGCCGCTGCCACGGCCGGGTGCTCACCCGGCGGCTCGGGGTGGCGGCGGCGGCCCTGACCGTCGCGGCCGCGGTGCCGCTGGGGCTGGCGAACCTGTTCGTCCCCGCCTACTGGCAGCCGAAGCCGAGCGAGGCGGCGCTGCTGCGCGGCGCGGCGCTGGTCCCGGACGGCGCCTCCGTGGAGGCCGACAACCAGGCGGCGCCCCGGCTGACCGCGCGGGCGGACGTGGTGCTGGTGGACGAGAAGCCGCGCGGGCGCGAGTACGTGCTGATCCGCGCGGACAAGCGGTCCTTCCCGTTCCGGACCGACCGGGAGCAGGCGGAGCGGATCGAGCTGCTGCTCGCGCACGGGTACCGGACGGTCTGGTCGGAGGACGGCGTGTACCTGCTGCACCGGGAGGGCACCGAGCCGGTCCCGGGCGAGCAGGTGCCGGGACCGGACGCCGTGCCGTACCAGGACGCGGTGCCGTCGGACGTCGGCCACAACCTGTTCCGCGGCTGACCCGCCCGCACCTCGAACCCGCCGTACCTCGAACCCGCCGCCTCCGGAACCTGCCGCACCTCGAACCTGCCGCGCCCCGGAGCTGCCGCGCCCGGCGGGTCAGCCCTCGTACGGCGCCAGCTCCGCGCGCTTCGGCGCGCGGCCGTCGCCGGAGGAACGGCCGGTGAGCCGGCGGCCGATCCAGGGGCCGAGGTGGGTGCGGACCCAGCGGGCGTCGGCGGCCAGCTTCTCGGAGCGGGTCGGCGGGGCGACGGCCGGGAGCGGGGCGCGCCAGTCGAAGCCGGCGGTCCGGCCGAGCGACTCCAGCACGGCCTCGGCGACCCGGCGGTGGCCCTCGGGCGACAGGTGGAGCCGGTCCTCGGCCCAGAGCCGGCGGTCGTCGAAGCACGGCGCCGAGTACAGGTCGACCACCGCGATGCCCGGGTCCTGGGCGAGTTCCTGGACGAAGTCCCTCATCCGCAGGATCGCGGGGAGCAGCCGGGCCGAACCGGCCATCCGGCGGGTGGGGTCGGTACTGCTGAACATGACCACGGTGGCACCGGTGGCACGCAGCCGGGTGGCGGCGGAGCCGAGGAGTTCCTCGACCCGGGCGATGTCGCAGCGCGGGCGCAGCACGTCGTTGAGCCCGCCCGCCAGGGTGACCAGCTCGGCGCCCAGGCCGGCCGCCCGCTCGACCTGCTCGTCGTGGATCTGGCCGATGAGCTTGCCCCGGACGGCGAGGTTGGCGTACCGGAAGCCGTCGGCCGGATGTGCGGCCGGTTGTGCGGCCGGATGTTCGGCCGCCAGCCGGGCGGCGAGGCGGTCGGCCCAGCCCCGGTAGTGGCCGTCGGGCAGCAGGTCGTCGCACATGCCCTCGGTGAAGGAGTCCCCGACGGCGACGTAACTGCGAAAGGCGGTGGGCGTGTTCTCCGTGTTCTCCATGGCCCGAGAATCGTACGCGCGCCGCCCCGGGCCCGGCCGGGTACCCCGCCCGCCCGCGCGGATCGGTGACGACTCAACGCCCTCGGCAAGCGGATGCCGATCGCGCGTTGATCGGCGGCGGGCAGAGTGGGGATCGTCGGGAGGAACGGCCGGGGGGAGGAACCGCGGGCCGTGCGCTCCGCGGCGTCCGGCCTCGGGGGTGCCGAACGCCGCGGCCACTCTCCCCACCGCCGGTCGCGGGCGCGGCGCCTCCCACACGGGCGCCCCCGCGACCGGCCACCGCGCCGCGGCCGGACGTCAGCCCGCCGCCACCGCGCCCGAGAGATCCACCGCACCCGCCGCGTCCTCGGTGCCTGCCGCGTCCGCCGCATCCTCGGTGCCCGCCGCGCCCGAGGGACCCGCCGTCACCGCCCCGCCGGTGATCCAGTGCGTCCGCACCGCGTCGGTCGGCCGCTGCTCCCCCAGCGCGTCGAGCCCCCAGCCGCCGAGCGCCTCGACGACCGTGCGCAGCGCGGCCCCACGCCCGGTCAGCTCGTAGACGGTGGCGTTGGCCGGCCGTTCAAGGCGGCGGCGCTCGACGACGCCCTCGCTCTCCAGCTGCTTGAGCCGCGCGGCGAGGATGTCGGTGGAGACGCCGGGCAGGTCGGCGTGCAGGTCGGTGTAGCGGCGCGGGCCGGCCAGGAGTTCACGGACGATCAGGAGGCTCCAGCGCTCCCCCACCGCGTCCAGGGCGCGGGCGACGGCGCAGTACTGGTCGTAGCTTCGGCGTGACATGTGGATCAGCATAGCCAAAAGGTTGGACTTTCCAAGTGCCTACTTGGTAGAACAAAGCAACCAGGGTCGGTGCGGGGTGACGGTCGGGAGGCCGCAGATGGAGTTTCGGCAGTCCAGCAAGCTGAATGACGTGTGCTACGAGATCCGCGGCCCGGTGGTCGACCAGGCCAACGCGCTGGAGGAGGCGGGGCACAGCGTGCTCCGGCTGAACACCGGCAACCCGGCCACGTTCGGCTTCGAGGCGCCGGAGGAGATCCTCCAGGACATCATCCGCAACCTGCCGCGCGCCCACGGCTACAGCGACTCGCGCGGCATCCTGCCGGCCCGGCGCGCGGTCGTGCAGTACTACCAGCAGCGCGGCGTCGACGGCGTGACCGTCAACGACGTCTATCTCGGCAACGGCGCCTCGGAACTGATCCAGATGGCCGTCACCGCGCTGGTGGACGACGGCGACGAGGTGCTCGTCCCGATGCCGGACTACCCGCTGTGGACGGCGGTGGTCCGGCTGGCCGGCGGCAAGGCGGTGCACTACGCCTGCGACGAGCAGGCCGACTGGTTCCCGGACCTCGACGACATCGCCGCGAAGATCACCGCCCGGACCAAGGCGATCGTGGTCATCAACCCCAACAACCCCACCGGCGCCGTCTATCCGAAGGAACTGCTGGAGGGCATCCTCGACCTCGCCCGCCGGCACCAGCTGATGGTGCTGGCCGACGAGATCTACGACAAGATCCTCTACGACGACGTCGAGCACCACTGCCTGGCCGCGCTCGCCGACGACGTCCTCACCCTCACCTTCAACGGACTGTCCAAGTCCTACCGGGTGGCCGGCTTCCGCAGCGGCTGGCTGGTCGTCTCCGGCCCCAAGCAGCACGCGCGCGACTACCTGGAGGGCCTCACCATGCTCTCCGGCATGCGGCTGTGCCCGAACGTGCCCGCCCAGTACGCGGTCCAGGCCGCGCTCGGCGGCCACCAGTCCATCAACGACCTGGTCCTGCCGGGCGGCCGCCTCGCCGAACAGCGCGACGTCGCGTACCGGGCCCTGAACGAGATCCCGGGCGTCAGCTGCGTCAAGCCCAAGGGCGCGCTGTACGCCTTCGCCAGGCTGGACCCCGCCGTCCACCGGATCGTCGACGACGAGCGCTTCGTCCTGGACCTGCTGCTCCGCGAGAAGATCCACGTCGTCCAGGGCACCGGCTTCAACTGGCCCCGCCCCGACCACTTCCGCTTCGTCACCCTCCCCCGGGCCGACGACCTGGAGACGGCCATCAACCGCATCGGCCGCTTCCTCGCCACCTACCGCCAGGTCTGACGCCTTCCCACCCACCACCGACCCCGACCCGCCCGCCTCCCCCGGCAGCCCCCGCGTCCCCACGCGGGGGCTGCCGCGCTTTCGTCGAACTCATTGCGTTAAGCAATCGACATGTAGCCACAAATATGGACATTTCAACTTGCCAATACCGCGCCCGGGCGATTAATGTGGATGACGTGGATAGATTTGCCACATCATCAACGGAGGCGCGAAAATGAGTATGACCAACGTCGACGTCGACGACGCGATCCTCGCCGAGGCCATGCGCCTCATGGGGACCAGCACCAAGAAGGACACCATCAACGGCGCCCTCGCCGACTACGTCAACCGACTGAGGCGGATCGAGGCGCTGGAGAAGCTCTCCGCGCGTGCGGCCCGGGGGGAGTTCGACCCGACGGAGCGGATCCATCAGGCCCGGAAGACGGGCGGGGAGGAATGACACATGAACGACCTCGGCTATCTGATCGACACCTCGGGGTTCGTCCACCTGATGCGCGATCCGGCGGCGCTCGCCCGCTGGCGAAGGCAGCTGGAGTCCGGGCTCATCAGGATCGCCAAGGTGACCAAGTCGGAGATCCTCTACTCGGCCACCGGTCCGGCACACCGTGACGAGTTGGAGGAGGAGCTCAACGACCTCTTCGGTCCCGCGCTCGGCGTGCCGAAGGGCGGCGAGGACTGGGCCCTCAACGCCCAGTACAAGCTCACGCAGAAGGGGCAGCACCGCTCGGCCGGCACGGTGGACCTGTTGCTCTGCTCGGTCGCGGCGCACTACAACTACCCGGTGCTGCACGTCGACAACGACTTCGTCACCGTCGCCCGCGTCATCGCCGAACTCCGGGAGCGCGACGTCAGGGAGTCCTGACCCGGCTCCTGCGCGAAGCCCCCTGCCGACCGTTCGGGATTCCCGAACGGTGGGCAGGGGGCTTCACACATGCGCCCGGCCCGGAAGGGCCGGACGGGCGAGCCCCCTAGGCTGGGCCGCTATGACCGTTCTGCGTTCCGTCGCCCTGTTCGTGCTCGCCGCGCTCGCCGAGATCGGCGGCTGCTGGCTGATCTGGCAGAGCGTGCGGGAGGCGCGGCCGTGGTGGCTGGCCGGGGTGGGGGTGGTGGTGCTCGGCGGGTACGGGTTCGTGGCGGCGCTGCAGCCGGACGCCGCCTTCGGCCGGGTGCTCGCCGCGTACGGCGGGGTGTTCGTGGCCGGGTCGCTGCTGTGGGGCGTGGTCGTGGACGGCTTCCGGCCGACCCGCTACGACGTGCTGGGCGCCCTGGTCTGCCTGGCCGGCGTCGCCGTGATCATGTACGGACCCCGGCGCTGAGCGAGCGCCGGGGTCCGTGGGTACGTCAGGAAGGAAGCAGGACCGGGACTACCGGCCCCAGCCGCCGCCCTCGCCGTCGTCGTCGCGGTCGCTGTCCCAGCCCTCGCCGACCTTGCGCAGGATCGTGTAGTGGTCGACCCGGGTGCCGTCCTCCGCCAGGGCGGTGACCGTCATCTCCGACTTCTGGCCCAGGTGCGCGGGCTTCACGTCCACCTTGATGAACGAGTAGCCGGTGTAGCGCACCCGCGACCACTCCACCGTCTCGGTGACCTTGCCGCCGCCCTTGGCGAAGTAGTAGGTGTCCACCGAGTCGACGCGCTTCTCGTGGCCCTCGTACGTGTCCGGGGCGTCGAACCGGTACAGGCTGCGGCCGGCCGCGCCCGCCGTCACGTAGACCACGCCGTCCGTGGCCGGCTCGACGGTGGCGCCGCTCGGCACGGCCTTGGCGACCTTGTTGCCGAGGATCGCGTCGGTGCGCTCGTAGACGTGGTTGTGACCGTTGATCACCAGGTCCACCCGGTACTTCTCGAACAGCGGCACCCAGGCCTCGCGCACGCCGCCCTCGGAAGCGTGCTGGTGGGTGGTCGAGAAGGCGCAGTGGTGGAAGAAGACCACGACGAAGTCGACGGTCTCGTCGTTGCGCAGGTCCTTGAGGGTGCGCTCCAGCCAACGGGTCTGCTTGCCCGCCGAGATGCCCAGGTTGGCCGGGATCTCGTAGGAGATGTCGTTGGCGTCCAGCGAGACGACACCGACGTTCTTGTAGCGGAAGGAGTAGACACCGGGGACGCTGCGCTTGTCCGGGCCGTTGTCCGGCAGGTAGAAGCGGGCGTTCTCGCCGCCGTAGCCGTTCGGCGAGTACCAGGCCTCCATGTCGTGGTTGCCGTAGGAGACCATCCACGGCACCTTCGAGGCGACCGTCTCGGTCTGCACCAGGAAGGCGTCCCAGGTGGTGGCGTCGAACACCGACTTGTCGGAGTCCTGGCCGGAGCCCGCCGGGTCGGCGTAGCAGATGTCGCCGGCGTGCAGGTGGAAGGCCGGGTTCTGGGCCAGGATGATGTGGTCGTTGCCCTTGGCGTGGTCGCTGACGCCCTGGTCGCCGAAGGCGGTGAAGGTGAACGGCTCGTACACCTTGCCCCAGCGGTGGTCGCGCGAGGGCGCGGTGCGGAAGGTGCCGAGGGTGGATATCGCCTGCTGCGAGGCCGGGTCGAAGCCCTGGTGGCCGACACCGTAGTAGTAGGTGGTGTCGGGGCGCAGGTCCTCCAGCGCCACGTGCAGGTAGTACTGGTCCACGGCCTTGCCGGTGGGGGTGAGGGCCGGGGTGTGCAGGGTGCGCACCTCCGCCTCGATCTTGTGGCTGAGGTCCCACGGGTTCTTGCCGTAGCGCAGGAACGGCCGCTTCACCGGGGCCGGCACCTGCCAGGAGACCCGGAACTGGGTGTCCGGCTCGGGGCCGAAGGCGAGGTGACGCCCGATCGGGGCGACCAGCGAGCCGTCGATGCCCGCGGTGGCGCCGCCGGCCAGCAGCTGCGGCGCGACGGGGGCGGCCGAGGCGGTGCCGCCGAGGACGCCGCCCACGGCGAGCGCGCCCACCGAGACGGCACCGGCGCGCAGCATCCGGCGGCGGGAGAAACGGGCCCGCAGGTACTCGTGCTGCTCGGCCATGCTCATGCGTTCGGCGAGCTTCGCCGGCACGCCCATGTTCGGAGTTTCCATGGACAGGGACTCTCCCAGTCACGTGTTGACCGGACACGGACGGACGGTGAACGCACCCGGGCGTACCGGTCAGTCGAACGCCAATGTTCGACCATGGCTCGGCAAAGCCGTCCGCGGACGAAGAGCTCCGCGAGGGGTCGGCGGGCCGTGGTCGGGAGTCGCAGTCGGCCGCTGGGCCGGGGCCGTCCGGAGCGGGGGTGCCGCTCCGGACGGTCCCGGCTGCCGGTTCACCCGGTCGGGGGAACGGGCGTCATCAGCAGTCGTCGTCCTGCTTGTTGGTGAGCGAGACGGTGACGCAGTCGTCGGCGTTCACCCGGTAGGGCCCGCTGACCGGGTCCGGCGGGAGCTGGTAGCCGGCGGGCGCGGCGGTCTCCCGCAGGTAGTACTGACCGGTCGGCAGGTGCTTGAAGTCGCAGCCGCCGCCGGCCGCCGTGGTGCAGTCACCGGCCCGGACGTCCGGGTTGATGCCCAGGGTCTGCAGGCCGGGGATGCCGTTGGCCTCCCGCCACAGCTCGAACACCGCGCCGTTGAGCGGCTTGCCCGACCAGGCGTCCTTCTTGGTCAGGTGGATCGCGCCGGTGGCCGGGGGCTTCGGCGACGGGCAGTCCTTGGCGGTCACCTGCACACCCGCCGCGGCGTTCTGCGCGGTCAGCACCAGCGGGCCGAACACCGGCTCGGCCGGCAGGTCGTAGCCGGTGGGCGCGGCGGTCTCCCGCCAGTAGTAGGTACCCACCTCCACCGTCCGACGGCACAGACCGTCCGCACCGGTGGTGCACGCCGCACCCACCTGGGTGTCCGGGTTCACGCCCGAGGTCTGCAGACCCGCGACGCCATTGGTCTCCCGCCACAGGTCGAACACACCGCCCGCGAGCGCCGCGCCCGTCTCGGCGTTCGTCTTCAGCACCCGCACCTCACCCGTCACCGGGGGCACGGGCACGTCGGCGGCAGTCGTCTGCACACCCACCGACGCATTGGCCTCCGTCAGCACCAGCGGACCGAAGACCGGGTTCGCCGGGAGCTGGTAGCCGGTGGGCGCGGCGGTCTCCCGCCAGTAGTAGGTGCCGACCTCCACCGTCCGACGGCACAGACCGTCCGCACCGGTGGTGCAGGCCGCACCCACCTGGGTGTCCGGGTTCACGCCCGAGGTCTGCAGACCCGCGACGCCGTTGGTCTCCCGCCACAGGTCGAACACACCACCGGCGAGCACCGCACCCGACACCGAGTCGGTCTTCAGCACCCGCACCTCACCCGTCACCGGGGGCACGGGCGCGTCGGCGGCAGTCGTCTGCACACCCGCCGCAGCGTTGGCCTCCGTCAGCACCAGCGGCCCGAACACCGGGTTCGCCGGGAGCTGGTAACCGGCCGGGGCGGCCGTCTCCCGCCAGTAGTAGGTGCCCACCTCCACCGTCCGACGGCACAGACCGTCCGCACCGGTGGTGCACGCCGCACCCACCTGGGTGTCCGGGTTCACGCCCGAGGTCTGCAGACCCGGAACGCCGTTGGTCTCCTCCCACAGGTCGAACACACCACCCGCGAGCACCGCACCCGACACCGAGTCGGTCTTCAGCACCCGCACCTCACCCGTCACCGGGGTGGTGCCGCAGGTCGGCAGGTCGCCGTTGAAGGGGTAGGAGTGGAACTCCTGGCCGCCGCCGCCGACGGCCAGGCTGGTGTGGGTGAGGGAGCCTGTGGTGAAGAAGCGGCCGTTGACGCCGGCCAGGGTGACCGTGGTCTGCGAGGCCTGTTCGCCGATCAGGAAGCTGCCCTGGAACTGGCCGGTGCCGCCCAGGGTGACCGAGGTGGCGTCGGGGAAGTTCCACAGCAGGTGGTCGCGGTAGCCGTTCAGCGGGTCGTCGGAGTCGTTGATGCCGCCGCTGTAGGTGTTCAGGACCCGGGTGGCGCCGGTGACGTTGACCAGAATGGTGGCCCCGGCCGGGATATTGGCGAAGACGATGCCCTGCTGACCGCCGGTCGGCCCGGTGAGGTCGAAGTCGGCGTTGAAGACCTGGAGCGCCGAGCTACCGTCACCGGTGAACAGGGTCTGGCCGCCCTGGTTGACGGCGGTGCCGGTCGGGGTGCGCGGCACGCCGCCGACCCGGGCGTAGCAGTCGGAGGCGGTCGAGAGCTGGGCGCGCAGGGCGGTGTAGGGCTGGACGGCGTTGGCGTCGGTGACGGAGGTTCCGGTCACCGTGCCGCTGACGGGCCCGGCGTGCCGGACGACCCCGCCCTCGGCCACCAGGGACTGGCCGCTCGCGACGGTGACCCCGGCGCCGGTGGTGAGGAAGTCGGCGCCGTCCGGCGGCGGGACCCGGGAGCCGACGCCGGCGATGCCGACGTTGTAGATCGAGCTGACCCCGGACTCCTTCGCCTGGTCGAAGGCGTTGAGGACGACGACGCGGCCCTCGGCCTCGGCGGCGCGGCCCCGGACCAGGAAGTCACCGCCGACGAAGACGTTGATGCCGTTGTCCCGGCCGGTGAAGGGGCCGTTGTTGATCGAGGTGGGGTAAGTGGCGGGGCAGCTGCCGGGCACACAGGGCCCGAGCCCGCCGGGCAGCGGGGCGGCCGCGGCGCTGACCGCGCCCGGGCCGAGCGCGAGGACGGGGACGAGGGCCGTAACGAGGGTGCAGGGCACCGCCAGGGCACCGGCCCTTCGGCGGACGCGGGCGAGCAGTCGGTTGAGGGAAGCCATGCTCGTAGCATCCGACAGTTTGTACGAACGCGGTCACCGCTGGGGCGCCCTCCTACGCTGATGCGGTGAGCGGGCGCACCCGCCCGGACCAACCGTCACCACCGCGAGGGCGTCCCCGCGGCGTCAGGACGCCTCGTCCCAGGGGGAGGCCGCCCGGTTGCCGGTGCCGTCGCAGGTGCGGCAGATCTCGTCGCGGTAGGCGTGCTTGGCGCCGCCCGCGTCGACGCGGTAGCGGACGTACACCCCGGTGCCGTCGCAGAGGAAGCAGTTGCCGCCGCCGCCGCCGACCTCGGTGGTGCCGGTGCCCTGGCAGGTCCGGCAGCTGAGGCCGGCGGTGCGGCCGGTGCCCGCACAGATGCGGCAGACCGTGGTCATCGTCCTCCTCCTGTCGGCGCGGAGCCCGGTGCGTGCCTTCCGGGTCACGCCCTAGGTCATGCTAGGCCAGCCGCCCCACGCGCGGGTCCGGGTCCGCGGGGTCAGCCCGGCAGGCCCTCGCCGACGCGGCGGGAGACCGAGATCTGCTGGAGGTCGAGCAGTCCCGGCGGCTCGGCGACACCGGGGCCGCCGGAGTGCACCCAGGTGGCGATCTCCTCGATCATGTCGTCCGCCAGCACCCAGCCCAGCCAGACCGGCCGGCCGCCGGCCGCGCGGCCCTCGCTGGAGGGGCCGACCACCACGACGTTGGAGTGCGCGCAGGTGTCCAGGCACTTCACGGCGCGGACCCGGCCGGCGTCGCCGACCGCCGCGCGCAGCCGCTCGTACTGTCCGGCGTGGTCGACGCCGGGGTGCTTCTCCTGGGTGCCGCAGCAGCAGCCCCGGCAGACGGTGACGGTCACCGGGGCCGCCGGGCCGCGCCCGCCCTGCTTGCCGGCCCCGCCCTGCTTGCCGACCCGGTCGCGCTCGCGACGGCTCATGGTTCCTCGGCCTCCTCGTTCCCCAGGGCCCGCCGCCGCGCCGGTGCGCGCGGCGGCCGCAGGCCGCGGCGGCCGACGATCACGGTGGAGCCCGCCGGCCCGGGTGGCACCAGGACGGCAGCCGCAGCCTACCGGGCCACCGCCGGACGGCCGCCCCGGGCGTCACGATCGACATGAACTACACTCCAACAAAAGGGAGTTGGTGACGAACCCCTGGGCGCGGACCCGGGCCCGGGCGTAGGCTGCACGGCTGTGAACCTTCTCGCCCTCCTGATCGGGACGGTGTTCGCCGGCAGCGCGTACTGGACCGGGTCGCGGGCCTCGCGGACGTTCCGGATCAACCGCTACGGCACCCGGTACCGGGCCCGGGTGGTCTCCGTGACGAGCACGCCCGTGGGCGACGAGGGCGGTTACGAGGACACCGTCCGGGTGCGGTTCGAGGTCGCGGACGGCCCGGCGGTGGAGGCGAACACCTCGATCGCCCTGCGCGGGCCGACCGGGCTCGGCCCCGGCGACCCGGTCGAGGTCGCCCACCTCCCGCGCTTCCCGGAGAAGGTCGTCCTGCTCGGCTTCCCCAGCGCCGACGGCGTCGGGCTGCTGGGGTACTCCTGCGTGCTCTTCGCCCTGATGACGGTGTTCTTCCTCTGGGTGGCCGCCACCGTCGGCTGACGGCGCGGAACCCCGGACCCCCACCACGGCCGCGGCCGCCACCACAGCCCGGGCCGGCCTCCCGAATTCCGCTCCACCCCGTTTCGGAATGCATTTCGACACCCCCCGGAGCGAAATTCGGAATTCCCGCCGGAGCGCCTCCCGAAACATCTGACGAATTTTCGGAAATGTATGCGCACAGCATGGACGACCGCGAAACCTGCCAGTAACTTACCTGTCAGTAGTAGCTGTGGCCCGGCTCGCACGACCCCCACCCACCCGTTTCTCTCCCCCAGGAGGAACCGTGCTCCGCCGTGCCCGGAATTCCCTGCTGCTCGCTTCCGCCGCACTGGGCCCCGCCCTCGCGATGACCGCCACCAGCGCGCAGGCCGCCACTCCCGCCCCCCACCGCTACGTGGCGCTCGGCGACTCCTACGCGGCCGGCGCGGGGGTTCCGAACCAGTCGGCCGGCCTCTGCCTGCGCTCCGACCGCAACTACGGCCACCTGGTCGCCGCCGCCCTGAACGCGGCCGCCTACCGCGACGTCACCTGCGCCGCCGCCAAGGTCAAGTCCATCACCGAGGCGCAGTACGACGCCTTCATCCGGGTCAACGATCCGCAGATCGACGCGGTGACCGCCGACACCGACCTGATCACCCTGGGGATCGGCGGCAACGACCTCGGCGACAGCGATCTCGGGATCGCCGACGTGATCGCGACCTGCATCGCGGGCGCGGTGGTCAACCCGCTCGGCACCCCTTGCACCGACGTGTACCACCACGGGTACTGGGACTGGTCCAGCTGGTCCTGGCAGTACGGCAACGACGACCTCGCCGACCGGATCGACCGGACCGGGCCGCGGCTCGCCGACACCGTGAGGCGGCTGCGGGCCAAGGCCCCGAACGCCCGGATCCTGCTGGTCGGCTACCCCTCGGTGCTGCCCGCCGACGGCGCCTCCTGCGTCCTGCGCCAGCCGATCGCCCCGCGCGACATCCCGTACCTGCACGACGTGCTCGGCCGGCTGAACACAATGCTGCGGTCCACCGCCCAGGCCGTCGGCGCCACCTATGTGGACACGGCCACGCCCACCCGCGGGCACGACGTCTGCTCGGCCGACCGCTGGGTCGAGGGCGCGCTGCCCGGCTCCCCGGCCGTCCCCTTCCACCCCAACGCGACCGGCGAGCGGGTGATGGCCGACGCCGTGCTCAAGGCCCTCGGGTAACACCCCCGGAGCGCGGCCCCGAAAGCCCCGAGGGGCGGTGACCGGTCCCCGGTCACCGCCCCTCGGTCGTGCTCCGCCGGCGTCACGGCTTGATGCGGACCACCTGCGGGTCGTGGTCGCTCGCCTGCTGGGCGAACTCGGCGTTGATGTGCACCACGTCGTACTTGGCGTACCCGACCTCCGGGCTGACCAGGATGTGGTCCAGCACCTGCGAGTTGCCCTGGTAGACGTACGAGTACTGCTCCTTCTCCGGCAGCTCGTTCACCAGGTCGCGCAGCACGCCGTCCTTGGTGAGCGTGGTCAGCGCGGGCGAGAACTGGTAGTCGTTGAAGTCGCCGACCGAGACCACCTTGGCGTTCTTGTCCGCCGCCAGCAGCTTGGCGACGAAGGCCTGCTCCACCGTGGCCTGGGCGACCCGCTGGACCTCCGAGGAGCGGGTCGGGGCCTGGAAGCGGCTGTCGATGCCCTGGTCGCCGCCCTTGCTGTTGAAGTGGTTGGCGATGACGAAGACCTTCTTGCCGCGGAAGGAGAACTGGCCGATCAGCGGCTTGCGGCTGTTGGTCCACGCCGCGTCGGCGGGGGCGATCCGGCCGGGCGAGGCGGTCAGCGAGACGGCGGAGCCGGTGCCGGCCACGTCGACCGCGCTGGTGGCGGCGCCGCCGGGGATGTCGGTGAAGGAGACCCGCTGCGGGTTGAACAGGAAGACCTGGCGGATGTTGCCGCCGGGCTCGCCGCCGTCCTTGCCGTCCTCCGGGTCCACCGAGCGCCAGTCGTACGCCGGGCCGCCGGCCGCCTTGATCGCGGCGACGAACTTGGCGACGGTCTGGCTCGCGTCCACCGTGCCGTCGCTCTTGGCGCCGTTGTTGTCCTGGATCTCCTCCAGGGCGACGATGTCGGGCGAGCGCAGGTGGGTGACGACACCGGCGGCCAGCTCGGCGAACTTGCTGTCGGGGTTGGTGGCGGCGAGGTTCTCCACGTTGTAGGTGGCGATGGAGAGCTCGCGGTCGGCGGTCGGGGCGGTCACCTCGCGCTGGAGGTGGTTGTCCTGGAGAGCGCCGAGGTTGCCGGCGACCAGGGTGTAGCCGCCGAACTGGTTGTAGTCCAGCGGGCCGTTGGTGACGCCGGTCAGCACGTCGCCCACATTGGCGACCGGGAAGGGCTGCTGGGAGACCGGCGCCTGCTGCTGCACCATCAGCCGGCCGACGTTCGGCTCCGCGTAGGACTCGTAGAGCACGCCGCCGCGCTGGCTCTTCTGGTCCTGCTTGTCGGCGGCGACCCACAGCTCGTTGTACTTGTCGGTGGCCTGGACCACCCGGACGTCGCGGACCTCGACCAGCATGCCCTCCAGCGACTCGTAGAAGTCGAGGGTGTACTTCTCCGGGTCCAGGGTGACGCCGTTGATCGTCCCGTCCGGGCCCGCCGCCGGGGTGTAGGTGCCGGGGATGTTGCGGGTGTCGACGACCACCGGGGCCGGCAGCGCGTTGCCGGAGGAGACCACGGTGACGGCCGGGTTGGTCAGCTGGGTGAGCGACTGCGAGCCGCCGGTGAAGTTCGGGTAGTACTCCGTCACCTTGCCGGTGACCAGCACCGAGTCGCCGACCTTGACGGTCGGGTTGGCGGAGCCGGTGTAGACGAAGACGCCCTCGCTGGTGGCCGGGTCGGCGTCCGGGTTCGGGTCCTGGATCCAGAAGCCCTTGGAGCCGTACGCGCGCACGCCGGTGACGATGCCGGGCACGCCGGCGACGGTCTTGCCGGTGCGGTCGGACAGCCGGGTGCGGCCCTGGATGTCGTGGATCCGGACGGTGCCGGGCTCGGTCGGGCCGGTCGGGGTGGAGCCCTCGGCGACCTCGCCCTTGCTGTTGGTCGGCGACGGGGCGCCGGCCGCGAGGTCGGCGGCGTTGTCGTCGGTGTCCGGCAGGCCGGCCTTGCGGGCGACCGAGGCGGTGTTGGAGGCGCCGGCCACCGAGGCGGAGCCCTCGTGGACCACGGCGGTGCCGAAGCCGACGAGGTCGCGCACCCGCGGGTCGGCGGCGCAGTCGGCCGCGGTCTTGCAGGTCAGCGGGTCGGTGCCGCGGACCAGCGCGACGGTGCCGCTGGTCCCGGACAGCGCCAGCGCGCCGACCGCGTCCGGGGTGGGCAGCTCGACGGTGCCCGCCGCGCCGGCGCCCTCGCCGACCAGGTAGCGCCCGCCGGGGGCGATCGAACCGGTCAGCGGGGTGACGCCCCACTGGGAGTTGGGGCCGGGCGCGGCCGATATGTACTGGACGCTCCAGCCGTCCAGGCCGAAGGCGGCGCCGCCCTTGTTGGCCAGCTCGACGAAGTCGTTCTTCAGCGTGGCGCCCGAGTTGCCGCCGCCGCCGTAGACCTCGGCGATCAGCGCGTCCGCGGACGGCGCGGCCACGGCGGCGGGCAGCGGGGCCAGCACCAGGGAGGCGGCCAGACCGGCCGGGACGATGGCCGCGCGCAGCAGGGCGCGGCGCGAGCGCGGACGGGGAGCGATGGGCATGGTCACCGGAACGGGGCTCCTAGCTCGGGTGGTGCATGGGGGTCGGTCGGCGGGGCGGGTCGGCCGGACGGGCCGACGGGACGGAGCGGCGGAACGGGTCGGCCGGGTCGACGGGTCGGCCGGACGGGTGGGCCGGGCGCATCGGCCGGTGTCCGGCCCGCCGCCCCGCTACCCGCGTAGAAATCCGCGCGGAAGTCGGGAACCGCCCCCCGCAGCGCCCCAAAGATACGCGCGTAGAAAATGACCGGACAAGAGCCTGGAGGTGAACTTCTCCAGGATCTCCGGCACGGCGACGGACCGTTACCCCGAAGCTGTGACCCCGGCTACAACCGGCCGCGCCGAGGGCTACAACCAGCCGCGCTGGGCCGCCTTCAGCCCCGCCTCGAAGCGGCTGGCCGCCTCCAGACGCTCCATCAGCGCCGCCATCTGCCGCCGGACCGTCCGCACCGAGACGCCCAGCCGCTTGGCCGCCGCGTCGTCGGTCAGCCCGGTGGAGAGCAGCCGGAGCAGTTCGCGCTCACCGGGGCTGAGGCCGGTGCCGGCGTCCTCGGGGCGCGGGTCCCCGCCGAGCGGGACGGCGGTCTCCCAGGTCTGCTCGAACAGCGCGACCAGGGAGGCGACGATCCCGGGCTCCTCGGTGCACAGGGCGCCGGCCCTGGTGTTCTCCGGGTCGATCGGCACCACGGCGGTGGTGCCGTCGAAGACCAGCATCCGCGGCGGCAGCACCGGGGCGGTGCGCACCCGGCCGCCCAGGCCGGTCATCCACTGGGTGTAGGCGAAGGTCCCCGGGTCGTTGCGGACGCTGTCCTGGTAGATGGTGCGCAGGCTGATGCCGCGTCTCAGGGCGTCCTCGTCCAGCGGGCGGGAGGCGGCCAGGCTGGCGGCGGACTGCGCGCCGCCGGGCATCACCCCCAGGCACTCGGTGCCCAGCCGGGCGGTCAGCGTCTCCAGCTTGGCCTGGATGGCGTCGAGGCCGACCAGCCGCTCGCCGCCGTCCACCAGGGTGGCCGAGCGGAGCGTGGCGTACTCCGCGACGGCGCGGGCCACGGCGGCCTTGGAGACCGCCAGCTCCTGCTGGCGGCGGGCGAGGTCCTCCTCCTGACGGCGCAGCAGCAGCTCCAGCCCGCGTTCCGGACTGACCGGCCAGAGCGCGCCGGGGCGTTCCCGGGAGGCGCGCAGCAGGGTCAGATCGGCGAGGCGGTCGAGGGCGGCCCGGACGGCGGCCTCGGGGAGGTGGAGCCGTTCGCAGAGTTCGGCCACCCCGCCCTCCGGATCGGCGAGCATCTCCCGGTACACGGCTTCCGCGGTGGTGTCCACGCCCAGCAGTTCCAGCACGTCAGCGACCCCTGATCGTCACGACATCGCGTTCTGCGCGATGGAGATTCCGGCCCGGCCCGGCGATCCCCGATCCTTCCTCCGGCGCTCCCGCCGCCACAAGGCGTGTTCCGGTCACCCGGCCCGAACCGGACCGTCCGGTCTGTTCCGCAGAGGGATCCGGCGGCCCGGCGCCACCCCCGGGTTGCCGTCCCGGGGTTGCAGCAAGCTGCCTGGCCGGTTGCTGCCCCGCGTACTCCCTCCCCGCGCGGACCGGGTGACGGAAGGATGCGGTCTGCGGACAGACACCCGGCACCACGCACCGGCCGCACGCACCGGAACCACGCACCGCACGCACCCGCGCGCACCGGAACCACGCACCCGCACCACGCCCTGAGCCACCACGCCCTGAACCACCGTGCACAGAACAGGACCCGCCGTGCCGAAGCCCGTCCGGCTGCTCGCCGCCGCCGCCCTCGCACTGACCCTCGCCGCCGCCGTCGCCCCCGCCGCCTCCGCGCACGCCGCCCCGGCCGCCGTCCGCCCCGCGGCCGCCCACGCCGACGGGACGGGCATCGGCTGGGACAACCCGGTCGTCCTGGAGACCGGAGGCATCGGCTGGGACTCCTCCCGCGCCGACGGCCCGGGCATCGGCTGGGACTGACCGTTCGGTGTTCGCCGTCCCGTTGACTCTCCTGGACGTCTCCGCCGCGCCCGCCGTCGAGGCCGGACCCGCCGACGTCCAGGGCGCCCTGTGGGCGCGCGCGGTTCCGGGCGACGGCCTGGAACACGTGCGCGCCCGCTCCTTCCCGGGGGGCGTCGGCGTCGTGCTGTACGTCCGCGCCCCCGACCGGGAGGCGGCCGAGCTGAGGGCCTACGCCCTGCTCCGCCGCGCACTGGCGGAGGGCCCCGCGCACCGCTTCACGGTGGCGGCTCCACCGTAGGCCGCGGGGCCCTCCGCCGGGCTCGCTCCCGCCTTCCGTCCTGATTTCGGACGGTTGCGCACTCCCACAGGTTTGGCCGATTCATGCCTACGGCTTGACCGGCCCGTTATTGACATGCCTATGCCCAAAAGCAGGTCCGTGCACGGGCCCGGTCCCCCCGGGCCCGCACGGCCGTGCCCGAACGCGGACGCGTGTCGCCGTCGAACCCCCTCACCACAGATCGTCGAGGAGCTCCATGTCACAGCCGACCGGCACGCCACCCCGGCACCGCGCCGGGAACACCGTGCCAGCCGCCCCCGCGGCACGCCGTCGCAACGGCGTCCTGCGCAACACCGCCGTCGCTCTCGCCGTCGTCCTCTCCACCCAGGCCGCCGTCGTCGTCATGACGACCGGCCAGGCCGTCGCGGTCACCCCCGAGGCGCCCGCGCCCAAGCCCGGCAAGGCCCTCGGCCCGGCCGAGGCCAAGGACATCGCCACCGCCCACCTCAAGGCCCGGCTGGAGAACCGCCGGATCGAGGTGACCGACGAGCGCGGCGAGTCCACCACCACCTGGATCAACCCGGACGGCACCACCACCCTGGACCTCGCCACCGGCCCCGTCCGCTTCAAGGACAAGGACGGCACCCTCCGGCCGATCGACGTGAACCTGGCCCGGCAGGCCGACGGTTCGGTCAAGGCCAAGGGCCACCCGCTCGGCCTGTCGCTGGCCGGTCCGACCGCGCCCGCCGCCGCGTCGAAGTTCAAGGCCGCCGGCGCCCCGGCCGGCGACCAGCAGGCCCCGGCCGTCCCCCTGGTCTCGCTGGACAACGGCAACGGCACCAGCATGTCGCTGTCCTGGCGCGGCACCCTGCCGGCCCCCGTCGTCGACGGCACCAGGGCCCGGTACCAGGACGCGCTCACCGCGACCGACCTGGTCGTCGAGTCCACCCGGACCGGCTTCGAGCAGTTCCTGGAACTCAAGGACCGCAGCGCGGTCGGCGCCAACGGCACCGTCACCATGACCCTGGACGCGGCCGGCCTGCGGGCCCGCCACAACGCGGACAACTCGGTCTCCTTCCTCGACCCGGCGACCGGCGAGGAGAAGGGCCAGCTGCCCGCCCCGGTGATGTGGGACGCGAAGGTCGACGAGCGCAGCGGCGACCACACCCGCACCGCCCCGGTCGGTCTGAAGGTCACCCAGAACGGCAACGCCGTCGACCTGACGCTCACCCCGGACGCGGCCTTCCTCAACGACCCGGCGACCACGTACCCGGTCACCGTCGACCCGGCGGTCAACATCGGCGTCGGCTTCGACACCTTCGTCCAGCAGGGCTACGCCACCGACGTCTCCGCGCAGACCGAACTCAAGCTGGGCAACAACGGCTCCGGCCAGATCGCCCGCTCCTTCCTGCAGTTCCCGATGGCGAAGATCAGCGGGAAGCAGATCACCAGCGGCAAGCTCAACCTGTGGAACTTCCACAGCTGGTCCTGCACCGCCAAGGGCTGGGACGTCTGGGACACCGGCAGCGCCACCACCGCCACCCGGTGGACCGCGCAGCCCGGCTGGAACCGCAAGTGGGCCACCTCCACCTCGACCAAGGGCTACTCCAGCTCCTGCAACGACGGCTGGGTCAACCAGGACATCACCTCGCTGGTGCAGGCCTGGGCCGGCAACGGCAACGCCAACAACACCCTGGGCATCCGCGCCACCGACGAGAGCGACCCGTACGGCTGGAAGAAGTTCAACTCCGGCAACGCGTCCGCCAACACGCCCTACCTGTCGGTCACGTACAACACCCCGCCGGCCGTCTCCACCCTGCTCGCCCCGGCCAACGGCGCGCTCACCGGCGACGCCACCCCGACCCTGTCCGCCAAGGCGACCGACCCCGACGGCGGCAACGTCCTGCTCGACTTCGAGGTCTGGACCGCCAACGGCACCGCCGCGCTGCAGTCCGGCCACACCGCCTACGCGGCCTCCGGCTCCACCTTCACCTGGACCCCCGGCACCGCGCTGCCCGCCGGCGCCTACAAGTGGCGCTCCCGCTCCTGGGACGGCACCGCCAACAGCGCCTGGTCCGCGTTCCGCACCTTCACCGTGGACACCACCGCGCCCGGCGCCACCACGATCGCCTCCGGGGACTTCCCGGCCGGCCAGTGGGCCGGCACCCCGGACGCCAACGGCGACTACAGCGGCACCTTCACCCTCACCCCGCCGGCCACCGACGTGAAGGACGTCCAGTACAAGCTGGACGGCGGCACCTGGGTCACCGCCGCCACCACCGGCACCCCGGTCGCCGCGAAGCTGACCTTCAAGGCCGGCGCCCACACCGTCACCGCGCACAGCCGGGACGCCGCGGGCAACGTCTCCGCCGACCGCACGTACACCTTCTACGCCGGCAAGGGCTCCGCCCTGGTCGCCCCCGGCGCGGGCGAGCGCCCGGCCCGCCGCACCTCGCTGCAGGCCGAGGGCAACAGCACCTACACCGGCGTGCGCTACCAGTACCGCCGCGGCGAGACGGACGCCTGGAAGGACGTCCCGACCGCCAATGTCACCACCACCGGCGGCCAGCCGGTCACCGCCTGGCCGTTCGCCGCCCCCGGCGGCAAGCCGGCCGCGCTGACCTGGAGCATCACCGACACCCTGGCCGAGAACGGCCCGGTCGACGTCCGCGCGGTCTTCACCGACGGCACCGCCACCGACGCCACCGAGCCCAACACCGTCACGGTGGACCGCAACGCCGGCACCTCCCCGGAGACCAAGGTCGGCCCCGGCGAGGTGAACACCCTCACCGGTGACCTCACCCTGTCCGCCACCGACGCCGAGGCCTTCGGCCTGCACGCCGAGCGCTCCTTCTCCTCCCGCCGGCCCACCAACGGCTCGGCCCAGGAGGGCCAGGCGGCGATCTTCGGCCCGCAGTGGAGCTCCGGCACCACCGCCGGGATCACCGACGCCGACTACTCCTACGTCCGGAAGACCTCGGCGACCTCCCTCTCGGTGGTCTCCGCCGACGGCTCCGAGACCGGCTTCACGGCCACCGGCGCGGGCGGCTGGAAGCCCGAGCCCGGCGCCGAGAACCTCACCCTGACCGGCGGCTTCACCGGGGCCTTCACCCTGAAGGACACCGAGGGCACCACGGTCGCCTTCACCAAGGTCGACCCGGCCGCCACCACCTGGCAGGCCACCGCCTCCTCGCTGCCCAGCGACAACTCCACCACCTCGGTGGTCCCGGAGAAGGTCGTCTCCGGCGGGAAGACCCTGGCCCGGCCGAAGTACGTGGTCGCGCCCACCTCGGCGACCGCCTCCGTCGACTGCGCCGCCGTGCCCGCCACGGCCGGCTGCCGGGTCCTGGAGTACGTCTACGCCGACGCCACCACCGCCACCGCGTCCGCCCTCGGCGACGTGACCGGCCAGGTGAAGCAGATCCGTCTCTGGTCCACCGACCCGGGCGCCTCCGCCGCCACCCCCGTCGTCGTCTCGCAGTACGCGTACGACGAGCAGGGCCGGCTGCGCGAGGTCTGGGACCCGCGCACCGGGACGGCGCAGAAGACCGCGTACGGCTACGACGCGGCCGGCCGGGTCACCAGCGTGACCGAGCCCGGCGAGCTGCCGTGGACCCTGGAGTACGGCAGGGCCGGCAACACGGCCACCGCCGGCGAGGGCATGCTGCTCGCCGCCTCCCGGCCCACCCTGAAGCAGGGCAGCAAGGACGTCACCGACGGCACCGCGACCACCTCGGTGGTCTACGACGTCCCGCTGAGCGGCGCCAACGCGCCCTACCCGCTGGCACCGTCCGACGTCGCGGCCTGGGGCCAGACCGACGCCCCGACCGACGCCACCGCCGTGCTGCCGCCCGACGCCGTCCCGTCGACCCACGACGGCAAGGCGCTCGGCACCGCCGCGTACAACCGGGCCTCGGTGACCTACACCAACGCCTCCGGCCGCGAGGTCAACACCGCCACCCCCGGCGGCGGCATCACCACCACCGAGTACAACGCCTTCGGCAGCCAGGTGCGGACCCTCTCCGCGGAGAACCGCGTCCTCGCCCTGGCCACCACCGGTGACGGCCTGAACAAGCTGCGCGCCCTCGGCATCGCCGGCCGCTCCACCGCCGACCGCGCCCAGGTGCTCTCCTCGACCTCGGTCCACTCGGCCGACGGCAAGCGGCTGCTCGAACAGTTCGACCCGCTGCAGCTGGTCACCCTGGAGCACGACCTCGCCGCCTCCGGCAGCTCCCCGGCGCTCACCGCCGGTGCCGAGGTCGCGGCCCGCGCCCACACCGTGAGCGGCTACGACGAGGGCCGCCCGGTCAACGCCGCCGTCAGCGACAAGGCGACCTCGGTGACCACCGGCGCCCGGATCGACGGCTACGCCGCCGACGCCGACACCCGGAAGACCGCCACCGGCTACGACTGGGCCCAGGGCCTGCCCACCCAGTCGGTCCAGGACCCGGCCGGCCTGAAGATCACCACCACCACCGGCTACGACGGCAGCGGCCGGGTGACCTCGCAGAGCCGCCCGAACTCCACCGGCTCCGACGCAGCCACCACGGTGACCTCGTACTACGGTCCGACCGGCACCGGCGCCTGCGCCGGCCACCCGGAGTGGGCCGACCTGGTCTGCTCGATCGCCCCGGCCGCCCAGATCACCGGCGGCGGCGGCAACCCGGCCGAGCTGCCCACGAAGACCTTCCAGTACGACCGCTGGGGCAACGTCTCGGTGCTCACCGAGACCGCCAACGGCGTCACCCGCACCACCACCCGCAGCTACGACGCCGCCGGCCGTCCGGTGAAGGTCTCGGTCGGCGGCGGCACCGGCACCGCCGTCGCGGACACCGTGCTCGGCTACGACCCGGCCACCGGTGAGCTCGCCACCATCGACAACGGCCGGGCCACCATCACCCAGGGCTACGACAGGCTCGGCCGCCAGGTCTCCTACGACGACGGCGCCGGCAACGTCACCACCACCGAGTACGACCGGCTCGACCGCGTGGTGAAGAAGTCCGACTCGGTGCCGTCCACCGTCAGCTACGGCTACGACACCGCCAAGGACCCGCGCGGCCTGCCCACCTCACTGACCGACTCGGTCGCGGGCACCTTCACCGCCGGCTACGACGTCGAGGGCCGGCTGGTCACCCAGACCATGCCGGGCGGCAACACCCTGACCAACAGCTACGACAGCCGGGGCATCCAGACCGGCAAGACCTACACCAACCAGGCGGGCACCGTCCTGCTGGCCGACAACGCCGACCACACCGTCCACGGACAGCAGGCCGGCCGCACCCAGTCCGACGGCAACAGCACCACCAGCACCTACACCTACGACTCCACCGGCCGCCTGACCAGGGCCGCCGACAGCACCGGCCTGGCCTGCGCGACCCGGACCTACACGTTCGACCGGAGCAGCAACCGGACCAACCGGACCACCGTCACCGACGACTGCGACCCGGCCACCCAGGACGCCGTCACCAAGGCCGAGAACCACGGCTACGACACCGCCGACCGCCTCACCGACGCGGGCTACGCGTACGACGCCTACGGCCGCACCACCGCCCTGCCGAAGGGCACCCAGCTGGGCTACTACGTCAACGACCTGGTGCGCACCGAGACCCTCGGCGACACCCGGAAGACCTGGGACCTGGACGCCTCCGGCCGCCTCGCGGTGAGCACCACGGAGACCAGGGGCACCGACGGCACCTGGGCCGCCACCGCCCAGGACACCAAGCACTTCGACGGCGGCACCGACAGCCCGTCCTGGTCCAAGGACGCGGCCGGCAAGCTCACCCGCAACGTGCTGGACCTGACCGGCCAGCTCACGGCCGCCACCGGCACCGACGGCGGCGCGGTCCTGCTGCTGACCAACCTGCACGGCGACGTCTCGGTCCAGATGTCGCCCGACGGCACCCAGGACCTCGCCGTCTACCACTACGACGAGTACGGCAACGTCGTCGACGCCACCGGCTCGACCGAGTACGGCTGGCTCGGCGGGGCGCAGCGCGAGGGCGACAGCCTGTCCGGCCTCACCCTGATGGGCGTCCGGCTGTACGACCCGTCCACCGGCCGGTTCCTGCAGACCGACCCGGTGCTGGAGGGCTCGCCGAACGCCTACGGCTACCCGGTCGACCCGATCACCATGGACGACCTGACCGGCATGTCCTGGCGCAAGAAGTGGGTCGCCTACTTCAGCCGGGCCGAGGGCAACACCATCGGCGTCCTGCTCTACGTCTCCGGCAGGATCAGCCAGGGCATCTCGAAGATCCTGCGGAAGCTCCCGCACTGGGCCGCCCGGGCCGCCGGTTACGTGCTGTGGGCGCTGGCCTACCTGATGAAGAAGGTCGGCAAGCAGTTCATCAAGGCCGCCAACAAGCGGGGCAGCCACGGGGTGCGGTTCACCTTCGGGATCTGGCGCTCCAGCCACTGGTGGGTGCCGGACCGTCCGATCTACCGGGTGGACCCGCGGTACTGAGCCGGACCGGTCGGCGGGGACCCGCGCGGAACCTCTGACCGGGGCTCCTGCGTTGTGACATCGGAAGACAGGTAAGGCCGGGCCCCGGAGGTTCTCCCCCGGGGCCCGGCCGCTTCCCGTTCCGGCTGCGCGGGCGAGCCGACTGCTCGCGCTTGTGGGCTACTCGCCCTTGTCGGCTACTCGCCCTTGTCGGCGGCCGCGGCGGCGAGTCCGGCGGACCACTTCTCCTCGACGTTGCCGAGCTTCCAGTAGGCGATCGCCGCCGCCCAGGTCAGCACGAACAGGCCGACGATGGCGTAGCCGACGAAGTTGAGGTCCAGCTCGCCGATCCAGGCGACCGGGCCACTGCCGATGTCCAGCTTCTCGCCGAGCAGCCCGATCAGCTCGATCGAGCCGATGACCAGGGCGACCAGCACCGAGAGCCCGGTGACGGTGAGGTTGTAGTAGATCTTGCGGACCGGCTTGGAGAACGCCCACTCGTAGGCGAAGTTCATGAACGAGCCGTCGATGGTGTCCAGCAGGCTCATCCCGGCGGCGAACAGCACCGGCAGCACCAGCAGCGCGTACCAGGGCAGCTGGAACGCCGCCGCGCCGCCGGCCAGCACCAGCAGCGACACCTCGGTGGCGGTGTCGAAGCCCAGGCCGAACAGCAGCCCGACCGGGTACATGTGCCAGGGCTTGGTGACGGCCCTGGTCACCCGGCCGAGGATGCGGTTCATGAAGCCGCGCTTCTCCAGCTGGGCCTCCAGCTCGGCCTCGTCGTACTCGCCCTCGCGCATCCGCCGGAAGACCTTGAGGATGCCGTTGAACGCGCCCAGGTTGATCAGGCCGAGCGCCAGCAGGAAGGTGCCGGAGACGGTGACGCCGATCAGGCCGGTCGTCTCGTGCAGGGTGGAGCCGTCCTCCTCGACCTGGCCGGCCAGCGAGCGGATGCCGAGGGCGAGCAGGGCGCAGAGGCCGAAGACGATGGACGAGTGGCCCAGCGAGAACCAGAAGCCGACCGACAGCGGACGCTTCCCCTGGCCCATCAGCTTGCGGGTGGTGTTGTCGATGGCGGCGATGTGGTCGGCGTCGAAGGCGTGCCGCATGCCGAGCGTGTACGCGGTGAGCCCCATGCCGGCGCCGAAGACCTGGCCGCCGACCTCGTAGTGCTCGGGCGCGATGACCGCGAGCAGGGTGAACCAGCCGATCACGTGCAGCGCGAGGATGAAACCACCCATACCTGCCAGGCGGATCCACTCCTCACGGGTGAGCCGGTCGCGCCAGCGGGGGCCGGTCATCGGGGGTCCTTTCGTGGGGCCGTAGCGGCTCCGGGACGCCGGAGCTGGGCCATCTTTCCTTCTGCTCGTAATTAGTTGCAAGTCATGCGCAATTACGACCTGGTTACCAGGTGGCGGACGAACAGGACGTCCCCGGACATGTCGCCGGACCTGTCGCCGGACCTGTCGCCGGGCGTGCGGCCGGGCCTGTCGCCGGAGGGGCCCTGACAGAGATGGTCATGAACCGTACAAGCAGCCGTAACCCGACGCTCCCGGAAGGCGCCGTTCTACGCGCGGATACTCGGTCGTCCCGCACTCCAACCCCCTCCGGAGGGACGGCACATGATGCTCCGTCGAAGCACGCTCGCGCTGGCCGCGTCCGCCCTGCTCGCCACCGGCCCGCTCGCGCTCACCGCCCCCGCCCCGGCCGCCGCCGCGACCTCGGCGCTCCCCCACCGCGTCCTGTTCGACAACAGCAAGGGCGAGACCGCCGGCAACGCGGACTGGATCATCTCCACCGCCCAGCCAGACCCGCGCACCCAGAACGCGAACCCCACCACCGAGAAGAGCTGGACCGGCGCCCTCTCCGCCTGGGGCGTCGCCCTCCAGAAGACCGGCCAGTACAGCCTGAAGACCCTCCCGGCCGGCTCCACCATCAGCTACGGCACCGGCGCCGCGCTCGACCTGGCCAACTTCGACACCTTCGTGATCCCCGAGCCGAACATCCGCTTCTCCGCGGCGGAGAAGTCCGCGATCGTCCGTTTCGTGCAGAACGGCGGCGGGCTGTTCCTCATCTCCGACCACGACCGGAGCGACCGCAACAACGACGGCTGGGACTCCCCGGCGATCATCAACGACCTGTTCACCAACAACGGCGTGAACAACAACGACCCGTTCGGCTTCTCGGTGGACGTCAAGAACATCTCCACCGACAACCCGCGCGCCGTCAACGACGCCGCCGACCCGGTCCTGCACGGCCCCTTCGGCACCGTCACCGGCTCGATCCTGCGCTCCGGCACCACCTTCACCCTCAAGCCGGCCGACAACCCCCAGGTCAAGGGCATCGTCTACCGCACCGGCTCGTCCGGGAACACCGGCGCCTTCTTCGTCACCAGCGGCTACGGCAGCGGCCGGGTCGCCGCCTGGGGCGACAGCTCCCCCGCCGACGACGGCACCGGGCAGTCCGGCAACAACCTGTTCAACGGCTGGGACGACCCGGCCGGCACCAACGCCGCCCTCGCCCTCAACGCCACCGCCTGGCTGAGCAAGGCCTGAGCCCGGCCCGCTCCGGGGCGCCCCGTCCGCCAGACTTCCCGGAGCATCCCGCCCGCCGCGCGCCCGGCCCGTCCGCCGGGCGCGCGGCCCCTCCGCCGGGCGCACGGCCCCTCCCACCAGGCGGGCGGCCGCTCCCATCGGGCGGGCGGCCGCTTCCTCCCCTACTGTCGGAATGATCCGCACCGACGGGACCCGATGGGAGCGGCCATGCCCTCGTACCCGCACCGCACCACCCGCGAGGACCTGCGCGTCCCCCTCCCCGACGGCACCGAGCTGTACGCCCGCCTCTGGCGCCCCGCGACCGACGCGCCCGTCCCCGTCGTCCTGGAGTACTCCACCGGCCGCCTCACCGACTGGACCGCCACCGAGGACGCCCGCCGCCACCCCTGGTTCGCCGGCCACGGCCACGCCGCCGTCCGGGTCGACGCCCGCGGCCACGGCAACTCCGGCGGACTGCCGCCCACCGCCGCCACGGCCGACCGGCTCGTCGAGGACGGGGTGGACCTGGTCCACTGGCTCGCCGACCGGCCCTGGTGCAACGGACGGATCGGCCTGCTCGGCACCGGTGCGGCCGGGGCCCTCGCCCTGCGGATCGCCGCCCGCGTCCCGGACGCCGTGCGCGCCGTCGTCACCGCCTGCCCCGACGGCCCGCACCGCCTCGGCGGCGCCGTCCTCGCCGCCGACGCCCACACCCGCAGCACCGCCCACCTCGCCGACGCCGCCCGTCCACCGGACCCGCTCTACGTCGGCGACGACTGGCGGGCCCAGTGGCTGGCCCGGCTCGACGCCCTCGAACCCCCGCTCGCCGACTGGCTCGCCGCCCCGGCCGCCCCCGCGCCGGCCGCGGCCGTCCCCACCCTCGCCGTCGCCGGCTGGTCCGACCCCTCCGCCGCCGCGGTGCTCGCGCTCGCCGAACGGTCCACCGCCGCCGTCCCCGTCCGCGCCGTGCTCGGCCCCTGGCCGCACGGACTGCCCGACGAGTTCCTCCCCGAGGCCCTGCGCTGGTACGACCACTGGCTGCGCGACGTCGACACCGGCGCCCCCGCCACCCCCGCCCTGCGCAGTTGGCTCGGCACCCGCTGGTCCGCCGACGACCCCTGGCCGTCCCCCGGCGTCCGCGCGGTCCACTACGGCCTCGACGGTCCGCTGCGCGCCGCCGGCACCGCCTCCGAGGACCGCTGGGTGCGGGTCCGCTCCCCCCAGCACACCGGCCTCAACGCCGGCGCCTACGTCCCGCACGGCCGCCCCGCCGACCGGCCGCCGGACCAGCGCGAGGAGGACGGCCGCTCGGTCTGCTTCGACTCCCGGCCGCTGCCCGAACCGCTGGAGCTGCACGGCTCCCCGGCCCTGACCCTGCACCCGGACCCGCTGAGCGGCGGCGCCCTGGTCGCCGCCCGGCTCTGCGCCGTCGCCCCGGACGGCACCTCGACCCTGCTCACCCGGGGCGTGCTCACCCTCCCGGCCGACCCCGCCGACCACGCCGATCCCGACCCGGTGCTCGCGCTCGCCCCGGTCGGCGCCACCGTCCCGCCCGGCCACCGGCTGCGGCTCACCCTCTCCTCCACCTACTGGCCCTGGCTGTGGCCCGACGCCGACCCGGACGGCTTCGCCGTCGACCCCTCCCGCTCCGCCCTCAGCCTCCCGGTCCACGACCCGGCCACCAGCACCGACGCGGCCCCCTTCCGCTCCCCCACCCTCCCCCTGCCGCCCCCGCTGCACCTCACCGAACCGCTCACCGCCCGCCCCGAACGGGTCACCGTCCACGACATCGGCCGCCGCGAGTGGCGCACCGAGCTCTCCCCCGCCACCGACGGCACCCGCACCCACCCCGACGGCCTGGTCCGCGCCGAGCACACCGTCACCGCCTACCGCGTCCTCACCGCCACCCCCCTCAGCGCCCAGGCCCGCACCGACCGCACCCTCCGCCTCGAACGCCCCGCCCTAGGCTGGGACATCACGGTGCACACCCGCACCGAACTCCGCTGCGACGCCACGCATCTGCACGCCCACACCCAGCTCCGGGCGGAGGAGGCCGGCAACGTGGTGTTCGCGAAGGAGTGGCACCAGCGGATCCGGCGCGACGGCGGCTGATTCGACCCCGCGCCACGGGTGCTGGTCCGACCCCACCCGGGCGGACATCCGCGCTACCGTGGACCGCCCCGATGCCCTGATACCCCGCCACCACGATGCCCCGCTGCCCTCATGCCGACAGCCTCGCACCGATGCGGGTCGGCCATCCGGAACAGGACACCACCGCCATCGACTCCGCCTCCGCCTCCCGCCTGCTCGACGGACTGGCTCGGACCGGTAGCACCACCGCGCTCCGAGCCGCGCTGCCCGACGCCCTGCCCTGGGTGACGTTCCTCCCCGCGGAGGACGTGGACCTGCTCGTCGGCGAGCTGGTGAACACAGACTGACGCCGGCCGGTTCCCTCACTCCACCAGGGCAGTTCACGTCCTCGACCACCGCGGCGTCCGCCGGGAACCGGGTGCGGCTCCCGTCCAGCAGGTGCACCCGCGGCGTCCGGACCCCGAGCGCGGTCAGCCGTCGGTGCTCCGCCCCGAACAGCCGCCGGTGGACGCCCTTCTTGCTGCCCCCGCGCAGCCGCTCCGTCCCGGCCAACCGCCAACCGCCGCCCGCCGCCCGCCGCCGAAGGCCTCGCGCACCACCTCGGTCAGGTCCATCGCCGTTCCCCCTCGTCCTGCCGCTCCCCCCGTGCGGAGCGGCAGGACAGCAGAGGGAAGGGGTCGGGGGACGGGTCACCTGCGCCAGTCGGGCGCCATCACCATGGCCCTCAACTGATCGACCGAGAGCGCGGGTTGACCCGGCCTGGGCGAAAGCTCGTCCTCGCCGTTGCCCTCACTGATCAGGACACTCCGCCCGTCCGGGTAGTACACCCAGGCCACCCAGTGCAGGAGCGGGTCGACGGCGCCCTTGCCGTTGCCGAACTGGTTCATGACGACCAACGTGCCGTCGGGCAGCTTCTGCCTGACCTCCAGCGGCGTCGGCGTGCTCTCCTCGGCCCCCTTCTTGAACTCGATTCCGCGAGCCCCGGCCGGCTCCACATGGATGGTCAGCCTGCTGGTCCGGCCCTCGTACTCGACCGTCACGGCGCCGTTCTCCGCCTCCCGTCCCACCTCCTTCGCGCCGGTGGGCAGCAGCCCGGCCAGCACCGTGACCAGCTCCGGCGGCGAATCCCCGAGCGCCGGGGAGGCGGTGCCGGGGGACGGCGGGGCGGTGGGTGCGGACGGCTTGGGCGCGTTCGGGTTCGCCGGTATCGCCGCGACCACCTTCCCCCACTCCGGCGCGGTCACCACGGCGGCGAGCTGTGCCGCGTCCAGCGGCGGCAGCTCCCTGGTCGGGTTCGCCTGGCTCCCGTTGAACTCGACCAGGCTGATCACCGTGCCGTCAGGCGTCGCGTAGACCCCCCGCGACGTCCGCTGGCCCGCGAACTTGGGGTCGCCGGCCTTCTCGATCAGCAGCACCGAACCGTCCGGCCGAACGGAGCGGTCGCAGGAATCCTCGGGCGCCACCGGCGGGTTGCAGACGGCGGCCCGCTCGGGCGGCTGCGCTCCGCGTTCGACGAAGTAGTGGATCAGGCTCACCCCCTTGCCGTCGTCGTGGTTGAACAACCCCATGGCCAGCTGCGGGTCGTTCGACCCCACCGTGTCGCCCGGTGTCGTCCCGCGGGCGTCCGTCACGGCACCCGGCGGCAGCAGACCGGCCACCAGCCGCACCACCTCGTCACCGGTCATCGGCGGCTCCGCGGCCGGCCCGATCGGGCCGGGACCCGGTCCCCCGGCGAACACCCCCACACTGCCGACCGTCAGCACGGCGAGCGCCGCACCGCCCGCCACCGCGGCCCGCCGCCGGTTGCGCCGACGCCGTCCGATCCGCTCGGCCCCGGCGGCCAGGGCGAACAACCGCTCGTCGGGCGCCAGGGCGGCCGCCCCCCGCAGCTCCCGGGCGAACCGCTCCTCGAACCCGGTTCCGATGTTGCTCTCGAACTCGCTCTCAACCGGCATGACGCAGCACCTCCTTGTCCATGAACGCCGTCCCCAGCTTGTCCCGCATCCTGGCCAGCGCCCGGCTGCTGCGCGAACGGACGGCGACGCTGCTCAGCCGCATCGCCGCCGCCGTCTCCTCCACACTGCGGTCCTCCCAGTACCGCAGGACCAGCACCGCCCGGTCCTGCGGCGGCAGTTCGCCGAGCGCCCGGAGGAGGGTGAGCCGCAGGGCCGGGTCGGGGTCGGCGACCGCGACGTCCGGCAGGACGTCGGTGACCCGCTCGGTGCTGCTGCGCCGACGGCGGTGCGAGAGGAAGGTGTTGACCAGGACGGCCTGCGCGTAGCCGCTGGGATTGTCCATGCGCGAGATCCGGCGCCACTTCACGAAGACGCGGCCGAGCGCCTCCTGCACGAGGTCCTCGGCGAGATGCGCGTCACCACCGGTGAGGAGGAACGCCGTCCGCAGCAAATGGCGCCCCCGCGACGCCACGAAGGCCGGAAAGTCGGGCGGCGCCCCCGGCTCGACGGCCGGTGCCTCCGCCCCGTGTATTTGCTCCATGCCCTACTAACGCGATCACGCGGTGGTCTTGTGGCACCGGGTTTCCGGCGGCCGATCCTCGCACGGCGGCCGCGCCGAGCAAGCGGCTGCTGGGAGGGACGGGGCCGGGCCCGTCCGAGGGCTCGGGGGGACGGGCTCCTCGACCGCGGGGCTCACGTTCGCCCCAGCGCTCCCGCCCCTTCGGCGAAGGGGCGGGAGCGCTGAACCTCATGCAGATGTGCCGCGTGCGTGGGGAGAGCTGAGACGGGTCTTTGCCGGTGGCCTTGGGACCGACCCCGCACATGCGGGGAGCAGGCGTTGAAACGGCCCTGCGGGGTCTTGGCGATGGGACCAGCCCCGCGCATGCGGGGAGCAGAGGTGGCGGGTCACCATGTACCCGTCGCGCCCGGGACCAACCCCGCACTTGCGGGGAGCAGAGTTCTCGGCCTACCCGCTCAGACTGCAGATAAGCCGGGTCGAACACCCTGCCCAATTCGACCCCTCCACCTATTGGGCCTCCGGCCAACATGGTCGCGCGGTGGCCTTCCTGCTGCCGATCGCCCCCACCTGCCGGCCATAACGTGCCGAGGCCGTCCGGCACCTACCCCGAACGGCCTTGGTAGGCGTGGCGACGTCAGTCCGACAACTCGTCGTCCTCCGGACGCCCGGGCATCCGCAGCACCAGGCGGACGCCGAGCACGACGGTCGCCAGGGCGAGGAGGGCGAGGAAGGAGAGCGCGATCCCGACGAGCAGCCGGGTCGCGTTCACGGCCGGTCCTTCAGTAGGGCGAGGAGGTTGAGGAGGGTGGCGGTCGGGGCGTTGCCGAACCGGACCAGCACCCGGCCGTCGACCACACCCTCGGTGGTGGCGGAGGGCCAGACGATGCCCAGGGCCTTTCCACGCTCGTGGAGTTCGAGCAGGAGCGCTTCCACCTCGGCCTCGGAGTACGTACGGACGCGCGGGTCGTGGGGCTCGATCGGCCCGTCGGCGGCGCTCACGCGGCGGCGTCCAGCTCGAACCAGACGGACTTGCCGGACCTGCGCGGGTCCGCCCCGAAGCGATCGGTGAGCGAGCGCACGAGGTGCAAGCCGCGCCCGGAGAGCGCGTACGACCCGGCCGTCTCCGCCGTTCTCTGCTCGGGCAGCTTCGGACACCCGTCCGCGACCGACACCCGAAGCACCCCTTCCAGGAGCACGACGACGACCAGCGGAGCCGGCGAGCCCCCGTGCTTCCAGGCATTGACGAAGAGTTCACAGAGCGCCAACTCGGCGTCGTCGGCCGTGCCACCGGGCCACCCGGCGCGCACGAGCACCTCGCGCAACTCCTCGCGGGCGACGGACCAGTCGGGGGGAAGAGGGAGCGTGGACATACGGAGACCTCCGTAGGGGTGATGGGGAGTCACTTTGCTGCTGTCGCCCCTTCAAACGTGGAGTCGAAGCGATGGCATGACGCAAAGTCGCGAATCCACAAGGCGACTGATCACTCAGCGCACTCGCCGCGTGACACACAGCATGGCGCGAAGCATCATCACAGTGCAACCCAATCTCATTGATCTGCAAAATTGCATATCGAACCTGAATTCGGTCACGCCTGAAGCCAGTTCCCGGTAGCGAACCTCCCGCCACCCGGGCAGACTGGTCCACCGACACGTAGGAGGGGCACTGCATGGCGGTATCAACTGTTCGTCGCCGTCGACTCGGCGAGGAGCTGCGCAGACTACGTGAGCAGAAGAAGATCACTGCCGAAGCAGCGGCGGACGCCACGGGTATGAGCCAACCCAAGCTCAACCGCATCGAGAACGCCCGTACGGCCGCGAAGATCGAAGACGTCCACAGGCTTCTCGACTACTACGGCTGCGACGACGAAGAGTTCAGGGCCGGTCTCATCGCCATCACCAAGGACGGCAGCAAGCGCGGCTGGTGGTTGAGCTACCGCGACGCGATGAACGCGTCCGCGCTGGACCTGATCGTCCTGGAGACCGACGCTTCGACGCTCAAGACGTACGAACCAGCATTCATTCCAGGCCTTTTCCAGACTGCCGAGTATGCCCGGATCGTCATCGACCGCCTCAGAACGGCGCCGGGCGGAACGGTCGATGACCTGGTACAGGTCCGCATGGCCCGCCAAGCGATCCTGACCCGCCCGACCCCTGTCGAAGTCTGGGCTGTCATTCATGAATCGGCGCTCCGGACCAATGCGGGTCGACCCGACATCATGGGCCCGCAGCTGGACAAGCTCGTCACGCTGAGCCGCCTGCCGAATGTCAACATCCAGATCATGCCGGCCGGGGCGGCCATTCATCCCGGCATGAGCGGCGCTCTCGCCCTGATGGGTTTTCCTCAGCGGCGGGACCTCGACGTCGTCTTCGTCGAAGGGCTATTGAACGGCTTGTGGGTCGAGGACCCGGCTGATGTGGAGCTGTATCGAGCGAAGTTCCAGGAGATCACGGCCGAGGCCCTGTCCGTCGACGCATCGCTCAGCTTCATCACTGCACAGAGAGAACTGATCAAGTGAGTCACTACCCCGACGCTTCTGCCACCGGCTTCGCCTTCCGGAAGTCCAGCTACAGCGGCGGTAACGAAAACTGTGTCGAATACGCCCTGCTTCCTCACGGGGTTGCAGTGACCGACTCCAAGAACCCCACAGGCCCTGCGTTGCCCTTCAGTGCGGCAGCCCACTCGGCGTTCATCGCCGCAGTCGCAAACGGCGAGTTCGACTTCGACCTTCTCTGAGAGACGACCCAAGTCCCCCTCCGGCCCGCGCACCGCACCTGGTGCGCGGGCCGCCCCTGCTCCGAAGGGACACCATGACCTCCTCCCCCAACCCCCTCGACATGACCCGCCGCCAGGTCTTCGGCAGCGTCGCCGAGATATACGACGCCGCCCGCCCCGGCTACCCCGACGTCCTCGTCTCCGCCGTCCTGGACTACGCCGCCCTCGGCGACCGCCCCGCCCTCGAAGCCGGAGCCGGCACGGGCAAGGCCACCGTCCCGTTCGCCGCCGCCCTCAACGGCCCGCTCACCTGCGTCGAACCCGACGCCCGCATGGCCGAGGTCCTGCGCCGCAACACCGCGGCCCACCCCAACGTCCGCATCGAGGTGAGCTCCTTCGAGGACTGGCAGCCCGGCGACACCCGCTTCGGGCTGCTCTTCGCCGCGACCTCCTGGCACTGGATCGACCCGGCCCGCCGCTGGGACCTCGCCCACGACGTCCTCGCCCCGGGCGGAACGGTCGCCCTCTTCTGGAACCCCCTGGGCATCAGCGACCCGGACCTCCACGCCGCGCTCGCCGAGGTCGACCAGCGCCACGGTCTCACCCACACGCCCCACGCCGTCCTCGCCTCCGCCTTCGGCGACACCCCGGGCCACTGGCCCGACATGCTCGGCCACTGGCCGGCCGTCGACTGCGCCAAGGACGCCCGCTTCACCGACCTCCGCTCACTGCGCTTCCGCGAGGAGGCCCACTACGAGACGGCGGACTACCTCGCCTACCTCTCCTCCCTCTCGATGTACGCCGCCCTCCCCGCCGACCACCGCACCCAGGCCCTCGCCGACACCGCCACCGTCCTCAACACCCACGGCACCGGCGCCCCCGTCGAACGCATCCACGACCTCTTCCTCACCCGCCGCCACTGACCCCGGCCTCCGCACCGGCCAACGGCACCTCCGCATGCGTGGGTAGCAGCTTCTTGAGCTTTCGGATCTTTACGCCGTAAAGGCAACTGTCCCCTCGTTCGCGAGCGGCAGACTTCCACGCCCTCCAACCGCTTCCACGCGAAGCCGATGCCCGCCCGGGGTTCCGCACAGCTCACAACCTCCGCCCCTCTCCAGGGCGCCGGACCGCAAAGTCGGAGCCCCCGACTTCCCGTGCACTCCCACCGCTTGTCGCCCGCCGGCCGGGACCGGATTCAGGAGCCCTGCTGCCAGCGACCCATCCTCCGACCACGCCCCGACAGCCCAGAAAACCGCCTGACGGTGTCCTCGCCGTACAGCCAAGCTCCAAGGAGCCGAGCGCAGTTGACATGCGAATCCGGTCGGGGCCTACGTGGTCCACAACTTGGCCCCTGCCGGCTCGGCAGGGGCCAAGTACCTTGCACAGGAAGTCGGCGCATCCGACTTCCTGCGCCCCGGCAGGACGTCGAACCTCGAAGCGCCAACACCGGTGGGCTGCGCAGGACCTGGAGAGTGGTGGCATCCGACCCTCCAAGCCGCTGCCCCGGACGGAGAGCAGCCGTCGAGCAAGGCCCGCGGGCGAGCCCTCGCCCGGGCCCAGTACCGCGGACGCCGAGTGGTGCCAGTGGGAACACGAATCAAGGCGCCCGCCCGATGAGCGATTCGACTACCTGTGCCGCGTGTACAGGCCTCACCAGGAACTTCTACGGCTCCGACGAGATGATGCCGATCATCACCTCGAAGTCGCGCGAGGTGCCGGTCCGGATCTTCATCATGGACCCGCACTGCGACAGCCGACGCGACCGGTACCGGCTGGAGCCGGCCGAAGCCGCGATGGAGGACCCCGCACGGTACGAGCGGGAAGTGCTCCGGCCACTCGCCGAGGCAGCCGAGCGGGCAGGCGGTGACCTGAGGATCTACCTCTACAACTTCCCCTGCAGCTTCGCGATGGAGCGGTGTGACGACAGCATCCGGGTCATGTTGTACGGCCACGGGAAGCGCGGCACGGACGGCCCGATCATGACGTTCGACAAGGGTGGCGCGGCAGAGGGCACCTCGTACTGGCAGTACTTCGACAGCCAGCTCGCATGGGTCCAACGGCTCGCAGACGCCGAGGAGACACCCGAGCCGTGGCGGTCGAAGGACATCGCAGTGCGGGAATACCGAGTCTGATACCCCGCCGCAGTGCGTCGGGCAGCTCTGCCGGGCGAGACCGGTCCCGCAGAGTTCGCTCGTCCGACCGAGGGAGCAGTGCACCACCGATAGGCACGATCCACCAGAACGGGACCATCTCCCCGCGCGCGGGGAGCAGGAATCCAGGGCTGCGGCCGCCGTCGGCCGGACAACCACGATCGCCGACGGCGGCTGCCCCGGAACCGGCCTCGTCGTCCCGGAGGAGAAGAATCAGGCGAGGCAGAACTCGTTGCCCTCGATGTCCTGCATCGTGATGCACGACTCGTTGACGCCATCGGCGCGCTGCGTCAGCACGTGCTTCGCGCCGAGCGCCGTCAGCCGTGCGCATTCGGCCTCAAGCGTGGCCAGGCGCTCGTCACCCACGAGCCCGACACCGGCCCGCACATCGAGATGCACCCGGTTCTTGACGACCTTGCCTTCGGGAACCCGCTGGAAGAGCAGGCGCGGGGCCACACCCGCGGGATCAGTGCACGCGAAGTAGACCGCGTCCTCGGGCGGCAGCGAGCGGAAGCACTCCTCCCACGTGGCGAAACCCTCCGGCACCTCCGGCAGGACGTACCCCAGCACCTCGCACCAGAAGGCGGCGAGGCTCACCGGCTCCGCGCAGTCGAAGGTCACCTGGAACTGCTTGATCGTTGACATTGGCGCACCATAACAGGGGCCCTGCGCATCTCCCCAGGTCAGGCGGCCCCCCGCTCCCTGTGCATTCCACCCACGCACCGGGCCGCCGAACGGCCGTGTTCTGTATGTACCCCGTGCCCAACACGAAGAGGCCTGACAGCAACCTGCGCAGGAAGTCGGCGCATCCGACTTCCTGCGCAGGGGTCAAAAGCCCCGATGCACCCACCCGCAGATCCGCTGAGCAGTGCACGGGGGCCTGCGGAGGAGCCGATCCGGCAAGGCCCGAGCGTCAGCGGTACGGACTCCAGTTGCCGAATCGGGCGAGCAGGTGCAGGGTGTCGTCCTCGTTCAGGCCGAGTGCGGCGCCGGCCTCCTCGGGGCTCGTCCTCGCCCGCACGTCATGGGCCGGCCAGTACGAGGACCGGACCGCGGTTACCTCCAACAGGCGGGAGGCTCTCACCGCCGCCAGAGGCGATTGCTGCGCCAGCTCCTCGATCTTCTCCGAGACAAGACGCAGCAGGTCCGTGATGTCCTCCGGGACGGCGATGGCCGACTTCTCCACCGTGGTGGTGTGTCCGTCCCACCATTCCACCTCGCATTCTTCCGCGAGGTCCCGGGCAGCCACCCGAAGGTTCTGCTCGCCGATCTTCGCCCAGTCGAGCGGGTACTCGGTTCCGGTCCAACCGCACGAGCACACGGCGCGCAGGGCGTGCGCCTTGGGAGTGAGGCTGAAGCGGCCGTCGTAGACGCTCCACTCCGAGGTGGTCTGCCCTCCCGCTCCGGACGACAAGGGAAAGAAGGCAGGCTCCGGAACTGTGCCGTCGGGCAGGAGCACGCCGATAGAGCCTTCGTGCGAGGACCCGAACTCGTCCGTGGTCCATGTTTCCCGTTCAGCCATCGACGGCCCTCCATCGTCGGCCTGGTCGGCACGGCCGTTCGCCGCGCCTCGCGAACAACGATCCCGCAGCGGGTGGCCGTGTATTGGCGGAACACAGAAAGTCTTCTTTATCCCGAGCCAGGACACACGAGCAAGTTGTCCTCGTGCCTGGCCGATCATCAGAAGATTGGCGGCCGGCCCAGCTGCGCCATCCGGCGCACCGTGCTCCAACGCATCGGCCGCCGTGGCGGGCACGGCACCCGAACGCCCTCGAAGAAGCCGCCCCACCACGCCTTCAGCCCGTCCATCGGCGGGCGGCGCAGCAGGGTGTAGGCGATCCAGGAGGTGAGGTAGACCGGCACGAGCGGGGCGGGGAGGTGGCGTTTGGCGAGCCAGACGCGGTTGCGGGCGGTCATGCGGTAGTAGGCGGCGTGGCGGGCGGGGTCGGTGCGGGGGTGCTGGAGGACCATGTCCGCCCGGTAGTCGATGCCCCAGCCGGCGTCTAGGGCGCGCCAGGCGAAGTCGGTCTCCTCGTGGGCGTAGAAGAAGGGCGCAGGGAACGGGCCGACCTGGTCGATGACGCTCATGCGGATGGCGTGGCCGCCACCGAGGAAGGTGGTGACCGGGCCCGACTGCATCGGGTCGGACTTGCCGAGGCGGGGGACGTGGCGGCGCTGGGTGAACCCGGTCTCGTCAGCGATGCGGAAGGAGACGATGCCGAGGCGCGGGTCCTGCTCGAACGCCTCACGGATCAGACGGAAGGTGTCGGTCCTGGGGAGCAGGCCGTCGTCGTCCAGCACCACCAGCACGTCGGTGCCGCCGCGTTCGCGCATCCGCTCGACCCCGGCGTTCCGTCCGCCCGGGATGCCTAGGTTCTCCGGCAACTCGACCGCGTCGACCCAGCCGGGAAGCTCGGGCAGCTCGACGCCCTGACCGAGGACGACGGTCCGAACCCCGCTGTCGCTGCCCTCCTGTGCCTCGACGGAGTCCAGCAGAGCGCGCAGCTCCGCCGACCGATTGCCCATCGTCAGCACCACCACGCCCAGCGTGACGCCCATCGAATCGACCTCACTTCCAGGGAACTTCATGACCACATCGACGCTCCCGCCCGAGCCAGGCCGGACGGCCCGCGGGCCGCCGGGGTCAGCGTCCGGGCCAGCCTGCCACGGCGCCTGACCGCGCCGGTGCCGGACGCCGCGCGGTTCACCCGCGGAGGGGGCTGCCCTCGACCCACGGTGTCCATCAAGGTGCCGCCGATGCTTTTCAATTGACCAACACTCCAGTGGAGTTCGCTGGATTCGAGACTCGGCACGGGCGGACTCGATCGCCTCGGCCGACGACTCAAGACCGGCCAGTCGAAGGAACCGAAGTCAGCGAAGGACAGGAGTGGAAGAGCCACTGGGCGACGGGCGCGCTGGCCACCCCGACTGCACCGTCACGAGTCGGCGGTGACAGCTGCGACGGCGCCGCCGGGCGAGAGCAACGAACGGGCGCACGTTGCGATCCGGCTCGCGAGCTCCTCGTAGGCCACGGGTTCGCCGCAGAGCCGTCGTACGGACGCAAGGCCCAGACTGGCCTGGCCGGTGGCCTCCACGAGAGCGCGGGAAGCAACGTAGAAGCCCCACTGGCCGATGTCGAGCGGGTCGTAGTCGGCGTGAGTGCGCGCGCTGTGGAGCGCGAAGACGTAGACGTCGGCGTTGTAGGACTGCTCGGCAGCCTCGCCGGCCTCGGGGCTCCAGGTGCGTCCGCGCAGCCGGGAGAACCGGATCTCCGACAGTCTGCGCTGGCCCCAGACCTGGAGATAGGCGCTGGTCTTGACCTCGACCCTGGTCCCGTCCGGCATCAGGACGTCGAAGGCCTCCCACTCCGTGTTGCGCGCCACCGCGCCGACCGCGCGGTGGACCAGGAACTCGGCGAGCAGACCCCGGGTGGTGTTGGTCCGCAGGTCGGGCATCGCGTAGCGCCAGAAGTCCAGCACCGTCCCGGCGTCCGCACCACGGAAGGCCTCACGCCCCTCCAACGGCACCAACTCGGCCGGGGTGTGCCAGTTTGCAAGGGCTGTGGAATCTGATGGCATTCCACCAGCCTGCCATGTGGCCGACCTCGGAAGGCGCCAAGGGCGCGGGGCCATCCCCGCGTGTGCGGGGAGCAGCGGGTCGCCGTCGGCCTGGTAGCGAAGGCGCAGGGACCATCCCCGCGTGTGCGGGGAGCAGCACCTCGCCCAAGCGGCTGCCATACCCCAGTTGGGACCATCCCCGCGTGTGCGGGGAGCAGTCGCAGGGAGAGCGGACGCCGGACTCGTCGGTGGGACCATCCCCGCGTGTGCGGGGAGCAGCTGACGGGGCCGGTGACCCGCCGCTGGCGCACTGGGACCATCCCCGCGTGTGCGGGGAGCAGGGGATGCTGGAGTTCGATGCCGGCCAGGTCGTGGGACCATCCCCGCGTGTGCGGGGAGCAGGTGGGCTCGGGAGCCGGGGCGGCGGGGATGTCGGGACCATCCCCGCGTGTGCGGGGAGCAGAGTTCGTGACCTGCGCCTTCAGGCGGCGAGGGAGCCGGATTTCGCAGCTTCTTGAAATTCGGACATTTGGTGCATCCCCTTCATCGCCATCACTACCTCGGAAGCCTACGCCCCCGAACTCCCCCGCCCGGCCTGCCGAGTTCGCCTCGGCGGGCCGGGCGACACCGCACCTCCGCCCCTCACGCCGCCGGTTCGCCGACCCGCATGCCCGTGAAGGCCAGCAGGCGGTGCCAGGCATCGGTGCACGCCTCGCTCCAGTCCTCCTCGCTGTCGTCGAAGAACGAGTGCGGGGCGCCCTCGTACACCTTCATCTCGTACTCCTTGCCCGCCCGCTCAAGACCGCCGGTGAACTCCGCGAACTCCTCCCGCGTCGTCACCACGTCCTCGCCCGCCAGGAGCATCAGCAGCGGCGCCGTCAGCTGCTCCGTCCGGTCGCCGAAGAAGCGCGGCACGCCGTAGAAGCCCGCCGCGCCGGACAGGCCGAGGTCGGTGGTGGCCAGGCGCCAGGAGTAGGAGCCACCGAGGCAGAAGCCGACGCCGAACACCGGGGCGTCGCTCCACTCGCGCAGCTTGCTCAGCGCCGCTGCCGCGTCGGCCTCGACGTGGGCGGGCTCCAGCAGGGGCATGTGGACCGCCCAGTCGAAGGCTGCGTCGCGGGGGGTCAGGCCGGCCGAGCGGCCGTAGAAGTCGAAGGCCATGACGTGGAACCCGGCCTCGGCGAAGCGGCGGGCGAGGTCCTCGTAGAAGGGGTGCAGGCCGCGCCGGTCCGGGAGCAGCAGGATGCTGCGGCCGTTGGGGACGCTCGGGGCGGCGCGGAAGGCGTTGAACCGGTTGCCGTCGGCCGCGGTGATCTCCAACCGGCCCTCCTCGGCGACCGTCCCGGTGACGACGGGGGAGGCGGGCGGGCGGCTGTCGGTGGGGTGGCACATGGGGTGTCCCTAGGAAGGTGAGGCGGTGCGGGAGCCCGGGGCTCCCTCGAACAAGCCCCAGCCTGTCGGGGCCGCGCCCGACCGCCCAGGCCCCGCTGATACGGGTACTGCCAGGGCCACCCTCGGCACCGGCCGATCAGCACCGGTCATACTGGCCCGCATGGACGATCACCATGATTTCGGGGAGTTCCTCCAGGCCCGCCGGGCGCTGATCACCCCGCAGAGCGCCGGGCTGCGCGGCGGCGGACGGCGGCGGGTGCCGGGGCTGCGGCGCGAGGAGTTGGCGCAGTTGGCGGGGATCAGCGTCGAGTACTACCAGCGGTTGGAGCAGGGCCGGGCGAAGCACCCGTCCGACGAGGTCCTCGACGCGCTCGCCGAGGTGCTGCGCCTGGACCGGGTGGAGCGCGAGCACCTGCACCGCCTCGCCCGTCCGGGACGAAAGGTCCGTCCCACCGACGGGCCCGGGTCGGACCGGGCGGCGAGTGCCCGACCGGAGCTGGTGCGGCTGCTGGAGCATGTGCGGGTCCCGGCGATGGTGCTGAGCGACCGTCTGGACGTCCTCGCGCTGAACCCGGTCGCCAAGCGGCTGTTCGTCCACGGGGCGTCCGCCGCGCCGGGGAGCTGGAACCTGGCCGTGTTCCTCTTCCTCGCCCCGGAGGCCCGGGAGTTCTACGTCGAGTGGGACCGGCTCGCCGCCGACACGGTCGGCCAGCTCCGCGCCACCACCGGCCGTCACCCCGAGGACCGTCGACTCGCCCGGCTGATCGACCGGTTGCGTGCGGAGAGCGACACCTTCCACCGGCTCTGGTCCCGCGCGGACGTCGAGGTCCGCACCCACGGCACCAAGAGCTTCCGCCACCCGGCCGTGGGGACGCTCACCTTCACCTACGAGACCCTCGACCTCTCCGGCCCGGAACGCCAGCGCCTGGTGACCCTCACCCCGGTCCCGAACGACCCGACCGAGGCCGCCCTGCACCTCCTCACCACCTGGGCCACGGACCCGACGGTCCCGGCCGCCCGCCAGCCCCAGGACGCCTGAGCACCGGAACACGACCGCGGGCGCTCAGTGCGGCATCGCCGCCAGCGCCGCGCGCGCGACCTCGGCCGCCTGCGCCTCGCAGCGCTCCGCCGGGTGGTCCGGCCCGCCCAGGCCCACCCAGAGCCAGAGGTTGCCGTCCCGGACGGCGAGGGTGCAGCTCTCGCCCTGGCCGGGCGCGTCCCAGAACGCGTCGTCCCCCACGCCGATGCCGGGGGCGTTCCGCTTGCCCTCGGCGAAGTCGGAAAAGTCCTTCCGCTGCACCCGGGTGCCGTTGTCGCTGCCGGAGGTGCGCCGGATCTTCCAGGTCACGCTGGCGGCCGCGGAGTCGTCCCAGTAACGGGCGCCGTCGGCCGCGAGGTACGAGCCGTACCAGGCGCACAGGGTCTCGGCGTTGGTGGTCAGTTCGACGTAGCGGTCGTACTCCGTCCGGTGCTGCTCTGCGGGCAGCGGCAGCTGGGGGGCCGCCTCCGAACAGATCGGCGCCTTCAGGTACTTGTCGGCGGCGGCCGGGCCGGTACCCGCTCCCCCGCCGTTCGGGTCGTGCAGCAGCAGGTATCCGCCGCCGCCGAGACCGGCCAGCGCGAGCACGACGGTGGCCGTCAGGGCGGTGGGCCGACGGCGCCGACGGGGCGGGGCCGGTTCCGGCGCCGACGTCACGTCGGCCGCAGCAGCGGAGCCGGTGGCCGAACCGTCCAGGACGGTGCGCAGCGCGGTCGGTTCGGGCTGAACAACGGCGGCGACAACAGGCCCGACGGCCGCAGGCGCGACCGCGCGCAGCACCAGGGTGCGGCCCGGATCGGCCAGCAGCCGGTCCACCTCCGCCTGCTGCGCGGCGATCATCGTGTGCACCGCGGCCGGCCAGCGCCGGGCGGCGGGGGCGACAGGGCCGAGGAGTTCGAGCAGCCGGGCCGGGGTCGGCCGCGCGGCCGGGTCCTTGACCAGGCAGGCTTCCAGGAACGGACGCGTCTCCGGCGCGACACCGCCGAGGTCCGGCTCGCTGTGCACGAGGTTGTAGAGGGTGCGCAGGGCGGACGCCCCCTCGAACGGGCTGCGTCCGCTCAGGGCCAGCGCCAGCAGGGAGGCGAGCGAGAACACGTCGCTCGCCGGGGTCAGGGCCCGGCCCTCCGCCTGCTCGGGGGACATGAACGCGGGCGAGCCGATCACCCCGCCGGTGTGGGTGAGTTCGGCGTCCTCCTCGACCGCGCGGGCGATCCCGAAGTCGATCACCCGCACGCCGTCCTCGGCGAGCAGGACGTTCCCCGGCTTGAGGTCGCGGTGGATGAGCCCGGCCCGGTGGATCTCCTCCAGGGCCGTCGCCAGGCCGACCGCCAGCCCGTGCACGGCGTCCGAGGGCAGCGGCCCGCCGGACTCCACCGCGTCCGCCAGCGACGGGCCGACCACGAACACCGAGGCCAGCCAGGGCGTCACCGCCTCCACGTCGGCGTCCATCACGGCCGCCGTGTAGGCGCCGGACACCCGGCGGGAGGCGGCGACCTCGCGCCGGAACCTGGCCCGGAACGCGGCATCGGCGGCGAACCGTTCATGCACCTGCTTGACGGCCACCAGCCGCCCGTCCGGGCCCGCGCCCAGCAGTACCCGGCCCATCCCGCCGCGGCCGAGCTCGGCCAGGACCCGGTACGGGCCGACCTCGGCCGGATCGGACTCCCGGCGCGGCCGCATCGAGGGGCCCGAGGCGCCCGTGGGGCCGGTCACTTGAACACCGGTCGGGTGGCGGACATGTCCGGGGACGGGCCGTTCGCCGTCACGTACTTCGCCAGCTCCACCGCCGACGCGGCGAGCGTCCTGGTCGTCTCCTCGCACTGGCCCTTCGGGTAGGCGGTGCCCTTCACCGCGAGGAACACGTACAGGTTGACGTCCCGGACGTAGAGCACGCAGTTGTCCTCGTGGAGAGACTTCGCCGGAAGCCAGAACGCCTCCTCGGCATAGCCGGGGTCCGCCACGCGCGTGTGACCACCGACGTAGAGGCCCTCGTAGTGCTCCTTCGCCCGCACGGCACCGCTCACGCCGCCGGGGACGCTCGGGAAGACGTCCCAGACGATGCTGATCTGGTCACCGCTGCGGGAGTTCCACTCGCAGGACTTCTCCGGGGCCTTCCCGTACGTGTCCGTGTACTCCCAGGTCCCGGGATTGCCCCACGGCAGCGAGAACTCCGGTGGTGCCGTCACCCTGCGGGCGTCCACGCAGGTCGGCACCGCCGGCGCGTACGTGTCCTTGACCTGCGCGAGCGGGACGTTCCCGGGTGTGGGCACCGTCTCCGGGCGCAGGGATTCCAGGTCCACCACCCCGGTGGCGACCAGCCCGCCCGCGACCCCGGCGAGCGCCAGCACCGTCGCGCCCACCGCCAGCGCGATCCGCCTGCCGCGTCGTCGGCGGCGGCGAACGGGCGCGGACTGCGGTGCGGTCGATTGCGGCGCAGCCGGTTGCGGTGCGGACGCCAGCGGCAGCACGGGCGCGGGCTGCGGTGCGGGCTGGGGCGCCGTCTGCGTGGGCACCGACGCGACGACGTACGGCTCACCGCCGCCCATCAACCGGTCCACCTCCGCCCGCTGCACCGCGAGCAGACCGTGCACCGCCTCGGGCCACGGCCGGGCCGCGGGCGCGATCCTCCCCAGCGCCGCGAGCACCGCGTGCGGGGTCGGACGGGCCGCCGGATCCTTCGCCAGGCACGCCGCGACCAACGGCCGCAGGCCCACCGGGACCCCGCTCAGCTCCGGTTCGGCGTGCAGGACGGCGAACAGGATCCGCGGCAACGACTCGCCGGCGAAGGCGGGACGACCGGCACTGGCCACCGCGAGCGTCGCCCCGAGCGAGAACACGTCGCTGGCGGGCGTCAGTTCACGGCCCTCCACCTGCTCGGGCGACATGAAACCGGGCGAGCCGATCATCGCGCCGGTGCGGGTCAGCTTGGTGTCCTGGCCCTCGGCCGCCCGGGCGATCCCGAAGTCGATCACCCGCACGCCGTCCTCGGCCAGCAGCACGTTGGAGGGCTTGAGGTCACGGTGGATCAACCCGGCGCCGTGCACGTCGATCAGCGCCTGCGCCAGCCCGGCCGCCAGCCGGCGCGCCGACTCCTCCGGCAACGCCCCGACCGCCCGCAACGCGTCGTTCAACGCCGGACCCAGCACGAACTGCGAGGCCAGCCAGGGCGTCCCGGCCTCCGGATCGGCGGCGATCACGGCCGCCGTGTACGCACCCGAAACCCGCCGCGAAGCCTCCACCTCACGCCGGAAGCGCACCCGGAACCCGTCGTCCCCGGCGAACTCGGCGTGCACCTGCTTCACCGCCGCCGCCCGCCCGTCCGGCGCGACCCCCAGCAGCACCCGGCCCATCCCGCCCTGCCCGAGCACCGCCAGCACCCTGAACGACCCCACCTGCGCGGGACCGTACGGCCCTAGACCTTCCACGTTGACATGCCCCCCACCGCCAGCCTGCGACGGATCATACCGATGCGCCCACCACCGGCACCCCGGCCCACCCGACCCCGCCCGCACGGGGAGCAGCGCGGCCCGGGTTGCTCGGGCCGGTGCACCGGCGGACCCCCAACCCTGCTCTCCCACAAGGGGGTTGTCCCCCGTTCCGATACGGGGGACGGCCCGACCGCCGAACGGGCGTACACGCACGTAGCTTGGGCCGCATGAAGAAACACGCCTTAGTCGCGGCCCTCGCCTGCACCGTCACCGTCACGCTCGCGTCCGGGACCGGGACGGCTGCCGCCGCCGCACCCGCCCGCCCCGCCTGCGGCAACCATCAGGCGCTGCAGAGCGCGTTGAACGACCTGACCGGCCAACACCGCCTGGCCGGCGCCGTCGTCGAGGTCGTCGATCCCGCCTGCGGCACCTGGGCCGGGGCCGGCGGGGTGGCCGATGTGCGGACGGGGCGGCCGGCGAGCACAAAGGACCGGTTGCGGATCGGCAGTGTCACCAAGACGTTCACGGCCACCGTCGTGCTCCAGCTCGCGGCCGAGGGACGCCTCTCACTGGACTCCACGGTGGAGGACCACCTGCCGGGCCTGGTCCGGGGCGGCGGCTACGACGGCCGCACCATCACGGTCCGCCAACTCCTCCAGCAGACCGGCGGACTGCCGGACCACGCCGACGCGTTCGCCGACGCGGACGTCGACTGGCTGCGGCACCACCGGTTCGCGCCGCGGGAACTCGTCGACGCCGCGCTCCGCCTGCCGCACCCCGGGCCCGGCTGGCACTACTCGACCACCAACTACGTGCTCGCGGGCCTCGTCGTCGAGCAGGTCACCGGGCGCCCGATCGAGGACGAGGTCACCCGGCGCGTCATCGACCCGCTGCGCCTGCGCGACACCTACTGGCCCGGCATGGCGGAGGACATCCGCGGCCGCCACTCGCACAGCTACTTCACCACCGAGCGCGACGGCGTGCCGGTCCGGGTCGACGGCACCCGCTGGAACACCTCGGCCGGCGGCGCGGGCGGTGCGCTGATCTCCACGCCGTCCGACGTCAACCGCTTCCTCGCCGCGCTGCTCGGCGGCCGCCTGCTCCCCGCCGCACAGCTCGCCGAGATGCGCACCACCGTGCCGGGCGATCCCGAACGGCTCGGCGCCGAGGGCCGCTACGGGCTCGGGCTGATCACCGAACCGCTCTCCTGCGGCGGCGTCTGGACCGGCCACACCGGCTCCACCCGGGCCGGCCACCACACCGTCACCGCCATGGCCCCGGGAGGGCGGCAGGCCACGATCGCCATCAACGAGTCCCCCACCACCGACGCGGCCGCGAACGCCGTGCTGGCCGCCCTGGACACGGCGCTCTGCCCGCCCCGGACGTAAGGACGCAAGGCGGGGAGACAGGGAAGCAGGGCGGCAGGGAGGTGCGGCGCAGGAAGTCGGCGGGAGCGACTTCCTGCGCCACCGCCACTCCCCCTCCCCGGTCGATCCTGACCCTCCGGAGTCGGGCCGCTCGGGTTACGTGACGACGTCGGCGGGTTTCGTGACGGGGCCGGGTGCCCGGTCCTTGCCCCGGGCGCGGTAGGCGCGGGAGCGGCAGCGGGAGGAGCAGTAGGTGGGCGGCCTGCCGTTCGGGCGCTGCTGCTGGGCGAGCGACGTACCGCAGGCGGGGCAGCGGGCCTCGGCCGCGGGATCCGCGGATTCGGACGCGCACGCGGGCTCCGACGCGCACGCGGGCGCGGGCGCGTCCGGGGAGGGCTTCGGCGCCGGCGCCGGGTGGGCGGTCAGCCCCCGGCGTTCGGCGAAGACACCGGCCTGGAACCGACTGTGCGCCCCGAGTCCCTCCAGGATCTCCGAGACGTGCCGACGGCAGGTGCGCAGCGAGATCCCGAGCCGACGCGCGATCGACTCGTCCTTGAGCCCCTTGGCGAGCAGGACGAGGATGCTCTGCTTGACGGTCACGGCGATGTCGTGCGCGGCCTGCGGTCCGGTCGCGAAGGGGGTGGCGTTCTCCCAGTCCCGCGCGAAGACGTCCAGCAGGTAGGCCAGCAGATCGGGTTCCCGGATGACGAGCGCGCCGCCGGAACGGGCCGGGAGCAGCGCCAGCGCCCCGTCCACGATGATCATCTGGGGCAGTACCTCGGGCAGGGTGCGGACCTCGGCGCCCGCGTCGATGAGCTGCTCCGTGTGCAGCCGGGTCGGCTGGTCGAAGCGGGTGGCGTGCTGGTAGAGGCTGCGCATCCGGATGCCCCGGCCGAGCAGGGCCAGGTCGCGGGGCAGTGCCTCGCGCAGCGCGGCCGGCGGAAAGGAGCCGCCGTGCTTGGAGACCAGGACCTCGCTGCGGCAGGAGTCGATGACGTCGCAGAGCAGCGCGCGGACGGCGAACTTGTCCGGCAGGTGGTCGATGGTGCCCTGGGGGAAGGCGTGCTGACGCGCCTGGAGGTAGACGGGCACCAACGCCGCCAGGCCGTCGCGCTCCTGCTGGATGCGTCGGCGCTGGGCGCGCAGGGCCTCCTCCTGGGCGCGGAGGGCGGTGTCGCGGTCGGACAGCAGTTGCGCGGTGGCGGCCTGGGGGCTCACCGGCTGCCAGCCGACGGGCTCCGGTCCGACGGGCCCCGAGCCTGCGGGGCCCGAGCCCGCCGGCCCCGTACCGGCCGCTCGGCCGTCGTCGGCGCGGGCGGCGGCGGGGACGGCCTGGAGCAGACAGGCCTCGGTGAGGGCCGCGAGCGCCCGCCGGCAGTCCGGCTCGCCGATCCCGGTCTCGGCGGCGGCCTGCGCCAGGGTGGCCGGGGTCAGCCGCCCGTGCACGACGGTCCAGCGGTAGAGCGTGACGGCCGCGCTGTCGACGCCGGGAATCGTGGCTGCGGCGTCGGCCGCCTGTTCGGTCTCGGCTTCCATCGCATGCCTCCTAAAAGTGCCTGGCAGGCTCATGATCCCTGGCGAACGGTGCCCGGACCATCCGCCGACTGGCAGGGTGATGACCACGGCCGGGGCGGCGCTCCAGAGGGTGGCGGGGACCGGTCGGCATCGGACCGAGGGCTATTTCACGGGAGTTGACGTCATGCGCGGAATCGTGGTGCGGACACTGGTCGCGGTCGTGCTGGGGACCGGCGCGTGGTGGGGCGGCTCGGCCGCCGCCCTCGCGACCGACTCGGGCTCCGGACCGGCGGTCACCGCCGCTCCCGGCAGCGCCCACCACGGCGCCACCGACGGCAAGCCCGCCCACGATGCCAAGCCCGGCGGCGCCGGCAAGCCCGGCAAGCTCGGCGACCTCGGCGACCTCCTGGACCTCGACGGCCGCGGCGGAAACGGCGGAAACGGCGGCGGTCACTCCGACCGGCAGTGCACCGTGACGACCGCCTGGGGCGACTCGTGGTGCCCCCGCAAGCCGCTCGACTAGAGCCACCCGGGAGACCGGGTGAGGGGGCGGCGGGTGCCATCCGTCGCCGGTTGGGTGGATGCGGGCCCGACCCCGGTCTCGGCGCCGACACCAGGCGCACAGCACGCACAGCACGCGCATCACGCGCAGCGCACACATCACGCCCCAGGGCGCGCACCGACGACGCCCCGGGCACCGTTCGACGAGAGGAACACCATGACCTTCGGCATGCGCGGAATCCCGGTCCGCAGACTGGCCGCCACCCTGGGGGCCGCCGTCGCCCTGGTGGCGATCGCCACCGGCGCCGCGAGCGCCCGGACGACCGACTACCGCGTCTACGGCGGCCACTACGGCACCTACGCCCAGTGCAACCAGGCCGGTTCGCTCAGCGTCGCGCTGGGCCTGTACAGCCGCTTCGAGTGCAACCCGAACAACCTCGGCACCAGCTTCGACCTCTGGTACGTCGAGTGAGCACCGCGCCGAACCGCCGCTGACTCCACGGCCGCCCGCCGGCCACCCCCTCCCCCTCCAGGCCCTCCTCCCCCTCCTCGAAGGGATCACTTGTCATGCCCACGATATCCAACCCGGCCCGCTGGACCGCCTCGGCCGCCCTCCTCACCGCCCTCCTCGGCGGCGCGTCCGCCCTCGCCCCGGCCGCCCAGGCCGCCCCCGCAGCCCCCGCGCCCACCACCGTCACGGCTCCCGCCACCGGCGCCGTCACCGTCCAGGAGGCCGCCCGCAGCACTGGCGTCTCCTTCCGCAACAGCACCCTCCAGCAGCTGCAGCGCACCGACTCCGGCCTCGCCCACGGCTGCTGGTCCCGCGACGGCCTGCCGCAGGACGCGATCGCCAAGACCGTCACCGCCACCTGGAAGAGCGAGTCCTGCGGCTTCGCCACCGGCACCGAGGGCTACACCGTCTACCGCTTCGCGAGCGACTCGAACAAGACGGTCACCATCCGCTGGAACAACCCCTACTCCGGCCGCAACTCCTACAGCTGCGACGCCCCCGCGGGCTACCAGTGCGACTGGTCGGGCGGCAGCGGCAACAACGCCAACGTGGCCTTCACCCTGACCGGCGGCCCCTCCGCCTTCGCGGCGAGGACCGCCGCCGACACCGACCTGACCGCTGCCGTCACCCCCGTCCGCAGCGTCAAGGTCAACGTCTACAACTACTCCGGCGCCCTGCTCGGCCGGATCGGCGCCGGCCTGGACGGCGGTATCTGGACCGGCAACAGCCTGCCCCCGTCGACCATCAACAACGGCGACCGGGCCCGCTGGCAGAGCGAGTCCGAAGGGTTCGCCACCGGCACCCAGGGCAGCGCCGAGTACCTGCTCTCCGGCGGCGGCAAGGTCACCTTCCGCTGGAACAACCCCTTCGCCGGCTCCAACAGCTACAGCTGCGAGGTCCCGCCCGGCCACAGCTGCGCCACCGCCGGCGGCGGCGGCAAGAACGCCGAAGTGAGCTTCACCGTCAACTGAGCCCCGGCCTCCCCGCCTCCCCCCTCGCAACCCGAAGGAATCCCCGTGCGCAAGACACTCACCGCCGCTCTCCTCTGCCTCCCCCTGCTCGCCGGCGTGGCACCCGCCGCCCAGGCCGTCGCGCCGCAGCCCGGCGCCGGCCAGGTCTCGATCCTCCAGGTCCCGGTCCACACCATCACCTGGGACCTGCGGGGCGGCACCGACGCCCTCCGCAGCTCGTACACCCAGCTGATCCGGTCGATCCACAACATCGGCCCGATCATCAGCGGCAACGGCGGCGAGGGCACCGTCTGGGAGACCCCGCGCACCACCGAGGTCATCGCCGTCAACGTCCAGTTCACGCACAACAACAACGCGCGGACGCTCACCCTCTACCTCACGGCCAACAACCTCTACCTGCGCGGCTTCTCCACCGGCAACGCCGGCGTGGTCGTCCAGTTCGCCAACGAGGCCGACTCGCCCTACGACCTGGGCCAGGCGCTGGGCCGCAACGCCACGCGGCTCCCCTACAACGGCCGCTACGGCGGCGACCACAGCCTGCGGGCGTCGGAGGGCACCCGTCAGGTGTCGATCAGCCGGGACAACCTGGCCGGCTCGATGAACCGGCTGTGGGACTACGCCGCCAACGTGACCTTCAACAACGACACCCTCCGCACCGACCTCGTCGTCGCGATCGCCGCGGTGTCCGAGGCCACCCGCTTCCGCAACATCGAGGCCCGGGTCCGCCAGGGCCTCGGCGGCAACGCCCAACTGGACGCCCAGGAGGCCGCCGAGGAGAACGACTGGGGCCGCGGCTCCGGCTACATGTACCGGGCCCGCAACAACAACACCACGCCCTCGGTCCAGTTGGGCGCCGTCAACCTGAACAGCTTCGCCCACGGCGCCCAGTACATGTCGATGCTCAACAGCAACATGCACTGACCGGCACCGCGCGGCGACCGGCCACCGCCCGTGACGCGGCCCCTCGGAGTGCGCTCCGAGGGGCCGCGCCGTCGGTTCACGAAGCCGGCGTCAGCTGGTGGCGATCGAGGTGTCGTCGATCACGAAGCTGGTCTGCAGCGAGGAGTCCTCGGTGCCGTTGAACTTGACCGTCACCGACTGGCCCGCGTAGGCGGACAGGTCGAAGGTCCGCAGCTGGTAGCCCGCGGCCGCGTCCGCGTTGGAGTAGGTCTTCAGCGTGGTGCCGTTGGCCTGGACCGTCAGCTTGTCGTACGCCGTGGTGCCGGACTCGCCGGTGTCGATGTGCAGGTAGAAGCTCAGGGTCGCCTTGCAGCCGGCCGGCACGGTCACGGTCTGCGCGAGGCTGTCGGTGTGGGTGGAGCCGTAGCCGTTCAGCCACGCCTTCCAGCTGCCGCCGTGCGCGGCCTGCGAGGAGGAGTTGTCGACGACGCCGCTGGAGGTGGTCCACGGCGCGGCCGTGCCGGTCTCGAAGCCCGCGTTGCCGAGCAGCTGCGCCGGGGTGCAGGTGCCGCCACCGCCGCCGGAGACCACCCAGGTGAAGCTGGTGCTACCGGTCTTGGCGGCCGCGTCCTTCGCCGTCACGGTGACGTTGTAGGTGCCCGCGGTGCTCGCGGTGCCGCTGATGACACCGGTGGAGGCGTTGATCGACAGACCGGCCGGCAGGCCCGTCGCCGAGTAGGTGTACGGGGTCGAGCCGCCGCTCGCCGTGATCTTGAGGTTGGCCGCACCGCCCACCGCCGTCGACTGGTTGCCCGGGTTGGCGACCGAGACGGAGCCGCTGCCCGCGGGCTTCGTCAGCAGGCAGCCGCTGACGTTGAGGTCGATGACCCGACCGTTGCCCAGGCAGGTGGTGAACCAGTAGGTCTCCTGACCGTAACTCTGGCCCTGGTGCACCGTGGTGGTGCCGTCGGCGGCGACCTCGCACGGGTTGTTGAGGGTGCACATCTGGCCGTCGTCGTTGCCGGTGTTGTTGATGCCGACGACCTTGCGGGTGGCGGCGTCGACGATCGGCGAACCGGAGGTGCCGTGCGTGGTGTTGCAGCCGGCGCTGTAGCGGATCGAGTCGCGCCAGCTCCAGGCGTCCTCGCGCAGGTCGGTGAAGCCGTTGACGGAGCAGTTCCAGGTCTGCTTCCAGTAGGACGACGGTATGTACATCGCCGAACCGTCGACCGGGTGGGTGTCGTTGATGGTCAGCGCGGTGGCACCGAACTTCGAGGTGATCGACCCGAAGGTGTCGGTGAGCTGGTACAGCGCGACGTCCGTGCCGGTCATCGTCGCGTACAGCACCTTGTCGGCCTGCACGGTGCCGAGCGAGCCGCCGGAGGCGTTGAGCAGGGTGCCGCTGCGGCTGGCGGTCTGGTTCTGGATGACCTGGCCGGCGGGGGGCATGGTCGGCAGGCAGTGGCCGTTGGTGAGCATCAGGGCCCGGTCGGTGTCGACCGACGAGGGGTAACGCACCAGCGAGGCCGAGCAGTTGCTCAGCGCGATGGTGGACGCCAGGTCACCGGCCTGTACCGCCTGCGCGGGGGCGACTGCCACGGAGGTGAGGACCCCGGCGATGACAGCGCTCGCGGCGGACGCGGCGGCAAGTCTCTTGAGCATGGCTCTCCTTGTGGGGGATGCGGGGCGTACGACCGGTTGCGGACGCCCGCGCCGCACGAAAGTGCCATGGTCACCTCAATCGGTCAACCGATCGGGCAGAAGTCACACCCACGAATCCACCCGAGCCACCATCAACCGGCCACCTTCCACGAACGGGTGAATGTTCGCCGGGCGGCGTGATGATCCGACCGCGAGCGGGCTTTCACCCTAGGCTGGCCACGATCGCGGGCGGCCGACGGGCGGCCCGACGGACAGCCTGTCGAACGGCCCGGCGGACAGCCGTGCCGGGAGGGCGGAGGAGTGGAGCACAACGTGAGTGCCGCGCAGGCGAGGCCCGGTGACTACAGCCAGGTGCCCAACCCCGAGCACGCCCTGAAGTACGCCATCCGGCACATCGCGGGCGAGCGGGTCGAGATCGTCGAAGGAGTCATCACACCGGTGTCGCCGTCCTGGGCCCACGAGAGTGCCGTCGACCTCATCCGGGAGCAGATCGGCCCCCGCCTGCGGGAGCTGGGGCTCCGGGCCGGGTCGGGAAACCTGGACCTCCCCGGCACGGAGAACTTCTACGTCCCGGACCTCGCCGTGGTGCCCGCCGGGTTGGCCAAGACCGAAGGGGCCCTGGTGCCGGACCAGACCCTCCTGGTGGTCGAGGTGACGTCCCCGTCCAACGCGGAGACGGACCGGACGGCGAAGCGGCGCCGCTACTCGCAGTACGGGGCACCGGTCTTCCTCCTGGTGGACCGCCAGGAGCGGACGTGCACGCTGTTCTCCCAACCGGGACAGCTCGGGTACACGCTCGTCGAGGGGCCGCACCCGTTCGGGGTGGAGGTACGGCTGCCGGAGCCGCTGGACGTCGTGCTGGACACGACCGAGTTCTGACGGCACCGAGACCCCCCGGGCGGCCTGATCGCCCTTGCCGCGGCGGGGGTCAGCGCAGGTCGAGGACCGGGCGGGTGGAGAGGCAGTCGACGAGGTCCTCGCCCTCCTCGCCGTAGACGTAGGCCGCGAGGTCGGGGTGGCGGTTGGCCGTGGCGAGCGGGAGCCAGGACAGGAAGGTGCCGTAGCCGCCGCAGACGGACTCGCCGCCGTCGCCGCCGTGGATCAGGCCGGGCTCGGCGGTGATCTCGGAGCGGTAGGTGTCGTGCGCGATGAGCAGGCCGAAGGCGTTCGGGCCGGCGTGCGGGCCGGTGTCGTCGCCGTACGGGATGCGGTCGAGCGGGCACTCGTCGCCCCAGCGGAACAGGGTGCGGGCACCGGCGCCGCAGGCGTGCTCCCACTCGTCGGGCGTCGGCAGCCGGAGGCCCTCGCGGGCGAGGAGGGCCGGCATGTCGGCGGGCTCCTCCTCGATCGGCTCGTCCTCGACGGCCATGAGCAGGGTCGGCACGGTGACCGTCCGGCGCGGGCTGAGCACCCGGGCCAGGTGGGCGTGCAGGTCCGCGTCGCCGAAGCCCTGGTCGACGCTCTCCTCCCGGTAGCCGGCGAGGAGTTCGGCGGACGGCCGCCAGGACGCCGCGTCGAAGCCGACGGTGACCCGGCCGCCCGGTATCAGCGCGAACATCCGCCCGCCCCGCTCGACCAGCACCCGGTGCAGTGGCGCCCCCAGGTGCTCGACCGTCTCGACCCGCTCCAGCCGCCCGCCCGCGCCGGCGGCGGCCTGGGCGGCGATCCGGGTGGCGGCGGCGAGGTCGAGTCTGCGCCAGGCGGCGAAGGTGAGGGCGGCGAGCGGTTCTGGTGCCATGACGGGAGTGTGGCATGGGCCACTGACAATTGACCGGGAGCGGACGGCGGCCGGGGCCTCGCCCCCCCACCGGCCCCGCGCCCCCGATACGTTCGGGCAGCGGGGGCCCGGCGGGCGGGCACCGGAGGGCGGGCCGGACGGGCACCGGGGGACGGGCCGCAGGCTCAGCCGAAGTCGGGGATCGGGTGCTCCGGGGCCAGCACCGCGGCGATGCGCCGGGCGATGGTGTGGGCACTGTGCCCGCCGGCCGCGGCCGGGCCGTCGGTGGTGGAGACCGCGATCGCCAGGTGCTCGCACGGCAGGTAGTCCTGCGAGGCGGAGTAGCCGAAGAACAGCGGGTGCTGGGAGATCCAGTCGCCCAGCACCAGCACGCCCATCCCGTAGTGGGTGGCCTCGGTCTGCGGGATGCAGACCGTGTCCGGGCACTTCCCGATCCCCCCGCCGAGGCCCACCGTCCCCGGGTCCAGCAGTTCGCGGTAGCCGGCCGGGGAGAGCAGTTCGCCCGAGCCGACACCGACGGCCGAGCGCGCCAGGTCGCAGATGTCGGTGGTCTGCACCGCACCGGGGGCGGTGGTCCAGGAGGGGTTCCAGAAGGTGGACTCCTCGTACCGGCCCCGGTCCGAGGTGAAGGCGTGCAGGACCGGTGTCGGGATGTCGGGCGTGAAGCTGTTCGCCGTCCCGTGCAGACCGAGCGGGCCCAGCACCTTCTGCTGGAGCAGGTGGTCCAGCCGGGTCCCGGTGATCCGCTCCAGCGCGGCGCCGAGCAGCACGAAGTTGGCGTGCGAGTAGCTCCAGCTCTCGCCCGGCCGGTACCAGGGGTCCTGACGGGTCGAGATGCCGACGAGTTCCTCGGGCGTCCACTGCCGGAACGGGTCCGCGTAGACGGTCTCGCCGAAGCCGGGGGTGGTGACGTAGTCGACCAGGCCGCTGGTCGAGGCGCCGAGCATCCGCAGGGTGGTCCGGTCGCCGCGCGGGAGGTCGGGCAGCCAGCGCGCGACGGGCTCGTCGAGGCCGACGACGCCCTCGTCGACCAGGCGCAGCAGGGCCGTCCCCAGGTAGCTGATCGCGATGTTGCCGTTGCGGAAGTGCATGTCGGGCCGGGCCGGGACGCCGGTCATCGACTCGCCGAGCGCGGTGGTGAGGAGTTCGCGGCCGTCGGCGGTGACCTTCACGATCACCGAGGCGAGGCCCAGTTCGGCCTTGGCCCGCTCGGCGACCTCCAGCACGTCGAGCGCCGGGCCGCCGGTGGGCGTCGGGGTGCCGACGCAGGGCCGACCGTGCTCGGGGCCCGCACCGCCCCCGGTGGTCGCGGCGGCCCCGGGCCCGGTCCCGGTCGCGCCACCGGCGGTGGTGGCCGGGACGCCCAGGGCGAGGAGCGCGGAGACGGCGGTGACGGTGGCGAGGCGCAGCACGGCGCCCCTGCGGGAGGGTCTCATGCCCGCAGTATCGGCAGGGCGCTCCCGCCCGCCCTGCCCGGCGGCCGTCGACCCGCGCGAACGTCACCCGTGGGGCCGCCCGGGGCCCGCGAGCCCGGGACCCGGCGCCGGTACCCGTCCGCCCAGGACCCGGCGCGCGGGTCCCGGGCGGACGGGGACGTTACGGCTGCGGGAAGTTCTGCTCGTCCACGTCACTGGTCTTCGCGTTGCCGCCGACCTTGGCGGTCAGCGTGATCGACCAGATCGAGTAGGTCTTGCCGGTCTCGAAGGCCAGCGTCTCGTCGAACTTGGTGTAGCTGCAGTCCTGGGTGAACATCTTCAGCGACGGGTCCCAGTCGATGCCGTCGGAGAAGAACACGTCGTACGTGCCGTCCTCGATGCCCTTGATCGAGGCCTTCTTCCCCTTGCCGACGTACAGCGAGTGGACGGCCTTGCCGGTCTTGGAGAGCGTGACGACGGAGTCGGTGGTGCCCTCCGCGTTGTCGATGTTCAGCTCGCCCTCGCCGCGCAGCTTGCCCTTGGTGACGAAGGCGCCGTTGTCCAGGCTCCGGGTCTGCTGCTGCGGGGTCTGCGGGACGGCGAAGTTGGTGGTGTAACCGGCGGCGGTCATCTCGGCGAGGGCGCCGGGGATGGCCTTGAGGCCCTCCGAGAGGCCGACCTGGGCGAAGGCGGAGCCGGTGGTGCAGAAGGTCTTCGCCTTGATGTCGGTCCGGATCTTGGTCAGATCGGTGGCGAGCTGCGTGAGCGCCGTCACCAGTTGGCGCTTGGTCGTGCCGACGGCGACCGGGGTGGTGCTCAGCCCGAGACCGCTGCTCGCGGAGTTCGCGGCGCCGGCCGCCTCCTGGAGACTGGCCATGAAGCCGGCCAGGTCGGCCGCCGGGTTGATCTTGCCGAGTGCGGCGCCGACCGGGTCGACGTAGCCGGCCAGCACCGGCCCGTACGGCGTGGGCGTCGGCGTGGGCGTGGGTGTCGGTGTGTAGGTCGGCGCGGGCAGCGCGCTGAAGCCGTCCGACGGGCTGGACGCCGCCGAACTGCTGCCGCCGCTGCCCGATCCGCCGTCGCTGCCCCCGGAGCAGGCAGCCAGCAGCATGGCGGTGCCGACCGCCGCGCCGACCTTGATGAAGGACCTCATGGCGTTCCCCCGGATGTTCTCTCGGTGCTCTCTCATGCACGCTCCGTGCAGTCTGCTCGTCCCCGCCGACATGATCCCGACCCGACAAGAGGCGGTCAACAGGGCGCACTTGCAGCGCGTCGAAGCGTATATGGGGCGTATAAAGGGGCGCGCGGTGGGGCCGCACGGGTCAACTACGATCGACGGGTGCTCAGCCTCACAGGACTCCCGCTCCAGATCGTCGCCGCCGTGCTCGCGGTCGGCGTCTTCGCCGCCACGATGTGGCTCTGGCCGAAGTTCGGCGGACACGGGTGGAAGGCCTGGACGGGGCGGATCGGCGCCTTCCTCGCCACCCAGCTCGCGGTGCTCGTCGCGATGGGGCTGATCGCCAACGGCTACTTCGGCTTCTACAGCTCCTGGAGCGACCTGCTCGGCACCAACGGCAAGCCCGGCACCGTGGTCGACCACCAGCCGAACGCGGCCGCCGCCCTCTCCGTCACCGGGGAGAAGAGCATGTACTCGGCGCAGGGCTCGGCCCGCGACCGCTCCGGGGTGATCCAGGAGGTCTCGGTCCGCGGCCCGCAGAGCGGTCTGAGCAGCGACGCCTTCGTCTACCTCCCGCCGCAGTACTTCCAGCCCGAGTACGCGCAGAGCAAGTTCCCGATGGCCCTGGTCCTGGCCGGGTACCCGGGCTCGGCGGAGAAGCTCATCACGCTGATGCAGTACCCGGCCTCCGCCCTCACCGCCATCGAGGAGAAGAAGCTGCCGCCGACCGTCCTGGTGCTGATGCGCCCGACGCTCGTCGGCAACCGCGACACCGAGTGCATGGACGTCCCCGGCGGTCCGCAGGTCGAGACCTTCTTCACCAGCGACCTGCCCAAGGCGCTGTCCGCCGGCTACCGGATCGGCACCGACCCGGCCAACCGCGCCGTGATCGGCAACTCCACCGGCGGCTACTGCGCCCTCAAGTTCGCGCTGCGCAAGCCGGACGCGTACCGGTCCGCGATCTCGCTCTCCGGCTACTACACCGCTCCGATCGACGAGACCACCGGCGACCTGTTCGCGGGCAACGACCGGCTGAAGCAGGAGAACGACCTGGTCTGGCGGCTGCGGAACAAGCCCGCCGAACCGGTCGCGCTGCTGCTCGCCACCAGCTACGACGAGAACAACTACGAGGGCACCCAGGCGATGGTGGGCGCGTTCAAGGCGCCGACCAAGCTGTCCACCATCACCCTCGACACCGGCGGCCACAACTTCCACACCTGGACCCGGGAGATCCCGCCCGCGCTGGAGTGGCTCGGCAAGCACCTGACGATGCCCCAGCAGGCCTGACGGCGTCCCGGGCGGCGCAGCGGCGCCCGCTCGGCCTGACGGCGTCCCGGCCGGCGCGGTGGTACCCCGGTCGGCGCAACGGCGCCCCGGTCGGCGCAACGGCGCCCCGGTCGGCGCAACGGCACCGGCCCTCCGACCAGGGACGACGAGGATCACAGACGGCTCATACCCGCGTCTCACCGTTCTCTCAGCCGGGCGCCCGAACGTAGCGCCCATGACCACGACCAGCCTCACCCCGCCGGCCGGCGAGCCCTGGCCGGAGGCCGGGGACTTCCCGCCCCCGCTGCTGCCGCCCGGCTCCGCGCCGGAGGGGGCGGCACCCGGGCGGACCGCCCACCCGCCGCTGTTCCCGGAGTTCCCGCTGCCGGCCACCGGCCCCAAGGGCCCGGCCTCCTGGACCGGACGGCTGCGCACCCTGCCGGCCCGCTCCTGGCGGGGACGCCCGGAGGACCCGCGCTGGGTCCGGCCCTCGCTGCTCGCCCTGCTGGCCGCCACCGCCGTGCTCTACCTCTGGGGCCTGTCCGCCTCCGGCTGGGCCAACTCCTTCTACTCCGCCGCCGCCCAGGCCGGCAGCCGGAGCTGGAAGGCCTTCTTCTACGGCTCCTCGGACGCCGGGAACTTCATCACCGTCGACAAGCCCCCGCTGGCCCTGTGGCCGATGGCGCTCTCGGCCCGGGTCTTCGGACTCTCCTCCTGGTCGGTGCTGGCCCCGCAGGCGCTGATGGCCGTCGGCACGGTCGCCGCCCTGTACGCGACGGTGCGCCGGCGCTTCTCGCCGCTCGCCGGACTGCTGGCCGGCCTCGCCTTCGCGCTGACCCCGGTCGCGGCGCTGATGTTCCGCTTCAACAACCCGGACGCGCTGCTGGTCCTGCTGCTCACCCTGGCCGCCTACGGGCTGGTGCGGGCGATCGAGGCGGCGGGCACCCGGTGGCTGGTGTTCACCGGGGTGATGCTCGGTCTGGCCTTCCTCACCAAGACCCTCCAGGCGTTCCTGGTGCTGCCCGCCTTCGTGCTGGTCTACCTGGTGGTGGCGCCGACCGGACTGTGGCGGCGGGTGCGGCAGCTGCTGGCCGGCGGACTGGCGATGGTGGTCGCGGGCGGCTGGTGGGTCGCGGTCGTCGAACTGGTGCCGGCGTCGGCGCGCCCGTACATCGGCGGCTCGCAGGACAACAGCTTCCTCTCCCTCACCTTCGGCTACAACGGCCTGGGGCGGCTCAACGGCAACGAGACCGGCAGCGTCGGCGGCGGCGGCCGGGGCCGTCTCCCGGCCGGGGCCGAGGCGGTCGCCGGCAACGGTCCCGTCTTCGCTCCCGCCGGAGGGCCGGGCGGCGGCCGCGGCGGCGGCGGCTGGGGCGAGACCGGCCTCACCCGGCTGTTCGACGGCGACATCGGCGGGCAGATCGCCTGGCTGCTGCCCGCCGCGCTGATCCTGCTGGTGCTCGGCCTCTGGGCGACCCGGCGGTACGCCCGGACGGACACCGCGCGCGCGGCCTTCCTGGTCTGGGGCGGCTGGCTCCTCTGCACCGCGCTGACCTTCAGCTTCATGTCCGGGATCTTCCACCAGTACTACACGGTGGCGCTGGCCCCGGCGGTCGCCGCACTGGTCGGCATGGGCGTGGACGGGCTGTGGCGGGCCCGGCACCGGCTGCCGTACGCGGCGGTGCTGGCGGCGACGCTCGCCGTGACGGCGGTGTGGGCGTACGTGCTGCTCGGGCGGAGCTCCGACTTCCAGCCGTGGCTGCGTCCGGCGGTGCTGGCCGGTGGGCTGCTCGCGGCGGTGGCGCTGCTGGTGGCCGGCCCGCTGGCGGCGCGGCTCGCGTCCGGTGCTTCGGCAACCGGCGTCGAGGCCGCGTCCGGTGCTCCGGTCGACGGACGGGCCGGGGCGCGGCGGATCACCGGACGGGTGACCGCCGTGGCGGGCCTGGTGGGCGCGGCGGCGGCGCTGGGCGGTCCGGCGGCGTACGCGCTGGAGACGGTCGGCACCCCGCACCAGGGCTCGATCGTGCTGGCCGGGCCCTCGGTGGCGGGCGGCTTCGGCCCCGGCGGCATGCGGGGACGCGGTGCGGGCGGCGGGCCCGCGCTGTGGCTCAACGGCAGGACGGTGACGCCCCAGCAGGACGGCGGCCAGGGCGACGGTCAGGGCGGCGGCCAGGGCGTCCCCGGCTTCCCGCAGCAGGACGGCGGCCGGGGCACCGGCCGGGTCCCGAACGGCAACGGCAACGGCGCCCAGGGCCAGGGCCCGTACGCCGTCTTCGGCGGACCCGGCGGCCAGGGCGGCCCCGGCGGGATGAACGGGCTGCTGAACGGCGCCAAGGTGAGCGACGAGGCGGCCGCCCTGCTGGCGCAGGACGCCGACCGCTACCGCTGGGCCGCCGCGACCTCCGGTTCGCAGAACGCCGCCAGCTACCAACTCGCCTCCGGCGTCCCGGTGATGGCCCTCGGCGGCTTCAACAGCAGCGACCCGTCGCTCAGCCTGGAAGGCTTCCAGCAGTACGTGCGGGACGGCAAGGTGCACTGGTTCGTCGGCGGCGGCTCGCGCGGCTTCGGCGGCGGGGAGACGGCCGGGGCGAACACGGTGAACGGCGCGAACGGCCCCGGCGGCGAGTCCTCGCAGTCCCAGACCGCCCGGATCGAGGAATGGGTGGCGAGCCACTACACCGCCCGCACGGTCGGCGGGTCGACCTTCTACGACCTGACCCAGCCGCCCACCTCCTGACCGGCCGGCCCGAACGCACGACGGCGGGGCGCACCGTGGTCCCCACCACGGTGCGCCCCGCCGTCGGGTTCGCGGCCCTACCCCCGGTCGCTCGCGCAGCGCGTCCCGGCGGCCGGCATTGTGCCGTCGACCAGGTAGGCGCCCACCGCGTCCCGGACGCAGGCGCTGTGCCCGTAGCCGGTGTGTCCCTCGCCGTCGCGGGTGAGCAGCACCGCGTTGCCCAACTGGGCGGTGAGCTGCTGGGCGTTGGCGTAGGAGGTCGCCGCGTCGCCGGTGGAGCCGACCACCAGGATCGGCGTCGCGGCCTTCGAGGCGATCGGGTGCGCCTTCTCCGGCGAACGGAACGGCCAGCTGCGGCAGTCCGGGTCGAACAGCGTCGCCGCCGGCTCGTGCCGGCTGATCAGCGGGGCCCTGGCGGCCATCCGGGCGTAGGCGTCCCGCAGCGCGTCCCCGGTCGGGACGTCGGTGGCCCCGTCGGCGCAGTAGATCGCCGTGTAGGCGTCGGCGGCGGCGCCGTAACGGCCTTCGTCGCCACGCTTGTTGTAGGAGTCGGCGTAGGCGAGCAGGTAGTCGCCGTCGCCCAGGTTCATGGCCCGGCCGATGGCGGCGGCCAGGCCGTCCCAGCCGCCCTCGTCGCCGTAGAGGGCGTCCATCACGCCCGCCCAGGCGGCGGCGGAGGTGAGGGTCCGTCCGTCCTCGGTGGTGAGCGGCTTCCGCTTCAGCCCGTCCAGGAAGTCGGCGGCCCGGCCGGCCGCCTTGTCCTGGTCCTTGCCGAACGGGCACTGCGGCTGCCGGGCACAGTGGGCGGCGAAAAGCCGCAACGAGCGGTCGAAGCCCGCGTACTGCTCGATGTTGGTCTCGGCGATCGGCTTGGCCGGGTCGATCGCGCCGTCCAGCACCAGCCGGCCGACCCGGTCGGGGAACTCCTCGGCGTAGACGCTGCCCAGGTAGGTGCCGTAGGACAGGCCGAGGTAGGTGAGCCTGCGGTCGCCGAGCGCTGCGCGCAGCACGTCCATGTCGCGTGCGGTGTCGCGGGTGCCGACGTGCTCCAGCAGCTTGCCGTACTTGGCCGCGCAGGCGTCCGCGAGCAGCTTGCCGCGCTCCGGCCCGGGGGTGTCGGTGGTGATCCAGCCGTCCCGGGTCCTGTCGTCCAGGCAGTTGACAGGGGCGGTGCGGCCGGTGGCCCGGGGGTCGAAGCCGACGATGTCGTAGTGGTCGCGCAGCGGACCGTCGTAGTCGCGCTGGCCGCCGAGGACGGCGTCGACACCGCTGTTGCCCGGCCCGCCCGGGTTGATCACGAGCGAACCGGCCCGCTGCGCGGGCTTGGCGGCACCGACCCGGGCCACCCCCACGTCGAGGGTGGCACCGGACGGATCGGCGTAGTCCAGCGGCACCTTGAGGGTCGCGCACCGCACCGACGCCGGGTCGACCCCCTCGGTCCTCGGGGCGTCCTTGCAGGCCGCCCAGGCGAGCTTCTGGCCGTAGAACGACCGGAGTGCCGGATCCGGTGCCGACTGCGCGGCCTCGGTGGCCGCGAAGCCCGCCGCGCCGGGGGCGCCCGCACCGGTGGAGCCGCCCCCGCCGGTACAGGCCGTCAGCAGCACCGCCGCGGCGACGGCGGGCAGGGCACGTCGCGAGAGCCGGGTCGTCATGGAGTCCACCGCACACGAATATCACCCGACGGTCCCCCGTCCGACGGCGCCCCGCCCTCCGTCGCGTCAGCTCACCGCGCGGCGTCGGTCGCGCAGCGCGTCCCGGCGGCCGGCACGGTGCCGTCGACCAGGTAGGAGTGCACGGCGTCCCGGACGCAGGCGCTGTGCCCGTAGCCGGTGTGACCCTCGCCGTCGCGGGTCAGCAGCACCGCGTTGCCCAACTGGGCGGCGAGCTTCTCGGCGTTGGCGTACGGCGTGGCCGCGTCGCCGGTGGAGCCGACCACCACGATCGGCGTCGCGGCCTTCGAGACGATCGGGTGCGCCTTCTCCGCCGAACGGAACGGCCAGCTGCGGCAGTCCGGGTCGAACAGCGCCGCTCCCGGCTCGTGCCGGCTGATCAGCGGCGCCTTGGCGGCCATCTCGGCGTAGGCGGCGTCGAGCGCCTCGCCGGTGAGGACGTCGGTGGCCCCGTCGGCGCAGTAGATCGCCGTGTAGGCGTCGGCGGAGACGCTGTAGTGGCCGTCCTTGTCCCGCTTGTTGTAGGAGTCGGTGTAGGCGAGCAGGTTCTCGCCCTTGCCGCGCGCCATGGCCCAGCCGATGTTGTTGGCCAGGGCGTCCCAGCCGCTCTCGTCCCCGTAGAGTCCCTCGACCACGCCGGTCCAGGCGGCGGAGGAGGTGAGGGTCCGTCCGTCCTTGGTGGTGAGCGGCTTCTGCTTGAGGCCGTCGAGGAAGTCGGCGAGCTTGCCCGCCGCCTTCGCCGGGTCCTTGCCGAGCGGGCACTGCGCCTGCTTGGCGCAGTGGGCGGCGAAGGCCTGCAGCGAGCGCTCGAAGCCCGCGTACTGCTCGATGTTGTTCTGGGCGATCGGCTTGGCCGGGTCGACCGCGCCGTCCAGCACCAGCCGGCCGACCCGGTCGGGGAACTCCTCGGCGTAGACGCTGCCCAGGTAGGTGCCGTAGGAGAGTCCGAAGTAGGCGAGCTTCTGGTCGCCGAGGGCCGCGCGCAGCACGTCGACGTCCCGCACCGTGTCACGGGTGCCGATGTGCTCCAGCAGCTTGCCGTACTTGGCCGCGCAGGCGTCGGCGAGGGCCTTGCCGTGCTCCGGGCCGAGGACGTCGGTGGTGATCCAGGCGTCACGGGCCTTGTCGTCCAGGCAGTTGACCGGACTGGTGCCGCCGACCCCGCGGGGGTCGAAGCCGACGATGTCGTAGTGGTCGCGCAGCGGGCCGTCGTAGTCCTTCTGACCGCGCTTGACCATGTCGACACCGCTGCCGCCCGGCCCGCCCGGGTTGACCAGGAGGGAACCGGTCCGCTCGCCGGGCCTGGAGCTGGTGATCCGGGCCACGCCGACGTCCAGGGTCTCCCCGGAGGACGGGGCGGCGTAGTCCAGCGGGACCTTGAGGGTCGCGCACTGGACCGCCGACTCGTCGGTCTTCGTGGTCGCCGGGTCGTCCTTGCAGGCCGCCCAGGCGAGCTTCTGGCCGTAGAAGGACTGGAGCGCCGGGTCCGCCTGGCCGGTGGGCTTCACCGTCGGAGTCGGCGTCGGGGTGGCGGTCGGGGTGGGTGCGGCGGCCGGGTCCGAGGAGGCCGCGGCCGAGGCGGTGCCCGGGGCGGCCGTCGGGGCGGTGGAGGCCGCGTCGGTGGAGCCGCCGGTGCTGGTGCAGGCGGCCAGCAGGGCGGCCGCGGCGACGGCGGGCAGGGCGCGTCGCGAGAGTCGGGTGATCATCGAATGCACCGCACACGAATATCACCCGACGATCACACCGACGACGGCGCCCCACCCCCTCGACGGGGTGTCAGCCGCCGCACTGCTGCAGCATCGCCCGCTTGTCGGCCTCCGTGACCGGCAGTTGGTACTTCAGCGACACCTGGGCGAAGCGGACCGCGTACGAGCACCGTATCCGCGGGTCCGCGGGCAGCCAGGCGGACGGGCCGGAGTCGCCCTTGGAGGCGTTCTGCGAGCCGTCGGCGGGGACGAGGTTCAGCGGGTCGTTGGCGATCCGGACGCGCTTGGCCTTGTCCCACCCGCTCGCGCCCATCTGCCAGTCGTAGGACAGCGGCATCACATGGTCGATCTGGATCTTCGACGCCTGCTGCTTGCTCCAGCGCACGGTCTTCCCGGTGTACGGGTCGAGGATGGTCATCGCGGTGACCACGCACGTCGAGCCGTCCTTGTGCTCGACCGCCGAACCGTCGCGGGCCAGCAGGTCGTTGCGGGTGTCGCAGTTGTTGCGACCGCCGGGCACGCCGTCGACGCTGTCGGTCCAGGCGGGGCCGAACTCGTTGCGGTCGTAACCGTCCTTGGGGCCGGTCGCGGCGGTGGTGACCCTGGCGATCAGCTCCCGGCCCGCCTTCTGCTCCTCGGGCGAAGTCAGCGGTGCCAGGCCGGACTTGGTGCCGTCCGGGTTGTCCAGCGGACTGGTGCCGGGGCCGACGGCGCCGGCCCCGGCGGGCGCGGCGTCCTCGCTGCGCGTCGTGGCGCCGGAGCAACCGCTCAGCGCCAGGGTGGATATCAGGAAGACGGCGGCGGCCGACAGGACGGTGCGACGGGCGGGCACGGTGGACTCCCCGGACGGTGGGTGGCTGACGGCGCACCAGCAGACCAGCCCGCCCCCACCCGGTCAAGCCACCACAACCCGGAGCATTTCGATCATGGCGAAGCTCACACCGGGCGCCGCCCCGTCCGCGCTACGACCGCGCGCCGCGGACGATCTCGTCGAGCACCGCCTCGAACGGCGTCGCCGTCACCCCGAGCACCTCCTCCGTGCGCGTCGAGTCCAGCCGCAGCGGCCGGTCGTACAGGTAGGCCATCTCCTCGACCTCGGCGAGGACCTCGGCGAGGGCCTCGCCCCCCGACCGGGCCAGTTCGGCCGGCGCGACGGCGGTGAGCGCGGGCTCCGGCGCCCCGGCCGCCGCCGCCAGCCGCCGGGCCACCTCGCGGGCCGAGGCCTCGCTGGTGCTGGGCACGTGCCAGGCCCGGCCCCAGGAAGCATCGTCGCGGGCGGCGGCGACCAGGGTGGCGGCCACATCGCCGAGGTGGCTCCAGCTGTGCGGCGCGTCCAGGTCGGCGGGGTAGCCGACCGGCTCGCCGGCCAGCACGGCGGGTACCACCGTGAAGCCGAACAGCGAGGTCGCGCCCCGGCCGAGGAAGTCGCTGGCCCTGACCTCGGTGACGCGCGCTCGCCCCGCCCGGTGCGCGGCGAGCGCGTCCGCCCACAGGGCCGCCCGCAGCGCGCCCTTGCGGCTGGTCGGGGCGGCGGGCAGGTCCTCGGTGAGCGGGCCGTCGACCGGCCCGTAGCCGTACACGTTGCCGAGCATGACGTAGCCCGCGCCGGTCCGTTCGGCGGCGGTCAGCAGCCCGGCGGCGAGCGGCGGGAACTCGGTGAGCCAGCGGTGGTAGGGCGGGGCGGCGCAGTTGACCAGCGACAGCGCCCCCTCGGCCAGCGCGGTGAGGACGTCGGCGTCGGTGGCGTCGGCGGCGATCCGCTCGATGCCCGGGTGCTCGGGGCCGGTGCCGCGCCGGGTGACCAGCCGGACGCGTTCGCCGGAGCCGGCGAGGAGCAGGGCGGTCGCGGTGCCGGTCGGACCGGCACCGGTGACGACGTGGAAGGACATGGGAGGCTCCTGGGCCGGTGTCGGGGTGGGTGGCGCCGGGATGTCGGCGCCGTGATCAACTCTCCTTCGGGCCCCGGCCGCGCGGCAGGGCCCGGGCTGCCAAGGTTCCGGAGGTTCTGGCCATGCCCCGCACCACCCGCTCGACCCCGACCGGGCCGGCGGCCGTCTCCCGACCCGCCGCCTCCCGACCGGCCGTTGCCCGACCGATCGGCGTCCACCGGATCGCGGTGGTCGCGGTGCCCCCGGTGACCGGCTTCGACCTCACCATTCCCGACCTCGTCTTCGGCTCCGCCGAGCTGGACGGCGACCCGGCCTACCGGGTGCGGATCTGCACCGCCGAACCGGGCCCGGTGGCCACCACCGGCAGCCTCCAGGTGGTCGTCCCGCACGGCCTGGAGGCGATCGCCGAGGCCGACACCGTCCTCGTCACCGGGTCCGCCTCCCGCGCCGACGCCGACGAACGGATCCTCACCGCCCTGCGTGCGGCGGCGGACCGGGGCGCGCGGATGGCCTCGATCTGCACCGGCGCCTTCGTACTGGCCCAGGCCGGGCTGCTGGACGGGCACAGCGCCACCACCTACTGGGTGCAGGCCGGCGCCCTGGCGCACCGCTTCCCCGCGGTGCGGGTGCTCCCGCAGGCGCTGTTCGTCGACGACGGCCCGGTGCTCACCTCGGCCGGGCTGACGCCGGCATCGACCTGTGCCTGCACATGGTGCGGACCGACCACGGCGCCGCGGTGGCCAACGCGGTGGCCCGGCTGGCGGTGCTCTCGGAGGTCCGCGAGGGCGGCCGGGCGCAGGTCCTGCCGACACCGGTCGCCGCCGCGGACGGCAGTCCGCTCGCCGCCACCCGGGCGTGGGCGCTGGCCCGGCTGGCCGAGCCGCTCACCCTGGCCGACCTGGCCTCGCACGCGGGGGTGAGCGTACGCACCCTCAACCGCCGCTTCCGGGCCGAGACGGGCACCACGCCGCTGCACTGGCTGCTCACCCAACGCCTGGAGCAGGCCCGTGAGTTGCTGGAGTCCACCGAGCTGGCGGTGGAGCGGGTCGCCGCCAGGACCGGCTTCGTCACCGCCGACTCGCTGCGCTTCCATCTCCTGCGGCGGATCGGCATGACCCCGCGCGCCTACCGCGCGCACTTCGCCCGACCGGACCGCCCGGTCGCCGACCAGGAGCCGGACAGGCCGTCCTGACGTCCGATCAGCCGCCGATGGCCGACATCGGGCGGGCGGGCCGGACGAAGTCCGCGCCGCCGATGGCGTGGCCGGGGCCCTTGCGGGCGATGGTGGCCCGCCAGGCGGCCTCCACCCGGTCGTCGTCGGCGCCGTCGCGCAGCAGCGCACGCAGGTCGGACTCCTCGGTGGCGAACAGGCAGTTGCGCAACTGCCCGTCGGCGGTGAGCCGCACCCGGTCGCACCCGCCGCAGAACGGGCGGGTGACGGAGGCGATCACGCCCACCACCGCGTCCGTCCCGGCGATCCGCCACTCCTCGGCCGGGGCGTTGCCGGACCGGCCGACCGGGTGCAGGTCGTAGTGCTCGCCGAGGCCGGTCAGGATCTCCTCCGCGGTGACCATCCGCTCGCGGTCCCAGGCGCCCTGCGCGTCCAGCGGCATCGACTCGATGAAGCGCATCCGGTAGCCGTGCCGGACGGCGAACCCGAGCAGCTCGGCCAGTTCGTCGTCGTTGACCCCGCGCACCGGCACCGCGTTCACCTTCACCGGCGCGAGCCCGGCCGCGTGGGCGGCGGCCAGTCCGGCCAGCACGTCGGCGAGCCGGTCCCGGCGGGTCAGCGCGGCGTACCGCTCGGGGCGCAGGGTGTCCAGGCTGACGTTGACCCGGTGCAGCCCGGCCGCGCGCAGCGCCTCGGCGGTCCTGGCCAGGCCGATGCCGTTGGTGGTCAGCGACACCTCCGCCCCGAGTGCGGCGATCCGCCCGACCAGGGCGGGCAGTCCGCGCCGCAGCAGCGGCTCGCCGCCGGTGAGGCGCACCGAGGTGATGCCGAGCCGGCGGACGGCGATCCGCACCAGTCGGACCACCTCGTCGTCGCTCAGCACCTCGGCCCGGGGCAGCCAGTCCAGCCCCTCGGCGGGCATGCAGTAGGTGCAGCGCAGATTGCACCGGTCGGTCAGCGACACCCGCAGATCGGTGTGCACCCGGCCGTACCGGTCCACCAGGGGGTGCGCCGCGCGGGTGCCGGTGACCGGCTCCGGGGCCGCCCCCGGCGCGGTGCTGCCAGAGGCGGTGGTGCCCGACGCGCTGTTCCTCGACGTGCTGCTCATCCGCCCAGTACAGGGGCCCTGCGGCGGGAGCGCCAGCGGCCGAACCGCCGGGGCGCGGCCGGTCGCCGCCGCCCCCGCTCGTACGATCGTCCAACTCCCGGCGGCGGGACTGTGCCCGGGCCGCCGGGCCGGGCAGGCTGGGCCCATGGAACAGAGGGACGCGGTCACCGCGCTGGTGCTGGCGGCCGGGGGCGGGCGGCGGTTGGGCGGACGACCGAAGGCACTGCTGCCGTACCGGGGCCGGCCGCTGGTGGAGCACGCCGCGGCGGCGGCCAGGGCGGGCGGCTGCCGGGAGGTGGCGGTGGTGCTGGGCGCGGACCGGGAGCGGGTGCGCTCCACCGCCCATCTGCCGGGCTGCCGGCTGGTGGCCAACCCGGACTGGGAGGGCGGCATGGGCTCCTCGCTGCGGGCCGGTCTGGCCGCGCTGCCCACCGGGTCCTCGGCCGTGCTGGTGATGCTGGTGGACACGCCGGGGGTGGGAGCGGCCGCGGTGGCCCGGCTGCTGGCCGCGCACCGGTCCGGGGCCGGTCTGGCCGCGGCCACGTACGGGGGGCGGCGCGGGCACCCGGTGCTGATCGGGGCCGGGTACCTCGCCGAGGCGGCGGCGGGCGCGCGGGGGGACGCCGGGGCCCGGGCCCTGCTGGCGGCGCACGCCGACGAGCTGGTCCCGGTCGAGTGCGGCGACGTCGCCTCCCCGGACGACCTGGACACGCCCGCCGACCTCGCCCGCTGGGGCGCGGGGTGACACCCGCCCGGCGCGGGACCGGCGCCGTCCCCGCTCCGGGCCACCACCGTCCCGGGCCGACCGGGGCGGGACTCCCGCCCGAGGGGGACCCCCCTCCTCCTCACCGGCGAGGATTCGGGCGCGCACCCCTGATTCGTCCCTGAGGATTGCCGCATTCCGCGCCGCACCTCCCGGGTTTCGGGGAGCATGGGACACGTCACTCCGCCCCCGATTCGAACGGACGGTACCCCGCGATGGCCGGACTGCCCGACGACTTCACCGGACACGACCCGGCCGGGCGCGGCCCGGGGGCGGCGGGTGGCGCCCGGGCGATCCGCTGCCCCGCCTGCCGGCGGGAGCACCTCTACGAGCCGCCCTCGCTGCCGTGCCCGTGCGGCGCCTCGCTCAAGGTGCCGCTGCTGCGCGGCGGGGTGCCGGTGCAGGTGCGGTTCCGGTCGTGGGAGGACTCCTGGCTGAGCATGCGCTGTCCGCACTGCGGCCGCTCCGACCAGTGGCCGCAGCCCGAGTTCACCTGCAACTGCGGGGCCACCGTGCGGCTCCCGGTGGACCGGACGACCCGGCTGGGCGGCGGGGCCGCGGCCGGCCCGCTGGGCGCCGCCGCCGGGCCGCGCGCCTCGCACCCGCACCCCGCCCGCCCCGCGCACTCCCTGGACGCCCCGCCCGCCGCCGCGCCGCCGACCACCGGGTCCGGCGGGCAGGCCGCGCAGTGGCGGCGCCGCGCGCCGTTCCGGCCGCACCCGGTGCGGACCTCGCAGGACGCGGTGTTCACCGCCGCCCGCTACCTGGAGTGGCTGGGCTTCGACGACCTGGAGCTGACGGAGGCCCAGGAGCGCGACGGGGTGACGCTGTTGGGCAGCCGGATGGTCGCCCAGGTGGACACCTGGACCGAGCCGGCGGACGTGAAGTCGGTCGAGTGCCTGTGGCTGCAGACGCTGCACGCGGAGGAGATGGCCGCCGCGATGTTCACTCTTGCGGGCTATTCGCACCAGGCCACGGTGCGCGGCGAACAGCTGCTGGTGGCCCTGTTCAGCCTGGATCTGGCGGGTGTGCCGCAGCCCGCGAACGGCGCCGCCGAGGCCCTGATGGAGACCGGCTGGACGTCCTGAGGCCTCGTTCGGGCCCCGACCGACCGGCCGCTGATCGTTTAGACGAAAAGCCGGCCGCGCGCAACAACCTCCGCTCGTGATCTGGTGCACAAGCTCGCCCCCGTGTTGAATTGCCGCCACAACGCGGGCCTGTGGTGTGTCGTGCCACGGACGGGGAGGGCCCGCGTCCTGCTGGATGGCGCACACAAGGAGGTGGCGTTGTCGGAGCACGGATGGGGCCCGAACGGTCAGGACGCACCGGGGCGCACAGCGCCACCGGAGCCGGGGGACACCGTATGGCGGCTGCGGTCCCGGGCGTGCTGGCGGGAGGCCGCCGACCTGTTGCGGCCGGCCGCCGAACGCGACCCGGCGGCAGCTCTGATCAGGGCCGAACTCCTGATCGAGCAATGCCTGTTCACCGCCGCCCACTGGAACCAGGCGGAGCAGGCCCTGCGCCTGGCCGAGGCCACCGTGACCAGCACCGAGCAGCGCGCGGCGGCGGCCTGCGCCCGGGGCTTCCTGGCGTACGTGGCCAGTGTGCTGGGCGCCCGCGACCGCCTCGACGAGGCACAGGCCGCACTCGGCCGCACCTCGGCACTGCTGCCGCCGGACGCACCGGGCCGGCCGCTGCTGGACTTCCGCCGGGGACTGGTGGCGGAGAACCTGCTCCGCGACCCGACGGCGGCCTGGATCGCCTACCGCCGGGCCCACGACGGCGCGGGCGAGCGGGGCGACGAACTGCTGCGCTCCTCGACCTGGCGGCACCTGGCCGCGCTGGCGCTGGCCGCCGGGGACCACGAGCGGGCACGGGAGGGCTTCGACGCCTCGTTGCGGCTGCGCGAGCAGCTGGGCTTCACGGTCGGGGTGGCCCCGGCGCTGGCGGCGCTGGCCGAGGTGTCCGAGCCGGAGGAGGCCAACCGCCTGCGGGCGGAGGCGACCCGACTGGTGCAGGCGCTCGGGGGCGTACCGGTCTGGCTCGCACGCCAGCTGGGCGCGGGGCGCGCGCCGGGCGCTCCCCCGGACGGACGCATCGGGAGGCAGGCCGGGGGTCCGATCAGCTAAGGTGACCCTAACCTGGCCGGGTCGAGCAGTGCCCCGGCCAGGTTCGCCTTGCCGTTCCCGGGCTCCGCCAAGCCCCGGCCGGCCGGGTCCGGACGTACGGCGCCACGGCGCGCCCCGCCGGATCGGGCGCGCCGGCGGCGGGCGGGCCCCGGCCCGGGCACGGACGGGCGGTCCGGCGCGGTCCGGTCGACCCGATGGGGCCCACCATGAGCGCGCACAGCACCCGTCCGACCCCCGTGGCGACGGCCGTCGGACGGACCGGTCCCGGCACCGGACCCGCCGGCCCGGCCACCGCCACCTCCCTCGGCACCGCCTTCACCACCGGCACCGGCACCGTCACCAGCACCTTCACCGCCGCCGGCACCTTCACCGCCGCCGGCCCGGCCGCGTACCGGCGGCTCGGCGAGGTGCTCCCCGCCCTCCGGGTGCGCTGCGCCCCGCCCCGCAGCGGCCGGGGCTGGCTCGCCGGGGCCGACCTGGTGGCCCGGCCGGCGGCGCTGCGCGAGCTCATCTCGCACGACGCCCGGCAGGGCCTGGCCCGCTACGGGCGGCCGCTGCGCCCCGACGTGGCGGCGGGCATCGGGCTGCACCGGTTCGTCTGGCCGGCCGCGCTGCTGTTCACCCTGCCGTGGTTCCTGGAGCGCCGGGTGCCGCTGCTCGCACCCGGCGACATCGCGGTCCGTCGCCGCACCGGCGAGCTGACGGTCCGTCCGGGCGCCTTCCTCTGCCTGCCGGACGATCCGGCGGCCCCCGGCCCGGCCCCCCTCCCGACCGCCGTCCTCGCCGCCGTCCCCGCCCCACCCCCGCCCGGCGCCCGCGCGGTGCCCGACGAGGCTGCCCTCGCCACCGGACTCCGCTCGGCACTGGCGGACTTCCTCACCCCGGTGCTGGACGCCTTCCGCCCCGAGGTGCGGCGCGGTCCGCGCACCCTGTGGGCGATGGCCACCGACGCGGTGGTCGAGGGCCTCTGGTACGCCGGGGGCCTGCTCGGCGAGGAGGAGCGCGCCCGGACGGAGCTCGCCGCACTGTTCGCGCCCGGCGCGTCCGGGGCGTCCGAGCAGCCGGAACCGCGTGCCGCCCGCCCGGCGCCGGAGTGCGCGCCCTTCACGCCGGGCGCCGGCTTCACCGCCCCCGCGTCCGGCGGCACCGAACGCTCCGACCGGTGCCGGGCCAGCTGCTGCCTCGTCTACACCGCCCGGGCCGAGGCGATGTGCACCGGCTGCCCCCGCGTCGCACGGGGTTGACGGAGGTCATCGGCGGTGCAACGCCAGACCCCCGAAAACACGGGAATTCCCCGTCAATATCAATATGACAATGCGACTTATCCCTCGCCAGAAATCCCTCTCGTCAGCGCATTGACAGCGAATCAGCCATTCTCCGGCCGAGCATCCGTCATGATGGTCCCCGCCATCACGACGCAGGAATTGCGACGCAGGAAAGCGAGGCTGGTCCAGGCGATGAAATTGTCCGACATACCGCTCGGTTGGGCCGTCACCGGCGTTGTCGCGCTGCTGGTCAGCGCACTCCTGGTGGCCCTGGCCCGGAGCCGGGGGTCCGGCAGCGGCACCGCCGCCGATTCCTGGGAGCGATCCGAGGAACGGCGCCGCCGCAAGGAGTCCCTGTACGGCGGGGCCTCGTACACCCTGCTGTTCTGCTGCGCGGCCGTCGCCGCCGCGCTGTCCTTCCACGGCCTGGTCGGGTTCGGGGTGCAGAACCTCAACCTGTCCGGCGGCTGGGAGTACCTGGTGCCGTTCGGCCTGGACGGGGCGGCGATGTTCTGCTCCGTGCTCGCCGTCCGCGAGGCCAGTCACGGCGACGCCGCACTCGGCTCCCGGCTGCTGGTCTGGCTGTTCGCCGGCGCCTCGGCCTGGTTCAACTGGGTGCACGCCCCGCGCGGTTTCGGCCACGCCGGCGCGCCGCAGTTCTTCGCGGGGATGTCCCTCTCGGCCGCCGTGCTGTTCGACCGGGCCCTCAAGCAGACCCGCCGGGCCGCGCTGCGCGAACAGGGCCTGGTCCCCCGTCCGCTGCCGCAGATCCGGATCGTCCGCTGGCTGCGTGCCCCGCGCGAGACCTACGCGGCCTGGTCGCTGATGCTGCTGGAGGGCGTGCGGAGCCTGGAGGAGGCGGTCGACGAGGTCCGCGAGGACAAGCGCGAGAACGCCAGGGAGAAGGAGCGCCGCAAGCTCGCGGGTCGCCGCGAACGGGCCGAGATCAGGGCCATCAACCGCACCCACAGTGCCTGGCGCCCGCGCGGCGGCGGGTCAGGGGCGGCGTCCCGGCAGCTGGAGCCCGGCCCGGAGTCCGCCATAGCGGGCGGCCCCGGTGCTCCCGGCAGCACCGACCGGCCCGCGGTCGAGCCGCCGGGACGGGCCGAGGCCGTCGAGGGAGCGGTCGCACAGGCGGGCCTGCCGGCCCGTCCCGAACGGCGCACCATCGACCTCACCCCCGACGACGACACCGTGGCCCTGCCCCGGCTGGACTCGCTGGAGCGCAAGCTGAAGGACCTGGAGCAGCAGTTCGGCTGAGGCCGCGGCCGAAGCTGGGGCTGCGGCCGAAACCGAGGCCGAGGCCGCGGCCGGGCCCCCGGGCACTCCCCCGGGGGCCGCTCCCCCGCGCTTCGCACCCCGGCCGTCACTCCCCCGGCGTCACTCCCCCGGCGTCACCGTGAGCTCGAACCACATCCGCTTGCCCGACCCCCGGGGCTCCACGCCCCAGCCGTCGGCCAGCGCCTCGACCAGCATCAGCCCGCGCCCGGAGGAGGCCTGCTCCCCCGGCGTCCGGCGGGTCGGCCAGAGGTCCGACTCGTCCTCCACCTCGACCCGCAGCCGGGCCCGGCCGCCGTCCGCGGCCGACTCCCGGTAGAGCCGCGCGGTGAACATCGCGTCCCGGTCGGTGTGCCGGATCGCGTTGGTGACCAGCTCGGAGGAGAGCAGCTCGGCGGTGTCGATCAGCTCGGCGACGCCCCAGCGGCGCAGCGCGTCCCGCAGCTCCGCCCGGACCTCGGCGATCCGGGCCAGGTCGGCCTGCCCGATCCGGCGGCGCAGCTGCTGGGCGGCCAGGCCGCCCTCCGGGCCGTCCCAGCGCAGCACCAGCAGCGCTATGTCGTCCTCGCGCTCGCTGTCGTCGGCGGCCTGGGAGGCGATCCGGTCGGCCAGCTCCTCCAGCGGGTCGCGGCCGGTCCGGCCGGGGTCCGCGAGCGGTTCGGCGAGCACCGAGGTGAGGCGCGCGATGCCCTCGTCGAGGTCCATGCCGCGCGCCTCGACCAGGCCGTCGGTACAGAGCAGCACCGTCTCGCCCGGGTCCAGGCTGAACCGGGTGACCCGGTACTCCTCGTCGGGGGCGATGCCGAGCGGGAGCCCGCCGGCCACCGGGACGCTGCTCGCGGTGCCGTCGGCGCGCCGCACCACCGGGTCGAGGTGGCCGGCCCGGACCGCGTAGACGACGCCGTAGTCGACGTTCACCTCGGCGTAGGTGCAGGTGGCGAAGTGGTCGGTGTCCAGGTCGGCGAGGAAGCGGGAGGCGCGGGCCATCACGGCGGCGGGCGGGTGGCCCTCGGCGGCGTAGGCGCGCAGGGCGATCCGCAGCTGGCCCATGATCCCGGCGGCGTGCACGTCGTGGCCCTGGACGTCGCCGATCACCAGTCCGACGTGCCCGCCGGGCAGCGGCACCACGTCGTACCAGTCGCCGCCGATCTGGAGCCCGGAGCCGGCCGCGAGGTAGCGGACGGCGGTGGTGACCCCGGGTACGGAGGGCACGGTGCGCGGCAGCATGACCCGCTGCAGGCCGGCCGCGAGCTCGTGCTCGGCGTCGTGCAGCCGGGCCCTGGCCAGGGACTGGGCGACCAGGCCGCCGAGGGTGGAGAGCAGGGTGCGCTCGTCGGCGTCCAGCTGGCGGTCGTCGTCGAAGCTGACCACGCAGACGCCGATCGCCCGGCCGCTGGCCACCAGCGGCAGGAACGCCCAGGAGCTGCGGCTGGTGCGGCGGGCCTGCTCCCAGACGTCCGGGTAGCGCTCGCGGTACTCCTCGCGGCTGGCGCAGAACACCGGGGCGCGGCCCCGCAGCGCCTCGGCGGCGGGGTGGCTCGGCGGCAGCACCGAGCGGTCGTAGCCGGCCAGCTCCTCGGGCCGGTAGCCGGAGGCGCCGAGGATCTGCACCCGGCCGGCCTCGAAGGAGGCCAGCACGAGGCCGTCCGGCGGCAGGCCGGGCAGCGGCAGCTCGGTGAAGACCCGGGCCACGTCACGCACGGTGACCGCCTCCGAGAGCGCCCGGGCGGCCTCCTTGATGAAGCGGGAGCGCTCCTCGCGCAGCAGGGCCATCCGGTCGGCGCGGTCGCGTTTGTGCAGCTCGACGGTGGCGTCCCAGACGAAGCCGACCATCCGGGAGGCCCGGCCGAAGGCGTCGGCGAGGACCCGGCCGCGGAAGCGGACGGCACGTGTGGTGCCGCGCGGGCCGACCGTCCGGTAGTAGGCGCCGCACTGGCCGAGCTCGGCGACGGCGCGCTCGACCCGGCGGCGCACCACGGGGGCGTCCTCGGGGTGGAGCAGGGCCAGGAAGGAGGCGGAGGTGCGGTCGAAGCGGCCCTTCTCGGCGGAGTCCAGGCCGACGATGGTGCAGGCCCGCTGGTCACCCTCCAGGATGTCGCGGCGGATGTCCCAGTCGAAGGAGCCGATGCCGTTGGCCGCCATCGCCGGCTCCAGCCAGTCCGGCGTGGAGTCGCCCGGGGAGAGCGGCAGGCCGCCGGAGAGCATCGGCGCGAGCCGGCCGGCGGCGAGGCCGGGGGCGGTGCGCAGCGCGTGCCGCCGGGCCGCCTGGGCGGGGGGCCGGGCCCGACCGGAGCCGGTCGTGGGCGGACCGGACGGGAGGGCCGGCCCCGGTGACTCGGGCTCTGTGGGCATGCTGCTCCTGCCGCTGCCGTGGCGGACCGCGCCGACCGTCCGGACGGGCCGCGTGGCGGTGTGATGGGTGGTGCTCGACGGTCGCGCGCCGACGGGCGGTCATCGGTCAAGACGGTAGGAGTTTCCCGCCGCTTCTCGCTCGTGGGCACACATTCCCACCATCCTGGCCAATGTTCGGCCGAGCGGCAATGGCAACGGGCCGGAAATCTTGCCGCGCACCTTCACTTACGGGCATCGTTCGGTCGCGAACAGTACTCGTGCGACAAACGGTGGACCGCGAAGTCAGAGCTCGGCGATGGCGAGTTCGAACCAGGTGACCTTGCCGTCGCCGCGCAGTTGCACGCCCCAGGAGTCGGCGAGCGCCTCGACCAGCATCAGCCCCCGGCCGGAGGTGGCGTACTCCGCGTCCGGGTCGCGGCGGCGGCCGGGGAGTCCGGCCTCGCCGTCCTGGACCTCGATCCGCAGCCGCTGGTCACCGGTGAGCACCGCGTCGAAGACCGCGCCCCGGTCGGTGTGCTGCAGCGCGTTGGTCACCAGCTCGGAGGTGAGCAGCTCGGCCGTGTCGGCCAGCTCGGGCACGCCCCAGTGGCCGAGCGCGGCGCGCAGCCGGTGGCGGACCGCGCCGACGGCGACCAGGTCGGCGGCCTCCAGTGCCAGGTGGAGCCGCCGGTTCAGCGCGCACCCCGGTGCCGGTACGCCCGGCCGGGCGACGCCTGCCGCGCCCATGGTGCCCGCTGTGCCCGCCGGAGCGCCCTGGCCGGTTCCGGTGATCCGGAAGGCGCCCCCCGAACTCGTCCGCTGCCGCGGGAATCGCGACTGACCGTCCATCACCCCTGCCCCCACCCTCGCTCCGGGCCGCCGATCCGGGCCCCCGCCGGTCGGTCGGCCCCTTTGGTACTGACCAATCATCGTCATGCCCACCTTTCGGCATTTGGAACAGTGTGCGGGCGATCACCTGGGGTGAAAGGGGCACGAGGCGGTTCGCGTGATCCGGCCGCCCCCGCCGGACAGGTTTGCGAAGCGTACGGGCGGCTTCCGGGCCCCGGACGGCGTTCGGGGGCCCGTGCGAGGCCCGGACCAGGCACGGGGCGGGCCCCCGCCCCCCGGGCAGCCGGGCGCCGGCGCGAGCCCCCGCCCCGGGGCGACCGGACGCGCCCCGTGTGCCGAACGGCGCGCGAGCGGCAAGGCTGGACAGGGCGGACGGCTCCGGGTTCAATGGCCGGAGGTGTTTGAACGCCGTTCTAAAAGCCCTCACCCTCTCCTGGCGACCGCGAGCGAGGAACCGTGCGACTGACCCCCACCGAGCGGGACCGGCTGCTGATCTTCACGGCAGCCGAGCTGGCCCGCGCCCGCCGCGCCCGAGGCGTGCGGCTCAACATCCCCGAGGCGACCGCGCTCATCGCCGACGCCGTCTGCGAGGCCGCCCGGGACGGCCTGCGGCTCGCCGAGGCCGTCGAGGCCGGCCGCTCCGTGCTCACCGCCGCCGACGTGCTGCCCGGCGTGCCGGACGTGGTGACCGTGGTCCAGGTCGAGGCGGTCTTCGACGACGGCACCCGACTGGCCGTGGTCGACGACCCGTTCCGCGGCGCCGGCTCGCTCGGCGAGGACGCCCCCGGCGGCGCCCTGCCCGGCGACGGCGCCGGTTACGACCCGGTCGAGGAGACCGTCGTCCTCCCCGTCCACAACACCTCCGGCGTCCCGATCTCCGTCACCTCGCACTTCCACTTCTTCGAGGCCAACCCCCGGCTGGCCTTCGACCGCGCCGCCGCCTACGGCACCCACCTCGCGGTCCCGGCCGGCTCCTCGGTGCGCTTCGACCCGGGCAGCACCGTCGAGGTCGGCCTCGTCCCGATCGGCGGCGCCCGGGTCGCGATCGGCTTCGCCGGCCTGGTCGACGGCCCGCTGGACGCCCCCGGCGCCAAGGAGTCCGCCCTGGCCAAGGCCCGCGCCACCGGCTACCTGACCGGCTTCGACGACGCGGAGGTGGAGTCATGACGTCCATCACCCCCCACGACTACATCTCGGTGCACGGCCCGCGCGCCGGGGACCGGGTCCGGCTCGGCGACTCCGGTCTGGTCGTCCGGGTCGAGTCCGACTCCCAGCGGCCGGGCGACGAGTTCCTGGCCGGATTCGGCAAGACCGCCCGCGACGGCCTGCACCTCAAGCCCGCCGCCGTCCGCGACACCTGTGACGTGGTGATCAGCAACGTCCTGGTGATCGACGCCGTCCAGGGCATCCGCAAGACCTCGATCGGCATCCGGGAGGGCCGGATCACCTCGATCGGCCGGGCCGGCAACCCGGACACCCTGGACGGCGTGGACGTCGTGGTCGGCACCGGGACGGCGATCGTCTCCGGCGAGGGCCTGATCGCCACCGCCGGCGCCATCGACACCCACGTCCACCTGCTCTCGCCGCGGATCATGGAGGCCTCGCTCGCCTCCGGCGTCACCACGATCATCGGCCAGGAGTTCGGCCCGGTCTGGGGCGTCGGCGTCAACTCGCCCTGGGCGCTGCGGCACGCGTTCAACGCCTTCGACGCCTGGCCGGTGAACATCGGCTTCCTCGGCCGGGGCTCCTCCTCGCACCCGGCCCCGCTGGTGGAGGCCCTCGCCGAGGGCGGCGCCTGCGGCTTCAAGGTGCACGAGGACATGGGCGCGCACACCCGCGCGCTGGACACCGCGCTGCGGGTGGCCGAGGAGTACGACGTCCAGGTCGCCCTGCACACCGACGGCCTCAACGAGTGCCTGTCCGTCGAGGACACCCTCAGGGTGCTCGACGGCCGGACCATCCACGCCTTCCACATCGAGGGCTGCGGCGGCGGCCACGTGCCCAATGTGCTGAAGATGGCGGGCGTGCCGAACGTCATCGGCTCCTCCACCAACCCCACCCTGCCCTTCGGCCGGGACGCCCTGGGCGAGCACTTCGGCATGATCGTCTCCGCCCACGACCTCAAGACCGACCTGCCCGGCGACGCCGCGATGGCCCGCGACCGGATCCGGGCCGGCACCATGGGCGCCGAGGACGTGCTGCACGACCTCGGCGTCATCGGCATCACCTCCTCCGACGCCCAGGGCATGGGCCGGGCCGGCGAGACCGTGCGCCGCACCTTCGCCCTGGCCGGCAAGATGAAGGCCGAACTCGGCCCGATGGAGGGCGACGGCCCCGAGGACGACAACCAGCGGGTGCTGCGCTACATCGCCAAGCTGACCATCAACCCTGCCATCGCCCACGGCCTCTCCCACGAGGTCGGCTCCATCGAGACCGGCAAGCTCGCCGACATCGTGCTCTGGCGCCCCGACCACTTCGGCGCCAAGCCGCAGCTGGTCCTCAAGGCCGGCTTCCCCGCCTACGGCGTCACCGGCGACCCCAACGCCTCCACCGACCGCTGCGAGCCCCTCGTGCTCGGGCCGCAGTTCGGCGCCCACGGCGCCACCGCCGCCGACCTCTCGGTCGCCTTCGTGGCCGGGGCCGCCGCCGACGGCGCCTACCTCGACCGCGCGGCCGACGGCCTGCCCACCCGGCGCCGGCGCGTCGGCGTCCGCCGCACCCGCGGCATCGGCCCGCGCGACCTGGTGCGCAACGCCCGCACCGGGCAGGTCGAGGTCACGGAGACCGGCCTGGTCTCGCTCGACGGCGACCCGCTGCGCTCCGAACCGGCCGACAGCGTCTCGCTCAGCCGCCTCTACTTCCTCTGACCCGCACTCGCTTCCTCTGACCCGCACCCCCGACCGCTACTCCCCCGTACCACTCACCCGCTTCACCGAAGGACCTCGCGATGACCACCCCCGCCCCCGCCGCGCTCGGCTACCGGATGCCCGCCGAGTGGCACCCGCACGACCGGACCTGGATGGCCTTCCCCACCACCAACCCGACCTTCGACACCCCGGAGAACCTGCACACCGGCCGCGAGGCCTGGGCCGCCGTCGCCAACACGATCGTCCGGTACGAGCCGGTCACCCTGGTGGTCAACACCGGCGAGACCGAGGAGGCCCGCAAGTACGTCTCCGAGCAGGTCGAGATCGTCGAGCGCCCGCTGGACGACGCCTGGATGCGCGACATCGGCCCGTCCTTCCTGATCGACGGCGAGGGCGGCCTGGCCGCCACCGACTGGATCTTCAACGGCTGGGGCGCCCAGGGCTGGGCCCGCTGGGACAAGGACCAGCACATCGCCGAGCACATCACCGAGCTGACCGGCGTCCGCCGCTTCGCCTCCCGGCTGATCAACGAGGGCGGCGGCATCCACGTCGACGGCGAGGGCACCGTGCTCGTCACCGACACCGTCCAGCTCGGCGAGGGCCGGAACTCCGACTGGACCCGCGAGGAGGTCGAGGCCGAGCTGCACGCCTTCCTCGGCACCACCAAGGCGATCTGGCTGCCGCGCGGGCTCACCCGCGACTACGACGAGTTCGGCACCCGCGGCCACATCGACATCGTCGCCTCCTTCGTCCGCCCGGGCGTCGTCGTCGCCCACGTCCAGCCGGACCCGGCGCACCCCGACCACGCGGTGTGCCAGGAGCTGGTGGCGATCCTGCGGGCCTCCACCGACGCCCGGGGCCGCGCGCTGGAGGTCGTCGAGCTCCCCGCCCCCACCGTCCTGCTGGACGAGGACGGCGAGCCGGTCGACTACTCCTACATCAACCACTACGTCGCCAACGGCGCCGTGGTGCTGTGCGCCTTCGACGACCCGCGCGACCAGGAGGCGGCCGCGATCCTCGCCGAGGCCTACCCCGGCCGCACGGTCGAACTGGTCGACGCCCGCGAGATCTTCGCCAACGGCGGCGGCATCCACTGCATCACCCAGCAGCAGCCGAAGGCCTGACGCCGCTCGGGCCTGCCTAGTGGTGGTACCGGCCCAGGTCGTCGGTGGTGAGTCCGTGGGTGCTGTGCATCGCGATCGAGCTGTAGGAGGAGCGGAGGGCCCGTAGCTGGGCCAGCCGCTCCTGCTCGGCCAGCAGGCCGTCGAGGTTCTCCGTCCGGCCGCCGCGGCGCCGGTGCAGGAACAGCGCCAGGCCGGCCACCACGGCGGCGAAGCCGGCGAACAGAAGGATCAGCGCGACCATCGGGCCACCTCCTCGGATCAGGAACGCCCCGATCGGTACGTACCCGGAGGAGTGGGAGGTCGAACCGTCCGACCTCCCACTCCGTGGTCCGCCGGGCACGGTCAGTATCGTGAACACCTACCGAACCCCGGAGGAGCAGCACCGATGGCCGACGCCCGCCCGCGCCGACCGGCCCGCCCGCGCGAGGAGGTCTTCGCCACCGCCCGCGCCGCGATCGCCGAACACGGGCTGGCCGGCCTCACCATGGCCGGCCTCGGCAAGAAGCTCCAGATGAGCGCGGGCCACCTGCTCTACTACTTCGGCAGCAAGGACCAGCTGCTGCTGGAGACCCTCCGCTGGAGCGAGGAGCAGCTCGGCGCCCGCCGCCGGGAGATGCTCGCCGACGGCGCCCGCGACGTCCGGGGGCGGCTGGACGAGTACACCGCGCTGTACCTGCCGGAGGGGCCCGGGGACCCGCGCTGGATCCTCTGGGTCGAGGTGTGGGGCCGCTCCCCCGCCAGCGAGGAGCTGCGGCAGGGGCAGTTGGAGATCGAGGGCCCCTGGCAGTCCGACCTGGTCGCCCTGATCGAGGAGGGCACCGCCGCCGGCCGCTTCGGCCCCGGCGACGCCACCGAACGCGCCGTCCAGATCCGTGCCCTGCTGGACGGCCTCGCCGTCCCGATCGCCCTCGGTCTCGCCGGGGCCGACCGGACCCGGGCGCTCCACCTCGCCGGGTCCGCCTGCGGCACCCTGCTGGCCGCCGCACCCGCCTGAGCGGACCGGGGACGGATCACTCGGTCCAGATCGCGGCGGCGGTCCGGTCGTCGGTGTAGCCCTTGGCGCGGACCTGGACCTGGCGGAGGAAGTCCACCGTGCCCGGCGGGTGCGGGTGCGCCCAGTGCGAGGCCAGGAAGTGCGCGACGGCGGGCTCGTCCGCGACCGGGCGGGCCAGCCCCGGGGTGCAGAGCAGCAGGATGTCCCCCGGGGTCGCCGGGACCATCCGGAAGCGGAACGGGCGCGGGCCGGGCACCGGGGACTCCGGCACCGGCGGCTGGCCGTCGGGGTGGTGCAGCAGCCGGGCCGCGTACGCGTCGATCCAGTGGCCGGAGCGCAGCAGGTACAGCCCGCCCGGGCCGACCCCGAACGCCGCCCGGTACCCGGCCTCCGGGTCCAGCGAGGTCAGCAGGCAGTGCAGCGAGGCGGGGGACGGCTCGTCCTCCGTGTCCCCCGCCCCGGCCTCCGCACCGACCGGGGCGAGTGCCCGGAGCGGGGCGACGGCGCTGAGCGCGAGCCGCTGGAGGCCGTAGCGGAGGCGGTCGCGGGCGCCGTCGCGCAGGTCCGCGGCGAGGCCCTCGCGGCTGCGGCCGACCGCGGCCGCGAGCTGGCGGCAGGCTTCGGCGCTCGCGGTGGCGACCGGTCCGGCGGCCGGGCCGGAGTGGTCGAACCCGCCGAGCACCGCGAGCAGCAGCCCGTCCGCGCCCTCGCCGAACCGGGTGACCAGCAGCGAGTCCCGCCGGGGCTCGCCCCGGTAGCGGGCGGAGTCGCCGCGCACGGAGACCGCCCGCAGGGTGGTGGCGCCGTACTGGGCCCCCTCCAGCACGGTGTCGGCGACGATGCCGCCCAGCGCACCGGGGTCGGCCTCGGGGACGGCGGTCGGCTCGGGGCCGTACGTGGGCGGGCGTTCGCCGACGTGCGGCACGGCGGGCCCGGCCCCGGACCGGCCGGGGCGGGGGTCCGGCCGGGGGGCGGGCGGCGCGGGCGCGGGTTCGGCGGCATCGGGCGCGGACGCTTCGGGCTCGGGCACGGGAGCAGGTTCGGGCTCGGGAGCAGCCTCGGGCGCGGGAGCAGCCTCGGGCGCGGGCTCGGCAGCCACCTCGGCCGGCGGCTCCACCGGCTCCGGCTCCGGCTGCGCTTCCGGCGGCTCCACCGGCTCCGGCTCCGGCTCCGGGACGGTCACGGCCTCGGGCTTGGCCCGGGGCTCGGGCACCCGGGGAGCCGGTTCGACGGCCTCGACCGCGTCCGCGGCCTCCGGCAGCTCGGCCAGGGCGGCCGGCCCCGCGTCCGCCCAGACGGGGGCGGGGAAGCGGCGGGTGTCGTCCGCGCCCGGGGCCTCGTCCGTCGGAGGCTGCGGAGCGATCACGCCGACGGCGGTGTCGAACCAGTCGTCGATGCTGTCCCGTTCCAGCACCTCCTGGTCGGCCCGCACCGCCTCGACCTCTCCGACCTCTCCGGACTTCCCGGGCTCCCCGACCTCCCCGGGCGCCGCGTCCGCGCCCCGCTGCTGCCCGATGAGTCCCGCGGCCGTCTCGAACCAGTCGTCGACACTGCCCTCCCCCGGTCCGGCGTCCGGGGTGTCGGGGAGGGTGCCGGCCGGGCCCGCGTAGACCGTGTCCCACCAGCCGTCGTCCGGCCGGCGCTGCTGCTGCGCGGGTGCACCCTGTTCGGTCATCTGGCGGCTCCTGGTCGCTGCTGCTCGGTGCTGGTTGCTCGCTGCTTCAACGCCGCCCCGGGCGGGCCCGGCTCGACGTCATTGTCCCCAAGTGCAACGACGCTGTCCGGGTTTCGGCGACAACCACGCACACATCGGCCGATACCGATCAGCGCGTTCGGCGCCCGTTTCGCTTCTGTTCCTCCCGCAGTCGACCGAACCGCCCGGACCAGGGCGTTTCCGGCGCATTCCGGCGGCTCCGCACCCGAAAATGAGAACCGGGGAGGGGGCTCGCTTCACTCGTTCGGCTGATTAAATGTGCGCATGACCGCGTCGGCCCCCAGCACACCCCGGCCGGGGAGGGCCGCTCTCGCGGTCCGCCCGGTGGGCGTGCTGTGGATCCTGCTGCTGGTCGGACTGCTGACGGCGCTCCCGTGCGCGGCACACGCCAAGGCGGCCACGGCCGAACGGTCCGACTTCCCGGTGACCGTCCCGGCCGACCCCCCGGTGGGTCCGCCGACCGGACTCGTCGCCGATCCCCGGGCCGACGCACCCCCGCACCTCCTCGGCACCGCCGCCACCGGTCCGGACACCACGCCGCAGACCCTCGGCGACCGCCTCCGCGCGGAGAGCCACCGGCACTGGACCTGGTGCTCGGTGGACGGCGACCCGCCGCACCGCAACAGCGGCTGCTCCGGCCACCCGTACTGCGCCCAGGACGCTCAGCTCCCCAACCCGCCGCCGCACCAGCAACCCGCCGCGGCACCCCGGCCGGAGACCGCCGAGGCACTGCCCCGGATACTGCCCGCCGGACTGCTGGTCGGGCCGCACCCCGCGCCCGACCTGCACGAACTCCAAGTACACCGGTCCTGAGCGGAACCCGCCGCCGGCCCCGGCCCTCCCCCGCCGCCCCGTAGGCGCCGGGCGGGCGGGACCGACGGATCCGCCCCCTCCCACCACCTCTTCAGACCGCCGTGCCCGATGCGCGGTGGGGACAAGGACAACTCATGGGTTCCGCCTCCAAGCAGTCGAACAAGGCCCAGGGCAACAAGCCGAGCGGCAAGCAGGCGAGCAGCGACCGCCGCGCCCGGATCGCCGAGCTGCGCGCCGCCGAGCAGCGCCGCGACCGCCGCAACAAGATCGTCGCGGGCTCGGTCGCCGGTGTCCTGGTGATCGCCGCGATAGCCACCGGCACCTGGATCGTGGTCGACGCCAACAAGGACAAGAAGGACAAGGCCGCCGCTGCCGCCGCCCCGATCGACGGCGTCCAGACCTTCGGCGACCTGAGCCGCAACCACGTCAAGGAGAAGGTCACCTACCCGCAGACCCCGCCGGTCGGCGGTGACCACAACGCGATCTGGCTGGACTGCATGGGCACCGTCTACGACCAGCCGGTCGAGAACGAGCGGGCCGTCCACTCGCTGGAGCACGGCGCGGTCTGGGTGACCTACAACGGCAAGGCCACCCCCGAGGACGTCAAGACCCTCTCGGACAAGGTGAAGGCCACCCCGTACTCGCTGATGAGCCCGTACCCGGACGAGCAGGGCACCATCACCCTGAACGCCTGGTCGACCCAGCTCGTCGTGGACAGCGCCAGTGACCCCCGGGTGAACCAGTTCTTCACCAAGTACGTCCAGGGCAAGCAGACCCAGGAGCCGGGCGCCTCCTGCTCGATGGGGCAGATGTGACCGCCGCCGGGACGGACGGCGACCGGGCGGACGAGCACGGGGCGGACGGCCCCGAGGCCGCTCCGTCGGCCTCGCGCCGACGGATCTGGTGGCCGGCCGCGCTGGCCGCCGCGCTCGCCCTCGCGCTCGGGGTGCCGGCCCTGGTGGCGGGCGGGACGTCGGCCTCCGGCACCTCCTCGCTCAGCGTGCCGGCGGACGACTCCCCGGAGGCCGGGTTCGCCCGTGACATGGCGACCCACCACCAGCAGGCGGTGGACCTGTCGTTCATCGTCCGGGACCGGACCACGGACGAGCCCACCCGCACGCTGGCCTTCGACATCATCAACACCCAGGCCAACCAGCGCGGCATGATGATGGGCTGGCTCGACCAGTGGGGGCTCACCCAGCACTCCCCGGCCAAGCCCATGGCCTGGATGGCGATGGGCGGGCACGGACACGGCGCCGACTACCAGGCGCACGACGGTTCGCTGATGCCCGGCATGGCCACCAACACCCAGCTCGCCAAGCTCCGCTCGCTGAGCGGGCGGGAGGCCGAGGTGTTCTACCTGCAGCTGATGCTGGAGCACCACAAGGGCGGGGTGGAGATGGCCCAGGGCTACGTCGACATGGCGCACAACGAGTCGGAGAAGCGGCTCGCGCAGTCGATGGTGATCGGCCAGACCTCGGAGATCGGCCTGATCACCGACATGCTCAAGGATCGCGGCGCCGCCCCGGGCGTGCCCGCCTCCTGAGCCCGCCCGGCGGTACGGCGGCAGAGCACGACCCGCACGACCCGCACCACGGCACAGCACGGCCGGGGCGGTGGACGGATCTCCCGTCCACCGCCCCGGCCGTTGCCGTGTCCGTACCCGTGCCCGCGTTCCGTCCGGGGCGGACCGGCCCGGACCGCCCCGGACCGGCCCGGACCGGACCGGAGCGCAGCGCAGCGCGGCTCAGCGCCGCCGCACCGGCCGGGCGAGGACGACGGCGAGGCCCGCGACGACCGCGAGCGCCAGCAGGACCGACCGGCCGCCCAGCGCCGGGCCGGCCAGGTGGACGCCGAGCACCGGCAGCGCGGTGCCGAGCGCCGTGCCGAGACTGCGGGCCATGTTGACCATGCCGCCGCCGACCGCCGAGCACTCCGCCGGGATCGCCCGCATCACCAGCGCGTTGTTGGCCGGCAGCAGCAGGCCGAGGCCGCCGCCGACCACCAGCAGCGGCCCCGCCAGCAGCACCGCGGGCGCGCCCAGGGCGGGCAGCAGCGCGCAGCCGAGCAGTCCCGCCCCGGCGAGGGCCGCGCCGCAGCGGCAGCGGGCGACGTCGGACCAGCCGCGCGGCAGCAGCCCGCCGCCGACCGTCGCGGCGACCGCGAAGGCGGCCGGGAGCACGGTGATCACCAGGCCGGAGCGCGCGGTCGGGAGTCCCGCCTCGGCGAGCAGCACCGGGCCGAGGACCAGCGGGCAGAACAGCAGCAGGTAGCCGATCAGCGCGACCGCGAGACCGGGGCGGACGCCGGGGGTGTTGACCAGGCCGGGAGCGAGGATCGGCCGGGTCGCGCGGCGCTCCTGGCGGACCAGCGCGAGCGCGCAGAGGACGGCGGCGGCCAGCAGGGCGGCGACCGCCCAGGCGGGCAGCGGCAGGCCGGAGGCGGCGGAGAGGGCGAGCAGCAGCGCGGTGGTGGAGCCGCCGAGCAGCAGCAGACCGGCCAGGTCGAAGCGCCCACCGTCCGGCTCGGGGCCGACGACGGGTCCGACCACGGGGCCGACGGCGGCACCCGGACGTGGACGCGGGAGCGCCGGTGCGGCCTCGACCCTGGTCCGGGGCAGCAGGAACCACCCGGCCACGATGCCCACCAGCGCGACCGGCACATTGATCCAGAACACCCAGCGCCAGGAGGCGTGCGCCACCAGCAGCCCGCCGAGGCTGGGGCCCAGCGCCAGGCCGAGGCCCTGCGCGGCCGCCTGCACCCCGAGCGCCCGGCGCATCGCGTGCCCGGGGACCCCGCGCGCGACCAGGGCGACGCTGTTGGCCTGCATCATCGCGCCGCCGACGGCCTGCACCGCCCGGCAGGCGACCAGGGCGCCGAGGCCGCCGGCGAACCCCGCCCCCAGCGAGGCCAGGCCGAAGACGGCGAACCCGCCCAGGTACATGGTCTTGCGGCCGACCAGGTCGGACAGCCGGCCGATCGGCGCGAGCAGCGCGACCAGGACCAGCAGATACGCGAGGGCGACCCATTCGACGGCCGCGAATCCGGCGTCGAACCGGCGCTGGAGCGCCGGGTAGACGAGCGCGGTGACGCTGGCCGTCAGCTGGCCGAGGAACGCTCCCAGACAGACGGTCCCGACGGCGAGCCAGTGGGCGTACCGGCGGCCGGCTATGCCGCGCGGTCGGGGGCGCTCGGCGAGCAGCCGGGCGGTGAGCGTTGACGCGGCGTTCATACGGCGAAATATATCGGATGCAGATATGTTCGTTCTACGATTTATTCTGAATGCGACCGGTCCGTTACCGAGCGGGACCGGTCGCCCCCGACCGGTCCGCGGCCGTCAAAGGGCACCGGTACCAGGCGCTACGCTGTCGGCCATGCCGTCGTCACCGTCCGTTCCCGAATCCACCACAGGCCCGCAGGACATCGAGCCGCAGGACACGGAGCCGACGACGATCGAACGCGCCCGCCGGCTCACCGACGCGGTCACCCGGCTCCGCCGCGCCCTGCGCAGCAGCATCCGGACCGACTACCCGTGGGAGTCCCTGCCGATGGCGCAGGTCGAGCTCCTCCAGACGCTCGCCGCCGCCCCGCTGCGGGTCGGCGAACTGGCCGCCCGGCAGCGGCTGGCCCCGAACACCGTGAGCGGACTCGTCGGCAAGCTGCTGGAGGCCGGGTTCGTCGACCGCCAGGCCGACCCCGGGGACCGCCGCACCGCCCGGATCGCGCTCACCCCGGCCGGCCGCCGCCAGCTCGACGACTGGCAGCGCGCCCACGAGCGCCGGATCGCCGGCGCCCTCGACACCCTCTCCACCGCCGACCGCGACGCCGTGATGCACGCGCTGCCCGCCCTGGAGAACCTCGCCCGCGCCCTCGCCGAGCCCCCGGCCTGAAGCCGTCCCGAGCCCGGCACGAAGCCGCCCCGAGCTGCGAAAACCGTTACCGCCCCGGCCGTCCGGTCACTATCGTCCGGCCATGGACGCCCCCGCACTGCGACTCGAACCCTGGACCGACGCCGATCTCGCCCTGCTGCGGCTGATCAACACCCCGGAGATGCGCCGGCACGTCGGCGGTCCGGAGAGCGAGGAGCGGATGCTCGCCCGCCACCGCCGCTACCTCGACTTCGTCCCCACCGGGACCGGCTGCATGTACCGGGTGGTGCTGGAGACCGGGGACGGGCCCGAGGGGGCGTCCCGGGCAGTGGGCGTCGGCAGTGTCGGCTACGCCGAGCGCGTCTGGCAGGGCGCCACCGTCTACGAGATGGGCTGGAACGTGCTCGCGCCCTACCGGGGCCGGGGCATCGCCGCCGCCGCGGCGCGGGCCGCCGTCGAGGCCGCCGCCCGCACCGCGCGCCACCGCCATCTGCACGCCTTCCCCTCGGTGGACCACCCCGCCTCCAACGCCGTCTGCCGCAAGGCCGGCTTCACCCTCGTCGGCGAGACGGACTTCGAGTTCCCGCCCGGCCGCCGGATGCGCAGCAACGACTGGCGGGTCGACCTCGGCGCGCTCGCCGGATGACGGTGCCTCCCGCACGACCGGCGGCTCGGACACGGTCCGCCCGGCAGCACCGGACACACCCGGGGCCGCGCCCCGGCCGCGCGGCTCGCCGCTGAGGCCGGAGGCCGGTCGGACGGGCCGGCCGACGCCGCGACTCCCCGACCGTCAGAACAGGGCGCCGCTCTCCAGGTCCAGCAGCCAGCGCTTGCGGTCCGTCCCGGCGGCGAAGCCGGTGAGGGCGCCATTGGCTCCGAGGACCCGGTGGCAGGGGCGGACGATCAGCAGCGGGTTGGCGCCGACCGCGCCACCGACCGCGCGGACGGCGCGCGGGGACTCACCGGCCAGATCGGCGAGCTGCCCGTAGGTGACGGTCTCGCCGTACGGGATCCGGTCCAGGGCGGCCCAGATCCGGCGCCGGAACTCGGTACCCACCGGGGCGAGCGGGAAGTCGAACCGGGTGCGCTCACCGGCGAAGTACGCGGTCAGCTGGGCCACCGGCTCGGCGAGCGCCTCCGGGTCGTACTCCCAGTCGTCGGCCGGTTCGGCGAGCGCGTACTTCTGACCGGGGGCCGTGACGGTCGCCAGCGCGGCCGGCCCGCGGTCCCCGGGCCGGACGCCGCTGAGCATCAGCCGCCCGAGCGGACTCTCCATGAAGGTGAAGACCGTGTTCCCGGCCCCGTCGGCCGTCCCGCCGGTCTTGGCGCTCCCGGTCGTGGCGCGCCCGGTCGTGGTGCTCCCGGTCGTGGTCTTCTCGGTGGTGCTCATGCGGGGGTGTTCTCCGTTCGGGTGCTGAGGTCGTCGGCCGGGGCCGCCCAGAGGCGGTGCACGGCGTAGGAGCGCCAGGGGGCCCAGGCGCCGGACGCGAGGGCGGCGGACTTCGGGTCGCCCGGGGCGCCGAGCCGGAGCAGTCCGTGCTTGACGCCGATGTCGCTCGGGAGGAAGACGTCGGGGTCGGCGAGCGCGCGCATCCGCAGGTAACCGACCGTCCACGGGCCGATGCCGGGCAGGGCGAGCAGCTGGGCCGCCGCCTCCTCCCGGTCGACGCCGCCGTCGAGCCGGACGGCGCCCTCGGCGAGGGCCGCGCACAGGCCGGTGAGCGCGCGGCGGCGGGCGGCCGGCATCGCGAAGTCCTCCGGGTCGGCGGTGGCCAGGGCGGCGGCGGTCGGGAAGAGCAGCCGCAGTCCGCCACTGGGTTCGGGCAGCGCGGTGCCGTACTTCTCGGCCAGCCGGCCGGCCAGGGTGCGGGCCGCGCCGACGGTGACCTGCTGGCCGAGGACGGCGCGCACGGCGAGTTCGTGCGGGTCGACGTGGCCCGGCGAGCGCAGCCCGGGGCGGGCCCGGACCAGCGGACCGAGCAGCGGGTCGGCGCCGAGCTGCTCGTCGACCGCGACCGGGTCGGCGTCCAGGTCGAACAGGACCCGCAGGCGCTGGACGGCGGTCGGCAGGTCGCGCAGGTCGGTGAGGAACAGCCGGCAGTCGAGCCACCCCCGGGTGGCCGGCCGGTCGGTGCCCAGCCCGTCCACCTCGGCGATGCCGGTGCCGTACGGGAGACCGAGGGTGCGGCGGTAGGTCCGCACCCCGGGGCCCGGTCCCGGCACGACCTCCTCCACCCCGGGCACGGCCCGCAGGGCGAGGAAGTCGATCAGGTGGTCACTGTCCAGGGCGCCCCGGTAGGCGAGCCGCAGGGCGAGGCCGCCGGCCGGCGTGGCGGCGCGTCGGCCGGCCGCGACCTCGGCGCGCAGCCCGCTCGGGGTGCGGTCGTAGATCTCGCGCACGGTGTCGTTGAACTGCCGGACGGAGGCGAAGCCGGCCGCGAAGGCGATCTCGGTGACCGGCAGCGCGGTGGTCTGGAGCAGCAGCCGGGCGGTCTGGGCTCGGCGGGCGCGGGCCAGCGCGATCGGGCCGGCGCCGAGTTCGGCGGTGAGCTGGCGCTGGAGCTGGCGGGAGCTGTAGCCGAGGCGGTCGGCCAGACCGGCCACGCCCTCGCGGTCCACCACGCCGTCGCCGATCAGCCGCATGGCCCGGCCGACCAGGTCGGCGCGCTGGTTCCACTCCGGCGAGCCGGGGACGGAGTCGGGGCGGCAGCGGCGGCAGGCGCGGAACCCGGCGTGCTGGGCGGCGGCGGCGCTGGGGTAGAAGGTGCAGTTGACGCGCTTCGGGGTCACGGCCGGGCAGCTCGGCCGGCAGTAGATGCCGGTCGAGGTGACGGCCGTGAAGAAGACGCCGTCGAAGCGGGCGTCCCGGCTGTCCACCGCGCGGTACCTGATGTCGTCGTCGATCACGTTGTCCAGTCTGCGGCACCGGAGGGGCGTCGACCGGCGGGAATCGGACATGGGCGTCGGCCGCACGCCGGGCGCCGGGACCGGTGGAAAACCAGGAGCCCGCGCCCGCTCCGGCCGGATAGCCTGCCCGACGCCCGACGGGCCGCCCGACGGGCCTCAGTACGTCCCGACGTGCGTCCCGACGTGCGTCCCCACCTTCCCCGACCGACAGGAGATCCCGTGTCCGAGCAGCCCTACTCCGGTCCGGACGACCCCCGGGTCGCCGCCCTGCGCGTCGAGCAGTTCGCCTTCCCCGGCCCGCTGCGGGACCGGCTGGTCGGCGCCGTGCTGTCCGGTGCCAAGACCAGCACCACCGGCCTGGTCACCGAGTACGAGGCCGAGGACGAGCCGGTGCCGCGGGCCGGGACCCGGAGCGCCGTGGTGGACTCGGCCGGACGGATCGTCGCGGTGACCGAGACCACCGAGGTCCGGATCGTCCGGCTCGACGAGGTCGACCTGCAGCACGCCCTCGACGAGGGCGAGGGGTACGCGACGGTCGCCGAGTGGCGGGCCGGGCACGAGCGCTTCTGGCACAGCGACGAGCTGCACGCGGTGCTCGGCGACCCGGACTTCACCGTGGAGGACGACACCCGGGTGATCCTGGAGCGGTTCCGGCTGGTCGCCGACTTCCGCTGACGGCCGCCGCCCACCCCCGGCCCGCCACGTCCGGTCCGCCACCGCTGCCGGTGGCGGACCGGACGGCCGGACAGGTGGACGGCGGGCGAACCGGCCCCGGCCCCGGCCCGACGTCACCGCTTCACGGAGCCCCCCGCGGCACGCATCGACTTGGTGATGGTCTTCCACTTCTTCAACCGCTCGGAGGCGAGCCGGGCGTCCGAGCGGGAGGCGATCCACTCGTTCTCCCGCTGGAGCTTGAGGTAGCTGTCCATCCGGCGCTCGGGCAGCGAGCCGTCCTCCAGCGCGGCCCGCACCGCGCAGCCGGGCTCGCCGGCGTGGTGGCAGTCGTGGAAGCGGCACCCCTCGGCCAGCTCCTCGATGTCGGCGAAGGCGAGTGCCACGCCCTCACCGCCGTAGAGGCCGACCTCGCGCAGGCCGGGGGTGTCGATCAGCACCCCGCCGCCGGGCAGCAGGACGAGCTCACGGGTGGTCGTGGTGTGCCGGCCCTTCTGGTCGCCCGAGCGGGCGGCCTGGACGGTCATCACATCGACCCCGGCGAGCACATTGGTGAGGGTGGACTTGCCGACGCCGGACTGGCCGAGCACGGCGGTGGTGCCGGGCGTGCAGGCGCGCAGCACGTCGATCCCCTCGCCCGTCTCGGCGCTGACCACCAGCACGGTGACACCGGGCGCGGCGGCCTCGACGTCGGAGCGGATGAAGTCGGCGTCGTCGACCAGGTCGGCCTTGGTGAGCACGACCAGCGGCTCGGCACCGGACTCCCAGGCGAGGGCGAGGAAGCGCTCGATCCGGCCGAGGTCGGGCTCGGCGGCGAGCGAGGCGGCGATCACCACGGTGTCGACGTTGGCCGCGAGCACCTGGCCGTCGGAGCGCTTGCCCGCGACCTTGCGGATGATCGCGGTGGAGCGCGGCAGCAGGGCCGCGACCGCGGGCATGGGCAGGCCGGGCGAGAGGTCGACGGCGACCCAGTCCCCGGTGCACGGGCAGTTGATCATGTCGGCGTCGCCGACCTGCCGGGTGTCGGCCCGGACGGTGCGGAGCCCGCCCGTCCCGGGGTCGACCAGGACGGCATCGCACTGCCCCCGGTCGATCCGGACGATCCGGGCCGGGACCAGCCCGGCCTCGGCCAGCGGTGCGAACAGCTCGTCGAGTTCGGTGGTCCAGCCGTAGCCGGCCAGCGAACCGGCGGGCTCGGCCGACCCGGAACCCTCGACGTCGGCGGAGGTGGTGGAGAGGAAGGAGGAGGAGAACGGAACGGAGGCAGCGTTGAACAACGCAGTGGGCCCTTCGGGAGGAAAGTGGTCCCGCCGGGCTGCTGCGGCTGCGTGCGCGAAGGGCTACGTCAGCCGGCGGCCGGCAGGGAGAGGTGAACGCGGTCGCTGCCCAGGGCAGCCGTCATGGCAATCGTGGCCACGAGACTCACCTCCTGCTTTCTCTCCTCGGACGGCGCACCGCGCCGCCCGAACCGGACGCTCAACACGCTAGCGGGCCCCACCGACCCTGCCAACCGGTTTTTCACCTGCCGTTCCGTGCGCCACCTGCGGTTCGGCAGGCCCCGGCGACTCAGCCCCGGCCTCACGGCGACTCAGCCCCGGCCTCACGGTGGCTCAGCGCCGGTCCCACGGCGGGCTCGGCGGACGGCTCGGCAGCGGGTACTCGGGCGGCGGCGCGGCGGGCCGGTCGCTGTCCGGCGGCGGCGGGGCCGGCCGGTGGTGCGGACCGCCGCCGCGGGCGGTGATCCGGCCCCGGACGTTGTCGGCCGCGAGCACGTCGGCCCACCGCTCGGGGTACTCGGAGGGCACGTCGGCGTCCTCGCCGTCCTCCTCCCAGTACTCCTCCTCGCCGCCCTCGGCCAGGCCCAGCTCGCGGGCCCGGCGGGCCCGTTCGACGGCGCGCCGGGCGGCCACCTCGCGGACCACGGCGGCGGCGGCCTCCTCGTGCGCGCGCTCGTTCTCGGCGCGGGCGTCGGCGGTCTCCAGGGTGGGCCAGCGGCGGTCTATGGCCGCGTTCATGGCGGCGCCGATGAGCACCGCGAGCGCGACCACGAAGATCCACAGCAGCACGGCCACCGGCGCGGCCAGCGAGCCGTACACCGAGTGGCCCTCGATCGAGCTGACCAGGTAGAGGCGCAGCGCGACGCTGCAGAAGACCAGCACCACCAGGGCGACCAGCGCGCCGGGGATGTCCTCGCGCCAGGGCGTGGAGACCGGTACCGCCAGGTGGTAGAGCGTCGTCAGCGAGACGATCAGGAGCAGGATCGCGAACGGCCAGTAGGCGGCGTTGATCAGCCCGCCGCTCTCCGGCACCGCGTTGGTCACCAGCTCGGGCCCGGCCATCAGCAGCGGCAGCACCAGTGAGCCGATCACCAGCGCGCCGAGGTAGAGGCCGAGCGACATCAGCCGGGTCTTGACGATGCCGCGCTTGCCGTCGAGCCCGTACATCACCGTGATGGTGTCGATGAAGATGTAGAGCGCCCGGGATCCGGACCAGAGCGACAGCAGGAAGCCGATCGAGATGAGGTCCGGCCTGGTCTGGTCGAAGACCTGGCGGAGCAGCGGCTGGACGACCTGGGTGATGGAGGAGTCCGAGAGCACCGTGCCGGCCGCCTTGACGATGTCGGCCTTCAGCTTGTCGATGGTGCCCGCGCCGAGGAAGTCGTCGAGGTAGCCGAGCGTGCCGGCCAGGCAGAGCAGCAGCGGTGGGATGGAGAGGAGGGTGAAGAACGCCGCCTCGGCGGCGAGCCCGGTGACCCGGTACTCGACGCAGGTGTTGGTGGTGTCCTTGACCAGCGCCCAGACGGTGGTCCGCCAGGTGGCCTGCTTGGCCGCCCGCCGGGACCCCTTGCCCCGACGACGGGAGGGGCGCTCGGGGGCCGACCGGGTCGTTTCGCCTGCTGCTTGCACAGGCCCAACGTTATCGGGCCCGGACCGGTCGACCGCTCTCCCGGGGCACGGGCGCGGCACGGGCGGCGCGCGGACGTGGCGCCGGCGCTACGCGGACATGGCGCGAGCGGTACGCGGGCCCGCCGAGGGAGCGGAAAAGAAGAGGATGCGGGGCGCTGTCGGCGGGAGCGGCGGGAACGCTCCGGCATCTCGCGATCCGAAACTATGAGGTCCAAAATACGGACGTTAGTGGACCGCGAACCGTGCTCCGTGCGAATCTCTTGCCATGCCGAGCGCCGGAACCACCCTAGTAGGTCGACTGCACGTCGATCTCCTTCGCGTGTCCAGCGCCATCTGTCCGGTGACCTGAGCCCGACCCCGCCGCCTCCCACCGCACCCGGCGCCACCTCACCGCCATCCCCGCCGAAGCGGATGCGCAGGCGCCCGCCCGGCCGCCGCGAATGCTCCCCCGGTCCTGAGAAAACCGCAGGTCACAGCAGCTTCGCCGAGTCGAGCACGCCCCGCGACCAACCCGGCGTCAGAGCCACCTGCCCCGAAGGACTTCACCATGGCCACCACCCCCGAGACCGCCGAGCCCACGGACGAGAGCGCCCCCGCGCGCCGCCCCGCCGCGGTTCGCAAGGTGACCCGTCACCGCGGCGAGGGCCAGTGGGGCATGGGCCACTACACCCCCTTGAACGCCAACGAGCAGTTCAAGAAGGACGACGACGGTCTCAATGTGCGGACACGTATTGAGACGATCTACGCCCAGCGGGGCTTCGACTCGATCGACCCGGCCGATCTGCGCGGCCGCATGCGCTGGTGGGGGCTCTACACCCAGCGCAAGGAGGGGATCGACGGCGGCAAGACCGCGATCCTGGACCCGCACGAGCTCGACGCCGAGTACTTCATGCTCCGGGTCCGGATCGACGGCGGCCGGCTGACGGTCGCCCAGCTGCGCGCCGTCGCCGAGGTCTCCGAGGAGTACGGCCGCAACACCGCCGACCTGACCGACCGGCAGAACGTCCAGTACCACTGGATCCGGATCGAGGACGTCCCGGCGATCTGGCAGAAGCTGGAGGCCGTCGGCCTGTCCACCACCGAGGCCTGCGGCGACACCCCGCGCGTCATCCTCGGCTCCCCGGTGGCCGGCGTCGCCGAGGACGAGATCATCGACGGCACGCCCGCCATCGACGAGATCCAGCGCCGCTTCATCGGCAACACGGACTTCTCCAACCTGCCGCGCAAGTTCAAGTCCGCCGTCTCCGGCTCGCCGCTCCTGGACGTCGCCCACGAGATCAACGACATCGCCTTCGTCGGCGTGGTCCACCCCGAGCACGGCCCCGGCTTCGACCTCTGGGTCGGCGGCGGCCTGTCCACCAACCCCAAGCTCGGCGTCCGGCTCGGCGCCTGGGTCCCGCTCGACGAGGTCGCCGACGTCTACGGCGGCGTCATCGGCATCTTCCGCGACTACGGCTACCGCCGGCTGCGCAACCGCGCCCGGCTGAAGTTCCTGGTCGCCGACTGGGGCACCGAGAAGTTCCGCCAGGTGCTGGAGGACGAGTACCTCAAGTACAAGCTGGTCGACGGCCCCGCCCCGGCGGAGCCGAGCGGCCGCTGGCGCGACCACGTCGGCGTGCACCGGCAGAAGGACGGCCGCTACTACGTCGGCTTCGCGCCCCGGGTCGGCCGGGTCGACGGCAAGCTGCTCGGGCAGATCGCCGACCTCGCCGAGGCCCACGGCAGCGACCGGCTGCGCACCACCGCCGAGCAGAAGATGATCGTGCTCGACATCGCCGAGGACCGGGTCGAGTCCCTGGTGGCCGGCCTGGAGGCACTGGACCTGCGGGTCACCCCCTCGCCGTTCCGCCGCGGCACCATGGCCTGCACCGGCATCGAGTACTGCAAGCTCGCCATCGTCGAGACCAAGGAGCGCGGCCGCACGCTCATCGACGAGCTGGAGCAGCGGCTGCCCGGGTTCACCGAGCCGCTGACCATCAACATCAACGGCTGCCCGAACGCCTGCGCCCGCATCCAGGTCGCGGACATCGGTCTCAAGGGCCAGCTGGTGACGGACGAGCAGGGCAACCAGGTCGAGGGCTACCAGGTGCACCTGGGCGGCGCGCTCGGACTGGAGGCCGGCTTCGGCCGCAAGGTCCGCGGCCTCAAGGTCACCAAGGACGGCCTGCCCGACTACGTCGAGCGCGTCCTGACCCGGTACCAGGAGGACCGCGCCGAGGGCGAGCGCTTCGCCCAGTGGACGGCCCGGGCCAGCGAGGAGCAGTTGTCGTGAGCGAGCGGAGCGAGCTCACCATGAGCAGGTGCGTGTCTCGCGAAGCGACCGCCGAGCGCAGCGAGGTGGCCGCATGAGCGAGCGTGCCGCCCCCTTCTTCTGCCCGTACTGCGGGGACGAGGACCTGCGTCCGTCCGAGGCCGGGCACGGCGCCTGGGAATGCCACGGGTGCCGCCGGGCCTTCCAGTTGAAGTTCCTCGGCCTGCTGTCACCGAGCAATGGGGGTAACCGGAGTGACCGGCACGACGACTGACTTCGAGGAGCTGGCCACCGCGGCCGGCCGCGAGCTGGAGGAGGCCGAGCCGCAGGAGATCCTGCGCTGGGCCGCCGACACCTTCGGCAAGCGCTTCTGCGTCACCTCCTCGATGGAGGACGCGGTCGTCGCCCACCTGGCCTCCTCGGTGTTCCCCGGGGTGGACGTGGTGTTCCTGGACACCGGCTACCACTTCGCGGAGACCATCGGCACCCGGGACGCGGTGGCCGCGACCATGCCGGTCAACGTCATCACGCTCACCCCGGCGCTGACCGTGGCCGAGCAGGACGCCCGGTACGGGCCGGAGCTGCACGACCGCGACCCGGACCAGTGCTGCGCGCTGCGGAAGGTCGAGCCGCTGAACCGGGGCCTCGGCGGCTACGACGCCTGGGCCACCGGACTGCGCCGCGACGAGTCGCCGACCCGCGCGAACACCCCGGTGGTCTCCTGGGACCCCCGGCGCCGCAAGGTCAAGCTCGCCCCGATCGCCCGCTGGACGCAGGAGGACGTGGACGCCTACGTCAACGCCAACGGCGTGCTGCTCAACCCGCTGCTGTGGGAGGGCTACACCTCGATCGGCTGCTCGCCGCTCTCCTGCACCCGCAAGCCGGGCGAGGGCGAGGACGCCAGGTCCGGCCGCTGGTCCGGCTCCGGCAAGACCGAGTGCGGCATCCACCTCTAGACCCGGCCCACCAGCCACCACAGACCACCGCAGACCCACCGTTCTAAGGACTTCCACCGTGACCACAGCCGACACCCCGGCCGCCGCCGGAGCCGCAGAGGCGGCCCCCGCGGCCGGTCCCTGCGAGCGCGGCGCCACCGTGTGGCTGACCGGGCTCCCGAGCGCGGGCAAGACCACGCTCGCCTTCGCCCTGGCCGACCGGCTGCGCGCCGAGGGCCACAAGGTCGAGGTCCTGGACGGCGACGAGATCCGCGAGTTCCTCTCCAAGGGCCTCGGCTTCAGCCGCGAGGACCGCCACACCAACGTCACCCGGATCGGCTTCGTCGCCGAGAAGCTCGCCGCCAACGGCGTCAAGGTGCTCGCCCCGGTGATCGCGCCGTTCGCGGACTCCCGCGCGGCGGTCCGCGAACGGCACACCGCCAACGGCACCGCGTTCCTGGAGATCCACGTCGCCACCCCGGTCGAGCTCTGCGCCGAGCGCGACGTCAAGGGGCTGTACGCGAAGCAGGCGGCCGGCGAGATCTCCGGCCTGACCGGCGTCGACGACCCGTACGAGGCCCCGGAGAACCCGGAGCTGCGGCTGCAGACCCAGGGACGCGAGGTGGCCGACTCCGCCGCCGAGCTGCACGTCTTCCTGACCGAGAGGGGCCTGGCATGACCACCGCGACGGACAGCCCGCTCCGTACCGACGACCCCAACCAGAATTCAGAGGGGCCCTTCGCGCTGTCCCACCTGGACGCGCTGGAGGCCGAGTCGGTGCACATCTTCCGCGAGGTCGCGGGGGAGTTCGAGCGCCCGGTGATCCTGTTCTCCGGCGGCAAGGACTCCATCGTCATGCTGCACCTGGCGCTCAAGGCCTTCCGGCCGGCCGCGATCCCCTTCTCGCTGCTGCACGTCGACACCGGCCACAACTTCCCCGAGGTCATCGCCTACCGGGACCGCGTGGCGGCCGAGCACAACCTGCGCCTGCACGTCGCCTCGGTCCAGGACTTCATCGACGACGGCCGGCTGCGCGAGCGCCCGGACGGCACCCGCAACCCACTGCAGACCGTCCCGCTGCTCGACGCCATCGAGAAGGGCCGCTTCGACGCCGTCTTCGGCGGCGGCCGGCGCGACGAGGAGAAGGCCCGCGCCAAGGAGCGCGTCTTCTCCCTGCGCGACGAGTTCGGCGCCTGGGACCCGCGCCGCCAGCGCCCCGAGCTGTGGTCGCTCTACAACGGCCGGCACGCCGCCGGCGAGCACGTGCGCGTCTTCCCGCTCTCCAACTGGACCGAGCTGGACGTCTGGCAGTACATCGAGCGCGAGTCCATCGACCTCCCCGAGATCTACTACGCCCACGAGCGCGACGTCTTCGCCCGCGGCGGCATGTGGCTGACCGCCGGCGAGTGGGGCGGGCCCAGGGACGACGAGCCGGTCGAGCGGCGGCTGATCCGCTACCGCACCGTCGGCGACATGTCCTGCACCGGCGCCGTCGACTCCGACGCCGCCACCATCCGGGCCGTCATCGCCGAGATCGCCGCCAGCCGCCTCACCGAGCGCGGCGCCACCCGGGCCGACGACAAGCTCTCCGAGGCCGCGATGGAAGACCGCAAGCGCGAGGGATACTTCTAATGAGCACCACCCCGACCGGCACGACCCAGACCGGCACCGCCACCTCGCTGCTGCGCTTCGCCACCGCCGGCTCCGTCGACGACGGGAAGTCCACCCTGGTCGGCCGGCTGCTGCACGACTCCAAGTCGGTGCTCGCCGACCAGCTGGAGGCCGTCGAGCGCGTCTCCCTCAGCCGCGGCCAGGAGACACCGGACCTGGCGCTGCTCACCGACGGCCTGCGGGCCGAGCGCGAGCAGGGCATCACCATCGACGTCGCCTACCGCTACTTCGCCACCCCCCGGCGGCGGTTCATCCTCGCCGACACCCCGGGCCACGTGCAGTACACCCGCAACATGGTCACCGGCGCCTCCACCGCCGAGCTGGCCGTCGTCCTGGTCGACGCCCGCAACGGCGTGGTCGAGCAGACCCGCCGGCACGCCGCCGTCGCCGCCCTGCTGCGGGTGCCGCACGTCGTGCTCGCCGTCAACAAGATGGACCTGGTCGACTACGCGGAGCCGGTCTTCGCCGCCATCGCCGCCGAGTTCACCGCCTACGCGGCCTCGCTCGGCATCGGGGACGTGCTCGCGGTCCCGATCTCCGCGCTCGCCGGGGACAACGTCGTCGAGCCCTCCGCGCACATGGACTGGTACGGCGGCCCGACCCTGCTGGAGCACCTGGAGACGGTCCCGGTCGGCAGCGACCCGAGCGCCGAGCCGACCCGCTTCCCGGTCCAGTACGTGATCCGCCCGCAGACCGAGGAGCACCCGGACTACCGCGGCTACGCGGGCCAGCTGGCCTCCGGCGTGCTGCGGGTCGGCGACCCGGTCACCGTGCTGCCCTCCGGCCACACCACCACCGTCACCGGTATCGACGTGCTCGGCCGCGCCACCGACATCGCCTGGACCCCCCAGTCGGTCACCGTGCGCCTGGCCGACGACATCGACATCTCCCGCGGCGACCTCATCGCGGCCGGCCCGGCCCCCGTCCCCACCAAGGACATCGAGGCCACCGTCAGCCACCTCAACGAGCGTCCGCTGCGGGCCGGCGACAAGGTGCTGCTCAAGCACACCACCCGCACGGTCCGGGCGCTGGTCAAGGACATCAGCTACCGGATCGACATCGACACCCTCGAACAGCGCTCCGGCGCCGACGGCCTGAACGTCAACGACATCGGCCACGTGGTGCTGCGCACCGCCGAACCGCTGGCGCTCGACGACTACACGGACAACCGCCGGACCGGATCGTTCCTGCTGATCGACCCGGCCGACGGCACCACCCTCACCGCCGGCATGGCGGGCGAGGCCTTTGGAACCGTCGGCAGCACCGACACCGACGACAGCGAACCCGACGAGGAGGACTGGGTCTGATGCCCAGCGAGGCGTTCTCGGGCATGGACAAGGAAGGCGGCCGCATCGGCAGCGGCGTCCTCGGCAGCGGCCAGGGCGGCCTGACGCGATGTGCGGGCCGACAGGGCTGAGAAGCGCCCTGTCACCGGGCCGACTGCCCCGACCGCAGGCCGGCCCGGCTTGCCCGGCACCCCGCACGGGTGCCGCAAGCACAACCTTGACCGAACTTCCGCCCCGAGACCGCCTCCTGACGGTCCGTCCGCGAACAGGACTCACCATGGCACCGAACCAGGCACTGTCGCACGGCCACGACCCGCATCCGGCCACTCGCCCCCTCTCCGGCCGGATCAGACGCTCCGCCGTCGCCGCCGTGGCCGGCCTCACCGCCGTCGCGCTGCTCTCCGCCTGCAGCTACGGTTCCAAGAACGACGACAAGAAGACCAACACCGCCGCCCCCGCCGGTGATTCCGCCTCCAGCGGCACCGCGGCCAAGCTCTCCGCCGACACCGTGCGGATCGGCTACTTCGCCAACCTCACCCACGGCACCCCGCTGGTCGGCCTCCAGGACGGCATATTCCAGAAGGAGCTGGGCGCCACCCAGATCAAGACCCAGGTCTTCAACGCGGGCCCGGCCGAGATCGAGGCGCTCAACGCCGGCTCCATCGACATCGGCTGGATCGGCCCCTCCCCGGCGATCAACGGCTTCACCAAGTCCGAGGGCAAGTCGCTGAAGATCATCGGCGGTTCGGCCTCCGGCGGCGTCAAGCTGGTCGCCAACCCGGACAAGGTCGCCTCGCTGGACGACCTCAAGGGCAAGAAGATCGCCACCCCGCAGCTGGGCAACACCCAGGACGTGGCACTGCTCAACTACCTGGCCGGCAAGGGCTTCAAGGTCGACGCCCAGTCCGGCGCCGGCGACGTCAGCGTGGTCCGCTCCGACAACAAGGTCACCCCGGACGCCTACAAGCAGGGCTCCATCGACGCCGCCTGGGTGCCCGAGCCGACCGCCTCCAAGCTGGTCACCCTCGGCGCGAAGGTCCTCCTCAACGAGAAGGACATCTGGCCGGACAAGAAGTTCGTGATCACCAACATCATCGTCTCGCAGAAGTTCCTCGCCGAGCACCCCGACGTGGTCGAGGCCGTGCTGCGCGGCTCGGTGACCACCAACGCCTACATCAAGGCCAACCCGGACAAGGCCAAGGCCACCGCCAACGAGGCGATCAAGAAGGAGGCCGGCAACGCCCTGGAGCCCGCCATCCTCGACCCGGCCTGGGCCGACATCGACTTCCTGGACGACCCGCTGGCCGCCACCCTGCAGACCGAGGCGGACAACGCGGTCACCGCGGGCCTGCTCAAGAAGCCGAACCTGAACGGCATCTACGACCTCACCCTGCTCAACAAGGTGCTGAAGGAGAAGGGGCAGAGCCCCGTCGCGGACGCCGGCCTCGGCGCCAAGTAGCGCCCGCCGTACCGCAGTACCGCGCCCGAAACCCCGAGGTCCGGCCCCCGCCCGTCCGTCCGATGCCCGCTCGATGCCCCGAGCACGGCCGGGCGGGGCCCGGCCCTCGGCCCCGCTCCCTCGACGCCAGATGCCAGACCAATCACGCAGGAGGTGCCCGGAATGAGCCCGGCACTGACCACCTCGAACGACGCCGGCGGCGTCGGCACCCTCGACGGTGCCCCCGCCGTCCGGATCTCGCACGTGCACAAGACCTTCGGCCGCCCCGGCGCACAGACCCACGTCCTGGACGACATCACCCTCGACGTCGCCCCGGGCGAGTTCGTCACGCTGCTCGGCGCCTCGGGCTGCGGCAAGTCCACCCTGCTCAACCTGGTCGCCGGCCTCGACAAGCCCACCGCGGGCAGCATCGAGGTCCCCGGCGGACGCCCCGCGCTGATGTTCCAGGAGCACGCGCTCTTCCCCTGGCTCACCGCCGGCAAGAACATCGAACTCGCCCTCAAGCTCGCCGGCACGCCCCGCGCCGAACGCCGCCCCGAGGCCGAGCGCCTGCTCGAACTCGTCCGGCTCCAGGACTCCTACGGCAAGCGGGTGCACGAGCTGTCCGGCGGCATGCGCCAGCGCGTCGCCCTGGCCCGCGCCCTCGCCCAGGGCAGCCAGGTGCTGCTCATGGACGAGCCGTTCGCCGCCCTCGACGCCATCACCCGCGACGTCCTGCACAACGAGATCACCCGGATCTGGGCCGAGCAGAAGCTGTCGGTCCTCTTCGTCACCCACAACGTGCGGGAGGCCGTCCGGCTCGCCCAGCGCGTGGTGCTGCTCTCCTCCCGGCCCGGCCGGGTCGCCAAGGAGTGGACGATCGACCTCCCGCAGCCCCGCCGGATCGAGTCCGCCGGCGTGGCGGACCTGTCCATCGAGATCACCGAAGAACTGCGTGGGGAGATCCGCCGCCATGGCCAGCACTGACATCACCACCAAGGCCGGGTCGGGCCACGGCGGTATCGTCGCCGACTTCGCCGGCGTCGAGGCCGGGCTGGACGCGCTGGACGCGGTCGTCACCCAGCGCAACTCCACCGCCGAGACGCTGCGGCAGAAGGTCCTGCCGCCGCTGCTCGGCGTCCTCCTGGTGCTGGCCCTCTGGCAGGCCGCCTACAGCCTGCACGTCACCACCGCGTACAAGCTCCCCAGCCCGCTCGACGTCTGGAACGCCGCCACGGACCTCTGGTACCAGGGCACGCTGTTCTCGATCATCTGGACCAGCGTCTGGCGCGGACTGTCCGGCTTCGTGGTCGCCCTGCTCATCGGCACCCCGATCGGCCTGCTGGTCTCCCGGGTCAGGCCGGTGCGCGCCGCGGTCGGCCCGGTCCTCTCCGGCCTCCAGTCGCTGCCCTCGGTCGCCTGGGTGCCCGCCGCGGTCATCTGGCTCGGCATCAACGACTCGATGATGTACGCCGTCATCCTGCTCGGCGCCGTCCCCTCGATCGCCAACGGCCTGGTCTCCGGCATCGACCAGGTGCCGCCGCTGTTCCTGCGGGCCGGCCGCACCATCGGCGCCACCGGCCTCGCCGGGGCCCGGCACATCCTGCTGCCGGCCGCACTGCCCGGCTACCTCGCCGGACTCAAGCAGGGCTGGGCCTTCTCCTGGCGCTCGCTGATGGCTGCCGAACTCGTCGCCTCCTCCCCCGACCTGGGCCTCGGCCTCGGCCGGTTCCTGGAGAACCAGCGCGAGTTCTCCGACATGGCGGGCGTGCTGCTCGGCATCATCCTGATCCTGTTCGTCGGCATCGCCATCGAACTGCTGGTCTTCACCCCGGTCGAGCGCCGGGTCCTGCGCAACCGCGGCCTGCTGGCCGCCGTCAAGTAAGGCCCTCCCGCATGACCGAACGACGGCTGTCCGCCGCCCCCGCCACCCCGGTGGCGGCGGGCAGCCCCGCCCTGCTGCTGATCGCCCACGGCAGCCGCGACCCCCGGCACGCCGCCGCGGTCGCCGCCCTCGTCGGCCACCTCCGGGCGCTGCGTCCCGGCCTGGACGTCGCCACCGCCTACCTGGACCACTGCGCACCGCGGATCCCGCAGGTCACCGCCCGGCTCGACCGCCCCGCGATCGCCGTCCCGCTGCTGCTCAACCGGGCCTTCCACGCCAAGCACGACATCCCCGCCGCGCTGCGCACGGCCGGTGCCGACCTGCCGCTCGCGGACGTGCTCGGGCCGTCACCGCTGCTGCTCGCCGCGCTCGACCGCCGCCTCACCGAGGCCGCGCCGGAACTCGCCTCCCCTGCCGTGCGCGCCCGCACCGGCGTCGTCCTCGCCGCCGCCGGCTCCTCCGACCCGGCCGCCGACGCCGCCACCAGGGCGGTCGCCGCCGAATGGCGCCGCACCCGCGGCTGGGCCGCCGTCGAGGTCGCCTACGCCTCCGCCGGCGGGCCCCGCGTCCCCGACGCCGTCGCCGCCCTGCGCCGCACCCCGGCCGTCGAGCGGGTCGCCGTCTCCCCCTACCTGCTCGCCCCCGGCCTGCTCCCCGATCGCATCGCCGAGGCCGCCACCGAGGCCGCCGCCGACCACCTCGCCGACGTCCTCGCCCCCACCCCCGAGCTGGCCCGGCTGCTCCTCACCCGCTACGACGAGGCCCACGCGGCGACCGGCACGGCGACCCACCCGGCGGCCCGCACCCACCGGGCCCTCACCGCCTGAACGGGCCCCGGGCCCAGCCCCGACGGCAGTATCGTGAGGCCATGAGCGTCGCCCACGACCACTACCCCGAGCTCCATGACCTCATCGACCGGCTGGACCCGGAGCAGGCCGAGGAAGTCCGCCGCCACGCCCTCCGTCTGGTGGGCGAGGGCGAGGTCCCGCCACGCCATCGGCTGAGCTTCACCGGCATAGGAGTGAGTGCCAATCCTGACCTCGGCTCCGAGGCCAAGCGGATCATCCGGTCCGAGCTCAGGGGAGTCGACGAGTGATCCTGGTCGACACCGGCCCTCTGGTGGCCCCTTGCCGCCACCGACTCCAACCACGTGCGGTGCACACGGTTCTTCGACAGCTACTCCGGCGAACTGCTCGTCACCCCGTACGTGGTCACCGAGGTGTGCTACCTCGTCGAACGTGACATGAGCAGCAAGGCCGAGGCCTCCTTCCTGCGGGCCGTCGCGGCCGGGGAGCTGCGGCAGGCCGAGATCACCGACGCCGACCTCACACGGATGGCCGAGCTCGTCGAGACCTACGCCGATTTCCCGCTCGGTGCAGCGGATGCTTCGGTGGTCGCCGTCGCCGAGCGGCTCGGCCTGACCGAGATCGCGACGCTGGACCGCCGGCATTTCAGCGTCGTCCGGCCTCGGCACATCGCCGCCTTCCGACTGCTGCCCGACTGAGGGAGCGGAGCCGTCGAACCCGGCTCGGGGTTCGACGGCTCTCGGACGTCGCCGTGCTTCAGTGGCCCGCCGACCCCAGGTGGACCGTGATCAGGCCCGCGGTGATCAGGGCGAGGCCGGCGAAAGTGGTGGGGGACGGGACCTCGTGGCGGACGGTGAGGGCGGTCAGGACGGTGCCGACGGTGCCGATGCCGGTGAAGACGGCGTAGCCGGGGCCGACCGGGAGGTCCTGGAGGGCGCGGGAGAGCAGGTAGACCGCGGCCAGCATGAGGGCGAGGCACAGGGCGCTCTGCGGGAGGCGGGTGAATCCCCGGGTCGGTTCGATCGACTGCGCCCAGGCGACCTCCACCACCCCCGCGAGCAGCAGCCAGAGCCACGGCACGGCGCTCAGTCCTCCCTCGGGACGCGGTAGCCGACCAGCTTGGTGCCGAGTTCGCCGGCCCGGTACAGCGCGTCTGCCAGCGACTCGCGGTGCTGCCCGAGCCGCCCGGCCAGGGCCGGGTCGACCAGGGAGTTGACGAGTTCGGCGGCGATCACCTCGGTGTCCTCGACCGCGTAGTGGCCGCGGAAGAAGTCGGTCAGGTAGCGGCCGTTGTGGTCGTAGGGCTCGCGCGGGGTGCCCGGGCCGTAGGCGCCGCCGCGGGCGGCGACCACCACGAACTTGCGCGGCGCGAGCACCATCCGGGGGAAGGTGACCTGGTCGATCCAGGCCTTGAGCGCGGACGGGATGCCGTAGTTGTACATCGGCGCGCCGACCAGGACGGCGTCGGCCGCGAGGAGTTCGTCGAGCAGCGGCCGGACCACGGCCCAGGCCTCCTGCTCCTGATCGGTGCGGACCGCCTCGGGGTAGCGGGCGGGGTCGGTGATCTCCTCGCGCTGGAGGGTGTCGCAGATCCGGGTCCAGCCCTCGCGGACGGGCGGGACGGGGTCGGCGGCGAGGTCGCGATGGGTGACCTCGCCGCCGCCGGCGCTCCAGGCGTCGGCGAAGGCGGCGCCGAGGCGGCGGGTGAAGGAGTCGGTGCGCGCGCTGCTGTCGAGGTGCAGGAGGTGGGACACGGTGAACCCCCGGGGCGGTCTGGGCGGGACGGTACCGTCGACTTAAGCGGACACAGCGTCCACTTGTCGACGCGCCCAACAGTAAAGGGAAGCGGACATCGTGTCCACTTCCCTTGGAGGTGCCTTCGTTCTACCGTTGCTCCCCATGACCACCGAGCTCCCCCTGGCCGACGGCCCGCCGCCCCGCGAACGGGCCGACGCCGCCCGCAACCGCGCCAAGGTGCTGGCCGCCGCCGAGCGGCTCTTCGCGGACGGCGACCCGGCCTCCGTCACCATGGACGACATCGCCCGGGCCGCCGGCATCGGCCGAGGCACGCTCTACCGCCGCTACCCCGACCGCGCCTCGATCGCCCGCGCCCTGCTCGACGAGCACGAACGCGCCCTGCAGGAACGGCTGCTGCGCGGCGGCCCGCCGCTCGGGCCCGGCGACCCGGCCGCCGGGACGGCCCCCTCCCCGGCGGAGCGGCTGGCCGCCTTCTACGCGGCGATGGTCGAACTGCTGGAGACCCACGTCCACCTGGTGCTCGGCGCCGAGACCGGCGAGGCCCGCTACCGGACAGGCGCCCACGCCTTCTGGCGGCTGCACGTCGCCCACCTGGTGCGCGAGGCCGGCCGGCCGGACCCGGAGGTCCTGGCCGACCAGCTGCTCGCCCCGCTCGCCCCCGAGCTGTTCCGCCACCAGCGGGACCGCGGCATCACTCCGGAACGGATCACCGCCGGCCTCGCCACCCTGGCCCGCGGCGCCCTGGGCCGGGGCTGAGCGGAGGTCGGACCGGCAGGCGCCGGACCCGGTCGGCGCAGCCGTCACAGTCCCGGAGACGGACGGGGTGGTACCGGGCCGGTCTAGCCGGCCAGGGGCTTGGGCCCGAAGACGATCCGGGCGGAGGCCACCCACCCGCCGTAGATGCAGGTGGCGACGACGGAGCCGTCACCGGTGCCCGGCCCAGCAGACCAGAGCGGCTCGATGACAGGGAAGCCGTTCACGATTTCCTGGCAATAGCCCGAGATGCCCCAGGTCTGCCGCGGATCGAGGCCCGTACAGGTCCCGACAACGGCGGTGATCCGGCCGGAGAGCGAGCAGTTCTCGGCGGCCACGGCGTCCGCGACCGGCGCGGGCGGCGTGACCTGCGGGCCGCTCCCGGCGGCATTGGCGGCGGGCGCGGTCAGCGCGGCGGCCCCGGCGAGCAGGGCGGTGGCGAGCACGGTGGCGGTACGACGCACGGAGGACTCCTGTGGAGTGCAGAGGGGATGGGACGGGACGGGACGGACGCGGGGACGCCGGTCAGACCGGCAGGTGCCAGACCTGGTTGGCGGCGCCGTTGCAGTCCCAGATCACGATCGCGCCCCCGTTGGTGGTGGAGTAAGCGAACTGGTCCAGGCAGCGGCCGGACATCGGGTTGAACAGCGAGCCGTCGGGCCGCGCCCGCCACTGCTGGGCGCCGCCGCCGTTGCAGTCGTAGATCTGCACCGGGGTGCCGATGGCGGTGTTGCCGCCCTGCACGTCCAGGCACTTGCCGAGCGCGCGGACGGTGCCGTCGACGGCGACCTTCCAGGTCTGGGCGGCGTTGCCCAGGCAGTCGTAGATCTGCACCGGGGTGCCGTTGGCGTTGCTGCCGTAGCGGACGTCGACGCACTTGCTTCCGTAGCCGGTGATCGGTCCGACCGGACCGGCCGGGACGGTCGGACCGAACACGACGGACCCCCGCCAGGGGTTCGATCCGCCGAGGCACGAAGCCCTGCTGGTGGTGTTGCCGGTGGCCACGGACGTCGAAGCCGGCGTGTAGACCATCTCTTCGAGGCCCCAGTCGTACCTCGTACAGGTACCCGCGATGGCCCAGGTCTGCATCGGGTCGATGCCCGTACAGGTGGCGGAGAAGCCCCCGGCGACGGTGGTGACGGAGCAGTTGTCGGCGGCCGAACCGGCGACGGCGGCAGGCGCCCCCGCGGCCGGGGTGCTCCCGGCCGCGTGGGCGGCGGGCGCGGTCAGCGCGGCGGCCCCGGCGAGCAGGGCGGTGGCAAACATGGTGACGGTACGACGCACGGGGAGACTCCCAGAAGGTAGTGAGGGCGGGGTTGCCGTGCGTCAGGCCGGCAGGTGCCAGACCTGGTTGGCGGCGCCGTTGCAGTCCCAGATCACGATCGGGCTCGCGTTGCCGGTGTTGTACGCGAACAGGTCCAGGCAGCGGCCGGACATCGGGTTGAACAGCGAGCCGTCGGGCCGGGCCCGCCACTGCTGGGCGCCGCCGCCGTTGCAGTCGTAGATCTGCACCGGGGTGCCGATGTCGGTCACGCCGCCCCGGACGTCCAGGCACTTGCCGAGGGCCCGGACGGTGCCGTCCACGGCGGCCTTCCAGGTCTGGGCGGCATTGCCCAGGCAGTCGTAGATCTGGACCGGGGTGCCGTTGGCGTTGCTGCCGTAGCGGACGTCGACGCACTTGTTCCCGTACCCGGTGATCGGACCCCTGGGTCCGGCCACCGGCTTGGGCCCGAAGGTGATCTTGGACCAGACCAGGATCCCGCCCTCGAAGCAGACCCCGCTGACGACGCCGTCACCGGTGCTCCAGGAACTCGAGTACCCCGAGGGGACGGGGACACCGTTGGGGAACTCCTGGCACATGCCCGCGACGGTCCAGGCCTGCTCGGGGTCGAGGCCGGTGCAGGTCCCGACGACGCTGCCGGAGCCCGAGTACCTGAGAGAGCAGTTCTCGGCGGCCACGGCGTCCGCGACCGGTGCGGGCGGTGCGGCCTGCGGGGCGGTACCCCCGGCCGCCTGGGCGGCGGGCGCGGTCAGCGCGGCGGCTCCCGCGAGCAGAGCGGTGGCGAACATGGCGGCGATACGACGCACGGGGAGACTCCTAGGGGGTGGTGGAGGCAGGGCGGCGACGCGTCAGACCGGCAGGTGCCAGACCTGGTTGGCGGCGCCGTTGCAGTCCCAGATGCCGAGCTGGTTGCCGTTGGTGGTCGAGTAGCCCAGGTCGTCCAGGCAGCGGCCGGACTGCGGGTTGAGCAGCGAGCCGTCCGCCCGGGCCTGCCACTGCTGGGCACCGGAACCGTTGCAGTCGTAGATCTGCACCAGGGTCGCGTTGCCGGTGTTGCCGCCCTGCACGTCCAGGCACTTGCCGAAAGCGCGGACGGTGCCGTCGGTACCGACCTTCCAGGTCTGGGCGGCGTTGCCCAGGCAGTCCCAGATCTGGACCGGGGTGCCGTTGCCGTTGATGCCGCCGCGCACGTCCACGCACTTGTTCGCGTAGCCGCTGATCTGCCCCACCGGACCGGCCGGGACGGCGGGGCCGGAGACGATCCAGCCGGACTGCGGCATCGCGGTACCGAAACAGGTGGCGGTGGCGCGGGTGTTGCCGGTGACCCAGCTGCCGTTGGCCGCCGAGTACACGGGGAACCCGTTGGTCCCGATGGTCATGCAGGTGCCGGCGACTCGCCAGGTCTGCATGGGGTCGATGTCCGTACAGGTGCCGAGGAAGCCGAGGCCGGCCCGGGTGACGGTACAGCTGCCGGCGGTCAGGGCGGCGGGGGCGGCGGCGGGGGCGGCCGGGGCACTTCCGGTGGCATTGGCGGTGGCGGGCGCGGTGAGGAGCGCGGCGGCTCCGGCGAGCAGGGCGGTGGCGAACACGGTGGCGGTACGACGCACGGGGAAGCTCCTGGGTAGCGGTGACGAGGGATCGGGGAGAGCGACGCGTCAGGCGGGGACGTGCCAGACCTGGTTGGCGGCGCCGTTGCAGTCCCAGATGCCGAGCTGGTTGCCGTTCTCCGTGGAGAAGCCCAGGTCGTCGAGACAGCGGCCGGACGCCGGGTTGAGGATCGAGCCGTCCGCGCGGACCTGCCACTGCTGGGCGCCGGTGCCGTTGCAGGTGTACAGCTGGACCTTGGTGCCGTTGGCCGTGCCCGCGCCGGTGACGTCCAGGCACTTGTTGAAGGCCCGGACGGTGCCGTCCACGGCGATCTTCCACTGCTGGGCGTTGGTGCCGTTGCAGTCGTAGATCTGGACGGGGGTGCGGTCGGCGCCGCTGGCACCCTTCACGTCCACGCACTTGTCCGCGTAGCCGGTGATCTGGCCGACCGGACCGGCGGGCTGGGTGGGGAGGCGGCCGGCGTAGACGATGTTCGGGAAGCTCAGGGTGTCGTTGATCCCGCAGGAGGCGACCGAGGTGCCGTCGCCGAACACCAGGCCGCCGATGGCGGTGCGGTAGAACGGCACGGTGTGGTTGGCGTTCCAGGACTGGCAGGTGACGGTGACGTACCAGCCCTGGAGCGGGTCGCTGCCGTTGCAGACGCCGTAGGCGTTCCAACCTCCGGCGTAGGAGTAGCAGTTGGCCGCGGCCGGGGCGGCGGCGGCGGGCGTGGCGAGGGCGGCGGCTCCGCCCAGCAGGGCGGCAGCGCCGAGGAGCGCGGCGGTACGACGCATCGGGAAGGTCCTTCCGAAGACGATGAACCGGTCAGCCCGCCGACCGGAACCGTGATGACGGTGTACCGGTTGTGGGGGCCGCGTGAAGCTTCGGGGTGATGTACGGCCACGGTCAACATCGCGGGGAAGTGATCACGCCAACGGTCCGTCCACGGACGGGCAGCGGTACGAACGGATGCGCGAAAGCGGCCGCAGGCCGAGGCCCCGGACGATCCGTCCGGAAACCACCGGCCCGCGGCCGCGCGCACGGAGCCGGAACTGTCAGGCGGGGACGTGCCAGACCTGGTTGGCGGCGCCGTTGCAGTCCCAGATGCCGAGCTGGTTGCCGTTGGTGGTGGAGAAGCCCAGATCGTCCAGGCAGCGGCCGGACACCGGATTGAGGATCGAGCCGTCCGCCCGCACCCGCCACTGCTGGGCGCCGGTGCCGTTGCAGGTGTACAGCTGGACCTTGGTGCCGTTGGCCGTCGCCCCGCCGGCGACATCCAGGCACCGGTTGAAGGCCCGGACCGTGCCGTCCTCGGCGATCTTCCACTTCTGGGCGTTGCTGCCGTTGCAGTCCCAGATCTGCACCGGGGTGCGGTCGGCGCTGCTGGCGCCCTTCACGTCCACGCACTTGTCCGCGTACCCGGTGATCGGGCCGACCGGACCGGTCGGGATCAGCTCGCCGTAGTGGATGAAGGGGAACACGACGGTCTCGGTGAGGGCGCACGGGGCGTACGCGGTGCCGTCGCCGACCTTCAGGGGGCTGGAGGTGCCCCGGGTGGTCCGCTCGGTGTGGGTGGGGTTCCAGTACTCGCAGGTGGCGATGACGGCCCAGCTCTGCCGCGGATCGATCCCGGTACAGGTGCCCGCCGCATTGTTGATCGAGGGGACGACATAGGCCTGGCAGCCGGCCGCGGCCGGGGCCGCGACGACGGTCAGCGGGGCCGGGGCCGGGGCCGCGACGGCCGGTGCGCAGAGCGAGGCGGCCGCGCCGAGGACGGCGGCGGCGGAGAGCAGGGCGGAGGTGCGACGCATCGAGGGGTTCCTTCCGTGGCCGGTGGCTCGAATCGGTCAACCCGCCTGCCCCGACGTCGATCTGACGGTCCGACAGGCCAGGGCGGGTCGCCCGTCAGCCTCCACGATCGACCGTCCACCGTCAACGCGTCATGGCCTGGTTCCAGCCCGGAAGGCCCTCGACGCCCCCGGAGCCGCCCGAGCCGCCGGAAGCACATGCGAACGGCCCGGCTCCCCCTCGAAGGGGAGCCGGGCCGTCGGGAGCCGGGTCGGTCAGTCGCCCTGGCGGCGCTGACGACCGGTGCCGTAGTTGGAGCCGGACTGGGAGCCGCTGCCCGGCTTCGCCCGCCCGGAGGAGCGGCCGATGAAGCCGGCCGCCTGGCGCGACGCGCCGCCCTGCCCGCCGCCCGCGGCGCCGGTGCGCTGCTTGGGCCGGGGCCGGCGCGGGTTGCCGTTCATGTCGACGTCGGTCGGCAGCCCGGAGCGCTTGCCGGAGCGTCGGCGCGGGGAGGCGCTCTTCCCGGCGCCCCCGCCCTCGCCGGCGGCCTGGACCGGCGCGGCCGGGGCGGGCACGGCCACGGTGACCGGCACGCCGCTCGGGGTGCGGGCACCGGTGATCCGGGTGAGCTCGACGTCGCCCGGGCGGATCTTCGTGGTGGTGGGACGGATCCCGGCCACCGTCAGCAGCCGGCTGACCTCGCGCCGCTGGTCCGGCAGGACGAGCGTGACGACGGTGCCGGACTCGCCGGCCCGGGCGGTGCGGCCGCCGCGGTGCAGGTAGTCCTTGTGGTCGATCGGCGGATCGACGTTGACGACCAGGTCGAGGCCGTCGATGTGGATGCCGCGGGCCGCGACGTTGGTGGCGATCAGCGCGGTGACGTGGCCGTCGCGGAACTGGTCGAGCACCCGGTTGCGCTGCGGCTGGGACTTGCCGCCGTGCAGGGCGGCGGCCTTCACGCCGTTGGCCAGCAGCTGCTTGGCGAGCCGGTCCGCGCCGTGCTTGGTGTGCACGAACATGATCACGCGCCCCTCGCGGGAGGCGATGTGGGCGGTGGTGGACGCCTTGTCCGCCGGGTCCAGCTGGAGCAGGTGGTGGTCCATGGTGGTGACCGCGCCGGCCGAGGGGTCGACCGAGTGGGTCACCGGGTCGGTCAGGAAGCGCTTGACCAGCCGGTCGACGTTGCGGTCCAGGGTGGCGGAGAAGAGCATCCGCTGCCCGCCCTCGGCGACCTGCTCCAGCAGCTTGGTGACCTGCGGCAGGAAGCCCATGTCGGCCATCTGGTCGGCCTCGTCGAGCACGGTGATCGCGACGTCGGAGAGGTTGACGTCGCCGCGCCCGATCAGGTCGTCCAGTCGGCCGGGGGTGGCGACCAGGACCTCGGCGCCGCGTCGCACCGCGTTGGCCTGCCGGGTGATCGACATGCCGCCGACGACGGTGGCGATCCGCAGGTTGACGGCGGTGGCGTACGGGGTGAGGGCCTCGGTGACCTGCTGGGCCAGCTCGCGGGTGGGCGTCAGCACCAGCGCCAGCGGGTGGCGGGCGTCGGCGCGGCGGCCGGCGGTGCGCGCGAGCAGCGACAGGCCGAAGGCGAGGGTCTTGCCGGAGCCGGTGCGGCCGCGGCCGAGCACGTCGCGCCCGGCGATCGAGTCGGGGAGGGTGGCGGCCTGGATCGGGAACGGCTCGGTGACGCCCTGGCGGGTCAGCGTGCTCAGGATGCCCTTGGGGAGCTCCAGCTCCGCGAAGCTCGCCGCCGGCGGGCGGGCCGGGGTGCCCTCGACCACGGCGAAGTCGGCGGGCTCGGCGACCCGGGGGGCGTTGCGGCGCGGGGGCCGGGAGGAGGCGCCGGTGCGCGGGGCACCCGTACGCGGGGCGCCGCCGGTGCGGGGGGCACCACCGGTGCGGGGCTTGCGGGAACGACCGCCGTCGCGGTGCGGCTGGGCAGGGGTGGTCACAGGATCTCCGTCCAAAGCGTGACAGCCCCGGGTGAGGGGCTGGTCCGGCCGTCGGAAAGGAGTTCGCCGCCCCGGCCGTTCGGCGGCATGAGCGAGGGCCCGCACCGTGCGGTGCGGGCCCTCGCTACGCGAAATCGCGCGTCAGCGGAGGCTGACGTCAGCCGATGACGCGGATGTTCTCGGCCTGCGGGCCCTTCTGGCCCTGGGTGACGTCGAACTCGACCTTCTGGCCCTCGAGCAGCTCACGGAAACCCTGAGCCGTGATGTTCGAGTAGTGGGCGAACACGTCCGGGCCGCCAGTCTCCTGCTCGATGAAGCCGAAGCCCTTTTCGCTGTTGAACCACTTCACGGTGCCGGTAGCCATAACCGTCTCCTCTAACTGGGGCATCGGAGCCCACACCTCGTGGACCCCAAGTAGCCGCGATCCCCATCCGGAGGCTGAAACACCGGACAAAACAAATGCGCCTGTTGGTTGGTACCAGCAGGCGCACACATACGTTCATGGGAACCAAAACTGCAACTGATACGACTCTAGCACGTCCGCACCCCGATTGACCGGGGAGTTTCTGCCGCACAGATCACGTTTGCCGGATCGGCGGAACGGGCAAACGGCGCCCGCCGCGAGGGCGGGCGCCGTCCGTGTCAGCGCTGGTGGGAAAGGCGGTCAGCGCCGCCCGGCCGACTCCGGCAGACCGTGGGCGCTGGGCGCGCCCGCCGCCGGAACGGCCTCGCCGTGACCACCGGTGGCGTCGCCGCCGTGACCGGGCCACCAGGCCGCCTTGCCGACCAGCGCGGTGAGCGCCGGCGTGAAGAACATCGCCATCACGAAGGCCGCCAGGGCGATGCCGAAGGCCATGCCGAAGCCGAACTCCAGCATGAAGATGTTGCCCGCGAGCATGAAGGTCGCGAACGACACCGCCAGGATGAAGCCGGCCGCCGCGACGGTCGGGCCGCCGTGGCGCACGGCCTCGCGGGCCGCCTCGCGCGGGGAGCGGCCCGCGCGGGCCTCCTCGCGCAGTCGGGCGATGATCAGGATGTTGTAGTCGGTCCCGATCGCCACCACGAAGAGGTAGATCAGGATCGGCAGCATGAACATCATGCCGTGCTCGCCCTTGATGTTCTGGAACAGCAGGGTCGAGGAGCCGAGGGTCGCGGTGAAGCCGAGGCCCACCGAGGCCATCAGGTACCAGGGGGCGACCACGCTGCGCAGCTGGAGGGCCAGGATCAGCAGGATCAGCAGACCCGCGATCGGGAACACCAGCTTGTAGTCGTGGGACATCGCCAGGTTGATGTCCTTGTAGATCGCGGAGATGCCGCCGACCTTCGCCTCGGTGCCGGACGGCGCCTCGGCGTGGGCGACCTTGCGCAGCTCGGTGACCGTGTCGATCGCGTCGTTGCTGGACGGCTCGTTCTTGAGCAGGACGGTGAAGTCCGCCGTCGCGCCGTCCTTGCTGAGCTGCGGCGTCGCGGGGGCCTCGGCGACGCCGGGGACGGCCGCGAGCTTGGCGGCGAAACCGCCGAACGAGCCCTGGTCGAGCTTCGCCCCGCCGTCGACCGTCAGGTAGACGTGCGTCGGGTCCGCGGCACCGGCCGAGAAGCCGTTGACCAGCTTGTCCTGGACGACCATCGACTCCGCGGTCTTGGGCATGGAGCTGCCCGCGAGGTCGAAGGTGCCGTTGTAACCGAGGGCACCGGCGGTCAGGGCCAGCAGCACGCCGCCGGAGGCGACGGCCACCAGGGCCGGCTTCTTCTCGACGACGCGGCCGAGGGCGGCGAACCGGGCGTCGCTCGGCTCGTGCATCCACTTCTTGCCGGGCCAGAACACACCGCGGGCCGGGATGACCGTGAGCACGGCCGGCACCAGGGTGAGCGAGGAGAAGGCGGTGACGACGACCGCGATGGCCAGCGCCGGGCCGAGCGCCTTGAACATGCCGAGGCTGGAGAGGATCAGCACCGCGAAGGCGACGGTGACCGCGCCGGCCGCGGAGGCGATGGCCTCGCCGACCCGGCCGACGGCGTTGACCACGGCCTCCTGCCGGGTGTCGCCCGCCCGCAGCCGCTCGCGGTAGCGGAAGGCGAGGAACAGGAAGTAGTCGGTGCCGACACCGAGCACGACGACGATCAGGATCGCCGACAGCACCGGGGTGGACTTCAGGTCGAACGCCTTGGTGGCGTAGGCGATCAGGCCGTTCGCGGTCGGCATCGCGATCATCAGCGAGAGCAGCACCGGCAGGAGGCCGGCCAGCACGCTGCGGAAGATCAGGCCGACGATGATCGCGACCAGGAGGACGCTGCTGATGGCGATGACGGCGTCGGCCGCGCCGGAGGACTCCTTCTGGTCCAGCTGCTGGGCGGCCTGGCCGCCGAGCTGGTACTTCAGGTCGGTGCCCTCGGCGAGCTTCTTGCCCTCGTCACGGACCGACTTGGCGACCTCGCCGAACTTCTCCGAGTTCTGGGTGGTCTTGTCGATGGCGATCGGCGCCAGGGCGTACTTGCCGTCCTTGGAGGTCGTCTGGTCGCTGACCGGGACGATCTGCTCGACGTGCTCGATCTTCTTGTCGGTGAGGCCCTGGACGATCTTCGCCACGGCGGCCTTGTCGGCGGCCGTCAGCGGGGCGCCGTCGTTGCGCTCGAACAGGGCGAGCGCGGAGGGCGTGAAGTTCGCCGGGAACGCCTTCTCCTGCAACTGCGCGGCCTGGATGGACTCGTAGTGCTTGGGGAGGAATGCGGCCTCGTCGGTCTGGGCCGTGATCTTCGGGGCCGAGACGGCGATGGCGATCATCGCGACGACCCACGCCGCGATCACCCACCAGGCGCGACGGACGACAAAATGTCCTAGTCGGTGGAACATGCTCGTGATGCCTCCTGGGCATGGTTCACCGCAGCCCTCGGGGGACGGGACGTCGGGCGACGGATCGGATCGGCCCGACGTGTGCGGGGCACAGGTCTAGCCGGTCGGCAGGTAAGTACTCAGAGGGACTCATCCTACGGTCACTTGCTAGCCGACCGGCAAGCAGTTTTCCCCGTGACCCCGTTGCCGCAGTCCGACCCCCTCGGGGACGCCGCAAAGTGTCCCCGGGCCATTTTCGCGTGCGGAGGACCGGCTTGCCCTCGTACTCGGGGTGGAGACGGCTCCCCCTCAGGGTGGAGCTTGCTCCCCTCACCCCAGGAGGAGATATCAGGGTTGCCGGGTAGGGAAAACCCCACCCCACCCCCGAGGAAGACCACAGGGAGCACTCCCCCGCCAGCCGGATACCCCGTCAGCAGCCGCTTCCCTAGTGTCGATCACGGCGCCGGACCGCACCCTGCGCCCCACTCCGGCGGCCGACCACCGCCGCACACCCGGCCCGCGCCCGCCACCGGCGCCGGCCGCTCTTCCAGGGGGAACCGTGAAGACCAAGCCCGGCATGGCCGCCGCCATGGGCGCCTGGAGCGCCCGGCACAGAAAGACCGCCGTCTTCGGCTGGCTGCTGTTCGTCGTCCTCGCCACCTTCCTCGGCGGCCTGCACGGCAGCACCCAGGTCGACGAGGCCGAGGCGATGCCCGGCCAGGTCTCCCGGGCCGCCCAGATCCTCGACCGGGCCGGACTCAAGTCCCCCTCCACCGAGACCGTCCTGATCCAGAGCACCGACCGGACCGCCGACTCCCCCGCCTTCCGCGCCGTCGTCGACCAGGTGATCGCCGGGGTCAACGGCACCGGCAAGGCCGGCGACGTCCGCTCCCCGTACGACACCAGGGCCGTCTCCGCCGACGGCCGCTCCGCGCTCGTCCAGCTCACCGTGCGGGGCGACCACGAGGAGGCCACCGCGAACGTCGGCGCCGTGGTCGACGCCGTCGCCGCCGTCCAGAAGCAGCACCCCGACCTCACCGTGGTCGAACTCGGCGACGCCAGCTCCGGCAAGTGGATGGACGAACAGTTCGCCGACGACTTCGCCCGTGCCGAGTGGACGGCCGTCCCGCTCGCCCTCGGCATCCTGCTGGTCGCCTTCGGCGCGCTGGTCGCCGCCGTCCTGCCCGTCCTGCTCGCGATCACCGCCTTCGTCGCGGCCGGCGGACTCGTCGCCCTCAGCAGCGGGCTCCTGCACACCAGCAACAGCGCCAGCTCGGTGATGCTGCTGGTCGGCCTCGCCGTCGGCGTCGACTACTGCCTCTTCTACCTGCGCCGCGAACGCGAGGAGCGGGCCGCCGGACGCGACCTCGACACCGCGCTGCGGATCGCCGCCGCCACCAGCGGCCGGGCCGTGCTGGTCTCCGGCGTCACCGTGGTGATCGCCATGGCCGGCATGTTCCTCACCGGCATCGCCGAGTTCAAGGCCATGGCGTACGCCACCATCGTGGTCGTCGTCACCGCCGTGCTCGGCTCGCTCACCGTGCTGCCCGCACTGCTCTCGATGCTCGGCGACCGGGTCGACAAGGGCCGGGTGCCCTTCCTGCGCCGACTGCGCCGCCCCGACGCCGCCACCACCGGCGGCCGGTTCTGGAACGCCGTGCTCACCCCGGTGCTGCGCCGCCCGCTGGCCGCCGCCGCCCTGTCCGGCGCCGTCCTGATCGCCCTGGCCGCGCCGCTGCTCACCATGCACACCGCCAACCTGACCTTCCAGCAGCAGCTGCCCAAGGGCAACGAGCTGGTCGCCGTCTCGCAGAAGATCGAGGCGGCCTTCCCCGGCAGCCCCGCGCCCGCCTCCGTGGTGATCAAGGCCACCGACATCGACTCCCCCGCGATGACCGCCGCGATCGCCGACCTCAAGGCCCGCGCCCTGGCCTCCGGCCGGATGCACGGACCGGTCGACGTCACCGTCCACCCCGAGCAGAACGTCGCCACCGTCGACATCCCGCTCAACGGCAGCGGCAACGACGCGGTCAGCAACGCCGCCCTGCGCACCCTGCGCGAGGACCTCGTGCCCGCCACCGTGCTCGCGGTGCCCGGCACCGAGGCCCCGGTCACCGGCCGCACCGCCGGCTCCTACGACTTCAACGCCAAGATGACCGGCTCGATGCCGGTGGTCTTCGGCTTCGTGGTGGCCTTCGCCTTCCTGCTCATGCTCACCTCCTTCCGCTCGCTGGCCGTCGCCGGGACCGCCGTGGTGCTCAACCTGCTCTCGGTCGGCGCGGCGTACGGGGTGCTGACCCTGGTCTTCCAGCACGGTGTCGGGGCCTCGCTGCTCGGCACCGCGGGCGTCGGCGCGGTCGAGTCCTGGGTGCCGCTGTTCCTCTTCGTGATCCTCTTCGGCCTCTCGATGGACTACCACGTCTTCGTGGTCTCCCGGATCAAGGAGGGCCGCGACCGGGGCCTGCCCACCCGGGCCGCGATCGCCCACGGCATCCGCTCCACGGCCGGGGTGGTCACCAGCGCGGCCGTGATCATGGTGGCGGTCTTCGCGGTCTTCGGCACCCTCTCCATGCAGGCCATGAAGCAGATGGGCGTCGGCCTCGCGGTCGCGGTGCTGATCGACGCGACGATCATCCGCGCGGTGCTGCTGCCCTCGGTGATGACCCTGCTCGACGAGCGCAACTGGTACCTGCCGCGCTGGCTCGCCTGGCTGCCCGACTTCTCCCACGGCGAGAGCGTCCCGCCGCTCGGGACCGGTGCCCCGCTCGCCCCGCCCGCCACCGGCGCTGCCGCCACCGCCGAACCGCACGTCCCGCAGGCCCGGCACCGCCGGATCGGGGTCTGACCCTTCCCCGCCGGGCCCCCGGGCCCGCAGACCCCGGACACCCGCCGGGCCCCGCGTCGCGCGGGGCCCGGCACCCGTTTGCCAGAATGATCGCCCGTCCTCACCCGGCTGTCACGAAGGAAACCGACCCTCATGCTCCGCTTCGACGAGGGGCGGGCGCGGCTGCTGCTCGCCCGTGCCTGCGAGTCCGCCGGCCTGCCCGACCCGGCCGACGCCCGGCTGCTCGCCCTCGGCGAGAACGCCGTCTTCGACCTCGGCGACCCGGCCGTGGTCGCCAAGGTCGGCCGCGCGCCCGAACTGCGCGACCGGGCCCGCCGCGAACTCGCCGTCGCCGACTGGCTGGCCGGCCACGGCGTCCCGGTGGTCCGCCCCTACGACGCGGTGCCGGACGGGCCGAGGCTCGCCGACGGACACCCGGTCACCTTCTGGCACCGGCTCGCCCCCGCCGAGCGGCCCGCCCGCCCGGTGGACCTCGCCCCGCTGCTGCACGCCGTGCACCGGCTGCCCGACCCGCCGTTCGCCCTCGGCCGCCGCGACCTGCTCGCCCCCGTCGAACGCTGGCTCGCCTCCGCCGAGGGCCACGTCGACCCGGCCGACGTCGACTTCCTGCGCGACCGCCGGGACTCCTTCACCACCGCGGCGGCCGAGCTCGTCCCGCACCTGCCGACCGGGGTGATCCACGGCGACGCGCTGCCGCGCAACGTCCACGTCGGCCCGGACGGGCCCGTCCTGCTCGACCTGGAGTTCGTCGCGCACGACCTGCGCGAGCACGACCTGGTGGTGCTCGCGCTCAGCCACGACCGGTACGGCGTGCCGGACGAGGAGTACCGGGAGTTCACCGGGGCGTACGGCTGGGACGTGCGCGAGTGGCCCGGCTTCGCGGTGCTGCGCGGGGCCAGGGAGACCGCCAGCGCCTCCTGGGTCGCCCAGCAGGCCCCGGGCAACCCGGCGGCCCTGGCCGAGTTCCGCCGTCGGGTCGACTCGCTGCGGACGGGCGCGACCGAGGTGCGCTGGTACCCGTTCTGACAGCCGCTCTCCGGCAGCCGCTCTCCCACACCCGCTCCGACCGCGCACCGGGCGGCCGTGCCGACGGCCGCCCGGACGCCGGAACTCCCGTACGCCCGTTCACCGGTAGGCCCTAGACTCCGCGCCATGGCCACCGCCAACGCCAACGCCGACGTCACCGACGGCCGCCCCGCAGCCGGTCCCGGTCCCCGCCTCGGCCGCGCCCGGGTCGTCGGACTCCTGGTGATCGCCCCCTTCACCGCGGCCGCCGGGTGGCTCACCGCCACCGGCCTCGTCCGGGCGCTCGCCACCGACGCCTGCGGGGCCGAACGGCACTGCGCCGCACCGCCCACCGTCGGCCTGCTCGTCACCGGCCCCCTGCTCTGGCTGGCCGCCCTGGTGGCCGCCGCCAGCACCGCCCACGGCGACGCCCCCACCACGGAGCCCTCGGCCACCTCCGACCGGGGCGTCCTGCTCGGCTGCCTGGCCGTCGGCCTGCTCGGCGCGGCCCTCGCCAGGGGCACCTCCCGGCCCTGGCTGCTCGCGCCCGTCCTCCCGCTCGCCCTGCTCACCGCCGCCCTGGACCGGCGCGGCGCCCGCCGCTGGCGGGCCCACCGGCTGGCGGCCGCGGAGCAGGACCGGCTGGAGCGGGAGGGCATCACCGTCCCGGCCCGGATCACCCACGTCGTCACCACCGGGGCGACCTACAACGACGACCCCGAGCTGCGCGTCACCGTCGGGTTCCGCGACGCCGACGGCGCCGACCGCACGGCCACCACCGTCGACACCTTCCCGCTGCACTTCCCCCCGCGCCCCGGCGACCGGGCCGAAGTCCGCTACCACCCCGCCGATCCGGAGAACCTCCGCGTCACCCTCGCCGCCCCCACCACCTCCCCGCAGGACGGCGACGTGGTCGGCGCCCTCGAACGCCTCGCCGCCCTGCACCACGAGGGCGCCCTCGACGCCGCCGAGTTCGCCGCCGCCAAGGCCCTGCTGCTGACGGGCGACTCCTCCGTACCGGTCCACCCGCCGTATCCCCCGCAGGACGCCGTCGTTCACCCGCGCGTTCGTCCGGGGGCGGACGAACGGCGCTAGGGTCCGCGCAATGACGAACGCGCGCAGAGTGGGCGGAGCCCGGAAGTTCCTCGTGCTGGTGCTCGGCCTCCTCACCGCCCTCGGCGGCTGGACCCTCGGCACGGGCTGGATCCGCTCGGTCGACCACGCGGCCTGCCGCCCGGAGGCGAGCTGCGACGGCACCCTCACCGCGTCGGCCCTCGTCGGTGGCGTGTACCTGTGTCTGCTCGGTCTGTTCAGCGCCCTCGTCCTGGCCGAGAAGCGCGAACCCGAGAAGCCCCAGCGCCTGCCGCTCGGGGCGGCCTCGGCGGGAGCGGTCTCCCTGGCCCTCCTCGGCGCCGCCCTCGGCAATGGTTCGGCGCACCCCTGGCTGTTCGCGGTGGCCGCGGCGTTCGGGCTGCTCACCGTGGTCGCGGGGGTCCGCGGCGAGCGGCGGATCCGGCGCGAGAACCGGGACCACCTGCGCGAGCTCACCCTCGCCGCGCGACTGCACGCCGGCGGCGTCACCGTCACCGGCACGGTCACCGAGGTCGCGTACGTCGGCCGCGAGCAGCGCGGCCGCGGCACCGGGCCGCACCGACTGCGGCTCACGGTCCGCTACCCCGGTCCGGACGGCCGGTCGTGCACCCTCACCCACGCCGGGCGGTACCCGGTCTACGCCCTGCCGGCCGTCGGCGGCGAGGTGACCGTCCGCCACGATCCGCTGGACCCGTCGGCCGCGGTGGTCCCCGTCACCGGTGCGGTCGGCACCCGGTCGCCCGGCAACGAGCTCGCCCTCCTCGCCGCCCTGCACCGCGAGGGCGCCCTCGACGCCGCCGAGTTCGCCGCCGCCAAGGCCCTGCTGCTGCGGACCGGGCTCAGCGCAGGGGCCAGCGGGGGTCTATGACCGCCTCCGGGTCCTTGGCCCGGCGGAGCCAGGCCTGGAGGTCCTCGGCCCAGGCCCGGTGCCAGTCGACCTGCCGGGCGTGGAGCTCGGCCACCGGGACGGCGCCGACCTGCTCGGGGTAGCGCTCGGCGAGGGCGACCGCGACCCGGACCGCGGCGAGGGCGTCACTGCCCGCCTCGTGGGCGTCGGTCAGCTCGACCCCGTACACCTCGCAGACCCGCTGCAGGGTCCGCGAGCCCTTGCGGTACTTGTCCACCGCGCGGTCGATCACCAGGGCGTCGAGCACCGGCACGACCGGCCCGCCGAGCCGCTCGGCCAGCGCCGGCAGCCCGTGCCGGCGCAGCTCGGCGTCGAGCATCGACAGGTCGAACGGGGCGTTGAACGCCACCACCGCCCGCCCCTCGGCGAGCCGCGCGCACAGCGCGGCGGCTATCTCGTCCACCGCCTCCTTGGCGGGCCGCCCCTTGGCCCGCGCCAGGTCGTCCCCGATCCCGTGGATCGCCGCCGCCTCGGCGGGGATCGGCACCCCCGGGTCGAGCAGCCACCCGGTGGCATCCAGCCGGCGGTCCCCGACGGTGTCCACGAGGGCGGCCGTGACAATCCGGTCCACGGCCGGGTCGGTACCCGTGGTCTCCAGGTCGAAGCCGACCAGTGGCTGCTGCCACCAGCTCATAGGAATGCGTCCTTCCGTCCTCCACTCGAACAGCCCCTATCATCACCCGCCCCTCCGACAATCCGGCCCCTGGGTCCTCGCCGCACGACCACCGGAGCCTCACAGAACCATCCCGCGGTAGTACTCGTCATACCGAATGAGTAGTCTCGGTCTGACAGAAAGTATTCAAGGGTGGGCCTTCGGGGGACGGCTCGGCCCTGTCCGCGCATGTCGCTCCGGGGGGAGACGTATGGCCGACGTCAGGGTCAGTACAGGCGAGCTGGACGCCTCCGCGAATCTCGCGGGCACCCTCGCCCAGGAATTCGAGAGTCCGGTCCGTACCGCGCTGACCGCGACCACCGCGGCCTCCGGCCGGCTCACCGGCTGGTCGATCGCGGGCGGGCTCCAGCAACTCGGGGCCGACTGGGCCGCGCCGCTGGCCGCCGTCCGCCAACGCATCGCGGACACCTCCACGAAGCTCCGTGCCAACGCCGCGGCACACGCGAACACCGAGCAGGCCGTCGCCGGCACCTGGAGCAAGCCGCAGGAGCCGAAGTGACCGGCGGGTACGAGCTGCTGCTGAAGTTCGACCCCCAGGTGCCCCGCGACGCCGCAAAGGGCTGGAAGGCGCTCGCCCACGCGGCCGAGAGCACCGGCAACCGCCACCGCAACCAGGTCAACGGACCCCTCCACGCCCACTGGACGGGCTCCGACGCCAACTCCGCGTTCGAGTTCATGGCTCTCACCGAGCAGCAACTGGACGTGATCAAGGTGGAGGCCGAGGCCGTCGCGCTGACGCTGAACACGGTCGCCGACCGGATGTACCAGGCGCAGACCAATCTGACGAACGCCGTCCACCGTGCCCAGGACTCCGGCCTCGTCGTCTCGGCCGACGGTGTCGTCGGGCTGCCGCCCGAGGAGGCCGGGGAGCACAACGACCCTGACGCGCAGGCGGCGCGCCGGACCCTCACGGGCCTCAAGGGCGAGCTCCAGGCGCGGATCGACGCCGCCCTGAAGGACGCCCAGCGGGCGAGCGACCAGGGCAACACCGCACTCGGCCGCCTCGGCGCCGACATCCTCTCCCCCGAACGCGCGAGCGGCGCCCTCGCGGAGACCCGAACGGACGCCGCTGACGTCATGAAGGACCTCGGCCTGGCCGACGCCTACATTCCCGACGGCAAGGACCCGAAGCAGAACGCCGACTGGTGGAAGGGCCTGTCGACGGACCAGCAGGAGACCTACCTGGCGCTGAACGCCGCGAAGATCGGAAACCTGGACGGTTTGCCCGCCGTCGCGCGCGACGAGGCGAACCGCCTCGTCCTGGACCAGAAACTCGACGCGCTGGAGACCGGAACCCCTGCGTCCTTCGGCCTTTCTCAGCAGGCCTACGACCAGCGCGTGGCCGCCCTCCGGTCCATCAAGGGCAAGCTGGCGGAGACCGCCGACGCCCGGGACGAGGAGCACCGGATGTTCCTCCTGGGCATCGACCCCGAGGCGTACGCCGGCGACGGCCGCGCGATCGTCGCCACCGGCAACCCGGACAAGGCCACGCACACGGCCGTGTTCGTGCCGGGGACGAACACGGAGTTCGCCGGCGTGCCGGGGCAGATCGACCGGATCAGGCAGTTGCAGCGGATCGCCAAGGGCCACGCGAACGCCGGTGAGACCGTTTCGGTGATCTCCTACCTCGGCTACGACACCCCGGAGAGCATTCCGAAGGCGGCCAACCCGCGGCGGGGGATCGACGGCGCCGAGGACATGCGGCGCTTCTCGGACGGACTCCGGGTCTCCCACGGGGAACCCAAGAGTCATGTCACCTATATCGCCCACAGCTACGGCAGTTACGCCGTGGGCGTCGCGGCCAGCGGCGGCGACGGACTGCACGCCGACGACATCGTCACCCTCGGCAGCCCTGGTATGGGTGTCGACAACGCCAAGCAACTGCACATCGACCCGAACCACGTCTGGATCTCGGAGGCCGAGGACGACATGACGCGCTTCGCGGGTGGGCTGACCCTGGGCCCCGGCCCGCACACCATCGGGTTCGGCGGCAACAACCTCTACACCGACACCTCCGGCCACGGCGGCTACTGGGACGACAAATCCGACAGCCTCCACAACCAAGGAAAGATCATCGTCCAGCAGCCGCCGAAGGTGGAACCCAAGGAGATCAATATCGGAGGGTTCATCCCCCTCTGGCATTGAGCCCGCTCCGGAGAGAGAAGCCCATGACCCGCCCGTCCTTCCGTCGAGCCGGCCGCAGAGGTCGGCCGAGGATCCTGCTGGCCGTCGCACTGATGGCCGCAACCCTTGGAGCCTGCATGTCCAGCACCACCCCCGGAAAGAACGACCCGCTGCCCGTGAAGTCCCGGCAGGAGGCCCTGGACTGGGCGCGGCAGCTCATGGGCCACGTCACGCAGTCGGCCGGCATCCGAATCAACGACGAGCCGGAGGAGATCGGGTTCAACCCGTGCGTCGGCAAGAACGGGGAGTCCGCGCCCGACGACCGCTACACGCTCCTGTACTTCGTCCACAGCGACGTCGCGGGCATCGCCCGGCACAACGAGGTCGTCCGCAGCGCCCGTGACCTACTGGCGGGAGAAGGGCTGACGATCACCGAATTCCGGGAGGCGACGGCCGAGAAGCCGTTCGCCGCACTCGGTGCCCGCCACCCCGCGAGCCGGTACTACGCCACGGTCGACAGCACCAGCGACAAGCGCATGGCGCTGAGCGTCACCACCCCCTGCCTGATGCCTCCCTCCGCTTCGCCGAACCCCGGCTAGGCCGGGGCCAGGAGGGTGCGGCCGAGCCAGTCGGTGGGGTCCTGGGCGCCGGGGAGGACGTAGAAGTAGCCGCCGCCGGTGGGGCGGAGGAAGCGGGCGAGGGGTTCGTCGATCAGGCGGGTCTGGACGGTCTCGAACTGGCGGGCGATGTCGCGCTGGTAGCAGCAGAAGGCGAGGCCGAGCTCGGGGACGCCGCCCGCGTCGAGGCCCCGGTCGTAGTTGAAGGCGCGGCGCAGGATGCGGTCGGCGCGGGTGGCGTCGGTGCGGGGGTTGGCGAGGCGGATGTGGGAGTCGAGGGCGATCACGGCGCCGTTCGGGTCCTGGGTGTAGTCGGGGGTGTCGCCCTCCTTGGTGCGGCCGAGCGGGGCGCCGTCGGACTTGCGGCGGCCGATGATCCGCTCCTGCTCGCGCAGGGGCAGTTCGTCCCACGGGACGACCAGGGTGCGGATCGCGCGGATCACCTGGTAGGTGCCGCCGACGGCCCAGGCCGGTCCACCGGCGTCGGCGCCGACCCAGACCAGGGCGTCCATCTGCGGGGCGGAGCCGGTGTCGGGGTTCTGGATGCCGTCCTTGAAGCCGAGCAGGTTGCGGGCGGCGCCGGCGGGGCGGGCGCGGTTCTGGTAGCCGTCGAGCTGCCAGCGCGGGCTGAGCGACTTGCTGGTGGCGCGCAGCAGGTCGCGGATCGCGTGCTGGACGGTGTCCCGGCTGGTGGCGCAGACCTGGAGGGAGAGGTCGCCGTGGCACTCGGCGGGGCGCAGGCCGTCGTTGGGGAAGGCGCGCATCGCGGTGAGCCCGGCGGGGCGGGCGTCGGCGAGGCCGTAGCGGGCGTCGAAGAGGGAGGCGCCGACGCCGACGGTGACGGTGAGGTCGTCGGTGGGGAGGGCGGCGGGGCCGAGGGTGCCGCTGTCGGCGGGCGCGGCGCCGGGGCTGAGGTCGGGCGGGGTGCCGCCGTCGGTGAGGAAGCGGATCCGGTCGGTCAGGGTGCGCAGCAGGGCGGCCAGTGCGGCGCGGTCGTTGACGTGGACGTCGAGGGCGAGGAACGTGCCGTAGCCGGGCGGCGGGTTGAGGATGCCGGCCTGGTGGACGCCGTGGAAGGGGATCCGCCCGGCGGTGGCGGCGGGTGCGGCCGCGGCGGGGCCCGGGGTGCCGAGGGCGAGGGCTCCGGCGGCTCCGGCGCCGAGCGCGGTGCGGACGAAGCTGCGGCGCGAGGAGGCGGGGGCGCCCGGCTCGCTCGTGTACTGACCGGTCAACGGCGGGCCTTCCGGGGCGGCGGAGCACGGGGGCGGGCGGGCCCGGAGCCGGGCCGCTGATCATGGGCCCGACGCTAGCAACGCCCGCGTCGCCCCGCCTCCGCTCGCCTCCGGAAGGAGGAGGCCCGGCCCGGCAGGCCCGGCCCAGCAGGTCCGGCTCAGGAGACCCGACTCAGGAGACCGGGCGGGAGTCCGCCCAGATGCCCTCGAACTCCTCGCGGTAGACCTCCAGCAGTCCGGGGTCGGTGCCGCCGGGCTCCTGGCCGGCGCCGCCGCGCAGGACCAGGGCGGGCGATTCCATGCCCCGGGCGCGGCGCAGGTACGGCTGGACGACACCGAGGTCGCGGACCTGCCGCCGGCCGCCGGGGGCGGTCGCTCCCGCCGGCGTGCCCTCGACCAGGTAGGCGGTGAACCTCGGGGTCTCGTCGAACACCCGGATCTCGAAGCCGCCCTGGTCGCGCAGCGCGGCCCGGACCCGGCGGACGTGCAGGATGTTCATCTGGATGGAGCGGCCCAGCTCGCCGCGTCCGAGCCCGAGTTCGCGCTCGCGGCGGCGGACGGCGCTGCTGGCCGGGTTGAGGAAGAGCAGCCGGACCCGGCAGCCCTCGGTGGCGAGCCGGACCAGCCGCTTGCCGGTGTAGTTCTGGCAGAGCATGCCGAGGCCGATGCCGAGCGCGTCGAGCCGCCGGGCGCCGTCGAGGAGGTCCTCGACCGGCAGGTCCCGCTGCAGCCGGACCCGGTCGGGGTGGACGGCGACGACGTCCGCGTAGCGGCCGGCGACCAGGGACTCGACCACGTCCGCGGGCACCGCCCCGGTGCCGCCGTCGAGCAGGGCCAGCAGCCGGGCGGCGGCCCGTTCGGCCTGGGCGAGGACGGTCGGGGTGAGGACGCGGTTGCGGGAGACGACGTGCCGGGCGACCTCCAGCTCGTCGAGGGCCAGCTCGATCTCCCGGCGGTCGGCCAGGTACGGCTCGAAGCAGGGCCAGTGCTGGACCATCAGTTCGCGCAGCTGCGGCAGGGTGAGGAAGACCAGCGGGTCGTCGTCGGCCGGGTCGAGCAGGTAGCCCTTGCGGCGGCTGACCTCGCGGACGGCGCCGGCCCGGTGGGCCCACTCCTCGCCGGCCGGTCCGGCCGCGGCGGTGACCCAGTCCTCGCCGTGGGCGGGCGCGTAGATCGGGTGCAGCACCTCGTCGACGAGCGAGCGGAGCCGCTGCTCGACCAGGTTGAGCCAGACGTAGGCGCGGCCGGAGAGCCTGACCCGCTGGTAGGCGTCCTCCCACTCGGCGCCGGACCAGGCGAGCGCGGGGACCTCGACCGGCCCGCCCTGGGCGGGGACGAGCGAGCGCCCGCCGGTCAGGGCGGGGCGCATGACCACCGTCGGCGCCTCGCTGCGGGCGCCGCCACGGTCGGGGCCGCCGGGCCCACCGCCACGACCGCCGGCGGGGAACACCATGCGCACCTCACCTGGTTCCTGTCGTGAGCGCCGGCCGGGGCCGCTCGGAGCTGTCTGCCTGTCTGTCTGCCTGCCGTCCGACCGGTCGGACGGCCGCGCACCGAACGGCCCGAGGACCGGACGGCGCACCTCCGACGCACCGCCGGTTCGCCGACGGTTCGCCTGATGGATCGCCATGAGTCCCGAACAGCCGGACGATCAAGGGTACTGCCCGCCGCGAACCGCCCGCAGCCGGTTGGGGCACGGCGGCGGCCGGGCCGACGGGACACCCCAACCGTCTCATCCGCCCCGCCCACCACGAAAGCCCCGCGACCGACGCCTCGACGGGCCCGCGGCGCCCCGTCGGCCGCCCCCGACGGCCCCCGACGACGCGCGCGGACACCCGTTCGGGCGAATACGGCACAAATGGCCCCGCCGTCGGGGGAAGCGTCGGGGAGTATGCGGACTGTGCCGCCGTGTGCCGTGGGTCACGGTGCCCGAGCGGCGCATGCCCGGCCGCGAGGCCGGGAAGAGAGTGCCTCCGAGGTCCGGGCCCGACCATCGGACTCCACGTCAGTTCTCCTTCTACGCAAGGAAGTCGAGGAACCATGCAGGTCTGGCCAGGGACCTCCTACCCCCTCGGTGCCACCTACGACGGGGCCGGCACCAACTTCGCCGTGTTCTCGGAGAGCGCCGACCGGATCGAGCTCTGCCTGCTCGACGAGGACGGTTCGGAGTCCTCCGTCGAACTGCGCGAGACCGACGCCTTCGTCCGGCACGCCTACCTCCCGGGCGTCCAGCCGGGCCAGCGCTACGGATTCCGCGTCCACGGCCCCTACAACCCGGGCCTCGGCCAGCGGCACAACAGCGCCAAGCTGCTGCTGGACCCGTACGCCAAGGCGATGAGCGGGCACATCGACTGGGACGAGTCGGTCTACGGCTACCACTTCGGCGCCCCCGAGCGCCGCAACGACCTCGACTCGGCCCCGCACACCATGCACTCGGTGGTGATCAACCCGTACTTCGACTGGGGCACCGACCGGCCGCCCCGCACCGACTACCACCGCACGGTGCTCTACGAGGCCCATGTGAAGGGCCTGACCAAACTGCACCCGGGCATCCCCGAGGAGATCCGCGGCACCTACGCGGGTGTCGCCCACCCGGCCGTGATCGAGCACCTCGCCAAACTCGGCGTCACCGCGATCGAGCTGATGCCGGTGCACCAGTTCGTCCGCGACCACCGGCTGCGGGACCTCGGGCTGGCCAACTACTGGGGCTACAACACCGTCGGCTTCTTCGCCCCGCACTCCTCCTACTCCTCCACCGGCGACCGGGGCCAGCAGGTGCAGGAGTTCAAGTCGATGGTGAAGGCCCTGCACGCGGCCGGCATCGAGGTCATCCTCGACGTGGTCTACAACCACACCGCCGAGGGCAACCACCTGGGCCCGACGCTCTCCATGCGCGGCCTCGACAACGTCTCCTACTACCGCCTCGCCCGCGACCAGCGGTTCTACGAGGACACCACCGGCACCGGCAACAGCCTGCTGATGCGCAGCCCGCACGTGCTCCAGCTGATCATGGACTCGCTGCGCTACTGGGTCACCGAGATGCACGTCGACGGCTTCCGCTTCGACCTCGCCGCCACCCTGGCCCGGCAGTTCCACGAGGTGGACCGGCTGTCCTCGTTCTTCGACCTGGTCCAGCAGGACCCGGTGGTCTCCCAGGCCAAGCTGATCGCCGAACCCTGGGACCTCGGCGAGGGCGGCTACCAGGTCGGCAACTTCCCGCCGCTGTGGACGGAGTGGAACGGCATGTACCGGGACACCGTCCGCGACCTGTGGCGCGGCGAGAACGCCACCCTCGCCGAGTTCGGCTCCCGGCTCACCGGCTCCTCCGACCTCTACCAGGACGACGGCCGCCGCCCGATCGCCTCGATCAACTTCGTCACCTGCCACGACGGCTTCACCCTGCGCGACCTGGTCTCCTACAACGAGAAGCACAACGAGGCCAACGGCGAGAACAACCGGGACGGCGAGTCCTTCAACCGCTCCTGGAACTGCGGCGTCGAGGGCCCCAGCGAGGACCCGGGCACCGAGGAGCTGCGGGCCCGCCAGCAGCGCAACTTCCTCGCCACCCTGATGCTCTCCCAGGGCGTGCCGATGCTCTCCCACGGCGACGAGTTCGGCCGCACCCAGCACGGCAACAACAACGCCTACTGCCAGGACAACCCGCTCACCTGGGTGCACTGGCCGGCCGGGGACGGGCCGGACGCCCGGCTGCTGGAGTTCACCCAGGGCATGGTCTGGCTGCGCCGCGACCACCCGGTGTTCCGGCGCCGCCGCTTCTTCCACGGCCGCCCGGTCCCGGGGCGGCACACCGGGGAGGACGGCGGGGCCGGCACGTACGAGGACCTCACCGACATCGCCTGGTTCACGCCCGCCGGGGAGGAGATGACCAAGCGCAACTGGGGTGCCAGCTACGCCAAGTCGCTCACCGTCTTCCTCAACGGCTACGCCATCTCGGAGCCGGACCGGCGCGGCGGGCGGATCGTCGACGACTCCTTCCTGCTGATGTTCAACGCGCACTTCGAGCCGCTGGAGTTCACCGTGCCGGCCGGGCACGGGCAGGAGTGGCAGCTCGTGGTGGACACCGCGCAGTCCCGGCTGCCCGCGCCGGGGACGGGCCCGGTGGTCAAGGCCGGGGACGCGCTCTGGCTCCCCGACCGCTCGCTGATGGTGCTGCAGCGTCCCGCCTGAGCAGCGGTACCCACGGTGCGCCGGTGCACCGGCACCCACGGTGCACCGGTGCGCCGACGGCCCTTGCGCATCCGCCGCCGCACGGGCCACCGTGGTCCCCGGGGAGGCCGGAGCCTGCCCGGGGACCACGGTGGACCGAGGGGCGGCGGGGCGATGGCGGGCGATCGGACGACCACGGCGGAGTTCCTGCTCGGGACGCTGCTCTCCGTCCCGGGCCGGGTCGCGGACGCGACGGTCCGGCGCCCGCCCCCGTACCGGTGGGTGCTCGCACGCACCCGCACCCCCGCGGCGGAGGCCGCCCGGGCCGCCGAACGCGCCCTGGTCGACGGGCTGGTCCAGCGGCTCGGCGCGGTCGACGGGATCACCTTCGTCGTCGCCCAGGTGGACGACCGCCGGGTCACCCCCGGGCTCGGGCTCGACCCGGGCCACCGCCTGGAGCTGGTCTGCCAGCTCGCCGCGACCGCCTACTTCGCCACCCCGCTGGACCCGCCGGAGCTGCTGCGCCGGATCGACGCGGCCGCCGTCGCCGACTGGCGCACCGGGGCGTACGTCGACCCCCGGCTGCCGCACCCGCCCGGCTCGGTCGCCGCCGCGCTGGCGTACTACCGCGACGGCGGCCGCCACCCGGACGGGTCGCCGCGCGAGCTCCCCGTACTGTCCGTGCCGGGAGCCCTGGGGGCGCGCCTGACCTGGGACGAGCCCGGCCGGACGCCGGTCGCGGAGCCCAGCCCGACCATGTTCAACAGCTCCTTCGCCCAGTACGCGGACGACCCGGCCGCCGCCGAGGCGGTGCGGGCCGCCCGGGCCGAGCACGGCCGGATCCTGTGCCTCGGCCGTTCCGGGGCGGGCGGACCGCAGCGCCCCGGCTACTTCACGGTGCCCCGGGGGTGGCGCCGCCGCGGCCACTGAGCGCCCGCGGCAGCCCGGCCCCCGCACCGCCCGCGGCAGGCCCCGCTCACCTGTTCGGTCCAGCAACGGGTCTTGCCCCCGCGCCCCGCCGGGTAGGCATGAGGCATGACCCACGCCGCCGAGCCCGCGCAGTCCCGCCCGGCCGCCGCCCCCGCCGCCGTGCCTTCGGCCAGCTACCGCCTCCAGCTCCAGCCCGGCTTCACCCTGCACGACGCCACCGCCGCCGTCCCGTACCTGGCCGCCCTCGGTGTCTCCCACCTGCACCTCTCCCCGCTGCTGGCCGCCGCGCCCGGCTCGACCCACGGCTACGACACCGTCGACCACGGCCGGATATCCGAGCAGCTCGGCGGCGAGGAGGCACTGCGGGCGCTGGCCGCCGAGGCGCACCGGCACCACCTGCGGCTGATCGCCGACGTGGTGCCCAACCACATGGCGGTCCCCGTCCCCGAGCACCTCAACCGGCCGCTCTGGGAGGTGCTGCGGGACGGCCCCGACTCGCCGTACGCGCACTGGTTCGACATCGACTGGACCGCCCAGCCCGGCCCGGTGGACGCCCCCGGACGCGGCCGGGTGCTGCTGCCCCTGCTCGGCGACCGGCTCGGCGCCGTCCTCGACCAGCTGGCCGTCGACGGCGACACCCTCCGCTACCACGACCACGTGCTGCCGCTGCGCCCCGGCACCGAGACGCTGCCGCTGCCCGAGCTGCTCGCCCGGCAGTGGTACCGCCCGGCCTGGTGGCGGCTGGCCCGCACCGAGCTGAACTACCGGCGGTTCTTCACCGTCAACGAGCTGATCGCCGTCCGGGTCGAGCGTCCCGAGGTGTTCGAGGCCACCCACGGCGTGCTGCTGCGGCTGCACCGCGAAGGCGTGCTGGACGGCTTCCGGATCGACCACCCGGACGGGCTCGCCGACCCGCGCGGCTACCTGGAGCGGCTGGCCGGGGCCACCGGCGGCGCCTACACGGTGGTGGAGAAGATCCTCACCGGCGACGAGCGGCTGCCCGCCGACTGGCCCTGCGCCGGGACCACCGGGTACGACGCGCTGCGCCGGATCGACGGCGTGCTCACCGACCACGCGGGCGCCTGCCGGCTGGCCGGGGCCTACGAGGCGTTCCTGACCGCCTCCCCCGACGGCCGCTCCGACCCGGACCACGGCGACCCCGACCCCGGTCAGCCGTGCGCCGACCCGCACCCGGCGCTGGCCGCCGCCCGGCGGGGGCGGGCCGACATGACCGGGCCCGGCGGCGAGCTGTCGGCCGAGGTGGAACGCCTGGTCCGGCTGGCCGTCCGGCTCGGCGCCGCCCACCCGGCGCACGCCGACCACCCGCCGGAGCGGCTGCGCGCCGCCCTGGGCCGGCTGCTGACCGGCTACCCCGCGTACCGCCCCTACGTCCGCCCCGGGGAGCCGCTGCCGGAGGTCTCCGCCGAGCAGCTGCGCGCCGCCCGCGCGGCCGACGAGGGGCCCACCGACGCCACCGACCGGTTCGTCGCCGAGCTCGCGGCGGGCGCGCTCGGGCGCGGGCCCGAGCAGGACGAGTTCGCCGTCCGGTTCGGGCAGACCGCCGCCGCGGTGGCCGCCAAGGGCGTCGAGGACACCGCCTTCTACCGCTGGAACGCGCTGTTGAGCCTCAACGAGGTCGGCGGCGAGCCCGCCCGGCCCGGGGTACGGCCGGAGGACTTCCACGCCTGGTGCCACTACGTCGAACGGCACTGGCCGCACACCATGACGGTGCTCTCCACCCACGACACCAAGCGCAGCGCCGACGCCCGGGCCCGGCTGGCGGTGCTGGCCGAGCAGCCCCGGGAGTGGGCCGCGGAGGCGGCGGCCTGGTCGACGGCGGCCGGGCGCGGCCCCGGCCACGTCTCCGACCGCGCTTTCGGTCCCTCCTCCGGTCACGGCCCGGGCCACGGCTCCGCTTCCGGCCCCGGCCACGACCCGGACAGCGACTGGCTGCTCTGGCAGACCCTGGTCGCCGGCTGGCCGCTCTCCCCGGACCGGCTGGTCGCCGCGGTGCTCAAGGCCGCCCGCGAGGCGAAGCTCCGCACCTCCTGGACCACCCAGGACGTCCGCTTCGAACGCGCCCTCGCCGACCGCGTCCAGGGTGTCTTCGGCAACCCCGGGCTGCTGCCCCGGATCGAGGGCTACGTGGCCGGGCTCGCCCCGTACGCCCGCTCCAACACGCTCGCCGCCACGCTGCTGCACCTCACCGTGCCCGGGGTGCCGGACCTCTACCAGGGCAGCGAGGAGCCGCTCTACACCCTGGTCGACCCGGACAACCGGCGCCCGGTCGACCTCGGCGCGCTCGCCGTGCGGCTCACCGACTCGCCGACCGCCCGCACCGGCGACCTGGCCCGGGAGAAGCTGCACCTCACCACCACCGCCCTGCACCTGCGCCGCACCCGGGAGTTGGGCGCCCACCGCCCGCTCACCGCCGTCGGCCCGGCCGCCGCCCACCTGCTCGCCTTCGGACGCGGCCCGGACGTCGTCACCGCCGTCACCAGGCTGCCGTACCGGCTCGCCCGCACCGGCGGCTGGCACGACACCGTGCTGCACCTGCCCGGCGGACGGGGCTGGACGGACGAACTGACGGACCGACACTTCCCGTCGGGCCCGGTCCCGGTGGGCGAACTGCTGGCCGACGACCGGCCGGTGGTCCTGCTGACCAGGAGGGGTACGTCATGAGGTACCGAGCCGGGAGGGGCGCGTCATGAGGCACCGAGCCGGGAGGGGCACGTCATGAGGCACCGGACCGGGAGGGGCACGTCATGAAGTACCAGGTCTGGGCCCCGAACGCCGCCGACCGGGTCGAGGTCGCGGTCGACGGCGCACACCACCCGCTGGCCCGGGACGCCGTCCGCGCCGGGTGGTGGCAGGGCGAGGCGCCCGCCGGGGACTACGCGTTCGTGCTGGACGGCGGGCGCCCGATGCCGGACCCGCGCTCGCCCCGGCAGCCGCACGGCCCGGACGGGCCCAGCCGGGCCGTCGACCATGCCGCGTTCAACTGGTCGCACACCGGCTGGCGCGGCCGGCCGCTGCCCGGCGCGGTGCTGTACGAGCTGCACATCGGCACCTTCACGGCCGCCGGCACCTTCGAGGCCGCCGCCGAACGGCTGGACCACCTGGTCGAGCTGGGCGTCGACTTCGTCGAGCTGATGCCCGTCTGCCCGTTCCCCGGCAAGCACGGCTGGGGGTACGACGGCGTGTCGCTGTGGGCCGTGCACGAGCCCTACGGCGGCCCCGAGGGCCTCAAGCGCTTCGTCGACGCCGCCCACCGCAAGGGCCTGGGCGTCGTCCTCGACGTGGTGCACAACCACCTCGGACCGGCCGGCAACTACCTGCCCGCCTTCGGCCCCTACTTCACCGACCGGCACCACACCCCGTGGGGGTCGGCGGTCAACCTGGACGCGCCCGGCTCCGACGAGGTGCGCGCCTATCTGATCGGCAGCGCGCTCGGCTGGCTGCGCGACTACCGGATCGACGGCCTGCGGCTGGACGCCGTGCACGCCCTGGCCGACGACCGGGCGGTGCACTTCCTGGAGGAACTCGCCACCGAGGTCGACCGGTTGGCGGTGGCGACCAACCGGCCGCTGTTCCTGGTCGCCGAGTCCGACCTGAACGACCCGCGCACCACCGGGCCCCGCGAGGCCGGCGGCCAGGGGCTCGCCGCCCAGTGGAGCGACGACTTCCACCACGCCCTGCACTGCGCCCTGACCGGTGAGTCCCAGGGCTACTACGGGGACTTCGCCGCCGCGCCGCTCGCCGCCGTGGCCCGGACCCTCACCCGGGGGTTCTTCCACGACGGCGGCTGGTCCTCGTTCCGCGGCCGCCACCACGGCCGCCCCTTCCCGCCCGCCCACGGCCACCGGCTGCTCGGCTACCTCCAGACCCACGACCAGGTGGGCAACCGGGCGCTCGGCGACCGGATCTCCACCGGCCTCGACCCCGGCCGGCTCGCCTGCGGGGCCGCGCTGGTGCTCACCTCGCCGTTCACCCCGATGCTGTTCATGGGCGAGGAGTGGGGCGCGGCCACGCCCTGGCAGTACTTCACCGACCACACCGACCCGAACCTCGCCGAGGCCGTCCGCCGGGGACGGCGCCGGGAGTTCGCCGAGCACGGCTGGGCGGCGGACTCGGTGCCGGACCCGCAGGAGCCGGCCACCGTGCTGCGCTCGGTGCTCGACTGGACCGAGCCGCGGCGCGAGCCGCACCGGGCACTGCTGGACTGGAGCCGGACGCTGATCCGGCTGCGGCGGGAGCACCCCGAGCTGACCGATCCCGATCTGGCCGCCGTCCGGGTCGAGTTCGACGAGGACGCCCGCTGGCTGGTGGTGCACCGGGGCCCGTTCCGGGTGGCGGTGAACCTGGGGACGGCGGCGGCCGCGGTGCCGGCGGCCGGAGAGGTGGTGGCCGCGTTCGGGGGGCACCGCCGCTCCGGGGACCGGCTGACCCTCGACCCGGACTCGGTCGCGGTGGTCCGCCGCTGACGGCCCCGCGCCGGCCGGTGGTCGCCGTCACCGCTCCGGACAGTCGTCAGCTCCGGGCAGCCGTCGCTACTTCAGGAAGCCGTCGATCCGCTCCCGCAGCCCGTGCGCGTCCAGTCCGTACGCCGCCAGGTGCTCGGGGATCGAGCCGTACTGCCGGTGCTCCGCCTGCGGCACCCCGAGGGCCAGCAGCCGGTGCGGCCGGTCGGCGAGCGCGTCGTGCGCCGCGTTGGCGGAGGTGCCGGCCAGGTACGGCTCGACCAGCACCACGTCCGCCCGCCGCTCGGTGGCGGCCCGCAGCGCGGCGCCGTCGAAGGGCCGGACGGTGGCCGCGTACAGCACGGTGACGTCCAGGTTGGCGGTGGCGGCGAGGACGGCGTCCAGCATCGGGCCGACCGCGACCACCGTGCCCCGGCCGCCCTCGCGGACCACCGTGAACCGGCCCGGCTCGACCTTCAGCGCCCGCTCGTTCTGGTGCGCGGACAGCCGGACGTACACCTTGCGGTCGCCGTCGGCCACCGCGTGCCGCAGCAGCCGCTCCGCCTCGTCCGGGTGGCCGGGCACGTGCACCGTCCAGTCGGCCAGGGTGTCCAGCAGGGCGACGTCGCCCGGAGACATGTGGGTGCGGCCGCCGGCCGGCCAGTCGTAGGAGCCGGCCGCGCTCACCAGCACCGCGCCGACGCCCTGGTGGTTGAGGTCCAGCTTGACCTGCTCGAACGGCCGCTCGATCAGGAAGCTGGCGAAGGTGTGGGCGATCGGCCGCATCCCGGTGAGCGCCAGTCCGGCGGTGGCACCGATCAGCAGCTGCTCGCGGATGCCGACGTTGACCAGCCGGTCCGGGTGCCGTCCGGCGGCCTGCTGGAAGCCGGCGGCGCTGATGTCCGCGAGGACGAGGGCGAGCCGGGGGTCCTCGTCCAGCAGTCCGGAAGTGACCTCGATGAAACGGTCGCGCATGGTGTCCATGGATGTTCGGGCCCTTTCCGACTCAGGAGTTCTTCGGTTCGACGCGGGCGACCACGACCCGGGGCCGGCCCGGGTGCGCGGCGGTGTACGCCGCGTGCAGGGCCTCGTGGTCGCGGCCGTCCACGGTCTCCGCCGACCAGCCCTCGGCGGCGAAGCGGGCCGCGATGCCGCCGCGCCAGCCGTGCGTGGCGGAGGAGTTGTCGATCACCAGGGCGTGCAGCCGGTCCAGGCCGTAGGCCCCGGCGAAGGCCACCGCCTCGTGGTTGGAGCCCTCGTCGAACTCCGCGTCGCCGAGCAGCACCCAGACCGCCGGGTCGTGCAGGCCCTGGGCGCGCAGGCCGAGCGCCGTGCCGACCCCGATCGGCAGCCCGTGCCCCAGCGAGCCCGAGCTGATCTCCACCCCGGGGACCAGCAGCCGGTCCGGGTGGTGCCCGAGCGGCGAGTCGTAGGCGCCGAAGCTGGACAGCACCTGCGGGTCGAGGAAGCCCTTGGCCGCCAGCACCGCGTAGTACGCCATCGGGCCGTGGCCCTTGGAGAGCAGGAAGCGGTCCCGGTCCTGGGCCTGCGCCGTCTCCGGGGTGACCCGCAGGACCCGGTCGTAGAGCACCCAGAGGGCGTCCAGGGTGGAGGTCGCGGCCGGGCCGTGCTTCTCGTCGCCGGTCATCAGCGCCATCAGGCCAGGCAGTTCGCCGAAACCGGAGGCAGGGGTTCGGGTGCGGTTCGTCATGCCTCCGATGCTGCAACCTGAAGTCGGCTTCAAGTCAAGCGCTACAGTGTCACCCATGATCGCCAACCGGCCGAGCCGCCACGACCTGCTCACGATCGGCCAGCTCTCCGAGCGGAGCGGCCTCGCCACCTCCGCCCTGCGCTACTACGAGCGACTGGGCCTGATCCACGCCACCCGCACCACCGGCAACCAGCGCCGGTACACCCGCGGCACGCTGCGCCGGATCGCCTTCGTCCGGGCCGCCCAGCGGGTCGGGCTGTCCCTCGACGAGGCCAAGGTCGCCCTCGACCGGCTCCCCGAGCACCGCGCCCCCAGCGGCCGGGAGTGGGACGGGGTCGCGGAGTCCTGGCAGAGCCGGATCGACGAGCAGATCGCCGAGCTGGAGCGGCTCAAGGCCAAGCTCGGCGGCTGCATCGGCTGCGGCTGCCTCTCGCTCACCCGCTGCGGGCTCTACAACGCCGCCGACCGCGCCGGCGCGACCGGCCCCGGCGCCCGCTACCTGCTCACCCGCGACCCGGCCACCGGCCCGGAGCCCGCCCCGGCGGACGGGCCGGACAGCGTCTGACCGGGCGGATGCGCCGCCCGCGTGCGCGGCGCGTCCGCCGGGGCGGCGGGGCCGGTCGTTCTAGCGTGGGCGGGTCACCGCAGGTAGCGAGGCTGGAGCCGCTGATGAACCGCCGTTCTTCCCGTCCGTTCCGTTCGGTCCGTTCCTTCCGTCCGTTCCGGACCGCCCTCGCGGGCCTGGCGGTGGGCGGGCTGCTGCTCGGGGTCGCCGGCTGTTCGAGCAGTGGGGGCGGGGGTGGCTCCTCCCCCGCCGTCTCGTCCCCGGCGGTCTCCTCCCCGGCCGCTTCGTCCCCCGCTCCTTCCTCCGCGGCCTCCTCCGCACCCGCCGGGGCGGTGACGGTGACGATCAAGGACTTCAAGTTCGACCCCGCCACCCTCACCGTGGCCCCGGGCACCACGATCACCGTCACCAACCAGGACGACACCGGCCACACCCTCACCGCCATCGCCCCCAACGCCGGGGCCTTCGACACCGGCCTGCTGGAACAGGGCAAGTCGGCGACGATCACCGCCCCCACCGCCCCCGGCTCGTACCCGTTCCACTGCGACGTCCACCCGACCATGACGGGCACCCTCGTCGTCCAGTGACCGTTCGTGTCGGACCCACCGCCTAGCCTCGGGACGGAACCCGCAGGAAAGGCTCGCCCATGATCGTCGACCGGATACGCGTCCACCCCCAGCTCGTCCCCGCGGACGAGCGCGACGAGTGGCCGTGGACGGTGCCGTGCGTGGGCGCCCTGCTCGGGGCGGGAGTGTCGCTGCCCGCACCGGTGACCTTCCTGGTCGGTGAGAACGGCAGCGGCAAGTCGACCCTGGTCGAGGCGGTGGCGGAGGCGTTCGGACTGGACTCCTACGGCGGGCGCGGCGGCGCCCGCTACGCCTCGCCGCGCGCGAAGAGCGCCCTCGGCGAGCGCCTCCACCTGGACTACACGCCGCGCGGGCTCGCCATGGCCTCGGGCCCGCGCGCCAAGCGGCGCGGCTTCTTCCTCCGGGCCGAGACGGCGATGGGGATGATGGAGGAGAAGCAGGGATGGCCCGGCTACTGGGAGGAGCGGACCGACCTGATGAGCCACGGCGAGGGCTTCCTCACCGTGTTCGAGTCGATGTTCCAGGGCCCAGGGCTGTATGTGCTGGACGAGCCGGAGGCGGCCCTCTCCTTCACCTCCAGCCTGCGCCTGGTCGCCCTGCTCGCCGAGCTCGGCCGCGGCGGCGCCCAGGTGATCTGCGCGACCCACTCCCCGATCCTGGCCTCCGTGCCGGGCGCGGCCGTCCTGGAGGTCGGCGAGCACGGGATCCGGCGGACCCGGTGGCAGGACCTCGCGATCGTCGACCACTGGCGCCGCTACCTGGAACGGCCGGAGGCGTACCTGCGGCACCTGCTCTGAGCCGGCTGCGCGGGCAGCGACAGACGGCCGGTCGGTCCTGCGCCGGCCGTCGGCCCGTCGCACCGGGATGCCCCGGACGACCCCGAACTCCCCCCAGAGTCCTGGGATACCGGGGCCCCGTACGCCGATGACAGACTCCCGGTGGCTCCGATCACAGGGAGCCACCGGAGCAGCGTCCCCACCCCCGACAATTTTAGTTGTCATGCATGTGACATTCCTTTGCCCACCATGAGCCCGAGGAGTTCACACTGAACCGCACCGGTTTCCTCCGCCGCACCACCGGGCACACCGCCCTGGCCCTGAGCGCCCTCACGATGGTCTGCACGCTCGGTACCGGAGCGGCTGACGCCACCCCGATCCAGCGGCCCCCGACGACCAGCTGCAACCCGGCCACCGAGCCGGTCTGGATCGAGGTCACCGCCGCCCAGGTCGACCCCGTGGTCACCGACTTCCTGGCGGTGAACGTCGCTGACGGGACGACCGGCCAGCGCACCGAGTCCCTGACCCGGATCGACTCGGTCACCACCACCGTCAACCGCAGCACCGAGATCACGGCCAACGTCGCCCCGCTCTTCGTCAAGGTGCAGGCCAAGGTCGGATTCTCCGTCCAGAACACCACGTCGAGCACGACGACCTCCCAGATCACCTCCACCTGGAACTTCAACAAGCCCGGCTACTACGGCCTCTACCGCGGCACCCGCCGGGTGCAGGGCTCCTGGGTGAAGTACCTGTGCGCCGAGACCGGCCCGAACACCGGCGTGTGGACGAACGCGCTCAGGGACGGCGTCGGCACGTTCACCACCTTCGAGACGCCCGAGATCGGCACGGTCGTCTGCTCCGTGCCGGAGCCCGCCGGCACCCTGCGCCGGGTCGCCCAGATCCGGTTGGGGTGCTGATCACCCGATGACGCGCGAACGGACAGAGGAGAACACCATGACGGGCACCTCACCCCGTGTCCGCCGGTCCGCCCGGCGCTTCCTGCGCACGGCCGGGACGGCCGTCAGGATCGCCCTCGCCACCACGATCCTCCTGGTCACGGCGGCCGTGGCGGCGAGCCCCGCGAGCGCCGGCACCCAGCGCGTGACCGAGCGGAACTGGAACGGGTGGATCTGCGACGGGTACTACCTGCGGATCGAAACGCCCACGCCGAACATGGTGCTGGAGTACGACCAGGCCTCCGACAGCAAGGCGATCTACCAGCGCCCGCGGACGGACGCACCCACCCAACAGTGGGAGGCCTGCCGCTCGGCCGCCGACCCGTCGGCCTCCGACTACATCTTCAGGTCCAAGGCGGACGGCCGCTGCATCACCCTCTGGGGCGGCTACCAGCTGGAGGGGCACTGGTTCTCCGTCGACCGCTGCGACGGCTACATCGGCGCGAACCAGAGGTTCTGGCGCAACCAGGAACCGGGCTCCCCCATAGTGACGCTCCAGGTCCAGCACAGTGGGCAGTGGATGGCGATCCAGGGCGACTTCGCCGGCAACGGCTCGCACGTCGCCCAGTACGCGAACCGCGCCACCGCCTTCACCTTCGTGGTCTACTGACCCGAATCCGCAGGTAACGACCGAGGTCGAGGGCCGGGACGACGGCAGCCGCGCTTCCGGTTCGAGAAGATCGAGAAGATCGAGAACGGCGGCCCCGGCCGAGCCGCGCCCCCGGTCAGGGGCGCAGCTCGGCCAGGTCCTCGGCGCCGAGGACGAGGGCGCCCGCCGCGAGGTTCTCCTCCAGGTGGTCGAGCGACCCGGTGCCCGGAATCGCGAGCACCGACGGCGAGGCCGCCAGCAGCGCGGCGAGCGCCACCTGCGACGTGGTCGCGCCCACCCGGGCGGCGACCCGGCCCAGCCGATCGCGGTCGAGCGGGAACAGGCCCCCGCCGAGCGGGAAGTACGGCACGTACGCGATGCCCGCCGCCTCGCAGTCGGCCAGCAGCCCCGCGCCGTTCCCGGACGAGTTGTTCTGCACCGCCGCGACGGGCGCGATCGCCCGCGCCTCGGCGAGCTGGGTGGCGTCGACGTTGCTCACGCCCAGGTGCCGGACCAGCCCCTGCTCGCGGAGTTCGGCGAGCGCCGCGAACCGGTCCGCGATCGACCCGGTGTCCGGCCCGGTCAGCCCGCCCACCCGCAGGTAGACCAGGTCCAGCCGGTCCACTCCGAGGGCCCGCAGATCCGCCTCCACCAGGCCGCGCAGCTGGTCCGGCGTCGCGTGCCCGGTCGGCACACCGTCCGGACCGGGCAGCGGACCGACCTTGGTGGCGATCACCAGGTCGTCCCGGTACGGGGTGAGCGCCCTGCGGATCAGTTCGTTGGCGCGCACCGCTCCGCGGTTGTAGAAGCCGGCCGTGTCGATGTGGTTCACCCCGAGCTCGACGGCGCGCCGCAACACCGCGATGCCGGTCTCCGGATCGCGTGCCGGGCCGTCGAAGGTGCCGGCCGCGAGGCGCATCGCGCCGAAGCCGAGCCGGTCGACGGGGAGGTCGCCGCCGAGGAGGAATGTCGTGTTCGTCGTGGTCGTCATGCGTCCCATGCTGTCCGCCGCCACGAACCCCGGCGAGAGCGTGGCCAGTTGCTGCCAGACTGGACGGATGAGCGACGATCAGGTGTTCACGGTCCACGGCGACGCGGAACTGACGGCGCGCGCCGGCCATCTCTTCGAGTCCGCGCGGACCGAGTTCCTGTGCGCGGCCAGGGACCTCCGCACCTGGTCCCGGCCGGAGGCGAGGGCCGCGGTCCGGGCCCGGATGCGGGACGCCGCCACGCCCGGCTTCACCGCCCGCAAGCTCCTCAGCCCGGTCGCCCTCGCCGACGAGGAGGCCCGCGCCCACCTGCGGCTGGTGCAGGGCGCGGGCGCCCTGGTCCGGATCAGCGGCTCACCGCTGCCGCACGAGACCATCCTCATCGACCGGCGGGTGATGATCCTGGCGGGCCGGGAGAACCCCGCCGGCCGCGAGTACACCGTGACCACGTCGCAGACCCTGATCGACGGCGTGCACACGCTCTTCCAGGCCGCCTGGGACAGCGCCGTCGACCTCGACGTCTACCTGTCGGGCGACGCGCCGCAGCTCGACGCGGACGGCCGCACGATCCTCCGGTCCCTCGCCTCCGGGCTCACCGACGAGGTGGCGGCCCGGCGGCTCGGCGTCTCGCTGCGCACCTACCGGCGGCGGGTGGCCGAACTGATGGAACGGCTCGAAGCCGGCTCCCGCTTCCAGGCCGGCCTGCGCGCCGGGGAGTTGGGGCTGCGCGGGGCGTAACGGTCGCGCCGCCGCCCCCTGAGCCTGGGCGGCGGCGCGCTTGTCAAAGCGTCACGGGGTGTAGCTGACCCAGCCCTGCTTGGGGGTGGTGTTCGGCGGGCAGTACAGGCGGACGTTCTGGAAGGTGGTGTACGGCCCGGAGATGCGGCTGGAGTTGTCGGAGCAGCTGATGTTCACCCACCACTTGGTGGTGCCCGTGGCCGAGCAGGAGACGTTGTAGTACCACTGGTTGCCGTCCTGGCCGAACGACCCGGTGCTGCAGTTGATGCCGGTGACCCGGGTCGGCGAGCTGCTCTGGGCACTCGCGGCCGGCGCCGTGACGACCGCGGCCGCGGCGACGCCGGCCAGCAGACAACCGGCCAGGCTGATCCTCTTGGTGTTCCTGCGCACGATGGTTCCGTCCTCGTTGTCGGTGGTGGCAGTTCCTGCCGCGGCGAATATAGGGAGGGAGTGTGAAGTTCCGCATATGACACAGGAATTGTCGCCAGGCCCGCCGTACGCTGCTGGTTCGTCCACCCGACCTGGGACGCCCGGCGCGTCCCGCGTCTGACGAGTCGCCCGTTTCGCGGAAGCCGTGCACCAACCACCGGCCCAACGGCCGGAATCCGCCGTTCCCCCGGGGGTTGCCTGCGCCGCGATCTCCAGCCGGACGATCTTTGCCCGCGCGCGCCCCGGTGCTTCCCCCCGACCTTCACCCGAACCGCCGGCACGACGAGTCGCAGGAGGACCCGGCCGCCGACGCACGGAAACGCCCTCCCCGGAGATTGAGGCGCCGGGGAGGGCGTTCTTCATTTCCTCACTGGAAGAACTTTCCGATCAGGAGGCGGAAATCGCCCCGATCGGGAATCAGTTCCACTTCTGGTAGTTGCCACCATTGCCGCCGATGGCGTAGACGTCGCCGTTCACGTTGCTGTCCAGGTAGCGGCCGGTGGCGACGTTCCGGTAGAAGGCGCCGTTGCCGCCCCAGCTCTTGACCCACTTCTGGTAGTTGCCGCCGTTGCAGCCCAGCGTGTAGACCTTGCCGTCACCGTTGCTGTCGAGGCAGCGGCCGGTGGCCAGGTTCTTGAAGGTGTAGGTCTCGTTGCCCTCGTCGCCGGCCCACCAGACCTGGTACGAGCCGCCGTTGGCGCCGAGGGTGTACACGTTGCCGTTGCCGTTGCTGTCCAGGACGCGGCTGGTGGCGAGGTTGGTCAGGGTGACGTAGCCGGAGGCGGCGCTCGCCGGTCCGGTGGACAGGAACGTCAGGCCGCCGGCCAGGACGGCCGTCGAGGCAGCAAGGGCAGCGGTGCGCTTGACGAGCTTCATCGCATTTCCTCCCGATGTCGACCGGTCCGTCTGACCGGTCGACGTCGAACTTATCCGCAGAATCCCTTGGTTGGACCTCCGGATCTCCGGACATGTCCAGCTTCGGCCACCTGGAATTGGGTGATCCGGATTTCTCGGGCCAGAACGGAACAATGCCCGCCGGTACATCGGCGGATATGGCCGGACATTCTCCCGATCAGTGCTGGACAGACCGCGCCGATGCGGGGATGTCATGGCAAGGCCAACACAAAGCGGAGAAATCACGCATACCCGACCATTCAGCACCCGAAGTCTTCGACCACGAACTTGGCCGGATCCGGCAGAACCGGGCGTTGTCCGACCCACCGCGTACCGTTCGACGACCACGGCAAACCCGCACGTCACCAGGAGGCAACCGTGCCCACGGCCGCCGAGATGATCGCCCAGGACACCGTCGCCGCGCTCGCCCGCTGCCTCGCCCGCACCGGGCACGGCCTCACCACCGAGGCCCTCGACCGCTGCGGCGCGGCCCTGGACCCGCTCGGCTTCCGCGAACGCGTCGTCGCGATCCGCGAGGCCGTGCTCGCCGATCTCCCGGCCGGCTACCCGGAGTTCGAGCGGGTGCTGCAGGACGCGCTGCGGGACGAGGAGTTCACCGGGTGGATGACCTTCCCGGTCGGCGAGGCCGTCGCCGTGCGCGGCCTGGACGCGTTCGAGCCCGCGCTCGCGCTGCTCGCCGCGCTCACGCCCCGGCACACCTCCGAGAGCGCCGTCCGCCCGTTCCTCCGGGCCGACCAGGCCCGAGCGCTCGCTGTCGTCACGCGGTGGACCGAGCACCCGGACCCGCACGTCCGGCGGCTCGCCAGCGAGGGCACCCGGCCGCGTCTGCCGTGGGCTCCCCAGCTGCCGGCACTGATCGCCGATCCGAGGCCCGCGCTGCCACTGCTCGACGCGCTGTACCGGGACGGGTCCGACTACGTGCGCCGCTCGGTCGCCAACCACCTGAACGACATCAGCCGCGACCACCCCGACCTCGCCGTCGAGGCCGCCGGCCGCTGGCTCGCCGATCCGGCGCCGACCACGCCGCAGCTGGTCCGGCACGGCCTGCGGACGTTGATCAAGGCGGGCCACCCGGAGGCGCTCACGCTGTTCGGCCACCGCCCGGACGTCGAGGTGACCGTCGAGGGCCCGCGGGTGCTGACCCCGGACGTCCGGCTCGGCGAGGACCTGGTGTTCGAGTACGCGGTGACCAACACCCACGACGAGGCCACCAGCGTGGTGATCGACTACGTGGTGCACCATGTGAAGGCCAACGGCGGCCGGACGCCCAAGGTCTTCAAGCTGACCACCCGCTCACTGGCGCCCGGCGAGACCCTGCGGGCGACCAGGCGGCACGGCGTGAAGCCGATCAGCACCCGGCGCTACCACCCCGGCGTGCACCTGCTGGAGCTCCAGGTCAACGGCCGCCGCCACGGCGAGGGTTCGTTCACCCTGCACCTGTGACGGTCGGCAGGACCGCGTCCGCGAGCTGCTCGACGGACCGGCCGTCCCCCGCCTCCAGCGGCTCCGAGCCGAGCACCGACAGCTCGGCGAGCAGCAGTTCCTGGTAGCGCACCGACCTGGCCAGGAACTTGTCCATCAGGTACCGGCCGTCCGGGGTCGCCTCCGGGTAGCGGCCGGACGCCCGGATCCGGGTGCGCAGGACGGCCTCGTCCGCGCGCAGCCAGTGCGCGGACACCCCGCTGCCGGTGAGCCGCGCCACCTCGGGCGGCCACAGGGCCGAGCCCTCCAGGACGAGGCCCGCACCCGCACCCTCCGCGATCAGCTGCTCGATCCGGGGCCACAGCCGCGCGTAGTGCTCCCGCACCGAGGCGATCAACTCCTCGACGGTGAGGGTCCGGTAGTGCTCGGCCACGTGCGGCGGCACCTCCCACCCCGGTACCGGCCACGGGCGACCGGGGTGGCGCGCCAGCGCGTCCGTCGACCGGTACGCGAAGCCGAGCCGGTCCGCCAGCAGCCGGCCGAGCGTCGACTTCCCGGTGTTCGACGTCCCGCCGATCAGCACCACCCGCACACCGTCGTCCGTCATGCGCCGGACCCTACCCGCCGGCCCCGACCCGTGCGCGGGAAGTCGGACCCGCCGACTTCCCGCGCACGAGCCGTCCGGACAGGACCGGCGCTCCGGCCGCGCACCCGGCCACGGTGATCATCGCCAGTCCCGCGCCGACCAGCACGGCGCGCGGCCCCAGCGCGGCCGTCAGCGGACCGCCCAGGGTCGCGCCCGCCGGGGAAGCCGTCAGCAGCACGGACGACCTCAGGGCGAGGACGGAGGTGAGGGCGGGCGGCGGCGTGAGGTCCTGGAACAGGCCGAGCGACAACGCTCCGTACGGGCCGTACACCACCCCGGCCACGGCGAACCCGGCCACCGAGACCGCGGCCGGCCCGGGCGGCGCGAACGACAGCAGGGCGACGCCGTGCGCGGCGACGATCCCCAGCAGCACCCGCCGGACCGCGCCGCGGCGCAGCATGCCGACGGCCAGCGCGCCCAGCACCGCCCCGACCCCGAAGGCCGCCCAGTAGGTGCCGAGCAGACCCGGACCGGCCGCCAGCTCCTGCCCGACGAACAGCGGCAGCGCGACCTCCACCGGGCCCCAGGCCAGGTTGAACAGCCAGGTCAGTGCGAGCAGCCCGAGCAGTTCCGGCCTGGACCGCAGTACCCGCAGCCCCTCGCCGCGCGGCACGGCCTCCCCCTCCGCGCGGTCCCGGGCGGAGGCGGGGACGGCACCGGGGGCGGCGGACAGCCGCCCGGCACCGACGGCCAGCACCGCGAACGACAGGGCGTCCAGCCCGAGCACCCAGGTCGGCGCGACCACCGCCGTCAGCGTCCCCGCCAGCGCCGGTCCGGCGATCATCGCCACCCAGCCGCTCGTACTGAGCAGCGCGTTGGCCGCCAGCCGCCGATCGGCCGGGAGCACCTCGGCCACCAGGGCGTACCGGGCGCTCGCGCCCCACCCGTGCAGCAGCGAGGATCCGGCCAGCAGGACCAGCAGCAGCCAGGGCTCCAGCACACCGAACGCCCATCCGACCGGGATCCCGCCGAGCAGCGCCGCGCGCGTCCACGCGTCCGCCCGGATCAGCCGCCGCGCGGGCAGTCCGCGCAGCCACCGGCCGAGCAGCAGCGCACCGAGCGCGCCGGGCAGGACGTAGGCGGCGACGGCGGCGCCGACGAACAGGCCGGCCCGCCCCGGCGGGGCCAGTCGCAGCGCGAGCCACGGCACGGCGACGGCGCTCATGCCGTCCCCGAGGTCGGACACCGCGAGCGCGGGGAGCAGCCGGCGGAACGGGCCCGGGGCGAACAGCGGACGGTAGGCCGGGGGAAGCCGCCGGACCAGTGGTGCGGATGAGATCATGCAGGCCAGGCAAGCGGTTCACGCGCGCTTGAAGTCAAGCGGAACCGGGGAGACGGGCGGGGGCGGACGTGCAGGACGTCGGTATCGGGGAGCTGGCCCGGCAGACCGGTCTGCGGCCCTCGGCGCTGCGGTACTACGAGAGCCTCGGCCTGCTGCCCGCCGCGCGCCGCGAGGGCGGCCGCCGGGTCTGGCCGGCGGCCACGCTGCGCCGGGTCGCCCTGATCCGGATGTCCCAGCGGGCGGGCTTCACGCTGGCCGAGATCCGGGGGCTGCTGGACACCTCCACCACGCGCGGCACCACCCGCCAGTGGCGCGCCCTGGCCGAACGCAAGCTGCCCGAGCTCGACCGCGTCGTCCGGCAGACCCAGCAGCTCCGGGACGCCGTCGCGGCCTGCCTCGCCTGCGGCTGCATGAACTTCGCCGACTGCGAACTCCTCTCCGCCGGTGCGGCCGACGGCGCCTGAGCGGGACTCGGGACGCGGGCGGAGCGGCCTCCGGAACGTGATCGACATGTGATCCGGCACCTCCGCCGGGCGGGCTCCGGCGGCCCGCCCGAAGGCCCTTTCCCGGGCCTGCGGCACGGGGCGGCCGGTCGCCCGCCCCGGGGACCGGGGGCCAGGACGGGGACGTCCGACCGGGGCCGCAGCGGGGCTCAACGGCCTTTTCGGCACAGGGAATCGGGGGTGAGAGTACGGCCGCGGACTCCTAGGCTGGGAGCATCCCACCCCACCGAAAGGCCCGCCCTTGAACCGCGCCATCCGCTCCGTCGACGACGTCCTCGACCTGCTCGACGGGCTCTTCCGCCCCGAGGCGGACCGCTGGACCGACCGGGCCGCCGACTGGTGGGACGGCTTCTACGCCGACCGGTCCTCGGGGCGGCCGTTCTTCGTCGACAAGCCGGACGAGAACCTCGTCGCACGGCTCGACGGCGGCCTGCTGGCGCCCGGCGCGCGGGTGCTGGACCTCGGTTGCGGGGCGGGCCGCAACGCCGTGCACCTCGCCTCGCTCGGCTTCGAGGTGGACGCCGTCGACCTCTCCGCGACCGCCCTCGACTGGGCGCGCGAGCGCGCGGAGGCGGCGGGCGTCGCCCCGCGCTTCCACCACGGCAACATCTTCAGCACCGAACTCCCCCACGACCGCTACGACCTGGTGTACGACTCGGGCTGTCTGCACCACCTCCCGCCGCACCGCCGGATCAGCTACCTGGCGCTGTTGGAACGCGTCCTCGCGCCGGGCGGCTACTTCGGGCTGACCTGCTTCGCGGCCGGCGAGATGGGTTCGGAACTGCCGGACGCCGCGCTGTACCGCAACGGCCGGCTGGACGGCGGACTGGCCTTCACTCCGGACGAACTCCGATGGATCTTCGCCGGGTTCGCCGAGCTGGAGATCCGCCCGATGGTCCCGCAGGAGCCCGCGTCCCCGCTCTTCGGCCTGTCCGTGCTGCTCACCGCGTTGTTCCGCAGGCCGCTCGCCGACCGAGGCATGCGGGCGCCACGACCGGGCAGGAAGGAGAGTGGACAGGGGCGGGGGCCGGTCGGCCGATCCGCCGGCCGGCAGCGATGAGGGGACGGGACGCGATGTCCGCCGACGAAACGCCGTGGGACGACGCCGTCGGGCGCGGACTGGGCTTCCTCCACCGGGCGTTGGGGCCCGCCGGGCTGCCGTCCGCCCGGCCCGGCGCCGACCCGGAGCTGCGCAGGCCGCTCAGCGGCGCCGACGCGCGCCGCCACCTGCTCGTCACCCACGGGGAGGACCTCGGGCTCGACCCGGACGACGAGGGCCTCTCCGCGATGTGGGGGCTCGCGCTGCTGCGGCCGGACTCCGGGCGGGCCGAGGAACGCGAACTGGTCGCCGCGCTCGCGCCACAGGTCGCCCGGTACCGCGAGCCGGAGGCGCGGCGCTACCGCATCTTCCCGCCCGGTCGACCGATCCCCGCCGACACCGACAGCACCGCCGTCGCGGCCGCCGGACTGGCCCGGCACGGGCTGCTCGCACCGGCCGAACTCGACGACCTGGCACGCGAGTTGCTCGACACCCAGATAGGCCCGGACGAGGGTCCGATACCGGCCTACTGGGAGGACAGCGACAGCAGCCCCGCCCGCGGGCGCCGCTACGACGCCGTCGCCGCCGCCAACGTCCTGTTCACCCTGCACCTCCCGGGCGCCGTCGGCCGACTGCCGCACCCGGCGGCCGAGACGACGCTCCGCTACGTGGTCGAGCACCTCAACGGCCCCCGCACCGGCACCCTCAACTACGCCGCCCCGGAAGCCTTCCTGCACGCCGCCGCCCGGGCCTCCACCGTCGTGCCGGAACTCGCCGAGCCGGTACGGCGGGCGGTCGGGCACGTGACCACCCAGACCGCCGACACGCCGCTCTCGGTGGCGCTCCTGGTGATCGCCGGCGAGTACGCGGGCGAAACGACCGAACTGACCGAACTGCGCCGCCGCTTGGCCGACACCCAGCTCGCGGACGGCTCCTGGCCGGCCGGCGGCTACTTCCGCACCGGGCGCCTGCCGCTGTACTTCGGCTCGCCGCACCTCACCACGCTGTTCGCGGTCCGCGCGCTGCGCCCGGAGACCTCCTCAGGAGCGTGACCGGAGCCGGGGTCGGGGTCGGGGCGAGCGACCCGGTGGCGGCCCTGCTCGCGCCCTGCCGGGAGGTGCCGGCCACCCCGCCGCCCAGCCCCGGGCGCCGCGGCCCTGGCGCCCCGCCCCGGGCGGCCGCCCTGCCGGCGGAGGCGCTCCCCCGCCGCGAATGCGACCGGGGTGCCTCCCGGCACGCCCGGGAGGCGGCAGCACGCCCGTCGCCTCACGGCCCCGGCGAGGCGGCGCCGCCCTCGTACAGCCGCCGCAGCAGGCCGTCCAGGTCGAGGTGGGTGCGCTCCCGGCCGATCGGGACCAGGCTCTCGGTGCGGGCGAGGAAGGCGCGGACCCGGTCGGCGGGGGCGCGCAGGACGACGCTGCTGCCCTCGCCGGTGAGGGTGATGAAGACGGAGTCGCTCCGCTCGTCCACGCCGGGGTGGACCGAGACGCTGCCGATCCCGGACCAGCCGTGCACCCCGGTGGCCAGCAGGTCGCGGGCGAACACCCAGGTGACGGGCGTGGCGAGGTCGGTGTGGTTGTCGAGGAAGACGGCGTAGGGGTCGGCGGTGAGGTACCGCAGCCGGGCCGCGACGGAGACGGTCAGACCGGGGCAGACGGCGACCCGGAGGTCGAGCGCGACCTCGCAGCCCTCGCCGGGGGCGTACTGGGCGGGGACGCGCGGGATGTCGTACGTCATGACCGCCTCCGGGTGGTACGCACCGCCGGAACAGCGAGGCGGGCATGCAGGATCGTTTCTTCACAACCGCCACGGGCGGAAAGGTCAGGGCTCACGGCAGGAACAACGAGCCACCCCGGCTTCGGCAACCCCTCCTGCCGCCCTTCCTGCCCCCTCCTCCCACCCCTCCCCCGCCGCGGAGGACCACCCGCACGGCCCCGGCCGACGGCGCGTCGCGGCGCACCGGGCCCCGCCCCGTCCCTAGGCTGACGCCGCAGCAGCCCCCCGGCACCCCGCCGCAGCCCCGCCGCGCCCCGGCCTTGCCCCGACCCGCCGCTACCCGTCCCCGCCCCGCCGCGATCCCAGGAACGGACCCCCCATGCACCCTGTCGTACGCGGCGCCGGGGCCCTCGGCCTCGCCGCGGTCCTGGCCACCGCCACGGCCGCCTGCAAGAGCGGCTCCGGTACCGGTGCCGCGGCTTCCGGGCCGTCCACCGCCTCCGTCGCACCCAGCACCCCTGCCGCCACAGCGTCCCCGGCCGTCCCGCCGCTGCCGGCCTCGCTCACCGGCCAGCAGCTCGACTGGCAGCCCTGCCCGGCGCCGTCCACCGCCCAGGGCGGCGACGGCGCCGCCCCGGGCGCGCCCTGGGAGTGCGCCACCCTCAAGGCCCCGCTGGACTACGGCAAACCGGACGGGCAGACCATCGACCTGGCCCTGATCCGGGCCGTGGCCACCGGCACCGGCGGGCAGCCCCGGATCGGCTCGCTGATCTACAACTTCGGCGGCCCCGGCGGCTCCGGCGTCGTCACCCTCCCCGCCCTCGCCAAGGACTACGCCGACCTCAACGCCCGCTACGACCTGGTGAGCTTCGACCCGCGCGGGGTCGGCAACAGCGCGGGCGTGCGGTGCCTGGACGACGCCGCCACGGACGCCTCCGCCGCCGTCGACGGTTCGCCCGACGACCCGGCCGAGGTCACCGCGCTCGACGCGGCCAACTCCGGCTACACCGCCGCCTGCGAGCAGAACTCCGGCACCGTCCTGCCGTACGTCGACACCGTCTCGGCCGCCCGCGACCTCGACCTGATGCGCCAGGTGCTCGGCGACGCGAAACTGCACTACTTCGGCATCTCCTACGGCACCGAGCTCGGCGGCGTCTACGCCCACCAGTACCCGGGCAACGTCGGCCACCTGGTGATGGACGGCGTCGTCGACCCGACCAAGGACCCGGAGCAGAGCGCGCTCGGCCAGGCGAAGGGCTTCCAACTCGCCCTGGAGAACTACATGAAGGCCTGCGCCGCCCAGGCCGGACCGTCCTGCCCGACCGGCCAGGGCGGTGACGAGGGCACCCGGCGGATCACCGACCTGCTGGCCTCGCTCGACTCCGCCCCACTGCCCACCGACGGCCCCCGCGTCCTGACCCAGGACCTCGCGGTCCTCGGCATCGCCGCCGCGCTCTACAACCAGAACTCCTGGAACGCCTTGTCCGTCGGCCTCCAGGAGGCGATGCAGAACCGCACCGGCACCACCCTGCTCGCGCTCGCCGACGCCTACGGCGGCCGCGACCAGCAGGGCCACTACAGCAACCAGTCCGCCGCCAACCGGGCGATCAGCTGCGCCGACGACCGGTCCCGCTACACCGCCACCGACGTCCAGGGGCTGCTGCCCGCGTTCCGCCAGGCCTCGCCGGTGTTCGGCGACTTCACCGCCTGGGGCCTGACCTCCTGCAACGGCTGGCCGGTCCGGGGCAGCGCCGACCTCCCCGAGGTGTCCGCCCCGGGCTCGGCGCCGATCGTCGTCATCGGCAACACCGGCGATCCGGCCACCCCGTACGAGGGCGCCGGGGCGATGGCGCGACAGCTCGGCGCGGGCGTCGGGGTCCAGGTCACCCTCCAGGGCCAGGGCCACGGCGGCTACGACTCCGGCAACGCCTGCCTCAAGCAGGCCGTCGACCAGTACCTGCTGGCCGACCAGGTGCCGGCCGAGGGCACCACCTGCTCCTAGACCCCGTGATCCGCCCAACACCCTACCCCGGCCGGTGACTTCACAACGTGGCACCCTACCGTGGGCCCCGGAAAGGGGACCACATGAACGCCGAGCCGCCACCGCCGCAGGGAAACCGCCGCCTCCTCGACCCCGCCCGACCGTTCCCCGAACGGGTCGCCCGGCTGGTCCGGGACTGGGAGGACGACGGCCGGGCCCGCTACCGCCTGGTCGACGGGCGGCCGTTGCTCGCCCTCTACTGCTGGCACCTGGACGCCGCCCGGCGCGGCACCACCGAGGACGACCCGGCGACCGCGGCGTACATCGCCGCGGCCTTCGCCGCCAACGGCGGTGCCGACGGATGGGACGCGCTGCTGCGCGAACGGGCCGACTGCGCCTGCCACGGCCAGAGTTGGCGGCTGGAGAACATCTCGGTCTGCCTCGGCTGCCTGCGCTACGTCTGCTACCAGGTCGAGGGCCCCTGCTGTCCCGGCGCCCGCATCGTCGGCTGAGCCGTCACAGCGCGGGACCGGATGCCGCGCGCGATCCGGCGGACACGCCCTGCTCCCCCGTCAGGAGCCGGGCCAGCAGCGCGGCGGGCCCCTCCGGCAGCGCGCCGTGCACCAGTTCGGTCCGGTGCACCAGCCGGGGAGCCCGGACCGGCACCGCCGCGACCTCCGGCACCCCGGCCAGGGCGCCGGCGGGCAGCAGCGCCAGCCCGTGCCCGGCCGCGACCAGGGCGAGCAGCCCCCGCACATCGGTGCCCAGGTAGCGGGCGGCGGGCCGGTAGCCCTCGACGCCGGTGGCGGCACTCAGCCGGGCGGCGGTCGGGGCGAGGCCCGGGGCGTCCAGCCAGTGGGCGGCGGACAGGTCCGCGAGCGCCAGGCCGGGGCGTCCGGCGAGCGGGTGGCCGGCCGGAAGCGCGACGACGAGCGGCTGTTCCGCGACGGCGACGGTGGCGAGCGGGCCGACGTCGGGCAGCGGGAGCGGGTCGCTGGGCGCGGCCGGGCCGTCGACGAGCGCGAGGTCGACCGCACCGGTGGCGACCTCGGCGGGCAGCACGTCCTGCGCGACCACCCGCACCGTCAGGGCCACCCCCGGATACGCCCGGCGCACCTCGGCGAGCGCGCGCCCCAGTTCCGCTCCGACCGCCAGCGGGGCGGCCCCGACCGTGAGACGGGCGCTCGCGGCACCCGCCAGGCGCGCGATGTCGGCGCGCGCCGCATCGATCCTCAGCAGCAGCGCGGAGGCGTGCTCCAGCAACCGTTCGCCCGCCCCCGTCGGCCCGACCGGGCGGCGGTGGAGCACGGCCGTGCCGAGGTCCGCCTCCAGCGCCGCGATCTGCTGGGAGACCGCGGACTGGGTGTAGCCGAGTTCGCGGGCCGCCTCGGAGAACGAGCCCAGCCGGGCCACCGTGACGAAGGTGCGCAGCTGCTGCGGCTCCATCTGCCATCACATCCACTGATCGAGGGGTAAGGAATCATCGTTGGCGCTGATGCCGCGTCGGCGGTCAGGATAACCGCATGACGCATCCCGCCTCCCACCCCGCCTCCCGCCTGGCCCTGGTCGGCGACCGCTCGGCCGCCGTCCGCTCGCACGCCCGCGTCCCGGGGCTGCTCGACGCGCTCGCCACCCGCGAACAGCTCGTCCTGGACGCCTACTGGATCCCCACCGAGGACGCCGCGGCCCCCGGCGCGCTCGACGGCTTCGACGCGGTCTGGCTGCTGCCCGGCAGCCCGTACCGCAGCGAGGACGGCGCGGTCGCCGCCGTCCGCACCGCCCGCGAGCGGCGCATCCCCTTCCTCGGCACCTGCGCCGGCTTCCAGCACGCGGTGCTGGAGTACGCCCGGAACGTCTGCGGCATCGACGGCGCCGCGCACGGCGAGAGCAACCCGGAGGAGGCGGACCGGGTGATCGTGCCGCTCAGCTGCTCCCTGGTGGGGCACGAGGGCGCCGTCCGCCCGACCCCCGGTTCCCTGGCCGAACGGGTGCTCGGCGCGCCGCGCACCCTGGAGCGGTACCACTGCGCGTACGGGCTGAACGACGGCTATCTGGACCGGCTGCGCGCGGGCGGCCTGCGGTTCACCGCCACGGACGACGCGGGCGAGCAGCGGATCCTGGAGCTGCCGGAGCAGGTCCACCCGTTCTTCCTGGCCTCGCTGTTCCAGCCGGAGCTCGCCGGGGACGGCACCCGGGCGCACCCGATGATCCGGGCCTTCGCGGCCGCGGCCGTGGCCCACACCGCCGCGGCCTGAACCGAGGCGCCCGGCGGAGCGGCCCCGGGTCGACGGGGCGGCCGGCGACGCGCGGTCAGCGACGCGCGGTCAGCCGCTCCCAGGCCTCGTCGACCCGGGGGGACAGCTCCGCCAGCGGACCGCTGTTGTCGATCACCAGATCGGCGATCGCCAGCCGGTCCGCCCGGCTCGCCTGGGCGGCCATCCGGGCCCGGGCCTCGTCCTCGGTCATCCCGCGCAGCCGGACCAGCCGGTCGATCCGGACCTCGTCCGCCGCGTCGACCACGACCACCAGGTCGTACAGCGGGCCGAGCCCGTTCTCGGCCAGCAGCGGCACGTCGTGCACCACCACCGCGTCCGGCGCGGCCGCCGACTCCAGCTCGGCGGACCGCGCCCGGACCAGCGGGTGGACGATCGCGTTCAGCGCCTTCAGCCGGTCCGGGTCGGCGAAGACGACCGCGCCGAGCGCGGGCCGGTCCAGCGAGCCGTCCGCCGCGAGCACGTCCGGGCCGAACTCGGCGGCCACGGCGGCGAGGCCGGGCGTCCCGGGGGCGACCACCTCGCGGGCGATCACATCGGAGTCCACGATCACCGCGCCGCGGGCGGCGAGCAGCCGCGACACCTCGCTCTTGCCCGCGCCGATGCCGCCCGTCAGTCCGATCTTCAGCATGGCGCCAGGCTACCGGCGCGCACCGCCCTCCCGTCACCCCGGGGACGGCACCCCGGGGACGGCACCCCACCCCCGGGGCCGGGGACTCACCCCACGTCGAGGCTCTCGCCCTCGCCCAGGGTGCGCAGCTCCGCGCCGCCCGGTCCGCCCGGACCGAGCAGCCGGGTGTGCACGGCCAGACCGACCGGGCTGAGCACCGCGTCGTGCACCGGCACCGCCTGCCGCGCCCCGGCCTCCCGGACGTAGTCGACCAGTTCGCCGACCTTGGTCCACGGCGCGGCGATCGGCAGCAGCAGGGTGTCCACCTGCCCCGGCGGGACGAGCAGGGCGTCACCCGGGTGGAACAGCCGCCCACCGAAGAGGAAGCCGATGTTCCGCACCAGCGGGATGTCCGGGTGGATCACCGCGTGCCACTCGCCGTGCACCGAGACCGGGATCCCGCCGACGTCGAAGGCATCGCCCTCGCCGACCGCCGTCACCCGCCGGGCGACGCCGTCCAGCTTCGCCGCCACATCCGTGTTGGTCCACACCCGCAGCTCCGGATCCGCCTCCAGGGCGGCCCGCAGCCGGGCCTCCTCGAAGTGGTCGATGTGCTCGTGGGTGATCAGGACGGCGTCCGCGCCGGCCAGGGCGGCGGGGTCGGTGAACGATCCGGGGTCGACGACCACGGTCGTCCCCCCGTGTTCGAGGCGTACACAGGCATGTCCGAACTTGGTGATCCGCATAGCCAGAACATACAGCAGGACTGCACAGTTTCGCTGTAGATCTGCGAGGTAGGCTTCTCCCGTGAACAGCCCGCACCCCGAGACCCTCGAACTCGCCGCCGACCTGCGCGGCGCCATCGGCGAACTGGTCCGCGCACTGCGCCCCGACGACACGCTGCCGCAGAACCAGGCCGGCGTACTCGGTCTGCTGGTCCGGGACGACCGCGCCCGCACCGTCGCCGAACTGGCCGCCCTGCAACGCGTCCGGCACCAGTCGATGGCCCGTACGGTCGCGCTGCTCACCGAGGCCGGCCTGGTCGCGCAGCAGCCGCACACCACCGACCGCCGCAAGCTGCTGGTCACCGCCACCGAGGCCGGCCGCACCGCCCTGTACGAGCAGCGCGCCCGCCGCGAGGCGCGGATCGCCGAGGCGATCGAGGCCCGCCTCACCTCCGACGAGCGCGAGACCCTGCGCAGCGCCGTCGCCCTGCTCCGCCGCCTGCCCTGACCCGCGACCGGCTCGACCGTCGCCCCGGGAGCCGCAAGGCCCCGCCGAGCCGGCTCCGGGCGACTACGAGCCGGTGCCGACCAGTTCCTCCGCCGGACGCTGCGTCGGCAGCACGGCCGGGGCCAGCTCCGGCAGCTCGACGTGCTCGCTCAGCCCGAACCGGTCGTGCAGTCGCCGCAGCGGGCGGGGCGCCCACCAGTTGAACTCGCCGAAGAAGCTCATCGCGGCCGGCACCAGCAGACAGCGGACCAGGGTCGCGTCGACCGCCACGGCGACCGCCAGGGCGATGCCCATCTGCTTGACCATCAGCATGTCGCCGAGGGCGAAGCCGGCGAAGACGATCACCATCAGCAGCGCCGCCGAGGTGATGATCCGACCGCTGCGCTGGACGCCCAGCTCCACCGCCCGGGTGCAGCTGTGGCCCTTGTCCCGCAGCTCCTTGATCCGGGCCAGCAGGAAGACCTCGTAGTCCATCGACAGCCCGAAAGCGAAGGCGAACACCAGGACCGGGATGAAGGTCTCCAGCCCGCCGGTCGGGCTGAAGCCGAGCAGGCCGCTGAACCAGCCGTCCTGGAAGACCAGGGTCAGCGCGCCGAGCGAGGCGCCCAGCGAGAGCAGGTTCATCAGCAGGGCCTTGACCGGCATCACCACCGAGCCGGTCATCAGGAAGAGCAGGATCAGCGTGCCGAGGGCCACCAGGCCGAGCGCGATCGGCCCCCGGGTGAGCAGTTCGTCCTGGAAGTCGACCACCGAGGCCGCGCCGCCGGTCACCTGGGTGGTCAGCCCGCCCCGGTCCGCGCGCAGCTCCTTGACGACCTTCTTGGCCTCCCCGCCCTGCGGATCGCCGTGCACCAGGACGTCAATGGTGGAGACGGTGTCGCTCACCGGAGTGACGGCCCGCACCCCGCTGACGCCGGGCAGCCCGGCCACCACGTCGTCCGCGTAGGCCTGGGCGACCGTCGCACCGCTCTGCACCACCACCGTGATCGGGGCGGCCGAGGCCTGCGGGAAGCGCTGGTCGATCGTCTCGGCGACCTGTCGGCCGGCCGAGGAGGCGGGCAGCACGGCGGCCCCGGAGTTGCGCATCTCGGCGTGCAGGAACGGCGCCCCGGCGGCCATCAGCACCCCGGTGCAGACCAGCGCGACGAGCACGGCCCGCTTGCGGACCCGGCGCACGGTCCGGCTGAAGAAGCCCTCGTCGGGGACGGGCGCGGTGGGCGTCCTGATCCGGCGCCCGGCGAAGCCGAGCAGCGCGGGCACCAGCGTCAGCGCGGCGGCCACCGCGATCACCACGACACTCACCCCGGCCGCGGCGACCGCCCCGAGCACCGGGCTGGTGAAGACGAACAGCCCGGACAGGGCGACGGCGACGGTCAGGCCGGAGAAGGCGACGGTGCGCCCGGCGGTGGCGGCGGTCCGCTCCACGGCGGCGGAGATCGACGCTCCGTGGCCGCGTTCCTCGCGGAAACGATTCACCATGAGCAGCGCGTAGTCGATCGACAGTCCGAGCCCCAGCACGGTGGCGATCGGCAGCACGCTGGTGTCGATGTCCATGATCTTGCTGAAGCCGAACATGGCCAGCAGCGCCCCGCCCACCGAGGCGACGGCGCCGATCACCGGCAGGCTCGCGGCGGCCAGGCCGCCGAACACCAGGACCATCACGATCAGGGTGAGCGGCAGGGTCACGATCTCGCCGAAGCGGGTGTCCTTCTCGGTCTGCTTCTTGACCTCGTCCTGGAGCACGAGGTCCCCGCCGACGGTCACCTTGCCGCCACCGGGCTGGACCTCGGACTGGATCGCGGCCAGCCGCTGGGTCACGGCGGTGGACTGTGCGGAGGTGCTGCTGTCCGCCATCCGCACCGAGACCACGCTCGCGGTGCCGTCGGCCGAGCGGAGCGCCTCGGCGCCCGGGCCGGGGCCGTAGGCGTCGACGGCCGAGGAGACGCCGGGCAGGGCCGCGATCTCGGCGGTGGCCCGGGTGACGGCGTCGCGGACGGCCGCGTCGTCCACGGGCCGGCCGTCCACCACGGCGGTGACGGTGCCCCGGGCCGGGTCGGCGGCGGCGACGACGGCGCTGCCGCGGTCCGACTCGGCGGAGGCGGAGGAGGCGCCGGCCACCGTGCCCTCGAAGACCCGTCCGCCGATCAGCACGCCTATGACCAGGACGACCGCCCAGAAACCGAGCACCCAGCGCCGCTGCCGGTAGCAGAACCGGCCGAGGGCGGCGAGACGTCCGGCGACCCGGGGGTCGGCGGACGTACGGGTGTCGGACAGGAGGGGGGAAGCGGGGGTCACGGCAGAGCGACGGCGCATATGCGTGGGGTGCCTAGCGTGTGGGGCCGGGTGAGCGACCCATCGGGCAACTCCTCCCAACGTAGGCCCTAGGTCCCGAATCGCCCATAGGCATCCGATGAGCCCCTAATCACAAAAATACGGCCTATAAGGAATAAATAATGAAGGCCGAAAAACAATGGACCCCGCTCGGAAACCGAGCGGGGTCCATCGATGACGCCAAGCGCTAATCAGCCTCGGCGGGGGTCAGAGCTTCAGCTCTGGCCACCGGCCAGCTTCTCGCGCAGAGCGGCCAGGGCCTCGTCCGAGGCCAGGGCGCCCGAGCCCTCGTCGCTGCTGGACGAGTAGGAGCCACCGGCCGCGGCGGCGACGGCGTCGCCACCCTCGGCAGCGGCCTCCGCGTCGGCCTCGCGGCTCTTGATGACCTGGGCCTGGTGCTGCTCGAAGCGGCTCTGGGCCTCGGCGTACTGCCGCTCCCACTCCTCGCGCTGCTTCTCGAAGCCGGACAGCCAGTCGTTCGCCTCGGGGTCGAAGCCCTCCGGGTAGATGTAGTTGCCCTGGTCGTCGTACGACGCGGCCATGCCGTAGAGGGTCGGGTCGAACTCGACCTCGGCCGGGTTGGCACCCAGCGCCTCGTTGGCCTGCTTCAGCGAGAGGCTGATGCGACGACGCTCGAGGTCGATGTCGATGACCTTGACGAAGATCTCGTCGCCGACCTGGACGACCTGCTCCGGGATCTCGACGTGGCGCTCGGCCAGCTCGGAGATGTGGACCAGACCCTCGATGCCCTCGTCCACGCGGACGAACGCACCGAACGGAACGAGCTTGGTGACCTTACCCGGAACGACCTGGCCGATCTGGTGGGTACGGGCGAACTGCTGCCACGGGTCCTCCTGGGTCGCCTTCAGCGACAGGGAGACGCGCTCGCGGTCCATGTCAACGTCGAGAACCTCGACGGTGACCTCCTGGCCGACCTCGACAACCTCGGACGGGTGGTCGATGTGCTTCCAGGACAGCTCGGAGACGTGCACCAGGCCGTCGACGCCACCCAGGTCCACGAAGGCACCGAAGTTGACGATCGAGGAGACGACGCCGGAGCGCACCTGGCCCTTCTGCAGGGTGGTGAGGAAGGTCTGGCGGACCTCGCTCTGGGTCTGCTCCAGCCAGGCACGGCGGGACAGGACCACGTTGTTGCGGTTCTTGTCCAGCTCGATGATCTTGGCCTCGAGCTCCTTGCCCACGTAGGGCTGGAGGTCGCGGACGCGGCGCATCTCGACGAGCGAGGCCGGCAGGAAGCCACGGAGGCCGATGTCGAGGATGAGACCACCCTTGACGACCTCGATGACGGTACCGGTGACGATCCCGTCCTCTTCCTTGATCTTCTCGATCGTGCCCCAGGCACGCTCGTACTGAGCGCGCTTCTTGGACAGGATGAGACGACCCTCCTTGTCCTCCTTCTGGAGAACCAGGGCCTCGATGTTGTCGCCGACGGCGACGACCTCGTGCGGGTCGACGTCGTGCTTGATCGACAGCTCGCGGGACGGGATGACGCCCTCGGTCTTGTAACCGATGTCGAGGAGGACCTCGTCACGGTCGACCTTCACGATGACGCCCTCGACGATGTCGCCATCGTTGAAGTACTTGATGGTCTCGTCAATCGCGGCCAGGAACGCCTCGGCGTCGCCGATGTCGTTGAGCGCGACCTGCGGGGTGGTGCTGAGGGAGGAGTCGGTGGGGCTCGTCATTAGGAAAAGGGCTCCGGTGCGGACATGAAAGTCGTAGGTAATGCCACGCGGAGGGCCCGTATCGCTCCCACCGAAAGCCGGACAGCCAAGAAAACGGAGCACCGGGAATCCCGTGGAACGGGAGAATCGGCGTCCGTCTTGCGACCGTGGGGTCTTCGACAGATGCGAGCGCGACCTGCTCCGTCCGAGGCGCGCAGGCCCGCAGCGCAACTTGTAGCATACGGGGACGGCCAGGCACGGTCAACGCCAACAACGGCAAGACGGTGGAGCCCGGCATGGAACAGGCCATATCCTCCGATTGCGCACCGCAAGGGTGGCGGCTGGAGAGACCCCTTCCCCGGATGCCACCGCCGGGACCCCGGACCTCTCGGACCGGATCGCGACAGCGGCGCTTCCGCAGACGACACCCTACGCGATGGGCCTTCTCACCGTGACCGGCACCCCCCTCCCCGACCCCAACGATCTTGACGAGGACGGCGACGACGCGGTAAGGAGGTCCGCCGGCGTCGGCGAGAGCAGCCGCGCCAGCCGCCACTGGTGGGACCGCAACGCCGACGAGTACCAGGACGAGCACGGCGAGTTCCTCGGCGACGACCGCTTCACCTGGTGCCCCGAGGGCCTCGACGAGGCCGACGCCCGCCTGCTCGGCGACACCGCCGGCAGCACCGTGCTGGAGATCGGCGCCGGTGCCGCCCAGTGCTCGCGCTGGCTGGCCGCCCGCGGCGCCCGCCCGGTCGCCCTCGACATCTCCTACCGCCAGCTCCAGCACTCCCGCCGGATCGACCTCGCCCGCGGCGCCGCCCCCGTGCCCGTCGTCCAGGCCGACGCCGCCGTCCTGCCGTTCGCCGACGGCGCCTTCGACCTCGCCTGCTCCGCCTACGGCGCCGTGCCGTTCAGCGCCGACACCTCGGCCCTGATGCGCGAGGTGCACCGGGTGCTGCGGCCGGGCGGACGCTGGGTCTTCTCGGTCACCCACCCGATCCGCTGGGCCTTCCCCGACGAGCCCGGCGTCGAGGGGCTCACCGCCGTCTCCTCCTACTTCGACCGCACCCCCTACGTCGAGGAGGACGAGCAGGGCCGCGCCACCTACGTCGAGCACCACCGCACGATCGGCGACCGGGTCCGCGAGCTCGTCGCCGCCGGCTTCCGGCTGGTCGACCTCGTCGAGCCGGAGTGGCCGGAAGGACACGAGCAGGACTGGGGCGGCTGGTCGCCGCTGCGCGGGCGGCTCATCCCCGGCACCGCGATCTTCGTCGCCGAGCGGGGCTGACCTTTTGACCCCCTCCTGGCACGACCTGCCCGTCCGCACCGCCCTGCCCGCGCTGCACGCGGCGCTGGTCGGGCCGGGCACCGCCGTCCTCGCCGCGCCGCCCGGCACCGGCAAGACCACCCTGGTGCCGCTCGCCCTGGCCGGGCTGCTCGCCGACGGCCGGCCCGCGCGCCGGGTACTGGTCGCCGAACCGCGCCGGCTCGCCGTCCGGGCCGCCGCCCGGCGGATGGCCTGGCTGCTCGGCTCCTCGGTGGGCCGCGAAGTCGGGTACACCGTGCGCGGCGAGCGGCGCGTCGGCCCGGAGACCGTGGTCGAGGTGGTCACCACCGGCGTCCTGCTGCAACGCCTCCAGCGCGACCAGGAACTGCCCGGCGTCGACGTCGTCGTGCTCGACGAGTGCCACGAACGGCACCTGGACGCCGACACCGCGCTCGCCTTCCTGCTCGACGTCCGCGCCGCCCTGCGGCCCGAACTGCGGATCGTCTGCGCCTCCGCAACCTCCGACACCGCGGCCTGGGCCGAACTCCTGGACGACGCGCCGGTGGTCGAGGCGCACGGCGTCTCGCACCCCGTCGAGGTGGTGTGGGCGCCGCCGCCGCGCGCCGTCCGGCCCGCGCACGGCACCCGGGTGGACTTCGCGCTGCTCGACCACGTCGCGGCGGTGGTTCGGCGGGCCCTCGCCGAGCGGGACGGGGACGTGCTCTGCTTCCTGCCCGGCGTCGGCGAGATCGCCCGGGTCGCCGGGCAGTTGGCCGGGGTCCCGGCCGAGGTGCTGCAACTGCACGGCCGCGCGCCGCAGGCCGTCCAGGACGCGGCGCTCACCCCCGCGTCGGGGCGTCGCGTCGTCCTCGCCACCGCCGTCGCCGAATCCTCCCTCACCGTGCCCGGCGTGCGGATCGTGGTCGACGCCGGCCTCGCCCGGGAGCCGCGCACCGACCACGCCCGGGGCCTCGCCGCCCTGGTCACCGTGCGCGCCTCGCTCGCCGCCGCCCGCCAGCGCGCCGGCCGAGCGGGCCGCGAGGCCCCCGGCACCGTCTACCGCTGCTGGCACGAGGCCGAGGACGCCCGCGCCGCCCGCTTCCCCACCCCCGAGATCGCGCTCGCCGACCTCACCCCGTTCGCCCTCCAGGTGGCCTGCTGGGGCGACCCGGACGCCACCGGGCTCGCCCTGCCCGACGCCCCGCCCGCCGGGGCGATGGCCGCCGCCCGGGAGACGCTGCTCGCCCTCGGGGCGGTTTCGTCCGACGGCCGGGCGACCGAGCGCGGCGTGCGGCTCGCCCGCACCGGGCTGCACCCCCGGCTGGGGCGGGCGCTGGTCGACGGCGCGCCCGCCGTGGGCGCCCGCCGGGCGGCCGAGGTGGTCGCCCTGCTGTCGGAGGAACCGCCGCGCGCGCTGGGGGACGACCTCGCCGCGGTGTGGCGGCTCGTCCGTTCCTCCGGCGACCCCTACGCCGGGCGCTGGCGCGACGAAGTCCGCCGCCTGCAACGCGCCACCTCGGACGAACCCGCCACCCGACTGCCCGACGCCACCGCCGTCGGCCTGGTCGTCGCCCTGGCGTTCCCGGAACGCATCGCCCGGGCGAGGGTCGAGCGCCCCGCCCCGGGCGAGCGCAGCCCGTACCTGATGGCCTCCGGGACGGCCGCCGAACTCTCCCGCGACACCCGGCTCGGCACCCTCCCCTGGCTCGCCGTCGCGGCGGCCGACCGCCCGGCGGGATCGCACTCGGCCCGGGTGCTGCACGCGGCCGCGCTCGACGAGGACACCGCCCTGCTCGCGGGCGCGTCCCTGCTGACCGCGCGCGAGGAGGTCCACTGGGACACCCGGCGCGACGAGGTCACCGCCCGCCGGGTGGAGTCCCTCGGCGCGATCGAGCTCGCCGAGAAGCCGTTGGCCCGTCCTGATCGTGCCCTCGTCCGGGCCGCCATCGTCGAGGGCCTCACCCGCGAGGGCGTCAGCGCCCTGCTGACCTTCCCGTCCAACCTCCGCGAACGCCTGGCGTTCCTCCACGCGGCGATCGGCGACCCCTGGCCGGACGTCAGCGACGAGGCGCTGCTCGAACGCGCCGAGGAGTGGCTGGAACCCGAACTGTCCCGCGCCCGCCGCCGCGCCGACCTGGCAAGGATCAATACGACGGACGCCCTGCAACGCCTGCTCCCCTGGGCGAGCGGCCAGGCCGGGCGTTTGGACGAGCTGGCCCCCGAACGCATCAGCGTGCCCAGCGGATCGAAGATACGGGTCGACTACAGCACCGAACGACCGGTCCTGGCGGTCAAGTTGCAGGAGCTGTTCGGTTGGAAGGCCGCCCCGGCCCTGGCCGGCGGCCGAGTCCCGCTCACCGTGCAGCTGCTCTCCCCCGCCGGCCGCCCCGCCGCCATCACCGGTGACCTGGAGGGCTTCTGGCAGAACGGCTACCACGCCGTACGAGCGGATCTGAGAGGCCGCTACCCCCGCCACCCCTGGCCCGAGGACCCGACCACCGCCGAGCCGACCAAGCGCACCAACGCCAGGAAGTGACAGGGAGCCGATCGGAGAACGGCAGCTAACGCACCACGGGGATCTTCCCGGAGCGCCAGTCGGCCAGCCTTCGGCGGATGTTCGACACCATCGACAGCCCGTCCGTCTCGGCCGGGCTGAACCACGCCACCTCGTGGGACTCGTCGGACACCCGCAACTCCCCGCCCAGCGGGCGCCCGAGGAGGCAGATCGAGAACTCCTGCCGCACCTCGCCGTCGTCGTAGGCGAAGACATGGCGGGGGTCGGTGTAGGTACCGACGATCCCGGTGATCTCGATGTCGATGCCGGTCTCCTCCCACGTCTCGCGGACACCGCACCCGGCGATCGACTCACCGATCTCCATCGCGCCGCCGGGCAGCGCCCACATCCCGTTGTCGGTACGCCGCTGGAGGAGAACCCGGCCCGCGTCGTCGACCACGACGACGGAAGCGGCCGGGACAAGGGAGTTGGGCTCGGGGGCGTTCGGATCGTTCTCGTAGTCACGCCTGGGCACGATGTACCGCCTCCGTCACCGGGATCGGTCAGATGTCGCCGAACTCGCCGGAGCGAACGGCCGTACTGTCCGGCCCACCCTGCCAGAACCTCGGAGTCCCGCTCCAGAAGGCCCCGTCCGGGCGTTTCGGTGCACCCGACCATCGTGCGCGTGGGCAGGGTCAGCAAGGTGACCACAGCCACCAGCACTGCGCAGGAAGTCGATCCACCCGACTTCCTGCGCAGTCCCGTTCTCAGGACGCACCCGCACTGCCGATCCTTCGTTCACACGACAACGGAGTCTCGCCCGCTGACTTCGCATCACCGGATCGACATTCCGCCGTCCGGCCCGACCCACCAGGCACGCACCACCTCGACGACCGCTCCAGCAGCGCGCGGGAAGTCGGCCCCGCCGACTTCCCGCGCAACCGCGGCATCGACCAGTGCATTCGTGGGGCGTACAGATGCGGTCAGGCGGTCAGGCGGTCAGGCGGTCAGGCGGTCAGGCGGTCAGGCGGTCAGGGCCACGATGGTGCTCCAGCCGGAGCTCAGGCCGCCTTCCGCCAGCTCGGTGAAGATGCCTTCGGTGTCGATCCGGCCGGTCGCGATGTTCCCGTTGTCGGCCCGGTAGAACAGCGCCTCCTGGCCCACCGGCACGATGTGCGTCCAACCCGAGGACAGCATGCCCTCGGCCAGCCCCGTGAAGATGCCTTCGGTGTCGATCCGACCGGTCGCGATCACGCCGCTGTCGGCCCGGTAGAACAGCTCGGCCCCCAGCGGTTCGATGTGGGTCCACCCGTTGGAGAGCTGGCCCTCGGCCAGCCCGGTGAAGATGCCGTTGGTGCCCAGGCTCCCGGTGGCGATCACGCCGTTGTCGGCCCGGTAGAACAGCAGCACCCGGCCGATCGCCACGATGTGCGTCCAGCCCGAGGACAAGCCGCCCTCCGCCAGCCCCGTGAAGATCCCGTTGGTGTCGATCCGGCCGGTCGCGATCACCCCGTTGTCGGCCCGGTAGAAGAGCAACTCCCGCCCCACCGGCACGATGTGCGTCCAGCCCGAGGACAACCCGCCCTCCGCCAGCTCCTCGAAGATCCCGTTGGTGTCGATCCGCGCGGTCGCGATCACGCCGTCACCGGCCCGGTAGAACAACAGCTCCCGCCCGATCGGCACGATGTGCGTCCAGTTCGGGGAGAGCTTCCCGTCGGCCAGTCCGGTGAAGATGCCGTTGGTACCAAGTCGTCCTGTCGCTATCAGGCCGTCGTCGGCCCGGTAGAAGAGCAGTTCCCTGGACATGCTTCCTCCTCAGTCGCAGGGACCGGGACCACGTCGCAGCTGGGATACGCGCGGTCACCGTCGGGTCGGTCCCGTGCCGACCGCTCCTTCCACGCTACGCGCCCGCACCATCGGGTGTCACCAGGCATTTCGTCCGCCACCACGATGCCTTTGAAGGCTCAACGTCCCGGTGACGGAGCGCAGTTGCCGTGACCGCGAGTCACCGGTCCGGGCGTTCCCCGAGCCGCGCGGGAAGTCGGCCCCACCGACTTCCCGCGCCGCGCGGCCCGCACGTCACAGCAAGGCGGGCGGGCCGCCGCGGGCTCCGCCGCTGCGCCGCTACGCCGTCGCGGACGGCGCGGACCACCAGGTCGAGGGGGCCGCCACCTCGTACCCCAGGGACTCGTACAGCGGCCGGCCCAGCTTCGAGGCGGTGAGGGTGGCGGGGAGGTCAGCGACGTCGGCGAGCGCGCCGAGCATGACGGCCCGGCCGACGCCGCGTGAGCGGAAGGCCGAGGAGGTGGCGATCCAGTAGTGGCTGGCGACGCCGTCGGCCAGGACACTCAGGCCGGCCCCGGCGACCGCGCCGTCGACGGAGGCGATGAACACGTCCACGCCCGGGTGTTCGACCAGCGCCGTCGGGAAGAGCTCGCCGGGGCGGTAGGGCTGGAAGCCGTCGAGGTCGAAGCCCTCGATCACGACCTGCTCGGCCGCCCGGAGGTCCTCGGCCCGCTGCACCCGGGTCACGTCCAGGGCCGGGGCGGCGACGGGTCCGGGCAGGCGCAGCATGATCGGCATCTGCCAGGTGCGGATGCCCAGGTGGCCCAGGTCCGTCGCGCTGAACGGGTCCTCGACGGTCACCGCGCCCGCCGCCCGGCGGGTCAGTTCGCTCACCTCGGCCACCTCGCCCGGGTCGAGGTCGGGCTCCTGGATCAGGATCCGCAGGCCCGCGCGCTCGTCGCCGTCGACGGCGACGAAGCCGCGGCGCCGGATCACCTCGTGTCCCCGGCTCACGCCGGTGGCGGCCCAGAAGGCGGCGGAGTTGCGGGCCTGGAGTGTCGGCGCCCCGGACAAGGGAAAGGGCCGGTCGGTCGCAGTGGATTCCATGGTCATCGTGCCCACGGTAGTACGAAACTGACTCCGTGACACGGGTTGATCAACCGCGGGCGGCCCGGCGCAGCGCGGTAGGGCGCTACGCCGGGCCGGCGACGAAGGCGGACGGTCAGAGCTGGCCGACCCAGTACGGCTCGACGGTCATCCAGCCGTTGCCCCGGGCGCCGTTGAGGCGGCCGGTGCTGGTGCGGGCGAGGGTGTACCAGGACTCCACGTAGTCCGGGTCGTCGGTCCACCAGGAGGAGGGCAGCGCCGCGAGCACGGCGTTGACCAGCGGGATGTAGGCGCCCTGGTCGGCGATGGTGAGCAGGACGGCGGCGACGGCCTGGGCCAGGGCCAGGTAGTTGGTGTCGCCGTCGTCCTCCATCAGGACGACGTCGGCCAGGTTGTACTTGTAGTTCGACCAGTTCACCAGGATCTGGTTCGGGTAGTAGACCGTGCCGTCGTACTGGAGGTACGGCATGGCGACGGAGTCGACCCGGACCTTGCCGTCCAGGCCGAAGCCGGAGACCAGGCTGAACATCTCGGCGGCGCCCTTGAACCAGGGCTCCTCGTCGTCGTTCACCTCGACCGAGGTGATCTTGGTGCCCCACCAGCCGGCGGCGGCCTGCGTGGTGGGAGCGGAGGGGGCGGACGGAGCGGCGGAGCCGACCCCGCGGGCCGCCAACTCCCGCTGGAGCAGGTCGATCCCGGCGGTCAGGGCCTTGGCGGTGTCGAGGTCGACCAGGTAGACGGGCCGGGTGGGCAGGGTACGGGCGTCCAGGGTGTGGGCACGGCCGGCGGTGTCGTAGGCGCGGACGGTGCGGGCGTGCTCGTCGGTGCCGGCGGTGGCCACCAGCGGCGCGGCACCGGCGTCCAGGGCGGCCCGCATCGACGGGTCGGCCAACTGGACCCGCAGCAGCGGGCCGAGGTCGGCGCCGAGGCCCTTGGCCGCGGCGACGGAGCGGTCGGCACGCGCGACGGCGGCGGCGAGCGTGCGGGCGGCGGTGCCGGTCAGGCCCTCGGCCAGCGGGGCGAGTTCGGTGCCGGCCGGGGTCTCGGCGGTCGCCGTGCGCAGACGCGCGCGCAGGGCGGGGTCGATGAGGGAGGCGGCCAGGGTGCGGGCGGCCTCGTCCTCGATGGCGGTGACCTTGGAGGCGGCGGGGGCGGGAGCCGGGGTCGGGGCCGGGGCGGCCACGGCCTGGCCCGCGCCGAGCGCGAGCAGGGGCAGGGCCGTCAGCGCGACCACGGCGCGCCGCAGGCGGGACTGGGACATGAGGGGATCTCCAGACTCGTCGGGTGAGGCGTCGGAGCGGTGGAGCATCGGAGCAGTGAGGCGGTGGGGCAGTGGTGCCGCGCCCACGGCCGAGGAGCACGATCAAGGACGGCGGCGCCATGACAAGTGAAGAGGTTCGCTGACCCGGTATCAACCCCCCGGGGCCACCGCCGACGGGAGTTTCCGCGCCGTTCGCAGGGCGCCGACGAGCTCATCCGCCCCCGGAGAACCCCCCGCCGGAGTTGGCCGAGCCCGACCCGCCGTAGACCCAGCCGCCGCCGGAGGGGGCGCTGGGCTTGCGGCGGGTCCGACGCTCGGTGCGGCGCACGACGGCGACGCCGGCCGGGCCGAGCAGGTCCTCCAGGGCCCGCTGGAGCGCGTCGGCGTCGGTGCCCTTCGGCGCACTGCGCGGGCCCTCGCCACCGGTCGTGGTCACCACCGTGACGGTGAGGGTGCGGACGGCCGACGCGGGGTCGCCCTCGTAGGGCTCCTCCACACTCTCGGCCAGCTGGATGCGCCGCAGTCCGGAGATCGGCGCCCAGGCGCCGGCGCGGGCGCCCCGGACGAAACGCAGTTCGGTCGGGGCCCCGGCCGGGGTGAACTGCACCCGGCGGACCGACCGGACTTCGGCGACCGCGAGGAACGGCCACAGCAGCAGCACGGCGGCCGCCCACAGCGCTCCGCAGACCGTCACCGCGCCGACGAGGGTGGCGCCGACGATCACCGCGACCGCCACCACCAGGATCCCGGCGGGAAGGAAGGCGAAGCCCACGGCGAGCAGCATGGCGAGGGCGCGCACCACCAGGAGCGCGGCGGCGGGCCAGGAGCCCCCACCCGACTCGAACACGAGGTCCACGGTGGCGCCGTCACGGCCGGGGCGGAGCACCTCATCGGCAGGCATACCCGTCAGGGTAGGACCGCTCCCCCACGCCGGAAAGACCCCGGGCATCGCCTCGAAGAACTCGAAGAAGCTGCGCCCGGGGCCTGTTGACGGTGCGTCAGTGCGCCGCGACCTCCCAGTTGACGCCGACGCCGACCGAGACGTCCAGCGGGGCCCGCAGCGGGTAGGCGCCGGCCATCTGCTCGCGGACGACCGCCTCGACGGGCTCGCGCTCGCCCGGGGCCAGCTCCAGCACGATTTCGTCGTGCACCTGGAGCAGCATCCGGGAGGTCAGGCCCGCCGTGCGCAGCGCCTCGTCCACCCGCAGCATGGCGATCTTGACGATGTCGGCGGCCGAGCCCTGGATCGGGGCGTTGAGGGCCATCCGCTCGGCCATCTCCCGGCGCTGGCGGTTGTCGCTGTTGAGGTCCGGCAGGTAGCGGCGGCGGCCGAGCAGGGTCTCGGTGTAACCGGTGGCGCGGGCCTCCTCGACCACCCGGTGCAGGTAGTCGCGCACGCCGCCGAAGCGCTCGAAGTAGGTGTCCATCAGGCCCTGTGCCTCGGCGGGCTTGATGCCGAGCTGCTGGGAGAGCCCGTAGGCGGACAGACCGTAGGCGAGGCCGTAGGACATCGCCTTGATCTTGCGGCGCATCTCGGCGTCGACGGAGCCGCCGGGGACCTCGAAGACCTGGGAGGCGACGGTGGTGTGGAGGTCCTCGCCGGTGGCGAAGGCCTCGATCAGCGCTTCGTCCTCGGAGAGGTGGGCCATGATCCGCAGCTCGATCTGCGAGTAGTCGGCGGTGAGCAGCGACTCGTAGCCCTCGCCGACGACGAAGGCCCGGCGGATCATCCGGCCCTCCTCGGTGCGGACCGGGATGTTCTGCAGGTTCGGGTCCTGCGAGGAGAGCCGGCCGGTGGCGGCGACCATCTGGTTGAAGGTGGTGTGGATCCGCCCGGCCGGGGAGACCGTCTTGAGCAGGCCCTCGACGGTGGTGCGCAGCTTGGCCTGGTCGCGGTGGCGCAGCAGGATCACCGGCAGCTCGTTGTCGGTCTGGGTGGCGAGCCAGGTGAGCGCGTCGGCGTCGGTGGTGTACCCGGTCTTGATCTTCTTGGTCTTGGGCAGCGCCAGCTCGCCGAAGAGGATCTCCTGGAGCTGCTTGGGCGAGCCGAGGTTGAACTCGTGGCCGGCGGCGGCGTGCGCCTCCTCGACCACGCGCTGGATCTCGGCGGCGAACTGCGCCTCCAGGCCGGTGAGCCAGTCGCGGTCGGCGGCGATGCCGGTGCGCTCCATCCGGGCGAGCAGGGCGGCGATCGGCAGCTCCATGTCGCGCAGCAGCCCGGTGGCGCCGACCTCGGCGAGGCGGGTGTCGAACAGCGCGGCGAGGTCGAGCACGGCGCGGGCCTGGAGCATCAGCGCCTGGGCGCCGGCGGTCGGGTCCTCCTCCGGGGCGTCGAAGGCGAGCTGGCCGGACTCGGCGGCCGGGGCCGGGGCGAGCGAGCGGGCCAGGTACTCCTCGGCGAGCACCTCCAGGGTGAAGGTGCGGCGGCCGGGCTTCTCCAGGTAGGCGGCGAGGGCGGTGTCGGCGACGACGCCCTCGATGCTCCAGCCGCGCTCGGCGAAGGCCCGCATGACCTGCTTGGCGATGTGCAGGGCCTTGGGGGCGGCGGGGTCGGCCAGCCAGGCGGCGAAGGCGCGCTCGTCCTCCTCGGCGAGCAGCGCCGGGTCGAACCAGGCGGCGGTCTCCCCGGCGGCGAGCGCGACCTCGGAGACCTCGCCGGCGCCGAGCGCCCAGCGGTAGACGGCGGCCAGCGCGACCGGGGTCTTGTCGGCGGCGTGCTCGCGCAGCCAGGCGGCGAGGGTGCCCGGGTCGGTGAGGAGCTCGCCGTCGACCTCGACGCCGGGGGCGAGTTCGGCGGCCTCGGGCTCGACGGCGGCCGGGTCGATGCCGTGGACGCGGTCGCGGAAGTTGGCGTTGCGGAACTCCAGCGTCTCCATCAGCGCGGTGACGGCCGGGCCGTCGAACGGCGCGCGGGCCAGGTCGGCCACGCCGAGCGGGAGTTCGACGTCCCGGACCAGCTCGGTCAGGACGCGGTTGCGCTTGACCGAGTCGAGGTGCTCGCGCAGCTTCTCGCCGATCTTGCCCTTGACCTCGTCGGCCCGGGCGACCAACTCGTCGAAGGAGCCGAACTGGTTGACCCACTTGGCGGCGGTCTTCTCGCCGACGCCGGGGATGCCGGGCAGGTTGTCGGACGGGTCGCCGCGCAGGGCCGCGAGGTCGGGGTACTGGCGGGGGGTGACGCCGTACTTCTCGGCGACCTTCTCCGGGGTGTAGCGGGTCAGCTCGGAGACGCCCTTGGTCGGGTAGAGCACGGTGATGTGCTCGGTGACGAGCTGGAGCGAGTCCCGGTCGCCGGTGACGATGTCGACGTCGTAGCCGGCCGCCTCGGCGGCGGTGGCCAGGGTGGCGATGATGTCGTCCGCCTCGAAGCCCTCGGCGGTCAGCCGCGGCACGTGCATCGCGTCGAGCAGTTCGCCGATCAGCCCGATCTGGCTGCGGAACTCGTCCGGGGTCTTGGCCCGGTTGGCCTTGTAGTCGGGGAACTCGACCGAGCGGAAGGTCTGGCGGGAGAGGTCGAAGGCGACCGCGAGGTGGGTGGGCGCCTCGTCCCGGACGGTGTTGGCGAGCATCGAGGCGAAGCCGTACACCGCGTTGGTCGGCTGGCCGGTGGAGGTGTTGAAGTTCTCCACGGGCAGCGCGTAGAACGCCCGGTAGGCCATGGAGTGCCCGTCGAGCAGCATCAGGCGGGGCCGGGATCCGGCTCCGCCACCACCCGCCGCGCCCTTGTCCGTACTCTGCGTAGCCACGTCAACGTCCGTTCCTGCCGATTCCACTACCGGCCACCGATCCTAGGGCCCGCCACTGACAAAAGGGGCACGCCGGGGGCGGGCGCCCCTCGGGTGCGCTCGCGCCCCGGGCGCCACTCCGGTTTTCTTCCGCCACCGCCTCTACCGCCGAGTAGGACGGTCGTACGATCACAGGCAGCACGACGACGCGACCCCCGAGCGGCAGGAGCTCCCCCATGACCGATCCGGTCCCCGACACCGCCACCGACGCCGGCCCCGCCGCCGACAGGGCCCCCGGTGCCACCGACGCCTCCCCCCTGATCGACGTCCCGCAGGAGATGCTGGACCACTTCGCCAAGCTCGGCGTGGACCCGGCCACGTTCTCCGGCGGCCGGCTGGGCGACAAGCTGGGCATCAGGATCGTCGAGGCCTCGGGCGACCGGGTGGTCGGCACCATGCCGGTGGACGGCAACCAGCAGCCGTACGGACTGCTGCACGGCGGCGCCTCGGCGGCGCTGGCGGAGACCCTCGGCTCGGTCGGGGCGATGCTGCACGCCGGTCCCGGCCGGTACGCGGTGGGCGTGGACCTGAACGCGACCCACCACCGCTCGGCGACCTCCGGCCTGGTCACCGGCGTGGCGACCGCGGTGTTCAAGGGCCGCACCGCGGCCACCTACGAGATCGCGATCACCGACGACACCGGCAAGCGGGTCACCAGCTGCCGCCTCACCTGCATGCTGCGCGACCTCTGAGCCGATTCTCCGTCAAATCCCTTGCCCGCCCCCTTGTTTGACCTTCGACAACGTTGGGAAGTCGTTGGTCTGGACAAGGGGGCGGTGGCATGTCCGGCCGGCCGCGGCAATGTAACCGTGCGTAACAACTAGGAAATCCGAGCAATCGAGGACCCCGGGGGGTCGAATCCGCTCGAAAACAGCACCCGGCGGCGCCTGGCGTCCGATATTCGGACGCATACGCCCGACTCCAACAGCGCGGACGCTCTTGTCCGATAATCGGTGAGTTCAGGAGTCACCTGCCGTTCTACGCCTTACATAGCGCGCGACGGCATGGAAATACTGGGGCCGGAGCGGACCGGTCGAGCCGGAACGACCACATGCTGAGACAACTTCTCCGTGTGCTCATAACAAGAGAATCACAGCCTCGCCGGAGCACTGCCAGAGCCGCCGACCGGCATCTAGAGTCACGGCCAGTCACCGCGCCACCGGAATGGGCCAGGCCCACCGCGCATCCAGGCTCCCGCCGTTCAGGCGCGGCGCCCTCCTGAACCGAAGGGGACCCCCCGTGCGTCATCGTTCAGCAGTTGTCGTGAGCATTGCCGTCATCGGCGCCCTGAGCCTCACCGCGTGCGGCTCCCGCGACGACAAGAAGTCCGGGGACAGCGGCCAGGGCGGCGGCTCCACCACCGTCACCATCGGCGTCGACGCGCCCCTCACCGGCGACCTCTCCGCCCTCGGCCTCGGCATCCGCAACTCCGTCGAGCTCGCGGTCAAGCAGGCCAACGAGAAGAACGAGGTCCCCGGCGTCAAGTTCCAGATCAAGGGCCTCGACGACACCGGCAAGCCCGCCCCCGGCCAGCAGAACGCCACCCAGCTGGTCGGCGACAAGGACGTCATCGGCGTCGTCGGCCCGCTGAACTCCAGCGTCGCCCAGTCGATGCAGCAGATCTTCAACGACGCCAACCTCGTCCAGATCTCCCCCGCCAACACCGGCGTCGCCCTCAGCCAGGGCGAGAAGTGGGCCAGCGGCGTCAAGGCCCGCCCCTTCAAGAGCTACTTCCGCACCGCCACCACCGACGCCGTCCAGGGCCCGTTCGCCGCGGACTACCTGGTCAAGGACGCCAAGAAGACCAAGGTCTTCCTCATCGACGACCAGAAGACCTACGGGGCCGGCCTCGCCGCCACCTTCAAGGGCCAGTTCGTCAAGAACGGCGGCCAGATCGTCGGCGAGGAGCACGTCAACCCCGACGACCGCGACTTCGCCGCCGTCGTCACCAAGGTCAAGTCCTCCGGCGCCGAGGCGGTCTACTACGGCGGCGAGTACCCCGCCGCCGGCCCGCTCTCGCTCCAGCTCAAGGACGCCGGCGTCAACATCCCGCTGATGGGCGGCGACGGCATCCAGAGCGGCGACTTCATCAAGCTCAACCCCAAGGGCCAGGGCGACCTCGCCACCGCCGTCGGCCTGCCCGTGGAGCAGCTCCCGACCGCCGCCAAGTTCATCGCCGACTACAAGGCGGCCGGCTACAAGGACGCCTACGAGACCTACGGCGGCTACTCCTACGACAGCGCCTGGGCCATCATCCAGGGCGTCAAGGCCGTCGTCGCCGCCAACAACGGCAAGCTGCCCGACAGCCCCCGCGCCAAGGTCGTCGAGGCCGTCCAGAAGGTCTCCTTCGAGGGCGTGACCGGCAAGGTCTCCTTCGACGAGTTCGGCGACACCACCAACAAGCAGCTCACCGTCTACACCGTCAAGGACGGCAAGTGGGCCGTGGAGAAGTCCGGCACCTTCAGCGGCTGACCCGCACCTGACCCGGAGTCAGGAGCGCCGCAGCACACCGGAACCACCGCGCGGGGGCGCCACGAGTGCCCCCGCGCGCACCCACATCCACCACCCACGCGGACACCCCACACGCACAACGGAGGCCCAGCGGTGCACGACCTACCGCAGCAGCTGGCCAACGGCCTGATCCTCGGCGCCCTCTACGGCCTCGTCGCGATCGGCTACACGATGGTCTACGGCATCGTCCAGCTCATCAACTTCGCCCACGGCGAGATCGTCATGGTCGGCGGCTTCGGCGCCCTGACCGCCTACCTCGCCCTCCCCGGCGGCACCACCATGTGGCTGGCCCTACCGCTGATGCTGATCGCCGGCATCCTGGTCTCCACCCTCACCGCCGTCGCCGCCGAGCGCTTCGCCTACCGGCCGCTGCGCTCCGCCCCCCGGCTCGCCCCGCTCATCACCGCGATCGGCCTGTCCATCGCCCTGCAGCAGCTGGTCTTCGCCTTCTACCCGGACGCCAAGAAGGCCCGGGTCTTCCCGAAGATCCCCGGCGACCCCTTCGAGCTCGGCTCCGTCGCCATCCAGCGCAGCGACATCTTCCTGATCGCCGCCGCCCCGCTCTGCATGCTCGCCCTCGGCTGGTTCGTCACCCGCACCCGCTCCGGCCGCGCCATGCAGGCCACCAGCCAGGACCCCGACACCGCCAAGCTGATGGGCATCGACACCGACCGGATCATCGTGATGGCCTTCGCCATCGGCGCCGCCTTCGCCGCCGTCGCCGCCGTCGCCTACGGCCTGCGCAGCGGCCAGGTCGACTTCCGGATGGGCTTCCTGCTCGGCCTCAAGGCCTTCACCGCCGCCGTCCTCGGCGGCATCGGCAACATCTACGGCGCCATGCTCGGCGGCATCACCCTCGGCCTCGCCGAAGCCCTCGCCACCGGCTACATCCAGCACCTGCCCGGCATGCACCTCTTCGGAGGCGGCGCCTGGAAGGACGTCTGGGCCTTCGTACTCCTCATCGTCGTCCTGCTCGTGCGGCCCCAGGGCCTGCTGGGCCAGCGCGTCGCGGACAGGGCGTGACCACCATGACCACCAGCAGCACCGAGACCACCCCGGTCATCACCCTCCCCGGCCGCACCGCCGCCCTCCTCGCCGGCCTCGGCGCAGCCGCCACCGCCGGCTCCGCCCTGATGCCCTGGACCTGGACCTCCGAGTACCCGGGCGACCTCACCTTCTACGGCTCCCCCGCCGGCCTCCAGTGGCTCGCCCTCACCGCCGGACTGGTCACCCTCGTCCTCCTCCTCGCCACCCAGGGCGTCCCCGGCCTGCGCTGGGCCGCCCCCCGCCGCAGCAACAACGCCGTCGTGTTCGCCGCCGCTGGCGCCGTCGCCGTCGGCTGGTTCTCCGTCGTCTCCATAGCCACCGACCTCGGCGGCCTCGCCCATCTCGAACCCGGCGGCTGGGTCCTCGCCGCCGGCTCCCTGCTCGCCCTCGCCGGCTCGCTCGGCCTCCCGCTCGACCGGCGCACCGCCGTCCCGCTGCGGATCCTCGACCGCCGGCTGTTCCTGCTCGTCCCGATCGCCCCCGTGGTCTGGTTCGCCACCCACGCCGTCCCCGAGGACAAGCCGGTCGCCCCCGTGCTGACCGCCCTCGCCGGCGGCCTCGCGATCGCCACCGGCGGCGTCCTGCTCGTCCAGCTCGGCCACGCCGCCAACAGCTGGCTGCGCCTCGGCACCGTCCACCGGCCGCTCCCCGCACCGCGCGCCCTGCCCTCCTGGGTCGAGGTCGCACTGATCGTGGTCGCCTTCTCCATCGGCCTGTTCGCCATCACCTTCGGCATCGACACCGAGTACGGCGAACTCTTCACCGGCTACCTGCTGCTCGCCGCCTCCGTGGTCGCCTCGCTCGGCCGCTCCGGCCTGCTGCCCCGGCTGCGCTCCCTGACCGTCAAGTACCAGACCGTCACCACCGGCGCCGCCTTCGCCGCCGCGGCCAGCTTCCCGTTCACCCAGACCAGCGACCAGTACACCTCGGTCGCCACCAACATCCTGATCTTCGCCACCGTCGCCCTCGGCCTGAACATCGTCGTCGGCCTGGCCGGCCTGCTCGACCTCGGCTACGTCGCCTTCCTCGGCGTCGGCGCCTACAGCGCCGCCCTGGTCTCCGGCTCCCCCGCCTCGCCGATCCACGTCCAGTTCCCGTTCTGGGGCGCCATGCTCACCGGCGCCGCGGTCTCCATGGTCTTCGGCGTCGTCATCGGCGCCCCGACCCTGCGACTGCGCGGCGACTACCTCGCCATCGTCACCCTCGGCTTCGGCGAGATCTTCCGCATCACCATGCTCAACCTCAACGGCACCACCGGCCCGAAGATCACCAACGGCTCCAACGGCATCCCCCGGATCCCCGACCTGGAGATCCTCGGCTGGAACCTCGGCAAGCCCACCACGATCTTCGGCTTCGAGCTCGGCCGGTTCTCCAACTACTACCTGCTGATGCTCCTCGTCACCGCCCTCGTCGTCCTGGTCTTCGCCCGCGTCGGCAACTCCCGCATCGGCCGCGCCTGGGTCGCCATCCGCGAGGACGAGACCGCCGCCGAGGCCATGGGCATCAACGGCTTCCGCCTCAAGCTCCTCGCCTTCGCCCTCGGCGCCTGCCTCGCCGGCCTCGCCGGCACCGTCCAGGCCCACGTCAGCTACACCGTCACCCCCGACCAGTACACCTTCGCCGAGGCCCTCCCGCCCAACTCCGCCTTCCTGCTCGCCGCCGTCATCCTCGGCGGCATGGGCACCATCAGCGGCCCGCTGGCCGGCGCCACCCTGCTCTTCCTCATCCCGAAGAAGCTCGAATTCCTCGCCGACTACCAGCTGCTCGCCTTCGGCATCGCCCTCATCGTCCTCATGCGGGTGCGCCCCGAGGGCCTCATCCCCAACCGGCGCCGCCAGCTCGAATTCCACGAGGCCGACGCCGACATCCCGGCGCAGGCCACCGGCGACACCGTCGCCCTCTCCAAGGCAGGGGCGTGACCCTCCAGATGACCACCACCGACGCCCCCGCCCCCACCCCGGCCCCGGCACCGGCCCCCGCCGAGACCCTGCTCGACGTCTCCGGCGTGACCATGCGGTTCGGCGGCCTCACCGCCGTCAACAACGTCTCGCTCACCGTCGGCCGCGGCGAGATCATCGGTCTCATCGGCCCCAACGGCGCCGGCAAGACCACCTTCTTCAACTGCCTCACCGGCCTCTACGTCCCCACCGAGGGCACCGTCACCTACCAGGGCACGGTCCTGCCCCCCAAGCCCCACCTCGTCACCCAGGCCGGCATCGCCCGCACCTTCCAGAACATCCGGCTCTTCTCCAACATGACCGTCCTGGAGAACGTCCAGGTCGGCCGGCACAGCCGGATGCACCAGGGCCTGCTCTCCGCCGTCCTGCGCGGCCCCGGCTACCGCCGCTCCGAACAGGAGAGCCGCGACCGGGCCATGGAACTCCTCGAGTTCACCGGCCTCGCCGGCAAGGCCGACCACCTCGCCCGCAACCTCCCCTACGGCGAGCAGCGCAAGCTCGAGATCGCCCGCGCCCTCGCCTCCGACCCCGGCCTGCTGCTCCTCGACGAGCCCACCGCCGGCATGAACCCGCAGGAGACCCGAGCCGCCGAGGAACTCGTCTTCGCCATCCGCGACCGGGGCGTCTCCGTCCTCGTCATCGAGCACGACATGCGCTTCATCTTCAACCTCTGCGACCGCACCGCCGTGCTGGTCCAGGGCCAGAAGATCGTCGAGGGCGACCGCGAGACGGTCCAGAACGACGAACGCGTCATCACCGCCTACCTCGGCGCCCCGCTCGAAGGCACCGCCCCCGTTACGGAGACCGACCAGTGACCGCACTCCTCGAAGTCCAGGACCTCCGCGTCTCCTACGGGAAGATCGAAGCCGTCAAGGGCATCAGCTTCACCGTCAACCAGGGCGAGGTCACCACCCTGATCGGCACCAACGGCGCCGGCAAGACCACCACCCTGCGCACCCTGTCCGGCCTGCTCAAGCCCACCGCCGGCACCATCACCTTCGACGGGCAGCCCCTCACCACCGTCCCCGCCCACAAGATCGTCGCCCTGGGCCTGGCCCACTCCCCCGAGGGCCGGCACATCTTCCCGCGGATGACCATCGAGGAGAACCTCCTCCTCGGCGCCTTCCTGCGCAACGACACCGACGGCATCACCAAGGACGTCGAACGGGCCTACGGCCTCTTCCCCATCCTCGGCGAACGCCGCAAGCAGGCCGCCGGCACGCTCTCCGGCGGCGAGCAGCAGATGCTCGCCATGGGACGCGCCCTGATGTCCCGGCCCAAGCTGCTGATGCTCGACGAGCCCTCCATGGGCCTCTCACCGCTGATGATGCAGAAGATCATGGCAACCATCGTCGAACTCAAGGCCGACGGCACGACCATCCTGCTGGTCGAGCAGAACGCCCAGGCGGCGCTCTCGCTCTCCGACCGGGGCTACGTCATGGAGACCGGCAGCATCGTCCTCCAGGGCACCGGCGCCGACCTCCTGCACGACGAATCGGTCCGCAAGGCCTACCTCGGCGAGGACTGACCCACCCGCACCACGGAGGAGGGCCCGGCGCGTCACGCGCCGGGCCCTCCTCCGTCGTCCTGCCGCCGCTACTCCGCGGCACCCGCGTCCGGGGCGGCCGGGGGCTCCTCGGCCTTCTTCCGGTCCTGCGCCGCGCCCTCCTCGATGACCGCCTCGGCCACCGCCGCCATCGTCATCCGGCGGTCCATCGAGGTCTTCTGGATCCACCGGAACGCGGCCGGCTCGTTCAGCCCGAACTTGGTCTGGAGCACGCTCTTCGCCCGGTCCACCAGCTTCCGGGTCTCCAGCCGCTGGGTGAGATCCGCGATCTCCTCCTCCAGCGTCCGCATCTCCGTGTACCGGGACACCGCCATCTCGATCGCCGGCACCAGGTCGCTCTTGGAGAACGGCTTGACGATGTACGCCATCGCCCCCGCGTCCCGCGCCCGGTCCACCAGCTCGCGCTGCGAGAACGCGGTCAGCATCAGCACCGGCGCCAGGTGCGCCTCGTGGATCTGCTCGGCCGCGGACAGCCCGTCCAGCACCGGCATCTTCACGTCCAGGATCGCCAGATCCGGCTTCAGCTCCTGGACCAGCCGGACCGCCGTGGCCCCGTCCCCGGCCTCGCCGACGACGGTGTACCCCTCCTCCTCCAGCATCTCCTTCAGATCGAGGCGGATCAGCGCCTCGTCCTCGGCGATCACAATCCTGGTGATCTGGGGCGAATCGGTCTCAAGCGGCTCTGCCTGCTCGTCGGCGGTGCTCACGGGGCTCCTCGTTCCGGCGGGGTACTGCATGCACGAGGGTACCTAGACACGGTATGTTTGAACTCAGCAGGGTCGGGGGCCAGCCTTCGAATCCGCACTCGCCCCGGTAGCCCAGCGGTAGAGGCAATGGTCTCAAACACCATCCAGCGTGGGTTCGAATCCCACCCGGGGTACTTTTCCTTCGATTCCAAAACCGGTCGAAGCGGGCCGCCAGTGGGCGGTCTTCAGTATTCCGCATGAAGACCCGCCCGATCCCGGACGACCGCCGCGAGCAGTCAGCTCGCCCGGTCCAGAGGTTCCAGCTCCACGGTGAGACGCATGCCGAGGGCCGAGGCGAGCCGCTCGAGAACAACAATGGTGGGCATCGTGCCACCGGTCTCGAACCGGGCGACGGCGGGCTGCTGCATGCCGCACGCCGCCGCGAGTTGGGCCTGCGTCATTCCGAGTGCCTCCCGGCGGAGCCGGACGGCCTCGCCGAGCTCGAACCTGATACGAGCCGCTTCGTAGGCCGCACCCGCACCCGGTCGGCCCAGGATCTCCTCACGCACAGCACGCCAGGACGTCCGGTCGCTCATTCCGCTCACTCCTCCTCGTCGACGGAGTGCTGCTCCGCCACGCAGCGCGCCAGTGCCCGCCGGGCCCGGTCGACCTCGGCGGTCTCCCGCATCCGGGTCTTGCGGAAGACCGTGAGCAGGATGATCCTCCTGCCCGGCGCGATCCAGTAGGTGACCCGCATGTCGAGCTCGACCAGATGGAAGCGCAGTTCGCGGAGCTTGCCGTCCAATTGCCTGCTGTAGGGCTCACCGAGCAACGGGCCGCGGTCGGAGAGCAGGTCCACGTAGAACGCCACGGTTTCCTGTGCGTCCTGGCCCAGCCCGAGGATCCAGTCCCGCACCTCCGGCTCGAGCTCCACTTCTCCCCATGTCATAACACGGATGTTATGAAGGCGCCAGCGGTCCGCCACGCCGCCCGAGGCGCGAGGAGGGCGACATTCCCCAATACGGGGGATGCCGCCCTCGCACGAATGATCCGGGCTCGGTCAGTTGTCCAGGGCGCCCACGTGGTGGACGCGGACGAGGTTGGTGGAGCCGGCGAGGCCGGGCGGGGAGCCGGCGGTGATGACGACGATGTCGCCCTTCTCGCAGCGGCCCAGGGAGAGCAGCGCGGCGTCCACCTGTTCGACCATCTCGTCGGTGGTGGGCACGAACGGGCCGAGGAAGGTCTCCACGCCCCAGGTGAGTGCCAACTGGCTGCGGACGGCGGGTTCGTAGGTGAAGGCCAGGACCGGGATCGGCGAGCGGTAGCGGGTCAGCCGGCGGGCGGTGTCGCCGGACTGGGTGAAGGCGATCAGGTACTTGGCGTGCAGGAAGTCGCCGATCTCGGCGGCCGCCCGGGCGACCGCGCCGCCCTGGGTGCGGGGCTTGTTGCTCGGGGTGAGGACGGGCAGGCCGTCGGCGAGGACGTCCTGCTCGGCGGCCTCGATGATCCGGCCCATGGTGCGGACCGTCTCGGACGGGTACTTGCCGACCGAGGTCTCGCCGGAGAGCATCACCGCGTCCGTGCCGTCGAGGACGGCGTTGGCGACGTCGGAGGCCTCGGCGCGGGTCGGCCGCGAGGAGTTGATCATCGAGTCGAGCATCTGGGTCGCGACGATGACCGGCTTGGCGTTCCGGCGGGCGAGTTTGACCGCCCGCTTCTGCACCATCGGCACCAGTTCCAGCGGCATCTCCACGCCCAGGTCGCCGCGGGCGACCATGATGCCGTCGAAGCGGTCGACGATGGAGTCGAGGTTCTGCACCGCCTGCGGCTTCTCGATCTTGGCGATGACCGGGACCCGGCGGCCCTCCTCGTCCATCACCCGGTGGACGTCCTCGACGTCGCGGCCGCTGCGGACGAAGGAGAGCGCGATCAGGTCGGCCCCGGTCCGCAGGGCCCAGCGCAGGTCGGCGACGTCCTTGTCGCTGAGCGCGGGCACCGAGACGGCGATCCCGGGGAGGTTGAGGCCCTTGTGGTCGGAGACGAGGCCGCCCTCGACGACGAGGCAGCGGACCCGGGGCCCGTCGACCTCGACGACCTCCAGGGTGACCCGCCCGTCGTCGACGAGGATCCGCTCACCGGCGGTGACGTCCTCCGCCAGGCCGGGGTACGTGGTGCCGCAGCCGTTCTGGTCCCCTTCGACGCCCTTGTCGGTGGAGATGGTGAACTCGTCGCCGCGTTCGAGAAGTACCGGGCCCTCGGCGAAGGTTCCGAGGCGGATCTTCGGGCCTTGAAGGTCGGCGAGCACGCCGATACTGCGGCCGCTCTCGTCGGCGGCCTTGCGGACCCGGCGGTAGCGCTCCTCGTGCTCGATGTGGGAGCCGTGGCTCAGGTTGAATCGGGCGATGTCCATCCCGGCGTCGACCAGGGACTTGATCTGGTCGTAGGTGTCGGTGGCGGGCCCGAGGGTACAGACGATTTTTGCTCGGCGCATAGTGCTGAGAGTAGGCATTACCGGCGCGTAACGTCGATGCCGGTCCGGACAACGGGATGGCCGTTGCCGTAAGGAGAGTTGAACAATCTGACACAACGTCGGACCGGAGTGCGAGAGGTTCCCGGAAGTCGGTCCGCACTCGATCCCCGATGCGATTCCGTGAAGGGCTGTTCACCCCCGGTTCATCAGGACTTCCGCCCCCGCTCCCGGCCCGGCGGGACGCTCGTCACCCGGGTGGGGAGAGAACGTTGTGACGAGGGGGGAAGCTTCCGGCATGAAGCGCGTGATCGGAGTACTGACGGTACTTCTGGTGCTCGGGGGTCTGGTGTTCGCGGTCGTGAACAGAAAGAAGGACCCCGAGCCCGGTCCGGACAAGCCCGACGGGATCGTCACCCTCACCGGCATGGTCGGCTCGGAGAAGGGCGCGTTCTTCGACGACCAGCAGGTCAAGGACGCCCTTAAGGCCCGCGGGCTGGTGGTGAACACCCAGAGCGCCGGCTCCTGGCAGATGGGCGATCTCAAGAACGACAACCTGGACTTCGTCTTCCCGGCGAGCCAGCAGCCCGCCGAGGCGATCAAGGCGGCCCACAATCTGAAGAGCACCCCGACCCGGCCGTTCTACTCGCCGCTGGTGATCGTCACGTACCAGAAGACCGCCCAGGTGCTGAAAGACAACAACCTGGCGTCCTACGACGAGGCGAGCCACGTCTGGAAGTTCTCGATGAAGGGCTTCCTCGACGGCGTCGACAACAGGACGACCTGGCAGAAGCTCCCGAATCCGCCCGCGGACCAGAAGCCGGGCGACCTCGTCGGATCCATCTTCCTGACCACCACCAACCCCGAGACGTCCTCCTCGGGGGCCCTGTACCTCGCCATGGTGTCCTACCTGCTGAACGCCAACCAGGTGATCCCGGCACCGGCGGGGGTGACGCCGCAGATCGGCGACAAGCTGCAGGCGGTCATCACCCCGCAGGGAGTCATGAAGAACTCCACCGAGGAACCGTTCATGGACTTCGTGTCCGGCAACGGCCGTCCGCTGGTGCTGGCGTACGAGTCCCAGGCGCTCGAACTGGTCCTGAAGAAGAAGGCCCCGACGGACATGGTGATGCTCTACCCGGACACCACCGTGGTCTCCGACCACACGATCGTCGCCTTCAACGACAAGGGCCAGCGGCTCGCCGACGCGCTGGCCGACGACCCGGCGCTGCGCGACCTGGAGATCAAGTACGGCTTCCGGCCGTCGGGCGCGGCGGGAGCGACGGCGTTCGCCGCCAAGGTCCAGGAAGCGCAGAACGGCAACCCGGAGGCGAAGTTCGCCTTCGCACCCGACCTGGGTGTCGCGAAGGTCGGGCAGGCCACGGTGCCGACGCCGGCGGTCATGAGTGCCCTGGTCAACGCCGCGAAGGCCAAGTGAGGGGGGACATGAGGACTGGAGCGAGCACGATGCGCAGGAGTGGTGTGCGGGGCCTGATGGCCGGTCTGGCGCTGCTGGTGGCGACGTCGGTGGCGGCGTGCACGTCGTCGCCCGCGCCGCCGCCGAAGACCGGGCCCAGCGATCCGCCGGCGGCCAGCGCGCAGCCGGGGGTGCTGCGGGTGCTGGCCGGCAGTGAACTCCAGGACATGGCGCCGGTGCTGGAGGAGGCCCAGAAGGCCACCGGGGTGACGGTGCAGTTCGCCTGGACCGGTTCGCTGGACGGCGCGGACGCGGTGTCCGCGGGCCGGACCGACGGCAAGTACGACGCGATCTGGTTCCCGTCGAACCAGTACCTGCACCTGGACGACGGGAGCAAGTCGAAGCTGCTCTCGGAGACGCCGATCATGGCCTCGCCGGTCGCGTTCGGCATCCGCTCCGCGGTGCTGGGCGACCTGGGCTGGGGCGACGGCTCCAAGGTGACCTGGGGCAATCTGGCGGAGGCCGCGTCCGGCGGCAAGCTGTCCTACGGCATGGCGGACCCGTCGCGGTCGAACTCCGGCTTCTCGGCGCTGGTGTCGGTGGCCTCGGCCTTCTCGGGCGCGAATTCGGCGCTGACCGAGGCGGACGTGCAGAAGGCGACGCCGCAGCTGAAGCAGTTCTTCACCGGCCAGAGGCTGACCTCCGGCTCCTCGGGCTGGCTGGCGCAGGCGTACAGCCGGGCGGAGCGGGGCTCGATCGGCGCGCTGGTGAACTACGAGTCGGTGCTGCTGTCGATGAACAAGACGCTGGCCGCCGACCAGCAGCTCACGGTGGTCCGTCCGATGGACGGCGTCGTCTCGGCGAACTACCCGTTGACGCTGCTGAGTTCCTCGGCGCAGCGGGAGCGGGAGTCGTTCCAGCGGCTCACCTCCTACCTGCTGAAGGAGGATGTGCAGAAGCGGATCTCGGAGCTGACGCTGCGCCGTCCGGTGACGGCGGGGGTGGCTCCGGCGGCGGGGCTGCCGACGGACCGGCGGCACGAGCTGCCGTTCCCCGGCACCCGGGCGGTGGCGGACGGGCTGCTGTCCTCGTACCAGAACGAGCTGCGTCGGCCGTCGCGCACGGTGTACGTGCTGGACACCTCGGGCTCGATGGCGGGGCCGCGGCTGTCCTCGCTGAAGTCGGCGATGGGTCGGCTGACGGGTGCGGACGACACCCGGGGGGTGCGGCGGTTCCGGGACCGGGAGGAGGTCACGCTGATCTCGTTCGCCTCGAAGGTGAAGTCGACGAAGACGCATTCGGTGCCGACCGGTGCGGGGGCGCAGCAGGAGCTGGCGTCGATCAACGGGGATGTGCAGGCGTTGTCGGCGGACGGCGGGACGGCGGTGTACTCCTCGTTGCAGGAGGCGTACCGGGTGATCCAGCGGCAGCAGTCGGCGGCGGGGGACGACCGGTTCACCTCGATCGTGCTGATGACGGACGGGGAGAGCAACGAGGGGGCGTCGGACAAGGACTTCCGGACGTTCTACGGGGGGTTGTCCTCGGCGCAGAAGGCGACGCCGGTGTTCCCGATCCTGTTCGGTGACGCGGCGAAGGACCAGTTGCAGGGGATCGCCGAGCTGACGGGCGGGAAGCTGTTCGACGGGACGGGTTCGCTGGACGGGGCGTTCGAGGAGATCCGTGGCTACCAGTAACGGTGGCGGGAGCGACCCCGGCGGGCCGGGTGGCCGGTTCTGGGCGTATCTGACCTCTGTCCGGCATTTCGTGGCGGCCGGGGCGGCGGTGGCGGGGGCGGGGGCGGCGGTCGGGTTGCAGAGTCCGGTGGCGCTCTCGGCGCTGCTGGTGGCCGGGCCGTACGTCGCGACGGTGGCGCTGTGGCCGTCCGCTCCGGCGCCGCCGGAGGGGCCGGACGGTCCGTCGGGCGGGAAGGGTCCGTCGGGCGGGGAGGGTCCGCCCGGGCCGCCGGGCCCCGCGGAACCGGAGTCGGAACCGGAGTCGGAGCCGGGGCCCGGGCCGAGGCCGGCCGCGCGGAAGTCGCCGCTGGGTGTCTCGCTGCGTGCGCAGCCGGCGGGAGCGGCGGCGGCCGGGGCCGTGCCCCGGTCGGCGCCGCCGGTGGCCCCGGTGGCCCCGGTTCCGTCGGTGCTCTGGCCGCAGTTGGAGGAGTTGGCGGCGTTCGTCGGCTCGGCGCCGCTGCCGCCGTCGGCGAATGTGCCGGGGTTGCTGGAGCGGCTGCGTACAGCCGGGCCGGGGCCGACCACCGAGCCGATCGTCCGGCGGCGGCTGCCGCTGGCGGTGGACGGCTATCTGCGGGCGCTGACCTGGCAGCCGTGGGCGGTGGACGGGGCCGACCCGGCGGCCGAACTGGCCCGGGCGGTGGACGAGATGGCGGCTCTGGTGCCGGCTTCCTGACGCCGTCGCGGTAGGAGTGGTACGGCCCCGGTCCCCCGTGGACCGGGGCCGTTCGCCTGCCCGGCGCGCGCCGCCGCCCGCCCCGTCCGCGCCCCGGCCCCGTCCGCGCCACCGCCCGTCCCGTCAGGCCTCCAGCACGCCGGGCAGTTCGAGGCGGCGGCGCACCCCCAGTTTGCGGAAGCTGTTGGTGAGGTGGGTCTCGACGGTCCGGACCGCGAGGTGCAGCATGGCGGCGATCTCGGCGTTGGAGTGCCCGGCGGCGGCGAGTCGGCAGATCCGCAGTTCGCTGTCGGTGAGCGCCTCGGCCCCGGCGTGGTCGCCGCGGCCGATGCGTGCGCCGGAGACCCGCAGTGCCTCCAGTGCGGCGGCCCGCTGCCGGACGGCGCCGAGGCGTTCGGCGCGCCCGGCGGCCTCGCGCAGGGCCCGTCGGGCGGCGCCGCGCCGGCCGCCGTCGCCGAGCAGCCGGCCGTAGGTGATGAGGGCGGGGACGAGTTCGGTGTCGATCTCGGCGGTGCGCAGCAGTTGGACGGCCTCGGCGGCGAGGTCGAGGCCGTGCCGGCCGCCGGTGGCGGCGGCGAGGGCGCGCAGGGCGCGGCCGACGGTGCGCGGGGTGCCCCAGACCCGGGCGAGGCGGAGTTCCTCCTCGGCGAGGGCGACGGCGGGGCCGGGTTCGCCGAGTTGGAGGTGGCATTCGGCGGCGGCGGAGCGCCAGGGGGTGACGATGGGGCTGTGGACCTGGCGTTCGCCCTGGCGGCGGCCGCATTCCAGGAGGTCGGCGAGGGCTTCGGCGGGTTCGCCGGAGGCGAGCCGGAGCAGGCCCCGGGAGAAGAGGTACTCGTTCCATTCCCAGGAGTCCCGGGCGCGGTCGGCGGCGACGGCGCGGGCGAGGCCGTGGGCCTGCCAGAGCCGGCCGGTCTCGACGAGGGCGATGACGGCCTGGGCGACGAGGTGGGCGTTCTGCTGGCCGAGGAGTTCGGCGTAGCGGCCGGGGCCGGTGTCCTCGGCGGCGGGGCGGGGTTCCGGGGCGGTGCCGTGGGCAGGGGCCGGGGCAGGAGCGGGGGCGGGGCCGGGGGCGGAGGTGCTCCAGGCGGACGGCCTGGGCAGTCCCGGCGGGCCCCAGGGGGTGGCCGGGAGGGCCGGGCGGGCGGGGGTCCGGCCGGGCGGCGCGGTGCCGGTGGAGGAGCCGGGGGCGGTGAGGGCGTAGTCCTCCAGCAGGGCCTGGTACTCGCCGCGCATGATCCTGGCCTCGGCGCGGACGCTGAGCAGGCACTGGTAGCCGGGGTCGAGGGGGCCGCCGCGGAAGGAGGTGAGGCCGCGGACGGCGAGTTCGTCGGCCTGGTCGAGCAGGTCGGCCCACTGGCTGAGGGTGGCGAGGGAGATCAGCAGGTAGGAGCGGCAGAGCGGGTCGACGGGCGAGGCCTCGAGCTCGCGGACGCGTTCGCCGACCTCGGTGGCGGCGAGCAGGCCGCTGGTGGCGTCGAACTCGGTGAGCAGCGCGTAGGCGGGCGGCGCCAGCCGGTGCGGGGTGCGGGCGGCGAGGCGCTGGAGTCCTTCGACGACCTGGAGCCAGCTGCGGCCGTCGTGGGCGGCGATCTGGGCGGTGGCGGCCTGGACGGCGTGGAGGACGTCCTCCTGGTCGGCGAACCGGTGCGCCAGCTCGTCCATGAGTTCGATGGCGGCGGCGGTGTCGCCGCGGGTGGCGAGGACGGCGCCGAGGGTTCCGGCGGCGCGGAAGACGCCTTCGTCGGTCTGCTGGAGGTGGACGGCCTCGGCGAGGTGGCGCAGGCCGATGGTGCGTTCGGCGGGGCCGAGGGTGACTTCGAGGCTGCCGAGTTCGGAGAGCAGGAGTCCGCGCCGGCGGTCGCTGAGGGGTTCGGCGAGGACGCGGCGCAGCAGGGCGACGGCGTCGGCGGGGCGGTCGGTGTCGGCGGCCCCGCGGGCGGCGCGGCGCAGGGTGTCGGCGGCCCAGTGGGGGGCGGGGGCGGGGGTGAGCAGGAGGTGGCCGGCGACGAGTTCGTCGGGGGCGCCGGCGTGGTGGAGGTGCTCGGCGGCGGCGAGGTGGACGTCGGCGCGGTGGCCGGGGGCGTGGCCGGTGAGGACGGCGTCGGCGAGCAGGGGGTGGGCGAAGCGGGGCCAGTGGCCGGCGTCGGGGGTGTGGAGGTGGTGGTGGGCGGTGAGGTCGGCGAGCCAGCCGGTGAGGCGGCCGGGGTCGGCGGCGGCGAGGTGGGCGAGCAGGGGGACGGGGTCCAGCGGCGGGGTGCCGGGGGCGGGGACGGCGTCGGCGGCGGGGTGCTCGCGCATCCGGGCGAGGACCCGGGCGGCGGTGACGGCGCGTTCGCCGGCGCCGTGCAGCCAGGTCTCGACGGCTTCGGCGAAGGCGCCGCCGGGGAGGGCGCCGCACTGCTCGGGGAGGGTCGGCGGGAGCGTTCCGGCCGGGGTCGCGTCGAGCGCGGCGGCGACGCTCCCGCCGTCCCCGCTGTGCCCTCCCTCCGCCGCCGCGAGGTCGGCGAGCAGCGCGGTGAGCAGCAGCGGGTTGCCCCCGGTGGCGCGGGCGCAGTCGGCGGCCAGGCCGGGGGGCGTGCCGGGTCCGAGCCGCTGTCCGGCGAGCAGGACGGCCGCCGGGGTGCCGAGCGGGGCGAGCCGCAGGGTGGTGGCGAGTTCGGGCGGCAGGTCGCGGGCGAAGCGGTCGGTCCCGCCGGTGAGGGTGGCCTGCCGGCGTTCGGTGGCTATCAGCAGGGCGGGCAGGCGGTCGATGCGGCGGGCGACCTGGCGCAGCCAGCGGCGGGAGGGCTCGTCGGCGAGGTGGATGTCGTCGATCGCGAGCAGCAGCGGGTGGTGGGTGCCGTGCAGCCGGAGCAGGGACCAGAGGGTGGACTCGGCGGTGTCGGGCTCCAGGCCGGCGGCGGCGGCCTCGGCGGGGCCCGCGGCGGCCGTGCGGGGGGTCCAGGCGGTGTGGACGTAGGGGCCGGCGGGGGTCGGGCCGGTGTCGAAGAGCTGGCGGGCGGCCGCGTAGGGGGTGGTGGCCTCCTCGGTGGAGCAGCGGGCGCGCAGCACGGTGGTGCCGTCGGCGGCGGCGCGGCGGGCGGCCTCGGCGAGGAGCGCGGTGCGGCCGGTGCCGACGGCACCCGTGAGCAGCAGGACGTGGCCGGTGCCGCGGCGGGCGCCGGCGGCCCGGTCGGCGATCAGCCGCAGGTGCGGTTCGCGGTCCACGAGCCGGGTGGACGTGGCGGTGCTCATTCAGGTGCTCCTCTTTGCCCTTCCCGGATCTTCGTCGGTGTCCGAACGGGCACTGCCTGTCGTTCTACCGGGAAAACGGCTTGACGTCCTAACCACGCGTTACTGGCGAGTCAGGTTTCCGCGCCGCGGACGGACTTTCCCGCCCGGGCCGCTCCGGTCCGCTCCGGGTCGCCCGGGCTGTCCGATTCGACGGTTTCGCGGTGTTCCGGCGGCTCCTCGACCCACCTCTCCCGTGTTCCAGACCACCTGGGGGGTCGAAAACGTTGCCTCCCCCGATCGGCGGGGACCACTCGGCGGGCCCGATCTCGTGGTGGACCACGATGGCCGGGAGGCTGCCCGGGCGGGAAGCATGGTGGTTGATTCCGGGGCACGGGCAGCGCTCCCGGATCGCCGTCGAAACGGTCGGCCTGCCCGGGTGGGGCGCCACGCCCTGACGTTCGGGGTCCGCCGGGTGGCCGGGCCGGCTTCTCCAGGAGGGGGCCAGATTTGACTGTTCTGCACACCGAGTACGACCGCCGGGGCACCGCGGTGGGGTCGTCCGGGTCGGCGTCCGCCACCCGCACGGTCCCGCCGCAGCGCCCGACGGCGTCCCGCTCGGTCACCACGAACACCCATGCCGTCGGTACCGCCGCGGCAGCCGTCCACCCCCAGGCCGCCGTCGCCGTCCGCGGTGCGGCCGGGGCCGGGCGGGCGGTCGCCGCGGCGGCGGCCCGCACCTCGACGGTGCCGGTCGCCGTCCAGGCCGCCGATCCGCTGTCCCGCGCCGGGGCGGAGGCGCAGCTGCGCCGCTTCCCCGGGGTGGCGGTGGTCGACCCCAGCGGTGCGGCCGGTCCGGGCACGGTGACCGTGCTGGTCGCCGAGTCCGCCGACGCGGCCGCGACGGCGGCCCTGCGCCGGCTGGTCCGCGGCGCCGGGCAGCGGGTGGTGCTGGTGGTCGAGCGGCTGCGCGAGACGGAGCTGATGGAGGCCGTCGAGTGCGGGGTGGCGGCGATCCTGTGGCGGCGGGAGGCGACACCGGAGCGGCTGGGCCGGGCGGTGCTGGCCGCGGCCCGGGGCGACGGCGACCTGCCGGCCGACCTCCAGGGGCGGCTGATCGCCCAGGTGGGGCGGCTGCAGCGGTCCGTCCAGGGCATGCCGGGCCAGGCTCCGACGGGTCTGTCGGAGCGTGAGTCGGACGTGCTGCGGCTGGTCGCCGAGGGGTGGGACACCGGGGAGATCGCGGCCCGGCTGTCGTACTCCGAGCGCACCGTGAAGAACGTGCTGCACGGCCTGACGACCCGGCTGCAGTTGCGCAACCGGGCGCACGCGGTGGCCCACGCGGTGCGCGAGGGCTACATCTAGCAGCGCCTCGCGGTACTGGGGCGGTGGTCCGGGCGGGCGGGTGCGGTACCCGCCCGCCCGGGTCACGAACGAGTCGCCAAGATCTCACCTGTTGGAAAGGTCCGGGGACTATCCGCCGGAGGGGAGCGCACGGCAGACTTCTACGCGCGTACTTCTACGCGCGTCAACGCGCCTGCCCGCCGTCACCGGCGGCGATCCCGGCCGTCGTTGACGGTCCGTTGCCGCCGTCCCCACCGGGAGAGTCGTCCATGCCCCTGAACCGCCGTGACTTCGTCACCCGGTCCGCCGCCACCGCCGCCGGCGCCGCCCTCGTGAGCGGTGGCGCCCTCGCCTCCGCCACCCCCGCGGCCGCGGCCGGACCGGACGAGGCCCGCGCCAAGGGCCGGACCAAGCGCCAGGCCTTCACCGTCATGGGCACCACCGACCTCCACGGCCGGGTGCTCAACTGGGACTACTTCACCGACGCCGTCTACGCCGACAAGGCGCACAACGAGGTCGGCCTCGCCAAGATCTCCACGCTGGCCAAGCAGGTCCGCGAGGAGAAGGGCTGGGACCGCTGCCTGCTCATCGACGCCGGTGACACCATCCAGGGCACCCAGCTGACCTACTACTACGCCCGGGTCGAGCCGATCGCCACCGAGGCCGACACCGCGCCCGAGCACCCGATGGCGCTCGCCATGAACACCATGGAGTACACCGCCGCCGCGCTCGGCAACCACGAGTTCAACTACGGCATCGACACCCTGCGCGCATACGAGGAGCAGCTGGACTTCCCGCTGCTCGGCGCCAACGCGCTGAACGCCCGCAACGACAAGCCGGCCTTCCCGCCCTACGTGATCCGCAAGGTGAAGCTGGGCAACGCCGGCCCGGCGCTGAAGGTCGGCATCGTCGGCCTCACCAACCCGGGCATCGCGATCTGGGACAAGGCGAACGTCGCCGGCAAGATGACCTTCCCGGGCATCGTCGAGACGGCGAAGATCTGGGTGCCGAAGGTCAAGGTCGCCGGCGCCGACGTCGTCGTGGTCGCGTGCCACTCCGGCATGGACGAGGCCACCTCCTACGGCGACCAGCTGCCCTGGGGCGAGAACGTCTCGGTCGCGCTGGCCGAGCAGGTGCCCGGCATCGACGCCGTCCTGGTGGGCCACGCCCACAAGGAGATCCCGCAGCGCCTGGTCGTCAACAAGGAGACCGGGAAGACCGTCGTGCTGTCCGAGCCGCTGTGCTGGGGCCAGCGGCTGACCTGCTTCGACTTCGAGGTCGAGTACGCCGGCGGCGCGTGGAAGGTCGTCTCGCTCTCCTCCCGGGTGCTGAACTCCAACACCGTCCCGGAGGACCCGGAGATCGTCGGCCTGATGACCGAGCAGCACAAGAAGGTCGTCGAGTACGTCAACCAGGTCATCGGCACCGCCAAGGTCGCGCTGTCCATCGCCGACGCGCCGTTCAAGGACACCCCGATCATCGACCTCATCGGCCGGGTCCAGGCCGACGTGGTGCGCGCCGCGCTGGCCGGCGGCCAGTACGCCAAGCTGCCGGTGCTCGCCCAGGCCGCGCCGTTCAACCGCAGCGCCGTCATCCCGGCCGGCCAGGTCAAGCTGCGCGACGCGGCCGGCCTGTACATCTACGAGAACACCCTGGAGGCCCGGATCCTGACGGGCGCCCAGATCAAGGACTACCTGGAGTTCTCGGCCAAGTACTACAACCAGCTCGCCCCGGGCGCGCCGGTCGACAAGGCCACCCTGACCAACGCCCAGAACACCCCGGACTACAACTACGACTCGGTGTACGGCGTTTCGTACGACATCGACGTCGCCCAGCCGGTCGGCTCGCGAATCGTCAACCTGAGCTTCGACGGGAAGCCGATCGACCCGACCGCCCAGTTCGTCCTCGCGGTGAACAACTACCGCGCCAACGGCGGCGGCAACTTCCCGCACGTCGCGGCCGCCCAGAAGGTGTGGGCGAACTCGGACGAGATCCGCAACGCGATGATCGCCTGGGTGAAGGAGAAGGGCGTCATCGACCCGGCCGACTTCGCCGCCGAGTCCTGGCGCCTGGTCCGGGCCGGCCAGCCGGTCTTCTGACCGGTCCGGCCCGCGGCCGGAAGCCCGGTCCCACGGCCGGAGCAGCGAGCCCGGCCCGCACGGCCGGAACAGCCCCCGGGGCCCGTACCCCGGGGGCTGTTCCCCCTCCCCGCGCAGCCCCCCGCCGGTAGCCTGGCCCGTATGCGGACCATCGCCACCTGGACCCTGGATGCCCCGCCCCCGCCCGACGTGCCGGCCGAGTTCCGCACCCCCTGCACCCGGGTCGGACGGGACCTGCGGCACCTGCCCGCCGGCGCGCGACTGCCGGACGGCGTCCGCTGGGAGCTCTCCGAGGAGCCCTGGTCCGGCTTCCTGCTCGGCCTCGGCAGCACCCTCGGCCTGCGGTACACCCTCGAAGTGGACCCCTACCTGCCGCCCGGGCCGCTCACCGCGCTGGTCGCCGAACAGGTGCAGGACCACGTCACCGGCTACGAGTTCCTCCAGTGGCCGACCTGCCCCGGCCACGTCCACCTGCTGGTGCCGGCCGCGGACCCGGCCGACGCGGAACGGGCCCGCTGGCACTGCCGGCGGTCCGGCCGCCCCCTCGCCCTCATCGGCGACCTGAGCGCCGTCTCCTGAGTCAGGGAGCGTTCTCGAACCCGCGCCCGCGGGGCTGCACCGGGGGCTGGACCAGCTCCGCCATCGCCTCCCGCTCGATCCGGGCCAGCTCCGCCAGCAGCGCCCCGGCCCGCGCCAGGTGTGCCGCGTCCCCGCTCTCCCCCGCCGCGGCGACCAGGGCGGCCACCTCGGTCCAGCCGGCCGCCGCCTCGGCGTAGCGGTCGCGGGCGGCCCGCACCCGGGCGTCGTCGAGCAGCTCGGCGCACTCGCCGAGGAAGTCCCGGTACAGGTTGCGGAACAGCGCCCCGCCGGTGCCCGCCAGCTCCATCGTCTCCGCGGCCTGCGGCAGTTGGCGGCCCGGGTCGGTGGCACGGGTCAGCCAGCCCGGCACCAGCGCGGCTGCCTTGGCGATCCCCCGGTGACCGAGGTTGGCGATCGGCGGATGCAGGAACGCCTCCGCGCAGTCGGCCATGGCCGGCGCCAACAGCTTGTGCAGCTCGGGCAGTTCGCCGCGCCGTGCGAGGGTGAAGGAACGGTTGCGGGCGGTCATCGGGCCGCGTTCGGCGCGCGCCGCCGCGAGCGAGGCCAGACCGGTGCGGACGGCGCCGCCCTGCTGCGCGGTGTCCACCAGGTGGGCGTCGTGCGCGTCGTGGCCGAGCATCGCGACCATGTGCCCGCCGAAGTGCGCCTTCGAGGTGAAGTACTCCAGGTGGTAGCTGTCGAGCTGGAGCCCGACCGGGCGGCCGGCGGCGAGTCCGTCGGCCACGTTCTGCCAGGCCCGGCGGGCCGAGCCGGTCTCCCGGACGTCCAGCTCCAGCCCGAGCCGGGCGGCCAGGGTCCGGGTCGGCGCGAACGGCTTGGTCCGGCCGCCGAGGAAGGGGAAGTCCAGGCCCTTGCCGTCCCAGTAGACGAAGGACAGCCCGGCGCCGAGCCCGAACAGCATCGGCTCCGACAGCTCGACGCCCTCGTGCCGCAGCAGCACGCCCAGCGTCGTCGTCTCGCAGTGCACTCCGCCGCCCGTGCTCCAGTGCGGTCGCGTCATGATCCGTCCTCCACCCGCTCCTCGACCCGGACGACCAGCCTGGTCACCCACTCCTCCGCCGCGGCCTCGCCCGGCCCGACCAGGTACGCCTCACGGACCGGCGCCACCGGCCGCAGTCCGCGCTCGTGCACCGCCGCCAGCAACGCGTGGTACGCCAGCGGCAGTTGGGCGTACGGACCGTGGTGCACGGTCGCCAGCACCGGCCCGCCCGGCAGCACCAGCCGCTCCGGCGCCTGCGGACCGGCCGGGAACGGCGACGCCTGCGGACCGGCCGGGAGCGGCGCCTCGGCCCCCACCGCGATCCGCATCCCCTCCCCGAGGTCCAGCGGGAACAGCCCCCACAGCGGCGGCCGCCACGCCACCCCGTCCAACCCCGCCAGCAGCCGGCCGACGCACTCGCCGACCCGCTCCCCCAGCCCGGCCGGCCCGGTCACGGCCCGGACGACGGCCAGCCGCCGTTCCGGCTCCCGCTCCTCGGCGACCTCGTAGCCGGGCAGTCCGCCGCCCTCCGCGAGCCGTTCCAGCAGCTCCAGCCGGGCCCGGTCGCGGGTGATCCGCTCGGCGACCCGGTCGCGCTCGGCGCGCAGCAGCCGCGCCCGGTCCGCCTCGTCGCCGGCCAGGGTCGCGGCGATCACCGCGAGCGGCACGTCGAGTTCGCGCAGCAGGGCGACGGTCAGGGCGTCGCGGGCCCGGTCGGCGGCGTAGTAGCGGTAGCCGGTGGCGGGGTCGACCCGGGTCGGCGGCAGCAGCCCGGTGTCGTCGTAGTGGCGGAGCTGTTTGACGCTCAGCCGGCAGAGCCGGGCGAAGCGCCCGATGGTGAGGAGTTCGTCCTGTTCGCGCACGCCGCCATGGTGGACCCTCCCACCGCGGGAGGGTCCACCGCGGGGGGCCGTCCCGCGGGCGGAACGCCAGGACCACCGCCCGGCGAGACGCTGGGACATCTTCCCGAGACCGCAGGATATTCAGCCGCGCGCCCGCCCTGCCTACCGTTGATCACGTCACCGAGAGCAGCACACCGCCACACCGAGGAGCAGTCCCATGCGCGCAGTTGTCCAGAAGTCCGTCGGCGGCCCCGAGGTCCTGGAGGTCGTCGAGACCGACCGGCCCGCCCCGCGCGGCGGCGAGGTGCTCGTCCGGGTCCACGCCAGCGGCGTCAACCCGGTGGACGTGGCGGTCCGTTCGGGCGCCTACCCGCTGCTCGGCGAGCCGCCCTTCGGCGTCGGCTGGGACATCTCGGGCGTCGTCGAGGTGGCCGGGCCGGGTGCCCGGTTCAAGGCCGGCGACGAGGTGTTCGGCCTGCCGTTCTTCCCCCGGGCCGCCACCGGCTACGCCGAGTACGTCGCGGTGCCGTCCCGCCAGGTGGCCCGCAAGCCCGCCGCGCTGAACCACGTCGAGGCGGCCGCGCTGCCGCTGGCCGCGCTCACCGCCTGGCAGGGCCTGGTGGACGCGGCGGGCCTGTCCGAGGGGCAGCGGGTGCTGATCCACCGCGCGGCCGGCGGCGTCGGCCACCTCGCCGTCCAGATCGCCAAGGCCCGCGGCGCGTACGTGATCGCCCTGGCGAGCGAGCCGAAGCACGACTTCGTGCGCGGCCTGGGCGCCGACGAGGTGATCGACTACCGGACCGAGGGCTTCCTGTCGGCGGTCGGCCAGGTGGACGTGGTGCTCGACTCCTCCTCGCAGGGCACCGCCTCGCTGGAGGTGCTGCGCGAGGGCGGCGTGCTGGTCTCGATCATGGAGCACTGGAACACCGCGCTGGCCGCCGAGGTCGAGGCCGCCGGCCGGCGGTTCGCCGGCATCTCGGTGGAGCCGGACTACGCCTCGCTGGAGGCGATCGCCAAGCTGGTCGACGAGGGCCGGATCCGGCCGCACATCGCCGAGACCTTCCCGCTGGAGGAGGCCGGCAAGGCGCACGAGCTGATCGCCACCGGCCGCACCCAGGGCAAGATCGTCCTCACCGTCGCCTGAGCCGTAGGGTTCCGGTGGAACACGTACCGACCGGGGGAGGCGGCATGGACATCCTGACCGAGGCGCTGGGTTCGATGCGGACGGGGCAGCCCGCCTCCGTCCGCACCGAGGGCCGGGCCCCGTGGGGACTGCGGCTGCCCCCGGTCGCCGGCGCCGGATTCCATGTCGTCCTCTACGGGACCTGCTGGCTGGTGCCGCTGGAGGACGACACGGCCGAGCCGATCGCGCTCAGCCCGGGGGACGTGGTCTTCCTGCGGGACGGCCGGGGCCACGTCCTCGCCGACCGGCCGGACACCCCGGCCGTCCCCGAGCAGCCCTCGCAGTTCCGGCCGAGCCTGCCGATCGGCACCGTCACCGTCGGCGGCGACGGGCCGCGCACCAGCCTGCTGTGCGGCAACTACCACCTCGACCAGGCGCGCCCGCACCCGCTGGTGCGGCAACTGCCGGAGATCGTCCACCTGCAGACCCGGCACGGCCGCCACCCCGAGCTGAGCGCGGCCGTCCAACTCCTCGGCGCCGAACTGGAGAACCCGAGGATCGGCTCGGCCGGCATCGTCCCGGCGCTGATCGACTCGCTGCTGCTCTACATCCTGCGGGCCTGGTTCGAGGAGCAGCCGCCCGCCACCGCGGCCGGCTGGGCGGCGGCGCTCGGGGACGCGGCGGTGGCACCGGCGCTCACCGCGATCCACGAGGCGCCGTCCACGCCGTGGACGGTGGAGTCGCTGGCCACCAGGGCGGGCCTGTCCCGGGCGGCGTTCGCCCGCCGGTTCACCGCCCTGGTCGGCGAGCCGCCGATGGCGTACCTGACCCGCTGGCGGATGACCACGGCGGCCCGCCTGCTGCGCGAGTCCGAGGCCCCGCTCACCGCGGTCGCCGCGAAGACCGGGTACGGCTCGGAGTACGCCTTCGCCAAGGCGTTCAAGCGCGAATTCGGCCTGGCCCCGGGCGGCTACCGCCGCGAGGCCCGCGCCGCCTGAGGCCGGTCTCAGCCCTGCCCGGCCTCTTCCGCCGCCGCTTCCCCTGCCGCGCCCCCGGCGTCGCCCCCGACCGTCGCCCCGACCGCCTCCCGGACCGCCGGGGCGACCTCCCGCGCCCACCGGCCGAGGGTGACCGGGTCCGGCGAGCCGTGGTCGGCGGCGAAGAGGGTGAAGCCGGACGCGCCGTGCTCCAGCACCGCGCCGGTCAGCTCCTCCACCCACTGGCCCACCGAGCCGCCGAGCCACCTGCCCTCCGCGTCACGGGTCGCGGCGAGCGGCCGGTCGGTGATCCGGCCGGGCAGGTTGTAGACGGTGCGGACCTCGCGCGGGTCGCGGCCGACGGCGGCGGCCGCCTCGTCGACGACCGGCCGCGAGGTGCGGTAGCGCTCGCTGAGCCAGTCCGCCGCGTGGCCGGGGATCCAGCCGTCGGCGACCCGGCCGGTGGCGGCCAGCGACTTGCGGCCGTTGGAGCCCGTCCACACCGGCGGCGCGGCGACGGGCGCCGGCTCGATCTCCCGGACGCGGTAGTGCCGCCCCTCGTGGGTGACCGGCGGGCCGCCGCCCGACAGTCGCTTGACCAGCACGATCGCCTCCTCGAAGGCCTCCACCGCCGCGCCGGGGGTGAGCCGCTCGACACCCAGGTCGGTGATCCGGTCCCAGATCCCGCCCGCGCCCATCCCCAGCACCACGCGCCCGCCGGACAGCGCGGACAACGAGGTGACGGTCCGCGCCAGCATCGGCGCGGGACGGCTCGGCAGGTTGGTGACGTTGGCGAAGCCGCTGATCCGCCCGGTCCGCCCGAGCAGGAAGCCGAGTGCGGCGTACGCGTCCACCCGCCCGCCGACGTACGGGTGGTCGGACAGCGAGAAGTGGTCCAACCCGTCCCGGTCGGCCTGCTGGACGACGTCCAGCAGGCTCGCCGTGTCGGCGAGGTCCCCCGGCGCGCCGAATCCGAAGACGACGCCCGCGTTCCCGATGCTCATCGTTCCCCCAGAAGCAAAAAGGAGCTGAAGTTCGCAGCACGAACATATTAGTTCGTTGCGCGAACTTCAACCCCTTCCGGCCTCCGGCCGCCTACTGCTCCCCGAACACCGGAGGCACCTTGTTGTCCAGCACCACCCGGCCGAGCAACCCGCCCAGCAGCTCCCGCTCCTCGCCCGACAGCCCGGCCGGCAGCTCGTCGATCCGGCGGCAGGTCTCCGCGTAGAAGCGTTCCGCCAGCACCGCCCCCTCCGCCGTCAGCGCCACCCGCACGGCCCGCGCATCCCCCTCGCAACTCTCTCTCCGCACCAGCCCGTTGCGCTCGCTCCGGTCGACCAGACCGGTCAGGCTCGACTTGGCCAGCCGCAGTACGCCGCCCAACTCCCCCATCACGTACGACCGCCCCAGCAGCACACAGAGCAACTGCCCCTGCTGCGGCGTCAACCCGAACTCCCGCGCCGACTCGGCATACACCGCGTCCACCAGGAACGCCGCCCGCACCAACGCCCCCACGACCCCGATGCCGCCACCCTCGCTCTTCACCATCCGGCCAGCCTAACAGCCGTAATTCGCACCACGAACTACTATCTGGAGAAGCATCGCGGGATGAGAGGATGGCCCCATGAGCGAGTTCCGGATCCCCGAACGGCATGCCCAGCTGCTGGCCTACGCCCAGAGCCTGACCCCACCCTCGGGCTGGAAGATCGAGGTGTCGGGTGACGAGATCATCATGATGGCCGGGCCGTCGGTGATCCACCAGCGCAATCTGCTGCTCGTCCGCGAGCAGTTCGACGCCCATCGCCCGAGGGATCTGATGCCCAGCGAGAACACCGATCTGAGCTCCCCGAACACGGGCAAGCTCCGCAATCCCGACCTGACCTACATCCCGCTCGCCACCGTCGAGCTCGGCGGCAACCAGGTCCCCGCCGAACTGGCCGTGATCGCCGTCGAGATCGTCTCCCCGTCCAATCCGGAGAACGACCTGGTCGGCAAGGTCCGCGACTACCCGCAGATGGGGATCCCGCTCTACCTGGTGATCGACCCGCGCGAGGGCACGCTCACCCTGCACTCCGAGCCCGGCAACGGTGCCTACCACCGCCGGTGGACCGGGAAGTTCGGCGACGCCGTGCCGGTCCCGGCGCCGTTCGACTTCGAGCTCGCGACCGCCGAGCTGCTCCGGTACCCCGCCGGCGCCACGGCCTGAACCGGGCCTAGGGCTTCTCCGCCACGCCCGCCCAGATGCCGACCTGGGAGTCGCTGGGCTGCACGGGGGTGTCGGGCCGCCAGAGGGGGGCGGTGACCAGACCGGGGTCGGCGAACTTCAGACCGTCGAAGAAGCGCAGCACCTGCTCGCGGCCGCGCATGGTGAGCTGCGCGGAGGCGTTGCGGTAGACGGCCGGGCCTCGGCCGGCGTCGGCGGTGGGGGTGAAGTCCAGGGTGCCGTGGGAGAGGACGAGCCGACTGCCGGGCGGCAGGGCGTCCACCAGGGTGCGCACGATGCCGTAGGGGTCGTCCTGCTCGTCGACGAAGTGCAGCACCGCGACCAGCAGCAGCCCGACCGGTTCGCCCGCGTCCAGGGCCTGCCGGACCTCCGGGGCGGCCAGGATCCCCGCCGGGTCGCGCAGATCGGCCTGGACCACCGCGGTGCTCTCCGGGGTGGTGCCGCTCAGCAGCGCGCGGCCGTGCACCAGCACGATCGGGTCGTTGTCGAGGTACACCACCCGGGCGTCGGGCCGCACCCGCTGGGCGACCTCGTGGGTGTTCCCGGCGCTCGGGATGCCGGTGCCGATGTCGACGAACCGGCGGATGCCGTCCTCGGCGAGGTGCCGCACCGCGCGACCGAGGAAGGCCCGGTTGGCGAGGGCGCTGATCCGCACCATCGGGCTGATCGCGAGCACCCGCTCGGCGGCCTCGCGGTCGGCCGGGAAGTTGTCCTTGCCGCCGATGTAGTAGTCGTACATCCGGGCGGGGTGCGGGACTTCGGGGCGCAGGTCGGCGGGCGGCCGCGCACCGTCCGCACCGTCGCCGGTGAGCCACTCCCGGCCGATCTCCTGAAACCCGGTCACCCGGCCACCCCTTCGGTCCGTCGAACATCTGCCGGCGCGGGAGACCCGGCCGCCCCGTCCACGGGGCCGGCCGGGTCCTCGGGTCCGCTCAGAACGGGAAGCGGCTGCGCCCGTGCTGGATCGAGATCCACTTCACCGTGGTGAAGGCGTCCACCGTGGACTCGCCGTTCAGCCGGCCGACGCCGGAGTTCTTCTCACCGCCGAACGGCACCACGGGCTCGTCCGCGATGGTCCCGTCGTTGACGTGGATCATGCCGGTCTCGATCCGCTGGGCGAACCGCACCCCGCGCTCGACGTCGGCCGTGTGCACCGCGCCGCTCAGCCCGAACGGCGTGTCGTTGGCGATCCGCACCGCCTCGTCCTCGCCGTCGAACTCGACCACCAGCACCACCGGCCCGAACAGTTCGCGCCGCAGGATCGGCGCGTCGGCCGGCAGGTCGCCGAGCACGACCGGGTCCATCAGGCTGCCGACGGTGGTGCCGCGCAGCAGCGCGGTGGCACCGTCGGCGACGGCCTGGTCCACCTGCGCGGTGAGGGCGTCGGCCTGGACCGGGTTGATCAGCGGGCCGATGTGGGTGGCCGGGTCCCTCGGGTCGCCGACCTTCAGGGTGGCGACCTTGGCGACGAACTTGCGGGTGAACTCCTCGGCGACGCTGCGGTCGACCAGCACCCGGTTGGCGGCCATGCAGACCTGGCCCTGGTGCACGAAGCGGCTGAACACGGCCGCGTCCACGGCGTAGTCCAGGTCGGCGTCGTCCAGCACGATCAGCGCGCTGTTGCCGCCGAGCTCCAGCACGGTCCGCTTGAAGTGGGAGGCGGCGACGGTGGCGACGTGCCGGCCGACCTTGTCGGAGCCGGTGAAGGAGATCACCTTGGCGAGCGGGTGCTCGATGAACGCGTCACCGATCTCGGCGATGTCGGTGATCACGACGTTCAGCAGGCCGGCCGGCAGGCCCGCCTCCTCGAAGATCTTGGCGATCAGGGTGCCGCCGACCACCGGGGTCTCCTGGTGCGGCTTGAGCACCACGCCGTTGCCGAGCGCCAGCGCCGGGGCGACGGCCTTCATCGACAGGAACAGCGGGAAGTTGAACGGGCTGATCACCCCGACGACGCCGACCGGCAGCCGGTAGAGCCGGTTCTCCTTGCCGTCCACCGGCGAGGGCAGCAGTCGCCCCTCGGCCCGCAGGGACAGCTGCATCGCCTCGCGCAGCATGTCCTTGGTGAGGGAGAGCTCGAACCACGCCTTGACGGCGGTGCCGCCGAGTTCGGCCATGATGTCCCGGGTGATCTCCTGCTCGCGGTCCTCCAGGATCCGCAGCGCGCGCTCGAAGACCAGCCGCCGGGCGTAGGGGTTGGTGGCCGCCCACTCCTTCTGCGCCTGCGCCGCGGCCCGGTAGGCCTGGTCGACCTCGTCGACGGTGGCCACGGTGATGCTCGCGAGCTTGTCCCCGGTGAAGGGGTCGACGTCGACGATGTCCCAGGAGCCGCTGCCCTCGCGCCACTCGCCGTCGATGAACTGCAGCGCCAACTCGGAAAGGTACGACATCCGATCCCTCTCATGCCGTTCGGGAACATCCGCGAGTTTCCAGCGGTCGTTCGCGATCAGAACTGATCGGGCCTCATCGTACTTACCCGCTACAGCTCTTGGCGTACGGAGCGGAGAACTTCTCGTGTCCGCTCGGGAGAAAGGCTGTCGGCCACCAGACCGTCCATCGCGCCCGCGTACTCGGAGACCTCGGCCGGCTTGTCGAGGTAGAGGGCGGTGGTGAACTGCTCCAGGTAGACGATGTCCGGCAGTTCCTGCTCGTCGAAGGCCAGCACCGAGAACGCCCCGCCCTCCGCGCGCAGCCCGCCGAAGCCCAGCGGCATCACCTGGAGCACCACGTGCGGGAGCTCGGTCAGCTCCAGCAGGCGGTCGATCTGCGCCCGCATCACCTGCGGACCGCCCCACGGACGGCGCAGCGCGGCCTCGTCCAGCACCGCGACCAGCCGGGGCGCCCGCTCGGCGTCCAGCACCTGCTGGCGCTTGAGCCGCACCTCCACCCGCCGCTCGATCTCGGCCGGTTCGGTCACATGGCCGCCGTGGGTGATCACCGCCCGCGCGTAGTCGGCGGTCTGCAGCAGCCCGTGGACGAACTGGACCTCGTAGCTGCGGATCTCGGTGGCGGCCTCCTCCAGTCCCAGGTAGTTCTGGAACCAGCCCGGCAGGACGTCCCCGTACCCGTGCCACCAGGAGGTCGCGTTGGCCGCCCGGACCAGCCCGAGCACCGAGGCCCGCTCCGGCTCCGCGTCCACGCCGTACAGGGTCAGCAGATCGGCGACGTCGCGCTCCTTGAAGCCGACCCGGCCGAGCTCCATCCGGCTGATCTTCGACTCGGAGGCCCGGATCGAGTACCCGGCCTCCTCCCGGCTGACCCCGCGGGCCTCCCGGAGCCGTCGCAGTTGCGACCCCAGCAGCAGACGCCGCACCGTGGCACCGCCACCCGCCTGAGTCGCACTCATCGCCTCAACCTCCGCACGTCAGCAGCCCCCCGGCCGTGGCCGCAGTCTTCCACCAGGGACCGACGAACAACAGTCCTCGGAACGCCCTCATCGGGATCTTCCGCCCCCACGGGGCCGCCCGGACGAGCAGCGTCCGGATACGCGCGGTAGCCGAACCGTAGCTCCCCGGAACGCACTCTAGTCCCCCGCCGCCGCGATGCACATCCCCAACCCCCGCCACCACCCGTAGGTGGACCACAACTCGGCCGGAACCGACAACAGTTGACGGAACCCGCACGCGCGGCCGAACGTCCCCCACGGTGTGCTGAGACGACTGCCCACCGCCGCACTCCTGCTCGCCCTGCTGTCCGTGCTCGCCACCGTCCCCGGCGACTCCTCCCGCACCCCCGCGGCCGCCCCTGCCGTTCCCGAGCAGGCCGCCCCGGAGCAGGCCGACGCCCCGCCCCTCACCGGCGAGGTCCTGGACCGGGCCCGCCGGGTGGCGGAGGCCTGGTCCGGCTCCGCGTCCCAGCGGATCTGGCGCACCGGCTACTACCCCCGGTGGAACGGCGAGGACTGGCTGCCGGAGGACTTCACCCCCGAGCGCGGCGCCTTCGCGGCGTTCCTGGGCGGCCGGATCGACCTCGCGGCCGACTTCCCGCCGTTCTCCGGCACCGGGACGGTCTCCTTCCCGGACGGGACGTCCATGGCCCTGCCGCTGACCGACCCGCGCGACGTCTACATGTGGCGTACCAAGTACCGCGACCCCTGCCCCGAGGAGCCCTGCGACACCCGGCTCACCGTCACCGCCGTCCGGCCCGGCACCCGGTCCCAGATCACCAGCCGCGGGACGGTGACGGTCCCGGTCTGGGAGTTCGCGTTCGCGGGCCTGGAGACGCCCTACGCGGTCGCGGCCGTGGAGTCGCAGGCACCGTCCCTCGACCACAGCGTCAAGGACGAGGACCTGCCCGCCGGAGTCACCGACGTCGTCCTCGCCTCCGAGAAGGAGGAGGCGCTGGAGGGCATGATCGACCCGGAGAACTGCGCCGACGCGCGGCCCGGCGAGGTGTACGCGACGGCCGACGTCCTGGTGCTGATCGGCCGCACCACCGGCCGCCCGAGGACCTGCCCCGAGCCCAGCAGCTCCCAGTACCCCCGGTTCGCCTTCACCCGCCCCCTCGGCGACCGGGCGGTGCTCAACCTCGCCGGCCGCCCCGTCCTGTTCCCCGCACTGGTCCCGGAGAGCTGAGAACCGCCCCCGGGCATGCGAACGGCGCCTGCCCCCAAACTGGTCGGGGATGTGGGCAGGCGCCAGGGACCGCGGTGGCCCGGCGACGCTGACGGGGTGCGGCTCGGTGCGACCCGGCGAGTGCAGCGCCGGGTTACCTAGACCGGATCAGACCACCAGAGGGCGGTCCGTCGGCCGGATCGGTGCGGGCAGCGGGGTCTTGCCGCCCAAGTAGGTGTCGACCGCCGCGGCGGCCGAGCGGCCCTCCGCGATGGCCCAGACGATCAGCGACTGGCCACGGCCGGCATCGCCGCAGACGTAGACGCCATCGACATTGGTGGCGAACTTCGCGTCCCGGGACACATTACCGCGTGCGTCGAGGTCCACGCCCAGCTGCTCGACCAGACCGTTCCGGACGTCCGTCCCGGTGAAGCCCATCGCCAGGGTGACCAGCTGCGCCGGGATCGCCCGCTCGCTGCCCGGCACCTGCTCGAACTTCCCGTCCTTGAACTCCACCTCGACGAGGTGCAGCTCCTGGACGTTGCCCTCCTCGTCGCCGCTGAAGTGGGTGGTGGAGACGGAGTAGATCCGCTCGCCGCCCTCCTCGTGCGCGGAGGTGACCTTGTAGGTCATGGGCATGGTCGGCCAGGGCTGGCCGGACGGCCGCTCCTCGCCCGGTCGCGGCATGATCTCCAGCTGGGTGACCGAGGCCGCCCCCTGCCGGTGGGCGGTGCCGACGCAGTCCGCGCCGGTGTCGCCGCCGCCGATGACCACGACGTGCTTGCCCTTGGCGCTGATCGGCGGCTCGACGAAGTCGCCCTCCTGCACCTTGTTGGCCAGCGGCAGGTACTCCATCGCCTGGTGGACGCCCTTGAGCTCGCGCCCGGGCACCGGCAGGTCGCGGGCGGTGGTGGCGCCGGCCGCGACGACGACCGCGTCGAAGCGCTCGCGCAGCTGCTGCCCGGTGATGTCCTCGCCCACGTGCACGCCGGTGCGGAACCGGGTGCCCTCCGCGCGCATCTGCTCGACGCGGCGGTTGATGTGGCGCTTCTCCATCTTGAACTCGGGGATGCCGTACCGCAGCAGGCCGCCGATCCGGTCGGCCCGCTCGTACACCACCACGGTGTGCCCGGCCCGGGTGAGCTGCTGGGCGACCGCCAGGCCGGCCGGCCCGGAGCCGACCACGGCGACCGTCTTGCCGGACAGCCGCTCCGGCACCTGCGGGGTGACCCCGCCGCGGTCCCAGGCCTTGTCGATGATGGTGACCTCGACGTTCTTGATGGTCACCGCGTCCTGGTTGATGCCGAGCACGCAGGCCGACTCGCAGGGCGCCGGGCAGAGCCGCCCGGTGAACTCCGGGAAGTTGTTGGTCGCGTGCAGCCGCTCGATCGCGCCGGACCAGTCGTCCCGGTAGGCGAGGTCGTTCCACTCGGGGATGAGGTTCCCGAGCGGGCAGCCGTTGTGGCAGAACGGGATGCCGCAGTCCATGCAGCGGCCGGCCTGCTTGGTGATGATCGGCAGCAGGCTGCGCTCGACGTAGACCTCGTTCCAGTCCCGGATGCGCACGTCCACCGGACGCCGCTCGGCGAGCTGCTTGGGCGTGGTCAGGAAGCCCTTGGGGTCAGCCACGTGCCGCCTCCATCATCTTGCGAGTGGTCTCGGCCTCGGAGAGGCCATCGCGCTCAGCGGCGTCCTTGGCGGCGAGCACTGCCTTGTAGTCGGTCGGCATGATCGTGGAGAAGCGGGAGACCCCGCTGCCCCAGTCCGCCAGGAGCTCGGCCGCGACGGTGGAGCCGGTCTCCTCGTAGTGCTGCTGCACGGTCTCGCGCAGCCATTCGCGGTCGGCGGCGCCGGGGGCCTCGATGCCCACCATGCCGCTGTTGACGTTCGCCGGGCGCAGGTCCAGCACGTAGGCGACACCGCCGGACATGCCGGCCGCCAGGTTGCGCCCGGTCTCGCCGAGGATGACGACCCGGCCGCCGGTCATGTACTCCAGGGCGTGGTCGCCCACGCCCTCGACGACCAGGGTGGCACCCGAGTTGCGGACGGCGAACCGCTCGCCGGCCTTGCCGCGCAGGTGGATCCGGCCGCTGGTGGCGCCGTAACCGATGGTGTTGCCGGCGATGACGTGGTTCTGCGCGTCGTTGCCGATGGCCGCCGCGTCGCGGGCCGGGCGGACCACGAGCACGCCGCCGGACAGGCCCTTGCCGACGTAGTCGTTGGCGTCGCCCTCCAGCCGCAGCGTCACGCCGCGCGGCACGAAGGCGCCGAAGGACTGGCCGGCCGAGCCGGTGAAGGTGACGTCGATGGTGCCCTCGGGCAGGCCCTCGCCGCGGTACCGCTTGGTCACCTGGTGGCCGAGCATGGTGCCGACGGTCCGGTTGACGTTGCGGATCGGCAGCTGGATGCGGACGGCGTCGCCGTTCTCCAGGGCGTCCTGGGCCAGGTCGATCAGCTGGTTGTCCAGGGCCTTGTCCAGCGAGTGGTCCTGCGTGGTGGTGCGGTGCAGGGACGCGCCCTCGGGCAGCTCGGGCACGTGGAACAGCGGGGCCAGGTCGAGCCCGGCGGCCTTCCAGTGGTCCACCGCGGCCTCGGCGTCGATGTGCTCGGCGTGGCCGACGGCCTCCTCGATCGAGCGGAAGCCCAGCTCGGCCAGGATCTCCCGGACCTCCTCGGCGATGAACTCGAAGAAGTTGACCACGAACTCCGGCTTGCCGGAGAAGCGCTCGCGCAGCACCGGGTTCTGGGTGGCGACGCCGACCGGGCAGGTGTCCAGGTGGCAGACGCGCATCATGATGCAGCCGGAGACCACCAGCGGGGCGGTGGCGAAGCCGAACTCCTCGGCGCCCAGCAGCGCGGCGATGACGACGTCGCGGCCGGTCTTCAGCTGGCCGTCGGTCTGCACCACGATCCGGTCGCGCAGGCCGTTCAGCAGCAGGGTCTGCTGGGTCTCGGCGAGGCCGAGCTCCCAGGGGCCGCCCGCGTGCTTGAGCGAGGTGAGCGGCGAGGCGCCGGTGCCGCCGTCGTGGCCGGAGACCAGCACGACGTCCGCGTGCGCCTTGGAGACGCCGGCCGCGACCGTTCCGACGCCGACCTCGGAGACCAGCTTCACATGGATGCGGGCCTCGGGGTTGGCGTTCTTGAGGTCGTGGATCAGCTGCGCCAGGTCCTCGATCGAGTAGATGTCGTGGTGCGGCGGCGGCGAGATCAGACCGACACCCGGGGTGGAGTGCCGGGTCTTGGCGACCCACGGGTAGACCTTGTGGCCGGGCAGCTGGCCGCCCTCGCCGGGCTTGGCGCCCTGGGCCATCTTGATCTGGATGTCGTCGGCGTTGACCAGGTACTCGGAGGTGACGCCGAAGCGGCCGGAGGCGACCTGCTTGATCGCCGAGCGGCGCTCCGGGTCGTACAGGCGGTCCGGGTCCTCGCCGCCCTCACCGGTGTTGGACTTGGCGCCGAGGCGGTTCATCGCGATCGCCAGCGTCTCGTGCGCCTCGAGGGAGATCGAGCCGTACGACATGGCGCCGGTGGAGAACCGCTTGACGATCTCGGAGACCGGCTCGACCTCCTCGACCGGCACCGGGGTGCGGCCGAGCCCGTCCAGCTTGAACAGGCCGCGCAGCGTCATCAGCCGCTCGGACTGCTCGTTCACCCGGTCCGTGTACTGCTTGAAGATGTCGTACCGGCGGTTGCGGGTGGAGTGCTGCAGCCGGAAGACGGTGTCCGGGTCGAACAGGTGCGGCTCGCCCTCGCGGCGCCACTGGTACTCGCCGCCGATCTCCAGGGCGCGGTGCGCGGCCGGGATGCCGGAGGCCGGGTACGCCTTGGCGTGCCGGGCGGCGGTCTCCCTGGCGACCTCGTCCAGGCCGATGCCGCCGAGCTTGCTGGTGGTGCCGGCGAAGTAGGCCCCCCCCCCCCCCCCCCCCCCCCCCCCCCCCCCCCCCCCCCCCCCCCCCCCCCCCCCCCCCCCCCCCCCCCCCCCCCCCCCCCCCCCCCCCCCCCCCCCCCCCCCCCCCCCCCCCCCCCCCCCCCCCCCCCCCCCCCCCCCCCCCCCCCCCCCCCCCCGGTGTTCGCCCCCTCCCGCGGTGCGCGGCCGGGATGCCCCCCCCCGGTCCCTGGCGACCTCGTCCCCCCCCCCCCCGCCCCCCTTGCTGGTGGTGCCGACCAGCTCCTGGGCGAGGCCGATGGCCTCGAAGACCTGCGCGCCGCGGTAGGAGGCGACGGTGGAGATGCCCATCTTGGACATCACCTTCAGCACGCCCTTGCCGAGCGCCTTGATCAGGTTCTTGATCGCCTTCTCGGCCTCGACACCGGTCAGGAAGGTGCCCTGGGCGACGAGGTCCTCGACCGACTCCATGGCCAGGTACGGGTTGACCGCGCCGGCGCCGTAGCCGATCAGCAGCGCGACGTGGTGCACCTCGCGCACGTCGCCGGCCTCGACCAGCAGCGACACCCGGGTGCGCTGCTTGGTGCGGATCAGGTGGTGGTGGATCGCCGAGGTGAGCAGCAGCGAGGGGATCGGGGCGTGCTCGGCGTCGGAGTGCCGGTCGGAGAGCACGATGATCCGGGCGCCGTCGGCGATCGCCGCGTCCGCCTCGGCGGCGATGGCGGCGAGCCGGGCGGCCAGGCCCTCGCCGCCGGTGGCGACCCGGTACAGGCCGGACAGCGTGACGGCCTTGAGGCCGGGCTGGTCGCCGTCCGCGTTGATGTGGACCAGCTTGGCCAGCTCGTCGTTGTCGATCACCGGGAAGGTGATGCCGACCGAGCGGCAGGACGCGGCCTCGGCGGTCAGCAGGTTGCCCTCGGGGCCGAGGTTGGACAGCAGCGAGGTGACGAGCTCCTCGCGGATGGCGTCCAGCGGCGGGTTGGTGACCTGCGCGAAGAGCTGCACGAAGTAGTCGAACAGCAGTCGCGGCTTCTCGCTCAGCGCGGCGATCGGCGAGTCGGTGCCCATCGAGCCGAGCGCCTCGGCGCCGGTCTTCGCCATCGGCGCCAGGACGACCCGCAGCTCCTCCTCGGTGTAGCCGAAGGTCTGCTGGCGGCGGGTGACGGAGGCGTGGGTGTGCGCGATGTGCTCGCGCTCGGGGAGCCTGGCGAGCTCGATCTGCCCGCCCTCGACCCACTCCGCGTAGGGGTGCTCGGCGGCCAGCGCCGACTTGATCTCCTCGTCCTCGACGATGCGGTGCTCGGCGGTGTCGATGAGGAACATCCGGCCGGGCTGCAGCCGGCCCTTCTTGACCACCCGGGTCTGCTCGATGTCGAGCACGCCGACCTCGGAGGAGAGGACGACCAGGCCGTCCTCGGTGATCCAGTAGCGGGCGGGGCGCAGGCCGTTGCGGTCCAGCACGGCGCCGATCTGCGTGCCGTCGGTGAAGGTGACGCAGGCCGGGCCGTCCCAGGGCTCCATCAGGTTGGAGTGGTACTGGTAGAAGGCGCGGCGGGCCGGGTCCATCGTGACGTGGTTCTCCCACGCCTCGGGGATCATCATCAGCACCGCGTGCGGCAGCGAACGGCCGCCGAGGTGGAGCAGCTCCAGGACCTCGTCGAAGGAGGCCGAGTCGGAGTGGTCCGGGGTGCAGATCGGGAAGATCCGCTCCAGGCCCTGGCCGTTGCTGTTCGCGGGGATCAGGTCGGTGGCGAGCTGGGACTCCCGGGCGGTCATCCAGTTCCGGTTGCCCTTGACCGTGTTGATCTCGCCGTTGTGCGCGACGAAGCGGTACGGGTGGGCGAGCGGCCAGCTCGGGAAGGTGTTGGTGGAGAAGCGCGAGTGCACCAGGCCGAGCGCGGAGGCGTAGAGCCGGTCCGACAGGTCGGGGAAGAAGGGCTCCAGCTGGCCGGTGGTCAGCATGCCCTTGTAGACGATGGTGCGCGCGGACAGCGAGGGGAAGTAGACCCCGGCCTCGCGCTCGGAGCGCTTGCGGACCACGAAGGCGACCCGGTCGAGCTCGATGCCGGTCCTGTCGGTGCCGCCGAGGAACAGCTGGCGGAACCGGGGCATGACGCTGCGGGCGGTCGCGCCCAGCAGGTCCGGGGTGACCGGGACGTCGCGCCAGCCGAGGACGGTCAGGTCCTCCTCGGCCGCGATGGCCTCGATCCGCGCGACGGCGGTGGCGTCCTGGTCGTCGGCGTCGGGCAGGAAGGCGATGCCGACCGCGTAGGAGCCGGCGGCGGGGAGTTCGAAGTCGACCTTGGCGCGCAGGAAGGCGTCCGGGACCTGGGTGAGGATGCCGGCGCCGTCACCGGAGTCCGGCTCGGCGCCGGTGGCGCCGCGGTGCTCCAGGTTGCGCAGGACGGTCAGCGCCTGCTCGACGACGGTGTGGTCGGCGATGCCGGTCAGCGTGGCGACGAATCCGACGCCACAGGCGTCGTGCTCGTTTCGCGGGTCGTACAGGCCCTGAGCAGCAGGTCGCGCATCCGGAACGAGCGCGTACGGCGGGCGGGCGGCGCCGGCCTGGGGCTCGTTGGCGGAGTGCATGGATGCAGACAGCATCGGCTCTCCCGTCGTCGTCTTTGGAGGCTGGTGCAGTAGGGACGACGTTGGCCCTGATGCGATTTCGTGCAAGTTACATGATGCCGAACATCCCGGGAAGCGGGATACCTCGTCCACATCGCGGGACGGATCCGCAGGTCACGGGTGCTGCGGGAGGGCGTGCCGCGCCGCACGCCTCGACGATTGTGCCCGGCCGTCGACCGCCTGAAACAGGGGCGACATCCGCCCGCCACGACGGTCGATCAAGGGTGCCTGCGATTCCATTCCCACACTCGACCGGCAGATGCGATTCCTTGGCCCGATCGGCTCGAATGCTGAGACAAGCCAGGCGGCGCCAGGGTGCCATGTGCGCAATGTCACCCAGCGGAGTGCATAACCATGCAACAGCACACCGTACCCCCGCGGTGACCCTCCGCCGCCCCGGCCGCCCCGCACCCGGCCCGGGCCCGACCCCGGTCGCCCCGCACCCGGCCAGCGCGGCCACCCGACGCGCTCCTCCGCCCGCCCCGGCCGCGACTTTGCAAAGTCCCAGCACGCTTTGCAAAGTGCACTTTGCAAAGCGTGCTGGGACTTTGCAAAGTGTTCCGCCCCCTGACTCCCTAGCCGATCTGCCCGCCGATCAGCCACCCCAGCAGATACGTCACCCCGGCCGCCGCCCCGCCCAGCACCAGCTGCCGCAGCCCGCTGAACCACCAGCTGCGCGCCGTCACCCGCGCCACCACCGCGCCGCAGGCGAACAGCCCGGCGACCGAGAGCAGCAGCGCCGGCACCAGCGAGGTCGCGCCCAGCAGGTACGGCAGCAGCGGGAGCAGCGCGCCCACCGCGAAGCAGACGAAGGAGGACCCGGCCGCCACCCACGGCGAGGGCAGGTCGTTGGGGTCGACGCCCAGCTCCTCCCGGGCGTGCACCTCCAGCGTCCGGTCCGGGTCGGCGGACAGCTGCCGCGCCACCTCGTGGGCGAGCTCCGGCTCCACCCCCCGGTCGACGTACACCTGGGCCAGCTCGGCCAGCTCGCCGTGCGGGTTGCGGCTCAGCTCCAGCCGCTCCGCCTCGATCTCGGCCTGCACCAGCTCCCGCTGGGAGGCCACCGAGGTGTACTCCCCCGCCGCCATCGAGCAGGCGCCGGCGGCCAGCCCGGCCAGGCCGGTGAGCACCACCGTGCTGCTGGAAACGGCTCCGCCGACGACGCCGGTCATCAGCGCGAAGTTGGAGACCAGTCCGTCCATCGCGCCGAACACCGCCGGCCGCAGCCAGCCGCCGTTGACGTCCCGGTGGTGTCCCGCGGCGGGTATCCGCGGGTGCTGCCCGGCCTCGTGCTCCAGGATGGTCGCGGTCACGACTCTTCCCCCTCCGTCCATTGGTCCGATCGCCTTACTTACTGACCGTAGCCCTGTTGACCTGGGCATTTCCAGCAAAGTAAGGCTGTCCGAACATGACGGCGGCCGCCCTCCGCACAGGGTGCGGAGGGCGGCCGGGGCCTGGATCGGCGCAGCTCAGGCGGGGTTCCTGGCGCCCTTCTCCAACTTGTCGAGCTTCTCGGCGAGGGCGTCCTGGGCCTTTCCGCCCGGCTTCCCGTCCGACTTCTCGTCGGACTTCTCGTCCGACTCGTCACCGGTCTTCGCGTCCGACGTCCCGCCCGGCTCGTCGGCGGCCCGGTCGGCCGGCACGGCCGCCGCCCGCTCGTCCGCGTCGGCCATCGGGTCGATGCTCGCCGGGTCCTCGCGGCCGGGGCGCTTCTTCCCGACGATCACGAAGTACGCGACGGCGCCGAGGAAGACGAGGATCGCCACCCAGTCGTTCAGCCGCAGACCGAGGATGTGGTGCGCGTCGTCGATCCGCAGCCACTCGATCCAGAACCGGCCCACCGTGTACGCGGCCACGTACAGCGCGAAGGCCCGGCCGTGGCCCAGGGTGAACCGCTTGTCCGCCCAGATCACCAGCGCCGCGACGCCCACGCACCAGAGCGACTCGTAGAGGAAGGTCGGGTGGTAGATCCCGGTGATCTTCTCACCGCCGGGCAGCGTCTTGGTGATCTCCAGGCCCCACGGCAGCGTGGTCTCGCGGCCGTAGAGCTCCTGGTTGAACCAGTTGCCCCAGCGGCCGAGCGCCTGGGCGAGCGCGATGCCCGGGGCGATCGCGTCGGCGTAGGCGGGCAGCGGCACGCCCCGGCGGCGGGCTCCGATCCAGGCGCCGACCGCGCCCAGCGCGATCGCGCCCCAGATGCCGAGGCCGCCCTCCCAGATCTTGAAGGCGTTCCAGGGGTTCTTGCCCTCGTCGAAGTAGAGCTGGTGGTCGGTGATCACGTGGTAGAGCCGGCCGCCGACCAGGCCGAACGGCACAGCCCAGACGGCGATGTCGCCGACCGTGTGCTTGCCACCACCTCGGGCGACCCAGCGCTTGCTGCCGAGCCAGACGGCGACGACGACACCGAGGATGATGCAGAAGGCGTAGGCGCGCAGCGGGACGGGTCCGATTTCCAGGACGCCCCGCGACGGGCTGGGAATGTAGGCGATATCCATGGCAGCTCCGACGCTACAGGGTCGACGGCCCGTCCAGGACACCCCGGCGGGTCACAGTCGGTGCACAGATCGGTGCAGGGATCGGTGCGCGGGCCCGGAGCACGGCCGCCGCCGCCCCCTCCGGCCGGGGAGGGGACGGCGGCGGCCGCGGCGGCGGGCCCGGCTCAGCCGGCCTTCGGCGAGGGGTTGTTGCTCTCCGAGGCGGTGCTGGTGGGGGCCGGCGACTGTCCGTGGGTGCCCGGGGTGCCCAGCGTCTTGCCCTGGTTGGCGGCGTCGACCCACTTCACCAGGTTGGCCGGGGTGATCTCCTCGTTGTTGTACTTCGGGTAGATCGGCTGCCCGTTGAGGAGCACGGTGGGCGTGGACTTGTAGCTCGACTTGTCGAAGTCCTGCTGGACGGCCGACACCCATCCGCTGTACGTGGAGTTGTTGACGCAGGCCTCGAACGCGGGGGTGTCGAGTCCGTCGACCTGCTTGCCGAGGCTGATCAGGGTCGCCTTGTCGCCGAAGGCGTCGCTGGTCTCGTCCGGCTGGTTGCGGTAGAGCACGTCGTGGTAGTCGCGGAAGTGCCCGGCGTCCTGGGCGCAGGCCAGCGCGTTGGCGCCGTAGCGGGAGCCCTTGCCGGGCACGGCCCGGTCGATGAACGAGACGATGTGGTAGTTGGTGTAGATCTTGCCCGCGTCCTCCAGCTGGCTGATGGTGGAGGAGAACTCCCGCTCGAAGGTGCCGCAGGCGGGGCAGCGCGGGTCCTCGTAGACGGTGAGGACGGCGGGCGAGTTGTCCGAGCCGACCGGGATCACCAGGTTCTTGTCCCCGATCGTGCCGGCCGGGGCGGCGGTGGGGGTCTCCGGCTTGGAGCGCTGGTCCTGCACCACCACGCCGGTGACCACGGCGGCGGCGATCACCGCGAGTGCCACCCCGCCGATGATCAGCTTCTTCTTCTTCCGGCCGCGGGCCTCGTCCGCGGCCCGGTCCGCCAGCATCCGCTCGCGGGCGGTGCGCTTGCCTTCTCGGTTCTTCTCGCTCATCAGCCTTGGACATTCCAGATTCGGGGGCGGGGGTGGTGCGGTGGGAGGTCGGGGGTGCTGCGGTGGGAGGTCGGGGGTGCTGCGGTGGGAGGACGGGGCGCTCAGCGCGCCAGCCAGCCGTCCACCGAGAACTTGGTGCGGGGCCACCGGAGCAGCCAGCCGGCCAGCAGCAGGAACCCGGTGTCGCGCAGGATCTCCTGCAGGTACTCGGTCTGCGAGGAGTCGACCGCCCCGCCGCCGCCGAAGCACCCGCAGTCGATCGAGATGCCGCGCGCCCAGGCGGAGGCGATCCCGGCGATGAAGGCGAGCAGCAGCCCGGCCGAGAGGGCCGCGACCAGGCGGGTGCCCAGGCCGACCACCAGCAGCAGCGCGAGCGCCAGCTCCAGGAAGGGCAGTCCGTGGCCGACCGGTTTGACCAGGGCCTCGGGCAGGATCTCGTACGCGCGCACCGCCTGGGCGGCCTCCGCCGGGTCGGCGATCTTCGCCAGCCCCGCCCAGCCCCAGACCACGGCCAGGCCCAACCGGGCCGCCGTACCGATCCACTCCGTCACCGGCCCGGCCATCCGGACAACCCCCTCGGGAAACACCGTCACGCCCTATGAACCGCCGACGGTGACGCCGGGTTCCTCCGGTTTCGCGAGTTAAGCCGAAAGAGTGAACATTGATAGCTGTTGACCCGGTTTCACTCTAACGGGCGACCGGGTCGCAGCCGGGCGGCCACCCCAGCTCGTACCGGTCGACGTCGTACCGCCCGGCCCCGTACCTCCCGACCTCGGACCTCCCGGCCTCGGACCGGCTGTCGCCGAGGAGCGCGGGCCGCCCCTGCGGATCCGAGCGGCCGGCCCGCGCCACCGCCTCCATCCGGACCGCCTCGGCGCACACGTACGCGTCCCGCTCGGCCCGCTCCACCCCCCGTTTGGCCAGCGCCGGGACGACCGCCGCCTGCGCCCCGAGCGCGGCGCCGAGGGCCAGCGCGGCCGCGGCCGCCCGCAGCAGCACGGCTCGCTGAAGACCGGGCATCGGCCGACCCCTTCCGCTCGCTCCCGCGCCCCGGGGGCACGTGGTTCGTGCACTCGTCCCTCCACTCAACGCCGGTCAACCCCCGCTGATGCGCACGCCCCGCACTGTTCACCCGTTCGGGTCCGGCCGACCGCCCGGACCGACGGGGAACGCCGACGGCCCGCCACCTCCGAGGAGGTGACGGGCCGCCAGTGGTACGACCTAGGCCCGGCGGACGCCCCGCGCCAGCTCGCCGGCCAGCTCGCGGACCGCCGCGAGCGCGGCCCCCTCGTCCCCGTCCGCGTCCAGGATCCGCTGGACGAAGGCCGAACCGACGATGACGCCGTCCGCGAACCCGGCGACCTGCGCGGCCTGCTCACGGGTCGACACCCCGAGGCCGACGCAGACCGGCAGCTCGGTCGTGGCCCTGGTCCGGGCGACCAGGTCCTCGGCGAGGTCGCCGACCTGCGCCCGACTGCCGGTCACGCCCATCACGGCGGCCGCGTACACGAAACCGCTGCCCGCCGAGGTGACCTCCGCGAGCCGGCGGTCCTTGCTGCTCGGCGCGACCACGAACACGGTGTCCAGACCGTGCTCCTCGGCCGCCTTGCGCCACTCCACGGACTCCTCCACCGGCAGGTCCGGCAGGATGCAGCCCGCCCCGCCGGCCGCGGCCAGGTCGGCGGCGAACCGCGCGACGCCGTACCGGTCCACCGGGTTCCAGTAGGTCATGACCAGCACCGCGGCGGCGGGGTGCGCCGAAGCCACCTCCTGGACGGTGCGCAGCACGTCCTTGATCCGGACCCCGCCGCGCAGCGCGATGTCGTCGGCGGTCTGGATGGTCGGACCGTCCAGCACCGGGTCGGAGTGCGGCAGGCCGATCTCGACGATGTCGCAGCCGCCCTCGATCAGCGCGCCGACGGCGCGGATGCCGCCGTCCACGGACGGGAAGCCGGCCGGCAGGTAGCCGATCAGCGCGGCGCGGCCCTCCGCCTTGGCGGCGGCCAGAATGCCACTGAGCTTGGAAGCCATGGTCACTTACCCCCGTGGGCGGAGCCGGCGCCCGGCTCGTCGTAGAGGCCGAAGTACTCGGCGGCGGTGTGCATGTCCTTGTCGCCGCGGCCGGACAGCGAGACCAGGACGGTGGCGTCGGGGCCGAGCTCGCGGCCCAGCTCCAGGGCGCCGGCCAGCGCGTGCGCGCTCTCGATGGCCGGGATGATGCCCTCGGTGCGGGACAGCAGCCGCAGCGCCTGCATGGCGGCGTCGTCGGTGACCGGGCGGTACTCGGCCCGGCCGGTGTCCTTCAGCCAGGCGTGCTCCGGGCCGACGCCCGGGTAGTCGAGGCCGGCCGAGATCGAGTGCGACTCGATGGTCTGGCCGTCCTCGTCCTGCAGCACGTACGTCCGGGAGCCGTGCAGCACCCCCGGGTCGCCCTTGGTGAGGGTGGCGGCGTGCCTGGGCGTCTCGGCGCCCTCGCCGGCCGCCTCGCAGCCGATCAGCCGCACCCCGGCGTCCGGGATGAACTCGTGGAAGATGCCCATCGCGTTGGAGCCGCCGCCGACGCAGGCCACGACCGCGTCGGGGAGCCGGCCGGTGCGGTCGAGCACCTGCTGCCGCGCCTCGATCCCGATGACCCGGTGGAAGTCCCGGACCATCATCGGGAACGGGTGCGGGCCGGCGACGGTGCCGAACAGGTAGTGGGTGGAGTCGACGTTGGCGACCCAGTCGCGGAACGCCTCGTTGATGGCGTCCTTGAGCGTCCGGCTGCCGGAGGTCACGGAGACCACCTCGGCGCCCAGCATCCGCATCCGGGCGACGTTGAGCGCCTGCCGCTGGGTGTCGACCTCGCCCATGTAGATGGTGCAGTCGAAGCCGAACAGGGCGCAGGCGGTGGCGGTGGCCACGCCGTGCTGGCCGGCGCCGGTCTCGGCGATGATCCGGGTCTTGCCCATCCGCCGGGTGAGCAGGGCCTGCCCCAGGACGTTGTTGATCTTGTGCGAGCCGGTGTGGTTGAGGTCCTCGCGCTTGAGCAGGATCCGCGCGCCGCCGGCCTCGGCGGAGAACCGCCGCACATCGGTCAGCGGGCTGGGGCGGCCGGTGTAGTCCTTGAGCAGCGCGTCGAGCTCGGCGGTGAAGGCCGGGTCGGCCTTGGCCTTCTCGTACTCCTCGGCGACCTGCTCGACGGCGGCGACCAGGGCCTCCGGGATGAAGCGGCCGCCGTACGCGCCGAAGTAGCCGCGCGCGTCCGGCACCTCGGCGCCGGCCGGGTAGTCCCGCTCGGGATTTCCTGAAGACTTTTCGGACTTTTCAGACATGGTGAAGTCCCTCGGGATGATGTCGACGGGATGGTGTCGACGGATGACGTGACGTCTGATGGCTGCGGTCAGCCGGACGTCGGACGCCATCGCCTCCCGGGGACCTGTCCGGGCTCGCAGCCGATGACGTACCGCACCCGCCGCCCCAGCACCCGGCGCGCGGGCGCGCGGCAGCCGCGCGGGCGGCAGCCGGGGGCGAGACGGGAGGCGATCTTCATGGCGGCGGGATCAGTCCTTGTGCCGGATCGCCGGGTGGGCGCCGGCCGCGACCAGGTCGGCCACGGCGGCCCGCGGGTCCTTGCCGGTCACCAGGGACTCGCCGACCAGGACCGCGTCCGCGCCCAGGTTGGCGTAGGAGATCACGTCCAGCGGACCGCGCACCCCGGACTCGGCGATCTTGACGATGCTGTCCGGAATGGCGTGGACGACATTGCCGAAGGTGTTGCGGTCCACTTCGAGGGTCTTGAGGTTGCGGGCGTTGACGCCGATGATCCGCGCCCCGGCGTCCACCGCGCGCTTGATCTCCTCCTCGTCGTGCACCTCCACCAGCGGGGTGAGGCCGATCGACTCGGCGCGCTCGATCAGCGACACCAGGGCCGGCTGCTCGAGGGCCGCGACGATCAGCAGCGCGAGGTCGGCGCCGTGCGCGCGGGCCTCCCACAGCTGGTAGGCGGTGACGATGAAGTCCTTGCGGAGCAGCGGGGTGTCCACGGCGGCGCGGACGGCGTCCAGGTCCGCCAGCGAGCCGCCGAAGCGGCGCTGCTCGGTCAGCACGCTGATCGCGGCGGCACCGCCGGCCGCGTAGTCGGTCGCCAGGGAGGCCGGGTCCGCGATCGTGGCCAGCGCGCCCTTGGACGGGCTGGAGCGCTTGACCTCGCAGATCACCCGGATGCCGTCGCCGCGCAGCGCGGCCACGCCGTCCTTGGCGTCCGGGGCCTTGGCGGCGAGCTCCTTGAGCTCGTCCAGCGAGACCCGGGCCTGTCGCTCGGCGAGGTCCTCGCGGACCCCTTCGACGATCGAGTCGAGCACACTCACTCGGGCGCCCCCATCATGATTTGCCGGTACTACTGGCGAGGAGCCGGCGGCCAATGGGCCCCCGGCCCTTCGATGGTATCGGCACGGGGGGCGCACAGCGCATCCGCCCGGCGCGCGTCTCGTGGTTCGGACACCGTGCGGGGGCTCCGGCCTGCGTCTTCACCGCTCCGCCACCGGGCGCGGCCGCTCACCGGTCCGCCACCCGGCTCGCGGGTTCCGACCGGACTCAGACCGACGGCGGGGCCAGGCCGGCGCCGACCGGCAGATTGCGGACCACCGTGAAGACCAGGACGAACAGCGCCACCAGCACCCAGCGCCGGGTCCCGAGCGCCAACCGGGGCCCGGGCAGTCCGCGCAGCGCCGCCCAGAGCCAGCGCGCCCAGAGCACCGCCAGCACCACGAACAGCAGCACCGCCACCGCGTTGTCGTGCAGGGCGCCGTTGAAGTCCCCGTGGGTCAGCGCGTGCACGCAGCGCAGCCCGCCGCAGCCCGGGCACCACCAGCCGGTGGCCGCGAGGAAGGGGCAGTCCGGGTAGTGGCCGGGGTTGTTCGGGTCCACCGCGGCGATGTACCCGGCGGGGACGGCCACGGCGACCGCGGCGGCCAGCGGCGGAACGAACCGGCGGGGGCCGGACGGCCGGGCGGCGGCGGTGGGGGCGGGGGCGGCGTTCACGCCCATGATTGTGCCCCTCCCGGCGGCGCGGCGGGAGAAACGAAACGGCGGGCCTGCCGCCCGCCGTTCACGTGAGGAGGTCCGGCCGGGTCAGGCCGCGCTGCCGGCCAGCGCCGCCTGCTCCTCCGGGGTGTAGATGTGGGGGCTGGGCTGCGCGCCCATGCCCGCCATCGCCATGGCCTTGCCGACCACGCCGCCCAGCACGACGACCGCCAGGCCGCCCCAGACCAGCAGCACCGACGGCAGGATCATCGCGACACCCGCGATGGCGAAGCCGATGAAGGAGATCGTCACGCCGGTCCAGGCGGCGACGGTGTGGCCGCTGGCGGCCTTCGTTCCTGCAGACATCAGATGGTGCTCCTACGCTCTCGGGGCCCCGGCCGGGCCTGCGGGCCCCTGGCGGGTTGACGTCTCCATTGTGCCGGGCCGCACACCGGCGGCCCAAAGCGGGTGGCGGGTCTATCGCGTCACAGTGCGACCGGGTCCGCGGGGCTCAGCGCGCGGTCGGGTCCTCGCCCCGGTCCAGCGCCTTCCACAGGTCCGCCGGGGTCTCGGCCGCCGCCCGCCGGACCGGCGCCCGGCCGGTCGGCGCCTCGTAGCGGCTGCCCATGGCCGGCCAGCCGCGGCCGTACCGGACGGTCAGGAACCCGGCCAGCGCCAGCAGCAGCCCGCCCAGCAGCGCCACCCACGGCCAGGCGGTGTGCCCGACCCCGGTCGCGGCGGAACCGGTCAGCGCCAGCTTGCGGGCCGCCTCGGCGTCCAGCGCGGCGGTGTCCCCGGCGCCCGCCGCGGCGGCCGCGGCGGCGCCCAGCCCGGCCAGCACCGTCAGCACCCCGACCGCGAGCCGTCCGGCGCCGCGCGCCGCGAACACCGCGACCGCCGCCGCCAGGGCCACCAGGGCCAGCCCGGCGGGCAGTTCGGAGATCTTCCCGCCGGTGACGGACACCTCCAGGGTGCCGGCCAGGCCCTCGGCCCAGACCCGCCCGGCGGCGGTCAGCACCAGCACCGCGCCCAGCACGGTGAGCAGCAGCATCACCCCGAGGGTGCGCCGCCCGGCCCGCGCGGCGGGCGCGGGGGCGGCGGCGGGGTCGGCGGACACGGCGTCGGTGCGGGCTTCAGCGGTCACCGGACCAGTGTCCCCCGCCCTCACCCCGCCGACGCACCCGGGGTCGGCGGCCCGACCGGGAAGTCGCCCGTCTCCAGCACCAGCGTCCCCTCCCCCAGCGGCAGGAAGAGGTCGTTCCCGAACGGCACCCGCTCCGCCTCCCGGTACCCCACGCCCGGCAGCGGCCGGCTGTGCACGGTGCAGACCGCCTCGCCCGGGTCCACCAGGACGTACAGCGGGACCCGCGCGTCCGCGTGGGCGCGGTGGCCGCCGGTCGGCTCCGGCACCGGGGCGACCTCCAGCACCACCAGCGCGTCGGCGCTCCGGTAGCCTCCGGCGGCGTCCGACGAGGCCCCCGGGGCCAGCACCAGGAGCCGGCTCTCCCGCCCGTCCTCGCTCAGCACGGAGCGCACGCCGCCGTGGCCGCCGGACTGCCGCAGCAGCTGCTCCCTGGCGGCGGCCACGATCCTCCGCTGCACGTCAGGCATGCTGTCGTCCCTTCCGCTGCGGCGGCCCCGCGACGCGCGCGGGGCCCTGGGGCCTACGGCCTACGCAGCGTATTCGCGGTGGCAACCGCCCGCAGGACGGCGGCGGCCTTGTTGCGGCATTCGGTGTCCTCGCCGTGCGGGTCGGAGTCGGCGACCACGCCGGCCCCGGCCTGGACGTACGCGGTGCCGTCGCGCAGCACCGCGGTGCGGATCGCGATTGCGGTGTCCGAGTCCCCCGCGAAGTCCAGGTAGCCGACGCAGCCGCCGTACAGGCCGCGGCGGGTGGGCTCCAGTTCCTCGATGATCCGCATCGCCCGCGGCTTGGGCGCGCCGGAGAGCGTGCCGGCCGGGAAGCACGCGGTCAGCACGTCGAAGGCGGTCCGCCCCTCGGCGACCTTCCCGGTCACCGTGGAGACGATGTGCATGACGTGGCTGTAGCGCTCGATCTGCATGAAGTCGACGACCTCGACGCTGCCCGGCTCGCAGACCCGCCCGAGGTCGTTGCGGCCGAGGTCGACCAGCATCAGGTGCTCGGCCCGCTCCTTGGGGTCGGCGAGCAGTTCGGCGGCCAGCGCGGCGTCCTCGTGCGGGGTGGCGCCGCGGTGCCGGGTGCCGGCGATCGGGTGCAGCATCGCCTCGCCGTCGGTGACCTTGACCAGCGCCTCCGGGCTGGAGCCGACCACGTCGAAGCCGCCCTCGGCGCCGCCGTCCGGGCCGGGGAAGCGGAACAGGTACATGTACGGGCTGGGGTTGGTGGTGCGCAGCACCCGGTAGACGTCCAGCGCGGAGGCCGGGCAGGGGGCCTCGAAGCGCTGCGAGGGCACCACCTGGAACGCCTCGCCGGCCCGGATCCGCTCCTTGATGTCCTCCACCGCGGCCCGGTAGGGCGCCCCGCCGAACGGCGAGCGGACCTCGCCGGGGCCGGTCGGGGTGAAGGTGGCCAGGCCCGGGTCGACCGGCCTCAGCAGGTCGGCCTCCATCCGGTCGAGCCGGGCGACGGCGTCCGCGTGGGCCTCGTCCACCCCGCTCTCCAGGTCGTTGTGGTTGACCGCGTTGGCGATCAGCAGCACGGTGCCGTCGACGTGGTCGAGCACGGCGAGGTCGGTGGCGAGCAGCAGGGTGAGCTCGGGCAGCCGCAGGTCGTCGGGGTTGAGGTCGGGCAGCTTCTCCAGGCGCCGCACGACGTCGTAGCCGAGGTAGCCGACCAGTCCGCCGGTGAGCGGCGGCAGGCCGTCGTCGGGGTGCCGGGGGGTGTGCAGGGTCCGCAGGGCGGCGCGCAGCACCTCCAGCGGGTCGCCGGTGGTGGGGATGCCGACCGGCGGGGCGCCGAGCCAGCGGGCGTCGCCGTCGGGGCCGACGGTCAGGGTGGCGGCGCTGCGGACGCCGACGAAGGAGTAGCGGGACCAGCTGCGGCCCTGTTCGGCGGACTCCAGCAGGAAGGTGCCGGGCCGCTCGGCCGCGAGGCCCCGGTAGAGGCCGATCGGGGTGAGGCCGTCCGCGAGGAGCCTGCGGGTGACCGGGATGACCCGGGTGTCGACGGCGAGCTTGCGGAAGGCTTCGAGGTCCATGCGGGCGGCACCTTACGGGGAGGGGCGGAGCGGGCGGTTCAGCCGAGCGGGAGCACGTCGGCGTCGAAGCAGGTGCGGTCGCCGGTGTGGCAGGCCGCGCCGGTCTGGTCGACCTTGACCAGCAGGGTGTCGCCGTCGCAGTCGAGGGCGACCGACTTGACCAGCTGGACGTGGCCGGAGGTGTCGCCCTTCACCCAGTACTCGCTGCGGCTGCGGCTCCAGTAGGTGCAGCGGCCGGTGGTGAGGGTGCGGTGCAGCGCCTCGTCGTCCATCCAGCCCAGCATCAGCACCTCGCCGGTGTCGTACTGCTGCGCGACGGCCGGGAGCAGTCCGTCCGGGGTCCGCTTGAGCCGGGCGGCGATCTCGGGGGCCAGGGCGGTGGAACCGGGGGCGGCGGGTGTGGTGGACATGGGGCCATTGTGACAGCCCGGTCCGGCCGTCAGGGCCGTCGTCCGGATCGCGGCCGGGCCCGTGGGCGCGGGTGGGGGGCGGGCGGGGGGCGGGCGGGGCGCGGGTGGGGGGCGGGGCGCGCGGCGCGGTGCCCGACCGGGAGGACCATCCGATCGAACGAGTTGTGCCAACCGCCTGCCGGGCGCCCCCGCTCTGCGCCATTCTCGTGGTCATGACCTCCGAGCAGCACTCCGCCGGGCCCGCCGGGCCGCCCGACCGCGACCGGTCCGCGGCCGACCGGTCCGCCGACGACCGCACCGGCGGGCGCCCCGGCGGCGAGGACGCCGGGCCGTCCCGGGGCCTGCGGGTCGGCGTCGCGGCGGTGCTGGTGCTGCTGCTCGCGGTGGTCGCCACGGTCCTGCTGTGGCCGGCGGACGACCCGGCCCCCGCGCCGCCCCCGCCCGCCCCCAGCACCACGACGCCGACCCCGACACCCACTCCGACGCCCACCCCCACCCCGACGCCGACCCCGACGCCGACCAAGGTGGTCCCGTACAGCTTCTTCACCGTCGGCACCTGCCTGGACCACCCGCAGCTGAGCCGGACGGTCACCAAGCCGGAGGCCCGCCCCTGCGAGGGCAAGCACGACGGCGAGGCGATCGCCGACCAGCTGCTGCCCGAGGGGCTGACCGGCGACTACGTGGTCGCCAACGCGATGCGGGACGGCTGCAAGGAGGCGCAGGCCGCCGCCGAGGCCCGGCAGGGCGGCGGCGGGCCGTACTACAGCTACCCGGTGGGCCCGAGCTACGCCTTCTACCAGCAGGGCTGGCGCGACTACACCTGCATCCTGACGGCGGGCAACCGGCCGGACACCGGCAAGCTCACCGGACACCTGCGCTGACCCCCCGTCGGCACTCGTAGGGTGGGCCGCATGTCTAACCACGCTCTCGCCGAGCGCCACCGTCTGGCCGAACTGCTGGCCGCCGCCGGGCCGGACGCGCCCACCCTCTGCCACGGATGGTCCACCCGGGACCTCGCCGCCCACCTGGTGATCCGCGAGCGGCGGCCGGACGCCGCCGCCGGCATCCGGATCGGCCCGCTGGCCGGCTGGACCCAGCGGGTGCAGGACTCCTACGCCGGACGGCCCTACGAGGAGCTGGTCCGGATGTTCCGCGCCGGGCCGCCCCCGTTCTCCCTGTTCTCGCTGCCCGGCGCGGACGAGGCGGGCAACACCGTCGAGTACTACGTGCACGCCGAGGACGTCGCCCGGGCCGGCGACGGGCCGGCGCCGACGGCGGTCCCGGCCGGCCGGGCCGAGGCGCTCTGGCGGCGGCTGTCGCTGCCCGCCCGGATGGAGGCGGGCCGCCGCTCCCCGGTGCGGCTGGAGCTGTGCCACCCCGACGGCCGGAGCCTGTCCGTCGGCCCGGCCGGCCCGGCGACGGTGCGGATCACCGGCGAGCCGGGCGAGCTGGTGCTGCTGGCCTTCGGCCGGGGCGCCCGCACCCGGGTCGAGGTGGACGGCCCGCACGACGCCGTCGAGGCGCTGCGGCACGCCCTCCCGCTCCCCGAGCGCGAGTAGCGGCGGCAGCGGCGGCGGGGCCGGTAGCGCCGACGGTCCCCGCCCCGGCTGCGGATGTCGGTGGCGGGGTGCAGACTCGCAGGTGGCCGGGAGGGGCGTCGCCGGGTCCACGGCGGCGGCCGTCCGGCCCCTGCCCGTCGTTACCGTCTCCCTCGAAGGGACGCGACACCATGCTCACCACCGACTTCCCGGCCGGCTCGCCCTGCTGGATCGACCTCGGCAGCCCCGATCCGGAGGCCGCCGCCGCGTTCTACGGGGCGGTGTTCGGCTGGACGTTCCGGTCGGCCGGTCCGGAGGCGGACGGCTACGGCTTCCTCCAGCGGGACGGCCGGACGGTCGCCGCCGTCGGCCGGCTCACCGAGGAGGGCGCGCGCTCCGCCTGGACGACGTACTTCCGCACGCCGGACGCCGAGGCCACCGCCGCGGCCGTCGAGCGGGCCGGCGGCACCGTCCGGGTCCCGGCCTTCGACGTGATGGAGGCCGGGCGGATGGCCCAGCTGACCGATCCCCAGGGCGCGCAGTTCGCGGTCTGGCAGCCGGGCGCCGTCCCCGGCCTGGACGTCGTGTCCGAGGACGGCGCGCTGATCTGGATCGAGCTGCACACCGGCTCCGTGGACGCCGGCTTCGGCTTCTACCGGACGGTGTTCGGCTGGCGCGAGGAGGACTTCCCGGCGCCCGGCCTGACGTACAAGGTGCTCTCCCCGGCCGACGGCGACCTGCGGGCCACCACCTTCGGCGGCATCGCCCCGGTGATGGCGGACTCCGGGCCGCCGTCCTGGACGCCGTACTTCGGCTCCTCCGACGTGGACGCGGTGGTCGCCCGGGCCACCGCCGCCGGGGCGAGCGTGCTGATGGGCCCGGAGAGCGTGCCGGACGTCGGCCGGATCGCCTGGCTGGCCGACCCGTTCGGCGCGCCGTTCGCCCTGATCAAGGGCGAGCCGCCGAAGGAGGCCTGACCGTTCGGCGCCCCCGGTCCGGCCCGGCGCACGGCCGGGCCGGGTCGAGCGGTCAGCGGACCGGGTGCCCGGCCTCCCGCAGCGCGTCCTTGACCTCGCCGATCCGCAGGTCACCGAAGTGGAAGACGCTGGCGGCCAGCACCGCGTCCGCGCCGGCCTCCACCGCCGGGGCGAAGTCGGCGAGCTTCCCGGCGCCGCCGGAGGCGATCACCGGGACGGACACCGCCGCGCGGACGGACCGGATCAGCTCCAGGTCGTAGCCGTCCTTGGTGCCGTCGGCGTCCATCGAGTTGAGCAGGATCTCGCCGGCGCCCAGCTCGGCGGCGCGGCCGGCCCACTCGACGGCGTCCAGGCCGGTGCCCTTGCGGCCGCCGTGGGTGGTGACCTCGAAACCGGAGGCGGTCTCGGTCCCCTCGGCGCAGCGGCGGGCGTCCACCGACAGCACCAGCACCTGGCGGCCGAACCGCCGGGCGATCTCGCGGACCAGCTCGGGGCGGGCGATGGCGGCGGTGTTGACGCCGACCTTGTCGGCGCCGGCCCGCAGCAGCTTGTCGACGTCCTCGACGGCGCGGATGCCGCCGCCGACGGTGAGCGGGATGAACACCTGCTCGGCGGTGCGGCGGACCACGTCGTAGGTGGTCTCGCGGTCGCCGGAGGAGGCGGTGATGTCGAGGAAGGTCAGCTCGTCGGCGCCCTCGGCGTCGTAGAGCCTGGCCATCTCGACCGGGTCCCCGGCGTCCCGCAGGTTCTGGAAGTTGACGCCCTTGACCACACGGCCGGCGTCGACGTCCAGACAGGGGATGACACGTACTGCGAGGGTCACGGCTGCTTGCCTTCCAGAGCTTCCAGGGTGGCGGCGAGTCCGGCGCGGTGGGCGTCGAGCTCGACCTCGACGAGCAGCCGCGAGTCGACCAGGCTCTGCACGACCACGACGGTGGCCACCGGGCGCACGGCCCCGAAGAGTTCCTGGTGGGCGCGGCCCGCCGCGTCGATGTCACGGGAGTGGGTGAGGTACACCCGGGTGCGGACCACGTCGTCCGCCGTCAGACCGTACGCGGCCAGGGCCTCCAGCGCGTTGCCGAAGGCGGCCCGCACCTGCTCGTAGGGGTCGCCCTCGCCCTGCAGCACGCCGTCCACCAGCGGCCTGGCACCGGCCACGTGGACGTGGTCGCCGACGGCGATCGCCTGCGACGCGCCGAGGATTCCCTCCCAGGGGGAGAACCCGTCGACCCGGCCGCGCACGATCCGACGTTCCGTCATCCCGAAACCGCCTCCAACGCCTCTCCGAGGGTGAACTTCTGCTCGTAGAGTGCCTTGCCGACGATCGCGCCCTCGACTCCCTCGCCGACCAGGCCGGCGATGGCGACCAGGTCGTCCAGCGAGGAGACGCCGCCGGAGGCGACCACCGGGCGGTCGGTGGCGGCGCAGACGTCGCGCAGCAGCTGGAGGTTGGGGCCGGTCAGGGTGCCGTCCCGGTCGACGTCCGTGACCACGTAGCGGGCGCAGCCCTCGGCGTCCAGGCGGGCCAGCACCTCGAAGAGCTGGCCGCCCTCGCTGGTCCAGCCCCGGCCGCGCAGGGTGGTGCCGATCACGTCGAGGCCGACGGCGATCCGGTCGCCGTGCTCGGCGATGACCTTGGCGACCCAGTCCGGGCTCTCCAGGGCGGCGGTGCCGAGGTTGACCCGGGTGCAGCCGGTGGCGAGGGCGGCGGCCAGCGAGGCGTCGTCGCGGATGCCGCCGGACAGCTCGACCTTGATGTCGAGGGTCTCGGTGATCCCGCGGACCAGGTCGCGGTTGGAGCCGGTGCCGAAGGCGGCGTCGAGGTCGACCAGGTGCAGCCACTCGGCGCCGGCGTTCTGCCAGGCGAGGGCGGCGGCGAGCGGCTCGCCGAAGGAGGTCTCGGTGCCGGAGGCGCCCTTGACCAGGCGGACGGCCTGCCCGTCCCGGACGTCGACGGCGGGCAGCAGTTCGAGGCGGCTCATGAGGTACACGTCTTCCGTGGTCAGAGGGTGTTGACCCAGTTGGTCAGCAGGGCGGCGCCGGCGTCGCCGGACTTCTCGGGGTGGAACTGGGTGGCCCAGAGCGGGCCGTTCTCGATGGCCGCCACGAACGGCTGCCCGTGCGTGGCCCAGGTGACCAGCGGCGGGTTGATCCGCGCGCTGTGGGTCTCCAGCTCCCAGTGCCGCACCCCGTAGGAGTGGACGAAGTAGAAGCGGGCGTCCGCGTCCAGGCCGGCGAACATCCGGTTGCCCTCGGGGGCGTCCACGGTGTTCCAGCCCATGTGCGGGACGACCGGGGCCTCCAGCGGCTCCACCGTGCCCGGCCACTCGTCGCAGCCGGCGGTCTCCACCCCGTGCTCGACGCCCTTCTCGAAGAGGATCTGCATGCCGACGCAGATGCCCATGACCGGTCGGCCGCCGGCCAGCCGGCGTCCGACGATCCAGTCCCCGCGGACCGACTTCAGTCCGCGCATGCAGGCCTCGAAGGCGCCTACGCCGGGGACGAGCAGGCCGTCGGCGTCCATCGCCTGCTGGTAGTCGGAGGTGACGGTGACGGTGGCGCCGGTCCGCTCCAGGGCGCGCTGCGCCGAGCGGAGGTTGCCGGAGCCGTAGTCGAGCACCACGACGTTCTTGCCCATGTTCAGGTGTCCAGTCTTTCGTTCGCCGGTCGTTCGTCCGCCGGGCGGTTACAGGCGCATCAGGCCGGCGCCCAGGCACATGACCGAGCCCAGCGCGAGGACGAGGATGACGCCCTTCGCCTGCTTCTGCTTCCAGAACGAGATCACGCCGCCGGCCAGGAAGAGCCCGACGAAGATGAGGATCATCGCGGTGTTGCTCACAGCGCACCCTTGGTCGACGGGAGGATGCCGGCCGCGCGCGGGTCGCGCTCGGCGGCGTAGCGCAGGGCCCGGGCCAGCGCCTTGAACTGGCACTCCACGATGTGGTGGGCGTTGCGCCCGTACGGCACGTGGACGTGCAGGGCGATCCGGGCCTGGGCCACGAAGGACTCCAGGATGTGCCGGGTCATGGTGGTGTCGTAGGCGCCGATCATCGGCGCCATGTTCTCCGGCTCGGTGTGCACCAGGTAGGGGCGGCCGGAGAGGTCGACGGTCACCTGGGCGAGCGACTCGTCCAGCGGGACGGTGCAGTTGCCGAAGCGGTAGATGCCGACCTTGTCGCCGAGCGCCTCCCGGAAGGCGGCGCCGAGCGCGAGGGCGGTGTCCTCGATGGTGTGGTGGCTGTCGATGTGCAGGTCGCCCTCGGTCTTCACGGTGAGGTCGAAGAGGCCGTGGCGCCCGAGCTGGTCGAGCATGTGGTCGTAGAAGCCGACGCCCGTGGAGATGTCGGTCCTGCCGGTGCCGTCGAGGTCTATTTCGACCAGGACGGACGTCTCCTTGGTGGTGCGTTCGACGCGTCCGATGCGGGTCATACGGGGTTACAGCTCCTTGATCACAGTGGCGACGGCGGCCAGGAAGGCGTCGTTCTCGGCGGGGGTGCCGGCGGTGACGCGCAGCCACCCGGGGACGCCGTTGTCCCGGACCAGGACGCCGTGGTCGAGCACGGCCCGCCAGACGGCGTGGGTGTCGGTGAAGCGGCCGAACTGGACGAAGTTGGCGTCCGAGTCGGTCACCTCCAGGCCGAGTCCGCGCAGGGCCCCGACCAGCCGGTCGCGCTCGTCCTTGAGCCGGCCGACGTAGCCGAGCAGGGTGTCGGTGTGCTCCAGGCAGGCCAGCGCGGTCGCCTGGGTGACGGCCGACAGGTGGTACGGCAGGCGCACCAGCTGGACCGCGTCGACGACCGCCGGGTCGGCGGCCAGGTAGCCCAGGCGCAGCCCGGCCGCGCCGAAGGCCTTGGACATGGTGCGGGTGACCACCAGGTTGGGGCGGCCCTCGATCAGCGACAGCAGCGACTCGCGGTGCGAGAACTCGACGTACGCCTCGTCGACCACCACCAGGCTGGGCCGGGCGGCCTGCGCGGCCTCGTACAGCCGCAGCACGGTGTCGGCGGCGACGGCGGTCCCGGTCGGGTTGTTCGGCGAGCAGACGAACAGCACGTTCGGCCGGTGCTCGGCGATCGCCGTGACGGCGGCGTCCAGGTCGATGGTGAAGTCGTCGTTGCGCGGGCCGGAGATCCAGCCGGTGCCGGTGCCCCGGGAGATCAGCGCGTGCATCGAGTAGGAGGGCTCGAAGCCGAGCGCGGTGCGGCCGGGGCCGCCGAAGGTCTGCAGCAGCTGCTGGAGCACCTCGTTGGAGCCGTTGGCGGCCCAGACGTTCTCCCGGGCGACGGCGAAGCCGGTGGTCCGGGTCAGGTAGCCGGCCAGGCCCTCGCGCAGCTCGACCGCGTCCCGGTCGGGGTAGCGGTTGAGGTGGCGGGCGGCCTCGGCGACCCGCTCGGCGATCCGCGCGACCAGCTCCTCGGGGAGCGGGTACGGGTTCTCGTTGGTGTTCAGCTGGACCGGGACGTCGAGCTGGGGGGCGCCGTAGGGCGACTGTCCGCGCAGCTCGTCCCGGACGGGGAGGTCGTCGATCGTGGTCACGTGCCGGGAACCGTCCACTCGCTCTGCCAGTTGTGCTCGTCTCCGACGAAACGGGCCTTGATCGCGTCGCCGTGACCGGGCAGGTCCTCGGCGTCCGCCAGGGTGACCACGTGCGCGGCGATGCCGGCCAGCGCCTCGCGGTCGTACTCGACGACCTGCACGCCGCGCAGGAAGGTCTGCACGGACAGGCCCGCGGAGTGGCAGGCGCAGCCGCCGGTGGGCAGCACGTGGTTGGAGCCGGCCGCGTAGTCGCCGAGCGAGACCGGGGTGTACCGGCCGATGAAGATCGCGCCGGCGTTGCGGACCTTCGCGGCGACCGCGTGCGGGTCCCGGGTCTGGATCTCCAGGTGCTCGGCCGCGTAGGCGTTGACGACGGCCAGGCCCTGCTCCAGGTCGTCGACCAGGATGAGGCCGGACTGCCGGCCGCCGAGGGCCTCGGCCACCCGCTCGCCGTGCTTGGTCCGGGCGACCTGGGTCTTCAGCTCGGCCTCGACCGCGTCGGCGAGCTCGACCGAGGCGGTGACCAGCACCGAGCCCGAGGTCGGGCCGTGCTCGGCCTGGCTGATCAGGTCGGCGGCGACCTCCGCCGGGTCGGCGGTGTCGTCGGCGAGGACGGCGATCTCGGTCGGTCCGGCCTCGGAGTCGATGCCGATCCGGCCCGCGAAGTAGCGCTTGGCGGCGGCCACGTAGATGTTGCCGGGGCCGGTGACCATGTTCACCGGCTCGCACTCCTCGGTGCCGAGCGCGAACATCGCGACCGCCTGGGCGCCGCCGACCGAGTACACCTCGGTGACGCCGAGCAGCGCGCACGCGGCCAGGATGGTCGGGTGCACCCGGCCGCCGAAGGCCTTCTGCGGCGGCGAGGTCACCGCGATCCCGGTGACGCCCGCCTCCTGGGCCGGCACCACGTTCATCACTACGGAGGACGGGTAGACGGCCAGACCGCCCGGCACGTACAGCCCGACCCGGTCCACCGGCACCCAGCGCTGGGTCACCGTGCCGCCGGGCACCACCTGGGTGGTGTGCCCCTCGCGGCGCTGGTCGGCGTGGACCAGCCGGGCCCGGCGGATCGACTCCTCCAGTGCGGCGCGCACCTTCGGCTCCAGCTCCGCGAGGGCCTCGGCGAGCTGCTCGGCCGGGACCCGGGTGGACTCCAGCCGCACGCCGTCGAAGCGTTCGGTGATCTCGATCAGCGCCGCGACGCCGCGATGGTGCACGTCCTCGGCGATCGGGCGCACCTTCTCCAGGGCGGCCGCGACGTCGAAGTCGGCACGGGGCAGCAGGCCGCGCGGGTCGTCGAGCGAGCCGCGCAGATCGATTCGAGAGATCACGCCCCCCAGTGTAAGGAGTGGCCGGAACCCGCGATCCCGCATTTCAGTCCGTGATACGAAGAGCGAGACAACCGGGGGACACGGGGGGACGGCATGGCGGAGCGGGCACCGGACGGCTGGACGGCGGCCGAGCAGGCACTGTGGCAGGCGTTCCGGCACGGCCGGACCCTCGACCTGCGCGCCGGGGAGGCCGAGGCGGACGACCCGTTCGGCGGGGCGGTCTGGGACGCCCGGCGCACGGTCCGGGCCGAGGTGCTCTCCCGGCTGCTGCTGGACGGGCCCGCCCCGGTGCCCGGCCGGGTCGCCTCGCTGAAGCTGACCGGCGCGCTGGTCACCGGGCCGCTGCGGCTGGCCGGCGGCACGATCGGGCACTACGTCGAGCTGCACGACTGCCGGTTCGACCAGAAGATCCTGATGTCCGAGGCCGAGGCCGGCACCGTGCGCTTCATCAACTGCCTCGTGCCCCGGCTGGAGGCCTCCCGGCTGGTGACCTCCGGCGACCTGCACCTGGCCCGCTGCCGAATACCGCAGGGCGTCCGGCTGACCGACGCCCGGATCGGCACCGACCTGCTGCTCAACCAGGCCGTCCTGGGCGGCGACCGGTTCGGCCGGGCGCTGTCCGCCGACGGCATCGCGGTGAACCAGGACTGCGAGGCCGACCGGCTCGCCAGCGACGGCGAGGTCAGCCTGCGCACCGCCCGGATCGGCGGCCGGCTCTCGCTGCGCGGCGCCCAGCTGCACGCCGTCCCGGGCAACCGCAACGCCCTGAACGCCGTCCGGCTCACCGTCGGCCACACGCTGTACCTGAGCGGCTCGGCCGACGGCGGCTGGTACGGGTCGCAGACCTACTACGGCTCCGGGTACGGCGAGGTGCCGCCGGCGGGCTCGCCGAGCACGCCGTTCCGCGCCTTCGGCCAGGTCCGGCTGTCCGACGGCCGGTTCGAGAACGCCTGCCTGCTCTCCGACGCCGAGTTCCACCTCGACGAGGGCGACGAGGTCACCCTGCGCCGGATCCAGACCCCGGAGCTGCGCTTCACCTGCCGCTTCCCGTCGGGCGGCACGGTCTCGCTGTCCCGGGCCCGGATCGGCAACCTGGTCGACGCCCCCGGCTCCTGGCCGCGGGGCGGCACCATCGGCCTCACCGGCTTCACCTACGAGTGCCTGCGCCCGGCCGTGCCGTTCCCGGTCCAGGAGCGGATCGCCTGGCTGGAGGGCGCCGCGGTGGAGTTCCAGCCCGAGTCCTACGAGCAGCTGGCCGCCGCGCTGCGCCGCGACGGCGCCGACGACGACGCCCGCGAGGTGCTGCACGCCAAGCAGCGCCGCCGCCGGCAGACCCTGCCGCTGCCGTCCCGGGTCTGGGGCCGGGTCCAGGACGCCACGGTCGGCTACGGCTACCGGCCCGGCCGGGCCGCGCTCTGGCTGCTGTTCGCCTGGGCGCTCGGCAGCCTCTACTTCGCGACCCACGCGCTCCAGCCGCTCAAGGCCGACGAGCGGCCGCACTGGAACCCGGTGCTGTACGCGCTCGGCCAGCTGCTGCCGGTCGTCGACCTCGGCCAGGGCGGCTGGAACCCCGGCGGGGCCTCCCAGTGGGTCTCGGCGGGCCTGGTCGTGGTCGGCTGGGTGCTCGCCACCACCGTCGCCGCCGGCGCCAGCCGGATGCTCCAGCGCGGATAGCGGCGGGCAGCGGCGGACGCGCTCGCGCGCATAACCCCGGAGCGCTCGCACCGCCCGGGGAACTACGCTGTCCGCCGTGACAGAACGGCTGCCGCTCTTCCCGCTGAACAACGTGCTCTACCCGGGCCTGGTCATGCCCCTGAACGTCTTCGAGGAGCGCTACCGCCGTCTCGTCGCCGATCTGCTCGACGGGCCCGAGGACCGGCCGCGCCGCTTCGGCGTGCTCGCCATCAAGGACGGCCGCGAGGTCGCCCCGGTCCGCCCCGACGACGGACCGGCCGGTCCGCTGGACGGCCTCGGCACCGCCACCGGCGACCCGCTGGAGGCGCTGCACCACATCGGCTGCGTCGCGGACGTCACCTCCGTCACGCCGCAGCCCGACGGCCGCTACGAACTGCTGGTCACCGGCACCACCCGGTTCCGGCTGCGCTCGGTCGACGTCGGCGGCCCCTACCTGATCGGCGAGGCCGAACCGATCGAGGAGCGCACCGGCGAGGGCTCCGGGGCCCTGGCCGCCGAGGTCGAGCGCGCCTTCCGCACCTACCAGCGGCGGCTCGCCGGCGCCCGGGAGGCCAGCACCGTCGGCCGCCCGGACCTGCCCGACGACCCGCAGGTGCTGTCCTACCTGGTCGCGGCCGCCGCCGTGCTGGAGGTCCCGCTGAAGCAGCGGCTGCTCGCCAGCCCGGACAACGCCCAGCGGCTGCGGGCCGAACTCGAACTGCTGCGCCGCGAGAGCGCGGTGCTCGGCTGGCTCCCCTCGCTGCCCGCCGTCAATCTGACCCGCCAGTCCTTCAGCCCCAACTGAACCGGTCCCCCGACCGCACCCGACCGCAGCCCCGACCGACCCCAGCCCCGACCGACCCCAGCCCCGACCGACCACCGGAGGCCCCGTGGCCACGAAACCGAAGAAGGGCGGCCGGGGCACCCCCGCGACGGTCGCCCTGGAGACCGCCGAGGTGCCGTTCACGGTGCACGCCTACGCGCACGACCCGGCCGCCGCCTCCTACGGGGAGGAGGCCGCCGAGGCGCTCGGGGTGACCGCCGACCGGGTCTTCAAGACCCTGGTCGCCGACGTCGACGGCGTCCTCACGGTGGGCGTGGTCCCGGTCTCCGGGCAGCTGGACCTCAAGGCGCTGGCCGCGGCGGTCGGCGGCAAGCGGGCCGCGATGGCCGATCCGGCCGCCGCCGAGCGCAGCAGCGGCTACGTCCGGGGCGGCATCTCCCCGCTCGGCCAGCGCCGGGCGCTGCGCACGGTCGTCGACGAGAGCGCGCTCGGCCACCCCACCGTCTACGTCTCGGCGGGCCGCCGGGGCCTGGAGGTCGAGCTCTCCCCCGCGCACCTGGTCGCCCTGACGGGGGCCCGCACCGCCGCCATCGCCCGCTGAGACGGGCGGCGGCGTCCGGTCAGCCCTCCCGCCGGTCCTCCGGGCGGCCGTCCCAGCGGTCCTGCGGCGGGTCCTCCCGCCGGTCCTCCGGCGGCACGGCCGGGTGCGCGGCCGGGTGCGCGGCCGGAAGGCCCGCGCCCGGAACCGGCGGCCCCGGGACCCAGTACGGCGGCGGGTCCTCCTCGCGCTTGCCGAACGCCGCCGACAGCGCCAGCAGCAGCACCATCGCGGCCATCGGCCAGGCCAGCACCGCGCCGTACGCCCCGAGGTCGATGTCCGCGGAGAAGTGCCCGCCGTTGCCGACCCGCCGCGCCTGGGCAACCAGGTCCCGGCCCGGCCCGAGCCAGCGTCCGAGCCCCCACGCGCCGACGGAGGCCAGCAGTCCGCCGACCGCCAGTCCGACCGCCACCGAGATCCCGCCGCCCCGCTTGCGGGTGAACAGGAACGCGCCCAGCGCGGTCAGGAGGCCCGCCCCGAGGCCGAGCAGTACGAAGACGCTGTCGGCCCCGGCCCGCTGCTCGCCCTCCGGGTCGGCGTAGAGGATCTTGTTCCCGTCCACCACCAGCGGCACCTTGGGCGCCAGCCAGACCCACAGCGCGCCCATCACGACCCCGAGCACCAGGCAGGCCAGCACCGTGGCCGCCCCGACCCTCAGCTCGGGCAGCAGCCGCTGCGCGAGCGGCTCGGCCGGCCGGTCCTTCCCGGCCACCGGGTCCACCCCGGGCGGCAGCCCGTACAGCTCGGACGCGGGCCCGGGCGCGGCGTACGGATCACGGTCGGCGGCGTACGGGGCGGGCACGGCGTCGGTGACACCGTCGGCGCGCGCGGGATCCGGAGGTGTGTTCGGTGCGGTCACGCCCCCATCGTTTCACGCTCGCGACCGGCACGACCCGGCCACCCACCGAACCGACGGGGCCGGCGTGATCAAGGAGACGGCGCCGAGGAGACGGCGCCGAGAAGACAGCGCTAGCGGCGGGTCGCCCGCCGGTACGCCCAGGTGGCCACGGCCAGCGAGACCACGCCCACCCCCGCGCACACCGCGAGGTTCCCGACCACCGCCGCCCAGTCGGGATCGGGCCGGAACGTCCGGGCGAACGCCTCCACCGCGTAGGTGGACGGCAGCAGGTCGCGCAGCCACAGCACCGGCTGCGGCAGGTGGTCGACCGGCAGGACGCCGAGCAGCAGCGCCGCCGACATGCCGAGCTGCCCCAGCATGGTGGCGATCTCCTGCCGGGGCGCGAGCAGCCCGCAGGCCGCGCCGAGCCCGGCCAGCGCCGCCCCGGCCAGCGGCACCACGGCGAGCAGCACCCACAGCTGCCCCAGCGGCAGCCCGAACATGACCGCGCCCGCGGCCGCCGTCACCAGCGCCCCCGGCAGGGTGAACGAGGCGAACGCGGCGGCCGCGCCGAGCACCACCGAGGCGGCCGGCACCGGCAGCGTCGCGTAGTGGTCCAGGCCGCCGCTGGCCCGCAGCCGCCCGAAGTACTGGGCGAGCAGGTTGAGCGCCACGAAGGCGACCACCAGCACGCTGGAGCCGGCCACCACGTACCGGGCGGCCGAGGTCTGCCCGGAGTCGACGACGCCCCGCATCATCACCAGGATGCCGAGCGACTGGAAGGTGGCCACGAACAGCAGCGGGATCCGCGCCACCCTGGCTCGGGCCAGCTGCGCCCGGTAGACGGCCGCGAGGGCGGGCAGCAGCCGGGCGGCGGGGGCGAGCGGGGCGGGTCCGCCGGCCGCGGCCGGGGTGGTCCGCGGCGGTGCCGAGAGCAGCGTCACTTGGCCAGTCCTCCGTGGCGGCCGCCCAGCTTGAGGTACGCGTCCTCGAGGCTCGGGGTGGCCAGGGTGAAGTCGTCCAGGGCGGCGAACGCCGGGCCGGTGGTGACGGCCGAGACCAGTTCGCGGGCCTGCTCGGGGGTGGTGCGGACGGTCCAGCGGCGGCCGGTGCGCTCGGCCCGCTCGGCCAGCGCCGCCACGGCGGGGACGCCCAGCGGCGCCTCGTCCCGCCAGACCAGGTCGAGCCGGACGTCGCCGTCGACCAGCGCCTTGAGGCCGCCGGGGGTGTCGCAGGCGATCACCCGGCCCTCGTCGATCACGGCGACCCGGTCCAGCACGGTCTCGGCCTCGATCACGTTGTGGGTGACCAGCAGCACGGTGGTGGAGCGTTCGGCCCGGCGGCGCTCGACCGCCGACCAGACGGCCCGCCGGGCGACCGGGTCCATGCCGGTGGTCGGCTCGTCGAGGACGAGCAGCGGCCGGTCGCCGACCAGGGTGGCGGCGAAGCAGGCGAGCCTGCGCTGACCGCCGGAGAGCTTGGCGAGCGGCCGGTGGGCGAGCGGTTCCAGGCCCAGTTCGGTGATCACCGCGTCCGTCGCCGCCCGCGCCCCGGTCCGGGTGAGGCCGCGCAGCCGCCCGGTGGTCTCGGCCGCGAGGGCGACGGTCAGCTCGTCGAGCGCGGTGGACTCCTGGCCGAGGTAGCCGAGCAGCCGGGCGGCCCGTTCGGGGTGCCGGACCACGTCGTGGCCGAGGATCTCGATGCCGCCGGAGTCGGGCCGCAGCAGGCCGGTGAGCTGGCGGACCAGGGTGGACTTGCCCGCGCCGTTGGGCCCGAGCAGGCCGAAGATCTCGCCCTGCCGGACGGTCAGACTGATGCCGTCGTTGGCCCGGACCGTCTCGGCGGCGGCGCCGCGCCCGGCGCGGTACGTCCTCACCAGGTCCCGTACGGCGCAGCACGGCGCGGTGTCCTGGGGTGCCCGCCCGGCCGACTCGCTCACGACCGAAGACTCTACGCGGTGCAACCGGCGAACCGGACAACGGGGCCCGTTCCGCCCCGGTCCCGGTCCCCCACCGGGGTCGGCCCCCGGCCACGACCCGGTCCCGCCGGGGTCAGTCGTCGACGACGATCAGGTTCCCGCCGGGGACCCGGGCGGCGAGCTCCTTCCAGAATCCGGCCCGGATCGCGTAGCGGTCGTGCTCGTCGATCTGGTCGTCCTTGTGCGCGAGCAGTCCGAACCGGGCGGCGTAGCGCAGCAACTCGCCGTCGACCCGGTGCGGGATCCGGGGGTAGTCGGGCCACAGGACGGTGAGCCGTTCGACGTCGCCGGCCCGGGTGGTCCAGCGGCGGGCGAAGACCTGGCCGACCTCGTGGGCGTCGCCGCCGATGGAGGTGATGTCCTCCTCGCGGTCGGCCCAGCGCTGCTCGGCGGTGGTGAGCTGGGCGAGGGTGGGCAGGCCGTCGCCGGCGGTGACGGCGGGCTCCTGGGCGGGCCGTTCGATCCAGCCCCGGTCGGAGGACCAGCGCAGCACCGGGCCGGTCTGGTGGCGGTCGGCGGCGGTGGCCTGCCGGTCGGCGCTGCGCCCGGCGAGGTCCTTGGGGGTGGGGACGACCTTGAGCCCGACGGCGGTGGCCGGCTGGGGGCGTCCGTCGGCGGCCGGTCCGGCGGTGGCGACGGCGGCCGCGACGGCCGCGGCGGGCGCCCCGGCGGCGGCGGGACGGCCGGGCGCCGGCTCGGCGGGCAGCGGTCCCGGCAGTCCGGCCGGGGGCGCGGCGGGCGGGGCGGCGAGGATCTTGGCGATGTCGTGCCGGGCGCCGGGGGCGGGGAAGACGCTGGAGGTGTCGCGCAGGCTGAACGATCCTTCGATCCACTCGCGGTCCAGCACCCGGCGTTCGTCGGCCTCGCCGACCAGGTCCTCGGACTGGTTGAAGTCGCCGTCGGCGGCCTGGAGCGCCCAGAGGTGGACGACGACGCCGTGCTCCTTGGCGGACATCATGCCGGGCAGCAGGTCCCCGTCGCCGGTGATCAGCACGACGTCGGCGCAGGCCCGGTTGCGGGCGAGTTCGGAGAGCTCGGCGTGCATCGCGGCGTCGACGCCCTTCTGCACCCAGCGGCCCTCGGCCCGGGTGAGCGCGCCGAGCCGGACGGTGACCCGGGGCAGGACCCGCAGCCGCCGGTGCTCAGGCATCGGGCGGCGCTCGGGCGCGGCGTCGAACCAGTAGATCCGCAGCAGCGGGAGGCCGGTCTCGGCCTCGGCGCGTTCGCGCAGGGCGGCGATCAGCGCGATGTGGTCGACGGTGACCTTGGAGCGGGACGGGTCACCGGCGAGCAGACTGGCGGCGGCGCCCAGCAGGTATCCGGCATCCACGAGGACGACACAGCGGTCCATCGCGCACCTCTTTCCGCTCGCCCTCGGGGTGGGGGCTCCGCCGGGCCGACGGTGCCGGGGTGGGCGCGCTCCGCCCGGCGGCCGGGCGGGGTGGGGTGAGGGGGTGCCCGCTGCCGCCCGATCGTTGGGTCACCTTTTCCCACTGACCCGCCCGCCGAACCTCGGGCTCCGCCGCTGTCCCGCGACAGGCCGAAGGGCCCCGTCCGGTCGTGGACGGGGCCCTTCGGCGGGATGCGGCAGGTCAGCCCCGGAGCTCGGCGGCGACCAGCTCGGCCAGCTGGACGGCGTTGAGCGCGGCGCCCTTGCGCAGGTTGTCGTTGGAGACGAACAGCGACAGACCGTTCTCGACCGTCTCGTCGACGCGGATCCGGCCGACGTAGCTCGGGTCCTGGCCGGCGGCCTGGAGCGGGGTGGGGATCTCGCTCAGCTCGACGCCGGGGGCGCCGGTGAGCAGCTCGACCGCGCGCTCGGGGCTGATCGGGCGCTCGAAGCGGGCGTTGATCTGCAGCGAGTGGCCGGAGAAGACCGGGACGCGCACGCAGGTGCCGGCCACCTTGAGCTCGGGGATGCCGAGGATCTTGCGGCTCTCGTGGCGGAGCTTCTGCTCCTCGTCGGTCTCGTTGGAGCCGTCCTCGACGATCGAGCCGGCCAGCGGGACGACGTTGAACGCGATCGGGCGCCGGTAGACCTTGGGCTCGGGGAACTCGACCGAGGAGCCGTCGTGGGCGAGCGCGGCCGCGCCGTCGACGACCTTGGCGGCCTGCTCCTGGAGCTCGGCCACGCCGGCCACGCCGCTGCCGGAGACGGCCTGGTAGGTGGAGACGACCAGGGCGGCGAGGCCGGCCTCGTCGTGCAGCGGGCGCAGCACCGGCATGGCGGCCATGGTGGTGCAGTTCGGGTTGGCGACGATGCCCTTGGGGCGGTCGGCGACGGCCTGCGGGTTGACCTCGGAGACGACCAGCGGGACCTCGGGGTCGCGGCGCCAGGCGGAGGAGTTGTCGATGACGACGGCACCCGCGGCGGCGGCCTTGGGGGCGAGCTCCTTGGAGGTGGAGCCGCCGGCGGAGAAGATCACGATGTCCAGGCCGGTGTAGTCGGCCGTGGCCGCGTCCTCGACGGTGATCTCGGTGCCCTGCCAGGGCAGGGTGCGTCCGGCCGAGCGGGCCGAGGCGAACAGCCGCAGCTGCTCCACCGGGCCGACGCCGCCCGGGAGGTCCGCGCGCTGCGCCAGGATCTCGCGGACCACGCCGCCGACCTGACCGGTGGCCCCGACAATGCCGATCTTCATCCGTCTACTCCTCTTGATGTCGCCGTTCACGGCCGCACTCCGCCCATCATGCCTTGTCACGGGCGTCGGACCGCCGGATATTCCACCCTGTGGTCTCAGTGGTCCAGACCACTGAGAAGTTCCAGCACCCGCTCGACCTCCGCCGGGCCGGCCGGCAGCAGCGGCAGCCGCACGTCCGGCGTGGGGATCCGCCCCTGTGCGTGCAGCACCCCCTTGACCACCGCCGGGTTCGGCGCCGCGAAGGCCGCCACCGCCAGCCCGGCCAGCCGGTGGCCCAGCGCCCGGGCCCGCGCCGCGTCCCCGGCCCGCCACGCCTCGGCCAGCTCGACCCAGCGCGCGGTGGCGAGGTGGGCGGAGGCCAGGATGCCGCCGGCCGCGCCCAGCCCGAGCAGCGGCGCGAGCACCGCGTCGTCCCCGCCCAGCACCGAGAACCCGGCCGGAGCGGAGGCCAGCAGCTCCACCACCGCCTGGTCCACCCCGCCCGTCGCGTACTTCACGCCCACCACCCCGGGCAGCGCGGCCAGCTCCAGCAGCGCGGCGCCCGACAGCTGCTGCCCGGTCCGGTAGGGGATGTGGTAGAAGACCAGCGGCACCGAACTGGCCTCGGCCAGCGCCCGGAAGTGCGCCACCGTCCCGGCCTCGCCCGGCCGGACGAAGGACGGCACGGTGACCAGCGCGGCCGCCGCCCCCGGCACCCGCGCGGCCAGCCCGGCCAGCTCCTCGGCGGCCGCGGCGGTGCCCGGCCCGCCCGCGCCGACCAGCAGCGGCACGCCCCGGTCGGCGCAGACCGCCGCGCAGACCCCGATCACCGCCTGCCGCTCGTCCGCCGTCAGCACGGCCGGCTCGCCGGTGGTGCCGAGCGCGACCAGACCCGCCGCGCCCTCGTCCAGCAGCGAGCCGGCCAGCTTCTCCAGCGCGTCCAGCGCCACCGAGCCGTCGGCCGCGAACGGGGTGATCAGGGGGACGAGAATGCCCTTGAGTTCCATGACCACGATCCTGCGGCCGGGCGATCCCCCAGGTCCAGTTCATGTTTCCGAGGCTTCTCGTAAGCTGGGCCGATGCTCGACGTCCGACGCCTGCGCCTGCTGCGCGAACTCGCCCACCTCGGCACCATCGCCGCCGTCGCCGAGGCGCTCAGCTTCAGCGCCTCGGCGGTGTCCCAGCAGCTGTCCGTGCTGGAGAAGGAGGCCGGCGTCGCCCTGCTCGAACGCACCGGCCGCCGGGTCGTCCTCACCCCGGCCGGACGCAACCTGGTCCGGCACGCCGAGGCCGTGCTCGAACGGCTGGAGCAGGCGGGCGCCGAACTCGCCCACGCCCGCGAGGGCCTGGCCGGCCCGCTGCGGATCGGCACCTACCCGTCGGCCGCCCGCGCGATCGTCCCGGCCGTGCTCGCCGAACTGGCCGGCTGGCACCCGGGGCTGGAGCCGATGGTCACCGAGGTCGACCCGGCCGAGGTCGCGGCGGCGCTGCGGGCCGGCGAGCTGGACGTCGCCCTGGTGCACGAGTACGACCTGGTCCCGGCCGACCCGGAACCCGGCCTCGCGGTCACCCGGCCCGTCTTCACCGAGCCGATGTACCTCGCCGCCCGCGCCCCCGGCACCGTCGCCGACCAGCGCGCCGAACCCTGGATCGTCTCCCCGCCCGGCACCCTGTGCCACAGCATGGCCGTCCGGGCCTGCGAGAGCGCCGGCTTCGCACCCCGGATCCGGCACCGGATCGACGACTTCGCCACCGTGCTCGCCCTGGTGGCGGCCGGTCAGGGCGTGGCGCTGGTGCCGCACCTCGGCATCGACCGGCCGCCGCCCGGGGTCGTCCTCACCCGGCTGCCGATGTACCGCCGCACCCGCGCCGCCTTCCGCGCCGGCGCGGGGGCCCACCCGGCGGTCTCCGCCTTCGTCTCCGCCCTGCACACCGCCGTCCCGGCCCCGCTGCGCAACTCCGCCTAGCGGGGCCCTCGCGGCGGGGTCAGCCCGCCCCGTTGGCGGGCGCGTTGGCGGCCAGGCAGCTCGGCCCGAGCAGCTGCTTGAGGTCGCCGAACAGCGCCGGGTCCGACTTCACCCGGTGCCGGTCCAGCCGCAGCAGCGTCGTCCGGTGCTCCTCCTCCAGCCGGACCCGGACCTCCGTCGTCCCCCGGTGGCTGCTCAGCACCTCGCCGAGCCGCGCCACCAGCGGCGGCGTCACCTTGCCGTCCGGGATGATGATGACGATCGGCGGCTCGGCGTGCGCGTTCGACAGGTCGGGGGCGTTCAGCTCCATCCCCATCAGCCGCGGCACGTCCTCCCGCTTGTCCACCTTGCCGCGGACGAACACCACCGCGTCCTCGACCAGTTGCGAGGACACCAGCTGGTAGGTGGCCGGGAAGAACATGCAGTCGATCGAGCCCGCGAGGTCCTCGACCGTCGCGATCGCCCAGGCGTTGCCCTGCTTGGTCATCTTCCGCTGGAGGCCCGAGATGATGCCGCCGATGGTGACGAACGACCCGTCCGGCCGCTCGGCGATCTCCGCCACCGCGCAGTCCGCCTTCTCCGCGAGCACGTGCTCGATGCCGTGCAGCGGGTGCGAGGACACGTACAGGCCCAGCATCTCCCGCTCCTGGGCGAGCAGGAAGGACTTCTCCCACTCCTCCTCGGAGAAGACGACGTCCAGCCCGAAGGTCGGCTCGTCGCTGGTGGCGTCACCGCCGAAGAGGTCGAACTGCCCCTCCGCCTCCTTGCGCTTGATGCCCACCACGTTGTCGATCATCGGCTCGAACTCGGCGGTCAGGCCCTTGCGGGTGTGCCCGAGCGAGTCGAAGGAACCGGCCTTGATCAGCGACTCCACGGTCCGCTTGTTGCAGACCACCGACTCCACCTTGTCCAGGAAGTCCGGGAAGGAGGCGAACTTCCCCTTGGCCTTCCTGGTCCGGATCATCGACTCCACGACCGGCCCGCCGACGTTGCGGATGGCGGTCAGGCCGAACCGCACCGTGGTGTCCCCGTGCGGGGTGAAGTCCGCGTCCGACTCGTTGACGTCCGGCGGCAGGACGTTGATGCCCATCTTGCGGCACTCGTTGAGGTAGACCGCCGACTTGTCCTTGTCGTCCTTGACCGAGGTCAGCAGGCCCGACATGTACTCGGCCGGGAAGTTGGCCTTGAGGTACGCCGTCCAGTACGAGACCAGCCCGTACCCCGCCGTGTGCGCCTTGTTGAACGCGTAGCCGGAGAAGGGGACGAGGACGTCCCACACCGCCTGGATCGCCGCGTCCGAGTAGCCGCGCTCCCGGCAGCCCTTCTGGAACGGGACGAACTCCGCCTCCAGGATCTCCTTCTTCTTCTTGCCCATCGCGCGGCGCAGCAGGTCGGCCTGGCCGAGCGAGTAGCCGGCCAGGATCTGCGCCGCCTTCTGCACCTGCTCCTGGTAGACGATCAGGCCGTAGGTGGGCCGGAGCACCTCCTCCAGGGGCTGCTCCAGCTCCCGGTGGATCGGGGTGATCTCCTGCTGGCCGTTCTTGCGCAGCGCGTAGTTCGTGTGGGAGTTGACGCCCATCGGGCCCGGCCGGTACAGCGCCAGGACGGCGGAGATGTCCTCGAAGTTGTCGGGCTTCATCAGCCGCAGCAGCGAGCGCATCGGGCCGCCGTCGAGCTGGAAGACGCCGAGCGTGTCGCCCCGGGCGAGCAGTTCGTAGGTCGGCCGGTCGTCCAGGGGCAGCTCAAGAAGATTGATCTTGATGCCCTTGTTCTTCTCGATCGCCTTGACGGCGTCGTCCATGATCGTCAGGTTGCGCAGGCCGAGGAAGTCCATCTTGAGAAGGCCGAGGCCCTCGCAGGTGGGGTAGTCGAACTGCGTGATGGTGACGCCGTCGGTGTGCCGGGTCCAGACCGGGATGTGGTCGGTCAGCGGTTCGGCGGACATGATGACGCCGGCCGCGTGCACCCCGGGCTGGCGGATCAGGCCCTCGATGCCGCGCGCGGTGTCGATCACCTTCCGCACGTCGGGGTCGTTCTCGTACAGCCCGCGGATCTCGCCCGCCTCGCCGTAGCGCGGGTGGCTGCTGTCCGTGATGCCGGACAGCGGGATGCCCTTGCCCATGACGTCCGGCGGCATCGCCTTGGTGATCCGGTCACCCATCGCGTAGGGGTAGCCGAGGACCCGCGAGGAGTCCTTGATGGCGGCCTTCGCCTTGATGGTGCCGTAGGTGACGATCATGGCGACCTTGTCGGATCCCCACTTCTCGGTCACGTACCGGATCACGTCACCGCGCCGGCGCTCGTCGAAGTCGATGTCGACATCGGGCATGGAGATGCGCTCGGGGTTGAGGAAGCGCTCGAAGATCAGGCCGTGCGGGATCGGGTCGAGGTCGGTGATGCCCATGGCGTACGCGACCAGCGAGCCGGCCGCCGAACCGCGGCCGGGGCCCACCGCGATGCCCTGCCCCTTCGCCCACATGATGAAGTCCGCCACCACGAGGAAGTACGCCGGGAACCCCATCTGCACGATGGTGTCCATCTCGTACTCGGCGAGCTTGCGGTGCTCCTCGTCGTACCCGTTCGGGAAGCGCCACTCCATGCCCTGCCAGACCTGCGCCCGGAAGAACTCCGCCTCGGACTCGAAGCCCTCCGGGATCGGGAAGCGCGGCATCAGGTTGCGGAACTCGAACATGCCCGCGGTGTCGACCCGCGAGGCCACCAGCAGCTGGCTGTTGCGGCAGCCCTCCTGCCAGGCGTCCGACTGGTCCAGCGCGTACATCTCGGCGGCCGACTTGATGTAGTAGCCGGTGCCGTCGAACCGGAAGCGGTCCGGGTCGGAGAGGTTCTTGCCGGTCTGCACGCAGAGCAGCAGGTCGTGCGCGCCGGCGTCGGCCTCGGTGGTGTAGTGCGAGTCGTTGGTGACCACCGGCGGGATGCCGAGCTTGCGCCCGATCTCGATCAGCCCGTCCCGGACCCGCTTCTCGATGTCGAGACCGTGGTCCATCAGCTCCAGGAAGTAGTTCTCCCGGCCGAAGATCTCCTGGTACTCGCCGGCCGACCGCAGCGCCTCGTCGAACTGGCCGAGGCGCAGCCTGGTCTGCACCTCGCCGGACGGGCAGCCGGTGGTCGCCATCAGGCCGCCGGACAGCTCGGAGATCAGCTCCTTGTCCATCCGCGGCCACTTGACCAGCCAGCCCTCGGAGTACGAGCGCGAGGTCAGCTTGAAGAGGTTGTGCAGGCCCTCCTTGTTCCGGGCCCAGATCGTCTTGTGGGTGTAGGCGCCGGACGCCGAGACGTCGTCCCGCTTCTGGTGCGGCTGGCCCCACAGGATCCGCTTGGTGTTCGAACGGGACTCCGGGGCGACGTACGCCTCGATGCCGATCACCGGGGTGATGCCCGCGCCGGTGGCCTGCTTGTGGAACTCCGCGGCGCCGTACATGTTGCCGTGGTCGGTCATCGCGACATGGGTCTGCCCGAGCCGCTCGACCTCCTTGAACATCTGCTTCAGCCTGGCTGCGCCGTCCAGCATCGAGTACTCGGTGTGGACGTGCAGGTGCGCGAACGGCTGATCGCTCAAGGCGGGGCCTCCGTGGGCTCGTGCTGGCAGATGGGCCGGCGAACGCGCAGGTCACAGAGGGTGCCCAGAAAAATGAACAAGGCCCGAGCCGCTGACCGGACCCGGACCGTCACTCACGCATTCACGCTCCTACTCTAGCTCTCAGTACCTCGACCCCCCTTACCCACTCACCGCAAGGGAACCGCCACCATGTCCCACCAGCCGCTCTCCGACACCGGCCGCGCGGAGACGATTCTCGGTGTCTTCGACACGGCCTTCGGCGACCTCCTCGCCCAGGACCCGGCGGCTTTCCGGGTGAAGTTCCGCAAGATGGCCGCCTCCGCGTTCGCCTTCTACCGGGGCACCGCCGCCCTCTACTACGCGGACCTCACCACCGCGCCGTTCGATTCCTACGGCGCGCCCTTCCTCGACGGGCGCACCGGTCGGGTCTGGATCCACGGCGACCTGCACGCGGAGAACTTCGGCACCTACCTCAACGCCGAGGGCCGGCTCGTCTTCAACGTCAACGACTTCGACGAGGCCTACGTCGGCGCCTTCACCTGGGACGTCCAGCGCCTCGCCGCCTCGCTCGCCCTGATCGGCTACGCCAAGGCCCTGTCGGACGCGACCATCACCGAACTGGTCACCGCCTTCGCCGAGGCGTACCGGGCCCGGATCGCCGCCCACGTCACCTCCGGCGACGCCGACCCGTACACCCTGGACACCGCCACCGGCCCGATCCTCGACACGCTCCGGAAGGCCCGGCTGCAGACCCGGGTGTCCCTGCTCGACGGCGACACCGTGGTCGAGGACTACGACCGCCGCTTCCGCCTCGGCGGCGGCGCGTTCGAACTGGACGGGGCCACCAAGGCCGAGGTCCTCGCGGCCTTCGAGCAGTACCTCGCCACCCTGCCGCCGTCCACCCGGGTCAGCCCCACCGCCCTGCGGGTGAAGGACGTGGTCGGCCGCCGCGGTATCGGCATCGGCTCGGCGGGCCTGCCCTCCTACAACGTCCTGCTCGAAGGGCACACCGACGCCCTGGAGAACGACGTGATCATCTACATGAAGCAGGGCCAGACCCCGGCCGTCGCCCGCCACGTCACCGACCCCGCGATCGCCGGCTACTTCCAGCACGAGGGCCACCGCACGGTGATCTCCCAGCGCGCCCTCCAGTCCCACAGCGACCCGTGGCTCGGGTACACGACGCTGCGGGGCCGGGGCCAGCTGGTCGCCGAGGTGTCGCCGTACGCGACCGACCTCGACTGGCGGGACCTCAACGAACTGCCCGACCTGCTCGCCGTCACCCGGTACCTGGGCCGTGCCACCGCCACCATGCACGCGGCGGCGGACGAGTCGTCCAGCGGCCACACCCTGGTCCCGTTCTCCACCGAGCACGCGATCCACGAGGCCGTCAGCCGCGACGAGGCGGGCTTCACGGCGATGCTGGTCGACTTCGCCCACGCATACGGCGCCCGCGCCCGCGCCGACCACCAGCTCTTCGTCGACCTCTACCGCAACGGCCGCATCCCGGGCCTCTAGGACTGCCCGGTCAGGGCCGCCAACCGCTCCCGCGCGGCGGCCCTGACCGCGGGCTCCTCCAACTCGTCGTCCCTGAGGTACTCCAACCTCCCCCGCACCTCGGGTTGATCCGGAGCCCGCTCGACCCCCAACAATCGGGCGTCGTCCTCACAGTCCCAAAGACACTCCACGTACACCGACTCCAACCCTGTCGGGTCGATCTCCGCCAGTGCCTCCAGATAGCTCACCCGCTCGTAGGAGTGCGGCGTCCACAGCCAGAGCCGCCGAAGCAGTGACACCGCTCCCCGGGCCTCGGCCCCGAACCGCGCCAGCCCCCGCGCCGTGTACATCGACCCGCACCACCGACGCTCGACCCAGTCCCGCTCCAGCTCCGCGACCAGTGCGGGAATGTCCTCCGCCTCCCCGTGCTCGGCCAGCACGCCGAGCCCGAGCCCTGCCAGCCAGTCCTCCTCCGCCCTCGCCCACTCCCGGGCGGCGGGCACCGCCAGCACCCCCAGCTTCCGCACCGCACGCGGTAGCAAGGGCAGCGGGTACTCGCCGTCCGCCGAGCCCAGCGACGGCACCAGCGGCAGCAGTCCGGGCTCCGCCTCCCGCCGGGCCAGCGCCACCATCACGTGCCGCCATTCCTGCCTCGCCCCCGGGTCCGCCAGTAGCTCCAACAGTCGTGCACTCGTCTCGCCCGCCAACGGATCAGGCCGCACGGCCCGCTCCGCAGGCGCCGCGGCCAACTCCCACCGCACCCACGGTCTCCCCCACAGATCCGTCTCGTCGCCCTGCAACCGGTGCCGCGCGGTCTCCTCCAGGTCGTCCCACCACTCCACCGGCCAACTACTCGCGGCCGACTCCAGTACGTCCCGCCAGCACTCCCCTTCCCGCACGTACGCCCGCAACGCCTCCCGGGCCTCCCCCGACCCGCCCAGCGCCAGCAGCTCCAGCACTTGGGCGGCCCGCTCGCAGGTGCCCTCGTCACCCCCGAGCCCCTCCACCACCGGCCCGAGCGGCAACGCCAAGTCCCGCACCAGCCGCGCCAGATACAGCGCCCGATCGTCGGTCGAGTCCCACCGCCAGTCCCACCGCAGACACCCGTGGACGATCTCGGCCGCAGCAGCCGGATTCTCCGCAGCCATCCGCGCCCCGAGCCCCCGCCCCCGCTGCACCAACCCGATCAACGACCCCGCCGGCGCATACCGCCCGTCACTCATCACCATCCCCCCATCCTCCCCTCCACCCTGGGTCGTTCAGCAACCGAATACCTCCACCAAGGCGCAGACCACCTTCCCCTCCGACAGCGGCTCCCACCACCAGCACCGCGCCAACTGCCGCAGCATGACGAGCCCCCGCCCGTGCTCCCCCGGCTCCCGCCGCACCCGCCGCCCGAAGAACCCCGGGTGCGAATCACTGACCCGAATAACCACCGCGCCCGCCTCGGCCACCTGAAGCTCGATTCCGACGACCTGCCCGCCGGCATGCGAGACCGCGTTGGTCACCAGCTCGGTGACCACCAGCTCCACTTCGAGCGGATCGGCGAGCTCGATGCCCCATGCTCTGATCTCCGCCACCGTTCTGTGCCGCACATAGCCGACGACTTCGTCCCGCGAGGGGACGACCCATGCGACCTGTCGGGATTCGGTCCTGATGGACGGCACCGGATGCCTCCTATGAGCTCACGCACCGAACACGAGCCGCGACGATGCCCTCACGTATCGCTACCTCCGGCAGCATGCCCCGACGCTCTCAAGGTGGGCAATATGCCCAGTAGATTTTCCCCCATTCGAGTTGCTCAAGGGTCTCCAGGTGGCACACTGCTGCTCATGGCATGGAAGAGGAACCCGGCACCACCATCGGTGTACCGACGTCAGCTCTCCGCTCGCTTCAAGGAGTTGAGAGCGCAGGCCGGCCTGACGCTGACCGAGGTGTCCGCCGTGGTGGAGGTCAGCCAGGGCTCGCTGAGCCGCATCGAGAACGGCGACCGTGGGACAACCCCGGTCCTTGCGAAGGCTCTTCTGGACTGCTACGGCATAACCGACCCGGCAGCCCGCGAGGACATCCTCGACCTGGTCCGCGCCGACGCGGCGCAGCGGCAACCGTGGTGGAGGAAGTACTCCGCCGTCATCAACACGACCAAGTACGGCGGCTACCTGGCCCTGGAGTCCAGTGCGAACGCCCTCCGGACATACGAAACCGAACTCGTTCCCGGTCTCCTGCAGACCGAGGAGTACGCCCGGCAGGTCATCGCCAACATGCGCTTCGACCTCAATCCGCAGCAGATCGAAGCCCTCGTCGAGGTGCGGATGGGCCGCCGCAACCTACTTGAGGGCGAGAACGCCATCAAGCTGTGGGCCGTGATCGACGAAGCGGCGCTTCATCGGATTCCGGAACCCGCCGTACTCTGCGGCCAACTCGAGCACCTGCTCGCCATGGCAGAGCGGACGAACATCACCGTGCAGTTCCTGCCCTTCAGCGCGGGACTTCACCCGGGCCTCGACGGCCCGTTCGTCCTGATGGGCTTTCCCGACCCCAATCCGGAGGTCGTGTGGATGGAGAATGGCCCCAACTCGGTGTACTTCGAGGGTGCGGACGAGGTCGATCACTACACCGAGGTCTTCGACCACCTGCGAGCGCGCGCTCTCGGCCCGCCCGAGACCCACGCCCATCTGACCGGCTTGCTCAAGGAGAAGCGCACGTGATCAACAAGCCCGACCCCGCCGAGATCGACTTCTCCGATGTCACCTGGGAGAAGTCCCCGTTCAGTGGCGGCAGCGACAACTGCGTCGAGTTCGGCGTGATCGGCCAGTTCATCGCCATCCGCGATTCCAAGACCCCGACGCAGGCCCCGCTCGTCTACACCCGCGCCGAAATCGGCGCCCTCCTCGACGGCGCGAAGTCCGGCGCCTTCGACCACCTGCGCTGAACCCACTCCCACGGCCGCCTTCGTCGCACACGACGAAGGCGGCCGAAGTCTTCCCGCATGTCCCGCCCCTGCCGAAGGAACCGTCTCCACGGGCTGCCAGTTCCCGCAACCTGCCGGGTCCGGCGTCGCTGGATCGCGACGGGCTTTAATCCGGAGGCACCCGCGCGACCCCTCCGGTTAGGGTGACGCCAGTCCCCGGGCGGCCGTCTACCGCCCGACCCAGTGGCGCGACCAACGCGCCCGCAATCAGGGAGTTGCCACCATGACGCGTACCCGCACCCTCGTCGCAGACCTTGCCGGCCATCTCGACGGGACGGTCACCGTCCACGGCTGGATCAACACCCTCCGCCTCCAGCGACGCATGCAGTTCGTGCTGGTCCGCGACCACACCGGCCTCGTCCAGGTCACCCATGCCCGGGGCGGCGAGGGCGACGGGATCGAGGCGGCCTTCGAGGGTGTCACCACCGAGTCCGCCGTGAAGATCACCGGCAAGGTCGTCGGCAACCCCCACGTCAAGCTCGGCGGCCTGGAGATCGTCCCCGAGCGCGTCGAGGTCGTGTCGCGCGCCGAGCCGAAGCTGCCCATCGACGAGAAGACCGGCCTGGACCAGCGTCTCGACTGGCGCTTCCTCGACGTCCGCAGGCCCTCGCAGCAGCTGGTGTTCGCCGTCCAGACCACCGTCGAGCAGGCCATGCGCGAGGTCACCGCCGAGGAGGGCTTCACCGAGCTCCACACCCCGAAGCTCATGGGCACCGCCTCCGAGTCCGGGGCCGAGGTCTTCGAGGTCGGCTACTTCGACCGCACCGCCTACCTCGCCCAGTCCCCGCAGTTCTACAAGCAGATGGCCATCGCGGGCGGCATCGACAAGGTCTTCGAGATCGGCCCGGTCTTCCGCGCCGAGCCGTCCTTCACCTCCCGCCACGCCACCGAGTTCACGGGTGTCGACGCCGAACTCGCCTGGATCGACGGCGTGGAGGACGTCATGGCCTTCGAGGAACGGCTCCTGCGGCGCGTCCTCCAACGGGTCGCGGAGCGCCACGGCGACGCCGTCGCCGAGCACTTCGGCGCCCGGGTCACCGTCCCCGAGGCACCGTTCCCCCGCGTCACGATGGCCGACGCCCTCGCCAGGCTCCGGGCCACCGGCTGGGACCCCGAGGGGGTCAAGGAGGACCTCGACCCCGAGGGCGAGCGCAGGCTCTCCGCCCTCGTCGCCGAGGAGTCCGGGCACGAGTTCGTGTTCGTCACCCGCTTCCCCGCCTCCGTCCGCCCCTTCTACCACCTGCGGCCCGAGGACGACCCCACCGTCACCGAGTCCTTCGACCTGCTGTGGAAGGGTGTCGAGATCACCACCGGCGCCCAGCGCGAGCACCGCCACGAGCGCCTGGTCGCCCAGGCCCGCGAGAAGGGCATGGACACCGGGCCTCTCACCGGCTACCTCGACTGCTTCCGCTTCGGCACCCCGCCCCACGGCGGATTCGGACTGGGTCTCGGCAGGCTGCTGATGCTCCTGCTCGACGCCCCCAGCCTCCGCGAGGTCACGTTCCTGTTCCGCGGCCCGCACCGTCTGGAGCCGTGAGCCGGGAACAGCCCTGAGCCGGAGGCAGACCGTCGCTGGCCTCTCGCGCAGGAAGTCGGCGTGGACGACTTCCTGCGCGAGAGGCCAGCGACGGACCTACGCCGCGTCCAGCTCCGCCAGGAAGTCCAGCGCGACCGCCCAGGTCTGCTCCGCCGCCTCCGCGTCGTAGTCCGGCAGCTCCGGGTCGGTGAAGAGGTGGCCGGCGCCCCGGTAGCGGTGCACCTCCACGTCCGCCCCGGCCTTGCGCATCCCCAGGTACCAGGCGTTCAGCCAGTCCTCCGACTCGAACGGGTCCGGCTCGGCGACGTGCAGCTGGACCGGGATCGCGGTGGCCGCGTCCTCGCGGATGTCCGAGGTGCCGTGCAGGAGCAGCAGGCCGACGGCCTTCTCGTCGGCCAGCGCGAGGTTCTGGGCGAGCGAGCCGCCGAGCGAGAAGCCGGCGTAGACGAGCGGTGTCCCGGTACCCAGCAGCGGGGCGGCGGCCCCGACGGCCCGGCGCAGCAGTTCGTCGCTGCCGATCTCCTCCTTGTGGGCCATGGCCTCCTCGACGTCGTCGAAGGTCCGCCCGTCGAAGAAGTCGGGGGTGTGCACGGTGTGCCCGGCGGCGCGCAGCCGGTCGGCGGCAGCCTGGACGGCGGGGCGCAGGCCGTACACGGAGTGGAGGAGCAGGACGTGTGCCACGGGCGGGACTTCCTTGCGACGGGGGCCGGAACAGCCTCCCATCATCGCGCATGTCCGCCGGGTGACCGCGCCCACCCGGCGGGGTGGCGGGACGTCACGTCGCGGTGAAGCGACAACGAACAGTCAGTTCAGCATATGGAACACCGCGTTACCCGCCGGTAGCCTGTCCGCCGTGACTGACCTTGTCAATGACATGACCGCCGCCCGCCCCCTCCGACGCCAGGTGCTCAAGGCCACCGCCGCCGTCGCGGGCGCCGCCACCCTGCCGCTCGCCCTCGGCGCGACCGCCCAGGCCGCCACCGCCCCGCAGTTCCTCCACGGCGTCGCCTCGGGCGACCCGCTGCCCGACGGCATCCTGCTCTGGACCCGGGTCACCCCGTCCCCCGAGGCCGTGCCCGGCTCCGGCCTCGGGGCCGGCACCGAGGTCCGCTGGGAGATAGCCGCCGACAAGGGCTTCACCCGGATCGCCACGAGCGGCACCGTGACCAGCGACGCCGCCACCGACCACACCGTCAAGGTGGACGTCCGCGGCCTCACCCCGGACACCGCCTACTGGTACCGCTTCACCGCCGGCGCGACGGTGTCCCCCGTCGGCCGCACGCGCACCACCCCGACCGCCGACGCCGCCCTCGACCGGCTCCGCTTCGGCGTGGCCTCCTGCGCCAACTGGGAGGCCGGCTACTTCTCCGCGTACCGCCACCTGGCGGCCCGCGGCGACCTCGACGCCTTCCTCTTCCTCGGCGACTACATCTACGAGTACAAGAGCGGCGAGTTCTGCGCCCGGGGCTCCGTGGTCCGCCCGCACGCCCCCACCCACGAGATCCTCAGCCTCTCCGACTACCGCACCCGGCACGGCCGCTACAAGACGGACGAGGACCTCCAGGCGCTGCACGCGCAGGTCCCGACCATCGCGATCTGGGACGACCACGAGTTCGCCAACGACGCCTGGTCCGGCGGCGCCGAGAACCACACCCCGGGCACCGAGGGCGACTGGACGGCCCGGATGGCCGCCGCCAAGCAGGCCTACTTCGAGTGGATGCCGGTCCGCCCGTCCATCGCCGGCACCACCTACCGCCGCCTGCGCTACGGCAAGCTCGCCGACCTGCACCTGATGGACCAGCGCTCGTTCCGCTCCCAGCAGGTCAAGGTCGGCAACGGCGACGTCGACTCGGCCGACCGCACCCTCACCGGCCGCGCCCAGATGGACTGGCTGAAGTCCGGCCTCGCCGCCTCCGACACCGCCTGGCGCCTGATCGGCAACGAGGTGATGATCTCCCCGGTCGCCCTCTTCTCGCTTCCGGACTACCTGCTGCGCCCGCTGGCCAAGCTGCTCGGCCTGCCCGGCGAGGGCCTGGCGATCAACACCGACCAGTGGGACGGCTACACCCACGACCGGCGCGAGCTGCTCGGCCACCTGAAGTCGAACGGGATCACCAACACCGTCTTCCTGACCGGCGACATCCACTCCGCCTGGGCCTCGGACGTCCCCGAGGAGGCCGCCACCTACCCGCTGTCGGGCAGCGTCGCCACCGAGTTCGTGGTCACCTCGGTCACCTCGGACAACATCGACGACTTCCTCAAGGTCGCGCCGCAGACCCTCTCGCTGGTCGCCGCCGCCGCGATCAAGGGCGCCAACCGCCACGTCCAGTGGGTCGACCTCGACTCGCACGGCTACGGCGTCCTGGAGGTCACCCCGGCCCAGACCCAGATGGACTACTACGTGCTCTCGGACCGGACCCGCAAGGACGCCACCACCAAGTGGTCGCGCTCCTACCGCACCCGGTCCGGCACCCAGCAGGTCGAGCGGGTCTACTCCCCCGTCAAGTAGTCCCGGAGCGGTCCCGCGAACGACGGACCCCGCCCGCCGTCCCCCGGCGGGCGGGGTCCGCCTCTCCCACGCCTCCCGAACCGCGCCGCCGAACCGCGCTACCGAAACCGCGCTACGACACCACGTCCTTGCGCGCGAAGCCCCGGAACGCGAGCGCCAGCAGCACCACCGCGTAGGAAAGCGACAGCGAGACCCCCTGCACCATCCCGCCCCACTCCATCCGAGGCTGCAGCGCGTCCGCCCACGCCCACTGCCAGTGCGCCGGCAGCCAGGCCCGCAGGTCGCCGAGGGCGGTGATGGCGTCCAGCACCCCGGCGACGATCGAGGCGAACACCGCCCCGCCGACCGCCCCCAGCGGCGCGTCCGTGGCGGTCGAGAGCCAGAACGCCAGCGCCGCGATCACCACCTCGCTGAGGAACACGAACGCCACCGCGACCGCCAGCCGCGGCAGCGCCTCGCCCGCGCTCAGGCTCGCCCCGGCCGGCAGCCGCAGGTCGCCCCAGCCGTACGCGGCCGTGCCGACCGCCAGCCCGACCAGCGGCAGCAGCACCACGGCCGCCGCCGAGAACAGCAGCCCGACCAGGAACTTGCGCATCAGCAGCCGCGCCCTCGGCACCGGCGCGGCCAGCAGGTACCGCAGCGAGGACCAGCTGGCCTCCGAGGCCACCGTGTCGCCGCAGAACAGCGCGACCGGGATCACCAGCATGAAGCCGGTGCCCATGAAGAGCATGGTGGTCGCGAAGTTCGGCCCGGACGAGGTCGCGAGCTCGATGAACGTGGTCCGGTCGGCCCGCCCGGGCGTCCCGGCCACCGCGAACGCCGCCAGCACCACCAGCGGCATCGCGGCCAGCACCCCGCCGATCACCATCGTGCGGCGCCGCCGCAGCTGGCGGACCACCTCGACCCGGAACGGCAGCGTCCGTCCGGGCCGGTAGCCGGCCGCGTGATCGGCCGACACCTCAGCAACCGCGGCACTCACGCCGTACCTCCGATCAGCGACAGGAACGCGTCCTCCAGCCGGCGCTGCGGCCCGGCCGACTCCACCGGCACCCCGAGCCGCACCAGCTCGGCCAGCAGCCGGCTCGCCGGCATGCCGTCCAGCCCGACCAGCAGCCCGCCCTCCACGGCCTCCGCCGTGTCGACCCCGTCCAGCGCGGCGACCTTGTCGGCCGCGGCCGCCAGCTCCGCCGCGCCGTACGACGCCGCGGTGCCGATCAGCAGCTGGGTGCCCGCGCCGACGATCTCCGCGACCGCGCCCGTGGTGACCAGCCGGCCCCGGTCCATCACCACCAGGTCGGTGCAGCTCTGCTCGACCTCGGCCAGCAGGTGGCTGGAGACGATGACGGTCCGCCCGGCCGCCGCGTACCGGATCATCACCTCGCGCATCTCACGGATCTGCGGCGGGTCGAGCCCGTTGGTCGGCTCGTCGAGGATCAGCAGGTCCGGCAGCCCCAGCATGGCCTGGGCGATCGCCAGCCGCTGCCGCATGCCCTGCGAGTAGGTGCGAACCGCCCGGTCCAGCGCCTCGCCGAGCCCGGCGATCGCCAGCGCCTCGTCCAGGTGGGCGTCCGCCTCCGGACGGCCGGTGGCCTGCCAGTAGAGCCGCAGATTGGCCCGCCCGGTGAGGTGCGGCAGGAAGCCCGCGCCCTCGACGAAGGCCCCGACCCGGGAGAGCACGGGTGCCCCGGGCCGGATCAGGTGGCCGAAGATCCTGATCTCGCCGGCGTCCGGCCGGATCAGCCCCATCAGCATCCGCAGGGTGGTGGTCTTCCCGGCGCCGTTCGGGCCGAGCAGGCCGAGCACCTGGCCCCGTTCCACCCGGAAGCCCAGGTCGCGGACGGCGTACCGGTCGGCGGCGCCCTTGTAGCGCTTGCTCAGACCGGTGATCACCAGCGGCACCCCGGCGAGCTCCGGCTCGTACGCGGGTCCGTGGGCGCGCCGCCCGGCCCTGGCCGCCCGCAGCCGCGGCACCAGCACCAGCCCGGCGGCCAGCGCGAGCGCGACCAGCGGCAGCACCCAGGTCCGGTTCGGCAGCGGCGCGGCCTCGGTGACCAGCCCGTCGACGGTGGGCAGGACGACCGGCCCGGTGACGGCGGCCCGGTAGGTGGCGGGCTCGACCGGCGAGGCGTACGCGAGGTCGGTGGAGGCGAGCACCAGCCGCAGCCGGTGCCCGGCGTCGAAGGTGTGGTCGACGGTGGGCAGCGCCACGGTGACGCTCCGGCCGTCGGGGGTGTCCGCCCCGGTCACCCGCAGCGGGGCGGACAACTGCTGCGGCAGGCTCTGCTTGCCGTCGGGGGCGACGTCGTACAGCTTGGCGAAGAGCACCGCGTCCGGCCGGTCGGCCCGGACCCGGACCGGTACCGTCGGCTGCCCGGTCAGGTGGACCGAGGAGTCCAGCGGCGCCGACTCGAAGGTGGCGAACTGGCCGGGGAAGTCCAGCGCGAGACCGGCGCCCAGCGCGGACGCCTGGCCGAGCAGGCCGCCGAGGCCGGGCACGGCGGAGATGTTGGACGGCGCGCCGCCGGGCGGGTTGGCGAAGGCCTGCTCGGGCGCCCCGTCCGGGGACTTCAGCTCGAACTGCCGCGATCCGGTGCCGCCGAGGCCGGGGTAGCTGTCGGCGGTGGCCCCGCGCAGCACCGCCTGGAAGCCGGTCGAGTCGACCCCGCCGGTCCGGGTCACCCGGAACGCCGCGCCGGTACCGGCCGCGCCGTCGCCCCCGGCGCCCTTCAGATAGCGGTCGAACCAGGCCGTGACCCGGTCGTCCACCCGGTCGCTGGTGTCGGTCGCGCCGTCGTGCCCGCCCGCGAACCAGTCGACCGCCACCGGGGCGCCGTTGGCGGCCACCGCCCTGGCGATCGCGTCGCCCTGGTCGAGCGGGAACAGCGAGTCCTGCTGGCCCTGGACCACCAGCGTGGGCACCTTGAGCCGGTCCGCGACCGAGGAGGGGCTGGACCGGTCGAGCAGGGCCACCGCCTCCGGGTCGGCGTGCCCGGCGGTCGCCACCCGGTCGTACATCCGGCACAGCTCGTCCAGGAACCGCCCGCAGCCGACCTGCCCGCCGCCCTGCTCGGGGGCGAGGGCCGGACGCGCCGCGCCGCCGGACGGGCCGAGCTCGCCCACCGAACCGGTGGTGAAGAAGATCCCGGACCACAGCTTCTTGAACACGCCGTCGACCGCGCCCGAGCCGCGCACGCCCTGCGGGAACAGCGCGTCGGCCAGGTTCCACCAGGTGATCGCACTGGCCACGGCGTCGATCCGGCGGTCGTACGCGGAGCCGAGCAGCGCCACCGCGCCGCCGTAGGAGGCGCCGGTGATGCCCACCCGGGGGTCGCCGGGCCCGTCCAGCTGGACCTCGGGGCGCTGCGCCAGCCAGTCGACCAGGTGCTTGACGTCCTCGACCTCGCGGTCCGGCGCGTTCAGCCCGATCTTCCCGCCGGAGCGCCCGAAGCCGCGCGCCGACCAGGTCAGCACCGCGTACCCCTGCCGGGCGAGCTTCTGGGCGCGCTCCCGCTCGCCCTCCTTGGAGCCGCCGAAGCCGTGCCCGAGCAGGACGGCGGGGCGCGGGCTGCTGCCGGTGGTGAAGAAGGAGGTGTCGAGCTGGACGATCTGCGAGCTGCCGGGGGTCTCGGCCATCGCGAGGAAGCGGTCCTCCTGGCGGACGGCCTGTTCGCCCCCGGCGGCGACGGCCGCGGCCGTCCCGACCGCGACGACGGCCGTCAGGGCCACCGCCCCGGCCACCAGTCTCCGTCCGGCGACCGTCCCACGGCCTCGCCACCGGCGCCACGCCCCACCGAGCTCCATGGGCGTGATCGTAGTCGCCCCCGGAGTAGGCGTCCGATAAGAACAGCGGCCCCGCGGAGCCCGGGAACGCGCGAACCCCCGGGAGCTCTCCCGGGGGTTCGCGCCGAGCCTTCCGCGACAGGCCGCGTACCGGCTCCGGCTCAGCTCTCCGACGCGATGATGTCCAGCGCCTTCCGCAGGTCCGCGGGGTACTCGCTGGAGAACTGCACCCACTCGCCGTCCGACGGGTGCTCGAAGCCGAGCGAGACGGCGTGCAGCCACTGCCGGGTCAGCCCGAGCCGCTTGGCGAGGGTCGGGTCGGCCCCGTAGGTGATGTCGCCGACGCAGGGGTGGCGCAGCGCGGACATGTGCACCCGGATCTGGTGGGTGCGGCCGGTCTCCAGCTTGATGTCCATCAGCGAGGCGGCCCGGTACGCCTCGATGAGGTCGTAGTGGGTGACGGACGGCTTGCCCTCGCGGGTGACCGCCCACTTCCAGTCCGCGCTGGGGTGGCGCCCGATCGGCGCGTCCACCGTGCCGCTGAGCGGGTCCGGGTGGCCCTGGACGAGCGTGTGGTACTTCTTCTCGGTCACCCGGTCGTGGAACTGCCGCTTGAGGTCGGTGTAGGCGCGCTCCGACTTGGCCACGACCATCAGCCCGGAGGTGCCGACGTCGAGCCGGTGCACGACGCCCTGGCGCTCGGCGGCGCCGGAGGTCGAGATCCGGTAGCCGGCCGCGGCCAGCCCGCCGATCACGGTGGGGCCGGTCCAGCCCGGGCTGGGGTGCGCGGCGACGCCGACCGGCTTGTCGACGAGCACGATGTCGTCGTCGTCGTGGACGATGCGCATGCCGTCGACCGGTTCGGCGACGATCTGCACCGGCGCGGCGGGGGCCGGGATCTCGACCTCCAGCCAGGAACCGGCGGTGACCCGGTCCGACTTGCCGGCGACGGCCCCGTCGAGCGTCACCTTGCCCTCGGCGGCCAGCTCGGCGGCCTTGGTCCGGGAGAAGCCGAACATCCGGGCCAGGGCGGCGTCGAGGCGTTCGCCCTCCAGGCCGTCGGGAACGGGGAGGCTTCGGGTCTGCGCTGCGGTACTCACCCGTACGAGTATGCCGGACGCGCGGGGTCCCGCCCGCGCCGTGCCCGACCGGGGGCGGGGGCCGCCCCGCCCCGCTCGCGCCCGTCCGCCCTACTCGCCCTTGTCCGCCTGCTCGCCCTTGTCCGCCTGCTCGCCCTTGTCCGCCTGCTGGTGCACGGTGCCGTCCGGGTTGCTGCCCCGGAAGGAGAGCAGGACGACCAGGATGCCGCCGCAGACGATCGCCGAGTCCGCGAGGTTGAACACCGCGAAGTGCTGGACGGAGATGAAGTCGACCACGTGCCCGCGGAAGACGCCGGGCGAGCGGAACAGCCGGTCGGTCAGGTTGCCGAGCGCGCCGCCCAGCAGCAGGCCGAGCGCGATCGCCCAGGGGAGGCTGTACAGCCGCCGGGCGATCCGCCAGATCACCACGATGACGGCCGAGGCGATCATGGTGAAGACGACGGTCAGCGCCTGCCCCATGCCGAAGGCGGCGCCGGAGTTGCGGATCACCTGGAAGGTCACCACATCGCCGATCACCTTGATCGCCGAGTGGTTCTCCAGCCGCGCCACGACCAGGAGCTTGCTGCCGAAGTCGATCAGGAAGGCCAGCAGCGCGACGACCAGGAGCACGCCGATCCGCCTGCGCCCCTTCGGCTCCTCCGCCCCGGCCGGCTCGACCGGCAGCGACGTCGGGGCCAGCGCCGGCGAGGAGACCGGAGAAGAGACCGGGGAGGACGCGGGGGCCGCGGCCGCCTCGGGGGCCTCCGGCCGGGCCGGGGCCCCGTCGCCGGACCCGGCGACGTCCCCGGCCGGGGCCACGACGTCGGCGGGCGTGGGGACGGAGTCGTCCCGCGTCTGGGGGGAACCTTGCGTACTGATGATCCGCTCCGCTGCCGTGACGTGGGGGGCCGAAGGGCCGGTGGGAAACCCGATCTGCGACGGATCATCCGACGGATCAGGCGACGTTACGGGGTCGAGCCTACGGCAAGCCCGACCCCTCCCGTCGTCCCGGTCGGCCGCCCGGAGCGGTCAGCGGCGTTCCTGCTTGGCCTTGCACTGGACGCAGAGCGTCGCCCGCGGGAAGGCCTGCATCCGGGCCTTGCCGATGGCCTGGCCGCAGGACTCGCAGGTGCCGAATCCGACACCCTCCAGCCGGGCCAGCGCGTGCTCGGTCTGGGCGAGGCTGTCGCGGGCGTTGTTGGCCAGCGCCACCTCGCTCTCGCGCGAGATGTTCTTCGTACCGGCGTCCACCTGGTCGTCGCCGGCCCCGTCGTTGGAGTCCCGCATCAGACCGGTGATGGCCGCCTCGGCCGCGTCGATCTCCTGCTGGAGCCGCTCCAGATCGTTGATCAGCTCGGCGTGCAGCTCGCGCACCTCCTCGGAGGTCCACGGGTCCTCGCCGGGACGGACCGGCAGCTCCGCCGGGTCGACCGACTCGGCACCGCCGGTACGGGCGGCGGCCCCGGCCCCGGCCGGGGTACGGGTGCGGCCGGGGGCCACGAGAGTGGTGTCGGTGGTGTTCTTGCGCCGTGCGGTAGTGGTCACGGTCCCCTCCCCTGGATCGCCTGCCACGGCCTTGCGTGCCCGCTTGGTGGCGGTACCCGCGACGGTTGTCTTCTCAGCCATGGCTTCGACCCCATCTACGAACGAATCGAGCCGCCGGTTCCCGGCGGCCTCCAGTGCCGGAACGATAATCCCGATCAAAAATGGTCACAACATGACATACCGACGCCTCACCATGATCCCACCCAGCCAGCCGCCACACGCGACACGCCCATCGCGCCGAACAGAGTTGTGCCCCCCGCCCCGGCGCGCCGAAACCGACTTGCGACGGCCGATACACTGGGGCCTGCAAGGCGCAGATGGGGACGAGTACCGCAGTACGCAGCCACCAGCGACCCGGGGACGGTGCGAGCCCGGGGGTGTGCACCGCGCGAAGATCACCCCGGAGCCGCCGGAAGAACGGTCCGCGATCCCCTTCGTCGGCCCGCTAGAACCGGCAGCAAGCCCAAACAAGAGGGCCGCGGACAGCATCGCGGCCAAGGAGGGTGGTACCGCGGGGCGGCAAGCCGTCTCGTCCCTCCGTCGGATCCCGTCCATGCATCCGCCGGAGGTAGACGCCCGTCATGGCCAGCTCCTACAACCCCGTCCCCGCGCAGGTCGACCTGCCCGCCCTCGAACACCGGATCCTGTCGTTCTGGCAGGACAACAAGGTCTTCCAGCGCAGTCTGGAGCAGTCCGAGGGCCGCCCCGAGTGGGTCTTCTACGAGGGCCCGCCGACCGCCAACGGCATGCCCGGCGCCCACCACATCGAGGCCCGCGTCTTCAAGGACGTCTTCCCCCGGTACCGGACGATGAAGGGCTACCACGTCGCCCGCAAGGCCGGCTGGGACTGTCACGGCCTCCCGGTCGAGCTCGCCGTCGAGAAGGAGCTCGGCTTCTCCGGCAAGCAGGACATCGAGGCGTACGGCATCGCCGAGTTCAACGCCAAGTGCCGCGAGTCGGTGACCCGCCACACCGACGCCTTCGTCGAGCTCACCAACCGGATGGGCTACTGGGTCGACCTCGACCAGGCCTACCGCACCATGGACCCGTCCTACGTGCAGTCCGTCTGGTGGTCGCTCAAGCAGATCTTCGACAAGGGCCTGCTGGTCCAGGACCACCGGGTCGCCCCCTGGTGCCCGCGCTGCGGCACCGGCCTCTCCGACCACGAGCTGGCTCAGGGCTACGAGACCGTCGTCGACCCCTCGGTCTTCGTCCGCTTCCCGCTGACCAGCGGCCCGCTGGCCGACCGGGCCGCGTTGCTGGTCTGGACCACCACCCCGTGGACGCTGGTCTCCAACACCGCCGCCGCCGTGCACCCCGAGGTCACCTACGTGGTGGCCACCGACGGCACCGAGCAGCTGGTGGTCGCCGAGCCGCTGCTGGCCAAGGCCCTCGGCGAGGGCTGGGAGGCGACCGGCGAGTCCTTCACCGGCGCCGAGATGGAGCGCTGGGCCTACCGCCGCCCGTTCGACCTGGTCGAGATCGAGAACGCGCACTACGTCCTCAACGCCGAGTACGTCACCACCGAGGACGGCACCGGCATCGTCCACCAGTCGCCCGCCTTCGGCGCCGACGACCTCGCGACCTGCCGCAAGTACGGCCTGCCGGTGGTCAACCCGGTGCTGACCGACGGCACCTTCGGCCCCGAGGTCCCGCTGGTCGGCGGCCAGTTCTTCAAGAAGGCCGACGAGGCCCTGGTCGCGGACCTCAAGGAGCGCGGCCTGCTCTTCCGCCACCTCCCGTACGAGCACAGCTACCCGCACTGCTGGCGCTGCCACACCGCGCTGCTGTACTACGCGCAGCCGTCCTGGTACATCCGCACCACCGCGGTCAAGGACGCGATGATCCGGGAGAACGAGGCCACCAACTGGTTCCCGGACAACGTCAAGCACGGCCGCTTCGGCGACTGGCTGAACAACAACATCGACTGGGCGCTCAGCCGCAACCGCTACTGGGGCACCCCGCTGCCGATCTGGCGCTGCGAGGAGAACCACCTCACCTGCGTCGGCTCGCTGGCCGAGCTGTCCGAGCTCACCGGCACCGACCAGTCCGGCCTCGACCCGCACCGCCCGTTCATCGACGAGGTCACCTTCGACTGCCGCGAGTGCGGCGGCACCTCGACCCGCGTGCCCGAGGTCATCGACGCCTGGTACGACTCGGGCTCGATGCCCTTCGCCCAGTACGGCTACCCGTACCAGAACAAGGAGCTGTTCGAGAAGCGCTACCCGGCGCAGTTCATCTCCGAGGCGATCGACCAGACCCGCGGCTGGTTCTACACCCTGATGGCCGTCGGCACCCTGGTCTTCGACAAGAGCTCGTACGAGAACGTCGTCTGCCTGGGCCACATCCTGGCCGAGGACGGCCGCAAGATGTCCAAGCACCTGGGCAACATCCTGCAGCCGATCCCGCTCATGGACCAGCACGGCGCCGACGCCGTCCGCTGGTTCATGGCCGCCGGCGGCTCCCCCTGGTCGGCCCGCCGGGTCGGCCACGGCACGATCCAGGAGGTGGTCCGCAAGACCCTCCTCACCTTCTGGAACACCGTCGCCTTCCAGGCCCTGTACGCCCGCACCTCCGGCTGGGCGCCGTCCGCGGCCGACCCGGCCCCGGCCGACCGCCCGCAGCTGGACCGCTGGGTGCTCTCCGAGCTGAACACCCTGGTGCGCGAGGTCGACGCGGCCTTCGAGGCCTACGACACCCAGCGCGCCGGCAAGCTGCTCTCCGCCTTCGTCGACGACCTCTCCAACTGGTACGTCCGCCGCGGCCGCCGCCGCTTCTGGCAGGGCGACGCGGCCGCGCTCGCCACCCTGCACGAGGCGCTGGAGACCGTCACCCGGCTGATGGCCCCGCTCACCCCGTTCATCACCGAGCAGGTCTGGCAGGACCTGGTCGTCCCGGTCGTGCCCGACGCCCCGGCCTCGGTCCACCTGGCCTCCTGGCCGCAGGCGGACGAGTCGCTGATCGACACCGACCTCTCCCGCCACATGGCGCTGGTCCGCCGGCTGGTCGAACTGGGCCGGGCCACCCGCGCCGAGTCGGGCGTGAAGACCCGCCAGCCGCTGTCCCGCGCGCTGGTCGCCGCCCAGGGCTGGGACGAGCTGCCCGGGGACCTGCGCGCGCAGATCGCCGAGGAGCTCAACGTCTCCGCCCTGGAGTCGCTCGCGAACGTCGGCGGCTCGCTGGTCGACACCACCGCCAAGGCGAACTTCCGCGCGCTGGGCAAGCGTTTCGGCAAGGGCGTGCAGGACGTCGCCAAGGCGGTCGCCGCCGCGGACGCCGCCCGGCTCGCCGCCGAGCTGCGCGCCGGGGGCACCACCTCGGTCGAGCTGAACGGCGAGACGGTGGCCCTGTCCCCGGACGAGGTGATCATCACCGAGACCCCGCGCGAGGGCTGGGCCGTCGCCAACGAGTCCGGCGCCACGGTCGCGCTGGACCTCGCGATCACCCCCGAGCTCAAGCGCCTCGGCGTCGCCCGGGACGCGATCCGCCAGATCCAGGAGGCCCGCAAGAACTCCGGCCTGGACGTCGCCGACCGGATCGTGCTGCGCTGGCGGGCGAGCAACGACGAGACCGCCGAGGCCATCGCCGAGCACGGTGCGCTGGTCGCCGAGGAGGTGCTCGCCACCGACTTCGCCGCCGGCGCCGCCGACTGGGAGTCCGACACCTTCGCCGACGAGTCCCTCGGCCTCGCCTTCCAGCTGCGCAAGGCCTGACCCGACCCCGGAGCCGCCGTCGCCCACCGGGCGGCGGCGGCTCCGCCGTTCCCCCTCCCGTCAGGAACGGGCCCCCGCACGCCCGGAAGCGGCGGCCCCGCAGACACGAAAGCGCCCCCTCCCCGACCCCGAAGGGCCGAGAAGGGGGCGCCTGTGCCGACGGCTACCGCTTAGTTGTCGCCGTCCTCGTCGATCAGGAAGCCCCGCATCGGAGCCGGCGCCTGCTGCATCGGCTGCGGCGGCTGCGGACGGACGGCCGCCATCGGCTGGGTCATCCCGGCCGGCTGCATCTGCGGCGCACCCGAGTTGCCCGCGGCCGACGGCCCGCCGAAGCTCGGCGCACCGTTCCCGCCGAAGGCGCTCTGCCCGCCGAAGGACGGCTGGCCGCCGAACGACTGCTGGCTGCCGCCGAAGCTCGGCGACGGGCTGCTCATCGCGCTCGCACCGGCCGGAGCCATCGACGACGCGGCCGGCGGCAGCGAAGCGGTGGCCGGGATCCGCGGCGGCGCGAGCGAGTCGTCCGCCTGCGACTCCAGCTGACGCAGCTGGGTCTCCAGGTAGGACTTCAGACGCGTCCGGTACTCACGCTCGAACGCCCGCAGGTCCTCGACCTTGCGCTCCAGCGTGGCGCGGGCGGACTCCAGCGAGCCCATCGCGACGCGGTGCTTCTCCTGCGCGTCCCGCTCCAGCGCGTCGGCCTTGGCGCGGGCGTCCCGCTCCAGGCCCTCGGCGCGGCTGCGCGCCTCGCCGACGATCTTGTTGGCCTCGGAACGGGCCTCCGAGATCGCCTGGTCCGCGGTCTGCTGGGCGAGCGCCAGCACCCGGGCGGCGCTGTCGCCACCGGGGTTCTGCTGCTGCTGCTGCATCGGGGCGCCCATCGGGCCGCCCATCTGCTGCGGGCCGCCCATGGGGCCGCCCATCTGCTGCATCTGCTGCTGGCCCATGCCCTGGCCCATCGGGTTGCCCATGCCCTGCGGGCCACCGGGGCCGCCCATCGGCTGGAGCATCTGACCGCCCATCGGCTGGACCAGCTGCTGCTGGCCGCCCATGGTCTGGCCCATCTGCTGCTGCTGGCCGGGGCCGCCCATCGGGCCGCCCTGGCCGACGGGGAGCTGCGGGGCGCCGGACGGCAGGCCGAGCGGCTGGTTGCCCATCTGCTGCTGCTGCGGGCCGGGACCCATCTGCTGCTGCTGCGGACCGCCCGGGCCCATCTGCTGCTGCTGCGGACCGGGGCCACCCTGCTGGCCGGGAACCGGCGGGCCGGATATGGCGGCCGGCACCGGGGCGCCGGGGCGCGCGTCCTGCGGCGGCTCCTTGCGCATGTTGGCCTGGTTCTGCGCGGCGGCACGGGTCGCGGCGGCCAGCTTGGCGCGCAGGTCCTCGTTCTCGCGGAGGAGACGGGTCAGCTCCGCCTCGACCTCGTCGAGGAAGGCATCGACCTCGTCCTCGTCATAGCCTTCGCGCAGGCGGACGGTCGTGAACTGCTTGTTCCGAACGTCCTCGGGGGTCAATGGCATCTCTTCACCTCAACGTGATCGTCGGCACACCGGCATCCTGTCGCATCGCTCACCTACGACTAGGGCCGCACAAGCGAGATCAGGACATACACAATGATCATCAGTACGAAGAAGGACAGGTCGAGCGCCACGCCCCCGAGACGCAACGGCGGAATGAACCGCCGCAGAAGCTTGAGCGGCGGATCCGTGACAGTGTACGTGGCCTCCAGGACCAGGACCATGGCCTTGCCGGGCCGCCACGAACGCGCGAACTGGAAGACCCAGTCCATCACCAGCCGCACGAGCAGGAACACCAGGAAGACGGTCAGTGCGTAATAGAGCACCGCCCACACGATCTCCATCGCGCTTCCCTCTCCCCGGTTGTCGGCCCTTGGGCCGCTCTCGCCTGTCGCTAACTCACTGTCGATCAGATCCACACGTAAAGTCGTGGTCGGGTCAGCTCTGGTTGAAGAACCCACCCTCGGCGATCCGAGCCTTGTCCTCCGCCGTGACATCGACGTTAGCAGGCGACAGGAGGAACACCTTCTGCGTCACGCGCTCGATACTGCCGTGCAGACCGAAGACGAGTCCAGCGGCGAAGTCTACGAGCCGCTTGGCGTCGGTGTCGTCCATCTCCGTGAGATTCATGATCACAGGGGTCCCGCCGCGGAACTGTTCCCCGATGGTACGGGCCTCGTTGTAGGTCCTCGGGTGCAGCGTGGTGATGCGGTAGGGCTCTCGTTCGTTCACTACCTTGGGCATGATCACCGGGGCGCTCTTCTCCAGGTTGTGGCGACGTTCGGGTGTGATGGACGACACTGGTGCCATCCTCGGGGTCTCCTGGCGAATCGGGACCGCGGCCGGCACCGGCTGCGGGGTGATGGAGGAGACCGGCGCGGGCGCCGGGGAGGCCGGCCGCGGAATGTCCTCGGTCCGTCCGGTCCGGATCGGCTCGGGGTCCGCGTCGTAGTCGTCGTCGGGGTCGTACCCCTGGCCGTCGTACGTCTCGTCCTCCACGAGGCCGAGGTAGACCGCCATCTTGCGCATTGCGCCGGCCATGCTCCTGTCTCCTCCGCTTGTGGTGGACCGACTCCGTCCCGACGGCCGGGCCGAACGGCCCCGTCCGCGGATTCCGCGGTCCGCCCACGACGCTTCGTCAGGCCGACGGCCAATCAGAGTTCGTGGATGAGGGCCGCGGAGCAACGATCCACGGTTGGCTAGCGCTCCGATAAGCTGCTAGCTTCTGTCCTATTTTGTCCTGCAGTCTGATCTACTACCCGGTGACGTTACCTGAGGGGTGACCGCACTCCGAGTACCGCCGTTCCGACGCGCACATGTGTCGCTCCGGCGGCAATGGCCTGCTCCAGGTCGCCGCTCATCCCTGCCGAGACCATGGTGGCAGCCGGATGGGCCGCCCGTACTGCGGTTGCGATTTCCGCCAGCCGATCGAAGGCCGAGGCCGGATCGCCGGCCAACGGACCCGCGAGCGGAGCGACCGTCATCACACCGTCCATCCGCAGTCCGGGCGTGTCGGCGATCGCGTCGGCCAGCGCGAGCACGTCCGCCGGGGCGACCCCGGCGCGGTGCCCGCCCTCGCCGGCCTCCTTGTCCAGCGCCACCTGCACCAGGCAGCCCAGGTCGGCGCGTTCGGCCTTGGCGACCGCCGCGCCGAGCGACTCCACCAGCCGCGCGCGGTCCACCGAGTGGACGTAGTCCGCGTACCGGACGACCGAGCGGACCTTGTTGGTCTGCAGCTGCCCGACGAAGTGCCAGTCAAGAGGAAGGTTTCTGCACTGCTCCGCCTTGGGTGCGGCGTCCTGGTCGCGGTTCTCCGCGACATCGGTGGCGCCCAGTCCGGCCAGCAGCGCGGTGTCCTCGGCGGGGTAGGTCTTGGTGACCACGATCAGCCGGACCTCGTCGCGGGCCCGCCCGGCGGCGGCGCAGGCGTCGGCGATCCGCCGCTCGACGACCTCCAGGTTGGTACCGAGTTCCTCGTACCGGGCCCGCTGGCCCTCCGTCAGCGCGTCCAGCCAGGACTTGTCCGGGAATCGGGCGGAATCGCCCGGGAACGGTCCGTAGATGTCATTCGTCATCAGTATGAAGAGCCCAACCAGACGTAGCTCGCGAGCCGGCCTGTGCGCTGCTCGCGCCGGTAGGAGTAGTGGTCGGCGGATTCGAGGGTGCAGACCGGTGACAGCACCGGTGCCGTGACGCCCGCGGCGGCCAGCTGGGCCGCGACCCCCGCCGGCACGTCCAGGGCCGGGGTCCCCCAGGAGGTCACCGCATGGGCCTCGGGCACCCGCCCGGCGACCTCGGCCCGCAGCTGCGCGGGCACCTCGTAGCAGCGGCCGCAGACCGCGGGGCCGGTGGCGGCGGTGATCCGCGCGGGCTCGGCGCCGAGCGCCGCCATCGCCGCGACCACCGCCGGGACCACACCGGCCGCGAGGCCGGGCCGTCCGGCGTGGGCCGCGCCGACCACCCCCGCGACCGGGTCCGCCAGCAGCACCGGGGTGCAGTCCGCGGTCAGCACGGCCAGCGCCAGCGGCCGGTCGGTGACCACCGCGTCGACCGTCGGGGCCTCCCCCGCCGGCTGGCGCCCGGTCACCACGGCGACGTCCGCCCCGTGCACCTGGTTCATCCACACCACGTCGGCCGGGTCGAGGCCGAGCTCACGCGCCGCGATCGCCCGGTTCTCCAGGACGGCCGCCGGGTCGTCCCCCACCGCGCCGCCGAGGTTCAGCTCCCCGTACGGCGAAATGCTCACCCCGCCCCACCGAGTGGTGAAGGCGAAGTGAGCACCGTCGCGGACCGCGTGGTCGATCACTTAAGGAAGTCCGGCACGTCGAGTTCCTCGGCCGGGTTCTCCACGAACGGCTGCCGGGCCGGCTGCACCTGCGGCGGCACCGGGGCGGCCGTGGTGGTGGCCGGCGACTCGGCCGCGCGGTAGGAGGAGCTGTCGCCCTCCGAGCGGGAGGTGACCGAGCCGATGCCGCCGTACGCGGGCCGGCCGGCCGGACGCTCGGGGGTGCCCGCGGAGGCCGGCGGGTTGGCCGGGGCCGCGCTCGCCTTGACCACCGGCTCGCGGACGATCGCCGGCGGCTGGCCGCCGTCGAAGCCCGCCGCGATGACGGTGACCCGGACCTCGTCGCCCAGGGCGTCGTCGATGACGGCACCGAAGATGATGTTGGCCTCGGGGTGGGCCGCCTCGCTGACCAGCTGGGCGGACTCGTTGATCTCGAACAGGCCGAGGTCGGAGCCGCCGGAGATGGACAGCAGCACGCCGCGGGCGCCGTCGATCGAGGCCTCCAGCAGCGGCGAGGAGATCGCCATCACGGCGGCCGCCTTGGCGCGGTCCTCACCGCGGGCCGAGCCGATGCCCATGAGCGCCGAACCGGCGTCCGACATGACGGACTTGACGTCGGCGAAGTCGAGGTTGATCAGACCCGGGGTGGTGATCAGGTCGGTGATCCCCTGGACACCGGAGAGCAGCACCTGGTCGGCGGAGCGGAACGCGTCCAGCACGCTGACCTGGCGGTCCGAGATGGACAGCAGCCGGTCGTTGGGGATGACGATGAGGGTGTCGACCTCTTCGCGCAGCGAGGCGATGCCGTCCTCGGCCTGGTTGGCGCGCCGCCGGCCCTCGAAGGTGAACGGACGGGTGACCACGCCGATGGTCAGCGCGCCCAGCGTGCGGGCGATGTTGGCGACCACCGGCGCGCCGCCCGTGCCGGTGCCGCCGCCCTCGCCGGCGGTGACGAAGACCATGTCGGCCCCCTTGAGGACCTCCTCGATCTCCTCGCGGTGGTCCTCGGCGGCCTTGCGGCCGACCTCGGGGTTGGCGCCGGCGCCGAGGCCCCGGGTGAGTTCACGGCCCACATCGAGCTTGACGTCGGCGTCGCTCATGAGGAGGGCCTGCGCATCGGTGTTGATCGCGATGAACTCGACGCCCTTGAGACCGACCTCGATCATCCGGTTGATGGCGTTGACACCACCGCCGCCGATACCGACGACCTTGATGACTGCGAGGTAGTTCTGCGGTGCTGCCACGTCGAAGGCCTCTCGCCTCGAATTTCCAGGTCGGCCCGAATGCCCGATCAGGGCCGGACCGACGGATGTCGATGGGTAGGGAGCCTGGTTCCTGACGTAATGTCCGAAATGCCGACCGCCGACCCCAACCCTAAACTTGACCTTTAGGGTTAGTGCTGTGCCTCTGTCAGATCACCAGGGAACACAGTCTGGTGAGACAGGACACTAGGTGGCTCCGGCCACGTGTTTCAACGAACACGCCGAGCTTCCCTTTTTCTTTTGAGCCTATGTGATCATCGACCGGCGGATGACACCGGGGTGACCACCAAGGGTCGGGCCGACACGAACCCGCGTCAACCCCGCCCGCGGCCCGCCGCCGTCCTTCCGACGACGCGCTCCGCGCGCACCCTTGCGCACAGAACCTACCGGATCATCCGGACACCGCAGGCGCGTCCGGAGCGCTCACATCGAAGTTCGTACCCTTCTGACGCAACAGCGCCACCAGCACCCGGGCTTTGCGATCCGTCTGCTCGGGGCTCCCCCAGCGCACCGTCGCACCCCCGGCCAACTGCAGCTGGATGTCGTCGTACGAATGCACCAGCACGGCCCCGGCCCGCTGCCGGACGTCCTCCGGCAGCCCGGCCGCCACCGCCACCGCGCCCTCCACCAGCTGCGTCCGGCCGATCACCGACTCGGTGTCCAGCGCCTGCTGGCTGAGCCTCAGCTCGACCACCGGAACCCCGGACGGGGCGGCCGGCTCGGTGGCGAAGCTCACTCCGGCCGCGTCGACCTGGGTGAAGCGGCCGTCCTCGCCCTTCACCGCGGCGACCGGCGTGCGCTGGGTGACCTTCACCCGAAGGGTGTTCGGCCAGCCCCGCCAGACCTCCGCCCCGGCCACCCGGGGGATCGCCTCCACCCGCGCGCGGGCGTCGTCGAGGTCCACCCGGGCCAGCGGCCCCGAGCCGACCCCGCCGATCGCCGTCCTGACCTCGTCGGCCGTCAACCGCTCGTCCTGGAGGCCCTGCACCGCGACGGAGCGCACCTCCAGCACCGAGGAGAAGAAGACCAGCCAGGACAGCACCCCGAACAGCAGGGCGACCAGGCCGCCCAGCACCACCGCACCCCGCCGGGAGAGCCGGAGCCGAGGAGCGTGCTCCTCGGCCTCGAACTCCTCGTCCAGGGGGTCGGCGAGCCGGGCGTCAGCCACGTCGACGGCCGCCCCGGGCGGCCTCGATGGCCTCGTAGACCATGCCGACGAGCAGCTCGTCGGCGTCCCGGCGGCCGAACTCGGCGGCCGACCGGCTCATGTCCCACAGCCGCTGCGGGTCCGTCAGCACCGGCAGCACGTTCTGCAGCACCCAGTCCGGGGTCAGCTCGGCGTCGTCGACCAGCAGACCGCCGCCGGCCTTCACCATCGGCTGGGCGTTCAGCCGCTGCTCGCCGTTGCCGATCGGCAGCGGCACGAAGGCGGCCGGCAGGCCGACCGCGGCCAGCTCGGCGACCGTCATGGCACCGGCCCGGCAGAGCATCATGTCGGCCGCCGCGTAGGCGAGGTCCATCCGGTCCAGGTACGGCACCGCGCGGTACGGCGGCATCCCGGGGATGTCGTCCACCTGGGGCAGCTCGTTCTTCGGGCCGACCGCGTGCAGGATCTGCACCCCGTACTGCTGGAGCCGGGGGGCGATCGCGGTGATCGTCTCGTTCAGTCGGCGGGCGCCCTGGGAGCCGCCGGTGACCAGCAGGGTGGGCAGCCGCTGGTCGAGGCCGAAGTAGTGCCGCGCCTCCGGGCGGGCCGCGTTCCGGTCCAGGGTCGCGATGGTCCGGCGCAGCGGGATGCCGATGTACCGGGAGTCGCGCAGCTTGCTGTCCGGCGTGGAGACGGCGACGAAGTCGCTGTACCGGGCGCCGATCTTGTTGGCCAGGCCGGGCCGGGCGTTGGCCTCGTGCACCACGATCGGCACCCCGGCCCGCTTGGCGGCCAGATAGGCGGGCATCGCGACGTAGCCGCCGAAGCCGACCACGGCGTCCGCGTTCACCCGCTCGATGATCTCCTGGGCGGCCCGGACGGTGCCGCGCAGCCGGCCCGGTACGGTGATCAGCTCGGGGGTGGGCTTGCGGGGCAGCGGGACGGCCGGGATCAGCTCCAGCTGGTATCCGCGCTCGGGGACCAGCCGGGTCTCCAGGCCGCGCTCGGTGCCGAGGGCGGTGATCCCGACGGACGGGTCGTGCCTGCGGAGGGCGTCCGCGAGGGCCATGGCCGGCTCGATGTGACCGGCGGTCCCCCCGCCGGCGAGTACGACATGCACCGAAATTCACCGCTCCCTGCGTGCCGGTCCTGGGACCGGGCGCGCTGTGGTTCGTCGTCGTGGCAGCACCCGGGCCAGCTGCTTCCTGATCCGGGAGTTCTTGCTCCGGGCGGCCAGGGCCGCCTTCGCGCCCGAGCTGCTGCGTGCCAGGCAGAGCAGCACCCCGATCGCGGACATGGCCGACAGCATGGCGGAACCGCCGTAGGAGAACAGCGGGAGCGGGACGCCCGCGATGGGCAGCAGTCCCAGCGCCGACCCCAGGTTGATCACGGCCTGAGCCATGATCCAGGTGGTGGCGGCCCCCGCGGCGTACCTGACGAAGGGATCCCTCGTACCGATGGCCACACGGATACCCGCGTAGCCTAGTGCCGCGAAGAGACCGATCACCGACAGCGTCCCCACCAGACCAAGTTCCTCGCCGGTGGTGGCGAAGATGAAGTCGGTGTGCGCCTCCGGGAGCTGGCCCCATTTCTCGACGCCGGCGCCGAGTCCGGAGCCGAACAGGCCGCCGAGGCCGAACGAGTAGACGCCGTGCAGGGCCTGGAAGCAGGAGCCGGCCGGGTCGAGCTTGGTCACCCCGATGCAGGAGAGCCGCTCGGCCCGGTGCGGGACGGTGACGACCAGCGCGGTGCAGACCACCACGGCCACCCCGAGGGTGGCGACGAACAGCCGCAGCGGCGCTCCGACCATCCACAGCAGCCCGAACAGCATGGCGACCAGGATCATCGTGGTGCCCATGTCGCCGCCGAGCATGATCAGCACGATCAGCAGCAGGGTGCCGGGCACCAGCGGGATCAGCAGGTGCTTCCACTCGCCGAGGGTGCCGGTCTTCTGCTTGCGGGCGAGCAGGTCGGCACCCCAGAGCACGAGGGCGAGCTTGGCGAACTCGGAGGGCTGGAACTGGAACACCCCGAAATCGAGCCAGTTCCGGTTGCCGTTGACCTCCATGCCGATGCCGGGGATCGCCACCAGCACCATGGCCCCGATCACCGCGAGCATCACGGGGTAGACGATCACCCGCAGCACGGCCACCGGGACGAGGGCGAAGCCGAGCAGCAGCGCGAAGCCGAGGACCACCGCGAGCAGCTGCTTGTAGAAGTAGAACTGGGTCGAGCGGTGCTGGCCCAGCGCGAGGATCTGCGAGGCCGAGAAGACCATCATCAGGCCGAGCACGACCAGCAGCAGCACCGTGCCGGCGATCAGCAGGTACGGCGTCAGCGGCCGGTCCAGGGTGTACCGCGCGCGGGCCCGGAAGGCCTGCAGGCGGGCCAGCGGACCGGCCGACTTGTAGGCGGTGGTGGTGGCCGAGATCACTCGCAGGGACTCGGCCGGGCGGCCCTTCTCCGGCGCGCTCGAACCGCCCGCCCTGCCGCTCCCGGCCACAACGCTCCCCTTCTTTCGTGCCTCGTCGGCCTCCGGCCGGGCGCGGCGACGGCGGCCGGAGGCCGTCCGTCCCGCTACCGGCCGCCGTCCGCCAGCTCCCGGACGGACGCGGCGAAGAGGTCTCCGCGCTCGCCGTAGTTGGTGAACATGTCCATCGAGGCGCAGGCCGGGGCCAACAGCACCGTGTCACCCGTTCGGGCGAGCGAGGCGGCCGCGCGGACCACCTCGGTCATCGCCACCGCGCCAGTCTGGCCCTCGGCCGCCTCGATCACCGGGACATCCGGCGCGTGTCGCGCCAGCGCCTCCCGGATCAGCGCGCGGTCCTCGCCGATCAGCACGGCGGCCCGCAGCCGCTCGGCCGCGCCCCGGACCAGGTCGTCGAACTCCGCGCCCTTGGCCAGGCCGCCGGCGATCCAGACCACCGGCCGGTACGCGGCCAGCGAGGCCGCGGCGGCATGGGTGTTGGTCGCCTTGGAGTCGTCGATCCAGGTGACCCCGTCGACCACCGCGACCTCGGCGATCCGGTGCGCGTCCGGGCGGAAGGCCCGCAGGCCCTCGCGGACCGCCTTCGGCTCCACGCCGTAGGCGCGGGCCAGCGCGGCGGCGGCCAGCGCGTTGGTGATGTTGTGCGGGGCCGGCGGACTGACGTCCTCGACCGAGCCGAGCTCGGCGGCGTTCTTGGCCCGGTCGGACACGAACGCCCGGTCGACCAGCAGGCCGTCGACCACGCCGAGGTTCGACAGGGCGGGTGCGCCGAGGCCGAAGCCGATCGCCCGGCAGCCCTCCTCGACGTCGGCCTCGCGGACCAGCGCCTCGGTGGCCGGGTCGGCCAGGTTGTACACGCAGGCGACGGTGTTGCCCTGGTAGATCCGGCCCTTGTCGGCGGCGTACGCCTCCATCGAGCCGTGCCAGTCCAGGTGGTCGGGGGCCAGGTTGAGCACGGCCGCCGAGTGCGGGCGCAGCGAGGACGACCAGTGCAGCTGGTAGCTGGAGAGCTCGACGGCGAGCACGTCGTAGGGCTCCTCGGCGAGCACCGCGTCCAGCACCGGGACGCCGACGTTGCCGACGGCGGCGGTGCGCCGACCGGCGGCGGTCAGGATCGAGGCGAGCATCTGGACGGTGGTGGTCTTGCCGTTGGTGCCGGTGACGGCCAGCCAGGGGGCCGGCTCGCCGGTGGCGGGGTGCGGCCTGCGCAGCCGCCAGGCCAGCTCGACGTCGCCCCAGATGTCGAGGCCGGCCCGGTCGGCGGCCGCGAACAGCGGGCTGCTCGGCGGCCAGCCGGGCGAGGTGACGACCAGCCGGGTGCCCTCGGGCAGGGTGTCGCCGTCGCCGAGGCGGACGGTGACGCCGAGCGCCTCCAGCTCGGCCGCGCGGGCCCGCTGGCCCTCGCCCGAGCCGCCGTCGACGACCGTGACCAGGGCGCCGAGGCCGTGCAGGACCCGGGCGGCGCTGATGCCGGAGACGCCGAGCCCGGCGACGGTGACCGGCAGGCCGGCCCAGTCGGGGGTCGGGCCGGCGGGGCGGTCGGAGTCGGTCATCCGGTCACCCATCCCGCGTAGAAGAGGCCGAGGCCGACGGCCACGCACAGGCCCTGGATGATCCAGAACCGGACCACGACCAGGACCTCGCTCCAGCCCTTGAGTTCGAAATGGTGCTGCAGCGGGGCCATCTTGAAGACGCGCTTGCCGGTCATCCGGAACGAGCCGACCTGGATGATCACCGAGAGGGTGATGATCACGAAGAGGCCGCCCAGCAGGACGAGCAGGATCTCGGTGCGCGAGCAGATCGCCAGACCGGCCAGCGCGCCGCCGAGGGCGAGCGAGCCGGTGTCGCCCATGAAGATCTTGGCGGGCGAGGTGTTCCACCAGAGGAAGCCGAAGCAGGAGCCCATCAGGGCGGCGGCGACCACCGCGAGGTCCAGCGGGTCGCGGACGTCGTAGCAGTTGGCGGTGGCCGAGGCGACGTAGGCGCAGCTCTGGCCGTACTCCCAGACGCCGATGAAGGTGTAGGCGCCGAAGGCCATCACCGAGGCACCGGTGGCCAGGCCGTCCAGACCGTCCGTCAGGTTGACGCCGTTGGAGGTCGCGGCGATCAGGAAGTACGCGAAGATGACGAACAGGACCGGGCCGACGGCCCACTCGAAGTCCCGGACGAAGGAGAGGTGCTCCGAGGCCGGGGTGCGGCCGGCGTTGTCGGGGAACTGCAGGGCCAGCACCGCGAACGCCAGGCCGACGATGGACTGGCCGGCCAGCTTGGCCTTGGCCCGCAGGCCCAGGGAGCGGCGCTTGACGACCTTGATGTAGTCGTCGAGGAAGCCGACCAGGCCCAGACCGGTCGTCAGGAACAGCACCAGCAGGCCGGAGGCGGTCGGGCTCTCGCGCGTTATCGCCTTGGTGGCGAAGTAGGCGATCAGGGTCGCCATGATGAACGCGATGCCGCCCATGGTGGGCGTGCCCTTTTTGCTGTGGTGCGCCTTGGGGCCGTCGTCGCGGATGTACTGGCCGTAGCCCTGCCGGGCGAGCAGCTTGATCAGCGCGGGGGTGCCGGCCAGCGACAGGATCAGGCCGATCATGCCGGAGAAGAGGATCTGCTTCATTACTCGGCCGCACCGTCCGCGAGGAGGGCCTCGGCCACCTTCTCCAGCCCCACCGAACGGGAAGCCTTCACCAGCACCACATCCCCCGGCCGCAGCTGACTGCGCAGCAGTTCGACCGCCGCGTCCGCGTCGGACACCAGCACCGACTCCTCACCCCACGAACCTTCGTTCCTCGCGCCCAGTTCCATGCAGGCCGCCTCGCGTCCGCCGACCGCCACCAGCTTGGTGACGTCGAGCCGGACCGCGAGCCGCCCGATGGCGTCGTGCTCGGCCAGGCTGTCCTCGCCGAGCTCCCGCATCTCGCCGAGCACCGCCCAGGTGCGACGGCGCTCCGGGCCGCGTCCCCCCATCGAGATCAGCGCCCGCAGCGCGGCCCGCATCGAGTCGGGGTTCGCGTTGTAGGCGTCGTTGACGACGGTGACACCATCGGCCCGGTCGACGACCTCCATGCGCCAGCGGGACAGCGCACCCGCCTCGCTCAGTGCTTCGGCGGTGTCGTCGACGGTCATCCCGAGCTCCGTCGCCACCGCTGCGGCGGCGAGGGCGTTCGAGACGTGGTGCTCACCGTACAGGCGCAGCTGCACGGGTGCGGAACCGGCCGGGGTGCTCAGCGTGAACGATGGACGTCCGGTGGAGTCGAGGCGAACATCCCGTGCGCGGACCTCGGCCTCGGCGGACTCGCCGAAGTACACCACCCGGGCCTTCGTCCGGGAGGCCATGGCGCGCACCAGGCGGTCGTCCGCGTTGAGGATCGCCACGCCGTCGGCGGGCAGCGCCTCGACCAGCTCGCCCTTGGCCTCGGCGATCGCCTCCTGGGAGCCGAACTCGCCGACGTGGGCGGTGCCGACGTTGAGCACCAGGCCGATCCGGGGCGGGGTGATCGAGGTGAGGTACTCGATGTCGCCCTTGTGCCGGGCGCCCATCTCCAGCACCAGGTGCCGGGTGGTGTCCTCGACCCGCAGGGCGGTCATCGGGTGGCCGATCTCGTTGTTGAGCGAGCCCGGCGGGTAGACGGTGTCGCCCAGGCGCTGGAGCAGCTGGGCGATGAGGTCCTTGGTGCTGGTCTTGCCGGCCGAGCCGGTCAGCGCGACCACGGCGGCGTCGGCGCGGCCGACCACGGCGCGGGCCAGCTTGCCGAGCGCGTCCACCACGCTGTCGACCAGGACGGTCGGGCCGCCGACCGGGCGGGAGGCCAGCACCGCGACGGCGCCGGCCGCGAGCGCCCGGTCCGCGTAGTCGTGGCCGTCCACGTGCTCGCCGGCGAAGGCCGCGAAGAGCCCGCCGGGGCGGACCTTGCGGGAGTCGACCTCGACCGGGGCGGTCACCAGGGCGTCCGGGTCGGCGTCGGTCAGGGTTCCCCCGACTGCGGCGGCCACCTCGGCGAGGGTCAGTGCGATCACTGCTGCTCTACTCCTCGGGTGCCCCGGGCGGCCGTGGTCCGCGCGATGGATTCGCGCAGCACCTCCCGGTCGTCGAAGGGGCGGATCTCGTCTCGTACGTACTGGCCGAGCTCGTGGCCCTTGCCGGCCACCAGCACGGTGTCGCCGGCCTGGGCCCGGGCGACCGCCAGCTCGATCGCCTCGGCGCGGTCCGGTACCACCAGGACGGCGCCGCGCTCGGCCTCGGGCACCGCGGCGGCGCCGTTCAGCATGGTGGCGAGGATCGCCAGCGGGTCCTCGCTGCGCGGGTTGTCGCTGGTCAGGACGGCCGTGTCGGCGAGCCGGGCGGCGATGCCGCCCATCGGGGCGCGCTTGTGCGGGTCGCGGTCGCCGCCGCAGCCGACCACCACGTGCAGCCGGCCCTTGGTGACCTCGCGCAGCGAGCCGAGGACGGCCTCCAGGGCGTCCGGCTTGTGGGCGTAGTCGACCACCGCGACGTACGGCTGTCCGGCGTCCACCCGCTCCAGCCGGCCGGGCACCCCGGGGACGGCGGCGACGCCGGCCACGGCCGACTCCAGCGGGAGTCCGGCGGTGGCCAGCAGCACGATCGCGGCCAGCCCGTTGGCGACGTTGAAGGGGCCGGGCAGCGGGACGGCGGCGTCCGCCTCGACGCCGCCGGGGCCGAGCACCCGGAAGGTCGAGCCGACCGGGCCGAGCTGGACGTCCACCGCGCGCCAGTCCGCCTCCGGGGCTCCGGTGGCGGAGAAGGTGACGACCGGGATCTTCGCCTCGGCGGCGAGCCGTCGGCCGTAGGCGTCGTCCAGGTTGACCACACCGGCGCGGGACTTGCCGGGCTGGAAGAGCCGGGCCTTCGCCTGGAAGTAGTCCTCCATGTCCGGGTGGAAGTCGAGGTGCTCGGGGGTCAGGTTGTTGAACAGCGCGACGTCGTAGACCACGCCGTCGGTGCGGCCGTAGACCAGGGCGTGGCTGGAGACCTCCATGGTCACCGCGTCCGCGCCGCGCTCGCCCATCACGGCGAGGATCGCGTGCAGGTCGGTGGCCTCGGGGGTGGTGCGCTCGCTCTTGATCCGCTCGTCGCCGACCCGCATCTCCACGGTCCCGATCACCCCGGGGTGGCGCCCGGCGCCGCGCAGGCCGCCCTCGACCAGGTAGGAGGTGGTGGTCTTGCCGTTGGTGCCGGTGAGTCCGATCATCAGCAGCCGCTCGGAGGGGCGGTCGTAGACGGCCGCGGCGAGCTCGCCCATCCGGGCCCGGGGCCGGTCGACGACCAGCAGCGGCAGACCGGTCCCGGCCGCCAGCTCGGCTCCCGCCGGGTCGGTGAGCACCGCGACGGCGCCGGCTCCGGCGGCCTGGCCGGCGAAGGCCGCGCCGTGGTGGTTGGCCCCCGGGAACGCCACGTAGAGGTCGCCGGGGCGGACCTCGCGGGCGTTGTGGGTGACGCCGGTGACCTCGGGCCCCTCGACGGGGTCCAGGCCCAGCAGACGGGCGACCTCGGCGAGCGTCCGGGCGCCGGTCCGCGCGGGGCGGGGCGGGCTCACGGTGTTTTGATCGGGTTTCGGCACGGCGGAGAGGCTATCCGCCGAAGGGTGTCCAGGGCCAAACCGGCCCTTTTGCGCACCGGCGGCCGCACCCGCCAGGTCGTTGTCCATGGTCGATCACGGCTTCCACTCGACGGGCAGGTTGGGCGCCTCGCTCCCGCTCGGCGGGACCTGGAGGGTCTTGAGGGTGAACTCCATCACCTGCTTGAACACCGGGCCGCACAGCTGGCCGCCGAAGTGGCCGTTGACCGGGTCCTGGATCACGCAGGAGACGGTGACCCGGGGCTGGTCGGCCGGCGCGAAGCCGATGAAGGAGGCGGTGTACCCGCGGTAGCTGCCGGTCTTCGGGTCCACCCGGTTGGCGGTGCCGGTCTTGCCGGCGACCCGGTAGCCCGGGATCGCGGCCTTGCCGCCGGTGCCCTGCTCGTCGGAGACGACCGATTCCAGCATCTCGGTGAGGGTCTTCGCGGTCTGCTCGCTCACCACCCGGGACTCCGCGCCGGCCGGGGCCGGGGAGTACTTGCCGTCCGGCGCGGTGGTGCCCTGGACCACGCTGGGCGCCACCCGGACACCGCCGTTGGCGATGGTGGAGAACACCGAGGTCGCCTGGAGCGCGTTGACCGACAGGCCCTGGCCGAACGGGATGGTGTACTGCTTGGACGCCTTCCAGTCCTCCGGCTTGTCGAGCAGTCCGGCGGTCTCGCCGGGAAAGGCGAGGCCGGTCTGCTGGCCGATGCCGAACTTCCGCAGGTAGTCGTAGAGCACCTTGTTGGCCTCGGGCTGGGTGGCGCCGAGGGTCTGGGCGGCCTCGATGGTGCCGATGTTGGAGGACTTGGCGAGCACGCCGGCCAGGGTCAGGTACCAGGTGTCGTGCTCGACGTCGTCCTTGAACGCCACATCGCCGCGCACCAGCGGGTACGGCACGGTGACCTTGGTGTCCCAGGTGGCCTTGCCGGTGTCCAGGACGGCCGCCATGGTCATCAGCTTGGCGGTGGAGCCGGGCTCGTAGGCGTCCTGCAGGGCCGCGTTGCCGAGCTGCGAGTTCTTGGCCGTGCTCAGGTCGTTCGGGTTGAAGCCGGGCGAGGTCGCCATGGCCAGGACCTGGCCGTTCTTCACGTCCTGGACGATCACATAGCCCTTCTCCGCCCCGGCGTTGGCGACCTGGTCGGTGATGGCCCGCTGGGCGGCCCACTGGATGTCCCGGTTGACGGTCAGCCGCAGGTCGGTGCCGGGCACGGCGGGCTCCAGCGAGCCGCCCGCGGTCGGCACCAGCCGGCCGCCGGCCTGGGCGTAGCTGCTGTGGCCCTCCTTGCCGGCCAGCTGCTTCTGGAACTGCTGCTCCAGCCCGCCCGCGCCCTCGCCCTCGGCGTTGACGAAGCCCACCAGGTTCGCGGCCAGCCCGTCGGAGGGGTAGACCCGCTTCTGGGTGTCCCGGTTGAAGACGCCGGCCAGCGGGTTGACGCACTCGTTGTCCACCCTGGTCCGGCCGCCCTCGTCGACGGACTTGTTCAGCAGCCGCTTCTGGGCCTGGCAGGCGCGCGAGCCGGCCTGCTTCTCCAGGCTGGACTTGAGGTCGGTGATCTGGTTCTTGACGTCCGGGGTCTGCTGGGCGGCGAGCCGCTTGTAACGGGTCTTCGGCGTCCGCAGGTCGGCGGCGAGCTTCTCCTTGGGCACGCCGAGGATCGGCGCCAGCAGGGCGGCCGCCTGCTCGGGGGCGTCGGGGAGGCCGGTCGCCCCGGGGGTGAACATCGCCGGGTCGGCGGTGATGTCGTAGGCGTCCACGGTGGTGGCCAGCGCGACGCCGTCGGAGGACGTTATCGAGCCGCGCTCGGCGGTGATCGGGATGTTCAGGTAGCGGTTGGTGTTGGCGTCGGAGGCCAGCGCGTCCGAGTCCAGCAGCTGGAGCTGGACCAGCCGCCCGGCGAAGACCGAGAACACCACCGACAGCACGACGGTGATCACCCGCAGCCGGCGGCGCGGATCGGCCAGCCGGATCCCCCGGGGGGCCGGACGGCGCTGCGGGGGGCGGCGGCGCGGCGGCGCACCGGTCGGCGGGCGCCCCTCGGCGCGGCGCTGCTGCGGGGGGCGTACCCCGCGCACGGCGGGGCGGACCGTCGCGGCGGACGGCTGCCCGCCGCGCGCGGGGCGGCCCTCGGCGGACTGCGGACGGGGCTGACGGCTCCGCGCGGGCTGGTCCTTCGGGGACTGCCCGCGCGCGCCCTGGCCCTTGGCGGCCGACGGGGGCTGCGACCTGGCGGCGGCCGGCCTGGGCGCGGCCGGCCTGGGCGACTGCGACGTGGACGGCTGGGGCTTGGGCGGCTGGGGCTTCGCGGGCTGCGCGCCGGGGGGCTGCGGCTTGGGACTGCGGGCCCGCCCGGCGGCCGGCGGCTTGCCGCCGGACTGTCCGCGCGGGGCGCCCGGGCGCGGCGCGGCGCCCTTGATCGTCCGGCGCCCGCCGGCGCCGCCGCCGGGGGGCTGACGGGGTGTGCTCATCGGGCGCCACCCCCGCCGGTGGCCGGGGCCGGCCTGGCCGGGCCGGGGTTGACCTGCACGGTGACGTCGCCGCCGGTGCCCGGCACGGTCGACGGGGCCGCGGTGGCGGCCGGCGCCGCCGGGGAGGGCTGGGCACTCGGCTGGGCGGCCGGCTGGGGCGCCGACTGGCCCGGCGCGGGCTGCTTCCCGGGCCACGGTTCCACGGTGGACCGTTTCACCGGCGGGCTGTCCTGGGCCGGCTTGGGCGTGCCGACCACCGCGCCGCCGTTCGGCAGGTCGAGGAAGGCCATCCCGCCGGCCGGCACCATGCCGAGCTCGACGGCCCGGCGCGACAGCGCGTCCGGCGCGGAGTTCTGGTCGATCTGGTGCTGGAGCCCCTGCTGCTCGTCGGTCAGCACGGTGGTCTGCCGGTTCAGCCGCGACAGCTCGAAGGAGCCCTCGTTGAGCGCGGTGTTCAGGGCGAGCAGCCCGAGCAGCCCGGCCCCGAGCAGCAGCACCACCAGCACCGCGAACGGCGTCCGCCCCCGTACCGACCGGCCCGGGCGCACGGTGATCCGCGCCCTGCCGCCCTGCCCGGGGAGCACCCGGCTCCCCGCCCCGCCTCCGGCCACCGGCCCCACCGTCTTCCTCCGCCCTTCGGACCGCCCCGGTTCCGGTCAGCCCCGGGTGCTTCGGTCCCTGATCCTCTCCGCCACCCGCAGCCGCACGGGTGCGGCACGCCGGTTCTCCTCGATCTCCTCCTCGGTGGCCTGCTCGGCACCTCGGGTGATCAGCTTGAGCCAGGGCTGGTGCTCCTCGGGAATGAACGGGAGCCCCGGCGGCGCGGTGTTGGTCGCGCCCGCCGCCAGGTACTGCTTGACCAGGCGGTCCTCCAGCGACTGGTAGGACATCACCACGATCCGGCCGCCGAGCGCCAGCACGTCCAGGGCCCCGGGGATCGCCCGGTCCAGGACCTCCAGCTCGCCGTTGACCTCGATCCGCAGCGCCTGGAAGGTCCGCTTGGCCGGGTTGCCGCCGGTGCGCCGGGTGGCGGCCGGGATGGCGTTGCGCACCAGATCGACCAGACGCGCGCTGGTGGTGAACGGTTCCTTCTCGCGCTCCCGGAGGATGACCGAGGCGATCTTCCCGGCGAACCGCTCCTCGCCGTAGACCTTGAGGATCCGGGCCAGCTGGCCGTGGCTGTAGGTGTTGAGCACCTCGGCCGCGCTGATCCCCCGGGTCTGGTCCATCCGCATGTCCAGCGGCGCGTCCTGCGCGTAGGCGAAGCCCCGGTCGGCCTCGTCCAGCTGCATCGAGGAGACACCGAGGTCGAACAGGATGCCGTCGACCCTCGGGATGTCCAGGCGCTCCAGCACCTCGGGGATCTCGTCGTAGACCGCGTGCACCAGGGTGGCCCGGTCGCCGAAGGGGGCCAGCCGCTCGCCGGAGAGCTCGAGCGCGGCCGGGTCGCGGTCCACCGCGACCAGCCGGACGTCCGGGAACTGGGTGAGCAGCGCCTCGCTGTGTCCGCCGAGGCCGAGCGTGGCGTCCACCACCACCGCGCCGGGGCGGGAGATCGCCGGGGCCAGGGCGTCCATGCACCGCTGCAGCATCACCGGGACGTGCTTGGGACCCGGATCGTTGGTGCTCATGCGCTGTGGCGCCCTTCCTCGGTGCGTAAGCCGCCCGACGTCCGGGGAGCCCCGACCATTCTGTCCCACCGGGAGGCGGAGCCTTCGCACGGGCCGGACCGCGCGGCCCGTGGTCCCCGCCCGCTCCTGGGGAAGGGCCGTGTCCGCCCGGCGCCGGGGAAGGTGCGCCAGGTGGTACGGGGAGCGGGTGGAGGCCGCGGGCCGCGTCGGTCGCGCACGGCCGGAAAGGCCCGGTTGACGGGCCTCGGCGGGTGTGCTCCACTGCGCCGCAACTCTATCGCGCGCGCCCCTCCAGTCAATGGTCCGCTCCGGCGCACCACCCGGGCGGCGGTACGGATCACCGCAGGTCGCGAGGGTGCTCGTGGCACATGCCGGACGCCCGGGCGCGGCCGGCCGGACGGCGGGCGCCCCGGCGGACGGCCTTGTGGACATGCCCTCGGTCACAGGCGCCCGCTCTGTAGCAATCGGCCCCACCACGACCCGGCAAATCGCACTAACGTCTTCCCCATGACAGTGACTCCCGACCGGCCCACGCCGACCGCCGCTGCCGACCCCGCCACCCCGACCATCATCGACCGCTTCGTCGCCTCCAACCGCGACTACGCGGTGACCTTCCGGGACGGCGGCATGGACGCCCGCCCCGTGCAGAAGATCGCCGTGGTGGCCTGCATGGACGCCCGCCTCGACCTGTTCGCCGCCCTCGGCCTCGAACTCGGCGACGCCCACGTCATCCGCAACGCGGGCGGCGTGGTCACGGACGACACCATCCGCTCCCTCACCATCAGTCAGCGTGCCCTGGGCACCCGCTCGGTCGCGCTGATCCACCACACCGGCTGCGGCCTGCTCGGCCTCACCGAGGACTTCCGCCGCGAGCTGGAGCTGGAGGTCGGCCAGCGCCCGCAGTGGGCGGTCGAGGCCTTCGTGGACCTCGACGGCGACGTCCGGCAGTCCATGCAGCGGGTCCGCACCTCGCCGTTCCTGCTGCACACCGACGACGTGCGCGGCTTCGTGTTCGACGTGCACACCGGTCTGCTGCGCGAGATCGACTGATCCCCCGTCCGCCCGACCGGCCGGCCGACGGCGTCCGGGCCGCCGCACACCCCCCGGCCCGGCGCCGGGGCGGCGGGCGGCGGCCCCGCCCGGAGGCGGGCGGACAGGAACAGGGTGACTTCCACCGCCGCGCGGGGGAGAATGCGCCTGCCGGTCTGACCCCGAACCACCTGGGGAGGCCTGCCGCAGGCCGTACCCCGGCACCGGCTCCCCCACACGGAACCGCGACCGGAGGGGCCGCGTCCAGCATGGGGTGGGGGCCGGGCTCGGACGGAGCCGGGCATTGGTGTGCCAGGGAGCGTACGGGTGACGAGCTACAGCGATCAGGCCGGTCTCGACGGTCGTGCGGGAGGCGACCGGGAGGCGGTGGAACACCGCCCGATCGGTCTGCCGGAACTCGCCGCGGTCGTCGACCGGATCCGGGCCAACATCGAGAGCGTCATCGAGGGCAAGCCGGAGGCCGTCCGGATCGCCCTGACCGTCCTGCTCGCCGAGGGCCACCTGCTGCTGGAGGACGTGCCCGGCGTCGGCAAGACCATGCTGGCCAAGGCACTCGCCCGCTCGGTCGACTGCACCGTGCGACGGATCCAGTTCACCCCGGACCTGCTGCCCTCGGACGTCACCGGCACCAACATCTTCGACCAGCAGCAGCGCGACTTCGAGTTCCGCCCCGGCGCGATCTTCGCCCAGATCGTGGTCGGCGACGAGATCAACCGCGCCTCGCCGAAGACCCAGTCCGCGCTGCTGGAGTCGATGGAGGAGCGCCAGGTCACCATCGACGGCACCAGCTACCAGCTGCCCTCGCCGTTCATGGTGGTCGCCACCCAGAACCCGGTGGAGATGGAGGGCACCTACCCCCTCCCGGAGGCCCAGCGGGACCGCTTCATGGCCCGGATCTCGATGGGCTACCCCAGCGCCGAGGCCGAGTTCGCCATGCTGGACGTGCACGCCGGCGCCAGCCCGCTGGACGACCTCCAGCCGGTCGCCCACGCCTCCGACATCCTCAAGCTGATCGACCTCGTCCGCACCGTGCACGTCGCCGACCCGGTCCGCCGCTACGCCGTCGACCTGGTCGCCGCCACCCGCAGCAGCCACGAGCTGCGCCTCGGCGCCTCCCCCCGGGCCACCCTGCACCTGGTCCGGGCCGCCCGCGCCGCCGCCGCCCTCGACGGCCGCGACTACGTCACCCCGGACGACATCCAGCGCCTCGCCGTGCCGGTGCTCGCCCACCGTCTGATGCCGACCGCCGAGACGCAGCTCAGCCGCCGCACCTCCGAGCAGATCGTCACCGACCTGGTCGCCCGCCTGCCGCTGCCGCGCCCGCAGGGCGGCCCGGCCGTCCGGAGGGGCTGAGGTGGGCCCGTCCGGCGAACCGTCGGGCCTGCGCGCCGGCCTGCGCGGCCTCACCACCCGGGGGCGTTCCTTCCTCGCCGCCGGACTGACCGCCGTGGTCTGCTCCTACCTGCTCGGCCAGGACGCGCTGCTGCGCGTCGGGGTGCTGCTCGCCGCGCTGCCGCTGGCCGCCGCGCTGCTGCTGGCCAACACCCGCTACCGGGTCGCCAGCGGCCGCCGGCTCAGCCCGCACCGGTCGGTGGCCGGCCAGGAGGCCCGGGTGCACCTGCGGGTGGACAACGTCTCCCGGGTCCCCACCGGCCTGCTGCTGCTGGAGGACAAGGTCCCGTACGTGCTCGGGCCCCGGCCCCGGTTCGTGCTGGACCGGGTCGAACCGCGCGGCCACCGCGAGGTCTCCTACCGGGTCCGCTCCGACCTGCGCGGCCGCTACCCGCTCGGCCCGCTCCAGCTGCGGCTCTCCGACCCGTTCGGGATGTGCGAGCTGAACCGCTCCTTCGCCGCCTCCGACGTGCTCACCGTCGTCCCGCAGGTGCTGCCGCTGCCGTTCGTGCGGCTCACCGGCGAGTGGGCCGGGCAGGGCGAGAGCCACACCCGCTCGCTCGCGCTGGCCGGCGACGACGACGTCATCCTGCGCGAGTACCGGGCCGGCGACGACCTGCGCCGGGTGCACTGGAAGTCCACCGCCCGCTACGGCGAGCTGATGGTCCGGCGCGAGGAGCAGCCCCGCCGGGCCCGCGCCACCGTGCTGCTGGACACCCGCGAGACCGGCCACCGGGGCAGCGGCCCGGCCTCCTCCTTCGAGTGGGCCGTCGCCTCCGCCGCCTCGGTCTGCGTCCACCTGCTGGAGCGCGGCTACCAGACCCGCCTGCTCACCGACACCGGCCACGCCGTCCCCGGCGTCCAGGCGGACAGCGGCCACACCGCCGCCGACACCTCCGGGGTGATCCTGGACGCGCTCGCCGTGGTCGACCTCTCCGACGGCGCCGGGCTCTCCCGCGCCGAGGAGCCGCTGCGGGCCGGCGGCGAGGGCCTGCTGGTGGCCGTCCTCGGCGAGCTCGACGAGGAGCAGACCGCCCGGCTCGCCCGGCTGCGCGGCCGCACCGGCGGCGCCGTCGTCCTGCTGCTCGACACCGGCACCTGGGCGGGCCTGCGTCTGCTCTCCCCCGAGACCGGCGGCGAGGAGTTCCGCGACCGGGCCCGCCGACTGCGCGAGGCCGGCTGGACGGTTCTGACCGTCCGCGCCGGCGACTCCCTCCCCGACCTCTGGCGCGCCGCCGACCGGCCCGAGTCGTCCGCCCCCTACCGAGAAGAGGCCGGCGCGTGACCACCCGGGCCAAACTGACCGTGTACTCGGCGCTGGCCACCGCCCTGGCCGCGCTCTGCCTCACCCCGCTGCTGACCACCAAGGGCTGGATCACCCACGCCTTCCTGGTGGTCGCGGTCGTCGCGGCGGTCGGTGCCGGACTGCGGCGCACGCCGTTCTACCGGTGGACCGTCCCGGTCGGCCAGCTGCTGGCGCTGGCCCTCCTGCTGCTGCTCGGCTTCGCGTCCTCGGCCGCGGTCTTCGGCGGCCTGGTACCCGGCCCCGAGTCGGTCCGGCTGCTGGGCCGGATCCTCTCCCAGGGCTTCCACGACGTCCGTGACTACGCCATCCCCGCCCCGCCCAGCCCCGGGCTGCGGCTCATCCTGGTCGGCTCGGTCGGTCTGATCGCCGTCGTGGTGGACACCGTCGCGGTCACCTACCGGCGCTCGGCCCTGGCCGGGCTGCCGCTGCTCGCGCTCTACTCGATCGGCAACGGCCTGGCCGGGGACGACGGCAACTGGCTCTGGTTCGCCACCGCCGCCGCCGGCTACCTGGTGCTGCTCTTCGCCGAGGGCCAGGACCGGGTCTCCCGCTGGGGCCGGATCTTCCGCGGCTCCGAGCGGGACGGCGAGGGGAGCGGCACCGGCACGCTCGGCCGCAGCGGCCAGCAGGTCGGCGTCCTGGCGCTGGCGCTCGCCCTGCTGCTGCCCGTCTTCCTGCCGCGCTGGGACTCCGGCCTGGTGCACGGCGGCACCGGCAGCGGCACCGGCACCGTCGGCGCGGTCAGCAGCCTGGACCCGCTGATCACCCTGACCGGCGCGATCCCCAAGCCGCGCAACGTCGAACTGTTCAGCTACAAGTCCGAGAGCTCCGCCGCCGACTCCACCTACCTGCGCACCGGTTCCCTGGACGTCTTCGACGGCGTCAGCTGGAAGCGCGGCTCGGCCGCCACGGTGCCGTTCACCGGCACCTTCCCCGCCCCCGAGGGGCTGGGCAGCATCGACCTGGCCGAGCAGCTGAAGGCCGAGGTCCGGATCGGACCCCAGCTGGACGACGCCTGGCTGCCGATGCCCTACCCGCCGATCGGCGTCACCCTCCGCGACAACGCCGCCTGGCAGCTCGACCCGGTCACCTCCAGCCTCCTGCCCGCCAGGGAGAAGGCGATCAAGGGCCTCAACTACACGGTCACCGCACTGGAGGTCCGGCCGACCGCGACCGTCCTGCGCACCGTGCCGACCCCGCCCGAGCGGATCCGCGACCAGTACCTCGTGGTGCCGCGCGACCTGCCGCCGGTGGTCCGGGACACCGCCCTGCGGGTCACCGGGAAGGCGAAGACCGGGTACGACAAGGCGGTCGCCCTGCGCGACTGGTTCACCGGCCCCGAGTTCACCTACGACGCCACCACCAGGACCGACAGCGGCAGCGACGCGATGAAGGACTTCCTGGAGCGCCGCCGCGGCTTCTGTGTCCACTTCGCCTCCACCATGGCCGTGATGGCCCGCATCCTGGGCGTCCCGGCCCGGGTCGCGCTCGGCTTCACCCCCGGCAACACCAAGGGCAACAACGTCTACGCGGTGACCGACGCGATGTACCACGCCTGGCCCGAGCTCTACTTCGAGGGCTACGGCTGGCTGCGCTTCGAGCCCACCCCGACCCGCGGCGTCCAGCCCGACTACTCGGACCCGACCTCCTCCCCGGCCACCCAGCCGACCACCCAGCCGACCGTCGAGCCGCAGGCCAGCGCGCCGGTCCAGCTGCCGTCCGCCAACCCGGACTGCGACGCGAAGCTGCGCCGGACCGGCGACTGCGGCGACCGGCAGGAGAGCGCCGGGGGCACCGACGAGAAGTCCTGGCTGCTCTCCGGCAAGGTCCTGACCGGCCTGGCCTCGGCCGCGCTGGTACTGCTCCTGCTGCTCACCCCGATGGTCTGGCGGGCCCGGCTGCGCCGGCGCCGGCTGGGCGGCGGCGGGCGGCGGCGACCCGGCGGGCCGGGAGCGGTCCCGCTCACCGACGCGCAGGTGCTGGCCGCCTGGGACGAACTGATCGACTCCGCCTGGGACCTCGGCATCCCGCCGGACGACTCGCGCACCCCGCGTGCCGCCGCCCGCCGGATCGCCGAGGCCGGCGAGCTGGACGAGGGCGCGACGGCGGCCGCCGGCCGGGTGGCGCTGGCGACCGAACGGGTGCTCTACGCCCGTTCCGCGGAGGTCGGGGAACCGCTCGCGGCCGACGTCAGGACCGCCAGGAACGGCCTGCGGGCACACGCCGGACGGCGCGGCCGGATCAGGGCCCTGCTGCTGCCGGCCTCCTCCGCCCAGCTGCGGTGGCGGATCTCGGAAGCCCTGCTGACGGCCCGGCTGGCGGTCGGCGGCCGGATCTCCCGGACGGTCGGCGCGGTCACCGGGCCGGTCCGCCGGCTGACCGCCCGCCGCCCCGGCCGCGGTCGCCGCGGCGGGAGCGGCGGCACGGAGTCCTGAACCCGGGTACGGACGCGAGGAGGGCGGGCAGTCGGTCGACTGCCCGCCCTCCTCGCGTCCGTACCGGCGGCGGTACGGACCTCAGGTCTCAGAATCCGCCACCGGTCTGCTCGTCGCGCCGGCGCTGCCAGCGCTGCTCGACCCGGTCCATCATCCCGGCCTTGCGGCGCGGCGCGGCGGCCGGACCGGCTTGCTGCGCCTGCCCGGCGGGACCTCGGCGCCAGCCCGTCACGGCGAAGACGGCGCACCCGAGCATCACCAGGAAGCCGACCACACTGACCCAGATCTGATTGGGTACGACCATGCCGCCCATCAGCAGGCCGATACCGACCACGAAACCGCCGACGGCGAGATAGACCCGTCGACGGGTGTAGGTGCGCAGACCGGTTCCCTCTAGCGCCGTAGCGAATTTGGGATCTTCGGCGTAGAGCGCTCGCTCCATCTGGTCGAGCAGTCGCTGCTCGTGCTCCGAGAGCGGCACGGAGTCCTCCTACTCGTCGGTCGCGGGTGCGACCGGTCCGCCGCCCCGGTCGGGGTGGCAAGTCCAATCAGCCTTCAGAACACGCGGTCGGACGCCTGTGCGGGGGCCCGGGCCCGTGTCGTCCATATGCCCCGAGCATCCGGCGGTCATGCTTTCCGGCTTTACCCAGATCATACGGTCCACGGGCTCGCGACGGAGTGGTCGACCACGCGTGGGCCCGGCCACTTCGGCGGCTCCTCGCCGCACCACACTCAACGCGGCGGGAGCCGGACTAGTGCCCGATCCGATGGAATCGGTCCGGACCTGGGGAGATCCCGAGGAGAAGGCGGGGAAACGAGCGGGGGACGCACCGTCGGTCCGTCGGCGAACAGTGGGCGGTCGGCCGGCGAACGGCGGTGGTCCGCCCGGTCAGCCCAGGGTGGCCAGCAGGTGCAGCTGGGTCGCCACGGCGTGGAAGGCCGGCTGCCCGGCGGCGGCCTCCTCCAGCTTGAGCAGCGCCTCCATCGCGCCGGGCTCGGTGTCCACCAGGACGCCCGGGACGAGGTCGGCGAAGACCCGGACGCCGTGCACCGACTCGACCCGCAGGCCGGCCCCGACCGCCAGCCGGTCCAGCTCCTCGCCGGTGAAGCGGCGCGGCATCGGGTCGTGCTCGCCCCAGCGGCCGTCGGCGGCGCCCAGCACCGCGCGGGCCTCGGCGAAGTGGCCGCCGAGCGCCCGGGCGAGCACGGCGCCGTTGCGGTTGGCGGCCAGCAGGCTGACGAAGCCGCCCCGGCGCAGGGTGCCGGCCAGGCTGCCGAGCGCCTCCGCCGGGTCGTCCACGACCTCCAGCACGCCGTGGCAGAGCACCGCGTCGACGGTGCCCGGCGGGACCAGCTCGGGGAGCGTCTGGGTGTCGCCCTGGACGGCGCGGACCAGATCGGTCACGCCGGCCTCGGCGGCCCTGCGCTCCAGGGCGAACAGCGCGTCCGGGCTCGGGTCGACCACGGTGACGCGGTGGCCCAGCCGGGCCACCGGCACGGCGAAGTTGCCGGTGCCGCCACCGGTGTCGACCACGTCGAGCACCGGCTGGTCCAGCTCGGCCACCCGCTTCTCCAGGGCGGCCCGCACCACCTCCCACACCACGGCGGTACGCAGGGCGCTGCGGGGACGCGTCGGGTACAAGGCGAGGCTCCTTGGCACGTGCAGGGTCGATCGGGTTGTCCCCAACCTTAGACCGAGCGCTCCCCCTCCCCTGTCCCCCGCCCCGCCCCGATCGGCCCCGCCCCGGTCAACCGGTCTCCCGGGTGCCGGTGTCCGCGCCGCTCCCCCCGCCCGCGCCGCCCCGGTCCGCGCCGTCCCCGTCCAGGCCGTCCAGCGGCAGCCGAGGGGCGGGCGGAGCGACCCGCAGGCCGAGCAGGCGCTCGACCAGCCGGACGAACAGGGCGGAGTTGCGGATCAGGTCGTCGGCGTCACGGGCCGAGGCCGCGCCCCTGATGCCCGCCTCGGCGGCGGCCCTGCGGCGCGCGCCGGCGGCGAAGTACGGCGCCCACTCGGCGAGCTCGGGCGCCACCTCGGGCAGGACCTCCCAGGCGCTGCGGATCGCCCGGCGGCGGCGTTCGCTCTTCTCCGGGCGGCCGCGGACGGCGAGCACCGCCGCCACCGTGCGCAGCGCGGCGAGGTGCGCGGCGGCGTAGCGCTCCAGCGGGTCGGCCAGGGAGCGGGCGCGGTCGAGGGTGCGGTGGGCCTCGGCCAGCAGGTCCAGCGCTGCGGGCGGGGCGGCGAGACGGCTCAGCACCGGGTCGGCCCCGGTGGCGGTGGACGGTCGGTGGGCGGCGGAGTGGAGGCGGGCGGTGACGTGCTCAGGGTGACTGACGGTCATGGTCTCCCCCGTTCCGAGGCAGCGCGCGAACCGGGTGGTCCGTGCTCCTCCATCGTGAACGCCACCACTGACAATTCGGCCCGCCGGGGCTTCGCTCCGATGACCGCCCGGCCGCCCCCGCCGGTCACCGAAGCGCCGTCCCCCACGGACGGCGCTTCGGAACTCCCGGTCCCCCGGTGGTGCCGGTCCCCCCTGACCCGCTCCGCCGCCCCGTGCCGGCGGTGCGCGGTCTCCGACCGGCTCCGGGGCGGACACCCCCTCGACGCGCTTCCGCCGGTCCCCCGTGACCGCCGGACGCCGATCGTCCGCCCCTCGGGCCGCAGGCGCCCGACGCGCCGCCGTCCCGGTGCCACCACTGTGACGTCCTCGCAGGTCGCGGGGCATCCGTGCAGGTACTCAATCGTCCGTCTGAGTATCCGTACTCAGACCGCCGGGGGCGGGAACCGAGGGCCCCGGCGGCGGCGTCCCGGTACGGTACGGCGAGGGCCGGACCGAACACCGGACCGGATCGCGAGCAGGAAACGGACGGGGAACCGATGACGATCGTCCCGCTGATCTTCACCAGCGGACTGGCGAGCGGGATCAACGCGTACGCGGTGGTCCTGCTGCTCGGCCTGCTGGGCCGGTTCGGCGGGGCCGACTCGGTGCCGCCGGCCCTGGAGCGCACCGATGTGCTGATCGCGGCCGCCGTGCTCTTCCTGCTGGAGGCGGTGGCCGACAAGATCCCGTACGTGGACACCGTCTGGGACGCCGTCCACACCGTGATCCGCCCGATCGCCGGCGCGACCGTCGGTGCCCTGATCGCGGCCGCCACCACCGACCCGGGCTCGCTGGGCGAGGTCGCGGCGGGCGCGATGGGCGGTACGACGGCGCTGGTCAGCCATCTGGTGAAGGCCTCGCTGCGGATGGCGGTGAACACCTCGCCGGAGCCGGCCAGCAACATCGTGGTCTCGCTGGCCGAGGACATCTCGGTGGCCGGACTGGTCACCCTGGCGATCTTCCACCCCTGGCTGGCCGCCTCGATCTCCGCCGTCCTGCTGCTGGTCGGCATCCTGCTGGTGTGGTTCGCGATCAACCGGATCCGCGCCTTCCGCGCCCGCCGCCGCGAACGCCGCACCGCCCGCGCCGCCGCCGGACGCCCTGTGGCGGAGGAGGTTCCGTACCGGACCTAGGATCGAGCCATGGCACGGATCGTCATCATCGGCGCAGGAATGAGCGGACTCGCGGCGGCCTCGCGGCTGGCGACGCTCGGGCACAGAGTGACGGTCTGCGAGGCACGCGACACCTACGGCGGCATGGTCGGCCGCTACGAGCGGGACGGCTTCGCCTTCGACACCGGCCCCGGCCTGCTCACCCTCCCGGCCGTCTACCGCGACCTCGCGCTGAAGACCGGACGGGAGCCGCTGGAGGAGCTGGTGCGGCTGCGCCCGGTCGATCCGGAGAGCCGGCACCTCTTCCCCGACGGCACGGCGGTGTCCCTCCCCAACGCCTCCCGGGGCGGGGTGGTCCGGGCCCTGGACGAGGCCTTCGGCCCCGGCGCCGGCGAACGCTGGGCCGCCGTGCTCAACCACGGCCGCACGGTCTGGGAGGCCACCCGCCGCCCGCTGCTCGAGGAGCCGCTGCCGGCCGACAGGACGCCGCTGCACACCGACCCCTACCCGGTACCGGGCGCCGCCCCGGCCCGGCGCGGCCTGTTCGGCCGGTGGCGCGGCCCGCGCCCGTGGACACTCGCCGACGTCGCCGCGCGGGAGCTGGACGGACACCCCGGGCTGACCGCCCTGCTGCACGAGCACGCACTGCGGTTCGGCCTCGATCCCCGTACCGCCCCCGCCGGGGCCACCGTGCTGCCGTACATGGAGCAGTCCTTCGGCGTCTGGTACGTCGAGGGCGGTCTGCGCGCCCTGGCCGAGGCCTTCTTCCGCCGCTGCGAACAGCGCAAGGTGGAGTTCCGGTTCGGGACGCCGGTCGCCCGGGTGGTCGTCGAGGACGGCCGGGTGACCGGTGTGCAGACCAAGGGCGACCGGATCGACGCCGACCTGGTGGTCTCCTCGATCGACGCGCGGGTGCTGCACACCCAGTGGATGGGCCCGGCCGAGAGCTCGGACGACTGGCCCGCCTCGTCGTCCCGGCTGCACTGCGTGCCCGGGCGGGTCGTGGTGCTGCTGGCGCTGCGCGGCGAGCGCCCTGAGGGCACCCCGCACCGCACGGTCGTGCACTCCCCCGACCCGGCCGCCGAGCTGGCGGGGCTGTTCGACACCGGGACGCCGATGGGCGACCGGCCGACCGTCCAGGTACTGCGGCCCGACGACCCCTCGCTGCACCCGGCGGGGCACGAGGCCGTGGTGCTGACCGCGACCACGCCGTCGCTCGACCTCGACTGGGGCGTGCCCGGCGTACCGGAGGCCTTCGCCGACCGGATGCTCGACCAGGTCGACGCGGCGGGTCTGGGGCTGCGCGAGCGGATGCTCTGGCGGGTGGTCCGCACGCCCGAGCACACCGAGCGCGAGGCCGGGTCCTTCTTCGGATCCGTCCCGCCGCCGGCGCTGGCGGGCCTCGGCGGCGACCTGCTCCAGGCCCCGAACGAGGACTACCCGGGCCTCTACCTCACCGGCGGCGCCGCCCATCCCGGCGGCGGGCTGGCCCGGGTCGGCATGTCCGCCTGCATCGTGGCCAACCTGATCGGCCCGGCCTGAGCCCCGGTCCCGGCCCGAGCCCCGGTGGGGTCCGGACCAGGTGGGGCCCGGACCCGGTGCCCGCTCAGCCCTGGTGCTGCTGCCAGGTGGGCTGCTGCTGGTAGCCGTACTGGTCGTACTGCGGCTGCGGCTGCTGGGGGATGCCGGCGGTGTGCTGCGGGTCGGGCTGCTGCTGGGCCTGCCACTGCTGCTGCTGGTCGTAGCCGTACTGGCCGGCCTGCTGCTGCGGGTCGTGCTGCTGCTCGTGCGGCTGGGGCTGCTGCTGGTAGGCCGCGTAGGGGTCCGGCTGCTGCTGGTAACCGCCGTACGGGTCCTGCTGCTGCTGGTAACCGCCGTAACCCTGGTCGTAGCCGAACACCGGCTGCTGCTGGGCCTGCCACTGCTGCTGCTGTTGCTGCTGCTGCTGGTCGTAGCCGTACTGGCCGGCCTGCTGCTGGAGCTGCTGCTGCGCCGGGTCGTAGCCGCCCTGGTACGCCTCCGCGTAGGCGTCCTGCTGGGGCACCGCCTGGACGTTCTCGACCGCGTGGAGCACCTCGGTCTGCTGCTGCTCGTAGTAGGCGGCGGCGTAGACCCCGTCGGCGGCCAGCTCCTGCATCTCGAAGGCGGCGGTCCGCTCGACGGGCGCCTCCTCCGGCAGCCGGGGCGCGCTGTCCGCGGCCGGTCGGGCCTCCTCGACGGCGCCGACCTCGCCGACCCGGTCCGCCGCGACCACGGCCGCGGCGGCGACCGCGCCACCGCCGGTGAGCGCGCCGAGCAGCGGCACCTTGGCGAGCGGCCCGGGCAGGCTCCCGTCCGGGCGGCGCAGCGACCAGCCGGCCGCGTACCCGCGCTTCACCGAGAGCGTCACGAAGGTCTGGCCCACCGCGAACATCGCCGCGCCGGCGCCGATCACCGGGACCGAGCCCATCGCCATGCCGCCGGCCACCGCGAGGAAGCCGACGAGGGCCAGGCCGCGCCAGTGCACCGGGGCCCGGTTCTGGAACAGCAGCTCGGCGACCAGCCAGAGCGCGACCACCGCCAACGCGGCGTACAGCAGCAGGTACCCGATCCCCATCCCGCCCGCTACCTCCAGTCGCGTGCCCGCGCCCGCCGCGCGTGTGCGGCGACTGTACCCGTTCAACGGCCCGGGTACCGCATCGCGTTCCCACCCGTCGGGCGTACCGGGAAGGGCGCCCCGAGGGGTGGGAAGCGCGCAGCTCAGCGCTGGTGCAGACCGAGGTTCTGGTAGATCTCCAGGGTCGCGGTGGAGTGGTTCAGGGTGATGAAGTGCAGGCCGGGGGCACCCTCGGCGAGCAGCCGCTCGGACATCGCGGTGGCGTGCTCCATCCCGACCTCGCGCAGCGCCACCGGGTCGTCGATGACCGCGCGCAGCCCGGCCTCCAGCTCGGCCGGGAAGGGCGCGCCGCTCAGCTGGGGGAACCGCTCCAGCTGCCGGGCGTTGGTGACCGGCATGATCTCCGGGATGATCGGCGTCTCGCAGCCGGCGGCCGTCACCCGGTCGCGCAGCCGCAGGTAGTCGTCGACCTCGAAGAACATCTGGGTGATGGCGTAGTCGGCCCCGGAGCGGATCTTCGCCACGAAGTGCCGGATGTCCTCGTCCCAGTCGGTCGACCGCGGGTGCATGTTCGGCGAGGCCGCCACGCCGACGCAGAAGTCGCCGATGCCCTTGATCAGCTCGACCAGCTCGTAGGCGTAGGTGACGCCCTCCGGGTGGCTGACCCACTCGCCCATCGGGTCGCCGGGCGGGTCGCCGCGCACCGCGAGCACGTTGCGGACGCCCTGGTCCGCGTACTGGCCGATGATGTTGCGCAGCTCGGCGACCGAGTGGTCGACGGCGGTCAGGTGGGCGACCGGGGTGAGCGTGGTCTCGGTGGCGATCCGGCCGACCATGTTCACCGTGCGCTCCCGCGAGGAGCCGCCGGCGCCGTAGGTCATGCAGACGAAGTTGGGGTCGAGCGGTTCGAGCCGCCGGATGGCGTCCCAGAGCTTCTGCTCGCCCACCTCGGTGCGTGGCGGCATGAACTCGAAGGAGAAGGACCGCTTTCCCGCCGCCAGCAGGTCGCGGACGGTCTGTGCGCGGTCCGGTCTGGTCGAAGCGATACCGAGTGCCATGGTGGCAGGTTAGCCGCCGGTGGAAGGGCGCGGACAACTCCGTCCCAGGTTTTGAGACATCGGATGGACGGGGGGCGAACCCCGAGCGGACGCTGTCGGGGGCGGGTGCGACGCCCGCGTGAACAGCGCTTCACCCGTCCGGCCGAAACCCGCCCGTACGGCTGTTCTCCTCCGCCCCGGATACCCTTGCTGCACCACAGCTACCTCCGGAGCCCCATCGTGACCTCGTCCAGCCCGCGGCCGGCCAACCCCATTGACATGGAGGACGTGCGCGAGCGCGTCAACGCCGCCCTCGTCGGCTTCATGGACGGCCAGGCGGCCCTGCTCAGCAAGGTCTCCCCGCAGCTGGACCCGGTCACCGACGCGCTGCGCGACTTCCTGCTGGACGGCGGCAAGCGGCTCCGCCCGGCCTTCTGCTACTGGGGCTGGCGGGGCGCGGGCGGTTCGGCGAGGGGCGAGGGGATCACCCGGGCGGCGGCGGCGCTGGAGCTGCTTCAGGCCAGCGCGCTGGTCCACGACGACCTCATGGACCGCAGCGACACCCGGCGCGGCCTGCCCTCCGTGCACCGCCGGTTCGAGGCGCTGCACCTCGACCGGGGGTGGCGCGGCGACCGCGAGCAGTACGGCGCCTCGGCCGCGGTGCTGCTCGGCGACCTGCTGCTGATCTGGTGCGACGAGCTGTTCCTGAACTCCGGCCTGGACCCGGAGGCGGTGCTCGCCGCCAAGCCGATGTTCGACCTGATGCGCACCGAGGTCATGGTCGGCCAGTACCTGGACGTGCTGGAGCCGGTCGCCGGGGACTCCGCCGACGGCGGCGCGCTGGAGCGGGCGCAGACCGTGCTGCACTACAAATCGGCCAAGTACACGATCGAGCGGCCGCTCCAGGTCGGCGCGCTGCTCGCGGGCGCCGGGCCCCGGCTGGTGGACGCCTACGGGGCGTTCGGCCTGCCGCTGGGCGAGGCGTTCCAGCTGCGGGACGACCTGCTCGGGGTGTTCGGCGACCCGGCGGTCACCGGCAAGCCGGCCGGCGACGACCTGCGCGAGGGCAAGCGGACGCTGCTGGTCGCGCACGCCGTGCGGGGGCTGCCGGCCGGCGAGGCGCGCCGGCTGGACGAGCGGCTGGGCGCACCCGACCTGACGCCCGCCGAGGTCGTCGGGCTGCGCGAGCTGGTGGCCCGCAGCGGGGCGCCGGAGCGGGTGGAGCGGCGGATCGACGAACTGCTGCGCCAGTCGCTGGGGGCGCTGGAGGCGGCCCCGCTGGCGGACGAGCAGGCCCGGGCGGCCCTGCTGGCGCTGGCCGAGGCCGCCACCGTCCGCAAGTACTGAGCCGGACGACGACGGCCGGACGACGGCCCCGGGGAAGGTCAGACGGCGCGCAGCCGCCGGGCGAACGCGGCGGCCGCCGCGCCCGGGTCCTCGGCCGCCGTGATGGCCCGGACGACCACCACCCGGTCGGCCCCCGCGGCCAGTACCTCGTCCAGGTTGCCGAGGTCGATGCCGCCGATGGCGAACCAGGGCCGCTCGGTGGACAGCTTCGCCGCGTACTCGACCAGGCCGAGGCCCGGCGCGAAGCGGCCAGGCTTGGTCGGGGTCGGCCAGACCGGGCCGGTGCAGAAGTAGTCGACGCCGGGTTCGACGGCCGCCGCGTCCACCTCCGACTCGGCGTGGCAGGAGCGCCCGATCAGCACGTCCTCGCCGAGGATCGCGCGGGCGGCCGGCACCGGCAGGTCGTCCTGCCCGAGGTGCAGCACGTCCGGGCCGGCCGCGTGCGCGACGTCGGCCCGGTCGTTGACCGCGAGCAGCTTGCCGTGCCGGCGGCAGGCGTCGGCGAAGACCTCCAGCGCGGCCAGCTCCTGCTTGGCCTCCAGGCCCTTGTCCCGGAGCTGGACGATGTCCACGCCGCCGGCCAGCGCGGCGTCCAGGAACCCGGCCAGGTCGCCCTGCTCGCGCCGGGCGTCGGTGCACAGGTACAGCCGGGCGTCGGCGAGCCGTGCGCGCCGGTCCGTCACCACGCCATCGCCTGGGCCCGGCGCTTGACCTCGGTGGCCCGGTTCTCGCAGAGCGCCTGGATCGGGGTGCCGGGCAACGACGGGTCCTCGGTGAACATCCACACCAGGATCTCGTCGTCGTTGAAGCCGCTGTCGCGCAGCACCGTCAGCGTGCCGAGCAGGTGCTTCACCAGGCCGGTCTCGTCGATGAAGGCCGCCGGGACCTGCAGCGACTTGTTGGGGCCGCGGCGGACGGCGATCAGCTCACCCTTCTTGACCATGTTGCGGACCTCGGTGATCACCACACCCCACCGCTCGGAGATGTCCGGCAGGTAGAGCCACGCGGGGACCAGGGATTCAATCTTGGCTTCGATCTCACTCACCCCCCCAGACTGCCACCTCCGCGGCCCCCCGCGCACCAATCGCCCTCCCGGCGGCCGCCCCGCGGCTACTCGGCGAGCGCCGACTTCAGCGGAACGGCCGGGTCGGCCGCCCGGGCCCGGTCCAGCACGGCGCCGCGTTCGACCAGCCGCCGGCCCTGGGTCAGGTCGCGCGGGCGGTCCACCGCGAGCAGCGCCCGCAGGACGCCGTCGCGCAGCCACAGCACCGACCAGTCGGCGTCGTCCGGCGAGCCGCGCCAGAGCAGTTCGTCGTCCGCGGCGTGCCGTCCGGCGTACTGCACCATCCGTCCGAACTGCTCCGACCAGAAGTACTGCACCGGGTCGTACGGCGGCGCGTCCGCCCCGAGCAGGGTGGCGGCGGCGGCCTCTCCGGACTGCAGCGCGTGGTCCCAGTGCTGGACGGTCAGCCGGGTGCCGGAGCGCGCCGAGGGGTAGCCGACGCAGTCGCCGGCCGCGAGCACGCCCGGCACGGTGGTGCGCAGCCGCTCGTCCACCAGGACGGCGCCGGCCGCGTCCAGCGCGACGCCGGTGCCGGCCAGCCAGCCGGTGGCCGGGCGGGCGCCGATGCCGACCACGACCTCGTCCGCGGGCAGCCGCGAGCCGTCGGCCAGCAGCACCGCGCCCGGTTCGACGGCGGCCACCCCGGTGCCGCAGCGCAGTTCGATCCCGGCCCCGGCGTACCAGGCGGCCATCGCCCGGCCGACCTCGGTGGGCAGCGCGCCGGGGACGGGCGCCGGCCCGGCCTCGACCACGGTCACCTCGCAGCCCGCCGCCCGGGCGGCGGTGGCCACCTCGGCGCCGATCCAGCCGGCCCCGACCAGCACCAGGCGCAGCCCCGGGCGGAGCAGGGCGCGCAGCGCCAGCGCGTCGTCCAGGGTGTGCAGCAGGTGGGCCCGCTCGGCTCCGGGCAGGACCCGCGGTTCGGAGCCGGTGGCGATCAGCAGCGCGTCGTACCGGACGTCCCCGGCGTCGGTGTGCAGGGTGCCGGCCGCGCCGGGGCCGCCGGGGGTGAGCCCGGTGGCGCGTCGGCCGGTGAGCAGTTCGACGTCGAGCTGCCCGAAGTCGAGGTCCAGGGCGGTGCTGTCGGTCCTGCCGAGCAGCACGTCCTTGGAGAGCGGCGGCCGGTCGTACGGCGCGTGCGGCTCCTCGCCGACCAGCGTGATCCGCCCCTGCCAGCCGTCCCGCCGCAGCACCGCGGCGCACTGCGCCCCGGCCAGCCCCGCGCCGACCACGACCACCCGATCCGTCCGTCCCGTACCGCTCAGCTCAGCCACGCCCGTCACTGTACTGAGCCCGGTCGCAGGTCCTCCGACCTAGGACCGGCCGCTCGTCGGGCCCGTCCCGGGCACCTTCAGCGCTCCGACCCCCCGGAGTTAAGGTGGGAGCACCATCACGGGAGCCCGGCGGACCGGGCTGAGAGGCGGGCTGGCACGGCCCGCGACCGTCCGAACCTGATCCGGGTCATACCGGCGAAGGGAGAGCAGCGACTTTGACACGCTTGGCATCGGGCGACCGCGCCGAGGTGCTGGTGGTCGGCGGCGGGATCATCGGGCTCGTGGTCGCCTGGCAGGCGGCCCGGCGGGGCCTCGGGGTCACCGTGCTCGACCCGGCCCCCGGCGGCGGCGCCGCGCAGGTCGCGGCCGGCATGCTCGCCCCGGTCACCGAACTCCAGTACGGCGAGGAGCCCCTGCTCCGCCTCGGCATGGCCTCCAACGAGCGCTGGGCGGCCTTCGCCGCCGAACTCACCGAGGCGAGCGGCGGCCTGGACACCGGCTACCGGCAGTGCGGCACCCTCGCCGTCGCCCTGGACTCCGACGACCGCGAGGAACTGCGCGAACTGCACGCCTTCCACCGGCGGCTCGGCCTGGACTCGCAGTGGCTCACCGGCCGCGAGGCCCGTCGGCTGGAGCCGATGCTCGCCCCCGGCGTACGCGGCGGACTGCACGTCACCGACGACCACCAGGTGGACGGCCGCCGGCTGGCCGCCGCCCTGGTCCGGGCCTGCGAACGGGCCGGCGTGGTGCTGCGCCGCGCCGAGGCCGCCGGACTGCTGGTCGAGGACGACCGGGCGACCGGCGTCCGGCTCGCCGACGGCACGGCCCTCACCGCCGGGCGGGTCGTGCTCGCGGCCGGCTCGCGCAGCCACCTGCTGGCCGGTCTGCCCCCCGGCGTGCTGCCCGCGATCCGCCCGGTCAAGGGCCAGGTGCTGCGGCTGCGGGTGCCGGCCGCCTACCGGCCGTTCCTGTCCCGCAACGTCCGGGCCGTCGTCCGCGGCGCCCACATCTACCTGGTGCCGCGTGCCGACGGCGAGCTGGTGATCGGCGCGACCACCGAGGAGCAGGGCCACGACACCACGGTCACCGCCGGCGGCGTCTACGAGCTGCTGCGCGACGCGCACGAGCTGGTGCCCGGCCTCACCGAGCTGCCGCTGGTGGAGACCGGCGCCGGGCTGCGGCCCGGCTCGCCGGACAACGCGCCGCTGCTCGGCCCGACCGACCTGCCCGGTCTGGTCGCCGCGACCGGCCACTACCGCAACGGCGTGCTGCTGACGCCCGTCACCGGCGACCTGCTCGCCGAGTACCTGGCCACCGGCGACCTGCCGGAGCTCGCCCGCCCGTTCTCCCCCCACCGATTCACGAAGGTCCCGGCATGAGCCCCCGCACCAGCGACACCCCCCCGAACGTCCGGCTGAGCGTCAACGGCGAGCCGCGCGAGGTGCCCCCCTCGACCACCCTCGCCGAGGTGGTCGCCACCCTCAGCGAGGCCCACTCCGGGGTCGCCGCCGCCCTCAACGAGACCGTGGTGCCGCGCACCCGGTGGCCGCTCACCGCACTGTCCGAGGGTGACCGGATCGAAATCCTCACCGCCGTCCAGGGAGGCTGACCGATGGCCGACGACCTTCTCACCATCGCCGGGACGTCCTTCTCCTCCCGGCTGATCATGGGCACCGGCGGCGCCCCCAGCCTGGAGGTCCTGGAGCAGGCCCTCCAGGTGTCCGGCACCCAGCTGACCACGGTGGCGATGCGCCGGGTCGACGCCGCCACCCAGGGCTCGGTGCTCGACGTGCTGACCCGCAACGGCATCCGGATCCTGCCCAACACGGCGGGCTGCTTCACCGCCGGCGAGGCCGTGCTGACCGCCCGGCTGGCCCGCGAGGCGCTCGGCACGGACTGGGTGAAGCTGGAGGTGATCGCCGACGAGCGGACCCTGCTGCCGGACCCGATCGAGCTGCTGGACGCCGCCGAGACCCTGGTCGACGACGGCTTCACGGTGCTGCCGTACACCAACGACGACCCGGTGCTGGCCCGCAAGCTGGAGGACGTCGGCTGTGCGGCGATCATGCCGCTGGGCTCGCCGATCGGCTCCGGCCTCGGCATCCGCAACCCGCACAACTTCCAGCTGATCGTGGAGGGCGCCGGGGTCCCGGTGATCCTGGACGCCGGCGCCGGCACCGCCTCGGACGTCGCGCTGGCGATGGAGCTGGGCTGCGCCGCGGTGATGCTGGCCTCCGCGGTCACCCGGGCCCAGGAGCCGGTACTGATGGCCGACGCGATGCGGCACGCCGCCGAGGCCGGCCGACTCGCGTACCGGGCCGGCCGGATCCCGCGCCGCTTCCACGCGGAGGCCTCCTCCGCGATGGCCGGCCGCGCCGACCTCGACACCCGCGAGCGGCCGGCGTTCTGAATCCTCGCCCGCTCGCCTCCGGTGCGCTCTGCTCCGGTGCCGACGGTCGGCGCTCCGATGCCCCTTCGGCTCGGGTCGGGTTGTAGGAGCGGGCGTCCGGGGTCACGTGGGCGTCGGGTGTCACAAAGCAGGCACAGAGCGGCCCCCGGAGCGATGTCTCCGGGGGCCCTCCGATCCCCACGGCCTAGACTCGGCGGGTGGACATGGCATTGCGCGACCCCCTGATCGGTACCCTGCTCGACGGCCGGTACCGGGTCGAGCGGCGGATCGCCGCCGGTGGGATGTCCACCGTGTACCGGGGCACCGACACCCGGCTGGACCGGGTCGTCGCGCTCAAGGTGATGCACCCCTCGCTCGCCGGGGACGCCGCGTTCACCGCCCGCTTCATCCGCGAGGCCAAGGCCGTCGCCCGGCTCGCCCACCCCAACGTGGTCAATGTCTTCGACCAGGGCGCGGACGGCGGCCATGTCTTCCTCGCCATGGAGTACGTGCCCGGCCGCACCCTGCGCGACCTGCTGAACGACCGGGGCGCGCTCTCCATCCGGGCCGCGCTGGACATCCTGGAGCCGGTGCTCGCCGCGCTCGGCGCCGCCCACCGGGCCGGGCTGGTGCACCGCGACGTCAAGCCCGAGAACGTCCTGATCACCGACGACGGCCTGGTCAAGGTCGCCGACTTCGGCCTGGTCCGGGTGCTGAACGCCGCCGACGGCGCGACCTCCTCCAGCACCTCGACCACCGACACCGTGCTCGGCACCGTCTCCTACCTCGCGCCCGAACAGATCCACCCCGGCGCCGAGACCGACCGGCGGGTGGACGTCTACGCGTCCGGCATCCTGCTGTACGAGATGCTCACCGGCGCCCGTCCGCACACCGGCGAGAACCCGGTCCAGGTGATGTACCGGCATCTGCACGAGGACGTCCCGCCGCCGTCCGCGACCGTGCCCGGCGTGGTGCCCGAGCTGGACGCGATAGTGGCCGGGGCCTGCGCCCGCGACCGCGACCTCCGTCCGTTCGACGCGGTGGAGCTGCTCGCCGCGCTCCAGCGGGTCCGCCGCGGGCTCACCCCGGCCCAGCTGGACGCCGAGCCGCCCGCCTCCACCCGCCCCAGCCCCCGGTACCCGACCGGCGAGGCGACCTCGGTGCTCACCCCGGTGGCCCCGGCGGCCCCGGTCGAGCGCACCAGCGTGCTGGACGTGCCGCCGGACGTCATGGAGCAGCTGCTCACCGAGCCCCGCCCGTACGACGAGCCGCCGCCGGTCCGGACGCCCCGCGGCCGCCGGGCCGGCTCGGCCCGCCGCTCCGGGGCCGCCCGACGACGGCTGCCGCGCAAGCCGCTGGTCTGGGCGTCCGTGCTCACCGCCCTGGTGCTGCTGGTCGGCGGGGCGACGTACGCGATCTCGGGCGCGGTGTACGGCACGGTGCCGGGCGTGATCGGCAAGGACCGGGCCGAGGCGGAGCGGATCCTCGACGCCGCCGGCATGCACGGGCGGATCACCGAGGTCTACAGCGAGTCCGTCCCGGCCGGCCAGGTGGTCGCGGCCGACCCCGGGGTCGGCACCCGCTCCCGGAAGAGCGACACCGTGACGCTCACGGTCTCGCGCGGGCCGAAGCGCATCGCCGTGCCGGACCTGGTCGGCAAGCCGGCCGCGCAGGCCGGCCCGGCGCTGACCGGGGCGCAGCTGGCGGCCGGCACGGTGACCTCGACGTTCAGCGACACCGTGCCGGAGGGTTCGGTGATCAGCAGCTCGCCCGCCGCCGGGGAGCAGGTGGCGGAGAACACGCCGGTGGCGCTGGTGGTCAGCAAGGGCATGGTGGCCGTCCCGGACGTGACCGGGATGAGCAAGGAGGCCGCGGAGAAGGCGCTCCAGGCGGCCGGGTTCGCCATGCAGAGCAGCGGGGTCAATCTCTTCGGCACCGGCAAGGTGACCGGTCAGTCCCCGGCGGCCGGCGAGCGCAAGCCGCAGCGCACCGTGGTGACGGTCACCTTCCCGTTCTTCTAGGAGCGACCTTCGAGGGGCGACCTTCGAGGAGCGGCCCCGACCGGACCCCGCGCCCCCTACCGGAGCGGGCCGTCGCCCGGCTCCTCCTGGTGGGAGTACCGCTGCTCGCGCCACGGGTCGGCCCGGTTGTGGTAGCCGCGCTCCTCCCAGAAGCCGCGCCGGTCGGCCCGCATGTACTCGACCGCCCGGACCCATTTGGGCCCCTTCCAGGCGTACAGCCGGGGGACGACCAGTCGGACCGGGAAGCCGTGCTCGGCGGTGATCGTCTCACCGTTGCGGTGGGTGGCGAGCAGGGTGTCGGGCGCGGCGAAGTCGGCGAGCCGCAGATTGGCGCTGTAGCCGTACTCGGCCCAGACCATGACATGGGTGACGTCCCGGTCCGGGGGTACCAGGTCGAGCAGCAGCGCGGCGGCCACCCCGGTCCAGTCGCTGTCGAGCACCGAGAAGCGGGTGACGCAGTGCAGATCGGCCCGGACGGTGGTGCGGGGCAGGGCGTTGAAGCCTTCGAAGTCCCAGCTGTGCTTCTCGGCCGAGGCGGTCGCGCCGAACACCTGGAGGTCCCAGGTCAGGGGCTTGAACCGGGGCACCGGCCCGTAGTGCAGGGCGGGCCAGCCGCGTTGGACCCGCTGGCCCGGCGGGAGCCGGGGGTCAGACGGCGACGACGGTTCTTGCTCGGACTGACCCATGGATCCATGGTGACAGACGGCGGGCGGCGGGCCTCGCGCGCCCCTTGGCCGCCTTCCACGCCCCCCTCGTACGGCGCAAGCCCCAGGCAAATCGGATATTCCGACACATGTCCTAGTGAGTGTGAACTTACTGGAATTTCTTCCCGCCCCGGTGCCAGGATGCGTGCAGCCGGAGGGTAACGGCCGTGTCCCGCACGCAGAGCAGCAGGAAGGCAGCGCCATGAAGGGCGACACCGAAGTCATCGAGTTCCTCAACGAACAGCTCACCGCCGAGCTGACCGCGATCAATCAGTACTTCCTGCACGCCAAGATGCAGGAGAACTTCGGCTGGACCAAGCTCGCCAAGTACACCCGGCACGAGTCCTTCGACGAGATGAAGCACGCCGAGGTGCTCACCGACCGCATCCTCTTCCTCGACGGCCTGCCCAACTACCAGCGGCTGTTCCACGTCCGGATCGGCCAGACGGTCAAGGAGATGTTCGAGGCGGACCGGCAGGTCGAGGTCGAGGCGATCGACCGGCTCAAGCGCGGGATCGTGGTGATGCGCGCCAAGAACGACGTCACTTCGGCGAACATCTTCGAATCGATCCTGGAGGACGAGGAGCACCACATCGACTACCTCGACACCCAGCTCGAACTGCTGGAGAAGCTCGGGGAGGCGCTCTACCTCGCGCAGCTGATCGAGCAGCCGGAGTCCTGACCGGAACCGCAGTCCCGACCGGGGCCGCGGTCCCGCGGCACCGCGCCCGGCGGGCCGGGGCTCAGGCGACGCGCAGCGCTGCTATCGGCTCCGGCGCGGACACCAGTGCCGGTGCCGGGTCCGGCTCGGAGTCGGCCCCCGGGTCGGCCAGACCCAGCTTGGCCGCCAGCCGGGCGGTCGGGCAGGGCCGGGCACCGTGCTCGCCGAGCAGGGCCTGGATGCGCCGGACGCAGGAGCCGCAGTCGGTGCCGGCCTTGCAGCCCTTGGCGATCTGGCGCGGGGTGTCGGCCCCCGCGTCGATCGCCCGCTTCACCTGGTCCTCGGTGACCGCATGGCACATGCACACGTACATCGCGGTCTCTCCCGGAGTGAAGCGAGTGGATCTTGACTAAGGCTTGCCTTAGTTCACTAAGCCTCACCTTACCCGGCGATCCGGGCACGCAAAAGCCTCTCCGGCCGGGGAAAACCCCAGGCCGGAGAGGCTTCGCTCACATTCGGGCCGGACTCAGACGGTGCCGCGGTACATCTCGGCGACCAGGAACGCCAGGTCCAGCGACTGGCTGCGGTTGAGCCGCGGGTCGCAGGCCGTCTCGTAGCGCTGGTGCAGGTCGTCGACCAGCACCTCGTCGCCGCCGCCGACGCACTCGGTGACATCGTCGCCGGTCAGCTCCACGTGGATGCCGCCCGGGTGGGTGCCGAGCGCCCGGTGGACCTCGAAGAAGCCCTTGACCTCGTCCAGCACGTCGTCGAAGCTGCGGGTCTTGTGACCGCTGGACGCCTCGAAGGTGTTGCCGTGCATCGGGTCGCAGATCCAGACCGGCTGCGCGCCCGAGGCGGTGACCTTCTCCACCAGGGTCGGCAGGGCGTCGCGGACCTTGCCCGCACCCATCCGGGTGATGAAGGTGAGCCGGCCGGGCTCGCGCTCCGGGTCCAGCTTCTCGATCAGGGTGAGCGCCTCGTCGACCGTGGTGGTCGGGCCGAGCTTCACACCGATCGGGTTGCGGATCTTCGAGGCGAACTCGATGTGCGCGTGGTCCAGCTGACGGGTGCGCTCGCCGATCCACACCATGTGGCCGGAGACGTCGTACAGCTCGCCGGTGCGCGAGTCCACGCGGGTCAGCGCGGTCTCGTAGTCCAGGACCAGCGCCTCGTGGGACGAGAAGAACTCGACCGTCCGGAACTCCTCCGGCGCGACACCGCAGGCGTTCATGAACGCCAGCGCGTTGTCGATCTCGCGGGCCAGCTGCTCGTAGCGCTGACCGGCCGGCGAGTTGCGCACGAAGTCCTGGTTCCAGGCGTGCACCTGGCGCAGGTCCGCGTAGCCACCGGTGGTGAAGGCGCGCACCAGGTTGAGCGTCGCGGCGGACGCGTTGTACATCCGCTTCAGCCGCTCCGGGTCCGGGATCCGGGACTCGGGGGTGAACTCGAAGCCGTTCACCGAGTCGCCCCGGTAGACCGGCAGGGTCACGCCGTCGCGGGTCTCGGTCGACTTCGAGCGCGGCTTGGAGTACTGGCCGGCGATGCGGCCGACCTTCACCACCGGCACCGAGGCCGCGTAGGTGAGCACGGCCGCCATCTGCAGCAGGGTCTTGAGCTTGTTGCGGATGTGCTCCGCCGAGACGCCGTCGAAGGCCTCGGCGCAGTCGCCGCCCTGCAGCAGGAACGCCTCTCCACGGGCCACGGCTCCGAGTCGGGCGCGCAGCTGGTCGCACTCGCCGGCGAAGACGAGCGGCGGATACGAGGCGAGGTCCGCAAGGGTCTTGCGCAGAGCCTCTTGGTCCGGCCATTCGGGCTGCTGCGCCGCGGGCAGGGTTTGCCAGGTGTGGGGATTCGTCACGGTCACGCGGTCAAGGCTACGGGGTGCGGCAACCGAATTGTGACCACCGCCCGAGGGATGAGACACCTTGCGGACAATCGGGTGACGGGCCTCACGCCCCTCCGGGGATCCGCTAGGCTCGGTCCCGTGAACACGCCGCACACCCGATCCTGGTGGTGGGCCGAGCCTTCGGGTGGCCCACAGTCAGCGCGTTCCTAGACGCACACGACGGCCGCCCCCCGGGGCGGCCGTCGGCGTTCCACCAGCCGGTCGGCAGCCTCCCGGAGCGGAAATCCCACCCCGCCGCAGAAGCCATCCCGGAAGGAACGCCGCCACCGTGACCAGTGCCGCCGACCTGCTCGCCCGCCTCACCGCCGCCGACGCGCCGGCCTTCGCCCTGCTGCACCGCCGCACTCCCCGCACCGCCCCGGACACCGTCGAGATCCTGCTCGGCACCGTCGGCAGCCACGACCGGCTGGCCGACCTGCCGGTCCGCCACGGCGTCCCCGCCGACGGCCCCGTCCACGACCTGCTGGCCCTCGTGCCCTACCGGCAGATCCGCGAGCGCGGCTTCGAGGCGCACGACGACGGCACCCCGCTGCAGGCCCTCTCGGTCACCGAGCAGTACGCCCTGCCGCTGGCCGAGGTCACGGCCGCGCTGCCGCAGCTCCCGGTCGCCCTGACCGACGGCGGCTTCGACATCGACGACGCCGAGTACGCGGAGATCGTCCGCCGGGTGATCGAGGACGAGATCGGCCGCGGCGAGGGCGCCAACTTCGTCATCCGCCGCGACTTCACCGCGACGCTGGAGAACTTCTCGCCCGCGCTCGCCCTCACCCTGTTCCGGCGGCTGCTGGACCAGGAGCGCGGCGCCTACTGGACCTTCCTGGTGCACACCGGCGACCGGGTGCTCGTCGGTGCCTCCCCCGAGGTGCACGTCCGGCAGAGCGGCGGGACGGTCGTGATGAACCCGATCTCCGGCACCTACCGCTATCCCGCCGCCGGCTCCGACCTGGACTCGCTGATCTCCTTCCTCCACGACCCCAAGGAGCTGGAGGAGCTGACCATGGTGGTCGACGAGGAACTCAAGATGATGTGCACCGTCGGCGACCTCGGCGGCCAGGTGCTCGGCCCCCGGCTCAAGGAGATGTCCCACCTCGCGCACACCGAGTACGAGCTGCGCGGCCGCACCTCGCTGGACGTCCGCGAGGTGCTGAAGGAGACCATGTTCGCCGCCACCGTCACCGGCAGCCCGGTGCAGAACGCCACCCGGGTGATCAAGCGCTACGAGCGCGGCGGCCGCGGCTACTACTCGGGCGCTCTCGCCCTGATCGGCCGCTCGGCCAGCGGCGGCCAGCTGCTGGACTCCCCGATCTGCATCCGCACCGCCGACATCGACCCGGCCACCGGCCGGCTCGCCGTCCGGGTCGGCGCCACCCTCGTCCGCCACTCCGACCCGGACGGCGAGGTCGCCGAGACCCACGCCAAGGCCGCCGGGGTGCTCACCGCGATCGGCGCCCGCCCGGCCCCCGCCCGGACGGCCGGCCGGAACAGCCCGCGGCTCGCCGACAACCACCGCGTCCAGGCCGCGCTGGACGCCCGCCGGGCCGGACTCGCCCCGTTCTGGCTGCGGATGCAGCAGCCGTCCCGGATCACCCAGGAGCTGGAGACCCTCGTCGTCGACGGCGAGGACACCTTCACCGCGATGCTCGGCCACCTGCTGACCTCGCTCGGCCACCGGGTCACCGTGGCCCGGTTCGACGAGCCGGGCCTGCGCGAGCGGGTCGCCGCCCACCCCGGCGCGCTGGTGCTCGGCCCCGGCCCGGGCGACCCGGCCGCCGCCGACGACCCCAAGATGGCCGTCCTGCGCCCGATCGTCACCGACGCGCTGGCCGCCGTCCGGGCCGGCCGGCGCACCGCCCCGCTGCTCGCCGTCTGCCTCAGCCACCAGCTGCTGTCCGGCGCGCTCGGGCTGCCGCTGGTCCGCAAGGCGGTGCCGTACCAGGGCGCGCAGGAGAGCGTGGACCTCTTCGGCGAGCAGCGGACGGTCGGCTTCTACAACACGTTCACGGCGCGCTGCACCGACGAGGACGCCGCCCGGCTGGCCGCCGCGGGCGTCGAGGTGGCCCGGGACCCGCTGACCGGGGACGTGCACGCGCTGCGCGGGCCGGGCTTCGCCGGGCTGCAGTTCCACCCCGAGTCGGTGCTCACCAGGGACGGGGTGGAGATCGTGGCCGGGCTGCTGCGCGGGGCGGTGGCCGGCGTCCGGCACTGAGCCCCCGTCACCGGGACGACTCCGGTGACGCCCGGGGCGGGTGGGCGTGTCCGCGCGCCCGCCCCGGGCGTCACACCGCGTCGTCGAGCCCCTGCTCGATCGCGTACCTGACCAGCTCGACCCGGTTGTGCAGCTGGAGCTTGCCCAGGGTGTTCTGGACGTGGTTCTGCACCGTGCGGTGGGAGAGCACCAGCCGATCGGCGATCTGCTTGTACGACAGCCCCTTGGCGACCATCCGCAGCACCTCGGTCTCCCGGGCCGTCAGCTGCGGGACGACCGGCGCGGCCGGGGCGGGCGGCTCGGCCGCCAGCCGGCGGAACTCGCCCAGCACCAGCCCGGCCAGGCCGGGGGTGAACACCGCGTCGCCGACGGCGGTGCGGCGCACCGCGTCCAGCAGTTCCTCCCGCCCGGCCGACTTGACCAGGTAGCCGGTCGCGCCCGACTTCACCGCCTCCAGCACATCCGCGTGCTCGCCGCTCGCGGACAGCACCAGCACGCGCGCCGACGGGTCGTGCCCGACCACCTGGCGGCAGACCTCGGCGCCGGACAGGCCGGGCAGGTTGAGGTCGAGCACCACGACCTGCGGGGAGCAGGCGCGGGCCCGGCGGACGGCCTCCTCGCCGTCCCCGGCGGTGGCCACCACGTCCAGCCCGGCCTCGGCGAGGTCCCGGGAGACGGCGTCGCGCCACATCGGGTGGTCGTCCACCACCATCACCCGCACCGGGCGGACGGCGGCCGCCTGCTGATCGGTCGACAGGTCGGTGGTCATGCGCGGAACCCTTTCGCGGGAGGTGTCACAGGAGGCCGGCCGTGGCGCCGGACGCGGTGCGCGGGACCCTGAGCTCCACCTCGACGCCCTCCCCGGGCGCCGAGTACAGCTCCGCGGTCCCGCCGAGGTCCAGCAGCCGGCCCCGGATCGACTGGGAGACGCCGAGCCGCCCGGCCCGCTCCGCCTCGCCGAGCCGCCCGGGCGCGAAGCCGGGACCGTCGTCGCGGACCGAGACCGTGACGGCCTCCGGCTCGTCCTCGACCAGGATCCAGGCCCGCGCCCCGGGCCCGGCGTGCCGGCGCACGTTGTCCACCGCGGCGCCGACGGCGGCGGCCAGCTCGCCGGCGGTCCGCCCGGGAAGCAGCACCGGGGTGCCGGGGGCCGAGACGGTCACCCGCTCGTCCGTGTGCGGGGCGAGCAGGGCCCGGAGGTCCTGCGGCTGCTCCGGCGCGCGCTGGTCGGGCAGCGGTCCGCCGCTCATCAGCGCGCGCAGGGCGCGTTCCTGCTCACCGGCCAGCCGGCCCAGCTCGCCGAGGTCGGCGCCGCCGGCCGGGGCCTCGGTGCCCCGGCGCTGGACGAGCGCGAGCACCTGCAGCACCCCGTCGTGGATGTCCCGGGAGAGCCGCTCCCGCTCCCGGGTGGCCGCCTCGACCTGGAGCGCCCGGGTCAGCGTCGCCTCGCTGGCCCGGGCCAGTTCGATCACGTAGCCGATCGCGCAGCCGGCCACCATGAGCAGGACGATGTTGTGGAGGTTGTCGCCGGTCGCGCCGCCGTGGCCGAGGATGTTGGCGACCCCGATCACCGAGCCGGCCGCCGCCGCCCAGCGCCAGCCGCCCCGGCCGGCGAAGCCGAGCACGGTGCCGGCCGCCCAGATGGTGGGCAGGGTCGGCGCGCCGTGGCTGATCCGGGCGGGGTCGTCGACCATGCCGCTCATCACGATGCCGGTGACGGCGAGCGTGAGATCGGTGGCGAGCACGTACCAGGTGCAGCGCTGCGGGCCGGAGAAGGCCCGGGTGGAGGCGAGCGTCCAGAGGGTCAGCGCACCGAGGTAGATCCAGCCCGCGACGGGGTGCAGGAACGCCAGGTACGAGTCGAAGTAGCGGAGCAGCGCGTAGCCGAGGGCCAGCACCCGGAACGAGGAGATCGCCCGCCAGAGCGGCAGTTCGACGGACATGCCGCCCGCCGCCACCGCCGCGCCGACCGTGCCCGGGCGCGCCGCCCCGGCTCTGCCGCCGTCCGTCATCCCCGTCGCCCTCCCCCGGCGCCGGCCCGGCCCCGTCTCAGGCCGACCCGTTGTCCTTCTGCTGCTCCTGCTCGGCCTTCTCCTGCTCGGCCTTCTCCAGCTTCTCCGCCTCGGCCTTCTCGGCCTTGGCGGCGGCCTGCTCGGCCTTCTGCACGGCCTTGCGCTCGGCGTCGGCCTTCTTCTTGTCGTCCGCGAGCTGCCGCTTGGCGGCGGTCGCGTAGATGTCCACGTACTCCTGGCCGGACAGCCGCATGATCTCGTACATCACCTCGTCCGTCACCGAACGGAGGATGAAGCGGTCGTTCTCCATGCCGTGGTAGCGGGAGAAGTCCAGCGGACGGCCGATCCGGATGCCCGGGCGGGTGCCGAAGTTGGGGACCACCTGGCCGGGCGGCTGCACCTTCTCGGTGTCGATCATCGCGACCGGGATGACCGGCGCGCCGGTGGCCAGGGCGACGCGGGCCAGGCCGCCGACCTTGCCCCGGTAGAGCTTGCCGTCGGGCGAGCGGGTGCCCTCCGGGTAGACGCCGAAGAGCTCGCCCCGGTCCAGCACGGCGATCGCCGAGCGGATCGCCGCCTCGCCGGCGCCGCGCACGCCCGAGCGGTCGACCGGGAGCTGGCCGACGCCCTTGAAGAAGGCGGCGGTCAGCCGGCCCTTGATGCCCGGCGTGGTGAAGTACTCCGCCTTCGCGATGAAGGTCACCCGGCGCTTGATCAGCGCGGGGAAGAAGAAGGAGTCCGAGAACGAGAGGTGGTTGCTCGCGATGATCGCGGCACCCTCGGTGGGGATGTTCTCCTCACCCTCGATCCACGGCCGGAAGAAGATCCGAAGCAGTGGCGCGACGATCATCTTCATCAGTCGGTAGAACAACCCGGGCCTCCTGTATTGCGGACCGGTCGATCCTAATGCCCTTCGGTGTCCGCCCGTGCCCCGCCCCGCCCCGGCGGGGTGTCCCGGGGGCGGGGCGGCCCGGTGCCCGGCGGGGGTGTACGGGGCGGGCGGGCACGTGGGACGATGCGAATTCCGCAGCTTCCGGTGCCGGCCGGTACCCGCACGCCCCCGCACGCCCAGCGCGTACCGCTCGTACCAGCGCCACCTCCAGCGCCACCCTCCAGCGTCCTCGCCCGCGAAGGAGCCCGCCATGTCGCTGCTGCCCGGTGCCGAACCGTACCGCCACCGGGGCGGACCGGTGGGCGTCCTGCTCTGCCACGGGTTCACCGGCTCCCCGCAGTCGCTGCGGCCGTGGGCCGAGGACCTCGCCCGGGCCGGGTACACGGTCGGGCTGCCGGTGCTGCCGGGCCACGGAACCCGCTGGCAGGACATGCAGCTCACCCGCTGGGAGGACTGGTACGCCGAGGTCGAGCGGGAGCTGCTCGACCTGGCCGGGCAGTGCGAGCGGGTCTTCGTCGTCGGGCTGTCGATGGGCGGCGGGCTGGCGCTGCGGCTGGCCTCCGTGCACGGGCCGACGATCGCCGGGCTTGTGCTGGTCAACCCGTCGGTGCGGTCGGACAACCCCGCGAGTGTCATTCTGCCGGTGCTGCGGCACCTGGTGCCGAGCGTGCCCGGGGTCGCCAACGACATCGCCCGGCCCGGCGCGGACGAGCTGGCCTACGACCGCACCCCGCTGCACGCCGCCTGGTCGCTGGCCCGGCTGTGGAAGGACGTCCAGGCCCGGCTGCCCCGGGTGACCCAGCCGGTGCTGCTCTTCCGCAGTCCGCAGGACCACGTGGTCTCCGCGGCCAACTCCGAGCTGGTGCTGGCCCGGATATCCTCGACCGATGTGACGGAGCGGCTGTGCCAGCGCAGCTACCACGTCGCGACGCTGGACCACGACGCGGGGGAAATATTCGCGGCCGCCCAGGACTTCATCCGACGGTTGGCTCCCGCGCACGCGGCGGGCGTCATCCCGGTGAAATCCGACCACCACCAAGGCTGAAGGGCCGGAAGTGCACGAGAGCAGCACGGCGGGCGGCGAGGACGACGCGCCCCGCGAGGACGGTGCGACCACGGGCGGCGCGCGGCCGGGCGCCGGGCGGGCCGACGGCGAGCAGACGGGCCGAGGCCCGGCCGGGGGCGCGGCGGCCCCGGCGACGGGCGGCGAGGCGACGACGGCCGGGTCCGGTTCGGGACCGGTTCCCGGCTCCGGCACGGCTCCGGGCACGGGATCCGCTCCGGGCACGGCTCCGGGCGCGGCTCCGGGCACGGCTTCCGGCTCCGGTGACGCCCCGGTGGCGGCCGAGGGCGGCGGGGCGGCCGAGCCGTCCCGGACGCGGCGCGCGCCCGAGCGCAGCCAGGCCGAGCAGGACGAGATCTTCGCCGCGCTGGTCGCCCAGTTCGACGACCCGGTGGACCTCAACAACCCCAACTGGCCCGAGGTCGAGAACCTCCGGGCGCGCAACGAGCTCAAGGGCTTCAAGGACCCCTCCGGCGCCGACCGGCTCCCCGGCGAGCCCGGCGACCTCTCCGACCTGGCGCCCCAGCCGCGGCCCCGCTCCGGCCGGCCGGTGATGCCGGCCGCCGGCTCCGCCGGGCCGCGCGACTTCGAACTCTCCGAGGGGACCGACGAGGACCACTTCGTCCCGCCGGAGCCGCCGCCACTGCCCGAGGCCGACACCACCGCCAAGTTCGCTTGGCTGGCGGTGCTCGGCGGGCCGGCGCTGCTGCTCTTCGACGCGGTGGTGTGGCGCGAGGTCTCCGGCTGGCCGGCCTGGGTCGGGGTGGCCTCCTTCCTCGGCGGTTTCGCCACCCTGGTGGTCCGGATGAAGGACCGCGACGAGGACGAGCCCGAGGACCCGCACGGCGGCGCCGTCGTCTGACCCCTCCGCTTCCCACGCCCCCGGCCGTACCCGGGCGTCCGTCGCACGGCCTCCCGGGCACCGACCGGGAGGCCGTCGGCGTTCCGGCCCCGTCCCGCGGTCACTCCTCGGGGTGGAGTTCGGCGACCAGTGGGTGCAGTGGCGCCCGGACCTGCCGGGCCACCGCGGAGCGCGACCCGAAGCTGTGTGCCGATGCCCCGGGACCGGGCACCCCTCGTACACGAAGGGACCCGTCCGGGGTGGCGGGTGCGCGGTGCACCCGTGAGGCGACGCCGCCTCCGCGAGGACCTCGGCACGAGGACCACCGGACCAGGGGTCGGCGTGACGACGAGGAGACTCGAAGTGGACCGTTCGCCCATGTCCAAGTCCGAGCCCAAGCCCGGGTCCAGGCCCGGTCCCGGTTCCGGGCCGGGATCCGGTCACGGAACCCGCAGGTGGCCGGGATCAGCCCGGCTCGGCGCGGCCGCGGCCGCCGGCCTGCTGCTCGCACTGGCCGTCCCCGGGGCGGCACTCGCCGCACCCGGCGACCTCGATCCGGCCTTCGGCACGGGCGGGAGGACGACCACCGACTTCGGCGGCGGGGGCGACGAGGCCCGCGGCGTCGTCGTCCAGCCGGACGGCCGGATCGTCGTGGCCGGTTACGCGGGCGCCGGCGACGACTTCGCCCTGGCCCGGTACAACACCGACGGCTCGCCGGACACCGGCTTCGGCACCGGCGGCAAGGTGACGACGGACTTCGCCGGCGGCTCGGACGAGGCCCGCGGCCTCGCCCTCCAGGCCGACGGCAGGATCGTCGCGGTCGGGCGCAGCGAGGTGCCCGAGGGCGGCGTCGGCTGGTTCTCGGTGGCCCGGTACAACACCGACGGCTCGCTGGACACCGGCTTCGGCACCGGCGGCAAGGTGACCGTCGACTTCGGCACCGGCGGCGCCGACGACGCGTTCGGCGCGGCGGTGCAGGGTGACGGGCGGATCGTCGTCGCGGGTCTGACGGGGGGCGACTTCGCGCTGGCCCGGCTCAATGCCGACGGCAGCCTCGACAGCGGCTTCGACTCCGACGGCAAGGTCATCACCGACTTCGACGGCGGCGCCGACGCGGCCCGCGCCGTGGCGGTGCAGAGCGACGGAAGGATCGTCGCCGCCGGGTACACCGGCAGCGGCGGCGGCAACTACGACTTCGCTCTCGCCCGGTACACCGCGAGCGGCGCCCTGGACCCCGGCTTCAGCGGCGACGGCAAGGTCGCCACCACGTTCGGCGGCGTCGAGTTCGCCCACGCGGTGGCCCTGCAGCCCGACGGGAAGATCGTCGCCGCCGGGTACACCGGCAACGATTTCGCGCTGGCCCGCTACAACAGCGCCGGCAACCTCGACGGCGGCTTCGACACCGACGGCAAGGTCACCACCGACTTCGGCGGCAGCGAGGCCGCCTACGGCGTCGCGGTGCAGTCCGGCGGCGCGATCGTCGCCGTCGGCTCCACGGCGTCGGGCGGCGCCAGTGACTTCGCGCTCGCCCGCTACACCCCGAGCGGCGCCCTGGACACCGGCTTCAGCGGCGACGGCAGGACCACCACCGACTTCGGCGGGGGCTTCGACCAGGCCCTCGGCACCGCCGTCCAGGCGGACGGCCGGATCCTCGCGGCCGGCTTCAGCAACGGTGACGCGGCCCTCGCCCGCTACGACGGCGCGGCCGGCACGCCGACCGGGGTCGACCTCTCGGTCACCAAGACCGGTCCCGCCACCGTCACCGCCGGCGGCCAGGCTCCGTACACCGTGACGGTCACCAACAACAGCGCCGCGGCCGCCACCGGCGTGACCCTCACCGACTCGCTCACCGGCCCGGGCACCGTGGTCTCGGCCACCCCGGGCCAGGGCAGCTGCACCACCACCGCGACCACCGCCAACTGCGCCCTCGGCACCCTCGCCGCCGGCGCGAGCACCACCGTCACGGTCACGGTCCGCACCACCGGCGCGGGCACCCTCACCGACACCGCCACCGTCGGCGCCACCCAGAGCGACCCCGTCCCGGCCGACAACACCGCCACCGCCACCACCGCGGTGAGCGCCCCGACCGGTGTCGACCTGGCCGTCACCAGGAGCGCCCCGAGCACCACCAGCATCGGCGACACCCCGGCGTACACCGTGACGGTGACCAACCGCGGCACCGGCCAGAGCGCCACCGGCGTCTCCCTCACCGACTCGCTCACCGGCCCGGGCACCGTGGTCTCGGCCACCCCGGGCCAGGGCAGCTGCACCACCACCGCCACCGCCGCCAACTGCGCCCTCGGCACCCTCGCTGCCGGCGCGAGCACCACCGTCACGGTGACCGTCGAGCCCCGGGCCACCGGCACCCTCACCGACACCGCCACCGTCGGCGCCACCCAGAGCGACCCCGTCCCGGCCAACAACACCGCCACCACGAACACCGGCGTCAACAACGCCCACGGCTGCACGATCATCGGTACCGCCAACGGCGAGACCCTGGTCGGCACCGGCGGCAGCGACGTCATCTGCGCCCTCGGCGGCAACGACACGGTCAACGCGGGCGGCGGCAACGACACCGTCTACGCCGGCTCGGGCAACGACACGGTCGACGGCGGGTCCGGCAACGACACGCTCCTCGGCGGCCTCGGCAACGACCGGCTGACCGGTGGCATCGGCAACGACTCGCTCAACGGCGGCCCCGGCACCGACACCCTGAACGGCGGCTCCGGCACCGACAGTTGCACGGCGGCGGCGGGCGACACCGTCATCAGCTGCCCGTAGCACTCCCCCGGCAGTGCGCACCCGCGCGGCGCGGCACCCGGGAGGGTGCCGCGCCGCGCGGGCGTGTCAGCGGTCGGTGGGACCGGCCCCCGGCGCGGGCAGGCGGAGCACGGCCAGGACCGGCAGGTGGTCGGTGGCGGCCAGCAGGTCGGCCCCGGTGACACCGGGCAGCCCGTGCGGGACGCCGCAGGCCAGCACCTCGATGTCGGGGGTGGCGAAGACGGCGTCGAGCCGCTGGTAGGGGTTCTCCGGCACGGAGGTCATCTCGCCGCCCCAGGGGGCCACCGTGTACCCGTCCTGGAGCCGCTCGGCCAGCGACCGCCAGCCGGGCCCGTCCGGGTGCTCGTTGAAGTCCCCGGCGATCACGCCCGGGCCGGCGTGCCGCAGTTGTCCGGCGAGCAGTCCGAACTGCCGCAGCCGCTCGTCCGCGTCCAGGCTGAGGTGGCAGCTGGTGACGGTGAACGGCGCCGCGCCGGCCACCTCGACCAGCGCGGTCGCGAAGCCGCGCGCGTGCAGCCCCCTGGTCTTCGGCAGCAGCCGGTCGTGGACGGCCCGCGCCCGGACGCCCGGCCGGCCGAGCAGCAGCGGCCCGGCCGCGATCCGGCCGCCGCCGCTCAGCACCACGGTGCCGGTCGCCCGGGCGAGCCAGGCGGCCTGCCCCTCGGGGCGCCAGTAGCGCGGCGACTCCTGTACGCAGACGAGGTCCGGCTCGCAGGCCCGGACCACCCGGGCGAGCGCCCGCCGGTCGTCCCGCAGGGAGCGGACGTTGTAGCTGAGCAGCCGGAGCCGGCCCGGTGCGGGCGGCGGAAGTTCGGCCGGTGCGGTGGTCATCGGTGGTCCTCCCCTGGGCGTCCCGGACGACGCTACCGCCCGGACCGCCGGGCCCGCCGACGGCGCGACACCGCCCGGCGGAGCGACACCTCCCGACGGAGCGGGAACGACGGCGGCCCGGTCCGCGCGGGACCGGGCCGCCGTCGGCGGTGCGGGGGGACGGGTCAGACCGTGCGGGCCAGGTCGGCCGCGCCGGCGATCCCGGCGGCCGAACCGGTGGAGGCGAGCACCACCTCGGCGCGCGGGCGGTGCACCCCGCCCGTCAGGTAGTGCTCGAAGGCCTTGGCGACCGGGTCGAGCAGCAGTCGGCCGGAGTCGGAGACACCGCCGCCGAGCACGAAGACGGCCGGGTCGAAGAGCGCCGCGAGGTCGGCCATCCCCCGGCCCAGCCAGTCGGCCAGCTCGGCGTAGCACTCCAGGGCGAGCGGGTCGCCCTCCTCGGCGGCCTGGGTGATGTGGATGCCGCGGATGGTCTCGGCGACGCCGTCGTTGAGCTCCAGCATCCGCTTGCCGCGCACGGTGTCCTCGGCGGCGCGCTCCCGCCCGTACCGCCGCAGGGCGCGGCCGGAGCCGTACTGCTCCCAGCAGCCCCGGCCGCCGCAGCCGCAGGGCAGGCCGTCCGGGACCATGTTGAGGTGGCCGATCTCGCCGGCCACGCCGAACCGGCCCCGGTGCAGCCGGCCGTCCAGGACGAGGCCGCCGCCGATGCCGGTGCCGACGGTGATCAGCACCATGTCACTGTGGCCGGCCGCGGCACCGAAGCGGTACTCGGCCCAGGCGGCGCAGTTGGCGTCGTTCTCGACCACCGCGGGCAGGCCGGTCAGCTCCTCGACCCGGCCGCGCAGGGGCTCGTCCTCCCAGTCGATGTTGGGGGCGAAGATCACCGTCGAGCGTTCGCGGTCGACGAAGCCGGGGGCCCCGATGCCCGCCGCGGTCACCTCGGGGTACTGCTCCTTGAGTTCGCGCACGGCCTGCGCGATGGCGTCGACCGCCCACTGCGGGTCGGCCGGGGTGGGCACCCTGGTCCGGGCCAGGATCTCGCCGGCCTCGTCGACCACGCCTGCCGCGATCTTGGTCCCGCCGACGTCGACGCCGATGGTCAGAGCCATGTGTCCCTCAGCTATTCACTCGTTCCCGCTGGACGGAACGCTACCGCCCAACCAAGCCCCCGTACACACCGTCGCATACATTAACCGAAGACAATCCGCACCCGACCCGGCCGAGCCCCTTCAAAAGTCGTACATTTTCACCGGTGGCATCACAGGGTGAAGCCAGGACGTGACCCGGAGGGGATCAGGGGTTCACTGCTTGGCGGACGGTCCCTCAGCTGCGTCGTCGAGGTCCACCCGTTCGGTGCGGGTCGGCTCCCCGGCGGTCCAGCGGTGCTCGTGCCCCGCGACCGCGGCCCGGTAGGCGGCCAGCAGCTCGGCCCCGGCGGCGGCCAGGCCGGTACCGGCGGAGGCGAGGTGGTCGTACACCTCGGGCTGCTTCTCGCGCAGCCGGTCGGCCAGCCCGGCCAGCGAGATCAGCGTCTCGGCGCTCGCCTCCTGGGCCTTCTCGCCGACGACGGAGGCGAACCGGCGCACCTCGTCCACCAGCGGGCCCAGTTCCGGCCCGAACGGGTGCTCGGCGGTGGGCTCGGTCCGGTCGGTGGTGGTCATCGCGCGCGCCTCCTCAACAACGGTGCCCGCGCCCGCGGCCACCCGCCCCGACGCTACCGGACCCCGTTGGGCCTCCCGCACGGAAGGCGAGCGGGCGACCACTGCCCCGAGCCCCACGCCCCGAGCCCCACGAAGAAGGCGAGCGGGCGACTCCCGCCCCGAGCCGAAGGGGCGCGCCGGTGCCGAAAGGGAGAGCGCGAGGAGGCCCCTGAGGAACGAAGGGGCATCGGAGCGCCGACCGTCGGCACCGGACAGGAGCGCCCCGGAGGCGAGCGGGCGACTATCTCGGCCAGAGAGCCGGGTCCGGCGCGAAGCGGATCGCCAGCACCCCGTCCTGCAGGCCCGCGCCCGCGACCGTGCAGCGCCGCAGCGCCGACGGCAGGGCCAGCACCCGGCGGTGCGCGCCCAGGCCGACCACCAGCTCGTCCCCGCGCCGGACCAGGTCGAGGTCCTCCCGCGCGGCACCCGGCAGTTCCAGGCGCCAGACCAGCAGACCGTCCGCGGCCCGCCGGTCCTCGACGGTCCACGCCTCGGCGGCCCGCGCCTCCGGGCCGGCCCCGGTGCCGTAGAGGCGGTCGGCGACGGCCTCCAGGGTGGCCTCGGCGGGCCCGGTGGTGAGCAGCGGGACGTCGTCCAGGGTGGCGGCCAGCGCGGTCAGCTCGTCCCGGCGGCGCCCGGCGAGGGCGGCCAGCCACGGGTCGGGCGAGTCGGTGGCGGCGTCCGGCAGCACCCCGTGCACCACCACGGCGTCCGGGCGGTGGCCGTGCAGGGCGAGGCCGGCCCGGATCCGCCGCAGTTCCGCGAAGGGGTGGGCGTCGGCGGCGGTGACCAGGCGGACGCTGGTGCCGGGAGCGGTGATCGCGGCGCGGGCCGCGGCGAGCGCGCCGGCGGCCTTGGCGCGCGTCTCGTACAGCCAGTCGGCGGGCATCGGGACCCCGGCCAGGCCGGCCAGCAGGGGACGCAGGGCCCGGGCGGCCTGGCGCTGCTCGGGGACGAGCCGGGCCAGGTAGCGCTCCAGCTGCTCGGGCAGGGCGAGGGTGGCGATCAGATCGGCGGGCGGCGGGGCGAGCACCACCAGGACGTCGGCCTCGACGGCGGGCAGGGCCCGGAGCAGGGCGAGCCGGGCGGTGCCGGGGAGCGCGGTGAGCTCCTCGGGGTCGAGCGGGTCGGCGCCGAGCAGGTCGAGCGCGGGCTTGAGTCGGCCGCCGATCTCGTCGAGCGCGTGCCGGAAGGCGGCCTGCTCGTCGGTCCTGGCGACGGCCAGGCCGGGCGCGTACCCGGCCGGCTCGGCCTCCAGCCGGACGCCGAGGACGGCGTCCAGGGTGCGGTGCGGGTCGTCGGCCGCGAGGAGCAGGGTGCGCCGGCCCTGCCGGGCGGCGTGCAGGGCGGTGGCGGCGGCCACCTCGGGCGCCGCCGGGTCGCCGCTGACCAGGATGGTGCGTGTCGCCGTCATGCCGTGCCGCCCCTGTCCGTCCGCGCCGCCGGGCCTCAGAGCGCCTTGCCGGCGGCGGTGTCCTCGACCCGCTTCTTCAGGCCGGCCAGGGCGCGGTCGATGATGACCTTCTCGGCCTTGCGCTTGATCATGCCCAGCATCGGGATCTTGACGTCCACCGCGAGCTGGTAGGTGACCTCGGTGCGGTCGGCGCCGAGCGGGGCCAGGGTGTAGGAGCCGTCGAGCGAGCGGAGCATCTGGCTGCGCACCAGGGTCCAGGCGCACTCGCGGTCGCCGTCCCAGGTGTAGGCGAGCACGTGCTCGTCGCGGATGGCGCCGGCGTCGAGGACCAGCCGGACCTGGGCGGCGCGGCCGTCCTCCGCCGTCTCCAGGACCTCGATCTCCTTGACCTCGCCGGTCCAGGCCGGGTAGGCGGCGAAGTCGGCGATCACGGCCATGACCGTCGCCGGGGTCGCGTCGATGGTGATGCTCGACCTGGTGTGCTCCGCCATGGAATGGCCCTCCGCGTCGTCCCGTGCTGGTCCGGCCGAGCCTGCTCGGCCGGGTGCGCCCGGAGCAGGCTATCGCGCCCCGCGATCCGGCCGGTCCTTCGGTGCGCCCCGGGGCGCCCGGGTGCGCCCCGCCGCAGGAGCACACGGTCCGTGGCCGACGGCTACCGGCCGGTCACCTCCGGGCTGTCGTAGGGTGCCATTCGAACGACCCGGTCCCGACCTGGTCGGACGGGTCAAGGTGTGACACTTCGAACACCGGAGCCGACCCCCCTGGTCGAAGCTGCCTACCGGGCAGTAACGTCCTGCCGTCCCGCAGCGTCGCGAACGAGGAGCAGTCTTGCTCGACTTCAGCCTTCCGGCCCTCTACCAGGTACCGAGCGGCGGTAACCTCTCCGACCTCGTGCAGCAGAACGCCGAGCGGCACCCCGATGTCGCGGTGCTCAGCCGCAAGGTGGACGGCCAGTGGCAGGAGTTGACCGCCGCCCAGTTCCAGGTCGAGGTGCGGGCGGCCGCGAAGGGCCTGATCGCCGCCGGTGTCGAGCCGGGCGACCGGGTGGGCGTCATGTCCCGCACCCGGTACGAGTGGACGCTGCTGGACTTCGCGATCTGGACGGCCGGCGCGATCACCGTGCCGGTGTACGAGACCTCCTCCGCCGAGCAGGTCGAGTGGATCCTCGGCGACTCCGGGGCGGTCGCGGTGTTCACCGAGACCGCGACCCACACCGCGGTGGTCGCGGACGTCCGGGACCGGCTGCCGGAGCTGCGGCACACCTGGCAGATCGAGGGCCCCGCGCTCGCCGCGCTGGCCGAGTCGGGCCGCGAGGTCGCCGACGCCACCGTCGAGGAGCGCCGCTCGACGGCCGGCCCCGACTCGATCGCCACCATCGTCTACACCTCGGGCACCACCGGCCGCCCGAAGGGCTGTCAGCTGACCCACGGCAACTTCATGGCCGAGTGCGGCAACGTGGTGGAGCGCCTGGCCCCGCTGTTCCGCACCGGCGAGAGCTCCGTCCTGCTCTTCCTGCCGCTGGCCCACGTGCTCGCCCGGATCGCCGAGATCGCCCCGGCGATGGCCCCGATCAAGCTCGGCCACGTCTCCGACATCCGGGACGTCACCGCCGAACTGGCCGCCTTCCGGCCGACGCTGATCCTGGGTGTGCCCCGGGTCTTCGAGAAGGTGTACAACACCGCCCGGGCCAAGGCGCAGGCCGACGGCAAGGGCAAGATCTTCGACAAGGCCGCCGACACCGCGATCGCCTACAGCCGGGCGCTGGACGCGGGCGGCGCGGGCCTGCTGCTCAAGCTCAAGCACGCCGTCTTCGACAAGCTGGTCTACAGCAAGCTGCGGGCCGCGCTCGGCGGCCGGGCCACCCACGCGATCTCCGGCGGCGCCCCGCTCGGCGAGCGGCTCGGGCACTTCTACCGGGGCATCGGCTTCACCGTGCTGGAGGGCTACGGCCTGACCGAGACCTGCGCGGCCACCGCCTTCAACCCGTGGGACAAGCCGAAGATCGGCACGGTCGGCCAGCCCGTCCCCGGCGCCGCCGTCCGGATCGCCGAGGACGGCGAGGTGTTCTTCAAGGGCCCGCACGTCTTCACCGGCTACTGGAACAACCCGCAGGCCACCGCCGACACCCTGAAGGACGGCTGGATCGCCACCGGGGACATCGGCTCGCTGGACGACGAGGGCTATCTGACGATCACCGGCCGCAAGAAGGAGATCATCGTCACCGCGGGCGGCAAGAACGTCGCCCCGGCCGTGATCGAGGACCGCATCCGGGCCCACGCCCTGGTCGGCGAGGTCATGGTGGTCGGCGACCGCAAGCCCTTCGTGGCCTGTCTGATCACCGTCGACGAGGACTTCTTCCCGAACTGGAAGCAGCTCAACGGCAAGCCCGCCGGCGCCTCGGTGGCCGACCTGCGCGAGGACCCGGACCTGCTGGCCGCCCTCCAGCAGGCGGTGGACGACGGCAACGCGGCGGTCTCGCAGGCCGAGGCGGTGAAGAAGTTCCGGCTGCTCGACACCGTCTTCTCCGAGGAGAGCGGCCATCTGACGCCCTCGCTCAAGCTCAAGCGCAACGTCGTGCTGAAGGACTACGCGGCCGACGTCGAGGCGATCTACCGCAAGTAGGACCCGCACGCACGCACGCGGCCCGCTCCCGGACGTCCGGGAGCGGGCCGCGTGCGCGTCGGGCCCGGGCGCTCAGCCCGCCAGCAGCGAGGTCAGCCGCCCGGCCAGCAGGTCCCAGCGCCAGGAGCGGTCCACCCAGCGCCGCCCGGCCTCGCCCATCCGCCGCCGCAGCTCCTCGTCCCGCAGCAGCCGGACGATCCGCTCCGCCGCGGCCGAGGGCGTGCCGCCCGGCACCACGTAGCCGGTCTCGCCCTCCAGCACCGCGTCCGGCGCGCCGCCGGAGTCCCCGGCCACCACCGGCAGGCCGGTCGCCGAGGCCTCCAGGTAGACGATGCCGAGCCCCTCGACGTCCAGTCCCCCGCGCCGGGTGCGGCAGGGCATGGCGAAGACGTCGCCGGCGCCGTAGTGCGCGGGCAGCTCCTCCCAGGGCACCGAGCCGGTGAACCGGACGGCGGAGCGCACGCCCCGGGCGTCCACCAGCTTCTCCAGCTCCGCCCGGTACGGGCCGCCGCCGACGATCAGCAGTACGGCGTCCGGCACCTCGGCGAGGATCTGCGGCATCGCCTCGATCAGGGTGTCCTGCCCCTTGCGCGGCACCAGCCGGGAGACGCAGACCACCACCGGGCGGTCCGCCAGCCCGAGCCGCTCGCGCACCGCGGCGCCGCCGGAGTCCGGGTGGAAGGTCCGCTCGTCCACGCCGGGCGGCAGCTGCGCCATCCGCGCGGCCGGCTCCGGGCCGACCGCGGCGGCGATCCGGGAGCGGGTGTACTCGCCGAGGTAGGTGAGCACGTCGGTGCCCTCGCCGATCCGGCGCAGCAGCTGCCGGGCCACCGGCAGCTGGGCCCAGGCGGCCTCGTGCCCGTGGGTCATGCCGAGCAGCCGGCCGGCCCCGGCCCGGCGCAGCGCGGGGGCCATCAGCCCGAGCGGCGCGGCGGCGCCGAACCAGACCGAGTCGCAGCCCTCCGCCCGCAGGATCTCGGCGGCCCGCCGGGTGACCCGGGGTGTGGGAACCATCACCTTCGTGCGGTCCCGGACCACCGGGAAGGGCTGCTCGGCGTCGAAGCGCGCGACCTCGGTGCCGTCGCGCCAGGTGGAGGCGTACACCACGACGCTTCCTGCGGGCTGACGGACGGCCATGTTGTGCACGAAGGCCTGGATACCGCCGGGCCTCGGCGGGAAGTCGTTGGTGACGATCAAGGTCTTGTGCATCAGGCCACGGCTCGCTCGGTCGGGGGGTGCTCGGTGTACCGCTGGGTGATCCGTACGATAGGTCAACACGACGACCCGCCGGGAACGGATCCACGCAAGGCAACCGTTCCCTCCCCGGGTCTGTCCTAGGACAAGGGTGGTCGGCGTGTCCGGCCCGGCCCCGCGGTGGCGGCCGGTCCCGACCCGCCCGGACTGCCCGGGCGTCCGTCGCGCGGCGCCGCCGACGGAACGTCCGAGACGAACGAGGGAGCGTTGTGGAGTTGGCCCCGGCCACCGAGTCCGGTACACCCAGCGGCGCCGAGGGCTCCGGCACGGCGCTCGCCGTCCGCCGCGAGCCCGTGCAGCGCACCACGCGCCCCTCCGGCCGTTCCGGCGCGCTGCTGGCGCTCGGCGCGAGCTGGGTGGCCACCCGGACGTTGCTGATCCTCCTGGTGACCGGCGTACTGCGGATGCCCGGCGGGGACATCACCGCCGACGTCTGGCTGATCTACCACGGCTGGTACGGCGTGCTGCAGACCGGCACCTTCCCGCTGGACGACGTCACCTGGCAGTACCCGCCCGGCGCCGCCCTGGTGATCCTGCTGCCCGGCCTGCTGCCCTGGTCGTACCTGGTCTCGTTCTGGGTGATCTGCGGCATCGCCGACGCGCTCGCGATGGGCCTGCTGGTCCGCACCGGGCTGCGCAAGGGCCGGGCCCTGACCGGTGCCTGGGTCTGGGTGGCCGGCGTGCCGCTGCTGGGCCCGATGATCTACAACCGCTACGACGTGATCGTGACCGCGATCGCGGTGGCCGGTCTGCTGGCGCTGATCCGCCGCCCGGCGATCGGCGGCCTGCTGCTCGGGCTCGGCGGCATCGTCAAGATCTGGCCGCTGCTCGGCCTCATCGGCACCCCCTCCGGCCGCCGCACCCGGCGCTCCTGGACGGCCGCGGCCGCCACGACCGCCTCGATCGGCTTCCTGCTGGCCGCGGGGATGAACGGCGCGTTCGAGTTCCTGACGTTCCAGAAGGACCGGGGCATCGAGGTGGAGTCGGTCGGCGCGCTGCCGATCCACTTCGCCCGGATCGCCGGGAGCTGGGACGGCAAGGTGATGATGAACTACGGCTCGGTCGAGATGCTCGGGCCGTGGGTGCCGCTGGTCAGCAAGGTGATGCTGGCCGGGACCGTGCTCGGCTTCGGCTGGCTGCTGCTGTGGCGGTTCACCGCCCGCCGGCGCAACGCCGCCACCATGTACGACGCGGCGCTCGCCGCGCTGCTGATCTTCACCGTGACCAGCCGGGTGATCAGCCCGCAGTACCTGGTCTGGCTGGTCGGCGCGGCGGCGGTCTGCCTGACCGTGCGCGGCACCAGCCAGCGGCCGGTGGCGCTGCTGATCCTGGCCGCGACCCCGCTGACCCTGGTGGAGTTCCCGCTGGTCTTCGGCGACGTGGTCGCCAGCAGGCCCGGCGCGATCGCCGTCCTGACCGCGCGCAACGTGCTGCTGCTGGTCGCGACCGTGCTGTCCTGCGTCCGGCTCTGGCGCTCGACCCGGCGCACCGACCGGGTCCCGGCCACCGTGGTGATGCCCCGCCCGGAGCCGGTGCCGGCCGTCGCGTTCTCGGTGCGGCCCGGCATCGCGTACGAGCAGGACCTGCTGGACGGCATGGACCGGCCCTCGGCCGCGCCCGGCGAACGACGCTGACCCCGCGACCCCCGCGACCCCGGACCGCTCGGCTCAGCCCGCCAGGGCCCGGACCTCGGCGAGCCAGAGGCGGGTGAACCCGGCCAGCCCGAGGCCCAGCTGCCCCCGGAGCAGCCCGTCCAGCCACGCCTCCCGGTCCGCCCCGGGGGCGGCCGCGCCGACCGCCCGGTAGAGCGCCACCAGGCGCTCCGGGCCGTACCGGCGGGCGATCAGGTCACAGGCCAGCCAGGACTGCTCGTAGGCCTGCGCCAGGCCCTCCCCGCCGGCCGTGAGGGCGGCGTCCGCGGGCAGCGCGGCGGGCAGTCGTCCGGCCGCGACGTCCCGGGCCAGCTCCGGCGCGATCTGCCGGGCCGAGCGGCCGGAGTCGCGGTAGCCGGTCCAGTCGGCGACCCCCTCGGAGAGCCAGAGCGGGGTCCAGGCCCGGGTGTCGGCCCGGGTCGCCACATGCACCGCCTCGTGGGTGACCACCACCTGCCGGCCGAAGTCGCTCAGCCGCGCGTACACCTCGGGGTTGACCAGCACCCGGTCGGCCGGGGCGTGCAGGGGCGCGCCGGGCGCCGAGACGGTGACCGCGGCGAGGTCCGACCAGCCGGGCCGGTCGTCCGCCAGCAGCCGGGCGAACTGTTCCCCCGTGGCGGGCAGTTCGAGCAGCAGCCGACCCGCCCAGGCGGTGCCCCAGAGCGCCTCGACGGCGGACACCGCCCGGTCGCCGACGACGGCCGCCGCCGCGCGCCCGGCCGGACCGGCGCCGTCCGCGCCGTCCACCCCGAGCACCAGGCAGCGCGCCCCGGCGGCGGCCCCGACGGTGCCGAGGTCCCACAGCGGCGGCGGCCCGCCGGCGCCCTCCTCGCGTTCGATCCGCCGACCGCCGGCGGTACGCAGCAGCGTCAGCCGGCGCGGGTGCACCACCGGTTGCTCGTCGTACCCGGTCACCGTGACGGTCAGCTCGGCGGTGGCGGTGGACCGCCCGGACCGGTCGACCGGGCCCAGCAGCAGGTTCCGGTAGCCGGCCCGCAGCGGCAGCGGGGGCGGCCCCGCGCCCAGCGTCCGGGCCCGCTCCGCGAGTTGCGCCGAGACCTCGGCGTACTCGTCCGAGGCCGCCGCGGCGGGCCGCGCGGGGACGGCACCGGGGAGCGACAGCTGGGCGAGGCCGCCGGCCGCGAGCAGCAGGGCGGTGCGCCGGGAGAGGCCGCGGCCGCCGGCGGGGTCCGGGCGGCTCAGAGCCGGATCACCCCCGCGACCGGCATGGCGTTGACGCTCTCGTAGCGCACCCGGGCCCCCGGGTAGGGGGCGTGCACGATCACCCCGCCGCCGGCGTACATCCCGACGTGGTGCATGTCCCGGTAGAAGATCACCAGGTCTCCCGGCCGTGCTTCGGAGATGCTGACCCGCCGGCCGGCGAACGCCTGGGCCTGCGAGGTGCGCGGCAGGGTCACTCCGGCCTGCCGCCAGCTGTAGTACATCAGACCGGAACAGTCGAACGCCTTGGGCCCGGTGGATCCGTAGACGTAGGGCGAGCCGATCATCCGTACCGCGGCGGCCAGCGCGGCGCCGCCGCGCTCGGAGGCGGGCGGGGTGGTGCCGAGGTCGAGCCGGTCGGTGCCGCGGGTGGCGCGCTGCTCGGCCTCGCGGGCGTCCTGGGCGGTGAGCCGGGCGCGTTCGGTGGCGCCGAGGCTGTTGAGCAGCCGCTGCGCCTTGGCGAGCCGCTGCTGGATCTGCTGCTTGCCCTCGGCCAGCGCCCTGCGGGTCTCCTCCAGTTCGGAGAGCTTGGCCGAGGCCTCGGCCCGGCGCTGGTCGAGCACCCGCTGACGGCCCAGCACCTCGTGCAGGGTCTCGTTCTGCCGCTCGGCGGCCTGGTCGAGGGTGCGGGCCCGGGAGAGGTAGCCCTCCGGGTCGGTGGAGAGCATCAGCTGGACGGTCTGCGCCATCCCGCCGCCCCGGTACTCCGCCCCGGCCACCGTGGCGAGGTCGCCGCGCAGCTGGTTGAGCTCGTCCTGGGAGAGGGCGATCTGCTGCTGGAGCGTGCCGGTCTCGTGCTGGAGCCGCTGCTGGGCCTCCTGGGCGGCGTTGAACCGCTCCGAGGCCTGCTCGGCCTCGTCGTAGAGCTGCTCCACCTGGGCCTTGACGTCCTTGCGGTTGGCCGGGGCGTCGGGCGCGCCGGGAGCCGCCTGCGCGGTGCCGCCGGTCGCCACGCCCAGCACGGTGGTGGCCGCCGCGGTGAGCACCAGCGCCCGGGCGAGCGTGTGGACACCTGACAGCGGGGAACGGCGGTGCGCGGTCATCCGACGTCGGCTCCGATCCTGGGCCGGGACCCGCCGCCGCACCGGACCGTGCGGCTGTCGAAGCGGGCGTCCGGTGGCAGACGTTAGCGAGTCGGGGCAACCGTTTCCAAACCCCTCCGAACCCGAATATTCAGTCACCGATCGGACATCAGACCGGTTCGCCCGCCGGAGTTCCCGGTGACCGGGGGAAAGCCGCAGGCCCGGCCTCCCCTCGGGGGAGACCGGGCCTGCGAGGAGCCTGCCGACCCTGGGGTCAGAGGCGCACGATGGTGTTGACCGGCATGTTGGACGCCGACTCGTAGCGGACCGACGCGCCCGGCTTCGGGGCGTGGATGACCTGGCCGCCGCCGACGTAGATGCCGACGTGGTGGCGGTCGCCGTAGAAGATCACCAGGTCGCCGGGCTGGGCCTGGGAGATGTCCGAGCCGATCCGGGTACCGGCGTTGGCCTGCTCCTGCGAGGTGCGCGGCAGCGACACACCCGCCTGGGCGTACGCCCAGCCGGTGAGGCCGGAGCAGTCGAAGGAGTTCGGGCCGGTGGCGCCGTAGACGTACGGGGCGCCGAGCTTGCTCTCGGCGGCGGCGATCGCGGCGGCGGCGCGCGAGCCGTTGGCGGCGGGAGCGGCCGGCTTGGCCGCGGCGGCGGGAGCGGAGGCCGCCGGCGCCGACGCGGGCGCGCTCAGGTCGCTGCGGTTGGTGTCCCGGGTGGCGCGCTCGGCGTCCGCCTTCGCCTTGGCGGCCTTGGCGGCCTCGGCCTTCGCGGCGTCCGCCTTCGCCTTGGCCTCGGCGGCGGCCTTCTCCTCGGCCGCGCGGAGCGCCTGGCGCTCCTGCTCGGTGAGCGTGTTGAGCAGCTGCTGGGCCTTCGCCAGCTTGCCCTGGACCTCGTCCTTCGAGGTCTTCAGCTGCTGGGTGGTGGCCTCCAGCTCGCCGAGCTTGGTCTGGGTCTCGGTGCGGTCCTGGTCGAGCCTGCGCTGCTGCTCCTGGAGCTCCTTCAGCGCGCCGGACTGGGTGGAACCGGCCTGGTTCAGGGCGTCGGCCTGGCTGAGGAAGTTGTCCGGGCTGGAGGACAGCATCAGCTGGACGGTCTGCGATATGCCGCCGGTGCGGTACTGCTCACCGGCGATCTCGGAGAGGCCGCCCTGGGCCTCCGTCACCACGGACTGCTGGCGGGCCACCTTGTCCTGCAGCTCGGCGACCTGCTTCTGCAGCTCCTGCTGCTTGGCCTGGGCGCCGTTGTACTTCTCGGTCGCGACCTCGGCCTGCTCGTTGAGCTGGTCGACCTGCTCCTTGACCTGGTCCTTGGTCGGCGCGGGGTCGGCGTGGGCGCCGGACTGCGCGGAGAGGGCGACGGCAGCGGCGGCCAGACCGGTCATGATCGAGACCCGGGTGCGGCCGGCGGGCTTGGGACGACGATGGGACGCCACGAAGGCGGACTCCTTCTTCCTCATCCGCCTACCGGGTGAGCTGACGGGTTCGGGCGGAAGCGTGCCCTACGACGCCTCACCGTCCGCGCGAGCGGCCGACCTGGCGCCGATTCACCCCGGAGGAACGTGGTTCCCCGGCTCCGCTCCACAGCTGACCCCCGACTGCTGGGTCTGGTTCGGACGGGCACCTGAGGCCCCGCCCGGCTGCTTCGCGAACTCGGCGGCGAACCCCACCGCCACCCAGGCTGGGTGATCGACTGTGCGAGGTTCGAAGCACGACCCTAGTAACAGATCCGTGATCCGTTCAAATCCTTGTCAGAAAAAAGCCAGAAGAATACCCAAGTTCCTTTGTGAATATGACCGAGTGTGATCACATCCCCACATCAGGCTGATCATTTCCACCTGGACGGCCCAACGCCCGACCCAAACCCCAACGCCACCCCCGATCGGGGGTGGCGCTGATCACAGGGGCCGAAAACCGCCCCCGGGGGTGTCGTGGCGGGCCGTCAGACCCGGCGGATCGTGTTGATCGGCATGGCGTCGGCCTTCATCACCTTCACCACGTCACCGGTGTGCGGCGCGTGGACCACCATGCCGTTGCCGATGTACATACCGACGTGGCTGCGGTCGGGGCGGTAGATGATCAGGTCGCCCGGCTGGGCCTCGGCCAGCGAGGAGACCTTGCTGCCGTAGTTGCCCTGCGCCTGCGAGGTCCGCGGCAGCGAGACGCCGGCCTTCCCGTACGCCCAGACCATCAGGCCGGAGCAGTCGAAGGTGCTCGGACCCGTGGCACCCCAGACGTACGGAGAGCCCTGCTTGCCCATCGCGTTGGAGACCGCGGCCCCGGCCATGCCGCTGGCCTGCGGCAGGCTGCCCGGATCGGTGCGCTCGCTGCCGCGCGAGGCACGGTCGGACTGCTGCTGCGCCGCCTTCACGGCCGCGCGGTCGGCGGCGCTGAGCGAGTTCAGCAGGTCCTGGGCGTCCTTGAGCTTCTTGGCGACCTCGGCCTTGGACTGGTTCAGGTCCTTGGTCGTGGTGTCCAGCGAGGCCAGCACGGCGGCCGCCTCGACCTTCTGCTGGTCGAGCCGGCGCTGCTGGTCCTGCAGACCCTTGAGCGCCTCGGCCTGGCTGGAGCTGGCCTGCTGCACGCTGGAGGCCTTGTCCAGGTAGCCGGACGGGTCGGAGGTGAGCATCAGCTGGACGGACGGGTCGATGCCGCCGGTGCGGTACTGCTCGCCCGCCACCTCGGCCAGCCCCGCCTGAAGCTGGGTCATCTGCTCCTGGCCGCGGGCGACCTGGTCCTGGAGCTGGTCCGCCTGCTTGCGCAGCTGGTCGGCCCGCTCCTTGGCGCCGTTGAACCGCTCGGTGGCCTGCTCGGCCTCCTCGTTCAGCTGGTCGATCTGCGCCTTGACGTCGTCCTTCTTCGGGGACGGGCTCGGCGCTGCGTGGGCGGCGACCTGGGCGGAGAGAGCGACCGCGGTCGCAGCGGCCGCGGTGAGCACGGAGACCCGCGCGCGGCTCGGCTGCTTGGGACGGCGGTGGGAGGCCAAAAGGACCGGCTCCTTCTTCCAATGGCCTCACCCGATGGGGTGAGAATCCGGAAAATAGGTTTGACGCCAGACCCTAGTGAAGATCCACGTTTCGCGCCACTCCCACGATTGCCTGAACCTGCCGCCCGCACCCGGACTTCACGAAACCCGCACATGACCGCAATCCCGGCGCTGACCAGCCGTCATGACCGTCGGTGCGCGGCGTCCGGGAGCTACGGTCGGGCCAGCCGGTTCAGCAGCAGCACCGAGGCGACGGGGCGCGCGCCAGCCTTCCGCACGCCGTCCGCCACCTCCTTGTCCGCCGAGACCACCACCACCGGGCGGCCCTGCGGCTCCGCCCGGACCAGTCGGCGGATCAGCTCGTCCGCCGTCTCACCGGTCCGGCTGAACCGCACCCGCACCCCGCGCGGCGGCGCCATGATCACCGGCACGTCGAGGTCCTGGCCGTCGAACACACAGGTGACCTCCGCCTGGGTGCGCTGCGCCAGCATCGCCAGTCCGCCCAGCAGCCGGATCCGCTGCTGCTCCAGCGGCAGCGTCGGGTAGCCCGTCTTGGTGACGTTGTAGCCGTCCACCACCAGATGGACCTGCGGGATCGCCAGCAGCTGGTCCAGCAGCGCCGGGTCGTCCTCGGCCAGCCCGCGCCGGGCCACGTCGTGCGGCGAGGCCGCGCCCGGCACCACCGCCTCCACCAGGTCCGCCGGACGGATCTGGGAGACCGGCAGCGCCAGCTCCCGCTGGAGGCCCTGGGCCGACTGCAGCACGGTGTCCAGCAGCAGCCGCAGCCGCATGTCCTCGACCCCGCGCCCCTCGCGGGCGGAGCGCCGGCCCTGCTCGGCGGAGTTCTCCAGCTCCGTGACCCGGTGCCGAAGCCGCCGCGCCTCCGTCTCCGCGGCGCCGCGCTCGGCCGCCGCCTGCGCCCTGACCGCCTCCAGCTCGGCGGCGACCTTCCGGGTCTCCGCCTGCGCCCGACGGGTGTCGCTCTCCAGCGAACGCAGCCGCCGGCGCAGCGACTCGGCCTCCTTGCGGACGTCCTCCGACTCGGCCCGCTGCCGCTCCAGGTCGGACCGGGCCGTGGTCCGCAGCTCGGCCAGCTCGGCCTGGAGCTTCTCGACCAGCCGGGTCGCCTCGGCGACCGCGCCCTCGGTACCGGCCCGCTCGGCCTCCTCGCCGGCCTCGGCCACCAGCCGGCTCCACCCGGCGGAGCGCACCAGGTAGGCGGCCGCGGCCACGTCCATCGGGTCGGCGGCGCCCGGCACGGTGCCCGCCTCCAGGGCTCTGACCAGGTCCGGCTGCCCCAGCCGCAGCCGCTCCGCTATCCGCACCCGGAAGGCCGGCTCCGCCTCCAGCGCCGCGGCCAGCGCGGTCGCCGCGTACTTGGCCCGGCGGGCGGGGGTGAACTTGGCGTACTGGCGCAGCGACTGGGGCAGTTCGCCGAGCGGCAGACCGCCGAGCGCGTCGGAGGCCAGGCCGACCACCCGTCGGCGCACGCCCTCGGGGAGCGGCCGGTCCAGCGCCTCGGCCGACGCCCCGTCGGCCTCCGGCCCGGCTGCTCCGCCGTCCGCTGCCGCCGGCTCCTCACCGGCGCCGGACTCCTCACCCGCGGGCGCCTCCGCCGGGGCCTCGGTGCCGGAGGGGGCGGCCACGGCCGCGTCCGGCGCCTGCGCGTCCACAGCGGGCTGCCGCCCCTGCGGCCCGGCGGGCTCCTTCGCTGCGTCCACCACGTCCTCGGCTCCGATCCTGGTCCAGCGGGGTACGGCCCTCGGCCGCCACCCCCGTCACACTCCGCGTGTTCTCTCTGTATTGTCCCGTGCGGCGGGCGGCCACGCCGCTCACCGCCCACCGCACGGACCGGGCGGTCAGCCCTGCTCGGGAGCCTCGGCGGCCTCGGCCGCCTCCTCCGCGCCGGGACGGGCGACCAGCTCGACCTGGTCCACGGCGTTGCACCAGCGGCAGCGCACCGACTCCACGGTCTCGCTGAGCACCTGGGTCTCCTCGACCTTGGACTCGCCGGCCAGGTCGAAGTGGAGGAACTCGGTCACCCGGGCGGTCCGGGTCACGTCGAAGCGGGTCAGGTTTCCGCAGAGCGTGCAGCGCCAGCGCGTCTCGGCAGTCAGGGCGGGGACGGTCATCGGGGGTCCTCTCGGGTGGTCCCTGAACGGGCTCGGGCGCTCCCCCCGGAGCCCCGGCGTCGGCGGCGGGAGGCGGGAATGCCCGCCCCAAGCCTATTGCCTGGGGCAACCTTCCCGGCCACCGGCCGAGCACTCCCGGGCGGTAGCCCACCTGCCGTAACCGCGCGGTGCCCGCCCGGCACCGGGGGGATGCTGGAGCCCATGGCGATCCCGGTCCCCCACCCCGGCGCGCACCGCGGCCGACCGGCCGCCGCCGCTCCGGCCGTCTGCTACGCGCTGATCGCGCTGAACACCGCGGTCTTCCTGCTCGGACCGGCCGCGGGGCTCAACCCGCTCTACGGCCGGGACCAGGCCCGGGTCTGCGCCGAACAGCGCTACGAGCAGCGCTGGGGGGCCGTCCCCGCCGAACTCCTGACCGGTCACCCGCTGACCTCGGACCAACTGGCCGAGGCCCCCGAGCCGGTACCCGGCTGCCCGGCCTCGGCCACCCCCGGCAAGCACCCGGCGCTGTCCGTGCTCAGCGCGCTCTTCCTGCACGCCGGCTGGCTGCACCTGCTCGGCAACCTGCTCTTCCTCCACGTCTTCGGCCCGGCCGTGGAGCACCGGCTCGGCCGCCCCCGGTTCCTCCTCTTCTATCTGGCGGCCGGCGCGCTGACCACCTACGGCTTCGCGCTGGCCGAGGCGCACTCGGCGGACTCGACCCGGGTGCTGATCGGCGCCTCGGGGGCGATCTCCGCCGTGCTCGGCGCCTACCTGCGCTTCCACCCGCACGCGCGGGTCACCACGCTCGTCCCGCTGCTGCTCTTCCTGCCGCTGCGGTTCCCGGCCTGGCTGGTGCTGGGCCTCTGGTTCGCGCTCCAGTGGTGGTCGGTGCACTCGGCCGGACCGGGGGTGGCGTACCTGGTGCACGTGATCGGCTTCGGGGCGGGCTTCCTCTACGCCTGCACCCTGGCCGAGCGCCGACCCCGCCGACCCCGCCGCACCCGCCCCCGCGACGGTGCGACCGACGCCCGCTACCCTGGCGGCACCTCACAAAGGAGTACGCCACCGTGATCACCGCCATCGTCCTGATCAAGACCAGCGTCGACCGCATCCCGGAGATCGCCGAGGCGATCGCCGCCATCGAGGGCGTCAGCGAGGTCTACTCGGTGACCGGCGGCTACGACCTGGTCGCGATGGTGCGGGTGCGCCGGCACGACGACCTCGCCGAGGTGATCCCCGGCCGGCTGAACAAGGTCCCGGGCGTGGCGCACACCGAGACCCAGATCGCCTTCCGCACCTACTCCCAGCACGACCTGGAGGCCGCCTTCGCGATCGGCCTGGAGGAGTAGCCCGGCGGAGGCCCGACCGAGCGGAGGCCCGACCGAGCCGAGGCGCGGCCGAGCCCGACGGGGCCTCAGCCCTCCCGGCGGGTGTCCGCGACGCAGCGGCCGCCCTCGTTCCGGTAGCTCCACGCCGCGCCGTCCGTGACCAGCTCGCGGACGGCGGTCAGGAACCGGTCCACGTGCTCGTCCGGAGTACCGGCGCCGAAGCTCACCCGGATCGCGTTCAGGCTGCGCTCGCCCGGCAGCGAGGCCTCCGGCGCGCCGCACTCCGAGGGCGCGGCCTCCTCGTCGCCGAGCAGCGTGCGCACCAGCGGGTGGGCGCAGAACAGGCCGTCCCGCACGCCGATGCCGTACTCCGCGGACAGCGCGGCCGAGAAGTGCGAGCTGTTCCAGCCCCGGACGACGAAGGACAGCACGCCCACCCGGTCGGCGTCGGCACCGAACAGGCTCAGCACCCTGACCTCGGGGACCTCCGCCAGACCGGCCTTCAGCCGGGCGACCAGCGCCCGCTCGCGCGCCTCCAGCGCGTCGAACCCGGCCTCGGTGAGCGCCCGGCAGGCCGCCGCGATCGCGTACACGCCGATGACGTTCGGGGAGCCGGCCTCGTGCCGGGCCGGGCCGGTGTGCCACTGCACGGCCACCGAGCCGTCGGTCTCCCGGGCCACCGTGCGGGTGGCGCCGCCGCCGGCCAGGTACGGCTCGGCCTCGTCCAGCCAGTCGGCGCGGCCGGCCAGCACCCCGGCGCCGAACGGCGCGTACAGCTTGTGGCCGGAGAAGGCGATCCAGTCGACCCCCAGCTCGCGCACCGAGACCCGGTGGTGCGGGGCCAGCTGCGCGGCGTCCAGCACCACCCGGGCGCCGTACCGGTGGGCGGTCCTGGTCAGCTCGGCGACCGGCCAGAGCTCGCCGGTGACGTTCGAGGCGCCGGTGACGCAGAGCAGCTTCGGGCCCTCGGGCGCCTCGGCGAGCGCGGCGTCGAAGGCGGCGACGGCCTCGGCGTGCGAGCGGGGGGCGCGCAGACAGGTGACGGTCAGACCGGCGTGCGCCCAGGGCAGCAGCGAGGCGTGGTGCTCGGTCTCGAAGGCGAACACCTGGGTCCCGGCCGGGACGGCGCCGGCCAGCAGGTTGAGCGAGTCGGTGGTGGCGCGGGTGAAGACCACCTGGTCGCCCTCGCGCAGGTCCAGGAACTCGGCGACGGTGCGGCGGCTCTGCTCGAACAGGTCGGTGGAGAGCTGGGACAGGTAGCCGGCGCCGCGGTGCACGCTGCCGTAGTAGGGGGCGTAGGCGGCGACCTCGTCCCAGACCCGCTGGAGCGCCGGGGCGCTGGCGGCGTAGTCGAGCGCCGCGTAGGCGACCTTGTCACCGTTGGCGAGCGGGACCTCGACGTCGTGGCCGAGAACGGGGAGGGGGGCGAGGAGGTCGGTAGCAACAGACACGGGGATGCACTCCGTCTACGGGTCAGGGACCCCGGGAGTGCGTAGTCATCCGGGTGTCCGCGCTTGCCACGCGGACGGCTCGCCGCACGGCCCGGTCCTCACCCAGGGCACCCCGCCACGGAAGGAGGGTTGCCGGACAGCAAGCTGGGGCTTGTCGCTGTCACTCATGACCTGGCCAAGACTGTAGATCCGGTCCGCCCCCCGGTCAAACAAGGGTCCACATCCCGGACACACGTCGGGGCCCACCGGGAGGATTCCCGATGGGCCCCAACCGCCTTGTCACACCCGGGCGGTGGCCTCCGACCAGTGCTTCAGCAGGTCCCGCGCGGCACCCGAGTCGACGGCCGCCGCGGTACGCCGCATGGCCGCGCCGATCTGCTCGACGAGCGGGGCGTCGGTGAGGTCCAGCGCCACCAGTGCGGCCGCCGAGTTCAGCAGCACCGCGTCCCGGACCGGCCCGTGCTCCCCGGCGAGCACCCGGCGCGCGACCTCGGCGTTGTACGCCGGGTCCGCGCCGCGCAGCGCCTCGATGCCGACCGGCTCGATGCCGACCTCGCGCGGGTCGAACACGGTCTCGGTGACGGCGCCGTCGCGGACCACCCACACCCGCGAGGTGGTGGTGATCGTCAGCTCGTCCAGTCCGTCGTCGCCCCGGAAGACCAGCGCGGTGGCACCGCGCCGGGCGAGCACGCCGGCGATCAGCGCCGCCAGCCGGGTGTCGAAGCAGCCGATCGCGTGCGCCGTCACCCGGGCCGGGTTGGTCAGCGGCCCCAGGATGTTGAACGCGGTGGGCACCCCGAGGTCGCGCCGGGCCGGCGCGGCGTGCCGCATCGACGGGTGGAAGGTCGCGGCGAAGCAGAAGGTGAGCCCGACCTCCTCGGCGATCTCGGCGACCCGGCGCGGCCGGAGGTCCAGGCTGATGCCCAGCTTCTCCAGCACGTCCGAGGAGCCGCTGGACGAGGAGGCGGCCCGGTTGCCGTGCTTGACCACCTTGGCCCCGGCCGCGGCGGCGACGATCGCGGACATGGTGGAGATGTTCACGGTCTTGGCCCGGTCGCCGCCGGTGCCGACGATGTCCACCGCCGGGCCGGGGATGTCCAGCGGCTCGGCGTGCGCGTACATCGAGTCGACCAGTCCGGAGATCTCGTCGACCGTCTCGCCCTTGGCCCGCAGCGCCACCATGAACCCGGCCACCTGCACCGGAGAGGCCTCGCCGCTCATGATCCGGTCCATCGCCCACGCGGTGGCCGAGCGGTCGAGGTCCTCCCCCCTCAGCAGCGCCGACAGGATGTCCGGCCAGGAGCGGACCACCTGCGCGGGGTCGCTACCACCGTTCGCAGGCTGCACGTTCACCATGGCTGACTCCAGCTCTCGCTGCCCCGGCTCACCGGGGAAGGACGTAGGGACGGAGTCAGCCTATCGAGCGGCGGGCCGCCGGGGCTCCGCCGTTCACCCTTCTTCTCTTGTCGTGAGACGCCGGGTGGGACGCGGGGCGGGAGACCGGGCCGGGACCCGGCCTAACGGGCGGCGGGCGCCCGCTTGGCCAGCCGGGCCCGCAGCAGCGTGGCGGCGGCCTCGGCCAGCGCCACCGGGTCCACCGGCTGGGAGATCGCCGCGTCGGCCCGGCTCCAGGCGGCCAGCCAGGAGTCCTGCGGCCGGCCGATCAGCACCAGCACCGGCGGGCAACCGTAGATCTCGTCCTTCAGCTGCCGCGCGAGCCCGAGCCCGCCGGCCGGCACCGCCTCACCGTCCAGGACGCAGAGGTCGACGCCACCCTTCTCCAGCGCCTTGAGCACCGCGGGGGTGGTCGCGCACTCCAGGTAGGCCAGCTCCGGGAGGTCCTCCGCGGGCCGCCGCCCGAGAGCGGTCAGCACCTGCTCACGGGTGGTTCGGTCGTGGCTGTAGACGAGAACGGTCAGCGTCTCGTCGGTCGTGTACGCCATGGGCCCTGCTCCCTCACGTGTGATCCGGACCACGTTCGCCTCTCCCCGGATGCTACTCCCGATCACCGCCCGCCGAGCCCCTCCCGCGCGATCTCTTCGCGACGGCGCCGCGCCCGCGACTGGTCCGGGCGGAGCAGGGCGCGTCACCCCCGCCCGCACGGTCCACCCGTACGGCGGACGAGTGGAACTTCCCCTTACCTCCGGCAACCCCCGGAAGCCCGCCACGACACGCCGGACAGGGCCCGGACGGGCCTTTCGAGCAACCGTCAGAAAAGGGACACGCCGCTGCTCAGCGGCAGTACGGACGCCCCGTCGGGCCCCAGGGGGGCATACCGCACGCACCGGACACTCCGAGGGTGACCCCCCGACGTGAAGACGGAATAAGGGACCGACATAATGTCCGTCGTGGCGACAGCAACAGCAGTAGAAACCGGGCACGCGCACGGATCGGTCAACCGGCCGAACATGGTCAGCGTCGGAACGATCGTCTGGCTCAGTTCCGAGTTGATGTTCTTCGCGGCCCTCTTCGCGATGTACTTCACGCTCCGCTCCGTCAAGGGGCCGGAGTTCTGGACCGAGAAGGCGCACGCCCTCAACGTGCCCTTCTCCTCGGTCAACACCACGATCCTGGTGCTCTCCTCGCTCACCTGCCAGCTCGGCGTCTTCGCCGCCGAGCGCGGGGACGTGAAGAAGCTCCGCTCGTGGTTCGTCATCACCTTCGTGATGGGCGCGATCTTCATCGGCGGCCAGATCTTCGAGTACACCGAGCTGGTCAAGAAGGACGGCCTGTCGCTGTCCTCCGACCCGTACGGCACGGTGTTCTACCTGACCACCGGCTTCCACGGTCTGCACGTGACGGGTGGTCTGATCGCCTTCCTGCTGGTCCTGGGACGGACGTACGCAGCCAAGCGCTTCACGCACGAGCAGGCCACCGCCGCCATCGTGGTGTCGTACTACTGGCACTTCGTCGATGTCGTGTGGATCGCCCTGTTCGCGACCATCTACCTGATCAAGTAACCAGCTGATCAGGTCGCTGGCCACCGGCCTCGGGTCCCGCCCTCACCGGCGACGGCCCGATTTCGCCGGTGGCGACGCTCCCACCGACCGACCGCGCGCGCAGCCCTAGAGAAGGCAGCCTCGTGCCGGCCAGACCGGCCGCCGGGTGCAACCACCAGTCGACCAGATCCTGACACCGGGGTTATTCCGTGAAAAAGCTCTCCGCACGACGGCGCCACCCACTGGCGGCGCTGGTCGTCCTACTTCTCGCCCTGGCGGCAACCGGGGGGCTGTACGCCGCGTTCGCGCCCGCCGGCAAGGCGCAGGCCGACGTGGCGGCGCAGTCGCTCGCGATCGATGAGGGCAAGAAGCTCTTCGCCGTGGGCTGCTCCTCCTGCCACGGCCTGAACGGGCAGGGCAGCAGCGACGGCCCGAGCCTGGTCGGCGTCGGCTCCGCCGCGGTCGACTTCCAGGTGGGCACCGGCCGCATGCCGGCCCAGCAGCCCGGCGCCCAGGTGCCGAGCAAGCCGAACATCTACTCGCAGGCGGAGATCGACCAGCTCGCCGCCTTCGTCGCCTCGCTCGGCCCCGGTCCGGTCACGCCGACCGAGGAGCAGTACACCTCGACCAACCCGGACGACCTGTCCAAGGGCGGCGAGCTGTTCCGCACCAACTGCGCCCAGTGCCACAACTTCGCCGGCCAGGGCGGTGCCCTGACCCAGGGCAAGTACGCCCCGTCGCTGGAGGGCGTGGACGCCAAGCACATCTACGAGGCCATGCAGACCGGCCCGCAGAACATGCCGTCGTTCCCGGACAGCACCATGCCCGAGGAGCAGAAGAAGCAGATCGTGGCCTTCGTCCGCCACACCACCAACGATGAGCCCAACCCCGGCGGTCTCACGCTCGGCAGCCTCGGTCCGGTGACCGAGGGCCTGTTCGGCTGGATCTTCGGTCTCGGCGCGCTCATCGCGGTCGCGATCTGGGTCGCCGCCCACACCACCAAGGCCAAGAAGTCATGAGCCACGACATGTCAGAAGAGAAGCTCCCGGAGTCCCACGGCTCCGCCGGGCACCACGAGGTGGCCGCCCACGGCGACGCGTTCGCCGACCCGGGCCTGCCGGCCCACGAGCCGCGTCGCACCGACATCGACGAGCGGGCCGCCAAGCGGGCCGAGCGCCAGGTGTCGCTGATGTTCGTCGTCTCGATGCTCGCCACGATCGGCTTCATCGCCTCGTACGTGGCCATCGACCCGGACAAGATCGTCTACATCTGGCCGCTGGGCCACGTCAGCGCGCTGAACTTCGCGCTCGGCATGACCCTCGGCCTGGCGCTGTTCCTCATCGGCGCGGGCGCGGTCCACTGGGCCCGCACCCTGATGTCGGACCACGAGATCCCGGCCGAGCGTCACCCGATCGAGGCCGACGACGAGGTTCGCGCCGACGTCATCGAGCAGTTCCGGACCGGTGCCGCGGAGTCCGGCTTCGGCCGCCGCAAGATGATCCGCAACACCCTCATCGGCTCGATGGCCCTGGTGCCGCTGTCCGGTGTGGTCCTCCTGCGCGACCTGGGCCCGCTGCCCGAGGACAAGCTGGAGCACACCGGCTGGGAGGAGGCGACCGACGCCAAGCCCCTGCAGCTCATCAACATGAACACCAACCAGCCGATGAAGGCCGAGGACATCATCACGGGGTCGCTGACCTTCGCGATGCCCGAGGGCCTGAGCACCCACGACGAGGACTTCCAGCAGCGCATCGCCAAGGACGCCCTGATGCTGGTGCGCATCGCGCCGGAGAACATCAAGGACGACAAGTCCAAGGAGAAGGGCTTCGAGGGCATCCTCGCCTACTCCAAGATCTGCACCCACGTCGGCTGCCCGATCAGCCTGTACGAGCAGCAGACCCACCACGCGCTCTGCCCCTGCCACCAGTCGACCTTCGACCTGGCGGACGGCGCGCGCGTGATCTTCGGCCCGGCCGGCCACCCGCTGCCGCAGCTGAAGATCACCACTGACGAGAAGGGCTTCCTGGTCGCCCACGGCGACTTCGACGAGCCCGTCGGCCCGAGCTACTGGGAGCGTGCTCGATGAGCAGTACGAGCAGCACCACCTCCGGCGCCGCCAAGCCCGCCAGCACGCGCGCCAAGCCCGCGAACAAGTGGGAGCAGGCCGCGGACTGGACGGACGGCCGGCTGGGGATCTACTCCCTCGCCAAGACCAACCTGCGGAAGATCTTCCCGGACCACTGGTCCTTCATGCTGGGCGAGATCTGCCTCTACACCTTCATCATCATCATCCTGACCGGTGTCTACCTGACGCTGTTCTTCAAGCCCTCCATGGGCGAGGTCATCTACGACGGCTCGTACATCCCGCTCAAGGGCATCCCGATGTCCGAGGCGTACGCGTCGACGGTCGACATCAGCTTCGAGGTGCGCGGCGGTCTGCTGGTCCGCCAGATCCACCACTGGGCGGCCCTGGTCTTCGTCGCGGCGATGTTCGTGCACATGATGCGCGTCTTCTTCACCGGCGCGTTCCGCAAGCCGCGCGAGATCAACTGGGTCTTCGGCTTCCTGCTGCTGGTCCTGGGCATGTTCGACGGCTTCTTCGGCTACTCGCTGCCCGACGACCTGCTCTCCGGCACCGGTATCCGGTTCATGGAGGGCGCCGTCCTGGCGACCCCGCTGATCGGCACCTACGTCCAGATGTTCCTGTTCGGGGGCGAGTTCCCCGGCCACGACATCGTGCCGCGGTTCTTCACCATCCACGTGCTGCTGATCCCGGGCATCATGCTCGGCCTGCTGGTGGCGCACCTGATCCTGGTCTTCTACCACAAGCACACCCAGTGGGCGGGCCCGGGCAAGACCGAGAAGAACGTCGTCGGCATGCCGCTGATGCCGGTCTACATGGCCAAGGCCGGTGGCTTCTTCTTCCTGGTGTTCGGTCTGATCGCGGCCATCTCGGCGATCGCCTCGATCAACCCGATCTGGGCGTACGGCCCGTACCGTCCCGACCAGGTGTCCACGGACGCCCAGCCGGACTGGTACATGGGCTTCTCCGAGGGCCTGATCCGCATCATGCCGGGCTGGGAGGTCAGCCTGTGGGGCCACACCCTGAACCTCGGTGTGGCGATCCCGCTGATGGTCCTCTTCCCGATGGTGCTGGTCTCGATCGCCGCCTACCCCTTCATCGAGGGCTGGATCACCGGCGACAAGCGCGAGCACCACATCCTGGACCGCCCGCGCAACGCCCCGGTCCGCACCGCCCTGGGTGCCGCCTGGATCAGCCTCTACCTGGTCCTGCTGGCGGCCGGCGGCAACGACCTGTTCGCCACCCACCTGCACCTGTCGATCAACTCGGTCACCTACTTCGTCCGCGTGGGCATGTTCGTGGTCCCGGTGATCGTCTTCATCGTCACCAAGCGCTGGTGCCTCGGCCTCCAGCGCCGTGACAAGGAGAAGGTGCTGCACGGCCGCGAGACCGGCGTCATCAAGCGCCTGCCGCACGGCGAGTTCGTCGAGGTGCACGCCCAGCTGCCGCAGAAGGACCTGCACAAGCTCACCGCGCACGAGCAGATCGAGCCGTTCGAGCTGCCGGCCGAGACGGACGAGAACGGCGTGGCCCGCAAGGCCAACGTCATCGACCGCACCCGGGCGAAGCTCTCCCGCGGCTTCTACGGCGAGGGCAGCCAGATCCCCAAGCCGACCTCCGAGGAGCACCACGAGATCACCAGCGGCCACGGCCACCACTGATCCCGTACGCACCCCGCGTCGCACCCCGAGGGCCGCCGACCAGAGTTCTTCTGGTCGGCGGCCCTCGGGCTTTCCCGTACCCGGGGGCGCCCCGCGGTGCCCCGCCGAACGTCAGGAGCCCTCTGTGCAGCTGTCCGTCGACCCCGCCTCCGGCACTCCCCCGTACGAGCAGATCCGGGCCCAGATCGCCGAGCAGGCCCGGACCGGTGAACTCGCGACCGGACTGCGGCTGCCCACCGTCCGCGCGCTGGCCGAGCGGCTCGGACTGGCGGCCGGGACGGTCGCCCGCGCCTACCGGGAGCTGGAGGCGGACGGGGTGGTGGAGACCCACGGCCGGCGCGGCACCCTGATCGCCGCGGTCGGCGACTCCGCGCACCGGCTGGCCGCCGCGGCCGCCGCCGAGTACGCGGAGCGGGTCCGACGGCTCGGGGTGCCGGCGGCGGACGCCCTGGCCGCCGCCGACAACGCGCTGCGCCTGGCCTACCGGGAGGAGAGCTCCGCGGAGGGCCCGGAGGGCCGCTGAGGGCCCTCGGGGCCCGTGCTCAGAGCTGCGGGGCGATCATCCCGCCGGCGGGGGCCCTGGTGGCCGGTGTGGTGGTGCTGACGGGCTGCCCGAGGGCGCTGTGCCCGACCCACTCGCCCCAGCCGACGTTCCAGTCCCCGAAGCCGTTGCCGAACGGCTCCATGCTCTTGCCGCGGCTGTTCACCACCGTCACCAGGTCCCCCACCCTGGTGTTCTGGTAGAACCAGTGGGCGTTCTCGGTGCTCATGCCGGTACAGCCGTGGCTGACGTTCTCCACCCCCTGCGAGCCGACCGACCAGGGCGCCGCGTGCACGTACTCGCCGCTCCAGGTGACCCGGGTGGCCCACTCGACGTCGAGGTCGTAGGACTCCTGGCTGCCGACCGCTATACCGATCGTCTCGCCGCTCATCCGGACCTTGCGCTCCTGGCCGAGCACCACCTTGACGCCGTTGCGGGTGTCGAAGCCGGGCTTGCCGGTGGTGACCGGGATCGTCCGGACCACCTGGCCGTCGCGCTTGAGGGTCAGCTCGTGGGCGGCCGCGTCGACCACCGTCTCGACCCGCTCGCCGATCCGCATCGCCAGGGCCGCCCGGTCGCCGCCGTACAGGCCGTCGGAGATCCGGCCGCCGGTGGCCTCGAAGGCCAGCGCGACGACGGTGCCGGTGGGCCAGTAGTCCTCGGGGCGGAAGTGCAGGTTCTTGTCGTCGACCCAGTACCAGGCGCCGGTCACGGCGGGCTGCGAGGTCACCGTCAGCGCCCGCTCCACCTCCTGGCGCGCCTGCGGGTCCTTGACGGCCTCGGAGAGCTGCACGGTGAGCGGCTGGCCGACCCCGTAGACACCGCTGCCGGAGGAGTCGGGGCCGAGCTTGGCGGTCAGCAGCCGCTGGGCGGCCAGGGTGGCGAAGCCGGAGGTGGTCTCGCCGCGCCCGCCGCTGCCGTCGTCGGCGGCGATCCGCACGGTGTAGGCGGTGGCCGCCTTCAGCCGGCCGGTGGTCTGCCAGCTGCGCTGGTCCTCCGAGAGCCGCCCGGCGACGATCCGGCCGTCCGGGCCGACCACGGTGACGTCGGTCAGCCGGCTGCCCGGCTCCGCGGTGACCGTCACCGGCTGCGAGGGGTCCACCTTGTCCGTGGCGGAGAGATGGACCAGCCGGGCCGCGTCGACCTTGCGGACGGAGTCCGCGACCTCCTCGCCGCCGGAGCTGCAGCCGGCCAGCGGGGCCAGCACTACGAGGGCCAGCGTGATGCCGCCTAGACCCGCGATTCCGCGCCTGTCGGCCATGACCGCCTCCCAGGGTTTCGCACGATTGGTCAGATCGTAGGAACCCCCTCCGGCTGAGCGACATCCGAACGGCGTCCGGTTGGGCCGGCGGGGTGAGGCCGTCACTCCGGGGACGCAACAGGGCCGGGCTTCCCGTGCGGGAAGCCCGGCCCTGTGGGAGAGAACCGGTCCTACTGGTTCTGGTTCTCGCCCCGGTAGAACTCGAAGACCCAGCCGAAGAGGCCGATCAGGATGACCGGGATCGACCAGTACAGCAGCCACCAGCCGAAGATCACGCCGAGGAAGGCCAGCGCGCCGCCGACCGCCAGCGAGAGCGGCTGCCAGCTGTGCGGGGCGAAGAAGCCCAGCTCGCCGGAGTCGTCCGCGACCTCGGCCTCGGGGTTGTCACCCGCGCCGCTGTCCACCCGGCGGGCGGTGAAGGCGAGGTAGTACCCGATGAAGGCGCACAGCGCGAAGGCGAGGAACAGCGCGGTGGTACCGGCGGCCTCGATGCCGTGGTCGGAGCTGTTGGTCCACAGGCCGTAGGTGATCGCCATGGCCAGCACGAAGACCGCCAGGCCCAGGAAAATCTTGCCCTGTTCCCTCATCAGGCGTCGCCTTCCTTCTTGCCCTTGCCGAGCTTCGGGGCGTCGTACTTCGCCGGGGTCACACCGGCGAAGTGCTTGGCCGGCTCACCGTGGTACTCCAGGTAGTCCAGCGCGGCGATCTCCGGGTAGTGGAGGTCGAAGGCCGGGGATTCGGAGCGGATCCGGGGCAGGGTGAGGAAGTTGTGCCGCGGCGGCGGGCAGGAGGTCGCCCACTCCAGCGAACGGCCGTAGCCCCACGGGTCGTCGACGGTGACCTTCTCGCCGTACTTCGCCGTCTTCCACACGTTGTAGAGGAACGGCAGGATCGACAGGCCGAGCAGGAACGAGCCGATGGTCGAGACGGTGTTCAGGGTGGTGAACCCGTCCGAGGCCAGGTAGTCGGCGTAGCGGCGGGGCATGCCCTCCGCGCCGAGCCAGTGCTGCACCAGGAAGGTGGTGTGGAAGCCGATGAACAGCGTCCAGAAGGTGACCTTGCCGAGGCGCTCGTCGAGCATCTTGCCGGTCATCTTCGGCCACCAGAAGTGGAAGCCGGCGAACATCGCGAAGACGACGGTGCCGAAGACCACGTAGTGGAAGTGGGCGACGACGAAGTACGAGTCCGAGACGTGGAAGTCGATCGGCGGGGAGGCCAGCAGGACACCGGTCAGACCACCGAAGAGGAAGGTGACCAGGAAGCCGACCGTCCAGAGCATCGGGGTCTCGAAGCTCAGCGAGCCCTTCCACATGGTGCCGACCCAGTTGAAGAACTTCACACCGGTCGGGACCGCGATCAGGAAGGTCATGAAGGAGAAGAACGGCAGCAGTACCTGCCCGGTGACGTACATGTGGTGGGCCCACACCGTCACGGACAGACCGGCGATCGCGATGGTGGCCGCGATCAGGCCGGAGTAGCCGAACATCGGCTTGCGGCTGAAGACCGGGATGACTTCCGACACGATGCCGAAGAACGGCAGCGCGATGATGTACACCTCGGGGTGGCCGAAGAACCAGAACAGGTGCTGCCAGAGCAGCGCTCCACCGTTCGCCGGGTCGAAGACGTGCGCCCCGAACTTGCGGTCCGCCTCCAGGGCGAACAGCGCGGCGGCGAGCACCGGGAAGGCCAGCAGGACCAGCACGGCGGTCAGCAGGACGTTCCAGACGAAGATCGACATCCGGAACATCGTCATGCCGGGCGCGCGCATGCAGATGATCGTGGTGATGAAGTTGACCGCACCGAGGATCGTGCCGAAGCCGGAGAAGGCCAGGCCCATGATCCACATGTCGGCGCCGATGCCCGGCGAGCGGACCGCGTCCGAGAGCGGCGCGTAGGCGAACCAGCCGAAGTCGGCCGCGCCCTGCGGGGTGAGGAAGCCGGCCACCGCGATCAGCGAGCCGAACAGGTACAGCCAGTAGGCGAACATGTTCAGCCGCGGGAACGCCACGTCGGGCGCGCCGATCTGCAGCGGCATGATCCAGTTCGCGAAGCCGGCGAAGAGCGGCGTCGCGAACATCAGCAGCATGACCGTGCCGTGCATCGTGAACGCCTGGTTGAACTGCTCGTTCGACAGGATCTGGGTCCCGGGACGAGCCAGCTCGGCGCGCATGACCAGGGCGAGGATGCCGCCGATCAGGAAGAAGGCGAACGACGTGCCCAGGTACAGCGTGCCGATCGTCTTGTGGTCAGTGGTGGTCAGCCACTTGATGATGGTGGAACCCGGCTTCCGGGTCCGCTGCGCCCCGACCGTGACGGCCCCGGCGCCCCCGCCGGCCGCGGCGGGCTCGTTGAGGATGGTCACTTCTCTTCACTTCCCATGGTCGTGATGCCGGAGGGCACCGCGCCGGTCTGACCCTTGGCCCTGAGGTCCTTCAGGTGCTGGTCGTACTCGGCCCGGTCGACGACCTTCACGTTGAACAGCATGCGCGAGTGGTCGACGCCGCAGAGCTCGGCGCACTTGCCCTTGTACTCGCCCTTGACGGTCGGGGTGACCTCGAACTTGTTGACCACGCCCGGCACGACGTCCATCTTCATCATGAAGTTGATGGGCCAGAAGTCGTGGATCACGTCACGCGAGGTGAGGCGGAACTGCACCGTCTCGTCGACCGGCAGGTACAGGGTCGGCGGCTCGCCGGGGGTACCCACCTCGTACGCGGCCTGCTGGTTGGCCGGGTCGGGGTTCTCGGTGTTCTCGTAGTTGAACGCCCAGCTCCACTGGAAGCCCACCACGTTGACGGTGTGCTGCGGCTTCTCGGAGACGGCGATCAGCTTCGACTCGTCGCGGGCGACGAAGTAGAAGAGGACCGACACGATGATGATCGGGACCGCGGTGTAGAGCGCCTCGATGGGCACGTTGTACCGGGTCTGCGGGGGGACCTGCACACCGGTGCGGCTGCGCCGGTGGAAGATCACGCTCCAGATGATCAGACCCCACATCAGTACGCCGACCACCAGCGCCGCGATCCAGGAGCCCTGCCACATGTGGAGGACCATCGGCCCTTCCTTGGTGACGGGGCTCGGGAGGCCAAGCCTGGGGAGGTCGTTGGCCGAGCAGCCGGTGGCGGTCGCGATGACGAGGCCCAGTGCCAGCGCCTGAGGCAGCTTCCGCCGCATCGTGCGCCGCGGCGAGCGGTCGGAGCCGTTGGGACTCACGTAGCGCCTTCCCGAAGTCTCGCCCGCCTTCGCGTCGCCCCGAGGAGGCTTTCGCTCCCCGGCGACCCGACCACGGGCACGGTTTGAATGCTTATGCGGGCCAAACCCTACTCCAGCCTTATGCGCTGCTGACGGGCAGGTCCCAGTAACGCGCCGCCCGGACACCCGATCAGGCCCGGCAGGGGCTGCGCCGCAGGTCATCCTAGGCATTAGGGGTCCGTACGCCCGATCGAGGGATGACCTCGGACAACGTGGTGACGCCCCGTCGGGAGCGGACTATCCGGACATTCGGGATGATCGACTGACGGGGGGTGAGCCGCCGGAGGAACCCCGGACACGGCGGCCGGTGTCGTTAAATGTGACCGTGTACTTCGATGTGGCCTCCACCGCACCGCTCCACCCCGTCGCGCGGCAGGCGCTGACCGCCGCCCTGGACGAGGGATGGGCCGACCCCGCCCGGCTCTACCGCTCCGGACGCCGGGCCAGGATGCTCCTGGACGCCGCCCGGGAGACGGTGGCCGAGGTGATCGGCTGCCGGGCCGACGAGATCGCCTTCACCTCCGGCGGGACCCAGGCCGTCCAGCTCGGGGTGCTGGGCGCGCTGCGCGGCAACCGGCGGCGCGGCGGGCACCTGGCGCACTCCGCCGTCGAGCACTCCAGCGTGCTGCACAGCGCCGAACGGCACCTCGCCGAGGGCGGCGAGGTCACCTCGGTGCCGGTGGACCGGCACGGCCGGGTGGACCCGGAGGTCTTCGCCGCCGCGCTGCGGCCGGACACCGCGCTCGCCGTGCTGCAGTCCGCCAACCACGAGGTCGGCACGGTGCAGCCGGTCGCCGAGGTGGCCGCGCTCCGCGGCGAGGTGCCGCTGCTGGTGGACGCCGCGCAGAGCGTCGGGCGGGTGGACCTGCCGACCGGCTGGTCGCTGCTCACCGCCAGCGCGCACAAGTGGGGCGGACCGGCCGGGGTCGGGGTGCTCGCGGTGCGCAAGGGCGTCCGCTACGTCTCGCCGCTGCCCGCCGACGAGCGGGAGGCCGGCCGGGTGCCGGGCTTCGTCAACGTGCCGGCGATCGTCGCGGCCGCGGCCTCGCTGCGCGCGGTACGGGCCGAGGCGGACCAGGAGAACGCCCGGCTGCACGAGTTGGTCGAACGGATCCGGGCCCGGGTACCGCGGCTGGTGCCCGAGGTGGAGGTGGTCGGCGACCCGGTGCGGCGGCTGCCGCACATCGTCACCTTCTCCTGTCTGTACGTGGACGGCGAGGTCCTGCTGGGCGAGCTGGACCGGGCCGGGTTCGCCGTCTCCTCCGGCTCCTCCTGCACCTCGTCCACGCTGACCCCGAGCCATGTGCTGGCCGCGATGGGCGTGCTCACCGAGGGGAACGTCCGGATCTCGCTGCCGTTCGGCACCACCGGGGCGGACGTGGACCGCTTCCTGACCGTGCTGCCGGAGCTGGTGGCCGGCGTCCGCGCGCCGCTCGGCCTGGACCTGCCCGCGCCCGCCGCGGCCCGGGAGCCCGACGGGGGGCCGCTGGTCCTGGACGCGCTGGGCAAGCGCTGCCCGCTGCCGGTGATCGAGCTGGCGAAGCGGATCGGCGAGGTCCCGGTGGGCGGCACGGTCGTGGTACTGGCCGACGACGAGGCCGCCCGGCTGGACGTCCCGGCCTGGTGCGGGATGCGCGACCAGGAGTACCTGGGCGAGGCCCCGGCCGCCGAGTACGGCGGCGACCGGGGTTCGGCCTACCTGGTGCGGCGGGTCAGTTGACCAGGTGCGCCCGGACGTCGGCGCCGGCCTCGTCGCCGTAGGCCGCGACGAAGCGCTGCAGGAAGTCGTGCGGGCGCAGCTCGTACTCCTGGGTGCCGACGGTCTCGATCACCAGGGTGGCGAGCATGCAGCCGAGCTGGGCGGCGCGCTCCAGCTCCAGCCCCCAGGAGAGGCCGGCCAGGAAGCCGGCCCGGAAGGCGTCGCCGACACCGGTCGGGTCGGCCTTGGCGGTCTCGGGCGCGCAGCCGACCAGGATCGGGGACTCGCCCTTGCGCTCGATCCGGACGCCCTTGCTGCCGAGAGTGGTGATCCGGGTGCCGACCCGGGTGAGGATCTCCTCCGCGTCCCAGCCGGTCTTGGACTCGATCAGCGCGGCCTCGTACTCGTTGGTGAAGAGGTACGCGGCGCCGTCGACGATCTGGCGGATGTCGTGGCCGTCGAGGCGGGCCAGCTGCTGCGACGGGTCCGCGGCGAAGGCGTAGCCGCGGGTGCGGCACTCCTGGGTGTGGCGGACCATCGCCTGCGGGTCGTCGGCGCCGATCAGCACCAGGTCGAGGCCGCCGACGCGGTCGGCGATCGGCTTGAGCTCGATGTTGCGGGCCTCGGCCATGGCACCGGTGTAGAACGAGGCGATCTGGTTGTGGTCCTCGTCCGTGGTGCACATGAAGCGCGCGGTGTGCCGGGTCTCGGAGATGTGGACGGACCGGCAGTCCACGTTGTTGCGCTCCAGCCAGCTGCGGTACTCCGCGAAGTCCGCGCCGGCCGCGCCGACCAGGACCGGGCGCAGGCCGAGCACGCCCATGCCGAAGGCGATGTTCGGCGCGACGCCGCCGCGGCGGATGTCGAGGGTGTCGACCAGGAAGGACAGCGACACGGTGTGCAGCTGCTCGGCGACCAGCTGGTCGGCGAACCGGCCGGGGAAGGTCATCAGGTGGTCGGTCGCGATCGAACCGGCGACGGCGATACGCACGGGGTCTCCTCAGGATGGCAGCGGGGCCATGGAACAGCGGGGGTGGAACCCACCCACGGTACCCGGCGGGCCCGGGACCCCAGCAAGACGCCGGGTGCGATCCCGGCCGTCGGCTGTCACCCGCCACCCCCGAAGGTGTACTACCACGGGGTAGCTCTGGTGGCTGCCGGACACCCGGCCTAGGGTCGCAGTCAGGGGCTCCTCCCGGCCCCGACCGGGACCGTGGCGACGCCGCCACGGCAGGTGGATCGGAGTTGATGGCCGATGTTGCCCAGTCACCACCCGCTGCGGGTTCCGCCCGCCCTGCTCGGCGACGCCGACGGGGAGTCGCTCGACGCGCTGGTGGACTCCTCGCACCGGCTGCGGCGGTTCTGGCCGCTGCTGGCGACCGGTCCGCAGGACAGCGCGCCGGCCGGCTCCGGCTTCCGCGTCCCCTCCCGGGCCCGGCGCGTGGTCGCGTCGATGCCCGAGTACGGACCCTGATCAGCGCTTCCCGAGGGTGCCCCGGGTGCGGCCGGGACGGGCGGGGAACCGGAATCGTCCGGGCCACGTCACATCCCCGCGGTGCGGCCGCCAAGGCGTACCGCTGAGCCCTCGGGAGGAAGTTCAGATGGATCTGGAGAGCATGCCCAGGCGTTCCGGCCGGGCCCGCGCCACGGCGCTGGCCGGCCTCGCCCTGGCGGCGGTGGTCGTCCTGGCCGGGTGCGACGGCGGGACCAGGACGGCCTCGGACACGGCGACGACCGGCGCGGAGCGGGCCCCGGCGAGCACGTCCGCCTCGCCGGGCGCGGCCACCGGCAGCGCCGATCCGGCCGCCCCGGCCACGACCTCGGCCCCGTCCGCACCGGCCCCGGTGACCACACCGCCGGTCGACCCGACGGCCACCCTCTCGGACCCCCGGCCGAGCGGTCCGGCCACGCCCACCAAGCCGCCGGCCCCGCCGTCGCAGCCGACTCCGGCGCCCACTCCCCCGGGCGGCAACGGCATCGCCGTGGGCGAGCCGCCGCCGAACGGCTCCGGGACCGGCTCGCCGGTGCACCCGGCGATCACCTACCGGGTGGACGGCAACAAGCTGACGGTCTGGTTCTACGGCGGGATCTGCCAGCGGTACGCGCTCAAGGCCGACGAGTCCAAGCCGGGCCGGGTGGACGTCCGGGTGACCACGGCGGCGCCGGTCCCGGCCGGGCAGGCCTGCGCCGACCTGGCCAAGCGGCAGACGGTGACGGCCGACCTGAAGCAGCCGCTCCAGGGCCGGGCGGTGACCGATCTGGCCACCGGGCAGGAGGTGCCGCTGGAGGCCGACGCCAAGATCGGCCCGGATCCGGTGGTCCCGGACGTCCCCGGCAACCCGTGACCCCGGAGCGGTCTCCGCGCGGACACGACGAAGGCGGCCCCCGGATTCCGGGGGCCGCCTTCGCGTCGGAGCTACGGGCCTACCGGCCGCGGACCGACTAGCTGAACGAGTCGCCGCAGGCGCAGGAGCCGGTGGCGTTCGGGTTGTCGATCGTGAAGCCCTGCTTCTCGATGGTGTCGACGAAGTCGACGGTGGCGCCGCCCAGGTACGGGGCGCTCATCCGGTCGGTGACGACCTTCACACCGTCGAAGTCCTTCAGCACGTCGCCGTCGAGCGAGCGCTCGTCGAAGAACAGCTGGTAGCGCAGGCCCGAGCAGCCGCCGGGCTGGACGGCGACGCGCAGCGCCAGGTCGTCCCGGCCTTCCTGCTCCAGCAGGCCCTTGACCTTGGCCGCGGCGGCATCGGTGAGGAGGATGCCACTCTCGACGGTGGTCTCGTCCTGGACGGTCATCTGCGTTCTCCCGGTCTTGACGACGGTCTGCCGCCAGTACCAACCGACGGCCGTCCGGATTCATTTCCCGGACGACGGAGTGTTTTCGGTGGATTCACGGCGGCGGTGTTCCGTGGGCCGGGCGTGCACCCGTTCCCCATACGCCTTCCATGCTCGCACACCGGCGGACATCGGCCGCATCCGCTCGGACCGATCCGGGCGAACCGGCCCCGCGGCGGGGGCCCGGCGGTCAGGATGGTGGGTATGCTCCTGCGCCCGCTCCAGGACTCCGCCGCCGACGCGGAAGCGGTCCGGCACATCTCCGCCGCCGCGTTCGCCTCGCTCCCCGACGCCCCTCCGGTCACCGGACCGCCCCCGCCGTCGGTGTTCCAGCTGGCCCGCACCAGACACCTCGCGCGCACCGATCCGCAGGGCTGCTGGGTGGCCGAGCTGGCCGGCGAGCCGGTCGGCGCGGCGCTCGCGCTGCGCCGCGAGGGCGTCTGGGTGCTGGCGCTGCTCGCGGTGCTGCCGCAGGCCCAGGGCAAGGGGGTGGGACGGCTGCTGCTGGAGCGGGCCCTCGCCCACGGGCGCGGCTGTCTGCGCGGGATGCTGTGCGCCTCGCCGTCACCGGCGGCGGTGCGGCGGTACCGGCTGGCCGGGTTCACGCTGCACCCGGCGATGCAGCTGACCGGGCGGGTGGACCGGTCCCGGCTGGTCGACCCGGGCGACCTCCCGGTGCATCCCGGCAACACCACCCACCGGCACCTGCTGGACTCGGTGGACCGGCGGCTGCGCGGCGCCGCGCACGGCCCGGACCACGAGCTGCTGCTCGCGCACTGCGAGGAGGTGCTGGTCGCGGACACCCTGGCCGGCAGCGGCTACTGCTACCGGGAGGGCGGCGAGGTGCGGCTGCTGGCGGCCACCTCCAAGCGGATCGCCACCCGGCTGCTGCGCGAGGCGCTGGCCCGGGTGCCGGAGGGGGTGGAGGCACGGGTGGAGGCGCTGACCGCCGAGCAGGAGTGGGCGCTGGACGTCGGCCTCGAACTGGGCCTGTCCGTGGAGACCCGGGGGTACCTGGGGCTGCGCGGGATGCGCCCGCCGGCGCCGTACATCCCCAACGGCGGGCTGCTGTAGCGCCGGACGCGCGCGACCCCCGCCGGGCCGGGGCCGGGCGGGGGTCGGTGCGCTTCGGGACGGGTGCGCCGCGGGCGTCGGGGCGCGGGCGTCACTCCATGGTGTCGAGGATCTCCTTGACCATCTCCATGGTGGTGCCCGGGTGCAGGAAGGCGAAGCGGGCGACCGTCTCGCCGTCCCAGCCGGTGGGGGTGACGAAGCCGATCTGGTCCGCGAGCAGCTGCTGCGACCAGCGGTAGTAGTCCTCGTTGGTCCAGCCGTTGCGCTTGAAGCAGACCGCGGACAGCTGCGGGTCGAACAGCAGCTCCAGGTGCTCGCTGTCGCGGATCAGCTGCGCGGTGTCCCGGGCCAGCGTCAGGCCGGCCTCGATGGCGTCGGTGTACGCCTGGACGCCGTGCACGGCGAGCGAGAACCACAGCGGCAGGCCGCGGGCGCGCCGGGTCAGGTGGTAGGCGTAGTCGGTGGGGTTCCACTCGTCGCCCTCGGTGTGCAGCACGTCCAGGTAGGAGGCGTCCTGGGTGTGCACGGCGCGGGCGAGCTGCGGGTTGCGGTAGATCAGCGCGGCGCAGTCGAACGGCGCGAACAGCCACTTGTGCGGGTCGACGACGAAGGAGTCGGCGTGCTCGATGCCGTTGTAGCGCTCCCGGACGGAGGGGGCGAACAGGCCCGCGCCGCCGTAGGCGCCGTCCACGTGGAACCACAGCCCGCGCTCGCGGGCGACCTCGGACAGGCCCTGGAGGTCGTCGACGATGCCCTCGTTGGTGGTGCCGCCGGTGCCGACGACGGCGATCACCGTCTCCGGGTTCGGGTCGGCGGCCAGGGCGGCGCGCAGCGCCTCGCCGGTGAACCGGCGGTCGACGGTCGGGACCTTGAACGCCTCGACGCCGATGATGTTGAAGGTGTTCTTGACCGAGGAGTGCACCTGGTCGGCGACGGCGATCCGCAGCCGGGCCTCGGGCCCGACGCCCAGCCGGCGGCGGGCCGTGTCCCGGGCGACGACCAGGGCGGAGAGGTTGCCGGCCGAGCCGCCGGACACGAAGGTGCCGCCGGCCGAGTCCGGCATGCCCGCACGGTCCGCTATCAGTCGCAGCACCTGGTTCTCGGCGGCGATCGCGCCGGCCGCCTCCAGCCAGGAGATGCCCTGCAGCGAGGCGCAGGAGACCACCATGTCGAAGAGCAGCGCGGCCTTGGTGGGGGCGCACGGGATGAACGACAGGTAGCGCGGGCTGTCGGCGGAGATCACCGCGCGGGAGAGCTCGTGGTCGTAGAGCTTGAGCACGTCGGCCGCGTCGTTGCCGTCCTGGTTGAGCAGGCCGGACAGCTGGGCGCGCAGGTGCTCGCCGTCACCGGGGTGGTCGAGCGGGACGGGGTCGTACTGCAGCCGCTCGCGCATGTAGTCGAAAACCAGGTCGACCAGGTCGCTGTCGGGCCGGTGCATGCGGTCGGGGGCTGCGGACACGGGTGTCCCTCTCGGCTGTGGGGGTCGGGGAGGGTCCGGTGGAACGGGGGGGTTGGCACCGCACGGCCGGACATGATCAGCGTAGGCAGCCCCGGGCTCTCCCCGCGCGTCGGAACGCGGCCGGTCGGGCAGCTTTCCGGCGTCTTCGGCGGGCCCCGCGCAGGATTCCTGCGCGGGGGGCGAAATGGGCCGAACAGGGAGGTTCCAGCTAGGACTTGTCCGGTCGATCATGTGACTATCGCCTGCCTTGCTCGTTGGTCCGGGCATGGGGCGGGGAGATCTCACAGATGCCGAGTGGGAACGGCTGCGGCCGTTCCTGCCGGTCAGCAACAGGCGTTGCGGTCGGTGGCGGGACCATCGGCAGGTGATCGACGGGATTCTGCACCGGGTACGGACCGGTGTGCACTGGCGTGACCTGCCCGAGCGGTTCGGGCCGTGGAAGACGGTCTACGAGCGCCATCGGCTGTGGTCGGCAGACGGGACCTGGGAGCGTCTGCTCCAGCGGGTCCAGGCGGAAGCGGACGAGGCCGGCGACATCGACTGGGACATCTCGGTCGACTCCACCATCGTCCGGGCCCACCAGCACGCGGCCGGTGCCCGTACCGATCTGCCACCAGCCCTTGATTCAAAGGGGGCTGGGCCGGGGGAACACCAGGTCGAGACGCCGTGGCAGAGCCTCGTCGCCCGCCTGGCGGAGGTGGTGGCGGAGGCGAGGGCCTGGGCCGCTCGCGGGGCGGGTTCACCACCAAGGTCCACCTGAGCGCGGACGGCCGCTGCCGCCCGCTGTCCCTGGTCATCACCGCGGGACAGCGGGCGGACTGCACGCAGTTCGAACCCGTGCTGGAGAAGATCCGTGTCCCGCGGAGCGGTCCGGGCAGGCCTCGCAAGAGGCCCGACAGCCTTGCCGCCGACAAGGGCTACAGCAACGGGCCATGCCGCGACTACCTGCGCAGGCGCGGCATCCGGCACACCATCCCGGAGAAGACCGACAGCTGGGCCGTCCGCCTGCGCAAAGGCTCACGCGGCGGGCGACCGCCGGGCTTCGACGAGGAGCGGTACAGGAAACGCAACACCGTCGAACGGGCCATCAACAAGCTCAAGCACGCCAGAGCCGTCGCCACCCGATACGACAAACGCGGATACGTCTACCTCGGCACCGTCACCGCAGCAGCCCTCGTCATCTGGCTCCGCACATGATCGCCCGGACGGAACCTAGCCGATCAGCTGGGAGAGGACCACCGAGGAGCGGCTGCGCTGGACGCCGGGCTCGCGGCGGATCCGCTCGATGACCGCCTCCAGGTGGCGCATGTCGGCGGCCCGCAGGTGGACCAGCGCGTCCGGATCGCCGGTGACCGTCCAGGCCGCGACCACCTCGGGGAACTGCCGCAGGCTGGCGAGAATCTCCTCCGGGGCGGTCCGTTCGCGGCAGTAGACCTCGACGAAGGCCTCGGTCTGCCAGCCGAGCACCGAGGGGTCGAGCACCACGGTGAAGCCCCGGACCACCCCGCGCGCCCGCAGCCGGTCGATCCGGCGGCGGACGGCGGTGGCGGAGAGGTTCACCTGGAGCCCGATCTCGGCGTACGAGGCGCGGCCGTCCCCGGCCAGCCGGGCGAGCAGGAGGCGGTCGGTCTCGTCCAGGGAGGCCCCGACCGTCTCGTTCGCGCGGCTGCTGCTCATCGGTGCGGGGCTCCACGGGTCGTGCGGCGTCGGGATCGGGGCGGGCCTCGCCCGCCGGGGGACGGCGGTGGGCCGCCGAAACGGTTCGGCTCCATTCTGGCGGATGTCAGGAGCGAGTTCACCGCTGACGGATGACAACGGGAGGACGACCGTCCGTCGGCCGGGCGCCGCTCGGCCGGTCGAACGGTCAGCCGCCGGGCCGGTCAGCCGGTGAGCAGGACGATCTTGCCCCGGGTCCGGCCCTCGGCGCTGAGCGCCTGGGCGGAGGCGGCCTGGGCGAGCGGGAAGGTGGAGGCGACGGTCACGGTCAGCCGCCCCTCGTCGGCGAGCGCGGCCAGCTCGGCCAGCCCGGCCGCGTCCGGGCGGACCCAGACGTACCGGCCGCCGCGGGCCTTCACTCCGAAGTCGGCGACGGAGGCGATCCGCGCCGGGTCGGCGACCAGTCCGGCCGAGACCTCGACGGCGTCGCCGCCGACCAGGTCCAGGGCCGCGTCCACCCCCTCCGGCGCCAGCGCCCGCACCCGCTCGGCCAGCCCCTCGCCGTACCGGACCGGCTCGGCGCCGAGCTCGCGCAGATAGTCGTGGTTGCGCTCGCCGGCGGTGCCGATCACCCGGGCCCCCAGGGCGCGGGCGATCTGGACGGCCAGGTGACCGACCCCGCCGGCGGCGGCGTGGACCAGGACGGTGTCGCCGGGGCCCGTGCCCACCGCCCGCAGCGACTGGAGGGCGGTGAGCCCGGCCAGCGGCAGTCCGCCGGCCTGCGCCCAGTCCAGCGCGGCCGGCTTGCGGGCCAGGGTGCGGACCGGCGCGGCCACCAGCTCGGCATAGGTGCCGTGCTCGACCGTGTCCTTGCGCACATAGCCGTAGACCTCGTCGCCGGGCGCGAACTCGGTGACGCCGCCGCCGACGGCCCGGACCACGCCCGCCGCGTCCCAGCCCATCACCAGCGGGAAGTGCGCGTCGAGCAGGCCGTCCAGCAGCCCGTCCCGCACCTTCCAGTCGACCGGGTTCACCCCGGCCGCCCTGACCTGCACCAGTACCGAGTCCGGGCCGACCTTCGGGTCGGGCAGGTCGGTGTACTCGACCTCTTCGGGGCCGCCGTAGCGGTGGATCGCGATTGCCTTCATGCCACCAGCGAAACCCGGCCGGTCCTGGATCCGGTTCCGGCCACGCCGGACGGGCCCGGGAAGGCTCCGAACCGGCGAGCGGTTCTCGTCACATCGACAGGACGGCCATCGTCACTCTGACGCTAACCGGTTATCATAGATTGCGTCAGATAGACGAGAAGGCTGCACCGCTCGATCGGCCGCACAGAAGGGCACCCGCCCGTGACCACCACCATCACCGAGACCTACGGCGTCGACCCCACTCCGACGCCGCTCGCTCTGCTGCTGCTCGGCCGCCAGGCCGACCCGAACAGCGAGCGCGGCGTCGAGTGCCCCGGCGACCTCCCCCCGGCCTCCGACCCGGACCTCGTCGAGCGCGCCCGCGCGGCCAAGGCCGCGCTCGGGGACCGCGTCTTCATCCTGGGCCACCACTACCAGCGCGACGAGGTGATCGAGTTCGCCGACGTCACCGGCGACTCCTTCAAGCTCGCCCGGGACGCGGCCGCCCGCCCGGAGGCCGAGTTCATCGTCTTCTGCGGCGTGCACTTCATGGCCGAGTCGGCCGACATCCTCACCGGCGACGCCCAGCAGGTCGTCCTGCCGGACCTCGCCGCGGGCTGTTCGATGGCCGACATGGCCACCGCCGAGCAGGTCGCCGAGTGCTGGGACGCGCTGACCGACGCCGGGATAGCCGACGTGACCGTCCCGGTCTCGTACATGAACTCCTCCGCCGACATCAAGGCCTTCACCGGCCGGCACGGCGGCACCATCTGCACCTCCTCCAACGCCCGGCGGGCGCTGGAGTGGGCGTACGAGCAGGGCCAGAAGGTCCTGTTCCTGCCGGACCAGCACCTGGGCCGCAACACCGCGGTGCGGGACATGGGCTTCTCGCTGGACGACTGCGTCGTCTACAACCCGCACAAGCCGAACGGCGGCCTGACCGTCGAGCAGCTGCGGGACGCGAAGATGATCCTCTGGCGCGGCCACTGCTCGGTGCACGGCCGGTTCACCCTGGACTCGGTGAACGACGTGCGCGAGCGGGTCCCCGGCGTCAACGTCCTGGTGCACCCGGAGTGCCGGCACGAGGTCGTCGCGGCCGCCGACCTGGTCGGCTCGACCGAGTACATCATCAAGGCGCTGGACGCCGCCGAGCCCGGCTCCAAGTGGGCCATCGGCACCGAGCTCAACCTCGTCCGCCGGCTCGCCAAGGCGCACCCGGACAAGGAGGTCGTCTTCCTCGACCGGGCGGTCTGCTTCTGCTCCACCATGAACCGGATCGACCTCCCGCACCTGGTGTGGGCGCTGGAGTCGCTGGTCGAGGGCCGGGTGCCGAACGTGATCAAGGTCGACCCGGAGACCGAGAAGTACGCCAAGGCGGCGCTGGACCGGATGCTGGCCCTGCCGTAACGATTCTCCGGTCCGCGGCCGGTCCGCAGCCGGCCCCGGACAGCGACAAAGGGCGGGCCCCCTCCGTGCGGAGGGGGCCCGCCCTCGTGTCTGGCGCGAGACGGCGGCTACTCGGGAATGCCCGGGATGAGACCGTCGCCCTCCGCCCGCAGCATCTCGCGGACGTCCTCGATGGTGGCCTCGGCGTCCGGCAGGATCAGGTCGGACGGCTCCAGCGAGTCGTCCGCCAGTGGAGTGCCGAACTCCCTCACGGCGCCGAGCAGCTCGACGAGCGCCCGGCGGAACTGTTCCTCGTCCCCCGACTCCAGTGCGGTGAGCAGCTCGTCGTCGAGCTCGTTGAGCCGGTTCAGATGGGCCTCGCCCACCTGGAACTGCCCCTCACCCATGACCCGCATGATCATGCCGTGCGTCTCCCTGTTCCTGGGGTGTTCCCGGAGGTGCTCCGGGACGGAGCTCAGGTCGGTTGCCGCTCCGACTACTTGTTGTAGTTGATCCGCGGGCCGTCCTGCTGCTGCGGCGCGGCGTCCTGCGGCCGGCCCTGCTCGATCGCCTGCGGGGCGGCCGGGGATCCCCCGGTCAGCTCGGCCTTCATCCGGGCCAGCTCCAGCTCGACGTCGGAACCGCCGGCCACCCGCTCCAGCTCGGCCTCGATGTCGTCCTTGCGGCCGAGGCCGCTGGCGTCGTCGAGCGCGCCGGAGGCCAGCAGCTCGTCGATCGCACCGGCCCGGGCCTGCATCTGGGCGGTCTTGTCCTCGGCCCGCTGGATCGCCAGACCGACGTCGCCCATCTCCTCCGAGATACCGGAGAAGGACTCGGCGATCCTGGTCTGCGCCTGGGCCGCGGTGTAGGTGGCCTTGATGGTCTCCTTCTTGGTGCGGAAGGCGTCGACCTTGGCCTGCAGCCGCTGGGAGGCCAGCGTGAGCTTCTCCTCCTCGGCCTGGAGCTGCTGGTACTGCACCTCCAGGTCGTTGATCTGGGACTGCATGTTCGCCTTGCGGGTGAGGGCCTCGCGGGCGAGGTCCTCCCGGCCGAGCGAGAGCGCCTTGCGGCCCTGGTCCTCGTACTTCGCCGACTGCTGCTGCAGCTGGGTCAGCTGGAGCTCCAGACGCTTGCGCGAGGTGGCCACGTCGGCGACGCCACGACGCACCTTCTGCAGCAGCTCGAGCTGCTTCTGGTACGAATAATCGAGCGTCTCACGCGGATCCTCCGCCCGGTCCAAGGCCTTGTTCGCCTTGGAGCGGAAGATCAGCCCCATACGCTTCATGATTCCGTCGCTCATGGGCCTCGGGTGCCCCCTTCTCCGGCCTGCGGTATCAGTCTCTTACCAGACACGACGAGTGTATGTGCAGCGAGCCCGTCGCCGCAGTGCACCTGCCTGCAACAAGCCTGCTACAGGTCGGTCCCGGTAAGCCTCATCCGCGGGGTGGATCCCGCCCTCATTCCACCCGCCGGTCAGCGGAGTGATCCCCTACGGGACTCCCCCCCGAACCGGTCCGGGACCCCTGCCCCGGTCCCCCCTGGGACCCGTCGCGGCCGGTCCGGGACGCGATCGATACGCGTTCGGTTCCCGGGCGACCCGGAGAAGCGTCGCCGCACCCCGTAGGCTGGTGGTGTGTTCCGACGCCGTTCAGATGAAGCCGCCGCCTCCGCCACCGTGCTGGAGAAGCAGGACGGCAAGACGCAGACCCGCGACCCGCAGGCGAAGAAGGGGCGGCCCACGCCCAAGCGCAGCGAGGCCGAGACCAACCGCCGGACCAGGGTCACCGTGCCCAAGGACCGCAAGGAGGCCTCCCGCCAGGCCCGCGAGCGGATGCGCTCCGAGCGCGAGAAGCAGCGCCAGGCGCTGATGGACGGCGACGAGCGCCACCTGCCGGCCCGTGACAAGGGCCCGGTGCGGAAGTTCACCCGCGACTACGTGGACGCCCGCTGGTCGCTGGCCGAGTTCTTCCTGCCCGCCGCCGTGCTGATCCTGGTGCTCAGCATCGTCAAGGTGCCGGCCCTCCAGTTGCTCTCCACGGTGCTGTTCCTGCTCTTCTTCGTCCTGGTGATCCTGGACTTCGTCCGGCTCGGCTTCGGCCTGCGCAAGCAGCTCGCCGAGCGCTTCGCCGGGCAGAACACCCGCGGCGCGGTCGCGTACGGCCTGATGCGCATCCTCCAGATGCGCCGGCTGCGACTGCCCAAGCCGCAGGTGCGGCGCGGGGAGAAGCCCTGACCGCCGAACCGGTGGACTCCGGCTGGGCCCCTCCCCTGTGGGACGGGCCCGGCCTCTACGCGCTCCCCGGCCAGGGGAGCGGCGGCCACGACCGGCTCGCGCAGGAGCGTGACGGGTACGAGCGGCACGGCCACGAGCGGCGGCTGCCCTCGCGCAGCGGCTCCTTCGCCGGCGGCACCGGCCCCGCGCCGGGGCGCTCCGGCACCCTGCGCAACCTCGTCCGGCAGGAGATGGTCGCCCGGCAGCTCGCCGAGCAGCTCACCGGACGCACCGCCCAGCGGGTGCTGGACATCGGCTGCGGCCAGGGCACCCAGGCCCTGCGGCTGGCCCGGGCGGGCCACTACGTCACCGGCATCGACTCCGACCCGGCCGCGCTCGGCGCCGCCCAGGAGACGCTGGCCGAGGAGCCCGACGCCGTCCGCGAGCGGATCCAGCTGCTGATCGGCGACGGGCACCAGTGCGGGCGCTGGTTCGGCGCGCGCAGCTTCGACGTGGTGCTCTGCCACGGCGTGCTGATGTACCTTCCGGACCCCGATCCGATGATCGCCTCGCTGGCCCGGCTGCTGGCCCCGGGCGGGCTGCTCTCGCTGGTGGTCCGCAACCGCGACGCGCTCGCCCTGCGGCCGGCCGCCGCCGGCGACTGGCGCGCCGCCCTGGAAGCCTTCGAGAGCGACCGGTACTACAACCGGCTCGGTCTGGCGGCCCGCGCCGACCGGATCGGCGACCTCGCCGTCACCCTCTCCGAGGTGTCCGTGCCGCTGCGGCACTGGTACGGCGTCCGGGTCCTCACCGAGAGCACCCCCGACGACGCGCCGCCCGTGGACGGCCGTCAGCTCGCCCAGCTGCTGGAGGCCGAGGAACGGGCCGGCCGCACCGACCCGTACCGGCAGGTCGCCGCGCTGCTGCACGTCCTCGGCATGAAGTAGCCGCCCCGACGGGCAGCGGGGGCACGCCGGGGAAGGCCGCTCCCGCACCGGCGAGCGGCCCCCGTCCGGGCCGGATCAGCCCTCGTGCAGGCTCATCGTGTAGATCTCGCGATCGTCGTCCAGCAGGACGGCACGGTCCACGCCGTCCTCGGCCAACTGCTTCCAGTTCTCCCCGATCCAGGTCTCCGCGTCCCCCTGGCCGGCGAACTCCTCCGCCTGCCCGCTGCCAGGGGCCACCACGCTGCCGTCCGCCTTCTCGTACCGCCACGTCCAGACCATGCCCGGCTCCTCCCGCCGACGACCAGCGATGTGCTGTGCTGCGCACCCTAGGTCCTCCCTTTCGGATCACGCCACGCGCGACCCGGCGGAGAGGACCTGCCCTCAGGTTGCCCGGCCGGATCTTCGGTATGCGCGGTGGGCGAGGATGGGCGCATGACACCTGACGCACCGCTCCCCCGCACCCTGCTCCTCGGCGGCGCGCGGTCCGGCAAGTCGACCCGGGCCGAACAGCTGCTGGCCCGGTACGAGGACGTGCTGTACGTGGCCACCGGCGGCACCCGGGACGGCGACGAGGAGTGGGCGCAGCGGGTCGCCCTGCACCGGGACCGGCGCCCGGCGAGCTGGCGCACCGCCGAGACCTGCGGGCTGGAGGCCGTCCTGGCCGACACCGCCGACCCGGCGCCGGTGCTGATCGACTGCCTGGCGCTGTGGCTCACCTCGGTGATGGACGAGTGCGGCGCCTGGGACGACGCGGTCTGGGCGGACGGCGGCGAGGCCGAGGTGCAGCGGCGCTGCGCGGCGCTGGCGGCCGCCTGGGCGGGGACCCGACGGCGGGTGGTGGCGGTCAGCAACGAGGTCGGCATGGGCGTCGTCCCGGCCACCGCGGCCGGCCGCCGGTTCCGCGACACCCTGGGCCGGCTCAACATGACGATGGCCGACGCCTCCGAGCGTGTGCTGCTGGTGGTGGCGGGGCAGGTTCTCACGGTCAAGCCGCCCGTCTGCTGAAGAGGCGCGGCGTGTAGCCTTCCGGACGATGGACACGACCGTGGATCTCGATACGTTCTCCTCGCTCGTCGAGCGCCCCGACGAGAGCGCCCGGCGCGCCGCCGAGGAGCGGTGGCAGGAGCTGGACCGGCCGCCGGGCGGCCTCGGCAAGCTGGAGGAGCTGGGCGCCTGGCTGTCCTCCGTGCAGGGGCGCTCCCCCGTGCGGCCGCTGTCGGCGCCCAAGGTGGTGCTGTTCGCCGCCGACCACGGGGTGGCCCGGGTCGGGGTCTCCCGGCTGCCCGCCGCGGGCGGCACGGCCGCGCGGGTGCGGGCCGTGCTCGACGGCACCGCGCCGGTCGCGCTGCTCGCCCGGCGTTTCGGCGCCGAGGTGCGGGTGGTGGACGTCGCGGTCGACGCGGAGGCCTCGGGCTTCCCCGACGAGGTGACGGCGCACCGGGTGCGGCGCGGCTCCGGGCGGATCGACGTCGAGGACGCGCTGAGCCCCGAGGAGACCGCGAAGGCGTTCCGGGCCGGGATGGCCGTCGCCGACGAGGAGGCCGACGCCGGGACCGACCTGGTGGTGCTGGGCGACCTCGGGGTCGGCTCGACCACGGTGGCGGCGGTCCTGGTCGGCGCGCTCTGCGGGACGGACGCGGCGGCGGTCACCGGGCGCGGCTCGGGCATCGACGACCGGGTGTGGATGGTCAAGTGCGCGACCGTGCGCGACTCGCTGCGGCGGGCCCGGCCGGTGCTGGGCGACCAGCTGGCGCTGCTCGGGGCCACCGGCGGCGCGGACTTCGCGGCGATCACCGGCTTCCTGCTGCAGGCCGCGGTGCGCAAGCTCCCGGTGGTGCTGGACGGGGTCGTCTCGGCGGCCTGCGCGCTGGTCGCGCAGCGGATCGCGTTCCGGGCGCCGGAGTGGTGGCGGGCCGGGCAGACCAGCGGCGAGCCGGCCCAGGCGAAGGCGTACGACCGGCTGACCCTGACGCCGCTGCAGGAGCAGGGGATCACCATGGGCGAGGGTGTCGGCGCGCTGATGGCGCTGCCGCTGCTCCAGGCCGCGGCGGACACGCTGGCCGACGAGCCGCCGACGGCGTACGTGCCGGCGGCGCCGAAGGAGCCGGCGCGGCTGCCGACCGCGGCGGAGCTGCTGGGCAAGCTCTAGGAAGAGGCAGGGGCCCGGGATCCGTCGACCGTCGACGGGTCCCGGGCCCCTGCTCGTGGCACACACGCGCTTCCGGCACCCCGCCGGGTGCCGGACGGGAGTGGGTGGTTGACGGTGCGGGACGGACTGCGGAACGTACTGCGGGACGGGCTGCGGGACGGGCTGCGGTTCGCGTTCGGGACGCTGTCGGTGCTGCCGGTGCGGGTCGACCGGTGGGACCGGGCCTCCGGGGGGCGGGCGATGGTGGTCGCGCCGCTGGTCGGGGCGGTGCTCGGGGCGCTCGCCGGAGCGGCGGGGGCGCTGGTCGCCTGGCGCGCGGGCGCACCGCTCGGGGCGGTCGCGGCCGTCGCCGTGCTGGCGGCGCTCACCCGGGGACTCCACCTGGACGGCCTGGCGGACGTCGCGGACGGCCTGGGCAGCGGGAAGCCCGCCGAGGACGCGCTGCGGATCATGAAGCAGTCGGACATCGGCCCGTTCGGCGTGCTCACCCTCGTCCTGGTCCTGCTCGCGCAGGTGGCCGCGCTGGCCGGGCAGTTCGCGCATTCCCCGCTGCGGGGCGCGCTCGCGGTGCTCGCGGCGGCGGTGGCCGGTCGCTGCGCGCTCGCCTGGGGCTGTCTGCGCACGGTCCCGGCGGCCCGGCCGGGCGGGCTGGGCGCGATGGTGGCGAGCACCGTGACACCGGCTTCCGCCCTGGCCTCGACCGGGGCCGCGGCGGCCCTGCTCGGGCTCGTCGGCCTGCTCGACGGACGGTCAGCCCTCGTACTGCCACTGGCCGTTGTGCTCGGCACCGGTTCCGCGTGGCCACTGCTGCGGCGGTGCGTGCGGCGGTTCGGCGGGACCACCGGGGACGTGCTCGGCGCGACGGTGGAGACCGCGGCGACGGGCGCGCTGCTGGCACTGGCGCTGCTGCCCCGCTGAGGGCGCCGGAGCCCGGGTGGTGAAAGGCGGCGGACCGGGCGGCGCGTGATCCCACCATGCGGACTACCATGCGGGGAGCACCGCAGCCCTGCACCGTCGCAGGTCCTGCCCGTCCGGCGTCCGTCGCGGCGCCGGGGCCTCTGGTGTGCGCGACCGCCGCGACGGTGGGCGCGCGCAGCCAGGGGCCCCGGGTCCGACACCGCCGGTCGGTCGGCCTGGCCGGCGGTTCCGGGCTGCGCCGGTGCGGCACTCGCGCCGCGACCGGTCGTGGACCGCGAAAGAACAGGACGCATTACGTGACTGCATTGTCTGTGAGCACCTCCGCCGCCGCCTCGCTGCGCGCGGACGCCCTGGTGATCGGCGTGGCGAAGGGCTCCAAGGGCATCGTGCTGGCCCCGGGCGCCGAGGCCGTGGCCGAGGCGTTCGAGGGCAAGCTGGCCGAGGTTCTCGCCACCCTGGGCGCGACCGGCGCCGAGGGCGACGCCGTCAAGGTGCCCGCCCCGGCCGGTCTGAAGGCCGCGCTCGTGCTCGCGGTCGGCCTCGGCGACGCCGTCGAGGGCGGGTACGCGCCGGAGGCGCTGCGCCGCGCGGCCGGTGTCGCCGCCCGCACCCTGGCCGGCAGCAAGAAGGTCGCGCTGGCCCTGCCGGCCGAGTCCGCCGTGGAGGTCGAGGCGGTCGCGCTGGGCGCGCTGCTCGGCACCTACGCGTACGGCACCTACAAGAGCAACGGCAACGGCGGCAAGGAGCCGGTCGGCGAGCTGCTGGTGCTGTCGACCCGCAAGGGCAGCAAGGACGCCAAGGCCGCGGTCGAGCGCGCCGTCGCCATCGGCGAGGAGATGAACCGCGCCCGCGACCTGATCAACGCCGCGCCGAACGACCTGAACCCGAAGTCCTTCGCCGCGATCGCCCAGGCCGCCGGCAAGGAGCACGGCCTCAAGGTCGAGGTGCTGGACGAGAAGGCCCTGCTCAAGGGCGGCTTCGGCGGCCTGCTGGGCGTCGGCAACGGCTCGGCCAACCCGCCGCGGCTGGTGAAGGTGGCGTACACCCACCCGAAGGCGAAGGCCACCCTGGCGTTCGTCGGCAAGGGCATCACCTACGACTCGGGCGGCATCTCGCTGAAGCCGGCCGGCCACAACGAGACCATGAAGTGCGACATGGCCGGTGCCGCCGCGGTGTTCGCCGCCGTCGTCGCCGCCAAGCGCCTCGGCCTCCAGGTCAACGTCACCGCGTGGCTGGCGCTGGCCGAGAACATGCCGTCCGGCACCGCCACCCGCCCGGGCGACGTGCTGCGGATGTACGGCGGCAAGACCGTCGAGGTGCTGAACACCGACGCCGAAGGCCGTCTGGTGCTGGCCGACGCCATCGTGCGGGCCGGCGAGGAGAACCCGGACGTCATCGTCGACGTGGCGACCCTGACCGGCGCGATGATCCTGGCGCTGGGCAGCCGCACCTTCGGTGTGATGGCCAACAACGACGAGCTGCGCGCGGACCTGCACGCGGTCGCCGGCGAGGTGGGCGAGCAGTCCTGGCCGATGCCGCTGCCGGCCGAGCTGCGCAAGGGCATGACCGAGTCGACCATCGCCGACCTGGCCAACATGGGCGAGCGGATGGGCGGCGGCCTGGTGGCCGGCCTGTTCCTGAAGGAGTTCGTGGCCGAGGGCATCGACTGGGCGCACCTGGACATCGCCGGCCCGGCGTTCCACGAGGCCGCGCCGTTCGGCTACACCCCGAAGGGCGGCACCGCCTCCGCGGTCCGCACCCTGGTCCGCTTCGCCGAGCAGAAGGCCGCCGGCGGCAAGGCCTGACGGACGGGTACGACCGAGGACGGGGTCCGGCGCGCACGCGCCGGACCCCGTCCGGCTTCCACCCCGGGTTACCTGCGAGTAGGGGATGCGGGCGCGCGCCGCACCCGTGTTCGCTGCGGGCGAAACTTTGTTCCACAGTGCGGAACCGCCGGCCGCGAGGGTCCCGGGAAACCGTCTCCCGCCCCCTGTCAACCCCGCCCTGAGCTGCGACGATGCCCCTCCGTCCGGGGTAATCCCACCCCTGCGACCACCGCTCGGGACACCCCTGGGGCGGACCCGGACATCAGCCGCCGCGAACAAGTGCGAAGATGTATTTCCGGCACGACTGGGCGCCCCACAAGGGCTTCCGACCCACCGGACCGCGACCGGCCCGGCGATCCACATCCCATTGCATGGAGGACGTGACGTGGCGAACGACGCCAGCACCGTTTTCGACGTAGTCATTCTCGGAGGCGGAAGCGGCGGTTACGCCGCGGCGCTCCGCGGCGCCCAGCTGGGCCTGAGCGTCGCCCTGGTCGAGAAGGGCGAGCTCGGCGGCACCTGCCTGCACCGCGGCTGCATCCCGACCAAGGCGCTGCTGCACGCGGCCGAGATCGCCGACGAGACGAAGGAGGCCGCCGAGTTCGGCGTGCTGGCCACCTTCCAGGGCATCGACATCAACGGCGTCCACAAGTACAAGGACGACGTCGTCGCCGGCCTGTACAAGGGCCTCCAGGGCCTGGTGGCGTCCCGCAAGGTGACCTTCATCCAGGGCGAGGGCAAGCTCTCCTCGCAGACCTCGGTGGACGTCAACGGCCAGCGCATCGAGGGCCGCCACATCCTCCTGGCCACCGGCTCCGTGCCGCGCTCGATCCCGGGCCTGGAGATCGACGGCAACCGCGTCATCTCCTCGGACCACGCCCTCAAGCTCGACCGCATCCCGCAGTCGGCCGTCATCCTCGGCGGCGGCGTGATCGGTGTCGAGTTCGCCTCCGTCTGGAAGTCGTTCGGTGTCGACGTCACCATCGTCGAGGCCCTGCCGCACCTGGTCCCGCTGGAGGACGAGAACTCCTCCAAGCTGCTGGAGCGCGCCTTCCGCAAGCGTGGCATCAAGTTCGAGCTCAAGGCCCGCTTCTCCGGCGTCGAGTACACCGAGACCGGTGTGCGCGTCTCCACCGAGAACGGCAAGCAGATCGACGCCGACCTGCTGCTCGTCGCCATCGGCCGCGGCCCGGTCTCGGCCGGCCTCGGCTACGAGGAGAACGGCGTCGCGATGGACCGCGGCTACGTCCTCGTCGACGAGTACATGCGCACCAACGTGCCCACCATCTCGGCCGTCGGCGACCTGGCCCCGACCCTGCAGCTGGCCCACGTCGGCTTCGCCGAGGGCATCCTCGTCGCGGAGCGCCTGGCCGGCCTCAAGCCGGTGCCGATCGACTACGACGGCGTCCCGCGCGTGACCTACTCCAACCCCGAGGTCGCCTCCGTCGGCATCTCCGAGGCCAAGGCCGTCGAGCTGTACGGCAAGGAGAAGGTCGTCACCGTCAAGTACAACCTGGCCGGCAACGGCAAGAGCAAGATCCTGAAGACCGCCGGCGAGATCAAGCTCGTCCAGGTCAAGGACGGCGCCGTGGTCGGCGTCCACATGGTCGGCGCCCGCATGGGCGAGCAGGTCGGAGAGGCCCAGCTGATCTACAACTGGGAGGCTCTCCCGGCCGAGGTCGCGCAGCTCATCCACGCGCACCCGACCCAGTCCGAGGCCCTGGGCGAGGCGCACCTGGCGCTGGCCGGCAAGCCGCTGCACGCGCACGACTGATCGCGCCCCCACACCCCCCATCTTCCAGTTCGCAAGACTTGAATAGGAGTCGCTGAAACCATGGCGGTCTCAGTAACACTGCCCGCGCTGGGCGAGAGCGTTTCCGAGGGCACCGTCACCCGTTGGCTGAAGGCCGAGGGTGAGCGCGTGGAGGTCGACGAGCCGCTGCTCGAGGTGTCCACCGACAAGGTCGACACCGAGATCCCGGCCCCGGCCTCCGGCATTCTGGCCTCGATCAAGGTCGCCGAGGACGAGACCGTCGAGGTCGGCGCCGAGCTGGCGATCATCGACGACGGCTCGGGCGCGCCGGTCGCCGCCGCGGCTCCGGCCGCCGCTGCCCCGGCCCCGGTCGCGGAGGCCCCGGCCGCCGCTCCGGCTCCGGCTCCGGTCGCCGCCGCTCCGGCCGCCCCGGCCGCCGACGCCACCCCGGTGCTGCTGCCGGCCCTGGGCGAGTCGGTCACCGAGGGCACCGTCACCCGCTGGCTGAAGGCCGAGGGCGACACGGTCGAGATCGACGAGCCGCTGCTCGAGGTCTCCACCGACAAGGTCGACACCGAGATCCCGTCGCCGGTCGCCGGCACCCTGGTGAAGATCCTGGTCGCCGAGGACGACACCGCCGAGGTCGGCGCCCAGCTCGCGCTGATCGGTGCCGCGGGCGCCGTCGCCGCCGCTCCGGCTCCGGCCGCTCCGGCCGCCCCGGCCCCCGTTGCCGCCCCGGCCCCGGTTGCCGCCCCGGCCCCGGTTGCCCCGGTCGCCGCTCCGGCTCCGGCTCCGGTCGCCCCGGCCGCTCCGGCCCCGGTTGCCGCTCCGGCTCCGGTCGCCGCCCCGGCCCCCGTTGCCGCTCCGGCTCCGGTCGCCACTCCGGCCCCGGCCGCCCCGGTGGCCGACGCCGGTGACGCCTACGTCACCCCGCTGGTGCGCAAGCTCGCCGCCGAGCACGGCGTCGCGCTGACCGCTGTCACCGGCACCGGTGTCGGCGGCCGCATCCGCAAGCAGGACGTCCTGGCCGCCGCCGAGGCCGCCAAGGCCGCGCCGGCCCCGGTCGCCGCTGCCCCGGTCGCGGCCGCCGCCGCGCCGAAGGCCGCTGCCGCCCCGTCGGCCCTGCGCGGCCAGACGGTCAAGATGACCCGCATGCGCAAGGTCATCGGCGACAACATGATGAAGGCCCTGCACGAGCAGGCGCAGCTCACCAGCGTGGTCGAGGTGGACGTCACCCGGATCATGTCGCTGCGCGCCAAGGCCAAGGACTCCTTCCTCGCCCGCGAGGGCGTGAAGCTGTCCCCGATGCCGTTCTTCGTCAAGGCCGCCGCCCAGGCGCTGAAGGCCCACGCGGTCGTCAACGCCCGGATCAACGACGCCGAGGGCACCATCACCTACTTCGACACCGAGAACATCGGTATCGCGGTGGACTCGGAGAAGGGTCTGATGACCCCGGTCATCAAGGGTGCGGGCGACCTCAACATCGCCGGCATCTCGAAGAAGACCGCCGAGCTGGCCGGCAAGGTGCGCGACAGCAAGATCACCCCGGACGAGCTGTCCGGCGCCACCTTCACCATCAGCAACACCGGTTCGCGCGGCGCGCTGTTCGACACCGTCATCGTGCCGCCGAACCAGGCCGCCATCCTGGGCATCGGCGCGACGGTCAAGCGTCCGGTCGTCATCGAGGCCGACGGCGGCACCGCCATCGGCATCCGTGACATGACCTACCTGTCGCTCTCCTACGACCACCGCCTGGTGGACGGCGCCGACGCCGCCCGCTACCTGGTGGCGGTCAAGGAGATCCTGGAGGCCGGCGAGTTCGAGGTCGAGCTCGGCCTGTAAGGCTCCGCCCGAGGGTCCCCCTCCGGCAGCACCGGAACCCCGCGTCGTCCCCGGACGGCGCGGGGTTCCGCGCGTCCGGGGCGGGACTCCGAACGTCCGGGACGGGACTCCGCGCGTCCGGGGACGGGGTGACGGTGAACCGGGCGGGGTTCCGCGGCGTCCGGGCCGGAATCGTGGTGAACGGCGGCGGACGGCGGGCATCTTCGCGCCGTTCCGGGTTTTTCGTGCCGTTCCGGGCGATTCACCCGCTCTTCGCATGCGCGCGTGCGGCCGAACAGGGATGCTGGAGCGGTGATGGACGAGACCGACTTCTGGCAGATCATCGACGACACCCGGGAGGACGCCGAGGGCGACCCGGACGAGCAGGCGGACCGTCTGGTGGAACGGCTCGTCGAGCTGACCCCGGACGACGTCATCGACTTCGCCCGGCTCTTCGAGGCCCGGTTCCAGCGCGCCTACCGCCACGACCTCTGGGGCGCGGCCTACCTGCTGCTGGGCGGGGCCTCCGAGGACTCCTTCGACTTCTTCCGGTGCTGGCTGATCGGCCAGGGCCGGGACGTCTTCGAGGGCGGGCTGCACGAGCCGGACGACCTGGCCGACCTGCTGCCCGGCTTCGACGAGGAGGAGGACGGCGAGGCCGAGGACCTCGGCTACGCGGCCGACGAGGCGTACGAGCAGCTGACCGCGCTGCCGCTGCCCGAGGTGGGCGGACGCCAGCCCTCGCAGCCGTTCGGGGCCGGATTCGACTTCGACGACCCCGAGGTCATGGCGAAACGGTTCCCCAAGCTCTGGGAGCGGTACGGGGACTGACTCCGCCGGGGCGGAGCGGGCGGGTCCGGCGGCCGTCGGGCGGACCGGGGCCCGCGGCCGCCGGGCCCGCCCGGACGGCCGCTCAGGTGGTGGAGTCCGCCGCCGCGCTGGTGTCCTGCTTGATGCCCTTGAGGATCTGGTCCAGCACCGACGGGTCGGGCGCGCCCGCGGCGTCGTCCACCCCGCCCTCGAAGGCCACGAAACCGCCGCCCTTGGCGGGGACGGCCACCATCAGGATGTAGCCCTTGCTGCCGTCCGAGGTGGTGATGTGCCAGCGCACCGCGTACCCGGAGATGCCCGCGACCGTGGTGCTGGACGAGCCCGCGTCGGTGTGCCCGGTGATGTTGCTGAAGATCGCCGCCGCGTAGGCCGGCATGGCCGCCTCGGCCGCCGCCCGGGCGGTGGTGCCGGCGATGGTGTCCTTCTCCACCGAGAACTGGCCCCGGATGCAGTTGCCGCCGCCGGGGCAGGTGTACTGGCCGCTGCCGAGGAAGACGGTGGAGTGGGAGCCGCTGGTGTTCGCCTCCCAGCCCTCGAACACCGGCACGGTGATGGCGTGCTGCGGGTCCGCCACGGTGTCCTTGAGTACCGGGCTCGGCTTCGGCTGCGTGGTCGGGGGCGGTGGGGAGGACCTGGTCGGGCTGGGAGTGGTGGCGCTCGGGCTCGGTGTGTCGGTGACGGTGACCGTGGTCACCGGCTGGGTCGGCTTGGCGATCGGGCTGTCGCCGCCGCTGTTGAGCGCCACGGCGGCCACCACGCCGACCACGGCCAGCACACCGACCACGATGCCGACGGCCGTCCCGGTCCTGATCCGGTTCGGCCGCTCGGGCGGCGGATAGCCGGCCGGCGGGTAGCCGTAGGCCGGCGGGTTCTGCGCCGGGTAGCCGTACCCGGGCTGCCCCTGCTGCGGGGCGCCGTAGCCGTAGGCCGGCGGCGCGGGTGCGGAACCCCCCGAGGGGTTCTGCCAGGCGACCTGCGTCGGGGCGTCGGCAATCGGGCCGCCGCCCGCCTGGACGGGGCGGACGTCACTGGTCCAGGCCGTGCCGTCCCACCAGCGCTCATGACCGGCCGTGCCGTCCGCACCCGGTACCGGGTACCACCCGGGAGGCGTCGAGTTGCTCACGGCCGTAACCTACCCGTCCGGGTGACGCTCCAGACAGGGTGGGTCTGTCACGACTCTGCACCACCCGCGCACGTGATCTGACGGTGCCTCAGTGCGCCTCGGTGGGTCGTGCGGGAACGGTCGGGCGGGCCCCTCGGCCCCTCGGCCCCTCGGCCGGGGGGACGCCCGGCCGGGGGGACGCCCGGCCGGTCGGCGGGCGCTCAGTCGGCCGGGGGCGTCCCAGTCGGCCGGCGGGCGTCTCAGTCGGTAGGCCGGTCGTCGAGGGACCGGGCCATCCAGATGTCGTCGACGTAGGCCCCGTCGATCAGGAACTCCTCCTTGAGCGAACCCTCGACCACGAAGCCGCAGCGCTTGTAGAGGGCGCGGGCCGGGGCGTTGTGGCCGAGCACCCGCAGGGTGATCCGGCGGGCGCCCTGCTCCTGGGCGATCCGGCAGGCCGCCTCGACCAGCGCGACGCCGATGCCCCGGCCGCGCACGGCGGTGTCGACCGCGAGGCCCTGGATCTGGCGCACATGCCGGTTGCTGGCCAGCGGGGTCGGCGGGACGACCCGGATGTAGCCGACCGCCCGGCCGTCGAGCAGGGCGAGGTGGAACTGGTCCGGACTGTGGCGTTCGTCGAACACCCCCGCGTCCTCGTCGGGCCGGGGGGCGACCTCGGCCAGCGGGGTCCAGGTGGAGCAGTTGAGGGCGGAGAGTTCCTTCTCGTCCTCGGCCCGGGCGGGGCGGATGATCAGCTGATCGTCTACGTGCATGCGCCGCATGCTAATCACCCCCGGCCGGGACGTACACGGCAATTCCCGCGACCCCGCCGGACCGCCGCTCCCGGGCGGACCCCCGACCGACTGCGAGGATGGGCCCATGAGAATCGCGGTCACAGGATCCACGGGACTGATCGGCGCGGCACTCGTCGGCTCGCTGCTGGCGGACGGGCACGAGGTGGTGCGGCTGGTCCGGCACCGCTCGCGGACCGGGCCCCGGCCGGACGGCACCACCGCCATCGGCTGGAACCCGCTGCTGGGCCAGGTCGACCGGGCCGGGCTGGCCGGGGTCGGGGCAGTCGTGCACCTGGCGGGCGCCGGCGTCGGCGACCGCCGGTGGAGCGAGTCCTACAAGCGGGAGATCCGGGAGAGCCGGGTCCTGGGCACCGAGACCCTGGCGACCGCCCTGGCCGGACTGGCCGAACCGCCCGAGGTCCTCGTGAGCGCCTCCGCCGTCGGCTACTACGGGCAGACCGGCGACCGGGTGATCGACGAGTCCTCGCCCGCCGGGGACGACTTCCTGGCCGAGGTCTGCGTGGAGTGGGAGGCCGCCGCCCGGCCGGCCGAGCGGGCCGGGATCCGGGTGGTCCACCCGCGCACCGGGCTGGTGCTCTCCGCCGCCGGAGGCGCGGGCGGACGGCTCTTCCCGCTGTTCCGGCTGGGCCTCGGCGGCCGGCTCGGCGACGGCCGGCAGTACTGGAGCTTCATCTCGCTCGCCGACGAGGTCGCGGCGCTGCGCTTCCTGATCGACCGGAAGGACATCGAGGGGGCGGTGAACCTCACCGCCCCCGAGCCGGTGACCAACGCCGAGCTGACGGCGGCGCTCGGGCGGGTGCTGCGCCGGCCGACGCCGTTCCCGGTGCCGAAGGCCGTACTGGACACGGTGCTGGGCGAGCTGGCGGTCGAGGTGGTCGGCAGCCACCGGGTCGTGCCGCGGCGACTGCTGGACGCGGGCTTCCGCTTCGCGCACCCGGACGTCGACTCGGCGGCGCGGGCGGCGCTCTGACGGGCGGCTCTCCAGCGGTTGGCTCCGGGGCGGCTCGGGCCGCCCTCCGGGGCGTGACTCCGGGGCGGGGCCCCGCGGCTTCGGCCGGGGTCGGTGGGGCCGGGCGCGCGGTCGCGTCCGGTCCCGTCGCGTAGGCGCGCTACGACGTCCGCCCTGGCCAGGGGCATATGCGGAGCGGAGTTCGGGCGACTGCGGCGCAGGGCTCCGAGAGGGGGCGCACGGGAGCACACGGTGGGCGCGCTGCGCGCCCCTGGTGACCGTGCGCGCCCGTCGGGCGGGAACACGGGCGAGGAGGAACACAGTCCGTGACCACGCGGCCACCGGATGCGGCCACTCCCCTTCCCCACCGGGTTCGGGGCCCGTGCGCTTGTCTGACGCTCGTACTGACTGGGCATCACACCGGTCGGACCGTGTCCCAGCACTCTGCTGCCTGCACCGGCCCGAAATCCCGGGACCAGGGAGGGAGCCACCCGTGCCCACGTACGACTTCACTCGCCGCACCCGCCGACAGTCCGACCCGGACGTCGTCGTGGTGGGAGCCGGCCTCGCGGGCCTTGCCGCCGCTCGCGTACTCACCGCCCACGGCCTCACCGTTCAGGTCCTGGAGGCCGCGGACCGGATCGGTGGTCGAGCGGCCTCCCACCGGCTCGACGGCTTCCGACTCGACCACGGCAGCCATCTGCTGAACACCGCCTTCCCCGAGCCGCGCCGCGTGCTCGACCTCGACCGCCTCGATCCGCGCCCGCTCACGCCGGGCGTACTCGTGCACAACGGCGGGCGCCGGTACCGGGTCGGGGACCCGCAGCTGACCACCGCCCGGCACGCCGCCGCCCGGGCGCCACTGGGCAGTCCGCTGGACAAGGCGCGGCTCGGCAGCTGGCTCAACCGCCTCGCCAACACCCCGCCCGCACGGCTGAAGGCCCGGCCGGAGACCACCGCCGCCCGGGCCCTCGGCGACCGGGGCCTCGCCCCGCGCACCGTCGACGGACTGCTGCGGCCCCTGCTCGGCGCCCTGCTCAGCGACCCCGCGCTCGGTACCAGCAGCCGGGTCGCCGACCTGGTGCTCCGCTGTTACGCGCGCGGCCGGCTCTGTCTGCCCGCCGACGGGATGGCGGCCGTGCCGGCCCAGCTGGCCGCCGCACTGCCCGCCGGCACCGTCCGCACCGGAGTGCGGGTCACCTCGATCACGGCCGACGGCGTGGAGACCGCCACCCATGGGCGGATCGGCGCGCAGGCCGTGGTCGTCGCGACCGACCCCCGCTCCGCCGCGGACCTGCTGCCCGGTCTGCGGCTGCCGGACTTCCACCCCGTCACGACCTTCTACCACGCGGCCGACCGCACCCCCCTGGGGGAGGCCGCCCTGCTGCTGGACGGCGACCGGCCGGGCGGGCAGCCGTCCCTGGTGTCGCACTCGCTGGTGCTCAGCGAGCTGCACCCCTCGTACGCCCCGACCGGACAGGCGCTGATCGCCACCACCGTGCTCGGCCGCCGCACCTTCGACGCCGGCGGACCGGCGGCACTGGAGCCGGCCGTCCGGGCCCGGCTGGCGGAGCTGTACGGCACACCGACCGGCGGCTGGCAGTTCCTGAGCGTGCGGCACCTGCCGGACGCGGTGCCCGCGATGCCGCCGCCGCACAACACCCGGCGGCCGGTCCGGCTGCTCGCCGGGCTCTACGTCTGCGGCGACCACCGGGACACCAGCAGCGTGCAGGGGGCGCTGGTGTCGGGACGGCGCGCGGCCGAGGCCGTGGCGCGCGACCTCGGGCTGCCGATCGCCGTACGGGAGGCGGAGGCGGCCTGACGGCGGACGGCGCCGGGGGGTGTCCTGTGCGGGACACCCCCCGGCGCCGCTCGGCGGGCGGGCGGGCGGTGCGCGGGACCGGCGTGCGGCGCCTCGCGTGCGGCGCGCGACATGCGGTCCCCGGCGCCCGGCGCGTGACGGGCGGCGCGCGGCCCGGCTGCCCGAACGGCGCCGGTTCACGTGCCAATATGCCGATATGACCGCTGTTCGGACGATCTCCGCTCCCCCGTCGGCCGCCCGGTGAGTGCCCGGTGAGCGCCGACTTCGAGGTCCAGCCGCTCTCGCTGATCCTGGTCCCCGCCGCCGCGGTGGCCGCCCCGCTGATCGCCGACCGCCTGCTGCGGTGGATCGCCGTCCCCACCGTCGTGTTCGAGATCCTGCTCGGCGTGCTGATCGGCCCCGACGCCCTGAACTGGGTGCACGTGGACGACCTGATCGACGCGCTCTCCCAGTTCGGCCTGGCGATGCTGATGTTCCTGGCCGGCTACGAGATCGACTTCGCCAGACTGCGCGGCGGACCGCTCCGCCGGGCGGGCGCCGCGTGGCTGATCAGCGTGGCGGTCGCGCTCGTCGTGGGCGCGGTGATCAACCCGAAACCCCTGGACGGCGCCTTCACCGGGCTGGTGCTGACCACCACCGCGCTCGGCACCATCCTGCCGATCCTGCGCGACGCGGGCGAGCTGCCCACCCCGTTCGGCTCGCTGGTCATGGCCACCGGCGCGGTCGGCGAGTTCGGGCCGATCATCGCCGTCGCCGTCCTGCTCAGCGGCAACAGCGCGGGCCGCACCGCCGTCATCCTGGGCGCCTACGCGGTGATCACCGCCGTCGCGATCGGCGGCGCCCGGCGGCCGAGGCCGGCCTGGATGACCCGGCTGATCCGCGGCACCCTGCGCACCTCCGGCCAGTTCGCCGTCCGGACCGTGATCCTGGTGCTCGCGACCATGGTGGCCGCCGCCCTCTGGCTGGAACTCGACATGCTGCTCGGCGCGTTCACCGCCGGCATCGTCTCCCGGCTGCTGCTCTCCGACATCCCCGGGCCGGCCGAGGAGGTGATCGAGGCCAAGCTGGAGGGCATCGGCTTCGGCTTCCTCGTCCCGGTGTTCTTCGTGGTCAGCGGGATGAAGTTCGATCTGGACGCGCTGATCGAGGATCCGGGCACGCTGCTGCTCGTCCCGCTCTTCGTCGTCCTGCTGCTGGCCGTGCGCGGACTGCCCGCGGCGCTGCTGGCCCCCGCCGGCCTGGGACGGCGGGACCGGGGAGCGCTCGGCCTCTACGGCGCGACGGCGCTGCCGCTGGTCGTGGTGATCACCACGATCGAGGTGGACGCCGGCCATCTGCCGTCCTCCACCTCGGCGGCCCTGGTCGGCGCGGGCATGCTCTCCGTGCTGCTGTTCCCGCTGGCCGCGCAGCGGCTGCGCGGGAACGTCCGGCCGCCGGCCGCCGTGGAGGGCGACCGGCCGCGGGTGAACGCCGAGAGCTGGTGACTCCGCCGGTCCGGTCGGAGCCCCCGGTTCAGATCACCCCCGCCTGACGGGCCGTCTCCTCGAACGCCCGGGCCACCGGGCTGCCCCGGTAGGGCGTGAGGCGGCGGTGGAAGTCGCGCACGTACTCCAGCGACCGGGCCGACCGCATCTCGCCCGCCGCCCGCAGGGCGTCGGTCGCCATGCCGCAGGCCTCGTCGAGGTCCCCCATGCCGAGCCGGGCGGTGGCCAGCACCAGCCGGCAGAAGATCCGGCTCCGGGCGTAGGCGGGCGAGCGCAGCCGCAGCGACTTCTCGGCGTGCTGGGCGGCCGTGCGCCACTGCTGGAGGTCCCGGTAGCAGTGCGCGAACTCGTCCGAGAGCTGTGCCTCGTCGAAGAACCGCGCCCAGGCCGGCAGTTCGTCGCCGGTGCGGGCCGCCGCCAGCGCCCGTTCGGCCCGGACCAGCGCCGTCGTGCAGGAGCGGACGTCGCCGAGCAGGCCGTGCCCGCGCGCCTCGGCCGCGTGCAGCAGCGCCTGCACGGTCGGCGGCACCGCCGTGCCCACGCCCTGCTGGGCCACCCGGGCCAGCTGGACGGCCTCCCGGCCGTGGCCGAGGTGCACCGCCTGCTGGCTCATCGTCACCAGGACGTACCCGCCGAGCGCGCGGTCCCCGGCGGCCTGCGAGAGCCGCAGGGCCTGGACGAAGTAGCGCTGGGCCAGGCCGTGCGCGGCGATGTCGAAGCTCGTCCAGCCGGCCAGCCTGGTGAGGTCGGCGACCGCGCCGAACAGGGCCCGGCCGATCTGCTCGCCGTAGCGGCCGCGCAGCATCGGCTCGGCCTCGCTCTCCAGGTAGCGGACCAGCGCCTGGCGGGCGTGGCCGCCGCCGTAGGCGTGGTCCAGGGCGCGGAAGAGGTCGCCGACGGCGCGGATGGCGGCGATGTCGCCCCGGCCGACGCGCAGGGCCGGGCGCGACTCGCGGGCCGGGTCCTGGAACGGCGGCTCGACGGCGATCGGCGGGCGGCGGCTCTGGGTGGGCACCCGGGCCCCGAACGCGGCCGACCCGGCGGCGGGACCGGTCGTCGGGCCGCCCCCGGGTGCGGCGGCCGGTCCGCCGGCGGGACCGGCCGAGGTGGCGGCGGTGCGGGCGGCCTGGGTGCCCGGGGCGGCCTGGCCGCCCGGCAGCTGGCCGCGCGTCGCGGGACCGGCGGGCGCCCCGGCGGGCGACGCGCCCGTCCCCGGATCGGGCCTGGCCAGGGTGGAGCCGTCGCGGGCGACCCGCTCGTCGGTCCGGCCGATCAGCCAGTCCCGGCTCGGCACCACCAGGCCGGCCGGGGTGAAGGCGATCCGGCGCAGTTCGGACTGCGGTCCGTTGTCCTTGCGCCACATGCTCGCCACGATGTCCACCGCTTCCTGCGGCGTCTCGGCGAACTCCAGGCCCGCGTAGACCGGGGCGCAGGCGTCCAGGCCGAGGTCCTGCGCGGTGAGGCGGCGGCCGAGCCGACGGGTGAAGACCTCGGCGATCAGGGCCGGGGTGGCACCGCGGGGCTGCTGGCCGCGGAGCCAGCGGGTGACGGAGGTCTTGTCGTAGCGCAGGTCGAGGCCGTGCTCCAGGCCGAGCTGGTCGACCCGGCGGGCCAGGCCGGCGTGCGAGAAGCCGGCCTCCTCGATCAGGGCGGCCAGTTGGAGGTTCTGGGTGCCGGCCGACTGGTGCCGTTCGGTGGGCGGCCGCTCCGGGACGTGCCGCTCGGCGACGGGCCGGGCGGGCGGGGACTGGTCGGTCGCGTGCCGGTCCGGGCCGGTCGGATGCCGGTCCGGGGCGGCCGGGTGCCGGTCCGGCCCGGGCCGGTCCAGGGCGTGCCGGTCGGGCGTGGCCTGCTCGGGCAGCCGCAGTTCGTCGGCGGTCGGGGCGTCGGGGGCGTCCGGAAGGGCCCGGCCGACCGGACCCCGGTGCTGGTCGAGCGGGTCGAGCGGTCCGTACGCCGGGCTGTCGGTTGCAGGCCTTTGGGGCATAGTCAGTCAACACCTCTCGGACGCCGCACCGGCTCCACCAGCGGTTCGGCTGCCTGTGGCGACGCCCCCTGTCGGGAATCGGCGTGAATGTAGCGAGCATTCGGGCGCTATGGGTGGTTCTGACCGAGCAATCCTCCGAACGGGTGAAGCATCCGCGCCCATTGTGGGGAAGACCCCTCAGGGTGGGTTTGGCTTTCGGGGCTTCTGTCGGCCACCGACCGTCATGGCGGTGAACCCCACAGTCCACCGGGGTGCTGTAGAGGACCAGCACATAGGAGCCCGGCCGTCGGATTCCTACCGTTCTGGGCCATGGACACCACTTCAGCCCGCCCCCTCGACGGCCGCACCGCGCTGGTGACCGGGGCCGCCTCCGGCATCGGCCGGGCCTGTGCCGAGGTCCTCGCCGAGGCCGGCGCCCGGGTCCACGTCGTCGACCTCGCCGGCGACCCCGCCCGTCGGCTGGCCGAGCGGATCGGCGGCGTCGCGCACGTCGCCGACCTCGCCGACCCGGAGGCCGTGGAGGCCCTGCCGGCCGAGGCCGACATCGTGGTCAACAACGCCGGCCTCCAGCACGTCGCCCCCGTCCACGAGTTCCCGCTCGAACGCTTCGTCCAGATCCAGCGGGTGATGGTCGAGGCCCCGTTCCGCATCCTGCGCCGCACCCTCCCCCACATGTACGCGCGGCGCTGGGGCCGGGTCGTCAACATCTCCTCCGTCCACGGGCTGCGGGCGAGCCCCTTCAAATCGGCCTATGTGACCGCCAAGCACGCCCTGGAGGGCCTCAGCAAGACCGTCGCCCTGGAGGGCGCGCCGTACGGCGTCACCAGCAACTGCATCAACCCCGGCTATGTCCGCACCCCTCTGGTGGAGCACCAGATCGCCGCCCAGGCCCTCGCCCACGGCGTGCCCGAGGAGGAGGTCGTCGAGCGCGTCCTGCTGGAGCGCACCGCCGTCAAGCGCCTCGTCGAACCCGTCGAGGTGGCCCGGCTCGCCCTCTACCTCTGCCTGCCGCACGCGGACTGCCTCACCGGCGCCTCGCTGCCGCTCGACGGCGCCTGGACGGCGCGCTGAGCGGTGGGCGTGATGGCTCCTTCGACCATGGCGGCCGTCCGGGGTGTAGGGGTCGGCCACATAGTCCCGGGCACCGCGGCTCCCTACCTTGTGGCGACGTCCCCGTCCCGCCCGCTCCTCCTGCGACACCCGCTCCCCCGTCCCGCCCCGCCCCGCTCCCCCCGTCCCGCCCCCGTCCTGTCCTGTCCCCGGCCCGGAAGTGGTGACCCCATGACAACCGCCGTCTCGGATCGAGCACGGAGCCGCTCACTGCCAAGAGTCGTGGCGGCGAGCCTGATCGGTACCACGATCGAGTGGTACGACTACTTCTTGTACGGAACAGCCGCGGCGCTGGTGTTCGGGAAGGTGTTCTTCCCGAACAGCGACCCGCTGACCGGCACCCTGCTGTCGTTCCTCACCTACGCGATCGGGTTCGCGGCGCGCCCGATCGGGGCGCTGGTCTTCGGGCACTTCGGGGACCGGGTCGGCCGCAAGCGACTGCTGGTGGTCAGCCTGCTGCTGATGGGCGGCTCGACCACGCTGATCGGGTGCCTGCCGACCTACTCCTCGGTCGGGGTGACGGCGCCGGTGCTGCTGACGCTGCTGCGGCTGGTGCAGGGCTTCGCCCTGGGCGGTGAGTGGGGCGGCGCGGTGCTGTTGGTGTCGGAGCACGGCGACGCCCGGCGGCGCGGGTTCTGGGCGTCCTGGCCGCAGGGCGGCGCCCCGGCCGGGAACCTGCTGGCGGCCGGTGTGCTCTCGCTGCTGACGGGCGTCCAGTCGGAGGCGACGTTCCTGGCCTGGGGCTGGCGGGTGCCGTTCCTGCTCTCGGCAGTGCTGGTCGGGGTCGGCCTGTGGATCCGGCTGGCCGTGGACGAGTCGCCGCTGTTCAAGGAGGCGCTGGCCCGGGCGGCCGCCCGCGGGAAGGCCGAACAGCCGCCGCTGGTCGGGGTCCTGCGGCACCACTGGCGCGAGGTGCTGGTCGCGATGGGCGCGCGGATGGCGGAGAACATCTCGTACTACGTGATGACCACCTTTGTGCTCGCGTACGCCGTCTCGCACGTGCACTTCCCCAAGCAGACCGCCCTGAACGCCGTCCTGATCGCCTCCGCGGTCCAGTTCGCGCTGATCCCGGTGTTCGGGGCGCTGTCCGACCGGGTCGGGCGCAAACCGGTGTACCTGGTGGGCGCGGTCGGCGTCGGGGTGTGGGCGTTCGTCTTCTTCGGGATGGTGGACACCGGCTCCTTCGGGTCGCTGGTGCTCGCGGTGACCGTCGGACTGGTCTTCCACAGCGCCATGTACGCACCCCAGGCGGCCTTCTTCTCCGAGCTGTTCGCCACCCGGATGCGCTACTCGGGTGCGTCGATCGGCGCGCAGTTCGCCTCGGTGGCCGCCGGCGCACCCGCGCCGCTGATCGCCACCGCGCTGCTCAAGGACTACGGCAGCTCGACCCCGATCTCGGTGTACGTGGCGATCGCCGCCGCGATCACCGTGCTGGCGGTGCTGTGCGGGCGGGAGACGCGCGGGCACGACCTGGCGGAGGTGACGGGCGCCCGGCCGGCCGAGGACGGCGCGGAGCCGGGAGCGGCGACGGTTCGGAAGGCGGCCACCGCCTGACGCGCCGTCCGGCCCGCCGGCGCCCGTCACCGTACGGGCACCGGCGGGCTACGGCCGCCCGGGCCGAGCGGCTAGCATCGCGCTTCCCTCCCCGGGACACGAACACCCACTGCCGATTGGCGGCCGTACCATGAACGACCTCCACGCCGGCTCGGCGCCCGCACTGCGGCGACTGCTGGACCTGCTCGCCTCCGGCGCCGCCACCGAGGACTTCGCCGACGTGCTGGCCGACGCGCGCCGTCGGGGCGCGCCGGCCGACGTGCTGGGCGAGATCGACGACGCGACCTGGCAGGCGCTGCGGGTCCACCGGACCCTGCGCCAGCACCGCCGCCGCGAGGCCGAGTTGACCGCCCTCTTCGACACCGCCGGCGACCTCGCCGCCTCCCGCGACCTCGACGCCGTCCTGCAGGCGATCGTCCGCCGGGCCCGGATGCTGCTGGGCACCGACACCGCCTACCTCACCCTCCCGGACGAGGCCGCCGGCGACACCTACATGCGGGTCACCGACGGCTCGGTCTCCGTCCTCTTCCAGAACCTGCGGCTCAGCCTCGGCGACGGCCTCGGCGGCCTGGTCGCGCAGCGCGCCCGCCCGTACGCCACCCCCGACTACCGCTCCGACGACCGCTTCCACCACACCGACGTCATCGACGCGGGCGTGGTCGAGGAGGGGCTGGTGGCGATCATCGGTGTCCCGCTGCTGCTCGGCGGCCGGGTGATCGGGGTGCTGTTCGCCGCCGACCGCTCGCCCCGCGCGTTCTCCCCGGACGAGGTCGCGCTGCTCTGCACCCTGGCCGCGCACGCCGCGATCGCCCTGGACACCGCCAAGGCGCTCGCCGACACCCGGGCCGCGCTCGCCGAGCTGAACAGCGCCAACGAGCTGATCCGCGCCCACTCCGCCGCCGTCCAGCGCGCCGAACGGGGCCACGACCGGCTCACCGACCTGGTGCTGCGCGGGGCCGAGGTACCGGACGTCGCCGCGGCCGTGGCGGCCCTGCTCGGCGGCGGAATCGCCGTACTGGACGCCGAGGGCGAGCCGCTGGCCGGGCGGGCCGCCGCACCCGGCGCCGGGCCGGCCGAGGCGGTGGCGGCATCCCGGGCCGAGGGGCGCGCGGTGCGCCACGGCGGGGCCTGGGTGTGCGCGGTGCTGGCCGGGCAGGAGCAGCTCGGCACGCTGGTGCTGCGCGGCCGGCCGGACCTCGACGACGCCGACCGCCGGCTGTTCGAACGGGCCGGCGTGGTGACCGCCCTGCTCCTGCTGCTGCGGCGGTCGGTCGCCGAGGCGGAGAACCGGGTCCGCGGCGAGCTGCTGGCCGACCTGCTCACCGCGCCCGACCGGGATCCGGCCGGGCTGACCGCGCGGGGGCGCCGGCTGGGTGTCGACCTCGGCCGGCCGCATCTGGTGCTGGTCGCCGAGCCGGGGCGCGGCGGGGGCGGTGGGGGTGCCGGGAGCGGCGGGAGCGGGGCCGGTGGGGTCGGCGGTGCCGCTGGTGCCGCCGGGGGGCCGGCCGCCGTTCGCTCGCGGCTGGCGGGGGCGGCCGGGCGGTACCTGTTCGGCGCCCGGGGCATCAGTGCCGAGCACGGCGAGGCGGTGGTGCTGCTGGTCCCGGACGTGGGCGGGTGCGGGAGCGGGAGCGGCGGCGGGGCCGAGACTCCTGCCGCGGCCGGGGATCCGGTCGGGGCCGGCGGTCCGGCCGGGGCCGGGGCACCGCTCGACGCGGCGGGCGGAGGCGCGGCGGGCGGGGGCGCGGCGGGCGGAGGCGCGGCCGGGGACGTCGCCCAGCGCGCGGCGGAACAGGCCGCCGAGCGGCTGGCCCGGCTGGCGGGCTTCCCGGTCACGGTGGGCGCCGGCCGCCCCGCCGCCGGACCGGTCGCGCTGGCCGGCGCCTACGCCGAGGGGCTGCGCTGCGTCCGGGCGCTGCGGGTGCTCGGCCGGGACGGGGAGGGCGCCTCCGCGGGGTCGCTCGGCTTCCTCGGGGTGCTGCTCGGCGACGGCCACGACGTCTCCGGCTTCGTCGGCGCGACGCTGGGACCGCTGCTGGACTACGACGCCCGGCGCGGCACCGAGCTGGTCCGCACCCTGCGCGCGTACTTCGACTGCGGCGGCAGCCTCACCCGGGCCAAGGACGAGCTGCACGTCCACGTGAACACCGTCGTCCAGCGGCTGGACCGGGTCGAGGTGCTGCTGGGCCGGGACTGGAACGGTCCCGAACGCGCGCTGGAACTCCAGCTGGCCCTGCGGCTCCAGCTGCTGTCGGGGGCCTGAGCAGGCACCTGGACGGTCCGTACGGGCCGGGGCGTACAGTGGCGAGGTTGGTCTCGAACGCCTGGCAAGGAGCAGCAGCGGTGAGCGAGAACGTTCGGTTCGTCCGGATGGGCATCGGCGACGGTGCCGTCCCGTACCAGGAGGCCTGGGAGGAGCAGCAGCGGCTGCACGCCCTCCGGGTCGCCGACGAGATCCCCGACACGGTGCTGCTGCTGGAGCACCAGCCCGTGTACACGATGGGCAAGCGCACCAATCCGGCGGACCTGCCGCTGGACGGCACCCCGGTGGTCGAGGTGAACCGGGGCGGCGAGATCACCTGGCACGGCCCCGGCCAGCTGGTCGGCTACCCGATCGTCAAGCTGCCCGACCCGATCGACGTGATCGCGTACGTGCGGCGGCTGGAGGAGGCGCTGATCCGGGCCTGCGGCGCGTTCGGCGTCGGGACCACCCGGGTCGAGGGCCGCAGCGGCGTCTGGGTGCTGGGCGGGGACATCCCGGACGCGGTGGTGGACCCCTCGCAGGTGGTGGACATCGGCAAGCTCACCCTGCGGATGGGCCTGCCGCTGGGCATCGACCCGCGACTGGCCGGTCCGGAGTACGCGCCGTCCAACGCGGGGCAGCGCGGCGACGACCGCAAGCTGGCCGCGATCGGCGTCCGGGTCGCGCGCGGGGTGACCATGCACGGCTTCGCGCTGAACTGCGATCCGGACATGACCTGGTTCGACCGGATCGTGCCGTGCGGCATCCGGGACGCCGGGGTCGCCTCGCTGGCCGGCGAGCTCGGGCGGGCCCTCCCCGTCGCCGAGGCGCTGCCGCTGGTCGAGAAGCACCTGGCCGAGGTGCTCGCCGAGCTGCCGGAGCCGGCGGCCGGGCGCTGAGCCCGGGGGCCGGGTGCGCGCGTTCGCGCCCGTCGCCGGGCCCGGTCCCGCAGCTGGTCCCGCAACCCGGGAATCTACTTGCCGGTAGCCCTGTTGCCCTGCGATTGCGGGGTCCCGGCCCCGGCGAAGGCCGTACAAGCACAGGCGTACCCTGGGGGTACCCCGTCTAGTTCTAGGAGTCGCACGTGTCCGCTGTCGCGCCCGACGGCAGGAAGCTGCTCCGCCTGGAGGTCCGCAACAGCGAGACCCCCATCGAGCGGAAGCCCGAGTGGATCAAGACCCGCGCGAAGATGGGGCCGGAGTACAACGCCCTCCAGTCGCTGGTGAAGAAGGAAGGGCTGCACACGGTCTGCCAGGAGGCCGGCTGCCCCAACATCTTCGAGTGCTGGGAGGACCGCGAGGCGACCTTCCTCATCGGCGGTGACCAGTGCACCCGCCGCTGCGACTTCTGCCAGATCGACACCGGCAAGCCCGCCGACTTCGACCGGGACGAGCCCCGCCGCGTCGCCGAGTCCATCGTCACGATGGACCTCAACTACGCCACCATCACCGGCGTCGCCCGCGACGACCTGCCGGACGGCGGCGCCTGGCTGTACGCGGAGACCGTGCGCCAGGTGCACGCGCTGACCGCCGGCCGCGAGACCGGGCGCACCGGCGTCGAGCTGCTGATCCCGGACTTCAACGCGGTTCCCGAGCAGCTGGCCGAGGTCTTCTCCTCGCGCCCCGAGGTGCTGGCGCACAACGTCGAGACCGTGCCGCGGATCTTCAAGCGGATCCGCCCGGCGTTCCGCTACGAGCGCTCGCTGGACGTCATCACCCAGGCCCGCGAGGCCGGGCTGGTCACCAAGTCCAACCTGATCCTGGGCATGGGCGAGACCCGCGAGGAGGTCAGCCAGGCGCTGGCCGACCTGGTCGGGGCCGGCTGCGAGCTGATCACCATCACCCAGTACCTGCGGCCGTCGCTGCGCCACCACCCGGTGGAGCGGTGGGTCAAGCCGCACGAGTTCGTCGAGCTGCAGCAGGAGGCCGAGGAGCTCGGCTTCGCCGGGGTCATGTCCGGCCCGCTGGTCCGCTCCTCGTACCGCGCCGGGCGGCTGTACCGGCAGGCGCTGGAGCACCGCGAGCGGCAGAGCGGGACGGCCGCGTCGGCCCCGGTTGCGGCGGTCTGACAGCCGGCGGTGGTCCCGGTCGCGGCGGCCCGACGGGCAGCGGCGACGGTTTCACGCCATCGGAGGGGCGGAGCTTCGGCTCCGCCCCTTTCGCTTCACCGGACTTTGACTGCCTGGTCACGGACTGGTAACACGGAGTGGGGATGATGGCGTCTCCATGAGTGTTCGATTTTTCTCAGCCACACCTCCGAGCGCGACCGCACCTCCGCGCGCACCCGGTCACGGGTCCGCCCGCGCGTCCGCCCGGTCCGAGGGGAGCTGTTTCGGCATGCGGGTCGATTTCCGGATGGAACTCCGGTCGGTGGGCACCGCGCTCCGGCTGGCCGAGAGCGTGCTGCTGGCGGGCGGCCAGCGCCAGGCGCGGCGGAACGCCTGGGCCGCCGTCTGCGAGAACCGCAGGCACGCGGCGGCGCGGGAGCTCGACGGCGGGCCGTCGGGTGCCCCTGTGGGCGGTCCGGTGGGCGGGGCCGCGAGGTCCGCGCGCCGCTGACGGCGGCGGGGCGTCCGGGTGGTGGTGGAGGAGGGCACTCCAGGCGCACTCCGGGGGTACTTCAGGCGTACTTCGGGAGCACTCCGGAAGCGCTCCGGGGGCCGACACACCGGGCGGAACAGGGACACCCGGGTCACGGTTCGGGGCGAACGGGTACCCGGGCTTGGATATCCCGTACCCGCGCCACGTACCATGAGCGTTATGGCGAGGGAAACATCCGAGAACCCCGGGCGACTGAAGCAGATCCGCCTGGCATACACCATGACCAAGAAGGTCGACACCAAGATCGGCCTGATCATCGCCGGCGTCGGCCTGCTGACCTTCGGCGTGTTCCTGGCCATCGGTTTCGCGATCGAGCACCCCGTCTACCTGGGCATCCTGGGCTTCATCGTGGCCTTCCTGGCCATGGCGATCGTCTTCGGACGCCGGGCGGAGCGTGCGGCGTTCGGCCAGATGGAGGGGCAGCCGGGCGCCGTCGCCGCTGTGCTGAACAACATCCGGCGCGGCTGGAGCGCGAACTCCACGCCGGTGGCCGTCACCCGCAGCCAGGACGCGGTCTACCGCGCCGTCGGCCGGGCCGGCATCGCGCTGATCGGTGAGGGCAACCCGAACCGGGTCCGCCAGCTGCTCGCGTCCGAGAAGAAGAAGATGGCCCGGGTCGTCGGCGACGGTGTGCCGGTGCACGACATCGTGGTGGGCGACGGCAAGGACGAGGTCCCCCTCAAGAAGCTGCAGATCCACCTGATGCGTCTGCCGCGCGCCATCACGCCCGCCCAGGTCACCGAGACCAACGACCGGCTGCGCGCGCTGGGCGACCTGCTCTCCAAGGCCCCGATCCCCAAGGGCCCGATGCCCAAGGGCGCCCGGATGCCCAAGGGCGGCCAGGCTCGCTGAGCCCCTCCCCCGTCGACACCGGAACGGCCCCGCCGCGGAACCTCCGCGACGGGGCCGTTCGGCGTTCCGGCGTTCGTACCGGCCGGGGCTCCGATCCGGGCCGGGGCCCGGATCTCGGATCCCGTAGCCCGGGCTACGAGATCCGGGCCCCGACTCTCAGATCCGCACCTCGACGGTGCCGACCGCCTTGTCGTGCAGCCCCCGGGTGTCGCGGTCCCAGACCAGGGCCGGCACCACCAGGAAGAGCAGCGCCGTCCGCAGCAGCACCTGCGGGATGGTCGCCCGGCCGCCGTCGAGCCGGACCACCCGCAGGCCGAACAGCCGCTTGCCGAAGGTCGTCCCGGTGGTCGCGAGCAGCAGCACGATGACGGCGAAGAGCAGCGGAGTGGTCCACATGTTCGCCGAGCCCGCGGAGCCGTTGCCGAGCAGCCCGTAGGCGACGACGGCGACCAGCCAGCCGTCGACGAACAGGGCCCCCAGCCGGCGGCCCGGGCCGGCGATCGAGCCGGAACCCTCCTTGGGCAGTCCGAGGCGCTCACCGCGGTAGCCGAAGTCGGCTCCCATCTTCTCGGCGGCCGCCTTCGGGCCGTCGATCCACGATCCCAACGCTTCTCTGGTGTCCACGAATCCACATTAACCGGGCGAACGCCGGGGGCGGCCACCGCCTCCCCGGCCCGCGCCGGGCCGCGCCGGGCCGCCCGTCGCCCGGCACCTCGGCCGCCCGCCACCGGAGAGTGAATCGGCCACCGCCGGCTTTCCCCCGGCCCTTCCCAGTGGTCCAGACCACTTCACAGTCCCCACCTGGCCGGGCGAGGCGTTTTGTCCAGGACCGTACGACTTTGCCGCCCACGCGACGACGGCGGTTAACATTCAGGAAACGACTGGGTCACCGGCCGGAAACGGCCCATTCCTAGGGTGAGCCCCATTCGCTACGCCGAGGAGGATGGATGTTCAACAACGCCGCCGAAGTGAAGCAGTTCATCCAGGACAACGACGTGAAGTTCGTCGATGTCCGCTTCTGCGACCTGCCAGGCGTTCTGCAGCACTTCTCCGTACCCGCGGCGACGTTCGACCCGTCCGAGATCCTGATGTTCGACGGCTCGTCGATCCGCGGCTTCCAGGCAATCCACGAGTCCGACATGGCCCTGGTCCCCGACCTCGCCACCGCCCGGCTCGACCCGTTCCGCCAGGAGAAGCACCTCAACATCAACTTCTTCATCCAGGACCCGGTGACCGGCGAGGCCTACAGCCGCGACCCGCGCAACGTCGCCAAGAAGGCCGAGGCCTACCTCGCCTCCTCCGGCATCGCGGACACCGCGTTCTTCGGCCCCGAGGCCGAGTTCTACGTGTTCGACTCGGTCCGGTTCGACACCAGCGCCAACGCCTCGTACTACCACATCGACTCCGAGGCCGGCGCCTGGAACTCCGGCTCCACCGAGGGCGACGTCCGCGGCTACAAGGTCAAGTACAAGGGCGGCTACTTCCCCGTCCCGCCGGTCGACCACTTCGCCGACCTGCGCGCCGAGATGTCCCTGGAACTCGCCAAGGCGGGCCTGGAGGTCGAGCGCCAGCACCACGAGGTCGGCACGGCCGGCCAGGCGGAGATCAACTACAAGTTCAACACCCTGCTGCACGCCGCCGACGACCTGATGCTGTTCAAGTACATCATCAAGAACGTCGCCTGGCGGGCCGGCAAGACGGCCACCTTCATGCCGAAGCCGATCTTCGGCGACAACGGCTCGGGCATGCACGTCCACCAGTCCCTGTGGACCGAGGGCGTGCCGCTCTTCTACGACGAGCAGGGCTACGCCGGACTCTCCGACACCGCCCGCTACTACATCGGCGGCCTGCTCAAGCACGCGCCGTCGCTGCTCGCCTTCACCAACCCGTCGGTGAACTCCTACCACCGCCTGGTCCCCGGCTTCGAGGCCCCGGTCAACCTGGTCTACTCCCAGCGCAACCGCTCCGCCGCGATCCGGATCCCGATCACCGGCTCCAACGCCAAGGCCAAGCGCATCGAGTTCCGCGCCCCCGACCCCTCCTCCAACCCCTACCTCGCCTTCGCCGCCATGCTGATGGCCGGCCTGGACGGCATCAAGAACAAGATCGAGCCCCTGGAGCCGGTCGACAAGGACCTCTACGAGCTGGCTCCCGAGGAGCACGCCAACGTCCCCCAGGTCCCGTCCTCCCTCCCGGCCGTCCTGGAGGCCCTCGAAGCCGACCACGAGTACCTCCTCGCGGGCAACGTCTTCACCCCGGACCTCATCGAGACCTGGATCGACTTCAAGCGCACCAACGAGATCGCCCCCATCGCCCTCCGCCCCCACCCGCACGAGTTCGAGCTCTACTACGACCTGTAGGAGTAGCCCCGACCTGCGGGAACGCAGGTCGGCCTCGCATCGTTCCGCAGGTCAGGACCTCTCCTGACCTGCGGGAACGTCTGCAGGAGAACCGCTGCCGACTCGCGATGCGACATGAGAGTGAAACGGAGACCCGGCCCGCAGACTCCGGAGCCCAACAGCAGAGGCAGATACGGTCAGGGGATCTGGAGGAGCGCTTCGAAGCCGCTGAAGCCGCCGAGGAGGAGGATCGACTCCGCGTGCGCTTCAGTACTCTGATCGCCCGCCTCTCACCTCAGCCGGTCCGCCTGCTCGGCCGGTCCTGATCTGCCAACCATTTCGTGATGATCCGGTTCGTCTCCTCGGGCTTCTCCTGCTGGATCCAGTGGCCGCAGTCCAGGCTGACCACTTCCACGTCGGGGACGAACTCGGCCAGGTTCTCGGCCCTCGACACCAGGTCCCGATCGCCGTAGATCATGAGGGTCGGCTGGTGGACGATCGGGTCCGCTTCCGCCAGCAGGTGCCAGTTGCGGTCGAGGTTCCGGTACCAGTTGATGCCGCCGGTGAATCCGGATGTTTCGAAGGCGGAGACGAGGACAGCGAGTTCGCTGTCACTCATGACGGGCTCTCCGCGTGGTGATTGCGCTCTGGCGAGATCGATCAGCGCCATGCCCGGCCGGGGCTCCGCAGGTGGCTCGTTCTTCCGGTACAGGTTGCGGAGGAACTGGAAGGCGTTGTCGTCGAAGACGGCGTCCGCGACGCCCGGCTGCCGGTTGAAGTGGACGAAGTAGAAGTCGCCGCCGAGTACGGCTTCCATGGACTCGATCCAGGGCTTCTCTCCGCGCTCCTGGTAGGGCAGGCTCAGGTTGATCACCTTGTTCACACGGTCGGGGTGCAGCAGGGTCAGGCCCCAGACGACGAACGCGCCCCAGTCATGGCCGACGAAGGTGGCGTCTTCGTAGCCGTAGTGGTCGAGGAGCGCGACGAGGTCGCCCGACAGGTGTGCGAGGTCGTAGTCCGTCACTTCGGCCGGGCGGGACGAACGGCCGTAACCCCGCTGGTTCGGGGCGATGACGTGGTAGCCGGCCGCGGCGAGAGCGGGCATCTGATGACGCCAGGAGAAGGCGTGCTCCGGCCAGCCGTGGCACAGCACGATGGGCTTTCCCGCGTTCTCCCGGCCCGATTCGAAGACTTCGAGTTCCACACCGTTGACCGGGACGAGGGTGGGCTCGGGGAAGTCGATTGAGGTCATGTCGCCATCCTGTCGCCCGAAACCGGTCATCTCATGACCGGTTTGTGTGAGAGCTTTGTCGGCGTGCGGACCGACCGGCTGGTGGCCATCCTCCTGTTGCTGCAACGGCGCGAGCAGGTGACGGCGGCGGAGGTCGCCCGGGAGCTGGAGGTCTCCGAGCGCACCGCCCGCCGCGACCTCGACGCCCTGGCCATGGCCGGGGTGCCCGTGTACTCCACGCAAGGCCGGGGCGGCGGCTGGCGCCTGGTGGGCGGCGCCCGTACCGACCTGTCGGGATTGACCGCGGGTGAGGCCCGGGCCCTGTTCCTGGTCGCCGGCCCGGCCTCGGCCGCGACACCAGCCGTGAAAGCGGCCCTGCGCAAACTCGTCCACGCCCTGCCGGAGCCGTTCCGCGTGCAGGCCGAGGCGGCGGCGGCGTCACTGGTGACGGACTCACGACAGTGGGGGGCGAACCGGGCCGAGCACCGACCGCCCCGCTTCCTCGACGAGCTCCGGGACGCGGTGATCCGCGGCGTCCAGGTGCGGCTCGGCTACATCGACGGCGGAGGCACCGGAACGACGAGAACCGTCCACCCGCTGGGCATCGTCGCAAAAGGCCCGTCGTGGTACCTCGTCACCCGAACCGAGGCCGGCCGACGAACCTTCCGGATCGACCGCGTGGCCTCCGTCGACCCGACCGACGATCCCGTGGACCGGCCCGAGGACTTCGACCTCGCCGGGAGTTGGCGCGAGATCGCCGACGAGGTCGAACGCAGGCGAACTCCCCTGGAGATCGAGGCACTCTGCACACCCCACGGCATCGACATACTCCGGATCGGACTCGGTGATCGACTCGAAGTCGGAGGCACCACGACCGACGGCCGCATCGAGGTCGTCATCCGCGGCCGCGACGAGTACACCCTCGCCGGCGAGCTCGCCGGGCTCGTCGAATGGCTCGAGGTAACCGGTCCTCCGAACGTGCGGGCCCACCTGGCCTCGATCGGCAACGCGCTCGTCGACCGCTACCGGTGAACCCATTCCTCGCAGTCGAGTCCACCCGCCGGGGAGACCAGGGGATCCTCCTGGAACGGCTGGTGGCGCAGTGGGTGAACCTGCCACTGCCCGAAGGCAACGCGCTCCTCGGGGGGAGAAACGGCAAGCGCACCTCTCCCTGGAGCGCACCAGCGGTGAGGGGTTCTCGCCGGGATTGTGAAACGATCTTCCGCGTTCAGCACCATCGTGGTGCTGCCGGTGACAGGGCTGGACAGCGGCTCCGGGGCGAACAGGGTCCTGCGGGCACGTGGGCCTGGGTCTGCCGTTCGCCGCCGTGGCCGGGTTCGTCTGCATCGACACGACCACGCCCCGCGGCAGTACGATCCCCGTCCCGGTGGCCCTCTCGGTGCTGGCGGTCGCGTGCGTCTGCACCGTCGCCACCACCGTCGGATTCGCTGCGAGTGCCGCCGCCACCTCCTACCCGGCCGAGGACGAACCGGAGCAGGAGGCCGGCACCCGGCCGGGAGGCGCGACCTCCATCGGTGCGCAGCGGGACAACGACCGACTCGCGGGCCAGGAGAGCGCCCCGCAGCCGCCGCCGAACGAGTGATCCACAACCGGCAGGAGCCGGTCACCCGGGCGCGGTCACCCGGTGGGGACGGTGCGGGGGAGGGTGCGGACGGCGGGGGTGGTGAGGAGGGCCGCGCAGCCGGCCAGGCAGGCGGCGGCCGACAGGAGGAGCAGGTGGGCCGGGGAGGCCAGTGCGGCGGCCGGGCCGGCCAGTAGTTGGCCGAGCGAGATGCCGGACACCGAACCCGCCAACTCGTAGGCGGAGACCCGGTTGAGGACGGCGGGCGGGGTGTGGGTCTGCACGCTGGTCGCCCACATCACCGACCAGAACGCCAGGGCGGCGCCGCCGAGGACGTGGCCCGCCAGGAGAAGTGGCAGGCCGGCGTCCAGGGCCACGGAGAGCGGCAGCACGGTGTACAGGACCATGGCCGCCGCACCCGCGGCCAGTGGGCGGGCCGGGCGCAGCCGCAGGGCCACCAGGCCGCCGAGCACCGTGCCGACGCCGAGGCAGGAGACCGCCAGGCCGTAGGCGTTCGGACCGAGCCGGTCGGCGACCAGCGCCGAACCCAGCGGTACCAGCGGGCCGAAGAGCAGGACGCCGAAGACCATCCAGACCAGGATCACCGCCCACATCCAGGTGCGGGCGCGGAACTCCCGCCAGCCCTGGAGCAGTTCGTGGCGAAGGGGGCCGCCGGTGCGGGTGGTGGGAGCGGTGCGGACGGTGGGCCGGAGGAGGGTCAGGCAGAGGGCGCTGAGCAGGAAGGTGCCGCTGTCGATCGCGTACACCGCCCCGGCGCCGGTCAGCGCGATCAGCAGTCCGGCCAGGGCCGGGCCGAGCAGTTGGGCGAGCGCGTCGGCCACCTTGAGGGTCGCGTTCGCCCGCTGCGGATCGGCCGCGACCAGCGGGACCATCCCGTTCACCCCCGGAAGGAACATCGCGACGGCCGCACCGGCCACCGCCGCCATGGCCACCAGCAGCCAGAACGGCGGCCGTCCGGCGAAGAACGCGGCGGCCAGCACGCCTTGGGTGAGCACCCGTACGAGATCGGCGGCGACCATCGTCCGGCGGGCGCCGAGCCGGTCCGTGAGCACCCCGCCGAACAGCACCAGGACCACGAACGTGCCGGTCCAGGTGCCGAGGACGAGACCGGCCCCGGAGACGCCGTACAGCGCGCCGACCGCGAGCGCGGCGGCCACGGGCATCATCGCGTCGCCGAGCAGGGAGACCGCACGGGCGGTGAAGTAGAGCGTGAAGGGTCCGGTCCACAACGGGCCCCGGACGTCCCGGGGGCCGGGGCAGGGGTGCGGGGCAGGTGGGGTGAACGTCTCGGCGGTGGTCACAGCAGCGATAGTGGTTCAGACCAATCGTCCCACCCCAGTGTCCTCAACGACATGATGGGGTACTTTCCCGCCATGACGCCGCGTCCGCTCCCGGGGCCCCCGGGGCCGCACCGGGTGGTGGCCCTGCTGCTGCCGCCGCAGGACACCTTCCCGCTGGCCCTCGCCTCCGAGGTGTTCGGCGACCACGGCCCGGCCGTGCCCGCCCGCTACGCCTTCGGGGTCTGCACCGAGCGCCCCGGTCCGGTCCGCGCCCGGGCCGGCTACGACCTCCTGGTCACGGCCGGACTGGAGGCGCTGGAGGACGCGGACACCGTGCTCGTGCCCGGCTGGCAGCACCCGGCCGGAACGGAGGTGCCGTCGGCGGTGGTCGACGCGGTCGCCCGGGCGCACCGGCGCGGCGCACGGGTCGTCGGCCTCTGCTCGGGCGCCTTCGTGCTCGCCGCCGCCGGGCTGCTGGACGACCGCCGGGCCGCGACGCACTGGGCCCGGGCCGGCGAGCTGGCCGCCCGGTTCCCGCAGGTCCTGGTCGACCCCGGGGTGCTCTACGTGGACCACGGCGACGTCGCCACCAGCGCCGGCGCCGCGGCCGCGGCGGACCTCTGCCTGCACCTGGTGCGCGAGGACCACGGCGCCGCGCACGCGCTGCGGATCGCCCGGCAGATGGTGATGCCGCCGCACCGCGAGGGCTGCCAGTTGCAGTACGCCGAACTGCCCGCCCCCGCGCCGGCCACCGACTCGCTGGCCCCGCTGCTGGAGTGGCTGGCCGAACGGCTGGACCGGCCGGTGAGCGTCGCCGAGATGGCCGTCCGCTCCCAGGTGTCGGCCCGGACGCTGACCCGGCGCTTCACCGAACAGGTGGGCATCAGCCCCGGACGCTGGCTGCTGGACCGGCGGATCGCCGCCACCCGGGCCCTGCTGGAGGAGACCGACCTGCCGGTGGAGAGCATCGCGCGCCGGGTCGGCCTCTCCTCCGCCGTCAACCTGCGCCGCCGCTTCCACGAGGCGCTGCGCACCACGCCCGCCGCCTACCGGCGCGCCTTCCGGGCACAGCGGACAGGGGGAGCCGGCAGCGGGAGTTGAGGGCGGTCAGGCCGTGGCCGCGGTGAGGAGGGCGGTGATGCGGGCCTCGATGGCGGGGGTGAGGGCGGTGAGGGCGAAGGTGGTGGGCCACATGGCGCCGTCGTCGAGGGTGGCCACGTCGCTGAAGCCGAGCGTCGCGTAGCGGGACTTGAACTTCTGGGCGCACTGGAAGAAGCAGAGGACCTTGCCGTCCTTGGCGTAGGCGGGCATGCCGTACCAGAGCTTGGGGGTGAGGGCCGGGGCGGCGGCCCGGACGAGGGCGTGGACGCCTTCGGCGAGGGCCCGGTCGGCCGGCTCCATCTCGGCGATCTTGGCGAGCACCTCCTGCTCGGCGTCGGCCTTGGCGGTGCGCGGGTTGCGGCGGGCCGCGGCCTTCAGCTCCTTGGCGTGCTCCTTCATGGCCGCGCGCTCGTCCTCGGTGAAGCCGTCGAAGGACTGGGCGGGGGTCTTGGACGTGGCGGTCTTCGCAGCAGTGGCGGTCATGGTGGGCTCCTCGGTGGGGCTGGTGGGGCGGGACTGTTTCATGGTGGCGCGACCGCGCCGGGGACGGCTTCTCAAGAACTGACCGTTTCGTCGAGCCAGCGGCCGTCGCGCATCAGCTCGCGGCCGGCCAGCTCGTTCTCCTCCCGCCAGGCCTGGACGCGGCGGGGCGTGACCAGGAACCAGCCGTACCGGACGGCCGAGGCCCTCGGGTCGAAGCCGGTGCGGGCGGCGAAGCGGTCCGCCCGCTCGCGCGGCAGGGCCTCGATGCCCAGGGCCTCGACCTCGCCCTCGATCAGGCCGACGTCCCGGGTGTGGCCGAGGGCCAGCCGGACGGTGCCGGCGGCGGCGAGGTTGCGGCCGGTCGGGCTGCCGACCGGGGTGGCGAGCAGCAGCGCTCCGCCGTCCCGGTCCAGGTCGAAGGAGAGCGGGACGAGGTGGGGCACGCCGTCCGACGAGGCCGTGGCCACCCAGACGTCGACGTCCTCGGCGAGGCGCCGTTCGATGTCCTGGCGGCGCTCGGCGAGGGTGCGCGGTCCGGTCATGGTCTCTCACTCCTGTGCTCGTCGGCGGCGTTGGTCACAGCCTCCCCCGGGCGGGACGGGGGCCGCATCCGTGGTGACCACGGAACGGACCACGGAGTCGCCCCGCATAATGACGCGGTGCCGACTCCTGTGATCTCGCCCCGCGAAGCCGATGTGCTCGCGCTGCTCGGCGAACACCTCAGCAATGCCGAGATCGCCGCTCGGCTGTTCATCTCCGTCCGCACGGTCGAGTCCCACACCTCGTCGCTGCTGCGCAAGTTGGCGCTGCCGGACCGGCGGGCACTGTCCCGGCGGGCGGTCGAACTCGCCCGCGCCGAGCGGCCCCGACCGGCCCCCGCGCTGCCGGCGCCGCTGACGGCGTTCGTGGGACGGGAGCGCGAACGTGCCGCGCTGGCGGCGCTGTTGGCGGACCATCGGCAGGTGACGGCGGTCGGGCCCGGCGGAGTGGGCAAGACCAGGCTGGCGCTGGCGGTGGCGGCCGGGGCGGCCGACGGGTTCACCGACGGGGTGTGGTTCGTCGACCTGGCCCCGGTCGCCGGGCCGGACCGGGTGGCGGCGGCCGTCGCGGCCGTCCTGGGAGTCGGCGAGCAGCCCGGGCAGGGACTCGACGAGGCGGTGTGCGCCGCACTGGCCGAACGCCGGGCACTGCTGGTGCTGGACAACTGCGAGCAGGTCAGGGACGGTGTCGCGCCGTTCCTGGAACGGATGTTGGCGGCCTGCCCGCAGGTGCGGGTGCTGGCGACGAGCCGGGCCCGGCTGCTGGTGCCCTTCGAACGGGCCTTCCCCGTACCGCCGTTGTCCCGGGACGGCGGCGCGACGTCGGAGGCGGTGGCGCTGTTCGTCGAACGGGCCACCGCGGCGGCCGGGGTGGCCCCCGACCCGGCGCTCCGGGACGGGATCGCGGCCGTCTGCGAGCGGCTCGACGGGATGGCGCTGGCGATCGAGCTGGCGGCCGCCCGCTGGCCGACGCTCGGACTGGACGGACTCCGGGACGGGCTGTCGGACCAGTTGCGGATCCTGGCGGGCGGCCCGCGCGCGGACGAGCGGCACCGCTCGGTGCGGGCGGTCCTGGACTGGAGCCACGAACTGCTGGATCCCGCCGACCGGGCGCTGCTGCGGCGGGTGTCGGCGTTCGTGCTGCCGTTCACGGCCGGGGCGGCGGTCTCGGTGGCGGGCTTCGCCCCGCTCGACCCGGGCTCCGTCGCCGACGGTCTCGGACGGCTCGCCGAGCAGAGCCTGCTCACCGTCGTCCCGTCCGCGCACGGCACCCGCTACCGGGCACAGGAGACGATCCGGCAGTACGGCGCCGAACTGCTCGACGGGGCCGGGGAGTCGGCGCGGACACGGGGGCGCCACCTCGACTGGTGCCTGGGCGGCGCGGACGGACTCGCGCGGGCGGCGGACGAGGAACGGCAGCTGCCGGAGGGCGGCTGGCAGGCCGGGTTCGACGCGCTGGCCGAGGAGTTGCGGGCCGCGCTGGCCTGGGCCGCCGAACGCCCCGAGCGGCGGCCCGGGGCCCGCCGTCTCGCACTCGGGCTCGCCGGGCTGGCCTTCGACCGCCATCTGCTCGGCGAGGCCCAGCAGCGGCTCGAACAGGCCGCCGCCCTTGCCACCGCCCTCACCGAGGACTCCCCCACCGACGCCGCCGACGCCACCGACGCCGTCAACGCCGTCAACGCCACCGACGCGCTGCGGGAGGCGGCCCGGGTGGCCGGGTGCCGGCGCCTCGGCGACGACATGTACCGGCTCCACCGCGCCGCCGCGGCCGCCGCGCTCGACGCCGGGGACCCGGCCGGGGCCGCCCGCGACCTGGCCGCCGCCGCCACCGTCGCCCACCGCTTCTCCAGCACGTTCACGCGCCTTCCCGCCGCCGCGGAGGTGACCGCCCTGCTGGCGCGGGCCCGGGAACTGTCCGACGGCTCCCCAGCCGCCTCGGCCGCCCTCGCCCTCGCCGAGGCGGCCGTGCTCGCGGACGCCTACGGCTCCGTCCAGGGCAGCCCGGACAACACGGCCCGGGAGACGGTCGGGTACGCCGAGCGGGCCGTCGACCTGGCCCGGCGCGCGGGCGACCCGGTCGCCGAGTCCGCCGCTCTGGACGCCCTCTCCGGTGCGCACAGCTGGGCCGGGGAGCCGTTCGCGGCCGCCGGGGCCGCCCGCCGGCGGGTCGAGCTGCTCGCCCTGGCGCCGCGCACCCCGGCCACCGCGCACGAGCAGGTGGACGCGCTCGCGATGGCCGCCGCGACGGCGATCGGCGTCGGCGAACTGGACCGGGCCAGGCAGTGGGGGCGGCAGCTCTCCGGGCATCCGCTGACGGCCGAGGTGGGGCACCACGCCACGTCCTGGCTGCTGGTCGCGGACGCGTTCGCCGGGCAGGAGGAGGACGTGCTCGCGGGTGGGGCACGGTTCCTCGACGCCTGGGAGGAGGGCGGGCGGCCGCGTTCGTTCTCGCTCGGCCCGGCGGCCGCGGCGGTCGCCATGGTCCACGGACTGCGCGGCGACGACGGCGCCCGGGCCTCCTGGCTGGCCGTCGCCGGGCGGGCGGGCACCGAGGAGGAGTACCGCCACGGCTACGGCGCGGTGTTCGACGCCACGGTGCTGCTCGACCGGGGGGAGGCGGAGGCCGCGCTGGAGCGGCTCTCGCCCGCCCCGGAGGAGGTGTGGAAGTGGGTGTCCTGGGTCTGGCTGCACTGGTACGCGGCGGTGCGGGTCGAGGCCTCGGTGCTGAGCGGCCACCCGGAGGCGCGCGAGCGGCTCGCCGGGGCCCGCGCCACGGTCGCGGGCAACCCCGTCGCCGAGGCCCAACTCGACCGGGCGCGGGCGCTCCTGGACGGCGACCCGGCCCGGGTGCGGGCCTCGGCCGCCGCCTTCGCCTCGGCCGGGAGCCGCTACCAGTCCGCCCGCAGCCTCCGGCTCGCCGACCCGGCAGGGATCAGCTGAGCCGGAGCAGCGGCCACGGGCGTCAGCGGGTGGTGACCGGAAGGGACTCGTAGCCGCGGAGGACGAGGCGGTCACGGCGGACCGGGATGCCCGCGGGAGCCAGCCGGGGGAAGCGGTCCAGCAGCGCCGGGACGGCGATGTCCGCCTCCAGCCGGGCGAGTTGGCTGCCCAGGCAGAAGTGCGACCCGCCGCCGAAGCTGAGCGGCTGGCTGTCGGTGCGGGTCGGGTCGAAGCGGTCCGGGTCGGCGTAGCGGGCCGGGTCGCGATTGGCCGCGCCCAGCATCACCAGCACCACGGTGCCGGTGGGCGTGGGCAGGCCGGCCACCGTGAGGTCGGGGGCGGTGGAGATCCGGGAGGTGAGCTGGACCGGGGAGTCGTAGCGCAGCACCTCGTCCGTGAACAGCGAGGGGTCGAGCCCGCCGGTGCGCAGGCCCTCGGCGGCGCCGGGGTGGCGGAAGAGCAGGGTGAGGCCGTTGCCGAGGAGGTTGGTGGTGGTCTCGAAGCCGGCGACCAGGAGGAGGACGAGGTTGCCCAGCAGCTCCTCGCCGGAGATCCGGTCCGGGGAGTCGGCCGCGATCCGGGCCAGGTCGCTGACCAGGTCGCCGGTCGGCCTGGCCAGTCGTTCGGCCACCAACTCCGTGAAGTAGGACTCCAGTTCCTCCGCGGCGGTGTCGGCGGCGGCCAGTTCGCCGAGGTCCTGGACGAGCTCCAGCGCGATGGTGAGGTCCGAGGCGAGGCCCCGGAAGCGGTGGCGGTCGGCGGCGGGGACGCCGAGCAGTTCGCAGATCACCTCGACCGGGAGGCGGAAGGCGAAGGCGTCCATGAAGTCGACGGGCGAGCCGTCGGCGCCGCCGTCGTCCAGTTCGCCGAGCAGCCGGGCGACCGTCTTCTCGATCGCCGGGCGCAGGGCCGCGACCCGGCGGGCGTTGAAGGCCGAGGCGACGAGCGAGCGGACCCGGCCGTGGTCGGGGGCGTTGCGCTGGAGGACCGAGTGGCCGAGCAGCACGACGGAGGGGTGGACGAGCAGGTCCGCGTTGTCGGCGGTGAGGGTCCTGGTGTCCTCCACGGCGAAGGCGGGGTTGCGCAGCACCTGGTTGGCGGCGGTGTGACCGGCCACGAGGACCGCCGCGGGGCCGGCCGGGGCGGCGGCCCCGAGCTCGTGCGCCCGCGCGTAGAGCGGGTAGGGGTCGAAGCGCCCCTCGGTGGTCATGAGACGCTCGATGATCGACGCACCGTCCATGCGGGATTCCCCTCCCGTAGATCCAACGACGGTACGGACAACTGTCGGTGGACGGACGGGAGTTCCCGCGACGGGCGGTGGGCGCCGCCGTGGGGTCCGGCGGCACGGGTCCGGGGGCGGCGAACGGCGGGCGGCGCGGGGGCGGGGCACGGTCGGACGGTGGGCGGCGAACGGCGGGCGGCGCGGGGGCGGGGCGGGGTCGGCGCCGGTCGGTAGGGTAGTGGGATGGAGATCTGGATCAACCCGCGCTGCGGGAAGTGCCGCAGCGCACTGAACGAGCTGACCGGCGCGGGCGCCGAGTTCACTGTGCGGCGCTACCTGGAGGACCCGCCGAGCGTCGCCGAGCTGGAGCAGGTGCTGGTGCGGCTGGGCCTGGAGCCGTGGGACATCGTCCGGATCGAGGAGCCCGTGGCCAAGGAACTGGGCATGAAGCAGTGGGGCCGGGAGGCCGACGACCGGGCCGGCTGGCTCGCGGCGATGGCCGAGCACCCGATCCTGATCCAGCGCCCGATCATCACCGCGGACGACGGGCACGCCGTGGTGGCGCGCACCCCGGAGGCGGTCAGGTCCGTCCTGCCGTAGGGGCGGCCGCCGGTACCGCTCGGCGTTACCGGCCCGGGGTACCGGCGGTGCCTCCGGCCGAATGTCAGCGACGCTCGAAGCTCCGCACCGGCTCGCCCGGCCGCCAGGAGCTGATCCGCACCGCGTCGCCCACGACGGTGGTGTGCACGACCTGCTCCAGCTCCAGCCGGAAGGCGTCGTACGGGCCGGGCGGCGGCTCCGGGAGCTCGGCCTCGTAGGCGGCGCGCTCCGCCTCGTCGGTGAGCTCCACGGCCCGGCCGGACAGCTTGGAGTCGCCGTCCGCCAGCGTCTCGTCGCTCGGGTTGCTGTGCAGCGCGAAGCGGGCGTCGCGGCGGAGGTCCCGCACCTTCATCGCGTCGTGCATCGAGCCGAGCACGACGTCCGCCCCGAAGAAGCCCACCTCGATCCCGCTCACCCGGGGTGAACCGTCGCTGCGCAGCGTCGCCAGGACGTGGTGCTTGTTCGCCTCGAAACGGGCCCGCATGGCAGGCGCCAGGTCCGGCGCCTCCTGCTCGAAGTCCTGCCAGGTAGCCATGCCGTCAGTGTGGCACCGGCCCCGGACGACCGCCGGGCACCGACACCGTACGGACGTCGTGCGGACGTCGCACGGAGATCGCGCGGACGTCCGCGGCCACCGCACGAGCGTCGCGCCGCCGCGCGGTGTCGGTGCCCGGTGCCACACTGGCGGGGTGACCACGACGACCACCTACATCGCCTTCCTGCGCGCCGTGAACGTGGGCGGCCGGACGGTGCGGATGGAGCGGCTGCGCGCGCTCTTCGCCGAGCTGGGCCTGGAGCGCGTCGGCTCCTACATCCAGAGCGGCAACGTGTTCTTCACCGCCGAGCCCACCGACGCGGCGGCCCGCGCCGCGCTGACCGGGCGGATCGAGCAGCACCTGGCCGAGCAGCTGGGCTTCCCGGTGCCGGTGCTGCTGCGCACGGTGGACGAGGTCCAGGCGGTGCTGGACGCCGAGCCGTTCGCGGAGGTCGAGGTGACGCCGGAGGTCCGGCTCACGCTGAACTTCCTCTCCGAGCCGCTGCCCGCGGACTTCCCGCTCCCCTACACCTCGCCGAAGGGCGACTACGAGGTGCTCGGCGCCGATCCCGGCACCGCGTTCGTCGTGGTGCACCTGAGGAACGGGAAGTGGGTCACCACCGGCGATCTCTTCGGGAAGTCCTACCCGGGGGTGGTGACCTCGCGGTTCCTGCACACCACGGTCAAGATCGTGGCGGCCGCGCGGAAGACCTGATCCGCGCCGGCGGACCGCCGGACCGGGGACCGTCGCACCCGGGGAGCGTCGGACCGGCAGTCCGGGGAATCTGGACAGGTCGGCGGGGGCAGCCGAGAATCGGTCCATGATGTCGCGTGAGAACCGGACACAGGTGGTCCGGCCGTCCGAGGCCGAGCGGGAACAGGCCCTCGACGCGTTGCGGGAGGGCGCCGGGAACGGCCGGCTGTCGCACGACACCTTTCTGGGCCGGCTGGACCTCGTCCTCCGGGCGAGCAGCCGCGCCGAACTGAAGGCCGTGATGGCCGACCTGCCGGCCGGGAACCCGGTCGGACGGTTCCTGCTGCGCGCGGTGGGCCGGGTGTCCGCCTTCGGCGTGCGTCTGGGCGGGGCCTGGCGGGCCGAGCGGCTGCCCGGGCTCAGCCTCCCCCACTCCGGGGGCGGGCAGTTGACGATCGGCCGGTTCCCCGGGTCGGGGCTGCGGCTGAACGACGCGTCGGTCTCACGGCACCACGCCGAGCTGCGCCGGGAGGGCGACGACTGGGTGCTGTACGACCTGGGCTCGACCAACGGCACCCATGTGAACGGGTACCGGATCGTCGGCGGCATCCGGGTCCGCCCCGGCGACCAGGTGCGCTTCGGCAACCTGGAGTTCCGCCTCGCCACCGGCTGACCTCCTGCCGCCCTCGGCCCGGGGCGGTCGCGAGGGCGGCCGCGCTGGGCGCTCACGAGCGGAGGCCGCGCGGGGCCGGGGTCCGGCGACCGGACCCCGGAGCGTCAGTGGGGGAACTGCCGCGGTGGCCGCTGGGCGGGCAGCGAGTCCTGGAACTCGCCGATGGCGGTGGCGACCTGGCGCATCAGGACCGTCCGTTCGAGCCGGTCCAGGTAGCGGTGCTCGGCGACCAGCGCCTCCACCGTGACCCCGAAGTAGAGCGTCATCAGCGGATTGACGAAGAGCTTGCCGCCCCTGGTGCGGTCGGTGAACCGGACGTCGCCGAACAGACCGCGCAGCGCGGCCGCCACCGAGCCCTGGACGATGCTCGGGTGTTCGGGGAACGCCGCCCGGGCGTGCTCCACCGCGTCCAGGTAGAGCATCCCCTCCCGGCTGTCGCGCGGGACGGAGAAGGCGCCGAGGTAGCCGCCGGCCCGGTCGATCGCGGCGAGGTTCTCCAGGACCAGGGAGTGGTTGACGCCGTGGTAGGCGTCGATGCCGAACCCGAGGCAGGCGACCAGCCGTTCGGGGACCTCGCCGAGCCCGGCGACGGCGGCGAGGCTGGTCATGTCCTCCTCCGGTGTGCCGAGGCCCGCCTCGTCGCCGCGCATCAGGATGTCGGTGCCGCCGTCGACCAGCAGGACGGCGTCGATGCCGAGGCGGGCGACGAGGGCCCGGTAGGCGGCGCGCAGCGGCCGCACCCCGGTCCGGGGGAACGCCCAGACCTGGTCGGGCATGCCGTGCAGCCGGAGCCAGCGGGCGAGCGTCCGCTCGGGGAAGTAGCCCTCCGGGGCCGGGGTGTCGGGCCCGATCAGGGCCAGGTCGGGCTCCTGCCAGACCTCGGCGGGCAGGGCGTGGAGCTCGCTGAAGGAGAGGTTGGCGAGGTGCACCTCCTTGCCCTCGGCCCGCAGGGCGAGGGCGAGCGGCAGGCCCGCGTAGACGTCGAAGCCGCCGCCGGCGCCGGCGATCAGGATGCGCTCGGCGGCGAGCAGACGGGTGATCAGCGGGGGCTGCAGGAGCGAGGTCACCGGGGGACGGTAGCACCGGACCGCACGCCCCGTCCGTTGTCGGAGGGGGGTGCTTGGATGCGGGTATGGACCAGGAGACCGTACAGAGCACCCTTGCCGACGAGGTACTGCGGGACGCCGAGCAGCGGGCCCGCGAGCTGATCCGGTGCGGCTTCCAGGAGCCGGACGAGATAGCCGAGTCCCTGGTCGAGGTCCTCGACGACCAGGGACTGACGATGGAGGAGGCGGAGCGGATCGTCGCTCCGCTGTGGCGGGCGCGGTTGGAGGAGCAGGCCTCCTGGCCGGGGACGACCGACGTCGACCGGCTGGAGGCCGCCTTCGACGCCCTGGAGGAGCTGGGCATCGTCGCCGCGATGGACTTCACCTGCTGTGCGAGTTGCGGTTACGCCGAGATCGGGGGCGAGGCCGAGGAGGACTCGCGCGGCTTCGTGTTCTTCCACCAGCAGGACACCGAACGGGCCGCCGACGGCGGCGCGTTGATGCTGCGGTACGGCGGGTTCCAGGTGGACGGCGAGCCGACGGAGGCCGTCGTGCGGCGGACGGCCGAGGTCGGTCGCGCGGTGGTGGCGGCGCTGACGGCGGCCGGGCTGCCCTCGGAGTGGGACGGTGCGCCGGAGACGGCGATCGCGGTCACGCCGATCACCTGGCAGAACCGCCTGCCGGAGTAGCGGCACTCCGCGGGGCTCCGCGGCGGGACTCCGCGGCGGGGCCCGCCGGGCCGGCGGGCGGTCAGCGGACGACGTGGAGTTCGGCGGTGTGCCCCTGCGCATTGGCATGGCGCAGGGTGATCTTCGCGGAGCCGACGCCGGTCTCCACGTCCTCGGTGAGGGTCTTGGTGTCCTCGCCGAGCTTGACCTCGGCCGTGGTGTCGGTGATCCGGCCCACGGTGAGGGTGAGGGTCTTGTCGCCGCCGAAGACCTCGACGGTGTGGGTGCTGTCGGCCTTCTCGGTGCGGACGGCGACATCGCAGCTGTTGTCGTCGAGGCAGAGCGAGACACCGCCCTTGCAGGCGGCGAGGCCGGTGCCGAGCAGCAGCACGGCGCCCGCCGCGAGGGCGGCCGAGCGGACGGCCGGCCTCCGGCGACGGCCGGTGGCGGGGCCGGCGGGCCGGCGGGCGGGCAGGTCGGTGGAGCGGAGTCCGGGGCGGTGCTCCGGGGGCGGGTTCGCGGGTGCACTCGTCATGGCTCCGACGGTAGGCGGGCGCCGCCGGTCGGCCATCGACCGTCGGCGGTACCCGGCCCCTGGCCCTCCCCCGACCCTCCGGACCGCCGTCACCCGGACGTCGTGCGGGGTGAATCCCCTAGGTTCCGTCCGGGCGATCATGTGCGGAGCCAGATGACGAGGGCTGCTGCGGTGACGGTGCCGAGGTAGACGTATCCGCGTTTGTCGTATCGGGTGGCGACGGCTCTGGCGTGCTTGAGCTTGTTGATGGCCCGTTCGACGGTGTTGCGTTTCCTGTACCGCTCCTCGTCGAAGCCCGGCGGTCGCCCGCCGCGTGAGCCTTTGCGCAGGCGGACGGCCCAGCTGTCGGTCTTCTCCGGGATGGTGTGCCGGATGCCGCGCCTGCGCAGGTAGTCGCGGCATGGCCCGTTGCTGTAGCCCTTGTCGGCGGCAAGGCTGTCGGGCCTCTTGCGAGGCCTGCCCGGACCGCTCCGCGGGACACGGATCTTCTCCAGCACGGGTTCGAACTGCGTGCAGTCCGCCCGCTGTCCCGCGGTGATGACCAGGGACAGCGGGCGGCAGCGGCCGTCCGCGCTCAGGTGGACCTTGGTGGTGAACCCGCCCCGCGAGCGGCCCAGGCCCTCGCCTCCGCCACCACCTCCGCCAGGCGGGCGACGAGGCTCTGCCACGGCGTCTCGACCTGGTGTTCCCCCGGCCCAGCCCCTTTGAATCAAGGGCTGGTGGCAGATCGGTACGGGCACCGGCCGCGTGCTGGTGGGCCCGGACGATGGTGGAGTCGACCGAGATGTCCCAGTCGATGTCGCCGGCCTCGTCCGCTTCCGCCTGGACCCGCTGGAGCAGACGCTCCCAGGTCCCGTCTGCCGACCACAGCCGATGGCGCTCGTAGACCGTCTTCCACGGCCCGAACCGCTCGGGCAGGTCACGCCAGTGCACACCGGTCCGTACCCGGTGCAGAATCCCGTCGATCACCTGCCGATGGTCCCGCCACCGACCGCAACGCCTGTTGCTGACCGGCAGGAACGGCCGCAGCCGTTCCCACTCGGCATCTGTGAGATCTCCCCGCCCCATGCCCGGACCAACGAGCAAGGCAGGCGATAGTCACATGATCGACCGGACAAGTCCTAGGGGACAGCGGGAGTTGCCGGTCAGAAACGGTTGGCGACAGGTTCAGGACGGGGGCTCCGGACGGAGCGAGGTCTCGATGCCGGCCACGACGATCGCCAGACCGCGCTCGAAACGCCGCTCGAAGTCCCCGAAGAGCTCCCGGCTCGCGGCCGCGGCGAGCGGGTGCCCGGGGTCGATGGCGGCGGCCCGCAGGTCCGGGTCGTAGTCGGGGGCCCGCTCCCCCGGCACCGGGTGGACGGCCTGCTCCTCGATCACGAACCCGGTGGTGAACGCGTACGCGGTGGTGAAGGCCAGGACGGCGTCGGGGAGTTCGAACCCGGCCCGGCGGAACGCGGCGAGCAGGACCTCCTGCCCCTCGGCGTGCCCGTAGTCGGTGAGCCGGGTGCCGCTGAAGACCTTGGCGCCGTCCCGGTAGCCGAGCAGCGCGGTGCGCAGGGTGCGGCAGGTGCCGGTGATCGCCTCCTGCCAGTCCCCCGGGACGTCGACCGGCCCGGCGTACATCCGGCGGAGCATCTCGGTGGCCATCTCGTCCAGCAGCGCCTGCTTGTTGGCGAAGTGCCAGTACAGCGCGGGTGCCTTGACGTCCAGCTCGGTGGCGATCCGGCGCAGGGTGAGCCCCTCCAGACCGGTCTCGTCCAGCAGGCGCAGGGCGGCGTCGACCACCTGGGCGCGGTCCAGTTTCGGCGGCATGTCGCGCCCTTCCTTCGGTGGTGGCCGGCCGCCTTCGCGGCGACGGGGCCGTCCGGTGCGGCCCTGCGGCGCGGCGTGCGGCATTGACAACTTAACACCGTTAAGCCCATGCTTCCGGACGTCAGCCACTTAACAACGTTAAGGAGAGTGTGCGATGACGCACGCCCCGACCCGGACCGAGGTCATCGTCGTCGGCGCCGGCCCGACCGGACTGACCCTCGCCTGCGACCTGGCCCGGCGCGGAGTCCCCGCGCTGCTGGTCGAGCAGGCCGGGGCGCTGTTCCCCGGCTCGCGCGGCAAGGGGCTCCAGCCCCGGACCCAGGAGGTCTTCGAGGACCTCGGCCTGCTCGCCGCCGTCCGGGCCGCCGGTCGGCCCTACCCCCGGATGCTGAACTGGGAGGACGGCGAGCGGCAGGGCGAGTGGGACCTCGTCGGGGGCCCCGGGCCGGTCGCCCCGGACCCGACGGTGCCGTTCCCCTCGGTCTGGATGCTCCCGCAGTGGCGCACCCAGGAGCTGCTGCACGAGCGGCTGCGCGAACTCGGCGGCGAGGTCGTCCTCGGTACCGCGCTGAGCGGCCTCGACCAGTACCCGGACCGGGTCGAGGCCCGGCTGACCGGCCCCGACGGCGCCGAGCGGACCGTCTCCGCCCGCTACCTGGTCGCCGCCGACGGCGGCCGCTCCACCGTCCGCCGGGCGGTGGGCATCCCGATGGCGGGCGAGCAGGTCGACCCGCGCCCGGCCCTGGTCGCCGATCTGGAGATCGACGGCCTGGACCGCGGGAACTGGCACGTCTGGCCGAAGGCTCCCGGCGGCCCGCTGCTGCTCTGCCCGCTGCCGAGCACCACCGCGTTCCAACTGTTCGCCCAGTTCGGCGCGGAGGGCGGCGCGGAGGGTGGAACGGCGGGCGGCGCGGAGCCCGACACCTCGCCGGAGGGCGTGCGACGGACCGTCGCGGCCCGCACCCACCTGCCGGAGTCGGCGCTCGGCCGGGTGCACTGGGCCTCCGGCTTCCGGCCGCGCACGGCGCTCGCCGAGCGGTTCCGGGAGGGACGGGTGTTCCTGGCGGGCGACGCCGCGCACCTGCACTCCCCGGCCGGCGGCCAGGGCCTCAACACCGGCATCCAGGACGCCTACAACCTGGGCTGGAAGCTGGGCCAGGTACTGCGGCACGGCGCCGACGAGGCCCTGCTGGACAGCTACGAGGAGGAACGGCTGCCGATCGCCGCCGAGGTGCTGGAGATCTCCACCCGGCTGCACCGCGCGGGCGGGGTCCGGGCGGGTGGACTGCGGCGCGGCCCGCGCACCGAACAGCTCGGACTCGGTTACGAGGACGGTCCGTTGACCGTCGAGGCACGCCCCGGCCTGGCCGAGGACGCGCTGCGGGCCGGGGAGCGGGCCCCGGACGCACCGCTGGACGGTACGGCGAGCGGTCCGACCGACAACACCGCGAACAGCACCGCGGACAACGGATCGGCCGGCGAATCGGACAGCGGATCGGCCGGCGGCACCGGGTCGGCGCGGCGGCTCTTCGAGCTGTTCCGCGGCCCGCACGTCACCGTGCTCGCGGTCGGCCGCGCTCTGCCCGAGCTGCCCGCCGGGGTGCACGGCCACCGGATCGACGGCGGCGTCACGGAGCGGGTCTACGGACCGGGCCTGTTCGTCGTCCGGCCGGACGGCTACCTGGGCCTGGCCACCCACGACCCGGCCGACCTCCCGGGCTACCTGGGCCGGCTCGGTCTGCGCTGAACCCACCGGGCACGACGGCCGGACGGCGACCGGACGACAGCCGCGCGGCGACCGGACGGTGGCATAGGCCCCCGGCACCTGCCACGCGCGTAGACCGAAGCGCCGCAAAAGCCCCGGGGCTCACTCGCCGGCCGCCTCCCAGGCCTCGGGCGGGCCCCACAGCGGCGCCGTGCACCGCTGGTAGGTGGCCTGCCAGTGCGGCCAGTGCCGGGCCACGAGGTCGTCGCAGTCGGCGAGCAGCCGCTCGACCAGCGCCGGCTCGACGCCGTCCAGCAGCCAGGCGAGCGCGTCCGGCGTGCCCGGGCCGTCGGCGGAGTGCATCACGTCGAGCAGCTCGGGCAGGCTGCCCACCCGCGAGTTCTCCGTGAACACCAGCTCCATCCGCGGCAGCAACTGGCGCTCCTCGACCCGCAGATGGGTCTCCAGCCGGGCGGCGAGGTCCTCGATCGCGTAGGCCACCGGCCACACCGAACCGGTGTCCCGGCTGGCGATCCGGACCAGGGTGGTGACCCGGGTGAACGAGTGGTCGAGGTTGTGGTGGTCCGACTCCAGCCAGTTCAGCAGCAGCCGCAGCTCGGGCGCGAACCGGCGGACGATCGGCCAGATCCGGGTGTCCTGCTGCTCGTGGTGGCAGGACAGCACGGCGGTGACGAAGGTCCAGTGGCGCAGCAGCGCGGCGCCCTTCTCGTCCTCGCCGGGCTGGAGCAGCCGGAGGGCGTTGGGCAGCCTGGCGAGGTCGCGGCGGAGTGCCGAGTGCACCAGCCGCAGGCCGGCGAAGCGGAAGGCCTGCGGTTCCTCGTCGGCGGTGCGGTCGTGCACGGGGCCGCCCTGGGTGGGCACGGCCGGGGACACCGGGGACGCTACGGGCAGCAGGTGGCTGGGCATGGCACTCTCTTCACGTCTCGGGCAGGGCTGGCACGACCTGGCGGAAGTGGTGGGCTGGCACTCCCACCAGGGTGATGAGAGGACATCAGAGGCGAATCAATGTCCGATTGACGTGCAGCTCAGCGGCCGTTCGACCTGTTCCGGGGGCGCGGCGGCGAACGCGGCGCAACATTCCGTCGCGCCCACCGCGTGTATCAGGACAAGGGCGCGCCGCGGCGTGCCGGGGAGCCGACGAGGGGTGCGCGACCGGATGTCACCGGAACACGAGCGGTTGTTCGACGAGTTCGTCGCGGGCCGGTACTCCGCGCTTCGCCGGACCGGATACCTGCTCTGCGGCGACTGGCACCTCGCGGAGGACCTCGTCCAGACCACGCTGGTGAAGCTGTACGCCCGCTGGTCCCGGCTGCACGCGCCGGAGGCCGCGTACGGGTACGCCCGGACGACCCTCGTCCGCACGTACCTCGACGTCAGACGGCGGCGCGGCTCGCACGAGGTGGCCGCGGCGGACCCGACCGACCTGCTGGCGGACGGCGGGGAGGACGGGCGGCGGGGCACGGCAGCGGCCGACCCGGAACGCCGACTGGCCCTGCTGGCCGCGTTGGCGCAGGTCAGTCCCGCGTACCGGGCGGTGCTGGTGCTGCGGTTCTGGGAGGACCAGTCGATCGAGTCGACGGCCGCCGCACTGCGGCAGAGCACCGGCGCGGTGAAGTCCGCGACCAATCGGGGACTGACCCAGCTGCGGGGGATCCTCGGCGACTCGGTGCACGAGATCGCCGCCGGCTGACCGGCCACCACACGGGCCACGAGGAGAGGGAGGACCATGAGCCAGGAGAACCGGGACCTCGACGCCGAGGAGGTGGGCGCGCTGTTCCGCACGCTGCTGGACCAGCCCGAGCCCGCGGTGCCGCCGGTGGGACCACAGGTGAAGCGGGCCGGCGCCCGGCTGCGGTCGCGGCGCCGGTCGACGGCGGTGCTGGCGGCGACGGTCGCGGTGGTGGCGGTCGCCACCGCCGGGATCGCGGTGACCGGGCGCTCCGGGCCCGGTGTCCCGGTCGCCGCGGCCGCCGGGGCGGCCGCCGGGTCGAGCAGCAGCACCGCGGGCGGCACCCCGACGGCACCCCCGAACGCACCGGACACCCCGGGCACCCCGAACGCACCGGGCACCCCGGACACCCCGGCCACCGGGAGCCCCGAGGACCCCGCGAGCGCCGACCGACGGCTCAACGCCGCCGGACACGCCGGCCTCCTGCGCTTCCTGCGCGACCACCCGCTGCCGGGGGTCACCCGGATCGACGAGGGCGGGTCCGCCTCCGAGTTCCTGATGCAGCGCCCCACCGGCGGGCGGGTCAGGTTCCTGCGGCAGTTCGAGGGGCCGGTCCGCGACCCCTCGCAGCGGGAATCGCCCTGCGCCCCGAAGCTGCCGACCGGCGAGCCCGCGGACCCCTTCGGCACCGACTGCCTCGCGGTGCCGCTCCCCGGCGGGGCGCTGGCCTGGGTGATGCACCCGGTGCACCGCGGGCAGCCGGACTCGGTGCGGCTGTGGCTCGTCACCGCCGAGGGCCGGCTGTTCGTCCTGGGCTTCGACTCGGCCCTGGTCGACGGCGGCTACAGCACGGTTCCGCTGGAGGCCGTACGGGAACTCGCCGCGGCGCCGGGGTTCGTCGAGGCGGTGGACCAGGGCTGGCGGGACTCGGCGATCCGCTGAGCCCCGCCGGGAGGAGGCGGCCCCGGGTGCCTCAGTCGCTCTGCGGCCCCGCGAGGTTCTTGGTGAGCCACTGCAGGGTGTCCGGGATCATCTTCTTGAAGTCGGTGGTCAGGTGCTTCCCGCCGGGCTGCTCGTAGTACTCGACGGTGAGCGGCGCCGCGGCCTTCGCGACCCACGCCTTGACCAGCTTCATCTCGTACGCGTTGGCGCCGCCGGCGGTGGCCAGCATCCTGACGTCGGCCTTGCCCTGGGCGACCAGCAGGTCGGGGCTGTTGGCCTGGCGGTCGTTCTCGTAGCCCTTCCAGAGCGGCGAGTCGGGGTTGAAGTAGCCGTCGATCGGGACGGCCGCCTTGAACTTGTCCGGGTGCTGCAGGGCCAGCTTCGCGCTGCAGAACGCGCCGGTGGAGGCGCCCATCAGGCCCCAGCCGTCGCGGCCCTTCACGGTGCGGAAGTTGGCGCGCACGAAGTCGGGGATGTCCTCGGCCATCCAGGTGCCGATCTTGGGCTGGCCCGGGATGTCGGCGCACTCCAGGGCCTTGGCCTCGTTGGAGTCGAGGTTCTGCACCGGCATGATCATGATGAAGGGGTGGGCCTTGCCCTGCTTGGCGAGGTCGGCGTCGACCTCCTGGATCGGCAGTTGGTTGTCGGTCCAGGTGTTGTAGCCGGCGCTCTGGCCGCCCGCGTAGAGGGTGAGCACCGGGAAACCGGTCTTCGCGTACTTCGGGTCGTTGTACTCCGGGGGGAGCCAGACCCAGACCTTGCCGGACACCCCGGACTTGGGGCCGGCCAGGGTGGTCATCATGATCTGGCCCGCGGCGGTGTCCCTGGCCTTGCCGAACGCGGCCTGCGGGCCGGTGGGCATCAGCACCTTGCCGGACCCGGCGGCCGGGACGGGCGTCGCGGCGGCCGAGGCCGAGGTCGAACCGGCCGCCGGGGAGCCCGGGGCGGAGGAACCCGGCGCGGACGAGGGGGCCGACGCGGAGGTGGAGCCGGCGGCCGTCGCCGCGCCCTTGCCGGCGCCCGCCTTCGCCGAGTCCCCCGTGTTCCCGCCGTCCGTACTGCCACAGGCCGCGAGCGCGGCGGCCAGGGTGAAGGCGGTGGCACCGGTCAGCACGGCGCGGAAACGGAAGGACTGCGGCTGCACGGTGAGAACTCTCCGACCGGTGTCGCGCCCGCTCCGCGGAGCCGGGCGATGGCCCCCGGGTGGGGCCGGACAGGCCCGGGGCGCGACTGTCTGCGGGACCCCCGGGAGGCTGATCGCCGCCCTGCGCGGCGGCGTGCCGTCCTGCGATCTTATGACGTGGCCCGCCCCGGGCCGGTTGCGCGGCGGCCCGCCCCGATCCAATGTTTGTTCCCGATCGAGTAAAGCCTCTGCCGGGCCCTGCCGACCGGCGGGGTGGCACCCCCGCCGGTCGGCGGGGATCCGCCGGACCACGGCCGGAGCCCTCCCCCGGGCCGCCCGCGGGACCGTCGCGGGCGCGTCCACCGACCACCGCCGGAACCGCCCGAACGAGCGAGCCGCCACCGCGCCGGCCGGGCCTTGGACACTCGTACCAGTGACGCCGGGGGCGGAGATCGGGAACTATCGGGCCAGCCGCCGTGAGCCGAGGAGTCCGCCATGCTGGAACAGATCGCCGTTGTGACCGGAGCCGGGAGCGGCGTCGGCCGGGCCGTCGCGCGGGAGCTGGCCGCCGGGGGCTGGCAACTGGTGCTCGCCGGACGGCGCGCGCAGCCGCTGCGCGAGACCGCCCGGCCGATCGCCACGGAGACCCTGGTGGCACCGACCGACGTCACCGATCCGGAGGCCGTGGACGCGCTGTTCGCGGCGGCGGTCGAGCGCTTCGGGCGGGTGGACCTGCTGTTCAACAACGCCGGGACCTTCGGCGCCCCGGCCGCGGTGGACGAGCTGGACATCGCCGAGTGGCGGGCCGTGGTGGACCTCAACCTGACCGGCGCGTTCCTGTGCGCCCGGGCGGCATTCCGGCAGATGCGGGCGCAGCGTCCGCAGGGCGGCCGGATCATCAACAACGGTTCGATCTCCGCGCACGTGCCGCGCCCGCAGTCGGTCGCCTACACCGCGACCAAGCACGCCGTGACCGGGCTGACCAAGTCGCTGTCGCTGGACGGCCGTCCGTACCGGATCGCCTGCGGGCAGATCGACATCGGCAACGCCGCCACCGACATGACGGCCGCGATGAGCCTGGGCGTCCGGCAGGCGGACGGGCGGATCGCGGTGGAGCCGACCATGGACGTCGCCGATGTGGCCCGCACCGTACGGCACATGGCGGAACTGCCGCTGGAGGCCAATGTGCAGTTCGCCACCGTGATGGCGACCACCATGCCGTACGTCGGCCGCGGCTGAACCGACGCCCGGGGCCGACGACCGGGCCCGACGACCGGGGCCGACGCCCGGGCCCGGCGGCTACTCGTCGTGGGAGTGCCGGTAGCGGCGCCCGCCGTCCTCGTCGACCAGCAGGTAGACGCTGGTGGTGGGCCAGTACTCGCCCCTCCCGGCGGCGGGCAGTTCGGTCCGCAGCGCCATCCGCAGCGAGGGCGGCGGGGCGGCGGCGTGGACGCGCTTGCGGTGGCCGTCCCAGCGGCCGCCCCAGAGTTCGAGGTCGAGGACGACGGGGGTGGTGCTCATTCCGCGATGCTGCCAGCGTTCACCCGCCGAAGCGGGTTTGCGGCCGTCGGTCCACTCGTAGGGGGGATGCCCGTCGCACCGGGCTGACGGGCGTCCCCCCTCGCGCCGACACTCCCGAAAGAGAGGGCCTACGGGCGCCAGGTGTCGTTCAGCACCACCTTGCCCGAGGCGGGCACCGTCGCGGTCCGGTTGGCCCCGGACTCCCAGGTGACCGCGCCCGAGGCATCCTTGCGCACGTACTTGTACGCGAAGGACGTCCCGGCGGGCAGCGTCACGTCGAGCTTCCACAGCGGGTAGGCGGCCGAGGAGAGCGGCAGCGCGGCGGCCGGGTTCCAGGCGCCGAGGGCGGCGTTGTCGCCGACCAGGTAGACGTTCTGCCCCCAACTGGTGGTCGCGTCGACCGTGAAGGACGCCCCGCCGGTCACCGCGGTGCCGCCGCCGGGCGCTCCGACGTACAGCGCGACCGCGTCGCCGGCGCCGACGGTGGCGGTGAACCGGCCGTCCGTGCCGACGGTGTAGGACGGGCCGGTGCACCCGCCGGCCGCCGGGTCGCCGTGCTGCACGTCGCAGTACGAGCCGGCCGGCAGCGAGGTCTGGAAGGTCCGGGTGAGCGCGCCGCTCTCCCGGTTGATCGCCACGAAGCCCTTGCCGCCGCGGCCGAAGGCGATCGCGTTGCTGCCGTCGGACCACCAGTCGGTGAGCCCGGTGCCGGCCACCGCGTTGCGGAAGCCGACCATGTTGGCCACCTGCCGCCAGGCGTGGGTGCAGTTCCAGCCGTCCTGGTAGCAGGCGTTGACGGTGCCGCCGTTCGGCGGGCCGTCGTCGTGGCCGCTGAAGGCGTAGCCGGAGTAGACGTTGGGCGAGCCGTACGGGTGGGCCAGCAGGAAGACGTTGGCCAGGGTGTAGGCGGAGCCGTCCCGGTAGGTCAGCGTGGAGCCGTTGCGCTCGGTGTCCCAGTTGTCGACGAAGGTGCGGGCCTTGTCGGTGGGCAGCAGCCCGCCGCCCCAGCCGGACAGGTCGGCGAGCCGGCCGCCCTGGAAGGCGCTCTTCAGCCAGGTGCCGGAGCGGAACTCGTCGACGTCGCCGGTGCCGGTGTACTCGGAGGGCTGGATCGGCTCGCCGGCGCCGTAGATGACCTCCTGCACCCAGTAGGCCCGCGGGTCGGCCGTCCTCGCCTTGATGGCGGCGAGGTCGGCGGCGGCGATGTGCTTGGCGGCGTCGATCCGGTAGCCGTCGACGCCCAGCGAGCCCAGGTCGTTCAGGTAGGCCGCGATCGTCCGCTGCACGTAGGCGCTGCCGGTGTCCAGGTCGGAGAGGTTCACCAGCTCGCAGTTCTGCACGTTGGAGCGGTCGCCGTAGTTGGAGATCGCGCTCCGGCAGGAGTGGAAGTCCTGGTCCTGGTAGTACCCGGGGTAGGTGTACTTGCTGTAGGCGGTGCCGCCGGTGCCGGTGCCGGAACCCGCCGACATGTGGTTGATCACCGAGTCGGCGATCACCTTGACGCCGGCGGCGTGGCAGGTGTCGACCATGTTCTTGAAGGCCGTCCGGTCGCCGAGGCGCCCGGCTATCCGGTAGCTGACGGGCTGGTAGGAGGTCCACCACTGGCTGCCCTGGATGTGCTCCTGGGGCGGCGAGACCTCGACGAAGCCGTAGCCCTTCGGGCCGAGGGTGTCGGTGCAGGCCCTGGCGACCGAGTCGAAGCGCCACTCGAAGAGGGTCGCCGTGACGTCCTTGCCGCCGCCGGGCGGGGCGGCCTGTGCGGCGGGGGCGGCGCCGAGGGCGGCGGTGAGCGAGAGGGCGAGGGCCGCCGAGGCGCCGAGCGCGCCGGCCGCGCGGGCGGGTCCGGCACGGCGGACCGGCCTGGCGCTGCGGACGGGCCCGGTTCCGCGGGCAGGCCGACGGGCGGGAACGGTGGTGACCACGTTGTCTCCTGTGGGGGTGGCTGGGGTGGGGCAGCCGGGGTACCGCTGATGAAAGCTTGCTGAAACTTTCAGGAAATGTGCTGCGCCGAATTTAGGGTCGCCACCAGGACCCGTCAAGGGGATGGGAGAAAGGTTTCCGCAGGCCCGCAGAGGTCGTGAACGAACCCACAGCGAAGGCGCCACCCCGAGGAGGGATGGCGCCTGTCCGGCCGGACGGCCGGCGGTCCGTCAGACCGCGTCCGGCCCGCGCTCGCCGGTGCGCACCCGGACGACGGTCTCCACCGGGACCGCCCACACCTTGCCGTCGCCGATCTTCCCGGTCCGGGCCGCCCGGACCACCGCCTCGATCACCAGGTCCGCGTCCTCGTCCTCGACGACGACCTCGATCCGCACCTTGGGTACCAGGTCGATCCGGTACTCGGCCCCCCGGTACACCTCGGTGTGCCCGTGCTGACGGCCGTACCCGCTGGCCTCGCTGACGGTCAGTCCGTGCACCCCGGCGGCCTGCAGCGCGCGCTTGACCTCGTCCAGCTTGAACGGCTTCACGATCGCGGTGATCAGCTTCATGCGGAGGGCGCCTTGTCGGACGGGTGCGCGAGCACGCTGGCGGTGGGGCGGGGCGGGACGCTCCCCTGCCCCAGCACGCCGTGGCCCAGGACGCCGTGATCGTACGCGGTCTCGGCGTGCACGGCGAGGTCCAGGCCGGTGAGTTCGTCCTCCTCGCCGGCCCGGAAGCCCATCAGCCGCTCGATCGCCCACCCGATGCCGTAGGTGACCGCGAAGGCGTAGACCGCGACGGCGGCGACGGCCACCAGTTGACGCCCCAGCTGCCCGAGGCCGCCGCCGTGCAGCAGGCCCGCCGCGCCGCCGGTCATGGTGGCGGTGGCGAAGAGCCCGATCAGTACGGTGCCGATCGCCCCGGCCACGAAGTGCACGCCCACCACGTCCAGCGAGTCGTCGAAGCCGAAGCGGAACTTCCAGCTCACCGCGTACGAGCAGACCACGCCCGCCGCCAGCCCGATCACCAGCGCGCCGAGCAGGTCGACGCTGCCGCAGGACGGCGTGATCGCGACCAGGCCCGCCACCGCGCCGGAGGCCGCGCCGAGGGTGGTGGCGTGGCCGTCCCGGCGCTTCTCGACCAGCAGCCAGCCGAGCAGCCCGGTGCAGCCGGCCGCCTGGGTGTTGAGCAGGGCGGAGGCGGCCAGACCGTTGGCGCCCAGCGCCGAACCGGCGTTGAAGCCGAACCAGCCGAACCAGAGCAGGCCCGCGCCGAGCAGCACCAGCGGCAGGCTGTGCGGGCGCATCGCCTCCTTGCGGAAGCCGATCCGGGGCCCGAGCAGCAGCGCCAGGGCCAGACCGCTCGCCCCGCAGTTGACCTCGACCACGGTGCCGCCGGCGAAGTCCAGCGCGCCGAGCCGGGCCAGGATCCAGCCGCCGGGCGCGAACACCCAGTGCGCGACCGGCACATAGACCAGCAGCGTCCAGACGGCGGTGAAGGCCACCCAGGCGCCGAACCTGGCCCGGTCCGCGATGGCGCCGCTGATCAGGGCGGCGGTGATGATCGCGAAGGTCAGCTGGAAGGTCGCGAACAGCACGGTGGGGACGGTGCCGGTGACCGAGGCGGGCGTGATCCCGGCCATCCCCAGGTGGTCGAGGCCGCCGATCAGCCCCCAGCCGCCGGCGTCCGGGCCGAAGGCGAGCGAGTAGCCGGCCAGCAGCCAGACCACCGTGACCACAGCGATCGAGACGAAGCTCATCATGATCATGTTGAGCACGCTCTTGGCGCGGACCATACCGCCGTAGAACAGCGCCAGCCCCGGGGTCATCAGCAGCACCAGCGCGGTGGCGGCGAGCAGCCAGGCGGTGTCGCCGGTGTCGATCCGCGACGGCGCGTCGGCGGCCAGGGAGGCGGCGCCGGGTGCGGCCGCGGACACGGCCAGGGAGGCGGCCAGGAGCATGGGAGGTCCTCCGGGAGCTGCGAAGAGGGCAGGTGCCGGAAGTGTGGCGAGAACGGATTACCGGTCGCGGACGGACACGTTTCGCCCGTGTTTCGTGTTGCCCGCCGGTTGCCCCGGGGTGACCGCACGGTTTCCGGAAGCTCACGAGCCCGGACCGCACGCCCCCGGCCACGGCACCGTACCCCTGCCGACGGCCCGCACCCGGGCACGACACAGGGCCCGGCGGTCGCACCCGGGCACGACACAGGGCCCGGCGGTCGCACCCGCCGGGCCCTGCCCTGTCTTTACCTGGTTTCCGCCGGCTTCACCGGCGCCGGGTCAGCTCGTGGCGATCGAGGTGTCGTCGATCACGAAGCTGGTCTGCAGCGAGGAGTCCTCGGTGCCGTTGAACTTCAGGGTCACCGTCTGGCCCGCGTAGGTCGACAGGTCGAAGGTCCGCAGCTGGTAGCCCGCGGCCGCGTCCACGTTGGAGTAGGTCTTCAGCGTGGTGCCGTTGACCTGGACCGTCAGCTTGTCGTACTGGGTGGTGCCGGACTCGCCGGTGTCGATGTGCAGGTAGAAGCTCAGGGTCGCCTTGCAGCCGGCCGGGATGGTGACCGTCTGCGAGAGGCTGTCGGTGTGGGTGGAGCCGTAGCCGTTCAGCCACGACTTCCAGGTGCCACCGTGCGGGGCCTGCGAGGACGAGTTGTCGACGACGCCGCTGGAGGCGGTCCACGGCGCGGCCGTGCCCGTCTCGAAGCCCGCGTTGCCGAGCAGCTGCGCCGGGGTGCAGGTGCTGCTGCCGTCGGTGACCGCCCAGGTGAAGCTGGCCGTACCGGTCTTGTTCGCCGAGTCCTTCGCCGTCACGGTGACGTTGGAGGTGCCGATGGTGGTCGGGGTGCCGGTGACCGCACCGGTGGAGGCGTTGATCGACAGGCCGGCCGGCAGGCCGGTGGCCGAGTAGGTGAGCGGGGCGGTGCCGCCGGTGGCCTTGATGGCCAGGTTGACGGCGGTGCCGACCTTGGTGCTCTGGTTGCCCGGGCTGGTGACGGTGACGCCACCCGGGTTCGGGGGCACGGTGCCGACGTTGACGCCCGCCCAGGCGGTGCCGACCGCGATCAGCTCGGCGCTGCCGTCGCCGTAGAGGGCCTTGGCGGCGTTCTCCGTGGCGGTGCGGGCCTGGGCGAAGTTGGTGGTGGAGGTCATGTACGAGGTCAGCGCCTTGTACCAGATCTGCAGCGCCTTGTCCCGGCCGATGCCGGCGACGGTGATGTTGTTGGTGGTCGGGCTGTTGTAGCTGACGCCGTTGATCACCTTGGCGCCGCTGCCCTCGGCCAGCAGGTAGAAGAAGTGGTTGGCGACACCGGACGAGTAGTGCACGTCCAGGTTGCCGACGCCCGAGTACCAGGAGTCGGCCGAGCCGCCGTCCTTGGAGGGCTTGTCCATGTAGCGCAGCGGCGTGCCGTTGCCGTTGATGTCGATGAGCTCGCCGACCAGGTAGTCCGGGTTGTCCTTCGGCAGGTTCGCGTAGAACTCGACCGCGTTGCCGAAGATGTCCGAGGTGGCCTCGTTGAGGCCGCCGGACTCGCCGGAGTAGTTGAGGTTGGCGGTGGCGGAGGTGACGCCGTGGCTCATCTCGTGGCCGGCCACGTCCAGCTCGGTCAGCGGGTGGGTGTCGCCGGACCCGTCGCCGTAGGTCATGCAGAAGCAGCCGTCGTCCCAGAAGGCGTTGACGTAGCCGGTGTCGTAGTGGACCCGGCTGAAGGCGCCGACGCCGTCGTTGCGGATGCCGTTGCGGCCGAAGGTGTTCTTGTAGAAGTCCCAGGTGGCGGCGGCACCGTACTGGGCGTCGACGGCGGCGGACTCGCGGTTGCTGGCCGAGCCGTTGCCCCAGGTGTCGCTGGACTTGCTGAACAGGGTGCCGTTGCCGGTGGTCCGGTTGCCCATGTCGGTGGTGTACTGCCCGCCGCGGGTGCCGTCCTTGAGCTGGTACGAGGACCCGCTCTGGGTGGTGGTCAGCGGCACGTTGCCGACGAAGACGCCGGTGCCGGTGCCGGTCTTGATGCCCTCGTTCTGGCTCAGCACGGCGCCGGTGGCGGCGTCGGTGACGACGTGCAGGCGGCTCGGGGTGCCGTCCGACTCCTTGCCGGAGACGACGGTCTCCCAGGCGAGCTTCGGGGTCCCGTCGGCGGCCCAGACGACCAGGCGCGGGGCGGTGTCGAGCGCGGAGCCGGCCTGGGCGGCGAGCGCCGCCTCCTGGGCCTTCGGCGCGGCGAGCTTCGGCGTGGTGTTCACGCCGCTCAGCACGGCCTCGCTGGCCTTGGTCACGCCCGTGGTGGCACCGGTGGCGTCCTGGTGGACGATCAGGTCGCCGCCGAGCACCGGCAGGCCGGCGTAGGTGCGCTCGTAGCGCAGGTGGCGGGCGCCGTTGGTGTCCTGGACGACATCCTTGGTGACCAGCTTCTCGTTCGCGGTCAGGCCCAGGGTCTGGGCGAGGCCGGCGGTCTGCTGGGTCGCGGAGGCGATCAGCTCGGCGCGGCTCGCCTGCTGCGCGGCGACGGCGGCCGGCGCGTCGGGGGTGACCGCCTGTGCGAGGGCCGGGAAACCGGTCACCAGCAGCGCGGTGGTGGCGGCCATGACAACCGCTGCCTTCCGGGCGTGGGCGTAACGGGACATGCGGACTCCTTTTCCGACCGCCGCGGGGTTCGCGGGCGGTGGACAGAACCTGGTCGCAGGGTTGCGACTCAGTGGGGGCCCCCGCCGCCGGTGCGCGGCGCGGGTGCGGTTGCGGAGCAAGGTGGTAAAGCGTTTCGGCAGGGGGATCGCGCCGTTCCTGACCTCGGACAGCTGCACCGGGGGGTGGGGCCCCCTCGTCTGCAGCCGGAGGAATCGTGGCAGCAAACGAGCCGTTAATGACAGATGCATGCCAGTGATTGGCCGATTAGCTACCGGGCCGTACATCTGTCGGAAGGTCAGGAGTGTTACGACCGTAAGAACATCCGACGATCGTTTTCATGTCCGCCAAAAGGTTTGGTCACCCCCCGCTGGCACTGACCAGCGCTCAGGGCGCGGAGCCGGCCCGCGGTACCCGCCCCGGGGTCCGGCGGGGGCGGCACCTCCCCTTTCCGGCCGTGCCAGGGGCGGTTTCCGGCCAACTCCATACATTGAATGGAACCGGAAACCCTGTGGATCAGTCCCGGGCCCCGCTCCGCGGTGACGGAACGGGGCCCGGTCGACGACGGACCGTCAGCGCTGCACGAACACCGCCACCGTGCGGCCCGGCACGGTGAAGGTTCCGGTCGCCGCGGCGAAGCCGGACCGCTTCACCACCGGGTCCGCGCCGGCGGCCTGGACCGGGTGGAGCGCCTGGGCCGTCCCGGCGAGCGCGCCGACGGTCTGGCTCCGCTCGGTGGGCGTCGCGTTGAACACCACCGTGATCCCCTTCTCCGCGCCCGGCAGCCCGGTGCCGTCCAGGTGCAGGGTGAGCACACCCGGCTCCTCGCCGGGCGTGCCCGACAGCGGATAACCGAGCCGCTGCTGCACGGCCGCCAGGGTCGGCAGCGCGAACAGCGGCGAGGAGCGCTTGATCCGCAGGAAGTCCTGGTACTGCGCGCCCGCCGCCGCGATGTCGGCGGGGCCCACGGTCAGCCGGGGATCCGCCAGCAGGGCCTTGGCGGTGGGCCACAGCTCCTTGTTGTCCGCGGCCGGCGGCAGCCCCCGGCCCCAGCCGTTGCCGTCCCGCGGGTCCCAGTGGATCGCGTTGAACCAGTCGCCGGAGTCGTAGGAGTTGGCGTCCAGCGACTTGGAACGCAGCAGGTCGCTGCCCGCCTGGACGAAGCCGGGGCCCTGCGACAGCGTGGTCAGCGCGAGCGCCAGCGCCTGTGTCCGGGCCCGGTCGGCGGGCGCGGTGCCGGCCGGCAGCTTGTACGCCAGCGCGTCGAACAGATCGGCGTTGTCGTGCGCGTCCACGTAGGCGAGCGCCTCGCCGGGCCGGGCCGCGTAGCCGGTCGGGGCGCCGTTGTAGTCGACGTCCTTGCCGGTGACGGTCCGCCCGGAGCTGTCGGTGAAGGAGTAGTCGGCCAGGTTGCCGGTCAGTCCCACCTTGAGCCGGTCCGTCTGCTGGAGCAGCCGGGCCCTCTGCTGCTCCGGGGTGCCGTTCGCGGCCGAGCCGTTCGGGTCGGTGAACAGGCCCGAGGCGAAGCCCTGCTGGGGTGCCGAGGAGAGCTGGAAGTTGCCGCCGCGCGCGGAGTCCCGGAACCGGTCGTCGAAGGTGGCGATGCCGGTGCCGGCCATGTTCCGCTGGGTGGCCTGCTCGAACCGGGCGTCGTCCGCCACCGCGCCGAAGTTCCAGCCCTCGCCGTAGAGCAGGACGTTCTTCCCGTCCACGCCGTCCGAGTCCGGCGTCATCCGGCGCAGCGCCGCCTGCACGTCCAGCATGGTGGACTTCGGGTCCAGGCCCATGAGGTCGAAGCGGAAGCCGTCCACCTTGTACTCGCGCGCCCAGGTGGTGACGGAGTCGACCACCAGGCGGTTCATCATGGCGTGCTCGGGCGCGGTGTCGGCGCAGCAACTGTCCGTGGTCACCTTGCCGTTGGCGTCCAGCCGCTGGTAGTAGCCGGGGACGACCCGGTCCAGCACCGAGTGCTCGGCCTGGCCGCTCGCGGCGGTGTGGTTGTAGACCACGTCGAGCACCACCCGCAGACCGGCCGCGTGGATCGCCTGCACCATCCGCCGGAACTGCACGGTGCGCGCGGTCCCTTCGGGGTCGGTGGCGTACGAGCCCTCCGGCACGTTGTAGTGGAGCGGGTCGTAGCCCCAGTTGTAGGCGTCCTGGGCGGCGACGGCCGCCACGCACTCCTGCTGCTTGTCGCTGTCGGCGGCCAGGGCGGCGAGGTCGCAGGCGGGCAGCTTCTGCTCGGCCCGGTTCTCCCTGATGGTGGCGATGTCGAAGGTCGGCAGCAGGTGGATCGTGGTGACCCCGGCCGCGGCGAGCTCGCGCAGGTGCTTCGCACCGGCCGCCGCGGACTCGGTGAAGGCCAGGTAGGTGCCGCGCTCGGCGGCCGGGACGGTCCCGTCGGCGACGGAGAAGTCCCGGACGTGCAGCTCCTGGATCTGCTCCCGTCCGAGCGGGACGGCCGGCGGCACGGCGTGGTTCTCCCAGCCCGGCGGCTTGAGCGCCTTCGCGGCGAGGTCGGCGACCAGGCTGCGCCGGGAGTCGGTGGAGAGGGCGACGGAGTACGGGTCGGTGACGGTGTTGACGACCAGTTGCTGGACCGTCGGCGCCCAGACCTTCACCTGGTACAGGTAGTACGTGCCGTCGAGTTCGGCCCGGTCCCGGACCAGCTCCCAGACGCCGGTCTCGTCGTCGCGCTTCAGCGGCAGGGTCCTCGGGGTGCCGCCGGTGGCGGTGTCGAAGACCTGGACGGAGACCTCCTGCGCGGTCGGCGCCCAGAGCGAGAGCGCGACCTTGCCGTTGTAGTACGCCGGTCCGAAGTCGACCCGGCCGGTGCGGCGGGCGTACAGGTCGTCGAGCACGCCGGGGATCTGCACCCCGGTGGCGGCCAGGACGGCGCCGCTCGGCAGGTGCTCGGTGAACAGCAGCTGGCCGCGCAGGGCTTCGGGCACCCGGGCGGTGTCGCGGCTGTCGACGGTGAAGGCGCGGTAGCCGGCCAGGTGCGGGAAGGCCGCCTTCTGGGCGGCGGTCAGCCCGCCGGGCGCGGGCTCCAGCCGGATCCAGCGGCCGGGCGCGCTCAGGGTGCCCTTGTCGGCCCGGATGCCGCCCGCCGGGTCGTACACCAGCTGGGCGCTGGTACCGGCGGCGAGGGCGGCGTCCCCGGCGCCGTACCCGGGCGGGACGACGACGGTGCGGGCGTCGATCCACTGGGCCTTGGCGGAGGCGGGGTCCAGCTGGGAGGAGGCGCCGCCGGACTGCGGCAGCAGGTAGCCCTCCCGGCCGCCGAGGATCCAGACCTCGCGGCCGGTGCCGGCCAGGTCGAGCGACTGGTCGGCGGGCAGGTCCTTGTCGTTGCCCTTGTGCAGGATGTAGCTGAGGCTGGTCGCGCCGGGGGCGAGCGGCACCTCGAAGACGGCGCCGAAGGCGTCCCGGCGGACGGGCCGCAGCGGGTTGCCCCAGTCGGTGGGATTCGCGGCGCCGGTCCAGTCGTGCAGGCCCCAGCCGTCGTAGTCGCCGTCGGCCCGGTGGTAGTGGATGACGGCGGTACCCGCGGGCGGGGTGCTGACCGGGCCCGGGTTCTCGGTGCGGACGGCCGGGTCGCCCTCCTTCAGCCAGACCTCGCCGGTCGCGCCGAGGTCGAGGTGCCGGTCGGCGTCGACGTCCTTGACGCCGTCCTTCTCGACGACGAAACCGAGGTCCGAGGCGCCCGGCCTGAGCTTCACATAGGCGAAGGCGCCGTAGGCGTCCCGGCCGGTGAAGCCGTGCCCGGCGGGCCACTGGGTGGCCTCCCCGTCGGCGAGGTCGCCCCAGGCGTAGAGGTTCCAGCCGTCGTAGTCGCCGTTCTTGCGCTGGTAGTGGACGACGGCGTACGGGCGGGCGGCGGCGCTGGGGACGGGCTTCGGGGCCGGGGTGCCGGTGCTGAAGCCGCCGGTCGTGGACCGCAGCCGGCCGGCGGCGTCCTGGACCACGGCCTTGTAGCGGACGGGTGTGCCGGGGGCGACACCCGTGAGGTCCTGGGTGACGGCGTACTTCCCGGTGTCGGAGCTGCCGAGCACCTGCCAGGGCCGGTCGCCGACCTGCGCGGCGAAGGTGACCCGGCCGAAGCCGCCGCCGGGCACCTGCGCGCCGACGGTGACGGTGCCGGTGGAGCCCTCGGCGGGCACCCCGAGGGTGATCGCGGGCGCGGCGGCGGTCGGCGCGAGCTTCCCGGCGGCCTTGAGGACGACCGAGGAGAGCGCGGGGACGGTGACGGTGACCCGGCGGTCGGCGCCGCTGGTGAGCCGCGCGCCCGGGGCCGGGTAGACCGGGTCGAAGCCCTGCCCGGCCGAGAAGGTGTCCAGGGTGACGGTCTTCGCCTCGGTGGCGTTGTTGACCGCGGCCAGGTACTCGACCTGCTGGGCGGCGTCGATCCGGGAGAAGGCGTAGACGCCGGGGCCGTCGGCCGCGTACCGCTCGATCTGGGCGCCGTCGGCGAGCGCCGGGTGGTCGCGGCGGAGCTTCGCCAGGGCGGCGATCTCCCGGTAGGGCCCGGCGTCCCGGCCGTAGCGGTCGGCGGGGCCGGGCGTGCCGCCGAGGACGCGGTCGGCGTTGTAGGAGGGGGTCTGCGAGGCGAAGACGTCCTGGCGGGCGTCCTTGTCGCCGCCGGCGCCGGTGAAGCCCTGCTCGTCGCCGTAGTAGACGACGGGCTGGCCGCGGGTGAGGAACATCAGCTCGTTGCCGAGCCGGTCCTTCTTCAGCAGGGTGGCCTCGTCGGCGCCGGGGTTGTCGGCGAGCAGGAAGGAGCCGAAGCGGCCCATGTCGTGGTTGCCGAGGAAGGTCGGCAGCTCGTAGGCGTCGGTGTCGGCGGTGGTGTAGCGGTGGTCCTGGCCGTAGAGCTCGGCCAGGCCGCGGGCCGGACCGCCCTGGGAGACGTAGGCGCGGGCGGCGCCCTGGAACGGGAAGTCGAGGGTGGCCTGGAGCCTCCCCTTGGTGACGTAGGGCGCGGTGACGGCCGGGTCGCCGGAGTAGACCTCGCCGAACATGAAGAACTTCTTGTTGCCCCGCTCGGCGGCGAACTCCTTGAGCGCGGGCGCCCACTGCTGCCAGAAGGCCATGTTGACGTGCTTGACGGTGTCGATCCGGAAGCCGTCGACGCCGGCCTCCTCGACCCACTGCTGGTAGACCTTCTCGAAGCCCTTGACCACCTTGGGGTTCTGGGTGTCGAGGTCGTCGAGGCCGGAGAAGTCGCCCTCGGTGGCGGACTCGCCGGCGAAGGTGGAGTCGCCCCGGTTGTGGTAGAGCGCGGGGTCGTTGAGCCAGGCCGGGGTCTTGGCGGTGGCGTCGGAGGGCCTGCGAAACACCGGGCTGTAGGGGAACGAGTCCTTGGTCAGCTTCGGCCAGGCTGCCCCAGCGTCGGCGAGCGCGGTCTCGTCGACGGGGTTGCCGTCGGCGTCCAGCACGGGGTACGCGCCGGTGCTGCGGTAGCCGGACTGCCCCTGCCGGTTGTCGACGACGTCGGCGGTGTGGTTGGTGATGACGTCGAAGAAGACCTTGATGCCCCGGGCGTGGGCCTTGGTTATCAGCTCCTTCAACTGCTCGTTGGTGCCGAAGTGCGGGTCGACCCGGGTGAAGTCGGTGATCCAGTAGCCGTGGTAGCCGGCGCTGGCGGCGTCCCCGGTGCCCTGGACCGGCTTGTTGGTGAAGATCGGCGCCATCCAGATCGCGGTGGTGCCGAGGTCCTGGATGTAGTCGAGCCGCTGGATCAGCCCGGCGAGGTCGCCGCCGTGGTAGAAGCCCTTGTCGGCCGGGTCGAGGCCGTGGTCCAGCCGGGTTCCCGTGATGCCGCCGGTGTCGTTGCCCCGGTCGCCGTTGGCGAAACGGTCCGGCAGGACGAAGTAGAACTGCTCGCGGGTGAGGTCGTGCCGCCCGGCGGTGGCGGCCAGCGCGGCGTCCGAGGGCGGGCCGGGCGGGGCGGCGGCGAGCGCGGCCGGTCCGGCGGTACCGAGGGTGGCGGCGGTGAGCGCGGCGGCGAGGAGCACCGCCGTCCGGCCGGGTCTGCGAGGGGTGCTCCGCCGACGGCGGGGCGGGACTTCGGCCACTGAAGGCTCCCTTGCGGGGGTATGGGGTCATGGGGTGGTCGGGTGGCCGAGACGCTAGCGGCCTGCAATATGTTTCAGCAAGATGCAGAAAGCGTTTCGGTCGGGGAAAATCCGCCCCGTTCCCGCGCTCCCACCCCCGATTGCGCCGCCCTGCCCATCCGGCGTGACAATGGGACGTATGCCCGTCCCACCGGTTGACCCCAGATCCCTCCGCACCGCCTCCCCCGGTGGGAGCCACCCCCTACCTCTGAAGGGGGACAGCCGGTGAAGAATCCACTTCCGGAGGATGAGCAGACGGCTACGGGACGTCTGGCAGACTTCTCGTCCATGGGGGAACCGACCGAGATCCAGCAGAACGGCGGCCGCATGCCCGACGGAGCCACCCGTGCGGCCCGCACCCGAACCGCGGCCCTGCGTGACCGCGTCCGCGAGCAGCGCCGGTCGCCCGGGCGCCCGAGACTCTGGTTCGAGCTGGCCCTGATCGGCGTCAGCTACTGGATCTACTCGCTGGTGCGCAACGCCGTCCCCGAGCAGGAGACGATCGCGCAGAAGCACGCCGGCTGGATCTGGGACCTCGAACACTCCCTCGGCATCGCCGTCGAGCGCTCGATCAACCACGCGGTCGACAGCGTCGGCTGGCTGATCACCGGGATGAACTACTACTACGCGACGCTGCACTTCGTGGTGACCATCGGCGTCCTGGTCTGGCTCTACCGGTGGCACCCCGGCCGCTACGCCGCGATCCGCACGGTGCTGTTCGTCACCACCGCGATCGCGCTGGTCGGCTTCTACTTCTTCCCGCTGGCCCCGCCCCGGCTGATGACCGACGGCGGCTTCATCGACACCGTGAAGTCGCACGGCACCTGGGGCTCGATGGCCTCCGGCCCGGCCACCCACGTCTCCAACCAGTTCGCCGCGATGCCCTCGATGCACATCGGCTGGTCGATGTGGTGCGGGCTGACCATCTTCTTCCTGGCCCGCCGGACCTGGGTCCGGGTGCTCGGCCTGCTCTACCCGGCGGCCACCCTGCTGGTGATCGTCTCCACCGCCAACCACTTCTGGATGGACGCCGTCGGCGGCGAGCTGTGCCTGCTGGTGGGCTTCCTCACCGCCCGCTGGCTCTACCACTCCTGGGTCTACCGGCTCCCGCAGGTGCCCGCCCGGGAGCTGCCGGCCGAGCCGGTCACCGTGCCCGAGCAGTGGAGCGAGCCCGCGGTGAGCAGCTCCCGCCGCTGAGGCCGAGGACGAGGACGAGAACGCGAGGAGGGGCCCCGGGCGACCGGGGCCCCTCTCGGCGTTCCCGACGTGTCAGCCGTAGAACAGCCGCTCCACCACCGACCGGGCCCGCCGGGTGGTGCGCCGGTAGTCGTCCACCAGCTCGCCGCTGTGCCCGGCCCCGTACCCCAGGTAGCGGGCCACCCCGGCCAGCTCCCGGGTGTCCGCCGGGAAGGAGTCGCCCGGCCGGCCGCGCACCAGCATCACCGCCGAGCGCACCCGGGAGGCCAGCACCCAGGCCGCGTCCAGCACCTCCGCGTCCTCCGCCCCGACCAGCCCAGCCACGGTCGCCGCCGCCAGCGCCGCCCTGGTCCGGGTGGTGCGCAGCCCCGGCAGCTCGTGCCCGTGCCGCAGCTGGAGCAGCTGCACCGTCCACTCGACGTCCGCCAGCCCGCCCCGGCCGATCTTGGTGTGGGTGGTCGGATCCGCGCCGCGCGGCAGCCGCTCCGCCTCGATCCTGGCCTTGATCCGGCGGATCTCCAGCACGTCCCGCTCGGGCACCCCCTCGCCGGGGAACCGCAGCGGGTCGATCAGCTGCCGGAACCGCTCCCCCAGCTCCGGGTCCCCGGCCACCGGTTCGGCCCGCAGCAGCGCCTGGCTCTCCCAGGCGTGCGACCAGCGCCGGTAGTACGCCGTGTACGAGGCGAGCGAGCGCACCAGCGGGCCGTTGCGCCCCTCCGGCCGCAGGTCGGCGTCCACCTCCAGCGGCGGCTCGGTGGACGGCGCGGCGAGCAGGGTGCGCAGCTCGTGGCAGACCGCCTGGGCGGCCCGGGCGGCGTCCTCCTCCAGCGAGCCGAGCAGCGGCTCGTGGACGAAGAGCACGTCCGCGTCCGAGCCGTAGCCCAGCTCGTGCCCGCCGAAGCGGCCCATCGCGATCACCGCGATCCGGGTCGGCAGCTCGCCGTTGCGGGCCTCCCAGCCGGCCACGCAGGCCCGCAGCGCGCCCTGCAGGGTGGCCGCGTTGAGCGCGGTGAGCGCCTCGCCGGCAGTGTCCAGCGCCTGTGCCGGGTCCTCGCCGAGCCGCCCGAGCACATCGGCGGCGGCGGTGCGGAACAGCTCCCGGCGGCGCACCGAGCGCACCGCCGCCACCGCGCCGGCCACCGAGTCGGCCCGGCGGACGGCGGCCAGCACCTCCTGCTCCAGCGCGGGCCGCCCGCGCGGCACCAGTCCCTGCGGGTCGCCGAGCATGGCGACCGCCTCCGGTGCCCGCAGCAGCAGGTCGGGGGCGAGCCGTCCGGCCGACAGGACCCGCGCCAGCTGCTCGGCGGCGGCGCTCTCGTCGCGCAGCAGCCGCAGGTACCAGGGGGTGCGGCCGAGCGCGTCCGAGACCTGGCGGAAGTTGAGCAGTCCGGCGTCCGGGTCGGCGGAGTCGGCGAACCAGCCGAGCAGCACCGGCAGCAGGGTGCGCTGGATCGCCGCCTTGCGGCTGACCCCGGCGGCGAGCGCGCTCAGGTGCCGCAGCGCGGCGGCCGGGTCGGCGTAGCCCAGCGCCTCCAGCCGGGCCCGGGCCGCGTCCTGGCGCAGGCCCGCCGCGCCCGGCGGCAGCTCGGCGACGGCGTCCAGCAGCGGCCGGTAGAACAGCTTCTCGTGCAGCCGGCGCACCTCGACGGCGTGCCGCTTCCACTCCCTCCGCAGCGCGGCGACCGGGTCGGCCCTGGTGTCGTCGTTGATCAGCGGCGCCAGCGAGCGGGCCAGCCGGCGCTGGTCCTCCTCGTCGGTGGGCATCAGATGGGTGCGGCGCAGCCGGTGCAGCTGGATCCGGTGCTCCATCGAGCGCAGGAACCGGTAGGCGGCGTCCAGCGAGGCGGCGTCGGCGCGGCCCACGTACCCGCCGCGGGAGAGCGCGGCCAGCGCCTCCAGGGTGTTGCCGCTGCGCAGCGCCCCGTCGGTGCGGCCGTGCACCAGCTGGAGCAGCTGGACCGAGAACTCGACGTCGCGCAGCCCGCCGGGGCCCAGCTTGAGCTGGCGGTCCAGCTCGGTGGCCGGGATCGAGTCGATCACCCGGCGGCGCATCTGCTGCACGTCGGTGACGAAGTTCTCCCGGGCGGCGGCCTGCCAGACCATCGGCGCCAGCTCGGCGACGTACGCCTCGCCGAGTTCGGCGTCGCCGGCCACCGGGCGGGCCTTGAGCAGTGCCTGGAACTCCCAGGTCTTGGCCCAGCGCCGGTAGTAGGCGACATGGCTGGCCAGGGTGCGGACCAGCGGGCCGTTGCGGCCCTCGGGGCGCAGATTGGCGTCCACCGGCCAGATGGTGCCCTCGCCGGTGGTGTCGGCGCACAGCCGGGTGAGCGCGGCGGCCAGCCGGGTGGCGGCCTTGACCGCCCGGTGCTCCTCGACGCCCTCGCGCGGCTCCGCGACGAAGATGACGTCCACGTCGGAGACGTAGTTGAGCTCGCGGCCGCCGCACTTGCCCATGCCGATGACGGCGAGCCGGCAGTCGGCGGCGGCCTCCGGGTCCTGCGCGGCGGCCAGGTCCAGGGCGGTCTGGAGGGTGGCGCCGGCCAGGTCGGCGAGTTCGGCGGCGGTCTGGGCGAGGTCGGTGGTGCCGGTGAGGTCGCGGGCGGCGACCGCCAGCAGGCAACGGCGGTAGCCGACCCGCAGGGCGTCGGCCGGGCGGCCGGTGGGGTCGGCGGCGACGGCCTCGGCGAGCGCCCGGCGGAAGTCCGCCGGACCGGGGTGCATGTCGCGCAGCTCGAAGGTGACCAGGACGTGCCAGTCGTGCGGGTGCCTGGCGAGGTGGTCGGCGAGCGCGGTGGACGCCCCGAGCACCCCGAGCAGCCGGTCGCGCAGCGGCTTGGAGGTGGTCAGGGTGTCGCGCAGGGTGTGCCGGTCGGTCTCCTCGGCGGCCTCCAGCAGCCGGGACAGGCCGAGCAGGGCGAGGTCGGGGTCGGCGGTGGCGGCGAGCGCGTCGAGCACGACCGGGTCCGCGGCCAGCCCGTCCAGGGCCGGTTCGGCGAGCAGCCGCAGCGCCTTGGCGGGGTCGGTGAACCCCCGTCGCGCCAGTCTGGTCTCCGGTCGGCTCACCCGGCTGCCGGCCCGCTGTTCCTCCACCGCTACCGCCCCTCCGTCCGTCCGCCCCCGTCCGCCCCAGCAGGCTACGCGTCCCCGGCGCGGCGCGCCCGGGCGTGACCGCCGGACGGACACCGGTGTCGCCCGTCCGTGACCCCGGGACCGCCGCGCTCGTTCACCCGGCGTCCCCGCCCGCCGCCTCTCCCACCGTCCCGGAGGGTCCGATGCCCGGCCGTCTGCCCTCGCTCACCGGGCTGCGTTTCTGGGCCGCGCTGCTGGTGGTGCTCTACCACCTGGCGCGCAAGCTCGGCGAGCTGCCGCTGCTGGGCCCGCTCTCCTGGTACGGGCGTTCGGGGGTCACCTTCTTCTTCGTCCTCTCCGGTTTCGTCCTCGCCTGGACGTACGAGGGCTCGCCGGTCGGCGCCCGGTCCTTCGCCCGGCGCCGGTTCGCCCGGATCTGGCCGCTGCACGCGCTGACCACCGCGCTGTCGCTGGGCGCGAACGCCGCTCTGGGCCTGGCGGTCCCGCTGGCGGCGGTGCTCTGGTCGCTGCCGCTGCTGCACGCCTGGGCGCCGGGCACGGTCTTCGGCGGCAACCCGGCCTCCTGGTCGCTGGGCGCCGAGGCCTGGTTCTACCTGCTGTTCCCGGCCCTGCTGCGGCTGCTGGCCCCGCGCCGGCGGAGCTGGCTGCCGCTGGCGGCGGCCTGCGCGGCGCTCGGCCCGGCGCTCTGGGCGGCGGGCGCGCTGCTGCCCGCCGATCCGGCCCTGCGCGGCTGGCTGCTGGACTACCTGCCGCTGACCCGCACGCCGCAGTTCGTGCTCGGGGTGGTCACCGGGCTGGCCGCCCGGCACGGGCTGCTCCCCCGGGTGCGGCTCGGCGCGGCCGCGGCGGCGGTGGCCGGCTGGCACGTCCTGCTGGTGCCCTGGCACGCGGCCGCCCCCGACTCCCTGTGGTGGGGCCCGTACAGCGCCTCGCAGCTGTTCCCGGCCCCGCTGTTCGCGGCGCTGCTGGTGGCCGCCGCCGGGCGGGACGCGGCGGGCACGGCGCCCCGGCTGCTCTCCGGACGGACGGCGGTGCTGCTCGGCGAGTGGTCCTACGCCTGGTACCTGGTGCACGAGATCGGCATCCGCTGCTGGCTGTGGACGGCCGGACGGCCGGACGGGACGCTCGCGCTGCTCGCCGTCGACCTGCTGCTCGTCGCGGTGACGCTGGCCGTGGCGGGCGCCCTCCACCGGTGGGTGGAGCGCCCCTGCGAGCGGCTGCTGCGCGGGGCGCCCCGGCCCGCCGGAACGCCGCTGCCGCACCACCCGGTGCGGGTGGTGCGGCAGCGGCGCCGGTCGGTGGCGGGCGGTCAGCCCTCCAGCGAGCCGTCCAGGTTCACGTAGGCGTAGAAGACACCGAGGTCGTAGCCGTCCTTGTCGGTGTCGAACTTGATGCTGATGTCGGTGTCCCCGTTGCGCAGGAACGGCGAGATGTCCCAGCGGTTGGAGTCGTAGCCGAAGTTGTTGCGGTTGTACGGGTTGCGGACGAACTGGTCCGCCGGGGTCAGCTCCTCGATGGTGGAGTTGAACGCGTCGTTGGCGGCGTGGTTGACGTCCGAGAAGACCGACAGCGGCCCGTTGGTGGACTTCATGGCCAGGGTGTCCCCGGTCCACTTCAGGTCGCCGTCGTAGACGATGAAGCCGAGCTTGCCGGCGACCGGCCCGGTGGCCGGGGTCTGCAGCCCGTCGAGGGTGAACTCGCGGGGCGGGCTGTCCGGCAGCTCCACCTGGAAGCCGTCCCAGATGTGGACGTGGCGCAGCGGCTTGCAGTCGTTCTCGTACGCCACCACGATCGACCAGCCGCCCCAGCTGTGCGGCTTCACCACCGAGTCCATGTTGGCGGCGGTGTAGGTGCCGTTGCCGGCGTTCCTCACCAGGTCGGTGATGTCGGCGGAGGCCTGGTAGCTGCTCTCCTCGGTGGTGGTGATGTAGCCGATGGACGGCTGGTCGTTGGCGATGTTGCGGTACTGGTTCTCGCCCGGGACCTTCAGGTAGATCTCGTCGATCTGGCTCTCCGGCAGGACGGTGCTGCCGATGCCGCGGGTGCCGCCCCAGTACAGCCGGGCGTACTTGACCTTGGAGCCCTCCAGCAGCCCGAGGTCGGCCGAGCTGGCCGAGTAGATCTCGTCCCCGAGCGGGCCGATGCTGCCCGGATCGATGTTGATGTACTTCATCTGGTAGTTGTTGTTGATCGGCCGGCTGCCCGCACCGGTCCGGGCGTCCACGCACGGCGGCTGCGCCGGGTCGACCGGCGGCTGGGTCTCGTCGCAGGTCATCAGGGAGTTGCTGATCCGCGTGACGGAACCGTGGAAGTCGCCCTGGAAGCGCGTCTTGAACGGCAGCGGGTTGGAGACGATGGTGTCGGCACGCTGCTGCGGGCCCTTGGGGCCCGAGCCGCGGGCGTCCGCGATCGGGGCGGTGAGCAGCTGTCCGGCGACGGCGACGACGGCCACACCGGTGATCCCGATCCGCCGGGCGAGGGTACGGACGGCGGCGGCGCGGCTGACGGTGGAGGAGGGCATGAGGTCCTCTCAGGGGGGAGGGGATTGATCACGCTTATCGGATCACAACGCAACGTCACAATCTCCTCACGTACCGCCATCAGGGAACGGGCCAACCCAAACGGCGGGCCCGCCGTCATCCATTGGAACGACGGCGGGCCCGGTGATGCTTGACGTGGCGTCAGTCCCCTGTGGCGGGGATCCCCCGAGCGCCCTACAGGACCTGGAGGTTCTTGCGCAGCTCGAAGGGGGTGACCTCGGAGCGGTACTCCTCCCACTCCTGCTTCTTGTTGCGCAGGAAGAAGTCGAAGACGTGCTCGCCCAGGGTCTCCGCGACCAGCTCGCTGCGCTGCATCAGGTCGATCGCCTCGCCCAGGTTCTGCGGCATCGGCTGGATGCCGAGGGCGCGGCGCTCGGGGTCAGTGAGGGCCCACACGTCGTCGTCGGCGCCCGGCGGGAGCTCGTAGCCCTCCTCGATGCCCTTGAGGCCGGCCGCCAGGGTGACGGCGTAGGCCAGGTAGGGGTTGCAGCCGGTGTCCAGGGAGCGGACCTCGACCCGGGTGGAGCCCTGCTTGCCCGGCTTGTACATCGGGACCCGGATCAGCGCGGAGCGGTTGTTGTGGCCCCAGCAGATGTACGACGGGGCCTCGCCGCCGGCGCCGGCGGTGCGCTGGGAGCCGCCCCAGATCCGCTTGTAGGAGTTCACCCACTGGTTGGTGACGGCGGCGGTCTCGGCGGCGTGGCGGAGCAGGCCCGCGATGAAGGAGCGGCCGACCTTGGAGAGCTGGTACTCCGCGCCCGACTCGTGGAAGGCGTTGCGGTCGCCCTCGAACAGCGAGAGGTGGGTGTGCATGCCCGAGCCGGGGTGGTCGGAGAAGGGCTTCGGCATGAAGCTGGCGTGCACGCCCTGCTCCAGCGCGACCTCCTTCATCACCAGCCGGAAGGTCATGATGTTGTCGGCCGTGGAGAGCGCGTCGGCGTAGCGCAGGTCGATCTCCTGCTGCCCCGGGGCGCCCTCGTGGTGGGAGAACTCCACCGAGATGCCCATCGACTCCAGCATGGTGATCGCCTGGCGGCGGAAGTCGTGGCCCACCCCGCGCGGGGTGTGGTCGAAGTAGCCGGAGTGGTCGGCGGGGATCGGCGCGGTGCCGTCGCCGGGCAGGTTCTTCAGCAGGAAGAACTCGATCTCGGGGTGGGTGTAGAAGGTGAAGCCCTGGGCGGAGGCCTTCTCCAGGGTGCGCTTCAGCACGAACCGCGGGTCGGCGTAGGAGGGCGAGCCGTCCGGCATCAGGATGTCGCAGAACATCCGCGCGGTGCCCGGGGTCTCCGAGCGCCACGGCAGGATCTGGAAGGTGGTCGGGTCCGGCTTCGCGATCATGTCGGACTCGTACACCCGGGCGAATCCCTCGATCGCCGAGCCGTCGAAGCCGATGCCCTCCTCGAACGCCTGCTCCAGCTCGGCCGGCGCCACCGCGACCGACTTGAGGAACCCCAGGACATCGGTGAACCACAGCCGGACGAACCGGATGTCACGCTCTTCGAGCGTCCGAAGCACGAACTCCTGCTGCTTGCCCATGGGGACAGTCTCACCTCTGCTCTTTACGTTCGTGTTACGCCCGGAAACCACCCCGGCAGCGACTGCTCCCCATCATGGCGGATCGCGGCCGCCGGAGGCAGTGGCGACCCCGGCCGAGACATTTCGTCAGATCGACGATTAGACTCGGTGGCATGCCCAATCTGCGTCTCGCCCTCTGCCAGACCGACCCCTGGGTCGGTGACATCGCGCGCAACGGTGACGAGGTGGTGCGCTGGACCGAGCAGGCCGTCGAGGCCGGTGCCCAGCTGGTCGCGTTCCCCGAGATGGCCCTGACCGGCTACCCGGTCGAGGACCTCGCGCTGCGCCGCTCCTTCGTCGAGGCGTCGCGGTCCGGGCTGGCCGAGCTGGCCGGGCGGCTCGCCGCGGCGGGGCTCGGCGAGGTGCCGGTGGTGGTGGGCTACCTCGGCCGCTCCGAGCAGGCCTCGCCGCGCTTCGGCCGGCCGGCCGGCTCCCCGCAGAACTGCGCCGCGGTGCTGTTCCGCGGCGAGGTCGCCACCCGGTTCGCCAAGCACCACCTGCCGAACTACGGCGTGTTCGACGAGTACCGCTGGTTCGTCCCCGGCGACCAGCTGCCGGTGGTGCGGGTGCACGGGGTGGACGTCGCGCTGGCGATCTGCGAGGACATCTGGCAGGACGGCGGCCGGGTGACCGCCGCCCGCGAGGCCGGGGCCGGCCTGCTGCTGGTGATCAACGGCTCGCCGTACGAGCGGAACAAGGACGACGCCCGGCTGGAGCTGGTGCGGCGCCGGGCCGCCGAGGCCGGCTGCGCGCTCGCCTACGTGAACATGGTCGGCGGCCAGGACGAGCTGGTCTTCGACGGCGACTCGATCGTGGTCGCCCCGGACGGCGAGGTGCTGGCCCGCTCGCCGCAGTTCGAGGAGCACCTGCTGGTGCTGGACCTCGACCTGCCGGCCGCCAGCAGCGACCACACCGACGGGCTGCTGCTCGCCGACGGCCTGCACCTGGTCCGCGCCGAGCTGGGCGGCGGGAGCGCCGGGGCATCCGCCGAGGCGGTACGGGCCGAGGTCGCGCCGCGGATCTCCGACGAGGCCGAGATCTGGTCCGCGCTGGTCGCCGGCACCCGGGCCTACGTGCGCAAGAACGGCTTCCGCTCGGTGCTGATCGGCCTGTCCGGCGGCATCGACTCGGCCGTGGTGGCCGCCGTCGCGGTGGACGCGATCGGCGCCGAGAACGTGCACTGCGTCTCGATGCCGAGCCGCTACTCCTCGCAGCACTCCCGGGACGACGCGGCCGAGCTGGCCCGCCGCACCGGGCTGAACTTCCGCACGGTGTCGATCGCCCCGATGTTCGACGCCTACATGGCCGCCACCGAGCTGACCGGACTGGCCGAGGAGAACCTCCAGTCCCGGCTGCGCGGCACCCTGCTGATGGCGATCTCCAACCAGGAGGGACACCTCGTGCTCGCGCCCGGCAACAAGAGCGAGCTCGCGGTCGGCTACTCGACCCTGTACGGCGACTCGGTCGGCGCCTACGGCCCGATCAAGGACGTCTACAAGTCGCTGGTCTTCCGGCTGGCCCGCTGGCGCAACGAGGAGGCCGAGCGGCTCGGCGCGGTGCCGCCGATCCCGGAGAACACCATCGTCAAGCCGCCGTCCGCCGAGCTGCGGCCCGACCAGAAGGACACCGACTCGCTGCCGGACTACGACCTGCTGGACACCGTCCTCGACCTCTACATCGAGGGCGACCAGGGCCGGGACGCGATCGTGGCGGCCGGCTTCGACCCGGCCGTGGTGGACCGGGTGGTGCGGCTGGTCGACACCGCCGAGTACAAGCGCCGGCAGTACCCGCCGGGCCCGAAGATCTCGGTCAAGGGCTTCGGCCGGGACCGCCGGCTCCCGATCACCAACCGGTGGCGCCGGGGCTGAGTGCTGCCCTTGTTGTTCGCCCTTCGCCTCCGGGGCGCTTCTGTCCGGTGCCGACGGTCGGCGCTCCGACGCCGCTCGTACCTCGCGGCGTCCTCGCGCTCTCCCTTTCGGCACCGGCGCGCCCCTTCGGCTCAGGGCTCACGGGGCTCACGGGGCTCACTTGTAGCGATAGGTGGCGGCCACCGCGAGGTGGTCGCTGCCGTCCCGCTCCAGGGTCCGCGAGTCGGTGGGCTCCAGCCCGCCCTTGCTCATGATCTGGTCGATCCGGGCCATCGGGAAGGACGCCGGCCAGCTGAAGCCGAAGCCGTCCCCCGCCGCGCCCTGGGCCGAGCGCATCTGCGAGGTGACCGGCGCCAGGCTGCGGTCGTTCATGGTGCCGTTGAGGTCGCCGAGCAGCAGCACCTTCTTCAGCGGCTCGGCCTCGACCGCGTCGCCCAGCGCCTGGGCGCTGACGTCCCGCTGGTTGACGGTGAAGCCGCCCTCGGCCTTGAGCCGGACCGACGGCAGATGGGCGACGTACACCGCGAGCGGACCCTTCGGGGTGGTCACCTCGGCCCGGAACGCCCTGGTCCAGCCCATCTTGATGTCCACCACCGAGACGTCGCCGATCGGGTACTTGGACCAGAGCCCGACCGTGCCCTCCACCGCGTGGTACGGGTAGCTCGCGGCCAGCCCGGACTCGTAGGCGCGCAGCGGCTTCCCGGCCAGCTCCTGGAGCGCGACGATCTGCGCCCCGGACTTCTCCAGCATCCGGACGGTGCCCTGCGGGTCGGTGTTGGCGGCGGCCACGTTGTGGCTGACCACGGTGAAGTCGCCGGTGCCGCCGCTCTTGTCGGTGAGCAGGCCGCCGAACATGTTGGCCCAGATCACCACCGGCACCAGCAGCGCGAGCAGCGCGGTGGCGGAGCGGCGCAGCAGCGCGGGGACGAGCAGGACCGGCACGGCCAGCCCCAGCCAGGGCAGGAAGGTCTCCAGCAGGCTGCCGAGGTTGCCGACGCTGTTCGGCACCTCGGCGTGGTAGGCCATCAGGGCACCGAGCAGCAGGGCCAGGACGGCGAGGACGAGGCCGCGCCACCAGGTGCTGCTGCCCCGGGCGTCCCGGCCCCAGCCGCGCACGCCGAGGAACCCGGCCGGGCGTCGGACGGATCCCGGGTCGCCGGCCGCTGCCGGGGACACCCGGTCCGCCCTGTCCGCCTGCGCCATCCGTGACTCCCGTCGTTCGCGCCGTCTGTCCGTCCGCGGTACGCCGCCGCCGGTGGCGGAGGGCGTGCCGGACCTGTGCCGGTTCGGTCGGATTCCGGCCCAGCCTATGTCGGGACAGACGCTCGGTCGGCCGACCCGGGTTCCGGCGTGGCCCGGTTGGTGAGCCAGGCCACTGCGGGGCCGGTCGGGCCGGAACCGTCTCCCGGCCTGCGGCGATGCCGACGGGAGGACGGGCCGGGGGCGCGGAACGGCCGCGCGGGGGTTCCCGTCCGGTCAGGCCCGGGCGGGCCGGAGGGCGGGGCCGGCGACGCCGCCGAGGAGGGCGTCGACCATCCGCTCGGCGAGCCGCGGGTCGTCGAGGTCGGAGTCGTCCCAGAGCACGCTGCGGGCGAGGATCGGGCCGATCAGCAGATCGCCGAGCAGTTCCTCGTCGAGGTCGTCGCGCAGCTCGCCGGCGGCGACACCGCGCCGGATCACCTGGCGGGCGGCCTCCCGGCGGGGTGCGATCACCCGTTCGCGGTAGGCGGCGTGCAGCTCGGGCCAGCTGTGCATCTGGCCGAGCGCCGCCTTGAGCACCCAGCGGGAGCGCTTGGCCAGGCCGCGCAGCCGCATGTACTCGATCATCGCGACGAGGTCGCCGCGGATCGACCCGGTGGTCTCGGGGAGCGGTTCCTCCAGCCTGCTGACCATGTCGATCAGCAGGGCCTCCTTGTTGGGCCAGCGGCGGTAGATGGTGGCCTTGCCGACGCCGGCGGCGGTGGCGATGCCCTCGATGGTCAGTTCCGCCAGGCTGGTGCCGGCCGCCATCAGTTCCTCGACACCGGCGAAGATCGCCTGTTCGGCGGCCTCGCTGCGGGGCCTGCCGCGGCGCGGGCCGGCGCAGGGCGGCGGCGCGGCCGTCGGGTCGGTCTTCATCTCGCATCTCCCGGTTGTGGAGCCCCGCCCGGAGAGTGGCGGGGGTCGCACGCGCTCGTGGGCCCTGTCACCGGCGGTCCTCCCGGCGACAGGGCCCCATTCTCGCTCAGCCCGGCCGCCGGTCAGGCGTCCGCGGCCGCCTTCCGGAGGGCCGAAGCGGCCCGCTCGCCGTGCTGGGCCGCGTCCGCCGCCGCGCCGGGACCGGCGGGGCCCGCGCCCGGGCCGCCGGCCGGCGCCTTGCCGGGCAGCAGGAACCAGGCCAGCAGGGCGCCGGCCGCGGTGATCCCGGCGGAGAGCCCGGCCACCACGTGCATCGCGTGGATGAAGGAGTCGTTGGCCGGGCCGATCAGGTCCTTGCCCCGCTCCCCGAGCCGCGCGGCGACGGCCATGGTGGCCTCCAGCGACTCGCCGGCCTTCTCCCGGAGCTCCGGGGTGGGCAGCTGGGCGAGCCTGTCGGACATCCCGTCGCGGTAGACGGTGGAGAGCACGGCGCCGAGCACCGCGACCCCGAGCGAGCCGCCGACCTGGCGGAAGGTGTTGTTGACGGCCGAGCCGGCGCCGGCCTTCTCGCGCGGCAGCGAGCCCATGATCGCGACCGTGATCGGCGGCATGACGTGCGCCATGCCGGTGCCCATCAGCAGGCCGAGCACGACCAGCACCCAGATCGGGGTGGTGGCGCCCAGCGTCAGGTAGCCGAGGAAGCCGGCCGCGATGAACGCCATGCCGGCGGCGCAGGTGGCCCGGACGCCGAAGCGGTCGACCACCAGCCGGGCGCGCGGGGCGAAGACCAGCTGGGCGACGGCCAGCGGCAGCATCAGCACACCGGCCTCCAGGGCGCTGTAGCCGCGCACGCTCTGGGTGTAGAAGACGCCGAAGAACGAGACGCCCATCAGTGCGAAGAACACCACCCCGATCACCACGACCGAGGCGCTGAACACCTTGTTGCGGAACCAGTTGACGTCCAGCGCGGGGTGCGCGGTGCGGCGCTCGAAGAGCACGAAGGCGGTCAGCGCCACCAGGCCGAGCAGCACCGGCCCCCAGGCCGCGACGGCGGTGAAGTCGGCCAGCTCGCCGCCCTTGATGATGCCGTAGATCAGCGCCACCAGGCCGACGATGGAGAGCAGCACGCCGACCGGGTCCATCCGGCCCGGGTTCGGGTCCTTGGACTCCGGGACGAGCAGGGCCATCGCGATCACCGCGACGATCACGATCGGCACGTTGACCAGGAAGACCGAGCCCCACCAGAAGTGCTCTATCAGCAGACCGCCGGTGATCGGGCCGATCGCGATCGCGAGTCCGACCGCGCCGGCCCAGATGCCGATCGCCTTGGGCTGCTCGGCACGCTCGAAGACGTTCATGATGATGGCGAGCGTGGCCGGCATGGCCAGCGCCCCGCCGACGCCCATCAGGGCGCGGTAGCCGATCAGTTCGCCCGGCGTGGAGGCGAGCGCGGAGAGCAGCGAGGCGATGCCGAAGACGACCATGCCGGCCAGCAGGGCGCGCTTGCGGCCGAACCGGTCGCCCAGCAGTCCGGAGGTGAACAGCAGTCCGGCGAAGACCAGGGTGTACGAGTTGATCGACCATTCCAGGTCGCTCTGGCTGGCGCCGATACCGGTGGGCGCCGGGGAGGCGATGGTCTTCATCGCGACGTTGAGGATCGAGTTGTCGAGGACGACGACGAGCAGGGCGAGCACCAGGGTGCCCAGGATCGCCCAGCGGCGGCGGTGGATGGCTTCCGGCACCCGGGGTGGCGCGGCGGCGGTGGTCATGGCTTCTTCCCGTCCGTGGTACGGCGTGGCACTGGCGGGCAAATTCGAGCCGCGATCGTCTCGTAAACCCCCCGCAGTGAGCGTAGCGCTCATTTCGATACGAGACGGCTCCGTTTCGTAAAACCCTGGCAAAGATCCGCCGGACCGTTCCCGCACCCGGCGCGGCCTCGCCCCTTTTGCACCCGCGCCGGGCCGTGCAAGCATGGAGGGGATCCGGGGACGCCGCACGGCGCCACGAGACGACAACCCTTCAGGAGCCTGTTCGATGAACGCTTCTTCGCCTTCGCCTGCCCAGAACCAGGCGTCGACCACCACCCTCTACGGTGGGGTCACCACCCGCCGCGTCACCGTCCGCGACCTCGCCGCAGCCAAGCAGCGCGGTGAGAAGTGGTCGATGCTGACCGCCTACGACGCCCTCACCGCCGGCGTCTTCGACGAGGCCGGCACGCCCGTCCTGCTGGTCGGCGACTCCGCCGGCAACTGCCACCTCGGCTACGAGACCACCGTGCCGGTGACCATGGACCAGATGGTCATGCTGGCCGGCGCCGTCGTCCGGGGCACCAAGCGGGCCATGATCGTCGCCGACCTGCCGTTCGGCTCCTACCAGGAGTCCCCGGCCCAGGCGATGCACAACGCGGTCCGGCTGATGAAGGACGCCGGGGTCGGCGCGGTCAAGCTGGAGGGCGGCGAGCGCAGCGCCCGCTCGATCGAGCTGCTGGTCGAGGCCGGCATCCCGGTGATGGCGCACATCGGCCTCACCCCGCAGTCCGTGCACGCGCTGGGCGGCTACCCCGTCCAGGGCCGCGGCGACGAGGCCGCGCACCAGCTGCTGCGCGACGCCAAGGCGGTGCAGCAGGCCGGCGCCTTCGCGGTCGTCCTGGAGGCGGTGCCCGCCGAGCTGGCCAAGCAGGTCACCGAGCAGCTCACCGTCCCCACCGTCGGCATCGGCGCCGGGGTCGACTGCGACGCCCAGGTGCTGGTCTGGACCGACTTCGCCGGCATGACGGCGGGCCGGGTGCCCAAGTTCGTCAAGCAGTACGCCAACCTGCGGGCCGTCCTCGGCGACGCCGCCCGCGCGTTCGCCGAGGACGTCCGCGGCGACGCCTTCCCCGCCGCGGAGCACACCTTCCACTGACGCGCTCCCCGTCACCGGGGCCCTGCCACGGCCGGGCCGGGCCCCGGTGACAGCCGCCTGACAGCGGGCCGACAGCGGCTCGCCGGCGGGCCGCCCGCCCGTCACCCCGCTGACAGCGGGCTGACAGCCGGGCCGGACAGTCTTACCGCATGACACGAATCTCCACCGCCCCGAACGACCGGGGGCCCGCCGCGGGGAACGCCGTCGAGGTCCGCGGCATCGTCAAGCACTTCGGCAGCACCAAGGCGCTCGACGGCGTCGACCTCACGGTGCGCGAGGGCACCGTCCTCGGCGTGCTCGGCCCCAACGGCGCCGGCAAGACCACCCTGGTCCGCGTCCTCTCCACCCTCATCAAGCCCGACGCCGGCACCGCCTTCGTCGGCGGCTACGACGTGCTGCGCCAGCCCAAGCAGCTGCGCCGCACCATCGGCCTCACCGGCCAGTACGCCTCCGTCGACGAGCTGCTCTCCGGCTACGAGAACCTCTACCTGATCGGCCGGCTGCTGGACCTCTCCAGCAAGGACGCCAAGGCGCGCGCCACCGAGCTGCTGGAGCGGTTCTCGCTCACCGAGGCCGCCAAGCGCGTCGCCAAGACCTACTCCGGCGGCATGCGCCGCCGCCTCGACCTGGCCGCCTCCATGATCGGCCGGCCCCGGGTCCTCTACTTGGACGAGCCCACCACCGGCCTGGACCCGCGCACCCGCAACGAGGTCTGGGACGAGGTGCAGCGGATGGTCGCCGAGGGCGCCACCGTGCTGCTCACCACCCAGTACATGGAGGAGGCGGAGCAGCTCGCCAACGAGCTGACCGTCATCGACCGGGGCCGGGTGATCGCGGCCGGCGGCATCGCCGACCTCAAGGCCCAGGTCGGCGGCCGCACCCTCCAGGTCCGGCCCAACCACCCGGCCGAGCTGCCGGAGATGGCCCGCTGCCTGCACGACACCGGCATCGCCACCGCCACCTTCTCCGCCGACACCGGCCTGCTGTCGGTGCCGCTCACCTCCGAGGAGCAGCTGACCGCCGTGATCGGCGTCCTCGGCACCCGGGGCTTCGGCATCGCCGACATCGACACCAAGCTGCCCAGCCTGGACGAGGTCTTCCTCGCCATCACCGGCAAGCCCTCGGACCGCCCGGCGGCCGAGGACGCCGCCCCCAGCCTCGCCAAGGAGCCCGTCGCATGACCACCGCCACGCTCGCCCCCGCCCGGGCCGAGGAGGGCCGGATCGGCCTGCCCGGCCATCTGCGGCACGTCGGCGCGCTGACCCGCCGCAACCTGATGCGGATCAAGGCCGACCCGGAGTCGATGTTCGACGCCGTCCTGATGCCGGTCATCTTCACCGTGCTCTTCGTCTACGTCTTCGGCGGCGCCATCTCCGGCGGCCAGGACGCCTACAAGCAGTACATGATCCCCGGCCTGCTCGGGCAGACCGGCATCACCCTGGCGATGGCCGTCGGCACCGGCCTCAACAGCGACTTCCAGACCGGGGTGATGGACCGGTTCCGGACCCTGCCGATCGGCCGGTCCTCGGTCCTGCTCTCCAAGATCGCCGCCGAGACCTGCCGCGCCCTGCTCTCCTTCACGATCCTGATCGTCTTCGCGCTGATCCTCGGCTTCGAGCTGAAGGGCGGCTTCCTGGAGCTGCTGGCCGCGGTCGGGCTCTCGCTGCTCTTCGGCATGTCCATCGTGTGGATCTCGATGCTGCTGGGCATGGCGCTGCGCAGCGCCCAGGCCGTCCAGGGAGTCGCCATGCTGGTCCTGATGCCGATGCAGTTCGGCAGCTCGATCTTCGCCCCGACCGACACCATGCCGGGCTGGCTCCAGGCCTTCACCAAGGTCAACCCGCTGTCGGCGCTGGCCGACGCCTGCCGGGCCCTGATGAACGGCCAGGGCGCGGTGGCGCACCCGGTGCTGATCGTGCTGGCCTGGTCGGTCGGCATCACCGCGGTCTTCGCCCCGCTCGCCGTCGCCCGGTTCCGCAAGCGGACCTGAGCCCCGGCCGGACCGGCCCGCGGCCGGCCCCGGACGCGCGAGGGGAGCGCCCGGTGCCGGCTGCCCGACCCCGGGCGGCCCGGTCCCGGGCGGCCCGGGGTCAGCGCACCAGCTCGTCGAGCATCGCGTTGGTCTCCGCCATGGACATCGTCCGCCCCTCGGCGGACGCCGCCTCGAACTCCGCGTCACCGAGCATCCCGCGCAGGATGTCCTCGGCCCGCTCGCGCTCGACCCGGTCGAGGTAGCCGCCCTTCGGCCCGTTCATCCCGGCGTGCGCGCCGAACAGCACCGCGGCCAGCCGGGCCTGCGCCAGGTCGCCGTCCCGTCGGGCGAAGGCCTCCAGCAGCCCGACCACCGGCGGCAGCAGCATCACCGACATCTGCTCCACGAAGCCGCTCGCCGCGGCCGGCACCGAGCGCATCAGCTGCCGGCCCTCGCGGACCAGCTCCCGCCCGAGGTCGGGATCCCCGGCCCGGGCGGTGATCCAGCCCCGGGTGACGGTCAGCATCCCGCCCACCACGTCCGGGGCGAACGCGCCGATCCGGGTCCACTGGAGCACGTCCAGCTCGGCCAGGGCCCGCTCGTAGTCCTCGCGCTGCACATTGATGCCGCAGAGCATCAGATGGCCGAACAGCAGCGCGCCGTTGGTCGCCTGGTTCTCCCCCGGCTCGATCCCGTCCAGCGCCGCCCGGATCTGCCGCTCCCCCGCCGCGAGGTCGCCGTCCAGCATCGCCGAGCCCAGGTGCACCTGGAGCATCGGCACCTCCTGCGGCGCGCCCAGCTCCTCGGCCAGCTCGATCGCCCGGCGGTACGCCTCGACCGCCTCCGCCGAGCGGCCCTGGTTGGCCAGCGACTCGCCGCGCGCGGACAGCGCCTGGGACATCCCCCAGCGGTCGCCGGCCCGGCGGTACAGCTCCAGCGACTCCTCGCCGTCCAGGGTGCTCTGCTCCGCCCCGCCCGGCCAGTCGTTCATCATCTTGGCCCGGATCTGCAGGATGAACGCCAGGTCGCTCGCGCTGCCGTGCTCCCGGCAGCCCACCACCGCGTCGTCCAGCAAGTCGCGCATGGTGTCCAGCTGGCCGATCAGGAAGGCGCCGAAGACCCGCATCAGCCCGGGGAAGCGGTAGGACTGCGGCAGGTCGCGGCCGTATGCCTCGGTGACCTTGCGGGCGGTCGCGACCGCCTCCTCGTCGGCCAGGACGTCGAGGTTGCCCTCGAACATGCTGATCAGCCGGTAGATGACGATCGCCCGGCGGGCCTCCCCCAGCGCCTCCGGCGGCATCGGCACCGGGTACTCCAGCACGTGCCGGTCCAGCGGCACCGGAGGGGCCGCGGCGTCGAACGGGTCGGGACCGATCGACAGCACCGCGTCGTACCAGCGGCGGGCCTCCTGGCTGTAGCCGCGCAGCGACCAGTACCAGCTCATGCCCAGCGCCAGGACCAGCGCCTCGCCCTCGTCCCGGCGGCAGACGGCGCGGCGCAGCGCCGCCCGGATGTTGTCGTGCTCGCGCTCCAGCACCGCCAGCCAGTGCAGCTGCTCGGGCCCGTGGATGTCGAGGTCGGCGCCGCGGACCAGCTCGCGGAAGTACCCGACGTGCCGGCCCCCGGTGTCGGCGGTCTCCTCGGCCTCGGCCAGCCGCTCGTCGGTGTACTCGTGGATGGTCTCCAGCATCCGGTAGCGCGGCGGCCCCTCCCCGTCCAGGTCGGCCACCAGGAGGGACTTGTCGACCAGCGAGAGCAGCAGGTCGGCGACCTCCTCGCGGGGCACCTCGGTCCCGTCCGAGCAGACCGACTCGGCCGCCTCCAGGGTCCAGCCGCCCGCGAACACCGCCAGCCGGCGCAGCACCGCGCGCTCCTGCTTGCCGAGCAGGTCCCAGCTCCAGTCGACCACCGCGCGCAACGTCTGCTGACGCGGCAGCAGGGTCCGGCTGCCCGCGGTGAGCAGCGCGAAGCGGCTGTCCAGCCGGTCGGCGATCTGCCGGGCCGTCATCACCCGGAGCCGGGCGGCGGCCAGTTCGATGGCGAGCGGCAGCCCGTCCAGCCGGCGGCAGATCTCCGCGCAGGCCTCCGGGTCGCTCCGCGGGTCGAAGCCCGGACGGGCGGCGGCGGCCCGCTCGGTCAGCAGCCGCAGCGCCACCGCGTCCGGCAGCGGCTCGACCGGCAGCACGGTCTCGCCCGGCACCCCCAGCGGCTCCCGGCTGGTGGCGAGCACGGTCAGGCCCGGGCACTCGGTGAGCAGGGTGTCCGCGAGGTCGGCGGCGGACTGGATCAGGTGCTCGCAGTTGTCCAGGACGAGCAGCATCCGGCGGCGCCCGCAGTGCTCGATCAGCCGGCGCACCGGGTCGTCGGTGCGGCCCTCGATCACCTCGGCGACCATGCTGGCGCCGGTGTGCAGGACGGTCGCGCGCAGGCCGAGCGCCGACACCACCGCGCCCGGCACCGCGTCCGGGCGCTCCACCGGGGCGAGCTCGGCCACCCAGACGCCGTCCGGCCAGTGCCCGGCGCCCTGCTCCAGGCGGCCGGCCTCGACCGACAGCCGGGTCTTGCCGGAGCCGCCGGGGCCGGTCAGGGTGACCAGCCGGCTGGTGGCGAGGACGGAGCGCAGTGCGGCGAGGTCGTTCTCCCGGCCGACGAAGCTGGTCAGCCGTCCGCGCAGATTGCCGGGCGCGCGGGCGGGCGGCGCCGGTGCGGGTGCCGGTGCGGGCGGCGCGGGCTCCGCGGTGGCCGCGCCGGGGACCGGAGCGCTCCCCGCGGCCGGAGCGGCCGAAGCAGCCGGAGCGGCCGGGCTCAGCAGCTCGGCGTACAGCGACTGGAGCCGGCGCCCGGGATCGACGCCCAGCTCGTCCGCCAGGGCGCGCCTGGTGCGCTCGTAGTGGCGCAGCGCCTCGGCCGTCCGGCCGGACTCGTGCAGCGCCCGGACCATCAGGTACTGCAGCGGCTCGTCCAGCGGCCGGCCCTCGCACAGCTCGGCGAGCTCGGCCACCAGCTCGGCCGCCCGGCCGAGGCCGAGCTCGGCGGTGATCCGGTGCCGGCGGACCTCCTCGCGCTGCGCCTCCAGCCTGGTCGCCGGGCCGCCCCGGTCCGGCAGGTCGGCGAGCGCCGGGCCGCGCCACAGCGAGAGCGCGGCGCGCAGCCGCTCGGCGGCCGACACGTCGTCGCCCTGCTCCAGCGCCCGGCGGCCCTCCCCGGCCAGCCGCTGGAACTCGGCGAGGTCGGTGGCGGGCTCGGTCAGCCAGTACCCGGCCGGGCCGGAGCCGACCCGGTCGCGGCCGATGGTCCGGCGCAGCCGGCCGACCAGGGTCTGGAGCGCGGCCGACGCGTCCTGCGGCGGCTCGGCGTCCCACACCTCGTCGACCAGCAGGTCGGCCGGCACCGGCCGCCCCTGGCGCAGGGCCAGCGCGGCGAGCAGGGCGCGCAGCCGGGCTCCGCCGAGCGGGACCGGGGTGCCGTCGTCGTGGTGGGCCGTGGTGGTGCCGAGGATGCCGTAGTGCACCGCACCATTCTGGTGGATCGACCCCGTCCCCCACGCACATTTGTCCAGCCCTCGACCCTGACTGCACCCTGACTCCGGGAGGCCGGGCCAGGAACCCGGTGCCGGGCGCCGTACGTTCACCCTGGACGGCTTGTCCGGCGCGGGCCCGCCCGGCATGATCGGCCTCTGCCCCGCCCTCATCCCCCGACCACCGGAGCACCCACACCATGACCTTCGCCGCCACGCAGCGCTCACGCAGCGAGGACCGCCGGATCAGCCCGGTGTTCTGGGTCCTGCTCGCGATCTTCGCCACCTCCGCCGTGGCGGTGTTCCAGGGCTACGGCAACGACCGGTTCGGGATCTTCCTTTTCGTGGTGGCCGGCTGGATGGTCTCGCTCTGCCTGCACGAGTACGCGCACGCGCGCACCGCACTGCACGGCGGCGACATCAGCGTCGGCGCCAAGGGCTACCTGACCCTCAACCCGTTCAAGTACGCGAACGCCCTGCTCAGCTTCGTGCTGCCGATCGTCTTCGTGCTGCTGGGCGGCATCGGCCTGCCCGGCGGCGCGGTCTGGATCGAGCGGCACCGGGTGAAGGGGCGGCTCAAGCACAGCCTGATCTCGGCCGCCGGTCCGCTGGTGAACCTGCTCGCCGCGGTGCTGCTGCTGGTCCCGGTCGGCGCGGGCTGGCTGGACGACTCCTCGGTGCACGCGGTCTGGAACGGCTACGAGCTGGACGTCTCGCCGCTGGCGCTCGCGCTGGGCTTCCTCGGCATGCTCCAGCTGAGCGCGACCCTGCTCAACCTGCTGCCGGTGCCCGGCCTGGACGGCTACGGGATCGTGGAGCCGTGGCTGTCGGCGAAGACCCGGCGGGCGATCGAGCCGTTCGCGCCCTACGGCATGCTGGCCGTCTTCGCGCTGCTCTGGCAGCCGGAGATCAACCACTTCTTCTTCGAAGGCGTCTACGGGGCGATGGACCTGGTGGGCGTCGACCGGGTGTACGCGCAGGTGGGCCACGAGCTGTTCATGTTCTGGAAGGACTGACCGGGTCGGGACCGACCGGACCAGGACCGACCGGCCGGGGCGTGTCCTCCGGGGCGGGCCTCAGGCGCGCTCGGCCGCCGCGCGGGCCAGCTTCTCCCGGCGCAGGTTCATCCAGAGCACATTGCTGGCGATGCCGGCCATCGGCAGCCAGACCAGGCCGAGCCACCAGCCCTGCACCAGCGAGACCACGGCGGCGGCCAGCGCGAGAACGACGACGAGCGAGGCGAGGACGGACGTGCGGGGCATGGCGGGGTACTCCTGCGGCCGGGGGTGAGGTCGGCCCCCATTGTCGCCGACCTCACCCCCGGACCGGGTCCAGGGGTGAGGTCGGCGATCCGGTCCGGTCGTCGGACGACCGGACCGGACCGGGCAGTCGGCGGACGCCGGTGCTCAGACGTCCGTGATGCGCAGACCCGCGTGCGCCTTGTAGCGGCGGTTGACCGAGATCAGGTTCGCCACCAGCGACTCCACCTGGTGCGCGTTGCGCAGGCGCCCCGCGAAGATGCCCCGCATGCCGGGGATCCGGCCGGCCAGCGCCTGCACGATGTCGGTGGCGGCCCGCTCCTCGCCGAGCACCATCACATCGGTGTCGATCCGCTCGATCGACTCGTCCTGGAGCAGCACCGCCGACAGGTGGTGGAAGGCCGCGGTCACCCGGGAGTCCGGCAGCAGGGCGGCGGCCTGCTGGGCGGCGCTGCCCTCCTCCGGGACGAGCGCGAAGGCGCCCTGCTTGTCGAAGCCGAGCGGGTTGACGCAGTCCACCACGATCTTGCCGGCCAGCTCCTCGCGGAGGGCGGTGAGGGTGGCGGCGTGCCCGTCCCAGGGCACCGCCACGATGACGATGTCGCTCTCACGGGCGGTGGCGGCGTTGTCCGCGCCGCGCACCCCGAGGCCGATCGCGTCCGCCGAGGCCTGCGCGCGGGCCGCGTCGCGCGAACCGATGATCACCTGCTGGCCGGCCTTGGCCAGCCGCAGGGCCAGCCCCCGCCCCTGGTCGCCGGTGCCGCCGAGGACACCGACCACCAGCTGCGAGACGTCCGGCAGCTCATGGGCCGGGTTTGTCGCTGAATCGAGGGAAGTCATGGGCCGATCCTGCCAAACGAGCGGCCCGTCGCGACATCCTGAGCGCCATGGACGCGGTGAGAGTTTCGGCACTGAGGGACCGTCTGGCCGGAACCGGTTGGCTGGAAGCCGTCGGCGGCTTCGCCGGGGAGCTCCGGCACGCGGTCACCCGGCGCGGCGCGGGCGAGCTGCTGCTCGTCGGCACCACCGGGTACGAGCCCTGGCACCTGGCCGCCCACCTGGAGGACGAGGCCGCCTGGTCGGACGTCCCCCGGCTGGCGCCGACCCTGCTGCGGCACCGGGTCCCGGCCGCCGCCCCGGCCCATCTGGCGCACGGTCTGGGGCGGCTGACCGGGGCCGGGCGCGGGGCGACCGTCCTGGTGGTCGCCCCGACCTCGGCCGGGGAACCGCTGCTGGAGCGGGTGCACGACGCCCGCCGGCACGGGGCGACGGTGCTGGCGCTGGAGGGCGCGGCGCCCGGCACCCCGGACGGGTCCGCCGACCCGGGCGAGCTGGCCGGGCTGGCGCACCGTCGGCTCGCCGTCGGCACGGCCGAGGACGAGCCCTTCGACCTCGCCCAGCACCTGGTCAGCGCCGCCGCCGGGCAGCCGCCCGGGCAGCGCTCGGCGCTGGGACGGCTGGCCGCGCTCGCCGAGCGGCTCACCGCGGGGCCGACGATCAGCCGCTGGTGACGGCGGGCCGGGCGACGGGCGGGGGCGGGACAGCAGGCGGCCAGGACGGCGGGCGGCGACGGCGGCCGGGGCGGCAGCACGTGGGCGGCGGCCGGAAAATCCGTTGCGGCCGGGCCCCGCCCCCGCAGAGGATGGTCGCTCGTGAACGAAGCCGCCACGCCCCCGAGCGGTCGGGTGAAGTCCCTGCTGCGCACGGTCGCCCCCGACCTGACCCCCTGGCGCTCCTCCCGGGAGTTCCGCCTGCTGTGGCTCTCCGGCTGTGTCACCGGCTTCGGCAGCTTCCTCACCTACGTCGCCGTGCCGATGCAGATCAAGGAGTTGACCGACTCCTCGGTCGCGGTCGGCCTGGTCGGCGCCTTCGAGCTGGTCCCGCTGATCGTCTTCGGCCTCTGGGGCGGCGCCCTCGCCGACGCGCTGGACCGCCGCCGCCTGGTGCTGTTCGCCGAGGCGGGGCTCGGCCTGCTCTCCGTCCTGCTGCTGGTCAACGCGCTGCTGCCGACCCCCGTGCTGTGGCCGATCTACCTGGTGGCCGCGCTGGTCGCCGCCGCCGACGGCCTGCAGCGCCCGGCCCTGGACTCGCTCACCCCGCGGATCGTCCCGCACGACCAGCTGACCGCCGCCTTCGCGCTCAACTCCCTCTACCGCAACGCCGCCTCGGTGGCCGGCCCGACCCTGGCCGGCATCGTGGTCACCTTCGCCGGGGTGCAGACCGCGTTCGCCCTGGACGTGGTCACCTTCGGCGCCTCGCTGCTGCTGCTCTCCCGGATCCGGGCGGTGCCGCCGCCCACCGGCGCCGAGAAGCCCTCGGTGCGGGCGGTGCTCACCGGTGTCCGCTACGCGTGGAGCCGCAAGGACCTGCTCGGCACCTACGCGATCGACCTGTGCGCGATGCTGTTCGCCTTCCCGGTGGCGATCTTCCCGTTCCTGGCCGCCGAGCTGGACGCCGGCTGGGCGCTCGGCCCGATGTACGCCGCCTCGGCGGTCGGCGCCCTGCTGGTCTCGGTGACCGGCGGCTGGACGTCCCGGATCCACCGGCACGGCCGGCTGCTGCTGGCCGCGGCGCTCGGCTGGGGCGTGGCGATCGCCCTGGCCGGCCTGTCCGGCTCGGTCTGGCTGGTGCTGCTCTGCCTGGCGCTGGCCGGCGGCGCCGACCAGATCAGCGGGATCGCCCGCTCCACGCTGTGGAACCAGTCGATCCCGGACGCGGTGCGCGGCCGGATGGCCGGGGTCGAACTGCTCAGCTACTCGGTCGGGCCGCAGCTCGGCCAGGTCCGGGCGGGCGGCATGGCCGGGCTGGTCGGCGTCCGGGCCTCGGTGTGGGTCGGCGGCGTGGCCTGCGTGGTGGGCGTGCTCGCGCTGGCCACCGCGCTGCCCCGGCTGCTGTCCTACGACGACCGCACCGACCCGCACGCGGCCGCCGTCCGGGCCGAGCACGAGCGCGTGGCGGCGGAACGGGCGGCGGCGGAACGCGCGGCGGGGCTCTCCCCGACCGAGGAGAGCCCCGCCACCGCCGGCTAGTCCACCAGGCCCGGGGCTACTCCCCCTCGCCGTCCTGCGGCCGGTCGTTCCACTGCGGGTCGTTCTTCCACTCGCGGTTGCGCAGCTCCGCGGTCTCCAGCGCGTGCGCCGCCTCCTGCTGGGTGGAGTACGGGCCCAGGCGGTCCTTGGCCGGGCACTCCGGCCCCTCCTCGACCTTGGCGTGCTTGATGCAGTAGAACCATTCGCCGGGCCGGCCGGTCGGCTTGTTCCGCCGGAATCCCAGGGCCATGGTGGTCACCTCCGTAGCGGCGGTCGTGTCCCCGCCTTGCGTCGCGTCGTCCCGATCATTCCCCGCCCCGGCGCCGGCCGCACACCCGGTGCCCGCCCCCGGGCCGGAGGGCCCCGCAATTAGAATCGGCGCCATGGCACTCGTACCCGGCATCCAGTCCCCCATCCGCAAGGTCCCGGCGCACATCCCGCGCCCCGAGTACGTCGGGAAGCCCGCGCCGACGCCGTACACCGGGCCCGAGGTGCAGACCGCCGAGACGATCGAGAAGATGCGGATCGCCGGCGGGATCGCCGCCCGGGCGATGGCCGAGGCGGCGAAGCTGATCGCCCCCGGTGTCACCACGGACGCGCTGGACGCCGTCGCGCACGCGTACATGTGCGACCACGGGGCCTACCCGTCCGACCTCGGCTACCGGGGCTTCCCCAAGTCGGTCTGCACCTCGATCAACGAGGTCATCTGCCACGGCATCCCCGACTCGACCGTCCTCCAGGACGGCGACATCGTCAACATCGACGCCACCGCGTACATCCACGGGGTGCACGGCGACCTCAACGCCACCTACCTGGTCGGCGACGTGGACGAGGAGTCCCGGCTGCTGGTCGAGCGGACCAGGGAGTCGCTGGACCGGGCGATCAAGGCGGTCAAGCCGGGCCGTCTCATCAATGTGATCGGACGGGTCATCGAGTCCTACGCCAAGCGCTTCGACTACGGCGTGGTCCGGGACTTCACCGGACACGGCATCAACACGTCGTTCCACTCCGGCCTGATCGTCCCGCACTACGACAGCGAGCGGGCCACCGAGGTCATCAAGCCGGGCATGACCTTCACCATCGAGCCGATGCTCACGCTGGGCACCTACGACTACGAGATCTGGGCGGACGGCTGGACCGTCGTCACCAAGGACCGCAAGCGCACCGCCCAGTTCGAGCACACCCTGGTGGTCACGGCGGACGGCGCCGAGGTCCTCACCCTCCCGTAGCGCCGGACGACGCGGGCCGGCCCGGCGGGCCGGTCCACGTCGGCGGACGGCCCGTCAGCCGATCAGCCACTGCTCCTCGGCCACCGCGCCCACCTCGGTGCAGGCGTCGGTCAGCACGTCCAGGACCCGCAGCGGGTCCGGCAGCGGCTGCTCCGGCCCGCGCAGCCAGCGCACCTCGGAGCCGTCCGGCAGCGCGGCCGGCGGCAGCAGGGTGTACGAGCCCCGGCAGTGCCAGCGCAGGCCGGGGTGCTCGGACATGGTGTCGGGCGTGGAGTCCAGGGCGCTCGGCCACCACTCGTCCTCGTCCACCGGGGTGCCCCTGGTGGCGGTGAAGAACAGGTAGCGGTCCTCGCCGACCGCGGCCACCGGGCCCTCGACGCCGAGCGCGGTCAGCCGCTCCAGGGCGAGCCGGCCGGCCTCGGCCGGGACGTCCAGTACGTCGTGGGCGCGGCCGGTGGCGGTGACGAAGTTGGCCAGCGGGTCGCGGGAGAGCCAGCGGGCGAGCTGCTCCGGGTCGGTGGTGGCCTGCGTCTGCCAGGCGAAGGAGACCGGGTGCTGGGCCGGAGCCGGACAGGCCACCCGGTCGCAGGAACAGCGGTACCCGGCCGGATGCGCGGCGGGAGCGAGCGGGAAGCCGGCGCGCACCGCGCCGAGCAGTTGGTCCAGTCTGGCGGCGGGGGTGTCGGGTGCCGCCGACCGGGCCCGCTCACGATCCCGCTTCTGCCACCAGGCCGTCCACCTGCCGCCGGATTCCATCGGGCCCCTTCCGCGCATTGCCGTGCCTGGTGTGACACAGCGTTCGACGTACCACTCCGACGCAACGCACGGCGCCCCCCGCTGCTTCCCCGGGTGGTGCTCGGCACTGCGGTCCCGCGCCCCGCCGGCCGGAGCCGGTGTTGCCGGACGGTCGACGCCCGGGGGTCACGGTACGGAGTCAAGGCGGCACGACGGCTGCGGCTCGGCGGCCCGGCGGGCACGATGAGATGCGCCTCGCCCGGCCCGTACGGGCCCGCTGACCCGGGTGGACCCCGAGGGCGTAACAGGAAGGATAAGGGTGCGCGGGCCCTTCGGATGACCGGGGGCGGTGCCTCTCCGGTCACACTCCCGGCACCCGGCCCTCACACCGCCTCCGCCGGGGCACCCGCGGTGACCGGGTCCGCGCCCGTCCGCCCGCCCCCGCGCCCGGCCCGCCGCGGACCCCCGCCGGGGTGAGACCCTGGTGGGGTGAAGAGCGCGGACACCGAATTCGTCGGCGGCCCCCTGGACGGCCGGATCCTCCCCATCCCGCTGGGCCCGATGTACGGGGTGCCCAAGAAGTACACCGTGCCGGTCCCTTCGCACGGGGACACTCCGGCGCGCACACTGGTGTACGTCCGGGCCAAGCAGCAGCGGGGCACCCGCTGGTTCTGGCGCTACGAGTACGACGAGGCGGCCACCGCCCGCGCTTCCGGGTGACGACCGCCTCCCCTCGCGGGAGGACGGCGATGGCGAGAACCGAACGGCACCCGAGGAACCGCTCCCGGTCGGTGTCGCTGCACAACCGGCAGGTGGCCGGGGTCACGGCCGGCCTGCTGGTGGCGGTCAGCGTCTACAGCGCGGTGCTCGGCTCCAACGGCTGGCTCTGGTTCGGCTGGACGGTGCTGCTGCTCGCGTGCGTGGCGCTGTTCGCCGTCCGCAGCTGAGCAGCAGCACCTCCGGCATCCGTACCGGGACCGGTCAGGCGTCCTCGGCCAGGATCAGGTACAGCTTCTTGCGGGCCTCGTTGAGCACCTCCAGGCCCTTGGCGCGCTGCGCCTCGGTGCCCGTCGCCATGACCTGGCGGACGGCCTGCTCCACCGCGCCCAGCGCCTGGCCGACCTCCTGGACCGCGGCCCAGTCGACCTCCTGGCCGGCCTCGGCCCACGGCTCGTCCGGTCCGGCCTCGGCCTCGGTCCGGCCCGCCTCGGTGAGCTGGACCAGCCGCTTGCCGCCGACCTCCTCCGCCGTGACCAGGCCCTCCTCCTCCAGCAGCTGGAGGGTGGGGTAGACCGAACCGGGACTGGGCCGCCAGGCCCCGCCCGAGCGCTCGGCGATCTCGGCGATCATCTCGTAGCCGTGCATCGGCCGCTCCTTGAGCAGCGCCAGCAGCGAGGCACGCACGTCCCCGCGCCTGGCCCGCCCGCCGCGCCGACCGCGCACCCACGGCGGCGGCCCGCCGAAACCGCCCCGGGCCCACGGCGGACCCGGGCGTCCGCCCGGCCCGCCGCCGCCGAAGGGCGGCCCGAAGGGACCGAACGCCCCCCGGCCCTCGTACCTCTCACCGGGCGTGCCGGCGAACTCCGGCCCCGGGCGGCAACCGCCGGGACCGCCTTCTCCACGGAATCGTCCTGGGCGCATGGCACCCACCTCCAGTTCGGACCGCTCGGACGCGGCCCCGTCGCGACGATCGTCAGACGATCGTTCGGGACAGTCGAGTTACTGTCTCGATAACTCGACGATATATCGCTGACTGTCGGCCGTCAACGGTCAGCGATACACCTTCCGACACGGTCGGCCCCTAGGTCCTCTCTTTCGGATCCCGTCGGACGAGTGGGCGTTGTTGGAGTGCGTGCCTCGGCGGTGCGGAGGAGGGAGTCCATGCGGAGCATCGGCGACCGACGACAAGCCGGCGAGGTGCGTGCTCCGGCGGCGACCGCCCGGCGTGATCCGAAAGAGAGGACCTAAGCCGCTACGGTGCGTCCATGGCCGGAGAACGAGACCTCGCAACGCTGCTGCGCGACCTGCGCCCCGTGCTCAACCCGGGGCGGTACGTCTACTGCACGCTCCCCACCAAGGTGCCCGCCGGGCTGCGGCCGGTCGTCACCGTCGCCGAACCCGAGGGGGTGACCGTGGTGGTGGCCCAGGAGGAGGCGGACGCGCTGGGCCTGCGCTACGAGTACGTGGCCGCCTGGATCACCCTGCGGATCCACTCCGCCCTGGAGGCCGTCGGGCTGACCGCCGCCGTCGCGACCCGGCTCGCCGAGGAGGGGCTCAGCTGCAACGTGGTGGCCGGCTTCCACCACGACCACCTCTTCGTCGCCGCCGACGACGCCGAACGCGTCCTCGGCGCCCTGGAGAAGCTCTCCACCCGCCCCGCCTGACCGGGTGGCTCCACCGGGTGGCCGCCCGCCGAGGGCGCTCGGACACTGGAAGGGCCGGGCAGCCGCCCGGCCCCGCCGTCCGTCCCACCCGCCCGGAAGGAAGTGCGCCGCCATGGCCACCTGCGTCACCTGCGGCAACGACTACTGGCTCGCCTTCGAGATCAAGACCGTCACCGGCGACGTCTACACCTTCGACAGCTTCGAGTGCGCCATGGAGAAGCTCGCCCCGCGCTGCGAGCAGTGCAGCGTCCGGATCGTCGGCCACGGCGTCGAGGTCGCCGGGATGTTCTTCTGCTGCGCCCACTGCGCCCGCGTCAACGGCGGTCTCGGCGACCAGATCCGCGACGCCGTCGGCACCCACCCGGGCTGACCCCCGGGCCCCGGGCCCCGGAACCGCCGAAGGCCCCCCGACCGTGGGTCGGGGGGCCTTCGCGGACGTCAGGGGCGGAAGAGTCGGCCTGTACGCCGGGTTCTGTCTCCCGGGCCGCTCGCGCGGGCCGGGGAGGCGGTCATCCATCTAGGACTGCCGTTGCCGACAGCCTCGTGCGGTCTACCCGCGGACTCGGGCGAGCAGCCCTCAAGCATCCGCGCACAGCGCCCTGGGGCGCCGATCTTGACCTTGCTCCAGGTGGGGTTTACCTAGCCGGCCGGGTCACCCCGGTCGCTGGTGGTCTCTTACACCACCGTTTCACCCTTACCCGTCGCCGAAGCGGCGGGCGGTCTGTTTTCTGTGGCACTGTCCCGCGGGTCACCCCGGGTGGGCGTTACCCACCACCCTGCTCTGTGGAGCCCGGACGTTCCTCGGCGGGTCCTGGGACCCGTCGCGACCGCCCGGCCGGCTCTTCCGCCGTAGGGGTCATGGTAGCCGCTCGGGCGGGGCCTCCCGTACTCCGGGGCGGGCCGGCGGCGGCTCCGCGCCGAGGTGGGCGGCCACCCGGGCCGCGGTGGCGGTGCCCCAGGCGGAGGTGGTGACCAGGCCGAGCAGCAGGATCGTCGCGCCGAGCCCGACCATGATCCACCAGCCGGCGTGGCTCGCCGGGGCGAAGCCGGTGAGCACCGGGCCGACCACGGCCGAGGCGACCACGGTGCCGATCACCGCGACGCCGAGCGACTGGCCGACCTGCCGGCTGGTCGAGGCGACGGCCGCCGCCACCCCGGCCTGGGCCCGCGGCATGCCGGAGACGGCGGAGTTGGTGATCGGCGCGTTGACGAAGCCGAAGCCGAAGCCGAACAGCCCGTACGCGGCCAGCAGCAGCGCCGGCGGGGAGTCCGCCGCCAGCCGGGTCAGCAGCAGACCGCTGGCGACCAGGCCGAGACCGGCCAGCACCAGCGGCAGCCGGGGGCCCCTGGCGCCGACGATCCGGCCCGACAGCGGCGCGCAGACCAGCATCATCACGGCCATCGGCAGCGTCCACAGACCGGCCTCCATCGGGCTGTACCGACGGACGTCCTGCAGGTAGATGGTGTTGAGGAAGAGGAACCCGCCGAGCGAGGCGAAGGCGCAGACGGCGGTCAGGGTGGCCCCGGTGAACGGCGCGCTGCGGAAGAACCTCGGGTCCACCAGCGGCTCGGCGACCCGCCGCTCCCAGAGCGGGAAGGCCACCAGCGCGGCGAGCGCGGCCACGGCCAGGCCGAGGATCAGCGGGGAGGTCCAGCCGTGGTCCGGGCCCTCGATGATCGCGGCGGTGCCGCAGCCGAGCAGCACCACCATCAGCAGCTGTCCCACCGGGTCGAGCCGGCGGGCCCGCGGCGCGCGCGACTCGGGCACGTAACGGGCGGTCAGCAGACAGGCCAGCAGCCCGACCGGGACATTGATCAGGAAGATCGCCGGCCAGCCGGCGGCGTGCACCAGGAAGCCGCCGAGCAGCGGCCCGAGCGCCATCGAGATGCCGACCACCCCGCCCCAGACGCCGATCGCCCGCGCCCGCTCCCGGGGTTCGGTGAAGGTGTTGGTGATGATCGACATCGCCACCGGGTTGAGCATCGAACCGCCCACCGCCTGCACCGCCCGGAACAGCACCAGCCACCCCAGGCTCGGCGCCAGGCTGCAGAGCAGCGAGCCGAGCACGAAGACCACCAGGCCGGTCTGGAACACCCGGCGGCGGCCGAAGCGGTCGGCGAGCGAGCCGAACAGCATCAGCAGCGAGGCCAGCACCAGGGTGTAGGCGTCGATGATCCACTGCAGGCCGGAGGCGGGGGCGTCCAGGTCCTTCTGGATCTCCGGGAGGGCGATGTTCACGACGGTGTTGTCGAGCCCGACGATGAACAGGCTCATGCAGCAGATCGCCAGGACGAGCTGTCGGCGGCGCCGGCCGGGGTCGGCGACGGGCGGCGGACTCATGAAGGTCGCATCGGGCACGGGTCGATCCTCCCACCAGGACCCGGCTCAGACGGCGGCGAAGCGGACCGTCCGGGTGGCGGGGTCCGCGACGGTGAGCCGGGCGGCGATCCGGCCGCCGAGCGGCAGGGCGGTGCCGGGTGACTCCCCGTCGGCCCCCGCGCCCGGTCCCGGCGCCGCCCGGTCGCAGCGGGCCCGGACGGCCGGCTCGCGGAGCTGGACGGTGCCCCGGCCCGGCCGCTCGGCGTCCACGTCGACGACCACCGCCGGGAAGTCCTCGCCCACCCGGCCGGAGAGCACCTCCGCCTCCACCAGGTCCACGCAGGCCCGTTCGACCTCGCCCGCGCGGCGGTCCCCCGCCGTCATCAGCGCGGCCACGTCCTCCAGCGCCTCGCGCGCCCAGTCCGGCGGCTCCTCCCCCGCCGCGACCGCCGCGCAGACCTCCTGGGCGAACCGGTCGCCCAGTCGGCGCAGCGGCGCGGTGCAGTGCGCGTACGGCGCGGCCAGCGCGGCGTGCCCGGGGTCGGCGGGCGCGGGCCGGCCCCGGGCGGTGTCGAAGGCCCGGTAGCCGGCGCCGCGCAGCAGGCCGGTGCACTCGTTCAGGAAGGCGGCGTGCAGCGGGCGGTCCGGGTCCAACGAACGGACCAGCTCCGGGTACGGCAGGCCGTCGGGCCAGTCGATCTCCAGCGCGCGGGCGGTGCGGCGCAGCCGCTCGAACGCGGCGGGCGGCGCGGCGGGCAGGGTGCGGAGCAGGCCGACCCCGGCGTCCAGCATCAGCTCGGCCGCGGCCATGCCGGTGAGCAGCGAGATCTGGGCGTTCCAGCCGTCGGCGGGGGTGGGCGCGCGGTAGCCGAGGACGTAGCCGCGCGGGGTCTCCTCGATCTCCTGCTCGGGCACCGGGAGGCTGATCCCGCCGCGCTCGCGCTCCCGCTCCTCGCGCAGCCGGCCGACGGTGGCGAGCAGCACGAGCTGCTCGTCGGCGCCGCCGGCGTCCACGGCGCGCTGGACGGCCGCGTAGTCGAGCCGGCGGTGCGAGCGGACCACGGCGCGCCGCAGGTCGGCGAGGACGACGGCGCCGTCCTCGTCCAGGTCGATCTGCCAGAGCAGCGCGGGGCGGGGCTCGCCGGGCAGCAGGCTGGCCGCGTCCTCGGAGAGCCGGGTGGGGTGCAGCGCCACCGGCCGGTCGGGGAAGTAGAGGGTCTGCACCCGGCGGCGGGCCTCCTCGTCGATCGCCCCGCCGGGGCGGACGAAGGCGGCGACGTCGGCGATGGCGTAGTGCACCCGGTAGCCGCCGCCGGGGCGGTGGGCGAGGTGCATCGCCTGGTCGAGGTCGCGGGAGCCGGGCGGGTCGACGGTGAACAGCGGCAGCTCGGTGGCGTCGTGGTCGGGCAGCCGGGGTGCCCCGGCGGCCCGCTCGGCCTCCGCCAGCGCCGCCTCGGGCCATTCGGTGCGGATCTCCAGAGCGGCCCGCAGCTCGGCCAGTTCGGCATTGATCCGGGCGGAGTCGGCGGCCTTGACGCGCAGTTTTCGGCGGGGCATGGGGGCAGCGTAGGGCCGGGCGGGTGGTTCCGGCCGGAGGTCGGCGGCGGGCGGCGCGCCGATGTCCCGGCGGGGCGCGAGCGGGGCGGGCACGCGGGGCGCGAGCAGGGGCGGGCGCGCGGGACGGGCCCGCGGGCGCGCGGCGTAAGGAGTCGTAGCGTGGGAGGCGCTGATGATCGACGGCGAAGGGGGAACGGACGATGCGAGCGGTACGGGTCGTGGGGACGGCGGTGGCCGGGGCGCTGGCGGGGACGGGGGCGCTGCACGCGCTGTGGACGGTGACGCCGTGGCCGCTGCGGACCCCGGAGGAGTTCGCGGACACCGTGGTCGGCACCGGCGACGGGGTGCCCCCGGCGGCGGCGTGCGCGGCGGTGGCGGGGCTGCTCGGCGCGGCCGCCTACCTGGTGGCCGCCGAGGCCGGGGCGGTGCCGGCGGTCGGGCCGGCGCGGCTGCGCCGGGCGGGCGTGTGGACGGTGTCGGCGACGCTGCTGACCCGCGGCGCGGGCGGGTTGACGCTGGTCGGCGGCGAGCGGGCCCTGCGCTCCGAGCGGTTCCGCCGCCTCGACGCCCGGTACTACTCGCCGCTCTGCCTGGCGCTCGGCACCGGCGCGGCGGTGGTCGCGGCGGCGGGCGCGGGTTACCGGGAGCCGGGGCCGGTTGCGTAGGGTGGCCGGGTCCGTCGCCACAAAGTGTTGAGGAGTCCGCCGTGCTGGTCCTGTTGCCGCCCTCGGAGGGGAAGGCCGCGTCCGGGGACGGCGTGCCGGTGGCGCTCGACGGACTGTCGCTGCCCGGGCTGACGGCGGCCCGGACCCGGGTGCTGGAGACGCTGGTCGGGCTCTGCCGGGGCGACGAGGACGCCGCCGCCGAGGTGCTGGGGCTGAGCCCCGGGCTGCGCGGCGAGGTGGCGCGCAACGCGGGCCTGCCGACCGCGGGGGCGTTCCCGGCCGGGGAGGTCTACACCGGGGTGCTCTTCGACAACCTCGGGCTGGCGACGCTCGACGAAGCGGCGTACGACCGGGCCGTGCGGACGCTGCTGGTGTTCTCCGGGCTCTGGGGCGCCGTGCGGATCGACGACCGGATCCCGCCCTACCGCTGCTCGATGGGCGTGAAACTCCCCGGCCTGGGGGCGCTCGGAGCGTACTGGCGGAGCGCGACGGCGACCGTGCTGCCGGAGGTCGCCGACGGGCTGGTGCTGGACCTGCGCTCCTCCGCGTACGCGGCCGCCTGGAAGCCCGCCGGCGAGCTCGTCGCCCGGACGGCGACCGTGCGGGTGCTGCAGGAGCGCGACGGCCGGCGCACGGTGGTGAGCCACTTCAACAAGGCCACCAAGGGACGTCTGGTCCGTGACCTGCTGGTCGCGGGCGCCGAGCCCAAGACGCCCGGCGAGCTGCTGGACGCGCTGCTGGGCCTCGGCCACCGGGTGGAGGTCGCCGCCGAGGGCACCGCGCGCAAGCCGTGGCAGCTGGACGTGGTGGTCACCGAGGTGCACTGAGCGCCCCCGGACGCGTTCCCGGACACGTTCCCCGGAGGCGTCCCCGGACGCCTTCCCGGCCGGAGGCGCGCCGGGGCCCGGTCGGACGCGGTCCGACCGGCCCCGGCGTCCGTCAGCGCAGGTGCCCGGTGTCGTTGAGCAGCCGCAGCGAGGCGTTGCCGTCCGCGTAGTACTGGACGGCGCAGATCGAGGCGGCGGACAGCTCCATCCGGTACAGCGAGTCCGGCGGGGCGCCGAGCGCCAGCCGGACCAGTGTCTTGATCGGGCTGACGTGCGAGACCACCAGCACGGTCTTCCCGGGGTAGCGGGCGAGGACCTTGTCCCGGGCCACCCCGACCCGGTGGGTGAGGGTGGTGAAGCTCTCGCCCCCGCCGGTCGGCCTGGCCCTGGCGGAGCCGAGCCAGGCGGCGAGGTCCTCCGGGTGCCGCTCCTGGACCTCGCCGAAGGTCAGCCCCTCCCAGGCCCCGAAGTCGACCTCGCGCAGCCCCTCCTCGTACCGGACCTCCAGGCCCAGCCGGGCGGCCACGGTCTCGGCGGTCTGCCGGGTGCGTCGCATCGGCGAGGCCACCACGGCCTGGACCGAACCGCGCGCGGCGAGCGCCTCGGCGGCCCGCTCGGCCTGCCAGCGGCCCTTCTCCGACAGCTCCGGGTCGGTGCCGCCGCTGCCGGAGAACCGCTTCTCCGGGGTGAGGTGGGTCTCGCCGTGCCGGAGCAGGACGAAGGTGGTCGGGGTGCCGAGGTCGGCGGGCGCCGCCCAGCCGGCCTTGGGGGCGGCGGTCTCCAGCGGCGGTCCGGGTTCGTCGGCGCCAGTGGCGGCGGCGGTGACGGCCTTGGGAGCCCTGGGCTCCCACTGGCGGCCCGCCTTGCCCGCGTCCATCGCCTCGTTGGCCAGCCGGTCGGCGTCCTTGTTCTTCTCCCGCGGGATCCAGCTGTACGCCACCTGCCCGCGCGGGAAGACCTCGCGCGCCTCGGCCGCGAGCGGCTGCATGTCCGGGTGCTTGATCTTCCACCGGCCGGACATCTGCTCGACGACCAGCTTGGAGTCCATCCGGACGTCCACCGAGGCGGCCGGGTCGATCGCCCGGGCCGCCCTCAGACCGGCGATCAGGCCCTTGTACTCGGCGACGTTGTTGGTCGCGTGGCCGATGAACTCCGCAGCCTCGGCGATGATCTGTCCGGTGTCGCCGTCCCGGACCACCGCGCCGTAGCCGGCCGGCCCCGGGTTGCCCCGGGACCCGCCGTCCGCCTCGACGACGAACCTGCGCCCGGCCACCGGGTCAGACGCCCGAATCGGCGGTGCGGACCAGGATCCGGCCGCAGTTCTCGCAGCGGACGACCTTGTCGGCCGGCTCGGCCTTGATGGAGTTCAGCTCGGTGATCGAGAACTCGGTGCGGCAGCCCTCGCAGCGGCGCTGGAACAGGCGGGCCGCGCCGACGCCGCCCTGCGTCTCGCGCAGCTTGGCGTAGACCTTCATGAGGTCGGCCGGGACGACGGCGGCGACGGCCTCGCGCTCGCGGCGGACCTTCTCCACCTCGGCGTCGATCTCGGCGAACGCGGCGTCCCGGCGGCCCTCGGCCTCGGTCAGCACGACGGTGGAGTGCTCCAGGCGCGCGGTCAGCTCGGTGACCCGGGTCTGGGCGGACTCCAGCCGCTCCATGATCTCCAGCACGACGTCCTCGAGGTCGCCCTGGCGCTTGGCCAGCGAGCCGATCTCGTGCTGGAGGTTCTCCAGGTCCTTCGGCGAGGTGATCGCGCCGGAGTCCAGGCGCTGCTGGTTGCGGGCGGCCCGGGAGCGCACCTGCTCCACGTCCTGCTCGGCCTTGGTCAGCTCACGGGTGGTGTCGCCGTGCTGGGCCTGGGCGGCGATCACCAGGTCCTTCAGGGCGGTGTGGTCGGCGTTGACCTTGTCGATCTCGGCGTGCTCCGGCAGGCTGCGCCGCCGGTGGGCCAGCTGGTCGAGCTTGGAGTCGAAGGCCTGGAGGTCGAGCAGGCGGATCTGGTCGGCGGGCGCGGCGTTCAAGCGGAGAGCTCCTGTGAATCGGGTCAGGCGGGGAAGGACATGGGGGCGTGCGCGGTCCACGGGTCGGTGACCGTACGGGAGACCCTGGTCTCCACGGTCCACCCGCGCTTCTCGGCGGCACCGAGCAGCGCCCGCTCGGCCAGCGGCAGCCAGGGCCACTCGGTGGCCCAGTGCGCGGCGTCGACCAGGGCGACCGGCGCCGCCTCGGCGGCCTCGGAGGCCGGGTGGTGGCGCAGGTCGGCGGTCAGGTAGGCGTCGACGCCCGCCGCGCGCACCTCGGCGAACAGGCTGTCGCCCGAGCCGCCGCACACCGCGACCCGGCTGATCAGCCGGTTCGGGTCGCCGGAGACCCGGACGCCGGCGGCGGTGGCCGGCAGGCCGGCGGCGACCCGCGCGGCGAACGCGGCCAGCGGCAGCGGGGGCTCCAGCAGGCCGACCCGCCCGGTGCCGCGCCGGCCCAGCGGGTCGGTCGGGTCCGGGACCAGCGGGCCGGTCACGGTCACTCCGACCGCCTCGGCGAGCGCGTCCGAGACGCCCGGGTCGGCGTGGTCGGCGTTGGTGTGGGCCACGTGCAGGGCGATCCCGGCGCGGATCAGGGTGTGCACGACCCGGCCCTTGAAGGTGGTGGCGGCCACGGTGGTGGTGCCGCGCAGGTACAGCGGGTGGTGGGTGACCACCAGGTCCGCCCCCCACTCGACGGCCTCGTCGACGACCGCCTGCACGGGGTCGACGGCGAACAGCACGCGGCGGACCTCGGCCTGAGGGTCTCCGCAGACCAGGCCGACGGCGTCCCAGGACTCCGCCCACTGCGGCGGGTACAGCTCTTCGAGGGCGGTGATGACGTCGGACAGTTTCGGCACCTGTCGAGACTACCGTGCGCACGGGGGGAGCCGTCCGCCCGCCCGGCCGCCCGCCCGACGGCCCGGGCGCCCGGCCACGCGCCCGGCCACACGCCCGGCGGAGCAGCCGGCCGAGCCGCCGCCGGGCGGGTCCGGGCCGGCCCGGACCCGCACCGGACCCGGCGGGCGGCCCCGCCGGGGGCGCACGGGCGCACGTCAACCCGTGGCGCGGGCGCCCCCGGGCGGACGGCGCCCCCGTTCGACCGGCGCCCGGGCCCGGTTCACGCCGGGTGACCGGGCGATCGTCGCGCACACCCCTCGGCTCGCACGAATTCGAAATGGCGCCCGGATCACCCTTACGAGTGAAGTGACCGGCTTCGGATTGAGCATCCCTCGCTACCGAAAGTAACTTCACTCCTGCCAACGGGAGTTGCCGCGGCAGCGGGAGTCGCCCCGGCCGGGGCACCGGGAGGACGGTCGGCCGGAGAGACCGTCCCGGGCGCGCAGAACGGGCCGGACGCGGCCGGGGCGGTGCGGACCGCCGCCGGGGCGGCGGACCCGGACCTTCCGAGGAACCGATTTCAGGCCGTGGCCGCGCGCCCGGTGCCCGAGCAGTGGGCACCGGGACGGGCGCGTCGGCACCCGACGAAGGGATGTGGTGGCGGATGCGGGCGGACACATCGCTGCGGACGGCCGGTGGCACGGACCCTGCGGGCGACGGGCCGACGGGCGACGAACCCGCGGGCGACGGGACGGACCCGGACGGCCGGTGGCCCGGGATGACGCGGACCGCCCTCGCCGCCGGGGGCCCGCCGGTCGACGGGCCGGGCGGACAGGACGGACAGGACGGGCAGGACGACGAGAAGGGCGACGGGCAGGACGCCCGGCGGCACCGGCGGACCGGCTGGCGGGTGGACGTCGAGGGCTTCTGGTCCACGGCCAGACCGACCCCGGGCGAACTCCCCGACGAGGGCTGGAAGCTCCACGTCAGCGCCGCCTCCACGGTCGGCGGCGCGGTGCTCGCGGCCGTCACCGAAGTCCTCGCCGAGGACCCGTGCGCGTTCCGCTTCGCGACCGGACCGGCCCAGCTGCACGAGCTCAACTCGCGCCACAGCGAACAGGGTTCGGCCGGCAAGTTCATCACCGTCTACCCGGTCGGCGAACCGCAGTTCCGCCGGCTGGCCGCCGCGCTGCACCGCGCCACCGACGGTCTGCCCGGGCCCGCGGTGCTCTCCGACCGTCCCTACCGACCCGGAAGTCTCGTCCACTACCGGTACGGCGCCATCGCGGCCCGGGCCGAGCTGGGCAACGACGGCGGGTACCGGTCGATGCTGCGCGGGCCGGACGGCGAGCGGGTCGAGGACGTCCGCGGGGCCGCGTACCGGATCCCGCCGTGGACCCGGGATCCGCTGGCCGCGGACGGACAGCGGGCGTTCGACGGGCCGCGGGCCTCCTCCGGCCCGGCCCCGCTCGGCCCGACCCCGCCCGGTGCCGCCGGTCCCCCCGGGCCCGGGTACCGGCCGGGCATCGGCCGGCCCGCGCCCCGGCGGCGCGGCAGCGGCGGGGTCCTGCTGGCCGGACGCTACGTGGTCACCGGGGCGATCCGGCACGGCGCCAAGGGCGGCGTCTTCCTCGGCCGCGACACCGACGGCGGCGCCGAGGTCGTGGTCAAGCAGGCCCGCGCGCACATCGAGATGGACCCGGCCGGCACGGACGCGCGGGCCGCCCTGCGGCACGAGGCCGCGCTGCTCGCCCGACTGGAGGGCCTGGGCCTGGCCCCGGGACCGGTCGAACTCGTCGAACAGGACGACTCGCTCTTCCTGGTGCAGGAACGGATCGCCGGACAGCCGCTCGGCAGCTGGGTCGCGGCCAGACTGCGCCGGGACGGCAGCCCCGACGTCGACTGGGCCGAGGCCGGACCGATGGCCCACGTCCTGCTGGACCTCGTCGAGCGGGTGCACGAGCAGGGGCTGGTGCTGCGCGACCTCTCCCCCGGCCATGTGCTCGTCCAGCCGGACGGCTCGCTGCGGCTGGTGGACCTGGAGCTGGCCGCCGAGGCCGGCAGCCCCGCCGGCCCGGCCGGCGTGCCCGGCTACCGCGCTCCCGAGCAGGGGCCGGGGCGGCTCGCCCTGGTCACCGCCGCCGGGGCCCCGCCTGCGCCGCGGCGCGGCGGCGGGTTCGCCGGACTGACGGCGGGACGTGGCGGCGACGGCACCCGCACCGCCGAGCCGGAGGCGGACCTCTACGCACTGGGCGGGCTGTTCTTCCTGCTCGCCACCGGCCACGACCCGCTGCTGCCCGAGGACCTTCCGCACGCCCGCCCGGTCACCGACCGGCTCGGCCGCTGGCTCGCCCTCGCCGCCCGCTGCGGCACCACCGCGCGCCGGCTGGCCCCGGCCGTCCTCGGCCTGCGCGCCGAGGACCCGCGTCGGCGCTGGCACCCGGCCCTGGTCCGGGAGTTCCTCGCGACCGACGGGCACACCCCCTTCCGCGTCGAGCACCCGTCCGGCCCGGACCGCCCCGCGCCGCTCCGCGAGCCCGAGCACCCCGACGAGCCCGGGCGCCCCGACAGACCCGGGCGCCCCGCCGGTCCCGTGCCGTCCGGGACCGGACAGTCCGGGCTCGGCGGCCGCACCGACCGCACCGACCGCGGCGGCGAGTTCTGGCACACCGAACCGGCCGCCACACCGGACCGGCCCGGGCCCGCCCCGGCCACCGCCACCCGCGGCGACGGCCACAGCCGCACCCGCAGCCGCGCCCACAGCGACACCTCGGTCCTCGACCGGGTCCTGCACGACGGCCTGCGCCACATCGCCGCCACCGCCACACCCTCGCGCCGGGACCGGCTGTGGCCCGTGGTGCCGGCCGGCGAACGGGCGGACCCCTGCAACGTCCAGCACGGCGCGGCCGGCGTGCTCGCCGTCCTCGCCCGGGCGGCCGCGACCGCCGGGCTGCCGGAGGACGTCCGGGCCACCGCCCGCGCCACCGCCCGGACCGCCGCCGACTGGGTCGAACGCCGCTGCGCCGCCGAACCGGTGGTCCTGCCCGGACTGCACTTCGGGCGCTCCGGCGCCGCCTGGGCACTGCTGGACGCCGCCCGCGCCCTGGAGGACCGGGCCCTCGGCCGGCGGGCGGCCGAGCTGGCCGCCCGGATCACCGTCGAGTGGCCGAACCCGGACGTCTGCCACGGCGCGGCCGGCGCCGGCTTCCTACAACTCCGCTGCGCCGCCGACGAGTTCGCCGGATCCCCGGCCGCCGACCGGACGGCCGGGGCGGCGGAGTTCCTCGCCCGGGCCTCGCGGTGCGGCCACGGTCTGCTCGCCGCCGCCGGACAGTCGCCCCACGGCCCGGTGTGGCCGGTGCCGCAGGACTTCGACTCCGCGCTCGCCGGGATCACCCACCTCGGGTTCGCGCACGGGGTCGCGGGCGTCGGCACCTTCCTGCTGGCGGCGGCCGGAGCCACCGGGGACGGCGCGCTGCTCGCCGGCGCCGTCGGGGCCGGCCGCACCCTCGCCGCCACCGCCCGCCTCGACCCGTCGGCCGCCCCGGGCCCGGGCGGCGACGGCGCCTCGCCCGCCGCCCGGTGGCCGCGGAGCGCCGACGACCCCGCGCACGTCCGTCTGACCCACTGGTGCAACGGCTCCTCCGGGGCCGGCACCTTCCTGCTGCGGCTCTGGCTCGCCACCGGCGACGCCGACGCGCACCGGCTGGCCCTGGCCGCCGGCCGGGCGGTGACCGCGGGACGCTGGCACAGCGGGGTCTGCGCCTGCCACGGCCTGGCCGGGGACGGGGAGTTCCTGCTCGACCTCGCCGAGGCCACCGGCGACCCGGGCTTCCGCGCCGCCGCCGTCGAGTCCGGCCTGCTGATCGCCGCCCGCGCGGCCCTGCGGGACGGGCTGCTGGCGCTGCCGGACGAGACCGGAACCGGGTGCGCGCCCGCGTACGGCACCGGGACGGCGGGGGCGCTGGCCTTCCTGCTGCGGCTGCGGCACGGCGGTCCGCGGCTCTGGGTGGACCCGGTCCCGGGCGGCACACCGCCCGGCACACCGTCCGGGCCGACCGGTCCGGGCACGCCGTCCGATCCGGCCGGGCAGGTGGATGCGTGGACGTGACCACCCGGGCCGGGACCCAGGCCCTGCGCCGGCTCGGCTTCACCTTCGCCGCCGACGGCAGCCACGCCGCCTGCCTGGCCTCCGCCGCCGACGGCGGCTGGTACGCCGAGAGCTGGCACCTCCCCGCCCGGGGCCCGGCCCGACCGACCGGCCTCCCCCTGCCCGGCCACCGCTCCGAGGACCTCCGCTCACAGCTGGTCGCGCTGCCGGACGGCTCGGTGCTGGTCCGCCGTGCCGACGGCGACCGGCACGACCTGGTGACGCTCTCCGCCGCCACCGACCAGTACGGCCGGGCCGTCACCGCCGAACGGCCGCTGACCACCCTGCGGATGCCCGGCCTGCGGCTCCTGCCGCTCCCGGCGGGCGCCGCGTCCGGCCCCCGCGCCCCGGTCGCCCTCGCCCTGGGCAGCGACACCCGGCCGGGCACCACGGTCTGGCTGGTCCGGGCCGACGGCTCGCCGCCGCACCAGGTCGCCGAGATCCCCGGTCTGCACGGCGGTGGCGTCTGGCTGGACCACGCCGGGGCGCTGCTGGCCCTCGACCGGGTGGGCGACGGCCTGGTCCGCACCGTGGTGCTCGACCTGCGCACCGGTGCCGTGACCCCAATGCTGGAGATCGGCGAGCGCAGCAACGACCGGCTGCTGCTGTTCGACCCGGACAGCCGGTTCGCGATGGTGCGCAGTGACGCGCCCGGCACCGACCGGATCGGCTGGGGCGTGCCGGACGGCGGCGCGCCGCTGCGGTTCCCCGAAGTCCTGCACGTCGCGGGCATGTTCCTGCGGCCGGTCGCGCTGCGGCCGGCCACCGACGGACCCCGGGTCGCCGTGCAGATCGACCACGGCGCGGGCTGCTCGCTCGCCCTGTGGCGGCCCGCCCTCGGCCGGCTGGACCCGCTGCCGGTCCCGCCCGGACGCCTCGGCGCGGTCGGCCACTGGTCGGCGGACGGGCTGCGGCTGCCGTACTCGGCGCCGGACCACCCGGCCGCGCTCGCCACCCTCGACGTGGACGCGCTGCTGACCCAGGGCCCGGTCGCCAGCACCTCGGGCCCGGTGCCGTTGCCGCTCCAACTGGCGCCGCTGGGCTCGGGGTTGCCGGGCCCGTGGCGGGACACCGTGCTGCCCTGGCAGCCCGGCACCACCAGGAGCCGGCCCGGCACGACACCGCGCGGCTGGCGGCTGGACGGTTCCGCCGAGCCGGGCGACGGCGGCCGCTGGCACCCGGCGCAGAGCCTCGAACTCTCCGGTCCGGCGGGCCCGTTGGAGGCCGTGGTCTACGGCGGGGACGCCTGGCTGAGCAGTCCGCACCTGGTGCTCGCCCTGCACGGCGGCCCGGCGGACGCCTGGCGGCTGGAGTTCGACCCGGCGCTGCAGCGGATGGCGGGCGAGGGCCTGGCCGTGCTCGCCCCGAACCAGCGCGGCTCCACGGGCTACGGCGTGGCGCACGCGCTGGCGATCCGGGGGGCCTGGGGCGGGCCCGATCTCGACGACGTCCTGCACCTGCTGGAGGGCATCGCCGGCCAGCGGGCCGCGCTCGGGCTGGAGCCGCCGGCCCTGTTCGGGGTCAGCTACGGCGCCTTCCTCGCACTGCTGGCGGCGGCCCACGCGCCGGCCGAGCAGGTGTCGCGCTGCGCGGTGGTCGCGCCGTTCCTGTCCGGCGCCCGGCTGCTCGCCGAAGCCTCCGACCCGGTCCGGGCGCTGACCACCCGACTGGGCGGCGGGGAGCCGATCGCGGACGCCCGCGGACCGCGCGACGTGCTCCAGCTCGCGCACCGGATCGGCGCGCCGCTGCTGGTCGTGCACGGCGACCGGGACGAGGTGGTACCGGTGAGCCAGTCCCGTTCGCTGCGGCACGAGTTGCTGCGGATCGGGCGCACCGAGGGGGCGGACTTCCGCTACGTCGAGGCGGCGGGGGCCGGGCACGAGGTCCTGGCCGAGGAGGGCGGCGCGGTCCTGCACGAGCTGCTCGCCGGCTTCCTGCGCACCGGCCGCCCGGCCTAGCCAGCGACCGGGGTGGTGCTGCTCGACCATCGTCCGGACCGGCGGCGGCAGCCAGTCGTCGTTCCCGGTCCGGTCGCCGGAGAGCTGCCGCAGGACGTCGTGGGCGGTGGGCCGGCGCCCGGGGTCGGGGTCCAGGCAGCGGGCGACGACCGCCGCCAGGTGGGCGGGAAGCAGGCCCAGGGCGGATTCCAGCGGCACACCCGGGGCGAACGGGGCCGCGCCACCGGCGTGGCCCAGCACCATGCCGAACGCGTACAGGTCGACGGCGGGGGTCACCGGCGCGCCGGAGAGCTGTTCCGGGGCGACGAAGCCGGCCGTGCCGACGACGAATCCGGCGGAGGTGAGCCGGGTGTCGTCGGCGACCTGGGCGATGCCGAAGTCGATCAGCCGCGGGCCGGTGCCGGAGACGATGACGTTGCCCGGCTTGAGGTCGCGGTGGATCACACCGCAGCGGTGGATCTCGTCCAGCGCCTCGGCGATCCCGGCCGCGAGCGCGTGCAGCGTGCGCGCCGGTACCGGGCCGTGCCGGCGGAGGACCTCCTGCAGCGACGGGCCGGGGATGTACTCGGTGGCCGGCCAGGGCGGACAGGCGAGGTGCACGAACCGTCGGGCCCCACCGGGCAGGGCGGTCCCGGTACACCCCCGCCCGTCCCGCCGGTTAGGGTGGCGGCCGCGCCCCGGCCGGGTCCAGCAGTACCGGCCGGAGGCCGGACGACCCGCACCCTCGCACGGAAGCACGGACAGACGATCTTGATCTCCGACACCCTCACCGACACCGACGAGACCACGGCCGAGGACACCGCGGCGGCCGGTCGCCACCGCGGCCGCTCCGCCGCCGACGACACCCCCGAGGCGGACCCGCACGGCCGCCACCGCGCGGGCTCGGCCGACCCGGCCTGACCCGGTCGCGGTGGGTCCGGCCCGGCGTGTGCGCGACCGGCCGGACCCACCGCCCGCCGTCGAGCCGTCAGCCGTCGGCGCACGGCCCTCGGCCCGGCAGCACGACCGTCCGCAGCCCCTCGCCGCCGCGCATCCACGCCAGCGCCTCGTTGACCTCGGCCAGCGCGACCCGGTGCGTGACCATCCCCGCCAGGTCGATCCGCCCGGCCCGCCACAGCTCCACCACCAGCGCGACGGTGTCCGACAGCGGGGCGCCGCCGTACAGCGAGGGCAGCAGCCGCTTCTCGTTGAAGAACAGCTCCCCCATGCTGAACCGCACCGGGTCGTCCTGCGCCCCGGCGCCGATCACCACGACAGCGCCGCCGCGCCGGGCCGCGTCGTACGCCGCCCGGACGGTGGCCGAGCGGCCCACTGCCTCGAAGACGTAGTCGAAGCCGCCGCCCGGCAGGCCCTTCGCCGCCGCCCTGAGCTCCTCGGGGGCGAGTGCCTCGGTCGCGCCGAAGGCGAGCGCCCGCTCGCGGCGGGACACCACCGGGTCGACCACCGCGATCCGGCCCGCGCCGCAGACCCGGGCGCCCTGGACCGCCGCGACGCCCACGCCGCCGGCACCGATCACCGCGACCGAGGCACCGGGCTCGACCCGGGCGGTGTGCACGGCCGCGCCGAGGCCGGTGGCCACACCGCAGCCGATCAGCGCCGCCAGTTCGTACGGGAGGTCGGCGGGCACCGGGACGACCGCGTCGCGGTCCACCACCACCTCCTCGGCGAAGGTGCCGGTGCCGTAGAAGCCGGACGCCTCCCCCGCGCCGTCGCCGTCCCCGCCGTAGCGGAAGCCCGGGGCGCCGAGCCGCCGCAGGGAGGCCACGCAGAGGTGGGAGCGCCCGCGTTCGCAGTGCGCGCAGCGGCCGCACGGCGCGATCCAGCTGAGCACCACCCGGTCGCCGACGGCGATCCCGGTCACCCCCTCGCCGACCTCGACCACGTCGCCGGCGCCCTCGTGGCCGGGGACGAACGGCGCGGGCTGGGGCAGGACGCCGCTCATCGCCGACAGGTCGGAGTGGCAGAGGCCGGCGGCCCGCAGCCGGATCCTCACTCTGCCCGGTCCGAAGCCGACCGCCTCGACGTCGTCGCGGACGTCGAGCGTGTCCTGACCGGTCGTGTGCAGGATGGCGGCGCGCATGGGCTGCTCCCGGGTCCTTCGCGGTTTCGCGGATCGTCGGTCGGGCCGATTCTGGCACGCCGCGCCCGGGCCGAGTAGAACACGTTCCACTCGGTCCGGGCGGTCCGCACGGACGGCGGCCCGCACCCCCGTGGCGGGCCGTCGCCCCTTGCGCGGCCCCGGGGGAGGGACGGCGGGACCCTACGGCGAGCCCTGTCCCTCCGGGGCCGGACCGCCCTGTTCGATCAGGTGGATGAGCCGCTTGAGCTGGGTGACCTCGTCCCGGAGGGCGCGGCCCCCGGCGGGGGTGAGGGAGAGCCAGGTGCGGGCGCGCCTGCCCTCGTAGCCCTTCTCGACGGCGACCAGTCCGGCCTTCTCCAGGACGGTCAGGTGCTGACTGAGGTTTCCGGCGGTCAGGCCGAGTGCCGTGCGGAGGAAGCCGAACTCGACGCGGCGCGCCTCGTGGGCGACGGTGAGGATCCCGAGGCGGACGCGCTGGTGGACGACGTCGTCGAGACCGTTGACGGGGTGCTGATCGTGCTCCTCGGTCATGACGCGTCGCGCCGCCGGGGCAGCTGGACCAGGGCGAAGCCGAGGGCGCCCAGCAGCAGGAACACCCCGGGGACGATCAGGCGGGGCAGACCCGACCAGGGCGAGGCGGCGCCGATCCCCGCCCAACCCGTGGAGAGCGGCACCAGTTCGACGACCAGGTAGACCAGCGCGAAGAGCAGCAGGGCGCGGCTGCGCTCGACCCAGGACAGCACCAGCAGCGGCAGCCCGACGGCCGCCGCCTCTCCGGTGAGCCGTTCGAGGAACCGCGTCGTCCCGGCCCCGGGGTCGAGGTGCAGGCCCCAGAAGTCGAGCGGGGCGCCGGGCTGCGGCACGCCGTTCCGGCCGACCCAGAACATGGTCGCCGCCACCACGGCGACGAGGGCGACGCCGGTGAGGACGTAGGGCCGGACCGGGCTCCCGACGCCCCGTGCGCGGGAGCGGCGGACGTAGAAGACCGAGGTCGCGGCGTAGACGAGGGCGATCCCGACGGTCCAGTAGAGCGGCGACCCGTGCCTGGCGGCGGTGCAGCTCGCGAGGACCACGTCGGCCCCCGAGGGGCCGGGCGGGCAGGGGGTGACGGTCTCGACGGTGAACGTGAGGCGGTCGACCAGGATCCCGCCGAGGGTGAGCACGCCGAACAGGAGGAGGGGGAACCAGGTGGCGCGCTGGGCGGCGCGGACCCTGCGGGTCAGATCACCGAGACTGGCGAGCACTTCTTGGGGGGCGCCCGACGACGGCACCGATGCGTCTGTCATGCCGTCAGCTTTGCATCACAAACCAGTTCTGGCAAGAAACCGAACTGGATCGCAGACCGAACGACGCGCACGGACCGGGCGGCGCGTTCGACGCCCGCGGCGCCGGGACACCGCCGCGGGGTCGGAGTCGCGCCGTACCGTCCAGTAGGGTCCGACGGCGGGCCGGAAACCGGACCGCGCCACCGCCCACCACCCCCGCCCACACCCCCGCCGAGGAGCAGCACCATGTCCGACCTCCTGGAGACCGCGCGGCCCCGGCCCGAGGTGCTGGCCGCGTTCGAGGACGCGACCGGGTTCATGCCCGCCGACGAGGGCCTCGCCCTGTACGCCGCCGCCGTGACCGCCGCCCGCCGCACCGGCCTCCCCGTGCTGGAGATCGGCACCTACTGCGGCCGCTCGGCGATCCTGCTGGCCGAGGCGGCCCGGGAGACCGGCACCGTGGCGCTGACCGTCGACCACCACCGCGGCTCCGAGGAGCAGCAGCCCGGCTGGGAGTACCACGACCCGACCCTGGTCGACCCGGAGGTCGGCCGGATGGACACCCTCCCCCGGTTCCGCCGCACCCTGCACGCGGCCGGCCTGGAGGAGCACGTGGTGGCCCTGGTCGGCCGCTCCCCGCAGATCGCGGCGGTCTGGGGCAGCCCGCTCGCCCTGGTCTTCGTCGACGGCGGCCACACCGACGAGCACGCCACCGCCGACTACGAGGGCTGGGCGCCGCACCTGGCGCCCGAGGGCCTGCTGGTCGTCCACGACGTCTTCCCCGACCCGGCCGACGGCGGCCAGGCGCCCTACCGCGTGTACCTGCGGGCGCTGGCGGAGGGCTTCGAGGAGGTCTCGGTGACCGGTTCGCTGCGCGTGCTGCGCCGCGCCGCCGCCGGCTGACCCGCAGGTCGGGCCCACCGCAGGGCCCACCACAGGCCCTGCCGCAGGGCCCGCCGCGGAACCCGCCGGCCCCGGCGGCCCGCGGACGCCGCCGTCCGGCCGCCGCGCGGGGTGTCCGGAATCGGCCGCCCCGCCCCACGGGCGATCACGGATGCTCTAACGTCGTGCCGGGGCTGCCGGTCGGGGGGCGCGAACGGTACGGTGTCCGCGCGGTCGCGGGCGCCCGCGACCGCGGCGCGGCCGCACGACACCAGCAGAGCACCCGGGCGGAGCAGGCCCGGGCAGACCGTGGGGGCCAGGGACAGATGACGGACCAGCAGAACACCGCTCCGGCGGTCTGGGACCCGACCGCCCGCGGCGGCGCGGGCGGCTGGGTGCGCGGTCCCCAGCAGCCCGCCACCCCGGGCGCGCCGCCGACCGCCCCGCCGGCCGCCCCCGGACCGCCCCCGGGCTCCCCCGCCGGACCGCCGCAGTCGGCCGGACCGTACGACGAGGACGCCCCGACCGCCTACATCCCGCAGCCGGTGCCGCCGCGCCCCGACGCGCCCGGTGCCTTCCCGCCCCGGAGCGCGCCGCAGCAGCAGGCGCCCTACGGCCCGCCCCGGCCCGCCCAGCAGCCGCCGTACCCGCCGCAGGCCCAGCCGCGGCCCGGGTACGGCCAGCCGGCCCCGTACGGCCAGGCCCCGTACGGAGCGCCCGGCCGGCCGCCGTACGACGCCGCCCAGCCCGGTCACGCCCAGCCGGAGCACCCCGGGCACGGGTACGGCGGGGACGGGTACGGCGGGAACGAGTACCCCCAGCAGGAGTACCCCCGGCACGAGTACGCCGGGCCCGACTACCCGACCGGCTACGAGGACGCCGACGAGGACGAGCGCCCCGGCAACCGGCGCGCGCCGCTGCTGATCGCCTTCGCGCTGCTGTTCGTGCTGGCCCTCGGCGGCGGCATCCTCTGGGCGGTCAAGGACAAGGGCACCGGCACCGACCAGGCCGGCACCGCGACCCCCTCCGCCACCGCCACCGGCGACACCTCCGGGTCCGGGAACCCCCAGCCCGCCCCGGCCCCCACCGGCGCCGCGCCGAGCCCGACCGCCCCCGACCCCGCGACGAGCACCGGCCCGTCCGCCTCCCCGACCGGCGCCGGCGCCAACGCGCCGACCCAGGCCAAGGCCCTGGACGAGCTGCTCACCCAGGGCGAGAGCGCCAAGGCCCCGATCGGCAACGCGGTCGCCAAGGTGAACAGCTGCCCGACCAAGCCCGACATCGAGTCAGCCGCCCAGGTGTTCGACAGCGGCGCCAAGCAGCGCGACCAGCTGCTGGCCAAGCTCGCCCAGCTCAGCGTCACCGACCTGCCCGGCGGCCCGGACGCGGTGCAGTCGCTGAAGTCCGCCTGGCAGCTGTCGGCCGACATCGACCGGGCCTACGCGACCTGGGCCCGGACGGTCGCCTCCCAGGGCTGCTCGGGCAGCGCCCCGAACACCGCCGACAAGAAGCGCGCCGACGAGCTGAACCCGCAGGCCACCCAGGCGAAGAAGGACTTCGTCACGAAGTGGAAGGCGATCGCCGACCAGTTCGGACTCACCCCCCGCACCCAGGACCGGATCTGAACCACCCGTGACTCGCACCACCCGGCGACCGGCCGGCCCCACCGCCCCCGACCGCGCCGCTCCCGACGGCACCGGCCCCGACAGCCCCGGCAGCGCCGGTGCGGCACCCGGCCCGGACCGGCGCCCGCGCCGCTCGAAGCTGCTGCGCACCGTGACCGTGATCGCCGTACTGGCGCCGCTCGGCCTGGCCGGCTGGCTCGGCTGGCGGACCGTCGGCAGCCCGGACCGGAGCGTCCCCGCCGTCGCGGCCGTCGGCCCCGGCACCCCCGCCGCCGCACCGCCCGACGGGGCGGACCCCACCGCCGCCTTCACCGCCGCCCCCACCGGGGCCCCGACGCCCGGCACCGCTCCCGGCGGCACCGCCGACCCCGCCTTCCCGCTCCCGGCCCCCTCCTCCACCGCCCTGGCCGGCCGCACCGTCCTGCTCGACCCCGGCCACAACACCGGGAACTCCGCCCACACCGCCGAGATCAACCGCAAGGTCGACATCGGCAACGCCCGCAAGGAGTGCGACACCACCGGCACCAGCACCAACAGCGGCTACAGCGAGGCCGAGTACTCCCTCGACGTGGTCCACCGCGCCCGCGCGATCCTCGCCGCCCGCGGCGCCACCGTGGTGCTGGTCCACGACGGCGACCGCCCGTGGGGGCCGTGCATCGACGAGCGCGCCCGGATCGGCAACGCCGCCCGCGCCGACGCCGCGGTCTCGGTGCACGGCGACGGCGGACCGGCGAACGGCAGCGGGTTCCACGTGATCATGCCCGCCAAGGTGGTCGCCGGGAAGGCCGACACCGCGGCGATCGTCGACCCCTCGCACCGGCTGGGCCTGCTGCTGCGCGACAGCTTCCACGCGGCGACCGGCGAGCCCTACGCCGACTACGTCGCGAGCAAGGGCCTGGACACCCGTTCGGACCTGGGCGGACTCAACCTCTCGACCGTCCCCAAGGTGTTCATCGAGTGCGGTAACATGCGCAACCCGGCGGACGCCCACCGGATGACGGACCCTCAGTGGCGCCAGCAGGCCGCCCAGGGGATCGCCGACGCGCTGACCTCGTTCCTGACCACCCGGTAGGAACCCGCTCCGTCGGCCCCGCCACCGGCCCGGTTGACGGGGCGGCGGACCGGGCACTGGAACGATGGACGGGCCGGCGGACGGGTCGGGGCCGGAAGCGCACGATGTGCAACGACTTCACCCCGTTCCCGAGCCCGCTGTGCACCCGCGAGGCCGTTGGCCCTAGGCTTCTGGTCCGTTCGGGGTTTTCCGGCCGGTCAGCCGACCGGACGGGCGCCGGAACCACATCGGCCGAGCGCCGAACCGAAAACCGCCGACCACGACACACCAACGAGGGGAACGTTAGTGAATCTGCGCGCTCTCACCAAGGGAGACGCCGCCGTCGCAGGTGCGGCCGTCCTGCTCTTCATCGCCTCCTTCCTGCCGTACTGGACCGTCGAGTGCAAGGGCAAGTACTGCGGCGACACCTCGACGAACGCCTGGGACAGTGTCCTGTTCCCCGTGCTGCCCTCGGTCTTCCTGCTCGGCATCCTCGCCGCCGCCCTGATCCTGGTGCAGCGTTTCCAGGGCCAGGCGGCCGCGAACCGTCAGATCCTCGGCCTGCGCCTGGACCAGTGGGGCATCGCCTTCTCGGTGGCCGCGCTCTGGACCTCGGTGTGGGCGCTCGGCGGCGGCCTGGAGGGCATCGGCCACGGCATCGGCGCCTGGCTCGCGGTCATCGCGCTGATCGTGCTGACCGGCGCCTCCGCCGGCGGCCAGCTGATCCCGGTGCTCAAGACCCCGCTGGTCACCGACCGGCCGGCCGCCCCGGCCGCCTTCCCGGCCGGCGGCTACCCCGCCCCGGGCCAGCCCGGACAGCCCGGCCAGTACGGCTACCCGGGCCCGGGCCAGGACCCGAGCCAGGCGCAGTCCCCGGCCTTCGGCGGCCAGCCCGGCGGCTACGGCTACCCGTCCCCGCAGGCCGGCCAGCCCGGTCAGCCGGTCGCGGGCCAGCCGCACGACTTCGCCGCCCAGCAGGCCCCGGCCGCGCACGCCGCCGAGGCCGAGGCCGCCCGTCAGGCCTCCGTCCAGCAGGCCGCCCAGCCGCAGCCCGCCCCGGCGGCGGACTTCGCGCCGTTCTGGTTCGCCGTCCCGGCGCCGCGTCAGCTGGCCCCGAAGGACAACCCGGCCGGCGGCCCGGTCGGTGAACTGGTCCCCGGCACCTGGTACCTGGCGGTCGAGCAGCGCGGCGCCGCACTGGTCGCCCAGCTCCAAGACGGCACCCAGGGCGTGCTGGCCGACACCTCGGGCATCCAGCGCGGCTGACCCCGCCGACACCCGTACGGCGAAGGGGCGGGACCGGATCTCTCCGGTCCCGCCCCTTCGCCGTGCCGCGAGGACCGCGAACCTCGCGGGCGCCGCGGCCCGCGCCGCCCGCTCAGCAGCAGTCCTGGACCACCAGCCCGGCCGGCAGCTCCTCGCCGCCGAACACCGCCACCGTCGCCGGGTCGCCGCCGAGCGCCGCGACCGCCAGCAGCAGCGCACCCGCCGTCCAGGTGGTGCGCTCCTCCGGCCAGATCGCGTCGTCCTCGAACACGTACCCGGTCCAGTACGAGCCGTCGGGGTGCCGCAGGTGCTTCTGGATCCAGCGCAGGATGTCCACCGCGCGGTCGGACTCGCCGATCGCCCACAGCGCCATCGCCAGCTCGGCGCTCTCGCCGCCGGTGACCCAGGGACGGTCGCTGACGCAGCGCACGCCCTCCCCGGGGACGACGAACCGGTCCCAGTCCCGGGCGATCCGGGCCTGCGCCGCCGGGCCGCGCAGCGCGGTGCCGAGCACCGGGTAGTACCAGTCCATCGAGTAGCGGTCCTTGTCGAGGAACCGCTCGGGGTGGTGGGCGACGGCGTGCCGCAGCCGCCCGGCCGCGAGCTCCCAGTCGGGCTGCGGCTCCTCCAGGTAGTCCGCGACGGCCAGTCCGCAGCGCAGCGCGTGCAGGATGCTGGAGGAGCCGGTGAGCAGCGCCTCGTCGGTGGCCCGGCCGTCCTCGTCGACCCGCCAGGCGATCGGGCCGCCGGGCAGCCGCTGGGCGACGATGAAGTCCAGCGCGCGCCGGACGGTCGGCCAGATCCACTCCAGGAAGGTGTCGTCACCGGTGGAGAGGTGGTGGTGCCAGACGCCGACCGCCACGTAGGCGCAGAAGTTGGTCTCCTTGGCCGGGTCGCAGACCTCGCCGTCGGCGTGGTCCGGCTTGCCGTAGGCGTAGCCGGCGTACCAGGAGCCGTCCGGGTTCTGGCGCTCCGCCAGCCAGCGGTAGGCGGCCTCGGCGGCGGCGTGCTCGCCGGCCGTGTCCAGCGCCATCGCCGCCTCGGTGTGGTCCCACGGGTCGAGGTGGTGGCCACGGAACCACGGTATGGCCCCGTCGGGCTGCTGCTCGGCGAGGATGCTGCGGACGGTGCCGGCGGCCTGCTCGGCGTCGAGCACCCCGTCCAGCAGCAGGACCTCGGGGACGGCGGCGGTCACTCCGCCCCGCCCGCGCCCTCGGCCCCGCGCCCGGCCCGGTGGGGCTTGGTGGCGTAGGCGACGAAGCTCTTGCCGATGACCGGGTTGAGCGCCCGCTCGGCGGCCTTGGTGAGGGTGCTGATCACCGGGGTGCCGACGATGTCCCAGACCAGCAGCTGGTGGTAGGCCTTGACCGGCAGCGACTTGTCGTTGTCGACGCCGACCGCGCACTTGATCCACCAGTACGGGGAGTGCAGCGCGTGGGCGTGGTGGGTGCCGTAGGGCTCCAGGCCGGCGTCCTTGAGCTTGTCGAGCAGCTCGTCGCCCCGGTAGATCCGGATGTGGCCGCCCTCGACCTCGTGGTACTCGTCGGAGAGCGCCCAGCAGATCTTCTCGGGCAGCCAGCGCGGCACGGTGACGGCGAGCAGGCCGCCGGGCTTGAGCACCCGGAACATCTCGTTGAGCACGCCCTTGTCGTCCGGGATGTGCTCCATCACCTCGGAGATGATGATCCGGTCGAAGTGCTCGTCCTCGAACGGCAGCGCGAGCGCGTTGCCCTCCATGGCGACCGCGGACGCGCCCTCGGGCGCCTCGCCGGCCTGCTCCATGGCGGCGAACCACTTCCTGACCTCGGCGATCTCCTCGGCGTTCTGGTCGAGGGCGACCACGTCGGCCCCGCGCCGGTAGCACTCGAACGCGTGCCGTCCCCCGCCGCAGCCCAGGTCGAGCACCCGGTCGCCGGGGGCGAGCGGGAAGCGCGAGAAATCAACGGTCAGCACTGCGGACTCCCATTCCTTCGGTACCAAAGGGTTCCTGACGCCGAGTCAGAGAAATCGCGGGGACGGGTGGGCGGACGGCCGCACCGGCCGGCGCGGCCGGGGGTGCGGGCGCCGGTCGTCCGCCGCGCCCGCTCGGCGGACGCCGTCAGGCCACGTAGCGCCAGCCCGGGCCGGAGCGGGCCCGGCGGCCGGCGCCGGTGGCGATCGCGGCCCGGTAGCCCTCGACGGTCAGCTCGGCGGCACGCTCCCAGGTGAACCGGGCGAGCACCCGCTCCCGGCCCGCCGCGCCGAGCGCCGCGCGCAGCTCCGGGTCGTCCAGCAGTCGGCCGAGCGCCGTCGCGAGCGCGTCCGCGTCGCCCGGGGGCACCGCCAGGCAGCTCTCGCCGTCCGGACCTGCCACCTCGGGGATCGCGCCGCCGGTGGTGGCGACCAGCGGGGTCGCGGTGGCCATCGCCTCGGCGGCCGGCAGCGAGAAGCCCTCGTAGAGCGACGGCACGCAGGCCACCTCGGCCGAGCGGTAGAGGTCGACCAGCTCCCGGTCGGTCAGGCCGTGCCGGAACTCGATGTGCGGCTCCAGTCCGAAGGCGCGCACGGCGCGGGCGATCGGGCCGTCCTCCTTCTGCGGCTTGCCGACCACGACCAGGTGCGCGTCCCGTTCGGTGCGGACCTTCGCCAGCGCCTCGACCAGGTGCACCAGGCCCTTGAGCGGGACGTCGGCGCTGGAGGTGGTGACGATCCGTCCGGGCACCCGGGCGACCTCGTCCGACGGGGACCACAGCCGGGTGTCGGCGCCGATCGGCACCACCGAGACGGCGTCCGGGGCGGCGCCCAGGTGCTCGGCGATCTCGCGCTTGGAGCTGCCGGAGACGGTGATGATGTGTTCCAGCCGGGCGGCGACCCGGCGCTGCATCCGGGTGAAGGCGTACCAGCGGCGCAGCGACAGCCGCTTCAGCCGACCGGGGGCGGCGTCCAGTTCGACCTGCCGGTCCACCGTGATCGGGTGGTGGATCGTGGTGACCAGCGGGAAGCCGTGCCGGGCCAGGCCGAGCAGGCCGTAGCCGAGCGTCTGGTTGTCGTGCACCACGTCGTAGCGGCCCCGGTGCCGGGCCAGGTACTGGCGGGCGCGCAGCGAGAAGGTCAGCGGCTCGGGGAAGCCGCCGGTGCGCATGGTGGCGTACTCCAGGACGTCCACCGCCCCCCGGTACTCCTCGCGCGCCGGGGTGCGGAAGGGGTCGTCGGCGCGGTAGAGGTCCAGACTGGGCAGCTCGACCAGCCGGACCGAACCCGGTCCCTCGACCTCGTCCAGGACGGGGTACGGCTGGGCGCCGATCACGTCCACGTGGTGGCCGAGCCGGGCCAGCTCACGGGAGAGGTGCCGTACGTAGACGCCCTGACCGCCGCAGAACGGGTCGCCGCGGTAGGAGAGCAGGGCAATCCGCAGCGGCTGCGCGGTCATCGTCGGCCCTCATCTCTGCTGCTGTCTGTGCTGCCGGTCGGTAAAGTAGATCAGGTTTCAGTGTGGTGTGGAGTTCACCGGTGACCCTGTGAACAATGAGAGACCTCGAAGATACCGGCCCGTAGCTTCCGCTCAGGATCCAGGGCTGGTGATTCGCGCCACGCCCGGGCGCCACGCCCGGCCGACCGTGCCCGTCCGGAGCAGCCCCACCACTCTCGCGCCCGGGAGCGTCCTTGCCGTCACCGTCCTCACCCCCGCCCGCAGCGCCCGCGCCGCCGACGTCCACCCCCTCCGACCCCCCCTCCGCCGCCCTCCCGCCCGGCGCCGCCCCGGCGCCGCTGCCGGACGCCCCGACGGCCCCGCCGCTGACCGCCCGGCAGGCCGAACGGCGGCGCCGGATCCTGCGGACCGCGACCGCGCTGGCGGCCCGCGGCGGCTACGACGCGGTCCAGATGCGGGAGGTGGCGGAGGGCGCGCAGGTGGCCCTGGGCACCCTCTACCGGTACTTCCCGTCGAAGGTCCACCTGCTGGTCGCGGTCATGCTGGAGCAGCTGCGCGGCCTCCAGGAGCAGGTCCGGCGGCACCCGCCGACCGAGCGCGAACCGGCGCCGCGGGTCGCCGAGACGCTGACCCGGGCGTTCCACGCGCTGCAGCGCGAACCGCTGCTGGCCGAGGCGATGGTCCGCGCGCTCTCCTTCGCCGACCGCTCGGTGGGCGCCGAGGTGGACCAGGTCTCCGCCGCCACCGGGCAGCTCATCCTGGACGCCATCGGGCAGTCCGGGCCGCCGACCGGGAGCCAGCGTGCCGCCGTCCGGGTGATCGAGCACACCTGGCACGCGGCACTGGTCGCCTGGCTCTCCGGCCGCGCCTCGATCGCCGAGGTCAGGGCCGACCTGCACACCGCCGCCCGGCTGCTGGACCTGCCCTGAGACCGGCCCGACGGGCGACCCCGGGACCGGCCCGCCGCCGGCCCGGCGGGCGGGCGGCGAACTGGAACCTGTTCTCACCCCGGTCGGACCGGGACGCCCGGACCGGCGGCTAGAGTCGACGGGCAGGACAACTCCATCCCGCTTCTCCAATTCCGGGGAAAGCCGGTGCGAATCCGGCGCTGACCCCGCAACCGTGAGCCCGGCGCCCGTCCGCCGGCGAGCCGGAGCACCCGGGGAGAGGCGAGCGGCCCATGCCGGGCGGACCACCGCCGGGCACCGTCGAGGTCCACGGAACGCCGGCCCCGGCCGGCACCGCTCATCGAAAGGCACAACTCCGATCATGCTGACCGCCGCCCGCGCGGGCGCCGCCGCCCTGGCCGCCGCGCTGCTCGCCGGCACCGCCGCCGCCACCCCGGCGTTCGCCGACATCCCGAGCCCCACCGCGAGCCTCGGCACCGCACCGCTCCCCGAGGGCCTGTACGGCAAGGGCGACCCCACCTACGACGCGGTGTGGCGGCAGTCCCTCGCCCTGACCGCGCTGACCGCCGCCAAGGTGACCCCGGCCGACTCGGCCGTGTCCTGGCTGACCGGACAGCAGTGCGCCGACGGCGGCTGGCCCTCGTACCGCGCCGACACCGCGACCGCCTGCGACCCGACGTTCGAGGACAGCAACGCGACCGCGCTCGCGATCCAGGCGCTGACCACCCTCGGCGGGCACCAGGACGCCGTGGACAAGGGCGTCCAGTGGCTCAAGGCCAACCAGAACGCGGACGGCAGCTGGGCCTACAACCCGGGCAACCCGGGCGACGCCAACTCCACCGGCCTCGCCGTCAACGCCCTGATCGCGACCAGGAACGACCCCGCGGGCGTCGCCAAGGCCGGCCGCAGCGCCTTCGACGGGCTCGCCGTCTTCCAGCTCGGCTGCGCCGCCCCCGCCGACCAGCGCGGTGCCTTCGTCTACCAGACCGCCCCGGCCGGCGCCCCCGCCGCCGAGCCCAACGCCCTCGCCAGCGGCCAGGCCTCGCTCGCCGCGGCCGGCGGGAAGCTGCCGGTCGCCAACGGCAACCGGACCGACGCCGCCCCCAAGGCCCTGGCCTGCGCCGACGGCGGCGCCACCGCCACCGCCGTCCCCCGGGCCGACTCCGGCGAGGCGGCGGGCGCCTACCTCACCGCCCAGCTCGCTGCGGGCGGCCAGCACCTGACCCTCACCCTGCCCGGCGCCGCGCCCACCCCCGACTACACCGCCACCGCCTGGGCGGCGCTCGGCCTGGTCCAGGGCGGGCACCCGCAGCAGGCCGCGGGCGCCGTCGACTGGCTGGCCCAGGAGGGCGGCAACTGGACCAAGGGCGGCACCGACGCCGCCGCCACCGCCACCCTGGTGCTGGTGGCGCAGGCCGCGCAGCGCGACCCGGCCGCCTTCGGCGGGGCCGACCTGGTCAAGCAGCTGACCGCGCTCGGCCCGGCGCCCAAGGCCGTCGGCACCGCGTCCGCCGGTGCCTCCGCCTCCGCCTCGGCCTCGACCTCGACCGAGAAGGACAAGGACGGCGGCATCGGCAAGTTCTGGCTGCTCGGCGTCGGCCTGCTGATCGGCATCGGCGGCGGGCTGGTGCTCAGCCTGCAGCGCAAGCGCGGCGCGAAGCTGTGACCCCTCCCGGCCGGGACCGGGAACCGCGTCCGACCACGGCCCCGGTCCCGGCCGCTGCCACCCCCGACACCGTCGCCACCGCCGCCGGGGACCGGGCGGCGGCCCGGCGGCGGGTGGTGCGGGCGGCCCTGCGCTTCCTCGCCGGGGCGGTCGCCGGACTGCTGATCGTGCTCCTGCTCGGCGCCGCGCAGGCGCAGGCCGCCGGCTACCGGTACTGGTCGTTCTGGCGCTGGTCCGACGGCGGCTGGGTGTACCAGCAGCAGGGCCCCGCCGTGCACGTCCCGGCGGACGGCGAGGTCGAGGGCTGGCGGTTCGCCGTCAGCCCCGACGGCGGCCAACAGGCCGCCCGGCCCGGTCCGGTCGGGGACTTCGCCGCCCTCTGCGCCAGCACGCCCGCCGAGGCCGGGCGCAAACGGGTCGCCGTGGTGCTGGACTTCGGCGGCCCCGCCGACGCCCCCGCCCGCGAGACCCCGCCGGAGCCCCGGACCGCCTGCGCCGTCGTGCCGACCCGGGCCAGCTCGGCGGAGGTCCTGGCCACCGTCGCCCCGCCGCTGCGGTACGACACCAACGGGCTGCTCTGCGCCATCGCGGGCTATCCGCGCACGGGCTGCGGCGAGCAGCTGGGCGGCGCGGACCGGCCGGCCGGCACCGCCGCCCCCTCGACCGGTGCCGGTCCCGCCGACGCCACCGGCGCGACCGCGGCCGGGGCCTCCCCCGGTGCCTCCGGACCCGCTCTCGGGGTCGGCGCCGGTCTGGCCCTCGTGCTCGCCGTGGCCGCGGGCGCCCGTTGGCAGTCGCGCCGCCGCCGATGAGGCCGGCCACCACCCGGCCCCGCCCGCCCGCCGCCCCGCTCCGGACCGATCCCCTGGACCCCACCGTGCCCACTCCCCGCGCCGCCCGCCGCCGACCGGCCGCCGGACCTCGCCAACTGCACCCCGGTGCCTGGTGGTTGTGGGCGCTCGGCCTGGGCGCGGCCGCCACCCGCACCACCAACCCCCTGGTCCTGCTGCTGCTGGCCGCCGTCGCCGGGTACGTCGTCGCCGCCCGGCGCGGCGACGCGCCCTGGTCGCGCTCCTACGGCGCGTTCCTGCGGCTCGGCCTCCTGGTGCTCGGCATCCGGCTGCTGTTCGCCGTCCTCCTCGGCTCGCCGGTCCCCGGCACCCACGTCCTGCTCACCCTCCCCGAAGTCCCCCTGCCCGCCTGGGCGCAGGGCGTCCGGATCGGCGGCCGGGTGACCGCCGAGGGGCTGCTCGCCGCGCTGTACGACGGGCTGCGGCTGGCCACCCTGCTGGTGTGCGTGGGCGCCGCCAACGCCCTCGCCAGCCCGGCCCGGCTGCTGCGCACCCTCCCCGGCGCGCTCTACGAGGCGGGCGTGGCCGTGGTGGTCGCGATGACCTTCGCGCCCAACCTGGTGGCCGACGTGCAGCGGCTGCGCGCCGCCCGCCGCCTGCGCGGCCGCAGCGACCGGGGCGTGGCCGCCGTGCTCAGCGTCGGACTGCCCGTCCTGGAGGGCGCGTTGGAGCGCTCGGTGGCGCTGGCGGCGGCGATGGACACCCGCGGCTTCGGGCGCACCGCCGCGGTGCCGCGCCGGATCGCGGCGCTCACCGCCGGGCTGACCCTGGCCGGACTGCTCGGCGTCTGCCTGGCCGCGTACGGGCTGCTGACGGCCGACGGCGCCGGCTGGGCGGTGCCGGTGCTGGTGATCGGCCTGGCCGCCGCCTTCGCCGGACTGCTGCTGGGCGGGCGGCGTTCGGTCCGGACCCGCCACCGGCCCGACCCCTGGGCGCTGCCGGAGTGGCTCACCGCCGGGTCCGGGGTCGCGGTGGCGGCGGCGACGGCCTGGCTGGCCGCGCTGGACCCGCTCGCCTTCGCCCCCACCGTCGTACCGCCGACCGCGCCGGTGCTGCCGCTCGCCGCGGCGGCGGCCGTCCTGTTCGGGCTGCTGCCCGCCTTCGTCACCCCGGTGCCGCCGGACACCACCGGTGCCTCCGCCGGAAGCACCGCCGGCACCACCACAGCCACCACCACCGCAGGCACCGCCGCCAAGGCCGCCACCACCGCCAGGACCCCGTCCGGGCCCGGGAGGACTCCGTGATCACCTTCGAACAGGTCGGCGTCCAGTACGCCGACGCCGAGGCGCCCACCGTCGAGGGCGTCGACCTGACCGTCCCCGAGGGCGAACTCTGCCTGCTCGTCGGCCCGTCGGGCTCCGGCAAGTCGACCCTGCTGGGCACCGTGAGCGGCCTCGTCCCGCACTTCACCGGCGGCGTGCTGCACGGCCGGGTCACCGTCGGCGGGCGCGACACCCGGGACCACCGCCCGCGCGAACTCGCCGACCTGGTCGGCACGGTGGGCCAGGACCCGAGGGCGCACTTCGTCACCGACACGGTCGAGGACGAACTCGCCTACGGCATGGAGTCCCTGGGCCTGCCGACGGACGTGATGCGGCGCCGGGTCGAGGAGACCCTCGACCTCCTCGGCCTGGCCGAGCTGCGGCAGCGGGCGCTCGGCTCGCTCTCCGGCGGCCAGCAGCAGCGGGTCGCCATCGGCTCGGTGCTCACCGTCCACCCGAAGGTGCTGGTCCTGGACGAGCCGACCTCCGCGCTCGACCCGGGCGCCGCCGAGGAGGTACTGGCGGTGCTCCAGCGCCTGGTGCACGACCTCGGCACCACCGTACTGATGGCCGAGCACCGGCTGGAGCGCGTGGTCCAGTACGCCGACCGGGTCCTGCTGCTGACCCCCGGCACGCCGCCCGTCCTGGGCGATCCCGCCGAGGTCATGGCCCACTCACCGGTCCACCCGCCGGTGGTCGGGCTCGGCCGGCTGGCCGGCTGGCACCCGCTGCCGCTCACCGTCCGCGACGCCCGCCGCCGGGCGGCCGGCCTGCGCGCCCGGCTCGACGGCCACCGCCCGCCCGCCGCGCCCGCCGCCACGGACCCCGGCACCCCGCTCGCCACCGCCTCCCGGCTGGTGGTCCGACGCGGCCCGGTCCCGGCCCTGCGCGGCGTCGACCTCACCCTGCACGCCGGGACGATCACCGCCCTGATGGGCCGCAACGGCGCCGGCAAGTCCACCCTGCTCGGCGCCCTGGTCGGCCTGCACGCGCCGGCCTCCGGCTCGGTCGACGTCGGCGGCCGCACCCCGCACCGCACCCGGCCCGCCGAACTCGTCCGCCACGTCGGCCTCGTCCCGCAGGACCCGCGCGACCTGCTGTACGGCGAGAGCGTCACCGCCGAGTGCGCCTCCGCCGACCACGACGCGGGCGCCGAACCCGGCACCTGCCGCGCCCTGGTGGAGCGGCTGCTGCCCGGCCTGCCCGACGCCGTCCACCCGCGCGACCTCTCCGAGGGCCAGCGGCTCAGCCTGGCCCTGGCGGTGGTACTGACCGCCCGCCCGCCGCTGATCCTGCTCGACGAGCCCACCCGGGGCCTCGACTACGCGGCCAAGGCCCGGCTGGTCGAGATCCTGCGCGGCCTCGCCGCCGAGGGCCACGGCGTCCTGCTCGCCACCCACGACGTCGAACTGGCCGCCGAACTCTCCGACCGCACGGCCGTCCTGGCCGACGGCGAGATCGTCGCGGACGGACCGACCCCCGAGGTGGTGCTCGGCTCGCCGGCCTTCGCCCCGCAGGTCGCCAAGATCCTCGCCCCCGGCCCCTGGCTCACCGTCCGCCAGGTCGCCGAGGCCCTCGACCGGATCGGGCCCGCCGCATGACCCCGCCGTCCTCGCTCGCCCGCCCGGTCCCGCTCGGCCGCCGCTCGGTCCTCGCCCTGGCCCTGACCTCCCTGGTCGGCGTGGCCGGCTTCGGCTGGCCGCTGCTCGCCTCCGCCCGGTCCGCCCTGGTCGGCCACTCCGCCGACGCCCCCTGGCTGTTCGCCCTGCTGCTCCCGCTGCTCCTCGCCGTCGTCGTCGCCCAGATCTCCGAGGGCCGGACGGCGGGCGGCGGGGCCCCCGGACTCGACGCCAAGTCCGTCGCGCTCCTCGGCGTGCTCGCGGCCGCCGGCGCCGCCCTGCGCCCGCTCGGCGCGGGCACGGCCGGACTGGAGCCGATGTTCTTCCTGATGGTGCTGTCCGGCCGGGTACTCGGACCGGGCTTCGGCTTCGTGCTCGGCGCGCTGTCGATGTTCGCCTCCGCGCTGCTCACCGGCGGCGTCGGACCCTGGCTGCCGTTCCAGATGCTCGCCATGGGCTGGGTGTGCCTCGGCGCCGGCCTCCTCCCCGGCCCGGCCCGGCTGCGCGGCCGCGGCGAACTCGCCCTGCTCGCCGGCTACGGGGCCGTCGCCTCGCTGCTCTACGGCGTGATCATGAACCTCCAGGGCTGGCCCTACATCGCCGGCCTCGCGAGCTCGATCTCCTTCGTCCCCGGCGATCCGCTGTCCGAGAACCTGGTCCGCTTCGCCGCCTACTGCCTCACCACGTCCCTCGGCTGGGACCTCCCCCGCGCCGCCCTCACCGTGGTGCTCTGCCTCACCCTCGGCACGCCGGTCCTGCGCGCCCTGCGCCGCGCCACCCGCCGCGCCGCCTTCGCCGCCCCGGTCGCCTTCCGGCCCCCGACCGACTGAGCGACCGACGGCGGCGCGCCCCGGACGCCGTCGCGTCCGGGGCGCGCCGTTCCGCGAATGCGGATCTCAGCCCTTCGGGCCGGCCGACTGCACCACGTCGAAGGACCACAGGGTGGAGCCGGCGGCGGCGGGCCGCTGCGGCGCCTCGCCGTCCTTGGCCGCCGGCCGGTGCGCGGCCTGCATCGGGCCCGCGAGCCAGGCCTGGAAGGACTCCTCGTCCCGCCAGCGGGTGTACACCAGGTACTGGTCGGTCCCCTCGACCGGGCGGAGCAGCTCGAAGTACTCGAAGCCGTCCGAGTTCTCCACCGCACCGGCCCGGGCGCCGAAGCGCTGCTCCAGCACCTCCCGCTGCTCAGCCGGAACGGTCAGCACATTGATCTTGACGACGGACACGCCGTACCTCCTCAGGGTTGTTCCGGGAGGCAGTCTGCTACACCTCACACGATCCACGGCGGGGCGACCCGGTCGCCGGTGTCCAGGTTGACGGCCATGGAGGGCGCCGGGGAGGCGACGACGGCGGTGAAGCCGTCCTCGGAGCGCATCACGCGGGGCAGGTCGGCGGGCAGGACGAGGGTGTCACCGGCGGCGAGGGCGAGCTCCTCGCCGTCCAGGTCGACCACCGCGGTGCCGGTGAGGAAGGTCCACACCTGCTCGGTGTCCATGGTGTGGCGCGGGCCCGAGCGGGCCGCCTGCATCTCGACCCGCCACAGCGCGAGGCCGGTGCCGCCCTGGGTGGGCGAGGCGTAGGTGGTCATCACGGCGTTGGGGGTCTCGGTACGGCGGGCGTCGGTGCTGCGGATGACGGACAAGAGCGGGTGTCTCCCTTACAATGGACAACCAAGTTGTCTATATGGTCAATGAGGTTGTCTATCGTGTCAAGGGAATCCGGGGAAGACGTCACGCCGGGCTACGAGCTGCCGCTGCGGCTGCTGTTCGCGTTCCGGACCGTCATCGACGAGCTGCACGAGCGGATCGCCCGCGAGGGCCACCCCGACCTCCGCCCGACGCACGGGTTCGTGTTCCAGGCGATCGGCCCGCACGGCACCACCGCCGTCGAGCTGGGGAAGCGGCTCGGGGTGTCCAAGCAGGCGGCCGGCAAGACCGTCGAGCAGCTGGAACGGCTCGGCTACGTCGAGCGCGGCAGCGACCCGGCGGACGCCCGCCGCAAGGTGGTCCGACTGACGGCGCGCGGGGTGGACTGCCTGGTCCGGTCGGCCCGGATCTTCGAGGAGCTGCGCGAGGAGTGGGTCGCACAACTGGGCGGCGAGGAGCGGCTGCGGGAACTGGAGGACGCGCTGCGGACGCTCGCGCCCGGGGACCCGTTCCGCCTGGACACCCCGAGGTGGTTCGGGGGCCCGTGACGCAGGCGTCCGAACGAGCGGCCCTCGGCAGGAACGACCGTCAGAACGAGCGGCCTTCACCGTGGTACGGGTGCTCCTCCACGACCCGGTCGGGCCGGTCCCGCTCGTCGGCGCAGAGCGTGGAGGCCAGCCGGGTGAGCAGTGCGGCCAGGTCGTCGAACTGCTTCTCGTCCCAGTCGCCGAGCAGTTCGGCGAGCTGCTTCCGCCGGGCCGCGACCAGTTGGACGGCCGCCGCCTCGCCCGGCTCGGTGAGCCGCAGCGGGAGCCCGCCGGAGCGGGCCGCCAGCCCCCGGCCCTCGACCTCGCGCACCGCCTCCTCCACCACCGAGAAGGGCACGATCCGGCGCTCCGCCAGTTCGGCGGGCTCCACCGAGCCGTGGTGGTACATCTGCAGCAGCAGCCAGCTGGAGGCCGGCTTGAGGTCGAGCCCCGCCGTCGCGGTGATCCGTTTGAACAGGTCGCGCCGCGCCTCCCGGGTACCGAGGACGGACAGCGCCCGGCTGATCTCGTCCAGCGAGGAGCGCTCGACCGGATTGAGGCCGATGGACTCGGAGAGGTCGGGGGCGGTCACGGTGGTGCGCAGCTTCTGCTCGCGCAGGAACAGCGAGAGCACGAAGGCGACCACCGCCACCGGCACCGCGTAGAGGAAGACCCGGGTGATCGACTCGGCGTAGGCGTGGTAGACCGCGGCCTGGGTCGCGGCGGGCAGCTGCTCGACGACGCGCGGGTCGGAGGTGATCGCCCCGGGGCCGAAGCCGGGCGGCAGCGGGACGCCGGCCAGGGCGGCGCCCAGCCGGTCGTTCAGCCCGGAGGCGAAGATCGTGCCGAACACGGACACCCCGAAGGAGGCGCCGATGGAGCGGAAGAAGGTCGCTCCGGCGGTGGCGACACCGAGGTCCTGGTAGCCGACGGAGTTCTGCACGATCAGCACCAGCACCTGCATCACCAGGCCGAGGCCGAGGCCGAAGACCAGGAAGTAGCAGCTCATCTCGAAGGTGCTGCTGTGCTCGTCGAGCAGGGAGAGCAGGAACAGGCCGACGACCGTGATCGCGGTGCCGGCGATCGGGAAGACCCGGTAGTGGCCGGTCCTGGCGACGATCTGCCCGGAGCCGATCGAGGTGACCAGCATGCCGATCACCATCGGCAGCATGTGGATGCCGGACATCGTCGGCGAGACCTTCATGACCACCTGGAGGAAGGTGGGCAGATAGGTGAGCGCGCCGAACATCGCGAAGCCCACCACGAAGGAGATGACCGCCACCAGGCTGAAGGTCCGGGAGCGGAACAGCCGCAGCGGCAGGACGGGCTCCTCCGCGGTCCGCTCCACCTGGACGAAGGCGACCAGCAGGACCAGGCCGAGCACGCCCAGGCCGACGATCTGCCAGGAGCTCCACCCCCAGGTCGTCCCGCCGAGCGAGGTCATCAGCACCAGGCAGGTGGCCACCGAGGCGATCAGCACCGTGCCGGGGTAGTCGATCCGGTGCCGGCGCCGGACCTCCGACCCGTGCAGCACGGCGGCGATCACCACCAGGGCGACCACGCCGATCGGCAGGTTGATGTAGAACACCCAGCGCCAGCTGAGGTTGTCGACGAACAGGCCGCCGAGCAGCGGGCCGAGCACGCTGGTGACCCCGAAGACGGCACCGAAGACGCCCTGGTACTTGCCCCGGTCCCGGGGCGGCACGAGGTCCCCGACGATGGCCTGCGAGAGCACGATCAGACCGCCGCCGCCCAGGCCCTGGACGGCGCGGAAGGCGATCAGCTCACCCATGTTCTGGGCGATGCCGCACAGCACCGAGCCCAGCAGGAAGATCACGATGGAGGCCTGGAAGAAGACCTTCCGGCCGTACATGTCGCCGAGCTTGCCCCACAGCGGGGTGGCCGCGGTCGAGGCGAGCATGTAGGCGGTGACCACCCAGGACAGGTGCTCCAGGCCGCCGAGGTCGCTGACGATGGTGGGCAGCGCCGTGGAGACGATCGTCTGGTCGAGCGCGGCGAGCAGCATCGCCAGCAGCAGGGCCCCGATCGGCACCCACAGACTGCCCGCGGTGACCGGGGGCTGTGCGGGAACCCCCGGGGACCCCGGTCCCGGCCCCCCGTCCGGGCTCCGGTCGGACGCGGCGATCGGATCCGTCATGGCGTCTCCGTATCCCTCACAGGTCGACAGATGATCACTCCAGGCCACCATGCTGTCAGATATGCACCGTTTTGCTCCGTTCAGTTGAGCCGAACGTAAGCACGGACGTCAGCCGGACCTTCACATCCGCACACCCACCGTTCATCGACGACCAACCCCCACCAACCGGCACAAGGTCCCCACACCGGGCCGGACGCCCCTGTCCCCCCTCAGGGACGTCCTGCATAATCAGGCCCGTCCATCGCCTGAACACGAGTCCGACCGACCGCGCGTCCGGGACCGCGAACGACCGCGAACGACCGAGAACCGAGGAGGGCCGGCCGATGCCGGACCAGCGCTGCCCGACGTGCGGCTCCGCACGATCCACCGGGTGCGGCTGCCTCCCGCCGGACCACGGCCTCGACGACACCGCCGTCCTGCCGCACCTGGAGGGCCCGCCGCTGGTCCGCCCGTACGTGCCGCAGGCCGTCGGCCAGGTGGCGGAACCGGTCTTCCCGGCGACCCTCGAAGCTCCCCCGGCGCCGGAGCCGCCGACGGCCGACCCGTTCGGCACCACCGTGCTGCCCGCGGTCGCTCCCGCGCCCGCCACTCCCCCGCTGGGACCGGACGCCGACGCCTACGCGACCACCGTGCTGCCCCCGGTCGCCACCGCCCCGCAGTTCCCCCCGTCTCCGGCCGGCGCCCCGCCCCGGGCGTACGGCGCCCCCGCCGAGGACGAACTCGGCGTCTTCCCGGTCGCCCCCGACGCCGCGGCACCCACCGGCGGCCGGGCCGCGCGACGGGCCGCCGAGCAGGAGAACGGTGGCGGGCCCGGCCGCCGCAAGGGGCTGCTGATCGCGGCCGGCGCCGGCCTGCTGGCGCTCACCGTCGGCCTGGCCTACGCGGTCACCCCGTCCGCCGACCCGGACGACCGGACCGCACCCCCGCCCAGCACGACGATCGCCCCCGCCCCGGTGGCCCCGACCACCCCGGCCGCGCCGAGCCCGAGCTCACCGCCGCCCACCAGCGACACCCCGACGCCCACGCCGAGCCGCACCAGCGCCAAGCCCTCGCCGACCCGGTCGACCGCGAGCACCCCGCCCCCGGCCGCCCCGAGCACCACGGCGGCCGCCGCCCCGCCGGCCCCGGCCCCCGCGCCGACCTCCGCCCCGGCCACCCAGCCGCCGGCGCCGTCGGGCCCCGCCCCGAGCCCCTCGGCGACGCCGACCCCGACGCCCACCGCGAGCCCCAGCGCCACGCCCACGCCGACACCGACGCCGACCCCCACGAACCGGGTGCTGCAGTACGGCATGCAGGGCACCGACGTGCAGGCCATGCAGCAGAAGCTCGCCGTGGTGATGTGCTGGATGGCGCCGGACATCCCCGTGAACGGCTACTTCGACGGGGACACCGAGTACTTCGTGTCGTACTTCCAGAGCATGCAGGGCGTCCGCGGCGACAAGAAGGGCGTCTACGGGGCCAACACCCGGGCCGCGCTGGAGAAGCGCACCGGCTGCTGACCCCGTGCCCCGGGGCCGTCAGCCCGTGATCGCCTTGAAGATGCTGAACACGGCCATCAGCACCATGATGCCCGCCGCCACCCGGATGATGATCTTCATCGGCACGTGCTTCAGCAGCTTCTGCCCGCCCAGGATCGCGATCCCCGCGACGGCGCACAGCGCCAGCCAGGCGCCCAGGCCCACGGCCAGCGGGTCGGCGTACTTGGCGGCCAGGTTGGCGGTCATGATCTGCGTCAGGTCGCCGAACTCGGCGATCGCCACGACCACGAAGCTGGCCCCGGCGACCTTCCAGAAGCTGTTCGCGGACGGCTCCTTGGCGGCGTGACCGTCCTCCTCGTCGCCCCCGCCGTGGAACAGCAGCATCGCCGCGCCGGCCAGGAACAGCACGCCGGTGACACCCTCGACCCAGCGCTGCGGCAGCAGCGACAGCAGGTGCCCGGCGACCAGGGCGATACCCACCTGGAGGGCGAAGGCGGCGGCGATGCCTGCGAAGACGTAGCTCGCCCGGTACTTGGCGCCGAGCATCAGGCTGGCCAGGGCGGTCTTGTCGGGCAGTTCGGCCAGGAAGACGATGCCGAAGGTGATCGCGGCGACAGTCAGGCTCATCGGGGGTGGTGTCCCTCGGGTTCGGGCTGCCGGACCGCGGGCAGCTCCGTCAGGGGTCGCTCCGGCCCGACAGCGCTGGTGGGAAGACACGTGGGACGCACGGACGCGCCCACGTTCACAGCACTGCGGCCGAAGGTCTCGCCGGCACCCGTCGGACGAAGATCCGCGGTGCCCCGGGCGCCGGGCCCCGAGGGGCCAGTATGTCGACGGTCCGGTGGAGGGCTACTCCCCTTCAACTCGGCCAAGCCTACCCGATCACCGCTCCCGGCCGCCCGGCGCGGACGCGGCGGGGCCACCGACCCGGACCAGCCCCCGGCCGACCAGCTCCAGCACCACCACGACCGCCGTCGACTCCACCGCCAGCAGCGCCACCAGCACGAACAGCTGCACCGTGCCCGCCTGGACCGGCGAGGCCCCGCCGAGCAGCATGCCCACGAACGCCCCCGGCAGCGTGACCAGGCCCACCGTCCGGGTCTGGTCCAGCGCCGGGACGAGCGAGGTGGCGGCCGCCGTCCGGCAGATCTCCATCCGGGCGTCCCGCTCCTCGAAGCCCAGCGCCAGCGCCGCCTCGACCTCGCCGTGCCGCTGGCGCAGCTCGTCCAGGGCCCGCCGCCCGGACAGCGAGGTCGCGGTGAGCGCGCCGCCGATCAGGATGCCGGCGACCGGGATGACCGACAGGCCCTTCGCCGGCAGCAGTCCGCTGCCGAGCAGCAGCACCAGCACCGGCAGCACCCCGGCGCCGATCGGCGCGGCCGCCCACAGCCAGGCCCGCCCCCGGTCCGGGACCATCCGCCGCCCGGCGGTCCGCACCGCGACCGTGAACATCAGCAGCACGAACAGCGCCGACCACCACAGCGAGTCGACCACCCAGGCGATCACCAGGGCGACGGCGGCGAGCTGGACCACCGCGCGCAGCCCGGCCCGCAGCACGGCGTGCCCGTGCCCGAGCCGGCCCCACCCCGCGACCGCGACGGCGGCCAGCAGCAGCACCGCGGTGACCGCGCCCAGCGCCGGGGTCACCGGCAGCAGTTGTCCCCCGCCGGCGGCCGACGGGACACCCGGCACCGGTCAGATCCAGGTGGTGAACCACATCCGGTCCTGCCAGGACGTCATCGGGATCACCTCCGCCGTGTACAGCGGGTAGAAGAAGGCGAAGCAGGCCATGATCGCCAGCACGACGAGTCCGGCACCGGCGGCGCCGATCCGCCGCCGTTCGGGCGAGCAGCCCTCCGGGCCGAGCATCGCGCCCAGCATCTGCGCGACGGCCAGGCAGAGGAAGGGGACGAGCACCACCATGTAGAAGGAGAAGACCGTGCGCTCCTGGTACTGGAACCACGGCAGGTAGACGCCGGCCACCGCGCACAGCACCGCGCCGGAGCGCCAGTCCCGGCGGAAGGCCCACCGCCAGAGCAGGTAGACCAGGGCGAAGCAGGCCGTCCACCAGAGCAGCGGGGTGCCGAGGCCGAGGATCTGCGCCGCGCAGCCGCCGGAGGCGGTGCAGCCGTGCTGGCCGGCCGGCACCTGCTCCCAGTACATCGAGACCGGCCGGCCCTGGACCAGCCAGCTGAACGGGTTGGACTGGTAGGTGTGCGGGCTGCTGAGGCCGGTGTTGAAGTCGTACATCTGCGCGTGGTAGTGCCAGAGGCTGCGCAGCGGCGCGGGCACCCAGTCCATCGGGAGCTGCGGCAGCGGGACGCCGAGGAAGCTGTCCGGGGACAGCCCGGCCCGGTCGTCGGCCCAGTGCCGGTCGAAGCCGCCGCCGGTCGCGCCCTTGCCGCCGCCGGTGAACAGCCAGCCGGCCCAGCCGCCGAGGTAGACCACGAACGCGGTGCCGACCGTGGCGAGGAAGGCGGGCCCGGCGTCCCGGCGGAGCATCGAGCGCCAGGGGCGGCGGGCGCCGGCCCAACGGCGGCCCGACTGGTCCCACAGCACGGTGAGCACGCCGAAGGCGGCCAGCACCATGACGCCGTTCCACTTGACGCCGGCGGCGGCGCCCAGGCAGGCGCCGGCGGCGATCCGCCAGGGCCGCCACCCCAGCCGGACGGTGTCCCCGCCGCGGTCGGGGAGGACGGCGGCGAGCCGGGCCCGGGCGTGGTCTCGGTCGATCAGCAGCGCGCCGAAGGCGGCCAGGACGAAGAACATCTGCACGCCGTCGAGCAGGCCGACCCGGCTCATCACCAGCTGCAGTCCGTCCACGGCCATCAGCAGGGCGGCGGTGCAGCCGATCAGGGTGGAGCCGAAGAGCCGGCGGCCGATCCGGGCCAGCATCAGCACGGTGACGGTGCCGAGCAGCGCGGTCATGAACCGCCAGCCGAAGGGGTGCAGGCCGAAGCCCCACTCGCCGAGCGAGATCACCCACTTGCCGAGCGGCGGGTGGGCGATGAACTCGGGTGCCGAGGTGAGCGGGATCTGCTGCGGGACGCCGAGGATCTGCTCGTTCGCGTGGTCCGGCCAGGTGCCCTCGTAGCCCTGCCGCAGCAGGGACCAGGCGTCCTTGGGGTAGTAGGTCTCGTCGAAGACGAAGGCGTTGGGGTGGCCGAGGTTCCAGAACCGCAGCAGACCGGCGAAGAGCGCCACCGCGATCGGCCCGAGCCAGTCCCAGCGGGCCGCGGCCAGGCGCTTCGGCCCTCGCCGCTCCGGTGCCGGGCCGGCGGGCTCCGTGGCGGCCGGTGGGTGGGTGAGCGCCGCTTGGGTCATGGTCTCGGTAGCCTCGCCGCTTCGCCGTTCTCGCCGGGTGCCGGCCCCGAGCGGGGTCGGGCCGGACGGTCAACAGCCACCGACACTATGTGCCGGTGGGCGCGAAACCAAGCGCGACGGGCGCCGGACAGGTGACCTGTCGGGCGCCCGTCGCGGGGCGGTCGGGCAGCGGGTCAGGCGGCTGCCTGGAGCTCCCGGACCGGCCGGGCCGGGGTGCGGACCGGGGTGGCGGGGGCCTGCTCGTCCCCCGCCGAGGGGGCCGCGTTGTCCTGGGCCGCGGTGAGGTGCGGCCGCAGGCGCAGGGCCTGGACCACGATCAGCACGGTGCAGCCGGCCATCGCCGCCAGGTAGACCGGCCAGGTGCCGGAGCCGACCAGCAGCACGCCCACGGCGGGGCCGACGGCGATCGCGATCTGCTTCACCAGGGCGTACCCGGCGTTGTAGGTACCGAGCAGCCGGGCCGGGGCGAGGTCCGCGACCATCGGGCCCATGGTCGGGGCCAGCAGCGACTCGCCGACGCCGAACAGGGCGTAGATCGAGACGATCGCGACCGTGGCGGCCATCGCCTCGGTCCGGATCAGACCGGCCACCAGGGCCATCGCCCAGGCGCCGAGCCAGACCACGCCGGCGGCGGCCATCGCGGTGGTGCGGCGGCGGCGGGCGGTGATCCGCACCATGAACATCTGCAGCACCACGATGGTCAGCGCGTTGGCGCCGATGGCGATGCCCAGGGTGGACGGGGCGGTGCCGACGGTGTCGGTGGCGAAGGCCGCGACACCGGACTCGAACTGGCCGTAGCAGGTGAAGAAGATCAGCCCGGCGAGCACGCAGAGCCGCAGCATCGCCTTGTCGGCGACCAGGGCGCGCAGGCCCCGCGGGGCGTCGGCGCCGTCCTGGACCAGCACCGGCGCGGCCTTCGGGATCCGCGCGCTGCCGGTCACCAGGGCGAGGCCGAGGAAGGTGACGGCCTCGATGGTGAACAGCCGGGTCAGGCTGGCCGGGTCGGCGACGTCCACGATCTGCCCGCCGACCAGCGCGCCGATGCCCATGCCCAGGTTGATCAGGGTGAACTGGAGCGCGAAGGCGTGCGAGCGGGTCGCGGCGGTCGAGCAGCGGACGATCATGGTGGCCAGCGCCGGCTGGCAGGTGGTGACACCCGCGCCGAACAGGAACGAGGAGACCAGCAGGGCCGGGGTGCCGGTGGCGTGCCCGAAGGCGAACGCGCCGGTCGCGGCCAGCGCGGCGCCGGCCAGCAGCACCGGACGCGGGCCGTAGCGGTCGATGCCCCGGCCGGTGAACGGCAGGACGGCGAGCGCGGCCAGCGCGAAGACGGTGAACACCATCCCGGCGGCCAGCGCGCCCAGCCCGCGCACCTGGTCCACGTACACGAACATGTACGGCATCGTGAACCCGCTGCCGAACGCGCTGAGCGCGTTCCCGATCTGGACGCGGCGCAGCGGGCCGCCCGCCCCACGTCGCTGCTGCCTCTGCTGCTTCACCGTGCCGGTCACCGTGCACACCCCTTCCTGTGGACTCCGCCCGTCAGGGCTTCGTCGGTTTTCACTGGACACTCTTAAGCCCGGAAGACTTAAGAGCTAAAGTTTGACTCTAAAGTATTAGCACCGGAAGAGTGCGGAGTCAAAGTCTTAAGGAGTGCACCCCGCATGCGACACTGGTCCGCATGACTGCAGAGAAGCCCGCGCCGGCCACCGCCCGCGAGCTGGGCATCGCCGAGCAGGTGGCGCTCTACCAGCGGGAGTTCCCCACCGTGGACCCCCAGGTCGAGACCATCGTGCAGACCCTCTCCCGGGTCGCCCGGCGGATGACCGTCGCCTACGACCGGCAGCTCACTGTGCTGGGAATCACCGCCGCGGAGTGGGAGGTGCTCAAGGCGCTGGTGGTGTCCGGCAGCCCGTACCGGCTCGGACCGGGCGAGCTGGCCAAGCGGCTCGGACTGACGCCCGCCGCGATGACCCACCGGGTCGACCGGATGGTGGCCGAGGGCCTGGCCACCCGGGAGCGGGACGAGGCCAACCGGGTCCGGGTGATCATCGAGCTGACCGACCTCGGCCGGGACAAGTGGCTGGAGTCGATGCGGATGGCCGCCGTCTTCGAGGAGGAGCTGCTCCAGGACGTCGTCGGCGAGGACCGCGCGGCGCTCGCCGGGATGCTGGCGCGGATGCTGCGGCGGATCGAGGAGAGCCGGCCGGACACCCCGGGGCCCGCCGCCGACCAGGGCTGACGGGCCCGGGAACGCGAAAGACGTCCGGCCCGCCGGGGGGTGTCCCCCGGCGGGCCGGACGCTCGGTGCGACGGGTGCGAGGGTCCGTCAGGTCCTCACCCGGTCGGTACTACGGGGTCAGCAGGGACCGTTGTCGGTCCAGACGCCCCAGGCGCCGCTGGCGGTCGGGTCGTCGCCCTTGGTCCACCACTTGTTGGTGTAGTAGTGACCCTTCCAGGAGACCTTGGTCGAGGTCGCGTAGGTGGCGGCCGCGTCCCAGCTCGGGGCGCCCGCGCAACCGGCCGGGGTGGTCGGCGGCGTGGTCGGCGGAGTCGTGGGCGGCGTGGTCGGCGGGGTCGTGGGCGGGGTGGTCGGCGGGGTCGTCGGCGGGGTGGTCACCGGCGGCGCCGGGCAGCCCGCGGCGGAGCCGTTGGTGGCCTCGACCATCTTGTCGAACAGACCGGTCCTGGTGCCCAGGTCGTACAGCGAGAAGGCGAAGGAACCGCCGAGGCCGTTGCAGTGCGCGTAGTCCAGCTTGGCCTGGATCGAGCGGGAGTCCTCACCGGACCAGAAGGTGCTGCCGTCGTAGAAGTAGGTCGTCTTGGCGTCCTCGTCCCAGTACGTCTTCGCCGGGTTGTCGACGAAGCCGGCCAGCTCCTTGTACATCTGGATGCCCGCGACGTTGCCCGACATGGCGGCACCCGCGGCGGGGCCGGTGGCGGGCTGGAAGAGACCGTTCTTGCCGTTGTTCTGGACGCCGGTCCAGCCCCGGTAGTAGAACGGCACACCCACGTTGATCTTGTTCGCGGGGAAGCCGCCCGGGATGCCGTACTGCGGGTCACCGGCGGTGTAGGCCTTGACGGCCGAGTCGACCGAGTACTTGCCGGTACCGCCCGGGACCGGGGTCATCGGGTCGTTCGGGCCGGCGTAGATCGGGGCCTGGTGGTTGGTCGGGCCCTTGGCCTCCCAACCACCGTGCATGTCGTACGTCATGATGTCGAGGAACGACAGGTACTGACCGATCTTGTCGGTCTCGACGTTCTTGATCTTGTCCTGGCCGGCACCCACCGCGGCCGCGGTGTAGTAGGTCTTGCCGTCGGCCTTGCCCTGCGCGTCGAGCTGCTCGCGCAGCTCCTTCAGCAGCAGGGTGAAGTTCTGCTTGTCGTTCGGGCTCGACAGGTTGCCGGTGTGACCGCCGCCGCCCGGGTACTCCCAGTCGATGTCGATGCCGTCGAAGATGCCGGCCGCCGTGCCCGGGCCGCCGTAACCGGCCTCGACCGGCAGGTTGCCCTTGATGAACATGTCGATGCAGGACGAGACCAGCTTCTTGCGCGAGGCGTCCGTGGCGGCCGCCGGCGAGAAGTACTTGGAGTAGGTCCAGCCGCCCAGCGAGATCAGGATCTTGAGCTTGGGGTTCTTCGCCTTCAGCTTCTTCAGCTGGTTGAAGTTGCCGACGATCGGCTGGCCCCAGACGTCGCCGACGCCGTCGACCGAGATGTCCGGGCCGAAGCTCTTCTGGTAGTCGGCGAAGGAGTCGCCCGCGCCGTCACCGGCGTTGGGGTTGTTCTCGTCCGGGCTCGCGGCCTTGTTGGCCTCGAAACAGCCGAGCGTGGTGGGGTTGATGTTGGCGAACGAGTAGATCAGGTAGTCCAGCTTCCCGGCCACGCCGGTGTCCTGGATGGTCTTCGGGTAGTACCCGTTCGCGTAGATCGACCACTGGTCGAAGTAGGCCACCTTGATGCCGCCGCTGGTGGCGGGCGCGCCGGTGGAGTTGGTGACGGCGGCGTTGGCCGTGGCGCCACCGGTGAGCGCGAGACCCGCGCCGAGCAGCAGGGACGCAGTGGTACCGGCGGCGATCGCGGTCAGGCTCTTGGACCGCTTGCGACGGCCGCCCTCCTGAACCGGGGCCCCGGCCCTTTCGATGCGTGAACGGAGCATGGGTGCGTGACTCCTGGTGTGGGGGATTCCGCCGGGTCCGGGAACGCGCGCACGGGGTGGGGCCGTACGACCAGGACATGACAGAACAGGATGGGGGAATCGAACGGAACATGCCTTGACGGACGCCGGGATATGCCGAACCGGCGCCAGCGGCGAACCGCTGACGCCGGCTCAGGGGCTCCCTGCACCTGGGCACTAAAATGGACTAGACCAACTACCCCGTCAAGGGGTGATGTTGAGCCTTGAGTCGCCGTTAAGGTTCCCCCGGAACCCGTCCGCCCCCGCTGACCTGCGGGTCAGCGGGGGCGGACGGGTTCGGACGGCCGGCCCGGAGTCGGCCCGGTCCGCTCAGTAGCGGACGGCATTGGCGACCACGGCCTTCACCGAGCCCGAGAGGTCCCGGTTGCTGACCGCCTTCACGTCGGTGCTCTTCCCCGCCTCGACGTCCGGCACGGTCACCGCGGTCGCGTCCAGCACATTGCCGCTGTCGTCGGTGAAGTTGACCTGGACCACGTACCGGGCGCTGCCCTGCGACTCGTGGTTGGTGACGGTCAGCGTCGTCTGGGCCTTGCCGTCCGTGAAGGACACCGCCCCCGCCGAGACGTCCGCCTTGGCGTCCAGGCCGCCCTTGACCCCGGCGAGCGCCGAGGAGGCCGCGGCCTGGGCGGAGGAGGCCGCGGAGGCCAGCGACGAGGAGAGCCCGCCGGCCGCCGAGGCGAGCGCCGAACTCGCGGCCGAGGCAGCGGCGGAGGCCGCGCCCGCGATGCCCGACCCCACCTGCCCGGCGGCCGAGGAGACCGCGCTGCCCGCGCTGCTGCTCGACGAGCAGCCCGCCAGCGCGGCGCCGCCGAGCAGGGCGGCGCCCACGACCGCGGCCACCGCGCGACCCGGCCGGCGGACGGCGGGGGCGTGCGGGTCCCCGGCGGTCGGCCTCGGGGAGGTGGTGGCGGAGGTGGCAGGAGTGGCGGCAGTCGCGGTGGTGGCGGCGGTCCGGCGGGGCGGAGCCGCGGTGCGGCGGAGCGGCTGGCGGTCCATCGGGGTCCTCGATTCTGGCCGGCGCCGGGGGCCCGGCGCGCCTCCCCGCCCACGTTCCGGGGGCCGGGAGACGCTCGCCAACAGGGGGTGGTGCGTTCGGGTGAGCCCGGCCGGACGGTCCCGGACGGGGGCATTCGGGTGCTGTTCCGGTGCGCTTCGGGTGCGTTCCGGGGTGCGCTTCGGGTGCGTTCCGGGTCCGTTCCGGGGGCGGGCGGCCTCAGGAGAGCCCGGCGCCGTCCTGGGTGTCCGCCTCCACCGCCGCGCGCTCCTCCGCCAGCCGGACGGCGTGCCGGCGACGGGCCACCACGCCGTACGCGGAGGCCGCGCTCGCCACGAAGGCCAGGGCGCCGACCCACGGCTGGTCGAAGGCGTGCCCGGTCAGATGGTCGATCGAGTACCGGCCGGGACCGGCCAGCCCCAGCGCCAGCCCGGTCGCGCCCAGGAACGCCGGGTACTCGTAGCCGCCGGACATCACGAAGAAGCCGGCCGGGGCGTGCACCGCGACCGCGCCGGCCATGGTGCCGGCCACCACCGCGCCCGCCGCCGGGGTGGCCAGCCCGACCAGCAGCATCGCGCCGCCGCCCGCCTCGCCGAGACCGGCCGCCAGGGCGCTCTGGCGCGCCGGATGGAAGCCCATCGCCTCCATCGCCTTGGCGGTGCCGTCCAGGCCGCCACCGCCGAACCAGCCGAACAGCTTCTGGGTGCCGTGGGCGATCAGCACGCCGCCGACGGCGCCGCGCAGGGCCAGCAGACCCAGGTCCTTACGGTTCAGAGCCATGTCGAAGTCCCCTTCGGGAGCCCTCCGCCGAATGGTGGGGAGGTCCGGCTTCCATGGCACCGGAAACGGCGGCACCACTCGACTCGGAGCGGCCGTTCGGGCGAATGACGGCGTCTGCGGGAATAACCGCCCGGGGGCGTGGCGGCCGGGCGTCGGTGATCGTCGCGGCCATGCTTGGCCCATGTTCGTCTTCAACCTGAGCAGCGCCTTCATCGCCTTCTTCGCCGTGGTCGGCCCGCCCAAGGTCCTGCTGTCCTTCGCCCGGCTGGCCACCACCCGCACCACCGGGGAACTGCGGCGCCTCGCGGCGTGGAGCACCGTCGTCTCCGCGTCGGTCGGCGCGCTGATGGCCTTCAGCGCGGACTTCGTGACCACGCTGTTCCACATCAGCGACCAGTCGCTGCAGCTCGCCGGCGGGCTGATCTTCTTCGTCTACGCGGTCGCCCTGGTCTTCGGGGTCCACCTGGGCTGGGGCACCGACGAGGCGGACGAGCACCTGATGAGCCCGCTGGTGGACGGCATCCGCGAACTGCTGCTGCCCTACCTGGCCAGCCCGCTCGCGGTCACCGCCGTGCTGGTCGCCTCGCTCGTCAAGGACGACTGGGGCTGGCGCACCACCGTGGCCGGCGCGTACATCGCCGTGGTGCTGATCAACTACGTCTGCGTCGCCCTGCTCGCCCCGCTGATGCGGCACAGCCACCGCACCTCGCTGGAGGTGCTCTCCCGACTGCTCGGACTGCTGCTGGCGGCGGTCGGCGTCGAGCTGTTCCTGAACGGGCTGGCCGGACTCGGCCTGCACCTGCCCGACGGGCACTGAGCCGCCCCTGGCGGCCCCGAGCCGCCCGCCGGTACAGGTCCGGCCCCGCGGGCCCGGCCGCTCAGACCGCCGCGGCCAGGCGGACCAGCGCCTCCGCGATCCGGTCGCGCACCAACGGGTCGGCCACCAGCCCGTCCGCGCCGACGTCCCCGCGCGCCAGCGGCAGCCGCACACAGGCCGCCTCCACCACGGCCGCCCCGGTGTACCCGAGCACCGTGCGCAGCGACTCCTCCGCGCCCAGCCCCCGCCCGGGCCCGGCGGCGTTGATCCAGGCCGCCGGCTTGTCCACGATCTCCATCCCGCCGACCGTCCAGTCCAGCAGGTTCTTGAAGCTGCCCGGCAGGGTCCCGGCGTACTCGGGCGCGCAGATCAGCAGCGCGTCGGCGGCCTCCACGGCCTCGCGCAGCGCGACGACCGGCTCCGGCAGCGGATCGGTGTCGAGGTCGGGGTTGAAGTGCGGCAGTCCGGCCAGCCCGGTGAAGTAGGTGGTCGCGACGCCCTCGGTGGCCAGCGCCACGACGGCGGCGGTGCGCAGCACCGTCTCGTTGACGGACCCGGTGCGCAGGCTGCCCGGGAGCAGCAGGATGTGACGGTCGTTGGGCATGGGCAGGAACCTATAGCCCCCGGCACCCCGTCCGCGCCGGTTGTCCACCGGCCACCGCACGACCACCGGCCACCGCACGACCACCGGCCACGGCACGACCGCCGGTCACGGCAGCACCACCGGTCACCGCACGACCGCCGGTCACGGCACGACCACCGGCCGCCAGGGCACCGGGCTGGAGAGGATCATCGAGCTGGCCGGCTGGCCGTAGGCGCCGAGGCGGTCGATCAGGGCCTCGAAATCGGCCATCGCGGGGACGGCGACCAGCAGGGCGCAGCAGGCACCGCCGGTCACCCGGTGCAGCTGGAGCACCTCCGGCCACCGGGCCACCTCCGGATCGCGCAGCACGCAGCGCGGGCCGTAGCACTGGATCTGCACCAGCGCGGTGATCGGCAGGCCGGCCCGGGTGAGGTCGATGTGGGCGTGGTAGCCGGCGATCACCCCATCGGCCTCCAGCCGCCGGACCCGTTCGGCCACGGCGGGTGCGGAGAGGCTCACCCGGCGCGAGAGTTCGTTGTAGGAGAGGCGCGCATCGGCCTGCAGCTCGGCCAGCAGACGGCGGTCGACGGTGTCCACGGCGGGCTCCCGAGGGTGTGGTGCGGGTGTCCTCCGGTTGGCCGGATCCCACCGCTTTGCGATCGTGAAGAGGATCAGGAAAACACCTCTTGTACGACAGGCGCGACCGAGGTTGCCGTGCCCGCCGCCCATTCAAATGCGGGACCGGGCCACCGCACAATGGGGCCCCGGCGAGGACCGGGGCGACGGGACCGGATCCCGGGCCCGTCCGGTGGTCCCGCCGCCGGTGACTTCTGGAGGGATCGGTATGGGGCACGACACGGTGGAGAAGCCCAACCTGTCGTTCGACCGGGCCGGGGAGCCGGTTCGGGGCACCCCGTACGCGCGCTACGCCCGGCTGGACGAACTGCACAGCCTGCAGCACCCGCTCAGCGAGGCCCCGGCCGAGCTGTCGTTCATCGTCACCACCCAGGTGATGGAGCTGCTGTTCGGCCTGCTGCGGCACGAGTGGACGCTCGCCCAGCGGGCGCTGCGCGCGGACGACCTGCCGGGCGCGCTGGCCGCGCTGCGCCGGGGCACCCACGTCCAGGACGTGCTGACGGAGTCCTGGGACCTGCTGGCCACGATGACGCCGCAGGAGTTCAACTCCTTCCGCTCGGTGTTCGGCGAGGCCTCGGGCTTCCAGTCCTCGGCCTTCCTGCACCTGGAGTTCCTGCTCGGCAACAAGAACGCCGCGCTGCTGCGGATGTACGACGACAGCCCGGCGGCGCTCGCCGAGCTCACCGAGGTGCTGCGCTCCCCCGGCCTGTACGACGACGCGATAGCCCTGCTGGGCCGGCACGGCCTGAAGGTGCCGGACACCGTCTCCGAGCGGCGCCACCAGAGCGACGAGGCCGTCGCCGCGGCCTGGCGGCGGGTCTACACCGAGGACGGGTACGCCGGGCTGCGGCCGCTGGCCGAGGCCCTCCTGGACGTCGCCGAGCGGGTGACCCGCTGGCGCCACCGCCACCTGATGGCGGTCAAGCGGGCGATGGGCGCCAAGCCCGGCTCCGGCGGCTCCAGCGGCCTGAGCTGGCTGCGCCGCTCCGCCGAGCAGGACGTCTTCCCCGAGCTGTGGGAGATCCGGGACGGGATGTGACCGGCCCCGGCCGGGCAGGAACCCGTGGCCGGCACCGGACGGGCCCCGGGCCCGGACCGGCGCCGGGCACCGCGCCGCGGGCACGGAGCCGCGGACACGAACGAGGAACGGGAAAGGGCAGGTCATGATCACGCGCGAGGAGTGCGCGGCGCTGGACGCCGCCGACCCGCTGGCGGCGTTCCGCGGGGAGTTCTCCCTGCCGCCGGGGGTGATCTACCTGGACGGCAACTCGCTCGGCGCGCTGCCGGTCCGCACGCCCGAGCGGGTGCGGGCGGTGGTCGAGGAGGAGTGGGGCCGCGAGCTGATCCGCAGCTGGAACGACGCGGGCTGGTTCGAGCAGCCGTACCGGCTGGGCCGGCGGATCGCCCCGCTGGTCGGCGCCGCGCCGGAGGAGCTGGTGGTCTGCGACACCACCTCGGTGAACCTCTTCAAGGTGCTGACGGCGGCGCTGCGGCTGCGGCCGGGCCGCTCCACCGTGCTCGGCGACGGGGCGGCGTTCCCGACCGACCTCTACATCGCCGAGGGCGTGACCGGGCTGGTCCCCGGCGCCCGCAGCCTGCTGGTCGACCCGGCGGAGCTGGACGCGCACCTGGACGGGGACGTCGCCGCGGTCGTGCTCTCGCACGTCGACTACCGGACCGGCGAGCTGCTCGACATGCCCGGGATCACCGCCCGGGTGCGGGCCGCCGGGGCGCTGATGATCTGGGACGTCTGCCACTCGGTGGGCGCGCTGCCGGTCGAACTCGGCGCGAGCGGCGCGGACTTCGCGGTCGGCTGCACCTACAAGTACCTGAACGGCGGCCCCGGTTCGCCGGCCTTCCTGTACGTCGCCGAGCGGCACCTGGCGGCCGGGCCGCTCCAGCCGCTGAGCGGTTGGTTCGGCCACGCCCGCCCGTTCGCCTTCGAGCCCGGCTACGAGCCCAAGGACGGCATCGGCCGCTTCCTCACCAGCTCGCCCTCGCTGCTGGGCCAGGCCGCGCTGGAGTCCTCGCTGGACATCTGGGAGCGGGCCGACCGGGCCGCCGTCCGGGCGAAGAGCCTGGCGCTGACCGATCTGTTCATCTCCCTGGTGGAGGACCTCGAAGGGATCGAGGTGGTCACCCCGCGCGAGCACGAGCGGCGCGGCAGCCAGGTGGCGCTGCGGCACGCCGACGGCTACCCGGTGGTGCAGGCGCTGATCGCCCGCGGCGTGATCGGGGACTTCCGGGCGCCGGACCTCATGCGCTTCGGCTTCACCCCGCTCTACCTCTCGCACACCGAGGTGTGGGACGCCGCGCGGCACCTCGCCGAGGTGCTGGGCAGCGGCGAGTGGAAGGACGAGCGCTTCGCCCGCCGCGGCGAGGTGACCTGAGCGGCCGGGGCGACCCGAGCAGCCGGAGCACCCGAGCGACTGCGGCGACCAGGGCGACCGGAGTGACGACCCCCACACCGGGCCGACGCTTCGTCGTCGATCCGCCTGGGAAGCCTCCCTGATGACGATTCGTCAGACATTGGGAGGGTCGTATGGATCTGGAACTCGGACCGCTGAAGCCGGAGCCCGTCGAACTCCTCGTCGGGCTGGCCTGCTTCTTCCTCGTCCTCTGGCTGCTCGGCCGCGTGGTACTGCCCCGGGCGGAGCGGGTGTTGGCCGAACGGCGGGACGCCACGGAGGGCAGGCTGGAGCGGGCCGCCGCCATCGTGGCCGAGGCCGAGCGAACGCTGGACGAGTACCGGCAGGAGCTGGCCGCGGCGCGGCACGAGGCGGCGCACATACGGCAGCAGGCCGCCGAGGAGGGCGCGGCGGCCATCGCGGCGGCCCGCGAGGAGGGCCTGCGCGAGCGCGACCTGCTGCTCGCCGAGGCCGACGCGCGGCTCGCCGTGGACCGGGCGTTCGCCGAGGCGGCGCTGCGGGAGGACGTCGGACAGCTGGCCACCGAGCTGGCCGGCCGGCTGGTCGGCGAGTCGGTGGCCGCCGTCGCCGCCGAGCGCCGCACGGCGGAACGCTTCTTCGACGAACTCCCCGCCGCCGAGCGCTGAGCGGACCGGGCGAGGGCCCCGCACCCGGATTCCGGGTGCGGGGCCGTTCGCGTCACGGCGCGGTCCGCGTCACGGGGCCCTTCGCGTCACGGGACCGTTCGCGTCACGGCGCCGTCAGCTCCTGGACCAGCCGCCCGTAGACGGCGAAGGCCGGCTTGGGGGCGTAGTCGTCACGGAGCAGGCCGAAGCGGTGGAACAGGCCCGGCCCCGCGCTGTCCGCGTCGCGCAGGCCGAAGTGGCTGTAACCGGAGAGGTTCAGCTCCCCCGCGAGCCCGGCCGTCGTCCTGACCACCTCCTCGACCACCTCGGCCTGCCGCCGCTCGGAGCGGTCCGGACCGGTCGGCCAGCCGTGTTCGCACACCCTGATCGGCACCGCCGCCCCGATCCCGGCCCGGACCACGACCTCCCTCCGGAAGCCGGTGAGCACCGCCTCGACCGCCGCCCCGAGCCGCCCGGCCGGGACCGGGCGGAAGACGTCCGGGAAGAAGTCCAGGCCGACGTGGTCGAGCGCGCGGTGGAACCGCTCGTCGGCGAGCCCGCCGAGCGCGGACCAGAACGGCTCGGCCGGATCCGGACTGAAGGCCGCGTTGAAGCCCACGGCGAGGTCCAGGCCGAGGGCGAGCGCCTCCTCCTTGGCCGCGACCACCCCGTCGACCAGCGCCCGCAGGACGCCCGGGGCGGAGCCGTCGAGCACCGGCGAGTCGACGTTCGGCTCCTCGCAGATCTGCAGGGTGCCGATCCGCCCGCCACCGGTGCGGACCGCGTGCCGGACGAAGTCGGTCCAACCGTCCGGCCGCTCGCCGGGGCCCCGGTACTGGAGCACCAGGTCGAGCCGGCGCCCCTCGCCGAGGTACCGCTCCGGCTCGGCCGGGGTGGGCGGCAGGGCCGGGCCCGGCGGGTACGAGCGGTAGGCACGGACCAGCAGGACCGGTGCGGTGCCCTGGAGTTCGCGCAGCGCGGCGGTGATCCGGGCAGGGTCGTCCGGGCGGACGGGGACGATCACGCCGTTCTCGTCGCCGAGCAGGCCGCCGGGGTAGATGCCGAAGGTGAAGGTCATGGCCCCACCGTAGCCGAAATTATTGGTGTCACTGCAAGTTTGGTGCGGCACTATGATTCCCGTATGGGACTTCGCGAGGAGAAGAAGCGGCAGACCAGGACCCTGCTCACCGACACCGCGACCGCGCTGTTCGCCGAGCACGGGTTCGAGCGGGTCACGGTGGCCGAGGTGGCCCGGGCCGCCGGCGTGGCCGTCAACACGGTCTTCAACTACTTCCCGACCAAGGAGGACCTCTTCTTCGACCGGCAGGAGGAGGTGGTCGCCCGGCTGGCCCTGGTCGTGCGCGAGCGGCCGCCCGGCGCCTCCCCCGTGGACGCCGTCCGGGCCGAACTCCTGGCCGGGCTGGACGAGGCCGAGCCGACGTACGGGCTGGACCCGCGGGCCGCGGCGTTCTGGCGGACGGTCGAGGACAGCCCGGCGCTCCGGGCCCGGCTGTTGGAGCTCGGCGAGCGCGCCGAGGAGGCACTGGCCGGCGCCCTGGCCGAGGAGGCCGGCGCGCCGCCCGGCGATCCACTGCCGCGGCTGGTGGCGGGCGCGCTGGCCGGGGCCCACCGGGCGGCCCTGGCCGAGGTCCGCCGGGGCATGGTGGCGGGCGAGCCGGTGGACGCCGTCCGGGCGCGGGTCGTGACCGCGGTGACGGCGGCCTTCGGCCTGCTGGCGGCGGGCCTCGACGACTGGCCGGACCGGCCCGGGGGCTGAACCCCGCGGCCGGAACGGCCGGGGCCGCCCGGTCGGAGCGACCGGGCGGCCCTGGTGACGGACGGCAGCGCTTGCGTCAGCTGTGGCGACCGCGGCGACGCGCGGCCAGGACGGCGAGGGCGCCGAGGCCGAGCAGGCCCACGCCCGCCAGCCCGAGGACCACCGGGGCGTTGCCCGCACCGGTGGAGGGCAGCTGGCCGCCCCCGCCACCGTGGCTGGGCACCGGGTGGTGGCTGCTCGGACCGTGGCTGGACGGGCCGTGGCTGGTCGGCGCCGCGCTGGAGGAACTGGGCGAGGTGGTCGGGGTAGGCGTCGGCGTCGGGGTGGGCGTCGGGGTCGGGGACGTCGGCGACGGGGAGGTACTGGTCGGGCTGGGCGAGGTCGGCGCCGGCGAGGTGGTGGTCTCGGTCGGGGTCGGGGTAGGCGTCGGGGAGGTCGGCGAGGGCGACGGCGAGGTGGGCGAGGGGCTCGGCGTCACCTCGCAGTCGGGCAGGTCACCGTCGAACGGGTAGCTGTGGATCTCGTAGCCGCCGTTGCCGTTCTGGACCAGGTTGCCCGCCAGGTAGACCCGGCCGTTCATGCCCGGCATGGTGATCGTCGTGGTGCCGGCCGGGTTGCCGGCCATCACCGAGCCCTGGAACTGCGCGCTGCCGAGGATCTGCGCGCCGGTGGAGGTCGGGAAGTTCCACATCAGCCGGGAGCGCATCTCGGTGGTCGGGTCGCCCGCCAGGCCGGTGCCGGTGTAGGTGTTGATCACCGGGTTGTCCGCCAGCATGTTGACCACGACGGTGGCACCGGCCGGGATGTTGTTGAACACCAGGCCGATCTGCCCGCCGTTCGGCGCGGCGAGGTTCCCGGGGACGTTGAAGACCTGCTTCGCACTGGTCCCGTCGCCGGTGAAGGTCGCCTCGCTGCTGGTGACGGCGACGGTGCCGGTGGCGGTGGCCTTGGCCACACAGGCCGAGACCTCCTCGATCTGCGTGAGCACCGACTGGTACGGCGCGGCCGCGTCGGGATCCTTGATCGCCTGGCCGGTCGGGTCGATGGAGACCGTGCCGGTGAGCGTGCCCGCGTAGCGCAGGTTGCCGAAGGCCTCGCCCTTGGAGTCGCTGCCGCCGATCAGCAGGCTGTTGCCGGGCTGGACGGTGACATTGCCGCCGACGGTCAGGAAGTCGCTGCCGTTCGGCGGGACCACCCGCGAGCCGACACCGACCACACCCGCGTTGAAGGCGCCGCCGCCCTCGCTCTTGTTGATCTCGAAGTTGCCGAGGGTGACGATCTTTCCCTCGGCCTCGGCCGCCCGGCCGGCGACCAGGTAGTTGCCGCCGGTGAAGACGGTGATGGAGGCGTCCCGGCCGGCGAAGTCCCCGTTGGTCGGCGGCGACGGCCAGACCGCGGGGCAGTCCGGCCCGCTGCACGGCCCCAGCGGCGGGGTCAGCGGAGCGGCCGAACCCACCGTCAGCACCGCCGCCAGCGGCAGCATCGCGACGGCGGTCGCCACCGCGACCCGGACGGCCGTCCGCCCGCCGGGGGACGGCGGACGCTCCACGGTGGTCCTGTCGCGACCCGGCGCACCGGTTCCCTGTCCCTGACCCATCGGCACATTCCTCCGCACAGAGAAAAAGCAGGTGGAGCAGCACCTGCCAGATTCCAGACGATTCCCGACCATCCCGGCCCATTGACGGAGAATCCCGGGATACCGGAAATTACCTATCAAATCGGACCATCCATACCCTACAGACCATCAGCGGCGATCCGACAATGCTCCGGTCGGACCGGCCGACCGTGTCCTTCCGGGCCGCGCGCGGCCCCGCTAGGTTGGAGGCATGACTTCCGCCGGCAGGACCTCCGACGCGACCGACGTGACCGACGCAGCCCGCGCGACCGACGCGACCGGTGCCGCCGACGCGATCGCCACCGTCGCCGCGAGCGCCGACGTACTGCGCCACCCCGAGGCCGGGGAGCACCTGCTCACCGAGGTCGAGAAGGAGCGCGCCGCCCGTTTCCGGTACGAGTCCGGGCGGGTCGACTTCACCGCCGGGCACGTCCTGGTCCGGCTCTGCGCGGCCCGGCTGCTCGGCGTCCCGGCGGCCGCGCTGACGCTCGCCCAGCACTGCCCCGACTGCGGCAAGGGCGACCACGGCAAGCCCTACCTGCCCGACCACCCCGGGATCTCGGTCAGCCTCTCGCACACCAAGGGCGTGGTCGCCGCCGCCGCCGGTCACCGGCCGATCGGCGTCGACGTCGAGCTCGTCGACCGGGGCGGCACCCTGCTCGACGTCGCCCCCCGGGTGCTCACCGAGGAGGAGCTGCGGCAGGTCCGGGCGCACGCCGACCCGGCACGCGCCTTCCTGCGGCTCTGGGTCCGCAAGGAGGCGCTGATCAAGGTCGGCCGGACCACCCTGGACGGCCTCGCCGCCGTCGACCTCTCCGGGCTCCCGCTGGACCTGCCCGGCGGCCGTCCGCTGCTCGGGCGCTTCGAGGACCTGGAGCTGCTCGACTGGGCCGACGAGTCGCACGGCGCGGCCGTCGCGGCGGTCTGCGGGCTGCCGCCGCGGGTGGTCGAGCTCTCCGCGCTCTGACCCGGGACGGCCCGCGGTCGCGGCCGCTCCCACCCGGGTGGCTGCTCCGACCTGGGTGGCTGCTCCGACCTGGGTGGAAGGCGGTCGGATAAGCGGTGTTAGCGTCCTCGACGGGGCGATGAGAACCGTCCGCCCCGGCTGCCCGCGCCACGACCGCCGCCGGGCCGCCCCGCTGAACCGCAAGGGTGCCCGCCATGGCCAAATTCCTGCTGAGCCTGCACGTCCTCGCCTCGGTGCTGTTCATCGGCCCGGTGGCCGTGGCCGTCAGCATGTTTCCGCGCCGGGCGGCCGCCGCGCTGGCCGGCGGGCCCGAGCGGGCGGCCGACGCCGGCATGCTGCGGCAGCTGCACCGGATCACCCAGGTCTACGCGCTGCTCGGGATCGCGGTGCCGGTCCTCGGCATCGGGGTCGCCCAGGTGATGGACGTGCTCGGGCAGTCCTGGCTGATCGCCTCGATGGTGCTGACCGCCGTCGCCGCCCTCGCCCTGCTGCTGTTCGTGCTGCCCGCGCAGCAGGCCGCGGTCGACGCCCTCGCCCTGGAGCCCGACGCGGAGGAGCACGGCAGGGCCGTCCGCGGGCTGAAACTGCTGCCGATGACGGCGGGCGTGTTCAACCTGCTCTGGGCGGTCGTGGTGGTGCTGATGATCGTCCGGCCGGGATCGACCACCGGCGTCTGACCGCCCCGCGTCGCAGTAGTACTGTCCCGCCATGACGATCATGGCGGGGATGGGGCCCGGCACCGGGGCGGGCATAGGGCCGCTGCTGCGCGGCTGGCGCGAACGACGGCGGCTCAGCCAACTGCAGCTCGCCCTGCTGGCCGACTCCTCGGCCCGGCACCTCAGCTTCGTCGAGAACGGCCGCTCCCGGCCCAGCCAGGAGCTGGTGCTCCGGCTCGCCGAGCACCTCGACGTCCCGGTGCGGGAGCGCAACGCCCTGCTGCTGGCCGCCGGCTACGCGCCGCTCTACCCGGAGAAGCGGCTGGACGACCCCTCGATGGCGGCGCTGCGCTCCGGCATGGAACGGCTGCTCGCCGCCCACGACCCGTACCCGGCGCTGGTCGTCGACGGGTCCTTCCGGGTGCTCGCGGCCAACCGCGCGCTCGGGCTGCTGCTGGCGGGCGTCGCGCCGCACCTGCTGGAGCCGCCGCTGAACGCCGTCCGGATCACCCTGCACCCGGAGGGGCTCGCACCGCGGATCGTGAACCTGCGGCAGTGGCGGCGGCACCTGCTGGAGCGGATGGAGCAGCAGCTCGGACTGGTCCGCTCGGCGCCGCTGCGGCTGCTGCTGGAGGAGGTGCGGGCCTACCCGGAGCCGCCGGGCGTGGCGGAGGCGGCCGAGGAGGACCACACCGAGCTGTTCCCGTTCGCGCTCCCGCTGCGGATCGCGCACGAGGGGCGGGTGCTGTCGTTCCTGTCGACCATCGCGACCTTCAACACGCCGATGGACGTGACCGTCTCCGAACTGGCCCTGGAGGCCTTCCTCCCGGCCGACACGGAGACGGCCGCGTTCCTCCTGGCCGCCGTGGGGGCGGAGCGGTAGCACCCTCGGGCTTCCGGGCCTTCAGGCGTTCAGGCCTTCAGGCCGGGACGCGGCGGAGGGTGGTGAACTGGAGCACGGCGAAGCCGGCCACCGAGGCGGCCTGCAACGGGATCCAGACATAACCGGCGGTGGTCGGCTCGAACCACAGCTCCATCGCCACCAGACTGAGCACCGTCCAGCCCAGGTTGATGTCGATCACCGCCCGCACCGCGGTCCGCGAGGGCTGCGGCCGGGCCGCCAGCAGACCGACCGCCAGTCCGAAGGCCGCCAGCACGGCGCCGAGTTCGAGCAGGGTCGAGCGGCCGACGCCCAGCAGTTCGGCCAGTGGCCCGGAGAAGGCCAGGTAGGCGAGGCCGTTGCCGCCGCTGACCACGGCGTCGAGGGCGAGGAAGCGGCGCAGCGCCGTCCAGGAGGCGGGGGCGGTACGACGGGCGGTGGCGACGGTGTGGGCGGACATGGCGGATCGGCCTCCGGCGGTGGGGTGGGGTCCCGGTCGGCGCTCCGCCGCCGGGTGGGCACCACTGTGCCGGGCGGGCGGACGGCCGTCGATTACCTCCGGGGTCATCCTCCGCCTCCTACGGCCGGGTCAGGGCCGGGAGGCGCGCGGCCGGAGTGCCTCGGCGCCCGGCGGCCGCAGCGGCACGCCCGCGCGCTTGACCGCCCGCGCGACGATCACCGTCTCGGCGCGGCCCACGCCGAGCGGGCCCAGGGTGTCCGTGACGAACCGGTAGAGGCCGCCGTGGTCCGGGCAGAACACCGCGGCCATCAGATTGGCCGGCCCGCTGGTCGCGAACACACCGTGCACCTGCGGGTGCCGGCCGAGCGCGGCGCCGACGGCCGCGAGCCGGCCCGGCGGCACGTCCAGCCACAGGTTGGCGTCCACCGCGAGCCCCAACAGCCGGGGGTCGACGGTGACATGGGTGCGCAGCAGCCCGGCCGCGTCCAGCCGGTGCAGCCGGCGCCGGACGGTGGACTCGGGGGTGCCGGCCGCCGCCGCCAGCATCGCGTGCGACTGCCGGGCGTCCTCGCCGAGCCGGGCCAGCAGGTCGCGGTCCAGCCCGTCCAGCGGCACGCTCCCGGCGGCCCGGCGGGCGACCGGCGGTTCGGCGAGCGCGGCCGCCTCGGCCTCCTCCAGGTGGCCGGAGCGCCACTGGCCGGCGTCCGCGAAGGCGTGCAGCACGGCGTGGACGGTGGTCTCGGTGACCGCGGCGGTGGCGGGCAGCTGCCCGTTCAGCAGCCGGTCGCGGGCACCGGCCCCGGTGAGCATCACCGCCCCCACCTCCTGGTCGCCGAGCATGACGTCGACGAAGGGCACGTCCGGCCGCTCGGCCAGCGCCCGCGCCACGGCCTCGCCCTTGCCCCGCAGCACCCGGATCCGCAGCAGCAGCGCGCCGACCGCCGCGTCCTCGACGTCGGGCATCCGGACCACCCGGACCAGGCCGGTCTGCTGGAGCCGGACGAGCCGGCGGGTGACCGTGCGCGGGGAGACGCCGAGCACCTCGGCGATCCTCCCGGCCCCGGCCCGGCCGTTCACCTGGAGCGCGCAGACCAGCCGGCGGTCCAGGGTGTCCAGCACGGTGTCCGGATCAGCAGCAGCGACGTCCATGGTGTCCGATCTCCGTCGTCCGTCCCGCACCGGACGTCCTGTCCGGGCGCTCCGACGGTACTCCTTGACCGCACGAGCACGAGGAACGGGAGAGGGACCATGGGCGACATCGAGGTGCGGGAACTGCGGACGCTGCTGCCGGCCGTGGAGGCGGCGGTCCGGGAGGTCGGCGCGCGACTGGCCGAACGGCGGCCGGCCGAGCCCTGCCCGGAGTTCGGCCTGGCCGGGGCGATGGCGCGGTTCGCCGCGTTCGACGACCCGGCGGCCGCCGAACTCCGGGCGCGGCTGGGCGCGTTGCGCCCGGAGGCGGGCCTGCTGGAGGACGAGTTCGAGGGCACGGTGCCGGCCGGGGGCGAGTGGTGGCTGTGCGACGCCATGGACGGCGCGGTGCAGTTCCTGCTCGGACTGCCGCAGTGGGCGGTGACCGCGACCCTGGTGCGCGACGGCGCGGCGGTGCTGGCCGTGGTGCACACGCCGCAGCTCGGCGCCCGCACCTACCGGGCGGTGCGCGGCGGCGGGGCGGAGCTGGACGGGCGGCCGATCGCCGCCGTGGAGCGGGAGCTGGCGGCGGCGGTGGCCGGGACCAGCCAGCCGCCGGGGGTGGCCGCCGACCCGGTGGCGCTGCGCCGGGCGGGCGCCTCGCTGTCGGCGGTGGCGGGATCGGTGCTGGCCGTCCGCAATCTGGGGCCGACCTCGCTCCAGGTGGCCCAGGTCGGCTCCGGACACCTGGGCCTGTTCTGGGAGTTCGGCGCGGACGCGGCCAATCTGCTGCCCGGCGCGCTGGTCGCGGCGGAGGCGGGCGCGGCGGTCACGGACGCCGCCGGGGCCCCGTGGACGCCCGCCGCGGACGCCCTCCTGGCCGCCGCGCCGGGCCTCCACGGCCGGGCCCTCCCCCTGCTGAACGGTCTTGACTGACCGTCAGAGACGGAACAGCGCGGCCGCGTTGTCGTGACAGACGGCCCGCAGCCAGTCCTCCCCCAGCCCGAGCCGGTCCAGCGCGTCCAGCTGGTGCCCGTACCGGTAGGGGATGTTGGGGAAGTCGGTGCCGAGCAGCACCTTGTCCCCGAGGGCGCGCAGCCGGGGCAGCTCGGCCGGCGGGAAGGGGGTCTCCCGCTCGGAGAAGTCGGTGAACGCCATGGTGGTGTCCAGCCGGACACCGGGGTACCGCTCGGCGAGGTCGAGGAAGTCGGTGTACTCGGGCAGGCCGAGGTGGGCCACCACCAGGACCAGCCGGGGGTGCCGGGCGAGCACCGCGGCGATCGGGCCGGGGCCGGTGTGCTTGCCCGGGACGGGTCCGGAGCCGCAGTGGGTGACCACCGGTGTACCGCTCTCCGCGAGCAGTCCCCAGACCTCGTCGAGCAGTTCGTCCGCCGGGTCGTAGCCGCCGACCTGGAGGTGCGCCTTGAACACCCGGGCGCCGTCGGCGAGTGCCCGGGCCACGTAGCCGGGCGCGCCCGGCTCGGGGTGGAAGGTCGCGGTGTGCAGGCAGTCGGGGGTGCGGGCGGCGAAGTCCGAGGCCCAGGCGTTCAGCCACTCGGCCATCCCCGGCTTGTGCGGGTAGAGCATCGCGGTGAACGCCCGGACGCCGAACTCCCGCAGCCGGGCGACCCGTTGCTCCTCCGCCTCGCGGTAGGCGATCGGCCAGGGGCGGCCGGTCAGCGGGCCGGCCGCGTCGAAGTACGCCCACACCTTGTCCAGCACGTTCTTCGGCATGAAGTGGGTGTGCACGTCGATCAGTCCGGGCAGGCCGAGGCGCTGCCAGAAGGCGCGCACCCCGGCCGCCTCGGCGACGGGGTCGGGCGCGCTCATGCGGCCGGGACGGGCCGGGCGCGGTCGATGATCGCCGCGACGTCCGGTCCGGGCGGCAGGGTGCCGAACGCGCCGCCGTGGTCGCCGCCGAGCCGGGAGGCGCAGAACACGTCGGCGACCGCCGGGTCCCCGTACCGGACCAGCAGCGAGCCCTGGAAGGCCAGCGCCATCGCCTCCACCAGTCGGCGGGTGCGGTACTCCAGCTGGTCGAGGTCGGTGAGCTGCTTGCGCAGCCCGGCGACGGCCGCGTCCAGCCGGCGGTCGGCGCCCGCCGCCGCGTCCAGCTCGCCGAGGAGGGCGTCGACGGTCTCCGGATGCTTGGCCATGGCGCGCAGCGCGTCCAGGGCGGCGACATTGCCGGAGCCCTCCCAGATCGAGACCAGCGGCGCCTCCCGGTAGAGCCGGGGCATGCCGGACTCCTCGACGTAGCCGTTGCCGCCCAGGCACTCCAGGGCCTCGGCGGCGTGCGCCGGACCGCGCTTGCAGACCCAGTACTTGGCGACGGCCAGGCCGAGCCGACGGACCAGCGCCTCCCGCTCGTCCCCGGCGAGCGCGGCGTCGGTGGCCTGGGCGAGCCGCATCGCCACGGTGGTGGCGGCCTCGGACTCCACCACGAGGTCGGCGAGCACATTGCGCATCAACGGCTGGTCGACCAGCGCCCGGCCGAACGCCCGCCGGTGCAGGGCGTGCTGGACCGCCCGGGTGGACCCGAGCCGCATCCCGGCGGCGGCGCCGATGGTGCAGTCGAGCCGGGTCGTGTTGACCATCTCGATGATGGTCCGCACCCCGCGCCCCTCCTCGCCGACCAGCAGGCCGTACGCCTCCTCGTACTCGATCTCGGCGGAGGCGTTGGACTTGTTGCCGAGCTTGTCCTTGAGCCGCTGGAGGCGGAGCCGGTTGCGGCTGCCGTCCGGCAGGACGCGCGGCAGCAGGAAGCAGCTGAGCCCGCCCGGCGCCTGGGCGAGGGTGAGGAAGAGGTCGGACATCGGCGCCGAGGTGAACCACTTGTGGCCGGTGAGCCGGTAGCTCCCGTCGGGCTGCGGGACGGCGGTCGTGGTGTTGGTGCGGACGTCCGAGCCGCCCTGCTTCTCGGTCATCGACATGCCGGCGATCAGACCGCGCTTGCCGTGCGGCTCGCGCAGTCCGAAGTCGTACTCGGTGGCGGCGAGCAGCGGTTCGAACTCGGCGGCCAGCGCGGGGGTGGTGCGCAGCGCGGGAACGGCGGCGTAGGTCATCGAGACGGGGCAGGTGTGGCCGGCCTCGACCTGGCTCCAGACGTGGAACTTGGCGGCGCGGGCGGTGTGCGCGCCGGGCCGGTCGTCCCGCCAGGGGGCGGCGTGCAGACCGTGGCCGACGGCGGTGCGCATCAGCTCGTGCCAGTACGGGTGGAACTCGACCTCGTCGATCCGGTGGCCGAAGCGGTCGTGGGTGCGCAGCACCGGCGGGTGCTCGTTGGCCAGCCGCCCCCACTCGGCGGCCTGCTCGGAGCCAGCCAGCCGGCCGAGGGCGCGCAGTTCGGGCTCGGCCCAGCCGGCGCCGGCCCGGTGCAGGGCGGCGAGCAGCGCGGGGTCGGCGGCGGTGTCGTGCCCGTACGGGGGCGGGACCTGGTTGGTGACCTCATGCGTCGCTGTCATCGCGTTCTCCAAGCGCTCGGAGGGTGAAGGAGACGAGGGCGGGGACCACGGCGTCGGGGACGGCCCCGGGGCCGTGCGGGGGTACCGCGGCGAGCGGGCCGGTGAGGGCCTCGGCGGTCGCGCCGACGATCGCGGCGGCGGTCAGCTGCGGGTCCTGGGGCGGCAGCCGTCCGGCGGCGAGCGCGGTGGCGATCTCGGCGGCGAGCACGTCGCGGAAGGTGCGGCGGAAGACCAGGCGCTCGGCGTCCACCACGGTGTCGGCCGGTTCGACCAGCAGCGCGTGGGCGAGCCGGGGGGCGCGCAGGGCGCGGGCGGCGAAGGTCTCCACGACGGCCGCGATCCGGTCCCGGGGGGTGTCGTGCCGGGCGACGGCCTCGTGCACGGCGGCCACCTCCCGGGTGACCACCCGACGGAAGAGCTCGACCGAGAGTTCGGCCTTGTTGGCGAAGTGCCCGTACATCGAGCCGGTGGCGATACCGGCCCGTTCGGCCACCGCGGCCATGCTGCAGCCGCCGTAGCCGCGCTCGGCGAGCAGGCCGACCGCGGCCTGGAGCACCGCCTCGCGCTGGGCGTCCAGTCGGGCTTGCACGGCGGGGGTGCGACGGTAGGCCATGGAAGCATTGAAGCACTGATTCACCGCTTCGGGGAGGTGCCTCGCGCCCCCTTCCCGAAACGCTCCGGGGGCGGCGGCGCGGGCCCGGGAACGGCGGAGGGCCGCCCGTCCACCGGGCGGCCCTCGCTTCGTACGGTCCCGCGAGCGCGGGCGCTCCCGCCGAGGCGGGTGGTCCCGCCGACGCGGGCGGTCCCGCCAAGGCGGGCGGTCCCGCCAAGGCGGGCGGTCCGGACTACAGCCGGACGCGGTCCTGCTTCAGCCCCTCGACGTCCAGCGGGCCGATCGGCGGCACCTGGTACTGCCCCTTCAGCGCGCGGGCCGAGGCGTCCGTACCGAGACCGGCCCACTCCAGCACCTTCGCGGTGGCGGCCGCCGACTCGTCGGCCGGGAGCTTGGAGATGTTGGAGCCGTGGTTGCCCCCCGGCACCGTGTAGACGTAGCTGTCCTCGCTGCCCCACCCGAGCCGGAACGGCTCGGCGCCCCACGGGTCGTTCTGGCCGTAGACGTAGATGATCCGCTCGGCCGAGTTCCGCACCCAGCGGTCGATGTCGCGCATCGCGGACGGGTCGAAGCGCATCGGGATCGAACGCGGCACATAGGTGCGCGGCGCGTACAGCTCCTTGTAGTCGTAGTGCAGCAGGCCCTTGAGGGCCGAGACGTCGAAGGAGGGCGAGCCCAGCTCGGTGCCGGCCTGGTAGTAGTACGCGGTGTACCCGGCGAGCGCCTGGTCGCTGTTGCCGGTGATGCCGGACTGGGTGTCGAGCCAGGCGTACAGCGCGTCGTCGGTGCCGGCGGCGCCCGGGACGTTCACGCAGTCGGCCGCCAGGCTGTACTGCCAGAACGCCCAGACCGAGTCCAGCACGGCCAGCTCGTACGCCTTGTCGGCGCTGCCGATGGTGGTGAACGTGGAGCCGGCGGTGGCGTTGTCGGCGGCGTAGCGGGGCTCCAGCCGGTCGCGGCGGGCCAGCAGTTCACGCTGGGTGGCGGTCAGCGCGGCCCGGCACTCCGGGGTCCCGACGTTGCGGAAGAACCGGCTGTAGGCGGAGTCCTCGCGGTCGTCGACGTCGTTCGGGGCGACGTAGGCGATGGTGCCGGCCACGTCGTCCGGGAAGAAGCGCCGGTGGTAGGTGGAGGACATGCCGCCCTTGGAGGCGCCGGTGGACAGCCACTCCTGGTGGTAGATCCGCTTCAGCGCGGTGATCAGCCGGTGCGCGTCGGTGGCCGCCTGCTTGATGCCGGCCTTGCTCCAGTCGGCGGGCTCGGGGCGCGACGGCGTGAAGTAGCGGTACTCGATGGAGACCTGGTTGCCGTCGACCAGCCGGGCCGGCTCGGTGCGCGAGGGGGTGGTGCGCAGCGTGTAGCCGTTGGTGTAGAACACGGTCGGCCGGTCGTAGCCCCGGTGCAGCACGCTCAGCCGCTGCTGGAAGGTGCCCAGCCAGGGGCGGGCGTGGTCGATCGGCTGGGTGTAGGTGAGCAGGAAGTAGCGGTGGCCGGTGGTGGTGGGCTGCTCCTCGGTGACGGTCATGCCGGGGATCCCGGCCAGCCGGGCCTTGATGTCGGCCGACGGGTCGTCGGCGACCGAGGCCGCGACGCCCTCGGGGCCGGTCGTCGTCCCGGCGGACCGGGCGAGCGCCGTCGGGGCCAGGCCCAGGCCGAGCAGCGGTATCAGCAGAACGGCTACCAGCAGCCTTCTGATCGTGGTGGTCATCAACTCTCCATCGGGTCAACGGAACTGTGCGGTGTTCTGGTCCGAACTCTCCGGCAGTCGGCGCGCCGCCGCCGGACGGACCGGCCGTCCGGTAGACGGCCGAATGGGCCACCCGCCGGTCGCGGATGGCCCATCGGGGAAAAAGCGCCGGTCAGGGGCGCGGCAGAGTGCAGCCGGCCCTGGTGAGGTCGAGCTTGTTGCCGGTGCCGAAACAGGCGGGGATGGTGTACGTCTCCTGGGCGTAGCCGATGCCCCGGCGGACGGTCACCGCGCCGTTCTGGTCCACCTCGCACGGGTTGTTCAGCGTGCAGCGCTGACCGTCCTCGTTGATGGTGTTGTTCACCGCGACGACCTGCCCGCTGTTGGCGTCGACCACCGGGGAGCCGGAGGTGCCGCCGATGACGTTGCAGGTGGAGGTGTAGCGGAGGGAGTCCTTGAAGGTCCAGTCCGCTTCCTTGAGCCGGTAGGCGAAGCCGTCGGCCGAGCAGGAGTAGATCTTCTTCCAGTACCCGGAGACGACCTTGATCGAGCTGCCCTGGACGGGGTGGGTGGCCGCGACGGTCAGCGGGGCGATGCCGTAACGGGACTGGATCGCGGCATACGTGGTGTTCAGCTGGTAGATCGACACATCGGTGTCGGTCATGGTGCCGTAGACCATCTTGCTGGCCTTCACCGTGCCGAGCGAACCGCCGCTCGCGTTGAGCAGGGTGAAGCTGCGGCTGGAGGCCTGGTTGGTGACCACCTGGCCGGGGCCGGGCATACCGGTCTCCAGGCAGTGGCCGTTGGAGAGCACCAGGGCCGGGTCGTTGGCGGTCGAGGCGGGGAACCGGACCAGCGAGCCGGAGCAGTTGCTCAGCGCCACCGTCCCGGCGAACGTGACGGCGGCGACCTTCCCGGCCTGCGGCGACGTGACGTTCGTGCTGGTGGTGGCGGTGGACGCGGTCGCGGCGGGGGCGCCAGCCAGGGCGGTCGCCCCGGCGAACAGGAGCGCGGCGGCCGTGCCTATGAGCGGCTTCTTCATGAGAGACCTCTCGGTGTGTCTCGGCGTGGGGGTGCCCCAAAGCTGGCGCGGACATGACGTGCTGTCAAGAGTCCTGTCACCGACCCCCGGACCAGAGGGCCGTGTTCCGGCCGCCGGACCCCGGTACTGTGACCGGAACGGCAGGAAGACCATCTGGGGGCTGACATGACCGGCGAGCACCGCGACCACCGCACGGACGACGCGCGACGCGGACCGACCGGGGGCCGGCTGCTCGCGGTCAGCGACCTGCACGTCTCCTACCAGCAGAACCGTGACCTGGTGGAGCAGTTGCGCCCGGGCTCTCCCGACGACTGGCTGATCGTGGCCGGCGACGTGTCCGAGTCCACCACTACCATCCGCTGGGCCCTGGGCCTGCTGGCCGAACGCTTCGCCAAGGTCGTCTGGGCCCCCGGCAACCACGAGCTGTGGACCCACCCCAACGACCCGGTCCAGGTGCGCGGCGTCGAGCGCTACCAGTACCTGGTGGAGATGTGCCGCGAGCTCGGCGTGGTGACCCCCGAGGACCCGTACCCCGTGTGGACCGGCGCCGGCGGCCCGGTCGCGGTCGCCCCGCTGTTCCTGCTCTACGACTACACCTTCCGGGCCCCCGGCACCTCCACCAAGGAGGAGTCCCTGGCCGCGGCCTACGAGACCGGCGTGGTCTGCGCGGACGAGCGCTTCCTGCACCCCGACCCGTACCCGGACCGCGACTCCTGGTGCCGCGAGCGCGTCCGGCTGACCGAGAAGCGCCTCGCCGAGCACGACCCCGAACTGCCGCTGGTCCTGGTCAACCACTACCCGCTGGTCCGCAATCCCACCGAGGTCCTCTGGTACCCCGAGTTCGCCCAGTGGTGCGGCACCGAGCTCACCGCGGACTGGCACCGCCGGTTCAACACCGCCACGATGATCTACGGCCACCTGCACATCCCCCGGCGGACCAGCTACGACGGGGTGCCGTTCGAGGAGGTGTCGCTCGGCTACCCGCGCGAGTGGGGGCGGCGCGGCCTGCCGGACCCGCTGCTGCGCGAGGTGTTCCCGGGCGCGTGAGGCGCCGCCGGCCGGTGGTGGCCGCTACTCCCCTTCGCCTCCCACCACCGGCTCCGGGCCGCGCTCCTGCTCCTGTTCCTGCTTCTGCTTCTGCTCCTGTTCCTGCTTCTGCTTCTGCTCGGGGCGCGCCAGCGTCACCGTCAGCTGCCCGTCCGACACGTCCGCGACCAGCGTGTCCCCCTCCCCGACCGTGCCGTCCAGCAGCAGGTCCGAGATCCGGTTGTCCAGCTCCTGCTGGATGGTGCGGCGCAGCGGCCGGGCCCCGAACGCCGGCTGGTAACCGAGGTTCACCAGCAGTTCCTTGGCCCCGTCGGTCACCTCCAGGTCGACGTCCTGGGCCTTCAGCCGGCGCCGAGTGCGGTCCAGCAGCAGGTCCACCACCTGCAGCAGGTCCTTGCGGGTGAGCGCGTGGAAGACGATCACCTCGTCGATCCGGTTGAGGAACTCCGGCCGGAACTGCGAGCGCAGGTCCCGCATCAGATCGTCGCGGATCTGGTCGACGTCACCCGCGTGGTCGAGGATCCGCTGCGAGCCGATGTTGCTCGTCATGATCAGCACGGTGTTGCGGAAGTCGACCGTGCGCCCCTGGGAGTCCGTCAGCCGGCCGTCGTCCAGCACCTGGAGCAGCAGGTTGAAGACGTCCGGGTGGGCCTTCTCCACCTCGTCGAAGAGCAGCACGCTGTACGGCTTGCGACGCACCGCCTCGGTGAGCTGCCCGGCCTCGTCGTAACCGACGTACCCGGGCGGGGAACCGACCAGCCGGGAGACGGTGTGCTTCTCCTGGAACTCGCTCATGTCGAAGCGGATCATCCGGTCCGGGTCGCCGAACAGCAGCGCGGCCAGCGCCTTGGCCAGCTCGGTCTTGCCGACACCGGTCGGGCCGAGGAACAGGAAGGAGCCGGTAGGGCGGTCCGGATCGCCCATCCCCGCCCGGCCGCGACGGACCGCCTGGGCCACCGCGGTGACCGCCCGGTCCTGCCCGATCACCTTCTCGTGCAGATGCTCCTCCAGCCGGAGCAGCCGCTCGCGCTCGGTCGCGTTCAACTCGGCGACCGGGATGCCGGTCCGCCCCGAGAGCACCTGCGCGATGTCGTCCGCGGTGACCGCCACGACCTCCTCGCGGGCCTCGGCCACCGCCGCCAGCTCGTCCTCGGTCTGCCGCAGCTCGGTCTTCAGATTGGCGGCCCGGACGAACTCCTCGTCCGCCACCGCCTCCTCCAGCTCCCGGCGCAGCTTGGTGATCCGGTCCCGCACCGGCATCGCGACCGTGGACCCGCCCAGGCTGCGCAGCCGCACCCGCGCGCCGGCCTGGTCCAGCAGGTCGATCGCCTTGTCCGGCAGGAACCGGTCGCTGACGTAGCGGTCCGACAGGGTCGCGGCCGCGTCCAGCGCCTCGTCCGTGAACCGCACCTGGTGGTGCGCCTCGTAGGCGTCGCGCAGGCCCCGGAGGATCTCGACCGTCTCCTCCACCGTCGGCTCGGGCACCAGCACCGGCTGGAAGCGGCGCTCCAGCGCCGCGTCCTTCTCCACGTACCGGCGGTACTCGTCCAGGGTGGTCGCGCCGACCACGCTCAACTCGCCCCGGGCCAGGGCCGGTTTCAGGATGTTGCCCGCGTCCATCGAGCCCTCTCCCCCGCCGCCCGCGCCGACCACGGTGTGCAGCTCGTCGAGGAACAGGATCACGCTCTGCTCGGCCGCCGTGACCTCGTCGATCACGTTCTTCAGCCGCTCCTCGAACTCGCCCCGGTACTTGGAACCGGCCACCAGCGCGGTGAGGTCGAGCGTGACGACCCGCTTCTCCTTGAGGATCTGCGGCACGTCCCCCGAGACGATCCGCTGCGCCAGCCCCTCCACGATCGCCGTCTTGCCGACGCCCGGCTCACCGATCAGCACCGGGTTGTTCTTGGTCCGGCGGGACAGGATCTCGACGGTCTGCTCGATCTCCTCGGCCCGGCCGACGACTGCGTCCAGCCGGCCCGCCCTGGCCTCCTCGGTGAGGTCGCGCCCGTACTCGTCCAGCGTCGGCGTCGCACTCTGCTGCCCGCCCCCGCTGCCGCTGCCGCCGCCCGCGCCCCGGCCCGTGCTGCGCCCGTCCAGCACCGAGCGCAGCGCGTCCTGCGACGGCGCCGCGTTGCGCACCGCCGTCCCCGCCCCCGACCGCTCCTCCTCCAGCAGCGCGCCGAGGATGTGCTCCGGCCCGATGTACGAGGCCCCCGCCGCCTGCGACCGCGCGTGCGCCGCCAGCAGCGCCCGCTTGGCCGCCGGCGTCAGCGCCGGCCGCCCCTCCTCCCCCGACACCTGCGCCCCGGACGGCAGCGCCTTGTCCAGGTCCCCCGCCAACCGGTCCGGATCCACCCCCGCCCGCTCCAGCATCCGCCGCGACGGATCCACCCGGGTGGCCGCCCACATCAGATGCCCGGTGTCGAGATCGCTCCCCCCACCCTCGGCCGCCCGCCGGGCCGCCGCCGCGAGCAACTCCTGCGCCGACTCGCTCAACAACCGCCCGATCGGCACCCGCTGCACCGCGGGCGGCGAGGCCAACGGGCTCATCCCGAAGAACCGGCTGAGCAGATCCGAAAACGGGTCGTTCGACCCGAACGGCGGCATGGTCACGGAAGGTCACCTCTCCCAAGCGGGGCGTGCGCCCACCCAAACACACCCCACCCCACCCCGCCTCCCGACCACAGCACCCGGCTGACCCCGCCCCCGGGTCAGCCCCGCTGCAGCAGCAACCGCTCCCGCGCCGCCCTCGGCATCCCCGCCACCACCCGCTCCCAGGAGTGCTCCACCATCTCCCGCAGCTCCTCGTCCGGGACGGTCGCATCCAGCACGACCGTGATCCAGTGCCGCTTGTTCATGTGGTACCCGGGCCCCACCGCCGCGTACTGCCCCCGCAGATGCACCGCCAGCCCCGGCTCGCACTTCAGCGTCACCCGCTCCTCCCCCAGCACCGCGAACACCTTCCCCTCCACCTTCAACACCGTCACCCCCGGCCCGAACGCCTCGTCGTCCGTCACCCCCGGCAACCCCGACGCAACCTCGAACAACTCCTCCGCCACCATCCGCTTCCCCTTCCCTCCCACCCCGCAGGCCGACCACGAAACCGTACGCCCCGTCCTGCTCGACCGACGGCCTTCTTGTCACGGCCTTCTTGTCAGAGTGCGCGCCGCGTGCTGATCTCGTGTCAGGGCCGGAGCGGAGGGGGCAACGTGGCGGAACTGACGGTCAAGCCGTGGCGGCGGGCGGACAAGGACCGGCTGTACGTCAATCTGGCCGGCCCCCGCGGCCAGGCGGTCGCGTGGCTGGACTGCCTGACCGGGGTCGTCACGATCACCGACTCCCGCCATGAATCGTCGGCCCTCGACAAGGTCAGGGAGTGGTGCCGGACCTGCGGCCGGGCGATCCCGCCCCTGACCGTGGTCCACCGGACCTCCCCGCCAGGGGTGCTGCCCGCCCTGCCGCCGTTCACGGTCGACGACGACCTCGCCTCGAACCGTCCCGGAGAAGGCGTCCGGGGCATGATCCAGGCCGATCAGAGCAAGCGGACCTGGCTGGTCCGCGTGGCGGCCAGACTCTCCGGCGACGACCTCACCCGCTCCGAGCTGAGCAAGGGACTCGACGGGGAGAGGTTCGTCGGCGGGCTGCTCGACGGCCTGCGCGCCCACGGCTGGTACGTACTGCACGCCGTCCCGCTCCCGAACGGCGCGGACATCGACCACGTGGTGATCGGACCGCCCGGCGTGTTCACCGTGAACACCAAGCACCACCCCGACGCCACGGTCTGGGTCGGCGACAAGCGCATCACCGTCAACCGCAACAGCTACCCGTACATCGAGAAGTCCAGCCTCGAAGGCAGCAGGACCGCCGAACTCCTGCACCACTGGTGCGGCCTAGCGATCCCGGTGCACCCCGTGATCGCCGTCGTGGGCGCCCGGACCCTGACCCACAAGGGAACCCCCGCCGTCGATGTGGTCGACGGCACCCGGATCACGGACATCCTCGCCTCCCGCCCTCCCCTCCTCGAAGCCCACCGCGCCGCAGCCGTCTTCGCCATCGCCCGCCGCCGAAGCACCTGGACCCACTTCGGCCACCGCCCCGCCTGAGCCCGGTGGCCAGTCGGTCCGCGGAAAACTTCCGGCGATCGTAGACCCGATGCCCACGTCCGTCTTCGGGACGGCAACGGAGGACCACGACTGCACCCCGGCGCGCCACGTCGCTGTGCACGCCGGTGAGCCCGTTCGACGATCACTTTGATTCCGGTCTCCTCGAACGCCTCTCGGCGCACGCGGTCCTCGACGCTCCCGGCGAGTTCCAGGCATCCGCGGGGTGGCTCCTCAGCGCCGTTCACGGCTCGCCGGACGGCCAGCACGCGGCCGTCGCCATTGGCGACTGAGGTTCCCGCTTCCACAAGCACTCCGAGCGCGGCAGCCCGGCTACGGATGCCAGTCAGTAGCCACTTCGCTCACACAGCTGCTATCGACCTTGCTCGGACCAGCTGTACTCCTTTGTCCCCCACGACCGCGCCCCCAGTGCCAGCGGCTGATCGTTCCCGCGAGAGACTCCATATTCGTACATACGTACTGCCAATTGCCCAGAACGGAGCCTGCGTACGTGCCTGCCCTCAGCGCTTCCTCATCACAGACCGCGCATCCCGCAGCAGCGTTCGATGAGCTGACCGATGTCGATCTCCACCTCGACGCGTTCTATCCGGGTGGCACCAAGGGCAACATCTCGGACGACCCGATCAGCAAGTTGGTCCCGAAGGTGGGCAACCAGGGCGGCTTCCGGCTCGCCGGATCGCCCTGGAATCAAGACGTCCGCCTGGCCGTCCTCTACACGACCGGCCGGGAGCCCGACTGGCCGGACGCTCTCGATCCGCAGACCGGAACGTTCACCTACTACGGAGACAACAAGAAGCCCGGGCACGAGCTGCACGGGACGAACCCCGGCGGCAACCTGCTCCTCCGGGATGTCTTCGCTGCCTCCCACGCGGGTCCGGCGGAGCGGCACCGAATACCTCCGTTCCTACTCTTCGAGAAGGCTGGCGCCACCGGTCGCGGCGTCCGGTTCCGCGGACTTCTCGCACCGGGAGGCCCTGCTCTTACCTCCGATGACGAACTCGCCGCCATCTGGCGCACAACCGGCGGCGAGCGGTTCCAGAACTACCGCGCCCGGTTCACGGTGCTCGACCAGGCGGTCGTTCCACGCAGGTGGATCCAGCACCTCGTCCAGGGCGGAGACCCCCTGGGAGGCGGCTGCCCCGATGCGTGGCGCATCTGGATCGAAACCCGCTCCTACCTCCCACTCACCGCCCCTGCGACGACCGTCATCCGTGGCAGGGCGGAACAGCTGCCCGACGACCCGAACTCCCTGGAGATCCTGGCAACAATCCGCGAGCACTTCCGTGGTCGGGAACACGACTTCGAGCCGTGCGCAGTGGAGCTGTGGCGCCTGCTCGCGCCGGCGACCGGCGAGGTCGAGGTGACCCGCCGGAGCCGTGACGGAGGGCGCGACGCCGTAGGACAGTACTACCTGGGCCCTCCGACGGACCGGATCGCCATCGACTTCGCCCTGGAAGCCAAGTGCAAGTCTCCCGACCAGGCTGTCGGCGTGAACGAGGGAAGCCGACTGATCTCACGCCTCCGGCACCGAAACTTCGGTGTCCTCGTCACGACGTCCTTCTTCAACCGGCAGATGCAGAAGGAGATCCGTGACGATGGACACCCGGTGGTCCTGATCTGCGGGCGCGACATCGTGGATCTCCTCCGCCAGCACGGATACACGTCCAAGACTGCGGTCGAGGAATGGCTGGCCAAGAGGTACCCCGCAACAGGATCCGACACGCTGGTGACACAACCGGACTGAGACCCCACAAACGATCAAGGGCCAGTTCGGGAGGATCCTGCCTCCGAACTGGCCCTTCTCTTCTGTGGGCGCGGACGGTTTCGAACCGCCGACATCTGCTTTGTAAGCTCGTTGGACCTCTCGCACAGGCTCGGCGAAGCCGCACGCCCTCCCCGGCTGCCGGGCGCTGGCTGCCTTCCTTGCCGTTTCTTGTCCGTCAGCGTTGCCGTCAGGATCTGCCGTCAGCTCGGGCGCCCAGACCTACCTGCAGGCCAAGGATCTCGCCGGACTGAGACCTGCTCACGGGCCAACGTTCGCAGTTCCTACCTGTTCGGCACCCCTCGTTTTCCTGCAGGGGCCCGCAGGTGGCCGAGGGTCATGCGCCGGGGCGGTGCAACAGTGCTCTGCAGTACATCAACAATGCCCTGCCTGCAGACCGACGCGGTCAGGGCGGGTGTCCTCGCGGACCTTCTCCACGATGTGCCAGTCGGTCAACGCAGGCCAAGCCATGCCGGAGAGCCACCTCTCACAGAGCGCCGGCCACATCCTTCGGCCCGCTCCGGCAGTAGAGCTGCCCGCCGCCGGAGGATGTTGGCAAATGCATCTATCGTTGGCGGCAACATATCGTCACTTTGCCCATCACAGATAGGCTCTGACGGATACTGTGGGATAGGCGGCTACGAATATCGGGTTGCATTGATGGCAAGCCGCCTCCTATGGTTAAGCCCGCGTCAGCCGACCGCACAAGTCGGCTCAGAGGGAGGGGACCTCGCATGCCTGCAGAACTAGACACCACCCGACCGCTGCCCGCGCCGGACGACCCGGTCATCTATACGCTGTTCAGCAGCAAGGAGACCGCAGCCGCCTGCACCTTTCTGCTCTCCCGCCGGGAGGACCCGCCGACGATGGCGGAATGGCTGGGTCACGCGGAGCAGACGTTCGGGAAGTCCAACGTCCACAGCCAGCGGCGCCTGCGCGAAGTCCGCGACCAGTTCGTCGTCAGCTCCAGCCGCCCGGCCGGAGGCCGCGCGCCGGTCTATCGCCTTGAGGGCTGGAGGACGGAGCCCGCCGGAGGGAAGATCGACTCCAAGCTCCAGGCAGAGGTCTTCGAGCGCATGGGCCGCTACTGCCACATGTGCGGCGCGACCCCACCGCAGGTGAAGCTGCAGATCGACCACAAGGTGCCGGCCGCCTGGGGAGGCAAGACCGTCATCGAGAACCTCGAACCGCTCTGCGAGGACCACAACCGCGGCAAGCAAGCCTTCTTCGCCTCGATGAACGCCTACAGCGAGGCCCTCGCACGGGCCCTGCCTCTGGGCAACCCCTGGGAGCGGATCGGCGAACTCCTCAAGGCGTTCCACGAGAAGGGGGAAGCGGTACCAGTCGAACTCATCGAGCTCGCTGCCCGTGACACCAACAAGGGAGACCCCACCAAGCGGCTCCGCGAGCTGCGGTTTGTCCTCGGCTGGGAGATCACCGCCCGCCGCGTCAAGAAGGATGGCATCACAGCCGTCAGCTACGAACTGCTCTCCTGGAAGCCTTGGCCGGCGGAGGGCGCCCCGAAGGCCGTCAACCGCTACGAGCGTGAGCGCAAGCGCCGCAAGGCCGCAGAGGTTCACGAAACAACCGACTGACACTTCTGCGGACTCGCGGGCCCTGTCTCAACCGGTTTCGGTTAGGGCAGGGCCCGCGGCGCCTCTCACACCATCCGCCCACCGGGACGGATCTGAAGCCGCGACACCTTCGTCCCGAATGACATCCGGGTTGGTGGCCGACCTGCGCAAGTGTGCGAACGCGCAGGTCAATGCGTTGGTCTTCGTCGGTGCTGCCTCGGCTCAAGCGGCCCCAATCCCAAGATCTTCTCCCAGACTTCTCCCAAGGTCGGACGCGGGTAAAGTCACGGCCATGGGCAGGCTCGTTCTCATGGACCTAGACAACACGCTGATCAACCGGAATGGCGCCGTATCGGACTGGGTCACCGACTTCAGCGCGGCCCGGGGGCTGTCGGCGGAGGCTGTCCAGGCGCTGTCCAAGGCGCTTCGGGAACGCGCGACGCCGGACACGTTCGAGGGCCTTCGCAGCACTCTCGGCCTGCCGGAGCCTGCCGTGGTGCTGTGGGACAGCTACGTGGCCGGGCTGGCCGCCCGGGTGGTCTGCGCTCCAGCAACGCTGTCCCAGCTCGATCGGCTGCGCGGCGCTGGCTGGTCGGTGGGCGTGTTGACCAACGGGGCTACCGACGTCCAGCGGGCCAAGCTCACGGCTACAGGCATCCTCGACCGCGTGGACGCGGTCTGTATCTCGGAAGAGATCGGGGCCCGTAAGCCTGAGCCCGAGGCGTTCCGGGTAGCGGTTGCATGGTCAGGGCGAGAACTACCAGGCGAGGTATGGATGGTCGGCGACAACCCGGTGACGGACATCGCTGGGGCCAGCGAGGCCGGCTTGCGGACCATCTGGATCTCGGCCGGGAGCGGCTGGTCCTTCCCGGGCCTGGCCCCCGACCACATCGCCGAAACCATCGTCGATGCCGCAGACTTCCTGCTCGGACTTCCGGAGACTTCACGATGACCATCAAGCCGACAGTCGGCGTTCTCCACCCCGGGAGCATGGGTGCCGCAGTGGCCGCGTGCGCCCGAGCGAACGCCGCGCGAGTGCTCTGGTGCCCAGCCGGCCGTAGCGCCGCCACCGCTGCACGGGCCGAGCGGGCAGGGCTGGAACTGGTTGCCGGATTGGACGAGCTGCTGGAGCAGGCGCACATCGTCCTCAGCCTCTGCCCGCCGGCCGCCGCTGAGGACATGGCCCGCGTCGTCGCAGAACGCCGATACGCGGGTGTCTATGTGGAAGCCAACGCGATCAACCCGGAGCGGACACAGCGCATCGCCGCTCTGCTGGACGGATGTGCTCGCGCGGTGGTCGACGGCGCCGTGATCGGCTCACCACCGGTCGGAGGCAAGCGGACCCGGCTGTACCTTTCAGGCCCGGCGGATGCCGTCTCGCTGGTGGAGGATCTGTTCGCCGATAGCCCGATGGAGACGCCCGTGCTGGGCAACGACATTGGCCAGGCGTCGGCTCTGAAATTGGCGTACAGCTCGTACCAGAAAGCGTCCCGTGTGCTGGCCGCGGTGGCGTTCGGCGCGGCACGGGCCCACGGTGTGGACGAGGCGCTGTTGGACGTGGCCGGCAAGCGCCAGGGCAGCTACCTGGTGGAGACCGGATACATCGCCAAGACCGCCGCGCGAGCGTGGCGTTGGGGTCCAGAGATGGAGGAGGCCGCCGACATGCTGTCCGCCGTTGGGCTGCCTGACGAGCTGCTGAGGTCTGTTGCTCAGACCCTGGCGCGGTGGGGGGACAGTAAAGACCTCGCCGAGCTGACGTCCGACGAGGCTCTTGACCGCCTGGCTCGCCCTTAAGGAGGGCGAGGAGGTGATGGAGGCGAGTGCGTAAAAATCGTCTCTACGGGTTCAAGGGCGCGCACGGCGCGCCAGCGCGCGGCCTTGCCGCTCGCCGCCGCTCCTGTCTTGCGCCCCGCGACGGCGGCGGCCGGCCGCGCCCGGCGACCGACGGCGATGGGGCGGGTCACCGCCTCTACGACTGTGCCCAGGTCGATATCGCCGGCCCGCCGGACAGCACGGGCCACCGGTGGCTGCTCGTCCGCCGTAGCCGGCGCACCGGTGAACTCGCCTTCTACCGCTGTTACTCGGCTCGTCCGGTCCCGCTGACCAATGCTGGTCAAGGTGGCCGGGCGCCGCTGGACCGTGAAGGAGACCTTCCAGTCCGCCAAGGGCCTGGCCGGGCTGGACGAGCACCAGGTCCGCCGCTGGACCTCCTGGCGCCGCTGGACCACTCTGGCCATGCTCGCGCACGCCTTCCTCGTGATCTCGGCAGCTATCGAACGGGCCGCTTCCACGACACTGCCAGAGCTTGCCCCGCTGACGTGCAACGAGATCAGACGCCTCTTCGCAGCGTTCATCACCCAGCCCACCCGCAGCCTCGCGCACCGACTCAGGTGGCCAGACTGGCGACGACACCAAGCCCGTGCTCGCTCTAGCCACTACCGACGACAAGCCACGCAGTAACCGTGATCAAGATCTACAGGTGGAGTACTAGAGGCTCGACCACGCGCCCGCTAGCGCCTAGGTTCCGTCCGGGCGATCATGTGCGGAGCCAGATGACGAGGGCTGCTGCGGTGACGGTGCCGAGGTAGACGTATCCGCGTTTGTCGTATCGGGTGGCGACGGCTCTGGCGTGCTTGAGCTTGTTGATGGCCCGTTCGACGGTGTTGCGTTTCCTGTACCGCTCCTCGTCGAAGCCCGGCGGTCGCCCGCCGCGTGAGCCTTTGCGCAGGCGGACGGCCCAGCTGTCGGTCTTCTCCGGGATGGTGTGCCGGATGCCGCGCCTGCGCAGGTAGTCGCGGCATGGCCCGTTGCTGTAGCCCTTGTCGGCGGCAAGGCTGTCGGGCCTCTTGCGAGGCCTGCCCGGACCGCTCCGCGGGACACGGATCTTCTCCAGCACGGGTTCGAACTGCGTGCAGTCCGCCCGCTGTCCCGCGGTGATGACCAGGGACAGCGGGCGGCAGCGGCCGTCCGCGCTCAGGTGGACCTTGGTGGTGAACCCGCCCCGCGAGCGGCCCAGGCCCTCGCCTCCGCCACCACCTCCGCCAGGCGGGCGACGAGGCTCTGCCACGGCGTCTCGACCTGGTGTTCCCCCGGCCCAGCCCCTTTGAATCAAGGGCTGGTGGCAGATCGGTACGGGCACCGGCCGCGTGCTGGTGGGCCCGGACGATGGTGGAGTCGACCGAGATGTCCCAGTCGATGTCGCCGGCCTCGTCCGCTTCCGCCTGGACCCGCTGGAGCAGACGCTCCCAGGTCCCGTCTGCCGACCACAGCCGATGGCGCTCGTAGACCGTCTTCCACGGCCCGAACCGCTCGGGCAGGTCACGCCAGTGCACACCGGTCCGTACCCGGTGCAGAATCCCGTCGATCACCTGCCGATGGTCCCGCCACCGACCGCAACGCCTGTTGCTGACCGGCAGGAACGGCCGCAGCCGTTCCCACTCGGCATCTGTGAGATCTCCCCGCCCCATGCCCGGACCAACGAGCAAGGCAGGCGATAGTCACATGATCGACCGGACAAGTCCTAGCCGTTTGCGCCTGGCCCATCGCTGTCTGCGCGCTCATCTCTCGGACGCCTCCATCAGGTTCGCCTCGGAGGAGACCATAACGCTCTCTACGCCCCATACCACCCACAGGACGGGCCAACTATGGAGCCTGCTACGACCTATGACTCGCAGCTCCTCACACCGTAGGTCCTGCCTGGCGACCCAGCAGAGAGCCTCGAATATCCGTACATAATACACAAAATGAATAATTCGGAATCTCCCCACGTGGGCAGTGCGCATCTGGAACGATGATCGCCACAGGCCGCCCCAGCGCGCCGAAGAAAAGCCAAACTGCAGCAAGGGAAGAGATATGTACAAAGAGATCGTTGACGAAAAGGGCGAAGCTGCATTCCTTGTTGAATTGCACCCCCTTCCCGCGCAGTCACTGGACCAGACGTCCCTGCTCAGAGGCGCGAGGACCAGGCAGCAGCAGGCCTTGCAGGAGCTCAATGCCGCTGGCGTCGCAGTCGCGGAGGCCTGCCGTCAGGTCATTGGCGAGGTTCGCGACCGACTCTCGGAAGCGGCTCCCGATGAGCTGGAGATCACCTTCGGGGTATCTCTAGCCGGTGAGGGTGGAATTCCGCTGATCGGCAAGGTGAGCGCAGACTCCACCTTTGAGGTGCGAGCGCTGTGGAAGAAGGCTGGCTCGGCTGGCGAACAGGGCCTCTGACCTGCGGTGTCCCGCAGGCCTCTACCTGGTAAGTGGGCGCACCCCAGACTGGATTGGCTTACCACTCTGGGGCATGCCTACTGGTCAGGCCTCGTACGTGCTGGTAACGTGCCGCCGTGAGCACGGTAGAGACTGACGACTGGACCAACTTCAGCCCTCCTGAGAAGGCGCTCCTTGAGGTGCTAGCTGCCGCCTTGGCGTCAGACACTCCTGCAGTCCGTCAGATCTGTCGGCGCCTTGCCCGCCGGCCGCCTGAAGGCACTAGCAACCCAGTCGCCTTGCGCGCGCAGGTCCGGGCCTTGCTTACAGCGGCTCCCATGCCAACCACCAGTCCACTGCGGGGCGGCGCAGGTTCGATCGATGCACCCCCCACTGACGCACAAGCATTCGCCCTTCCACGCGACCCTGACACTGCCCAGCCCTTGGCCAATAGGCAAGAACCTCAGAAATGGGCCGACCCAGTTTTGAGCGATGGGGACTTCGACCATGTCAGTCGAATTATCGCCGAGCACTCGATCAGGGAAAAGCTGGCTGCAGTGGGACTCGAACCCTCGCGCAGCCTGCTACTTAGCGGACCGCCTGGCGTGGGCAAGACGATGACGGCACAGTTTATCTCTTCGCAAATGAAGCTACCTCTTGTGACTGTCGATTTGGCTGCAGTGATGTCGAGTTACCTGGGTCGAACCGGCAGGAACATGAGAGCGGTTCTCGATTACGCCGCGCAAAATGAGTGCGTTCTTTTCATTGACGAGTTCGATGCTCTCGCCAAAAAAAGAGATGATGATTCCGATGTCGGCGAACTAAAGCGACTTGTGAACGTCCTACTCCTTGAGCTTGACCGCTGGCCAGATAATAGATTCATGATTGCAGCAACCAATCATGAAGACCTGCTAGACAAGGCAATCAGTCGCCGCTTCGAAAACATCATCAGGCTTCCCCTTCCGAGCATCGAGCAGCGACGGAAACTAATCCATAGAATTCCGTTCATCGAGTCAGCTTCGGTTCCATGCGACGTAGTTGACCTACTGGCCCTTGCGACGGATGGCATGTCTCATTCTGATGTCATTCGAATGCTGAGGCTTCACGCAAAGAAGGAAGTCGTACTAAGTGGCGACATGGAGAATCTCGATCGATCCCTCACCTCTCTAGCCATTGAACTCCTCCGCAAGGATGCACTGGATGATATAGAGCTGAGGGAGGAGCTATCCGGAATTGCGCACTTCAAGCTTGGCTTGTCCCATAGAAAAATTGCAGCTCTTTTCGGACTCAGTCATCCGACTGTAAGCAAGGCCGTAAGCGCATACAAGGCAAGGGGCGAGATGGCCCCGCCAGTCAAATAGAGAACTCTTCAAAGGTGGGGGGAAATGACAGCAAAGGGGAATGGCGGCGGTCGAATTCTGGTCGGCGGGGAGCATATGTCTGAGGTCGTCGACAGGGTGTCGGGCGGAGGTGAAAAGTACCATCCAATGTCGATGGAGGAAGCCCGAGAGCTGCTCGCTCCACAGGCTCAGTCACTTCATGCCAGGGCTGCAGAAATTTCCCCTAGCTTGCGAGCAAATCGAGTTGTCTTCGAAGCAACGCTTCTCCCTAACTATTTGGCAAACAGCTACTTTCCGGACAAGCTCATTAGGCTCCTCGGTCTCGCGTCGCTTGGTTCTCGGCCAGCGAGGGAAATCTTAACTCAGAGACGCAGCATTCAGCCGGACGTGGCGACCAAGTCGCTTATCGTGGCTGGGGATGATTCCAGCCTGGCCCACCTTTCGCGGTTGCTAGATGGCAGTGATCTAAACCAACGAGAAAAGGCCGCAGCAGAGCAACTCAGGCAGTTCTCGAAAATTCATCTTCCGCGCCTTCAGGAAGTAATTAGGTCTCAAGTCGACCTCGAAGAACCGCCGAACGATTCGGATCACAGGGAAGCATTTGAGGCAATCCTTCACCCCAACCCAGATGCCGAGAGTCATCACCGACTCCCCGTATCGACTGGGCTCCTGAGGAAATTCGAGGCCTATATCCGCAGCCTTGGCGGAGAGGTGCTCTCCGATCGCCGAGACACAATCGGCGGTCTTACGTTCCTGCCCGTTCTCCTAGCGCCGGAAAGGGTAACGGAAGCGGCAGCCTTCAACCCGTTGCGATCAATTCGCAGGATGCCGAGAATCCGCCCTGTTCCTTCCTTGCCCCTGCGTTCTGCACCCAGTGTTCGCCGACCTGCCCCCGTTCCAGCGCACGACTATGCGCCGGAGGTTCTGATCTTCGACGCCGGCATCGATCCTGACGCAGATTTCTTTGCGGGTTCTGCAAAGCAGGTTGACCTAACACAAAAGCCTCCTCTCCCCGGTTGTATTGAGCATGGAAGCGCTGTGACGGGTGCAATTCTCTATGGGCAAGTCCAGGCCGATGAATTCCTCTCTCAGCCAGTCGCTCAGGTCAAGCACTTCCGCTGTATCCCGGGGGAGGACACTGACGTTGCTGAACTCTACTGGCTTCTGGATCGTATTGAGGAGCAAGTCACCGCGAGTGACGCTATCCTCGTGAATCTGAGCCTGGGCCCTGAGGTCGTCGTCGATGACGGGGAGCCGCATCGCTGGACCGCAAAGCTGGACCAAATTGCATACGAGCAAGACGTCTTGTTCGTGGTCGCCGCTGGGAATAATGGCGAGGAGGATTACGAAAGTAATCGTATCCAGGTGCCGGCGGACATGGTAAACGGCCTCAGTGTAGGTTCATGTGATTTGCCGCACCCGCTGCCCTTGTGGTCCAGGGCATCGTACAGTGCAGTAGGCCCTGGGCGACCAGGTGCCAGGATCCAGCCCACGGCAGTTAGCTTTGGCGGAGACGAGCAGGCTCCATTCTCGCGTCTGATGGGCAACGGAAAAATATCTTTTCACTGGGGAACAAGCTACGCCGCCCCCATGGCAGTCCATGGGCTGGCCAAACTGAGTAGCGAGCTTGGCGACCGTTGCAGTGCCTCAGCATTGCGGGCGTTCGCCGTGCATTTTTCTGAGGCCCATCCTGATATTAATTCAGAGCTTGAGGTAGGCCATGGGCGCCTGAGAGGCGACTACTCAGACGTTCTAGAGTGCGGCAGCCAGGAAGTCACTGTTCTCTACCAGGCTTCAGTCGACCGAGATCAGCTCCTTGGGTTTCAGCTGCCGGTCCCTGAGTCTCTGAATCGGGGGAACGTGCGGATTAGGTGGACGCTCTCCTTTGCGAGCCTCACTGATCCGACTGAGGCTGTTGAGTACACGAAATCTGGAATCGAACCTACATTCAGGCCGCATGCTTCGATCTACAGTTTCCGTGACCCTGACGCCCCACAGAGGAGTGTGAAGGTCGACATTTTGCGAGATCCAGACAAGGTTCTGGAACTAGTAGAATCTGGGTGGAAGCAAAGTCAAAATCCGGTCACGCGCACTCAGAAAACTGGCCCAAGAGCGTCAGAGGCTAGTCGGCGCCGCGGAGGCAAGTGGGAAACGATTCTCCAGGGGCAAGATAGGCTTAGAGCTTCAAGCCTATGGAGGCCAAGGCTGGACATCGAGTACTTCGCTCGGGAGGGCGGCGCATTGCTGCATAATTCCACGCCCGTAGATTTCTCCCTCCTGGTGACCGTGGAGTCAACGGCGGGGCTCCCGGTCTATCAGCAGGCCAGGTCTTCATTTTCTGTTCTGAGCGAACTTCCCGTTCCGATCCTTCCGCGAATCCAGCTCTGATGCGATGCCCTCCTTGGCCGGTCCACTGTCCAGAGACAGGCAAAGGAGGGCATCAAGTCGTGAATCGAATGACAGCTAGATCCCGAGATGGCATGCCCCGGAGAGCCGGACTCGACTACTGCGGGCGGTCGACCTCACCGTGCCGTGAGAGCAGCGCGTGGATGAGTCGGGCAGCCTCAGCCGGCTCAACGGCGGCGGTGTCCACCGACAGGTCCCACGCCTGCGCCGGGTGCGCATCGACGTCGGCCTGCGTTGCGTCCCACGCAGCCAACCGCGCCGCCGTGTCTCCATCGCCGCGGCTGGCGGAGCGAGCCTCGGTCGTCTTGCGCGAGCACCAGAGCAGCACGGCTGCCCAGTCCGCCGAATAGCCCGTCACCAGAGCTTTGATGCCCTCGATCTGGCCCAGATGCACGATCGGGACACCAATGTTGAACGCGTCAGCCAACCCAGGGCGGTCGATGACGTAGGTGTTGCCGTACCGGCTGTTCTGGTACACGACGTCCCCGGTCTTCTCCAGGTCGGCGAGCTGCTCGGCGGTGCCCATTCGGTATCCGCTGGACTTTCCCGTACCGACCTTCAGGCGGGAGAACAGTCGGTAGTCCGCACTGACCTCTTGGAGCGCCCGGGTGACGGTGTCCTTCCCGGCGGCCGGCGGCCCGTAGAGGATGAGTCCTCGGACAGTCACAGCCCACCGCCGCTCAGTACATCGCGTGCCTGGTCAGCGGCAGCAATGGCGGCACCAAGGCGGTTGTCCACGACGAAGTGCGGACCTTGGGGTCGCAGTTTCAGGTCGATGGCTGCCACGTACTCGTCCCAGGACTCCATCTTCCACGCGTCTCGGGCCGCGCCGCGGAACTCGATGTACTCCCGCATGCTTCCTGGGTCGCACTCGACCCAAATAGCTGCAACGGTAGCTCGCTTCGCCCTGCACCGGTTATAGAACCGCTGCATCCACTCTGCTTGCGAGAATTCCGCAATGAATGGCGCATCGAGGACTACGGAAGTTCCGCAATCGATATTGTCCCACGCGGCTTCCATGAGGCAGCGATATTCGAGCGGACGGATCTTCTCGCGGTAGAGGTCGGAGCTTCGGTCGTTTGCCTCCCCTCCTAGTGCCATTAGGAGCTGATCTACGAGAGGCCGGGTCAGTGAGTCTTTGTCCAGGATCGGCCACCCGGTAAGGCGGCCAAGGAATTTGGCGAACTCACTCTTCCCTGAGCCTGCATATCCGCCGACAAGAAGGACCATTGGCCCTGACGTGTCATCGCTGGTGCGACGCCTCCACTCGTCGATCACTCGGCTGCGGAAGGCGTCAGCGTTCACGCCAGCTGTGCCCTCGTGGATGCTGCCGAGAGCTTCGCGGATCGTCTCTGTCAGATCGAGGACAGTGTCTGCTGCGCGCTGGGTGGGCACCGTAGTGACCTCTCCGGGGAGCGCTCGGCGAAAGCCCAGTTCTGGTTCTTTCAAGTGGTAGAGAAGGCAGTAGGCCCGGCGATAGTCGGGGCGCGGGTACGAGGTTCCGTTCTCGTGCGCCCAGATAGTCTGAAAGTTGGCGGCAAGATTGAGCCTGTGCCGTTCGCCGATTTCCCGTAGCTTCTCGCCGACTTCCTCAAGGGTCAGGTCGTGGGATTCCCTGATCTTCTTGAGTGTGGCCGGATTCCATTCTGGGCGTTGCCGAGCCATATTCCCCTCCTAGGAAACTGCTCGTGCCGCGAGTGTAGCGGCTCGTTGAGTTACCTGAAAATCGTGAAAGCTATCGTGATAGCAGTCGTGTAAAGGTCCGCGACTAGATGCCGGTAGCTCTCCGTGATACAGATCTCGCGGCGGTGGGTGTGAACTGGATTCCATTCCACCCCAGGAGGGATCGATGGAAGTTCACCCGCCCCGATATGTACTCAGGGGACCACAGCGCAGCCACGGTCCCCTGAGTCCCCCGATCGCCTCTCACCGGGCTTCAAGCTCCTCGATGCGGGCCTTGAGGTCGCGCAGTTCGCCTCGAACCTCAGCCAGCTCCCGCCGCAGCTGCCCGGCCTCGCCGGCCGTCGCGGCTGTGGCTTTGGAGACCGCGTCTGAGGTCAGGAAGGCCGCTTTGCCTTGGTGGCTTACGACCATGCCGGTCTCGCGGAGATGACCAACGGCGGCCCGGGCCACTGTTGGGGTCACTCCGTAGTGCGCTTGGAGCTTCGCGAGGGACGGGATCTTCCCATCCGCGGCGAACTCGCCGGCGGCGATCCTCGCGCAAAGGTCGTCCGCCACCTGCCGGTAGGCGGACTTCTCTCCGGTCCAGTCGACCATCAACTCTCCACATCCCTCTGCGTCTCTGCCTCATAGTGCCGCAATGCCCGATCGGAACCAACGCTTCCACATTCGACCCGGCGGACCGGCTTGCCAACTCTGCTCCTCTGCCTCACAGTGGACTCTGAGGCAGAGAGAACAAAGATTTCTCGGTCTTCGCTATTCATGCACGTCAAACGCCCGGAGGGGTGGGGTGACATCCCCCTGAAGGAAGTGATCGTTCCTTGACAACTCCATAGGTCCCGCCGAGAACCCCGTGAAGGGAGGTGTCTGGGGAGAGGCGGAGGCAGACCAGGCGGACGGCCCGTAGCGGGCCCCTGCGGGGGTGAGGGTGCGACTCCCTCCCCGTCCACGTGCAGCACGCCGCGCGTCCCGCGCCGGTGGCTGCTTTCTCGGCCCCGTGATGGGCCGCCGCGCATTCCTTGGCCGGGCGCGCGGCGGCCCTCCGGGTCCACCACCAACCAACCAAGAGGTGTCCCCGTGAAGTCGATTGTTGCAGGCCAGTGCGCCGTGGACTCCGAGGAGTTCGCGGAGCTGGCGTTGGGCGTGGACGAGGAGTTGTTCGCCGGGGTGCCCGGTGAGTCGGTTCTCGCGTACCGGGCCCGGATGGATGTGGCGCTGGCGGTGCTGGCGGACCTGCGCCGGGATGACCCGGAGCTGGCCGCCTTCGCCGAGTGCCTGATGGACGAGGCGCCCGTGCCGCTGCACGCCGCCCGCCGGCCGGTCGTCCGCGCCGAGCAGGGCAGGGCTGCGGCATGAGCGGGCTGGGTGAGTACCGCGCCGAGCGGCGGGCGGACCGGCGCGACGAGCGCGAGCAGGACCGGTTGGACGCCGAGGCGGCCAGGGTCCGCCGGGAGGCCGATCGGCTCGCCGCCGAGCAGGCCCGCGGCCGGGCCCGCGCCGCGCGGGCCGAGCGTCTCGGCCGGGTGACCGGCTGGATCGGCGCGAGTCCGGCGCGTGCGTTCGTGCGGCTGGTTCAGGCGTGCTCGATCGTGCCGGCGGTGGTCTCGCAGGTGGCCGCGCTCGACCACGCGGACGTGGCGCTGCTGCTGGCGGTGCTGCTGGCCGCGATGCTGGAGGGCGGCGCGTGGGCGTTGGTCGCCATGGGCGCGCAGGCCGAGGGCGAGCGCTCGACCCGCACCTACCGGCTCGGCGCGTGGGCGGCCGGCTTCGTGGCCGGGGGGATCAACTTCGCCCACGGCTGGTCGCAGTACCCCGACGCCCGGTGGGTCGCCGCAGTGCTGGCCCTGTCGAGCATCGGCGCGGTGTGGCTGACCGATCTCCAGACCCACGGCGGCCGGGGCCCGACCACCGCCGAGAAGAAGTCGGCGAAGGAGCGGGCCGAGCACGCCCGCCGCCGGGCCGAGCACCACCCGGAGGTGCGGGCCGTCGCCGACCGTCTCCTGTCGGCCGCCGCGTACGGGGCGCTGGCCGCCGACGACGCGTGGCGGATCGCGTGGGAGTACGTCCACGGGGTCACGGTGCCGGGCCTGACGGCGGATCTGCTGGCCCGCCGGCTCAATGCCCGGGCCCGGATCGCCGAGCTGAGCGCGCTCCCCGCGCCGGTGGATCTGTGGCCGGGAATGCCCGACGACCCGTTCCCCGCCCTCACGCTCCCGCTGCCCTCCGGCCCGCCGGACAGCGTCTATCTCGACACCGTTCCCGAGGCTCTGCGGAACGCTTCCCCGATCACGCTCGAAGCCCTCGAATCCCTTTACGGAACAGGGTCGAGCGCATCCGCACCAGTTCCCGGGGAGGCCGCGAAGACGCCGCCGGCCGACGGCGGCGGGAACGCTTCCGGCGCCGGGGAACGCCCGCTCGACCCGGCCGATCTCGCCCGGGTCCGAGTGCGGGCCGCCGACCTCGCCGCCCGCGGCGAGGAGCTGTCCACGAAGAAGGTCCGCGAGTTGCTCGGCTGCCGCAACGACTACGCCGTCCGCCTGCGCGCGGCGGTCGACGCCGAGCGCCGCACCCCGGGCACCGACACCGGCAGGGAGAACACGCCGTGACCACCACCGCCGAGATCCACGTCGCCACGGCCACCGGGCAGGTCTCCGCCGCCGGTGCCCTGCTGGCGATCCTGTCCGCCCACCGAACCTTGCCCATCCCGGCGGCCGAACTGGTGGAGACCCGCCTGTCCGGCGGCGACCTGGCGTGGGGCGTGCGCCTGTCCCTGCACAACGGTCTCGACCACTTCGAGCAGTGGCGGGCCGCGCTCTGCCTGCCGGCGGCCGACGTCGACCACCGGCACAGCAGGAGCAGCACCCTGGCCTGGCTCATCGTCACCGGCACGGTCCACGCCGTCCCCGTCGAACTGGTCGGCTACTACGACCCGGCCGACACCGGCGAGGAGGAGCTGTCGTGAGCACCGAGCCCGACCGCAGCGCGGCTGCCTACGCGCTGGTCATGATGCTGACCCGGCACGAGCGGCTGCCGCAGCCCGAGAGCGATGTGTACGAGTACATGACCGGTTCGGGCGCCGAGGGCTGGGGCGTGCGGCTGGTCCTGCGCGACTCCATCGGGAAGTTCGAGCACTGGCGCGAAGCCCTCGACCTGGAGCCGGTCGTGGACTTCGAGCGCTGCCACCAGAGCGTGTGGCTCACCGCCTCCGGTGAGTACGAGGGCGTGCGGGTGCACCTCCTCTCGCTGGCCGAGGTCCCGTCGGCCGACGGCGCGGGCGAGTAGGCCGTGGCCGGTCCCCGTTTCTGGGACCCGGCGGGTGAGCGGCACGGCGGCATGCCCACCTACCCGTGGCGCATGGCCCCGCCCGACCTCCTCACCCGCCGCCAGCTCCGCGCCCGGGGCCTGCGGCCCGGCGGCCAGCCCGTCGCAGCCCAGCTCCTGTGGCGCTCCCGCCTCGCCACGGACCCGCGCCCCGCGTACCTCTACCGCCTGGCCCTCGCCAAGCCGGTCCGGCCGATGACGCCGGGCCGCTGGCGGGCGCTGGCCGCCGCCAACCGCGCGCGCCGCACTTGCGTCACCTGCGGCGCGGACGCCGGGTACGTGCTGCCTGCGCACCTGGGCACCTGCCTGCCCTGCGCCGACGGCGCCGCCCTCGCGGCCTGAACCCTCCCCCCGCTTGCACTTCGTTGCCATCTGCGACAGGAGACCACTGTCATGTCCGTGACCACTATCGAGATCGTCAGCTTCGGCTACCTGCACGGCGCCACGCCCGAGGCGCACCTGACCCTTGACCTGCGCCGCCACTTCCGCGACCCGCACGTCGATCCGGCGCTTCGCCACCAGACGGCGCACGACCTGCCGGTCCGTCAGGCGGTCATGGCCACTCCGGGCATCCGGGAGACCATCGCCGCGGCCGCCACGCTGGCCGACGCCTACGACGCCGGGCCCTCCGACGCGCCGATGACGATCGCCGTCGGCTGCGCGGGCGGCCGCCACCGGGCCGCCACCGTCGCCATGGCGCTGGCGGACCGCCTGCGCAAGACCGGCGTCACCGTGGTGGTCACCCACCGGGACCTGGACAAGCCGGTGGTCGAGCGCACCGCCGCCGGTGAAGCCGTCGCCCCTGCCGCCCCGGTCGTCTTCAGCTGGGAGATCACGTTCCAGTACCGAGCGTCGTCCGGGTACGGGACCGACATTCTCACCCTCCACGGCACCCAGGACGTCCGCCCCGGCGACACCCGCACCGCCACGCGAAAGGCGATCCGGGACGCCCTCGACCGCCACCGCCCCGAGACGCGCAACGCCTCGGTCCTCTTCTTCTCGCTGGAGCCCGACCAGCTCCTGCCCGCCGCCTGATCCACCACCCCGGGGCGGCCGTTCCTGCCGGCAAGCTGACCGGCCGCCCCGGGTCCTTTCCCGCACCAAATCGCAGTGAGGAAGGACCACCCAGTGAACCAGCACACCCCGGGCCCGGTGCCCGGTGACGACGCCGAGAACGAGATGTTCGAGCGGCTGTCGGCGACGATGGCCCCCGACGGGCCCGGCGTCGTCGACCTCGACAAGGCCCGCGCCGAACGCCGCCCCACCACCACCGCCCTCGCCGACGACACCGACACCGGCGGCGACGACGACGAGGACGACCTGCCGGTGTTCGTGGACCGGCCGGCCCCGCCGCTGCCGCTGCCGGTGGGCACGCGCCGCCAGATCCTGCCCACGTGGCTGCTGTCGAAGGCCGAGCTGAAGACCCAGCTCGCCTACGCCGCCCACCTCGCCGGACACACCACCGCCTACCACGCGGTCCGCACCCCGCTCTACGTCGGGAAGCTCGCCGCCCGTTCCCCCCGCGGCGCCGCCCGCACGGCGTCGTTCCTCGGCCGGTGGACGTCGGACGCGGAGGGGCAGCCGCTGCGGGCGGCCGCCGCCCGGCGGGAGGACGCCGAGCTGTACCTGAAGCTGTGCCGCCAGCGCGACAACCGGGTCCGCCTCCGCTCCCTGATCAGCCTCCTGGCGTCGGTGTTCGGCCTGGCCGCGGTCGTGGTCCTGTGGGTCATGACCAGCACCGCCACCCTGATGGTGCTCGCCTCGGCGGTGGTGCTGGCGCTCGGTGTGGCCGGAGCCCCGGTGGACGAGCCGCTGATCACCCGCGCGGTGGTCAAGGCGAAGGCGCCCAAGCTCACCTCGGACATGGTGATCCGGGCACTGGAGTCGCTGGGGATCGGCGGGATCACCTCCGCCAAGTCCAAGGGCAGCGGGATCACGTTCCCGGCGCCGATCATGCGCGACGGGCCCGGCTGGCGCGCCGACGTCGAACTGCCCCACGGTGTGGAGGTGGCGGACGTGATGGGCAAGCGTGGTCAGCTCGCCTCCGGTCTTCGCCGCCCGCTGGGCACGGTGTGGCCGGAGCAGGCGCCGGGTGAGCACCCCGGCCGGATGGTGCTGTGGGTCGGGGACCAGGACATGGCCACCGCCAAGCAGCCCGCCTGGCCGCTGGCCCGCAAGGGCACGGTCGACCTGTTCGACCCCATCGCGTTCGCGACCGACCAGCGCGGCGCGTGGGTGACCGTCACCCTGATGTTCATCGCGGGGATCATCGGCGCGGTGCCGCGCATGGGCAAGACGTTCCTGCTCCGCCTGCTCCTGCTGATCGGCGCCCTCGACCCGCGGGCCGAGCTGCACACCTACGACCTGAAGGGCACCGGTGACCTCGACCCGGTCGGCGACAAGGTCAGCCACCGCCACCGGGCCGGGGACGACGAGGAGGACATCGAGTACGCGATCGCCGACCTGCGCGAACTGCGCGAGGAGCTGCGGCGGCGCACGAAGGTGATCCGCTCGCTGCCCCGGGACATCTGCCCGGAGTCGAAGGTCACCAGCAAGCTCGCCGACACCAAGTCCCTGCGGCTGCACCCGATCGTCGCGGGCGTCGACGAGTGCCAGGTCTGGTTCGAGCACCCCAAGTACGGGGGCGAGTTCGAGGAGATCTGCACCGACCTCGTCAAGCGCGGCCCCGCCACCGGCATCGTGCTGCTGCTGGCCACCCAGCGCCCCGACGCCAAGTCCCTGCCCACCGGCATCTCCGCCAACGCGATTCTCAGGTTGTGCCTGAAGGTCATGGGGCAGGTCGAGAACGACATGGTCCTCGGCACCTCGGCCTACAAGCGCGGGGTGCGGGCGACGACGTTCACCCGGGCTGACCGGGGCATCGCCTACTACATCGGCGGCGAGGGCGCGGACGCGCAGATCATCCGCAGCGTGTTCGTGGACGCTCCCGCGGCGGAGGCGATCGCCCAGCGCGGCCGGGAGGCCCGCGAGCAGGCCGGGCTGCTGTCCGGCCACGCCGCCGGCGGGCAGGACACCGCGCCCGCGGCAGCCGCGGCCTACGACCTGCTCGCCGATGTCCTCGCCGTCGTCGGCCCCGACGAGCCGAAGCTGTGGTCCGAGACCGTCGTCGCCCGGCTCGCCGAGCTGCGGCCGGAGGTCTACGGGCCGTGGGGCGAGCTGGAGGGGCGGGCGAAGGCCGACCAGCTCGCCACCGTACTCAAGCCCTACGGCATCGCCACCGGGCAGGTGTGGGGCACCACCGAGGGCGGCAAGGGCGCGAACCGGCGCGGCGTCGAGCGCGTCGACCTCGTGACGGCGGTCACCGAGCGCGACAAGAAGCGCGACGCCGGATAGGCCTGGACGGTCCCGAAACGGTCGCTAGGTCTAGCAAGCGCCCTCGCTAGACCTAGCGACCCCGCTAGCGACCCAAACATGCACTGATCAGGGACCTAGCGCCTAGCGAAGCATCCGCGCAAGGCCCGGAAACCGCCCCGGAGGCACCCATGACCCCCCTGATCCTCACCATGCTCGCCGCCGCCCTGCTCGCCGGACTCGGTTACGCAGCGTTGTGTGCCGGAAGTCCGTTCGGCGACTGCCGCAAGTGCGACGGCCTCGGCTTCCAGCTCGCCTACGACCGCCGCGGCAAGCCCAAGCGCGGCAAGCACTGCCGCCGCTGCAAGGGCGTCGGCAAGCGCATCCGCGTCGGCCGCCACCTCTACAACGTCGCCCACCGCACGTGGCGTGCCGGCACCAACTAGCCCACCGCCCCGCCCGCCTTCACTGCCTCGGGAGAACGCTCATGACTGTCACCCTGTCCGTCGCCGTGATCACCGGCGTCGTCACCGGTGGGCTCGTGTGGACCAAGCGCGTCGGCGTCGGCACCGCCCTCGTCGTCTGGCTGTCCGGCCTCACCGCCGCTTCCACCGGCCTCGCCGGTCCCGTCAACGGGTTCCTGGCCGCGGTCGTGACCGCCGTCAGCAACCGCTGACCGGCCGTGATGACCGCCACCGCCCCGGCCGCGATCCGGCCGCTCGCCGCCGTCCACCTGCGCGAAGCCCTCACCGCCGCCGCCGACCACCGGCCCGCCGCCGCGCTCGCGGCCCTGCTCCACATCGACCCGACGTCCTGGACCGCGATCGAGCAGCGCGCCGCCCTGCTCGGCACCGACCTGATCGAGATGCTCGCCACCGCCGCCCGGGAGGGAACCCCGTGAGCCTCACCACCGACGCGATCACCGCCGCCGTCCTGTTCGGCCCCGGCGCGGTCCTCGGCGCCTGCCACCTCGTCTCCCGCCGCGGCGACAAGGGCGACTCCGCCGCCGTGCGGACCGTGCTCGCCGAATCCGCCGCCAAGCGGGCCTCGCGCGCCGTCGGGACGGACACCGCCCCGCCCGACGGCGGCGAGGGCGCCCCCGCCCCGGTCGGCGGACAGCCCGCCCGGCTCGCCACGGTCCTGCCCTTCCCGGCCACACGCCGGGCCGCCTGAGGGGGTGTCATGGACTTCACCGTCCGCCCGGCCGCCGACCGGCTGCCCGCCCGCCCGTGGAACGGCCTGACCGTCCTGGACGCCTACTGCTGCCAGGGCGGCGCCGGCATGGGCTACTGGCTCGCCGGATACGACGTCCTCGGCGTCGACCTCACCGGCCAGCCCCGCTACCCGTTCCGCTTCGTGCAGGCCGACGCCGTCGCGTTCATCACCGAGCACGGGCACCTCTTCGACCTCCTGCACGGCTCCCCGCCCTGCCAGCGCTACACCCGCTGCCAGAAGATCCGCGGCCGCGAGCACCCCGACCTCATCGTCCCCACCCGCACCGCCATGCAGTCCACCGGGCGGCCGTGGGTGATCGAGAACGTCGAAGAGGCCGCGCCCGAGATGCGGGACCCGGCGATGCTGTGCGGGGCCGCGTTCCGGCTGCGCACCTACCGCCACCGGCTCTTCGAGCCCGGCGGCGGCCTCACCGTCACCCCGCCCGAGCACCCCGTGCACGCGGCGCCGCTGGCGAAGATGGGCCGCCCCGTCGCCGACGACGAGTTCATGCACGTCGTCGGCAACTTCTCCGGAGTCCCCCTCGCCCGCTCGGCCGCAGTGATGGGCATGCCCTGGGCCAACCGGGACGGCCTCCGAGAGGCGATCCCCCCGGCCTACACCCGGTTCATCGGACACCAGGCCGCCCGCCAGCACGCTGCCGCCACCGCCCGGGCGGCCTGACCAGGAGGCACACGCGTGTACGACTACGACGCGGACGACCACGGCTACGACGAGTACGACGGCGACAGCGAGGGCGCCGAGGAGTGGCAGCCCGGGGAGTGCGACCACTGCACCGGCGGCGAGCCCGTCGAAACCCCGATCGGGCTGCTGGGCTGTGCCTGCCTGATGGGGCAGGGCGCCGGCCCCGTCGACTGCGCCTGCGGCCCCGAGCAGGACTGACCGAGCACCAACCCCGGGGCGGCCGCATTTGCTGGCCAGCACACCGGCCGCCCCGGGTCCCTGAAACCGGCACAACCCGATCTCAGGAGACCCAGCATGGACCTCAAGCCGTTCTCCCCGCAGCACTTTCCCGCCCTCGCCGCAGCCCTGCTCCCCCTCGCCGCGTGGGGCACGCACGCCACCGTCCTGCGCCGGCGCCTGGACCGGGCCCGCCGCGACCCGCTGACCGGCCTGCTCACCCGCGAGGGCTTCACCACCGCCGCCGCGCGCCTGCTCCACCGCCCGGACACCGGCGTCCTCGTCGTCGACCTCGACCGGTTCAAGCAGATCAACGACACCCACGGCCACGCCGCCGGGGACGCCGTCCTCGCCCGCATCCTCAACGATTGGGCCGGGGACCACGGCATCGCCGCCCGCCTCGGCGGCGACGAGTTCGCCGCCGTCCGCCCCCTGCCGGCCGCCTGGACCACGGTCCGCATGGGCCAGCTCATCGGCGAGTTCGCCCGCCCCGTCCACTGGCACGGCCACGCCCTGCACTACGGCGCCTCCGTCGGCCTGGCCCGTGTCGCCGACCTGCACGACCGCGCCCTCGAAACCGCCCTCGGCGCCGCCGATGCGGCGATGTACCGGGCCAAGCGCGCCGGCGGCGGCTGGCAGCAGCACACCCCCGAAACCGACCTCGCCACCACGGACCGCCGCTGGCGCCGCACCCGCACCGCCGCCTGACGACAACGGCAACTGCCTTGTCCGGAGCGGCCGGCACATCCCGCCAAGGCTTCCGGCCGCTCCGGTTCCCCCGCTCGAACCGAGACGAGGAGACCACCCAGCATGACCTATCCGACCGAGATCCGGGGAGCGCACCTGCTCGCCGCTCTCTCCCTCGCCGCCTCCGGCGTGCCCGCCCTGCCGCTGCGGGCCGGAAAGGTGCCGTTCGGCAACTGCCCGCACTGCACCGACGGCGCGTGCGGCGGCCGGCCGACCATGAAGACCCCCGGCCCCTGCACCTGCCCGGCCCCATGCCACGGCTGGGCCGCCGCCACCACCGACCCCGACGTCATCAACTCCCCGCAGTGGGCGCGGGTGTGGCGGGAGGCAGCCGCCGTCGGCTACCACCCCGGCGGCGCCGGGGTGACCGTCGTCGATCTCGACAACGCGCAGGCGATCGCGTGGGCGCACGCCAACCTGCCCGCCACCCGGACCGTGCCCACCACCCGGGGCGAGCACTGGCTCTACCGGGGCGCGATGCCGTCCGTCAACGCGGTTCGGCCGGGCGTGGACATCAAGTCGTCCATGTCCTACGCCCGTTGGCTCGGCCCCGGCAAGGGCACCATGGCGGCCCTGCCGGACGTCGTGCGCGCCCTGGTCGTGCGGAAGGCCACCCCGGTCCGGCCGGCGGCCGTCACGGTGTCCGTCCCGGGCGGGGGCGGGACGTGCCCGCACCGCACCCGGACCTACCTGGAGCGGGGCATCGCCATGGCCGAGCAGCGCATCGCCGAAGCCACCGCCGCCGTGCACGCCACCGTCTTCGGGACGTTCCTTGCGGTGCTGGCCACGCACGGGAGGTGCGGATGCCTGACCGAGACGCACACCGCGCGGCTGTTCGCCGTCGCGCAGGCCAAGGGCGAATCGCCCCGGCACTGCGCCGACGCCTGGGCCAACGCCCTGACCCGGCTGGGGCTGTAGCCGTGGCCGAGGACGAGAAGAACCCCGCGCGCGAGATCATCACCAAGTACGCGCAGGCCCACTTCCGGTACTTCCGCACCGCCGACGGCACCGTCTACGCCCAGCGCAACGGCCACCCCGTGGCCCGGCCGATCCGCTCCCAGGGCACCACCGGCAGCCACCGCCAGGAACTCATGGTCGGCCTGTACCGGGACGGAATCGGCGCCTTCAACGGCAGCGCCCTCAAGGAGGCACTGGACTTGATCGAAGCACTCGCCCTGTCCGAGGACGTGCAGCCCGTCCACATCCGCGTCGCCCCCGGGTTCGACGGGGCGACGTGGCTCGACCTCGGGCGCGCCGACGGCCTGTCCGTGCGCATCCACCCCACCGGCTGGGACATCGCCGTCCCCGATCCGCGTGAGGTCTGCTGGCGGCGCACCCAGCTCACCGGCGAGCTTCCGGTGCCGGTGAAGGACACCGACGGCAAGGGCATCGACCTGCTGCTGCGGCTGTGCAACTTCGCGAACGCCCAGACCGAGTGCCTGGCGATCGCGTGGCTGATCGGCTGCCTGGGGCCGTCCGTGCCGGTGCCGGCGCCGTTCCTCACCGGGCCGCAGGGCGCCGGAAAGTCCACCGGCGGGCGGATGCTGGTGCGGATCATTGAAGGCATGAGCGGTGACCTGCGCCGGGCCCCGAAGGACGAGGAGAACCTCATCGCCGCCGTGGCGGCCGGGTGGGTCACCGCCCTGGACAACCTCTCCCACATGGGCCCGGACCTGTCCGACGCGATGTGCTGCATCGTGACCGGCGCCGAGTCGGTGAAGAGGGCTCTTTTCACCGACGGGGACGTCCACCGGTCCAGCTACCGCCGGCCCCTGCTCCTGACCGGCATCGACGTCGGCGTCATCCGCCCCGACCTCGCCGAACGCCTGCTGCCGCTGCGGCTGGAGCGGCCCCGCGTCCGGGTCACCGAGGCGGCCTTGTGGGCGGACTACGAAGAGGCTCTGCCCGTCGTCCTTGGGTCGCTGCTCGACCTCACGGTCAAGGTCCGCGCCGCCGAAGCGGAGACCCCGACCGACCTGCGGATGGCGGACTTCGCCCACCTGTGCGCCCAGCTCGACGCAGCCACCGGGTTCGGGGCGCTGGCCGCCTACCGGGCCAGCCTGGACGACCTGAACGACGACGTGATCGAGGGCGACTTGCTCGCGCAGACCGTCCTGCGGCACGCCGAGACCATCGAGCCCGGCACCGCGCAGCGCTGGACGTCCACCGAGTGGCTGCTCCGCCTCAGCCGTCTCTGCAGCGGCGACGACGTCCGCGCCCTGCCCAAGGGCTGGCCGACCACCGGAAAGGTCCTCTCCGACCGGCTCAAGCGCCTTCAGCCGACCCTCGCCGCCCGGGGTGTGCTCATCGACACCGGCCGCACGAAGGAGGGCCGCTACCTCGAAATGGCCCGCCCCGCGCCCGCGCCCACGCACGAACAGCCCGCGCTGCACTGACCTGCGCGCGGGCGCGGACAAGCAAGAAGAGCACCGCGGGGCCGACGGGTGCTCTTCTTGCTGTTCGGCGCAGCCGCCCAAGGGTCGTGCCGCGCAGCGGCTCCTCACTTCGCCCTGAGGGCACGCCCAAGTACTACAGGCAGCCCCACCTTTTTCCTAAGTAGGAAGACGCTGCGTCACCTGCGTCACACGGGCCGGAAAACGGCCCCTGACCTGCGCCGGAACGGGTGACGCAGACGAAGGACGCTGCGTCATCCTGCGTCACCTGCGTCACCCGATGACGCAGCTGATGACGCACCGGTGACGCACACCCCAACCCCCGCGTCACCCAAAACCGCAGGTCAGAGACCCGAATGACGCTGATGACGCGGTGACGCAGAAATCCTCACCTCGGACAACACGCCCACCGACACCCCAGCTCCTGCGCCTCGAACCCCGGGAGTCGCCCCATGGCTACAGCCATCCCCGAAGCCCTGACCGTGCCCGAGGTCATGACCGCCCTCCGCATGAGCCGCAGCAAGGTCTACGACCTCATCCGTGCCAAGACACTCGTCAGCTTCACCGAAGGGCGCTGCCGACGAATCGCCGTCGACAGCCTCGCCGACTACATCCGAGCCAAGATCGAGGAGAACCGTCCCTGATGGCCCGAAAGAACCCGAACGGCGCCGGCAGCATCTGGCAGCGCAAGGACGGCCGTTACGAGGGGCGCGTGTACGTGCCGCAGCCGGACGGCACCCGCAAGCGCAAGACCGTGTACGGCGACACCTGGGAGGAGTGCGACGCCAAGCGGCAGGAGCTGGTGCGGCGGGACCGCGCCGGCATCCCGACGCCGACCCGTTCGCAGAAGCTCTCCGAGTGGCTGCCCTACTGGCTGGAGGAGTTCGTCCGCCCTCACCGCAAGAAGACGACGTACGCCAAGTACGAGACCCACGTCCGGCTCTACCTCATCCCCAACCTGGGGACAAGGCGGCTGGAATCCGTGAACGCCGCCGACGTCCGCAAGCTCCTCACCGCCGTCTCGCGCAAGGCGTCCGCCGCCACGGCGAAGGAATCGCACCGCGTCCTGCGAACGGCGCTCACGGCTGCGCACCGCGAGGAGCTGGTCAGCCGGAACGTCGCCACCCTGGTTCCGGCCCCGCGTGTGGAGGTGCGCGAGATGAAGACGTGGACGCTCGACCAGACGGTCTCCTTTCTGGAGGCGGCCCGCCCGGACCCGCTGTACACGGCGTTCGTCCTGGCCGTGACGCTGGGGCTGCGGCGCGGTGAGGTCCTGGGGCTGCGCTGGAGCGACATCGACCTCGGCCGCCGCACCCTCACGGTGCGGAACCAGCTGCAGCGCGTTCAGAAGGAGCTGTACGCCGACAGCACGAAGAACCGCCGGACCCGGGTGATCCCCCTGCCGGCGATGTGCATCGCACCGCTCCGCTGGCGCCGGATCCAGCAGGCCGAACAGCGCACCGCCGCCGGAGCGGACTGGCAGGAGACCGGGTACGTGTTCACCACACGGAGCGGCCGGCCGGTCGAGCCCGGGAACCTGAGCCGGTCGTTCGAGCGGATCAGCACCGGTGCCAAGCTGCCGCGCATCCGGCTCCACGACGCGCGGCACGGCTGCGCGACCATCCTGTTCGCGGCCGGGGTCGCGCCGCGGGTGGTGATGGAGATCCTGGGACACTCGCAGATCGCCGTCACCATGAACGTCTACACCCACGTCTCCGAGGACACCCGACGGGCGGCACTGGGGCACATGGACCGTCTGCTGAAGCGGAGGCGGCCGACGGGCTGACATCAGCGGTTGCCGTCAGTCGGTGCAGTCAAAAGGCCCGCAGCGTGATCGCTGCGGGCCATATCTGCTGGTGGGCGCGGACGGTTTCGAACCGCCGACATCTGCTTTGTAAGAGCAGCGCTCTACCACTGAGCTACGCGCCCCCGGTCGGGCGGGTCCCGGGGGCGGGGCGCACGACGAGTGCCTAGGGTACCTGGTCCGCGGGGTGGTGTGGTGCAGGTGGTGGGGCGGTGGGGCGGGTGGGGTGCCGGGTCCGGGGGGTGATCGGGAAGAATGGGGGTGGACCAGCGGTCGGGAACCAGGGAGCGCGCAGTGAGGGTGGCCGGCGGAGGCGGGCGGGGGCGACGGCGGGGGCCGGGGAGCGCGGTGGCCGAGGCGCTGGTGCTGCCGGTGGTGGTCGCGGGGGCGTTGGGGGCCGCGGGGGCGGCGTCGTTCGGGGCCGGCGGGGGCTGGTGGGGGCGGCGCGGCGGTGACGGCATGCGGGCGGACGCCCGGGCGGCCAGGGACGCGGCGCAGCAGGCGTTCTACGACGTGGACTCGACCCAGCGCGAGGTGCGGCTGGCGGTGGAGACGGTGCGTTCCGTCGGGGACAGCGCGACGGCCCGGCGGGCGGTCGCGGACTTCGAGGCGATCTCGGGCCGGGTCGACCAGGTGACCGTGAACTACCTGTCCGCCCTGGACGCGCACGACCTGGACGCGGAGGAGCTGGAGTCCGGTGCGGCCGCGCGGGCCAAGCACCAGTTGGACGATGTGAAGGACCAGCTCGGTTCGGCGCTGTCGGAGCTGACCGACTTCCTGCGCAAGCTGCAGCCGACGCTGGAGCGGGCCGAGTCGCAGCTGATGCGGGTGGCGCCGGCGGTGGAGCAGGCCAAGCGGGCGCTGCTGGAGGCCAGCAACGCGCTGGACGTGGCGCGCGGCGCCGGGCTGCGGGCGGACGGGCCGGCGGCGCGGTTGGCCGAGCTGGCGCCGGAGCTGGGGCGGCTGAACGAGGGGGTGGCCCGGCACGGGGTGCCGGAGACGCTGGAGCGCGCGGAGCGGGTGAAGGAGCGCGCGGAGGCGATCGCGGCGGAGGTCGGGCACCTGCCGGAGCGGGCCCGGGAGATCGACCGGCGGGTGGCCAGTCTGCGGACCAGGATCCAGGCGCTGGAGACCAAGGCCGGCACGGTGCCTCCGGCGCTGAGCGAGTTGCGCCGTCGGTTCTCGGCCGCGTGCTGGCAGGACCTCCAGCGGGTGCCGGACCAGGTGGCGGAGGCCGGGCGGGCCGCCGGGGCCAAGTTGGCCGAGGCGGCGCGGGCCCGGGACGAGCAGCGGTGGGCGGATGCCACGGGGGCGCTGGGGACGGTGCGCGCGCTGCTGGACACGGCGGACGGGTCGGTGGTCGCGGTGAACGAGCGGCTGCGGCAGCTGAACGAGGTGCAGATCGACCCGAACAAGGAGGTCGAGCGGGCCCGGTTCGCGCTGCGGGACGCCCAGCGGCTGGCGATGGCCGGGCGGCACGCGCCGGATCCGCGGCACGCGGCGCCGTTGGACGCGGCGGTGGCCCGGCTGGACCGCGCGGTGGCCGAGCTGGAGGCGGCCGGGCGACACCCGGACTACTGGCGGTTCCTGACCGAGTTGGCGGCGGTGCGGGAGTCGGCGGCGCACGTGGTGGAGCTGATCCGCGGCGAGCTCGGCGGACAGAAGTAGGACAGGAGCAGGACAGAAGCAGGGACAGAAGGTGGAGCGGAAGCGGGAGCGGGTGCCGGTGGCCCGGATACGCTGGCGGGTATGCCTCGTTATGACTTCCGCTGCCGCTCCTGCGGCGCCACGTTCGAGCTCCGCCGCGCGATGGCTCAGGCCAACGACCCCGCCGTCTGCCCGCAGGGCCACCCGGACACCGTGAAGCTGCTGTCGACCGTCGCCGTGACCGGCGCGGCCGCCGCCGGCGCCGCGCCGCAGCAGGCCCCGTCGGCCGGTGGCGGCGGGGGGTGCTGCGGCGGCGGCTGCTGCGGCTAGCCCGGACTCCGGGCGCTCCCGAGCCTAGGCGCCGAGGACCGGAGCCGGAGCCGGGACCGGAGCCCCGGCCTCGCCCCGGACCCGGGACAGGAAGCGGCGGGCGATCTCCTCGCCCGCCGCGACGCCGATCTCGTCGAGGGCGGTGACCCCGGGGGCCGTCCAGCCGGTGTCGGCCAGTTCGCCGTGGCCGGGGCGCCAGGCGGCGTCGGCGGCGAGCAGCAGGTCGGCGTCGAGCAGCGAGTCGCCGGCGGACAGCACCGTGGACGGGCCGACCCGCCGGACGACCTCCGCCAGCGCCGCGCTCTTGCTGAGCGGTGCCGGCACCGCGTACACCTTGCGGCCCTGGAGCGAGACGCTCCAGCCGCGTTCGGCGCACCAGCCGGTGAGTTCGGCGATCCAGCCCGCCGGCAGTTCGGCGCGCTCGACGACCAGGTAGGCGAACAGCTCGTCGGCCACCCGCCGCTTGTGGGTCCACTCGGGGTCGGCGCAGAGGGCCAGGTGCTCGACCACCTCGGCCAGCGGCGCGGCCCCCTCGGCCAGCCGGCCGGCCATCTCGGTCTGCCAGTCCTCGTCCGGCACGCCGTCGACGAGCAGCCGGCCGCCGTTGGCGCAGATCGCGTAGGGCGGGACCCAGCCGGGCGTCGGGCCGGGCAGGTTGACCCGCTCGTACTGCGCCCGGGTGCGGGTGGTGGCGGGGACGAGCACGGCCTCGCGGGCGAGTTCGACGAGCAGTGCGGCGGCCTCCTCGGTCATGAAGGACAGCGCCTTGCCGTCGTGCACCTCGACGGAGAGCAGGCGCGGCGCGAGCCGGTCCGGCACGTCCAGGGCGAGGGCCCGGTTGGAGTAGATCAGGGTGCGGTCGAGGTCGCTCGCGACAACGAAGCGCGGTGCGGCGCCGGAGCGCGGTACCTCGGCGGTGCCGCCGTCCGGGCGGGCGTGACCACTCATCGGGTTCAGGACTCCTTGGTGAGAACGGCCGTGCCGGAGGCGCCGGTCGCCCCACGGGTGTAGCGGGGGTGGATGAGGCCGACGCAGGAGTACGGCAGGTCGTCCACCTCCTCGACCGGGACTCCCCGCTGGGCGGCGAGCAGCCGGACGTGGTCGAGGTCGGCGCCGGCGCCGCGGCGGGCGAGCACCCGCCAGGGAACGCGGCGCAGCATGACCCGGGTGGTCTCGCCGACGCCGGGCTTGACCAGGTTGACGCTGTCGATGCCGTACTCGGCGCTGATCCGCTCGACGGCGGCCCAGCCGGCCCAGTCGGGGGCGCGCTCGTCGGCGTGCTCGGGGGCGAGGAAGCGCTCGGCCGCCGCGAGGGCCTCGGCCCGGACGTCGTCGAAGTGGTCGGCGACGGTGTCCAGGAAGGCGCCGGAGACGTCGGCGCCGGCCAGCTCGGTGTAGTGCTTGGCGCCGTGGAAGTCGTCCGGGCCGATCAGGTCGGAGCGCAGCACGGTGCGCGAGACCAGGCCGGAGACGGTCGAGTTGAGGCAGGCGGAGGGGATCAGGAAGTCGTCCCGGGTGCCGAAGGTGCGCACGCAGCGGCCTGGGTCGGCGAGGACGGCGAGGTCGGGGTCGAAGCCGGTGCCGGCGAGGGCCTCGGCGAGTTCGCGGGTGATCGCGCCCTTGCCGGTCCAGCCGTCGACGAACACCACGTCCCCGGCCCGGTGGTGGGCGTCGAGGTAGCGCAGGGCGGCCGGGTCGATACCTCGGCCGCGGACGATCGAGACGGCGTAGTGCGGGGCGTCGAGGCCGTGTCCGGCGGCGAGCCAGCGGCGGATCAGGATGCCGACCGGCGTCCCGGCGCGGGCCAGCGAGGCGAGCACCAGGCCGGGGCCGCGCTCGCGCAGCAGGGTCTCGGCGACGGTGCCGACGGCGAGCGCGATCCGCCGGGCGGAGACCCGCAGCGCCTGGTGGAACAGCTCCTGGTACTCGGGGCTCGGCTGGTACTCGACCGGCAGCGACTCGGCGTAGTGGGCGCCGCCGCTCTGCACGGCCTCCTCGCGCTCCTCGGTGGGTGCCTCCAGGTCGACGCCGGTGAGGTCCTTGAGCAGCCAGGCCACTTCGTCGGCGCGGTAGGAGGAGAACTCGGGGCCGTACAGCGGACGCGCCGGGGCCGCCGGGACGGCGGGGGCGGTCGGCCGGTGGGACGGCAGGACGGCGAGCACCACCCGGTCGGTGACCCGGCGCAGCTGGCCGAGCAGGGCGCGCCCGCCCTCGTGCAGGGCGGGGGTGTCGGCGGTGTCGTCGACCACCAGCACCACGGTGCCGAAGCGGCGGGCCGGGTCGGTGCCGGGGGCGACGTTGTAGGCGTAGCGCTCGCGGGAGGAGTCGTCGGCCGGGTCGTCGTGGGCGGGGAAGGCCAGCCGGGTGCGGATGGCGTAGCCGGGGTCGTCGACGGCGAGGACGGGCGAGCGGGTGGTGGTGGAGTAGTGGACGCGGTCGGTGCCGCCGGGCAGCCGCTGGGCGAGGGCCTCGGCCAGCCGCAGCGGCGCGTACATCAGCTCCTCGAAGCCGAGCACCAGTACCCGTCCGGCACCGTCCCCGGGCTCGACCGCCGCCGCCAGCCGCTCGGCCAGGCCGGGCAGCGCCGCCTCCAGCCGTGCCCGGTGCTCCCGGGTGAACCCGTGCCGCCCGCCGTCGGGCAGTCCGGCCGGCCAGTCCAGGTCGACCCGCACCAGCGGGGCGGCCGGGGCGGCCGGCGGCTCGGGCGCGGGACCGGCCTCGGCGATCAGCCGCTCGGCCCGGTCCAGGACGTCGGCGGGCAGTTCCACGCCGCCGTCGGCCAGCGCCACCAGGTCCAGGCGGACGCCGAGTTCGGCCGCGGTGTCGGCGAGCCGCCGCCGGTCGGCCGGGCCGCGCAGGTCGACCAGCGCGACCACCACGTAGTGCTCGCGCGGGTGGTTGGCGTGCAGTTCGCGGATGGTGTTGAGCACGGTGGTGCCGGTGGAGAACTCGTCGTCCACCAGGACCAGCGGGCCGTCACCGGCGAGCAGCCCGGGGTCCGCCGGCAGCAGCAGGTGGGAGGTGGCGTGCGAGTGCTCCTCCTCGAAGCCGCCGACCGGGGTGAGACCGGGCACCGGGCGACGGGTGGAGTGCAGATAGGGGGCGTCCAGGCCGTCGGCGACGCTGTGGCCGAGGCCGGTGGCGGTCTCGGCGTAGCCGAGCACGACGGCGCGGTCGACGCTCTCCCCGGGGAGCCGCGCCAGCAGGTCGCGGACCCGGCGGCCGAGCTCCAGGCCGGCGCCGTGCACCACCGCGGGCCGCTGCGGGACGTGCTTGCCGAGCACGGTGGAGACCAGCAGGTGGGCCCGCTTGCGGTTCTCCCGCAGGGCGAGGCCGACCAGCTCGGGGAGGCGCTCCGAACCGGTCAGTGCGACGCCCGCCCGCTCGGCCACCCAGCGCCCGGTCCACTCCCCCGCTCCGGCGGGGCCCTCGGCGCCCGACCCGAAGGAACCACCGACCCCGAAGGAACCGCCGACCCCGACGGAACCGCCGGTCGCGCCGGTCCCGTCGGTCCGGTCCGTCCCGTCGGCTCCAGTGGTCCGGTCCTGCTGCGCTGCTGTCACTACGGGTCCTGTCTTCTGTCTGTGCGGTGCGGTGCCGTGCGGTGCGATGCGATGCGGTGCGGTGGTGCCGCGCTGGGAAAGGTCTGACGGGCCGGCCCCGGGCCGGCCGGGCGGCTCAGCGGCAGAGGCAGGCCGAGAGCAGCTCCGCGAAGCTGACGTCCTCGCGGGCCACCCCGAACACCTCGGCGCGCAGCAACACCCGCTCCGCCCAGGCCCGGTGGGGCTTCGCCTCGTTCATCTTGTTGGTGTACGCCGAGCGCAGCACCCCGCCCCCGCCGCGCTCCTGCTGGAGGATGTCGTGGGCGTCGCTGTACTCCTCGTGCGTGACGACGGAGAGCGCGTGGACGGCGGGCACATGGCTGGGGTGGATGCAGGTCTTGCCCAACAGGCCGTTGGCGCGGTCGAGTTCTATCTCGCGGATGAGCCCGTCCAGGTCGTGCTCGATGATCTGCCGGCGGACGGCCTCGCGCGAGGGCTCGGCCTCCGCGAACGGGGTGCGGCGCAGCTGCGGCTTGAACATCCGCTCCTGGACCGGGAAGTACTCCCAGACCGGGCCGGTGACGGTGAACCCGGTGCCGTCGGCGCGGCCGAGCACGTTCACCACGTCGCCGATCACCGAGGCGACCAGCGCCACGTCGTACGCGGTCAGGTCGGGCGAGCGGCGCAGTCCGTACGCGGAGCAGAGGTCGGTGACGCCGAGGCGGACGGCGAGGACGCGCTCGCGGTACTTGTCGAGCAGCCTGGCTATGCCGAAGAGCTGGTCGCGGCGGGTCTCCAGGTGGGCGAGCTCGGGCGACTCCAGGACGGGCATCGCGAACAGCCGGTGCCCGGTGGCGGCCTCGGCGGCGGCGAGCGCCTCCAGGAAGTCGCCGCCGGTGTCCTCGGTGAACTTCGGCAGGACGAAGCCGGTGAGCAGTCCGATCGCGGGGCCGAGCCGGCCGGCGAGGTCGGTCAGCTGCGCGGGGGTCCGCACCCTGACGAAGAGGAGGGGAAGATCCTGTGCGCAAACGGTGGAGATTCCACCCGGTCCGACACCCTCCGTCACAGCGGCCCCGACACCCTCCGTGACGCCGGACCCGGCACTCTCCGTGACCTCCACCCAGAGCTCGCCGAGCCGGGCCACCAGGTTGGCCTCGGCGTCCGGGACCTCGTGGTCGGCGATGGCGTCCTCCAGGCAGAGGACCATCGAGACGACGCCCTGCGCGGCCTGCTTGCGGATGTCCGCGCGCAGGGTGGGGCGGGTGGCCGGGCTGTAGAGCGTGGCACCCAGCGCCGTGGCGAGCACCTCCGCCGCGCTGTCGGCGGTGAACTCCCCGGGCGCACTGAGAAAGAGCCGGTCGCGGACGTCTTCCGCGAGGTGGCCGAAGTGGCGCAAGGTGCTCTCCTCAGGAGGTTCGGCCGCCGGTCCGGCGGAGGCGGGGGAGGACAGGGAGGGACGGTGTCGACACCCGGTCCAGCACCCGGTCCAACCGGCTCGACGGCCGTGGTGGTTCCCGGTCCGGCCCTGCCCGGTCACCGTTGTCCGGCCAGGAGCCCCCCGCCCGCCCATCGTACGGACGGTGCCGGGTCGTGGAGGCTTCCGAAACATCGAATTCTCGGAAGGTTACCTTCCACTTCACAAAGCGCAAGCGTTGGCAAAGTCCCACCACAACGCCTCCTCCGGTCACGTTGTCCGAAGGGGTGGCGAACAGGCAGGATGGTCGGCTATGACGCACGTGATGGCCAAGGGCGCCAACATCGCACTGCCGGTGGCGGCTGTCCGCGCCGTGCTGCGCTGGAGCGCCACGCCCGGTGCGCCGGACGTGGACGCCTCCGCACTGCTGCTCGGACCGGCCGGCAAGGTCCGCTCGGACGCCGACTTCGTCTTCTACAACCAGCCGCGGCACCCGTCCGGCCTCGTGCGCCACCTGCCCAAGCAGCAGACCGCCGACGGCAGCGAGATCACCGACACCGTCGAGGCCGAGCTCGGCAAACTGCCGGCCGACGTGGAGCGGGTGGTACTGGCCGGCTCCTCCGAGGGCGGCACGTTCCGGACGGTGAGCGGGCTGCGCCTGCTGCTGTTCGACGCCGCCGCCGGGGACGGCGTACCCGCGCTGGCCGAGTTCGCGATGGCCGACGGGGACGAGGTGACCGCGCTGGTCGCGGGCGAGCTCTACCGCCGGGCCGGCGCCTGGAAGTTCCGCGCGGTCGGCCAGGGCTACGCGTCCGGGCTGATCGGACTGGCCACCGATTTCGGCATCACCGTCGAGGACGAGGGCAGCACCCAGGCCGGGACCGCCGCCGGCCCGCCCGCGGGCGACCCCCGGGCCGCCCTGCCCGACCCCCGGCCGGCCGGACGCCCCGAGCCGGGCACCTTCACCCTGGCCCCGGCCGTCCCGCAGGCCTCCGTGCCACCGGCCTCCGCTCCGCAGGCGCCGACCGGCGTCCCGGCCACCGTGCCCCCGCCGCCGCCCAAGCCGCCGACGGTGCCGCCGAACCTCCCGCCCGCCCCGACCGCGCCGCCGGCCGGACGCCCCGGCTACGGCTACCCGCCGCCCGCCCCGCGGCCGGGGTACGGCTACCCCCCGCAGCAGCCCCCGGCGCCCGCGCCCGGCTACGGCTACCCTCCCCAGCAGCCGCCCCAGCAGCACCAGCCCCAACACCAGCCCCAGCAGCAGCCGGGCTACGGCTACCCTCCGCCGAACACCGCGCCGCAGGCCCAGCCGCCCGTCCCGCAGCAGCCGGCCCCGCCCGCCGAGGAGTTCGCACTGCCCCCGCAGGGCCCGCAGTTCCAGCCGCGCTGAGCCCGTACTCCGCCGAGCCCCTACTCCGCCGAGCCCGCACACCGCCGAGCCCGCCCCGGGGGCCGGACCCCCGGCCTCACTCCGTCTTGTACCCGCGCTGCCACTGCATCCCGAAGCCGTACAGCCGGTCGATGTCCGCCTGGAACCCGTTCACGTACCGCACCTCGCGCCGCACCGTGAGCGTGTTGTCACCGGTGTTCTCGATCAGCACCACCGCACAGGACCGGGCCGCCGACGCCCGCTCCTCCAGATGGACCTCGATCCGCGGCCCGGACTGCGGCACGATCGTCACCACCGCGTTGGTCTGCTCGAAGGCCGGCGTGCCGTCGTAGATGTACACGAAGATCAGCAGCCGCTTGAACTGGTCCTTCTTCTCCAGGTTGACGTACATCGTCTCGCCGGACGGCGCCCCGTACTGGTCGTCGCCGCTGAGCTTGATGTACGGCGGGTTCCGGAGGTCGCCGAAGAAGCCGCCCAGCGGCTGCACCACGCCCCGCTTGCCGTCGGTCAGCTCGTACATGCAGGCCAGGTCGAGGTCCACGTTGACCTGGGCGTTCTGACTGGAGTCCGGCTCCATCGGGCTGAGGATGCGCGGGCTGAACACCCGCCGCAGGGAGTCCCTGGCGCTCGCCCTCGGGGCTCCTATCCGGGTGGTCCAGTGCAGATTGACGTAGAGGTAGCCGGTGGTCGCCGCCGCACCGGTGATCGCGTGGTGCGGCGAGGACTTGGTCAGGGTGACCTTGAACTGGCCACCCGTGTCGAGGGCGTTCCGCTCTCCGCGCAGGTACTCCCAAATCGAGGCCATGCCGTCCTCCCCCAGCCGCGCCAGCCGTTCTGACGGTCCGCCGCTCCATGATCGGGCATCAACCCGCCTGCGGGTACCCGAACTCCCCTACCCGCCACCGCCCGCGGGTACCCGGGGCCCACTTCCCGCCACCGCCCGCGGGTACCCGAAGTCCCCCGCCCGCCACCGCCCGCGGGTACCCGAAGTCCCCCACCCGGCGCCGCCCGCCGGACACCGGCCGGACACCGGCGGGTCGATTGGCGGGGGGAAGCTCACCTCCCGTACCATGCGGCCACTTCGGACGCGATATCGTCTAGCCGCACAGGTGTCCCGCCCGCCCGCCCGGGCGCGTCGGCTCACCCGTCCGACGACGACGCTTCGTCAGGCCCGGTCCCGGGGACGGATCCTGATCATCGTGTCGCACTTGAGACCTTTGTCCCCTGCGGAAACCCGAGGCCCGACCCGCAATGAACCTGACCTCCATACAGCTGGTCTGGACCGTCATCGGCGGTGTAGCCCTGCTGTTCACCGCCATCCTGGTGGCGACGCTGCGCTTCAAGAACAACAACCGGAAGGACGAATCCAGCGACTCCTGGGAGCGCAGCGAGGAGCGCCGCCGACGCAAGGAGATGGTCTACGGGATCTCCTCCTACGTCCTGCTGTTCTGCTGCGCCGGCGTCGCGGCCGCGCTCTCGTTCCACGGCCTGGTCGGCTTCGGCAAGGAGAACCTGGGCCTGTCGAACGGCTGGGAGTACCTGGTCCCGTTCGGCCTGGACGGCGCCGCGATGTTCTGCTCGGTGCTCGCCGTCCGCGAGGCCAGCCACGGTGACGCGGCGCTCGGCTCCCGCCTGCTGGTCTGGGTGTTCGCGGTCGCCTCGGCCTGGTTCAACTGGGTGCACGCCCCGCGCGGCATGTCCCACGACGGCGCCCCCGAGTTCTTCTCCGGCATGTCGATCTCGGCCGCGATCCTGTTCGACCGCGCGCTGAAGCAGACCCGCAAGGCCGCGCTGCGCGAGCAGGGCCTCGTCCCGCGCCCGCTGCCGCAGATCCGCATCGTCCGCTGGCTGCGCGCGCCCCGCGAGACCTACGCCGCCTGGTCGCTGATGCTGCTGGAGAACGTCCGCAGCCTGGACGAGGCCGTCGACGAGGTGCGCGAGGAGCGTCAGGCGAAGCTGGACGCCAAGGTGCGTGCCCGCAGCGCCGACCGCCGCGAGCGCGCCGAGCTGAAGGCGATCTCCCGCCAGTCGGGCGGCGTGCTGTCCCGCAACCGCGCCGGCCGCCAGGTGCCCGCCCTCGCCGCTGCCGGAGACGGCCCGAGCGCTTCGGAGCCTGCCCTAGCCGTTGAGGTGGACGCCTTCTCCTCCCGCACCTCCGGCTCGCTGCTGGACTCCGCCCCGCTGGGCACCCTGGAGACCCGCCGTTCGCGCGGCTCCGAGTCCTCCTCCTCGTTCTCCTCGTCCTCCTCCTCGACCTCGGCGTCGACCTCGGCCTCTTCCTCGGCCTCGTCGTCCGCCTACCGCTCGACGGTCGACCTGACGCCGGACGACGACACCCTGTCGATGCCCAAGCTCGACTCCCTGGAGCGCAAGCTGCGCGCCATCGAGCAGCAGCTCGGCTGAGCAGCGGCCACCGCACGCAGAACGCCGAACGGCCGTTCCCCACTCGGGAGGAACGGCCGTTCGGCGTTTCACCGGAAGCCCGGCCGGACGTTCACCGGGCACCGGGAGACCCGCAGGACTCCGGGCGGGATCCCGGCAAGGATCCGCGAGGCGGGCGCTAGCTGTCGCTGCCCACCAGTTCCCGGTCCCCGTCGCCCCCGCCGTCGGCGCCCTCCCGGCGGTTGCGCAGGACCGACGAGCCGAGCGCGAGGCCGATGAAGGCGACGCCGATCAGGCCGGTGACGATCTCCGGGATGTGGTACTCGATGCCGACCAGCAGGATCACCGCGAGCGCGCCGATCGCGTAGTGCGCGCCGTGCTCCAGGTAGACGTAGTCGTCCAGGGTGCCCTTGCGGACCAGGAAGACGGTCAGCGAGCGGATGTACATCGCGCCGATGCCGAGGCCCAGGGTGATCTGGAAGATGTCACTGGAGATCGCGAACGCGCCGACGACACCGTCGAAGGAGAACGAGGCGTCCAGCACCTCCAGGTACATGAAGAGGAAGAACGCGGCCTTGCCGCCCACCTGCACGATGGACTTGCCGGACTTCTCCTGCGCCTCCTCCTTCTCGGCCTCCTCCTCCAGGCCCGCCTCGAAGACCGAGGAGAGGCCGTTCACCGAGAGGTAGGTGACGAGGCCGAGCACACCGGCGAGCAGGACCGTCTCGGCGTGGTCGGCGGCGAAGAAGTTGGCCGCCAGCAGCAGGGTGACCAGGGCGACGACGGTGGAGAAGGCCTCCAGCTTGCCGACCTTCTCCAGCGGGCGCTCGATCCAGGCCAGCCAGTTGTAGTCCTTCTCCTCGAAGATGAAGTCGAGGAAGATCATCAACAGGAAGACGCCGCCGAAGGCCGCGATGGCCGGGTTGGCCGCTTCCAGGTACTGGCCGTAGGTGAGGCCCTCGTAGGTCTTGTCGCTGTGCAGCGCGAGGTCGACGACCGTGGCCGGGTTGAGGTGCGCGGTGAGGCCGACGACCAGCAGCGGGAAGATCAGCCGCATACCGAACACGGCGATCAGCACGCCGACGGTGAGGAAGATCTTCTGCCAGTACGGGTTCATCCGCTTCAACACCGTGGCGTTGACCACCGCGTTGTCGAACGAGAGGGAGATCTCCAGGATGGAGAGGATCAGCACGATGCCGAATCCCTCGGCTCCCCAGAGCAGGCCGGCGGCGATCAGCCCGAGAATGGTGATCGCGAATGACCAGCCGAATGTGCGGAGGAACACGGGACTTGGTTACCTTTCGGGTTCATGGCGTCGACGAGGGTCGACGTTCGCCGGGATCGCGTCCGGACGCGCGTGAGCGCCGAACGGAACGATCACAGCGATGAGGGCCTTTACTGTACGTTTACGCCGAAATCGAGGGCAATGCCCCGCAGGCCCGAGGCATAACCCTGGCCCACCGCGCGGAACTTCCACTCACCGGCGTACCGGTACAGCTCGCCGAAGATCATCGCGGTCTCGCTGGACGCGTCCTCGGTGAGGTCGTAGCGGGCGATCTCCTGACCGTCCACCGAGTTGACCACCCGGATGTAGGCGTTGCGGACCTGGCCGAAGTTCTGCCCCCGGTTCTCGGCGTCGTAGATCGACACCGGGAAGACCACCTTGTCGACCTGCGGCGGCACCAGGTCGAGGTTGACCAGGACGACCTCGTCGTCCCCGTCGCCGTCACCGGTGAGGTTGTCGCCGGTGTGCTCGACCGAGCCCTCGGGGCTCTTGAGGTTGTTGTAGAAGACGAAGTACTCGTCACCCAGAACCCGGCCGCTGGAGCACAGCAGCGCGCTCGCGTCCAGGTCGAAGGGCGCGCCGGTCGTCGACCGGGCGTCCCAGCCGAGACCGATCTGCACCTGCGTCAGATTCGGCGCGGCCTTGGTGAGCGAGACATTGCCACCCTTGGCGAGCGTGACACTCATTGGCGGTCCTTCCTCCCTTGCCTCCCGGGGCGCATTCCAGGTCTATTCCCCCGCGACCCCGGCCGGCCCCTCCGGGCCGGCTGAACTTTCCTGAACTCCCATCCTTCCAGTGCGGCCGAGCAGGTCGTAGCCCGGGCACGGCAAACCACGCGCCGACACAAGACGAACGGCCGGGGCGGCCGCCGACGCTCTCGCGTCCGCGGCCGCCCCGGCCGTGCTTCACCACCGGGCCGTCACCGGCCCTGCCCCGACTCAGACGTTGACGCCGAAGTCCTGGGCGATGCCGCGCAGGCCGGAGGCGTAGCCCTGGCCGATCGCGCGGAACTTCCACTCGGCGCCGTTGCGGTACAGCTCGCCGAAGACCATGGCGGTCTCGGTGGAGGCGTCCTCGGTGAGGTCGTACCGGGCCAGCTCCTTGTTGTCCGCCTGGTTCACCACGCGGATGAACGCGTTGCGGACCTGGCCGAAGTTCTGCGAGCGGTTCTCGGCGTCGTAGATCGACACCGGGAAGACGATCTTCTGCACGTCGGCCGGCACGGTCGCCAGGTTGACCTTGATCGCCTCGTCGTCGCCCTCGCCCTCACCGGTGAGGTTGTCACCGGTGTGCTCGACCGAGCCGTCGGGGCTCTTCAGGTTGTTGAAGAAGACGAAGTTGCCGTCCGCGCCGACCTTGCCCTGGTCGTTGCAGAGCAGAGCGCTGGCGTCCAGGTCGAAGTCCGTGCCCGTGGTGGTACGGACGTCCCAGCCGAGGCCGACCAGTACGGCGGTCAGGCCCGGGGCCTCCTTGGTGAGCGAGACATTGCCGCCCTTGCTCAGGCTGACACCCACTTGTCCTCCAAGATTCGGGAGGCACTCCTCGGTGCCCCCGTGGTGCGGTCCGAAGCTCCGGCGGCGAACCGCCCCGAGCCTCTGACCAGCCAACGGACCGATCGTAGTGCGGGGTTCCCGTCCGCGCCGGGGAACCACCCGGACCCGCTGCCCGGGACGCCCCCGAGCAGGCCGGGAACCGTGCGTCCCGGGTGCCCCGGACGGCTCAGAGCGCGCCGAGGGCGGTCAGGTACTCCTGCTCGTCACGGGCGTCCGACAGGCCGTTCACGACGCTCCAGCGGACCACGCCGGCCTTGTCGATCACGAAGGTGCCGCGGACCGAGCAGCCCTTCGTCTCGTCGAAGACACCGTAGGCGCGGGAGACCTCGCCGTGCGGCCAGAAGTCGGAGAGCAGCGGGAAGTCCAGGCCCTCCTGCTCGGCGAAGATCCGCTGGCTGAACGGCGAGTCGTTGGAGACACCCAGCACCTGGACCTCGTCGTTCTGCAGGCGCGGCAGCTCCTTCTGGATCGCGCAGACCTCGCCGGTGCAGACACCGGTGAACGCGAACGGGTAGAAGACCACGACGACGTTCTTGTCACCCCGGAAGTCGGAGAGCCTGACCAGCTCGCCGTGCTGGTTCTTGAGCTCGAAGTCCGGAGCCTCGGTGCCGATCTCGATGGCCATGCGGTGACCTTTCCCACTCGACGCGACTGGGCCGCGCGGGTGACGCGGCGAGCGCCATCCTCGCATTCGCCGGGACCGGTTGAGCCGGACGGGTGAGGGCTGCGCCGTCCGGGGCCACCGCTTTCGCCCTGGGCGAACGGTTCGGCCGTCCGGGTCGCGGCACCCGTCGGACCGCCGACCGGGGTCGTGACACCCTCCGGACCGCCGTCCGGAAAACCGACCGGGCCCCGCCGGAGGGAGACTCCGACGGGGCCCGGTGGGGCTTGCTGGCAGGACTCAGCGCTTGGCCGGCTTGGCCGTCGACTTGGTCGCCAGGCGGGTCGCGGCCCAGTCCTTGGCGATCGCGATCGAGCTGGTCTGGGAGAGGCCCGCGGTCTTCGCGGCATCGGCGATGTCCGAGGCCTCGATGTGGCCGTCACGGCCGGTCTTGGGCGTCAGCAGCCAGATCAGGCCGCCCTCCGCCAGGTATTCCAGGGCGTCGACGAGGGAGTCGGTGAGGTCTCCGTCGTCGTCGCGGTGCCACAGCAGGACGGCGTCTGCGACGTCGTCGTAGTCCTCGTCGACAAGATCGGTCCCGGTGATCTCCTCGATGCCCTCGCGGAGGTCCTGGTCACTGTCTTCGTCGTACCCCAGCTCCTGGATGATCTGGCCCTCGTCGAAGCCGAGACGGGCTGCCGGGTTGGACTTGTCCGCGGGGTCCGCGGTCGCGCTCACGGGAATAACCTCCAGTATTCGGCCCGGCGTCCATGCCGAGGCTGTGGCCGTAGTCCACACGGGCGCGGCGGTTCGCGCAAGTACCCGACCCCCGATCCCCTCCAAAGGTTGACGTGTCGCACGGGAACACGCCGGGCGACGTGTCGGGAATCACACCGATTTGCCCTTCTCTGCACAAGACAAGGATGCTTCGGGAGGTCCCGGTCCACAGGCCGTACGCACGCCCGAGATGCGAACAGCATTCGGGTCCGCGCGTGCGCGGGCGTAGAGTCTCCTGTTGGCCCTCACCCCGGCCGTCCGCCATCGGACGGGCGGGAAACCAGGTCGGACCACCTCTGTTCGTAACACCCGGAGGTGTGCGGCACGGACGACGCTGTCCGAACCGCACATCGCCAGACCGTTCCTTCTGTTGGGCGGAACGGTTACCGATCGGTAGAGATGACGGATCTCCGAGCGCGGTAGCACGATGGAGGCGGCGCGACACACCTCAGTTTCGACCGACAGTGAAGGAACAGCGTGGCTTCCGGATCCGATCGCAACCCGATCATCATTGGCGGCCTTCCGAGTCAGGTCCCGGACTTCGATCCCGAGGAGACCGCGGAATGGCTGGAGTCGCTCGATGCGGCCATCGACGAGCGGGGGCGCGAGCGTGCCCGTTACCTGATGCTGCGGCTGATCGAGCGCGCCCGCGAGAAGCGTGTCGCCGTGCCCGAGATGCGCAGCACGGACTACGTCAACACCATCGCCACCAAGGACGAGCCGTTCTTCCCCGGTAACGAGGAGATCGAGCGCAAGATCCTGAACGCGACCCGCTGGAACGCCGCGGTGATGGTCTCCCGGGCGCAGCGTCCCGGCATCGGCGTGGGTGGGCACATCGCCACCTTCGCCTCCTCCGCGTCGCTCTACGACGTCGGCTTCAACTACTTCTTCCGGGGCAAGGACGCCGAGGGCGAGTCCGGCGACCAGATCTTCTTCCAGGGTCACGCCTCCCCCGGCATCTACGCCCGCGCGTTCCTGCTGGACCGGCTCACCGAGCAGCAGCTCGACGCCTTCCGCCAGGAGAAGTCGAAGGCCCCCTACGGCCTCTCCAGCTACCCGCACCCGCGGCTGATGCCGGACTTCTGGGAGTTCCCGACCGTCTCGATGGGCCTCGGCCCGCTCGGCGCGATCTACCAGGCCCGGATGAACCGCTACCTGGAGCACCGCGGCATCAAGGACACCTCCGACTCGCAGGTCTACGCCTTCCTCGGCGACGGCGAGATGGACGAGCCCGAGTCGCTCGGCCAGCTGTCCCTGGCCGCCCGCGAGGGCCTGGACAACCTCACCTTCGTGGTCAACTGCAACCTGCAGCGCCTCGACGGCCCGGTCCGCGGCAACGGCAAGATCATCCAGGAGCTGGAGTCGCAGTTCCGCGGCGCCGGCTGGAACGTCATCAAGCTGGTCTGGGACCGCAGCTGGGACCCGCTGCTGGCCCAGGACCGCGACGGCGTCCTGGTGAACAAGCTGAACACCACGGTGGACGGCCAGTTCCAGACCTACGCCACCGAGTCCGGCGCGTACATCCGGGACAACTTCTTCGGCGGCGACCTGCGGCTGCGCAAGATGGTCGAGAACATGACCGACCAGCAGATCCAGCACCTGGGTCGCGGCGGCCACGACCACGCCAAGGTCTACGCGGCGTACAAGGCGGCCCGCGAGCACAAGGGCCAGCCGACGGTCATCCTCGCCCAGACCGTCAAGGGCTGGACCCTCGGCCCCAACTTCGAGGGCCGCAACGCGACCCACCAGATGAAGAAGCTGACGGTCGAGGACCTCAAGCGCTTCCGCGACCGGCTGCACCTGCCGATCACGGACAAGCAGCTGGACGAGGGCTACCCGCCCTACTACCACCCGGGCAAGGACTCGGAAGAGATCCAGTACATGCACGACCGCCGCAAGGAGCTGGGCGGCTACGTGCCGACCCGCAAGGTGCGGCCGAGGCAGCTGGAGCTCCCGGGCGACGACGCGTACAAGGCGGTCAAGAAGGGCTCCGGCAACCAGACCATCGCCACCACCATGGCGTTCGTCCGGGTGCTCAAGGACCTCATGCGGGACAAGGGCATCGGCAACCGCTTCGTGCCGATCGCGCCCGACGAGTACCGCACCTTCGGCATGGACTCGCTGTTCCCCTCGGCGAAGATCTACAACCCGCTGGGCCAGACCTACGAGTCGGTCGACCGCGACCTGCTGCTGGCCTACAAGGAGTCGCCGACCGGCCAGATGCTGCACGACGGCATCTCCGAGGCGGGTTGTACCGCCTCGCTGATCGCCGCCGGCTCGTCCTACGCCACCCACGGCGAGCCGCTGATCCCGGTCTACGTCTTCTACTCGATGTTCGGGTTCCAGCGCACCGGTGACCAGTTCTGGCAGATGGCCGACCAGCTGGCCCGCGGCTTCGTGATCGGCGCCACCGCCGGCCGCACCACGCTGACCGGCGAGGGCCTGCAGCACGCCGACGGCCACTCGCACCTGCTGGCCTCGACCAACCCCGGCGTCGTCGCGTACGACCCGGCCTACGGCTTCGAGATCGCGCACATCGTGCAGGACGGCCTGCGCCGGATGTACGGCTCCAGCGCCGAGCACCCGCACGGCGAGGACGTGTTCTACTACATGACCGTCTACAACGAGCCGATCAAGATGCCGGCCGAGCCGGAGAACGTGGACGTCGAGGGCATCCTCAAGGGTCTGCACCGGTACGCCCCCGGCACCGCCGGCCAGATCCCGGCCCAGATCCTCGCCTCCGGCGTGGCCGTGCCGTGGGCCCTGGAGGCCCAGCGGATCCTGGCCGAGGAGTGGAACGTCAAGGCCGACGTCTGGTCCGCGACCTCCTGGAACGAGCTGCGCCGCGACGCGGTGGAGGCCGAGGAGTTCAACCTGCTGCACCCCGAGGAGCAGCAGCGCGTCCCGTACGTGACCAGCAAGCTCCAGGGCGCCGAGGGCCCGTTCGTCGCCGTGTCCGACTGGATGCGCGCGGTGCCGGACCAGATCTCCCGCTGGGTGCCGGGCCAGTACCAGTCGCTGGGTGCCGACGGCTTCGGCTTCGCCGACACCCGCGGTGCGGCCCGTCGCTTCTTCCACATCGACGCGCAGTCGGTCGTGCTGAGCGTGCTCACCGAGCTCGCCAAGCAGGGCAAGATCGACCGCAGCGCGCTGAAGGACGCGATCGACCGCTACCAGCTGCTCGACGTGGCGGCGGCCGACCCGGGCGCCGCGGGCGGCGAGGCCTGAGCGCAGCGCTGATCCCCTGAGGGGCCGGTCCCCCCGCCGTGTGCGGGAGGACCGGCCCCTCGCCGTTTCCCCCCGGGGCTGCGCTCCGGACCGGTTCCGGCCGCCTCTTAACCTTCCCGAGAGTCACCCTTAAGGTGTCCCGAGGGGGCGAGGGGGAGGGGGCCGGGTACGGTGCGCACACCTAGGTCGGGGGCCTTTCCCCTGGCGGTGCTGGTCGGGGTGACGACCGGCGCCCTGCTGTCCCAGTTGCTGCCCGCTCCGGAGGAGATCGGCGGGCCCTCGGTGGCGCTGCCGGCCGCCTCGGACCGGGCCGTGGTCGAACTGGTCCCGGTTCCGGTGCCCTCGGCGCCGGGTAGCGGGCCCGGACCGGCCGAGTCCGCCGGGCCCGGAGGACCGGCGGCTGCCGAGGGGCCCGCGCCCGGGTCGTCCGCGCCGCCGACCGCCCCGGACGGGCCGGCCGGACCCGGCGCCTCCTCCCCCACCGCTCCCGCCGCCCCCGTCGCTCCCGGCACCCCGGGCGGACCGGCCCTCGGGCTGGTCGCCGCCGAGGTCCCGGCGGGCCGGCCCGGCCCGGCCGCGTCGGCCCCGGCGTCGGCCCCCGCCCCGGACCGGTCCGGGGCGACACCTCCGCCCACCGCGCCCTCCGCGCCGCCCACCGGGCCGACCGCACCGGCCGTCCCGCCCCCGGCGGGGCCGGTGGGACCAGCGGGACCGCCGGAGCCGGTGGGACCAGCGCGACCGGTGGGACCGGCGAGACCGGGGCCGCCACCGCGGCCCCCGCCCCGACCCGGACCCCGACCGCCCCGCCCGCCGGTGGCACCGGCAGCGGCGGCCACTTCGGCCCCAGCCAGGTGCTGCCCGCGCCGAGCCCGTCCGCCGCGCTCTCCGAGGAGGAGTACTGGCGGCGGGCCGAGGCGTGCTGGGCCGACGCCGAGACCGACCCGTCGCTGGACTGCCCGACCTCCTGACGCCGCGCCTCCCGAGGCCTCGGGGCCCCGGAACGCCACCGGCCCCGGAACGTGGGAACGGTCCGGGGCCGGTGCCCGGCGGGGGCACGGGGCGGGGCGGGGCTGGTCAGATGTGGACGGCGGGCCCGGCCTCGGTGGTGCCCCGCCGGGTCAGCAGTCCGAGCACGGCGGCCGCGAAGGCGACCACCGAGGCGACCGCGAAGGCCAGCGACATGCCGCTGACGAAGGAGTCGTGGACGGCGCCGGCCATCGCGTCGACCACCTGCTGCGGGGTGCCGGCCGGGGCGGGCGGGGCGATGCCCAGCTGGGCGGCCTGGCTGAGGCCCTCGGCCTGGGCCGGCTCGACCGGGGGCAGCCCGGCCTTCGCCCAGTTGCCGGGCAGCACGTCGGTGACCCTGGCGGCCATCAGCGCGCCCAGCACGGCGGTGCCGAGGCTGCCGCCGACCTGCATCGCGGACTGCTGGAGGCCGCCGGCGACACCGGACAGCTCCATCGGCGCGTTGCCGACGATGACCTCGGTGGCGCCGACCATGACCGGGCTGATGCCCAGGCCCATGAGCACGAACCAGAGCGCCATCACGCCGTTGCCCGAGCCGGCGTCCAGGGTGGACATGCCGAACATCGCGACGGTGGTGATCAGCATGCCGGCCACGATCGGGATCCGCGGGCCCAGCTTGCCGATCGCAATGCCCGCCACCGGCGAGCCGACGATCATCATGCCGGTCATCGGCAGCAGGTGGACGCCCGCCTGGACCGGCGTCATGGCGTGCACGTTCTGCAAATAGAAAGTCACGAAGAAGATCGCGCCGAAGAAGGCGAAGGCCATCAGGGCCATCAGCAGGACGCCCGCCGACAGCGGCACCGAGCGGAACAGCGCGAGCGGGACCAGCGGCTCGCGGGCCTTGCCCTGCCAGAGCGCGAAGAGCACCATCAGCACCACCGCGCCGCCCAGCAGGAGCAGGGTGGAGGCGTCGCCCCAGCCCCACTCGGGGGCCTTGATGATGCCGAAGACCAGCGCGAACATCGCCACCGAGAGCAGCACGATGCCCGGGACGTCGAAGGACCTGGCGGCGTTCTCGGCCCGCACGTCCTTGAGGATCCACAGGCCGAGGCCCAGGGCCAGCAGGCCGACCGGGATGTTGATGAAGAACACCGACTCCCAGCTGACGTGCTCGACCAGCAGGCCGCCGACGATCGGGCCGGCCGCGGTGGAGGCGCCGATCACGCCGCCCCAGATGCCGATCGCCATGTTGAGCTTCTCGGCCGGGAAGGCCCCGCGCAGCAGGCCGAGCGCGGCCGGCTGGAGCAGCGCGCCGAACAGGCCCTGGAGCACGCGGCAGGCGATCACGGTCTGGATGTTGCCGGCGAAGCCGATCGCGGCCGAGGTGGCGGCGAAGCCGACCGCGCCGACCAGGAAGGTGCTCTTGTGGCCGAACCGGTCGCCGATCTTGCCGGCCGTGATCAGGAAGACCGCGAGGGCCAGCAGGTAGCCGCTGGTCACCCACTGGATCTCGGAGGGCGCGGCGTTGAGGTCGGCCTGGATCACCGGGTTGGCGATCGCGACGATCGTGCCGTCCAGGGCGACCATCATCACGCCGACGGCGACGGTGAGCAGGGTCAGCCAGGGGTGTCCCTGGAGGCTCCTCCCACCCGGCGACGTGCCGGACGGCGGTGTGTCCGCCTCGGCGCTCTTGGTGAGGGACTGACTCATCTGGGCCCTCCGGGGCTGACTGCGGACGGACATGGTCGTGGCGCCCCGGCCCACCCGTCCCCACGAGTGCCCGGCCCGAGGGGCGCCACTCCGGCAGATTATGTCAGCAGCTGACATTCGGCAAACACTGTCTTCTGTCGCCGCCTGCCATTTGTCAGAGGGCTACAGTAGCCTCCGGAACACCAGCCCGATCACCCTCCGGAAGGCGCCCGCCATGGCCGCTCAGTCCGCTCCTCCCGCCGCCGCCCCGGAGCCCGGGCTGCGCGCGCGGAAGAAGCAGCGCACCCGGGAGGCCCTGATCGAGGCCGCGCACCGGCTGTTCCTCGGACAGGGTTTCGCCAGCACCACCGTCGACGAGATCGCCTCCGCGGTCGACGTCTCGCAGCGCACCTTCTTCCGCTACTTCGCCAACAAGGACGAGGTCGCCCTCGCCGTCCTCGCCGAGGCCGAGGACCACTTCATCGAGCTGCTGCGGGCCCGCCCCGCCGAGGAGGGACCGCTGCGGGCGCTGCGGGCCGCGATCGTCGGCTCCTGGCGCGAGCGCGGCTCCGCCCACCCCACCGGACCGTGCTCGGTGAACGCCGCGCTGGAGCTCATCCGGATGATCGAGGACACCCCCACCCTGCTCGCCGCCCACCTGCGCCGGGTGGCCGAGCAGGAGCGCGTGGTGATCCGGGTGCTCGCCGAGCGCGAGGGCCTCGACCCGGCCGAGGACCTGCGGCCCGCCGTCCTCGCCGCGGCGTTCGGCGCCGTGCTGCGCGCCGCCCACCTGTCCTGGACCGCCGACCGGGAGGACATCGGCCCGGAGGGCATGATCGCGCTGATCGACCGCCACCTGGACCAGCTCGGCCCGGCCCTGGTCGGCGACTGGCGCTCCTGAGCCACCGGCCGGCCCGGCCCCCTACCGGAGTACTACCCGGGACCCAGCACCCCGGGGGGACGCCCGGCCGCCCCGCCCGCCCTAGGCTGGCCGGATGATCAAGCCGTCCACCGGGCCCGCCCCGGCCGGTCCGGTGCGCGCGCTGCTCGCCCCGCTGACCCGCCCCGCCGCGGACCACACCCCGCTGCTGGGCCAGTCCCCGCGCCGCTGGGTCCGCCGCCTGCCCTACGTCGCCGCCGCCGCCGCGATCGCCTCGCTGCTGCCGAGCGGGATCTCCGTGCTCAGCCAGGACTACGGGATCTCCGGCGGCCTCGCCGCCGCCCTCGCGGTCGCCCAGACGGTGCCGCTGCTGCTCGCCCTCACCCGGCCGCTGCCCGCCTGGTGGATGATCGGCGGCGCCGACCTGCTGACCGCGCTGGCGGTCCTCACCGTCGGCACCGGCCCCACCGGCCCCTGGCCGTGGCCGCCGCCGGTCCTGGTCGGCTACCTCTTCCTGATGCTGCCGCTGGCCCTGCGCGAGCCCCGGCGGACCCTGGTCTCGGTCTGGCTGACGACCGCGGCCGCCAGCCTCACGATGTCCCTGCTGGGCTTCACCGACCGGTTCGGCGGGGACAACAGCCTGCTCGCCACCGCCCTGGCCGGCGCCGTCCTGGTGCTCGGCGGGGCACTGCGCGAACGCGCCGAGGCCGCCCGGAGGCTCGCCGAGCAGGAGCACATCAACGAGGCCGAGCGCGAGCGGCGCACCCTGCTGGAGGAGCGCGCCCGGATCGCCCGCGAGCTCCACGACGTGGTCGCCCACCACATGTCGGTGATCGCCGTGCAGGCGGCCAGCGCGCCGTACCGGATCGCCGGGGTCCCGGACGAGGCGGCGGAAGAGTTCACCGCGATCGCCGGGACGGCCCGCGAGTCGCTGACCGAGATGCGGCGGCTGCTCGGCGTGCTGCGCAGCGAGGACTCCGGCGCCGAGACGGCGCCCCAGCCGGGCATCGGCCAGCTGGCCCAGCTCGTGGACACGGTGCGCCGGGCCGGGGTGGCGGCCGAGCTCGCCCTCGACCCGGAGCTGACGGACGACGCGCTGCCGCCGGCCGTCGGCCTCTCCGTCCACCGGATCGTCCAGGAGGCGCTGGCCAATGTGGTCCGGCACGCCCCGGGCGCCAGGGCCTGGGTCTCGCTGACCGCCACCGGTGACTCCCTGTTGGTCACCGTGGTCAACGCGGCCCCGCCGGAGCGCGCCGAGTCGCTGGAGGGCGCGGCCGAGGGCACCGGCCACGGGCTGGTCGGCATGCGGGAGCGGGTCCGGCTGCTGGGCGGGCGACTGGACACCGGCCCGCTGGCGGACGGCGGCTTCCGGGTGGCCGCCGTGCTGCCCGTGACCGGCCTGACGGATACTCGGTCGCAGGACGGCCGGCCGAACGGCAGCGCGTCCCCCGGTCCGGACGGGACGCCGGCCGGACCGTAGAACGCCCCCGGGGAGTGCACCGTATGACCATCCGCGTGATCATCGTCGACGACCAGGCGATGGTACGGGCCGGATTCGCCGCCCTGCTGGGCGCGCAGAGCGACATCGACGTGGTGGGGGACGCGGCGGACGGCGCGCAGGCCCTGGAGGTGACCGGCCGCACCCACCCGGACGTCGTGCTGATGGACGTCCGGATGCCGGTCATGGACGGCCTGGAGGCCGCCCGGCGACTGCTCGACCCGGCCGTGCCCGGCGCCCACCGCCCCAAGGTGCTGATGCTCACCACCTTCGACGTCGACGACTACGTCTACGAGGCGCTGCGGGCCGGCGCCAGCGGCTTCCTGCTCAAGGACGCGCCGCCGGCCGACCTCATCGCCGCCGTCCGGGTGGTGGCGGCCGGCGAGGCGCTGCTCGCGCCCTCGGTGACCCGCCGGCTGATCGAGGACTTCGCCCGCACCCGGCCGGCCCGGCGCCGGGACCCGAAGCTGCGGCTCAACGGCCTGACGCCGCGTGAGACCGAGGTACTGGAACTGATCGCCCGCGGCCTGTCCAACCAGGAGATCGCCGCCGGACTGGTCCTCGCCGAGCAGACCGTGAAGACCCACATCGGCCGGATCCTGGCCAAGCTGGACCTGCGCGACCGCGCCCAGGCGGTGGTGCTCGCCTACGAGTCCGGCCTGGTGACGCCCGGGCAGTGACGCCCGCCGCCGCGGCACCCCGGGGCTCTCCCCCGGCCCGGGGTGGGGTTCTCCCCCGGGGGAGAACCTCCTGATACCCGGGTAGCACCCGGCAGTTGGCCCCGCGGTGTGACGCCCGCGGGGCCACCTCGTTCCTACCGTCCCCTCCTGTCGAAGCCGAACGGCCCAGGAGGGAACGGACATGGGGAAGCAGCGAATCCGGCGCACACTGGCGGCCGCCGCGCTGGCACTGGTCGCCGCGCTGGGCGTGGGCGGCTGGGCCGCCGGCGGCGAGCGGGCGGTGACCGGGCCGCCGCCCGGCAGCACCGAGTGGGTCGCCGACACCACCCTCGGCCTGCCGCTGCCCGACCCGGCCACCGCCCGCCCCGCCGAGGTGGCCGCCTTCTTCGCCCGGCTGCCGCCCGCCGCCCGGGAGGCGCTGGCCGTCCGCCACCCGCTGGTGGTCGGCAACCTGGACGGCGCGCCGGTCGACCTGCGACTGCGGGCCAACGCCCGGGCGATCGCCGCCGAACGCGACCGCGCCGAGGCCCGGGCCGCCGACCCGGCGCTCACCCCGCAGGACCACGCCGCCGCCCGGGAGCGCGCGGAGCGCTGCCGCGCCCTGCTCGACGGGTCGGCGCCCGGCGGTCCGCGCCGGTTCCTGGCCTTCGACCCGCGCGGCCGGGGCCTGGTCGCCGAGGTGTTCGGCGACCTCGCCGGCGCCGCCCGGGTCGCGGTGGTCGTCCCCGGCTCCGACATCGACCTGCGCACCTTCGACCGCGCCGCCGACCCGTACGGCACCCCGGTCGGCATGGCCCGCGCCCTGTACGGGGCGACCGGTGGACGGACCGCGGTGATCGCCTGGGCCGGCTACACCACCCCGCTCGGCCTGGGCCCGGACGCCGCCACCGAGCAGTTGGCGCGGGCCGGCGCCGGGCGGCTGACCCGGCTGCTGGACGGACTCGCCGTCAGCACCCGCCCGGACGCCCCGCCCACGGTGTTCTGCCACAGCTACGGCTCGGTGGTCTGCGGGCTGGCCGCTCCGGGCCCGGAGCTGGCCTCCGGCGTGGTGGTGCTCGGCTCGCCCGGCCTCGGCGTCGACTCGGCCGCCGAACTCGACCCGCGGGTCCCGCTCTGGGCCACCGCCCGCAACGACTCCGACTGGATCGGACGGGTGCCGTTCGTCCGGCTGTTCGGCCTCGGCCACGGCGCCGACCCGACCGACCCGGCCTTCGGCGCCCGGCCGCTGCCGTCCACCGGTTCGCACGGCCACACCGGCTACTTCGCCCCGGGCACGGCCTCGCTGGCCGCCTTCGCCGAGCTCGCCCTCGGCCGCTGAGCCCTCCCCTCCTCCCGCCCTCCCCGACCGCCGCGCCGCACCCCGCGAACGGAGACCCCGTCATGCCCGGACCCCTGCCCACCCCCCTGCTGGCGCCCCTGCACCGCGCCGCCCGCCAGGTGGACGCCCGCACCCCCGAGAGCCGCGACCGCGCGCTGGACGGCCTGCGCGCCCTCGCCCTGCTCGCCGTCCCGGTCGGCCACTGGCTGCTCGGCGGCTTCACCCGCTCCGCCGACGGCGCCCTGCACAACGCCAGCCCGCTGTCCTCGCCCGCGCTCGGCTTCTTCGCCCCGGCCAGCTGGGGACTGCAGTTGCTCGGGGTGTTCTTCCTGGTCGGCGGGTACTCCGCGGTCCGCTCGCTGGAACGCGCCCGGGCCCGCGGCACCGGCACGGCCGGCTGGCTGCGCGGCCGGGCGGTGCGACTGCTCCGCCCGGTGCTCGGGGTGGCCGCCGTCTGGGCCCTGCTGATCCCGCTGCTGCCGCGCCTCGGCGTGTCCGCCGACACCGTCCGGACCGGGTCGACGCTGGTGGTGCAGCCGCTCTGGTACATCGCGGTCTACCTCGGACTGACCGCGCTCACCCCGCTCTGCGCGGCCGCCGCCCGCCGGCTCGGCGGCTGGTCCGCCGGCCTGCCGCTGGCCGCGGTCGCCGCGGTCGACCTGCTGCGGTACGGGCCGTGGGCAGAGTCGGTGCCGTCCTGGGTCGGGCTGCTGAACATCCTGCCGGGCTGGCTGTTCGGCTACCAGCTGGGCGCGCTCTGGGCCGCGGGCCGGTTGGGACGTCCGGCGGCGCGGCTGCTGCTGGCCGGGGGCGCGGTGCTGTTCGCGACGCTGCTGCTGGTGTTCCACTACCCGGCGTCGATGGTCGGGGTCCCGGGCGCCGCCCGCACCAACTCGCACCCGCCGTCCCTGCTGGTGCTGGCGCTGGCCTCGGTCCAGTGCGGCGCGGCGGTGCTGCTGCGCGACCGGCTCGGCCGGCTGCTGGCCGGCCGTCCGCTGCTGTGGCTGCCGGTGGTGGCGGTCAACCTCTCCGCGATGACGATCTTCTGCTGGCACCAGAGCGCGATGCTCGCCGTCGCGGTGCCGGGCGCGGCCGCCTTCGGCGAGGTGCCCGGGCTGACGGTGGCTCCGGACTCGCTCGGCTGGGTGGCGCTGCGACTGGCCCTGCTGCCGCTGTTCGGCGCGGTGCTGATCGGGATCGGGTGGTTCACCCGCCGGTTCGACGGCCCGTGGACGGCGCTCTCCCGGCCGGCCAAGGCGGCGGCCGGCGCGGCGGCGGCATTCTTCGCGGCGTACGCGCTCGGCGTGGTCTGAACGCGCGGGCCCGGGCCCGCGGGCGGGCGGCGGCCGGGACCGGTCGGGGGGACGAACCGGTCCGCGGCCGCCGATTTCCGCGCGAACGACCGAAACCCCTCCGGGACACCACGCGTTCATGTGATCCATCCCACAGTTTAAGGCGGTCCGGGCGCCGCTCCGGACCCCTAGGCTTGCGCTGAAAGTTGGCAGTCGTACCACCCTCGGGCCCCGTCCGGGATCGGTGACGGGACTCTCTGGGAGCTGAGACGATGCGCCGTCGACGGTGGAAGCACGTCCTGATCGGCGCCTTCGCGGGCGCCGCCGTCCTCGCCGACGCCGGTGCGGCGGCCGCCCAGGCCGCCGCCGCCACCGAGCAGTTGGCCATCTCCACGCCGCCGGCCGGCAGCGCCGCCTGGGTCGAGGACCACTCCTACGGCCAGGACCTGCCCGACCCGGCCACCACCGCGCCGGCCGCCGCCGCCGAGTTCTTCGACCGGCTCTCCCCGGCCGCGACCGACCGGCTGGTCGCGGCCTACCCGCTGGTCGTCGGCAACTACGACGGCGCGCCGCTCGCCCTGCGCTACCGGGCCAACCGGGTGGCGCTGGCCGCCGAGCGCGACCACGCCCGGGCCCGCGCCGACGACCCGAAGCTCGACCGGGAGCAGCGCGCGCTGGCCGTCTCCCGCGCCAACGACGTGCAGAGCCTGCTCGCCGCCGGCCGGCAGATCCTCGCCTTCGACCCGCGCGGCCGGGGCCTGCTGACCGAGGTCTGGGGAGACCTCGGGACCGCCGACCGGATCGCCGTGCTCGTCCCCGGCTCGGACGCCGACCTCGGCCACTTCGACCAGGCCGTGGAACCGCTCCGCTCCCCCGCCGGGATGGCCCGCGCGCTGTACGAGGAGGAGCACCGGCAGGCCCCGGGCGCCCGCACCGCCGTCGTCGCCTGGACCGGCTACGTCACCCCCTCCGGCCTCGGCCCGGACGCGGTCACCTCCCGGCTCGCCGACGTCGGAGCGCCCCGGCTGCGCCGCCTGCTCGCCGGGCTGAAGGAGACCACCCGCCCGCAGGCGCCGCCCGCGCTGTTCTGCCACTCCTACGGCTCGGTGGTCTGCGGCACGGCCGCGCCGGACATCCCCCGCGCGGCCACCTCCCCGGCGGACACCGGCGGGGTCACCGACCTGGTGGTCTTCGGCTCCCCCGGCATGGGCGTGGAGAGCCGCTCCGAACTGGGCGGCGGGGTGCGGGTCTGGGCGACCCGCAACGAGACCGACTGGATCGGCAACGTGCCCTACCTGGAGGTCGGCGGACTCGGCCACGGCGCCGACCCGACCTCGGTGGACTTCGGCTCCGAGCGGCTCTCCTCGGCCCGCTCCTCCGGCCACAACGGCTACTTCGCGACCGGCACCGACAGCCTGTACAACTTCGGCGCCGTCGCCCTCGGCCGGGACCAGGACGTGCTCCGCCCGGCCCCCGAGGCCTGAGCCCCGGGCCCCGCGCCGGGCCGCGTCAGACCGGGTCCGGCCGGTACAGCCGGACGGCGTCGGCGGCCGTGCGCGCCATCTCCCGGCGGGCGGCCGGCGGGTGGAGCACCTCGGCGTCCGCGCCGAACGCCAGCAGGGCCCGCACGGCCGGCAGCGACTGGAAGCCGAGCGCGAGTTCGACCCACTCCTCGGGCGCTCCGCCCCCGCTCTCCGGCGGCGGGGCGGTCAGCCGGGTGCCGTGGATCCGGACGAACATGTCCAGCCGCCCGCGCCGCACCCGCACCTTCACCGTCAACTCCTTGGGCAGCCGCTCCACCTGCTCGCGCAGCACCGTCCAGACGTCGCCGAGCCCCACCCCCGGCCGTCGACGCACCGACTCCTCGGCGGTCTCCGCGTACAGCACCCGGTCGGCCCGGAACAGCCGCGGCTCCCCGCGCAGATCGGCCACCAGGTACCAGACGGCGGCCTTGCTGACCAGGCCGTACGGGTCCACCGTGTACTCCGCCGGCGCGGGCGAGCCGCTGTGCCGGTAGCGCAGCCGCAGTCGCCGGTCCGCGAACACCGCGTACTGCAGCTCGCCGAGGTCGGGCCCGGGCGCGGCGCCGGCCTGGAGCCAGCGCGCCGGATCGACCAGGATCCGCTCGCTGATCCGCTCGGCGCCGGGCCGGTGCGGGGCGGGCAGCGCGGCCATCACCTTGCGCAGCGCCGAGCCCAGCGCGCCGTCCAGCCCGAGGTCGCTGTGCGCGCCCTGGGCGGACAGCACGAACAGGGCGCGCGCCTCGTCGGCGGTCAGGCCGCTGACGTCGGTGCGGTAGCCGGGCAGCAGACTGATGCCGCCGTGCCGGCCGCGCTCGGTGTAGACGGGCACACCGGCGGTCGAGAGCGCCTCGACGTCGCGGTAGATGGTGCGGACCGACACCTCCAGCCGTTCGGCCAGTTCGGTGGCGGGCACCCGGCCGCGGGTCTGGAGCAGCAGCAGGATCGAGAGCAGGCGGTCGGCCTTCATGCCCCGAGGATCCCAGAAATCATGACGGCGCTTGTCAGGTTTTACCGGGAGATTGCCTCCGTACCGAAAAACCTTCCGCACCACTGGAGTCGAACGTTCCCATGGACACCACCCAGGACCCGCGCCCGCTGTACCTGCTCGCCCTCGACCAGTTGGAGAAGCTGATCTCCGAGGCCGCCCCGGAGACCCTGGACCGGCCCACCCCGTGCACCGAGTACGACCTGCGGACCCTGCTCGGCCATGTGGTCGGCGGCGTCCACCGGCTCGCCTACATGGGCGAGGGCGGCCGCTGCGAGGACGTCGCGGCCGCGACCGGCGAACTCCCCGACGACGGCTGGCCGGCCGCCCTCGGCCGGGCCCGGGCCCGGGTGACCGCCGCCTGGGCCGAGGACGCCAAGCTGGACCGCCCGACCTTCGCGCCCTGGGGCGAGGTGCCCGGCCGGGCCGCGGTCGGCGGCTACGTCCTGGAGACCGTCACCCACGCCTGGGACATCGCCCGCGCGCTCGACACCGACCCCCCGCTGGAGGAGCGACTGGACGAGCGGCTGGCCGAGGCCGCGCTGGGGATCGCCCTCGCCGTGCTGCCGGCCGAACCGCGCGGCGGCGCCGTGCCGTTCGGCCCGGTACGGCCCGCGCCCGCCGGGGCCGGTCCGTACACCCGGCTCGCCGCGTACCTCGGCCGGGAGGTCTGACGCCCGCACCGCACGGCTATCCGCACGCGACCCGGCCGTCGTACAGCTCGATCTTGTGATCGAGCACGGCCAGCGTCGCGTGCAGGTCCGCGATCCGCTGCCGCACCTCCTCCCGGTGGGCGAGCAGCAGATCGCGGCGGTCGGCGGAGGTCCGGTCGCCCTGGCGGGCCAGCTCCACGTACCGCAGCATGTCCGCCACCGGCATCCCGGTCAGCCGCAGCCGCCCGAGGAAGGCCAGCCGGTGCAGGTCCCCGTCGCTGTACCGGCGCTGGCCCGAGGCCGAGCGGTCGACCGGGTCCAGCAGGCCGATCCGCTCGTACCAGCGCAGGGTGTGCGCGGTCAGCCCGCTGGCCGCCGACACCTCGCCGATGGTGTGCCGGGGCGTCCGGTCCGGCACGCCGAGCGGCTCCCGGAACACCTCGCCGCAGGTGCGTCGTCCGGCCTCGATCGCTGCGAGTACGGTCATCTCGGTCCCCCCGGTGCTGAACGTGCCGACGCCACCGGCGCCGTGGAGTGCGGTCGGACCAAGCCTGCCACCCCGGCGGGGCGGGCGGCCCCGTTAGAGTCGGCGTCATGGAGAGCTTGCGGAAGATCGAGACCTGGCCGGTACCGCACGCGGCGGCGGCCGTCGTACGGGGCGCGGACGGCGCGCTGCTGGGTGCGCACGGGCCGCAGGAGCACCTGTTCCCGCTGGCGTCGGTGACCAAGCTGCTCACCTCGTACGCCGTGCTGGTCGCGGTGGAGGAGGGCGTGTTCGAGCTGGACGACCCGGCGGGGCCCGAGGGCTCGACCGTCCGGCACCTGCTCGCCCACACCTCGGGCCTGGCCTTCGACGAGCACCGGGTGATGGCCGAGCCCGGCAACCGCCGGCTCTACTCCAACGCCGGCTTCGACGTGCTGGCGCGGACCCTGGAGGAGGCGGCGGGCATCGAGTTCGGCCGGTACGCCGCCGAGGCGGTGTTCCAGCCGCTCGGCATGCACGCCACCCTGATCAACACCGCGCACCGCACCCCCGCCGGGGCCGGCGGCCTGTCGACCGTCGCCGACCTCGCCCGGTTCGCCGCCGAACTGCAGTCGCCCAAGCTGCTCGACCCGGGCACCCTGCGCGCGGCGACCCGCGAGGTGGCCTTCCCGGGCACCGGCGGCGTGCTGCCCGGCTTCGGCCACCGCCGGCCGAACGACTGGGGCCTCGGCTTCGAGATCCGCGACGGCAAGGCCCCGCACTGGACCGGCACCGCCAACTCCCCCGCGACCTTCGGCCACTTCGGCCAGTCCGGCACCTTCCTGTGGGTGGACCCGGAGGCCGGGGTGGCCTGCGTCGCGCTCACCGACCTCGACTTCGGCCCGTGGGCCGCCGAGGTCTGGCCGGTGCTCTCCGACGCCGTCCTCGCCGAACTCCGGGGCTGACGGCGGCAGTACGGCAGCAGTTCGGCAGCAGAACAGCTTCAGCGGCGCCGTCAGCCGTACGAGACCGGCGAGTGCATCTCCCACAGGAGCAGCTCCGCGCCGGCCTCGCCGGCCATCGGCGCCGCGAAGGCGTCCCCGGTGATCCGCACGCTGTCGCCGGGCACCATCGAACGCCCGCCGCCCTGCGGCCCGGGCACCGTCCGGTAGCCGAGCGAGCCCGCCGTCAGGTGCGCGTAGCGGTAGGCGGCGGCCGGCAGCGCCGGCAGCGGCTGCCACGGCCCGGCGGTCACCAGCCACAGCGCGGCGTCCCCGCGGCGCAGCCGCAGCGCCTCCGTGCCGGCGTCCCGCGCCAGCCCGGAGGCGAGCAGCGTCAACCCGTCGACGGCCCGCTCCACCCCCCGCAGCCCGTACACCGGCGGCGCGTCGAGGACGTCCGGCTGGAGCCACATCTGGACGAAGCGGACCGGCCCCTCGGCGCCGCCGACGTTGCGCTCGGTGTGGCTGACGCCGGAGCCCGCGCCCAGGTGCTGGACCATGCCGGGCCGCACCACCCCGCTGTGCCCGTGCGAGTCCCGGTGGGCCAGCGCGCCCTCCAGCACCCAGGTGAGGATCTCGGTGTCCCGGTGCTTGTGCTCGTCGAACCCGGCGCCGGGGGCGAGCCGCTCCTCGTTGCACGCGAGCAGGGCCCCGAAGTGGGTGTTCCTGGGGTCGTAGTGCCCCGAGAACGAGAACGCGTGCCGGGTCTCGACGCCCTCGGCGGGGGTCGAGAGGTAACGCTCGGCGGTACGGCGGAGATCGGCCCTGGGGCGGGCTGGGGCATCGGTCACGGCCCCACCGTAGTGCCGGCTCCGGCGGGTGCGACCGTCACCACCCCGCCGCTCCGCAGGGGCCTGTGCACGAGCAGTCACTCCGGTGAGGCAGTCTTGTCCCTGTGCCAGCCGCCTCCGCGAACTCCAAGAGCGATCCGACCGCCCCCGACCGGAACGGGAAGAGCCCGACCTCCGGTGCCGGGAGAGACCGGCCCGGGCGGGCGGCACCGCGCCTGACCGCGCAGGAGCGCCGGCTCGCCGCCGACCGCGCCGAGCGCCGGGCCGCGACCCTCAAGCGGCTGGAGAAGTCCTCCGGCAAGCTCGCCTCCGCCGCGATCGCCAGGATGGACGACCAGCTCGGCTGGTACCGGCGGATGCCGCCGGAGCACCGGTCCTGGATCGGCCTGGTCGCCCAGGCCGGTATCGCCGCGTTCACCGAGTGGTACCGCAAGCCGGACGCCCCGCAGGCGATCTCCACCGACGTCTTCGGCACCGCGCCGCGCGAGCTGACCCGGGCGATCACCCTGCGCCAGACCGTCGAGCTGATCCGCACCACCATCGAGGTGATGGAGGAGGCGATCGAGGAGGTGGCCGCCCCCGGCGACGAGGCCGACATGCGCGAGTCGGTGCTGGTCTACGCCCGGGAGATCGCCTTCGCCACCGCCCAGGTGTACGCCCAGGCCGCCGAGGCCCGGGGGGCCTGGGACGCCCGGCTGGAGGCCCTGGTGGTCAACTCGCTGCTCTCCGGCGACGCCGACGAGGGTGTGCTGTCCCGCGCCGCCGCGCTCGGCTGGGGCCAGCCCAGCCAGGTCCGGGTGGTGATGGGCTCCGCCCCGGACGGCGACAGCGAGCTGGTGGTGGAGGCGATCCGACGGGCCGCCAGGTACGCCAAGCTGCACGTGCTGACCGGGGTGCTGGGCAAGCGCCTGGTGGTCGTGGTGGGCGGCGACAAGGAGCCGGTGCACGCGGCCCGGGCCCTGATCGGCCAGTTCGCGGCCGGTCCGGTGGTGGTCGGCCCGACCGTGCCCGACCTGCTCTCGGCGACCCGCTCGGCGCACGCCGCCGCGGCCGGCCTGCGGGCCTGCGCGGCCTGGCCGGACGCGCCGCGGCCGGTGCTGGCGGACGATCTGCTGCCGGAGCGGGCCCTCGCGGGCGACCAGGCGGCCCGGCGCCAGCTGGTGGAGGAGATCTACACACCGCTGGACGAGGCCGGTTCGGCACTCCTGGAGACCTTGAGTGTCTACCTGGAGCAGGCCTCCTCGCTGGAGGGCGCCGCCCGAATGCTCTTCGTCCACCCCAACACGGTGCGCTACCGGCTCCGACGTGTGACCGACGTCACGGGCTACGCTCCCTCCGACGTGCGTTCGGCCTTCACCCTGCGTATCGCACTGGCGCTGGGGCGGCTCACCGCCACCGGGGAGTCGAGCTGACCACGCTGTAGGGACCTTACAATCCCGGATGCTTTTCTTCGTTACCGTCGCCTACCCGCCCCCGGGCGCCTGGCGAGAGAGGGTTGAACCGTGCTCGTAATCGTCGCCCCTGGACAGGGTGCCCAGACCCCCGGTTTCCTCAGCCCCTGGCTGGAGCTCGACGGCGTCGCCGACCGCCTCCGCGGTTGGTCCGAGGTCGCCGGGCTCGACCTTGTGCGCGCGGGCACCGAGGCGGACGCCGAGGAGATCAAGGACACCGCCGTCGCGCAGCCGCTGCTGGTCGCCGCCGGCCTGGTGACCGCCCGCGCGCTGTTCCCGGACGAGACCGCCGCCCGCGGGCTGGTCGGCGCCGTCGCCGGCCACAGCGTCGGCGAGATCACCGCCGCCGCCGGCGCCGGGGTGCTGAGCGCCCACGACGCCCTCACCTTCGTCCGCGAGCGCAGCCTGGCCATGGCCGAGGCCGCCGCGGCCACCGAGACCGGCATGCTCGCCCTGCTCGGCGGCGACGCCGAGGAGGTCGCGGCCAAGCTGGCCGAGCACGGCCTGACCGCGGCCAACAACAACGGCGGCGGCCAGATCGTCGCGGCCGGCACCCTGCCGCAGCTGGACGCGCTGCGCGCGGACCCGCCGGCCGGCTCCCGGCTGGTCGCGCTGAAGGTGGCCGGCGCCTTCCACACCTCCCACATGGCTCCCGGCGTCGAGCGGCTGGCCAAGCTGGCCCCGACCCTGACGGTCGCCGACCCCGAGGTCGCCTACGTCTCCAACCAGGACGGCCAGGTGGTCGCCTCCGGTGCCGAGGTGCTGAGCCGACTGGTGTCGCAGGTGTCCAACCCGGTCCGCTGGGACCTCTGCATGGAGACGATCCAGCGGCTGGGTGCGACCGCCGTCATCGAGCTCGCCCCGGCGGGCACCCTCACCGGACTGGTCAAGCGCAACCTCAAGGGTGTGGCGACGCTTGCCCTCAAGACCCCCGCCGACCTGGACAAGGCCCTCGCCCTGGTCGCGGAGCACGGCGGTCAGGAGCAGGAGCAGGCATGAGCAACGCCCCCCAGATCCGCCCCGTCACCGGCGCGCAGTACTCGCGCATCCACGGTGTGGGCGGCTACCGGCCGGTCCGGGTGATCCCGAACGCCGAGGTGCTGACCTGGATCGAGTCCTCGGACGAGTGGATCCGCACCCGTAGCGGGATCGCCGAGCGCCGCTGGGCCGGTCCGGAGGAGTCCGTCGCCGAGATGTCGGTGCAGGCCGCCGGCAAGGCGATCGCCCAGGCCGGGATCGACCCGGCGCGGATCGGCGGCGTGATCGTCGCGACCGTCTCGCACCTCAAGCAGACCCCGGCCGTCGCCACCGAGATCGCCGAGCGGCTCGGCTGCGGCACCGCCCCGGCCTTCGACATCTCGGCCGCCTGCGCCGGCTTCGGCTACGGCCTCGGCCTGGCCGACGGCATGGTGCGCGGCGGCAGCGCCGAGTACGTGCTGGTGATCGGCGTGGAGCGGCTCAGCGACCTCACCGACACCTCGGACCGCTCGACCGCGTTCATCTTCGGCGACGGCGCCGGCGCCGCGATCGTCGGCCCGTCCGACACGCCGGGCATCGGCAAGGTCGTCTGGGGCTCGGACGGCTCGCAGAAGGACGTCATCTCGCAGACCGAGGCCTGGGACACCGCCTTCGCCAAGCAGGACGCCATCAACGGCGCCGGCGAGGAGACCAGGTGGCCGGCGCTGCGGATGGAGGGCCAGACGGTCTTCCGCTGGGCGGTCTGGGAGATGGCGAAGGTGGCCCAGCAGGCGCTGGACGCCGCCGGGATCACCGCCGACCAGCTCGGCGCGTTCATCCCGCACCAGGCCAACATGCGGATCACCGATGCCATGATCAAGGCCCTCAAGCTGCCCGAGTCGGTGCCGGTCGCCCGCGACATCGCGGAGACCGGCAACACCTCGGCGGCCTCCATCCCGCTCGCGATGGAACGCATGCTGGAGAGCGGTGAGGCCCGCAGCGGGGACCTCGCACTGATCATCGGGTTCGGGGCGGGTCTCGTGTACGCCGCCGCGGTCGTTACGCTCCCCTAGGCGTTTTCCGCCCGATCCACCACAAACCTGCGTCCGTCCGCCGGGCGGCCGCATTCAACACCGAAGAGGAGCAGCCAGTATGGCTACCAAGGACGAGGTTCTGGAAGGTCTCGCCGAGATCGTCAACGAGATCGCCGGCATCCCGACCGAGGACGTCGAGCTCGACAAGTCCTTCACCGACGACCTGGACGTCGACTCGCTGTCCATGGTCGAGGTCGTCGTGGCCGCCGAGGAGCGCTTCGACGTCAAGATCCCGGACGACGAGGTCAAGAACCTGAAGACCGTCGGCGACGCGGTGAACTACATCCTCACCAACGCCTGAGCCGTCGACTCCGTCGATGCCTGAGATCGGCCGACTCCACCGGGTCGGCCGACCCGCCGGCCGGGACGCCCACCGGGCGCCCGGCCGGGCCCACCTTCGGCCCGCCGCCGACCCCCGCACGAACGTGAGAGAAGAAGATCCAGTGACCGTTGAAAACCGTACCGTGGTCGTCACGGGTATCGGCGCCTTCACGCCGCTGGGCGGCGACGCCGCCACCACCTGGGAGAACCTGCTCGCCGGGCGCTCCGGGGTGGCTGTCCTGACCGAGGAGTGGGCCGCCGAGCTGCCCGTCCGGATCGCCGCGCGCACCGCCGTCGAGCCGGGCGAGATCCTCCCCCGTCCGCTGGCCCGCAAGCTGGACCGCTCGGCGCAGTTCGCGCTGATCGCCGCCCGCGAGGCCTGGGCCGACGCCGGTTTCGAGACCCCGGCCACCGACGAGTCCTCCAAGCTCGCCCCCGAGCGCCTGGGCGCCGTGATCGCCTCCGGCATCGGCGGCGTCACCACCCTGCTCGACCAGTACGACGTACTGAAGGAGAAGGGCGCCCGCAAGGTCTCCCCGCACACCGTCCCGATGCTGATGCCCAACTCCCCGGCGGCCAACGTCGGCCTGGAGGTCGGCGCCCGCGCGGGTGTGCACACCCCCGTCTCCGCCTGCGCCTCCGGCGCCGAGGCGATCGGCTACGCGATCGAGATGATCCGCAACGGCCGCGCCGACGTCGTGGTGGCCGGCGGCACCGAGGCGGCGATCCACCCGCTGCCGATCGCCGCGTTCGCCAACATGATGGCGATGTCCAAGAACAACGACGACCCCGAGCGCGCCTCCCGCCCGTACGACAAGGGCCGGGACGGCTTCGTGCTCGGCGAGGGCGCCGGCGTGGTCGTGCTGGAGTCCGTGGAGCACGCCGAGGCCCGCGGTGCCCGCATCTACTGCGAGGCGGTGGGTCAGGGCCTGTCCTCGGACGCCCACCACATCGCCCAGCCCGAGCCGACCGGTGCCGGCGTGGCCCGCGCGCTGGCCGACCTGTTCGAGCGCAACCAGCTCGACAAGGCCGAGATCGTGCACGTCAACGCGCACGCCACCTCGACCCCGCAGGGTGACACCGCCGAGCTGAAGGCTCTCCGCAAGGAGCTGGGCGAGGAGCTCGACCACATCGCCGTCTCGGCGACCAAGTCGATGACCGGCCACCTGCTGGGCGGCGCCGGCGGCATCGAGACCGTCGCCACCGTGCAGGCCCTCTACCACCGCCTGGCCCCGCCGACCATCAACGTCGAGGAGCTGGACGACGACGTGGACGCGGACATCGTCCGCGGCGAGGCCCGCAAGCTGCCCGAGGGCCGGATCGCGGCGCTGAACAACTCGTTCGGCTTCGGCGGCCACAACGTGGTGCTGGCCTTCCGCTCCCGCTGACCCGGACGCTCCCGCACCCGGACCGCGTCCGGACCGGGTCCGACGAGGAGGGGCCGGCGCTCGTACCGAGCGCGGCCCCTCCTCGTCGTCGTCCCGCGGCGGGTCAGACCACCTGGTGCAGCCAGCGCACCGGGGCGCCCTCGCCCGCGTAGCGGAAGGGCTCCAGTTCGTCGTCCCAGGGTTTGCCGAGCAGCATGGCGATCTCGGCCTCCAGGTCCGTCCCCTCGCTGCGGGAGCGCAGCAGCACGGCGCGCAGCCGGTCCTCGGGGATGAGGATGTCACCGTGGATGCCGGTGACGGCGTGGAAGATGCCGAGCGAGGGCGTGCTGCTGTAGCGCTCGCCCTCGGCCGTGGCACAGGGCTCGCTGGTGACCTCGTACCGCAGCAGCTGCCAGCCGCGCAGCGCGGAGGCGAGCTTCGAGGCCGTGCCGGGCTCGCCCTGCCAGGAGAGCTCGGCGCGCCAGTGTCCGGGCGCGGCCGGCTGGCGGATCCAGTCCAGGCTCACCCGCACCCCGAGCACCCCCGCGACGGCCCACTCGACGTGCGGGCACAGCGCGCGGGGCGCGGAGTGGACGTACAGGACTCCACGTGTCGTCACCGGGACCTCCAGGCTGTGGACGAGGGTCGCCTTCCCCAGCTGCCTCGCGTTCGTGCCCGTAGTTGATCCACAGTTACCCACGTTAGCCGACATTAAGTCACTAAATTGAGCAAAACGGACAGGCTTTCGCTCAATGCTAGTCGAATCCGCAACGAGGTCCACCCCCCGGTGGGATCTCTCCCCCGAACGGCCCCATCGCCAGGCGGGACCACCGTACCGCGCCTCCCCGCAGCGGTGCTGACGCACTTTCGGATCCGGCCGGAATGCGGTAGTGCGGCCGGATCCCCTCCGCCGGGTACGCAAACCGCCTCGCACCGGCAGGTGGCCGGTACGAGGCGGGAGCGTGACCCGACGGGGCGTCAGCCCTTCAGCCGGACCACCATCTTGCCGGTGTTGGCGCCGCGCAGCATGTCCAGGAAGGCCTGGGCGGCGTTCTCGAAGCCGTCCACCACGGTCTCCTCGGAGCGCAGCTTCCCCTCCTGGAGCCAGCCGCCCACCTCGGCGACGAACTGCGGGCGGAGCGCGTCGTGGTCGCCGACCAGGATGCCCTCCAGGCGCAGCCGCTTGCCGATGACCTGCATCAGGTTGCGCGGGCCGGGGGCGGCGGCGGTGTCGTTGTAGTGGGCGATGGCGCCGCACAGCACGGCCCGGCCGTGCACGCCCAGGGCGCTGATCGCGGCCTCCAGGTGCTCCCCGCCGACATTGTCGAAGTAGAGGTCGATGCCCTCCGGGGCGACCTCGGCGAGTTGCTCGCCGACCGGGCCGTCCTTGTAGTTGAAGGCGGCGTCGAAGCCGAACTCCTTGGTCAGCCGGTCGACCTTCTCCGCCGAGCCGGCCGAACCGACCACCAGCGAGGCGCCCTTGAGCTTCGCGATCTGGCCGACGAGCGAACCGACCGCGCCGGCCGCGCCGGAGACGAAGACCCGGTCGCCCTCCTTGAGGGCGCCGACGGCGAGCAGGCCGGCGTAGGCGGTCAGGCCGGGCATGCCGAGGACGCCGAGGTAGGCGGAGAGCGGGACGCCCTGGATCTCCGGCACCTTGACCGCGTGCGTCGCGGGCAGGGTGGCGTACTCGCGCCAGCCGAGCCCGTGCAGCACCGCGTCGCCCGGGGCGAAGCCCTCGGCCTCCGAGGCCACGACGTAACCGACGGCGCCGCCGTCCATGGCCGCGCCGAGCTTGAACGGCGGAATGTAGGACTTCACGTCGTTCATCCGGCCGCGCATGTAGGGGTCGACCGACAGGTCCGTGTTGCGGACCAGGATCTCGCCCGGACCCGGGGTCCGGACCGGCGCCTCGACCAGGGCGAAGTCGGTCGGGACGGGCCAGCCCTCGGGGCGGGCGGCGAGGTGCCACTCGCGGGCGGTGGCGGGGGCTTCCGGAGCGGCGGTCTGCTCGGCGGCCATGATGATCTCCCCACATAAAAGGTTGAGTCGGTGAAGTAACAATGGGCATGAAAGGTTCATGTTGTCAACTGTTCAGGTATGATGGGAACCATGGACACCCAGCCGACCCGGGCCACCGCACCGCAGACCGACGAGATCACCCGCGAGGTCGTCGATCTCATGGCGAACCTGGTCGCGCTCTTCCACCGCGAGTACGAGGAGGCCGCCGCCGCCCGCTCGCTCACCGGGGCGCAGGCCAAGGTCCTCGCGCTGCTGCGGCGCGGCCCGATGCCCATGCGCCAGATCGCCCAGACGCTCAGCTGCGAGCCCTCCAACATCACCGGCATCGTGGACCGGCTGGAGACCCGCGGCTTCGTCACCCGCCAGCCCGACCTCCAGGACCGCCGGGTCAAGCTGGTCGCCGCCACCGAGACCGGGGCGGGCGCCTCCGAGGAGCTCCGCGAGTCGCTGAACTTCGCCCGCGAGCCGCTCGCCGCACTCGACTCCGAGGAGCGGACCCAGCTGCGCGACCTGCTCCGCCGGATGCTCACCGGCGCCACCGGCCCCGGCGCGTGAGCAGCATCACATCACGGGCCTCCGAATTGTCCGCCGATCGGAGGTAACCGAACACTCCCCCGAAACGTCTAACGTTCGAAGACCAGGCACCCGCCCGCCGACCGGCGGCCGGGTGGGGTCCCAGAACGGAAAACGGGGGGCGGGAAGGATGAGCGGCAGCTCGCGCCGTCGACGTGTCATACGAACCGTCATAGGACTCGCGGCCGTCCTGGTGCTGACCGTGGCCGGAGCCGGAGCCTGGTTCTACCACCGGCTCGACACCAACATCAGCACCTTCGACGCCGGCGGCGTCGCCACCGAGCGCCCGCCCGCCCCGGCACCCACCGCTCCCGGCGCCTCGGTACCGGTCAACGTCCTGCTGCTCGGCTCGGACACCCGCAACGACGGGAACTCCGACCTCGGCGGCGGCGACGTGGGGGTGGGCCACTCGGACACCGCGATCCTGCTGCACGTCTACGCCGACCGGAAGCACGCCGTCGGTGTCTCCATACCCCGCGACACCCTGGTCACCGTCCCGTCCTGCCGGCTGCCCAGCGGCGACTGGACGAAGCCCCGCACCAACCAGATGTTCAACGAGGCCTTCACCGTCGGCGAGTCCCCCAAGGGGAACCCGGCCTGCACCCAGAACACCGTCGAGGCGCTCACCGGGCTGCGGATCGACCACACCATCGTGGTCGACTTCAAGGGCGTCGCCGCGATGACCGACGCCATCAACGGCGTCGAGGTCTGCGTCCCCAACGACGTCAACTCGCACAACATCAAGCTCCGCAAGGGCCTGCAGAAGATCGCCGGCCAGCCGGCCGTCGACTACCTCCGCGCCCGCTACGGCTTCGGCGACAACTCCGACATCGGCCGGATGAAGCGTCAGCAGGCCTTCCTCTCCGCGATGATCCGCAAGATCCAGTCCCAGGGCTTCTCGCTGCCGACCCTGCTCCCGCTCGCCGACGCCGCCACCCGCTCGCTGACCGTCGACGAGGGCCTCGGCACCGCGATGAAGCTGGTCGACTTCGCGCAGTCGCTGCAGCAGATCAAGCTGTCCGACATCACCTTCGTCACCGCCCCCTGGCAGTTCTCGACCGTGCAGAAGGGCCGGGTCGACCTGGTCCACCCCGACGTGGACACGCTGTGGCGACTGCTCCGCGAGGACCGCACCCTGGACGGCCAGAGCACCGGCCTGCTGCCGGAGGGCGGCACCGCCGGCCCCTCTCCCGCCGCCGGCGACGGCGCCGCGACCCCCGCGCCGGCCGCCACCCCGCTCAGCACCGAGCAGCTCGCCACCACGATCACCGTGGTCAACGGCGTCGGCACCGACGGACTCGCCGGCGCGGGCTCCGCGGCGATCCGCGCCCAGGGCTTCACCAACGTCTCGCTGGGCGCCACCACCGGCGGCCGGCTGCGCACCGAGATCGCCTACGACCCGCCGTTCAAGGCCGTCGCCGACCAGCTCGCCACGCTCTTCCCCGGTGCCAGGACGACCGTGGAGCCGGGCTCCGAGGGCGTCACGGTCACCCTCGGGCGCGACTACCGCCCGGTTCCCCCGACCGCCACCGCGCCGGCCTCCCGGCCCGTGCCCGGCGGCACGCCCGCCGCGGTCGGCGTCGCCCTGGGAGCCGGCGCACCCACCGCGGTCGGTACCCCCGGCGCCGCCCCCACCGCACCGCTGCCCACCGGCGTCCCCGGCGGCATCGCCGAGAACAGCCGCACCGCCGACTCCGACCCCTGCGCCAACCTCACCTTCGGCTGAGGCCGGGAGCCGCACACCCTTCCCGCCCGGCCCGGCCCTCCGCCGTCAGGGCCCGGCCGGGTCGGGCAGGCCGGTGACCACGGCCGTCAGCCGGGTGCCGGGCGGGAAGGCGCCGGCCCCGGCCAGATCGTGCACGGCGGCCAGCAGCTTGGCCACGTAACGGCGCTCCAGGGCGATCCCGTGCCGCCGTTCGAAGCCGACCGCGAACTCCTCCAGCGCGGCCGGCACCCGGCCGTACCCGCCGCCGTGGTGCCCGTGGTCGATCCGCCAGCCGTCGAACTCCCGCCCGTACGCCGCCCGGTGCAGCCCGGTCACCTCGGCCTCCAGGTACCCCTCGCCGCCGCGCAGCACCGCCACGCCCAGCGCCCGCGCCCCCGGCGGCAGCCCGGCCGCGATCCCGGCCAGCGTGCCGCCGGTGCCGACCGGGCAGCAGACCACGTCGCGCCCGCCCAGGTCGTCCAGCTCCGCCACGATCTCCGCCGCGCCGATGACCGCGAGGCCGTTGGAGCCGCCCTCCGGCAGCACCAGGCCGGGGCCCCAGCGCCACCCCGACCCCTCCCCGGCCCGGCCGGCGGCCTCCCGGTACTCGGCCCGGGTCAGGAACACCAGCTCCATCCCGGCCGCCTCGGCGGCCCGCAGCGACCAGTTGCGCGGCCGGTCGGCCAGCTCCTCGCCGCGGACCAGCCCGACGCTCTCCAGTCCGAGCGCCCCGGCCGCCACCGCGACGGCCCGCAGATGGGTGGAGTACGCGCCGCCGAAGGTCACCAGCCGGGTGTGGCCGCCCTCGACGGCGGCAGCGAGGTTCGGCGCGAGCTTGCGCCACTTGTTCCCCGGCACCAGCGGGTGCGCCAGGTCGTCCCGCTTGAGCCGGAGCTCCACCCCGGCCCTGGCGAGCGCCTCGTCGGTGCAGTCCACCAGCGGGGTCGGCAGCAGCGCGGATTCGAGCATCCGGCCAGCTTACGGGCGACCGGTGGGGGTGAGCAGGCCCCGGTTGAAGCCGGCGGCGACGGCCGAGGCGCGGTCCTTGACGCCGAGCTTGGCGTAGACGTGGATCAGATGGGTCTTCACGGTGGCCTCGCTGATGAACAGCCGGGCCGCCGCCTCCCGATTGGTCGATCCGGCGGCGACCAGCTCCAGCACCTCCAGCTCGCGCGGGCTCAGCTCCTCCCGGGCCGGCTCCCCGACCGGCTCCCGGACCTGGCCCAGCAGCTTGGCGGCGACGGTCGGCGCGATCACCGAGGCGCCGCGGGCGGCCTCCCTGACGGCGTGGAAGAGATCCTCCCTGGCCGCGTCCTTCAGCAGGTAGCCGGTGGCGCCGGCCCGGACGGCGGGGAGCACGTCGGCGTCGGTGTCGTAGGTGGTGAGCACCAGGACCCGCGCGGGCAGGCCACGCTCGGCCAGCTCGCGGATCGCGGTGACGCCGTCCATCCGCGGCATCCGCAGGTCCATCAGCACCACGTCCGGGCGCAGCGCGGCGACCAGCACCAGCGCCTCGGCGCCGTCCCCGGCCTCGCCGACCACCTCGAAGCCGGGGGCGGCGGCGAACATGCCGCGCAGCCCGTCCCGGACCACCGGGTGGTCGTCCACCAGCAGCACTCTGATCGTCGTCGCGTCCTCGTCCACGGTCCTACTCCTCCGCGCTGATCGCCGGCAGGGTCGCCGACACCGTCGTCCCGGCGCCCGGTTCGGTCTCCAGGTCCAGCCGCCCGGCCAGGCGTCCGACCCGGCGGCGCATCACGTCCAGCCCGTAGCCGCCGCCGGTGGCCCGGGAGGCCGGCTCGGCCCTCGGGTCGAAGCCGACGCCGTCGTCCCGGACGTCGAGGGTGACCAGCCCCGGCATGTACGAGAGGGTCAGCCCGACCCGCGAGGCCCGGGCGTACCGGCCGGCGTTGGCCAGCGACTCCTGGGCGATCCGCAGCAGCGTCACCTCGACCTCGGGGTGCAGCGGGCGGGCCTCGCCGGTGACGGTCAGCGCGGCGGCGGCGCTGTTGCGCTCGCGCCACTGCTCGACCAGCTCGGCGATCGCCTCCGGCAGCGCGGCCCGTTCGAGCTCCAGCGGGCGCAGCGCGTGCACGGCCCGGCGGGCCTGGGTGAGGCTCTCCCGGGCGAGGCCGACGGCGTTGGCCAGGTGCCGGTCGGCGTCCGCCGCGCTGCGCTCCCGGACCTGTTCGGCGGCCTGGAGCTGGGTGACGATGCCGGCCAGGCCCTGGGCGACGGTGTCGTGCATCTCCTGGGCGAACCGGCGGCGTTCGTCGGCGGCCCCGGCCTCGCGGGCCTGGACCAGCAGTTGGGCGTGCAGTCCGGCGTTCTCGGCCAGCATCCCGGACAGCCGCCGGTTGGCCTCGGCGAGTTCGGCGTTGGCGCGCTTGCGCTGGCGGCTCAGCCGGTCGGCGACCTCGCTCAGCGCGAGCAGCACCCCGACCACCACCAGGTTGAAGGCGAGGACGGCGAGGAACCCGCCGACCTGCCCCGGGCTCGTCGGCAGCACCCCGCCGCTCTGGGCCAGCGCGGTCGGGACGGCCGCCACCACCGTGCCCAGCACCCTGGCCGGGCCCCGCAGGTACTGGGCCGCGTGCAGGTAGCAGCTGAAGGCGAAGAAGCCGTAGAGCGGGTTGTCCAGCACCAGGACGGTGGTCACCGCGAGCAGTCCGAGGAAGTGGGCGCCGGCGAACCGCGCCCCGCCGTCGGGCCGGGGGCGGCGGTCCAGCGCCGAGCGCAGCAGCAGCCAGAGCAGGGCGAGCGCCGCGGCCGGCAGGGTGGCCCGGACGGACCGCGCGGTCGGCACCGGGACCAGCAGCACGAGCCCGGTGGCGATCAGCAGCCCCACGTAGCCGAGCAGCCCGGCAGCGCGGTCCAGCCGCCGCTGCCAGGCTCCGAGCGAACCCTCGTCCGCCGGGTCGGCCTTGATCATTCCCACCGGAACAGCCTGGCAGCCGCGGCACCGGCGAGCAGGGCGTACGCCGCGAGTGTGAGCAGGGCCACGGCGTGCGGGAACCGGCCGTCCCAGGAGTCCTGGAGAGCCTGCGCGGCGGCCCCGCCGGGGGTGAGGTCACCGATCCGGTTCAGCACCGCGGGCGCGAACTCGCGGGGCAGCCAGAGCCCGGAGAAGAACATCATCGGGAAGAGCGCCAGCGCGCCGACCGCGTTGCCGGCCTTCGCGGACGGGACGACCGCGGCCAGCAGCAGGCCGACCGAGAGCATCGCGGCGGCGGCGAGCAGGAAGGCCAGCGCGAAGGCCGCCGGGCTCCGCGGCAGCCCCACCCCCAGCACCGGCGCGAGCGCCGTCACCAGCAGCATCGAGACGGTGGCGATGCCCAGGTACAGCGGCAGCAGCGCCCCGAACAGCAGCGCCGGGCGGACCGGGCTCGCGGACATCCGGCGCAGCACGCCGCGCTCGCGGTAGGTGGCCAGCAGCGAGGGCAGGCCGTTGAGGCCGAGCATCATCAGCGCGAGGACGGCGAGGATCGGCGCGTACAGCTGGACCGTGCTCAGGCCGTGCGCGTCCGGCGAGGCCTTGCGCAGGGCCGGGACGGAGCCCAGCACGCCGAACAGGGCGACCGGGAAGAGCAGGGTGAAGAAGGCGGTCATCGGGTCGCGCAGGAACAGCCGGGTCTCGGCGACGGCCAGGCGGCGGACGGCGTGGGCGGTGCGGTTCACGGTGGTGGTCCCCTCGGGTGCGGTGGTGGCGGCTCGGGAGCGGCGCCGGTTCGGGAGCGGCGCCGGCTCAGGAGAGGTACGGCTCAGGAGTCGTGCCGGGTGAGCGCGAGGTAGGCCTCGTCCAGTCCGTGCTCGCGGATCCGCAGGCCGGTGACGACGATCCCCTCGCGGGCCAGCAGCCCGGTGACCCGGTCGGCGAAGTCCCCGGTGCCGGTGACCTCGATCCGGCCGCCCCGCTCCTCCACCGAGGTGACCCCGGGCAGGGCCGCCAGCCGGGCCGGGTCCAGCGGCGCGGTGGGGCGGAAGCCGAGGGTGCCGCCGGCCCCGGAGCGGGCGACCAGCTCGGCGGGGGTGCCGGTGGCGACGATCCGCCCGCCGTCGAGCACCGCGGCGCGGTCGCACAGTGCCTCGACCTCGTCCATGAAGTGCGAGACCAGCACCACCGTCACGCCCTTGTCCCGGATCCGGCGGACCAGCTCCCAGGTGTCGCGGCGGCCCTGCGGGTCGAGCGCGGTGGTCAGCTCGTCCAGGAACGCCACCTCGGGGTTGCCGACCAGCGCGAGCGCGACGAACAGCCGCTGGCGCTGGCCGCCGGAGAGCTTGTCGAAGGGGGTCCGGCTCTGGTCGGCGAGCCCCCACTCGTCCAGCAGCTCCCGCCAGTCCCGGGGGTCGGGGTAGAGCCCGGCGTACAGTTCCAGCGCCTCACCGACCCGCAGCGCCCCCTGCAGCTGGGCCTGCTGGAGCTGGACGCCGATCCGGGGCCGCAGCCGGCGGGCGTCCCGGACCGGGTCCAGCCCGAGCACCCGGACCGTTCCGGCGTCGGCCCGGCGCAGGCCCTCGCAGCACTCCACGGCGGTGGTCTTGCCCGCGCCGTTGGGCCCGAGCAGGCCGAACACCTCGCCCCGCTCCACCCGGAACGAGACGTCCTCCAGTACCCGCCGGCGCCCGTAGGACTTGCCCAGCCCCGTCACCTCGATCACGGCCATGTCGCCGCTCCCCCTCGTTCCGCTCGCTCCCGGCCGTGTTCCCGGCCCGCTACGAGCCTCCCGCGCGGGGCCCCGGCGGCGGATCGACCGAACGGTCCCGGCGGTCGGCGGGCGCGGTGGAGGGGGGATCAACCGATCGGTGGACCGGGGAGGGACGTCCGGGAGCACGGGCCTCGGACGGAGGGGGTGGCGGGGTGGCCGGGCGATGCCCACGAGCGGGTGAATTCCGGCGCGTCGTGGCGTGGCGGCGGGCTTGATCCCCTAGGGTTTTCCCAGCCGGGGGGCCGCCCGCGCGGGCGTGAGAGGTGGGGCGGGTGGGACTCGAACCCACGACCAAGGGATTATGAGTCCCCTGCTCTAACCGGCTGAGCTACCGCCCCGGTTCGCAGCGCGCGACGGCAGGCCGGTCGCGGCAGCAGCAGACGGCCCCGAAAGGCCGTCCCGGGCAGCATAGCCGGTCGATCACCCGTGGTGCGCGCCGGGGGCGCACACGGGTGCGCACCGGGGGCGGCCGGGCCCGGTGGGCGCTCGGGCGGGGCCGGATGACGGGGGGTCGGGAGTCGGACGGCGGCAGTGGCGCGGCCGGGCCCGGCCTGATAGATCTTGCTCTCGAACGGCGGACGCATGACCGGCGGCGACCGCCCCCGAGGACCAGACGGAGCACCGATGCCCTCCCGCCCGGTTCGACCCGCGCGCGCGGCCCGGACGCTCGCCCTGGCGGCCCTGCTGCTGGCCGCCGCCATCGCCTGCGGCGGGGGCGAGGAGGGCCGGACGGCCTCGGTCGCGCCGCAGAACCCCGCCTGGGACCGGATCGGCACCCTGTCCGTGCACACCCCCGAGGGCCCCAGGGCGTGCACGGCGAGCGTGGTGAGCAGCCCTCGGCGCAATCTGCTGGTCACCGCCGCGCACTGCGTGCAGAGCCGCCGGATCGGTCTGCTGGACGGCCTGGTGTTCACCCCCGGCTACCGCAACGGGTACTCGCCGTACGGCAGTTGGCCGGTGGAGTCGATCACCGTCGACCCGCGCTGGGAGAGCGAGGACGACCCCGAGTACGACGTGGCGTTCGTCACCGTGCGGCCGGTGAACGGCCGGCAGGTCGAGGACGCCGTCGGCGGCAACCCGCTCGGCACCGACCAGGGCTTCGGCCTGGCGGTCTCGGTCACCGGCTACCCCAACGAGCGGGACGAGCCGATCACCTGCTCGGGCCTGACCGCCTCGCAGAGCCCGACCCAGGAGCGGTTCGACTGCGGCGGCTACACCGACGGCACCAGCGGCAGCCCGTGGCTGACCACCAACGGGCGGGTGATCGGGGTGATCGGCGGCTACCAGGAGGGCGGCGCGACGCCGCAGACCTCGTACAGCATCACCTTCGACGAACGGGTCGCCGAGCTGTACCAGCAGGCCCTGACCTGAGCCCGGGCCGCCGGTCGGGGCCCGGGCGGGCTCCCGGCAGGCGGGCTCCGGCCGGCCCGGGCGGGCTCCCCGCGGGCGGCCCCGGGCAACACGAAGGCCCCCCGGTCTACCGAGGGGCCTTCGCTCTGAGCAGTCACCGGGCGGACCCGGCGCAGCTCCCGCAATTGGACTCGAACCAATAACCTGCCGATTAACAGTCGGCTGCTCTGCCAATTGAGCTATGCGGGATCGCGGTACGCAACAGCCGTACCACGTACGGGTGATGGGCCCGAAGGCCACCACCTCGGCTCCCCCAATTGGACTCGAACCAATAACCTGCCGATTAACAGTCGGCTGCTCTGCCAATTGAGCTATGGGGGATCGAGCTTCCGCTTCGGCCCCCGGTCTCCCGGGCTCCTCGGCGCTCGCTGCGGGACATACATTAGCGCACTCGGGGGGGTGGTCCGCCAATCGCTTTCCCCGGCCGCCGCCGGCCGGTCCCGCCGGGCGCGCTCCCCGCGCGCTCCGGGCCCCGTCCGTGGATGCTGGGGTCACCGACGGTTCACCGTCCCGACAGACGGGTAGGGCAACGCGGCAATGGCCGCCAGGAGAGGGTGGAATCCGACCATGTGGAAGCTGTCGTTCGGCGTCGGACTCGCAGCGGGCTACGTACTCGGCACACGGGCCGGGCGCCAGCGGTACGAGCAGATCGCCAGGGTCACCCGGCAGGTCGCCCAGAACCCCAAGGTCCAGGGCGCGACGGACAAGGCCCGCCAGCAGGCCGGCGCGGTCGCCGGGAAGGCCGCCGGGGCCGTGGCCGACAAGGTCGGCGACCGGCTGCCCAACGCCGTCACCGACCGGGTGCCGTACTTCAACCGGCCGAAGGCCGAGGACGACGCCTGGGGCACCTTCCGCCCCTGACCGTCGCCCCGACCGTCACCCCGGACCCACCCCGGCCGCCGCGCCCGGGGCGGGTCCGGAGGCCGGGCGGCGCCTCGGTGGCGCCCGGCCGGACCGGGGCTCCCGGACGCGGTACCGAACGGGCAGAACTTGCCCGGCCGGGCCGCGTCCGGACGCCCACTGAGGCATGATCTCGACTATGGCCATCGTCGCGGGGATAGACAGCTCCACCGGTCGCACCAGGATCGTCGCGTGCGACTCCGCCACCGGCGCCGTCCTGCGTTCCGGCAAGGCCGAGCACCCCGCGCCGGAGGACCCCGACGCCCGCCCCGGCGAGGCCGATCCGCAGCTCTGGCTGCACTCCCTCGGCAACGCGGCGGCCGGCGGACTGCTGGAGGGCGTCCGGGCGATCGGCGTCAGCGCGCAGCAGCACGGCCTGATCGGCCTCGACGCCGGCGGCGTGCTGGTCCGGCCGGCGATCCTGTGGCACGACCCGCGCGCCGGCGGCGCCGCCGCGGCCCTGGTCGACGAGCTGGGCGGCCCCGCGGCCTGGACGGCGGCGATCGGTGCCGTCCCCGGCCCCACGTACACCGTCGCCAAACTGCGCTGGCTCGCCGAGTTCGAGCCGGCCAACGCCCGGCGGGTCGCCGAGGTGCTGCTCCCGCACGACTGGCTGGTCTGGCAACTGCTCGGCCACCCCAGGCGCCGCACCACCGACCGGGGCGACGCCTCCGGCACCGGCTACTGGTCCCCGATCACCGCCGAGTACCGCCAGGACCTGGTCGAACTGGCCCTGGGCCACCAGCTGAGGCTGCCGGACGTGCTCGGCCCCGCCGAACCCGCCGGCCACACCCCCGAGGGCCTGCTGATCTCGGCCGGCACCGGGGACAACATGGCCGCCGCGCTGGGCCTCGGCCTCGGCCCCGGGGACGCGGTGGTCTCGCTCGGCAGCTCCGGGACGATCTTCGCGGTCCACGAGCAGGCCGTGGTGGACGCCACCGGGCTGGTCTCCTCCTTCGCCGACGCCACCGGCCGCCACCTGCCGATGGTCGCCACCCTGAACGCCGCCCAGGTGCTGCGCTCCACCGCCGCCCTGCTCGGCCGCGACCTGGAGGGCCTCAGCGACCTCGCGATGCAGTCCTCCCCCGGCGCGTACGGGCTGGTGCTGCTCCCCTACCTGGACGGCGAGCGGACGCCCGCGCTGCCGCACGCGGCCGGCACCCTGACCGGCCTGCGGGCCGAGTCGATGTCCCCCCAGCACCTGGCCCGGGCCGCCGTCGAGGGCATGCTCTGCAACAGCGCGGACGCCCTGGACGTGCTGCGCGCCCGAGGCGTCGAGGTGAACCGGGTCTTCCTGCTGGGCGCCGCCGGACGGCTGGAGGCGGTGCGGCACGTCGCGCCGCAGCTGTTCGGCGTCCCGGTGGTCGTCCCGCCCCCGGGCGCCCACGCGGCGCGCGGAGCGGCCCGGCAGGCGGCCTGGGCGCTGGCCGGGACGCCCGAGCCGCCGCGCTGGGAGCTGCCGGGGGCCGTCACCGTCACCCCGGACGCCGAGCACGACCTGGCGGTCGGATCGGCGGTCCGCCAGCAGTACCGGGCCGCCCGCGAGCAGATCCACCCGGAGACGGCCGGCTGAGAGCACCGGGGCGGGGTACCCGGACCGCGGGGCCCGCCGCCGCAGCGGATGCGGCACCCGGCGACCGGTGGCAGCGTGGAAGGCGACCCCGGGCCACCGGACGGAAGGGCGGCGGATTCGCCATGGCACTGCACAAGGGCGCCGGTGACGACCGCCGGCTGACCGTCGGACCGTTCGTCGGCACCGCCGCCGACCCGCTCGGCGGGATGGCGCTGTCACCCCCGCTGCACCGGCTCTCCGACGGCCCGGTCCCGGCCGACACCGCGTACCAGCTGATCCACGACGAGCTGCTGCTGGACGGCAACGCGCGGCTCAACCTGGCGACCTTCGTCACCACCTCGATGGACGTCCAGGCCACCCGGCTGATGACCGAGTGCCTCGACAAGAACATGATCGACAAGGACGAGTACCCGCAGACCGCCGAACTGGAGCGTCGCTGCGTGTCGATCCTCGCCCACCTGTGGAACGCCCCGGACCCGGACGCCGCCGTCGGCTGCTCCACCACCGGCTCCAGCGAGGCCTGCATGCTGGCCGGACTCGCGCTCAAGCGCCGCTGGATGGCCCGCAACGCCGACCGCTACGCCGCCGGCGCCCGGCCCAACCTGGTGATGGGCGTCAACGTGCAGGTCTGCTGGGAGAAGTTCTGCACCTTCTGGGAGGTCGAGGCCCGCACCGCGCCGATGGACGGCGAGCGCTTCCACCTCGGTCCCGAGCAGGCGGTCGGGCTCTGCGACGAGAACACCATCGGTGTGGTCGCGGTGCTCGGCTCCACCTTCGACGGCTCCTACGAGCCGGTGGCGGCGATCTGCGCCGCGCTCGACGACCTCCAGCAGCGCACCGGACTGGACGTGCCGGTGCACGTGGACGGCGCCTCCGGCGCCATGGTCGCGCCGTTCCTGGACGAGGACCTGGCCTGGGACTTCCGGCTGCCCCGGGTCGCCTCCATCAACACCTCCGGTCACAAGTACGGACTGGTCTACCCGGGCGTCGGCTGGGCGCTCTGGCGGGACCACGAGGCGCTGCCCGAGGAGCTGGTGTTCCGGGTCAACTACCTGGGCGGCGAGATGCCGACCTTCGCGCTGAACTTCTCCCGGCCCGGCGCCGAGGTGGTCGCGCAGTACTACACCTTCCTGCGGCTGGGCCGGGCCGGCTTCCGGGCCGTCCAGGGCGTCTGCCGGGAGGTGGCCGGCTATCTGGCCGGGGAGATCGAGGGCCTCGACGGCTTCCGGCTGATCACCCGGGGCGACGAGCTGCCGGTGTTCGCGTTCACCACCACGGACGAGGTGCCGTTCGACGTGTTCGACGTGTCGCGACGGCTGCGCGAGCGGGGCTGGCAGGTGCCCGCGTACACCTTCCCGGCGAACCGGGAGGACCTCGCGGTCCTGCGGGTGGTCTGCCGCAACGGGTTCTCCCGCGACCTCGCCGAGCTGCTGCTCACGGACCTGGAGCGACTGCTGCCGGAGCTGCGCAGCCAGCCGGTCCCGCTCAAGGACCTCGGCGTGCCGGTCCGGACGGCCTTCCACCACTGAGTCCGCGGCAGGTGGGCCGCCGACGGGCGGGTCGCCGTGAGCAGGTCGCCGGCGGGTGGGTCGGGGGCGGGCGCGCGGGGCCGTGATCACGGTGGGAAGGGCTTGCTTGAGACAGCGTGGGACGCCCTTCCCACCGTGCGTCCCTGCGGTCCGGGGCAGTATCCCCCCGTGAGACTGTCTCGGACCGGTGGGGGGTCAGGGAACGGCGGCACCGGGGCCGTAGGGGCGGCGCCCGGGCGGTGGGACCGGGGCGGCGGACCGCTCCGGCGGAAAGAACAATGCCCGACCGCCATATGAATGTTCGAGCGTCTCCCGGTGTTGTGAGACACTTCCGTCCGTCTCAGCGCCAGGACCTGGGTATTGGGACACCGGGCCGTCGAGGTTTGAGACGCGGACACGTCACGGGGCCCGGACCGGCTCCAGCACCGCCCGCCCCGCCCGCCTCGCACGTTTGGAAGAGACCGCATGGGTTCCGCCTGGAAGCAGCTGCCCGACGACCTGTCCGACCCTGCCAGGCTCCTCACGGAGGAACTCCGGGCCGTCAAGGACGCGACCGGACTCTCGCTCTCCGAGCTGGCCGCCCGGACCCACTACAGCCGGGCCTCCTGGGAACGCTGGCTGAACGGCAAGCGGGTCATCACTGAGCAGGCGCTCGAAGCGCTGGTCGGAGCCGTCGACTGCGACGGGCCGAAGCTGCGGGCCCTGTGGGAGCAGACCGCGGCCGAGAGCGCGACGTCCGGTGACACGGCAGCAGGTGACACCGCGGCGGGTGACACGGCAGCAGATGACACGGCGGCGACCTCCGAGGCCCCGGAGACCGCGGCGGTCCCGGACGGGCCCGGACGGGGCCCGGGCGCCGACGGGGAGGCCGCCACCGCCACGACCGGGGGCTCGCCGACCGACGCCACCGGGGCGGACGGCCCGGCCGACGACGACCCCGCGGCCGGGAGCACCCCCGCCTCCGTCCCCGCTCCCGACCTCGCCAGGGCCACCGCCCGGCCGGCCGGCCCGGTGCGCGGCCGGTCCGTGGCCCTGATCGCCGCCTCGGTGGTCGCGGTCCTGCTGATGGCCCTCGCCGGGGTGCGGTACTTCTCCGGCGACACCGAGGACAACGTCGGACCGACCGCCGCCACGGTGCTGACCTCCACCCCGGCGGCGCCCGTCGACTCCGCCTCCCCGAGCACTTCCGCGAGCACCTCCCCGCCCGCCGTACCGGCCAACCCCGCCCCGGCGGTCCCGGCCTGCCAGGCCCTCGGCTGCGCGCACAAGGACCCCAAGGGAGCCGGCTGCGGCGGCGACGCCCGCACCCTGCTGACCACCAACATCGGCAAGGTCGTCATCTACCTCCGGTACAGCCAGAAGTGCCAGGCGGCCTGGGCCGCCATCACCGAGGGCCAGCCCGGCGACCAGGCGACCATCACCAGCGCCGGCGAGTCGGAGACGGCGCTGATCCACTGGGGGTACGACAACTACTCGCAGATGGTGAACGCGGGCGACCCCTCGGCCGTGCTCCAGGTCTGCGGCAAGCAGGCCCAGCCGGAGGGCACCTCCTGCACCGCCAGCATCTCCGACCTGGCCCGCGTGGTCGCCAACACCCCGATCCCGGTCGGCCCGGCCTCCCCGCCGACGGCCGCCGCAGACCCGGCTCCGGCGCCGACCCCGTCCGGCTGACGGGCCGACCCCGGCCGAGCGGCCGCACGACGCACCACCGGGCGACCGGACGCGTCGGGCGGCCGTTCGCTATTCGAGGTACCCGCGGAGCTGGGCGGCGAAGGCGTGGTCGCGGAGCTTGACCAGGGTCTTCGACTCGATCTGGCGGATCCGCTCCCGGGTCACCCCGAACAGCACGCCGATCTCCTCCAGTGTGCGGGCCCGCCCGTCGTCCAGGCCGTACCGGAGCTGGACCACCTGGCGCTCGCGCTCGCCGAGGGTGGCCAGGACCGCCTCCAGGTGCTGGCGCAGCAGCAGGAAGGTGGCGGACTCGGCGGGTGAGGCCGCGTCGGCGTCCTCGATGAGGTCGCCGAGCGCGACGTCGTCCTCCTCGCCGACCGGGGTGTGCAGGGAGATGGGCTCCTGGGCGAGGCGGAGCAGTTCCCGCACCCGTTCCTCGGTGAGCTCCAGGGCGGCCGCGATGTCGGCCGGGCCGGGCTCGGTGCCGCGCTCCTGGAGCAGCGAACGCTGCACCCGCACCACCCGGTTGATCAGTTCGACGACGTGCACCGGCACCCGGATCGTCCGGGCCTGGTCGGCCAGCGCGCGGCTCATCGCCTGGCGGATCCACCAGGTCGCGTAGGTGGAGAACTTGTAGCCCCGGGCGTAGTCGAACTTCTCGACCGCCCGGATCAGCCCGAGGTTCCCCTCCTGGACCAGGTCGAGCAGGGTGAGGCCGCGGCCGATGTAGCGCTTGGCGACGGAGACCACCAGCCGCAGGTTGGCCTCGATCAGCCGGCGCTTGGCGAGCCGGCCGATCAGCACCAGGGTGCCGAGTTCGGCGGCCAGCCGGTCGGTGGGCGGCGGTTCGCGGTGCAGTCGTTCCTCCGCGAACAGCCCGGCCTCGATCCGGCGGGCGAGGTCGACCTCCTCGGCGGCGGTGAGCAGCCGGATCCGGCCGATCTCGCGGAGGTACTGGCGGAGCAGGTCGGCGGCGGGCCCGCTCGGATCGGCTGCCGGGCGCCCCGGGCCGGGCCGCTCCTCGTGGTCCTCCGGCTCCTCCCGACCGGCGCCCCCGGCGTTCTCGGCGTTCTCGGCGTCCTCGTCCTCGGTCTCCCCGACGTCCCCGACGTCCTCGGCGTCCTCGGTCTCCTCGGGGCCGCCCGCCCCCTCGGCGTCGGGGTGCCCCGACGGGTGGCCCTGGACGGGCACGCGCACGCCGTCCACGGGTACCGCCCCCGCCCGGCCGTGGTCCTCCGGCGGGTCGGCGGTGCCGTCGTACGGCGGAGGCGGGGCGAGCGGATCGGTGGTCGGCTGGGCGGTCGCGGCGAGGCCTCGGTCCACGGGCATCCCCTCTGGGCGGGCGCGACTCCGGCGGACCCGCGCTGTGCGGAGGCAGGAAGACGCCCTCCAGTGTGCGGCACGCCACGCTCCGTGGCCGAGACTCGTGCGCGGACTTTCTGAACGGGGGCGCGAACCGGTCCCGGGCGTTCCGGAACAGGCTTCAGAGGGCCGCGGAACCGCCGCTGCGCAGGGACTGCCCGTACTGCTGGAGCTGCCACAGCTCGGTCTGCACGGCGTGCAGGTCCTCCGCGGCGGCGCGGTTGCCGAGGCGCTGGAGGTGGGCGCGGACCTCGTCGACCCGCCGGTCCACGGCCAGCAGCCGCAGCTTGACCAGGAACTCCCCCGCGTAGACGGCGTCCACCTTGCGGCGCGAGCGCACCGGTTCCACGGTCAGCTCGGTGACCAGGGAGCGCACCCGGTCGTCCGGGCAGATCTCGCGCACCACGCTGGTGAAGTCGGCCAGGGTGGCCCCGTACGCGGCGCCGCCGGCCTGGCCGATGGCCCGTCGCACGGCGGTGTAGGGCGGGGTGGGGAACTCGTCCTCGGCGTAGTTGTCGAAGGCCGGCGCGACCAGGTCCGGGTGCTGGAGGGCCAGTTTGAGCAGCTCGCGCTCGACGAACTGGGCCGGGTCGCGCGGGTTGAGCACGAAGACGGGACGGGCCGGGCGGACCGGCTGCGGCGCCTCGGGGCGGCGCTGGCCGTTGGCCCGGGGGTTCTGCTGGCGCTCGCGGTCCCAGCGGGCCAGCTGGGCCACCCGGCGGACCACGAACGGCTCGTCCAGGATGCCCAGCATGCCGGCCAGTCGGACGGCGTACTCGTGCTGGATGGAGCGGTCCTTGATCCTGGCGACGATCGGCGCCGCCTCCTCCAGCGCCGCCGACCGGCCCTCGGGCGTGTCCACCCGGTGCTTGGCGACGGCCGATCCCAGCGCGAACTCGAAGAGCGGGACGGGGTTGTCGATCAGTTCGCGGACCGCTTCGTCACCCTTGGCGAGGCGCAGCTCGCACGGGTCCATGCCGCCGGGGCTGACCGCGATGGAGGTCTTGGCGGCGAACTTCTGGTCGTCCTCGAAGGCCCGCAGCGCGGCCTTCTGGCCGGCCGCGTCGCCGTCGAAGGTGAAGACGGTCTCGCCCCGGTACTGCGAGGTGTCCATCAGCAGCCGGCGGATGATCTTGATGTGGTCCTCGGCGAAGGCGGTGCCGCAGGTGGCCACGGCGGAGGTGACCCCGGCCAGGTGGCAGGCCATCACATCGGTGTAGCCCTCGACCACCACCGCGCGGCCGGACTTGGCGATCTCCTTCTTCGCCAGGTCGAGGCCGTAGAGCACGTGCGACTTCTTGTAGATCGGCGTCTCGGGGGTGTTGAGGTACTTCGGACCGTTGTCGTCCTCGCGCAGCCGCCGGGCGCCGAAGCCGATCACCTCGCCCGCGATGTCCCGGATCGGCCAGACCAGCCGCCCCCGGAACCGGTCGATCAGACCGCCGCGCTGGCCCTGCGAGGCCAGGCCGCCGAGCAGGATCTCCTTGTCCGTGAAGCCCTTGCCGCGCAGGTAGCGCACCAGGTGCTCCCAGCCGACCGGGGCGTAGCCGACGCCGAAGGTCCGCGCGGACTCCTCGTCGAAGCCGCGCTCGGCCAGGAAGCGGCGGCCGATCTCGGCCTCGGGCGAGGCCAGCTGCTCCTGGTACCAGGCGGAGGCCACCTTGTGCGCCTCGACCAGCCGGGTGCGCTCACCCTGCTGGTGCCGGGGGCTGTAGCCGCCCTCCTCGTAACGCAGGGTGATGCCGGCCTGGGCCGCCATCCGCTCGACGGCCTCGGCGAAGGTGAAGTGCTCGATCTTCATCAGGAAGGCGATGGTGTCGCCGTTCTCCTGGCAGCCGAAGCAGTGGAAGACGCCCTTGGCCGGATTGACGTAGAAGGAGGCGGACTTCTCGTCGTGGAAGGGGCAGACGCCCTTGTACTCGCCGCCACCGCCGTTGGTCAGCTGTACGTAGTCGCCGACCACGGCGTCGATCGGCAGCGCGCTCCGCACCGCCTGTACGTCTTCGTCCCTGATCCGCCCGGCCACCCCGGAAGTCTACTGGGGCGGCCGGGTCTTCCGGCGGGCCCGACCGGCCGCCGCCCGTCAGGACCCGGCCGGGCCGGTCAGCCGGGCGTGCAGGGCCAGCGCGGAGGCGTCGGTGAGGGTCGCGATCTGGTCGATCACGGTGCGCAGGGCGGCGCGGTCGTCCTCCGCCTCCTCGTACATCGCGGCGAACACCGGGTCCAGCACCTCGGGGGCGCGCCGGGTGAGGACCTCGGCCAGCTCGGCGATGACGATCCGCTGCCTGGCCCGCAGCTGGGCCTGCTCGTCGCGCTGCATCACGTAACGGACGGCGACCGCCTTGAGCACCGCGCACTCCAGCCGGACCTCGCGCGGCACCACCAGCTCGGCCCCGTACCGGGTCAGCGGGCCGGGGCCGTAGCGGGCCCGGGTGGCCTGCTCGGCGGCCAGGCAGAACCGGCCGATCAGCTGGCTGGTGAGGTCCTTCAGCCCGGCCCGGGCCCGGGCGGTGCCGTCGTACGACTCGGGCCACCAGTCCTTGTCGAGCAGCCGGTCCAGGGCCTCCGCCAGCTCCTCCGGCTCGGCGTCCCCGGCGTAGCGCTCGGCGACCTTGAACAGCTCGGACCGCTCGCTCGGGGCGCGCAGCGCGACCGGGTCGATGTGGCCGGCCTGGAGGCCGTCCTCGACGTCGTGGGTCGAGTAGGCGACGTCGTCGGACCAGTCCATGACGGTGGCCTCGAAGCACTTGGCCCCGGCCGGGGCACCGGCCCGCAGCCAGCGGAAGACCGGCAGGTCGTCGGCGTAGACGCCGTACTTGGGCGAGGCCGGGTCGACGGGGTGGGCGCCGTGCGGCCACGGGTACTTGGTGGCGGCGTCCAGGGCGGCGCGGCTCAGGTTGAGGCCGACGCTGCGGCCCGGCCAGGGGGCCAGCCGGGCCGGCGTGCCGTCCTGCGGGGCGAAGCGCTTGGGCTCCAGGCGGGTCAGGATCCGCAGCGACTGGGCGTTGCCCTCGAAGCCGCCGCAGGTCTCGGCGGCCTGGTCGAGCGCCTCCTCGCCGGTGTGGCCGAACGGCGGGTGGCCGATGTCGTGGGCCAGGCACGCCGTCTCGACGAGGTCCGGGTCGCAGCCGAGCGCCGCGCCCAACTCCCGGCCGACCTGGGCGCATTCCAGCGAGTGGGTCAGCCGGGTGCGGGGGAAGTCGCTGCGCATCGGGGCGACCACCTGGGTGGTGCCGGCCAGCCGGCGCAGGGCGGCGGAGTGGAGCACCCGGGCGCGGTCGCGCTGGAACGCCGTCCGCCCCGGGCGTTTGTCCGGTTCGGGCACCCAGCGGGCCTCGGCGGCGCGGTCGTACGGGGTCGGGGTCGTGGCGGCGGTGAGGCGGTGCGCGGTGTCGTCCATATGCCCCTCACCGTACGCCGCGGCTGTGACACCGGAAGTGTGCCGCGCGCGACCGCGCGCGGGCCGGGGCGTGAACCCTTGGACGCCCGCCGACGCCCGCCACCGGCCCGGTCGTCGGGGGCGGCGGTCAGCCCCGCAGCGCCTTGAGCACGGCCTCGGCCGCGCCCTCCTGGCCCTTGGCGTTGGGGTGGATCGCCGCCAGGCCCTGCGTCGGGAACGGCGGCTCCACCCAGCGGGCGGCCTCGCCCGCGCACATGTCGTGACCGGCCGAGGGCCCGGAGAGGTCCACGAAGACCGCGCCGGCCGCCTCCGCCCGGCGCTTGAGCATGGCGTTGAGCTGCTGCTCCTTCTCCACCAGGAAGCCGAGGTCCCCGCCCGCGACGGTCGACCCCAGCACCGGGACGCAGCCCGCCGGGTCCGCGGGCAGCAGCACCGGGTAGCCGACCACGTAGACCCTGGCCTGCGGGGACCGCCGCTTGACCTCCTTGAGGGTCTCGCCGAGCCGCTCGCCGGCGCTGTCCACCTTGCGCTGCACCTGGTCCCCGCCGTCCGCGGCCGCGTAGGAGTCCCGGCAGGGCGCCGCCGCCCGGTCCGAGCCGACCAGCCCCTTGATCGCGTCCACCAGGTTCTCCTTGGCGCACTGGCCGACGACCTCCATGAACCCGGCGTCGTTGCCGCCGATCCCGAGGGTCACCAGCCGGGTGGCCGGGCCGAGCGCGTCCAGCTGCGGCGGATTGACGCCGCCGTCGGTGCTCTGGCTGCCGGTGAGGTCGCCGGTCCGGGCACCGCTGCAGCTGACGTCGCGGAACCGCTCGCCCGCCAGGCCGAGCGCCCGGGCCACCAGCGAGGGGTAGTTGACCGCCGAGCGGGAGCAGCCCTTGGGCTCCCCGACCTGGGGGCTGATCTTCAGACCCGCGGTGTAGGAGTCGCCGAGCGCCACGTACGGCCCGGTGGGCGTCGGGGTGGGCGTGGGCGTGGGCGTCGGGGTCGGCGCGGGCCCGGTGGCGGCGGCGCGCGGCGGCGCCGATCCGCCCGCGGCGGCCGCGGCGACGGTCTCCGAACCGGACGAGCCGGAGCACCCCGCGACCAGCAGGGCAGCGAGGCCCGCGCTCAACACGCCGCCGAGCGTGCCGATCGGGCGTACGGACAGTGACACGGGAACCCCCCGGTAGGAGCCGCTGGCATTCTCCCTACGACGGCCCGTCCCCCGGGCACCGCAGTCCCCAACGGACGGGCGGGCGCGATCGCTCCCGTCCGGAACGGGAAATTTCGCCGGCGGCGCGGGACACCCCGACAGCGGGCGGCCCCGGGCGACGGGAACCGTCACCCGGGGCCGCCCGGCCGACTGCGCGGGCCGACCGCTCCGGCCTGCCGCTCGGGCCGACCGCAGCCCGGCCCGCTACTCCGGCCCGCGCTCGTGCTCGGCCAGGAACTGCTCGAAGCGGCGGCCCAGCTCGTCCGCCGAGGGCAGGTCCACCGGCTCGGCCAGCAGGCTCTCCCGGCCCTGCGAACCGGCCACCGCGTCGTACTGGCCCTCCATGCCGCGGATCGCCGAGCGGAGGTCGCCGTCGCCCTGCGCCAGCTGCTCCTCGATGTCGGCGTACACCTCGTCCACCCGCTCGCGCAGCAGCGTGCCGGGCAGCACCAGCCCGGTCGCCGACTGGACGGCCTCCAGGATCAGCACCGCGGCCGCCGGGTACGCCGAGCGCGCCACGTAGTGCGGCACGTGCGCGGCGAAGCCCAGCACGTCGTGCCCGGCCTCGGCCAGCCGGTACTCCAGCAGCGCCTGGGCACTGCCCGGGACCTGCGCCTGCTCGAACCACTGCGGGTAGCCGGCCGCGAGGTCCAGCCGGTTGCCGTGCGGGGTCAGGCCGACCGGGCGGGTGTGCGGCACACCCATCGGGATGCCGTGGAAGTCGAGGGCCAGCCGGACGTCGAAGCGCTCGACCAGCTGCCGGACGGCGGCGGCGAAACGCTCCCACTCGACATCCGGCTCCGGACCGGTGAGCAGCAGGAACGGGGAACCGGCCGCGTCGTGGAGCAGCTGCAGGAGGATCTCCGGCGGCTCGTAGGACGACCAGTGCTCGCGGTCGAAGAGCATCGCGGGGCGGCGGGCCCGGTAGTCCACCAGACGGTCGTGGTCGAAGCGGGCGACGACCTGGGGCTCGCCCGTCTCCAGCAGGTGGTCGACCACCTGGGCGCCCGCCTCGCCGGCGTCCATGAAGCCCTCGAAGTGGTGGAGCAGCACCAGGCCGGCACCGGTGTCCGCCAGCGCGGCCCTCGCCGCGGCCACCGCGGCCACACCCTGCTGGTCCAGCTCGTACAGCGCCTGGGGATCACGCACCGCTCACCCACACCCCGTTTCTTTCCTCGTCGCGGTTCGCCGCGCACGCCCCCGCGCGGCTGCCCGCGCTGGGACTGCTGCCCGGCTCTCCTCGTCCAGCGTGCGGAGTGCCGCCGGAATTCCCGCCGGGCCGGGCCCGTTTCCCGGCCCCGCCCGTCGCCCCGCCCGTCGCGCGCCCCCGCGAGGCCGACCGGACCATGATCGCACCCGGCCCGAAAGTCCCTGGTCAGGGGGGTGCGAACGGTCCCCGCCGCAAGCCCCGGACCAGCCCCGACGGCCATTCGTGTGCCGCGAAGTGACGCATTGCCTTCTGGCGGGTATCGTCCTCTCGCTGCCTCGCATCGTCGCGTCGTCGTCACGTCGTCCGTAACGCCGTCGATCACGACCCGGACCGGTGCTCGGCCAGCCACCCACGACGCATCTTGCCTTCATCTGGCCGCCTGCTTCCCTTCGCGCTCTCGTTTCCTCTTCGGCCATCTCGCGGACACACACTGTCCCCTCGCTCATCCCGCCGGACCGGTCCGTCGACCCGTGTCCGTTCCGGCACCGCGCTGCCCGACTCCGGGCCGTCGCTCCCCGCCCCGCTCGACCGGCCTCCGGCGTGCGCGGGCACCGGTGGGCGCACTCCGGAGCGGGGCGAACCGTCCACTGCTGACCCTCGCCGCACCCCGGCACGGGCCAGCACCCTCCGACCGCCGAAGGACCGAAGGTTCCGTGCCCGTACCTGTCATCCTCACCGGCCGCACCGTGCGGCTGGAGCCCCTCGCCGCGCATCATGCCGAGGCCATCGCCCAGGCCGGCGCCGAGGACCGTACGACTTACGCCTTCACTCCCGTCCCGCACGGCCTGGAAGCTGCCCGGGAGTACATCGCGCGCGCCCTGGCGGACCAGGCCTCCGGCCGGTCGCTGCCGTTCGCGACGGTGAACCAGGCCGACGGCCGAGTGGTGGGCTCCACCCGGTTCCTGGAACTCGACTACTGGCAGGGGCCGCTCGTCTGGCCGCCGGTTCCCGGCGTGCCGTTCGGCGACCCGGCCACGGCCGTCCCGGACGCCGCCGAGATCGGCAACACCTGGCTGTCCCCGCGCGCCCAGGGCACCGGCATCAACACCGAGGCCAAGCTGCTGATGCTGCGGCACGCCTTCGAGGTGTGGGGCGTGCAGCGGATCTCGCTGCGCGCCGACGCCCGCAACATGCGGTCGCGGGCCGCCATCGAGCGGCTGGGCGCGACCGGCGAGGGCGTCCGCCGGGCGCACTCGCGCGGGCTGGACGGGGTGGTCAGGTCCACCGCGTTCTACTCGATCCTGGACAACGAGTGGCCCGCCGTGCGGGACATCATCGAGCTGCGGATCGCCGCCGCGACCTCGCCGAGCGCCCCGGATCCGGCGATCAACCAGGAGTGCCTTAGACACGGCGGCGGCGCGGGGCATCTGATCACGGCCTGAGGCCTCCGCCAGGGGCTTCTCGGAGGGGTTCTCGGGGGGATTTCCGGGAGCTCCAGGGGCTCGGGCGGTCCGGTGGTTCGGGGCCGGAGGGTTCGTTGCCCGAGTGTCCGGACCCGCGCGGGTCCGGACACTCGGGCCGGGACGTCAGTCCGCGACCGGCCCGTCCGTGACGGCGGCCCGCAGCAGCCTGGCCAGCAGGTCGCTGTCCCGGCCCCCGTCCGGCTCGGGCGCCCGGCCGGGGCAGGCCTCGACCACGGCGGAGACCGGACGCCGGCCGGCCCGGTCCGGCGCCACCGTCAGTTCCCACCACGGGTGGCCGTCCGGACCGCAGAGCCGGAGCGTGCCCTCCTGGGTGTGCACCGTCGCCCGGCGGCCCCCGAGCAGCGGGCCGGCCCCGGTGCGCAGCCGCTGCCACTGCTCGTCCGTCCACAGCACGTCCGGCACCGGGCACGGCCTCGGCACCAGCATCTCCGCGCGGCCCCGGCCGGCGGACACGCTGCCCGGCTCGGCGAAGGCCCAGGCCGGCAACGGCTCCCGGGCGGCCAGCCAGGCGGCGGGGATGCCCGCCGTCCCGGTGTGCGCGGCGACCACACCGCCGGTGATCGCGGCCACGGTGTCCGCGTCCCCGCCGGCCGCCACTGCCGTCCGGACCGCCGCCGGGTAGTCGGTGAGGTGCCGGGCCGCGCACCACAGCGCGTACGGGACGGTGTCGGCGGCGCTGGTCCGGCTGCCGTTGCCGAGCACCCGCGCCACCACGGTGAGGTCCGGTTCGGCGAGCAGGGCGACCGCCTCGGCCAGACCGTCGCGCACGGCGCCGCGCGGGGTCAGCCCGAGGACCTGCGCCAGGAAGTCCCCCGGCGCCGTCCGGCCACCGCGGGCCCGCACCGCGCAGGCCGCGGCCACCGCGACGGCGACCGCGCCGTCCACGGCCTGCGGGTGGGTGTGGGTGATCAGCGCCGTCTCGACGGCCGGGCGGACCGCCTCCGCCGGGTCGGCCGCGTACGCCGCTCCGAGCGGGGCGACCCGCATCGCGGCGCCGTTGCCGTACGACCCCTGGCCGTCGAACAGCGCCGAGGCCAGCTCGCGGGCGTCACCGCCCTCCCGGACCAGCCGCAGCAGCCGGTTGGCGGCCGGACCGTAGCCCCGGTCGAAGTCGTGCCGGCGGGCGAAGGCGTGGGTGAGGTCGAACACGTCGATCGCGCCGCGCTCGGTGTGGGCGGCGTACACCGAGCACGCCATCTCGGTGTCGTCCGTCCACGGCCACGGGCCGGGCGGGTCGGTGCGGGCGGAGAGGTGGGCCCGCGCGGTGGCGGGGACGAAGAACTGCGCGCCGAGGGCGTCGCCGACGGAGAGGCCCTGGAGCGCGTCGAGCGCGGGGCCGGGGTGAGGAATCGTCATCTTGGGCACCAAGCCCACCGTCCGCACCGGTCCGGCGTCAACCCGGTTCGACCGGGCACTCCCCGGGCGGGCGATGTTTCGCATACCTCCGAACCGGGCGGGAAGCACCTCGGCATGACCCTCGCCGTCCCGGTCGCCGCCGTTCCGTCCGCCGATGATCCGCCTGGCGCTGTTCCGCCCGTCAGTGTTCCGCCCGTCGCTGTTCCGCCCGTCAGTGTTCCGCCTGTCAGTGTTCCGCCTGTCACCCGGGTCGTCGCCGTTCCGCCCGTCACCCCGGTCGCCGCTGTTCCGCGCCCGCCCGTCGCCGCTCGCGCGCGGGCCGCCCCCCGACCGGTCGTCGATCCGCTGCTGCTGGTCGGCGGCGACCAGCAGCACATCGTCACCCGCGCCCAACTGCGCGCGCTCGGCGTGCCGTCCGGGAGCATCGCGCACCGGCTGCGGCCCGGCGGGCCGTGGCAGCGGGTGCTGCCCCGGGTGATCTGCCTGCAGACCGGCCGGCTGACCGCGCATCAGCGGCTGCGGGCCGCACTCGCCTACGCGGGCCCCAAGGGTCAACCGCCGCCGCGGGCCGGGGAGGTGCTGCTCACCGGGGCGGCCGTGCTCGCCGACGCCGGCCTCCCCTCCGCCGGGCACCCGGCGGACCTCACCGAGGTGGACGTGCTGGTCCCGGCCCGGCGACGGGTCGCCGACCGGGGGTTCGTCCGGATCCACCGCGCGGGCGGGGCGATGCCGGGCGGCTTCGAACGCGACGACGGGCTCTGGAGCACCTCGGGCGCCCGGGCGCTGGCCGACCTCGCGCCCCGGGAGGGCGGAGGGCGCCGGTTCCGCGCGCTCTGCGCCGAGGCCGTCCAGCGGCGGCACTGCGAACTGGGCGAGCTGCTGGACCAGTTGCTCGCCCGGCCGGAGGCCCGCGAACTGGCCGGGGTGGCCCGGGTGGTGGAGGATCTGACGGCCGGAGTGCGGTCGGTGGTCGAGGCCGAGGCCCGGGACGCGGTGCGCGGCGCCGGACTCCCCGAGCCGCTCTGGAACCCGGTGCTCTTCCTCGACGGGCGGTTCCTGGCCGTGCCGGACGCGTACTGGCCGCAGGCCTGCGTCGCCCTGGAGATCGACTCCCGGGCCTGGCACCTGCGCCCGGCCGACCACGAGCGGAGTCTGACCCGGGCCAACCGGCTGACCGCCGCCGGCCTCCCGGTCGTCCGCACCACCCCGGTCCAGCTTCGCCGCGACCCGGGTCCGGTGCTGCACGAGCTGGCCGTGCTCCTCTGCGCCGGTCCGCACGGGCCGCACGGCCGGGTCACCTGGCGGCGGGCCCGGTGAGGACGCTGCCGGGGCGGTTCGGTGTCGGCGGTCGGGGTGCCTCGGCGTCGGGGCGGCCCGGTCGCTCGGCGGCTCGGTGGCTCGGTGGCGTGCGCCCCGGGAGGGGGTCACGGCTGCTGGTTCTCCGCCTCCCGGCCCGCCGCCTCGGCCGCCGCCGCCAGGTGCTGCAGGACGCCCAGGTGGTCGGCGAGCGCCCGGCGACCGGCCCGGGTCGCGGCCAGCCAGGTGCGCGGGCGCTTGCCGACATAGCCCTTCTTCACCGACAGGTGGCCCGCCTCCTCCAGCGCGCTCGCCGCCTTGCTGAGCACCGAGTCGGAGACCTGGCAGTAGTCCCTGACGGCGGAGAACTCGGCCTCGATGCAGCCGCCGAGGAACGCCAGCACGGTGAGCCGGGTGGGGTGCTGGAGCAGCGGGTCGAGCCCGGCCATCAGACGCCCTCCGCCTCACGGCGGATCCGGGCGTTCACGCGCACCATCGCCAGCCAGAACAGCGCACCGGCCGTGACACCGGCACTGCCGAACGTCCCCCGGGCGTCGGCACCCAGCAGCTGGACGACGCCGGCCACGGCGAGGGCTCCGGCGAAGACCAGCACCACCCAGCGCGTCATCGGTCCGCCGTAGCCGGGCGTCCAGCCCCTCGCGACACCGCCGCGACGGGTCACGACGGCCCCCAGGGCGCCGCTGGCCGCCGCGAAGACCGCGCCCAGCACGCCGGCCAGCCAGCTCGCGTCCGCCCACAGCGCGTAGCCGAGGCCGAGGCCGTAGAGCGAGAAGCCGGCCGCGAAGGTGGCGCCGTACCAGGTGGGCACCAGCTGCGGTGCCTGGGCGGCGGCGCGGGCCCGGGCGGCGAGGCCCAGCGCCTCGGCCGCGGACAGCTCGACGGGCACGGAATCGCTCATGAAGTCCCCCGGTGGTGATCGTTGATCTTGATTCCACTATGGCACGCACTTTCCGCGATGGAAAGTACTTTCAGTGGAGCACCGGGTTTCAGTGGAGCACCGGACCGCCGCACCCGCTCCTCAGCAGCGGGAGTCGATCTCCTGGAAGGTGGCGTAGTGGTCCGCGGTCCAGTACTGCTCGCCGGAGTCGCCGGTGACCACCCGGCGGGCGCCCCGGTCACCGGAGCCGGGGGTGACGACGGTGAACTCGTGGTAGTAGCCCGAGGTCTTGCGCGGAAGGCGGCTCTCCCGGTTCTCGAAGACGATGCCGTCGGAGCGGTAGGGGTAGGGGCCGCCCTTGGCGATCAGCCCGAGGGTGTCGCGGGCCTGGTCCGGGAGCCTGGTGCGGCAGACGTCGGCCAGCGCCGGGTCGGTCGGCACCCAGCCGGTGCCGGCGGCGGTCGCGGGCGGCGTGGCGGGGGCCGAGGACCGGGGTGCGCTGGGCTTCGGCGCCACCGGGGCGGTCGAGGCCGCGGCCGGGCCGGTGGCGGTGGCGGTGGCGCCCGGGGCGGTGGTTCTGGACGCGGCGGTCTTGGACGCGCTGCCGCCGGTGTCGTCCGAGAGCAAGTAGCCGACCGCGGCGGCGAGCACGCAGATCAGTACGGCGAGGGCGGTCCACAGGCGGTTTCTGCTGGTCATGGGCCCAGCTTGGCAGTCGGCGGACCGGGGCCCGGCCAGCCACACGCGTGGTCGGCACCACAACGGGGGGCCGACCGCCGCGGCGGCGGGCGACCCCCGGGGCGGGGGGCGGCCTCCGGGGCGGGTCCGGCCGGGAAAAGCATGCGGCCGGGGCGGGTACGGACGCCATTGTCCGTTCCTGCCCCGGCCGCTTCACGTACGCCGGTTCTCCTGCGCCGAGCTCCGGTGTACGCCCCTCCCCGATGGAGGGGACACGGTCAGCGATTCGGCCGCGCCGGGGGGCTCATGACGAGCCCCCGGCACTCAGCGCGAGTCGCTGCCCGCAGTCTCGATGGCGGCGCGGCCGGCCTCCAGGCGCGCCACCGGGATCCGGAAGGGGGAGCAGGAGACGTAGTCCAGCCCCACCTCGTGGAAGAAGTGCACCGACTCCGGGTCGCCGCCGTGCTCGCCGCAGACGCCGAGCTTGAGGTCGGGGCGGGTGGCCCGGCCGGCCTGGACGGCGTGCTTCACGAGCGCGCCGACACCGTCGCGGTCGATGGTCTCGAACGGCGAGACCCCGAAGATGCCCTTCTCCAGGTAGGCGGTGAAGAAGGAGGCCTCGACGTCGTCGCGGGAGAAGCCCCAGACCGTCTGGGTGAGGTCGTTGGTGCCGAAGGAGAAGAACTCGGCGGCCTCGGCGATCTGGCCGGCCGTCACGGCGGCGCGCGGCAGCTCGATCATGGTGCCGAGCTTGATGTCCAGCTGGACGCCGGTGGACTGGGCGACCTCGGCGAGCACGCGCTCGCACTCGTCGCGGACCAGCTCCAGCTCCTGGACGGTGCCGACCAGCGGAATCATGACCTCGGGGCGCGGGTCCGCCCCGGCCAGCTTGCGCTCGGCGGCGGCCTCGGCGATGGCGCGGACCTGCATGCCGAACAGACCGGGAATGACCAGGCCGAGGCGCACACCGCGCAGGCCGAGCATCGGGTTCTGCTCGTGCAGCTTGTGCACCGCCTGGAGCAGGCGCAGGTCGTTCTCGTTCGGGTCCTTGCGGGCCTCGGCGAGGGCGACGCGCACCGACAGCTCGGTGATGTCGGGCAGGAACTCGTGCAGCGGCGGATCGAGCAGACGGACGGTGACGGGCAGTCCGTCCATCGCCTGGAACAGCTCCAGGAAGTCGCCCTTCTGCAGCGGCAGCAGGGTGGAGAGCGCGGCCTCGCGGTCCTTGTCGTTGTCCGCGAGGATCAGGTGCTCGACCTCCTTGCGGCGCTCCTCACCGAGGAACATGTGCTCGGTGCGGCACAGGCCGATGCCCTGGGCGCCGTACCGGCGGGCGCGCGAGCCGTCCTCGGCGTTGTCGGCGTTGGCGCGCACCGCGAGGCGGCGGCGGCCGTCGGCGTGCGACATCAGCCGGTGCACGGCCTGGACCAGACCGCCCTGGACGTCGGCGCCGGCGTGCAGGGTGCCCTCGAAGTACTCCACCACTGCGGAGGGGAGCACGGGTACCTCGCCGAGGTAGACCTTGCCGGTCGCGCCGTCGATGGAGACGACGTCGCCCTCCTCCAGCTCCAGGCCGTCGGCGGTGGTCATCCGGCGGCGCTTGGTGTCGACCTCCAGCTCCTCGGCACCGCAGACACAGGTCTTGCCCATGCCGCGGGCGACGACGGCGGCGTGCGAGGTCTTGCCGCCGCGCGAGGTGAGGATGCCCTCGGCGGCGATCATGCCGTCCAGGTCGTCCGGGTTGGTCTCGCGGCGGACCAGGATGACCTTCTCGCCGGAGCGCGACCACTTCACCGCGGTGTAGGAGTCGAAGACGATCTTGCCGATCGCGGCGCCGGGCGAGGCGGCGAGGCCCCGGGCGATCTGCTTGGACTCGGCGTTGGGGGCGAAGCGCGGGAACATCAGCTGGGAGAGCTGGCCGCCGGTGACCCGCATCAGGGCCTCGTCCAGGTCGATCAGGCCCTGGTCGACCAGCTGGACGGCGATCCGGAAGGCCGCGGCGGCGGTGCGCTTGCCGACCCGGGTCTGGAGCATCCAGAGCTTGCCGCGCTCGATGGTGAACTCGATGTCGCAGAGGTCCCGGTAGTGGGTCTCGAGCGTCTGCATGATCGACATCAGCTCGTCGTACGACTTCTTGTCGAGCTTCTCCAGCTCGGACAGCGGCAGGGTGTTGCGGATGCCGGCGACGACGTCCTCGCCCTGGGCGTTGGACAGGTAGTCGCCGTAGACGCCCTGGGCGCCGGTGGAGGGGTCGCGGGTGAAGGCGACGCCGGTGCCGGAGTCCTCGCCGAGGTTGCCGAACACCATGCTGCAGACGTTGACCGCGGTGCCCAGGTCGTTCGGGATGCGCTCCTGGCGGCGGTAGAGCCGCGCCCGGTCGCCGTTCCAGGAGTGGAAGACGGCGTGGATGGCGAGGTCCATCTGCTCGCGCGGGTCCTGCGGGAAGGCCCGGCCGGTCTCGCGCTCGACGATGCCCTTGAACACCTCGACCAGCTGCTTCAGGTCCGCGGCGTCGAGATCGAGGTCGTCGGCGGTGCCCTTGGCGTGCTTGGCCTCGTCCAGGGCCTCCTCGAACAGCTCGCCGTCGACACCCAGCACGGTCTTGCCGAACATCTGGACCAGGCGGCGGTAGGAGTCCCAGGCGAAGCGCTCGTTGCCGGACTGCGCGACCAGGCCGGTCACCGAGGTGTCCGAGAGGCCGATGTTCAGGACGGTGTCCATCATGCCGGGCATGGAGAACTTGGCGCCCGAACGCACCGAGACGAGCAGCGGGTCGTCGGCCTGGCCGAGCTGCTTGCCCATCTCCTGCTCGAGCGCGTCCAGGTGGGCGCTGATCTCCTCGTGCAGCGAGGTCGGCTCGGTGCCGGTCTCCAGGAAGACCTTGCAGGCCTCGGTGGTGATCGTGAACCCCGGAGGGACCGGAAGGCCGAGGTTGGTCATCTCGGCCAGGTTCGCGCCCTTGCCGCCAAGAAGATCCTTGAGGTCCTTGTTTCCTTCAGTGAAGGAGTAAACAAACTTCTGCTGGGACGACACGGGTCTGTCTCCTCGCGCACGGTTGCCCTGACGCCGGAGAACATACCCATTTCGAAGGCTCTTCTGCGCTGCCAATAGGCCGTACGTGGCCAGGACCAGCAGGTAACCCGATAGATCGAATGCATGGAACGGCGTTCACCTCTGGAGGCGAAATCGTCCGGATGACGCTAGCAAGCGTTCAAGTCTTGAACGCGGGGAAACCGGAAGATCACATAACCGGAACACACGGTAGCCACCGGGCGCCCGGCCTGACGGCCCGGCTTGATTTCCTGCACCCTCAGTGCCGATCCGTCGCCGCCCCCCTTCGGGAAGCGATCCACCATCGACTTGTTCATTTCGTCCTGTCGGACCCCTGGGGCACGCAGGGTATGTGGCAAGCGTCACGGACACATCTCACCGATCGAACGTAGGCCGACCCCGCCCATCGTCGCACTACGTCCAGAAACGTGCTCGCTCCGTGACATTCGAATGCCAAAAAGGAGCCCTCTTGTCCATAGTGGAAAAGAGGGCTGGGACGGGATGGCCAGCGACCCGAGAGGGTCATCTTTGCCATCCCGTACAGATCATCCGCCAGAGGTGTCCGATTCGGCGTCTTCGCCCGGTCGGGCGCAGTCGTACGGATCGTCCAACCAGCCTTCCGGCAGAACCACGCGGTTGTTGCCGCTGGTCCGGCCCCGCGGACCGTCGGCACCGGCCGGCCAGCTCTGCGACTGCTCCACCAGGGCCAGGGTTTCGGCCAATTCGGCCAACGAGGACGAGTTCGCCAGCTTCACCCGCAGTTCCGAGCCCACCGAGAAGCCCTTGGTGTACCAGGCGACGTGCTTGCGGAAGTCGATCACACCGCGGGCCTCGTCGCCCAGCCACTCACCGAGCAGCTGCGCGTGGCGGACCATCGCCCGCGTCACGTCGGCGAACGTCGGACGGGCGTAGTCGACCTCGCCCTCGAAGATCGCCACGAGGTCCCTGAACAGCCACGGCCGGCCCAGGCAGCCACGACCCACCACGACGCCGTCGCAGCCGGTCTCGCGCATCATCCGCACCGCGTCGTCCGCCGACCAGATGTCCCCGTTGCCGAGCACCGGGATCCCCGCCGGGACGGCCTCGCGCAGCCGGGCGATCGCCGACCAGTCGGCGGTACCGCCGTAGTGCTGGGCGGCGGTGCGTCCGTGCAGGGCGATCGCGGAGACGCCCTCCTCGGCGCCGATCCGGCCGGCGTCGAGGTAGGTGAGGTGGTCGTCGTCGATGCCCTTGCGCATCTTCATGGTGACCGGCAGGTCACCGGCGTTGGACACGGCCTCGCGGAGGATCTCGCGCAACAGGTTGCGCTTGTACGGGAGCGCCGACCCGCCGCCCTTGCGGGTCACCTTGGGGACGGGGCAGCCGAAGTTGAGGTCGATGTGGTCGGCGAGGTTCTCGTCCGCGATCATCCGAGCCGCCTTGCCGACGGTCACCGGGTCCACGCCGTACAGCTGGATCGACCGCGGCTTCTCGCTCGGGTCGAACTTGATCAGCTGCATGGTCTTGGCGTTGCGCTCGACCAGGGCCCGGGTGGTGATCATCTCCGACACGTAGAGGCCCTTGCCTCCGCTCTGCTCACGGCAGAGGGTGCGGAACGGCGCGTTGGTGATGCCGGCCATCGGCGCCAGGACCACGGGCGGCCAGACCCGCATCGGGCCGACGGTCAGCGGCGCGAACTCGCCGGTGGCCGGGGTGGCTGCGGTGGCGCTGCCGGTCGCGGTCGCGGTGCCGGTGAGGCCGGTGGCCGCGGTGCCGGTGGCGCCGGTCGCGGTGCTGGTGCCGGTCGTACCGGTGGCGCCGGTCGTGCCGGTCGCGGTGCTCGGCTCGGTGGGTGCGGGCGGGACTGTCATGCGCGGCTGACCTCGGGGACGGCGATTCGGGGACTCTCCATTGTCCCCCACCCGCCGGACCCGCCCCGGGGGGCCGCCGACCCGGGCTCCCCACCGCCTCTGGGGCGGCCCGGCCCGGGCTCCTTGCCTCCCTCTCCCCGACGCCGCCCGGGCCCCTCCCGACCCCCGGTCCGGTCGGCCTTCAGCCGCTGCCGTCGACGTCCCTCGCGCGGACCTCCACCGAACCGGAGCTGACCGAGATCCTGACCTTGTGCGGGCTGGAAGGGTCGGCCAGCGCCGTATCTATCCCGCCCCTGGGAGCCATGCCGCCCTCGAAGTCGTAGTGGGATCCGCGTGGCAGGCCCAGGCTCACCGATCCCGAGGTGACACCGATGTCCACGGCCGAGGGCTCCGTGACGAAGCCCAGCTCCACCGAGCCCGAGGTCGCGGCCACGTCGGCCCTCGGGGAGGTGAGGCGCCGGCCGTGCACGGAGCCGGAGGTGGTGCGCACGGTCAGCGGACCGGACACATCGGCCAACCGGACCTCCCCCGAGGTGGAGACCAGATCGATCTCACCCCTCACCCCGGCGATGTCGATGTTGCCGCTGGACTGGCGGCCGGTCACCGCGACCCCGGGCGGAACCTCCAGCTCGACCACCGCCCCGCAGCCGACGTCCCTGACCGCGAACACCTGGTTGCAGAACATCCGGACATCGAGCTCGTCCTGGTCGAACAGCGCCGAGACCACCGGCTTCCGCACCACCCAGTTCAGGAACTGCCGGACCACCACCTGGCCCTCCTGCCCGGGCTTGATCCGGACGGTGGCCCGCCCGGTGTCCAACCGCACCTTGGTCACCGCGATCCCGTAGGTCCGCTCCGAACGGGCCTGCTGCTGCACCGTCATCGCCCAGGTCTGCACCGCACCGATCAGCACCACCACGACGAGTGCCAGGGTCCCGATCACCCGCCAGCCCCGGTGGCCGCCGCGCGCGGGCCCGGGCACCGGTGCCTCCGGGCGGGCCGTCGTCGACCCCCCGTTCCGGGACGGGCCGGTGCCCGCCGCCGGAGCGGCCTCCGGCGTCCTCATGCCACCTCCAGGAAACGCAGCACCGCCATCACCCGGCGGTGGCTGTCGTCGGCCTGCGGCAGGTCGAGCTTGGCGAAGATCGAGTTGATGTGCTTGGCCACCGCGCTGTCGCTGACCACCAGGGATCCGGCGATGGCCGCGTTCGACCGGCCCTCCGCCATCAGGGCGAGCACGTCCCGCTCGCGCGGGGTCAGCCGCTCCAGCGGATCGCGGTGGCGCCGCACCAGCAGCTGGGCCACCACCTCCGGGTCCAGTGCCGTCCCGCCCTCGGCGACCCGCTGCAGCGCGTCCACGAACTCGTCGACATTGGCCACCCGTTGCTTGAGCAGGTAACCGACCCCGCTGGTGTTGCTGGTCAGCAGGTCCGCGGCGTAGCGCTCCTCGACGAACTGGGAGAGCAGCAGCACCGCCACCTCCGGCCACTGGCGGCGGATCACCAGCGCGGCCCGCACCCCCTCGTCGGAGAAGCCGGGCGGCATCCGGACGTCCGCCACCACCACCTGCGGGCGGTGCTCCTCCACCGCGACGAGCAGCGCCTCGGCGTCCCCGACGGCGGCGGCCACCTCGTAGCCCACGGCCTCGAGGACCTTGACCAGACCGACCCTGAGCAGGACCGAGTCCTCGGCGATCACAGCACGCACGGCAACTCCACGGTAATGGTGGTCGGGCCCCCGACGGGGCTGAGCAGGGTCAGGGATCCGTCGACCGAGGCGGTGCGCTGCCGCAGGCCGGTCAGACCGGTGCCCCGAGCGGCGTCCGCCCCGCCCACGCCGTCGTCGCTGACGACCAGGCGCAGCCGGCCGCCGGCCGTCCGCACCGAGACGTCCACCCGGGAGGCCCGGGCGTGCTTGGCGACATTGGTCAGCGCCTCGGAGACGGTGAAGTAGGCGACGGCCTCGACCGTCGGCGCTATCCGCTCGGTCAGGTCGACGTCCAGCCGGACCGGCAGCGGGACCCTGGCCGCGATGCCGGAGAGCGCCGCGTCCAGCCCGCGGTCCTCCAGAACGGCCGGGTGCAGGCCCCGGACGAGGTCCCGCAGCTCGTCGATGGCCGCCTGGGCCTCCTCGTGCGCCTCGACTATCACCTGCATCGCCTCGGGCGGGACGTCCTTGAGGGTGCGGCGGGCCAGGCCGAGGTTCATCGCCAGGGAGGTGAGCCGCTGCTGGGCCCCGTCGTGGAGGTCGCGCTCGATCCGGCGGCGCTCGGCGTCGACCGCGTCCACCAGGCCGGCCCGGCTCTCCACCACCTCCTCGATCCGGTGCTCCAGCACCGCCGTCCGGCCCGGACCGAGCATGCGCACCGCGAGCGCCTCGTCCAGGGCGGCCAGCAGCCGGACCGCCCGGGGCAGGACCGCCAGCAGCAGCACGCCGCCGACGGTGAGCGCGACGTCCAGCTTGGCCCAGTGGTCCGCGACCGGCGAGGTGGACGGCATCATCCAGGCCCAGCCGAGGACCGTCGCGGCCACCGCGGCCGCGCCCCACGCCCACAGCACGGCCAGCGCGCCGAGCGCGACCAGCGGGCCGACCACCAGGTGGTAGCCGACCTGGCGCCAGCTCACGGCGGTGCGCAGCGCGGTCACCGCGCCGGACGAGGAGCCGACGGGCCGCAGCAGCGGCGGGACGTCGACCCCGCGCAACGCCCGCAGCCGGGCGCGCTGCGCGGCGGAGAGCAGGCGGATCCCGAGCAGGATCGCGCCCACGAGGAACAGCGATGCCTTGGGGACGGTGAGGGTCAGCCAGACGGGAAGGGAGAGTGGGATTCCGGCGGCGAGGAACCGGGCGTCCCGCCAGGACGCCGCAGGCCACGGGGGCCGGGCGGCGCTCCCGATGAGCGCACGGCGCGGCTTCGTGGAGAGCATGGCGGACAGCCTAGAGGGCCGTGATCGGCCGTCACCATGAAGGCCGGTGCCGAGAAATGGTGAAGCTGGGTACACCCCCGATTCGGATCGGTGCACTACCGACAACGCTGCCCGGGACGGCCAGTCTTGAGGGCATGACGAGCTACGCATCGCACTCCGCCGATCTGCCGCACGGGCGTCCGACCCACGGCGCCACCGCCGCGGCCGCCCCGGCGGACCGGGCCGAGGGGCGGCTTCCGGTCGGGCCGGCCGCCCTGCGCGGCCAGGGCCACCCGGCCGCCGGGCCGTGGTCGGTGCGCAGCGTCCGGGCCGGCCGGTCCCGCGGCCGGGCGGCCCTGGAGATCTACGAGCACGACGAGTTGGTGGACGTTCTGGTCGCGACCCGCCTCACCGGCGGTCTGCTGCGCGGGGCCCGCGCCTGGGCCGCGGCGGGGGCGGGCCGGCGCCGCAGTTCCCGACTCGGTCTCGCCTGGGGGCGGCTGCCGGACGGCGGCGCGGTCCCGGTCGTCGGGTTCACCGGCGGGCGGCTGCTCCGGCTGCCCGGCCGTCCCGCCCCGGTCGTCCGCGCGGCCGAGGTGGTCACCGTGGGCGGGGAGTTCTGGCTCGCCTGGGGCGAGGGCGTGTTCGACGGTGTGCTGGTCGAGGCGAGCGGTGCCGCCCCCGAGCGGTCGCCGCTGGTCCGGGCCCGTGTCGGCGCCGCCGGGGGTGCCCGATGAGCACCGCCGTCCTCGGCCGCACCCCCGCCTTCGCGCCGCGCGCCGCACGGGCCGGCCGTCCCGTGCTCGGCCCGCTCGCCGAGCAGGTGCCCGCGCTCGCCGCGTTCCTGCTGCTGCCGTGGACGGCCCTGCTCGTGGCCGCGGGGGACACCGCGTGGGCCGCCCTCGACCTGTGCGAACTGGCCGCCCTGCTCCGGCTCGATGCCGGGCTGCGCCGCCGCGGCGCGGCCGCCGCCGGACCGGCCGCGGTGGTGGCCCTGCTGCTCGCGGGCGACGCCCTGGTCGACATCGCCACCGCGCTGCCGGGCCAGGAGACGCTCGCCGCACTGATCATGGCGGGCTGTGTCGAGCTCCCGTTGGCCGCGCTCTGCCTCGCTCTCGGCCTGGCCCGCACCGGGCGGCCGTCAGCCGAGCGACGCCCCCGCCCCCGCCGCGGCCGACGGAAGCCGGGTGGGCAGCCGCGACAGCAGCGCGGCGGTCTCCTCGTCCTTCGGCGTGTAGACGATCATTCGCGGCCCCTGGACCGGACCGAGCCAGAGGCTGGTGTAGTCGAGCCGCAGCAGCCCCACCTCCGGCACCAGGAAGCGCTTCAGACCGTTCCCGGGCCGCAGCACGTCGTGCCGCTGCCAGGCCGCGTCGAAGACCGGAGAGGCCTTGCGCAGCCGGCAGAGCAGCGCCCGCCAGGCGGGCTCGGCCCCGTGGTCGCCCATCCCGGACCGGAACCGGGCGACCATGACGTCCCGCTCCTCCTCGTGGTCGACCAGCACCTCGCGGAAGCGCGAGGGGGTGAAGGCCAGCCACATCAGGTTGCGGTCCTCGGGCGCCAGCGCGGCCAGATCGCCGACGATCCCGGTGTACTGCGCGTTGTGGGCCAGCACGTCGTAGCGGGAGTTGATCACCGCGGCGGGGTAGGGAGCCATCCGGTCCAGCGTCATCCGGACCGCGGGCGTGACGGTCGGGCACTCCCGGACCGGCGTCGGATCCTCCGCCCCGGCCAGGGTGAACAGATGGGCCCGCTCACTGGGGTCGAGCAGCAGGGCACGTGCCACCGCGTCCAGTACCTGCACGGACACCTGGATCTCGCGCCCCTGCTCGAGCCACGTGTACCAGGTGACGCCGACGGCGGCGATCTGCGCCACCTCCTCACGGCGCAGCCCCGGCGTCCGCCGCCGACCGGTCGGCGGCAGCCCCACCTGCTCGGGGGTGATCCGCTCCCGACGACTGCGCAGGAACGCCGCCAGCTGTTGCCGCCGAGGATCGGCGGGCACTTTCCCGGTGGTTGCCGTGACGGCGGTCAGACTCATTCCACCAGCATGCGGCACAGCTCATCCTGTTGCCAGGTACTTCTTATACCTGGATAAGCACACTCTGGTACCAGGGTGCGGCACGGCGGATCGTATGACCGTGACCCAGCAACTGACCGCCACCAGGCCCCTCGTCCCCGCCACCGCCTCAGCCGCTTCCACCGGCACCGCCACCGCCCCCTCCTCCGCTCCTACTTCTCCCTCCTCCCCGTCCCTCGGTACAGCCGGACTGGTCACCGTCCTGCTCGGGGCGTTCCTCCCGATGCTTGACTTCTTCATAGTGAATGTCGCCCTGCCGACCATCGACCACGACCTCGCCGCCGGGCCCGCCGTCCTGGAGCTGGTCGCCGCCGGGTACGGCATCGCCTTCGCCGTCCTCCTCGTCCTCGGCGGACGACTCGGCGACCTCTTCGGCCGGCGCCGCCTCTTCGTGGTCGGAGCGGCCGCCTTCGCCGTGACCTCGCTCGCCTGCGGACTCGCCCCCGGGGCATGGAGCCTGGTCGCCGCCCGGGCCGCCCAGGGCGCGTCGGCCGCCCTGCTGATCCCCCAGGTCCTCGGCACCATCACCGCCGCCACCCACGGCGCCCGGCGCGGGCGCGCCCTCTCGGTGTACGGCGCGGTCGGCGGCATCTCGGTGGTCATCGGGCAGGTGCTCGGCGGGATGCTGGTCGCCGCGGACCTCTTCGGCACCGGCTGGCGCTCGGTCTTCCTGCTGAACGTCCCCTTCGCCCTGCTCGCCCTCGTCCTCGCCCTGCGCTTCGTCCCGGAGAGCCGCGCCCCGCAGGGCGCCAAGGTCGACGTCGCCGGGACGGTGCTGCTCACCGCCACCCTGCTCGCCCTGCTGGTGCCGCTGATGGAGGGCCGCGCCGCCGGCTGGCCGCTGTGGTCCTGGCTGCTGCTCGCCCTGTTCCCCGTGTTCGCCACCGCCTTCGCCCTGGTCGAGCGCCGGGCCGAGCGCCTCGGCGGCGCACCGCTGGTACCGCCCACCCTGCTGCGCATCCCCGAGATGCGGCGCGGCCTCGGCATCGCCCTCCCCTACTTCGGCGGCTTCGGCGGCTTCATGTTCGTCATCGCGGTAGCCCTCCAGCAGGGCCTGCACCTCGGACCGGTCGCGGCGGGCTGGGCACTGGTCCCGATGGCCGTCGGCTACTTCACCGCCTCGCTCTCCGGCCCGCGCCTCATCGGCCGCTTCGGCAGCCGGGTCCTGACCGCCGGCGCCGTCGTCCAGGCCCTCGGCCTCGTCACCCTGGCCGTCACCGTGCTCGCCGACTGGAACGGGTTCTCCCCGCTGCGGATGGCCCCCGGCGTCGCACTGGCCGGCATCGGCCAGGGCCTGATCGGCACCCCGCTGTTCCGCGTCGTCCTCTCCAAGGTCCCCGCCGCCCGGGCGGGTGTGGGCAGCGGTGTCCTCGCCACCGGTCAGCAGTCCAGCCTCGCCCTGGGCGTCGCCACCCTCGGCTCCCTCTACCTGAGCCTCTCCCCCACGCTGGGCATGGACCGCGCGCTCGCCCTCTGCCTCGGCATCCAGCTGCTGGGGTCCTTCACCGTCCTCTACCTGACGACCCGCCTCCCCCGCTCCATCGGCTGACGGCCGGCCCTGGGTCCCCCTTCCGTCGTGGCCACCCGCTCCGGGTGGCCACGACCGGTCCTACTCCGCCCGGGTGGGGCGCAACTCGCACCGCCCGTCGGCACACTCCCGCCGCAGCCGACCCCGGGACACCGTCTCCAGGAGCCCGATCACCCAGCAGGTCGGACACCCGCGCAGGGCGACCACCCCGAGCGGCAGGAGGAGCAGCGCCACCGGCCCGGCGAACGGCAGCAGCAGGAACGCCCCCGCCAGCGCGCCGAACCCGACCCCGCCCCGCACCAGATGCCCGGCCACCGTCCGACTGGCATATCCGGAAGCGCCGCCCTTCACCACTCCGCTCCGACGGTGACCGCCCGGACCGCCGCCCGCGCCCGGTGCAACCGCGACTTCATGGCCGCGGTGCTCAGCCCCAGCAGATCGGCGACCGTCCGCCCGCTGAGCCCCTGGACGTCCCGCATGACCAGAACCCGCCGCTGATCCTCCGGCAACGCCGCGATCGCCTCCGCCACCCGCCCGGCCTCCAGCCGCCCCAGCACCTCGTCCTCGGCCGACCGGTACGGCGTCTCCCCGGCCGCCGGCCGCTCCCGCAGCACCGAACGCGCCCGTCGCAGGCACTCGTTCCGCACGATCCGGAACATCCACGAGGCCAGCGCCCCGGTCGCCCGCAGCATCCCGATCTTGCGGTAGAGAATGATCAGCGCCTCCTGCGCCGCGTCCTCGGCGTCCTCCGGCGTGGCGCAGAGCGACCGCGCGAACCGCCGCACATGCGGATGCGCCCCCGAGACCAGCGCGGCGATCGCCTCCACATCACCGTCCTGCGCCGCGGCCACCACCGAACTCCCCGGCCACTCCCGCACCTCAGCCACGCCGCCGCCCCCACTTCCGCAGCACCGTCGCACTGCACGCCCCGACCAGCAGCACACCGACCACCACAGCTGCCCAGACCATCGTCGCAACCTCCTCGTCCGCCCCGGTCCTCACCGAAGTCGTCCATAAGAGGCGGCGACCCCGGGAAAGGATTCACCCCACCGCGACCGGAGGCCACTCCGCGGCCGGGTCGCCCGAGGTCGGTACAGAGGGTGAGCCGGAGCCCCCCGCACCCCCACCCCCACACCCGGCACCCCGCACCCCGCACCCCGCCGGGAAATCCGCTCGCCGCAGCGAACCCCTTTGTGTCAGCATGACGATATGAGCGACGAACGCACGATCGACCCCGCCGACACCCGCGACCGCGCCGCCCTGACCGCGGCCGTGGCGGCGGGCGCCCAGGCCAAGTGGCTGATGTTCTGGGGCCATCAGCCGCAGCGGGACGGGTCGTTCGGCCCCGGCGTACTGAGCCAGTGGTGGCCCGACCACCCGTTCACCGTCGACGGTACCGAGTACCGGACCGCCGAGCACTGGATGATGGCGGGCAAGGCCCGGATGTTCGACGACAGCAGGACGCTCGCCCTGATCCTCGCCGCACCGAGCGCCGGCGAGGCGAAGAAGCTGGGCCGTCAGGTCCGCGGCTTCGACGACGCCGTCTGGCGTGCGGGCCGCTTCGAACTGGTCGTCACGGGCAACGTCGCCAAGTTCGACAGCCATGCCGGGCTCCGCGCCTACCTGCTGTCGACCGCCCGACGGGTCCTGGTGGAGGCCAGCCCGCTGGACCGGATCTGGGGCATCGGCCTCGGCGCGGAGAACGAGCGCGCCGAGCGGCCCGCCGAGTGGCGCGGCGAGAACCTGCTCGGCTTCGCCCTCATGGAGGCCCGCGCCCGGCTCGCCTCGGCCTGAGCGGTGAGCCGGACCGGCACCGCCGACCGGGAGGCGCACGGACAGCAAGCGCGCGCCTGGTCGCTCACGATCCGTGCGCCCCATGCGCCCCCGGACACCACTCGCAAGACTGTGGACGCACTGCCGTAACTCCAGCGCCGTATTCCAACGCCAGGATGACTGGCCGTCAGGGTCAAGTTGGACAGGTTGCGGTGATCATGCGTACACGGCACACGGAACAGCCCCTCGCCCCGGACGCGGGCATCGGTGCGAGCGAGCAGGACGCTCTCGAACTCAGAGCCCAGTTGGACGAATTACTGCGGGCCAGACAGTACGCGGTGCAACGCGAGCGGCGGCTCGCCGAAGCCGTCCGGTCGCTGCCCGAGCGCCGGCCGGTGGACGGCGAGCTGCTGCGACAGCTGACCCAGGCGCGGACGCTGCGCGAAGGACTCGGCACACGCTGCCTGGAGCTGAGCGACCGACTGAAGACCGTGGAGGAGCAGTTGCGACAGCCGTCGCCACGGATCAGCGGCGGAGAACGGCCGGGGAGCACTGCGGGCACCCCGGACGGCATACCGGACAGCGCCCACGGCGAGGCCCACCACGACCTCCGCCACAACGTCCACCACGACCTCCACCGGGCCCCGGCCGACGACGGCCCCCACCTCACCCCCACCGGACCCGCGCCCTCACCCGCGCCCTCACCCGGGCCCACATCCGCACCCGGCCCCGCACCCGCGCCGGCACCCGCCCCGCCCCGCCACCGCTCCCCCGGCGAGCTCGCCGCCCTCGCCGAGCGCATCACCGGCCTGTACCGGAACGCCTCCCCGACCGAGGCCGCCGACATCCTCGGCCAGGCCGCCGAGCACCTCACCCCGGAGGACACCGCCGCGCTGGCCGCCCGGCTCTCCCACCGGGGCCCGACCGACGCCTCCCTCCACCTCGCCCGCAGCGCAGTCCACGGCAGCCCCCACCACGCCGCCGCCACCCTCGCCGAGCTGCGGCGGGCCGGGCTGGCCGACGAGGCCGGGGACCTGTTCAACGCGCTGCGCTCCTGCCCCGCCGCCGACCTGCCGGCCCTGCTGGACGGGTTGGAGCGGGCCGGGCAGCACGCCGACGGCGCCACCCTGCTCTGGGAATGGGGCTCCGCCCCGACCGCCGAGCTGGCCGCCCTCGCCACCGTCCTCCACCAGGCGGACCGCGCCGCCGACGCCCGGACCCTGCTGCGCCAAGCCGCCGGCCGTCCCACCGGCGACCTCACCGCCCTGGCCACCACGCTCCCGGCCCCGCTGCCCGCCCTGCTGCTGGGCGAGTTGGCGACGCTGCGCCCACCGGCCGAACTGGTCCGGCTGGCCGGCGCGCTGGCCGGTCGGACCGACCTCTACGAGGCCCTGCTCCTGCCTCTGCTCGCGGACCCCGGTCAGCACCGCACCACTCTCGCCGCACTCCGGACCGCCGGCCTCCCCACCACCCCGGCCAACCGCCCCCGCTCCCGCTGGGGCCGCCGCTGAGCGCCGGAGCCTCTCGCCGACACCCCTCAGGAGGCCGGGGCGGACTCCCCCTGCGGCGGAAGGACGACCGGGGGCGGCGTCGGCATCACCCCGGCCGCGCGCAGCGCCCCGGCGAGCGCCTCGAACTTGGCGGATAGCCCCCGGTCGCGCAGCTCGTCGCCGTGCGCCTCGGCCAGGGCCTCGATCAGTCGGCGCCGGATCTCCGGCAGGTTCCTCTCCCAGCTCGCCACATGCATGGCGATGGCCTCGTCGAGGAAGCGCACGGGAGAGCTGCGGCGGACCCGGTCGAGCGGCGACCGGATCATGGACCGTCGGCCCTGGAGGACGCGCTCGAAGCACCACAGCATCGTGAAGTAGGCCGCGAGCACCTCGGGTCCGTACGGCTGCTGCCCCCGACGGAAGGCCACCAGGGTGTAGCGGGCCAACGCCACTTCACCGCTCGTCAGGTCGAGGTGGAGCGTCCGGGCGAGTTCGAAGTCCACCTGCCGGGTCTGTCCCCGGTAGACCGCCCAGGCCCCCGCGACCGATGCCAGGGCGCCGACACCCGACGCGATCGACCATGGATCCGCCATCCCCACCTCCCCGTAGCTGGGGCCGGTCCGACGGCCCGGAGCGGAGATTAGCCGATCGTCACGGCGGCCGGGCCTCGAAGCGGAAACCCCGGGAACAGCGCCCCCAGGACGCAGCGCTCCCGAAGCAGCACCCCAGGAAACAGCGCTCCCAACGCGGAACCCCCGCCCGCCCCGGGGAGACCGGGGCGAACGGGGGTTCGCACGGAAGACCGCGGGCGCGGGGCCCGCCGACGTCAGCAGCCGATGAGCCGCGCCGCCAGGTAGGACTTCACCTGGTCGAGCGAGACGCGCTCCTGCGTCATGGTGTCGCGCTCGCGCACGGTCACCGCGTTGTCCTCCAGGGTGTCGAAGTCGACCGTCACGCAGAACGGCGTGCCGATCTCGTCCTGGCGGCGGTAGCGCTTGCCGATGGCACCGGCGTCGTCGAACTCGACGTTCCAGGCGGTGCGCAGGTCGGCGGCCAGGCCGCGGGCCTTCGGCGAGAGGTCGGCGTTGCGCGACAGCGGCAGCACCGCGACCTTGACCGGGGCCAGTCGCGGGTCGAGCCGCATGCCGACGCGCTTCTCCATGACGCCCTTGGCGTTCGGCGCCTCGTCCTCGAAGTAGGCGTCGATCAGGAAGGCCAGCATGGCGCGGTTGAGACCGGCTGCCGGCTCGATGACGAACGGGAAGTACCGCTCGCCGGACTCCTGGTCGAAGTACTTGAGGTCCTGGCCGGAGGCCTCGCTGTGCACCGTCAGGTCGTAGTCGGTGCGGTTGGCGATGCCCTCCAGCTCGGAGAACTCGGTGCCGCCGAAGTTGAAGCGGTACTCGATGTCCACCGTGCGCTTGGCGTAGTGGGAGAGCTTCTCCTTCGGGTGCTCGAACAGGCGCATGTTGTCGGTGCGCAGGCCGAGGCCGACGTACCAGTCCCAGCGCTGCTGGAGCCAGTACTCGTGCCACTGCTCGTCCTCGCCCGGCTTGACGAAGAACTCCATCTCCATCTGCTCGAACTCACGGGTCCGGAAGATGAAGTTGCCGGGGGTGATCTCGTTGCGGAAGCTCTTGCCGACCTGGGCGATGCCGAACGGCGGCTTCTTGCGCGAGGTGGTCTGGACGGCCTTGAAATTGGTGAAGATGCCCTGGGCGGTCTCCGGGCGCAGGTAGGCCAGGCCGCTCGCCTCCTCGGTGACGCCGAGGTGGGTCTTCAGCATGCCCGAGAAGTCCTTGGGCTCGGTGAACTGGCCCTTGACGCCGCAGTCGGGGCAGTTGACGTCCTGGAGGCCGTTCGGCGGCGGGAAGCCGTGCTTGGCCTCGTACTTCTCCTCCAGGTGGTCGGCCCGGTGGCGCTTGTGGCAGGAGAGGCACTCGGTCAGCGGGTCGTTGAAGGTCTTGACGTGGCCGGACGCCTCCCAGACCTCGCGGGCCAGGATCACCGACGAGTCGAGTCCGACGACGTCCTCACGGGCCTGCACCATCGCGCGCCACCACTGGCGCTTGATGTTCTCCTTGAGTTCGACGCCCAGCGGACCGTAGTCCCAGGCGGCACGCGTGCCGCCGTAGATCTCGCTGCAGGGGTAGACGAAGCCACGGCGCTTGCTAAGGCTGACGATCGTCTCGATCTTGTCGGCTGCCACAGTGCTCTCTTCAGTACGTACGGCACGGTCAGGGCACGGCTGGTTGCGCGTACCCGAATACCTCAGGTTACCGGCCATATGGGTACGGGGTTCAAATCGGTATCTCCGCCACCGGCCCACTCACCGTCACCACCCGTTCACCCGTCCGAGTGATTTGACAATCATTTCCATCTAATCTGAGAATGGTTGTCATGATGATCCGACGACGTACTCGCGGCGCCATAGCCCTGACCGCCACCGCCCTCACCGCCGGCCTCACCCTGACGGCCTGCGGCAGCAGTGGCGGCGCCCAGGGCGCGGAGGGCAAGCTGAACGTCGTCGCGTCCTTCTACCCGATGGAGTTCCTCGCCGACCGGATCGGCGGCGAGCACGTGAAGGTCACCGACCTCACCGCCGCCGGCGTCGAGCCGCACGACCTCGAACTCACCGCCAAGCAGGTCGGGACGGTCAAGAAGGCCGACGCGATCGTCTACCTCAAGGGCCTGCAGCCCACCGTCGACAAGGCGGTCGCCGGCTCCGGCTCCAAGCACAAGATCGACGCCACCGCGGCCGCCCCGCTGGAGGACCACCACCTCGCCGAGGGCCACACCGAGGGCGACGGGCACGACCACGGCGGCGACGGGCAGAGCGGCGACGGCCACGACGGCCACGACCACGACGGGGCCGCCGGCGATCCGCACATCTGGCTCGACCCGGCCCGCTACGCGGCGGTGGCCAGGAGCGTCGGCGCCGAGTTCGCCAAGGCCGACCCGGCCCACGCCGAGGACTACCGGAAGAACACCGACGAGCTGGTCGGCCGCCTCACCGCCCTGGACCAGGAGTTCAAGGACGGGCTGAAGGACGTCCGGAACCGCACCTTCGTCACCAGCCACGCCGCCTTCGGCTACCTCGCCGGGGCCTACGGCCTCACCCAGGTCGCCATCAACGGCGTCGACCCCGAGTCCGAGCCCACCCCGGCCCGCCTCGCCGACGTCCAGAAGGCCGCCAAGGAGAACGGCGTCACCACGATCTTCTTCGAGACCCTGGTCAGCCCCAAGCTCGCCGACACCGTGGCCAAGGACCTCGGCCTCAGGACCGCCGTCCTCGACCCGCTGGAAGGCGTCAAGGACCCGGCCAAGGACGACTACCTCTCGGTCATGCGGCAGAACCTGGCCAACCTGCGGACCGCCCTCGGCGCCGACACGCCGGCCGCGGCCGCCCCCTCCGGCGCGACCACCGCGACCACTGCGCCGGCCGCGCCCGCCGCACCCACCAGCTGACGGGACCACCGGCATGACCTCCCCGACATCCCCGGCCTTCCCCGCCTCCGCCGCCTCCCCGGCCCACCCGGCCCACCCGGCCCACCCGGCCCACCCGGCCGTCCGCCTCCACGACGCCGTCGCCTCGCGCGGCGGACGGCCGGTGCTGCGCGGCATCGACCTCACCGTCCGCCCCGGCGAGGTGGTCGCCCTGCTCGGCGCCAACGGCTCCGGCAAGTCCACCACCGTCAAGGCCGTCACCGGGGCCGTCCCGCTGGAGCGCGGCACGCTCGAACTGTTCGGCACCCCGCTCGCCCGGTTCCGCGCCTGGCACCGGATCGGCTACGTGCCGCAGCGCACCACCGCCGCCTCCGGCGTCCCGGCCACCGTCCGGGAGGTCGTCTCCACCGGCCGGCTGCCGCTGCACCGGCTGCTGCCGTTCCGCCGCGCGGACCGCGACGCCGTGGACCGCGCGCTGGCCGCCGTCGGCATGCTCGACCGGGCCCGGGACGGGGTCGCCGACCTCTCCGGCGGCCAGCAGCAGCGGGTGCTGATCGCCCGCGCCCTGGCCGGCGCCCCCGATCTGCTGATCATGGACGAGCCGATGGCCGGGGTGGACGCCGCCAGCCAGCAGGTGCTCGCCGACACCCTGCGCGCCGAGGTCGCGCGCGGCGCCGCCGTCCTGCTGGTGCTGCACGAACTCGGGCCGCTGGAGCCGCTGATCGACCGGGCCGTGGTGCTGCGCGACGGCTGCGTCGCGCACGACGGCCCGCCCGTTCCCAACACCGGTCTGCACGCCCTGCCGGGCCACGACCACGTCCATCCGCACGCCGACCACGGCCACGAACACGACCGACCCCGGGGACTGCTGTCATGACCGAGATGCTCAGCTACGACTTCATGCAGCGGGCGCTGATCGCCGCCGTACTGGTCGGCATCACCGCCCCCTCCGTCGGCATCTACCTGGTGCAGCGCCGCCAGGCGCTGATGGGCGACGGCATGGGCCACGTCGCGATGACCGGCGTCGGCCTCGGCTTCATCTTCCAGACCAGCCCGGTCTGGATGGCCGTGGCGGTCTGCGTGCTCGGCGCCGTCACCATGGAACTGGTCCGCGCGCGCGGCAACCAGCGCGGCGACATCGCCCTCGCGATGCTCTTCTACGGCGGCATGGCCTGCGGCAAGCTGCTGGTCTCCAAGTCCGCCCAGGCCGGCGCCGGTTCGCTGGAGAGCTACCTCTGGGGCTCCATCCTGACCGTCTCCCCCGCCGACCTCGCCACCATCGGCGCGCTCGGCGCCGTCGTCGTCGCCGTCACCCTGGGCCTGCGCCGCCAGCTGTTCGCGATCTGCCAGGACGAGGACTTCGCCCGGGTCACCGGCGTCCCGGTGCGGCTGCTCAACCTGCTGCTCGCGGTGATGGCCGCGGTCACCGTCACCGTCGCCATGCGGGTGGTCGGCCTGCTGCTGGTCAGCGCCCTGATGGTGGTTCCGGTCGCGGCCGCCCAGCAGCTCACCCGCTCCTTCGCCGCCACCCAGGCCGGCTCGATCGCGGTCGGCGTGCTCGTCGCCCTGGCCGGCGTCACCGGCTCCTACCAGCTGGACGTGCCCTCCGGCCCGGCCATCGTGCTGCTGGCCATCGTCGTGTTCGCGGTGTTCGGCGCGATCGCGGCCCCGCTCGCCCGCCGCCGCCACCGCGACACCCCGGAGAGCGGACCGCAGGTCTGCGACGTCCGACTGCCCGGCCCGGAGCGGGTCGACGCGACCACTCCGGCGCCCAGTGCGGGGCTGGCACAATGAGGTGCCAGTCGCCCACACCAGCAGGAGGACCCACGGTGACCACCGCAGGCCCGTCGCCGCGAGCCCGATCGACCCGGCAGCGCGCCGCCGTCTCGGCGGTCCTGGACGAGATCGAGGACTTCCGCAGTGCCCAGGAGCTCCACGACATGCTGAAGCACCGGGGGGACTCGGTCGGTCTGACCACCGTCTACCGGACGCTCCAGTCCCTCGCCGACGCCGGCGAGGTGGACGTCCTGCGCACCGCCGACGGTGAGGCCGTCTACCGCCGGTGCAGCAGCGGGCACCACCACCACCTGGTCTGCCGCCAGTGCGGTGCCACCGTCGAGGTCGAGGGCCCCGCCGTCGAGCGCTGGGCCAACTCGGTCGCCGCCGAGCACGGGTTCAGCGACATCGCGCACACCCTGGAGATCTTCGGCACCTGCGCGGAGTGCGCCGCGAAGGTCTGAGCACCGGCGCCGGAACGCCGAAGGGCCCGCTGGGAGTCACCTCCCACGGGCCCTTCTCCGCGCGCGGACCCGGCACCGCACCGAGCGCCGCACCAGCGGCACCGGCTCGACGCAGGACCGGCCCGGCGCCGCACCGAACGCCGCACCGGCTCGACGCAGGCGCCGAACCCCGCACCGCTCAACGCCGCGACTCAGCGCCGCGGCTCAGCGCTGCGCCGGCACCTCGCCGACCAGCTCGGCCGGCGCCTCGTTCGGGAGCGCCCCGCCGAACCGGCGGTCGCGCATCGCGTACTGCTCGCAGGCCCGCCACAGGTCACGGCGGTCGAAGTCCGGCCAGAGCACGTCCTGGAACACCAACTCGGCGTAGGCCGACTGCCAGAGCAGGAAGTTCGACGTCCGCTGCTCGCCGCTGGGGCGCAGGAACAGGTCCACGTCCGGCATGTCCGGGTGGTACAGGTACTTGGTGAGGGTCTTCTCGTTGACCTTCTTGGGGTCCAGCCGGCCCGCCGCGACATCGGCCGCGATCGCCGCCGCGGCGTCCGCGATCTCGGCCCGGCCGCCGTAGTTGACGCACATGTACAGCGTGACGGCGTCGTTGTCCTTGGTCTGCTCCTCGGCGACCTGGAGCTCCTGGACGACGCTCTTCCACAGCTTCGGCATCCGGCCGGCCCAGCGCACCCGCACGCCCATCGCGTCCATCTCGTCGCGGCGGCGGTGGATCACGTCGCGGTTGAAGTTCATCAGGAACTTCACCTCGTCGGGTGAGCGCTTCCAGTTCTCGGTGGAGAACGCGTAGAGCGAGATGTTCTTCACGCCGAGCTCGATCGCGCCCTTGAGCACGTCCAGCACGACGGACTCGCCGACCTTGTGCCCCTCCGTGCGCGGCAGCCCGCGCTCCTTGGCCCAGCGGCCGTTGCCGTCCATGACGATCGCGACATGGCCCGGGACGAGCTCGCCGGGGATCTTCGGGGGCCGGGCGCCGCTGGGGTGCGGGGTCGGGGGGAGGTACTCCCTCTGCTTGCCGCCGCCGAAGAGCCGTCGCGCTGCCATGTGCTCACTTCTCCACGTATCTCATCGAGCGGATGCCCCGCTCCAGGTGCCACTGCAGATAGGCCGCGACCAGTCCGCTGCCTTCCCGCCAGTACCTCGGCTCGCAGGCGTCCGCCGTCTGCCAGTCCCCTGACAACAACGCGCCGAGCAGTACCAGTGTCTCAGGGGAGGGTACGGCACATCCGGGCACGCGGCAGTCCGGGCAGAGCACGCCTCCGGCCTGGAGCGAGAAGAACCGGTTGGGTCCCTCCATGCCGCATTTCGCGCAGTCGTCGAAGGTCGCTCCGTACCCGTTGACCGCGAGCGAACGCAGCAGGAACGCGTCCAGCACCAGGTGCGACTCGTGCACCCCGGCGGCCAGCGTGCGCAGGCCGCCGACCAGCAGCAGGTACTGCTGGACGGCCGGCTGGCCCTCGTTCTCGGCGAACCGTTCCGCCGTCTCCAGCATGGCCGTCCCCGCGGTGTACCGGCCGTAGTCGGTGACGATCGAGCCGCCGTACGGGGCGATCGTCTCCACCTGGGTGCAGAGCGGCAGGCCCCGGCCGACCAGCTCGCTGTTGTTCCGGCTGAAGAACTGCACGTCCACGTGCGAGAACGGCTCCAGGCGCGCGCCGAACTTCGACTTGGTCTTGCGCACCCCGCGCGCCACCGCGCGCACCTTGCCGTGGTGGCGGGTGAGGAGGGTGATGATCCGGTCCGCCTCGCCGAGCTTCTGCGCCCGGAGCACCACTCCGTCGTCGCGGAAGAGGCTCATGCGCCCGTCTCACCGCCGCTGCGGCCCTGGAACAGTGTGGACATCCCACCATTGTCCCCCAGGGGCGGACAGCCGTGTGCCCGCACCGGGGCCGTGGGGGCTCGCCGAGCGGTGCGGGTCACGGCGGGCCCCGGCCGTGGGGACGCCACCGGCCGGGAGCCGGGGGCGGAAGGGGCCCGGTTGTGGGGGTCTGGAGGAGGTGCCGAACGAGGAGAGGGAGTCGCGGGTCCGGCGAAAGGATCTGCCGGAAGGACCGCGAACGGAACGATCAGGAAGCCGAAGGACCGGGAAGCCGAAGGACCGGGAGAAGGAGAACAGGAAGGCCCGGAGCGCTAGTACGGCGCCCGGGTCGCCGCCTCCAGCAGCGCCCCGACCCGCGCGTGCGGCAGGTCCAGACAGCGCCCGATCGCGGCCAGCGCCTCCCGCTCCTGCGGCCGGTACCGGCCGTCGGCCAGCGCGATCGCCGCCCCCTGCAGCAGCAGCCGCTCCCGGCCCGGCCGGGCCAGGTGCGGGGCCAGCGGCTCCAGGACGGCGTGCAGTTCCACGGCCAGCCCGCCCGACATGCCGTGCGCGTCGTACAGCTCGCCACCGAGGCCGGACATCGCGGCCAGGGCCGCCAGCACCTGCGCCTCGCCGCAGTCCTCGAAGCCGGCGTCCCGGACCGCCCCGCAGGCCGCCTCGCGGGCCGCGCGGTGGGCCGTGCCACCGGCCGCCAGCACGGCCAGCGCGACGGTGTACTGCGCGTCGCGCAGCATCCCGCCCAGACGCACGCAGGTCGGCTGCTCCAGGCTCTCCACCCCGAACCGGCCGTGGCAGCTGGTGCACTGCACGCTGCCGATCACCGGTCCGAGCGGAAGTACCGGAGTCCCCAGCAGCCGCAGCCACCGCCGGCCGTGTTGCCGGCGGTAGTTGCGGTCCCCGCCGCAGCCCGGGCAGAAGAAGTCACCGAGAACATCAGTCCGCCACCTCGGGCGAACACCCCACATCCCTGTCACGGCGCCACTCCCCAGACATGGCAGGCGGCCTGCACAACAATGGGCAGGTCACGCGACCGGCCACCGGGCCGTCCCACCGACCCGGCTTACCGGTGGGACGATGTTGCCACGGTTGCCGACACGTGTCAGTACCTCGAACGGCCCGATCCGGCAAAAAATGTGGCGCAGGACACAGCCGGGGCACCCCCGGCCGGACGGCCGCCCCGCGACGTCCGGGAACGCCGCCGGGCCGCCCCGCAGGGGACGGCCCGACCACTTTTACCCGTACGAACTAACCGCGCTGCGCCCGGTTGACAGCGCTGATCATCGCCTTCAGCGAGGCCAGCACGGTGTTGCTGTCGATCCCGACGCCCCACAGCACCCGGCCGTCCACCGCGCACTCCACGTACGCGGCGGCCTGGGCGTCGCCGCCCTCGCTCAGCGCGTGCTCCGCGTAGTCCAGCACCCGGACGTCCACGCCGATCTGCGCCAGCGCGTCCGCGAAGGCCGAGACCGGGCCGTTGCCGGTACCGGCCAGGCTGACCGTCGCCCCGTCCACCACCGCGTGGGCGGTCAGCGCGTCCCGGCCGTCCTCGGTGGTCAGGGTGCGCGAACCGGTCAGCGAGATCCGGCCCCACGGGTTGCCCGTGGTCGGCAGGTACTCGTCCTCGAAGACCCGCCAGATCTCGGCCGGGGTGACCTCGCCGCCCTCGGCGTCGGTCTTGGCCTGGATGATCCGGGAGTACTCGATCTGCATCCGGCGCGGCAGGTCCAGCTTGTGGTCGTTCTTCAGGACGTACGCCACACCGCCCTTGCCGGACTGGCTGTTGACCCGGATGACCGCCTCGTAGGTGCGGCCGACGTCCTTCGGGTCGATCGGCAGGTACGGCACGCCCCAGGTGTGCTGCTCGACCGGCACGCCCGCGGCGGCGGCGTCCGCCTCCAGCGCGTCGAAGCCCTTCTTGATGGCGTCCTGGTGGGAGCCGGAGAAGGAGGTGTACACCAGGTCGCCGGCGTACGGGTGGCGCGGGTGCACCTCCATCTGGTTGCAGTACTCGGCGGTGCGGCGGACCTCGTCGATGTCGGAGAAGTCGATCTCCGGGTCGATGCCCTGCGAGAACAGGTTCATGCCCAGGGTCACCAGGTCGACGTTGCCGGTCCGCTCGCCCTGGCCGAACAGGCAGCCCTCGATCCGGTCGGCGCCGGCCATGTAGGCCAGCTCGGCGGAGGCCACGGCGGTGCCCCGGTCGTTGTGCGGGTGCACCGACAGACAGACGAACTCGCGCCGCGACAGGTGGCGCGACATCCACTCGAACTGGTCGGCCTGGACGTTCGGGGTGGCCCGCTCGATGGTGGCCGGCAGGTTCAGGATGATCTCGCGGCCCTCGCCGGGCTGCCAGACGTCCATCACCGCCTCGCAGACCTCCAGCGCGAAGTCCAGCTCGGTGTCGACGAAGATCTCCGGCGAGTACTGGTAGCCGAAGGCGGTGTCGTCGCCCAGCAGCTTCTCGGCGTACTCCATCACCAGCCGGGTGCCGTCGACGGCGATCGCCTTCGTGGCCGCCTTGTCGTTGCGGAACACCACCCGGCGGAACAGCGGCGCGGTCGCGTTGTACAGGTGCACGGTCGCCCGCGGCGCCCCGACCAGCGACTCGACGGTCTTCTCGATCAGCTCCTCGCGCGCCTGGGTCAGCACCGAGATGGTGACGTCCTCCGGGATCGCCCCCTCCTCGATCAGCGAGCGCACGAAGGCGTGGTCGGTGGCCCCGGACGACGGGAAGCCGACCTCGATCTCCTTGTAGCCCATCGCCACCAGCAGGTCGAACATCTTGCGCTTGCGGGCCGGGGACATCGGGTCGATCAGCGCCTGGTTGCCGTCCCGCAGGTCGGTGGACAGCCAGCGCGGCGCCTTGGTGATCACCTGGTTCGGCCAGGTGCGGTCCGGCAGGTCGACGGCGCCGAACGGCAGGTAGCGGCCGTGCCGCATCCCGGACGGCCGCTGGCGTACCGAGGCGGCGGTGATCGGGGTCGGACGGTCGACGAAGGCGCGGGCGGCGTGGATGGGCGCGGCGGAACTCTGCTCGGTCATGGAGGTGAGTCTCGGCTTCCTGTGATGCGTGGTGCGGGCGGGTCGGGGTGAGATGTCACCCGACTCGGCCGGCCTGCTGCCGCTCACGACCCGTTCCCGGGTCGTCCGAAATCAGCGCGCAGCACAGTCCCCGCGGCGAGGGAAGCCGGCCCTTGACGGACTACAGGCCCTCGACGCGGCAGCTAAGAAGAAGCAGCCCGATGCGCATGATGCGATCCAGCCTAACCCAGCGCCTCGCGACCCCGAAGCCGCCCGGGCGGTCTTCCCACCCCTTGAGACGGCCCGCGGCGGCGCACGGCGCGGCGCGGGCGGCGCGCAAATCCTGTCCGCGCCGGTGACAACACGTCATCAATGCCTCACCCTGGGCCACATGACAGCCGAACCGACGCTCTGCGCGATCGTTCCGCCGTACGTCCTGGACCGCCTCGCCGAGGACGGTCACGAGCCCGCCGCCCGCTCCCTCGCCCTCGACGCCGCGCACCGGGCCGCGCGGCTCACCGCCGCCCTGCCGGACCGGGCCGCCGCCGACCGGCTGGAGCGGGTGATCTCCGACGCCGCGCACCGCGAGCGCCTGCCCGGCCGCACCGTCCGCCGGGAGGGCGACGGCGCCGTCCCGGACCAGTCCGTCAACCACGCCTACGACGGCCTCGGCGCGACCTGGACCCTGTTCTCCGCCGTCTACGGCCGGCACTCCATCGACGACCAGGGGCTGCGCCTGGACGCCACCGTCCACTACGGCCAGGACTACGACAACGCCTTCTGGGACGGCCGGCGGATGGTCTTCGGCGACGGCGACGGCGAGGTGTTCGGCGACTTCACCGCCTGCATCGACGTGATCGGCCACGAGCTCGCCCACGGCGTCACCCAGTTCACCGCGGGCCTGGAGTACCGGGACCAGCCGGGCGCGCTCAACGAGTCGGTCTCCGACGTGTTCGGCTCCCTGGTCAAGCAGTACGCGCTGGTCCAGGACGCCGCCGAGGCGGACTGGCTGATCGGCGCCGGACTGCTCGCCCCGGGAGTCCAGGGCGTGGCGCTGCGCTCGATGAAGGAGCCCGGCACCGCGTACGACGACCCCCGGCTCGGCAAGGACCCCCAGCCCGCGCACATGCGCGACTACGTGCGCACCGGCCAGGACAACGGCGGCGTGCACATCAACTCGGGCATCCCCAACCACGCCTTCTACCTGCTCGCCACCGCGCTCGGCGGCCGGTCCTGGGAGCGCGCGGGCCAGATCTGGTACGACGCGCTGACCGGACGGCGGCTGCCGGCGGACGCCGACTTCACGGCCTTCGCCCGGGCCACCGTGGCGGCCGCGAAGGCCCGCTACCCGGAGCCGGAGGTCGCGGACACGGTGACCGCGTCCTGGGCGAAGGTCGGCATCAGCCCGACCTGAGTGGCGATTGGGTCAAGGTCCGGAAAAACACCGGCAAACGCCATCCCTGGGTAGCACCATGGACACCATGCGTATCCAGGTGACCCGGACCGGCGGCCTCGCGGGACACGTCCGCCGCGCTGAGCTCGACACCACCGAGCGGGTGGACGCCCCGCACGTGCACGCGCTCGCCCGCGAGGCCGTCGCGGGCGGGTTGCGCGCGCCCTCCTACGGGGTGCCGGACGGCTACCACTACGCGATCACCGTCGACGGGCGCACGGTGCACTGCGCGGACCCCAAGCTCACCGAGTCCCAGCGGGAGCTGGTCTCGCTGGTCCTGCGCGAGGGCGCCTGACCGGCCCCTCCCGGCCCGCACCCGAGCCGTCGCGGCGCGGCCGTCGCAACCGACCGTCGCACCGCGGCGGTCGGAGCCGACCCTCGCACCACGGCCGTCCGAGCCGACCGTCACACCCCAGCTGTCACAACGCGGCCGTCACAGCCAGCCGTCGAGCGAGGCCAGGAAGCCCGGGAGGTCGTCCCGGTGGATGGTGTGCCCGGCCCCGGGCACCGTCCGGACCTCGTAGCCCAGGCCGCGCAGCGTCGCGGCGTCCTCGGGCCCGATCAGCCAGCTGTTGTCGGCCAGCTGCACCAGGGACGGCACCACCGGGGCGCCGGGCAGCGCGGCCCGGTCCGCGAGGGCGGAGAGGGCGAGCGCGGTGTCCGGGTCCCAGGCCGCGAGGGTGGCCAGCTCGACCTCGACGTCCGCCGCGTCCCAGCGCGGGCTGAGCGCGCCGATCTGCTCCCGGGTGGCCGCCTTGAACTGGGTGAACACGGCCGGGTCGAACAGGCCGGGCCGGACGAACCGCCAGGCCGGGTCGGAGTAGACGGCCCGGGCCGGCCGGAGCCGGTCCACCGCGTGCAGCAGGGTCAGGGCGCCGAGGGAGTGGCCGATCGCGAGGTCCGCGCCCGCCGGCAGGGTGTCCACCAGGTCCTGGGCGTAGTGCTCGGGCCCGTAGCGGTCCTCCGGGGCGGCGCCCTCCCCGCGCGGGCTGGCGCCGTGCCCGCGCAGGTCGACCGCGATCACCCGGTAGCCGCGCCCGGCCAGCGCCGGGCCGACCGACCGCCAGCTGCGGTGGTCGGACATGATCCCGTGGACCAGCAGCGCCACCCGGTCGCCGGTGCCCCACTCACGCGTGTTCAGCCTCATCCCCGCCCCCTCGCCGCCACCGCCGTCGACCCGGACCCGCCGTCGGTCAGAACCCGAGCTTGCGCAGTTGCTTCGGGTCCCGCTGCCAGTCCTTGGCCACCTTGACGTGCAGGTCCAGGTAGACCGGGGTGCCGAGCAGCGCCTCGATGTGCTTGCGGGCGGTGGTGCCGACGTGCTTGAGCCGGGCGCCCTTGGCGCCGATGACGATCGCCTTCTGGCTCTGCCGCTCGATGTACACGTTGGCGTGGATGTCGAGCAGCGGCCGGTCGGCCGGACGGCCCTCGCGCGGCAGCATCTCCTCGACCACGACGGCCAGCGAGTGCGGCAGCTCGTCGCGGACGCCCTCCAGGGCGGCCTCGCGGATCAGCTCGGCCACCATGATCTGCTCGGGCTCGTCGGTGAGGTCGCCGTCCGGGTAGAGCGGCATGCCCTCCGGGAGCAGCTTGGTGATCAGCTCGGCGACCAGCTCCACCTGCTTGTCGCCGACCGCGGAGACCGGGATGATCTCGGCCCACTCGATGCCCAGCTCGGCGCCGAGCTGGTGGACGGCGATCAGCTGCTCGGCGAGCCGCTTGGAGTCGACCAGGTCGGTCTTGGTGACGATGGCGACCTTGGGGGTCTTCTTGATCTCGGCGAGTTCCTTGACGATGAACTTGTCGCCGGGGCCGAGCTTCTGGTCGGCGGGCAGGCAGAAGCCGATCACGTCGACCTCGGCCCAGGTGCTGCGGACCAGGTCGTTGAGGCGCTCGCCGAGCAGGGTGCGCGGCTTGTGCAGGCCGGGGGTGTCGACCAGCACGAGCTGGGCGTCCGGGCGGTGCACGATGCCGCGGACGGTGTGCCGGGTGGTCTGCGGGCGGTCGGAGGTGATCGCGACCTTCGTCCCCACCAGAGCGTTGGTCAGGGTCGACTTGCCCGCGTTGGGCCGGCCGACGAAACACGCGAAGCCGGAGCGGTACGAGGAGGAAGGGGCACTCATGGACCCCATTCTCCCTGATCACCCGCGAGGGGACCGCCACCGGCGTCCGGGCCGGTCATTTCTTCCCGCCGAACAGCGCGCCCAGCCCCCAGCCGAGGACGATCAGCAGGAAGGAGACCGAGCCCCAGAGCCAGAACGGCGAGCCGGTCTCCTGCCACTTGCCCATGCCCATCACGCCCAGCAGCAGTCCCGCGAAGAACGCGTACGGCCCCATCGCCCAGCCCCCTCACCGTGCGGATTCCCCGCCCGTCCCCGGTGAGATTATCCGTCGATTCCAGGGGGGTTCGAACGCACGGGTGCCCGGGGCGCGAACCCCGGGCACCGGCCCCGCTCCGAGCTCTCAGCGCGCCTCGACGGAGACCCGCAGCACCCCGTCCGGCCCGGCCAGCAGCAGCGGGGTGCCCGCGCCGCCGAGGTCCCGCACGGCCGCCAGATCGGCCTCGGCGGGCTGCTCCGCCTCGGACACCACGGCCGCCGCCTCCAGCGACTTCGCACCGCTGGCCACCGCCATCGCCACCGCCGTCTGGACCGCGGTCAGCCGCAGCGACTCCAGTGCGACCGTCCCGGCCACGTACGTCCGGCCGGTCTCGTCACGCACCGCGGCCCCCTCCGCGACGCCGTTGCGGGCGCGGGCGGAGCGGGCCAGGGTGATGATCTTCTTGTCTTCGGGGTCCAGCTCGACGATGTCACTCATGCCCAGGAGCATAGGCCCCGCCGGCCGGCGCCCTCAGTGGCCGATCGGATTGGGCGGACCGGGCCGGATCACCTTCACGAAGGTCTTGGGACCGTTGGGCATCGCCACCTCGTCCGCCGCCCGCTGGCGCCAGTACGGGTTGTCGTGCGGCAGGTGGCTGCTGACCCGTCCGTACATCCCGAAGGTGGTGATCACCACGCCGAAGGCGAAGGCGAAGATCACGTTGTGGATCCCGAAGTTCAGGATGTTGGCGTCCGAGCGGCCGAGCACGGTCAGCCCGTAGAACCCGGACAGCACGAACAGCACGCCGACCGCCATGTTCACGTTGGCGGCGACATTGCCGCCGATGACCGCGGCGACCACCAGCACCCCGCCCATCACGATGGACAGGACGCTCAGCGCGCCGTTGGTGGACATACCGGCGATGTCGTTGCCCTCGGTGGACAGGAATCCCGGGTGGTCGGCCAGCCCCAGGCAGCCGAACACGATCAGGAACACCCCACCGAGACCCGCCCCGATCCGCCACACCAGCACCAGCTTGTGGTCGACGGGCAATTCGTCCTGCAGCTTCATGGCGACCTCCGACACGGTCGTAGCGCCTGGCTGTTTCTTGTCGGGCCCGGGCCCGCCTAGCTGTAGGGGTGGCTCCCCTGCATGTGCGGCACCTCGTGCATGTACAGCGAACCGCACTGCTGACAGCACCGGAGCCCGGTCCCCCACTCCCGGTCCGACCGGGTCTCCACGTCGGCGGGCATGCTCCGGCCGCACAACGCCACGGCCGGATCCCCCTCCCGCACCACGTGCCAGACCTTCACCCCGCCCGCCGCCCCCTGCGGGCCGTACTCCGCGCGAAGTTGGTGACTCATGCCCCCATCGTCGCTCCGGACGTACCCGAACGCTACTCGTCGGCCCCGTGGGCCGGGTCCTCCGCCGTCCGCACCGGGGCGGCGACGACGGAGCCGATGCGGTTGCGGCGGCCGGCGGAGCTCTCGGCGGTGAGGCGGATGGCGGTCAGGCCGCCCGGGACCTCCTCGGGGAGCGGGATCGCGCAGGAGGAGCCGGGGATCGGGACCCGGCCCAGGTGCTTGGCCAGCAGGCCGCCGACCGTCTCGACGTCCTCGTCCTCCAGCTCGATCCCGAACAGCTCGCCCAGGTCCTCGACCAGCAGCCGGGCGGTGATCCGGTAGGAGCCGTCCCCGAGGTCCTCCACCGGGGCGATCTCCCGGTCGTACTCGTCGGTGATCTCGCCGACGATCTCCTCCAGGATGTCCTCGATGGTGACCAGGCCGGCCGTGCCGCCGTACTCGTCGATCACGATCGCCACGTGCGAGCGCATCTGCTGCATCTCGCGCAGCAGGTCGGTGGCGGGCTTGGAGTCCGGGACGAACACCGCCGGGCGCATCACGGCGCCGACCTCGTCCGACTCGGAGTCCCGGTTGATGTGGGTGCGGCGCACCAGGTCCTTGAGGTAGACGATGCCGACCACGTCGTCCTCGTTGTCGCCGACCACCGGGATCCGCGAGAAGCCCGAGCGCAGCGCCAGGGTCAGCGCCTGGCGGACGGTCTTGTGCCGCTCGATCATCACCAGGTCGGTGCGCGGCACCATCACCTCGCGGACGATGGTGTCGCCCAGCTCGAAGACGGAGTGCACCATCCGGCGCTCCTCGTCCTCGATGACGTCGTTCTTCTCGGCCAGGTCGACCAGCGCCCGCAGCTCCGCCTCGGAGGCGAACGGACCCTCCCGGTAGCCCTTGCCGGGCGTGAGGGCGTTGCCGAGCAGGATCAGCAGCCGCGGGATCGGGCCGAGGATCCGGGCCAGCGGCAGCAGCACGAAGGAGGCCGCGGTGGCGGTGGTGAGGGGGTGCTGGCGGCCGATCGTGCGCGGGGAGACCCCCACCGCCACGAAGGACACCAGCACCATCACGCCGAACGCCAGCAGCACGGCCTGCCAGGTCGTGTCGATGTTGCGCACGCACACCACGGTGACCAGCACCGCCGCCGCCATCTCGCTGGCCACCCGGATCAGGGTGGCCAGGTTGAGGTAGCGGATCGGGTCGGAGGCCAGCGCCAGCAGCCGGGCCGAGCCCCTGCGGCCGGACCGGACCGCCTCCTCGGCCCGGAACCGGGACACCCGGGAGATGCCCGCCTCGGCGCACGCGGCCAGCCAGCCGAGCACGACCAGCGCGACCGCGCCGAGGATGAAGCTCGTACTTTCACCACTCACAGGGGTTCGGGCTCCGCGCTCAGTGGGTGGTGGGGGCCGGGGAGATGCCGCCGAGGCCCCGCTCGGCCCGCCAGCCGTCGAGGATCGCCTTCTGGAGGCCGAACATCTCCTCCTCCTCGTCCGGCTCCTCGTGGTCGTAGCCGAGCACGTGCAGCACACCGTGCACGGTGAGCAGCTGCAGCTCCTCGTCCATCGAGTGCTTGGACGGGGCCGCCTTGCCCTGCTGCTCGGCGACCTCGGGGCAGAGCACGATGTCGCCGAGCAGGCCCTGCGGCAGCTCCTCGCCCTCCTTGCCGGGGCGCAGCTCGTCCATGGGGAAGGACATCACGTCCGTGGGACCCGGGAGGTCCATCCACTGGATGTGCAGCTCCTCCATCGCCGCCCCGTCCACGAGGATCACGGACAGTTCGGACTGCGGGTGGATCCGCATCTTGTCCAGGGCGTAGCGGGCGACGGCGAGGACGGACTCCTCGTCGACGTCCCAGCCGGACTCATTGGCGATGTCGATCGACATGACGGGCTGGTTACTCAGCTTTCGGTGCGATGGGACTGTCGGGGTGCGCGTGAGCCGCGCCGCTGGGCGGCCTTGACCGGGGTGCGTCGCTCCTCGGTCTCCTGGGCCTCCTGGAGGGCGTCCCAGCGCTCGTACGCGTCCACGATCCGGCCGACCAGCTTGTGGCGGACCACGTCGGTGCTGGTGAGGACGGAGAAGTGGATGTCGGGCACGTCGACCAGGATCTCCTGGACGACCTTGAGGCCGCTGCGGGTGCCGCCCGGGAGGTCGATCTGGCTGGTGTCGCCGGTGACGACCACCCGGGAGTTGAACCCGAGGCGGGTGAGGAACATCTTCATCTGCTCGGGCGAGGTGTTCTGGGCCTCGTCCAGGATGATGAAGGCGTCGTTGAGGGTGCGGCCGCGCATGTAGGCGAGCGGCGCGACCTCGATCGTCCCGGCGGCCATCAGCCGCGGGATGGAGTCGGGGTCCATCATGTCGTGCAGCGCGTCGTACAGCGGCCGCAGGTACGGGTCGATCTTCTCGTAGAGGGTCCCGGGCAGGAATCCGAGCCGCTCGCCCGCCTCGACGGCCGGACGGGTCAGGATGATCCGGTTGACCTCCTTGGCCTGGAGGGCCTGGACGGCCTTGGCCATCGCGAGGTAGGTCTTGCCGGTGCCGGCCGGGCCGAGGCCGAAGACGATCGTGTGCTTGTCGATGGCGTCGACGTAGCGCTGCTGGTTGAGGGTCTTCGGACGGATGGTCCGGCCCCGGTTGGACAGGATGTTCGCGGTGAAGACCTTCGACGGCACCGGGCTGTCCGGGTCGTCGACGCCGCTGCGGAGCATGGCGATGGAACGCTCCACGGAGTCCTCCGTGAGGGGTTGGCCGGTGCGCAGCACCAGCATCAGCTCGCTGAACAGCTGCTTGACGAGGGCGACCTCGGCGCGCTCGCCGGTCGCGGTCACCTCGTTGCCCCGGACGTGGATGTCGGCGGCGGGGAAGCCCTGCTCGATCACTCGCAGCAGCGAGTCGGCGGCACCGAGCAGGGTGACCATCGGATGCTTCTCGGGGATGACGATCCGGGCGCTGACACGGCCGTCCTCGGCCGGTTCGGGGCGCGGCTGTCCGTTGGAACGGGTCTGCGATGTGTCACTCATAGGTCGGCGCTGGGCCTGCCTCATCCCATCCGTGTCTCGTGTGCCGCTCGGTCTCTCCGGGGCACCAGGGTACGCCGCGCGGATGATCGACGCGGCGGGCGGCGGGGCCGCACCCGACGATGCTGCGGCAGAACGCCGGGCGGCGCGAGCGGTTTTCCCGGCTGTTCACCGCGGCCCTGACGGGTGGGCGCCTCACTTGTGCCGGGGCGGTACTGGTACCCGGGCGAGGTCCTCGGCAAGCACGATCGGTCCGTCGAAGTGCTTGCGGGCGTCGGCGAGGTGCTGGCCGAGGTCGGGGTAGCGCTGCGAGAAGTGGGTCAGCACCAGGGTGCGGACGCCCGCCTCGGCGGCCACCTTGGCGGCCTGGCCGGCGGTGAGGTGGCCGTGGTCCTCGGCCAGCCCGGCGTCCGCGTCGGAGAAGGTGGCCTCGACGACCAGCAGGTCGGCGCGCTCGGCGAGCTCGTACACGCCCTCGCAGAGCCGGGTGTCCATGACGAAGGCGAACCGCTGCCCGGGCCGGGGCTCGCTGACCTCCTCCAGGGTGACCCGCCGGCCGTCCACCTCGATCGCGCCCTGGTGCTGGAGCCGGCCGGTGTCGGGGCCGGCGATGCCCAGGGCGGCCAGCCGTTCGGGCACCAGCCGGCGGCCGTCCGGCTCGCTCAGCCGGTAGCCGAAGGACTCGACCGGGTGCGAGAGCCGGACCGCCTCCAGCGCGAAGCGGGCGCCGGGCGCGGGCAGCGGGCCCGGCTCCTCGATCGGACGGGGCCGCAGCACGGCCGTCTCGTGGAAGGCGGTGGCGTGCCGCAGCCGCTCGAAGTACACCTCGCCGGAGGCCGGGAAGTAGACGTCCACCGGGTGCGGGACCCGGTCCAGGTTGATCCGCTGGATCACCCCGGCCAGGCCCAGGCTGTGGTCGCCGTGGAAGTGGGTGACGGCGATCCGGGTGAGCTGGGTGGCCGAGACCCCGGCCCGCAGCATCTGCCGCTGGGTCCCCTCACCGGGGTCGAACAGCAGGCCCTCGCCGTCCCAGCGCAGCAGGTAGCCGTTGTGGTTGCGGTGCCGGGTCGGGACCTGGCTGGCGGTCCCGAGGACGACCAGTTCGCGCTGCGACACCCCTCAGACCATGCGCTCGGTCATGGAGGTGCCGCCCAGCACGTGGACGTGGGCGTGGAAGACGGTCTGGCCCGCGCCGGCGCCGGTGTTGAAGATCAGCCGGTAGTCCTCGACGCCCTCGTCCGCGGCGACCCGGCCCGCCTCGGCGAGCAGCTCGCCGGCGATGTCGGGCTCCGCGTCGGCCAGCGCGGCCGCGTTCGGGTAGTGGGCGTGCGGGATCACCAGGACGTGCACCGGGGCCTTCGGGGCGATGTCGCGGAAGGCGAGGGTCCGGTCGGTCTTGCGGACCACGGTGGCCGGGATCTCACCCGCCACGATCTTGCAGAACAGGCAGTCGGGCTGCGGCTCGCCGGCCATCGGGATCTCCTCGCGGGATGCTGGTGCCGGTCCGGTGGGACCGTACGGCGGCATGCTAGGCCCTCTCTTTCGGATCACGCCAGGCGGCAGCACCGGGGCGGGAGGCCGGACCGGGGCCCGGCCTCCCGCCGCCGTCGGACCACCCCTAGTGCTCCCAGGGCAGCGCCGGCGGGGTCTTCGCCGGCCGCTCCGCGAGCGCCGCCAGCGCGATCCGCACCCCCTCGGCGAGCTGCGGGTCCTCCCCCGCCGCCCAGGCGTGCGGCGGGAACGGCACCTCCACGTCGGGGTCCACCCCGTGGTTCTCCAGGCCCCAGCCGAGCCGCTCCGACCAGAACGCGTACTTGGGCTGGGTCACCAGGGTCCCGTCCACCAGCGAGTAGCGGCTGTCGATGCCGATCACCCCGCCCCAGGTGCGGGTGCCGACCACCGGGCCGATCCCCAGCGCCTGGATCGCCGCGTTGACGATGTCGCCGTCCGAGCCCGAGTACTCGTCCGCCAGGGCGACGACCGGACCGCGCGGCGCGTCCTCCGGGTACGGCGCGGGATTGGCGACGTCCCGGCCCACGCCCCAGCCGACGATCCGCCGCGCCAGCTTCTCCACCACCAGCTGCGAGGTGTGGCCGCCCCGGTTGCCCCGGATGTCGACGACCACGCCCTCCCTGGCCATCTCCGACCGCAGGTCGCGGTGGATCTGCGCCCAGCCGGTGGTCTGCATGTCGGGGATGTGCAGATAGCCCAGCCGGCCGTCCGACAGCTCCCGGACGGCGGCCCGCCGCCCGGCCACCCAGTCGTGGTAGCGCAGCGCCTCGTCGTCGGCGAGCGGCACGACCACCGGGTGCCGCTGGTCGGTGCCGTCCTTGCTGACCACCGTCAGCTCGACCGGCTGCCCGGCGGTGCCGGCCAGCAGCGGCGCCGGACCGGTCACCGGGTCCACCGGGCGGCCGTTGACCGCCAGCAGCGCGTCCCCGGGGCGGACCGCCGCGCCCGGGGCGGCCAGCGGCGAGTGCGCCCGGGGGTCGGAGGACTCCCCCGGCAGGATCCGCGCGACCCGCCACACCTCGCCGTCCCGGACCAGGTCCGCGCCCAGCAGGCCCTGCCGGCGGGCCGGCTCGGTGTGCACCCCGTGCGCCACCACGTACGCGTGCGAGGTGCCCAGCTCGCCGTGCACCTCCCAGAGCAGGTCCACCAGGTCGTCGTGCGAACCGAGCCGCTCCACCAGCGGGCGGTAGCGGGCCAGCACCCCGGCCCAGTCCACCCCGCCGAGGTCGGGACGCCAGAAGTTGTCCCGCATCAGCCGGCCGTTCTCGTCGTACATCTGCCGCCACTCGGCCGCCGGGTCGACCGTCACCCGCAGCCGGTCCAGGTCGACGTCGATCTCGTCGTCCTCGCCGGACGCCTTGTGGTCGGCGGGCACGATCCGCAGCTCGCCCTCGTCCAGCACCGCGAGCCGGGTGCCGTCCCCGCTCACCGCGAACGCGTCCAGGCCGTCCACCAGCTGCTCCGCCCGGCGCTTGCGGAAGTCGAATCGCTCCAGCGTCGGCCTCGGGCGCTCGTCCTCCAGCGAGGCGGCCTCGTCGCCCAGCTCGCCGACCAGCGGGAGCCTGGTCCACAGCACGCCGTCCCTGGCGGCCCGCAGGACGCCGAACCGGCCGCCCTCCACCGGGAACGGCACGATCCGGTCGGCGATGCCGTCCAGGTCGACCCGGGTCGCCGGCGGCGCGTCGGCCGCGCCCTCCTCGCCGTCCGCCCGGCGGCCCTTCGGCTCGTCCTCCTCCCCGCCGGCCGGGCGGCCCGCGCGGCGCGGCCCGAACGGCGACGGCGTGTCGGCGGCCAGCGTGATCAGGTACGGGCGGCAGCCGTTGGGGAACGACAGGTCGAAGACGTGCGAGTCGTACACCGGGTCGAAGCTGCGGACCGAGAGGAACGCCAGGTGCCGGCCGTCGGCGGTGAACGCCGGGGAGGTGTCGACGAACCGCTGCGGGGTCGCCTCGGAGACCGTCCGGGTGGCCAGGTTGGCCAGCACGATCTGGCGCAGCGACCACGCCCCGAGGGTCGGCTGCGACCAGGCCAGCCAGGCCGAGTCCGGGCTGAACGCCAGCCCGCTGACCTCGCCGTCGGTGCTGTGCGCCAGCTCGTGCACGGCGCCGTCGGCCAGGCCGACCAGCAGCACCCGGCCGTCGTGCGCGCCGACCGCCAGCTGCTTGCCGTCCGGGGAGACCAGCAGCGAGCGGACCCGGCCCAGCTGCCCGGCGGCCAGCCGGCGGCGCTCGGTGCCGAGCACCGCGGGCGCGTACTCGATCGCGTCCTCGCCCTCGGCGTCGGTCACCCAGACCACGCCCTGCGCGGCGTCCTCGCCGACCGGTCCCGGCACCACCCGGGCCAGCCGGCCGCGCACGCCCGGCGTCTCGTCCAGCACCCGGGCCGGGCCCTCCCGGTGGGTCAGCCAGTGCACGGAGCCGCGCACCACCACGGCCCCGGCCCGCCCGGTGCGGTCCGGGGCGACGCCCTCCAGCCAGTGCGCGGCGGACACCGGGCGGGGGCGGCGGCCGGTGCGCGGGCCGGCCGGGCGGACGTCCAGGCGGCGCGGTTCGGCGCCGTCGAGGTCCTCCAGCAGCCACAGGTCGCCGGCGCTGTGCCAGACCACCCGGCTCCCGTCGGTGGTGGCGGTGCGGGCGTAGAAGCCCTCCGGCGAGAGGCCGTGCCGGCGCAGGTCGGAGCCGTCCGGGAGGCTGGAGTACAGCGCGCCGACGCCCTCGTGGTCGGAGAGGAAGGCGATCCGGCCGCCCACCCACAGCGGCGACTCGATGTGCCCGGCCAGCTCCTCGTGGACGCGCTCGAAGCGGTCGGCGCCGATCCACAGCCGACCGGTCCGCCCGCCCCGGTAGCGCTTCCACCAGGCCGGCTCGGTCGCGTAGGCGGAGACCAGCAGCACCCGGTCGCCGCCGGGCTCGAAGGCCAGCCCGCCGACCGGGCCGTACGGCAGCCGGGCCGCCTCGCCGCCGTCCAGCGGCACCGCCCGCGCCCAGGTGCGGCGCAGCGAGGCCTGCCCGGTGGCGGTGGTGGCGATCGGCCGGCCGTCGGCGGTCCAGCCGCGCAGCTGGGTCTGCGCGTCGCCCCAGTGGGTCAGCCGCCGGGACGGCCCGCCGTCCACCGGGGCCACGTGCACCTCGGGGGCGCCGTCCCGGGCGGAGGTGAAGGCGACGTGGCGGCCGTCCGGGGAGAACATCGGTCTGCGGACCGGGCGGTGGTCGGCGGTCAGCCGCCAGGCCCGGCCGCCCTCCAGCGGGGCGAGCCACACGTCGTTCTCGGCCACGAAGGTGATCAGGTCGCCGTGCAGGTGCGGGTGGCGCAGGTAGGCGCCCTCGGGGGTGCTCTCGGGTTCGCTCACGGTCGCCACCCTAGGCAGCCGGGGGCGCGGCGCGCCCGCCGTTCGCGGTCCGCGAACCCCCACGGGGGACGCCGGTGTCAGGCCCAGCGGCCGGTGCGGCCCAGCAGCAGCGCGCCGGCCGCGACGCCGGCCGTGGAGGTGCGCAGCACCGAGGGGCCGAGCCGGTACGGCCTCGCGCCGGCCTCGGCGAAGGCGGCCAGCTCCTCCGGGGAGACGCCGCCCTCCGGGCCGACCACCAGCACCAGGTCCCCGCCCGTCGGCAGGGCGGCGGCGGCCAGCGGTTCGGCGCCCTCCTCGTGCAGCACGGCGGCGAACGCGGCGGCGGCCAGTACCGGGGCCAGCTGCCGGGTGGTCATCGCCTCGCGGACCTCGGGGAAGCGCAGCCGCCGGGACTGCTTGCCGGCCTCCCGGGCGGTGGCCCGCCACTTGGCGAGCGCCTTGGCGCCGCGCTCGCCCTTCCACTGGGTGATGCAGCGCGACGCGGCCCAGGGGATCACCACGTCCACGCCGACCTCGGTCATGGTCTCCACCGCCAGCTCGCCCCGGTCGCCCTTGGGCAGGGCCTGGACGACGACGATCCGCGGCGCCGGCTCCGGCTCGCGGCGCACCGCCGTCACCGTCACCTCGATCGCGTCCTTGCCGTGCACCGCCGCGACGGTGCCGTCCACGCCGAGGCCGAGCCCGTCGGCCAGGGTGACCGCCTCGCCCGGCTCCAGCCGCTTCACCGCGGCGGCGTGCCGGCCCTCCGGCCCGTCCAGGCGCACCGTCGCGCCCGGCGCGGCGGCGGCGATCCGCTCGGTGTCGACGACGAAGACGGGCGCGGTCATGCGGGGAACCTCCGGGGTGGGGACGGGAACGGGAACGCGAAAGGGGTGCCGAGGAAGCCTCGGCACCCCCGCGCGGGACGGCTACCGGCCGTTGAAGGCGTCCTTCAGCCGGGAGAACAGCCCCTGCTGCCCGGGCGCGAACTGGCCGGAGGGCCGCTCCTCGCCGCGCAGCACCGCCAGGCGGCGCAGCAGCTCCTCCTGCTCGGGGTCGAGCTTGGTGGGCGTCTGCACCTCGACATGCACTATCAGGTCGCCCCGGCCGCCGCCGCGCAGGTGGGTGATGCCCCGGCCGTGCAGCGGGATCGACTGGCCGGACTGGGTGCCGGGCCGGATGTCGACCTCCTCGATCCCGTCCAGGGTCTGCAGCGGCACCTGGGTGCCGAGCGAGGCCGCCGTCATCGGGATGGTGACCGTGCAGTGCAGGTCGTCGCCGCGCCGCTGGAAGGTCGGGTGGGCGGTCTCGGCGATCTCGACGTAGAGGTCGCCGGCCGGGCCGCCGCCGGGGCCGACCTCGCCCTCGCCGGCCAGCTGGATCCGGGTGCCGTTGTCGACCCCGGCCGGGATCTTGACGGTCAGGGTGCGGCGGGCGCGGACCCGGCCGTCGCCGGCGCACTCCGGGCACGGGGTCGGCACGACGGTGCCGAAGCCCTGGCACTGCGGGCAGGGCCGCGAGGTCATGACCTGGCCCAGGAAGGACCGGGTGACCTGGGAGACCTCGCCCTTGCCGCGGCACATGTCGCAGGTCTGCGCGGAGGTGCCGGGCGCGGCGCCCTCGCCGCTGCAGGTGGTGCAGGTGACGGCGGTGTCGACCTGGAGTTCCTTGGTGGTGCCGAACGCGGCCTCCTCCAGGGTGATCTCCAGCCGGATCATGGCGTCCTGGCCGCGCCTGGTCCGGGAGCGCGGTCCGCGCTGGCCGGAGGCGGCGCCGAAGAAGGCGTCCATGATGTCGGAGAAGCCGAAGCCCGCCGCGCCCGCACCGAAGCCCGCACCGGCTCCGCCGTTCGGCGAGAGCGGGTCGCCGCCGAGGTCGTAGACCTGGCGCTTCTGCGGGTCGGAGAGCACCTCGTAGGCGGCGTTGATCTCCTTGAACCGCTCCTGCGTCTTCGGGTCCGGGTTGACGTCCGGGTGCAGTTCGCGTGCCAGGCGCCGGAACGCCTTCTTGATCTCGTCCTGCCCCGCATCCCGTCGGACGCCGAGTACCGCGTAGTAGTCCGTGGCCACCAAATGCTCCGCTTGTTCCGCCTGTGTGAGTGCTTGCGACTTAGGGCGCCGTCAGCTGTCCGACGACGACCGTTCCTACGACTCGGCCAGAATCTGGCCCACGTACCGTGCCACCGCTCGCACCGCCCCCATTGTGCCCGGGTAGTCCATCCGGGTCGGACCGATCACCCCCAGTTTGGCCACGCTCTCGTCGCCCGAACCGTAACCGACCGAGACGACCGAGGTGGAATTCAGCCCTTCGTAGGCGTTCTCCCGCCCGATCCGGACCGTCATCCCGGCGTCCGCGGTCTCACCCAGGAGGCGGAGCAGGACGACCTGCTCCTCCAGCGCCTCCAGCACGGGCTGGATGGTCAGCGGGAAGTCGTGGCCGAAGCGGGTCAGGTTGGCCGTGCCGGCCAGCATGATCCGCTCCTCGCGCTGCTCGGCGAGGGTCTCGAAGAGCGTCGCCAGCACCGTCGACACGGTCGGCCGGTCGACCGCCTCGAACTGCCCGGGCAGTTCCTCCAGCAGCCCCGGGACGTCCGGGAGCCGCTGTCCGGCGGCCCGGGCGTTGATCCGGCCCCGGAGGTCCGCCAGCACGGTCTCGCCGACCGTACCCGGGCAGTCCACCAGTCGCTGCTCGACGCGGCCGGTGTTCATGATCAGCACCAGCATCACCTTGGCCGGGGCCAGCGCGACCAGCTCGATGTGCCGGACCGTGGAACGGCTCAGCGAGGGGTACTGCACCACCGCGACCTGGCGGGTCAGCTGCGCGAGCAGCCGCACCGTGCGGGCGACCACGTCGTCGAGGTCCACCGCGCCGTCGAGGAAGTGCCGGATCGCCCGCCGCTCGGGCGCGCTCATCGGCTTGACCTCGGCCAGCTTGTCGACGAACAGCCGGTAGCCCTTGTCGGTGGGGATCCGCCCGGCGCTGGTGTGCGGCTGGTGGATGTACCCCTCCTCCTCCAGCGCCGCCATGTCGTTGCGGACGGTGGCCGGGGAGACCCCGAGGTTGTGCCGTTCGACCAGGGCCTTGGAGCCGACCGGCTCCTCCGTCCCCACGTAGTCCTGGACGATCGCGCGAAGCACCGCGAGTTTGCGGTCGTCGAGCTGGCGGACCTCACCGGCCATGGGCACGCACCTCCGTCTTCACGCGTTGTCCGTTGTGACACACCGTCGTGGCATGTGTCCGTGTTCGAGCTGTCCGGTCCGACCCCGCGGGGCCCGGCCTTGGCACTCTGAACACACGAGTGCCAGAACCGTACCTGCCAGTGTAAGGCCCGGGTCCGACGGCAGGAACGGCCCGGCCGGGGTGATCCTGCCCGCAGTCCCCGGCGCGCGGGTGATGCCGCGGGGCCCGCCCGGTGGCAGCATCGGAAGCGGACGGCGAACGGAGGAGCAGCGATGTCGAGCTCGGGCCAGCACACCCGCTTCGCCCCCGACCGCGGCCTGACCGGCCGCATGGTGGGGACGATGTTCCTGATCGGGCTGTTGTACGTGGGATTCACCGGTCTGCTGATCGTGCTGCTGCGCGGCGCGTGGCCGATCGTCGTGCTGATCTCGGGCGGCCTCTTCGTCGCCCAGTTCTGGTTCAGCGACCGGATCACCGAACGGGCGATGGGCGCCCACCGGGTCACCCCGGAGCAGTACCCGCAGCTGCACGGCGCCGTCGACCGGCTCTGCGCGCTCGCCGACATGCCCAAACCCCGGGTGGCGGTCGCCGACAACGACATGCCGAACGCCTTCGCCACCGGCCGCAACCCGCAGAACGCGGTGGTCTGCGTGACCACCGGCCTGCTGCGCCGGCTGGAGCCCGAGGAACTGGAGGGCGTGCTCGCCCACGAGCTGTCGCACGTCGCCCACCGGGACGTCGCCGTGATGACGATCGCCGGCTTCCTCGGCGTGCTGGCCGGCGCGATGACCCGGATCGCCATGTACGGCGGCTTCATGGGCGGCGGGCGCAACAACAACGACTCCAACGCCGCGATCGCCGCCCTGGTGATCCCGCTGGTGTCGATCGCCGTCTACGCGATCAGCTTCCTGCTGACCCGGCTGCTCTCCCGCTACCGGGAGCTGGCCGCCGACCGGGCCGCCGCGCAGCTCACCGGACGCCCCAGCGCGCTGGCCTCGGCGCTCACCAAGGTGACCGGCCAGATCGCCGCCATCCCGACCCGGGACCTGCGCCAGTCGCAGGCGTACAACGCGTTCTGGTTCGCGCCGGCGCTCAGCGCCCGGGAGGCCGCCACCCAGCTGTTCTCCACCCACCCGTCGCTGGAGCAGCGGCTGGCCCAGCTGGCGAAGATCTCCTCCGACCTCGGCCACTGAGCCGCCCGTACCGCACCGCTCCCCGCACCCGCACCCGCCTCCGCACCCGCTCTTCGACGAGGAAGGACCGCCGTGGGCATCCTGGACACGCTGTTCGGCCGCACCAAGCCCGTCAAGCCCGACCTCGACCAGCTGTTCGGCGTACCGTCCGCCGCCCTCACCCTGGAGGCCGCGGCCGGCTTCCGGCCCACCGGGCTCGGTTCGGTCTGCTTCGCCTCCGTCGAGGGCGGCGCCTTCGACGAGGTCGAACGGCAGGTCCGGGCCCTGCTCGACGCCGACACCGAACGCGGCGGCGTCCCCGTCGAGGCCTCCAAGGACTCCTACGGCTATTCCTGGCTGCTCGCCCGGCACACGCCCGAGGAACTGCCCGAACTGGTCAACGACCTGCACGCGGTCAACAGCGAACTCGAGGCGCACGGCTTCGGCCCCCAGCTGCTCTGCTCCCTGGTCGGCTTCCGCGACGCCGACGGAGGACGCCCGCTCGCCCTCGTCTACCTGTACAAGCGCGGCACCTTCTACCCCTTCGCACCGCTGCCCGGCGGCGGGGAGAAGCGCGACAACCCGCTGGAACTGCAGGTCAACGCGATGCTCGGCAACGACCTGCGGCTGGAGAAGGACCTCACCCGCTGGTTCCCGGTCTGGGGCGCGCCGGGACTGTGAGCCGACGGCCGCCCCCGGCCCGGTAAATCGGTGGCCCGCGGCCGCCCCCGCCCCTAGGGTCCGCCCCGTGATCAACTGGACCGCGCTCGAATCCGCCGCCCCCACTCCCGACACGCTCGCCGCCGTCAGCGCCGCGCTGCGCTCGCCCGACCCGCACGTCCGCGACAGCCTCGCCTACGAGCAGCTGTGCCGCTGGGTGCCGCTGCTCACCCCCGAACAGCGCCTCGCGCTCGGCGACGAGATGGCCGAACGCCTCACCGACCCCGAGATCCAGGCCCGCACCTTCGCCCCGCTGGTCCTCGCCGACCTCGCCGACCACGGCGCCCACCGCCCGGCCTGGCTGGAGGCCTTCGCCCGCTGGTACGTCGACGAGACCGACCTGCGCGGCTTCGACCCCGAACTCGGCTGGCTGCACGCGGTCGCCCACGGCGCCGACCTGCTGGCCGCCCTCGGCCGCGGCCCGCTGCTCGCCGACCCGACCCCGCTGCTGGACCTGGTCACCGCCCGGCTGCTGGCCCCCACCGACCACGTACTGGACGCCATGGAGGACGACCGGCTCGGCCGCGCCGTCGCCCAGATCCTCACCCGCCCGGAGCTGACCGAGCGCCAGGCCCTCGGCTGGCTCGACCCGATCGCCGCGCAGCCGCCGCGCCGCCCCTCCGCGACCGCGGGCGCCGTCCCCGCCGTCGTCTCCAACACCCTGCGCACCCTGCGGGCCGTCTACGTGCTCGCCGACCGGGGCGTCCGCACGGAACGCGGCGGCGCACCGGTGCCGCTGCCGCACTCCGCGGCCCTGCGCGCGCGGATCGCCGAGCTGCTGGTGCTGAACTCGCCGTTCACCGGCTGACGCCTCGTAGACTCCGAGGAATGCGCAGCCGCCAATACGGTCCCGACCTGACCCCGCCGTGGAAGAAGACCGCACCCGCCCCGGAGGTGCCCGCCGAGCGGGACCTGGTGGTCGAGGAGGCGGCGACGGGCTTCTGCGGGGCGGTGGTGCGCTGCGAGCGGACCGCCGAGGGCCACACCGTCACCCTGGAGGACCGGTTCGGCAAGCACCGGGTGTTCCCGCTGGTCCCCCGCGGCTTCCTGCTGGAGGGCCGGACGGTCACCCTGGTACGCCCCTCGGGCCCCGCCCCGGCCCGCACCCCCGCCCGCACCGCCTCCGGCTCGGTCGCCGTCCCCGGCGCCCGGGCCAGGGTCGCCCGCGAGTCGCGGATCTACGTCGAGGGCCGGCACGACGCCGAGCTGGTGGAGCGGGTCTGGGGCGACGACCTGCGGATCGAGGGCGTGGTCGTCGAGTACCTGGAGGGCGTCGACGACCTGCCCGCGATCGTCGCCGAATTCGCCCCCGGCCCGGAGCGCCGCCTCGGCGTCCTCGTCGACCACCTGCTCCCGGGCACCAAGGAGCACCGCATCGCCGGACAGGCCGGCGGCCCGCACGTCCTGGTCGTCGGCCACCCCTACATCGACGTCTGGCAGGCCGTGAAGCCCTCCTCCGTCGGCATCCCGGCCTGGCCCGCCGTCCCCCGGGGCGAGGACTGGAAGACCGGCACCTGCCGCCGCCTGGGCTGGCCCGAGGACACCCCGGCGGCGTGGAAGCGCATCCTGTCGAAGGTGGACTCCTACCGGGACCTGGAGCCCGAGCTGCTGGGCAAGGTCGAGGAACTGATCGACTTCGTGACCCTGCCGGGTCAGGAGTAGGGCCGGAACTCCGTGGTGTCGAGCGTGATGCCCAGCAGGTCCACCGGAACCGGCTCGCCGAACTTGGTGGTCCGCTCGGCCACGTAGTCGGGCAGCCCCGAGGCCGCCGCCCGGGCCGGCTCGGTGAGCAGGACGCAGAGGCCCTTGATCGGATCGACGATCAGGTACACGGGGATCGCACCCTCGGCGTACAGCTCCCGCTTGGTCCGGTAGTCGCGCAGCACGCTGGTCTTCGAGACGACCTCGACGACCAGCGTCACGGCGGGCGCGGGCACCAGACGCCCCGGACCGTCGACCGCCCCGCGTTCGAACACGACCAGGTCCGGCTGGGGCTCGCTGAGCGCACCGACGAAGGCCACGTCCTGCGTGGTCAAACCGTGCCAGCGATGATGCGGAATCTGGTCCCGCACAGCTGCGGTGATCAGGTTGGCAGTCAGGTCCGAGCTCATGCTCAGCACAATCTCGCCACGGATGAGCTCCGCCCTCCACCCTTCCGGGACTTCCAGCCCTTCGAATAGCGCCATCACCCTGTGTCCATCGGTCGTCACAGGAGAAAGCTAGCGCGGGTCAGTCCACCAGGTCACGTACCACCGCGTCCGCCAGGAGGCGGCCGCGGAGGGTGAGGGCGGCGCGGTCGGCGGCCCAGGGTTCCGGGGCGAGGAGGCCGTCGGCCAGGTGCCGGCGCGCGGCCTTCAGTCCGGTCTCCGTCAGCAGGTCCAGCGGGATGCCCTCGGCCAGGCGCAGTTCCAGCAGGATCCGCTCGACCCGGCGGTCCTCGGCGGCGAGGCGCTCGCGGCCCTGGGCGGGGGTGCGGCCCTCGGCGAGGGCGCGGGCGTAGGCGGCGGGGTGCTTGGCGTTCCACCAGCGGACGCCGCCGACGTGGCTGTGCGCGCCGGGGCCGGCGCCCCACCAGTCGCCGCCGGTCCAGTACAGCTCGTTGTGGCGGCAGCGGCCCTCGGGGGTGGTGGACCAGTTGGAGACCTCGTACCAGGAGTAGCCGGCCGCGGCCAGCGCCTCCTCGGCGATCAGGTAGCGGTCGGCGTGCACGTCGTCGTCGATCATCGGCAGTTCGCCGCGCCCGACCCGGGCGGCCAGCTTGGTGCCCTCCTCGACGATCAGCGAGTAGGCGGAGACATGGTCGGGGCCGGCGCCGATCGCGGCGTCCAGGGAGGCCCGCCAGTCGTCGTCGGACTCGCCGGGGGTGCCGTAGATGAGGTCGAGGTTGACGTGCTCGAAGCCCGCCGCGCGCGCCTCGGCGACGCAGGCCTCGGGGCGGCCGGGGGTGTGGTGGCGGTCGAGCAGCTGCAGCACGTGCGGGCGGGCCGACTGCATGCCGAAGGAGATCCGGTTGTAGCCGCCCTCCCGCAGCTCCGCCAGGTACGCCGGGTCCACGGACTCCGGGTTGGCCTCGGTGGTGACCTCGGCCCCCTCGGCGAGCCCGAACTCCTCGCGGATCGCGGCGAGCATCGCCACCAGGTCGCGGGCGGGCAGCAGGGTCGGGGTGCCGCCGCCCAGGAAGACGGTGCGCACCGGCGGGGCGGCGTCGCCGAGCACCCGGCGGGCCATCCTGACCTCGGCGACCACGTTGTCCGCGTAGGTCTCCTGGGAGGCGACCGTGCCGGAGGAGCGCAGCTCGGTGGCGGTGTAGGTGTTGAAGTCGCAGTAGCCGCAGCGGCTGGCGCAGTACGGCACGTGCAGGTAGAAGCCGAACGGCCGGGAGCCCAGCCCGTCGAGGGCGTGCGCGGGCAGGGAGCCGTCGGACGGTACCGGTTCACCGTCGGGGAGTGCGGAGGGCATGACCCCATTGTCCCGTACGGCCGGAGTGATCCCCCCGGGCCGTACGGGACGCCGCCGGCACGCGGCGCAGCGGGGCCGGGATCAGGCCTCGTTGGCGCCCGAGTACATCGCGGTGACCTCGTCCGCGTAGGTCCGCTCCACCACCGGGCGCTTGATCTTCAGGCTCGGGGTGAGCTCGCCGTGCTCGACGTCCAGGTCGCGCGGCAGCAGGTGGAACCTCTTGATCGTCTGCCAGCGCTGCAGCGAGCCGTTCAGCCGCCGGACGAAGCCCTCGATCAGCTCGTGGGTCCTCGGGTCGGCCGTCACCTCGGCGTAGGAGCTGCCGGCCATCCCGTGCTCGGCGGCCCACGGCATGATCACGGCCTCGTCCAGGCCGATCAGCGCGGTGCAGAAGTTGCGGCCGTTGCCGATCACCAGGATGTTGCTGACGAACGGGCAGACCGCCTTGAACTTGCCCTCCACCTCGCTCGGCGCGACGTACTTGCCGCCGGAGGTCTTGAAGAGGTCCTTCTTGCGGTCGGTGATCCGCAGGAAGCCGTCCGGGGACAGCTCGCCGATGTCCTCGGTGTGGAACCAGCCGTCCGACTCCAGCACCTCGGCGGTCTTCTCCGGCAGGTTGTGGTAGCCGCGCATCACGCCGGGGCCGCGCAGCAGGATCTCGCCGTCCTCGGCGATCCGCACCTCGGTGCCCGGCAGCGGACGGCCCACCGTGCCGACCCGGATGTCCTCGGCCCGGTTGACGCAGGAGCCGGCGCTGGTCTCGGACAGGCCGTAGCCCTCCAGGATCGGCACGCCCGCGCCGACGAAGAAGTAGCCGATCTCGGGCGCCAGCGCGGCACTGCCGGACACCGCCCCGCGCAGCCGGCCGCCGAACGCGGCCCGGATCTTCGCGTACACCAGCCGGTCGGCGATCGCGTGCTTCAGCCGCAGCCCCACCGGCGCGGTGCCCACCCCGGTCGCCACCCGGCTCTCCTGCACCGCACGGGCGTGGCCGCGGGCGGTGCGCGCCGCCCACAGGAAGATCTTGTACTTGGCGCCGCCCTCGGCCCTGGCCTTGCCGGCGATGCCGTTGTAGACCTTCTCGAAGATCCGCGGCGCCGAGGCCATGATCGTCGGCCGGATCACCGGGAGGTTGTGGATGATCCGGTCCACCCGGCCGTCCAGCGCCATCACGTGCCCGGTGGCGATCTGCCCCGAGATCAGCGTCTTGCCGAACACGTGCGACAGCGGCAGCCACATGAACTGCACGTCGTCGGCGGCCAGCAGCCCGCTGGCCTCCTGGGCCCGCCCCTCGTACGCCCAGCAGTCGTGCACCAGCCGCACGCCCTTGGGGCGGCCGGTGGTGCCGGAGGTGTAGATCAGGGTCGCCAGCTGCTCCTTGTCGAGCGCGGCGATCGCCTTCTCCACCGCGTCCGGGTGCGCGGCCAGGTACTCGGCGCCGAGCCGCTCCAGCTCGGTGAAGGACAGCACCTTCAGCCGGCCGGCCTCGGGCGGCCCGTCGGGCGCGTCGAAGAGGACCACCGTCTCCAGCGCGGGCAGCCGGTCCAGCTCGGCGACCACCTTGTCCAGCTGGGCGGTGTTCTCGGCGAACATGGCCCGGGAGCCGGAGTCGGAGAGGATGAACGCGGTCTCGTCGGCGTTGGTGCTCGGGTAGACGGCCGTGGTGGCCGCGCCCGCGCACATGTTGCCGAGGTCGGCCAGGACCCACTCCAGCCGGGTGGAGGAGGCCAGCGCGACCCGGTCCTCGGCCTCGATGCCCAGCGACAGCAGCCCCGCCGCCACCGCGTGCACCCGGGTCGCGGTCTGCGCCCAGGTCAGCGACCGCCACTGCTCGGCGCCGGGGGTGCTGTCCGCCGCGTGCTCGTCCACCGGCACCGGGTAGCGGTAGGCCTCACCGCCGGGGGTCAGCGCGACCCGCTCCTGGAACAGGTGGGCGACGGAGGTGGGGCGCCCGGCGACGAGGTCGGGACGGCCGGAGTCGATCAGGGACTGCGCGGAACTCAACGAGGACCTCCGGGGGCGGGTGGCCGTCCGATGGACGTGGAGGGACGGGTCTGCGGCTGGGGCCGGCACCGCGGACGGAACGCGCGGCGGCCGTGGGGGCGGTCGCCGGCCCGCCTGACGCAAACCGGGCCGGTACCAGTGAGTAACAAGAGGGCTTTCAGCAGCCTAGGGGGAAACCGGTCATTCCGTAAGAGGGCGGGCCGAGCTGGCACCCTGCCGAACCATCGGTGCCCGGCACCACCCCGCCGCCCGGAACGTTCGGCAAAGAGCCGGACAAAGATCCGGCTCGCTTGCCCGGAATCGGCTGTACGAGCCCTCCGAACAACGAGAATTGGGATGCCAACGACGCCGCCGACGACAAGAGTGAGCCAGTGCTGATCAGACTGCTAAGGGCGTACCTCCGCCCCTATTCCCGACCGATCACCCTGCTGGTGCTGCTCCAGCTGGTGTCCACCCTCGGGCTGCTCTACCTGCCCACACTCAACGCCGACATCATCGACAGCGGCGTCATCAAGGGGGACACCGGCTACATCCTGCGGGTGGGCGCCGTGATGATCGGCGTCACCGTCCTCCAGACCCTCTGCTCGATCTCCGCCGTCTACTACGGGGCGCGCACCGCCATGGCCGTCGGCCGCGACATCCGCGCCGCCGTCTTCGACCGCGTCCAGGGCTTCTCCGCCCGCGAGGTCGGCCAGTTCGGCGCCCCGTCCCTCATCACCCGCACCACCAACGACGTCCAGCAGGTCCAGATGCTGGTCCTGATGTCGTTCACGCTGATGGTCGCCGCGCCGATCATGTGCATCGGCGGCATCATCATGGCCCTCAACCAGGACGTGCCGCTCTCCGGCCTGCTGCTGGCGGTCGTCCCCGCCCTCGCCGTCGTGGTCGCCGTGCTCGTCCGCCAGCTCCGCCCGCGCTTCCGCAGCATGCAGGAGAAGATCGACACCGTGAACCGGGTGCTGCGCGAGCAGATCACCGGCATCCGGGTGATCCGCGCCTTCGTCAAGGACGACCACGAGCAGAACCGGTTCGCCGACGCCAACGAGGACCTCACCGGCGTCTCGCTGCAGGTCGGCAAGCTGATGGCCTACCTGTTCCCGAGCGTGATGCTGGTCGTCAACATCTCCAGCGTCGCCGTCCTGTGGTTCGGCGCCCATCGGATCAACAGCGGGGACATGGAGATCGGCGCGCTCACCGCGTTCCTCTCCTACCTGCTGCAGATCCTGATGAGCGTCATGATGGCCACCTTCATGTTCATGATGGTGCCGCGCGCCGAGGTCTGCGCCGAACGCATCCAGGAGGTGCTCGGCACCGACTCCAGCGTCGTACCGCCCACCGACCCCGTCACCGAGGTGCTGCGCCGCGGCCACCTCGAACTGCGCGAGGTCGACTTCCGCTACCCCGGGGCCGAGGCCTCCGTGCTGCGCGGCATCGACATCACCGCCCGCCCCGGCGAGACCACCGCCGTCATCGGCTCCACCGGCAGCGGCAAGTCCACCCTGCTCGGCCTCGTCCCCCGGCTCTTCGACGTCAGCTCCGGCCAGGTCCTGCTCGGCGGCGTCGACGTCCGGCAGCTCGACCCCGGCGCCGTCTCGGACAGCGTCGGACTCGTCCCGCAGAAGCCCTACCTGTTCTCCGGGACCGTCGCCAGCAACCTCCGCTACGGCCGGCCCGACGCCACCGACGAGGAGCTCTGGCACGCGCTGGAGATCGCCCAGGCCAAGGAGTTCGTCGAGAAGTTCCCCGAGGGCCTGGACGCGCCCATCGCCCAGGGCGGCGGGAACGTCTCCGGCGGCCAGCGCCAGCGCCTGGCCATCGCCCGCACCCTGGTGCGCCGGCCCGACATCTACCTCTTCGACGACTCGTTCTCCGCGCTCGACTACGCCACCGACGCCAAGCTGCGCAAGGCGCTCGCCCGCGAGACCACCGAGGCGACCGTGGTGATCGTCGCCCAGCGCGTCTCCACCATCCGCGACGCCGACCGGATCATCGTCCTCGACGAGGGCGCCGTGGTCGGCACCGGAACCCACGGCGAGCTCATGGCCGGCAACCCGACGTACCGGGAGATCGTGCTCTCCCAGCTCACCGAGCAGGAGGCGGCGTGACCAGCCCCGACAGGCCCGCACCCGGGCCCGACGCAGCACCCGGCGGACGGCCGGGCGACCCCGGCGGCCCCGGCGGACGACCGGACTTCGCCAAGGCACCGGGCGGACGACCGGGAGGACCCGGCGGCCCGGGCGGCCCGGGCGGACGACCCGGAGGACCCGGCGGACCCGGCGGACCCGACGCGCCGGCCGGTGACTCCCAGTCCGCCGCCGCCCGCCGCGGCCCCGCCGGACCCGGCCGCTTCATGGGCGGTCAGGGCGCCGAGAAGTCCATGGACTTCAAGACCTCCGGCAAGCGGCTGCTCAAACTGCTCCGCCCCGAACGCGCCCTGATCGCCGGCGTCCTCGGCCTCGGCGTCCTCAGCATCGGCGCCGCCATCGTCGGCCCCAAGATCCTCGGCCACGCCACCGACCTCATCTTCGCCGGCGTCGTCAGCAGCCGCTTCCCGGCCGGCTCCTCCAAGCAGCAGATCGTCGACGCCATGCGCGCCCGCGGCGACGGCGACATCGCCAACCTGATCTCCTCGGTCGACTTCACCCCCGGCCAGGGCATGGACTTCGACGCCATCGGCAGCATCCTGCTCTGGGTCCTCGCCATCTACGTCGCCTCCGCCGTCTTCGGCGTCGTCCAGGGCCGCCTCGCCGCCCGCGCCATCCAGCGCGTCGGCTACCGGCTGCGCCAGGACACCGAGGCCAAGCTCGCCCGGCTGCCGCTCAGCTACTTCGACAAGCAGCCCCGCGGCGAGGTCCTCAGCCGGGTCACCAACGACATCGACAACATCAGCCAGACCATGCAGCAGACCACCGGCCAGGTGATCAACTCCCTGCTCACCGTCATCGGCGTGCTCGCCATGATGTTCTGGATCTCCTGGCTGCTCGCCCTGATCGCGCTGATCGCCGTCCCGCTGTCCGTCGTCGTCGCCACCCGCGTCGGCAAGCGCGCCCAGCCCCAGTTCGTCCAGCAGTGGCGCTCCACCGGGCAGCTCAACGCGCACATCGAGGAGATGTACACCGGCCACTCCCTGGTCAAGGTCTTCGGCCGCCAGAAGGAGTCCGCCGCCACCTTCCGCGAGCACAACGAGGCCCTCTACGCCTCCAGCTTCAAGGCCCAGTTCATCTCCGGCATCATCCAGCCCGCGATGATGCTCATCGGCAACCTCCAGTACGTGCTGATCGCCGTCGTCGGCGGCCTGCGGGTCGCCAGCGGCGCCCTGAGCATCGGCGACGTCCAGGCGTTCATCCAGTACTCCCGGCAGTTCAGCCAGCCGCTCACCCAGGTCGCCAGCATGGCCAACCTGGTGCAGTCCGGCGTCGCCTCCGCCGAGCGCGTCTTCGAACTCCTCGACTCGGCCGAGCAGACCCCCGAACCGGCCATGCCGGAACGCCCCGACACCCTGCGCGGCCGGGTGGTCTTCCAGGACGTCGCGTTCCGCTACGACCTCGACAAGCCGCTCATCGAGGACCTCTCGCTCAAGGTCGAACCCGGCCAGACCGTCGCCATCGTCGGCCCCACCGGCGCCGGCAAGACCACCATGGTCAACCTGCTGATGCGGTTCTACGAGGTCAGCTCCGGGCGGATCACCCTCGACGGCGTCGACATCGCCGCCATGTCCCGCGAGGAACTCCGCTCCGGCATCGGCATGGTCCTCCAGGACACCTGGCTGTTCGGCGGCAGCATCGCCGACAACATCGCCTACGGCGCCGAGGGCGCCACCCGCGACCAGGTCGTCGAGGCCGCCCGGGCCGCCCACGTCGACCGCTTCGTCCGCACCCTGCCGGACGGCTACGACACGGTCATCGACGACGAGGGCACCGGCGTCAGCGCCGGCGAGAAGCAGCTCATCACCATCGCCCGCGCCTTCCTCGCCCAGCCGTCGATCCTGGTCCTCGACGAGGCCACCAGCTCCGTCGACACCCGCACCGAGGTGCTCATCCAGCGGGCCATGGCCCGGCTGCGCACCGGCCGCACCAGCTTCGTCATCGCCCACCGGCTCTCCACCATCCGGGACGCCGACGTGATCCTGGTGATGGAGAACGGCTCCATCGTCGAACAGGGCGGCCACGACGAGCTGATCGCCGCCGACGGGGCCTACGCCCGGCTCTACCAGGCGCAGTTCGCCGAGGCGGTCGCCGAGGTCGAGTAACTCCCGGAGGATCCTCCCGGCGAACCTCTCCGCGAACCCGGGGCGGCCGGCCCGACGGCCGACCGCCCCGGGTTCCCGCACGTCCGGGGCCGTCCCGCCCCACCGCACCCGGGGGCGGGACGCTACCGTGGGGCCGTGAGTGACGACCCGTCGGCGACGACCGCCGCGCCCAGCACCGGCAGCGGTGGCACCGGCAGCACCGACGCCGCGACCGGCGGCACCGCCCCGGACGCCTTCGAGGCCAACCGGCGCTACCTCGGCTCCGTCGCCTACCGGATGCTCGGCTCCTTCACCGACGCCGAGGACGTCCTCCAGGAGGCCTGGCTGCGCTGGCGCGCCGCCGACCGCACCGCCGTCGCCGACCCCCGGGCCTTCCTCACCACCGTCGTCACCCGCCTCTGCTACGACCAGCTCGGCTCCGCCCGGGCCCGCCGCGAGTCCTACTTCGGCGAATGGCTGCCCGAACCGTCCGTCTCCTACCAGAGCGGCCCCGCCTCCCCCGCCGAGCTCGCCGAACTCGGCGAATCCGTCTCCCTGGCCCTGCTCGCCGTCCTCGAACAGCTCACCCCCGCCGAACGCGCCGCCTTCGTGCTGCACGACGTCTTCGCCGTCGGCTTCGACGAGATCGCCGCCTCCCTCGACCGCAGCCCCGACGCCGCCCGCCAGCTCGCCTCCCGCGCCCGCCGCCGGGTCAAGGACGGCGGCCGCCGGGCCACCGCCGACCCCGCCGAGCACCGCCAGGCCGTCGAGGCGTTCGCCGCCGCCACCGCCCGCGGCGACATCGAGGGCCTGCTCGCCGTCCTCGACCCCGAGGTGGTCTGGCACTCCGACGGCGGCGGCCTCGTCACCGCCGGCGCCCGCCCGGTGTTCGGCGCGGAGAAGGTCGCCCGGCTCGTCGCCGGCCTGGTCGCCAAGTGGGGCACGCCCGACACCGTCATCGAGTTCGCCCTGGTCAACGGCGAACCCGGCCTGGTCTGGTACCAGCAGCCGGGCCTGGTCGGCGGTGTGGTCGGCTTCACCGTCGCCGACGGCCGGATCACCTCGGCCTACACCGTGGTCAACCCGGAGAAGCTCACCCACCTCAACCCGGCCGACACCCCTCCGGCGGTGTGACGCAGGTCACCGTCACACTCCGACCGGCTCCGTCGTCCCCCTTCCGAACACGCGGAGAGCGCTCCCCGGCCACCCCGGGGGCGCCGGGAGAGGACGCCGCCGACGGCGCCACGAAGGAGCGGGACGACATGACCGAGAAGCAGATCGTCGTACTGGGTGCCGGCTACGCGGGCCTCGCCGCCGCCACCCGCGCCGGCAAGCGCGGCCAGGTCACCCTGATCGCCCCCGAGCAGCGGATCCTGCACCGCGTCCGGCAGCACGAGACCGCCGCCGGGCACCCCGAGCACCGGCCCGCCGTCGCCGAGGTGCTGCGCGGCCGCGCCGTCCGCCACATCGCGGCCCGCGCCACCGGCATCGACCTCGACGGCCGCAAGATCGTCCTCGACAACGGCGAGGTCGTCGCCTACGACACCCTCGTCCACGCCCTCGGCAGCCGCACCGCCTGGCACGGCGTCCCCGGCGCCGCCGAGCACGCCTACGCCGCCGAACGCGCCGCCGGGATCGCCGAACGGCTGCGCACCGCCGACCGCCCCGGCACCGTCGCCGTGGTCGGCGGCGGCGCCACCGGCATCGAACTGGCCGCCGAACTCGCCGAGGCCCACCCCCGCTGGACCGTGCGGATCGTCGCCGCCGACCAGGTCGGCGGCTGGTTCTCGGCCAAGGGCCGCGGCCACGTCCACCGGGTGCTGCGCGGGCTCGGCGTCGCGATCCACGAGCACACCACCGTCACCGCCGTCGACACCGAGGGCCTCACCACCGCCGACGGCCGGATCCCCGCCGACCTGGTCGTCTGGGCCGCCTCGATGGAACCGCACCCGCTCGCCGCCGAGGCCGGCCTCGCCGTCACCCCGGCCGGCCGGGCGATCGTCGACGACCACCTGCGGTCGGTCTCGCACCCCGAGGTGTACGTGATCGGCGACGCCGCCGAGGTCACCGTCCCCGGCACCGGCACCCTGCGGATGGGCTGCGCCACCGCCCTGCCGCAGGGCCAGTACCTCGGCAAGGTGCTCGCCGGGCGCACCGACAAGCCGTTCGCCTTCCGCTACGTCGTGCAGTGCCTGAGCCTCGGGCGGCGGGACGGAGTGGTCCAGCTGATCCACGGCGACGACTCGATGCGGCCCTCCGTGCTCACCGGCCGGACCGGACGGCTGGTCAAGGCCGCGATCCTCAGGAGCGTCGTCATGTCGCTGCGCTGAAGCACGCGCGAGGGGCCCGGGACGCGCAGTGCGTCCCGGGCCCCTCACGGTGGAGAGCGAGCGACCGGGTCCTCCCCGGCCGCCCCTCCCCCGGTTACTTCTTCTCGCCCTTGGGGGTCTCGGCGTCGGTGGACAGCGCGGCGATGAAGGCCTCCTGCGGGACCTCGACCCGGCCGACCATCTTCATCCGCTTCTTGCCCTCCTTCTGCTTCTCCAGCAGCTTCCGCTTACGAGAGATGTCACCGCCGTAGCACTTGGCGAGGACGTCCTTGCGGATGGCGCGGACGGTCTCACGGGCGATCACCCGGGAGCCGATCGCCGCCTGGATCGGCACCTCGAACTGCTGGCGCGGGATCAGCTTCTGCAGCTTGCCGGCCATCATCACGCCGTAGCCGTAGGCCTTGTCCTTGTGCACGATCGCGGAGAACGCGTCCACCGCGTCGCCGTGCAGCAGGATGTCGACCTTGACCAGGTCGGCGGTCTGCTCGCCGATGGGCTCGTAGTCGAGCGAGGCGTAACCGCGGGTCTTGGACTTCAGCTGGTCGAAGAAGTCGAAGACGATCTCCGCGAGCGGGAGGGTGTAGCGCAGCTCGACCCGGTCCTCGGACAGGTAGTCCATGCCCTGGAGGTTGCCGCGGCGGGACTGGCACAGCTCCATGATCGCGCCGACGAACTCGTTCGGCGCCAGGATGGTGCCGCGCACGACCGGCTCGTACACCTCGGCGATCTTGCCGACCGGGAACTCGCTCGGGTTGGTGACGGTGTGCTCGGAGCCGTCCTCCATGATCACCCGGTAGACCACGTTCGGGGCGGTGGAGATGAGGTCGAGGTTGAACTCGCGCTCCAGGCGCTCCCGGATGATCTCCAGGTGCAGCAGGCCGAGGAAGCCGCAGCGGTAGCCGAAGCCGAGCGCGACCGAGGTCTCCGGCTCGTACACCAGCGCCGCGTCGTTCAGCCGCAGCTTGTCCAGGGCGTCGCGCAGCAGCGGGTAGTCCGAGCCGTCCAGCGGGTACAGGCCGGAGAACACCATCGGACGCGGGTCCTTGTAGCCGCCGAGCGGCACGGTGGCACCCTTGTGCATCGACGTGATGGTGTCACCGACCTTGGACTGCCGGACGTCCTTCACACCGGTGATGATGTAGCCGACCTCGCCGACGCCCAGGCCGTCGGCGACCTTCGGCTCCGGCGAGATGACGCCGATCTCCAGCAGCTCGTGGGTGGCGCCGGTGGACATCATCGCGATGCGCTCGCGCTTGGTCAGCTGGCCGTCCACGACACGGACGTAGGTGACCACGCCGCGGTAGGAGTCGTACACCGAGTCGAAGATCATCGCGCGGGCCGGGGCGTCCTTGACGCCGACCGGGGCCGGGACGGTGTTGACGATGTGGTCCAGCAGGTCCTCGACACCGAGACCGGTCTTGGCGCTGACCTGGAGCACGTCGGACGGGTCGCAGCCGATGATGTGCGCGATCTCCGCGGCGTACTTCTCCGGCTGCGCGGCCGGCAGGTCGATCTTGTTCAGCACCGGGACGATGGTGAGGTCGTTCTCCAGCGCCAGGTACAGGTTGGCGAGGGTCTGCGCCTCGATGCCCTGGGCCGCGTCGACCACCAGGACGGTGCCCTCGCAGGCCGCGAGGGAGCGCGACACCTCGTACGTGAAGTCCACGTGGCCCGGGGTGTCGATCATGTTGAGGATGTGCGTGTTGCCGGCGTGGGGACCGGTCCTCGGCGCCCACGGGAGACGGACGGCCTGCGACTTGATCGTGATGCCGCGCTCGCGCTCGATGTCCATGCGGTCGAGGTACTGGGCGCGCATCTGCCGCGGGTCGACCACACCGGTGATCTGCAGCATCCGGTCGGCGAGGGTCGACTTGCCGTGGTCGATGTGGGCGATGATGCAGAAGTTGCGGATCAGCGCCGGGTCGGTACGGCTGGGCTCTGGCACATTGCTGGGGGTCGCGGGCACCTTGGTCCGATTCTCCGTTGGTCCGGGGGCCGGGGGTGTCCGGATCATCGCTGACCGGCTTCCCGGGCGACCGGACGGTCGTCCGATCGAGATAGTTCCTCCCATCTTCCCACCTCCTGCGGGCGGACCGCGCGCCACCCGTCCGCTTCGGGCCGCCCGGGGGCCCGCGAGGGGCCGTGCGGCGGGGTCGGAGCGGCAGGTCGGGGGCGGCAGGTCGGGGCGGCAGGGTCGGAGCCGGGGGCAGCGGGGCACGGTGGCGGGGCGGCCGGGCAGGATGGCGGGCCATGATCCTCGAAAGCGCCCTGCTCGACGTCCTGCCCGGCCTGGAGGAGGAGTTCCTCGCCGCCTTCGCCGAGGCCCGCCCCCTGATCGCCGGGCAGCCCGGCTTCCGGTCCCTGGCCCTGCGCCGCCGCCTGGACGAGGGGCGCGGCTCCCGGTTCCTGCTCCAGGTGGAGTGGGAGAACCTCGCCGACCACACCGAGGGCTTCCGCCGCTCCCCCGAGTACCAGCGGTGGCGCGCGCTGCTGCACCACTTCTACCGGCCGTTCCCCGAGGTCGAGCACTACGGCGAGCCGCTCCTGCGGGCCTGACCGGCGTCCGGCGCCCGACCGCCCGCCGGACGCCCGCACGGGCCCCGCCCAGTTTGGGCCGGACCCGCCACCCCTGGTAGCGTTGGCCGCTGCACCTGGCCCCGGCATGCCCTCTCAGCTGACCCGAGCGCCGCTGGTGCAGCCCTCCCAGCCTCCGGCCGGGAGACCCCAGATCCGATTTCACAGACTGAGGCACTTTCGTGGCGAACATCAAGTCCCAGATCAAGCGCAACAAGACCAACGAGAAGGCGCGCCTGCGCAACAAGGCCGTCAAGTCCTCGCTGAAGACCGCCCTGCGCAAGGCCCGTGAGGCCGCTGCCGCCGGCGAGACCGAGAAGGCCGCTGTGCTGGCCCGCGCCGCCTCCAAGGCGCTGGACAAGGCCGTGAGCAAGGGCGTCATCCACGCCAACCAGGCCGCCAACAAGAAGTCGGCCATCACCAAGCGCGTCAACACCGCCGTCCAGGCCTGACGCCCCCGGGGCCGCACGACGGCCCCACCCCTCGGGACGCCCGGCCCTCTACCCGGAACCCCCGAGGCGCACAACAGACTTCGCACCGCACGCGGCCTGCGTTCGCCACGCGGGTGCGGTGCACAGGGATTGACCGGAAGTACCTGCCCGCAGGACTTCCCACCACTGCCCGCCCGGTACACACCGGGCGGGCAGTCGGCGTTTTATCCGCGTGGATCCGAGCGCAGCCCCATGTGGCGAGCACAGTCCCGGTCCCGGCCGCGCGCGGCGGCCGGACGCGTCAGTGCTGGGTCAGCCAACCTTCGTCCACATCTGGCATCCCTGCGACTTGAACAGAGCATCGGACTTCTTGATCGTGACGACCCCCTGCCCGGTCAGCGCGTCGTTGGCGATGATCGAACCGGCGTCCCCGCTGGTGCCGCTGCTGCGTTCCCAGTAGCAGAGGCCCGTGCTGTCGCTCGGGCCGGCTGTCTTGTACGTCCCGGGCTGAACGTCCGCACCGACCAGATAGGTCCCGCTCCCGGCGATCGTGCCGTCAGGCTTTGCCGCAGCCTCACTGGTCGGCTGCAGCGTGGTGGTCGCGGTCACCGTCGCCGTCACCGTGACTGTGGGAGCAGGGGCTGCGGGCGCTGTGACCGTTTCGACGACGGTCTTCGTGATTGTCGGCAGTGCGGACGGCGAGCCGGCCGCAGCGCTGGTGCCGGAAGTGCTGCTGCACGCCGTTGCGGTCCCGACCAGGACCGCAACGGCAAAGGCGATGCGTATGCGCATGGCGATCCCCGTTGAAATGGATGTGAGAGCGGGACCATATCGCTCGTACTCACAGGGACTACGGTCTGTTGCGGAGCCGTGATGTGCCGTAGTTCGCCCTCTTCCCCACAAGAAGTGGCGCGCGGTCGTGGCCAACCCTCGGAGTCCGGCCTGAGCAGCAGGGCAATCGCGTCGGCCGTCGGGCAGAGCGACATTCAAGTGCGACAGTACCTGGCCGCGACAAATGGCCCTCGATGCCGTCGGAGACACCCGGTCCTCGGAGTTCCGTCAGCAGGCCCGACGGGGCGGGAACCGGGGCGGCCCGGCGGCCGTCGCTTTCCACGAACGGTCGCCCGGCCCGGCCGATAGGGTCGGGTCTCCGGCACCCACGTCGCAGGCCCGAGGGGGGCACACATTGGGGACACCGCCGCCGCCGTCATCACCTTCACCGGCACCGTCACCGCCGCCGCAGAACGGACCCGGTTTCGCCGGCTTCCCGCAGCAGCCGCCGGCGCCCAGCAGCCCGCCCGGCTTCGGGCCGCCGCCCGGCCTCCCCAGCGCGCCCGGCGCCCCGGGCACACCGGGTGCTCCGGGCGCTCCCACGGTGCCCGGCTCGGCGGCGGTGGCCGGTACCCCCGGACCGGGCGGCCGTCGGAGCGGCGGACTGCGGCGCAACGCGACCTGGGCGTTCGTCGGCGCGATCCTCGCCTCCGCGGTCTGGACCGGCACCGTGCTCGCGGTGCCCGGCCTCGTCGGCGACGGGTCCGCGGCGAAGAACCTCCGCGGCTACCACGCGGTGGACCGGATCTGCGACGCCGGCAAGCTCACCGCGTTCCGCGGCAAGTACAAGATGGTGGACAACTACCCGCTGGAACACGTCGGCCGCACCGACACCATGGACGTGATGCGCTGCTACGCGCTGATGAAGCGCACCCCGTCCGACAGCGAGACCACCGACTACGCCACCCTCGACATCCGGGCCGAACTGCACCGGGCCGTCGACTCCGTCCCGGAGTTCACCGCCCTGCGGCAGTACTTCGAGCAGCAGAAGTACGAGATCACACCCGTGCCGGGCCTCGGCGAGGAGGCCTACCTCGCCTACGGTGACGAACCGACCAGCTCGGACAAGACCTTCCACGACATCAACTACTACCTGCAGATCCGGGACGGCGGCATGACGTACTCGCTGTACTGGACGGACAACTACCAGGTCGGCAAGAACCACACCCTGGACCGGGAGACCGTGCGCAAGGCCATGCTCGACGACACCCGGGACATGCTCAAGGCGATCGGCGGCCCGTAGCCCCGGGGCGGGCTCAGTACGAGGGCTGCCGGGAACCGGCCCTGGCGGCCCTCGCCACGGCGACCACGGCGCGCTCCAGGGCGAAGGCCGGGTCGTCGGAGCCGCCCTTGACGGCGGCGTCCGCCTGCGCGATCGCCGTCAGCGCCACGGCCACGCCGTCGCCCGTCCAGCCGCGCATCTGCTGGCGGACCCGCTCCACCTTCCACGGCGGCATACCCAGCTCACGGGCGAGGTCCCCCGGGCGCATGTTCCGTCCGGCCGTCGCCAGCCGCCCGATGCTCCGCACGCCGGACGCCAGCGCGTAGGTGATGCCGGTCGGCGGCTGGCCGACCGCCAGGGCCCAGCGCAGGCGCTCCAGCGCCTCGGCGGCCCGGCCGGTGACCGCCAGGTCCGCCACCTCGAAGCCGGTGGCCTCGGCCCGGCCGCTGTAGTAGCGGGCCACCACGGTCTCGTCGATGGTGCCCTCGACGTCGGAGGTCAGCTGGCTGCAGGCGGCCGCCAGCTCGCGCAGGTCGCTGCCGAGCGCGTCCAGCAGGGCCTGGCAGGCCTCCTGCGTGGCCGAGCGGCCGAGAGTGCGGAACTCGCCCTTGACGAAGGTCAGCCGCTCGCCGGCCTTGGCGAGCTTGGCGCAGGCCACCTCGCGGCCGCCGGCCTTGCGGCCCGCGTCCAGCAGGCCCTTGCCCTTGGCACCGCCCGCGTGCACCAGGACCATGATCACTTCTTCGGCGGGGGCCTCGATGTACGCCTTGACCTCCTTCACGGAGTCGGCGGAGAGGTCCTGCGCGGCCCTGACCACGATGACCTTGCGCTCGGCGAAGAGCGAGGGGGTGGTGAGCTCGGCCAGACTGCCGGGCTGCAGGCCACCGGGCGGGAGGTCCCGCACATCGGTGTCCGGGTCGGCGGCCTTCGCCGCGGCCACCACCTGCGCCACCGCGCGGTCCAGCAGCAGCTCCTCCTGGCCGACCGCGAGGGTCAGCGGGGCGAGCAGGTCGTCGGGTGCACTCTTCCTGGCCATCGCCTACCAGCATCCCACGGGGCACGGACAGCTCCGGCCGCCCTGGAGAATGGGCAGGTGACCGAAGACCCCACCACCGAGCCCGTGACCGAGCCCAGCGTCGGGCCGGCCGCCGACCTGCCGGACGACTTCGACCCGCACGCCCGGCAGCTGCTCGTCCTGCCCGACCGCGATGCCGCCGAGGAAGCCGCCGAGGAGCTCGGCGCCGACCACCCCGACCTCGACGAGCCGGAGATCGTCCGGGACGCCCTCGCCGGGGAGGACGACGCCGAGGACGCCCAGTGGCTGGTGGTCGTGGAACCCCCCGAGCACGGCTGGACCCCGGCCCTCCTCCACGCCCTCGACACCGTCGCCGCCTCCCACGACGGCTGGCGCGAACAGCACTGACCCGCCCCTCGTACGGGATCGCGTGGGAAGTCGGACGGGCCGACTTCCCGTGCGAGGCACCTGGCGATCCCGGGTCGCCCGACCGATCCGGCCTGTCCCTCACACCCACCCGGGCAACACCTGCTGCCCCCACCCCGACCGCCCGCCCTCGCCGGGCCCGAGCGCACCGCTCGGGCCCGGCGAGAAAGGCCCACACAACCAGTGGCCTACCAAGAGCGGGGCGGCACACGTCAAGGTGACCGTCCGACTGGCCCCTCGTCGCCACCGGGGTGTCCGGGTTCCGCCAGGGGCAGCGGGCCGAACCGGTCTTGCCCAGCCCCAGCCTCCTCTGGCCTGCTTCAGATGACGGAAGCGATGGACGACGCCTCGTGCGACTCGCGCTGCAGCAAGATCGCAGAAGAGGACCTTGCGGCCCTCTGCGAGTCCTTCGGGCTCGGTGAGATCCAGACGTGCGACTTCCCCCAGTAACGGGCGCTGATTGCCGAGACCTCACTTCGCGGCGATCGAACGCACTGCCTTGGCATACGAGGCTCTCCAGTGCGGGATCGCACGGGAAGTCGGACGGGCCGACTTCCCGTGCGAGGCGCTTGGTGCTCCAGGGTCGCCCGCCGGATCCGGCCCGTCTCGCCGTTGCGCTCCGGGTGGGGCCCGGGGCGCAACGAAATGCCCCCTCGCCCGAGCAACACCTGCTGCCCCTCGCCGGGCCCGAGCGCTGTGCTCGGGCCCGGCGAGGAAAATCGTTTCTGCTGGGCCCGCCCCCGCCCCTCCTCCCCAACCCCCACCCCCAATTTCCCACCCCCACACTCACGGGGTCGGGGAGGAAGGCAGCAACGGGGATCACCCGGGCGGCGCGCGGGGCCCGTGGCCCCCGCGCGCCGCCGACGCGACGCCGGGCTCGGCCGCCCGACCGGCCCGGGCCCCGGGGCGACCGTGGCCGGAGCGCTCCCCTCGTGGGTGGACGGAGGCACCGAGATCACCCGGACCCGCACCGGTCACCGCGATGTCGCCCACCCGGTCCGTGCGCAGCACCGTGGCGCCCAGAGCCCGCAGCCGGTCCACCGTCCGCGGCGACGGATGGCCGTACGGGTTGCCCTCCCCGCAGGAGATCAGAGCCAACCGGGGGCTCAACTCCGCTGTCAGCGCCCAGTCCTGATAGGCCGAGCCATGATGCGCCACCTTCAGCACGTCCACCTCGTTCTCCTTCCCCGCCGCCCTCAGCCGGCTCAGCAACACTTCCTGGGCCGGCGGCTCCAGATCGCCCAGCAGGGCGAAACGCAGACCTCCCGCCACCGCCACCCGCAGCACGACACTCGCGTTGTTCGGACCCGACACCACCGACGACTCCTCTCCGTCCGGCCACAGCACCTCCCACGAGACCCCCGGCCCCGCCGACCGCCGCTCACCAGGAGCGGCCCGCACCAACGGGACCCCCGCCCGCGCCGCCCACTCGGCCACCCGGGCGGCCTCGCCCGGCGGATCGTCCACCGCCGTACCCTCCACCGCCCCGACCCTCCGACCGCGCAGCACTCCCGGCAGCCCCTCCACGTGATCCGCGTGGAAGTGCGTCGCCAGGAAGAGCGGCACCCGGTCGATCCCGAGATCACGCAGACAGCGGTCGGCCTCCCGCGGATCCGGCCCCGCGTCCACCACCACCGCGCTGTCCGGCGGCCCGCCGCCCTCGGGCGGCACCGGTAGCACCACCATGTCGCCCTGCCCCACGTCGCACATGACCAGCCGCCAGTCGGGCGGCGGCCAGCCGGTCGCGATCCGGGCCAGCGGCGGCGGCCGGAGCAGCACGGTCAGCAGGACCAGCAGCAGGGCTACTGTCACCACCGGGCGGATCCAGCCCCGCGGGGAGCCCTGGCGGCGGGGCCCTGCGGAGCGCCCGGGCAGCAGCAACGGAACCGTCCAGCACAGTGCGGCCGTGCCGACGGCGAGGCTCACCGTGCCGAACCATCCGCCCGGCCAGGACAGTCGGCCGCCCGGCAGTTCGGCGCCGTGCCTGGCCACCGCGGCCAGCCAACCGGTCGGCACCGCGGCGGGCTCGGCGAGGAACCGGGCCAGCGCCGGGGAGAACGGGTCCGCGATCAGGACCGCGAAGCCGAGCAGGGTCGCCGGGGCCACCGCCAGTTCGGCCAGCAGATTGCAGGGGATCCCGACGAGGCTGACGTGTCCGGAGAGGAGCACCGTCACCGGCGCGCAGAGCGCCTGGGCCGCGGCCGCCGCAGCGACCGCGCCCGCGAGGTGCCGGGGCCAGCCCCGTGCCCGGAGGGCGTCCGCCCAGCGCGGACCGAGCACCAGCAGCCCGGCCGTGGCGAGCACCGACAGCAGGAAGCCGAAGGAGCGTGCCAGGTAGGGGTCGAGGAGGATCAGCAGCAGGGCTGTGCCGGCCAGCGCGGGCACCGCCCGGCGCGGACGGCCGGTGGCCAGCGCCAGCAGTCCGATCAGCCCGGTGCCCGCCGCTCTGAGCACGCTCGGCTCGGGGCGGCAGATCGTGACGAAGGCCAGTGTCACGGCCGCCCCCACCAGCGCCGTGGTGCGCAGCGGGATCCCGAGCAGCGCGGCGAGTCCGCGCCGCTCGGCAGTCCCGGCACGCCCCGGGGCGCCGATCAGCACCCCCAGGACGATCGCGAGGTTGGCCCCGCTGACCGCCACCAGGTGGGCCAGGTCGGTGTCCCGGAACGCCTCCCGGAGGTCGTCCGGCAGCCGGGAGGTGTCGCCCACGACCAGGCCCGGGAGCAGTCCGCGCTCGTCCGGCGGCAGGCCGTCGGTGGCCGAGCGCAGGCCCGCCCGGAGCCGTCCGGCGATCCGCTGCGGAAGGCTCGGCGGAGCCGACGCGCGGGGCTCGCCGTGTGCGATCAGCAGTGCCGCCGACTCGTGGTCGCCCTCCCCGGGTGGCCGGACGGTCACGCTGGCCACCAGCCGGGCCGACGGCAGCAGGGGCTCCCAGGCGGCCACGTCCTCGCCGCGCACCAGGACGGTGACGGGTGTGCGGGTCCGGACGGTGCGCGGACCCGGCTCGCCCGGCAGCAGGCCGTCGGGGACGGTGACGCGGTCCACGACCGCCTCCACGGTGAGCAGGCTCTGCCCGGCACCGGATCCGCCACTGCGGGAGATCCGGACCCTCGGGTCCCCGGTGACGGTGAGGTCGAGGCCCACCTCCGGGGCCGGGCCGCCGGTCCGGGCCAGTTCGGGCAGCGGTCCACGGCGCAGATCGGCGGTGTGCAGGAGGGTGGCGGCAGCGGCGGCGGCCGCGGTGAGCAGGACGACCGCCGCGGTCACGGCGACGGAGCGGCCCCGGGTCGGACCGGTGAACGCCCGGGTCCCGAGGACGAGGAGGGTCAGGCCGAGGAGTGCCGCCGCGCCCACCGCCACCGCGAGGGCCGCGCCGTGGTCGGAGCCCGCCCCGAGAACGCCGGCGGTCACCGCCCAGGCGGCACCTGCGGGCAGCAGCAGTCGAAGGTCACCCGGCCGTGGCCCGGCGGAGGAGCCGGTTCCCGGCTCCGTGCCAGGGGTGGGGGCGAGGACGGTGGCGATGACGACACCTCCTTTCGTCGGAGCGAAGGGGAGCAGCAAACAGAGCAGCGGGGGGACAGGGCAGACCGGGGAGACCGCCGCCCGGCTGCGGCGCACGGCCCGTCAGAGGGTGAGCAGCGGCCGGAGTTCCGCGTAGATGCGCTCGCCCACGCCGCTCACCTGGCGGAGTTGGTCGAGCGAACGGAAGGCACCGCCGTGGGAGGCGCGGAAGGCGATGATGCGCTGGGCGAGGGTCGGGCCGACGCCGGGAAGCGTGTCGAGCTGTTCGAGGGTCGCGCGATTCAGGCTGACCGGCTGCTTGGACGGCCCGGCCGGGGGCGGTCCCGGGCCCGCTCCCGCGGCCGGCTGGGGACTCGGCTCGCCGACGAGGATCTGTTCGCCGTCCGCCAGGACGCGGGCCAGGTTGAGGTTCCTGGTGTCCGCACCCGGCAGCGGTCCGCCCGCCACCCGCAGCGCGTCCGCCACCCTGGAACCGTTCGGCAGGGTGTGGACGCCCGGGGTTGCGACCCGGCCGCCGATGTCGACCACCACGACGGCGGAAGCCCCGCCGCCGGTGTCGCCTCCCGGGGACCCGGGACCGCCGCCGGGCAGGCCGGCGCCCGAGGTCCCGGTCGGTGCCAGCGGGCCGACGGCGACCGTCGGCACCTCCACCGGTTGCGGCCGCGCGAGCCAGAAGTGCTGGACGCCGTAGCCGACGGCGAGCAGCAGGAGGACGAGCAGGCCGACCGCCGCCCGGCGTTCGAGCACCAGCGGATGCCCCGGCGGCAACGACGACTGCGACGACGACGGACCCGGCGGCACCTCGCCCACCGCGCCCGCCACCGGGTCCGAGGGGCCCGGTTCACCGCTCTCGGACGCCGGGCCCGGCGCCACTCCCCTGGCGACGCCGTCGTCGGACGGCCTGTCCGGCACACGCTCGGCCGCCCCCTCGGAGGTGCCGGCGTGCGGACCGCCGTCGCCCCGCCCCGGCGGGGACGCCGTGTACACCGAGGGCTCGGTGTCCGGCGGCTCGGCCGCCCCCGGCAGCAGGGCCGCCATCCGCAGGCGGGCGGTCTCGTGGGCCCGACGGATCTCGTGGCGCTTGCGTGCGCCGATGCGCAGGTTCGTCATGCGGAGCACGGTAGGAACCGGCCGAGCAGCGCGCGGACTTTACCGAAATCCTGTGGACAACCCCGGGGTTGTGGACAGCCGAGCACACCCTGAGGAGTGAAGTGGGCCCGCTGGCGTTGACAGTCCCCCGGCAGACCTCACCCGGCAGACCTCACCCGGTAGACCTCACCGGGGTGAGACCACCACCGCCAGCAGCCCCGGCCCGACATGCGCGCCGATCACCGCGCCGACCTCGGCCACGTACAGTTCGCGCAGCCCCGGAATCCGCCCCCGCAGCCGCTCGGCCAGGGGCTCGGCCCGCTCCTCCGCCGCCAGGTGGTGGACGGCGATGTCGACCTCCCGCTCCCCCGCCCGCTCGACCGCGATCTCCTCCAGCCGGGCGATCGCCCGGGACGCCGTGCGCACCTTCTCCAGCGGCTCGATCCGTCCCCCGGCCAGGTGCAGCAGCGGCTTCACCGCCAGCGCCGAGCCCAGCAGTGCCCGCGCGGCGCCGATCCGCCCGCCCCGGCGCAGGTACTCCAGGGTGTCGACGTAGAAGAAGCCACTGGTCCCGGCGGTCCGGCGCACCACGGCCGCCGCCGCCTCGTCGAGCTGCTGCCCGGCCTCGATCGCCTCGGCCGCCGCCAGCACCCCGTACCCGAGCGCCATGCCGACCAACCGGCTGTCCACCACCCGCACCGGGACGGGGGACTCGGCGGCCGCCAACCGGGCGGCCGCCACCGTCCCGGACAGCTCGCCGGAGATGTGGACCGAGACGATGCCGCGCGCGCCGCTCTCGGCCGCCGCCCGGTAGGCGGCGGCGAAGGCCTCCGGGTTGGGTCGCGAGGTGGTCACCCGGTGCTTGCCCCGCAGCGCCTCGGCCACGTCCTTCGGGGAGATCTCGACGCCCTCCGCACGCACCTCGTCGCCGACCGCGACGCTCAGCGGGACGATGGTGATCCGGTGCCGGTCGACGGCCTGCTGGGGCAGGTAGGCGGTGGAGTCGGTGACGAGGGCGAGGTCGGCGGCCATGAGGCGGAGGTTACTCCCAGCTCGGGCCGGTCGGCAGCATCCGGAGGCCGCTCAGCCGGCCGAGGGGCCGGTGGTCGGCTTCCGCAGGCGCTGCGCCAGCTTGGCCACCGGGTCGGCGAGGCCGAGGAGCTCCTCGGCGCTGGGCCGCCCGCCCCGTCCGTCCGTGAGCCCGCGCCGGGCGCCGGCGGCCTCCCGCGCCGCGCCGGCACCGCCACCCGCACCGGCCGAGTCACCCGCAGCCGAGGCCGTACCCGAAGCCCTCGCCGCCGTACCCGTACCCGAAGCCCCAGCAGCCGTACCCGCCCCCGGAGCCCCCGACACGGTGTCCCAGTGCCGCAGCGCCCCCGCCTCGTCCTCGCACTCCCGGCTCAGCCGCCCCAGCTCGTCGGCCGCGAACCGGTGCATCCGGTCCTGCGCCGCCCACCGCATGGTCTCCGCCGAGTGCGTGATCCGCTCGGCCCGCTCCCGCAGCTCGGGCAGCTTCGCCGCGACCCGCCCGGCGTCCGGTTCGCGCTCCAGCATCCGCAGTTCGCCGTCCAGCTCCGCCGCGTGGGCGTCCAGCCGGCCCAGCAGCGCGAGCGCCTCGCCGAGCTGGCCGTCCTGGCCGACAGCGCCCTCCAGGACCCGCCGGGTGCCGTCCAGCGAGGTCCGCAGTCCGAGGCGGACGGCGGAGATCTGCCCCTGCGGACCGGTCTGGGTGTAGGACTTCGCCTTGAGCGTGACGTTCTCCACGGCCCGTCGGGCCTTGGCCTCCTGGCGTTCCACCTTCTCGCCGACCGCCCGGGCCGCCTTGACCAGGCCGATGACGACGAGCACCACCACCCCGAGCCCGAGGAGCAGGGCGACTCCGAGCAACACCCCGAGAATCTCCATCACACGCCGCCTTCCGCCAGCCGAACCGGCCCCCACCGGGCCCAACGCGGGCCGGCCCACCGAGGGTTCCACCGTAGCCCCGGGACCGGCCGGGCGGGCCACCGTTCGGGGGTGCCGGGACCGAGTTCAGGGAAAGGTTCAGGGACGCATCGGGGGGAACCCCGAGTCCCGAGGGGCCCGCCGTCCCCCTGCCGCACCCCCGGAGACCCCCCGCCGCACCCCCGGAGCCTCCCGGAGACCCCTCACCGACCCCCCGGAGACCCCCGGAACGCCGCAGGGCGGGCGCCCCGAAGGAACGCCCGCCCCGCCGAAGCAGATCAGCCTCAGCCTCAGCCTCGACCTCGGCCTCGACCTCAGCCGGTGACGATGTTCACCAGCTTCGGCGCCCGCGCGATCACCTTGCGCACCTCGGCCCCGCCGATCGCCGCGACGACCGCCGGGTCGGCCAGCGCCAGCGCCTCCAGCTCGGCGTCCGAGATCGACGGCGCGACCTCCAGCCGGGCCTTGACCTTGCCCTTGATCTGGACGACGCAGGTCACCGACTCGTCGACGACGTACGCCGGGTCGGCCACCGGGTAGTCGGTGTGCGCCAGCGAGTCGCCGTGCCCCAGCCGGCGCCACAGCTCCTCGGCGATGTGCGGGGCCAGCGGCGCGACCATCAGCACCACCTGCTCGGCCACCGAACGCGGCGTGGAGCCGCGCTTGACCAAGTAGTTGTTCAGCTCGATCGCCTTGGCCACCGCGGTGTTGAAGCGCAGCCCGGCCATGTCGGCGCGGACGCCGTCGACGGCCTTGTGCAGGGCGCGCAGCGTCGCCTCGTCCGGCTCCTCGTCCGTCACGACCAGTTCGCCGCTGGTCTCGGAGACGATGTTGCGCCACAGCCGCTGCAGGAAGCGGTAGGAGCCGACGACGGCGCGGGTGTCCCACGGGCGGGAGACGTCCAGCGGGCCCATCGACATCTCGTACAGGCGCAGCGTGTCGGCACCGTACTCGTCGGCGATCTCGTCGGGGGCGACGGCGTTCTTCAGGGACTTGCCCATCTTGCCGGCCTCGCGCTTGACCGGCTCGCCCTGCCAGAAGTACTGGCCGTCGCGCTCCTCGATCTCGGCGGCGGGCACCGGGAAGCCGCGCTCGTCGCGGTAGACGTCGGCGGTGATCATGCCCTGGTTGAACAGCTTGTGGAACGGCTCGACGGAGGAGACGTGCCCCAGGTCGTGCAGCACCTTGTGCCAGAAGCGGGCGTACAGCAGGTGCAGCACGGCGTGCTCGGCACCACCGACGTACAGGTCGGCGCCGCCGCCGGGCTTCTGCTCGGTGGGGCCCAGCCAGTACTGCTCGTTGGCGGGGTCGACGACCTGCTCGCGGTTGGACGGGTCGATGTAGCGCAGCTCGTACCAGCAGGAGCCGGCCCAGTTGGGCATGGTGTTGGTCTCGCGGCGGTACGTCTTCACGCCGTCGCCCAGGTCCAGTTCGACGTTGACCCAGTCCTCGTTGCGGGACAGCGGGGTCTTCGGCGTGGAGGTGGAGTCGAACGGGTCGTAGGTGTGCGGCGAGTAGTCGTCGACCTGCGGGACCTCGACGGGCAGCATCGACTCGGGCAGCGCGTGCATGACGCCGTCCTCGTCGTAGACGATCGGGAAGGGCTCGCCCCAGTACCGCTGGCGGCTGAACAGCCAGTCGCGCAGGCGGTAGTTGACGGTGCCCTCGCCGATGCCGCGGGCGGTCAGCCAGGCGGTGACGGCGGCCTTGGCCTCGACGACGCCCAGGCCGTTCAGCGAGATGCCGTCCTCGGTACCCTCGGTGTGGGCCGAGTTGACGATGACGGAGTCGTAGGTGTCGAAGGCGTCGTCCCAGCCGGCCGGGTTCTCGTCGCGCCCGTCGGTGGGCTCGACGACGCAGCGCATGGGCAGGTCGAAGGCGCGCGCGAAGGCGAAGTCACGGTGGTCGTGGGCGGGGACGGCCATGATGGCGCCGGTGCCGTAGCCCATCAGCACGTAGTCGGCGATGAAGACCGGGACGGGCTCGCCGCTGACGGGGTTGACGGCGTGGGCGCCGGTGAAGACGCCGGTCTTGACCTTGGCCTCGACCTGGCGCTCGACGTCGGACTTGGCGGCCGCGGCGGCGCGGTAGGCGGTGACGGCCTCGGCGGGGGTGGCGGCGCCGCCGGTCCAGGCCTCGGGGGTGCCCTCGGGCCAGGTGGCGGGCACGATGGTGTCGACCAGGTCGTGCTCGGGGGCCAGCACCATGTAGGTGGCGCCGAACAGGGTGTCGGGGCGGGTGGTGAAGACGGTGATCTTCCGCTCGCCGACGGCGAAGTCGACCCGGGCGCCCTCGGAGCGGCCGATCCAGTTGCGCTGCTGCAGCTTGATCGCCTCGGGCCAGTCCAGCAGGTCCAGGTCGGAGATCAGCCGGTCGGAGTAGGCGGTGATCCGCATCATCCACTGGCGCAGGTTGGACTTGAAGACGGGGAAGTTGCCGCGCTCGGAGCGACCGTCGGCGGTGACCTCCTCGTTGGACAGCACGGTGCCCAGGCCGGGGCACCAGTTGACCGGCACCTCCTTGGCGTAGGCCAGCCGGTACTCGCCCAGCACCTCCTCGCGCTCGGCGCCGCTCAGCGCGGCCCAGTCGCGGCCGCCGGGGACCTCACGGGTGCCGTCCGCGAACGCGGCGACCAGCTCGGCGATCGGGCGGGCCCGGTGGGCCTGCTCGTCGTACCAGGAGTTGAAGATCTGCAGGAAGATCCACTGCGTCCAGCGGTAGTACTCCGGGTCGATCGTGGCGATCGAGCGGCGCGGGTCGTGGCCCAGGCCCAGCCGGCGCAGCTGGTGGCGCATGTTGGCGATGTTCGCCTCGGTGGACACCCGCGGGTGGGTGCCGGTCTGCACGGCGTACTGCTCGGCCGGCAGGCCGAACGAGTCGTAGCCCAGGGTGTGCAGCACGTTGTAGCCGTTCATCCGCTGGTAGCGGGCGAACACGTCGGTGGCGATGTAGCCCAGCGGGTGGCCGACGTGCAGGCCCGCACCCGACGGGTACGGGAACATGTCCATGATGAAGCTGTGCGGCTTCGCGGCGACGTCGGCGGCGGCGGGATCGGCGAGGTCGCCGGCCGGGTTGGGGGCGTGGAACGTGCCCTCCTTCTCCCAGATGTCCTGCCAGCGGGACTCGATCTCGGCTGCCAGGGCAGCGCTGTACCGGAACGGCGCGGTCGCGGTGTCGGCCGCGCCGGACGCAGGGGTCGTCTCGCTCATGGTCCTTAAAGCTCCATCGATGTCAGTTGGCGAACCGGCGTTCAGGGCCGGCGACGGGGCGGGGTGTCCGGACCGGGGCCCGGACGGTGCCGGGCGGTGAGCCGGGCGGAAAACAAAAAAGCCCCTCGCAGGAGGGGGTGCCACGCCGACTCCGGCTCCGCCCTGGGGCGTGGCCGGTCCTGGTCAGCGCGGCCGACTAAGGAGCAGGCGCGCGGTTCGCATGGGCTCAGGGTACCGCAAGGGGCCGGGCGCCTCCGGGGGTGACCACGGGCGCGCCCGTCAGGCGCCGGTCCCCGCCGGCACCTCCACCGCGGCACCCTCCGCCCCGGCGAACGCCGCCACGACCACCCCCGCCACAGGCCCCGCCACAGCCCCCGCCTTCCCCGCCGACTCCGCCTCAGCCTCCGCCTCCGCCTCCGCCTCCGCCGCGCGGAACTCCGCGTCGATCCCGCGCAACGCCCGCGCCACCCGCTCCGACTGCATCCCGGCGGCGAGCGCCCGCGCCCGGTCCGCCGTCCGCACCGCCTCGGCGGCCGCACCGGCCAGCCGCTGCGACTCGGCCAGCCGCACCATCAGCAGCGCCCGCGCCCTGGCGCGCCCCGGCCCGAGCGCCGCCACCGCCCCCGTCAGCAGCTCCTGCGCCCGCCGGTGTTCGCCGAGGAACAGGTGCCCCTCCCCCACCATCCCGGCAAGATCCCCCCACGCCTCCCCGCCGACCGCCCCCTCGGCCTCCCCGTCCAGCTCCGCGAACGCCCGCCGCGCCGCCTCCGCCAGCCCGGCGGCGTCCCCGCGCCGCCCGTGCGCGCGGGCGATCCGGCCGAGCTGCAGCGCCCGGTCGGCCGGGCCGAGCGCGTCGCCGGCCGCCGCCACCGCCTCGGCCAGCACCGTGACCACGTCCAGCCCCCGCCCGCCCGCGCTCCCGGTGGCCAGTACGACGAGGCCGCCGAGCACGTCCACCCCGGCCCGCCGCTCGCCGCTGAGGTGGGCGGCGCGCAGCGCCGCCGCGAACGCCCGCTGGGCGGTGGCGTCGTGACCGAGGTCGTAGGCGGCCCAGGCGGCGAGGCCCGCCAGGCGACCGGCCGCGCCGTACAGTGCCCGGCCGAGCGGTCCGTCGTAGGCGCCGAGCTCCAACAGCTTGGTGACCATGGCCAGTTCGGCGCGCGCGGGGCCGAGCACGAGTCCGCCGCCGCAGGACCGTTCCAGCCGCTGCTTGCTGCGGTGGGCGGCGGCGAGCTCGCCGACCAGCGCGGGGTCGACGCACAGCACGCCGTCGCCGCCGAGGGCCGGGGGCGGGGTGGTGAGCCGACGGGCGGCCTCGGCGAGGTCGGCGCCGCGGAAGAGGTCGGTGAGGCGGACGGGTCCGGCGTCGGCGGCGGTCTCGCGCAGCGCGGTCTGGGCGGTGTCGGCCGTCCACGGGTCGGTCAGCAGGCGCGGGGAGAGGATCTTGGCGCCCCGGTGGCCGCCCATCCGGCCCCACAGCTGCTCGTAGGTGACGGCGATGCCGAGGGTGCGGCTGAACACCTCGCAGACGGCCTGGTCGTGGGGGCTGCGCGGGACCATGCCCCGGTCGCGCCACTTGTAGGGGGCGGTGGAGCTGATCGCGAGCCGGGCCGGGAGGGTGAGGTTGACCTCGCGGGCGAGCCGCTCCGGGCTCCATCCCAGCTGGTGGAGTATCCGGGCGAGTTCCTCGTTGCGTCTGCGCTCCAGATCGGCCATGGCTCCGACGGTAGCGGTCCGCCGGGGGCCGTCGTCGGGAGGTCACCGAAAACCGGTCGCCGCACCCTGGCCGCGGGCCTCGAACGGGCGCCGGGCCCCACCAGCGCCGGCAGCACCGCCTGCACCGCCGGCGCCGGGCAGCACCGACACCTCGGACGAGGACCCGCCGGTGCCCCGGGAACGCCGAAGGCCGCCCCCCGTTTCCGGGAGACGGCCTTCGATTCCTGTGGAGCTACGGGGAATTGAACCCCGGACCTCTTGCATGCCATGCAAGCGCTCTACCAACTGAGCTACAGCCCCTCGACCTGCGATGTCACCGGGGGTTCCGTTCCGTTTCCCTCGGCGACATCACTTACTTTACACGGTCCGGGGGGTGCTCCACGAATCCGTTCCCGCGGGGCCCGCACGGACGCCCGCGCCGGCGCGACCCGAGCCCCGTAGGGACGCCCGCCCTACCCCTCCTCCTCCCGACGCTCCTCCCGACGCGCCTCCCGCCGGTCCGCCCGCCCCGCCCGGACGGCGAGGCCCGCGGCGAGCACGACGACCCCGCCGATGGCGACCGAGGTCACCAGCAGCGCGTGCCCGGACCCCCGGGCGGAGGTCGGCGCGTCCACCGCGCCGAGGAACACCGAGCCGAGCAGCGCGATCCCGAGCACCTGGCCGAGCTGGACGGCGGTGACCACCAGCCCGCTGGCGTCCGCCGCGTCGGCGGGTGCCACCCGGGCGAGCGCCCGCCCGAACAGCGGCGCGTAGGCGCAGCCCGCCAGCACCCCCAGGACGGCGGTCAGCAGCAGCGGCACCGCGCCGACCCCGGAGCCGTCGCCCAGCAGCCGGCCGAGCAGCAGGTAGCCGACGGCGAGCAGTCCGGTGCCGAGCGGCGGCAGGACGCCGTGCAGGCGCCGGGGCAGCCGCTGCCAGTACAGGCTGGCGGCGCCGAAGCCGACCGCGATCGGCGCGGAGCAGAGCCCGGCCCGCAGGGCGCTGTGGCCGAGCCCGGCCTGCTGGTGCAGGGCGAAGGAGAACATGAAGCCCGCGAAGGCCAGCATGATCATGAGCAGCGCGCCGACGGCCGGCAGCAGACCGGCCGCGCCGAGGACGCGCCCGTTGATCAGCGGTTGTCCGCCGCGCCGCGCGATCCGCCGCTCGACGACCGCGAACAGGGCGAACATCAGCGCGCTCGCGCCGAGCATCACCCAGCCCCGGAGCGGCCAGCCGAGTTCGTGGCCGAGCACCAGCGGGACCACCAGCAGGCCGAGGGCGGCGCCGAGCACCAGCAGGCCGGGCAGGTCGAAGCCGCGCTCCCGGTCGCCGGGAAGATCGGGCAGCAGCCGGGCCCCGGCCGCGAGCAGCACCAGGCCGATCGGCAGGTTCACCAGGAAGACCGGGCGCCAGCCGGAGCCGAACAGGTCCGCGCTGACCAGCAGGCCGCCGAGCACCTGGCCGGCCGCGATGCCGCCGGCCAGCACGGCCGAGTAGAGGCCCAGGGCCCGGATCCGGGCCCGGCCGGTGAAGGTCCGCTGGATGATGCTCATCACCTGGGGCACCATCAGGGCCGCCCCGGCGCCCTGGAGCAGCCGGAAGCCGATCAGCCAGCCGGTGGCGGGGGCGAGCCCGCAGGCCAGCGAGGCGGCGGTGAAGACGGCCAGGCCGGACTGGAAGAGCCGACTGTAGCCGTACCGGGCGCCGAGCCGGGCGCCGGTGATGAGCAGCACGGCGTAGGCGACGGTGTAGCCGGCCACCACGAACTGGAGGGCCGCGCCGGAGGCGTGCAGGTCGGTGCGGACGGTCGGCACGGCGACGTTGACGATGGCGGTGTCGAGCACGGCCATGAACTGGCCGCCGAGGACGAGCGCGAGCAGCAGTCCGGGCCTGGCGACCGGGGCCGCGGCGGTCCCGGCACCGGTCGCGCCGGTCGGCGGGGCGGTCCGGACCGGGCCGCGTCGGGTCTGGAGATCGGTCATGGATCGAGCCTCGCGGGATCCTGGTACCAGTGGTTAGAGCCTGCGGATCCTGGTACTGGCAGCACCTGTTGCGCCCCACCGGGCTGCGGCACCATGGCGGGTATGACCGTCGTGGACACCCCCGGCACCCTCCCGCCCGCCCCCGTCCCGCCCACCCCGCGCGACCGGCGCCGCACCGAGCTGGCCGAGTACCTGCGCGCCTGCCGCGCCCGGGTCTCCCCCGAGGACGTCGGTCTGCCGCCCGGCCTGCGCCGCCGCACCCCCGGGCTGCGCCGCGAGGAGGTCGCCCAGCTCGCCGGCGTCGGGGTGACCTGGTACACGTGGTTGGAACAGGGGCGTCCGATCAACGCCAGCGCGCAGGTGCTGACGGCGGTGGCCCGGGTGCTGCTGCTGGACGCGACCGGGCGCGAGCACCTGTTCCGGCTGGCCGGGGTGGCGGTCCGCCCGTCGGCGCACCCGGACCCGCCGGTACTGGACCCGTCGACCCAGGTGATCCTGGACGCGCTCGCGCCGCTGCCGGCCGCCGTCTCCAACAGCCGGTTCGACGTCCTGGCCTGGAACTCCGCCTACGAGGCGCTGTTCGCCACGAGCCGGCCCCGCACGGGCGACGGCTGGTTCAACAGCCTCTGGTGCACGGTCACCAGCCCGGAGTGCTGCAATCCCTTCCTGAACCGGGCCGAGCAGCTGCCGCAGATGGTCGCGGTGCTGCGCGGCGCGTACGGCAAGCACGTCGGGGAGCCGCGCTGGGAGGAGTACGTGCGGTCGCTGCTGCGGGCGAGCGCCGAGTTCCGGGAGCTGTGGGCCAGGCAGGAGGTGTCGACGCGGCGGACGGCGCTGAAGGTGTTCCGGCACCCGCAGGCGGGGGTGATGCGGCTGAACGCGACGTACCTGACGATTCCGGGGGTGCCGGAGGCGTACGTGGCGGTCTACACGCCGGAGGGGCCCGAGGACCGTGACCGGGTCGAGCGGCTGTCGACGCTGCCCCCGGGCGGCTGGACCGCCCCGTGCGGCCACCGGTTCACCGGGCCCGTCGGCTGAACCGCCCCGCCGGCCGAACCGGCCCCGCCCTCCGCACCGGCCCCGCTCTCCGGACCGGCCCCGCCCGTCGCACCGTTCCCACCGGCCGGTCCGCCCCCGGGAACGACCGAAGGCCGCCACCCGGGGGTGACGGCCTTCCGTTCGTCTGTGGAGCTACGGGGAATTGAACCCCGGACCTCTTGCATGCCATGCAAGCGCTCTACCAACTGAGCTACAGCCCCGCTACACACAAAGTCTCCTGAGGGAACACTCCGGGTGCGGAGTGGAGCTACGGGGAATTGAACCCCGGACCTCTTGCATGCCATGCAAGCGCTCTACCAACTGAGCTACAGCCCCTCGTCGTCTGGATCTCCCGCTTCCCTTCCGGGCCGCGTTCCCTCCGTGCGAACGAGGAAAACTCTAACCGGTCGGACCCGGAACTGCGAAATCCGCCCTTCCCGGCCCCGCCCCGCACCCGCTCCGCGCCCTCGACCGGGCACACCTCGGCGGACATCGCCCGGACACCGTCCCGACCATGCCCGGGCACCACCCGGACACCGTCCGGACGGTGTCCGGACCGCTCAGGTGTCGTCGCCGATGACCGGCTGCGGCAGGGTGCCGGCGTTGTGCTCCAGCAGCCGCCAGCCCCGCGTGCCGAGGCCCAGCACGGACCAGCAGCAGTTCGAGAGCCCGCCGAAGCACTCCCACAGCTCCGGCTCCAGGCCGAGCATCCGCCCCAGCACGGTGCGGATGGTGCCGCCGTGGCTGACCACCACCAGGGTGCCGTTCTCGGGCAGCTTGCCGACCGCGTCGAGCACCACCGGCACCGCGCGGTCCGCGACCTCGGTCGCGAGCTCGCCGCCGCCGCGCCGGACGGGTTCGCCCTGCGCCCAGGCCGCGAACTCCTCCGGGTAGCGCTCGCGGATCTCCGCGTTGGTCAGCCCCTGCCAGGACCCGGCGTAGGTCTCGCGCAGGCCCTCGTGGTGCTGGACGTCCAGGCCGGTCACCTCGGCCAGCTCGTCCGCGGTACGGCGGGCCCGCGAGAGGTCGGAGGAGACCAGCAGGTCGGGACGCAGGCCGGAGAGCAGCCGGGCGGCGCGCCGCGCCTGCAGCACGCCCTCCTCGGTCAGCTCGATGTCCGTGGTGCCCTGGAAGCGCGATTCGAGGTTCCAGGAGGTCTGGCCGTGTCGCCAGAAGACGATGCGCGGACCTCGCGCCTCCCGGCTCAGCTGTAGTCCTCGGCGCCGAAGTCGTCTGCCGGGGCCTGCTCGGCCGGGGCCAGGGCGTTGCCGGCCGCGTCGGCGTGGGCGTCCGGGCGGTTGCGGGAGGCGATGGCGTCCTCCGGCAGCGGCAGCTCGGGGCAGTCCTTCCAGAGGCGGTCCAGCGAGTAGAAGGAGCGCTCCTCGGAGTGCTGGACGTGCACGACGATGTCGAGGTAGTCGAGCAGGACCCAGCGGCCCTCGCGCTCGCCCTCGCGGCGCACCGGCTTGATGTCCAGCTTCTCGCGCAGCTGGTCCTCGATCTCCTCGGCGATGGAACGGACCTGGCGGTCGTTGCTCGCGGAGGCGATCAGGAAGGCGTCGGTGATCGACAGCACCTCGCTGACGTCGAACGCGACGATGTTGTGGGCCAGCTTGTCGGCCGCCGCCTGGGCGGCGACGTTGATGAGTTCCTGGCTGTGCTCAGTGGCGGTCACGATGTACTTCCGGCTCGGCTGCTTGGGGTCGCCCGGCGCACGGGGCGCGGGGATCGCCTTCCAGGATCTCACGCCGCCCCGGCGGTCCCGGAACCGTTTTCCGGGACCGCCGGGCCGCGGGCCGGCGGGGCACCGCCCGCGCGGGCGCGCGGGGCGCCCCGCGGACGGCGCGACCGGGCGGACCCCTACGGCGCCTTCGGCGGCGCGTAGTCCTTGCCGAGCACCACGACCAGGTCGGCGTTCTGGGCGTCGGTGACCTTCTTCACCGCCGTCTCCGGCAGGTTGAGGCTGGTCGCCAGGGACTTCGCCGCGGCCTGCCGGGCGTCGTCGGTGTAGCGGATCTCACTGGCGGCCTGCGGCGCGGCCTTGGCCCCGCCGGGGACGAAGGTGAGGCCCGCGTTGACCACCTGGACCTGGGCGGCGGGCGCCGCCAGGTCGTTTCCGGAGGCGTCCTGGACGGAGACCCGGGCCGGCGCGTCGGCGCTGGTCGCGGACTTCACGGTGCCGCCGAGCACGTCCTTGACCTGCTTGCCGGCGGTGGCCTCGTCCAGCGAGCCGTCCGGCTTGACGGTCAGCGTGGCGGTGCCGAACTTCCCGTCCTTCGACTGCTGGGCGAGCTGGACCAGCACTCCGGCGAGCGCGTCCTCGGGCAGGGAGGGGTCGAGCACCGCGTTCATCCGGTGCACGTCGTCCTTGGCGTCCTTGAACACGACCGGCATCGTGCGCACCACCGCGTCCATCACCTGGCCGAAGCGGGCGAGTTGGGCGTCGCGGCTCTCCCCGGTGTTCTGGAGGGTGGCGTAGCCGACCGCGGCCTTTCCGCCGAGCAGGGTGTTCTTCCCGGCGGCGGCGAGCACCTTGCCGTCGGGCCGGCCGCCCTCGTGGACCTCGGCGTCGGTGTCCACCCGGACGCCGCCGAGCTGGGTGACCAGCAGTTCCAGGTAGGGGGTGTCGAGCCGCCAGGTGCCGGCGACGGGGGCGCCGAGCACGGTGGTCAGGCCGTCCCGGGTGCCGGAGGCGCCGAGGGAGTCCATGGCCTGGCCGACGGTGGTGACCGGCGGGTCGCCGGGGCCGGGCAGCCGCAGGGTGTCCGGCAGGAGCAGCACGGTGCCCTTCTTGCCGGCGTTGTCGTTGACCAGCAGCGCGCTGGAGACCTTGCCCTGGAGGTCGCGCAGGTGGACGACGTTGACCTGGCGCGGACCGGCGGCGGCGGTGGCGGAGTCGCCCTTGTCGCGGGTGAACCAGAGGTAGCCGCCGGCGCCGGCACCGGCGACCGCGGCCACGGCGACGAGGCCGATCAGCCGGTTGCGGAGCTTCCGGCGGCGCTCGGCGCGCACCTCGCTGCGGGACTCGGCGAACTTGAGCCAGTCGATGACGTCCTCGGACTCCGCCTCCTCCTCGTCGACGAAGGTGAACTCGCCGGTGGCGTAGTTGTCCTCGGAGCCGGCGGCGGTCCTGGTCCGGGTCGCGCGGGAGCCGCCGACCTGCTCGGACGGCGGTTCGGGGCGGGCGGGGGCGGCCGGCGCGGCGGCGGGACGCGGCACCCGGGCCCGCGGGGCGACCGGGGCGGCGGGCGCGGCCGGCTCCGGCTCGACGACGGCCGGCATCGGAGCGGTCGCGTACGCCTGCGCCGGGGACTGCGGCTGCGCGGGCTCCTGCGGCTGGTAGCCCTGCTGCTGGTACTGGTCCTGGTAGCCGTAGCCGCCCTGCTGCTGGTACCCCTGGGCCGGCTGCTGCCCGTACGGACCGGGCTGCTGCTCGTAACCCTGCTGGTAGCCCTGCTGCTGGTACTGGTCCTGGTAGCCGTACTGGCCCTGCCCGTAGGGCGCGGAGGGCACCGGCTGCCCGTACTGGTCGTACTGCTGGTGCTGCCCGGGCTGCTCGTACCGGCCCGACGGGTCGTGCTGCCCCGTCGACTCGTACTGCCCCGCTGGCTCGTAGATCCCCGGCTGCTGCTCGTACTGGTCGTACTGCTGCTGCTCGTAGCCCTGCTGCTGGTAGGGCTGGTACTGCCCGGTCGACCAGTCGTCCGGCTGCCCGGGCTGCTGCCCCTGCGGTCCCCTGCGTTCGCTCATCCGTCGGCCCCTCCGGGATCAGGTCCGGTGCGGCGCGTAGAGCGCCCGCTTGTCGATGTAGCGGACCACGCCGTCCGGGACGAGGTACCAGACCGGCTCGCCCTTGGCGACGCGGTCGCGGCAGTCCGTGGAGGAGATGGCCAGCGCCGGGACCTCCACCAGGGAGACCCCGCCCACCGGGAGCCCGGCGTCCGTCAGCGTGTGTCCCGGCCGGGTGCAGCCGATGAAGTGGGCGAGCGAGAAGAGCTCCTCGGAGTCGCGCCAGGAGAGGATCTGGGCGAGCGCGTCGGCGCCGGTGATGAAGAAGAGGTCGGCGTCCGGGTGCAGCGCCCGCAGGTCGCGCAGGGTGTCGACGGTGTAGGTCGGTCCCTCGCGGTCGATGTCGATCCGGCTGACCGAGAACTGCGGGTTCTCCGCGGTGGCGATGACCGTCATCAGGTAGCGGTCCTCGGCCGGCGTGACCTCACGGTCGCTCTTCTGCCAGGGCTGCCCGGTCGGGACGAAGATCACCTCGTCCAGGTGGAACGCGCTGGCGACCTCACTGGCCGCGACCAGGTGCCCGTGGTGGATCGGGTCGAAGGTGCCGCCCATGACGCCGAGACGACGCTTCGCCGGCGCCGGTACACCGGGACTCCCGGTCTGCTCTCCCATGGCGCCACACCTTACGCGACGCCCGTTACGGTGCGGGAACGGCCGGGTGCCGGGCGTCCCGGGGGCGGTTCCGCACCCCGGGCCGCCGTCGGCCGGGCCACCGCGTCCGGGTCAGCGGTCCCGGTTGAAGCGGGTGGTCACGAAGAGCAGCAGCAGAAGGACGAAGAACGCGGCGCCACCCGTCAGGTACGGGTTGAGGCTGTCGTGGTTGCCCCCCTCGCTCTCGTTGGCGAGAAGGTTCAGGACAGGGAGTGCGGCGGCAGTGCTCATGGTCGGCGGGACCTTCTCGGCTCGGATGACGGACAGGGGTGTCGTTCGGGCCGGTGAGGGCCCACCCGTCATCGTACGGGGGGTTACAGGGCAACCGCTCGGCGGCCCACCACGTCTGAACCGCCGTGAGCCCTCGGCCGGGGACGCTCCGCCGCAGGAGCCGGTCAGCTGTTGCGGCCGGCCCGCAGCAGGATCCAGGCGAGCAGGCCGACGCCGACGAAGGAGGCGATCAGGATGATCCGCAGGAAGAGCCCGGGACCGTTCTCCCCGGAGATCGGGGTGGCCAGGCTGACAAGGGCGGCGGTGGACATCGGCGGGCTCCTCGGACTGCTCGGTGCCGAGGCCGGAGGTGGCCCGGCTTTCCCCGGGCATTCAGGGTAAACCGCCCTCACACCGGGGCCGCCCACCGCCCCCGGCGCGGCTCCGACCGGGCTCCGGACGAGCTCCGGACGGGCTCCGGACGACACGTAGGGTGGCCGCGGGGACGAGTACGCAACCACGGACGTTGCACAGACAGTCGTTACAGGCGAAGGACCAGCGGGGGCCGGCCGGATGCCGGGGCCGCCGTCGACAGGAGGTACTCACACCATGACCGACCCGATCGCGAAGACCCCGAGCCGGCGCCGTCAGCGCTTCCCGGAGATCTCCACCCGGGCCTGGGAACACCCGGCCGACCGTTCCGCGCTCGTCGCGCTGCGCAAGCTCACCGGCTTCGACGACGTGCTGAAGAAGCTCGCCGGCCTGGTCTCCGAGCGCTCGATCCGGCTGATGTTCCTGGCCACCGCCGTGAAGACCTCCGAGCGGCAGTTCCCCGAGCTGCACGGCATGGTGCGCGACGCCGCCTACGTGCTCGACCTCGACAAGGTGCCGGACCTCTACGTCAGCCAGGACCCGGCGGTCAACGCGTTCTGCATCGGCATCGACACGCCGGTGATCGTGGTCACCAGCGGCCTGGTCGAGCTGCTGGACGAGGAGGAGCTCCGCTCGGTGATCGGCCACGAGGTCGGTCACGCGATGTCCGGCCACGCGGTCTACCGGACGATGCTGATGATCCTCACCAACATCGCCGCCCGGATCGCCTGGGTGCCGCTCGGCAATCTGGCGATCATGGCGATCGTCACCGCGCTCAAGGAGTGGTTCCGCAAGGCCGAGCTCTCCAGCGACCGAGCCGGCCTGCTCGCCGGGCAGGACCTCCAGGCCTCGATGCGGGCGCTGATGAAGCTGGCCGGCGGCCACAACCTGGCCGAGATGAACGTGGACGCCTTCCTGGAGCAGGCCGAGGAGTACGAGAAGGCCGGCGACCTGCGCGACGGCGTGCTCAAGCTGCTGCAGGTGCTGCCGCAGAGCCACCCGTTCGCGGTGGTCCGGGTCGCCCAGCTGAAGAAGTGGGCCGAGAGCGAGGACTACCGCTCCATCCTGGCCGGCGCCTACCCGCGCCGCACCGACGACCCGAACACCTCGGTGGGCGACCAGTGGCGGGCGGCGGCCGACCACTACACGACCTCGGTGAAGGAGAGCAAGGACCCGCTGATGGGCCTGATCCGCGATGTCGCGGGCGGCGCGGCGACCGTCGGCGGCAAGCTCCGCGACACCTTCGCCGGGGCCCGCGCCGGCGGCAACGGCTCCACCAACGGCTCCACCAACGGAAGCGGCAGCGGCGACGGCGGCAACGACGGCGCGTCCGGGACGAACTGAGCCCGGCCCCGCCCCCGCGGCGGCCCCGGCGGCCCCCGGTCACCCCGACCGGGGGCCGCCGGGGGTTCCGGCCCCGCCCGCCGACCGCCCGACCGCCGCCGTCCGTCCAACCGCCCGTCCGACCGCCCGACCGTCCGTCCGTCCGCCCGTCCGGCGAGGAGCCGGGACGCTCAGCCGCCCGCCAGCACCCCGCACACCTGCCAGGCCGGCCGGGCGTGGTTGCCCGGGTCCACCGCCGCCGGCCCACTGGGCGGAGCGGCGGGATCCGTCCCGGCCAGCACCGGCTGCACCACCCCGGCCAGCGAGCCGTCGCACGGCGCCGGCCCGGCCTGCAGCACCGAGTCGACCAACCGCAGCTGCGCCGCCGCCAGGTCGATCCGGTCGAACTCGAAGGTCAGCTGCCGCCGCACGGTCTCCAGGGTGACCGGCGCCCCGGCGGGCGCCCCGGCGGCCTTCAGCGCGTAGACGAAGGTGTGGTCGGTGGTGATCCGCAGGGTGCCGCTGTCCGCCTCGTCGATCCGCATCGCCCCGGCCACCTTCACGGTGTCGGCGGCCAGCGCGACCTGCGCCGGGTCGAAGCGGACCAGCCAGCCGGTCAGCGCGTGGTGCCGGTCGTCGGTCGGCTGGAGCACGCTCGCGTCGAACTGGGCCTGCTCACCGGGCGTGACGAAGGCCCGCACCTCCGCGGTCGCCCCCTGCACCAGCACGGCGGGCGACAGCGAGGAGGCCACCAGGTAGCGCTGCACGGTGTCGAGGGCCTTGGTCACCTCGACCCGGGAGAAGTGGCCGCTGGCCGCCCCGGCGGGCGTCCCCAGCCCGACCGCGCCGTCGCTGTAGCCCGGCGGCAGGGAGACGAACGGGTTCGCCGGGTCGGCCACCGGACGGACCGACGAGGGCGGGGTCAGCGCCACCAGGCTCACGGTCAGCTGGCTGCCCTGGGGCCGGGCGGTGGGCCGGGTCGGCGAGGTGACACCGAAGTACACGGCGGCGCCGAACGCCAGCAGGATCACCAGCAGCAGGGCCAGCGCCTGCCGGGGCACGCTGCCCAGCGGCCCCAGCCGGACCTTGGGCCGAGTGGCGCGGGCGAAGGAGCCGGAGAGCCGCTCGCGCGCGGACAGCTCCTGGATCCGGGCAGCCCGGACGAACGATTCGTCGAACACGACGGACCGGTACTCGTCCTCGTTCCCCGAACCACCGTCGGGCGCACCCTCCGGAGGCTCGCGCGGGTCACCCATGACACCAGGGTAAGGCGCGTCCCCGCTCCGCCACGAGGGTCCTGCGACAGATCACCGGAAGCTCTCCGTGACCGGTGGCAGCCGCCCCGGGGCGCGCCGGACCGGCCCGCCCGCCGGGCAGCGGCTCAGCCCGCCGGGCCGGTGACCACCAGCGACGGCTCGGCCGGCGGCGGCGCCGGGTCGACCCCGGCACTGCTGCTGCCGGACCCGGGCCGCTGGGGGGAGCCGCCGGCCCCGCCCACGCCCTGGTAGATCGCCGCGACGGCCACCGCGACCAGGCTCACGCCCATGATCACGGCGAGCACCCAGGCCACCGGCCGGTGCCAGCGCTGCTGGGCGACGTACCGGCCGCGGCCGGCGCCGATCGGGTCGAATCCGCCCGGGCGCCAGCGCCGCGAGCGCCGTCCGCCGGTCCGGCCGGGGCCGGACCACGGATCGGGATAGAGGCGGTCGTCGTCGAGCCGGCTCGGGTACGGGCGCAGCTCCAGTGGCAGTCCGTCCGGGGCCGGGGGTTCGAAGCCCCAGCCCGGTCCGGCCGCGTCCGGCTCGAGACGGGCCTCGGCGGCGGCGAGCTGCCGCTCCTTGGCCGTCGGCTCGTGCACGGCGGCGGACCGGACGAACGCCTCGTCGAAGACCACGGTGGCGAACTCGTCGTCCGCACCACCGTGGTCGGCACCGTCGGGGTACGGCAAGCCCCCCACATCGTCAGCCACGGATTCAGCGTATTACCGGGCGGGCGATTTGTCTGGGGCTCGGGCCAGTTGGTCCGTCGCCCGTGTGACGGCGGGGCCGCCGGGCCCCGGGCGGGGCGGGTTCAGCCGGCGTCGGCGGCGCCGCCCACGGTCTGCGTCGCCTCGCCCCGGACATGGCCGTCACCAGTGACGATGTACTTGGTGCTGGTCAGTTCGGGCAGGCCCATCGGGCCCCGGGCGTGCAGCTTCTGGGTGGAGATGCCGATCTCGGCGCCGAAGCCGAACTCACCGCCGTCGGTGAACCGGGTCGAGGCGTTGACGGCGACCGTGGTCGAGTCGACGAGCTTGGTGAAGCGGCGGGCGGCGGTCTGCGAACCGGTGACGATGGCCTCGGTGTGGCCGGAGGTCCAGCGGCGGATGTGCGCGACGGCGGCGTCCAGCGAGGGCACGACGGCGGCCGCGATGTCGTACGACAGGTACTCGGTCTCCCAGTCCTCGTCGGTGGCGGGCAGCACGGTGGCGCCGGTGCCCTCCGCGGCTTTGAGCACCGCCTCGTCGCCGTGCACGGTGACCCCGGCCCCGGCGAGCGCGGCGAGCGCGAGCGGCAGGAAGGCGTCGGCGATGTCCTGGTGGACGAGCAGGGTCTCGGCCGAGTTGCAGACGCTGACCCGCTGGGCCTTGGAGTTGAGCAGGATGCCGACGGCCATCGCGAGGTCGGCCTCGGCGTCCACGTAGACGTGGCAGTTGCCGGTGCCGGTCTCGATGACGGGGACGGTGGAGCCCTCGACGACGGTGCGGATCAGCGAGGCGCCGCCGCGCGGGATGAGCACGTCGACCAGGCCGCGGGCGCGCATCAGCTCCTGGACGGAGTCCCGGCTCTCGCCGGGGACGAGCTGGATCGCGTCGGCCGGCAGCCCGGCCCCGGCGACGGCGTCGCGCAGCACGGCGACCAGGGCGGTGTTGGAGCGGTAGGCGGAGGCCGAGCCGCGCAGCAGCACGGCGTTGCCGGACTTCAGGCAGAGCGCGGCGGCGTCGGCGGTGACGTTGGGGCGGGCCTCGTAGATGATGCCGACCACGCCGAGCGGCACCCGGACCTGACGGACGTCCAGGCCGTTGGGCAGGGTGTAGCCGCGGACGACCTCGCCGACCGGGTCGGGCAGGCCGGCCACGTCGCGGACGTCGGAGGCGATGGCGGCGATCCGCTCCTCGGTGAGGGTGAGCCGGTCGACCACCGACTCGGGGGTGCCGGCCGCGCGGGCCCGGTCGACGTCCTCGGCGTTGGCGGCGGTGATCTCGGCGGTGCGGGCGACCAGGGCGTCGGCGATCGCCCGCAGCGCGGCGTCCTTCGCGGCGCGCGGCACTGGGGCGAGCGCCGCGGCGGCCTCCCTGGCTCGGCGCGCTACGGCGAGGACGGGGCTGTCGGCGGAGGCGGGGTCGCTGCTCATGCGCCCAGGGTAGTGGAGGCCGTCGCCGCTCCCCCGCCCCATTTCGCCGGGTGAGACGCCGTTCCCGGCGCCTGCCCCGGCGCCGTCCGGCCGTCGGCGGGGTCAGTAGGGGTGGACGCCGCCCAGCTGCGGGGGCGGGCCGGCGAAGCCCTCGGCGACGCGCTTGTGGTACGTCGCCCGGTCGACCACCTCCAGGCCGACGATCTCCCACGGCGGCAGCTTGGCCGTCGCCTTGTGCTCGCCCCAGAGCCGCAGCGCGATCGCCGCCGCGTCGTGCAGGTCCCGGGCCTGCTCCCAGTAGCGGATCTCGGCGTGGTCGGCGGCGTAGCGGGCGGTCAGGAAGAACGAGTGGTCGTGGGCCAGCCGCTCCAGCCCGGCCCGCAGCTCGGTCAGCGGGGTGACCGGCCCGGCCACGCTGAGCACCACGTGCCAGAGCCGGGCCTGGTCGGGCGCGGCGGGCGGTTCGGCCGAGGTGTGCCGCTCCGTGGGGAGCCGGCGCACCGTGCCGGGACCCTCCGGCGGACCGGCCGGTCCGCCGGGGCCCTCGTCCCCGCCGCCGTCGATGCTGGTCAGCCGTCGGCCCGCGGTTCCTCCGGTCAGCGCTGCCTCGCGCCTGCGTTCCACCGGCGGCCTCCTGTTCGGCGATGTCGTGTCGTCGTGCCCGCCGGCCCCGGCCGACGCGGATCCGACCGCGCCCCTCCTCGCCCGTGGCCGGGCGTGCTCCCCGCACGGAGCCGCCCCTGTTCCCGGCGGTCCGACGGCGGGTCAGCCGCGCAGGACGACCAGGTCGTCGCGGTGGACGACCTCCCGCTCGTAGGCGGCGCCGAACTCCTGGGCCAGGTCCCGGGTGGACCGGCCGAGCAGGCGGGGCAACTCCCTCGCATCAAAGTTGACCAGTCCGCGCGCCACGATGTGGCCGTTTTCGGCAAGAAGGTCCACCGGATCGCCCGCGGCGAACTCGCCGTCGACCTTGGTGACCCCGGCGGGCAGCAGCGAGGCGCCGCCGGAGACCACGGCCTCGACGGCCCCGGCGTCCAGGTGCAGGGTGCCGCGCGGGCTGCTGGCGTGGGCGAGCCAGAGCATCCGGTCGGAGGAGCGGCTGCCGGTGCGCAGGAACAGGGTGCCGGTGGGGCGGCCGGCGAGCGCGTCGGCGGCGTGGCTGGCGGCGGTGAGGACGACCGGGATGCCGGCGCCGGTGGCGATCCGGGCGGCCTCGACCTTGGTGACCATGCCGCCGGTGCCGACGCCCGCCTTGCCGGCGCTGCCGATCTCGACGCCGTCGAGGTCGTGCGGGCCGGCGACCCGGGCGATCCGGCTGCTGCCGGGGCGGCTGGGGTCGCCGTCGTAGAGGCCGTCGACGTCGGAGAGCAGCACGAGCAGGTCGGCGCGGACGAGGTGGGCGACGAGCGCGGCCAGCCGGTCGTTGTCGCCGAACTTGATTTCGGCGGTGGCGACGGTGTCGTTCTCGTTGACGACCGGCATCGCGCCCATCGCCAGCAGCTGGTCCAGGGTGCGGTAGGCGTTGCGGTAGTGGGCGCGCCGGCTGGCGTCCTCGGCGGTGAGCAGGACCTGGCCGACGCGCAGCCCGTAGCGGGCGAAGGAGGCGGTGTAGCGGGCGATCAGCAGGCCCTGGCCGACGCTGGCGGCGGCCTGCTGGCGGGCGAGGTCCTTGGGTCGCCGCTCCAGGCCGAGCGGGGCGAGGCCGGCGGCGATGGCGCCGGAGGAGACGAGCACCACCTCGGGGGCGTCCGGGCGGGTGCGGACCTTGGCGAGCGCGTCGACGAGGGCGTCCACCCGGTCGGCGTCGATGCCGCCGGCGGCGGTGGTGAGTGAGGAGGAGCCGACCTTGACGACGATGCGCCGGGCGGTCAGCACCTCCGCCCGCAGTTCGTCCTCGCTCATCTCGGGTCTCGCCCTTCCGGTGTGGTGCGCTGGCGGCGGGCCCGGCCCGGCCGTATCCCCCGCAATCTACGCGATCGGGCCGCCCGGCCCGCACCGCGTTCCAGCCGCCGGACGGCGCCCGGACGGCCCGCGGGGCGGTCCGGCCGGACCGCCCGGACCGTCAACGCGCGAGCCCCCGCCGCCCGTTGACGGGGCGGCGGGGGCTCGCGAGGCTCGCGGCGGGGACTCAGCTGTCCTCGTCGTCACCCTGGATGGAGGCCTGGCGGCCGCTGGAGAGCGCCTCGAAGGCGAGGTACTCGGCCTCGGCGGCGTCGCGGCCCTTCTGCTTCTCGCGGCGGCGGTCGACGGCCGGACGCTGGGTCTCCATCCGGTGGTCCTCGCCGCGGCGGCCGAGCATCTCGGCGCCGGCGGCCATGGTCGGCTCCCAGTCGAAGACGACGGAGTTCTCGTCCGAGCCGATGACGACGGTGTCGCCCTCGTGGGCGCCGACCTTCCACAGCTTGTCCTCGACGCCGAGGCGGGCCAGCCGGTCGGCGAGGTAGCCGACGGCCTCGTCGTTGGAGAAGTCGGTCTGGCGGACCCAGCGCTCCGGCTTGACGCCGCGGATACGGAAGACGCCGTCCTCCTCGATGATGGTGAAGCCCTCGTCGTCGACGGCGGTGGGCCGCAGCACGATCCGGGTGGACTCCTCCAGCGGCTTGGCCGCGCGGGCCTCGGCGACGATCTGCGCCAGGGCGAAGCTGAGCTCGCGCAGGCCCTTGCGGGAGGCGGCCGACACCTCGAAGACCCGGTAGCCGCGCTCCTCCAGGGAGGCGCGGGTCAGGTCGGCGATGTCCTGGCCGTCCGGCACGTCGACCTTGTTGAGGGCGACCAGTCGCGGACGGTCGTCGAGGCCGCCGTACTCGGAGAGTTCGGCCTCGATGGTCTCCAGGTCGGTCAGCGGGTCGCGGCCGGGCTCCAGGGTGGCGCAGTCCAGCACGTGGACCAGGACCGAGCAGCGCTCGACGTGGCGCAGGAACTCCAGGCCGAGGCCGCGGCCCTGGCTGGCGCCGGGGATGAGCCCAGGGACGTCGGCGATGGTGTAGACGGTGTCGCCGGCGGTGACCACGCCGAGGTTGGGGATCAGGGTGGTGAAGGGGTAGTCGGCGATCTTCGGCTTCGCGGCGGAGAGCACGGAGATCAGCGAGGACTTGCCGGCGCTCGGGTAGCCCACCAGGGCGACGTCGGCGACGGACTTGAGCTCCATGACGATGTCACGGGCGTCGCCGGGCTCGCCGAGCAGCGCGAAGCCGGGCGCCTTGCGGCGGGCGGAGGAGAGCGCGGCGTTGCCGAGGCCGCCGCGGCCGCCCTGGGCGGCGACGAAGCTGGTGCCGTGGCCGACCAGGTCGGCGAGCACGTTGCCCTCGCGGTCCAGGACGACGGTGCCGTCCGGCACGAGGAGGACGAGGTCCTGGCCGAGGGCGCCGGTGCGGTTGCCGCCGGCGCCGGGCTTGCCGTTGGTGGCCTTGCGCTTGGGCGAGTGGTGGTATTCGAGCAGGGTGGTGACCTGCGCGTCCACGGTGAGGACGACACTGCCGCCGTCCCCGCCGTTACCGCCGTCCGGGCCGCCGAGCGGCTTGAACTTCTCGCGGTGCACGGAGGCGCAGCCGTGGCCCCCGTTGCCCGCGGCGACATGAAGTTCGACGCGGTCCACGAAGGTGGTCATGGTTGTGCCTCCAGTACGAAGAAGTCAGTGTTCTACCTGTAAAGCATGAAGGGTGGACCGGAACATTCCGGCCCACCCTTCATTGTGAGTCTGGTGTGACTCAGGCCTCGACGGCCACGATGTTGACGACCTTGCGGCCGCGGCGGGTGCCGAACTGCACAGCACCGGCGGTCAGCGCGAACAGGGTGTCGTCGCCACCGCGGCCGACACCGGCACCCGGGTGGAAGTGGGTGCCGCGCTGGCGGACGATGATCTCGCCGGCGGAGACGACCTGGCCGCCGAAGCGCTTCACGCCGAGGCGCTGGGCGTTCGAGTCACGGCCGTTACGAGTAGAGCTTGCGCCCTTCTTGTGTGCCATTTTTCGCTATCCCCTTTACTTGCTGACCGAGTCGATGCTGGTGATGCGCACCGCGGTGTGGCGCTGGCGGTGACCCTGACGGCGACGGTAGCCCGTCTTGTTCTTGTAGCGCAGGATGACGATCTTGTCGCCCTTGGTCTGGTCGACCACCTCGGCGTGAGCCTTCACGCCGGCCAGCACCCACGGGTCGGAGGTGACGGCCTCACCGTCGACGACCAGGATGGTGGAGAGCTCCACCGAGTCACCCGGCTTGGCCTCGATACGGTCGATCTCCAGCACGTCGCCGACGGCGACCTTGTGCTGGCGGCCGCCTGCGCGAACGATCGCGTACATGCGGTACCTACTTTCCCAACTCGGTCGGAACTCTCGATGCCAGCCACCTGGGTACGGACACAGGGGCCTCCCCCGTCCCCCCTTACGAGGGGCCGTCCTCTTGCAAGGACCGGGAGGTGATGTGCTCGGGAGCAAGGCGTAGACACGCCAGTGGTCAAGAATACGGGCCGGTCGCCGCTGGGGCAAACCGGCCCGTACGGGTCCCGGGCGGAGGGTGTCCGCCCGGGACCGGGCCCTACTCGGCCGCCGTATCACCCTCGGCGGCCGCCGCCTTCTTGGCCGCCGCGCTCGTCCGCTTGGTGGCGGTCTTGCGGGCGGTGGTCTTCTTCGCCGCCGTCGTCGTCTTCTTGGCGACGGTGGCGGTGGTCTTCTTGGCGGCGGTCTTGCGGGCCGCCCGCTTCTTCGGGGCCGGCGCCTCCTCGGCGGGCTCCTCGGTCGCGTCCGGGGCGGCCTCGGCAGCGGCGGCCTCGACGGCCTCCGGGGCCTCGACGGCGACCGGCTCGGCCACGGCCTCGGCCGGGGCCTCCTCGACCGCGGCCGGCTCGGCCTGCGGCTCCTCGACCGGGGTCTGGGCCGCCGGGGCCTGGGCCGCCGGGGAGACGGCCGCCAGGGCCGACTCCAGGGCCGCCTCGGCCTTGGCCTGCAGCACCACGATCTCCGCTCCGGCCGGCGCACCGGCCGGAGCCGTCGCCTTGCGGACCGCCCGACGGCGGGGCCGTCCGGCGGGGGCGGCGGCCGGAGCCGGGGCGACCGGCTCCTCGACCGGGGCCTCGACCACGACCGGCGCGGCGGCGACCGGCTCGGCCACGACCTCGGCCTCGACCTCGGCCTCGCCCGGAACCTCGATGGCCAGCTGGCCCTCGATCTCCTCGCGGACCGGCGCGGTCTCGACGATCTCGAAGTCCTCGTCGGCCTCCTCGACCGAGACGGACCCGGCCGCCTCGACGGCCGGCGACTCCTCGTTCCCGGCGCCGCCCTTGCCCCGGCGCCGACGCTTGCCGCTGCCCGCGCCCGCCTCGACAGCAGCCGCGCCGCCACCGGTGTGGGTGTGGGTGTGGGTGTGGGCGCTCGGCTGCTCCATGTGGACGATCACGCCGCGGCCGTTGCAGTGCACGCACGGCTCGGAGAAGGACTCCAGCAGGCCCTGGCCGACCCGCTTGCGGGTCATCTGGACCAGGCCCAGCGAGGTGACCTCCGCCACCTGGTGCTTGGTCCGGTCCCGGCCCAGGCACTCCAGCAGACGGCGCAGCACCAGGTCGCGGTTGGACTCCAGGACCATGTCGATGAAGTCGATCACGATGATGCCGCCGAGGTCGCGCAGCCGCAGCTGGCGCACGATCTCCTCGGCCGCCTCGATGTTGTTCCGGGTGACCGTCTCCTCCAGGTTGCCGCCCTGGCCGACAAACTTCCCGGTGTTGACGTCGACGACGATCATCGCCTCGGTGCGGTCGATCACCAGCGAGCCGCCGCTGGGCAGCCAGACCTTGCGGTCCAGCGCCTTCATCAGCTGCTCGTCGATCCGGTAGGTCGCGAAGACGTCCACCTCGGAGGTCCAGCGCTGGAGCCGCCCGGCGAGGTCCGGGGCCACGTTGGCAACGTAGTCGTGGATGGTGCTCCACGCCTCGGTGCCGGAGACGATGACCTTGGTGAAGTCCTCGTTGAAGATGTCGCGGACGACCCGGACGGTCATGTCCGGCTCGCCGTACAGCAGGGCCGGGGCGTTGCCGGAGGTGGCCTTCTTCCGGATGTCCTCCCACTGCTGCTGGAGGCGCTGGACGTCGCGGGTCAGCTCCTCCTCGGAGGCCCCCTCGGCGGCGGTGCGCACGATGACGCCCGCGTCGTCCGGGACGATCTTCTTGAGGATCTGCTTCAGACGGGCGCGCTCGTTCTCCGGCAGCTTGCGGGAGATGCCGGTCATCGAGCCCTCGGGCACGTAGACCAGGTAGCGGCCGGGCAGCGAGATCTGGCTGGTCAGGCGGGCGCCCTTGTGGCCGATCGGGTCCTTGGAGACCTGGACCAGCACGGACTGGCCGGACTTCAGCACCGACTCGATCCGACGCGGACCGCCGTGGCCGCCCAGCGCGCCGAAGTTGACCTCACCGGCGTACAGGACCGCGTTGCGGCCCTTGCCGATGTCGACGAACGCGGCCTCCATCGACGGCAGCACGTTCTGGACCTTGCCCAGGTAGACGTTGCCGACGTACGAGGTGGCCTGCTCCTTGTTGACGTAGTGCTCGACGAGCACGCCGTCCTCGAGGACGCCGATCTGGGTGCGCTGGCCGTTCTGGCGCACCACCATGACGCGCTCGACCGACTCGCGGCGGGCCAGGAACTCGGCCTCGGTGATGATCGGCACCCGGCGGCGGCCCAGCTCGCGGCCCTCGCGGCGGCGCTGCTTCTTGGCCTCCAGACGGGTGGAGCCCTTGATGGACTGCACCTCGTCCGGGTCGAAGGACGGCTCGGTGGAGCGGCGGCGCGGCTCGCGCACCTTCACCACCGTGCGGACGCCGTCCTCGGTGGTCTCGGCGACCTCCACGGCGCCGGCCTCACCGCTGCGGCGGCGACGGCGGCGACGGCGGCGCGAGGAGGACAGGCCGGCGGCCAGGTCGTCGTCGTCCTCGTCGTCCTCGTCGGCGGCCGCGGCGACCGGCTCCTCGACGGCGGGCTGCTCGGTCTCGGGGGCCTCGGCCTCCTCGTCGGCCTCACCGCGACGGCGGCGACGGCCACCCCGGCGGCGGCGGCGCGACGGGCGACCGTCCTCCCACTCGTCCTCGGCCTCGGGGCCGGTGGCGGGGGCGGCGACGGCCGGGGTCTCCACGGCGGCGGGCGGCTCGACCACGACGGGAGCCTTGACGGGGGCCGGGGCCTTGACGGCGGGGGCCTTCGCGGCGGGGGCCTCGACCCGCTCCGCGGCGGCGGAGCGCCGACCCCGGGCGGGGGTCTGCACCCGCACCGAGGTGCGGCGACGGCGGCCGACACCGCTGTACTCGAACTCCTCCTCCTCGCGCTGCGGCGCGGCCGGGGCGGACTTCGCCTCGACGGCGGCCGGCTGCGCGGCGGCGGGGGCGGGCTGGGCGACCGGGGCCGCCTGGGCCGCCGGAGCGGTCGGGGCGACGAAGGGGGCGGGCTCCTGGAAGACCGGGGCCTGGAAGATCGCGGTGGACGGGCGGACCGCGCGGCGGCGGACCCGCTGCGGCGGCTCGGCGGCCTCGACGACCGGCGCCGGGGCGACCGGCTCCTCGACCGGGGCCTCCTCGGCCACGGGCTCCTCGACCTCGGCCTCCTCGGCCACCGGCTCCTCGACCACCACGGGGGCGGCCTCGACCACCCGGCGGCGGCGGGGACGGCGCGCCGGGGCGGCCGACTCCTCCACGGCGGCGGGGGCCTCGGCGGCGGCGGGGGCCTCGACGACCACCGGCTCCGCCGCGGCGGCGGGCGCCTCGACCGCGGGGGCGGCCTCGGGCTCGGCCTTCTTGCGGGTCCGACGGGCCCGCACGGGCTTCTCCGCCGGCTCCGTCTCCGTCTTCTCGGCCTTCTCGGCCTTCCCCGCCCGGGGGGCCTTCTCCGCCTTCGCGGCGGCGACCGGGGCCGGCTCGGCCTCCGGCGCGGTGACCACGATCGAGGAGGCCTCGGGCGCTCCGGCGGGCGCCTCGGCCCGCTTACGGGTGCGGCGGGCCCGGACCGGCTTCTCCGCCGCCGGCTCGGCGGCGGGGGCCTCGGCGACCGGCGCCTCGGCCGGACGGGTGGCCTCGGCCTCGGCCTGGACGACCGTCTCGGCGGCCTCGGCGGCAGCGCCCTGCGGCGCTCCGGCCGGGCGGGACACGGCGCGGCGACGTCGGCGCGGCGGCGCGGCGGACGCGCTGTCGCCGCCGGTCGCGGCGGTGTCGTTCGGTTCCGTTGCCGCAGACTGCTGCGGATCGGTGTTATCGAGCATGCGGGTGGATCTCCCGTCAGGCCCCCGGGCTCCGCATCCGGGCACGGCACGGCACCGGTGGCCGGCCGGCATCACGACGATGCTCGGCCCGGACCCTCTCACGGTGCCGCCGCGCGGACGCGAGGCCGCACAGGGGCTCGTAGTCTCGCTCGGCGCCCCGCCCTCGGCGGGGTGTCGAAAGTCTTCTGGTCTGACCAGTCTTCTGAGGTTTTCCCAAGCTGCGCCGTCCCCCAACCCCGGGTGGCTCCCGGACGGGGTCCTCGGGCCCACCGACCATCGGGGTCGGCGGGCCGCAAGAGGCCGGCCTGTGCTTCGACGACGCTCGCTCCCCTGGGGAGCAGCGGGGGCCTGGAGAACCAGCGGGCCCAGTGGGGAACTGGACCCGGCCTCCGCCCGCTAGGCGGACGCGGTTGCGCGCGGCTCGCCGACCGCCAGAGGGTCGGCCTGGGCCGCGGCGCGGTCGAGCGCCAACGGGTCGGTCACCGTGCCGGTCCCCTCGTCGAGCGGCCCCTGCGCCAGCCTGGTCACCTCTGCGGGGACCGGCGGCGCCAGGTCGGCCGTCGCACGGAGACCGGACAACACGTCGTCGGGTCGTACGGCGGGTGTGGCGTGTCGTACTACCAGGCGCAGTATCGCACAGGGACGCCCGGTCCGAACATCGCGGGTCTCTTCGCCCTCCGTGTCCGCACCACCGTCGACCTGCGACGGGAGGACCTCAAGAGCCGCAACCGCCCCGCGCGCGTCGAAGACGCGCAGACCGTTCTTGGTGAGGCGTTCGACCTCGACCCGCTCCTCGGCGAGGAACAGGGCGGCCGCGCGGGCCGCCTCCTGCGGCTCGACGCCGTCGAGCCGCACCCGCCACTCGGAGGCCTCCAGGCGCTCCACGAAGTTGGACGTCCGCACCTCGACCGCGTCGATCACGTCCAGTCCCTCGGGCAGCGACTCGTCCAGTTGGACGCGCAGCTCCTCCGGGTCCCGGTGGGCCGCGAGGCCGATCTCCAGGTACTCCGCCTCACTGGCCACACCGGTCGGCGCGGCATTGGCGTAGGACACCTTGGGGTGCGGGGTGAAGCCGGCCGAGTAGGCCATCGGCACCACCGACCGGCGCAGGGCGCGCTCGAAGGCGCGCTGGAAGTCGCGGTGGCTGGTGAAGCGGAGCCGGCCGCGCTTGGTGTAGCGGAGACGAATCCGCTGCACCGTCGGCGCGGGCGGCGGACCGTCGGGCGTACGGCGTGCCAGGGTCGCTCAGTCCTTCGTCAGTGGTCCCCGTCCGCGGCGGCGGCGATTTCCCGCCACTGTCCGGACTCTTACACCTCAAAGGGTACGCGCCCCCGCCCACCCCTCGCTCCGCCCCCGCCCGCACCGACCCACGAGCGCCCCCGCCGGACGAGTCCGACGGGGGCGCTCCGGTGCCTCTGCTGCTACTTGTTCACCACGGTGAGCGGGAGCATCGTCTTCCCGGTCGGACCGATCTGGATCTTGGTGTCCATCTGGGGACACACGCCACAGTCGAAGCACGGCGTCCAGCGGCAGTCGTCGACCTCGACCTCCTCCAGGGCGTCCTGCCAGTCCTCCCACAGCCAGTCCTTGTCGAGGCCGCTGTCCAGGTGGTCCCAGGGCAGGACCTCCTCGTAGCCGCGCTCGCGGGTGGTGTACCAGTCGACGTCGACGCCGGTGCCGGCCAGGCCCTTCTCGGCGGAGGCCATCCAGCGGTCGTAGGAGAAGTGCTCGCGCCAGCCGTCGAAGCGGCCGCCGTCCTCGTAGACCGCGCGGATGATCGCGCCGACCCGGCGGTCGCCGCGGGAGAGCAGGCCCTCGACGATGCCGGGCTTGCCGTCGTGGTAGCGGTAGCCGATGTTCTTGCCGTACTTGCGGTCGCCGCGGATCGAGTCGCGCAGCTTGGCCAGGCGGGCGTCGGTGGCCTCGGCGGACAGCTGCGGGGCCCACTGGAACGGGGTGTGCGGCTTGGGCACGAACCCGCCGATGGAGACGGTGCAGCGGATGTCGTTCTGGCCGGTGACCTCGCGGCCCTTCTGGATGACGTTCTTCGCCATCTCGCCGATCTGGAGCACATCCTCGTCGGTCTCGGTGGGCAGGCCGCACATGAAGTACAGCTTCACCTGGCGCCAGCCGTTGCCGTACGCGGTGGCGACGGTGCGGATGAGGTCCTCCTCCGACACCATCTTGTTGATCACCTTGCGCATGCGCTCACTGCCGCCCTCGGGGGCGAAGGTGAGGCCGGAGCGGCGGCCGTTGCGGCTGAGCTCGTTGGCGAGGTCGATGTTGAAGGCGTCGACGCGGGTGGACGGCAGCGACAGGCCGACCTTGTCGTCCGTGTAGCGGTCGGCCAGGCCCTTGGCGATCTCACCGATCTCGGTGTGGTCGGCGGAGGACAGCGACAGCAGGCCGACCTCCTCGAAGCCGGTGGCCTTGAGTCCGCGGTCAACCATCTCGCCGATGCCGGTGATGCTTCGCTCCCGCACGGGGCGCGTGATCATGCCGGCCTGGCAGAAGCGGCAGCCGCGGGTGCAGCCGCGGAAGATCTCCACGGACATCCGCTCGTGCACGGTCTCCGCGAGCGGGACGAGCGGCTGCTTGGGGTAGGGCCACTCGTCGAGGTCCATCACGGTGTGCTTGGAGACCCGCCACGGCACGCCGGGGGCGTTCGGCACGACCCGGCCGATCCGGCCGTCCGGCAGGTACTCGACGTCGTAGAACTTCGGCACGTACACGCCGCCGGTGCGGGCCAGCCGCAGCAGCAGCTCGTCGCGGCCGCCCGGGCGGCCCTCGGCCTTCCACTCCCGGACGATCCTGGTGATGTCGAGCACGGCCTGCTCGCCGTCACCGATCACCGCGCAGTCGATGAAGTCCGCGATCGGCTCGGGGTTGAACGCGGCGTGGCCGCCGGCCAGCACGACCGGGTGGTCCTCGGTGCGGTCGCGGGACTCCAGCGGGATGCCGGCCAGTTCGAGCGCGGTCAGCATGTTGGTGTAGCCGAGCTCGGTGGAGAAGGAGAGCCCGAACACGTCGAACGCCTTCACCGGCCGGTGGGCGTCCACGGTGAACTGGGGCACGCCGTGCTCGCGCATCAGTGCCTCCAGGTCCGGCCACACGCTGTAGGTGCGCTCGGCGAGGACGCCCTCCTGCTCGTTGAGCACCTCGTAGAGGATCATGACGCCCTGGTTGGGCAGACCCACCTCGTAGGCGTCGGGGTACATGAGCGCCCAGCGGACGTCGCAGGCGTCCCAGTCCTTGACGGTCGAGTTGAGCTCGCCGCCGACGTACTGTATCGGCTTCTGGACGTGCGGGAGGAGAGCCTCCAGGCGTGGGAAGACCGATTCGACAGTCATGAGTACCAGGAACCCTTACGACGTTCGGAACCGCCGCGCGCTCAGCACGGCGACGGCTGGGTGGGGTGACCCTCAAGAGTAGCCGAACCGCCGTGTTCCCCGGCCCGAGCGCCTTCGCCCCCGGGACCGGCCGCGGGGCCGCGCGACCGCCCGTGCCGGGGGGTGTACGGACAGGTCCCGGCACGTGAACGCGGCCCCACCGCGGGACCCCGGCGACTGTTGACACGCTCCGAGGCCGCGTGCGGTACTGGCAAGGCTCCACCGGAAGGTCCTGTGCGTCCCCGGGACGAGGGAGTCGGCCGCGCGCGCACCGGCCGTGCCGGGCGGACCGGCGCGACCCCGCGCCGGACTCCCGGCCCAGGCCCCCGGGCCGCGCCGACCCGCCCGCCCCCGAGGACAGGAGAGCCATGACCGACACGGGCCGGCGGACGCGCCGGATCGACAGCCCGTGCAACGACACCGAGAGCTACCCGACCGTGGCCCGGGCGATCGCCGCGGCCCGCGGGCTGGCCCGCCGCCACCCCGGCCGCTGCCGGGTGAGCGAGGTGGGCCGTTCCCGCGCCGGACGTCCGCTGGTGCTGCTCTCGGTGGACGACGGCGAGCACACCGTCCTCGTGGTCGGCGGCCCGCACCCGAACGAACCGGTCGGCCTGGCCGCCGCCGTCCGGCTGGCCGAGCAGGCGCTGGCGCAGCCGCCCCGTCCCGGGGTCGGCTGGCACGTCCTGCTCTGCCTGGACCCGGACGGCGCCGCGCTGAACGAGGGCTGGCTGAACGGGCCGCTCACCGCGGCCCGGCACTACGAGCACTTCTTCCGGCCCGCCTTCCACGAGCAGCCCGAGCTGCTGCCGCACCCGGACGGGCCGCTCACCCCGATGCCGGAGAGCCGGGTGCTGACCGGGCTGATCGACGAGCTGCGCCCGGTGCTCCAGTGCTCGCTGCACGGCGTGGACTTCGGCGGCGCCTTCGTCCAGCTCACCCGGCCGCTGCCGGCACTGGCCGGGCGCTTCGCCCGTTCGGCGGCCCGCGGCGGCATCCCGCTGGACGTCGACTCCTACGACGCGCTCGGCTGGGCCAGCCCGGCCCCCGGCACCTATCTGATGCCGCTGCCGGGCCGGAGCCGCCAGCCGCTGCCGGACCGCCCCGAGCTGTCGACCTGGGCGTACGCGGGGCGCCACGGCGGGACGACGGCGGTGCTGGAGGTCCCGATGTGGGCGGTCGACGCGGTCGGCGACCACCGCCCGGCCCCGGACGTGGCCGCCGCCATGGCGGCCTGCGCGGACCGGCTGCGGTCCCGGGTGGCGGAGCTGACCGCCCTGCTGCCGCAGGTGCCGACGCACGCGGGGGTGGCGTACGGGCCGCTGCTGCGCTCGGTCGAGTTCAATCTGGCGGTCTGCCCGCCGGTGGTGGACGACTGGCTGGCGAACTGGTCGGCGGCGGCGCTGTCGGTGTCCCGGGTGACGACGGCCCGGATCGTCGCCGAGCGGCTGCCGCTGCGGATCGCCGCGATGCTGCTGCGGCTGCTCGCGGACAGCGGCGGCCCGGCGGCGGACACGGCCCGGGCGCGGGCCCGGGGGGTGGCGGCGGCCAGCCTGGAGGGCCTGCAGCGCCTCGGCGCCCGCTGGGTCCCGGTCGAGACCCAGGTCGCGCACCAGACCAGGGCCGTGCTCGCCGCCGCCGACCTGCTGCTGCCGTAGCGCCCGGACGTGCGGCGAGGGCCGGACCGGGGATCCCCGGTCCGGCCCTCGCCGCACGCCCTCGCCGTACGCCCTCGGCCCGCTCAGGCCGCTATCGGCCGTTGGCTCTGCACCGCCTGGAGCAGCCCGATCGCCACCCAGGTGGAGAACATCGACGATCCTCCGTAGGAGACGAACGGCAGCGGGATGCCGGCCACCGGCATGATGCCCAGGCACATCCCTATGTTCTCGAAGCCCTGGAAGGCGAACCAGGCGACCACCCCGGCCGCCACGATCGTGCCGTACAGGTCGGTGGCCTGGCGGGCGATCCGGCAGCCGCGCCAGAGCACGACGCCCAGCAGCACGATGATCGCCATCGCCCCGAGGAAGCCGAGCTCCTCGCCGGCGACCGTGAAGACGAAGTCGGTCTGCTGCTCCGGCACGAACTGCCCGGTGGTCTGGGTGCCGTGGAACAGCCCCTTGCCGGTGAGTCCGCCGGAGCCGATCGCGATCCGGGCCTGCGCGGTGTTGTAGCCGACGCCGGACGGGTCGAGCGCCGGGTTGGCGAAGGCCGCGAAGCGGTCGATCTGGTACTTGCTCAGCACGCCGAGCTTCCAGATCGCGACGCAGCCGCCGACGCCCGCCAGGATCAGTCCGAACACCCAGCGGTTGGCCGCGCCGGAGGCCAGCAGGATGCCCAGCACGATGACGGCCATCACCATCACCGAGCCGGCGTCCGGCATCAGCATCACGATCGCCATCGGCAGGGTCGCCCAGACCAGCGCCCGGAACACCGCCTTGTTCGCCGGGAACTCCCGCTCCCCGGCGTCCACCTGGTCGGACATCACCAGCGCCATGGACAGCACGATCGCCAGCTTGGCGAACTCGGCCGGCTGCACGGAGAAGCCGCCGCCCAGCTGGATCCAGGAGTGCTGGCCGTTGATGGTCGAGCCGAGCGGGCTCAGGGTGGCCATCAGCAGCAGGATCACACCGGCGTACAGGAAGGGCACCACGGTGCGGAACCGCCGGCTCCCTATCGCTATCACCACCGCGCACAGCGCCGCCCCGACCATGACGTTGGTCAGGTGCCGGAACAGGAAGTACTGCGGGTCGCCGTGGGTGAGGGAGTCGCGCCCCCGGGTGGCCGACCAGACCAGCAGGGAGCTGCCCAGCGACAGGACGGCCGCGGCCAGCAGCAGTATCCAGTCGATCCGCCACAGCGGGGAGTCCTTGGCCAGCGCCTTGGGCACCCCGCCGCGCTGCGGGGCGAGCCGCAGCTGGCGGTAGGAACCGTAGGAGGTCATGCCCGGCCCCTTCCGGTGGTGGAGCGGGTGGGTTCGACGGCGGCCGCGGCGGCGACGCCCGGTACCGGGGTGCCACCGCCGGACCGGTCCGGGTCCAGGAAGGCCCGCGGCGCACCGAGCAGGGCGGCCGGGGCGACCGAGGTGGCAGAACCGGCCGAAGCGGTGGAGCCGGCCGCGGCGTCGAAGGACACCGGCTTGATGATCGCGGTGCCGTCCGGGTTGAACTTCGGCAGCTCGGCCTGCGGCTTCGGCAGCAGCGCCTTGCCCTGGTCGATGTTGCCCTTGTCGTCGACGCCGTACAGGGACTGGTAGATCCGCCGGATCGCGTCGCCGGAGCCGCCGGAGCCGGTGCCGCCCTGGCTTATCGTCATCACGACCGCGTAGTCGCGGCTGTAGGTGGTCAGCCACGAGGTGGTCTGCTTGCCCTCGACCTCGGCGGTGCCGGTCTTGGCGTGCAGTTCGATCTTGCCCTGGGGCCAGCCCGCGCCGGTGAACTTCCAGGCGGCGGTGCCGCTGGTGATGACGCCCGCGGTGGCCTGGTCGATGTAGCCGAGCAGCTTCTGGTCGCCGGGCAGCCGGCCGTCCTCGTGCGGGGCGATCTCGCGGACGAGATCCCCGCCCGGGCTTATCACGGCCTTGGCGACGGTGGGCCGGTAGAAGGTGCCGCCGTTGGCGAGCGCCGAGTAGATCCGGGCCATCTGGACCGGGGTGACCAGGGTGTCGCCCTGGCCGATCGCGAAGTTGACGGCGTCACCGGCGCGCATCTGGTAGCCGTCGACGCAGTTCTCCCGGGCGATCTGGTCGGAGAAGCTGTTGCCGCCCTTCTCCGCCTGCTTGCACCAGGCGTCCTTGTTGTTGTCGTAGAAGGACTGCTTCCACTGCCGGTCGGGGACCCGGCCGGTGACCTCGCTGGGGAGGTCGATGCCGGTCTTGGCGCCGAGGCCGAACTGGTGGGCGGTCTTGAAGAACCAGTCGCCCGGGTCCTTCTTCGGCTTGATGCCGCCGTCCTTCATCCACTGGTCGTACGCCAGGCCGTAGAAGACGGTGTCGCAGGAGACCTCCAGGGCGCGCTCCAGGGAGATCGCCCCGAAGCTCTCGCTCTCGAAGTTCTTGAACTCGCGGCCGCCGATGGTCATGCTCTTCGGGCAGTCGTAGCGGCCGTCGAGCGAGTAGCCGGCCTGGACGGCGGCGGTGGTGGAGATGACCTTGAAGGTCGAGCCGGGGGCGGACTGACCCTGTATGGCGCGGTTGAGCAGCGGGAAGTTGGAGTCCTTGCTGGTCAGCGCCTGGTAGTCCTTGCCGCTGATGCCGCCCTGCCACAGGTTGGGGTCGTAGGTGGGGGCGCTGGCCATCGCGACGATCCGCCCGGTGTGCACGTCCATCACGACGGCGGCGCCGGAGTCGGCCTCGTAGTTGCGGTTGGTGACCTTGTCGAAGGTCTTGCGGGCGTCGCCCATCGCCTGCGCGAGGTTGTCCTCGACGACCTTCTGCACCTTGGCGTCGATGCTGGTCACCAGGTTGTTGCCGGTCTGCGGGGCGGCCTGGTCGGCGGTGCCGATGACCCGGCCGAGGTTGTCCACCTCCAGCTTGGTGATGCCGGCGGTGCCGCGCAGGTCGCGGTCGTAGACGGACTCCAGTCCGGCCCGGCCGATCTGGTCGGCCGGCAGGTAGCGGTCGAGCCCGGCCTTGTCGGCGGTCTTGGAGACCTCCTCGTCGGTGACCGGCGAGAGGTAGCCGAGCACCTGGGCGAGGTTGGCGCCCTCGGCGCCGGTGTAGTGGCGCACGGCGGTCGGCTGGGCGGTGATCCCGGGGAAGTCCTCGCGGCGTTCCATTATCTGCATCGCCTGCTGGGTGGTCGCTTCCTTGGTGACCGGGATCGGCTGGTAGGGAGAACCGTTCCAGCAGGGCTGCTGCGTCTTGGCGTCGCAGAGCCGGACCTTCTCCTGGACGTCCTTGGCGGGCATCCCGAGCACCTCGGCGAGCCGGGTCAGCACCGCCTTGCCGGCGTCCTTCTGCTGGAGCAGCGAGGTGCGGCTGACCGAGACGACCAGCTTGGTCTCGTTCCCGGCGAGGATGCGGCCGGAGGCGTCCAGGATCTCGCCGCGGACGGCCGGTTCGACGACCTCGCGGATGTGGTTGCCGGTCGCCTTGGCGGTGTAGACGCTGGCGTTGCGGATCTGCAGGTACCAGAGCCGTCCGCCGAGGGTGGCGAGCAGCGAGACCACCAGGATCTGCAGCACCACCAGACGGATCGTCACCCGCCGGGTTCGGCCGGTCTCGGGGATGTTGCTCACGTCTCGTGCGCTCCAAAACTGAACAGGGCGGGCAGGCTGGTCGGGGGCCGGGCTACGGGCGCTTTCCCGCGCCGAGCAGGCGCTTCTTGCGGTAGGCCGGGCCGGCGGTGGGCTCGCGGGTGGTGCGGTAGCGGGTCAGGCTGCCGAGGCCGGGTCCGCCCTCGTCGTCCTCGGCGACCGACAGCGGGTCCTTGCCGAAGCGGCGGGCGACCAGCATCACGGCGGGCACCACGAAGGGGGCCAGCAGCAGGTCGTAGAGCAGGGCGGTGACGACGAGCTGGCCGAGTCCGACGTGCCGGGCGGCGGTGTCGCCGACGAGGGCGCCGACCATCGCGTACAGCAGGGTGGAGGCGATCGCGGCGCCGGCGACCACGAGCAGCGCGCTGGAGACCGAGCGCTGGCGGCCGTGCTCGGGGCGCAGCAGCCCGGCGGCGTAGCCCATCAGGCAGAGCACCAGCGCGTAGCGGCCGATGGCGTGGTCCGAGGGCGGGGCGAGGTCGGCGAGCAGGCCGGCCGCGAAGCCGACCAGGCAGCCGCCGGTGGGTCCGTAGACGAGGGCGAGGCCGACGACCACGAGCAGCAGTATGTCCGGGGTCGCGCCGGGCAGTTGCAGTCGGCCGAAGACGCTGACCTGGAGCAGCAGTCCGAGCAGGATCAGGATCGCGGAGACGGGGATGCGGGCGAGGCGCATGGCTCAGTTCCCCCCAGTGGGCTTGGCGGGCGGGACGGCCGCGGCCGGCGCGGCGGGGGCCGCGGGGGCGGCCTGGCCCTGGGCGCCCGGCGCGGGCGCGGGCGGCAGGACGGCGTCGCGCGGGTCGGTGCGGGGCGGGACGACGACGACGCCGACCAGGTCCAGCCGGGTGAACTGGACGAAGGGCTCGACCAGGACGGTCTTGGTGAGCTGTCCCGGGGTGGCCTCGACCTGGACGACCCGGCCGACCGGGACGCCGGGGACGAACGGGCGGCCGCTCTGCGAGCCGAAGGTGACCAGCCGGTCGCCCTCCTTGACCTGGGCCTTGCCGTTGAGCAGGGAGACCTTCATGGCGCTGGTGCCGCCGCCGGCGGCGAAGCCGATCTCGCCGGTGCCCTCCAGCCGGGTGCCGGCGGTGAAGCCGGGGTCGGAGGCGAGCAGCACGGTGGAGGTGGTGGGGGCGACGGTGGTGATCCGGCCGACCAGGCCCTGGCCGTTGACGACGGTCATGTCGCGGGTGAGGCCGTCGTCGCTGCCGGCGTCGATGGTGATGGTCCAGGAGAAGCCCTGGGCCGGGCCGATCGCGATGGTCTGGGCGGCCTTGACGGTGTAGCCGCCGGCGCCGGCGGTGCGCAGCAGGTCGTCGAGCTGTTTGGTGCGTCCGCCCGCCATGTCGGAGGAGGCGAGCTTCTGCCGCAGTTCGGTGTTCTCGCGGGCGAGCTGGTCGGTGCGGCCGCTGTTGGAGGCGGCGTCGCGGAAGGCGCGGACGGTGTCGGCGACCGGGTCGACCGCGCTGGCGGCCCCGCGTTCGACCGGGCCGAGGACGGTGGCGGCGGCGCGCCGGGCGCCGCCGAGCGGGGAGCTCTCGCCGCCCTTGATGTCGACGGTGATCAGTGCGAACGCGACGGCCACCAGCAGGATGAGCAGCAGCCGGCTCTCTCGTGTGTCCCTCACGGTGCTGGTACTGCCCCTTCGTGCCCCTGGTCCGCCGGCCCGGGCTGTGGACCCGGGCGGGGACCTGTCGGTTCGGCTGGTGGTCCGGTTCTGCTAACGGCGCGGCGCGGCGTCGAGTACCTGCTGGAGTGCCTCGAACTCCTCGACGCACTTGCCGGAGCCGAGCGCGACGGAGTCCAGCGGGTTCTCGGCGATGTGGATCGGCATGCCGGTCTCCCGGCGCAGCCGCTCGTCCAGGCCGCGGAGCAGGGCGCCGCCGCCGGTGAGCACGATGCCCCGGTCCATGACGTCGCCGGCCAGCTCGGGCGGGCACTGGTCGAGGGTGGTCTTGACCGCGTCGATGATCGAGTTGACCGGCTCGTCGATGGCCTCGCGGACCTCGGCGGCGGAGATGACGACGGTCTTGGGCAGACCGCTGACGAGGTCGCGGCCGCGGATCTCGGCGTGCTCGTCCTTCTCGCCCTCCAGGCCGAAGGCGGAGCCGATGCTCATCTTGATCTGTTCGGCGCTGCGCTCGCCGAGGAGCAGCGAGTACTCCTTCTTGATGTGCTGGACGATGGCGTTGTCCAGTTCGTCGCCGGCGACCCGGATGGACTGCGCGGTGACGATGCCGCCGAGGGAGATGACGGCGACCTCGGTGGTGCCGCCGCCGATGTCGACGACCATGTTGCCGGTGGGCTCGTGGACCGGGAGTCCGGCGCCGATCGCGGCGGCCATCGGCTCCTCGATGATGTGCACCTGGCGGCAGCCGGCCTGGAGGGAGGCCTCGATGACCGCGCGGCGCTCGACGCCGGTGATGCCGGAGGGGACGCAGACGACGACCCGGGGGCGGGCGAGGAAGCGGCGGCGGTGCACCTTGAGGATGAAGTAGCGCAGCATCCGCTCGGTGATCTCGAAGTCGGCGATCACGCCGTCCTTGAGGGGGCGGATGGCCACGATGTTGCCGGGGGTGCGCCCGATCATCTTCTTGGCCTCGGTGCCGACGGCGAGGATGCCCCCGGTGTTGGTGTTGACCGCGACGACGGACGGCTCGTTGAGAACGATCCCCTTGCCCCTGACGTACACCAGCGTGTTGGCAGTTCCGAGGTCGATCGCCAGGTCGCGGCCGATGAACGACAGGTTGCTCGCCATGGGGTGTGGGTGCCTTCCCGGGCTCGGAGTCATGTGGGGGTGGAGGGTGCGGGCGCCCGCGGGCGGGCGACGACCGGCTGAGCTGCCTTACCGGGCCCTTGAGTCGCGTCCATCGTAGTCACGCCGTTCGGCACGGACGTCGACCCGGGGCACGCCGTCCATTGTCCGGGGCGTGATCGCTTCTCAGGGCATTGGGACGCCGTGTCGGAGGGCCTGGTTCCCTATTTCCCGATAAGAATGCCCCGGCCGGGCCAATGGTCCCGGCCGGGGCGTCCCGAAGGTCCCGGTGCCCGCTCGGTCAGGCGTGGGCGGGGAAGAAGATCTTGATCTCGCGCTCGGCGGACTCGACCGAGTCGGAGGCGTGGATCAGATTCTCGCGGGTGATGGTCGCGAAGTCGCCGCGGATGGTGCCGGCCCCGGCCTCCAGCGGGTTGGTGGCGCCGGCCAGCATGCGGATGCCGGCGACGACCTCCTCGCCCTCGACGATCAGGGCGATCGACGGGCCGGAGGTCATGAACTCCAGCAGCGGCTCGTAGAACGGGCGGCCGACGTGCTCCGCGTAGTGCTGCTCCAGCGTCGCCCGCTCGAAGGTGCGCAGCTCGGCGGCGGCGAGCCGCCAGCCGGCCTTGCGCTCGATCCGGCTGATGATCTCGCCGGCCAGGCCGCGCTTGACGGCGTCGGGCTTGAGCAGGACGAGAGTGCGCTGGGACACGGGGCTTCTCCTGGGGAAATCGGGTGCGGCGCACACGGATCGGCGCGCACGCGGATCGGCACGCACGCGCGATTTCCGCGTGCGCCGTGCGACTACCGCAGAGGTTACCTTGCGTGAGCGAACGCCCCGGACCCGGTCCTGGCCCGGCCCCGGGGCGTCCCGGCAGCGTCCCGGAGGCGCCTCAGGCGGTCGCGGCGGCGGCCCGGGCGGCCTTGAGTTCGTCGATCCTGCGGCCGTAGTGCACCGAGCACCACCAGAGGCCGGCGAAGATGACGCCGAGCACGAACATGGTCGGCACCACGAAGCCGCTGGCGATCAGCCCGAGCTGCAGCGCCCAGCCGACGGCCACCGCGCCGGGGCGGGTGATCATGCCGCAGAGCAGGACGCACAGCACCATGGCGATGCCGCTGACCGTCCACAGGGCGCCGTGCGAGACGTCCGTGAGCTGCATCGCGACCAGGGCCGCGAAGAGCACCACGAGGGCCTCGCCGATCAGCGTCGAGGAGCAGAGCGTCCTCATCGTCACTTCCTCCCGAGCAGCAGGCGGGCCTCGCCCACCGTGATGACCGATCCGGTGACCAGCACCCCGGCGCCGCCGAGGTCGCCCTCCTCCTCGGCCAGGGTGACGGCGGCGGCGATGGCGTCGTCGAGCCGGGGCTCGACCTGGACCCGGTCCTCGCCGAAGACCTCGACCGCGAGCGCGGCCAGGGCGTCCACGTCCATCGCGCGGTGGGTGGAGTTCTGGGTGATCACGACCTCGGCGAGGAGCGGCTCGAAGGCCTCCAGCAGGCCGGCCACGTCCTTGTCACCGCTGGTGCCGATCACGCCGACCAGCCGGGTGAAGCCGAAGGACTCGCCGATGGCGGCGGCGGCCGCGCGGGCGCCGTGCGGGTTGTGGGCGGCGTCCAGCAGGATGGTGGGGCTGCGCCGGACGACCTCCAGCCGGCCCGGGGAGCTGACGCCGGAGAAGCCCTGGCGGACCTTGTCCGCGTCGAGCTGTCCGCCGCGGGCGCCGCCGACGCCGAAGAACGCCTCGACGGCGGCCAGCGCGAGGGCCGCGTTCTGGGCCTGGTGCTCGCCGTGCAGCGGCAGGAAGACGTCCTCGTACTCCCCGCCGCCGATCCCGCGCAGCGTCACCAGCTGGCCGCCGATCGCGAGTTCGCGGCGGACGACGCCGAACTCCATGCCCTCGCGGGCGACCGTGGCGTCCACCTCGACCGCGCGCCGCAGGATGGTCTGGGCGGCGTCGAGCTGCTGCTGGGCGACGACCGCGATGGCGTCGGACTTGATGATCCCGGACTTCTCGACGGCGATCTCGCCGGTGGTCCCACCGAGCTTGTCGGTGTGGTCGAGGCCGATCGGGGTGATCACGGCGACCCCGGCGTCGATGACGTTGGTGGCGTCCCAGGAGCCGCCCATGCCGACCTCGACCACGGCGACGTCCACCGGCGCGTCGGCGAAGGCCGCGTAGGCCATGCCGGTGAGCACCTCGAAGAAGGACATCGCGACCGGCTCGCGCTCGTCGACCATCCGCACGTAGGGCTCGATGTCGCGGTAGACCTCGACGAACCGCTCGGGGGTGATCGGGGCGCCGTCCAGGCTGATCCGCTCGGTGACGCTCTCCACGTGCGGGCTGGTGTAGCGGCCGGTGCGCAGCTCGAAGGCGCTGAACAGCTGCTCGATCATCCGGGCGGTGGAGGTCTTGCCGTTGGTGCCGGTGATGTGGATGGAGGGGAAGGACCGCTGGGGCTGGCCCAGGATGTCCATCAGGGCCTCGATCCGGTCGAGCGAGGGCTCCAGCTTGTTCTCCGGCCAGCGCTCGGAGAGTTCCACCTCGACGTCGCGCAGGGCGTCGGCGGGACTGCCGTCGGCGGGGCGGAGGGTGTACGGGTTCGGGTCGGCCTTGTCGCTCACGTCCACAGTCTACGGAGCGCGGGGCGGCTCTCCCGACGGGGTGAGAACCACCACTTTGCCCGAGTTGGGCGTTTTCCGCGTTTACTATCGTTTTCGCGACATCAGACCGCAAAGAAGCATTGATTCGCACCCCAGGGAGACAAATCGCCTTTGATCATGAGGAGCACCGCGCCATGCCCGACGCCCTGCGCCAGTTCGTCGAGATGCGCCGGGACGGCTTCGTCCAGCTCGCCGGTCTGATCTCGCTGGCCCTCGTGGTCTACATGGCCCTGGTCTTCGGCCGCTTCCTGGTCTACTGGGCCGGCTCCCGGCACGCCTTCCGCCGCAACCGCCCGGCCCGCCCCGGCGACCCCGCCGCCTTCCAGTGGCACCTGATGGTCCCCTGCCGGGACGAGGAGGCGGTGATCGCCCAGACCCTGGCCGGGCTGCGCGCCGTCGCCCCCGCCGCCCACCTCTGGGTGATCGACGACGACAGCGAGGACGCCACCCGCGACCTGGTGCTGGCCGCCGCCGGGCACGACCCCCTGGTCCACCTCGTCCAGCGCCGCCGCCCGCACGCCCGGATCGGCAAGGGCGCCGCCCTCAACGCCGCCTACCGGGAGATCTCCGCCTCGCTGCCGCCCGGCACCGACCGCTCCCGGGTCGTCCTCGGCGTCGTCGACGCCGACGGGCAGCTCGACCCCGGCACCCTCGAACAGGTCGGCAACGAGCACGCGATGGGCCGCCCCGACACCGGCGCCGTGCAGATCGGCGTCCGGATGCGCAACGCCGAGGACCCGCGCCCGCTGTCCGGCCGGGGCCGGACCGCCAACGCCCTCGCCCGCGCCCTGGTCCGGATGCAGGACGTCGAGTTCCAGGCCAACAACGCCGGCATGCAGCTGCTGCGCCGCCGCACCGGCAGCGTCGGCCTCGGCGGCAACGGCCAGTTCGTCCGGCTCACCGCCCTCGACTCGCTCACCGCCGAGGAGGGCCGCGACGGCCGCCCCTGGCCCGAGCGCGCCCTGCTGGAGGACTACGAGTCCGGCCTCGACCTGCGGCTGGCCGGCTGGCGGCTCACCCACGTCACCGAGACCAACGTCTCCCAGGAGGCCCTGGTCTCCTGGCGCCGCTTCCTCACCCAGCGCACCCGCTGGGCCCAGGGCAACATGCAGTGCCTGCGCTACACCGGCCGGGTGCTGCGCTCGCCGCACTACCGGCCCGCCGGCAAGGCCGAGGTGCTCTACACCTTCCTCCAGCCGGTGGTCTGCGTCCTGCTGGTCGTCCTCACCCCGCTGTCGCTCGCCATCACCGGCGCCGGACTGGTGCTCTTCCCCGAGGAGACCGCCGACTTCCAGCTGACCTACGGCCCCTGGATGGTGGTCGCCTTCGTGCTCGCCACCCTGCCGATGGTCTTCTGGGGCCCCACCTACCGCCGGCTCGTCCGCCCCGACCGCAGCAGGCTCACCGGCCTGCTCTGGGGCGTCCTGGTCTGGCTCTACGCCTACCACCTGTTCGTGGTCGCCACCCGGGCCGCCGTCCGGATGCTGCTCGGCCGCAACGGCTGGGCCAAGACCCGGCGCAACGCCGAGAAGGTCGCCGTCGGCGCCCCCACGGCCCTGGAGTCCTGACCCCGGCCGGACACCCCGCCGCCCGCTCCCTCCGCCGCCCCTCCCCCGCCGCCCGCCCCAGACCCCGGAGCCGTCCCGCATGAACCTGTGCCCCGCCCCCCGGTCCGCCGCCCGCCCGCTCGCCCCCGGCAGCGTCGCCGTCGTCCTCGGCACCCGCCCCGAGCTGGTCAAGCTCGCCCCGCTGATCCACGAGCTCGGCCCCGCCACCCGGCTGGTCCACACCGGCCAGCACTGGGACGAGGCGATGTCCGGCCGCTTCCTGCGCGACCTCGGCCTGCCCCGCCCCGAGCTGCTCACCGGCGTCGGCGGCCGCCCCCGGGCCGGCCAGATCGCCCAGTCCCTCGGACAGCTCGACGCCGCGTTCGCCGAGGACCGCCCGGCCGCCGTCGTCGTCCAGGGCGACACCAACGCCACCCTGGCCGGCGCCCTCGCGGCCAACGCCCGGGAGATCCCGCTCGTCCACGTCGAGGCCGGACTGCGCAGCTTCGACCGGGCGATGCCCGAGGAGCACAACCGGGTGATGGTCGACCACGTCTCCGACCTGCTGTGCGCCGCCACCCCCGACAACGCCGCCAACCTGCGCGCCGAGTCCCTCGACGAGCAGCGGATCGCGCTCACCGGCAACACCGTCGTCGAGGTGGTCCGCCGCTCGCTGCCCGACGCCGGGGAGCGGGCCGCCCTGCTCGCCCGGCACCGCCTCGCCGCGGACGGCTACGTCCTCGCCACCGTGCACCGGCCGGAGAACACCGACACCGCCGAGGCGCTCGGCGCCGTCCTCGCCGAGCTCGACCGGATCGCCCGGGCCGGCACACCGGTGCTGTTCCCGATGCACCCGCGCACCCGGGCCGCCGTCGAGCGCTTCGCCCTGGACGGCCTGCTGGCCCGGCTCACGGTGACCGGACCGGTCGGCTACGCCGACTTCCTGGGCCTCGCCCGGCACGCCGCGCTGCTGGTCTCCGACTCCGGCGGGGTGCAGGAGGAGTGCACCGTGCTCGGCCGCCCGCTGCTGGTCGTGCGCCGCTCCACCGAACGGCCCGAGGCCGTCGAGACCGGCTTCGCCGCGCTGGTGGCGCCCGGTGCCGAACTCGGCACGCTGGCCCGCGACTGGCTCGCCGACACCCCGGAACGGCTCGCCCGGCTCGCCGGCACCCCCAGCCCCTACGGGGACGGGCTGGCCTCCGCCCGGATCGCCGGGCTGACCGCCCGGCTCGCCCACGGGCCCGCCGCGGCGCCGCAGGCCGCCTGACCCGCCGGGGCCGCCCGGCCGGGGGCCCTCTTGACAGCGGAATTGGTCTACTCCACCTTGTGAAGGCAAGTCTCCTCCCCCGACAGGGACTTGTGTTGTCGGTAGCTCCCGCACACAGATCCGTCGACACCCGGACGGCCCTCCCCCACGAGGACCGCCGGCCTCCCCCACCGGAGATGGAGCCATGCCACCTGCCACACACCGGCGCCCGCGCGCCGTCCACTCGCTGCTCGCCGGCGCCACCGCCGTCGCCCTCGGCCTCGGCGGCCTGGTCCTCGCCGGCGGCGCCGGCGCCCAGGCCGCCCCCAGCGACGTCGAACTCGTCACCAACGGCGGCTTCGAGGACGCCAACCGCCTCAACGGCTGGACCTGCGCGGCCGGCGCGCCGGAGACGACCACCGTCCACTCCGGCACCGGCGCGCTGCGCTCGACCCCGGCCGGCAGCGCCACCGGCGAGTGCACCCAGACCGTCACGGTCAAGCCCTCCTCGACGTACACCCTGAGCAGCTGGGTCCAGGGCTCGTACATCTACCTCGGCGCCCGCGGCACCGGCGGCACCGATCCGAGCACCTGGACCCCCGGCGGCACCGGCTGGTCCAAGCTCAGCACCACCTTCACCACCGGGGCCTCCACCACCAGCGTCACCGTCTACCTGCACGGCTGGTACGGGCAGCCGGCCTTCCTGGCCGACGACGTCTCGCTGCTGGGCCCGGGCGACCCCAAGCCCTCCCCCACCGCGACCAGCCCCAGCCCGACCGTCACCGCGTCGCCCACCGACACCACCACGCCCTCCCCCACCGCCACCACGCCCCGGCCGCCGACCAAGCACCTGCTCACCGGCTACTGGCAGAACTTCGACAACGGCGCCACCGTGCAGCGGATCAGCGACGTCCCGGCCGCGTACGACATCATCGCGGTCTCCTTCGCCGAGGCCACCGGCACGGCCGGGGGCCTCGGCTTCGCCCTGGACCCGACGCTCTCCTCCCGGCTCGGCGGCTACACCGAGGCGCAGTTCAAGGCCGACATCGCGGCCAAGAAGGCGGCCGGCAAGAAGGTGATCCTGTCGGTCGGCGGCGAGAAGGGCACGGTGTCCGTCAACAGCTCCGCCTCCGCCACCAACTTCGCCAACAGCGCCTGGTCGCTGATGCAGACCTACGGCTTCGACGGCGTCGACATCGACCTGGAGAACGGCGTCAGCTCCACCTGGATGGGCCAGGCGCTGCACACCCTGGCGGCGAAGGCCGGCTCCGGCTTCACGCTCACCATGGCGCCGCAGACCATCGACATGCAGTCGACCGGCGCGGAGTACTTCAAGCTGGCGCTGAACGTGAAGGACATCCTCACCATCGTCAACATGCAGTACTACAACTCCGGCGCGATGCTGGGCTGCGACGGGCAGGTCTACTCCCAGGGCACCGTCAACTTCCTGACCGGCCTGGCCTGCATCCAGCTCAAGGGCGGGCTGCGGCCCGACCAGGTCGGACTCGGCGTCCCGGCCTCCACCAGCGCGGCCGGCGGCGGCTACGTCAGCCCGAGCGTGGTCAACAACGCGCTGGACTGCCTGGCCGCCGGCACCAACTGCGGCACCTTCAAGCCCGACACCAAGTGGCCCGGGATCGGCGGGGCCATGACCTGGTCGACCAACTGGGACGCCAAGGCCGGCGGCGGGATCGCCTCCACCGTCGGCTCGCACCTGCACGCGATGCCGTAACCGGCACGCGGACCCCGCCGACGAGGTGGGGTGGAGGCCCGGAGCCGGTCGGGGCTTGTCTCTTGGATTTTGTCGGATCAGGGCGCGGCGGTGGGGTGCGTGCATCGCAAGGCGGAGGAGAGAGCCACTGCGGTGGGGGCACCTCCCGGCCGGAGGCTGGGGGCCATTGGCGACCGACGACAACGCGGCGTGGGGGTACCCCCGGCCGAAGGCTGGGGGAGTGCGTGCCCCGGCGGCGCGACCCCGGCAAGGATCCGAGAGACAAGCCCTAAACGCCGGCCCGGGCCTCCGGCACGCCTGCGGGCGCGCCGCCGTGACGGCGGCGCAGCTCGGCGGTGATCCCGGCCAGCTCCCCCTCCGGCAGCAGCGGCAGCATCATCGCCACGCCCTGGAGCAGCCCGCCGAGCAGAAAGGTGGTGTCGGGGGTGGCGGCGACCAGGTCCCTGACCTCCGTCACCCCGCCGGCCGCGACCGCCTCGATCAGCCGGGCCGCGTCCACGCCGTCCTCGTCGACGAGCACCGCGCCGGTGTCGCGCGGGGCCCGCCGGGCCATCGACCGCAGCACCCGGTCGCCCACCTCGGGCGCGTAGGCCTTGCGGACCGCCTCGGCGGCGATCCAGGTCAGCAGCGTGGCCACCTCGCGCTCGACGTGCTCGTCCAGCAGCCGGTCCAGCGCGTGGTCGAACGCGAGCTGGTTGCCGTGCCGGAACGCGAGCAGCAGGGTCGCCGCGCGCGCCTTGGCCTCCTCGACCGCCTCGGCAGGCAGCTCGTCGGCCGACACCTCGGTCACCACCACCACGCCCATGCCCTCCCGTCGTCCCTCACTGTCCGGAACTCGAAGCACACCGTACACATCCGACCTGCGAAATTCCGCGAAACCGCGCGGGCAAGACAGGAATCGATTCGGGCGGAATAGGACCTCACCCGGTCCAGGATGAATATTCGCCGGAAGGGAGCAACGAATTGGGCTATTGGGACTCACGATCAACCGACATCCGGAAAAGCGGAGGAGCCGCACCCCGCGTCGGCGGGGTGCGGCTCCTGGTGTGCCGGGCGACGGCTCCGGGGAGCCGTCGGCGCGTCAGCCCTGCGGCAGCGCCGCGAGCTGGGCGGTGATCCGGGCGATGTCGGCCTCGGCGGCCTCCTGACGGGTCCGGATCTTGGCGACCACGTCGTCCGGCGCCTTGGCGAGGAACGCCTCGTTGCCGAGCTTTCCGGCGGTCTGGGCCTTCTCCTTCTCGGCCGCCGCGAGGTCCTTGGCGAGGCGCTTGCGCTCCGCCGCGACATCGATCGTGCCGGACAGGTCCAGCGCCACGGTGGCACCGGCGACCGGCAGCGAGGCGGTGGCCGCGAAGCCCTCCTCCGGCACGGTCAGCCGCAGCAGCGAACGGATCGCGTCCTCGTGCACGGCCAGCACGGTGCCGTCCAGGTCCAGCCGGGCCGGGACCCGCTGGCCCGGCTTCAGGCCCTGGTCGGTGCGGAACCGGCGCACCTCGGTGACCACCCGCTGCAGGGTGGCGATCTCCGCCTCGGCCCCGGCGTCGCGGTACCCGCTGTCCTGCGGCCAGTCGGCGACGACGAGCGACTCGGCCCCGGTGAGCGTGGTCCACAGCGTCTCGGTGACGAAGGGCACGATCGGGTGCAGCAGCCGCAGCGTGATGTCGAGGACCTCGCCGAGGACCCGGCGCGCGGCGTCGGCCTGCGGGCCGCCCTTGGCCAGGGTGGTCTTGGAGAGCTCCACGTACCAGTCGAAGACCTCGTCCCAGGCGAAGTGGTACAGCGCCTCGGAGAGCTTCGAGAACTGGTAGTCGTCGTAGAGCGCGTCCACCTCGGCGACGGTGCTGTTCAGCCGCGACAGGATCCAGCGGTCCGCGGCCGTCAGCTCCTCCGGCGCGGGCAGCGGGCCCTCGACGGTGGCGCCGTTCATCAGCGCGAACCGAGTCGCGTTCCAGATCTTGTTGGCGAAGTTGCGGGCCGCCTGGACCCAGTCCTCGCCGATCGGGACGTCGACACCCGGGTTGGCGCCGCGGGCCAGCGTGAACCGCAGCGCGTCCGAGCCGTACTTGTCCATCCAGTCCAGCGGGTTGACCACATTGCCGAAGGACTTCGACATCTTCTTGCCGTTCTGGTCACGGACCATGCCGTGCAGCGCGATGGTGTGGAACGGCGGGGTGCCGTCCATCGCGTAGAGCCCGAACATCATCATCCGGGCGACCCAGAAGAACAGGATGTCGTAACCGGTGACCAGGACGGAGTTCGGGTAGAACTTCGCCAGGCTCTCGGTCTGCTCCGGCCAGCCGAGCGTGGAGAACGGCCACAGGCCCGAGGAGAACCAGGTGTCCAGGACGTCGGTGTCCTGGTGCCAGCCCTCGCCCGTGGGCGGCTGCTCGTCCGGGCCGACGCAGACGATCTCGCCGTTCGGGCCGTACCAGACCGGGATCCGGTGGCCCCACCACAGCTGGCGCGAGATGCACCAGTCGTGCAGGTTGTCCACCCAGTCGAAGTAGCGCTTCTCCATCTCCTGCGGGTGGATCTTGACCCGGCCGTCCCGGACGGCGTCGCCGGCCGCCTGGGCCAGCGGGCCGACCTTGACCCACCACTGCATCGACAGCCGCGGCTCGATGGTGGTCTTGCAGCGCGAGCAGTGGCCCACCGAGTGCACGTACGGGCGCTTCTCGGCGACGATCCGGCCCTCGGCGCGCAGCGCGGCGACGATCGCCGAGCGGGCCTCCAGCCGGTCCAGGCCCAGGAACGGGCCGTGCACGGTGATCACCGCGTGCTCGTCCATCACCGCGATGTTCGGCAGGCCGTGGCGCTGGCCGATCTCGAAGTCGTTCGGGTCGTGGGCCGGGGTCACCTTGACGGCGCCGGTACCGAACTCCGGGTCGACGTGCTCGTCGGCGACGATCGGGATCCGGCGGCCGGTGAGCGGCAGCTCGATCTCGGTGCCGACCAGGTGCCGGTAGCGCTCGTCGTCCGGGTGGACGGCGACCGCGGTGTCACCCAGCATCGTCTCGGCGCGGGTGGTGGCGACGACGATGGAGTCCTCGCCCTCGCCGTAGCGGATCGAGACCAGCTCGCCGTCGTCGTCCTGGTACTCCACCTCGATGTCCGAGATGGCCGTCAGACAGCGCGGGCACCAGTTGATGATGCGCTCGGCGCGGTAGATCAGCTCGTCGTCGAAGAGCTTCTTGAAGATGGTCTGGACCGCCTGCGACAGGCCCTCGTCCATGGTGAAGCGCTCGCGCGACCAGTCGACGCCGTCGCCGAGCCGGCGCATCTGGCCGGAGATCTGGCCGCCGGACTCCGCCTTCCACTTCCAGACCCGCTCGACGAACTCCTCGCGGCCCAGGTCGTGGCGGGACTTGCCCTCCTTGGCCAGCTCGCGCTCGACCACGTTCTGGGTGGCGATACCGGCGTGGTCCATACCGGGCTGCCAGAGCGCCTCGAATCCCTGCATCCGCTTGCGGCGGACCAGGGCGTCGATCAGCGTGTGCTCGAAGGCGTGGCCCAGGTGCAGCGAGCCGGTGACGTTCGGCGGGGGGATGACGATGGTGTACGGGGGCTTGTCGCTCGTGGCGTCGGCGGTGAAGTAACCGCGCTCTACCCAGCGCTCGTACAGCTCGCCCTCTACGTCCGCCGGAGTGTAGGTCGTCGGGAGGGTGGCTGCGTCGTCCCCTGCGGGCGTGCTCGCGGGGCGCTGGTTCGTGGTGTCGGTCACGACACACAGTTTACGTAACCCGGGAACCCGGTTACGAACGCCTTTCACCCCCCGGACTCCCGGAGCGGCCCGGAAGGGCGCGTACGCGAGGGCCCCGGCGCCGCCGCGGGGGCGGCACCGGGGCCCTGGCCCGGCCCAGGAGCACTGGGCCGGAGGGGTCTCAGGCGCTCTTGTCGCGCCGCTCCCGCTTGATCATGTCGCGCGGCACCAGGGTGGGGATGGCGTGCTTGGAGACGACGTCCCCGGTCACGACCACCCGGGCGACGTCCTGACGCGAGGGGACCTCGTACATCACGGACATCAGCACCTCCTCCATGATGGCCCGCAGACCGCGCGCGCCGGTGCCGCGCAGGATCGCCTGGTCCGCGATGGCCTCCAGCGCGTCCCGGGAGAACTCCAGCTCCACGCCGTCGAGTTCGAAGAGCTTGCGGTACTGCTTGACCAGCGCGTTCTTCGGCTCGGTGAGGATCTGCAGCAGCGCCTCGCGGTCGAGGTTGTGCACGCTGGTGATCACCGGGAGACGGCCGATGAACTCGGGGATCATGCCGAACTTGACGAGGTCCTCCGGCATCACCTGACGGAAGTGGTCGCTGGCGTCCTGCTCGCGCTTCGAGCGGATGTTCGCCCCGAAGCCGATGCCCTTGGCGCCCGCCCGGCCCTCGATGATCCGCTCCAGGCCCGCGAACGCGCCACCCACGATGAACAGCACGTTGGTGGTGTCGATCTGGATGAACTCCTGGTGCGGGTGCTTGCGCCCGCCCTGCGGCGGCACCGAGGCGGTGGTGCCCTCCAGGATCTTCAGCAGCGCCTGCTGCACGCCCTCGCCGGAGACGTCCCGGGTGATCGACGGGTTCTCGCTCTTGCGGGCGACCTTGTCGATCTCGTCGATGTAGATGATCCCGGTCTCGGCCTTCTTGACGTCGTAGTCCGCCGCCTGGATCAGCTTCAGCAGGATGTTCTCGACGTCCTCGCCGACGTAGCCGGCCTCGGTCAGCGCGGTGGCGTCCGCGATCGCGAACGGCACGTTCAGCATCCGGGCCAGGGTCTGCGCCAGCAGCGTCTTGCCGGAACCGGTCGGACCGAGCAGCAGGATGTTGGACTTCGCCAGCTCGATGGCGTCCTCGCGGCCGTTCCCGCCGCTGCGCCCGGCCTCACCGGCCTGGACCCGCTTGTAGTGGTTGTAGACCGCCACCGACAGGGCCTTCTTGGCGAGGTCCTGGCCGACCACGTACTGGTCGAGGAACTCGTAGATCTCGCGGGGCTTCGGCAGCTCCTCGAAGCGCACCTCGGAGGTCTCGGCGAGCTCCTCCTCGATGATCTCGTTGCACAGGTCGATGCACTCGTCGCAGATGTACACGCCTGGGCCGGCGATCAGCTTCTTCACCTGCTTCTGCGACTTGCCGCAGAACGAGCACTTGAGCAGGTCGCCACCGTCTCCGATGCGTGCCACGAGGTGCTTCCCCTTCGCCAGGGGCCCCGCGGGGTTTCCGGGGCCTGGTGCTGTGGACCGAAGACGCCGACGGCGATCGGTCTCGCTGTCCGACGGTACTCTGCCGAGCCGTCGATTCCGCCCTCTTCGCCGGGTCTGCCCTACGCCCTGGGCGAATTGATACCGAACAGATGCCGTCGGAGGAGCCACCGGTGCGCCGGGGGCGGGGCGCGCGAACCGATCGCGCGCCCCGCCCCCGGCTCCCCCGGCCCGGGTACGGCGCCGAGGGGGTGCTGGCCTCAGGAGGTCAGCGAGGCCTTGCGGGTCGAGATGACGAGGTCCACCAGACCGTACTCGACGGCCTCCTCGGCGGTGAGGATCTTGTCGCGCTCGATGTCCTCGCGAACCTCCTCGACCGACTTGTTGGAGTGCTTCGACAGCATCTCCTCCAGCTGCTCGCGCATCCGGAAGATCTCCCGGGCCTGGATCTCCAGGTCCGAGACCTGGCCGCGGCCGGTCTCGGTGTAGGGCTGGTGGATCAGGATGCGGGCGTTCGGCAGCGCCATCCGCTTGCCGGGGGTGCCCGCCGCCAGCAGCACGGCCGCCGCCGAGGCCGCCTGGCCCATGCAGACGGTGGTGATGTCGGGCTTGACGTACTGCATGGTGTCGTAGATGGCCGTCAGGGCCGTGAACGAGCCGCCGGGCGAGTTGATGTACATCTGGATCTCGCGGTCCGGGTCCATCGACTCCAGGCACAGCAGCTGCGCCATGATGTCGTTGGCCGAGACGTCGTCCACCTGGGAGCCGAGGAAGATGATGCGCTCCTCGAACAGCTTGGCGTACGGGTCGTACTCGCGGATGCCCTGGGAGGTGCGCTCGACGAAGCGCGGGACGATGTAGCGGCCCTCCGCTCGCATGTCCTCGACGCGGGCCTTGGCGGCCGACAGGCTGGGGATGTTCATGGGTGTTCTGGTCCTCCGGAGCGTTGTGGCTGTGGTCTCGTGGGCCCGGGGCGGGGCTCAGGCGCCGGTGCCGCCGCCGCCGGGGACGTCCGCGGCACTGTGCATGATCGCGTCGATCAGGCCGTACTCCAGGGCCTCCTCCGGGGTGAACCAGCGGTCACGGTCGGAGTCCCGGGTGATCTGCTCGAAGGACTGGCCGCTGTGGAAGGCGATCAGCTCCGACATCCGCTTCTTGGTGCGCAGCAGCTGCTCGGCCTGGATCCGGATGTCCGTGGCCGAGCCGCCGAGGCCGGCGGACGGCTGGTGCATCAGGATGTTGGCGTTCGGCAGCGAGAAGCGCTTGCCCTTGGCGCCCGCGGTCAGCAGGAACTGACCCATCGAGGCCGCCATGCCCATCGCGATCGTCACGACGTCGTTCTTGATGTACTGCATGGTGTCGTAGATCGCCATGCCGGCCGAGATCGAGCCGCCCGGGGAGTTGATGTAGAGGAAGATGTCCTTGTCCGGGTCCGCGGCCAGCAGCAGCAGCTGAGCGGTGATCTTGTTGGCGATGTCGTCGTCGACCTGCTGACCGAGGAAGATGATCCGCTCGTTGAGCAGCCGGTTGTAGACCTGGTCGCCGAGGCCGCCGAGCACGTCACCAGCGGCGGCGTGCGGCGCCATCGGGCCGGGCATCTGCATCTGCGGGTACGTCACTTAGCCACCTGCTCAGTCGATTTGGACGGTCGCTCCACGGCCGTCACGATGTCGCACAGCTTCCGGGTATCACGTCGTGATTGTTGCTGTCCATGGACCCTAACGCGCAGGCCGGGCCGCAGAATCCCTCACGCAGAACTGTTCGCTGTGAGCGCAGGGTTCGCGGCGGCAACGCAGCGGGCCCGGACACCGTGAGGCGTCCGGGCCCGCTGTCGGCTCGGGGCGAGCGAGGCTACCGGGGCGATCAGGCCTCGGTCTTCTCCTCGGCCTCGGCCTCGGCGGCCGGGGCCTCGACGGTCTCGGCCGACTCGTCGGCCTCGTCGTCGTCGAAGTTGACCTCGTTGCCCTCGGTGTCGACGACCTTGGCGGCCTCGACCACGGTGGCCAGCGCCTTGCCGCGGGCGACCTCGCCGACCAGCAGCGGAACCTGGCCGCCCTGGACGACCTGCTGGGCGAACTGGTCCGGGGTGAGGCCCGAGCCGGCGGCGCGACGGATGAGGTGCTCGGTCAGCTCCTCCTGGGAGACGTTGAGCTCCTCGTCGGCGACGATCTGGTCCAGGACGAACTGGGTCTTGATGCCCTTCTTCGCCTGCTCCTCGGTCTCCGCCAGGAACTCCTCCTCCGACTTGCCCTGGGTCTCCAGGTAGGTCGCCAGGTTGAGGCCCATCGGCTCCAGCTGGTGGTGCTCGAGGTTGTGCTTGCGGGTCTCGATCTCGTCCTTGAGGAGCTTCTCCGGGAACTCGATCTCGACCAGGCCGAGCAGCGCGTCCAGCACCTTCTCCTGGGCCTGGGTGGCCTGGTCGTACTCCTTCATGCGCTCCAGGCGCTTGCGGGAGTCGGCCTTCAGGTCCTCCAGGGTGTCGAACTCGCTCGCCAGCTGGGCGAACTCGTCGTCCAGCTCCGGCAGCTCCTTCTCCTGGACCGCGGTGACCGTGACGGTGACCTCGGAGGTCTGGCCGGCCTGGGTGCCGCCCTTGAGCTCGGTGGTGAAGGTCGCGGTGCCACCGGCCTCCAGGCCGACGACGGCCTCGTCGATGCCGTCGATCAGACGGCCCGAGCCGATCTCGTAGCTGACGCCGGACGCGGTGCCGTCCTCCGGCACCTCGCCGTCGACCTTGGCCTCGAGGTCGAGGACCACGGTGTCACCGGCGGCCGCGGCGCGCTCGACGTCCTTGACCGAGGAGAAGCGCTCGCGCAGCTGCTCCAGGGACTTGTCGATGTCCTCGTCCGAGACCACGATCGGGTCGACGGTGACCTCGATGGCCGAGAAGTCCGGGAGAGTGATCTCCGGACGGATGTCCACCTCGGCGGTGAACTTCAGGTCGCCGCCATCGGCGATCTTCTCGACACCCTCGATGTTGGTGATGTCGGGCTGTCCGAGGACCTCGATCTTGCCCTCGTCGACGGCCTGCGTGTAGAAGCGCGGCAGGGCGTCGTTGACGGCCTCCTCCAGCACGGCGCCACGGCCGAAGCGCTGGTCGATGACCCGGTTCGGGATCTTGCCCTTGCGGAAGCCCGGGACCGAGACCTGCTGGTTGATCTTCTTGTACGCCGCGTCGAGGCTGGGCTTGAGCTCCTCGAAGGGCACCTCGACGGTGAGTCGAACCCGGGTCGGGTTCAGAGTCTCGACGGCGCTCTTCACGGTGGGGTCTCCTATGGGGCTTGCGGTCGGGTTGCCTGCACCCTCCCCGGACGGCCGGCCGGAGCCGGGTCGGTCGAGTCGGGCGAGACGGGCGATGGGCGGTTGGAGCTGCATCTCCCGTGGGGGGTGGACGGTGAGCGTGACTCCTCGCCCTCGTGCGGTCGGCCTGGGTTGACGCCACAGGGACTACCGCCAGCGCCCCATCCTACCGGTACCACGAAAGGCGGACGCCAGCGCGCCGCCTTCGGTGGCCCTTCGGGGCCGTTCCGGGGCGTTTCCGGCCTGTTCGCGGGCGATCGGGGAGGCGGCCGCGCCCGGGGGCGCGCGCCCGGAGTGTGGCGTGCGGCACTCTTTCCGGTGAGCGCTCCGCACGGCACCGCGGGACACCGCGGGGAGGGGTCGCGCCGGGCACCAACGACAACAGGGCCCCGCCGTGGGCGAGACCCTGCGCACTCTGTCGGGGTGGCCGGATTCGAACCGACGGCCTTCCGCTCCCAAAGCGGACGCGCTACCAAACTGCGCCACACCCCGTGGTGCCGAGAGGAAGCGTACACGCCGGGCCCTGCCGGATCGGCGAGATATTCCGAGGCCCTCACGGGAATGGGGTGTGCGCGCAGCCGACCGGACCAGGTACGCTGTTCCCGACCTTCCGTCCGGTGACGGCCGGGGGTTCGCGCGGGTGTAGCTCAATGGTAGAGCCCTAGTCTTCCAAACTAGTCACGCGAGTTCGATTCTCGTCACCCGCTCCGCGGGACGGCCCCGAGGGATGCTGAGCATCCGTCGGGGCCGTTCGCATGTCCGGGGCCGTTCTCGCCTCCGCGGCCGGTCGTCCGGCGCGGGCGGCTCAGAGGCCGAGCCGGGCGGCGCGGGCGGCGGCCCGCTCCAGCAGCCGGTGCACGTCGGACTGACGGGTGGAGGGCCGGTCGTTGAACTCGTCCGGGGAGCCGACCCGGCAGCCGGTGGCGTGCAGCACCTCCATCAGCTGGACCCGGGCGGTACGGACGGTGGCCGGGGTGCCGTAGCCGTGGGCGAGCACCGCGGCCTGGGCGCCGAGCAGGCAGACCCGGCCGGCCCCGTCCCACATCGCGCCCTGCAGCCATCCGTGCGCCGTGATGTAGCGGGAGGCGAGGCCGAGGTGCTCGGCGGCGGTCACCGGCACGGGCCGGGCCGGGCGGCGCAGCGCGCGGTCGAGCAGGGTGGCGCGGGGCGGGGCGTGCTCGGCGTACCAGGGCCGGAGCACCGAGCCGAACGGGCAGACGTACGGCCCGCCGCCGGGCGGCAGGTAGGGCGCCGGGGTGCGCGCCGGGGCGGGCAGTGTGGCCAGGTACGCCTCGATCTCGGCGACCAGGCCGGAGGCGTCCGGAGTGAGCAGCGGTGCCGGCGGGGGTTTCGGGGCGGTGCGGGGCATGCGGCGTTCTCCAGGCGGTGCCGAGGGTGTCCGCTACCCAAAGTGGGGCATCCGTGACATTCCCGCGACCGGAGCGCGGGGTCCGCGGCCGTGCGCGCACCCGGGCCGCTCCGGCCCGCTCCCGCCGGGCCCGCGCGGTTTCCCGGGGGGCCTCCGGGCCGATAGCCTCGGCGGCGTTCGAGAGCAGTTCGACGGGCAGACGACAGTTCGAGACGATGCGAAGCCCAGAGCCTAGGAGTCCCCGTGCGCCCGCAGGACCGACTGGCCGTCATACAGCGCTGCGTGGTCCGGGAGATGGCACGGCTCGGGCAGGTGTTCACCGCCGACGGCGAGGTGGTGCGCGGTCCCGGCACCACGGCGGTGGCCGTGCGCGAGCACCAGGACGGCGAGGGCCCCGGGCACGTCGACCTCGGCTGGGTGCTGGAGCTCGGCCGGGCGGACGCGCCGGTGGTGTGGGACTGCACGGCGGGCCTCGGCAAGACCGAGGAGGAGAAGCTCGACAACGCGGTCCGGATGTGGGCGACCACCACGGCGAGCGCGCTGGTCGAGCTGGGGGAGGGCCGGGGCGCGCACGGCGACCACGCCGACCACCCCGAACTGCCGGGCTGGCACGCCGTTCAGGGGCCGGCGGCGGTGTTCGGGTTCGGCAACGAGCGGCTGGCCGCCTGGCTGGCCGGGAACCGGGTGGTGCCGGCGCTGGCGCCCGCGCTGCTGGCGGGGCTGGCCGGACCGGGCGGGCGGCGGCCGCACGGGGTCAAGCTGTTCCTGGGCGGCCGCGCGGGGGACGACGTGGCCGAGGTCCGGGTCGACGGCGAGGTCAGCGAGGCGGCCTCGGCGGCGCTGCGCGCGCTGGACTGGCCGCGCGGCGAACGGCTCTGCTGGGCGCGGCTGTTCGTCCTGCTGACGGCCCACGGGGAGCCGCAGGCCCCGGCCGCGGGCGCCGACGGAGCGGCGTCGGCCCGGCCGGCGGCCGTGGCGGCGGCACGCCCGCAGGGCCTCTTCGCCCGGTGGCGGCAGGCAAGACGCGCGGACCGGTGAACGGTTCGCCGGCCGCGGAGGGCCGGCGGGCCGCAGATCAGCTGGCGATGCCGGAGATGGACTTGGCGACCTGGCTCAGGAAGTCCTGGATCGGCTTGGCGGCCGTGCTCTGGTTGAGCATGAAGCCGAACAGGGCGGCCAGGATGAAGTGCCCGGTCTTCAGCTGCTTCTGGCGGATGAAGATGAAGCAGACGATGCCGAACAGGACCAGCGCGGAGACGGAGAGTGCCACCCGGACTCACTTCCTCGTTTCATAGCGGGGCGCCACCGGCTGACGACCCCTGTGAAGCCGGACCCCGGCCTGTCCGACGGTCCCGAGGCGGAACAGCAGTTCGTCCGGCCCGTCGAAGCCGGAGAGAAGGCCGCCCGGCACGGCCGCACGGTGTCCTTCGTGCCGCATGTGACGCCCCCCATCCCCCGAATCCTGAACAGTCCCGCCCGGACTCAGTGTGGTCGACCGTGCCGACTGCGTAAAGGCCTGACTGACTGTCGAACGCCGACATCCTGCGATGCGAGACGAGTTTCCGCCGACCGGGACGATAGTCGAGACATCCTGACGAATCGTCGGCGGGGTGCCGCTGAGCGGCCGGGAAACGTTCGGCGGGCCGGACCGGAACCGGCAGGTCCGCTCCGCCTCCGGAGCAACGGAATTGGCCGAAGATCAGCTCAGGGGGTTGACAGCAGCTGCCGTTGGCACGTGCCACGGTCCGCGGGCCCCGGCCGGGGCCGGTGCGCCGCTCAGTCGCGCCAGATCAGCAGGACGGCGCGGTCGTCGTTGATGTCCCGGGCGACCGTCTCGATCAGCCGGGACGCCGAGCCGCCGCCGGCGCCCGGGCCGCCGCCCGGCACCAGCCGGTCCGCCTCGCCCATCAGCCGGTCCATGCCCTCGGAGAGGTCCCGGCCGGGCGCCTCGACCATGCCGTCGGTGCACAGCATCAGCACGTCGCCCCGGTTCAGCCGCCCCCGCACGCCCTCGAACTTGGCGCCGTCGTAGATGCCCAGCGCCGGGCCCTCCAGGGCCTCCTTGGTCTCCCAGCGGCCGGCGCCCGCCAGCCGCTGCATCCCCGGCAGGTGGCCGGCCGAGAGCAGTTCGTACTCGCCGCTGTCCAGGTCGAGCACCAGGTGCACGGCCGTCGCGAAGCCCTCCTCCCAGGACTGCCGCAGCAGATAGCCGTTGGCGGCCGGGAGGAAGTCGTGCGCGGGCAGCGAGCCGAGCAGGCCGCCGAACGCCCCGGAGAGCAGCAGGGCCCGGGAGCCCGCGTCCATGCCCTTGCCGGAGACGTCCGCGAGGACCACCTCCAGCACCCGCCGGCCGGGGCCGGTGCGGTCGGCGACCACGAAGTCGCCGGAGAAGGACTGCCCGCCGGCCGGGCGCAGCGCCATGTCGGCGTGCCATCCCTCCGGCAGCCGGGGCACCCGGCTCTGCACCCGGAGCCGCTCGCGCAGGTCGAACAGCATCGTCGAGCCGCCCCACCAGGGCACGCCGACCCGGCTGCGGAACTGGGCCAGCAGCAGGCCGCCGACCCCGGCCGCGCCGACCACCAGGGCGGCGCCGGGGGTGACCCCGTAGGTGTAGGCCTCGGGATGGTCGCTGGCGACCCGCTGGCCGGTGTGGATGACCGACTCGGCGGACAGCCCGAGCGCGGCGAGCGCGTACAGCACCACCAGCGAGCCGGGGCGCAGCAGCAGGGCGGCCGCCAGGATCGGCAGGACCAGCGCGGTGGGCGGGGCCCAGGCGGGCCAGCGGACGTTGAGCACGATCAGCAGCGGCACCAGCAGGGCCAGGGCGCAGAGCACGGGCCAGTCGGCGGCGCCGCCGCGGAACCAGTCGACAGCGGCAGTGCGCAGCCTTCGGCGGACCCGGCGGAGCCTCTTGCGCAACCGGGCCGTCACGGGGTCGGACGCCGGTACGGCGCCGGGCCTCGTCGCAGTCGTCTGGGGCGGTGTGCCCGGCGGTCTGCCAGCCATGGGGACCGACCATATCCAGCGCTCCCGGTCGGCGTCGACGGCCGGGGCGGTGGCGATGTCCCGCTGGCGCGGGCGTGTCAGCGGGTTTCGGCCGATTGCGGCGGGCGCCGTCCGGAGCGTCAGGAGGCGTACGGGCACGGGGCGTACGAACCGCCCGGGCGGCGCACGCGGCCCGCGCGCGGGCGGTCGGACGGGTCGCGCGCCGCGGTACGCGCTGTGGCCGATCACACAGCGAACACACGGTGAACACACAGCTGCCGTCCAGCTGCCGCACAGCTGCCGTCCGGCCGGTTCCGGCCGCTCCGCGGGGGCCCGCGGAGCGGCGGCGCCGGGCCCGGGAACACGGCGACCGGCCGCGCCGTCGGGGCGCGGCCGGTCGAGGGGGCCGGTAGGGGCGGGAGGGTCAGCCCTCCTGCTGCGGGTGGTGGGCCGGGATCGGCGGGAGCTCGCCGGTGGTCTCGTACACGGCCAGCATGTCGATCCGGCGGGTGTGCCGCTCGTCGCCGCTGTACGGGGTGTTGAGGAAGATCTCGACGAACTTGGTCGCCTCCTCCTCGGTGTGCATCCGGCCGCCGATGGAGATCACGTTGGCGTTGTTGTGCTCGCGGCCGAGCGCGGCGGTCTGCTCGCTCCAGGCCAGCGCGGCGCGGACGCCCCTGACCTTGTTGGCGGCGATCGCCTCGCCGTTGCCCGAGCCGCCGATCACGATGCCCAGCGACTGCGGGTCCGAGGCGGTGCGCTCGGCGGCCCGCAGGCAGAACGGCGGATAGTCGTCGAGGGCGTCGTAGATGTGCGGCCCGCAGTCGACCGGCTCGTGGCCCGCCTCCTTCAGCCACTCCACGAGGTGGTTCTTCAGTTCGTATCCGGCATGGTCGGAGCCCAGGTACACGCGCATGCCCATGAGTGTGGCATGCGCCCGTACCCGGGCTCCGCAGGGGGCCGGTGAGCCCCGGTCACGAGTCCCGGCGGCCGAGCAGCTTCCAGGCGAGCGGGAGGGCGCCGGCCGCGAGCACGGCCTTCAGGGCGTCGCCGACCAGGTACGGGTAGAGGCCGAGCTCGGCGGCGCGGGCGAGCGGCACGTCGAGCGCGAACGCCAGGTAGGGCACCCCGACGGCGTAGATCGCGAGGCTGCCGAGCACCATGGCGGCGGCGGTGCGCACCGGCGAGCGGTCGGCGCCGCGCCGGGCCAGGGCGCCGACCAGGCCGGCCGCGAGCACGAAGCCGATCACATAGCCGAACGAGGCCATCGCCCAGCCGGAGGTGGCCTCGGCGAACCACGGCAGGCCCGCCGCCCCGGCCAGCAGGTAGAGGCCGAGCGAGGCGACGCCGCGGCGGGCGCCGAGCGCGGTGCCGACCAGCAGGGCGGCGAAGGTCTGGCCGGTCACCGGCACCGGGGAGCCGGGGACGTTCACCGACAGCTGGGCGGCCAGGCCGGTGAGGGCGGCGCCCCCGGCGACCAGGGCGAGGTCCCGGGCCTGGGTGCCGAGGCGGGTGCCGGCGGCGGGCAGCAGGTCCGCCAGGACGGCGCGGCTGGGGACGGGGGTGCTGGCGGTGGCCATCGGGCTTCTCCTCGGCACGGTGCGGATCCGGACGGCCCGGGGGCCGGCGGACGGAGTGAGTGATCACTCCGAACCTACGCGTCGATCACCCGGGCGACCGTCATGGATCCGGACAAACCCCCGGGCCCCGTCCTTGTCGGGTCCCGCCCCCGTCCGCCGCCCGCTCCCGGCCCGCTCCCGGCCGCTTTCCACTACCCAGTGCGAGCGGATGGGCGAGTAGAGTCATGACAGGGTCCGCATTCTGGGCCCGAACCGGACATTCTTGGCGCCGAAGGCCTCGTCCCCGGATATTGGGCAACTCGCACCGCATGTCGAACAGTCTGGATCCCACCCCCATGGCCCCCACCTCCGCGCCCACGGCGCCCGGGACCACCACGCCCGCTCCCCCGGGCGGCGGCCAGCAGCTCTCCCACGGGCTCAAGCAGCGCCACCTCTCGATGATCGCGCTCGGCGGCGTCATCGGCGCCGGCCTCTTCGTCGGCTCCGGCGCGGGCATCGCCGCGGCCGGGCCCGCCATCATCCTGGCCTTCGTGCTCTCCGGCCTGCTGGTCATGCTGATCATGCGGATGCTCGGCGAGATGTCGGCGGCCCGCCCCGCCTCCGGCTCCTTCTCCGTGCACGCGGAGAAGGAGATCGGCCCCTGGGCCGGGATCACGGCCGGCTGGATGTACTGGGTGATGCTCTGCTGCGGCGTCGCCGCCGAAGCCACCGCCGCCGGGAAGATCGTCAACGGCTGGGTCCCCGGCGTCTCCGCCTGGGTCTGGGTCGCCCTGTTCATGGTGTTCTTCTGCGCCAGCAACCTCACCGCGGTGAAGAACTTCGGCGAGTTCGAGTTCTGGTTCGCCACCGTCAAGGTCGCCGCGATCGTCGCCTTCCTGGTGCTCGGCGGACTCGGCCTGGCCGGGGTGATCGGCCCCGGCGCCCCCGGCACCGCCAACCTCACCGGCCAGGGCGGCTTCCTGCCCAACGGCACCAGCGGACTGATCGTCGGCCTGCTCGCCTCCGTGTTCGCCTACGGCGGCCTGGAGACCGTCACCATCGCCGCCGCCGAGTCCGACGACCCCAAGCGCAACGTCGCCAACGCCGTGCGCACCGCGGTCTGGCGGATCGCGATCTTCTACATCGGCTCGATGGCCCTGGTCGTCACCCTGGTCTCCTGGAAGGACCCGGCGGTCGTCTCCGACGGCCCCTACGTCACCGTGCTGAGCCACCTCGGGGTGCCCGGCTCCGGGACGATCATGCAGGTGGTGGTGCTGATCGCGCTGCTGTCCGCGATGAACGCCAACATCTACGGCGCCTCCCGGATGGCGTACTCGCTGGTCGGCCGCGGCCAGGGCCCGCGCTCGCTCGCCAAGGTCAGCGGCGGGGTCCCCCGGCGGGCCGTGCTGGCCTCCTGCCTGTTCGGCTTCGGCGCCGTCCTGGCCGCCAAGTTCTGGCCCGACACCGTCTTCACCTGGCTGATGAACACCACCGGTGTCGCCATCCTGGTGGTCTGGCTGTTCATCTGCGTCGTCCAGCTGCGGATGCGCCGCCGGCTGGAGCGCGAGACGCCCGAGCTGCTCACCGTCCGGATGTGGGGCTACCCGTACCTGACCTGGATCGCGATGGCCGCCGTCGTCGGCATCCTGGCGCTGATGACCACCACCGAGGGCAACCGCGAGCAGCTGTACGCCGCCGGCGTGCTGGTCGCCCTGCTGATCGGTGCCGGGCTGATGAAGCAGCGCCGCGACGCCGCCGCGACCACCACCACCGACTGACGGGCCGGACCCGACACGCGGGAGGGCCCGGTACCACCTGGTACCGGGCCCTCCCGCGTGCGCGGCGCTACCGCTGGGCGACTGCTACTCGAAGGACGGGCTCGCGGTGCGGGTCCGCTTGAGCTCGTAGAAACCCGGGGTGGAGGCCACCAGCAGCGTGCCGTCCCACAGCCGGGCCGCGGCCTCGCCGCGCGGGGTCGGGGTCACCACCGGCCCGAAGAACGCGACCCGGTCGCCGTCCGCGCCCTCGACCGCGATCACCGGGGTGCCGACGTCCTCGCCGACCAGGGTGATGCCCTCCTGGTGCGAGAGCCGCAGGGCGTCGTCGTGGGCGTCGGTACCGGCGGCCTCGGCCAGCTCCACCGGCAGACCGGCCGCGGCCAGCGCCGCCTCGATCGTCTCCCGGTTCTGCGGCAGGCCCTGGTTGTGGAAACGGGTGCCCAGCTCGGTGTACAGCCGGCCCAGCACCTCCTCGCCGTGCTTCTCCGCGGCGGCGATGCACACCCGCACCGCGCCCCAGGCGTTGTCCAGCAGCTCCCGGTAGTTCGCCGGCAGGTCGCGGTGCTCGTTCAGCACCGACAGGCTCATGACGTGCCACTTCACGTCCACCGGACGGAGCTGCTGGACCTCGATCAGCCAGCGGGAGCTCATCCACGCCCACGGACAGGCCGGGTCGAACCAGAAGTCGGCGCTCTTGCGCTCGGTGGCGGTGGAACCGGCGGCGGAATCAGCGGCAGTCGTCACGGCTGTCGTCCTTCGAGGGTCGTCCGGGAGTCGTCCGGGAGGAAAAGCGGCGGGAAAGCGGTCGGGGCCGGGGCCGCGCGGACCCGCGCGACCGCCCCGTCACCCCCCAACACCCGGACCCGGCCGGTGATTCCGGCCCGCCCCGACGAGTTGTGCAATGGTACCGGCGCGGGGGGCGTGAAAGGATGCCCCCGCAGCGTCACAGAGCGCCGCACCAGTGCACCAGCGAAGACCGCACCACCGTGCGAGCCGGACAAAGGAGTACCGCCGTGCCGGGCAAGAACCTGAGCCGCGACGAAGCCCAGCAGCGGGCCAGCATCCTCACCGTGGACAGCTACCGGGTCCGGCTTGACCTGACCTCGGCCCCCGATCCGGCGGCCGCGACCTTCCGGTCCACCACCACCGTCGCCTTCCGCTGCGCCGAGCCGGGCGCCTCGACCTTCGTCGACCTGCTCGCCCCCGCGGTCCGCGCCGTCACCCTCAACGGCCGCGCCCTCGACCCGGCCACCGCCTACGACGGCGCCCGGGTGCACGTCGACGGCCTGGCCGGCGAGAACGTGCTCACCGTCGAGGCCGACTGCGCCTACAGCCGCACCGGCGAGGGCCTGCACCGCTTCACCGACCCGGCCGACGGCGAGACCTACCTCTACACCCACTACGAGCCGGCCGACGCCCGCCGGGTCTTCGCCACCTTCGAACAGCCCGACCTGAAGGCGCCGTTCACCTTCACCGTCACCGCGCCGGCCGCCTGGGACGTCCGCTCCAACGCCGCGCACGAGAGCGTCACCGAGGACGGCACCGCCCGCACCTGGGAGTTCGCGCCGACGAAGCCGATCTCCACCTATCTCACCGCCGTCGTCGCCGGCCCGTACCACGTCGTGCGCGACCACTACAGCCGCACCCTCGCCGACGGCACCGTGCTCGACATCCCGCTCGCCGCGCTCTGCCGCCGCTCGCTCGCCCCGTACTTCGACGCCGACGAGATCCTCGGCGTCACCAAGCTCGGACTCGACTTCTTCCACGAGAAGTTCGACTACCCGTACCCCTTCGGCAAGTACGACCAGGCGTTCGTCCCCGAGTACAACATCGGCGCGATGGAGAACCCCGGCTGCGTCACCTTCCGCGAGGAGTTCGTCTTCCGCTCGAAGGTCACCGACGCCGCCTACGAAGCCCGGGCCAACGTCGTCCTGCACGAGATGGCGCACATGTGGTTCGGCGACCTGGTCACCATGCGCTGGTGGGACGACCTGTGGCTGAAGGAGTCCTTCGCCGACTTCATGGGCTCCTACGGGCTGGTCGGCGCCGGCACCCGCTACCAGGCCGCCTGGGTCACCTTCGCCAACCAGCGCAAGGCCTGGGCCTACCGGCAGGACCAGTTCCCCACCACCCACCCGATCACGGCGGACATCCGGGACCTCGAGGACGCCAAGCTCAACTTCGACGGCATCACCTACGCCAAGGGCGCCTCGGTGCTCAAGCAGCTCGTGGCGTACGCCGGCGCCGACGCCTTCTTCGAGGGCGCCCGCCGCTACTTCCGCCGGCACGCCTTCGGCAACACCGAACTCGCCGACCTGCTGGACATCCTGGAGGAGACCAGCGGCCGCGACCTCAAGTCCTGGGCCGCCGCCTGGCTGCAGACCGCCGGCGTCAACACCCTCACCCCGCAGCTCACCGTCGACGCCGAGGGCCGGATCACCGAACTCGCCGTGCTCCAGGACGGCGACGTCCAGCGCCCGCACCGGATCGCGGTCGGCCTCTACGACCGCGACGCCGACGGCGCCCTGGTGCGCACCGAGCGCTTCGAACTGGACGTCACCGGCGCCCGCACCGTCGTCGACGGCGCCGCCGGCCGCGCCCGGCCCGCGCTCGTCCTGCTCAACGACGACGACCTGACGTACTGCAAGATCCGCTTCGACGAGGAGTCGCTGGAGACCCTGCGCACCGGGCTCGGCGACATCAAGGACGACCTGGCCCGCGCGCTCGCCTGGTCCGCCGTCTGGAACCTCACCCGGGACGCCCTGATGCCGGCCCGCGACTACGTCGCGCTGGTCCTGCGGTTCGGCGGTCAGGAGGCCAACATCGGCGTCCTGCAGTCGCTGCACGCCCAGGCCAAGACCGCCGTCGACCTCTACGCCGACCCCGCCTGGCGCGGCGAGGGCGGCCGGCTGCTCGCCGACAGCGCGCTGCGCGAACTGCGCGCCGCCGCGCCCGGCAGCGACCACCAGCTGGCCTGGGCCCGGTTCCTCGCCCAGACCGCCAACGGCTCCGAGCACCTCGGCCTGGTCCGCGGCCTGCTGGCCGGCAGCGCCCGGATCGACGGCCTGGACGTCGACCAGGAGCTGCGCTGGGCGCTGTGGCTGACGCTGGCCGCCTCCGGCCAGGCCGGCGAGGAGGAGCTGGCCGGGGAGCTGGCCGCCGACAACACCGCGAGCGGCCGCCGCCAGCACACCCAGTGCCTGGCCGCCCGGCCGACCCCGGAGGCCAAGGCCGCCGCCTGGTCCGCCGTGATCGACTCCGACGAGCTGCCCAACGCGCTGGTCGAGGCCAACATCGCCGCTTCGCGGTGGTACCACCGCGACCTGACCGCCCTCTACGCGGCGCCCTACTTCAAGCTGCTGGAGCGGGTCTGGGCCGAGCGGACCATCGAGATCGCGATGCGGATCGTCGGCGGCTTCTTCCCGCAGACCCAGGTCGACGAGGCCACCCTGGCCGAGGCCGACACCTGGCTGACCGGCCACCCGGACGCGGCGCCCGCGCTGCGCCGGCTGGTGCTGGAGCGCCGGGACGACCTGGCCAGGGCGCTGCGGGCGCAGGCCTGCGACCGGGGCTGAGCGACCGCCCGGGGGCCCGCCGCGACGTGTCGCGGCGGGCCCCCGTCGTACCGGCGGCTCAGCGCCGGATCACTTGCCGCGCAGGCCCTTGTCCAGGGCGGCGATCCCGCTGCCCCGCGCGTCGTCGCCGTCCAGCGACCACACCATCACGCCGCCCAGGTCGTTCCAGCGGGCGTAGCGGGCCTTCTCGGTGAGCACCTCGGCCGAGTCGAAGCTGTAGAAGGTGGTGCCGTCGTACTTCCAGGACGCGCCGTGGTCGCGGTCCACGTACGTCCGGCCGGGCAGCGCGTTGATCTCCTTGTAGGAGAGGTCCGGCACCGTACCGGTGGCCTTCTGGTACAGGCCGCCGCGGTTCCCGGCCGGCACCCCGGTCCAGCCGTGGCCGTAGAACGGCGCACCGAGGACGAGCTGCTCGGCGGGCAGGCCGCGCTCCTGGTAGTGCGTCACGGCCTTGTCGGCGCTGCGCTGCCGTGCGTCGGGGTCGGCCGGGTCGGAGTAGAGGTTGGCCTGGTGGTTGGCCGGGCCCTTGCCCTCCCAGGGACCGTGCAGGTCGTAGGTCATCAGGTTGAGCCAGTCGACGGACTCCGCGACCTCGGGCAGCTCCAGCCGGTCGGCGACGGTCTCGTTGGCGGCGACCGCGGCGGTCAGCAGGTAGTGCTTGCCCTTGCGGCCGCCCAGGGCGTCCAGCTGCCGTCGGAACTCGGCCACCAGCAGGGTGAAGTTGTGCCCGTCCTCGGGGCGGACCACGTTGCCCGCGTCACCGCCGCCGCCCGGGTACTCCCAGTCGAGGTCGATGCCGTCGAAGACCCCGGCGGCCGCGCCGGGGCCGCCCTCCGGGGAGCCGGCGAGCCGCGGCAGGTCGCCCTTGAGGTAGAGGTCGAGGCAGGAGGAGACGAACTTCCTGCGGGCCTCGTCGGTGGCGGCGGCGTCCGAGAAGTACTTGGACCAGCTCCAGCCGCCCAGCGAGATCACCGTCCTGAGCCGGGGGTTCTTCGCCTTCAGCTTGCGCAGCTGGTTGAAGTGGCCCTTGAGCCGCTGGCCGGGGGCGTCGGCCACGCCGTCCACCGAGTCGGCGGCGGAGAACGCCCGCTGGTAGTCGTTGTGGGCGTCGCCCTGGCCGGCCTCGTCGGTCTCGAAACAGGTGCCGTCGGCGGAGACGTTGCCGAAGGCGTAGTTGATCACGGTGAGTCGGCCGGCCTGCCCCGTCTCCTGGACGCGCTTCGCGGAGCTGTCCGCGCCCCACTGGGTGAAGTAGCCGACCCGCTGGCCCTCGAGCCTCGGGCCGTGGTGGGCCTCGGCGACGGTCGCGGTGGCGGTGGTGGTCAGCAGTGCGGCGACGGTGGCGGCGGCGAGCATGGCGGAGGCACGTGTGGGCATACCTGACCTGTCCTCTGAGACGTCGTCAAATGGTCTGGACCAGACTGACAAAGAGGTTTAGTCCATTGCGCCCGGGCCGCACAAGGGGACGGATCCGGACGGTGCAGCATGCAAAAAGGCGGCACGCGAGCAGGCGGCACGCGAAAGGGGCCGGACCGCGCGGACGCGGTCCGGCCCCTCTCAGGCCGTGCGGGTACTGCCGGGTGGTCAGCCGTTGATCAGGCTGCGCAGCACGTACTGCAGGATGCCGCCGTTGCGGTAGTAGTCCGCCTCACCGGGGGTGTCGATGCGGACGACCGCGTCGAACTCCTTGTCACCGGCGACGACCCGGACGGTCTTCGGGGTGCGGCCCTCGTTGAGCTCGGTCACACCGGTGAAGGAGAAGGTCTCCTCGCCGGTCAGGCCCAGCGAGTCGGCGTTCTCGCCCTCCGGGAACTGCAGCGGGAGGACACCCATGCCGATCAGGTTCGAGCGGTGGATGCGCTCGTAGGACTCGGCGATGACGGCCTTGACGCCGAGCAGCGCGGTGCCCTTGGCGGCCCAGTCGCGGGACGAGCCGGAGCCGTACTCCTTGCCGGCCAGGACGACCAGCGGGGTGCCGGCGGCCTGGTAGTTCTGCGAGGCGTCGTAGATGAACGACACCGGCGCGTCGGCCTGGGTGAAGTCGCGGGTGTAGCCGCCCTCGGTGCCCGGCGCGATCTGGTTGCGCAGGCGGATGTTGGCGAAGGTGCCGCGGATCATGACCTCGTGGTTGCCACGGCGCGAGCCGTAGGAGTTGAAGTCGCGCTTCTCGACACCGTTGGCGGTCAGGTACTGCGCCGCCGGGGTGCCCGGCTTGATGTTGCCGGCCGGGGAGATGTGGTCGGTGGTGACCGAGTCGCCCAGCTTGGCCAGGACGCGGGCGCCGGCGATGTCGTTCACCGGGCTCGGGGTCTTGGCCATGCCCTCGAAGTACGGGGGCTTGCGGACGTAGGTGGACTCGGCGTCCCACTCGAAGGTGTTGCCGGTCGGGACCGGGAGCGACTGCCAGCGGTGGTCACCGGCGAAGACGTCCTGGTAGCCCTTGTCGAACATGGCCTCGTCGATGGAGCCGGCGACGGTGTCGGCGACCTCCTGCTCGGACGGCCAGATGTCGGCGAGGAAGACGTCGTTGCCGTCGGCGTCCTGGCCCAGGGCGTCACGGGTGATGTCGATGTTCATGTTGCCGGCGAGGGCGTAGGCGACCACCAGCGGCGGGGAGGCCAGGTAGTTCATCTTGACGTCCGGGTTGATCCGGCCCTCGAAGTTGCGGTTGCCGGAGAGCACCGAGACGACCGCGAGGTCGGCCTCGTTGACGGCGGCCGAGACCTCCTCGGGCAGCGGGCCCGAGTTGCCGATGCAGGTGACGCAGCCGTAGCCGACCAGGTTGAAGCCCAGCTTCTCCATGTACGGGAGCAGGCCGGCCTTCTCGTAGTAGTCCATGACGACCTTGGAGCCCGGCGCCAGGGTGGTCTTGACCCAGGGCTTGACCGTCAGGCCCTTCTCCACGGCCTTCTTCGCCAGCAGGGCGGCGCCCAGCATGACGGAGGGGTTGGAGGTGTTGGTGCAGGAGGTGATCGAGGCGATCACGACCGCGCCGTTGTCGATCTCGTAGGTCGAGCCGTCGGGGGCGGTGACGGCGGTCGGCTTCGAGGCCTCGGCGGAGTAGGTCGGCAGCGCCTCGGCGAACTTCGCGGCGGCCTCGGCCAGGACCACGCGGTCCTGGGGGCGCTTCGGGCCGGAGATCGACGGGACGACGGTGGAGACGTCCAGCTCGAGGTACTCGGAGTAGACCGGCTCGACCGACGGGTCGTGCCAGAGGCCCTGCTCCTTGGCGTACGCCTCGACCAGGGCGAGCTGCTGCGCGTCGCGGCCGGTGAGCTTCAGGTAGTTGATGGTCTCGGCGTCGATCGGGAAGATCGCGCAGGTCGAACCGAACTCCGGCGACATGTTGCCGATGGTGGCGCGGTTGGCCAGCGGGATCGAGCCGATGCCGTCGCCGTAGAACTCGACGAACTTGCCGACCACACCGTGCTTGCGCAGCATCTCGGTGATGGTGAGCACCAGGTCGGTGGCGGTGGTGCCGGCCGGCAGCTCGCCGGTCAGCTTGAAGCCGACGACGCGCGGGATCAGCATGGAGACCGGCTGGCCGAGCATCGCGGCCTCGGCCTCGATGCCGCCGACGCCCCAGCCCAGCACGCCCAGGCCGTTGACCATGGTGGTGTGCGAGTCGGTGCCGACGCAGGTGTCCGGGTAGGCCTGGCCGCCGCGGACCATGACGGTGCGGGCCAGGTGCTCGATGTTCACCTGGTGGACGATGCCGGTGCCCGGGGGGACGACCTTGAACTCGTCGAAGGCGGTCTGGCCCCAGCGCAGGAACTGGTAGCGCTCCTTGTTGCGGCCGTACTCGATCTCGACGTTCTGGACGAAGGCGTCCGGGGTGCCGAACTTGTCCGCGATGACGGAGTGGTCGATGACCAGCTCGGCCGGGGCCAGCGGGTTGATCTTGGCCGGGTCGCCGCCCAGCTCCTTGACGGCCTCACGCATGGTGGCGAGGTCGACCACGCACGGCACGCCGGTGAAGTCCTGCATGATCACGCGGGCCGGCGTGAACTGGATCTCCTGGCTCGGCTGGGCGTCGGCGTCCCAGCCGCCGAGGGCCCGGATGTGGTCGGCGGTGATGTTGGCGCCGTCCTCGGTGCGGAGCAGGTTCTCCAGCAGCACCTTGAGGCTGTAGGGCAGCCGCTCGGACCCCTCGACGGCGGAGAGCTTGAAGATCTCGTACGACTCGTCGCCCACCTGCAGCGAGCTGCGGGCGTCGAAGCTGTTCGCGGACACGACTGACTCCTTCTAGGTGCTTCGTGCGGTATCCGGCCGCCACGGTGGTAAGGTCAGCCTTACTTAGGCTTACCTTGCCCGCACCGCCGGTGAGCGCCTCTCGGCAAGTATCTTGATGTCGAGATATATCTTAAGGCGGAGTTATCTCGATGTCGAGATAAACCATAGTGCATGGCGCAGCGTCCGCCACGTCGGCACCACGTCCAGCCTGCCCCCTCCCCCCGGAGGCGCGCCACGCGCCCCCGCGTTACCACGCGGCCGGCGCCGTGCGGACCCGTCCAGCAACCGTCGAGCACCCGCCGCCGCACCCGCCGCCGCAGGCCCGGGCGGAGCACCCCGGTAGCGTGGCCGACCAAGGACATGCCGAACGGGCCGGGGGCCGACCGATGATCGTGGTGGACGCGTCCGCGCTGGTGCTCGCACTGGCCGACGAGGGCGAGCGCGGCACCGCCGCCCGCGCCGAACTGGCCGCGGACGGGGAGTGGGTGGCGCCCGAGCACGTCGTCGTCGAGGTGATGCAGTCCCTGCGCGGCCTCTACCTGGCCCGCGAACTCGACGCCGAACGGGTCCGCGAGCTCACCGCCGAACTGCCCCGGCTGGCGATCCGCAAGATCCCGGTCGAGCCGCTGCTCGGGCGGATCTGGGAGCTCAAGGACAACCTCACCCCCGACGACGCCGCGTACGTGGCGGTGGCGGAACTGGTCGGCGCACCGCTGGTCACGGCCGACCTGCGGCTGATGCGGGCCACCGGGCCCCGGTGCGAGATCCGGGGGATCGGCCGGTCCGGCACGTAGGACGAACGGGGGCGGAGCGGGCCACTCGCGCGGGACGGGTGGGACGGCCGGGCAGGGCGCGGAGCGGGCCGCTCGCACGGGACGGGCGGGACGGCCGGGCAGGGCGCGGGTGGGGCCGCTCCCGCGGGACGGGTGGGACGACCAGGCGTGTCCGGGGTGCCCGCGGGGCCGTTGAACGGGGCGTCAGGTCCGCCGCGTACCCGGTCCGGGTGCGCGCGCCCCCGCGCCCCCACCCGAAGAGGTCCGCCGATGCCCGCTCCGCTCGCCGCCGCCCTGCTCCCGCTCGCCCTGCTGGCGCCCGCCGCCTCGCCGGTCTCGGTCACCGAGGCCGACTTCGACCCGGCCACCGCCTTCCTCCCGCCGACCGCGATCAGCCACGCACCGGACCTGGTGCCGTTCGGCTCGCACGTGCGGGTGATCGTCGACCGCTCGGTGCCCGGCCGCACGATCCTCACCATGAGCGTGTCCGGGGTCGCCGCCGACCACGAGTTCCCGGTGCACCTGCACACCGGCGCGTGCGGGGCCGACCCGGCCGCGTCCGGCCCGCACTACCAGGACGCGGTGGACCCGGTCAGCCCGTCCACCGACCCCGCCTACGCCAACGACCGCAACGAACTGCGGCTCGCCCTGCACACCGACGGGCAGGGCGAGGGCACCGCCGCCACCTCGGTGGCCTGGCGGCCCCGGCCGGGCGAGGCCCGCTCCCTGGTCCTGCACGCGGGCACCCCGGTCGGCGCGCACACCGCCGCCGAGCGGGCCGCCTGCGTGAACCTGGAGGACCTGGACGGCCAGACCCTGTAGCGGGACGGGCCTTCGACCGTCCGGGGATGTCGGGTCAGTTGCCGAGGGTGGCGACAAGGACGGCCTTGATGGTGTGCAACCGGTTCTCGGCCTGGTCGAAGACCACGGAGTGCGCCGACTCGAACAGTTCGTCGGTGCACTCCAGCTCGGCCATGCCGGTCTCCTCGAACAGCTGCCGGCCGAGCACCGTGCCGAGGTCGTGGAAGGCCGGCAGGCAGTGCAGGAACTTCACCCGCGGGTTGCCGGTCGCCCGCACCGTCTCCATCGACACCTGATACGGCCTGAGCAGCGCGATCCGCTCGGCCCAGACCTCCTTGGGCTCACCCATCGAGACCCACACGTCGGTGTAGAGGAAGTCGGCGCCCGCGACGCCCTCGGCGACGTCCTCGGTGAGGGTGATCCGGGCCCCGGTGTCCCCGGCCAGCGACTCCGCGGCCTTGCGCACCTCCTCGTCCGGCCAGAGCGCGCGCGGCGCGACGATCCGGATGTCCATGCCGAGCAGCGCGCCGGTCACCAGCAGCGAGTTGCCCATGTTGGAGCGCGCGTCGCCGAGGTAGGCGAGCGTCACCTCGGTGAGCGGCTTGGTGGTGTGCTCGGTGACCGTGAGCACGTCGGCCAGCATCTGGGTCGGGTGCCACTCGTCGGTGAGGCCGTTCCAGACCGGCACCCCCGCGTACGCGGCCAGCTCCTCGACCACCGCCTGCCCGTGCCCCCGGTACTCGATGCCGTCGAACATCCGGCCGAGCACCCGGGCGGTGTCCTTGATCGACTCCTTGTGCCCGATCTGCGAACCGGCCGGGTCCAGGTAGGTGGTGGTGGCGCCCTGGTCGTGCGCGGCCACCTCGAAGGCGCAGCGGGTCCGGGTGGAGGTCTTCTCGAAGATCAGCGCGATGTTCCTGCCGCGCAGCCGGGGCTGCTCGGTGCCCGCGTACTTCGCCGCCTTCAGGGTGGCGGCGAGGTCCACCAGGAAGCGGAACTCCTGGGGGGTGAAGTCGAGCTCCTTGAGGAAGTGTCTGTTCCGGAGGTTGTACGCCATGCCGGGCTCCTGTGATGACGGTGACGGTGACGGGCGGGCGAGTGGAAAGCGGCAAGTCTATACGATGCTCAGAATTTGTATGCACTGATACCCCTGCCGGCCGCCCACCCGCCGCCTGCTCACGGCCGCGGGTCCACCGGCTCCGACTCCAGGGCGAGGACCGCGAAGACCGCCTGGTGCACCCGCCACAGCGGCTCCCCGGCGGCCAGCCGGTCCAGGGCCTCCAGGCCCAGCGCGTACTCGCGCAGCGCCAGCGAGCGCCGCAGGCCCGACGCGCCGCCGGACGGCCGGGACAGGTCGGGCGGCTGTGCCGCCCGGGCCGGGCCGTGGAGCAGCCTCAGCCACTCGCGGCCCCTGACCCGCACCGCCGGCTGCACCAGCCCGCCCGGGCGGCCCTCCCCCGGCGCCGTCCGCGTCGGCGACACCGGCGGACGGACCACGATGCCCGCGCCGCCCGCCGCCGTCAGCTCCTCCCACCAGGCGACGGCGGCGGCCGTGGACTCCTCGTCCGCGGTGTCCACCCAGCGGTGGGCCGTCCGGTACAGGACGGGGGCGGGGGCGGTGCCGTCAGCGGGGGCCGTCCGGTCGGCGGGGGCCGTGCCGTCGGCGGGGGCCGTCCGGTCGGCCTCGACCAGGCGGTCGATCCGGGCCAGGTGCTCCCGCTCGGGACCGGTCGCGAGATTCGCGCCCTCGGCGGCCAGCAGCCGGAACGGAGCCAGCAGCACACGCCCCGGCACCCCCGCCCGCCGGTGCGCCCCGGCGAAGTCCCGCAGGTCCGCCGCCCGGTCACGCTGCCGGTCGAGCAGCCCGGCGACGTCCAGCCCCCGGGCCGCCGCCCGTTCCAGCGCGGACAGCACCGGCGGCAGCAGCGCCCCCGCCGACGCCACCGCCGCCGCGTTCCGGCCCCGCCGGGCCTCCGCCGAGGACGCCGCGAGGTCCGGGTCGACATCGGCGCCCGGTGCGGGCACCCCCGTCAGGGCGGCGTCCAGCAGCAGCCAGCCGCTCCCCAGCTCCTCGAAGAGCCCCGACCGTTCCGCCGCCGCCCGCAGCCGGGCCAGCAGCTCCGCCTCCTCCACCGGGCCGAACAGCGCCCGCCCGGTCCGCGACCAGACCGCCCCCGGCCCGGCCGGACCGAACCGCCGCGCCAGCGCCGCGTCGTCCCGCGCCACCAGCACCACCGCGCGCGGCCCCGGCAGCAGCTCCGCGCACAGCACCCGCCCGACCCCGTCCGCCCGGTACCCGGCGAACGCCTCGTCCGGGTGCTCCGCGAAACCCGGCCGACGGGCGGCACCCACCGGCGGCACCGACGGCGGCAGGTACACCAGCAGCCGGGGGTCGACCGAGGACCGCCCCACCGTCTCCAGCGCCGCGGCGGCGTTCCCCGGCCGCACCGCCACCGTCCCGTGCAGCGCCGTCTCCACCGTGTGCGGCCCCGCCACGTCCGCCACGTCCAGCGGACGCCCCTCCCGGCCGCCCGGCGCACCGCTCAGCAACGGCCGGACCGGCTCGTACCACCGGCGCTCCGCCTCCACCCGGACCAGCTCGCGCTCCGGGTACCGCAACGCCGTCAGCGCGCCGCCGAAGACACAACCGGTGTCCAGGCAGACCGTGTTGTACAGGAAGCTCGCCACCGGCAGCGGCGTGTGCCCGTAGACCACCAGCGGCCGCCCCCGGTACTCCTCCGCCCAGGCCTGACGCACCGGCAGTCCGTAGTCGTCGGTCTCCCCCGTCGTGCCGCCGTACAGCGCGTGCGACCGCACCCGGCCCGAGGAACGGCCGTGGTACCGCTCCGGCAGCCCCGCGTGGCAGACCACCAGGGCGCCGCCGTCCAGCAGGTAGTGGTCGGCCAGGCCCCGCACGAACTCCCGCACCTCGGCCCGGAACTCCGCCGGCTCCGCGCCCAGCTGCTCCATCGACTCCCGCAGGCCGTAGGAGAGGGTCACCCGGTCGCCGTCCAGGGCGCGGGCCACCTTCAGCTCGTGGTTGCCCGACACGCAGAGCGCGTGACCCGCCGCCACCATGCCCATCACCAGGCGCAGCACGCCCGGGGTGTCCGGGCCCCGGTCGACCAGGTCGCCGACGAACACCGCCGTCCGGCCGGCCGGCGGCACCGCGTCCACCGGGCGGCCCGCCGCGTCCCGCACCAGCCGGTAGCCGAGCCGCCCCAGCAGCGTCTCCAGTTCGGACCGGCACCCGTGCACATCGCCGACCAGGTCGAACGGGCCGGTCAGATGGCGCAGATCGGCGCGCCGGCGCTCCAGCACCACCTCGGCGGACGCCACCTCGGCCGCCCCGCGCAGCACATGGACCCGGCGGAAGCCCTCCTTGGCCAGGCCCGGGAGGGAGGCGCGCAGCTCCCGGTGCTGGCGCGGGATCACGAACGCCGGCAGCTCGCGGTCCGGGCGGGTGCGGTTGCGCTCGGCGCACACGCCCACCGGGACGTCGAGCACGATCGCCTCCGCCCGCGCGTCGTGCTCCCGGGCGACGGCGAGCAACTGCTTGCGGGCGTCCGCCTGCACGTTGGTGGCGTCCACGACGGTCAGCCGGCCGGCCGCCAGGCGCTTGCCGACCAGGAAGTGCAGCAGCTCGAAGGCGTCCGCGGTGACGGACTGGTCGTTCTCGTCGTCGCCGACCAGGGCGCGGCAGGTGTCGGAGGAGACCACCTCGCTGGGGCGGAAGTGACGGCGGGCGAAGGTCGACTTGCCCGCGGCACTGGTGCCGACCAGGAGGACGAGGGAGCCCTCGGTCACGGGGAGGACGGGGTGGGGTCCGGGGACCCGCTCCGGGGTGGGGGTGGGGGTGGAGCTCGGGGTGATCGGGGTCGGGGTGGTCGGGGTGGTCCGGGTGGTCGGGGTGCTGGGTGTGTCGTCGGGCCGGGTCATCGGGGCCCACCTCCTCCGGGGGCCGGGGCAGCGCGTTCGAACAGGGCGAGCAGGGGCGGTCGGGGAACCGACGGGAGGGTGACGGCGTAACCGTGCCCGGCGGCCGTCCGGTGCGCCCAGGCGGCGAAGGCCGCCCCGTCGGCGCCGGGCGGCGCGGTCGCGACCACGACCGGCGGGCGGGCGGCGCCGAACACCGCGTGCTCCCGGTACGCCGGGTGCGCGGCGGGCGTCACCCGGTCCGTCGTCCCGGTCGCGGCCGGAGGCCCGGGCGTGGCCACGGCCGGCGCCACGGCCGCGGCTTCGAACACCATCGCGTCGAACCCCGTCAGCCGGGCGTCCGCGTAGACCGGCGCGCCCTGCACCAGACGGACCCGGGGGCGGCCCGCGCCGCTCCCCGACTCCCACTCCGGCGCCGGGTCCGCCGTCCGCTCCAGCCCCAGCCGGCGGGCGGCCGCAGCGAGGGCCGCCGGTGAGACGTCCACGCCCAGCAGTTCGGTGAAGCCGCCGTCCGCGAGCAGCCCGGCGAGCAGTTCGCCGTTCCCGCACCCGAGGTGCACCACCCGGCCGGCCCCGACCGTGCCCAGCGCGGCCCGCACCGCTGCCGCGCCGACGCGGTCGTCCTCTTCCTCCTCGCCCCAGGCCACGGCGTGGCCGTGCCGGGCCAGACGGCGGGCGATCACGGCCCGCTCGGGGTGGGCGGCGAGCAGCCCGTCGACATCCGCCCGCTCCGGCGGCACCCAGTGGTGCGCGGCGCCGTCCAGCACCGGCAGCAGCGCCGACAGTTGCCGCAGCGCCTCGACCGGCCGGACCGCCGGCGCGGCCAGCCCGAGCCGCAGGTACGGCGAGCCACCGAGGGCGGCTTCCGCGTCCAGCGGCAGTTCCGCCGCCTCGACCCGCCAGCCCAGCGGCTCGAACAGCCGCCGCGCCAGCTCGGCACCGTCGACACCACCCGGGGCGGGCCCCGGCTCCCGGTCCGCGCGGACGACCGGCAGCTCGATCTCCAGCGGCAGCACCTCGTCCCCGGCCGAGTCGGGCGAGTCGGACGTCGCGGGCGACCCGGACGACCCCAGCGACCCGGACGACCCGGGCAACTGCGCGAGCGGCTGCCGGAACACCGTCCGCAGCACCGCCGCGAACACCGAGGAGGCCGCGTAGGGGCGGTCGCCGACGTGCGCGTCGGGCACCGCGGGCGGCCGGCCCTTGCCCCGGCGGCCTCGCCCCGGTGCCTCCGGGTCGGGTTCCGCCAGCAGGACGGCGGTGCAGCGTTCCGCGTCGGCCTCGGGGAAGAAGACGTGCGCCTCACCGAACGCGGTCGCGACCCGGTGCACCGTGTCCGGCCGCCGGTGCAGCAGGCGCGCCAGATCGGCGGCCGGGCGTCCGGGGGTACCGGCGGGGCCGGTCGGGCCGGTCGGGGCGGTTTCCCCGGCGGGGCCGGTGGCTCCGGTGGATCCGGTGGTGGAGATCGACATGAACACCCGTCCGAGTATCGCCCAGCCGCGCCCGCCCGACCGCCGGATTTTCCCCGGTGCGCCGCGAGCCGCCGATCGGTCCGGACGGTGAGCGCGTTCGGCAACGGCCGCCCTGATTCGTTAACGTGCACGATGTGACTGCTGAATCCACCTCCCCCGTGAGCGGCGCCGTTGCCGCAGGTCTGGCCACCATCGCCGCGGACGGCACCGTCCTCGACACCTGGTACCCGGCCCCCGCGCTGAACGCCGCACCCGGCCCGGCCGGGACCGTCCTCCTGACCGCCGAACAGGCCGAGGCCGAGCTGGGCGCGGGTGCCGCCGAGGCACTGCGCGCCGACGCCCGCCGCGGTGTCGAGGTGGTCGCCGTGCGCACCACCATCGCCTCGCTGGACGAGAAGCCGCTCGACGCGCACGACGCCTACCTGCGTCTGCACCTGCTCAGCCACCGTCTGGTCCAGCCGCACGGTCTGAGCCTGGACGGTGTCTTCGGGCTGCTCGCCAACGTGGCGTGGACCAGCATCGGCCCCGTCCCGGTGGACAAGGTCGAGCAGGCCCGGCTGGCCGTGCGCGCCCAGGGCGGGCAGCTCGCCGTCTACGGGATCGACAAGTTCCCGCGGATGACCGACTACGTCGCCCCCTCCGGTGTGCGCATCGCCCACGCGGACCGCGTCCGCCTCGGCGCGCACCTGGCCGTCGGCACCACCGTGATGCACGAGGGCTTCGTCAACTTCAACGCGGGCACGCTGGGCACCTCGATGGTCGAGGGCCGGATCAGTGCCGGCGTCGTGGTCGGCGACCACAGCGACATCGGCGGCGGCGCCTCGATCATGGGCACCCTGTCGGGTGGCGGCAAGCAGGTCGTCTCCGTCGGCGAGCGCTGCCTGCTCGGCGCCAACGCGGGTATCGGCATCTCGCTCGGCAACGACTGCGTCGTCGAGGCCGGCCTCTACGTCACCGCCGGCACCCGGGTGACCACCCCGGACGGCACCGTGGCCAAGGCCGTCGAGCTGTCCGGTCAGGACAACCTCCTGTTCCGCCGCAACTCGCAGACCGGCGCCGTCGAGGTCATCGCCCGCTCCGGCTCCTGGGGCGGCCTCAACGCCGACCTCCACGCGCACAACTGACCCCACCCGCCCCTGAGGGTCCGGCTCCCGGTGCCGGGGCTCCGAGCCAATGGCTCGGAGCCCCGGCATCAGCTGTTCCGGTCCCCCGGCGGCCGCCACAGGGGCGGGCCTCCCGGGGGAAGCACGGCCCTCGGCAGCGCTCCGCGCACCTGGGCGGCCGTAGCCCAGGCCGGTCGGTGGCGGCAAGCCCGGGGTCACCCGGGCGGCTTACCCGTGCCGGTGGTTGGACCGCATCGAGTGGTGGCCGGTGACCGCGCGGCGGGGTGTTCGTTGGTTGCAGCGGCGGGGACCGCGTCCGGCCGCCCGCCGACCGTTCCACACCGCACCACCGATCCGAAGAGGTCCCCGCATGTCCGAGCCCTGGTCCGAGGTGTCCACCACCTCGCCCTACCCCACCGCCCACGGGGCGGCGGCGCCGGCCGCCCCGAAGAGCCTGTTGGAGCAGATGCAGGAACTGCTCGCCTCGGTGACCGCGGACCTCGCCGACCTTCAGGCCATCGGTGCCCGTACCACCTCCCCCGCCGCGACCGGCTCCGCCGACGGCGAGGACGGCGGGCTCGCCGCCGCCCGCTGACCCGGCGGGTCGAGCCGGAGCACCAGTAACCGCTCCTCGTGCTCCGCCACCGGTTCGGGGAGCCCTCGGGCACCGTCCGGCCCGAACGGCTCCCCGGGCCCGCCCTCCGCCGCCGCGCACGGCTCCGCGTCGTACTCCTCGGGCCGCTCGCCCGCCGCCTGCCGTACGGCGTCCAGCAGTTGGTCGACCAGCTGGGTGCACTCCGCTCCCGCGTCGACCCCGTCGATGCAGGCCCAGTAGAGGCTCTCGGTGTCGGCCCCGCAGGCCAGCACGACCAGCGTCTCCCCCATGTCCCGCAGCAGGCGGCCGAGTTCGTCGAGCATCGGCCCGAACTCCCCGAGCTCGGTGAGCCTTCGGGCCCGGCCGCCCGGCCCGAAGGCGGACGCCGAGGGGGCGCCCTCCTCCGGGTGCTCCAGGCAGCAGGCCGCGTGGGTGGCCGCCTCGGCCAGCAGCTGCCCGAGGCCGGAGAGCCCCTCCTCCCCCGATCTGGCGAGCCGGGTGGCCACCGCCTCGGTGAGCAGCGCGGCCTGCCGGGCCTCGGCCAGCACGTCGGGGACGTTCCTGGTCTCCGCCAGGGCGTGCCGGGCGGTCTTGATCAGTCGCAGCGCTTCCACGGCCGGACACCCCTTCCGTCGCCCGCGCGGCGCCTTGCCGTGCGGTCACGGTGAGAGGGTGCGACGGGGCGCAGGGGCGGCGCATCCGGACTTCGGAAAGCTGTGGACAACCCCGGGGCTGTGGACAACTTCCGTCCCCCGCAGGGGGTATGGACAGCCCTACGGGTTGACTTCCTCGCCCTCGGCGGGGAAGTCGGGGACCGGGAAGCGCAGTTCGTTCCGCTCGATCTTGGCGGCCAGGGCCGTCAGCGGATCGACCCCGACGGCCGTGCAGAACTGGAGCAGGTAGGCGAGCACGTCGGCCACCTCGTCCCGCACCCGGTGGGCGCGGTCCGGGTCGGCCATCACGGCGGCCGCCTGCTCGGGGGTGAGCCACTGGAAGATCTCCAGCAGCTCGCCGGCCTCCACGGTCAGGGCCGAGGCGAGGTTCTTGGGGGTGTGGAAGGGCTCCCAGCGGCGGGCCGCGGCGAAGGCCACGAGCCGTTGCCGCAGCTCCTCCAGGGTCGGCCCGGCGGGTTCCGTGTGTCGTTCGTTCACCTGTCCAGGTCTACCGCATCGCCCGCGGTCCGGTCGGCCCCGGGGCCCGGCGCCCAGGACTCCGGCGACGGCACCCCCGCCCCCTGGCCCGACCTCGGCCCCGACCCCGCCGACGGACCCGGGGCCGCCGGTACGCCGTCGCGCACCGCCTGGACCGGCACCCGCGCCGTCTCGGTCCGCAGCACCGTGAGCCCCGAGCTCGGATCGCGCCGGCACTCCACCACCGCCACCCCGCCCGGCAGTTCACCCGGCCCGCCCAGGGCGTCCCGGGCCGCCGCCGGCTCCTGGAGCGTGGCCAGCACCCGCAGCTGGTTGCGCCCCGCCATGTCGCGGGCGAGCCGCAGCAGCGAGGCGGCCTGGTCCGTGGAGAGCCCGGCGCCGAGGTCCTCCGCCAGCACGGTGAGCTGCCGCTGCGCCCACGGCACCTCGGCGGCCACGTCGAGGTCCAGCACGCCGGCGCCGGTGAGCAGCACGGCGGCGAAGGCGAGGTGGCGGAGCATGCCGTCGGAGGCCTGGTCGGCCCCGGTGCGGCCGAGGACGCCCTCGTCGAACACCGCGAGCACCCGCCGGTCGGCGCCGGTGCCGCGGTGGGCGAGGTCGAGGCCGAGCAGCGGGTGCGGGGCGGCGGACTGGACGACGCGCAGCAGCTGCCCGAACCGGCGGCCGCACTCGTTGCCGAGCCGGGCGACGACGGCGGAGATGTTGGCGGCCGAGCTGAGCAGCCTGGCCTGCGGGTGGGGACGGGCCCAGCCCCGCATCAGGGCGGGCACGGGGCAGACGGGGAAGACCTCGCGCAGCGCGGTGAGCAGGTGTTCGGCGGCCCCGAGGACCTTGCGTTCGCCGGGCGAGGATCCGGCCACGCGCAGCGGGATCTGGGCGGTGACCAGGGTGCCGCTGGGGAAGGGGGCGCGGATGTCTCCCTGCCGGGTGTCGTTGTGCCAGCTGACGTTGACGCGCCGGTGGCGCAGGTCCTGTTCGCCGGTTTCGACGAGGGTCCGGCCGTCGAGGGTGAGCTGCTCCCTGGCGATGCGGACGGGGCCGTCGGTGCGGACGACGACCTCCAGGGCGATCGGCCCGTCCGGGGAGCGGACGGTGCAGCCGAGGATGAAGGCGTCGCGGCCGTGCGGCACGCACCCGGCGAGGCCGCCGCGGACGGGGGCGGCGAGCGGCCCGGTGGTGCCGGGCCGGCCGTCGAGGGAGTCGCCGATCTCCTCTCCGAGGGCGAGTCGGGAGAGGACGGCGAGGGCGTCGAGCGCGTTGGACTTGCCGACGCCGGCGGGGCCGTGCAGCACGGTGAGGGGGGCGAGCGGGAGGGTCGCGCGCCGGTAGGACTTGAAGGAGGTGAGCCGGAGCTCCTCGACGATCGGGCGCCGGGCGGTCGCGGCCGCCGGTCCTGGTTCCGGGGTGCGCTGCTGCGGGTGGGCCGGCACGGCGGGGCGGGTGGCGTCGCGGTTCACCCGTCGGACGTTAGCCGCCGGTCGCGCGGCAGAAACGTGCCTGCCCGGCAGATTCATCCCATCGGGGTGACTCCGGCAGGGGCCGGGGCGCCGGGCCGGACGCCGGGCCGGCGGCCCCCGCGCCGGGGGCCGCCCGCCGGTTCAGCGCCGGTAGGCGGCGACGGTGACGGAGGCCGTGACCGCGACCGGGTCGGGCAGTGCGGCGAGCCGCTCCGCGAGCCGGGCCGGGTCGGTGTGCCAGGCGCTCGGCCCCATGCCGACCACGGTCCGCACGTCCTCGGCGGACAGCCGCATGGTGAACTCGACCTCGCGCCGACCGGCGGGCGTCAGGTAGGGCCCGAGCTTCTCGTCGATGCGTCGCTGCTTCTCCTCGTCGACCGACAACAGGCCGAGGGTGTCGACGAGTTCGCGCAGGTGCCGGGAGGTGGGCGAGACCAGCAGCAGGGTGCCGCCGGGCCGCAGCACGCGGCGGATCTCGGGTCCGTTGCGCGGGGCGAACACATTGAGGACGAGTCCGGCGGAGGCGTCCAGCAGGGGCAGCGGCCGCCAGGCGTCGCAGACCACGGCGCCGATCCGGGGGTGGGCCCTGGCGGCGCGGCGCAGCGCGTACTTGGAGATGTCGAGGGCGGCGCCGGGCCGGCCGGGCAGGGCGTCCAGGACGTGGGCGAGGTAGTGGCCGGTGCCGGCGCCGAGGTCGGCGACCAGCCCCCCGGGGCCGTCACCGCCGTCGGAGGCCTCGGCCTCGGCGACGGCCTCGACGGCGGCCGCCGCGAGCGCGTCGGCGATCGGCCGGTAGTGGCCGGCGGCGAGGAAGTCGTCCCGGGCGGCGACCATGTCGGCGGTGTCCCCGGTGCCGGTGTGGGCGTCGCCCGCGAGCAGGCTGACGTAGCCCTGCTTGGCGAGGTCGTGGCTGTGCCCGCCGGGGCAGCGCAGGGTGCGCCCGTCGAGGGTGAGCGGCCGCGCGCAGTGCGGGCAGGCCAGGTAGGGCTCGATGTCCTGCAGCAAGGGTCCGTCTTCTCTCGCGGCCCGGTCGTGTGCTCGGGCCGGGAGTGCCAGCCTAACCAGCGGCGGGGCGCGGTCCCGCATCCGCCGGCGCGGGCGTCGTGGCGCCGCTGCCCACGCCGGGGCCGGTGCCGTCCGCCCGCGGGCGCGGGACCCCGGACGCCGCCCCGCCGACGCGCAGGGCGAGCGCGGCGAGCGCCTCGGGCGCCCCGGCCTGCCCCCGGATGCCCGGGAAGGCGTTGACGTCGACGACGACCGGTTCGCCCGGCCCGTCCAGCAGGTCGACGCCGTAGACGTCGAGGCCGAACACCTCACCGGCCCGCAGCGCCACGGCGGCCCGCTCGGCGGACAGCTCGGCGGGGCCGAACCCGCCGCCCCCGTCGGGGAGTTCGGCGTGCTCGGGGCCGGCGAGCTCGGAGCGGCGGCGGGCGCAGAACAGCTGCCCGGCGACGACCCACAGCTTCTGGTCCCAGCCGGTGCTCGGCAGGTAGGGCTGGGCGACGACGGGCTCGTCCGGCCATTCCTCGGCGAGGGCGCGCAGCCGGGCCGGATCGTCGACGCGGGCGACGAGGTCGTGGCGGCGGCTGTGCCGGCTCTTGACGACGATCGGCAGCAGGAGGTCCCCGGCCTCGACCGCCGCGAGCAGTTCGGCGGGGTCGGCGGCGGCGCGGGTGGGCGCGAACGGCAGTCCGGCCCGCCGGGCGAGTTCGGCCATGGCCAGCCGGTCCTGGCAGAGCTCGGTGGCGGCGACCGGGTTGACGACGGGCACGCCGTGCTCCTCCAGCCGCCGGGCGAGGGCGAGCGCCGCCGGGGTGTGCGCCTTGAGCAGGTAGACGTCCGCGGGCGGGTCGAACGGCCCGGCCTGCCCGTCCGGACCTGGCTGCCCTGCCTGCCCGTCCGGACCGGCCGTCGGGTCGAGGGCCTCGACGCGGTGGCCGCGCGCGGTCAGCAGCGCGGTGGTCGCGGCGAGCACCGGGTGGTCCGGGGAGGAGGTGATCAGACCGATCCTCATATCGCGCCGCCGACCGGCGCGGCCCCGACGCCACCGATGCCGACACCGCCGACGCCACCGACCGCGACACCGCCGCCACCGAGTCCGCCGCCGAGTCCGCTCGCGACACCGGCCCCGACCGCCGCTCCGCCGCCCTGCGCGGGCATCCGGACCGCCCCGGCCCCCAGGCCGACCGTCTCCAGCCCCGAGGCGTCGAGCGCCACCGCGGGGGCCGTGACCGCCGTCCCGGTGCGGGCCAGCCGCAGCACCGCCCGCGCCACCCGCGCGACCGCGTCCGGCACCTGCCGGAAGCTCGGGAAGTCGTTGATGTCGACGACGACGGGACCGTCCGGCCCGAGCAGCACGTCGACGCCGTAGAGGTCGAGCCCGAACACCTCGCCGACCTGCGCGGCGATCCGCGCGACCTCGGCGGGCAGCGGCACCTGCCGCTCCCGCACCCCCTGGTCGGGGTTGAGCGGCGAGCACCGCTCGGTCGCGTACAGCTCGCCGTCGACGCAGTACACCTTGAGGTCGGTGCCGGAGTTGGGCACGTAGGGCTGGGCGATCAGCAGGCCCTCGCCGGCCAGCAGGGGGCCGAGCTCGGCGAGGTGCCCGGGGTCGCGGACGAGCCGCACGGCCCGTCCGGAGCTGCCGTCGGCGGGCTTGACGACCAGCGGGTACTCGGCCGCGGGGATCTCCGCCAGCCGTTCCCACCGGGCGGCCGCGTAGGTGACCGGGACGGGCAGCCCCCGGGTGCGGGCGATCACGGAGGCGAGGGCCTTGTCGCGGACGCCGCGGATGGACCGGACGTCGTTGACGGTGGTGAGGCCGACGGCGGCGGCCGCCTCCAGCAGGGTGAGGCCCGGTCCGCCGGAGACGGTCTTGAGCACCCAGGCGTCGTGGCTGCCGGCCCGGACCGCCTCGGAGATCGCCATCAGCGAGTCGCCGGGGCGCAGCACGTCCACCCGGTGCCCCCACGCCGTGAGTTGGCGTACGACGTCGAGCGGCATTCCGTCGTGCCGGTAGTGCTCCTCCACCAGAAAGCAGAGCCTCATGAGCCAGTCATCCCCCTCGCTTCGCCCAGCGCGGACGTCCGCCGTTCACGTCCGGCAGAGCTGTAAAAGCCCCAGGATGCCACGCGCCCCTCACGCAAGATCGCCCGGCCTGTAAGCGTTGGGCAACAATCGCGGTGAAATGCCCGGGCCGAACGGCCGCCGGGCCGCCCCGCGGGTCACGTCGGCGCGGCCCCAGGCAGGGCCGGACGGGGCGTCCGGAAATTCCCGGCGGGAACGCGGCGGGCCTGCTTTGATGCACGGCGTGACCTCCCACGATCCCGCATCCACCGCCCCGACCGCCCCCGACGCCACCGCCCCGGCGCAGCCCGACCCGGTCCTGCTCGAAGCGATCGAGCGCTACTACGACGCAGTGCCGCGCGGTTCCGCCCGGGTCGAGGACTTCGGCCCGCTCAGTCTGTTCGTCGCGGAGGGCACCGGCTGGCCGTACTACGCCCGGCCGGCGCTGGGCCACGAGGGTCCGGCCGCCACCGCGGCGGACGTCCGCCGGGTGCGGGCGCGCCAGCGCGAGCTGGGACTGCCGGAGGCCTTCGAGTGGGTGGCGGAGCACGACCCGCTGCTGCGCGCCGCCGTGGAGGAGGCGGGGCTGACCGTGCACGAGCACCCGCTGCTGGTGCTCGGCCCGCAGGACGGGCACCCGGACGGCCACGGGGGCACCTCCGGACCGGACGGCGTGTCGGTGCGGGTGCTGGCCGCCGACGATCCGGCCCTCGCCGAGGCGCTGGCCGTTCCGCACCTGGCGTTCGGCGAGCCGGGTACCGGTGTCGGCAACGCGGGTCCGGCCGAACTCGCCGCGCGGGCCGAGGCGTTGAGGGCCGACGGGAGCGCGGAGCGGCTCGCCGGCCGGATCACCGCCGGGAGGACGGCGCTCGCGGCGGCGTTCGGGGACGGCACGGCGCTCTGCGCGGGCCAGCACAACCCGGTCGGCGAGGTCACCGAGGTGGCCGGGGTGGGCACCCTCCCCTCCGCCCGGCGGCGGGGCCTCGCGCAGGCGGTCACCGCGGCCCTGGTCGCCCACGCCCGGGCCGGCGGGGCGCGGACGGTGTTCCTGTCCGCCGCGGACGAGGACGTGGCCCGGATCTACCGCCGGGCCGGCTTCCGCTCCTTCGCGACGGCCCTGATCGCCGAACCGGGAGCCGAGCCCGGAGCCGGGCCGGACGCCACGGCGACCACCGGGGCCCACTGACCCCGCCCCGTCCGCCGGGACCCCCCGCTCACTCCGCGTCGTCGTCGTCCTCGCCGCTGACCTCCTCGTCCTCGGCCTCGTCCACCACCCAGGCGGCCAGCCGGTCCGCCACCCCGGAGACGGTCAGCCGCCCCTCGCGGATGGCCCGGGCGAGGCTGCGCACCTCACGGGCGGTGGTGGCCACCGTGCAGCCGCTGGCCACCAGGTAGGCGTAGGCGACGGCGGTGGCGAACAGCTCGTTGGTCTTCTCCAGCGCCGGCACCCGGATCAGCTGGTGCATGAGGGCGGCGGCGCGGTCCTGCGGCTCGGGGTAGACGGCGATGTCGAAGATCTCGGCCTGGTGCCGGGCGACGGCTGCGAGCAGCGATCCGTAGTCGGTGACCTGCGGGTCACCGGGCGTGTACTGCTCGGCGGTCATGAGCAGCCACGAGAGGTCGACCTCCAGTTTCAACGACGCACGTCCTGGAGGTCGGCCTCGCCCCGCTGCTCGCCGAACTCGGCCAGGAAGGCCGTCTCGTACTCCTTCATGAACTGCGCGGCCGCGTCGACGAACACCCGCCCCGCCTCGCCCATGTCCTGCTGGACCAGGCGTTCGATGTACTGGTTCATGCTGATCCCCTGCTGCTCCGCCCGCTCCCGGGCCATCTCCGCGGTGGTGGCGTCCACCCGGACGTTCAGCTGCTTCTTACCCATGCTTTCAAGCTAGCGCCGAAGTGCTAGCACAACAAGGGCTCGCACGTCCCGCCGCACGCCCCGCCGGCGCACACCCGCGCGCCCCACCGGCACACCCGCCGTACGCCCCTACCGACTACCCGCTCCCCCGCCGTCCGACGCGCCCGGGCCCACCGGGAGTGAGACTTGAAGAGTTCTTCACGTTCGGAGACTCTGAAGTGCCCTGAGCATTCCCTGGAGCGGCACCGACCGGTTGTGGAGGCCGGCAATGACAGCCATGTTCGACCAGGAGCTGCGCGAGCAGCTCGACCAGGCCCGCAAGGAACTCGCGGCCGCCCGGGCCGAGGGGGACGCCGACGGCGTCCAGGCGTACGAGGGCCGGATCGCCGGGCTGCTGCGGCTCGCCGCCCAGCACGGCGTCGACCTGCCGCACGACGCCCGGGAAGAGGAGCACAACCTGCCCTGAGCCGCCGCACCGGCCCACGAGACGACGGAGGCGGTACCCGCGCGAACGCCGGGTACCGCCTCCGTCCTGTCCTGCCCTGTCCTGCCCGTGCCCGGCCGCCGGCCGGGCCCGCGGCTACGCGCCCGCGACCGGCTCCAGGATCGCCACGCACTCGAAGTGGTGCGTCATCGGGAACAGGTCGAACGCCCGCAGCGACACCGGACGGTAGCCGCCCTCGCGGAAGAACCCGAGGTCCCGGGCCAGCGCCGCCGGGTCGCACGCCACGTACGCGATCCGGCGGGCGCCGAGACCGGCCAGGTGCGCGACGGTCTCCCGCCCGGCCCCCGCACGCGGCGGGTCGAGCACGATGAGGTCGGTAGCGGTGATGCCGGTGCGCGGCAGCAGCGCCTCCACCCGGTCGCACTCGATCCGGACGTTCTCCAGCGCGGCCAGGTTGTGCCGGGCGTCGGCCACGGCCTGCTTGCCGGACTCGATGCCGAGCACCGCGCCGTCCTCGCCGACCCGGTCGGCCAGCGCGCCCGCGAACAGGCCCACGCCGCAGTACAGGTCGAGCGCGTTCTCGCCCCACTGCGGGTCCAGACCGTCCAGGACGGCGTCGACCAGCGTGTCCGGGGCCTCGGGGTGGATCTGCCAGAAGCCGCCGTCGCTGACCCGCCAGGTCCGCCCGGCGGCGCGCTCGCGGACGAAGTTGCGGCCGTGCACCCGGTGGATGTCGCCCTGGTCGTCGATGCGGCTGATGGAGACCGGCCGGTCCAGCTCGACCAGCGGCAGCTGGGCGCCCGGGGCCGGGGTGAGCACCACCTGGCGGTCGGAGGAGCCGGCGGCGGCGATGACCTCGACCGTGGCGACGCCCGGCCAGTCGTGCGCCTCCACGCCCAGCTCGGTGACGCCCTCGGCGGCGATCAGGCAGCGGTCGATCGGCTGGATGTCGTGCGAGCGGTGCTTGCGCAGCCCGACCTTGCCGGTGCCCGGGTCGACGGCGTACTGGACCCGGCTGCGCCAGGTCGGCACCTGCCCGGCCGGCAGCTTGTCGCCGACCGGCTCGACGCTGCCGTCCCAGCCGGCCTCGGCCGGGGTCAGGCCCGCCAGCTTGGCCAGCTGCTCGGTCAGCACCTGCACCTTGAGCTTGCGCTGGCCGCCCGGCGTCACGTGCTGCCAGTCGCAGCCGCCGCACTTGCCGGGCCCGGAGAACGGGCACGGCGGGGCGATCCGCTCCTTGGCGGGCTCCAGCACCTCGACCGCGTCGGCGCGCAGGAAGCGCGAGGAGGAGGTGCCCTCGGTGACCTGGGCGATCACCTTCTCGCCCGGCAGCGTGTGCCGGACGAACAGCACCCGGCCCTCGTGCCGGGCCACGCAGTGCCCGCCGCCGTGGGCGACCGGACCGACCTCGACCTCGTAGCGCTCGCCGATCAGCGAGTCACCGGCCGGCACCCTGGGCGCCGACTCGGCGCGGGGCGCGCGGACGCTGGAGCGCAGCGCGCGGGGCGGGCGCACGGCCTGCTTGCGCGGGCGCGCGCCGTCCTTCGACCCGTCGCCCTGCTGCCCCTGCTGCCCCTGCTGACCCGAACGACGGCCGTCACGCTCGCCGCGCGGCGCACGCTCGGTACGCCCGGCGCCCCCGGACCGCTCGGCCTTCTTCGGCCGGTCGGTGCGCTCGGCACGCTCAGGACGCTCAGCGCGCTCCGGGGCGCGCTCCGGAGCGCGCTCCTCCGGCGCGAGCGGCGCCGTCCGCGCGGTGAAGCCGTCGCGGTCGGTCGCCTCCGGCCGCTGCGGCTTGCCCCAGCGGGGCCGGGCGACCTGCCCCGGCTTGCCGGACGAACCGCCCTTGCGGGCACCCTTGCCGGAGGAGCCGTTGGAACGAGACGGGGTGTTGCGGGTCACTGGGAGGAGTCCTTCTTGCCGCTGTCAGCCGACCCGGCGGGCTTCGCCGAGACTTCCGACTTTACGGCCTTCGGCGCCCGGGGCTCACCACGTCGCACCGCACCCGGCGCCGACCAGGCCTTCTGCGGCTTGCGCCGTTCGGACGACTCCAGCTGCCACGGCACCGAGGTCACCATCACTCCCGGCTTGAACAGCAGCCGGCCCTTCAGCCGCAGCGCGCTCTGGTTGTGCAGCAGGTGCTCGTACCAGTGGCCGACCACGTACTCCGGGATGTACACCGAGACCACGTCGCGCGGGCTGCTGCGGCGCAGGTTCTTCACGTAGTCCAGCACCGGCGCGGTGATCTCCCGGTACGGCGAGTCCAGGACCTTCAGCGGCACCTCGATGCCGCGCTCGTCCCACTCCGCGCGCAGCGCCGCGGTGTCCGCCGGATCGACGTTCACGGTCACCGCCTCCAGGGTGTGCGCCCGGGCGAGCCGCGCGTACGCCAGCGCGCGCAGCGCCGGCTTGTGCAGCTTGGACACCAGGACGATGGCGTGCACCCGGGTGGGCAGCACCACGTCGTCCGGCTCCTCGGCGGCGACCAGCTCGGCCGACACCCGGTCGTAGTGCCGGCGGATCGCCTTCATCATCACGAACAGCACGACCATCGCCGCGATCGCGATCCAGGCGTGGCTGATCTTGGTGGCGAGCACCACGATCAGCACGGCCATGGTCATCACCAGGCCGAAGGTGTTGATCGCCCGGCTGCGCTGCATGTGGCGGCGCTTCGCCGGGTCGGTCTCGGTGCGCAGGTGCCTGGTCCAGTGCCGGATCATGCCGGACTGGCTCATGTTGAACGACACGAAGACGCCGACGATGTAGAGCTGGATCAGCCTGGTCGGGTCCGCGTCGAAGGCGATGATGAACAGGATCGCGGCCAGCGCCAGCAGGATGATGCCGTTGGAGAAGGCCAGCCGGTCGCCGCGGGTGTGCAGCTGGCGCGGCAGGTAGCGGTCCTGGGCCAGGATCGAGCCCAGCACCGGGAAGCCGTTGAACGCGGTGTTCGCGGCCAGCACCAGGATCAGGCCGGTCACGGCGGCGACGAAGTAGAAGCCCGGCGTGAAGTTCGAGAACACGGCCTCGCTGATCTGCGCCAGCGCGGTCTTCTGGTGGTAGTCGCCGGGCACGCCGACCAGCTGCTCCGCGGGCTGCTCGGCCATCTGGACGCCGGTCAGCCGGGCCAGCCAGATGATGCCCATGAACATCACGACCGCGATGCTCGCCATCATCAGCAGGGTGGTCGCCGCGTTCTTGCTCTTCGGCTTGCGGAACGCGGGCACGCCGTTGGAGATCGCCTCCACGCCGGTCAGCGCCGCACAGCCCGAGGAGAACGCCTTGAGCAGCAGGAACACCATCGCGAAGCCCGCCAGCGACTCGTTCCCGGGGGTCGCCTGCAGATGGAAGCCGGCGCTCTCGGCGGGCATGTCCTGCCCCAGGCCGAAGTGCCGGACCACGCCGTACACCACCATGCCGAGCACGCCGACCATGAAGGCGTAGGTCGGGACGGCGAAGGCCGAACCGGACTCCCGGACGCCGCGCAGGTTCATGCCCATCAGCACGATGACCACGACGACCGACAGGGTCAGCTCGTGGCCGCGCAGTGCCGGCACCGCCGACACCACGTTGGCCACGCCGGAGGTGGTGGAGACCGCGACGGTGAGGATGTAGTCGACCATCAGCGCGCTCGCGACCACCAGGCCGGAGTTGGGGCCGTGGTTCACGGTGGCGACCTCGTAGTCGCCGCCGCCGCTCGGGTAGGCATGCACGTTCTGCCGGTAGGAGGCCACCACGGCGAGCATGACGATGGCGACGACGACGCCGATCTGCCACGAGAAGTGGATGGCCGAGGCACCCGCCAGGGAGAGTGTCAGCAGGATCTCCTCGGGCGCGTACGCGACCGAGGAGAGCGCGTCCGAGGCGAAGACGGGCAGCGCGATGCGCTTGGGGAGCAGAGTCTCCCCCAGCTTGTCGCTGCGCAACGCACGCCCGATCAGGATGCGTTTCGGTAGGTCAGTCGGCATAGGCACGTTAAGGAATCGTAGGGGTAGTCGACGCCGGGGTCCGAAGGGCCACCCCCTTGCCGCCCGTCGGGGTGCCCCTTCGTCGCGACTGTGTTCGGTGGACCGGCTAGCGTGTCGGATACGAGCAGGGCGGCAACACTCAGGTTGTCGTACCTAGCCCCACGAGGACGCCCGCCCCGGACACCGGAGCGGGGAAACGGAGATTGAGCGGTGTTTGCGCAGGTCATGGCCCCAACGGGACGGGTGAGGTAGCGCCGGTGCACATCGTCATCATGGGCTGCGGCCGGGTGGGCTCCGCGCTCGCCCGCGCACTGGAGAAACAGGGCCACTCGGTGGCCGTGGTCGACCAGGACCCGACGTCGTTCCGCCGGCTGGGTGCCGGGTTCAACGGACGCCGGGTGACCGGGGTCGGCTTCGACCAGGACACCCTGAAGGAGGCGGGGATCGAGGAGGCCGGCGCGTTCGCCGCCGTCTCCAGCGGTGACAACTCCAACATCATCGCCGCCCGGGTGGCCCGCGAGAACTTCGGTGTGGAGAACGTCGCGGCCCGGATCTACGACCCCCGTCGCGCCGAGGTCTACCAGCGCCTGGGCATCCCGACCGTCGCCACGGTCCGCTGGACTGCGGACCAGATGCTGCGCCGGCTGCTGCCGAGCGGCTCCGAGCCGCTCTGGCAGGACCCGAGCGGCGCCGTCCAGCTCGCCGAGGTCGCCTACAACCCCGAGTGGGTCGGCCACCGACTGAGCGAGCTGGAGGAGGCCTCCGGCACCCGGGTCGCGTTCCTCACCCGGCTCGGCGAGGGCGTGCTGCCCTCGTCCCAGATGGTGGTTCAGGAGGGCGACCTGGTGCACGTGATGCTGCGCCGCGCCGACCTGACGACGGTCGAGGCCGCGTTCGCGCGGGGCCCGGAGCAGGAGGGCCACTGATGCGCGTAGCCATTGCCGGAGCCGGAGCCGTCGGCCGCTCGATCGCGGGCGAGCTGCTGGAGAACGGCCACGAGGTCCTGCTGATCGACAAGAACCCGAACTCCATCTCGGTGGAGCGGGTGCCCATGGCGGAGTGGCTGCTGGCCGACGCCTGCGAGATCACCTCGCTCGACGAGGCCGCGCTGCAGCGCTGCCACGTGGTGATCGCCGCGACCGGCGACGACAAGGTCAACCTGGTCGTCTCGCTGCTCGCGAAGACCGAGTACGGGGTGCCCCGGGTGGTCGCCCGGGTCAACAACCCGAAGAACGAGTGGCTCTTCAACGAGTCCTGGGGCGTGGACGTCGCCGTCTCCACCCCGCGCCTGATGTCCGCCCTGGTCGAGGAGGCCGTCAGCGTCGGCGACCTGGTCCGGCTGATGCGCTTCAGCCAGGGCAACGCCAACCTGGTCGAGCTGACCCTCGCCTCCGACACCGAGCTGGTCGGCACCCGGGTCGGCGACGTCGCCTGGCCGCAGGACACCGCCCTGGTGACGATCATCCGCGAGGGCCGGGTCCTGGTGCCGGGCAAGGACGACACCCTGGAGGGCGGCGACGAGCTGCTCTTCGTGGCCGCCCAGGAGCGCGAGGAGGAGCTGGAGGACCTGCTCTCCAGCTCCCCGAACGCCCAGTAGCGGCGCCGTACGGGAACGCCGGGGGCCCGCACTCGCGAAGAGTGCGGGCCCCCGGCGTTCCCGCGGTGCGTGCCGGCCGGGTCAGTTCCCCCGGACCGGACCCCCCGCGGAGTGCTCGTGGCCGGGCTGCTCCTGCCCCGGCTCCGGCTCCTCGTCCAGCTGCGCCTTGATCGGCGGCGGCGCCTTCAGCAGGATCTGCCAGGTCACGTACATCGCCAGCAGCAGCGGCGGGATGCCCAGGGCGACCTTGAGCCAGCCCAGCAGGTTGACGTTGTGGGTGAAGTACAGCGGGAAGAGGATCAGCGGCTTGATGCCCATGATCACCACCCAGGCCCAGGTGGCCTTGGTGTAGGCGGCCAGCCGGCCCGGGTTCTCCTTGCGCCAGGTGAACATCTCGCCGGTCACCGGGCCGAGCATGATGCCGATCAGCGGCCAGCGGACCAGCGCCGACACGGCCAGGCCGACGCAGTAGCCGACGTTCCAGAGCAGACCGGGCAGGTAGAAGTTCTCCGCCTTGCCGGTCTTCATCGAGATCCAGGCACCGATCGCGACGCCGAACACCCCGCTGAAGGCGTGCTGGACGGTCTCCCGCTTCAGCAGCCGCGCCACCACGAACAGCGCGCTCAGGGCCAGCGCCGCCCAGGCGGCCGCCGGCACCTTGTGGGTGATGTTGTAGGTGACGATGAAGACCAGGCCGGGCAGGGTCATGTCGATCATGCCCCGGACCCCGCCGAAGGCCTTCATGACGGTGTCGGCGGCCTCCCGCGAGGCCTGCGCCTGCCGGGCGGCCTCCTCGGCGTCGATCTCCACCAGGCCGAGCTGGGCGGCGGAATCGCCGCCGGACTGCTTGCTCACGCTCATTCGCTCCCGTGTCCGACCGGACGCAGCTCGTAGCGGGGGTTGAACAGCACCCGCCGACCGCGCGCATGACTGATCCGGCCGCTGGCGACCAGACGACGCCCCGGCTCGATGCCCATGATGGAGCGGCGCCCGAGCCAGACCACGTCCAGCGCCTCGGTGCCGTCGAAGAGCTCCGCCTCCAGCGCCGGCACACCGGCCCTCGGGCGCAGCGTCACGGTGCGCAGGGTGCCCGCGACGGTGACCAGTTCCCGGTCCCCGCAGCTGGCGATCGGGGTACAGCCCGACTCCGCCGCGATCTCCTGCCGCAGCTCCTCGGCCTGGAGCTCCTCCGCGGAGGAGGTCAACCGGCTGAGCATGCGGCGGAAGCGCCCCTGCGGCTGGCCGCTGCTGTTGTCACCACTCATGCCGGAAGGGTACCGGTTCCGGGGCCCCCGGCGGCAGGCCGCGCAAGCCGCCCGGGGCCCTCGCGGGGCTCCGCCGGGCCTCCCGCGGCGGCCGCCGGACGCCCCCGGGCGGCCGCCCGCTCACGCCTCGAAGCGGTAGCCCATCCCCGGCTCGGTGATGAAGTGGCGCGGGTGGGAGGGGTCCCGTTCGAGCTTGCGCCGCAGCTGGGCGAGGTACACCCGCAGATAGTTCGTCTCGGTGCGGTAGGCGGGCCCCCACACCTCCTGCAGCAGCTGGGTCTGGCTGACCAGGCGGCCCGCGTTGCGGACCAGGACCTCCAGCAGATGCCACTCGGTCGGGGTAAGGCGGATGTCGCCGCCGTCCCGGTTCACCTTCTTCGCCGCCAGGTCGACGGTGAAGCTCTCGGTGACCACCACCGAGTCGTCCTCCCCCGCGACCGGCTCGGCCCGGCGGACGGCGGCACGCATCCGGGCGAGCAGCTCGTCCATGCCGAAGGGCTTGGTGACGTAGTCGTCGGCCCCCGCGTCCAGGGCCTCGACCTTCTCGTCGGAGGCGTGCCGGGCCGAGAGCACGATGATCGGCACCCGGGTCCACCCGCGCAGACCGCGGATCACCTCGACCCCGTCCATGTCGGGCAGGCCGAGGTCGAGGACGACGACGTCGGGATGGCGGGCGGCGGCGAGCTCCAGGGCGCTCGCGCCGTCGTGCGCCGCGTCGACCTCGTACTTGCGGGCCTTGAGGTTGATCACCAGCGCGCGGACGATCTGCGGTTCGTCGTCCACGACGAGGACCCGGGTCATGCGGGCTCCGCCTTTCGGGGCTGTCGGATCGGGGGGTGGTCGTCGGGCAGGTGCTCGTCGGACGGACGGTCGTCCAGTGGGCGGTCGTCGAGCGGGCGGTCGTTCGGGGCCCGGCCGTCGGGCAACCGGTCGACGGCCGGCAGGGTGACCACCATGGTCAGCCCGCCGCCCGGGGTGTCCTCCGCGGTCACGGTGCCGTCCATCGCCTCGACGAAGCCCCGCGCCACCGCCAGACCCAGCCCCACCCCGGCGCCGCGCGGCGCGTCGCCGTAGCGCTGGAAGGGCGCGAAGATCCGCTCCTTGGCATCCTCCGGCACCCCCGGCCCTCGGTCCACGATCCGCAGCTCGACCCGGCCCGGTTCCCCCGGCGGCCGCAGGGCACCGGCCTTGACCAGCACCTTCACCCCGTCCGGGCTGTACTTCACGGCGTTCTCGATCAGATTGGCGAGCGAGCGCTCCAGCAGCCCGCCGTCCGCCCGGATCATCGGCAGCGTCTCCGGCACGTCCAGCCGCACGGCACCCGCCGGGACACCGCCCAGCGCGAACGGCACCACCTCGTCCAGATCGGTCTCCAGGATCAGCGGGGTGACCGTACCGGTCTGCAGCCGGCTCATGTCGAGCAGATTGTTGATCAGATGGTCGAGCCGGTCCGCCCCCGCCTCGATCCCGGCCAGCAGCTCCGCCTCGTCCGCCTCGTCCCACTCCACGTCCGCCGAGCGGAGCGAGCTCACCGAGGCCTTGATCCCGGCCAGCGGGGTCCGCAGATCGTGCGAGACCGCCGCCAGCAGCGCGGTCCGGATCCGGTTGCCCTCCGCCTCCCGGCGCGCGGCCGCCGCCTCGCCCGCCAGCCGCCGGCGCTCCAGCACCACGGCCGCCTGGGCCGCGAACGCCCCGAGCAGCCGCCGGTCCTCGCCCGGCAGCACCCGGCCCCGCAGCGCCAGGGCCAGGTTCTCCCCGACCGGGACGTCGACGTCGGCCGTCTCCGGCCGCTCCGGCGGACGCGGGCCCGCCGTCGCCACCGGGTGCCACGCGCCGAGCGGGTCGGGCCGCTCCAGCAGCGCCGCCGACTCCTGCTGGAAGGTCTCCCGGACCTGCTCCAGCAGCGCGGTCAGCACCCCGTCCCCGCTGGGCGCCCCGCGCAGGACCGTGCCCGCCAGCGCGCTGAGCGTCTGCGCCTCGGTCTGGCTGCGGGCCGCCTGATGGGTCCGCCGGGCCGCCAGGTCGACCACCGAGGCCACCGCGATCCCGACGGCGGTGAATATCGCCACCGCCAGGATGTTCTGCGGCTCGTCGATGGTGAAGGTGTGGATCGGTGGAGCGAAGTAGTAGTTCAGCGCCGAGGAGCTGACGAGTGCCGACGCCATCGCCGGGTACAGCCCGCCCACCAGCGCCGCGCACACCGTCAGCGACAGGAACAGCAACATGTCCGTGGTCAGGCCGAGACCGTCCACGTTGATCAGCAGCAGCGCCAGCAGCGGCGGACCGGCCACTCCGATCAGCCAGCCGCCGATCGTCCGCGTCCGGCCCAGATCGGTCACCCGGCGGACCGGAATCCGCCCCCGGCCCTTCGCCTCGTGCTCGTGCGTGACGATGTGCACGTCGATGTCGCCCGACTCCCGGGTCACCGTGCCGCTCACACCGGGCCCGTAGATGTACTGCCAGGCCGGGCGGCGGCTGGTGCCCAGCACGATCTGGGTCGCGTTCACCCCGCGGGCGAACTCCAGCAGTCCGGCGGCCGGATCGTCCCCCAGCACCGCGTGGTACGAGCCGCCCAGGCCCTCCACCAGCGCCCGCTGCTCGATCAGCGCCTGCGACGACCCCGAGCCGGAGCCGGCCAGCCCGTCCGAGCGGGAGATGTGCACGGCCAGCAGCTCACCACCGGACCCGCGGGCCGCGATCCGGGCCGCCCGGCGGATCAGCGTCGCGCCCTCCGGACCGCCCGTCAGACCGACCACGATCCGCTCGCGCGCCTGCCAGGTGCCCTTGATCCCCTGCTCGGCCCGGTACTTCTGCAGGTACTCGTCGACCCGGTCGGCCGTCCACAGCAGCGCCAGCTCCCGCAGCGCCGTCAGGTTTCCCGGCCGGAAGTAGTTGGCGAGCGCCGCGTCGACCTTCTCCGGCGCGTACACGTTGCCGTGCGCCAGCCGGCGCCGCAGCGCCTGCGGCGACATGTCGACCAGTTCGATCTGATCCGCCCGGCGCACCACCTCGTCCGGCACGGTCTCCCGCTGCCGCACCCCGGTGATGCCCTCGACGACGTCCCCGAGCGACTCCAGGTGCTGGATGTTCACCGTCGAGATGACATCGATCCCGGCCGCGAGCAGTTCCTCGACGTCCTGCCAGCGCTTCTCGTTCCGGCACCCCGGCACATTGGTGTGCGCCAGTTCGTCCACCAGCGCCACCTGCGGCCGGCGGGCCAGCAGCGCGTCCAGGTCCAGCTCCGTGAACCGGGCCCCGCGGTGCGTCAGCTCCCGCCGCGGCACCAGCTCCAGACCCGTCACCTGTGCCGCCGTGTGCCGGCGCCCGTGATCCTCGACGAACGCCACCACGACGTCCGTGCCACGCTCCAGCCGCCGGTGCGCCTCCGCGAGCATGGCGTACGTCTTGCCGACCCCGGGGGCCGCCCCGAGGTAGATCCGTAGCCTGCCGCGTCCCATGTGCACCATTCTTGATCCGACCGAAGCTGGCGGCCATCCCGGACACCAGTTCCCTTCGCCTTCGAGACTACGGCGAAGACGTCGCTTTGCCAGCGATCGGGGCCTTGAGCTGGGAGTTTTAGCGCCATTTTGATGGGGATCCGTCGGCTGCGGCTGGGCCGTCGGCGGGGCGGCCGACTGGGCGGGCCGGGCGGACGGCCGAATTCTCGGCTTTCTCCGCGGCAATTCACGCACAACGCAAAGAACCCCCGTCGGTTTCCCGACGGGGGTTCTTCACAATGATTGTTCGGCGGCGTCCTACTCTCCCACAGGGTCCCCCCTGCAGTACCATCGGCGCTGTGAGGCTTAGCTTCCGGGTTCGGAATGTAACCGGGCGTTTCCCTCACGCTATGACCACCGAAACACTATGAAACTGTCAACCGCACCCACGACAGGCCATGTCATGGGGGTCGTTGTTTCAGAACAACACAGTGGACGCGAGCAACTGAGGACAAGCCCTCGGCCTATTAGTACCGGTCAACTCCACCCCTCACAGGGCTTCCATATCCGGCCTATCAACCCAGTCGTCTACTGGGAGCCTTACCCTCTCAAGGAGGTGGGAGTGCTCATCTCGAAGCAGGCTTCCCGCTTAGATGCTTTCAGCGGTTATCCCTCCCGAACGTAGCCAACCAGCCATGCCCTTGGCAGGACAACTGGCACACCAGAGGTTCGTCCGTCCCGGTCCTCTCGTACTAGGGACAGCCCTTCTCAACACTCCTACGCGCACAGCGGATAGGGACCGAACTGTCTCACGACGTTCTAAACCCAGCTCGCGTACCGCTTTAATGGGCGAACAGCCCAACCCTTGGGACCTACTCCAGCCCCAGGATGCGACGAGCCGACATCGAGGTGCCAAACCATCCCGTCGATATGGACTCTTGGGGAAGATCAGCCTGTTATCCCCGGGGTACCTTTTATCCGTTGAGCGACGGCGCTTCCACAAGCCACCGCCGGATCACTAGTCCCGACTTTCGTCCCTGCTCGACCCGTCAGTCTCACAGTCAAGCTCCCTTGTGCACTTACACTCAACACCTGATTGCCAACCAGGCTGAGGGAACCTTTGGGCGCCTCCGTTACTCTTTAGGAGGCAACCGCCCCAGTTAAACTACCCACCAGACACTGTCCCTGATCCGGATCACGGACCCAGGTTAGACATCCAGCACGACCAGAGTGGTATTTCAACGACGACTCCACCATGACTGGCGTCACGGCTTCAAAGTCTCCCACCTATCCTACACAAGCCGAACCGAACACCAATATCAAGCTATAGTAAAGGTCCCGGGGTCTTTCCGTCCTGCTGCGCGAAACGAGCATCTTTACTCGTAATGCAATTTCACCGGGCCTATGGTTGAGACAGTCGAGAAGTCGTTACGCCATTCGTGCAGGTCGGAACTTACCCGACAAGGAATTTCGCTACCTTAGGATGGTTATAGTTACCACCGCCGTTTACTGGCGCTTAAGTTCTCAGCTTCGCCCCGACGAATCAGAGCTAACCGGTCCCCTTAACGTTCCAGCACCGGGCAGGCGTCAGTCCGTATACATCGCCTTACGGCTTCGCACGGACCTGTGTTTTTAGTAAACAGTCGCTTCTCGCTGGTCTCTGCGGCCACCCCCAGCTCTGGCAGCAAGTGCCGTCACCAGGAATGGCCCCCCTTCTCCCGAAGTTACGGGGGCATTTTGCCGAGTTCCTTAACCATAGTTCACCCGAACGCCTCGGTATTCTCTACCTGACCACCTGAGTCGGTTTGGGGTACGGGCCGCCATGAAACTCGCTAGAGGCTTTTCTCGACAGCATAGGATCATCCACTTCACCACAATCGGCTCGGCATCAGGTCTCAGGCTCATGTTGTGCGGATTTGCCTACACAACGCCCTACACCCTTACCCCGGGACAACCACCGCCCGGGCTGGACTACCTTCCTGCGTCACCCCATCGCTCACCTAGTACAGACTTGGTTCAGCGGCTCCACCACGTCCCTTTGTCCGAAGACTCCGGGTGGCTTCACGGCTTTAGCATCACCTGGTTCAGCGTTGGCGCTTCAAAGCGGGTACGGGAATATCAACCCGTTGTCCATCGACTACGCCTGTCGGCCTCGCCTTAGGTCCCGACTTACCCTGGGCAGATCAGCTTGACCCAGGAACCCTTGGTCAATCGGCGCAAGAGTTTCCCACTCTTGTATCGCTACTCATGCCTGCATTCTCACTCGTGTACCGTCCACGACTGGTTTCCACCGCCGCTTCACCCGGCACACGACGCTCCCCTACCCATCACAGCAGGCGTTGGCCCTATATGCTGCAATGACACGACTTCGGTGATGTGCTTGAGCCCCGCTACATTGTCGGCGCGGAATCACTTGACCAGTGAGCTATTACGCACTCTTTCAAGGGTGGCTGCTTCTAAGCCAACCTCCTGGTTGTCTCTGCGACTCCACATCCTTTCCCACTTAGCACACGCTTAGGGACCTTAGTCGGTGTTCTGGGCTGTTTCCCTCTCGACCATGGAGCTTATCCCCCACAGTCTCACTGCCACGCTCTCACTTACCGGCATTCGGAGTTTGGCTAAGGTCAGTAACCCGGTGAGGCCCATCGCCTATCCAGTGCTCTACCTCCGGCAAGAAACACGTGACGCTGCACCTAAATGCATTTCGGGGAGAACCAGCTATCACGGAGTTTGATTGGCCTTTCACCCCTAACCACAGGTCATCCCCCAGGTTTTCAACCCTGGTGGGTTCGGTCCTCCACGAAGTCTTACCTCCGCTTCAACCTGCCCATGGCTAGATCACTCCGCTTCGGGTCTTGGGCATGCAACTGTATCGCCCTGTTCGGACTCGCTTTCGCTACGGCTACCCCACACGGGTTAACCTCGCTACACACCGCAAACTCGCAGGCTCATTCTTCAAAAGGCACGCAGTCACGAGACACACAGCAAGCTGCATGTCCGACGCTCCCACGGCTTGTAGGCACACGGTTTCAGGTACTATTTCACTCCGCTCCCGCGGTACTTTTCACCATTCCCTCACGGTACTATCCGCTATCGGTCACCAGGGAATATTTAGGCTTAGCGGGTGGTCCCGCCAGATTCACACGGGATTTCTCGGGCCCCGTGCTACTTGGGAGTTCTTCAAACGAGCCGTACAGATTTCGCCTACGGGGGTCTTACCCTCTACGCCGGACCTTTCGCATGTCCTTCGACTACCTGTACGGTTTCTGACTCGCCGACCGGTAGGCAGACCGGTCAAGAAAAATCCCACGACCCCGTATCGGCAACCCCTGCCGGGTCTCACACCAATACGGTTTAGCCTCATCCGGTTTCGCTCGCCACTACTCCCGGAATCACGGTTGTTTTCTCTTCCTGCGGGTACTGAGATGTTTCACTTCCCCGCGTTCCCTCCACATACCCTATGTGTTCAGGTATGGGTGACAGCCCATGACGACTGCCGGGTTTCCCCATTCGGAAACCCCCGGATCAAAGCCTGGTTGACGGCTCCCCGGGGACTATCGTGGCCTCCCACGTCCTTCATCGGTTCCTGGTGCCAAGGCATCCACCGTGCGCCCTTAAAAACTTGGCCACAGATGCTCGCGTCCACTGTGCAGTTCTCAAACAACGACCAGACACCCACACTCAGCAGCCCGAAGACCACCTCGCATGAGACCGGCACTGAAGAAACAGACCATACGGCCGTTCCCTCAGGACCCAACAACGTGCCCGACACCCAGGACCAATCAACCACGTTCCACGCCGAAGCAGTACTTGCGAAAGTTGATCCTGTGTGCCGAATAGTCAACGTTCCACCCATGAGCAACCGTGCAGGACATTCGCCTGCAAGCGGCATATTGCTCCTTAGAAAGGAGGTGATCCAGCCGCACCTTCCGGTACGGCTACCTTGTTACGACTTCGTCCCAATCGCTGGTCCCACCTTCGACGGCTCCTCCCCTTACGGGTTAGGCCACCGGCTTCGGGTGTTACCGACTTTCGTGACGTGACGGGCGGTGTGTACAAGGCCCGGGAACGTATTCACCGCAGCATGCTGATCTGCGATTACTAGCAACTCCAACTTCATGGGGTCGAGTTGCAGACCCCAATCCGAACTGAGGCCGGCTTTTTGGGATTCGCTCCGCCTCGCGGCATCGCAGCCCTTTGTACCGACCATTGTAGCACGTGTGCAGCCCAAGACATAAGGGGCATGATGATGTTTGACGTCGTCCCCACCTTCCTCCGAGTTGACCCCGGCAGTCTCCTGTGAGTCCCCATCACCCCGAAAGGCATGCTGGCAACACAGAACAAGGGTTGCGCTCGTTGCGGGACTTAACCCAACATCTCACGACACGAGCTGACGACAACCATGCACCACCTGTATACCGACCACAAGGGGGCGACTATCTCTAGCCGTTTCCGGTATATGTCAAGCCTTGGTAAGGTTCTTCGCGTTGCGTCGAATTAAGCCACATGCTCCGCTGCTTGTGCGGGCCCCCGTCAATTCCTTTGAGTTTTAGCCTTGCGGCCGTACTCCCCAGGCGGGGAACTTAATGCGTTAGCTGCGGCACCGACGACGTGGAATGTCGCCAACACCTAGTTCCCAACGTTTACGGCGTGGACTACCAGGGTATCTAATCCTGTTCGCTCCCCACGCTTTCGCTCCTCAGCGTCAGTAATGGCCCAGAGATCCGCCTTCGCCACCGGTGTTCCTCCTGATATCTGCGCATTTCACCGCTACACCAGGAATTCCGATCTCCCCTACCACACTCTAGCCTGCCCGTATCGAATGCAGACCCGGGGTTGAGCCCCGGGCTTTCACATCCGACGCGACAGGCCGCCTACGAGCTCTTTACGCCCAATAATTCCGGACAACGCTCGCACCCTACGTATTACCGCGGCTGCTGGCACGTAGTTAGCCGGTGCTTCTTCTGCAGGTACCGTCACTTGCGCTTCTTCCCTGCTGAAAGAGGTTTACAACCCGAAGGCCGTCATCCCTCACGCGGCGTCGCTGCATCAGGCTTTCGCCCATTGTGCAATATTCCCCACTGCTGCCTCCCGTAGGAGTCTGGGCCGTGTCTCAGTCCCAGTGTGGCCGGTCGCCCTCTCAGGCCGGCTACCCGTCGTCGCCTTGGTAGGCCATTACCCCACCAACAAGCTGATAGGCCGCGGGCTCATCCTGCACCGCCGGAGCTTTACACCCGGGACCATGCGGTCCCAGGTCATATCCGGTATTAGACCCCGTTTCCAGGGCTTGTCCCAGAGTGCAGGGCAGATTGCCCACGTGTTACTCACCCGTTCGCCACTGATCCACCCCGAAGGGCTTCACCGTTCGACTTGCATGTGTTAAGCACGCCGCCAGCGTTCGTCCTGAGCCAGGATCAAACTCTCCGTGAATGATTACCCGTAATCGGGTCAGCACTCGCGTCGAGCGGCACGGCAACCACCGGAATAGGGTGGTCCCGCGCACTGCGTCCTCGCTAGTGTTTTACTTCAAAAGGAATCTCCAACCCCAGGAAACCCTGAGGCCGGGGATGTCAACATATCTGGCGTTGACTTTTGGCACGCTGTTGAGTTCTCAAGGAACGGACACTTCCTTCAGGCGGCTTTCACACCGGCCCTCCGGGCGCTTCGTTCTTTCGTGTTCCCAGCTTATCAGATGTTTTCCGTGCCGTTCCCGGCGCTTCCTTCATCCAACTCGCTGGTGTCTTCTGCGGCTTGACGCCCCGTCCGACGTTTCAAACTCTAGCCGATCCCCGCTCCGAAAAGCGAATCCGGCCGCAATCCCTGAAAGCAGGCACACCTAATAGACCCTGAGCCGGAACGTATCGAAAGAAATAACGACACGCCTCGGCCCGAAATGGGAAGAGGTGGTGTTTCAGAGGATTGGCCGCTCCGGGACCGTCCGCGCCGATGCGTGTCCGGTGCTCCCTGCCGAGCGACTACAGAACACTACGCCCGTTCGGAGGCAAAGGCAAACGGTCCGCCCGGACGATGCGGGTGCAGACGGCGCGGCCCGCCTTCACGTACTCGCCGTTGGGGCGGTCGTTGCCGGTGACCCAGCGGCGGGCGGTGGCCTCGTCCCGGCCGCCGGTGCGGTGGCGGTCGAGGAGACGGGCCTCGCGGACGGCGTCGTCGGCCTCGACGTACCAGAGCTCGCGCAGCAGTCGGCGGGCCTCCGGCCAGGGGTGGTCGGCGGAGGCGAGGTAGTTGCCCTCGGTCACCACCAGGCGGGTCCGCGGGTGGACGACGTGGCGGGCGGCCACCGGTTCGTCGAGGTCGCGGTCGAAGTCGGGGACGTAGATGTCCTGGAACCGCTCGGTGGCGACCCGGCGCAGCAGGGCGACGTAGCCGTGCGCGTCGAAGGTGGCGGGGGCGCCCTTGCGGTGGCCCAGGCCGAGGCGGTCGAGCTGGGCGGCGGAGAGGTGGAAGCCGTCGAGGGGGAGGTAGGCGGCGCTGCCCGGGCCCTCCCGGCGCTCGACCTCCGCGACGAGGTGCCGGGCCAGGGTGGACTTGCCGGCGGCGGGCGGGCCGGCGAGTCCGAGGACGGTGCGGGCCTCGCTCCCGGGGCCTCGCAGCAGGCCGAGGGCGAGGGCCGTCAGGCTGTCGGCGCCGGGGGTGTCCCCCGTGCGGTCCCCGGTGGTGCGGTCCGCGTTCATGGGCGAACCCTACTCAGAGAGCGACCTCAGCGAGCGACCTCGGCGGGCCGGCCGCCGCGAGCAGCCCCGGCGGGCACCCCCGGCGGCCGGCCCCCGGCTACGCGGGGCGGTCGGCGAGGGCGGGCAGGTCCAGGGTGAGCGTCCCGGCGTCCGCGTCGAGCAGGGCGGGGACGCCGAGCGGGACGGTGAGGGTGGACGGGCAGTGGCCGAAGCCGAGCTCCCAGACGACGGGGATGCCGAGCGGTCCGAGCCGGTCGAGCATGACGTCCCGGACCCGGTCGAGCGGGCCGCAGCCCTCCCAGGAGCCGAGCGCGATCCCGGTGACGCCGTCGAAGGCGCCGGAGCGCAGGAACTGGGTGAGGAGGCGGTCGAGCTGGTACGGGTGCTCGTTGACGTCTTCGAGGATCAGGATGTTGCCCGCGTAGGAGGGGCGGGCGGCGGGGGTGCCGCGCTCGGCGGCGAGGACGTGGGTGCAGCCGCCGGCGGTGACGCCGCGGGCCCGGCCGGGGACGAGGGCGGCGGCGGTGGGCGAGGTGATGACGGTGGTGGCGGCGGGGTCGAAGAGGGTGCGGCGCAGGTGTTCGGCGGTGGGGGCGTCGCCGATGAAGCCGGCGGTGGCGGTCATCGGTCCGTAGAGGGTGGCGAGGCCGAGGCGCTGGGCGAAGGCCTCGTGCAGGGAGGAGACGTCGCTGAAGCCGATGAGGATCTTGGGCGGGGCGGCGCGCAGGGCGTCCCAGTCGAGGAGGTCGACCATGCGGTGGACGCCGTAGCCGCCGCGGGCGCAGACGACGGCGTCGACGGTGGGGTCGAGCCAGGCGGCCTGGAGGTCGGCGGCGCGGTCGGCGTCGGTCCCGGCGAGGTGGCCGAGGACGGGGTGGGTGTCGAGGACGTGCGGGGCGACGGTGACGCGCAGTCCCCAGGAGCGGAGGACGGCGGTGCCGGCGCTGAGCCGCTGCGGATCGATGGGGCCGCTGGTGGCGACCACGGTGATGTGGTCCCCGGGGCGGAGGTGCGGCGGGCGGGTCAGCCCTCGGCCTGGGGTGGTCGGGTGCTGGGCCATGGCCGGGTTCCTTCCGGGTCGGGGTGCTCTCGGGGCCGGCGCGGGACCGGCCCCGAGAGGTTATGCCCCGGCCGCGTTCACAGCGATCCCATGACGGCCCGCACTTCGGTGAGGGTGGCGTCGGCGATCGCGTTGGCGTGTTCGGATCCGGTGCGCAGGACCTGGCGGATGTGGGCCCGGTCGGCGGCGAGTTCGGCGCGGCGGGCGCGGATCGGCCGGAGGTGTTCGTTCACGGCCTCGGTGACGGTGCGCTTGAGGGCGGCGGCGCCGCCGTCGCCGATCTCCTCGGCGAGCTCCTCGGGCGCCCGGTCCTGGCAGAGGCCGGCGAGCAGGAGGAGGTTGGCGACCTCGGGGCGGCCGACGGGGTCGTAGGTGATGCGGCGGTCCGCGTCGGTCTTCGCCCCCTTGAGGAGGCGGGCGGTGGTGTCCTCGTCGGCGGCGAGCGGCACGGAGTTGCCGCGGCTCTTGCTCATCTTGCCGCCGTCGGTGCCGAGGAGCAGCGGTGCGGAGGAGAGCAGGGCGCGGGGGCGGGGGAAGACGGGGGTGCCGTCGGGGCGCGGGTAGCGCTCGTCGAAGCGGCGGGCGACGGTGCGGGCGACTTCGAGGTGCGGCAGCTGGTCCTTGCCGACGGGGACGAGGTCGGCCTTGCAGAAGAGGATGTCGGCGGCCTGGTGGACGGGGTAGGTGAGCATCAGTCCGTTCACGGCGGCCTGGCTGGAGTGGGCGATCTCGTCCTTGACGGTGGGGTTGCGGTGGAGTTCGGCGACGCTGACCAGGCTGAGGAAGGGCAGCAGCAGCTGGTTGAGGGCGGGGACGGAGCTGTGGGTGAAGATCGTGGCGCGGTCGGGGTCGATCCCGGTGGCGAGGTAGTCGACGACGAGGTTCTCGGTGTGTTCGGCGAGGCGGTCGGCGAGGTCCCGGTCGGTGATGACCTGGTAGTCGGGGACGACGAGGAACATCTCGACGCCGAGGCGCTGGAGGTGGACGCGGTTGCGGAGGCTGCCGAAGTAGTGGCCGAGGTGGAGCGGGCCGGTGGGGCGGTCGCCGGTGAGGACGCGGTGGGCGGCCGGGTTGTCGCGGATGCCCTCGGCCAGGTCGGCCAGGTCGGTCAGGTGGCTCGGGCCGGTCGCGTCGGTGGGGACGTTCGGGGCGGTCGCGGTGCTCGCGGTGGTCACGGGGTTTCTCCTCGGTACGGCGGTGGTCGCGGCCGTCCGGGGCTCGGGGCCCGTCCCGTCGGAGAAACGCAGCAGGGCCGTCCGTCCCGGACGGCCCTGGTCAGGCGTGGCTGGTGGCCGTCCTAGGACGGCCACCAGTCGAGACCTGCGAAGCGCTTCATGGGTGCGAGGGTAGCGGTCGCGGGTGCCGGACCGCCGCCGGTTTTCCGCTTCCGCGCCGCGGTTCCCCGCGCTGCCGCTTTCCGCGCCGCTCCGTCGCCCGTCAGTCCTCGACGACGAGGGCGGGGGTGTCCTGGCGGAGGGTCTCGCCGCGGAAGAACGCGGGCCGGTAGGCGCCGTACACGAGCATCAGGACCGCGCCCAGCAGCAGGATGCCGACGCCGATGACGAACACCGAACCGATGCCGAACACGGCGCCGCTGCCGTACTCCGGGTCCCAGGCGTCGGTGAGGGTCTGCAGGAAGACCCCGCCGAGCAGGAGGCCGCCGAGCAGTGGGGCGAGGCCCTTGAGCACGAGGTCGCGCAGGCTGTCGCGGAGCGAGTGCCGGAAGTACCAGACGCAGGCGAAGGCGGTCAGCGCGTAGTAGAAGCAGATCATCAGACCGAGGGCCAGGATGGTGTCCTGGACGACGTTCTCGCTGATCACGCTCATGCCGACGTAGAACACGGCGGTGGCGGCTCCGGCGGCGACGGTGGCGAAGCCGGGGGTGCGGTGGCGCGGGTGGACGGTGCCGAAGCGGGGCGGTACGGCCCGGTAGGCGCTCATCGCGAGCAGGGTCCGCGCGACCGGGATGAAGGTGGTCTGCAGGCTGGCGGCGGCGCTGGCGACGACGGCCAGGAAGAGCAGGATGCTCCACGGCGAGCCGAGGACCGGCCGGGCCAGGGCGGAGAAGACGTTGTCGGCGGTGTCCGGGTTGCCGAGGCCGTTGCCGGTGCTGCCGACGCCGGCGAACATCTGGGCGGCGACGGCGACCAGCAGGTAGGAGCCGACCAGGGTGATCATCGAGATCATCGCGGCCCGGCCCGGGGTCTTGGCGCTGCCGCTGGTCTCCTCGTTCATGGTGAGGCAGGTGTCCCAGCCCCAGTACATGAAGATCGAGAGGGACAGGCCGGCGGTGAAGGCGCTGAACGAGCCCACCTCCAGCGGGTTGAGCCAGGAGGCGGAGAAGCCGACGGAGTCGGGCAGGTCGCCGGTGGCGGCCTTACCGATGGCGACGCCGGCGAACAGCAGCAGGACGGCGAGCTGGAGCCCGACCAGGCTGTACTGGAACCACTTGGTGGCCGTCATGCCGCGGTAGCTCATCGCGGTGGCGGCGGCGATCAGGACGACGACGGTGGCCAGATGGACGGCCTTGTTGTCGTTGAGGTCGGCGACGGCTCCGCTGCCCGTCATCTCGCCGAGCATGAGGTACAGGAAGTCGGTGGCCACCCCGGCGAGGTTGGACAGCACGATGATGGTGGCGACCGTCAGGCCCCAGCCGGCCATCCACCCGACGCGGGGGCCGAAGGCCTTGACCGTCCAGGTGAAGGACGTGCCGCAGTCCGGGAAGTCCTTGTTCAGTTCCTTGTACGCGAACGCGACGAGCAGCATCGGCAGGAAGCCGGCCAGGAAGACCGCGGGCATCTGGACGCCGACGGCGGTGACCGTCGGTCCCAGGGTGGCGGTCAGGCAGTAGACCGGGGCGACCGTGGAGACGCCCAGGACCACGCTGCTCAGCAGGCCGACCGAGTTGCCCCGTAGGCCCTTGTCCCCCGCTGCCCCCGTCGCCCCCGTGCCGGGGGCTCCACCACTGGCACCACTGACCGGGGCACCCTGCGGAGCGGCGGGCGCCGTTGCCCGGCCGCTGCTTCCGTGCTCTGAGAGCTGCTGATCAAACACCTGCGCACCCTAGGTGCGGGTACCGAAGGTTGAGTAGGCCAACCCTTGGTGATTTGAACCACTCCCTTCGATTTGCCCGTACGGAGCTGGGCGTTGGCCGATGATGCATGGGGCGTTAAGGCGTGTACCTTTATTTCAAAGGGTTGTTACCGAATTGATTTGCCCGCTGTGTCACCTTTTGAGACGTTTTGCCGTCGGCTGCGCGGACCCGGCCGACGCGGCGCGGGACCGTTCGGGGACGTCGGATAGGTTTGCCTTGCCTAACCAACATTCCGCCCCCGAAGGAGCGCCGCGTGTCCCCCACTCCCGGCCACCCGACCACCCCCCGCCCCGGCCGACGGGCCCTGCTCACCGCGGCGCTCACCGGCGGCGCCGTCCTCGGCCTCGGCGGACTCCTCACCGCCTGCGGCAGCTCGGGCGGCTCCGGCGGGTCGACCGGACCGGGCGGTGCCGGCGGCACGGCGAAGCCCTCCGGCGGCTCCTCCCCGGACCAGAAGTCCGTCAAGCAGGGCGGCGACGACTACGCCACCGTGATCGAGAAGATGAAGGGCTTCGGCACCGACGCCGCACCCGGCGTCTACCCCCGGACCATCAGGCACGCGCTGGGCGAGACCGTCGTCCCGGCGAAGCCGACCCGGGTCGTCGTCCTCGACACCGGCGAGCTCGACAACGTCGTCTCGCTGGGCATCCAGCCGGTCGGCGTGGTCCACACCGACGGCTCCAAGAGCATGCCGTCCTACCTCAAGGACAGGGCCGGCAGCCCCGCCGCCGTCGGCACCATCAACAGCCTCAACCTGGAGGCCATCGCCGCGCTCAAGCCGGACCTGATCCTCGGCAGCCAGCTGCGCGCCCAGGACCAGTACCAGCAGCTCTCCAAGATCGCGCCGACCGTCTTCTCGCTGCGCCCCGGCTACCCGTGGAAGCAGAACTTCGTGCTCAACGCGAGCCCGTTCGGCCTGGAGGCGGAGGCCAGGGCGCAGCTGGACGCCTACCAGGCGGCCGCCGCGGCGATCGGCGCCGCGCTCGGCGACAAGCGGCCCACCATCACGCCGCTGCGCTTCATGCCCGGCAAGACCCGGCTGTACGCGGAGCTGTCCTTCATCGGCACCGTCCTCACCGACGTCCGGCTGCCGCAGCCCCCGATCGAGCAGGTCAAGGAACTCGCGGTGGAGATCGGCCCCGAGCAGATCGACAAGGCGGACGCCGACTGGATCTTCTACGGGGTCTACGGCACGCCCAGCTCCACCAACCAGGACGCGGTGCTCGGCGGGGCGCTCTGGAAGACCCTGGGCGCGGTCAAGTCCGGCCAGGCGCGGCCGGTCCCGGACGAGACCTGGTTCCTCGGGCTCGGCGTGGCCGCCGCGAACGTTGTCCTCTCGGACCTGAAGGGCTTCGTGGCACCCGGGGCCTGACCGGCACCCTCCCCGGGGGGACCGGGGCCGGCGGGAATCCGGTGGGCCCGACGAGGGAACCTGCGAGCCCGACAGGACGTCAGGGTGTTGTGCAGGTGGGACCGGTGGTACGAGGGGGACTCGTGGGGCGTGACGGTGTTGTGGGGCGCAGGGGGCGGAAACGCGCTTGGAGCACGTCGCCCGGTGCGGGAGGATCGACGGGACCGTACCCCGAAGGGCCCGTGCCAATGACCACGCTCGACCGGACCGCCGCCGACCGACAGCCGTCCGCCCCGTCCGTTCCCCCGGCGCTCGACGCCGCCGACCCGGTGGACGGGGGGACCCGCTGTTCGATCACGGCGGCGGGCACCGACGCCCGGACGGGCGGCGCGGCCGGCGGCCTGCTGGGCGGCTCCGTGCCCCGGCCGCGCGGCGGGGACGCCGACGGCGGGTCCGAGGCCTCAGAGTCCGCCGCGGCCGCCGAGGAGGCCGCGGCGGGCGGGTCCGGCCGGTCGGGCGAGGCGTCCCCCGGGCTCCGGCAGCCGCCGGCCGTCCAGGAGCGGACGGTCCCGGTGCTGCGGGCGGCCCACGAGGAGCTGCGCACCGCCATCAGCCGACGGCCCTCGCCGTCGCGCCGCCTCCGTCTGCTGCATCCGCAGACGGCGGCCCCCGTCCGGCCGGACGGCGCGCGCACCGGCCCGGCGCCGGCCGGCGGCACGCCGGTCGTGCCCGCGCCGCGCACCGGCGGCGACCGGGACACCTCCCGGCCGGGGGCGGCGGCGGCCGAACCCCCGCTGGGCGTGCTGATCGGTGGCACGCCCCAGCCGCCGGACGCCGGCGGGCGACCGGGGTGGCCGGGCCGCCCCGAGGAGCGGCCCGCCGTCCGGGCGACCGCCGAGCTCCTCCGGCTCGGCCGGGGGACGTGTCTGGTCGTGCTGCCCGTCTGGCGGCCCGCGATCGCCGTCTCGGTACCGACCGAACAGCTGCTGAGCGCCACCGGACTCGCCTACGAACAGCTCACCGAGGCGCGGCTCTCCGTCGTGATCAACCCCGCCGCCCTGCACGACCGGGAGCTGGAGCTCCGGGACTGGCAGGTCGGCCCGCCCGGGCGGCCGGGCCGACGCGGCCGGCGTCGCCCGCTCCAGGCGTTCGGCGCCGACGGGACCGCCGCTCAGGAGCGGACGGATCCGCCGTTCGGGATGTAGCCGAGATCGACGGGCCGGGGTTCGCGCCGCTCGGTGAGCCAACCCTCCCGGACCTCGGCCAGCAGCTCCGGCAGCCGGGGCGGCCAGAGGGCGTCCGCGTTCTCGTCCGCGAGGTCCGCCGGGGTCCACCAGCGCCAGTCGAGGATCCGGTCCGCGGCGTGCACCGCGCTGACGTCGCCGACCGGGCCCCGGTGCGGGCCGTCGGTGAGGTAGATGTGCTCGTGCTGGCGGACCGGCGTGCCGTGCCAGGTGAAGTCGTGTTCCCAGGTGCAGAGCAGCGGGCCGGGTTCGAGGTCCGACCAGCCGGTCTCCTCCCAGAGCTCGCGGCGTGCCCCCGCCCACGGCGTCTCGTCGGCCTCGATGCCGCCACCCGGCATGGTCCAGTGCACGCCGACCTCGCTGTTGTCCGAACGCAGCAGGAAGACGGCGCCGTGCTCGTCCAGGACGACCGTCCTGGCGGCCCGGCGTGGGACCCTTCGCGCGTTTCGCCACAGGTTTCGCATCGGGTCACTCTGCCAGTGGTGCGCTCCGGCGGTCGAACGGTTTCCACGGCCCGCGGGGCGGTGGCCGCGACGGCCGGAGGGCGGTGGCCGCGACAGCCCGGCCCGGCCGGACAGGGCCGGTCAGGGCCTGTGGCGTCGGGGTTTTGACGGCTCGACGGGCTGTTCCTGCCCGTACTCTGACGCCCATGCCCGCACCCGCGTTCCTCCTCCCCTCCCATCCGCTGGACCCGCGCCGGATCGATCCCCAGTTCGTCCGGGAGGCCCGGCTGCTGCGGGACCTGGGCGGTGAACACCACCTGGTCGACCACGACGCGCTGCTCGCCGGTGACGCCCGCGCGGCCGTCGACCGGGTCCCGGCGGGCCGCGGACCGTTCTGGTACCGGGGGTGGATGCTCCCCTCGGACCGGTACGCGGCGTTCGCCGCCGCCCTGGCCGAACGCGGCGGGCATCTGCTGACCAGCCCGCCCGGGTACGCCTCGGCGCACGAACTGCCGGGCTGGTACGGGGTGTTCGAGGGGGCGACACCGCAGAGCGTCTGGCTGCCGCTGGCGGGGGCCGGCAGCGGCAGCGGGGACCGGGGCGGTGCCGGGGACGGCAGCGGCGGTGAGGGCGGGAGCGGCGGGGACGGGGCCGGGATCGCGCCGCCCGGTCCGGAGCGGTTGGCGGCGGCCGTCGCCGGGCTCGGCGGGCGGGGACCGGCGATCGTCAAGGACTACGTGAAGTCCCGCAAGGAGGAGTGGAGCGAGGCCTGCTTCGTCCCGGAACTGGCGGACCTTCCGGCCGTGGCCCGGGTGGTCGCCCGGTTCGTGGAACGACAGGGCCCCTACCTGGCCGGTGGCGTGGTGCTGCGGCGGTTCGAGGAGTTCACCCGGGTGCTGTGGGACGCCACCGACGCGCCGTCCGGCGGTTCCGGGCCGGACCGGTCGCAGGACCCCGGGCTGCCGGACGACGGACGGGGCGGGCGACGGCGGGCGGTGGAGTCCCGGGTGTGGTGGCTGGACGGCGAGCCGGTGCTGGTCGGACCGCATCCGGACCTGCCCGGCTCCCCGTCCGCGCCCGACCTGTCCGGGGTGCGGGCACCGGTGCGGACGCTCGGCTGCCGGTTCGTCACCACCGACCTGGCCGAGCGGGCGGACGGCTCCGGCTGGCGGGTGGTCGAGGTCGGTGACGGGCAGGTGAGCGAACTGCCCCGGGGAATCGATCCTTCGAGGCTGCTGATCGCGCTGCTCGCGGCGTGAACGACCGGGGTCACCTGGCCCGGGAATGCCGGGGCACGCGGGCGGTACGGCGCGGGCGGGGCACGCGGTCGGGGCGGCGCGGGCGGTCGTGAGGACCGCCCGCGGCGCCCCGGCCGCTCACGCTCCGGCGATCGCGTCCGGGACCGGGGCGAACCCGGCGCCCGCGCCGGACCGGTGGTGCCCCTCCGCCACGAACGCCTGCCAGAGCCGGGTGTACGCCCCGCCCCGCGCCAGCAGCTCCTTGTGCGTGCCGTCCTCGATCACCCGGCCCCGGTCCAGCACGACCACCCGGTCCGCGCGCTCGGCGGTGGTCAGCCGGTGCGCGATGACCAGGGTGGTGCGCCCGCCGCTGAGCCGGTCCGCGGCGTGGTTGACCGCCGCCTCGGTGGCCAGGTCGAGCGCCGCGGTGGCCTCGTCCAGCAGCAGGATGTCCGGATCGACCAGTTCGGCCCGGGCCAGCGCGATCAGCTGGCGCTGACCCGCCGAGAGGTTCCGCCCCCGCCCGGCGACCTCGTGCTCGTAGCCGCCGGACAGCCGGAGGATCATGTCGTGCGCGCCGACGGCCCGGGCCGCCGCCTCCACCTCGGCCGGCGAGGCCCCCGGCCGGCCGTACGCGATGGCCCCGCGCACCGTCCCGGCGAACAGGTATGCCTCCTGCGGCACCACCCCGAGCCGGTGCCGGTACTCGGCGAGGTCGTAGCGGGTCAGGTCCACGCCGTCGACCCGGACGGTGCCGGACGTCGCGTCGTAGAACCGGGCGACCAGCTTGACCAGGGTCGACTTGCCGGCCCCCGTCTCGCCGACCAGCGCCACCGTCTGCCCGGCCGGGATCCGCAGGCTGATGCCGGTGAGGACGTCCGGGGCGCCGTCCGCGCCGCCGTTGTAGGCGAAGCCGACGCGGTCGAACTCGATCTCGCCGCGGAGCCCGGCCGGGACGGGCACCGGGTCGGCCGCCTGCGCGGTGCTGGTCGGGGTGCGCAGCAGTTCACGGATCCGGCCGAGGCCGACCGCCGCCTGCTGGTAGCCGTCGAACACCTGGGAGAGCTGGTTGACCGGCGCGAAGAACAGGTCGATGTAGAGCAGGTAGGCGACCAGCGCGCCGACGGTGAGCGTCCCGGCGTCCACCCGCGACGCGCCCATGATCAGCACCAGCGCGGCGGCCACGCTGGAGAGGAACTGCACGAACGGGAAGTACAGCGAGATGTAGAACTGCGCCCGGACCCGGGCGTCCCGGTAGGCGATGCCCCGGGCGACGAAGCGGTCCGTGTTGGCGTCCAGCCGGCGGAACGCCTGGACGATCCGCATCCCGGCCACGTTCTCCTGGAGGTCCGCGTTGACCGTGCTGATGAGGTCCCGGGAGATCTCGTACTGCGCCTTGGACTTCCGGCGGAACACCAGGGTCGCGACCGCCAGCAGCGGCAGCACCGCGAAGACCGCCAGGGCGAGTCCGGCGTCGATCACCAGCAGCGCGGCGAAGATGCCGAGGAAGGTCAGCAGGCTGACCACCGCCGTGACCACGCCGGTCTGGAGGAACGAGGTGAGCGAGTCCAGGTCGGTGGTCATCCGGGTCATGATCCGGCCGGAGAGTTCGCGCTCGTAGTAGTCGAGGCCGAGCCGGTTGAGGTGGGCGAAGATCTTGAGCCGGAGCGTGTAGAGCACACGCTCACCGGTGCGGCCGCTGACCCGGTTCTCGGCGCCCTGCACCAGCCAGTCCAGCAGGACGATCACCAGGGCGGCGAGCGAGGCGACGGCGACGCCGGTCATGACGCCCTTGCTGACGCCGTCGTCGATGCCGTGCCGGATCAGGATCGGCAGCACCAGTCCGGCGCCCGCGTCCAGGGCGACCAGGAGCAGAGCCAGGGCGAGCGGGAGGCGGAAGGGGCGCAGCAGGCGGCGGAGGCTGAAGTCCGGGTCTCCGCGCTCGGCCTCGGCCCGGGGGATCTCCGGGTGGTCGGTGGCCGGCGGGAGGGCGGCGACCCGGGCGAGCAGGTCGGGTGCGGCGGTGCGGGCGGCCTTGGCCAGGGCCGGGGTGGGCATGGCGGGGGTGGGGGCGCCCTGGTCCTGGGTGGGCTCCGCGGGGGTGTTCTCTTCGCCGGTGGCCTCTGCGCCGGTGGCGGTGGTCCCCGCGCCGGCGGTGGTGGGCGGCGCGGCCGCTCCGGGTGCCGCCGGGGGTGCGGCGGGGGTGGTCCGGCCCGCCTCGGGGTCGGTGATCAGGGCCCGGTAGCGGGGACATCGGGCGTCGAGTTCCTCGTGCGTGCCGATGTCGAGCAGACGGCCGTGGTCCAGGACGGCGATCCGGTCGGCCAACTGGAGGGTGGAGCGGCGGTGGGCGATCAGCAGGGTGGTGCGGCCGGCCATCACCGAGCGCAGCGCGTCGTGGATCTCGGCCTCGATCTGCGGGTCCACGGCCGAGGTGGCGTCGTCGAGCAGCAGGATCCGGGGGTCGGTGAGGATCGCCCGGGCCAGGGCGATGCGCTGGCGCTGGCCTCCGGACAGGGTGAGGCCCTGCTCGCCGACCTTCGTCCCGTAGCCGTCGGGCAGCGCCCGGACGAACTCGTCGGCCTGGGCGGCGCGGGCGGCCGCGACGACCTGCTCGTCGGTGGCGTCCGGGCGGCCGTAGGCGATGTTGGTGCGGACGGTCTCGGAGAAGAGGAAGCTCTCCTCGGGCACGATGCCGACGGCCGACCGGACCGAGTCGAGGGTCAGGTCGCGCAGGTCGTGGCCGTAGAGGCGGACGGCGCCCTCCGCCGGGTCGTAGAACCGGGGCACCAGCTGCGCGACGGTGGACTTGCCCGAACCGGAGGAGCCGACCAGGGCGAGGGTCTCGCCGGGGGCGAGGCGGAGGCTGAGGCCGTGCAGGACGGGGGCCGGGTGCTCGGGGTCGTAGCGGAACCCGACCCGGTCGAACTCCAGCGCCACCTCGGTGGTGAGCGGTCCGACCACGCGGGGGGCTGCGGACAGGGTGGCGTCCGGACCCGCGTCGGGCGCGGGGGCGTCCGGACCTGCGGGCGTGGTGGCGGGCGTGGTGACGTCCGAGCCCGCGAGCGTGGTGGCGGGCGCGGGGGCGGCCGTGGTGGCGGGCGAACCGCCGTCGGGTGCGGCGGGGCCGGCGGCCGGTTCCGCGGTCAGGTCGAGGACGACCGCGTCCGGGCGTTCCCGGACCAGCGGGCGTTCGTCGATCAGCTGGAGCACGCGCTCGACACCGGCCCGGGCCTGCTGGCCGACCGTGATGACCATGGTGAGCATCCGGACCGGACCGGTCATCTGCGCGACATAGGTGGAGAAGGCGACGAAGGTGCCGAGCGAGACCCGCCCTTCGACCGCCAGCCAGCCGCCGAAGGCCAGCACCGCCACCTGGGCGAGCGCCGGAACGGCCTGCATGGCGGGGTTGTAGCGGCTGTTGAGCCGGATCGAGCGCAGCCGGGCGGCGAAGAGACTGCGCGAGGCCGTCTCCAGCTTGTCCAGCTCCTGCCCCTCCTGGCCGAAGCCCTTGACCACCCGCACGCCGCCGATCGCCTCGTCCACCACGCCGGCGACGGCCGCGGCCTCCTGCTGGGCGGCCCAGGTGGAGGGGAACAGCCGCTTGCGGCTGAGCGTCGAGACCCACCACAGCACCGGGGCCATCACCAGCGCGACCAGGGTGAGCGGCGGCGAGAGCCAGAGCATCACGCCGAGCGACATGACGAACATGAGCAGGTAGCCGGTCATCATGGGCAGCATCGAGAGCAGCCCGTTGACCAGTTGGAGGTCGGAGGTCGCGCGGCCGACCACCTGTCCGGTGTCGAGCCGGTCCTGGCGGTGGCCGTCGAGTCTGCCGAGCGAGCGGAAGAGGTCCGCGCGCAGGTCGTGCTGAACGTCGACGGCCAGCTGCCCGCCGTAGTAGCGGCGGACCTGGGTGCAGCCGAACACGACGGCGGCGGCCAGCAGCAGGACGACGGCCCACGGGGCCAGCGGCCGGGAGTGCGCGGTGATGACGTCGTCGATGATCAGCTTGGTGACCAGGGGCACCAGGGCGGTGACGGCCATGCCGAGCAGCGAGGCGCCGAAGGCGAGCAGCACGCTGCGCCGGGAGCGCCAGCAGTAGCCGAGCAGCCGTCGGAGCCAGCTCGCGCCCTCGGGGTCGTCGGCGCCGGCGGGCGGGCCGGAGCCGTCGGGGGCGGTCGTGGACGGTCCGGGCTTCCGGCCCGGTCGGGCCGGACCGCCTCCGGGCTCGTCCGCCGAGGTGCCCGCGTCGCTCTTGGCGGCGTCCGCGCCCGGGGTGCCGGTTCGGGTGCCGCTCGGGGAAAGCTCCACCGTAGATCCGTGAGTCTCAGGCATATTTAGGGATGCTAACCATTCCGTCGGGTGACCGCCATGGATTTTCAGGCCAGGACGCGCCGGGGGTCCCGGCCCGACGGTCGGGCCAACAGCCCGCGGCCTGCGGTGATTCCCGCCGGGCCGGACCGGCGCTCGTTACCAGGGTCGCCGACGGAGCGGGAACCGCCCACCGCCCACCGACGCAGGGGGCGGACCTCCCTTGGTCCTAGGCCCTCTTTCGGATCACGCCGGGCGGCCGACCCGGCTCGCCCGAAGGGAGCAACGGCGCCGCGGGCGTCGGCGGGCCCGGCGGTCAGGCCCGGGCGGCGTCGGTGACGGTAGTGGCGTCGGTGGCGGTCACTTCGACAGCGGCGGCGGCCGCAGTGGCGGCGACGGAGTCGGCGGCCGCCGAGAACGCGCCGTGGGCGAGGCCGCGCAGCAGGGCGGCCATCGCGTCGCGGGTGAGCCCGGCGCGCTCGTCCCCCTGGGCGGGGTTCGGGCCGTGGCTGTGCGGGGTCGAGTTGATCAGCCCGAAGACGGCGTGCACGGCCGCCCGGGCGACCGGCTCGGCGGCCGGGGCGGCGAGCGGCGGAAAGGCCCGGCGGACCTCCTCCACCCAGAGCTCCACGTAGGCGCGCTGGAGGCGGCGGACGGTCCGGCGGTCCTCGTCGCGGAGGTTGAGCAGTTCCCGGTCGTGCAGCGTGATCAGGTCGCGGTCGTCGAGCGCGAAGTCGACATGGCCGCCGATCAGCGCGTCCAGCGCGGCGGCCGGGCCCTCGCTGCCGCCCGCCCGGCGGCGGCCCTCCTCCAGCAGCCGCTCGCTGATGCCGACCAGTAGGTCGGCGAGCATCGCGTCCTTGCCGGCGAAGTGCCGGTAGAGGCCAGGGCCGCTGATGCCGACGGCCTTGCCGATCTCGTCGACACCCACCCCGAGGAAGCCACGGGCCGCGAACAGTCGGGCGGCCTCCCTGCGGATCTGGTCGCGGCGTGCGAGCCCGGAGGCGGATGGGACGTTCGGCATGCCGACCATCGTAGACAGTCGGGTTATCGGTGGTTAACCTGGGCGACGGAAGTTAACGTTCATTAACGTGTGGGGGTCGCGGGCTCACCGGCCCTGTCGGCCCACCTGCCGCCGAGGGCAAGGGAGCTCTTGGGATGGTCATCTCCACTGTCGGCGCACCCACCGGCATCAATGGCAGCGCGGCTACCGGCACCCCGGCGGGCGGCGCGGCCCACGGCCGCGGCGCACCCGGCGCGGCCGCACCGGCGCCCCGCCTCGACACGGCCGCCGACCCCGGGTCCGAGGCGTTCCGGACGAACACCGACGCCCACCGGGCCCTGGTCGCCGAACTCCGCGAGAAGCTCGGCACCGCCGCGCTCGGGGGCGGCGCCAAGGCCCGCGCCCGCCACACCGCGCGCGGCAAACTGCTCCCCCGTGACCGGGTGGACACCCTGCTCGACCCGGCCTCCCCCTTCCTCGAACTGGCCCCACTGGCAGCCGACGGGATGTACGACGGCGCCGCACCGGCCGCCGGCGTGATCGCCGGCATCGGCCGGGTCGCCGGGCGCGAGGTGGTGGTGGTCGCCAACGACGCCACCGTCAAGGGCGGCACCTACTACCCGATGACGGTCAAGAAGCACCTGCGCGCCCAGGAGGTCGCGCTGGAGAACCGGCTCCCCTGCGTCTACCTGGTCGACTCCGGCGGCGCCTTCCTCCCGATGCAGGACGAGGTCTTCCCGGACCGCGACCACTTCGGCCGGATCTTCTACAACCAGGCGCGCCTCTCCGCCGCGGGCATCCCGCAGATCGCCGCCGTGCTGGGCTCCTGCACGGCCGGCGGCGCGTACGTCCCGGCGATGAGCGACCAGGCCGTCATCGTCCGCAACCAGGGCACCATCTTCCTCGGCGGGCCGCCGCTGGTGAAGGCGGCGACCGGCGAGGTGGTGACCGCCGAGGAGCTGGGCGGCGGCGATCTGCACTCCCGGACCTCCGGTGTCACGGACCACCTGGCCGAGGACGACGCCCACGCCCTCTCCATCGTCCGCGGCATCGTCGCCGGGCTCGGCCCGCGTTCCGCCCGCCCGTGGCCGCTCGCCCCGGCCGAGCCGCCGGCCGTCGACCCGGCCGGCCTGTACGGGGCCGTCCCGGTCGACCCGCGCACGCCGTACGACGTGCGCGAGGTGATCGCCCGGCTGGTCGACGGCAGCCGGTTCGCCGAGTTCAAGGCCGAGTACGGCGCGACCCTGGTGACCGGCTTCGCCCGGATCCACGGCCACCCGGTCGGCATCGTCGCCAACAACGGCGTGCTGTTCGCCGAGTCCGCGCTCAAGGGCGCCCACTTCATCGAACTGTGCGACCAGCGCGGCATCCCCCTCCTCTTCCTGCAGAACATCACCGGCTTCATGGTCGGCCGGCAGTACGAGGCGGGCGGCATCGCCAAGCACGGCGCCAAGATGGTCAACGCCGTCGCCTGCACCCGCGTCCCGAAGCTGACGGTGGTCATCGGCGGCTCCTACGGGGCCGGCAACTACTCGATGTGCGGCCGGGCCTACTCACCCCGCTTCCTGTGGATGTGGCCGAACGCCAAGATCTCGGTGATGGGCGGCGAGCAGGCCGCGTCGGTGCTGGCCACCGTCCGCCGCGACCAGCTGGAGGCCCACGGCGAGGAGTGGGCCACCGAGGCGGAGGAGGAGTTCAAGCGCCCCGTCCGCGAGCAGTACGAGCGCCAGGGCAACGCCTACTACGCCACCGCCCGGCTCTGGGACGACGGCGTGATCGACCCGATGGACACCCGGACCGTCCTCGGCCTCGCCCTCACCGCCTGCGCCAACGCCCCGCTCCCGGCGCCCGGCCCGTTCGGCGTCTTCCGCATGTAGCGCTCCGCCCGGGGCGGCGGCCCACCCGCTCCGCCGCCCTCCCCGGTGCCCGGCACCCACCCGGTGCCCGCCACCTCCTTCGTACGGCCCCCTCGACCCGGAGGAACGCCTCCCATGTTCGACACAGTTCTGGTCGCCAACCGCGGCGAGATCGCCGTCCGGGTGATCCGCACCCTGCGGCGGCTCGGCGTGCGCTCGGTCGCCGTGTTCAGCGACGCCGACGCCGACGCACCGCACGTCCGCGAGGCCGACGTCGCGGTCCGGCTCGGCCCGGCCGACCGCAGCGACAGCTCCGCCGCCGAGACCTACCTGCGGACCGACCAGATCCTCGCCGCCGCCCGCCGGACCGGCGCCCAGGCCGTCCACCCCGGCTACGGCTTCCTCGCCGAGAACGCCTCCTTCGCCCGCGCCTGCGCCGACGCCGGCCTCGTCTTCATCGGTCCTCCTCCCGCCGCGGTCGAGCTGATGGGTGACAAGATCAACGCCAAGGAGGCCGTGCGGGCCGCCGGCGTGCCGGTGGTGCCGGGCAGCCAGGCCGCCGCGCCCACCGACGAGGACCTCGTCGCGGCGGCCGACGTGATCGGCTACCCCGTGCTGCTCAAGCCCTCCGCCGGCGGCGGCGGCAAGGGCATGCGCCTGGTCCGCGACCCGGCCGAGCTGCCGACCGAGATCGCCGCCGCCCGGCGCGTCGCCCGCACCGCCTTCGGCGACGACACCCTGCTGCTGGAGCGCTGGGTCGACCGGCCGCGCCACATCGAGGTGCAGGTGCTGGCCGACGCCCACGGCACCACCGTCCACCTCGGCGAGCGCGAGTGCAGCCTGCAGCGCCGCCACCAGAAACTGATCGAAGAGGCTCCCTCCGTCCTGCTCAACGCCGAGACCCGCGCCGCCATGGGCGCCGCGGCCGTCCGGGCCGCCGAGTCCTGCGGCTACACCGGGGCCGGCACCGTGGAGTTCATCGTCCCCGGCCTCGACCCGGACTCCCCCACCCCCGCGGAGGGCGTGCGGGACTTCTTCTTCATGGAGATGAACACCCGTCTCCAGGTGGAACACCCCGTCACCGAACTCGCCGTCGCCGTGGCCGGCTCGGGACGGCTCGACCTGGTCGAGTGGCAGCTGCGGGTCGCCGCCGGTGAACCCCTCGCCTTCACCCAGTCCGACATCTCCTTCCAGGGCCACGCCATCGAGGCCCGGATCTGCGCCGAGGACCCGGAACGCGACTTCCTGCCCACCGGCGGACGCATCCTGCTCCTCGACGAACCCCGGGGCGAAGGCATCCGGGTGGACTCCGGGGTCGCCCCCGGGACCGTGATCACCAGCTCCTACGACCCCATGCTCGCCAAGGTCATCGCCTACGGACCCGACCGCCCGACCGCGCTGCGGCGCCTGCGCGCCGCCCTCGCGGACACCCGGATCCTCGGCGTCACCACCAACACCGGTTTCCTGCGACGGCTCCTCGCACACCCCGAGGTCGCCGCAGGACGGCTCGACACCGGCCTGGTCGAGCAGACGGCGCAGCGGGAGCCCGGACTGCTCGCCTCGCCGTACTCGCCGACCGCCGCGGCCGCCCCGGCCGAGAAGCCGACGTCGGCCTCCGAGAACCCGGCGACGGCCTCCGGGGCCCCGGACACCCTGCCGCCGGAGGAACCGGCACCGGCCCACCTCCTCTACTACGCGGCCGCGCTCGCGCGGCACCTGGACCTCACCCCCGCCGCCGACGCCGACGGCTGGACCGACCCCTTCTCCCTTCCCTCCGGCTGGCGCCTCGGCGGCGACCCCGCCTGGACCACCCACCGGCTCCGCGTCCCCGGCCAGGACCCGGTGTCGGTGAGCATCCGTCCGATCACTGCGAGCAACGTAGCGGAGGCCACCGACAATCCGTCCGGGGCCGCCGCCGAGGTCGAGATCAGGCTCGGCGCCGGGCCGGTCCACCGGGCCGTGGCCGACCGCTCCGACGACCGCCTCCGGCTGACCGTCGACGGCCTGCGGACGGGCTTCGCCCTCGCCGAGGACCGGACCGCCACGGCCGCCGGACCGGTGACCTGGCTCGGTGTCGACGGCGACGCCTGGCCGGTGCACGGCCACGACCCGGTCGGCGAGGGCGCCGCCGACGGTGCCGCCCACCACGGCGCCCTGACCGCGCCGATGCCGGGCACCGTCACGGTCGTCAAGACCACCGCCGGGGAGTCGGTCCGCAAGGGCCAGCCCCTGCTCGTCCTGGAGGCCATGAAGATGGAGCACGTGATCTCCGCCCCGCACGACGGCACGGTGAGCGAGCTCCGGGCCACCGCCGGCGCCACCGTGGCGATGGAGGAACTGCTGGTCGTCGTGACCCCGGCCGAGGCCGGGTCCGAGGCCGACTCCGAGCCCCGGCCGGCCGCCGACGGGCCCGTCCCGGCGGTCCGGTCGTGACCGCCACCGCGCCGAGAGGCGCCGGCCCCGCGCGCGAACCCGACGCCCTCGACCTGGGACTGCCCGCCCCGGTGCGGGCCCCCGGCCTGCCCGAGGAGGTGCGGATCCACGAGGTCGGTCCGCGCGACGGGCTGCAGAACGAGAGCGCCCTCGTCCCGGTCGGGGTCAAGGCCGAGTTCATCGACCGACTGGCCGCCGCCGGGCTGCGCACCGTCGAGGCCACCAGCTTCGTCCACCCGAAATGGGTGCCCCAGCTCGCCGACGCCGAGGAACTGATGCCCCGGCTGGCCGGCCTCCCGGAGCGCCGCCCCGGGCTGCGACTGCCGGTGCTGGTCCCCAACGAGCGCGGGCTCGACCGCGCGCTGGCCCACCACGCCACCGACGTCGCGGTGTTCGCCAGCGCCACCGAGACCTTCGCCCGCCGCAACCTCAACCGCTCGGCGGACGAGGCGATGGCGATGTTCCGCCCCGTGGTGGAACGGGCCTCGGCCGCCGGGGTCCCGGTCCGCGGCTACCTGTCGATGTGCTTCGGCGACCCCTGGGAGGGTCCGGTCCCGGTCGCCCAGGTGGTCCGGTCCGGTCTGCGGCTGCTGGAGATGGGCTGCGCCGAGCTGAGCCTCGGCGACACCATCGGCGTGGCCACCCCGGGCCAGGTCACCGACCTGCTCGACGGGTTCGCGGCGGCGGGCGTGCCGGTCGGCCGGCTGGCGGTGCACTTCCACGACACCTACGGCCAGGCGCTCAGCAACACGCTGACCGCGCTGCGCGCCGGGGTCACCACCGTGGACGCGTCCGCCGGCGGACTGGGCGGCTGCCCCTACGCCAAGAGCGCCACCGGCAACCTGGCCACCGAGGACCTGGTGTGGATGCTGCACGGCCTCGGCATCCGGACCGGCGTCGACCTGCGCGCCCTGGTCGCCACCAGCGGCTGGATGGCGCGCCGGCTCGGCCGCCCGAGCCCGTCCCGCACCGTGCAGGCCCTGCTCGGCGCCGTCGGGGCCGGAGCCCGGGACTGACCCCGCACCGACCGTCCCGCCCGTCGGCCGGGCGACTGCCCGCCCGGTCGACATCCCGCGGACCCGGCCGTTCGACCACCGGCCGGTCCGCTCCCGTTCGTCCGCACTTCGCACCGCCCGCCGTCCGTCACACCCGCACGGACGCCGGCCGCCCCGACCACGCCCGCGCCCACCCCGGCGGGGCCCCAGGAGGATCACCATGCTCGACCACCGGTTGAACACCGAGTACGAGGAACTGCGGCGCACCGTGGCCGAATTCGCCCAGGACGTGGTCGCGCCGAAGATCGGCGAGTACTACGAGCAGGGCGAGTTCCCCTACGAGATCGTGCGGGAGATGGGGCGGATGGGCCTGTTCGGCCTGCCGTTCCCGGAGGAGTACGGCGGCATGGGCGGCGACTACTTCGCGCTCTGCCTGGTGCTGGAGGAGCTGGCCCGGGTCGACTCCTCGGTCGCGATCACCCTGGAGGCGGCGGTCTCGCTCGGCGCGATGCCGATCTACCGCTTCGGCACGGAGGAGCAGAAGCGGGAGTGGCTGCCCCGGCTGACCTCCGGCGAGCTGCTCGGCGCGTTCGGCCTGACCGAGCCGGAGGGCGGCTCCGACGCCGGGGCGACCCGCACCACCGCGCGCTACGACGAGGCCACCGACGAGTGGGTGATCAACGGCACCAAGTGCTTCATCACCAACTCCGGCACCGACATCACGGGTCTGGTCACCGTCACCGCGCTCACCGAACCGCTCGCTCGTTCGAGTGAAGAGGGCGAATTCTCCTCGCCGCGGCGCGAAATCTCCTCCATCATCGTGCCCACCGGGACCCCCGGGTTCCAGGTGTCGAAGAAGTACTCGAAGGTCGGATGGAACGCATCCGACACCCGCGAACTGTCCTTTACCGACTGCCGCGTTCCCGCGGCCAACCTGCTGGGCGAGCGAGGTCGCGGCTACGCCCAGTTCCTGCGGATCCTCGACGAGGGCCGCATCGCGATCGCCGCCCTGGCCACCGGCCTGGCCCAGGGCTGCGTCGACCAGTCCGTCCTCTACGCCGGTACCCGCCGCGCCTTCGGCCGAGCGATCGGCGCCAACCAGGCCATCCAGTTCAAGCTCGCCGACATGGAGATGCGCGCCCACACCTCCCGCCTCGCCTGGCGGGACGCCGCTTCCCGGCTGCTGCACTCGGAACCGTTCAAGAAGGAGGCCGCGATCGCCAAGCTGTACTCGTCGGAGGCTGCCGTCGACAACGCCCGCGAGGCGACCCAGATCCACGGCGGGTACGGCTTCATGAACGAGTTCCCCGTCGCCCGCTTCTGGCGGGACTGCAAGATCCTGGAGATCGGCGAGGGCACCTCGGAGGTGCAGCGCATGCTCATCGCCCGTGAGCTCGGCGTCTCCTGAGGCTGCGCCAGGCCCTTCTACGGCCCTCCGCGCCGCCCGTCGGGGCCGGCGCGGAGGGCCGCAACACATTCAGGAGGGCGCTCGGAGGGGCGCCCGGAACGAGGAAGGAGACCGACGGCGGACTCTCCGGTGCGGGTCCGCGTGGACGGCACGTCCGTCCCGCGTCCGACCAGTGGCCGCCACCCACGACCGCACCCGGCGCCTCCGGCTCGACCCGCCGGCTCGACCCGGGAACAGCAGCCCCGGAACAGCAGCACCCGTGGACGTCAGGGGATGACGATCACCGGGCGGTTGGCGCGGCGGGCGAGACGACCGGAGACCGAGCCGAAGATCTTGCCGAGCAGGCCGTGCGTGGTGCCGACCACGATCGCGTCGGCGGCGAACTCGCGGCCGACCTCCTCGATCTCGTGGCAGATGTCGCCACCCCGCTCGACCAGGATCCAGGGCACTCCGGAGAGGAAGTCCGCGCAGGCGAGTTCCAGGCCGAGCACCTCCGTCCGGTGGTCGGGGAGGTCCACGAACACCGGCGGTTCGCAGCCGGCCCACACGGTGGCGGGCAGCCGGTTGGCGACGTGCACGATCACCAGCCCGCACTGGGAGCGGCGGGCCATGCCCACCGCGTAGGCGAGGGCGCGCTCGCTGGACAGCGAGCCGTCGAAGCCCACCACCACGCCGTGCTGGAAGGCGGGGTCGCAGGACTTGGCGGGTGCTTCCCGGACGGCCGCCTCTCCGGCCGCGCCGGGCAGGCCAGCGGTGTCCGGGCGGTCGGCGCCCGGTCCCGGTCGGCCGGTCACCGGTGGCTCCTGGGGGCCGGACCGCCGGGCGTCGCGCCGCTGGCGGGAGCCGGAACCGGAGCGGCCGCGGCGTGCGAGGTTGCGCAGGGGGCGGGCGAAACCACCGCCCCGGGCGTCCGCGCCCGGTTCCCCCGGTCGGGAGTGCTCAGAACCAGCCATGGCACAAGGCTCTTCGAAGGAGATGGGCCAACAGGAGAGGACAACGCTGCCCGAGCGGCAGGCCCGCCCACGGGAAGTCGTCGGTCTGCACCGAGCACCACCGTTTGTGACCTGTTCCTTTCAGAGTACGTCGGGCGGGGCATACCGCCCAGCCACGCGGCCTCGGGGCGACACTCTTCCCGCGAACGAGGGATGCGCGTGCCGACGGCCGTGCGCCCCTTGCCCGAGCGCGAGAACGCCCCTCCGGCGAAGGAGGTTCCCTGGAGCTTGACTGAGCGGACCGGGTGGCGCAACAGGACTCCGGGACACCGTGACCGGACTGTCATGGATCGATGACGATCCGTCGCGGGCCCGTCACCGGGCAGTGAGTCGGCCGGGGCCGCCGCCCGCCCCCGGGACCGTGCGGAGCCGAACCGTCCCGGCACCCCGTTTCAGCCAATACGTACGGGTTCGCGACGGCGCCCGGCATTTGCCAGATGCATAGGCAGGGCCGCTGGCACCATGCTCGACATGCCCCTGCTCCTGCTCGACCTCGACAACACGCTGCTCCCCAGGGACGCCGCATTCCGGGCCTGGGCTCAGGACTTCCTGCTCGAACGGGCCCTGCCGCCCGCCGACGTCGAGTGGCTCGCCACCATCGACGGCGGCGGCTACGTGCCGCGCAGCACCGTACTGTCCGCCGCCCGCCGCCGCTACGGCCTGGACGAGTCGCTCGACCGGCTGCTCGCGCACTACCGGCGCGGTATCAACGCCCACATCCACTGCCCGGCGCGCAACCTCGACGCGTTGCGGGCCGCGCGCGCCGCCGGGTGGACGCTGGGCATCGTCAGCAACGGCGGCACCGGGGCCCAGCTGGAGAAGATCCGGCGGACCGGCCTCGGGCCGATGGTCGACGGCTGGGTGATCTCCGAGGAGGCCGACTGCCTCAAGCCGGACCCGCTGATCTTCGAGATCGCGGCGCGGCGGTGCGGCGTCGCACCGACCGGGGACTGGGCCCTCCACACCTGGATGGTCGGGGACCACGCCCCCGCCGACATCGCGGGCGCCGAGCTGGCCGGGCTGCGGAGCGTCTGGCTGCACCACGGCCGCCCCTGGGCCGAGCCCGGCTACCGGCCCACGCTCAAGGCGGCCGGTCTGCCGGAGGCCGTCGGGCAGGTGCTGGCCGCCCGCAGCGCCCGTCGCCCCGGCCGGCGGCGCGGGCCGGGGCGACGGGGCGACGGCGCGGGGCGGCCGTGAGCCTGTCGGCCGCGAGCGGAGCGGTCGTGAGCCTGCCGGTCGCCGGCGCGGCAGTCGCGAGCGGGGCTGTCGCGAGCGGGGCAGTCGCGAGCGGGGCAGTCGCGAGCGGGGCGCGGGCTGGCGCGGTGCTGGAGCCGGGCCCGACGGCGCAGAGCGGCGCGCACCACGGCGTGCAGTTCCTGCCGTCCGCCCCGGACGGCGGGCATGCGCCTTCTGTCGCGCACGCCGACGGCGAGGCCTCGTCCGCCGCGACGGCCGGATCCGCTGTCCGAAACCGGTCCGACGGGTTTGCCCGGTGGCCCGACGGCCGCCCCGGAGCCACGCCGCCGCCGGTTCCGCTCCCCGTCCGGCCGTCCTCGCCGCCGTCCTCGACGCCGTCGATGCCGGCTCCGGACGCCTCGGCGGCGAGTCCGGCCCGCGCCGGGTAGCGCACCACGGGCCCCGGCGGCCCCTCGGAACCGACCGGTCGACCGGGCCGCCGACCGACCCTCCGTCCCCAGCCGCCCCAGGGGCGGGCAACCTCACCCTCCGTCAGCAGTTCGATCCGGAACCGGCCGAGGGTCCGTCGGGGGCCGGGGGCGGCACCGGCGCCGGCCGGACCGGCCGCGGCCCACCGGTCGGGCCGGTGCCCGACCGGGGGCGGACCGCCGGGCACTCCGCCAGTAGCGGGATCGACACCGTCAGTTCCGGTTCCTGTACGGCCTGTTCGTGCACGGGCGGCATGCCCCGGGGCCGCACCGCACCTCGACCCGGCCTCCACGCGGGCATCCCGGCCGGTCCGACGCCCGCGCGGGGCCGCCACCATTGGCCGGTTCGAGCCGGCGGCGATCTCCGCCGGAGCTCGGTGACACGACGTCACCGGTTCCCGTTTCCCGGCTCCGGCACTGGCCGGATGAAGCCTGGGAGGCGCATACTCCGGGGCTGTGCGCCCCTCATGTGCACCGCCTATTTTCGGTCAATCTCGCCCGGGTCCCCTGCCCTTGGGCAAATCCGCAGCCCAGGCGCACCGGCCGGGTACGTCGGAGCCGGACGCCCCAGGACCCGTCCCGCGACAACCAGCCACCGTTGCACCGACCCTCTTCCCAGAAGGGTCGACGGGTGCCACGCTTCGTGATCGAATGCATCACGCCAAATTGCCATGTCGACATAGCGTCGGATGGTGAACTTGTCACAACGGCAACGGTCCACCCGATAGATTCGATCTTGGCCAGCAGTGCCGCACCACCACACCACACCACCGAGGGGGCTTGAGCGCCTTGAGCAGGGTGAGCAGGAGCGACGCGGGTCCTGACAGCGGCCAGCCCGTGGCCGGCATCGTGGGTCGTTCCGCGAGAGGCACCGGCTCCCAGGCCTCCACCGCCAACACCCGTCACTCCGGCACCGCCTCGTACCCCTCCTATTCCACTGCGGTCCCGACAGCCCCGGGCGCACCTTCCGCACCAGGCGCCCCAGCCGGCGCGGGCGCACCGTCGGGCGCGGGTTCCCCGTCCTTCCCGGTCACCCCGGAGCACGGCGGACGCCCCGTCAGTCGATCGGGCGTCAGCCACGGGGGCGGGTACGGAGCGGGTCCGGACGGCCGGGCCGGGGCGTCGGTTACCGGCCATTCCGGCAGCCACCAGAGCGGCCATCAGAGCGGTCCCCAGAACGCGCACCAGAACGGCGGTGGCCACCCCGGAAGCGGATACGGCCACGGCGGCCCGGAGGGCGGCTTCGCGACCTTCGCCGCGACGGGCGCGCCCGGCCAGGGCCTCGGCGCGGTCGCCCACGGCATGGTCGGCGTGACGGCCTCCGCCGGCCTCCCCGCCGGACCGCTCGGCCTCGGCGCGGCCAGCCACGGCGGCCACGGCGGTCCCTCGGCCGGTCCCAACGGCTCCTCGACGCCGGTGACGGCCGCCTCCCCGCGCAAGCTCTCCGGCCGTCGGCGCCGGGAGACCGTCGCCGTCCTGATCTTCGGCGGCGCGCCGATCTTCGAGAGCTCGATCCCGCTCTCGGTCTTCGGCGTCGACCGCCAGGACGCCGGGGTGCCCCGCTACCGGCTGCTGGTCTGCGCCGGCGAGGAGGGCCCGCTCGCCACCACCGGCGGCCTCACCCTCTCGGCCCCCTACGGGCTGGAGGCGCTCGCCCGGGCGGGCACGATCGTCGTCCCGGCCTGGCGCTCGATCTCGCAGCCGCCGCCGGTCGAGGCGATCACCGCACTGCGCAAGGCGCACCACGAGGGCGCGCGGATCATCGGCCTGTGCACCGGCGCGTTCGTCCTGGCGGCCGCCGGTCTGCTGGACGGCCGCCCGGCGACCACGCACTGGATGTACGCGCCGACCCTGGCCAAGCGCTACCCGCGGGTGCACGTGGACCCGCGCGAACTGTTCGTCGACGACGGCGACGTGCTGACCTCGGCCGGCACCGCCGCCGGGATCGACCTCTGCCTGCACGTGGTGCGCAGCGACCACGGTGCCGAGGCGGCCAACGCGCTCGCCCGCCGTCTGGTGGTGCCGAGCCGGCGCAGCGGCGGAGGACAGGCCCAGTACATCGATCAGTCTTTACCTGAGGAGATCGGCAACGACCCGCTGGCCGAGGTGGTCACCTGGGCGCTGGAGAACCTCAACCAGCAGTTCGACGTCGAGGTGCTGGCGGCCCGCGCCTACATGAGCCGACGGACCTTCGACCGGCGGTTCCGGACGCTGACCGGCAGCGCCCCGCTGCAGTGGCTGATCACCCAGCGGGTGCTGCAGGCGCAGCGGCTGCTGGAGACCTCGGAACTGTCGGTGGACGACGTCGCGCGCCGTTGCGGCTTCCGTTCGCCGGTGGCGCTGCGCGGGCACTTCCGCCGTCAGCTCGGGGTCTCGCCGGCCGCGTACCGGACGAGCTACCGGGCCCGTCGGCCCGGTGCGTCGGCCCAGGTCCCCGCCGCGTCGGCGGGCGGTGACCTCCGGTCCGCCGGTGCGATCGCCTCCGCGGCCGCCCTCGGCGGGACGGTGCCGGGCCAGCACGGCGCGCTCGGCGGGCACCCGGCGCTCGGCGGCCACGGCCTGCCGGGCGGGCACGGGCAGGCGCCGGCCCCGGGTTTCCCGGGCGGTCCCGGTGCCGCCGCGCACCCGGGCCAGCACGGGCAGCCGTCCGGCCAGGGCGTCCACGCGCGGGCCGGGCAGCCGTACCCGCACCAGACGGCCGGGCACCAGGCGCACCCCGGGCAGCCGGGGACGGGGCGCGGTCCGGCGCGGCCGCCGATCGTCCCGGCCCAGCCCGGGCCCGGCGCGGGCCGTCCGCCCCGGACGGCGGAGCACGCCGCCGCCGAGGACGGGCACCCGCAGCCGGGGGCTCGCGGTCAGGGCCAGGGGCACCGGAGCGAGCCTTCCGGCGGACCGGCCACCGGTGCGCACGGCGCGCCCGGCGGGCGTCTGCCGGCCGCCGCCCCGGGCGGGTCGGCGGAGGCCAGGGCCCGGCAGGCCCGGGCGGGTCAGCTGCGTCCGCAGGGCGGTCGGAGCGCCTCGGCCGAGGCCAGGGAGCCCCGCGAGGCGCGGTCCGCGCGGGACGGCCGGCCGGCGCATCCCGGCGGCCACCCCGGCCGGGACGCCAGGGAGGTCCGGGACTCCCGGGAGACCCGCGAGGTGCGGGAGGCGGACGACCGCACGCCGGACGAGCACGCTTCCGAGGGCTACGCCCCGGCGCCCCGCTCGGCTCCATCGGTGCCCGCGGCGCGTGATCGCGCCGTAGGGTGAGTGGCGTGAATGACCGTTTGGTATGGATCGACTGTGAAATGACAGGCCTCGACCTCGACCGGGACGCCCTGGTCGAGGTCGCGGCGCTGGTGACGGACTCCGAGCTGAACATCCTCGGCGAGGGTGTGGACGTCATCGTCCGCCCGCCGGCGGAGGCGTTGGCGAACATGCCCGACGTGGTGCGGGCGATGCACACCTCGTCCGGGCTGCTGGACGAGCTGGAGCACGGCGTCACCCTGGCCGAGGCGGAGGCGCTGGTGCTGGCCTATGTGCGCGAGCACGCGCCGGAGGCCGGGCGCACGCCGCTGTGCGGGAACTCGGTGGCCACCGACCGGGGCTTCCTGAGCCGGGACATGCCGGCCCTGGAGGGTCACCTGCACTACCGGATCGTGGACGTCTCCTCGATCAAGGAGCTGGCCCGCCGCTGGTACCCGAAGGCGTACTACAACAGCCCGCAGAAGGGCGGGAACCACCGCGCGCTCGCCGACATCCGCGAGAGCATCGACGAACTGCGCTACTACCGCGAGGCGGTGTTCGTCGCCCAGCCCGGCCCGGACACCGACACCGCGCGCGCGATCGCCGAGAAGTTCCAGCCCCCGGCGGGCTGACCCACCGGCCTCGGCCCGTCCCGGGCGGGCGTCCGGACACCCGGACGCCCGCCCGGAGCGGGGAGCGGGAACCCTGGCGCGAGCACCCTCTCGGATCCTGTAGAGTTCTTCTTGTCGGAGCGGGAACGCCGAAAGGCGCGAACGGTCCGGACTGATGGTGGGTGTAGCTCAGTTGGTAGAGCACCTGGTTGTGGTCCAGGTGGCCGCGGGTTCAAGTCCCGTCACTCACCCCACGACCCCGAGGGTCGGTCTCGTCAAGAGACCGGCCCTCGGGGCTTTTTCGCGTTCCCTCACATCCGCAGCGGGGCGGGAGGGCAGTGCGACTGGGCCGCGCCGTGGCCCGCGTCTCACCTTTTTCCCCGGTCACAGACCTGCCGCCAAAAGCTACCGGCTAGTAACGTAGCCGCCATGACGACACCTACGATCGGCCAGCTGCTCGACTCCACCGTGCCGATGGCGCGGACCCTCAAGCTGGAGTACCTGGAGACCTCCCCCGAGCGCGCCGTGCTCCGGCTGCCGGACCAGCCCGAGTACCACAACCACGTGGGCGGCCCGCACGCCGGCGCGATGTTCACCCTCGCCGAGTCGGCCAGCGGCTGCATCGTCCTGGCCGCGTTCGGCGACCAGCTCTCGCGCGCGGTGCCGCTCGCGGTGAGTGCCGAGATCGCCTACAAGAAGCTCGCCATGGGCGTCGTCACGGCCACCGCGGTGCTCGGCCGGCCCGCCGCCGAGATCGTCGCCGAGCTGGACAAGGGCGAGCGCCCCGAGTTCCCGGTGACCGTCGAGATCACCCGCGCCGACGGCGGCGTGACCGGTGTCATGACGGTGATCTGGACCCTGCGTCCGAACTCCTGATCACCTGCGCCACCTGACGGACGGGCCGGGAGCGGCCGGGCGGAAGCCGGCGGGGAGCCCGGCGGAAGCGCGGCGCGGGCACCGCGGGGCAAGGGCCGCGCGCGGATCGCGACGACCGTCCGTGGCGGTGCGGCCGTGGCGGTGCGGCCGTGGCGGTGCGGCCGTGGCGGTGCGGCCGTGACCTCACGGCCCGTCCGCTCGTTCTCGATTCACGTGCGAGCCAATCACGCGGCCAGTGGCCCGGAACCCGCCCGACGGACCGTCCGCGGCCGGTGGCGTCCGGCCGGGTGGCGCCGGGCCCGGCGGTGGCTGCCCGGCCCCCGGGCCGTCGCGGCCGGCGGGGCGCTGCTCGCACAGCTCTGGGGCTTCGGTGCCCCCAGCGCCTGCGCCGCCGCCGAGGCGCTCCCGGAACCGGCCGGCCGGACCGTCGGCCGGACGCTGACCGGCGGCGCGGCACCGGTCGGCGGAGCGTCGGCCGAGCACCCGGGCGGAGTCCTGGGCGGCGCCGCCCAGGTCGGGGCCGCGACCGCCCGGACGGCGGCGCCCGCGCCCCGCGTCCCGGCCGCCGTGCCCTCCCCCTCCCCCGCGTCCGGGCCGTCGTCCGGGCCGGACCTGCCGGGACAGGACCCGACCGCCGGACTGCTCGACCGGATCACCGGCCCGGCCCCGACGGACGCCCCCGGGACGGGCGCCGCGGGCATCGGCCCCGCGACCGGCGGCGCCGTACCGGAGCTGGACGGCGCGACGGCCGTCGTCGGCAGCGCGCTCCAGGACCGGATCCGGGCCGGCGGGCTCCCCCTGCCGGGGCAACGGGCCGCCGTGCCCGACGCGTTCGCGATCGCCTCCGGACTGCTCGGCGCCGTGCCCGCCCAGGCCCGCCCGGCCGAGGCGCACGCGACCCGGGGCGAGTCGGCCGACGGACCGGCGGGCGGTTCCGCCGGGACCGGCGGGAGCACCGGGACCGGCCGGCCGGCCGGCGACCAGCGCCACCCGGCGGCACCGCCCCCGTCCGCCGCCCCCTCGGACCGACCGCGACTCCCCGCCCCCGGGCACCCCGACTCCGCCGGCACCGGGAGCACCCCGGCGGCCGGCCCCGCACCCGGTCGGCCGGCGGCCGACACCCGGGCGGCGGCCGGGACGGCACCGGCGCCCGCCCGGGCCGCGGCCGCGACGGCCGTGGTCACCGTCGCGCACGACACCGCGGGCACCGCGACCGCCGTGCTCGCCCCGATCGCGGCCGGGCTGGCCCTGACCGCCGCCGCGATGTACAAGCACCGGGGCCTGCCGAAGGGGCACTGAGCACGGCCGGTGGGACCAGCGCCCCGGGACTCCCCACGCTCCCCTGCCCCGTGCCCCGTCCCCCGGCGTCGGTCAGTGGCCCGGGCCGGGCCCGGTCAAGTGCAGGGTGAGGACCGGCAGTTCCCGACCGGGGATGGAGCCGGACGCGACGGTGCCGGTGCGGACGGCGCCCACCGCCAGGTAGAACGGCTCGGCGTGCGGGTCGGACTCGACGACGATCCGGGTGAAGCCCAGGCCGGCGGCCTCCGCGCACAGGTGCTCCACCAGGCGGCGGCCGATCCCCCGGCCGAGGGCGTCCGGCTCGACGAAGAGCATGTCCATCTCGCCCTCCGGCGGCACCCCGGTGAGGGTGACGAAGCCCAGCACCCGGCCGTCGTCCTCGGCGACGGTCGTGCGGTCGGCCTCGATCCGCCCGGGCTCCAGGGTGAGTTCGGCGCGGCAGGCCTCCATGAAGGCGGCGTCGTAGCCGAGATGGGCCTTGGATCGCAGGGCCAGGGCACTGAGTGCCGCCGCCTCGCTGGGCCTGGCCGGTCGGATCGGCATGACGTGCGCCCTTCCTGGTCGGGTCGGCGCGACCGGGTCCCCGCCGCGCCGGTCCCATTCTCGGCGGCCCGACGCCGCGGCGGCCAATCGGGCGCCGGACCGGCCGAACGTGCGGCCGGACCGCCGAACGGACCTGCGAGCAGGGCCCGTTCGGCCGCGCCGGGCGCCGCCGCGGCTAGCGGAAGACGCCCGGGGGCGGGGCCGGGGACGGCGCGGCGGCGGCGTCGGTCACCGGGGCCGCCCCGGCGGCGAAGTCGACCAGGGCGCGGCCGTGTTCGACCCGGCCGAGAGCCGCGTCGGAGGCCACCCGGCGGGTCAGCTCGGCCAGCGGGAGCGGGGTGTGCGCGGCCGCCAGGACCAGGTTGCCGAACCGCTTGCCGCGCAGCACCGCCGGGTCGGCGACCAGGCAGAGTTCGGGGAGGACGGCGCCCAGGGTGGCCACCTGGGAGCGGGCGAACGCCAGCGCCGAGCCGTCGGCGATGTTGACGGCGTACCAGCCGCCGGGGGCCAGGGCGCGCGCGGCCAGCGCGGTGAACTCGACGGTGGTGCAGTGGGCGGGCACCCGGGCGCCGGAGAAGACGTCGGCGATCACCAGGTCCACGCTGCCCTCGGGGGTGCGCTCCAGCACGGCGCGGGCGTCGGCGCCGCGCACCTTGACCTGCCAGCCGCGCTCCAGCGGGAGTTCGGTGCGGACCAGGTCGGTGAGCGCGGTGTCGATCTCGGCGACCTGCTGGCGCGAGCGCGGGCGGGTGGCGGCGACGTAGCGGGCCAGGGTGAGGGCGCCGCCGCCGAGATGGAGGACGGTGAGCGGACGGCCGGGCGGGGCAACCAGGTCGACCAGGTGGCCGAGCCGGCGCTGGTACTCGAAGCCCAGGTGGGTCGGGTCGGCGAGGTCGACCAGCGACTGCGGCGCACCGTCGACCAGCAGCGACCAGGCGGCGGGGCGGTCGCGGTCGGGGCGGAGTTCGGCGAGGCCGGAGTCGACGGCCCGGGTGAGCGGTCCCTGCGCGTGGGTGCGGCCCCCGGGGCCGGTGGCGGCCTGCTCGTCCGCGGCGGCGGCGCGGCCCCGGTCCGTGGTGCGGCCGGCTCGGTTGCTTCGTCCCATACCGGCCATTATCGCCGCCCGTCGGGGCGGCCCGGCGGCCCGGCCCGGACGGCGGCGGCCCCGGAGCCGGGGGCGGCGGCCTCAGAACGGGCCGAGGCCGCCCGCGGTGAGGGTGCAGGCGGCCTCGCAGAGCGCCGAGCGCAGGACCCAGGCGTCGGTGGGGCGGGCGGCGCAGTCGGCTCCGGCCGGGGGCATCACCCAGCGCGGGTCGGTGGCGGGCGGCAGCTGGGCGCCGGCGGTACAGGAGCTGCCGGGCAGGTGCCAGGTCGCCGAGGTGCCGGCCGGGACGAGGAAGGAGACGGTGGCGCCGTTGCGGCTCTGCAGGACGGCACCGCAGGCCCGCCGCAACCGCAGGATGTCGACCGCCTCCAGTCCGTGCCGCAGGGCGACGGTCACGGTGTCGTGGGTGTCGACCGGAACGCCGTCCCGGGCGACGGCCGGGCGGTGGGAGGGGCCGCCGCCGGACAGCGGGCGGGCGGGGCCCCGGTCGTCGGCGGACTCGGGCAGCAGGGCGGGGGCGGCGGCGGCCGGCATCCCTCCGGCGACCAGGCGGCGGTACTGCGGTACTCCAGTGGCCGGCATCGGCCCTCCTGTCACCTCGTCGGGGGTGGAAGCCGCGCCGCCCGGCGTGGGGGGTGCCGCTGGGGCTGCCGCCAGGGGGGTGCGGCAGGGGCGGCGGACGGGGCTTCCACGTAACAGCACAACGCCGGGCGGGCCCCCGAGGCCACGGGGCGCCTTACAGCAAGGCATGGCATTTCATGGCGGATCCCGGCAACTACGCCCGGTTTGCCCGGTATTGGTGGCACATCATCCATCGACGCACTGTGGCCGACCGGTGACTCCCGGTACTGTCGGTGCCGCGCCCGGCGGCCCCGGGCCGAACCACCGGACACGCCCCAGCAGACCCGTTCGTGGCCGGGCGCCCCCATCGCCCCACCGCCGCCCGACCCCCGTACCACCACCCCGCACCACCACGGAGCGCACCATGGCAGCCACCCCACCGGCCGAGCCGAACCGCCCGTCGCCCAACACCGTGATGCGCGCCCTGCGCGGCGACCGCTCGCCGGGCGAGTTCGCCATGGCCGTGCGCCGGGCGGCCCGGGAGATCGGCGAGCACGTCTCGTGCGACGCCCGGTACATCGGGCGGGTCGAGTCCGGCGAGATCCGCTGCCCCAACTACGCGTACGAGCGGGTGTTCCGGCACATGTGGCCGGAACGGCCGCTCACCGAACTGGGCTTCGCCCCCCGTACCGCCGTCCGGCGCCGCTCGACGGACGGCGGTACGGGGGGCGAGGGCGAGCGCGGGAGCGACGGCGGCGTCCGGCCCGGCGGGACGAACGCCCTCGGGCAGCACCTGGGACAGCACCCCGGCCCGCGCCCGGACCCGGCCACCGCGCCGGACGGCGGACCACCACCACTCCTCCACCCCCCGTTCCCGCCCCTGCCCGCCCCCCGCTCTCCGCTCTCCACCCAACTCCCGTACGCTGCCTGGCCGTACGCGGAACCGCCCCCACCGGAAGGGCCCCCGGGACCGAGGTCCGCGACGGCGCCACGGGGGTCCGCCGAACCGCACCATCCCGACGAGGAGAACGACGACGTGCGTCGCCGTACGTTCCTGGCCGGCGGCCCTGCCGCGCTGGCCACCGTGATCGGCATCGACCGGCCCGCCGCGGCCGCCGCGGCCGATGCCCCCCGCCCGGCGGACGCCCGCCCGGGCCCGGCCGCCCTCCCCGGACCGGGCGACGGCCTCGCGCCCGCCGACGGCTTCGTGCCCGGCCGGCCCCGCGCCGTCCCGCCGCCCCGCAAGGTCGGCACGGCCGAGGTGCTGGGCGTCGAACAGGCCGTCCGGGACCTCCGGTTGGCCGACGACGCGCACGGCGGCGACGCGCTGTTCGAGCAGGCGGGCCGCTCGCTGCGGGAGGCCTACATCCTGCTCGACGCGTGCGAGTACTCCACCGGGACCGAGCGCAGACTCCAGGCCGGCTCGGGCGAACTCGCCGTCTCGGTCGGCTGGTTGGCCCACGACTCGAACCGGCTCGCGGACGCCCGCTCGTACTACGCCGAGGCGCTGGCCACCGCGCGGATGGCCGGGGACGCCGCCCTGGAGGCGCACGTCTTCTGCAACAGCGCCTTCCTCGCCCGCGACGCCGGCCGGCCCCGGGAGGCGCTGCGGGCGGCCCAGGCCGGGCAGTCCGCCGCCCGGGGGCTCGACTCGGACCGGCTGCTGGCCCTGCTCGCGATGCGCGAGGCCGGCGGCTGGGCGCTGCTGCAGGACCGCGCCGCCTGCGAGCGGGCGGTCGCCAGGGCCTGCCGGCACTTCGACCGGGGCCCGTCCGGGGCCGACCCGGAGTGGATGTCGTTCTTCGGCGAGGCCGAACTCGCCGGGCTGCAGGCCCAGTGCTGGTCCGCCCTCGGGGACTGGGAGCGGGCGAGCGAGCGCGCCGGGCTGGCCATAGCGCTCCAGAAGCCGCACTTCGTCCGCAACCGGGTGCTGTACACCGCCGAGCTCGCCCACGACCGGCTCGGACGCGGCGACCTGGCGGGCGCGGCCGAGCACGGCTCGGCCGCCGTGGCGCTGTTCGGCAACGTGCGCTCGGCCCGGATCCGCTCGATGCTCGCGGACACCGCGCAGCGGCTGGGGCAACACCGGCGGGTGCCGGAGGTCGGGCGGTTCCTGGCCGCGTACGGCGCGGCGACCGCGGCCGCCTGAGACCCGGCCCGCCGCCCACAGCCCACAGCGCACCGCCCGCCGCCCAACGCCCCGACGGGGCAGGGACGACGGGCGGCTCGGATCAGGACCTGTGCGTGAGGGTCTCCAGGTGGCCCTGGTCGTTCCAGAGCTCGACCGCCGGCGCGCCGTACTCCCAGGAGAGGATGCAGAGCGCGGCCGTGCCGAGCTTGAACCGCTGGGCGAACTCAGGCGGCAGGCCCAGCCAGCGGGCGGTCAGGATGCGCAGCAGGTGGCCGTGGGCGAAGAGCACCACGTCGCGGTCGGCGCAGTGCATGACGGTGGTGTCCGGCTCCGGCACACCGTGCTCGGTGTTGAGGTCGGCGAGCAGGGCGTCGACCCGGGCGGCGACGTCGGAGAGCTTCTCGCCGCCGGGGACGCCGTCGCGCCAGATCAGCCAGCCGGGGTGGTCGGCGGCGCGGATGTCGGCGCCGGTGCGGCCCTCGTACTGGCCGTAGTCCCACTCCATGAGCTCGGGGCGTTCGACCGCCCGGTCGCCGAGGCCGGCCAGCGCGCAGGTCTCCTTGGCGCGGTCGAGCGGGCTGGTGAACACGAGGGCGTCGGGCAGGCCGTTCCAGGGCGCAGCGGCGAGGCGGACGCCGAGCGCCCGGGCCATCGCGCGGCCGTCCTCGGTCAGCGGGATGTCGGTGCGGCCGGTGTGGCGGCCGGTCGCCGACCACTCGGTCTCACCGTGGCGGACCAGCAGGATTCGGGCGGGCATGGCAGGCTCCTCGCGATCGGGGCGGGTGTCGACGTCGGCCTCGCCATCGAGCACCGGCCTCCATGATCCCCCACCCGCCGAGCACCCACGATCCCGGCCTCCGGCTCCCGCTGCACCGGGTCCGCCGGCCCGCTCCGTCGCTCCCGCCACCGCTCCCCTCACCGCCCCCGGTGGCCGCCCGTTCGTCGCCCGTTCGTCGCCAACGGCCGGTTCCGGCCGGATTGTCGGAGGTGGATGCGACACTGGGCCGCACCATGAACGTCTCGACGAACGCCCCGCTCCGCGGGCCGGCGGAGCCGCTCGCCCAGCGGCTCGCCGAGCTGCGCGGACCGGCGCCGCAGCGCAGTCTGAACGCCCGCGCCCTCGCCGCCCTGGCCGCCAATCCGGGGTGCCACCGCCGCGCCGTGCTGGACGCCGCCGGGGTGGACAAGACGGCGCTGGCCGCCCGTCTCGGCCGCCCCGCCCCCTTCGGCCGCTCGCCGCTCGCCCTGGCGCGCGGCGTCGTGTTCGAGGCCCGGCTGAAGGAGAACGGCTACGCGGCGCTGCTGGAGCCGCTGCGCCACCGGCTCGGGCCGGCCGGCGAGGACGGCCCGCTGCTCGTGCCGGACCTGCTGCGTTCCTCCGGTCCGGCCGTGCGGGCCGACCGGACGGCGGCGGCGCTCGCGGAGGCGGCCGCGGAGGAGCACGCCTGGACGCTGCTGGACCATCCGCTGCTGCGGCTGGACGTGGCCGGTTCGACCGCCTACCTGGAGCCGGACGCCGTCGTGGTGCACGGCGGCCGCTGCACCGTGGTCGAGATCAAGTCCTTCCCGGTGCTGGACGGCACCGCCGACCCGGGCAAGGTGGGCGCCGCCGCCCGCCAGGCGGCGGTCTACGTGCTGGCGCTCCAGGAGGCCGCGGCGGCGCTGGCCGGGCTGGCGGTGGACCCTGACCCGTACGCCGAGCAGCGGCTGCCGGGCAGTCCCCGGACGACGGTGCTGCTGGTCTGCCCGGAGGACTTCGGCAGCCGGCCGACCGCCGTGCCGGTGGACGTCCGCCGCGAGCTGGCGACCACCCGGCGCCAGCTGAGCCGGATGACCGGCATCGAGCGGCTGCTGGCGGTGCTGCCGCCGGGGGCGGACTTCGACCTCTCCCCCGACGCGGACGGCAGCCCCGTCCGCTCCACCGAGGAGCTGGAGAAGACGGTCGGGACGGTGCCGGCCGCGTACAGCCCGGACTGCCTCTCCACCTGCGAACTCGGCTTCCACTGCCGGGCCCAGGCCCGCTGCGGCGACCGGGTCGAGCAGCTCGGCCGGGGTGTCCGGGGCGAGCTGGGCAGCATCCGCACGGTGGGCGAGGCCCTGGCGGTGGCCCGGACCGGGCCCGTCGGCCACCTCGGCGGCGACACGAACGGCGAGCACGGCGAGCACGACGAGGACAACGACGGCGACGGGGCCGACGAGGCCGCCGCCCGGCTGGCCTACGCCGCCGCCCTGCGCGCCGAGGCGCTCGGCCGCCCCCACCCGGCCACCGGCCCGGAGGGCGGCCGATGAGCCTGCTGACCACCCTGGCCCGGCTGGAGGCCGTCCGCGGCGGCCGGGCCGAGCCGCTGGCCACCGTCCGCCACCGGCACCTGTCGGAGCGCCCGATGGTGCTCGTCCCACTGACCTCGGCCGGTGAGGACGGCGCCCCGCTGGCCGTGCTGCTCGGCACCGACCGGGACGCGCCGGTGCTGCACATCGTGCCGCAACCGCTCAACCGCACGCTGCGCTCCGAGTTCCTGGCCGACCTGGCCGCCGACCTGCTGCCCTACCTGGAGTCCTTCGGCGACGAGGTCGAGCTGATCGAGGGCACCGAGAAGGACCCGGAGACGGGCGAGAAATCCCCCGTGGTCCGCGAGCTGTGCGCGGACGCGCCGCAGCTGGTCGTGCCGAACACCGGGGGCGTGCGCCACCTGGCGCTGCTCGGCCGCTCGACCCGGTTCCGCCGCACCGCCGAGGACGAGGACCCGGGCCCGTTCCCGGCCCCGGCCCGGGTGCCGCTGCTCGGCCGCTGGCTGACCCACCTGGCCGAGCGCTCGGCCGTGCCCGGGTCCAGCCTGCTGCTGCCGATGACCGGGCTGCTCGCCCGGCACTGGGCCACCGGCCAGAGCCACCTGGAGGACCAGCACCTGGCCGCCCTGCTGGCCTGGCACGCCCCGCCGGACGGGCAGACCGGCGCGGAGGCGGCCGAGCGGGCCGAGACGGAGCGCAACGCCGAGGGCCGGCTGGTCCGCCCGCCGGCCGGCCCGACCACCGACCCGGTGTTCGACACCAAGGTGCTCGCCCCGGCGATCACCCGCTACGACGCGGCCGCGGCGGCCCTGCGCGAGGCCGAGGGCCCCGACGGCGGCGGGGACGTCGCGGCGGCCCGGGAGGCCGTCCGGGTCTCGGTGGACCGGCTGCGCGCCGTGCTGCGCGCGGAACTGCTGCCGGCCTGGCACGACGTCTGGCACGGACTGGACCTGCTGCGGGCGCTGCCCCCGGCCGGCCACCTGGCGGAGCGCTGGACCGGCGACCGCTGGTCGTACACCGGCCACCGGGACCGGCTGGCTGCCGGGGAGCCCCCGCAGCCCCGGGTCGACGACGCCGTGACGGCCGCCCGCAAGCTCGCCCAGCGCGAGCGCGAGCAGACCCGGCTGGACGTCCAGGAGGCGCTGGACGACCCGCTGGCGATGGCCGAGCACCGGCTCTCCGGGGAGGCGTTCAGCGGAGTGGTGACCGAGGTGGTGCCCGACTACGACACCACCGGCCGCTCCCCCAAGCCGCGCCCGCTGGTGACGGTGCGCACCGGCGACCGGCCGCACGCCGACCCGGGCCGGGAGGTGCACCGGGTCCGGGCGGCGCCGGGGCCCGACGCCGGGCCGGCGCCGGCGGCGCAGAAGGCGGTGATCGCCGCCGTCGACCCGGAGGCGGGCACCGTCACCGTGCGGGTGCTGTCCGGCATGGGGCGGAAGAAGGAGCCCGAGCCGGGGAGCCTGCCCGAGCCGGGCGAACGGGTGACCTTCACCCTGTTCGAGCTGACGGTCCGGCAGGCGGCGCCGCTGCCCGATCCGGACGACACCCCGTGGACGCACGGCGGACCGCCCGGGGCCGTCGTCACCGTGCTGCCGGCCGTGCCCGGCAACGGCACCGGCACCGGCACAGACACGCGTACCGACACCGGCACCGCCGAGGACTGGGAGTGATCCGGCCGATGAGCAGCACCGAGCAGACCTCCCCGCCGGCCGACCCCGGCGACCCGACCCGCGACCCGACCGCCGATCCGGCCGGGGAGCCGACGCCCGGAGCCGCGGCCGACGCGGCGGTGGCCCGGATCCTGGAGGCGACCGTGCGCCCGGCCGTCGGCGCGCCGCGCGGTGTCGTGGTGGACTCGCCGCCCGGCGCCGGCAAGTCGACCCTGGTGGTGCGCGCCGCCCGGGAGCTGGTGGCCGCCGGTGAGCGGCTGATGATCGTCGCCCAGACCAACGGCCAGGTGGACGACCTGGTCGACCGGCTGGCCGCCAAGGCCCCCGATCTGACGATCGGCCGACTGCACGCGGCGGACGCCCGCCCCGGCCCCGAGGTGCTGCGCCACGCCAATGTGACGCCCTCGGACAAGGTCGCCGAGCTCGCCGAGCTGGACGTGGTGATCTCCACCTCGGCCAAGTGGCAGTGGGTGCGGACCGAGCAGCCGTGGCGGCACGCGATCGTCGACGAGGCGTACCAGATGCGCTCGGACGCTCTGCTCGCGGTGGCCCGGCTGTTCGAGCGGGCGCTGTTCGTCGGCGACCCGGGCCAGCTGGACCCGTTCACGGTGGTCGGCACCGAGCAGTGGGCGGGCCTGTCCTACGACCCCTCGGGCAGCGCGGTGGTCACCCTGCTCGCGCACAACCCGCAGATCCGCCCGCACCGGCTGCCGGTGTCCTGGCGGCTGCCGGCCAGCGCGGCGCCGCTGATCTCCGGGGCGTTCTACCCGTTCACGCCGTTCCGTTCGGGCACCGGGCCCGGGGACCGTCGGCTGACCTCGGCGGTGCGGCCGGACGGTTCGGCCCTGGACGCGGCGATCGACCGGGCGACCGAGCACGGCTGGGCCCTGCTGGAGCTGCCCGCCCGGCACACCGTGCGGACGGATCCGCAGGCGGTCGCGGCGGTGGCGGCGACCGTGCGGCGGCTGCTGGACCGGGGGCTGACCGCCCACTCCGAGCAGGGGTCGGCCCCGCTCACGGCGGACCGGGTCGCGGTCGGCACGGCCCACCGGGACCAGGCCGCGGCGGTCCGGGCGGCGCTGGCCAAGGTCGGGGTGCCGGTGGACGGGGCGGCCGGCCCGGCGGTGACGGTGGACACCGCGAACCGGCTGCAGGGCCGGGAGTACGACGTCACGGTGGTGCTGCACCCGCTCTCCGGGCGGCCGGACGCGACCGCGTTCCACCTGGAGACCGGCCGGCTGTGCGTGCTCGCCTCCCGGCACCGGCACGCCTGCATCGTGGTGGCCCGGGCCGGGATCGCCGAGCTGCTGGACGAGCATCCGGCCACCGAACCGGTGCAGTTGGGTGTCCCGGTCGCCTTCCCCGACGGCTGGGAGGCCAATCACCGGGTGCTGCACCACCTGTCCGGGCACCGGGTGCGGCTGGGCCGGTCCTGAGGCCGGGCGCCGCCGGGGTGCGGCCTGCCGGCGCGGATCCACGGCGGGGAGACGGCGGGCGACCGGTGGACGCACGCCCCCGGCGCGTCCGCCGGGAATAGCGCCCGGACGCGCACCGTTCCGTTACCGGCCGCCGGCGCGAGAGAATGGACGGCGGCCACGACCGGGCGGCGCCCGTCCCGAGCAACTGTCGCCCGCCCCCATCGAGCACCCGGAGGTGTCCGTCCATGCCCGACTCCCAGGCGCAGGCGTCCGACCCGAGCGGCCCCGCCGCGGCGGCCGGTCCCGGTGCGGGCGCCGGTGCGGCGCCCGGCCGGCGGCAGCGTCCGGTGCAGCTGCTGTTCGAACCGCAGGCCGACGAACCGGAGCCGGAACGCTTCTTCGACCTGGAGTCGATCGACGACCCGGCCGAGCTGCTGCGCCGCTCCACCGAGCTGGCCCTGGCCTTCCGCGCGGCCGCCGAGCGGGCGACCGACTTCCAGGCGGTCGCGGCCGCGCAGCTGGCGGATCCGCGCCGGTTCGACGCGCTGCCCGAGACCGAGATCGCCACCCGGGCGGACTGGACCCCGGACTACGCGGCCAAGATGATCGAGTACGGCCGCAGCCTGCTCCGGCCCCGGCGGCACGAGGACTGACCCCGGCCGGGGCGGCCACCCGGCCCGCTCCGACCCGAGCGGTCCCGCGTCGGTCCCGCGCAGCCCCGAGCAGTCCAGGGTCGACCCCGCGCGGCCCCGGTCGGCGTCCGACGCCTCTGGCATATGCCGGAGGAAGCGGAAGGGTACGCCCGCGCCCGCCCTACTGTCCGGCGAACCGGAGTTTCCCTCCCGGTCACGACCCGGACACCCCAGGCTGCTGTCCGTGGACATCTGGACCTATCAGTCGGTGGAGTACGTGACCGTGGCCGGGGAGGCCTGGCTCGCCTCCGCCAGCGAGTACCCCCGCAGCATGCGCGCCCTCTGGGAGTCCCGGCCGTGGGCGCCCTCGGTACTGCCCTGCGGCCGGGCCTTCGACGTGATCAGCATGCCGTCGCTGTTCGGCCGCCGGGTGCTGGACGAGCTGTGGGCCTCCGGCCCCGGCTGCGGGCCGGTGGCGGTCTTCCGGGGGCGGACCCTGCTGTTCGTGCAGCCCGGGGCGGCCCCCCGGCTGCGCCGGCTGCTGGCCTGGGAGGAGTGGGCCCGGGACGTGCCGCCGCTGCTCTGCCACGGCAAGGGCGACGCGGTGACCGTGCCGCCGGTGCAGCGGATGGTGAACAGCCCGGACTCGCCCGGTCTGGGCGCCGGGCGGTGGATCGTCGCCCCGGAGAGCCGGGAGCCCTGGCTGCCGGGCGCCTCCGTCGTCCTCTGGGCCTGCGTCCGGGCGGCCCGGGAGCCGGTCGGCGCGCTCTGACCGCCCGGGGGTCCCCCGGGCCCGGAACGGCCGCCCGGGGGGCGCGGTATTCGATTTTGGCCCGACCGCGCCCCGCTGCTAGAGTCCTCTCTGTCAGCAGGCGCCGCTAGCTCAGTTGGTTAGAGCAGCTGACTCTTAATCAGCGGGTCCGGGGTTCGAGTCCCTGGCGGCGCACAGACAACCGGAAGGCCCCTCGCGCGAGCGAGGGGCCTTCCGGCGTTTCCGGCACTCTCCGGGCGGGGCCGACGAACGGCACCCGGGCCGCCGCCCGCCGGAGCGGACGACGGCCCGGAGAAGTCCGGTCGCCGGGCGGGCCTCAGCGGCCCCGCAGCTCCCGGTAGCGGGCCACCAGCGCGGCGGTGGAGCTGTCCAGCTGCTCCGTGCCCTCACCGGTCAGCAGCACCGGCTCGATCCGCTTGGCGAGCACCTTGCCCAGCTCGACGCCCCACTGGTCGAAGGAGTCGATGTTCCAGATCGCGCCCTGCACGAACACCTTGTGCTCGTAGAGGGCGACCAGCTGGCCGAGCACCGAGGGGGTCAGCGCACCGGCCAGCACGGTGGTGGTCGGGTGGTTGCCCCGGAAGGTCTTGTGCGGGACCAGCTCGGCCGGCACGCCCTCGGCCGCGACCTCCTCCGGCGTCCGGCCGAAGGCCAGCGCCTGGGTCTGGGCGAAGAAGTTGGCGAGCAGCAGGTCGTGCTGGGCGACCAGGCCCGGCAGCAGGTCGGCGACCGGCTCGGCGAAGCCGATGAAGTCCGCCGGGATCACCTTGGTGCCCTGGTGCAGCAGCTGGTAGTAGGCGTGCTGGCCGTTGGTGCCGGGGGTGCCCCAGACCACCGGGCCGGTCTGCCAGCTCACCGGCTTCCCGTCGCGGTCCACCGACTTGCCGTTGGACTCCATGTCGAGCTGCTGGAGGTAGGCGGTGAACTTCGACAGGTAGTGCGAGTACGGCAGCACCGCGTGCGCCTGGGCGTCGAAGAAGGCGCCGTACCAGACCCCGAGCAGGCCGAGCAGCAGCGGGACGTTCTCCTCCGGCGGGGCGGTGCGGAAGTGCTCGTCGACCAGGTGGAAGCCGTCGAGCATCTCCCGGAACGCGTCCGGGCCGATGGCGATCATCAGCGAGAGGCCGATCGCCGAGTCGTAGGAGTAGCGGCCGCCGACCCAGTCCCAGAACTCGAACATGTTCGCGGTGTCGATGCCGAAGTCCGCGACGCCCTCGGCGTTGGTGGAGAGCGCGACGAAGTGCTTGGCGACCGCTTCGGTGCCCGCGCCCAGCTCGGCGAGCAGCCAGTTCCGGGCCGAGACCGCGTTGGTGATGGTCTCGATGGTGGTGAAGGTCTTGGACGCGACGACGAACAGCGTCTCGGCGGCGTCCAGGTCGCGGACGGCCTCGTGCAGGTCGGCGCCGTCCACGTTCGAGACGAAGCGGACGTCGAGGTCCCGCTGGGTGAAGGAGCGCAGCACCTCGTGGGCCATCGCGGGGCCGAGGTCGGAGCCGCCGATGCCGATGTTGACGACGGCGCGGATCCGCTTGCCGGTGTGGCCGCGCCACTCGCCGCCGCGCACCTGCTCGGCGAAGGCGGCCATCCTGTCCAGCACCGCGTGCACGGCGGGGACGACGTTCTCGCCGTCGACCTCGATCACCGCGTCGCGCGGGGCGCGCAGCGCGGTGTGCAGGACGGCCCGGTCCTCGGTGGTGTTGATCCGCTCGCCGCGGAACATCGCGTCCCGCAGGGCGGCGACACCGGTGGCCCCGGCCAGTTCGCGCAGCAGCGCCAGGGTCTCGTCGGTGACGAGCTGCTTGGCGTAGTCGACGTGCAGGTCGCCGACCTGGAGGGTGTAGCGGCGGCCGCGCTCCGGGTCGGCGGCGAACAGTTCGCGCAGGTGCGTGTCGCCGAACTCCTCCCGGTGCTTGGCGAGGGCGGCCCACTCCGGGGTGCGGTCCAGCGGGGTACGGGCGTCGGCGCGGGTCTCCGACATCGGTGGCTCCTCGTTTCCTCGGGTGCAGATACCGGCAGGACCGGGCGGGAGGGTTGCGCGCGGCCGTGCGGGTCCTGGGGGTGCGCCGACTCCGTTGACGGCCTTGCCCGGGCTCAGCCTATGCAACGCCGGGGGTCCCGGCGCACATTCCGTTCGTCGGCGTCCGGTCGGGGTCCCCGCTGTTCGGGCGGGCTTCGCGGAGTGTCCGTCCGGCCGTCACGGTCCGTCCGTGCGACCCGCCGCGGGGTCGCCCGGACGGACGGGCCGTCACTTCCGTTCGGACCGCAGGTCGAGGCCGCGCAGCACCCGGTCGACGAGTTCCGGGTCGGCTCCGGGCTCGGCGCGGGCGACCAGCATCTCGCGCCGGGAGGCGGCGATCATCTCCTGTTCGACGCTGTGCGCCGCGCGCCACTGGGCGAGCCGCAGCTTGGCCTCGCTGGCCTCCTCCTCGGCGTAGTTCTCGGGGCAGAGCCGGGCCAGCCGGTCGTGCTGACGGTCCCGCAGGCGGTCGGCGACCTCGGCGGGCAGCTTGTCGGCCTCCTCCAGTTCGCCGAGCCGGCGCAGTCCGGCCTTGGCCGCCCGCCACCAGAGCAGCCGGACCTCCTGCTCGTGCCGGTCGTGGTCGAGGTCGAGGTGCAGCCGCTTGGCCGTCCAGGGCAGGGTGAGGCCCTGGACCAGCAGGGTGAAGAGCACCACGCTGAAGGCGATGAAGACGAGTCGGCCGCGTTCCGGGAAGGGCTCGCCGGTGTCGACGGTGAGCGGGATCGCGAGGGCCAGGGCGACGGTGGCGACCCCGCGCATCCCGGACCACCAGAGCACCACGCTCTCCTGCCAGCTGATCGGGGTGTCCTCCTCGGAGTCGGCGCGCAGCCGCCGGGAGAGCCAGCCGGCCGGGAGCAGCCAGAGCAGCCGGACCGCCACCACGACGGCGATCACCACGGCGGCGTCGCCGAGCATGCCGGTCCAGCCGGAGCCGGCCTCCTTGAGGACGGTGGCGAGTTCGAGGCCGATCAGGCCGAAGGCGACGCCGGTGATGAGGATCTCGACGATCTCCCAGAAGGCGTTGCCGACCAGCCGGTAGGCGACGGCGTCGGCGTCGGCGGCCCGTTCGGCGAGGTAGAGGCCGCAGACGACCACGGCGAGCACGCCGGAGCCGTGGATCTCCTCGGCCAGGCTGTAGGCGGCGAACGGCACCAGCAGGTTGAGCGCGACCTGCTGGGTGGGGTCCTCCAGGTAGTTGGCGATCCTGGTGTTGGCCCAGCCGAGGGCGACGCCGATGACGACCGCGAGCACGGCGGAGAGCACGAAGCGCAGCACGGCGCCGCCGCCGGAGAAGTCGCCGCCGACCACGGCGTCGATGGCGAGCGAGTAGACGACGATCGCGGTGACGTCGTTGAACAGGCCCTCGCTCTCCAGGATGGCGACCAGCCGGCGGGGCAGTCCGACGCTGCCGGCCACGGCGACGGCGGCGACCGGGTCGGGCGGGGAGACCAGGGCGCCGACCGCGATGGCGGCGGCGATCGGCAGGCCGGGCAGCAGCCAGTGCACGGTACCGGCGACCGCGATGGTGGTGACCACGACCAGGGCGACGGCGAGCAGCAGGATGGAGCGGATGTTGGCCTTGAAGTAGCGGACCGAGGAGCGCCGGGCGACGGCGAAGATCAGCGGTGGCAGGACCAGCGGCAGGATCAGCTCGGGTTCGATCGCGATGTCCGGGATCTGCGGGATCAGTGCCATGGCGATGCCGAGCAGGGTCATCAGGACGGGCTGCGGCACCCCGGTCCGGCGGGCCAGCGGCATGGTCACCACGGAGGCGAGCAGCACCAGGAAGAGCAGGGGCAGCTGGCCCACGGGGAGGTCCTCTCGACGGCGGGCGGGTGGTCGAACGCGGATACGAGCCGAACTGCGGACGCGGATGCGGACCGGAGCACGGACCCGGACATGGCCCGGGCCGCCGTCGAGGATAAATCTGACAATGATCTCAACTCGGGCGACACGCCGGAGGGGGGTTGACCTCAAGCGCGCTTCAGATTCGATGATCGGAGCCTCGTGGTTCGGACCGACGCGGACCGCGGGCCCGGCAGGACCGACAGCACGTGACAGGAGCGCCCGGCATGAAGGCAGTGACCGTCCCCCGGTTCGGCGGCCCCGAGGAGCTGCGGGTGACCTCCGTGCCCGACCCCACGCCCGGCCCGGGCCAGGTCCGGATCCGGATCCACGCCGCCGGGGTGCAGCCGGTGGACCTCGCGATCCGGGAGGGCCGGGCGCCGTACGGGGTGGAGCTCGTCCCCGGGCTGACTCCGGGCAACGAGTTCGCCGGGGTGGTCGACGCCCTCGGTCCCGGCGTCGACGGCTGGACGGTCGGCGACGAGGTGCTGGGCTTCCGGGTGCTCGGCTGCGCCGCCGAGATGGTCGTCGCCGACGCGGACCGGCTGGTGCGCAAACCGGCCGGGATGCCGTGGGAGCACGCCGGGTCGCTGTCCGCCTCCGGGCAGACCGCGCACGTCGGGCTCACCGCGCTGAAGGTCGGCGAGGGCGACACGGTGCTCGTCCACGCGGCCGCGGGCGGGGTCGGCACGGTCGCCGTCCAGCTGGCCCGGGCCTGGGGCGCCACGGTGGTCGGCACCGCGAGCGAGCGCAACCACGACCATCTGCGGGCGCTCGGCGCGATCCCGGTCGGCTACGGCGAGGGGCTGGTCGAGCGGGTCAGGGCGGTGGCGCCGCAGGGGGTGGACGCGGCCCTCGACCTGGCCGGGCGCGGGGCACTGGAGGCCTCCGTCGAGCTGGTCGCCGACCGGTCCAGGATCGGCACCGTGGTCGACTACCCGACGGCCGGGCGACTGGGTGCCGTCGGCATCAGGGGGGAGCGGACGGCGGCCCGGCTGGCCGAGCTGGTCGCGCTCTGGGAGGCGGGCGGGCTGCGGCTGGAGATCGCCGGGGCCTTCCCGCTGGAGCGGGTGGCCGACGCCCACCGGCTGGTGGGCACCGGGCACGTCCGGGGGAAGGTCGTCCTCGTCCCCTGACCGGCACGGCGGTCCGGACCGTCCGGGGGGCGGTCCGGACCGATTGTGTGTTTCCGCCGCTGACCAGGTAATGTTTCCCGCGTCAGCAGGCGCCGCTAGCTCAGTTGGTTAGAGCAGCTGACTCTTAATCAGCGGGTCCGGGGTTCGAGTCCCTGGCGGCGCACCGACGGTCGAAGGCCCCCTCGCAGCAGCGAGGGGGCCTTCGGCGTTCCCGCCCGGTCCCCCGGCCGGGGCCGGGGGACCGGAGGTCCGCGTCAGTGCGGGATGGCGGCGATCAGCTCGGAGGCACCCTGCCGCTTGAGGGCCAGGGCGGTCGCGGTGCCGAGGTCCTCCGGGCTCAGCGAGCCCGCCCACTCGTGGGCGTCCAGGACCTGCTTGCCGTCCGGGGTGAAGACCCGGCCGCGCAGCGAGAGGCGGCCGTCCTCCTCGGCCTTGGCCCAGCCGGCGATCGGCGAGTTGCAGTGCCCCTGGAGCACGTGCAGGAACATCCGCTCGGCGCTCGCCTCGCGCCAGGTCGCGTGGTCGCCGAGGCCGGCCACGGCGTCGATGGTGGCGGTGTCGTCGTCCCGGCACTGCAGGGCGAGGATCCCGGCGCCGATCGGCGGGCACATCACCTCGACCGGCAGCACCTCGCTGATCCGCGCGGTCTCGCCGATCCGCTCCAGCCCGGACAGCGCGAGCAGCAGGGCGTCCGCCTCCCCCGCTGCCAGCTTGGCCAGCCGGCTGTTGGCGTTGCCGCGGATCGGCACGTACTCCAGGTGCGGGTGGGAGGCCGAGAGCTGGGCCCGCCGGCGGACCGAGGAGGTGCCGATCCGGGTGCCGGGCGGCAGCTCGTCCAGAGTCAGTCCGTCGGGGTGGACCAGCGCGTCCCGGATGTCGTCGCGGCGCAGGTGGGCGGCGAACACGGTGCCGGCCGGCAGCGGGCGGTCGGCCGGCACGTCCTTGAGGCAGTGGACCGCGAGGTCCGCCTCACCGGCGAGCAGCGCGGCGTCCACCTCCTTGGTGAACGCGCCCTTGCCGCCGAGCCGGGCCAGGTCGCCCATCCAGCGGTCGCCGGAGGTGGTCACCGGGACCACCTCGGTGCGCACCCCCGGGTGCAGGGCGGCGAGTTCGGCCCTGACCCGCTCGACCTGGGCGAGCGCCATCGGCGAGGAGCGGGAGACGATCCGGATCAACTCTGCGGTGGTCATTGCTGGATGATAGGTCGTCAGCAGGTCCGGCCCGGAATCGGGTCACCCGGCCGGCGGTGCCGCCGGAACGCGGCCGGTGCGGGCGGTCGGGGGAAGTCCCGGGAGCCGGGCTATCAGGTGCTCGGCCACCACCAGGTTGATCAGCCAGCAGGTCCAGGCGGCGGTCGCGTAGGCCTGGTCGAACGGGACGCCCGCGAGGTCCATCACCGGCAGCCAGATCCGCAGGGTCGCGGCGGCCATGATCAGCGCGAAGGAACGGACCGCCCAGGCGCGGTGCCGGAGGAGGTCGCGGCGCCGGCCCGCCCGCCAGGCCAGGGCCGAGGAGAGCAGCAGCAGGACGGCCAGCCCGGTGAAGCCGATCGGCGCGACCGGGCCGACCAGACCTCTGGGCGCCATCAGCAGGCCGCCGGTGCCGGCGGCCAGGACGGCGATCAGGTAGAGCCGGCCGACGAACCGGTGCAGCCCCGGGCGGCGGGCGCGCAGCCGGGGCAGGAACTGCCACGGGCCGAGCAGGATCGCCAGCACGCCGCCGCCCACGTGCAGGACGAGCGAGCCCCGGTGGGCCAGGTAGACGGCGCGCTGCTGGTCGAGGAAGACCTCCGGGTCGAGGGTCAGGTAGCGGGCGGTGAACAGGGCCGTGAGGAAGGCGAGCGCGGTGACCGTCCACCAGCCCGCCCGGCGGGCGGGGGCGGTCCTCGGGACGGCGGCGGCAGCAGGGGCGACGGCGGCATCAGGGGCGACGGGGGTGCCGGGGACGGCGGACGGGACGCGGGGGTCCGGAGCGTTCATGGCCCGGACGCTACGGACCGGGCCCGCCCGGCCGCGTCCGCCCGCCGGGGTCCGGCGGCCTCCCCCCTGCGGGCGGCCGGACACCCCCCGGCGGGGTCGGCGGGCCGGAGCGCACCCCCGGTCGGACGGGTCCGGGATACCCCACCAGGGCGATGCGCCGGGCGGACGGCCGCCGCTACCGTACGGCCCGGCACCCGCGCCACCGCGCGGGCGGCCACTCCCCCGATTCCGCCTGCCCCCCGAACCGGAGCCGCCATGAGCCCGCCGCCCCGCACCCGGGCGATCCGGACCGCACCGGTCCCCCCGGCCGCCCCCGTTCCCGGCGGGCCCGGGTCCTGGCCGGCCGGGGCCCGGGCGGCGCGGACCCTCCGGGCCCTCCGGGCGGTGCCGGGCGGGCACTGGGACCTCGTGCTGGCCGGCGGGTTCCTGCTGCTGATGGCCGTCGAACGGACCGGCGCGGCCGACCGGCTGCACGGCGGCCTGCCCCTGGCCCTGGCCCTGAGCACGGCGGTGGCCGCTCCGCTGGCGGTCCGCCGGACCAGGCCGCTGGCCGGCTACCTGGTCGGCGCGGCCGCGCTGTCGGTGGAGGCGCTGTTCGTGCTGCCGAGCCCGGTCTCGCCGTACGCCGACCTGGTCGGCCTCTACTCGCTCGGCCTGTACGCGCCCCGGCGGCGGGCCTGGTCCGGACCGTTCGCCGCCCTGCTCGGGATGGCCGCCTACTTCGCCGACCTCGGGCACGACTACCCGGTCATCCCCGCCGGGGTGCTCTTCCTCTGGCTGCTCGGCTGGGCGGTCGGCTACGGCACCGCGCGGCGGGCGGAGGAGCGCGAGGCCGCCCGGTGGCGGCTGCGCCGGGAGGTGGTCGCCGAGGAGCGCGCGCGGCTGGCCCGCGAGCTGCACGACTCCGTCGGCCACACCCTCAACGTGGTGCTGGTCCAGGCCGGGGCCGCCCGCCGGCTGCTCGACCGCGACCCCGCACGCACCCGGGAGCTGCTCTCCGGGATGGAGCACACCGGACGGGACGCGCTGGACGACCTCGACCGGGTGCTCGGCCTGCTGCGGCGCGGCGGTGACGGCGAGTACGGCGACGACGGCGAGGGGGCGGCCCCGCAGCCGGGCCTCGCCGACCTGGAGCGGCTGGCCGAGCGGCTCGGCCGGGCCGGGCCCCGGGTGCGGGTGCGGATCGACCCGGCGGCCCGGCGGGTGCCGCGCAGTCTGGACGTGTCGGCCTACCGGATCGTCCAGGAGGCGCTCACCAACACCGTCAAGCACTCCGGCGCCCGGACCGTCGAGGTCACCGTCCGCTGCGCGGGCGGGCGGCTCGCCGTCGAGGTGCGCGACGACGGGCGGGGCGCCCCGGCCGGGTACACGCCCGGCCGGGGGCTGCTGGGCGTGGCCGAGCGGGTGTCGGTGCTCGGCGGCCGGGTGGAGCACGGGCCGATCGGCTCCGGTGGGCCCACCGGACCGGGCGGGTTCCGGCTGCGCGCCGAACTGCCGGTCCCGTGACGGCCGCCGACCGGCCGGACGGACCCGGCCTCCCGAAGGTGCGGGTGGTGGTCGCGGACGACGACGCGCTGCTGCGGGCCGGGGTCTCGCTGGTGCTGGAGACCGACGACCGGATCGAGGTGGTCGGCCAGGCCGCCGACGGGCTGGCCGCCGTCGCCCTCTGCCGCGCGCTGCTGCCGGACGTGGTGCTGATGGACGTCCGGATGCCCGGGGTCGACGGGGTGGAGGCGACCCGGCGGATCGTCGCCGCCGGCCTGCCCACCCGGGTGCTGGTGCTGACCACCTTCCACCACGACGACTACGTGTGGGGCGCGCTGCGCGCCGGGGCGGCCGGCTTCCTGCTGAAGCGGGCCTCGGCCGAACGGCTCGTCGACGCGGTGCACACGCTGGCCGGCGGCGAGTCCGTACTGGACCCGGCGGTCACCCGGGACCTGGTCGCCCAGGTGGTCGGCCGGGGCGACGAACGCCCCCCGCCGGAGCCGGAGGACACCCGGCTCGCCCGGCTGACGGCCCGGGAGCGGGAGGTCCTGCGGCTGGCCGCCGAGGGGCGTTCCAACCAGGAGATCGCGGCGCTGCTGGTGCTCGCCGAGTCGACAGTGAAGACCCATATGAAGCGGATCCTGGCGAAGATCGACGCCCGGGACCGCGCCCAGGCGGTGGCCATCTCCTACCGCGGCGGCCTGATGCCGCACCGGGGTCCGGCGGGCGGGTACTGAGGCCCCGCCCTCCGGACCGTGCCGCGCGGATCAGGAGGCGGGGCCCGGGCGGCGGGCCGGGAAGCCGTGGGTACGGGCGGCCAGCACGACCCCGAGCACGGCCAGCAGCAGGAGCAGCACCGCCCACGGGAAGGAGTCCGCGCCGAGCCGGTCCAGCAGCAGGCCGCCGGCCACGCCCCCGCCGGCCATCGCCGCGTTCCACAGGGTGACCAGCAGCGTCTGCGCGGCGTCCGCCTGCTCGCCGCCCGCGTCGCCGACGGCGGTCTGCAGCAGGGTGGGCAGGCCGCCCCAGCCGAGTCCCCAGAGCGCGGCGGCCGCGTACACCGCGAGGGTGCTGCCGGTGGCCAGGCCGAGCACGGCGGCCGCGGCGGCGATCAGCAGGGTGGCGCCGAGGGTGAGCGCGCGCAGCCGGCGGTGGATGTGCGCGCCGGTGAACCAGATGCTCACCAGCGAGGCCGCGCCGAAGGCGAGCAGTACCGCGTCGGTGGCGCCGCCCAGGCCGCGCCGGTCGAGGAAGGGCGCGATGTAGGTGTAGAGCACGGTGTGGGCGAGGACGACCACGACGGTCACGGCGAGCACCGGGGTCACCCCGGGGACGGTGAGGGAGCGCAGCACCGGGGTCCGTTCGCCGCGGGCCCGGCCGGGCACCTCGGGGACGGCCGCGGCGATCCAGCCGGTCACGCCGACCGCGATCGCGGTCATCAGCAGGAAGGGCACCGTCCAGTCGAGCGCCGAGCCGAGGAAGGTCCCGGCGGGCACGCCCAGCGACAGGGCGAGCGGCACCCCGGTCATCGCGACGGCGATCGCCCGGCCCTGGAGCTCGGGCGGCGCGAGCAGGCGGGCGTACCCGGCGAGCAGCGCCCAGGCGAGGCCGGCCGCGACCCCGGCGAGGAAGCGGGCGGCCATGGTGAGCGGGTAGCTGGTGGACAGCGCGGTGACGGTGTTGGCGGCGGCGAAGCCCACCATCGCGGTGAGCAGCAGGCGTCGGCGGCCCCAGCCGGCGGTGGCCGAGGTGAGCGGGACGGCGGTGAGGGCGGTGCCGACGGCGTAGACGGTGACGGCCTGGCCCGCGGCGGACTGGCCGACACCGAGGTCGGCGCTCATCGCGGGCAGCACGCCGGCCGGCAGGGTCTCGGTGAGGGCGGTGACGAAGACGGCGGTGGCGAGGGCCAGCAGGGCGGGCAGCGGCAGGGTCGCCGGGGCCGGGGCGGTGGGTGCGGTGGGTGCGCTGGTCCGGACGGTGGTCCGTGGCGTGGTCGGCATGCCGGTTATGCTCGAACCCTCACATTGATGTGAGGGTCAACGCGACCGACTGTGAGGTGGGGCACATGCGGATCGGCGAGCTGTCCGAGCGGACCGGGGCGTCCCGGCGGCTGCTGCGGTACTACGAGGAGCAGGGGCTGATCGTGGCCGAGCGCTGCGCCAACGGCTACCGCTCCTACGACGAGCCGACGGTGGACCGGGTGCTGCAGGTCCGGGGGCTGCTGGACGCGGGGCTGCCGACCAGGATCATCAAACAGATCCTGCCCTGCCTCGACAAGCCCCGCACCATCCACTTCGAGCACGCCACCCCGGAGATGATCGCCACCCTGGAGCAGGAGCTGTCCGGGATGAGCGAGCGGATCTCCTGCCTGACCCGCAACCGGGACGCGATCGCGGAGTACCTGGCGGCGGTCCGAGTGGACCGCTGAGCGGCGGGTTCGTCCGACCCACCGCCGCCCAGCGGTCGTTCCGGGCTCCGGCCCCCAGCCTTCGACCGGCGGCCGGTGGGCCGTCAGCGGCGGAAGTAGGAGTCGAAGTTCTTCGAGAACTCCCGGCCGCCGAACTGGTCCCAGTTGATGGACCAGGTCATCAGACCGCGCAGGCCGGGCTGGGCACCCGCCTTGGGCACGTAGCTCCCGCAGTTGGCGAGCTTGGTGAGGCAGTCCAGCGCCTTGTTGACCTCGGCCGGGGCGACGTAGCCGTTGCCCGCGTTGGTGGTGGCCGGCATGCCGATGGCGAGCTTGGAGGCGGGCAGCGCCGGGAACACGTTGTTGGTGTTGCCCGCCACCGGGAAGCCCTTGAGCAGCATGTCGGTCATCGCGACGTGGAAGTCGGCGCCGCCCATCGAGTGGTACTGGTTGTCCAGGCCCATGATGGAGCCGGAGTTGTAGTCCTGGACGTGCAGCAGGGTCAGGTCGTCGCGCAGGGCGTGGATGACCGGCAGGTAGGCGCCGGCCCTCGGGTCCTGGCCGCCCCAGGGGCCGGAACCGTAGTACTGGTAGCCGAGTTGGACGAAGAAGGTCTCCGGCGCCATGGTCAGCACGAAGTTCGGGCCGTACTTGGCCTTGAGCGTGCGGATCGCCGAGATCAGGTTGACGATGACCGGGCTGGTCGGGTTCTTGAAGTCGGTGTCGCCGGTCTGGAGCGACAGCGAGTGGCCCTCGAAGTCGATGTCCAGGCCGTCCAGGCCCCACTTGTCGATGATCGCCGAGACCGAGCTGACGAACGTGTCCCGGGCCGCGGTGGTGGTGAGCTGCACCTGGCCGTTCTGGCCGCCGATCGAGATCAGCACCTTCTTGCCCTTGGCGCGCTTGGCCGCGATGGCGGCCTTGAAGTCGGCGTCGGACTCGACGGTCGGGCACTCGGTGGCCGGGCAGCGGTTGAACCGGATGTCGCCCGAGGTGACGGAGGTCGGCTCGCCGAAGGAGAGGTTGATGAAGTCCCACGAGTCGGGGACGTCCGCCACCTTGGTGTAGCCGGCGCCGTTGGCGAAGCTCGCGTGCAGGTAGCCGACCAGGGCCTTGGAGCCGGGCGGCGGGCTGGTCGGGGTGCCGGTGGGCGTGACGGTCGGGGTCACCGTGGGGGTGACCGTCGGCGTCACGGTCGGCGTCACCGTGGGGGTGACGGTCGGGGTGACCGTCGGGGTGGCGGTGGGCGTCGCGGTCGGGCTGGGGGCACCGGGGCCGTCCAGCGAGACGTCGTCCGCGTAGTAGGTGCCCTGGCCGTACCAGCCGTGGGTGTAGACGGTGGCGCTGGTCTGGGTGGCGCCGGTGGTGAAGGCGACGCTCAGCTTCTGGTAGGCGCCGCCGGTGCCGGGCGTCCAGGTCGAGGTGCCGCCGTCCACGCCGAGGTAGACGTACGAGCCCTTGACGTAGGCGCTGAGCGTGTAGGCGGTGTTCGGCGCGACGGTGACGGTCTGCGCGCAGCGGGCGGTGTCGCCCGCCGAGGCCGCCCCGGCGAGAGCGTAACTCCCGCCGTGGGACTGGCCGGTGACGACGCTGCCGGTGCCGCCGGAGCAGCTCCAGGGGCCGAGGGCGCCGCTCTCGAAGCCGCCGTTGACCAGGAACTCGCCGGCCGAGGCGCTGGGCGCGAGGCCCAGGGTGAGGCCGACCATGGTGGCGGCGGCGACCGCCGAGGCGGTGCCGGCGGCCAGCAGGGCGCGCGGCCGGCGGCGGGCGGGCGCGGGCAGGGGGACGGTTGATCTGCGCATGTGGGGGACTCCTCGCGGAGGCGCGGGTGTGGGGGTGTCCGGGGCATGCCCGGGCGCGCACCGGTGGTGGGGGAACGGTGCGTCCGGGCAGGAGAGTTGGACTAGACCACTGAAGTGGATCCGGCCGTACGGTGTCAATGGTCCAGACCGGTTCCGGACCCGGGAGCGGCAGGTCGGGGCGGGTTCCGAGGGTCGGGAACAGCAGGCCGGGGCGGGGGCCGGAAGGTCCGGAGCGCCCGGTTCCGGTTGCCGGGCCCGACCCCCGGCCGAAGCATGGAAGGGTGACGTCGCCCGGCTACCTCCGCCACCCCCACCTGCGCGGGGGCCTGCTGGCGTTCACCGCCGAGGACGACGTCTGGATCGCCCCGCTCGACCCCGACGCCACCGGCACCGGCCGGGCCTGGCGGATCAGCTGCGACCGCACCCGGGTCAGCCACCCCCGGCTCTCCCCCGACGGCCGCACCCTCGCCTGGACCGGCTGGCTGAGCCTCGCCCCCGAGGTGTGGACCGCCCCCGTCGACGGCGGCGAGGCCCGCCGGCTCAGCCACTGGGGCAGCCAGGACACCCGGCTGCGCGGCTGGCTGCCCGACGGCGAACTGCTCGCCGTCACCTCGTACCACGAGCCCTTCGGCCACTACACCTGGGCGCACGCCCTGCCCGCCGACGGCAGCCCCGCCCGCCGGATGCCCTGGGGACCGGTCGGCGACGCCCAGGTCGGCCCCGCCCACACCGTGCTGCTCACCGGAGCCGCCCCGCACGAACCCGCCGCCTGGAAGCGCTACCGGGGCGGTGCCACCGGCCGGCTCTGGGTCGACGGCGAACGCATCCTCGCCGACCTCCCCGGACACCTCGCCTGCCCGATGCCGGTCACCGCCGCCGACGGCGACCGGATCGCCTTCCTCTCCGACCACGAGGGCATCGGCAACCTCTACTCCTGCCGCCCCGACGGCACCGGACTGCGCCGGCACACCGACCACGCCTCCTACTACGCCCGCGAGGCCGCCACCGACGGCACCCGGATCGTCTACCAGCACGCCGGCGACCTCTGGCTGCTGGACGGCCTCGACGCCCCCGCCCCGCACCGGCTGCGCGTCCCGCTCGGCGGCGCCCGGGCCGGCCGCCGCCCGTACCGGGTCACCGCCGCCTCCCACGTCAAGGACCTCGCCTGCGACCGCACCGGCCGGGCCGGGGTGATCACCGTCCGCGGCAGCCAGTACTGGCTCACCCACCGCGACGGCCCGGCCCGGGCGCTCGCCGACACCCCCGGCGTCCGCACCCGGCTGCCGGTCGTGCTCGCCGGCACCGGCGAGGCCGCCTGGATCACCGACGCCGAGGGCGAGGACGCCGTCGAGATCGTGCCGCTGCCCGGCCACGAACAGGCACCCTCGCAGCACGGCCACCGGGTGCTCGCCGCGGGGCGGCTCGGCCGCGTCCTCGAACTCACCGCCGCCCCCGACGGCGCCCTCCTCGCCGCCACCTCCTCCGACGGGCGGCTGCTGCTGGTCACCGCCGCCGACGGCACCGTCCGGGAGCTCGCCACCTCCGGCCACGGGCCGGTCACCAGCGCCCGCTTCTCCCCCGACTCGCGGTGGATCGCCTGGTCCCAGCCCGCCGCCGGCCGCTCGCTGCGCCGGATCCGGCTCACCCGCACCGACGCCCCCGCGCCGGTCGTCGACGTCACCGACGGCCGGTTCGAGGACGAGCAGCCGGCCTTCACCCGGGACGGCCGCTACCTGGCCTTCCTCTCCTGGCGCGGCTTCGACCCCGTGCACGACGTGCACACCGGCGACCTCTCCTTCCCGCTCGGCTGCCGCCCCTACCTCGTCCCGCTCGCCGCCGGCACCCCGTCGCCGTTCGCCGCCCCCGACGAGGACCCCGCCCCGCACGGCGACGGCGGTGGCGACGGCACCGTCCACGTCGACCCCGAGGGCATCGGCGGCCGGCTGATCCAGTTCCCCGTCCTGGCCGGCAAGTACTCGGCCACCGACGCCGTCCGGGGCGGCCTGGTCTGGCTGCGCTGGCCGATCTCCGGCACCCTCGGCCAGACCTTCACCAACCCCGACGACACCTCCGGCCGCCCCTCCCTGGAGTACTACGACCTGGCCCGCGGCAGCCGCTCCACCCTCGCCGACCGGCTCGACGGCTTCGCGGTCTCCGGCGACGGCGGCTCGGTCGCCGTCTACTCGGCCGGCACCCTGCGGATCGTCCCGGTCGCCGCCCCCTCCGCCGCCACCACCGTCGACCTGCGGCGGATCACCCACACCGTGCACCCGGCCGCCGAGTGGCGGCAGTCCTGGGCCGAGGCCGCGCGGATCGTCCGGGACCAGTTCTGGGACGAGGGGATGTGCGGACTGGACTGGCCCGCCCTGGTCGCCCAGTACGAACCGCTGCTGGAACGGATCGCCGGCCCCGACGACTTCGCCGACCTGCTGCGCGAACTCCTCGGCGAACTCGGCACCTCGCACGCCTACGTCACCCCGTCCCGGCGCGGCGAGGGCCCCTCCCTCGCCCAGCAGCCCGTCGGCCTGCTCGGCGCCAACGCGCACCGCTCCCCCGACGGACACTGGCTGGTCGACCGCATCCTGCCCGGCGAGTCCTCCGACCCGCGCGCCCGCGCCCCGCTCGCCACCCACGGCGTGCACGACGGCGACGAGCTGCTCGCCGTCGCCGGGCGGCCCGTCGACCCGGTGCGCGGACCGCTGCCGCTGCTCTCCGGCACCGGCGGCACCAGCGTCGAACTCACCCTGCGCCGCGGCGGCCCCGACGGCACCGCGCGCCGGATCACCGTCACCCCGCTCACCGACGAACGACCCATCCGCTACCAGGACTGGGTGGTCAAACGGCGCGCCCTGGTAAGGGAGTTCAGCGACGGCCGGTGCGGCTACCTGCACATCCCGGACCTCGGCGGCTCCGGCTGGGCGCAGTTCAACCGGGACGTGCGGCGGGAGATGGACAAGCCCGCGCTCGTCCTGGACGTGCGCGGCAACGCCGGCGGCAACGTCTCCGAACTCGTCCTGGAGAAACTCACCCGCCGTGTGCTCGCCTGGGACTTCAGCCGGGGCCGGGAACCCGTCCGGTGGCCGCGCGACGCGCCGCGCGGGCCGGTGGTGGCCCTCGCCGACGAGGCCACCAGCTCGGACGGGGACGTCGTCATCGCCGCGATCCGGCTGCTCGGGCTCGGCCCGGTGGTCGGCAACCGCACCTGGGGCGGCGTGGTCGGCATGACCGGGCGGCACCTGCTCGGCGACGGGACGCAGATCTCGGTGCCGAAGAACGCCTCCTGGTTCACCGGCGGACTCGGCTGGTCGATCGAGAACCGGGGCGTCGAACCGGACGTGCACGTGATCCGCGCACCCAGGGACTGGGCCGCCGGGCGCTACCCGGAACTCGTCACGGCGGTGCGGCTGGCCCTGGAGCTGCTGGAGGACGCGCCGGCCGCGGTGCCGCCGCCCGCGGACACGCCGCGGCCGGACCTGCGTCGGCCGCCGCTACCGCCCCGGGAGCGATGACGCCCGGAACGGCGAGCGGCGGCCGACGTGCTCGCCCTGGTGGGTTCACCCCCAGGGGTCACCCTCGGCGGTCATGTCCTGGCGGGCCCGCTCCTCGGCCTCCCGCTCGGTGAGCGCCGTGGACTCCTGCGCCTCGCGCGTCCTCTCGACCTCGGGGCCGAAGGCGTCGGCGGCCTCGTCGTGCGCGAGCGCGGCACGCTGGGCGGCGTCGCCCTGCTCCGCACTTCCGCCGAGCGAGGACCTGGCCTCCTCGGCGGAGTGCTGCGCCTTGTGGCGGAACCTGTCGAAGATGCCCATGACTCCTCCTCCGGGCGAATTCCGGTTTGCCCCCACTCTCACACCGCGATGCCGGGGCCGCACCCGCTGCGGGGGCGACGGCCGACGGGCCGCGATGCTCCGGCGGGAGCATTGAGCCGTTGGTCCCTGGTGGTGGGCACCGAAAGGCCGTAGCCGGGCCGGTGGGGCCGGGGAAGGGTGGGAACCGTCAGCCGGTCCCGTCCACCCCAGGAGCCCGCCGTGACCGTCGCCGCCCGCCCCCGTGTCCCCCGTCCGAGTGAGGACCCGCACGGCGGGCCGCGCCGACTGGTCGGCTCACTGGCCGCGCTCGGCGGACGGCTGCCCGGCGCCCACGACCTGCTGCTGATGCAGTGCACCGGCTCGCTGCGGCCCCTCGGTGGTGGAGAGCTACCGGCCTGGGCCCGGCAGGTGCTGCGCGCGCACCCGTGGGTGACGGTCGCGCGGGCCCGCTCGGTGGCGGGGTCGCCCGCTGACACCCCACGTCCCGTGCGCTGCACCCGGGAGGCGACGGCCGCCGCCGAGACGTGGATCCCGGTCACGGTGCGCGGCCCCGAGCGCGGGCAGCGCCTCGACGCCCTGGCACCCCGTGCGGCCGTGGCCCGCACCCTGCGCCCCGAGCAGCTGCCGGACCGGCTCGGTCTGCTGCCTTCCGGGCGCATCGCCGCGATCCCGGCCCTGGCGGTCCTGCCCGCCGCCGGACAGCTGATCGCGGACCACCGCCTGGCCTGGGGCCCGATCGGCGCGATCGGCTACGAACTGGCCACCGGCGAAGCGGTGGCGGGCCCGCTCAGCCCGCTGCGGGTGGTGCTGCGCGCCCCGCAACCGATCAGCCGCCGCGACGCGCTGCAGTTGCGGCGAGCGCTGAGCCGACTGCGGGTGCCGCTCCAGGCCGAGCTGGAGACGCGTCATGGAGCGGTGCTGCTGGCCGAGTACGCGGCGTCGCCGTTCACGCTCACCCTGTTGACGCCGGACGGACCCCGGGAGGTCCACGACCCGTGGTTCCCTCGGGAGTTGTGAGCCTCGGCCGCCGGGCTCGGCGGCCGAGGACGACCAACGGCTCCTCGAACGGCTGCCGGGCAAGGTAGGCCGCCGACCAAGCGACACCCCACCGCGCGCACCGCGGGCAGTTCCACGTCCGCCCGGCGGCACTGGCGTCGTCGAACAGATCGACCGGCGTCCGGCAGTGCGGCGCAGGACAGATCGCGGCGCCGGTCACCGGGAGCGGTCGGATCGCGGCGGGGTCGAGCGCCCGCTCGACCCCGCCGCCCACCTGTGTCACGTCGGCGACTCCACTCTGGGTGCCCACGAAGTCGACATCGTGGCCAGTCGTCAGGTCCTTCATCAACTCACCGACCCGGAGCGATGGGAGATTGGGCGGGCTCCTCTTCCGCGCCACAGCGGACGTCCTGGTCTCACTTCAGCGGGAGTGCGGAACTCCGTACGACCGTCTGCGGGTCGTCGAGCCAGAAGCTGTGCGACCCGTCGGGGGCCACGGTCAGACCGAATCGGTCCGGTCCGGGCTCGTCGTTGGCCAGCCACCAGGCCTGGGCCTCGGCCACCTCGGCCCACAGCCGCCGGGGACCGTGCTGCCACACCGTGAACCCCTTCGTTCCCTCGCCCGCCCAGTCCACGGCCGCCCACGACTTCGCGTCCGTGGTGGCGAGCCAGAGCCGGCGAGCTACGCCGTCCACGTCCGGATCGTTGTCCCACGCCTGCCACACGTCGGCGAGGCGAATACCGAGGCCGAACGACAGGTCCCCCCGATCCTCGGCGATCTCGAACGCGGGCAGATCGGTGGACGACTCGTCGGGCACATGCTCGTCGTGGACCACGTCCCGGTAGAGCCGGACCCCGGACCGGTGCCTCCGGTTGACCATGAACGCGCTGTGAGGACTGAACCGCCCCGAGGCACCGCCGCCCTCGGCAACCGTCAACGACAGCAAGCCCCACCCCGTCCACGGACTGTCCCACGGCAGCAGAACCAACCCGCCGGGCACTGTCTGTGCGATCAGATCCGACGGCACGGACCGGAACGCGCAGGTGCCGACCACACGGTCGTACGGGGCACCCGGGGACCAGCCCCGGCTGCCGTCGCCGCACACCACCAAGGGCGACAACCCCAGGTCGTTCAGGGCAGCGCGGGCGCCCGCGGTCACGTCGGGGTCGACTTCGACGCTGGTCACCAGGCCCGGGCCGAGTCGGTGCGACATGAGCCCCGCGTTCCACCCCGGACCGGTGCCGATCTCCAGCACCCGCATGCCGTCCCGCAGGTCGAGCATGTCCAGCATGCGGAAGACGATCCCCGGATCGGACAGCGACGACGTCGGAACCGGGTCGTCCTCGCTCTCCCGACCGTCGTTGATCTGCGTGACCACCGGGGCTTCCGCGTACGCGGAAGCCCACCAGCCGGCTGGGTCTGTGGTCCTGCTGATCGGCGCGAGCGTGTCCGCGTCCCGGATCAGATCCGGCATGAATCGGTGGCGGGGGACCGCGTAGGCGGCCGCCTCCCACTCGGGGGCCACGTCGTGGCCGAGGTATTCCGCAACAGCCCGGAGCAGGCCACGCGTGGCGGCCCGCCCCGTCTCGTGCGCACCGGTCACCTACTTCTCGTCCTTCTTGTGCTTGTTGTCGGCCTTGCCGCTCCGGTGGTCGGCGTTCGTCTTGGAGTCACCGGGATCCTTCTTCCCCCCGTGCTTCCCCTGCCCGCCGTCGTTGGCTCCCGATCCGCCACCGCTGCTTCCGCCCTTGCCCGTTCCCCAGGCCATGGTCAGTCCTCCTGTCTGGATGGTCAGTTGGTGTTCTCGGTGAACCGCTTGGTCTCCGGCGCCGTCGGGCCGGGGGGACGTTCGATCGGGGTGCTCATGATGGCTACTCCTCACGATGGAGAGCGCCGGGCGTCCGACGACGGTCCCGGTCGAATATCGGTGCGAGCTGCCCGCCCTGGTCGCCCGAGGGAGGGCGACCAGGGCGGGCGGTGGTAATCCGGCTTGCTGCGCCCCTGGGGGCAGCAAGTCACCTGCCAGTGCCACCATTCAACGACTCAGAGTCCTCGCCCGGAGACTCCAGAGCGGTGACTCCAAGTTGGAGTCCGTGCACACGCTGTAGGTTGACGATCGGAGCGCGTCGCCAGGGGGAGCGAAACAGTGGATCTGGAACAACCACCATCACCGCGCGATGTTGTCGCGGGGCTCCTCGGAGATGAGCAGATGCTGGCTGTCCTCCGAGCACGCGATATCGGTGCTCTGTTCAAGCTGTTGAACGGCCGTGGCATCAGCACGCGCCGTCTCGCCGCAGCAGCAGAGATCACACAGGGCCGCCTGTACGACTACATGAACGGTCGGACCCGGGTCGAAAAACTGTTGATGTTCGAGCAACTGGCCGACGCGTTCCACATCCCAGGCAGCTTGCTCGGCCTCGCGACACGACCGTGGGAACCAGCAGCGCCGGTGCGGACAGCGCCCTTGGCAGACGTACTTGCCGAGTCCGACGACCTTGCAGCAATGGACGCGTTTCGCGAGGCAGACCGCCAAGCCGGCGGCGGGCGACTGTACGGCGCCGTTGTACAACACCTGCGGGTGAGTGTGGCTCCGCGCCTGATGGACGGCGCAACGGGCCCAAGCGTCTTCGGCGCCGCTGCCGCACTCACCGAAATGGCCGGGTGGATGGCGCATGACTCGGGCCAGGATGCCCTGGCGGCTGCGCACTTCGCCAAGGCATTGCCGCTCGCGCAGATCTCGGGCGATCAGCCGTTCGCCGCCCACGTTGCCGCGAGCAGCAGTCACCTGTCCCTACAGTCCGGCGACACCAAGCAGGCTGCACATTGGGCACTGACTGGGATTGAGATCGCCCGCAATAGTCCTCATTTGCCGAGTCTGGCCGCGCGCCTTCGTACGATGCACGCCCGCGCGCTGGCAGCACTCGGGCAGTCGACATCGGCTAGGTACGCACTCGGACAGGCTCGCGATTTCCTCGACCTCGGCGCGGCTGACGCTCACCCCTGGCTCAGCCCGTTCGATCACGCGGCCCTGGCCAGTGAATCCGCTTTGGCGCTAAAGGACTTGGGTCGGTACAGCGATGCACTGGAGCACGCACAGGAAGCCGTGCGCCTTCGGGGGCACGGACGGACAAGATCTCTTGCATTGAGCCGCATCACACTCGCCGCCGTGCACGTGCAGCGCAAGGAACTGGACGCAGCTGTCGGGGTCGGGGCCGAGCTTCTCGCCACAAGTCCCACTCTCGGGTCGGTAAGGGTCATGCATCAGCTTGACGGCCTTCGGGTTCAGCTCGCCGAGCATGCCGACTACCGTCCCGTCCGTGAGTATCTGGCACGATTCGACGAAGCACGTCGAACCCGGGCGTTGCTTCTGGCCGACATCATGCCGCCGCGAAGGGGAGGGAACGGGAGTGGGGACACCGACCCCGGATGACCCGGTGGCATGGGCCGCTTACCTGGCCGAGGGCAACGCCAGACAGGCGCGGAAACGTGTTGCCGCCGATGTGGTCATAAGAGACCCCGCAGGCCGGATCCTGGTCGTGAATCCCGGCTACAAGCCGGGCTGGGATCTCCCCGGTGGGATGGCAGAGGCGAACGAGGCCCCCGAAATGGCCGCGCGCCGCGAGCTACGCGAAGAACTCGGTCTGGAGATCCACACCTGCGGGCTTCTCGTCGTCGATTGGGTACCCCCACACGGGCCGTGGGACGATCAACTCGCGTTCATCTTCGACGGTGGCGTCATCAGCGTCGACCAGGCGGATTCCCTGCTCCCCCACGACGCAGAGCTGATAGAAGCCGCGATGCTCGCACCTGCCGACGCACGTCAACTACTGCGTACTCGGCTTCTTCCTCGCTATGACGCCGCGCTGGCGGCCTTGAACGACGGGCAGCCCCGCTACCTCAACGACGGACGCCCGATCTCCTGACCGGCGCGGCCTGACCTACCTGCCGGGGCCCGCCACCCGTCGTGCGGGTGGCGGGCCCCGGCCCCCCTATCAGCCGGTGATGCTGGCCGTGCCGGTCTCCAGGTGGCCGGTGAAGCGCTGGGACCAGGTGGCGTCCACGTTCACCGTCACGGTGAAGTCGTACCAACCGTTCGTGTAGGCGACGGCGTTGAAGAAGTCCGTCACGCTGCCGCCGGCCGGGACCTGGTACGTCCAGGGGCCGTCGGTGCGGTAGTTGGTGGACGTGATGGTGAAGGTCATCGCCGTGGTGCCGGTGTTGGCGAGCTTGAAGTACACCGCCGGCTTGCCGGTGCCCGGCTCGACCGCGTAGGAGCAGGTGACGGCCGCGTTCTTGCCCGCCTTGTTGGCGTCGCCCTTGAAGCGGCGGAGGAAGCGGTTGGGGCCGACCACGCTCAGGTCGTAGGGGCCGCCGCCGAAGCCGGTGCCGCAGTTGAAGAAGTCGCTCTGGTTGCCACCGGGGTCGACGGTGTACTGCCAGGGGCCGCCGCTGCGGTAGGCGTTGGCGTAGGCGGCGAAGTGGGCGGACTTGGTCGCCACCGCGCCCTCGTTGACCATCTTCAGCCAGACCTTGATGGCGCCGGCCGAGCCGTACTCCAGGTGGTCCAGGTTGGCGTTCGGCTGGACCGGTACCGCGCGGGCCGGGCGGGTGCCGGGCTCCTGGGCGGGGAGCTTGTTGTCCACCGGGGCCGGGTTGGGCAGCGGGCCGCAGCTGGACATGCCGACCACCGCGCCGGCCGTGTCGGGCAGCCCGGGCAGGCCGTAGACCGGGTTGGCGAAGTCGAACAGGCCGGTCAGGTCGCCGCAGACCCGGCGGCGCCAGTCGCTGATGTTGACGCAGTTCGCGGGCTTGCCGATGGCGGCGGTCCACTTCTCCATGAAGCGCAGCACCGAGGTGTGGTCGAAGACCTCGGAGGAGACCCAGCCGCCGCGGGTCCACGGGGAGACGGCGATCAGCGGGACGCGGAAGCCGAGGCCGATGTTGGTGCCGCCGTAGAACTCGCCCGGGGTGCCGGCCGGGGCCACGGGCGGCGGGACGTGGTCGAAGAAGCCGTCGTTCTCGTCGTAGTTGAGGAACAGGACGCTGGAGTTGAAGACGTCCGCGTCCGCGTTGAGCGCGTCGATCACCCGGTGGACGAAGTGCGCGCCGTCGGCCGGGGTGGCGTAGGGGTGCTCGGAGACCTCCTGGTTGGGGACGATCCAGGAGACCTGCGGAAGCGTGCCGGCCAGGACGTCGGCCTTGATCGCGGCGACGATGTCGTCCGGGGTCTTCCCGGTGACCTTGGGGACGGAGCCCATGCCCTTGACGGCGAGCGGGCTGCCGGCGGGCGCGCTCGTGAACTGCGTGAAATAGCCGAGAGCGTTGTCGCCGTAGTTGTCGGCGGCGTTCTGGTAGACCTTCCAGCTGACGCCCGCGTTCTCCAGCGCCTCGGCGTAGGTCTGCCAGCGCAGGCCCTTCTCGTCGCCGCCGTCGTAGGCCGGGCCGCCCGCCGCGCCGGTGGGGTCGATCTGACCGGACCAGTGGTAGGTGCGGTTGGGGCCGGTGGCGCTCAGCACCGAACAGAAGTAGGCGTCGGCGATGGTCCAGTTCTCGGCGAGCGCGTAGTGGAACGGGATGTCCTGGCGGGTGAGGAAGCCGAGCGGGCGGTTGTTGCCCTTGGCCGCCACCCAGGAGTCCATCTTGCCGCTGTTCCAGGCCCGGTGCTGGTCCCCCCAGCCGTGGGCGAGGTCGCCGTTGCACTGGGCGAGGCGCTCGGGGTCGGCGCCGCCGGCCGGCTTGGTGAGGCTGAACTGCCACGGGTACTGGCGGCCCAGGCCGTTGGGCTGGTTGAAGACGGAGTAGCCGCCGGCGATCTGGATGGCGGAGCGGTCCGCGAAGCCGCGGACGCCGCGCAGGGTGCCGAAGTAGTGGTCGAAGCTGCGGTTCTCCTGCATGAGGATCACGATGTGCTTCGCGTCGGCGATGGTGCCGGTCTGCGACAGCGCCGCCGACGGCGCGACGGCGGTCTCCCCGGCCGGCACCTCCCCCGGCGCTCCGGCGGCCGGGGCGGCCCCCGCTCCAGTGCTGCCGGCACCGGCCGCGGCGAGGCCCGCGGCGGCGGCACCGGACATGGTCACGAACTTCCTACGACTCAACTCGGCCATCAGCCCAGCCCGTCCCTTCACTGGCGAGGTTGTGCACACAACTCGGGCCCACTCGATCGCGCAGCATCTTCCACCCGCCCGGAACGGCCCGACCAGAGGCCGGGAGCAGGTTTGTCGGACTGTTCTCCCGGCCGTCACCGAACGACCGGGAGCTGAACGGTCGGCTCAGCCGTCCTTCACCGTGATGCCCAGGGCCTGGGCGAACTGGGGAGCCAGTTCGAGGAGTTGGGTGGAGCTGATCAGGGCGCCGCGCAGGCCCTGGTGGCCGTCGGGGAGGCCGAGGGAGACGGCCCCGCGCAGGTCGACACCACTCAGGGTGGCGCCGCGCAGATGGACCTCCTCCAGGGTGGAGCCGGGGAAGGTCACCCCGGTGAGCTTCGCGTCACCGAAGTCGACGTCGCGCAGCAGGCAGTCCTCGAAGACGACGTCGCGCAGGACGGCGGCGCGCAGGTTGACCGCTTCCAGCTTGCAGCCGCGCAGCACCACCCGGCGCAGCGCGGCGCCGTGGGCGGCGATGCCGGCCAGGACGCCGCCGGTGACGGCGCTGTCCTGCCACTCGCTGTCGACGAGGTCGCACGCCACCCAGCGGCTCGCCTGCGACCAGACCTCGTTGAACCGGGCCTGGCGGAGCTTGACCCCGCTCAGGGCGACGCCGGTCAGGGCGCACTCCAGGAAGGTGGCGCCGGCGGCCGACTGGTCGGTGTACTCACCGCCGTCGAAGTGGACGGTGTCGTAGCGGTCGTCGCCGCGCAGCGGGCCCCGGTGCGGGACCAGGAGGTCCGCGTACGGCAGGTCCTCCAGGCGGTCGGGGACGAACTGCGGCTTGGACGGCGGCATGGCGGCGGCACCTCGTGGTCGGCGGCGGACGGCTTCTCGTCCGCATGCTCGCACGGGGTACCGACAGTCGAGGGTGCGCGACCGGCCCGGGCGGGGGCGGCGGCGGAGCGGACACGGCGGTGGCACGGTGGGGCGCCCACCGCCGTGCCCTGCTCAGGTGCGCCTCAGGGGCGGGAACGCACGCGGGGCGGCCCGGTCGCCGGGGTTCCGGCGACCGGGCCGTCCACTGCGGTGCGGGAGGAGGATCAGCCGGCCAGGCCGTTCCGCCAGAGGGTGTTGACCCGGGTGCGCTCGGCGCTGTTCGGGTTCGGGTTGGTGCAGGAGGTGCCGGGGCCGCCACCGGACATCAGCTCGCTGCACGGGCCCGAGTAGTGGTCCGGCAGGCCGAGCACGTGGCCGGTCTCGTGCGCGACGACGCGCAGCGAGCTGTACTGGCGGTTCTGCGCGTAGTCGAGGAAGACGTAGCCGCGGCCGTGGCCGTCGGTGCTCGCGTAGGAGCCGCGCGAGTCGTTGCCCTCGTAGTAGCGGAAGTCGGCGGCCGAGCCGGAACGCAGCTGCACGTTGGCGACCGAGCTGTTCCAGATCTGCGCGCTCTGGGCTATCTGGTTGCGGAAGGTGGGCGCGCTGCTGGCGTCGTAGGTCACGGTGACGGCGAGCAGGAACGGGTTGGCGGCCTGCTTGGCCCGGGCGGACTTCATGACGGCCTCGTAGAACGCCTTGTTGTTGGCGTCCTCGGTGGGCGAGCCGGCGTAGGCGGTACCGGAGGCGGTGTAGCCCTGGGCCGGCGCGGCGGCGGCGGTGGTGGTCGGCAGGACCGCCAGGCCGGCGGCGAGGGCCAGACCGACGGCGGCGGAAAACGTGCGCGAGACACGGTTCATGTGGGGGCTCCGTTCAAGGACCGAGGGATGGGGGGTGCTTCGAGTGGGGGTACCGCGGTGGTGCGGGCGCGCCGGACCGGCCGGAGGGGCGTCCGGGCGACGCGCGTCGGGGGGCCGCCCGCCGGAGGGGCGGGCCGCGGAGGGTGGACCGGGCAGGCAGGAGGTCGCAAGGGCCGACCGGTCAGCGGTTCAGGAGGCCAGTGGTTCAGGAGGCCAGTGGTTCAGGAGGCCGGCAGGCCGGCGGGCCAGCAGCTCGGCAGGGCCGGCGTCAGCCCGCCAGGCCGTTCCGCCAGAGGGAGTTGACCCGGCTGCGCTCGGCGCTGTTCGGGTACGCGTTGGTGCAGGACGGACCGGGGCCGCCGCCGGACATCAGCTCGCTGCACGGGCCCGAGTAGTGGTCCGGCAGGCCCAGCACGTGGCCGGTCTCGTGGGCGGTCACCCGCACCGAGGAGTACTGCTGGTTCTGGGTGTAGTCGAGGAAGATGTAGCCGCGGCCGTGGCCGTCGGTGCTCGCGTACGAGCCGTTGTCCGGGTCGTCGCCCTCGTAGTAGTCGAAGTCGGCGCCGGACCCTTCCTGCAGCCGGACGTTGGCGACCGAGCCGTTCCAGATCTGCGCGCTGCGGGCTATCTCCGCCGCGAAGGAGGGCGCGTTGCTCGCGTCGTAGGTGACCACGACGGCCCGCAGGTACGGGGTGGCGGCCTGCTTGGCCCGCGCGGACTTCATGACGGCCTCGTAGAAGGCCCGGTCGTCCGCCTTGCCGGTGCTCTTCGCGGCGGCGCCCGGGGCGTACCCGTGGACGGCGGCCGGACCGGGAGCGGTCACCGGGGCGGCGGTGGCGGCGGCGGGCAGGGCGGCCGTTCCGAGGGCGAGGGCGATTCCGAGCGCGAGGGCAGGCGTTCGCGGCACGCGGTTCATGTGGGGGCTCCGATTCGCGAGTGCGCCGCGGACGGTGGGGGCCGGACCGCGGGCATCGGATGAATGCTTGCTGCCCACAGAGCTTCGGCCAGGCCGACGGCCCGGCGGATGATGTCAACCGGCGATAGCCCGAACCAATCACCCGCACCCGCCGGGGACCGCTCCGGGAGATCCGCCCGGGAGTCGGTGGGGTGTCGCCCGGGGGTCGTCCAGGGGTCGTCCGGGATCCGCCCGCGCGGTCCGGTGTCCGCGCCCCTGCCGACCCGACAGCCTGTCATGTCCCTGGCGTCATCCCGTTTTGGCCGTTACGCTCCCCCCTGTGGAGCTCGACGTGAGACACCTGCGGGTGCTGTGCGCGATCGCCGATACCGGAAGCCTCCGCAAGGCCGCGCTGCAGCTCGGGATGACCCAGCCGTCGCTCACCACCCAGCTGCACCGCATCGAACGGGCTGTCGGCGGAACGCTGTTCACCCGGGAGCAGACCGGCAGCCGGCCGACCGCGCTCGGCCACTCGGTGCTGTCCAGGGCCAGACCGGTGATCGCCGAGATGGCCGCGCTGGTCACCGCCGCGCGCCAGGAGGCCAGGGAGGCCGCCGGCGGCGAGCGGGCCCGCCGGCTGCGCATCGGCAGCGTCGGCAGCCGGGCGGTGGCCGCGTGGCTGCGCCGGGTGCACGAGCGGCTGCCGGAGACCGACACCACGATCCAGATCGACATCTCCGCCAACGCCCTGCTCCGGATGATCGCCTCCGACCAGCTGGACGTCGCCTTCGTGCACGAGAGCGAGGGCTTCCCGGTGCGGCTGCCGCCGGACGCCGAGCACCGGGTGCTGCTCGCCCGCGAGCCGCAGTTCGTCGCGCTCACCTCGGGCCATCCGGCGGCCGCGCGGCAGGTGGTCCGGCTGGCCGAACTCGCCGAGGACACCTGGATGGTGGACCCGACCGCCGACCACGAGTACGCCGCCATGCGCCGGGTGTTCCGCGCCGCCGGGCTCAATCCGCGCGTGGTCCAGGTCCGGGACAACGCCACCGCGGCCGAGCTCGTCGCCTCCGGCGAGGCGGTCCGGCCCTGCCAGCCGACCTCACTGCCCGGGCCGGGCACCGTCGTCCGGCGGCTGCAGGGCGACCCGCTGACCGTGCGGCTGCTCCTGGTCTGGCGGCCGCGCGCCCTCGGCCGCCCGGCCCGCGAGGCGCTGTACGAGGAGCTGCGGGCGGCCTATCTGGACCTCGCCCAGGCCAGTCCCGCGTACCGGGCCTGGCTGTCCGGGCACGGCGAGGTGCTGCACGGCCTGCTGGGGCCGTCGACGGCCGACCCACCGCGCGCGGACGGACCGGTCGTGGCGGGCCTGGCCACCGTCACCGGAACGACCGCGGCGGGCCCGGCCGGCATCACCGCGGCCACCGGAACGGGCCCGGCCGGCATCACCGCGGCCACCGGGGCGGACACCCCGAACCGGTCGAACGGCACCACCGCCCCGGCCGGCCCGGTCGCGCTCGCTCAGCGCTCCCTGGCGTGCAGCGCCACCCCGACCGCCACCGTCAACGCCGTCACCAGGCCCGCCACCAGGACCCCGGAACCGCCCGCCGCCGTACAGGCGAGCACCGCCACTGAGGCGACCGGCAGCAGCAGCTGAGCCGCGCCGGTCTTGACGTGCCGGGAGTGCAGCGCCCACACGGTGACGAGGTAGAGCGCGGTCGGCACGGTCACCGTCGCGGTGGCGGCCGTCTCGGACACGTGCGCCTGGTGCACGGCCGATTCGACCGCCACCTCCAGCCCGGAGCCGATCGCCGCCGCCGCGCCGAAGACCAGGTAGTGGCCGTACCCCCAGAGGAACGCCTGCCGGTTGGAGCGCAGGTGGTCGTGGACCGGCCGGGCGAAGTAGATCCACCAGGCCGAGAAGCAGATCAGCAGGCCGCCGGCCGCGACCGGCAGCAGCCGCGCCAGGCCCTCGTGCTCGTCCACCGCGGACTGCACCGCGACGGTCGCCGCGGCCACCGTCTCACCGAGCACGATCAGCGTGAACAGGCCGTACCGCTCGGCGATGTGGTGCGGGTGCCAGGTGGTCTGCGTCCGCAGTTCGGCGACCACCGGCACGGACAGCTCGGCCAGGATCCCGATCGGGATCACCACCGACCGGACGTCGTGCGGGAGCACCAGCACCACCGCCCAGCCGATCTGGCAGAGGGTGATCCCGACGGCGTAGCGCAGCGCCACACCGCGCGCCGGCCCCTCCTCGGCGGCCGCCGCGCGCAGCCACTGGGTGACCATGGCCAGCCGCATCACCACGTAGCCGACCACCGACAGCACGATGTCCTGGTCGGCGAAGAGCCGCGGCACCCCGGCCGCGAGGATCAGCACGCCGGCGATCTGGACCAGGGTGGTGACCCGGTACGGCACGTCGTCGCAGTCGTAGGCGGAGGCGAACCAGGTGAAGTTCATCCAGGCCCACCAGATGGCGAAGAACGCGAAGAAGTAGCCGGTCAGCCCGTCGCCCCAGTGGCCCTCGGCGAGGTCGTGTGCCAGTTCCCGGCCGGCCTGGCCGACCGCGACCACGAAGCAGAGGTCGAAGAAGAGTTCCAGCGGGGTGGCGACCCGGTGCGGCTCCTCCCGGCTGCGCGGGACCATCCGGCGCACCGGGCGCGAATCGGCGTGGTGCGGGCCGGCGTGGTGCGGTGGGGGGACTGCGGCGGACTCGCTGCTCATCGACGGTCTCCGGGCTGCGGACGGGCGGGCTGACCCGCCGCATCCTGGCAGCGCGCGGAGCCCCGCGCACGCACCGTCGCCCGCTCCGGCGCGGTCGGCGGAGCGCTCCGATTGCCCCGCAACGGCCCGATTTGCCCTGTCGTCAGCGAGAGTTGACGCCTCGGTGCGCGAACCGGGTGACTCCTCGGCGGGTTTCCGGGCGCGCCCCGCGCGCTGGGGCGCGAGGGCCCGGACCGCACCGCTAGATTCGTTCCGGTTCGAAGCGGGAGGGGTCCGGGGACGGGCCCCACGACACGGGCGGCCTGCGGGCATCGCGGAAGGTCAAGGCGGGTGGCAGGACAGCGGGGGCGGCAGCGCCGGTACCCCCGTGTCCGTACCACCGGCCTCGTGATCACCGCGCTGCTCGCCAGCGCCTGCCGTGCGCTCGCCGCTGCTCGCGGACGTCTGCCGTGCGCCCGCCGGCCTCCGCCGCGCGCCCGCCCCCGCCGCGGCCGTGCCCGCGACGGCCGCCCCGCCCCCGGCCGCTACTTCTCCCAGCCGACCTTGGTGTAGTCCGTGCTCGCCAGGCCGAAGGCGCCGTAGTTGGCGAGCCCCTTGCGGGCCGCCACCACGGTCGGCCGCTGGTACAGCTCGAAGGTGTGGCCGAGCTCCCAGATCTTGGCGTCCGCCTGGTTGTAGAGCTTCGCCGCCTCCACCGGGTCGATCGTGCCGGCCGCCTTCTTCAGCAGTCCGTCGATCTCCTCGGTACCCAGCTTGGAGAAGTTGCCGAACACGTTGTCGCCCTGCGGCAGCCGGAAGTTGGTGAGGCTGCTGGAGAGCGGGAACGAGTCGGTGTTGCGCCAGCTGGCGATGTCCCACTTGCCGGGGTTGACGTACTTGGTGAAGAAGTCGTTGGCCGCGACCTTGTCGACCTCCACCTTGACCCCGGCCTGCAGCCACATCGCCTGGGCGGCGGTGGCGAGGTCGACCTGGGCCTGCGGGGTGGACTCGTTGAGCACCCAGTGCAACGTCAGCGACTGGCCGTCCTTGGTGCGCGGCTGGCCACTGCCGGCCTCCTTCCAGCCCGCCTCGTCCAGCAGCTTCTTCGCCGCGGGCACGTCGAACTTCGCCCACTCGCCGGAGTTGTCCTGGTAACCGGCCTGGTTCGGCATGAAGATGTGGTTGCCGAGCGGCTTGAACTCCACCGGCACGCCGTTGTTGGCGATCTTGATGAGCGCGTTGCGGTCGAGCGCCTTCCCGAGCGCCTGGCGCACCTTCTGGTCCGCCAGCGCGCCGCCGCCGCCGAAGGAGATGTGCACCTCGTCCCAGGGGCTGGCCGAGCGGATCACCGCGTCCTTGGCGTCCTTGAGCTGCCCGTACGCGGTGGCGGTGCCGGCCGTGGCGTAGTCGATCTCGTTGTTGAGGAAGGCCTGGGTGGTCGCGGACTGCGACATCACCCGGAAGACGATCCGCTCCGCCTTGGGCTTGGCGCCCCACCAGTTGGGGTCCGGGACGAGGGTCAGGGTCTGCGCGGTCTTGTCGGCCGTGCCGATCTTCAACGCGCCCGCGGTGATCGGGACCTTCTCCACCCAGCCCTTGTTGAAGTCGTCGGCGGTGGCGATCCCGGCGGCCGGGATCAGCGGGCGGAAGAGGTTCTGCCAGTCCGCGTACGTCTCGGAGAAGGTCACCTTGACCTCGGCCGGGTCGGCGCCCTGCTCAACGGCGGAGATCAGCTCGTAGCCGGCCGAGTCGGCGATGTTGTAGCCGTCCTTCTTGCCGTTGCTGGCCTCCCAGTCGGCCTTGAAGTCCAGGTAGCTCAGCGGCTTTCCGTCCGACCACTTGGCCTTCGGGTTCAGCTTGTAGGTGACCACCTGCGGCGAGGTCGAGGTGACCTTGGCGTCCACCAGGTAGTCGGCGTTCGCCTTGAAGGTGCCCGTCTCGTCGGTGGTGAAGAGGTCCGGCTCGACGGTGCGCATGATCTCGACCGCGTCGCCGTACCGGCCGTCCACCTGGAACGGGTTCCACTGGGTGATCCACTGGTAGAGCGGGAAGCGGACCTCGCCGCCGTCGCGGATCTGGTCCACCGTCTTGGCGTTGATGTCGATCGACCCCTGCCCCGGCGCAGCGCTCTTCACCGCCGTGTCCGCCGAGCCACCACCGCCGGAGCTGCACGCGGTGGCCGCGAGGGCGACGGCGAGAGCGAGGACGGCGGCGCGGCCGAGTCGGCGCGCAGGCGTGGCGGAAGCGTGCATGAGGGTCCCCCCGTGAGGTCCGGCGAGCGGTGAGAGATGAGCGTCGCGAGGTGTGGCGAGGCTTGAGCGTGGGCAGCCAAGTCGGTGCCGGGGACCGAACGTAACAGCCGATCAGGACGAGTACCAGGGGGCGTGGTGGACACCTGATCCGAACGAAACAGGGCGCAATACGACCGCAACACCGCGGCCGCGCGCCGGTGCCAGACTCTGACCTGCACGCTTTCCTGACCACGGTCAAGAACGCGGCCCGGGACCACCCACGACCCGCCCGCCCCCTCCACCCCTCGGCGCCCGCACCCCCGGTGCCCCGCTCCCCCACCCCCCGACCCGAAGGCCACCCTCCGATGCCCACCAGACGCGTCGGCTCCGCCCCCACCCCGGGCGGCCGTTGATGCTCCGTTACCTGACCAAGCGGTTCGCCTACTACGCCGCCCTGCTGGTCGCCGCCGTCTTCCTGGCGTACGCACTGGCCGGCGCCGCGCTGCAGCCGCGCGTCTACTTCGAGGCGAAGGTGCCGCGCCCGGCCGCCGCCTCGGTCGAACGCCAGCTCACCGACCTCAATCTGAACGACCGCACCCCGGTCGTCGAACGGTTCGGACACTGGGCGGGCGGCCTGCTGCTGCACGGCGACCTCGGCCGCACCATCCACGACACCCCGGTGATGGACGACTTCCGCCGCCGGGTCTGGGTGTCGCTGCGGCTGCTGCTGATCGGCAGCCTGCTCGGCATGGTGCTCGGTGTCGCCGCCGGGGCGTGGAGCGCCGTGCGGCAGTACCGGATCTCCGACCGGCTGCTCACCGTGCTCTCCTTCGTACTGCTCTCCACCCCGGTGTTCCTGGTCGCCCTGTTCCTCAAGAACGGCGCCATCGCCGCCAAGGACGCCGTCGGCCACGAGGTCGTCCCGTTCACCGGGTACGAGACCCCCGGCCTCAGCGGCGGCCTCGGCGCCCACCTCGCCGACTGGGCGCTGCACCTGCTGCTGCCCACCCTCTCGCTGGCGCTCGGCGGCCTCGCCACCTACAGCCGCTACCAGCGCGGCACCATGCTCGACGTGCTCGGCTCCGACTACCTGCGCACCGCCGAGGCCAAGGGCCTCACCCGGGGCCGCGCCCTGGTCAAGCACGGGCTGCGGACGGCGGTGATCCCGATGTCGACGATGTTCGCGTACAGCTTCCTCGGCATCTTCACCGGCGCCGCGTTCACCGAGACCATCTTCGGCTGGCACGGCATGGGCGAATGGTTCATCCAGTCCGTCAACGAGCAGGACGTCAACGCGGTCGTCGCGGTCAACCTGTTCGCGGCGGTCGTGGTCCTCGCCTCCGGCTTCCTCGCCGACACCCTGCACGCCGCCCTCGACCCGCGCGTGCGGTCCTGAACCGAGGAGAGCCCCCTTGACCGCCGTCATCGCGGAGTCCGCCGGCCCCGCCGAACCCACCGGCCCCGGCACCCCCACCGCTCCCGCCGCTCCCGGACCGACCGGCCGGGGGCGGATCGTCCTCGCCCGGCTGCTCGCCGCCCGCTGGGCGGTGGTCGGCGTGGTCGTCGTCCTGCTGCTGTTCCTGCTCGCCTTCGGCGGCGGGTTGGTCACGCCCTGGGACTACGCCACCCCCGACTACGGCGCGCTGCGCCAACCGCCTTCGGGCACCCACTGGTTCGGCACCAACGGGGTCGGCCAGGACGTCTTCGCGCAGACGATCCGCGGACTCCAGAAGTCGCTGGTCATCGGCCTGCTGGTGGCGCTCTTCTCGACCGTGCTGGCCTCCCTGGTCGGCGCCTGCGCCGGCTACTTCGGCGGCTGGACCGACCGGCTGCTGATGTTCCTGGTCGACCTGATGCTGGTCTTCCCCAGCTTCCTGGTCATCACGATCGTCTCGCCCCGGCTGAAGGGCGCCGGCTGGCTCGCCTTCGTGCTGCTGCTCGCCCTGTTCAACTGGATGATCACCGCCCGGGTGGTCCGCTCGATGACCATCTCGCTGCGGGAGCGGGAGTTCGTGCGCGCCGCGCAGTTCATGGGCGTCCGTCCGCTGCGGATCATCTTCCGGCACATCCTGCCGAACGTCGCCTCCTTCCTGATCATCGACGCCACGATCGCGGTCGGCGGCGCCGTGATGAGCGAGACCGCGCTCTCCTACTTCGGCTTCGGCGTCAAGGCACCGGACGTCTCGCTCGGGACCCTGCTCGCCGCCGGCACCAGCGAGGCCCCGGTCTTCCCCTGGCTGTTCTACTTCGCCGCCGGGCTGCTGGTGCTCTTCGTCCTGGCGGTCAACCTGATCGGCGACGGGCTGCGGGACGCCCTCGACCCCACCTCCGAGGGCGCCCGGCGACCCCGCCGGTCCCGCACCCGCGCCCGCGCCACGAGGAAGGGGACCAGCGCGTGACCACCACCGCCACGACCACCACCACCGGAACCCCGCTGCTGAGCGTCCGCGACCTGCGGGTCGACTTCACCGGCCCGCGCGGCGCCGACCCCGTCCCCGCCGTGCGCGGCGTCGACCTCACCCTGCACCGGGGCGAGACCCTCGGCATCGTCGGCGAGTCCGGCTCCGGGAAGTCCGTCACCGCGCTGGCCGTGCTCGGCCTGCTGCCCGGCACCGCCCGGGTCCGGGGCTCGGTCCGGCTGGACGACCGCGAGCTGATCGGCCTGCCCGGACGCGAGCTGGCCGCCGTCCGCGGCCGCCGGATCGCCATGGTGTTCCAGGACCCGCTCTCCGCCTTCACCCCCGTCTACCGGATCGGCGACCAGCTCGTCGAGGCGCTGCGGATCCACCGGCCCGGCCTCGACCGCGCCGCCGCCCGCAAGCGCGCCGCCGAACTGCTCGACCTGGTCGGCATCCCCGCCCCCGACCGCGCCCTCGACAGCTTCCCGCACGAGTTCTCCGGCGGCATGCGGCAGCGCGCCATGATCGCCATGGCCGTCGCCAACGACCCCGACGTGCTGCTCGCCGACGAACCCACCACCGCCCTGGACGTCACCATCCAGGCCCAGGTGCTCGACGTGCTGCGCACCGCCCGCCGCGAGACCGGCGCCGCGCTCGTCCTGGTCAGCCACGACCTCGGGGTGATCGCCGGGATGGCCGACCGGGTCGCGGTGATGTACGCGGGCCGGGTGGTCGAGACGGCGGGCGTGGACGAGCTGTTCGCCGCGCCGCGCCACCCGTACACGCTGGGCCTGGTCGGGGCCGTCCCCCGGCTGGACGGGAACCGCGGACCGCTGGTGCCGATACCCGGCACGCCCGCGCCGATGGCCGAACTGCCGCCGGGCTGCCCGTTCGCCGCCCGCTGCCCGCTGGTCGAGGACCGCTGCCGCACGGCCGAACCGCCGCTGACCGGCGACGGGACGGCGGGCTCGGACCCCGGCACGGGGGCCGACGGCGCGACCGCCCACCTGGCGGCCTGCGTCCGGGCCGGCGAGCTGGCCGAACGGCGGCCCGCGCCCACCGAGGTCTACCCCGTGCCCGAGGTCCCGGCCGCGTCCGCCGCCGCACCGGTCCCCCGGGAGCAGCGCCCGCCGGTCCTGGAGGTCGAGGGGCTCACCAAGACCTTCCCGCTGCTCAAGGGCACCGTGTTCAAGCGCCGGATCGGCTCGGTCCACGCGGTGGACGGCGTCGAGCTGTCGATCCGGGAGGGGGAGACCCTCGGTCTGGTCGGCGAGTCCGGCTCCGGCAAGTCCACCACCCTGTTCGAGCTGCTGCGCCTCGCCGCCCCCGAGTCCGGACGGATCGAGCTGCTCGGCCGGGACACCGCCGCGCTCTCCCGCGCCGAGGCCCACCGGATGCGGTCCGATCTGCAGATCGTCTTCCAGGACCCGATGGCCAGCCTCGACCCCCGGATGCCGGTCGGCGACATCGTCGCCGAACCCCTGCGCGCCCAGCGGGCCGCGAAGGACGAGATCGCCCGCCGGGTGCCCGAACTGCTCCGCCAGGTCGGCCTCGACCCGGCCCACGCCGTCCGCTACCCGCACCAGTTCTCCGGCGGGCAGCGGCAGCGGATCTCGATCGCCCGCGCGCTGGCCGTCCGGCCCCGGCTGCTGGTCCTGGACGAGCCGGTCTCCGCGCTGGACGTCTCGATCCAGGCCGGGGTGCTCAACCTGCTCCAGTCCCTCAAGGCGGAGCTGGGCCTCTCCTATCTCTTCGTCTCGCACGACCTCTCGGTGATCCGGCACCTCGCCGACCGGGTGAGCGTGATGTACCTGGGGCGGACGGTCGAACAGGGCGAGGTGTCCGCCGTCTTCGACCGGCCACGGCACCCCTACACCCGGGCGCTGCTCTCGGCGGTCCCGCTGCCGGACCCGGCCGCCGAACGGACCCGGACCCGGATCCTGCTGGCCGGCGACCCGCCCTCCCCCACCGTCCGGCACACCGGCTGCCCGTTCCGCGCCCGCTGCCCGGTGTACGCGGGACTCGACGCGGGGGCGCGCGGCCGGTGCGAGACGGAGGCGCCGCCGCTCACCGGCGCGGGCCCGCTGCCGGCGGCCGCGGGTGCCCCGGCCCCCGACCACCGGGCCGCCTGCCACTTCCCGGAGGGATGACGGGGCGTCCACCGCCGGGGCCTTCGAGATCCTTCTCGCCGGACCGCCGGTCACCCACCGCCCCCGCGACCACGGTGGGTGACCGCGCTGTCGCGATTCGGCGGATCGGCCCGATTGCGTGTAATGTCTTCCAGGTCAGCAGGCGCCGCTAGCTCAGTTGGTTAGAGCAGCTGACTCTTAATCAGCGGGTCCGGGGTTCGAGTCCCTGGCGGCGCACCGACGGTCGAAGGCCCCCTCGCAGCAGCGAGGGGGCCTTCGGCGTTCCCGCGCCCCCGATCGTTCCTCCCCGTTTCCCCGAAGGCCCGGAACGGCGGCGGTTCCGCGGATAGCGTGGGTGTCCGTCCTCGCACCGGAGGTGCTGTCGCCGTGGCTCCCCTCGGTCCCCCCGATCCGTACGCCGCCTCCGACCGCCTCCCGCTCGCGCTCGCGGAGGAGCTGGTCCTGCTCTTCACCGACCCGGACAGCGGCACCCTGCGGGTCTCCCGGAACGGCTTCCAGCGGGCGATCGCGGCCGCCGTGCTCGCCGAGCTGCTGCTGACCGGCGGTATCGAGGTCGAGGACCGGCGGATCACCGGGTTCCGTCCGGTCGGGGCGCGCGACGAGGTCACCGCCGAGGTGCTCGACCGGCTGGGGCAGGCCCCCAAGGGGCGCCGGCCCGGGCTGGACGCGGCCCTGCGCCGGGTACCGCGGGGGCCGGCGGTGCGGATCTTCCGGGAACGGCTGGTGGCGAGCGGGCACCTGACCCTCGAACGCCGGCTGTTCCTCCTGCTGGTGCCGTACCGCGCCTGGCTTCCGGTGCGCGCCACCGTCGGCGCCGAGATCGCCGAGCGGATCGCCGCCACCGTGCGGGGTGCTTCCGGCCCTCGGGGCACCTCCCCCTCGGCCCAGCGGGACCTGCAGCTGGCCGGACTGCTCTGGGCCGCGCAGCTGGACCGCCGGCTCTTCCCCGGCCGGGTCCACTCCGAGCTGCGGAAGTCCTTCCGGGCGGTCGCCCAGGAGCAGCCGATCTCCCGGGCCCTGCGCCGGGTGGTCGGGGCGGACAACGCCAGCGGCGGCTGAGCCGCCCCGGCGGGCCCGGCCCGGCAGGGGTTCAGTCCGGCTGGGGGTTTCAGCCCGGCCCGCGGGAGGTGTCCAGGACCGCCGAGGCCACCGCGTCCGGCCGGTCGAACATCAGCAGGTGCCCGGCCGGGGCGGTGCGCCGGTACTCCGCGCCGAGGAGGTCGGCCAGCCCCCGCTGGGCGGTCAGCCACTCCTCGGTCCGGGGCCCGCTCAGGCCGTCGTCGGCGGCGAGCACGGTCACCGGCAGGCCCGCCGGCAGCGGCGCGGTGCGGCGCAGCGCGGCCAGCTCGGCGGCCATGTCCAGGTAGTGGGTGTTCTCCCGGAGCAGCGCCCGCAGCGAGCGTCCGGTGCGGTAGCAGTGCCGGACCAGCGGCGCCGGGGCGAGGTCCTCGTGCCGCACCGTGGTGGCCCGGGCGACCGTCCGGCGCACGGCGGGCCCGAGCAGGTAGGGCACGGCGACGGCGGTGGCGGCGGCCGCGGCGGCGCGCGCCGCGAAGTCCCGCAGGCCGGGCGCGGGGCGCGGCCGGGGGTCCGGTTCGACACTGCCGTCCAGCAGGACCAGCCCGGCCGTCCGCTCGGGGTGGAGCCGCGCGAACGCCTCGACGTGGAAGCCGGCCAGCGAGTGCCCGGCCACCGTGCAGCGCCCGGGCAGGCCGAGCGCGTCGAGGACGGCCCGGATCCGGTGGGCCTCCCCGGCGGCGGTCGGGACGGGCCGGTCGGCCGGCTCGGGGGCACTCAGGCCGTAGCCGGGCCGGTCGAAGCGGACGACGGTGCGGTAGGGGGTGAGGAAGGGGACCACGAGGTCCCAGTCGAACCAGCTGCTGCCGAGCCCGCCGGTGAGCAGGCAGACCGGCCCCAGGCCCTCGACCCGGACGTGCAGCGGGGTGCCGTCGATCCGGACGAAGGCGGCCGGCGCCGGGCCGGACCGGGAAGGGGGCGCGCCCTCGGGGCCGCCAGGATCCTCCGTGCCGCCCGTGCCGCCCAGGCCGCCCGGGCCGCCCGGACCGTCAGCGCCCTCCGGGCCTCCGGCGCCGTTCGCGGCCGGGCCCCGGGCGCCGGTCATACCGGATCCCGTCGCTGGGCCCGGGACGGCGCGGCGGCGGCCGGGGCCTCGCGGACCGCACCCTCGGCGACCGCCCCGGCCTTTCCGGCGGTGTCCCCGCCGGAGGCGCCGGTCCGGCCCGGCAGGCCGACGGCCGCCGCGAGCAGCGCGAGCCAGAGGGCGACGAGCAGCACCTGGAGCCGCTGGCCGGCACCCAGCGCCCAGGTGCCGTGGCCCGCCTCGAAGGCGGCGATCGCGCTCAGGCTCCAGCCGGTGGCGAGCACCTCGGCGCCCAGCAGCCACGGCCCGTACCGGGCCACCGGCGGCCACCGGTGGTAGCGCCGGGCGGCGACGGTGAGCGCGGTCAGGCCGCCGAGCGCGCCGAGCACGGCCAGGCTGCTGGTCACGGCGTGCGCGGTGTGGGTGGCGGGGACGAGACCGGCGGTCTCGCGGGCGGCGCACATCTCGTCGCTGGTGGGCGCGCAGCTCAGTGGCAGCCGGGAGTCGGCGGCGGTGGCCGCGCCGAACAGGGCGAGCGCGGCCCAGCCGCCCGCCGCCCAGGGCCGCCGACCCCGGCTCCCGCCGGCCTCCGGCCGGGCCGGGCGGCGGAGGTGGAAGGCGGACAGCGCGAGCAGGGCGGCCGCCAGCACGGCGAGTCCGGCGACCAGGTCGGTGGCCCGGAAGAGGCCGCCCAGCGGCTGGTCCTCGGCGGCGAGCTCGCTGATGTAGGCCTGGACCGGGTCGAGCCCGGTACTGAGCACCACCTCCAGCACCCACGCGGTGTACGCCACCGCGCTGAGCAGCAGCAGCGCGGCGACGGCCCCGGTGGCGGCCCCGGGCCGGGCCGGGGCCGAGGTCGGGGCGGAGATCGGGGCGGAGGTGCGCCGAGCGTTCCGGCGACCGGGGTGGGAGCTGGGCACAAAACCACCCTAACCGTCGACAAACTCCACCCCAACCGGGCGGAAACGGACAGGTGGCCCCCGGTGACTTCCAGGTGGTTCGAGGCACCCTTCGGAAGCGTGTATTGTTTTCCCCGTCAGACAGGCGCCGCTAGCTCAGTTGGTTAGAGCAGCTGACTCTTAATCAGCGGGTCCGGGGTTCGAGTCCCTGGCGGCGCACCGACACCGGGGAGCCTCTCGTTCACACGAGGGGCTCTCCGGCTTTTCGCTGCCCATTGACGCCCGATTTGTGTGTGATGTCGGTCTCGCTTCCCGTCGCGGTGGAGCCAACCGGTACCTTCGGCGCGTTCTGGGCTGTACACCGGAAAAGGGGCAAAGGCCCCCGACCGCCGACGGTCCTGTCCGCGCGGGCCGGCCCGGCCGTACTACGTGCCGCCGCCCGACCCGTGCACCCTCCCCGTCGTTCGCCCGCAGGAAAGGCCGCCGCTTTGTCCCGTAATGCCCCGAGCGGCGCGCAGCGCACCCGGAAGACCAAGGTCCGACGGCCGAGACGCACCGGCTGGCGCCGGCTGATACCGACCTGGCGGATCACCCTGGTGGGCCTGGTGGCCTCGGTCCTGCTCGGGGTCGGCCTGTTCGCCCTCGGCATCGCCCTGGTGAAGGTGCCGGACGCGCACGCGGCCGCGACCACCCAGAGCAACACCTGGCTCTACCAGGACGGCTCGGTGCTCGCCCGGACCGGCCAGACCAACCGCCAGAACGTGCCGCTGGACAAGGTCTCCCCCGCCGCCCAGCACGCGACCCTGGCCGCCGAGGACCGCAACTTCTACCACGAGGGCGCCGTCAACGTGCCCGGCATGGTCCGCGCCGCCGTCAACACGGCCAAGGGCGAGGGCACCCAGGGCGGATCCACGATCACCCAGCAGTACGTGAAGAACACCTACCTGAACCAGCAGCAGTCGGTCACCCGCAAGGTGAAGGAACTCTTCATAGCGATCAAGGTGGACGCCACCGAGACCAAGGACGAGATCCTCTCCAGCTACCTCAACACCTCGTACTACGGGCGCGGCGCGTACGGCGTCCAGGCCGCCGCCCAGCAGTACTTCGGTGTCGACGCCGCCCAGCTCGACGCCGCCCAGGGCGCCTACCTGGCCACCCTGCTGAACGCCCCCAGCGCGTACGACGTCGCCACCGCCACCCCGGCGGGCAAGCAGAACGCCGTCAACCGCTGGAACTACGTGCTCGACGGCATGGTGAAGGAGGGCTGGCTGTCCGCCGAGGAGCGGGCCGCCACCGCCTTCCCCGAGGTCAGGGACCCGCAGGCGCAGCTCGGACTGTCCGGCCAGGCCGGCTACCTGGTCAACGCCGCGACCGAGTACCTCACCACCAACCAGATCATCGGCGAGTCGGAGCTGGCCAAGGGCGGCTACACGATCAGGCTGACCGTCGACCCGACCCGTCAGCAGGCCCTCCAGGACTCCGTCCAGGCCCAGCTGCACGACACCCTCAACCCGGACAAGCGGAAGAAGGACGCCGCCGTCCAGGCCGGCGCCGCCTCGGTGGACCCGAGGACCGGGGCCGTGGTCGCCCTGTACGGCGGGGTCGACTACACCAAGCACTACATCGACAACGCGACCCGGCGGGACTACCAGTCGGGCTCGACCTTCAAGGCGATCGCCCTGGCGGCGGCCCTGGAGAACAACGCCAAGACCCAGACCGGCCAGACCGTCACCCCGCGCACCGTCTACGACGGCACCAGCGAGCGCAAGGTCCGCGGCGGGAAGGGCACCGCGTACGCGCCGCCGAACGAGGGCGACAAGAGCTACGGCCAGATCACCCTCCAGCAGGCCACCGACTGGTCGGTGAACTCGGCCTTCGCCCAGCTCGCCCAGGACACCGGGCTGGCGAAGGTGCGGGACACCGCGATCGCGCTCGGCCTGCCCAGCAACACCCCCGACCTGAACGCGGTGCCGTCGATCCCGCTGGGCACCTCCACCCCCAGCGTGCTCGACATGGCGGGCGTGTACGCGACGCTGGACAACGGCGGCAAGCAGATCACCCCGTGGCTGGTGCAGTCGGTGGACCGCGAGGGCGAGCCGCTCGCGCTGCCCGCCCACAAGACCACCCAGGCGGTGAGCGAGCAGACCGCGCGCCAGGTCACCTCGATGCTCCAGGGCGTGGTGGCCGACCAGGGCGGCACCGGCTGGCGGGCCAAGGCGCTGGGCCGCCCGGCCGCGGGCAAGACCGGCACCACCGACGAGCACCGGTCGGTGTGGTTCGTCGGGTACACCCCGGAGCTGGTCACCTCGGTCGCGCTGTTCGGCCAGGACCCGGGCACCGGCGCCCAGGTCAGCCTGAACGGCACCGGCGGGCTCGACGGCGCGGCGGGCGGCCAGTACCCCGCGCAGATCTGGACCGCCTACATGAAGGCGGCGCTCAAGGGCCAGCCGGTCGCCGACTTCCCGGCGCCCACGGGCGCGGACGACTCCGGGCGCGGCGGCTGGGGCTCCTCCGGCGCCGGCGCCTCGCCCAGCCCCTCGGGCGGGGCGAGCTCCGCGCCGACCACCCCGGACGGGCCGGCGACGCCCTCCGGCGAGCCGTCGCCGCAGGGCGGCACGGGCGGTCAGGGCGGCACGGGCGGCTCCGGCGGGTCGGGCGGGTCGGGCGGCTCGGGCACCGGTTCGGAGCCCACCGCCACGCCGTCGGGCGGGCCGACCACGGCACCGCAGCCGACCGGCGGCACCGGCGGGGCGACCAGCACCCCGACCCAGCCGACGACGCCGCAGCCGACCAGGACCCCGGCGCCGACCACCGCCCCGACCACCGGGCCGACCACGGCGCCGCAGCCGACCGGCGGCACCGGCGGCACGGGCACCGGGTCCGGCGGCGGCACGGGGGCGGACGCGGGCACCGGGACCGGCTCCGGCCAGTAACCGCGGCCCTCGGCTGCGGCCGGCAGCGCCGGTCGGTGACTCCGACCGGCGCTGCGGTCGGTAGCGGGCTGTCACTCCGCGTGACGTCCAGGACCGAATAACGAAATGACCCCTTACCGGGATTGCGGTCCTACTGTCACAATTCGTCGGTGCACAGCTCGAAGCCCCCGCTCGGCCGTCCCTCCGGCCGCACCCTCGGTCTCACCCTCGCCCTCGTCTCCGCGGTCGCCTTCGGCGGCTCCGGCACCGCGGCCAAACCACTGATCGAGGCCGGGCTGTCGCCCCTGCACGTGGTCTGGCTGAGGGTGACCGGCGCCGCCGTCGTCCTGCTGCCGCTGGCCTACCGCCACCGTGACGCCGTGCTGCGGCGGCCCGGCCTGCTGATCGGCTTCGGCCTGCTGGCCGTCGCGGGCGTGCAGGCCTGCTACTTCGCGGCCATCTCGCGGATCCCGGTCGGCGTCGCCCTCCTGATCGAGTACCTCGGCCCGCCGCTGCTCATCGGCTACGTCCGGTTCGTCCAGCGCCGACCGATCAGCCGGGGCGCGGCGATCGGCGCCGGCGTCGCGGTCGCCGGACTCGCCTGCGTGGTCGAGGTGTGGAACGGGCTGAGCTTCGACCTGCTCGGCGTGCTGTTCGCGCTGGGCGCCGCCTGCTGCCAGGTCGGCTACTTCGTGCTCGCCGACGCGGGCAGCCGGGGCGACCGCCCCGTCGACCCGATCGCCGTCAGCGCGTACGGCCTGCTGATCGGCTCGGTCGTGCTCACCGCGTTCACCCGCCCCTGGCAGGCGGACTGGGGCAAGCTCGGCGGGGACGTGGTGATGAACGGGCACACCCTGCCCGCGCTGCTGCCGGCCGCCTGGATGGTCCTGGTCGCGACCGTGCTCGCCTATCTGACCGGGGTCGTCGCCGTCCGCCACCTGTCGCCGCCGGTCGCCGGTGTGGTGGCCAATCTGGAGGCGGTCGTGGCGACCGTGCTGGCCTGGGTCCTGCTCGGCGAGCACCTCGGCCTGCCGCAGGTGACCGGCGGTCTGCTGGTCCTGGCCGGCGCCTTCGCGGCCCAGGCGAGCAAGCCCGCCGCCGCGGACGCCTCCGGGAAGGACGGCGGAAGCGGGAAGGCCGGAGGGGACGCGGACCGCGCGGCGGTTCCGGCGGGCGCGACCGCGCTCGGCGAACGGCTCGCGCGGGCCGCCGGGGCGGAGGACGCCCGGCAGAAGGAACTCGGCCGGGAGCGGTAGCCGGGAGCCGCCCGGCGCGGGACCGGTCCCGCGCCGATCCCGGTCCCGGTCGGATCAGCGGCCGACCCAGCCGAACCAGTCGAGGTGGCCGAGCGGCCACACCACGGCCGACACCGGACCGACCACATTGTCCACCGGCACCGCGCCCCCGCCCGGGCCCCGCTGGTGGTACCGGGAGTCGGCGGAGTCGCTGCGGTGGTCGCCCTCGACCCAGACGTGGCCCTGCGGCACCGTCACCGGGCCGAAGTCCAGACCGGCGCAGGAGTCGTCCCCGGGGTGGAGGTACGGCTCGTCGACCTTGGCCCCGTCGACGGTCAGCGTGCTGCCCGCGCACTGCACGGTCTGCCCGCCGGTCGCGATCACCCGCTTGACCAGGTAGTTGTCGTCCTTCGGCGGCACCAGGCCGACGAAGGAGAGCGCCGAGCCCAGCGCGTCGGTCAGCGGGTTCCCGTCGGTCGCCTGTGGCGGCAGCCAGCCGCCCGGGTCCTTGAACACCACCGGCTGGCCCGGCTCCGGCTTCCAGCCGGTCAGCGGGGCGAACTTGTTGACGCCGACCCGGTCGCCGATCCGCAGGGTGTTCTCCATCGAGCCGGAGGGGATGGTGAACACCTGGAACAGACAGGTCTTGATCAGCAGCGCGACCACCAGGCCCACCGCCGCCATGGCCGGGATCTCGATCCACCACGGCCTCGGCCGGCGCCCCGCCCGGCCCTTCTTCGGCGACCCGTTCTTCGGTGCCCTGCTCCGGCGGCCCTCGGCGGCCCGGCGGGCCCGCCGGGCCTCGGCCCGGCCCCCGACCGGGGCACCGGGGGCGGCGGTCCCGGCCCCGGCATCGCCGCCGTGCGTGTCCGGCAGGTTCACCGCCATCGTCGCTGCTCCACTCTCCGGCTGCGGGGGAACCCGCACGCTACGCCAATCGGGGATCCAGGCGAAATCGGGCTTTTACCCATGCCCGACATGCCACGGGCCCGACCTCCGCCGGGCCCGTGGCGACGGCGGCTCCGGCCCACCGCGGCGCCGGCTCCGGCCCCGGCCGGCGGCGCCGGCCGCGCGGGCCGTCAGACGGCGTCGTTCCCGCTGGTCACGGCGTCGCTCGCGATGGCCTCGTGGTGGCGGATGACCTCGGCGATGATGAAGTTGAGGAACTTCTCCGCGAACACCGGGTCCAGGTGCGCGCCGGCGGCCAGCTCGCGCAGGCGCTTGATCTGGGCGCGCTCGCGGGCCGGATCGGCCGGGGGGAGCTTGTGCTCGGCCTTGAGCCGGCCGACCCGCTGGGTCGCCTTGAAGCGCTCGGCCAGCATGTGGACCACCGCGGCGTCGATGTTGTCGATGCTCTCGCGCAGGCTGGTCAGCTCGGCCCGCACGGCGTCGTCGACCCCCTCGGGCAGTCCGGCATCGGGGGTCGTGGGGCGGTCGGTCATCGGGCAGGCTCCGCGGCTCTCTCGGTCTTGCGCCCGGCCGTCCGGCGGCCGGGCCCGGGCCCGGGCAAATCTAACAGGGCGCCCGGCACGGGCCCGCACCATTTGGCCGATCGGTCCACGATATGGACGGCACACGGACCGACCGCCGGACGCCGCTCCGAGCTGCCCGGGCCCGGCCTCCGGAAGCCGCGCCCGCCGGGGCGGCCGAGGGATTTTCGGACTCGGCAGACCGAGGCGCTACTTGTGGCAGGCCCCCGACCTGCACGTAGGCTGGGCGGCGGCATGACCGGACGTGACGACCCAGCAGTTCCTCATTCGATGGAGGTACCGATCGTGGCAACCACCCGCACCGCCCGCACCGCTTGGGAAGGCAACCTGGTCGACGGCAAGGGCCAGGTGGCGTTCGCGTCGTCCGGCATCGGCGAGTTCCCGGTCTCCTGGCCGGCCCGCGCCGAGGCTCCGAACGGGCTGACCAGCCCGGAGGAGCTCATCGCCGCCGCCCACTCCGCCTGCTTCTCGATGGCGCTCTCGCACGGCCTGACGGGCGCGGGCACCCCGCCCACCAAGCTCGACACCCAGGCCGATGTCACCTTCCAGCCGGGCACCGGCATCACCGGCATCCACCTCACCGTCACCGGTGAGGTGCCCGGGCTGGACGAGGCCGGTTTCGTGGCCGCCGCCGAGGACGCCAAGGCGAACTGCCCGGTGAGCCAGGCCCTGACCGGCACCACCATCACCCTCACGGCCTCGCTGGCCGGCTGACCGTCCGGTCCTTCTGCTCCACCTGCTCCTTCTGCTCCTCGGCCCCGGTGGGGCGCGTGTTCGGCGCTCCGCCGGGGCCCGAGGGCGCACTGTCGGAGCACGCGCCCTCGGTGCACGTCATGTGATGTGTACCGGGGGCGTCCGCATGTATCGCCGTACTTGCCCCCAAAGCCGACGAATCACCCTGGCGGCGGTCACCGCGCGTTGCCGTCGCGTCCTATGATCGGCCGCAGCACCTGTTCCTCACGGTTCCTCAGGCGGGCTTCGTCCCGGCCCGCTCCGTCCCGAGCGTTCCGCCGCGCCGCCCGCCTCCCAGGAGCCCCGGCAGGGTGCGGAGCCGGCCGCCGAAGTCGGGTGACCGGCCGGACCAGCGTCAAGCGTCAGCAGCGGACGGGAGCATGCCGTGCCGGGCCAGAACGAGGGGGCCGACGCTCACCACCCCGGCGTACGGCGCGAGGAGCCACGGGCGCACCACCGTCTCCCCCCGCCCGCCGTCCGCCCCGGCGGCAGCGCCAACGGCACCGGCCCCGGCAGCGCCGCCGCCGGCACCAACGGCACCGCCCAGGCCGTCCTGGATGCCGTGGCCGACGGCGCCGCGCTCTGCCCGACCTGCGCGCGGCCGCTCTCCGGCGACACCCACCGGACGGCGGACGACAGCCCCGGCGACGGGACCCCGGAGCCGGGACCGGCCGCCACCGAGGGCGACGACCGGCTGCTGGACGCCCTGCGGGTGAGCGAGGCCAGGCTGCGGGCCGCCTTCTGGGACGCCGGTATCGGTATGGCCCTGATCGACCCCGAGGACCGGATCATCGAGGTCAACCCCGCCTTCGCCACGCTCGTCGGCCGTACCGTCGGCGAACTCGCGCAGACCCACATCCACGAGATCGTCGACCCCGAGGGCATGCCGCACCGGCTCTTCCCGGCCCTCGTCGACGGCGAGCGCGACCGGCTCCGGGTCGAGAAGCAGCTCAAGCACCGCGAGGGCCGGACGGTCTGGAGCAAGCTGACCGTCTCGCTGATCCGGGACGCCGCGGGCGGGCCGCTCTACACCCTCGCCCTGGTCGAGGACATCACCGAGCAGCGCCGGCTCGGCGACCGGCTGGAGTACCAGGCCCTGCACGACCCGCTGACCCGCCTGCCCAACCGGACGTACTTCTTCGAACGCCTCGACGCCGCCTGCCTCACCGCCGACCGGTCGACGACGCCCCCGCCGGCGCCCGCACCCGCCGCCCCGGCCGTCGGGGACGGGGCCGACGGCCCCCGGGTCGGCGTCTGCTACCTGGACCTCGACGGGTTCGCCGCGATCAACGAGACGCTCGGCCACCACATCGGCGACCAGCTGCTGATCGCCGTGGCCACCCGGCTGCGGCGCGGCTTCTCCGCGCACGGCGGCCGGCTGGTGGCACGGATGGGCGGTGACGAGTTCGCCGTCCTGGTGACCGACAGCCGGGGCAGCGACCAGCTGACCGACCTGGCCGCCCGGATCCTCGAAGCCCTGGAACGGCCCTTCGACGTGGCCGGCCACCGGCTGGTGGTCACCGCCAGCGTCGGCGTCGTCGAGCGCTCGGTGCGCGAGACCACCCCCACCGACCTGGTCAAGGACGCCGACGCCACCCTGTACTGGTCCAAGGCCGACGGCCGGGCCCGGTGGACCCTCTACGACCCCGACCGGGGTGCCCACCAGCTGACCCGCCAGCTGCTCGCGACCGCGCTGCGGCCGGCGCTGGAGCGCGGCGAGTTCACCATCGAGTACCAGCCGCTGGTCGGCCTCGCCGACGGTACCGTGCACGGCGCCGAGGCCCTGGTCAGATGGCGCCACCCCCGCTACGGGACGCTCTCGCCGGACCGCTTCATCCCGCTCGCCGAGGAGTCCGGGGCGATCGTGCCGCTCGGCAAGTGGGTGCTGGAGGAGTCCTGCCGCCAGGCGCGGCGCTGGCTCACGGAGTTCCCCGAGACCGAGACCTTCGTGAGCGTCAATCTGGCCGCCCGGCAGATCTGGGACTCCGACGTGGTCGCCGATGTCGCCCAGGCCCTCGAAAGCACCGGTCTGCCGGCCCGGCTGCTGCAGCTGGAGATCACCGAGAGCGCGCTGCTCGGCCCCGGCGGACGCCCGCTCCAGGCACTCCAGGCGCTCGCCGACATGGGCGTCCGGATCGCGATCGACGACTTCGGGACGGGCTACTCGAACCTCGCGTACCTCTCCCGGCTCCCGGTGCACGTACTGAAGCTGGACGGCACCTTCATCGAGGGCTTCCGCGACCCCTCCCCGACCGGTTCCCGGGCGGAGCTCCCCGGGTCCGGCGCGCGGCGGAGCGACGCGGACGAGCAGATCGTCGGCGCGATGGTGCAGCTCGCCCACACCCTCGGCCTGACCGTGACCGCCGAGGGCATCGAGAGCGCCGCGCAGGCCGAACGGCTGCGGCTCACCGGCTGCGACACCGCCCAGGGCTGGTACTTCGCCCGCCCGGGCGAGGCGGAACTCGTCGCGGCCATACTCCGCGACAACCGGGACAGCCGGGACAGCCGCGACGGGCACGACGGGCGCGACACCCCCGGCGGCCGGGGCGGGCGGGACAGCCGCTAGGGCCCGTCAGCCGGCCGAGGTCCGGGCCGCCCCGGTCAAGCCGTACGCCTCGGCGATCAGCCCGTAGGAACGCAGCCGCGCCTCGTGGCCGTGGATGTGCGAGGTCACCATCAGCTCGTCCACCCCGGTCCGCTTGCGCAGCGCCTCCAGCCCGTCGGCCACCTCGCCGGGCGAGCCCAGCACGACGTTGCCCAGCCACTCGTCGATGAAGTCCGCCTCCATCGGGCTGTACGGGTAGGACTCGGCCTCCTCGGGCGTGGGGATGGGGCCCGGGTTGCCGCGGCGCAGCCGGAGCATGCCGAGGGCCGCGGAGCGGGCGAGGCGGCGGGCGGCGTCCCGGTCGTCGGCCGCGACCGCGCCCACCCCGATCAGCGCGTACGGCTCGTCGAGCACCGCGGAGGGGCGGAACTCCGAGCGGTAGAGGTCGAGGGCCGGGAGGGTGTTGACGCTGCTGAAGTGGTGCGCGAAGGCGAACGGCAGCCCGAGCCGGCCGGCCAGCTGGGCGCTGAAGCCGGAGGAGCCGAGCAGCCAGACCGGCGGCCGCCCCTCGCCCTTCGGCACCGCGGTCAGCCGGGAGTAGGCGTGCTCGGCCGGGAAGCTGCCGTCGAGGAAGTGGGTCAGCTCCGCGAGCTGGCGGGGGAAGTCGTCGGCGCCCTCGCCGAGGCCCCGGCGCAGCGCCCGGGCGGTGGCGGCGTCGGTGCCGGGGGCACGGCCGAGACCGAGGTCGATCCGGCCGGGGTGGAGGGCTTCGAGCAGGCCGAACTGCTCGGCGATCGCCAGCGGGGCGTGGTTGGGCAGCATCACGCCGCCCGAGCCGAGCCGCAGGGTGGTGGTGTGGGCGCCGAGGTGGGCCAGCAGGACGGCCGGGGTGGAGCTGGCGACACCGGGCATGCCGTGGTGCTCGGCCACCCAGAAGCGGTGGTAGCCCCATTCCTCGGCGCTGCGGGCCAGCGTGGTGGTCGCGGCGAGTGCCTGCGAGGGGGTGTGGCCGACCCCGACGGTGGCCAGGTCGAGAATCGACAGCGGGGCGGGCGCCGTCCCCCGGGCCGTCCCTCGGATCGCGTCCGGGGCGGGGGCCGCGCTCCCGTCCTCCCGCTGCTCCGCCCGCCTGTCCTCGGTCGTCATACCGTCCGTCCTCCTGGCCGTGGTCGTTCCGTCCGCCGGCGCGGTGCACCGGTGCCGGCCACCGGGTCGGCCGGTGCCGCCGCCGGTGCCGACTGTGGTCAACCCCGGCCGAGGTCGCCCTTGTTCCCCGCCCCGCTGTTCCCCGCCCCGGGTGGGCCGTGCCCCGGCCGACCCGTTCGCGAACGCCCGTCCCGTCCGTCGCCGGAGGCCCCTCGGATCCCGGGTCCTGGTTGACACAGAGCCAGCGGACGAACACCCGTGGCGACTTCACGCCAGCGCGGGAAGTCGCCAGTCGGAGGGCTCGCGGGCGGTGTCCGGCGTCCGGCAGGCTTGGTTCCCGGCGGATCACCCAACCGGATCCGCACTCAACAGCAAGATCGTCGGGCTGGACCAGCGCCGACCGATCCCCGCGAGCCCCCGGAGCGGCACCCCGCCCCGGGGGCTCGTGCCAGTTCCGGGCCCGCGCCCGCGCCGATCCCGGGCCCGCCACCACGCCGCTCCGGGCCCCGGCCCCGCCTGTTCCCGGGCCCGGACGGGGCCGCTGTCCGGCCGGTGCGGCCCGGATCCTGTGAGCCGGCGCACAGCCGGGGTGCTTCATGGCATGAAAAGTCGAGGCGCTAGCGTTGTCCCTTGCAACCACTGCTCCCCCGGGCAGCCTGGAGGGAGGAAGCACATGGACATCGCGACACTGGCCGGATCCTCGTGGATCTGTGCCCTGGCGCTCTGCGCCGTGCTCGGCGACGCCTTCCTCCCCTTCATCCCGAGCGGGACGCTCGTCATACTCGCGGTGCTCAAGACGGCACAGATAGACGGCGCGCCCGTACTGCTCGGGCTGGGCGTGGCCACCGCCTCCTTCCTCGGCGATCTGCTGCTGCTCCAGCTGGCCCGGCGCGGCGCGCCCATGGTCAACCGGCGACTGGAACACCGGCCGAAGCTCGCGGCGAGCGTGGCACGGGTGCAGCACGCGCTGGACTCGCGCACCACCCGGGCGGCGGCCGTCATGGTCGTGGTCGCCCGCTTCGTCCCGGCCGGGCGGACCATTCTCGACCTGGCCATCGGCCACTCCCCCGCGCACCCCCACCGCTTCCTGCGCTGGTCGGCGCTGGCCGCGATGATCTGGGCGGCCTACATCGTGACCCTGGGCTGGCTCAACAGCCACTGGTTCGACACCGCCTGGCTGAGCCTCGCGGTCTCCTGCACCGCGGCCACCGCGGTGAGCACCGCCATCGCGCGGATCGTGCGCCGCAACCGCCGGATCCCGCTCGGCTGACGCCGCGACGGCACGCCCCTCGAATCGGGCGAAGCGTCACAGGACGGCAACAGAAGACATTTCTTCGCATCCCGCACAGGCGTGCCGAGCGTGTTCATGTTCGGCGACCCCCGGTTCCTTGGTGACCCGTGTGTTCGCATGCAATCCTAACGACGGATAATCACTCAATTGTCCGAATTGACTGATGCGGGCACGGCCACGGCCATACCCGGTCCGGAACGACCCCAGGGGAGACGATGGGCAGCATCTCGCGCAGGACCGTGCTCACAGCCACCGCCGCGACCGCGGCCCTCGGAGCGGTGACGGCCTGCTCCGGGGGCGGCTCGGGATCGGCCTCCGCCTCCGGGTCCGGTTCGGGCCCCGCCCCCGCCCCCACCACCGGCGGGGCGAGCACCGGAACCGGCGCCTCCCCGAGCGGCACCCCGGCCAAGGGCACGCCGATCGGCGACGGCTCGACCTCCGACACCGGCCCGCAGCCCAACCAGCCCAAGCCGGAGAAGCTCAAGCCCGGCGAGCGCCCGCCGCAGTTCGTGGTGTTCTCCTGGGACGGCGCCGGAGCGACCGACGACGGCCAGTTCCCCCGGTTCCTCAAGCTCGCCGAGGAGCACAAGGCCTCGATGACCTTCTTCCTCTCCGGCATATACACCCTGCCCAAGGGCAGGTCCGAGCTGTACCACCCGCCGCTGCACTCGGTCGGCGCCTCCGACATCCCCTATCTGTCGGACGGCGCGGTCAAGAACACCATCAAGCTCGTCAGCCAGGCCTGGCTGGCCGGCCACGAGATAGGCACCCACTTCAACGGCCACTTCTGCTCGACCCGCCCGGACGGCAACGGCGTCAACAAGTGGAGCCCCCAGGACTGGCAGAGCGAGATCGACCAGGCCGTCGGCTTCGTGACCCAGTGGCGGACCAACACCGGCTTCACCGACGTCGACCCGCTCCCCTTCGACTACAAGAAGGAGCTGATCGGCGGCCGCACCCCGTGCCTGGAGGGGCAGAAGGCCCTGCTGCCGACGGCCGCCGCGCTCGGCTGGAAGTACGACGCCAGCTCCCAGGGCGGCCAGCAGATCTGGCCCCAGAAGGTGCAGGACGGGAAGGTCTGGGACCTCCCGCTGCAGAGCATCCCGTTCCCCGGACACACCTTCCAGGTGCTCTCCATGGACTACAACATCCTGGCCAACCAGTCGAAGGTCACCAACGGGGACCCGGCCAAGTTCAACGACTGGCGCACCCAGGCCAGGGACTCCTACCTGGCCGGCTTCGACCGCGCCTACAACGGCAACCGCGCGCCGCTCTTCATCGGCAACCACTTCGAGCAGTGGAACGGCGGCATCTACATGGACGCCGTCGAGGAGACCCTCAAGACGATCGCGGGCAAGCCCGAGGTCCGGCTGGTCTCGTTCAAGCAGTTCGTCGAGTGGCTGGAGGTGCAGGACCAGTCCACCCTCCGCAAGCTGCGCACCCTCAACGTCGGGCAGGCGCCGGCCGGCGGCTGGGAGAGCTTCCTCGGCGCGACCGGCTAGGGACCCGGGGACCCCTGCGGGGTGTCCGGCGGCGGCCTACCCGGCGGCGGCCTACCCGGCGGCGGGGGCGGCCGTCGCCAGGCCCAGCGCGTACGGGAGCCAGAACTCGCCCGCCCGGGGCTCGCCCCGGCCGCACTCGCCGTCCGACTCGCCCGGGTTCTTGATCCAGAGGAAGGCGTCCACCCCCGGCTGCCCGGTCTCCGTGGTGGGCGGCGTGCCGAGCGCGCGGCCGGGCGGGTTGCACCACGCCTCCGCGCCCAGCGGGCCGTTGCCGTTGCGGCTGGTGTCGACGACGAAGTGCTTGCCGTCCAGCAGGGCGGACAGCTGGGCCCCGTACGCGGTACTGCGGTCGGTGGCGTAGAAGTTGGAGACGTTCAGCGCGAAGCCGTCGGCCGCCGCGACCCCGGACTTGCGCAGGGCCTCGGCCAGCGCGGCCCGGTCCTGCACCCAGCCGGGGTTGCCCGCGTCCAGGTAGACCCGCACCTGCGGACGCTTCTTCAACTCCTGGACGGCGAAGGCCAGCAGGCCGTAGCGCTCGGCGGCGGCGTCGCCCTTGACCCCGCAGGCGTCCAGGGTGTGCGCGACCGCGTCGGGCTCCAGCACCACCCAGGCCCGGCGGTCACCGAGCGCCTCCGCGAGCCCGGTGACCCAGGCCCGGTAGGCGGCCGCGTCGGTGGCGCCGCCGGCCGAGTAGAGACCGCAGTCCCGGTGCGGGATGTTGTACGCGACGAGGACCGGCGTCCGGTCCGCCTCGGCGGCCCGCCGGCTCACCTGCTCGGCGGTGGCCCGGGCGGACTGGTCGGTCAGCCACTGCGAGGAGGGCCGGGAGGCGATCCGCAGCAGGGTGTCCGCCTCCGCCGTCCGGCCCTGGCCGCGCAGGGCGGCCACCTGCTGGGCGGCGGCGGTCCGGTCGGAGACGTAGAAGGTCTGACCGGGGAGCTGCGGCAGGGCGCCGGACACCGGCGGCCCGGACGCGGTCGCTACCCCCGGCGCCGCCCCGGGCACGACCGCCGCGGGTGTGGTGGCGGGAACGACCGCTCCCGTCGGGCTCCCCCCGGCGCAGCCCGCGATCCCCGCCACCAGCCCCAGCACTACCGCCCCCACGGCCGGCCGGAACCCAGCCCCTCGCCCAACTCGGCGCACGTACCGCCCCTCCCAGATCCGGCCCGGCGACCCGGTCCGGCCCCAGCTTCGCACACCGGGTACCGCCCGCCGTCCACCGGAAGGTGAACGACGGGCGGCCCGCGGCGCGGAGACGGACCGTCAGGAGACGATCCGGTCCGGGCGGCTCGGCCCGGACCGGCTCAGGCCTGCTTGAGGTCCGGGATCCGCCAGTCGATCGGGTCGACGCCGAAGCCCTCCAGCGCGGTGTTGATCTGCGAGAACGGGCGGCTGCCGAAGAACAGCTTGGCGGACAGCGGCGACGGGTGCGCGCCCTGGACCACCACGTGCTTCTCGGTGTCGATCAGCGGCAGCTTCTTCTTGGCGTAGTTGCCCCAGAGCACGAAGACCACCGGCTCCTCGCGCGCGCTCACCGCCTGGATCACCGCGTCGGTGAACTTCTCCCAGCCCTTGGCCTTGTGCGAATTGGCCTCGTGCGCACGGACCGTGAGCACCGCGTTGAGCAGCAGCACGCCCTGCTCGGCCCAGTGCATCAGGTAGCCGTTGTCCGGCGCCGGAATGCCGAGGTCGGCGTCCAGCTCCTTGAAGATGTTGCGCAGCGAGGGCGGCGTCCGGGTGCCGGGCAGCACCGAGAAGCTCATCCCGTGGGCCTGGCCGTCGTCGTGGTACGGGTCCTGGCCGAGCACGAGCACCCGGACCTTCTCGTACGACGTGGCCTCCAGCGCGGAGAACTCCTGCCCGCTCGGCGGGAAGACCTGGTGCTCCGCGCGCTGGGCCGCCACGAAGGCCGCCAGCTCGGCGAAGTACGGCTTCTCCGTCTCGGCGCCCAGCACCTCCCGCCAGGACTCCGGCAGCTCCAGACCGGCTCCCGATTCGGCCCCGCCCACGCTCGCCTCGACCGTGTCCGTCACGACGACATCTACCTCCCACCGAACGGCCGCTCACCGCGGAACCGCCCCGACCTGCGGGCATATCGCGCCCCTCGCGCCGTACGCCCTCTTTCACCCCGAACGCTACACAGGCCCACCGACAACCGGGTCCCCGGCCGCTTCCGCACCCGCCTCCCGGTCCGCTTCCGCGGCCGGTTCCGCGACCGCCGCCGCCGCGTTCACCCGCCGGTGCTCGACCACGTTCAGCACCACCAGCACCACCGCGAGCGTCACCAGCGCGGCGAGCGCCGGCCACCGCACCATCGCGGGCGCGAGCGCCAGGACCACCGCCGCCGCCACGATCCGGGTGGTGGCGACCGACCGGAACATCATCCAGCGCGTGTAGCCGAAGGTCAGCAGATACAGTCCGCACCCCCCGTACAGCAGCCCCACCGAGGCCGCGCCCAGCGACCGGCGGGGATCGGCCACCGTCTCGCCGAAGCCCACCGCCACCGCGATGACCGAGGCCGCCAGCGCCAGGTGCCCGTACTGGAAGACCCGGCGGACCAGGTCCCGGCGCGAGTCGGCGACGGTGACGGCGTGCCGCATGGCGTCGGCCGCGAAGACGAAGTACTGCCACCAGAGCCCGGCCGAGATGGTGAACGCGGCCGCGACCGCGACGAGTTCGGCCGCGTCGAGACGGACCGAGGCCGCGCTCGCGCCGATCCCGACGATCGACTCGCCGAGCGCCACCAGCAGGAACAGCGCGAACCGCTCCGGCATGTGCGACGGGTGGTAGGAGACGGCGGCCAGCTTGCGGCGGAACACCACCGGCCCGGACAGGTCGCAGAGCGCCGCCAGGGCCCAGAGGCAGACCCTCGGCCCCTCCGGCAGCAGCCCGCCCGCCACCAGCAGCGGCCCGCTGACCAGCACGCCCACCCCGTACGGCCCGCGCCAGACCCCCGGGATGCGCACCAGCAGGAACAGCAGCACCACCCGGGCCGCCCAGTACCCGGCGCCGAGCAGCACGCCCCGGTTCCCGTACGCGCCGGGCACGGCCAGCGCCATGACCAGGCCGGTGAACCCGACGGCCAGGATGCCCAGCCGGTCGCGCGGGGTGTCCACGTCGCGGATGTTGGCCTGCACCGTGGTGCCGACCCAGCACCAGTAGACCGGCACGAACACCACCAGCGCCTGCCCGATCCCGAGCAGGTCGTGGCGGTGGTGCAGCAGGCCCGACACCTGCGTGATGGCGAAGACGAAGATCAGATCGAAGTACAGCTCCGCCCAGGTGACCCGCTTCTCCGGCGGCCCCCCGGCCCGCTGTTCGTCCGGTCGTCCCCCCTCCGGCCCTCTCCCCTCCGGTCGTTCCGCGTCCGGCCGTCTCCCCGCCGACCGTTCCCCCTTCCCGACCGCCGATTCCTCGGCCTCCGCCGGAAGCTCCCCCGTGGTGCTCATCCGCCCCTCCTCGGTGCACACAGCGAGCGGGCCCGCCCGAAACATCGACCGGTGCGGGGCCCGCGACAGCAGTGCAGAGGCTAGACCAGCCAGTCCCGGCCCACCGCCCCGGTCCACCGGTCGGCGGCCCCTACGTGCGGCGGCCCGGGACGACTAGGCTGATCGCTGTTGGGGCAGCCATTGGCGCCCGGCCGGCCGCTGGTGTCCGGTCCGGTGCGATTTTCGAACCATCGCAAGACCTAGGAGACACCACCGTGGCAGACCGCAAGCCCATCGACACCTGGCTGACCGACATGGACGGGGTCCTCATCCACGAGGGCGTGCCGATCCCCGGCGCCGATGCCTTCATCAAGCGGCTGCGTGAGTCCGGCAAGCCGTTCCTGGTGCTCACCAACAACTCCATCTACACCCAGCGCGACCTGCACGCCCGGCTCTCCCGGATGGGCCTGGACGTCCCCGCCGAGCACATCTGGACCTCCGCGCTGGCGACCGCGAAGTTCCTCTCCGACCAGCGCCCGAACGGCACCGCGTACGTGATCGGCGAGGCCGGTCTGACCACCGCGCTGCACGACGTCGGCTACGTGCTCACCGACACCGACCCCGACTTCGTCGTCCTCGGCGAGACCCGGACGTACTCGTTCGAGGCGATGACCAAGGCCGTCCGACTGATCAACGACGGCGCCCGGTTCATCGCCACCAACCCGGACGAGACCGGCCCGTCGGCCGAGGGCGCGCTCCCCGCCACCGGCTCGGTCGCCGCCCTCATCACCAAGGCCACCGGTGTGGAGCCCTACTTCGTCGGCAAGCCCAACCCGCTGATGATGCGCGCCGGCCTGAACGCCATCGGCGCCCACTCCGAGCGGAGCGCGATGATCGGCGACCGGATGGACACCGACATCGTCTCCGGCATGGAGGCCGGCATGTCGACCTTCCTGGTCCTCACCGGCCTCACCCTGGCCGGCGAGGTGGAGCGCTTCCCGTACCGGCCGACCCAGGTGGTCGACTCGATCGCGGACCTGGTCGACCTGATCTGAGGCCCGGTCACCGGTCCTCGGTCCCACGGCACCTCGAAGGCCCTCCCGCTTCCGGCGCGGGAGGGCCTTCGCCGTGGCCGCCGCCGCCCGGCGCGGGCCGGCCGCTCCTCAAGGTGTCCTTAAGCCGCCCCTAACCGCACCGATGACCCTCAGCGGCGCGGCCCGGCGCGGTTAACGTGAGCGCCACGCCGGGTCCCCCACACCGGCGCCCGGCGGCCACCACCGCCGGTCTCCACCCGGGTCTGCCGCCGCCGCGCCCCCACCGCGGCGGCGGCAACACCTGAGCGGACAGCGCTGCCGACGCCGGTCCGCACGCCCCGGGCGCGCATGCCCCGGACCGCATGCCCGGGTGCGCATGCCCGGGTCCGAATACCCCGGCACACCCCGGCACACCCCGGCCCGAACGCCGCGGCCCGACGCCGAAACCGGGGCCAACCGGGCGCACCGTGGTTGAGTAGGGCGCATGACCACCTCCGCGCGCCCCGCCGCCCCCGGAGCTCCCGGCTCCCGCCCGCCCTTCCGCGTCGGTCTGATCGGCTACGGCCTGGCCGGCTCCGCCTTCCACGCCCCTCTGATCGCCACCACCCCCGGACTCCGGCTCGCCGCGGTGGTCACCGCCAACCCCGACCGCCGCGCCCAGCTGCGGCAGGAGCACCCCGACGCCCTTGCCGTCGACACCCCCGAGCAGCTGCTCGCCGACCCCGACGCGCTCGACCTGGTCGTCATCGCCTCCCCCAACCGCACCCACGCCCCGCTCGCCCGCGCCGCCCTGCGGGCCGGACTGGCCACCGTGGTCGACAAGCCGCTCGCCGCCACCGCCGCCGAGGCCCGCGAGCTCTGCGCGCTCGCCGGATCGAGCGGCACCCTGCTCACCGTGTTCCAGAACCGCCGCTGGGACGGCGACTTCCTCACCGCCGCGCGACTGGTCCGCGAGGGCGCGCTCGGCCGGGTGCACCGCTTCGAGTCCCGCTTCGAGCGGTTCCGGCCCAAGCCGAAGCCCGGCTGGCGCGAGCTCGCCGACCCGGCCGAGGTCGGCGGCACCCTCTACGACCTCGGCAGCCACCTCGTCGACCAGGCGCTCACCCTCTTCGGGCCGGTCGACACGGTGTACGCGGAGATCGACGTGCGGCGCGACGGCGCGGTGGTCGACGACGACGCCTTCCTCGCCCTCACCCACGCCAACGGCACCCGCTCCCACCTGTGGACCAGCGCGATCGCCCCGCTCGTCGGCCCCCGGCTGCGGGTCCTCGGCGACGCCGCCGGATACGTCAAGCCCGGCATGGACCCGCAGGAGGCGGCCCTCCGGACCGGCCTGCGCCCCGACGGCACCATGCCCTGGGGCGCCGACGACCCCGACCAGTACGGCACCCTCGGCACCGACGGGTCCACGACCCCGCTGCCCACCGACCCCGGCGACTACCCCGCCTTCTACGCGGGCGTCGCCGCCGCCCTGGCCACCCCCGGCACCCCGCCGCCGGTCGACCCGCAGGACGCCGTCGCCACCCTGACCGTGCTGGAGGCCGCCCGCGCCTCGGCCGCCACCGGCACCGCCGTCCGGCTGGAGGCCGTTCCCGCCTGAGCCGCTCCGTCGGCCGCCCGTGCCCGTGCCCGCGCCCTGCCGCAGGCGCGGGCGCGGGCACGGGCACGGGGCCGTTCAGATCCCGATGACCTCGACCGCCGAGCCCAGCCCCTTGAAGTCCGAGATGTTGCGCGTGTACAGCGGCAGCCCGTGCGCGGAGGCGATCGCGGCGATCATCAGATCGATCCGCCGCGGCCGCGGCTGCCGCCCGGCCGCGATCGTCAGCGTCACCAGGGTCCCGTAGCGGGCGGCGGCGGCCCCGTCGAAGGGCAGCGGCTCGAAGTCCGCCATCGCCGCGCCCAGCACCTCCAGCCGGGCCGCCCGGCTGACCGGGTCACGGGCCATCGACACACCCTGCTGCAGCTCCGCGAAGGTGATCGCGGTCAGCTCCGGCACCGCCGGCAGATCGCCCGGGCCGAGCAGCGCCAGGTCGATGTAGACACACGTGTCCAGCACCCCGGCGGGCCGCCGCCGGGCCGCCCGCCGCCGCTCAGCCACGCGGCCGCTCGAACGGGTCGCCGTCCTCGTCCCCGACCAGCTCCTCCGGCCCGAAGTACTCCTCGGACTCCTTGCGCATCTGCTGGTAGTCCACCCGCGGCAGCTTCACGTGCCGCGCCACCAGTTCCTCGGCCGTGAGCCGCCGGCGCCCCGCCACCGGCCGCAGCTCGGCGACCTCGACCCCGTTCCTGGTGATGTGGAAGATCTCCCCCGCCTCCACCGCGTCCATCACCGCGGCGGAGTTGTTCCGGAACTCCCGCTGGGTAATCGTCTTCATGCTTTCCAAGGTAGCCCCGTGTAGCACCCGCGGCTACGCCTCGCGCACCGGTCCGTCGAAAATCCGCCGCCCCGGGGCCGCCGCCGCGTTACCGTACGACATCGACCGATCACGCTGGGGGGCTCCGACCGTGGCCGACACGACCGCCGAAGCACAGCAGAATCCTTGGCTCCACGGCCAGGACGGCCCACCGCCCGGCCTCCCCCGCCCCGCCGCCGGACCGGGCCCCTGGGCGGACGGCCCCTCGGCCGGCGCACCCGTCCACGTCGAACCGCCCGCCCTCCGGCTCGCCGCCACCGCCTCCCGCCGCCTCCAGGGCGAACTGCGGCAGGCCGTCGGTCACGCCGAACCGGACACCGGCGCCGCCGCCACCGCCCTGACCGCCGACGGCTTCGCCACCGGCGCCGCGCTCACCCAGGTCCTCGGCTGGTGGAAGACCCGCTGGACCGGCCTCGACCAGCGCCTCGGCCTCGCCGCCGACCGGCTGGACGCCACCGCCACCGCCTACCGGTCGGCCGACACCGGTGCCGCCTCCGCGTTCCGGGCGCCCTGAGCCGTGGTGACCTTCGACCGGCTCCGGCACGCCGCCCTCGCCCCGCTCGACCGGGCCGGGGACACCTGGAACGGCCTCGCCGGGCACGCCGAACAGCTCGCCGGCCAGGTGCGCTCCGGCGTCCTCCAGCCGCTCACCGGGGCGGCGCCGAGCCCCCTCGCCGCCGGCGGCGCCCGCGCCTGGACCGGTGTCGCGGCCGACGAGGCCACCCGGGAGATCGGCCTGCTCGCCGACGAGCTGACCGCCTTCCACTACGAGGCCCTCGCCGTCACCGCCGCCCTCCGCCGGGCCACGTCCGCGTTCACCCGCGCCCAGCAGGACCTGAGGCGCGCCATCGGCGACGCCGAGGCCCTCGGCGCCACCGTCACCACCGACGGCACCGTCACCCTGCCCCCGCTCCCGCCGGAGGACCGCAACGACCCCGACGCGGTCGCCTACCGGCGGCGGCAGTGGGAGGAGCTGCAGCAGCACGTCGAGGCGATGCGGAAGGCGGTGGCGGCCGCCACCGAGGCCGATGCGACGGCCGCGGCGGCGCTGCGCACCCTCGACCCGGCCGAGGTCGACCCGGCGACCCGGCCGGGGGCGGTGGCGGAGGCCAAGGCCGATCTGCTCGGCGCGGTCGGCATGCCGAAGGACCGCAAGGACATTCCGGCCTGGTGGGCGACGGTGGACCCGGCCGTCCGCGCGCAGCTGCTGGACCTGGCACCGGGCCGCCTGCTCGAAGCCGGGGTTCTCGACCCGACCTATGTGTGGACGGCTCCGGACAGCGGGGCCGGTCCGTTCTACTCCCGCGAACCAGGTGTCGGCGAACACTCGTTCCGTGCGTTCGCCGGGCTGCTCATGGCCGGCGGCACCTTCGCGGGCCGCACGGACGCGGCCCGCAATCTGCAGCACTTCCTCGACGGGACCGGAGAGCCGCTGACTGTGGACGTGGACCGGATGCTTCGCGACGACCCGCAGTTCCGCGACCATGTGGCGACCCTGCTCACCGCGAACGACGCCCAGTGGCGGGAGACGGCACTGGCCGCCTACCAGAAGTCGGGCGGCGCTCCGGTCGCCGTGCCGGTGGAGACTCCGCGCACCAAGACCAATGACTACACGTTCCCGGAGGGCAGTCAAGCGAACTGGTTCACCGCCGTGGGCAGTCAGGCATGCGTGCTGTCGGGCGTGGTCACGGTGCGGCCCGGGCCCGACGGCAATCCCTCGGTGTCCATGAAGTACCAGGTCAATGTGTGGGACCGGTACAACTGGGACGCGGGCAAGAGCACCAACATCGTCGGTGTGCGGGTCTCGGACTCGGACATGCAGGGCCTCCATCAGACCGGCCTGGCGCAGGAGTACAACCTGAGCGGCCGGAGCACTCCGTACGACCGACCGGTCAGCGGCGGCGCACCGGTCGTACCGGCGGGCACGGGTGAGCGCTACAGCGATCGCGAGGGCGGTCCCACCGACCCCGGGAGGCAGACCCGATGAGTTCCACGACGCGCCCGGCCCCGGCGGCCCCACGCTCCCGGAGGAGGCCGCTGCTCGGTTTGCTCACGGTGTTCCTCCTGCTCCTGGCCGCCGGGGTGGCCGGGCTCTACTGGGTCGACTACGACCTGCGCCATCCGAAGGCCGACAGTGGGCGACCGGGTGCCTGGATGACCGTCGACCGGGACGAGGTGTCCGGGTTCGCCCACGTGACGGTCCCCGTGTCCGCGGAGGATGTCCGGTGGGGCTACCAGAACGGCTTCCAGGACGACTTCGCCGTTCTCGCGTTCCGAATCCCACAGGGCGAGCTGGAGGAATACAAAGGCTCCCTAGCCGCTTCCGGGTGGGCCGACACCAAGTACGTCCCGCAGATCGACCTCGACGGTTTCCAACACATCGGCGTCCCCGCTCCCTCGACCACTTCTCCGCTGACCTGCGGGGACTTCTACACTCCCGGCAAGGCCAAGAACATCGGCACCAGGGTCTGCGTCGCTTCCCGGTCCGACGGGACTAGCCAGGTTTGGGTCAGCGCTGTCCACACCCCCTGAAACCCCGGCCCGGCCGGTCTCCCCGTCTGGCATCATCAGTAGCAGTACTGGTCCGGAGCGCAGAGGAGGCAGGGACGTGGCCGTGGTCGCGATGCTGCTCGGGCTGCTCCGGGTGCTGAGTGGGGAGTGGCTCGCCGAGGGTGGCGGGTCGCTGACGTCGGTGGCGGCCGCGGCCGCCGTGGTGCTGCTGACCGGGGCGGTCGCGGGGGCGCTGGTCGTCGCGCGGACGCTGGGGGCGCGGGCGCCGGCGAGTGTGCGGGCCGGGGTGCTGCGCAGGCACGCGTTCCGGACGGCCTTCCTCCCGCAGCGTGATCCGGATGCCCGGGGCCGTCAGCGCCCGAGGGCCCCGGGAGCGGTCCCGGCGGCCGCCTAGCACCGGGGATTCCTTCACCACCGGCCCGTCGCGGCCGTCCTCCGTCGATCACTCGTACCCCGAGACCCCCGGAGGGCTCGCTCCACCATGTCCGTTTTCGCAATCCTCGACCCGGCCGTCGGCCTGGCCCACGATGTCGTCGCCGCGTTCGCGCAGGTCGTCCCGACCGCGCTCGCGATCGTCCTGTTCACCGTCTGCGTCCGGCTGGCGCTGCACCCGCTGGCGCGGGCGGCCTCGCGCGGCGAGAAGGCGCGGGCCCGGCTGGCGCCGCGGATCGCCGAGTTGAACCGCAAGCACAAGGGCCGTCCGGAGAAGCTCCAGGCCGCGCTCGCCGAGCTGTACCGGGAGGAGAAGGCCTCGCCGTTCGCGGGCTGCCTGCCGATGCTGGTGCAGATCCCCTTCTTCTCCGTGATGTACCGGCTGTTCACCACTCCGAACGACCTGCTCGGCCACACCCTGTTCGGCGCCCCGCTGGGGCTGCACGTGGGTTCGGCGCACGGTGCGGGCGAGTGGGCGGTGTTCGCGGTGCTGTACGCGGGGCTGGCGGCGCTGGGGTACGTCAACTTCCGGCGGGCCCGCCGGGCCCAGGCCAAGCAGGCCGCACAGGCGCCGCAGCCGGCCCAGGGCCAGGGCGCGCAGGCACAGCCCGCGCTCGCCCTCCTGCCGTACCTCTCCTTCGGCACCGTGCTGTTCGCCGCCCTCGTCCCGCTGGCGGCCGCGGTCTACCTGCTGACCACCAGCACCTGGACGGCGGCCGAGCGGGCCTGGCTGTACCGGGACGGGGCCCCGGAGCCGGCGGTTCCGGCGCTGGCCTGAGGCCGGGTCGGCCGGTCCGCCCGGCCTCCTCTAGCCTGTGTGATCGTTTGGGCCGGTCGGCCGGAACGATCACACAGGTGGACCCAGTGGACTCGGGTGAAGGGAAGGGTGGGGTCATGGCGGTCGCTGCGCCGGCGTTGGCCGAGTTGCGGGAGGTCTGTCAGCCGCGGGCGAAGCTGGCGAGCCGCAACGGGGAGCACTGGGCGGGCCGGCTCTACATGCGCGCTGTGTCGCTGCGGGTCACCCGGCAGCTGGTGCGGACCTCGGTGTCGCCGAACACCCTGACCTGGCTGATGGTGGTCTGCGGGGTCGGGGCGGGGGCGGCGCTGCTGGTCCCCGGGTTGCCGGGCGCGGTGCTGGCGGCGGTGCTGTTCCAGGGGTTCCTGCTGTTCGACTGCGTCGACGGCGAGGTGGCCCGCTGGAAGCGGCAGTTCAGCACCGCCGGGGTTTACGTGGACCGGCTCGGCGCGTATCTGGCGGACGCGGCGCTGATGGTCGGCGCGGGTGTCCGGGCGGCCCGGGGCGGGTCCGAGCTGTGGGTGTCGGTGGGCCTGGCGGCGGCGCTCGGCGTGGTGCTGCTGAAGGCGTCGACGGATCTGGTGGACGTGGCGCGGGCGCGCAGCGGGCTGGCTCCGGCGGACGAGGAGTCGACGCAGCCGCGTTCGCAGGGCATCGCGACGGCGCGCCGGCTGGCGTCGGTGTTCAAGATCCACCGGGTGACCAACGGCATCGAGGCCTCGCTGGTGCTGCTGGCGGCGGCGGTGGCCGACGCGGCGGTCGGCGGCCTCGGCCCGACCCGGGCGGTGGTGGCCGGTATCGCGGTGATCACCTGGGGCATGGTGGTGGCGCACCTGGCCTCGATCCTGTCCTCCTCGCGACTGCGGTAGCCCGCCGCGCCGTCGGGCGCCGAGTGGCGAACTCGCCGATGCGGGCGCGGCGTTGCACCGGGGCCGTCCGATGTCAAGACCGCCAGTACCGAGCGGCCGCCGCCCGACCCCCGCCGTTCGACCGGGGCACCCGCTACCCCCGTCGGACGGCCGGGGGCGGCCGAGGCCGGTCCGCAGGATGACGCGGGCCGGCCGGGTCAACTGCGAGCCTGAACCCGGAGGGCCCGAGGTCCGGGCCGGAGGGGTTCACCATGACGTTCCGTCAGAATTCTTATGTTGTCGACAAGTTGAGCAGGACACGACGACTGGGCAGTCGACTGGCCGCCGTCGCCCTGGCGGGTGCCGCCGTCGGTACGCTCGCCCCGGCCGCGGTGGCGGCGCCCGCCGCCACCGCGGCCGACGCCCGTCGCGGCGGGGTCGACGCGCGGGCGGAGCTGAAGGCGTTCCTCGCGGACGGCGCCTCGACGGCCGCGTTCGCCGAGGTCCGGGAGGACGGCCGGCGGGTCTGGCGCGACGCGGTGGGCACCTCCGACCTGGCCACCGGGCAGCCGGTCAGGCCGGACGGCCGGTTCCGGATCGGCAGTGTCACCAAGGCCTTCGTGTCCACGGTCCTGCTGCAGCTGGCCGGGGAGGGACGACTGCGGCTGGACGACCCGATCGAGCGCCACCTGCCGGGCGTCGTCCCCAACGGCGGCGCGATCAGCGTCCGCCAGCTGCTCAACCACTCCAGCGGTCTGTACGACTACCTGGAGGACCCGCAGTTCTTCTTCCAGGACGAGGCGAGCCTGCGCGACTACGCGCTCGGGAACCGCCGTTGGCAGGACTACCGGCCGGAGCAGCTGGTCGCGATCGGTGTCGCGCACGCGCCCTACTTCGCCCCGGGCCAGGGATGGAAGTACTCGAACACCAACTACATCCTGGCCGGCATGCTGATCAACAAGCTCACCGGCCACAGTTGGCAGAGCGAGGTGACGCGGCGGATCGTCCGGCCGCTGCACCTGGACGACACCGTGTTCCCCGGCTCGGAGACCGGGATACCCGGCCCGAACGCGCATGCCTACGCGAAGCTGCCGGAGGGGCCGGCGGACATCACCAGGCTCAACCCGACCGTCGGCGACGCGGCCGGCAACGGCATCTCCACCACCGCCGACCTCGACCGCTTCCACGCCGCCCTGTTCGGCGGCAAGCTGCTGCGGCCCGCCGAGCAGACCGCGCTCACCACCACGGTGCCGACCGGGTCGGGCCACAGCTCGTACGGGCTCGGCGTGGCCAACGCGGACTTCGGCTGCGGCCCGCTGTGGGGCCACGACGGGGGTCTGCCGGGCTGGGGGACGCTGATGTTCGGCACGGCGGACGGCAAGCGGCAGGTGGCGCTGTCGTACAACCCGTACGAGGGCGCCGACCAGTCCGGGCTGGAGACGGCGGTCGTCGCGCTCGCGGTGAAGACGCTCTGCGGCCCGACGGCCCCGGCCGTCCCCGCCGCGGACGCAGTGGCGGCCCTGCGGGTCACCGGCCGCTGAGACGCGGCGGGGGCAGCCGAAAACCATTTGCCCCGCCCGGCCGCACGGCGGTCGGATGGTGCCCCATGAACAGCGACACCGTGCACCTGCACCCCGGCCAGCACCCCATCGACGAGGACCTCGTCCGGCGCCTGGTCGCCGACCGGTTCCCGCAGTGGGCCGGGCTGCCGGTGACGCGCTTCCCCTCCGGCGGCACCGTCAACGCCATGTACCGGCTGGGCGAGGCGATGGTGGTCCGGCTGCCGCTGGTGGACTGGGGGGCACCCGACGTACTGATGGAGCAGGAGTGGCTGCCGAGGCTGGCGCCGCTCCTGCCCGTCGCCGTTCCGGAGGTGCTCGGCGCGGGCGGACCCGCCGAGGGGTACCCGTGGCCGTGGTCGGTGTACCGCTGGCAGGACGGCGCCAACCCGCGGCCGGGAGCGCTGCGCGAGCCGGTGCGGCTGGCCGAGGACCTCGCCGGTTTCGTGACCGCGATCCGCTCGCTCACCCTGCCGGACGCCCCGCCCTCCTACCGGGGCGGGCCGATCGGGCTGCTCGACGAGGAGACCAGGACGGCTATCGGGGAGCTGCGGGCGCTGCCCGAGGAGGGCGTCGACTGCGCGGCCGTGACCGCCGTCTGGGAGGACGCGTTGGCCGCCCCGGCCTGGGACGGGCGGACGGTGTGGCTGCACTCCGACCTGATGCCGGGCAATCTGCTGGTGGACGGGGGCGGGCGGCTCAGCGGGGTGATCGACTTCGGCTGCGCGGGCGTCGGCGACCCGTCCTGCGACCTGATGCCCGCGTGGAACCTGCTGCCGCCCGAAGCGCGCGCGGTCTACCGCGCAGCCCTCGACGTGGACGACGCCACCTGGCGGCGCGGGCGCGGCCGGGCACTGGCGCTGGCGTTGAACGCGCTGCCGTACTACCGGGAGACCAATCCGGCGATGGCGGAGAACGCCCGGCATGTGATTCGGGAGATCCTGAGCGGGTCCTGAACCCACATCAACCCCGGACCAGCGTCCACAAGGTGAGCGGGGCGGTGTGCATGCCCCCGATGAGTCGGTGCCCTTCGCCCTCCGTGACTTTGCTCGTCAGCGTGAGGTAGCAGTGCCGGGGCGCGTCGAAGCGGATCGTCACCACGTTACCGGAATCCGGGTCGTAGGAGGCTTCCCAGGTGCCGTCCGCCACCTCCAACCAGTTGCCCGCCCCCTTGGCCGCCGCAGGTTCGAGGCAAGCGGCGGCCGGTACCACCGACGGGCCGAGCCGCCCGCCCTCCACCAGCTCCAGCCGCGTTCCGTCCGCCCCCTGCCCGGCCCACCGGCCGACCGGGCTCGGCGGCGGCGGTTCGGTGAGGACGTCTCGGAGGGCGATCAGGCCGAGCGGTACGAGCAGGAACGCGAGCACGACCGCCGGTATCGCATACCTCGTGGCTCTGGTCATGCCGGGACGCTAGCAGCACGGCCCGTTGGGGCTCCGCCTGCGCTTCGGGGAGGAGCCTGCTCCCGCCGATCGGCAGATGGACGGCGGCTCCCGACCCCGGGGACGATGGGGTGCGCCCCCGACCTGGCCGACCGGGCAGCCGGTCAGGCCGGGCGCGCGGGAGCGAGGCGGCTGCTCGGCCGTGCGGTGGCCGCCCTCGCGGTGACGGTCGTGGAGGAAGTCCGACCGGAGCCGACAACGGCCGGGGCGAGGTTCGAAGCAGCCTCCGGCCCACCGGGGTGGCACAGTTGACCCCGGAAAGGGCGCGGCCTTCCCGGGGGGATCCGCAACAGGGAGTTCGGCGTCCGCACCGGCGCTTCGCCCCTCGGGGTGCCGGCCTTCCCAATTTCCCCAAGATTCCCTGGAACCCTCTCCGCCCTGCGGACACCAGATCTGCGTGGAGTCCTCCTTGTCCAGTAAGCAGACGCAGGCCGGCGAGCGCCAGATCTTCGCCGAGCTCTACGATCAGCACGCTCGCACGGTCTTCGCGCACGCGTACAGATCGACCGGGGACCGCGACCTCGCGGACGACATCGTCTCGCTGACCTTCCTCGAAGCCTGGCGGCTCCGGAAGAAGCTCCGCGACGAGGTGCTCCACCCCCGGGCGTGGCTGCTGGCCATCGCCACCAATGTGCTCCGCAACACCGCCCGGACGGCGCGCCGGCACCGTGACGCGATGTCCCGCCTCCCCCGCCGCGATCCGATCCCCGACTTCGCCGACGAGGTGGTCGGCCGGATCACCGACGCCAATACGGCCGCTGCCGCCGTCCGCGCGCTCGACCAGCTCGCCGTTCCCGAGCGCGAGGTCTTCACGCTCGTCGTCTGGTCGGGGCTCGGCTACGCGGAGGCCGCCGAGGCGCTGGGCATACCCGTCGGCACCGTCCGCTCCCGGCTCTCCCGGGTCCGGGACAAGCTCCGCCGGATCGTCGACGCCGAGGATCCCCCCGCGCCACGGGTCCCCTCCGCCTCGTCGACGCCCGCCGGTCTCACCATCAGTCATCAGTCCGTGGGCCACCACCAGGAAAGGCGGCCATGACCAACCCACGCACCGACCACACCGAGTGGGACGAGCACTACGAGCGCCGTGAACTCGCCCGGCTGCTCCCCCCGCCGCCCCACTTGGAACCCTCGCTCTCGCAACTGGCCGACCGCCGTGACTTCCTGCTCACCGAGTTCGCCCGGCCCCGTCCCTTCTCCGGTCTCACCACCCGGTGGCGGGGCCTGGTCCTGGTGACCGCCGTCGCGACCGCCGCGGCCATCACGGCGATGACGCTCGCCCCGGAACCCTCCTCCACGGAGGAGGCGCCGCCCGCCACCGCCGCCTCCGTGGAACTCCTCGACCGGATCGCCAGGGTCGCCTACACCCAGCCGCAGCCCTCGGCCCAGGACAGCCAGTACACCTACATCAGGACCGTCGGCCACACCACCGCGCTGGCGGAGTCCGCCGACGGTTCGATGCAGCGCAGCACCACGACGACGAACATCGAGCGGTGGACGGCGGTGAACGGCGCCCGCCCGGGCCTCCAGCGCCGGGACGGCGGTGAGCAGCAGCTTCCCGCGCCGGACCCGGTCTCCCTGAACGCGCCCAGCTACCGGATGCTGGCCGGTCTGCCGAGCGAGCCCGAGGCCCTGACCAAGCTCATCTACGCCGATGCCGGGTACAACCACGGCGCCGGGTCCGCTTCGACCACCGGTTCCGACCAGGAGGCCTTCGTCACCATCGGCGACCTGCTGTGCAACGCGGTCGCGCCGCCCGCCGTCTCCGCCGCCCTGTACCGGGCGGCGGGCCGGATCCCCGGTGTGACGACCGTCGACGACGCGGTCGACGCGGTCGGACGCCACGGGGTGGCCGTCGCCCGGGTGCACGACGGCACCCGGTTCGAGTGGATCTTCGACCAGCGGACGATGCGGCTGCTGGGCAAGCGCGCCGTGCTCGTGAAGGACGGTCCGTGGGGCCGGGCCGGGGACGAGGTGAACTCCGTCGCGCTGGTCGCGCAGGGCATCGTGGGCGCTCCGGGCGAGGGGGTCGCGATCGAGACCGCAGAATCAAGCCAATGACCGAATTCGGTCAGCCATTGTCCGGTCCTCGTCGGAACTATTGTGCGAACGGCGGATCCGGCGTTGGGTCGTGGCAGCACTGTCCTGCCACGACTCACCAAGGGAGAAGCTGACCGTGCGTTCCTTCCGCACGCTCGCCGTCGTCACCGCTGTCGCCGGCGCGCTCGCGCTCGCGGCCCCGGCGGCCATGGCGACGCCCGCGCCGTCCGTTCCGACGGCCCCGTCCGCCGACGTCCCGCAGTCCGCCGGCCCGGCGAAGGCAACGCCGTCCACGCCGGTGATCGCCACCTACCGGGGCAAGAAGATCGACCTGGCCAAGGGCTGGGCCGGCGCCAGCGTCTGCACCGAGGTGAAGGGCGGCGCGGTGTACTGCCACGACAGTGTCGCCGAGGCCGACCGGGCGCTCACCACCCTCGACCCTGCGGCCGCCCTCGCCGTGCAGGAGGCCAAGGCCGCCGGCGCCTCGGCCCCCGCCACCGGCGGCCAGGTGGCGCAGTCCACCTCGGACTGCCCGTCGGGCTGGGCCTGCCTCTGGGAGGACATCAACTTCTCCGGCCTGCTGCTGCGCTGGTCGGAGCCCGGCACCAAGTACCTCTCCGACTGGTCCTTCCGCGACCGGGCCAGCTCCGCCTGCGTGTTCCGCAACGGCGGGGACCTGACGCTCTACGACGACCGCACCCTGCAGCCGGACCCGTCGGTCTACCTGTGGAACGGCAACTGCTACAACCTCACCAGCCTCAGCTACCCCTACGGCGGCAGCTGGAACGACAAGGCCGACTACATCGTGCTCTGAGGTCGCACTCCGAGCACTCGCAGGTGCGCCGAGCTACGCCCAGGTACGCCGAAGGCCGGCCCCCGTGACGGGGTGCCGGCCTTTCGCGTGCGCGTGCCGGTCAGACCGCCAGCTCGGCCGCCACGTCCTCCTTGGCCGCCCCGGGAGCCTCGGCGGCAGCGCCCGGCTTCCGGTTCCGCAGCACCAGCGCCGCCACCAGGGCCGCCGCCAGGACACCCGCCGCGCTCACCATGAGCGTGGTCGACATCGCCGAGGTGAACGCCTCCCGGGCGGCGTGCACCGCGGTGGGGTCGCCCTTGGCCTCGGCCAGCGCACCGACGATCGACTGCTTGGCCTGCTCGGAGGAGCCGGCCGGCATCTTGTCCGCGTAGCCGCTGGCCAGCAGGGAACCGAGGATCGCGATGCCCAGCGCGGTGCCGGCCTGCTGGATGGTGTCGTTGAGCGCGGAGCCGACGCCCGCCTTCTCGGCCGGGATCTCGCTCATCAGCGCGCCGACCGCGGCCGGCATCGCGAGGCCGGCCCCCAGGCCGAGCAGGCCCAGCGCCACCGCCGGGACGGTGAAGCCGGTGTCCGCGTCGACCGTGCTGAGCAGGACGAACGAGCCGGCCATCAGGGCCATGCCGACCAGGACCAGCGGCCGGTGGCCGGTCTTCGCGCTCAGCCCGGCGCCGGCGCCGTTGCCGATCAGCGCGGCGACCGCCATCGGCACGAAGGCCGTGCCCGCCTTGACCGGCGAGTAGTCCAGCACGAACTGCAGGTATTGGGTGAGGACCAGCAGCAGGCCGCCGTTGCCGATCTGCACCAGGGTCAGCGAGAGCGAACCGCCGCTGAAGTTGCGCTTCTTGAAGAGCGCCAGCGGCACCATCGGCTCCGCGACCCTGTTCTCCCAGAACACGAAGCCGCCGAGGGCACCGACCGCGACCAGCAGGGAGACCAGCGAGGCGCCGCCGAACGCGCCGTGCTTCGGGATCTCGATGATCCACCAGATCAGCGCCGTCATGCCGACCGCCGAGAGGACCGCGCCCAGCGGGTCCGGCTTCTGCCAGGGGCCCTTGGACTCGGGCATCAGGAGCAGCGCGGCCGTGATCGCCACGACCACCACCGGCACGTTGATGAAGAAGATCGAGTGCCAGGAGAAGTGGTCGATCAGCACGCCGCCCAGCACCGGGCTGCCGACCAGGCCGAGCATCGAGACCGAGCCCCAGGCCGCCATGGCCTTGCCCCGCTCGTCCTCGTCGAAGACGGTGATGAGGATCGACAGCGTCGAGGGCATGATCAGCGCGCCGCCCACGCCCATCGCCACCCGGCTCGCGATGACCTCACCGGGGTTGGTGCAGAGCGTCGCCGCCAGCGAGGCCGCACCGAAGAGCACCAGGCCGGCGATCATCACCTTCCGTCGGCCGAACCGGTCGCCGAGGCTTCCCGAGGTCAGCAGCAGGCCGGCGAAGACCAGGATGTAGGAGTCGAGGATCCACTGCGTGTCCTGCGCGGTGGCCTTGAGGTCCTCGGTCATCGACGGCACCGCCACGGTGAGCGCCATGCTGTCGACCACCAGGACGAGCGTGCTGAGGCACAGCACGAGCAGGATCCACCAGCGCCGTGGGTTACGGCCTTCCATGTCTTTTCCCCTCCGAAGTACGCCCGATGCGTACGATGTACCGTCGATGCGAACACTGTACGCACGCCGGAACAGTGTGCGCAACCCTGCCTCCTGTACGCTTGATGCGAACGGTGTACGCAGGGATTTCCGTTACCGATTCCAAGGAGGACCAGCCGGTGGCCGCCAAGGCGACGAACCCGATCCCGTCCGTGTGGGCCCGGCAGCAGCGGGAGCCCGAACAGCCCGCGCTCAACCGGGACACGATCGTCCGCGAGGCGATCGCGATGCTCGACGCCGACGGCGTCGAGGCGCTGTCCATGCGCAAGCTCGGCGCCCGGCTCAACGCCGGCGCGACCTCGCTCTACCGGCACGTCGCCACCAAGGACGAGCTGATCGAGCTCGCGGTGGACGAGGTGTTCGGCGAGATCCCCGTCCCGGACCCGGATGCCGCCGACTGGCGCTCCAATGTCGCCCTGACCTGCGAATCCTTCCGGGCCACGACGCTGCGCCACCGCTGGCTGGGCTCGGTCATCGGCCAGGCCGGCCTGGTCTACCTGGGCCCCAACCTGTTGACGGTGTCGGAGCGGATGGCCGCGCTCTTCTCGGCCGCCGGCTTCCCCGAGCCCTCGCGGGCCATCGACACCCTGCTCTCCTACGTCCTCGGGATGAGCACCACCGAGGCGGCCTTCCTCACCACGGTGGCCAGGAGCGGCGACACCGAGGGCGAGTTCATCGCCCGGTTGATGCCCTCCACCGCGGAGGCGGTGGCCGGGCACGACTTCCTCGCCGACGCCTTCGCCGCCACCGCGGCCGACGCCGTGGCGAATCCCGAGGCCCTGCGCGACCAGAAGTTCAACTACGGCCTGGAGGTCATCCTCGACGGCCTGGCACTGCGCCTGCCGCGCTGACCCCGGTCGGCCGGTCCCCGCCCTAACGACCCGTCCGCCGTACCGACCCGTCCGCCGTACCGACCCGTACGCCGCGCCGACCGGCCCCGGGCCTCCCGCACCTCCCGCTCCCCGGAGCCCGCGGCCGCCCCCCGTCCGGGCGGCCGCGGGCGGTCTCAAGGACGGCACCGCGGTGCCGCTCAGGCGCGCCGGATCACGATGTCACCGACCTGGGTGCGGGCCGTGATCCGGACGGTCTCCCCGGTCGCCCCGGCGGGCGCGTCCGAGGCGTCCAGGGCGTTCCGGACCGAGCCGACCTCGGTGTGCACGTCGAGCCAGGCGGCGGTGCCCTCGGCGATGCCGACCTCTACGGTGCCGATGGCGGTCTCCAGCGCGGCGCGGCCCCGGACGAGCTCGCCGATCCGCAGGCTGCCGTTGGCGGACCGGAGGTCGGCCCCGGCCAGCGCGGTGCCGACGGTGACGGCGCCGTTGGCCGCCTCGGCCCGCAGCTCGCCGCCGACCTCCCCGACGACGGTCTCGCCGTTGAGGTTCTTGATCTTCAGCGCACCCCCGACGGTGCCGATGTCTATCCGGCCCGAGGACGCCACCTCGGCGTCCCCGTCGGCCCGCCCCAGTCGGACCTCCCCGAGCTCGTTCCTCAGGTCGACGGCCGCCGCCTCGTCGATCCGGATCCGGCCGACCGACGTCCTGATCCGGCAGTCGCCGAACACGCCCTCCAGATCGAAGTCGCCCATCGGCGCGTCGGCGTCCACCGAGGACCCGACCGGGACCTCGACGGTGATGTCCACCGATCCCGTCTTCCCGAAGATCCCGCGCTTCTTCGGGACCTTGACGACCAGCGTGCCGTCGGCGCACGAGACCGTGGCCTGCTCGGCGAGCCGGACGTCCAGCGCGGCGCCGGGGTCGGTCGGGCGGACCTCGACCAGGGTGTCGGTGCGCTTGGCGGCCGCGATCCGGACCGAGCCGATGTCGAAGCGCAGGGTGGCGCGGATCGGGCCCGGGGTGTCGAAAGAAGGCATGGCTGTTCCGTCCTAGTGGCTCTGTGCTGCGTTTCCGCAGGTGAAAGGGGTGACTGACGGATGTTCGAGGGAGCGGGGCCGAGTGTTAGCGGACCCAGCCCGTGAAGCCCTGACCGACCCCGCGGCCGGTCCTCGGCCCGGGCCTGGCGGGCGCGGCCGGCTCCAGCGCGGCGGCGACGGCCCGGACCAGCCAGGCGTTGACGGAGAGGCCCTCCTGTCCGGCGGCCTCCTCGACCCGGGCCTTGAGGTGACCAGGGAGCCGGAAGTTGATCCGGGCGGTGGTGCCGTCCTCGCCCTCCCCGGCCGCACCGGGCGGCGCCACCGGTGGCACCATCGACGGCGCCACCGGCCCGGGCCCGACCGGCCCCGTCTCGTGGAACGGCCCCGGCCCGTGGAACGAGTCGCCGCTCGACGGCACGGTGACCACGAACTCCGGATCCAGCCCGCGCAGCCGGACGTCCACCGATCCGGGGGCCAGCTCCCTGGTCACCTCCCCCATCGCGGCGGAGAGCGCGTTCAGCAGCGTGAGCCGGGCGGCCGACTCCAGCGGCAGGGTCAGGCGCTCGGCCAGAGCGCGTGCTTCGTCCCCGCCCGCACCCGCGGCCACCGCGAGCTCGTGCCGGAGATTGTCGACGTACGGCGTGAGGTCCATGTCCAGAAGAATGGCACACGCATGGCGCCATGTCGAGCGATTTGGCGCCACTTCTTGGCACCACTCGAACGAGTGAATGGCGCCACCTCTGGCGGGCGGCCCCGCCCGGAAACGCCGAAGGCCCCGCCGGCGACCGCCGACGGGGCCCCGGAGCCGCGGCAAGCCGCAGCTCGGGCTCAGCCCGGACTCGAACTCGGACTCAGGCCCTGACTCAGACCTGGCGCCACCGGGCCAGGTGGGCGTCGATCTCCCCGGCCAGCCGGGCCTTGCCGGTGGCATCCAGGAAGGACGCCTCGACCGCGTTCTTCGCCAGCCCGGCCACCCCGGCCTCGTCCAGGCCGAGCAGCCGCGCCGCCACCGCGTACTCGGTGTTGAGGTCGGTGCCGAACATCGGCGGGTCGTCGCTGTTAACGGTCACCAGCAGCCCGGCGTCGACCATCCGCTTGATCGGGTGGTCCTCGATCCGCTCCACCGCCCGGGTGGCGATGTTGGAGGTCGGGCAGACCTCCAGCGGGATCCGGTGCTCGCCCAGGTGGTCGACCAGCGCCCGGTCCTTCACCGCCTGGGTGCCGTGGCCGATCCGCTCGGCGCCGAGCACCCGCAGCGCGTCCCAGACCGTCTCCGGCCCGGTGGTCTCCCCGGCGTGCGGGACGCTGCGCAGGCCGGCCGCCCGCGCCCGGTCGAAGTAGGGCTTGAACTGCGGGCGCGGGACGCCGATCTCCGGGCCGCCGAGGCCGAAGCTGACCAGGCCCTCGGGCGCCAGGTCGACGGCGAGCCTGGCGGTCTCCTCCGCGGCCGCGAGGCCGGCCTCGCCGGGGATGTCGAAGCACCAGCGGAGCACCACCCCGAGCTCCTTCTCGGCGCGGTGGCGGGCGTCCTCGATGGCCTCCATGAAGGCGACGTCGGGAATGCCGCGGCTGACCGAGGAGTACGGGGTGACGGTCAGCTCGGCGTAGCGGATGTTCTGCCGGGCCATGTCCTCGGCGACGCCGTAGGTGAGGGCGCGGACGTCCTCGGCGTCCCGGACCAGGTCCACGACGCTCAGGTAGACCTCGATGAAGTGCGCGAAGTCGGTGAAGGTGAAGTACTCGGCGAGGGCCGCCGGATCGAGGGGCACCCTGGTCCGGCCCTCGTGCCGGGCGGCGAGTTCGGCGACCACCCGGGGCGAGGCCGATCCGACGTGGTGGACGTGCAGTTCCGCCTTCGGCATCGCGGCGATGAACGCCTCGATGGAGCGGTCCGCGACGTCCGCGGGGTTGCTGCTGGGGGTTCCGATCCGACTTCCGTCCGGCTGGACCACGGTGGTGCCCTTTCTTCCTCTGCCTCGACGAGCCGCCGCGCCGCGCGTACTTCTACGCGCGTACGAGGTGGTGCTGGCAAGGATAGAGGCGGGTGGTGCGGTGGGAGCGGCGGGCACACCCCCGTGCCGCCCGCTGTCCCCACCGCACCGCCCGCCACCGCGTCGTCCATCTGCGGGCGGATCCGCGCCCCGGTCGATCACCGTGCCGCGGAACCTGCTGGGACCACTGTGGCGCACGCCGCCGGGGCCGCCGAACCGTTTTCCGCCGTCCCACCGCGTCTCCGGGCACCGCCAGGAGTGTTTTCGCAGGTCAGAGCCCATCCGGGGGCGGTGTCTCAAGCTTCGGTTGGAGACACCGCCGCTGTCTCAGCCGCCGAACGCGACCGCCACCGAGTGGATCAGCAGCCCGGCCAGCGCGCCGACCACCGTGCCGTTGATCCGGATGAACTGGAGGTCCCGGCCGACATTGGCCTCGATCTTGCGCGAGGCGTCGTCGGCGTCCCAGCCCGCCACCGTCTCGGAGATCAGCGAGGTGATCTCGGTGCGGTAGGTGCCGACCAGGTACTGGGCGGCGTCCTGCAGCCAGCCGTCCGCCTTGGCCTGGAGCTTGGGGTCGGTGGCCAGGCGCGCACCAAAGGTTCGCACGCCCTCGCGGATGCGCCGGCGCAGCTCGCTGTCCTCGTCCTCGGCGGCGTTCAGCACCAGCGAGCGGACGGCCGCCCAGGTGGAGGCGATCAGCTCCTGCACCTCGGGCCTGACGAGCAGCTCGCCCTTGGCCCGCTCGACCCGGGCGATGGTCTCCGGGTCGGTCTGCAGCTCGGTCGCGAAGTCGGCGAGGAAGTTGTCGATCGCGCCGCGCGCCGGGTGCTCCTGGTCGTCCCTGATGTCGGTGACGAACCGCATCAGCTCCTTGTAGACCCGTTCGCCGACCTGGTGGTCGAGGAACTTCGGGGTCCAGCCGGGGGTCTTCTGGGTGACCCGCTGGACCACCTCGGCGTGGTTCTCGGCCAGCCAGTCGTGCGCCCGGACGGCGATCAGGTCGACCACCCCGTGGTGGCCGCCGTCCGCGACCACCTTGCCGAGCATCCGGCCGGCCGGCTCGGCGACCGAGGTGGCCGCGGCCCGCCGGGTCACCGCCTCGGCGACGACCGCCTGCACGTCGTCGTCGCGGAGCACCGCCAGCACACCGCGCAGCGCCGCCGAGGCCTCCTTGGTGACCCGTTCGGCGCTGCCGGGCGCGGCCAGCCACTCGCCGAGCCGGCGGGCGATGCCGAGCGCAGCGAGCCGCTCGCGCACCACCTGGCCGGAGAGGAAGTTCTCCCCGACGAAGTCGCCCAGCGACCGGCCGAAGGAGTCCTTCTTGGTCGGGATGATCGCGGTGTGCGGGATGGGCAGCCCGAAGGGGCGCCGGAACAGCGCGGTCACCGCGAACCAGTCGGCCAGCGCACCGACCATGCCGGCCTCGGCGGCGGCCGCCAGATAGCCGGCCCAGGCGCCGGCGCCGGCCGACTTCGCCCAGGTGGCCAGGGCGAAGACCAGGGTCGCGAAGGCCAGCAGGCCGGTCGCGATGGTCTTCATCCGGCGGACGCCGCGTCTCTTCTCCTCGTCGGCCGCGGTGAACCGCATCCCGGGGCCGGTTCCGCTCAAGGCTTCGTCGCTCACCCCGCCAGTCTGCCCGTTGCCCGGCGCGAACGGACGGCGCGTCCGGTGGCCGCGCGCCGGTCGGCCATCGCGCCCGCCCCGCGCGGGTCGGTGGGGCGGGCGGGCACCCGGCCTCAGGCGCCCCCGAGCACGATCCGGCGCACCCCCGCCACGCCCGCCCAGCGGTCGGCCTCGGTGCACCGTCGGCCGTCCAGCAGCACCCTGACGCCCGGCAGGTCGGCCGGGGCCAGCTCGCGGTACTCCGGGTGGTCCGCCTGCAGCACCGCCGCCGCCACCGGCTCGCCCCCGTGCGCGGGCAGGCCCAGCGCCGTCAGTTCCCCCGCCGGGTACAGCGGGTCGGCCACGTACGGCCGGGCGCCCGCCGCCCGCAGCGCCTCCACCAGCGGGAACACCCCCGAGTAGGCGGTCTCCTTGACCCCGCCCCGGTACGCGGCGCCGAGCACCAGCACGCCCTGTCCGGCGATCCCGCCCTCCAGCGCGCCGTCCAGCACCCCGACCGCGTAGCCCGGCATCTCCAGGTTGGCCGCCCGGGCCGCCCGGACCACCGTCGCCGAGGGGTCGTTCCACAGGTAGAGCCGCGGGTAGACCGGGATGCAGTGTCCGCCGACCGCGATGCCCGGCCGGTGCAGATGGCTGAACGGCTGCGAGTTGCAGGCGTCGGCGACGGCGGCGAAGTCCACCCCGATCCGGTCCGCGTACCGGGCGAACTGGTTGGCCAGCGCGATGTTGACGTCCCGGTAGGTGGTCTCGGCCAGCTTGGCGAACTCCGCCGCCTCGGCGGACTCCAGCTCCCACACGCCGTTCGGCCGACCCTGCGCCGCCAGCTCGGGGCGCGGGTCGAAGTCCAGCACCGCCCGGTAGAACTCGGCGCCGCGCCGGGTGGCAGCCGGATCGGTCCCGCCGACCAGCTTGGGGTAGCGGCGCAGATCGGCGAAGACCCGGCCGGTGCGGACCCGCTCCGGGCTGAAGACCAGCGCGAAGTCCCGGCCCGGGGTCAGCCCGGAGCCGGCCGCCAGCCGCGGCGCCCACCGGCCCCGGGTGACGCCCACCGGCAGGGTGGTCTCGTAGCTGACCAGCGTGCCCCGGCGCAGCCCGGCCGCGACCGCGTCGGTGGCGGCGTCGAGCAGGGTGAAGTCGGGCGTGCCGTCGGCGGCGGTGACCAGCGGGACGACCAGGACGACCGCCTCGGCCCCGGCGACGGCGGCCGAGGTGTCGGTGGTGGCGCGCAGTCGGCCCTCGGCGACCACCCGCTTGAGCGCCTCGTCCAGTCCGGCCTCGCGGGGGAACGGCGGCCGGCCCTGGTTCACCGCCTCGACCACCGGCGGGGCGACGTCGGCGCCGGTCACCCGGTGGCCCTTGGCGGCGAACTGGACGGCGAGCGGCAGACCGAGCTTGCCCAGACCCACCACGCAGATGTCGAGCGGACCCATCGCCGTCCCCCGTTCCGGCCGGCCCGTCGCCGTCCCCTGTTCCGGCCGACCCATCGCCGTTCCCCGTTCCGACGGACCCATCGCCGCCCCCTGTTCCGGCCCGCTCATCGCCGTCCCCCGTTCCGGCCGTCGGCGGTCACCGCGTCGGCGAGCCGGCGCCAGGCCGGGTAGCTCCGCAGCCGGCGGCGTACCTGGGCGGGCACCGCGCCGCGCCAGAGCTGCTGCACCAGCGTGGGCGGCGGCGGCCCGGTCTCCCTGCCCGCGTCCGGGTCCACCGGTTCGCGGTGCCCGGCCGACTCCTCCCCGGGCGCCCGCGCCTCCACCCGCTCCTCCCCGAGCAGGAACAGCTCGTCCGCCAATCCCACCGCGCCGTCCCGGAACACCGGGTAGGCCGCGTACCGCCGCCGGACCCCGTCCGCCCCGGTCTCCGACACCTCCGGCGGTGCGCCGTGCTCCGCCTCGTACGCGATCAGCTCGCGCAGTTCCCGGTACCGCCCGGTGGCGGCCAGCTCCAGCCGGATCCGGTCGGGCACCGCGAGCCGGTGGTACACCTCGCGGGCGCCGAACTGCCGGACGAGCTCGCCGACCCCGTCGCAGACCTGGTCCCGCAGCCCGGCGTCGAGGGCGAGCAGGCCCTCCTGGAGCAGTTGCTGCACCTCCCAGCCGAAGTGCCGGGCCCTGATGGCGTCCAGCTGCCCGCCGGGAGCGGCCAGTTCGGCGGCCACCCACTGCACGGCCGCGACGCCGCGGACCCGGTCCAGCGCGCCGGCCCGCTGGGTGACGTTGCCCCGGTCCTCGCGCAGCACCAGGAAGTAGTGGTCGTAGTCGGCGAGGACGGAGATCCGGCGGGCCCGCAGGCAGGCGGCGAGGGTGAAGGGCTGGTCGGAGTAGACCTTCAGCTCCTCCTTGCGCGCCAGGTTGTGCCGCCTGATCAGGTCCAGCCGGAACAGCTTGGTGTCGGCGAGCGCCCAGGCCAGCGCGGAGTCCTCGAAGCCGACCGAGGCGGCGGTGGCGTCGAAGATGCCCTGCGGGACCAGCCGGCCGTTCACCCCGATCTGCTTGGGGATCAGGACGTCCGACCCCCACTCGTCGGCGGAGGCGACCATCCGTTCCAGTGCCTCGTCACCGAGCCAGTCGTCGGCGCCGAGGAAGAGCACGTAGCGGCCGCGGGCGAGTGCCAGCCCCCGGTTCGTCGGCGCGGCCGGGCCCCCGGAGTTGGCCTGGTGGACGACCTGGAACAGCCCGGGGTGCCGGGCCGCGTAGCCGTCGAGCAGTTCGCCGCAGCCGTCCGTGGAGCCGTCGTCGACCGCGACCACCTCCATGCGCGCGTGCCCGATGGTCTGCCGGACCAGGGAGTCCAGACAGGCGGTCAGGTACGGCATGGTGTTGTAGACCGCGATCACCACGGTCACGTCGGGTACGGTCATCGGGCGCTGCCCTCCGGTGCGCGGGTCGCCGAGCGGTCGCCGCCCGGCGACGCGCCGTCCGCGGAACGGGGCGGGCGGCGCGTCGCCGGGCGATGCAAGGTCAACTCGGCGGCACGCCGTGGGGTCACGTCCACCACCCGCACGAGCGAGGCGGGCCGAACGCCCGGCCGATCACCGAACGCCCCGGCCCCCGGAGTGACGGCCCCGACCGCCCGGCGGACGCCCGCCCCGGGCGGCGACGGCCCCGGCCGCTCAGCCGATCGCGACCTCGGCGTACATCCGGGCGATCACGTCCTCGATCGCCGGCTCCCGCACCGACAGGTCGACCAGCAGGTAGCGGGCGGCGACGGCCGCCACCACCGGGGCCGCGCTCTCCTGCGCCGGGAAGGCCAGCCACTGGCGCGGGCCCTCCACCCGGACCACCCGGGCGCCGGGCACCTCGATCGGCGGGTGGCTCCCGGCCAGGTCGACGACCAGGGTCCGCTCGCTGTCGCCGGCCGCGTGCAGGGCCTCCAACCCGCCGTCGTGGACCACCCGGCCGTGGTCGATCACCATCACCCGGTCGCACAGCTGCTCGATGTCGGTGAGATCGTGGGTGGTGAGCAGCACCGTGGTGCCGAGGTCGCGGTTCACCTCGCGCAGGAAGTCCCGCACCTTGGCCTTGCTGACCACGTCCAGGCCGATGGTCGGCTCGTCCAGGTACAGCACCCGCGGGTCGTGCAGCAGCGCGGCGGCGAGGTCGCCGCGCATCCGCTGGCCGAGCGAGAGCTGGCGGACGGGTGTGTCGAGCAGCGCGCCGAGGTCGAGCAGTTCGACGCAGCGGTCCAGGTTGGCGCGATATCGGTGGTCGGGGATCCGGTAGAGCCGACGGGCGAGTTCGTAGGAGTCGCGCAGCGGGAGGTCCCACCAGAGCGTGGTGCGCTGTCCGAAGACGACGCCGATCCGGCGGGCCAGCGCGACGCGTTCGCGGGCCGGGTCGACCCCGGCGACGCGCAGCCGTCCGGCGCTGGGGACGAGGATGCCGGTCAGCATCTTGATGGTGGTGGACTTGCCGGCGCCGTTGGGGCCGATGTAGCCGACGCACTCGCCGGCCTCGACGGTGAAGGTCAGCCCGTCGACGGCGCGCACCTCGCGCTTCTCGCGCCGCAGCCGGCCGGCCTTGGCGCGGACGGTGAAGGTGCGGCGGACGTCGTCGAGTTCGATCAGTGCCATGGTGCTTCCTCAGGTGTCGGGGGGAGGGGGTCAGCCGCCGGCGCCGCGGTAGGCGCGCAGCCCGGCGCGCCAGGCCAGGCCGGCGACGGCCAGGGCGAGCACGGCCGCGAGCGGCGAGGCGTACTGGAAGGCGGTGGGCAGGCCCAGCGGGTCGGGCCGGTCGAGGATCCGCAGCGCCGGCAGCCAGTTGACGAAGGCCAGCGGGACGCCGAAGACGGTGCCGGCGACGAGTTCCTTGGCGAAGACGGTCGGCGGGTACTGCAGCACGGTGGCGCCGCCGTAGGTGAAGGAGTTCTGGAGCTCCTTGGCCTCGCCCCACCAGAACTGGAGGCTGGCGAAGCCGATGAAGACCGCGGCGAAGATCAGCGTGCCGCAGACCACCAGGACCGGCAGCAGCAGTACCCGGTCCCAGGTCCAGTGGACGTCCAGCGCCGTCAGCGACCAGACCAGCACGGCCACCGCCTGGGCGGGCCGGCCGAGCCGGCGCAGCGAGAACCGCTCGGCGCACAGCTGGGCGAGCGCGGGCGCGGGCCGGACCAGCATGATGTCCAGCGTGCCGGTGCGGATCCGCTCTCCCAGGGCGTCGATGGAGCCGACGAAGAGGTTCGCCAGGCCGAGGGCCAGCGCCGAGGTGCCGTAGAGGAAGCCGAGTTCGGGCAGGGTCCAGCCGCCGAGCGTGTCGGTGTGGCGGAACATCAGGATCACCACGACGAAGTCGAGGAAGGTCACCACGACGTTGGCGCAGAGCATCATCACGAACGACGCCCGGTAGGACATGATCGCCCTGGTCCACATGGCGGCGGCGAGCCACCAGGAGCGCACCGCCCACGCCGCCCGGGCGGCCGGGGACTCGCGGGTGACGGCGGGCAGCGGCGCCCGGGTCACGACGGCCTGGTCAGCCACCCTGGACCACCACCTTGCGGGTCGCCAGCAGCTGGACCAGCCGGCCGGCCGCGAGCAGGACGACGGCCCAGCCGAGCTGGAAGCCGAGCGCGCCGAGCAGGCCGGGACCGGTGACCCGCTCCAGGAAGACGTCGGTGGGCACCTTCACCAGGGCCGCCCAGGGCAGCAGCGGGGCGAGGTCGCCGAGCAGGCCGGGGAAGAGCGCGAGCGGCAGCAGCATCCCGGAGAAGAACATCGACACCACCAGGGTCACCGAGCGCACGCCCTCGGAGTCCTGCAGCCAGAAGCCGGTGAGCGAGACCAGGAAGCGCACCCCGAAGCTGACCACCACCGCGAGCAGGGTGGCGAGCAGGAAGTACACCCAGGTCAGCGGGTGTTCCGGCAGCCGGATCCGGAACACCAGGGAGCCGACGAGCATCGGCGGCACGCCCCGGGCGAGCAGGTGGAAGGCGGCCCGGCCGAGGTCGGTGGCCAGCCACCAGCCCTGGAAGTCCACCGGACGGTAGAGGTCGACGGCGATGTCACCGCTGCGGAAGCGCTCCTGGACGTCGTCCTGGAAGCCGCCGCCCATGACCGCGACGGTGACCAGCAGGCCCTGGCTGACCCAGATGTAGGTGACCGCGGTGACCTCGTCGTAGCCGCCGAGTCCGGGGCGGGCGTGCCAGAGGGCGAGGAAGGTGGAGGCGAGGATGAAGCCGAAGACGGTGTTGGTGAAGGCCCCGGCGAGGCTGGCGGCCCGGTAGGTGGAGAAGCGCCGGAACGCGCCCCGGACGACGGCCGCGTAGAGGCGCAGGGCCGGGTAGAGGTCCGCCGCCACGCCCCCGGGGGTGCCGCCCGGGGCGTCGGCCGGACGCGGCGGGCGCGGGGGCGCGGGAGGGTCGCCGACGGGATCAGGAGGATGGAGCCCAGCATTCTGCATATTGTCTCCTTGTCGACAAAGAGCGGCGCAGGGAGACCCCTGGCCGCGAGAGCGCAGGCCGGACCGGCCCCGGCCACCGCACCCGGGGGGTCCCGGGCCCGACGGGCGGAGCTGCGACGGGCCGGAGCCCGAAGTGGCCGCGCTATGTCGTTAGCACCTTTCACCGTAGCGCCGGACAACCCGGCGCGCACCCGGTTTTCCCCCGGCCGCCCGGCCCCGCCCCGCCACCTGATCGACGGTCAAATAGCACATAATCTCGGCATGACCTTGAGCACCGGCCGCCGTGCCAGACGGGCCGCCCGCCGCGAGGCGCGCCGCGCCCTGCCGCTCCGGCGGCGGCTGCTGCCCACCTGGCGGATGTGCCTCGGCGCCGTCCTCGGCCTCCTGCTGACCGCCGTCGGCGCCTTCGCCGTGCTCTACGTCATCGTCCCGCTGCCCGACCCCAACGCCCAGGCCGTCGCCCAGAGCAACGTCTACCTCTACGCCGACGGCGTCACCGAGATCGCCCGCACCGGGGCCGTCAACCGCACCGATGTCGACATCGAACGGATCCCCGTCAGCACCCGGCAGGCCGTCGTCTCCGCCGAGGACCGCACCTTCTACCAGAACCGCGGCATCGACCTGAAGGGCATGGTCCGGGCCGGCTGGAACACCCTGACCGGCCAGGGCATGCAGGGCGGCTCCACCATCACCCAGCAGTACGTCAAGAACTACTACCTCACCCAGAGCCGGACCATCGAACGCAAGGGCCGCGAACTCCTGATCGCCCTCAAGGTCGACCAGCAGCGCGACAAGAACGAGATCCTCGCCGGCTACCTCAACACCAGCTACTTCGGCCGGGGCGCCTACGGCATCCAGAGCGCCGCCCGCGCCTACTACGGCGTCGACGTCTCCGAACTCACCCTCCCGCAGAGCGCCTACCTCGCCGCCCTGCTCCAGGCCCCCAGCGCCTACGACGTGAAGACCGCCACCCCCGCCAACCGCGAACGCGCCCTCGCCCGCTGGCAGTACACCCTCGACGGCATGGTCCAGCTCGGCTTCATCAGCGCCACCGAACGCGCCGACACCGCCTTCCCCGACCCGATCGACCCCCAGCCCGCCACCGGCCTGGCCGGCCAGGCCGGCTACCTGGTCGGCGTCGCCGACGACTACCTCGTCACCAACCGCATCCTCGACTCCGCCACCCTCAGGGCCGGCGGCTGGCGCATCACCACCACCTTCGACCAGGACAAGCAGGACGCCTTCGCGCGCGCCGTCCACGAGGAACTCACCAGCGAACTCGACCCCTCCGCCCGGCCCGCCACCGACACCGACGTCCGGGTCGCCGGCGCCTCCGTCGAACCCGCCACCGGCCGCGTCGTCGCCGTCTACGGCGGCCCCGACTACGCCAAACAGCCCTACAACGACGCACTGCGCCAGGACAACCAGATCGGCTCCACCTTCAAACCGATCGACCTCGCCGCCGGGATCAGCTCCCACCGGGGCAGCAGCTCCGACGGCCTCCCGATCAGCACCGAGACCCACTACGACGGCACCAGCGAACGCCCCGTCACCGACGCCCCCACCCCGTACGCGCCGCCCAACGAGGACGACATCGACTACGGCTCCATCACCCTGCGCCAGGCCATGGTCAAGTCCGTCAACTCGGTCTACGCGCAGGAGGGCGTGGACGCCGGCCTCGCCCACGTCCGGGAGACCGCCGTCCGGCTCGGCATCCCCGCCGACGTGCCCGGCCTGGACCCGGCCAACACCTCGATGACCCTCGGCACGGCCACCCCCAGCGCCCTCGACCTGGCCGGCGTCTACGCCGCCCTGGCCAACCACGGCGAGGCGCACCGGCCCTGGTCGGTCGCCAAACTGGAGCGGGTCAACCCCGGCCCGGGACAGCTCGACGTACCGGACCTGCCCGAGCAGCCCGGCACCACCGCCCTCGACCGGGGCACCGCCGACGCCGTCACCGACGTCCTGCGCGACGTCATCGGCCCGCACGGCACCGGAGCCGCCGCCCTCGACCTCGGGCGCCCGGCCGCCGGCAAGACCGGCACCACCGACGCCAACCTCTCCGCCTGGTTCGCCGGCTACACCCCCGAGCTCGCCACCACCGTCGGACTCTTCCGGGAGAACCCGAAGACCCACGCCAAGGAACCGCTGGCCGGCACCGCCGGCTACGCCCGGATCAACGGCGGCGCCTTCCCCACCCGGATCTGGACCAGCTACATGGGCGACGTCCTGGACGGCACCGCCGTCCGGTCCTTCGACCTCCAGCCCACCGAGGCCACCAAGTGGCCCGTCATCGGCGGCCCGAGCACCACCCCGAGCACCACCGCGCCGGCCTCGGCCTCCCCGTCCGCCGCCCTCGCCCCGTCACCCCCCGCGGGCGGAACCGGCAGCACGAACGGCGCGGGCGGCGCGCCGATCCCCGCCGCCCCGGCCCCGACCGCCCCCCGCCGGCCCACCGCGAGCACCGGCCCCGGCACCACCCCGCCGGACCCGGTCATCACCGTCGTCACCCCCGAACCGCCCACCCCGGTGCCGCCCACCCGGCCCGAACCCACCCAGTCGCAGCCCTCCCCCACCGCCCGGCCCACCAGCACCCGACCCACCACCGAACCGGGCACCACCTCCCCCACCAGGACCCCGGAACCGACCCGCACCCCCGCGCCACCGCCCACCGGCGCCACCAAGCCCCCGAGCACCAGCAGGCCCCCGGCCACCGCCGACCCGGCCACCCCGCCGCCCGCCTGAGCCGCCTCCGGTCCGTCCCGCCCCGGCCTGCCCCGGTCTGTCCTGACCTGCCCTGCCCGCGGGCGGCTCAGGCCACCAGCTCACGCTCCAACGGCGTCCGGAACCTCGGCGTCACCCGCACCTCCCCCAGCCAGCCCACCAACCGCTCCGCCTCCGCCCCGACGGCCGCCACCGCCTCCGCCCCCACGTCCTCGAACAGCCGCCACACCACCTCGCCGTCCGCCCGCTGCGCCCAACCACCGACCACCCGACCGCACCACCACACCGTCGGCCCGGCGTTCCCCGCCCGGTCGAACAGGGCCGGCACATCCTCCGGCCGCAGATACCAGTCCCGCCCCCGCCAGCCCATCACCGCGGGATCCAGCCCCGGCAGCAGCGCCGCCCACGGCTCCGGCTCCGCCACCGGCGCCTCGTCCCCCGGCAGCACCAGCCCGGCCGCCGCGCCGCCCCCCGCACCCCCGGCCGCGCCGCCCGTCAGCGCCACCTCCATCGCGCCCACGTCGGCCAGCGCCCGACGCACGTCCCCCAGCGTCCAGCCCGTCCACCACTTCACGTCCTCGACCGTCCCCGGCCCGTACCGCGCCAGCCAGCGCCGCACCACCTCCGCCTTCGCCTCCCGCGCCGGCAGCTCCGGCCACTGCTCCACCGGCGCCCACGGATAGCTGCTGCTCAACCACGACCCGCGCGGCCGCGACCGCCGCACATGCCCGTCCGAGGCCAGCAGCCGCAACAGCCGGCTCCCCACGCTCTGCTTCGCCTCGTACGGCTTGCCCGCCGCCATCAGCATGGTCTCCCGCAGCGCCGGCACCTCCGCGCCCAGCTCGGCCGTGGTCGCCTCCCCGCGCGCCGCGAGCGCCGCCAGCACCGCCCGCTCGGTCTCCGCCAACCGCGCCTCGCTCCACCCCTCGGCGAACTCGCCCAGGTGCTTCAGCAGCGTCGCCCGCTCCTTCACCGCGATCGGCCGGGCCGCCGCCGCGCTCACGAACGGCGCGAACTCCTCCGTCACCGCGAACAGCGTCCGCCGCATCGACAGCAGCTTCACCAGCGAGACGTCCTCGTACAGCGCCCGCTCCACCTCCCCCGCCGACGGCTCCCGCAGCCGCGCGCACGCCGACAGGTACACCGTCGCCGGATCGGAGGCGTGCAGCCCGACCACCGCGTCCGCGGTCTCCTCCACCCGCGCCACCCGCGCCGCCGGTGCCAGCAACTGCCGCAGGCCCAACCGCGCCCGCCGCTGCCCGTCACCGACCCGAACCGCCCCAGTGCTCACCATGCGCGGATCCTACGATCCGTCACCGACAAGTGCCGGAAAGGACTTTCGACTGGCGTGGACACGTCTTGACCGGACCCGGAGCGCCCGGGACACACTGGGAGCGCCCTGAGCGTCCGCCGTCGCCCCGGCCTCGAGGCCACCACCGAGGAGTCCTCATGAACCGTTCCTCCGCGCTGCGACTGCGCGCCGCCGCGGCCCTCGCCGTCCCCGCCCTCCTGCTCGGCGGGGCCGGCACGGCCCTGGCCGCCCCGGCCGTCACCCGGACCGCTGCCTGGACCGAGACCGCGGTCTTCGTCGGCACCGCCTACGGGCACACACCGAACTCGGCGATCGTCGCCGCCGGCGAGGTGGCCTACACCAAGGCCGTCTCGGCGTTCTGGCTGCGCAGCCAGTGCAACATCGGCCTCACCAATGCGACCCCGGACGGGATCGGCTGGTACCTGGGCCAGGCCCGTCTGTACTGCAGCCGCTGACCGGCCGCCGTCCCGCCGGGGCACGCCGGTGCGCCCGGCGGGACCGCCCTGGTCAGTCGTCGGGCGAGAGGATGAACAGCGGGAACACCCGGCGCTCCGGCACCTCGCCGATCTCCTCCATCGCCGCCCGGATCTCCCGCAGGTGGTCGACCGTCAACTGCAGCGGCACCTCGTACGGCTGGTAGGTGTACCGGATCGGGTAGTCCACCCCCGGCTTCACACTCATCTCGATGTGGCAGCCCAGCACATGGCCGACCGACCGCCCCTCGCAGAACTCCACCAGCCGCCCGATCGAACGCCCGAACGCCGCCCAGTCCTGGATGTAGAGCCGCCCGGGATAGACCGTGTCACCGGTGAGCAGGAACCCGCTCCACGGGTCGAAGAACGTCACCGCCGCCTCGTGGTGCCCCGGCGTCGCCAGGCACTCCAGCACCCGGCCCCCGAGGTCGACCCGCGCCACCGCGTCCGGGTCCGCGTCGAAGCCGAGGAACGCCCACACGGTCGCCCGGTCCGCCCGCACCAGCCGGGTGTCCGGCCGCCCCTCGAACTGCCCGTCCCCCGCGACATGGTCCCCGTGCCCGTGGGTGTGCAGCACCAACAGCTCGTACCCGTCCCGCGGATTGCGCTCCAGCCACTCGTCGAGGAGCCCGTCGACGGTCTCCCGCAGCGGGAAGAACTCGGCCGACGCGGTGGCCCCGGTGTCGATCAGCACCGCCCGCTCATTGCCGAACAGCAGGAACAGGAACGGCGCCTCGTAGTTCACCGCCATGTTCTGCCGCAGGATCACGGTGTGCTCGTCGTACCGGTGGACCTGGATGTCCGGATCGGTGTTGTGCTTCGCCGACTCCGAGCCGTGGATCCACCGCACCCCGTCCAGCCCGCGCACCTCCGCGGCGGTCCCGCCGAAGTCGACCGAAGAGCCGTTCCCGCCCATAGCCGTCCCCCTTGCTCCGTGTACGCCGTGACGTGCGACCCGTCCCCTCGGCGACGCTACCACCGCGCCGACCGGCCCCCGGGCCCGCCGCGGAACGACGGCGGGCCGCCGCGCCCACGGCACGGCGGCCCGCCGGGAGCCCGCGTTCAGCGGCTCACAGGTACAGCCCGGTCGACCCCTCGGTGTCACCGAAGCGCATCGCGGCCACGGCGTGCAGATCGCGCTCGCGCAGCAGCACATAGGTGGCGCCGCGGACCTCGACCTCCAGCTTGTCCTCGGGGTCGTAGAGCACCCGGTCGCCGGGCTCCACCGAGCGCACGCTCTGGCCGACGGCGACCGCCTCGGCCCAGGCGCAGCGCTTGGAGATCTCGGCCGTGGCCGGGATGAGGATGCCGCCGGTGGAACGGCGCTCGCCCTCTCCGCCCTCGGTCCGCACCAGCACGCGGTCGTGCAGCATCTTGATCGGCAGCTTCTCGCCCAACCGGTCGTGGCGCCGCTCGTCGGCCTCGACGGAGGGGGACTGCTGGGTGGGTTCGTCGTTCGTGCTCACGACCCCGAAGGTACCGCCCCCGGGCGCCGCGCGTGACGTCAGCCCGGCCCCACCGCGAACGGCCCCACCGCACGGCCCCGCCACGGAGGGGCCTGCCACGGACAGCCCTGCCACGGACGACGGGCCCCGGACGACGTCGGGCCGGGCACCAGGTGCCCGGCCCAGGACGTGCCGCCGCGGATCAGCCCTTGCGGCGCTTGCGCGCGGAGGCGAGCAGCAGCACCAGGCCGACCCCGACCAGCGCCGCCGGGACGATCCGCTCCTTGCGCGGCTGCCCCTTCTCGTCCACGAACTGCGCCCGGGCCTGCTCGACCAGCCCGCTCGCGGCCACGTACGCCCGGCCCGCCTTCTCCTCGACCGTGGCCACGGCCTTCGCCTTGACCTGGGCGGTGATGGTGGTCGGATGCACCCGCACGGCGAGCTCGTCCAGGGTCGCCGCCAGCTGGGTGCGGGTACGGGTGATGTCCGCCTCGATCTGGGCGGTCGTCCGCGCCGACTTGTCCGTAGTGCTCGCCTCGCCCACTCGGGCCACCCCATTCACTGATGTTGTCCTGTGCGACTGACCCAGTGTGTCAGCTGCCACCCGGGCCCGCGCGGCCCCACCCACCATCAGGGGTAAGTTGGCCGTGGTACGACTGCCCGCCCAGCACCAGGAGAAACCCCGTGAGTGAGCGTCTCCAGCCCGGTGACACCGCGCCCGCCTTCACCCTGCCCGACGCCGACGGCAACGACGTGTCCCTGGCCGGACACCTCGGCCGCAAGGTGATCGTCTACTTCTACCCGGCCGCGCTCACCCCCGGCTGCACCAAGCAGGCCTGCGACTTCACCGACAACCTCGAGGTCTTCGCCGGCGCCGGCTACGACGTCATCGGCATCTCGCCGGACAAGCCGGAGAAGCTCGGCAAGTTCCGCGAGGCCGAGGACCTCAAGGTCACCCTGCTCTCCGACCCGGAGAAGAAGGTGCTGGAGGCCTACGGCGCGTTCGGCGAGAAGAAGCTCTACGGCAAGACCGTCACCGGCGTGATCCGGTCGACCGTGATCGTGGACGAGCAGGGCAAGGTCGAGCACGCGCTCTACAACGTGAAGGCGACCGGCCACGTGGCCAAGCTGCTGCGCGACCTCAAGGTCGAGGCGGCCTGACCCGACCCGGGGCTCCCCCCGGGACGACGACCCTGAGGACGACGGCCCGGAGGACGACACCCGGGACGACGCAGCGGTGGCGGCGCACCCCCCGACCGGGTGCACCGCCACCGCCGTCTCTCACCTCAGGCGTCCGCTGTCATCAGCAGGCGCCGAGGTCGCTCCAGACACCCCAGGCGCCGCTGGCGCTCGGGTCGTCGCCCTTGGTCCACCACTTGTTCTGGTAGTAGTGGCCCTTCCAGGAGACCTTGGTCGTGCTGGCATAGGTGGTGCCCGCGTCCCAGCTCGGCGCTCCCGCGCAACCGGCCGGCGGAGTCGTCGGCGGCGTGGTCGGAGGCGTGGTGGGCGGCGTGGTCGGCGGCGTCGTGGGAGGCGTCGTCGGCGGGGTGGTCGGCGGCGTCGTCGGAGGCGTCGTCGGCGGGGTCGTGGGCGGAGTGGTCGGCGGCGTGGTCGGCGGGGTCGTACCGCCGTCCACCGCACCGCGGGTCAGGTCGCCCTTGAGCCCGTACAGCGTGCCCGCCACGTTGACCGTCCAGTTGGACGGCGTGGACACCGGCAGGTAGTAGACGAAGTCCAGGTCGACCGAGGCACCCGGGGCGAGCGACTGCCAGCCCGGCAGCTTGACCGACACCCGGTTGTAGTTGCCCTTGAGGCCGCCCACGTTGCCGGTGCCGGTGTGGTCGGACTTGATCACCGTCAGACCGAAGCCCGACTGGTCCTTGGCGTTGCCCGGGGCCGAGTTGCCGTAGTCGAACTGGAACTCGGTGCCGCCCGGCAGGGTCAGCGTCGAGTTGTTGACGATGTGGATCTTCGGGTTGATCGGGTAGTTCGAGTCACCCAGCGCGAAGTTGGTGAACGACACGTCGACCGGCAGCGTCTGCTGCGGCAGCGCCGTCGTCGAACGGATCGCCCCGTACGGCGAGGCCGCCTTGAACTTGTCGTACATCAGCGAGGTCAGCGTGTTGCCGGGCACGTACTGGCCCTTGCCGCCGTTCGCGGCCGCGTCCCACTTGTAGTCGCCCGCGAGCTCCCAGATCATCGCGCCACCGGCGCCCTGGTTGACGATGTAGTCGGCCTTGGCGGCGACCGACTGCTCGTCCTCGGTCGACAGGAAGACCTTCTTGCTGTCGTTCCACAGCCACGACGCGACCAGCGAGGAGCTGTAGTTGCGCACGTAGGTGCCCTGCAGCGCGGTGTCCTTGACCCCGTACTTGGACAGGTAGTCGGGCAGGATGCCCTTCTCCAGGTTCTTCGCGTGCCACATCGGGTTCGACCCGGCCGGGGACTCCTTGCCCGCGTCGTCCTTGTCGTTCCAGATGTTGTCGATACCGACCGCGCCGTCACCGCAGGAGGTCAGGCCGGCGCCGACCGGGCAGGTCGTCGCCGCGGCGGTGCCCCAGAGGCCGTTGGTGCCGCCCTGGACGTTCTTGAAACCGCGGGTGTAGTACGGCAGGCCGACATTGACCCGGCCGCCCGGCATCGAACCGCGGAAGTAGTGGTACGACCAGTCCGCGTTGAGGTAGCCGATCCCGCCGTACTGGCCGGTGCCGTAGACGTTGGCCGCCGCCAGCTCGCCGTCCTTGCCGTCGTCGAACAGCGAGGCGTTCGGGCCGACGTACTTGTTCCAGGCGCCGTGCAGGTCGTACGACATGATGTTGACGTAGTCCAGGTACTGCGCCACCTGGAAGGTCTCCATGCCGCGCAGCAGGTAGCCGGACGACGGGGCCGCGACCGAGAGCAGGTAGTGCTTGCCGTCGGCGGCACCCGCCCGGTCCAGCTTCTCCCGCAGGGTCTTCATCAGGGCGGCATAGCCCTTGGCCAGCGAACCGCGCTTGCTGTTGGCGAGCTGCCAGTCCAGCGGGTTGCCCGCGTCCTTCATCGAGGTCGGGTACTCGTAGTCGACGTCGACGCCGTTGAACCCGTACTTCTTGATGAAGTCGACGGCCGAGGCGGCGAAGGTGTCGATGCCCGCCTGGTTGACGCTGCCGTCCGGGTTGACGGTCATCGAGTAGAAGCCGCCGCTGTTGACGCGCTTGCCGTCGTCACCGAAGAAGCCACCCGTCTCCGTCCAACCACCCACAGAGATGAGGGTCTTGACGTTCGGGTACTGCTTCTTGTACTTGGTCAGCAGGTTGAAGTTCCCCTTGTACGGCAGCGAAGGGTCGAGCTCCGCGCCGGGCACACCGGGGAACGAGATGCCGGTGGCCTCGTTCTTGTCGTTGTCGGTACCGACGGACAGCTTGTTGTCCGAACCGACGTGCCCGAAGGCGTAGTTGAGGTGGGTGACCTTGTCCCACGGGATGTCGCTGACCAGGTACGGCGGCGTGCCGTCCTTGCCGCTGCGCCAGCCGGTGAAGTAGCCGATGATGCGGCGCTGGTGATCGGCGCCCATCTTCTCGCGGCCGTTGGTGTCGTAGACGCTGCAGTACGGGACGTCGACACCGGGCGTGGCGTAGAGGCCGTCGGGACGACAGGCGGCATTGTCGACGGTGGCGGACGCCTGGGAGGGCGCCGCGCCCAGCGTGGCCATCAGCAGGCCGGCCATCGTGGCCGCGGCCAACGAGGCCAGGCCGGCGCGGGCCGCCGGGCTCTTGGACCGACGGGCAGCGGTGGGACGCCGCTCCGCCGTGGATCGGATCAACACTCGGTCCTCCGGGCAGAGTGTCGGCGCGTGCCTGTGGGGGAGCACGCACGTGGGGGAAAGCAGATTGGCGCCGAAGCTATGTGGTCTGAACCACATAGGTCAATAGGTCTGTACCAATTGGTAATCAACTCCCCAACATCGCCGGTCGAACGACCACCCCCCGCCCGTCACCCGAAGCCCACCAACCCCACCCACCCCACCACCCCTCCACCCCCGGGAAACAGCCCCCCGCACAGCCCCCGCAGCACCCCACTCCGGAGGCCGACCGCACCAACAGGACCGGTCCGACAAGCGGTCGGACGACCTCCGACCGCCGGGCCCGAACTGCCGCGCCGTCACCGACACTTGCTGCGGCCGGAACGAGAACCGCCACCCGAGGCCCTCCCGGTGCGACAAACAGGGCGGACCCCGGCCCGGAATGACGGTGTCCCCGCACCGCACGACCCCCTAGACTGAAGGCCATGCGGCCTTGGCGTAACCGGCAGCCGCGCGGGTTTTAGGTGCCCGTGGGAGGAATCCCGTGAGGGTTCGAATCCCTCAGGCCGCACGAGGCTTTAAATCGAAGGCCCGCCCCGGAGTGATCTCCGGGGCGGGCCTTCGTCGTCCGAGAGGCGGCACGTCAGCCGATCAGGTCCTTCACGACCGGGGCGAGGGCGCGGAAGGCCTGGCCCCGGTGGCTGATGGCGTTCTTCTCCGCCGGGGTGAGTTCGGCGCAGGTGCGGGTCTCGCCGAGGGGCTGGAGGATCGGGTCGTAGCCGAAGCCGCCGTCGCCCGCCGGGGCGGTGCGCAGGGTGCCGAGCAGGCGGCCCTCGACGACGCGCTCGGGGCCGTCCGGCAGGGCGAGGGCGGCGGCGCAGAAGAAGTGGGCGCCGCGGTGCTCGGGGGCGATGTCGGAGAGCTGGGCGAGCAGCAGGTCGAGGTTGGCGCGGTCGTCGCCGTGCTTGCCGGACCAGCGGGCGGAGAGGATGCCGGGGGCGCCGCCCAGGACGTCGACGCAGAGGCCGGAGTCGTCGGCGACGGCGGGCAGTCCGGTGGCGCGAGCGAGGGCGTGCGCCTTGAGCAGGGCGTTCTCGGCGAAGGTGATGCCGGTCTCGGGGACGTCGGGGATCTCCGGGTAGGCGTCGGCGCCGACCAGTTCGACGTCCAGGCCGGCGTCGCCGAGGATGTCGCGGAGTTCGGCGACCTTGTGCTGGTTGCGGGTGGCGAGGATGAGTCGGGTGGTCATGGATCCACCCTAAACGGACAGGGGCCGTGAGTCCTCGTCAGCCGGTGCGGAGTCAGCCGGTGCAGACCTTGGTGAGGTTGGAGGCGGCGTTGCCGAGCGGCTTGAAGTCCGGGACCTGCTTGTTGTTGACGGCCTGCTGGACCTTGTCGACCTGGGTGTTGAGGTCGTTGATGGCCTGGACGACGTCGGTGTCCTTGGAGTTCTTGCCGAGCTGGTCGAGGTCGTTCTTGAGCTTCTGCAGCGCCTGCCCGGCGGCGGCCGAGTCGTTGCTCGCGTTGCTGTAGGCGTTGCTGACCTCGTTGATGTCCCCGGTGATCTTGACGGCGGTGTTGCCGCAGTCGAGCGCCTTCTGGGCCGCGGAGCAACTGACCGCGCTGAGGGGGAGGATGGCGATCAGGCCGGCCACGGCGAGCATGGTGGGGCGGGCAATGCTCTGGGGCATCCGGTCCTCCTGGGTGCGCGGGTCTCCGGAAGGGAAGGACGCGCGCTGAGGGGTGCGCGGTTCCCGGAACGGGGTGCTGCGGGAACCGTACGGGCTCCGGACCCGGCGTGTACAGCGGCCTGGTCCGGAGCCCGGGGGATTTCGCGGAACCGAAATGGAACCGGTATGCGAGGCGTGCCGGCGTCAGCCCTCCAGCTCGCCGAGGACCTTGCGCTGGACCTCGTCGAGCTCGGCGCAGCCGAGGGTGCCGAGGTCGAGCAGCTGGTCGAGCAGGGCGCGGTCGAAGGGGGCGCCCTCGGCGGTGCCCTGGACCTCGACGAAGCGGCCGTCGGAGGTGCAGACGATGTTCATGTCGGTCTCGGCGCGGACGTCCTCCTCGTAGCGGAGGTCGAGCATGGGGGTGCCGTCGATGATGCCGACGCTGACGGCGCTGACCCCGCCGGTGATCGGCTTGCCCTTGGCGCGGAGGAGCTTGCGCTCGCGGGCCCAGCCGACGGCGTCGACGAGGGCGACGTAGGCGCCGGTGATGGCGGCGGTGCGGGTGCCGCCGTCGGCCTGGAGGACGTCGCAGTCGAGGACGATGGTGTTCTCGGCGAGGGCGCGGTGGTCGACGACGGCGCGCAGCGAGCGGCCGATGAGGCGGCTGATCTCGTGGGTGCGTCCGCCGAGGCGACCCTTGACGGATTCACGGTCGCCGCGGGTGTTGGTGGCGCGCGGGAGCATGGAGTACTCGGCGGTGACCCAGCCTTCGCCGCTGCCCTTGCGCCAGCGGGGGACGCCCTCGGTGACGCTGGCGGTGCACAGCACCTTGGTGTCGCCGTAGGAGATGAGGACGGAGCCTTCGGCGTGCTTGCTCCAGCCCCGTTCGATGGTGACGGGTCGGAGCTGGTCGGGGGTGCGGCCGTCGATGCGTGACATAGGCACCGAGCGTAGTCGGTTGTGGGGGGCGTTCCGGGCGCGCCTCGGGCGTGCCGCGGCCCGCCGACCGGGAGGGGTCGGCGGGCCGGGGTGGCGCGTGGGCCGGGTCGGCGCGGGCGCGGAGGCCGGACCGGCGCGGGCGCCGGGTGGAGCGAGCCGGTGGGCTCAGCTCACATCATGTCCTCGATGTCGGCGGCGATCGGGTCGGCGTCGGTGCCGATGACGACCTGGATCGCGGTGCCCATCTTGACGACGCCGTGGGCGCCGGCGGCCTTCAGCGCGGCCTCGTCGACGAGGGAGGCGTCCTTGACCTCGGTCCGAAGGCGGGTGATGCAGCCCTCGACCTCTTCGATGTTGTCGATGCCGCCGAGACCGGCGACGATCTTCTCAGCCTTGCTGGCCATTGCTTTCTCCCTCTGTCTCGGCCCGTCGGCTGCTCTGCCGGGTGCCGTCCTGCGCGGTGACCTCGGTCGCGGGTGACGCGTGGTCAGTGGTCGGTCGTGCCGTGGCGTGCTGTCGGAGCAGCGCGACCAGCATGACGCGATCCGGACCGATATGTCACGTTAGTCCACTTTTGGCCCACTCCGACGCGCATACCCCTGGTCGGCACCCGAGGATGACGAGCAGCGGGGCCGGTCTCCCGGTGCGCGGACTGCGTCCCAAAGTGGTCTACACCAATATATGTGTACTCCGATGAACGCAGGAAGGGCCCCGGGTGTTCCCGGTCCCCGCCCGAGGTCCCGCCGGGGACCACCGGACGGCAACCGCACTCGGAGGGCGAAGGATGAGTACGGCAGGCGCCGCGGCGTCACAGACCACGTGGTGGCACACCTTCTACGGCGGACTCCAGAAGATGGGCCGCTCGCTCCAGCTGCCGGTGGCGGTCCTCCCGGCCGCCGGCATCCTCAACCGGCTCGGGCAGCCCGACGTCTTCGGCAAGGACGGCCTGGGCTGGGACAACGTCGCCAAGGTCTTCGCCGCGGCGGGCGGTGCGCTGCTGGACTCCTCGCTCGGCCTGCCGATGCTGTTCTGCGTCGGCGTCGCGATCGGCATGGCGAAGAAGGCCGACGGCTCGACCGCGCTCGCCGCGGTGGTCGGCTTCCTCGTCTTCTACCGGGTGCTGCACGCCTTCCCCGAGCAGTGCAAGCCGCCGACGGTGCTGATCAGCGACCAGTGCGTGGACTACACCTCGGCGAAGGCGGCCGCCGCGACGTACCAGAACCCCGGGGTGCTGGGCGGCATCCTGATCGGCCTGCTGTCGGCCTGGCTCTGGGTGCGCTTCCACCGCACCCGGCTGGTCGACTGGCTGGGCTTCTTCAACGGCCGCCGCCTGGTGCCGATGATCACCGCCCTGGTCGGGATGGTCATGGCCTGTCTGGCGCTGTGGGTCTGGCCGCCGATCGGCCGGGGCCTGAACGACTTCAGCCAGACCCTGGCCGACCTGGGGTCGGTCGGCGCGGGCATCTTCGGCGTGGCCAACCGGGCCCTGCTGCTGATCGGCATGCACCAACTGCTGAACACCTTCGTCTGGTTCCAGTTCGGCGAGTTCACCAAGCCGGACGGCACGATCGTGCACGGCGACATCCCGCGCTTCCTGGGCGGGGACCCGACGGCCGGGCAGTTCCAGTCCGGCTTCTTCCCGATCATGATGTTCGCGCTGCCGGCGTGCGCGCTGGCCATCGCGCACGCGGCCAAGCCGCACCGGCGCAAGGAGATCTACGGCCTGATGGTCTCGCTGGGCCTGACGTCCTTCGTGACCGGCGTCACCGAGCCGATCGAGTACTCCTTCGCCTACATCGCCCCGGTGCTGTACGGCGTGCACGCCCTGCTGACCGGGGCCTCGATGGCGATCACCTGGGCGCTGGGGGTGCACGACGGCTTCAGCTTCTCGGCCGGTCTGATCGACTACGCGATCAACTGGAGCCTGGCCACCAAGCCCTGGCTGATCATCGTCATCGGCCTCTGCTTCGCCGCCGTGTACTACGCGCTCTTCCGCTTCATCATCGTGAAATTCGACCTGAAAACTCCGGGGCGGGAGGACGAGAGCGAGGTCGAGGACGTGACCAAGGCATAAACCGAGCGTCACCGCCGCCAATCCGAAAAGGCCCCCGGACCGATGGTCCGGGGGCCTTCGGCATATCCGGCCCGGGCCGATGGTCCCGGTGCGGAACGCCGGACCGTCACCGGTGACGAGCCATCGGTGACCTGCCGGGGAGTCCCGGGGGCCGTCGGCTTTTTGTTGCGCAATTAGCCAAAATCCCAATCACGGCGGGTAATCAAGATCGTTGATCCGCAAGTAGGTTTCGATTTCATAGCGCTTCCCATCAGCACCGCTTTCGAGGGTTCCCCGCCCCCTCCACCCGTGCTACAAAACTGGTCTACACCACGTGTGGTGTAGACCAGTTCGCGGTTCGGCCCCTGTGCCCTCCCCCCGACCGACCCGCCCTTGCCGTAAGGAATCCACCCCCATGAGTCAGTCTGCGCAGGCACCGGCGCCCGCCACGGCTCCGGCCACACCCAGTCCCGCCAAGAAGTTCGGCCAGAACCTGCTCCAGGGCCTGCAGAAGATCGGCCGCAGCCTCCAGCTGCCCATCGCCGTCCTCCCCGCCGCCGGTCTGCTGATGCGACTGGGCCAGGACGACGTGTTCGGCAAGGACGGCCTCGGCTGGGACAAGGTCGCCGCGGTGTTCGCCGCCGCGGGCAACGGCGTCTTCGACAACCTGCCGCTGCTCTTCGCGGTCGGCATCGCCATCGGCTTCGCCAAGAAGGCCGACGGCTCGACCGCGCTGGCCGCCCTGGTCGGCTTCCTGGTCTACAAGAACGTGCTCACCGCGTTCCCGATCGCCGAGGGCCACATCGCCGACGGCAAGTGGGTCCCCGCCATCTACCAGAACCCCGGCGTGCTCGGCGGTATCGTGATCGGCCTGCTCAGCGCTGTGCTGTGGCAGAAGTACCACCGCACCAAGCTGGTCGACTGGCTCGGCTTCTTCAACGGCCGCCGCCTGGTCCCGATCCTGATGGCCTTCGTCGGCACCGGCATCGGTGTCCTCTTCGCCCTGACCTGGGGCCCCATCGGTGACGCGATCAAGAGCCTGAACGACACCCTCATCGGTGCGGGCGCCGTCGGCGCCGGCGCGTTCGGCCTGGTCAACCGCGGTCTGCTGCCGGTCGGCATGCACCAGTTCGTCAACTCCTACGCCTGGTTCCAGACCGGTGACTTCACCAAGCCCGACGGCACCGTCGTGCACGGCGACCTGACCCGCTTCTTCGCCGGCGACCCGACCGCCGGACAGTTCATGTCGGGCTTCTTCCCGATCATGATGTTCGCCCTCCCGGCCGCCGCCTTCGCGATCGCCCACACCGCCAAGCCGCACCGCCGCAAGGCCGTCACCGGCATGATGCTGTCGCTGGCCCTGACCTCCTTCGTGACCGGTGTCACCGAGCCGATCGAGTTCTCCTTCGTCTTCATCGCCCCGGTGCTGTACGTCATCCACGCGCTGCTGACCGCCGTCTCGATGGCCGTCACCTGGGCGCTCGGCGTGCACGACGGCTTCACCTTCTCCGGCGGTCTGATCGACTACGCGCTCGCCTGGAGCAAGGCCACCGACCCGTGGATGATCATCCCGATCGGCCTGGCGTTCGCCGCGCTGTACTACTTCCTCTTCCGCTTCGCGATCCTGAAGTTCGACCTCAAGACCCCCGGCCGCGAGGACGAGGACGAGATCGAGGACGTCACCAAGGCCTGAGGCCCGACGCCCGGAACCACCCGCACGCCGCTCACGGCCCCGCCCCGCCACCCGCTCCCCCGGGTGGCGGGGCGGGGCCGTTCCGCATGCCCGGGGCCGGTTCGCAGAAGTCCCCGGCCCTGCTCACCCCGTACCCGCACCGCCGCCCCGGGCGTCCGCCGAGCTGTCCACCGAGGTGGCCACCCGCTGGGACGACGGTTGACGAACCGGCGAGGGCGCTGGTCAACTGGGGCGGTGAACGCCTCCCACCCGCTGGTGACCCGCAGCCACATCGACTTCGGTCGCGTGTGGTCCGCGGCGTGTCGCGGCTGACCCGAGCGCTCCCCGCGCCGCCGCCCGGCTGACCTCCCGCCGCGCCCGGCCGTTCCTCCCCTCCCCCGCGCCCGCCCGTGCCCCGGGCGCGCGGCCCCGTGCCCGTCCGCACCGCCCGCCCCCGTCCCCGTACCGCCCCGGCCGCCCCACCGCGTCCGGGCCGTGCGCCGAGGGTCACGGGCCGGTCCGCGACCGCCGGCACGCACCGCTTCCGTACGAGGAAAGTCAAGGCCACCCATGCCCCGCCAACTGCACCTTTCCGCCGCCCTCGACAGCCCCGGCCGGTTCGACGCCGCCCACTTCACCGAGCTCGCCCGGCTCGCCGAACGCGCCACCCTCGACTTCGTCACCCTCGACGACTCCTACACCCCCGAGCCCGCCCGGCTCGACGCGCTGGCGACCTTCGCCCGGCTCGCCCCGGTCACCCGGGGCCTCGGCCTGGTCCCGACCGTCACCACCACCCACACCGAGCCCTTCCACACCTCGATCGCGGTCAACACCCTGGACTGGGTCAGCGAGGGCCGGGCCGGCTGGCTGGTCGGGGTCTCCGACACCGAGGCCGAGGCCAGGGCCTTCGGCCGCCGGGGCGCCGCCCCCGCCGAGGAACTCTGGGCCGAGGCCGCCGACGCCGCCGAGGCGGCCTCCCGGCTCTGGGACAGCTGGGAGGACGACGCGGAGATCCGCGACACCGCCACCGGCCGTTTCGTCGACCGCGCCAAACTGCACTACGTCGACTTCGAGGGCCCGCACTTCTCGGTCCGGGGGCCGTCCATCACCCCGCGCCCGCCGCAGGGCCGCCCGGTGATCGCGGTCACCGTCGCCGCCGCCGACCTCGCGCCGGACGCCGGCCCCGGCGGCCGCGCCCGGGTCGCCACCGCCGCCCGGCACGCGGACGTCGTCCTGCTCGACGCCCCCGACCGGGCCACCCGGCTGACCGCCGCCACCGAACTGCGGCTGCGCGGCGGCGAGGCGCTGCGGATCCTGGCCCGGGTCCCGGTCGCGCTCACCACCGCCGCCGCGACCGCCGCCCTGCTCACCGAGGCGACCGAGGGCGGCGGCGGGGTCGACGGCTTCCACCTGGTGCCCGCCGACCCGGCCCGCGACCTCGCGGTGCTCGCCGACCACGTGGTGCCGGCCCTGCGCGAGCGCGGCCTGTTCCGCACCGGCTACACCGGCCGCACCCTGCGCGACCGGCTCGGCCTGGCCCGGCCCGCCAGCCGCTACGCGTCCGGCACCGACACCGCCGCGACCGAGCCACCCGCCACCGAGCCACCCGGCACCGGGGCGTCCGCCACCGACACATCCGCCGCCGGAACGCCCGCCGGTACGCCCACCCGCCCCGCCGCGACCGCCGAGGTGACCCGATGACGGACCGTCCGCTCAAGCAGATCCACCTCGCCGCGCACTTCCCCGGCGTCAACAACACCACGGTGTGGACCGATCCGGCCGCCGGCAGCCAGATCGCCTTCGAGTCCTTCCGCCACCTCGCCGCCACCGCCGAGCGCGGCCGGTTCGACTTCCTCTTCCTCGCCGAGGGCCTGCGGCTGCGCGAGGTCAAGGGCCGGATCCACGACCTGGACGTGCTGGGCCGCCCCGAGTCGATCACCGTGCTGGGCGCGCTCGCCGCCGTCACCACCCACCTGGGGCTGGCCGCGACCGTCAACGCCACCTTCAACGAGCCGTACGAACTGGCCCGCCGCTTCGCCTCGCTGGACCATCTCTCCGGCGGCCGCGCCGCCTGGAACGTGGTCACCTCCTCGGACGCCTTCACCGGTGAGAACTTCCGCCGCGGCGGCTACCTCGACCGCGCCGACCGCTACACCCGGGCCGCCGAATTCGTGCAGCTGGCCCGGGAGTTCTGGGACGCGGCGGGCACCGGCACGGTCCGCCACCAGGGCCCGCAGTTCGACGTCGAGGGCACCCTCTCGCTGCCCCGGCCGCCGCAGGGCCACCCGGTGGTGATCCAGGCCGGGGACTCCGACGAGGGCCGCGAGTTCGCCGCCGCCACCGCCGACGTGGTCTTCAGCCGGCACTCCACGCTGACCGCCGGACAGGCCTTCCACGCCGACGTCAAGCGGCGGCTGGCCGCGTACGGCCGCAAGCCCGACGAACTGAAGATCATGCCCGGGGTGACCTGGGTGCTGGGCGACACCGAGGAGGAGGCCGTCGAGCGGGCCGCCGCGATCCGCCGCGCCCAGGTGAGCCCGGCCACCACCGTCGCCTACCTGGAACAGGTCTGGGGCGTCGACCTCTCCGGCCACGACGTGGACGGCCCGCTGCCGGAGGCCGACCCGGTGCGCGGCTCCGGGCTGGTCCAGGGGCGGACCTCGCTCGGCGATCCACTGGAGATCGCCGCCGAGTGGCGGGCGGTGGCCGCCGCCAAGGGGCTCAGCAGCCGCGAGCTGGTGATCGAGGTGACCGGCCGGCAGTCCTTCATCGGCACCCCGCGGAGCGTGGCCGAGCAGATCGACCGCCATGTGCAGAGCGACGCCGCGGACGGCTTCATCCTCGTCCCCCACCTCACCCCGGGCGGGCTGGACGAGTTCGTGGACCGGGTGGTGCCGCTGCTCCAGGAGCGCGGGGTGTTCCGCACCGAGTACACCGGGACGACGCTGCGCGACCACCTCGGCCTGCCGGTCCCCGGCCGCCGCTGAGGCGCTGAGCCGCTGACCCGCCGTCGGGCCGCTGCCGGGACCGTTCCCGGCGGCGGCCCGGTCCGGACCGGACAGGGCTGGACCGGGCTCAGATCTCGTAGACCGCCCCGGCCCGGGCGATCTCGACCGGCCCGGGATAGGCGGCGGCCGCGTCCCGCCGGTTGAGCTCGGCGTCCGTCCACGGCGGGATGTGGGTGAGCACGAGCCGGTGGGCGCCGGCCGCCGTGGCGTGCTCGCCCGCCTCGCGGCCGTTGAGGTGGACGGCCCGGTACGTGTCCCGGCCGTCCAGGTAGGCGGCCTCGCAGAGGAAGAGGTCGGTGTCCCGGGCGAGCTCGACGAGTTCGGCGCTCTCCCCGGTGTCGCCGGAGTAGACCAGGCTGCGGCCGTCGTGTTCGAGCCGGAAGGCGAAGGCGTCGACGGGGTGGTTGACCTGGGCGACGTCGATCCGGAACGGACCGAGGTCGAAGCGGCCCGGGGTGAGGGTTCGGAACTCGAACACCTCCTTCATCCCCGGGTTCTCCGGCATGTCGTAGGCGCGGGCCATCCGTTCGGCGGTGCCGGCCGGGCCGTAGACGGGCATCGGCGCGGGGCAGCCCTCGGCCCGGTAGTTGCGGGCGACCCAGTAGGCGCACAGGTCGATGCAGTGGTCCGCGTGCAGGTGGCTGAGCAGGATCGCGTCGACCTCGTAGATCGAGGCGTACTTCTGGAGGGCGCCGAGCGCGCCGTTGCCGAGGTCGAGCACGACCCGGTAGCCGTCGGCCTCCACGAGGTAGCTGGAGCACGGCGAGTCGGCCGACGGGAAGCTCCCCGAGCACCCCACCACGGTCAGTTTCATCCGAGCCCCTCCGCCCCGACACGTCCTGGCTGCCGCTGGTCATGACAGCGGGCCGGGAGTACCGGCCGGAGGCGCTGCCCTGCGCGTGTTGTCGAGAGTAAGGGCGGAGCGGCACTTTGCCCCCGTCTCCGTGCCGTGCTGTGGCTGGAATCACCAGAACGCCGGGGGGACGGGGGACGGACGGTGCACCGGTGGTGCTTCCGCGCCGGCCGGGGCGGCTCAGCGGTGGCCGGGGCGGCTCCGGGCCCAGGCGCGGACGGTCTCGGGGTACCAGCGCGGGTGGCCGCCGCCGTCGACCACATCGGGTTCGGGGAGCAGGCCGTGCCGCCGGTAGTTGCGGACGGTCTCCGGCTGGACGTTGATGTGACGGGCGATCTCGGCGTACGACCACAGGTCGGTGCTGCGACTCACGGGCCACCTCCGCTGGTGCGTGGGAGACGTTCGTGGTCAGCCTTTCCACGCCGGGCGGCGGCCCCGCGCCGGAACGGCCACCGTGGTCGTACCGTGACGAACCGGGAGCACGGTACGGACAAATCCCCGATCGTCACGATCGGGGCGGTGGGGGTTTCAGGCCCAGAGCTGGCCCTGCAGCGCCTCGACGGCGGCCTCGGTGGACTCGGCGGTGTAGATGCCGGTGGAGAGGTACTTCCAGCCACCGTCCGCGACCACGAAGACGATGTCGGCGCGCTCGCCGGCCTGGGCGGCCTTGCGGCCGGCGCCGATCGCCGCGTGCAGGATCGCGCCGGTGGACACGCCGGCGAAGATGCCCTCCTCCTGGAGGAGTTCGCGGGTGCGGCGGACGGCGTCGGCGGAGCCGACCGAGAAGCGGGTGGTCAGCACCTCGGCGTCGTACAGCTCGGGGACGAAGCCCTCGTCGAGGTTGCGCAGCCCGTAGACCAGGTCGTCGTAGCGCGGTTCGGCGGCGACGATCCGCACCCCGGGGACCTTCTCGCGCAGGAATCGGCCGACGCCCATGAGGGTGCCGGTGGTGCCGAGCCCGGCCACGAAGTGGGTGACGGTGGGCAGGTCGGCGAGGATCTCGGGGCCGGTGCCGGCGTAGTGGGCGCCGGCGTTGTCGGGGTTGCCGTACTGGTAGAGCATGACCCAGTCGGGGTGCTCGGCGGCGATCTCCTTGGCGATCCGGACGGCGGTGTTGGAGCCGCCGGCGGCGGGCGAGGGGATGATCTCGGCGCCCCACATGCGGAGCAGTTCGCGCCGTTCCTCGCTGGTGTTCTCGGGCATGACGCAGACCATCCGGTAGCCCTTGAGCTTGGCCGCCATGGCGAGCGAGATGCCGGTGTTGCCGCTGGTGGGTTCGAGGACCGTGCAGCCGGGGGTGAGCCGGCCCTCGGCCTCGGCGCGCTCGATCATGTGCAGCGCCGGACGGTCCTTGATGGAGCCGGTGGGGTTGCGGTCCTCCAGCTTCGCCCACAGGGTGACCAGGCCGTCGGTGTTGCCGGGCACCGCGGCGGACAGCCGGGGCAGGCGGACCAGCGGGGTGTTGCCGACGGCTTCGAGCGGGCTGTCGTAACGCAAGGGGTCCTCCGGCGGCAGCGGCGGTTCGGTCGGGTCCGGGCGGGCGGTGCCCTCCCCGGCCCGGGCGGTGCGCCGGGCCGGGGAGGGCGGGGTGTCAGCGGGCGCCGCCGGCCACGGCGGGCAGGATGGTGACGCTGTCGCCGTCGGCGAGGGCGGTGGAGATGCCCTCCAGGAAGCGCACGTCCTCGTCGTTCAGGTAGACGTTGACGAAGCGGCGCAGCTCGCCGCCGTCCAGCAGTCGGGCGGCGATGCCCGGGTGGCGGGCGTCGAGGTCCTGGAAGAGTTCCCCGAGGTTGCTGCCGGTGCCCTCGACGGCCTTGGCGCCGTCGGTGTAGGTGCGGAGGATGGTCGGGATGCGGACCTCGATGGCCATGGCTGCGCTCCTGTGCGAGTCGTGAGGTGGGTGGGCCGCAGCGGGCGCGGCAGGACGTGACGGCCCGGGGCGGTGGGATCCGCGGCGGGCCGGGACGGGCGGCTCAGCGCGAGCGCGCCGGCGTACCGGGACAGATCGCGCCGGCGTGCCGGCACAGGTCGATGTGCAGGCGCGCCACGAGGCGGGTGCCCGGGGCCTGGTTGCTCACATCGACGGAACGCATGGGCTCATCGTATAGATTCCCGGGCCCGCTCCTCCATGCCCGTCCCGGTATGCGGATGGTTTCGTCCCCCATGTCGAGATGCCCCGGGAACAGCGGTGGCCCGCCGACCACTCGCGGAGGTCGGCGGGCCTCGCCCAGGTGGGTGCGGGTCAGGCCTGGTGGGCCTCGACGACCTGGACGTCTTCCTCCGTGATCACACCGTCCACGATGCGGAACGAGCGGAACTCGTACGGGTCTTCGGCGCCGTTGCCCTCGGCGGTGGAGACCAGGACGTAGTGGGCGTTCGGCTCGGAGGCGTAGCTCACGTCGGTGCGCGAGGGGTAGGCCTCGGTGGCGGTGTGGGAGTGGTAGACGATCACGGGCTCCTCGTCCCGGTCGTCCATCTCACGGTAGAGCTTCAGCAGGTCGCCCGAGTCGAACTCGTAGAACGTGGGCGAGCGGGCGGCGTTGAGCATCGGGACGAACCGCTCGGGGCGGCCGCTGCCTTCCGGACCGGCGACCACACCGCAGGCCTCGTCCGGGTGGTCGGCGCGGGCGTGGGCGACGATCGCGTCGCGCAGTTCTCGGGTGATGGTCAGCATGGCGTCAGGATAGCCACGCCCCGGCGGGTCACCGCCGGGGCGTCCACGACGGCCGGGGGTGTCGTCTCAGTGGGTGTCGGCGCCGTCGCCGGCCGCGTGCAGGTGGTCGTGGGCGACCGCGTGCACCGCCTCGGGGCGGCGGCGCTTGAGCACCTGGTAGCCGACGACGAGCAGGACCGCCCAGACCGGGAAGACGTACAGCGAGATCCGGTTGTCCTTGTCCAGGGCGATCAGGACGACCACGAACACGAGGAAGGCGAGCGAGGCCCAGCTGCTCCAGACGCCGCCGGGGGCCTTGAAGGTGGGCGGCGGCAGGTGGCCGCCCTGCCAGGCCTTCCGGTAGCGGATCTGGCAGATGAGGATCATCGCCCAGGTCCAGAGGCCGCAGACGGTGGCGACCGAGGTGATGTATTCGAACGCGCGGGCCGGGACGACGGCGTTGAGGATCACGCCGAGGCCCATCAGCAGGCAGGAGAGGGTGATCGCGACGGACGGCGAGCGGTGGGAGTTGAGCTTGGTCAGCCGTCCGGGGGCCTGGCCGCGCATCGCGAGGTCGCGCAGCATCCGGCCGGTGGAGTACATCCCGGAGTTGCAGGAGGAGAGCGCGGCGGTGAGCACCACGAAGTTGATGATGCCGGCCGCGGCGGGGATGCCGATCTTGCCGAAGGCGGCGACGAACGGGCTGACGCCGGGCTGGAACTCGGTCCACGGCACCAGCGAGAGGATGATCACCAGGGCGCCGATGTAGAACAGCGCGATGCGCCAGGGCAGGGTGTTGATGGCGCGCGGGAGGGTCTTCTGCGGGTTCTCGCTCTCCCCGGCGGTGACGCCGACGAGTTCGACGCCCAGGTAGGCGAACATGACGATCTGCAGGGTCATCACGGTGGCGCCGATGCCCTTGGGGAAGAAGCCGCCGTTCTCCCACAGGTGGGTGATCGAGGCGGTGTCGCCGGCGTCGCTGAAGCCCAGGGTGAGGACGCCGATGCCGATCAGGATCATGCCGATGATGGCGGTGACCTTGACCATGGAGAACCAGAACTCGATCTCGCCGAAGAGCTTCACCGAGATCAGGTTGGCCCCGTAGAGGATCACCAGGAAGACCAGCGCGCTGAGCCACTGCGGGATGTCGGGTGCCCAGAAGCGGACGTAGACGGCGGCGGCGGTGGTCTCCGCCATGCCGGTGACCACCCAGAACAGCCAGTACGTCCAGCCGGTCACATAACCGGCGAAGGGGCCGAGGAACTCCCGCGCGTACTCGGCGAAGCTGCCGGAGACCGGGCGGTAGGTGAGGAGTTCGCCGAGCGCCCGCATGATCGCGAAGATCACCACGCCGGCGACCGCGTAGGACAGGATCAGGCTGGGGCCGGACTTGGAGATCGCGGTGCCGGCGCCGAGGAAGAGTCCGGTGCCGATCGCGCCGCCGATCGCGATCATCTGGATCTGGCGGCTGCCGAGCCCCCGCTCGTAGCCCTCCTCGTCCGGTTTCGCGTCGACGACCTCGTCGTAGAGCTGTTCGGCCATGGTGCACCGTCCTGGATGGGATCTCGTGGTGGGACTCGTGGGGGTGGGGAGCAGTCGTACCACGCCCGATCCGGACAGCGGTGTCCATCTGAGCGATATTTGAGCATGTCCCGATAGGGTTTCGCCCGTTTTGGCCGGAAAAGCCCCGGCCGCCCGTCCAGCATGCGGACGGGCGGCCGGGGCCTGCTTCGCGCCGGGGCGGGCGCTCCTGGGGCGCCCCGGGAGCTCAGTCGGCCATCGCCTCCAGCAGCGACTCCTGCAGCGCGCCGAGCCACAGGTAGGCCATCACCAGCGGCTTGCGGTCGTCGCTGTCCGGCAGCTCGTAGAGGCCCCGCTCGTCCTCGTCGGTGACGTCCAGGCGCACCCCGAGGGTCAGCCGCAGGTCGTTGAGCGCGCCCAGCCAGTGCCGGCACCCGGCGGGGTCGAGCTCGACCGTCCCGTCCTCGCCGCCCAGGCCGTCCAGGGTGCGCACCGCGTACAGCGCGTCCTCCCGCTTGCGGGTGCGCAGGTCCGGCTCGGTGAAGCGGCGGAACTCCCCGGCCGCCTCCCGGGACTCCGGGTCGGCCGGTCCGGCGGGATCCCCGTAGGCGTCGGGGAAGAGCCGCGCCAGCGCCGGGTCCGCGGGCGCCTCGGTCGGCCCCTCCGCGAACAGCGCCGCCAGCGGGTCACCGCCGTCCCCGCCCGGGCCCGGCCCGATCAGCTCCAGCATCTGCACTTCCAGCGAGCGCAGGATGGAGGCCTCCAGCTCTTCCAGCGCGAGCACCGCGCCCCCGCCACCGGCACTCTCGAACAACCCAGCCATCGGTATCGGTCAGCCCGTCTTCGTCTTCGTCGCCGTCATCGTCGCTGTCGCCGTCGTCGCCACCGTCGCCGCTGTCGGCCCGGCCGCCGCCGCGGCCTCAGTCGTGCTGCAGGGTGGCCCAGAGACCGTAGCCGTGCATCGCCTGCACGTCGCGCTCCATCTCCTCGCGCGAGCCGCTGGAGACCACGGACCGCCCCTTGGTGTGCACCTCCATCATGAGCTTCCTGGCCTTGTCCTTCGGATAGCCGAAGTAGGCCTGGAAGACGTACTGGACGTAGCTCATCAGGTTGACCGGGTCGTTGTGCACGATGGTGACCCAGGGGGTGTCCGGTTCCGCCACCGGTACGCCCTCGACCTCCGGGCGCTCGATCTCCACGGGCGCGACACTCACCGCGGGGTCCCTCCTGTCGCCTGGCTCTCCAGGTGGTTCCCACCTGGCCGTCACGTGCTTTGCACGTGCCCCTTCAGCCCCATGCTGCCATCCGGGGGACCTCGGGGCGATTCCGCCCCCGGCCCCGCGACCCGCTCCGGGCCCGCCCGCAACCCGGCCGCCGACCGCCCGCACGGGGCGCGCCGGGGACCCCGGGAAGCACCCCGCGAGGAGCCCGCGACGCGCCCGCCGAGGATCCGCCCCGAGAAATCGTCACTTTGACGCTAAGGGGTAGTAGCATCATCCTCATGGACGCCACTTCCGTGACTGCGGCCGGCTCGACCGCGCTGCTCACCGACCGCTACGAGCTCACCATGCTCCAGGCCGCCCTGCGCAGCGGGGCGGCGCACCGCCGCTCCGTCTTCGAGGTGTTCACCCGCAGGCTGCCCGCAGGCCGGCGCTACGGCGTGGTCGCCGGCACCGGCCGGGTCCTGGACGCCGTGGAGAGCTTCCGCTTCACCTCCGCCCAGCTCGACTGGCTCTCCGACGAGCGGATCGTGGACGAGGAGACCCTGCGCTTCCTCGCCGACTACCGGTTCACCGGCGACATCCACGGCTACCCCGAGGGCGAGGTCTACTTCCCCGGCTCCCCGCTGCTCACCGTCGAGGGCAGCTTCGCCGAGGCGGTGATCCTGGAGACGGTGATCCTCTCGATCCTCAACCACGATTCGGCGATCGCCGCCGCCGCCTCCCGGATGACCTCCGCGGCCGGCGGGCGCCCGGTGATCGAGATGGGCGCCCGGCGCGCGCACGAACGGGCCGCCGTCACCGCCGCCCGCGCCGCCTACGTGGCCGGCTTCACCGCCACCTCCGACCTGGAGGCCGGCTTCACCTACGGCATCCCGACCACCGGGACCGCGGCGCACGCCTTCACCCTCGTCCACGACAGCGAGCGGGACGCCTTCCGGGCGCAGATCGACTCGATGGGCCGGGGCACCACCCTGCTGGTCGACACCTACGACCTGCGGGAGGCCGTGCGCACCGCCGTCGAGGTGGCCGGCCCCGAGCTGGGCGCCGTGCGGATCGACTCCGGCGACCTCACCCTGCTCGCCCACCGGGTCCGCCGCCAGCTGGACGAGCTCGGCGCCACCGGCACCCGGATCATCGTCACCTCCGACCTCGACGAGTACGCGATCGCCGCGCTCGCCGCCGCCCCGGTGGACGGCTACGGCGTCGGCACCAGCCTGGTCACCGGCAGCGGGCACCCGACCTGCGCGATGGTCTACAAGCTGGTCGCCCGGGCGGCCGGGCCGGACGGGCCGCTGGTGCCGGTCGCCAAGCGCTCGGCCGGCGGCAAGACCAGCGTCGGCGGGCGCAAGTGGGCCGCCCGGCGGCCGGACGCGGACGGCGTCGCCGACGCCGAGGTGGTCGGCACCGGAACGGTCCCGGCCGAGCTGGCCCCGCACCTGGTGCAGGTGCCGCTGGTCAAGGCCGGCGAGGTGGTCGGCCGGGAGCCGCTGCAGGCCGCGCGCGAGCGGCACGTCCGGGCCCGGGCCGCGCTGCCGCTGTCGGCGACCCAGCTCTCCAAGGGCGACCCGGTGCTGACGACCGAGTTCCAGGTGTGACGCCGGGGCCGGCGGGGCGGGGCCGTACGGCGGATCGGCGGCGCGGACCGCCGTGACGGTTCGTGGACGGGTCGAGGGGCCGGGCCCTCCCCGGGCCTTCCGCCCCCGGATGCCACTGCCTACAGTCGACCGTAGAGTTCCCCTCACACGGGGCCTGAGGTCCCCTCACGCCCCCTCCCCACGTCCTCCGCAGGACCCCACCGGACCGAGGAATACCAGCCATGCACCGGGCACTGATCGTCGTCGATGTGCAGAACGACTTCTGCGAGGGCGGCAGCCTGGCCGTCGCGGGCGGGGCCGAGGTGGCCGCCGCGATCACCGACCTCATCGCCGAGTCCGCCCCCGGCTACCGGCACATCCTCGCCACCCGGGACAACCACATCGACCCGGGCGACCACTTCTCCGACGACCCCGACTACGTGCACAGCTGGCCGGTGCACTGCGTCGCGGGCACCGAAGGGGTCGGCTTCCACCCGAACTTCGCGCCCTCCGTCACCTCCGGCGCGATCGAGGCGGTCTTCGACAAGGGCGCCTACGCCGCGGCCTACAGCGGCTTCGAGGGCGTGGACGAGAACAACCGGGGGCCCGCGGAGTGGCTGCGCGAGCGGCAGGTCACCGAGGTGGACGTGGTCGGCATCGCCACCGACCACTGCGTCAAGGCCACCGCGCTGGACGCGGCGCGGGCCGGGTTCAGCACCCGGGTGCTGCTCGACCTCACCGCCGGGGTGGCCGCGCCGACCACCGCCGCCGCGCTGGACGAACTGCGGGCGGCCGGGGTGGAACTGGTCGGCACCCCGTTGCTCGGGGGCTGAGCCGGGCCCCGACCCGGCGGTTCGGATCTTCCGGCGCCCGCGGCGTCCGCTCCGGGCTCCTGGGCGCTCACCGCTCGGTGACCAGGAGTTCCACCACATCGGTGCCGCCCAGCCGGAAGGCCTCCCGCAGTTCGGCGCCCACCGCGTCCGCGTCCTCGGCCAGCCGGGCGCCGGAGACGTACACCACCCGGACCCCGAGGTACTCCATCCGGTGCTGCCCGCCGCGCACCCAGGCCGCCTCGCCCTCGCTGACGCAGCGCAGCTCCGAGTCGACCTCGACCGCGACACCCGCCCGCGGCCAGTAGAGGTCCGGCACGGCGACGTAGGTGCCGCCGCGCATCCGCAGCTCCGGGGAGGTCAGCGGCACCGGCAGCAGCCACTCGTCCACCAGCTCGCCGACCCGGTCCAGCACCCGGTCCCGTTCGGCGGCCAGCAGGCCGTCCAGCACGGCCCGCACCCGGGGGTCGGCGGTCAGCCCGGACTCGGCCAGCTCGGCGGCCAACTCCCCCACCGAACAGTGCAGCTCGGGCCGGCCGACGGCCTCGTGGAGCACCTCCCGGACCGGCGCGGGAGCGAACACCCCGGCACCGGCGCCGGCCGTCCACTCGGCGGAGGTCCACTCGCTCAGCGCGTCGGCCACCGCCCTGGCGACCGGCGCGCAGGCCAGGCCGTGCACCGAGCGCGCCACCAACTCCCGCTCGGTGCGCCGGATCCGCACCTCCCCGGCGTCCTTCAGCCGGCGCTGGCGCGGCACCAGCACGTCCACCCCGGTGACCGCCGGCAGCCGGGGCACCGCGGCGAAGCCGTACAGCGCGAGCGCGGCCGGGCCGGTGATCACCGCCCCCTCCCGACTGCCCTCCTCCCGGCCGTTCTGCGCCGCGTACAGCAGCGCGGCCCACATCCGCTGCTCCGGCGAGGGTTCGCCGGACTGCATCAGATAGACCCGGGGAAGCATCCGCCGCCAGGGCCCGCCGCGGCGGCAGTGCTCGCTGACGACCCGGGACGGCACGCCCCTGGCGCGCAGCTGACCGGCGGTGAGGACGTTCTGCTGACGGCGCGCCAGCTCCTCCAGGGAGGGCGGCGGCGTGGGAATCCGGTAGTTCATGCCGACACCATCCCCAACGCTCCGGAGCCTTTCCCGGCCGCCTGACGCACTGTTACCCAACCGTCGCGAAACCGGGACCAGCCCGCACTAAAGTCCTCATACCCTCACCCATTCGGAGGAATGGGTGATCATCGTTTTGTCATACTCGATCACTCTCGATCGACCACCAGGCCGTCTGACCGTCCGTGACCAAGCACATACGGCAAAGTCACCTCCGGGCGTCACTCCAGCCCGCCGGATTGCCTACCCTTAGTACATGTCACGTGACGAGACCGCCGGCCTCCGCGCGGCCCAGCTCCGCCTCGGACGCCTGCCCGGATACGTCCGCCGGCCGGACCCGGCCCGCCGCAGCGGCGCACAGGGCCATACTTACAAGAAGGGCTGGGAGGTCCGCTTCACCGCGCGCAGCGAAGCGGAGATAGCCGAGATCCGCGACCTCGTGGTCGCCGCCGGATTCGCGCCCGCCCGCCCCTTCTTCAAGGGCCATCAACTGATCCAGCCCGTCTACGGAATGGCGGCCGTCCAGGCCTACCTGGCGGCTAGACAGGCGGCCGAGGAACAAGCGGCGCGCACCGCCCCCGGGCGAGCCCGGGGGGCCTCCGGGGCGGCCCGCCTGCGCGCGGCCACCAGGGCCGCGCACGAGGCCGCCGAGGGCACCGCGCACGAGTTGCGCGAGCTCCGGGAGGACCCTGGCCGCGAAGCCGCGGAGCATCCCGCCCCCGTGCCCGCCGCCCGGGACGGCGCGGCTCCGGACCGTCCGAAGCCGGACCGTACAACGCCGGACTGTACGGCCCCGGACCGGGGTTCGCCGGACGGCGTCCCGCCGGACGTCGACGCGCCCGATAGCGCGGTCCCCGATACCGAGGTGCCCGATACCGACGCTCCGGACGCCGACGCGCCGGGGACCGAGGCGCTGGGGACCGAGGTGCTGGCCGCAGACCTGCCGGACGGCAGCGCGGCGGGACGCGGGACCTCGGACCACGGCACGGCCGGCGTCCGCCCCGAGGACCTCCGGGGCCGGGAGCACGAACGGGAACGGCTGGCCGTGGCCGAGGAAGTGGCCCGCACCGCAGGGGCCGCGGCTGCGGCGGCCGCGCGACGCGCCCGTCGCCGGGCCGCGGAAGCCTTCCCCGCCCAACTCGCCCGGAGCACCGCCCCGGACGACCTGACCGCTCCGACGAAGACCCGCAACACAACCTGACAGTTCGTCAACTCTCTGCTCGTACACGGCGATCCGCCGACGAAGGGCCGGGCACGCGGGACGCGTGCGACGGGGCCGGCCCACCGCCCCTCCCGCTCCCGAACCGCGCCGCCAGGCCGCTGCCCGCGTCATCGCCGCAGCCCGGCCCGGCCCACCCAGCGCGCGAGCGGTAGTGCGACCGGTGGTGCGGGCGCGGCTTCGCGCCGCAGGCGTGGACGGGAACCGCCGAACCGCTTACGGTGGCACATCACACCCCTCGCGGTGGCGCACCGACCGATCCGCCACCGCGGCCGTGCCACCCCGCTGACCGGCCACGAAGCACCGCACCTCAGCCTCTGACACCACTGCGCAGCACTCCACGCCCCTCCGCCACCGCCGCACCGCACGCCGGACCCCACCCGGCCACCGCCGGAACCGGCCGCACGGCGACTCCTTCCGGGCATTCCATCCGATTGGTAACCCAGCGCACCGAGCGCCTACCGTAGAGTGAGCACAGATGATCGACCGTCAGATGCCCATCTCACTTGCCGAGAAGCCGAGATGACCCAACGCCACGACAGCACCGCCGAGCCACCCCCGGGGCCCGGCGACCCACCCGCCGTACCGCTGGAGTTCGCGGCCTTCTGCGAACTGCACCGGCCGCGGTACCTCAGCTACGCCCGGGTCTGGCTGCCCGACCCGGACCGGGCGACCGGCGCCGTCCAACAGGCCTTCGCCGAAATCGCCGTCCAGTGGCGCGAATTGCTGGGGAGCTCGAATCCCACCGCGCACGCCTGGCAGATCCTGCGCGCCACCGTCGACGAGCACACCCGGCAGAGCGGCCTGCCCGCGGCCCGCCCCGCCGCCGCCCAGGACCGTCCCGGCCACGCCGCCGACGACGACCTCGCGATCCTGCACTACGTCGTCGGTCTCGCCGCGCCCGAGATCGCCGACGTCATCGGCACCGACACCGCCAGCGTGGCCGGGCGGCTCCGCCGCACCATGCTGCGTGAGGCCTCCGGCTGGTGAGCCGCCCCCGGGCCCTGCCCGGCCCGCAGCGGCCCGCCCGGGCCCGCCCACGGGCCGCACACAGGCTCGCACGCAGGCCCGCAGACCGGCCCGCGCACCGGCCCCCCGCGCTCAGACCCGCTCGCCCGTCACGTCGTACAGGTGGTGGACCGGGTCGTGGATCAGGTAGCGGGCGAACGACTCGACCGTGAACCGCGCCCCGTCGGAGCGGTTGCCGGTCCGCGCCCACCGCGCGCCCGCCACCCCCTCGAACGCCGCCGCCAGCGCCTCCGCGGCCTCCACCAGCTCCACCGCCACCACGGCCGGCCGCTGCTCGCCGTAGCGCTCGGCGACCGCCGTCGCGTCCTGGTCCCAGTTGGCGAACAGCGGGTCGTCCTGGTCCAGCATCAGGTCCAGCCGGACGCGGAACAGCCGGAAGACATCGCGGACGTGGCACGCGTATTCGAGGTCCGACCAGATCTCCGGACGCGGACGGCGGCGCAGCGTCTCCGGGTCGCCGCCCAGCACCGCCGTCCAGCCGGCCGCGTTCGCCCGGACCATCCCGGCCACGTCCTCCCGCACCACGGCGCCGGCGTCCAGCCCGCAGTCGGCGCAGGGCTGCTCCAGCACCCAGGTCCAGTCCTTGGTGTCGGGGACGATCGGGTCGGCGGCGGTGACCTCGGCGGCCTCGTCCGTGGTGACGGCGGGCTCGGGCGAGGTGTGCTCGGAATCGGTCATGCGCCCAGGATGGCCGCGCCCCGACCGCTCCCACCAGCGGCGTCAGCGCCAGCGGTCACCGAAATCCTGCCAGCCCTACCGCTCCGCGAGTTCGGCAGCCCGCTCGGAGGCCGCCCGGGCGGCGAGCAGCTCCGCCAGATTCGCCCGGCTCCAGTCGCACAGCGCGTCCATCGGTCCCAGCAGCGTCCGCCCGAGCGGCGTCAGCGCGTACTCGACCCGCGGCGGGTTCTCCGCGTACTCCGTGCGCTCCAGCACGCCGTCCTGCTCCATCGACCGCAGCGACTCGGTCAGCACCTTCGCCGTGATCCCGACCAGCGGCACCCGCAGCTCCGAGAACCGGCGCGGGCCGCCCTCCAGACAGCGCAGGATCCGCCAGGCCCACTTCTTCCCGCCCAGCACCGGGACCGTCGGCACGGGGCAGTCCGGGTCGAAGAGGTCCGGTGGCAGCGGCGCGGGCACGGTCCGAGTCATCCCCCGACCGTAACCGAACGGCGGCCCCCGCCGGTACCGTTGAAGTAACCGGCACCCCCCGGTCTACCGTCACCGCGACGGCGGACGGCCCCCCTTGGCCCCGCCCCGACCCACCGACGGAGACCGCCATGGACCGCACCCCCGCCACCACCACCGACCTCGTCGTCTTCGGCGCCGGCGGCCAGGTCGGCCGCGCCGTCGTCGCCGAGGCCCGACGCCGCGGACTGACCGTCACCGCCGCCGTCCGCTCCCCCGAACGGCACCCCGACCTGGCCGGCCCCGGGATCACCGTGGTCCCCTGCGACGTCACCGACCCCGCCGCCGTCGCCACCGCCGCCCGGGGCCACGCCGCCGCCGTCAGCACCGTCTACACGCCCGACGTCCCCTCCGGCGAGTTCTACCCCGCCGCCACCCGTGCCCTGATCGCCGGCCTCGCTCGTGCGGGCGTCCACCGCCTCGTCCACGTCGGCATCGCCACCACCCTGGAGACCGCCCCCGGCGTCGCCGTCCACGACGACCCCGCCTTCCCCGAGGCCCACCGCGCCTTCTCCCTCGGCCACGCCGCCGCCCTCGACCTGCTCCGCGACTCCCCCACCACCCTCGACTGGGTCGTCGTCACCCCGCCCCTCGACCTCGACCGCACCGCCCCCGGCACCGGCCACTACCGGGTGGGCGGCCCCCAGGTCCTCGGCGAACGGATCGCCCAGGCCGACCTCGCCACCGCCGTCACCGACCAGCTCGCCGGCCCGGCCGCCCGCCACCGCGAGCAGATCGCCGTCGCCGAGTAGGCCCTCAGCCCTGCCGCGGCGGCGGATACCCCTGGTACGCCGCCGCGGCCGCCCGCTCCCGCCGACGCCGCCCCCGGACCACCAGCACCGCCACGACTCCCCCCACCGCCACAACACCGGCTACCCCCGCGGCCGCCACCGCCACCCACCGCACCCCGCGGTTGCCCCCGTCCGCCACCGGCGCCGCGGCCTCCGGCGACTCCCACGCCTCCTCGGTCGGCGGCGGCACCGTGCCCTGCGACTCCGCCCGGCCCAGCAGCGGGTTCTCCCGCGAGCCGCTGTCCACCGCCGGATTCGCCTCCAACGCCTTGCCCGGCGCCAACACCCCGTAGCCGTAACGGTTGCTGGGGACGGCCGAGCCGTCGCCGGGTGCGGAGGCGGACTTGATCATCCGGTTGATGACCTGCCCGGCGGAGAGCGACGGGTACTTCGCGCGGATCAGGGCGGCGGTGGCGGAGACGTAGGCGGTGGCGTCGGAGGTTCCGTTGCCGAGGCCCTGTGCACTCGTCGACTTGGCACCAGCCAGGGGAATGTCCGCGCCGGGCGCCACCAGGGTGGTCTCGGGGCCGACGTTGGACTTGCTCCAGAGCTGGCCGTTCTGGTCGACGGCCCCGACCGCGACCACCCCGGGGAAGGCTGCCGGGTAGAGCACAGAGCTCGTCTCATTGCCTGTGCTTGCCACCAGGACCACGTCCTTGTCGACCGCGTACTTGACCGCCGCACGTTCCTCGGGATCGGTCCGGGAGAGTCCACCGATGGACATGTTGATGACGCTCGCACCGTGGTCGGCTGCGTAGCGGATCGCCAGGGCAAGCTCCGACTGCAGCGAGAGCGACTCCCCCTCCATCGGGATCCGAACCGGAAGAATCTTGGCCTTGGGAGCCAGACCCATGATGCCGGCCCCATCGCCGTGGCCATGGCCGGCGATGAGACTGGCCATACCGGTTCCGTGGCCATTGGTGTCCACGGTGCCGTCGGTGTTCGCCCCGGTGAAGTCCTTACCCGCCAACACCTGCCCGGTCAGGTCTCGATGGTCCTTCAACACGCCGCTGTCGATGACCGCGACCGTGACACCGTCTCCCTGCGAGACCGGCCAGACCGCAGACTCGGCCCGGTACGTGGCAAGCGGCCACTGAGAATCCCTCACGCTGTCGGCGCGGGACACCCCGGCGCCGGCGACTACCAGCAGCACCCCCGCCAACACGGCTGCCCCACGACTCAGACGCCTGCCAGTCAAGCCCTGCCACCCCACTCAGCGCAGAGGCTGCCCCGGATCCGAACGACCCATTGGGCAACCGATCGATTCGCCTGGGCCCGAAGGCCGGTCGTCATTCCACCACGTTCGGATTTGCGGGCTTGTCAGACGCCCAGGTCTCCTCGTCCTCGACCAGGTAGTCGGGACGTCGCCGCTTCTTCTCCTCATCCTCCCGTCCCCTGCCAGAGCTGCCGAGCGGCATCAATGGCGTCTGCGCAGAAGGACTCCTGCCACCGGTCTCCGGCTGGATCCGCCCCCGCACTCCCAACCCCGAACCGCCTTCGGTGAAGGCCTGCTTTCCTCCACCCCCCTTGCCTGGCCGGTCACCTGTACCGACGATCGTGCCTCCGGCGCGCCCGGCTGCACCTCCGGCAGTGCCTCTCCCCCGGGTAGAACCGGCGCCGGACATCCCGCCACCGCTCGCACCGGACATACCCTCCGCACCGAAGGCCGCGCCGCTACGACCGGCGGTGTTCCGACCCGATGTCCGCTCCTTGCCGACACGTGCGGCCTCAGGCTCCGATGTGTCGCGCCGGGCCCCAGCGACAGGAGAGAACGGCTGCGCTGTCCCGCTCGGATGAGGAGATGTGCCCCCATTCCCCTGCGATGCGACGGGCTGGGCCGCCGAGCTGCTCGGCAGAACTTGATTGCCGCCGCTCCCCGACGTACCGAGCAAGGACGTGCTGCCGGGGTCCGGCGACTTCCTGCCGGGCGCCGAGGAGGACCCAGGCTCGTTGCCGTCCACGACCGTTCCGGCGCCGAAACTCACCGGCACGGACTTGGGTGGCGACATGGCAACCCCACCTTTGACGCCGGGGTCGGAGGGGGCGGGTGGTGGTGTCGAGTACGCCGGACTCGCTGCCGGGGAGGCCGAACGTCCGGTACCGCCGGTCCGTGGATCCGCCACCCCCGTCTCCCGTGGCCGGGAGACAGGCACCGTGCCCGCCCCGGAGTAGCCTGCTCCGGCACCGCCGAGGAAGCCACCGACAGCCGCGTATCCACTTGCTCCGGTGCCGTCGTCCTCAGGCAGATCTGTGTAGTCGTTCTTACCTCCCGGCTTCGCCGGCGGCGGCGGTGGCTTCAGCATCGGGGCGGCCGTGCGGTAGTGCATGGCGAGGGTCTGGAGGACGGTGGCGGCTTCGGCCTTCTTCTGGTTGGCGAGGTCGGTGCGGGCGTCCTCGTCGTCGGCGCCGAAGAGGGAGGAGAAGGTGTCGCCGACGCCGTCCTTGAACTGGGCCCAGCCGCTGGGTTCCTCGGGCATGTTGCGCTTGGCCTCGGCGATGGCCTCGGAGACCGCCTTGAGGGTGATGGCCGCGTCGTTGGCGTAGGAGGCGGCGGTGTTGATGGTGGTGGCGAGGTGGAGCATGCGGGTGTGGAAGGCGTCGCTGGTGCTGCCCTCCCAGGTGGTGGCGGCCTCGGTGCTGGCGCGGGTGAGGGTCGTGCGGATGGCCTTGAGGGTGTCGGCGGCGCGGCGCCAGGGGTCGGCGGCGGCCATCACCTCGCCGGGGTTGAGGGCCTGGACCATGGCGCGGAGTTCGGCGTGGCTGAACTGCCGGAAGTCGGTGTACTTCATCGGACGCCCTTCCCGTCGTCGTGCCGGGCCGGGGCGGTGGTCCGGGCGTAGGCGGCGGTGCTGGTGGCGGAGGGGTTGGCGACGGACCAGCCGTCCTCGCCGAGCTTCAGCTTGGTCCTGGTGCGGTGTTCCTGTTCCTCGTAGTTGGTGGCGGTGAGTTCGGCCTTCTTCTGGGCCTCGTCGACGGCTTCCTGGAGCTGGTCGAGGACGTCGCGCAGGCCGTCGCGCATGGTCTGGTAGCGGCCGTGCAGGTCGGTGGCCTCGGCGAAGGTGCCGAGGGCCTTGGGGCCGATGCCGCTGCGGCCGTGGGTGGCGGTGCCGTCCGCGTGGTGCTGGAACTCGGCCAGGAGCAGCCGCACCTGGGCGGCGAAGGCGCGCAGTTGTTCGACCTCGACGCGGTAGCCGCGTCCGGACCCGCCGGTCGATCCTGTTCCGTTCCCCGTTGCCACTGCGGCGCCTCCCCCGTGCGTCCGGCCGGTGTGTCGTTCACGGTTCTGCTGATCCGGTCATGTCTAACACACGATCCAGGCTCCTGGCGTGCCGTCAGTTCACGTCCGACGCAACGACGGTGGTGCCGCTGGTGCCGTTCGCGGTGAGGGCGGTGAGGGCGCGGCGGCAGAGCGAGTCGGCGTGCCGGGTGGTTTCGGGGAGGCGGTAGTGGGGGGCGAGGGCGAGGGTGGTCCCGACGGCTTCGGTGAGGCCGATGCGGTGCCCGACGGAGACGAAGACGGGTTTGACCCCGGCCCGGGTGCGGACGGCGCTGCCGACCTCCTCCCCGGTGGCCGGGTCGGTGAGCGGGGTGCGGTCGCCGCGCTCGGGGCCGGGCGGCAGGTGGTCGAAGACGAACGGGGTCTTGGCGACGCCGAGGGTGCGCAGGCCGGTGAGGACGCCGAGGTGGCTGGCGAGGCCGAGGCGACGGGGGTGGGCGAGGCCGTAGCCGTCGCAGACGACGGTGCCGGGGCGGTGGGTGAGGGTGTCGAGGGCGTCGAGCACGGCGGGGATCTCGCGGAAGGCGAGCAGGCCGGGGATGTAGGGGAAGGCGATGTGCCCGGTGGCGGTGGCTTCGTCGACGACGGCGAGGGTGGCGAGGTCGAGCACCACGGCGGCCGCGACGACGAGGTCCCGTTCGTCGTCGTAGGCGACGTCGACGCCGGCGATCAGCCGGTCGTCGCCGACCGAGGAGGAGGCCGCAGCCGCGCCGATCGCCCCGGTCGGGTCGACGAGCGGGCGCAGGCGTTCCTGTTCGGCGAGCGCCTCGGCCTCGGTGGTGGGCCAGTCGGCAGGGACGGGCACGGCGGTTCCCCCTGGTGCGTGGTGCGGCGGTGCGGTCGGGCCCACGCTACCGAGCGGGGCGGACGGCGTCGGGGGCGGTTCCGTGAGCCCGTGCGCCCCCCGTGCCCCGGGCGCGCCGGGCTAGCCTGGGAGGAATGCCGCGGACGACCGCCGGAACGCGCCGAACGCCCTTCCCCCGCACGGTTTCCCCGCCGCGGCCCGGGCGGCACCGGGGCGGCCGGTGCCCGCCCCGGCGACGGCCCGCCCGTTCCCCCCGACGCGCGAAGGACTCCGCCATGTCGCACCGCCCGACCACCGCGCAGTTCGCTCTCGGTGTCTTCACCGTGGTCGCCGCCACGGTCGCCCTGCTGGCCGCCACCGGTGTCTCGGCCGTACCGGGGGTCGCCGCGGTGGTGCTGTTCGCACTCGCGCTGGGCACCTTGGTGACGGCGCTCGCGGCACGTGCCCCGCACGCGGCCGACCGGCGCGCGGACCACCGCACGCCGGTCGGCGGGCACGAATAGGAGACCGGTTCAGGCCGTGGAGACCACCACGGTCTTCGCGGCCTTGTCGTGGATGCACTGCCGGTACGGCTTGTCGAACACGCCGAACAGGCCGTCGATCAGCCACCAGAGGACGGCGCAGCAGATCACCGCGGGCAGGATGAAGACCGCCGACCTGGTCCAGGCGGCCGACTGGGTCGGGGTGTTGCCGTCGACCAGCATGGCGACCCGGACCTTCATGGCCTTCTTGCCGAGGGTCTGGCCGTCCCGGCCGAGCATCACTCCCTCGTAGACGAGCCAGATCCCGCAGGCGAGCCAGAACGAGCCGGCCGAACCGGAGCGGTCGGTGAGGCTGGCGAAGGGCAGGACCAGGATCACGGCGACGGCCTGGACCAGCAGGTAGTCGATCAGCCGGGCGAGGATCCGGTTGGGCCAGGTGCCGAGCGGGGGCATCCCGGGGACGGGGCCGCCACCGGGCGTGCCGTACCCGGCGGGACCCTGGCCGGGCGGCGGCTGGTCGTAGGGGCCCTGGCCGTAGGGGCCCTGGCCGTAGGGGCCCTGGCCGTACGGGCCCCCGCCGGGGGCTCCGCCGTAGGTGCCGCCGTACGCGCCGGGGCCGCCGGCTCCGGGGCCACCGGGGGGCGGCGGGGTGCCGTACGGGTCCGACGGCGCACCTTCCGGCGTGCCGCCGCCCTGCTGCGGGGGCTGCTTGCCGAAGGAGGGCTTGCCGCCCCCCTCCGGCTCGGGGCCTGAGGGGTCGTAGGTACTCATTCCCCGAGTAGAACATCACGCATTCTGTGGATTTGGGATATTCAGTCCGTTTTGTCGACCGAGGCCACCGGAGCGGCGGACGGGCGGCCGCCAGGGCAGGACGGCGGGGCCGGGCAGGGGCGGGGCCGGACAGGAGCGGGGCAGGACGGCGGGGCAAGCGCGGGGCAGGGCGGGACTCAGAGCCGGACGACCCGGGTGCGGGCCGCCCGGTCGTTCCAGCCGCGCCGGGCCTGGCGGTCGAACAGCGGCCAGAGCAGGCCGACCACCAGCAGTGCCGACAGCTGTCCGACCAGCCAGCGGACCAGCGAACGACCGAGCCCGGGACGGTCCGGGGCGGCGGCCGAGCCCGCCCGGGCCGTGGCGACCACCCGGATCCGGGCGAGCCGCTTGCCGAAGGTCTGGCCGGTGCGGGCGGTCGGCAGGGCCTCGTAGAGCAGGCCGACGAAGAGCAGGATGCCGAGCAGGACGGCGACCTTGCCGAGCACCGTGCCGTCCACCAGCCAGACGTCCGTCTGACGGCGGGTGAGACTGCTGGCCATCCGGGCCTGGTCGAGCTTGCGCTGGAGGTGGGCCTCGACGGAGCGGCCGAGCGGGACCCCGGCGGCGACGGCGACCACGGCCAGCACGGCGGTGTCGACGAGCCGGGCGAGGAGCCGGCGGCCGAGGCCGGCGGGGCGGAGCACCGGGGCCGCCGAAGCGCGACGGCGGCGGGGGGCGGGGGGCGGCGTCCGGGCGGGCACCGCGGCAGCAACGGCCCCGGCGGCAACGGCCCCGGCGGCGGCAGCCGGACGGCGGGCGGGAGCGACGGCGGACGGGGGCGGCTCGACGGCCTCCACCGCGTCCGCCACCTCGACCGGCTCCGGCTCCGGCGTCGGCTCCGGCTCCGGCTCCGGCTCCGGCCGCGCCGGGAGTTCCACGACGGCGGACGCCGCCGGGGCAGAGACCCTCGGCCCCGGGACGGGACGCGGCTCGTCCGGGTCGGGAACGGCGGGCGACACCGGCGCGGCGAGCGGCCCCGAGGGCGACACGGAGAGCGGCACGGCGCGCGGCACGGACGCCTCGCCCGCGGCGGGCGGCTCGGCGGACACCGCGCCGGACGGCTCCTCCGCCCCGGGCAGCACCCCCCAGGAGACCCACCGCGGCGCACTCCCCGTCTCCATCAGGCCGCGCTGCGCCCGGGGGTCCGCCTGCCAGCCGGCCGGCTCCGGTGCCGCGTGGGCTGGTGCCTCCGGCACGGGGTCGGGCGCCGGCCCCGCCGCCCCGTCGACCACCACCGGTCCCCCGCCGGGGCGGAACACCGGACCGTTGTCCGGGGCCGTGAAGGTGAACGACGCCCCGCCCGCCGTCCGGTCCAGGTACACCGGCCCGGTGTCCCCGCCGGACGCCGGTTCCGGCACGGGCCGAGTCGCGGGCACCGGCCCGGACACGGGCACCGGCACCGGCACCGGCACCGACTCGGCGACCACCGGCGGCGGCACGTACCGGGCCCCGGCGCCGGCGCCCGCCGCCGCGGGGCGGCGGGTCGCGTACCGCGGCGGCTCCAGCACCTCGCCCTCGGCCGGGGCCGCCCTGCTGGTGCCGGGCACCCAGGCCGAGCCGCCCCAGTAGCGGACGAAACCGGGAACGGACGGGTCGGGGTAGTAGCCCGGCGCGGGGCCGGCCGCCGTCTCCGTGCTGCCGCCCGCGTGGGGCCGGTCCGTCATGGGGGTCTCTTTCCTGGCAGGGCCGATGCGGCTCGCCCGGCGAGCGGGTGTGCGCGACGGTGGCCCGGGCGCCCCGGATGGCTCCGCCGTCGGCGCGCGCGAGGGGGGGTACCGCCGAAGAGGCGGACAGTCGCCGGGCAGTCACAAAGCGTAGTGCCTCGGCGGGGGCGCGGTGCGAAGTTGCCCATTCGGGGGACAGCCCGGGGCCGCCCACGGTAAGGAAGACGGCGCACATGCCCTACCGCGCGCCCACCCTTCACCCTTCACCACTCCGTGTACCCCCGGCGACGGACCCGGCGCGGAGTCCCCCGAGGAGCCCCGCCCGGCGTCCACCCCGGAATTCGCCCAGGAATTCGCCCAGGTGCCCACCCGGACCGTCCACCCACCCGTCCACCGACGTGTCCCGGGCCGAAGAAATTCCGGAAACCCGTGTAAGAGCGCTCCCGGGCCGCGCTCTCCCAGGTGCAAGGGCCCGACAGCGGGCACGAACCGCAGGCAGAGAGGAACCCGATCATGGAGCGCCCGACGAGCGTGGTCGAGCACGAGCTGGAGCTCAACCTGGTGCTCTCCCCCGAGCACAGCGTCCCCGTCCCCGCCCGGCTGTCCTACGGCAGCCACGACCCGTACGCCGTGCACATCACCTTCCACCTGGACACCGGCTCGCCGGTCACCTGGGTGTTCGCCCGCGAGCTGCTGGTGGAGGGCACCTTCCGGCCCTGCGGCCAGGGCGATGTGCGGATCTGGCCCACCCGCTCGGGGCGGCGCAGCGTGCTCTGCATGGCGCTGAGCTCCCCGGCCGGGGACGCGCTGCTGGAGGCGCCGCTGCCGGTGGTGGCCGCCTGGCTGGAGCGGGCGCACCGGCTGGTGCCGCCGGGCAGCGAGCTGGCCGCGCTGGACATGGACGGCTCGCTGGCCGAGCTGCTCGCGTGAGGCGTCGCGTCCCCGCTCGGCGGGCCCGGCGCCGTGCGGAGCACGCCGTGCCGACCCTCGGGGGTCCCCCCGGTCGAGGGCCGGGGTCGGTCCGGCCGGACCGACGGGGCTCCGCCCGTACCCGCGCGGCCGTCACCGGCACCGGCACCGGTCCGGCGGCCACCGGCAGCCGTCCGACCGTCCCCGGGGGCCGGGCCGAGTCAGCGGGCCGCGGGGGCCTGCTGACGCTCGCGCGCGGAGTCCGACGAACCGCTGTCGCGCTGACCGGGCAGCGCGGTCGGCGCCGCCCCGGCCGCCGCACGCCGGGCCCGGACGCGTAGCGCGGCGGCCAGCAGGAAGCAGATCCCGACGAGCGGGTAGACCGAGGTCGGGATCTGGTGGAGCGGCGACAGCTCCAGCACCAGCGCGCCCTTCGGCTTGGCGAGCCACATCGCGAACGACAGGAAGGCGATCAGCGTGGCCCCGAAGGCGAGCCGCCAGCGCAGCTTGCGGACGGCGGCCGGGCGGGCCCGTTCGACCGCCGCCTCGGAGCCGAGCAGCACCAGCAGGGGCACGCACCAGACCCAGTGGTGGGTCCAGCTGATCGGCGAGATCAGGACGGCCGTCACGGCGGCGCAGCAGACGCCCCACGCCTCGGAGCGCGCCAGCCACCGCGAGCTGCGGGCGGCCCAGGCGGCGACGCCGAGGCCGGCCGCCGCGACGGCGACGGCCGCCAGGGTGCCGGTGAGGCCCGGTGCGGGGGTGTGCAGCAGTCGGGCGACGGCGCCGCTGAGCGCCTGGTTGTCGACGATCTCGGTCTTGCCGACCCGCGAGGAGTCGTAGAGGTACTTGGTCCAGAAGCCCCAGGTGGCGTCGGGCAGGACGAGCGCGCCGAGCAGGAAGGTGCCGAGGAAGGTCGCGCCGGCCACGAACGCCGCCCGGATCCGGCCGGTGAGCAGCAGGTAGACCGCGAACAGGCCGGGGGTGAGCTTGATGCCGGCGGCGATGCCGATCGCGACGCCCTTGCTGCGCTTGCCGTCGGGCCGGGTGAGGTCCCAGAGGATGAGGCAGGCCAGGGCGAGGTTGATCTGGCCGTAGCGCAGCGTGGTGTAGACGGGTTCCAGCCAGACGCCGGCGCCGGTGACCAGGATCACGCCGATCGCGCGGAGGTCCCGGCGCGGCCAGCCGACCAGCTTGAACGACAGGTGGGCGAACAGCGCGAGCAGCCCGAGGTTGCAGAGTGTGATCGCGACCCGCAGGAACGGCACCGGGAACCAGGTCGTCGGCACGAACAGCATCGCGGCGAACGGCGGGTAGGTGGCGGGCAGGTTCCACTGGGTGACGCGCAGGCCGTAGAGGTCCCCGCCGTTGACGACGGCGGCGCCCTCGGCCCGGTAGACGATCATGTCGACCATCGAGGTGTGCGCGAAGTGCCGCACCACCGCGTAGCCGAGCAGTGAGACCAGCGCGAGCACGGAGACGGTCAGCAGCGGGCGGCGCGGGGCCTCGCGCAGAGCGCGGACGGGCGCTCCGAGGGCCGTGCGCAGCCGGTCCGACAGGGGGGCGGGCGTCAGGTCGGGTGGGGTGTCCACCGCGCCGCGCTCGTCTTGCACCGCTGTCACTTCTCGCTCCGTCCGCCGATCGGCCAACCAGCGACGATACCGGATGCCCGGCGGACGGGCCGATCCATCGCCGTAACAGAGAGTGATGGCCGGGGGATTGGAGCCGGCCGGCCGTGCCCCGTTGCGGTCGGGGCACGGACGGCCGGAGTCGGTGCGGCGGACGGATCCGCCCGGGTGCCGCGCGAGGTCGGCGGGCCCGGCGGGCCGGTCGGCGGCGGCCCGTGACGGGCCCCGGCGGGCCGGTCAGCCGGTGTAGGCGCCCAGGGCCCGGGTGAAGTCCAGCGGCTGCTGGACGATCGAGCTGCAGCTCGCGTCCGCGTACGCCTTGGCGCCGCCCTCGCAGGCCTTGTCGCGGGTGCCGGACCACATCGCCAGCCAGGCCAGGTGCTTGGTCCCGGCGAACTCGGCGAGCTGCTTGGCGTCGGCGACGGTGAAGACCTCACTGGCCACGTCGTTGACGCCGATCATCGGGGTGACCGCGACCCGGCGCCAGGCGGCCGCGTCGTCCAGGCCGAGCACGCTCTTCACCTGGGCCTGGGTGGCGGTGGCCGCGGCGATGGCGTAGGTGCCCATCCGGCCCTGCGGGGAGGGGGCGACCCCGTCGCCGTAGTCCATCGCCATGATGTTGACCGCCCCGATCGTCACACCGTTGTTCTTGGCGTCGGCGACCAGGTTGACGCCCTCCTGGGTCAGTCCGGAGGGGAGTGCGGGCAGGGTGAAGGAGACGTCCAGGGCCCTGCCCTTGGCGGCGGCGTTCTTCTGGAGCTGGGCGATCGCCTGGGCGCGCCGGGTGTTGGCCGCGGTGTTGGCGATCGCGCCGCCCTCGACGTCGAAGTCGAGCCGGGTGAGGCCGAAGGCGTCGACGGTCCGCTGGTAGACGGCGGTCAGGTCGGCGACCGAGGAGCAGGCGAGGGCGAGCTCGCTGCCGTTGGCGCCGCCGAAGGAGACCCGGACGTCGCCGCCGATCGCCCGCAGGGCGCCGATCCGGGCCGCCACCGCGTCGTCGGCGAGTTCGGTGACGCCGCCCCACTTCGGGGTGCAGCCGCCGCCGGAGACGACGAAGGCCAGGGTGAAGTCCTTGACCCCGGTGGCCTTGGCGGTGGCGACCAGGTCGTACGGCGGGTAGAGCGAGGTGTCGACGTAGGGCGCGAAGCGGCCGCCGCCCGTCGGGGCGGGGGTGCCGGTCGCGGTGGCGGTGGGCGCCGGGGTGGTGGGCGCGGCGGTGGCGGTCGTGGTGGCCGTCGGGGTCGGAGTGACCGGGGTGGTCGGCCGGACGGTCGCGCTGCCGGTCGGGCTCGGCGCCCCGGTGGTGGGCCGGACGGTGGCCGTCCCGGTAGCGGTGGCCGAGGCGGAGGCCGTCGGGGTCGGCGGGACGGACGCGGACGGCGAGGCGGACGCCGAGGCCGTCGCGGTACCGGTCGGGCGGCCGGACGGGGTGGGCACGGTGCCGTCCCCGGCCTTGCAGGAGGTCTTGTTGATCAGGCAGTTGCCCGGCTCGGCCTGGGCCGCGCCGGTGCCCTGCGCGACGTAGCCGACCACGACGCTCCGCCCGGGCTCCAGCCGCTTGCTCCACTCCTGGGGCCGGACGGTGATGTGCCCGCCCTCGGCGGTGAAGGTGGCGTTCCAGAGCGAGTCGATCTTCGCGCCGGCGGGCAGGTCGAAGGTGAGCGTCCAGTCCTCGATCGCCCGGTCCGCCGGGTTGGTGACCAGGTACTGGCCGGTGTAGCCGGAGTCCCAGCCGCTGGTGCGGGTGTAGACGGCACCGAGCGGGGCGGCGCTGGCCGAGGAGGCGAGGACGACGACGCCGCCGGCGACCAGGGCGGCGGCGACCGCCGAGGCGCCGAGCACGGTGCCCCTGCGGCTGCGCCGACGGCGGCCGCCGGGGCGGCGGTGGGGCTGCTGGGTCGTCATGGGGCGTACCTCCGGGGCTGGCAGATGCGCGGTCGGGGGGTGACCGGCGCGGCCGACGCGGACGACGCTAGTGGGGCCGAATGGCCGGAATCCGTCTGCTGAGCCAGGGGTAGAGCTCCCTTACGGCGCGCTTAAGAAAGAGGTCCTCCGACCCGCGCCCCGACCCGTCCTCCGACCCGCGCCCCTGCTCGTCCCCGCCCGAACCCCGCCCCGCTCCCGCCCCGGACCGGCGCCGAAACCTTTCTTCAAGTGCTCCGCGGCCCCCGACTCAGCGCGTGAACAGCGACCCCCGGCCCCGGCGCCGACCCGTCCGGGCCGGGACGGTGCCGTCCGGCCTGGACCGCAGCCGCAGCCGGATCTCGGCCCCGCCCAGCACCGCCGACCGGCCGAGCGCGAGGTCCCCGCCGGTGGCCTCGGCGAGCTTGCGGACGATGTCCAGCCCGAGCCCGGTCGAGCCCTCGCCGCCGTGGCCCTCGCCCCGCTTCAGGGCGGCCTCCGGATCGGTGAAGCCCGGGCCGGCGTCGCCGACCAGCACGATCACCGAACTCCCGGTGGCCAGCACGTCCACCGAGAAGGCGGTGCCGACCCCCGTGTGCCGGAAGACATTGCCGAGCAGCGCGTCCACGGCGGCGGCCAGGTCCCCGCGCTGGACCGGCACCGGTGTCTCCCGGTCCGCCCCGGCCAACTGCCAGCGGCGGCCCTCGTCCTCGGCGAGCGCCGACCAGAAGCCGACCCGCTCACGGATCACCTCGGCCGCGTCGCAGCCGACCGTGACGGCGGGCGCGTCCTCGGGTGCCCGGCGGGCCGAGCGGATGATCTGGTCGACCTCGCGCTCCAGCTGCGCCACCGCGTGCCGGGTGGCGTCGGCCGCGTCGCCCTCGCCCAGCGAGGCGGCGTTGAGCCGCAGCACGGTCAGCGGGGTGCGCAGCCGGTGCGACAGGTCGGCGGCCAACTCCCGCTCGGCGGCCAGCAGCTGGACCACCCGGTCGGCCATGGCGTTGAACGCGTGACCGGCCTCCCGCAGCTCCTCGGGGCTGCCGGCGGCCTGCTTGCCGTCGACCGGCACCCGGACGGCGAGGTCGCCCGCGCCGAGCGAACGGGCCGCGGCGGCGAGCCGGCGGGCCGAGCCGACGATCCGGGCGCCCATCCGGTCGGCGACCAGCACCGAGACGGCGACCAGGCCGAGCGCGACCCCGGAGAGCACCTGCCAGGCGGTGGCGACGCCCCGGGTGAGGTCGCCGTCGGCCACGAACACCTCGACCACGGCGGTCCGGACGGTGTCCACCGCGACCGGCTGGAGCAGCGCGTAGCCGCCCGGGACCTCGACGGTGAACGAGCGTCCCTGGCCGCCGGCGCTGGCCACATCGGCGGCCAGCGCCCGGACTTCGCCGATGGTCGCGCCGGCGGCCGGCCCCGACCCCGACCCCGCGGCGGCGGTCGCCCCCGTCCCGTCCGAGACCTTCCCCGCCGGGGCCGCCCCGCCCGGGGCCGCCCCTCCCGAAGCTGTCCCTCCCGAAGCGGTCCCACCGGGCGCCGAGGCCACCCCGCCCGCGCCGCCGCCCGGTCCGGACAGCGTCGTCGCCCCCGCCCCGGCCGCCTCGGGCGGCGGCAGGTGCACCGCCATCCGCCCCTGCGCGCCCGCGTCCGTCGAGGCCACCGCCCGGGCGATGGCGTCCTGGTCGGTGGTGATGGCCAGGGCCGGACCGAGCGCCGCCGCCTGCCGCTCCGCGGCCGTGAACGCCCGGTCCCGGGCAGTCTGCTGGACCATCAGGCCGAGCGGGATGAGGAAGGCCAGCGCGACCATCGTGGTACCGGCCACCGCGGCCTTGATCAGGGCCCAGCGCAACGAGTGCCGCAACCGCCTCATGTCCGGCGCTCCACCGGGACGGGCCCGGGCCCGGTGGGATGCCCGGACGCCTCCAGCCGGACCCCGACCCCGCGCACGGTGTGCAGATAGCGCGGGCTGGACGCCGTCTCCCCGAGCTTGCGGCGCAGCCAGGACAGGTGCACGTCGATCGTCTGGTCGCCGCCGTAGGTCTGCCGCCACACCTCGGCCAGGATCTCCTTGCGGGGCACCACCACGCCCGGGCGGGCGGCGAGGAAGGCCAGCAGGTCGAACTCACGCCGGGTCAGGTCCAGCGACCGCCCGTCCAGCGCGGCCTCCCGGCGCTGGAGGTCGATCGCCAGCCCGCCGACCCTGAGCACCTGGCTGACCGGGGCCGCCCCGCCGCCGAGCCGGCGCAGCACGGCGGCCATCCGGGCGCTGAGGTGCTCCCCGGAGAACGGTTTCACCAGGTAGTCGTCGGCGCCGTCGTTGAGCAGCCGGACGATCTCGGCCTCGTCGTCGCGGGCGGTGGAGATGATGACCGGGACGTTGGTCAGGCCGCGGATCATCTTGAGCGCCTCGCTGCCGTCCAGATCCGGCAGTCCGAGGTCCAGGATCACCAGGTCGCAGCCGACCTGGGCGACCTCGCGCAGCGCCTCGAGTGCCGTGCCCACGCTGCGGACCGCGTGGCCGGTGTCGGACAGGTGGCGGATGAGGGCGGATCGTACGAAGGGGTCGTCCTCGACCACGAGCACTGTTGCCATGGGGCTGCACGGTACGGCATCGGCCCCGAATGGTCTGTACCTCGGGGTCGCCCCGGGCAGCGCTTCGTGAACCTTCGGGAAGGGTTCGCCCGGAAGGTCGCGGGTTTGTGCAAGTCCCCTGTGGAAGTGCGGGGGTGCCCACCTGCCGGGAGCGGTGATGGGGCAGGATGTGCGCACTATGCGGAACGGACTGGTACAGCTCGGCGCCTGGGCGGCGGCCACCGGGGCGGCGGTGGCGCTGTCCTGGTTCGGCGTGCACACGGTGCTGACCGGGGCCGCGTTCGAACAGCCCACCGCGCTGCCGCTGCCCTCACCGGCGTCGGCCGGTGGCGCGAGACCCACGCCGACACCGTCGGCGGAACCCGCGCAGTCGGCCGGCCGGTCGGACCCGGCCGCGCCGCCGTCCACCGCCCCGGTGTCGGCCGCCCCGTCCAGGGCCGGTTCCCCGGCCGCCGCCGCGCCGCCCGCGGCCCCGTCGACCGCCGCCGCCGTGTCGCACCGCCCGGCGCCGACCACGAGCACGACGTCCTCCGTCCGCAGTTATCCCGTCCCGGGCGGCAAGGTCGTCCTGGACCTCCGGTCCGACCGGGCCTCGCTGGTCACCGCCGCCCCGGACCCGGGCTGGAAGATGCAGGTCTGGGACGGCCCGCAGTGGATCCGGGTGGACTTCACCAAGGACGACCAGGCCAACTCGGTGTTCGTCTACTGGAACGGGCACCCGCCGGTGGTCGACACCGTCACCCGCTGAGCGGGTCCGGCCCGGCGCTCCGTCACCACCGCTCGAAGGGCACGTAGCCCGGCAGGTACGGCCCCCGGTAGCGGGACCGGTCGACCAGGGTGTGCCTGGTCCCGCCGGGCACCCCGATCGCGGCGAGCACCACCGTGCCGTACGCGTCCCGCACCTCGTACGGCTCGGCGAGCGAGGCCGCGCCCCGGTCCACGGCGTAGTCGTAGGCGTAGCAGACGTCCGGCACGGCCACCGCGAGGTCGATCACGCCGTCACCGTGCCGGGCCAGCCGGCCGGCCAGCTCCCGGCCGCGCGGGCCGATCACCTGGACCAGCGAGGTCAGTACGAAGCGGGTGCCGGGCGCCTGCAGCACGTAGGAGACGATCTCGGGTTCGCCGGTCTCGGGCCCGGCGTACGCGGTACAGCGCAGGCCGAGCGCGACCGCGTACCGGTGGGCCGCCCGCTCGGCGTCGCCGACCACGAAGACCACCGCGTCGGCGCGGCCCATCGGGAGGAGGCCGGGCTCGTCCGGCCCGGCCTCGCCGAGGGTCGCGGTGAGCAGCGCGGGTTCGGCGGTGAGCAGCGCGGGTTCGGCGGCGGTGTCGGTCATGTCAGCCCTCCCGGTGGGGGTACGGGACCACGGTTCCGCTCGCGGACCGGTGGGGGCCGGCGCGCGGGGTTGTGGCTGGAGGGTGGCGCCGGGGCGACATCCGCGCAACTGTTCCGTTTCCTCCTGGTCAAGCTGTGCTCCGGGGCGGGAGAATCTGCCGCACCGCTGTACACAATGCCCACCCGAGGACGGAGCACGCGATGCCCCCCGCCCACGCCGCCAGCCCGACGGGCGCGCCCGGATCGCCCAACTCGCCCACCGGACAAGGGCATTCCGGCGCCGACCCGACCACCGCCGGAACCGCGACCGGAGCCGGCGGCGCCGTCGCGGCCGGAGCGGTCCCGGGGAGCACCAACGACGCCATCGACGCCCTGGACGGCCGGCTGATCCGGCTGCTCGCCGAGGAGCCCCGGATCGGCGTCCTGGAGTGCTCGCGGCGGCTCCAGGTGGCCCGGGGCACGGTGCAGGCCCGGCTGGACCGGCTCCAGGCGCGCGGGGTGATCGGCGGCTTCGGCCCCGAGGTGGACCCGGCGGCGCTCGGCTACCCGGTGACGGCCTTCGCGACCCTGGAGATCTCCCAGGGGCAGGGCGCGGACGTGCGGGCGCACCTGGCGGCGGTGCCGGAGGTGCTGGAACTGCACACCATCACCGGGCACGGCGACATGATGGTGCGGATCGTGGCCCGGTCGAACGCCGATCTGCAGCGGGTGATCGACCGGGTGGTGGGCTTCGACGGGATCGTCCGCTCCTCCACCGCGATCGCGCTGGAGAACCCGGTGCCCTACCGGATCCTGCCGCTGGTCGACCAGGCCGCCGCCGAGTAAGCCCGCCGCCCGGCCCGACCGCTCCGCACCTCAGTGGTTCAGCACCCCGGAACGGCCCCGCCGGTCCGCAGCGCCTCCAGCGCCGAGACGGACTCCCCGAGCGTGCCGACCGGCACCAGCCGCAGCCCCGCCGGGAGGTTGACCTTGGCGTCCGTGCACTCGTCCTTGGGCACCAGGAAGACGGTCGCGCCGTCCCGCGCCGCCGCCTGGGTCTTGAGCGGCACACCGCCGACCGGGCCGATCACGCCCTGGTCGTCGATGGTCCCGGTGCCGGCGACGGTCAGCCCGCCGGTGAGGTCGCCGCCCTGGCCGTCCCCGCGGAGCTTGTCGACGATGCCGAGCGCGAGCATCTGCCCGGCGCTGGGGCCGCCGATGTCACCGAGGTCGATCTTGACCTTCACCTGCGCGGGCGACAGCTGGAGGTAGCCGAGCGCGGCCGTGGTGGCGGCGTCCTGGGACTCCGCCATCTGCTGGGCGGTGACCTCGTTGGCCTTGGCCGGGTCGCCCTGCGGGTAGACGGTCTCGCTGGGCCGGACGGCCTCGTCCTCGTCGAACCAGGCCTGGAGCGAGCGCCACAGCGTGGTCCGCTCCCCCGGGTTGGTCGCCGAGATGGTCACCATCCGCAGCTGCCCCTCGGTGGCGCGGACCGGTGCGCCGGTGACGGTGAGCACCGGGCGGCCCTGGTAGCTGCCGAGGGTGTCCGCGGTCACGCCGGGGAAGGTCAGCGTGTAGGGCAGCGGGACGAAGGCGGCCACCCCGAACAACGCGGCGACCGTCGCGCCGCAGAGCGCGAGGGCCCGGGTCCGGGGGGAGGTCAGGGCCTTGGGCAGCTTGGTGTCGGACACAGGGGCATCCAAACACACCGGGGCCGTCCGGCGGGCACGCACACGGCCACCCGAACGGCCCACCCGGCGGACCGGGGCGGTCAGCGCAGCGCGTCGGCGACCTCGGTGGCCGCCTCCACCACCCGGGGGCCGACCCGCTCCGGGACCAGCCCGTTCAGCATCACCACGCCGACGCTGCCCTCGATCCCGCTCAGTCCGAGCAGTGCCGCGGCGGCGCCGGACGCGCCGGACTGCTCCTCCGCCCGGGTGATGACGAAGCCCTGCTCCGGCCGGCGCTGGCTGGGGAAGGTCCGGGCCTCCAGGATCGCCCGGCCCGCCGCGCTCTCCCCGAGGGGGTGGCGCAGCCCGGTCCGGTAGGCGACGTGGAAGTCGGTCCAGCTGGGTTCGACGACGGCCACCGCGAGCGCCTCGTTGCCGTCCACCAGGGTCAGGTGGGCGGTGGCCCCGAGGTCCTCGGCGAGGCTGCGCAGCGCGGGCAGTGCCGCCTCGCGCAGCAGCGGGTGGACCCGGTGGGCGAGCCGGAGCACGCCCAGGCCCACCCGGGCCCGGCCGCCGATGTCCCGGCGGACCAGCCCGTGCTGCTCCAGGGTGGCCAGCAGCCGGTAGACGACGGTCCGGTTGACGGCGAGGCGGGCCGCCAGTTCGGTCACGGTGAGCCCGCGCTCCGAGTCGGCGAGGAGTTTGAGGACCCGGACTCCCCGGTCCAGGGTCTGGGAGGTCTCTGCAGTCACGACGCGCAATTCCTTTCCGCGGCGGTCGCGGATCGGCTGGCCGGTCCGGGACTCGGTGGTCGCGCGCAGGGGGGTGGCCGCGCCAGGGCCGCGGTGTGTCGTCCTTGACGTCCTGGGGCCCTGCGGCGCCCGTCCCGAGGGGGTTGCCCGGCGGGAGAGCGTGGGGGAAAGGTAGTGAAGGAAATGCGGCGGCGGAAGTGTTTGTCCAAAATTCGGTCAAGATCAATTCTTCCGGGCCGGACAGAAGCGGACGAACTACCGCATTCTGCCCGGCCCGACCGGGCGCAAGTTCGAGCACAGTCCGAAGTCCGGACAGACGCCCGGGGCCGGAGGAGCCGGACGAACGACCCCCGAGCGGCCCCGGAACGCCCGGGAACGACCCGGAGCACCCCCGGAGCCACCCCTCGGACCGCCGCCCCTGCCGCCCCTCCGGCGGGTCCGACCGGTCCGACCGGTCCGACGGATCGTTACTTCGCCCACTCGCGGATCTTGGCGATCCGCGCCTTCAGCTGATTGGCGGTGGCCTGCGCGGTCAGCGGACCGCCGCACTGCCGACGCAGCTCGTTGTGGACCGTGCCGTGCGGCTGGCTGGTGCGGTGGTGCCAGGCGGCCACCAGCGCGTTCAACTCCTTGCGCAGCTCCCGCAGCTCCTGGTGCGTCACCACCGGCCGCTGCTCGGCCGGCAGCTCCAGCAGGTCGGCCTCCTCGGCCGGCTTGCCCTTGCTCCGCTGGATCTGCCGGTGCTGGCGCTTCTGCAGCAGCATCTGCACCTGGTCCGGCTCCAGCAGGCCCGGGATGCCGAGGTAGTCCTCCTCCTCCTCGCTGCCCGGGTGCGCCTGCATCCCGAACTCCATGGCGTTGTACAGCACCCGGTCGAAGACCGCCTCGGAGCCCAGCGCCTCGTAGGAGAACTCGTCGCCGCCCGCGCCGTCCGGGCCGTCGTTGGCCCGCTCGGCCTCGGCGAGCAGCCGGTCCTCCTCGTCGAAGAGGCCCTCGCCCTCCTTCTTCGGCCGGTCCAGCACGTGGTCGCGCTGGAGCTCCATCTCGTTGGCGAAGCCCAGCAGCATCGGGACGGTCGGCAGGAAGACGGAGGCGGTCTCGCCGCGCTTGCGGGCGCGCACGAAGCGGCCGACGGCCTGGGCGAAGAACAGCGGGGTGGAGATCGAGGTGGCGTAGACGCCGACGCACAGCCGGGGCACGTCGACGCCCTCGGACACCATGCGGACCGCGACCATCCAGCGCGAGGTCCCGGCCGCGTAGTCGGAGATCCGCTGCGAGGCCTCGGTCTCGTCGGAGAGCACCAGGGTGACCTTCTCGCCGCTGATCTCGCGCAGGATCTTGGCGTAGGCGCGGGCCACGTTCTGGTCGGTGGCGATCACCAGGCCGCCGGCGTCCGGGATCGCCTTGCGGACCTCGGTGAGCCGGCGGTCGGCCGCCTGCAGCACGGAGGGGATCCACTCGCCCTGCGGGGAGAGCGCGGTGCGCCAGGCCTGGGCGATGAGGTCCTTGGTCATCGGCTCGCCGAGCCGGGCCTCCAGCTCGTCGCCGGACTTGGTGCGCCAGCGCATGTTGCCGCTGTAGGACAGGAAGATCACCGGACGGACGACGTGGTCGGCGAGCGCGTGCCCGTAGCCGTAGGTGTAGTCGGCGACCGACTTGCGGATGCCGTCGCCGCCGGCCTCGTACTGGACGAACGGGATCGGGTTGGTGTCCGAGCGGAACGGCGTACCGGTCAGCGCGAGGCGCCGGGCGGCCGGCTCGAAGGCCTCGAAGCAGGCCTCGCCCCAGGACTTCGAGTCACCGGCGTGGTGGATCTCGTCCATGACGACCAGCGTCTTGCGGGCCTCGGTGCGGTTGCGGTGCAGCATCGGGTTCACGCCGACGCCCGCGTAGGTGACCACGATGCCGTGGTACTCCCGGGAGAGCGGCCCGGAGGAGTAGCCCGGGTCCAGCTTGATGCCTATCCGGGCGGCGGCCTCGGCCCACTGCTTCTTCAGGTGCTCGGTCGGCGCGACCACGGTGATCTGCTGCACCAGGTGGTTGTGGAGCAGGTACGAGGCCAGGGTCAGCGCGAAGGTGGTCTTACCGGCGCCCGGGGTCGCGACGGCGAGGAAGTCGCGCGGCTGCTTCTCGATGTACTTGTCCAGCGCCCCCTGCTGCCAGGCCCGGAGCTTGCCCGCGGTGCCCCAGGGGGCACGGCCGGGGAAGGCCGGGGACAGCTGGTGCGAGGAGGTCGGCGCGGCATGGCCGACGGCCCGGACGGGCGCGTGCGACCCGTTCGCGTCGGAGAAGAGCGGCATCGGGGCGGCGGCAGTACTCACGGTCTCCGAGGGGGGATCATCGCAGGTCAGAGGCGGTTTCGCGGCCTCGATCCGCGGTCGGACGGCGTTCGGACAACCCACCCAGCGTACCGGTCCCGGCGTCGTTCGGGCGGCCACGGCGGGGCCGGGCAGGGCGGGCGTCCGCCCTGCCCGGGGCGGGTGCGGCCGGAAATCGACGTGAGGTGGATCACAGCGGAATTCCGGGAAACCCGCGTAAGCGGAACCCCTCCCACCGCCTCTCTTCGGGGTGAGGCCGTTCCACCCTCCACCGCCCCCGCGGCCTCACCAGCGAAGGGAAGCGCCGTGCACGCCACCGCCGAAGAGACCGTCCAGGCCCGACTGATCCTGTCCGCGCACCGGTCCGCCCGGCTGCGGGTCACCCTGACCTACCGGACGGACGACCCGCTCGCGGTCCGGATGGCCTTCCCCGGCGAGTTCTCGCTGGACGAACCCGCCGGGCCGGCGGGACCGGAGGCGGGCGACATCGTCTGGGTCTTCGCCCGCCGGCTGCTCGCGGGCGGCCTGGAGCTGCCCTCCGGCGTCGGCGACGTCCATGTGCGGCCCGGACCCGGCCGGAGCGCCCTGGTCGAGCTGCGCGCGCCCGAGGGCACCGCGCTGGTCCGGTTCGACGCCACCGACCTGCGGCACTTCCTGTGGCGCAGCCGCCTGCTGGTGCCCGAGGGCGAGGAGCACCTGCACCTGGACGCCGACCGGGCCCTCGCCCAGCTGCTCGGCTGAGCGGGGCGGCCCGGCCGCGCGCACGCGAACGCCGGCCGCCCGGGACCGAGGTCCCGGGCGGCCGGCGTTCCGAGCGGCAATGGCGTCCGGCTAGGAGGACAGCTTGCGCATCAGCCGCACGCCCTGCGCCGGGGTGAGGTGCGGCAGGTACGCCTTGCCGATCGCCCGGGTGATGCTGGGCAGCGCCGCCGGGTCCGGGTACGCCATGTACATCGGCCGGTACTCCGGCTGGAACTTCGCCTTGAAGGCGAGCAGGGAGCGGAAGCCGTACACCGGCTCCAGTACCCGGCCCAGCCAGTCCAGGGTCTTCTGCAGCCCGGTGGGCGGCTCCTTCTCCGAGCGGGCCAGCGGCGCGCCGGAGAGCGAGAGGAACCGCGCGCCCTCCTGCTTGAAGCCGAGCGCGGCCGAGGCGATCAGGAACTCGGTGACGCCGCGGAAGCCGTCCGAGCGGCGGCGCATGAAGTCCAGCGTCCAGCCGACCGGCTCGCCGTTCTCGTAGACCGGCATCCAGCTGGTCAGGCCGTGCACGCTGCGGTCCTCGTCGATCGCGATCAGCAGCCGCACCGCCGGGTCGTCCAGCTCCTCCAGGCCGCCGAGGGTGAAGCCCATCTCGGGCAGGCCCTTCTCGGAGACCCACTCCTCGGAGATGGCCCGGATCTGCTCCTTCAGCGCCAGCGGCGCCTCGTGGTACGACCACCACTCGGCGGTGATGCCCTGCTTGCCGGCCTTGTTGAGCGCGGTCCTGATGTCCTGCCACTTGCGGCCGGTGAAGGCGAGGTCGGGCAGGGCGACGACGGTGTCCTCGGCGACCTGGAGCGAGCGCCAGCCGAGCTCCCCGGCCGCGGCCCTGGTCTGCGGGGTGACGCTGTAGAAGCACGGCGTCCAGCCCCGGGCGTCGCAGTACCGGGCGAAGCCGGCCACCGCGCGGTCCCGGGCCGCCGGGTCGCCGAAGGGGTCACCGGTGGTCAGCGCCACGGTGTTCAGCACCCGGTAGGCGACGGCGGCCCGGCCCTCCTCGTCGAACCAGTAGTGGTTGCCGTCCCAGGTGGTGAGGAAGGACAGCGTGCCGCCGCCGTGCTCGGTGAGCAGCGCCCGGGCCCGGGCGGCGTCCTCGGCGGCGACCTGGACCACCGGCCGGCGGAACGTCAGCAGCAGCGCGGCCAGCGCGACCGCCCAGAACCCGAGCCCGCAGTACGTCTCCAGGGCGCGGGCGAACCGCCCGACCGCGATCGGGTAGTCCGGCAGCAGGTCGTTGTAGGCGGGCGGCAGGAACTGGGCCGGCAGCCCGTGGACCAGCCCGCGGAAGGTCGCGCCCGGCTCGAACTGCCCGGCGACCAGGACGCCCAGCCCGGTGTAGGCGACGGAGGCCACGGCCAGCGCCCCGCCGACCACCGCGAACAGCCGGCCGAGCACGGCGCGCGGCAGCCGCAGCGTGAAGCGCTTGCGGGTGGCCAGCAGCAGGCCGACGGTGACCATCGGCAGCAGCAGCGCCTCGACGAAGTACTGGAAGACGTCGCTCGAACCGGTGCTGGTCTCCGCGAACAGGACGACCAGCATCGCGGTCCAGAGCAGCTCGGTGGCGATGGTGATCCGCCAGGCGAACCGCAGCCCGCGGCGCAGGCCCTCGGCGAGCACCAGCAGCAGGGCCGGGAAGAGCGTGGCCATCAGCCGGGCCGGGGTGTCGAAGATCCGCTGCACGGCGTGCGCGCGGGCGCAGTCGTGGGCCGAGACCGAGCAGAAGTCGGCGACCTCGTCCGGGGTGAGCCGGTGCGAGAGGTAGATCTCCGAGAAGGTGTTGAACGGCCCGGCCGCGTTGTCGTACAGCGAGGCGATCATCGGGCCGAGCGCGGCGGCGACCAGGCAGAGCGCGACCAGCACCCGGGTCTCGGTGTGGGAGGAGCGGTGCGAGCGCAGGTGCGGGCGGCGGCGGAACAGCAGCGCGCCGGCGGCGAGGCCGACCAGCGCCCCGCTGAACCGCTGGACGCTCTGCAGGTGCCCCACGTACAGGGCCATCACCAACGGCATCAGCAGCACCAGCAGGTGCAGCCGTCGGCGCCAGAGCACGGTGAGCCGGTAGCCGAGCACGCCGGCCAGCGCGAACAGGCCGACGCCGGGGCCGACCGCGGTCTGGCCGACGATCGAGAGGGTCCACTGCTCGCCGAGCCGCGCCCCGGCCGCGACCGCGACGGTCCCGGCCATGACGCCGGCCAGCTGTCCGGCGACCAGCACCCCGACGGTGCGCAGCCGGCCGAGGCGGCGCTCGGCGGCCGGACCGACCAGGAGCAGCAGCAGGCTGGTGAAGACGTAGGCGCCGATGCCGGAGCACCAGAACAGCGAGGTGAGGGGCGTCCACCAGCGACCCGCGTGGAGGGTCGGCCGTCCGACGCCGACGTGCTCCAGCAGGGCGTCGGACGGCCCCCGGGTGAGGCTGCCGGTGGCGGCGCCGACGGCCCACAGGCCGACCAGCAGCACCAGGGTCAGCGGGGCCTCGCCGAGCCGGGCGGCCAGCCGGGCGGCGAGGCCCGCGGCCGCGCGGACGACCCGCTGCGGGGGCCTCGGCGCGGGCGCGCCGGGGCCCGGCCCGCCGGCGTCGGCGCCCGCGGGGTCGGTGCCGGTGTCGCCGCCGGGAGCGGTCCCGACCCGGAAGGACCGGGGCATGAGCAGGCGCGACTGCCCGCCACCGCCGGTGTGCTCCTGCTCGGTGGCGACTCCCGGGGTGGCGCCCAGCAGGGTCACCGGATCATCCCGGTCTGCCGGGCCAGCCAGGGCAGCTGGCCCACGATGCCGGGCCGGAAGATGACCCAGCCGTGCCCGCCGGGCATCAAGTCGTACTTGGCCTGCATCCCCGCCTCCTTGACCGCGCGGAACACCTTCTCCTGCTGCGGCCGGAACTCGCTGTCGTCCTTGCCGACCACGATGGCCGCCGCGGTGTCCGGGAACTTCTTGCGTGCCAGCACCTGGAGCGGGTCGACGGCGTCGAACTTCGCGTTGTCGCCGTCGAAGGCCGCCTTGACGGTCTCCTCGCGGGTGCCGAGGGTCGGCTCGTCCTGGCCCGACATGTCGAGGAACGAGCCGTAGACCTCGGGGGCGTTGACGGCGAGCTGGAGCGCGCAGGTGCCGCCCATCGAGGCGCCCGCGATCGCCCAGGACTTCCGTCCCTCGGCGGTCTGGAGGTTGTTGTGCACCCAGTCGGGCACGTCCGCCGCCAGGAAGGTCTGGACGTTGGCGATCTTCGAGTCCAGGCAGAGCGTGTTGTCCCAGGTCGAGCCCAGCTGATCGGGCATCACCACGATCGGGGCCAGTCCGTGGTGCTCGGCGGCGAAGTCGTCGAGCCCCTCGGCGACCTGCCCGTAGAGCACCCAGTCCTCCGGGGTGCCGGGCTGTCCGGCCAGCAGCACGACCACCGGGAGCAGCGGCCGGGGGGTGGCCTGGTAGGCCGGCGGCAGGTAGACGTACCCGTCGCGGGACTGGAAGCCGGAGCGGGTCCCCGGGAAGGAGACGGAGGAGACCGTCCCCTTCTTCGGCAGGTCGGCCGGTGGCTGCCAGACGTCCTCCAGGACCTTGCCGGGCGGCCGGCCGACGGTGGCGGCGGCCTTGCCCGTGGTCAGTTCCTGCGTCTTCGTGAGCCAGCCCGCGAGCATCACCCGACCGGTCGGGAACTGGTCGAAGCCCCGGTTCACCTGCGAGGAGGCCATCAGCAGCACCAGGGCCCCGGCGCCGACGGCCAGCAGCTTGCGGCGCAGCGTCGTGCCGCGCAGCCGGAAGCCCACCAGGGCGAAGCCGAGCAGGGCGACGGCGATCCACCAGGTGACATAACGGGGGGTCCCTTCGGGGAAGGGGTGCCACCAGTCGTCGACCGCGGTGTCGAGCAGCAGGCTGAGGCCCGCCGCCGTGACCAGGGCGGCGGGGAGCCGGCGGCGCCACCACCCGCGGCTGCGGGCGAGGAAGGCGAGGACGAGCAGCGAGCCCCAGCCGGCCACCAGGACGGCGCGCGGGATCGGGCCGCGGGTCAGCGGCCAGTCGATCGGGTTCCAGCTCAGGGCGAGAGAGACGGTGGTCATACGTTCGTCCCCGAACGCCTGGTGTCGGCCAGGAAGCCGTAGGCGACGACGTTGCCGTCGTAGCCCCGCTCCTCGCTGTAGCCTCCGCCGCAGGTGATCACCCGCAGCTGGGCGTCGGCGGCCTGGCGGTACACCCGGTCGTCCGGGAAGTCCTTTCGGTCGTGCACTTCGATGGCGTAGAGCTGGTAGACGGCGGTCCGGCCGTCCTCACGGAGGATCTCGATCCGGTCCCCGCGGTGCAGCGCGCCCAGGTCGTAGAAGACGGCGGGCCCGCTGTGGTTGTCGACGTGGCCGGCGATGATCGCCGTGCCGCGCTGGCCGGGGGTGGCACCGTCCCGGTACCAGCCGGCGAGGTTTCGGTTCTCCTCGGGAGGGGTCTGGAGGTGGCCGTCCCGGTCGAGGCCGAGGGGGGTGACCGGGGCGTCGAGCCGCACGGCCGGGATCCGGATCCTGGTCGGCCGGGAGGGGCCGAGCGCCGGCACCACGGAGACCGGGGCGAAGCCGGTGAGGGCCTGCCCGCTGCCCGGGGCCGGGGGGAGCACGACGTGACCGCCGTCGGTGAGCAGCCACGCACCCAGCACGAGCGCGGCGCCGACCGCCAGGGTACCCGGCCACGGGCTCCTGCTCTGCTGGGCGCCCACCGGCGCTCCCCTCTGCTGACGTCGAACGGTTGCCGGTTTCTGGGAGATGTCTGAGAACTATGCAACCGGATCGGACCTTATGCCACATCCATACGATGGTCGTACTCGCTCCCCCCGTTCGGCAGGGTCCGAGGGGCTCGACATGGTCCGTGCGGGTGAGTCGTCACCGTGACGCCACGCTCCGGTCACCTGGCGGTCGTCCGACGAAGCGACGATCCCTTCATCTGACACTCAGGAACGTCATCCCGGTTGCATCCTTCGGGCGATGAGTTCCGACCATTCGTGGTGAAGCGTTGACCGCTTCCGATCGCGTGCCATGCTGACCCCGTTCACAGGCTTATCACCGCACTTGTCCCACCGGGCCCCGGTCCGGCGGACGGTCGCGCGCGCCTGCCGTGCCCCGCCCCCGCGCACGCCCCACGAACGGAGTGACCATGGACGCCCTCTCCCGCCGCACCCTGCTGGCCGCGGGTGCCGCCGGCGCCGCCAGCCTCGCCGCGGGCTGCGCGAGCCGGACCGGCACCGACGGCGGACAGGCGTCCACTCCGGCCCCGGTCCCGGCCACCCCGGCCGAGGACCACGCCAGCACCCCGACCGAGGCCGCCAAGCCCCCGGTCACCCTGATCGGCGACGGCTCCACCTCGGACACCGGCCCGCAGCCGAACCAGCCCACCCTCGAACCGCTGCGGCCCGGCCAGCGCCCGCCGCAGTTCGTCGTCTTCTCCTGGGACGGCGCCGCCGAGCTCGACAACGGCCTGTTCGCCCGCTTCCGCCGGCTCGCCCGGGAGCACAACGCGTCGATGACCTTCTTCCTCAGCGGCTCCTACCTGCTGCCCGAGGCGAAGAAGGACCTCTACCGCCCGCCGCAGCACAAGGTCGGCGCCTCCGACATCGGCTACCTCAGCGACCAGCACATCCACGACACCCTGCAGAACCTGCACGCCGCCTGGCTGGAGGGGCACGAGATCGGCACCCACTTCAACGGGCACTTCTGCGGCCCCAACGGCGTCGGCCAGTGGTCGCCCGAGGAGTGGGACAGCGAGATCGAGCAGGCGATGGGCTTCGTCACGAACTGGCGGACCAACACCGGCTTCACCGACCTGCCGGCGCTGCCCTTCGACTACCGCAAGGAACTGATCGGCAGCCGCACCCCCTGCCTGGAGGGCCAGCGCAACCTGCTGCCCACCGCCGTCCGGCGCGGCTGGCGCTACGACAGCAGCGGCAACGGGACCCAGGTGTGGCCGCAGAAGATCCAGGGCGGCGCGCTCTGGGACCTCCCGCTGCAGTCCATCCCCTTCCCCGGGCACACCTTCCAGGTGCTGTCGATGGACTACAACATCATGTTCAACCAGTGCGGCAGCAACACCAAGGCCGACCCGGCGCTCCACCCCGGCTTCCAGACCCAGGCCCGGGAGTCCTACCTGCTGGGCTTCGAGCGCGCCTACACCACCAACCGCGCCCCGTTCGTCATCGGCAACCACTTCGAGGAGTGGAACGGCGGCATCTACATGAACGCCGTCGAAGAGGTGATCAAGGCGATCGCCGACCGGCCCGAGGTGCGGATGGTGTCCTTCCGCCAGCTGGTCGACTGGCTGGACGCCCAGGAGCCGGCGCTGCTGCGCAAGCTGCAGGGCCTCGCCCCCGGCCAGGCCCCGGCCGGGGGCTGGGAGAGCTTCTGATTGTCGCCCGCTCGCCTCCGGGGCGCTTTTGTCCGGTGCCGACGGTCGGCGCTCCGATGCCCCTTCGTTCCTCAGGGGCCTCCTCGCGCTCTCCCTTTCGGCACCGGCGCGCCCCTTCGGCTCGGGGCGGGACTCGGGGCGGGAGGCTGCCGGCTCAGGCGGCCTTGCGGACCCGGCCGGAGGCCAGGGCGCCGAGCAGCGCCACCCCGGCCATGACCCCGAAGATCACCGCGAAGGCGCCGGTCGAGCCGGCGCCCGCGGCGCCGTCGTGGACGGCGGCCACCGAGCCGCCGCCCAGCGCCCCGAACAGCACCCCCGCCAGACCCATCAGCAGCACATTGCCCAGCGCGTCGCTCACCTGGAGCGAGGCCGAGTTGGCCCCGGCGTCCTCCGGCGTGGACAGCTTCATCATCAGCACGCTGATGCTCGCCACCGCCAGGCCCATGCCGATCCCGCCGACGCCCCAGGCCACCGCCGCCACCCAGGCCGGCACCGCCGGGACCAGCACCAGCGCCGCGCCCGCGATGGCCACCGCGGTCAGCACGAAGCCGCCGCGGATCATCACCGTCCGGTACCGCTCCGCCCCCGGCCGGCCCTGGAGCCAGGAGCCCAGCGCCCAGGACAGGCCGCCGCTGGTGAGGGTGAGGCCCGCCAGCGTCGGCGAGAGCCCGCGCTCGGTCCTCATCATCAGCGGGATGAACGCCTCGGCCGCGAAGAACGCCCCGGCCGCGACCCCGCGCAGCAGGATCACCGTCGGCAGCCCGCGCCCGGCCCGCAGCGTGCCGGCCGGCAGCAGTCCCAGCACCGCCGGGAGCAGCAGCGCCGCCCCCACGGCGGCCGGCAGCAGACCGGGCAGGTCGAGCCGCTGGCCCGCGTACTGCAGCAGTCCGGCGCCGACCGCGGCCATCGCGGCCAGCCCGGTGCGGCGGCGGTCGAACGCGGCGCCCCCGAGCAGCGGCTGCTCCTTCTCCGAGCGGCGCAGCGCCGGGCCCATCACCGCGAGCGGCAGCAGGATCAGCACCGGCACCGCGAGGAAGACCCAGCGCCAGCCGATGTGCTGGGTGACGGCCCCGGCGACCAGCGGGCCGACGATCGAGGGCAGCACCCAGGCCGCGGAGAAGGCCGCGAAGACCGAGGGCCGCAGCCGCTCGGGGTAGGCCCGGCCGACCACCACGTACAGGGCGACGATCACCAGACCACCACCGAGGCCCTGCAGCGCCCGGCCGCCCACGAAGATCCACATCCCGGGTGCCGCCCCGGCCACCAGCAGACCGGCGCCGAACACCGCGATACCCGTGAACAGGGGCCGCAGCGGCCCGCTGCGGTCGCACCACTGGCCGGAGACGACCAGCGCGAACAGGGTGGTGGTGAAGTAGCCGGAGAAGGCGAAGGCGTACAGCCCGAAGCCGTCGAGCTCGCCGGCGGCGACCGGCATCGCGGTGTTGACGGCCGTCGCCTCGAAGGCGATCACCAGGACCACCGAGACGATGCCCAGGGTCAGCGCCCGGAAGCGGTCGCCCATGACCCCTCCGCCGGGGTCGGTCGATATCGGGACGGAGGCGGTGTCGGCCGACACGGGGGAGGCTGTGGTCATACGTATGATCGTAAGGCCCATCTGGCCCGACGGCCCCTGACCGTGGTCGTAGTTCCACTCCTCCCCCGGTCCTAGGACGGGAGGGTCGGCGCGGGGACGGCAGGGTCAGTGCAGCACCTTCAGGCCCACCACGCCGAAGACGATCAGGAGCAGGCAGCCAATCCGGGCCAGGGTCACCGCGTCACCGAGCACGGTCATGCCGTACAGCGCCGTGCCCACCGCGCCGATGCCGACCCAGATCGCGTAGCCGGTGCCGATCGGGATCGAGCGCATCGCGTACGCCAGGCCGCCCATCGAGAGCGCCAGCGCCACCCCGAACACCACGGTCGGGACCAGGCGGGAGAAACCCTTGGAGGACTCCAGGGCCACCGCCCACACCGTCTCCAGGACACCGGAAATGATCAGAACGAGCCAAGCCATGACAGCCGTACCTCCGCAGTCGGCAGCGGCCCGGTGGCCGCTGTCACTGCGCCGTCTTGTCGTGACCGGGTACGACGCGCTCGTCCGGGGCGGCCCGCGAGGACCACCTGTTCCCGACCGTAGCACACCGGGCCGGGAATCCCGCCACACAGAATTTACAAAGGGATATTGACGCTCCGCCGGGTATTCCGCCAGACTGAATTCATCAACACGGCGAACGACGACAAGGAGTCGGACATGGACAGGAGCACGGCGGCCCTCGCGCCCCGCACCTGCGCCACCGCTCCCCGGTGTTGTCGCGCCTGTCGCTGCTGCCGCTGCGCCTGAGCGCACCCGCAGTTCCAGCCCGCACCACCAGCCCCACCCCATGGCCGTGTGCCCGAGTGGTTTAGGGAACCGCCTGCAAAGCGGTGCACACGGGTTCGATTCCCGTCATGGCCTCCATAAAGACGAATTGCCGGTCCGGCCCCGAAAGGCGCCGCCCGGCAATTCGTCGTGTTTTCCGGAAGAAAAGCGCCGGTCCCGGGCAATTCCGCAGATCCTGCGGAACCACCCGGCGGCACCGGCGCTCAGCCGGTGACGGCGTCCTCCGGGCGGATCGGCAGCCGGCCCACCGGCAGGCCGGTGGCGGCCCGGACCGCCGCGGCCACCGCCGCCGGCGCGGTCACGGCCGGCACCGCGCTGACCGCCTTGGCCCCGAACGGCGCCACCACGTCACGCTCCTCCAGCAGGGCCGCGACCCGGATCTCCGGGGTGTCCAGCGCGGTCGGCAGCCGGTAGCCGGTCAGCGAGGGGTTGGCCAGCACGCCGCCCTCGGTGCGGAGCTCCTCCAGCAGCGCCAGGCCGACGCCCTGGGCGACCCCCGCCTCGATCCGGTCCTCGATCTGCCGCGGGTTCAGCGCCCGGCCGACGTCCTGGGCCACCGTCACCTCGACCACCCGGACCGCGCCCAGCTCGATGTCCACGTCCACCACCGCGCGCATCGCGCAGAACGCGATGGAGACGAAGGCATCGCCCTGCCCCGCCTCGTCCAGCGGCTCGGTCGGGTGCGGGCGGCACTGCGCGGTCGCCCAGAGCTCCTTGCCCTCCAGCGCCTCGGCCACCGGCATGCCGAGCACCCCGTCGTACGAGGTGATCTTGCCCTCGGCGATCTGCAGCAGCTCCACGGACATCCCGAAGTCGGCGGCGATCGGCTGGAGCAGCTGATGGCGGACCATCAGCGCGGCCCGCTCGACCGCACCGCCGGACACCCAGGTGTGCCGGCCCCGGGCCGCCGGCCCGGCCACCGCCTGGTCGCTGTCGGCGGGCGCGATGTACACCTCGCTGACGCCCAGCACGCTCTGCACGATCTGCCGGGCCAGCGTGGCGAAGCCCTGGCCGGAGTCGACCGCGGCGCAGATCACCGTGGCGTGGTCGCCGCTGACCCGCACCGTCGCGGTGGCGACCTCGTCCTCGCCCTCGGCGCCCAGCATGTGCACCATGCCCAGCGCGTAGCCGATCCCGCGCCGCACCGCGGCCGGGTCGCCCGCGCCGCCGGGCCCGCCCGGCAGCAGCCATTCGGCGTCCGGGTCGTCCACCGGCAGCGCCGGCAGCGGCTCCGCGGCCACCGCGTCCAGCAGCGCGGCCACCGGTGCCGGGCAGGTGACGGCCTGTCCGGTGGGCAGCGGGTCCCCGGTCGCCATCACATTGCGCCGGCGGACCTCCACCGGGTCCACGCCGATCCGGGCGGCCAGCTGGTCCAGCTGCGACTCGTAGGCGAAGCACGCCTGCAGCGCGCCCTCGCCGCGCATCCGGCCGGCCGGCGGGTTGTTGGTGCGCACCGCCCAGGCGTCCACGAACACGTTGGGGCAGTTGTACGGGCCGACCGAGAAGGCGGTGGCGGCGGCCAGCGCCTCGGCCGAGACGTCCGCGTAGGCGCCGCCGTCCAGCAGGATCTGCGCCTCGACCTTCACCAGCGTGCCGTCGGCGTCCGCGTGGTGGCGGTAGCGCAGCAGCGCCGGGTGCCGCGAGGTGTGGGTGTGGAAGGACTCCTCGCGGGTGAGCGTCATCTTCACCGGGCGGCCGGTGCGCAGCGCCAGCAGCGCCAGGGTGACCTGGAAGGAGAGGTCCTCGCGGTCGGAGGTGGCGCCGGGCACGCCGGTGACCACCAGCCGGACCCGGTCCGGCTCCAGGCCGAGACAGGCGGCGGTGCGGTCCCGGTCGCCGTGCGGGTCGGTGGAGGAGAGGTGCAGTTCGACCCCGCCGTCCGGGCGCGGCACGGCCAGGCCGGCCTCGGCACCGAGCGGGGCCGGGTCCTGCCGGCCCACCTGGTACAGGCCCTCGACGATGATCTCGCCGGCCGCGTCCGGGTCGCCGGTGCGCAGCGGCAGGTGGCGGAAGAGGTTGCCGTCCGGGTGCAGCGGCGGGGCGGTGAAGGCCTGCTCGGGGTCGGTGACGGCCTCCAGCGGCTCGTACTCGACCACGATCAGACCGACCGCCAGCCGGGCGGTGTCGGGGTGGTCGGCGGCGACCGCGGCCACCGGCTCGCCGTGGTGGCGGACCACGCCGGCGGCCAGCACCGGGCGGTCGGCGACGATCGGCCCGGAGGGCGCGCCGTCCGGGCTGCCGTCCGGACCGGCCGGCAGGTCGGTGGCCGTGACCACCGCGTGCACACCGGGCAGGGCCAGCGCGGCCGAGGTGTCGATGCCGAGGATCCGGGCGTGCGGGTGCGGGGAGCGCAGCACCGCGCCCCACAGCAGGCCCTCGGCCCACAGGTCGGCGGCGTACGGGTAGATGCCGAGTGCCTTGGGCAGGGCGTCGCTGCGCAGCGGGGAACTGCCCAGCCCGAACGGCTCCGTCGCGCCGCCCGCGTCGCCGTCCTGCTGGAGTGCTGCGCCGATGTCGGTAGGCGACGTCATGATGCGTGGTCGTCCTCGGGGAGCCGGATGCCGTGGGCGGGGGTGGCGCCGTACGGGACGCCGGCCGGGGCGGCGCCCTCGGCCGGGGTGCCGTGCGGGGGTGCGGGGACGTACGGCGTGCCGTGCGCGGGGGTGGCGGGGGTCTCGTAGACCGGGCCGTCGTACGCCGAGGCGGTGTCGTAGCCGGGCTGCTGCGGGTAGCCGCCCTGGTCGGGGTAGCCGGTGCCGGGCAGGTAGGTGCCGTGCGCCGGGGTCGCGCCGGGGTACGGCTGCTGCTCGGGGTAGCCCTGGGCGGGGTAGAACCCGGTGGAACCGTCGGGCTGCTGCGCCGGGACGTCCCGGACCGGGGCCAGCACGGTGGTGTCGTACACCCCGCTGTCGTAGCCGCCCGGCCCGTCGTAGGCCCCCCGGCCGTCGGGGGCGCCGTGCCCGTCCTGGGCGCCGTACCCCGTGCCGGCTGCGGCACCGACGCCGGTGCCGGCCGCGGTGCCGGCCTCCTCGGCGCGCGGCTGCGGGACGTGCTCGATCCAGGTGTCCTCGGTGTAGACCGGCAGGTCGGCGGTCGGCGGTCCGGCGTGCGCGGGGGCGGCCGCGGGCACCGGCTCGGGAGCCGCCGCGGCGGGTGCGTCGGCCCGCTCCGCGGGGGTGGCCGCGGCCTCCTCGGCGGCCGCCTCCGCGGCCACGGCCACCGCCGCGCGCGCGTCGGCGACGGTCTGCACGGCGGCCAGCGCGCCCCGGTACCCGGTGCACCGGCAGAGGTTGCCGCACAGCGCCTGGCGCGCCTCGACCTCGGTGGGCCGGTGGTTGCGCTGGAGCAGGTCGTGCACGGCCATCGCCAGGCCGGGCACGCAGTAGCCGCACTGCACCGCGCCGGACTCGGCCAGCGCCTGCTGGACGTCGCTGGCGCCGCCGCCGGCCGAGAGGCCCTCGACGGTGTTGATCTCGCTGTCCTGGGCGAGCGCGGCGGGCACCAGGCAGCCGGCCACCAGCTGGCCGTCGACCTGCACCGAGCAGGCCCCGCACTCGCCCTGCTCGCAGCCGTCCTTGGCGCCGGCCAGGCCCAGCCGCTCGCGCAGCACGTAGAGCAGGCTCTCGCCGATCCAGGCGTCCGTGACGGGCCGTTCGAAGCCGTTGACCCGCAGGGTGTACGAGGTGGTCGGCCGCAGCTCCCGGCTGACCTGCGGCGCGTGGTCGTGCGCGTGGTCGAGCAGCCCCGCGTCCAGGGCCTCGATGGGGTGGTCTGTGGTCACTTGAGCGCCCTTCCCAGTGCCCGGCGGGCCAGCACCGCTACGGTACGCCGCAGACGGACGGCGGCCGCGCTCGGCCCCTCGGTGACGGCCTCCCAGGCGCCCTCCGCGCCGTAGCCGTCGGGGACGCAGGCCGCGGCCACGTACTCGCCGAAGGCCGCGGTCGCGGCGGGGTCGATCTCCCGCGAACCGTCCCAGTCGATGCAGCCCGCCACCCAGGCCTCGGCCTCCAGGGGGCGCAGCGGCACCGGGGCGACGGCGCCGACGGCGCAGCGGACGGCGCGCCGGGCCGGGTCCAGGACGAGGGCGACGGAGGCGGTGGCGCGGGCCGGGCCGCTGCGGCCGGTGGCCTTGAGGAACACCTGCGGGGCGTGCAGCAGCGGGACCCGTACCCAGGTGAGCAGTTCGCCGGGCCGCAGCGGGTCGAGACCGGTCAGCAGGTGGCTGACCGGGACCTCGCGGGTGGCGCCGGCCCTGGCCAGGGTGACGCTGGCCTCCAGCGCGGCGAGCACCGGCAGGGTGTCCCCGGCCGGGGCGGCCGTGGCGATGTTGCCGCCGAGGGTGCCGACGTTGCGGACCTGCGGGGGTCCGGCGGTGCGGGCGGCGTCCGCGAGCGCGGGGATCAGGGCGGCGAAGTCCGGGCGGTCCATCCGGGCGTGGGTCAGCCCGGCGCCGAGGACGGCGGTGCCGCCGTCCTCGTAGCGCCAGCCGCGGAGTTCGGTGATCCGGCCGAGGCCGACCAGCGCGGCGGGGCGGAGGCGTCCGGCGCTGACGGCCTCCATCAGGTCGGTGGCGCCGGCCACCGGCACCGCGGCCGGGTGAGCGGCCAGCGCTTCGACGGCCTCGTCGAGGGAGGCCGGCAGCATGATCGTCCGGTTCACCTGGGTCCCACCGTGCTCCACTTGCTCATCGATCGCCTGCCGCCCGCGGCCCCTGGACCGGGGTGTCCGCTCCGGCAGCCCGGCCTGGCCCGTAGGGTACGGGCGATCGGGCCGGGTTGGGCAACTCTGGCACACAATGCTCGATGATCATTTCGGGACAGGCGAACGGTACTGCCCGATTGGGACCGATACCGGGCGGTATCCGCCCCGGTCCGGTTCGGACCGGGGCGGATGTTCATCTGTTCTTGACGTCCGACGACCGCCCGGAAGTTCCCGCGGCCGACAGGTTCAGACCGCCGGCGGGGGTCCGTCGATCGGTCGGCCCACCACTCCCGGCCTGGTCTGCCACGGGTGCGGCCCGTCGGCCGGGCGGTACTCGACACCGAGCGCGTCCAGCACCTCCAGATGGCCGACCATCCGCCGTTCGAAGCCGGCCCAGTCACGGGCGGCCGGGTCCGCGGGCAGCGCGGACCAGGCGACCTCGGCGAAGGCCGCGAGCCGGGGGAAGGCCCGGTAGTCGATGTCCCGGGCGCTGTCCATGAACTCGCTCCACAGGTTCGCCTGGGTGCCGATCACCCGGCGCGCCGCCTCCTCGTCGAGCTGGGCCGGCACCGGCTCGAACCGGTAGACGTCCTCCAGGGTGCGCACGAAGCCGACCGGGATCGGCTCCCGCTCCCCCGCCGCCTGCCGGTGGTCCAGGTAGACGTGCTGCTCGGGGCACATCACCACGTCGTGCCCGGCCCGCGCGGCGGCGATCCCGCCGTTGTAACCGCGCCAGGAGGACACCGCGGCGCCCGGGGCGAGGCCGCCCTCCAGGATCTCGTCCCAGCCGATCAGCCGGCGGCCGCGCTCGGCCAGCCAGCGGTCGAAGTGCCGGATGATGTGGCTCTGCAGCTCGTCCTCGTTGCTCAGGCCCAGCTCGCGGATCCGCGCCTGCGCGGCCGCGCTGGCCTTCCACTGCTCCTTCGGGCACTCGTCGCCGCCGAGGTGGACGAACTCGGACGGGAAGATCTCCAGGACCTCCTCCAGCACCCCCTCGAAGAAGCGCAGGGTGGCCTCGGAGGGGTTGAGCACGTTCTCGGTGACCCCCCAGTCGGTCCACACCCCGAGCGCCCCGGTGTCCACCACGTCGGTGTTGCCCAGCTCGGGGTAGGCGGCCACGGCGGCCTGGGTGTGGCCCGGCAGGTCGATCTCGGGCACCACCGTGACGGCCCGCTCGGCCGCGTAGGCGACGATCTCGCGCAGGTCGTCCTGGGTGTAGAAGCCGCCGTGCGGGCGGTCGTCGCGCCGTTCGGCGGACCGGTAGCCGACCATCGAGCGCTCGCGCCAGGACGCCCGCTCGGTGAGCCCGGGGTAGCGCTTGATCTCCACCCGCCAGCCCTGGTCGTCGGTCAGGTGCAGGTGCAGCACGTTGAGCTTGTGCGCGGACAGCTGGTCGACGAAGCGCAGCACGTCGGACTTGGGCAGGAAGTGCCGGGCGACGTCCAGCAGCACCCCGCGCCAGCCGAACCTCGGCGCGTCCGTGAGGTCGAGGCCGGGCAGCACCCAGCCGGACGGGCGCAGCGGCGCGCGCCGGTAGGCGTCCGGGCCGAGCAGTCGGCGCAGCGTCTGGGCGCCCCAGAGCGCGCCGGCCGGTCCGCCGGCGGTGACCACCGCGTGGCCGGGGCGCACCGACAGCCGGTACGCCTCAGCGGCGAGCGTCGCGTCGAGGAGCAGTTCGACGCCCTCGCCGGGCCGCCCCGGGGCGAGCGGCAGGCCGGTGGCGGCGGTCAGCGAGGAACGCAGCCACCGTTCGGCCCCGGCCAGCTCGGGCGGCGCGGTCAGGGTGGTCGTCCGGTCGAGCGGGAAGTCCTGGTCCGGGAGGCGGACGGAACTCACGGGGGCAGGGATGAGGTCCATTGCGCCATCCTGCCCCGACCCCGACCAGTGGCATAGACCACTCGGGAAACGCAGCACTATGCAAAACGGTGGTGTGCGGATGTGCGGAACGGGGGAACGCGGGCTACTTGCCCTTGTCGCCGTCCCCGTCCTGCGGCTTGCCGATGCCGTCGTAGATCTCCTTGCACATCGGACAGACCGGGTACTTCTTCGGGTCGCGGCCGGGCACCCACACCTTGCCGCAGAGCGCCACCACGGGGGACCCGGAGAGCGCGCTCTCCATGATCTTGTCCTTCTGGACGTAGTGCGCGAAGCGCTCGTGGTCGCCGTCCCCGTGGGACACCTGCGGGACGGGCTCGACCAGGGTGCCGGTGCCGAGGCCGCGCTCGGGCTCAAGAGTGCTCATGAGTGCCAAGTCTATGGGCGCCCCGGAGAAGCGGGCCAGTGTCGCGGCGCCGGCGTGACGGCGCCCCTTCGATTCCGAGCCGGATTCAGTTCAGGGTCGGATCGTCCGGATAGGTCGCCAGCAGCGCCAGCGGCCCGCGCTGGCGCCGCAGCACCGCCCGCCACAGCCGCTCCGGCTCCGGGCTGGAGATGTCCCCCGGCTCGCAGTCCACCAGGTACCAGGCGCCGGTGGAGATCTCCGACTCCAGCTGCCCGGGCGCCCAGCCGGCGTAACCGGCGAAGATCCGCAGCGCCCCGAGCTCCCCGGCCAGCACCTCGGGCGGCGCCTCCAGGTCCACCAGGCCGATCGCGCCGTGCACCCTCCGCCAGCCGAGCGGCTCCCCGGTGCCCGGCTCCCCCGGCGCCACCGCCAGACCGAGCGCCGAGTCCAGCGCCACCGGACCGCCCTGGAACACCACCGCGGGCAGGCCGACCAGCACCCCCCAGCCGTCCAGCACACTGCCGACCTCGACCGGCGTCGGCCGGTTCAGCACGACACCGAGCGCCCCCTCGGCGTCGTGGTCGAGGAGGAGCACCACCGCCCGGGCGAAGTTCGGGTCGGTGAGCACGGGCGTCGCGACGAGCAGACGGCCGGTGTGGGACCGGCCTCCGTGCGAATGGGCCGCCGTCATGCCTCACATGATCCCGCAGAACCCCCGGCGGCGGCACCCGAAACGGCGACCCCTGCGGCCACCCGGCCCTGCCCGGGTCCGCCCGCCACGAACACCCGTACGGACGCACCGGCGCGCGCGCCCGGACCCGGGGAGAGCACCATCACGGGAGAGGCTCACAGGAACCATCGGCACGACCACTACCATCTACTGATGGTGGACGCCCCTCCACGGTGCCGACTCGGTCACACCGGGGGCCCGACGCGCCCGTGAAACGCTCCACCGACTGGCTCGTCGCCGAGCCCGCCCCACTCCTCTGGCACCCCGGATTGCGAGAACGATGACCGACGACGTCCTGCTGGTCCACGGCGGAAACCCGCTCGAAGGCGAGATCCGCGTCCGCGGTGCGAAGAACCTGGTCCCCAAGGCCATGGTCGCGGCCCTGCTCGGCCAGGGCCCCAGCAGACTGCGCAACGTCCCGGACATCCGCGACGTCAAGGTGGTCCGCGGCCTGCTGCAGCTCCACGGCGTGACCGTGCGCACCGGCGACGAGGACGGCGAGCTGATCCTCGACCCCTCGCACGTCGAGAGCGCCAACGTCGCCGACATCGACGCGCACGCCGGCTCCTCGCGCATCCCGATCCTCTTCTGCGGCCCGCTGCTGCACCGCCTCGGCCACGCCTTCATCCCGGGCCTGGGCGGCTGCGACATCGGCGGCCGTCCGGTCGACTTCCACTTCGAGGTGCTGCGCCAGTTCGGCGCCACCATCGAGAAGCACCCGCAGGGCACCTACCTGGTCGCCCAGCAGCGGCTGCGCGGCACCCGGATCGAGCTGCCCTACCCCTCGGTCGGCGCGACCGAGCAGGTGCTGCTGACCGCCGTCCTCGCCGAGGGCGTCACCGAGCTGCGCAACGCGGCCATCGAGCCGGAGATCGTCGACCTGATCTGCGTGCTGCAGAAGATGGGCGCGATCATCACCCTGGGCACCGACCGCACCATTCTCATCACCGGTGTCGACGAGCTGGGCGGCTACAACCACCGGGCGCTGCCGGACCGGCTGGAGGCCGCCTCCTGGGCCTGCGCGGCGCTGGCCACCAAGGGCGACATCTACGTCCGCGGCGCCCGCCAGCTGGAGATGATGACCTTCCTCAACACCTTCCGGAAGGTCGGCGGCGCCTTCGAGGTGGACGACGAGGGCATCCGCTTCTGGCACTCGGGCGGCGAGCTCAAGGCGATCGCCCTGGAGACCGACGTGCACCCCGGCTTCCAGACCGACTGGCAGCAGCCGCTGGTCGTCGCGCTGACCCAGGCCACCGGCCTGTCCATCGTCCACGAGACGGTGTACGAGTCGCGGCTGGGCTTCACCGGCGCGCTGAACCAGATGGGCGCGCACATCCAGCTCTACAGCGAGTGCCTGGGCGCGACCCCGTGCCGCTTCGGCGCCCGGAACTTCCAGCACTCCGCGGTGGTCTCCGGCCCGTCCAAGCTGATCGGCTCCGAGCTGGTCATCCCGGACCTGCGCGGCGGCTTCTCGTACCTGATCGCGGCGCTGGCGGCCGAGGGCACCTCGACCGTGCACGGCATCGACCTGATCAACCGGGGCTACGAGAACTTCATGGACAAGCTGCGCGACCTCGGCGCCCACGTCGAGCTGCCGGGCGAGCTGCCCCCGGTGGCCGCCGGGGAGCCGAGCGCCGAGCTCGTCGACGCCTGACCGGTGCGTCCGGCGGCCCTCCGGGGCCGCCGGACAACGGCGGGAGGCCGGGTCCCCACGAGGGGGACCCGGCCTCCCGGCCGTTCAAGGGGTTGTTCAGACGCCCTTGGCGGCTTCCTTCAGCTTGGAGCCGGCGCTCACCTTGGCGCTGTAGCCCTCGGGGATCTGGATCGGCTCACCGGTCTGCGGGTTGCGGGCCGTGCGGGCCGCGCGGTGGGTGCGCTCGAAGGTCAGGAAACCGGGGATGGTGACCTTCTCGTCGCCCTTGGCGACGACCTCGCCGACGATCTCGGCGAAGGCGGCCAGAACGGCGTCGGCGTCCTTGCGGGTCACCTCGGCGCGCTCGGACAGCGCGGCCACCAGCTCACTGCGGTTCATGTGTACTCCTGTGGTCTGTTCGCTTGCGGTGTGCCGGGGCCCGTCGGAACTCCCACCGGGAGGCACCCGGACGGGCCGCGGGTCCGCACACTGTGCTCATGCAGGCAATGCGTGGTCGCGAGCCGGGTCCGCACCCAGTGCCGCGCGCCGTGCCTTCGAAGGCCCGCCTGCCTGCCCGGATACGAATCCTGCCCCGACCGGCCCCGAGAAAGCCAATCGGGCCCCGGCGGAACGACCCGAACAGCGCCCGCCCGCCGGAGGTGTGACGCTCCGTCGGCTCCGGCGGACCGGGCGCGGGCGGCGGTCGGGACGACGCGCCGGAAGACCAGGGGGACGTTCCGTACTTGTCGGACACGCCTGCCCCGTGCAGGGCTACCGTACGCCCTAGGTCCGACAAGCCCAAACACGCCCCTCGCCCTTGTGTCGCAAGGGTTCGGGGCGGGAATGGGCGGGTACGACCGCTAATCGGTCATTTGATCGATCCACGTCACCGCGCGGGCACCGCCGCGGAAGCCGGATGCCGGGCCCGGCGCAGGGGCCCGTCGACGGATTCCGAGGTCAGAGCCGCACGGCGGGGAAGGACGCGGTGTCGAGCGTGCCGACGATGCCCGGGGTCGGACGCGACGGCGCGGGCGCCTCCGTGGTGGCGGCCAGGGCGGCGTCCCGGACGGCGGCGGCGACGGTCTTGGCCACGTCCTTGTGGAACACGCTGGGGATGATGTAGTTCGGGTTGAGCTCGTCGTCGCCGACGGTGGCGGCCAGCGCCCGGGCGGCGGCGATCATCATCTCGGTGTTGACGGTACGACTCTGCGCGTCCAGCAGGCCGCGGAAGACGCCCGGGAAGACCAGCACGTTGTTGATCTGGTTCGGGAAGTCGCTGCGGCCGGTGGCGACCACCGCGGCGGTCTGCCGGGCCACCGCCGGATCGACCTCCGGGTCCGGGTTGGCCAGCGCGAAGACGATCGCGTCCGCGGCCATGGTGGCCAGGTCCTCGCCGTCCAGCAGGTTCGGGGCCGAGACGCCGATGAAGACGTCGGCGTCCGCCACCGCCTCCTTGAGGCTGCCGGTGCGGCCCGAGCGGTTGGTGTGGTCGGCGATCCAGCGCAGGTTGTCGTTGAGGTCGTCGCGGCCCTGGTGGACCACGCCCCGTACGTCCGCGACGGTGGCGTGCTCGACGCCCGCCGCCATCAGCAGCTTGAGGATCGCGGTGCCGGCGGCGCCGGCGCCCGACATCACCACCCGGATCCGGGAGATCTCCTTGCCGACCACCTTGAGCGCGTTCATCAGCGCCGCCAGCACCACGATCGCGGTGCCGTGCTGGTCGTCGTGGAAGACCGGGATGTCGAGGGCCTCGCGCAGCCGGGCCTCGATCTCGAAGCAGCGCGGCGCGGAGATGTCCTCCAGGTTGATGCCGGCGAAGCCCGGGGCGATCGCCTTGACGATGGCCACGATCTCGTCGGTGTCCTGGGTGTCCAGGCAGATCGGCCAGGCGTCGATGCCGGCGAAGCGCTTGAACAGGGCCGCCTTGCCCTCCATGACCGGCAGCGCGGCGGCCGGACCGATGTTCCCCAGGCCCAGCACCGCTGAGCCGTCGGTGACCACGGCGACGCTGTTGCGCTTGATGGTGAGGCGGCGGGCGTCCTCGGGGTTCTCGGCGATCGCCATGCAGACCCGGGCGACACCCGGGGTGTAGATCATCGAGAGGTCGTCACGGTTGCGGATCGGCAGCTTCGAGGACATCTCGATCTTGCCGCCGAGGTGCATCAGGAAGGTGCGGTCCGAGACCTTGCCGATCGTGACGCCGTCGATCGTCCGGAGCTTCTCGACGATCTCCTCGCCGTGCGCCACCGAGCTGGCCGCCACCGTCACGTCGATCCGGAGCGCCTCCAGGCCGGAGGCCGTGACGTCGAGGCCGGTCACCGAGCCGCCGGAGGACTCCACGGCCGTGGTGATCGCGCTGACGGCGTTGCCCGTGGCCGGGACCTCCAGCCGTACCGTGATCGAGTTGGAGACACTGGGCACCGTCGCCATCGACGTTCCTTCTTCCGTCTGTCCGTCCGCGAGTTCAACAAATTGTTGAAGTCCCTCGCCTGCGCATGCTAGACCTCGATCGTCGCACCTACCAGGGCACAGTCAGAAATAACGTTCATTGAGTGTGCGGACCCGACAACTTCTTGCCTCCGGCGCCCGATGCGTTACATTGGACGGGACACCGGCTCGATCCAAGCCCCCGGGCCCAACCTTCGTCCCTTCGAGGGACCACTTGCCGCGAGGCGAGCATGGCGGGTCGGTGTCGTAGCTTCTGAAGGCCCCTCACCCACCGGGTGAGGGGCCTTCTTCGTGCTCCGTCACGGTGCGCCGCCGCCGTCCCCGCGCAGGGGTCCGGCGGCCCGGTGACGGCCGGTCCGGGCGGGCCGGCCGTCACACTCCGTCAGGTCGGACGCCCGCCCGGACGGCCGCGCTCAGCCGCGCAGCAGCGCGGGGGTCCCGGCCGCGTCGGGCAGGTCGTCCGGCCCGGACAGCACGGTCAGCCGCTGGGTCGCCCGGGTGAGCGCCACGTACAGCACCCGCAGACCCGCCTCCGACTCGCCGGCGATCCCGGTCGGGTCGGCGACCACGGTCGCGTCGTACTCCAGGCCCTTGGCCTCCAGGCTGCCCAGCGTCACCACCCGCTCGCCCAGCCCCTCGGCCCAGCGGCCCGCCTCGGCCCGCCGGTCCATCGGCACCACCAGGGCCACCGTGCCGTCCACCTCGCCCAGCAGCAGCTCCAGCTCGGCCCGGGCGGCGGCACCGAAGACCTCCGGCGAGGGGTCGGTGACGGCCGCGAACCTCGGCTCGACGCCCACGTGCCGCACCGCGCTCGGCGACGGGGTGCCCGGCGCGGCCAGCGCCAGCACCTTGGCCGCCACCTCGGCGATCTCGGCCGGGTTCCGGTAGTTCACGGTCAGCGTGTAGCGGCGGCGCGGCTTGCCGGACAGCACCTCGTCCAGCGCGGCCTGGGCCTCCTGCGGGAACGGCCAGGAGGACTGCGCCGGGTCGCCGACGATGGTCCAGGTGGCCATCCGGGCCCGGCGGCCGATCATCCGCCACTGCATCGGGGTGAGGTCCTGGGACTCGTCCACGATCACGTGGGCGTACTCGGTGCGCTCGACCGGCGTCCGCTCCCGCTGCCGGGCGTTGCGGTCGGCGAAGGTGGTCACCTCGTCCAGGCCGGTCAGCAGGTCGGCCGCGTCGACCTCGCGGTACTTCGGCCTGGCCGGCTCGCCGAGCAGCAGCTGCAGCTCGTCCACCAGCGCCACGTCGTGCGCCGACAGCTCGCCGTCGCCGTGCTCGGACAGGTGCCGCCAGGAGGCGGCCAGCACCTTCGACTCCTCCGGCGTGACCGTGCCGCGGGCGATCCGGTTGGTGTGCCGGGACTGCTTCAGGGTGCCGAGCACCCGGCGCGGGGTGACCGCGGGCCACCAGGCGTCCAGGAAGGCCAGGAACGGCGCCTCGTCCGAGACGTACTCGTCGAAGGACTCCTTCTCCTCCTGGCGCCGCTCGCGGGCGTAGTGGTCGGCCGGCCTGGGCAGGTCGCGGACGGCCTCCTGCCAGAGCGCGTCCAGCAGCAGCCGGCGGGCGCGCGGGCGGAGCAGGTTGAGCGGGGTGCCGCCGGAGCCGACGACATTGCCGCGCACGGTCCTGAGACGGCCCGCGTCCAGCCGCAGCACCTCGCCGCGGGCGACCACCTTGAGCTCCTGCGGGGCGCGCAGCTCCAGGGCCGCCCGGGCCGCCCGGCGCAGCAGCTGGACCATCCGGGCCGAGCCCTTGATCCGGGCCGCCCGCGGGGTGTCGTAGGTCCCGGCCTCGATGCCGTCGACCAGCGAGCCGACCGCGCGGATGGCGACCTGGCCCTCCTCGCCGAGCGAGGGCAGCACGCCCTCGGTGTAGGAGACCAGCAGCGGGGTCGGCGAGACCACCAGGATGCCCCCGGCGTACCGGCGGCGGTCCTGGTAGAGCAGGAAGGCGGCACGGTGCAGCGCGACAGCGGTCTTGCCGGTGCCGGGGCCGCCGGTGACCAGGGTGGCCCCGGCCGCGGGGGCGCGGATGACCTCGTCCTGCTCCTTCTGGATGGAGGAGACGATGTCGCGCATCGTGTGGCTGCGGGCGCGTCCGAGCGAGGCCATCAGCGCGCCGTCGCCGACCACCGGCAGTTCCTCGCCGTCCAGGGTGGGGGTGAGGTCGGGGCGGAGCAGGTCGTCCTCCACCCCGATCACCTTGCGGCCCTTGGAGCGGATCACCCGGCGCCGGAGGACCCGGCCGGGCTCCAGCGGGGTGGACCGGTAGAACGGCGCGGCGGCCGGTGCCCGCCAGTCGATCACCAGCGGACCGAACTCGGCGTCCAGCACGCCGAGCCGGCCGATGTGCAGGGTCTCGGCGACGACCGGGTCAGCGGGGTCGAGCGGGGTGTTCGAGGGGATCCCGTGCTCCTCCGGGGCATCGGCCTGCTGGAGGTCGACCCGGCCGAACAGGAAGTCCTCGAACTCGTTGTTGAGCCGCTGGAGGTGCGCGCCGGCCCGGTACACCTGGGCATCGCGCTCGGCGAGCGCGCCCGGAGTACCGACGTGCACCCGCTTGGCGGCGTCCTCGAGGATGTACTCGGCCTCGGCGAGCTTCTCCTCCAGACGGTGGTAGACGGTGTCGAGGTGGCGTTGCTCACCGGCGATCTCGCGCGCGCGCAGGGTCTCGTGGTCGGTGGCAGTGGTGTCCGTGTTGCTCTGCATGGCCTCGGTGGTTGCGGCGGATTCCCGCTCCGGGAAACGAGCGGACGAACGATCCTACGCCCAGGCCGGGGGAAACGTGAAGGCCGCCCTCCGCAACGCGGTGGACGGCCTTCACTGTCAACATGGGGTGGTGGAGATGCCGGGAATCGAACCCGGGTCCAGTGGTGCTAATTCAGGGCTTCTCCGAGCGCAGTCCGCTGTGTTTTTCTCGGCCCTGGCGGTCACACGGACAAGCCGCCAACAGGCCCAGCTGCTGTTTGATTTCCCATCCGCCCTCGCAGCCCGGGCGGACGGTTGAGTTCCCTAGATTATGCCAGGGTCCGGGTCGGGAACTCCCCGGTCTGACACCCAAGCGCTATCGGTGCTTAATTAGGCAGCGAGAGCGAACTGCTGGGAATCGCGCTTAGAGTTGGCGATTATTTTTTTGCGACACGTGGTTAACGAGATCATTGCCGCGTTCCTCGGCTCGCTTCCCCTGTTTCAACATCCCCTGTCGAAACCGATCATCCCCATGTTTTTTTGAGAAACAGCTCGGACGGTGACCGTCCTTGTTGCTGGCGCCATCCTACGCGAGGCGACCAGCGGGGGTCCAGCCGATTAACGCTGGCGTCGCCGGGCGGCCGCCACGGCGCGTGCCGTCTCGCGGGTGTCCTGCTTCTCGCGCAGGGTCTGCCGCTTGTCGTAGAGCTTCTTGCCGACCGCGAGGGCCAGTTCGAGCTTCACCCGGCCGTCCTTGAAGTACAGCGAGAGCGGGACGAGGGTGTGGCCGGCGTCGCGGACCTTCGTCTCGATCTTCTGGATCTCCATCCGGTGCAGCAGCAGCTTGCGCTTGCGCCGGGCCGCGTGGTTGGTCCACGTCCCCTGGGTGTACTCGGGGATGAAGACGTTGTCGATCCAGGCCTCGTGGTTCTGGATGTAGGCGTAGCCGTCTACCAGGTTCGCCCGCCCTTCGCGCAGTGACTTCACCTCGGTCCCGGTGAGCACGAGGCCGCACTCGTAGGTGTCGAGGATGGTGTACTCGTGTCGCGCCTTCTTGTTCTGCGCGATCAGCTTGTGTCCGGTTTCCTTTGCCATAGCGCCGTCATTCTCGCACCTCCGGCCGTCCGCCAGCAGCCCCTTTACGTGCGGTTGCCGAGACCGGCGAGCACCCGCAGGGCGAGCGCGTCGGCGTCCTCCGCGGCGCCCGCCGGGACGTCCGGGGCCAGCCCGGTGCCCTCCGGGGAGCGGCCGGCCGGGGTGTAGTAGCGGCCGACGGTGAGTTCCAGCACGGCGCCGTCGGCGAGTCGGCTGGGCTGCTGCACGGTGCCCTTGCCGAAGGTCCTGCTGCCGGCCACCACGGCCCGGCCGCGGTCCTGGAGGGCGCCGGTGAGCAGTTCGGCGGCGCTCATGGTGCCGCCGTCCACCAGCACCACCAGCGGGGTGCGCTGGTCGCCGCCGGGCGGGGCGGTGAGCTCGCGGGTGCCGCCGCGGTCCTGGTAGGAGCCGACCGGGCCGCCGTCCAGGAAGACCCCGGCGGTGCCGACGGCCTCCTCGACCAGCCCGCCGGAGTTGCCGCGCAGATCGAGCACCACCCCGGCGCGCGCGCCGCGCACGGCGGCGCGCACCTGCTCGGCCACGCCGGAGGTGAAGGCCCGGACGGCGATCCGCACCACGCCGCCGGCCAGGTGCTCGACGGTCACCTGCTGGCTGTCCAGCAGCGCCCGGCGCAGCCGGACCTCGCGGACGTCGCCCTCGCCCCGCCGCAGCTCCAGCACCACCTCGGAACCGGCCTGCCGTTCGGCGCCCTCGCGTCCGCGCAGCCGGGCGACCACCTCGGTGACCGGCAGCCGGTCGGCCTCGTCCTCGCCGATCCGCAGCAGCCGGTCGCCGACCGCGATCCCGGCGGCGGCCGCCGGACCGGCGGGCAGCACCTGGGAGACGGTGGTGACGCCGTCCTCGCCCCGGCCGACCGACAGGCCCACGCCCAGGTAGCGGCCGTCCAGGCCCTGGCTGAACTCGGCGTACTCCTGGGCGCTGTAGTACGCGCCCCAACGGTCCCCGGTGGCGCCGATCAGATGCTCGGCCTGCTGCTCGGAGAGGTCCGCGCCGGCCGGGTCCTGCCCGGCCCCGACGGGTGCGGCGACGGCCTGGGCGGTGTCCACCGACGGCGGTCGCGCCGCCGCGCCGGGCTCGCCCCAGGCGCCGGTGGCGGCCCCGGCCAGCAGGACCGCGCCGAACACCAGGCCGAGGGTGGCCGCCTGACGGGTCGCACGGGGAGAGACGGGCATGGCACCGGAGTCTAGGCGCAGCATCCGAGCGTGCGGGCCGCAACGGACGGCGACGGAACGCGGGCGGCCCCGGACGGCGCAGTGCCGTCCGGGGCCGCCCGGTCGTCCGGAGCGTTGTCCGGTCAGACCTTCAGGTACTTGCGGAGGGTGAAGAAGGCCGCGATGCCGGCCATGCCCATACCCACCACGACCAGCAGCGGTATCACCGCGAGCACCGAGGAGAGGCCGATGAAGTGGATGAACTGCACCCGCTCGGCCAGCCAGTTCTGGACGAAGAAGTGCCCGCCGAGCAGCAGGCCGGAGGCCATCACCGCGCCGAGCAGCGCGGAGAACGCGGCCTCCGCGATGAACGGCATCTGCACGTAGAAGTTGGAGGCGCCGACCAGGCGCATGATGCCGGTCTCGCGCCGCCTGCTGAACGCCGACACCCGGACGGTGTTGACGATCAGCAGCAGGGCGACGAAGAGCATCAGCACCATGATCACGAAGGCCGCCGTCTGGAGGCCGTTCAGCAGACCGAAGAGGTTCTCCAGGATCTTCCGCTGGTCCTCGACCGACTTCACGCCGGGCTTGCCGGCGAAGGCGCTCTGGATGACGTCGTACTTGGTCGGGTCCTTCAGCTTGACCCGCCAGGACTGCGGGATGGCGTCCGGGCCGAGGACGGAGATGAGCGGGTTGTCCGGGTTCATCTCCTTCCAGTGCTTGTACGCGTCGGTGGAGTTCTCGAAGGTCGAGGTCTGGACCACCGAGTCCATCTTGTCCAGCTGGGTCTTGATGTCGGCGATCTGCTGGTCGGTGGCCGCGCCCTTGTCGCACTGGGGCGAGTTCCGGGCGTCGGCCTTGGTGCAGAAGTAGATGCTCACCTCGACCTTGTCGTACCAGTACCCCTTCATGGAGTTGACCTGGTCGCGGACCAGGAGGGAGGCACCGGCGAGGGCGAGGGAGAGCGCGACACTGACGACGACCGCGATGGTCATCGTCAGGTTGCGGCGGAGACCCACACCGATCTCCGACAGGACGAACTGGGCGCGCATGCGTTCAACAACTCCAGGGTCGGTACTGCTGGTCGGAGGAGGCGGGCGGACGGCCCACGGGTTCAGCGCCGAACGGTCAGTGCTGGTACCCGTAGACGCCGCGGGCCTGGTCGCGGACCAGCAGCCCCTTGTCGAGCTCGATGACGCGCTTGCGCATCTGGTCGACGATGGCCTGGTCGTGGGTGGCCATCAGCACCGTGGTGCCGGTGCGGTTGATGCGGTCGAGCAGCTTCATGATGCCGACCGAGTTCTGCGGGTCGAGGTTGCCGGTGGGCTCGTCCGCGATCAGCAGCATCGGGCGGTTGACGAACGCCCGGGCGATCGCGACGCGCTGCTGCTCACCACCGGACAGCTCGCCGGGCATCCGGTCCTCCTTGCCGCCGAGGCCGACCAGGTCGAGCACCTCGGGCACCACCTTGCCGATGGCGCTCTTCGGCTTCCCGATGACCTCCAGGGCGAAGGCGACGTTCTGCGCGACCGTCTTGTTCGGCAGCAGCCGGAAGTCCTGGAAGACGGTGCCCAGCTGGCGGCGCATGTGCGGCACCTTCCAGTTGGACAGCTTGCCCAGGTCCTTGCCCAGGACGTGCACCTCGCCGGTGCTGGGCCGCTCCTCGCGCAGGCACAGCCGCAGGAAGGTGGACTTGCCCGAGCCGGACGAGCCGACCAGGAAGACGAACTCACCCTTCTCGATCTCCAGCGAGACGTTGTCCAGGGCGGGACGGTTCTGCTTGGGATAGGTCTTGGAGACGTTGTCGAATCTGATCACGGCTGCATCACGGAGGCCATCCTAGGCGGCGCCAATCCTCGGTCGGTCCGCCCCTCGGCATGCCCGGCCCGGGGCGGGCGAGGGGAACGGAACGGCCGCTCCCGGCTTGGGACCATACGCGAAGGCCCGCCCGGCCCGCAGGTTCGGGGAGTGACAGCGGCAGAAAACTGGGGGAGAATGCCCGGTTATGCCCTGAAAATTGGGAGCCATCTCACAGCCCGGGGGCCGGAACGGCCGGAACCTGGCAGAGTGGAGGTTGCGGTCGGGCCCGACCGCTCCGCCGCACAGGGCACAACGAGGAACCAAGGCCCGCTCCGGTGCGTTGGCAGTAGCAGCGAGGAGGAGATCGCATGACCTGCGACCATCTGGTGTGCGCCAACTGCAACGGCCGCGTCAGCGACGGCCGCTGCCCCGCCTGCCGGGCCACCCGGGCCAGGCTGCAGGAGCAGCAGGGTCCGTTCGCCGCGCTCTCCCCCGCGATGCTGCTGGCCGTCCTGGCCGGGCTGCTCGCGGTGGTGCTGCTCGCGCGGCAGGCACTGGCCTGAGGAAGGCACCGGCGGTACACGTACCCGCGGTGCACGGACGTACGGGAAGGCCCCGACCGGAGATCCGGTCGGGGCCTTCCCGTACGTCCACCGCTGTCGGCTACTGCTGCGCGGCGGTCTCGCGCTGCTTGCGCCAGCGGATCCCGGCCTCGATGAAGCCGTCGATGTCGCCGTCCAGCACGGCCTGCGGGTTGCCGGCCTCGAACGCGGTCCGGACGTCCTTGACCATCTGGTACGGGTGCAGCACGTAGGAGCGCATCTGGTTGCCCCAGGAGCTGCCGCTGTCCTTGAGCGCGTCCATCGCGGCGCGCTCCTCCTGGCGGCGCCGCTCCAGCAGCTTGGCCTGGAGGACGTTCATCGCGGACGCCTTGTTCTGGATCTGCGAGCGCTCGTTCTGGCAGGAGACCACCACACCGGTCGGGATGTGCGTGATGCGCACCGCCGAGTCGGTGGTGTTGACGCCCTGGCCGCCGGGGCCGGAGGCGCGGTAGACGTCGATGCGCAGCTCCGACTCGTCGATGTCGACGTGGTCGGACTGCTCGACGACCGGGAGCACCTCGACGCCGGCGAACGAGGTCTGGCGGCGGCCCTGGTTGTCGAAGGGCGAGATGCGGACCAGGCGGTGGGTGCCCTGCTCGACCGAGAGGGTGCCGTAGGCGTAGGGCGCCTTCACGGTGAAGGTCGCGGACTTGATGCCGGCCTCCTCCGCGTACGAGGTGTCGTAGACCTCGGTCGGGTACCCGTGCCGCTCGGCCCAGCGCAGGTACATGCGCATCAGCTGCTCGGCGAAGTCGGCGGCGTCCACGCCACCGGCCTCGGCGCGGATGTTGATCAGCGCCTCGCGGGCGTCGTACTCGCCCGACAGGAGGGTGCGGACCTCCAGCTCCTCGACCGACTTGGCGAGGGCCGTCAGCTCGACCTCGGCCTCGGCGCGGGTGTCCGCGTCGTTCTCGGCCTCGGCCAGCTCGAACAGGACGCCCAGGTCGTCCAAGCGGCCGCGGAGGCCCTCGACCCGGCGCAGTTCGCCCTGGAGGAAGGAGAGCCGGCTGGTCACCTTCTGCGCGTTCGCGACGTCGTCCCACAGGCTGGGGGCCGCTGCCTCCTCCTCCAGGACCGCGATGTCGGCCCGGATCTTGTCCAGGTCGAGGACGGCCTCGATCGACCCCAGGGTCGTATCGAGGTTCTTGAGCTCTTCGGAAGGATCGACGGCTGCCACGCCCCCAGGGTAATGGTTCCCGGGGTGCACATGACGACCCCGGGGGCCTCCGAGGCCCGGAGCGCGCCCCCGGGACGGCCGCCCCGCACGCGGACGGCCCCGGTCAGGGAGCCCGCGGAGCCGTCGCGGAGGTGGCCGGGCGCGGGCCGGGACCGGCGTCCGGGGCGGTCGCGGCGAAGGCGGTCCAGGCCGCCGCGGCCCCGGCCAGCAGCAGGATCGTGGCCAGCAGCACGGCCAGCATCCGGCGGCGGCGCAGCAGCGCCTGGCGGTCGCGGCGGTGGGCCGTGCCCGGGGCGGTCCGCTGGGCCCGCGACTCGGCCGCGTAGGAGGCCAGCTCGTGCGCGGAGGGGCGGCGCAGGCTGGTGTGGGTGTCCCGGGTGGAGTCGGGGGCGGCGCCCGGCACCAGCGGGACGGCCGGGCCGCGGCGGCGCTTGTGGGTGCCGGGGGCGGCGTCCACCTCGGCGTAGACCGCCTCGCCCGGGGTCAGCTGTTCCTCGGCCGGCACCCGGCCCTGCTGCGGGACGGCCAGCACCGGCAGTCCGGCCAGGGCGGGCAGCTGCTCGCGCAGCCGGGCCGCCAGCTCGGCGGCGCGCAGCCGCGAGGCCGGGGCCTTGGCCAGGCACTCGGCGATGATCCGCCACAGGCCGTCGGGCAGACCGGGGATCGGCGGCACCTGCTCGGTGACGTGCCGGCGCAGCACCGCCCCGGTGTGGCCGCCGCCGAACGGGGTGAAGCCGGCCAGCAGTTCGTAGAGCACGGTGGCGAGGGCGTAGATGTCGACGGCGGCGCGCGGCTCCAGGCCCTCGATGATCTCGGGGGCGAGGTAGTCGGGGGTGCCGATGATCCTGGTCGCCCGGGTGCGGCGGGGGGCGTCGACCAGCCGGGCCACCCCGAAGTCGGTCAGCTTGGCCCGCGGGGCGCCGCCGGGCCCGGGGGCGGCGGAGAGGTCGAGCAGGACGTTCTCCGGCTTGACGTCGCGGTGCACGATTCCGGCCGCGTGGGCGGCGGCCAGGCCGTCGGCGACGTCCGCGATGATCGAGGCGGCGGCCTGCGGGGGCACCGCGCCGTCGCGCTCCAGCCGGGAGCGGAGGTCGGTGCCCTGGACGAGTTCCATCACCAGGGCGAGGTCGCTGCCGTCCACCACCATGTCGCGCACGCCGACCACCCGGGGGTGGTCGAGGCTGGTCAGCGCGGCGCGTTCCTGGACGAAGCGCCCGACCAGCACCTGGTCGGCGGCCAGGTCCTCGCGGAGCAGCTTGACCGCGACCGGACCGTCCGGGCCCTCGCCGAGCCAGACCGTCCCGGCCGAGCCCCGGCCGATCACCTGGTGGACGGTGTAGCGGCTGCCGATCTTGCGTGCCAATGCTGCTCCGTGGGCGGCGGGAGCGCCCCGGGCTGGTCCGGTGCACTCGATGGGGCGGGACAACAGCGACCAACCTACGCGCCCGGACACCCTCCGCGGGCCGCCCGGGGCCGCTCGGCGGGCGGGAAACGGCAAGAATTCCCGGGGATTGTCGACAAAGCGTCAATTCCGCCGACCGGAGCCGGTGCCGGGCCCCGGCACCGCCCCGCCGTCACCGCGGCACCGTCATTTCTTCGAGTCGAAGACGTTGGTCACCCAGTCCTTCGCGCTGGTGAACCAGTCCTGGACGTCGGCCCAGTACTCGGGGAGCGGGGTGAAGTTCCACAGCGCCACCGCGGCCACCGCCAGCACCAGCAGCACCATCAGGCAGCCCTTGAGGCAGCCCAGGCCCGGGATGTACATCCGGTTGCGGCTGCGCGGGCGCGGCTCGCGGCGCGGCGTCTCGCGGGGCGCCTCGCGCGGCGGCTCGGCCCGGCGCTGCGGGGGCTCGCGGTGCTGCGGCGCGGGCGGCTCGGCCCGGCGCTGCGGAGCGGCAGGAGCCGCGGCCGCCCGGCGCGGGGCCGACTGCGCGGGCGCGGGGGCCGGCGGGGGCTGCTGCCCGTACGGCTGGCCCTGGCCCTGCTGCGACGGCTGGTTGTAGCCGGCGGGCGGCTGCGGGCGTCCACCGCCGGGCGGCTGCCCGCCCGGCCCGGTCCGGTACGGCGGCGGGGCGACCGGCGGGCGCTGGGCGTAGCCGGGCGGGGCCTGGTGCCCGCCCTGCTGCGGGTAGCCCTGCGGCGGCTGGCCCTGCTGGTAGCCCTGCGGCGGCCGGTACCCCGGCTGCTGGGGGTGGCCCGGCTGCTGCTGGTAGCCCTGGTGGCCCTGCTGCTGGTGGCCCTGTCCGGCCTGGTAGGGCGGCGGGGCGACCGGCGGGGCCTCGAAGTCCTCGGGCTCGAAGTAGCCGATCTCGGTCTGCTGGTTGCGGTCCCGGGCGGCCCGCAGCTGGGACTGCCACGGGTGCGGCGCGTCGGCCTGCGGCGGCCCGGGCGGGGGCGGCGGCACCGCGGCGGGCGGCATCACCCGGGTGGCGGCCGCGGGGTCGTACGGGGGCGGCTGGGTGCCCATCACCCGGGTGGCCGCCGCCGGGTCGTACCCCTGGCCGGGCTGGCCGGGGGCGGCCTGGCCGGCCGGGAGCACCTGGGTGCGGTCCTCGGCGGCGAACGGCAGACCGGCCACGCCCGGACCGCCCAGCGGGCCCTGGCCCGCGGCGTCCGGGCTGCTCGGCACGACGGTCGGCTGCGGATCGGGCACGAGCAGCGCGCCCACGGCCAGCGCCTCGTCCACCGCCGCCGGGGAGGCGTGCACGCCCACCCCGGCCGCGACCACCCGCAGCGCCCGGGAGAGCGAGACCGCGCCGGGCCGCTGCGCCGGGTCCTTGCGCAGGCAGCGCTCGATCACCGTCCAGAGCGGCTCGGGCATGGTGGACGGCCGCTGCGGCTCCTGGGCGAGGTGCGCCTGGAGGATCGCCAGCGGGTTGTCGCCCTGGAACGGCTGGCGTCCGGTGACCAGCTCGTACAGCATGATCCCGGCGCCGTAGACGTCCACCGCGGAGGTCTGCGGACGGCCCTCGGCGGACTCCGGCGCGACATAGGCGGGGGTGCCGACGAACTCGTGGCTGCGGGTGATGCCCGGGGAGTCGGCGAGCCGGGCGATGCCGAAGTCGGTCAGCATCGGGTGCATCTGCTCGGTGCCCTCGACCACGGCGGTGGCGAGCAGCACGTTGGCCGGCTTGAGGTCGCGGTGGACGATGCCGTCGGCGTGGCTGGCGGCCAGCGCGTCGGCGACCTGGGCCATCAGCAGGGCGCCCGCGATCGGGCTGAACGGACCGTTCTGGCGCAGGTAGCGGGACAGGTCGGGGCCGTCGACGAGGTCCATCACCAGGGCCAGCAGCTCGCCCTCGACGACCAGGTCGCGGACCTTGACGATGTTCGGGTGGGTGAGCCGCAGCAGCAGCGAGCGCTCCCGCAGGAACCGCATCACGACATCGGGGTCGGCGGCGAGCTCCTCGCGCAGGATCTTGATCGCCACCAACTGCCCGGGCGCGGTACCGGGGACTTCGACGTCGGCGCGGACCCGGCCGCGCCAGACGGTGCCGGTGGCCCCCCGTCCGAGGGTCTCCTCCAGCAGATACTTGCTCCCGACTGGCCGCACCTGTCGCACTCCTCGCCGTGCCGCCCGCGCGGGCGGCTCCTCCGCCGGTGCGGTGAGCCTGCCGGGCCCGTGTTTCCGGCCACTCTAACGGGGCTCGTTCACGTTTTTGGGGCGACCGGCAGGGCGTTCGCCCGGGTTGGGGGACATCCCCTACGGGAAGACCCGCAGGGCCCGCCGGCGGTTCCACCGGGGCCGCCGGGCCTGCCTTTCCGGGCACCGGTTGACCTGACTCTCCGTCGCCCGCAAACATGGCGATGATCGCAAGATCGTCAAATCCGGTACCGTGCGCGGACTGTCCGTGACGGATGGCAGGATGACACTCGCCACTCTTGTGGCCCAACCGGTGTCGCGGCCACCCCCGCTCCCCCGCGGCGGCCCCGGGCAGCGGCACAACGGCGTCACACCAGCAGAAGGGACCGCGGGCGAGATGCAGATCCGGCTGACCGTCCTCCGACCGCGCAGCGGCCCGGCAGTCGCCGGCACCGCCATCCCCTACGTGGACGTGCTGGTCACCGCACCCGTGGGCACCGCGCTCGGCTCCCTCGCGGGGGCGCTCGCGGGCGCCGTCGGCGTGCGCGGACCTCGGGCCGCCACCCATGTGCACCTCTACGCCGGGGCGCGCCGGGTGGACGAGCACACCCTGCTCGGCCACCCCCCGCTGCTCGACGGCGCCGTCCTCTCCCTCAACGAGCCGGACCCGACCGCCGACGACCCGGACGACACCCCCGCCGCCGCCGAACTCCGCGTCGTCGGCGGCCCCGACGCCGGCGGCGTGCACCGGCTGCACGGCCGGGAGATCCGGGTCGGCCGCTCCGGCGAGGCCGACGTCCCGGTCGACGACCCCGACGTCTCGCGGCTGCACCTCGCCCTGCACCTCGCCGAGGACGGCACGGTCACCGTCCGCGACCTGGGCTCCACCAACGGCACCACCGTGGACGGGCGGATCGTCCCGCCGGGAGCCCCGGAGGAGGCCGTCCCGCTCGACGGCCCCGGCCTGCTGCGGCTCGGCGAGACCACCCTGCGGGTGACCGTCCCCGACACCCTGGACGGCTCCGGGCCGCCCGCCCGCGCCGCGCTCCCCGACGGCCACGGCCACCTCCAGCTCGCCGCCCCCGCCCCGGCCCGGCCCGCCCCGCCGGTCACCGAGCCGCCCAGCGCGCCCGAACCGCCCACCGGGCGCGGCCGGGGCCTGCTCTCGCTCCGGCTCGGCCGCTCCGCCGCCGAACCGCCCGAGGAGAGCGCCGAGCGCCACCACGCCGCCGTCCGCACCCGGCAGGCCGCCGCCCAGCGCGAGCGCTGGCCCGACCTCGCCACCCTGCTGCTCAACGCGGTCGGCCGCGGGCCCCGGCTCTGGGAGCGCGGCCCCGGCCACCCCGACGCGCTCACCCTGCGGCTCGGCACCGCCGACCGGCCCGGCGGCCCCGGCACCTCGCCCGGCACCGTGCTCCCCGCCGTCCCGGTCACCCTCGACCTGCAGACCGCCGGCAGCCTCGGCCTCAGCGGCCCGCGCGAGCGGCTGGACGCGCTGACCCGCGCCGTCGTCGCCCAGCTCGCTGCCCTGCACCCGCCGACCGGGCTCAGCCTGGTGGTGGTCGACGCCGACCCGGCGCGCACCCCGCAGGACCGCGTCGACACCTGGGCCTGGGCCCTGTGGCTGCCCCACCTGCGGCCCGCCGAGGGCCAGGACTGCCGGCTGCTGCTCGGCCTCGACGACGAGCAGGCCGCCGCCCGGCTCACCGAGCTCACCACCCGGCTCAGCGGCCCGGTCGGCCTCGGCGGCCACCCCGCCACCGTGGTCGTGGTCGACGGCCGCCCGGCCGCCCCGGCCGCCCGGCAGGCGCTCGACCTGCTGCTGCGCCAGGGCCCGGCGGTCGGCATCTTCCCGGTCTGCCTCGCCGAACAGCCCGAGCTGCTGCCGCGCGGCCTCGGCGCCACCGCGCTGATCACCGGCGAGGTCGGCACCCAGCTGTCGCTCGACCGCCCGGGCCCGGTCGCCCGCGGCCGCGAGACCCTGCACGAGATCTCCCTGGACGCCGTCTCCGACGCCTGGGCCGAGCGCCTGGCCCGGGTCCTCGCGCCACTGCGCGAGGCCACCCCGGCCAACCGGGGGCCGCTGCCGGACGCGCTGCGCCTGCTCGACCTGCTCCAGCTGGACACCGTCACCCCGGCCAAGCTCTCCGCCCGCTGGGACGCCCACGCCGGCGGCATCGGCGCCGCCACCGCCCTGCTCGGCACCACCCGCGACGAGCTGTGCGTGCTCGACCTCGCCGACCCCGAACTCACCCTGCCCTCCCCCGACCCGGGCGGCCCGCACCTGCTGATCGGCGGCGCGCGCGGCTCCGGCAAGACCGAGCTGCTGCGCACCCTGATCGCCTCGCTCGCCGTCTCCGAGCGGCCCGAACGCCTCGCCGTCACCGTCGTCGAGGGCCGGGCCACCGAGGACGGGCTCGCCGGCTGCACCGAACTCCCGCACGTCACCGGCCTGGTGAACGCCGACGGCGACCCGCGCGGGGCGCTGCTCGCGGCCGAGGCGCTGGAGGACGAGCTCGCGATGCGGGAGCGGCTGTTCGACGGCCTGGACTTCGCCTCCTGGCACGCGGCCCGCATCCTCGACGGGGAGCCCGTCCCGGTCCCCGCCACCGTCGGCGCCCCGCCGGCGGCGGCGAGCACCCCGCGCATCATCCAGCCGCGCAGCCCCGAGGGCGCGGCCACCCCGGCGGCGGGGGCGGCCGGGCCCTGCCCGCCCCGGCTGGTGGTCGTCGTCGACGACTACGACGCCCTGCTCGCCCCGACCTCCCCGGCCGGGCGACCGCTCGCCCGGGCCCTGGCCGCCGTCGCCCGCCGCGGCGGGCCGCTCGGCATCCACCTCGCGGTGACCACCGGGCACCCGGAGGAGACCACCGGCACCGAGGTCGACGACGCCGCGCTGCTGCGGATCGCGCTGCGGACGGACGACCCGGCCGACTCGGACCTGCTGATCCACCTCGGCGACGCGGCGGCCCTGCCGGACACGACTCCGGGCCGCGGCTACCTGCGCCTGCCGGACGGCGGCGTCACGGCGTTCCAGACCGCCCGCATCAGCGGCCGCATCCCCCGCACCGCCACCCTGCGGCCCACCGTCGTCGCCATAGACCCGCTCCAGCTCGGCGCCCCACCGGCACGTCGCCCGGTCCGCGAGCTGGGCAACGGCCCCACCGACCTCGCCCTCCTCGCCAGCGCCCTCCAACGCGCCGCGGCGCGCTGACCTGAGGTGGGTCGTCCGCCCCTGTCGCGATTCGATCGCGACAGGGGCGGAAGGCTTTGCAGAACCGACGAGACCGGGGAGACGGTTTCGTCCCGCCCTTCTGTCGGCCTGTCGCCGCTTCGGCCGTGCCGAAGCGGCGACACCTGAAAGGTCGCGGGCACGCCGCCCCCGCCCGCCCATCCTTCCCGGAGCCACAAGAGCAGCGGCGGCCCCGGCCTTGGTAGCCGGGGCCGCCGGCATCACCGAGCAACACGGGGCATGACCCGAAAGCCCTCGTTCTGCGCAGGAAGTCGACCGAACCGACTTCCTGCGCAGACGGCAGGAAGGCCACAGGGCACTTGCAGTTTCTGCCCGGCCGCGATCGTGATCGCGGCCGGGCAGGACAGGACAGGGCGGCAAAGGAAGAACATTTCAGACCCCGGCGCCGAACTCCCCCGCGCGCACACCGGCAACGAAGGCCACCCACGCCTCAGAGGTGAACAGAAGAGAGGGGCCCAGCGGATCCTTCGAGTCACGCACGGGCAGAGCCCCGGGAACCCCATCAGCAACCTCGACGCAGTCCCCGGTCTCCCCACTGAACGTGCTCTTCCTCCAGTTCACGCGACTGAGATCGGGAACAGACACCTTCAGCACCTCCGCTTGATACCGAGCTACAACTCTCCTCCGACCCGGGCCAGTAGGTCGAGGCTCTCGGAGACGCTCAACGCACTCGACCGCAGCGAGTCGAACGTGAGCGTATAGGCAGACGTCTCCTCCTGCGTCTCCAGATAGAGCATGCCTGCCCGATGCTCCAGACACACGACATCGGAGAAGGCCGAAGTCGGGAAGCTGAAGAGCACGAACGAGCCCATGATTCCCGCATGGGCACCCGCGCTGAACGGAAGCACCTGCAACTCGATGTTCGGGCGATCACTCACCTGCCGCAGGTGCTCCAGCTGTGACCGCATGACCTCCACTCCGCCTACTTGCCCACGAAGTGCGGCCTCTCCCAGGATCACGCTGAGCCTGGGCGACTCAGCGTGATCCAGAAACCTCTGCCGTTGCAGGCGCACAGCCACCAGCTCATCGATCCGCTGCGGCGGGATGTCAAAAGGTGAAGCCTCGTAGATCGCCCGCGCATAGTCCGCCGTCTGCAACAGACCCGCCACCATCATCGGTTGGAACGAGCGGATGTGGCTGGCGCTCTCCTCGTAGTCGATGTAGTCGACATACGAGGGCGGGGAGATGTCGAACTGCTGCGCCCAACCTCGCTCCGAGCTCTTCCGGTTGAGCGCGACGACCTCCTCCACGTACACGGGGTCGTCCACACCGTAGAACGTCAGCAGATCACGCAACTCACTGCTGGAGATCGGCAGCCAGGCATTCTCCATACGGCTGATCTTCGAACGATGGCAGTCGATCCGCTTCGCCGCCTCGTCGGGCGTTCGGTCCGCCGCTTCCCGATGACGAATGAGCAGGCTCGCCACGCGACGGCGTCGAACTGATGGGCGCAACTGGGACAAGTGATCAACTCCCCGACTCCACAGGTGGAATGGCCTCAGAGTACCCATTTACCAAGATCGGAAATTGTTCTTCGAAGAACAGTTGCGAAGATTCCGACTCCGGGCGCATGCTACCCAAAGTGGCTCACTCATCCACGCTGAGTGATGACCACTCGGGCATTCCTGTGCCCATCACCCTCCACCGGGCCGCCAGTTCGCCCGGACACCCCCCAACCCACCGGAGGTGGCTCCCCCATGCCCGGAACCGACAGGCCCACCGACCCGATGTCCGCGCGCAATGCCTGGCTCCCCCGCTCCCGCAGATCGCCGCAGCTCGCGCGGCGGATGCTGCGCGAGCTGCTCGACACCGTGCCGGGCGGCCAGGACTTCCTGGAGGTCGGCGAGTTGCTCACCTCGGAGCTGGTCGGCAATGCCGTGCTGCACTCGGGGATGCCCGGGCGGCTGATCCGGGTCTTCTTCGACGTCGACGACACCCGCCTCCGCATCGAGGTCCACGACGCGAGCGAGCACCCGCCCGTCCCCCGGCAGCCGGCCGTGACCGACGGGTGCGGCCGCGGCCTGCTCCTCGTCGAGGCCCTCGCCCTCAAGTGGGGGCACTCCGCCCGCGCCGAGGGGCCGGGCAAGGTCGTCTGGTGCGAGTGCGGGCCCTACCCGATCGGGGTCGCCACATGACCCCGATACCCAAGGGTGGGGCCGAGGGCGGGCCCTCGGCCCCACCCTTCTCATCCCGAACGCTTCGCACGCTCCGTGGCTAATGTGCTACGTTCCGCATTATCAACAGAACATAGAAGACCCCGGCGGTGGTGGAACACCCCGGGGTCCGGCACCAGGAGCGACAACTCCAGATGCAGATTCATCGTAGCGCCCACGCGCGCTCATTCACCGTGCTTCCCAACGGCCTGTTGCAGGACCGGCGGCTCAGCTTCACCGCCCGCGGACTCCTGGCCGATCTCCTCTCGCGCCCCGACGGGTGGCGCGAGGACGGCAGACACATGGCGGACACCAGCCCCCAGGGGCGCGGCACCGTCCGCCGGGCCCTCAAGGAACTCACCGACGCCGGGTACTACCGGGTCGTCCGTGTCCGGCGCGCGGACGGGACGATCCGCTCCGAGGCCCACGTCTTCGACGTCCCGCAGCTCGTACCACCGGGTGTCGCCCGTCCGGTCGCCGGTCGACGGAACACCGGCCGCCCTGACGCCCCTCCTGTAAAGAACCCGGAAGAAGTACCCACCCTCCCGGCCGAGTTGCCCGACGAGCAGACCCGCGAAGCCGTGGCCGCACTGTTCCGCGCCCTCCGACCCGAACCGCGCCTGCGCCTCGGGCTCGCCGAGGCGCAGGCGCTCGCACCGCTCGTCCGCCAATGGCTCGAACACGGCAGCACCGCCACCGACCTGGCCCACGCCCTGCTGCCCGGCCTGCCCACGCCCCTCCACTCGCCGGTCGCGCTCCTCCGCGACCGGCTCGCGCGCAAACTCCCACCCCCGCGCGCCGGGGCCGCTCCCGCCACGTACTCCGAGTGCCCCCACTGCCACGACCCGGTCCGCCGCCCCGGGCCCTGCCGCTCCTGCGCCGAAGTCGCCCCGAGCGCCCCGGTCACCGCCGCCGTCGGCGCCACCCTCGCCCGCGCCGCCCTCCACCGGAGAGGACATCCGGGCCACGGCACCCCCTTGACGGGCCTTTTGCCCTCGGCAAGAGTGCGAACGGCAGGCAGGGACGACGGAGCCGGACTCCACGACAGCACTGCCCCGAAACGGCTGTGGGGCCCGCTTCCACCGGGCCCCACAGCTTCACTCAGGACGTGATCAGGCGTTGGTCTGCTTCAGCTCGTCGCCCGGGCTCGCACCGGCGAGCCGGGCGGGGCCGTCACAGACCTCTGCGTCACTGAATGACGAGCTGGCGGTCGCCGAAATCGGCGACCAGGCGGAGCCTGCCTCCGAGCGCCTCCACGTAGGCGCGAATCGTCGCCAGAGCCGCGCCGTCGAGGTCGCCCTTCTCCAGCCGGGACACATTCGGCTGGGTCACGCCGATGATCTCGGCCACCTCGACCTGCGTCAGCGCCTGCTCCTTGCGGATCTCCGCGAGACGGTAGGCCCGCACTTCGGCGTCGAGCTTGGCGCGGTGCGCCGCGACCCGGGCTTCGTCGGTGACAACCTCGGGCCGGACCTCTTTCCAGGACCTGGCCATCTACTTCTCGCCTTCCTTGAGTACTCGGAGATGCTCGTCGAACCTGGCATCCGCGACGGGGGTGTTCTCGTCGTACCACTGGTTCCAGGCGCCCGTCTTGTCGCCCGCCACCAGGAGGATCGCTTCGCGGTCGGGGTCGAAGGCGAAGAGGATGCGGATCTCGACCGCGCCACCGGCGCGAGGCCGGAGCTCCTTCATGTTGCGATGCCTCGACTTCTTGATCCGGTCGACAAGTGGTCGGCCCAACGTGGGCCCGTCGGCTTCGAGCTTGTCGATGGCCGCCGAGACCTGGTCCGCGACCTCCGGCTCATCCTCCACGAGCCGAACGAACCAGGCAACGACCTCTTCATGTAACGAGACTTCCCATGCCACGAACCAACTATGCGCCTCAAGTTATATTCGCTGCAAGTTATATCCTTGCTGCGGCCCCGAAACGGCTGTGGGGCCCGCTTCCACCGGGCCCCACAGCTTCACTCAGGACGTGATCAGGCGTTGGTCTGCTTCGGCTCGTCGCCCGGCTTGTCGGTGATCGAGCGGCCCAGGACCGCCGTGTGGCCGATCACCGTGCCGGCCTTGCCGAAGTCGCCGTCGGTGACGACGACCTCGCGCTCGCCGAGGAACTCGTGGCTCTTCGGGTCGAAGATCCACTCGGTCCGCACGCCGCTGTCCTCGTGCGCCACGGCGACACCGTGGCGGCCCGAGGAGTCCGCCGAGTCCGCGACCGCGGTGACGCCGGGGATCTTGGCGGCGGCGCGGTAGAGGGCGGCACTCACGGCCGGCGGGGCGATCTGCTCGCGCAGCAGGTCCCCGATGGTCGCGAACGCCTCCTGGTCAGGGGTGCGGCCCTGGCCCTTGGTCTCGGCGTAGATCTTCTTCAGCAGCGCGTCCGGGTCGGTCGGCAGACCGGCCAGGTAGTTGTAGGTCGGCGCGCCGATGCTCGGCTTCTTGGTCGGGTCGAGCCACAGCCCGCCGTCGGGGCGCGGCGCGGGGCGCTTGTCCCCTTCCTTCGCAGCGGCCTCGCCCTTGCCGAACTTGCCCTCCTCCTTCAGGACGCCCCACTGGCTGCCGTCCACCGACAGCCAGATCTGGCGGCGGTGCGGCGCGTCGACCTTCGTCTCGCCGGTGGCCAGGTTGGTGCCCGCGAAGGACACCAGGCTGTCGATGTAGACGAACTGGTTCTTGCCGGGCTTCGGGTCCGGCTTGCCGGCCGCAGTGTCGGCGGCCTGGGTCAGCAGCTGGACGGCCGCGACCGGGGCGACGTTCAGCGTGGTGCTGCCGCTCTCGGCCGGCTGCTCGCCCTGGACCTGCCCGCTCTGCTGCTGGGCCAGCGGGGCCTTGGAGGCCGCGCCGTCACTGCCGCCCGGCAGGACCATCGCCAGGGCCAGACCGCCCGCCAGGGCCGGAATCGCCACCCAGCCGAGCTTGCCCCGCCGGACGCGCGCGGGCTTGGTGTCCCGGATCTCACTCATCAGATGTCCCCTCAACAGCCGGTGGCGGTCTGAGGAGAGTTCGGGCCGCGCCGGCGGCGGCAACAGCCGGGCCAGTTCGGCACGCTCGTGCTCGTTCATCGGTTCGTCTCCCGTGTCGACCGGGCCGCATCGGTGCGGCCAACCCGTACCTGTCCGGGCTCGGGGCGGAGTTCCCGCCCTTTCCGCAGTTCTTCCTCGGCGAGCGCCCGGAGCTTGGTGCGGGCGCGCGAGAGCCGCGAACGCACCGTCCCGACGGGCACCCCGAGCGCCTCGGCGGCACTCGCGTAGTCGAGCCCGGCCCAGACGCAGAGGCCGAACACCTCCCGCTCCGCCTTCCGCAGCCGCTCCAGCGCCCGCCGCGCGGCGGCCAGTTGGGCGCTGTCGTCAAGCCGCCCGACGAGTTCGTCGGCGAAGTCCGGCACCACGTCCCTGGGCGGCAGCCGCTCCATCGCGGCGCGGTGCCGCCGGGCCGCGCGGGTCGTGTTCCGCAGCACGTTGGCGGCGACCCCGAACAGCCAGGGGCGGACCGGCTCGTCGCTCTCGCGCAGCTTGTGGCGCAGCCGCCACGCCTCCAGGAAGGTGAGTTGGACGATGTCCTCCGCGACCGCCCAGTCCCCCGACACCCGCACCGCGTACCGGTACAGGTCGTCTGCCGCCTGATCGAAAAGCTCCCCGAACGCCCATTGGTCCCCGTTCCGTATCCGTCCCCGCTGTGACAGCTCCACACCTCCACCTGTCCGCGGCAGCGTCGCGGTTCCGAAGCCGTTGCGGAGGCGGTTCCGGGAGCCGTCCCGACAGCGGCTCAGGAACCCTCCCGGAAGCGGCTCAGGAGCAGTAGCTGTCGTGGTTGACCAGGGCGAGGCCGGTCACCCGCTCGGTGTCGACGGTGAACTCGTACCGCCACCCCTGCTCGACCTGGCCGATGCCGGCCCACAGGGAGTACTTGCCGTCCTTGCCGAGCTGGAGTCCCTGGACGTCGTAGGCCGCCTTGAGCTCCTCGACCGTGGAGCCCGCGCCGATGCCCTCGGCGGTGCGCGCACCGACGGGGGCGACCAGTTCGCGCAGGCCGTCCAGCCCGAAGCCGGCCCGGCCGGTGGTGAGGAAGGCCAGGTCCCGGGCGTCGCGGACCGCCTTCAGCTCGTCGAACACCTTCATCAGCTGGTCGTGCGCCGCGTCGCGCGCCTTCACCTTCTCCTGGAAGGCCGTCAGCTGGTCGGCGAGGGTCCTGAAGTCCTTCGCCGAGGGCTTGGGCGGAAGGGTCGGGAAGACCGCGATCTCCTTCTTCGTCGCCTCGTTCTTGGCCTCGGCGTCGGCGAGCCTGGCCCGGACCGCCTCCTCGGTCGCCATCCGGACCGGGTCCGGGGCAGGGCCGCCCCGGTACGCCAGGTCGGTGCAGCCGTTGAGCACTGACACGGGGGCGGCCTCCAGGGCGCCGGTGGCCAGCGCGACCTCCTGGGTCATCCCGGGCTTGAGCCCGCGGTAGCCGAGGGCGGAGAACGGCTCCGGGGTCGCGGACGGCGTGGGGCTCGCGGTCGACGGCGCACCGGCCCGGCCCGCGACCGCCCCGGCGCCGTCGGCGCCCGCCCCGTTCGACCCGCAGGCCGTCGCCGCTCCGGCGAGCAGCGCGGCCGCAAGCGCGGCTCCCGTCAGACGTCCGACCAGCCCGGCCCGTCCGACCTGCCCGGTCTCTCCGGTCAGCCCGGCCCATGACTTCGACACAGTGATCAATCCCCTCGTTCGGGGGTCACCGTATCGAACGCGTGTGCACACGAAGCGGCGGGCCCGCGTCCACCCAGGACGCGGGCCCGCCGTTGAACCGCTACAGCCTCGTCAGCGCATCGAACCCGTGCGGAGCAGGGTCCGGATGACACGCATCGCGACCGAGAGGCTGGACAGCTCGTAGTTGTCCGAACCCCTTATGTCGTCGAGGGTGCTCTTGGCGCGGTTCAGCAGGGTCGCGTTGAGCTCCGCCCAGGCCGTGTACCGCTCCTCGGGGGTCGCGCCCTCGGGGCCGCAGGCCAGGATGTCGGCGGTCAGCGCCGCGTGGGCCGCGAAGAGGTCCTCGCGGATGGCGGCGCGGGCCATGGACGACCAGCGGTCGGTGCGCGGCAGCTCGATGATCCGGTCGAGCAGGTGGGTGATCTGCAGCCGGTCGGCGAGGTCGTAGTAGAGCTCGGCGACCTGGGCGACGTCCTTGCCGGACCGGTCCGCGACCTCGGTGATGTCCAGGGTCGGGAAGGTCGAGGACAGGCCCGCGATCCGGGAGGCGAGCTCCTCCGGCACACCGGCGCCGGCGAGCTCCCCGTAGACGTGCTCGAACCAGACCAGGTCCTCGCCGCGCAGCGGCTTGGGCAGCGAGCCCCACACCTGGTTGACCCGGTCGTGGAAGAACTCGATGGTGCCGGCGATGTCCAGCGGCTGGCGCCGGTTGTTGAGCATCCACCGGGTCGCGCGCTCGACCAGACGGCGCGAGTGCAGCCGCATCTTGGTCTGCGCCCGGGCCGGGACCCGGTTGTCCAGGCCCTCGATCTCGGACCAGATCTCCTCCAGGCCGAAGACGGCCCGGGCGGCGGTGTGGGTGCGGGCGACCTCTTCGTAGGTCGCGCCGGTCTCCTCCTTCAGGCGGAAGGCGAAGGTGCAGCCACCGCGGTTGATCGTGTCGTTGACGATCAGCGTGGTGATGATCTCGCGGCGCAGCGGGTGCCGGTCGATCTGCTCGGCGAACCGGGCCCGCAGCGCGCTGGGGAAGTACTCGTGCAGCGCGGTGCGGAAGAACGGGTCGTCGGGCAGCTCGGTGGCGAGCAGTTCCTCGGCCAGGGTGATCTTGGTGTAGGCGAGCAGCACCGACATCTCCGGCTGGGACAGGCCCCGGCCGTTCTGCTGGCGGTCGCGGATCTGCCGCTCGGTGGGCAGGTACTCCAGGCCCCGGTCGAGCTGGCCGGCCGACTCCAGCCGGTTGATCATCCGGGAGTGGACGTTGACCATGCTGTGCGCCTGGGCGACCGCGTTGGCCAGCACCACGTTCTGCGCGTAGTTGTTGCGCAGGACGAGGTGGCCGACCTCGTCGGTCATCTCGGCGAGCAGGGTGTTGCGCTGCTTGACCGTCATGTCGCCGTCGGCGACCACCTGGTTGAGCAGGATCTTGATGTTGACCTCGTGGTCCGAGGTGTCCACACCGGCCGAGTTGTCGATGGCGTCGGTGTTGATCCAGCCGCCGGTGCCCTCCGGGCCGCCGGAGGCCGCGTACTCGATGCGGCCGAGCTGGGTGCAGCCGAGGTTGCCGCCCTCGCCGACGACGCGGGCGCGGACCTGCTCGCCGTTGACGCGGATGGCGTCGTTGGCCTTGTCGCCGACCTCGGCGTTGGTCTCGGTGGAGGCCTTGACGTAGGTGCCGATGCCGCCGTTCCAGAACAGGTCGACCGGCGCCTGCAGGATGGCCTTCATCAGCTCGGCGGGGGTGAGCCGGGTGTCGGAGACCCCCAGTGCGGCCCGGACCTGCGCGGTGAGCTGGATCGACTTGGCGCTGCGCGGGAAGATCCCGCCGCCGGCCGAGATCAGCGACTTGTCGTAGTCGTCCCAGGAGCTGCGGGGCAGCTCGAACAGGCGGCGGCGCTCGGCGTACGAGGAGGCCGCCTCCGGGTTCGGGTCCAGGAAGATGTGGCGGTGGTCGAAGGCGGCGACCAGGCGGATGTGCTCGCTGAGCAGCATGCCGTTGCCGAAGACGTCGCCGGACATGTCGCCGATGCCGATGACGCTGAAGTCCTCGGTCTGGGTGTCGACGCCGAGCTCGCGGAAGTTGCGCTTGACGGACTCCCAGGCGCCGCGGGCGGTGATGCCCATGCCCTTGTGGTCGTAGCCGGCCGAGCCGCCGGAGGCGAACGCGTCGCCCAGCCAGAAGCCGTAGGACTCGGCGACACCGTTGGCGATGTCGGAGAAGGTCGCGGTGCCCTTGTCGGCGGCGACGACCAGGTAGGTGTCGTCCTCGTCGTGGCGGACCACGTCGGCCGGGTGGACGACCTCGCCGCCGACCAGGTTGTCGGTGATGTCCAGCAGCGCCGAGATGAAGGTCTTGTAGGACGAGATGCCCTCGGCCAGCCAGGCGTCACGGTCCACCGACGGGTCCGGCAGCTGCTTGGCGACGAAGCCGCCCTTGGCGCCGACCGGCACGATGACGGTGTTCTTCACCATCTGCGCCTTGACCAGGCCGAGGATCTCGGTGCGGAAGTCCTCGCGCCGGTCGGACCAGCGCAGACCGCCGCGGGCGACCTTGCCGAAGCGCAGGTGCACACCCTCGACCTGCGGCGAGTAGACCCAGATCTCGAACGCCGGGCGCGGGGCCGGCAGGTCCGGGATGGCCTTCGGGTCGAACTTCATCGACACGTAGGAGTGCCACTCGCCGGTGCCGTCGTGCTGGAAGAAGTTGGTCCGCAGGGTGGCCTTGATGAGGTGCAGGAAGGAGCGCAGGATGCGGTCCTCGTCCAGCGAGACGACCTCGTCCAGCGCGCCGTCCAGCTCCTCCAGGATGCCCTCGGTCAGCTCCAGCGCGCCCTGCTGGTGGCTGGGGCTGAGCCGGGCCTCGAAGAGGTTCACCAGCAGGCGGGTGGTGTGGGTGTTGTTGCGGAGCGCGTCCTCCATGTAGTCCTGGGAGAACGTGGAGCCCGCCTGGCGCAGGTACTTGGCGTAGGCGCGCAGCATCATCGCCTGGCGCCAGGTCAGCCCGGCGGTCAGGACGAGGTTGTTGAAGCCGTCGTTCTCGGCCTTGCCGGTCCAGGTGGCGGCGAAGGTCTCCTGGAAGCGGTCGCGCGCCTCGTCGGTCAGCTCGACGGCCTCGCGCAGCCGCAGGCCGAAGTCGTACACCCAGGCGGTGGTGTGGTCGGAGCGGGTCAGCGCGTACGGGTGCTCGTCGAGCACCTCGACGCCCAGCCGCTGGAGGACCGGCAGCACCTCGGTGAGCGAGATCGGGCCGCCCACCCGGTAGATCTTGAAGCGGCGCTCGTCGTCGCCCGCGCCGACCGGCTGGTAGAGGTTCAGCCGGAAGTCGCCCTCGCCGTGCAGCGACTCGATCTGCTTGAGGTCCGCGACCGCGGTGCGCGCGGTGAAGTCCGCGCGGTAGCCGTCGGGGAAGGCGTTGGCGTACTTGCGGGAGAGCTCGGCGGCCTTCTCCTCGCCCAGCTCGATGTGCAGCTGGTCGTTGAACCCGTCCATCCAGAACCGGGCGGCCTCGGCCAGCTTGGCCTCGATCCGCTCGATCTCGGCGTCCGACAGGTGCGGCAGCTCGCTGCCGGGGGTGACCCGGACGACGAAGTGCAGTCGGGTCAGCACCGACTCCGTCGACCAGACCGTGTAGTCGATCGAGGCGCCGTTGAGCTCCTGCATCAGGATGTCCATGAGGCGCAGCCGGATGCGGGTGGTGTAGCGGTCGCGCGGCAGGTAGACCAGCGCGGAGAAGTAGCGCCCGTACTCGTCCTGGCGCAGGAACAGCCGCAGCCGGCGGCGCTCCTGGAGGTAGAGCACGCTGGTGGCGATCTGCAGCAGCTCGTCGGCCGGGGTCTGGAAGATCTCGTCCCGGGGGAAGGTCTCCAGGATCTGCAGCAGGTCGCGGCCGTCGTGGCTCTCGGTGGAGAAGCCGGAGTCGACGATGACGTCCTGGACCTTGCGGCGGACGACCGGGATGCGGCTGACCGACTCGGTGTAGGCGGCGGCCGAGAACAGGCCGAGGAAGCGGCGCTCGCCGATGACCACGCCGTTGGCGTCGAACTTCTTCACGCCGACGTAGTCGAGGTAGGACGGGCGGTGCACGGTCGCCCGGCTGTTGGCCTTGGTGAGGACGAGCAGCTTCTTCTCGTGGGCCTTGGCGCGCACCGGCGCGGACAGCCGGCCGAAGGCCTCGCTGACGGCGTGGTGCTGGTCGTCGTGGCCGATCGGGTCGGAGCGCAGGATGCCGAGGCCGGTCCCGGCGACGGCCTTGAGGACCTCCTCGCCCTCGTGCTCGACCAGGTCGTACTCGCGGTAGCCGAGGAAGGTGAAGTGGTCGTCGGCGAGCCAGCGCATCAGCTCCCAGGCCTCGCCGACCTCCTGCTCGGGCAGGCCGGCCGGGGGCTGCTCGGCGAGCTCGTCGGCCAGACGCAGCGCGGAGTCGCGCATCTTGGTCCAGTCCTCGACGACCTCGCGGACGTCGCCGAGCACCCGGCGCAGGTCGGTCTCGATCTCGCGCAGGTCGTCGCGGTCGGTCTCGCGGTCGACCTCGATGTGCATCCACGACTCGACGGTCGCGTCGGCCGGCCACTCGGTGCCGGAGGCCTGGCTGCGGGCGCAGGCGTCGACGTCGAGGATCTCCAGCAGCTTGCCGGTGATGTCGCGGCGGACGACCAGCTGGGGGTGGATGACGATGTGGATCGCGCGGTCCTGGCGGGACAGCTCGTTGGTCACCGAGTCGACCAGGAAGGGCATGTCGTCGGTGACGACCTCGACCACCGTGTGGCCGCAGGACCAGCCGTTCTCCTCGACCGAGGGGGTGTGGACCCGCACCTCGGCGGTGCCCTGGGGGCGCTTGAGGCCCAGACGGTAGTGCGAGGCGGCCGCGCCGTAGACGTCGACCGGGTCGCGGTCGACCAGGTCCTCGGCCGCCGTGTGGAGGTAGTAGTGGTGCAGGTACGCGGACAGAGCGCCGTTGCTCAGTCCCTCCCCCGGCGCCGCTCCCCCCACCTGGCTGTTCTCAGCGGCTGCTGCTGCCTTCCTGAGCAGTTCGGCCTTGGCTGCGTCCAGCTTGGTCTGCATGACTTCTTGGCTCCTGTCGCGCGCCGTTGCGTGACTCGGTGGTGGTATCGGGATCCACCGCCGGGGTCTTCCGCAATCCTGCCGCACCATCCAGCTGAAAAGGCCCCATGGCGCGCATGGAACACCTCTGCAGCGGGTAGGACGCAACGTTCGGCCTGCGGAGCCACCCGACGACGCCAGCCAGCCTAACGGGATCAATCGAAGGTGTCAGGGGACAAGCAGGCGCAAACCTGCAGGAAGATCGGGCCGTCCTGGACAGCTTGTCCAATCAGCCTGCCGGTTTGCGCCGAAAGCCGGAACTTCGTGCGGAGCAGGTGTGCACACGGTCGGCATTCAGCCCATGTGCGGGTGAACGTGGGTGGTCGGCGGCACGAACGTCTCCTTGATCGACCTCGCCGAGGTCCAGCGCAGCAGGTTCTGCGGCGCGCCCGCCTTGTCGTTGGTGCCGGACGCCCGGCCGCCGCCGAACGGCTGCTGGCCCACCACGGCGCCGGTCGGCTTGTCGTTGATGTAGAAGTTCCCGGCGGCGAACCGCAGCGCCTCCAGGGCCTGCGCGATCGCGTAGCGGTCCTGGGCGACCACCGCGCCGGTCAGCCCGTACGGGGCGCCCGCGTCGACCCGACCGAGCACGTCGTCCCAGCGGGAGTCCTCGTAGACGTGCACGGCCAGGATCGGGCCGAAGTACTCGGTGCGGAACATCTCGTTGCGGTGGTCCGAGGAGACCAGCACGGTCGGGCGGACGAACCAGCCGATCGCGTCGTCGTACTGGCCGCCGGCCACCAGCTCCACCGTCGGGTCGGCCTTGGCCCGCTCGATCGCGTCCCGGTTCCGCTCGAACGCGCGCCGGTCGATCAGCGCGCCCATGAAGTTCGAGAGGTCGGTGACGTCACCGACGGGCAGCGCGTCCACCTCGGCGAGCAGGTCGTCCTTGATCCGCTGCCAGAGACTGCGGGGCAGGTACGCGCGGGAGAGCGCCGAGCACTTCTGGCCCTGGTACTCGAAGGCGCCCCGGATCAGCGCCGCCCTGAGGATGTCCGGGTCGGCCGAGCGGTGCGCCAGGAGGAAGTCCTTGCCGCCGGTCTCGCCGACGATCCGGGGGTAGCCGCGGTAGCCGCCGATGTTGGCGCCGATCGTCTGCCAGAGCGACTGGAAGGTCGCGGTGGAACCCGTGAAGTGCAGCCCGGCCAGGGCCGGGTCCGCCAGCGCCACCGCGGACACATGCTGCCCGTCGCCGGTGACCAGGTTGATCACCCCGGGCGGCAGCCCGGCCGCCTCCAGCAGCCGCATCAGGTGGTACGCGGCCAGCGTCTGGGTCGGCGCAGGCTTCCACACCACGGTGTTGCCCATCAGCGCGGGCGCGGTCGGCAGGTTCCCGGCGATCGCGGTGAAGTTGAACGGGGTGACCGCGTAGACGAAACCTTCCAGCGGGCGGTGGTCGACGCGGTTCCACACCCCGGGCGAGGAGACCGGCTGCTCGGCCAGGATCCGCCGGGCGAAGTGGACGTTGTAGCGCCAGAAGTCGATCAGCTCGCAGGCCGAGTCGATCTCCGCCTGCTGGGCGGTCTTGGACTGGCCGAGCATGGTCGCCGCGTTGAGCGTCTCCCGCCACGGCCCGGCCAGCAGGTCGGCGGCGCGCAGGAAGACCGCCGCCCGGTCGTCGAAGGACAGCCCGCGCCAGTCCCGCCCGGCGGCCAGCGCGGCGTCCACGGCGGCCCTGGCGTCCTCCCGGGTGGCGTTGCCCAGCACCCCCAGCTTCGCCGCGTGGTGGTGCGGCTGGACGACGTCGATCCGCTCACCGCCGCCGAACCGCTGCTCGCCGCCGATGGTCATCGGCAGCGGGACCGGCTCGGCCGCCAGCTCGTCCAGCCGGCGCACCAGCCGCTCCCGTTCCGGGCTGCCGGGCGCGTAGCCGAGCACCGGCTCGTTGCCCGGGACCGGGACGTCGGTGACTGCGTCGATGGGCATGGGCGGGCTCCGCTCCTGGTGGGGCGGCCGGCCCGTTCCGACGACGGGCCCGGCACCCGTCCAGCCTGACCAGCGCGGGGGCGCCGCGCCCGCCCGGACACGCCAACGGTGGAGTGGCGCGTGCCACGTCCACGGCCGCTCCGCCGCCGGGCCGGGGCCGGTCCGCCGCCGGGGAACGCCTCAGCCGGTGATCCGGCCGGCCAGCTCCACCGCTTCCGCCAGGCTGTCCACCACCGGCACGCCGACCGGCTCCAGCTTCTCCCTGGTGTGCGAGCCGCCGGTGTAGAGCACGGCGTGCGCGCCCGCCTCCAGCGCGGCCAGCGCGTCGTCCGCCGCGTCCCCGATCAGCACGGTGCGGGCCGGGTCCACCTGGGTGCCCAGCGCCGCCAGGTGCCGGACCAGGTGCTCGGCCTTCTGCCCGCCGGCCGGGCCGCTGCGCCCGTCCACCCGCAGGAACTGCCCGGTCAGGCCGAAGCCCTCGACCACCGGCAGCAGCCGGTCGTGCTCGTACATGGACAGCAGCGACTGGCTCCGCCCGGCCGCCCGCCAGCCGTCCAGCAGTTCGAGGGCGCCTTCGGTGAGACCGCAGGCGGCGCTCAGCTGGTGGTAGCGGTCGTGGAACGCGTCGTCCAGCCGCAGCCACTCGGCCTCGGAGGGCAGCCGGCCGAGCAGCCGCTGGTAGAACCGGGGGATCGGGATCTCGTACTGCTCGCGGTACTCCTGCAGCGTCATCGGCGCGACGCCGATGGTCTCGAACGCCGCGTTGCTCGCTCCGAGCACCGCTTCCATGTCGTGGAAGAGCGTTCCGTTCCAGTCCCAGACGATATGAGTGCGCACGTCTGAACGGTAGCGCCGTGCCCGGCCGGACCGGTAGGACGGGGCTCACGGTGCCCGCGGCCCCTGGTCCTCGTGGTGCTCGTGGTGCGGGACCGGGCGCGGGCTCAGGCCAGCAGGCCGGCGATCTCCTGGGTGGCGAACCACAGCAGGTCGTGGTCCTCCGCACCGTCCACGGTGAACTGGGCGTCCTGGTCGCCCGCGTCCGCGGCCACTACCGCCCCGACCGCCGCCGCCACGTCGGCCACCACGTCGCTGTCCGCGACATCGGCGTGCACGGCGGCCGCCTTGGCCAGCTTCAGCGGCCCGGCCAGCACCACCCGGCCCAGCGAGGCCTGGTCCTGGTACTCGTCGCCGGGGAACGGCGTGACGGCCGAGTCGGCGACGTCGAGCGCGATCACGACCCGGCGGCGCGGGGCGTCCGGCTCGGCGGCCAGCAGGCGCAGCGAGGACTGGGCGGCGCGGTTGAGGGCCGCGTACTCCAGCTCCTCCAGGTCGTCGCTGACGTACCACTCGCGCAGCGCGGGCGTCACGGCGTACGCCGCGGACTGCTCCAGCGCGCCGCCCGAGTGCGCCGCCGCCAGGCCGGTCAGGGTGGTGGGCACGTACACGCGCATCGGTGGCACTCTCCGGTTCGTCCAGCGGCACAGCTTCCAGCGTCCCCAAGAATAAGCTCCGGACGCGGCGTCGCGATCACCCGTGCCCCCGTCGGCCCTCCCGTCGGGCCGTGCGCGCGCCCCGGCGGGCCCACCGGGCGCCCTTCCGGGGCCCGTCCCACCGGCTGTCCGGCCGACTGTCCCGCCGGCCGTCCCGGATCAGCGGGTGGCCGCCAGGACCCGGCGGCAGGTGTCCAGCGCGCTCTCCAGGACCGGGCCCCGGCGGGACGGATCCATCATGTTCGGCCCCATCACGGCCAGGTCCGCGGGTGCGGGCGCGAGCAGATGGACCCGGACGCCGGCCGCCCGCAGCAGTCCGGCCTCGCGCAGCAGCTGCCGGGTCACCGCCCTGCGGTAGCGGCCGACCACCTGGGCGAGCACCCCGCGCGGCAGGTCGCGCCCGCGCCGGGCGCGCGCGAATCCGGACGCGCCCGGGACGGACTCCGAGTGCCCCGGTTGCGGACGCCCCGGCGGGTCGCTGCACAGCGCCATCGGCGCCAGGACGTACACCTCGTCGAGGCCCCGGCCGAGCAGCAGGTCGGCGTTGGTGGCCGACCAGCAGCCGCCGTCCACGTAGTCCGCCCCGCCCACCCGGACGGGGGCGAACCAGCCCGGGATCGCGCAGGAGGCCATCACCGCCTCGCCGACCCCGGCGGGCGGGGCGTCCGGGTCGCCGAAGACCACCCGGTGGCCGCTGCGGTAGTCCACCGCCACGACCCGCAGCGCCGACGCGCGTCCGGCCGCCCCGGTCGCTCCGGCCACCCCGGTGGCCGTCGCCCCGGCACCGCCGAACAGGCCGCTCACCAGCGCGCCCACCGGCTCCAGCGAACCCCGGCCGTGCGGGGCCATCGCCGAGACCAGGGTGAGCAGCGGGAACTCGCGCGGGTGCCGCACGGCGTCCCGCAGCAGCCTCGGCGAACCGATGCCCGCCCGGGGCCGCGGCGGCAGCGCGCCGCCGACCGCCGTGTCGTAGTCGAAGTCGACCCCGGCCAGCGGCCCGGACGTGATCGGCAGTCCCCGCTGGTGGTCCCGGAGCTGGTCGGCGCCGACCCCGGCGGTCAGCAGCGCGCCCAGGATGGCGCCGGCCGAGGTGCCGAGCACCACGTCCGCGTCACCGGCCCGGCGGCCGGTCGCCTCCTCCACCGCGCAGAGCGCGCCCACCGTCCAGGCCGCGCCGAGCATGCCCCCGCCGCCCAGCACCAGACCGCGTCGGGGAGCCCCGGCGGCCCGCGGCGCCGTCGGTCGTGTCCCGGATACCCATGTCGTCATGCCGGCCGCCTGTCCTCGTCGGGGCGGTGCTGGTCCGGAGGGGGCGCGCGGCGGGCGGCCCGATCCCGCTCCGGTCTCCGATCCTGCGCGTCGACCGGCCCGGGCCGCAACGCCCGTCCTGGCGAACCCGACCGTCCTCTTTCGGGCTTTCCCGTTCTTCCCGGTGAGTCAACCCGGTGCCGACCGGCTCCGGCCCGAACCCGTTCCCGTACGGGCCGACTCACCCGGATAGGTGAACTTTCCGGGGGCCGGGACGCCCCGCGCAAAGCCGTTGCCGCCCGCCGCGGACGGCCGCTAACAAGGAACCCGTCCGCACCCGCACCACCCACCGACCGCGGCGCCCGCGCCGCGGCGCCCCGACAGCAGCAGCCGACCAGGCCCCGCCCGGGCCCCGACCCGCCCGCCGCTCCGAGGAAGGCCCATGACCACATGCCCGAACCGCGCCGCTCCCCCGCTCGCCCCGCCCGCCGTCCTGTCGGCGCGCCCGTACCGCCCGCGCGGCACCAGCCGGGACCACCGGACGGCCGCCGAACCGCGACGCCCCCGCCACCCCAGGGCGGCCTGCGCCGACGGACCGCGCCACGACCCGCAGGGCGGTCTGAGCACACGGTTCGCGCACCGGTTGGTGGAGGTGCTGACCGGCTCCCGGCCGTCCGGACAGCTGCTGCGCCACACCACCCTGGACTGCTACGGCCAGCTGTCGGCCCTGGTCCGGGCCGGCACCCTGCGCGGGACGCGGGGCGGCGAACGGCCGAGGCTCGGTCCGGTGCACGACCGTTCGCCCGCGCCGGGCGCCGTCGAGGCCTGTGTCCGGGTCGACCTCGGCGGCCGGCACCACATGGTGGCGTTCCGGCTGGAGCCGCGAGGGCCGTCCGGCCAGTGGCAGTGCACCGCCGTGGAGGCCCGGTGAGCCGCCCCGGACCGTGCGCGCACCCGTCCCCGCCCGCCCGGTGGGCGGACCCCGCCGCAGCACCCCCGGCGCCCCCAGCACCTCCCGCACCGGCGGCACTCCCGGCACCGCGGGCGACCCCGGGAACGACGCCGGGCGCCGCCCCCGTGAGGGAGCGGCGCCCGGCGCGGCGGCCGACCGGTCAGGTCGGCCCCGTCTCAGCTCTTACGACGGCGGCCCTTGGCCGACTTGGCGGCCTTGCGGCGCTCGGCGCGGGTCAGACCGTCGCCCTCGTCCTCGACACCGAGGTCGTCGAACTCGCCCTCGACCACACCGCCGCCGACCTCCTCCGAGGGGGCCGTGTAGTGCAGCCGCTGCGGCTTCGGGGCCTCCAGGCCCTTGGCCTTGATCTCCGGACGGGGGGCGTCCTTCTCCAGCTTGTCGAGCAGCACCTGGGCGTCCTCGACCGGGACCTCCTCGACCTGCTGCTCGACCTGGACCTCCAGGTTGAACAGGTAGCCGACGGACTCCTCCTTGATGCCCTCCATCATCGCGGTGAACATGTCGAAGCCCTCGCGCTGGTACTCGACCAGCGGGTCGCGCTGCGCCATGGCCCGCAGACCGATGCCCTCCTGGAGGTAGTCCATCTCGTAGAGGTGCTCGCGCCAGCGGCGGTCCAGCACCGAGAGCACGACCCGGCGCTCCAGCTCGCGCATGATCTCCTCGCCGAGCTGGTCCTCACGGGCGCCGTACTGGCCCTGGACGTCCTCCTGGATGGCCTTGGTGAGGAACTCCGGGGTGAGGCCCGCGGCGCCGCCGGCCTCCTCCTCCAGCTCGGCCAGGTCCAGGGTGACCGGGTAGAGCTGCTTGAGCGCGGTCCAGAGCTTCTCCAGGTCCCAGTCGTCCTCGAAGCCCTCGCCGGTGGCGGCGTTGACGTACGCCTCGACGGTGTCGTCCATGAAGTGGCCGACCTGCTCCTGCAGGTCCTCGCCCTCCAGGACCCGGCGGCGCTCGCCGTAGATGACCTCGCGCTGGCGGTTCAGCACCTCGTCGTACTTGAGGACGTTCTTGCGGATCTCGAAGTTCTGCTGCTCGACCTGGGTCTGCGCAGAGGCGATGGCCCGGGTGACCATCTTCGACTCGATCGGCACGTCCTCGGGCACGTTGGCCATCGAGAGCACGCGCTCGACCATGCCGGCCTTGAACAGGCGCATCAGGTCGTCGCCGAGCGACAGGTAGAAGCGGGACTCGCCCGGGTCGCCCTGACGGCCGGAGCGGCCGCGCAGCTGGTTGTCGATCCGGCGGGACTCGTGCCGCTCGGTGCCGAGGACGTAGAGGCCGCCGGCCTCCTTGACCTCGTCCTGCTCCGCCTTCACGGCCGCCTTGGCCTTCTCCAGCGCGGCCGGGAACCCGGCCTCGTACTCCTCCGGGCTGTCCTCCGGGGTGATCCCGCGCTGCGCCAGCTCGGCCGCCGCGAGGTGGTCGGCGTTGCCGCCGAGCATGATGTCGGTGCCTCGGCCGGCCATGTTGGTGGCGACGGTGACGGCGCCCTTGCGGCCCGCCTGGGCGACGATCTGCGCCTCGCGCTCGTGGTGCTTGGCGTTCAGCACCTCGTGCGGGATGCCGCGCTTGCGCAGCTCCTGCGACAGGTACTCGGACTTCTCGACCGACACGGTGCCGACCAGCACCGGCTGGCCCTTCTCGTGCTTCTCGGCGATGTCCTCGACCACGGCCGCGAACTTGGCCGGCTCCGACTTGTAGATGAGGTCGGGCTGGTCGATGCGCAGCGGGTTCTTGTTGGTGGGGATCGGCACCACACCGAGCTTGTAGATCTGGTGGAACTCGGCCGCCTCGGTGGTACCGGTACCGGTCATACCGGCCAGCTTGTCGTACAGGCGGAAGAAGTTCTGGAGGGTGATGGTGGCCAGGGTCTGGTTCTCGTTCTGGACCTCCACCCCTTCCTTGGCCTCGATCGCCTGGTGCATGCCCTCGTTGTAGCGGCGGCCGGCCAGGATACGGCCGGTGTGCTCGTCAACGATCATGACTTCGCCGTTCATGACGACGTAGTCCTTGTCGTTCTTGTACAGCTCCTTGGCCTTGATGGCGTTGTTCAGGAAGCCGACGAGCGGGGTGTTCACCGACTCGTAGAGGTTGTCGATGCCGAGGTAGTCCTCGACCCGGGTGACACCCTCCTCGAGGATGCCCACGGTGCGCTTCTTCTCGTCGACCTCGTAGTCGCGGTCGATCTTGAGGCGCAGCACCAGCTTGGCGAAGTCGGCGTACCACTTGGTCGCCTGGTCGGCCGGGCCGGAGATGATCAGCGGGGTCCGGGCCTCGTCGATGAGGATCGAGTCGACCTCGTCGACCACCGCGAAGTTGTGGCCGCGCTGGACGAGCTCGTCCTTCGACCAGGCCATGTTGTCGCGCAGGTAGTCGAAGCCGAACTCGTTGTTGGTGCCGTACGTGATGTCCATCCCGTACTGGCGCTTGCGCTCGGCGGGCGTCATGTTGCCGAGGATCACGCCGACCTCGAGACCGAGGAAGCGGTGCACCCGGCCCATCCACTCCGAGTCGCGCTCGGCGAGGTAGTCGTTGACCGTGATGAGGTGCACGCCCTTGCCGGAGAGCGCGTTCAGGTACGCGGGCAGGGTGCCGACGAGGGTCTTGCCCTCACCGGTGCGCATCTCGGCGACGTAGCCGTGGTGCAGCGCGGCGCCGCCCATGATCTGGACGTCGTAGTGCCGCTGGCCGAGGACGCGCTTGGCGGCCTCGCGGACGGTGGCGAAGGCCTCGGGGAGGATGTCGTCCAGGGACTCGCCGTCGACGAGTCGCTGCCTGTACTCGTCCGTCAGGGCGCGAAGCTCGGCGTCGGTGAGGTTGACGAAGTCCTCTTCGATGGAGTTGACCTGGGCGGCAATCCGCTGCAGCTTGCGAAGGATCTTGCCTTCGCCGGCGCGCAGGATCTTGTCGAAGACGGACACGTGAGCGGGCTCCTTGCCTGTATTGGCACTGGACGACTGCACGGCGGATCCACCCCACCGCACGGGCCATCGTATGCGAGGAGCCCAATGCCTCGGGAGGTGCGTCAGCACGGTATTCCCGTGTCACCCCTGCGAGCACATGCCCCGATAGCATTCCCCACCGGGGCAAACCGGGCAGCCGTCCGGAGAGTTGGGCGCCCGGGACCGTTAATCGGATGCTCGGATTCATCTCTGGACGAAATAATCCGCCCATGGAAGAAAGCCCCGAACCCCGCGCCGGGGAGCAGTCCGGCCCGCCCGCCGCCGACCCCGCCCGCGAGCCCGTCGTCCTCACCACCGAGCGCCTCGTGCTGCGCGCTCCGCGCGAGTCGGACATCGACGCGATCAACGCCGCCTGCCAGGACCCGGAGATCCAGCGCTGGACGGTCGTCCCGAGTCCGTACCGGCGCAGCGACGCCGAGTACTTCGTGTCCGATCTGGCCCTCAACGGCTGGCGGACCGGCGAGAACCCGGTCTGGTGCGTGTTCGAGCGGGAGTCCGGCGCACTGGTCGGCACCCAGGGGCTGGCGCTCCGCGCCGGGGGGACCGTCGCCGAGATCGGCTGGTGGGCGACCAAGGAGTTCCGCGGCCGCGGCTACACCGTGGAGGCGGCCACCGCGGTGGCCCGTTACGGACTGGCCGAACTCGGCCTGCGCCGACTGGAGTGGCTCGCCTACGTGGGCAACGACGGCTCCCGCGCGGTCGCCGCCAAGGTCGGCTTCCGCTTCGAGGGCACCCTGCGCGCGTACGCCGAGCAGCGCGGGCAGTTCCACGACTCGTGGATCGCCTCCCTGCTGCCCGGCGACCTCGCGGACTGACCCGGCCCCGGCCGAACCGCCGCGCCCGCCCGCCCGGACGTCCGGAGCCCCAGGACCCCAGAACTCCAGGACTCCGGACGGCCGGGCGAATTGTCGGTGCCCACCTCTAGGCTCGCCGGCATGACCGCCTCGACCCCCGGCCCGGTCTCGGGCCCGTCCTCCCTCCCCGCCCCGGTGACCGCGCTCGGTGCCGACGACGCTCGCCGGATCGCCCTGCGCGCCCAGGGCCTGCTCGGCGCGCCCGACCGCCGCGGCGGGGTGCGCGGGATGCTGCGCCGGCTCGGCTCCGTCCAGCTCGACACCATCTCGGTGCTGGCCCGCTCCCACGAACTCGTGCCGTACGCCCGGCTCGGCGCGGTCGGCCGCCCCACGGTCGAGACGGCGTACTGGGGTTCCGGCACGAGCTTCGAGTACTGGTCGCACGCGGCGTGCATCCTGCCGATGGAGGAGTGGCCGCTGTTCGCCTTCCGGCGCCGCCGCTACCGCGCGAAGACGCACGTCTGGGGCAAGCAGGGCGAGGCGGAGACCTACCGCTCGGTGCTGGACAAGCTGCGCGCCGAGGGGCCGCTCACCTCGACCGAGCTGGGCGGCGCCAAGAAGACCGCCGACTGGTGGGACTGGTCGGACACCAAGATCGCGGTGGAGCGCGCACTGGCCTTCGGCGACGTGGTCTGCACCGAGCGCCGGAGCTGGAAGCGCGTCTACGCCCTGGCCGAACAGGCCGTCCCCGCCGAGCTGTTCGCCGCCGAGCCGGACGACGCCGAGTGCCTGCGCACCCTGGTCGCCCAGTCCGGCGCGGCCCTCGGCGTGGCCACCCGGGCCGACATCGTCGACTACTACCGGCTGCGCGCCGAGCAGGTGGACGCGGTGCTGCCCGACTCCGGCCTGGTCCCGGTCGAGGTGGCCGGCTGGGGCCCGAACGGCAGCCCCGGCGCGGCCTGGGCCGACCCCGAGGCACTCGCCACGACGCCGCGCGGCCGCCACCGCACCACGCTGCTGTCGCCCTTCGACTCGCTGGTCTGGGACCGCCCGCGCACCGAGCGGATCTTCGGCATGCTCCACCGGTTGGAGGCCTACACCCCCAAGCACAAGCGGGTGCACGGCTACTTCGCGATGCCGGTCCTGACCGGCGGCCGGCTCGTCGGCCGGGTCGACCCGGCCCGCGAGGGGAAGACCCTGGTGGCGCGTCAGGTCTCGCTGGACTCCCCCCGGCACCTGGAGGCACTGGCCGACGCGCTGCGCGAGGCGGCCGGCTGGGTGGGCTGCGACGCCGTCCGGGTCGAGGCGCTGCACGACGAGTCGCTGCGCCCGGCGCTGGAGCGGCTGCTGGCCTGACCGGGCACCCGCACGGGATGCCCCGACCGCCCCGGCGGTCGGGGCCCGCCGGGCCCACCGGGCCCCGCGGTCACCCTATTTCGAGGATCTTCTCCCGCATCGCGTACACCACGGCCTCCATCCGGGAGTGCAGCTGCAGCTTCTCCAGGATGTTGCGCACATGGTTCTTCACGGTGTTCTCGCTGATGAACAACTCCTTGGCGATCTCCCGGTTGTTCATCCCGGTGGCCACCAGCTTCAGCACCTCCAGCTCCCGGTCCGTCAGTCGCGGCGCGGGCACCAAGTCCCGTTCGTCGGAGCGGCGCTGGATCATCGACTTGAACTCGGTGAGCAGCTTGGACGCCATCGACGGGCTGATCTGGGACTGCCCGTCGGCGACCGCGCGGATCGCGGTGGCGACCTCGTCGGTGGAGATCTCCTTGAGCAGGTAGCCGGTGGCCCCCGCCTTGATCGCCTCGTAGAGGTCGGCCTCCTCGTCGCTTATCGTCAGCATGATGATCTTGGTGCTGGGTGCGACGTCCTTGATCGCGGTGCAGGCCTCGATCCCGCTGCGACGCGGCATCCTGACGTCCATGAGGATGATGTCGGGCAGCAGGTCGGCCGCCTTGAGCACCGCCTCCGCGCCGTCCCCGGCCTCGCCGACGACGGTGATGTCCTCCTCCTCGGCCAGCACGATCTCCAGGCCGCGGCGGAACAACGCGTGGTCGTCCACCACCAGGACGCGGATCGGCTCCCCCCGGCGCGGTGCGTAGTCGGACTCGGCCCCCAGGCCGGGCGACACCCCCACGACCGGCACTGTCGCGGGCCCCAGCCCGAAGTGATCCCCCATCCGCTCCTCCCCCGTCGCCGGTCGTCGTCGGCCAATCATTCCACGGACGGGGGCCCTCGCGGTCACCCTCCGGTGCCGATTGCCCCGCAACGGGTGACCTGTCCGGTGACCGGTGTCCGCATACCGGCCCCGGATCCCGGCCCACCGGCCCCCTGAGCACGACGTACCGTGCCCCGGCCCCCGAACACGACGTACCGCGCCCCGGAACGCCGGTGACCCCGGCGGCAGCGCCACCGGGGTCACCCCTCTCCTGCTGTCCGGACGGTCAGTCCTCGTCGTCGCCCGCGCCGATCGCACCACCGGCGCCACCACCCTCGACGGACGAACCGTCGGCCTTCAGGTGGATCACGCCGTAGTGGTAACCGTGCCGGCGGTACACGACACTCGGCAGGCCACTGTCCTTCTCCACGAACAGGTAGAAGTCGTGGCCGACCAGCTCCATCTCGTAGAGCGCCTGGTCGAGCGCCATCGGGGCGGCCGGGTGGGTCTTCTCCCGGACCACCAGCGGGCCTTCGCCCTCCACTTCCAGGGATCCCATCATGGTCTTGCGGACGGCCCCGTTGGTGCTGCTCTCCGACGGCTTCGACTCGGGCAGCGCGGCGAGGGCCGCGGTCGCCTCGGCGACGCTGATCGGGGTGCGGCTGCCGCTGCCGCCCTTGTGGACCCGACGCCGGTCCGCGGACTTGCGCAGTTGGGCGTCGAGCTTCGCCGAGGCCAGATCGAGCGCCGCGTAGGGGTCAGCGGCGGCGGCCTCGGCCCGGATCACCGGGCCACGGGTACGGAGGGTGATCTCCACGCGGTCGGACCGGTCGGCCTGCCGCGGGTTGTGTTCCTTGGACACCTCGACATCGAGGCTGATCGCCTTGGTGTCGAACTTCTGGACCTTCTCCAGCTTCTCGGCCACGTGATCCCGGAACCTCTTCGGCACCTCGGTCTTGCGGCCCTTGACGACGATGTCCACGCAGAACTCCGATCCCTCGTTCTGTCGCCGGCCCGGGTGCTACCGGACCGGACTGAGACCAGCCGGACCAGCCGATACTTCCGCCGGCCCTCCGCTCCACCGGCAACGGTGGGAACGACTGGCCCTCACTGCACTTCCTCCCCACCAGGGACGGTTGAAACCCCCTGGAGCCTTATCGAACACCTCACACGGGGTTTTCGCCTCTCCGGCGGAGAGTTCGGGTATGACGGAGTGACGGGCCGGCGGTCAAGCTGGTGCACCCCTGTCTACCCTCTCGCGAGTGAAACACAGGTAAATACCTGGACAACACCCCCCGTACGGCGCATTCTTTGCTCACTCTCCGTGTCCCACCCGCGAGGAGCAGCCGTGCAGCGGACCTCCGCACCACCCCACCGGCAGTCCGGCCGGGGGCCCTTCGCCCACGTCCTGACCGGCGTCCTCGACGCGCTGCTCCCGGCCCCCTGCGCGGGCTGCGGCGCGGACCTCGGCCACCTGTGCCCGGGGTGCCGCCGTCTCCTCGCCACCACCCCGCCGACGCCCGCCGCGGCCCTCCCCCGGGCGCACGCCGCCGCGCCGTACGAGGGTCCGGTCCGGCGACTGCTGCTCGCCCACAAGGAGCGCGGCGCGCTGGGGCTGGCCGGCCCGCTCGGCGAGGCGCTGGCCCGGGCGGTGCGCTCCGCACTCGGCCCGGGCCCGGGGCGGGCACCGCTGCTGCTGGTCCCGGTCCCCTCGGCCCGGGCGGCGGTCCGCGCCCGGGGGCACGACCCCACGCTGCGGCTGGCCCGCGCCGCCGCCGGGGCCCTGCGCCGGGAGGGCCTGGACGCCCGCGCGCTGCCGCTGCTGCGCCACGCCCGGCCGGTCGCCGACCAGGCCGGACTCTCCGCGGCCGAGCGCCACCACAATCTGCGGGGCGCGCTCACCGTGCGGCCGCCCGGCCGCCTCCGGCGACCCTCCCCGACAGAGCGTCCCGGCCCCGCCGGGTACCGGCCGGTCCTGGTCGACGACCTGGTGACCACCGGCGCCAGCCTCGTCGAGGCGACCCGGGCACTGTCCGCCGTCGGCCTGCCGCCCGCCGCGGCCGCCACGGTCGCGGCCGCCGTCCCGCACCACCACCGGCGCCGCCCGGACACCCCCGACCCGGACAACCCCCGCTGGTGACGGGCGCCGGGCGTCAGCCCGGGTAGACGAACGCGGAGGCGTTGTAGGGCAGCACCAGCTCCCGCCACTGGTTGTTGACCAGCCGGTACGGCTTGCCCGTTGCCCTCTCCAGCGCCAGCACCGGCGGCACCGGCAGCGCGTTCGTCCCCCGCGACTCCGACGCGGCGACGGCGACCATCTCCCCGCCGCCCAGCAGCCGCGCGTCCCGGTTCTGCGACCCGTCGGTGCTGATGTACTGCAACTGCTGGGCCTTGTCCTTCTCCTTGCCCAGCACCAGCAGTTGGTCGGCCTCCGCCCAGGACACCGCCAGGACTTCCTGGAACGCCGGGTTGGCCAGCCGCAGCCCGGTGATCCTCGCGGTCGGGGCGTCCTTGGTACCGCCGTGGACGAGCAGCCCCAGCCAGAGCCGCTGGTCCTTGCTCTCCTTGCCCTCCTTCAGCAGCAGGGCGACCCGGACACCGTCCGAGGACACCTTGATGCCCTGCACCGAGCGCCCGACCAGGTCGTCCACCGCCACCGGGACGGCCTGCTTGTCCCGCACCATCAGCACCCGCGGCGCCGTCGGGTCGCGGTCCACCACGTACAGGTCGCCGCGCCCGTCCCAGGTCGGCGAGGTCAGCCCGTCGTCACCCTTCGAGCCGGGGCGGCTCGGCGTGGTGAGCACCGGCTGCGGCATGGCCGGCAGCGAGTCCAGGAACGGCACCGTGAAGAGCTGGTGGCCGTCGGCGCTGATCGCCGCGGCGCGCTCGCCGTCACGGGCCACCGCGACCGCGCCCAGCGGCCGCCCGCTCTGCTGCGCCCGTCCCAGCGGTCCATGCACGGGCTCGCCCACGGCGTCCCCGCGCGTCTCGTGCAGCACGCCGTCGTCGGCCCGCTGGTAGAACTGCCGGGTGGACATCTGCCCGGCCAGCGAGCCGGGCCCGGTCGCGGGCTCGTCGGCGCGGCTCGCCTGACAGACCGGACCGCCGTGCTTGGCCTTGAGCTCCAGCCGTTCGACCTGCCCGGTGCCCTGGTCGGCAAGGGTGTAGAGGAGCTGGGTGGCCATCCGCCGGCAGGCGGTGGCACTGCCGAGGTCGACCCCGACGAGCGTCACGTGCCCGGTGCGGTTGTCGTCCAGGGTCACCGAATCGACGGCGTTGGGCCCGAGGCCCGCCGGGAAGGCGGAGCTGGCGACCGGCGCCAGCCAGGTCGACGGCCCCGAGACCAGCGCGCGGACCGCCGAACCCAGCGGGTCTATTCGGCGCCGCAGATAGATCGGGTCGGCGATCAGCACGTCCTGGTTGGTCACCGAGGCCGCCGTCGGCGCGGACGGGTCGGGCGCGGCGTAGAAAAACCGGTCGACCTGGCGGTAGCTGTTGCGGAAGTTGACCTCGTTGAGGATCAGCCCGTCCGGCAGCTTGTCGATCCGCCACTCGCCGGCCTTCTCCCGCACGAAGGAGAAGTTGAACTCGATCATGCGCGGTGAGTCGCCGATGTACGAGTGCCGGTCGTCCACCTGGGAGACCAGCTGCCCGGGGACCGGGATCGACATCTCGGTGTCGTTGTCGGTCACGCTCACCTTGAGGTGCCCCGGGTTGGCGGCGAGCACCTTGATGCCCGCCTCGGGGTTCCAAGTGGTCCGGGCGTCGGGCGTCAGGTACTTGCGCGCCGTCACATAGCTGTCGTCGGCGGTCAGCGCGTCGAGGAAGCCGGCCAGCAGGTCCTGCGGCTTGGCTCCCTTGGCGGGCTCCACCGGGAAGACCCTGACCTGGAGGTTCTTCTCCGCCGAGCTCTTGGACAGCTCGATCTTGGTGACGCCCCCGGAATCCGGCATCGCCGCGCAGCCGCCGGCCAGCAGGGCACCCACCAGCGCGCCCGCCGTCCCGGCCAGCCGCAGCTCAATCCTGGCGCTGGTCCTTCGCACGCTGCGACCCCTCCGTGTCCGTTCCACCCGTGCCGTCCGCCCCTGCGGCCTCGTCCGGTCCCGCGGTCCGCTGTGTCACCGACGGCCGACCGGGCGTCGGGTCCACCACGACCTGGGCCCCGGTCGCACCGTACCCCGCACCGACCGGCAGTACGTCGGACGGATCCGCGCGCGGGCCCTCGACCGGCCGCCGGCCGAGGCCGGGACCGATGCTCAGCACACCGCCGAGCCCGCTGCCGAACCCGCTGCCGGAGGTGTCCGGCGTCTCCGGGACGGCCTGCTCGTCGGTCGCGGTGAGGGCGGTCGCCCCGGCCGGGCGCGCGGCCCGCCGGTACGGCGCCCCGTAGGTACCCAGGCCCCGGTTGTTGCGGGAGTCCTCCGGCTCCAGCCGGAACGGCGCCCGGCTGATCTCGCCGCCGCGGGTGCGCGGCATGGTGAGCCGGAAGTGCGAGCCGCCGCCCGGCTCCCCCCAGGCCTGCAGCCAGCCGCCGTGCAGATGCGCGTCCTCGACCGCGATCGACAGGCCGAGACCGGTGCCGCCGGTGGTCCGCACCCGGGACGGGTCGGCCCGCCAGAACCGGTGGAACACCCGGGACGCCTCGCCCGGCTTGAGGCCGATGCCGTAGTCCCGGACGCCGATGGCGACCGCGCCGTCCCGCGAACCCAGCCGGACCACGACGTCCCGGCCCTCGCCGTGCTCCAGCGCGTTGACCACCAGGTTGCGCAGGATGCGCTCGATCCGCCGGGAGTCGACCTCGGCCAGCACCGGCTCGCCGTCGCCGCGGATCACCACGGCACTGCCCTTGGCCTGCGCCAGCGGATCGGCGGCCTCGACCACCCGGCCGACGATCTCGCGCAGGTCGACCGGCTCGGCGTCCAGGACGGCCGCGCCCGCGTCGAAGCGGCTGATCTCCAGCAGGTCGGCGAGCAGCGACTCGAAGCGGTCCAGCTGCCCCTGGAGCAGTTCGGCGGAGCGGGCCGCCATCGGGTCGAGGTCCTCGCGGCTGTCGTAGATGAGGTCGGCGGCCATCCGGACGGTGGTCAGCGGCGTGCGCAGCTCGTGCGACACGTCCGAGACGAAGCGCCGCTGCACCCGGGAGAGCTCCTCCAGCTGCCGGATCTGCGCCTGCAGCGCGTTGGCCATCCGGTTGAACGACTCGCCCAGCCTGGCGATGTCGTCCGTGCCGGTGACCTTCATCCGCTCTTCCAGGTGCCCGGCGGCCAGCCGCTCGGAGATCCCGGCGGCCATCCGGACCGGTGTCACCACCTGGCGCACCACCAGCCAGGCGATGCCGCCCATCATGATCACCACGAACACCCCGGCGGTCGCCAGCGTGCCGGTGACCAGGCCCAGGGTCTTGGTCTCCTGGCCGAAGGAGAAGACGTAGTACAGCTGGTAGCTGCCGTTGCCGGGCCCGGTGAACTGCTGCCCGAAGACCAGCCCGGGCTCGGTGTCCGCGTGGCTCTCCGGCGAGCGCTGGATCCGGGTGGGCTGGCTGAAGCTCTGGCCGGGCTCCTGCGCGACCCTGGCCTTCAGGCTGTCGGGGATGCTGCTCGGCAGGATGTCCGCGGAGTAGCGCGGGCCGAGGCCGGCCTTCTCCGGCTGGACGGTCTGGCCGGTGCCGGGCAGCATCGCGATCACCGAGTAGACGTTCTGCCCGCTCGCCGCCAGGTCGCCGACCTGCTGGAGCAGCCAGGTGCCCAGCCCCTCGGGGGCCGAATCGGTGGTCGGTGTCCGCAGCCGCAGGTCGTCCGCGTCGTCGATCTTCTTCAGCTCGGTCTGGAACCCCGCGAGCGCCTGGTCCCGGGCCGCCGACCGCTTGGTCTCCAGCAGCCCGGTGCGCACCTGCGCCACCACGACGACGCCCAGCACCATCACCACCACGACCGACAGCAGCAGCGTCGCCGCCACCACCCGCAGCTGGATCGACCGCCGGTACAGCGCCGCCACCCGGTTCAGGGGGCGGCGCAGCTGTCGGTTCACCAGCGCGAGCAGGGCGACCGGCCCCCGCCGGCGGCGGCTGCGCACGGTCGAACTCAGTACGTCCCCGCGCACGGCGCCGCCACCCCCGTCGGTCGCGGTACCCGCCGGGGTCTCGTCGGCCCGGTACATCACGTCAGCTGGGCCCGGCCTTGTAGCCGACGCCGCGGACGGTCACCACGATCTCGGGACGCTCCGGGTCCTTCTCGATCTTGGAGCGCAGACGCTGCACATGGACGTTGACCAGTCGGGTGTCCGCCGCGTGCCGGTAGCCCCAGACCTGCTCCAGCAGCACCTCGCGGGTGAACACCTGCCAGGGCTTGCGGGCCAGCGCCACCAGCAGGTCGAACTCCAGCGGGGTCAGCGGGATGCCCCGGCCGTCCCGCTTCACCGAGTGGCCGGCCACGTCGATCACCAGATCGCCGATGGTGAGCTGCTCCGGAGTCGGCTCCTCGGCCCTGCGGAGCCGGGCCCGCACGCGGGCCACCAGTTCCTTGGGCTTGAACGGCTTGGTCACATAGTCGTCGGCACCCGACTCCAGGCCGACCACGACATCGACCGTGTCGGTCTTGGCGGTCAGCATGACGATCGGAATACCGGACTCGGCCCGGATCTGACGGCAGACGTCGATGCCGTCCCGTCCGGGCAGCATCAGGTCCAGCAGCACCAGATCCGGCTTGGTCTCCCGGAACGCGGCTAGCGCCCTGTCCCCATCCGCGACGAAAAACGGCTCAAAACCCTCACCACGCAGCACAATGCCGAGCATCTCGGCCAGTGCGGAGTCGTCATCAACGACGAGGACGCGTCCCTTCATGCGTCCATCTTCTCATTACCGGATTGTGACCTGCCGCACAGCAGTCCCATTGCTCCAGAACGGCCAACTGGCGATCCGGTCCAATTCAAGCCAAACCGGGCCAATTTCCTGCCCCCTCCCGCCCCCCGGGCCCCCGGCGGAGCCGACGGAACGTCCGCCCCCCGGCCGTTGCCGTTCAGCAACCGGCTCCCCCTGGGGTGCGTCCGGGCACCATGGCACGATGGGCGCTGCGCGCGGGTGAAGATCCACCCGGTGCCGCGCCCCCGAAGCCCTCCGAGGAGCAGTGATGACCGACACTCCGGGCTGGGCCTCGCCCGGCTCGTCCGAGCCGCCCCGCGACGGCGCCCGGCCCACCGCCGACGCGCCCGCCGCCGTGCCCGGCCAGTCGGCACCGCCCAAGGACACCCCGCCCGCCTGGGGGACCGCCCCCGGCGCCCCGCAGCCCCCCTACGCCGGGCAGCAGCCCGCCTGGGGCACGCAGCCCGGCCACGGCGGACCGCCGCCCGGCCACGGCGGACCGCCGCCCGGCTGGGGCCCGCAGCCGCCCGGCGGCGGGTACGGCTGGGGCGTGCCGCAGAGCCCCAAGCCCGGCGTGATCCCGCTGCGCCCGCTCGGCCTCGGCGAGATCCTCGACGGCGCCGTCTCCACCGTCCGCAAGCACTGGCGGGTCACCCTCGGCCTCGCCCTCGGCGTCGCGGTCGTCCAGCAGGGCGCCTCGCTCGGCGCCCAGCTCGCCATCCAGGGGGACACCGGCGACCTCACCCCGGTGCTGACCGCCCTGATCAGCCTGCCGCTCTCGATGCTGCTCGGCGTGGTCGCCTCGGCCCTGCTGACCATGGTGGTCAGCCGCGCCGTCCTCGGGCAGGCCGTGTCGATCGGGGACGCCTGGCGCGACGCCAGGCCGCGGCTGCTCCAGCTCGTCGGCCTCACCCTGCTCACCGGCCTCATCGCCGGCGGCATCCTCCTGCTGGGCTTCGCCCCGCTGATCGGCTACCTGGTCTCCGGGGCCGAGGAACCGGCGATCGTCGGCCTGCTCGTCGTCGTGGGCCTGCTCAGCCTCCCGGTCGCCGTCTGGATCGGCATCCAGCTCAGCCTGGCCGCCCCCGCCCTCATGCTGGAGAAGCAGGGCGTCATCACCGCCCTCTCCCGCTCCCGCCGGCTGGTCCGCCGCTCCTGGTGGCGGATCTGCGGCATCACCGTGCTCAGCCAGATCATCGCCGCGGTCGTCGGCGGTGTGATCAGCACCCCGTTCACGGTCATCGGCATGGCGATCGGCCTCGACGACTTCGTCGCGCAGGTCGACTCCGGGCAGACCGGCAGCATGCCCGCCGCGATGCTGGTCGCCATGGCGATCGGCGGCGTCCTCTCCTCCACCGTCACCCTCCCCTTCACCGCCACCATCGGCGTGCTGCTCTACGTCGACCAGCGGATCCGCCGCGAGGCCCTCGACATCGAGCTCGCCCGCGCCGCCGGCCTGCCCGGGCAGAGCGGCACCGGCTGGGGCGACCAGGCCGGCCCCGCCCCCACAAGGCTCTGAGCCCGATGCCGATCCGGGGGGAGATCGTCGTGCTCGCGGGTGGCGCCCCGGTCACGACACCGCGCGACGCGGCCAAGGACGCGGCCCGCGACGAACTGCTCAACGCCGACTACCACCGCCACGACCCGAGCCTCCAGGAACGGATCCTCAAGTGGATCACGGCCCGGATCGACGAGGCCCTGGGCGCGCTCACCGGCGACGGCACCAGCGGCGCCACCGGCCTGGTCCTGTTCCTGCTGGTCGCCGCGGTGGTCGGCGCCGCCCTCTGGTGGCGCCTCGGCGCCCCCGGGCGGGCCGCCCGCACCGACCCCGGGGTCTTCGGCGACATCGGCCCGCGCAGCGCCGCCGAGCACCGGGCCGACGCCGAACGGCACGCCGCCGCCGGCCGCTGGACCGAGGCCGTCCGCGAGCAGATGCGCGCCCTCGTCCGGGGCCTGGAGGAGCGCACCCTGCTCGACGCCCGCCCCGGCCGCACCGCTGACGAGGCCGCCGCCGAGGCCGGGCGCGCACTGCCCGCCCACGCCGCCGAGCTCGCCTCGGCCGCCCGCGCCTTCGACGACATCGCGTACGGCGAGCGCACCGCCGACCAGGGTGCCTACCAGTCGCTGCGCGACCTCGACCGGGCGCTCGAACGCGCCCGCCCGGTCCTCGCCCCGGCCGCCGGAGGAGCCGCATGACCAGCGCCACCCCCGCTCCCCCGACCGACCCGGCCGCCGCCCCGCGGCCCGCACCGACCGCCACCGGCGCCGTCGCCGTCGCCGTCGCCACCAGCACCGCCCCCACCGGCCGCGGCCTGTGGCGGCGCGCCCGCTGGTACCTGCTCACCGCCGCCCTCCTGCTGCTCGCCGCCGTCCTGCTCGCGGCCGTCAACCAGGAGCGCCGGTACCCGCCGCTCGACCCCCGCTCCTACGAGCCCGCCGGCAGCCACGCCGTGATCGCCCTCCTGGAGCGCGAGGGCCTCCAGGTCGCCCTCACCGCCGACCCGGCCGTCCGGCCCACCGGCACCGACACCCTCGTCCTGCCCGAGCCCGACCTGCTCACCCCCGAACAACTGGCCGCCGTCGCCGCCGCCCGGTACGGCCGGGTGGTCCTGGTCGCCCCCGGCCCCGCCGCCCTCAGCGCCCTCGTGCCCGGCGTCCGCACCTCCGACGAGAACGGCGGCGCCCCCTACGCCGGCGTGCGCACCACCGAACCCGGCTGCTCCCTCCCGGAGGCCGTCCGGGCCGGCAGCGCCCACCTCGGCGGCCTGCTCTACACCGCCGGCAGCCGAGGCGAGGGCTGCTACCCGCGCGGCCACGGCTACCCCGTGGTCGCCGTCACCACCGGCCGGAACACCGATGTCGTGGTCCTCGGCAGCGGCGAGTTCCTCACCAACGAGCTGCTCGGGAAGGACGGCAACGCCGCCCTCGGAGTCGGCCTGCTGGGCTCCCGGCCGCACCTCACCTGGCACCTGCCCGACTACACCGCCCCGGTCGCCGAGGGCGGGCGCAAGAGCTTCCAGGACTACATCCCCGAGGGCTGGACCTGGGCCGGCTACCAGCTCGGCATCGCCGTCCTGCTCGCCGCGCTCTGGCGGGCCCGGCGGCTCGGCCCGGTGGTCGACGAGAAGCTGCCGGTCGTGGTCCGCGCCTCCGAGACCACCGAGGGCCGCGCCCGCCTCTACCGCCGGGCCAAGGCCCGGGGCCGCGCCGCCGACGCCCTGCGCCGCGCCACCGCGCTGCGCATCGCCCCGGCCCTCGGCGTCCCGCCCGTGGCCGGCGCACCCGACCCCACCGCCCTCTGCGCGGCCGTCGCGGACCGCCTCCCCGAGCGGCCCGCCGGGGAAGCCGCGGCCCTGCTGTACGGCCCTCCCCCGACCGACGACGCCGCACTGCTGCGGCTCGCCGACGACCTCGACACCCTCGAAAGGCAGGTACGGAAGCCGTGACCGAGAAGGCCACCACCCAGCTCCGCATCACCCCCGGCCCGGCGCCCGCCACCACCGGCCCCACCGTCCCCGGCAGCACCGTCCCCGGCCCCGCCGTCGACCCGAGGCTCGGCGACCCCCGACTCGGCGACCCGCGCGAGGCGCTCACCGCCCTGCGCGCCGAGATCGCGAAGGCCGTCGTCGGCCAGGACGCCGCCGTCACCGGCCTCGTCGTCGCCCTGCTCTGCGGCGGCCACGTGCTGCTCGAAGGCGTCCCCGGGGTGGCCAAGACCCTGCTGATCCGCACCCTCTCCACCGCGCTCAGCCTGGGGACCAAGCGCATCCAGTTCACCCCCGACCTGATGCCCGGTGACGTCACCGGCTCCCTGGTCTACGACGCCCGCACCGCCGAGTTCTCCTTCCAGCCCGGCCCGGTCTTCACCAACCTGCTGCTCGCCGACGAGATCAACCGCACCCCGCCGAAGACCCAGGCCGCCCTGCTGGAGGCCATGGAGGAACGGCAGGTCACCGTCGACGGCGAGCCGCGCGCCCTGCCGGTGCCGTTCCTGGTCGCCGCGACCCAGAACCCGGTCGAGTACGAGGGCACCTACCCGCTGCCCGAGGCCCAGCTCGACCGCTTCCTGCTCAAGCTGATCCTCCCGCTGCCCGACCGGGACCAGGAGTTCCAGGTCCTCGCCCGGCACGCGGCCGGCTTCGACCCGCGCGACCTCGCCGCTGCCGGCGTGCGCCCGGTCGCCGGCGCCGAGCACATCGCCGCCGCCCGCGAGCAGATCGCCAAGCTGACCGTCGCCCCCGAGGTGCTCGCCTACATCGTCGACCTCTGCCGGGCCACCCGGCAGTCGCCCTCGCTCTCCATCGGCGTCTCCCCGCGCGGCGCCACCGCGCTGCTCGGTGCCTCCCGCGCCTGGGCCTGGCTGGCCGGCCGCGACTACGTCACCCCCGACGACGTCAAGGCGCTCGCCCTGCCCACCCTGCGGCACCGCGTCGCCCTGCGGGCCGAGGCCGAGATGGAGGGCGTCACCGCGGACTCCGTGATCCAGGCCGTCCTCGCCCAGACCCCGGCCCCGCGCTGATCCCCGCCCCGGGTCCCACCGCCCCACGTTTCGCCGCCTCACCGTCGGCCCCGACGAAGGAACGCACCGCATGGCCATCACCGGGCGAACCGCCCTGCTCGCCGCGCTCGGCGCCCTCGTCACGGGCCTGCTGCTGCCCTCCTGGACGGGCATCGGCGCCGTCACCGGCGCGGTCCTGCTCGCCGTCGCCCTCGACCTGGTGCTCGCCGCCCCCGTCCGCAGCCTGCGGATCGACCGGGGCGGCGACACCACGGTCCGGCTCGGCGAGCCCGCCTCGGTCGAACTGACCGTCACCAACCCGGCCGGACGGCCCCTGCGGGCCCGGATCCGCGACGCCTGGGCCCCGTCGGCCTGGCGGCCCGGCACCGCGTTCGCCGCCTCCCGGCACACCCTGCGCGTCCCCGGCCACGAACGCCGCCGCGTCACCACCGTCCTCACCCCGACCCGGCGCGGGGACCACCACTCCCACAAGGTGACCGTCCGTTCGCTCGGCCCGCTCGGCCTGGCCGGACGCCAGGGCTCGCACCTCGTCCCCTGGACGGTCCGCGCCCTGCCCCCGTTCGCCAGCCGCAAGCACCTGCCCTCCCGGCTCGCCCGACTGCGCGAACTCGACGGCCGGACCTCGGTCCTGACCCGCGGCCAGGGCACCGAATTCGACTCCCTCCGCGAGTACCTGCCCGGCGACGACATCCGCTCCATCGACTGGCGGGCCAGCGCCCGCCGCCACACCGTCGCCGTCCGCACCTGGCGCCCCGAGCGCGACCGGCACATCCTGGTCGTCCTCGACACCGGCCGCACCTCCGCCGGCCGGGTCGGCGACGCTCCCCGGCTCGACGCCTCGCTCGACGCCGCACTGCTGCTCACCGCGCTCGCCACCAAGGCGGGCGACCGGGTCGACCTGCTCGCCCACGACCTGCGCAAGCGGACCGCGGTGGCCGGCCGCTCCCCGGGCGAGATCCTCCCGGCCTTCACCAACGCGATGGCCGTCCTGGAACCCGCCCTCTACGAGACCGACATGCGCTCGCTGGTCGCCACCGCCCTGAAGATGGCGCCGCACCGCTCGCTGATCGTGCTGCTCACCGGCCTGGACGCGGCCTCCGTCGAGGACGGCCTGCTCCCGCTCCTGCCGCTCCTCACCAAGCGCCACGAGGTCGTCCTCGCGTCCGTCTCCGACCCCCACCTCGACGAGCTCGCCGCCGGCCGCGGCACGGTCGAGGCCGTCTACGGCGCCGCCGCAGCCGAACAGACCCGTGCCGACCGCCGCCTCACCGCCGACCGCCTCACCCGCGCCGGCATCACCGTCCTCGACGCCCCGCCCACCTCGATCGCCCCGGCCCTGGCCGACACCTACCTCGCCCTCAAGGCCGCCGGCCGCCTCTGACAAAGGCTCCCGGCCCCACCGGGGGAACACGAAAAAGCCCCGCCACCGATCCGGTGGCGGGGCTTCTCAGTGCCTTTCGACGGGTGGCGGAACTCCCCCACCCGGGCTTCCGTCGAATGCCTCCAAGGGGCTTTCCCGGCGCTTCTCGGGGCCATTGGCGCGGGGCTTTAAGGTACTCCGCCACCCAGTCCAACGGTATTCCCACCCGGACAGCAATCCCCTTCCCGTCCGGGGAAATACCTCCACAGCCGTTCGCGCGGTAATTCACGCAGAACGCAAAGAACCCCCGTCGGTTTCCCGACGGGGGTTCTTCACAATGATTGTTCGGCGGCGTCCTACTCTCCCACAGGGTCCCCCCTGCAGTACCATCGGCGCTGTGAGGCTTAGCTTCCGGGTTCGGAATGTAACCGGGCGTTTCCCTCACGCTATGACCACCGAAACACTATGAAACTGTCAACCGCACCCACGACAGGCCATGTCATGGGGGTCGTTGTTTCAGAACAACACAGTGGACGCGAGCAACTGAGGACAAGCCCTCGGCCTATTAGTACCGGTCAACTCCACCCCTCACAGGGCTTCCATATCCGGCCTATCAACCCAGTCGTCTACTGGGAGCCTTACCCTCTCAAGGAGGTGGGAGTGCTCATCTCGAAGCAGGCTTCCCGCTTAGATGCTTTCAGCGGTTATCCCTCCCGAACGTAGCCAACCAGCCATGCCCTTGGCAGGACAACTGGCACACCAGAGGTTCGTCCGTCCCGGTCCTCTCGTACTAGGGACAGCCCTTCTCAACACTCCTACGCGCACAGCGGATAGGGACCGAACTGTCTCACGACGTTCTAAACCCAGCTCGCGTACCGCTTTAATGGGCGAACAGCCCAACCCTTGGGACCTACTCCAGCCCCAGGATGCGACGAGCCGACATCGAGGTGCCAAACCATCCCGTCGATATGGACTCTTGGGGAAGATCAGCCTGTTATCCCCGGGGTACCTTTTATCCGTTGAGCGACGGCGCTTCCACAAGCCACCGCCGGATCACTAGTCCCGACTTTCGTCCCTGCTCGACCCGTCAGTCTCACAGTCAAGCTCCCTTGTGCACTTACACTCAACACCTGATTGCCAACCAGGCTGAGGGAACCTTTGGGCGCCTCCGTTACTCTTTAGGAGGCAACCGCCCCAGTTAAACTACCCACCAGACACTGTCCCTGATCCGGATCACGGACCCAGGTTAGACATCCAGCACGACCAGAGTGGTATTTCAACGACGACTCCACCATGACTGGCGTCACGGCTTCAAAGTCTCCCACCTATCCTACACAAGCCGAACCGAACACCAATATCAAGCTATAGTAAAGGTCCCGGGGTCTTTCCGTCCTGCTGCGCGAAACGAGCATCTTTACTCGTAATGCAATTTCACCGGGCCTATGGTTGAGACAGTCGAGAAGTCGTTACGCCATTCGTGCAGGTCGGAACTTACCCGACAAGGAATTTCGCTACCTTAGGATGGTTATAGTTACCACCGCCGTTTACTGGCGCTTAAGTTCTCAGCTTCGCCCCGACGAATCAGAGCTAACCGGTCCCCTTAACGTTCCAGCACCGGGCAGGCGTCAGTCCGTATACATCGCCTTACGGCTTCGCACGGACCTGTGTTTTTAGTAAACAGTCGCTTCTCGCTGGTCTCTGCGGCCACCCCCAGCTCTGGCAGCAAGTGCCGTCACCAGGAATGGCCCCCCTTCTCCCGAAGTTACGGGGGCATTTTGCCGAGTTCCTTAACCATAGTTCACCCGAACGCCTCGGTATTCTCTACCTGACCACCTGAGTCGGTTTGGGGTACGGGCCGCCATGAAACTCGCTAGAGGCTTTTCTCGACAGCATAGGATCATCCACTTCACCACAATCGGCTCGGCATCAGGTCTCAGGCTATTGTTGTGCGGATTTGCCTACACAACGCCCTACACCCTTACCCCGGGACAACCACCGCCCGGGCTGGACTACCTTCCTGCGTCACCCCATCGCTCACCTAGTACAGACTTGGATCAGCGGCTCCACCACGTCCCTTTGTCCGAAGACTCCGGGCCGGCTTCACGGCTTTAGCATCACCTGGTTCAGCGTTGGCGCTTCAAAGCGGGTACGGGAATATCAACCCGTTGTCCATCGACTACGCCTGTCGGCCTCGCCTTAGGTCCCGACTTACCCTGGGCAGATCAGCTTGACCCAGGAACCCTTGGTCAATCGGCGCAAGAGTTTCCCACTCTTGTATCGCTACTCATGCCTGCATTCTCACTCGTGTACCGTCCACGACTGGTTTCCACCGCCGCTTCACCCGGCACACGACGCTCCCCTACCCATCACAGCAGGCGTTGGCCCTTCATGCTGCAATGACACGACTTCGGTGATGTGCTTGAGCCCCGCTACATTGTCGGCGCGGAATCACTTGACCAGTGAGCTATTACGCACTCTTTCAAGGGTGGCTGCTTCTAAGCCAACCTCCTGGTTGTCTCTGCGACTCCACATCCTTTCCCACTTAGCACACGCTTAGGGACCTTAGTCGGTGTTCTGGGCTGTTTCCCTCTCGACCATGGAGCTTATCCCCCACAGTCTCACTGCCACGCTCTCACTTACCGGCATTCGGAGTTTGGCTAAGGTCAGTAACCCGGTGAGGCCCATCGCCTATCCAGTGCTCTACCTCCGGCAAGAAACACGTGACGCTGCACCTAAATGCATTTCGGGGAGAACCAGCTATCACGGAGTTTGATTGGCCTTTCACCCCTAACCACAGGTCATCCCCCAGGTTTTCAACCCTGGTGGGTTCGGTCCTCCACGAAGTCTTACCTCCGCTTCAACCTGCCCATGGCTAGATCACTCCGCTTCGGGTCTTGGGCATGCAACTGTATCGCCCTGTTCGGACTCGCTTTCGCTACGGCTACCCCACACGGGTTAACCTCGCTACACACCGCAAACTCGCAGGCTCATTCTTCAAAAGGCACGCAGTCACGAGACACACAGCAAGCTGCATGTCCGACGCTCCCACGGCTTGTAGGCACACGGTTTCAGGTACTATTTCACTCCGCTCCCGCGGTACTTTTCACCATTCCCTCACGGTACTATCCGCTATCGGTCACCAGGGAATATTTAGGCTTAGCGGGTGGTCCCGCCAGATTCACACGGGATTTCTCGGGCCCCGTGCTACTTGGGAGTTCTTCAAACGAGCCGTACAGATTTCGCCTACGGGGGTCTTACCCTCTACGCCGGACCTTTCGCATGTCCTTCGACTACCTGTACGGTTTCTGACTCGCCGACCGGCCGGCAGACCGGTCAAGAAAAATCCCACGACCCCGTATCGGCAACCCCTGCCGGGTCTCACACCAATACGGTTTAGCCTCATCCGGTTTCGCTCGCCACTACTCCCGGAATCACGGTTGTTTTCTCTTCCTGCGGGTACTGAGATGTTTCACTTCCCCGCGTTCCCTCCACATACCCTATGTGTTCAGGTATGGGTGACAGCCCATGACGACTGCCGGGTTTCCCCATTCGGAAACCCCCGGATCAAAGCCTGGTTGACGGCTCCCCGGGGACTATCGTGGCCTCCCACGTCCTTCATCGGTTCCTGGTGCCAAGGCATCCACCGTGCGCCCTTAAAAACTTGGCCACAGATGCTCGCGTCCACTGTGCAGTTCTCAAACAACGACCAGACACCCACACTCAGCAGCCCGAAGACCACCTCGCATGAGACCGGCACTGAAGAAACAGACCATACGGCCGTTCCCTCAGGACCCAACAACGTGCCCGACACCCAGAATCGATCAACCGCGTTCCACGCCGAAGCAGTACTTGCAGTAGTTGATCCTGTGTGCCGAATAGTCAACGTTCCACCCATGAGCAACCGTGCAGGACATTCGCCTGCAAGCGGCATATTGCTCCTTAGAAAGGAGGTGATCCAGCCGCACCTTCCGGTACGGCTACCTTGTTACGACTTCGTCCCAATCGCTGGTCCCACCTTCGACGGCTCCTCCCCTTACGGGTTAGGCCACCGGCTTCGGGTGTTACCGACTTTCGTGACGTGACGGGCGGTGTGTACAAGGCCCGGGAACGTATTCACCGCAGCATGCTGATCTGCGATTACTAGCAACTCCAACTTCATGGGGTCGAGTTGCAGACCCCAATCCGAACTGAGGCCGGCTTTTTGGGATTCGCTCCGCCTCGCGGCATCGCAGCCCTTTGTACCGACCATTGTAGCACGTGTGCAGCCCAAGACATAAGGGGCATGATGATTTGACGTCGTCCCCACCTTCCTCCGAGTTGACCCCGGCAGTCTCCTGTGAGTCCCCATCACCCCGAAAGGCATGCTGGCAACACAGAACAAGGGTTGCGCTCGTTGCGGGACTTAACCCAACATCTCACGACACGAGCTGACGACAACCATGCACCACCTGTATACCGACCACAAGGGGGCGACTATCTCTAGCCGTTTCCGGTATATGTCAAGCCTTGGTAAGGTTCTTCGCGTTGCGTCGAATTAAGCCACATGCTCCGCTGCTTGTGCGGGCCCCCGTCAATTCCTTTGAGTTTTAGCCTTGCGGCCGTACTCCCCAGGCGGGGAACTTAATGCGTTAGCTGCGGCACCGACGACGTGGAATGTCGCCAACACCTAGTTCCCAACGTTTACGGCGTGGACTACCAGGGTATCTAATCCTGTTCGCTCCCCACGCTTTCGCTCCTCAGCGTCAGTAATGGCCCAGAGATCCGCCTTCGCCACCGGTGTTCCTCCTGATATCTGCGCATTTCACCGCTACACCAGGAATTCCGATCTCCCCTACCACACTCTAGCCTGCCCGTATCGAATGCAGACCCGGGGTTGAGCCCCGGGCTTTCACATCCGACGCGACAGGCCGCCTACGAGCTCTTTACGCCCAATAATTCCGGACAACGCTCGCACCCTACGTATTACCGCGGCTGCTGGCACGTAGTTAGCCGGTGCTTCTTCTGCAGGTACCGTCACTTGCGCTTCTTCCCTGCTGAAAGAGGTTTACAACCCGAAGGCCGTCATCCCTCACGCGGCGTCGCTGCATCAGGCTTTCGCCCATTGTGCAATATTCCCCACTGCTGCCTCCCGTAGGAGTCTGGGCCGTGTCTCAGTCCCAGTGTGGCCGGTCGCCCTCTCAGGCCGGCTACCCGTCGTCGCCTTGGTAGGCCATTACCCCACCAACAAGCTGATAGGCCGCGGGCTCATCCTGCACCGCCGGAGCTTTACACCCGGGACCATGCGGTCCCAGGTCATATCCGGTATTAGACCCCGTTTCCAGGGCTTGTCCCAGAGTGCAGGGCAGATTGCCCACGTGTTACTCACCCGTTCGCCACTGATCCACCCCGAAGGGCTTCACCGTTCGACTTGCATGTGTTAAGCACGCCGCCAGCGTTCGTCCTGAGCCAGGATCAAACTCTCCGTGAATGATTACCGGTAATCCGGTGAGCACTCGCGTCGAGCGGCACGGCAACCACCGGAATAGGGCGGCCCCGCGCACTGCGTCCTCGCTAGTGTTTTACTTCAAAAGGAATCTCCAACCCCGGAAGAATCCGAGGCCGGGGATGTCAACATATCTGGCGTTGACTTTTGGCACGCTGTTGAGTTCTCAAGGAACGGACACTTCCTTCAGGCGGCTTTCACACCGGCCCTCCGGGCGCTTCGTTCTTTCGTGTTCCCAGCCTATCAGATCCTCGCGGCCGGTTTGACCGGCTTTCGTTTCTCCGAATTCCCGCTGGGGGGATTTCCTTCACTTCGCTCCGAAGCTTATCAAAGCTTTCAGTGTGCTCAGTTCCGGGATTTACCGTGTCGGAGAGGGCGTGCATTCGAGAAGCACACTCACCTCGACTCGGCGGTGTCGTAGACATTAGCGCCCGAGTCCGACTGTTGTCCAGTCCGTCCCAACCGTTCAAACCTACTAGCCCAGTCCTACCACGTCAATGGTTTTTCTGGGATGCGAGAAGAGTACCAGGTCAGAGGGCCTGGTGATGACATCGGCTCAGGCCGCGACCGGCTGGAGGTCCGCCCGGTCGGCCGCGTCGAGATCTCCGGTCTCGCCGGTCGCGGCAGCCTTTCGACCCAGCACCAGGGCATAGAACAGGAATGCGACCTCGGCGAGCGCGCCGATGGTGATCCGGGCCCAGGTCGGCAGGCCGGACGGCGTCACAAAGGCCTCCAGTACGCCGGACACCGCCAGCACCGTCGCCAGGCCGATTCCCATGCCGACGATCGAGCGGCCCTCCTCGGCCAACGCGGTCGCCCGGCTGCGCGGGCCCGGGTCGACGATCGTCCAGCCCAGCCGCAGTCCCAGGCCGCCGGCGACGAAGACGGCGGTCAGCTCCAGCAGACCGTGCGGGATGAGCAGGCCGAGGAAGATGTCGAGGCGGCCCGCGGAGGCCATCAGCCCGACGCCGAGTCCGAGGTTGAGGACGTTGCTCCACAGCACCCACAGCACCGGGAGGCCGAGCACCACACCGTAGAGCAGGCACTGCACGGCGATCCACGCGTTGTTCGTCCAGACCTGGGCGGCGAAGGAACTCGCCGGACGGTCGGAGTAGTAGGCCTCGTAGGCGCCGCCGGGCCTGGTCATCTCCCGCAGCGCGTCCGGCGCGCCGAGGCTGTTGCGGACCTCGGGGTGGCCCGCCACCCACCAGGCGACCAGCGCGGTGGCGACCAGCGAGAGCACCGCGACCGGGATCCACCAGCGACGTGCCCGGTAGAGCGCGGCCGGGAAGCTGACCGTGTAGTAGCGGGCGACGTCGCGCCAGCCGCTCGTCCGACTGCCGGTGACCGAGTCACGGGCCCGCGAGACCAGGCTGGTGAGCCGGCCTTCGAGGGTCGGGTCGGGCGCGGCGGCCTGGACCTTGGCCAGATGGCCGGTGACCCGCTGGTAGAGGGAGACGAGCTCGTCCGCCTCCTCGCCGCTCGGACGCCGCTTCCGGGTGAGGGCGTCCAGCCGGGCCCACTCCCCCTGGTGGGTGGCGACGAAGACGTCCAGGTCCATGCGGCGGCTCCATGGTCGGCGCGGGACGCGCGATCGGGCGGGTGCGGACAGGTGGGCCCAGCATGCCAGGGGGGAACGGCACCGCGGCGGCCGGGACCTCCCTTCCCGACCGGCTCCGCGGCCCCGTATGTTGACGGGCAGCAGATCACGGGACGTGGGGGCGGTCCGCCGGATTCCCCTCCCACGGACCCCGTACCACCGACGGGAACGGACGGGTGTCTTGAGCGACCTGGTGACGGGCGAGGCGGTCGTCCTCGGCCTGCGCGCGGCGAAGCTTCCGAGCCGGGGCCTGGCCGTCACGCTGGACCTCGCCGTACAGGTCGTCGGCCTCGTGGTGACGACCCTGGTGCTGAGCCTGCTCGCACCGGGACTGGACGGCGCCGCGGTCGCCGCCGTGACGATCGGGCTGACCGTCCTCTTCCTGGTCGCGCTGCCGATCATGATCGAGACCCTCAGCCGGGGGCGTTCCCTGGGCAAGGCCGCGCTGGGGCTCCGGGTGGTGCGCAGCGACGGCGGCCCGGTGCGGTTCCGGCACTCGCTGGTGCGCGGTCTGGTCGGCTTCCTGGAGATCATCGTGCTGTTCGGCGTGCCGGCCGTGATCTGCTCGGTGGTGTCGTCCGAGGGGAAGCGGCTGGGTGACGTCTTCGCGGGGACGCTGGTGGTGCGCGAGCGGGTGCCCGGTGGTGGTGGCGCCGCCGCCGCGCTGCCGCCGGTGAACCCGCAGCTGCTGCAGGCGATCGGCGGCGAGCTGGTCGCGCTGGACCTCTCCGCCGTGCCGGAGCCGCTGTGGCTGGCCGTCCGGCAGTTCCTCGGGCGGATCGGCGAGCTGGACCAGGCGGTCGCCCATCGGATGTCCGCCCGGCTCGCGGACGACCTGGCCGCCCGCACCGGCCACCCGGTCCCGTACGGGGTCCACCCGGCGGCGTACCTGGGCGCGGTCCTGACCGAGCGGCAGCGCCGCGAGTGGACCAGGGCGCAGGGGTACGCGTCGCAGCAGCAGGCCCAGGGTCGGCAGTACGCCCCTCAGCCGCACGCCCCGCAGCAGTACGGTGCCCAGCAGTACGCCCCGCAGCCGCCGCAGCAGCCCGCGCCTCCGGTCGCCCCCGTGAGGCCGCCCGCGCCGCCGAGCCCCCCGGCCACCGGCACCGGCTTCGCGCCGCCGGCCTGAGCCGCACCCGCCCGAGCCTGGCCGGCCCGAACCGCACCCGCCCGGCTCACTCCCCGAGGCCGTCCCCGTACCCGAACCCGGCCGGCCAGGCGTTCGGCGGCGACTCCAGCTCCTCCAGCTCGACGCCCCCGGCGGCCAGCACCACGTCCCCGGCCAGGTGCACCACCTGCTGCTCCCCGGTCTCCAGGTCCGCCACCTGGTAGCGCTCGACGAGCAGCGGCCCCGAATCCGTGTCGTGCGTGTCCACCCCCTCCAGCAACCACCCCTGGTCGAAGGTGCGCGGCGCCAGCACCGGATCGGTGAACGCCACCAGCCGCACCCGCGCGCTCGCCCCCTCCCCCAGCCGGAGCAGCCGCGCGGCGGCGACCAGGAACGCGGGCGAGCGACCGGCGAAGCCGTGCGCCCGGTCGTGCCCCTCCACCGCCTGCTCCCCGGCCGGGTCCGCGGCGTCGGCCCGGACCCAGGCGACCCCGTCGACGGCACCGCCCCTGACCTGCCAGCCGCCGGCCCGGAGTTCCATCCGCAGCGGGCGGGAGCGCGAGTCCAGGGTGAGGTCCACGGTGCCGAGCACCTGACCGTCCGGCGCGTAGGTCTTGGACACGTACCGCCAGCCGGCCGGGCCGGGCGCGCAGCTGAAGCGCTCCTCACCGAGCAGCACGTGGTCGTGGACGTCGTGGAGCGAGTACCGGCCGTTGGGCATGCCCGAAAGCCTACGTCCGGCCCGGCCCGGGGCAGCGAACCGGCTCGAACGGACGTGCAACCTCTGCCGGGTGCCCCGCATTAGGGAGGTGTGCGCCGCGACCGCGGCGCCGCGGAAGGGAGCGTTCATCGATGGCGAAGCAGACCCGCGACGCCGAGTTCACGGAGTTCGTCGCGGCTCGGGCGCCGTGGCTCCGCAAGGTGGCCTACCTGCTCTGCGGTGACTGGCACCGGGCGGACGACCTGGTCCAGGAGTCGGTCACCAAGCTGTACGTCCGCTGGTCGCGGCTGTCCCGGCTGGAGAACCTGGACGGGTACGCCCGGACCGTCCTGGTGAACACCTTCCTCGCCGAGCAGCGCTCCCCCTGGGGGCGCTGGGCCGCCCGCCGCCGGACCGGGGCGGTGCCCGAGCCGGCCGCCGCCGGACCCGACCTGGACCTGTCGGTCGACCTCCGGCGCGCACTCGCGGCCCTGCCGCCGAGGCAGCGGGCCACCGTGGTGCTGCGCCACTACTGCGACCTGACGGTGGAGCAGACCGCGGCGGCGCTGGGGTGCTCCACCGGCAATGTGAAGAGCCAGACCTCCCGGGGGCTCGACGCCCTGCGCCGGTCCCTCGACCAGCAGGACCGCCAGGACCGGCAGGACCGGCAGCACCGTCAGGACCGCACGGACCTTCCCAACCTCCGAGACCTCCGGCCGGCCGTGCCGGTGGAAGGGGCAGCGTCATGAACCACCGCACCGACCTCACCGAGGACCGCCTCGCCGCCGAGCTGGCCGCCGGCCTCGTCGCGCTCGCCGACTCCCCAGCCCCGCTCGGCCGGACGGACACCGCCTGGGCGATCCACCAGGGCCGGTCCCGGCTGCGCCGGCGCCGGCTCGGGGTGCTCGGCGCGGTGACGGCGGTCGCGCTGGGGGCCTCGGTCCTCGGCGCCACCCTGCCGGACCGGGCCGCCAACGGCCCGGTGAAAGCCGCCACCGGCCCGGCAGCGCAGGACCTCGTGCTGCCTGCCCTCGGTCCGGACACCGGCCACGACCCGCTCACCATCGCCGCCGCGTTCGGCTGGCTGCCCGAGGGCTTCGACGGAGCCAGCTACATCATCGGCTTCAGCGGGGCGCCCACTCTGTTCAGCGGCAAGGCCTACGGCCCGCCGCAGACCGGCCCGGACGCGCTGGCGATGAACCGCCAGACGGTCTTCCTCTCGGCCTACGCGGCCGACCAGGCTCCGACGGTCGGGACCGACAATCTCGGCCAGCAGCAGTACCGGGTGGACGCCCGGCCGGTGAACGGCAGGCCGGCGTACTGGGTGGGCCGGGCGCCGGACGATCCGACGGGCCCGAGCGGTGACTACACGCTCCGCTGGCAGGCGGCCGACGGGTCCTGGATCGAACTGCACGGCATCTATCTGCGCGCCGCCGACGGCGTCCTCGACCTGCTGCTCGGCATCGCCGACAAGGTCACCACCGGCCCCCAGGCGGTACGGCTGCCGTTCAAGGTCCGGAACATCCCCGCCGGCTTCACCCAGGGCGGGGTCAACCTCTACCTGGGCACCGGGGCCGCCGACGGCTACCCCTGGTCCGCGGGCATCAACTACCAGTCCGGGGACAAGTACATCAGCCTCGACGTCCGGCCCGCCGTCGAACCGGTCCGCTCGCCGACCGCACCCCTCCCCCGGCCCGGGCTCAGGCTCGTGGCCTCGCCCTCGCCCTCGACCTTGGCCTCGACCACGACCTCGGCCACACCGAACACGGGACCGGAGTCCCCCAGGCAGTGCACCGAGACCCTGGGCGTCCAGGTGTGCGCCACCGCCTCCCCGGACGAGGCCCCCCTCGGCACGGCCGAGGGCCTGGCCGGGTGGCTGGACCGGTTCGTCCCGCTCGGCACCGACCGCTCTGCCTGGACCACCGAGGTCACGCCCTGAGGACGCGCGGAGCCACGACGGCCCGGAACGCCGGTGGCCGGCGCCCCCGCGAGGGGACGCCTACCACCGGCACTCGCCTGTCACCGCATCAGTAGCGGTACTGCTCCGCCTTGTACGGGCCCTCGACCGGAACGCCGATGTAGTCGGCCTGGTCCTGGGAGAGCACGGTGAGCTTCACGCCCAGCGCGTCGAGGTGCAGCCGGGCGACCTTCTCGTCCAGGTGCTTCGGCAGCACGTAGACGCCGATCGGGTACTGCTCGGTCTTCGTGAACAGCTCGATCTGGGCGATCGTCTGGTTGGCGAAGGAGTTGGACATCACGAACGACGGGTGGCCGGTCGCGTTGCCCAGGTTCAGCAGACGGCCCTCGGACAGCACGATGATGGTGCGGCCGTCCTCCTTGCGCCACTCGTGGACCTGCGGCTTGACCTCGGTCTTCACGACGCCCGGGAGCTTCGCGAGGCCGGCCATGTCGATCTCGTTGTCGAAGTGGCCGATGTTGCCGACGATGGCCTGGTGCTTCATCCGGGCCATGTGGGAGGCCATGATGATGTCCTTGTTGCCGGTCGTGGTGATGAAGATGTCGGCGGTCTCCACGACCTCGTCCAGGGTCGCGACCTGGTAGCCGTCCATCGCCGCCTGCAGCGCGCAGATCGGGTCGATCTCGGTGACGATGACGCGGGCGCCCTGGCCGCGCAGCGACTCGGCGCAGCCCTTGCCCACGTCGCCGTAGCCCGCGACGACGGCGACCTTGCCGCCGATCAGGACGTCGGTGGCGCGGTTGATGCCGTCGATCAGCGAGTGGCGGCAGCCGTACTTGTTGTCGAACTTCGACTTGGTGACCGAGTCGTTGACGTTGATCGCCGGGAACAGCAGCTTGCCGTCACGGTGCATCTCGTACAGGCGGTGGACACCGGTGGTGGTCTCCTCGGTGACGCCCTTGATGGTGGCGGCGACCTCGGTCCACTTGTTCGGGGTGTCCTTGAGGGTGCGGTTGAGCAGCTCCAGGATGATCCGGAACTCGTCGTTGTCCGCGGTGGACGGGTCCGGCGCGACACCGGCCTTCTCGAACTCGACACCCTTGTGGATCAGCAGGGTGGCGTCACCGCCGTCGTCCAGGATCATGTTCGGGGTCTGGCCGTTCGGCCAGGTCAGCGCCTTCTCCGTGCACCACCAGTACTCGTCCAGGGTCTCGCCCTTCCAGGCGAAGACCGGAACGCCCTGCGGGTTCTCCGGGGTGCCGTTCGGGCCGACGGCGATGGCCGCGGCGGCGTGGTCCTGGGTCGAGAAGATGTTGCAGGAGCACCAGCGGACCTCGGCACCGAGGGCGGTGAGGGTCTCGATGAGGACGGCGGTCTGCACGGTCATGTGCAGCGAGCCGGTGATCCGGGCGCCGGCCAGCGGCTGCGACGCGGCGTACTCGGCGCGGATCGTCATCAGGCCGGGCATCTCGTGCTCGGCGAGCTGGATCTCCTTGCGGCCGAACGGGGCCAGGGAAAGGTCGGCGACCTTGAAGTCACCGGTGATGTCGGTCGACATGCGTCTGCTCCTCGCTGAGGGGGTGGGGCGGGGCCAAGGTCCTGGGGTGCGTCACAACACGGCGGGCCGCGACGGTGTGCGGCGACGCCAGGGCGTCCGGCCCGCGGCCGGGTCGGCGCGGTACGGCTGTCCTGTTGCTCGGCACAAACCGTCGGAGGACCTCTCTCCCTCGACCGGCGCGCCCCCGTGGGGGGCGGGTCACCGATCGACCGCCATCAGCAGCGACGTTCTGGCTCTGGGGACGAATCTACACCGACGGCCCCGCGGAACGGCCCGGTACGGCCGTTTTTCGGCCTCCGGGCCGGAGCCCGCGCGGGCTCAGTGCGCCCCGCCGGGAACGGGCCCGCCGGGCGTGGCGTACGGGTCGTCACCCGCCGCCTCCTTCTCCGCGCTGTAGATGTCCGGCTCCAGGTAGATGACCCGGGCGATCGGCACCGCCCGCCGGATCCGGACCTCGGCGGCGTCGATCGCCGCGGCGACCTCGGGGGCGGTGGAGTCGGCCGGAACGGCGATCTTGGCGGCGACCAGCAGTTCCTCCGGGCCCAGGTGCAGGGTCCGCATGTGGATCACCCGGTCCACCGAGTCGTGGTCGACCAGCGCGTCCCGGATCTGCGCCACCACCTCGGGGTGGGCCGACTCGCCGAGCAGCAGCGACCTGGTCTCGACGGCCAGCACGAAGGCGATGACGATCAGCAGCACGCCGATGCACAGCGTGCCGACGCCGTCCCAGATCCCGTCCCCGGTGATCGCGGTCAGCCCCACGCCGAACAGCGCCAGGACCAGGCCGATCAGCGCGCCGGTGTCCTCCAGCAGCACGACCGGCAGCTCGGGCGCCTTGGCCCGGCGGATGTACGCGGGCCAGCCGTGCGCCCCCTTGTCCTTGACGGCCTCGCGGAACGCGGTGAGGAAGGACCAGCCCTCCAGCGCGATGGCGAGGACCAGCACACCCACCGGCCAGTACCAGTTGTCCAGCTCGTGCGGGTGGGCGATCTTCTCGTAGCCCTCGTAGACGGCGAACATGCCGCCGAGGCTGAACAGCACGATCGACACCAGGAACGCGTAGATGTACCGCTCGCGCCCGTAGCCGAACGGGTGCTGGGGGGTGGCCTCGCGCTGCGCCCGCTTGCCGCCGATCAGCAGCAGCACCTGGTTGCCGGAGTCGGCCACCGAGTGGACGCCCTCGGCGAGCATCGAGGAGGAGCCGGAGAAGGCGAACGCGACGAACTTGCTCACCGCGATGCCCAGGTTCGCGGCCAGCGCCGCGATCAGCGCCTTGGTACCGCCTTCGGTGCTCATTGCTCGGAAGGTCCCTCCGTCGGGGGCCGTCCGCGCGGCCCGTGACCGGTCGTCCGGTGGCCCGGTCGTCGTCGAGCGCATACGGTACCGGGCCGACCCGCCGCAGGCTCAGGACTGGGCGGCGAGCCCGAGGTAGACGGCGGCGAAGTCGGTGAGCGCGACCAGCTCGACCAGTGCGTGCAGCGGCTCGGCGCGGCGGCCGGCGTACTCGGTCAGCCGGACGTCGTGGGCGGCCGCGAGCCGGTGCGCGCGGGTGACGCCGTAGCTGCGCGGGCGCGCGTCGTCGGCCGGGACCTCGACCGGGCCGCCGTCGTCCTCGCCGGGTGCTCCCCCGAACCCGGGACCGGCGGAACCGGCACCGGCACCGGCACCGGAGGGCGCCTCCTCGACGGTCTGCCGCAGCAGCAGGACCTGGAGGTGCAGCGGGTCCGGCTCGTCGACCCGGTCGCGGAAGAAGTCGTCCGGGTCGGCGCCCGCGCCGAGCTGGCCGGTGAACATGCCCCGGTGCGCGGTCAGCGCCTGCGGCAGCAGGCCCGCCAGGGCCGGGCGGCCGGCCCGTTCGGCGAGCTGGGCGGCGAACCGCCCGGCCGCGGCGCCGGCCACCGGTCCCTCCGCCCAGAGCAGCGGGACGGTCCCGGCCAGCCGGGCGGCCAGGCTCTTCGCCGGGTTGGTGTACGCGGCGGCGTCCGGCCGGCAGCGGACGGCGGTGGCGTCCAGCAGGTCGGCGGTCGCCGCGAGCGCGTCGTAGGGCAGCGGGGTGACGCCCAGCTTCTGGGTGAGCGCGAGCAGCGGGGCGAGGTGGGCCCAGAGCGCGGCCGGGTCCTCGGCGGGCAGGTCGGGCTCGGTGCCCCGGCCGCGTTCGCCGTCGTCGTCGGCGGGCGCGTCGGAGGTGTCGGCGGGGGGCACGAACGGCAGCGGCAGCGCCCGGACCTGCAGCGCGGCCTCGGCGAGCGGGCTGCCCCCGGGGGCGGTGACCACGATCGCGCAGCCGCGCGCGTAGGCCTGCTCGGCGAGGGCGACCAGGCCGCGTTCGCCGCCGGCGGCGGAGCTGATCACCAGCAGGTCGAGCGGGCCCGCCCAGCCGGGGAGCTGCCAGGCCAGGCCGGCCGTGAAGACGGCCGGGGCGCTGGCGCGGTCGGTGCGCGGGACGGGCGCGGCGTCGGTGGGCGGCAGCGGGACGACCAGGCTCGCGGTGCCGGCCAGCGCGGCGAGCATCTCGCCGGCGGTCAGCGCGCTGCCGTGCCCGGCGACCAGGACGGCGCGCGGGCGGCCGTCGGGCCGCAGCCGGTCCAGGCCGGCCGCCTCGGCGAGCCGCAGCGCGGTGCGGACCCGGGCGCCGGAGCCGGCCAGGGCGAGCAGGGCGCGGTCGTGGTCGGCGCGCCGGAGGGCGGCCGGGTCGTCGAGCAGGGTGTCGTCGAGCATGCGGCGGGCCTCCGGCTGCTGGCTGGGCGCTGAGGACGGCGGACGAGCGGGGCGGCCGGCCCCGGTCGGGGACCGGGCGGCGCCCCGCCCCAGGATCAGGCCGGGCGGCGGGCCTCGTCCACCAGCAGGACCGGAATGCCGTCGCGCACCGGGTACGCCAGGCCGCAGGTCTCGCCGGCGCAGAGCAGCTCGGGCTGCTCCTCGGTGCCGCCCTCGGTGAGCGCGGACCGGCACTGCGGGCAGACCAGGATCTCCAGCAGGAAGGATTCGAGCTTCATGGGTTCGGTCTCCGGTCTCGGTACGGGTTCTCGGCCGACGGCACAGCGGTGCCCCGGCCGAGAGGAAACCCTACCGGCCGGGGCACCGGGGCCGTACGTCAGGCGCGGACGATCGCGAGCACGCCGTCGCGCAGTTCGGCCATCCTGGCCGGGTCCTTGGCCTCGACGTTGAGGCGCAGCAGCGGCTCGGTGTTGGAGGCGCGGAGGTTGAACCACCAGTCCGGGCCGGCCACGGTGAGGCCGTCCAGCTCGTCGACCTCGGTGCCCTCGACGGCGTAGGCGGCGCGGACGGCGGCGGTCCGGTCGGCCTGGTCGGCGACGGTGCTGTTGATCTCGCCCGAGGCGGCGTAGCGGTCGTACTCGGCGGTGAGCGCGGAGAGGGTGCCCGGCTGCCCGCCGAGGGCGGCCAGCACGTGCAGCGCGGCGAGCATGCCGGTGTCGGCGCGCCAGAAGTCGCGGAAGTAGTAGTGGGCGGAGTGCTCGCCGCCGAAGACGGCGTCGGTGACGGCCATCTCCTGCTTGATGAAGGAGTGGCCGACCCGGGTGCGGACGGGCTTGCCGCCGAGCTCGCGGACCACCTCGGGGACGGTCCAGGAGGTGATCAGGTTGTGGATGATGGTCGGCTCGTCCTCGCCGGCGGCCCGGGCGCGGGCGATCTCGCGGGCGGCGACCAGCGCGGTGATCGCCGACGGGGAGACCGGCTCGCCGCGCTCGTCGACGACGAAGCAGCGGTCGGCGTCGCCGTCGAAGGCGAGGCCGAGGTCGGCGCCGACCTCGCGGACCTTGGCCTGGAGGTCGACCAGGTTCTTCGGGTCGAGCGGGTTGGCCTCGTGGTTGGGGAAGGTGCCGTCCAGCTCGAAGTACATCGGGACGAGCTCGATCGGCAGGCCGTCGAACACGGTCGGCACGGTGTGGCCGCCCATGCCGTTGCCGGCGTCGACGGCGACCTTGAGCGGGCGGATCGCGGTGAGGTCGACCAGGCCGAGCAGGTGGTCGGCGTAGCCGCGCAGGGTGTCCTGCTCGCTGAGGGCGCCGGGCGCCACGTCGCGGGCGGGGACGGTGACGGTGTCGTCGGCGGCGGTCCAGGACTCGACCAGTTCGCGGATCTCGGAGAGCCCGGTGTCCTGGCCGACCGGGGCGGCACCGGCCCGGCAGAGCTTGATGCCGTTGTACTCGGCCGGGTTGTGGCTGGCGGTGAACATCGCGCCGGGCAGGTCGAGCGAACCGCTGGCGTAGTACAGCTGGTCGGTGGAGCAGAGGCCGATCAGCACCACGTCGGCGCCGTAGCCGGCCGCGCCCTCGGCGAAGGCCTGGCTGAGCGACGGGGAGGAGGGGCGCATGTCGTGGCCGACCACGATCGCGGACGCTCCGGTGACCTGCACGAACGCGGCGCCGAAGGCCCGGGAGAGGTTCTCGTCCCACTGGTCCGGGACGACGCCCCGTACGTCGTACGCCTTCACGAGCTGCTTGAGGTCGCGCACTGCGGCTCCACCCTGGTTCTGTGTCTGATCGGCGAACGCGCCGGCGCCCTGGCCGGCGGACCGGTCGCCCCTGGTCACGGTAGGTCCGGGCGCGGCGGTGGCCGGTACCCGGTAGGGGGGCAGCGTACCCGGGCGGGCGGAACGGTTCGTGCCGGGGCGGGGGCGGTCCGGGGCTCAGTTGTCGGGCGAGCGGAGCACCCGGAGGTGGCCGCGGCGGCCGGCCTCGGTGGACTCGCCCTCGGGGGAGCGGCCCTGACGCGGGGTCTGCGGGCGCGCGGCCTCGCGGACGGCGTTGGCGAGCGCCTCCAGGTCGTCACTGCTGCGGCGCAGCGGACCGGCCTCGGCGGCGAGCCTGACCACGTCCCAGCCGCGCGGGGCGGTGAGGCGCTCGGCGTGCCCGGCGCACAGGTCGTAGCAGTGCGGCTCGGCGTAGGTCGCGAGCGGGCCGAGGACGGCGGTGGAGTCCGCGTAGACGTACGTCAGCGTCGCGACGGCCGGACGGCCGCACGCGGTCCGCGAACAACGACGTACAGAGCTCACGAGGGTGGACGGTACCGCACTCCTTGCCGGGGAGCGAAGACCGCCTGTCCGGAAGGTGTGCCGTGTCGCGGTCCGCGCGCCGCCCGGGCGCTCCGCTCGCCCCGGGCGAACAGGTGCGGGGGTGGTCCACTTCCTGGCATCCAAGGACTACTCTCGGCAGTGATATGGACAGCTCCGCACCGCAGTCATCGACGGGTCCCTCACGCCGCCCCCGGCACCGTGACCGGCACGGCAGGGGTCTCCGCGGCCCGCTGGCGCCGCCGCAGGTACCGATCTCGCTCACCCGCTCCGAGTTGTTCGACGACTATGTGCGCGAGTCGGTGGAGCGTCTTGAGCGGCGCTGGCCGCAATTGATCGAGGTGGAGTTCGCCGTCCAGGAGGTGCCGCTGCACGAGCCGGACGGCGCCGACGCGGACGGCGGGGTGCCGCTGGGGCGGGTGTCGCCGGGTCAGCAGGGGCGCAAGAGCCAGATCGTGGTGTACCGCAGACCGGTGGAGATCCGGGCGAAGTCGCGCGAGGACCGCGCGGCGCTGGTGCACGAGATCCTGATCGAGCAGGTGGCGGAGCTGCTGGGGCTCTCCCCCGACGCGATCGACCCGCGGTACGACGAGGACTGAGCCGCCACGGCGCGGGGGCCGCCGCCCGAACCGGGTGGCGGCCCCCCGCGCCGTGCTGTCGGCGGACCGCTCAGCGCAGGACCACGCCCGGGTCCTGGGAGGCCTGCGGGACCTTGACCGTGGAGCGGTCGTCGCGCAGGGCCTGGACGGTGAACATCGGCACGTCCTTGGTGGGGAGCGCGAGCATCCGCGCGGCGACGACCGGGCCGCCCGAGACGGTCTCCACGGTCAGCGCGAAGGCGCCGTTCAGTCCGGTGGGCTCGGGGGCCGGGAGGGCGACGGTGCCGCCGGCCGGGAGCTGGACCTCCTTGGTGGTGGGCGTGCCGCCGCCGGTGCCGGCCGAGGCGGTGACCCGCACGGTGGCGGCCTCGCCGGTGGAGGTCAGGAAGAGCGTGGACGGCCCGCCGCCCCGGTTGTCGGCCACGGTGGCGCGGGCGCCGACCGGCGCGGTACCGGCCAGCCAGGCGGCGTCGGACTTGCCGTTCGCCCCGGCCCGGTCGACCCGCACACCGGCCACCACGGGGGTGGGGTGCTTGTCGTCCGTGGGCGACACCCGCAGCCCGGCGACCTCGTCCCGGGTCACCTTGCCGAGGTCCACCGAGGCGACCATGCCGGCCTTGACGTGGATGGACTCGTTCCCGGCCGGGACGAACCAGCCGTTCTTGCCGGAGAGCTCGATCTTCAGGTCGGCGTCGTCCTCCGGCGGGGCCCAGACCACCAGGTGGGCGGCCGAGGTGTCGGCGGGCAGGCCGGGCATCACCTGGACCGGCGCGGGGTCGGCGGAGGCGGGCACCCAGTCGGCGCCCTTGCTGCCGTCGGCGGCGTGCAGGGCGGCGCCGACCCGGCCGGAGCGGGCGACCACGTGCACGGCGAGGTCGGCGACCTGACCCTTGCTGATGGTGGGCAGCAGGACCGATTGGGAGCTGCCGGGGGCGACGGTGATGCCGTTGGCGGCGTCGTTCTCGATCAGGCCCTTGTCGCCGTAGAGCTTGATGTCGACCACGGCGGCCGTCGACTCGGCGTTGACCAGGCTGACGTAGTCGGTGCGGCCCTCGGCGGTGGAGGCGCCCGCGAACCAGAAGCCGGTGCCGGACGGCGTGCAGGTGATCCCGGACAGGCCGAGGCCGCGCTGCTCGGTGACGGTGGTGGTCTGGGTGACGGTGAAGCCGGGGGCGAGCGCACCGGTGGCGACGGCCCCGGCGCCGGGCGCCAGGTCGCTGTTGGCGGCGGGCGCGGACACCGGGGTGCCGGGCTTGGCCAGGGTGAGCCGGGCGTCGGCGGGCGCGGCGTTCTTGTCGGCGGCGGCCGCGGCGGCCTGGGTGGGCGCACCGCCGGCGGCCGGGGTCGCGGGCGTGGGCGGCGCCGCGGGGGCCGACGGCGCCGGGCCCGGGGCGGCGGCGGCGGCGCGGCCGCGTCGGAGACCCAGCCGGCGCCGCCGGTGCCGTCGCCGCCCGCGCCGGTTCCCGGCGGGGTGTACGCGGTGAGCGTGGTGGAGCCGGTGAGGCCCTGGAGCGGCTGCGGGCAGACCACGGAGGTCCGCTCGACCTGTGCCGAGGTGGCGGTGGCCCGGTCGGTGGCCGCCGGGGCGGCGGGCTTGCGGAGTTCGGCGATGCCGAACACCGCCGCCAGCACCACGGCGGCGGCCAGCAGCGACCGGGTGGTGCGGGCGGCGCCGGAGCCCCGGGGGGCCGCCGGGGCCGCCGGGGCCGTGCCGCCGGCCGGGGCGCCGTCGAAGGTGCCGGTGTCCCCGGCCCCGCGGGCGGTGTCCGGAGTGGCGGACTTCTTCCTGAAGGCGGGCTTCTTCATCGCGGGTCAGCTCCCCGATCCGTGGTGGTGCGGGTACCGGCCCGGGCCGTGCGGGCTGTTCGGGTCGTTCGGGTCGTTCTGGTGGTTCGGGTCCTGCTGTTCGTAGTAGGGCTCGCCCTGCTGCCCCGGCACCCAGGGCTGCTGCTCCGGCTGCTGGTACGGGTCGTAGCCGTACTGCTGCTGCTCGCCCTGGTAGGGCTGCTGGTAGCCCTGCTGCTGGTAACCCTCCTGGCCGCCGTACCCCTGGCCGCCGTACGGCGTGCCGACCGGCTGCTGCGCGTACGGGTCGTAGCTGTACGGGTCGGCCTGCTGGTACGTCTGGTACGGGTCGGCGTAGGGCTCGGCCTCCTGCGCGGCGGCGGCCGCCAGGACCGCTCCGGCCGCCGGCTCGGCCGCCGGACGGTCCGTGCCCTGGCCGGGACGGCCCTCGTACACCCCGGCGTCCGGGTCGGCCGGCTCCGGGCCCTCGTGCTCGGCGCCCTCGCCCCGCTCGGCCATCCGGCGGGCCCGGCGGCTGCCGGGGACCGGGGCCTGCGCCTGGGCGGCGGCGGCCAGCTCGGCGGCGGCGACCACGTCCTCGGGCAGGTCGTCGTCCTTGTGGTTGCGCCGGCCGGGCAGGGCCAGCACCAGCACGGTCAGGCCGAGCAGCAGCTGGGCCCAGGTCCAGCCGGTGTGCAGCAGGCTGCCCTCACGGGTGAGGACCAGCTTGCCGCCGGCGGCGGGGAGCTTGAAGCCCTGCGCCCAGCCGTCGACGGTGACCCGCTCCAGGGCGGTGCCGTCCAGGGTGGCCGTCCACTCGGGGGCGGCGGACTCGGCGAGCCGCAGCACCCGGCCCTCGGGGCCGGCCGGCAGGGTGGTGTCGATGTCGCGCGGGCCGGACGGGACCACCACCGGGACGGTGCCCGGCGCGGTGATCAGGGCCCGGGTCGCGGGGGTGCCGTCGACCTGCCAGAGCGCGGCGCCGCCGTCCTGGTTGGCCTTGACCAGGCCGGGCGTGGTGTCCAGGACGTCCTTGAAGGCGCCGATCAGCGGCTGGTCGACCAGCACGTAGGCGATGCCGTAGCGGGAGAGCGCGCCCGCCTGGTCGGCGCCGGAGCCGGCCAGCAGGCTGCCGACGGTCCGGTCCAGGCCGGCCGTGGTGCCGGTCTCCGGGTCGACGGTGGACTCGGCCTGGCCGAGCGTCAGACCGGAGCCCCGGGCCACGGTGTACGCGACCGATCCGCCCTTCGGGTCGCCGGTCAGGACCAGGGTGCGGGAGCGGTCGGTGGTACCGGCCTGTTCGGCGATGAACGCCGGCACCTGGGCGCCGCGGCCCCGGTGCAGCGGGCCGTCGGCGCCGGTGACGGCCCACCAGAGGCCGGTGCCCAGCGGGGCGAGCAGCGCGGCGGCCACCACCAGCGCGGCGACCGGCTGGCGCCAGCCGAAGGCGATGCCGGCGACCCGGGCGTTGGCGCCGTCGGCGCCGATGGCGGCGGCGGCCAGCAGGGCGACACCGGCCAGCAGGGTGGCCGGGCCGGACCACGCGGGCACGGCCGGACCGCCGGAGGCGGGGGTCACCGAGGTACCGGCCACCGCGACCGCGAAGACCAGTCCGGCCCCGGCGGCGCCCCAGGCGGCCAGCACCGCGCGGCGGCGGTCGGCGCGCAGCAGGGCGGCCAGCGCGGCCAGCACCACACCGGCGGAGAGCCAGACCGGCGGCACCCCGGCACCGCCGGGGTTGACCATCAGCAGCCCGGCCGAGGTCGGGCCGGAGCCGTGCAGACCGGGCAGGCCGGCCTCCAGCAGCAGCCGCTGCGGGTGCGAGAGCACCTGCAGCGACCAGGGCGCGAGCACCCCGACCGGCACCGCGAGGATCACCAGCACCCGCAGGCCGAGCAGCCGCAGCGCGGTGGCGCCGGAGCCGAAGGCCCCGCCGCGGACGACGGCGGCGACCAGCATGGCCAGGCAGAGCGGCACGGCCAGGGCCCAGACCAGCGGGACGAAGGCGGTGGCCAGGGTGAGCAGCAGGACCGCCATCCAGACCGGCCGCCAGCCGGGGCGGGCGCCCTTGGCGGCGCTCTCGGCGCGGATGCCGAGACCGGCGGCGATCGCCGCGGCGCGGGCCAGCGGCGGGAGCAGCACGGCCAGCACGGCGGTGCCGATCCGGCCCTGGGCCAGCGCGCCGGTGGCGGCGGGAAGCAGCGCGTAGGTGGCGCTGGCCCAGGCGCGGACCAGCTTGGAGTCGATCAGCGGCCGGGAGACCAGGTAGGCGCTCACGGCGGAGAGCGGGACGGCGAGCACGACCAGCAGGGTGACCGCGAGGTCGGCGTGGTCGAACAGCATCCAGGAGAGGATCGACAGCACCGCGAGGTAGGGCGGCGCGGCGGCGGTGGAGCCGGTGCCGACCGGGTGCCAGGCGTCGGCGTACATCGACCAGAGCCCGGCCGCGCCGTCGGTGGCCGGCAGCAGGGCGCCGCCGAACAGGGCCCCGCCGCCGAGCAGGTCGCGGCAGGCGACCAGGGCGAACACCAGCAGGGCGGCGAACAGCACCGGCGCCGGGCGCCGGGCGAGCTTCTTGATCAGCGCGAACTGCTCGACGACCAGGTCCTCGGAGTCCTCGTCGCCCGGCCCGGCCTCGACCGAGCCGTGCCGGCCGCCGGTGTCGTCACCGCCCCCGATGCCGAGCGAGCCGACGACGCCCTCGACGGCGAGCCGGGCGGTGGCACCGGGCGCGGGGAAGAGCGTGCGGTCGTCCAGCGCGTCGGCGGAGCGGGTGCGGCCGCGGCGTTTGCGGGCGGCCAGCAGTCGCGGCAGCCGGACGAGTTCGTGGCCGAGGCCGGCCAGCTCGTCGAAGGCCTGCTTGGGGTCCTTGCCGAGCAGGTTGGCGAACACCCGCAGCAGGGTGCCGAGCACCAGTCGGAGCAGGACGTAGGGGAAGAGCACGCCCTTGGAGTTGGCGAGCAGGGTGAAAACGGCGCCGGCCTTGTCCACCCGGTGCGGGTGGGCGGGGCCGCAGTCGATGGCGCGGCGCTCGCGGCTGGCGGCCTCGGCGTGCCGGAGCACGGCGTCCGGGGCGACCACGACGCGGTGGCCGGCGGCGTTGACCCGCCAGCAGAAGTCGGTGTCGTCGCGCATCAGCGGCAGTGCCCGGTCGAAGCCGCCGAGCTCCTCGAAGACATCGCGGCGCACCAGCATGCCGGCGGTGGAGACGGCGAGCACCGGGCGGACCTGGTCGTGCTGGCCCTGGTCCTGCTCGCGCCGGTCGAGCCCGGTCCAGCGGCGGCCGGAGCGGGCGATGCTGACGCCGACCTCCAGCAGCTGTCGGCGGTCGTACCAGCTGCGCAGCTTGGGGCCGACGACGGCGGCGCTGGGGGTGGAGTCGGCGACCTGGAGCAGTCGGCGCAGCGCGTCGGTCTGCGGCTCGCAGTCGTCGTGCAGCAGCCAGAGCCACTCGACCGGCGTGGTCTCCCGGGGGCCGCCCCGGCCGAGGTCGTCCTCCTCGCCGAGCGGGTCGCCGAAGTCGTCCCAGCCGCCGGTGACCGGGTCGTAGCCGGAGGGGTCGAGCCGGTAGGGCAGGTCCTCGGCCCGCAACGGCGGGCTGTTGAACACCGCCTCGGCGACGGCGGTGCCGAAGCCGGCCCGGCGGCCGAGCACGGTCGGGCCGCTGTCGGGGAGCCAGTCGGCGAGGGTCTCGGCGAGCAGGCGCTGGGAGTCGTCGGTGGATCCGGTGTCGACCGCGAGGACGCGCTGGACCTGGCGGTCCTGGCCGAGCAGGCCGGCGAGGGCCTGCGGCAGCCAGCGGGCGCCGTCGTGGGAGACGATCACGGCGGTGACCAGATGGCGCGGATAGGCGGGCGGCCTGCTGGCGGAGGAGCCGCTCTGGTGGCTGTAGACGGTCATCGAGTGCGCGGGCCCCAGTTCTCGGTGGACACAGCCGGTGAACGGCAACCGGATGGCGCACCACACTAACGGCTCCGGGTGTCGGCTCCGTCCACGGTGTCCGCCCGGGAACGCGAAAGCGCCTCACCACAGGGGGTGAGGCGCTCCGTCGCGGGCTGTTCGCGCGGGCCGACCGGTCGGGGTGCCGAGGCCGGCGGATCCGGGGCAGCCTGGGGATCCGGAGGTTCCGGGGGATGCGGCCACCCCGGTCAGACGGCGCTCTTCTTGAGCCGACGGCGCTCGCGCTCGGAGAGGCCGCCCCAGATGCCGAAGCGCTCGTCGTTGGCCAGGGCGTACTCCAGGCACTCGGAGCGGACCTCGCAGGCGAGGCAGACCTTCTTGGCCTCGCGGGTGGAGCCGCCCTTCTCCGGGAAGAAGGACTCGGGGTCGGTCTGCGCGCAGAGTGCGCGCTCCTGCCAGCCGAGTTCTTCCTCCTCCTCGATGCCGTCACCGATCAACAGCTCAAAGAGCTCGCTCATGTGGCGCGCCTCCTCTGCCCCTATTGGCGTCCCCGTGGTTGCCGTTGCCTCGTGCGGCCGACGACACGAGTGAAATTACAGTTGCGTCACTCTGGCCCAGTCAAGCCGAGCTCTGGTATTGGGGCCGGGATTCACTCCCTGGCACCAAGCCGTTACGAATAGTGTACATAACCGGACACATCAGACTTCTAGCCCGATTGCGCGCGAAGGTCGACGAACCATTCGCGACCGGGGGCCGGATGACAAGCAGTCACCGCCACAGGCCGGTCATCGCCCTGCCTTCCCGGCGATCTTCCCATCGAAACATAGAGGGTGATTTATCACTCCATCGGGTAGTTCATGACCGATCTCACCCGAATGTCCGCTCTCCCCGAGTTGACACCGGCCCTGCGGATGCGTTGTCCTTTTCCCTATGTCAGAGTTCCTCGGCCCCCGGAGCGGTTCCGCGCTCCGCCCTGCCGTGAACTCCTGTTGTCGCCTCTGTTCCTGCCGCTGTATCTAGGCGCCCGCCGTCCCGCCGCGCGCCGCCCAGGAAGCACAGAGGCCGCCCGCGATTCCCGCCCCAGGACATCCCGGACCCGGCTGACTCCCCTGACGAACCAGCCCTCCGAGGACGACTCCCGTGCGAATGATCCGCATCCGCAAGCGGAACCGCGACCGCAGCAAGCTCGCTCTCCACGGCCTCCGCGCCGCCACCACCCGACCTTTGGCACCCGCCCCCGCCGCCCGGCCCGGCGGCCACCCGTGGGCCGACGGCCTCAGCGACGTCTCCATCGCCGGCGACCCGCTGGCCTTCCCGCACCTCGCCCGCACCGACCTGCCCGCCCACCCCACCACCGTCGCCGAGTACGCCCGGCTGGTCCGCGAGATCGCCGCCGACCGGGACCGCTGGGAGCCGCTGGTCCAGTACGACGCCCTCACCCGCTGGTACGCCCGGCTGGAGACCGGCCCCGGCTACGAGGTCTGGCTGCTCAGCTGGCTGCCCGGCCAGAGCAGCGGCTTCCACGACCACGGCACCTCCTCCGGCGTGATGACCGTGGTCCGCGGCGAGCTCGTCGAGCGCTCCCTCACCCACACGGGAGAGGACTCGCGCGACCTGCGCCCCGGCGGGCGGAGGGTCTTCTCCCCCGGCTACCTGCACGAGGTGGTCAACGCCTCGCTGGAGCCCGCCGTCTCGATCCACCTCTACACCCCCGGCCTGACCGAGATGAACCAGTACGGCGGTGCCGTCGTCCCCGAGCAGCACCCGCAGACGTCCGCCGAGGCCCACTGAGGCTCCGGGCGCGGTTGTCGAGGGTCGGGCTGACGACCCGTCGGCGCGTGGCAGGATGGGCGCATGCGCATCGTGGCACTGGCAGGCGGGATCGGCGGAGCGCGTTTCCTGCGCGGACTCCGGGAGGCCATCGGACCCGAGGACGAGATCACCGTCATCGGCAACACCGGTGACGACATCCACCTCTTCGGGCTGAAGGTCTGCCCCGACCTCGACACCGTCATGTACACCCTCGGCGGGGGCATCCACGAGGAGCAGGGCTGGGGCCGGACCGACGAGACCTGGTCCATCAAGGCCGAGATGAAGGAGTACGGCGTCGGCCCCGAGTGGTTCGGGCTCGGCGACCGCGACTTCGCCACCCACCTCGTGCGCAGCCAGATGCTCACCGCCGGCTACACCCTCAGCCAGGTCACCGAGGCGCTCTGCGTGCGCTGGCAGCCCGGGGTCCGGCTGCTGCCGATGAGCGACGACCGGGTCGAGACCCACGTCCGGATCACCGACGAGCAGGGCACCCGGGCCATCCACTTCCAGGAGTACTGGGTCAAGCTGCACGCCGCCGTCGACGCCGAGGCGATCGTGCCGGTCGGCGCCGACACCGCCAAGCCGGCGCCCGGCGTGCTGGAGGCCCTCGCCGAGGCCGACGTCATCCTCTTCCCGCCGTCCAACCCGGTCGTCTCGATCGGCACCATCCTCGCCGTGCCGGGCATCCGGGAGGCCGTCGCGGCCGCCCCCGCCCCGGTCGTCGGGCTCTCGCCGATCATCGGCGGCGCGCCCGTGCGGGGCATGGCCGACAAGGTGCTCGCGGCCGTCGGGGTCGAGGCCACCGCCGAGGCGGTCGCGCTGAACTACGGCTCCGCCCTGGTGGACGGGTGGCTGGTGGACACCGTCGACGAGGCCTCGGTGGCCGCCGTCGAGGCGGGCGGGATCGCCTGCCGGGCGGTGCCGCTGCTGATGACCGACGTCGCCGCCACCGCCGAGATGGCCCGGGCCGCGCTGGCGCTCGCCGAGCAGGTGCGGCGGTGAGCCTGCGGATCCTCCCGGTCCCCGGGCTGCCCGAGATCGACGCGGACAGCGACCTCGCCGGGCTGATCGCCAAGGCCGCCGACTACGAGGACGGCGACATCCTGCTGGTCACCTCCAAGGTGGTCAGCAAGGCCGAGGGCCGGCTGCTGCACGCCGCCGACCGGGAGGCCGCGATCGACGCCGAGACCGTCCGGCTGGTCGCCCGGCGCGGCCCGATCCGGATCGTCGAGAACCGCAACGGCCTGGTCATGGCCGCCGCCGGGGTGGACGCCTCGAACACCGCGCCCGGCACCGTCCTGCTGCTGCCCGAGGACCCGGACGCCTCGGCCCGCGCGCTGCGGGCCCGGCTCCGGCAGCTCACCGGACGCCGGCTCGCCGTCGTCGTCACCGACACCTTCGGCCGGCCCTGGCGCAACGGCCTCACCGATGTCGCCATCGGCGCCGCCGGCCTGGCCGTCCTGGACGACCACCGCGGGCGCTCCGACTCCCACGGCAACGAGCTGTTCCAGACCGTCACCGCCACCGCCGACGAGCTGGCCGGCGCCGCCGACCTGGTCAAGGGCAAGGCCACCGGCACCCCGGTCGCGGTGGTCCGCGGCCTCGGCCACCTGGTCACCACCGAGGACGGCGAGGGCGTCCGGCCGCTGCTGAGGCCCGCCGCCGACGACATGTTCCGGCTCGGCACCTCCGAGGCGATCCGGCAGGCCGTCACCCAGCGGCGCACCATCCGCGCCTTCACCGCCGAACCGGTCGACCCGGGCGCCGTCCGGCGCGCGGTCGCCGCCGCGGCCACCGCGCCCGCGCCGCACCACACCACACCGTGGCGGTTCGTGCTGCTGGAGACCCCCGAGGTGCGGACCCGGCTGCTGGACGCGATGCTCGCCGCCTGGCGCCGCGACCTCGCCGAGCTGGACGGCTGGGACGAGGAGAAGATCGCCCGCCGCACCGCCCGCGGCGACGTCCTGCGCGACGCCCCCTACCTGGTCGTCCCGTGCCTGGTGATGGACGGCGCGCACGACTACCCGGACGCGCGCCGGGCCGCGGCCGAGCGCGAGATGTTCACCGTCGCCGTCGGCGCCGCCGTGCAGAACCTGCTGGTCACCCTCGCCGGCGAGGGCTACGGCTCGGCCTGGGTCTCCTCGACGATGTTCTGCCGCGACACGGTGCGCGAGGTCCTCGACCTCCCGGACCACTGGGACCCGATGGGCGCCGTCGCCGTCGGCCGCCCCGCCGAACCGCCCCGCAGCCGCCCGGACCGCACGGCGGACGCCTTCATCGAGGTGCGGTAGGGGTCAGAGGCGGCGGTGGACGTCCCGCCGGTTGCCCACGTTGACCACCAGCTCCCGCACGGTCGCTTCCATGCGCCCAGCCTGCCGCCTTGCTGCAGCACAGGTCGCCGATGGATGCGCAGTTCACCCGAGCGGGTGGTTTCAGCGGCGGCGGTGGTCGTTGGGGGTGAGGCGGGGGCCGAAGCGGGGGGCGTGGGTGCCGGTGGACAGCAGGATCCGGCACAGGCGGTGGCGGTGCGGGCGGTAGGGCTCCAGGAGGGCCAGCATCTGGGCGTCGTCGCTGCGGACCCGGCCGGCCAGCGCCCAGCCGACCGTGTTGGGCAGGTGGAAGTCCCCGACCGAGACGGCGTCCGCGTCCCCGTTGCTGCGCTGCAGGGTCTCGGCGGCCGTCCAGACGCCGATGCCCGGGACGGCGGTCAGGCGGGCGAAGGACTCCTCGTGCCCCATCGTCGAGGCCTCCTCCAGCCGGGGCGCCAGCCGGACGGCCCGCTGCACCGTCGCGGAGCGCTTCGGGTCGACGCCCGCGCGGTGCCACTCCCAGCTCGGCACCAGGGACCACTCCCGGGCCGAGGGCGCCACCCACATTCCCTCGGCCGGGCCGGGCGCCGGGGTGCCGAACGCGCGCAGCAGGGTGTACCAGGCCCGGTAGGCCTCGCCGGTGGTGACCTTCTGTTCCAGGATCGCCGGCACCAGGGACTCCAGGACCAGGCCGGTCCTGGTCAGCCGCACCCCCGCCGCGCCGCGTTGCGCCTCGCGCAGCGGGCCGGCCGGCAGGACCAGGCCCGCCGGGTCGTCCCGGTCGCCGAGCAGGGCGGGCAGCCCGTCCAGCAGCCACTGTGCGCCGGGCCCCCAGGCGGTCGCCTCGACCACGCCCTCGGACGGACGGGCCAGCACTCGCAGGGTGCCGATGCCGCCCGGGGTGCGGGAGGCCCGCCAGAGGGCGCCGTCGGCGGTCCGGCGGTAGGACGGGTCGGCCGGGCCCCGGCGCAGCGGCAGCAGGGTGCGGGCCACGTCCAGCGGGAAGCCGGGCCGCCAGCGGCGGTCGGCTCCGGCGTCGGCGCTCCCGGGGACGGGCACGGGCACGGGCCCGTCCGAGGGTGCGGTCCGGGGCGCGCGCCCGCCCGTCGACGTCCCGCTCACCGCCGTGCACCTCCTGCGCCGTCCGCCGACCATGGGGATATGAACGATACGCGGGTGCCGGAGCTGTCCGCCGGTGACGAGAGTGCCGTGCGGTCCCTCTACCACCGGGTGCTGGAGGGGTGGAACCTGCGGGACGGCGCGGCCTTCGCCGGGCCGTTCGCGGTGGACGGCGAGCTGATCGGCTTCGACGGGACCCGGCACGGCGGCCGGTCGGCGATGGCCGCCGAACTCGGAGGGATCTTCACCGGCAGCCCGACGCCCGAGTACGTCGCCAAGGTCCGGCGGGTGCGGGCGCTGGGGCCCGGGGTGGCGCAGCTGGACGCGGTCGCCGGCCTGGTGCCGGACGACGCGGAGGACCTCGATCCCGCGCTGAACGCGCTGCACACCGTGATCGCGGTCGACGCGGGCGCCGGCTGGCGGATCGCGCTGATGCAGACCACCCCGGCCCGGTACGACCGGCGGCCGGACCTCGCGCGGGCGCTGACGGCCGAGCTGCGGGCGCTGATCGGGCGCGGACCGGGCCCGGAGTAGGGCGGGCCCGGCCGGACGTCGGCGGGTCGGGAGACCGCGGCGGATCGGAGCGGCGGCAGGTCGGAGCGGACGCGGGTCAGGACGTCAGCGGCCCTGGAGCCGCGCCGCCTCGGCGCGCAGCTCGGGGAGCTTCGGGTACAGGGCGTCGCCCGGGCACTCGGTGTTGAAGGCGTCGCGGTGTCCGGAGACGGCCCGGAGGACCGCGCCGGTGCCCGCCGGGTAGAGGCTGCCGTCGGAGCCGGAGACCAGCCGGGTGCTGCCGGCCGCGTCCTGATCGGTCAGGCCGAGCTTCCAGGCCGCGATCCGGGTGACCCCGGTCAGCAGGTCCGCCGGGGGGACGTCCGTGACGAAGGTGCCGATCGCCGCGACGCCCGCCGTGTCGGTGTTGAAGCCCAGCGTGTGCGCGCCGTGCACCGGCAGGTCGGTGCCGCCGGCCCGGCCCTCGTAGACGGTGCCGCAGCGGTCGACCAGGAAGTTGTAGCCGATGTCCCGCCAGCCGTTGCTCTGCACGTGGTACTGGTAGATCGCCCGGATCAGCCGGGGCGCGTCGGAGCACGCGTACTCGGTGGTGGTCGCGGTGTGGTGGACGAAGACCGCCCGGACCGGGCCGGTGTACTGGAAGTCGGGCTCGCGGATCGACTCGTCCGCGCCCCAGCCGGCCCGGGTGACGATCTCGGGGCGCGGGGCCTGGTGGTGGCCGGTCCGGCGGCCGCTGTCCGCCGGTTCGGCGGCAGACGGCTCGGCGGCAGACGGCTCGGCGGCAGACGGCTCGGCGGGCACGGTCCGCGGACCGGCGGGGCGGACGCCCTCCCCCGGGTCGACCAGCTCCACCCGCAGCCCGGGCGGCGGTCCGGCCGGACCGGGCGTCACCTCGACGGCGACACCGTCGCTCGGGCCGGTCCACAGCGGCGCGGTGGCGCCGCGCGGCGCACGGCCGGCGGCGGCGCCGGTGGCGTCGGCCCCGGCGTCCGCACCGTCCGGACCGTCCTCGCTGTCGGTCTCCAGCTCGTGCCAGCCGCTCCAGACGCCGGTGGCCGCGTCCCGGGTGCGGACCCTGACGGTGCCCCCGGCGAGCGCCCGCGCCGGGCCGTCCCAGCCGACTCCCAGCAGGTCGAACCGCTGGGCGGTGCGCCCGGCCGGGAGCCGCCCCCCGGTCAGCGGGAGCGAGGTGACCGAACCGCCGCCGGTCGGTCCCGGCGCCCCCGGCCGGGTCGCCGGGACCCCACCCCCCGCCCGGGCCCCGGCGGGGATCGACGGGAGCGTCAGGGCGGCCGTGAGGACGGCGAGCAGGACGACGGGCGGGCGGCCGCGGAGGGCACGGGGAGAGATGCGCATAACCCGGATGTTCACGGGATTCCGACCGGGGCGCCACGCCACCCCGCGACCCTTCCGCCACCCCTCCCGGAGGTCCACCCGAAGGCCGTAGGCTGGGGCGCACCATGACTTCGCCTTTCGCTGCCGATGCCCGCACCCCCGTCGAGCTGCTGCACGCTTACCTGCGAGGTGGCACTCCCTCGGTCGACCCCGCGGCCCCCCTGGTCACCTTCTACGACGACGCCACCGGCGAACGCGTGGAGCTGTCCGCGAGGACCTTCGACAACTGGGTGGCCAAGACCGCCAACCTGCTCCAGGACGAACTCAACGCCGGTCCGGGCGACCGTGCCGCGCTGCTCCTCCCGGCCCACTGGCAGAGCGCCGTCTGGCTGCTCGCCTGCTGGTCGGTCGGGGTGGCCGCGGTCCCGGCCGGCGACCCGGCCGACGCCGACCTGGTGGTCAGCGGCCCGGACGGCCTGGAGGCCGCCCAGGCCTGCGAGGGCGAGCGGGTGGCGCTCGCCCTGCGGCCGCTCGGCGGGCGGTTCCCCCAGCGCCCGGACGGCTTCCTGGACTACGCGGCCGAGGTGCCCGGGCAGGGCGACCGGTTCGCCCCCTACTCCCCCGTCACCCCGGACGCCCCGGCGCTGGAGACCGTGGTGGACGGCCTGCCGCTGAAGCTGACCGGGGACCAGACCGTCCAGCTGGCCCGCGAGGGCGCCGCCCGGCTCGGTCTCGGACCGGGCGACCGGGTGCTCTCCACCTTCTCCTTCGACGACTGGTCCGGACTGGAGGCCGGGCTGCTGGCGCCGCTGGCGGCCGGTGCGTCGGTGGTGCTCTGCCGCAACGCGGACGGCCTGGACGCCGAGCAGTGGGAGAAGCGGGTCGAATCCGAACGGGTGACACTGCGCCTCGGGTAACCCCCGGCCCCGGCCGGGCGGGTAGGGATCCCTGCCATGGCCGAGGACGACATCGAGCACCCCCCGACCGAACGCCCCCCGACCGGACAGCCGCGGACCGAACAGCCGCGGACCGCACTCCCCCCGACCGGGCGGACACCGAACGGACAGCCGCCGACGGGACAGCCGCCGGACGGGCCGGACGGCGCCGCCGGGGCGGGGGGACCGGAGGACCCGGGGTCCCCCGGTGCGCCCGGTGCGCCCGGCGGAGGCAGACGCCGACGCCGGCGGTGGCTGATCGTCACCGCCGGCGTCCTCGCCTTCCTGCTCGTCGGCTGCGGCACGCTGCTCTGGGTCGCCTACCGCAAGCTCGACGGCAACATCCAGACCGACTCCACCACCGACCAGCTGCTGGCCCGGCTGGAGGCCGAGCGCCCCAGCCGGACCGCCGGGGCCCGGGGCGCCGAGAACCTGCTGCTGATCGGCAGCGACGACCGGACCGGCGCCAACGCCACCTACGGCGCGGCCGGCGGCCAGCGCTCGGACACCACGATCCTGCTCCACCTGGCGGCCGACCGGCGGCACGCGACCGCCGTCTCCATCCCCCGCGACGTGATGGTGAGCGTCCCGGCCTGCGAGAAGCCGGACGGCACCCGCAGCCGGCCGACGCTGATGCAGTTCAACGCCGCCTTCGAGACCGGCGGTCCGGCCTGCTCGATCCGGACCGTGGAGCAGCTCAGCGGCATCCGGATCGACCACTACGTGATCGTCGACTTCGCGGGCTTCAAGCGGATGGTGGACGCCGTCGACGGGGTCGAGGTGTGCGTCCCGCAGCCGATCCACGACAAGGACGCCAAGCTGGACCTTCCGGCCGGGCGGCAGACCCTGCACGGCGAGCAGGCGCTCGGCTACGTCCGGGCCCGGGAGACCCTCGGGGACGGCAGCGACACCCAGCGGATGGGGCGTCAGCAGCAGTTCCTGGCGGCGCTGATCCGCAAGGTGCAGTCGCAGGACGTCCTGCTCAACCCGACCAAGCTGTGGCCGGTGCTGGACGCCGCGACCTCCTCGGTGCGGGCGGACGGCGGGCTGTCCTCGCTGGGCGAGCTCTACGACCTGACCCAGGACCTGCGCGGGATCCCGTCCTCGGACGTCACCTTCCTGACGGCGCCGCGGCGGCCGTACCGGTTCGACTCGGACCGGGACGAGTTCGTGCAGCCGCAGACCACCCAGCTGTTCGCGGCGCTGCGGGACGACCGGCCGGTGGAGGTGCGGCCGCCGGGGTCGAGTCCGTCCGCCGCGCCGGTGGGGACGCGGCCGACGGTGACGCCCTCGGCCGCGGCGGCCCCGTCCTCCGCGGCGGATTCGGCGTCCGCTCCGACGTCCGCTCCGGCGGCGTCCTCGGCCTCGGCGGCGGCTTCGACGGCGGCCTCGGCGTCCGCTTCGGCGCCTGCGGGACCGTCACCGTCACCGGGGGCGAGCGGCCCGGCCGCCTTCGAGGGACGGACCGCCGACGTGGACGCCTGCGCGGTGCATTGAGCCTGCACACGATCACCGTTCCGTACACGGATCATGATCTTGGAAGGGTTCTCCGGGGGAATTCCCGGCCCCGTATTCGGCCGCGGAATTCCCTCCGGAAACCATGGCGGAGATCACATCCGGAACAATTCCCTCATCCGGCTCGTCTAGGGTGTCCGAGTCGGTCGCGCAATTCGCGGGCCGGGCCGAGGACCGGCCGGAGGGAGGGGAGCACCCGTGCAGCAGGACATCCACGACGGAGGAGCGGGCGCCGACCGGCACCCCGCCGACCCCGCCCCGGGCATCCCCGTCCAGCGCCGGCACACCCCGGGCGAGGCCGCGTCCGAGCCCCCGCACCCCGGCGGCCGGGCCGCGCGGCGCCGGGCCCTGAACGCCCGGCGCACCCGCCGCCGACGGGTGCTGAAGTGGACCGGCGGCCTCGCCGCGTTCGCCCTGGTGGCCGGCTGCGGCGGCGCCTACTACGCGTACCAGCACTTCAACAACAACATCACCGCCGTCAAGGTGCAGCTGGGCAACGAGGCGGAGCGGCCCAAGCCGGTCGCCGACGCCCTGAACATCCTGGTGATCGGCACGGACAGCCGGGAGGGCCTGGGCCGCGAGTACGGCGACGAGGGCAGCGCCGGGCACGCGGACACCACGCTGCTGTTCCACATCGCCAAGGACCGCAGCAACGCCACGGCGCTCAGCATCCCGCGCGACCTGATGGTGCCCGTCCCGGAGTGCCAGGCACCGGACGGGAAGACCATCCCCGGGACGGCGCGCACGATGTTCAACAACAGCCTCGGCCAGGAGGGCCGCGATCCGGGCTGCACCTGGAAGACCGTCGAGAAGGTCACCGGGATCCGGGTCGACCACTTCGTGATGGTCAACTTCGACGCCGTCAAGACGCTCTCCACCGCCGTCGGCGGCGTCGAGGTGTGCGCGGCCAAGGACATCAACGACCCGGACTCGCACCTGCGGATGAGCAAGGGCCGGCACGTCGTCCAGGGCGACGAGGCGCTCGCCTTCGTCCGGACCCGGCACGCCGTCGGGCTGGGCGGCGACCTCACCCGAATACCGCTGCAGCAGCAGTTCATCGGTTCGATGATCCGCTCGATCAAGAGCAGCGACACCCTGACCAACCCGGCCAAGCTGTGGAAGCTCGCGGACTCCGCCACCAAGGCGCTCACCGTGGACTCCGGGATCGGCAGCGTGGACAAGCTGAAGGACCTCGCGCTGGACCTGAGCAAGGTCGACAGCGGGAAGATCACCTTCGCCACCGTGCCGGTGCTGGACGATCCGGCGGACGAGAACCGGCTGGTGCTCAAGCAGCCGGACGCCGCCCAGCTGTTCTCGATGGTCGGCGGCGACCGCTCGCTGACCGAGCCGGCGGCGGGGGCGGCGGCACCGGAGGCCGCGGCGGCCGCGTCCGCTCCGGCCGCCACGTCCGCTCCGGCGGCACCGGCGGCTCCCGGGGGTGCGGCGACGACAGCCGCTGCCGCGGTCGACGCGAAGGACCTGCGGGTGACGGTGCGCAACGGCAGCGGGACGCCCGGGCAGGCGCAGCAGACCGTCGACCGGCTGGTGGCGAAGGGCTACGCCAAGGCCGCCACCGCCGCCAACGTGCCCGCCGTGGCGACCACCTCGATCGCCCACCCGGCCGGGAAGTCCGCCGAGGCGGCGGCGCTGGCCGCCGCGCTGGGCCTGCCCGCCGACGCCGTCAGGGCCGACCCGAAGCTGGGCGCCCGGGACGGGCTGGTGCTGGTGCTGGGCAAGGACGCTCCGGCGGCGGCCGCCGCCGAGGCCGCCGCGACGCCCGCGACGGTGCCGAGCGAGGCGCCGAAGGACCTCCAGCGGGTCCAGGGCGACGACACCGACGCCTGCGCGAAGTAGTCCCGCTCAGCGGCCGGTGTCCGGGGATCCGGTCGGGGGCTGGGGTTCAGCCGGGGGCTGGGGCTCGGCCGGGGGCTCAGGTTCGATCGGGGGCTCGGGCTCGGCCGGGGGCTCGGGCTCGACCGGGGGCTCGGGCTCGACCGGGGCGAGCAGGCCGTCGTGCTCCCGGTACTCCTCGCCGGTGCGCGGGCAGACCCAGCGGTCGGCTCCGGCCGGTCGCAGCGGTTCGCCGGCCCGGCCGACCCACTTGATCCGACGGGCCGGTACCCCCGCCACCAGGGCGAAGTCCGGGACGTCCCGGTGCACCACCGCGCCGGCCGCGACCAGCGCCCAACGCCCCACCGTCACTCCCGCGACCAGGACGGCGCGGCCGCCGATCGAGCAGCCCCGGCGGAGCGTCACCCCTCGGGCGTGCCAGTCCTCGCCGCGTTTGAGCCGGCCGTCGACGTCGACCGAGCGCGGATAGAGGTCGTTGGTGAGCACCGCCGCCGGTCCGACGAAGACGCCGTCCTCCAGGACCGCCGGCTCGTAGACCAGGGCGTGGTTCTGCAACTTGACCCGGTCGCCGATCCGCACCCCCGGGCCCACGTAGGCGCCGCGGCCGATGATGCAGTCCGCGCCGATCACCGCGTCCTCGCGGACCTGGGCGAGGTGCCAGACCGTCGTCCCGGCGCCGAGCACCGCGCGCCCGTCGACATCGGCGGTGGCTTCGACCCGGGCTCCCGAACCCTCGGAACCGGAGCCCCCGGAAACGGCGGCGGACCCGCCCTCGACTGTCCCCATGGCGCCCGACGATAGCGTCGGGCGCGGGCACGGGAGGGCGGGTCCGCCGGATTGGCCGGATGGTGACCCGGCCGCGTTCGGCCGCGCGGGCCGGACCGCGTTCAGCCGCGCTCGGCCACCACGTCCGCGCTGGACGGGGCGCGGCTGCCGATGACCTTGCGGGCCAGCGAGCGGGGCGAGGTGAGGAAGCCGAAGCCCCAGCTGAGGTGCATGGTCGCGAAGGCCACCGCGAGCAGCGCCTTGGCCTTGGGCGACAGGTCGCGCCCCTCCTTGACCGCGCCGCCGGCGATGCCGAGCAGGTAGACGCCGGGCAGGGCCAGGAAGGCCGGGTGCACGGCCAGGCCGAGCAGCAGGCCGAGCGTCACCCCGGCGAAGGCGGTGGGGGGCGCGAGGTAGCGCAGGTTGACCGAGCCGCGGTGGTAGCGGGTGACCACCCGGCGCCAGCGGCCGTAGTCCTTGTACTGCTTGGCCAGGGCCTTGATGGTGGGCCGGGGCCGGTAGGTGACGCGCAGCTGCGGGGTGAACCACACCAGGCCGCCGTCCTGGCGGATCCGGTAGTTGAGCTCCCAGTCCTGGGCGCGGACGAACTCCTCGTTGTAGCCGCCGAGGCGCTCCAGCACCTCGCGCCGGAACACACCGAGGTAGACGGTGTCCGCCGGGCCGGCCAGGCCGCCGGTGTGGAAGGCGGCGTTGCCGACACCGATCTTGGAGGTCATCGCCGCGGCGACCGCGTGCTCCCACTCGGTCTCGCCCTCGGCGTGCATGATGCCGCCGACGTTGGCGGCCTCCATCTCGCGGAGCAGCCGGACCGCCGTGCTGATGTAGCCGGGGGTCAGCAGGCCGTGGCCGTCGACGCGCACCACTATCGGATGGCGGGAACCTCGGATGGCGGCGTTCAGCCCCGCCGGAGTGCGTCCTGTGGGGTTCTCCACCGTCCGGACTCTGGGGTCCTCGGCGACGAGTTCGGCGGCGATCTGCGCGGTGCGGTCGGTGGACGGACCGATGGCGATCACCACCTCCATCGACCCGGCGTAGTCCTGTTCCAGGATGTGCCGGACGGCCGTGCGCAGGTGTCGTTCCTCGTTGAGCACCGGCATGATCACGGAGACCGCCGGCAGCTCCTCAGCAGCCTTGGTGTTCATCGGGGCCAACCGTACCGGTGCGGATGGGGTGTCGTCTTGTCCCGGTCTGGGCGTCTCCGCCCGGGCGGGCAGGGGGTGTGCGAAGGACCGTCGTAGGAGCTGTCCGGGGTCGCCCGTGGGACGCACGGAGGAACGTTTCTCCTGTCGGGGCCCACCGTACTCCCCAGCCACGGCGCGCCCTCACCCGGCCCGACCGAGGGCGCCCCTACCATCCGAGAGATGCCCGTCTCCCCCCGCTCCGCCCAGCCCGAAGACCCGGCCGGCGCCTCCTTCGAACGGTCCGGCGACCCGCTCGAACAGTCCGCCGACCCGCTCGACCGGTGCGGTGAACCGCTCGACCGGTCCGGCGGCCCCTCGGAGCGGCGCCGCTGGCCCCGTCGACTGGCCGCCGGCATCGCGTTCAGCGTCCTCGTCACCTCCTGCGGAGGCTGGGCGGTCCTGCACGGAATCGGGTCGATCGACCGGGTGGACGCCTTCAGCAACGACCGGGCGCGGCCGGCCGACGACGGCTCCACCACTTTTCTGGTGGTCGGCACCGACGAACGGGACGGGATCCCGGAGAAGACGCTGAAAACCGTGCTGCACGCCGGGGGGGAATCCTGCCACTGCACCGACACGATGATGATCGTCCAGCTTTCCGGGGACGGCTCCCGGGCCGGGGTGATCAGCATTCCCCGGGACTCCTACGTCGACATCCCCGCCCACCGGGACCCGGCCACCCGGCGGACGGTCCCGGCGGGCAAGGGCAAGATCAACGCCGCGTTCGGGATGGGCGGCCCGCAGCTGACCGTCGCCACCGTCGAACAGAACACCGGGTTGCGCATCGACCACTACCTCCAGGTCGACTTCGCCGGGTTCGTCTCCGCCGTGGACGCCGTCGGCGGGGTCCGGGTCTGCACCGCCAAACCGCTCAAGGACGAGTACTCGGGTCTCGACCTGCCGGCCGGCACCAGCACCCTGGACGGCGCCGGAGCGCTCAAGTACGTACGGGCCCGGCATGTGGACGGCAGCTCCGACCTGGGGCGGATGCACCGGCAGCAGAAGCTGGTCGCACAGCTGCTGCACCAGGTGACCAGCGGCGGCGTCCTGCTCAACCCGGTCCGGCTGGCCCGGGCGACCGACAGTCTGCTCGCCTCGGTCAAGGCCGACAAGGGCCTCTCGGCGGACGACCTGATCACGCTGGCGACCCGGATGAAGGAGCTGACGGCCGGGCGGGCCGACTTCGTGACCGTGCCGCTGGCCTCGGTGGACCACCCGGTCGCGGGTTGGGGCTCCACGGTGCTCTGGGACAAGGAGCGGGCCCGGGCGCTGTTCGACGCGGTGCGGGAGGGGCGGCCGCTGGCGGCGGAGGACGGCGGGGCTGGCGGGGCTGGCGGGGCGCAGTCGGCGGCCGGGGCGGGCGGGGCGGAGCCTTCGGCGGGTCCGGCGGGCTCGGCGGGGTCGGCGGGTTCGGCGGCGGGGGCGGCGACGGGAACCGGGGCGGGAGCCGGGGCCGGCAGCGTCGCGCCGGAGCTGGTGCACGTCCAGGTGTTCAACGCGGCGGGTGTCGCCGGTCTCGGCGCCCGGGTCGACGCCGAGCTGCGGCGGGCCGGGTTCGCCACCACCGGGGCGCCGTCCAACGCCCCGGCCGGCACACCGGCCGGGCGCACGGTGGTCCGGTACGACCCGCGCTGGGCCGAGTCGGCGCGGACGCTGGCCGGCGCGGTGCCGACCGCCGAACTGACGCCCGTCCCGGGCCTGGGGCCGACCCTCCAGGTGTACGCGGGGACGGACCATCCGGCGGCGGGACCGAGCGCCCCCGCGGCCGGTCCGTCCGCGACGGCGGTCGCGGTGCCCGCCCCGCCGCCGCCCTCGGCGCCGCCGTCGCCCGCCCCCGGCGGAGGCGCCGGTGCGGGTGCGGGTGCGGCACAGTCCGGTCCGGTGGCGGAGGCGCGCGCCGAGGGCGCGGCGGGACCGGCCGGGACGGGTGCGGCCGGGACGGGTGCGGCTACAGCCGGGGCCGAGCGGGCCAGCGACATCATCTGCCCCTGAACCGGCCCGCGGACCCGCCCACCACAACAACAGGGGCAGGGTGCGCGTGGCACCCTGCCCCTTCCCCCCTGTCCCCCCTGTCCCCCGGGACCGGGCCCCACCTTCCCCGGTCCCCCGACGCCGCCCCCGGTCCCCCGATCCGGGGGCGGCGTCCGGTCAGTCCGTCGCGATCGCCGCGAGGACGTTCATCCGCCCGGCCCGGAAGGCCGGCACCAGGGCGGCCAGCAGGCCGATGACCACCGAGGCGGCCAGGGTGAGGAGGATGGTCGTGGTCGGGACGGCCAGCGTCTCCAGGCCCTGGGTCCGCAGCACCTGCTGCCCGGTGATGCCCCAGGCCAGGCCGAGCGCGGTGCCGAGGACGGCGCCGAACAGGGCGATCACCACGGACTCCAGCCGGATCATCCGGCGCAGCTGGCGACGGGAGAGCCCGATCGCCCGCAGCAGGCCGATCTCGCGGGTCCGCTCAACCACCGAGAGCGCCAGGGTGTTGACGACACCGAGCACCGCGACCACGATCGCCAGCCCGAGCAGGCCGTAGATCATGTAGAGCAGGGTGTTGACCTGCTCCTGGACGAGGTCCTTGTAGCCGGCCTGGTCGCGGACCGAGGCCTGCGGGTACTGCTTGAGCGCGTCCTCCAGGCCGGTGAGCGTCCTGGCGACGTCCGTCCCGGCGGCCGCCTTGCCGAACAGGACGTCGTCCACCGGCTGCTCCGCGGCCGGCACCACCTTGGTGACGGTGTCGAGCGAGGCGAAGGTGTTGCCGTCGAAGAGCTGGTTGCCCTTGGTCATGACGACGCCGACCGGCACTGACTGGACCCGCCCGTTGCCGTAGTCGACCTTGAGCGTGTCGCCGGGCTTGAGGCCGTGGTCCTTGGCGTAGTCCTCACCGATGGCCACCGCACCCTGCTTGAGGGAGTCCGGAGCGCCCTCCTTGACCGGCAGCCGGAAGTCCTCGGTGAACCGCTCGGTGACGGCGGATATCCGGGTCTTCTCGGTCTTCCCGTCCGGCGCGGTGAGGTACGCCGCGATGGACTTCTGCTCGGTGACGTGGTCGATGCCCTGGACCTGCCGCACGGCGGCGACGACCGCCGGGGAGACCCCGTTCTGACCGGCCGTGATGATGTAGTCGGCGCCCACCGAGCGGTCGATCTGGTTGTTGGTGGACTCGATGACCGAGGAGGTGAAGACCGAGGCGCCGATCACCAGCGCGAGTCCGATCATCAGTGCGGCAGCCGTGGCACCGGTGCGGCGCGGGTTGCGCATCGCGTTGCGCTGGGCGAGCCTGCCGGACGGGCCGAACAGGGCCGGCAGCAGCGCGCCGAGCACCCGGACCACGGTGGTGGCCAGCAGCGGGCCGAGGACGACGAAGCCGACCAGGGTGAGCAGCACACCGAGCCCGATGAACTGGCCCCCGGTGGCCGCCTTCTCCGCCTTGGCGGCCAGCACCAGCAGACCGCCGCCGCCCGCCGTGAGCACCAGGCCGACGATCGCCCGGACGGTGTTGGAGCGGGCCTCGGCCGGGGTCCCGTGGTCGCGCAGGGCGGCGATCGGTGCGATCCGGCTCGCCCGGCGGGCCGGGATCCAGGCCGCGAGCACGGTGATCACGACACCCACCGCGTACCCGGCGACGAACACGTCCGCGCCGATCTTCAGGTCCGAGGCGTCGAGGTGCATCCCGGCCGCGTTCATCAGCTGGATGAGCCCGACCGCCAGGCCGAGGCCGGCCGCGATGCCGATCGTGGACCCGGCCAGGCCCAGCAGCAGCGCCTCCACCAGCACCGAGCGGTTGACCTGCTTGCGGCTGCCGCCGACGGCCCGCAGCAGGCCGATCTCCCGGGTTCGCTGGGCGACCAGCATCGAGAAGGTGTTGATGATCAGGAAGCCGCCGACCAGCAGCGAGATGCCGGCGAAGCCGAGCATCGCGTACTTCATGAAGTCGAGGAAGGAGCCGACGCTCTTCTGGCCGTCCGCCTTCTGCTCGGCCGCCGTCTTCGCCTCGAAGCCGGCGCCCAGCCCGGCCAGCGCGTCGGACTTGAGCTGCTCGTCGGACCGGCTGCCGTCCCCGTACACCTCGACCGAGGTGTACGCGGGCCCACCGAGCAGGACGCTCTGCGCGGTGGCGGTGTCCAGGAAGGCCAGCGCCGCGCCCGGGTTGGTGGTCTTGAACGCGGCGATGCCGACGATCGTGAAGTCGTGGTTGTCGTTGATGATCACCCGCAGCTTGCCGCCCAGGCCGAGCTTGGCCTTCTTCGCGGTGTCCGCGTCGAGCACGACCTGGTCGGGGCCCTGCGGTGCGTGACCGGAGGTGATCTCGACCGGGCTGCGCGGGGTGTCCACCCAGTTGCCGACGATGGTCGGGGCGCCGGTGGTCGGGCCGACCTTCTTGAGGGTCGCGGGGTCCGCCAGGGTGGCGTTCTCCACCGTGACCTGACCGATCGCCGTCTTCACCCCGGGGACCGCGGCGACCTTCCGCACGCTGTCGACGGCGACCGTCAGGGTCTGCGCACGGGAGTCCTTGCCGCCGAGCTCCGGCTCGGCGGGCCCGACCGAGAGATCGGAGGCGGTCGAGGCGAAGAGCGAGTCGAAGGTGCTGGTCGCGGTGTTGGAGAACACCAGCGTCCCGGACACGAACGCGACCGAGAGGACGACCGCGACCAGGGAGAGCGCCATCCGCCCCTTGTGGGCGAAGAAGCTCCGGAGTGAGGTCTTGAGCAACATGGTCCTGTCAGCTCCCGCCCGCTCAGCTGGTGCGCTTGCCGTCGAAACGGCGCATGCGCTCAAGGACGGAGTCCGCCGTCGGGGCGTGCATCTCGTCGACCATCACGCCGTCCGCGAGGAACAGCACGCGGTCCGCGTAGCCGGCCGCGACCGGGTCGTGGGTGACCATGACGATGGTCTGGCCCAGCTCGTCGACGCTGCGGCGCAGGAAGGAGAGCACCTCGGCGCCGGAGCGCGAGTCGAGGTTCCCCGTGGGCTCGTCACCGAAGATGATCTCGGGCCGGGCCGCCAGCGCCCGGGCCACCGCGACGCGCTGCTGCTGGCCGCCGGAGAGCTGGGTCGGCCGGTGCTTGAGCCGGTCGGACAGCCCGACCGTCTCCACCACCCGGTCCAGCCAGGCCCGGTCGGGCTTGCGGCCGGCGATGTCCATCGGGAGGGTGATGTTCTCCAGCGCGTTCAGCGTCGGGAGGAGGTTGAACGCCTGGAAGATGAAGCCGATCTTGTCCCGGCGCAGCTTGGTGAGCTGCTTGTCCTTCAGACCGGTGATCTCGGTCTCGCCGATCCAGATCCGCCCCTCGGTCACCGTGTCCAGACCGGCCAGGCAGTGCATCAGGGTCGACTTGCCGGAGCCCGACGGGCCCATGATCGCGGTGAACCGACCTCGCTGGATGTCCACGTCCACCGCGTCCAGGGCCGTCACCCTGGTCTCACCCGCACCGTAGGACTTGGTCACCTGGCGGGCCGAAGCGGCGACGGCGGGGGCACCGCCGGGAAGCTGGGCGTCGTACACGGCTGCTGCTGCCGTCGTCACTGTCGTCTCCTAAGAAGTGGTCCACCCGTTGCCCCCAGCCTGCTCCGTGCCACCCGCCCGGCGACATCGCGCAGGGGATAGTTTTCGACCGGGAGTCAGCCCCACCCTCCCGGTGAACCGGGGACCCGGACCCGACCGGAGCGGGTCCGCCTCGGACGGGCGGGGATGTGAACAACGTTAGGAGTCGGGGCCCCTCCCCCTCGTCATCCGACGGGAGGAAGCGGTCCAACCGGAGTTGTACGGGGTGGGCCGCCCCTCCCCCTAGGGGTACGCCGGGCCACCCTCAGGGACCCCCCTTACGGACTCCCGGCGCGACGCCGCGGGAAGCCGCCCGCGGGTGCTCCGCCGAGGGCGGCCGGAACGCCCGCCGGCCCCCTCGCCACCCTTCCCCGGACCGCCCGGGAGGGGCGGCGGGAGGGCGTCCGAGGAGGCCGGCGAAGCAGCTTCCGACGGTACTGCCGAAGAGAGTTGACCGGACATCAGGGCGTGCGGACGTCGAGCCGCGGGGACGTCGGACCGTCAGGCCGTCAGGGCCGGGGCGGCGAGGCGCTCCAGGGTGCCCGCGAAGGCGTCCACCACCGGCCGCAGCAGCACGTCCGTCTCGCGCTCCAGCACGGTCGTGCCGTCCTCCCTGGCGGTGATGTGGCGGTCCAGGACGAACCAGCCCCGGGTGATGTGGTCGGCGCCCATCGAGCTGAGCACCGGCCGGAGCGCGTAGTCCACCGCCAGCACGTGCGCGGTGGAGCCGCCGGTGGCGAGCGGCAGCACGGCCTTGTCGCGCAGCGCGTACTGCGGCAGCACGTCCAGCAGCGCCTTCAGCAGCCCCGAGTAGGCGGCCTTGTAGACGGGGGTGCCGATCACCACGCCGTCCGCCTCGGCGAACAGCTCCAGGGCGGCCGCCAGCTGCGGATGCGACAGGTCGGCGGTCAGCAGCGCGTGCGCGGGCAGGCTGCGCACCTCGAAGGGGACGACGCGGTGGCCGCGCTCCTCCAGCTGCGCGTCGATCAGGCGCAACAGGCGGGTGGTGCGGGAGGTCGGGGACGGCGAGCCGGAAACGGACAGGACGGTGGCCATGGATTCACCTCGGGGAGGAAGCGGGGGACTCCGCTTCGGCGGCGCGAGGCACCGACCCGCAGGAGCGTCGGCCGGCCCGGCGGAGGCCGGGCGGAGACGGTCAGCGGTGGGCGCGCCGCACGGGCAGCGGCGGAACGGTGGAAGAGGAGGAGTGGTGGGGGTTCGACGGGCGAGCGTCAGCCACAACAGAGCGAACAGGACACACGCTGAAGGTCGACGTGCCGCCGACGCGTGAGAGTCCATCGCTGATCCATGGCAGTCATGCAAACACGCAGCGTTCGGGACGGTCAAGGATCGTCCCGACAACCGAACACCAGGTGAGACGGACGGTGAGACGGAGGACCGTGAGGGTGACCGGACGGACGGCGGTCGGGCGGCAGCCGGACAGTGGCCGGGGGGCCGTCGGGGGACGGGCGGGTGGCCGGTCGGACACGGGGCGTGCGCCCGCCCGTCACCATGCGGCGGAACGATCCGGCGCGTGCATCAAAACTGCTACAAGGCCCCTGGCAGGCCCCCCGGGGGGAGTCACCGGAGCCCGCGTCGGGCATCCTCTCCCACATGAACACGTGGCAGGAGGGCCGCCCGGGCGGCGGCGGGAACCCGTACGGCGGCAACGGTGGCGGTGGCGCCGCGTACGGGCACGGTAACGGCGGCCCGGCCGCCGAGCCGCCGCTGCCCGCCGGGCTGAACCCGCGCGGGCCGGGCGCTCCGGCGCCCCGGCAGCCGCAGCCGCAGGGACAGCCCCAGGGGCAACCCCAGGGACAGCCGCAGCAGGGCCGACCGGGCCCGCCGCCGCAGGCGCCCGGGTACGGCCCCGCCCAGGGGTACGGGCAGCCGGGGCAGGGCTACGGCCAGCCCGGACAGCCCGGTGCGCGCCCGTCGGTGCCCGCGCAGGGCGGCCCCGGCCGTCCCGGTGGACCCGGCGGCCCCGGTGGGCCGGGCGGCCCCGGCGGGCCGGGCGCCGCGCCCGGTGGCCCGATAGCCCCCGGCGGGCCGCAGCCGCCCGCCACCGCCCGCTCCGGACGCTGGCCGAGGCGCCGGATCATCAAGTGGTCGGTGTTCGGCGTGCTGATCGCCCTGATGGTCACCAGCGTCTCCACCTGGTTCTGGGCGGACTCCAAGCTCAACCACGAGAACGTGCTCGCCGACTACCCGGGCCGCCCGGCCGCGGGCAAGGGCACCAACTGGCTGATCGTCGGCTCGGACAGCCGCAACGGCCTCTCCGACAGCCAGGAGGAGGACCTGCACACCGGCCACGCCGGCGGCAAGCGCAGCGACTCGATGATGATCCTGCACGTCGGGGACAACGGGAACACCCTGATGAGCATCCCCCGCGACTCCTGGGTGCCGATCCCCGAGCACACCGGCGAGAACGGCAAGCCCGTCAAGGCGACCACCTCGAAGATCAACTCCGCCTTCGCCTCCGGCGGCGGCAAGCTGCTGACGCAGACCGTGGAGACGAACACCGGCATCCGCATCGACCACTACGCCGAGATCGGCTTCGCCGGCTTCGTCGGCATCGTCGACTCGGTCGGCGGCGTGGACATGTGCATCGAGCAGGACGTCAAGGACAAGGACTCCGGCCTCGACCTCAAGGCCGGCTGCCAGACCCTCAACGGCACCCAGGCGCTGGCCTTCGTCCGCCAGCGCCACCAGATGGCCGACCAGGACCTCGGCCGGATGCGCAACCAGCAGCAGTTCCTCGGCGCGCTGGCCAAGCAGGCGGCCTCGCCGGCCACCGTGCTCAACCCGTTCACCTTCTACCCGCTGGTGTCCTCGGGCCTCGGCACGCTGATCGTCGACGACGACGCCGGGCTGACCGACCTCGGCTCGCTCTTCCTCGCCATGAAGGACGTCAACGGCGGCAGCGGGAAGAGCATCACCGTGCCGATCGCCAACCCGGACTTCAAGACCAACACCGGCGAGTCGGCGGTCAAGTGGGACACGGCGAAGGCCAAGCAGGTGTTCGACGCCTTCAAGAACGACACCGCCGTGCCGGACGTGAAGTAGCCGGACGTGAAGCAGCCGGACGCGGGGCGGCCGGTCGTCGGGCAACCGCGGGAGGGGCGGCCGCCCCTCCGGCGCGAATGCCCCGCACACCTCCGTGACTCCTCGTAACACCGCCGACACAATGGGTGGATGTCACTCGTCACCGCGCTGATCTACCGCCGTCGCCACCGCCTCCTGGGCCGCCTGGTCCAGGAGGCGCTCGCCGTCTACGGGATGGAGGTGCCGGCCGCCGCCGAGATCGGGCCGGGGCTCGTCGTGTTCCACCGGGGCTTCGGGACCGTGCTGCACCCGTACACCACCCTCGGTGCCGGGGTGACGCTGTACAACGGCGTGACCGTCGGCCGGGCCGACCCCTGGGTGCCGCAGGAGGCGAGCGCGATGCGGCGGGTGGTGGTCGAGGACGGCGCGGTGCTGTGCGCGGGCGCCAAGGTGGTCTGCAAGGCCGGGGTGCTGACGGTCGGCGCCGGCACCGTGGTCGGCGCGAACGCCGTGCTCACCCGCTCCACCGGGCCGGGCGAGATCTGGGCCGGCGCCCCCGCCCGCAAGGTCGGGACGCGGGCGGACTGGCCGGGCGCCTCGGCCCCGGCGGGTGCGAGCGCGGACGCGGCGGGTGCGAGCGCGGACGCGGCGGGTGCGGGCTCGGGCGTCGCCGCGGCCGAGGTACGCGTCCGCGTCTGAGACGCGGCCGGTCGGCGGACGGTCAGCGGACGGCCACCCCCGGCAGGTGCCCCGTCGCACACTCCGCGTACCGGTGGACGGCCGCGCCCCGCCGCCCGTCGCCCGGCCGCCCGCCCGGGCCCTCCAGCTCGCCCGCCAGACCGTGGTGGATCGTCCGCCCGCCGCGGCCGCCCGACCACCAGGCGTCCGACAGATGGACGACCAGGGTGGCGGGGTGCTGCGGCTCGGGGCGCTCCAGGACGAGTTCGCAGCGGGCCTCCCCCGCCGGGAAGGTCACCACGGCCTCGCTGGTCCGCAGCCGCGCCCGGCGCGGCTCCAGCTCCACCGCCCAGTACGCCGACACCTTCACGTCCAGCCGGCCGTCGAGACCGCCCTCGCCGGGCCGGACGTACTCCTCGTCCGGCACCCAGCGGGCGTGGTTGCGGATGTCGTCCGGCCCGAACCACTCCGCCCAGCTGATCCAGTAGCCCGCGACCCGCTTGATCGTCATGGCCTCCCGGAGGATCCGGACCGGGATGCGGGTCAGACTCGCGGGCTCGCTCATCAGCAGGACGCGACCGTCCTCGTCGACCCGGGCCTCGGGCTCGGGCTCGAAGGAGAGGACGGTCACCTGCTCGCAGGTCACCTCGCCGTCGTCCTTGCGCCGACTCGTCTGCCTCATGGGTGAACCACCTTGCCGGGGTGCGGAGTTCGTCGATTCGCGGCCGCTTCCCGGACGCCGGGCCGACCACGCCCGCGCAGCTTACGGCGCGGGTTCGGCCACGGCGAACGATTCCGGCGAATCCTCCCGGAGCGGGCGATGCACGGCTATTCTGCGCGTGCACACGGTGCCGTCCGCGCCCGCGGGCGCCCGTCCGCGCCGCCCCGGGCGCCCGCGCGCCCGCACGGAAGGAGCCCGCCCCGATGGGCGACACGCACTGGCGGGAACTCCGCCGCGAGCCGATCCACAGCGCCTTCGGGCGCGGCACCGACCGGGTGACCTTCGCCATGCCGGACGGCCGCGAGGAGGTCTACCACCTCGGCAACGAGTACTCCTGCGCGGCCGTCGTCGCGCTGACCCCGGACCGGCGCATCGTGCTCACCCGGCAGTTCCGGCCCGGACCGCAGGCCCTGCTGTACGAGCTGCCGGGCGGCGCCGTCGAACCGGGCGAGTCCCCCGAGGACGCCGCCGCGCGCGAACTCGCCGAGGAGACCGGCTACCGGGGCAAGGTGGAGCACGTCACCGCCGTCTGGCACGACGCCTACTCCAACGGCGTGCGTCACGCCTGCGTCGCCACCGACTGCGTCCCGACCGCCCGGATCGCGCACGACCGCAACGAGTTCATCGAGGTGGTGCTGATGGACCTGGCGGAGTTCCGCGACACCGTGCTGCGCCGCGGCCTGCTCTCCGACGTCGGCCCGGCCTACCTGGGCCTCGACCACCTCGGCCTGCTGTAGCGGGGCCGGTCGGGCTGGCCGGGGCGGCCGGGGCGGCCGGGGCGTCGATCAGGACGGGGGGCCGGTCAGGGCGCGGTCGGGAGGCGGTCCAGGACGAGGCCGAAGTGGGTGCGGTAGGCACCCAGGGCCGCGTCGGCGTCGAGGAGTTCCTCGGTGCGGGTGCCGTCGGGGGCGGTGCGCAGGAGACGGGTGCCGCCGGTGGCGCGGGTACTGGTGAGGGTGATCCGCCCGCCGTCGGGGGTGGGGCGGGAGCACGTGGTCGCGCGGGTGAAGTGCGAGTCGGGGGACGTGGTCTGCCACCAGCAGGTCGGGGCGAAGTCGGCCAGCCGGTACGGGCGGGGGTCGAGGCGGTACTGCGGCGCGCCGTCGAGGGCGACGTCCAGGTCGGCGGGGGCGCCGGTGGACGCGGTGTCGGCGCTCGGGGCGACGGTGAGGACTCCCGCCGGGTCCTGCTGGCGGCCCCGCTCGTCGAGGCGCAGCGGCCGGCGGGCGAACCTCCCGAAACCGACGTCCACCAGCCAGGCGACGCCGTCCGCCTCCACCCGCAGCGCCAGGTGGTCGAACGGCGGCCCGGGCTCGGCCCCGTCGAAGACCCGCGCGGCGAGCAGCTCGACGCGGTAGCCGAGGGCCCGCAGCAACGCGGCGAAGGCACCGTTGAGTTCGTAGCAGAACCCGCCGCGCCGACGCTCCACGACCTTGTCCAGCAGCGCCTCCGGTTCGAGCACGACGGGCTCGCCGAGGTGGATGCTGAGGTTCTCGAACGGGACGGCGTCCAGGTGCGCCTCCTGGAGCAGCGCCAGCTCGGCGGCACCGGCGCGGGCGGGCCGCTCGGCCCCGATCCGGGCGAGGTAGGCCGCCACCTGCTCGTCGGTCGGGATCTCTGCGTTCTGCGTGGGTTCGTCCATGACCGCCATCCAAGCGGAACTGATTCCTCCGGACATCGGGCCTCGGACCTACGTCCTACGGGTGACCCACGACAGCCGGGAGTCGGCATGGGGCGCAGGAAGTCGGAGGGTCCGACTTCCTGCGCGAGCGCGGGCGCGCGTCAGGGCACGAGGACGCTGCGGCCGCCGAGCGCCGCGTAGGTCTCGCCGGGGACGACGAACTTCTCGACCGCGCCCTCGCAGCTCGTCCCGCCCCGGACCTGGACCACCGAGTCCGTGTAGTTGGTGACCACCGGCTGGACGAAGTCGCCGAGCGGGAGGCACCCGCGCGGATCCTGGTGGGCGGCGCCGTCGACGATCAGGATCCCGTGGGCCGCGTACGCGGTGTTCGGGACCGCGACGGCGAGGGCGGCGGCCGCCAGCCAGGCCCCGAGAACCGTTGCCGTGCGTCGCTGCTTCATGCGTCCACATTCCTTTCGGCCGGAGCGGGGCGGCCCTGCGCGACCCCGCCGATGCGACTCAAAGTAACCGGACGGTGACGCTGCATCGGGGACCGATCGGGCGCGGCGGCCGGTGCGGAGCGGGAAGTCGGACCGGCCGACTTCCCGCGTGGAGGATCCCTGCCCCACAGCTGTCACAACAGGGCCGCCGCGATCCGTCAGGGAGGCGGAGCGGCACCACCGGGCCGCCGGACGGAGAGGACAGCACCATGCTCACCAAGATCATGTACGTCACGGTCTACGTCACCGACCAGGACCGCGCGCTGCGGTTCTACACCGAACAGCTGGGGCTGGAGAAGCGCATCGACTACCCGGGTCCGGACGGCCGCTTCCTCACCGTGGGCGCCGAGGGTCACCCGTTCGAGATCATCCTCTGGTCGCACGCCCCGGCCGCCGGGCAGCCGCCGCGGGTGGAGGGGGTGTCCGCGCCCGGGCCGATCATCCTGGAGTCGGACGACCTGGGGAAGGACGTCGGGATCTGGCGCGAGCGCGGGGTGGAGTTCGACGCGGACGAGCCCGAGGAGTACCCGTTCGGCTTCCGCATCGAGGCCCGGGACCTGGACGGCAACCGGGTCTCGCTGCGCCAGCAGCGGCCCGTGGTGACCGACCGGGACTGAACGGGCTCAGCCGGTCCGGCGGCCGGCCGCGCGGAGGCGGGCCTCGGCGGCCTCGACCCCGGGCGGGTCGGCGAGGAAGAGGACGCGGAGGCCGTGGTCGGCGACCGCGTCCAGGATGTCGAGGAGCAGGGCGAGTTGGGCGGGCGGCTCGTCCGCGAGGAGGGCATCGGCGTCCGTGACGAGGACGAGGAGGCGGGTGTCGGCCGCCCCGGCCGCCGCCGCTCCGGGCGGGAGGAGCGCGTCGTTGAGGCACTCCTCGAAGGCGTCCCAGTTGTGGCCGAAGTAGCCGGGGAACGAGAGCGCCCGCGCCCACTCGGCGAACAGGGCCACCCTGGTGCGGCAGTTCGCGCCCCGGACGAGGCGGAGCCGGTCCGGGGCGGCGGCGAAGCCCGCCCAGGCCCGGCCCGGCAGGAGGTCCCACCGGGCCGGGCCGAGCGGGGAGTCGGGCGCTACGGGCACGTCAGCAGCCTTCGGAGATCTCGCGGAAGTTGGCGTAGTGGTCGGCGCTGTACCAGGTCTGCGAGGTGTTCTCGTCGCGGACCAGGCGCTCGGCATCGCGGTGGGTGGTGGGCTTCGGGCGGGGGTTGACGTCGTACTCGTGGTACGCGCCGCCCGCCGGGAGGTCCCCGCTGCGGTTGCCGTACGGGTTGCTGCCCCGAATGTACTCCGGACCGGGAATCCGGAAGTCGACCGGGCGGGGGCTGGTGGGCCACTCGAGATCCTCCCAGATCCGGCAGGCCCGTTCGACCTGCTCCGGGAAGTCCTGGACGGGGAGCGGGGGCTGGACGACCGCCCGGACGACCGGAGCGGCGGCCAGCGCGGGGGCGGCCAGCGCTGGGGCGGCGGGAGCGAGCGGACAGGCCAGGGCGAGGACCAGGGCGGCCTGCGCCAGACGGCGGAGAGTCATGGGGGTACCCGATTCCGTGTGCGGGGGCGTGTGCAGCAAAGGCGTACCGCGCACACGCCCCCCACCCCGCCGACCACGCCGCAACCACCCCCACCCCCACCCGACCGGGTGACCCCCGGAGCCCCGACGAACCGGCCGACCTCCGCAGCCGGTGGGCCCGGTTCGGGGCGGGGTGGCGTGGGAGGATCGGGCGGGTTCGGTTGATTCGTTGAAAGGTGTCTTCAGTCCATGGGCTCGCAGTACTACGCCGTCCTCAAGACCAACCACGGCGACATCACCGTCAAGCTGTTCCAGTTCCACACTCCGAAGACCGTGCGCAACTTCGTGGAGTTGGCGGAGGGGCAGCGGGAGTGGACCGACCCGGTGACGGGTGAGGCTTCGACGGCTCCGCTGTACGACGGGACGACCTTCCACCGGGTCATTCCCAACTTCATGATCCAGGGCGGCGATCCGCTCGGGGACGGCACGGGCGGGCCCGGGTACGCGTTCGCCGACGAGTTCCACCCGGAGCCCTACTTCACCAAGCCGTACCTGCTGGCCATGGCCAACGCCGGGCCGAACACCAACGGTTCGCAGTTCTTCATCACCACCCGGGCCACGCCGCACCTGAACCGCAAGCACACCATCTTCGGCGAGGTCGCCGACGCGGCCGGCCAGAAGGTCGTGGACGCCATCGCGGCCGTCCCGACCGGGCCGGGCGACCGTCCGCTCGACGCCGTCGTCATCGAGTCGGTGACCGTCGAGGTCCGCTGAGCCACCGGCCGGAGTAGGAAGTCGACGCGTGCGACTTCCTACTCCGCCCCGCCGAACACCACCCGCAGCACCTCCCGGGCCAGCTCCTCCACGTCCGCCCCGGCCCGGCTCTCCGGCAGGGCGCCGTTGAGCCAGAGGCTCGCGAAGCCGTGCGCCACCGACCAGGCGGCGATCGTGGTCGCCCGCTCCGCCCCCTCCCCCGGGGCCAGCTTCCGACCGCTGGCCGCGAGCACCGCCCCCGCGCGGTCGCGGGCCGCCGCCATCTCCGGGTCGTCCGCCCGGTAGAGCTCCGGCCGGAACATCACCTCGAAGTACGCCCGGTGGTCCACCGCGAACCGCACGTACGCCACGCCCGACCCGTAGGGATCCCCCGCCGCCCCCTCCAGTGCGTCCGCGAACAGCTCGAAGCCCTCCGCCGCCACCGCCGTCAGCACCCCCGCCTTGTCGCCGAAGTGGTGCGCCGGTGCGGCGTGCGAGACCCCTGCCCGGCGCGCCAGCTCCCGCAGGCTCCAGCCCGACGGCCCGGACTCGGCGATCGCCGCGAGCGCGGCGTCCAGTACGGCCCGGCGCAGGTTCCCGTGGTGGTAGCTCTCGGCCTTGCCCATGGTCCATTCCTCTCGTCGGTGACCGCCCGAGCATATCTAGGCATTGACAAGTTTGCCCGCCCGGGCCAATCTTTCCAGTGACAAGATTACTGGTGGCAAGAACTGGAGTGTCCGCACATGGCCCCGCTCATCGCCCTCCTCGGCGGCTTCGCCGTCCTCCGCCTGCTCGGGCTCCTCGCCGTCGACGGCCTCGACGCCTGGCAGCCCGCTGTCCGCGGCGCCCTCGCCCTGATGTTCGTCACCACCGGCGTGCCGCACTTCCTGCCCGCCTTCCGGCGCGACTTCGTGGCGATGGTCCCGCCGGCGCTCCCCCGCCCCGAACTGCTCATCACGCTCACCGGCGTCCTGGAACTGGCCGGCGCCGCCGGCCTCCTCGTCCCGCCGCTGGCCCCGTACGCGGCCGCCGGACTCGCCCTGCTGATGCTCGCGATGTTCCCCGCCAACGTGCACGCCGCCCGCACCAACGGCACTCTCGCCGGGAAGCCCGTCACCCCGCTGCCCGCGCGCACCGCGCTGCAGGTGCTGTTCGTCGCGGCGGCGGTCGCGGCGGCGCTCTGAGCACCGCGCCGGGGCGGGAAACGGGCGGTGAAAACGCGCGGACGCGGCCCGCTCGAGATGCGGGCCGCGTCCGAATGCGGAGAAGGGTGCGAACCCCTACTCCACGATGCCCGACTTGGCGATGGTGACCTTGGCCTTGGTGCGGCCGCTCTGCGAGCCGAGGCCCTCGATCTTCTGCACCAGGTCCAGGCCGTCGACGACCTCGCCGAAGACGACGTGCTTGCCGTCCAGCCAGTCGGTGACGATGGTGGTGATGAAGAACTGCGAGCCGTTGGTGTTGCGGCCCGCGTTGGCCATCGAGAGCTGGCCCGGCTTGGTGTGCTTGAGCTGGAAGTTCTCGTCCGCGAACTTCTCGCCGTAGATGCTCTTGCCGCCGGTGCCGTCACCGCGGGTGAAGTCACCGCCCTGGAGCATGAAGCCCGGGATGACGCGGTGGAACGACGAGCCCTCGTAGCCGAAGCCGTGCTGGCCGGTGGCGAGCTCGCGGAAGTTCTGCGCGGTCTTCGGGACGACGTCGTCGAAGAGCGTGAAGACGATCCGGCCGGCCGGCTCGTCGTTGATGGTGATGTCGAAGAAAACGTTGGAACCCATGCAGGGATCATGGCATGCCGGGCCCCCTGTCGCGCGGCACACCCCCCGACGGCCGGGCCGGAACCGGGCTCCCGGGCCGCAACCGGGCACCCGGGGCCTCCTCGGGGCACACCCGGGCCTCCCGCGGGCCGCCGCGCCGCCCGTTACGCCGCCCGGTGGGCCAGCAGGTACGCCTGCGGGGCCCGCTCGTCGGATTCCGGCTCGCGACCAGGCGGGTGGCGACCTTCGGGCCCGCCGCCCCGGCCGGCGCCTCGATCCGCTCCGGCCGCCCGCGGCGGAAGTCCAGGATGACGGGACGGCCGAAGGGGCGGTCGAGCCGCAGGACGTCGTCGCCCGCCTGGAAGGCCAGCAGGAGCGGGGCACCGGGGGCCGGGACGCGGCGGAACTCCGCGAACACCCCGGGGAGTTCTCCGGCCGGGGTGCGGGTGATCGTGTACCGGGCGACGGCGCCGGCCAACTCGCCGTCGTCACCAGTTCGGCGAACACGCCCAGCAGGGCGCGGTCCCAGGGCATCGCGGCCAGCGCGTCGCGGTAGCGGTCGGCGTGGTCGGCGGCTACGGCGTCGTAGAACGTCCGCGCGGCGCTGAGGAATTCGGGCCCGGCGGTGGCCACGGCGACCGACCCGCCGGGGGTGCTGCGCCGGCTGCGGCAGGGGTGGGGGCGGTGATCGGCCGAGCCGGACCGGAGGAATCGCGCGGAGGCGATTAGACGGCGGGCGGCGGAATGGTCGACTCGAACGGATCACCGGGGTGACGGCCCGCCGTGCGTGCTAGAACCGTCGGCGACAGTGAACGCTCACCCGCGATCGCCGTCACCCCCGCACCGTGCACCCACCGGCAACTCCTCCCACCGAAGGAGAACCATGTCCGTCGCACGAACCGTCCGCACCGTCCGCAACGCCCTGTTGGCGGTCCTCGCCGCACTGGCGCTGATGCTCTCCGGCGCGGTCACCGCCACCAACGCCTCCGCCACCACCACGGGGCTGGACGGCAGCTGGGCCTGCTCCGTCCCGGCCGGCTACGTCTACGACCAGGTGTCCATGAACCGCAGCTGCAGCGGCGGCGGCACCTGGAACTCGCCGCAGTTCCACCTGCGCACCCCGGTCGACGGGCTGACCGCCTGTATGAGCGCGCCCGGATTCGTCTACGACAACATCACCTGGGGCCTGTCCTGCAGCCAGCAGTCCGGCGTGGTCTCCAACATGTACCACCTGCGCACCCCGTACGACGGCCTCACCGCCTGTATGGGCACCCCCGCCTTCACCTACGACTACGTCACCTACACCTCCGGGTGCAGCCTGAACCAGGGCGTCCAGGCCACGACCTTCCACCTCCGCACCCCGCGCAACGGCCTCTGGGCCTGTGACGTCCCCCGCGGTTGGACCTACAGCACCACCACCTCGAACCTGGACTGCGCCACCATCCGCGGTGTGCCGACCACCAAGTTCCTGCTGGTCGGCTGACCCGGTCCCCGGTGAACGGGCGGGCGACCCGGCGGCGGCCGGGTCGCCCGCCCGCGTCCGTTCAGGACAGGTCCAGCTCCGCGACGGCCTGGTCCCCGCTGAACTCGCCGGTCGGACGGAAGCCGAGGCGCTCGTAGAAGCGCTCCGGACCGCCCTCCCCCGGCACATAGGTGACCGTGACCCGGTCGCCGCCGCGGCGGCGGATCTCCGCGGCGACCTGCTCCACGGCGAAGCGGCCGTAGCCCCTGCCCTGGGTCCCGGCGGCGATGTTGAGGCGCCAGAGACCCGAGCGCGGCAGGTCGCCCGGCCGGTCCGGGTAGAAGGTGATGTCGAAGAAGGCCATCACGAAGCCGACCGGCCGGTCGCCGTCGTAGACCAGCCTCGGCCAGGCGGCCTCGCCGTACGCGTACGCCTCGGCCAGCGACTTGACCACCGGGGAGACCAGGTGCTCCTGGTCCGGGCGGACCTTCAGCTCCAGTGCGGCGTCGATGTTGCCCGGGGTGACCGGTTCGAGCCGCAGGGCGGCCGGGGCCGGGGGCGGCGAGGATTCCGTGGACATGCCGGTCAGGGTAGGTGAGCGCCCGCCCGCCGGTCTCCCGGTTTTCCCGCCATCCCTACACCGCCACCCCTACACCGCCACCCCTGCACCGGCGCCCCCGCACCGGCGCCCCCTCACGGCGCGGGCGTGAACACCAGCGAAGCGTTGTGCCCGCCGAAGCCGAAGGCATTGGTGAGCACCGCCCCGACCCGCGTCCGGCGCGCGGCCCCCGCGACCACGTCCAGCCCGACCGCCGGGTCCTGCCGCTCCAGGTTGCGGGTGGGCGGCACGATCCCGTCGCGCAGCGCGAGGACCGAGGCGAGCGCCCCCAACGCGCCCGCCGCGCCGAAGAGGTGGCCGGTCATCGACTTGGTGGCGGTCACCACCGGGTGGGTGCCGATCGCCGCGGTGACCGACGCCGCCTCGGTCAGGTCGCCCAACTGGGTGGAGGTGGCGTGGGCGTGGACCAGCCCGATGTCCAGCGGCGACAGCCCCGACTCCGAGACCGCCCGGCGGATCGCCCGGACCTGCCCCTCGGAAGCGGCCGCGGTGATGTGGTGGGCGTCCGAGGTGACGGCCGCGCCGGCCAGCACGGCGTGGGCGCGGGCCCGGCGCGCGGCGGCGAAGCCGGCCCGCTCCAGCACCACGACGGCCGCGCCCTCGCCGATCACGAAGCCGTCCCGGTCGACGTCGAACGGCCGGGAGGCCCGGCCGGGCTCGTCGTTGCGCAGCGAGTGGGCCCGGGCCTGGGCGAAGCCGGCCAGGGTCAGCGGGCAGACGCACGCCTCGGCGCCGCCCGCCACCACCACGTCGGCCCGGCCGAGCCGGATGAGGTCCAGGCCGAGGGCGATCGCCTCGGCCCCGGACGCGCAGGCGCTCACCGGGGTGTGCGCGCCGGCCCGGGCTCCGAGTTCGATCGAGACCCAGGCCGCCGGACCGTTGGCCATCAGCATCGGCACGGTGTGCGGGGAGACCTTCCGGACGCCGGAGGCCTCCAGGACGTCGTCCTGGCCGAGCATGGTGAGCGCGCCGCCGGTGCCGGTGCCGATCACCACCGCCAGCCGTTCGCCGTCCACCTCGGGACGGCCCGCGTCGGCCCAGGCCTCGCGGGCGGCGATCAGCGCGACCTGTTCGCAGCGGTCGAGCCGCCGGGCCAGGACCCGGTCGAGGACCTCGGTCGGCTCGACCGCGAGCTGCCCGGCGATCCGGACCGGGAGCCCGGCGGCCCAGTCGGCCCCGATCGGCCGGACGCCGGTGTCGCCGGCCAGCATCGCCGCCCAGGTCGAGGGGACGTCGCCGCCGAGCGGGGTGGTCGCCCCGAGGCCGGTGACCAGCACCGGCTCGGGAGCCGGCACCGGCTCGGGGGCCGAGGCTCGGGACGCGTGGTTGTCGGTACCCATCGGAGGGACTCCCTGGCTCGTGCGGGACTGTGGAGTGACGACAACTCCCCGCACCGGTCGATGCGAGGGACTCTCGCCACATCCGCCACAATGCCACGGCCCTGATGCGCATTCAGGTGTGTCAGCCAACCGATTCGAACACCATGGACTTGGAGGAACTCCACATACACCTCCTGGGCGTCGACGGCCTCGGCGAGGGCCGGGCCGGGCCGGGTCGGGCCGAGCCGAGGCCGGAGTCCGCCCCGGTCATCAGGTTCCGGACGAGTGCGCCCGTCGGCCGTTCGCGTCGGACCGTCCTGCCATACTCGGCGCGATCTTCACCAGGGAGGGACCTCACGTGCGCCTGCGTCACGCCTTCGGGCTGACCCTCGCAGCGGCAACCGCCGTACTCGGACTGCCCGGACCGGCCGTGGCCGGACCGACGGCGGAAGCCGGGACCACCATCCACGTCAACAACTCCGGCGACCGGGCCTGTTCGGACCGGGGACCGGGCACCTTCGCCCAGCCCTACTGCACGATCTCGGCCGCCGCCGTCGTCGTGGAGCCCGGCCAGACCGTGCGGATCTGGCCCGGCCGGAACTACCGCGAATCGGTCCGGATCACCCGCTCCGGCACCCCGGACCGGCCGATCACCTTCCTCGGCGTGCCCGACGGCAACCCCGCCGACCGCGACCACCCCACGATCGAGGCGGCCACCAGCGGCTACACCCCGGTCGCGCTGACGGGCGTGCACGACGTGGTGCTCGACGGCCTCCGCTTCAACGGCACGCTCGCACTCACCGACACGACCCGGGTGAGCGTGGACCGAAGCGTGTTCTCGGCCGTGGGCCCCGGCCCGGCCGTCACGGTCGGGGGCAGCGGCGACACCGTCACCGTGAGCCGGAACCTCTTCGACGGCACGACGGGCGGCATCGACGTCCGGCCGGGCTCGCGCAATGTCCTGGTCACGGCCGACGACTTCCACCATGTCTACGGAACGGGCCTGAAAGCCACGGACACGGGCGACCTGGCCGTCACCAACAACACCTTCGCGTCCACCTGCCCGAACAGTGTCGCCGTCAACGGCAATTCACCGGGCGCCGTCGTGAAGAACAACATCACGACAGCGGCCGGGGGCCTCCTGGGCCCGAACTGCCGGACGCCCGCCTTCTCCGTCTCGGCCGAGGCCGCCGCCACCGCGGTCCTCGACTACAACACCGTTCATCCGGCGCCCGGCGGCAGCTCGTACGCGTGGGCCGGCAGCACGTACGGGACACCGGCGGAGTTCGCGGCCGCGACCGGCCAGGGCGGGCACGACCTCGACCTCGCCCTCCGGTTCGGCGGGAACTACCACGACCGGCTGGACGACACGGACCCGGCCAGCGCGGGGGCCGTCGACTCCGGCGACCCGACGGCCCCCGGGGTCGGCACCGACCTGCGCGGCCAGTCCTACATCGACCACCCCGGGGTCGCCGACACCGACGGAAGCACCCGCGACCGCGGCGCCCACGAACTGACCGGCCTGGACCTCTCCACCGTCGACCTGCTCGGCGTCAGCGGCGGTGACGGCGACGGCACCCCGCTCACCGTGCGCGCCGAGGTCCGGTTCGGCAGCAGCCTGTTCTCCAGCTGGCCGAACACGTACACCGTCGACTTCGGCGACGGCAGCGAGCCGGTCAGCTCCGGCAGCGGCTTCCTGGTCCACACCTACCCGGCGGTCGGCAGCTACGACGTACGGGCCGTGGCGGCGGACCAACGGGGCGGCCGGGCCCCGAGCCGGGCCGTGCGCCTCACCCTCGTCGACCCCGGCACCGCGGGGGCCGACCTCACCGCCACCAACACCGGCTGGCCTTACAACTACAAGCTCAGCGCCACCGTCCCGGCGCCCTGGACGACCGGCCTCTACTCGGTCGACTACGGCGACGGCACGACGGACAAGGGATTCGTCGGCGGCGAGGCCCGACACAGCTACCGCAACCCCGGCACGTACACCGTGAGCTGCACCGTCAAGGACAAGGACGGCCGGATGCTGGTCCTCGGCAAGCGCATCCGGGTGGAGGTCGACCCCGCCCTGGCGGTCCTGCAGCCCGGTGAGCGGGTGCAACTGCTGGCCCGGACGCCCACCGCGCTGCTGAACAGCGGCGCGCACTACGGCTGGGGCGCCTGGGCGCCGTTCAGGCCCGCCGGCCACCCCGCCCTCGCCCGGCCGTTCGCGGAGCAGGACATCACCGCCTCCGCCCTCGCGACCACCGTCGACCAGGAGGCGCACAACCTGGTCGCCGCCAACGGCCGCGTCCACATCACCGACCGGCTGGTGCAACCCGGCCACTGGGAGAAGGTCGCCCAGTGGGTGGCGGACGGCCGCTGGTCGGCCTGGGGCGAGGTCACCTCCCCCGGCGCCGCCGGACCGCTGCCCGGCGCCCCCCGGCAGCTCGCCGCCGTCGCGATGGGCCGCAAGCTGCAGGTCCTCGCCCTCGTCGACGGCCGTGTCCAGCAGGCCACCGCCGACTACGAGCGCGGCACCTGGTCGCCGTGGAGCGACGTCACCGCCGCCTCCGGCCTGCCGCCCGCGACCCGGATCACGGCCGCCGCCGTCGGCAACACCCTGCACATCGTCGCCCTCGGCCCGGACGGCCACGTTCGCGACGCCGCCGGTGACTACGACCGGGGCACCTGGGGCAGCGGCGACCCGACCCCGGTGATCGGCCTGCCCGGCGCGGCCGTCACCGACCTGTCCGCCGCCACCACCGGCAGCACCCTGCACATCGTCGCGGTCGCCGGCGGCCGGCTGCACCAGGCCGACGCCGACTACGCCGCCGGACGCTGGTCCGGCTGGGACGACCTCACCGCCGCCACCGACGGCGACAGCACGGCCGACCGCGTCGCCGCCGTCGCCATCGGCAACAGGCTCCACCTCTACACCCTGGGCGGCGGCGTACTGCGCGACGCCACCGGCGACTACGACCGCGGGAGCTGGTCCCGCTGGGGCGACGTCAGCGCGACGGCGGGCGCACCGGCGCTCACCGAGCTGGCCGTCGCCGCCGCCTGACCTGGCGTCGGGGAAATCCGACCGGGCGTCGGGCGAATCCGACCGGGCGTCCGAGGAAAGGCGAGCCCCACCGGAGGCAATTCGGTGGGGCTCGCCCCCCATTGTCCGAATGTGCACGAACTCGCTTTATGAACGCACGGCGACGCCGTGGTCACGAGGACGGGAAAGTCATCACGTCCGATCGCACACGCAGCCCCCACCTGACATACTCTGGCCGATCTTCTCGCGCATCACATCCCAGAGGGGGGACCCACGTGCGCATGCGTCATGCCTTCGGGCTGACCGCGGCGGCGGCGAGCGTCGTACTCGGCCTGCCCGTACCGGCCGCCACGGCCGCCGGCGCGGCGACCACGCTCCACGTCGACAACACCGCCGCGGACTGCACCGACCAGGGCGGCGGCACCTTCGCCCGGCCGTACTGCACCATCTCCGCGGCGGCCGCGGTCGTCCAGCCGGGGCAGACCGTCCGGGTGTGGGCGGGGGACTACAAGGAGGACGTCCGGGTCACCCGCTCCGGGACCCCGGAGCAGCCGATCACCTTCCTCGGCGGCCGCGTCGACACCGCGCCCTTCCTCAGCCAGCCGACCGTGCGCGGGGCCCAGAACGGGACCGCTTTCGCCCTGAACAATGTGCACGACATCGCGGTCCGAGGTTTCCGGATCGCCGCGCCGCACGGGCTGCAGGTCGTCCACTCGTCCTCCGTGGTCGTCGACCAGAACCAGTTCCACTGGAACCTCAACACGGTCCAGGACTCCCTCCGGGTGGTCGGCGGGAGCAGCCACGTCACGGTCAGCCGGAACTCCTTCAACCACTCGTCGGGCGCGTTCGTCGGCGAGGGCGGCGGCAGCGACCTCCTGGTGACCGGCAACGACTTCGACCGGACCACCACCACCGGCCTCGTCGTCAACGGTGTGTCCGACGCCGCGGTCACCAACAACACCTTCGCGCTGTCCTGCAACGGCAGCGTGGACATCCAGGGCCTCTCGCCCCGGTCCGTGGTGAAGAACAACATCGCGGTCGACGGGAACCAGAACAGCGCGACGGCGAACCCCAAGCGGTGCTGGACCGTCGGCGGGTACGCCGCCCAGATCACCGTCTCGCCGGAGTCCGCGGGCACCGCGAGCGTCGACTACAACGTCGTCCACGCCCGCTCCGGCACCCAGCCGTACCGGTGGGCGAGCAGCACCTACGAGTCGCCCGCCGAGTTCGCCGCCGCCACCGGGCGGGGCACCCACGACCTCGACCTCGACCTCGAGTTCTCGGCCTCCAGCGACCAGCGTCCGTTCAACCTGCTGACCGAGGCCTCGGCCGGCGCGATCGACTCGGCCGACCCGACCGCCCCCGGCGTCGGCACCGACCAGTTCGGCCAGCCCGCCATCGACGACCCGAACGTCACCGGCACCGGCACCCGCGACCGGGGCGCCCACGAGCTCAACGGCCTCGACGGCGGCACCGCTCTCGTCGTCCACGGCGCGGCGGGCGGCTCCACCACGGGCCCGGCGCCGTTCACCGTGAACGCCACGGTCCGCGCCCGGAGCGCCTGGGCCGGGCCGGGCTCCCGGACCGTCGACTTCGGCGACGGGACCGAGCCGGTGACCTCCGACCAGGAGACTGTCCCCCACACCTACACCGCCCCCGGCACCTACACCGTGACCGCGACGGCCACGGACGCCCTGGGCGGCCGGGCCGAGGGCGCCCTCTTCCAGCCGGTCCGGGTCAACGCCCCCTCCGGGCTGACCACCGACTTCACGGCCACCAGTGTGGGCTGGCCGTACGTCTACCGGTTCGACCTCCGTTCCTCCTCCGGCTACCTGATCCCGGCCGGGAGCGTGGACTTCGGCGACGGCAGCAGGGCCTACGCGGCCTCGGGCCCGGTCGAGCACACCTTCGCGGGGCCCGGCACCTACCGGGTGACCTTCACCGTCCGGGACGAGTCCGGCGAGTCCTCGACCACCACCAAGGCGGTCGAGGTCGGCCCCTACGCCCCGGTCGCCGTGCTCCAGCCCGGCGAGCGGGTGCAGGTGCTCGCCCGTACCCCCGCCTCGGTGCTCAACGGCGGCGCGCACTACGGCTACGGCCTCTGGGCCCCGCTCACGCCCGCCGGTCCCGGCGGCCCCGGCGCCCGTCCGTTCAACGAGGGCGACATCAACTCCTCGGCCATCGGCACCACCGCCGACGGCGTGGTGCACAACGTGGTCGCCGCCAAGGGCCGGATCTTCATCGCCGACCGGCGGATGTCGGACGGCGGCTGGTCCGGCTGGGGCGAGCTCACCACCCCGGACGCCGCCGGCCCGCTGGCGACCGCGCCGCAGCAGATCGCCGTCGCCGCCATGGGCGACAAGCTGCACGTCCTCGCCCTGCGCGACGGCCGGGTCTTCCAGGCCACCGGCGACTGGAGCACCGGCTCCTGGTCCCGCTGGGCCGACGTCTCCACCACCGTCGGCGCGGGCACCCTGAACCGGATCTCCGCCGCCGTCACCGGCGACACCCTGCACATCGCGGGCATCTCCCCGGACAACCGGGTGTTCGTCGCGGACGGCGACTACGGCCGCGGCACCTGGGGCTACGGCGAGCCCAGCGCGCTGATCGGCAAGTCCTCCGAGCAGTGGCCGACCGCGTTCACGGCGACCGCGATCGGCAGCACGCTGCACATCCTGGTGGCCCACGGCACCACCGTGCACCAGGCCAGTGGCGACTACGCGGCCGGCGAGTGGTCGGGCTGGGGCGACCTCACCGCCGCCATCGGTCCGATCGGTACCGTCGAGCGGCTCTCCGCCACGAGCACCGGCAACAAGCTGCGCCTCTACGCGCTGGCCGACGGCGGTGTGCTGCGTGACGCCACCGGGGACTACGACCGGGGCGCCTGGTCCGGCTGGGGCAATGTGAGCGCCGCCGTCGGCGCCCCCGCGCTCACCGACCTGGCGGTCACCGCCTCCTGACGGCCCGCCGCCGGACACGGAACCGGAGCCCCTGGTCGAGGAGACTCGGCCGGGGGCTCCGGTCCTCCCCGGCCGAAAACGCACAATCCGGACCCAACGGATCACGACAGTACGACGATCGGTTTTCCGGTCGCGCACGCAGCATCCGCCCTGCCATACTCGGCCCGTTCTTCGGGCCCCACCCGAAACGCCCCACCCGAAACGCCCCGCCCGAAGCGCCCCGCACCGAGTGCCCCGGGGGCCACGGGTGACAGGCCGTCGATGAACCCGACGTCACATTCCAGAGGAAGAAGCACCACGTGCGCCTGCGTCACGCCTTCGGGCTGACCGTCGCAGCGGCCGTCGCCGCGCTCGGACTGCCCGCACCCGCCACGGCGGCACCGACCGCCACCGCGACCACGCTCCATGTCAACAACCAGCTGTCCTTCGCCTGCTCTGACCGGGGCTCCGGCACCGTCGCCCAGCCGTTCTGCACCATCTCCGCCGCGGCCGACGCGGCCCAACCGGGGCAGACCGTCCGGGTCTGGCCGGGCGACTACCCCGAGCAGGTCCGGATCGCCCGCTCCGGCACCCCGGAGAAGCCGATCACCTTCCTCGGCGGGCCCGTCGACACCGCGCCGTTCAGCACGATGCCCGTCGTCCGCGGCCCGGCCGGGCTCGCTGCCTTCGTCCTCGACGGCGTGCACGACGTCACCCTCCGGGGCTTCCGCAGCTTCGCCACGCACGGCGTACAGGTGCTGGGCTCCTCGCGCGTGGTCCTGGACCAGAACCGGTACGACCACTCCGGCTACCACGAGTCCCTCCTGGTCAGCGGCGCGAGCGAGCACATCACGGTCAGCCGGAACTCGTTCAACCAGGTGAACGGCCTGGTCGTCGACGGCGGCGCCCACGACATCCTGGTGACCGGCAACGACTTCAGCCGCACCGAGAGCACCGGCCTCACCGCCACCGGTGCGGCCGACCTGGCCGTCACCAACAACACCTTCGCGCTCAGCTGCTTCGGCGGCATCCTGGTGGACGGCGACTCACCGCGGGCGGTGGTGAAGAACAACATCGCCGTCGACGGGACCCCGGCCGGCCTGTTCTGCGGCCCCGTCCCCGCCCAGGCCCAGATCTCCGTGTCGGCCCAGGCCGCGCCGACCGCGAGCGTGGACTACAACGTGGTGCACGCCAGGCCGGGCACGCGGCCCTACACCTGGGCCGGCACCGGCCACGCCTCCCCGGCCGCGTTCGCCGCCGCCACCGCGCAGGGCGGGCACGACCTGGACCTCGCCATCGACTTCTCCGGGTCGACGCTCGACCGCCCGCTCAACCGGCTGACCCCGGCCGCGGCGGGGGCGATCGACTCCGCCGACCCGACCGCCCCCGGCGTCGGCACCGACCTGTCGGGCCAGCCCGCCGTCGACCACCCCCAGGTCGCCAACACCGGCGGCAGCACCCGCGACCGGGGTGCCCACGAGCTCAGCGGCATGTCCGGCCCGACGCACCTGGACGTCAACGGCGCGGACGTCATCACCCCGACCGGGCCGACGCCGTTCACCGTCGCCGTCCGGCTGGGCTTCCTGAACACCTGGGGCACCGCCCCGGGCAGCTACCTCGTCGACTTCGGCGACGGCAGCGAGCCGGTCCGCACGACCGACGACATCGTGGAGCACACCTACACCCTGGCCAACAGCTGGAGCCAGTACTTCACCGTGACCGCAACGGCCGTCGACGCCACGGGCGGCCGGACGGAGCCGGCCACCGGATCGGTCCGGGTGAACCCGGCCTTCCCCATGTTCGCGAACTTCACCGCCACCAACGTGGCCTGGCCGTACACCTACCGGTTCGACATCACCGGCTCGTCCCCGTGGGCGATGGCCAACGGCACGATCGACTTCGGCGACGGCGACGTCGCCGGGGTCTACTCGGGCGGCGACCAGGTCTCCCACAGCTACGCGACACCCGGTACCTACACCGTGACCTACACGGCCCGGGACCAGGCCGGCCAGCAGATCGTCCGCCGGGACATCCAGGTCACCGTCACCCCCTCGATCGCCGTCCTCAAGCCCGGTGAGCGGGTGCAGGTGCTGGCCGCCGCCCAGTCGTCCCTGCTGAACAGCGGCGCGCACTACGGCTACGGCCTGTGGGCACCGTTCACGCCGGTCGCCGCCACCGGGCGCCCGTTCGCCGAGAGCGCCGTCACCTCGACCGCCGTCGGCACCACCACCGACGGCGTGGTGCACAACGTGGTCGCCGCGGGCGGCCAGGTGTACATCGCCGACCGGCGGATGTCGGACGGCAGCTGGAGCAACTGGGGCGAGGTCACCTCGGCCGGCGCGGCCCGAGCCCTTCCCGGACCTCCGTCGCAGATCGCCGTCGTCGCCATGGGCCGCAGGCTGCACGTCCTCGCCCTCGTCGGGGGCCGGGTCCTCCAGGCCACCGCCGACTGGAACACCGGCGCCTGGTCCACCTGGGGCGACCTCACCGCCGCCACCGGCCTGAGGGCCGCCTCCCGGATCACCGCCGCCGCCAACGGCAACTCCCTGCACGTCGTCGCCCTCGGCACCGACGGCCGGATCTACGACGCCGACGGCAACTACGACCGGGGCACCTGGACCGTCGGCGACCCGACCTCGGTCATCGGCCTGCCCGGCGGACCCGTCACCCAGCTGTCCGCCTCCTCCACCGGCAGCACCCTGCACATCGTCGCCGCGGCCGGCGGCCGGCTCTACCAGGCCAGCGGCGACTTCGCCGCCGGACGCTGGTCCGGCTGGGGCGACCTCACCGCCGCTGTCGGCGACATCGGCACCGTCGAGCGCGTCGCCACCGCGGCCATCGGCAACAAGCTGCACGTCTACGCCCTGGCGCCCCACTTCCTGTACGACGCCACCGGGGACTACGACCGTGGCACCTGGTCCGACTGGGGCAACGTGAGCGCCGCCGTCAGCGGGCCTTCGCTCACCGAGCTCGCGGTCACCGCCTCCTGACGGCCCGCCGCCGGACACGGAACCGGAGCCCCCGGGCGAGGAGACTCGGCCGGGGGCTCCGGTCCTCCCGGGCCGAAAACGCACAATCCGGACCCAACGGATCACGACAGTACGACGATCGGTTTTCCGGTCGCGCACGCAGCATCCGCCCTGCCATACTCGGCCCGTTCTTCGGGCCCCGCCCGAAACGCCCCGCCCGAAACGCCCCGCCCGAAGCGCCCCGCGCCGAGTGCCCCGGGGGCCACGGGTGACAGGCCGTCGGTGAACCCGACGTCACATTCCAGAGGAAGAAGCACCACGTGCGCCTGCGTCACGCCTTCGGGCTGACCGTCGCAGCGGCCGTCGCCGCGCTCGGACTGCCCGCACCCGCCACGGCGGCACCGACCGCCACCGCGACCACGCTCCATGTCAACAAGTACAGCCCGCAGTGCTCGGACACCGGCCCCGGCACCTACGCCAAGCCGCTCTGCACCGTCTCCGCCGCGGCCGCCGTCGTCGAACCGGGGCAGACCGTCCGGGTCTGGCAGTCCGGCGACACCGGGGAGATCCGGATCACCCGCTCCGGCACCCCGGAGAAGCCGATCACCTTCCTCGGTGGCTCCGCCGACACCGCGCCCTTCACCAGGCAGCCCGTCGTCGGCGGCCCGACGGCCATGAACTCCTTCACCCTGGCGAACGTCCACGATGTCACGATCCGTGGCTTCCGGACCCTCGCGCAGCACGGGGTGCAGGTCATCGGTTCGTCCCGGGTCGTCGTCGACCAGAACACCTTCGACCGCGCGGGCACCCGTCAGGTGTCCCTCCGCGTCGCGGGGAGCGACCACGTCACGGTCAGCCGGAACGCCTTCGACCACTCCTCCGGCCTGGTCCTCGACGGCGGCAGCGACATCCTGGTGACCGCCAACGACTTCAACCGGACCACCGACGCCGGCCTCACCGCCACGGGCGTCGCCGACCTGGCCGTCACCAACAACACCTTCGCGCTCGACTGCTTCGGCGGCGTCAACCTCCTGGGCGCCTCGCCCCGGGCCGTGCTGAAGAACAACATCTCGGTCGACGGCAACGAGAAGAGCATCCAGGCCGACCGCCCGTACTGCTGGGAGATCGCCCCGAAGGCGCAGATCTCCGTCTCGGCCGAGGCCGCCCCCACCGCGACCGTCGACTACAACGTCGTCCGTCCCAAGTCCGGCACCGGCGCCTACGCCTGGGGCGGCACCGTCTACCCGTCCCCGACCGCTTTCGCCGCGGCCACCGGGCAGGGCGCGCACGACCTCGACCTCGACCTCGAGTACACGACGAGCGGCTACAGCCACCCGTTCAACAAGCTCACCACCGCCGCCGCGGGCGCGATCGACTCGGGCGACCCGACCGCCCCCGGCATCGGCACCGACCTCTTCGGCCAGCCCGCCCTCGACCACCCGGACGTCGCCAACACCGGCGCCGGCACCCGGGACCGCGGTGCCCACGAGCTCAGCGGCATGGACGGCGCCACCCGCCTGGTCGTCACCGGCGAGACCGCCCCCACCGCGACGGGGCCGGCTCCGCTCACCGTGACGGCCGGCGTCGACTTCCGGAACACCTGGGGCACCGCACCGAGCCCCTCGGTCATCGACTTCGGCGACGGCAGCGAGCCGGTGAGCACGACCGGCACCGTGCGGCACACCTACACCGCCCAGGGCGTCTACACCGTGACCGCCTCCGCCGTCGACGCCCTCGGCGGACGGGCGGAGGGCGCCGCCTCGGAGGTCCGGGTCAACCCGAACTTCCCCGCGAGCGCCGGCCTCGCCGTCAGCAACGCCGGCGGGGCGTACACCTACCGGTTCACCGTCTCCGCCAGCTCCCCGTGGAACCCGCTGAACGGCACCGTCGATTTCGGCGACGGCACCCGGGAGGACGTGCCCTCGCGCAGCGGCTCCCTCGTCCACACCTACGCCGCCGCCGGCAGCTACCGCGCGCAGTTCACGGCCCGGGACGAGTCCGGCCGGGACCAGGTCGTCGTCCGGCCGATCGAGGTGGGCGTCGACCCGCTCACCGTGCTGACGCCCGGCGAGCGGGTGCAGGTCCTGGGCAGGGCCCCCATGTCCGTCGACGACCTGCAGAACGGCGGGGCGCACTACGGCGAGGGCGTCTGGGCGCCGTTCACCGCGGTCGGCGCGACCGGCCGCCAGTTCGCGGCGGGCACGGTCGCCTCGGTCGCCCTCGGCACCACGGCCAACGGGGTCGCCCACAACCTGGCCGCCACCTACGACGGCCGGGTCTTCATCGCCGACCGGCGGATGTCCGACGGCAACTGGTCCGGCTGGGCCGAGGTGACGTCGCCGGGCAGCGCCGGACCGCTGCCCGGCGCGCCGACCCAGATCGCCGCCGCCGTCATCGGGAACAAGCTGCACGTCCTCGCACTGGTCGGCTCGCGCGTCCACCAGGCCACCGGTGACTGGTCGACCGGCACCTGGTCCGGCTGGGGCGACATCACCTCCGCGGCCGGCCTCGCCGATGTCGGCCAGATCTCCGCCGCGGCCACGGGCAACAGCCTGCACGTCGTCGGCCTCAGCACCGACGGCAAGGTCTACGTCGCGGACGGCGACTACGACCGCGGCACCTGGTCGTCCGGCGAGGTCACGGCGCTGCTCGGCCAGGCTCCCGACGGGTACCGGATCGCCCAGGTCACCGCGGCCGCCATCGGCAGCAAGCTGCATGTCGTCGTGGGGGCGAACACCAACCTCTACCAGGCGACGGCCGACTACGCGGCCGGCACCTGGGCGGGCTGGGGAAGTCTCAGCTCCGCCACCGGGCCGACCAGCCACGTCGACAAGCTCGCCAGCGCCGCCACCGGCAACAAGCTGCACGTCTTCGTGCTCGCGCTCGGCGTCGTCCGCACTGCCACCGGCGACTACGACCGCGGCGCCTGGTCCGGCTGGGGTCAGGCGAGCCTCGCCTCGAACGCCCCCGACCTCACCGACCTGGCGGTCGCCACGTCCTGACGCCACCACCGGGTGAACGCCGGAGCCCCCGGCCGAGTCTCCTCGGCCGGGGGCTCCGGCGTTCCGCGTCACGGCAGGTTGCGGGCCATCACGATGCGCTGGATCTGGTTGGTGCCCTCGTAGATCTGCGTGATCTTCGCGTCCCGCATCATCCGCTCCAACGGATAGTCCCGGGTGTACCCGTACCCACCCAGCAACTGCACCGCGTCCGTCGTGATCTCCATCGCCGCGTCCGACGCGAAACACTTCGCCGCCGCACCGAAGAACGTCAGATCCCCGTCCCCCCGCTGCGACTTCGCCGCCGCCGCATAGGTGAGCTGGCGCGCCGCCTCCAGCTTCATCGCCATGTCCGCCAGCATGAACTGCACACCCTGGAAGTCACCGATCGGCTTCCCGAACTGCCTGCGCTCCCGCACATAGCCCTTGGCGTAGTCCAGCGCCCCCTGCGCGATGCCCAGCGCCTGGGCCGCGATCGTCACCCGGGTGTGGTCCAGCGTCCTCATCGCCGTCGCGAAGCCCGTGCCCTCCGCGCCGATCATCCGGTCCGCCGGGATCCGCACGTTGTCGAAGTACACCTCACGCGTCGGCGACCCCTTGATCCCCAACTTCCGCTCCGGCGCACCGAACGACACCCCCGCGTCGCCCTTCTCCACCACGAACGCCGAGATCCCCTTCGACCGCTTCTCCGGGTCCGTCACGGCCATCACCGTGTAGAACTCCGACACACCCGCGTTGGTGATCCAGCGCTTCACCCCGTCCAGCACCCAGAAGTCCCCGTCCCGCACCGCACGCGTCCTCATCCCCGCCGCGTCCGAACCCGCCTCCGGCTCCGACAGGCAGTACGAGAACATCCCCTCCCCACGCGCCAGCGCCCCCAGGTACTTCGCCTTCAACTCCTCCGACCCCGACAACTGCACCGGCAACGACCCCAGCTTGTTCACCGCCGGGATCAACGACGACGAGGCGCACACCCGCGCCACCTCCTCGATCACGATCACCGTCGCCAGCGCGTCCGCCCCCGCACCACCGAACTCCTCCGGCACATGCACCGCATGCAGATCGTTCCCCTGCAACGCGTCCAACGCCTCCTGCGGGAACCGACCCACCTCGTCCACCTCCGCCGCGAACGGAGCGATCTTCGCCTCCGCCAGCGACCGCACCGCCTCACGGAGCATCCCGTGCTCCTCGGAGATCCGGAAGAGATCGAAGTCCGCCGCGCCTGCGCCGCCCGCCATGATGCCTGCCTCTTCGAAGAGTCGTGCCCGCCGTGGAACGGCTTGGTTACCGTCGGGTAGAGATCCTAGGGCGCCGACCTGCGGCTGCCTAGGACATGTCTTCGGGTCAGTCGACGTCCGTACCGAGGGTGTCGCCGGTCCGGTGCTCCTGGAAGTACTGGTCCGTCCGGTCGTTGCGGATCGCCTCCCACAGCTGCGCCGCCGGGTGGTCCGCCAGCAGCACCACGCTCTGCTCGCCCCGGGTGGCGAACCCGCCGAACGGCGCGTTCATGAAGCGGACGTCGTCGGCGCGCAGCGAGCGCAGGCCCCAGGCCAGCTGGAACAGGTCGGTGTTGGACAGCCGGTCGTCCACGCTGACCACCTCGCCGACGGTGCCGAGCAGCCCGCCCAGCCGGGACGGGCTGGTGAGCGTGCCGGAGTCCATCACCTTGAGCATCAGCGCGCGCAGGAAGTTCTGCTGGCGCTTGGTCCGGTCGAGGTCGCCGCCGGGCAACCCGTAGCGCTCGCGGACGTAGAGCAGCGCCGTGGCGCCGTCCATGTGGTGGGTGCCGGCCTCCCAGGCGCGGGCCTCGCCGACGCCCTCGATGGTGCGCGGCACGGTGATGTCCACCCCGCCGACGGCGTCGGTGAGGGCGCGGAAGCCGTTCCAGTCGATCACCGCGAGGTGGTCGATCCGGATGCCGGTGAGGTTCTGCACGGTCTCGGTCATCAGGGCCGGACCGCCCCAGGAGTAGGCGGCGTTCAGCTTGGCCTCGCCGTGCCCCGGGATCGGCACCCAGGTGTCCCGGGGCAGCGAGACGAGGGTCGCCGAGCTCCGGTCGTCGGAGAGGTGCAGCAGCATCATGGTGTCGCTGCGGGCCGCCCCGGCCTGCCAGGCCGGGGCCTTGGCCGCGCTGCCGGTGGTGGGGGTGTCGGAGCGGGCGTCCAGGCCGACCAGCAGCAGGTTGAGGCCGCTGCCCGGGACGGGCTTCGGCTGGGCCGTCTCCGGCACGGTCGGGAAGGCGTCCGGGATCCGTCGTACGGAGGAGGCGTAGTGCTCGGCGGTCCACCAGAGGGCGCCGCAGCCGCCGACGGCGAGGGCGAGCAGGGCGGAGAGGGTCCAGAGCAGCACCCGGCGGGTCCGTCGGCGGCGGGCCGGCGGCTCATGGTCCAGCGGCTCGCGGTCGGGCGGCGGCTCGCGGTCGGGCGGCGGCTCGCGGTCGGGCGGCTCCTCGCCGCCGTCGCCCGGGCCCTCCGCCGAACCGGACGCGCCGGGTATCGACTCCCGCACCCCCGCCGCCGGTTCGAAGAGGCTCAGGCCGGACGGCACCGGCCGCTGCACGGGTTCGCCAGACTGCTCGTCCTCCGGCTCCATGTGCGTATTGTGCCGCCGCCCCCGCCCCGTGCGGGGAGCTTTCGGGACAACGGCCGGAACCGGGACGGTCTGGGCGCATTCCCCCCGGCCGGATAGCATCGGTGGGCGCGGCCCGGTGGGACGCGTCCACCCTCACCCGTCGCCCGCCCGAAGGGGAAACCGTGACCCTCCGCATCTCCGTGATCGGTACCGGCTATCTCGGCGCCACCCACGCCGCCGCCATGGCGGAGTTCGGCTTCGAGGTGCTGGGTCTGGACATCGACCCGGAGAAGATCGCCACCCTCACCGCCGGCCAGGTCCCGATGTACGAGCCGGGCCTGTCCGAGCTGCTGCTCAAGCATGTGGCGGGGCACGAGGGTTCGACCGGCCGGCTGCGCTTCACCACCTCCGCGCAGGAGGCCGCCGAGTTCGGCGACGTGCACTTCGTCTGCGTCAACACCCCGCAGCGCAAGGGCGAGTTCGCGGCCGACATGTCGTACGTGGACGCCGCGATCGACGCGCTCGCCCCGCATCTGACCCGCCCGGTGCTGGTGGTCGGCAAGTCCACGGTGCCGGTCGGCTCGGCGGGCCGGCTGGCCGAGCGGCTGGCCGCGCTGGCCCCCGTCGGCGAGGGCGCCGAACTCGCCTGGAACCCGGAGTTCCTGCGCGAGGGCTTCGCCGTCCAGGACACCCTGCGTCCGGACCGGATCGTGATCGGCGCCCGCAGCGGGCGGGCCGAGGAACTGCTGCGCGAGGTGTACGCCGAGCCGATCGCCGCCGGGGTCCCGTTCCTGGTCACCGACTACGCGACCGCCGAGCTGGTGAAGACCGCCGCCAACTCCTTCCTGGCCACCAAGATCTCCTTCATCAACGCGATGGCCGAGGTCTGCGAGGCGGCCGGGGCCGACGTCACCCAGCTGAGCGCGGCGCTCGCGCTGGACGACCGGATCGGCGGCAAGTTCCTCAACTCCGGTCTGGGCTTCGGTGGCGGCTGCCTGCCCAAGGACATCCGGGCGTTCATGGCCCGGGCCGGCGAACTGGGCGCCGACCAGGCGCTGACCTTCCTCCGCGAGGTCGACTCGATCAATATGCGCCGCCGCTCCCGGATGGTCGAGCTGGCGCGCGAGCAGTGCGCCGGCGGCTTCCTCGGCCGCCGGATCGCCGTCCTCGGCGCCGCGTTCAAGCCCAACTCGGACGACATCCGGGACTCGCCCGCGCTCAACGTGGCCGCGCAGATCCAGCTCCAGGGCGCGCAGGTCACCGTCTACGACCCCAAGGCGATGGACAACGCGCGCAAGATGTTCCCCGGGCTGGCCTACGCCGACTCCGCGTTGGAGGCCGCCGAGGGCGCGCACGTCGTCCTGCACCTCACCGAGTGGCAGGAGTTCCGCGCGCTCGACCCGGCCGAGCTGGGCGCGGTCGTGGCCGAGCGCCGCCTGCTCGACGGCCGCAACGTCCTGGACGCCGACGCCTGGCGCGCCGCCGGCTGGACCTACCGCGCGCTCGGCCGCCCGAGCTGACGGGAATCCCCGGCCGCCGGCCTTCGTTGCCCCGGGCATGACGAACTACGGCGACGAAGCGACGGTCCGTTCCATCCTCACCGACCGGGGTGACACCTGGGCGGTGGTCGGCCTGTCCACCAACACCGCCCGGGCCGCGTACGGCGTGGCCCGGTTCCTCCAGGAGCGCGGCAAGCGGATCGTGCCGGTCCACCCGAAGGCCGAGACGGTCCTCGGTGAGCAGGGGTACGCCTCCCTCGCGGACGTCCCGTTCGAGGTCGACGTGGTGGACGTGTTCGTGAACAGCGCGCTGGCCGGGGAGGTCGCGGACCAGGCGGTGGCCGCGGGGGCGAAGGCGGTCTGGTTCCAACTCGGTGTGGTGGACGAGGACGCGTACGCCCGGACCACCGCCGCCGGGCTGGAGATGGTCATGGACAAGTGCCCCGCGATCGAGTTCCCGCGGCTGGGCTGAGCCCTCGCCGGACTCGCCGGGGCCGGGTGGGACGGGTCGGGGCCGGGTGGGACGGTCGGACCGCCCCACCCGGCCCCGCGGCGTCAGCCGTCCAGGCCGGTGAGGGTGGCGATGGACGGGGTCCGTCCCCCGTCGCGCAGGCGGGCCGCGGCGGTCTCGGCGTCGCGCAGGACGCGGACGGCGTTGTGCCAGGTGAGCTTGGAGAGGTCGGCCTCCGACCAGTTTCGGCGCAGCAGTTCGGCGATCAGGTTGGGGTAGCCGGCGACGTCGTCGAGGCCGTCCGGGAGGAAGGCCGTGCCGTCGAAGTCGCCGCCGATGCCGATGTGGTCGACGCCGGCCACCTCGCGCATGTGGTCGAGGTGGTCGGCGACGGTGGTGACGGTGGCGACCGGGCGCGGGTTCGCCTCCTCGTAGGCGCGCTGGCAGGCCATCCCGGCGGGGGTGGTGTCGAGGTGGTCGAAGCCGTGGGCGCGCATGTTCTCGTCGGCCGCGGCGGTCCACTCGATCGCGGCGGGCAGGATGAACTTGGGCACGAAGGTGGCCATCGCGACGCCGCCGTTGTCGGCGAGGCGGGCGAGCACGTCGTCCGGGACGTTGCGCGGGTGGGCGCAGACCGCGCGGGACGAGGAGTGCGAGAACAGCACCGGGGCCTCGCTGACCCGCAGGGCGTCGCGCATGGTGTCGGCGGAGACGTGCGAGAGGTCGACCAGCATGCCGAGCCGGTTCATCTCCCGGACGACCTCCTCGCCGAAGGCGGTGAGGCCGCCGGCGGCGGGCTTGTCGGTGGCGGAGTCGGCCCACGGCGTGTTGTCGTTGTGGGTGAGCGTCATGTACCGGACGCCGAGCGCGTACAGGGCGCGCAGGGTGGCGAGCGAGCAGTCGATCGAGTGGCCGCCCTCGGCGCCGATCAGGGAGGCGATCCGGCCCTCGGCGCGGGCGGCCTCCAGGTCGTCGGCGGTGAGCGCGAGCCGCAGCCGCTCGGGGAAGCGGTCGACCAGGGCGTGGACGAAGTCGATCTGTTCGAGGGTGGCGCTGACGGCGTGGTCCCCGGCGAGCCGGCTGGGCACGTAGACGGACCAGAACTGCGCGCCGACCCCGCCCGCGGTGAGGCGGACGAGGTCGGTGTGCAGCCGGGCGCTCTGGTCGGCGGCCAGGTCGAGCGCGTCGAGGTCGTAGCCGACCTGCTCGCGCATCGCCCACGGGAGGTCGTTGTGGCCGTCCACCACGGGGGCGGTGCGAAGGACGGCCCGGGCGCGCTCCAGCAGGGCGGCGGGCGTGGAATCCAGCAGCTCAGAGGTCATACGAGCTGTTGTATCCGACCAGGCTGCTTTTATGACTACTTTCCGAAGCCGAACGAGGCGGAACCCGCCACCTTGGCCCGGAGCTTCTTGCCCTTCTCGGTGGCCTGGCTGTTCAGCTCGGCCTGGAACTCGGTCATCCGCTCGGTGAGGTCCTGGTCGAAGGCGGCCAGCATCCGCACCGCGAGCAGGCCCGCGTTGCGCGCGCCCGCCACCGAGACGGTCGCCACCGGGACGCCGGCCGGCATCTGCACGATCGACAGCAGGCTGTCCATGCCGTCCAGGTAGCGCAGCGGCACCGGCACGCCGATCACCGGCAGCGGGGTGACCGAGGCGAGCATGCCCGGCAGGTGGGCGGCGCCGCCGGCGCCCGCGATGATCGCCTTCAGACCGCGCTTGTGGGCGCTCTCGCCGTACGCGACCATCTCGCGCGGCATCCGGTGCGCGGAGACGACGTCGACCTCGTAGGGGATCTCGAACTCGTCGAGCGCCTGGGCGGCCGCCTCCATCACGGGCCAGTCGGAGTCCGAGCCCATGACGATGCCGACGAGCGGGGAGGCGGGGGCGGTGGGGGCGGTCATTCGGTGATCGTTCCTCGCAGGTAGGCGGCCGCGTGGCGGGCGCGCTCACGGACGTCGTCGAGGTCGTCCCCGAAGACGTTGACGTGGCCGACCTTGCGGCCGGGCTTCACGTCCTTGCCGTACATGTGGATGCGCAGGCCCGGGTCGCGGGCCATGCAGTGCAGGAAGGCGTGGTACATGTCCGGGTAGTCGCCGCCGAGGACGTTGACCATCACGGTCCACTTGGCGCGCGGCCGGGGGTCGCCGAGCGGCAGGTCGAGCACGGCCCGCAGGTGGTTCTCGAACTGCGAGGTGACGGCGCCGTCCTGGCTCCAGTGCCCGGAGTTGTGCGGGCGCATGGCCAGCTCGTTGACCAGGATCCGGCCGTCCCGGGTCTGGAACAGCTCGACCGCGAGGTGGCCGGTGATGTCCAGCTCGCCGGCGATCCGCAGGGCCAGCTGCTGGGCCTCGTCGGACAGCGCGGGGTCGAGGTCGGGCGCGGGGGCGGTGACCTCGGCGCAGACGCCGTTCTCCTGGACGCTCTCCACCACCGGGTAGGCGACCGCCTGGCCACTGGGCGAGCGGACCACGTTGGCGGCCAGCTCGCGGACGAAGTCGACCTTCTCCTCGGCGAGCACCGGGACGCCGGCCAGGAACGGCGCCGCGGCCGCCTCCTCGTCGCCGACCACCCAGACGCCCTTGCCGTCGTAGCCGCCGCGGACGGTCTTCAGGACCACCGGGTAGCCGGCGCCCTCGTTCGCGAACGCGGTCACGTCGGCCGGGTCGGCGACGATCCGGTGCCGGGGGCAGGGGACGCCGATGGAGTCGAGCTTGGCCCGCATCACACCCTTGTCCTGCGCGTTGACGAGAGCGTCGGGACCGGGCCGGACGGCGATGCCGTCGGCCTGCAGGGCCCGCAGGTGCTCGGTCGGCACGTGCTCGTGGTCGAAGGTGATCACGTCGCAGCCGGCCGCGAAGCGGCGCAGGGTGTCGAGGTCGCGGTAGTCGCCGAGGACGACGTCGGAGACGACCTGCGCGGCCGAGTCCTGGGGAGTGTCGGCGAGGAGCTTGAACCGGACTCCGAGCGGGATGCCCGCCTGGTGTGCCATGCGGGCAAGCTGCCCGCCGCCGATCATGCCCACCACTGGAAAATTCGCGTTGCCCGGGGAAGTCACCCCGCCAGGATATCCGGGCCGGTCGGAGGGTGTGGAACCGCTCCCGCCGCGACCGCGTCCCTACTGCGGGGCGCCGTCCGGTCGGACCCGGGGGGCTGAGCCGATCGGCGGAACCGGGTAGCCTGGTCGGCCAGGTCCTGATACGCGCGATCCGATCATGTGCGTGCACGCAGGGCTCAAGGGGACCGCGGCGTACCTGCCCCGGCGACCTTTCGTCCGCAGGCACATGGAGGCAGCCCGGTATGGCGACGACCACGGCGTCGAACCCCTCGCTGGCGCAGAAGCTGCGCGGTTTGTCGGGCGAGGCGGTGAAGTTCGGCGTCGTCGGCCTCAGTGGTGTCGTGGTCAACTTCGCCGTCTTCTGGATCTGCATCAACGGCCTGCACCTCGCCTCGCTGCGGTCCAACATCGCCGCGACGCTGATCGCGATCTTCACCAACTACCTGGGCTACCGCTACTGGCTGTACCGGGACCGGGACGCCGCCTCGCGCAAGCGCGAGATCACGCTGTTCCTGCTGTTCAGCGGCGCCGGCATGCTGATCGAGACCGGGGTGCTCGGGTTCTCGGTCTACCTGCTCGGGCTCGACTCGCACTTCGAGCAGCTCGCCGCGAAGGTCGGCGGCCTCGCGCTGGGCACGGTGTTCCGCTTCGTCTCGTACCGGACCTGGGTGTTCACGGCCGTCCCGGAGCCGGTGACCGATACCCCGGCCGTCCAGGACGCCACCGCCGCCCCCGCCGGGGCCGCCGCCGTGGTCGCCCAGGCCGAGCTGCTGCTGGCCGCCGAGCGGGTCCGGCTCGCCAAGGCCGAGTAGAAGCGGCCTCCCCTCGGTTGCCGCCCCCGCCGCGGCAGGAGGAGAGTGGTGACCGAGGGCGAGCGCGGCCGGCGAACGATCGAGGCCCCGGGGGGACCCAGGAGGCTCGCCATGACCTTCGTCCAGATCATCGAATGCCGGACCGACCGGATGGAAGAGCTCAACGGCCTGATGGACCGCTGGGCCGAGAAGACCGAGGGCCGGCGGACCGTCGACCACGCGATGGTCGGCACCGACCGCTCGGACCCCCGGCACGTCGTGGAGATCGTCGAGTTCGCCTCGTACGAGGACGCCATGCGCAACTCGAACCTGCCGGAGACCGACCGGATCTACCGCGAGATGGTGGCGCTCTGCGACGCGCCGCCCACCTTCACCGACCTGGACGTGGTCCGCGACGAGCGGTTCTGACCGCGCCGGACCGTCCGACCACCGGGCCGGGCGCTACCCGTCCCGCCGGCTGCGGCCGAGGAAGAGCGCGAACACCGCCGGCCGCAGCGAGAGCAGCTCCAGCCGCCCGCCGTCCGCCTCCGCGAGGTCGCGGGCGACGGCCAGCCCGATGCCGGTCGAGTTGCGGCCGCTGACCGCGCGCTCGAACACCCGGTTGCCCAGCTCGGGCGGCACTCCGGGGCCCTCGTCCTGCACCTCGACCACCACGGACGTCCCGGACGGCCGGACCCGCAGGGTGACCGTCCCGGCGCCGTGCATCAGCGAGTTCTCGATCAGGGTGGCCAGCACCTGGGCGACCGTGCCGGGGGTGCCGACGGCGGCGGCCCCGCGCAGGCCCTCGACCTGGAGCACCCGCCCGGTGCCGCGCAGCGACGGCCCCCACTCCTCGACCTGCTGCTTGACCACGTCGTCGACGTCGAAGGCCACGGCGGTGGGACTGCGCGGGTCGCGCTGGGTGGTCAGCAGCCGCTGGACGACGTCGGTGAGCCGCTCGACCTGCTGGAGGGCGATGGTGGCCTCCTCCTTGACCGTCTCCGGGTCCTCGGCCAGCGCGGTGATCTCCTCCAGCCGCATGGAGAGCGCGGTGAGCGGGGTGCGCAGCTGGTGCGAGGCGTCGGCGGCGAGCCGGCGCTCGGCGGTGAGCATCCGGGCGATCCGTTCGGCGCTGACGTCGAGCACCTCGGCGACCCGGTCGAGCTCGGGCACGCCGTAGCGGCGGTCGCGCGGGCGCGGGTCGCCGGAGCCGAGCCGCTCGGCGGTCTCGGCGAGGTCGGTGAGCGGCTGGGCGAGCCGTTTGGCCTGCCAGACGGCGAGGGCGACGGCGGCCTGCACGGCGAGCAGCGCGACCACGCCGAGCAGCAGCAGCATGTTGGCGATCTCGTGGTCGACCGCCTCGCGGGACTGCTCGACGGTGACGGTCTCGCCGCTGGCGCCGCGTTCGACCGCCTTGAGCACGTGGTCGCCGTCGGGCCGCTGCCCGCTGGAGACGACCGCCCGGCCGGGGATGTCCACCTCGACGTACTGGCCCTCGGAGACCTGGTTGGCGAACTTGTCGCCGGTGACCGGCTCGTTGGCGGCGAGCCGGTTCTCCACCAGGGCGAGCACCCGGACGGCGGCGGCGTCCACCCGGTCCTGGGCGGAGCTGACGATGGTGCGCTTCTCCACCACCGCCAGGGGGACGCAGAACACCACGACCACCACCAGGACCACGCCCAGCAGCGAGTTGATCATTCGGCGTTTCACGCTGCCGCTCCCGACGGTGGTGGGCGCCCCCGGTCGGGGCGTCCGCTCGGGCTAATTCTTCTCGAAGCGGAAGCCCACCCCGCGCACGGTGGCGATGTAGCGGGGGTTGGCGGCATCGTCGCCGAGCTTCTTGCGCAGCCAGGAGATGTGCATGTCCAGGGTCTTGGTGGAGGTCCACCAGGTGGTGTCCCAGACCTGCCGCATGATCTCCTCGCGGGTGACCACCCGGCCGGCGTCCCGGACCAGCACCCGGAGCAGCTCGAACTCCTTGGCGGAGAGGGTCAGCTCCTCCTCGCCCAGCCAGGCGCGGTGCGACTCGATGTCGATCTTGACGCCGTGCGCGCCGGTGGTGAGCTGGTCGACGTTGCCGCGCCGGAGCAGGGCCCGGACCCGGGCGAGCAGTTCGGCGAGCCGGAACGGCTTGGTGACGTAGTCGTCGGCACCGGCGTCCAGGCCGACCACCGTGTCGACCTCGTCGGCGCGGGCGGTGAGCACCAGGACGGGGCAGCTGCGGCCGTCCGCGCGCAGCCGGCGGCACACCTCGAGACCGTCCATCTCGGGCAGGCCCAGGTCGAGGACGACGAGGTCGACCTCCTCGCCGAGCCCGGCGGCCAGTGCGGACGGGCCGTCCTCACGGACGAGCACCTCGTACCCCTCACGGCGCAGCGCCCGGGCGAGCGGTTCGGAGATCGCGGGGTCGTCCTCGGCGAGCAGCACACAGGTCATGGGCTGATGGTAGTCCGCCGGGGTGCGGCCGTTGCCTCCGTGAGGTAGTTCACAGTGCGTGATCGTTATACGAGGGGTGGTCGAGCCCCAACGGACACGCCCGGGCCGCGTGTTCGGCGAAGATCCTGCGCCTCAAGCTTGAAAGCGAAGGAATATTCGCGGCTCTACCATGGATAACGTGGACTGATCTCTCGCGGACTTTGCCATTTCCATACCTGATGCACGGCTTTTGTCAGCTGATGCCGCCAAATATCGCCACGTAGAGTGGTTTCGTCCACGTCCGCCTCCACCCCCCTTGGCGGACGCTGTCAGGCAAGGAACCACTACACATGGCGTCTACGACCCTGGAGTCCGGCGTTCAGTCGGCCTCTCCCAGCGGCAAGACCTTCCTCGGGCACCCCCGGGGCCTCGCCACGCTCTTCATGACCGAGATGTGGGAGCGCTTCAGCTTCTACGGCATGCGGGCCCTGCTGGTGCTCTACCTGGTCGCCGAGACCAAGAACGGCGGCCTCGGCTACACGGCCGCGCTCGGCGCGGCGATCGTGGGCGTGTACAACGCCATGGTCTACCTCTTCGCCCTGCCCGGCGGCTGGGTCGCGGACCGGTTCTGGGGTCCCCGCAAGACCGTCGCCATCGGCGGCTGCATCATCATGATCGGCCACTTCCTGCTGGCCGTGCCGGCCACCGCGTCGTTCTTCGTCGGCATGGCGTTCATCGCCGTCGGTTCCGGCCTGCTGAAGGCCAACATCTCGACGATGGTCGGCCACCTCTACGACGGGCCGAACGACCCGCGTCGCGACGGTGGCTTCACCGTCTTCTACATGGGCATCAACCTCGGCGCCTTCGCGGCTCCGCTGGTGATCGGCACCGTCGGCCAGAAGGTCGACTGGCACCTCGGCTTCGCCCTCGCCGGCGTCGGCATGGCGCTCGGCCTCCTCCAGTACCTGCTCGGCACCCGCCACCTCAGCCCCAAGAGCAACGTGGTGAGCTCGCCGATCTCGGCGGAGGAGCGGAACAGCGTCCTGCGCAAGGCCGCCCTCTGGGCCGCCGTCGCCGTGGTCTTCTACGCCGTGGTCGCCCTGACCGGCCACTTCACCATCCAGTGGGCGATCTGGCCGCTGTCGATCGCCGGCATCGCGATCCCCACGTACTACTTCGCCCGGATGAAGCGGGACAAGGACCTCAGCGCGGACGAGAAGTCCAAGATGACCGGCTACATCTGGTTCTTCGTGGCCGCCGCGGTCTTCTGGATGATCTACGACCAGTCCAGCTCGACCCTGAGCATCTTCGCCGACGAGAAGACCTCCTCCACGCTGTTCGGCTTCGACTTCCCGACCAGCTGGTTCCAGTCGCTGAACCCGCTCTACATCATGGCGCTGGCCCCGGTCTTCGCCTGGCTGTGGGTGTGGCTCTCCAAGCGCGGCAAGAACCCGAGCACCACCATGAAGTTCGCCTTCGGCCTGGTGATGGTCGGCGCCTCCTTCATGGTCATGATGCTGGCGATGGCCGCCGCCTCCGGCGACACCAAGGTCACCCCGCTCTGGCTGGCCGCGGTCTACCTGGTGCAGACCGTCGGCGAGCTGACCGTCTCCCCCGTCGGCCTCTCCGTCACCACCAAGCTGGCCCCGGCCAAGTACGCCAGCCAGATGATGGGCCTGTGGTTCCTCGCCGTCACCGCGGGCGACTGCGTCGCCTCCGTCTTCCAGCTGGTGCTGGGCGACTCCGTGGTCGGCTCCACCTGGTACTTCGCGGTCCAGGGCGTGATGGCGATCTTCGCCGGCTTCGCCCTGGCGATGTACCGCAAGCGGGTCATCGCCCTGATGGGCGACGTGCACTGACCGGTCCGGGTCGCGCCGCCACCGGCGGACACCGACCCGCACCGTCGCGAACGAAGCCCGGAGGCCGGGCGGTGGTCACCCCACCGCCCGGCCTCCGGGCTTTCCGGGTCAGGCCCCGCGGACCTCGGACGAGTACGAGGCGAGGTAGGACTTGAAGCCGCAGCGCACCGACGAGGTCTGGCCCGGGCCGACCCACGGTCCCCAGTAGGTCGACCGGACCACGGTCTCCCGGCTGCCCATCACCACGTCGCAGGTGATCTTCGCCCGGTGCGCCGCCCCCGACGGCAGTCGACCGGAGCAGGTGGACTCGGCGGTCGGCCGGCCGAGGTTGTCCAGATGCGCCTTGGCACTGCAGCCACCGTCGATCGACGCGGCCGAGGCGCTCGGCGCGGCGACCAGACCCAGCGCCGCGGCAGCGAGGCCGGCCACCGCGAAAGCCTTGAGCTTCATGAATATCTCCATCCCCGAAAAGGGCATGCCGAACAGCCGCGGGAGCCTTCCCGCGAGAATCCGACCGAGCCCGAAAATACTGTGACCCGAGGGGTTCGCCCCCCTCGGCGATTGACACCGTACCGACACGAAGCGTTGTCGACCACCCCGCCGAACAGCGGGTTCACAGCGGACGGAATGCGGTCCAGCACCCCGCCGAACAGCGGGTTCGCACCGCACGGGGCGCCGAGGCATCCATCGACCACCACGCGCCGGAGCCATTTCTGACGACTCGGCAATTCCTCTTCGACGCTTGTTAATTCAAGGACAATCGGCCTCGATGAATATCTCGTCGACGAACCGACACGGATCCGGAACGGCACCCGCGGCGTCCCGTCCGGTTCCCCGTTCCCCGGACATCCCGGCCACCGGCGTGCGATGGTTCCCGCATGCCGCTGCCCCCTTCCACCGACTCGCTCCCCCGCCAGCTCGCCCGCACCGGGCGCCTCACCCTCGGCGCGCCCGCCGCGCCCGCCGTCACCGCCGACGGCCGCACCGTGCTCTTCCTGCGCAGCACCGCCGGTGACGACCCGACCGGGCGGCTCTGGGCCCTCGACACCGACACCGGCGAGGAGCGCCTGATCGCCGACCCGGCCGCCCTCGGAGACACCGACGGCGACCTCCCCGAGGCCGAACGGATCCGCCGCGAACGCGCCCGCGTCCTCGGCCGGGGCATCACCGCGTACGCGACCGACGCCGACGGCCGCACCGCCGCCTTCGCCCTGTCCGGCACCCTGCTGCTCGCCGACACCGCCACCGGCGAGGTCCGCCGGGTCCCCACCGCCACCGAGGTCCACGACCCGCGCCCCGACCCCACCGGCCGCCGGATCGCCTACGTCGGCGGCGGCGCCCTGCGGGTCGTCGGGGCCGACGGCCGGGAGGACCGCGCGCTCGCCGAACCCGAGCACGAGGAGGTCCGCTACGGCCTGCCCGAGCACGTCGCCGCCGAGTCCATGCACCGCCACCGCGCCCACTGGTGGTCCCCCGACGGCACCCGGCTGCTGGTCGCCCGGGTCGACGAGCGCCCGCTGCGCCGCCTCCACCACGCCGACCCCGCCGACCCGGCCCGGCCGCCGCGCACCCACCGCTACCCGCTGGCCGGCACCGACAACGCCGAGGTCACCCTCTGGCTGCTCGACCTCGACGGCGGACGCACCGAGGTCCGCTGGGACCGCGCCGGCTTCGAGTACCTGACCGCCGCCGGCTGGGACGCCCACGGCCCGTACGCCGCCGTGCAGAGCCGCGACCAGCGCACCGTGCTCACCCTGGCGGTCGACCCCGTCGACGGCGCCACCCGTGTCCTGGCCGAACGCCGCGACGAGCACTGGGTCGAACTCCTCCCCGGCCTGCCCGCCCGCACCGCCGCCGGCTCCCTCGTCGACGCCGCCGACCTCGGCGACACCCGCCACCTCACCGTCGACGGCGCCCCCGTCACCCCGCCCGGCCTCCAGCTGCGCGCCGTGCTCGGGACCGACGGCGAGCAGGTGCTGTTCACCGCCTCCGACGAACCGACCGAGACCCACCTCTGGTCGTGGGCCCCGGCCTCGGGCGCCGTCCGGCTCAGCCACGAGCCCGGCACGCACACCGGCGTGCGCCGCGCCGGCACGCTCGTCCGCACCGCCCGCACCCCCGGCGCGCCGACCGGCCGCACCACCGTCCACCGCCCGGACCGGCCCGCCGCGACCCTCGTCTCCCACGCGCAGACGCCCGTCCTCACGGCCCGCCCCGAACTGCTCCGGCTCGGCCCGCGCGAGCTCCGCGCCACGCTCTTCCTCCCTACCGGCCACCGCCCCGGCGACGGCCCCCTGCCCGTCCTGCTCGACCCCTACGGCGGCCCCGCCATGGCCAAGGTCTCCGCCGCCCCGCACTGGTGGGACCTCACCTCCCAGTGGTTCGCCGACCAGGGCTTCGCCGTCCTGGTCGTCGACGGCCGGGGCACCCCCGGGCGCGGCCCGCGCTGGGAGAAGACCGTCTTCGCGGACATCGCGGACCCCGCCCTCGCCGACCAGGTCGACGCCCTGCACGCCGCCGCCGCGCTCCGCCCCGGACTGCTCGACCTCGACCGGGTCGGCATCCGCGGCTGGTCCTTCGGCGGCTTCCTCGCCGCGCTCGCCGTCCTGCGCCGCCCCGACGTGTTCCACGCCGCCGTCGCCGGGGCCGCCCCCACCGACCACCGGCTCTACGACACCCACTGGAAGGAACGCTTCCTCGGCCACCCGGACGAGCACCCCGAGCGCTACGACGCCGCCTCGCTGATCCCCGACGCCCCCGGGCTGCGCCGCCCGCTGCTGCTGGTCCACGGCCTCGCCGACGACAACGTGCTGCCCGCGCACAGCCTGCGGCTCTCCGCCGCCCTGCTCGCCGCCGGCCGCCCGCACGAGTTCCTGCCGATCCCCGGCGCGGGCCACGCACCGGCCGAACCCGGCGTGGCCGAGCACCTGCTGCACCACCAGCTCGACTTCCTGCGGCGGTCGCTGGGACTCGGCTGAGCACGACGGCGGGGCCGGGAGGAACACACCCTCCCGGCCCCGCCCTCCGCCCGAAGGCCCGTCAGACCTCGCGCACACCCGCCCGCCAGACCGCCGCCGTCAGCGGCACCCCCGGCCGGTAGGCCAGGTGCACCGGCGAGGGCGCGTCCAGCAGCTGGAGGTCCGCCCGCGCCCCCACCCGCACCGTGCCGACGTCCGTACGCCGCAGCGCCCGGGCGCCGCCCGCCGTCGCGGCCCAGACCGCCTCGTCCGGCGTCATGCCCATCTCCCGCACCGCCACCGCGATGCAGAACGCCATCGAACTCGTGAAGCTGGAGCCCGGGTTGCAGTCGGTGGACAGCGCCACCACCGCCCCCGCGTCCAGCAGCCGGCGAGCGTCCGGGTAGACCGCCCGGGTGGAGAACTCGGCGCCCGGCAGCAGCGTCGCCACCGTCGACGAGCCCGCCAGCGCGGCCACGTCCTCGTCCGTGAGGTGGGTGCAGTGGTCGGCCGAGGCCGCGCCCAGCTCCACCGCCAGCTGCACACCCGGGCCGTAGGTGAGCTGGTTGGCGTGCACCCGGGGGATCAGCCCCCGCTCGATCCCCGCGGTGAGGATCGCCCGGGCCTGGTCGCCGTCGAAGGCGCCCTTCTCGCAGAACACGTCCACCCAGCGGGCGTACGGCGCGCAGGCGTCCAGCATCGGGCCGGTGACCAGCTCGACGTAGCCCGCCGGGTCGTCCGCGAACTCCGGGGCCACCACGTGCGCGCCCAGGTAGGTGGTCTCCGGCGTGTACGAGGAGGCGATCCGCAGCGCCCGCGACTCGTCCTCCACCGTGAGCCCGTACCCGGACTTGCACTCCACCAGCGTGGTGCCCTGGCGCAGCGCCTCCCGGACCAGCCGGGCCAGGTTGGCGTCCAGCTCGGCGTCGGCGGCGGCCCGGGTGGCGGCCACCGTGGTGCGGATGCCGCCGGCCGAGTAGGACTGCCCGGACATCCGGGCGTTGAACTCGGCGGTGCGGTCGCCGGCGAAGACCAGGTGGGCGTGCGAGTCCACCCAGCCGGGCAGCAGGGCGCGGCCCGCCGCGTCGAACACCTCGTCGGCGGCGGGCGCCCCGGCCGCCGGGCCGACCCAGGCGACGGTGCCGCCGTCGATCACCACGGCCGCGTCGGTGAGCGCGCCGAGCGGCCCGGTCCCGTGCGCGGGGTCGTTGGTGACCAGGGTGCCGATCCCGGTGATCAGGGTGCTCGGCATGGTCGGGCTGCTGCTCGGGGTGCTGTTCGAGCTGCTCACGTCGGAACCTTTCGGGGAGCGGGAACGGGGCGGAGAACGGAAGGGGCGGAAAGCGGGAACGGGGAACGGGAGCGGGGGCGGGCGGTCCGATGCCGCCCGCCCCCGGTCACCCACGGGAAAACGGAGAACTCAGCAGCCGAGCGCGGCGATCGAGGACCGCAGCGCTCCCGGCACGTCCGGCACCAGGGTGTGCGCGCCGTCCTTGACCACGTGCCGGCCGCCGACCACCACGTGCCGGACGTCCGCCGCGGCGGCCGCGAACACCGCGATCTCCGCGCCCAGCCGGGGCGCCGGACCGGCCGTGCGCACCGAGTCCAGCGCGATCACGGTGAAGTCGGCCAGCGAACCGGCCTCGATCCGCCCCGCCTCGGGCCAGCCGAGCGAGGCGTGGCCGTCCTCGGTACCGGCCCGGAGCAGCGCGTTCGCCGTCCAGTGCCCCCGGGTGCGGGTGCGCAGCCGCTCGTCCAGCTCCAGCGCCCTGGCCTCCTCGAACGGGTCGATCACGGCGTGGCTGTCGCTGCCGAGGGTGATCGGGCACCCCCCGGAGGCCAGCTGCCGGGCCGGGCCGATGCCGTCCGCGAGGTCCCGCTCGGTGGTGGGGCACATGCAGACGGTGGTGGAGGAGCCGGTCAGCAGCTCGACGTCCTCCTCGGTGAGGTGGGTCGCGTGCACGACCGAGGTGCGCGGGCCGAGCGCGCCCCGGTCGGCGAGCAACCGGGTCGGGGTGACGCCGTGCGCGGCGAGGCAGGCGTCGTTCTCGGCGGTCTGCTCGGACAGGTGGACGTGCAGCGGGGCCCGGCGCGACGACGCCCAGTCGGCGACGGTGCCGAGCTGCTCGGCGGGCACGGCCCGCACCGAGTGGATGGCGGCGCCGATCCGGGCGTGCTCGCGGGCCTTCAGCAGGTCGGCCCGCTCGGCCCAGGCCTCCGCGTCGCCGTCGCTGAACCGCAGCTGCGGCCTGGTCGGCTCGGTGCCGAAGCCGGAGGACAGGTAGCAGGTGTCGAGCAGGGTGATCCGGATGCCGGCCCGGGCGGCGGCCTCGATCAGCGCCTCGCCCATCGCGTTGGGATCGTCGTACCGGGCCCCGCCGGGCGCGTGGTGCAGGTAGTGGAACTCTCCGACGGCGGTGATCCCGGCGAGCGCCATCTCCGCGTAGGCGGCGGTGGCGAGCGCCAGGTAGCGGTCCGGGTCGAGCGCGCCGGCGAACCGGTACATGGTGTCGCGCCAGGTCCAGAAGGTGCCGGAGCCGACCTGGACGTGGCCGCGCAGCGCCCGGTGGAAGGCGTGCGAGTGCGCGTTCGCCTGGCCCGGCAGCAGCAGGCCCTCCAGCCGGACGGCGCCGGGCGGGCAGGGCCCGCTGTCCGGCTGCACCCGGGCGATCTTGCCGCCGGCCCCGGTGGTGATCAGCACGTCCGGCTCGACCACGGGCCCGTTGGCGTGCGGCAGCCAGGCGTACTGCGCCCAGTAGGTCGTCCGCGCGTCCGCGGCACTGGTCACTGACACGCCAGGTCCTCCAGTACGTCGGCGAGGGCGGCGACGCCGGCCAGGCAGTCGGCCGGCTCGGCGTGCTCCGCCGGGGAGTGCGAGACGCCGCTCGGGTTGCGCACGAACAGCATGGCGGTCGGGACCGCCGAGGCGAGGATCCCGGCGTCGTGTCCCGCGCCGGTGGGCAGCACGGGGACGCCGCCCAGCCGGGCGGCGAGGCGGTCGCGCAGCGGACCGTCGAAGTCCACCACCGGGGTGTAGGACTCGCGGGTCAGCCCGACCTCGACGCCGTCGCGCTCGCCGCGCTCGGCGGCGGCCCGGCCGATCTCCTCGACCAGCGCGGTGAGGGTGGCCTCGTCGGCCGCCCGCGAGTCCAGCCAGCCGCGCACCAGCGAGGCGATCGCGTTGGTGCCGTTGGGCTCCACCGCGACCTTGCCGAAGGTGGCCAGCGCGCCCGCGAGCTTCGCCTTCTTCCGCGCGGCGAGCACGGTGTTGGCGTAGGTCAGCATCGGGTCGCGGCGGTCCTCGATCCGGGTGGTGCCGGCGTGGTTGGCCTCGCCGCGGAAGTCGAACCGCCAGCGGCCGTGCGGCCAGATCGCGCTCGCCACGCCGACCGGGTGCTCCTCGGTCAGGTAGCGGCCCTGCTCGACGTGCAGTTCGACGAAGGCGCCGATCCGGGCCAGCCGGTCACCGTCGGCGCCGATCGCGGTCGGGTCCTGCCCGGCCCGCTCCATCGCGTCGGGCAGCCGGACGCCGTCGGCGTCGCGCAGCTCGTACGCCTGCTCCTTGCCGAGCACCCCGGCGGTGAGCCGGGAGCCGATGCAGGCCACCCCGAACCGGGCGCCCTCCTCGTCGCCGAAGTTGACGATCGCCAGCGGCCGGGTGAGCCCGCTCCCCCGGGCGCGCAGCTCGTCGAGCGCCGCGAAGGAGGAGACCACGCCGAGCGGGCCGTCGAAGGCGCCGCCGTCCGGGACGGAGTCCAGGTGCGAGCCGGTGACCACCGCGTTCTCGCCGGCCGGGTCGCCGAGCCAGGCCCACTGGTTGCCGTTGCGGTCCAGCTCGTAGTGCAGGCCGCGGTCGCGGGCCTGCTGCTCGAACCAGGACCGGCACTCGGCGTCGGCGCTGTTCCAGGCGAAGCGGCGGTAGCCGCCGGACGCGGCGGAGCGGCCCACGGGGAGCAGCTCCGCCCACATCCGTTCGAAGCTCGCGGAGCCCTGGTCGCTCACAGCTCGCCCGTCGAGCCGTGCTCGTTCATCGGGACGCGCACACCGCGCTCGGCGGCGACCTCGTCGGCCCGGTCGTAGCCGGCGTCGACGTGGCGGATGACGCCCATGCCCGGGTCGTTGGTGAGCACCCGGCGGATCTTCTCGCCGGCCAGCGCGGTGCCGTCGGCGACGGTGACCTGGCCGGCGTGGATCGAGCGGCCGATGCCGACGCCGCCGCCGTGGTGGATGGAGACCCAGGACGCGCCGGAGGCGACGTTGACCATGGCGTTGAGCAGCGGCCAGTCGGCGATCGCGTCGGAGCCGTCCAGCATCGCCTCGGTCTCCCGGTAGGGGGAGGCGACGGAGCCGCAGTCCAGGTGGTCGCGGCCGATGACGATCGGGGCGGACAGCTCGCCGGAGGCGACCATGTCGTTGAAGCGCTCGCCGGCCTTGTCCCGCTCGCCGTAGCCGAGCCAGCAGATCCGCGCGGGCAGGCCCTGGAAGTGCACCTTCTCCTGGGCCATCTTGATCCAGCGGTGCAGCGACTCGTTCTCCGGGAAGAGGTCGAGCACGGCCTTGTCGGTCTTGGCGATGTCCTGCGGGTCGCCGGACAGGGCGGCCCAGCGGAACGGGCCCTTGCCCTCGCAGAACAGCGGCCGGATGTACGCGGGGACGAAGCCGGGGAAGGCGAAGGCGCGGTCGTAGCCGGCCAGCTGGGCCTCGCCGCGGATCGAGTTGCCGTAGTCGAAGACCTCGGCGCCGGCGTCCTGGAAGCCGACCATCGCCTCGACGTGCTTGGCCATCGACTCGCGCGAGCGGACGGTGAACTCGGCGGGCTTCTCGGCCGCGTAGGTCGCCATGTCGTCGAAGGAGACGCCGACCGGCAGGTAGCTCAGCGGGTCGTGGGCGCTGGTCTGGTCGGTGACGATGTCGATCGGCGCGTCCATCGCCAGCAGCTGCGGGAACAGCTCGGCGGCGTTGCCCAGCAGGCCGATGGAGAGCGGCTGCCGCTTGTCGCGGGCGGCGGTGGCCAGCTCCAGCGCGTGGGAGAGGTTCTTGGCCTCGACGTCCAGGTAGCGGTGCTCGATCCGGCGGGAGATCCGGGACGGGTCGCAGTCGATACAGATCGCCACGCCGCCGTTCATGGTGACGGCCAGCGGCTGGGCGCCGCCCATGCCGCCGAGGCCGGCGGTGAGGGTGATGGTGCCTTCGAGAGTGCCGTTGAAGCGCTTGTTGGCGACGGCGGCGAAGGTCTCGTAGGTGCCCTGGAGGATGCCCTGGGTGCCGATGTAGATCCAGGACCCGGCGGTCATCTGCCCGTACATGGTGAGCCCGAGGCTCTCCAGGCGGCGGAACTCCTCCCAGTTGGCCCAGTCGCCGACCAGGTTGGAGTTGGCGATCAGCACCCGCGGCGCCCACTCGTGGGTCTGCATGACGCCGACCGGCCGGCCGGACTGGACCAGCATGGTCTCGTCCTGCTTGAGGCCCTCCAGCGTGCGCACCATGGCGTCGAAGGAGCGCCAGTCGCGCGCGGCCTTGCCGGTGCCGCCGTAGACGACCAGCTTCGAGGGGTGCTCGGCCACCTCGGGGTCGAGGTTGTTCATGAGCATCCGCAGGGCGGCCTCCTGCTGCCACCCCTGCGTGGTCAGCCCGGTCCCCCGCGCCGCCCGCACCTCACGCGGCCCACTCGCCTGCTGCACCATGTCACGATCTCCTTGCGGATGAATTCATTCAGGCTCGACTTCACTGAATATATCCAAACATTCAGCCTTCGGCCAGACCTGCGCACATCCGATCAGCGCCCGCGGCAAGCTCGTACCCCCGCTACGCTGAACAGCGGCCAACACCAGCCACTCGGCCCAGCCCCGCCCCACGGAGGCCCGATGAAGGCAGCCCCCGGCAGGCTCCGGGACACCGCCGAGGAGATCGCGCGAACCACCGGTCTGCGCGTGCAGATCATCGGCGGGACCCTGATCGCGGCCCCGCCCCCCTGCGGCAAGCACGCGGGGACCGTCCGCCGGCTGCGGCTCCGGCTCGACCGGCGGCTGCCGGACGGGCTCGCCGGCTACCAGGTCTCGTCCGTGGGCACACCGGAGGACGACGAGGACTACGCGACCCCGGACCTCGTCGTCCTCCCCACCGACTGGGAGCGGAGCGACGAGTGGCTCGCCGACCCCCACGACGTGGCACTCGCGGTGGAGGTGGCCTCCAGGACCGAACGGGCGAGCGGCACCACTCCCGGGGCCGACTGGTACGGCGCCGCGGGGCGTCGCCGCTCTGCTGGCCGTCGACCCCCGCAAGGGCATCTGGACGTACTTCACCCACCCGCGCGACGGGGCCTACCGGGGCGTGCTGAGCGGCAGGCACGGGGAGCCGGTGCCGCTCACCGCGCCGTTCACGGGTGAACTGCCGACCGTGGACCTGCCGTTGTACACGCCCCGGCGTTGACCGGTCGTCAGGCCGCCGCGTCGCCGTCCCAGTCGATGCCGATCTCGGCGAGCCAGCGGCGGTCGGCGTCGTCGGGGACGTCGGCGGACCGGGCGCCGGACGGCGTGGGCGGCACCGGGGTACGGGGTGGGCGGGGGATCTCCTGGACGGGGCCGAGGCCGTACTGCTCGGCGGCCGCGGCGGCTCGGGCGTCGGGTTCGATGACGCCGACGTGGACGACGGATTCGTCGCCCGGGTCGAGGACGGTGAGTTCGGGATCGGGCAGACGGCGCAGGGTGACGCGGCGTCCGCAGGTCGGGCAGGACCACTCGTCGGCTCCGGAGGCGAGCCGGCCGACGAACTTCATCTCGTGGATCACACGCATGGGCGGCACCCCCTGACCGGAATGATGCCCGCCCTGGGCGGATCGCCAACCTGCGGGTACGGTCGCCGGGGCGGCGTTCCGGGCCGCGGGGACGAACGGGGAGGGCCGGCATGGACCGCGAGTGGGGCATCGAGGAGAGCATCGGCGTGGCCGCCACGCCGACGGAGGTCTACCGCGCCGTCAGCACCGTCCGGCGGACCGGCGAGTGGAGCCCCGAGTGCCGGGCGGTGTGGGCCCGGCGGGGACCGCTGCGGACCGGCGACCGGTTCGTCGGCTTCAACCGGCGCGGCCTGTTCGTCTGGTTCACCACCTGCCGGGTGACGACGGCCCGCCCCGGCAGCGAGTTCGCGTTCCGGGTGGACGCCCTCGGGCTGCCGATCGCCGAGTGGGGCTACCGCTTCGCGCCGGACGGCGAGGGCGGCACGAACCTCACCGAGTACTGGCGGGACCTGCGGACCGGCCGGAGCGCGCCGGTCGCCGAGCTGCTCGGCAAGGTCTTCAGCGGCGTCGCCCCCGAGCGGCGGGCCGCGCACAACCGGGCCGGCATGCGGGCGACCCTGCGGCGGATCCGGCAGACCCTGGAAGCCTGACGCGCGACGGATCACCCGGGCGGGCTACTCCAGGAACAGCCCCCGGGCCGCCGCCGACTGCTCGATGGCCTCCAGCCGCGCCTCGGCGCCCGGGAGCTCGTCGCACATGGTCTGCAGCAGCACCCGGCCGAGCATCATCGGCGCGCAGGCGGTGTCGAAGACCAGCCCGGTGCCGACGGCGGCCGGCAGCATCAGGTCGGAGAGCTTGGCGACCGGCGCGAAGACGCTGTCGGCCACGGTGACGACGGTCAGCCCACACTCCCGCGCCACCGCCAGCGCGTCCATCAGCTCGCGCGGGTAGCGCGGCAGGGCGAAGCAGAGCAGCACGCTCGCGCCCGCGGCGGCGGCCTGCTCCAGCCGGTCGGCGAGCATGCTGCCGCCCTCGTCCAGCAGCCGGATGTCGGGGTGCACCTTGGCGGCGAAGTACGCGAAGCCGCGCGCCTGCGCGGAGGCGGCCCGCAGGCCGAGCACCGGCAGCGGGCGGGAGGCGGCGAGCAGCCGGGCGGCGCGGGCGATCGGCTCGGGGTCGGCGAGCAGCTCGGCCAGGTGGCGCAGGTGCTCGATCTCGGCGAGCACGGCCTGCTGGTGCTCGTTGCGGACGGCGTCGGCCGGGGTCTCGGGGGCGGCGGCCTCGCCGGCGCCGAGTTCGCGCAGCTGCTTGCGCAGCGCCGGGTAGCCGTCGTAGCCGAGGGCCACCGCGAAGCGGGTCACCGAGGGCTGGCTGACGCCGGCGAGTTCGGCGACCTCGACGCTGGAGAGGAACGGCGCCTCGGTGGCGTGCCGGACCAGCGAGTGCGCGATCCGCCGCTGGGTGGGGGTGAGCCGGTGCCCCTCGAAGAGCTGGAGCAGCCGGGCGGAGGGACCGACCGTGCCGGCGTCGTCGGTGGCGGTCATGGCGGTACCTCCGGATGCGAGCTGTTCGGACGACTGTGCAGCAGCGGACGGCCGCTGGCAAAGACGTCTCGCCCGACGGGACATCGGGCGAGACCTCCCGGAGCGGTCCCCGGGCGGGCACCGAGGGGGTTCGGACCGTCTCGGGGTGACCCTGATATCCCCCTGAGACCGCCCTGAATCCCCGTCGGACCGATGGACCGGCGACCTCCGGAGGGAGGAAGCTGATGCCCATGGACACACGTCAGGACGATCTGCGGCGCGATCTGGACGCCACGCTGCAGGCCCGCAAGGAGCTCGGCCCGGAGTACGAGTCGGAACTCGTCGACTCCTTCCTCGCCCGGATCGACGCCCGTCTCGACGCCCGGGTGGAGCGCCGGGTGGCCGAGCGGCTGGGCCCGGCCGACGGCTACGGCCCGGCCGAGGGGTACGGCCGTCCGGGGTACGGACCGCGCCGCTTCGGCCGCCGTTCGGGCACCAAGCTCCCGATCGTCTCGCTGGTGCTCGGCATCCCGCTGTCGGCGATCGCCGCCGAGAACGGCGGCTTCTGGGGCCTGCTGGTCTGCTGGGGCGGCATCGTCGGCGTCAACGTCTCGTCCGCGCTCGCCGAGCGGATCCAGGAGCAGCGCGGCACGACGGCCCCGAAGAGCGACTGGGACCGGTGACCGGCGGCCTGTCCGGCCACCGGTCACCCGTCCCACCCGTTGGGTGCGGCGCGGAGGTCAGGCCAGCGGGCCGGTGACCCGCTCGACGGCCCGCACCAGCTCGCCCGAGGCGACCAGCGCGGCGGCGGCCTCCAGGTCCGGCGAGAGGAAGCGGTCGCGACCGGCGCCGCCGACCCCGGCGGCCCGGGCGGCGGCCATCGCCGCGGCCGTGGCCGGCGCCGGCTCGGCGCCCGTTCCGGCCTGCTGGCGGATCTCCAGCGCCCGGGCGGCGGCGGTGAGCTCGACGGCCAGGACGCGGCCGAGGTTCTCCACGGACTGGCGCAGCTTGCGCGCGGCGGACCAGCCCATCGAGACGTGGTCCTCCTGCATGGCCGAGGAGGGGATCGAGTCGACCGAGGCGGGCACCGCGAGCCGCTTGTTCTCGCTGACCAGCGCGGCCTGGGTGTACTGGGCGATCATCAGGCCGGAGTCCACGCCCGGGTCGTCGGCCAGGAAGGCCGGCAGGCCGTGCGAGCGGGCCTTGTCGAGCAGCCGGTCGGTGCGGCGCTCGGAGATCGAGCCGAGGTCGGCGGCGGCGATGGCGAGGAAGTCCAGCACGTAGGCGACCGGGGCGCCGTGGAAGTTGCCGTTGGACTCGACCCGGCCGTCGGGCAGCACCACCGGGTTGTCGACCGAGGCGGCCAGCTCCCGGGAGGCGACCAGCTGGGCGTGGGCGAGGGTGTCGCGGCCGGCGCCGGCGACCTGCGGGGCGCAGCGGATCGAGTAGGCGTCCTGGACCCGCGGCGCGTCGTCCTGGTGGTGGCCGGTGAGGCCGGAGCCCTGGAGCACGGCCAGCATGTTGGCGGCGGCGGCGGCCTGGCCGGGGTGCGGGCGGATCGGGGCGTGCAGCTCGGGGGCGAGCACCTTGTCGCTGCCGAGCAGGGCCTCCAGGCTCATGGCGGCGGTGATGTCGGCGGTGGTGAACAGCCGCTGCAGGTCCGCGATGGCCATGACCAGCATGCCGAGCATGCCGTCGGTGCCGTTGATGAGGGCGAGGCCCTCCTTCTCCAGCAGCTCGACCGGCTCGATGCCGGCGGCGGCGAGCAGCTCGCCGGCGGGCTTCTCGACACCGTCGGGGCCGGTGGCCACGCCCTCGCCCATGAGGACGAGCGCGCAGTGCGACAGCGGCGCGAGGTCGCCGGAGCAGCCGAGCGAGCCGAACTCGCGGACCACCGGGGTGATGCCCGCGTTGAGGAGCGCGGCCATGGTCTGCGCGACCAGCGGGCGGACGCCGGTGCGGCCGCTGGCGAGGGTCTTCATGCGCAGGAACATCAGCGCGCGGACGACCTCGCGCTCGACCACGGGGCCCATCCCGGCGGCGTGCGAGCGCACCAGCGAGCGCTGCAGCTGGGCGCGCAGCTCGGGGCTGATGTGCCGGACGGCGAGGGCGCCGAAGCCGGTCGAGACGCCGTAGACGGGGCGCGGTTCGGCGGCGAGGGCGTCGATCCGGGCGCGCGCGGTCGCCATCTCGGCGATCGCGTCGGGGCCGATCTCGACCCGGGCGTTGCCCCGGGCGACGGCCAGCACGTCCTCGGCGCCGACGTCGGCCTTGCCGACCTGGACGAGCGGCGCGTGGGCGGCCGCAGCACTGTGCATATCCATATGCATCATCTCAGCAGGTGAATGGAGATATGACAACCATCTCGGCCCAGTCGAAACGCCCGGGACCGGACCGGCCGGTCACCAGGATTTTCGAATACCCGGGCCGGTGCCGCACGCTGTGGGGAGGCGGACGGCGCAACGCCGGGCGCGGCGGACACGAAGGCGGGCGGGACGATGACGCGGGCGACGGCACGGCGGCGGGTGCTCCGGCTGCGCGGGGACGGGCGCGACTTCCGGCCCGACGCGCTGGCCGCCGAGGAGCCGCTGGAGATCCGGCTCGGCGGCGAACCGCTCACCGTCACCATGCGCACCCCCGGCCAGGACTTCGACCTGGTGGCGGGCTTCCTGGTCGGCGAGGGCCTGGTCGCCTCCGGCGAGGAGCTGGCGGCGCTGCGCTACTGCGCCGGCACCGACGCGGACGGCGCCAACACCTACAACGTGGTGGACGCGACGCTGCGCGACAGCGGCCGCCCGCTGCCGCTCTCCGCCCACCGCAACCTGCTCACCACCAGCGCCTGCGGACTGTGCGGCCGCGACACCGTGGACGCCGTGCGCACCCACGTCCGGCACCCGGTCGGCGAGGACCCGCTGAGCGTCCCGCCCGCGCTGCTCTACGCGCTGCCGGACCGGCTGCGCGCCGTCCAGCGCACCTTCGAGTCCACCGGGGGCCTGCACGCGGCGGGCCTGTTCGACGGCCGGACCGGCGAACTGCTGTGCGCCCGCGAGGACGTCGGCCGGCACAACGCGGTGGACAAGGTGGTCGGCTGGGCGCTGCGGGAGAGCCTGCTGCCGCTGACCGGCCATGTGCTCCTGGTCAGCGGCCGGGCCTCGTTCGAACTGACCCAGAAGGCGGCGCTGGCCGGGGTGCCGCTGCTGGCCGCGGTCTCGGCGCCGTCCTCGCTGGCCGTGGACCTCGCCGAGGAGCTGGGCCTGACCCTGGTCGGCTTCCTCCGCGGCGAGGGCGCCAACGTCTACACCCGCCCCGACCGGATCGCCTGAGCCGCCCCCGCCCGCCCCGTCCCGGCTCACTTCAGCTCGGCCTCGACCAGGTCCGCCGCCCGGGCCGTGCCGCCCTCGGCCCGGGCCGAGGCGCGCTCCGCCGCGAGCCGCCCGGCCACCGCCGGGTCCCCGGTCAGCTCCAGCAGCGCGGAGCGCAGCGCCCCGGCGGTCGCGTCCTCGGTGTCCAGCCGCCGGGCCACCCCCAGCGCCACCAGTGAGTCCGCGTTGGCGAACTGGTCGACGGCCTGCGGCACCGCGATCATCGGCACGCCGTGGAAGAGGCCCTCGCTCGCGCCGCCGGTGCCGGCGTGGGTGACGAAGGCGTCCGCCTGCGCCAGCACGTCGAACTGCGGCACCCAGCGGTGCACCTCGACATTGGCCGGCACCTCGCCCAGCGCGGCCCGGTCGGTGTGGCGGCCGATCTGCAGCACGACGTGCCAGCCGGGCAGGCCGCCGAAGGCCTCCACGCAGGCCCGGTAGAAGGCCGGCCGGTCGGTGAACGCCGAGCCGAGCGAGACCAGCAGCACCTTGTCCGCCCCCGCGGGCCGCTGCCAGCCGCCCTGCCGCGAGCGGTCGCCGAAGCACTGGCCGACGAAGGTGATCCGGTCGGTGTCGACCCGGTCCGCGCAGGGCTGCAGGGCCCGCGGGATCAGCGCCAGCGCGCGGTCCGGCCGGTTCTTGAAGCGCTCGACGTCCCGCTCGACGTCCTGGACGGCGACGCCGTTGTCGGCCAGCCAGTCGCCGAACCGCCGGTAGTGCTCGGGGCCGCCGGGGCCGGTGCGGAGCGCCTCGAACATGGGCGCCATGTCCTCCTCGAAGCCCTCCCAGCCGACCATCGTGGGCGACAGCTGCACCGCCGGCACGCCGTGCCCCTCGGCCACCGCCCGGGCGGCGAAGGCACCGATGTCGTACAGCACGAGGTCGGGCCGGTCCTCGGCGAAGAGCTTCCGCAGCACCGGGGTCATCGCGAGGGCGTCGTCGAGGAAGACGTCCTGGACCGCGACCGGGTCCTCCGGCCACCCCGCGGGGTCGCCGTCGAGCGGCAGCGCGGTGTCGTACGGGACGTGCGTGGCGCCGGTGGACGCGACCGTGTCGGCGAAGGACGGCGCGTTGACGTAGCTCACCCGGTGGCCGCGGGCGACGAGCTCGGCGATCAGGGCGAGGCTGGGGTTGACGTGGCCGTGGGCCGGGATGGAAACCATGGCGACATGGGCGGAGCGGGTCATCTCGGTGGTCCTCTCGAAAGGCTGCGGCTCGGGACTCTCCGTCGAGACGAGACGGTTCGTCTCGCTGACGTGCCACCAGCATGCACCGGCGGACCCGAACTGTCAAGACGATACGGACCGTCTCGTTGTCTCGGTAGAATGGCGCCCATGACCGGACCGCAGACCGCCCCCGACCCGAGCCGCCGCAACGAGCAGAGCCGCGCGGCCATCCTCACCGCCGCCGCCGAGCTCGTCGCCGAACTCGGCCTCGGCAAGCTCACCATCGAGAAGATCGCCGCCCGCGCCGGCGTCGGCAAGCAGACCATCTACCGCTGGTGGCCCTCCAAGGGCGCCGTCGTCTTCGACGCTTTCCTCGCCGCCAGCGAGAACCCCTCCGGCAGCCTCGCCCTGCCCGACACCGGCGACCTCGGCGAGGACCTGCGGACCGTCCTGCGGCTCACCGCCCTCGAACTCGCCGACCCCGCCTTCGACCGGACCGGCCGCGCCCTCACCGCCGAGGTGCTCACCGACCCCGCCCTGCTGCGCGACTACCGCGAACGCCTCCTCGACCCGCTGCTGGCCGTCACCCGCGAACGGCTGCGGACCGCCCGCGAGGCCGGACAGCTGCGCGCGGACGCGGACCTCGACCTCGCGGTCGAACTCCTCTACGGCCCGCTGTACTACCGCTGGCTGCACGGCCTCGGCCCGCTCGACCCCGGCTACGCCGACCAGGTCGTCGCGGCCGTCCTGGGCGCGCTCGGCCCCGCCCGGGACTGAGCGCGTCCGGGACCGGTCCCGGGCTCAGGACCGGTTGCGGCGGCGCAGCATCAGCACCACGACGACGATCACCACGATCACCACCAGCACCACGGCGATGCCGATCACCAGTCCGATGATCTTGCCGAGGCCCTTCTTCTTCTTTTTCTTCGACTTGTCCTTGGACGCGGCCAGCTGCGCGGTGTCGTGGCGCTCCGCCGCCGCCCCGACCCGCACGGCGCCCTGGCCCGCCGCCGCCGTCCCCGCCCCGGCACCCTCCACCGAGACCGCCGGAGCCACCGGGGCAGCCGGGGCGGCCTGGGCGGCCGAAACCGCCGAAACCGCCGGAGCCGCCGAGGCCGCCGGCGCGGCCGCCAGCGCCGTCCCGCCGAAGGCGAGCACCGCGGAGAGCACCAGGCCCGTCACCCGAGCACGCACAGGAATCAACCCCCGTCATCGATCCGGCGCGACCCCGACGGCCCGCCGACCGCCGACACCATCCCACGGCCGCCCGGCCCCGCCCACCCCCACGACCGGACCGCGACCCGCTCGGAACCAACCGGTCACCGAAGCACCACACTCCCCCGGTCCCCCGGGCCCCGCGCCGGTCCCGGCACCGTCCAGGCACCGGTCCAGGCACCCGTCCCCGGGTCAGCCTCCGGGCGGGGAGGCGGGGCCGGCGAGGGCGACCGCGACCAGGGCGCGGAGGGCGGCGGCGACCTGGCCGAGCGGGAGGGTCGCGTCGTCGGCGAAGAGTTCGAGGAGCCAGCCGCCCGCCGGGTTCTGGCCGCCGGCCGCGACCATGCCCCGGTAGCCGGAGACCACCAGCATGGCCTCCTCCGCCGGGTCGTTGCCCGCCGCCCCGGCGCGCAGCGCGAAGGCGCCGCCGCGCACGGCGGTCCGGGTCAGCGGGTAGTGGCGGAGGTCGAACACGGCGTCCGGGGCCTCGATCTGGGCGCGCTGGGTCTCCGCCCGGGTGCTGCTCGGCCCGCTGGTCATCCGGTAGACGGCGTGCCGCGCGGTGTGCATCAGCTGCGACCCGGGCGGCACGTAGGAGATCCACCAGCCGACCGCGTCCAGCAGCCGGGCCGTGGTCTCGGCGACGACGGCGAGCTTGCCCATGGTGTCGGCCGGGTGGACGGCGCGGGAGGTGCCCTGCCGGTCGAGCGCGGCGAGCACCGCGGTGAGCAGCTGCCCGGGGTCGGCGCTGTGCGCGGCGCCGCGGAACCGCCGGCGGTCGCCGGTACCGGCCCGGCCGCCGGCCCGGGGGCGTCCGTCGGTGCGGTACTGCGGGTCGGCGGCGTCCGCGAGCAGCACCGTCGGGTCGGGGGCGAAGCCGGGCCCGTGGCTGCGGCCGGCGACCACCGGGTGCGCGGCGCGGGCGGCCTTGGCCCGGTACTGGGCGGCGTCGGCGAGCCGGAAGAGCCGGTCGGGGGTGGTGACCGGGCCGATGGAGTCCCCGGTGGAGGCGACCCCGCAGGCGACGCCCTCGCCGTCGGCCAGGGCCAGCGCCCGCGCGCACAGCTCCTCGGCGACGGCGACCACCTCGTCGGCCTTGCGGCCCTCGACGAGCAGGCAGAACTCGTCGCCGCCGAGCCGGGCCGCGAGGCTCCCGGGGAGTTTCGCGGCGGCCAGGGACAGCTGGTGGGCGAAGCGCTCCAGCAGCCGGTCGCCCACCTCGTGCCCGAGCTGGTCGTTGACCCGCTTGAGGCCGTTGACGTCGCAGACCACCAGGGACACCACGGTGTTGTCCCGGTTGTGGGCGGCCAACGCGCTCTCCAGCCGGGCGTCCACCGCGCGCCGGTTGGCGAGGCCGGTGAGCGGGTCGGAGAAGGCGAGCTTGCGCAGGTCGGCGAGGCGCTCGGTCTGGGCGAGACCGGCCGAGATCTGGGCGGCGAGCAGGGTCGCGTAGTCGGCGTCGGCCTCGGTGAACTCCGCCGACCCGGCGGTCCGGGCCAGGTAGAGCTCGCCCCAGGCCTGCCCGTGCAGCACGATCGGCGCGACCACGCAGCAGGCCCGGCCGCGCCGGCGCAGCGCGGCGGCGCGTTCCTGGCAGTACGCGCCGGCGGTCGGGTGGGCGTGTCCGGCGTGCGGCTGGGAGTTGTCGGCGGTCTGCACCCAGGCGCGCGGCAGCCGGCCGGTGGTCCAGCGCTCCTCCAGGTACGTGACGATCTCGGGGAAGTCGGCGACCGGGTAGGACTCGTCCTCGGGCAGCTCCTCCTCCCCGGGGGAGAGCTCGCCGTGGTTGACCAGGACCCGCAGCCGGCCGGACTCGCGGTCCCAGACCGAGACGGCGGCCATCGCGGCACCGAGCGCCCCGGTGGCGCGGGCGGCGGCGGCCCGGACGGCCTCCAGCGGGGTGAGCGCCCCCGCCATGTCCTGGGCGAGCTCCACCACGGCCGCCAACCGCGCGTCGGTGCCCGCACCGCCGACGGGGGCGCGCGGCACCCCGGGGGCGGGGGCCGCCGGCGCGGCCGCCGCCGGCTGCCGCGTCCGGTCGCAGTCGCGGTCCGTCATGATCGCCTCACTGCTCACCGGCTCGCCTCGCTCCCTGTGCCCGGTCCTCCTGGTGGTCGGCGGACGACCGCCGTGCCCGCACCGTCCGTACCGGCGCGGCCACCGAAGGCTCCCGAAGGTCCTACCCGTCCGACATCGGTTACCCGCCCGACGGTTCGCTACTCCGGCCGCCCGACCGGAGCGCCTGCACCAAGACTATGGCGGTTTCGTTCGGTTATGCCCCGTTTGGGAGTCGGGATTCACCGGACCGGGCGGCCTTCAACCGTTCGGCGTGGCGCGACGGCCCGCCGGTCGGACGGCGGCGGGGCGGCACGGAGGGGCGGCGCCCGGCGACGGGCGGCAACGGGGGCGGCACCGGAACCGGTGGCGGGCTGTGACGGGGGCCGGGCCCGAAGGGCGACGGGGCGGCGCCGAGCTGCCGCCGAACGGATGCCGGACGGATGCCGGACGACTGCCGCCGGACGGCCTTCGGGCCCGCCACGGCCTCGCGCCGGTCGCCGCGCGCTACTCGCCGTGCGGCCGCCGGGAGAGCAGCCACGGCTCGACCAGCCCGAGCCCCCGCACCGGGCGGCGCCACATCGGCTGCAGGTTGAACCGGTGCCCCGCCTCCGGCAGCGGCCCGTGCTGCCCGGTGGGCGGCAGCCCCGCCGCCACCGACAGGGCGTCGGCCAGCCCGGACCCGTCCTCCCCGGCCGGCGCGACACTGCCGTACTGCTCCAGCGCGGCCGCGAACTCGCCGTCGATCAGGACCGCGTCCTTGGGCGCGATCGAGGTGAGCCGGCTGGCCAGGTTCACCGTGGTGCCGAACACGTCGCCCATCCGCGAGGTGACCGTGCCGAAGGCCATCCCGACCCGCAGGGCGGGGATGGTGTCGTCCTCGGCCAGCGCCTCGATCAGGCTGAGCGCGATCCCGGCCGCGACCACCGGGTCCTCGGAGACGAAGAGGATCTCGTCGCCGAGCGTCTTGATCACCCGGCCGCCGCGGCCGACGATCAGGTCGGAACAGGTGTTCTCGAAGGTCTCGACCAGCTCGCCGAGCTCCTCCTCCTCCAGCCGCCGGGACAGCCGGGTGAAACCGACCAGGTCGGCGAAGCAGACCGCGAGCCGGCCGCTGGTGATCTCGTTGTCCTCGGCGGCCTGCACCACCCGGCCGGTGACGGCGGCCAGCTGCCGCCGCCAGACGTACACCAGGAACTGCTCCAGCTCCGGCAGCAGCAGCTCGACCAGCGGGTAGGCGACATCGGCCCGGGTGAGACCGGGCTCGACGGACTGGGTGAGGTTCTCCAGGAAGGTGTCCATCTGCCAGCCCGCGAGCCGGGCCGTGGTCTGCCCGGTGGACCGGGCCACCTGGATCGCCATCGACTCGCTCAGCAGGCCCGACTCGACCAGGCCCGCCAGCCGGCGCAGCGCGATCACGTCGCCGTCGGTCAGCGCCCGGGACTGGCCGATGTCCGGGAAGCCCATCGCCCGCCAGAAGCGGGTGGCCAGCTCCATCGGGACGTCGGCGGCCCGCGCGGCCTGGTAGGGGGTGTAGCGGCGTGGCGCGTCCAGGATCAGGCGTTCGAGGTCGAGGGCGACGGTCTGGTCGTCGGAGCCCGTCGGGCCTCCGTTGCCGTCGGCGCCGTTGCCACCGCCGTTGCTGCCGTCCTCTGCCACCGGTCCGTCCCCGTGCGGTCGCCGCACTCGCCTCGTGTCGTGCCAGTGCGGGCCGGCCGCCCCCGTTCGGGCAGTGGCGCGCCTCACACTGCTGCCAGGTGGAATGTTCGCACGGAATCGCGCGATCCGGGGCATCCGCCCGAGTCAAGGGGAGGTAAGGAGAGGCACGGTGACCCGCCCGGCGCACGACGCGCGACCCGCCCGGCGCGGGGTCCGGAACGGGGCTCCGGCCCGCGCCGCCGTCGCCGCCCCGCACCGCGCCGCCCGGGCGGCCCGAGCGGCCCCGCTACCGCCCGTCGCGCGGCTCCGGGCGCACATGGACGACGTCCCCCGCGCCGACCGCCCGCCGCCCGCCGTCCGGGGTACGGACCACCAGCTGCCCGGCCCCGTCCACCGCGACCGCCTCGCCGACCAGCTCCCGGTCGCCGGGCAGCAGCACCTTCACCGGCCGGCCCAGCGTGGTGCAGCGCTGCGCGTACGCGCGCAGCAGGCCGCTGGCGTGCGGGTCCCCGCCGGCGGCCGTCCACTCCCCGTACAGCTCGGCGAACTCGCGCAGCAGCGCGCGCAGCAGGGTGGGCCGGTCGGTGACGGCGGCGCCGGCCAGGGCGAGCGAGGCGGCGGTGGGGACGGGCAGCTCGGCGGCCCGCAGCGACACGTTGAGGCCCAGACCGGCGACCACCGCCCCGCCGCCCAGCTCGGTCAGGATGCCGCCGATCTTGCGCTCCGCGCCGTCGACCTCCACCTGCAGGTCGTTGGGCCACTTCAGACCGACCTCGACCTCGGCGACCCGGCTCAGGGTGCTCGCGGCGGCGACGCCGACCAGGATCGGCAACCAGCCGTACCGTTCGACGGGTACCTCGTCCGGGCGAAGCAGGAGGGAGAGGAAGAGGCCGGAACGGGCGGGCGCGGTCCACTGCCGTTCCAGCCGGCCCCGGCCGGAGTTCTGCGACTCGGCGATCAGCACCGCGCCCTGCGGGGCGCCCGCGCGGGCCCGGGCGGCGAGGTCGGTGTTGGTGGAACCGGTCTCCTCGACGACGTCCAGCGAGGTCCAGAGCCCACCGGGGCGCACCAGGTCCCGGCGGAGCGTGGCGGCGTCCAGCGGCGGGCGGTCCAGGTCGGTCCACGGCGACGGTCCGGCGTGGCCGAGGCCGCGCAGTCCACTGCGGCGGGGGGTGTCGGAGGTCATGCGGCTCACCCTAGGCGGACAGCGGGTCCGCCACCGGCCGGGTGGCCGTACGCCGTCCCATCGTCTCCCGGAACGGGCACCGACGACACTGTGGCGCTGGCCATAACGGCCGGACATTACGCCGGGCCCTCCGCGCTGGCTACGCTACCCAACGGTAGTTCGTTGTGCCGCCCTGCACCCCTCGTCCGCGCCGCCCCCACCCGGCCCGCGCCACCGAAAACAGGTAGCGGCCCAGGATCAGGGAGAGCCACCGGAATGACCGAGGCGTCGCACGACCCGCACACCACCGCCGGCAAGCTCGCCGACCTCCGGCGCAGGATCGACGAGGCGGTGCACTCCGGCTCCGCCAAGGCGGTCGAGAAGCAGCACGCCAAGGGCAAACTGACGGCCCGGGAGCGCGTCGCGGAGCTGCTGGACGAGGACTCCTTCGTCGAGTTCGACGAGTTCGCCCGGCACCGTTCGATCAACTTCGGCCAGGAGAAGAACCGGCCGTACGGCGACGGCGTGGTGACCGGCTACGGCACCGTGGACGGCCGTCAGGTCGCGCTGTTCGCGCAGGACTTCACCGTCTTCGGCGGCTCGCTCGGCGAGGTCTTCGGCGAGAAGATCGTCAAGGTCATGGACTTCGCGCTGAAGACCGGCTGCCCGGTCATCGGCATCAACGACTCCGGTGGCGCCCGGATCCAGGAGGGCGTCGTCTCGCTCGGCCTGTACGGCGAGATCTTCCGCCGCAACGTGCACGCCTCCGGGGTGGTCCCGCAGATCTCGCTGATCATGGGCCCCTGCGCGGGCGGCGCGGTCTACTCCCCCGCGATCACCGACTTCGTGGTGATGGCCGACCGGACCTCGCACATGTTCATCACCGGCCCCGACGTGATCAAGACCGTCACCGGCGAGGACGTCGGCATGGAGGAACTGGGCGGCGCGCGCACCCACAACACCAAGTCCGGCAACGCGCACTACCTGGCGGCGGACGAGAAGGAGGCGGTCGAGTACGTCAAGAGCCTGCTCTCGTACCTGCCCTCCAACAACCTCTCCGACCCGCCGGCCTTCCCGGAGGAGGCGGACCTGTCCGTCACCGACGAGGACCTCGAACTCGACACCCTGGTGCCGGACTCGGCGAACCAGCCGTACGACATGCACCACGTGATCGAGCACGTCCTCGACGACGGCGAGTTCCTGGAGACCCAGCCGCTCTACGCCGGCAACATCATCACCGGCTTCGGCCGGGTCGAGGGCCACCCGGTCGGCATCGTCGGCAACCAGCCGATGGACCTGGCGGGCTGCCTGGACATCGCCGCCAGCGAGAAGGCCGCGCGGTTCATCCGCACCTGCGACTCCTTCAACATCCCCGTCATCACCTTCGTCGACGTGCCCGGCTTCCTGCCCGGCACCGAGCAGGAGTGGGACGGCATCATCCGCCGCGGCGCCAAGCTGATCTACGCCTACGCCGAGGCGACCGTCCCGCTGATCACCGTGATCACCCGCAAGGCCTTCGGCGGCGCGTACGACGTCATGGGCTCCAAGCACCTCGGCGCCGACCTCAACCTGGCCTGGCCGACCGCGCAGATCGCCGTGATGGGCGCCCAGGGCGCGGTCAACATCCTGCACCGGCGGGAGATCGCCGAGGCCGACGCGGCCGGCCTGGCCGAGGAGAAGCGGGCCGAGCTGATCGCCTCCTACGAGGACACCCTGCTCAACCCGTACCTGGCGGCCGAGCGCGGCTACGTGGACGCGGTGATCGCGCCCAGTGAGACCCGCCGGCACATCGTCCGCGGCCTGCGCGCGCTGCGCGGCAAGCGCGAGGTGCTGCCCCCGAAGAAGCACGGCAACATTCCGCTGTAGTGGCTCCTCCCAGGAGGAACGCGAGAGGATTGAGCATGGCCCCGATCCATGTGCTGCACGGGCAGCCGACCCCCGAGGAGCTGGCCACCGTCCTGGCGGTGGTCCAGTCCCGGGCCGCCGCCGCGCAGGCCGCCGCCGAGGCGGCCCGCCGCGCGGGCGACGGCCCGGACTCCGCCTGGAACGACCGCGCGCGCCGACTGCGCGCGACCCCGCGCCCCGGCGTCAACGCCTGGCGCACCTCCGGCTGGGCCGGTTAGCGAGGCTCGTCACGGCCGCCCGGCACCGCCCACCGCGGTGCCGGGCGGCCGTTCGCGCTCCCGCTCCGGGCCCGGATTGCCCCGAAAGCTGAGTACGCGTACTCAGGCGCCCCGCCGACCGGGGGCGCACCCTGGAACGATGCTCTGGTCAGACCCCCGCGACGAGCCCTCCCCGGAAGCCCGGCGCATGCAGCGACGACTGCACCGGGCCGGCCATGTGCTCGCCGTCCTCACCCTGGTGATCGCCGTCCTGCTGATGGTCTGACGACCGCGGAACGACCGCCCGGAGCAGCCCTCTACCCTGGTGGCATGACCGACCGCCGCTCCCTCGTGCTCGCCTCCGCCTCCCCCGCCCGGCTCGGGCTGCTGCGTCAGGCGGGCCTCGACCCGCGCGTGGTGGTCAGCGGCGTCGACGAGGACGCCCTCACCGCCGCCACCCCCGCCGAACTCGCCCTCGTGCTCGCCGAGGCCAAGGCCGAGGCCGTCGCCGTCACCCTCACCGGGGGCGAGCTGGTGATCGGCTGCGACTCGGTGCTGGAGCTGGACGGCCAGGCCCTCGGCAAGCCCGCCGACGCGACCGAGGCGCTGGCCCGCTGGCAGGCCATGCGCGGCCGGGCCGGGGTGCTCCGCACCGGCCACTGCGTGATCGACACCGCCACCGGTCGGCAGGCCTCCGCCACCGCCTCCACCACCGTCCGCTTCGGCACCCCGGACGACGCCGAGGTCGCCGCGTACATCGCGACCGGCGAGCCGCTGCACGTGGCCGGGGCGTTCACCCTGGACGGCCGTTCGGCCCCGTTCGTCGAGGGCATCGACGGCGACCCGGGCAATGTCATCGGGCTCTCCCTGCCGCTGCTGCGCGGACTGCTCGCCGAACTCGGCGTGCGGATCACCGACCTCTGGGTCTGACGGGCCGACCGGCCCGGCACCCGGGCCGCGCCCACCCCCCTTGCCCGCACCGGACCCTGCGCGTACGACGGGCCCGCGTACGCCGCGGGCCCGGTCGTGCCGGGGCGTCTCCCGCCCGCCGGGAGTCGGCCACCGGAGCGCCGCCGGGGCGTCGCCCACGCGCCAAAGAGCGGCACAATTGTCGCCATCTGCCCCGCCGACAATCCGATGTGATGCACGCTAGAGGGGCGCCCGGACGGCGCCGACGCTCCAAACCGACGGGGGAGATGGCGAGCGGATGACCGACAGTCTGCTCAACGTCCTGCTGGGCCTGGTGGCCAGCGCGATCAGTGCTGTCCTCGGCTGGCTCGGCCAGAGCCTGCGCCGAAGACGCCGGCTGGAACGGACCAGGGACTTCCTCGGCCTGCCCGCCGGCAGCGAGTGCCTGATCGTGGTCAACCGCAGCATCGGCACCGGCGCGCACCCCCGGACGGTCACCCGGCGCGACGCCTACGCGCTGATGGAACTGGCCGCCCTGGTGAAGGAGTGCGGCGCGCACACGGACCTGGTCGCGCACGACGCCGCCCCGCGCGGCCTCGGCGCCAAGACCGAGTTCTGCTTCGGCGGCCCCGTCTCCAACGAGCGGATGGCCGCCCACCTGGCCTGGGGCCTGCCGGGGGTCGTGATCTCGAACGACCAGGTGGTGCGGGACAACACCATCACCATCGGCGGCCGGTCGTACGCCGCCGACCTCCGGGCCGGGGAGTACGTCCTGCTCGCCCGGCTGGCCACACCCGGGCACGGCCGCCCGGTCTTCCTGATCTCCGGCCAGACCGGCATCGCCAACCACGCCGGCGTCCGCCACCTGGTCACCCACCACCGCCGGCTGGTCCGCCGGTACGGCACGGACGGCACCTTCGCCCTGCTGCTCAAGGTGGTCAACCCGGGCGCCTACGGCCCGGACGTGGTCGAGCAGATCGCCGACGTCACCGCCCTGGCCCTGGAACGCGCACCGACGCCTCCGGGCGGTCCGGACACCACCGCCGGAACCGCACCCGGAACCACGCCCCCGGTCGCAGCCGCGACGACACCCGCGCCGACCCCCGGCCCGGCCCCCGCCTCCGCCCCCATTCCTTGAACGGCACGCGCGCCGCCGGCAGGTGCCACCCGGCCCGCCGGACCCACCGCGCCGCCACGCCGCCCCGTCACCGAGCGCAGTCGCCGCACCACCCGGGCCGCATGCGCCATCACCTGCACATACTCCCGTCGGGCCGCCCACCACCCGTCCGGGCGCATCACCCTCTGTGTGGGATAGTTCACAACCTGGGGCTACTCGCCGGTACTGCCCAGGAATCCATAAACTCAACGAGGTTCAAGAAGGGAGCCACAGTGCGCAAGGTGCTCATCGCCAACCGCGGGGAAATCGCTGTCCGCGTCGCCCGGGCCTGCTCGGACGCCGGTATCGCCAGCGTCGCCGTCTACGCCGAGCCGGACCGGGATGCGCTGCACGTCCGCGCGGCCGACGAGGCTTATGCGCTGGGCGGCGACACCCCCGGCACCAGCTACCTGGACATCGCCAAGGTCCTCCAGGCCGCCGCCGACTCGGGTGCGGACGCCGTCCACCCCGGCTACGGCTTCCTGTCGGAGAATGCCGAGTTCGCCCAGGCAGTGCTCGACGCGGGCCTCACCTGGATCGGCCCGCCGCCGCAGGCCATCCGCGACCTGGGCGACAAGGTCACCGCCCGGCACGTGGCGCAGCGCGCCGGTGCCCCACTGGTCGCCGGTACGCCGGACCCGGTCTCGGGTGCCGACGAGATCGTCGCCTTCGCCCAGGAGCACGGCCTGCCGGTCGCCATCAAGGCGGCCTTCGGCGGCGGCGGTCGCGGCCTCAAGGTCGCCCGCAACCTGGAGGAGATCCCGGAGCTGTACGACTCGGCGGTCCGGGAGGCGGTCGCCGCCTTCGGTCGCGGCGAGTGCTTCGTCGAGCGCTACCTGGACAACCCGCGGCACGTCGAGACCCAGTGCCTCGCGGACAAGCACGGCAACGTGGTGGTCGTGTCCACCCGTGACTGCTCGCTGCAGCGCCGGCACCAGAAGCTGGTCGAGGAGGCGCCCGCGCCGTTCCTGACCCCCGAGCAGAACGCCGAGCTGTACCGGGCGTCGAAGGCCATCCTCAAGGAGGCCGGTTACGAGGGCGCCGGCACCTGCGAGTTCCTGGTGGCGGTGGACGGCACGATCTCCTTCCTGGAGGTCAACACCCGTCTGCAGGTGGAGCACCCGGTCACCGAGGAGGTCACCGGGATCGACCTGGTCCGGGAGATGTTCCGGATCGCGGACGGCGAGGAGCTCGGTTACGGCGACCCGGAGGTGCGGGGTCACTCCTTCGAGTTCCGCATCAACGGCGAGGACCCGGGCCGCAACTTCCTGCCCGCGCCGGGCACGGTGACGCTGTTCGCGCCGCCATCGGGCCCGGGCGTCCGGCTGGACTCGGGCGTGGAGAGCGGTTCGGTCATCGGCCCCGCCTGGGACTCGCTGCTGGCCAAGCTGATCGTCTCCGGCCGGGACCGCAAGCAGGCGCTGGAGCGGGCGCGGCGCGCGCTGGCCGAGTTCAAGGTCGAGGGCATGGCGACGGCCATCCCGTTCCACCAGGCGGTCGTGACCGACCCGGCGTTCGCGCCGGAGGTGCACGGCAGCGAGGGCCCGTTCACGGTCTACACCCGGTGGATCGAGACGGACTTCGACAACACCATCCCCGCGTTCGTCGGTACGGCCGGCGAGGGCGAGGAGGCCGAGGGCCGGGAGACCGTGGTCGTCGAGGTCGGCGGCAAGCGGATCGAGGTCTCGCTGCCGTCCTCGCTGGGCGTCGCCGCCGCTCCGGCGGCCGGTGCCGGGGCCGCGAAGGCCAAGCGCCGGGTCGGTGCCAAGAAGGCCGGTTCGGCGGTCAGCGGTGACACGCTGGCCTCGCCGATGCAGGGCACCATCGTGAAGGTCGCGGTGGAGGAGGGTCAGGTCGTCGCCGAGGGCGAGCTGATCGTCGTCCTGGAGGCGATGAAGATGGAGCAGCCGCTGAACGCGCACAAGGCGGGCACGATCGTCGGCCTCAAGGCCGAGGTGGGTGCGAGCGTCTCCAGTGGCGCGGCGCTCTGCGAGATCAAGGACTGATGCGGGGCCCGATCGGGCGCTGACAGGTCCGCCGCCGGTCCGTACACCTTCGGGTGTGCGGACCGGTCACGTTTTCGGCGGCCGTGCGGTGGTGCATGGTGCGATGCGCTGCGCTGCGGCGCGCTGCGATGCGGTGCGGCGAGCCGGAGCAGCGGCCCCGCCCCGCGGGCCTCAGCGCCCGCGCGGCAGGCCCAGTTCGGCGAGTCTGACCGGCATCGGGCCACCGGGCCCGCCCGGCCCGCCGGGACCGCCGTGGGTGCCGGGCCGCCGCTGGCCGGGCAGCGGGGCCCCGCCGGGCGGCGGCGCGCTGCGGCGGACCAGCGGGCCGGGCTGGGTCTGGTGGACGGGACCGCTGCCGGTGCCGTGGACCGGGGCGTCCCCGGTCGGCGGGGTTCCGAGCGGGGCGAGGTCGATCTGCACCCCGCAGTCGGCGAGCGCGTCCAGTTCGCGGGCGGTGGCGTCGTCCGCGGTGGCGTGCTCGTCGGTGACCAGCCGGGTGATGGTCTCGGTGGGGACGGTCTGGAACATGGTGTCCGCGCCGAGCTTGGTGTGGTCGGCGAGGATGATCACCTCGGCGGCCGACTGCACCAGTGCCCGGTCCACGCTCGCGGAGAGCATGTTCGTGGTCGAGAGCCCGCGTTCGGCGGTGAGCCCGCTGCCCGAGACGAAGGCCTTGGTGACCCGCAGCCCGTGCAGCGACTGTTCGGCCCCGCTGCCGACCAGGGCGTAGTTGGAACCGCGCAGGGTGCCCCCGGTCATCACCACCTCGACCCGGTTGGCGTGCGCCAGGGCCTGGGCGACGAGGAGCGAGTTGGTGACCACCGTCAGCCCGGGCACCCGGGCGAGTCGGCGGGCGAGTTCCTGGGTGGTGGTGCCTGCGCCGACCACCACGGCGTCGCCTTCCTCCACCAGTCCGGCGGCGAGATCGGCGATGGCGCTCTTCTCGGCGGCGGAGAGGTGGGTCTTCTGCGGATAGCCGGGTTCGCGGCTGAAGCCGCCGGGGAGCACCGCGCCGCCGTGCCGGCGGTCGAGGAGCCCTTCTGCCTCCAGGGCCCGTACGTCGCGGCGCACGGTCACTTCGGAGGTCTGGACGACGCGGGCCAACTCCCGGAGCGAGACGGCTCCGTTGGCGCGCACCATTTCGAGGATCAACTGGCGACGTTCTGCTGCAAACACAGAACCGACGGTAACCTGCGTGACCGTCTGCTTTCAGGCGTTTGCTGCTAGTAGCGGGAATTGCTCACGCCCGAGCGGCGCGTGACCGTACAATTCGCGCCGCCGGTACGCCGGGGCTGCGCCCGCCGTCCGGGTGACACCCCCGGACGCGCGAAGGGCGGCCGCCGAACGGCGACCGCCCTCAACTGGGCACCGGAGGCTCAGGATTCGCCGGCGTCGCGCTTGCGGATGTGGAGCTGGCGGGCGGCCTCGGCGGTGGAGCCGGAGACCGACGGATAGACGGTGAAGGCGCTGGCCACCTGTTCGACCGTCAGATTGGCGTCCACCGCGAGCGCGATCGGGTGGATCAGTTCGCTGGCCCGCGGGGCGACGACCACGCCGCCGACCACGATGCCGGTGCCGGGGCGGCAGAAGAGCTTCACGAAGCCGTCCCGGATGCCCTGCATCTTGGCGCGCGGGTTGCCGCGCAGCGGGAGCTTGACCTCGACCGCGTCCATCTTGCCGCACTTCACATCGGCCGCGGTGTAGCCGACGGTGGCGATCTCGGGGTCGGTGAAGACGTTGGAGGCCACGGTCTTGAGGTTCAGCGGCTGCACCGCGTCGCCCAGCGCGTGGTACATCGCGATCCGACCCTGCATGGCGGCGACCGAGGCGAGCATGAAGACGCCGGTGCAGTCGCCGGCCGCGTACACGCCGGGGGCGGAGGTGCGGGACACCCGGTCGACCTGGATCTGGCCCCAGTCGTTGAGCTTGACCCCGGCCTCCTCCAGGCCCATCTCCGCGGTGTTCGGGATCGAGCCGACCGCCATCAGGCAGTGGGTGCCCTCGATCACCGTGCCGTCGGAGAGGGTGACCTCGACCGTGTCGCCGATGCGCTTGACCGTTTCGGCGCGGGAGCGGCTCATCACGTTCATGCCGCGGCGGCGGAAGACCTCCTCCAGCACCTCGGCGGCGTCCGGGTCCTCGCCCGGCAGCACCCGGTCGCGCGAGGAGACCAGGGTGACCCGGGAGCCCAGCGCCTGGTAGGCGCCGGCGAACTCGGCGCCGGTGACGCCGGAGCCGACCACGATCAGCTCGCGCGGCAGCTCCTCCAGGTCGTACACCTGGGTCCAGGTCAGGATCCGCTCGCCGTCCGGCTGGGCGTCCGGGAGCTCGCGCGGGTGGGCGCCGGTGGCGATCAGCACCGCGTCGGCGCGCACGGCCTGCACGCTGCCGTCGGGGGCGTCGACCAGCACCTCGCGGGAGCCGTCCGCGGCCTGCCCGCCGGTGCCCAGTCGGCCCCGGCCGCGCAGCACGGTGACGCCGGCCCGGGTGACGGACTGGGTGATGTCGTGGGACTGCGCGATCGCCAGCCGCTTCACCCGGCGGTTGACCTTGCCGAGGTCGACCCCGACCACCCTGGCCGGGCTGTCGATGTGCGGGGTGTCGTCGGCGACGATGATGCCGAGTTCCTCGTACGAGCTGTCGAAGGTCGTCATCACCTCCGCCGTCGCGATCAGCGTCTTCGACGGCACGCAGTCCGTGAGCACCGCCGATCCGCCCAGGCCGTCGCGGTCGACGACGGTCACCTCCGCGCCGAGCTGGGCCGCGACGAGCGCCGCCTCGTAGCCGCCTGGTCCGCCACCGATGATCACGATCCGAGTCACGTCACCCATTGTCCCGCACGCCGGGAGCACTGCCACGCCGGGGTCGGGGCTTCTGTCGGATCGGCCGGTGAACGTAGGCTTCGCCCCATGCCCCTTTACGCCGCGTATGCCACCAACCTCGATGCCCGGCAGATGACCCGCCGCGCCCCGCACTCGCCACTGCGCGGCACGGGCTGGCTGTCCGGCTGGCGGCTGACCTTCGGCGGCGAGCACCTCGGCTGGGAGGGTTCGCTGGCCACCGTGGTGGAGGACGAGAAGGACCAGGTCTTCGTCTCGCTGTACGACGTGTCGCCGATGGACGAGGAGGGGCTGGACCGCTGGGAGGGCGTCCAGCTCGGGATCTACCGCAAGACCCGGCTCCGGGCGCAGACCCTGGACGGCGACGTGCCGGTCTGGACGTACGTGCTGAACGACTACGAGGGCGGCCTGCCGGCGGCCCGCTACCTGGGCCTGATCGCGGACGCGGCGGAGAGCGCCGGCGCCCCCGACGACTACGTGCTGGACCTGCGCCGCCGCCCCTGCTGAGACCTCTTTGGAGATTGCTCCGGGTCGCGGCGCGTTTCCGCCGCCCCGGAGCTGTACGTTCACGCCATCCGGGTAACGATCCGGCACGTCGTACCAGGATTTTCTACGCGCGTAGCCATTTCCCGTCTATCCTCGGACGTGTGAACGCATCTCCTCAGTCGGTCGTCTCCGCCGACCCCTACGCCGCCGCCCAGGCCGCCGCCGAGCGCCTGCGCGAGCTGACCGGTGCCGAGCGCCACGACGTCGCCCTGGTGATGGGCTCCGGCTGGGTGCCGGCCGCCGACGCCCTCGGCGAGACCGTGGCGGAGTTCCCGGTCACCGACCTCCCGGGCTTCCCCGCCGCCGCCGTGGCCGGTCACGCCGGCACGATCCGCTCGGTGCGGATCGGCGAGAAGCGGGCCCTGATCTTCCTGGGCCGCAACCACTACTACGAGGGCCACGGGGTCGCCACCGTCGTCCACGGCGTGCGCACCGCCGCCGCGGCCGGCTGCGGGACCATCGTGCTGACCAACGGCTGCGGCGGTCTGCGCCCGACCTGGGTCCCCGGCCAGCCGGTCCTGATCAGCGACCACATCAACCTGACGGCGGACTCCCCGATCGTCGGCGCGAACTTCGTCGACCTCACCGACCTCTACTCCAAGCGGCTGCGCGAGCTCTGCCGCGAGGTGGACCCGACCCTCGACGAGGCCGTCTACGTCCAGTTCCGCGGCCCGCACTACGAGACCCCGGCCGAGGTCAACATGGCCCGGGTGATCGGCGGCGAGCTGGTCGGCATGTCGACCACGCTGGAGGCCATCGCGGCCCGCGAGGCCGGCGCCGAGGTGCTCGGCATCTCCCTGGTCACCAACCTGGCGGCCGGCATGACCGGCGAGCCGCTCAACCACGCCGAGGTGCTGGAGGCCGGCAAGGCCTCCGCCGAGCGGATGGGCGCGCTGCTGGCCAAGGTCCTCGAGCGGATCTGACGCCGGGCGACAGCGGCATGAGCGACGGGGCCCGCGGACGGGCGTGATCCGGTGATCACAGCCGCCCGCGGGCCCCTTCCGCGTGCCCGGGCCCGACACGCCGCCGCCCGGGGGCACCGGACACCGCCTCCCGCCGCCGGCACGCCGTACGTTTCGTCCCGCACCTCCCGTCCGGCACCGCCCGCACCTCCCTGCCCCGCCCCGTGCCTCCCGCACCCTCCGCACGACCGGCACCGCCCCGTACGACCGGAACCGCCCGACCCGCCGGGCCCGGTCCGGCCCGGTCCGGGGCCACCTCCCGGCCGACCACCGACGCACTTCCCGATGGAGCTGCAGCCATGACGCAGGCAACCACCACCGACCTCCTCGCCCGGGCCCGTACCTGGCTCGCCGAGGACCCGGACCCGCAGACCCGCGAGGAGCTCGCCGCGCTGCTCGCCGACGCCGAGACCCCGGACGCCGACGCCAACGCCAAGCTCGCCTGGTCCGAGCTGGCCGACCGCTTCGCCGACCGCCTCCAGTTCGGCACCGCCGGCCTGCGCGGCGAACTCGGCGCCGGCCCGATGCGGATGAACCGCGCCGTGGTGATCCGGGCCGCCGCCGGCCTGGTCGCCTACGTCAAGCGGCAGGGCCTCGGCGACCTGGTCGTGATCGGCTACGACGCCCGCCACAAGTCCTACGACTTCGCCCGCGACACCGCCGCCGTGGTGGTCGGCGCCGGCCTGCGCGCGCTGCTGTTCCCGCGCCCGCTGCCCACCCCGGTGCTCGCCTTCGCGGTCCGCCACCTCGGCGCCGCCGCCGGTGTGACCGTCACCGCCAGCCACAACCCGCCGCAGGACAACGGCTACAAGGTCTACCTGGGCGACGGCTCGCAGATCGTGCCCCCGGCCGACGCGGGCATCGCCGCCGAGATCGACGCGATCGGCTCGCTGACCGAGGTCCCGCTCGCCGCGGACGGCTGGGAGACGGTGGACGAGTCCGTCGTCGAGGCCTACCTCGACCGCGCCGCGTCGATCGTCGACCCGCACAGCGCGCGGGAGCTCGACATCGTCTACACCCCGATGCACGGCGTCGGGCGCGACACCTTCCTCGCCGCCATGGACCGGGCCGGCTTCCCGGCCCCCACCGTGGTCGCCGAGCAGGCCGAGCCGGACCCGGACTTCCCGACCGTCGCCTTCCCCAACCCGGAGGAGCCGGGGGCGATGGACCTCGCCTTCCGCACCGCCGCCGCGGCCGGCCCGGACATCGTCATCGCCAACGACCCGGACGCCGACCGCTGCGCGGTGGCCGTCCCGGCCGACGGCGGGGACGGCTGGCGGATGCTGCGCGGCGACGAGGTCGGCGCGCTGCTGGGCGCCGCGCTGGTCTCCAAGCGGGCCGCCGGCACCTTCGCCACCACCATCGTCTCCTCCACCCTGCTCGGCCGGATCGCCGAGGCCGCCGGGCTCGGCTACGCCGAGACCCTCACCGGCTTCAAGTGGATCTCCCGCGCCGGGGGCCTGCGCTACGGCTACGAGGAGGCGCTCGGCTACTGCGTCGACCCGGAGGGCGTGCGCGACAAGGACGGCATCACCGCCGCCCTGCTGGTCGCCGAGCTCGCCGCCACCCTCAAGCGCTCCGGCCGCACCCTGACCGACCTGCTGGACGACCTGGCGCTGGAGCACGGCCTGCACGCCACCGACCAGCTCTCCGTCCGGGTCGAGGACCTCTCGGTCATCGCCGACGCCATGCGCACCCTGCGCGAGCGGCCGCCGACGACCCTGGCCGGGCTCACCGTGGCCCGCGCCGACGACCTCGCCGCCGGCTCCGCCGAGCTGCCGCCGACCGACGGCCTGCGCTACTACCTGGCGGGCGACGCCGTCCGCTCGGCGCGGATCGTGGTCCGCCCCTCGGGCACCGAGCCCAAGCTGAAGTGCTACCTGGAGGTCGTCCTCCCGGTCGCCTCGGCCGCCGACCTCGCGGACACCCGCGCCCGGGCCGCCGAGCTGCTCGCCACCGTCAAGCGGGACCTCGCGGCCGCCGCCGGCATCGACGGCTGACACCCCGGAGAACGACGGAGGGCCCACCGGCGGTGCCGGTGGGCCCTCCTCGTGCGTCAGGGGTCGGTCAGACCGCGATCACGGTGATCAGGGCGATCAGACCGGCCACGGTGGGGGCGATGATCCACCAGCACCAGCGGACCTCGATCGGCCCGGCCGCGTCGGGCCGGGAGGCGTTGCGCTCGGCCATGTCCTGGAGGACGCCGACCACCTGGTCGGACCAGGCCCGGTTCGGGTCCGTGGAGCCCTGGACCCCGGCCCCGGACGGCGTGCCGCCCGCGCCGAAGACCATGCCGAGGCGGGAGCTGTGCGCCTGCCCGCCGCGCTCGCGGGCCCGGGCGGCGCGCTTGCGCTGGCGCAGCGACACCGGCACCGCCCACACCTGGTACTTCTTGCCCTCGGCGAGGAGTTCGACCGAGTACCCGGCGCGCAGCGCGTCCACGGCGGCCCAGGGCGCGGTGATCGTGCGCAGCGGGTTGCGGACGACCAGGCGGCGCTCGTCGGCCCGGACGGCCGGGCGCAGGGTGTAGGCGATCACCGGGAAGGCGAACACCGGGACGGCGGCCAGCGCCACCCAGGGCGTCTTTCCGCTGCCGTTGAGGGCCGCGTCCCCGATCAGCCAGGCCGCGACGGCCAGCAGCAGCACCCCGGAGATCACGCCGGGAACGGAGCGGTACACGCGTTCGGCGTACACGGGCTCCCCATCGGAACCGGCCGGGCCCGGTCGGGGCCCGCCGTGGGATTCGGTCATGTCGACGATTCTGCCCCATGGCCCGGGCGATCCACAGGGGTGACGGTTGGGGTTCCCGGGGCGCGGAGATCTCGGTCCGGCATCGATGCGCAGTGCCTCTGGCGATTGACTACGCGCGTAGATATGCTGGTGTGGTGACTATGTCCACTCTTGCAGCCAATGCCCCCGGCGTCGCGGGCAGCGGTCTCGAGGACGTCGCGGCGTCCGAGGCCTCGCTCCGTCGCTTCCTGCACGGCCTGCCCGGTGTCGACCAGGTCGGCCTGGAGGCGCGTGCCGCCACGCTCGGTACTCGCTCGATCAAGACCACGGCCAAGGCGTACGCCATCGACCTGGCCATCTCGATGATCGACCTGACCACGCTGGAAGGCGCGGACACGGTCGGCAAGGTGCGCGCGCTGTGCACCAAGGGCAGGACCCCCGATCCCACCGACCCGACCACCCCCCGCGTCGCGGCGATCTGTGTCTACCCGGACATGGTCGCCACCGCGAAGGCGGCGCTCCGGGGCACCGACATCCAGGTCGCCTCCGTCGCCACCGCCTTCCCCGCCGGGCGCGCCGCGCTCCCGGTCAAGCTCGCCGACACCGCCGACGCGGTCGCCGCCGGCGCCGACGAGATCGACATGGTGATCGACCGGGGCGCCTTCCTCTCCGGCCGCTACCTGGACGTGTACAACGAGATCGTCGCCGTCAAGGAGGCCTGCCGCCGCCCCGACGGCAGCTACGCCCACCTCAAGGTGATCTTCGAGACCGGCGAGCTGCAGACGTACGACAACGTGCGCCGCGTCTCCTGGCTGGCGATGCTGGCCGGCGCCGACTTCATCAAGACCTCGACCGGCAAGGTCGCCGTCAACGCGACCCCGCCGGTCACCCTGCTGATGCTGGAAGCGGTCCGCGACTTCCGCGCGGCCACCGGCGTCCAGGTCGGCGTGAAGCCCGCCGGCGGGATCAAGACCACCAAGGACGCGATGAAGTACCTGGTGATGGTCAACGAGACCCTCGGCGACGACTGGCTGAGCCCGCACTGGTTCCGCTTCGGCGCCTCCAGCCTGCTCAACGACCTGCTGATGCAGCGCCAGAAGCTGACCACCGGACGGTACTCCGGTCCCGACTACGTGACGGTGGACTGAGAATCATGGCCAAGAACACCAAGAAGACCGAAGCGCCCGCGGCCGCGCCGCAGGCCCCGGCCGAGCCGGCCGGCAAGCCGGCGGGCGGCCTCTTCGGCTACGCCCCGGCCCCCGAGTCGCCCGCCGCGGCCGGCGACATCGCCAGCTCCTACGGCCACTTCATCGGCGGCCAGTTCGTCGACTCCTCCGGCAGCGAGGCGCTGAAGACGGTCAACCCGGCCACCGAGCAGGTGCTCGCCGAGTTCGCCCGGGGCACCGCCGAGGACGTCGACCGCGCGGTCGCCGCCGCCCGGGCCGCCTTCACCGACTGGTCGGCGCTGCCGGGCAGCGAGCGCGCCAAGTACCTGTTCCGGATCGCCCGGATCATCCAGGAGCGCAGCCGCGAGCTGGCCGTGCTGGAGTCGATCGACAACGGCAAGCCGATCCGCGAGACCCGCGACGTCGACCTGCCGCTGGTCGCCGCCCACTTCTTCTACTACGCGGGCTGGGCCGACAAGCTGGACTTCGCCGGCTACGGTCCGAACCCGAAGCCGCTGGGCGTGGCCGGCCAGGTCATCCCGTGGAACTTCCCGCTGCTGATGCTGGCGTGGAAGATCGCCCCGGCGCTGGCCACCGGCAACACGGTCGTGCTGAAGCCGGCCGAGACCACCCCGCTGACCGCGCTGCGCTTCGCCGAGATCTGCCGCCAGGCGGGCCTGCCGAAGGGCGTCGTCAACATCGTCACCGGCGACGGCAGCACGGGTGCGGCGCTCACCGCGCACCCGGACGTCAACAAGGTCGCGTTCACCGGGTCCACCCCGGTCGGCCGGGCGATCGCCAAGCAGGTGGCCGGCACCCGCAAGAAGCTCTCGCTGGAGCTGGGCGGCAAGGCCGCCAACATCGTCTTCGACGACGCGCCGATCGACCAGGCCGTCGAGGGCATCGTCAACGGCATCTTCTTCAACCAGGGCCACGTCTGCTGCGCGGGTTCGCGCCTGCTGGTCCAGGAGTCGGTCCAGGACGAGCTGCTGGACGCGCTGAAGCGCCGGATGGGCACCCTGCGGGTCGGCGACCCGCTGGACAAGAACACCGACATCGGCGCGATCAACTCCGCCGAGCAGCTGGCCCGGATCACCGCGCTGACCGACGCCGGCGAGGCCGAGGGCGCCGAGCGCTGGTCGCCCGCGTGCGAGCTGCCGGGCACCGGCTTCTGGTTCCGGCCGACGCTGTTCACCGGCGTCAGCCAGGCCCACCGGATCGCCCAGGAGGAGATCTTCGGCCCGGTGCTGTCGGTGCTGACCTTCCGCACCCCCGACGAGGCGGTCGCGAAGGCCAACAACACCCCGTACGGCCTCTCCGCCGGCATCTGGACGGAGAAGGGCTCGCGCATCCTCTGGACGGCCAGCAGGCTCCGGGCCGGCGTCGTCTGGGCCAACACCTTCAACAAGTTCGACCCGACCTCGCCGTTCGGCGGCTACAAGGAGTCGGGCTACGGCCGCGAGGGTGGCCGGCACGGTCTGGAGGCCTACCTCGATGTCTGATGTCGTGAGCCGTCTTGATGTCCTCAAGACCTACAAGCTGTACGTCGGCGGGAAGTTCCCGCGCTCCGAGAGCGGGCGGGTGTACGAGGTGACGGACGCCAAGGGCGAGTGGCTGGCCAACGCGCCGCTCGGCACCCGCAAGGACGCCCGCGACGCGGTCGTGGCCGCCCGCGCGGCGGTCAAGGGATGGTCGGGCACCACCGCGTACAACCGCGGCCAGGTGCTGTACCGGGTCGCCGAGATGCTGCAGGGCCGGCGGGAGCAGTTCGCCGCCGAGGTGGCGCTCTCCGAGGGCGTCGGCGCGAAGAAGGCCGCCGCCCTGGTGGACGCCGCGATCGACCGCTGGGTCTGGTACGCGGGCTGGACCGACAAGGTGGCGCAGATCGCGGGCGGCGCCAACCCGGTCGCCGGTCCGTTCTTCAACCTCTCCACCCCGGAGCCGACCGGCGTGGTCGGGATCGTCGCGCCGCAGGCCGGTTACGGTCACTCGCTGCTCGGCCTGGTCTCGGTGATCGCCCCGGCCGTCGCCACGGGCAACACCGTGGTGGTGGCGGCCGCGGCCGACGCGCCGCTGCCCGCGCTGTCCCTGGGCGAGGTGCTGGCCACCTCGGACGTCCCGGGCGGCGTGGTCAACATCCTGTCCGGCCGGACGGCGGACATCGCGCCGACCCTGGCCTCGCACCAGGACGTCAACGCGGTGGACCTGACCGGCGCGATCGCCGCCGACGGTCCCGGCGCGGCGGGCGGGCTGGAGGCCCTGGCCGCGGATACCCTGAAGCGGGTGATCCGGCCGGTACCGGACCCGTTCGCCCAGGACTGGACCAATGCTCCCGGAACGGACCGGCTACTCTCGTTCCTGGAGACGAAGACGGTCTGGCACCCGATGGGTATCTGACCTTCGGCCCCTCGGAGCTGCTACGCTCCGTGACCGCGAGTCGGTGACAACTCCACAGACTGGCCGTCCCCCGTGCCCTCACCCCCCCAGGGCCCGGACGGTCACAGGACGGACCCGCGCCTCTCCCCCCCTGGCGCGGGTCCGTCGTATTTCCCGGGGGCCGTCTTTTCCCGGCCCGTCCTTCCCGGCCCGTCCCTCCCGCGCCGCCGTTCCCGGAGCGGCTTTCCCGGGCCGTCCTTCCCCGGGCCCGTCGACAGGGTTTCGGCATCGGGCCCCGATGCGTCAGACTGGTGTCCCGTGAGTGACTCCCCGCTGAACCCTGTGTCGATAGCCCCTGCCCGGGTGGTCCTGCTCTCCGGGCCCTCCGGCTCCGGGAAGTCCTCGCTCGCCGAGCGCAGCGGCCTGCCCGTGCTCCAGCTCGACGACTTCTACAAGGACGGCGACGACCCCAGCCTGCCCCTGCTGCCCGACGGGGCGGTGGACTGGGACTCCCCGCTGTCCTGGCACCGCGACCAGGCCGTGGCGGCCATCCGCGCCCTGTGCGACACGGGCCGGGCCGAGGTGCCGGTGTACTCGATCCCGGCGAACGGCCGGGTCGACACCAGGGTGCTGGAGCTCGACGGGGCCACCGCGTTCGTCGCCGAGGGCATCTTCGCGGCCGAGATCACGTCCGACTGCGCCGCCGCGGAGCTGCTGGGCGACGCGCTGTGCCTGCGCAACGGCGCCCTCACGACCGCCTGGTGGCGGCTGCGCCGGGACGTCCGCGAGGGCCGCAAGTCGCTGCCCGTGCTGCTGCGGCGCGGCTGGCGGCTGATGCGGGCCGAGCGGGGCATCGTCGGCCGCCAGGTGGCCCTGGGGGCGCGTCCCTGCGCCGGGCCCGAGGCCGAGCGACGGATCCGCGCGGCGGCCCGGGCCGGGGAGCTCTCGGCGGTCTGAACGGCGGCCCGAACGAAGGTCCGGACGGCGGTCGCCCCGCGCGGGCGCGCCGGGCGACGCGGAACGGTCGGAAACGCGGAACGGCGGGCCCGGTGCGTCTCCCCCGCACCGGGCCCGCCGCCTTCCCCGGACGGTCACGGCTCCCCCCTGCGCCGCCGCTCCCCCGAGCCGGCGCCGCCTGGTCCGCATCCGTCCTGCTACCCGTCCCCCGACGGGAGTCCTGTCCCGGTCGCGTTACGCGACCAGCTCGCCGAACGCCCGGATCGTGTCGCCCGAGGTGTTCAGCTGCTCGTCGTCGCGCAGCCGGCGCAGCGCGCGCCAGATGCTGCTCTTGACGGTGCCGACGCTGATGCCGAGCACGTCGGCGATCTCCGGGTCGGTCTTGCCCTCGTAGTACCGGAGCACCAGCATGGTCCGCTGGTTCTCCGGCAGCTTGGCCAGCGCCTGCCAGAGCACGGCGCGCAGCTCGGTGCCGCCCATCGCGTCGGTGTCGCCGACCGTCTCCGGCAGCTCCTCGGTCGGGTACTCGTTGACCTTGCGGCGCCGCCAGGCGGAGATGTGCAGGTTGGTCATGGTGCGGCGGAGGTAGCCCCCCACCGCGGCCTTGTCGGTGATCCGGCCCCAGGCCCGGTAGGTGCTGAAGAGCGCGCTCTGCAGCAGGTCCTCGGCCTCGTAGCGGTCACCGGTGAGGTGGTAGGCGGTGGCGTAGAGGGAGGCGCGGCGCTCACGCACGTACGCGGTGAACTCCGTGATGTGGTCCTCCGCGACCGCCGGGCGCTCCCCCTGCGCCGCGGTGAACGCCGCCCCGCCCGCCGTCTGCCCGGTGGTGCGGGCCGCTGCGGGGTTCAGCCGCAGCAGCGTCGCACCGGCGGCCTCGCGGCCGGCCGACTCCCCCGAGTCGGCCTTCCGCAGGCCCGTTCCCCCGATACCCCGGTTCCCCGCCGGGGTGTCCGTGCCCTCGACGCGGACGGGGAGGATCCCCCGCAGCGTCAAGGTCGCGGCGGAATCGGCCGTGTTCCCCCGGTGGCCGATCCCGTGCAACTCCCCCGTCCTGCCGCCGCCGCTCACCCGGCGGGCGACAGTGCTTCCACCGGTGCTGTGGGCGCATCCCCGTGCGATCACGGCACCGGAGGTCTCCTCCGCCCCGGTCTCGAACCGGCTCCGGTGGGCGGTCGCTGACGAACGCGCGGTCAGGACGGCCGGGTTGGTCCGGGTCTGAAGCGTGGCGTTCATCGTGCGCCCCCTCTGGATCGGTTCGAGCGGTTCCGTTGCCGCCGTCCAGTGGGCCGATTGGCCCGCTGTCCTGCGGCGACATGGAAAATCCTGCCCGCCGGTTGTGATGACGCTGTCCGTCGACTGTCACAGGGCTGTCACAGGGCCGGGGCTTTCGTCCCTGCCACTGTCCCGCCGTTGACGGACGCCGGTAGCGGGCGTTCCGGTTCCCGGCCGCGCGGCGGACGGGGCGGGTGCGGCCGCCGGGCGGACAGTGGGGGGTGATTCGCCGCTCCGGGTGAGCCAGAATGAGGCCGTGCCATTCCTCCTTCTGATCGAGGACGACGACGCCATCCGCACCGGCCTCGAACTCGCCCTCACCCGCCAGGGCCACCGCGTGGCCACCGCCGCGTCCGGCGAGGACGGCCTGAGGCTCTTCAAGGAGCAGCGGCCGGACCTCATCGTGCTGGACGTCATGCTGCCCGGAATCGACGGCTTCGAAGTGTGCCGCCGGATCCGCCGCACCGACCAGTTGCCGATCGTCCTGCTGACGGCCCGGTCCGACGACATCGACGTCGTGGTCGGTCTGGAGTCGGGCGCGGACGACTACGTCGTGAAGCCCGTGCAGCCCCGCGTCCTGGACGCCCGGATCCGGGCCGTGCTGCGGCGCGGCGAACGGGAGAGCTCGGACTCGTCCGTGTACGGGACCGTGGTGATCGACCGGGCGGCCATGACGGTCACCAAGGACGGCGCGGACCTCCAGCTCACCCCGACCGAGCTGCGGCTGCTGCTGGAGCTCAGCCGGCGGCCCGGGCAGGCGCTGTCCCGGCAGCAACTGCTGCGCCTGGTCTGGGAGCACGACTACCTGGGCGACTCCCGACTGGTGGACGCCTGTGTGCAGCGGCTGCGGGCCAAGGTCGAGGACGTGCCCTCGGCGCCGACGCTGATCCGCACGGTGCGCGGGGTCGGCTACCGGCTGGACCCCCCGGCGTGACCGGCCCGGCCCACGTACCCGCCCACCTCCGTCCGGCGCCGGCGATATCCCGCCGCGCGCACTGACGGCCTCCGCAACGACAGGCTCCTGTGACTGACCAACAGACGACGGCCCGGTTCTCCTCCGGCCCGTGGCGCCGGCTGCGCTCGCTGCGCGTGCGGCTGATCGCGGTGTTCGCCGCGGTCGCGCTGACCACCGCCGTCTCGGCGTCCGGCATCGCGTACTGGCTCAACCGCGACGCGGTGCTCAAGCGGGCCCAGGACACCGCGCTCAACGACTTCCGGGTCTCGCTCAGCCGCAACGTGTCGAACCTGCCGCTGAACGCCACCTGCGAGGACCTGAACGCGCTCGCGAGCACCGTCGCCAGCTCCGGCCTCAGTTACGACGTGGTGGTGGCCGATCCGGCGCTGCCGAACTGCGTCGCCTCGTCCAACTCGGCGCAGTACACGATCGCCAGCGTGCCGACCGCGCTGCGGACGGCGGTCGGCAAGCCGCGCGAGCTCACCGAGTCCAACCCGTACACCTACCACCTGTACTGGCAGCGGCAGAACCTCGACGGGCGGCCGTTCGTCATCGGCGGCACCAAGGTGGTGACGACCGGCCCGACCGCGTACATGTTCAAGTCGCTGGAGAACGAGCGGGCGGACCTCAACACGCTCGGCTGGTCGCTGGCGATCGCCACCCTGCTGGCGCTGATCGGCTCGGCGCTGCTGGCGCAGGCCGCGTCGGCGACGGTGCTGCGGCCGGTCAAGCGGCTGGGCGACGCCGCCCGGCGGCTCGGCGAGGGCCACCTGGACACCCGGCTGGAGGTCGAGGGCTCGGACGAACTCGCCGACCTGGCGCGGACCTTCAACCGGACCGCGGAGTCGCTGCACGGACAGGTCGAGGAGCTGAGCGCGCGCGAGGCGCAGAGCCGACGGTTCGTCGCCGACATGTCGCACGAACTGCGCACCCCGCTGACCGCGATGACCGCCGTGACGGACATCCTGGAGGACGAGGCGGAGTCGCTGGACCCGATGATCGAACCGGCCGTGCGGCTGGTGGTCAGCGAGACCCGGCGGCTCTCCGACCTGGTGGAGAACCTCATGGAGGTGACCCGCTTCGACGCGGGCACCGCCAAGCTCGTCGCCGACGAGGTGGACATCGCCGACCTGATCATGTCCTGCATCGACGGCCGGGCCTGGTACGACGCGGTCGAGCTGGACGCCCCGCGCGGCATCCTGGCGGTGGTCGACCCGCGCCGGCTGGACGTCGTCTTCGCCAACCTGATCGGCAACGCGCTCAAGCACGGCGGTTCGCCGGTGCGGGTGCGGGTGCGCGAGGAGGGGGACACGGTGGTCGTCGCGGTGTCGGACAGCGGTCCCGGTATCCCGGAGGACGTGCTGCCGCACGTCTTCGACCGCTTCTACAAGGCCGACAAGGGGCGGGCGCGCTCGGAGGGCAGCGGTCTGGGCCTGTCCATCGCGATGGCCAACGCACAGATCCACGGGGGGTCCATCACGGCCGCGAACGGCGAGGTGGGGGCGGTGTTCACGCTGACCCTGCCGCTGACCCAGCCACCGCCGTCCGACGACACCACCGAGGAGAGTGCCCGGTGACCCGAGGAACGAGCCCGCTGCGGCGCCCGTTCGCCGCCGCCGCGCTGGTGGGGCTGGCCGTGCTGGCCGCCGGCTGCGGCATCCGTCCGACGGCCGTCCCGGTCGACGCGGGCGCGCCGGCCAGCCGGACCGCCTGTCCGACGGTGGCGCGGATACCCACGGCCCCGGCCACGCCGTCCGGGGCGGTCGGCGGGCCGCCGCAGGCCGCCGCGGCGCACGGCACGCCGACGCCCACCGCGCCAACGGCCGCCGCGCCGGTGCCCACCCAGGTGCCCACCACCCCGGTGCGTCCGGCCCCGACGGGCGGCTCGCCGGCCGCGTCGCCCTCGCCCTCGGTGGTGTCGCCCGCCGCTCCGACGGGTCCGGCGGACAACGTGTTCGGCGCGCTGCCGTCGCCCTCCGCCTCGACCACGGCGCCGCCCTGCCGGTAGGCCCTCTCCTTCGGATCACGCCGGGCGGGTTCACCCGGCGGTCACGCCGGGGGCGGGCGCCCGCCCCCGGCGTGCGACGCAAAGTTCGCACCGGGGGTGGAACCGTCGCGCCGCCGGAACACGTCCTTCCTCCCGTGCAGCGAGATGGCACCAGGACACGCGGGGAGCGTGCCGACGTGCGGACCGAGACCGGACGGGCGACGGCCGTCCAGCACCACCGGAGTCGACTACGGGCGGTGGGACGGTTCGGCCTCGCCCTCCACCTGCTGCTGCTGGGCTGGCTGGTGCTGAGACCACTGCCGGTGGCCTGGGTCTACGACGCCAACCTGACGCCACTGGCCTCGCTCCGCTTCTCCTCCGCGGGCCAGCTGCTCGGCGAGCTGCTGCTTCCCGCCCCGCTCGGTGTCCTGCTCCCGCTCGCCGGGGGCCGGCTCGGGACCCCCTGGCTCCCGTCCTTCCTGCGCACCACCGGCGCCTCGGCCCTGCTGGCCACGGCACTGGAGTTCCTCTCCTCGTGGGCGCCCGGGCACGTGCTCAACGTCGACCACATACTGCTCGCCGTCGTCGGCGTCGCGGCCACCCACCTCACCCTGGTCCCCGCCGGCCGGGTGCTGCTCCTGCGGCGCGGCGCGGGCCTGCTCGGCCCGGTCGACCCGGTCGACCGCGCGTCGCAGCCCGGCCAGGACCTGACTCCGGCTCCGGCTCCGGTTCCGGCTCCTGCTCAGGCTCCGATTCCGGCTCCTGCTCAGGCTCCGATTCCGGCTCCGGATCCGGCTCCGGTCCCGGGCAGCGCGCCCACCGTCGCCACGAACCCGCCCAGGCTCGCCGCCGTCCCGTCCGCGCACGCCGGGCGAAAGGCCGAACCGCTGCTCAGCCTCGGCTCGCCGGGCCCCGCCCGGCGGGGCTGATCCCCGCCCGGACCGTGTTCTCGGACGGTGTTCTCGGACCGTCTTGTCAGTCCGCGCGGCGGACCCGGCCGCCGACCTCGACCAGTCCCTCCCCGGGGATCCCGGTGACGAGCTGCGAGCCCAGCCCCTGGGTGATCGTCAGCCCCCGGCCCAGCTCCGCCGTCAGCAGCAGCGCGGCCGCGCCGGTCGCCTCGTCCTCGTCGATGCCGTCGCCCCGGCCGGGGAACGCTCGGGCGCGAACCGTGCCCGCCGCCTCGTCCTGCCAGGCCCAGGCGTAGATCCACTCACCCGGCGGCGGCACCGCCAGCCCGTCGACCTCGGCCGCCGTCGCGTACCGGCGGAGCGTGCGCGGCGGCGCCCAGGCGGCCGGAGCCGCGACCCGGGTGAACTCGCCGTCGTGCCGCACCCCGACCACGCCCGCTGCGGTGACCAGCCGGTCCACGCCCAGCAACCACGCGACGCCGACGCACGGGTGGCCCGCGAACGGGAGGCGCAGGGTCGGGGTCCAGATGTCGATCGCGCCGCTCTCCGGATCGTCGACGAACACCGTCTCGCTGAAGCCGAGCCGCCGGGCGATCGCCTGCCGGTCCGCCTCGGCGGGCACGGCCGCGCCGTCCCGGACGACGCCCAGCGCGTTCCCGTGCGTGCCGTCCGGGCCGCAGAACACGTACAGCACCTCGTGGTCGGCCATGCCTCGGTCACTCCTGTCCGGTCGGGCCCGCGCGGCGCTCGCGCGGGCCATGGGTAGCGCGCCCGTCCGGGCCGTCCGGCTCAGCGCGCGGCAGGGCCGGCGGGACCGGTGGCCGGACCGGCTGCCGGGCCGGTGGCCGGACCCGCCGCGGGCCGGACGGCCGGAGCCGCCCCCGACCTCGGCGCCGGACCGCCCGCCACCGGACGCGGGCCCGCCGCCGGTCCCCCGGCGGGGAGCGGCGTCCGGCCGCCGGCCGGGCGGGTCCGCTGCCGCCGGTGCGCCACCACCAGGGTGCCGAGGCCCATCGCGATCGAGGTGGCGCCGGTGATCGCCATCGGGGTGTTGGTGGACGAGCCGCCGGTCGGGGCGAGGTCCACGGAGGGCACCGGGGGCGCCGCCACGGTCACCGTGACCGCCGGAGCGGGGACGGCCGCCGTGCCCGGCGGCGTCTGGGTGACCTCCGAGACCGGGACGGCCGCCGGTGTGCCGCTCGGGTCCGCGGACGGCGTGACCGCCGCCAGCCCGACCCCGGGCGCGGTGGGGGCGGGCGCCGGCGGTTCGGCGGCCGGGGGCGCGGCCGGGGCGGACGGCGAGCCGCCGGCCTCGGTGGGCGGGGCACTCGGCGCCGCGGACGGGGCGGCCGGAGCCGGGGCGGCCACGGTGATGTCCACCGCCGAGCCGGCGGCGGGAACCCCGGTGCCGGTCCCGGCCGTCGGGAGGCTGTTGCCGGTCGGCAGCAGCGACAGCACCCCGGCCGGGGCGTCCTGGGCGAAGGCCAGCCGCACGTTCAGCGTCCGGGACTCGCCGTCGCGCAGCCGTACCAGCGAGGCTTCCTTGTCGCCCGTGCGCAGCGTCAGGGCCAGCCGCCCGGACCCGCTCTGGCCGCCGTCCACGGCCGGCAGCCACTCGCCGTCGGCCGCCCGGAACTCCAGCCTGACCGCCTCGGCGGAGGGCAGGGCCTTGCCCCGGAAGGTCAGTTCGGGCAGGAAGGCGACGTCCTTGCCGCTGCGGTTGGTGAGCGTCAGCCGGAACGGCTTCGGCTCGCCGCCCGCGGTGAAGGAGCCGGGCACCGCGTCCAGGCCGAGGTAGGGCACGCCGGGCGCGGGGGCGGTCGTCGGCGTCCCGGTGGGGCCGCCCGCGGCGACCGTGAACTCCCGCTGCGGGCTCGCCGCTTCGGTGATCCGGGTCTCCGGCGGCAGGGTCGGGTCGGCGACCGTCGCCGTGAATCCGGCGGTGGCCCGACCGACGGGCGTGTCGACGGCGGCGGCCAGTCGCAGCCGGTACGTCGCGGAGGCACCGGCGGGCAGGCTCAGCCGGGTGGCGAAGGTGTCGAGGTTCCAGGTGGCACCGGTGCCGGCGCCGGGGGCGAGGGCGGCGGGCTTCCACGAAGCCCCGCCGGGGGACTGGTAGCCGAGCGTGAGCTGGTTCTCGCGGATGCCGGCATCGACGTTCGCGACGACGAAGCCGGTGGTGACGTCGACCGCGTGGTCGGCGGAGTTGTGCAGCGTGGCGGTGAACTCGGCCGCCGGACCGCCGGCGGTCAGGGTGCCGGGGAAGCCCGCGACGGTGACCGTCACCGGGCTGCGCCGCTCCTGGGTCCCGACCGGCCCCGGGGTGCCCGCCCCGGCGGGGGCGCCGAGGACCGCGCCGCCGGCACTCCCGGAGCGCGACAGCGCGGCCGCACCGGGGGCGGCGGTCAGGGCCACGCCCGAGACCAGGGTGGCAGCGGCGGCGAGGGCCAGGGATCTGCGGTGCTGAATACGCACGGGGGACCTCTTGGAAGAAAGGCGGGCGAACCCGACGAACCCGGCAGCAGGGCGGTTCCGCCGAGGTGGGAGGCCGCACCGGGACTCTCACCCGGGTCGCTGCTTCGCCCCCCAACCACCAGCGACGGGCGCATCATATCCGAACGCACGGACGCTTCCTGAGCGTTTTTCAAGGGGTGGAAGGGAGGTTCGCCGGGCGGATTCGGCGATGACACCGTGATGAAATCGTGAGGACGAATGTCATCGCACTCCAGTACTGTCCCCACTCGTCCCCCGGCGGCCGCCCGTTCGCGTCCGCCCGATCCCGGCAACAACAGGAACCACTCGTGAACCTCGACTTCGACGTCGACCCGCTCTTCTCCTGGTACGTCGTCCTGCTGGCCTTCAGCGGCATCGCCCTGCTGGTCATCGGTGCCGTCAACGTCGGCGGTCTCAAGGCCGGCTGGCGTGCCCTCAACGTGCTCGTCGGCCTCGGCTTCGCCGGCTACGCGTACTACCTGGCCTTCGTCTTCGAGGGCGGCACCTACGCGATCTTCTTCAAGGCGTTCATCCTGCCGGTGCTGCTGATCATCAACGCGGTGAAGGCCGCGGTCACGCGCTCCCAGGCTCCGGCCGCGCCCGCCGCCCCGGCCGGGGCGCCGTACCAGCCGAACGCGCAGTACCCGCAGCAGGGTGCGCCGTACCCGCCGCAGGGCGGCCAGTACCCGCAGCAGGGTGCGCCGTACCAGCAGCCCTCGCCGTACCAGGCCGCCGCTCCGGCCGCCCCGGCCGCTCCCGCCGCCCCGTACCAGCCGCCGGCCCCGCCGCAGGGCTGATCCCCGCACCGGCCGGCGCCTCTCACCAGGGCGCCGGCCGGTCCGTTTCCTCCTTTCTCGGTCCGCAGCCCTCGCTGCCCGGCGCGCCAGTCACCGGCCCCGCCCCTGCGCTCTCCCCACCGGCCAGCCCCCTTCCTCCGCCCACCCCGCCCATCGCGGCCCACACCCTCGCCACCCCGCGCCAGCCACCGGCCCGCCACGGCGGTCTCACTACCAGCCAGCACCCTCCCTCTCCTCTCGGCCCGCACTACGCTGCGCGGTGCGGGCGGGATCGGGCGGCCGGGCGTCGGTCGCCGACGGCAGAGGGGTGTTCGGACCGTGGAGACGTACGACCTGGTGATCGTGGGCGGCGGGCCCGCGGGCTGTGCGGCGGCGGTGATGGCGGCGAGCGTCGGGCTGCGGTCGGCCCTGGTCGAGCGGCGCGAGCCCGGCGCCACCCTGCGGCGGGTCCCGGCGGTGAGCAATGTGCTCGGCTTCGCGACCGGCACCGCCTTCGCGGACGCCGTCGCGGCGGACGTCCGGCGGGTCGCCGACTCCTGCGACCTCCTGCTCGGCACCCCGGCGACGGAGCTGCACGCCGACGACGAAGGCGTGACCGTCCACCTCGCTGACGCAGAGACCGCCGTACGCGGCCGGTACGCGATCGTCGCCACCGGCGTCCGCGCGGCCCGGCCTGAAGAGGCTGCCTGGCTCACCTCCGCCGTGGACACGCCGCCACCGATCTGGGAGGCGGACGCCGCACTCCTGGCCGGCCGCCGCACCCTCGTCCTCGGCGCCGACCGCCCCCTCGGCACCCTGTTGCGCGCCCACCCCGACGCCCCGCTCGACTTGGTGGTCCCGCACCCGCCCGGCGACGCCTACAAGGCCGAGGAGGTCGAGGGCGATCCGCGGGTCACCCTGCTGCAGACCGAGGCCCTGGAACTCCACCGCTCCCCCGAGGGCCAGGTCGTGGCGGGCGAGTTGGGCACCTTCGCGCCCGGCCTGGTCTTCGTGAATCTGGGCGTCCGCCCCGCCGCTCTCCCCGGCACGATGGTCCGGGGCGAGGACGGCTACTGCCCACCCGACCGCCAGCACCCCAGGATTCTCACCGCCGGAGACCTGCGTTCCGCCCGCGGCCAACGCATCATGACCGCCACCGGCTCCGGCGCCGATGCTGCGCTGAAGGTCTACTACGCGCTGCGTTTGGGCGGTTGAGCGTGCAGTCGCCGTGGAGCAGGAAGTCGACGAGGCCGACTTCCTGCTCCACGCAGCTCTCCGGGCAACTGTCAGCGCTGAGTGAAGTCGTCCGCTTCGTACCTGTCGACAGCGAGGAAGTCCGGCGCTCCGGGCGACGAGGCCGAGTCGGACGCGAACACACCCGCCGTGTAACTGTCGCCCAACGCGACCCAGTCGGGCTGCTTGGGCGCCGGGGCGGACACCGGATCGGGCGTGTGGAGGACCGCCTGGCCGTTCACCCAGGCGAATCGAGCCGCGTACACCCCACCGGAACCGTTCACGACGGGAAGCTCGGACGGGACGTACTTCCCCTCGCCCACGACGATCACGGCCACGCCGTCGCGGTACTCGATCGACAGGGTCGCGGCATCCTCGGGCTTGACCTCGGATGCCGGGACCAGTGCCGCTTCCGTGGGCGCCGTTGCTGCGGGGCTGGGAGTCAGACCGAGGCTTGCCATCTGCTCCGGTGACATCTGCACCTTCGCGGGTCCCTTGGAGTTGGGCGTCTCGGGCATGACTGTCTCCTCACCGGCCGGCTAGCTACCGACGCGCGAAGGACCTTCCCATAACCGAAAGTCACCAAACGGTCACTACTTCGACGGCCTGTCCGGCGGACCGGGCCGCGCACTCCGAAACCTCGTAGGCACGCCGGCCTCTCGAGCTTGGATCAGGCAAAGAACACATGCGAAGCGGGCGGTCGCGGACGATTGTCCGCGACCGCCCGCTTCACAGTGCGACCAGGAAGAACTCCGGGGCCGGACCGATCACGCGAGGTGGTCGAACTCACCTTCCTTGACTGCCAGCAGGAAGGAGCGGAGCTTCTCTGCATCGACGGCCAGAACGACGCCCGGATCGTCGGACTCCCTCAGGTGACGGAGCCCCGGCGCGCCGGTGGCGAGTTCAACGCAGCTGCCGCCCTCGTTGGAGCCGCTGAACGATGACTTCTGCCAACGGATTTCTGCCATCGGGCGCCCTTCACGTCTGGAGCAGGTAGAGGAGATGTCGGATGAGCCCGCACGAGTCACGCGAGGACGAGAGCGCGAGAGGCGAACGGCCAGTGTCGACCGGAGGCAACGCAAGGTCGCTCAGCTGATCGAACGTCCTGCGGTAGGTCGCGATCGAGTACCGGTCGCCAAGATACTCGGCGCGGCTCGGGTGATCCACAACAACGGTGGAGAGATCCTCCGACCCGGGATCCAGCAGCAGGAACTGGCCTGTGTGCGGGGGCTTCTTCAATGCCGCGAACGGCAGGACCTGGATGGTCACATTGGGCAGCTCGGCCACCTCCAGCAGGTGCGTCAGCTGCGCCCTCATCACCGCGTCCCCCGGGAAGCGCAGGCGGAGCGCCGTTTCGTGAATGACGAACCGGAACTGCCTCCGCGGCAGATCGTTCAGGATGCGCTGCCGATTCATGCGGAAGTCGATCTCGGCCTCCGCATCGAACTTCCCGTCCCGATGAGCGCCTTCGTAGATCGCTTCGGCATATGCGGGCAACTGCAGGAGGCCGGGCAGGTAGAACGTCTCGTAGTTGTCGACCAGCGCCGCACTGTCCTCCGCCTCGGCCAGGTCGAGCGCAAGCAATGGAACCCGGTCGGCAAACTCCGACCACCACCCCTTGCCTGTTCGCCGCCCCATGTCGGCGAGCTTGGCCCGGTAAACAGGATCCTCGCAGCCGTAGGCGTCGAGCCAGATCCCCAGCCGCTCCTGATTGAGGCCGGTTCGCCCCGCCTCCGTGTGGCTGACGGCCGGGCTTCTCATGCCCACCAGCGCGCCCGCCTCCGGGGCCGACAAACCCGCCGCCGTCCGGAGACGCTGCAACTCCTCGCCGAAGCGGCGTTGCCGCTGACTGATCTCTCCCCTGAGCCCCACGGCGTTCCTTCCCTCTCCCCACAGTGTTCCGCATCGGCTGGCGTCGCCACTACCGGCCAGGCATCACCCACACGGGTCAACATTGCTCTTTTGGTTGCAACGATATGACCCGGCAACCTAGCCTCAGTGTTGCACCGATCACATGACGGGGCGTCAATGTCACATGTTTTCAGGCATGCAGACGCGCTCCGCTCTTCCCTCCCCATGCTCTGGAGGCCCCCATGTGCGCTCTCGTTCCGCCCGACTGGTCCGTCGTCCGCCACGAGCTGCGCAGGCTCCTCACCTCGGCCGACTGGCCGCCGGACACCGTCCACACCGCCGAACTCGCCCTGCATGAGCTGTTCGTGAATGCCTGGAAGCACGCCGCTACCCCGGCGCCGCACGTCATCGTGTCCCTCTGCCCCAGCACCCTGCGCGTGTCCGTGTGCGACGACAGCCCGGTACTCCCCGAACCCCGCACTCCCGCCGACCCCTACGCCGTCTCCGGCCGGGGCCTCCACCTGGTCGAGGCACTCACCGACCGCTTCGGCGCCACCAGCAACAAGCACGGCAAGGTCGTCTGGTTCGAACTGGAGGCCGCCGCGTGAACATCCCGCTCGAATCGCACGACCCCTACCTCCGCACCTACACCGGGCCCGAGGTCACCGCCCTCCTCGGCGAACTCCACGAACGGGGCAAGCCCTTCGGCATCCAGTGGGGCTCCGCCGCCGTCAACGGCAGCACCATCGACGGCCGCCTCCTCGTCGACTTCGGCGACACCTCCGTCGCCACCCTCCTCAACCTCCTCACGCTCCTCCGCGAAACGGGCCGACCCGCGTGAACTTCCTCATCGGCGCCGCCTTCGCCGTCCTCCTCGCCCTCGCCTTCGCCACCGTCGTCACGGGCGTCATCACCGCCCTGAAGGTGCACGGCGAGGACGAGGAGACCCGCCCCGGCCACTGACTCACTCCGGCCATTGCATCCTTGCTACTGCTCCGCCGCCCCCGCTCGGGGCACCGCCGGGCCGCGGAAGGCCAGGGGGCGGCTCAGGACCAGGTTCGTCGTCGTGCTCCCGAACTGGGCCAGCTCGTCGACGATCTCCTCCAGGTGCCCCATCGAGGTGGTCGCGATCTTCAGCGAGTAGCAGTCGTCCCCGGTCGTGCGCAGGCACTCCAGGATCTCCGAGCGCTCCTCCAGCAACCGCCGCAGCGGCTCGTGCCGGGCCGCCGGCCCGGGGTACTTCAGCCGGACGACCGCCATCACGGGGTAGCCGGTGCGGTCCAGGTCCACCTCCGCCCGGTAGCCGGTTATCACCCCCGCCGTCTCCAGCCGTCGCACCCGCTCCGTCGTGGCCGACGCGCTGAGGTTCACCCTCCGCGCCAGCTCGGCGAACGCGATCCGCCCGTCCTCCTGGAGCTCGGCCAGGATCGCCCAGTCCGTCGCGTCAAGAATCTCGGTCATGAGCCCAGATTGCCGGTGATTCCACGGCGGAACAACCCCTCAACCGGGGGATGCCCCTTCAGTCAATCCACCTCCCGTCCCTAGGCTTTCGGGTGTGAAGATCGGAGTCAACGTCCCCAACTTCGGCCCCGGCACCGACCCGGCGGCCCTGCTCACCTGGGCCAGGACCGTCGAGGGCCTGGGCTTCGACCTGCTGATGGTGTCGGACCACGTCGCCATCACCCCCGACGTCGCCGTGCGCTACCCCGGCCCGTTCTACGAACCGTTCACCGCCCTCGCCTGGCTCGCCGCCCACACCGAGCGGGTACGGCTCGGCACCACCGTCCTCATCGCCCCCTACCGGCACCCGCTCCTCACCGCCCGGATGGCCGCCAACCTCGACGCGCTGAGCGGGCACCGCCTCGTCCTCGGCGTCGGAATCGGCTGGGCGCAGCAGGAGTTCGCCGCCCTCGACGTCCCGTTCGAGCAGCGCGGCCGCCTCACCGACGAGCACCTGCGCCGGCTGCGCGCCGCCTGGGCGGACACCGCCGACTACGGCACCCGCCGCATCCCGCTCTGGGTCGGCGGCAACAGCGACGCGGGCCTGCGCCGCGCCGTCCGCCTCGGTAACGCCTGGCACCCGCTGCGCCCGACCACGCCGTGGCTGTGCGAGGCCGCACCCCGGCTGCGGGCGTACGCGGAGGAACAGGGGCTCCCCGTCCCGGCGTTCGCGCCCCGGATCGCCCTCAGGCTCACGCCCGGGCCGGTCTCCGGACCGCAGCGCCTCGCGGGCGAGGGCAGCATCGAGCAGATCAGCGCCGACCTCGCCCGGCTCCGGCTGCTGGGCGCCGACACCGTCGTCCTCGACCCCTACCACGGCGACCCGGAGCAGACCCGCGACCCGGGACCGGCCTTCGAGGCCCTCGCCGCCGTGGCCGAACTGCCGCACCTGCGGGCCGCCTTCGACCCCGCGCCGACCCGAACGGAACAGCCGTCATGACGCTCACCTCCGCCGACCGCACCCTGCTCCGCCGCGCCATCGCCCTCGCCGCCGAGGCCCGCACCCACGGCGACCCGCCGTTCGGCTCGCTGCTGGCGGCCCCGGACGGCTCCGTGCTGGCCGAGGAGCGCAACACCACCCGCACCGACCGGGACCTCACCGCGCACCCCGAGCTGAAGCTGGCCCGGTGGGCCGGACGGGAGTTGGACCTCGCCACCGCCTCCCGGACCACCCTCTACACCAGCTGCGAGCCCTGCCCGATGTGCGCGGCCGCGCTCCGGCAGGCCGGCCTCGGCCGGGTCGTCTTCGCCCTCTCCGGCGAGCAGTTGCTGGGGATCCGGCCGGGGAACGGCCTCCCGCCCGTGCCGCAGGAGGGACCGGCGCTGTTCGACGAGGTCCGGGCCGCCGTCGAGCCGTACTACCGCTGAGCCGGCGGATCGCGGGGGCCGGGGCCGCTGCCCGGCCGGAGCCCCCGCGGCCCGTCTTCCACCCCCGGGCGGTTGCCCCTGCCCCAGGGGCAGGCCCCAGAGTGGAGCCGTGCACGAGGACTTGATCACCATCGGGGAGCTGTCCGCCCGGACCAGGCTCAGCCCCAAGGCGCTGCGCCTGTACGGGGACCGGGGGCTGCTGGCGCCCGCCCGGGTCGACCCGGACACCGGGATCCGCCGCTACGGCCTCGCCCAGGTCGAACGGGCGCGCCGGATCGCGCTGCTGCGCGCCGTCGGCATGCCGCTGGCGCGGATCGCGGCGGTGCTCGACGCGGACGCCGACACCGCCCCGCAGCTCCTGGACGCCTACTGGCGGGAGCAGGAGTCCTCGCACCTGGCCCGCCGGGAGGCGGTGGGCTACGCCCGGGCAGTGCTGACCGGAAGGGGTTCCACCATGTACCGGATCGCGGAGCGCGAGGTGCCGGAGCAGAAGGTGCTGTGCCTGCGCGGCCGGGTGACGGCCGCCGGTCTCGTCGAATTCATCGGCGGGGCGAGCGAGTCGCTCCTCGCCCACCTCGGGTCGACGGGCGCCTGTCTGTCCGGACCGATCTTCACCGTCTTCCACGGCCATGTGAGCGAGGAGTCCGACGGCCCGGTCGAGGTGTGCGCGCCGACGCTGAACACCGTCGAACCGGCCGGCCGGATCGCGGTGCGGATCCACCCCGCGCACCGCGAGGCCTACACCGAACTGACGGCGCGGACGAGGGACTTCGCGGCGATGGCGACCGTCCACGACGCCGTCGGCGCCTGGGTCGCGGAGCAGGGGTACGAGCGCTGCGGCGGCAACCGTGAGGTGTACTACCCGAACTTCATGACCGCCGAGCCGCACGAGCACACCTCGGACGTCACCGTCCCGTTCCGTCCCCGCGGCTAGCCGCCGCCCCGCGCCGCCGGTTCCCGTTCCCCGCCCCCGTCAATCTCCGGGGCGACCCTGAGCGGAACCCCGAGAGCGACTACTGCCCACCGATGACGCAGGTCAGGGACAGGATCGCCTTGCGGGCGGAGGAATCGGGCGGCGCGAGGACGGAGCATGGAGGTACGCCAGCCGGAGGGACCGGTCACCGGCGCCACCAGAGCAACGGAGTTCACCATGAGCCGCCTCGCCCGCCCCCGCCACAACCGCGTCATCGCCGGCGTCTGCGCCGGGATCGCGGAGCGCTTCGGACTCACCCCGTGGACCGTCCGGATCATCTTCCTGGTCTCCTGCCTGCTGCCCGGCCCGCAGTTCCTGATCTACCTGGCGCTCTGGCTGCTGCTCCCCCAGGAGGCGTGACGCCGGAGCCCGGGCACACCGGGACAGCGCGCCGGGCACACCGGACACCGCACCGAGGCACCCGCAGAACGGCCGGAAGGGGCCGCCCGCTCCCGTCGAGGAGTGGGCGGCCCCTTCCGGCCGTGCGGAGCCGGGGCGGGATCAGCCGCCGAGGCCCGGGAGCGGGAGGGTCTGGGTGAGACCGCCCAGCGGGGTCTTGTCGAGGCCCGGGACGCTGGGCACGCCGGCCCGGTTGCCGGCGGCCGGGGCGGCGGCCTGGCCCGCGCTGGGGGCGAGGGTGCCGAGCGTGCCGCTGACCTTGTCGGCGACCGGCAGCTTGCCCGCGGCGTCGGTGACGGCGTTGGTGGCCGCCGGGTTGGTCAGCAGGGAGGTCGGGAGCCCTAGGCCACCGGTGGCGGCCGCGGGGGCGGCGGAGGCGGCGCCGGCGCCGACCGCGGCGATGGCGATGCCGAGCGCGGCGGTGCCGGCGGCCTTGAGAGTGGCCTGCTTCATCTGGTTAGTCCCCTTGGGTCCTCGTCGGTGGCCGACCCGCGCGACTGGCGCAACGGGGGCCCGTCCACCACAGCCGGTCAGCAATGACTGGCACACCGTAGTGATTGGGTCGCACGAGGATCAACGGCGGTTCACCCACCCGAGGGAGTAGTCGGATGAACGCCAATTTCCTTGGCGGAAAAGGTCGTTCATCCGACCACCGGGAGGCGGTTCAGGCGCCGTTGCTGAACAGCCACTCCGCCTTGAGCTCGGCGTAGCCCGGCTTGATCACGTCGTTGATCATCGCGAGCCGCTCGTCGAACGGCAGGAACGCCGACTTCATCGCGTTCACGGTGAACCACTCCATGTCGCCCAGCGTGTAGCCGAAGGCCTCCACCAGGTGCCCGAACTCGCGGCTCATGCTGGTGCCGCTCATCAGCCGGTTGTCGGTGTTCACGGTGACCCGGAACTTCAGCCGGCTGAGCAGCCCGATCGGGTGCTCGGCGTACGAGGTGGCGGCGGCCGTCTGGAGGTTGGAGGTGGGGCACATCTCCAGCGGGATGCGCTTGTCGCGCACGTACGCGGCGAGGCGGCCCAGCTTGACGGTGCCGTCCTCCTCGACCGTGATGTCGTCGACGATCCGCACGCCGTGGCCGAGGCGGTCGGCGCCGCAGCACTGCAGGGCCTCCCAGATCGACGGCAGACCGAAGGCCTCGCCCGCGTGGATGGTGAAGTGGTTGTTCTCGCCCTTGAGGTAGTCGAAGGCGGCCTGGTGGCGGGTGGGGGGGTAGCCCGCCTCGGCACCGGCGATGTCGAAGCCGACGACGCCGCCCTCGCGGTGGCGGTTGGCCAGCTCGGCGATCTCCTGCGAGCGGGCGGCGTGCCGCATCGCGGTGATCAGGGTGCCGATCCGGATCCGGTGGCCGGCCGCGCGGGCGTTGGCCTCGCCGAGGCGGAAGCCCTCCTGGACGGCCTCGACGACCTCGTCGAGGGTCAGGCCGCGCTCCAGGTGCTGCTCGGGGGCGTAGCGCACCTCGGCGTAGACGACGCCGTCGGCGGCGAGGTCCTCGGCGCAGTCGGCGGCGACCTTGATCAGCGCCTCACGGGTCTGCATCACGGCGCAGGTGTGGGCGAAGGTCTCCAGGTAGCGGACCAGCGAGCCGGAGTCCGCGGCCTCGCGGAACCACTCGCCGAGCTCCTTGGCGTCGGTGGTGGGGAGGCCCTCGTAGCCGACGGCGGCGGCCAGCTCGACCACGGTCTCGGGGCGCAGGCCGCCGTCGAGGTGGTCGTGCAGGAGCACCTTCGGGGCGCGGGCGATCTGGTCGGGGGTGGGAATCCGGGGGCCGGTGCCCGCGGTGGTGACGGGGATCTGCTTCTCCATTGCGGGAGTGTAGCTCCTACGCGCGTAGACAGGCCACCGTTCACAGGGCCGAATCGTCCAATGTCCACCGGGAATTCCCCCGAACGGACGATTCGGGTCATCTGCCCGCAGGACGCCCGTCCCGACCGGCCCGTCCCCTCGACCGAACGCCGTGCCGCCGCCCTCAGTCGTGCGCCAGCAGCCGCCCGCGCCGCGACAGCACGAAGTCCCGGAACGCCGCCACCGGCGGGGTCACCGGCCGGCCCGGTGCCCAGGCCAGCCCGATCGCCCGCCGGGTGCGCGGCGCCGTCACCTCCAGCTCCACCACCCCCGGCCGCGGCACCAGCGCCGGCGGCAGCAGCGCCACGCCCAGCCCGGCCGCGACCAGCCCGCGCAGGGTCTCGGTCTCCTCCCCCTCGAAGGCGAGCCTCGGCACGAACCCGGCCTCCGCGCAGAACCCGTCGGTGATCGCCCGCATCCCGTACCCGCGCTCCAGCCCGACGAACGGCTCCTCCGCCACCTCCGCCAGCCGGATCCGGCGCCGCCCGGCCAGCCGGTGGTCCGCCGGGACGGCGAGGTACAGCCGCTGCTCGTCCAGTCGGCGGGCCGCGAACGCCGGGTCGCCGTCCGGCAGCGGCGAGACCAGGCAGAGGTCCAGCTCCCCTGAGCGCAGCCGGTCCAGCATCGCGCCCACGTAGTCCTGCACCAGCTGGAACCTGACCTGCGGATACGCCCGCCGGAAGTCCCGCAGCAGGGCCGGCACCGTGTCCGTCCCCATGGTGTGCAGGAAGCCGAACGCCACCCGGCCGGTCCGCGGGTCGGCCTCCGCCCGCGCCGCCTCGGCGCCGCGCTCGACCTCGGCCAGCGCCCGCTCCACCGAGGCCAGCAGCAGCCGGCCCGCCCTGGTCAGCCGGACCGTCCGGCCCTGACGGGCCAGCAGGTCGACCCCGAGCTCGGCCTCCAGCCGGGCCACCGCCCGGGACAGCGTGGGCTGCGGCATGCCCAGCAGCTCCGCCGCCTGCGTCACGTGCTCCAGCCGCGCGACGGCCGCGAACTGGGCCAGTCTCGGCGCCAGTTGCACGGCCGGGAGCTCGGGCCCCAGCTCCGCCGGAAGGGTCGACTCGCCACCACCGGTCGTCACAGCACCCCGTCCCTGGTCCGTACGCTCCGCTCATGCGTCCAGGTATGGATTATTGCCGGTTCATGCATTGGACGCATCAGTACGACAGTTCTACCTTCGACGTCATGCAGCCCTCCAGTACCGGGGCGTCCGTGGCCACCTCGGACGCCCTCGCCCGGCCGACCCTCCTCCCGGACAGCACCCGCGCGGACGGGTCCCTGTTCGGGGACGACCGGCACCGCCCCGGCCAGCGCTCCTTCCGCCGGGCCAACCTCGCCCTGTTCGCGGCCGGCATCGCGACCTTCGTCCTCCTCTACTCCACCCAGGGCCTGCTGCCCGTCCTCTCGGACGACCTCGGCCTCACCCCCGGGCAGGCCAGCTGGACGGCCTCCGCCGCCACCCTCGGCCTCGCCCTCGGCCTGCTCCCCGCGAGCGCGCTCTCCGACCGCTACGGCCGTACCGCGGTGATGACGGCCTCCACCCTGGCCGCCGCCGCCCTCGCCCTCGCGCTGCCGTTCGCGCCGGACCTCACCACCCTGGTCGTGCTGCGCGCCCTCCAGGGCGCCGCGCTCGCCGGACTGCCGGCCACCGCGATGGCCTACCTCGCCGAGGAGGTCCACCCCTCCGCGCTGGCCTCGGCGATGGGGCTGTACGTGGCGGGCAACAGCATCGGCGGCATGGGCGGACGGCTGCTCTCCGGCTGGGTCGCGGCCGGATTCGGCTGGCGCTGGGGCCTCGCCGCCTCCGCCGCCCTCGCCCTGCTGGCCGTGCTGGCGTTCCGGCTGCTGATCCCCGCCGCCCGGCACTTCGCCCCGGCCCCGGTGGACGCCCGCGCCCTGGCCCGCACCGTCGGCCGCCACCTGCGCAACCCGCTGCTGCTGCGGCTGTACGCGCTGGGGCTGCTGTTCATGGCCGTCTTCGGCGCCGTCTACAACACCATCGGCTACCGGCTGATCGCCGCGCCCTTCCACCTGCCGGAGTCCGTCGCCGCCTCGATCTTCGTGGTCTACCTGGTCGGCACCGCCACCTCGGCGGCGGCGGGACGCCTGGCCGGCCGGCTCGGCCGCCGCGGCGCGCTGTACGTCGCGATCGGCACCACCGCCCTCGGACTGCTGCTCTCCCTCGCCGACTCGCTGGCCTTCGCACTGCTCGGCCTGGTCCTGATCACGGCCGGCTTCTTCGCCGGCCACGCCACCGCCTCCTCGGCGGTCGGCCGCACCGCGACCGAGGGCCGCGCCCAGGCCTCCGCGCTCTACCTGATCGCCTACTACCTGGGCAACAGCCTCGGCGGCACGATCGGCGCCGACGCGTTCCACTCCACCGGTTGGCCGGGCGCCGCCACCGTCGGCCTCGCCGCGATGGCCCTCGCCGCGGGCGTCACCCTCTACGCCACCCACCGGGCCCACGCGGGCAGCCGCCGCGACAAGGGTCTGCCAGGCAGACTTTCCGCCCAGTAGACTTTCCTCATGGCAGACCTCAAGCGCCGTCGCCGCCCCCACCTGGTGTCCACCCCTGTGCGGAAGAAGGGTGTGGTCACCATCCCCCAGGAGATTAGAGAACAGCTCGACCTCCAAGAGGGCGACCAGCTCGTGGTCGCGGTGGAGGACGGCCGCATCGTCCTGACCCCGGCCTCCGTCATCCCCGACGACCAGGCCTGGTTCTGGACGCCGGCCTGGCAGGACAAGGAGGACGAGGTCGACCGCGCCATCGCCGAGGGGGAACGCGGCGATGTGTTCCAGGACGGCGAGGAGTTCCTGCAGTCGCTCGCCGACGAGGCGGGGCTGGACCTCGGGGAGATCAAGCACCGTGCCGACGTATGAGTCCCTGGCCCACTTCCTCCGCGACTGGAAGAACCTCACCCCGGCACAGAAGGCCGCGTTCCTGGTCGCGGTCGCCCAGTTTGTCGCCGACCTCCGGACCGGCCAGGGCTTCCGGCGCGGACTGCGGGTCAAGAAGATGCAGGGCCACCCGGATATCTGGGAACTGACCTGGGCCCCCGACGGCCGAGCGACGTTCAGCTACGGCACCCCGCTCCAGGAGGGTGAGCCGCACATCGTCTGGCGTCGCATCGGCACTCACGACATCTTCGGCCGTCCCTGAGATTCCCGGCCTCCGTCTCCACGCTACCGGCGGATACCTGACGCTCGTTGTCAGGTATCCGCCGTAGCTTTGTCCACGTCCCACCCGGCACAGCGCGAGCAAAGGAACCACCATGGCCACCTTCGTCCTCATCCCCGGCGCCCTGCACGGTGGTTGGTGGTACCGGCCGCTCACCGACGGGCTGCGGGCCGCCGGGCACGAGGTGTACCCGGTGACGCTGACCGGGGTGAGCGAGCGCGGCCACCTCAACACCGCGGCCGTCGGCCTGGAGACGCACCTCCAGGACGTGCTCGGCCTGCTGGAGGCCGAGCAGGTCACCGACGCCGTGCTCGTCTCGCACAGCTACGGCGGCATGGTCGCCTCCGGCGTCGCCGACCGGGCCCCGGAGCGGATCGCCGGGCTGGTCTACGCGGACGCCTTCGTGCCGCGCGACGGCGAGTCGGCGTACGGCATCGTCAACGACGTCTGGAAGCAGCGGTACCTGACCGGCGCCGCGGCGGGCGGCGGCAACCTGGTCGGCCTGCACCCGGCCCTCGACCCGCGCGCCACCGTGCACCCGCTGGCCACCCTGCTCCAGCCGGTCCGCCTCACCGGCGCCGTGGACACCCTGAACGTCCCCCGGGTCTACCTGCACGCCGAGCGCTTCGAGGACACCCCGTTCCTCGACACCGTCGCCCGCCTGCGCACCGACCCGGCCTGGACCGTCCACACCCTCCCGGTCGGCCACGACCTCGTCCGCGAGGCCCCCGAGGACTTCCTGAAGCTCGCCCTCACGGCCGTCGGCTGAAGCAGCTGTCCCGCTACGCTCCGGACATGAGCATCGATCCCGCCGCGTACGCGCGGCTGCGGGAGAGCGCCGATCGGCTGCCACTGATTCCCGGCATCGGGAAGGTCGAGATCGCCGGCGGCATGATCACGCTGGCACTCCCACCGGTCGAGCAGCACGCGTGGGCGATCGTCGGCATCGCGCGGCAACTGAACGCCCAGCTTCCCCGCACCCACCCCGGCCATGTCGCCCACGCGGGCGCGGAGCTGGAGGACGCCTCCCGGGGGAGGCTCAGGGTTCCGGACCTCATGGTGTTCGCCGAAGCGGCGCCGGAGGGCGGCGGACCCGCGCTCCTGCCGCACGAGGTGCTGCTGGTCGTGGAGATCGTCCCGAAGTCCGCCCCGGGGAACGACTACCAAACCAAGGTCCGCGACTACGCGGCCATGGGCATCCCGCTCCACCTGCTGGTCGACCCCCGCAAGGGCACCGGCATCGTCCACGACGAGCCCGGCTGCACCTCGCGCAAGGAGTTCGCCTTCGGGGACACGATCACCGTGGGCCCGTGGACGCTCGACACCGGCGTCCTGCGCACGTACGCCTGACCGGCGTACGCGCGCAGGAGCGGTGGTCAGGCGATGCGGTCCAGCACGATCGGGTTCGGGGTGAACGCGGTGCCGGCCGGGGAGACCTCGATGCCGCCGGCCAGGGCCTCGATCGCGTACTCGAAGCGCTCCGGGGTGTCGGTGTGCAGGGTCAGCAGCGGCTGGCCGGCCACCACGGTGTCGCCCGGCTTGGCGTGCATCTCGACGCCGGCGCCGGCCTGCACCGGGTCCTCCTTGCGGGCGCGGCCCGCGCCGAGGCGCCAGGCGCTGACGCCCACGGCGTAGGCGTCCAGGGTGGTGAGCACACCGGAGGCCGGGGCGGGGACGACGTGCTGCTCGCGGGCGACCGGCAGCGGGGCGTCCACGTCGCCGCCCTGGGCGGCGATCATGCGGCGCCAGTGGTCCATCGCGGAGCCGTCCCGCAGCGCGTCGGCCGGGTCCTTGCCGTGCACGCCCGCGGCGGCGAGCATCTCGCGGGCCAGCGCGAGGGTCAGCTCGACCACGTCGGCGGGGCCGCCGCCGGCCAGCACCTCGACCGACTCCCGGACCTCCAGCGCGTTGCCCGCGGTGAGGCCGAGCGGGGTCGACATGTCGGTGAGCAGGGCGACCGTGTTGACGCCGGCGGTGGTGCCGAGGCCGACCATGGTGCGGGCCAGCTCGCGGGCGTCGTCGAGGTTCTTCATGAACGCGCCGGAGCCGACCTTGACGTCCAGGACGAGCGCGCCGGTGCCCTCGGCGATCTTCTTGGACATGATCGAGGAGGCGATCAGCGGGATCGCCTCGACGGTGCCGGTGACGTCGCGCAGGGCGTACAGCTTCTTGTCCGCCGGGGCGAGGCCGTCGCCGGCCGCGCAGATGACCGCGCCGGCGTCGTGCAGCACCTGGAGCATCTCCTCGTTGGAGAGCAGGGCGCGCCAGCCGGGGATGGACTCCAGCTTGTCGAGGGTGCCGCCGGTGTGGCCGAGGCCGCGGCCCGACAGCTGCGGCACCGAGGCACCGCAGGCGGCGACCAGCGGGGCGAGCGGCAGGGTGATCTTGTCGCCGACGCCACCGGTGGAGTGCTTGTCACTGGTGGGCTGCGCCAGCGAGGAGAAGTCCATCCGGACGCCGGAGCGGATCATCGCGTCCGTCCAGCGGCTGATCTCGCCCGGGTTCATGCCGTTCAGCAGGATGGCCATGGCCAGCGCGGACATCTGCTCGTCGGCGACCTCCCCGCGGGTGTAGGCGTCGATGACCCAGTCGATCTGAGCATGGCTCAGCTCTCCGCGGTCGCGCTTGGTCCTGATGACGGAGATGGCGTCCATGGATGCTCCATTGCTCCAAGAGAGGTTCAACATGCGAGGTACAAAAGGCGAAGAGTGCCGCGAGTCGACCCGGAAGGGCCCCACTCGCGACACTCTACGCGCGTAACAAACGGCAGTGCCAGAGCCGCGCCTACAGGCGCTCCGGCCCGAACGCGTCGGGCAGGACCTCACTCATCGGGCGCACCCCGGAGGGCAGCTCGACCAGCAGGTCCGGTCCGCCGTGCTCGTACAGCAGCTGACGGCAGCGGCCGCACGGCATCAGCAGCTCGCCCGCCCCGTCCACACAGGTGAACGCGGTCAGCCGGCCGCCGCCGGTCGCGTGCAGCATGGAGACCAGGCCGCACTCGGCGCACAGCGCCAGGCCGTACGAGGCGTTCTCCACATTGCAGCCGGTGACCGTCCGGCCGTCGTCCACCAGGGCGGCGGCGCCGACCGGGAACTTGCTGTACGGCGCGTACGCGTGGCTCATCGCCTCGCGCGCCGCCGCCCGCAGCGCGTCCCAGTCGACCGCTCCGGCCGCCCCGGCCACTCCGGCCGCCTCGGCCGCGGACGTCACTTGCCCTGGCCCTTGCGGTAGATCTGACCGTCCGCCTTCGGCGGGCGCAGCCGCTGCGAGGCCAGCGCGAGCACCACCAGGGTGATCACGTACGGCGTGGCGACGATCAGCGGGCGCTGCACCTCGTCGGTGGTGAAGTACCAGGCGAACAGGCCGCCGGAGACCACCAGCGAGATCAGCGCCGCGGTGTGCTTGCGGCGGTACAGGTGCCAGGCCGCCAGCAGCGCCATCGCGATGGCGACCACCAGGATCAGCGCGTGCACCGACTCGGGGTCGCGCAGCTGGAGGCTGTCGGTGAAGCCGAACAGGCCGGCGCCCATGGCGAGGCCGCCCGGCATCCAGTTGCCGAAGATCATCGCCGCGAGGCCGATGAAGCCGCGGCCGTTGGTCTGGCCGTCCTTGTAGAAGTGCGCCGCGACCAGCGAGAGGTACGCGCCGGCGAGGCCCGCGAAGGCGCCGGACATGATGACCGCGAGGTACTTGTACTTGTAGACGTTGACGCCCAGCGACTCGGCCGCGGTCGGGTTCTCGCCGCAGGAGCGCAGCCGCAGGCCGAACACGGTGCGCCAGAGGGCGAAGTAGCTCGCCACGATCAGCGCGCCGGCCAGCAGCACGACCACCGAGATGTTGGTGACCAGGCCGCCGAGCACACCGGCGACGTCCGAGACCACGAACCAGTGGTGCGCCTCGATGTCCTTCAGCCCCGAGGAGAGGCCGGGGATCGTGATGTACGGCAGCGGATCGGCCGGCGGGGACTGGTTCGCACCGGCGCCGACGGAGATGTAGTCCTTGTAGTAGATCCGGTTGACGTAGGCGCAGATGCCGGGGATCAGCAGGTTGACGCCGACACCGGAGACGATGTGGTCGACGCCGAAGGTCACCGTGATGACGGCGTGCAGCAGACCGCCGAGCGCGCCGCCGAGCATGCCGGCCACCAGGCCGAACCACGGGCTGACCAGGTAGCCGCCCCAGGCGCCGCAGAAGGTGCCAGCGACCATCATGCCTTCGAGGCCGATGTTGACCACGCCGGCCCGCTCGGACCAGAGACCGCCCAGACCGGCCATGCCGATCGGCACGGCGGCGCTGAGCGCGGCGGTGACCTGACCGGAGGAGGTCAGCGAGTGGTTGCCGGTGATGACACCGACGACCGAGAAGAGGACCAGGGCGCCCGCGATCAGCAGCAGCACCACCGGCCAGGACATCTTGCGCTTCTTGGCGGGAGCGCCCGGCGCCTTGGCGCGGGCAGCGGTGGCCGTGCTCATGCGGACACCTCCTTCTTCTCGGCGGCCGCGGCGGCCTGGGCGGCGAGCTCGGCGCCGACCTTCTGCTGCTGGCGCTTGAGGCCGTAGCGCCGCACCAGCTCGTAGGCGACGACGACACAGATGACGATGGTGCCCTGCATGACCGGGACGATCTCGAACGGGAAGCCGCCCTGGAGCGGCAGCTGGGCGCCGGTGGAGTCGAGGAAGGCGAACAGCACTGCGGCGAAGGCCATGCCGATCGGGCTGTTGCGGCCGAGCAGGGCGACCGAGATGCCCAGGAAGCCGAGGCCGCCCTGGAAGCTCTGGCCGAAGTTGTACGAGTTCTGCAGCAGCTCGGGCAGACCGATCAGACCGGCCAGCGCACCGGAGACCACCATCGAGATGACGACCATGCGCTTGACGTTCACACCGGACGCGGTGGCCGCGGTCTCCGAGCGGCCGGTGGCGCGCAGGTCGAAGCCGAAGCGGGTGCGGGTCAGGGTGAACTGGAAGGCGACGCCGACCAGGATCGCGATGAAGAGGAAGCCGTAGAGCGGGCCGCCGTCGGTGTTGATCGCGAAGAAGTGGCTGGACTCCGAGACCGGGGCGGTCTGGATCGCGTTGCCGGTGCCCTTCTTGTCCGGCGCGAAGATGCCGGGGACGAGCAGCAGGCCGACGATGGCGACCGCGATGGCGTTCAGCATGATGGTCGAGATGACCTCGCTGACGCCGCGGAAGACCTTCAGCAGACCGGCGATGCTCGCGTACAGACCGCCGACCAGCATGGCGGTGATCAGCAGCAGCGGGATCTGGATGAACGACGGCAGGTCGAGCTTGCTGCCGACGAAGGCCGCGAACAGCGCGGCGACCTTGTACTGGCCCTCGACACCGATGTTGAAGAGGTTCATCCGGAAGCCGAAGGCGGCGGCCGCGGCGGCCAGGTAGTACGTGGTGGACCGGTTGAGGATGGCCACCTGGCCGTCCGACTTGGTCGCGTACGTGATCATCACGTTCCAGGCGTCGAACGGGTTCTTGCCCGAGGTCGCCAGGAGGACGGAACAGATCACGACGGACAGCAGCACGGCGAGCACCGGCGCCGCGAGGGCGAGGACGATCTTCTCGCCGTCGAACCGCTTCGCCCGCGCGGGCCCGGCGGTGGGGTTGGGACTGGTCATGTGGCTACTCCCCCGCCTGCTGGTCGTCGGCGGTGTCGGTGGGGGCGGTGTCGGTGGGGGCCGCGGACTGCGCCTCGGTGCCCTCGGCCGCCAGGGCCTGCGCCTCGGCGACCGCCTCCGGCTCGGACTCGATGTGGCCCCGGGCGGCACCGGTCATCGCGGTGCCGAGGTCCTCGGCGGTCACGGTGGCCGGGTCGGCGTCGGCGACCAGCCGGCCGCGGTAGATCACCCGGATGGTGTCGGAGAGGCCGATCAGCTCGTCCAGGTCGGCCGAGATCAGCAGCACGGCGAGGCCGGCCCGCTGGGCGACCCGGATGTGCTCCCAGATCTGCGCCTGGGCGCCGACGTCCACACCGCGGGTGGGGTGGGCGGCGATGAGCAGCTTGGGCTGGTGGCTCATCTCGCGGCCGATGATCAGCTTCTGCTGGTTGCCGCCGGAGAGGGAGGCCGCGGTGACCTCGATGCCGGGGGTGCGGACGTCGTACTCCTCGACGATCCGCTGGGTGTCCTTGCGGGCGGCGGCCGGGTCGAGCAGCACGCCCTTGGAGTTGGGCCGCTCGGTGACGTGGCCGAGGATCCGGTTCTCCCAGAGCGGGGCTTCCAGCAGCAGACCGTGCCGGTGGCGGTCCTCGGGGATGTAGCCGATGCCGGCCTCGCGGCGGGCCCGGGTGAGGGTGCCGGAGAGGTCCTGGCCGTCCAGGACGACGGTGCCGCCGTCCAGCGGGAGCATCCCCATCACGGCCTCGACCAGTTCGGCCTGGCCGTTGCCCTCGACACCGGCGATGCCGAGGATCTCGCCCTTGTGGATGCGCAGCGAGATGTCGTCCAGGACGACGCGCTCGATGCCCTCGGCGTCGGTCTTGGCGATCCGCAGGCCGTCGACGCGCAGCATCTCGTCGGCGGTGACGGTGGACTCGCGGCTCTCCGGGGAGGGGAGCTCGGCGCCGACCATCAGCTCGGCGAGCTGGCGGGCGGTGACGCTCTTCGGGTCCGCGTCGCCGACGGTGGTGCCGCGGCGGATGACGCTGATCGCGTCGGCCACCGAGAGCACCTCGTGCAGCTTGTGCGAGATGAAGATGACGGTGACGCCCTCGGACTTCAGCTCCCGCAGGTTGTCGAACAGGGCGTCGACCTCCTGCGGGACGAGCACCGCGGTGGGCTCGTCGAGGATCAGGATCTTGGCGCCGCGGTAGAGCACCTTGAGGATCTCGACCCGCTGGCGGTCGGCCACGCCGAGGTCCTCGACCAGGGCGTCGGGGCGCACGCCCAGGCCGTACTGGTCGGAGATCTCCTTGATCTTCGCCTTGGCCTTGCCGCCGATGCCGTACAGGTGCTCGCCGCCGAGGACGACGTTCTCCCACACGGTGAGGTTGTCGGCGAGCATGAAGTGCTGGTGCACCATGCCGATGCCGCGCGCGATGGCCTCGCCGGGGGTGTTGAACTCGCACAGCTCGCCGTTGATCGCGATGGTGCCCTCGTCCGGCTTCTGCATGCCGTAGAGGATCTTCATCAGCGTCGACTTGCCGGCGCCGTTCTCGCCCATGAGGGCGTGCACGGTGCTGGTGCGGACGGTGAGGTTGATGTCGTGGTTGGCCACGACGCCGGGGAAGCGCTTGGTGATGCCGCGCAGTTCGACGGCCGGTGTCGCCGTCCCCGCGCTGGGGTTGCCGCCCGTGGTCGGGGCGGGGTCGGATGCGGTGATGGCGATCTCCTGGTGGTCTGGAGGCGCGTCGTTGCGCTGGAGGGCCAAAAGCGAAAAGGCTGGGGGGACGGGACGGGGCCCGGGGGTACGCACTGAGCGCACCCTTCCGGGCCCCTCCCTGATGTTGCGTCCATCATCGCGCTGCCGGGCAGGCGGCAGCGGCAGCGACGTCCGGTCGAACCGTGGACCCTTAGATCTTGGACGGGTCGGTCGGGACGGTGATGGCGCCGTTCTTGATGCCGGTGGCGGCCTCGTCGAGCTTGCTCTTGATGTCGTCGATCTTGCCGCCGGTGGTGGCGAGCGAGACACCGTCGGCCTTGAGGTCGAAGTTCTTCACACCGGTGAAGACCTGGCCCTTCTTGGCGGACTCGATGTAGGCGAAAACGGCCTTGTCGACGTTCTTGACCATCGAGGTCATGATGCTGTTCTTGTACTTCGCCAGAGCGGGCTGCGCGGCCTGGTCGGAGTCGACACCGATGGCCAGGGCGCCGGCACCGGCGGCCGCCTCGATCGCACCGTTGCCGGAGGAGCCGGCGGCGGTGTAGATGACGTCGGCCTTCTTGTCGAGCTGGCCCTGCGCGGCTTCCTTGCCCTTGTCGGGGGCGGCGAAGCCGGAGAAGTCCGGCGGGGTGGTCAGGTAGGTGACCTCGACCGGCATGTTCGGGTCGACGGACTTGACGCCCGCGCGGTAACCGGCCTCGAACTTCTTGATCAGCTCGGTCTGCACACCGCCGATGAAGCCCACGTGCTTGGTCTTCGTCTTGAGGGCGGCGGCGACACCGGCGAGGTAGGAGCCCTCCTGCTCGGAGAACGTCAGCGAGGTGACGTTGCTCGGCTGGGTGTCGGACGCCGAGTCGATGATCGCGAACTTGGTGTTCGGGTTCTCCTTGGCGACCTTCTCGACGGCCGCCTGGTAGACGAAGCCGACCGCGATGACCGGGTTGTAACCGGCGGTCACCAGGTTCTTGAGACGGGTCTCCTTGTCGGCCTCGGCCTCGCCGGTCTTGGCGTCGGCCTCGGTGACGGCGACACCGAGCTGGGACTTGGCCTGGTCGAGACCGCGCGCGGCGGAGTCGTTGAAGGACTGGTCGCCACGGCCGCCGATGTCGTAGGCCATACCGACCTTCAGCGCACCGTCGGAGGCGCCGGAGGAGGCGGAAGTGTCATTGCTCTTTGCGCCGCATGCGGCGAGCGAGGCGATGCCCAGGGAACCCGAGAGCACAACCGCAGCGAGCTTGGTAGAACGGCGCAAGGGAATATCTCCTTCTCACACGCACCCGTTTAGCGTGGTCGGACGCCACCGTAACGCGCGTAGAACACGGTTGGGTTACGGGCCGCCGGAGCATTCGGGTTGTTATCAAACCGTGGTCTCACGGTCCACCCGACACTCCTTTCCCCTTCACTGAGGGTGATTGGAACTGGCCCAACCCAGTGTACGTAACCCGAAATAAAGGGGGTATTGCGACAAACCGGACACCCTCGGTGGGTGTCCGGTTCAGGTCGTTACGAGGGAGTGTGTCAGGGCCTCCCGGGCGCCGGTGCGGTCAGGGCGTCCCGGGCTCCAGCGCCAGCGCGGCGAACAGCTCCACCCCGACCGCGATCGCCCGCTCGTCCGCGTCGAAGCGGCCCTGGTGCAGGTCCCGGACGGCGGTGTCGCCGGGAGTGCGGACGCCGAGCCTGGCCAGCGCGCCGGGGGCGTGCTCCAGGTACCAGGAGAAGTCCTCCCCGCCGAGCGACTGCTCGGTGTCCTCCACCACGGTCGCCCCGGACCCGCCGAAGCGCGCGGTCATCGCGGCGTCCAGCAGGCCCACCGAGCCCGCCTCGTTGACCACCGGCGGCACGCCCCGGTGGTAGTCCAGCGTCCACTTGGCGCGGTGGGTCTCGGCGAGCCGGGCGATCAACTCGTGCAGCAGGTCCGGCGCCTGCCGCCAGCCGTCCAGCTCCAGGCAGCGGACGGTGCCCTCCAGTTCGGCGTGCTGCGGGATCACATTGGGCGCGGAGCCGGCGGCGATCCGGCCCCAGACCAGCGAGACGCCCCAGCGCGGGTCCATCCGGCGGGCCAGCGCGGCCGGCAGCTCGGCGGCGGTCCTGGCGATCGCGGTGACCAGATCGGTGGTCAGGTGCGGCCGCGCGGTGTGGCCGCCGGGGCCGTCCAGGTGCAGGACCAGACGGTCGCAGGCCGAGGTGATCGCCCCGACCCGCAGGGCGATCCGGCCCGCCTCCACCTTGGGGTCGCAGTGCACGGCGAAGATCCGGCCGACGCCCTCCATGCCGCCGGCCGCGATCACGTCGAGGGCGCCGCCGGGCATGACCTCCTCGGCGGGCTGGAACACCAGCCGGACCGGGCGGCGGAGTTCCCCGGTCCGGGCCGCCTCGGCGAGCACCAGCGCGGTGCCGAGCACCACCGAGGTGTGCACGTCGTGGCCGCAGGCGTGGGCCCGGCCGGGGACGCTCGACCGGTAGGGCACCTCGGTCTTGGCGTCGTCGATCGGCAGGGCGTCGATGTCGGCGCGGAAGGCGAGGAACTCGGCCCCGCGCGGGGCGGATTCGGGAACGATGTCGACGAGCATTCCGGTGCCGCCCGGGAGGATCCGGGGGGCGAGGCCGGCCGCGACCAGACGGTCGCGCAGCCGGCCGGTGGTACGGAACTCCTGGCGGCCCAGCTCCGGGTGCCGGTGCAGGTCCCGCCGGAAGGCGATCAGCTCGGGCTCCAGCTCGCGTACCCGGTCACGGAGACCGGCGGCGGGGCGTGCAGCGGTGAGGGTGACGGCCGACTGGGCGGACTCACGACGGTTCATCTCAACAAGGGTAGGCCCGTTGGGGGGATTTGGCCTGACTTCCCGAAAATCACTGCCCGGATGGGCGCATACCGGCCGCGCCGGTGGGTATGACATCTTGTTTCAGCCGCCTTCCCCATGGTGCCTGCCCAGTGCAACGACCATCGGCGACGGCGGTAACGCCGCTCCCGGCCCGGCGGTTCGCGGACGCTCCGGACGGCGGCGCCCGGCCCCCGGCCGTTCGAATCATGGCTCAAAGTGTTCGACCTGGCCCCGGGACCCCGCCCCTGCGCCGCCCGTCGGCGGTCTTGAGATGATCGGCCGAACCGACCGGGCTATCCCAGGAGTGGCAATGACCGAGCAGAAGGTGGCCGTCGTCACCGGTGCGAGCAGTGGGATCGGCGCGGCGACCGCCCGCCGGCTCGCCGCCGAGGGCTTCGAGGTGGTGCTGACCGCCCGCCGGACCGACCGGATCGAGGCGCTGGCCAAGGAGATCGGGGGCCGCGCCCACACCCTGGACGTCACCGACCGGGCCGCCGTGGACGCCTTCGCGGCCGGGCTCGGCCGGGTGGACGTCCTGGTGAACAACGCCGGCGGCGCGATCGGCGCGGAGACCGTGGAGCACGGCGACCCGGCCGACTGGCTCGCCATGTACCAGGTCAACGTGCTCGGCGTGCTGCACATGACCCAGGCGCTGCTGCCGGCCCTGCGGGCGAGCGGCGACGGCACCGTCCTGGTCATGTCGTCCACCGCCGCGCTCGCCGCGTACGAGGGCGGCGGCGGCTACGTCGCGGCCAAGCACGCCGCGCACACCATCGCCGCGACGCTCCGGCTGGAGCTGTGCGGGGAGCCGATCCGGGTGATCGAGATCGCCCCGGGCATGGTCAGGTCCGAGGGCTTCGCGGTGACCCGCTTCCGCGGCGACGAGGAGAAGGCCGCCGCCGTGTACGCCGGTGTCGCCGAACCCCTCGACTCCGAGGACATCGCCGACACCGTCGCCTGGGCCGTCACCCGGCCCCCGCACGTCAACATCGACCTGCTGGTGGTCCGCCCCCGGGCCCAGGCCGCCAACCACAAGGTCCACCGGGAGCTCTGACCCGGCACCGGGCGACGGGAGCACCGGCGGGAGCACCGGAGGCGGTGCGTATTAGCAGACGAAGAAGGGGAGGGCGCTGACACGGAGGTGTCAACGTCACAACTTGATAGCTCGTTCGGATGAAATCCGCGTGCGCCCTCCCCAACTGATGACGGCTCAACTACCGTTGAGCCGCTGCCGGGCGGGCGTTGGACGCCGTTCCGCAGCCTGATACTTCACCTGCCGTCACCGCCACTTCACCGGCCCCTTCCCGCCCTCACGAGGAGGACCCGCTGGCCAGCGACATTCCGTCACCGAGGCTCGACCCCAGGGACGAACCGACCCTCCTCGGGTTGCACCGTTTCAACGAGGCCGACGCCGGAGCCGCGGAGGAGGCCCTGCTCGCCTGCTGCGGCAGCCACCGTTGGGCCCTCCGGCTCACCGCCCACCGGCCCTACCCCGACATAGAGTCCCTGCGCGCCGCCGCCAGCGAGGCCTCGTACGACCTGCGTCCGGCCGACCTGGCCGAGGCGCTGGCGGACGAGAGCTGGATGCCGCAGCCGCTCCTCGGCATGCGCGCACCCGGCAGCCAGGCGGCGCACACCGCGCTGCGGGCGGCCCACGCGGCCTACGAGGCACGGTTCGGCCATGTCTTCGTGGTCTGCCTGGAGGGCATCGACCCCGAGGAGATGCTCGACGCCGTACTCAGCTCGATCCGCACCCGTCTCGCCAACGATCCCGACGAGGAGCGCCTGGTCGCCGCCGACGAGCTGCGCCGGATCGCCCTCACCCGGCTGGAGCACCTGGTCGCCACCCATTCGGGGGCCGGGGCCCGCTGATCCCCGCCCCGGGCGCCCTCGGCGCCCGGGGCTCCGGCTTTTCCGGGGCTCAGCCTTTCCGGGCCTCAGCCTTTCCGGGCCTCAGCCCTTCTGGGCCGCGCGCAGCTTGGCCACCTGGTGCCGGACGACCCGCTCGTCCGGCACCGGGGCCGGCTCGGCGCCGACGCCCACCGTGCTGAACACCACCAGGGCCGGTCCGACCCGCGCCATGACGGCACGCTGCGCGAGCACCACCGCACCGGATTCATTCGTGAGGGTGAAACCCGTCGCCGCGTCGGCTCCCTCGGGCGTGGGCGTGTCGTTCCGGCTCAGCCGGTGCCCGGTCCGGGTCGCTCCCCGGCTCCGGTCCGCCGGGGGCGGCGGCGCGGTCGAGGAGAACTCCGCGCACGGAGCGAACAGTCCCTCCAGTTCCGCCTGCAGCCGGGCCGCCCGGTCGCCCCGGTAGCCGAGCAGTCCGCCGTACAGGCTCCCCGAGGGGTCGGCGGCCAGGGCCACGCTCAGATCGGTCTCCGCGTACGGCACCGCCGACACCGGCACCGGGGAGGCGGAGGCCCGGGCGGCCTTCGCCGGGCCCGCCGCCGGCGCCACCGCGTCCAGCAACGGCTGGCAGACCGGCTTGTCGGCGGTCTCCCGGCCGCCGTCGGGGCCGGTCTCGCCGTGGCCGGGGGCGATCACGGTGACGGTGAAGCCGGGCCCCAGCTCCGCGTCGGTGACCGCGGCGGCGCGCAGTTCGGCGGCGGACAGCTCCCGGGCCGGGGCGGCGGCGGCCCGGTCGGCCGAGCCGCCCGCCGGGGCGGCGCAGCCGCCGGCGAGCAGCAGCGCCCCGGCCAGCAGGGGGGTGGCCAGCAGCGGAGCGGGAGGGCGGGACGGACGCGGGGTGCGGGCGGGACGCGGGACGCGGTGCGGCACGGGGGCCTCGGCGGGGTGTCGGCGGCGGACGGGTGGGCCACCGTAGCGCGACCTGGAGCACCCGATCGGTCACCCTGCGTAGCGATCGACGCCCGGGTTCCCGTCCGACTAGGCCAGTCGTGCCTGATTGATCACACCTCGGACCCCCGGAGGCGGTTCCCGACAAGGCGTCGATAGGATGCTCGCGGCCGGTGGACCGTACCCGGCCGGGCTGACCGACACCGAAGCCGGCCGAGCCCCCAATCGCTTCCGGAGGGTTTTTCCGTGCCGGCTGGAACGCTGTACCGCGGCCGGGAAGGCATGTGGAGCTGGGTGGCTCATCGAGTCACCGGCGTCCTCATCTTCTTCTTCCTGTTCGCCCATGTCCTGGACACCGCGCTGGTGCGGGTGTCGCCCGAGGCGTACGACACCGTCATTCAGACGTACAAGACGCCCCTCGTGAACCTGATGGAGTACGGCCTGGTGGCCGCCATCCTGTTCCACGCCCTGAACGGACTGCGCGTCGTCGCCGTCGACTTCTGGTCCAAGGGCCCGAAGTACCAGAAGCAGATGCTCTGGACCGTGGTCGGAGTCTGGGTCGTCCTCATGGCGGGCGCCTTCTACCCGATCCTGCAGCACACGCTGACCTCCTGGTTCGGGAAGTGATCTGAGACATGTCCACGGAAATCTCCGACGCTGTGGTGGTCCCCTCCGCCCAGGCGCACACCGCCAAGGGTCTCGGTACCGGCAACCCGGCCGACGCGTTCGTGATCGAACCGGCCAGGCAGCGGTCGAAGAAGACCCCGCGCCGCACCCGTACCAACTTCGAGATGCTGGCCTGGCTCTTCATGCGCCTGTCCGGCATCGTCCTCGTGGTGCTGATCCTCGGCCACCTGCTGATCATGCTGGTGCTCGACGGCGGCGTCTCCAAGATCGGCTTCGCCTTCGTGGCCGGCCGCTGGGCCTCGCCGTTCTGGCAGGTCTGGGACCTCACCATGCTCTGGCTCGCCATGCTGCACGGCGCCAACGGCATGCGTCAGGTCATCAACGACTACGCCGAGAAGGACTCCACCCGGCTCTGGCTGAAGGGCCTCATGGGTACCGCCACGGTCTTCACCGTGCTGCTCGGCACCCTGGTGATCTTCACCTTCGATCCCAACATCTGAGCCGACAGCATCCACATCGGACATCGGCAGAGGCCAGAGGCGAGTTAACCCCCCATGCAGATTCACCAGTACGACACCGTCATCGTCGGCGCCGGCGGCGCCGGGATGCGCGCCGCCATCGAGTCGACGCAGCGCAGCCGCACCGCGGTCCTGACCAAGCTCTACCCGACCCGGTCCCACACCGGCGCGGCCCAGGGCGGCATGTGCGCCGCCCTCGCCAACGTCGAGGAGGACAACTGGGAGTGGCACACCTTCGACACGGTCAAGGGTGGTGACTACCTGGTCGACCAGGACGCCGCCGAGATCATGTGCAAGGAGGCCATCGACGCGGTCCTCGACCTGGAGAAGATGGGTCTGCCCTTCTCCCGCACCGAGCAGGGCCGGATCGACCAGCGCCGCTTCGGCGGCCACTCCCGCAACCACGGCGAGGCCCCGGTCCGCCGTTCCTGCTACGCGGCCGACCGCACCGGTCACATGATCCTCCAGACGCTGTTCCAGAACTGCGTCAAGCACGGCGTCGAGTTCTTCAACGAGTTCTACGTCCTGGACCTGCTGATCAACGAGGGCCGCACGGCCGGCGTCGTCGCCTACGAGCTGGCCACCGGCGAGATCCACGTCTTCCAGGCCAAGGCCGTCGTGTTCGCCTCCGGCGGCACCGGCAAGATGTTCAAGGTCTCCTCGAACGCCCACACCCTCACCGGTGACGGCCAGGCGGTGGCCTACCGCCGCGGCCTGCCGCTGGAGGACATGGAGTTCTTCCAGTTCCACCCGACGGGCATCTGGCGGATGGGCATCCTGCTCACCGAGGGCGCCCGCGGCGAGGGCGGCATCCTGCGCAACAAGGACGGCGAGCGCTTCATGGAGCGCTACGCCCCCGTCATGAAGGACCTCGCGTCCCGTGACGTCTGCTCCCGCGCGATCTACACCGAGATCCGCGAGGGCCGGGGCTGCGGTCCGGACGGCGACCACGTCTACCTGGACCTGACCCACCTGCCGCCGGAGCAGCTGGACGCCAAGCTCCCGGACATCACCGAGTTCGCCCGTACCTACCTCGGCATCGAGCCCTACACGGACCCGATCCCGATCCAGCCCACCGCGCACTACGCCATGGGCGGCATCCCGACCAACGTCGAGGGTGAGGTGCTGCGCAACAACACCGACGTCGTCCCGGGCCTGTACGCGGCCGGCGAGGTCGCCTGCGTGTCGGTGCACGGCGCCAACCGTCTGGGCACCAACTCGCTGCTGGACATCAACGTCTTCGGCCGTCGCGCCGGCCTCGCCGCCGCGGGCTTCGCCGACGCCAACGAGTTCGTGCCGCTGCCGGAGAACCCGGAGCAGCTCGTCCAGAACCTCGTGGACTCGCTCCGCGAGTCCACCGGCACCGAGTCCGTGGCGCAGATCCGCAAGGAGCTGCAGGAGTCCATGGACGCCAACGCGATGGTGTACCGCACCGGTGCGACCCTGAAGCAGGCGGTCGAGGACATCGCCGGCCTGAAGGAGCGCTACAAGAACGTCTCGATCCAGGACAAGGGCTTCCGTTACAACACGGACCTGCTGGAGGCCATCGAGCTGGGCAACCTGCTCGACCTGGCCGAGGTCCTGGCCGTCTCCGCGCTCGCCCGCGAGGAGTCGCGCGGCGGTCACTACCGCGAGGACTTCCCGACCCGTGACGACGTGAAGTTCATGCAGCACACCATGGCGTACCAGGAGGTCGCCGCCGACGGCAGCACCTCCATCCGCCTCGACTACAAGCCGGTCGTCACGACCCGCTACCAGCCGATGGAGCGTAAGTACTGATGAGCACTCCGACCATGGAGAAGCACTCGGCCGCTCTGGACGCGGCCGAGGCCGGCGGCACCAAGCTGATCACCGTCACCGTCCGGATCCGCCGGTTCAACCCGGAGGAGCACCCGGACCCGGTGTGGGTCGACTACCAGCTGGAGATGGACCCGAAGGAGCGCGTCCTGGACGCGCTCAACAAGATCAAGTGGGAGCAGGACGGCACCCTCACCTACCGCCGTTCCTGTGCCCACGGCATCTGCGGCTCCGACGCCATGCGGATCAACGGCCGCAACCGGCTGGCGTGCAAGACCCTGCTCAAGGACGTCAACCCGGAGAAGCCGATCACGATCGAGGCCATCAAGGGCCTGACGGTCCTCAAGGACCTGATCGTGGACATGGACCCGTTCTTCCAGGCGTACAAGGACGTCATGCCGTTCCTCATCACCAAGGGGAACGAGCCGACCCGCGAGCGCCTGCAGTCCGCCGAGGACCGCGAGCGCTTCGACGACACCACCAAGTGCATCCTGTGCGCCGCGTGCACGTCGTCCTGCCCGGTGTTCTGGAACGACGGCCAGTACTTCGGCCCGGCCGCGATCGTCAACGCCCACCGCTTCATCTTCGACTCGCGCGACGAGGGCGCGGAGCAGCGGCTGGAGATCCTCAACGACCGTGAGGGCGTCTGGCGCTGCCGGACCACCTTCAACTGCTCGGAGGCCTGCCCCCGCGGCATCGAGGTCACCAAGGCGATCCAGGAAGTGAAGCGCGCCCTGGTCACCCGCCGCTTCTGATCCCGGTCCCACGCCGAAGGCCCCCGTCCGCTCCGGACGGGGGCCTTCGCGTTGCTCAGCGCAGGAGGCCGAGGTCCTTCGGGTCCGTGAGGCCCCGGTAGGTCAGCAGGTGCCGGTCGGCGGTGACGGCCCACAGGTCGGGCACCTTGTCGCCGTCGCCGTCGCCGGAGCTGCCGAGCACCGGGTAGGCGTCGGTGGTGAAGCCGGTGGCGACCACGCCCGCCGTCGGGTCGGCGAGCGCGGAGAAGTCGAAGGTGCCGTTCGCGAGCTTCGGGACCGGGTACGCGTGCAGCGCTCCGGTGGCCCGCTCGCGCGCCCACAGGGCGAGCTTGCCCGTGGCGTCGGGGCCGGGGGCGATCAGGTCGAGGCCGGCCCAGGCTCCGCCGGTGGTGAGCCTGCGGGCGGTGGAGAGCCGGTACTGCAGCCCGGGGTTGGGGAACAGCCAGAGGTCCCCGTTCTCGACGGTCAGCAGCGAGGCGAGCGGCTGGGTGTTGAGCGAACCGAGGGCGACCAGCTGGTCGGCCCGGCTCCAGTCGCGCGCGTAGTCGGCCGGGCAGGCGGTCGCGGTGCCCGCGGCGCTCTGGCAGGACGTGGGCCGGGCGACGTTGCTCGGGGCCTGGCGGAACGTGCCGTAGTCGGCGTTGTAGTAGAAGTCCAGCGTGGTCGACCCGGGCTCGTGCATCAGCACATCGTCGATCGGGGCATGACCCCGCCAGCCCCGGTGGGCGAGCTGGACGGTGCTCCACGAGGTCCGGTTCGGTGCGGCCGAGGCGGCCACGACGGAGGTCGGCGTGGTGTCGGCGGCGGAGGCGCCGATGATCTGGAGGTTCCCCGCGGCGTCCGGCAGCAGGATGTCCGGCACGCCGTCCCCGTCGACGTCCCCGGGTGCCTGCGGCGGGTTGGGGTTGGAGCGGGCGTAGAAGGTGTAGGAGAACGGCTGGCTCACGTTGCCGGCGTTGTCCTCGGCCTGGACGGTCAGGATGTTGGTGCCCCACTGCGGGACGCGCAGGGCGACGCCGACGGTGCCGTCCGGACCGGCCGCGACCGTGCCGGGGCCGCAGTGGCGGTCGGAGACCCCCAGGGTCCCGTTCAACACGTAGCTGAAGCAGGCGACACCGGAGGCCGTGTCGCCCTCCGGGGCGAGGTCGGTACCGGTGAGGACGAAGGTGCCGATCTGTCCGGCGTACTTGACCGAGGTCGCGCCGGGGCCGGACGGGAAGTCGGTCGAGGAGACGGCGACCCCGGGAGGGGTCACGTCGGTCCCGGCGGCGACGGCCGGTGCGGCGAACAGGCCCGCCGTCAGTGCGACGGTGACGGCGGCGCCGAGTCGTCGGCGATGCGTGGTCTTCATGGAGTACCCCACCCCTCTTCGTGGAAGCACGAACGACATGTCGATCGTGCTCGAGCGATGGGATCCTGCCAGGGCGTCCGCCCCCCGGGCAACGAGTTTTCGCAGCTCAGCCGGTGGCCGGTTCCCGGCGGGCGGCGCGGAGGCCGCGGACGCCGAGGGCGCCGATGGCGAGGCCGAGGGCGAGCGAGGTGAGGGCCAGCAGGAGGTGGACCCAGAAGAAGGCGGTGGGCTGGGAGTGGTCGCCGCCGGTGAAGGCCTGGCCGCCGGAGTCCTTCCAGAGGTTCTTGACGAAGGTGGTCCAGATGATCAGGGACCAGACGCCGAAGGCGGTCAGGAACCAGGAGGTGCGGCGGCTGAGCTTCATGGGGCGGTCCTCGGTGGGGCGGGGAGGTGAAGGCGGTGTGCTTCCCCAGTATGCGTGGGCGTCCGTTCGGCGTACGGCGGCCCCCTCCTGCGGCGGACCGGGGCGGAGAGGCGGACGGCGGGGGTCCCGAGTGGGTACCGTCAGCTGGTGCCCACTAGCTCGAAGCTCGCACGCCTGATCGCCGCGCCCGCCGCGGCCCTTCCGCTCCTGCTCGCCGCCCCGGTGGCCGTCGCGGCCCCGCCGGGGTCGCCGCCGTCGGCCTCGGTCGGGGGCGACCGGCTGGGGCTCCCGGGGGTCCAGGTGGATCCGCTGGCGGGCGCCCCGGCGCTGCCGGGGGACCTCACCGGACAGTCCTGGATAGTCGCCGACGCCGCGTCAGGAGAGGTGCTGGCGGCCAGCAACCCGCATCTGCGGCTGGCCCCGGCCTCCACCCTGAAGATCCTCTTCGCCGACACCGTGCTGCCGAAGTTCGACCGCAACGCCGTGCACCGGGTCGCGCCCGAGGAGATCCAGGGGATCGGCGCGGGCAGCAGCCTGGTCGGCATCAAGGAGGACCTCGACTACCGGGTCGAGGACCTCTGGCGCGGGGTGTTCCTGAGCTCGGGGAACGACGCGGTGCACGTCCTCGCGCACATGAACGGCGGCGTCCAGCAGACCGTCGCCGAGATGCAGGCGCGGGCGGAGGCGCTGCAGGCCCGGGACACCAGGGTGGTCTCGCCGGACGGCTACGACTCGGACGGCCAGGTGTCCTCGGCCTACGACCTGACGCTGTTCGCCCGGGCGGGGCTGCGCAACCCGGACTTCCGGAGCTACTGCGCGACCCGCGACGCGATGTTCCCGGGCGCGGTGGACCGGAACACCGGGCAGCGCGGGAGCTTCGGGATCGCCAACACCGACCGGCTGCTCGGCAAGTACCCGGGCCTGATCGGGGTGAAGAACGGTTTCACCACCAACGCCGGCTCGACCTTCGTCGGCGCCGCCGAACGGAACGGCCGCACCCTGCTGGTGACGGTGATGCACCCCACCACCTATCAGAAGGTGTACGACGAGACGGCCGCGCTGCTGGACTGGGGCTTCGCCGCGGCCGGCAAGGTGGCCCCGGTCGGGAAGCTGGTGGAGGAGGGCGAGAGCGCCGCGCCGACGCCGACCGGACAGGCGGGCGGTGCCGCCGGGGTGCCCGCCCCGCCGCCGCACCCCTCGCCGACCGCCACCGACCGGTCCGCCCCGGCGACCGCCCGGGCGGCGGACCCCGCCGGGGACGACGGCCTCGGGCCGGTCGGCTGGGTCGTCGTCGGGGTGGTCCTGACGGCGGGCGGCGCGGGTGCCGTGCTGCTGCTGAACCGGCGGCGCGCGGCCGCCCGCTGAGCCCGGTCCGCCGGAGCGCCCCTCCCCCGGCCTCAGCCCTCCCCGTCCTGGGAGCGCCGGGGCCGGGGCCGGTCCTCCCCGTCGGCCGCCGCCTCCTCGGCCTTCTCCCCCTCCGCAGCCGCCCCCTCGGCCTTCTCCCCCTCCGCAGCCGCCCCCTCGGCCGCCGCCTCCGCAGCCGTCTCCTCGGCCGCCGCCTCCGCCCTGTCGGCCGCCTCCTCCTCGTCCGCGGCCGCGACCAGCGCCGCGGCGCGCTCGCGGGCCCGCTGCCGGGCCGCCACCGGGTCGGCGGTCGCCGTCCAGGCCACGCAGTACATCAGCAGCCGGCAGACGAAGTTGATCCACAGCAGCAGCGCCACCGGCACGCCGAAGGCGCCGTAGAGGCTCTTCCCCGCGACCGAGCCGAGGTACGAGGACAGCAGGATCTTCAGCAGCTCGAAGCCGACCGCGCCGATCAGCGCGGCCTTCAGGACGTCCCGCCGGTGCTGGTGCGCGATCCGCGGGAACGGCGCCAGCAGGTAGGCGAAGAGCAGCATGTCGCAGCCGACGGCGATCAGCAGCCCGGCCGCGGTGAGCAGGTACCCGCCCGAGCCCAGGCCGATCCAGTCGGCGATCCGGCCGGCCAGCGTCGTCCCGGCGGCCGAGGCGCCGAGCGAGACCAGCGAGACCAGGCCGAGGCCGCCGAGGACCACGAAGTCCCAGCCCTTGCGCAGCAGCGGGTTGCCCTCCTCGTCGGGCAGCTGCCAGAGGTCCCGGATCGAGGTCCGCATGGTGTCCACCCAGCCGAGGCCGGAGAGCACCAGCAGGACGCCGCTGACGAGTCCGACCGCACCCGCGTTGGCCACCAGCGAGGGCAGGTTGAGGGCGTCGGAGATGCCCGGCAGCTGGTCGGAGACGTGCTTCTGGATGTCGTCGACCCGGCTGTCGCTGAGGGTCGCGACGGCGATCGCCAGCGCGACCGTCAGCAGCGGGAAGAGCGCGAGGAAGCCGAAGAAGGTGACCGCGCCGGCCAGTCGGTTGCCGCGCAGCGCGGTGAAGTGCTCGTAGGCGCGGTAGGGGCGGCTGCGCAGCACCCGCGTCACGATCGGGCCGATCACCGGGAGACGGGTCAGGAAGTCCACCGTCCGGTTATACCGGCCCGTCCCCCGAACGGCCGTCAGGCCCGCCGTCAGACCGGCGGCCAGACCCACCGCGAGACCGGCCGTCGGACCGGCCGTCAGCGCCGGACCATCCGGCGGGCCCGGGCCAGCGCCCGGACCGCCTGGTAGGCGGTGTACCGGCCGTGGCCGAGCAGTTCGGTGCGCAGTCCGGACACCCCGCCGGACATCCGGTGGCCGGCCGGGCGCAGCCGGGCGCAGTGCTCGGCGGCCCGGCGGAAGAACTCCCGGCGGTCGCCGGGCGGGACCCGGCCGGGCCGGGAGACCACGGTGTTGAGGTGGTGCAGCATCCGGCCGTAGACCACCGGGCGCCAGCGGTCCAGCTCGGGGCGGCTGTCGAGGAACGCGAAGACCAGGTCGTACTGGCCGAAGACGTCGAAGTGCTTGCGGCTGGCGGTGGCCAGGATGTTGCCGCCCTCCTGGCGCTGCCGGTAGTGGACGCCGACCCGGTCGAGCAGGGTGATGCCGCGGGCGGCGAGCAGCGCCGGGTACGTCCAGGGGGTGTCCTCGTAGTACCCGGCCGGGAAGGTCAGGCCCTGGGCGGTGACGAAGTCGCGGCGGTAGGCCTTGTTCCACACCACCTGGAGCAGTTCGAGCAGCTCGGGGCGCTCGGCGAGGTCGAAGACCTCCCGGGACGGGGCGCCGAAGACCTTGGCGGAGGCGGCCCGGACGGTCCGGCCGTCCGCGTAGGTGCGGGCGTAGTCGTAGACCAGGACGTCCGGGTCGCCGACGGCCCGCAGCCGGTCGTCGACGGCCTTCAGCAGACCGGGGGTCAGGGTGTCGTCGCTGTCGAGGAAGAGCACGTAGTCGCCGGTGGCGACGGCGAGGCCGGCGTTGCGGGCCGGGCCGAGGCCGACGTTCTCCGGCAGGTGGAGCACCCGCACCCGGGGGTCCTCGGCGGCGGCCGTGTCGAGCAGCGCGCCGCAGCCGTCCGGGGAGCGGTCGTCCACCGCGATCAGCTCGATGTCCGGGCCGTCCTGGCCGAGCACCGAGGCGAGGCACTCGGCGAGGTACTCCTCGACCCGGTAGACCGGGACGATCACACTGAAGCGGGGCATGGCCCCAGGGTAGTGGGCCTGCCCAGGGGGCCCCGGACGGCCCCCGGGGGGTCCATGGGCCGGGGGTAGGATTCGACGCGCACGTACGCACCGAATCAAAGTGCGGTCAGACCCCGAGGGGGCTGCCACGCTCCTTCCCGAGAAAGGCCTGCGTAGCCGATGGCTCCCCGCCTCTCCATCGTCGTCCCGATCTACAACGTCGAGCGCTACCTCGTGGAATGCCTCGACTCGATCGCCGCCCAGACCTTCACGGACTTCGAGTGCGTCATGGTCGACGACGGTTCGAAGGACGACAGCGCCGCCCTCGCCGAGGCGTACGCCGCCAAGGACTCCCGGTTCCGGCTGGTCCGCCAGGTCAACAAGGGCCTCGGCGCGGCCCGCAACACCGGTATCCGGCACATCGACCCGGACGCCGAGTTCCTGTGCTTCGTCGACAGCGACGACTCGATGCCGCCCAGTGCGTACGAGCTGATGATCAACACGCTGGACGAGACCGGCTCGGACTTCGCCACCGGCAACGTGCTGCGCTTCCGCGCGATCGGCTACTACCAGTCCGGCGGCCACAGCCGCCCGTTCGCCAAGACCGTGCTGAAGACGCACATCACCGAGATCCCCTCGCTGGTCACCGACCGCACCGCGTGGAACAAGGTCTACCGCCGCTCCTTCTTCGACGCGGCCGGGATCGTCTACCCCGAGGGCATCCTGTACGAGGACGCCCCGGTCAGCGTGCCGCACCACTACCTCGCCAAGAGCGTGGACGTGCTCTCCGAGCCGATCTACCACTGGCGCGAGCGCGAGGTCGGCGAGATGTCGATCACCCAGATGCGCACCAACCCCAAGGGCCTGGTCGACCGGGTCGCCTCGGTCGAGCTGGTCCGCGCCTGGCTGCGGAAGCAGACCGAGCCGCGCTTCGCCGAGTACCTCAAGACCTACGACGAGAACACCCTCGTCGAAGAGATCCCGATGTTCTTCTGGTCCGTCGTGGACGGCGACAAGGAGTACCGGGACGCGTACATCACCAGCGTCAGCCGGCTGCTGCGGGCGATCGGCCCCGAGCAGGTCAAGAAGCTGCGCGCGCCGCTGCGGCTGAAGTACCACCTGACCCTGCAGGGCCGGATCGACGAGTTCGTCGAGCAGATCAAGTACGAGGGCGAGAGCAACGGCGGGGTCGTCGCCAAGGGCGTGCTGCGCCCGTACGCCGACTACCCGTTCCTGCGCGGCGGCCGCAAGAGCGTGCCGGCCGGCCTGCTCAGCCTGCGCAACTCCACCGTCATCCGCAGCCGGCTCTACGACGCCCGCTGGGAGGCCGGCCGGCTGCGGCTGACCGGCCACGCGTACCCGGAGCAGCTGGGCGCGGCCAACAAGCACGACATGGTGCGCACCCTGGTGCTGCGCGAGGCCAAGGGCCGCCGGGTCATCGCCGTGCCGATGAAGACCCAGTTCAGCCCCGAGGCCACCGCCACCAACCACCACGACCTCTACAACTGCGACTGGGCCGGCTTCACCGTCGCGCTCGACCCGGAGAAGCTCAAGCACCGCGGCCAGTGGAAGGACGGCAACTGGCGCGTCCTGGTCGCCGGCGCGGGCAAGGGCGGCGTCTACAAGGGCCGGGTCTGGGCCGGCTGGGCGGACAGCGCGCTCTACCAGCCCTCGCACTGGGTCGAGCCGGACGTGCGGGTCGTCCCGTTCGTCCGCGACGGCAGCGTCTACCTGCGGGTGGAGAACGTCAAGGTCCGGGTGACCGGGGTGGCCGCGAGCGGCGACACGGTCGAGGTGTCCGGCGCCGCCCGCTCCGGCGTCCGGCTGGCCGGGGCCCGGCTGCGGATGACCCACGTGGAGTCCGAGCGCGAGCTGACCTTCCCGGTGACCGCCGGCTCCTCGGTCGGCAGCCTCCAGCAGTTCCACGCCACCGTGCGGATCTCCGAGCTCACCGCGGTCCGGGAGTCCTGGGCCGAGCTGGACCCGATCGCCGAGGAGCGCGCCCGCGACCGCTGGGACACCACCCTGGAGCTGGCCGACGGCACCACCGCCTCGCTGGTCTGGGACGACCGGAACGCGCCGGAGCAGCTCAACCTGGTGCTGAACCCCGACGCCGAGCCCGTGCAGCGGCGCGCCCTCTTCTCCAAGCCCTCCCCGGGCGGCTACCTGCAGTTCCTGGACCAGCTGCTGCAGCCGGTCGTGCACGAGGTGACCTCGCGCGGCGCGGACGGCTTCCTGCTCAGCGGCACCTTCCCGCTGCCCGGCACCCACCGCTGGGAGCTGGTCGTGCGCCACCACTGGGGCGAGGAGCAGCACGTCTACCCGGTGGAGATCGCGGACGGCCGGTTCCGGACCGCGCTGCCGGCCGTGCCGACCGCGTCCTTCGCGGGCAACGTGCCGCTGGCCCAGGGCGGCTGGAGCGTCTCGTTCCGCCCGGTCGGCGCCGTCTTCCACCCGGACATGACCTCGTACGCGCTGATCGCGCCCGAGTGCTGGAACTCGCTGCCGCTGGAGGTGGAGGCCCGCGGCAAGCGGATCGTGCTGGAGCGTCGCCACCACGACGGCCTGCAGCTGGAGTCCGAGAACATACTGCATCCGGACGAGCGCAGCGGCTGGCGCCAGCGCCGGCTGCGGACGGTCGACTACCCGGCCGCCCGCCGGCTGCCGCTGCGCGACACGGTGCTCTACAACGTCGCGCTCGGCGGCCTCTACTCGGACTCGCCGCGGGCGATCCACGAGGAGCTGGTGCGCCGCGACCTGCCGCTGGAGCACTTCTGGGGCACCGACGACCTGCAGGCGGACCTGCCGCAGTCGGCGGGCGCGGTCCGGCTCTGGAGCCCGGAGTGGTTCGAGACCCTGGCCACCGCGAAGTACATCGTCACCAGCGCGCACCTGCCGGACTTCTTCGTCCGCCGCCCCGGCCAGATCGTGCTGCAGACCTGGCACGGCTCGCCGCTGAAGCAGATCGGCCACGACTTCGAGAAGGTCTGGTTCACCGACGCGCACTACCTGAAGGGCCTCGCCAAGGAGGTCCCGAACTGGAGCCTGCTGCTGGCCGGCAGCACCTGGGCCGCCCCGGTGCTGCGCCGCGCCTTCGACTTCAAGGGCGAGATCCTGGAGAGCGGCCTGCCGCGCAACGACGTGTTCTTCGCCGCCGACAAGGAGAAGACCGCCGAGCGGGTGCGCGAGCGGCTCGGCCTGCCCGAGGGCAAGAAGGTCGTGCTGTACGCGCCGACCTGGCGCGAGGACCGGCGCCGCCACTACGGCGGCTACCAGCTGCACCTCCAGGTGGACCTGGAGGCGGCGCAGGCCGCGCTGGGCGACGACCAGGTGCTGCTGGTCCGCCGGCACGCCAACGTCCGTGAGCAGATCCCGGCGGCCGGCAACGGCTACGTCTGGGACGTCAGCAGCTACCCGGACATGGGCGAACTGCTGCTGGTCGCCGACGTGCTGGTGACCGACTACACGGCGGCGACCTTCGACTTCGCCGTGACCGGCAAGCCGATCCTGTTCTTCACCTACGACCTGGCGCACTACCGCGACAACCTGCGCGGTTTCTCGCTGGACTTCGAGGCGGAGGCGCCCGGCCCGCTGCTGGCCACGTCCGAGGAGCTGGTGGCCGCGCTCGGCCGGGTGGACGAGGTCGCCGCCGAGCACGCCGGGAAGTACGCGGCGTTCCGCGACAAGTACTGCGACCTGGACGACGGCCGCGCCGCCGCCCGGGCGGTGGACGCCATGCTGAGCCGCGAGGCCTGACCGGGAGTTCCCGCCCGGTGGAGGGCGCCCGACGCACATTCCGCGTCGGGCGCCCTCCGCATTTCCCGTCCTCATATTTCCGGGATTTCGAACTGGAGTTTCCCGGACGAACTCGACAGCTAATTCACAGTCAATTCTCAAATTGACCTCGCATACTTTTCCCGCTGAGATGGAAATTCTCGCCGAGAAAGGTCCGTGGAAATGGCTGTCCTCACCAGGTTCGTCCTCCCGCACGCCGCCCCCCGGTTCGGCGACCCCCGCTTCGGCACCCCGCTGCCGGACGAGGAGGAGCACGCCGCCTTCGGACTGCTGCGCGCCCGCTGGTCCTCCCGCGGCCTGGAACTCACCGGCTTCGCCCGCCCCGACGACCGGTCCACCGCCCGACCCGGCTCGGCCTGGACCTGGCTGACCCTGCGCCCCGGCGACGACGGCCCGCCCCTCCACCTCCCCACCAGGCCCCGCAGGCTCCCCGAGATCACCGACGACAGCGCCCAGCCGGAGCACAACCACGACTGGGCCGGCTTCACCGCCCTGGTCGAGCCGCGCCGGCTGCGCACCGCCGACGGCTGGCTGCTCGGCGACTGGACCGTCGAGGCCACCCTGTTCACCCTCGCCCGCCCCACCCGGCTGCGCCGCCAGTACGGCGGCCTCGCCCCGCACTGGTGCGGCTCCGGCGAGTACCCGCCCGCCCGCTGGGTCGACCACGACGTGCGGCTCCAGCCGTACTTCGCCGACGGCCGGCTCGCCGTGCGGCTCGAACGCCCCGCCGCCCGCCTCACCCGGGCCGTCCCCGGCCCCGACGGCATCGACCTGCACCTCACCGCCGCCGATCCGCTCCCGGCCCGGACCGCGTTCCGGCTGCGCCACCGCGAGAGCGGCACCGTGCTGATCCGGCCCGCCGCCGGTACCGGACGGACCCGCGGCGTCCGGCTGCCGTACGCGCCGTTCACCGCCGACGGGCGCGGCACCGCCGAACTGGAGCACTGGGACGCCGCGCTGGTCCACCCCGACGGCACCGCCGAGCCGCTCGTCCTGGACGAGCGCGGCGGGCCGGTCTCCGGCCAGCACCCGCTGCCCGGGGCCGAGGACCGGGCCCTGTACCTCAAGCACCTCGCCGACGGCCGGCTCCAGCTCTGCGTCCGCCCCGCCGCCGGCTGGGTCGAGCGGCTCACCACCCGGGCCGGCGGCTTCGAACTCACCGGCCACTGCCCCGCCGAGGGCCCGCTGGAGCTCGTCCTGCGGCACAACGGCACCGGTGGCGAGGTCCGCCACCCGGTCCGGACCGGCCCGGGCCGGCGGTTCACGATCCGGCTGCCCGCCACCCGCACCGGCTCCGACGGCACCGCGCTGCCCCTGCGCAAGGGCCTGTGGGAAGCCACCCTGGAGCCCGTCGGCCGGCCGGGACCGGCCCGCCCGCTGACCGCCTCGCCCGCCGTCCTGGCCGCGTTGCCCGCCGCCACCCTGGCCGGCGGCAAACGGATCCTGCTGGAGCGCCGCTGGCACGACACCCTGCTGCTCGACTCCACCCCCGTGCTCACCGCCGCCGAGCGCAGCGCCTGGACCCAGGCCCGCCAGCGCACCGCCGGCTACCCGGCCGCCTGCCGCGAACCGCTGCGCGAGGCCGTGCTCTACGACGTGTTCGGCGGCCGGGGCTACGCCGACTCACCGCGCGCCGTGCACACCGAACTCGCCCGCCGGGGCGCGCCGCTGGAGCACATGTGGGTGGTCGACGACGCCCAGGCCGAGCTGCCGCCCGGGGTCCGCGCCGTCCGGGTCTGGAGCCCCGAGTGGTACCGGGCGCTGGCCACCAGCCGCTACCTCGTCGGCAACACCCACTTCCCGGACTTCCTGCGCCGTCGTCCCGGCCAGGTCGTCGTACAGACCTGGCACGGCGCCCTGCTCAAGCGGATCGCCCACGACGTCGACAACCCCTGGCTCGCCGACCACGGCTACCTCGCGGCGCTCGACCGGGAGACCCCGCACTGGAGCCTGCTGCTCTCCCCCAGCCCCTTCGCCACCCCGATCCTGCGCCGGGCCTTCCGCTACCGGGGCGAGATCCTGGAGTCCGGCTACCCGCGCAACGACGTGCTGGCCCGTCCCGACCCGCGCCGGGCGGACGCCGTCCGGCGCCGGCTGGGGATCCCGGCGGGCCGCCGGGTGGTGCTCTACGCGCCGACCTGGCGGGAGGACCGGCCGCGCCCGGACGGTGACGGCTTCCGGCTCGACCTGCGGCTCGACCTCGACCGGGCCCGGCAGGCGCTCGGCGGGGACCACGTGCTGCTGCTGCGGCCGCACGCACACGTCCGCGAGCCGCTGACCGGCACCGGGGACGGCTTCGCGATCGACTGCGCCGACTACCCGGACGTCCAGGAACTGCTGCTGATCGCCGACGTCCTGGTGACGGACTACTCGTCGATCCTGTTCGACTTCGCCGTCACCGGCCGGCCGGTGCTGTTCTTCACCTACGACCTGGCGCACTACCGGGACGGCCTGCGCGGCTTCGCCTTCGACTTCGAGGCCCAGGCCCCGGGACCGCTGCTCGACGACTCGGCCGGCCTGGTCACGGCACTGCGCGCGCTCGCGGACGACGGTGGCCGGGGCGACGGAGGTGACGGACTGCCGGCCGGCTACGCCGAGCGGTACCGGCGCTTCCGGGACACCCACTGCGTGCTGGACGACGGCGCCGCGGCCCGTCGGGTGGTCGACCGGATGCTGGAGCTCGGCCGCTCCGGGGGTCAGGAGAAGGTGTAGGACCGCCAGGGCCGCCAGACCTCGTCGAGGTCGAAGCGGGAGAGGCTGAACCCGGGCACCGGGAAGGCCGCGTGGAAGGACCGGGCCTGCTCCTGGGCCCGGTCGAGCACGTGCTCCTCCAGACCGTGCGCCACCGTCACGTGCGGGTGGTACGGGAAGGCCAGCTCCCTGGCCAGCGGGCCGGAGCGGACGTCCGCCTCCAGCAGCCGGCACTCCCGCTCGCCCTCCTCCACCCGGACGAAGACCACCGGGGAGACCGGGCGGAAGGTCCCGCCGCCGCGCAGCACCATCCGGAACGGCCGGTGCGCGGCGGCCACCGCCGCCAGGTGCTCCTCGATCTTCGGCAGTGCCTCGGCCGGCACCTCGGTGGGCGGCAGCAGGGTGACGTGCGTGGGTATCGACCGGGCCAGCGGATCGCCGTGCCCGGCGCGCGCGTCCTGGATCGCCGTGCCGTACGGATCCGGGACAGTGACGGACACGCCGATGGTCAGGAACTCGGGGAGCTCCTGACCACCGGGCAGGCTCGTCAGCGGAGTCACCGCGCGGAGGCCGGGAGGAAGCCGATCCGGTCGTACACCGTGGCCAGCGTCTCGGACGCCACCGCGCGGGCCTTCTCGGCACCCACCGCGAGGGCCCGGTCCAGCTCGGCCGGGTCGTCCAGGAAGGTCCTGGTGCGCTCCTGGAAGGGCAGCACCCACTCGGTGAAGAGCTCGGCCAGCTCGGTCTTCAGGGCGCCGTACATCTTGCCCTCGAAGTGCGCGACCAGCTGCTCGACCGACTGCCCGCTGAGCGCCGAGTGGATCCGCAGCAGGTTGGAGACGCCGGCCTTCTCCTGCTCGTCGTAGCTGACGACGGTGCCGGTGTCGGTGACGGCGCTCTTGATCTTCTTCGCGCTGGCCTTCGCCTCGTCCAGCAGGCTGACCAGGCCCTTGGGGGAGGACGCGGACTTGCTCATCTTGACGGCCGGGTCCTGGAGGTCCTGGATCTTCGCCGTCTCCTTGAGGATGTACGGCTTCGGGACCGTGAAGGTCGGGCTGTAGCGGGAGTTGAAGCGCTCCGCGAGGTCGCGGGTGATCTCCACGTGCTGGCGCTGGTCCTCGCCGACCGGGACGGCGTCCGCCTGGTAGAGCAGGATGTCCGCGATCTGCAGGATCGGGTAGGTGAACAGGCCGACCGTGGTGCTGTCGGCGCCGTACCGGGAGGACTTGTCCTTGAACTGGGTCATCCGGGAGGCCTCGCCGAAGCCGGTGAGGCAGTTCATCACCCAGGCGAGCTGCGCGTGCTCGGGCACGTGCGACTGGACGAAGAGGGTGCAGTGCTCCGGGTCGAGACCGGCGCCGAGCAGCTGCGCGGCGGAGATCCGGGTGTTCTGGCGCAGCGTCGCCGGATCCTGCGGCACGGTGATCGCGTGCAGGTCGACGACCATGTAGAAGGCGTCGTTCTCCTTCTGCAGATCGACCCACTGGCGCACCGCGCCCAGGTAGTTGCCGAGGTGGAACGAACCGGAGGTGGGCTGGATGCCCGAGAGCACCCGGGGACGGTCCTTGACCGGACCAGTGACCGCTGCGTTGACCATGCGGGCCATTCTTCCAGTTCCACCGACCGGTCAGGAAACCTCCTGCCCCGGCGGTTCCGCCAGTGTGACCGCACTCACCCTCACCCGGGCGATCCGCCGGCCCTCCAGTTTGGCCACCGTCAGCAGCACTTCCTCACCGGGACCGGCCGGGATCCGCACCCGGTCGCCGTCGGCGGGCAGCCGGCCGAGCGCGGCGACCAGGCAGCCGGCCACCGTCTCGTACGGGCCCTCGGGGAGGGTGACGCCGGTCTCCTCGACGAAGTCGGCCAGGTTGAGCAGGCCGTCGAGCTCCACGCCGCCGCCGGCCAGCCGCCGGGTCGGGGAGGACTCCGGGGTGTCGTACTCGTCCCTGATCTCCCCGATCACCTCCTCCACCAGGTCCTCCAGGGTGACGATGCCGGCGGTGCCGCCGTACTCGTCGACCACGATCGCCAGGTGGTGGCCCTCCCGGCGCATCTCCCCCATCGCCGCCAGCACCCGCTTGGTGCCGGGCAGCAGCTTGATCGGGCGGGCCAGGTCGCGGACCTTGGCGGCCCGCTCGCCGCGCGCGCCGTACAGGTCGCGGACGTGCACGAAGCCGGTCACCGCGTCGTAGCTGCCCTCGATCACCGGGTAGCGGGAGTGCGGCGAGGACTCCGCCTGGGCGCGCACCTCGGCGAGCGGGCGCTCGGCGTCCAGGAAGGTCACCTCGGTGCGCGGGACCATCACCTCGCGCAGCTGCCGCTCCCCCGCGGCGAACACATCGGCGATCAGCGTCCGCTCGTCGTTCCCGAGTTCGGTGTTGGCGGCGACCAGGCCGCGGAGCTCCTCCGAGCTCATCGAACCCCGGCCGGCGGCCGGGTCGCCGCCGAACAGCCGGACCATCAGGTCGGTGGAGCGACCGAGCAGCCAGATCGCCGGGCGCAGCACCACCGACATGACGTCGACCACCGGCGCCGCCAGCAGGGCGATGGAGTCGGCCCGCTGGAGACCGATCCGCTTCGGGGTGAGCTCGCCGAGCACCAGCGAGACGTAGCTGATCACCAGGGTCAGTCCGACCAGGGCGGTGGCGTCGGCGACGCCCTCGGACAGCCCGGCCCGGACGAACAGCGGGGCCACCTTGCCGGCCAGGGTGTCGGCGCCGAACGCGGCGGAGAGGAAGCCCATGCAGGTCACGCCGACCTGGACGGCCGCCAGGAAGCGGTTCGGGTCGGCGGCGAGGTGCGCGGCCCGGGCCGCCCGCCGGGTGCCGCGTGCCTCCAGCGTCCGGATCTGTCCCTCGCGCAGCGAGATCAGCGAGATCTCGGCGACGTTGAACAGGCCGCCCAGGACGATGAAGACGAGGACGAGCGCGGCGTCCTCGATGGTTTCGTTCACAGCGGGTCAGTGTAGGACGACGGCCCGCCGCCCCCGCGGAAACGGGGACGACGGGCCGTCGTGGAGGCGTCGGGGCCGGCTCAGATGAGGCCGAGCTCCTGGACCGCGTCGCGCTCCTCGGTCAGCTCCTGGACCGAGGCGTCGATGCGGCCGCGCGAGAAGTCGGAGATCTCCAGGCCCTGGACGATCGAGAACTCGCCGTCCTTGGTGGTGACCGGGAAGGAGGAGATCAGGCCGGCCGGGACGCCGTAGGAGCCGTCGGAGACGACACCCATCGAGGTCCAGTCGCCCTCGGCGGTGCCGTTGACCCAGGTGTACACGTGGTCGATGGCGGCGTTGGCGGCCGAGGCGGCCGAGGAGGCGCCACGGGCCTCGATGATCGCGGCGCCGCGCTTGGCGACGGTCGGGACGAAGTCGTTCTCCAGCCAGGCCTGGTCGCTGCCGATGGCCTCGAAGGCCGGCTTGCCGGCGATCTCGGCCTGGAAGATGTCCGGGTACTGGGTGGCGGAGTGGTTGCCCCAGATGGTGACGCGCTTGATCTCGGAGACCAGGGCGCCGGTCTTCAGCGAGAGCTGGCCGACGGCGCGGTTGTGGTCCAGACGGGTCATCGCGGTGAAGCGCTCGGCCGGGACGTCCGGGGCGTTGCGCTGGGCGATCAGGGCGTTGGTGTTGGCCGGGTTGCCGACCACCAGGACCTTGATGTCGTCCGCGGCGTGGTCGTTGATGGCCTTGCCCTGCGGGCCGAAGATGCCACCGTTGGCCTGCAGCAGGTCGCCGCGCTCCATGCCGGCGGTGCGCGGGCGGGCACCGACCAGCAGCGCGACGTTGGCGCCGTCGAAGGCCTCGGCCGGCTTGTCGGTGATGGTGATGTCGCGCAGCAGCGGGAAGGCGCAGTCCACGAGCTCCATCGCGGTGCCCTCGGCGGCCTTGAGGCCCTGCGGGATCTCCAGGAGGCGCAGGTTCACCGGGACGTCGGCGCCGAGCAGGTGGCCCGAGGCGATGCGGAAGAGCAGCGCGTAGCCGATCTGGCCGGCCGCTCCGGTGATGGTGACATTGACGGGGGTGCGGGTCATTTCTACCTTCTCCAGCAAATCGCCAGGTGCCCCAGGCACGTCGGCGCTCTGGAGCCGAGGACGGTCTCTCGACATCGAGAGAACCGGCGTCAGGGTATCGCAAAGGGAAGCGTACGCCGCGGTCGCGGTCGTGACTGCTCGGTCACAGACGATGACGGCCCCCCGCCCGGGCGTCGGGCGGGGGGCCGGCGGGCGGTCCGGTCAGCGGCGCGGACGGCCGATCAGCTGGCCGATGTTGTCCAGCAGCGGGAACTCCAGCCACGGGTTGGGCTGGGCCATCAGGGTCAGCAGCACGATCGACAGACCGAGGAACGTCAGCACGATCACATCGGTGAAGCGGCTGCGCACCGCCAGCATGCCGACCTCCGGCAGCACCAGCCGGAGCAGCGCGCCGAGCAGCACGCCGCCGCCGACGATCAGCAGCCCGTACTTGAAGCCGTCCTGGAAGTCGGCGAACCAGGTGACCGCGAGACCCGCGGCGACCACCAGCAGGACCACCGTTATCGGCCACTGCCGGACCGGCAGCGCGTGGTCGCGCCCGAGCGCGGCCGCCGAGCCCTCGGGGGGCAGGGTGCCGGTGGTCTTCACCGGCCTGCGCCTGGTCCGGCGCGGTTCGCTCATGGCTTCCCGTCCTTCGGGATCGTCGATCGGATGGGTCGGGCCGGGCCCGGGGGCCCGGCGGCCGGACGCGGTGGTCAGACGCCGGCGCGGCGCTCGGCCGCCACCACGATGTTGTTGAGCAGCATGGCGCGGGTCATCGGGCCGACGCCGCCGGGGTTCGGGGAGATCCAGCCGGCCACCTCGGCCACGTTGGGGTGCACGTCGCCGACGATCTTCCCCTCGCTGCGGCTGACGCCGACGTCCAGCACGGCCGCGCCGGGCTTGACGTCCTCCGGCTTGACCAGGTGCGGCACACCGGCGGCGGCGACGATGATGTCGGCCTGGCGCAGGTGGTGGGCGAGGTCGCGGGTGCCGGTGTGGCAGAGGGTGACGGTGGCGTTCTCGCTGCGGCGGGTGAGCAGCAGGCCGATCGAGCGGCCGACGGTCACGCCCCGGCCGACCACGACCACCTCGGCGCCGTCGATCGGCACGCCGTGGCGGCGCAGCAGCTCGACCATGCCGAGCGGGGTGCAGGGCAGCGGGCCCTCGATGCCCAGGGCGAGGCGGCCGAGCGAGGTCGGGTGCAGGCCGTCCGCGTCCTTGTCCGGGTCCATCAGCTCCAGGACCGGGTTCGGGTCGAGGCCCTTGGGCAGCGGCAGCTGGACGATGTAGCCGGTGCAGGTCGGGTCGGCGTTGAGCTCCCGGACGACGTTCTCGACGTCCTCCTGGGTGGCGGTGGCGGGCAGCTCGCGCTGGATCGAGGCGATGCCGATCTCCGCGCAGTCCTTGTGCTTGCCGTTGACGTACCAGCGGCTGCCCGGGTCGTCGCCGACCAGGACGGTGCCGAGGCCGGGGGTGATGCCCTTGGCCTTGAGGGCCGCCACGCGGGTGGCGAGTTCGGACTTGATCGCGGCCGCGGTCGCCTTGCCATCGAGAATCTGCGCAGTCATGACCCCATTCTCCCGGATCGGGGCGGGCGTCCGTGCCACCGGTCCCGGGCCGCGGACGGGCGCCGCCGGGCGGGCCCGGACGGGGGTCGGGCCGGGGCCGCGGGGGGCGGTCCGGGCGGGGGTCGGGCCGGGGCCGCGGGGGGCGGTCCGGGCGGGGGTCGGACGGGCGTCGGACCCGGGCCCGAGGGGGGCCGCGGGCACGGTCCGGACGGGGGTCGGACGGATGCGGAACGTTCGGCTCTTATTGCGGTTGCGCCACAGTCCGGCCCGAGGTGCGGACGCGGCTGGACACGGTACTGCCGTCCGGTCGACGATGAGCAGGCATTCCCCGCCGATTCCGGCCCGGTGACGGGCCGACGGACAGACCCGGCGGGGCGTACTCGGGGGAAGAACGAAGTGAGCCGACCAGACCGCACCGCGCCGACGACCGACCGCCGACGCGGGTTGCCGCGCGCCACCGAGCCGTCACGGCTCCCGTTCGCACGCTTCCCACGGCCCTGAGCGGGCTCGCCCACCGGTCGGCCCACGCCCCCGGTGTCAGTGTGCTCCGCTAACGTCCCGTCCGACCGGCTACCCGTCCAGCCGGCCCGTTCCGGGGCCTCCGCTGTCCCGTCCCCACTTGTCCCAATGCCCGGAGGCATCGATGAGCTACCCGCCCGACCCCAACAACCCGTACAACCAGCCCCAGCAGCCCCAGCAGCCCGGTTACGGCTACCCGCAGCAGGCTCCGCCGGCCGCCGGCTACGGCTACCCGCAGCAGCCCCCGCAGCAGCCGGGCTACGGCGTGCCGCAGCAGCAGGCCTACGCGTACGCGCCGGCGCCGGGGACCCTCCAGGCGAACAACGGCTACATCAACGTCGCCCAGCTCGGCACCGTCAAGCTGGCGACCATGGGCCAGCGCTTCCTGGCCCGGCTGATCGACGGCCTGGCCGTCGGCGCGATCATCGCCCTGGTCATGGCCCTCGGCCTGGCCGGCACGCTCGGCATCGTCAAGGACACCGACGACTGCACGAGCTACACCTACGGCAGCTCGGCCTACAGCGACTGCCTCCAGCAGCAGACCGACGCCGCCAGCGGCGTCCTCGCCACCATGATGATCATGATCGGCGTGCTGGCCGTGTTCAACCTGCTCTACGAGTGGCTGCTGGTCTCCTTCGCCGGCGCCACCCTGGGCAAGATGGCCATGGGCCTGCGCGTGGTCAAGGAGAGCACCGGTCAGAACCCGGGTCTGGGCGGCGGCTTCATCCGCTTCATCATCCCGATCGTCGGCGCGTTCCTCTGCTACATCGGCGCGCTGCTGGTCTACCTGTCGCCGTTCTTCGACAACTCCGGGAAGCTGCAGGGCTGGCACGACCGTGCCGCCGGCACCCTGGTGATCAAGAAGTAACGCGGTACCCCGTACGACGGAACGGCCCGGCCCCCTCGGTGGAGGGAGCCGGGCCGTTCCGTCGTTCCGTGCTGTTCGGCGAGGTGCCGTTCAGCGGCGTACCGTGCGGCGCCGGGCCGCCGGCGGACGCGTCAGTGGAAGAAGTGGCGGGTGCCGGTGAAGTACATGGTCACCCCGGCCTCGGTGGCGGCCGCGACCACCTCTTCGTCCCGGATCGAGCCGCCGGGCTGGACGATCGCCCGCACGCCGGCCGCGATCAGGATCGCCGCGCCGTCCGCGAACGGGAAGAAGGCGTCCGAGGCCGCGTACGAGCCCTTGGCCCGCTCGCCGGCCCGCTCGACCGCGAGCTTGCAGGAGTCGACGCGGTTGACCTGGCCCATGCCGACGCCCACCGAGGCGCCGTCCTTGGCCAGCAGGATCGCGTTGGACTTGACGGCCCGGCAGGCCCGCCAGGCGAACGCCAGCTCGGCCAGCTCGGCCGGGGACAGCGCCTCGCCGGAGGCCAGGGTCCAGGTCGCCGGGTCGTCGCCCTCGGCGTGCACCCGGTCGGCGTCCTGGAGCAGCACGCCGCCGGAGATCGGGCGCACCTCCTGGCGGTTCGCCGGGGCCTCGGGGGCGAGCAGCACGCGCAGGTTCTTCTTGCGGGCCAGCACCTCGACGGCGCCGTCCTCGTAACCGGGGGCCACCACGACCTCGGTGAAGATCGGGGCGATCTGCTCGGCCAGCGCCACCGTGACCGGGCGGTTGACCGCGATCACGCCGCCGTACGCGGAGACCGGGTCGCACTCGTGCGCCTTGCGGTGCGCCTCGGCGACGTCGGCGCCGGTCCCGATGCCGCACGGGTTGGCGTGCTTGATGATCGCGACGGCCGGCTCGGCGTGGTCGTAGGCGGCGCGGCGGGCGGCGTCGGTGTCGACGTAGTTGTTGTACGACATCTCCTTGCCGTGCAGCTGCCGCGCGCCGGCCAGGCCACCGCTGCCGTCGGTGTAGAGCGCGGCGCCCTGGTGCGGGTTCTCGCCGTAGCGCAGCACGTTCTGGCGCTCGAAGGCCGAGCCCAGGAAGGCCGGGAACGCGTCCTCGGTCTCCGTGTAGCCGGACTCCTCGAACCAGTTGGCCACCGCGACGTCGTAGGCGGCGGTGTGGGAGAAGGCCTGGGCGGCCAGCCGCTTGCGGGTCAGCAGGTCGAAGCCGCCGCCCCGGACGGCCGTCAGCACGTCCTGGTAGCGGGCCGGGTCGACCACGACGGCCACCGAGGGGTGGTTCTTGGCGGCGGCGCGGACCATGCTCGGGCCGCCGATGTCGATCTGCTCGACGCACTCGTCCGGGGTGGCGCCGGAGGCGACGGTCGCCTTGAACGGGTAGAGGTTCACCACGACCAGGTCGAAGGGCTCGACGCCCAGCTCGGCCAGCTGCGCGCGGTGCGACTCCAGCCGCAGGTCGGCGAGGACACCGGCGTGCACGCGGGGGTGCAGGGTCTTCACGCGCCCGTCCAGGCACTCCGGGAAGCCGGTCAGCTCGGAGACCTCGGTCACCGGGACGCCCGCGGCGGCGATCCGGCCGGCGGTCGAGCCGGTGGAGACGATGGCGACCCCGGCGGCGTGCAGGCCCTGGGCCAGCTCCTCCAGACCGGTCTTGTCGTACACGCTGATCAGCGCGCGGCGGATCGGCCGGACGTTCTCGGAGACAGGGGGCGTGGTGGGAGCGGCGCTCATGCCGGAATCCATACCTTTCGGTCCTCGATGCGGTGACCCTCGCGGGCCAGCCGGCCCACGACGTCGACGAGCAGCTTGCGCTCGACAGTCTTGATGCGTTCGTGCAGCGCCTCGCCGCCATCGGCGTGGTCGGCGTCGTGGACCTCCACGACGCCCTGCGCGATGATCGGCCCGGTGTCGACACCGGCGTCGACCAGGTGGACGGTGCAACCGGTGACCCTCACCCCGTACGCCAGCGCGTCGGTGACGCCGTGGGCGCCGGGGAAGGAGGGCAGCAGCGCGGGGTGGGTGTTGACGATCCGGCCCGCGAAGGCCTCGACGAACCCGGGGCCGAGGATCTTCATGAACCCGGCCGTGACGACCAGGTCGGGCTCGTACCCGGCGACGGAGGCGGTCAGCGCGCGGTCCCAGTCCGCCCGGTCCCCGTGGTCCTTCACCCGGTGCACGAAGACCGGCAGACCGGCCCGCTCGGCGCGCTCCAGCCCGGCGATGCCGTCCCGGTCCGCGCCCACGGCGAGGATCTCCGCCCCGTACGCGGGGTCGGCGACGGCCTCGATCAGCGCCTGGAGGTTGGTGCCGGAGCCGGAGACCAGCACCACCAGACGGGCCGGTCCGGGCGTGCGGGGCGGGAAGAGCTGAGCGGGGGCGGCGGCCACTGCGCGATTCTCCGTAGGTCGGGCGCCGCCCGCTGGTACATCCACCGGCGGTGGGGCCACTACGAACGGCAGGTCGAGCGGGGAGGAACTCCAGGAGAACCCGCCGCGACGCGGGCCCCGGGGAACCCGTGGGAGCTGCTGACCGTCACCACCATAACGGCTGGTCGGACGGCCTCCGAAACACCGCCCGGGGCTACGCGCGTAGCTGAGACCGGGATCTCGCCGGCCGTCCGGAGCCGGGACCGGGCCCCGGCGGACCGCCGACTCCCGGGCCCCCGGACGTGCCCGGACCCCCCACTGGGGCCCGCGGGAACATAGGGTGGCGCGGGCACCCGCCCCACCGACCGAGAAGGAATGGCCGAACCATGAGCAGCGGTGACGACACCGGCGAGCGCAACCCCTTCGCGCCGCCGCCGGCGGATGCCCCCGAGCAGCCGTGGCGCCCGCGCGCTCCCCAGCCCACCGGCGACCCCGACCGGCCCGAGGGCCAGGAGGGCGACCCGGACGACCGTCCGCTCGTCCCGCCGCCCCACCCGTGGAGCCCCGGCTACCAGGGCGGCGGCTGGAACCCCCGCCCGCCCGCGCCGCAGCCGCCCCGGCTCGACCCGAACGACCCCGCCCAGCGCAAGGCCCGCAACGCCGCGCTGGCCGGCATGGCCGCGCTGGTCTGCGCGTTCGCCGCGCTGCACTACGTCGCCCTGTTCGTCGGCGCGCTCGCCATCGTCTGGGGCGTCTCCGCGATGCGCGCCCCGCGGCCCTCCGCCACCGACGGCGGCACCCCGGCGTCCGCCGTCAACGGCGTCGGCACCGGCACCGGCGCGCAGAACCCGCTCACCCCGGCCGCGCTGGCCGGCATCCTGACCGGCGCGATGACGGTGGTCTTCGTCTCCTCCGTCCTCGGCCTCGCGCTCTACTACAACGACTACGTGACCTGCGTGCAGGACTCGCTGACCTCCAGCGGCGCCGACGGCTGCGACCGGCTCGCGCCGCAGTGGTACGTGGACATCACCACGAAGAGCGACTGAGCCCGGTCAGCGCGCCGGGCCGCCGGGGGCGCCGGGGGCCTTCAGGGCGTCCGGGGTCTTCGGGGCCTCCTCGGCCTTCGGGACACCGGGGGCTCCGGCCAGGCGGGTGACCAGGCCGTAGGCGCGGGCGCGCAGCAGGAGCGCGCCCCGGCGGGCGGTCACGGCGAGCGCCCCCGGGGCGAGTCGGACGCCGGACCGCCACGACCTGTCCGGGCCGCCCGCCGCCGCCCGCAGCGCCCGGGACCGCGTCAGCACCGCGACCGGGGCGGACACCACCGCGACCCAGCCCGCCGCCGCCGGCGCCGTCCACCACGGCACCGGCCCCAGCTCCGCCATCCGGCCCGCCCCCAGCGCCCCGCCGGCGAGCCACCCCAGCCCCGCCGCCGCACCGCCGACCAGCAGCCCCGACGCCAGCGCCGCCACCACCGTCGCCGCCACCGGCCACGGGGCACCCGGCCGCACCGGCCCGGACGCCCGCCCGCCGACCCGCAGACCGCCGTCCGCCGAGGCCGCCCGGCCCAGCAGCAGCCCCGGCACCACACCCGCCAGCGCGGGCAGCGCGCACACCGCCAGCCGCCAGCCGCCCGCCCCGGGCTCCGGGAGCAGCGCGAACAGCGGGAACTCCGGCACCGGGCCCAGCGCCGTCCGCACCGGCGACACCACCGTCCCGGCCCCCACCGCGAACCCGGGCCCGAGCGCGTACGCCGCGCCCCACAGCACCGTGTTCGGCAGCAGTACCAGGGCCAGCAGCAGCACCCCGGCCACCGCCGCCGGCCCGCCCGAGAACACCGCCGACCCGGCGCCCCCGCCCACCGCGGTCAGCACCGCCGCCACCGCGACCACCAGTCCGCCGACCGCCAGCAACCCCGCCCCGGCCGCGAGCGCGGCCACCCGGACCACCGGCGCGCCGCCGGTCGGCCGAACCCGTTCCGGCAATCCGGCCAGCGCCCGTTCCAGGGCCTCCACCCCGACCGGGGCCGCCCCCGGCCGCCGCGCCCCGGCCGCCACCGCCGCGCCGGCCACCAGCGCGACCACGGCGAGGTCGGCCACCACCCGGGCCCGGAACTCCCCCGCCCCCGCGCACTGCGCCACCACCGCGCACGCCACCGCGCAGTAGCCGGCCCAGACCGCCGGGACCCCGCCCCGGCCCACCGGCCGTCCCACGCCGCGCGCCGCCACCCGGCCCGCCGCCCGGTACAACTGGCCCACCGCCAGCAGCCCCAGCCCCAGCGGAGCGACCGAGAGCGGCACCCCGGCCGGCCCGCGCAGCACCGGCGCACCGTGCCCCAGCAGCCACAACGCGGACGCCAGCCGCAGCGCCCCGGTCGCGCCGTCGTCCGCGAAGGGGGTCACCACCCAGAGCCCGAGCACCGGAACGGTGACCACCGACAGCCCGAGCAGGGCCGTCCGGACCCCGGCGAGCAGGGCGGAGAGGACGGGCCTGGCCCCCAGTTCGCCCGGCGCTCCCAGAATCGGACGACCCGTCAGCTGCGTCATGGGCCTCATCGTGCCAAGGCGACTCGCCATGCTCCGTGAAGAGGCAAACTGCCGGGGTGTCCCAGATTATTGGCTTATGCGCATTTTCAGACCATGCCCTCTCACCGCCGCGACCGATCCGGCCCGGAGCGTCTGATGACCAAGCCCCCGACCGCCGCCCGCACCGGCACCCAGCCCGCACCTCCCGCCGCACCCGCCGCCGCGCCCCCCGCGCCGAACCGCGGCGGGAAGGGTCGCCCCGGCAAGCGCAAGGGCGGCCGGGGCCGGACCGGCTCCACCACCGGGACGGACGGGGCCGCGCAGAACGGCGGGGGGACGCCGGACGCGGACGCGGCGGCCCTGCTGCGCCGACTGACGGCCCGTGAGGCCGAGGCCTTCGCCCACCTCGCGGCCGGCCGGGACCTCGCCGAGACCGCCACCGCCCTGGGCGTCACCCCGACCACGGCCCGCAGCTACCAGCACCGCGCCCTGCGCAAGCTGGGCACCCGTACACAGGCCGAGATCGCCGCCCTGGCGGCGCTGCTGCCGGCGCCGGGGGCGGCTGCCTCGTCGGCCCCTGCCTCGGCCGGGGTCGGGGCCGGGGCCGCAGATCCGGCGTCAGCTGCCGCTGCGGCGAAGGCCGGTGCGGGTGGCGACGGCCACCGACCGGCCGCGCCCGGGGACGCCCCGGCCCGGAAGGCCGTCCGGTCCCGGCCGGCACCCGCCGCGCCGACGGCCGGGACCGCGCGCACCGGCCGACCGTCGCCGTCGGCGGCCCGGAACGCCACGGCGGACACGCCCGTGACGCCCGTGACGGATCCGAAGCCCGCACGGACCCGGCCGGGCATGGTCGGCGCGGACGGGGCCACCGCCGCACAGCCGTCCGGCACCGCGCCCGCGCCCGCGCCCACGCCCACGCGGCCGACGCGCACGGGCAAGGGCCCCGAGCCCCGGGCGACGGGCGTGACGGCCGGGGCCGGAACCCGGTCCGCGCCCGCGCCGACCGCCCCCGAGGCCGCCACCGGCCCCACCCCCGCCGCCGGTGGACGCCCCGGCCCCACGGGCCGGCGGGGCACCGAGTCCCGCCCGACGGGCGTGACGGCCAGGACCGGAGCTCCGGCCGCGCCCGCGCCGACCGCGGACAGGAGCACGACCGGCCCCGGCCCCACGGACCGCCGAGGCACCGAGGCCCGCCCGACCGCCGACAAGGCCGCGACCGGCCCGTCCCCCGCCGCCGGACGCGCGGGCCGGACGGACCGGGGCGGCGAGACCCGCCCGACGGGTACGGCGGCCGGGCCCGGAACCCGGTCCGGACCGACACCGTCCCCCGCCGGCACCGAACGCCCGCCCGCGGGGTTCGAGGAGGTGTACGAGGAGGCGCACACCCGGCTGGTGCAGCAGGTGTTCCTGCTCACCGCGTGCAAGCACCGGGCGGTGCACTGCGTCGGACGGGCGTTCGGCGAGGCGCGGCGGCACTGGCCGGAGCCGGCCGCCGGGGCCGGGCCCGAGCAGTGGGTGCGGATCCGGGCGTTCGAACTGGCGCTGTCCCCCTGGCACCGGGGCGGACCCCGGCGGGCGCACGCGTGGCGGTTGCCGCACCGGCGGATCAAGGTGCGGCCGGCGGACGAGGCCCAGGCGGTGCTGCCGGACCACGACCGCCTCACCGACCGGGACCGGGCCCTGCTCAAGGCGCTGCGCCGGCTCTCCCGCCCCCAGCGCCGGGCGCTGGTGCTGCACGACGGCCTGGGGCTGCCGGCCGCCGCCGTGGCGGTGGAGGTGGAGTCCACGGTCGCCGCCGCCGAGGGGCGGGTGTGGGCGGCGCGGACGGCGCTGGCGCAGTGGGTCCCGGACCTGGTGGGGCCGGATCCGGCGGCGGACGGGTTCGCGGACCGGCTGTCCGGGCTGCTGCACCGGGCCGCGGTGCGCGGGGTGCCGGAGCCGCACCGGCCGCCGGTGCCGCTGCTGCGGGCCCGGCAGGGGCTGGTGCACGTGAGCCGGACGGGAGCGGCGGCGCTGCTGACGGTGGCCGTCGGCGGCGCGGTGGCGGCGACGCTGGCGGGCGGCGGGCCGGGCGAGCTGTTCCGGCCGTCGGACCCGCCGCCGCCGGTGCTCTGCGCGCCGGTCCCGACGCTCGCGACCGAGCCGGACGCCCTGCTGCCGCTGCTCCAGGCCGGGGCGCCGTCCGGGATCCACAGCCTCTGGTGCTCGCCGACACCGGGGCTGGAGCCGGTCGTGGTGGATCCGCCGCCGCCCCGCGAGGACGGTCCGTACCGGCCGCCGGCGGGCGGCCGGGCCGGGGTGGCGCTGCCGCCGCCGGCCGCGGTGGTCCCGGAGTCGCCGGGCTGCGCGTCCTGGGTGCTGCGTCCCTGCCCGACGGAGCACCGGCAACCGCGCTGACCCCGCACAGCACCGAGCACCGAGCACCGAGCACCACAGGAGCGGTACGGGAGCGGCACGGGAGCGGCTCCGGGAACGACAGCGCCCCCGTACCGGCGAGGCCGGTACGGGGGCGCTGTGCGCGAGCGGGGGGCGTCAGCCCTTGTACAGCTCACGGGCCAGGCGGGCGGTCTCGGACGGCGTCTTGCCGACCTTGACACCGGCGGCCTCGAGGGCCTCCTTCTTGGCCTGGGCGGTGCCCGAGGAGCCGGAGACGATGGCGCCGGCGTGGCCCATGGTCTTGCCCTCCGGGGCGGTGAAGCCCGCGACGTAGCCGACGACCGGCTTGGTGACGTGCTCGGCGATGTAGGCCGCGGCACGCTCCTCGGCGTCGCCGCCGATCTCACCGATCATGACGATGAGCTCGGTCTCCGGGTCCTCCTGGAACGCCTTGAGGGCGTCGATGTGGGTGGTGCCGATGACCGGGTCACCGCCGATGCCCACGGCCGAGGAGAAGCCGATGTCCCGCAGCTCGTACATGAGCTGGTAGGTCAGGGTGCCGGACTTCGAGACCAGGCCGATCTTGCCGGCCTTGGTGATGTCGGCCGGGATGATGCCGGCGTTCGACTGTCCGGGGCTGATCAGACCGGGGCAGTTCGGGCCGATGATCCGGGTCTTGTTGCCCTTGGAACCGGCGTAGGCCCAGAACGCGGCGGTGTCGTGCACCGGGACGCCCTCGGTGATGACGACGGCCAGGCCGATCTCGGCGTCGATGGCCTCGACGACGGCGTCCTTGGTGAACTTCGGCGGCACGAAGATGACGGTGACATCGGCACCGGTCTTCTCGATGGCCTCGGCGACGGTGCCGAAGACGGGCACCTCGGTGCCGTCGACGTCAACGGTGGTGCCGGCCTTGCGCGGGTTGACACCGCCGACGATCTGGGTGCCGGAGGCGAGCATGCGGCGGGTGTGCTTCATGCCCTCGGAGCCGGTCATGCCCTGGACGATGACCTTGCTGTCCTTGGTAAGGAAGATAGCCATGGTGTGAAAGTCCCCTTCCTTACTTGTTGGCCAGCTCGGCGGCGCGGTCGGCCGCACCGTCCATGGTGTCCACCTGCTCGACGAGCGGGTGGTTGGCGTCGGTCAGGATCTGCCGGCCGAGCTCGGCGTTGTTGCCGTCGAGACGGACGACCAGCGGCTTGGTGACCGCCTCGCCCTTCTCCTCGAGCAGCGCGAGGGCCTGCACGATGCCGTTGGCGACCGCGTCACAGGCGGTGATGCCACCGAAGACGTTGACGAAGACCGACTTGACGTCGGCGTCGCCGAGGATGATCTCCAGGCCGTTCGCCATGACCTCGGCGGAGGCGCCGCCACCGATGTCGAGGAAGTTGGCGGGCTTGACGCCGCCGTGGTTCTCACCGGCGTACGCGACCACGTCGAGGGTGCTCATGACGAGACCCGCGCCGTTGCCGATGATGCCGACGGCACCGTCGAGCTTGACGTAGTTGAGACCCTTGGCCTTGGCGGCGGCCTCCAGCGGGTTGGCCGCGGCCTTGTCCTCGAGCGCCTCGTGCTCCGGCTGGCGGAACTCGGCGTTCTCGTCCAGGGAGACCTTGCCGTCGAGCGCGATGATCTTGCCCTCGCCGGACTTGATCAGCGGGTTGACCTCGACGAGGAGGGCGTCCTCCTTGATGAAGACGGTCCACAGCTTCTGCAGGACGTCGGCGACCTGGTCGGCGACCTCGGCCGGGAACTTCGCCGCGGCGACGATCTCGGCGGCCTTCTCCGGGGTGCAGCCCTCGTTGGCGTCGACCGGGATCTTGGCGAGCGCGTCGGGGTTCTCCTCGGCGACGACCTCGATCTCCACGCCGCCCTCGACGCTGGCCATGGCCAGGAAGGTGCGGTTGGTGCGGTCCAGCAGGAACGAGACGTAGTACTCGTCCTTGATGTCCGCGGTCTGGGCCAGCATCACCTTGTGCACGGTGTGGCCCTTGATGTCCATGCCGAGGATCTGCTCGGCCTTGGCGACAGCGTCGGCCGGGTCGGCGGCCAGCTTCACGCCGCCGGCCTTGCCTCGGCCTCCCACCTTCACCTGAGCCTTGACGACGGCGCGGCCGCCGAAGCGCTCGGCGATGGCGCGAGCCGCTTCGGGGGTCTCGATGACATCGCCGTCAAGCACGGGAACACCGTGCTTGGCGAAGATGTCCCTCGCCTGGTACTCGAACAGGTCCACGTGTTTGTCCTTGTTCGTGGTCGCGGATTGTGTCTCTACGAGCGTGCCACGGCAGGATCTTCGCTGCGGGTCGTCGAGGCGGTGCGGGTACGCAGAGGTACGGCCTTGCGGCCCACACAGCCACGGGCGCACACGTCAATTCACACGCGCGTCACGTCCGTCTGGCAGGTTATCCCCGCCGGACGGGCCTGTTTCGCCCGGGGCCTGCCAGTCTTTGGTGAGAACCGTCACAGAAAGCCCGGAGGGCGTGCGCCCGGCGCTCGGACCGGCGGGTTTGCTCGTCCACGCCCCATGTTCCCCCGTACGAGTGAGAGCGGCGCGCGCCGGGCCGACATCCCGGGTCGCGGCCGCCGGACACGGACCCTTCCCCCCACCCGCGGCCGGCCCCTTTTCACACCCCTTGGTCCGGGACCGGGATCGGGCGCTTCCCGATCGCCGCCGCCATGATCTCCGGGAAGGCGTCGGGGGTGCAGGCGAAGGCCGGGGCGCCGAGGGCGGCCAGCGCGGCGGCGTGCGCGTGGTCGTAGGCCGGCGCGCCCTCGTCGGAGAGCGCCAGCAGGGCGATGAACTGGACGCCCGCCGCCTTCATCGCGGCCACCCGCTTGAGCATCCCGTCCCGGATGCCGCCCTCGTAGAGGTCGCTGATCAGGACGACGACCGTCTCGGCCGGCCGGGTGATCCGGGACTGGCAGTAGGCGAGCGCCCGGTTGATGTCGGTGCCGCCGCCGAGCTGGGTCGCGAAGAGCACGTCGACCGGGTCGGCGAGCTGCTCGGTGAGGTCGACCACCGAGGTGTCGAAGACCACCAGCCGGGTGTCCAGGCTCTTCATCGAGGCGAGCACGGCGCCGAACACCGCCGCGTGCACCACGGACGCGGCCATCGAGCCGGACTGGTCGATGCAGAGGACGACGTCCTTCTTCACCGCGCGCCGGGCCCGGGCGTAGCCGACCAGCCGCTCGGGGACGACGGTGCCGTGCTCGGGCAGGTAGTTCGCCAGATTGGCCCGGACGGTGCGGTCCCAGTCGATGTCGCGGTGGCGCGGGCGGCCGACCCGGGCGCCGCGGTCCAGCGCGCCGCCGACGGTGGCCCTGGTCCGGTCGGCCAGCCTGCGCTCCAGCTCGGCGACCACCGTGCCGACGACCGCGCGGGCGGTCTCCCGGGTGGTCTCGGGCAGCGCGTGCTTGAGCGAGAGCAGGGTGGCGACCAGGTGGACGTCCGGCTCGACGGCCTCCAGCATCTCCCGTTCCAGCAGCAGCTGCTCCAGCCCGAGCCGGGTGATCGCGTCCTGCTGCATCAACTGGACGACGGTGGCCGGGAAGTACTCGCGGATGTCGCCCAGCCAGCGGGCCACCTGCGGGGCCGAGCCGCCCAGGCCGGCGGAGCGGCGCCCGGAGCGCGGCTGCCCGGCCCGGCCCTCCTCGGGGGCGCCCCGGTAGAGCGCGGCGAGCGCGCCGTCCATCGCGGCGTCCCGGCCGTGCAGGGCGCGGCCGGTGCCGTCGGCCTCGCCGCCGAGGACCAGCCGCCAGCGGCGCAGCCGCTCGTCGGCGGGGGTGGTGGGGGGCAGGGGGGTGCCGGCGGCCATCGGGGGCTCCTCTGGTTGCGGTCTGCGGGACGGGCGGGGGTGGCCGGTGGCCGTCAGGTGTCGCGGCCCCCGGCCTGCCGGGGGATCCTCGGGCGGTCGGCCCCGGGGGCGGCCGCGGGGACGGCCTCGGCCCCGACCGCGGCGCCGGCCGGCAGGCCGAGCAGCAGGGCGACCACCGGCAGCGCGGCGCCGGCCCGGGCGAGGTCCACCTCGGCGGCCTCCACCGCCGGTTCGGCGCCGCCGGAGTCGAGCGGACCGGCCGCCACCCGGCTGCCGACGGCGTGTCGGACCCCGGCCTCCAGGGTGGCGAAGGTGCGGCGCAGCAGCGGCAGCAGATCGGTGAAGACCGCCGCCGGGACGCCGGTCAGCCAGGCGTCCAGCAGTCCCAGCAGCCGGGGGTCGTGCAGCAGCAGCGCGCCGCCGCCGGACAGGAAGCCCTCGATCCACCCGGCCGCGTCCGCCGGGCCGTTGGCGGTGGAGAGCACCAGGCCGAGCCGCCGCCCGGCCTCCGCCGGGTCCAGCCGGCCGTCGTCCAGCAGCAGCCGGACGGCCCGCCCGCGCAGCAGCCCGGGCACCCCGGTGGCCGGTCCGCCGGACGGCTCGCGCCGGGCGAGCGACCGCAGCGTGCCGGCCCAGCGGTCGGCGAGGCCGTCGCCGTCGCCCAGCAGGCCGATCGCGCCGTGCACCTCGTCGAGGTGGGCGCGCATCGCGGCGGCGCCGGCGGCGTCCAGTCCGGTGCAGGCGGGCGGCAGGCCGACCCGGATCCGGTCGGCGAGCCCGGCGGCGACCTCGCCGAGGGCGCCGTGGTCGGTGCCCCGGACGTCGCCGTAGCGCAGCGCGCGGACCAGCGCGGGCAGGGCGCGGGCCAGGTGGGCGACATCGGTGTCCAGGGCGGCGAGGTCGGCGAGCACCCGCATCACGGCGGGCAGCGCCTCGGCCAGGTCGGCCACCAGGCAGGTCTCCACCAGCCCGGTGAGCTCGGCGAGTTCGGCCGCCGCCCGGGCGGTGCCGACGGCCTTGCCGACCGCCGCCCGCTCGACCGTGGTGCCCCACTGGGCGGCCTCGGCGATCCGGACGGCGAACTCGGGCTGCCAGCACAGCCGCCAGCTCTCCCGGAAGGTGCCGGTGGAGGCGACCTGGGAGCGGACCGGCACACCCCAGTCGACGCCCAGCAGCCGCAGCCGGTGCAGCAGCCGGGAACGGGCCGCGTCGGTCTCCTTGCGCAGGTCGAGGTCGAGGTCGCGCGGTTCGGGCGCGGGCTTGAGCCGCAGGGTGCGCTGGAGCCGGGCCAGGTCGCGCTGGAGCGGGACGGCGGGAGCGTCCTCGGGCACCGAGCCGAGCGCGTCGCCGATCACCAGCCGGTCCCGGACCAGCGCGAGGGCGACGTCCGAGCCCTCGCACATCACCGCGCGGACGGCGTCCAGCGTCTCGGTCAGCCCGGCCAGCGGGCGGCCGCGCAGCCCGGCGAGGGCGCGGGCCAGCCGGACCGCCTCGATGACGTGCGCGGAGGAGACCGGGTGGTCCTCGGCGCGGAGCAGTCCGGCGGCCCGGGTGAGCCAGCCGGGCAGCGGGTCGCCGTCCGTCCGGTGCAGGTGGTGGTACCAGCCCGGGGAGACGATCCCGGCGCCGTACCCGGCCAGTTGGGAGAGCCGGCGGTGCGTCCAGGGCACCCAGGTGACCTCGGTCCGCACCTTCTTCGGCAGCCCGGCGAGCAGCGCCCGGTCCTGGGCGACGGTCGGCGACTCGGCCAGCGCGGGGACGTGGAAGGCCCCGCAGACCACCGCGATCCGGCGGTGGCCGGCCCGGCGGGCGGCGCGGATCCGGCCGCGCATGTACGCCTCGCGCTGCCGGTCGCGCAGGCTCGCTCCGCCGTCCTCGCGCAGCACCGCCATCGCCTCGGCGACGGCCGCGAACGGCGCGAGCGCGTCCTCGCCGTCGGCGGGGCGGCGGTGCTCGACGACGTCCTCCCACCAGCGTTCGGGGTCGTCGTGGCCGGCCGCCTCGGCGAGCCGGGCGATCGGGTCGCGCGGCAGGGCGGCGTCCTCCTCCTCGGCGCCGCCGTCCCCGCCCTCGGCGAAGGAGTGCCCGGCCGGCAGGTCGATGAACTGGAGCGGCACGCCCCGGTCGACGGCGTGGCGGATCGCCACCCACTCCGGCGAGAACTCGGCGTAGGGCCAGAACGCGGCCCGGGCCGGGTCGTCGGCCGCGTGGGCCAGCAGGGCGACCGGCGGCACCATGTCCTTCTCCGCGGCCAGCCCGAGGATCGGCTCCGCCTCCGGCGGCCCCTCCACCAGGACCGCGTCCGGCCGCAGCCGCTCCAGCGCGGCCGCCACCGCGCGGGCCGAGCCCGGCCCGTGGTGCCGTACGCCCAGCAGCGTCACCTCTGCGCTCATCGCGCCCCCTCCCGTCGTCGGCGATTCCTGCGTTCCCGCGTTCCTGCGTCCGTACGTTGTCGCGGTCGTACGTTCCCGCGTCCGTACGTTGCCGCGGTCGTGCTGCTCAGCGGGCGTTCTCACGGGCGGCGCGGTAGAAGTCCTGCCAGCCGTCCCGCTCGCGGACCACGCCCTCGACGTACTCGCGCCAGATCTGCTGGTCGGCGGCCGGGTCCCGGACCACGGCGCCGATCACCCCGGCCGCGACGTCGCCGGCCCGCAGCACCCCGTCGCCGAAGTGCGCGGCGAGCGCCAGGCCGTTGGTGACCACCGAGATGGCCTCGGCGGTGGACAGGGTGCCGCTCGGGATCTTCACCTTCGTCCGGCCGTCGGCGGTGAGGCCGGCCCGCAGCTCCCGGAAGACGGTCACCACCCGCCTGATCTCCTGCGCGCCGCCCGGCAGTTCGGGCAGCTGGAGCGAGCGGCCGAGCTGCTCGACCCGGCGGGTGACGATCTCGACCTCCTCCTCCAGCGAGCCGGGCAGCGGCAGCACCACGGTGTTGAAGCGGCGGCGCAGCGCGCTGGACAGCTCGTTGACCCCCCGGTCGCGGTCGTTGGCGGTGGCGATGACGTTGAATCCGCGCACGGCCTGGGTCTCGGTGCCCAGCTCCGGGATCGGCAGGGTCTTCTCGGACAGGATGGTGATCAGACTGTCCTGGACGTCCGCCGGGATCCGGGTGAGCTCCTCGACCCGGGCGATCCGGCCGTCCGCCATCGCCCGCATCAGCGGCGAGGGGACGAGCGCCTCCCGGCTGGGCCCGTCGGTGAGCAGCCGGGCGTAGTTCCAGCCGTAGCGGACCGCCTCCTCCGGGGTGCCCGCGGTGCCCTGCACCAGCAGGGTGGAGTCGCCGCTGATGGCCGCCGCCAGGTGCTCGGACACCCAGGTCTTGGCGGTGCCCGGCACCCCGAGCAGCAGCAGCGCCCGGTCGGTGGCGAGCGTGGTGACGGCGACCTCCACCACCCGGCGCGGGCCGATGTACTTGGGCGTGATCACGGTGCCGTCGTCCAGCTCGCCGCCCAGCAGGTAGGTGGCGACGGCCCACGGGGAGAGCCGCCAGCGCTCCGGGCGCGGACGGTCGTCCCGGGCCGCGAGCGCGGCCAGCTCGTCGGCGAACGCGTCCTCCGCGTGCTGCCGCAGGACATCGGTCACGAGGTCAGTCATCGGGGCCCCTTCGGGTCGGCCCTCCGGGCACACGGATGCCCGGGCGGCGGGGTGGTCGGGGGGAGCCGGATCGGCGTCCCGGCCTGCGACAACCAGCCTGCACCGGACCACTGACAATCCTGACCGGACCTCAGTTCGGGCCGCTCCGGGGCCGGGTCGACTGTCAGTGCCGGCGCCTAACGTCGTCGGCATGGAGGAACGCTGGAGCACCGAACACGTCCTGTCCCTGGCGCCCGACGCCGCCTCGCGGAAGGCCGCGGGCAAGCTCTCCACGTCCGCGTCCTGGTCGGCCGCGGGCACCGACGGCGACGCGGTCTGGGGCGAGTGCCGGGGCAGCGGCAGCTCGCCGTACCGCACGGTCGTCGAACTCGCCGCGCCCGCCTACCGGTGCAGCTGCCCGAGCCGGAAGTTCCCGTGCAAGCACGCGCTCGGACTGCTGCTGCTCTGGAGCGGCTCCCCCGACGCCGTGCCCGGCGGCGCCGAGCCCGCCGACTGGGCGGCCGAGTGGCTGAAGGAGCGCCAGGAGCGGTCCGGGCAGCGGGCCGCACGGACCTCGGCCCCGGCCGACCCGGCCGCCGCCCTGCGGCGCGCCGGGAAGCGCTCCGCCCGGGTCGCGGCAGGCGCCGCCGAGCTGCGGCTGCGGCTCGCCGACCGGGTCCGGCACGGCCTCGCCGACAGCTCCACCGCCGGCCCCTGGGAGGAGGTCGCGGCCCGCATGGTCGACGCCCAGGCACCCGGCCTGGCCACCAGGGTCCGGGAGCTGGACACGCTGCCGCAGCACCGACTCCTGGAGGAATACGCGATGCTCCACCTGCTCGCCACCGCCGCGACCCGGCTCGGCGAACTGCCCGCGCCGCTCGCCGCGACCGTGCGCGCCCGGGTCGGCTACACCACCGAGACCGCCGAACTGCTGGCCGGCCCGACGGTCCGGGACCGCTGGCAGGTGCTCGGCAGCCGCACCTCGCCGATGGAGGGCGGCGCCGACGAGCGGCTGACCACCCGTCGGCTCTGGCTCCGCGGCGCCAAGACCGGCCGTCAGGCCCTGCTGATCGCCTTCGGCCGCCCCGGGCAGGCGCCCGAACTCGCCCTGCCCACCGGCCAGGTGGTCGAGGCCGAGCTGGCCTTCCACCCCGGCGCCCGACCGCTGCGGGCCGCCCTCGGCACCCGCTACGGCGCTCCCGGGGCCGCGCCCGACGGCCCGCCGCCCGGTCTGACCGTCGCCGAGGCGGTGGCCTGCTACGGCACCGCGGTGGCCGACGATCCGTGGCTGGACGCCTGGCCGACCGTGCTCACCGGGGTCGTGCCGGTGCTCTCCCCCGAGGGCTGGCAGCTCACCGACGGCCGGCACACCGCCCCGGTGCACCGCGCGGCCGTCACCGAGGCCGCGCTCTGGCGGCTCGCCGCCGTCTCCACCGGCCGGCCGCTCACCGTCTTCGGCGAGTACGGCCACCAGGGCTTCACCCCGGTCACCGCCTGGGGCGCGGACGGCCGTCCGATCGGCCTCACCGCGCCCTGAGCCGACCGGCCCGCCCGCTCCCGGTCCGACCCACTCGGTCCGAACCGCCCGAACCGCCCGCCCCGACCGACCCGACGTCCGGCCCGACCGACCCGGCCCGACGTCCGGGCCGACGTCCGACCCGACCCGTTCCACCGGAGGAGGCCCCGTGCCCGACCCCTGGGAGTCCCTGCAGACCGCCGCCCTGCTGGGCACCGACCGCCGGCCGCTCCCCGCGCCCGGCCCGGCCGCCCCGTACGACGGCGCCGTCGACCGCGCCGACCCGGCCACCGCCCTGCTCGAACTCGCCGCCCTGGAGACGGTCCGCCGCCGGGCCGGCGCGCTGCCCGCCCCGGCGGCCGGCCCGCCCGCCGCCCCGGCCGCCGAGGACCACCGGGCGGAGCTGCCCGCCGCGGCCGCCCGTCGGCTCTCGCTGCTGCTCTCCACCCGCGGCACCGGCGGGGGCGTGCTCGCCAACCACGGCGAGCTGCTCCCGCAGTGGCTCGCCACCGCCCGCGACCGCGGCTACCGCGCACCCGCCGCGAGCGTCCCCGCCCTGCTGGACGCCGCCCGCGCCCGCAGCGAACTGCGCCCGGACGCGGTCGCGCTGGCCGGCCCGCTCGGCCGCTGGCTCGCCGAGCGCAACCCGGACTGGCGGTTCGTGCAGCGCGCCGCCCCGACGCCGGCACCGGCGGCGGAGACCGCCCCCGCCGAGGGCGACCGGCTCTGGCACGAGGGCCTGTTCGCCGAGCGGGTCACCCACCTCACCCTGCTCCGCCGCCGCGACCCGGCGGCCGGCCTCGCGCTGCTGCGCGGCACCTGGCCCACCGAGCGGGCCGAGGACCGGCTGCTGTTCCTGGACGCCCTCCAGGAGGGCCTCTCGCCCGCCGACGAGCCGTTCCTGGAGGCCGCGCTCGGCGACCGCAGCAAGAACGTCCGGGCCACCGCCGCCGAGTTGCTCTCCACCCTGCCCGGCTCCGCCCTGGCCGCCCGGATGGGAGAGCGGGCCCGCGCCGCCGTCCGGCTCTCCGAGCACGGCACCCATCTGCTGGTCACCCCGCCGACCGCCTGCGACCCGGCCATGCAGCGCGACGGCATACCGCCCAAGTCGCCGACCGGGCGCGGCGAACGGGCCTGGTGGTTCGGCGAGGTGATCGCCGCCGCGCCGCTGGCCCTCTGGTCCGCGCACACCGGTCTGACTCCCGAGCGACTGCTCGGCCTGCGGGTCGGCGACGCCATCGACGAGACCAGCAGCACCTGGGCCGACGACCTGCGCGAGGCCTGGGCCCGGGCCGCCGTCCGCCAGCAGGACCCCGACTGGGCGCGCGCCCTGCTCGGCCCCCCGCCGGTCGCCGGTCCCGGGCGGACGGCCCGCGCCACCGGTGCCCCGGCCAAGCTGCTCGCGGTGCTGCCGCCCGCCGAACGGGCCGTCTGGACGGCCGCCTTCGTCGAGGCGCACGGCCTGGGGGACGCCTTCCAGCTGCTCGGGGCCTGCGCCACCCCCTGGACGCCGCCGCTCTCCACCGCCGTGGTCGGGGCCCTGGCCCGGGCCGCCGGTTCCGGGGCCTACCCGTGGAGCCACAGCGGGGTGCTCGGCATGACCGAGCGGGCGCTCTCGCCGACGGCCGCCGGAGCGGTCGAGGAACTGGCCGCCGGGGCCGCGCCCGCCACCGCCTGGGGCGAGACCTTCGCCCGGCTGGCCGGGACGCTGCGCTTCCGCGAGGCGATGCTCGCCGAACTGGCGGCCTGACCCGGACCGGCCCCGGACCGGGCGAAGCGGCGAGGGCGGAACGGATCGGGGCCGGACGTCGCGCCCGGCCCCGGCCCGGCTGTCAGCCGGCGGCGCGCAGGTTGGCCGTGACCCAGGCGACCACCTCGGTGGTCGGCGTGCCCGGCGTGAAGATGTCGGCGACACCCATCGCCTTCAGCTCGACGATGTCCTCGGGCGGGATGATCCCGCCGCAGAACACCTTGATGTCCGCCGCGTCCCGCTCCTTCAGCAGCTCCAGCACCCGCGTGCACAGGCTCATGTGCGCGCCGGACAGGATCGACAGGCCGATGCCGTCCGCGTCCTCCTGGATCGCGGTGTCGACCACCTGCTCCGGCGTCTGGTGCAGGCCGGTGTAGATGACCTCCATGCCGGCGTCGCGCAGGGCGCGCGCGATGACCTTGGCGCCTCGGTCGTGCCCGTCCAGCCCCGGCTTGGCGACCACCACGCGGATCGGTCCTGACACACCCATCACTGCCTCCTGGACCTCGTCGTCCATCCCCCGCCGGGCCTTGTGGGCATGGAGCGGAGTTAACGAGCAATAACCAATCTGAGGGGAGGTTAGCGCCACCCGTCCCGGTTGGGCCCGCCGCCCCTCAAGAGGAGGGGAAAATCACAGGCGCCCGCCGCCCTTCCCCGGCTTCTACCCCGCAACCGCACGCCCACAGCCCCTTGACAACCGGACTTTTGTCCGGATGTCGGGCTTGCGGCTACAGTCTCGGTCGTTTACCCCCTCGTCCGACGACGCGCCCGAGGAGGCAGCCGCGATGGCTCCCGAAGCCGCACCTCGCCCGACCCGTGCGGAACTGCGCGTCGCCGCCCGCGAGCAGTCCCGGGCCCAGCGCCGCGACGCCGCCAAGGCTGCCACCCGGACGGCGCTGCTGCGCGTCGCGCTGCCCTCGGTGGCCGCGCTCGGTGTCGCGGCCGCGGCCGCCGTCACCGTCCAGGGCGAGGCCGACCAGCAGCGCGCCCAGGCGACCGGCCGGATCCCCGAGCAGACCGCCGCCGCCGCGGACACCGCCCAGGCCGCCCAGGCCGCCCAGCAGGCGCTCGCCTCCGGCGGCGGCGCCCAGGCCTCCCGGGGCGACGCCCGCCAGCCGCTCACCGGCACCCAGGGCGCGGCCGACCCCGCCGGGCAGCCGGCCGCCCAGGTCACCACGACCGACCAGGCCCCGCCTGAGCGCCCCAGGATCGCGATGCCGGTGGCCCAGCACGGCCTGGGCGAGGTCTTCGGCGCGGCCGGCACCCACTGGTCGAAGCGGCACACCGGTATCGACTTCCCGGTGGACGGCGGCACCGCCGTCATGGCCGTCACGGACGGCACCGTCCGGACCCAGTGGAACCCTTCGTACGGCTACATGACGATACTCAAGATGGCCGACGGCACCGAGGCCTGGTACTGCCACCTGCGGTCGTACAAGATCCGCAAGGGCACGGTGAAGGCGGGCGACGTCATCGCCTTCGTCGGCAGCAGCGGCAACAGCACCGGCCCGCACCTGCACTTCGAGATCCGCCCGGCCGACGGCGGCGCCCCCGTCGACCCGCTGCCCTGGTTCCTCGCCCAGGGCCTCGACCCGCGCTGAGGCAGCGCGGGCCGAGCGACCCCGATCAGGCCGCGGGCCGGACCACCGACCGGGCCACAGGTCAGGTCAGGTCAGGTCAGGCCGGGTCACCGACCGGACCGCGGGCCGGGTCACCGACCGGACGACCGGCTCAGAGCTTCTCCACCGGCGCGTAGCGCAGCAGCAGCTGCTTGCGGCCCTCCGTACCGAAGTCCACCGTGGCCTGCGCCTTGTCGCCGACCCCGCTGGTGGCCACCACCGTGCCCAGGCCGAAGGTGTCGTGGGTGACCCGGTCGCCGACCGCCAGCGCGACCACTTCCCGCTCCACCGCCGCGCCCGCACGGCGCGCCGACTGCCCCCAGCCCGCCTTCGGCGAGGCCGCCGCAGCACCGCGCGCGGAGCCCCCGCGCGACGAACCGCCCGAACCGCCCGAGCCGCCCGAGGACCTCCCGCCCCAGGACGACCCCGAGGAGAAGCCGCGCGCGGCCGGCGCCGGTACGCCCCCCGTGCGCTTCCACTCCACCAGCGTCTCCGGGATCTCCTCCAGGAAGCGCGAGGCCGGGTTGTACGCCGGCTGCCCCCAGGCGCTGCGCAGCACCGACCTGGTCAGGTAGAGCCGCTGCCGCGCCCGGGTGAGCCCGACGTAGGCGAGCCGCCGCTCCTCCTCCAGCTCCTTGACCTGGTTGAGCGCCCGCATGTGCGGGAAGATGCCGTCCTCCATGCCGGTCAGGAAGACCACCGGGAACTCCAGGCCCTTGGCGGTGTGCAGGGTCATCATCGTGATGACGCCCCGGCCCTCGTCGTCCCCGTCGGGGATCTGGTCCGAGTCGGCGACCAGCGCGACCCGCTCCAGGAAGTCGGGCAGCGAGCCGACCGGCGGCGCGCCGTCCTCCCCCGCGTCCGGACGCTCGCCCGGGTCCTGCTCGTACTCCAGGGCGACCGAGGCCAGCTCCTGGAGGTTCTCCACCCTGGTCTCGTCCTGCGGGTCCGTGGAGGCCTGCAGCTCGGCCAGGTAGCCGGTCTCCTCCAGCACCGCCTCCAGCACCGCGGCCGGGCCCGCCCCGGACTCGACGACCTGGCGCAGCCCGGCCATCAGCTCGTTGAACTTCTTCACCGCGTTGGCCGAGCGCGCGGCCATGCCGTACGCCTCGTCGACCCGGCGCAGCGCCTGCGCGAAGGAGATCCGCTCGCGCGCGGCCAGCGCGTCGATCATCGCCTCGGCGCGCTCGCCGATGCCCCGCTTGGGCACGTTGAGGATCCGGCGCAGCGGCACGGTGTCCTCGGGGTTGGACAGCACCCGCAGGTAGGCGAGGACGTCCTTCACCTCCTTGCGCTCGTAGAAGCGCACCCCGCCGACGACCTTGTACGGCAGGCCGACCCGGATGAACACCTCCTCGAACACGCGGGACTGCGCGTTGGTGCGGTAGAAGATCGCGACGTCCCCGGGCTTGGCCGCGTCCGCGTCGGTGAGCCGGTCGATCTCGTCGGCGATGAACTGGGCCTCGCCGTGCTCGTCGTCCGCGACGTAGCCGACGACCTTCTCGCCGTCGTCGCCGGCCGTCCAGAGCTTCTTCGCGCGCCGGTTGGCGTTGCGCTCGATGACGGCGTTGGCCGCGCTCAGGATGGTCTGGGTGGAGCGGTAGTTCTGCTCCAGCAGGATCGTGGTGGCGTTCGGGTAGTCCTCCTCGAACTGGAGGATGTTGCGGATCGTCGCGCCGCGGAAGGCGTAGATCGACTGGTCCGCGTCACCGACCACGCACAGCTCGGCGGGCGGCACCTCGGCGAGCCGGCCGGCCGCCGGGTCGACGAGGTCACCGTCGACGGTGCGCTTCGGCGCGGCGGCGACCGCGCCGCCGCTCAGCTCCCGGACCAGCATGTACTGGGCGTGGTTGGTGTCCTGGTACTCGTCGACCAGGATGTGCCGGAACCGCCGCCGGTAGTGCTCCGCGACGTCGGGGAAGGCCTGGAGCAGGTTCACCGTCGTCATGATGATGTCGTCGAAGTCGAGCGCGTTGGCCTCGCGCAGCCGCCGCTGGTAGAGGAAGTACGCCTCGGCGAGCTTCTTCTCCATCGGGTTGGCGGCCTGGTCGGCGTAGGTCTCCTCGTCGATCAGCTCGTTCTTGAGGTTGCTGACCTTCGAGGTGAAGGACTTCGGCGGGTACTGCTTCGGATCGAGGTCGAGATCCCGGCAGACCAGGGCCATCAGACGCTGCGAGTCGGCCGAGTCGTAGATCGAGAACGACGAGGTGAAGCCGAGCAGCTTGGACTCGCGGCGCAGGATCCGCACACAGGCGCTGTGGAAGGTGGACACCCACATCGCCCGGGCGCGCGGGCCGACCAGCTGCTCGACGCGCTCGCGCATCTCGCCGGCCGCCTTGTTGGTGAAGGTGATCGCCAGGACCTCGCCGGGCTGCACGCCGCGGGCGCCGAGCAGGTGGGCGATCCGGTGGGTGAGCACCCTGGTCTTGCCGGAGCCGGCCCCGGCCACGATCAGCAGCGGCGAACCGGCGTGCAGCACGGCCTCGCGCTGCGGGTCGTTCATGCCCTCCAGCAGCGCCGCCGGGTCGATCACCGGACGGGCGGCGCCGTTGCGGTAGAAGGCGTCCCGCTCGGCCTGCGCGGCGTGGTCGGTGTGGAACAGCCCCTCGGGGATCGCCTCCTCGAAGGCGTCGTACGGGACGTCGTCCTCGTACGGCGGCGGCTCCTCGTCGATCGGCGGCGCGGGCTGCTTCGACCCGGCGGCAGGGGCCTCGAAACCGGGGAGCGGGAGGTCGTCAAAGAGGCTATTCATGGCAATGACGAGTCTATGGCCACCCACCGACAACCCCGCCCGGCCCCGGGCGGACCGCCTAGCCCGCCCGCTCCGCGGCCGCCCGACGGCCACCGGACGGCCCGGAACTGTCACGCATCGCCTCGATCGACCGCGAGAGCCGGCGCTTCAGCAGATCGCCGAGGGGGCGTTCCACCAGCCGGTGCAGCAGCCAGGCCGCGACCAGGGCCGAGACGAGGGACACCCCGAGCGCCACCGGCGTCCGCGCCCCCAGGGAACGGAGCCAGTGGATCATGGTCCAGCCCGCTTCCTGGTGGATCAGGTAGAGCGGATACGTCAGGGCACCGGCGACGGTGAGCCACTTCCACCGCGCCCAACCGAAGTATCCGAGGGCCACCGCGACGATCAGCCCGTACGAGAGGGTGATCACCAGGACCACGACGTTCCAGGAGAGCGGGTGGCCGGCCGCGACCTCGAAACCCTTCTTCAGCTCGTCGACGCGGGCCACCGAGACCAGCCAGGTGAAACCGACGATCCCCCAGAGCATCAGGTTCGGGCCGAAGCGGTACATCAGGTAGATCGCCACGCCCGCGATGAAGTACGGGGCCTCCAACGGCATCACGAAGCCGGTCAGCAGCGGATTCCCGGCCTGGGGCAGCAGCAGCGACGCCACCAGCCAGATTCCGCAGAAGGCCGTCACCCGGCGGTAGCTCAGGCCCATACGGACGACCACCGCGAACAGCAGGTAGAACTGGAGCTCCATCCAGAGCGTCCAGTAGACGCCGTCCACGTACTTGGTGCCCAGCGGCCCCTGGAACATCGTGAAGTTGGCCAGGAAGGTCCGCAGATCGATGCCGTCCCTGGCCGCGGCCCGGCCGAGCGTGGGCACGAGGACCAGTACGGCGGTGGTGAGAAGGACCGCCGCCCAGTAGGCCGGCATCAGCCGCACCACCCGCGAGACGAAGAAGTCCCCGGGCTTCCTGCCCCAGCAGCTCATGCAGATGACGAAGCCGCTGACGATGAAGAACAACTGCACGCCGAGCCAGCCGTAGGAGGTGAACCGGGATATCTCCGGCATGAACTCGCCGGGTGTACGGCCCCCCCAGATCTCCGGGACCTCGCTCTCCGCCGTCCAGTGGAAGGACAGGACACTGAGCGCGGCGATCAGCCGCAGGCCGTCCAGGGCGAACAGTCGGGGCCGGCGCACCGGCGACGGGTCCTTCGGCGGCAGAACCGGAGAATCTCCGGACAACAGGTGGGCGGATTCCGTCAGAAATGCGGACATCGGACTCATTCGGGAGGCGGTCGGGTTCCACCTCCGAAGAAGTTCCGGCACGATGGACGCAGGACCCGGCGAGAATATCGACCGTTCCAACATTTCGAAAGGTGTTCTTCCGGCCCCGCCCTCGCGAAAATCCCCCCGCTCCGGCCGCGAACGCCGGAACGGGGGGGCGGGCCGGAAGCCGCCGCGGTCAGACCAGCCGGCGGGCGGTCGCCCAGCGGGTCAGCTCGTGCCGGTTGCTCAGCTGGAGCTTGCGCAGCACCGCCGAGACATGGCTCTCCACCGTCTTCACCGAGATGAACAGCTGCTTGGCGATCTCCTTGTACGCGTACCCTCGGGCGATCAGCCGCAGCACCTCGCGCTCGCGCTGGGTGAGCCGGTCCAGGTCCTCGTCCACCGGCGGGGTGTCGGTCGCCGCGAAGGCGTCCAGCACGAAGCCGGCCAGCCGCGGCGAGAACACCGCGTCGCCGTCACCGATCCGGAAGATCGCGTCGACCAGGTCGGTCCCGGTGATGGTCTTGGTGACGTAGCCGCGGGCGCCGCCGCGGATCACGCCGATCACGTCCTCCGCCGCGTCCGAGACGGACAGCGCCAGGAAGCGCACCCCGCCCGGGTCGCCCATCAGCCCGGCCGAGCGCCGCAGCACCTCGACCCCGCCGCCGCCGGGCAGGTGGACGTCCAGCAGCACCACGTCGGGCCGCGTCTCCGCCACCACCCGGACCGCGGACTCCACGTCGTCGGCCTCGCCCACCACATCGATGCCGGTCGTCTCGGTGCGCCCGATCTCGGCCCGCACCCCCGTCCGGAACATCCGGTGGTCGTCCACCAGGACGACCCTCGCTCGGCGCTCCGGCGCTGCCTCAGTCATTGGCCCTCTCCATCTCCAGCTCGACCTCGGTCCCGCCGTCCGGCGCGGGCCGCACCCGAGCGGTGCCGCCGTTGCGCTTCATCCGGCCGAGGATCGACTCGCGTACGCCCATCCGGTCCTCCGGCACCGTGTCCGGGTCGAAACCGGGTCCGTGGTCGCGGACGAACACCATCACGGTCCTCCCCTCGACCTCGGCGTAGACCTGGACCGGTCCCCCGCCACCGTACTTGGCCGCGTTGACGGTCGCCTCCCTCGCGGCCTGCATCTGGGCCGCGATCCGGTCGTCCATCGGGCAGTCGCCGACGACCACCACCTCGACCGGGACGCCGTGCCGGTCCTCGACCTCGGCGACCACCGCCCGCAGGCTCTCCGCCATGGTGTCCGGCGCCGCCTCGGCGACCGCCTCGGGGCGGTAGAGCCACAGCCGCAGTTCGCGCTCCTGGGCGCGGGCGAGCCGCAGCACCTCCTTGGGGTCCTCGGCCCGGCGCTGGATCAGGGTCAGCGTGTGCAGCACCGAGTCGTGCACATGGGCGGCGATCTCGGCGCGCTCCTGGGCCCGGATGCGGGCGGTGCGCTCGGCGCCGAGGTCCTGCCACATCCGCAGCGCGTACGGGCCGACCAGCACCAGCACACCCGCGAGCACCGCCAGCGAGGCCTCGACCACCGAGCCGATGGTGGAGCCGCTGCCCTGGGTGGCGAGGAAGGCGATGATGCCGGCCACCACCAGCAGCACGCCCGCGCCGACCCGGGTGTAGGCGCCGCGCCGCTTCTCGCCCTCCTCCAGGCCGAACCAGCGCTGCCAGCGCGAGTCGTCGGCCTGCCGCCAGACCAGCGCCACACCGACGCCGATCGCCAGCAGCGGCCAGGTGTACGGCTTGGCGGTCTGCACGTTGAGCGCGTTGAGCAGCGCGATCACGCCGATCACCAGCATCACCAGGGCGGCCAGCTGGCCGAGGCCGCCCTGCCGCTGGCCGGTCCCGCTGCCCGTGCCCGTGCCTGTGCCCGTCGGGCCGGGCGCGGTGCCGGCCGTCGGCGCCTCGCCCAGTTCGACGGGCTCGCCGCGGAGCGTGTGCTGCAGCACCTCGCGCATCCGGCCGATCCACCCGCCGCGCCGGCCGCCGTCCTTGTCCAGCTCCCCGCCGCGCCGGCCGCCGCCCTTGCTCAGCTCCCCGCCGCCCACCGTCCCGGCACCGACCGGGACGAAGGTGCCGTTGACGTACAGCCAGTGCGGGCCGCCGCCGCGCGGGGCCGGCTCGCCGATGCCGATCGGCACCACGAACCAGAACGCCGCGTAGAGCAGTCCGCCGAGCCCCTGGGCGAAGAACAGCACCACGAAGGCGATCCGCACCCAGCTGACGGGCAGTCCGAGGTGCACGGCCAGTCCGTGCGCGACGCCGCCGAGCATCCGCCCCTGCGGGCTGCGGTACAGCCGGCGGTACGGCGGCTTCCCGTCGCCGGGAACGGACGGGTCGGCACCCCCGGCCGACGCGGGCTCGGGGGCGAGGGAACGGGGATCGGAACCGGGTGCTGCCACGGCACCGATCGTTCCACGCGGGCGGACCCGCACGCATCAGGGTGAAGCCCTGACCCTTCTCAGGGACAAGTCAGGGTCCGAGCAGGGGCGGGACCGGTTGGGCCCGGCTCCGGCACCCACCAGGATGGTGCCATGACCGAAGACCACCGCACCGAGGAGCTCCACGAGGCCGGGCCGGGCACCCGGACCGCCCCCGACCGGCCGCCGCTGACCCGGGCCGAGCGCCACCGCGTGGTCGCCGGCGTCTGCGGCGGTCTCGGTCGGCACCTGGACATCGACCCGGTGGTGTTCCGCGTCGTCACGGTCGTGCTCTGCCTCTCCGGCGGCCTCGGCCTCTTCCTGTACGGACTCGCCTGGCTGATCGTGCCGACCGAGCCCGGCGCGGACGGCAAGGGCGGCGGGCGCTCGGGCCGCACCGAGCTCCAGCGGGTGCTCACCGGCCGGGTGGACGGCCAGTCGGTCGGCGCGGTGCTGCTGACCGTGATCGGCACCGGTGTCTTCTTCTCCTCGATGGGCGACGGCGACCAGCTGTTCCCGCTGCTGCTGCTCGGCGGGATGGTGTTCCTCGCCGTCCGCTACGACCCGGAGCGCCGGCGCGGCCGGATCCGGGGCCGGCGCAACCGCCGCCGCGGCCACGAGTTCGGGCACCCGGACGCCCGCGGCGGGGGCGACCGGACCGGCGGCCCGTACGACCGCTGGTTCCCCGACGCCGGGGCCGGCGCGAGCGGCTACCGCTGGCCGCCGGAGGAGGACGACGAGGACGCCCGCGCCCGGCACGCCCGGGAACGGGCCGCCGGCACCGTCCCCTCCGACACCCCGCACGCCGGTCCGACCGGCTACCTGTGGGACCCGCGCCACCCCGAGCGCAACCCGTACGGCGGGGAGACCCCGGCGCCGCCCGCACCGCCCGCGCCACCGGCGCCGCCGTACGGCACCCCGACCCCGCCGTACGGCACCCCGGCCCGGCCCTGGTGGCAGCGGAGCGACCTGCCGCAGGGCGACCCGCTGCGCAAGGGGACCGGCCCGACCCCGCCGCCCGCGCCGCACCCGCCCGTGGTGGTGCACCGGCGCGAGCGCTCCCCGCTCGGCCTGATCGGCCTGCTGCTGGCGGTGGGCGCGGCCAGCGCGGTCTGGTCCGCCTCGGCCGACGGCGGGACGGCCGTGGCGGCCGACACCGTGCTGGCGACCGCGCTGCTGGTGATCGGTCTGACCCTGCTGCTCGGCGCCAAGTTCGGCCGGGCCCGTCGGCTGGTGGTCCCGGGCGTGCTGCTGACGGTGGCGCTGACCGCGATCGGCCAGTCCTCGGTCTCGGCGCAGAACCTGCTCGGCGAGCGCTCCTGGACGGCCGTCACGGCGGTCCAGCTGGAGCCGAAGTACACGCTGGGCATCGGCACGGCACGGCTGGACCTCGGCGGGCTCGACCCGGCCGGCGCGACCCTGGCCACCGAGGTGGAACTCGGCGCCGGGGACCTGACCGTGACGGTGCCGTCGGACGTGACGGTGAACGTGAGGGCCGAGGTCGGCCTGGGCCAGGTCCGGGTGCCGGGCCTGGACGGCCCCGACGACGGCCCGGGCAAGCGCAGCTACCAGGTGCTGCCGGCGAACGGACAGACATCCAAGGGAACGCTCGACCTCGCGCTGCGGATCGGGCTCGGCAACATCAAGGTGGTCCAGAAGTGAGGAAGCACCAGCTCGATCTCTTCTCGCTGATCGCGGGGGGCCTGTTCACCGTGATCGCGGTGCTCTACCTGGTGGCGGCGGTGAACGACGTCTCGGTGAACGGCCGGATCGTCATCCCGGTGACCTTCATCGTGCTGGGCCTGGGCGGCCTGGCCGGGGCGGTGGCGGCGGCGGTCCGCCGGTCCCGGCCGGAGGAGTCCCCGCAGGACTGACCCCTTGCCCGACCGTCTCCCGCCGGACCGGCCCCCGGCGGGCCGTCAGCTCTCCGGCGGCCCCAGCCGCAGCTTGTCGCCCTCCTTGGTGACCCGGTACTTCGGCAGCGGCTTGGTGGCCGGCCCGTTCAGCACCGCCCCGGTCGCCGCGTCGAACCGGGAGCCGTGGCACGGGCAGTACAGCTGACCGTTCTTCGGCGCGTCGACGGCGCAGCCGGAGTGGGTGCAGACCGAGGAGAACGCGCAGTACTGGCCCGCCTTGGGCTGCACCACGTAGACCGCGTCACCGCTGGCCGGGTCCTTGACCTGGGCCGAGCCGCCGACCGGGACGCTCGCGGCATCCACCGTGACGGGCGGGCCGGCCGGCGCCGGGGCGGCGGGCTGCTTGGCCTTCGCGGCGGGCTCGTCCCGGCCGAAGGTGGCGGTCAGCGAGCCGGTGAGCAGCCCGGCCCCGCCCATCGCGACGGCCGCGATGCCGCCGTCCATCAGGGCCCGCCGCCGGACGTGGTCCTCGTGCAGACCGCGGAGCCGGTCCCGGCCGGACCGCCGGGCGAGGTAGCCGTCCACCGACAGGTAGGGGGTGCCGGCCAGCAGCAGCGGCGTCCAGGCCATCAGGTAGACGAGGTCGTTGCCGAGGTAGTAGGGCGAGACGTTCCAGCTGACGGCGAGCCAGAGGCTGAGGCCGATCGCGGCCCCGCCGGCGGCGGCGAGCCGGCCCCAGAGGCCGAGCAGGGTGCCCAGGCCCACCGCCAGCTCGCCGAAGGCCACCAGCAGGGCGAACGGCGTGGGGTGGTCGAGGGCCGGGCCGAGCAGGAAGGAGATCGGGCTGGAGCCCTTGGCGGCGCGGGTCTGCGAGACGAAGGAGGCCGGGTCGCCGCCGCCGGCCAGGTAGTGGCTGTCGGAGAGCTTGTCGAGCGCCGCGTAGACGAAGGTGACCCCGAGGAAGAGCCGCAGCGGCAGCAGCGCGAGCCGCGAGCCGGCCGCCTTCCAGGCGGCGACCCGCCCGGTTCTGCCCGCCGGTCCCGAACCCTCGCCGGCGCCCGGCGGCGGTCCGGCCGTACCGTCGCCGATGCCGGCGGCCGGACCCGCCCCGGCCGTCACGGAGCTGCTGGCCTCCGACATTCCCCACACCTTCCTCGCCGGCCCGTCACCGCCTGACAGGTCCGGACGCATTCTGCCCGGTCGTGACCTCTTTCGGTGGGAGGGCCCACCCGCCGGGTGCCCGTGGACACGGAACGACCGTGCCGCCGCTCCCCGGTACGGGAGCGGCGGCACGGTCGTTCAGAACCGGTTCAGGACCGGCCGGGGCGGGGAGTGCTCACTCCCACTCGATGGTGCCCGGCGGCTTGCTGGTGCAGTCCAGCACGACGCGGTTGACGTCGCGGACCTCGTTGGTGATCCGGGTGGAGATGCGGGCCAGCACGTCGTACGGCAGGCGCGACCAGTCGGCGGTCATGGCGTCCTCGGAGGACACCGGACGCAGCACGATCGGGTGACCGTAGGTACGGCCGTCGCCCTGGACGCCGACGCTGCGGACGTCCGCGAGCAGGACCACCGGGCACTGCCAGATCTCGCGGTCCAGGCCGGCCGCGGTCAGCTCCTCGCGGGCGATCGCGTCGGCCTCGCGGAGCAGGTCCAGCCGCTCCTCGGTGACCTCGCCGACGATCCGGATGCCCAGGCCCGGGCCCGGGAACGGCTGGCGCTGGACGATCTCCTCCGGCAGGCCGAGCTCCTGGCCGACCATCCGGACCTCGTCCTTGAACAGCTTGCGCAGCGGCTCGACCAGCGAGAACTGGAGGTCCTCGGGCAGGCCGCCGACGTTGTGGTGGGACTTGATGTTGGCGGTGCCGGTGCCGCCGCCGGACTCCACCACGTCCGGGTACAGGGTGCCCTGGACCAGGAAGTCGACCGACTCGCCGTGCTCGCCGGCCTCGGCGACGATCTCGGCCTGCGCCTGCTCGAAGACCCGGATGAACTCCCGGCCGATGATCTTGCGCTTCTCCTCCGGGTCGCTGACGCCCTTCAGCGCGGTGAGGAAGCGCTCCTTGGCGTCGACGACCTTCAGCTGCACGCCGGTGGCGGCGACGAAGTCCTTCTCGACCTGCTCGGTCTCGCCCTTGCGCATCAGACCGTGGTCGACGTAGACGCAGGTGAGCTTGGAGCCGATGGCCTTGTTGACCAGGGCGGCCGCGACCGCCGAGTCGACGCCGCCGGACAGACCGCAGATGGCGCGCTTGTCGCCGACCTGGGCGCGGATCAGCGCGACCTGCTCCTCGACCACGTTGCCGGTGGTCCAGGTGGGGGCGAGACCGGCGCCGCGGTACAGGAAGTGCTCCAGGACCTGCTGGCCGTGGTCCGAGTGCAGCACCTCGGGGTGGTACTGGACGCCGTAGAGCCGGGCCTCGTCGTTCTCGAAGGCCGCGACCGGCACCACGTCGGTGGAGGCGGTGACGGTGAAGCCCGCCGGGGCCGCCGAGCAGGCGTCGCCGTGCGACATCCACACCGAGTGCTCGGCCGGGACGCCCTCGAACAGGGTCGAACCGGTGCGCGAGACGACCAGCGGGGTGCGGCCGTACTCCCGGGCGCCGGAGTTGTCGACGGTGCCGCCGAGCGTCTTGGCCATCAGCTGGAAGCCGTAGCACATGCCGAAGACCGGCACGCCGGCCTCGAAGATCGCGCGGTCCAGCTGCGGGGCGCCGTCCTCGTAGACCGAGGAGGGGCCGCCGGAGAGGATGATCGCCTTCGGGTTCTTGGCGAGCATCTCGGCGACCGGCATGCTGCTCGGCACGATCTCGCTGTAGACCCTGGCCTCACGCACCCGTCGGGCGATGAGCTGGGCGTACTGGGCACCGAAGTCGACGACCAGGACGGTGTCGGTCTCAGGTACGGACTGGACGGGAGTAGCAGAGGACACAGACGGCCTTCCGGCAGCGGTACGAAAGGTGTCGCACCCGGCGCGCCCCTCGGAGGGTGTGCGCCCGGGCGACAGGCGGGGGTCTGCCGTCGAGTCTACCGGGCTGGCCGGTTTCACTCGTCTGCCCGCCCCCGCGGCCGTGACCGTCGCGGCGGCCGGTTCGTTGCTCCGGGCGGACCGTACGACCGCGCCGCGTCCGCCAGACGCGTCACCCCGCCCCGGCCAGGGCGCCCGTACGGCAGTGCAGGACCACGCGTGGAGCTCAACCCAGTCCACCGGCGCGCGTGGCGCTGTCGCGGAACCGGTCAGACCGGGGAGCGGCGCGCCGTGGGACCGTGCGCGGGTGCTGCGGCCGGCCAGCAGGGGACAGCGAACCCGGCCGCGACTGGACCAAGGAGGTGGGGCGGTCGGCCGCCGGGGACGCCCGGTGCCGGCCGCCGCACCCGGTGCGATCCCGGCGCACCCCGGTCCCCGTCCCCGCGCCGCTACGCGCGTCTCCGTGCGCCCCGACCGGTGTCACTACACACCGTGATCATCGATGCCACCCCGCCGTCACCCCGTCCGGCCGCCCGACGGGACCGCCCCGCCCCGGCCCGTCAACCGGCCCGGCCGGAATCGGCCTGTACCGAATCATGCCGAATCGGTTGCAGAGCAAGCCCTTCGTCCAGCACGATGCTGCATGGAAGAGGTTCTCCCGATGGCCCGAGCGCCATCTGCGGAGTGCCGGTCGGTGCCGCCGAGACCCACGGTGGCAACGATTATCACCTCACGCTCCGTGAGCGAAGGCTCGACGCAGGCCTGCGTCCGGGACCACCGCCACGGCCCTGTGCGCCCGCGCGCGCCGGCCCACCCCGCCGGTACCGCGGCGACGCGCGACCCATCGACCGACTGACCGGACGGCGCTCCTCCCCCGGCGCCGTCACCCCAGCACCGGCGCGGCCCTGACGCCGGGTGCTGAGCGACAAAGGGCCCCGTTCCCCCGCGGGGCCCTTTGCCCTGTCCGGGGTCCTTCTCCGGTCGGACGTCCCGGGCACGCCTACGACCGCCGGCTCCACACGCTCGGGTCCACCGGGCCGTCCTCCTCCGCCGCCGGACCGGCCGGGTGCCGACGGTCCTCCGAGTCGACCACCTCCAGCACCATCGGCGTGCCCCCGGGCTCCTCCGGGTCCCGGTCCGCCGGCGGCGCCGGCCGCCGGTCGAGGGCCGCCAGCAGCGCGGGCACCGCCAGCGCGCCGACGGCCGCCCAGACCGCGTTGGCCACCAGCAGCGTCCACGGCACCAGGGCGAGCGAGTCCTCGGAGCCGAAGTCCCGGGAGCGCACGAGCGGGCCGACCACGGACTCGGTGGAGACCAGCGTCCCCGGGACGAGCATCAGCAGGCTGAGCCCGACCGCGTACACGGCCGCCAGCCGCAGCCGGTCCGCCGGGTCCAGCCGTCGCCGGAACGCCGTCCGGCCCAGCACCACCGCCGAGACCAGCGCGAGCAGGACGGACCAGCGCCAGTCCGTCCCCGCGGTGCCCGGGTCGAAGAAGGAGTACTCGTTCGCGTCGTGCGGCTCCGTCTGCCAGTCCGGCGCCCCGTCGGACGCGATGGAGCTGCTGGCCCGGAACACCGCCCCGGAGCCCACCCCGAGCAGCAGCAGACCGAGGTTGGGCAGGAAGGCGACCGCGGCACCGGTCAGATCGCCGTCGACCTGGACGGCGACCACCAGGAAGCCGGCCACCGCCGCCAGCCCCACCGAGACGGCCAGCGCGCGCCCGGCCGCCAGCCCCGCGACCGCCCAGCCGCGCACCGCCCGGTTGCGCCAGGCCGCCCAGCGCAGCGCGTCCGTGCCGTGCACGGCGAAGGCGAGCAGGCCCGCGAGCAGAGCCGTCCAGGCGACCGCCTCCCACCAGCCGGCCGAGGCGCTGTAGGTCGTCCGGCCGAGCTCCTGGGCCGCGGCCGCGGAGTCCATGCCGAGGCCGCTGCCGCCGGGGTGCCACCGCGCGCCGCCGACCAGACCGAGCAGCAGGGTCACGGCGGCCGCCGCGACGGCGGTGCGGACGGCCTCGGCGGCCGCCTGCCGACGGGTCTGCTGCTCGCCGGTGCGCTGCTGCCGGCGGCGGGCGCCGACCCGCAGGCCGAGCCAGAGCGCGAGCAGCCAGAGCACGGTGACGGTCATCGGCAGGGCGCGGAACACCGACGAGCTCTCGCCCCAGGAGGTCGCGAGGCTCAACCGGTACGGCGCGCCGAGCGCGCCCAGCGCCATGGCCAGCGAGCTGCCGAGGCGCTTGCCGAAGGGCGGCGCGTGGAAGGGGGCGGAGTAGTAGTCGCTCTCCGGGACGGCGGCGATCAGCGCGGCCAGCAGCAGGACGGCGGTCGGCGCGACGACCGCCCGCAGGGCCGGGCGCCAGTCCGCGCCGGTGAGCCACGCCAGGGCGGCGGGCCGGGCTCCGGCCGGGTCGTAGGGCCGCCCGGCGCCCCAGCTCCCCGCGGCGGGCGGCGGGTCCGGCAGCGGCGGGGGCAGCACCGGCGGCGGCAGGTCCGGCTTCGCCGGGGCCGACGGCGCGAACGGGGCGGTCGGCGGCTCGGCGGGCGGCGCGGCGGCCGGGACGGGCGGCGGCGCGGACGGTGGCGCGGACGGCGCGGACGGCGGCTGGGGCGGCTCGGGCGGCAGCACCGGGGGCGGCGAAACCGGCGGCGGCAGGAGCGGCGGCGGCAGCGGAGCGGGCGGGAGCAGTGGCGGCGGCGCCGCCGGCCGCCCGCAGGACGCGCAGACCGGCGCCCCTTCCGCCGAAGCCGCGCCGCAGGATGCGCAGATGGCCATGGGCCGCGTCCCCCCGTCCGAACGAACGATCGCCTGGTCCCCCCAGGGCGCCCCTTTCTTTCATCGGGCACGGACAGCTGTCAACCGGTCACCGTCCACGGACCGGACCCGGGAACCGCCGGGGGCCGCGGCCGCGCTCCGGCGGCGCGGCCCCCGGCCGGGCTCAGTCCCGCTTCTTCGGCACCTCCGGCACCGCCAGCAGCGGCAGCCGCAGGGCGCCGAACGCGTCCTCGGGCACCGCCGGTGCGACGGGCGCGACCGCGGCGACCCGGCGGTAGGCCTCCCCGGCGGCCGGCCGGGTGTCCTCCTCGCCCTTGTTGGGCCACATCGACATCGCCCGCTCGGCCTGCGCCGTGATGGTCAGCGACGGGTTGACGCCGAGGTTGGCGGAGACCGCCGCACCGTCCACCACGCTGATCCCGGGGTGGCCGTAGAGCCGGTGGTAGGGGTCGACCACGCCGGTCTCCGGGGAGTCGCCGATCGCGCAGCCGCCGAGGAAGTGGGCGGTCAGCGGGATGTCGAAGATCTCGCCGACGCTGCTGCCCGCGAAGCCGTTGATCTCCTCGGCGAGCGCCTGCGCGCCCTGCTCGGCGGCCGGGATCCAGGTGGGGTTGGGCGCGCCGTGGCCCTGGCGGGAGGTCAGCGTGCCCTTGCCGAGGCCCTTCTCCTTCAGCGAGACGGTGATGGAGTTGTCCAGGGACTGCATCACCAGGCCGATGATCGTCTTCTCCGACCACCGGTGCTGGTTCATCGAGCGGCCGAAGGTCACCGGGTGCTTGACCGAGTTGCCGAGGTAGCGCAGCCAGCGCGGCAGCCGCCCGCCGCCCCGCACCTGGGCGATCGAGAGCGCGCCCATCGCGTTGGAGCCCTTGCCGTAGCGGACCGGCTCGATGTGGGTGTTCTCGTCGGGGTGGATCGAGGAGGTGATCGCCACGCCCTTGGTGAAGTCCGCGCGGGCGCCGTACCGCCGGTCGGTGGTCTGCGCGCCCACCAGCGCCTCGGAGTTGGTCCGGGTCAGCTCGCCGAGCCGGGCGGAGATCCGGGGCAGGTGGCCGCCCGCCCGCATCCGGTGCAGCAGGTTCTGGGTGCCGTAGGTGCCGGCCGCGACCACCACCCGGGCGGCCGTGATCGTCCGCGCCCCGGCCTTGACCCGGTCGGTGGTGGAGCGGGCGTCGGTGCGCCGGACGTCCACCGCGAAGCCCTCGCCCCACTCCCGGATCCGGGCCACCGTGGTGAGCGGGTGGATCTCGGCGCCGCCCCGCTCGGCCAGGTGCAGGTAGTTCTCGGTGAGCATGTTCTTGGCGCCGTGGCGGCAGCCGGTCATGCACTCGCCGCACTCGACGCAGGACCGCCGGGCCGGGCCGGCGCCGCCGAAGTACGGGTCCGGCACCTCCTCGCCGGGCGCCGCCTTCGCCGCGCCGTCGGCGTCCTTGCCGTCGCCGAAGAACACCCCGACCGGCGCCATGTGGAAGGTGTCGCCGACGCCCATCCGCTCGGCGGCCGCCCGGAGGTGGACGTCCGAGGGGGTGACGGTCGGGTTGAGCCGCACCCCGAGCATCCGCCGCGCCTGGTCGTAGAACGGCGCCAGCTCCTCCTGCCAGTCCGTGATGTGCTGCCACTGGCGGTCCTCGAAGAACGCCTTCGGCGGCACGTACAGGGTGTTGGCGTAGTTCAGCGAGCCGCCGCCGACCCCGGCGCCGGCCAGGATCAGCACATTGGCCAGCAGGTGGATGCGCTGGATGCCGTACAGGCCGAGCTTCGGCGCCCACAGGTAGTTGGCGACGTCCCAGGAGTTCCGGGGCAGCTCGTCGCGGTCGAAGCGGCGCCCGGCCTCCAGGACGGCGACCCGGTACCCCTTCTCGGTCAGCCGCAGCGCCGAGACCGAACCGCCGAAGCCGGAGCCGACCACGACCACGTCGTAGTCGAACTCCCGGCCGTCAGCCGAACCCACCATCTGCCTCTGCTCCTTCGGAAGTGGTTCACGAAACGGGGGCCGGCCCGCGGGCCCGGCCGGCTACTTGACGCGCAGCGCCTTCAGGATCCGCAGCCCGGCGGTCATCATCGCCGCGTACTGCTTGTCGTCCTGGCCGAACGCCGGCGCGAGCGGCAGCAGCCGCTGGCTCGCGATCGTCTGCGCCTCGGTGAACCGCAGGATGCCCTCGGCGCCGTGCCGCCGGCCGAGCCCGGAGTCGCCCATGCCGCCCATCGGCGAGGCGGCCGAACCGTAGGCCGCGCCGTACGCCTCGTTGACGTTCACGGTGCCGGTGCGCAGCCGGGCCGCGATCGCCCGCCCGCGCCGCACGTCGGTGGTCCAGACGCTGGAGTTGAGTCCGTACGGGGTGGAGTTGGCGGCGGCCACCGCCTCCTCCTCGGTGTCGAAGCGGTAGACGGACACCACCGGGCCGAAGGTCTCCTCGCCGCAGACCGCCATGTCCGGGGTGACGCCCTCCAGGATGGTCGGCTCGTGGAAGAACGGGCCGAGGTCCGGCCGGGCCTTCCCGCCGGCCAGCACGGTGGCGCCGGCCTTGACCGCCTCCTCGACGTGCCGGGTGGTGGCCTCCAGCTGGCGTCCCGAGACCAGCGAGCCCATGTCCGCCCCGTACGCGAGGCCGCCGCCGAGCCGCAGCGCGCGGGTGCGGGCGGCGAACTTCGCGAGGAACTCGTCGGCCACCGAGCGGTGGACGAGCAGCCGCTCGATCGAGATGCACAGCTGGCCGGCCGAGGAGAAGCAGGCCCGGACGGCGCCCTCGGCGGCCTTGTCGAGGTCCGCGTCGGCCAGCACCAGCAGGGCGTTCTTGCCGCCGAGTTCGAGCGAGGCGCCGACCAGCCGCTCGGCGGCCCGCCGGGCGACCTCGCGGCCGGTGCGGGTGGAGCCGGTGAACGAGACGTAGTCGGCGTGCTCGACCACGGCCGGGCCGATCACCGGGCCGTCGCCGATCACGATCTGCCACAGGTCGGCCGGCAGTCCGGCCTCGATCAGCAGCTCGCGGGCCCAGAGCGCGGTCAGCGCGGTCTGGGTGTCCGGCTTGTTGACCACCGCGTTGCCCGCGACGAAGGCCGGCAGCGCGTCGCCGACCGACAGCTCGAACGGGTAGTTCCACGGCGAGATGTGGCCGACCACGCCCTTGGGGCGGCGGGCCTCGACCGCCTGGGTGAACAGCGGCACCGCGCCGAGGTGCCGCTTGTCGCGCAGGTAGCCGTGCGCGGACCGGCCGTAGTGGCGGGCCGCGATCGCGACCGCGAGCACCTCCTCGAAGGCGTGCAGCCGGGCCTTGCCGGTCTCCGCCTGGATGAGGTCGAGCACCTCGTCCTGCCGCTTGATCAGCAGATCGTGGAAGCGCAGCAGGACGGCGGCGCGCCGGCGGACCGGCAGCGCGGCCCAGGACGGCTGGGCGCGGCGGGCGAGCTCGAAGGCCACCTCGACGTCCGCGGGGGTGGACCGGGGCAGGCCGGCCAGCCGTTCACCGGTGAGCGGGGCGACGGTCTCCACCACGCTGGGCTCGCCGGTGGCGGTGACCCCGGCGGCGAGGCGGTCGACCAGTGACGATGGCACGGCCGAGGCGACGGTGCGCCCGCCGCCCGGGGCGGCGGGGTTGCGGCCCGGCGCGCCGGGGCCTGCGGGATCGGTGGCCGCGGCAGCTGCTGTGAGGTCCGACATAGGGCGCAGCCTAGGCGCTCGGCGGCCGGTGCGGTACCCGTCGGTAACAAGAAACCCCCGCGCGGGTGCGCCCCCGCGGATCAGCGGCGGTCAGTGGCGGTCGTCGGCGCTCAGCGGGTCGGGGTGAAGTAGTGGAGCACCGCGTTGAACCGCTGCTCGGCCTCGTTCCACTCGTTGCCCCGGTCGAAGCTGGACGAGTAGATCGCGTAGCTGGTGCCGTCCTCGTCGATGAACTCGGCCTCGATCGCCCGGCGGCGGCCGCCCTCCTTGGCCAGGTAGCTGAACTCCCAGACCGCGGCCTCGTGGCCGTTCACGGCGACGCCGGTGAGCCGGTGCTGCTTGTACTCCTTCAGCGACTTGGAGACGGTGACCTCCATCTGCCGCATGTGCTCCAGCGGCCGGACCGACTGGCCCACGGTGACGGCGAACTGCAGGTAGTGCGCCTTGTTGTCGGGGCTGTAGTAGATCTGGTTGTCCGGCGTGCTGGAGCGCTGCCAGGCCGGGACGGTCACCGGCAGCGGGAACCGGAAGCCCGCCGGGTCGTCCACCCACTGGTAGCCGCTGGGCGCGGGGGTGCCGTCCACCGGGGCGGTCGGCTGCGGCCCGACCGGGCCCGGGCCGGGGGACAGGGTCGGGGCGGACCGGCCGGGGTCCTCCGCGCGCTGGCGCTGGACCAGGTAGAGCGCCCCGGCGGCCAGCACCGCCAGGCCCACCACGAGCGCGAGCACCCGCAGCACCGTCCGGCGCCTGGCCGGCCCGCGCGCGGGCGCGTCGGTGTACGGCACCGGCGTGACCGGCCCGGTGGGCGCCCCCTCGGCACTCTCCCGCGCCGGGTCGGTCCCGGGGGAAGGCTCCGCCGAGGGCTCCTCCGCCCGCTCCGACGCCGCCCGGTCCGACGCCGCCCGCTCCGAGGCCGTCGGGTCGGACGCCGCCCGGGCGCGCGGCACCGTGACGGCCTCCGCGCCCTCCGCCGACGCCGCCCCGGCCTCGTCCTCGCTCTCCGACCGGTCCCGGGCGCGGTCCTCCGACGCCTCCTCCGGCCGCTCCTCCTGCTGGCCCGCCCGGTCCACCACCGGCACCGACTGGGTCGGCGTCCGCACCGGCGCGACCGGCTTGAGCCCGACGGTGTGCCCGGCCTGCACCTCGGCCAGCATCCGGGCCGCCTCGTCCGCGCTCGGCCGCTCGTCCGGGTCCTTCGCCATCAGCGCGGCCAGCACCGGCCCCAGCGGCCCGGCCCGGCGCGGCTCCGGCAGGGGGTCGCCGACCACCGCGGCCAGCGTGGTCAGCGGCGAGGTGCGGCGGAACGGCGAGTCGCCCTCCACCGCCGCGTACAGCGTCGCCCCCAGGCCCCACAGGTCGGAGGCCGGGCCCGGCCGCTCGCCCTGGGCACGCTCCGGCGCCAGGTAGTCCGGCGAACCGACCAGGTCGCCCGGCCGGGTCAGCTCGGCCGAGCCCTCGTACGTCGCGATGCCGAAGTCGAGCAGCACCGCCCGCCCCGTCCCGTGCTCCAGCAGCACGTTGGCCGGCTTCACGTCCCGGTGCAGCACCCCCAGCTGGTGGCCCCGGTGCAGCGCGGCCAGCACCTGGCCGCCCACCTCGGCGGCGGCGCGCGGCGGCAGGGTGCCGTCCTGGCTGATCACATCGGCCAGCGAACGGCCGTCGACCAGCTCCATGACGATCCACGGCCGGCCGTCCTGCTCCAGCACGTCGTGCACGGTGATCACGCCGGGGTGCTTGATCCGGGCGGCCGCGGCGGCCTCCCGCTTCATCCGGGCGTGCAGGATCTCCACCTCCTCCTCGGGGAGGTGGCTGACGGTCAGCTCCTTGACCGCGACCTCACGGTCCAGCATCCGGTCCCGGGCCCGCCAGACCGTGCCCATCCCGCCGCGGCCGAGCCGCTCGCCCAGCTCGTAGCGACCGACCAGCAGCCGCTCCCCCTCGGCCGACTCCGGCCGGTCCTGCGCGCCCATCCGCGACCGCTCCCCCTCATTCACCTGCCGTCACGCGACGGAGGGCCCGGTGCAGACCACTCGGTGCAGACCACTGAATCGAACAGATTCCACGGACACCCTAGGCGTCCGGGGTGCCCCCGGGTAATCTCCCCCGCCCACCGTTCCGGCGACCATGTTCCCACCGGCCCCGTCAGCCTGCGAACAGCACCACGGCCGCCACGCCGAGGACCAGCAGCAGGAACACTCCGCCGACCAGGAGCGGCCCCAGCAGGGCCGGCGGGATCCGCGGCGGCCGGGCACCTCCGGCCTCCTCCGCCGGGACCTTTTCCGCCTTCGCCCCGTCCCTGTCCCGGGACCTGCCGCCCCACGACCCGCCCGCGGCAGCGGCGCCCTTCGCCCGGCGCCGCCGGACCGGTCCCGCCGCGCGGGGCCCCGGAAGCCCCGGCGCACCGGCCGTCCCCGGCCCCTCCACCGGCTCCGGCGCGCGCGCCAGCAGCTCCGCCAGCTCCAGCGTGATCTCCGCCGCCGTCGGCCGCAGCGCCGGATCGGACTGCACCAGCCGCTCCACCAGCGGCCCCAGCGGCCCGCACGCCCCGGCGGGGACCCGCCGGCCCTCCCGCACCGCCGTCACCAGCTCCGGCACCCCGCTCTCCGGGTACGGCGCCCGTCCGGTCGCCATCCGGTGCAGCAGCACCCCGAGCGCCCAGCAGTCGCCGGCCGGGCCGCCGTCCAGCGGCCACCGCTCGGCCACCGGCCCGACCAGCGCGGCCCGCACCTCGTAGCGCCGCCGCCCGCCCGGACCGCCCAGCTCCTCGGCCAGCGCCTCCTCGGCCACCCCGGGGAGCAGGCCGCCCAGCAGGGCCGCGCCGTCCTCGCCGACCAGCACCGAGGCGGCCGTCACGTTCCCGTGCGCCAGACCCGCCCCGTGCAGCGCCCGCAGCGCCCCGGCGAGGTCCGCCGCCACCTCCGCCGCCCGGTACGGCGGCAGCGGGCCGGCCCCGAGCAGCGCGTCCAGCGGCTGCCCGGCGGGCCGCTCCTCGACCGTCCACAGCAGGTCGCCCTCGACGAACGCCCCCGCGCCCTGCAGCAGTCGGGCGTGCCGGGGCGCCGCGGCGCCGACCTCGGCCACCCGGCGCACCAGCCGCTCCCCCGGCTCCGCGCCGGGGCCGTCCGGCTCCTGATCCCCGGTCAGCACCGCGGGCAGCTCCAGCGCGCGCAGCCGCACGACGTCACCGGTCCGCTCGTCCGCGGCGAACGCGCCCAGCGCCTCCAGGTGGTCCGTCAGCCGATAACGCCCCGCCAGCACCTGCCCCGGGCCCGCTCGCATGCGTGTTCCTCTCCGCTCGCCGCCAAGCCTAGTTCCCCGCGGAAGGCACCGCCCGAGTCCCCCGGATTACCCTCGGTCCATGGACTGGAGCGATCTCATCGACACGGCCTTCGACGTGGCCGGCAACAGCAGCAGTGACCATCGGGCCGCGGCCCTGCGCACGATCGAGGCGAACGTCGGTGCCGACGAGAAACCGATCGCCTCCACGGCCGGACGCCACCCCGACCACTTCCGCAAGGGCGTCCTGGTCCTGACCACCCACCGACTGCTCTTCCTCAAGGACGGTAAGCCCCCGGTCCCGGTTCCGCTCCCGGCGGTCACCGACGCGACCGTCACCAGGACCCGGATCAACGGCGAGGTGCTGCTCGTGGTCGCGCTGACCGGCTCGCACCGCTTCGAGGACGTGGTGAAGGCCGAGGTGTTCGCCGAGCAGCTCCGGGCCGCCGCCCGACTGGCCCGCGAGGGCTCCCGGAAGGAGCAGCTCGCCGCCGCCCCGGCGGCCCCCGCCCCCGCCTCCACCGGCGCCGAGCTGCTCGACCAGCTGGAGCGGCTGGCCGCCCTGCACACCGCCGGCGCCCTCACCGCCGAGGAGTTCACCCGCGCCAAACAGCGCCTCATCGGCTGACCGAACGGGCACCTGCGAAGACCCGCCCCGAGCCCCCACCCACGAGCGGACGACCCCCGCCCCGGAACCTCACTCGACCCGCCCCGAGCCCCACGAAGGAGGCGAGCGGGCGAGTTACGGCGCCGGCTGGAAGGTGTCGAACGCCGTCTGCCGCGCCTGCGCGTTCGGCGCCGCCGACCAGTCCGCGTCCGGCGTGGTCCAGTAGATCGCGTAGCCGTACTTGGCCGGGGAGCCGGTGACGAAGCCCCGGTTCAGCGAGTGCGTCCTCGGCGTGCCGTTGGTCCACTCCCAGTCGGCCGCGTTGGTCCACTCCCGGTAGGCGACGGACTGCAGCTGCACCCGCTGGTAGTTGCTCACCTGCCCGCGCAGCCCGGGCTCGGAGGCCTGCCAGTCGGCGAGCGCGCTCGCCCCCGGCGTGGTCGTCCACTCGACCCGCAGGGTGCTGCCGTTGCCCTTGAAGGTGCGGCGGTTCGCGTCCGAGCCCGTCGGCTGCAGCCAGTCGGGCAGCACGATCGAGAAGCCGGACGGGTCCTTGTACTCGTGGTACCCGGCCGGCACGACGGCCCCGGTCGGCGTCGGCGTGGGGGTCGGCGTCGGCGTGGCGCTGGGAGTCGGCGTGGGCGTGGGCGTCGGCACGGCGGCCGGGGCTTCGGTCGGCGCGGGCGCCGCTGCCTCCCCCGGTCCGGTGCTCTCCGGGGCCGTCGCCGGCGCGGCGCTGTCCGTGCCGCCGCCCGTGACCGCCGCCACCGGCGCGGTGCCGCGCGCGCCCTCGGGCGAGCCGTCGTCGGAACCGCCGAACGCCTGCAGCAGCACGATCAGACCCGCGATCAGCAGCAGCACCACCACCGCCGTCGCGACGGCCAGCCGCCGCCGGCCGGTGCGCGGGTCGGCCCCGGCGGCCTGGGTCGCGCCCAGCGTCCACTCACTGGTGACCGGCCTGGCCGCCTCGGCCGAGGTCTCCGCGGTCCCCTCCGGTACCGGCCCGTCCCCCGGCACCTCCGGGGTGCCCGGTGCCACCGGCGTCTCCCCGCTCCCGGCGTCCCCGGCCCGGCTGCCCACCCGGACCGTTCCGAACAGCCCGCCGACCGGCGGCTTCCCGCTCTTGCCGGCGCCCTTGCCCTTGCCGCTGCCCGCGCCGCTGTCGGAGTCACCGACCTCGCCCGCGCCCGCCACCGGCACCGCGTGCTCGGTGGTCGACTCGGCCCGCGCGGTCGCCTCCGCGACCACCCGCTTGAGCATCGACCGGGTCTGCGGGGCGGTCAGCCGCTCCGCCGGGTCCTTGGCCAGCAGCCCCTCGACCACCGGTCGCAGCGGCCCGGCGTTCACCGGCGCGGTGAGTTCCTCCGTCATCACGGCCGTCAGGGTGGCCAGCGCCGAGCCCCGGTCGTACGGCGGCCTGCCCTCGACCATCGCGTACAGCGTGCCGCCCAGCGACCACAGGTCGGCCGGCGGTCCGGGCTTCTGCCCCTGGGCGCGTTCCGGGGATATGTACGAGGGCGCGCCGACCAGCATCCCGGTCGACGTCACCGAGGAGTCCCCCTCGACGCTGGCGATGCCGAAGTCCGTGAGCACGACCCGGCCGTCCTCGCCGATCAGCACGTTGGACGGCTTGACGTCCCGGTGCAGGATGCCGTGCGCGTGCGCGGCGCTCAGCACGCCGAGCACGTCCAGCGCGATCTCCGCCGCCCGGGCCGGCGCCAGCGGGCCGTCCTCCCGGATGACGTCCGCGAGCGAGCGGGACTCGACCAGCTCCATGACGATCCAGGGCCGGTCGTCCTCCTCGACCACGTCGAAGACGGTGACCGCCGAGGAGTGCCGGATCCGCGCCGTCGCCTTGGCCTCGCGCAGGGTGCGGACGATCAGCCGGTGCTTCTCGTCCTCGTCCACGCTGGCGTTCATCCGCAGTTCCTTGACCGCGACCGTCCGGCCCAGCATTTCGTCCTCGGCGCGCCACACTGTGCCCATGCCACCACGACCGAGCACCGCGTCCAGCCGGTAGCGTCCGGCCAGGAGGCGGCCGGTGGAACCCTGCGCCTGGGTCATTCGGAACGTTCCCCCATGTGCTGCTGGCGGTCGTGATGACGGCACGTCGGACCGGCGTCGGGCCCGAACGCCCAAGCCTCCATCATCCCCTGTCCCGCGCGTGCCCGGCCACCCGGCCCCCGGCCACCCTGGTCCGCACCCCGGACAGGGGGGGCGCTCCGTGCCCGATCTGTGATCGAAAACTCTGTCCGGCCGGCTCCGGCCACTGCTACCGTTCGGCAGCTCACCGTCTTTCCGGGGGGAAAAGGACGTCCATGACCGCATCCGCACCGGGCGCTGACGGGCAGTCGAACCGGCCGCCCACCGCCCGGCATTTCTCGGTCGCACCGGAACCGGAGACCCCGGAGGGGTACGTCGCCCCCGGTATGCCCGGTGCCCCGGTGGCCGGTTACCACCCCGTCGACCCGACCGAACCCGCGCCGGCGGCCGACCCGACGCCCGGCCCGAACGCCCCCGGACGCAGGCGCGGACGCGGACGCGGACGGACCGGTCCCGCGGTGGCGATCGCCGTCCTCGCGATGCTGGCCGGCGCGGCGGCCCTCGGCGCCGCGCCGATCCGCGCGCACGCCACCGTCGGCTGGCTGGCCATCGCCCCGGCGGCCGCGGTGGCCTGGCCGCTCGGCCGGCTCGGCGGCACCGGCCGGCTGCTGCCGCCGCTGGGCGCCGTGCTGGCGTCCGGCGCGCTGTTCCTCGGCCAGCTGCTCGGGCAGACCCGGCGGCTGCATCACCTGGCCGGCACCGGGTACGGCGAACTGCTCCGCGAGGCCCTCCCGCTCTGGCGCGCCGACCGCCGCACCCTGGACCTGGTCTTCTACGGCATCGCCGTGATCGGCGGCTTCCTGCTGACCCGCCGCGCCGCCACCCGCCAGTAGCCGGCCCGCCCGACCCGCGGAACAGCCCGGAACCGCCCGGAACAGCCCGGAACGGCGCGAGGCCCCGGTCGCGAGCTGCGACGGGGCCTCGGACGGGAGCGGTCGGCTCAGCGGTGGTGCAGCGCCGGGTTGACGGTCACCTCGACCCGCTGGAACTCCTTGAGCTCGGTGTACCCGGTGGTCGCCATCGCCCGGCGCAGGGCGCCGAACAGGTTCATGGTGCCGTCCGGGGTGTGCGACGGACCGGTGAGGATCTCCTCGGTGTTGCCGACGGTGCCGAGGTCGACCCGCTTGCCGCGCGGCAGCTCCTCGTGCACGGCCTCCATGCCCCAGTGGTAGCCCTTGCCGGGCGCGTCGGTGGCCCGGGCCAGCGCGGCACCGATCATCACCGCGTCGGCGCCGCAGGCGACCGCCTTCGGGATGTCGCCGCTGTAGCCGACGCCGCCGTCCGCGATGACGTGCACGTAGCGGCCGCCGGACTCGTCCATGTAGTCGCGGCGGGCGGCGGCCACGTCGGCGACGGCGGTGGCCATCGGGACCTGGATGCCCAGCACGTTGCGGGTGGTGTGCGCGGCGCCGCCGCCGAAGCCCACCAGCACGCCGGCCGCGCCGGTGCGCATCAGGTGCAGGGCGGCGGTGTAGGTGGCGCAGCCGCCGACGATGACCGGGACGTCCAGCTCGTAGATGAACTGCTTCAGGTTGAGCGGCTCGGCGGCACCGGAGACGTGCTCGGCCGAGACGGTGGTGCCGCGGATGACGAAGACGTCGACCCCGGCGTCCACGACGGCCTTGGAGAACTCGGCGGTGCGCTGCGGCGAGAGCGCGGCGGCGGTGACCACACCCGAGTCGCGGACCTCCTGGATCCGGTGCTTGATCAGCTCGGCCTTGATCGGCTCGGAGTAGATCTCCTGCAGACGGCGGGTGGCGGCGGCCTCGTCGGTGATCGCGGCGATCTCGTCGAGCAGCGGCTGCGGGTCCTCGTAGCGGGTCCACAGGCCCTCGAGGTTCAGCACGCCCAGACCGCCGAGGCGGCCGATGTTGATGGCCTGCTGCGGGGAGACCACGCTGTCCATGGGCGCGGCCAGGAACGGCAGCTCGAAACGGTAGGCGTCGATCTGCCAGGCGATCGAGACCTCCTTCGGGTCGCGCGTACGGCGACTGGGGACGACGGCGATGTCGTCGAAGGCGTACGCCCGGCGGCCGCGCTTGCCACGCCCGATCTCGATCTCAGTCACTTCGAGCCCTTCTGCTGGTATTGCTCATGCCGGCCGGGTCACCCCGGCCGCCCCCCAGTATCCCGTACCCCCCGGCGGCCGCACGGCGCCGCCCCGTCCACCGGACCGGCCGCGCACCGGCGCCCGGACAGCCCGGAGGGCCCGCCACCGGTCGGTGGCGGGCCCTCCGAAAGTCGCGCGCGAGCGTCCGATCAGCCGCGGCTGGTGTAGTTCGGCGCCTCGACGGTCATCTGGATGTCGTGCGGGTGGCTCTCCTTGAGACCCGCCGAGGTGATCCGGACGAACCGGCCCTTGCTCTCCATCTCGGCGACGGTGGCGGCGCCCACGTAGCCCATGGTCTGGCGCAGGCCGCCGATCAGCTGGTACAGCACCGCGGACAGCGGGCCGCGGTAGGGGACCTGGCCCTCGATGCCCTCGGCGATCAGCTTCTCGTCGGAGGTGACCTCGCCCTGGAAGTAGCGGTCCTTGGAGAAGGACCGCGCCTGGCCGCGGGTCTGCATGGCGCCCAGCGAGCCCATGCCGCGGTAGGACTTGAACTGCTTGCCGTTGATGAACAGCAGCTCGCCCGGGGACTCCTCGCAGCCGGCCAGCAGCGAGCCGAGCATCACGGTGTCGGCACCGGCGGCGAGCGCCTTGCCGATGTCGCCGGAGTACTGCAGGCCGCCGTCGCCGATGACCGGCACGCCGGCCGCCTGACAGGCCAGGGCCGCCTCGTAGATCGCGGTGACCTGCGGGACGCCGATGCCGGCGACCACGCGGGTGGTGCAGATGGAGCCCGGGCCGACGCCGACCTTGACGCCGTCCACACCGGCGTCGATCAGCGCCTGGGCGCCGTCGCGGGTGGCGACGTTGCCGCCGACCACGTCGACCCCGACGGCCGACTTGATCTTCGCGATCCAGGACAGCGCGTTGTGGCTGTGGCCGTGCGAGGTGTCGACGACCAGGAAGTCCACGCCCGCCGCGACCAGCGCCTGGGCGCGGTCGAAGGCCTCGGCGCTGGCACCGACGGCGGCACCGACCAGCAGGCGGCCCTCGGCGTCCTTGGCGGCGTTCGGGTACTGCTCGGCCTTGACGAAGTCCTTGACGGTGATGAGGCCCTTGATCCGGCCCTCGTCGTCGACCAGCGGCAGCTTCTCGATCTTGTGCCGGCGGAGCAGCGCCATCGCGTCGACGCCGGAGATCCCGACCTTGCCGGTGATCAGCGGCATCGGGGTCATGATCTCGCGGACGCGGCGGCTGCGGTCCGACTCGAAGGCCATGTCGCGGTTGGTGACGATGCCGAGCAGCTTGCCGCCCTCGTCGGCGATCGGCACACCGGAGATGCGGAACTTCGCGCACAGCGCGTCGGCCTCGGCCAGCGTGGTGTCCGGGCCGACCGTGATCGGGTCGGTGACCATGCCGGACTCGGAGCGCTTCACCAGGTCGACCTGGTTGGCCTGGTCCTCGACCGACAGGTTGCGGTGCAGGACGCCGACGCCGCCCTGACGGGCCATCGCGATCGCCATCCGCGACTCGGTGACCTTGTCCATCGCGGCCGAGAGCAGCGGGATGTTCACCCGCACGTTGCGGGAGACCCGCGAGGAGGTGTCGACCTGGTTCGGCAGCACCTCGGACGCCCCCGGCAGCAGCAGGACGTCGTCGTACGTGAGCCCGAGCATCGCGAACTTCTCGGGGACGCCTGCGGCGTTGTAAGACATTTCGGGGGTACCTTCCGTGGCCGGCCTAATCCGCTCACGCCCTGAGGGTGGGGGCGCAGTCATCAGCTCACTCGGACCGCCCAAGCCCGGTGTCCATTGGAGGATCCTCCAGGGGAACTCCATGCGCACCGTCGGAACTTTGGCGACCCGCCCAGACGCCGATACCCCATCGTACTGGCACCGCGAACGCGAGCTCGTGCTGCCCTTGACAACACCGCCCCACCATGGGCCATTCCGTGATTCGCCCGCTCGCCTCCGGGGCGCTCCCGTCCGGCGCCGACGGTCGTTGCTCCCTCGCTCTCCCCCGGCCGGGGGTGCCCCCACCGCCGCTCCCTCGCTCCCCCAGCCTTCGGCCGGGAGGTGCCCCCACCCTTTCGGCACCGGCGCGCCCCTTCGGCTCGGGGCGGGAAAGGGTTCGGCCGCTAGGAGGACTCCTCCGCCAGCGCGCGCAGGCGGCTCAGGGCGCGGTGCTGGGCGACCCGGACGGCCCCCGGCGACATGCCGAGCACCTCGCCGGTCTCCTCCGCGGAAAGTCCGGCGGCCACCCGGAGCAGCACCAGCTCGCGCTGCCGGGCCGGCAGGTTGGAGAGCAGTTCCTTGGCCCACGCGGCGTCGCTGCTGAGCAGCGCCCGCTCCTCCGGGCCGAGCGCGTCGTCCGGCACCTCCGGCAGGTCGTCCTGCGGGACCACGGTGGATCCGGGCCCGCGCATCGCGGCCCGCTGCAGGTCGGCGATCTTGTGCGCGGCGATCCCGTAGACGAAGGCCTCGAACGGACGGCCCAGGTCCCGGTAGCGGGGCAGTGCGCAGAGCACCGCGACGCAGACCTCCTGGGCGATGTCGTCGACGTGGTGCCGGGCACCGCCGGGCAGCCGGACCAGCCGGCCGCGGCAGTAGCGCAGCGCCAGCGGGTGGACGTGGGCGAGCAGGGCGTCGATCGCCGGCCCCTCGCCGCGGACGGCGGCCGCGACCAGCGCGGCGAGCGCGCCCGGCCCGTCGGCCGGATCCGCGTACGCCGGGCCGGGCCCGGGCGCGGAGGGCTCGGCCTCCACCGGGTCCGCCTCACCGGGAGACCCCGTCACGTCGTCACGCATCGGTCCATGGTGCCTGGTCGCGCGGGAAAACGCGGCACCGCGTCCGGAGTTGTGCACCGGAACGTTATGCGGTGCCGCTCCGGGACGCACCACCGGCCCCTCCTGCACCGCACCGCCTCCCGCCCCACCGCCGCGGACGGCACCGTCCGCGGCGCCGTCCGCCGAGTCTCCTGCGGCTGCGTGGTTCGCCGCAGTTCCTGTCCGCTGGTCCCCGAGGTGCTCCACTCCTCCATGGTGCAACCTCGGGGCCGTAACGTCACACGCCTCCGCACGGACGATCGCGAGCAGCGGGCCGGAACCGGCGGCGGCGCCGGCGGTCAGCGGACCAGGCCCCACCGGAAGCCCAGGGCCACCGCGTGGGCGCGGTCCGAGGCGCCGAGCTTCTTGAACAGTCGCCGGGCGTGGGTCTTGACGGTGTCCTCGGAGAGGAACAGCTCACGGCCGATCTCGGCGTTGCTGCGGCCGTGGCTCATGCCCTCCAGCACCTGGATCTCACGTGCCGTCAGGGTCGGCGCGGCCCCCATGTCGGGGCTGCGCAGCCGGCGGGGGGCGAGCCGCCAGGTCGGGTCGGCGAGGGCCTGGGTCACGGTGGCCCGCAGTTCGGCGCGCGAGGCGTCCTTGTGCAGGTAACCGCGTGCGCCCGCGGCGACCGCGAGCGCGACACCGTCGAGGTCCTCGGCGACGGTGAGCATGATGATCCGGGCACCGGGGTCGGCGGACAGCAGCCGCCGGACCGTCTCCACCCCGCCGAGGCCGGGCATCCGGACGTCCATCAGGACGAGATCGGAGCGGTCGGCCACCCAGCGGCGGAGGACCTCCTCCCCGTTCGTCGCGGTGGTGACCCGATCGACACCGGGTACGGTCGCGACCGCGCGGCGAAGCGCCTCGCGGGCGAGCGGGGAATCGTCGCAAACGAGAACGGAAGTCATGACTGTCGTCCTCCGCAGCTGATCCGCGTCACGTTGAGCCTCCTGGCTGGTACGAACCTCTCCGACACGGCCCATCGGCGTCAGACTCCGTGCTGATCGCCCAGGTTCCCCGCGATCGTTCCCGACGTCCGGCGTCCGCTAACCGCCTCCGCACTTCCAACGACCGTCACTCGAATGAGTTACGGCCTTCAGGGCCATCTCCACCACTGTACGTGGCCAACCCGTTACCGATCAGCCGCATCGCGGTGCACACGCCGCTCTTTTGCGCAGCTCGGGCGCGGTCGGCGTACAACCCGCACACCCGCGCGACGCTCCGCGCGCCGGTCGGCCACCCGATTGCCACGCTTGCGCCGGGCGACTGTCGGCTCGACAGTCATGCCCACTTTGCCCGCTTTTAGAGCTTTTGTATGGTCATTGACTGTTGTGCCACTCTGTGGGTGACTTGTCCATGTAGTTGCCGTAAGTCATATTTCCAGGTGTCCACACCGCGCCGGACGCCCCGCCGAGCCGAATCCACCGCGACCCGCTGGTGACCGGCCCGCGGTCGACGACCTCTGAAGGGAATGAGCCATGGCAGATTTCTCCCGCCTCCCGGGCCCCAACGCGGATCTCTGGGACTGGCAGCTCTCCGCAGCCTGCCGCGGCGTGGACAGCTCCCTCTTCTTCCACCCCGAGGGAGAGCGCGGCGCCGCCCGCAGTTCACGCGAGGCCAGCGCCAAGGAGGTCTGCACCCGCTGCCCGGTCCGCACCGAGTGCGCCGCGCACGCGCTGGCGGTCCGCGAGCCGTACGGCGTGTGGGGAGGTCTCACCGAGGACGAGCGCGAGGAGCTGATGGGCCGCTCGCGCCACCGTCTGGTGGAGGTGCCGCTGGTCGCTCCGGGCGTGTCCCAGCAGTAGACGGCCGGCTCCGCGCCGGTGTGAAGAAACGTTTCTTCACCGGCTTCCACCGGCCTCCGCCGACCCCCACCGGCCGCCGGAGGCCCTCACGGGCCCCAGTGGCCCTCCCCGCCCCCTGCGCCCCCGGCCCCGTCGGCCGGGTCCCGCCCGGCGGCCCGCCCCTCCGGCGGCCGGCCGGGCGGGCGGGACGGCGGCGTCAGCGACCGGCGGCCGCCCCGGCCAGCCGCTCCAGCATCAGCGCCACCGCCGGCACCTCGGCGAGGTCCGGCAGGGTCAGCGCGACCACCTGCCGTACCGCCGGCGCCCCCGAGGCGGCGTGCACCGCCACCGTCGCCACCCCGTCCGGGCGCACCGACCGCAGCGCCAGACCGGGCAGCACCGCCACCCCGAGCCCGGCCGCCACCAGCCCGACCACCGCCGGGTAGTCGTCGGTGGCGAAGTCGATCCGCGGCTCGAAGCCGGCCCCCGCGCACAGCTCCACCAGGTGGCCCCGGCACTGCGGGCAGCCGGCGATCCACTGCTCCTCCGCCAGCTCGGCCAGCTCCACCGGTCCGCCGCGCCCGGCCAGCCGGTGTCCGGCGGGCAGCAGGCCGACCAGCGGGTCGTCCAGCAGCGGGGTGGCCACCAGGTCGGACCAGTCGGCGCCGGCGCTGAGCTGCTGGGCCTCCAGATTGGCCTCGGCCCGCGCCTCCCGGGGCGTGCCGTGGGCGGGCGCGGGCGCGGCGACGGAACCGGGGGCCTGCGGATAGCGGAAGGCGAGCGCGACCTCGCACTCGCCGCCGCGCAGCATCGCCAGCGACTCCGGCGGCTCCGCCTCCACCAGCGACACGCGGACCCCCGGATGGGTGCCCCGCAGCCGGGCGACGGCGGGCGGCACCAGGGTGGAACTGGCGGTCGGGAAGGACACCAGCCGGACCCGGCCGGCCCGCAGCCCGGCGATCGCGGCGACCTCCTCCTCCGCGGCGGAGAGGCCGGCGAGGATTCCGGTGGCATGCTTGAGCAGCACCCGGCCGGCCTCGCTGAGCTGCATCCCGCGGCCCGAACGGACCACCAGCGGGGTGTCCACGGACTTCTCCAGGGCCTTCATCTGCTGGCTGATCGCGGGCTGGGTGCAGCCCAGCTCACGAGCGGCGGCGGAGAAGGAGCCGGTGCGGGCGACGGCACGCAGGACGCGCAGATGGCGGGCCTCGATCATGCCTCCAAGATATAAGGCATTCTTTGCAACAAGCAAAATTCAACTGATAGTTGAAGGATGGAACACACCGGCGCGGCCGCACCCGGACCCGGCCCGCGCCGCAACGCCGGAGGCCCGGCCCGCCACCCCCAGCGGGGCGCGGACCGGGCCTCCGGTCAGTGCTTCGGGCCTCAGTGCGAGTGGCCGTGACCGCCGTGGCCGTGACCGGCGTCGGCCTCCTCCTCCTTCTTCTCCACCACGAGGGTCTCGGTGGTGAGAAGCAGGGAGGCGATCGAGGCGGCGTTCTCCAGGGCGGAGCGGGTGACCTTGACCGGGTCGATGACGCCGGCCTTCACCAGGTCGCCGTACTCGCCGGTGGCGGCGTTGAAGCCCTGGCCCAGCTCCAGCTCGGCGACCTTGGAGGTGATGACGTAGCCCTCCAGGCCGGCGTTCTGGGCGATCCAGCGCAGCGGCTCGTGCAGCGCCTTGCGGACGACCGCGACACCGGTGGCCTCGTCGCCCGACAGGCCCAGGCCGCCGTCCAGCACCTTGGCGGCGTGGACCAGGGAGGCGCCACCACCGGCGACGATGCCCTCCTCGACCGCGGCACGGGTCGCCGAGATGGCGTCCTCGAGGCGGTGCTTGCGCTCCTTCAGCTCCACCTCGGTGGCGGCACCGACGCGGATGACGCAGACGCCACCGGCCAGCTTGGCCAGGCGCTCCTGCAGCTTCTCGCGGTCCCAGTCCGAGTCGGTGTTGGCGATCTCGCCCTTGATCTGGGCGACGCGGCCGGTCACGGCCTCGGAGTCACCGGCACCGTCGACGACGATCGTCTCGTCCTTGGTGACGGTCACGCGGCGGGCCGAGCCCAGCACGTCCAGACCGGCCTGGTCGAGCTTGAGGCCGACCTCCTCGGAGATCACGGTGCCGCCGGTGAGGACGGCCAGGTCGCCGAGGATCGCCTTGCGGCGGTCGCCGAAGCCCGGGGCCTTGACGGCCACCGCGTTGAAGGTGCCGCGGATCTTGTTCACCACGAGGGTGGACAGCGCCTCGCCGTCGACGTCCTCGGCGATGATCAGCAGCGGGCGGGAGGTGCCGCCCTGCAGGATCTTCTCCAGCAGCGGCAGCAGCTCCTGGATGGAGGAGATCTTGCCCTGGTTGATCAGGATGTACGGGTCCTCGAGGACCGCCTCCTGACGCTCCGCGTCGGTGACGAAGTACGGCGACAGGTAGCCCTTGTCGAACTGCATGCCCTCGGTGAAGTCCAGCTCCACGCCGAAGGTGTTCGACTCCTCGACGGTGATGACACCGTCCTTGCCGACCTTGTCGATCGCCTCGGCGATCAGCTCGCCGACCTGGGTGTCCTGGGCGGAGAGGCTCGCGACGGCGGCGACGTCGTCCTTGCCCTCGATCTCGCGGGCCACCGACAGCAGGTGCTCGGAGACGGCGGCGACGGCCTTGTCGATGCCCTTCTTCAGGGCGGCCGGGCCGGCGCCCGCGGCGACGTTGCGCAGACCCTCGTTGACCAGGGCCTGGGCCAGCACGGTGGCGGTGGTGGTGCCGTCGCCCGCGACGTCGTTGGTCTTGGTGGCGACCTCCTTGACGAGCTGCGCGCCAAGGTTCTCGTACGGGTCGTCGAGCTCGACCTCACGGGCGATGGTGACACCGTCGTTGGTGATGGTCGGGGCGCCGAACTTCTTGTCGATGACGACGTTGCGGCCCTTGGGGCCGATGGTCACCTTGACGGTGTCGGCCAGCTTGTTGACACCGCGCTCGAGCGAGCGGCGGGCGTCCTCGTCGAACTGCAGGATCTTCGGCATGTTCCCTATTCCTTCGGGGTGCGGCCGTCCCCGGCCGCTCGACTACGTGAACCAACAGCCACGCCCCGGCCCCTGTCACTAGGGACACGGATCCGGGGCGTGGCTGTTAACGCTTTACTTCTCGATGATCGCGAGAACGTCGCGCGCGGAGAGCACCAGGTACTCCTCGCCCTGGTACTTCACCTCGGTGCCGCCGTACTTCGAGTACAGGACGATGTCGCCGACGGCGACGTCGAGCGGCAGACGCTGGCCGTCCTCGAAGCGGCCCGGGCCGACAGCCAGGACGACGCCCTCCTGGGGCTTCTCCTTGGCGGTGTCCGGGATAACCAGGCCGGAGGCCGTGGTGGTCTCGGCGTCGAGCGGCTGGACCACAATGCGGTCCTCGAGCGGCTTGATGGCAACCTTGCTGCTGGTGGTCACGTCCGAGCTCCCCTTCGGAGATTACGGGGTTTTCTAACGGGTAGGGGCGAGCTCACGAGTCTGCCGTCGCGGGGGTCAGAAACGCACTGTCGCGTTAGCACTCCCCCGGTGGTGAGTGCTAGTGACGACCATAGGCCGCCGTTAGCACTCAGTCAACCAGAGTGCCAACGCCACGCGGGCCGGTCCCGTCGGACGCACCCGTGGCGGCGCGTTCCCGCCCGCCGGGCCGGCGCCCCGCGCCCTCCCGTGACCGGGGAGAATGAGCGGGTGGAGAACGACGACCTGCGGGCCCTGCTGACCGAGCGGGGCCAGTCCCTGCTCGCCGAACTGCGCGAGTTCGCGCCCGAGGAGGAGCTGGCACTCGCCACCCGGCTGCGCAAGGAGCACCCCGCCGACCTGGTGTCGGCCGCCTTCGGGCAGGCCCGGCTGCGGCAGCGGGCCAGGGCCAAGTTCGGCGCCGACGCCGATCTCATGTACTTCACGCCCAACGGCGTCGAGCAGTCCACCCGGCGCGAGGTCGCCGAGTGGCGGGCCGAACGGTTCGCCGGACTCGGGGTGAAGCGGCTGGCCGACCTCTGCTGCGGCATCGGCGGCGACGTCCTGGCCCTGGCCCGGGCCGGGATCGAGGTGCTCGCGGTCGACCGGGACCCGGCGGCCTGTGCCGCCCTCGCCGCCAACGCGGCCGCCCTGGGCCTGGCCGACCTGGTCGAGGTGCGCTGCGCGGACGTCGCCGAGGTCGACGTCACCGGCTACGACGCGGTCTTCACCGACCCCGCCCGGCGCACCGCGCGCGGCCGGGTCTTCGCCCCCGAGGCGTACGCCCCGCCGCTGTCCTGGGCGATCGAGGCCGGTCGGCGGGCCCCCGTCGGCGCGCTCAAGGTGGCGCCCGGCATCCCGCACGAGGCCGTGCCGGCCGACGCCGAGGCCGAGTGGGTCTCGGACCACGGCGACGTCAAGGAGGCGGTGCTCTGGTTCGGCACCCGGGCCGGGCACCCGCACCGCGCCACCCTGCTGCCGCAGCGGGCCGGCCTCACCGGCGGCGACCTGCCCGACCCCCCGGCCGGACCGGTCGGCCGCTACCTGTACGAGCCGGACGGCGCCGTGATCCGCGCCCATCTGGTCGCCGAGGTGGCCGGGCTGGTGAACGGGCGGCTGATCGATCCGAAGATCGCCTACCTGACCTCCGACGAGCTGGTCGACACCCCGTACGCGCACGCCTTCGAGCTGACCGACGTCCTGCCGTTCCACATCAAGAAGCTCAAGGCGCTGCTGCGCGAGCGGAAGGTCGGCACGGTGGTGATCAAGAAGCGCGGGATGGCGATCACCCCGGAGGAACTGCGCCGGCAGCTGCGGCCCTCCGGCCCGAACGCCGTCACGGTGGTCCTCAGCCGCACCGACAACGGCCCGCTGATGATGCTCGGCCACCCCGTCACCGGACCGGCCGCGGCCGTTCAGGCGGCCGGCGCCTCGATGTAGTCCTCCAGCCGGGCCACCGCGAAGCCCTGCTCCTGGATCCGGGCCAGCAGCTCGCCGAACATCTGCGTCATCGTCTCGCCCTTGAGGTCCTTCGGGCCCCGGAAGTGGGCGAGCACGATGTCGCCGGCCCGCAGCTTCTTGTCCGCGGCCTGGTACTGCATGTCGTGGATCTGCATCGACTCGCGCCACAGCACGACCGCCCTCGGCCCGCACTGCTGCACCGCGGTGTTCAGCGCCGGCGTGTTGGCGCCGTCCCCGTACGGCGGGCGGAACAGCAGCGGCGGGGTGCCGTACTGCTGGGTGAGCGCGGCCTGGGCGTCGCAGATCTCGGACTTCTGCTTCTCCGGCGGCACCTTGCTCATCTGGGCGTGGTCCACGGTGTGGTTGTGGATGTGGTTGCCGAGCGCCTGGAGGGGCTTGAAGTAGCCGTAGTTGTCCTTGACGATGTCGCGGGTCAGGAACATCGACACCGGCACCTTGAGGTCGGTCAGCATCTCGACGAACTTCGGGTCCTTCTCGGCGCCGTCGTCGATGGTGACGAAGACGACCTTGTCGGAGGTCTTCACCTCGCTGAACACCGGGACCGGACCGGTCCGCGCGAGCTTCACCGGCTTGTCGGCGGGCGCGGGCGGCGCCGGCGGCAGCGGCGTGAGGTGCCACTTCGCCCACGCGGCGGCGTCCCCGGCGGCCGGGCCACCGGTCGGGGACGCGCTCGGCGACGGGCCCGCGGACCGCGACGGGGCGGCCGTCGCCGGGGAACCGCTCGCCGGGGAGCCGCTCGCCGGGGAGCCGCTCGCCGGGACCAGCGCGGCCGAGGCCGCGCCGCTGTCACCGCCGCTCGTGCATCCGGTGGCGGCGGCCAGCAGGGCCAGCGCCCCCGCCACGTACACCGTCGTCCTGCTCCGTGCGTGCCTGTTCACCGCGCCGTGCTCCCCGCTCCCGTTCAGCGACCTCGATCGCTAGCACGGTAACGGCCCGGCGTTCGGTTCCCGATCGGACGTGCGAACGGCTACTCCACGTGCTCGCTGGTGAAGGACCAGCGGTGCGCCGGACGGCCCAGCAGGGCGGCGGGCGGCTCCGGCACCGGGACCGGCTCGCCGGACCACCAGGTGATCAGCAGCACCCGGTCCCCGGGGGCGGCGAGCAGCTCGGTGCGGAGCAGCCCGGCCGAACCGCGCAGCGCGGGCAGCGCCGTCCCCCGGACCCAGCCGGAGAGCTCGGCGCCCCGGCCGTCGGCGGCCCTGGCCTCCCACATCGCGGCGGTGGTGACGCTCACTGCTGCTGCCCGGTCAGGGCCTGGTAGGCCTGCCCGTGGAAGTCGGTGTGCGGCACGTGGACCTCGGTGACCGGCAGCGAGGAGTCCGCCGACAGGTCGAGCGAGGACGGCGCGCGGTCCCGCCAGACCATCTCGCTGCCGAGCGCGGCGACCATCGCGCCGTTGTCGGTGCACAGGCCCGGACGCGGCACCCGCAGCCGGATGCCGGCCCGGTCGCAGCGCTGCTGGGCCATCTCGCGGAGCCGGGAGTTGGCCGCGACACCGCCGCCGATCATCAGGTGGTCGACGCCGTTGGCCTTGCAGGCCTTGACGGCCTTGCGGGTGAGCACGTCGGTGACCGCCTCCTGGAAGGACGCCGCGACGTCCGCGACCGGCACCTCCTCGCCGGCCCGGCGCTTCGCCTCCACCCAGCGGGCGACGGCGGTCTTCAGGCCGGAGAAGGAGAAGTCGTACTCCGGGTCCTTGGGACCGCTCAGGCCGCGCGGGAAGGCGATCGCCTTCGGGTCGCCCTCGCGGGCGCGGCGGTCCACCACCGGGCCGCCGGGGAAGCCCAGGCCGAGCACCCGGGCCACCTTGTCGAAGGCCTCGCCGGCCGCGTCGTCGATGGTCGCGCCGAGCGGGCGGACGTCGGTGGTGATGTCCTCGCTCAGCAGCAGCGAGGAGTGCCCGCCGGAGACCAGCAGGGCCATCGTCGGCGAGGGCAGCCGGCCGTGCTCCAGCTGGTCCACGCAGATGTGCGAGGCGAGGTGGTTGACCCCGTACAGCGGCTTGTCGAGGGCCCACGCGTAGGCCTTGGCGGCGCTCACGCCGACCAGCAGCGCGCCGGCCAGGCCCGGTCCGGCGGTGACGGCGATGCCGTCCAGGTCGCTCGCCTTGACGCCCGCGGTGTCCAGGGCGCGCTGGATGGTCGGGACCATCGCCTCCAGGTGCGCACGGCTGGCGATCTCGGGCACGACGCCGCCGAAGCGGGCGTGGTCGTTGACGCTGGAGGCCACCGCGTCGGCCAGCAGGGTGGTGCCGCGCACGATGCCGACGCCGGTCTCGTCGCAGGAGGTCTCGATGCCGAGGACGAGCGGTTCGTCAGCCATGGGGGGTGTCCTTCTTCACATCCGGTCGCGGGTGGTCCGCGGGTTCGTCGAGGTCTTCGGGGGCCGCGGCGGGGGCGGCCGGGGCGGCGGGGGCGGCCGCGAGGTCGAGCCGCATCACCAGCGCGTCGATGCCGGCCGGCTGGTAGTAGCCGCGCCGGATGCCGACCGGCTCGAAGCCGAAGCGCTCGTAGAGCCGCTGCGCGCGGGTGTTGTCCACCCGCACCTCCAGCAGCAGGTCCGCGCAGCCGCGCCGGGCGGCCTCCCGGACCAGGTCGGTGAGCAGCGCCGCGCCCAGCCCGGTGCCCTGGTGGCGGCCGTCGACCGCGATGGTCTGCACATCGCCGTCGCCGCCCACCGCCATCAGTCCGGCGTAGCCGACGACCGCGCCGTCCGGGGTGACGGCGACGGTGTAGTGCCGGGTGCCGCCGGGGTGGGCCTCGGCCAGCTCGGACCAGAACATGCCGGCGGACCAGGCGTCCTCCGGGAACAGCTCCAGCTCCAGCGCCAGCACCGGGGCTATGTGCCACCAGCGCATCGGGCGCAGCCGGGCGGCGGAGGCACGGTCGGCCGGAGCCGGACCGGCGCTACCGGGGCCGGTGGTGCTCGGGCCGGTCACGCCGGGAGCACCGCCTTGTAGCCGGCCGGCACCTGGGCGTCCGGGCGGCGCAGGTAGAGCGGGGCGTTGGGCAGCAGGTCCCGGCCGGCCGCCAGCTCGGCGGCGGCGAACGCGGCGAGCGCGCCGGCCGAGACGTGCTCGGGGCCGTGCCCGCCCGGGAAGGCGTCCGGGTAGAGCAGCGCACCGGCGCCGACCGACCGCGCCAGCGGGGTCAGCTCGCCCGGACGGTCCACCGAGGGACCCTCGGTCCGCCGGCCCTCGGCGTCGTACGAGGCCCAGTAGACCTCCTTGCGGCGGGCGTCGGTGGCCACCGTGAACGCCTCGCCGGCCAGCCCCTCGGCGCGGGCCGCGTGGGCGATCGCGTCCAGCGTGCAGACGCCGTGCACCGGCAGGCCGAGCGCGTGGCCCAGCGCGGCGGCGGTCACCAGGCCGACCCGCAGGCCGGTGTACGGGCCGGGGCCCACGCCCACCGCGATGTCGGTCAGCCGGTGTCGGTCGACACCGGCCTCACGGAGCACCCGGTCGATCGCGGGAATCAGGAGTTCGCCGTGGCGCCTGGCGTCGACCTGGTCGGTCTCGGCGAGGACGGCCGATCCGTCGTGGACGGCGGCGGTGACGGCGGGGGTAGCGGTGTCGAACGCGAGCAGCAGCACGGGTCAAGGTTAGACCGGTCCGCCGGTCCCCGGTCCGGCGCCGGTTCCCGGCCGGTCCCGCCGGGGCGCGTGCTCCGCCCGACCGAAAATCAGACCGGTGCCGGAACACACGTCCGACACGATGCGGACCGGACGGGCGAACCTGGCACGATGGGGCCGACGGTTTTGGGACGGCGGTGGGAGCGGCACGTGGCGAAGATGGGTCCTGGAGTGGTGGTCACCGGGCTGACCCTGGGGGCCCTGGCGGTGGTGAGCCTGCTGGCCTTCCAGGCCAACGGCGCGCAGGACCGCGCGGTCGCCGCGAACCCGACCACGAGCACGGCCGCCACGACCGGCGGACCGGCCGCCTCGGCCACCCCGACCGCCACACCCACGCCGACCGCCCCGACCCTGCCCACCGCGGGCACCGGTACCGGGCTGCGGGTCGTCTACTCGGTCAGCACCCACTACGTCTGGCTGATCGACCCGAAGAAGACCCCGCAGGTGGTGGCCACCTTCCCGGTGACCCCGGGCACGGTCGAGCCGGCCCCCGGCAGCTACCCCGTCTACAGCCGGACCCAGTCCGGGACCGGCACCGACGGCAAGCAGATCGAGCACGTGGTGCGCTTCGCGCAGCAGAACGGCGTGGTGTTCGGCTTCGGCGCGGCCGTGGACGGCGGCACCGGCGCTCCGCCCGCCGCCCCGGCGCCCACCTCGGCCGCGTCCTCCCCCGCCGCCTCGGCGGGCAAGACCGGCGGCATCCGCAGCAGCCGCGCGGACGGCCAGCTGCTCTGGGACTTCGCGCCGAAGGACACCAAGGTCGTCGTGGTCCCCTGACCGGGGAGGACAGCTCTCAGGCGGCGCGGCGGGTCTCGTGCGCGCCGCCGCTCGACGGCGACGGTCCGGGCGCCCCGGGGCCCTCTCCCAGCACGGGGACGGCCGGGCGGCGTTCGGGCGGAGTGGAGACCGCCTCCGCCGCCGCACAGGCGGCCAGCAGGGCCCGCATCGGCTCCCCCGCGGCACGGCGGGCGGGCTCCTCGGCCCCGGTCCCGCGCGGTGCGCGCTCCGGGGCGGGCGTGGTGCTCGGCATGGCGCCTCCTAGTTAGGCAGACCTAACCTCAAGAACCATCCCACCACGCCCGGGTCCTCGATCGCAACATCTTCCCGACACCCTGTCGGTAAACCGTGACACGGCGGGACCGCCCCGGCAACGCCGTCCGGGGCGCTCCGCCGCGGTCCGGGCCTGCTCAGGCCAGCGTGGTCAGGTCCGTGCCGTCCCAGCGGGGGCCGATTCCGGTCAGCTCGACCTGGCGCGGGTCGAGGTCGTCCGCGGCCGCCTCGGCGCCGATCGCGCGTCCGATCCGGACCTCCAGACGGTTCTCCGAGAGCCGCTCGACCTTGCCCTCGCCCCACTCGACCACCACCACCGACTCGGGCAGCGAGACGTCGAGGTCGAGGTCCTCCATCTCGTCGAGGTCGCCGCCCAGCCGGTACGCGTCGACGTGCACCAGCGCCGGGCCGCCCACCAGCGAGGGGTGCACCCGGGCGATCACGAAGGTCGGGGAGGTGACCGCCCCGCGCACCTGGAGTCCCTCGCCGAGGCCCCGGGTCAGCGTGGTCTTGCCCGCCCCCAGCTCGCCGGAGAGCAGCACGAGGTCCCCCGGCCGCAGGAGCGCGGCCAGCTCCCGGCCGAGCCGGCCCATCCGGTCGGGGGTGGCGACGGTGAGAGAGGCGTGGGAGCCCATGCGCGAATCAAGCCCTTCGGTCCGTACGGCGGCGCACCCGTCCTCGGGCGCCCCCGCTACCGTGCCACATCCCCGGCGCCGTCCGCGCCGGGCCCGGGCCGGTGCCCGGTCGGCGGGCCTACGCCGGTTCGCCGACCTGGGGCCGGGGCGGCAACGGGGCCGCGCCGCGGAAGCGGGCGGCCCGGTCGAGCAGCTCGGCCAGGTGGTGGTCGACCAGGTCCGGACGCTCGAGCATCACCAGGTGCCCGGCGTCCTGGACCAGGACCAGTTCGGCCCCCGGCAGCTGCTCGGCCATCGCCTCGCCGTGGCCGGGCGGGGTGAGCAGGTCCTTGGTGCCGGTCAGCACCAGGGTGGGGATGCCGCGCAGGGCGGCCAGCGCCTCGGTCTTCTCGTGCGCCGAGAACACCGGGTAGAACTCGGCCACCACGTCGATCGGAGTGGCGTCCAGCATCTGCTCGGCGAACCGGACCACGCCCGGGTCGACGTCCTTCGCCCCGAAGGAGTACCGCCGGTAGAAGACGGCGCTGACGTCCGCGCCGAGCCGGCGGGTCGCCTCCACCAGGTCCACCTGGCGTCCGAGCAGCTTCATCATGCCCGGCGCGACCCGGCGGAACAGCTTGGCCCCGGCGACGGGCAGGCCGAAGGTGACGGCGTCCCAGTTCCCGGCCAGGGTGCCGATCAGCGCGACCCCGGCGACCCGCTCCCGGAACAGCTCCGGGTGCTGGTCGGCCAGCGCCATCATCGTCATGCCGCCCATCGAGTGGCCGACCAGGACCAGCGGGCCGGTCGGCGCGACGGCGTCGATCACGGCCTTGAGGTCCCCGCCGAGCTGGTCGATGCCGGCGGGTTCGCCGGCCAGGAAGGAGCGGGAGCGCTCGGAGCGGCCGTGGCTGCGCTGGTCCCACAGGACCAACCGGACCCCGGACCGGAAGGCGGCGCGCTGGAAGTGCCAGCTGTCCTGGTTGAGGCAGTAGCCGTGGCAGAACACCACGGTCAGCGGCTCGGCCGCACCGTCCCGCTCCTCCTCCGGGAGGTCGAGGCCGTCCAGCTCGACGTACAGCTCGGTGCCGTCGGCGGCGGCCACCGTGCGGGGGCGGCCGCGCAGCGAGCCGTACGGGGCCTCGGCGTCCAGCTCGGCGCGGGCCCGGCGGCGGGTGCTGCGGCCGACCGTCAGCCGGTCGATCGCCACCCCGGCCGCGGCGCCGGCCGCGAGCACGCCGACCGAGATGCCGATCAGTCCGGCCCGGCTCACCCCGGTGGCCGCCTCGGCCGCCCTGACGGCCCGGGCCGCCCGGCCGAGGGTCGCGACCGGGTCGGTGTCGCTCGGCCCGCTCATCCGAGCAGGCCCTCGTCCAGGCCGCCGACGTAGCGGCGCGGCACCCGGGAGCCGATCCGGGTCACGATCTCGTAGGAGATGGTGCCGCAGGCGCGGCCCCAGTCCTCGGCGGTCGGCTCGCCCCGGTCGCCGCTGCCGAAGAGCAGCACCTCGTCACCGATCGGCGGGGTGTCGCCGCCGAGGTCCACCACGAACTGGTCCATCGCCACCCGGCCGGCCACCGTGCGCCACTTGCCGTCGACCTGCACCGGGCCGATGCCGCTGGCGTGCCGCGGGATGCCGTCGCCGTAGCCGACCGGGACCAGGCCCAGCGTGGTCGGCCCCGGGGTGGTGTAGTGGTGGCCGTAGCTGACGCCGTGGCCGCCGGGCACGTGCTTGACCAGGGCCAGCCGGGCGGTCAGCGACATCACCGGGCGCAGGCCGAAGTCGGACGGCGAGCCCACCTCGGGGACCGGCGACAGCCCGTACATGGCGAGGCCGGTGCGGACCATGTCGAAGTGCGACTGCGGCAGCAGCAGGGTGGCCGGCGAGTTGGCCAGGTGGCGCACCTCGGGGCGCAGCCCGGCCGCCTCGGCGGAGGCCAGGGCCAGCCGGAAGGCGTCCAGCTGCAACTGGATCGAGGGGTGGCCCGGCTCGTCGGCGGCGGCGAAGTGCGACCAGACGCCGACCACGGTCAGCAGGCCGTCCAGCTCGGCGCGGCGGGCGGCGGCGACCAGCTCGGGCCAGTCGTGCGGCTGGCAGCCGTTGCGGCCGAGGCCGGTGTCGGCCTTGAGGTGGACCCGGGCCGGGATGCCGGTGGCGCGGACGGCGGCGAGCAGCTCCGTGAGCGCCCAGTCGCCGCTGATCGAGATGTCGAGGTCCGCGAAGAGCGCCTCCCGCCAGGGCCCGCCGGGGGTCCACAGCCAGCAGAGGATGCGCGCCTGCTCGGGGCCCACGCCGCCGGCGCGCAGGGCGAGCGCCTCCTCCGGCGTCGCGGTGCCCAGCCAGCCGACTCCCGCGGCGACCGCCTCCCGGGCACAGCGCAGCGCGCCGTGGCCGTAGGCGTCCGCCTTGACCGCGGCCATCACCGTGGCCCCGCCGATGCGCTCGCGCAGCGCGTCGAGGTTGCCGCGCAGGGCGGCGAGATCGATGGTCGCCTCGGCCCGTACGCCTTCGGTGAGGCCGGCCATCACGGGCGTCTTCGCAGTTGTCATCAGGGTCAGTCTCCCAGACGTCCCGGGGTCCTTGCCGAACGGCCCTTCGGCTCGCCGCCCCGGGCCGCCCGCGCCCGGGACCCCCCGCGACCCGCCACCCCCTTCCGGACGCCCACGAATCAGGCGCCGGTTCCACCCGGCCTCCCGGAACGCGGTTCCGGGGCCGCCCCGGCCCGGACGTCGTTCCAGACCGCCGGGAGCGCGGCCGCCACCTCCGAGGCGGTGACGGGGGCGCCGGGGACACCGGCGGTGTGCCGGGCGGCGAGCCCGTGCAGATAGGCCGCCACCGCGGCGGCGTCCGGTGCGGACAGGCCCGCGGCGAGCAGTGAGCCGGCCAGCCCGGCCAGGACGTCCCCGCTGCCGGCCGTGGCCAGCCACGCCGTCCCGGTCGGGTTCACCCGCACCGAGCCGGAAGGATCGGCGACCACGGTGGTCGAGCCCTTCAGCAGCACCGTCGCCCGGTACGCCGCCGCGAGCCGGCGCGCGGTGGCCAGCCGGGCGGCGGCCAGCTCCTCGGCGGCGGGCGGGCGGGGCTGCTCCGAACGGGTGCCGCCGTCGCCCCCGGGTCCGGTTCCGGTTCCGACTCCGGCTCCGGCTCCGGCTCCGGCGAGCAGCCGGGCGGCCTCCCCCGTGTGCGGGGTGAGCAGCGTCGGCGCCGTCCGCCCGGCGAGCGCGCCGGGGCCGAGCCGGGCCAGCTCGGTCAGCCCGTCCGCGTCGACCAGGACCGGCACGTCGGCCGCCAGCGCCTCGGCCAGCGCCCGTCCGGCGCCCTCGCCGCCGCCCGGTCCGACCACCCAGGCCTGCACCCGGCCGGCCCCGGCCGGACCGCCCTCGGTGACCAGCGTCTCCGGGAAGCGCCGGACCACCTCCTCGGCCGCCGTCCCCACGTAGCGCACCGCGCCCGCGCCGCCGCGCAGCGCGCCGGCGACCGCGAGCAGCGCCGCCCCCGGGTACCGCGCCGAACCGGCGGCGACCCCGACCACGCCGCGCCGGTACTTGTCGCTCTCCCCGCCCGGCACCGGCAGCAGGTCGGCCACATCGGCGTGCTGGAGGGCCACCACCCCGGCCGGCGGCAGTTCGAGTCCGATCCCCACCAGTTGCACCGCACCGGCGTACGAGGCACCCGGGTCGATCAGCAGCCCGGGCTTGTAGGTGCCGAAGCAGACCGTGACGTCCGCCCGCAGCGCCGCCCCCGCGACCTCCCCGGTGTCGGCGTCCACCCCGCTGGGCACGTCGACGGCGACGACCACCCCGGTCCGCGCGGCCCGCGCGTACGGCTCGGCCTCCGGCCGCAGTCCGCCCCGGCCGCCGATGCCGACGATGCCGTCCAGTACCAGGTCCGCGCGCGAGAAGTCGGCCAGGCCGACCTCCTGCTCCACGACCACCCGCCCGCGCGCCGCCCGCAGCGCCGCCAGCCCGCCGCCGTGCGCCCGCCCGGGAGCGAGCAGCACCGCCGTCACCCGCGCCCCGCGCCGGGCCAGCTCCGCCCCGGCGTAGAGGGCGTCACCCCCGTTGTCGCCGCTGCCGGCCAGCACCACCACCCGACTGCCGTACACCCGGCCGCGCCGGCGGGTCAGCAGCCGGGCGCAGGTCACGGCGAGCCCGGTGGCGGCCCGCTGCATCAGCGTGCCCTCCGGGAGCCGAGCCATCAGCTCCGCCTCGGCGGCACGGACGACTTCGACGCGATGGGCGTGACGCATGAGGAGCTCCTTCAGCGGTCGGCTGCCACCGACGCTAGCCCGCGCCACCGCCCCACGGGGGCCGGGGCTGCGGCACACTTTCGGGTGACACCCACTTCGATCCCCCACCGGCCCAGGTCCGTGTGCCTACCGTGTCGCTCGGTACGGACCAGCAGGAGGGAGAAGGGCCATGGTCGCCATGCCAGCAGTCGAGCACCCGCTGGGTCGGGACGACGTCCTCCAGGCATTCCTGGCGCTGGACACGCCACCCGGCTTCAAGGCCGAGCTCATCGAAGGGGAAATCATTGTGACGCCACCGCCGGACGGTGACCACGAGGATGCGATCGCCCGGTTCGCGCGGGCCGTCGCGCGGGAGGCGGCCGAGGAGCTCTATGTCAGTGGCGGCAAGGGGCTGATCACGCCGAAGGGCCGGTTCGTCCCCGATGCCACGGTCGCTCCCGTCGGCCACTTCCGCGCCCAGGAGTCGTGGTCGTCCGCCGTGGGAGTGGAGCTCGTCCTCGAAGTCACCTCGACCAATCCCGCGAAGGACCGGGAGTCCAAGCGTCTTGGCTATGCGGCCGCAGGAGTGCCGTGCTATCTCCTCATCGACCGCGGCGAGGGGAAGGTGACGCTGTTCACGGACCCCAAGGACGGCGACTACACCAGCCTCCACGAAACCGACTTCGGCCGCCGGATCAAGCTGCCCGCCCCGTTCTCCTTCACGCTCGACACAGGGCCCCTGCGGTAGGACGCAGCCACCGCAGGGGCCCCGGGACGGAGCGGGGTCGGACTACTCGACGGTGACCGACTTCGCCAGGTTGCGGGGCTGGTCGACCTCGTGGCCCTTGGCCGTGGCCAGCTCGCAGGCGAAGACCTGCAGCGGCACGGTGGCGACCAGCGGCTGGAGCAGCACCGGCGTGACGGGGATGCGGATCAGGTGGTCCGCGTACGGGACGACCGCCTCGTCGCCCTCCTCGGCGATCACGATGGTCCGCGCACCGCGGGCCCGGATCTCCTGGATGTTGGAGACGATCTTGTCGTGCAGGATCGACCGGCCGCGCGGCGACGGCACGACGACCACCACCGGCAGACCCTCCTCGATCAGCGCGATCGGGCCGTGCTTCAGCTCACCGGCGGCGAAGCCCTCGGCGTGCATGTAGGCGAGCTCCTTGAGCTTGAGCGCGCCCTCCAGGGCGACCGGGAAGCCCACGTGCCGGCCGAGGAACAGCACCGACTTGGCGTCGGCGAGCGAGCGGGCCAGCTCGCGCACCGGCTCCATGGTCTCCAGGACCTGCTCGACCTGCTTCGGCGCGTCGCCGAGCTCCTTGATGACGGCGAGGATCTCGTCGCCCCACTTGGTGCCGCGCACCTGGCCCAGGTACAGCGCGACCAGGTAGCAGGCGACCAGCTGGGTCAGGAACGCCTTGGTCGAGGCGACCGCCACCTCGGGGCCGGCGTGGGTGTACAGCACCGCGTCCGACTCGCGCGGGATGGTCGAGCCGTTGGTGTTGCAGATCGCCAGCACCTTGGCGCCCTGCTCGCGCGCGTGGCGCAGCGCCATCAGGGTGTCCATGGTCTCGCCGGACTGCGAGATGGCGATGACCAGCGTGCCCGGGCCCATGATCGGGTCGCGGTAGCGGAACTCCGAGGCGACCTCGACCTCGCACGGGATCCGGGTCCAGTGCTCGATCGCGTACTTGGCGATCATGCCCGCGTGGAAGGCGGTGCCGCAGGCGACGATGACGACCTTGTCGACCGAGCGCAGGTCGGCGTCCGACATCCGCAGCTCGTCGAGGGTGAGCCGGCCGTCGGTGCCGATCCGGCCGAGGAGGGTGTCGGCGACGGCCTTCGGCTGCTCGGCGATCTCCTTGAGCATGAAGTAGTCGTAGCCGCCCTTCTCGGCGGCCGAGGCGTCCCAGTCGACGTGGTACTCGGTCACGTCGGCCGGGGTGCCGTCGAAGTTGGTCACCGTGACGCCCTCGCGGCGCAGCTCGACGACCTGGTCCTGGCCCAGCTCGATCGCCTCGCGGGTGTGCGCGATGAACGCGGACACGTCGGAGGCGAGGAAGTTCTCGCCCTCGCCGCGCCCGACCACCAGCGGCGAGTTGCGGCGGGCGCCGACCACCACGTCCGGGGCGTCGGCGTGCACGGCGACGAGGGTGAAGGCGCCCTCCAGCCGGCGGCAGACGGCGCGCATGGCCTCCGCGAGGTCGCCCTCGTACAGCTCGCCGAGCAGGTGCGCGACGACCTCGGTGTCCGTCTCCGAACGCAGCGTGTGGCCGCGCTCGGCCAGCTCGGCCCGGAGCTGGGCGAAGTTCTCGATGATGCCGTTGTGGACCACGGCGACCTTGGCCGCGTCGTCCAGGTGGGGGTGGGCGTTGGCGTCCGTCGGGCCGCCGTGGGTGGCCCAACGGGTGTGACCGATGCCGGTGGTGCCGCCGGGAAGAGGGGTCTCGGCGAGCGACTTCTCCAGGTTCGCGAGCTTGCCGGCCCGCTTGTCGGTGGCGAGGCTCCACTGCCCGTCGGAGCCCTGCACCTGCACCGCGACACCGGCGGAGTCGTAACCCCGGTACTCCAGTCGCTGCAGGCCTGCGATTACAACGTCAAGGGCGGGCTGGGAGCCCACGTATCCAACAATTCCGCACATGCGTGCCAGCATAAGGGCGCTCCGGACGCCCCATTCGCACGGTTCGCCCACCGGCCGTGACCGACACCACAGCCACCACGAACGGCGCTACGGCCCACAATGGAGCATGTGCTGACCGAACTCTGTACGCGGGGCGACATCACGCCCGGCCCCTCGCCGTCCCCCTACGTGGACCTCAGCCGGGCCGAGTGGAGCGCGCTGCGCGAGCGTACGCCGTTGCCACTGACCGCGGAGGAGGTGGAACGGCTGCGCGGTCTCGGCACCGCACTCGACCTGGACGAGGTCCGGGACGTCTATCTGCCGCTGTCCCGGCTGCTGAACCTCTACATCCACGCCACGCACGACCTGCGCGGCGCGCTGGGCACCTTCCTGGACACCCCGGACACCGAGCGCACCCGCACCCCGTTCATCATCGGGGTGGCCGGTTCGGTCGCGGTGGGCAAGTCCACCACCGCCCGACTGCTGCAGGCGCTGCTGGCCCGCTGGCCGGAGCACCCCCGGGTCGAGCTGGTCACCACCGACGGCTTCCTGCTGCCGAACGCCGAGCTGCGCCGGCGCGGCCTGATGGCCCGCAAGGGCTTCCCCGAGTCGTACGACCGCCGGGCGCTGACCCGCTTCGTCGCGGACGTGAAGGCCGGCAAGGAGCGCGTCACCGCGCCGGTCTACTCGCACCTCGTGTACGACATCGTGCCGGACGAGCGGCTCACCGTGGAGCGCCCGGACATCCTCATCGTCGAGGGCCTGAACGTGCTCCAGCCGGCCCTGCCCGGCAGCGACGGCCGCACCCGGCTCGCGGTGGCCGACTACTTCGACTTCTCGATCTACGTCGACGCCCGCACCGACGACATCGAGAGCTGGTACCTGGACCGGTTCCGCAAGCTGCGGCAGACCGCCTTCCAGGACCCGAGCTCCTACTTCCGCCGCTTCACCGAGGTGCCGGAGGAGGAGGCGATGGAGTACGGCCGCCAGGTCTGGCGCACCATCAACCGTCCGAACCTGCTGGAGAACGTGCGGCCCACCCGCGGCCGGGCCACCCTGGTCCTGCAGAAGGGCTCGGACCACAAGGTCCGCCGGGCGCTGCTGCGCAAGCTCTGAGGGAACGCCGGAAGGCCCCCGCCGCGGAGGATCGCGGCGGGGGCCTTCCGGCGTTCGGGCGCGTCAGCCCAGCGAGCTGCGCACCGCCTCGGCGAGCGTCTCGGCGACGGACTGCGCCTGCGCCTCGTCGGCGGCCTCGACCATCACCCGGACCAGCGGCTCGGTGCCCGACGGACGCAGCAGCACCCGGCCGGTGGCACCCAGCTCGGCCTCGGCCGCGGCCACCGCGGCGGCCAGCTCCTCGCTGGTGCCGACCCGGCTCTTGTCGACGCCCTTGACGTTGATCAGCACCTGCGGCAGGCGGGTCATCACGGCGGCCAGGTCGGCCAGCGGCTGCTTGGTGGCGGCCAGCCGGGCGCCCAGCATCAGGCCGGTCAGGGTCCCGTCGCCGGTGGTCGCGTGGTCCAGCAGGATGACGTGGCCGGACTGCTCGCCGCCCAGCGCGAAGCCGTGCTCCTTCATCGCCTCCAGCACGTACCGGTCGCCGACCGAGGTCTCGACCAGGTCGATGCCCTCGCGCTCCATCGCCAGCTTGAAGCCCAGGTTGGACATCACGGTGGCGACGGCGGTGTTGCGGCGCAGCGTGCCGGCCTCCTTCATGGCGACAGCCAGGATCGCGATGATCTGGTCGCCGTCCACCTCGTCGCCGGCCGCGTCGGCGGCCAGGCAGCGGTCCGCGTCGCCGTCCAGGGCGATGCCGAGGTCCGCCGAGTGCTCGCGCATGACGGTGCGCAGCCGGTCCAGGTGGGTGGAGCCGACACCGTCGTTGATGTTGAGGCCGGTGGGCTCGGCGCCCAGGGTGTGCACGACCTCGGCGCCGGCCCGGGCGAAGGCCTCGGGGGCGACGTACGCGGCCGCGCCGTGCGCGCCGTCGATGACCACCCGGATGCCGTCCAGGCGGTTGGGCAGCACACCGATGAGGTGGGCGACGTACTTGTCGAAGCCCTCGGTGTACTCGCGGACCCGGCCGACGGCGGCGCCGGTCGGACGGTTCCAGTCCTCACCGCCCGCCGCGTGCTTGTGGAAGTGCGCCTCGATGGCGTCCTCGATGCGGTCGTCCAGCTTGTGGCCGCCGCGGGCGAGGAACTTGATGCCGTTGTCCGGCATCGCGTTGTGGCTGGCGGACAGCATCACGCCGAAGTCGGCGCCGAGCGCGCCGGTGAGATAGGCCACCGCCGGGGTGGGGAGCACTCCGACCCGCAGTACGTCGACGCCGGCGCTCGCCAGGCCCGCGATGACCGCGGCCTCCAGGAACTCGCCCGAGGCGCGCGGATCACGGCCGACGACCGCGACCGGCCGGTGGCCGTCGAAGGCCCCCGCCTCGCCGAGCACGTGCGCCGCCGCGACCGACAGGCCGAGCGCGAGCTCCGCCGTCAGCCCCTGGTTGGCCACACCGCGCACACCGTCCGTACCGAAGAGTCGTCCCATTGTCCCGTCCTCACATCGCCGCAATGCCTTGCAGTGAATCCGATCGAATCCCCGGCCTCCGCACAATGGCCGGGGAACACGACACCCCGGAGTACACGAGGTACTCCGGGGCGTGTGGAGCGCATCCGGGGGCGTGCACCACCAGGGCGGTGCACCCCCGGAGGGCGCAATTAGCGCTTGCTGTACTGCGGCGCCTTGCGGGCCTTCTTGAGACCGGCCTTCTTGCGCTCGACGGCACGCGCGTCACGCATCAGGAAGCCGGCCTTCTTCAGGGCAGCGCGGTTGTTGTCCACGTCGGCCTCGTTCAGGGCACGGGCGACACCGAGGCGCAGCGCGTAGGCCTGACCGGAGACGCCGCCGCCGGAGATGCGGGCGACAACGTCGTAACGGCCGTCCAGCTCAAGGAGCTTGAAGGGCTCGTTCACGGTCTGCTGGTGCACCTTGTTGGGGAAGTAGTTCTCCAGGGTGCGACCGTTGATCTTCCACTGCCCGGTGCCCGGGACGATGCGCACGCGGGCGATCGCCTCCTTGCGACGGCCCAGGCCGGCGCCGGGGACGGCCTCGCCGAAGCGGCCGGCCAGGGACTCGGAGGTGTACTCCTCGGAGGTGTACTCGCCCTCGACGACGGTCTCGTCGAACTCGACCTCAAGGGTTTCGGTGGTCTCGGCCACGGTGTTCCTCAGCTCTTTTCAGTGATGGGGGGCTTGGTGGCCGGAATTACTGCGCGACCTGGGTGATCTCGAACGGCACCGGCTGCTGCGCAGCGTGCGGGTGCTGGTCGCCCGAGTAGACCTTCAGCTTGGACAGCATCTGACGACCCAGGGTGTTCTTGGGGATCATGCCCTTGATGGCCTTCTCGACGGCCTTCTCCGGGTTGTTCGCCAGGAGGTCGTCGTAGCGGACCGAGCGCAGACCGCCCGGGAAGCCCGAGTGGCGGTAGGCCAGCTTCTGGGTCTTCTTGTTACCGGACAGGTGCACCTTGTCCGCGTTGATGATGATGACGAAGTCACCAGTGTCAACGTGCGGCGCGTAGATCGCCTTGTGCTTACCCCGGAGGAGGTTGGCGGCCTGGGAGGCCAGGCGGCCGAGCACGACGTCGGACGCGTCGATGACGTGCCACTGACGCTGGACGTCGCCGGGCTTGGGGCTGTACGTACGCACGGTCGTAGCCTTCGCTTTTCAGTGAGTGAGTCCTGACAGGAGCACCTGGAGGAGGGATCAGCCTGGCCGCCTTGGACGCAATTCAAGGGGGAGCCGCTGGTCGTCGACCTGATGTCTCCGGCGTACCGACCTCTCACGTGAGATAGAGCGAGCCAATACGCACATCAAGCGCCCAGGCTACCGGGCCGGACGGGGACGGTCAAAATCCTCCCCGCCGGAACGGTCCGCCGGGCCCCTGATCAGCGGTCCCGCTCGACCCGGCTGACGTCCCAGACCGGCTCCGGGGACTCGTAGACCCGGCCGTCCGCGCCGAAGACCAGGAAGCGGTCGAAGGTCCGGGCGAACCACCGGTCGTGGGTGACGCACAGCACAGTGCCGTCGAAGGCCTCCAGCCCGGTCTGCAGCGCCTCGGCGCTCTCCAGGTCCAGGTTGTCCGTCGGCTCGTCGAGCAGCAGCGCGGTGACGCCGGACAGCTCCAGTTTGAGGATCATCAGCCGGGCCTGCTGCCCACCGGAGAGCGACTCGAACTTCTGCTCCTCCTGCCGGTCCAGCTCGTACCGGCGCAGCACGCCCATCGCGGCGCCGCGGCCGAGCGCGTGCTCCTCCTCGATGATCGAGCGGACGGTGCGGCCGAGCAGCTCGGGGTGCGCGTGGGTCTGCCGGAAGTGGCCGGGCACCACCCGGGCGCCGAGCTTCCAGGCCCCGCTGTGGGCCACCGTGTCGTCGCCCGCCAGCAGCCGCAGGAAGTGCGACTTGCCGGAGCCGTTGGACCCCAGCACCCCGACCCGCTCGCCGTAGAAGACCTCCAGGTCGAAGGGCTTCATCAGGCCGGTGAGCTCCAGCTGCTCCATGGTGAAGGCGCGCACACCGGTGCGCCCGCCCTTGAGCCGCATGGTGATGCTCTGCTCGCGCGGCGGGGCCTCGGGCGGGCCGGCGTCCTCGAACCGCTTGAGCCTGGTCTGCGCGGCCGCGTAGCGGGAGGCCATGTCGTGGCTGATCGAGGCGGCCTGGCGCAGGTTGACGACGAGCTTCTTGAGCTTGGCGTGCTCCTCGTCCCAGCGGCGGCGCAGCTCCTCGAAGCGCTCGAAGCGGGCCTTGCGGGCCTCGTGGAAGGAGTCGAACCCGCCGCCGTGCACCCAGACGCTGGAGCCGGCCGCGCCGGACTCCACGCTGATGATCTTCTCGGCGGTACGGGACAGCAGCTCGCGGTCGTGGGAGATGAACAGCACGGTCTTCGGGGTGGCCCTGATGGCCTCCTCCAGCCAGCGCTTGCCCGGGACGTCCAGGTAGTTGTCCGGCTCGTCGAGCAGCAGGACCTCCTCGGGGCCGCGCAGCAGCGCCTCCAGGACGAGCCGCTTCTGCTCACCGCCGGAGAGCGTGTTCAGGCCCCGCCACTGGGCCTTGTCGAAGGGCATCCCGAGGGCCGCCGTGGTGCAGACGTCCCAGTCGGTCTCGTAGTCGTAGCCGCCGACGTCGGCCCAGTCGGAGAGCGCCTGGGCGTAGGCCATCTGCGTCTTCTCGTCGTCCTGGGCGATCATCGCCAGCTCGGCGGCGTCGACCGCGCGCGCGGCCTTCGCGATCCGCAGGGGGGCGACGGAGACCAGCAGGTCCCGGACCGAGGCGTCGGCGGGCAGCGCGCCCGGGCCCTCCTGCTCGTCGCCGGCCTTCTTCTGCTCCTCGCGGCCGGTGGTGCCGACGAACTGGCGCATCACGCCGAGCCCGCCGCTGATCGTCACCGAGCCGCCGTGCGGCTGGAGGTCGCCCGCGATCATGCGCAGCAGCGTGGTCTTGCCCGCGCCGTTGGCGCCGACCAGCGCGACGGCCGCGCCCTCCCCCACCCGGAAGGACGCGTCGTCGAACAGCACCCGCCCGTCCGGCAGGTAGTACTCCAGGTGCGAAATCTCGACGTGTCCCATGGGGGAGATTGTCCCAAGCCGCCGCCCCGGACCCAAATGGATTAGGGGAGCTCGGGGCCTGACGGGAGGGTGGGGGCGCCGGGGAGGGTGCGCATCCGCCGGGCGGCGCGGTTGCGCTCGGCGAGCAGGTCGTCGGCCGGGTAGCCGACCTCCTCCAGGGTCAGTCCGTACGGCCGGATCACGTTGACGGCGGAGTTGCGCACACCGCCGGCCAGCACCTCGCCCGGGAACTCCACCGGCCGGTGGCCGTCGCCGACCAGCAGCATCGCGCCGACCAGGGCGCGCACCATGTTGTGGCAGAAGGCGTCGGCCCGCACGGTGGCGACCGCGAGCGAGCCCTCCTGGGACGCGTAGCCGTCCACCGGGACCCGGTCCCAGCGCAGCTCCAGCAGGGTGCGGATGGTGGTCGCGCCCTCGCGCTTCTTGCAGTACGCGGCGAAGTCGTGCTCGCCCAGCAGCAGCCGGGCGGCGGCGTTCATCCGGTCCAGGTCGAGCGGCCGGTCGTGCCAGAGCACATGGCCGCGCAGCAGCGGGTCGACCCCGCCGGGGTGGTCGGCGACCCGGTAGGCGTAGCGGCGCCAGATCGCCGAGAAGCGGGCGTCGAAGCCGGCCGGGGCCTCGCCGACCCGGTAGATCCGGACGTCACCGGGCAGCCGCCCGGCCAGCCGGCGCATCAGCTTCTCCCGGTGCGCCTCCCACAGCTCGGCCGGCAGGTCGACGTGGGCGACCTGCCCCCGGGCGTGCACACCCGCGTCGGTCCGGCCGGCCACCGTGAGCGGGTGGAGCTCCTGGCTGCGGGTGACGATCTGCAGCGCGGTCTCGATCTCCTCCTGGACCGTCCGCCGGCCGCCCTTCTGCCGGGCCCAGCCGGAGAACTCGGCACCGTGGTAGGCGAGGTCCAGCCGGACCCGGACGTACCCGTCGGCCGGGCCGTCCTTCACCGGCGGCCGCTCGGCGCAATCGTTGACCACTGCTCTCCACTCCCTGGAGCCGGACCTGGACAAAGAGGAACGGGCCCGCTCCCCCACGGATGGGGAAGCGGGCCCGCAACACACCTGGTGGGTGTCAGGCCTGCTCGGCGGCCTCGGCCTCGTCGGCCTTGGGGGCCTCGACCTTGGCCTCGTCGGCCTCCTTGACGGCGCGCTTGGTGGCGGCCTCGGCCTCGCCGACGGCGTTCTGCGCGACGGTCAGCGCCTCGACCAGCTCGATCACGGCCATCGGGGCGTTGTCGCCACGACGGGGACCGATCTTGGTGATACGGGTGTAGCCACCCGGGCGGTTCTCGTAGCGCGGCGCGATCTCGGTGAAGAGGGTGTGCAGCACCGAGATGTCGGTGATGGTCTTGCGCACCAGGCGACGGTTGTGGATGTCGCCCTTCTTCGCCTTGGTGATCAGCTTCTCCGCCAGCGGGCGCATCCGACGGGCCTTGGCCTCGGTCGTGGTGATGCGGCCGTACTGGAACAGCTCACGGCACAGACCGGCGAGCAGCAGCGGCTCGTGGTGCGGGCCGCCGCCGAGGCGGGCACCCTTGGTGGGACGCGGCATGGAATTACTCCTCGAATCTCCGACTGCGGCCGTACCAGGTACCGCAGCGGGCGTACGGGCACTGTGCCCGCACGACTTTCACGACGACGGGGGCGGTTCCGGGGAACCGCCCCCGCGGTCAAGTCTCTCAGTACTGCTCGGTCTCCGCGTAACCCGCGTCGTCCAGGTCGTCGGCGCCGAAGGCGTCGGCGGCGGCGGTCGGGTCGAACCCGGGCGGGCTGTCCTTGAGCGCCAGGCCCATGCCGGCCAGCTTCGCCTTGACCTCGTCGATCGACTTCGCACCGAAGTTGCGGATGTCGAGCAGGTCGGCCTCGGAGCGGGCCACGAGCTCACCCACGGTGTGGATGCCCTCGCGCTTGAGGCAGTTGTAGGAGCGGACCGTGAGCTCCAGCTCCTCGATCGGCAGCGCCAGGTCGGCGGCCAGGGCGGCGTCCGTCGGGGACGGGCCCATGTCGATGCCCTCGGCGTCGATGTTCAGCTCGCGGGCGAGGCCGAACAGCTCCACCAGGGTCTTGCCGGCCGAGGCCATGGCGTCGCGCGGACGCATGGCGGGCTTGGTCTCGACGTCGACGATCAGCTTGTCGAAGTCGGTCCGCTGCTCGACACGGGTCGCCTCGACCTTGTAGGTGACCTTCAGCACGGGGCTGTAGATCGAGTCGACCGGGATGCGGCCGATCTCCTGGCCGGAGGCCTTGTTCTGGACGGCGGAGACGTAGCCGCGACCGCGCTCGACGGTCAGCTCCATCTCCAGCTTGCCCTTGCCGTTCAGCGTGGCGAGGATCAGCTCGGGGTTGTGCACCTCGACACCGGCCGGCGGGGCGATGTCGGCGGCGGTGACGACACCCGGGCCCTGCTTGCGCAGGTACATCACGACCGGCTCGTCGTGCTCCGAGGAGACGACCAGCTGCTTGATGTTGAGGATGAGGTCGGTGACGTCCTCCTTGACACCCGGCACGGTGGTGAACTCGTGCAGGACGCCGTCGACGCGGATGCTGGTGACAGCGGCACCCGGGATCGAGGAGAGGAGCGTGCGGCGCAGGGAGTTGCCGAGGGTGTAGCCGAAGCCCGGCTCGAGCGGCTCGATCACGAACCGCGAGCGGAACTCGTCGACGACCTCTTCGGTCAGCGAGGGGCGCTGAGCGATCAGCATGGGTCAGATCCTCCATTGGTCTTCGGCACCCACTATTTGATGCCGAACAGAACCAGCGTACGGGGTCCCGTCGGAAACAGGACCCCGTACGAGGTTTAGAACGTGGACTGCGAGCCCGAAGGCGCTGCGTCAGACGCGGCGGCGCTTCGGCGGACGGCAGCCGTTGTGCGGGGTGGGGGTGACGTCCTGGATCGAGCCGACCTCCAGGCCGGTGGCCTGGAGCGAACGGATCGCGGTCTCGCGGCCGGAGCCCGGACCCTTCACGAAGACGTCAACCTTGCGCATGCCGTGCTCCTGCGCGCGACGGGCAGCGGCCTCGGCGGCCATCTGCGCGGCGAACGGGGTGGACTTGCGCGAGCCCTTGAAGCCGACGTGGCCGGCGGAGGCCCAGGAGATCACGTTGCCCGACGGGTCGGTGATCGAAACGATGGTGTTGTTGAACGTGCTCTTGATGTGAGCGTGGCCGTGAGCGACGTTCTTCTTTTCCTTGCGGCGGATCTTCTTCGCGCCGGCAGCCTGACGACCCTTGGGGGGCATAAGTCTGTTCTCCTACTGAGGTGGTCGGTCCGCTGACCCGCGGGCCGGAGGGATGTCCGGTTACGGGACGGACTACTTCTTGCCCGGCTTCTTCTTGCCGGCGATCGCGCGACGCGGGCCCTTGCGGGTACGCGCGTTGGTGTGGGTGCGCTGACCGCGGACCGGCAGGCCGCGGCGGTGACGCAGACCCTCGTAGCAGCCGATCTCGACCTTGCGGCGGATGTCGGCGGCCACCTCGCGGCGGAGGTCACCCTCGACCGTGAAGTTGGCGTCGATGTACTGGCCCAGCTTCACCAGGTCTTCCTCGGCGATGTCGCGAACGCGGACATCGGGGCTGACACCGGTCTCGGCGAGGGTCTGCTGGGCGCGGGTACGGCCGATGCCGTACACGTACGTAAGGGCGATCTCGATCCGCTTCTCACGGGGGAGATCAACGCCGGCGAGGCGTGCCATTCAAGGCTCCTGTGTTTTTTCAGAGGTCTGGCGAGCCACCTACTCCGACACCTCACGGTGAGGGAGCCCCGGCCTCTGACCGGGGGCGGCAGTCCGTCCTGGACGGATCGGGTGGCCCGCTTATGACGTTTTTCGCGTCGCGCGAAGTACTACGAGAAATGCGGGAGAGATCAGCCCTGGCGCTGCTTGTGGCGCAGGTTGTCGCAGATCACCATGACCCGGCCGTGACGGCGGATCACCTTGCACTTGTCGCAGATCTTCTTGACGCTCGGCTTGACCTTCATGCTTCAGGTTCTCCGGGTCTAGATCTGGCGTTCTTACTTGTAGCGGTAGACGATCCGGCCACGCGTCAGGTCGTAGGGGCTGAGCTCCACCACGACCCGGTCGTCCGGCAGGATGCGGATGTAGTGCATGCGCATCTTGCCACTGATGTGCGCGAGGACCTTGTGACCGTTCTGCAGCTCGACCTTGAACATCGCGTTCGGAAGAGACTCGATCACGGTGCCCTCGATCTCAATGGCGCCTTGCTTCTTAGCCATGAACTGCGAGATCCACCTTCCGGGACCGGCTACCGTATGCGGCACGCTCGTGCGAACCTGGGTCCACCCCGACCCCGACGAGGGGGAAGAGGGCGTGCTGGAGCACGCTACGAGTGAGCCGACGGTCCATCCTACGCCAGCGCGAGGGATGCACCAAAACGGGGGTTCCCGTCAGCGGCCGGTCGCGGCGGCCGGCACGACCGGGACGGCCAGCGGATCGACGTGGGCGGTGCAGGCGGAGCAGCGGCGGGCGGCCTCGGGGATCTCGGTCAGGCACTCCGGGCACGGGCGCTTCGGGGTCTTCGGCTTCTTCGGCATGTACCGGGCGGTCGCCTTGGTCACCGGCAGGACCACGCAGAAGTAGAGCACCGCGGCGGTCATGAAGAACGCGATCAGCACGTTGAGGAACTGCCCGTACGGGAAGGTCACGCCGGCGATGGTCGCCTTGTACGAGCCGAAGTCGCCGGCGGCGCCGACCACCACGCCCACCAGCGGGGTGAGGAAGGCGGACACGAAGCCGGTCACCACACCGGTGAACGCGGCACCGATGACGACACCGACCGCCATGTCGACCACGTTGCCGCGCATCATGAAGTCGCGGAATCCCTTGAACACTGCACTCTCCTCGCTCGAAGCCACTGCCAGCGCATAAAAATAGGACAAAAGCCCTGGAGGTCCAAACCTCCAGGGCTTCAGGTCCTTCGCCGGGCCGGCGGCCGGCGCGGTCGACTACGAACCGAGCGGGTCCGGCGCGGCCGTGACACCCAGCCTGGCCAGCATCTCCTTGCCGCCGTCGAAGGCGGTGAGCACCAGCGGGCCCTCCTCGGTGACCGCCACCGAGTGCTCCCAGTGCGAGGCCCAGGTGCCGTCGTTGGTGACCACGGTCCAGTCGTCCTCCAGCACCGAGGTGTGCGGGGTGCCCAGCGAGACCATCGGCTCGATCGCCAGCACGGTGCCGGGAACGAGCTTCATGCCCTTGCCCCGGCCGCGCTCGACGTAGTTCAGCACGTGCGGCTCCATGTGCATCGCGGTGCCGATGCCGTGGCCGCCGTAGCCCTCGGTGATGCCCCACTTGCCCTTGGGCGGCAGCGGCTGGCGGCGGATGAAGCCCTCGATCGCCTTGGAGACGTCGACCAGGCGGTTGCCCTTGCGCATCTGGGCGATGCCCGCCCACATCGAACCCTCGGTGACCCGGCTCAGCATCTCGACCTCGGGGCTCACCTCGCCGACCGCGACCGAGATCGCCGCGTCGCCGTGCCAGCCGTCCAGGATCGCGCCGCAGTCGATCGAGATGAGGTCGCCCTCCTGGAGCACCCGCTCGCCGGGGATGCCGTGGACGACCTCGTTGTTCACCGAGGCGCAGATCACGCCCGGGAACCACAGGCCGCCGTGGTCCGCCCGGAAGTTCGAGGTCGCACCGTGGCCGGTGATGACCTTGTCCGCGATGTCGTTGAGCTCCTGGGTGGTGATTCCCGGGGCGACCGCCTCGCGGCACGCCTTGAGCGCCTCGGCGACGACCAGCCCGGCCGCTCGCATCTTCGCGATCTGGTCGGGGGTCTTGATCTCCACCATCTGGGTCACGCCTTCCTTGGGTTCCCGCGCGGTCCTTGCCGGCGGCCGTGCACTCGTTCCACCGTACGACGCCGTACGGCCGCGCTGCCCATGGGCGGGCAGCGCGGCCGTACGTACGTCGCTGAAAAACTCAGCTGTTCTGCTTCAGCGCCTCGATCGCGCGCGTGGTGACCTCGTCCACCTTGCCGAGCGCGGGGATCGTGGCGATCAGACCCTGCTGGCGGTAGTAGTCGATGATCGGCTCGGTCTCCGTGTGGTAGACCTCCAGCCGGGTCCGCACCTTGTCCTCGGTGTCGTCCGAGCGCTGGTACAGCTCGCCGCCGCACTCGTCGCAGACGCCCTCGGTCTTCGGCGGGTTGTAGACCGCGTGGAACACGTGGCCGCCGTCGTTGCGGCACAGCCGGCGGCCGGCGATCCGGCGGACGACCTCGTCCTCGGGGACCTCCAGGTCCAGCACGCCGTCCAGCGCGATGCCCTGCTCGGCGAGGAACTCGTCCAGCGCCTTCGCCTGGCCCAGGTTCCGCGGGAAACCGTCCAGCAGGAAGCCGTTGGCGGCGTCCTCCTGGAGCATGCGGTCCTTGGCCATCGCGATGGTGACCTCGTCGGGCACCAGGCGGCCCGCGTCCATGTAGCTCTTGGCCTCGACACCCAGCGGGGTGCCCTGGCCGATGTTGGCGCGGAACAGGTCGCCGGTCGAGATGTGGGGGATGGACAGGGTCTTGGCGAGCAGGTGCGCCTGAGTACCCTTCCCGGCCCCGGGGGGTCCGACGAGGACGATACGCATCAGCGGAGGAACCCTTCGTAATTGCGCTGCTGGAGCTGGCTCTCGATCTGCTTCACAGTTTCGAGTCCGACGCCGACGACGATGAGCACGCTGGTGCCGCCGAACGGGAAGTTGGTCTGCTGTCCGAAGGCGACCAGGGCGATCATCGGGATCAACGCGATCAGGCCCAGGTAGAGCGAACCCGGCCACGTGATGCGGGTGAGCACGTAGTTCAGGTACTCGGCCGTCGGGCGGCCGGCCCGGATACCCGGGATGAACCCACCATACTTCTTCATGTTGTCGGCAACTTCTTCGGGGTTGAAGGAGATCGCGACGTAGAAGAAGGCGAAGAAGACGATCAGCAGGAAGTACGTGGCCATGTAGACCGGGTGGTCACCGCGGACGAAGTGCTTGGTGATCCAGACCGCCCAGCTCGACTGACTGTTGGTCAGCTGAACCACCAGGGCGGGGATGTACAGCAGCGACGAGGCGAAGATGACCGGGATGACACCGGCCTGGTTCACCTTGAGCGGGATGTAGGTCGACGTACCGCCGAAGGCCCGACGGCCGATCATCCGCTTCGCGTACTGCACCGGGATCCGGCGCTGTGCCTGCTCGACGAAGATGACGAGCATCACAACGATGACGCCGATCGCGATGACCGAGAGGAACTCGACCCAGCCGCCGCCGATGGTGCCGGACTGCTTGATCGCCCACATCGAGGTGGGGAACTGCGCGGCGATCGAGGTGAAGATCAGCAGCGACATGCCGTTGCCGATGCCCCGGTCGGTGATGAGCTCACCGAGCCACATGATCACCGTGGTGCCGGCGGTCATGGTCAGGACCATCACGGCGATCCGGAAGACCCCGGTGTCCGGGACGATCTGGTTGGCGTAGACGCACCCGGAGAAGAGGGCGCCGCTGGACGCGGTCGCCACGATTCCGGTGCCCTGGAGAACCGCCAGCGCGATGGTCAGGTAGCGGGTGTACTGGGTGATCTTCGCCTGGCCGGCCTGCCCCTCCTTCTTCAGCGCCTCGAGTCGTGGGATCACGACCGTGAGGAGCTGGAGGATGATGCTCGCCGTGATGTACGGCATGATGCCGAGGGCGAAGATCGTCAACTGGAGCAGAGCGCCGCCGGAGAACAGGTTCACCAGGCCGAAGAGCCCGTTGTTCTTGGTCTCCTTGATGCAGGCGTGAACCGCCTCGAAGTCGACCCCGGGTACGGGAACGTGCGAGCCCAGCCGGAACAGCACCATGATGCCCAGCGTGAACAGCAGCTTCTTGCGCAGGTCGGGCGTCTGGAACGCCCGCGCGAACGCACTGAGCACGGTGCCTCCTGCGCCTCCCGCACGTCGTCGGCGGGAGGGTCGGTCCTGGAATGGGGAGTTTGCGGTTCGGGCCCCGTACAGACGGCACAGGCGAGCCTGCGCGCAGCCTACAAGGGAACTCCACGGACTCTAACAGTGCACGGCCACTCGAAAGAAGCGCGTACGCCCTCTCCCCCACTCATGGGGTACGGGATGCCCGGTTTTGCCACACAAAAGAACGAGGGACCGTTCGCATCAATCCGGACCGCCGCGGCGCGGGAAAAGTCCGGAAAAGGCGTGAGCCCCGCGCTTCCCTGAACGGGAAACGCGGGGCTCACGAAGTCAGCGGGCTCAGACGAGCTCGGTGACGGTGCCGCCGGCGGCGACGATCTTCTCGGTGGCGGTGCCGGAGACGGCGTCGACCGTCACCTGCAGGGCAACCGAGATCTCGCCGGTGCCGAGCACCTTGACGAGGGAGTTCTTGCGAACCGCGCCCTTGGCGACCAGGTCCTCGACCGTGACCGCGCCACCCTGCGGGTAGAGCTCGGCCAGCTTGTCGAGGTTGACGACCTGGAACGTGATCTTGAACGGGTTCTTGAAGCCCTTCAGCTTCGGCAGGCGCATGTGGAGCGGCATCTGGCCACCCTCGAAGCGCTGCGGAACCTGGTAGCGGGCCTTGGTGCCCTTGGTACCACGACCAGCGGTCTTACCCTTGGACGCCTCGCCACGACCCACGCGGATCTTGTCGGTCTTGGCACCCGGGGCGGGACGCAGGTTGTGGATCTTGATCGGGTTCTCGCCCATGATCAGTCCACCTCCTCAACCGTCACGAGGTGACGAACGGTCTGGGCCATCCCGCGGATCTCGGGACGGTCCTCCTTCACCACGACGTCGTGCATGCGCTTGAGACCAAGCGAACGCAGGGTGTCACGGTGATTCTGCTTGCTGCCGATGTACGACTTGGTCTGCGTGATCTTGAGGCGAGCCATCAGGCGCTCACCCCAGCAGCACGCGCCCGCAGCAGAGCGGCGGGGGCCACGTCCTCCAGCGGCAGACCACGACGGGCCGCGATCTCCTCGGGGCGCACGAGGCCCTTCAGAGCGGCCACGGTGGCGTGCACGATGTTGATCGCGTTGTCCGAGCCGAGCGACTTCGACAGGATGTCGTGGATGCCGGCGCACTCCAGGACGGCGCGCACCGGACCACCGGCGATAACACCGGTACCGGGGGCGGCGGGCTTCAGGAGCACGACGCCGGCGGCCTTCTCACCCTGGATCGGGTGGGGGATGGTGCCCTGGATACGGGGGACCTTGAAGAAGTTCTTCTTGGCCTCCTCAACACCCTTGGCGATGGCGGCCGGAACCTCCTTCGCCTTCCCGTAACCGACACCCACGGTGCCATCGCCATCGCCCACCACGACCAGCGCGGTGAAGGAGAAACGACGACCACCCTTGACAACCTTGGCGACACGGTTGATCGCGACGACGCGCTCGACGTAAGCGGTCTTCTCGACGGCGGGGGCGTTGCCCCGGTCGTCACGCTTACGGTCGCGCCGCTCGCCACCGGTGCCGCCGCCGGCGCCGCTACCGCGGCGCTGGGGTCCAGCCATTGGAATTACCTCTCTCGATTACGTCCGCCGACAGAGTCGACGAGCGGCTTAGAAGTCGAGCCCGGCCTCGCGGGCCGCGTCCGCCAGGGCGGCGATGCGGCCGGCGTACCGGTTGCCCGCGCGGTCGAAGACGACCGACTCGATGCCGGCAGCCTTGGCGCGCTCGGCGACCAGGCTCCCGACCTTCTTGGCCAGCTCGGTCTTGTCGCCCTCGGCGCCCTTGATGGACACGTCGAGGGTGGACGCCGACGCCAGGGTGTGACCCTTGGCGTCGTCGATGACCTGGGCGACCATGTGACGGTTCGAGCGCGTCACGACGAGGCGCGGACGCACCTCGTTGCCGACGACGCGCTTGCGAACGCGGATCGCGCGGCGCTTGCGAGCGGCGCTCTTGTAGGCGTTGCCCTTGCCGATCTTGACAGAGACACTCATCGCTTACTTACCACTCTTTCCGACCTTGCGGCGGATAACCTCGCCCGCGTACTTGACACCCTTGGCCTTGTACGGGTCGGGCTTGCGCAGCTTGCGGATCTTCGCGGCGACCTCGCCGACCTTCTGCTTGTCGATGCCGTCCACGTGGAACTTGGTGGCCGACTCGACGACGAAGGAGATGCCCTCGGGGGCCTCAACGAGGATCGGGTGGCTGTAGCCCAGCTGGAACTCCATGTCGGAGCCCTTCGCCAGAACTCGGTAGCCGACACCGCTGATCTCCAGCGACTTGCGGTAGCCCGCGGTCACACCGGTGATCATGTTCGCCACCAGCGTGCGGGTCAGGCCGTGCAGGGCCTTCGACTGACGCTCGTCGTTGGGGCGGGTGACAGCCAGAATGCCGTCCTCGCCCTTGCCGATCTCGATCGGCGCGGCGACGACGTGGGTGAGGGAGCCCTTCGGACCCTTCACCGAGACCGTCTGGCCATCGATGGTGACGTCCACGCCAGCGGGGACCTGGATGGGCAGCCGTCCAATGCGCGACATTGCTGTACCTCCGTTTCCCGAATTACCAGACGTAGGCGAGAACTTCTCCGCCTACGCCCTTCTTGGCGGCCTGCTTGTCGGTCAGGAGGCCGGAGGACGTGGAGATGATCGCCACGCCCAGGCCGCCGAGAACCTTCGGCAGGTTGGTGGACTTTGCGTAAACGCGCAGACCCGGCTTGCTGATGCGCTTGATGCCGGCAATGGAGCGCTCACGGTTGGGGCCGAACTTGAGCTCGATGGTCAGCTTCTTGCCGACCTCGCCCTCAACCGGCTCCTCAACCTTGTAGGAGGAGATGTACCCCTCCTGCTGCAGGATCTCGGCGACGTGCGCCTTGATCTTGCTGGCCGGCATCGCCACGGAGTCGTGGTACGCCGAGTTCGCGTTACGCAGACGCGTGAGCATGTCTGCGATGGGGTCGGTCATGGTCATGATGGCCTCAGGCCTCTCTCGCCGCGGTTTCTCCGCGCCAGGTCCCCCTGCCGGACTCTTCCGAGTTCGTCAGGGGCACAAGCGCAGGGGACCTGCGACGTCGTAAGACTGGGTGCGAGCCCTCTCCCAAGAGGGCCACGGACATCCATGGGGAAGCCGTGGCAGGGGGCCCGACCCCACTACCTTACGGGACTCCGTACGGCAGGCCCAAAACGGGCCGGTGTGGGATCGGGCACCTCTGCTTCGCTGGGTGCCTAGGGCACCTGGCTCTCCTCGGTGAAGAGGACTACCAGGAGCTCTTGGTCACGCCCGGCAGCTCGCCGCGGTGCGCCATCTCACGGAGGCAGACACGGCAGAGGCCGAACTTGCGGTACACCGAGTGCGGGCGACCGCAGCGCTGGCACCGGGTGTAGGCCCGGACGCCGAACTTCGGCTTCCGCTCGGCCTTTGCGATGAGGGACTTCTTCGCCATTGGCTCACGCCTCCTTGAACGGGAAGCCCAGAGCACGCAGGAGCGCCCGGCCCTCGTCGTCGGTCTGAGCGGTGGTCACGACGGTGATGTCCATACCGCGCTGACGGTCGACCTTGTCCTGGTCGATCTCGTGGAACATAACCTGCTCGGTCAGACCGAAGGTGTAGTTGCCACGGCCGTCGAACTGCTTCGGCGAGAGGCCGCGGAAGTCACGGATTCGCGGCAGGGCCAGCGAAACCAGACGGTCCAGGAACTCCCACATGCGGTCACCGCGGAGGGTGACGTGGGTGCCGATCGGCTGGCCCTCACGCAGCTTGAACTGCGCGATGGACTTGCGAGCCTTGGTCACGGCCGGCTTCTGGCCGGTGATCGCGGTGAGGTCGCGGATCGCGCCCTCGATCAGCTTGCTGTCACGAGCGGCCTCGCCGACACCCATGTTGACGACGACCTTGACCAGGCCGGGCGTCAGCATGACGTTCTCGTACGAGAACTGCTCCTGCAGCTGACCCTTGATCTCGGAGTTGTAACGCTCCTTGAGACGGGGGGTCACCTTCTCAACAGTCGTCTCAGACATCAGATGTCCTCACCGGTTCGCTTGGCAACGCGGATCTTGTTGCCCTCGTCGTCGAAGCGGTAGCCAACGCGGGTGACGACCTTCTTGCCGTCCTTCTCCACGACCAGCTGGACGTTGGAGACGTGCACCGGGGCCTCGACGGTGACAATGCCACCCTGAGTGCCCGGGCCCGGCTTGGTGTGCTTCTTGACCCGGTTGACACCCTCGACCAGGACCTTGTTCTCGGCGGGCATGGCCTGAATGACCTTGCCCTGCTTGCCGCGGTCCTTGCCGGTGATGACCTGGACCAGGTCACCCTTCTTGATCTTCATGCTGTTCGCCATGAGTTAGAGCACCTCCGGCGCAAGCGAGATGATCTTCATGAACTTCTTGTCGCGCAGCTCGCGGCCCACCGGGCCGAAGATGCGGGTACCGCGGGGGTCGCCATCGGTGTTCTTGAGGACGACAGCGGCGTTCTCGTCGAACCGGATGTACGAACCGTCGGGACGACGGCGCGACTTCACGGTGCGGACGACGACGCACTTGACGACGTCACCCTTCTTGACCGAACCGCCGGGGATCGCGTCCTTGACGGTCGCGACGATGACGTCCCCGATGCCGGCGTAGCGGCGACCGGAACCACCGAGAACGCGGATGCAAAGGATTTCCTTCGCGCCCGTGTTGTCGGCGACTCGCAGTCGCGACTCCTGCTGGATCACAGCTTTCTCCTGATCGTCAACGAGAGCTGACGGGCCGGCCGCTGCTCACACCAGCGCCCGCGAGGGACCTGGTGCACATACGGCCGTACCGCATCAACTTCGTTACTTGGCCTTCTCGAGGATCTCGACGACGCGCCAGCGCTTCGTCGCGGACAGCGGGCGGGTCTCCGCGAGGAGGACCCGGTCGCCGATGCCGCAGGCGTTCGCCTCGTCGTGCGCCTTCAGCTTGTTCGTACGGCGGATGACCTTGCCGTACAGAGCGTGCTTGACGCGGTCCTCGACGGCGACGACGACGGTCTTGTCCATCTTGTCGCTGACGACGAGACCCTCACGGGTCTTGCGGAAACCGCGCGTCTCGTTGGTGTTCTCAGTCATCAGGCGCTCTCCACCGTCTCGATGCCCAGCTCGCGCTCGCGCATCAGGGTGTAGATCCGCGCGATGTCCTTACGGACGAGCTTGAGCCGTCCGTGGTTGTCGAGCTGCCCGGTCGCCGCCTGGAAGCGGAGGTTGAACAGCTCCTCCTTGGCCTCACGGAGCTTGGCAACGAGACCCTCGTTGTCCAGCTCGCGAAGCTCAGCAGCCTTGGTGCCGGCCGACATCAGCTCTCACCTGCCTCGCGCCGGATGATCCGGCACTTCATCGGGAGCTTGTGAGCTGCGCGGGTCAGCGCCTCACGAGCCACCTTCTCGTTGGGGTACGACAGCTCGAACATGACCCGACCCGGGTGCACGTTCGCGATCCACCACTCGGGCGAACCCTTACCGGAACCCATGCGGGTCTCGGCCGGCTTCTTGGTGAGCGGACGGTCCGGGTAGATGTTGATCCAGACCTTGCCGCCACGCTTGATGTGACGGGTGACGGCGATACGAGCGGACTCGATCTGCCGGTTCGTCACGTAGGCCGGGGTGACGGCCTGGATGCCGTACTCGCCGAACGCGAGTTCGGTGCCACCCTTGGCAGCGCCGCGGCGCTTCGGGTGGTGCTGCTTACGGTGCTTGACCCGACGGGGGATCAGCATGACGGTCAGGCCTCCGTTCCGGTGTTCTCGGCAGCCGGAGCCTCGCTGACCGAAGCCGCGGGGGCCTCGGAAGCGGCGGGGCGACGGCCACGGCCACCGCGCTCGCCACCACGGCGCTCGCCACCGCGGGCGGGACGACCACCCTCGGGACGGGCCGGGCGGTTGCCCGAGCGGGCAGCGGCGTTCTCAGCGCGGACCTCGGCGATGTTCTTGACGTCGCCCTTGTAGATCCAGACCTTCACGCCGATGCGGCCGAAGGTGGTCTTGGCCTCGAAGAAGCCGTAGTCGACGTTCGCACGAAGGGTGTGCAGCGGCACACGACCCTCGCGGTAGAACTCCGAACGGCTCATCTCGGCGCCGCCGAGACGACCGGAGCACTGGACCTTGATGCCCTTGGCGCCGGACTTCATGGTGCCCTGCATCGACTTGCGCATGGCACGACGGAAGGAGACGCGGGAGGACAGCTGCTCCGCGACGCCCTGAGCCACGAGCTGGGCGTCCAGCTCGGGGTTCTTGACCTCGAGGATGTTCAGCTGGACCTGCTTGCCGGTCAGCTTCTCGAGGTCGCCGCGGATGCGGTCGGCCTCGGTGCCACGGCGACCGATGACGATGCCGGGGCGAGCGGTGTGGATGTCGACGCGGACGCGGTCGCGGGTGCGCTCGATCTCGACCTTGGAGATGCCGGCGCGCTCCATGCCCTTCGTCATCATGCGACGAATGGCAACGTCTTCCTTGACGTAGTCCTTGTACAGCTTGTCGGCGTACCAGCGGGACTTGAAGTCCGTGCTGATGCCGAGGCGGAACCCGTGCGGGTTAACCTTCTGGCCCATTACCGGGTCCCTTCCTTGCTGCTGACGACCACGGTGATGTGGCTGGTCCGCTTGCGGATCCGGTAGGCGCGGCCCTGGGCACGCGGGCGGAACCGCTTCAGGGTCGGACCCTCGTCAACGTACGCCTCGCTGATGACGAGGTCGTCCACGTTGGAGTGGTTGTAGTTGTGCGCGGCGTTGGCAATGGCGCTGTCGAGCACCTTGCCGACCGGCACGGTGGCGGCCTGCGGAGCGAAACGCAGGACGGCCTGGGCCTCCGTGGCCGGCAGGCCACGGATGAGGTCCACCACGCGGCGGGCCTTCATGGGCGTGACGCGGATGTACCGCGCCTGGGCCCTGGCTTCCATGGTTGTCCCCTTAATGGAGTAAGTCATTGAGTCGGTCTGGCGGTGAAGCTCAGGCGACTAGCGACGCTTCGACTTGCGGTCGTCCTTGACGTGGCCGCGGAAGGTGCGGGTCGGAGCGAACTCGCCCAGCTTGTGGCCGACCATCGACTCGGTGACGAACACCGGGACGTGCTTGCGACCATCGTGAACCGCGATCGTGTGGCCGAGCATGGCCGGGAAGATCACGGAGCGACGGGACCAGGTCTTGATGACGTTCTGGGTACCCGCCTCGTTCTGCGCGTCCACCTTCTTGAGAAGGTGGCCGTCGATGAAGGGGCCCTTCTTGAGACTGCGCGGCATCTGACCTGCTCCTAGCGCTTCTTGTTGGTCTTGCGGCGGCGCACGATGAGAGCGTCCGACGCCTTCTTCGGGCGACGGGTACGACCCTCCTTCTGGCCCCACGGCGAGACCGGGTGGCGACCACCGGAGGTCTTACCCTCACCACCACCGTGCGGGTGGTCGATCGGGTTCATGGCCACACCACGCACGGTCGGGCGAACGCCCTTCCAGCGCATACGGCCGGCCTTGCCCCAGTTGATGTTCGACTGCTCGGCGTTGCCGACCTCGCCGACGGTCGCGCGGCAGCGCGCGTCCACCAGGCGGATCTCACCGGAGGGCATGCGCAGGTGCGCCATCTTGCCCTCACGCGCCAGCAGCTGGATGCCGGAGCCGGCGGAGCGGGCCAGCTTGGCACCGCCACCGGGACGCAGCTCCACCGCGTGGATGGTGGTACCGACCGGGATGTTGCGCAGCGGCAGGTTGTTGCCCGGCTTGATGTCGGCGCCAGCGCCGTTCTCGATCCGGTCGCCCTGCGTGATGCCGCGCGGCGCGATGATGTAGCGCTTCTCGCCGTCCGCGTAGTGCAGCAGCGCGATGCGCGCGGTGCGGTTCGGGTCGTACTCGATGTGCGCGACCTTGGCCGGCACGCCGTCCTTGTCGTGACGACGGAAGTCGATCACACGGTAGGCGCGCTTGTGCCCGCCACCCTGGTGGCGAACGGTGATCCGACCGGCGTTGTTACGGCCGCCCTTGCTGTGCAGGGGGCGAACCAGCGACTTCTCCGGCGTGGACCGCGTGATTTCGACGAAGTCGGCCACGCTGGAGCCACGGCGGCCCGGCGTAGTCGGCTTGTACTTGCGGATACCCATTTTCGTCCTCGTCTTGATCGACGATCACGGCCTCCGTCAGGAGGTCGGACCACCGAAGATGTCGATGCGGTTGCCCTCAGCCAGCGTCACGATGGCGCGCTTGGTGTCCTTGCGCTTGCCAAAACCCGTCTTGGAGCGCTTGCGCTTGCCCTGACGGTTGAGCGTGTTGACGGACTCGACCTTGACCGAGAAGACCGCCTCGACGGCCTGCTTGATCTGGGTCTTGTTGGCACCGGGCGACACGACGAACGTGTACTTGTTCTCGTCGAGGAGCGAGTAGCTCTTCTCCGAGATAACCGGCTTCACCAGGACATCACGGGGGTCCGTGAACGTCTTGCTCGTGATCTCTGCAGCCATCAGGCGGCGCTCCCTTCGAGCTCGCCCTCAGCAGCAACGGCCTTGGCGGACGCGGCGGGACCCGCCACGAAACGCTCGAAGGCGGCCTGGGTGAAGACCACATCGTCGGAGACGAGCACGTCGTAGGTGTTCAGCTGACCGGCGTCCAGGATGTGCACGTTCGGCAGGTTGCGGGCGCTCTTCAGACCCAGCTCGTCGGCGCGCTCGACGACGAGGAGGATGTTCTTGCGCTCGGTGATCTTGCCGAACAGACCCTTGGCGGCCTTGGTCGACGGCGCCTCGGCCGCGATCACGTCGGTGACGACGTGGATGCGGTTGTGGCGGGCCCGGTCGGTGAGCGCGCCACGCAGAGCGGCGGCGATCATCTTCTTCGGGGTCCGCTGCGAGTAGTCACGCGGCACGGGACCGTGCACGACGCCACCGCCGGCGAACTGCGGCGCACGGGTCGAGCCCTGACGGGCGCGGCCGGTGCCCTTCTGGCGGTACGGCTTGCGGCCGCCACCGCGGACCTCGCCACGAGTCTTGGTCTTGTGGGTGCCCTGACGGGCCGCAGCGAGCTGCGCCACGACGACCTGGTGCATCAGCGGAACGCTGACCTTCGCGTCGAAGATCTCGGCCGGCAGCTCGAGGCTGCCGGTCTTGTCACCCGAGGGCGACAGGATGTCAATGGTGCTCATATCCTTCACAGCCCCTTCGCCGCGGTGCGGACGAGGATGAGGCCGCCGTTCGGGCCCGGGATCGCACCCTTGATAAGGAGCAGACCCTTCTCCGCGTCAACCGCGTGCACGGTCAGGTTCTGGGTGGTCACGCGCTCGTGACCCATCCGGCCGGCCATCTTCAGGCCCTTGAACACGCGGCCCGGGGTGGCGCAGCCACCGATGGAACCGGGCGAACGGTGCTTGCGCTGCACACCGTGACCGGCGCCGAGGCCCCGGAAGTTGTGGCGCTTCATGACACCGGCGAAGCCCTTGCCCTTGGAGGTGCCGGTCACGTCGACCTTGACACCCGCCTCGAACAGCTCGGCGGTGATCTCCTGGCCCAGGGTGTACTCGGACGCGTCCGAGGTACGGAGCTCGACCAGGTGGCGGCGCGGGGTGACACCGGCCTTGGCGAAGTGACCCGCGAGGGGCTTGTTCACCTTGCGGGGGTCGATCTCGCCGAAGCCGATCTGGACGGCGTCGTAGCCGGCCGGGCTGTCGGCGGTGTGGACCTGGGTCACGACATTGGGCCCAGCCTTGACGACGGTCACCGGGACGACCCGGTTGTTCTCGTCCCAGACCTGGGTCATGCCGAGCTTCTCGCCCAGGATGCCCTTAATCTGCTTAGCCATCTTCGGTGCGCCTCTCAGAGCTTGATCTCGATGTCGACGCCGGCCGGCAGGTCGAGACGCATCAGCGAGTCAACCGTCTTCGGCGTGGGGTCGAGGATGTCGATCAGACGCTTGTGAGTGCGCATCTCGAAGTGCTCGCGCGAGTCCTTGTACTTGTGCGGCGAGCGGATGACGCAGTACACGTTCTTCTCAGTGGGCAGCGGCACCGGGCCTGCGACCTGCGCACCAGTACGGATCACCGTCTCGACGATCTTCTTCGCCGAGGAGTCGATGACCTCGTGGTCGTAGGCCTTGAGCCGGATGCGGATCTTCTGTCCCGCCATGGCTACCTTGTAGTCCTTCTGTCAAGTCGCTGCACGACTCCTCCTCCGACCCCCGCGCTCGGGCGTGTCGCACTCGCGCTTGCAAAAAACCGGCGATTGACTCGTCGGTTTCAAACTTTCGGTACAGGGGGAGAAGCCGGGCTGAGACCCCGCACACGCTTCCCGGAAGATTCCCGTACTTTCGCCCCGCAGCTGCCGTGGCGTAACACACACGCTTGACGGCCATCACGGGAACGACGAGTAGATGGGACTCGCTTCCGGTCCTCCCGGCGGGAGGCGCGCAGCATCGGCACTCAACCGAGCAACTTGGACATACTGCCACAGGTGGGAGCCGGAAAGCCAATCGGGGCCGGTGAGGCAGGCCTCACCGGCCCCGGTCGGGGGCGCACCCTCGGGGGCGGACTACTTCTGGGTCACCCAGGGAGCGATCCTGCCGCAGACCACGGGCCAGTCCTCGGTCGACACCCCGGCGCAGTGGAGCGACTTCTTGTCCTGCTCCGGCTCCCAGTCCTTGACGATCGGGTCGGCGCAGGGCCGCTGCGGCGTCTCCGACTTCACCGGCGCGAACTTCGGGCAGCTGCCGTCCTGCTTCTTGATGTTGTGCGCCCGCCAGGCGTCGATGCCCATCGTGTTGGTCTTCTCGTCCTGGGGCATGTAGCGGTCCACCGACCAGGAGGCGCCCATGGTGGCGAACAGCGCCAGGGCGCAGACCAGGCCGGCCGCGAGCTGCCGGGTGCCGCGGAGCGGGACGACCGGGCCCGCCGCCTCGGTGCGGCCGACCGAGCGGAACGACCGCTCGGCCCAGCCCCGCCCCCGGTCGGTGGCGGCCATCAGACCGGTCACCGCCAGGACGATCAGGCAGTACATGATGATCCAGGTCGTCCGCGGGTAGAGCTGGACCATCTGGTCGTGCGCCATGTGCGAGGCGTAGTAGAAGCGCATCAGCCAGGCGCCGACGAGCACGGCCGCCGCCACCCGGACCACCAGGCTGCGCAGCCCGACCCCGATGCCGATGCCGACCGCGGCGACCAGCAGCAGCGCGAAGCCGGTCTGGCCGGCCATCTCGCCCGCCTGCGGCCAGGTGTGGTACGTCTCCTGGCCGGAGCGGTCCGACAGCCAGCCGAGCACGTAGGCCGGGTCGACGTAGTTGACGATGTAGGCGTACCGGTCCGGGGTCGTCGCCCCTTCCTTGGCGATCTGGTACAGCAGCGGCGAACCGATGGCCCCCGCGAGGCCCACCGTGGTGCCCACGAACAGCAGCGTCCGCCGGACGGCGCGGCCGCCGCCGCGCCACGGGAACAGGAACAGGGTCAGCACGAAGATGCCCGGCGCCGACCAGAGGTACCAGCCCGAGTAGTAGAGGAACAGCACCCCGAAGATCGCGCCGAAGCCCGCGCCGCGCAGCAGCACCGAGCGGACGGACAGCTCGCCGGCCCGGCGCAGCTCGCGCAGGCAGGCCGCCAGCAGCGGCACCAGGACGATCATGGTGACGTGGCTGTAGGGCCGGATCGGGTCCAGGAAGACCAGCACCGAGGGCACCGCGACGGCCAGCGCCCAGAACGGCCGCAGCATGAGCCGCCAGGCCAGGTAGCTCATCGGCCCGGCCACCGCGGTGAAGAAGATCTGCAGATCGTGCAGGGCGTAGCCCTCGCCGCCGATCCCGCCGTAGTTGAGCTTCGCCCAAAGGGCGATCAGCCCGGGGAACAGCGGCGGGTAGACGCCGGGCAGCCCCTTGTCGTCGAGGATCGACGTGGCCATGTGGATCAGCTGGCTGGGGTCGCCCTCCTGGCCGCCGAGCGGCCACGGGGTGCCGCGCAGCGCGACCACCACTCCCCCGGCGACCACGCCGGTCGCCAGGCCCGCGATCGCCCCGCAGACCAGCCGCTGGACCAGCCGGTGCCGGAGCGCCGCACCGCGGTAGGCGGTATAGACCAGTGCCGCGAGCACCGGCAGACCGAGCAGCGCCGCGAACAGCTGGATCTTCGCCAGTCCGCTGACCTGGCCGATCCGGTTCAGCGGGTTCACGGAGATGCGGGTGCACAGCAGGGTGAGGAGGAGCGCGGCCGCGACGCTGACGACGACCTCGGCGGTGATCTGGACCGAGCGCCGCTGCAGCAGGGCGGTTCCGCCCGCCCTCGCGCCCGCCTCCGGTGGCGGCGCGCTGTCGCGATCGGTGCTCGCGGCGCTGTCGACCGCTTCGGGGGCCAGGTTCGTCATCTCAGTCCATTCCGTCGGGCGGCCGCGCGGGGCCGCCGGAACTCGGAGGAGCACCTCGTGGCTCCCGTGCGGTGGACGGGGCCGTCGGCCTCGGATCCGGGAGGCTCCCCGCCGGCACGCCGCTCTCGGGTCGTCCGGTCCGACCGGGGCGCGTGGCGCGTCGGTCCACCGGACCCCGCGGATCGCACCGGGAAGTCTGCCACGCGGCCCAAGGCCAGGCCAATGTGTCCGACCGGGTGACACGACCGGCACGCGGCCACGTTGTCGGCCTCGACCGGTTCGGCCCTTTCGGGCAGGACTCCGCCCGACCCCGGGTCAGCCCTCCTCGACGGCGGGCGGCGCGGGCGGGGGCGGCGACGTGCACTTCCCCTCGGGGGCGAACCGCGGGCAGACGCCGTTGGGCTGCACCGTGGTGTGCGAGTTCCAGGCCAACTGGCCCCAGGAGCCGTTGAACGGCATGAACCGGTCGACGGTGGCCGAGCCCGCCATGGAGAAGAAGAAGGCGAGCGCGCACAGCACCGCTCCGCTGGCCCGCAGCGCGGGTGCCGGGCCCTTGCGCCCGCCGATGATGGCGTACGCCGGGCGCCCGGTCAGCTTCTGCGTCAGCAGATAGCCGGCCATGCCGCACAACACGATGGAGCAGTAGAGGAGTTCGGCCGAGGTGCGGGGGTAGAGCTGGACCAGCTTGTCGTGCTCCATGTGCGAGGCGAACCAGTAGCGCAGGCCGAACGCGCCGAGCATGCAGAGTCCGGCGACCTGGACCACCGGCAGCCGCGGGCCGAGCCAGAGCGCGACGGCCACACCCACCACCAGCAGGAGCGCGAAGACGCCGACGCCGCCGAGCTCTCCCGGCAGCGGCCAGACCACCTTGGCCAGGTTGTTCGGCTGATCGCCCTGCCACATGATGAAGTAGGCCGGGTCGATGTCGGTGTCGAAGTAGAAGTAGCCGTCGGGGGTGTTCGCCCCGGCCAGCATCCGGCCGAGGTAGGCACCGGTCAGCGCCAGGAAGACCGCGGCGGTGACGCCCAGCAGCAGCGCGCCGCGGCGCAGGGCCGCCGCGCCGCCCTCCTTGCCGAGATTGATCAGCATCAGCACGAAGGCGGCCAGCGCGCCCGGGGCCGACCAGACGAACCAGCCCGAGTACCAGAGGAACAGCAGGGCGAGCCCCAGGCCGTAGGAGACGCCCAGCAGCACGGCCGGGCGGGTCTCCAGATCGGCGGCCCGGCGCAGGGTCGACATCAGCTTGGCGAGCACCGGGATCAGGACGATCAGCACGATGTCGACGTACGGCTTGGCCGCGTGGACGATCGGGAACACCGACACCACGCCGATGCCGAGGGACCACAGCGGCGGCAGGACCAGTCGCCAGGCCAGGTAGGCGGCCGGACCGGTCAGCGCGAGCAGGACCAGACCGAAGGTCTTGAGCGCGGCATGCGGCTGACCCGGGTTGAACAGCTCGGTCCAGTAGGTCAGCGCGTGCGGGAACAGCGGCGGGTAGACCCCGGAGATCGGCCGCCCGGCCTGGATCTCGCCCACCCAGTTCTGGAGTTGGCCCGAGTCGCCGTTGGGGCCGTTGAGCGGCCAGGAGGTGCCGGTCAGGGCGACCGCGATGCCGCCGGCGTACAGGCCGGTGGCGAGGCCCGCCAGCGAGCAGCAGGCGAGCCGCAGCGCGAGCGGGCGGGAGAGCCTCTTGCTGATGCCCCACCAGACCAGCGCGAGCGCGACGAACACCAGCAGGAACCGGAACTGCAGGCCCGCGAGACCGCTGACCTGACCGGTGCGGGTCAGCGGGTTGACCTCGATCCGCATGCAGAGCCAGGTGAACCCGAGGGCGATCAGCATTCCTGCTGCCGCCTCCACCCCCACGAGTCCGGCCCGGCGCACAGCAAAGGTTATTCGAGGCCTCGCGGCCCGAGTGGACATGGTTGTTTGCCTCCGAACAGTTATCGGCTCGGTGGGCCCCGTCACATGCCCCCCCGGTATTGGCCCTGACCGACCCGCCTGCTAGTTCGGGGAGACCTTCTCGCCCTCGGGCCGAACGGCCCCGAGCTCGTCCCCGAAGCGGTCGTTGTTGACCCGCTGGCCGTCGTTGACGGCCACCGACCGCGCGAGGTCGGTGAGCTTCTTCTCCAGCGAACGGAAGCGCATGAAGGTGTTGAGGGTCATGAACGCCATGCCGACGACCAGCATGTAGAGCACCAGGTCGGTGCCGCGGCCGACGCCGAGCTGGTTCGCCACCCAGGTCACGTCCTGCGGCCGGAAGACGGCGTAGACGTTGGCGAGCACGAAGGCGAAGAACGCCATGCGCTTCCAGGCGCGGGTGTGCGCACGGTCCCAGTTGCGGACGAACGCCAGGACCAGCGTGCCGGTACCGATCAGCAGGACCAGCTGAATCCAGATGTACTTCACTTGCCGCCACGCTCCCGGAGCGAGATGTCGAAGAGGATGTTGACGCCGTTGATCAGCGACTGGCCCTTGGACCGCGAGTACTCGGTGTAGAGAATGTCCACCGGCACCTCGGTGACCCGCAGGTCGGAGGCGGCCAGGAAGGCGACGATCTCCGAGGCGTGGGCCATGCCGTTCATGGTGATGCGAAGCTTCTCGGCAGCCGCGCGGTTGATCACGCGGAGGCCGTTGTGCGAGTCCGTCAGGTTGAGCTTGCGCGCGGTCGGGCTGACCGTCGCCGCGGTCCGCAGGACGACCCGCTTGATCCACGGCACCTGGCCGGTCTGCTCGATGAACCGGGAGCCCAGGACGACGTCGACGTCACCGGTGCGCAGCAGCGAGACCATGTGCTCGACGTCGTGCGTCTGGTGCTGGCCGTCGGCGTCGAAGGTCGCGAAGTACTTGGACCCGGGCTGCTTGAGCGCGTAGTTCATCCCGGTCTGCAGCGCGGCGCCCTGACCGAGGTTGACCGGGTGCTGCACCAGGTGCGCACCGGTCTCCATGATCGACGCGACCGAGTTGTCGGTGCTCCCGTCGTCCACGACGACGATGTTGGGGAACGTCTTGCGAGCGGCTTCGATCACGTCGGCGATGACGGGCCCCTCGTTGTAGGCCGGGACGACCAGCCACACATCGTCATAGTCGGACATCATGACTCCATGCCGCAGCGCTGGGCCGCGAGTTTCGGGTTGCGAGAAACGGCGAACGCGGACGTCGGCTTTGTCGGCGGCGTCATACCGTGTCCACGAGTGAGGGGCGCGCGGACGGGTCGGCACCGGCCTGGGCGGCCGGGGGCTCGCGCAGGAAGGTCAGCCGGACCGCGGCGAACATGCATACGACAGCAGTCAGCGAACCCAAAGTGTACGCGAGGCACACCCGGGTCGCGATGGGCCCAGGTACCAGCGTGGTTACGATCAGTACAACAGTTCCCAACGCCCAGCCGAGCAGCTGGAGCCGGTGCCGGTGCAGCACCAGGAGTGCCTGCCCGAGGACCATCGCCAGCATGTAGCAGAGAGTGCCGGCGGACATCCACAGGAAGTCCAGCGAGCCGAGCACGTCGTCCGCCTTGAACAGCACCTGGATCAGCCAGGGACCGAGGACGGTGGCGGGGATGCCGCCGGCCACGCCGAGCACGGTCACCACGACGCAGGTCCTGCCGAGCAGCTTGGAGAAGCCGCTCCGGTCGCCCGCGGCGGCGGTGCTCGACAGGCCGGCCAGCAGCGAGGCCTGCAGGGAGCCGAAGACGAACAGCGGCACCCGGGCCAGCACCACGGCGTTCAGCAGACCGGCCACCAGGGCGGCGTTGTCGGGTGCGATCAGCTGGGTGCTGACCACCGCCGCGTTGACCACGACCTGCGAGAGCAGGGTCGAGGCGACCAGCGGGGCCAGTCCCGACGTGAGCGCCGACCACGGGGCCTGCGGGCCCTGGCGGACGCCGGTCAGCAGCGGGCGCAGGGTGACCAGGACCGCCAGGATCGGCGCGACGACCAGGATCAGCGCGAACACCAGCGGCGAACGCACGTGGCCGGCCGCGCAGCCGACCGCGATCAGGATCCGCAGCGCGCCGTCCACGGCCAGCTGGGTGCCGTACGCGCCGAAGCGGCCGAGACCGGCCAGCACGCCGCGGGTGACGTTCCCGGCCGCCATGGCGACGAAGGCGGCGGCCAGCGCCACCACCATGTCCTTGCGGCCGTCGAAGAAGGTGTCCGCCAGCGGACCGACGGCGGCGGCCATCCCGGCGGTCAGCAGCGCCAGCATCCCGACGGTGATCGCCAGCGTGCGGCGGAGCACCGGGGCGACGCCCTGCCCGGCGACGACGCGCGCCGCCACGATCCGGGTGAGCTCCTGCTCGACCGGGAAGAACAGGCCGAGGCCGACCGACATCAGGATGGTCCAGAGCAGCGAGACCGACGCCATGGCCGGCTTGCTCAGGGTGTAGCCCGCGGCCATCAGATGGACGTAGGAGGCCGCACCGAGCAGCACGGTCCCCCCGATCACCAGCTGGGTGCCCGGGGGGAGCGCGCTGAGCAGCTTCGCCAGCGGTGAACGGCGACCGGTCGCCGTGCTGCCCTCGTTGTTCACGACTGCTGCGCGGCCCTCACCTTGAGCGGCTCCCACCAGGCGCGGTTCTCGCGGTACCAGGCGATGGTCTCGGCGAGGCCGTCCTCGAAGCGGACCTGCGGCTCGTAGCCGAGCTCCTCGCGGATCTTGCTGATGTCGATCGAGTAGCGGAGGTCGTGGCCCTTGCGGTCCTCGACGTACTCGACCATCTCCCAGCCCACCCCGGCGGCCTCCAGCAGCAGCCCGGTGAGCTCCTTGTTGGTGGCCTCGGTGCCGCCGCCGATGTTGTAGACCTCACCGGCGCGGCCCTTGCGCAGCGCGAGGTCGATGCCGCGGCAGTGGTCGGAGACGTGCAGCCAGTCGCGGACGTTGCCGCCGTCGCCGTACAGCGGGACCTTCTTGCCATCGATCAGGTTGGTGGTGAAGAGCGGGATGACCTTCTCGGGGAACTGGTACGGCCCGTAGTTGTTGGAGCAGCGGGTGACCACGACGTCCATGCCGTGGGTCCGGTGGTAGGCCAGCGCCAGCAGGTCCGAGGCCGCCTTGGAGGAGGAGTACGGGGAGTTCGGCTGGAGCGGCCACTCCTCGGTCCAGGAACCCTCGGTGATGGAGCCGTAGACCTCGTCGGTGGAGACGTGGACGAAGCGGCCGACGCCGTGCTTGCGGGCCGCGTCGAGCAGCACCTGGGTGCCAACCACGTTGGTCATGACGAAGGGGCCGGCGCCCGCGATCGAGCGGTCCACGTGCGACTCGGCGGCGAAGTGCACCACCGCGTCGTGGCCCGGCATCGCCGCGTCGACGGCGTCGACGTCGCAGATGTCGCCGCGGACGAAGGAGTAGCCGGGGTGGTCGGCGACCGGCGCGAGGTTCTCCTCGACGCCCGAGTAGGTCAGCTTGTCGAAAACGGTGACACGAGCCGCGGGGTCCCCCGCCAGCAGCGCGCGCACGAACTGGGAACCGATGAATCCGGCGCCGCCGGTGACGAGGATGCGCATAATGCGGCTGAGTATAGTGCGCGCGCGCAGCGCCCATCGCACCAGGTGCCCCGGGCCCGAACGGCCCGGCACCGCCTGGTTGCCGCCCGGTTACCCGGGCCACGTAAGGTGTGCGCCATGCGCGGCATTCTTCTTGCGGGCGGCACCGGTTCCCGCCTCTGGCCCCTGACCCGGGCCGTTTCCAAGCAGCTTCTCCCGGTCTTCGACAAGCCGATGATCTACTACCCGCTTTCCACGCTCATCATGGCGGGGATCCGCGAGATTCTGATCATCACCACTCCGCAGGACCGCGAGCAGTTCGAGCGGCTCCTCGGCGACGGCTCGCAGCTCGGCCTCGACCTGCAGTACGCCGTGCAGGAGCGGCCGGAGGGCATCGCCCAGGCCTTCGTCCTCGGCGCCGACTTCATCGGCGACGAGCCCGTCGCGCTGATCCTCGGCGACAACATCTTCCACGGCAGTGGCCTCGGCACCCGGCTCGCCCAGCGCACCGACCCCAAGGGCGGCATGGTGTTCGCCTACCCGGTGGCCGACCCGACCGCCTACGGCGTGGTCGAGTTCGACGAGGCCGGCCAGGTCATCTCGATCGAGGAGAAGCCGGAGACCCCCAAGTCCCGCTACGCGGTGCCGGGTCTCTACTTCTACGACAACCGCGTGGTGGAGATCGCCCGCACCATCACCCCGAGCGCCCGTGGCGAGCTGGAGATCACCGCCGTCAACGAGGCGTACCTGAAGGAGGGTGAGCTGCAGGTCACCGTCCTGGACCGCGGCACCGCCTGGCTGGACACCGGCACCTTCGTCTCGATGGTCCAGGCCTCGGAGTTCGTCCGGGTCATCGAGGAGCGCCAGGGCTTCAAGATCGGTTGTGTCGAGGAGGCCGCCTGGCGGGCCGGGTTCCTCACCTCCGAGCAGCTGCGCGAGCTCGCCGAGCCGCTGCTGAAGAGCGGCTACGGCCAGTACCTGGTGAACCTGCTCGACGAGGAGGCCGCGCGATGAAGTTCCGCGAGCTGTCGATCGAGGGCGCCTGGGAGGTCACGCCGCAGCAGCACGGCGACCCCCGCGGCCTGTTCATGGAGTGGTACCGCTTCGACCGCCTCTCCGAGGTGGTCGGCCACCCGCTGCGGATGGCCCAGGGCAACCTCTCGGTGTCCGCCAAGGACGTGGTGCGCGGCATCCACTTCGCCGACGTCCCGCCGGGGCAGGCCAAGTACGTCAGCTGCGTGCGCGGTGCGGTGCTCGACGTCATCGTCGACCTGCGGGTGGGCTCCCCCACCTTCGGCCGCTCGGAGTTCGTCCGGCTCGACGACGTGGACCGCCGCTCGGTGTACATCTCCGAGGGCCTCGGCCACGGCTTCTGCGCGCTGACCGACGACGCCACGCTCTCCTACGTCTGCTCGGAGACCTACAACCCGACCGGCGAGCACGCGGTGCACCCGCTGGACCCGGACCTGGCGATCGACTGGCCGACCGACGCGCCCCAGCTGTCGGCCCGTGACGACGCCGCACCGACGCTGGCCCAGGCCCTGGAGACCGGCCTGCTGCCGGACTACGAGGAGTGCCTGCGGTTCCGCCGGTCGCTCAGCGGTCAGTAGCCTTCCCGCCGTCCCCACTATCCCAGAACCTGGTGTGTCGTCCATGACAACTCTTGACATCATGCTGCCCTACTACGGCAACGTCGCGCTGATGCAGGCCGCCGTGCGCAGCATCCTGGCCCAGAGCGACCCCAACTGGCGGCTCACCGTGGTGGACGACGGCAAGGAGCCGGACGTCCCCGGCTGGTTCGCCCAGCTCGGGGACGACCGGGTCTCCTACCAGCGCAACGAGCAGAACCTCGGCGTGACGGGCAACTACCGGAAGTGCCTCGGCCTGGTGCGCGAGGAGAACTTCGTCATGATGGGCACCGACGACATCATGCTGCCCGACTACGTCGCCACCGTCCGGGGCGTGCTCAAGGACAACCCGGACATCGGCATGGTGCAGCCGGGCGTCCAGGTCATCGACGGCAACGACAAGCCCGCCGAGGGCCTCGTCGACCAGGCCAAGAAGCGCATCTACGCGCCGAAGGTCAACGGCCGCAAGCTGATGGGCGGCGAGGAGCTCGCGATCAGCCTGCTGCGCGGCAACTGGCTGTTCTTCCCGTCGATCTGCTGGCGCACCGAGGCCGTCCGCGCGGCCGGCTTCCGGGACAACCTGGAGGTCACCCAGGACCTCGCGCTGGTCATCGACCTGCTGCAGGCCGGGGAGCAGATGATGATCAGCGACACCACCTGCTTCCAGTACCGGCGGCACGCGGTCAGCATCTCCTCGGCGCAGGCTTCCTCCGGCATCCGCTTCGAGGAGGCCAACCGCTTCTTCCGCGACGTCGCCGACCGCCTGGACGCGCACGGCTGGGCGAACGCCGCCAAGGCCTCCCGCCTGCACCTGTCGTCCCGGATCCACGCGCTGACCATGGTCCCCGGCGCGGTCAAGGGCCGGAACGGCTCCGGCGCCAAGACCCTGCTGCGGCACGTGGCCGGCAACGACCGCTACTGAGCGGCCGCTCCACCCCCTGCCGCTCCACTCCCCCGCCGGGCCGACGCCCCCGAGGCCCCGGCGCCCCATCCGACCGAGACCGGAACCAGAGGCCATGGCCGTGAGCAGCTCAGACCTTCCCCGCATCGCCGTCCTCGGCGGCACGGGCTTCATCGGGCGCACCATCCTGGGCGCCCTGGACGAGCGGGGTCACCACCTGCTCACCATCGCCCGCAAGGCTCCGGCCGAGCCGCTGCCCGGCGAGTTCGCCCGGCTGGACCTCACCGAGGACTCCCCGGCCGAGCTGGCCGGACTGCTCGCCGAGCACCGGATCGACGTGGTGATCAACGCGGCCGGCGGGATGTGGGGCCTGACCGACGAACAGATGGTCGGCGCCAATGTCGGCATGGTCGGCCGGCTGCTGGAGGCGCTGCGCGGCATGCCCGCCGCCCCCCGCCTGGTCCACCTCGGCACGGTGCACGAGTACGGCCTCTGCCCGATCGGCGTGAGCCTGAGCGAGGACTCCGAGCCGAAGCCGTCCATGGTCTACGGGCAGCTGAAGCTGCAGGCGACCCGGCTGATCGAGGACGCCGTGCGCACCGAGGGCCTGGACGCCGTGGTGCTCCGCCTGGGCAACGTGGTCGGCGCCCACCAGCCCGGACACAGCCTGCTCGGTGTGATGGCCGGGAAGCTGGTCGCCGCCCGGACCGCCGGCACCACCGCGGAACTCGCGCTGCAGCCGCTCACCGCCCAGCGCGACTTCGTCGACCTGCAGGACACGGTGGACGCGATCATCGCCGCCGTCCCGAGCAACCCGGACTCCCCCGCCGTGCTCAACATCGGCCTCGGCAAGGCGAGTTCGGCGCGCGAGCTGGTCGAGCTGCTGATCGCGGCCAGTGGTGTCCCGGTCGAGGTCACCGAGGTCCCGGCGCCCGAGGGCACCGGCCCGGAGACCGAGTGGCAGCAGCTCGACGTCACCGCGGCGGGCAAGGCCCTCGGCTGGCAGCCCAGCCGCAGCCTGAGCTCGGCGGTCACCGAGCTGTGGCGGGCCGCCTCGGCCGACGCCGCTTCCGCACGCTAACGATTCGATCAGCACACATGATGACCATCGGCGGCCATCGGTAGGATCCGAGAAGGACCCGACCGGGCCTGTGCACCAGGCCGTCGCCTGGGCACCACTTCCAGGAAAGCATGATCGCTTCGATGTCTCGCAGGCTCTCCTCGTCGGGTACCCCCCAGTCCCGCGGCAACCGACCCGGCGGGTGGCTGTCCGTGCTGCCCGGCCGGCGCGGGACCCTCGCCGAGCTGTACTCGGGCCGGGCCAACAGCTTCGGTCTGCTGCGGCTGCTGCTCGCCTCCGCGGTGGTCGTCTCGCACATGTACCCCATCGCGTGGGGGCACCTCGACCCGCTCTGGATCAAGAGCGGTGAGCAGACCGACCTCGGCAAGATGGCGGTCGTCGGGTTCTTCGTGCTGTCCGGCTTCATGATCAGCGCCAGTGGTGCCAGGACGCCCATCGGGCGCTACTCCTGGCACCGCGCGCTGCGCATCCTGCCCGGTCTGTGGGGCTCGCTGCTGGTCTCCTCCCTGGTGATCGTCCCGCTGCTGTGGCACTGGCAGCACGGGACCTTCGACGGGTACTGGGACCACCCGCAGGGTCCGGTGAACTACCTGAAGGGCACCTGGAACACCGCGATCAGCACCGGCTGGGACATCTCCGGGGTGATCGAGGGCGGCATCAAGCGGGGCACCAACTACGACATCGGCGTCAACGGCGCCCTGTGGTCGCTGAAGTACGAGATCCTCTGCTACATCGTCATCGGGATGATGGGCGCGGCGGGCGTGCTCCAGCGGGCCCGCAAGTTCGTGCCGCTGCTGGCGCTGGGCCTCTGGGTGCTCATCCTGCGCGACTGGGTGAACATGCCCACCCTGCGCGGCATCCCGGGCGAGATGAACTCCGTCGTCTACGTGCCGTTCCTCGGCGCGATGTCGATGCACTTCATCATTCACCTGATCTTCATCTTCATGATCGGCGCGACCTTCCAGCTCTACCGCGAGCGGCTGGTCATCCACGACGGCCTGGCGGTGCTCAGCGCGGCCGTGCTCGGCCTCAGCCTGTGGGTCGGCGGCCTCTTCGTCTTCGGCTACCCCGCCTTCGCCTACCTGCTGATCTGGCTGGCCATCCGGCTGCCGCGCCCGTTCCAGAAGATCGGCCGCAGGCGCGACTACTCGTACGGCATCTACATCTACGGCTTCACCGTCGAGCAGGCGCTGGCCATGCTGGGCTACGCCAAGCACGGCAAGCCGGTGTACCTGGCCCTCGCCATGGCCGGCACCGTGGTGCTGTCCGCGCTCTCCTGGCACCTGCTGGAGTCGCCGCTGATGAAGGCCAAGAACTGGACGCCGTGGCCGGTGCGCAGGCTCAAGGAGCGCGCCGCCGCCCGGGCCGCCGCCGACGACCCGCTCGTCGCACCGGCGCCGGGATCGGCGTCGGAGCCGACGGCCGAGAAGCCGCCCAAGGTCTCCGCCTGACCCCCGTACCGAAACGCGCGGCGCCCGTCCGGACCCTCCGGACGGGCGCCGCGCGTTTCGGCTCCGGCCGGCTCAGCGGCCGCGGAACACCCAGATCTTCATCAGCACGAACCGGGCCACCGTGGCCAGGCCGTTGGCGACGACCAGCCCGGCCACCTCGACCGCGCGCGAGGCGTCCGGCACGGCGAGGTCCAGCAGCTCCAGGACGCCCGCGCTGAGCCCCAGCCCGATCAGGAACGCCACGGCGCCCTGCAGCTGGTGGCGCACCGCGCCCTCGGAGCCGGTGATCCCGAAGGTGAACCGCCGGTTCGCCGCGGTGTTGGCGACGGCGCTGACCGCCAGCGCGAGCAGATTGGCCGCCTGCGGATCGGTGAAGCGCCGGGCCAGCACGAACAGCCCCAGGTAGAAGAGGGTGCTGAGGACACCGATCACCAGGAACGAGGGCAGCTGCCGACGCACGGGCCGCCCGTCCGCCCGCGGCGGCCCGTTCCTGTCGTCCGTCGAAAGCATCGCGGGGTACCCGTCCGTTCCGTCCACTCAGGGGAGCCGGTACGCGGCGACCCGTCCGTTGTCGAAGACCGGTTCGGCGAACTCCCGCAGCCGGGACGACTCGGCGCCCGCCTTCCGGTCGACCACCAGGAACCGCACCCGGTGCTCCTGCCGCAACCGCTCGATCGACTCTGCGGTAGGACGGTACACCGCGTCCTCGTTGAGCCCGAACAGGCGCTGGTCCCAGAAGGGCTCCCGGGCGACCACCCCGCCGCCGGAGCGGGCCACCAGCCGCGGCGCGTACGCCCAGCCCTCCACCAGCACGGACCGCTCGGAGTACGCGCTGAGCCACTGCGACCGGTAGTTGTCGCACTCCGGGCCGTACGCGTAGTCGTCGAACTGCCAGCAGTGGGCGTTGGTGGCGAGCACGTCCGTGGGCCGGCTGTTCGCCCGGACCCAGCGGGCCGCCTCGATCTGCCGCCCGGACAGCGCCCAGGCGAAGTCCCAGCCGTACTCCCGGCCCTGGAGCACGTCCAGCGGCAGCGCCGGCAGCCCCAGCGCGCACAGGCCGGTGACCAGCACGACCCCGCCGTAGCCGCGCAGCGCGGGCCGCACCCGGCCGGCCCCCCGCCACAGCAGCAGACCGAGGACGGCCGCGGCCGCGACCGCCAGCGCGGCGGCCAGCATCGGCAGCAGCGGCCAGTGGACGCGGCTCCCGGTGCCCCGGCCCAGCAGGCGTACCGAGAACTCGGCCCAGCGGCCCGAGAACCGGTGGATCAGCCAGGTGAGGACGGCACCCGCCAGCACGGCCGCGGCCACCAGCGCCACCGCCGCCCGGCGCGGCAGCGCGGCCCGCTCGGCCAGCTCGCACCAGCCCCAGGCGGAGAGCAGCGCGGCGAAGGGCGCCGAGGCGATGGTGAAGTAGCTCGCGTTGAAGCCGCCGATCAGCAGGTAGGCCGCCGGTCCGGCGAGCGCCGACCCGAGCAGGAACCACTGCACCGGCTCCAGCCGCATCCGCCGCCGCCACAGCAGCGGCACCGCGCCCAGCAGCCGCAGCTGGTGGTTGAGCACGAACGCCGCCAGCGTCGACAGCGCGACCGCCGCCCGGACCGGGGCCGGGCCCAGCTGGGGATCGGCCCAGTACTTCCGGACGTTCCCGAACTGGCCGAGCTGCAGCCCGTAGCTCTGGAAGTCGAAGACCAGCGCGGTGGCGAACAGCTGCGCCCCGACCAGGATCGCGCCGAGCACCAGCACCGACCGGGGGATCCGCCGGGAGGTGACGGCGAGCGCGAGGCCGGCCACCGCCAGCCCGCCCAGGGTGACCGGCAGGGTGCTGGCCTTGGCCGCGCTGGAGGCCAGCGCGAACAGGGCCACCAGGACGAAGGCCCCGCGCCCCAGCGGAGGCACCTCCCGCCGGTCGGAGCCGGCGCCGGACCCGCGCAGCACCTCGCCGACCGTGACGGCCAGCGCGACCAGCAGCGGCTGGCTGTAGGCGAGCGAGAGGCTCGCCCAGGACAGCAGCCCCACCGCGGGCGCGCCGAACAGCCAGGAATCGATGGAGTTGGGGTAGGCCGCCGTGAACTCGCCCACCCCCATGAACAGCGCCACCGCCACCGGCCCGGCCCAGAGCCGGCCGCTCAGCCGGTGCGCGGCCACCGCGACGGCGAGCACGGTGAGCACGCTCAGCACCGGCACCATCAGCCGCATCGCGACCACCGGCAGGTCGATGCCGCCGACCACGGAGGACATCGCCATGTGGCTGAAGGTGAACCAGTGGTAGTGCAGGGGTTCTCCCGCCGCCTGCGGGAAGGTCGGCGGCATGTGGTACTTCGCGTTCCCGGCGAGCGAGATCAGGTACGGGAGGTCCCCGTAGACCCGGCTCGGCTCCCCCGTCGGCAGGATCGGGAAGCGGGCCAGGAAGACCTCGCCGAAGTAGACCGCCGTCAGCGCGACCAGGCCCGCGACCGTCCAGGACCAGCTCAGCGGGGGCCGCACGTACCCGCGCGGACGCCAGTGCCGGCGCAGCCCGGGCACCAGGGCGAACGGGAGGACCACGGCGAGCGGCCAGAGCACGGCCACCGACTGCAGGCCGAGCCGGACCGTCACGGCCCAGGCGGCGAGCTCCAGCACCAGGCCGGTGACGGCCCCCAGCGCGAGGTCCTCGACCAGGGTGTGCGGGCGGCGGCGCAGGGCGCGGAACACCAGCGTGCCGGGGAGCAGCACCGCCCACAGCGCGTAGCCGGCGTAGCGGGCGACGTCCGCGACCGGTGTGCCGCAGCCGATCAGGACCGCCAGCACCACCGCCAGGGCGGCGGAGGCCGGCAGCAGCCGGACCGCGCGGAACCGCCCGGTCGCCGGTGCCGAGGACCCGGCCCGCCGCTCGTCCGCCGTCTCCGGGCCGCGGTCCGACGCGGTCGTCCGGTAGCCGTCCACGTACTGCCTCCTCGCACGTTCCGGGCCGCCCCCGGCGCGCTAGCGGACACAGTCGGAGAGCTTCTCCGCCCCCGCTCCGCTGCTCTCCTCGGCCGAGTCGTAGCCGACGAAGTAGGCGGGCCTGGCCTGGACCGCCGAGTAGATCCGGCCGACGTACTCGCCGAGCAGGCCCACGCAGATCAGTTGGACGGCGCCGATGAACAGCATTCCGATGAACAACGACGACCACCCCGGGACGGTGTTGCCGACCGCGTGTTCGATCGCGGTGTAGGCGCCGAGCACCAGGCAGACCAGGAAGCTGAACAGGCCGAGCCAGGTGGCCAGCCGCAGCGGGGCCGCGGAGAAGTTCGTCACGCTGTCCAGCGCCAGCCGGACCATCTTGCCCAGCGGATAGTGGGTCGCCCCGGCGACCCGCTCCTCGCGGACGTAGACCACCTCGCCGCTGGGGAAGCCGAGCCACGGCACCAGCAGCCGGTAGACCGGCTGGTGCTCGGGCAGGGCCTTGAGCGCGTCCACCGCCGCGCGACTGAGGAGCCGGTAGTCACCGGCCTGGTTCGGCATCCGCTTGCCGACGAGTTTGCGCATCAGCCAGTAGTAGGCGCCGGCCGTGCGCCGCTTGAAGAAGCTGTCCGTGCCCCGGTCGCCGCGTACGCCGTAGACGATGTCGAGGCTCCGCTCGCGGGCGAGCTCCAGCATCTCGGGGATCTTCTCCGGCGGGTCCTGGAGGTCCGCGTCGATGCTCACCACGAAGTCGCCGAACGCCCGGTGCAGCCCGGCCTTGAGCGCGGCCTGGTGACCGGAGTTGCGGGAGAAGCGGACGATCCGGAACTCGGGCCAGTCCTGGCGGATCTTCTGCATCAGCAGCGGGGTGGCGTCGGTGCTGCCGTCGTCGACACCGACCACCTCGTAGCCGACACCCAGCCCGTCGAGGATCGGCCGCAGTCGCTCGACCGTCAGCGGCAGCGCGTCCTGCTCGTTGTAGATCGGCATGACCACCGACAACTCGGGCGCCGTCGTCATGAATTGCTCCCGCTTTCCGCCGGTGGGGTCGATCGCCGCCGACAATAGCAGCCGGTGATGATGCCCAGATGAGACGCGCTGGACACCCCGGCGGGCCCGGCGAACCGGTCCCGGCCCGCCGGTTTCCGGGCCGCGACGGGACACCGACGGGACACCGGCCGGGCCGCCGGTTGCAAACCGCCGGTTCCGGTACGCCGACGGGGCGCCGCCCCCGGAAGGACGGCGCCCCGCGCCGGACAGTGGGCGGCCCGTCCCCGGGCGGCCCGATCAGGTACCGGGGAAGCTGCGCTCCCACGGGTGGCCCCAGGCGTTGCCGGGCTTGACCACCACGCTGATCCTCGGCTCGAAGCCCTGGAGGTCCTTGCCCATCCGCTCGCCGGTGGCCGGGTCGGCGACGACCACCGTCATCGGCTCGCCCAGCTGCCGGGCGCCCTTGCGGACGTGCTCCATCGACGCCTGGTACTCGGCCTCGTTCTGCTCGAAGGCACCGATGTTGACCCAGTGCGTCTCGTACAGCGGCAGGATGTCGCCGCCCCGGTTGCGCAGCAGCGAGGCCAGCCAGGTGGACTTCAGGTTCTTGTAGGCGTCGTTGGAGTAGAGCACCATCACCGCGCCGGGGATGTCCGCGAGGTCCTCCGCGACGGTGGCACCGTGCCGGGGACCTATGTCGCTCCAGGACTCCCCCCGGCTCCAGGCCATCAGCCGGTTGCCGTCCCAGGCCGAGGGCCCGGACTTGAAGGACTCCATGCCCCACTGGACGCCGGCGAACAGGCTGAGCGCCGTCACCACGGAGACCGCCGACAGCACCGCGTCGCCCGCCCGGCGCCGCAGCACCGGGGTCCGGGCCGGGGTGCCGGCCCGCAGCAGCGGACCGACCGCGCCCAGCGAGACCAGCGCGATCACCACACCGGTGCCGGCCAGCTTCTCGAAGTAGTAGGAGACGTGGCCGATGCTGTGGACCTGGTACCAGGCGAAGGCCCAGATCACCGCACCCGTGCCGAGCAGCACGGCGAGCTGCGCCCGGCCGGTCGCGGTCCTGCGGTTGGCCGGCGCCGCGGCCGCCAGCACGCCCAGCAGCAGACCGCCGATGAGCAGCACCCGGTCCGCCGCGACACTCGGCCCGCCGAGGTTGGAGGCGCCGGCCACGTCGAGCTGGGAGAGCACGGAGATCACGCTGGGCAGACCGGCCACGCCGAGGGTGACCACGGCGAGCACGAGGTACAGCGGCCAGCGCCTGAGCCGGAAGCGGCGGCGGTGGACCACCAGGGCGGCCACCAGCACGACCCCGGCGATCGCCCCGAAGAGGTTGTAGACGTAGGTGACGATGATCAGGCCGAGCGCGGCGACCAGGAGGAACTCCGGTGTCCGCATCGCGGGGCGGATCATGAAGGCGGTGAGCAGGGCGACCATCAGCAGACCGATGACGGTCGAGTCGAACCCGTGCGGCACCAGATCGGCGTAGTTGCTCGCGAGCACCAGCGAGGCGACCGTCCCGCAGACCGCCGCGGTGCGCCAGCCGCGCAGTCGCGGTCCGCCGATCCAGCGGGCTCCCCAGACCAGCGCGGTCCCGAGCAGCGCGTAGGCGGCGAGGATCAGGAGCAGGTAGCGGTTCATCGCGCCGACCGGCGTGCCCAGGTCGGTGCTGGAGCGGAGCAGGGAGTCGATCCAGGCCAGCAGGAAGTGCGAGCCCTGCGGGTAGGTGACCTCGCCGGGGCCCATCAGGTAGGCCCGCGCGGCCTCCTGGTGCAGGAAGTTGTAACCGCCGACGTGCTCGATGCCCACGAAGTAGGAGAAGTGGTTCAGCCGGTCCTCGGCGGTGGCCAGGAACTCCATCCGCCACTCGGGGCCCTTGCCGACCAGGGGCAGGTGCAGGTAGTGCCACAGCACCGCGCCGGTGCCGAGCACCATCAGGTCGGACGGGCGGAACCGCAGCGGAAGCCTCGGTGCGCGACGGCCGGTCCAGCCGGCCAGGACCACGACGGAGAACAGCACCCCGGAGGTCGGGATCGGGTCGATCCCCCACGGCCAGACCGAGAACAGCAGTCCGAGCACGACCACACCGCCGGCCACCACCAGCGCGGCGGCGACCAGTCGGTCGAGCAGCACCCCGCCGACCCGCATCACCGAGGCGACGGCCAGGACGAGCAGCGGCAGCAGCACGATGCCGAGACCGGTGGAGATCAGCGCGGCCGGCAGCAGCCAGGACGCGAGCAGGGCGCCGCCGAGGGCGGGCAGGCTGCGGGCCGGCCGTCCGCCGGAAGGAGCTGCCGGGACGGGCAGGTCGTCGGGTGCCGCCGTCTCCTCGGCCGAGGACCTAGCGGCCACGATGGTGCGGAGTCTTTCCACGAGCCCCAGAAACCCCATCCCTGATACGGGCACCCTGGCGCCCGGGTTCACTCCGGCGTTATGCCGCGATCCTAGTTGACGGTTTTGAGCACAAAGACAGAGGGCTTGGTGAGGATCCTGGGATCCTCACCAAGCCCATCCTGACCAGGGGTCAAGAGTCAGAGCATCAATTACTTGATGATCTTGGTGACCTGGCCGGCGCCGACGGTCCGACCACCCTCACGGATGGCGAACTTCAGGCCCTCCTCCATGGCGATCGGCTGGATCAGCGCGACCGTCATGCCGGTGTTGTCGCCCGGCATGACCATCTCGGTGCCCTCGGGGAGGGTCACGACGCCGGTCACGTCCGTGGTACGGAAGTAGAACTGCGGGCGGTAGTTGTTGAAGAACGGGGTGTGACGGCCACCCTCGTCCTTCGACAGGATGTAGGACTGGGCCTCGAAGTCGGTGTGCGGCGTGACCGAACCCGGCTTGATGATGACCTGGCCGCGCTCGACGTCCTCGCGCTTGATGCCGCGGAGCAGCAGACCGACGTTCTCACCGGCCTGGCCCTCGTCGAGCAGCTTGCGGAACATCTCGATGCCGGTGACCGTGGTGGTGGTCTTCTCGGTCTTGATGCCGATGATGTCGACGGTCTCGTTGACCTTGAGGATGCCACGCTCGATACGACCGGTGACGACGGTGCCACGACCGGTGATCGTGAAGACGTCCTCGATCGGCATCAGGAACGGCTGGTCCACGGCGCGGGCCGGGGTGGGGATGCTCTCGTCGACGGCGTGCATCAGGCCGAGGAGCTTCTGGCCCCACTCGGCGTCGCCCTCGAGGGCCTTCAGCGCGGAGACGCGGACGACCGGCAGGTCGTCGCCCGGGAACTCGTACTCGGAGAGCAGCTCACGGACCTCGAGCTCGACGAGCTCCAGGATCTCCTCGTCGTCCACCATGTCGGACTTGTTCAGCGCGACGACGATGTAGGGGACGCCGACCTGGCGGGCCAGGAGGACGTGCTCCTTGGTCTGCGGCATCGGGCCGTCGGTGGCGGCGACCACCAGGATGGCGCCGTCCATCTGGGCGGCACCGGTGATCATGTTCTTGATGTAGTCCGCGTGACCCGGGCAGTCGACGTGGGCGTAGTGACGCGCCTCGGTCTGGTACTCGACGTGCGCGATCGAGATGGTGATACCGCGCTGCCGCTCCTCCGGCGCCTTGTCGATCTGGTCGAACGGCGTGAAGGGGTTGATGTCCGGGTACGCGTCGTGCAGCACCTTGGTGATCGCCGCGGTCAGCGTCGTCTTACCGTGGTCGATGTGACCGATGGTGCCGATGTTGACGTGGGGCTTCGTCCGCTCGAACTTCGCCTTCGCCACTGAGTCCTCCTGAGGACAGTTCTGTACGCCGTGGTGACGTCAGTTGGTCTTTGATCGGTTTTGTGTGGGCTGTCCGGAGGACACCCCGTGCCGTCCCACTGGGTGGGGGGCCGGAGGCCCCGGGAGGATCCGACCGGATCCTCCCGAGTTGCCTCCCAATAGCCTAAGGGGTGGCTGTCGTCCCGAAAGTCGGGACGTTACTCGCCCTTGGCCTTCGCGATGATGTCGTCCGCGACGTTCCTCGGAACCTCGGCGTACGAGTCGAACTGCATCGAGTAGCTCGCGCGACCAGAGGTCTTGCTGCGCAGGTCACCGACGTAGCCGAACATCTCGGAGAGGGGCACCAGCGCCGTGACGACGCGGGCACCGTGACGCTCATCCATGGACCGGATCTGGCCACGGCGAGAGTTGATGTCGCCGATCACGTCGCCCATGTAGTCCTCGGGCGTGGTGACCTCGACGGCCATCATCGGCTCCAGGAGGACCGGCTTGGCCTTCCGGGCGCCTTCCTTGAAGGCCATCGAGCCGGCGATCTTGAACGCGAGCTCGGACGAGTCGACGTCGTGCGCCGCACCGTCGAGGAGCTTCACGCGAACGCCCTGGAGCGGGTAGCCGGCGAGGATACCGAACTCCATGGCCTCCTGGCAGCCGGCGTCGACCGACGGGATGTACTCCCGCGGCACGCGGCCACCGGTGACCTGGTTGACGAACTCGTAGCCCTCGGCCTGCTCGAGCGGCTCGATCGCGATCTGCACCTTGGCGAACTGACCGGAACCACCGGTCTGCTTCTTGTGGGTGTAGTCGATGCGCTCGACGGCCTGACGGATCGTCTCGCGGTACGCGACCTGCGGCTTGCCGACGTTGGCCTCGACCTTGAACTCACGGCGCATACGGTCGACGAGCACCTCGAGGTGCAGCTCGCCCATACCCGCGATGATGGTCTGGCCGGTCTCCTCGTCCGTGTTGACCTGGAAGGACGGGTCCTCCTCGGCGAGACGCTGGATGGCAACGCCCAGCTTCTCCTGGTCACCCTTGGACTTGGGCTCGATCGCGACGCGGATGACCGGGGCCGGGAAGTCCATGGACTCCAGGATGACCGGGTGCTTCTCGTCGGACAGCGTCTCACCGGTGGTGGTCTGCTTCAGGCCCATGACGGCGATGATGTCGCCGGCGCCCACCGAGTCGATCTCCTCACGCTTGTTCGCGTGCATGCGGTAGATCTTGCCGATGCGCTCCTTCTTGCCCTTGACGGCGTTCAGCACCGAGGTGCCGGACTCCAGGCGGCCCGAGTAGACCCGGACGAAGGTGAGCTTGCCGAGGTGCGGGTCCGACATGATCTTGAACGCGAGCGCGGCGAGCGGCTCGTCGTCCGAGGCCTTGCGGGAGATCTTGACCGTGTCGTCGCCCGGCTTGGTGCCCTCGATGGACTCGATGTCCAGCGGGGACGGCAGGTACTTGACGACGGCGTCGAGCAGGGGCTGGACGCCCTTGTTCTTGAACGCGGTACCACAGAAGATCGGGGTGAAGTCCGAGTTCAGGGTGCCCTTGCGGATCGCGGTCTGCAGCAGCTCGACCGGGATGTCCTCGCCCTCGAGGGCGAGCTCCATGATCTCGTCGCTGACGTTCGACACGGTGTCGATCAGCTGCTCGCGGTACTCGTCCGCCTGCTCCTGCAGCTCGGCCGGGATGTCGACGATGTCGTACATCTCGCCCTTGGCCGCCTCGGCGGACCAGACCAGCGCCTTCATGCGGACCAGGTCGACAACGCCCTGGAAGTCCGACTCGGCACCGATCGGCAGCTGCATGACCAGCGGGGTCGCGCCGAGGCGGTCCACGATGGTCTTGACGCAGAAGAAGAAGTTGGCGCCCGTGCGGTCCAGCTTGTTGATGAAGCAGATGCGCGGGACGCCGTAGCGGTCAGCCTGCCGCCACACGGTCTCGGACTGGGGCTCGACACCGGCGACACCGTCGAACACCGTCACGGCACCGTCGAGGACGCGCAGCGAACGCTCCACCTCGACGGTGAAGTCGACGTGGCCCGGGGTGTCGATGATGTTGATGGTGTGGTCGGCATCGTCGACGGTCCAGTGACAGGTCGTCGCGGCCGACGTGATCGTGATGCCGCGCTCCTGCTCCTGCTCCATCCAGTCCATGGTGGCAGCGCCATCGTGGACCTCACCGATCTTGTACGACACACCGGTGTAGAACAGGATCCGCTCGGTGGTGGTGGTCTTGCCCGCGTCGATGTGCGCCATGATCCCGATGTTGCGGACCTTGGCGAGGTCAAGGGAGGTTGCAGCCATGGTGGCTCGTTCTCTCTCTGTCTAGTGACGGGGTACGGACTACCAGCGGTAGTGCGCGAACGCCTTGTTGGACTCGGCCATCTTGTGGGTGTCCTCGCGACGCTTCACGGAAGCGCCCAGGCCGTTGCTGGCGTCGAGGATCTCGTTCATCAGGCGCTCGGTCATGGTCTTCTCGCGACGGGCGCGCGAGTAGCCGACCATCCAGCGCAGCGCCAGGGTGCTGGCGCGGCCCGGGCGGACCTCGACCGGCACCTGGTAGGTCGCGCCACCGACACGGCGGGACTTGACCTCGAGGGCGGGCTTGACGTTCTCCAGCGCGCGCTTCAGGGTGACGACCGGGTCGGCGCCGCTCTTCTCGCGGACGCCCTCGAGGGCGCCGTAGACGATCCGCTCGGCGGTGGAGCGCTTGCCGTGCAGCAGGATCTTGTTGACCAGCTGGGTGACGACAGGGGAGCCGTAGACCGGGTCGATGATGACCGGGCGCTTCGGGGCGGGGCCCTTACGAGGCATTCTTACTTCTCCTTCTTGGCGCCGTAGCGGCTGCGAGCCTGCTTGCGGTTCTTGACACCCTGGGTGTCGAGCGAACCGCGGATGATCTTGTAGCGGACACCAGGAAGGTCCTTCACACGACCACCGCGCACCAGCACGATGGAGTGCTCCTGCAGGTTGTGGCCCTCGCCCGGAATGTAAGCGGTGACCTCGATCCCGCTGGTGAGGCGCACACGGGCGACCTTACGAAGGGCCGAGTTCGGCTTCTTCGGGGTGGTCGTGTACACACGCGTGCAGACCCCACGGCGCTGCGGGGAACCCTTCAGCGCGGGAGTCTTGTTCTTCTCGACCTTGTCCTGCCGGCCCTTTCGGACCAGCTGCTGGATCGTAGGCACCGTTTCTCCGTTTTCTGTGTGCCAAGGCTTGGTGGAACTAACCTGCGGTGTTCCCTCGCACACGGCCCCGTGGTTCGACCCACGCGGTCGGGTGTGTTGGGTTTTTTCCGGCACGGAATCCCGTGGGCTGATGTACAGCGACGGCGCTTCACGCGCGGCGCGCCGTAAAAGACGCTCCGGCTCGGCGCGGCGACCGGTGTGCATGCACGCACAAGGACCCGGGGACACCCCAGGCACAAGGTCAGAGCGTACCTAGCGCATCGGGCTCGGTCAAAACAAATGGAACATCGCAGGTCGTGGCCCTGGCGCCGAGGTCCCCGCCGCCGCGGCCGATGCTTATAGCACACTCCCTCACGGCGCGCCGCGCAACTCGTCCCGCGCTCGGCCGACCGGAGTCCTCGGACAGTGACGGAGCGGACACACCGGCCGCGCCCCGTCCGCCGGGGGCCCCGGGCGGGGTCGGGCCGGGTCGGCGGGGCCCGCCGCGTCAGCCGAAGACGGCCACCGTCAGCATGATCGTCGCCCAGAAGGCGATCGACAGCCAGCCGAAGACGAGCCCGGTGACGGCCATCCCGTCGCCCTCCTCGTTCCGCTCGATCACCTGCCGGCGTCCGATGTGGCCGGTGATCACGGCCGGCAGCCCCAGCAGGCCGCCGGTCGGCACGCAGAGCAGGCCGAGGACCAGCGAGGTCACCGCCACGGCGTTGGTCCGCCGCTGCGGCGGCGGGGCCAGGAAGGTCGGCGGCACCGGGACCAGGACCGGTCCGGCCTGCGCGACCGTCATCTGCGGGGCGACCATCGGCCCGGCCGGCAGGTCGGCGACGAGCCGGGCGAGCTGGCCGTAGGTCTGCGCGGTGCTGGCCGCCTCGAAGCGCTCGCCGTACTCGGCGGCGCTGAGCCGGCCCTCGGCGAACGCGGCCTTCAGCACGTCCACCGTGCGCTCGCGGTCCGCGGTCGCCGCCCGCATCGCCGACTGCGGCATCGCGACCTGGGGCATCGCGGCCTGCGGCACGGCGGCCGGCGGCATCGCGGGGTACGGCATCGCGGGCGGGCCCGGAACCGGCGGCCGCGCCGCCCCGAACTCCTGCTCACCCCACGGCTGAACGGCCATCCGCCACCTCCCGGTACCCCCGCGCGACCACGGAGCCCCCCGTTCGTCGGACTCTCATAGTGCAGGACGAACGGGGGCTCCGAGTAGTTGCCGATTCTCCCGATCCGGTACACCTCCGGTTCCGCGGGCCGTCCCCCGCCGCACCGTTCACCCGTTTGGTCCCGACACACCAGGGGCATCGCCACAGGAGACAGGCCCGGCCGGGCGGTGGCAGGCTGTCGTCGGGCCCGTTTCGATCATGGAACGACCATCGGCCCCGACCGGTCCGACCACCACCAGAGAGAGCCGCCATGCAGGCATCGGCGCCGCCGCCGTCCCCCGACCCGACCTCCCCCGCGCCCTCCCCCGTGCCCTCGGCCGTGTCCATCCAGGGCCTGTGGAAGCACTTCGGGAGCCAGGCCGCCGTCGCCGGGCTCGGCCTGGAGCTGCCGACCGGGGCGTTCATCGGACTGGTCGGCCCGAACGGCGCCGGAAAGACCACCACGCTCTCGATGGTCACCGGCCTGCTCCGGCCCGACCAGGGGACGGTGCTCGTCCACGGCGCCGACGTCTGGGCCGACCCGGTCACCGCCAAGGCCCGGATCGGCATCCTGCCCGAGGGCCTGCGCATGTTCGAGCGGCTCAGCGGCCGCGAACTGCTCCAGTACAACGGCCGGCTGCGCGGACTGCCGGGCGCCGAGGTCGACCGCCGGGCCGAGGAACTGCTCGCCGTCCTCGACCTCGCCGACCACGCCGACAAGCTGGTCGCCGACTACTCGACCGGCATGCGCAAGAAGATCGGCCTCGCCGCCGCCCTGCTGCACAACCCGGACGTGCTCTTCCTCGACGAGCCGTTCGAGGGCGTCGACCCGGTCTCCGCCCAGACCATCCGCGGCGTGCTCAAGCGGTACGCGGCGGCCGGCTCCACCGTCGTCTTCTCCAGCCATGTGATGGAGCTCGTCGAACAGCTCTGCGACTGGGTCGCCGTCATCAGCGCCGGCCGGGTCATCGCCCAGGGCCCGCTCGACACCGTCCGCGGCGGGCGCAGCCTGCACGAGGCGTTCCTGGACCTGATCGGCGTCCGCGAGGACGACGGCCGGTCGCTCGACTGGCTCGGCGGGGGCGAGCGGTGAGCTCCTCCCCCGCCCCGACCCCGGCACCGGCCCCGGCACCGCTCCCGGCGTCCGCCCCGCTCCCGACGGCCGGGATCCCCGACGACCGGACGGTCGTCCGCACCCTGGTCTCGCTCAAGCTCCGGCTGCTGCGCAACGGGCTGCGCCGCAGCCGCGGCCGCGCCGCCCTCTACGTGCTCGGCGCCACCGTCGGCCTGCTGTTCGCGACCGGCATCGCCCTGCTGCTGACGATCCTGCACGACCACGTCGAGCACGGCGCCGCCGGTGACGCGGGCGTCGTCCTGGCCGCCGCGCTCACCCTCTCCTGGGCCGCGATCCCGCTGTTCCTCTTCACCAGTGACGAGAGCTCCGACCCCACCCGGCTCACCATGCTGCCGCTGCGGCCAGGACCGCTGCTGCGCGGCTCGGCGCTGGCCGCGCTGCTCGGCCCCGGACCGCTGATCAGCCTGGTGCTGCTCACCGGCGCCGCGCTGTCCGGCGCGCACGGCGCCGCCTCGGCGGTGGCCGGCGCGGTCGGGGTGCCGCTCGCGGTGCTCACCGTGGTGACGCTCTCCCGCGCGGTCGCCGCCGGGAACGCCCGGCTGCTCTCCAGCCGTCGCGGCAAGGACTTCGCCGTCTTCGGCGGCCTTCTCTTCGCGCTGCTGGCGCAGATCGCCAACCTCGGCTCGCAGAGCGTCTTCGGCAAGGCCGGCGAGAACGGCGCCGACCTCGGCCCGCTGGCCCCCTTCGCCGCCGTGCTGCGCTGGATCCCGCCGGTCGGCGCCGTCGACGCGGCGCGCACCGCGGGCGAGGGGCAGTGGCCGCTCGCGCTGCTCCAGCTCGCCGCGACCGCCGCGCTGCTCGCCCTGCTGCTGCGGTGGTGGCGCGCCAGCCTGCAGCAGCTGATGGTCACCGCGGACGCCTCGACGGTGGAGGTCGTCCGCGGCGTCCAGCGGGCGCGGCGCGGCCCGCGCTTCCTGCCGGAGGGCCGGACCGGTGCGGTGATGCAGCGCCACCTGCGCTACGCCTGGCGCGAGCCCCGGGCCAAGGCCGCCGTCTTCACCAGCATCGGGATGACGCTGGTGATCTGCGTGCTGTCGATCGTCCAGGGCTGGTCGACGGTCTACCTGGTGGCGATGACCGGGATGTTCCTCGGGCTGCAGATGCTCAACCTGTTCGGCATGGACGGCTCGGCGTTCTGGATGGTCGCGGCCACCCTGCTCACCCCGGCGGACGCCCGGGACGAGCTGCGCGGGCGCGCGTACGCCGTCCTCTCCTACGCCGTCCCGGTCACCCTGGTGCTCGCCCTGGTGCTGGCCGCCGCCACCGGCGACTGGTCCGGGCTGCCGGCCGCCGTGGGCGTCGCGTTCGCCCTGCTCGGCAGCGGCCTCGCGATCGGGGCCGTGCTCAGCGTGCTCGCGCCGTACACCATGCCCGCCGACAACAACCCGATGCGCAACGCCGCCCCGGGCCAGGGCGGGCTGGTGATGCTGAACAGCTTCGGCTCGATGTTCGGCAGCGCCCTGGTCGCCGCCCCGGCCGTCGGCTACCTGGTGTGGGCGCTGGCCACCGGCGCCGCCACCTGGCCGCTGCTGTTCGCCGGTCCCCTCTACGGCGCCGCCGTCGCCGCCCTCGGGCTGCGCCTCGCCGCCGGGCGGCTGCTGGAGCGCCTCCCGGAGATCCTGGCCAAGGCCGTCGAACGCTGACACCCGCGGGTGCCCGGGGTGCCTGGGTGCCGGGGTGCCGGGGTGCCGGGCGGATTTTCGGTGGCGGGCGCCCGGCGCGGACCGTAGCGTCCCGGGCATGAACGCCAAGCGCCCGCTGATCGCCGTCCTCACCGGCGCCGGGATCTCCACCGACTCCGGCATCCCCGACTACCGGGGCCCGAACGGCCTGTGGCAGCGCGACCCGGGCGCGCAGCGGCTGGTCACCGTCGGCCCCTACCTGTCCGATCCGGAGGTCCGCCGCGAGGCGTGGCGGATGCGGGCCGCGACCGGCGCGCTCGCCGCCGAGCCGAACGCCGGGCACCGGGCGCTGGTGGAGCTGGAGCGGTCCGGCCTGCCGCTGCGGGTCCTCACCCAGAACGTCGACGGACTGCACCAGCGGGCCGGGCAGACGCCGCGCAAGGTGCTCGAACTCCACGGCACCGCGCGGGAGGTGCAGTGCGTGGACTGCCGCGCGACCGGACCGACCGAGCAGGCCCTGGAGCGGGTCGCGGCGGGCGAGCCGGATCCGGCCTGCCTGGTCTGCGGCGGGATCCTGCGCCCGCGCACCGTGATGTTCGGCGAGCAGCTGGACACCGAGGTGCTCCGGCAGGCGGAGGCGATCAGTACGGCCTGCGAGCTGTTCGTCGCCGTCGGCACCAGCCTGCAGGTCTACCCGGTGGCCGCGCTGCCGTACGACGCGGTGCGGGCCGGAGCCCGGCTGATCGTGGTGAACGGCGAGCCGACGCCGCTCGACGAGGTCGCCGAGGAGGTCGTCCGGGAGCCGATCTCGACCGCCCTGCCGGCCCTGGTGGAACGGCTGGTCGCCCGCTTCGGCTGACCGCCCGCGCACGCCGGGCGCGGGCGGCGGAAAGGCTCGCGATCTTCCGAACTGCCCAGTCCCGGCGGCCTGTTCTGCGCTACGCTGCCGCGCGGAGCGGCGTGGTCGGTTTCCGGCCACGGGGGGAGGCCGCGCGGGCGGGGCACGCCCGCGCGCCGCACCGGGGCACGGGCGTGCCCGCTCCGCGGCGGCGCGTACGAAGGAGCCCTCATGACCCCAGGCCTGCTGGACCGCACCGCGCTCGGGGGCGAACTGCGGGCGCTGGCCGACCGCCCCGGACTGGCGCACCGTCAGGAGGAGCTGCGCGAACTGGGCCTGGCGCTCTCCGGGACGGGCGACCTGGACCACTGGGCCGAACTCGACCTGGTGCACAGCTTCGTCCGGCCGGAGAGCGTTCGGGCCGCGGTCCGGCCCCGGCCCGCGCCGAGGTTCTGGGCCTGGGCCGAAGCGGCGCTCGGCGGACTGGTGTTCGTCCCCCTGCTGATCACCTGGGGCGGGCTGATGCAGGCCAGCACCGCCTACCGGGCGCTGATCGGCGCGGACCCCCGGCAGGCCGCGCGACCCTTCCTCCAGCTCTGGCAGACCGGCTTCGAGGGCCGGCTGCCCGGCTGGGCCGGCTTCGGCGACATCGCGCGGTCCGCGACCCTGTTCATCGCGCTGCTGCTGGCGCTGTCCGTCGCGCACGGCCTGCGCCGGGCGGGCGCCGAGCGCCGCGAGGCGGCGGCCGAGGCCGAGGCGGAGGACCTGCTGGCGGCGCTGGCGCCGCTGCTCACCCGGGCCCAGCTGGTCCTGAACGAACGCCGCCGTTCGTCGCCGCAGCGCTTCGCGGCCGAGCTCACCGGCGCGGCGGAGACCCTGGAACGGCTCGTCCGGCAGGCCGCCGACGCCCAGCGCGACCTGGGCACGGCGGCCCTGGCCGTCGAGCGCTCGGTCGCCGGGGCCGAACAGCGGCTGGCCGAGGCGGGCGAGGCGGTGGACCCGCTGCGCCGGGCCGTCGACGGTGTGGAGAAGGCGGTCGACGGCATCGGCCGGGCCGTGGACGGCGTCGGCCGGGCGGTGAAGGACAGCGGGGACCTGCTCGCCGAGACCGTCCGGGACGGCGCGGCGGCCACCGACAGCCTGGTCCACCGGAGCGGGAAGCAGGCCGCCGACGCGGTCGACCTGGTCCGGCAGGCCACCGACCGGGTCGGCACCGGACTCGCGGACGCCGGGGAGCGGGTGGAGGACGCGGTACGGGACCTCGCGGTCGCCCAGCGCGGCTTCACCACCGGCGCGGAGACCGTCGCGGACGTCGGCGGGCAGGTGCTGGAGCGGCTGGACGGCCTGGCGCGCGAGGTCGTGGCGATGGCGGACCGGGTGGCCGCCGCGGCCTCGGCGGCCACCGCCGCGGCGGCCCGGCTGGACGCGGCGGCCGACCGACGGGGCGACGGGTCCCCGGGGATCGTGATGGTGAAGACCTCCGCCGGCCCCGGCCCCGACGAGGACGCCGCCCGGTCCCGGGGCACCGCCGCCACCACCACCGCCCGGGCCGGCGGTTCGACCGGCGACCTGGACGACCGGACGCTGCTGGACCTGGACGAGGTGCCGGTGCACGGGCAGGGCCGATGAGGGGCCGGTTCCGGACCGCGCGGCCGGGCCCGCGCGGCACCCACCTGGTCGGCTGGCTGTTCGCCGACATGCTGCTGGTGCTCGCCCTGGTCGCGATGGGCGACCAGGGCGACCCGGTGGCCGCCGAACGGGCCGCCGCGACGCCCGCCGCCACCCCGGGCGCGAGCCCCACCGCGAGCGCCTCGCCGGTCCCCACCCCCGCCCCGACCGGGCCGCGCGGGGTCGAGCACGACCCGGTCACCGTGGACGTGGCCGGGGACTCCTCGGACACGGCGGGCCTGGCCGCGCAGATCCGCGCCGCCACCGAGCCGTACGCCGGACGGCAGGCCGCCGTGGTCCTCACCTTCGGCAGCAACCGAGACCCGGGCGCCGGCCAGGCCTACGCCCACACCGTCAACGGCCTGCTCGCGCAGGCCCGTCCGGAGATGTTCCGGGGCACCACCGCGCGGGACTTCATCTCGCTCGCGGACAACCCCCGGCACGCCTCGCTGGAGATCTACTTCTACACCGGTTGACCGCTCCGCCGGCCGACCGCCGACGCTCTGCCGTTCGAAGGAGAAGTGCAGTGCAGATCCTCCCGTTCTACGCCGTCTGCGACGAGTCCTCGTCCATGACCTTGTACATCGACACCCTCAACAAGGCGCTGTTCGAGCTCCACCAGGAGATCAGCACCAACCCGACCGTCGCCGACAAGACCCGGTTCGGGCTGATCGGCTTCTCCACCGACGCCCACGAACTCCAGCCGCTGGTGGACCTGAGCGACCTGGAGGAGCTGCCGGCCCTGGAGGCCTCCGGCCTGACGTCCTTCGGCAGAGTCTTCGACCTGCTCGGCCGGGCGATCGAGCGGGACGTGCGGGAGCTGAAGGCGGAGGGCCACGACGTCTACCGTCCGGTGGTCTTCTTCCTCTCCGACGGCGAGCCGACCGACACCGACTGGGAGCAGCCCTACCAGGACCTGCTCGCCGCCGCGTTCCGGCCGCACATCATCGCCTTCGGCATCGGCCAGGCCGACCGGACGGTGATCGCGCAGGTGGCGACCTTCAAGGCCTTCATGCAGGAGGACGGGGACGCCGACGTGGCGCCCGCGCTGCGGGAGTTCGCGGCCAGCCTGACCCGGTCGATCGTGCGCTCGGTGAGCGGGGCGACCGCCGCCGGCACCGGTATGAGCCTCCAGGTCGACGACCAGGTGTCCGGCTTCACCGCCGTCTCGCTCGACAAGCTCTGAGCCGGGCCGCCGGATGAATCCGCACGAGAGCCCGACGCCGGCCGGCCAGGTGCCCGAGCCCGGGCCGGAGCACGCGCCGACCCGCAAGGTCGACCCGATCGAGCTCGCCGCCTCGGTCTACGAGGACTGGGACCCCAAGCCGCCGGACCCCGCGCCCGCCGACCCCGGTCCCGCGCCCGCCGACGCCGTCGTGGGGCCCGTCGTCACCCCCGGGCGGGTGACGCCCGAGGACTTCCTGCCCCGGCCGATCGGCCGGGGCCCGGCCGCCGTCCGCGAGCCCTGGGCGGACCCGGTGTCGCCGCTCGGCGGCCCGGTCGAACCGGCCGCGGCCGCACCCACGGCCGTACCCACCGCCGCACCCGCGGCCGTACCCACCGCCGCGCCCACGGCCGTACTCCCGGCCGAAACGCCCGCGCCCGCGGGAGGCACGCCCGTCGGAGGCGCGCCCGTCGGAGGCGCGCCCGCCGCCGACCCGGTCGTCCGGCCGCCCTCCTTCCGCACCCCGGGACCGCTCGCCCACGTCGGCCGCAAGGCCCCCGCCTATCCCGCCGAACCGACCGACATCCCCGCCGTCCGCGGCGGCGACCTCTACGGCGGCCTGCTGCCCGACACCGTCGTGGACGGCGGCCGGTTCGGCCCGGTCACCGTCCGGGCCGCCTCCGTCCGCGGCGACTCGCACCGCTACGCGGCCGAGTGCCGGCAGGACGCCGCGCTGGTGGTCCGGGCCGGCGGGCTGCTGCTGGTCGCGGTCGCCGACGGCGTCGGCTCCCAGCCGCACTCCCACCACGGCTCCAACGGCATCGTCCGGCTGCTGGCCAAGCACGTCCTGCCGAACGCGGACACCCTGCTGGACCTCCTGCGGACCGGCTCCGCCGCGGACTTCACCGGCCTGACCGACCGGCTCGTCGCCGCCGCGGCCGAGGAGCTCGCGCAGGAGGCCGAGCGGTTCGGACATCCGCCGAAGACCTGGTCGACCACCCTCCGGGCGCTGCTGGTGCCGGCCGACCCGGAGGTCCCGGCCCGGGGCTTCCTCGCGGTCGGCGACGGCGGACTGCTGCGCCTGCGCGCGGACGGCTGGGAGAACCTGGACGCCGACGGGGACGGCGGCGACGGCACGGGCACCCTGATCAGCACCCGGACGGACTGCCTGCCGGAGGCGTACCGGCTGGTCCGGAGCGCGCTGATCACCGACACCCGTCCCGGCGACGTGCTGGTGCTCTGCACCGACGGCCTCGCCCTCCCCCTGGTCAAGGAGCCCGAGCTGCGGGAGTTCCTCGGCGGGCGCTGGGGCCGCGAGGTGCCCGGCCTGGCCGAGTTCCTCTGGCAGGCCCAGGTCCGGGTGCGCAGCTACGACGACGACCGCTCGGTCGTCTGCCTCTGGGAGGCACCGGCATGACCGCCCCGGACCTCGCCGGCGCGCTGGCCGGCGGCGCGGACGTCGGCCTCGCCCTGCTGCCCTCCGGTCCCGAGGCCGGCCGCGGCGGCCAGGGCCTGGTGCGCCGGCTGGACGGCGTCCCGGGGGTGCTGTTCAAGCGCTACCTGGAGCCCCGGCGGGTGCACGGCCCGGCCCTGGCCGAGCTGGTCGCGCTGCGGCTCGCCCTGCCGCCGGACGACCGGGAACGGCTGGACGCGCAGGCCGCCTGGCCGCTCTGCCGGGTGGTCGACGGCCCGGACTGCGTCGGCTTCCTGATGCGCGAGGCACCGGCCTCGATGACCTGGCGGACGGCCTCCGGCGGCTCCAGGCTCACCGAGGCGCAGTACCTGCTCTACCCGGAGAAGCCCGCCACCCAGGGCGTCGTCCGCCCGGACCCGGAGCAGCGGCTGGCCCTGGTGCTGGAGCTGCTGGGGCTGATCGGCCGGCTGCACCGCCTGGGGCTGGTGATCGGCGACCTCTCGCACGCCAATGTGCTCTGGTCGGTGCGGCCCGGACCGGCGGTGCACCTGCTGGACTGCGACGGCATCCGCCGGATCGGGGCGGCGCCGGTGCTGGAGCAGGCCGACACCCCCAACTGGTCCGACCCGCTCTCCCCGCACGGCAGCGCCGCCTCGGCGGACAGCGACCGCTACAAGGCGGCGCTGCTGGTCGGCCGGATCCTGGCGCAGGACCCGTACCTGGTCCCGGGAGCGCCGTTCGAGCCGCTGCCCGGGATGCTGACGGAACGGCGGCTGGTCCTGGCCCGCCGGGTCTGGGCGCAGGCCGGCGGACCGTACGGGAGCCGGCCGGACCCGACCGCCTGGCTGCTGGCGCTCGGCGGCCGGGGCAGCATCCCGCTCGCCCCGGCCGGTGCCGCGGTGCCGCGTCCGTCCCGGCCGGTCGACGAGCGGCTGTTCGACCGCCGGGCACCCCGGGGCAGCATCCGGCTGCAGCGGCCGGACTGACCGGCGCCGGGCGGGGCAGGACACGGCGGGGCGGGACAGGGCGGGGACCTGCGGGTCCTCCGCCCCTGGGGCCGGACGGAGCGCGTGCGTACGATGATCCTTCCGGCTCCCCCTCACGGCCTGGAGTGATCGACCGATGACGACGACGGTGAAGTTCGACCCCTGGTCCGCGGCGTTCGTGGCCCACCCCTACGACGCGTACACCGAACTGCGCGCCCAGGGTCCGGCCACGTACTTCGAACCCACCGACCAGTGGCTGGTCCCGCGCTACGCCGACGTCGGCGCGCTGCTGCGGGACCGCCGCCTCGGCCGCACCTACACCCACCGGTTCAGCCACCAGGAGTTCGGCCGCCCCGAACCCGACCCGGCGCACGAGCCGTTCCACACCCTCAACGACAACGGCCTGCTCGACCTGGAGGCCCCGGACCACACCCGGATCCGCCGCCTGGTCTCCAAGGCCTTCACCCCGCGGATGGTCGAGGGCCTGCGCCCGACCGTGCGGCGGCTGGCCGACGAACTCGTCGACGACCTGCTCGCGGCCGGCGGCGGCGACCTGATCGCCGCCGTCGCCGAGCCGCTGCCGGTCGCGGTGATCGCGGAGATGCTCGGCGTCCCGGAGTCCGACCGGCACCTGCTGCGCCCCTGGTCGGCCGACATCACCGGGATGTTCGAGCTCAACCCGTCCGAGGAGACCGCCCGCCGGGCCGTCACCGCGAGCACCGAGTTCTCCGACTACCTCCGCGCCCTGATCCGCGACCGCCGCACCGCCCCCGGCACCGACCTGATCAGCGCGCTGATCCAGGCCCAGGAGGGCTCCGACGCGCTCAGCGAGCAGGAGATGGTCTCCACCTGCGTCCTGCTGCTCAACGCCGGCCACGAGGCCACCGTCAACACCACCGGCAACGGCTGGTGGGCGCTGTTCCGCAACCCCGCCGAACTCGCCCGGCTGCGCGCCGACGTGGACGGGCTGCTGCCCACCGCCGTCGAGGAGCTGATGCGCTGGGACACCCCGCTGCAGATGTTCGAGCGCTGGGTGCTGGAGGACATCGAGATCGGCGGCGTGACCGTCCCGCGCGGTGCCGAGATCGCCCTGCTCTTCGGCTCCGCCAACCGCGACCCCGAGCGCTTCACCGACCCCGACCGGCTCGACCTCGGCCGCGCCGACAACCCGCACATCACCTTCGGCGCCGGAATCCACTTCTGCCTCGGCGCTCCCCTTGCCAGACTGGAGCTCACCGAGTCCTACGGCACCCTGCTCCGCCGCGCCCCGGGCCTGCGGCTGGTCCGCGAACCCGAGTGGCGCCCGGGCTACGTGATCCGCGGACTGGAGGAACTGCTGGTCGAGGTGTGACGCACGAGGGGGAGCGGGCCGTGGGCGACAAGGCGACGGGGGCCCTGCTGGGGCTGGCGATCGGGGACGCGCTGGGCAAGGTCACCGAGTTCTCGGAGGTCGAGCTGATCGCGTGGCAGTGGCCGGACTGGCGACGGCTGCCGCTGCCGGAGGACGGGCTGGTCACCGACGACACCCAGATGACGCTGGCCCTGGCCCGCGCCCTGCGCACCGCCCTGGCGGACGGGCCGCTCACCCCGCAGGGCCTGGAGCCGCCGCTGCGCGCCGAGTTCCTCGCCTGGGCGAGCTCGCCGGAGAACAACCGCGCCCCCGGCATGACCTGTCTGCGTTCCTGCGACCGGCTCGCCTCGCCCGGGGTGCGCTGGCAGCTCGCCAGCGACCTCGGCTCCAAGGGCTGCGGCGCCAATATGCGGGTCGCCCCGCTCGGCCTGGTCCGCGAGCTGACGACGGCGCAGCTGGCCGGCGCGGCCCAGCTCCAGTCCGGCCTCACCCACGGCCACCCCACCGCGCTCGCCGCCAGCGAGCTCACCGCCTACGCCGTCCGCAAGCTCGCGGAGGGCCTGCCGCCGGCCGGGCTGCCCGCCGTGTTGCGCGCGTACGCGCTCTCCCGCCGCGGCCACTACGACGCGCCCTGGCTCGACGACCTCGCGGCGCACGCCCAGGACCGCAGCACCGAGGGCTTCGCCACCCGCGGCTGGGACGAGTGCCTGGCGGTGCTCGACCGGCTCGACGCCGCGCTCGCCGCGCCGGACGTCGAGGCCGACCCCTGCCTGGCCACCGGCGAGGGCTGGATCGCCGAGGAGGCGCTCGCCTCCGGGCTGCTCTGCTTCCTGCTGCTCCCGGACGACCCGGTGGCCGCCGTCCGCCGGGCCGCGTACTCCTCCGGGGACTCCGACTCGATCGCCTGCCTGGCCGGCGCCTTCGCCGGGGCCCACGCCGGCGCCGACGCCTGGCCGGCGGACTGGGTGGAGCGGATCGAGCACCGGGACGAGCTGCTGGAGTTCGGCGCGCTCTGGGACTGACCGCCACCGGCCGCCGCCCGGCACGGCGGCCCTCCCGGCGGAACCGGGTCCGGGCGGGGCGCGTCGAAACGGCACCGAGGCGCGGGCACCGGTCCGTGCCGGGACCCACGGGCGAGGTCAGCCATGTCCGCCACGACCGTCCGCACCCGCCGCCCGGCGGTGCTCCTGCTCTGCTGCGCGGCCCTGCTCACCGCCTGCGGCTCCACCGGAACCGGTGCCGGGACCGGGGCCGAGGTGGTCCGGGTCGAATCCGCCTCGCTGCCCCCCGCGGACCCGGCGGCGGTCGCCGCCACCGCGACGGCGACCGCCGCGTTCGGGCTCGACCTGCTGCACACCCTCACCGCCGGTCCCGGCGCGGCCGGCGGCAATCTGGTGCTGTCGCCGTCCGGCCTGGCGACCGTGCTCGCGATGGTGCTGCCCGGGGCCCGGGGCACCACCGCCGAACAGCTGGCCCAAGCCCTGCACACCGGTCTCTCCCCCCAGCAGTACGCGCTCGCCACCGGCGCCCTGAACCGCGCCGGCACGCCGGACGGCAAGGCCGGGACCGTGCTCCGGCGCTCGGACGACCTCTGGGCCCAGCGCGACTTCCCGCTCGACCCGCACTACCTCGGGGTGCTGGCCGCCGGCTTCGGCACCGGGGTGCGCACCACCGACTTCCGCAAGGACCCGGAGGGAGCCAGGAAGGCCGTCAACGGCGTCGTCGAGAAGGCCACCGAGGGCCGGATCAAGGACCTCTTCGCCAAGGGGCAGATCAATCCGGACACCCGGCTCGCGCTCACCGACGCGCTGTACCTCAAGGCCGACTGGGCCCACCCGTTCAAGGCCGGACGGACCACCGGCCTGCCGTTCCACCGCCTCGACGGCTCCGCGGCGCCCGTGCCGACCATGGCCGGCACCGAGTCGCTGCGCTACGCCGAGGGCTCCGGCGGCATCCTCGGCGAGCCCTGGCAGGCGGTCGAACTCCCCTACGCCGGAAGCACCCTGGCGATGGACCTGATCGTGCCCGCGCAGGGCGGCTTCACGGCGTTCCGGCAGGGGCTGGACCAGGCGCAGCTGGACCTCGTGCTGGGCGCGCTCGCCGAGCGGACGGTCGACCTCACCCTGCCGAAGTTCCGCTTCGACAGCGGGAACGAGCTCACGCCCGTACTGAAGGCCCTCGGCGTCACCGCCGCGTTCCAGGAGGACGCCGACCTCTCCGGCATCCCGGGGCCGGGCGCCGCCGAGCGGCTGCGGATCGGCCCGGTGGTGCAGAAGGCCACCGTCCAGGTCGACGAGCAGGGCACGGTCGCGGCCGCCGGCAGCGGCGTCGGGGTGGAGGCGATGGCCGCGCCGGTACCGCGGGACCCGGCCCGACTGCACATCGACCGGCCGTTCCTGTTCCTGGTCCGGGACACCGCGACCGGGCTGCCGCTCTTCCTCGGCCAGGTCACCGACCCGGCGGCGTAGCTGGAGGTCACCGACCCGGCGAAACAGCCGGGGGTCACCGGCCCCGCGGCACGGCCGACGGCCCGGCGGTCAGACCGGGTAACGGTCCCCCAGCGCCGGATGGCCCGGCTCCCGGCTGCCGAACAGCACCAGCAGGTCGTCCGCCGTCCGCAGCAGCGTCTCCCGGCCCTCCACCGCCTCGATCCAGTCGGCCGGAAGCCCCGAGGCGCCGTACGTGGCGCCGACCAGGTTGCCGCAGACCGCACCGGTCGAGTCGCTGTCCCCGGAATGGTTCACCGACAGCAGCAGCGCCGTCCGGGCCGGCTCGGCGCCCTCCGCCCCCGCCAGCAGGCAGTACACCGCGATCGCCAGGCACTCCTCGGCGATCCAGCCGAGGCCGACCCGCTCCACCGCCTCCGCCGACGGCCCGGACTCCTGGGCCACCCGCACCGCCCGGGCCAGCGCCTGCACCGTCTCCTTGGAGGCCGGCCACTCCCTGGTCTGCTCCACCGTCTCGCCGACCGCCGCCCAGGGCTCCGTCCCGGCCGCCAGCCGCTCCACCAGCGCCGCGAAGGCGCCCGCCGCGAGGTAGCCGGTCGGGTGCCCGTGGGTCAGCTGCGCGCACTGCGCGGCCAGTCCGAACGCCTGCTCCGCCCCCAGCCGGCCGAGGCCGAACGGGGCCGAGCGCATCACCGTGCCGCAGCCCTTGGAGTGCGCGTTGATCGGGCCCGGCTGCCCCAGCGCCACCGGCGCCTCGAACACCGGGTGGTACTGCACCCCGGTCAGACAGGCGTTGCCGGGCGCCCGCCGCGCGTACAGGAACGGCTCGCGCAGCAGCCAGCCGTCGTACGGGTGGGGCAGCGGCTCGCGGTCGGGCGCGCCCTGCTGCTGGGTGAGCAGCCAGCGCCGGTACGCGCCGTGCACCGCCTCCGGCACCGAACCGCCGCCGCCGGACCAGCCCCGGACGAAGCCGCGGATCAGGCCCTCGGCGGTGAAGAGCGTCATCTGGGTGTCGTCGGTGACCTCGGCGACCAGCCCGCCGCCCGGCAGTCCGGTCACCCCGTCCGGCCCGAAGCGCTCGCGGATCTGGTCCAGCCGCTGGAACTCCACCGGCCAGCCCAGCGCGTCGCCGACCGCCCCGCCGAGCAGGGCGCCGCGCACCCGGTCCCGGTAGCCCGGGTCCGTCGTCGTACTCACACTGCCCGTCGTGTTCAACTGCCCACCCCTCGTCGGTCCCCGTGCCCTGTTGTACCAGGCGCTCCGGTCCCGGCCGAGGCTCCCCGCCGGACGGGCGGCCCCCGGGTCGGCCCCGGGGGCCGCCCCGGGTCGGCCCCGGGTCGGCCCCGGCTCGGCCCCGGGTCAGCCCCGGATCTCCCCCGAACGGCCACGCAGGGACGCCCGGTCCGCCGCCGCCCGGCCCGCCGCCCAGCCCTCGCCGTCGCTCACCCGCACCCGCTGCGACACCAGCTTGGGGAACATCCGGCCGACCTCGTGGTCCACCGCCTCGGTGCGCGCCTTCAGGGCGGGCAGCAGCCGCTCGTCCGGGACCAGCTGCTCCGCCGTGCCGTCCTCGCGCAGGTGCCGGCCGGCCGCCGCCTCACTGGTCGTCCGTTCGGTCGCCTCGGTCAGCCGCTCCCGGATCCGCGCCGCGTACGCGACCAGGAAGGACTGCCGGAACGCCTTGGTCCGGGAGGCCCCGTCCAGGTGCTGCCGGGCCCCGGCCTGCTGCATCGCGTGGGTGGCCTGCACCAGCAGCGAGGTGTACAGCAGTTCGACGCCGTCGAGGTCGGCGTCGAAGCCGATCACGGTGCAGAAGCCGAACTCCTTCGCCCACACCACCCGGCAGCGGTTGGCCGCGGCCACGGCGTCCAGCAGCATCGTCTTGGGTCCCTCGTACGGGTTGTCCACCCCGATCCGCAGCGCGCCCGGGGCGTGCGGGTCGGCCCCCTCGACGGCGAGCAGCGCCTCGTCGATGCTGTGCTGGGCCATCAGCTGCTGGGCCTTGGCGGTCAGCGCCTCGGCCTCCTCGGGGAAGTCGGTGGACTCGGCCTTCGCCAGCAGGGCGCGGATCCGCGACAGCATCCGGGGCTCGCCCGCCACCGGGCCGCGCTGCCGCTGCTCCGGACGCGACGAGCGCGACGCGTGCGCCGAGTGCCCGGGGGCGGGGCCGACCGGGGCGATCGGCGGCAGCCGGCCCCAGCTGCGCAGCAGCTCCAGCAGCACGGTGGCCAGCGCGAACCGGTCCAGCCGGTGCCGCTGGGCGAAGCCGGACAGGTACGCCTCGTCGGAGGGCCACCAGACCTCGGCCTCCAGCTCCCGCAGCTGCTCCTGCCAGCGGCGGTCGAGCGCGGCGGCCGGGTGGCGGCGCCCCTCGGCGGCGATGAGGTCCACGGCGAGCGCCAGGTGCACCGGCTTCAGGTCGCGCCGCACCACCCGCGCCAGGTCCGCCGGGCGCCAGCCGGCCGACCAGCACCGGCCGACCGCCGTGTCGGCGTGGCCCAGCGCCGCCCGGCTCACCGCCGGCCACAACCCGGCGGAGGCCGCCAGCAGGGAGGCGCCGGTGTCCAGCGCGAGGTCCAGCCCCTCCTCGGGAGCCGTCACCACCTCGCGCACCGCCGTGTCCAGCAGCACCCCGACGTCCCCGCCCCCGCCGTTGCCACCCTGTCCACGCCTGCCCACGCCTACCTCGTCCCACGAACGGTCCCGTGCATCTCCCGCCCATGATGCCGGACCGCCCCTCCGGACGTCGGGTCCCCGGTGTCCCGGGGCTCCGCCGCTCGGACAGCTCGGGCCGATCAGGCCGCTCGCGCCGCTCGGGCCGCGACCGGCCGGCGGGCCCCCGGGCCGAACCCGGCCAGCGGCGCCAGCGCCACCAGCTGGCAGACCGCGACCAGCGGCAGGAACGCCAGGTCCGCCGCCGTCAGCACGGTCCCGACGGCCACCAGCGCCGGACTCCACCACCGCAGCACCCGCCCGGCCCCGACCGAGGCGCCCACCAGCAGCGCCAGCAGCCCCAGGTGGAACAGCAGCGGGAGCACCGAGTAGAAGACCGGTTCGACGCCCGGCCGGCTCTGGACCGCCTCGAACAGTCGGTGCTGGTCCGCCTTGTCCACCGCCACCGCGCCGACGTACAGGTCGATCCCGATCTGCCCCAGCGAGGCGACGAGCCCGGTGAACGCCGCACCCAGCGTCACCCGACCGGCCACCCTGGCCGCGGGCGTCCGACGCGGGCCGGCGGCCCGCTCCAGCGCCACCAGCAACGGGGCGAACAGCAGCAGGGCCAGCAGCAGCAGGCTGTGGCCGACCATCCAGCCGGGGCCGGGGGCGCGCGATCCGTCCAGCAGCCGGATGCCGCCGTACAGCCCCGCCAGCACGGGGGCGGCGAAGACGGCGAAGGTGGTGAGACGGGCGGGCGGCACGGTGTTCACGGGGCGCTCCTGACGAGGTGGGGTCCACCGGCCCGGCCGGCGGCTCCGGCGACGGCCGGCACCACGGATCCTGTCGGCCGGGGCCCTCGTCGCGGATCGCCCGCACCGGCGAACCCGGGGGCTCCCCCGCGCGGGGGAGGACACCCCCGCACCGGGTCCCGCGCACGGAAGGCGTCGGGGAAGGCGTCGAGGAGCCCGTCGAGGACGGCGCCCCCGCGCTCAGCCCTCGCCCGCCACCACCGCGCCCGCCTCGTAGGCGAACACCACCGCGTGCACCCGGTCCCGCAGCCCCAGCTTGGCCAGCACATTGCTGACATGGGTCTTCACCGTGTGCTCGCTCACCACCAGCTCGGCGGCGATCTCGGCGTTGGACAGCCCCCGGGCCAGCAGCACCAGCGTCTCCCGCTCGCGCGCGGTCAGCTGCTCCAGCAGCCGGGACGGCGGCCGCGCCGGGCGCTCGCCGGAGCCGGGGCGGCGGGCCGCGAACTCGCCGATCAGCCGGCGGGTCACCGAGGGCGCCAGCAGCGCGTCCCCGGAGGCCACCATCCGGACGCCGTGCGCCAGGTCGTCGCGGCGGACGTCCTTGAGCAGGAAGCCGCTGGCCCCCGCGTACAGCGCGTCGAAGACGTAGTCGTCGATGTCGAAGGTGGTCAGCATGATCACCTTGGTGCCCGGGTACTCGGCGCACACCCGCCGGGCCGCCTCCAGGCCGTCCATGACCGGCATCCGGACGTCCAGCAGCAGCACGTCCGGGCCGTGCACGCGGACCGCCTCGACCGCCTCGGCCCCGTCCGCCGCCTCGGCGACCACCTCGATGTCCGGCTGCGCGTCCAGGATCATCCCGAACCCGGCCCGCACCAGCTCCTGGTCGTCCGCGACGACCACCCTGATCGGCTTCACGCCCCCACCCTCTCCTCGGCGCCCAGCGGCAGCCGGGCACTCACCAGGAACCCCCGGCCCTCCGGCCCGGGACCGGCCTCCGCCCGGCCGCCGCAGGCCGCCGCCCGCTCCCGGATGCCGACCAGCCCCCGGCCGCCGGAGAGGCCGCCCGCCGCGCGGTCCGGCCGCGGCCGCACCCCGCCCCCGTCGTCCGACACCAGCACCACCAGTTCCGTCCCCTCCCGGAGCACCCGGACCACGACCCGGCCGGCCTCCGCGTGCTTGACCGTGTTGGTCAGCGCCTCCTGCACGATCCGGTAGCCGGCCGCCTCGATGTCGGCGGGCAGCGGCCCGGCCGGATCGTCGACCTCCAGCTCGACCCGCAGCCCGGTGCGGCGCACCCGCTCGGCCAGCGCGGGCAGTTCGGCCAGCCGGGGCTGCGGGGCCAGCTCCGGCACCGCGCCGTCCTCCTTCAGCACCCCCAGGACCCGCCGCAGCTGGACCATGGCGTCCCGCCCGGAGTCGGCGATGGTGTCGAAGACCTTGATCGCCCGCTCCGGGTCGCCGCGGACCACCAGCGGCCCCGCCTCCGCCTGGATCACCATCAGCGAGACGGCGTGCGCCAGGATGTCGTGCATCTCCCGCGCGATCCGGGCGCGTTCCTCGGCCACCGCGCGGGCGGCGTCACTGGCCGCCCGCCGGCCGGCCTCCCGGGCCCGCTCCGCCTCCACCGCCGCCAGCCGCCGCAGCTCCCGCACCAGGCAGCCGAAGACGAACGCGCCGACCGAGGTGAGCAGCGAGAACAGCGCGCCGTTCGGCGAGTGCGTGCCCACCACGTTGGCGACCACCGTCACCGCCAGCACCGTCCAGCGCTGCCGCTCCCCGGCCCGGTCGGCCACCGTGTAGAGGGCGACCACCGCGTACAGCGGCAGCTGCGGCATCGCCGAGTGGGCGAGCACCGAGAGCGCCGCCGACAGCCCGCCGCTGATCACCAGTACGGTGACCGGCGCCCGGCGTCGCCAGGGCAGCGGAAGGGCCGTGCCGAGCGCCAGCAGGTAGACCCACCGGTCCCAGGCGGTGTCGTCGTGGTACACCGACCAGAGCGAGACCGCCGCCGAGCCCACCGCCAACAGGCCGTCGACCACGTACGGGTCGACCCCGGTCAGCCGGGCGCGCCACCGCGCCGCTCGTCCCGTCACCGCGTCTCCCCCGTACTCGGGGACCCCCTCCCCGCCCAGAAGATCATGCCCGACCGGCAGCTCGGTGGGCAGTCCCGGCCCGGCCCCCGGTTCACCCACCGACGACCGCCACGCCCCCGGTCCCGGCCCGCGCCGTGATCCTGCGCGCCGCGCCGTCCTGCCGGGGCACCGTCACCTCGACCCCGCCGACCCCGGCCCCGGCGTCCACCGCGTACGGCTCGCCCCCGGGCACCGCGACCCGGACCCCGCCGATCCCGGCCCGGACCTCCACCGAGGTCGGGCTCGCGGCGAAGGAGAGCTCGACCCCGCCGGTGTCCGCGACCACCCGGACCTTCGCCGAGGTCAGACCGCTCGCCTCCACCCCGCCGACACCGGCCGTGGCCTGCACCTCCCCGGCCAGGCCGCGCAGCCGGATCCCGCCGGTCCCGCTGTTCAGCCGCACCGCCGTGCCGGCCGGGACGGTCACCTCGTAGCCGACCCCGCAGTGCGAGCAGTCGTACGCCAGCCGGAGCGTGCCGTCCACCAGCGAGTGCCTGGTCCGCGGCGGCTCGCCGCGGAAGTCCTGCTTCTCGACCACCCGCAGGGTGTCCCCGGCCCGGACCTCGATGCCGCCGGTCCGGCCGTCCACCACCAGCTCGTCCACCGGCCCGGCCACCCCGTAGGAGACCGTCAGCCGCTCGCGGCCCTCCTCCCGGTCCCAGAAGCAGCCGACCGAGCCCAGCGCCACCGCCCCGGTGATCGCCGCCGCCCCCAGCACCCGTCGCACGTCCATGCCCACGTCCTCCACCCGTCCTCGTTCCGACGGGTCAGAGCCTGCCGCGCCCGGCCCCCGCGACGCCTCCCCCGCGGGACCGGTCTCCGGCCCTCCCCCGTGCGACGGAGCCCGGGAACGCCGCAGGGCGGCCACCCCGTTCGGGGTGACCGCCCTGCGATCAGGAACCTTCGACTCAGCCGGTGTACGGGCCGTAGTCGTAGTCGTCCAGCGGGACCGCCTGGCCGGAGCCGGCGCCGAAGGGCGACAGGTCGTAGTCGTCGTAGCCGACGGCCGAGTACATCGCGGCCTTGGCCTCCTCGGTCGGCTCGACCCGGATGTTGCGGTAGCGGGGCAGACCCGTACCGGCCGGGATGAGCTTACCGAGGATGACGTTCTCCTTGAGGCCCAGCAGCGGGTCCGACTTGGCGTGGATCGCCGCGTCGGTGAGGACCCGGGTCGTCTCCTGGAAGGAGGCGGCCGACAGCCAGGACTCGGTGGCCAGCGAGGCCTTGGTGATACCCATCAGCTGCGGACGGCCGGAGGCGGGGTGACCGCCCTCGGAGACCACGCGACGGTTCTCGGTCTCGAAGCGGCCGCGCTCGACGAGCTCGCCCGGGAGCAGCTCGGCGTCGCCCGACTCGATGATCGTCACGCGGCGGAGCATCTGCCGGATGATGATCTCGATGTGCTTGTCGTGGATCGACACACCCTGCGAGTTGTAGACCTTCTGGACCTCGGCGACCAGGTGGATCTGGACGGCACGCTGGCCCATGATCCGCAGCACGTCGTGCGGGTTGGTGGCACCCATGGTCAGCTTCTGGCCGACCTCGACCGCCTCGCCCTCGCTGACGAGCAGCTTCACACGCTTCGAGACCGGGTAGGCGATCTCGTCGGTGCCGTCGTCCGGCGTGACGACCAGCTTGCGGGTCTTCTCGGTGTCCTCGATGCGGACCCGGCCCTGGGCCTCCGAGATCGGGGCCACACCCTTGGGGGTACGGGCCTCGAAGAGCTCGACGACACGGGGCAGACCCTGCGTGATGTCGTCACCGGCCACACCACCGGTGTGGAAGGTACGCATGGTCAGCTGGGTACCGGGCTCACCGATGGACTGGGCGGCGATGATGCCGACCGCCTCACCGATGTCGACCAGCTTGCCGGTGGCCAGCGAGCGGCCGTAGCAGAAGGCACAGGTGCCGACGGCCGACTCACAGGTCAGGATCGAGCGGGTCTTGACCTCGCTGATGCCGTGGCGGATCAGCTCGTCGATCAGCACGTCACCGAGGTCGGTGTTGGCGGTGGCGAGGAGCTTGCCGTCCACCGTGATGTCCTCGGCGAGCATGCGGGCGTAGACGCTGGTCTCGACGTCGTCCGTCTTGCGCAGGACGCCGTTCTCGACCGTGCCGATCGCCAGCTTGAGGCCGCGCTCGGTGCCGCAGTCCTCCTCGCGAATGATGACGTCCTGGGAGACGTCGACCAGACGACGGGTGAGGTAGCCGGAGTCGGCGGTACGGAGGGCGGTGTCCGCGAGACCCTTACGGGCACCGTGGGTGGAGATGAAGTACTCCAGCACGGAGAGGCCCTCACGGAACGACGCCTTGATGGGTCGCGCGATGGTCTCGTTCTTCGCGTTGGACACCAGACCACGCATACCGGCGATCTGACGCATCTGCATCATGTTTCCACGAGCACCCGAGTCGACCATCATGAAGATGGGGTTCGTCTTCGGGAAGTTCTCGTTCATGGCCTCGGCGACCTCGTTGGTCGCCCGGGTCCAGATGCCGATGAGCTCCTGCTTGCGCTCGTCGTTGGTGATCAGACCGCGCTCGTACTGCTTCTGGATCTTCTCCGCCTGGGCCTCGTAGCCCTCGAGGATCTGGCCCTTGTTCGGCGGGACCACGACGTCGGAGATCGAGACGGTGACACCCGAACGGGTCGACCAGTGGAAGCCGGCCGCCTTCAGGTTGTCCAGGGTCGCCGCGACGGTGACCTTGGGGTAGCGCTCGGCCAGGTCGTTGACGATCGCGGAGAGCTGCTTCTTGCCCACCTCGTAGTCGACGAACGGGTAGTCCTCGGGCAGCAGCTCGTTGAAGAGCGCGCGGCCCAGGGTGGTCTTCAGACGGAAGGACTCGCCCTCGAACCAGGACGACTGACCGTCCTCGTCCAGCGGCGGGGTCCAGCCGCGCGGCGGCACGGTGCCGATCGGCAGGCGCAGCTCGATCGGAGCCTGGACGCCCAGCTCGCGGGCGTCGAAGGCCATGATCGCCTCGGCGGTCGACGAGAAGGTGCGGCCGGCGCCCTTCACGTTGTCGCGGTCCGAGGTCAGGAAGAACAGACCGAGCACCATGTCCTGGGTCGGCATGGTGACGGGGCGACCGTCGGCCGGCTTCAGGATGTTGTTCGAGGACAGCATCAGGATGCGGGCCTCGGCCTGCGCCTCCGCGGAGAGCGGCAGGTGGACGGCCATCTGGTCACCGTCGAAGTCCGCGTTGAACGCGGTGCAGACGAGCGGGTGGATCTGGATGGCCTTGCCCTCGACCAGCTGCGGCTCGAAGGCCTGGATGCCGAGGCGGTGCAGGGTGGGCGCACGGTTCAGCAGGACCGGGTGCTCGGCGATGACCTCTTCGAGGACGTCCCACACGACCGGACGGGCGCGCTCGACCATGCGCTTGGCCGACTTGATGTTCTGCGCGTGGTTCAGGTCGACCAGGCGCTTCATCACGAACGGCTTGAAGAGCTCCAGCGCCATGGCCTTCGGCAGACCGCACTGGTGCAGCTTGAGCTGCGGGCCGACGACGATGACCGAACGGGCCGAGTAGTCGACTCGCTTGCCGAGCAGGTTCTGGCGGAAACGACCCTGCTTGCCCTTCAGCATGTCGCTGAGGGACTTCAGCGGGCGGTTGCCCGGACCGGTGACCGGACGGCCGCGACGGCCGTTGTCGAACAGCGCGTCGACGGCCTCCTGGAGCATGCGCTTCTCGTTGTTCACGATGATCTCGGGCGCGCCGAGGTCGAGAAGCCGCTTCAGGCGGTTGTTGCGGTTGATCACACGGCGGTACAGGTCGTTCAGGTCGGAGGTCGCGAAGCGGCCACCGTCCAGCTGCACCATCGGACGCAGGTCCGGCGGGATGACCGGGACGCAGTCCAGCACCATGCCGTTGGGCTTGTTGGTGGTCTGCAGGAACGCGGAGACGACCTTGAGGCGCTTGAGCGCACGGGTCTTCTTCTGGCCCTTGCCGGTGCGGATGATCTCGCGCAGGCGCTCGGACTCCTCCGCCAGGTCGAAGGTCTCGAGGCGGTCCTTGAGGGCCGCCGCGCCCATCGAGCCGGAGAAGTAGGTGCCGAAGCGGTCGCGCAGCTCGCGGTAGAGCAGCTCGTCGCCCTCGAGGTCCTGGACCTTGAGGTTCTTGAAGCGGGCCCACACCTCGTCGAGGCGGTCGAGCTCGCGCTGCGCGCGGTCGCGCAGCTGCTTCATCTCGCGCTCGGCGCCCTCGCGCACCTTGCGGCGCACGTCGGCCTTGGCGCCCTCGGCCTCCAGCTCGGCGAGGTCGGTCTCGGCCTTCTTGGCGCGGGTCTCCAGGTCGGAGTCGCGACGGTTCTCGATCTGCTGGCGCTCGACCGAGACGTGCGCCTCCAGGGACGGCAGGTCGCGCTGACGGCGCTCGTCGTCCACCCAGGTGATCATGTAGGCGGCGAAGTAGATGACCTTCTCGAGGTCCTTCGGCGCCAGGTCCAGCAGGTAGCCGAGGCGGGACGGCACACCCTTGAAGTACCAGATGTGGGTGACCGGGGCGGCCAGCTCGATGTGGCCCATCCGCTCACGACGCACCTTGGCGCGGGTCACCTCGACGCCGCAGCGCTCACAGATGATGCCCTTGAAGCGGACGCGCTTGTACTTGCCGCAGTAGCACTCCCAGTCCCGGGTCGGACCGAAGATCTTCTCGCAGAAGAGTCCGTCCTTTTCGGGCTTCAGGGTGCGGTAGTTGATGGTCTCCGGCTTCTTGACCTCGCCGTGCGACCACTGGCGGATGTCGTCGGCGGTGGCCAGGCCGATGCGGAGCTCGTCGAAGAAGTTGACGTCAAGCACTGGTCGTCAAGCCCTCTTTCGTAAGTCGAGAGTCGTTCATGTGGTCTGAGGGGGGCCTGGGGGCGGGCCGGCTGCTCGGTGAGCAGCCGGCCCGGCCTCCGTCAGACCTCTTCGACGCTGCTCGGCTCGCGCCGGGACAGGTCGATGCCGAGCTCCTCGGCGGCGCGGAACACGTCCTCGTCGGAGTCCCGCATCTCGATGGACTGGCCGTCCGAGGACAGCACCTCCACGTTGAGGCAGAGCGACTGCATTTCCTTGATGAGCACCTTGAAGGACTCGGGAATGCCGGGCTCGGGGATGTTCTCGCCCTTGACGATGGCCTCGTAGACCTTCACACGGCCGAGGACGTCGTCGGACTTGATGGTGAGGAGCTCCTGCAGCGCGTAGGCCGCGCCGTACGCCTCGAGGGCCCACACCTCCATCTCACCGAATCGCTGACCACCGAACTGCGCCTTACCACCGAGCGGCTGCTGGGTGATCATCGAGTACGGACCGGTCGAACGGGCGTGCAGCTTGTCGTCGACCAGGTGGTGCAGCTTGAGGATGTACATGTAGCCGACCGAGACCGGCATCGGGAACGGCTCGCCGGAGCGGCCGTCGAACAGCCGGGCCTTACCGGTGGAGTTCACCAGGCGCTCACCGTCACGGGTGAGGGTGGTGTGGTCCAGCAGGCCGGTGATCTCGTCCTCGCGGGCGCCGTCGAAGACCGGGGTGGCGAGGTTGGTGCCACCGTCGACCTGGTCGGCGCCGATCGCCTGCAGGCGCTGGGCCCACTCGTCGGCGAGGCCGGAGACGTCCCAGCCCTGCTTGGCGAGCCACCCGAGGTGGATCTCCAGGACCTGTCCCGGGTTCATTCGGGACGGGACACCCAGCGGGTTGAGGATGATGTCGACCGGGGTGCCGTCCTCCAGGAACGGCATGTCCTCGACCGGCAGGATCTTCGAGATGACGCCCTTGTTGCCGTGACGGCCGGCGAGCTTGTCACCGTTGGTGATCTTGCGCTTCTGGGCCACGTAGACGCGGACCAGCTGGTTGACGCCCGGGGGCAGCTCGTCGCCCTCTTCGCGGTCGAAGACGCGGACGCCGATGACCTTGCCGGACTCACCGTGCGGCACCTTCAGCGAGGTGTCGCGGACCTCACGGGCCTTCTCGCCGAAGATCGCGCGGAGCAGGCGCTCCTCCGGGGTCAGCTCGGTCTCGCCCTTGGGCGTGACCTTGCCGACCAGGATGTCGCCGGTGACGACATCGGCGCCGATGCGGATGATGCCGCGCTCGTCGAGGTCGGCGAGGACCTCCTCGGAGACGTTCGGGATGTCCCGGGTGATCTCCTCGGGGCCCAGCTTGGTGTCACGGGCGTCGACCTCGTGCTCCTCGATGTGGATCGAGGAGAGGACGTCGTCCTGCACGAGGCGCTGCGACAGGATGATCGCGTCCTCGTAGTTGTGACCCTCCCAGGACATGAACGCCACCAGCAGGTTCTTGCCGAGGGCCATCTCGCCCTCGTCGGTGCAAGGACCGTCGGCGAGCACCTGGCCGGACTCGACCCGGGCGCCCTCGTCCACGAGCACCTTCTGGTTGAAGGCGGTGCCCTGGTTGGAGCGGGTGAACTTGGCGGCGCGGTACGTGGTGTACGTGCCGTCGTCGTTCGCCACGGTGACGTAGTCGGCCGAGACCTCCTGGACGACACCGGCCTTCTCGGCGGTGATGACGTCCGCGGCGTCGACGGCGCAGCGGTACTCCATGCCGGTACCGACCAGCGGAGCCTCGCTCTTCAGCAGCGGCACCGCCTGGCGCATCATGTTCGAGCCCATGAGCGCGCGGTTGGCGTCGTCGTGCTCGAGGAACGGGATCATGGCGGTCGCGACCGACACCATCTGGCGCGGCGAGACGTCCATGTAGTCGATCTCGGTGCCGGGGATGTAGTCGATCTCGCCGCCGCGGCGGCGGACCAGGACACGCGGCTCCGCGAAGGTCAGCTCCGCCGTCAGCGGGGCGTTGGCCTGCGCGATGACGAAGCGGTCCTCCTCGTCGGCGGTGAGGTAGTCGACCTGCTCGGTGACGACACCCTCGATGACCTTGCGGTACGGGGTCTCGATGAAGCCGAACGCGTTGACCCGGCCGTAGGAGGCGAGCGAGCCGATCAGACCGATGTTCGGGCCTTCGGGGGTCTCGATCGGACACATGCGGCCGTAGTGCGAGGGGTGCACGTCTCGGACCTCGAAGCCGGCCCGCTCACGGGACAGACCACCGGGGCCGAGGGCGGACAGACGGCGCTTGTGGGTCAGGCCCGACAGCGGGTTCGTCTGGTCCATGAACTGCGACAGCTGGCTGGTGCCGAAGAACTCCTTGATGGAGGCGACGACCGGCCGGATGTTGATCAGGGTCTGCGGCGTGATCGCCTCGACGTCCTGGGTGGTCATGCGCTCGCGCACGACGCGCTCCATACGGGCGAGACCCGTACGGACCTGGTTCTGGATGAGCTCGCCCACGTTGCGCAGACGGCGGTTGCCGAAGTGGTCGATGTCGTCGACCTCGACGACGATGTCGCGGCCGGACTCGTCCTGCCACTCCACCTCGCCGGCGTGCAGCTTCACCAGGTACTTGATCGCACCGATGATGTCGGGCTCGGTGAGCACACCGGAGTCCAGCGACTCGGCGTTGCCGAGCTTGCGGTTGACCTTGTAACGGCCGACCTTGGCGAGGTCGTAGCGCTTCGGGTTGAAGTAGAGGTTCTCCAACAGCGTCTGCGCGGCCTCGCGGGTCGGCGGCTCCCCGGGACGCAGCTTGCGGTAGATGTCGAGCAGCGCGTCGTCCTGGCCCTGGGTGTGGTCCTTCTCCAGGGTGGCGCGCATCGACTCGTACTCGCCGAACTCCTCGAGAATCATCTCGTTGGTCCAGCCGAGGGCCTTGAGCAGCACGGTGACCGACTGCTTGCGCTTGCGGTCGATGCGAACGCCGACCATGTCGCGCTTGTCGATCTCCATCTCCAGCCAGGCACCGCGCGAGGGGATGACCTTGCAGGAGTAGATGTCCTTGTCGGACACCTTGTCCAGGGTGGAGTCGAAGTACACGCCCGGCGAGCGGACGAGCTGCGACACGACGACACGCTCGGTGCCGTTGATCACGAACGTGCCCTTGTGGGTCATGAGCGGGAAATCGCCCATGAAGACCGTCTGAGACTTGATCTCACCGGTCTCGTTGTTGGTGAACTCGGCCGTGACGAAGAGCGGGGCCGCGAACGTGAAGTCGCGGTCCTTGCACTCGTCAATGGAGTTCTTCGGCGGCTCGAAACGGTGGTCGCGGAAGGTCAGCGACATCGACCCGCTGAAGTCCTCGATCGGCGAGATCTCCTCGAAGATCTCCTCCAGACCGGACTTCGTGGGGACGTCCTGACCGTTGTCCAGCGCCCGCTCGACCCGGGTCTTCCAGGCCGCGTTACCGAGCAGCCAGTCAAAGCTCTCGGTCTGCAGGGCCAGGAGGTTAGGGACCTCGAGGGGCTCCTTGATCTTCGCGAACGAGACGCGGAGCGGGGCGGTGGATGCGGCGGAATTGTTCGAGGCGTTGCGCGGCGCGGCCAAGAGGGGGGTCCTTCCGAGGGCTCGGAGCTCACTACGCGCGTACCGGCCGGGCCTTCAGTGGCTCGGTCCCACCTCCCTCGCCGCTGGCCTCCGCCGAGGTCGAAACCTCAGGTCAGAGCCGCTTTGCGGAGGCGGTGCCAGACCCCTTCAGGGCAACGCAAACTCCGGGCGACGAGTCACGGAGCAGCTAACAGGCAGCGCAAAGGGACAGTGTAGCCAAAGGCGACACTGCTGTCCAGCTCTGATTCGGAGACCGAATCGGAGACTCCTCCCGGTAGCCGTCGGGCGCGAACGCCCTCCGGGTACTGCAGCGGCCCGGACTCGTCCGGGCCCACGACTCACGTGGAGTCACTTCCCTCCGGAGCCGCCGGTTATGCATCCGGCGGTCGACCAACCGGGGCGGACTCGCGCCTCGAGAATCGCGCGCGCCCGCCGGGTTCGTCAAGGGCCCGCCTCCGGTGCGGGCCTCGTCCCTTTCATCGCTCCGGGCCACCCCGGCGTTACAGAAGCCGTGGTCGGGGCCGTAGCCGATGACAGCGATCACCATACCCGTCCGCACCGACAGTGCCGAGTGCCCGATCGGCCGCGCCGCCGCGACCCGCCGGCGACCCGCCGGGGACCGGCCCGGGACGCGCCGGGGAGCGGCCACCGACCGGCCGCCCACCGGCCGTCCGGGGCCCGGCGGCCACCGGCGCGTCGGCCCGGAACGGCGGCCCGGCGCCGGCCCGGCAGCAGCCGGACGGCGCCGGAAACGCAAAAAGCCGGGCCGACCACCCGCAAGGGTGATCGGCCCGGCCCACTGCCCCCTCAGAGGGGGCGGCGAGTCACTTGACGGTGACCTTGGCGCCGGCGCCCTCGAGAGCGGCCTTGGCCTTCTCGGCAACGTCCTTGGCAACCTTCTCCAGGACCTTGGCACCAGCGGTGTCAACGAGGTCCTTGGCCTCCTTCAGGCCGAGGGAGGTCAGGGTGCGCACCTCCTTGATGACCTGGATCTTCTTGTCGCCAGCGCCCTCGAGGATGACGTCGAACTCGTCCTGCTCCTCGACGGCCTCGGCCACGGCGCCCGGGCCGGCGATGCCGGCAACGGCGACCGGAGCGGCAGCGGTGACGTCGAACTTCTCCTCGAAGGCCTTCACGAAGGCGGCCAGCTCGATGAGGGTCAGGTCCTCGAACTGCGCGAGCAGCTCGTCCTGGGTCAGCTTCGCCATGATTGGCGTCCTTCCACTAAATCGGCAGGTGGTGCCGGATGTACGGGTTGGCGGGCGTACGGGCCCGCAGCGAGGCAGGGCCTCGGCCGATTACTCGGCCGCGGTCTCCTCGGCGGCGGGAGCCGGCGTACCGGCACCGCCCTGCTCGACCTTTTCCCGAAGGGCCTCGACCGTGCGGACGAGCTTCGAGGGCAGGGCCTGGAAGAGCGCGGCAGCCTGCGACTGCTTGCCCTTCATGGCACCCGCCAGCTTGGCGAGCAGCACCTCGCGGGACTCGAGGTCCGCGAGCTTCTTGATCTCGTCGGCGGACAGCGCCTTACCGTCAAGGACACCGCCCTTGATGACGAGAGCAGGGTTCTCCTTGGCGAAGTCACGCAGAGCCTTCGCCGACTCCACCGGGTCACCGGTGACGAAGGCGACAGCCGTCGGACCGGCGAACAGGTCGTCCAGCTCCGTGATCCCGACCTCGTTGGCCGCGATCTTGGTCAGCGTGTTCTTCACCACGGCGTACTGGGCGTTCTCGCCCAGCGAGCGACGCAGGGTCTTGACCTGCTTCACCGTCAGACCGCGGTACTCGGTCAGCACCGCAGCGTTCGAGCCACGGAAAAGCTCCGTGATCTCGGCGACGGCAGCAGCCTTGTCGGGCCTAGCCATAGGCTTACGCCTCCTTCCGTGATGTCGAAATCAGGCCGACCGCGAGAGTCGACCATTCGCGCCTCGAACCGCTGGACGGAGGAGAACCTCTGCGGAAAAGCAGATGAGCCCCGGTGCGCAGGCGCACGGGGCTCTTGGTGAACTCGACGGGCCCACGTGCGAGGCACGCGACCCGGAGATCGAAGCTCCAAACAATCCTGCGCGGGCTGCCCGCGCACGAGGCGCGGATCCTTCGGTCACGCACTCCCTGACGGGGGCAGCGCGACAACCAGCGGTCTTTGGCTTCCGCCACAGTAGCCGGACGCCGCCGTCCGGGGCAAATCGCCCCTGGCGACAGCGGTGGGACGGCTCAGCGGGCCGTCGGCGGGATGCTGCGGGTGCCGGTGTCCACGGTGTCCGCCTCGGCCGGGGCCTGCGCCGAGAGCGGGCCGCCGGGCTCGGTGTAGAGCACCGAGTCGTCCAGCCGGCCGCTGTCGCCCGCCCCGGTCCGCTGCAGCCGGACCAGCTGGTCCTTGTCGTTCAGCCAGAGGTCCAGGGTGAGCGAGGCGGAGCCGCCGGGCGCCAGCGCCGTCCGCAGCCCCTCCCGGCGGGCCGGGCCCAGCTGGGTCTGCGCCGCCGCGTAGCGGGCCGCGTCGGTGCTCACCCGGTAGTGCTCCACCGTGGAGTCCTCGAACTTCTCCTCGCCGACGTACTGGGCGGTGGTCCCGTCGGCGGTCGCGGCGGCCAGCGCCACCACCGGGTTGAGCAGATCGATCAGCCCGGCGTACGGGATCTCCCGGTGCCCGTCCGGCCCCGGCGCCCCGGCGAACCGCTCCCAGTGCCGTCCGCCCAGCCGGGCCGCGGTGGCCGCGTCGCCGCCCTCGTAGGCGACGGTGTCCACGACGATCAGCTGCTCGGCCGCCGCCGGGGTGGAACGTTTGACCTGGAGCGCGGTCTTCGGCTGCCAGAACAGCGGGCCGGAGCCGGCGTCCGAGCCCAGCCGGTAGCTCACCTTCGCCCGGCGCGCGGTCTGCATGGCCAGCTGGGCCGAGAGCAGCACGCCGTGCGGCGAGCGGTCGGTCGGCTTGGCCGGCCAGGTCGGGGACGCGCTGCTGGGCGTCGGCGTCGGGGCGCCGGACTCGCTCGGCGAGCCGCCCGGGGCCGGGCCGTCCGCCCCGCCGCACCCGCTCAGGCCGCCCGCCAGCACCGCGGCGGCGACCACCGCCGCCAGCCGCTGCCGCACCGCCATCCAGGCCTCCCCGTCGGATCCGTCCTCGGCGGACGGCCACCCAGGCCGGCCCGTCCGCTCCCGCCCACCTTGCCACCCGGTCCCGCGCGGCTCCGTGGCACCCCCCGCCACTCGGCCGCACCGGCCGTCCCGGTCCGGCCGGTTCAGCCCGCGGGGGCCGACGGCGCGGCGGGAGCCTCGGCGGGCGCGTCGGTGGCGGCGCCCTCGGCCGGCTCGGCGCCCTCGGCGATGTCCGTGGTGGTCACCACGGCGCCGGACGCGCCCCGGACCGTGGACCGCACCCGCAGCAGCCGGTCCCCCGGCGCCACCCAGAAGTCGTACTCGACGGCGGCCACCCCGCGCCGCTCGTAGTAGTCGAGCTTCTCGTTCAGCCGGGCCGGGCTCAGCCCCTCCTCGGCGCCGAAGTAGTCCGCCACCGGCGCGGCGCCCCGGTAGTGCGCGACCGTCCCGCCGTTCAGCTCCTCGCCGCCCAGCGGGGTGAGCTTGCCGGCCAGCGCCATCAGCCGCGCCGACCCGCCCGGGTTGGCGAGCAGGCCGGTGATCCAGCCGCCGGACCAGCCGCCCTGTCCGCCGGCGACGGCCCGCGGGTCCAGCGACTCCGCCCGGTCCCGGTCCGCGGTCCGGGGCGCCGCGCCGGCGTAGCCGAGGTCCAGGGCGCCGTCCCGGCCCCGCAGCCGCCCGGTCCCCAGCTCGTCGGTCACGGTCAGCTCGGCCGAGTCGTGGGCGCCCCAGGACACCGTGCCGCTCGCGCTCCGCCGCCCCGCCGGGCCCTCCTCGACCGCCTGGATCCGCGCCCCGCCGGCGTCGTCCAGCCGTTGCGAGGCGGACAGCAGCACCTGCCGGGGCGGCCGGACGGTGGGCCGGTCGCTGATCGGGGTGCGGTCGCCGGAGACGGCCAGCACACTGCACGCGGTGAGGCCTGCGGCGAGCAGCAGCAGGGCCGCCCCCTTGGCGGCGGGGCGAAGAGCGGGCACGGCACACTCCGGCGGTCGGACGGCGGCGGGCTCCCTCGGCCGGGAACGCGCGGGCGGACCGGCCGAGCGTACGACGGACCGTCCGCCCGTTCCCCCGGCAGGGGGTATCGATCGGGGAACGACAGCGGGCCCGCACCCCCGGTGAAGGGGGTACGGGCCCGCCGTACGAAGGTCGGCTGCGATCAGACCGCGGCCGGGTCCTCCTCGACGAGGAGGTTGCGGGTGCGGTTCGGGTCCACCAGGATGCCGGGGCCGATGGTGGTCGAGAACGCGGTCTTCTTGATGTAGCGGCCCTTGGCGGCGGACGGCTTGGCGCGGAGCACCTCGTCCAGCGCGGCGGCGTAGTTCTCGACCAGCTGCTCGTCGGTGAAGGAGGCCTTCCCGATGATGAAGTGCAGGTTCGAGTGCTTGTCGACGCGGAACTCGATCTTGCCGCCCTTGATGTCGTTGACAGCCTTGGCGACATCCGGGGTGACGGTGCCGGTCTTCGGGTTCGGCATCAGACCACGGGGACCGAGCACGCGGCCGAGGCGGCCGACCTTGCCCATGAGGTCCGGGGTGGCGACGACGGCGTCGAAGTCCAGCTTGCCCTTCGCGACCTCGTCGATGAGCTCGTCGGCACCGACGATGTCGGCGCCCGCAGCACGCGCGGCCTCGGCACGCTCGCCGGTCGCGAAGACCAGGACCCGAGCGGTCTTACCGGTGCCGTGCGGGAGGATCACGGTGCTGCGGACCATCTGGTCGGCCTTGCGCGGGTCGACGCCCAGACGCATGGCGACCTCGACGGTGCCGTCGAACTTGCTGGTGCTGGTCGCCTTGGCGAGGCGGATGGCCTCGAGGGGGGCGTAAAGGCGCTCGCGGTCGACCTGGGCGTCCGCGGCCTTCAGGGCCTTGCTGCGCTTCATAGCTGCTCCTGAATGGTGAATGGAGTTGTGGTGTCACGGGCCTGCGCGGGCCCTACCACGGGGACGAGAAGGGTGATCAGCCCTCGACCGTGATGCCCATCGACCGGGCGGTGCCGGCGATGATCTTGGACGCGGCGTCCAGGTCGTTGGCGTTCAGGTCGGGCATCTTGGTCGTGGCGATCTCACGGACCTGGGCGGCGGTGAGCTTCGCGACCTTGGTCTTGTGCGGCTCGCTCGAGCCCTTCTCGATACCGGCGGCCTTCAGGATGAGGCGCGCGGCCGGCGGCGTCTTCGTGATGAAGGTGAAGGAACGGTCCTCGTAGACCGTGATCTCCACCGGCACGATCATGCCGCGCTGCGACTCGGTCGCAGCGTTGTAGGCCTTGCAGAACTCCATGATGTTGACGCCGTGCTGACCCAGCGCGGGGCCGACCGGCGGGGCCGGGTTCGCCGCACCGGCGTTGATCTGGAGCTTGATAAGCCCCGTGACCTTCTTCTTCTTGGGAGGCATGTCTCTCCGGGTCCTTCCGAGAGGTGATTGCTGGTGTGTGCGGACGCGGGGCGACACCCGGTCGCCAGCACACACATCGGACCAGGCTAACGCCTAGGCGTCGCTGGAACAAAACGGATTCGGGGCGGGCCCGCGGGCCCGCCCCGAATCCGAAGACTGTGGGACTAGTTCTTCTGGATCTGGTCGAAGGAGAGCTCGACCGGGGTCTCCCGGCCGAAGATCTCGACCAGGCCCTTGACCTTCTTCGAGTCGGGGTTGATCTCGTTGATGGTCGCCTGCAGGGTCGCGAACGGACCGTCGGTGACGGTGACCGAGTCGCCGACCTCGAAGTCGAGGACCTGGATCTCGCTGGGCTTGACCGGCGAGGGCTTGCCGGCCTCCTTGGCCGCCTGGCGCTCGACGTCGGGGGCGAGCATCTTGACGACCTCGTCCAGGGTCAGCGGGTACGGGTCGTAGGCGTTGCCGACGAAGCCGGTGACACCGGGGGTGTTGCGCACGACGCCCCAGGACTCCGGGGTGAGGTCCATGCGCACCAGGACGTAGCCGGGGAGCTTGTTCTGGCGGATGGTCTTGCGGTCGCCGTTCTTGATCTGGACGACCTCCTCCTGCGGCACCTCGGCCTGGAAGATGTACTCCTCGACGTTGAGGGAGACCGCGCGCTGCTCCAGGTTCTGCTTCACCCGGTTCTCGTAGCCGGCGTAGGTGTGGATCACGTACCACTCGCCCGGCATGAACCGGAGGTCCTCGCGGAACTTGGCGACCGGGTCGACCTCGACGGCCTCCTCCTCGGCGGCCTCGTCCTCGTCGTCCTCGGCACTCTCGTCGGCGGCGTCCTCGGCGCTCTCGTCGGCGGCGTCCTCGACGAGCTCCTCCTCGGTCTCCACGTGCAGCGCGACCTCCTCGGCCGGCTCGCCGGCCTCGGCCTCGTCGTCCGCCTCGACCTCGTCCTCGTCGGCGTCGACCGCGTCCACGATCTGCTGCTCGTCGGACTCGACGGCGTCAGCCAGCTCGGCCGCGTCCTCGGCGGCGACATCCGCCTCGAGGACGGTCTCGTCGGCGTCGTACAGGGGGGACTCAGACACGGTGGCTGCTTCTTTCCTGGAGATGGTGAAGGTGGCGCGCTCCGCGACGGTCCGGCTCCGCTCCGCTCACGCGGTCGCCGGAAGTTCGCCTCGAAGACTTCAACAGTACCGAGTCAACGGTAGCGGCCCCGTACCTCCGACGCAGACAGCTCGACCCGGGCCGAGGACCGGCCCGGGTCGGGAGGTTGTACGCACAGGTGGAACGGCTGGGTCAGCCGAAGATCCAGAGGGCGGCCTTGGAGAAGCCGTAGTCGAGGCCGGAGACGAACGCCATCACGACCACCACGAACACGACCACGACCGTGGTGTAGCTCACCAGCTGGTTGCGGCTGGGCCAGACGACCTTGCGCAGCTCGGCGATGATCTGCCGGTAGAAGAGGGCGAGACGGGCGAAGACGCCCTTCTTGGCCCGCTTGCCGGACTTCTTCTCGCCAGAGCGCTTGCGGCGCGAATCACCCTCCGCAGGGGTGGTCTCGGCAGCGCCGTCGGCCCCCTCGGGGTTGCCGCTCTCAGGCGTTGCGGTGGAGCCCGTGGTCTCCGTCACTCGTCCTCACCTGAATCCGGGTCCTGCCGAGCGTCGACTGCGTACCCGAAGAGGCACGAGCGGCCGGCTAGCGGTGCTGATCGGCGCCCTCTCCGCATCAAGCCCGCTCGCTCTGTGGAGCGAACGGGCTGAGTACGGATCAAGCAGCAGGGCAAGAGGGACTTGAACCCCCAACCGCCGGTTTTGGAGACCGGTGCTCTACCAATTGAGCTATTGCCCTACGGAACCTCGCGGCCCCAGTAGTGACGACCAACCTACCGTATCTTCCGCCGATGTCCGCACCGTTTCCGGTGCGGCGGTGGAGGCTCCGGTTCGTTCGGTGGCCGTCGATCAGTGAGTGTACGGGGTGGAGGGGCGTTTGGTCGAACCTCTTCTTTTCGGGCCGTCACAGAGGCCCCACCCGGCCGCCATCCGGACGGTCCCGTACATATCGTGAAACCGCCATGCCCGGGCGGTGTGCGGTCTGCGACGATGCAGGCATGAGCGCTTCCACCCCGCAGCCCGACCGTTCCGTCCGTCCCGCCGACCGCCGGGTCTCCGCCCGGATCGGCGCGATCGCCGAGTCCGCCACCCTCGCCGTGGACGCCAAGGCCAAGGCCCTCAAGGCGGCCGGCCGGCCCGTCATCGGTTTCGGCGCCGGCGAGCCGGACTTCCCCACCCCGGACTACATCGTCGAGGCGGCCGTCGAGGCCTGCCGCGACCCGAGGAACCACCGCTACACCCCGGCCGGCGGCCTGCCGGAGCTCAAGGAGGCGATCGCGGCCAAGACGCTGCGCGACTCCGGCTACGCGGTGGACGCCTCCCAGGTGCTGGTGACCAACGGCGGCAAGCAGGCGATCTACGAGGCGTTCGCGGCGATCCTCGACCCGGGTGACGAGGTCATCGTCCCGGCGCCGTACTGGACCACCTACCCGGAGTCGATCCAGCTGGCCGGCGGTGTGCCGGTGGAGGTCGTGACCGACGAGACCACCGGCTACAAGGTCTCGGTCGAGCAGCTGGAGGCCGCCCGCACCGAGAACACCAAGGTGGTGCTCTTCGTCTCGCCGTCCAACCCGACCGGCGCGGTGTACACCCGGGCCGAGGCCGAGGCGATCGGCCGCTGGGCCCTGGAGCACGGGCTGTGGGTGCTCACCGACGAGATCTACGAGCACCTGGTCTACGGCGACGCGGAGTTCGTCTCGCTGCCGGCCCTGCTGCCGGAGCTCGCGGACAAGACCGTCGTGGTCAACGGTGTCGCCAAGACCTACGCGATGACCGGCTGGCGGGTGGGCTGGGTGATCGGCCCCAAGGACGTGATCAAGGCCGCGACCAACCTGCAGTCGCACGCCACCTCGAACGTCTCCAACGTGGCCCAGCGCGCCGCCCTGGCCGCCGTCGCCGGCGACCTCTCCGCCGTCCACGAGATGCGCACCGCCTTCGACCGGCGCCGCCGCACCATCGTCCGGATGCTCAACGAGATCGACGGCGTGCTCTGCCCCGAGCCCGAGGGCGCCTTCTACGTGTACCCGTCGGTCAAGGCCCTGCTGGGCAAGGAGATCCGCGGGCAGCGTCCGCAGACCTCCGCCGAGCTGGCCTCGCTGATCCTGGACGAGGTCGAGGTCGCGGTCGTTCCCGGCGAGGCCTTCGGCACCCCCGGCTACCTGCGGCTCTCCTACGCCCTGGGCGACGCCGACCTCGCCGAGGGTGTCGGCCGGATCCAGAAGCTGCTGGCCGAGGCCCGCTGAACCCTCGGGTCCGACGCCGCGCCCCGGGCGTGACGTCAACACCGATTGACCGGACCGCCCTCTTTTCACCCCTTCGGGGGCCGGAAAGAGGGCGGTTCCCGTAGGGGGTCCCGATACGGCAGGATTCGTGAATGGAACGCCTGCTGAACCCGCGAGACGTCAGGGACCTCCCGAAGGCCCACCTGCACCTGCACTTCACCGGCTCGATGCGCCCGGCCACCCTGCTGGAACTGGCCGAGAAGCACCGGGTCCGGCTGCCGGAGGCGCTCAGCTCCGGCGAGACGCCCCGGCTGCGGGCCACCGACGAACGCGGCTGGTTCCGGTTCCAGCGCCTCTACGACACCGCCCGCTCGGTGCTCCGCGACGAGGAGGACATCCGTCGGCTGGTCCTGGAGACCGCCGAGGACGAGCGGCGGGACGGCTCCCGCTGGCTGGAGATCCAGGTCGACCCGACCTCCTACGCGCCCCGGCTCGGCGGACTGATCCCGGCCCTGGAACTCATCCTGGACGCGGTGGAGCAGGCCGCCGCCGCCACCGGGGTCGGCATCAGGGTCCTGGTCGCGGCCAACCGGATGAAGTCCCCGATGGACGCCAGGACGCTGGCCCGGCTCGCCGTCCGCTACACCGACCGGGGCGTGGTCGGCTTCGGCCTGTCCAACGACGAGCGGCGCGGCCTGGCCCGCGACTTCGACCGGGCCTTCGACATCGCCCGCCGGGGCGGGCTGCTGGCCGCCCCGCACGGCGGCGAGCTGGCCGGCCCGGAGTCCGTCCGGGACTGCCTGGACGACCTCGGCGCCGGCCGGATCGGCCACGGGGTACGGGCCTCCGAGGACGAGCGGCTGATGCAGCGGCTGGCCGACCGCCAGGTGACCTGCGAGGTCTGCCCGTCCTCGAACGTGTCGCTGGGCGTCTACGAGCGCCCGGAGGACGTCCCGCTGCGCCGGCTGTTCGACGCCGGGGTGCCGCTGGCGCTCGGCGCCGACGACCCGCTGCTGTTCGGGGCCAGGCTCGCCGACCAGTACCGGCTGGCCCGCGACGTGCTGGGCTTCTCCGACCCCGAGCTGGCCGAGCTGGCCCGGCAGTCGGTGCGCGGCTCGGTCGCTCCGGACAGCGTGCGGAAGGAACTGCTGGCGGACATCGACGCCTGGCTGACGGCCTGAGGGCCGGAGAGCCCGGGGGCCGGGCCGCTCAGAGGCTGACGCCGACCATCACCGGCTCGTTCACCAGCTCCACCCCGAAGGCCGCCCGCACCCCGTCCCGGATCTCCCGGGCCAGCGCGAGGAGGTCCTCGGTGGTGGCCGCGCCGCGGTTGGTGAGCGCCAGGGTGTGCTTGGTGGAGAGGGTCGCCGGGCCGCTCCCGTAGCCCTTGCCGAAACCGGCCCGGTCGATCAGCCAGGCGGCCGAGGTCTTGGTGTGCCCGTCCGGCGCCGGGTAGGCGGGGGCGGTCAGCTCGCGCTCGGCGGCCAGCGCCAGGAAGGCCGCGTACTGCTCGGGGCCCAGCACCGGGTTGGTGAAGAAGGAGCCCGCCGACCAGGTGTCGTGGTCCGCCGGGTCCAGCACCATGCCCTTGCCGGCCCGCAGCCCGAGCACGGCCGCGTACGCCTCCCGCAGGTCGACCCGCTCGTCCTGGGCCACCCCGAAGTGCTTGGCGACCTCGGCGTAGCGGACCGGGGTGGAGCGCCCGGCGGCGTCCTCCAGCCCGAAGCGGACCCGCAGCACCACGTAGCGCTCGGGGTCCGCCTTGAAGCGGCTGTGCCGGTAGGAGAACGCGCACTCGGCGTTGGCGAGGGTGACCACCTCGTCGGCCCGGCGGTCGTAGGCGACCACCTCGGTGATCGTCTGCGCGACCTCCTGGCCGTAGGCGCCGACGTTCTGCACCGGGGTGGCACCGGCCGAGCCGGGGATGCCGGCCAGGAACTCGATCCCGGCCAGTCCGGCCCCGACCGCGCGGTCCACCGCGTCGGCCCAGACCTCGCCGGCCGCCAGCTCCAGGACGGTGCCGTCCAGGGCGAAGCCGGTGGTGGCGATCCGCAGCACCGTGCCGGGGAAGCCGGCGTCGCCGATCACCAGGTTGGAGCCGCCGCCGAGCACCAGCAGCGGCTGTCCCGCCGCGTCCGCGGCGCGGACGGCGGCGACCACCTCGTCGTCGGTGTGCGCGGTCACCAGGCGGCGGGCCGGGCCGCCGAGCCGCAGTGTGGTCAGCGGGGCGAGGGGGGCGTCGAGTTCTTCCAGCACGCCCCCAGGGTACGGGGAGCCCGCCCCCGCCCGGCCCGGGGCGTGGCCGGGCCGGAGCGGGCGGGGTGCCCCGGGGCACCGGGCGGGGCGAAGGGGGCGAAGGGGGCGCGGGCTCAGCCGAGCCGGACGACCGCCTTGGCCATGCCGAGCACCTTCTGGCCCTGGTAGGTCGCCAGCAGGTCGACCTGGACCCTGCGGTCGTCGAGCAGCTTGGCCACCTTGCCGGTGACCTCGACCACCGAGCCGGTGCCGTCGTTGGGCACCGGCACCGGACGGACGAACCGGACGCCGTACTCGACCACCGCGGCCGGGTCGCCGACCCAGTCGGTCACCACCCGGACCGCCTCGGCCATGGTGAACATGCCGTGCGCGATGACGTCGGGCAGGCCGACCTCCAGCGCGAACTTCTCGTTCCAGTGGATCGGGTTGAAGTCGCCGGAGGCGCCCGCGTACTGCACCAGCGCGGCCCGGGTCACCGGGAAGGACTGCGCCGGCAGCTCGGTGCCGACCTCGACCTCGTCGTATCCGATCGCCATCGGGATCACTCCCCCGCCTTCTCGTCGGCGGCCCGGGCCACCAGGGTCATGACCGACGTCACCACGTGCTCGCCGGACTCGTCCGCCACCTCGCCGCGCACGGTGAGCACGTCGTTGCCCGCCAGCGACTTGATGTTGTCGACGGTGACCGAGACGGTCAGCCGGTCACCGGCCCGCACCGGGCGGGTGTAGCTGAACTTCTGGTCGCCGTGCACGACCCGGCTGTAGTCGAGGCCCAGCTCCGGGTCCTGGACCACCTGGCCGGAGGCCCGCATGGTGAGCACGATCGGGAAGGTCGGCGGCGCGATCACGTCCGGGTGGCCGAGCGCCTTGGCCGCCTCCGGGTCGCGGTACACGGGGTTGGCGTCACCCACGGCGACGGCGAACTCGCGGATCTTCTCCCGGCCGACCTCGTAGGGCTCGGTGGGCGGATAGGTCCGCCCGATGAAGGAAGGGTCGAGTGCCATCGGCAGCTCCTAGGAAACGCGGCGGACAGACGGTTCGAACACAAAAGACTCCGGGCCGCACCCCCCAATGAGGGATGCGGCCCGGAGTCGTAGACCTGGTCACACAGGCCCGTCGCCCTGCAACAGGGTCAGCGGGTCTCGCGGTGCGCGGTGTGCGAGTTGCAGCGGGGGCAGTGCTTCTTCATCTCAAGACGGTCCGGGTCGTTACGCCGGTTCTTCTTGGTGATGTAGTTCCGCTCCTTGCACTCCACGCAGGCCAGCGTGATCTTCGGGCGGACATCGGTGGCAGCCACGGGAGTGCCTTCCTTGGACAATGAATGAGAACACAGACAACAGTAGCCGACCGGGAGATGATCCCCCGACCGACTACGCGGGGTAGCGGTGACCGGACTTGAACCGGTGACACAGCGATTATGAGCCGCTTGCTCTACCAACTGAGCTACACCGCCACAGTGATCCGGAGCACGGCCGAAGCCGACTCCTTCTCACCAGAGCCCCCATGCGGAATCGAACCGCAGACCTTCTCCTTACCATGGAGACGCTCTACCGACTGAGCTATAGGGGCGAACGAGGAAGAGATTACACGTTCCGCGCCCAGAGGTGAAATCCGTATCCCGCGGCGAAGTCCGCAGGTCGGCGGGGCGCACGGGCGAGCGATCGAAGGTCCGGCGTTCGACCCGCCCCCCGGGAGCGCGCCCCGAGCCGATACGACTATTGCCCGCCTCCCGGCGCCCCGGGCCCGCCCGCCGTAGGCTCGTCGCTCATTGACCCGAGCAGGAACCGGACGCCAGAAGGAGCCGGGCGATGGACAGCGCAGCCGCCGACGGACCGCACCCCGGACCCGGACCGGCCGCCAACCCGCTCGGGCACGGGCCCGTCCTGCTGCTCACCGGGGCCAGGCTGGCGGACGGCCGGGTGGTGGACGTACGGATCAGCGGCGACCGGATCCAGGCCGTCGGCACCGCGGGCGGCCTGGGCCCCCTGCCGGCCGTGCCCGGCGGTCCCACCGTCACCACCGGGGCCAGGATCGACCTGCGCGGCTATCTGCTGCTGCCGGCACCGGCCGAGGCGCACGCGCACTACGACGTCGCCTTCTCCGCCGCCCTGCCCACCCCGCCGCCGGAGACCCCGGCCGAGCTCACCCGGCGGGTCACCGAGGCCGCCCTGACCTCGCTCGGCTACGGCGCCACCGCCCAGCGCACCCACGTCCGGATCGGCGACGTGCACGGGCTGCGCCGGCTGGAGGCGGTCCTCACCTCCCAGCAGGCGCTGCGCGGCCTCGCCGACCTCCAGGCCGTCGCGATGCCCCGGCTGCTCACCGGCCGGGCCGGGGCGGACGGCCGGGCCCAGCTGCGGGAGGCGCTCAAGCTGGGCGCCACCGCCGCCGGCGGCTGCCCCGAGCTGGACCCGGACCCGGCCGGCTACGTCCACCTGCTGCTGGAGGCCGCCCGGGAGGCGGACTGCCCGGTGGACCTGCACACCACGGCCGCCGATCCGGTGCAGCTGGCCCGGCTGGCCGGGGCCCTCGCCCCGCTGCGGCCCCGGGTGGTGGTCGGCCCCTGCGGGTCGCTCGCGCCGGGCGCCGCGACGGTGCTGGCCAACAGCGGGGTCCGGGTGGTCTGCCTGCCGCAGAACGGAAGCTGTTCGGGGCTGGAGGGCCCGCCGGGCGGGCTGCGGCCCGCACCGCTGCGGGACCTGCTGAAGGCCCGGGTGCCGCTGGCGGCCGGCAGCGGCTCGCTGCGCGACGGCGCCAACCCGGTCGGGCGGGCCGACCCGCTGGAGGCCGCGTACCTGCTGGCGGCCGCCGGGGTGCTGGACCCCGACGCGGCGTACGACGCGGTCTCCAACCAGGCGCGGCTGGCGCTCGGGCTGGCGCCGGTGCGGGTGGACGCCGGCTTCCCGGCGGAGCTGCTGGCGGTGCGCGGGGACAGTCTGTCCGGGGCGCTGGCGGGCGGGCACAGCCGGCTCGTGGTGCACAGCGGGCGGGTCGTCAGCCGCACCAGCGCGGTACGGGAGTTCGCCGACACGGTGGCGCTGGCGCTGCCCCGGCAGTCGGACGGCACGGACGGGGGCTGAACCCGGCCGGACGGGTGATCGGGGCGCGCGATGCAGGCATCGCGCGCCCCTCCCCCACCCGGGTGGCCGCCGGAGCGGCGGAGCGGCCCCAGGCCTCCCCCACGGAGCGGGGCCGCTTCCTCACCACCGACGCTATGCGACCGGACCGGCGCCCCGGCCGCTCTTGACGCCCTGTTGGCGCCGGGGCCGCCGCTCCTGACGCGCCGTTGACACCCCTCGGCGGCCGGGGGAACGCGCGGGGCTCGGCCAGGGCTCGTCAGGGCTCGTCAGGGCTCGTAGCGGTAGCCGATCCCCGGCTCGGTGATCAGATGGCGCGGCCGGGCCGGATCGCGCTCCAGCTTCCGCCGCAGGCCGGCCAGGTAGACCCGCAGGTAGTTGCCCCGCTCCTCGTGGGCGGGGCCCCAGACCTCGCGCAGGATCCGCCGGCCGGGCACCAGCCGGCCGGGGTGGGCCAGCAGCAGGGACAGGATCCGCCACTCGGTCGGGGTGAGCCGCACCGGGCCGTCCGGCCCGGTCACGGTGGTGGCGGCGAGGTCCACGGTGTGGTCGCCGATCACCGGCGCGGGCGCCGCGGGGCCGACGGTGACCGGCGGGCGGCGCAGCACGGCCCGCAGCCGGGCCAGCAGTTCGTCCATCAGGAACGGCTTGGTGAGGTAGTCGTCGGCGCCGGCGTCCAGCGCGCCGATCCGGTCGGCGGCGTCGGCCCGGCCGGAGAGCACGATGATCGGCACCGCGCTGCGGCTGCGCAGGCCGCGGATGACGTCCATGCCGTCGAGGTCGGGCAGGCCGAGGTCGAGCAGGACGGCGTCGGGGGCGGTCCTGGCGGCGCGGGCCAGGGCCTCGCCGCCGGTGGCGGCGGTGCGGACGGCGTACTGCCGGGCGCCGAGGTTGATCCGCAGGGTGCGCAGCAGCGCCGGCTCGTCGTCGACGACGAGGATCTCGCTCATGCGGGGGCCTCCCCGGGGTGCTGGACGAACACGGGACCGGCGGGTACCGGATCCGCCGGCACGGGCACGGGGCCGTCGGGCAGCGGCCGGGCCGGGGCGGCGGGCAGGGTGAGCAGCATGGTGGTGCCGCCGCCGGGGGTGTCCTCGACCTCCAGGCTGCCGTCCATGGCTTCGGCGAGACCCCGGGAGAGGGCGAGGCCGAGGCCGACGCCGGTGGTGTTGTCGGTGTCGCCGAGGCGCTGGAAGGGCAGGAAGACCCGGTCGCGGTCCTCGGGGGCGATGCCGGGGCCGCGGTCGATCACCCGGACCTCGACCCGTCCGGCGTGGTGGCTGGCGGCGACCAGGACCGGTGCGCCGGGGGCGTTGTACCGCAGGGCGTTGGTGATGACGTTGGCGAGGACGCGTTCCAGCAGCGGCGGGTCGGCGAGCACCGGCGGGACGGTCTCCAGGTCGAGCGGCTGGACGGGCGCGTACGGGTCGGCGAGCGAGTCGAGGGCGCGGGGCAGGATCTCGTCGAGGTGGGTCTCGGCGAGGTGGAGGGTGAGCGCGCCGGCCTGGAGGCGGCTCATGTCGAGCAGGTTGTCCACCAGACGGGTGAGTTTGACGAGGGACTCGTCGGCGGTGGCGAGGAGTTCGGCCTGGTCCTCGGGGGAGAACTCGACGTCGGGGCTGCGCAGCGAGCCGACCGAGGCGAGGGCGGCGGCGAGCGGGGTGCGCAGGTCGTGGCTGACGGCGGCGAGCAGGGCGGTGCGCATCCGGTCGGCGGCCTTGATGGGTTCGACCTCGGCGGCGACGACGGCGAGGCGGTCGCGTTCCAGGGCGGCGGCGACGTGGGCGGCGAAGGCGGTGAGGACGCGCTGGTCGGCGGCGGGCAGCCGGCGGCCGGTGAGGACGAGCACGGCGTCGGGGCCGACGGGGACCTCGGTGGTGACGAGGGTGCGGTCCGGGGCGGCGCCGCCGTCGGCCCGGTCACCGTCGGCGGCGTCCTTCGGCTCGGCGGCGGTGTCGCAGGAGGCGAGCACCTCGCCGCCGGTGCGGCCGAGCAGGGCCACCGAGCTCATGCCGAAGGCGGTGCGGGACTTCTCCAGCAGGGCGGGCAGGGCGTCGGCGCCGCGCAGCACGCTGCCGGCGAGGGTGGAGAGGGTCTCGGCCTCGGCGGTGGCGCGGGCGGCGCGGGCGGTGAGGCGGGTCGCGTGGTCGACCACGGTGGAGACGGTCAGCGCGACGGCCGCGAAGACCACCAGGGCGATGATGTTGTTGGTCTCGCCGATGGTGAAGGCGTGCACGGGCGGGATGAAGAAGTAGTTGAGCAGCACCGAGGCGACCAGCGAGGCCAGCAGGGCCGAGGTGGCGCCGCCGAGCAGGGCGACCACGACGACGCCGAGCTGGAAGATCAGGGCGTCGGTGGTGAGGTTGACGGTGTCGTGGAACTGGGACAGGACCAGGGTCAGCAGCGAGGGCACCACCGGGCCGGCCAGGAAGCCGGCGACGGTGCGGCGCCGGGAGTGGCGCCGGCCGAGGGCGGGCAGCCGGCCCCGACCGGTGAACTCGTGGGTGACCATGTGGACGTCGATGTCCTCGGAGGCGTCCACCGTGGTCTCGCCGATGCCCGGTCCGGTGAGGAAGCGGGCGGTCCGGCCGCGGCGGCTGGTGCCGAGGACGAGCTGGGTGGCGTCGTGGGCGCGGGCGAAGGCGAGCAGCGAGGTGGGGATGTCGTCGCCGACCACCACGTGGTAGCTGCCGCCGAGGCTCTCGACGAGCTGCCGCTGCTGGGCGAGGGCGCCGGAGGAGGCGCCGGCCAGGCCGTCGCTGCGGGTGACGTGGACGGCGAGCAGGTCGCCGCCCGCCGTCCGGTCCGCGATCCGGGCGGCGCGTCTGACCAGGGTCTCGCCCTCGGGGCCGCCGGTGAGGGCGACCACGACGCGTTCGCGGGTCTCCCAGACCCGGTCGATGTTGTGGCTGGCCCGGTAGTCGCGCAGGCCCTCGTCGACCCGCCCGGCCACCCAGAGCAGGGCGAGTTCGCGCAGGGCGGTGAGGTTGCCGACCCGGAAGTAGTTCGAGAGCGCCGCGTCCACCTTCTCCGCCTTGTAGACGTTGCCGTGGGCCATCCGGCGGCGCAGCGCCTGGGGGGCCATGTCGACGAGTTCGATCTGGTCGGCCCGGCGCACCACCTCGTCCGGGACGGTCTCGCGCTGCGGGATGCCGGTGATCTTCTGGACGACGTCGTTCAACGACTCCAGGTGCTGGATGTTGACCGTGGTGATGACGTCGATCCCGGCGTCCAGCAGCTCCTCGACGTCCTGCCAGCGCTTGCCGTGGCGTCCGCCGGGGATGTTGGTGTGGGCGAGTTCGTCCACGAGGACGACCGTGGGCCTGCGCCGCAGCACCCCGTCGAGGTCCATCTCCTCGAAGTCGGTGTCCCGGTAGGCGCGGTGGACGCCCGGCACGACCTCCAGGCCGTCGAGCATCGCCTCGGTGTGGCGGCGCCCGTGGCACTCGATCCAGCCGACGACGACGTCCGCGCCCCGGTCCTGTCTGCGCCGGGCCTCGTCCAGCATCCGGTAGGTCTTGCCGACACCGGGAGCGGAACCGAGGTACACCCTCAGCCGGCCGCGTCGGTGGCCGGTGCCGGGGGTGAGGTCGCGGGCCATGGGCGCTGCTCTTTCGTCTTCTGCGTCGTACGGGGGGACGGGTCGTACGGGGGACGGACGGCGGGCCGGTCCGGTCCGGGGCGCTCGCCCCGGACCGGACCGGCCCGTCTCAGCCGATCGGCCGATCTGTCGTCACTTCTGTTCCACCAGCGCCTTGTTGAGCAGGACGACGTTGACGCCCGGCTGCCCGAGGAAGCCGAGCGGGCGGCCGTCGGTGTTCTTGTCGACCAGCTTGCGGACGGTGTCCACCGGCAGGTTGCGGGCCTTGGCGACCCGCTCGACCTGCTCCTGGGCGTAGGCGGTGGAGATGTGCGGGTCCAGGCCGGAGCCGGAGGCGGTGAGGGCGTCCACCGGGACGCTCGCCGGGTCGACGCCGTCGAACGCGGCGACGGCCTGGCGGCGGTCCTCGATGTTCTTGGCGAGGTCCTCGCTGTTGGGGCCCAGGTTGGAGGCGCCGGAGGCCTTGGGGTCGTAGGCGCCCGGGCGGGGCTGGAACCACTGCGGGTCGGGGCGGGGCGCCTCGTCCGGGTCGTCCGGGTTCTGCTTGGGGAGGTTGAAGTTCTGGCCCAGCAGGCTGGAGCCGGCCGCCTTGCCGTCGACCTCGACGATCGAGCCGTTCGCCTTGTCGGCGAAGGCCAGTTGGGAGATGCCGGTGACCAGCAGCGGGTAGGCGATGCCGAGGAGCACCGTCAGGACCAGCAGGGCGCGCAGCGCGGTGAGGTGGGTGCGCACGGCGGTGGGCAGGGGCTTGGACATGATGCGTTCTCCTCTCTTGCTAGTTGAGGCCGGGGACGAACTGGACGACCAGGTCGATCAGCTTGATGCCGACGAACGGGACGACCAGGCCGCCGAGGCCGTAGAGGCCGATGTTGCGACGCAGCAGGGAACTGGCGTCGGAGGGGCGGTACTTCACCCCGCGCAGGGCCAGCGGTATCAGGCCGACGATGACCAGGGCGTTGAAGACGATGGCCGAGGTGATCGCGGACTGGGGGCTGTGCAGCTGCATGATGTTGAGCTTGTCCAGGCCCGGGTAGACCGCCGCGAACATCGCCGGGATGATCGCGAAGTACTTGGCGACGTCGTTGGCGATGGAGAAGGTGGTCAGCGCGCCGCGGGTGATCAGGAGCTGCTTGCCGATCTCGACGATCTCGATCAGCTTGGTCGGGTTGGAGTCCAGGTCGACCATGTTGCCGGCCTCCTTGGCCGCCATGGTCCCGGTGTTCATCGCGACCCCGACGTCGGCCTGGGCGAGGGCGGGGGCGTCGTTGGTGCCGTCGCCCGTCATCGCGACCAGCTTGCCGCCGGCCTGCTCCTTCTTGATCAGGGCCATCTTGTCCTCGGGGGTGGCCTCGGCGAGGAAGTCGTCCACGCCCGCCTCCTCCGCGATCGCCCGGGCGGTCAGCGGGTTGTCGCCGGTGATCATGACGGTCCTGATGCCCATCCGGCGCAGCTCGTCGAACCGCTCCCGCATGCCCTCCTTGACCACGTCCTTGAGGTGGACGACACCCAGGATCCGGGCGGGCGCGTCACCGAACCTGGTGGCGACGACCAGCGGGGTGCCACCGGCCGCGGAGATGCCGTCGACCAGGGCGGAGACCTCGTCGGAGACGGCTCCGCCATTGGCGGTGACCCAGTTGGCGACAGCCGCGGCCGCGCCCTTGCGGACCTGGTGCAGCCCCTCGTCCTCGTCGAGGTCGACGCCGGACATCCGGGTCTGGGCGGTGAACGGCACCCAGGTGGCGTGCGTCACCTCGCCCTGGGCGCGGGCCCGCAGGCCGTACCCGGTCTTGGCGAGGACGACGATCGAGCGGCCCTCCGGCGTCTCGTCCGCCAGGGACGAAAGCTGTGCCGCGTCCGCGAGCTCCTCGACGGGGACCCCGGTGGCCGGCTGGAACTCGGCGGCCTGGCGGTTGCCGAGGGTGATGGTGCCGGTCTTGTCGAGCAGCAGGGTGTTGACGTCGCCCGCCGCCTCGACGGCGCGGCCCGACATCGCCAGCACGTTGCGCTGGACCAGCCGGTCCATGCCGGCGATGCCGATCGCCGAGAGCAGCGCGCCGATGGTGGTCGGGATCAGCGCCACGATCAGCGCGACCAGCACGATCATCGACTGCGGCGCACCGGCGTAGGTGGCCATCGGCTGCAGGGTGACGACCGCCACCAGGAAGACGATGGTCAGCGAGGCCAGCAGGATGTTGAGCGCGATCTCGTTCGGCGTCTTCTGCCGGGCGGCGCCCTCGACCAGGGCGATCATCCGGTCGATGAAGGACTTGCCGGGCTCCGAGGCGATCTTCACCACGATCCGGTCCGACAGCACCTTGGTGCCGCCGGTCACGGCCGAGCGGTCGCCGCCCGACTCCCGGATCACCGGCGCGGACTCGCCCGTGATCGCCGACTCGTCGACGGAGGCCACGCCCTCGACGACGTCACCGTCACCGGGGATGATCTGGCCGGCCTCGACCACCACGTGGTCACCGAGCGCGAGCGCGGTACCGGCGACCTCCTCCTCGGCCCGCGAGCGCGGCCAGTCGGTGAGGCGGCGGGCCATGGTGTCGGTCTTGGTCCGGCGCAGGGTGTCCGCCTGCGCCTTGCCCCGGCCCTCGGCGACGGCCTCGGCCAGGTTGGCGAAGACCGTGGTCAGCCAGAGCCACACCGTGATCGACCAGGCGAACACGCTGGGGTCGGCGATCGCGGCGACCGTGGTGACGACCGAGCCGACCTCGACCACGAACATCACCGGGTTCTTGACCATCACCCGGGGGTCGAGCTTCTTCACCGCGTCCGGCAGGGACGCCAGGATCAGCTTCGGGTCCAGCAGGCCGCCGGACACTCTGTGCGGCGCCTCGGCGGACGACGGCTCCGGCTGCGGGACCGGCTTCCCGGCCCGCTCGGATTCTTCGGTCATGGTGGACGACATCAGGAGAGACCTTCCGCGATCGGCCCGAGAGCCAGGGCCGGGAAGTAGGTGAGGCCGACGACGATCAGGACGACGCCCGACAGCAGGCCCACGAACAGCGGCTTGTGGGTGGGCAGGGTGCCCGGGGTGGCGGGGACCGGCTGCTGCTGGGCGAGCGCACCGGCCAGGGCCAGGACGAAGACCATCGGCAGGAACCGGCCGAACACCATCGCCAGACCGATCGCGGTGTCGTACCAGTCCGTGTTCACCGTGATGCCCGCGAACGCCGAACCGTTGTTGTTGGCGCCCGAGGTGAACGCGTACAGCACCTCGGAGAAGCCGTGGGCGCCCGAGTTCAGCATCCCGGCCCGCTCGCCCGGCAGCGCCATCGCGACTCCGGTGCCGACCAGCACCAGGGTCGGGGTGGTCAGGATGTAGAGGGAGGCGAACTTCATCTCCCGGCCGCCGAGCTTCTTGCCCAGGTACTCCGGGGTGCGTCCGACCATCAGACCGGCCACGAAGACCGCGACGATCGCCAGCACCAGCATCCCGTACAGGCCCGAGCCCACACCGCCGGGCGCGATCTCGCCCAGCATCATGTTGAACATCGTCAGCCCGCCGCCGAACGCGGTGTACGAGTCGTGGAAGGAGTTCACCGCACCGGTCGAGGTCAGCGTCGTCGAGGCCGCGAACAGGCTGGACGCCGCGATGCCGAACCGCTGCTCCTTGCCCTCCATCGCCCCGCCCGCCGCCTGCAGCGCGGAACCCGCGTGCTGCGACTCGGCCAGGGTCAGCAGCGCCACCGAGGCGACCCAGAACAGGCCCATCACCGAGACGATCGCGTAGCCCTGACGGTTGTCGCCGACCATCCGGCCGAACGCCCGCGGCAGCGCGAACGGGATCACCAGGATGAGGAAGATCTCCAGGAAGTTGCTCAGCCCGGTCGGGTTCTCGAACGGGTGCGCCGAGTTGGCGTTGTAGAAGCCGCCGCCGTTGGTGCCCAGCAGCTTGATGACCTCCTGCGAGGCCACCGCCCCGCCCGGGACCGACTGCGGGTCGCCCGCCAGCGTCGCCACCTCGTGGAAGCCGTGGAAGTTCTGCACCACGCCGGTGGCCACCAGGGCCAGCGCGAACACGATCGCGACCGGCAGCAGCAGTCGCAGACAGACCCGGGTGAGGTCCACCCAGAAGTTGCCCAGCCGGTCGGTGCGGTTGCGGGTGAAGCCCCGGATCAGGGTGGCGACCACCGCGATGCCGACGGCCGCGGAGACGAAGTTCTGCACCGCCAGACCGGCCATCTGGGCCAGGTGCCCCATCGCGGCCTCGCCGCTGTAGGACTGCCAGTTGGTGTTGGCCACGAAGGAGATCGCGGTGTTCCACGCCTGGTGGCCGGACATCTGGTCGACACCCAGGCCCAGCGGCAGCCACTGCTGCACCCGGATCAGGGTGTAGAGGAAGAGGACGGACACCGCCGAGAACGCCAGCACCGAACGCAGGTAGACCGGCCAGCGCTGGTCGGCGTCGGCGTCCACGCCGATCACCTTGTACAGGGCCTTCTCGGCTCTGAGGTGCTTCTTGGAAGTGAGGGTGTGGGCGATGTAGTCGCCCAGGGGGCGGTAGCACAGGGCCAGCGCGCCCACCAGGGCGAGGACCTGCAGCCAGCCCGCGAGAGTCGAACTCATGTCAGAACTTCTCCGGGTAGATCAGCGCGAGAACGAGGTAGCCGACGAGGGCCACGGCCACGATGAGACCTGCGATGTTCTCGGCGCTCACAGCTTCTCCACCCCCCGCGCGATCAGGGCGATGACGCCGAACACGGCGACCGTGACGACGACGTAGATGAGATCGGACATGGACTCCACCACGGTGGTTCGGAGGTGGCCGCGGCCCGCGTTCAGCTGCCGGCACGGCGCGCCGGCGGAGAGGCCGGCAAGGCCCAGCCAACCGCGCTCACGGAGCGTCAACGGCGTTCTTGACGCCCTCCATACGGCGCCCGTTCGATTGTTGACGGGCTCCATACGGGGGCTTGTCCGGGCTGTGACCGGGCCCGCCCCGGACATGGCGGGGCCCCGGTCAGCGGGGTGCTGTCCGGGGCCTCGTACCTCGTCCTTCGGTGCCTACGCGTGCTCGGGGGCCTGCAGCTTCTCCCGCTCCCGCGGCACCGCCGGCTCACCGCGCCGGACCGCGCCCGGGGCCCGCCCCGAGGGCCGGTCCACCCGGTTGGAGGAGGTCAGCTGCCACGGCACGCTGATCACCATCACACCCGGGGTGAACAGCAGCCGGCTCTTCAGCCAGAGCGCCGACTGGTTGTGCAGCAGGTGCTCCCACCAGTGCCCGACCACGTACTCCGGGATGAACACCGCCACCGCGTCCCGCGGGCTGGTCCGCCGGTAGTCCCGCACGTACTGGACCACCGGTTTGGTGATCTCCCGGTACGGCGAGTCCAGCACCTTGAGCGGCACCGGCAGGGCCAGTTCCTCCCAGCGGCGCTCCAGCTCCCCGGTGGCGTCCGGCTCGACCGCGACGGTGAGCGCCTCCAGCGAGTCCGGCGCGAACGCCTGCGCGTAGCCGACGGCCCGCAGGGTGGGCTTGTGCACCTTGGAGACCAGCACGATCCCGTGCACCCGGGACGGCCGCACCGACTCCGCCTCCGGGTCGTCCACCGCCAGTTCCTCGGCGACGCCGTCGTAGTGCCGCCGGATGCCGCGCATCATCACCCACAGCACCGCCGCCGCGACCACGGCCAGCCAGGCGCCCTGGGTGAACTTGGTCAGCAGCACGATCACCAGCACCAGCGCGGTGGTGACCGCGCCGAAGAAGTTGATCACCCGGGAGCGCTGGGCGGCGCCCCGCACCGCCGGGTCGGTCTCGGTGGCCAGGGCCCGGTTCCAGTGCTTCACCATGCCGATCTGCGACAGCGTGAAGGAGGTGAAGACGCCCAGGATGTAGAGGTGGATCAGGCTGGTGACGTCGGCGTCGTACAGCCAGAGGAGGCCGCCGGCCACCACCGCGAGCGCGATGATGCCGTTGGAGAAGGCCAGCCGGTCGCCGCGGGTGTGCATCTGCCGGGGCAGGTAGCGGTGCTCGGCCAGGATCGAGGCCAGCAGCGGGAAGCCGTTGAACGCCGTGTTGGCCGCCAGGATCAGCACCAGCGCGGTGACCGCCTGGATGAAGTAGAAGAGGACACTGCCGTCCCCGCCGAGGATCGCCGCCGCCAGCTGGGCGATCACGGTCTGCTGCGGCGCGGTCGCGCAGTCCCCGGGGAAGCCGGTGAGGTGGCAGGCGTTGTCGGCGATGTGGACCTTGGAGACCAGCGCCAGCGCGGTGATGCCGATGAACATCACCACGGCCGTGGTGCCCATCACGGCCATCGTCGCGGCGGCGTTCCTCGACTTCGGCGCCCGGAACGCCGGCACGCCGTTGGAGATCGCCTCCACCCCGGTCAGCGCTGTGCAGCCGGAGGCGAAGGCGCGCAGGCCCAGCATCAGCAGCCCCAGCCCGGCCAGGGTGTCCTTGCCGTCCTCCGGCACGATCCCGTACGCGGCGCTGGCCGCCACCGGGGCGTCGCCGAGCGCCACCCGGACCAGCCCGGTGACCACCATCAGCAGGATGCCGCCGATGAACAGGTAGGTCGGCGCGGCGAAGGCCTTGCCGGACTCCCGGACACCGCGCAGGTTCACCGCCATCAGCAGGACGACGAAGCCGACCGCCAGCTCCACCCGGTGGTCCGCCAGCGAGGGCAGCGCGGAGATGATGTTGTCCACGCCGGAGGCCACCGAGACGGCGACCGTCATCACGTAGTCGACCAGCAGCGAGGCGGCCACCACCAGGCCCGAGTTGGCACCCAGGTTGCGCGACACCACCTCGTAGGAGCCGCCCCCGCTGGGGTAGGCGTGCACCACCTGGCGGTAGGACATCACCACGACCGCCATCAGCGCGACCACGCCGGCCGCGACCCACGGGGTCAGGTTGAGGAAGGCGGCGCCACCGACGGTGAGCACCAGCAGGATCTCCTGGGTCGCGTAGGCGACCGAGGAGAGCGGGTCGGAGGCGAAGATCGGCAGGGCCAGGCGCTTGGGGAGCAGCGTCTCGCCGAGCTCCTCGCTGCGCATGGCCCGGCCGATCACTAGGCGCTTGAGCGCCTGGGGCAGGTTGAACACATGGGCGAGCGTAAGGGCGCACACCGGGCGCGCAATGGGCCGTCCTGGCGTGCGCGGGACGCCCGGCACGCCCGAGCGGCGGGGTGTTTCCGCAGGTCGAAGCCGCTATGGGCGGGGCGTTCCGGGCGGGACGGCGGCATTTCGGGGGCTGCCGGAGGGGCCGTTAAGACATCGTCAAGATATGACGATCGGCTCGCTTACATCCGGGCATAAGGCACTAATTCACCCGACGCCAATCCCCCCCTCCCCCGCATGCTTCGCCCCCTGTCACATCCGCATCCGGAGCCGGCAGACCACCGCGTCGGTGTGCCGACGCAGGGCCCGGTCGATGACGGCGCCCCGGCGGTTCTGCAGCGCGCGCTGCCAGGGCCGGGCCGGCTCGACCTCGGGGATGAGGACGGTGAGGCGGTCGTAGGCGTGCTCGGCGGCGAGCTCGTTGACGAAGTCCGCGATCGGCTGCCCCAGCCGGCGGTGGCCGTCCGGGATCTCCACCAGTGGGACACCCGGGGCCCACAGCTCCCAGTCCCGGCGCAGCGTCTCGGTCTCGGCGGGGTCGTGGACGACGGTGACGGCCATGACCTCGTCGCCGAGGGAGAGCGCGGCGGAGAGGCCGTCCCGGGTGAGACGGGTGATCGCGGTGACCGGGACGACGACCAGGCTGCGCTGCGGGGTGAGCGGGCCGGGGACGCGGCCGAGTTCCAGCCGCTCGCCGATCCGGGCGTAGCTGCGGTGGACCGCCTCGAAGAGCAGGACCAGCAGGGGCAGGGCCAGGCAGATGCCCCAGGCGCCCTCGGTGAACTTGGTGCCGGTGACGACCAGGGCCGCGGTGCCGGTGAGCAGCGCGCCGAAGCCGTTGAGCGCGGCCTTGGCCCGCCAGTGGGCCGGCTTCTCCAGCGCCCAGTGCCGGACCATGCCGACCTGGCAGATCGTGAAGCCGACGAAGACGCCGATCGCGAAGAGCGGGACCAGGCTGTTGACGTCGCCGCCGGATGCGACCAGCAGCACGGCCGAGACGGCGGCCAGGAACAGTACGCCGTGGCGGTGCACCTGACGGTCGGCGCGCAGGGCGAAGACGTGCGGCAGGTGGTTGTCGCGGGCCAGCAGGTGGAGCAGGACGGGCAGGCCGCCGAAGGAGGTGTTGGCGGCCAGACCGAGCAGGACGACGGTGGCGAACTGGACGACGTAGAAGCCGGCGCCGTGGCCGAGCGAGGCGTCGGCGAGCTGGGCGAGCACGGTGACGCCCTCGACCGGCTGGAGGTGGAAGCGGCCGATCAGCACGGCCAGTCCGATGAGCATCACGCCGAGCAGCGCGCCGAGTGCGACCTCGGTGCGCTGGGCGCGCTTCACGCCCGGCGCGCGGAAGGACGGGACGGCGTTCGCCACCGCCTCCACGCCGGTGAGCGCCGAGCAGCCGGCCGCGAAGGCCTTGAGCAGCAGCAGCGCGCCGACCGTCGTGGCGTTCTCCGTCAGCACCGAGGCGTGCCCGGCGGCGGCCTCGGTACTCGCGGGCGCGTCCCGGAACAGGCCGACCACGACGATCGCCAGGATCGACAGCACGAAGACGGCCGTGGGCGCCATGAACCAGCGGGCGGACTCGGCGATCCCGCGCAGGTTCACCGCCGTCACCAGCGCCAGCACGCCCAGGCACAGCCACACCCGGTCCTCGTACAGGCCGGGCACCGCGGAGGTCAGCGCCGCCACACCCGCCGTCACCGAGACCGCGACGTTCAGCACGTAGTCGATCACCAGGGAGGCCGCGGCCGTCAGCGCCGTCCGCCGGCCCAGGTGCGCCTTCGCCACCGCGTAGGAGCCGCCGCCGTCCGGGAAGGCCGCGATCACCTGGCGGTAGGAGGCCACCAGCACCGCCAGCAGCACCGCGATCGCCGCCGTCACGGGCAGGGTGAACCCGAGCCCGTACGCCCCGGCCGCCGCGAGCACCAGCACGATCGACTCCGGCCCGTAGGCCACCGAGGCCATCGCGTCCAGGGAGAGCGCCGCCAGTCCGCCGGCCACCGTCAGCCGGTGGCGGTCGTCGCCGCTCCCGTCGGACACTGCGGCGCCGGTGTCCGGCGGCTCGGGCTCGACGGCGAGGGCCGGGGGGAGGGGGCTGGACATCGGACGGGACCTCCGCAGTCGATCGGTTGCTCCGATCCTGCGGGCCGCGGGCGGTGTCACCGCTGGTCCGTACGGGTTCCTGACGCTCCCCGTACCGCTCCTGACGGTTTCTTGACGAATTCGTGCGCCGGCTTGGGCGGGGTGGGCGGACCGCTGTCCCGGCGGGCGCCGGTTGGGAAGACGATCAGCTGCGAAGGAGGACTCCCGGCGCGCTTCCGCGCGGCCGGGACTGCTCGACAGACAAGCCGAAACGGTCCGACCCCACCCTGCCCCACCACTGTGCTGCCTGTTTGAGGTAATTGCAAGTAGTTCGCAATAAGTCGACCCCCGAGTGATCCGCTACTCTCCGCGCATGGCCACCCACTCCCCGCCACCGTCTCTCCTCCTGATCGACCTGGACCACACCCTGGTCGAACGCGAGGGCGGTCCCGACGCCTGGACCCCGGCCTTCTGCGCCACCCACGGCCTGCCGCCCGAGGCCGCCCCCACCGTCTTCGCCCTCTTCCGCGCCGACCGCTCCCCCACCGGCTTCGCCCGGATCGCCGCCCGCTACGGCCTCCCGCGCACCGGCGCCGACCTCTGGGAGGAACACGTCGCCCACGAGGCCGCCCGCACCCACCTGCTCCCCGGCGCCCCCGAGGCCCTCGCCGCCCTGCGCGCCGCCGGCTGGCCCATCGCCGTCGTCACCAACGGCTGCACCGACATCCAGCGCGCCAAACTCACCCGCACCGGCCTGCTCCCCGCCGTCGACACCGTCGTCGTCTCCGAAGAGGCCGCCGCCCGCAAACCCGACCCCGCGATCTTCCACCTCGCCGCCGCCCGCCTCGGCCGCACCCTCACCCCCACCGACTGGATGGTCGGCAACAACCCTGCCACCGACCTCCGCGGCGCCCACGCCACCGGCCTCCGCTCCATCTGGATCACCCCGACCCCACCCCCACCCCTCCCCCCGACCCACCCCACCCCCACCCACACCGCCCCCGACACCCCCACCGCCGCCGCCCTGCTGCTCACGTCCCCGTGATGCGCGGACCGTCGAAGACCTCCGGCCGCCCCCGGGCGGCACCCTCGAACCCCGACCGCCTCCAGCGACCCCCCGGCAGCACCCAAACCCCGACCAACACAGCCGCCCTGCTCCGGGACAGAACGAGAGAGGCCCCCGATCCGCGTCTCCGCGGATCGGGGGCCTCTCTTTATCCTGTGGCTGGTGCAGGGTTCGAACCTGCGTAGCTTGCGCGGCAGATTTACAGTCTGCTCCCTTTGGCCGCTCGGGCAACCAGCCAGGATGTTTGCCTCCCGGGGGCTTGCCCCGTTCGACTGGGTAAACCTTACCCGATGCTGGGGGGTGGTTCGCCACCCGGTTCCGCGGAGCCGGACGGGCGGGTGCGGTGCGGGCGTGCCGGGCGGGGGTGGGGGTCGGCTGGATAGGCTGGGACGGCGGACGTCCGGTGGGCGGGCCGTGTCAGTGCAGCCAGAACATCAAGGAGACCAACACCCATGGCCGACTCCAGTTTCGACATCGTCTCGAAGGTCGAGTGGCAGGAGGTCGACAACGCGATCAACCAGACCTCCCGCGAGATCTCCACGCGCTTCGACTTCAAGAACGTCGGCGCCGAGATCAAGCGCTCGGGCGAGACGATCGAGATGAAGGCCAACGGCGAGGAGCGCGTCAAGGCGATCCTGGACGTGCTGCAGAGCAAGTTCATCAAGCGCGGCCTGTCGCTCAAGGCGCTGGACGCCAAGGAGCCGCAGCTGTCCGGCAAGGAGTACAAGATCTTCGCGGACGTGAAGGAGGGCATCTCCCAGGACGATGCCAAGAAGGTCGCGAAGATCATCCGGGACGAGGGCCCGAAGGGCGTCAAGGCCCAGGTCCAGGGCGACGAGCTCCGGGTGACCTCGAAGAGCCGTGACGACCTGCAGACCGTGCAGGCCCTGCTCAAGGGCAAGGACCTGGACTTCGCGCTCCAGTACGTGAACTACCGCTAGCAAACCCCGCTGACCTGCGGAAACGCTAGCTTTCCGGCCCGGGAGGGCACATCGAGGGCACAATGCGGAAGACAGCCTCGATCGCAGCCCTCGTTGTGTCCTCCTCGTCCGGCCACAGGTGCGTGTAGGTGTTGAGCGTGATCGACGGCTTGGCGTGGCCGAGGCGCTTCTGCACCGTCCTGACGCTCTCGCGGTGCTTGATCAGCACCGAGGCGTAGAAGTGCCGGAGGTCGTGCATCGTCACGTCGTCCGGCATGTGCCACAGAACGCGTGCCGCGCCTTACGGCCGCCCCGTCCTCCCACGTCTTGAGGGCATCCTCGCACCGCTTCGCGGGGGCCTTCAGAGGCGACAAGAGCCTCCTCGTTCAGCAGCGAGGCCAGGAAGGTAACCGGCAGGTCGGCTAGGACTTGTCCGGTCGATCATGTGACTATCGCCTGCCTTGCTCGTTGGTCCGGGCATGGGGCGGGGAGATCTCACAGATGCCGAGTGGGAACGGCTGCGGCCGTTCCTGCCGGTCAGCAACAGGCGTTGCGGTCGGTGGCGGGACCATCGGCAGGTGATCGACGGGATTCTGCACCGGGTACGGACCGGTGTGCACTGGCGTGACCTGCCCGAGCGGTTCGGGCCGTGGAAGACGGTCTACGAGCGCCATCGGCTGTGGTCGGCAGACGGGACCTGGGAGCGTCTGCTCCAGCGGGTCCAGGCGGAAGCGGACGAGGCCGGCGACATCGACTGGGACATCTCGGTCGACTCCACCATCGTCCGGGCCCACCAGCACGCGGCCGGTGCCCGTACCGATCTGCCACCAGCCCTTGATTCAAAGGGGGCTGGGCCGGGGGAACACCAGGTCGAGACGCCGTGGCAGAGCCTCGTCGCCCGCCTGGCGGAGGTGGTGGCGGAGGCGAGGGCCTGGGCCGCTCGCGGGGCGGGTTCACCACCAAGGTCCACCTGAGCGCGGACGGCCGCTGCCGCCCGCTGTCCCTGGTCATCACCGCGGGACAGCGGGCGGACTGCACGCAGTTCGAACCCGTGCTGGAGAAGATCCGTGTCCCGCGGAGCGGTCCGGGCAGGCCTCGCAAGAGGCCCGACAGCCTTGCCGCCGACAAGGGCTACAGCAACGGGCCATGCCGCGACTACCTGCGCAGGCGCGGCATCCGGCACACCATCCCGGAGAAGACCGACAGCTGGGCCGTCCGCCTGCGCAAAGGCTCACGCGGCGGGCGACCGCCGGGCTTCGACGAGGAGCGGTACAGGAAACGCAACACCGTCGAACGGGCCATCAACAAGCTCAAGCACGCCAGAGCCGTCGCCACCCGATACGACAAACGCGGATACGTCTACCTCGGCACCGTCACCGCAGCAGCCCTCGTCATCTGGCTCCGCACATGATCGCCCGGACGGAACCTAGGCGGTCGTCGGCTCGACTGGAGCTGCAGCCCGCAATGACGGCGATCGCCCTGCCGACCAGCATCTCCGCTCAGCGGTGCAAGTTGGCACGGCGACTGTAACGGCGACCAGGCAAAACGCGGACTCGGAGAGCACACCAGTCTCCAGTGCCAGACGGATGACGATCACCAGCCCAGTTTCGTTGACACCCACCTCGGGCACCGCCAAGCATCTGCGCTATTGGAGAACTGGTCCGGCTGGGCCGAATTCGCCCGTCAAGGTGGCTAGGCTGACGGGCATCCACGGGAGGGGCGGGCAGTGACCGAGGTCGTATTCATACACGGCATCAGTAAGCAATACCTCAGCGAGGACTCGTTGGCCCGGGATGTGGTGCCGGAGTTGCTGGGAGGCGTGCGGCTGGCCGGCGGCCCGGTGCCTGCCAGTAATGACGTAGGCGTCGCCTTCTACGGCGACGTGTTCCGCCTCAGCGGTACCCGCAGCGGCCACTACCCCCGTTACGATGCCGCCGACGTCGAGAGCGAGGAGGAGTTCGCGCTCCTCATGACATGGTGGGCGGAAGCAGCCCGCACCGACTCCGGAGTACCCGGCCCCGACGAGGCAGGTGGGCGCGGTGCCGCCGGGTGGGCGGCCACACGGGCGTTGCGGCTGCGAGCAGTGCGGGCGGCACTTGACGCCCTCACAGGAGCGCGGTATCTGCGGGGTGTCCTCGATCAGGCACTCATCGCCGATCTGAAGCAGCTGACCGGCTACTTCACCGATCCGTCTGTGCGGAGCACGGCGCGGGAGCGGCTGGCCGCTCGGATCACACCGCAGACCCGCGTGGTCGTCGCGCACTCGCTCGGCTCGGTCGTCGCCTACGAGACCCTCTGCGACGAGCGGTTCAACGCTGGATGGGACATCCACGCCCTGGTCACACTCGGCTCACCGCTCGGCATGGGCGCGCTCGTCCTCGATCGGCTGCAGCCCGCGCCAAAGGATCGTCAGGCACGGTGGCCCGTACCGCTCCGCTCCTGGACCAACATCGCGGACGCCACTGACATCGTCGCCGCCGTCCGCGACCTCCGCCCGCACTTCGGCCCCCGCGTCACCGATTTGACCGTCCACAACGGCGTCCACATGCACGACGCCACGCGGTACCTCACGGCCGTAGAGACCGGTCGGGCCATCGCCGCAGGACTCGTCCGGGCAGACGGGGACGGCCCATGCGCTACCTAATCGCCGCTGGCACCCGCCACTACCCTCGGCACCCGGGCCTCGCGGAGCTGCCCCAGGCGCACGAGGACGTCGACCGCATTGTGCAGTTCCTCACCTCGGCAGAGATGGGGTATAGCCGGGTGCTGGAGGCACACTCCGAGGACCCCACCGCAGCGGACTTCGAGGACGCGCTCTCCTCATGGTGCCTTGAGGCAGAGCTCACTGCCGATGACGTGATCACCGTTTACTACGCCGGGCACGGCGACGAACCGACGCCGGGTGGTCGCTACCGCCTGGCCTGTACCGACAGCCGGGAGGGACATGCCCGCTCATGGCTGTCGTTGGACAACCTCACCGAGGCCCTCGCGGCATCGCCGGTGCGCCACGTCCTCTTCATCATCGACGCGTGCCATGCCGAGGTGGGCGCCGCCGAGATCGGGACCGTGGCAAACGGCATCGTCGCGGCTCGGCCGCGCTCCGACGCCTACGGCTCCGGCACGTGGGTGCTGGCCTCCGCCCGGCACCGCGACGTCGCGATGGACGGCGCGTTCGTCACCCGTCTGGTGGCCGCCTGCGAGCGGGGCGACGGTCCGTCCCAGCGCTTCCTCTCCCCTGCAACGGTGACCGACCGCGTCAACCGCGTCTTCATGGCAGATGGGTACCGGCAGCGCGCCGCTTGCTCCTCGACGGACCAGGCAGAACAACCGCCCTTCTTCGCCAACCCCGGGTTCGACCCGAGCGCGGAAATAGTGCCGGACGGACCACCCTCCCGCGAGGCGTCGGACCTCAGCTCGCACTTCGAGCCCCGGGGACGCGGCGTGGAGCAGGTCTACGACTCCGGTTCCTACTTCACGGGGCGGGGCCGCGCCCTCACCACCCTGCGCGACCACCTCGCCAGCACCGGCGATCACGGCGTCATGGCCGTCACAGCGGCACCAGGCTCCGGGAAGTCGGCAGTGCTGGGACGGGTGGTCCTGGATGGGCACTCGGACGTTTCAATCAACGCCCGCCACCAGGTGCTGGGAGACCTGGTCGGCCGCTTGGCTGCAGCCTCCGACCTGCGTGTCTCCGACCCGACGGCACTGCTTAAGGCGCTGGCCGGCCGCAGCAGGCCGCTCCGGATCGTGATCGACTCCCTCGATGAAGCTGGCTCGGCCGACGACAAGATGGAAGCCCGACACATCGCATGGGAGCTGCTACGCCCCCTCGCCGCGGTTCCCTGCGTGCGGCTGGTCGTCGGCACCCGGCGGGAACTTGTCCCGTACATCGGCGACCAAGTGCCGGTGATTGACCTGGACAGCCCAGAGTACGCAGCCGACACCAGCACGGTGGAGTACGTGGAGCGCATCCTGACCGACCAGGGATCCCCTTACCAGGGAAATTCGGGCAGCGCCCGGGCGATCGCCGAAGAGGTCGCCCGCCGGGCTGGCCACTGCTTCCTGGTCGCCCGCATGGTGGCGAGCGCGCTGCTCCGCGCCGAGCCGATGGACACCAGCGTGCCAGGCTGGGCGGAATCCCTCCCCTCAGACGTAGGCGGTGCGTTTGAGGAGTACCTACGGCGATTGCCGAACGATCGGCGCGAGGCATCCACCTGGCTGCTGACCGCCCTGGCATTCGGTGAAGGGCACGGGCTGCCTCGCAAGGTCTGGCTCCCGGTGGCCCGGCGACTGTCCGGACTGCCGTTGCGGGAGGCGGACATCGACAGGCTGCTGGAGGAAAACGGCTCTTATCTCTTGATCGTCGAGATCGCCGGTGCCAAGCATTTCCGTCTATACCACCAGGAGTTGACGGACCACCTGCGGCAGCGCGTGCTGCGGCACTGGGACCTGCGGGACGTCGCCGAGCGCTTCGTAAACGCCTTGCTCGATCTGACGCCAAATCGCGCTTGGTCCCGCGCCTACCCTTACGTTCGCAGCCAACTGGCCACGCACGCGGCAGCAGCAGGCATGATCGAACGCTTCGTCGCGGACCCATCGTTCATCCTGGCAGCCGAGCCAGCAGGGTTGCTGCGGGCAGTGCGCCATGTGAAGAGCAGTCCGAAGCTGGCCATGGTCGTGGAGCGCTTCGTGGATGTGAAGGACGACGCAGCGCTCCAACAGATCGACCAAGCCGCACGATTGGCGTTCGTCGCCGAGTCACATGGGACTCCCGAGCTTGCTCGGCGAGCGGAGGAACTGTCAAGCTCCATACGACGCGTGCGGATCGAGTCCCGCCCGGTGACACCGCACCGCATCGTCGGCCGGCACGAGGATTTGTCGTACTCCACCACGTCGTTCGACGGTGGTTGGCTGGTCCAGGATGCCAAGCTGCCGAGCGGCGACAGGTTGGCACTGGCGTTCCGTCGGACCGAACGCGTGGGCAAGTCGGCCCGTTCCTCGAACGTCCATCTGTGGGCCCTCGACGACCCGGCTAACTCAACCGTCCTTCCCCATTCAGCCACTGTGGTCGATATGGCCGTTCTGCGGGCCAACCAGGGGAATCCCCTTGCTGTGACGCTTGACGATGCGGGGGATCTTCGCGTCTGGGACTTGGCGGACCACACACTCGTCCGGCATCTTCCACGTACGAGATACCAGGCGATTCTCAACACAGGAAAGCTGACAGATGGCACCCCAGTAGTGGTATGCAGGGACGAACGGCGAGTCGTTGTCCACGATCCTCTGGCGGAACCTATGTTCGAGGTGGACTATGTCGCGCCGACAAATCTTACCGTCGAACGCGGGGTAACCGCCCGGCTGGTCCACCTCGGTTTCGACGAGCCAGCTTTGATTGTGTGCGATGGAGTCCGGGGAACAGTCACCCGCTGGATGCTGGATGGCACGTACTCCGTGCTCCTGAAGGGGTTGGATAAGCCAACACTGCTCGGCGAAACGCTTCAGGGGGAAGACGCCGCAACTGCCGTGGTCTGGGAGGGCGACTACTCGCGCGAGCAACCTCGGCGGCTATTCCTGCTCGACTGCGACTCCGGGAAGGCTACCGTCTCACAACATGATCCCCACGACTGGCCCCGGGGTGGGTTCGTATCACTAGGCGGGTCGGACAACCTCTACGTCACGGCCGCACATTGGGGGAAAATCCAGATCCAGTCGACAATCACGGGATACTCAGACACCGTCAAGCCAAAGGTTCGTACAGACTTCTTCATTCCATTCTCGACTTCGCTGCACGGACGTATCTTGGCTGTCGTCGGCGAGCTCGTCGGAGGGATTCAGATTCTGGACTGCGGCACTGGCTCCCCCGCCAGCACCCCGATGGTCGGGCATGAGGGGGCGATACAGGCCATCCACCTTCTGGGCTCCGCCGAGTCGGGGAGCGCGGATGTCCTCACCGTAGGAAATGACGGGACGGCTCGGCTATGGCACTGGACATATACCGAGGAAACCTGGCATCCGAATCAGAAATCGTCGGAGAGCGAGGAGCACTCCAGCTTCGCCAGAGCCCATACGCAGTCGATCCACGGATGGAGGGCACGCCCGGATGTCGTCGTCGCCAGTTCCTGGGGTGACCTCCGCCTTCTGGATGCCACCGTGCTGGACTGCGCTGGAACCGAACGCCAGAAGATATCCGCACGTACACTTCTGAGCGTCCACAATGCACTGGAGACGTGGGTAGAGGATCCCGATGGCGCGGTGCACTATCTGGTCAAGTCCGAGGAGATCGTCGACACAGCCTCAGAGTCACTAACAAAAGCAAGTTTCATTTGGCATCGGATCACAACCGCCGCGACCGTGGACCGTGCAGAACTGAGCGACCTCACCATGGTTCCTTGGGATGTGGACTGCCACCTACTGCCTGCTTCGGCCCTCCATTCACATGCTCGCGTCGTCGGCTACTGCCCGCTAAACGGCAGGCTTCACGCGGTCGCGTCGTACGGTGCCAAGACCGAGACCACACCAAGCTGGTGGCCGGTCGACCCGGAAGGCGAAATGGTCTACTCCACCGCCTTCACTGCGCACACGGGGCATGCCATCTTGATGGTCGCGGTGCGCCAGGCAGCCATCCGTGGGGACCACACGATCTCCAATCACTTCATCACTAATGACCAGCCAGGCAAGGACAGCCCTAGCCGGGGTTTCCTGTGGGACGCCACCACGCGACAGCCCCTGCGACACGCCCCCCTCGAGCTCCCTGCGCAGCTCACGGCGCTGGCACCCCATCACGCCACAAAGGGGACCCGTTATGTCGCCATGGCGTGCCGCAACGGGCAGGCCGCTGTGCTCGACCTGGACACAGAACGAACCCGCGCGATCCATCTGCCACACTCGGATCGCAGCGAGCGAAGGCTCAGCACGCATCGCGAGCTGGCCGACGGCCACAGCCATTTCCTGCGCTGGGTCGATACCTCCGGTGACAGCCCCGTCCTCCTCTACATGGACGCTGCCGAGACCGATGACTCCACAATCCTCCCCGTGACCATCTGGGACTCCGCAGCCCCCGATGCCCATCACCGCACCCTTGCGGTCCGAGCCCGCCGCCTCCTCTGGACCGGGCCATCGCCCAATGGGCAAGCCTTGGTTGCCGTCAGCGATGAGCACGGGGTCGCCCTCTGCCATCTCCCTAGCGGGGAGCGGGTGTGGGCCACGCCGACGCCCGCGTTCGTGACCTCGCTGACCGCGCTGCCTGGTAGCCAGACCCTGGATCTCGCGGTGGGAACGCAGCAGGGTGTAGTCCTGCTGCGGCCACGATTGTCCGCCGCCTGGGAGCAACGACTGGGGGTGCGCTCAGTCGGCACAGCTGGGTGATCTACGCCGTCCAGCACCTCCTCAGCCGGAGCTGCCGGGTCGCTAGTCCCAGTTTCTCGGTCGTCGGACCTACACGGGCACCGTCCGCCACTGGTGAATCCGAGCCAGTAGTGGGACCACACCAGAGATCTTGGTTGCGCCCTGGAGGCTGTCCGCCAAAGGCGGCATCAAATACGACTGATCAACTAATCGACCTTCAGAGGGCCTCGTCTCAGCTGACTTGACCCGAGGTCTTCGCGGCCTGCAAGCACATCGAAGGCACAGCGCCGAAGACGTTTTCGATCGCAGCCCTCGTTGTGTCCTCCTCGTCCGGCCACAGGTGCGTGTAGGTGTTGAGCGTGATCGACGGCTTGGCGTGGCCGAGACGCTTCTGCACCGTCTTGACACTCTCGCGGTGCTTGATCAGCACCGAGGCGTAGAAGTGCCGAAGGTCGTGCATCGAGGCGTCATCGGGCACCTGGCGGAGTGTCGGCTCCTCGCCGTCCGGCCGGCCACGGCGCTCCCAGCTCTTGAGCGCGCCCTCGTGCCGCTTCTGGAGGGCCTTGTCGGCAACCCGCCCGAGGTTTTCCCAGACCGACGCCCAGGCGGCGCGGCGGAGCGGCGGATCGCCTCGCCACGCTCGTTGGTGAACACGAGCAGCGCCTTCCGACGCTTCCACTTGGACGGGCGCGGGTCGGTGCGGTCCTCGATGTCGACCCGGCGGGCCGGGTACTTCTCCAAGTGCGCCGCCAGCGCGTCCATCACCGACTTGGCCACCGGAACCGTCCGGTAGCTCTCGTGAGTCTTGGGCGGTGCAAGGTAGGGCTCGCCCCGGTCCGGGCTGGTCACCTGCTGCGCGACCTTGATCGTGCCGCGTTTGAAGTCGATCTGCCCAAGCTCAAGCCCGAAGAGCTCGCCCTGCCGCAGCCCAGAAGCCGCCGCCAGGAGCAGTAGCGCCCGATACCAGCCGGGGGCAGCGTCGACCAGGGCCGCCACGACCTCGATGGCGAGCGGGACGATCTCCTTGCGCGGTGGAGGCGGCAGCTTCACCCCCTTCGTCGGGTTGAACGGGATCTGGCGGTCGAGTTCCGCGACGCGGAAGATCGCGGTCACGTAGCTGTAGTGCACCCGCAAGGTCGAGGGCGCCAGGATCGCGGAGCGGTTCTTGACCCACGCCTGGATATCCGAGGTCTTGAAGCCGGCGATGGCCCGGCTGCCGAGGATCGGGTAGATGTGCAGGCGAAGCGCCCGGTCGACGCGCTCGGAGGTGCTCGATCCGTGGACCGCCCCCTCGCGCCACCTCTCGCCGACCTCGCGAAACGTCTCCTTACCGAGAGCGGGGTCGATGTAGGCACCTCCGGGTGATCCGCCCCGAACCGCGCCTGCGGCTCGGCCAGGCCGAAGCCGAGGAACTCGCACCCCTCGTCGCGCAGTGGCTGGAGCACGGCGCGACCCAAACGGACCTCGCCCAGGCCCTGCTGCCAGGCCTGCCCACCCCGGTGCACTCGGCGGTCGCGGTGCTCCGCTACCGCCTGGAACGGAAGATGCCGCCCGTCCAGCCCGCTGTGCGGCCCGCACCGGCCCGCTACGCGGAGTGTGCCAAGTGCCACGACCCGGTGCCCCAGCCGGGCATCTGCGGCCCCTGCGCGGGCCTGGCGCCCCGGTCGGTCGGGGTTGGCGGGAGCGAGGCTTCCGCCCGCACCGGTGCGGCCCGCGCCAGGGCGGCCCTGCGCTCGGCGAAGGCGGTCGGCTTGGGCTTGGGAGGCCTGGCCACCGCAGGGTAGGTGCCTTCGGGTGCCCGTCGCACCCTCGGGGCGCTACGACATGTCGGGCGGGACGGGGAGGTCCGTCGCGCAGCAGCGGAAGCCTGTGTCGTCGTCCAGCATGGTGGACGCTGCGTCGTTGAAGGCGGACGGTACGGCGCGGGCGAATGGGCTGGTGAAGGCGCCGGCCTTGAGTTCGTGGCGTCCTGGGGAGGGCTGGTCCTGGCACCACTCCCAGGTGTTCCCGCACAGGTCGTAGACCCCGTACGGGCTGACACCGCTGTGGTAGCAGCTGACGGGGGTGGTGGAGGCGAGGCCGCTCTCGCGGCTGTTGCACTTCGCCGGCGTCGGCTGGTCGCCCCACGGGTAGACGTGGCCGCGCGGTCCGCGAGCGGCCTTCTCCCATTGGTGGCTCGTTGGCAGGGCCTTGCTGGCCCACTGCGCATACGCTGCCGCGTCGTCCCAGGTGACGAAGACCACCGGGTGGTCGAGCAGTTCCTCCGGAGAGCTCCCGCCCGGCCAGTGCTGGGGCGCGCGGTGCGAGGTGGCCGCGACGAAGCGCGAGTAGTCCCCGTTCGTCACCGGGAAGACGTCGATGTAGTAGTCGGGCAGCCAGACCGGTTCCTTGCCGGGGCCGGCAAGGAACACCCCTGCCTCGACGAGCGCCATCCGCCGGCCGTCGCCCGGGTGCCGAAGCTGGTGCTGGCGAGGAAAGGGCAGGCTGTCGTCGCCACCCGGGTTGGGTAGCACCGAGGCCGATCCGGCGGTGAGCCGGGCGAAGCGCTCGTGGACCTCGGTGTCCGATGAGGCCAAAGACGTGTCCAGGGCTGCCTGGTTCACCGGCCGCGGCGTGATGCCCGCACCCCGGGCTTCCCACTTGGACACCATCCTGGCGCTGATGCCCAGGTGAGCGGCGAACGATTCGATGCTCATCCGCTTCGCTTGACGCAGCGCCCTGACCTCGGCACCGGTCCATGTTTCTACGGTTGCCACCGCAGTTCTCCCGCCCCCACCGTCGTCGCGCCCCCACGCGTGCGTGCTCGGAGGGACAACTAGAGCAGATCACCCGGCAGTTCGTCGTACTCCTTGCGAAGCTGCTCGACGACCGGATGGCGGCTGGGCAGGGCGTGCTCGTCGATGGCGCCGATGGCGCGAACCCCGATGCCGATGTTGGTGGCGAACGCGGCATCGAGGCTGGCAACGTCGGCCAGGCGCACGGTGCGGGTGGTGGACGGGTGGGCTTCGCGCAGGAGCTCCATGGTGGTGCCGACCAGGCAGTCGGCATCGGGCCAGATGACCTCGCCGTCCTTCACGAAGCCGACGTTCCAGGTTCCCCCCTCGGAGATGATCGCCCCGGCGTCGACGAACAGGGCGTCGTCGAAGCCGGCGCGCTGGGCGGTGCGGCGGTGGCGGAGCGAGCCGAACAGGCCGACGCTCTTCACCGACGGCATGTCGCGCGTGTAGACGACGGACTGAACTCGCATGGGGGGAAGGGGAAGTGGCCCGGCGGGCCGAGTCGTCACGAGGACCTGAGGCTGTGCGTCCGATCCGACGTGCCCGAGATCCAGTGCGGGATCGAAGATCGTCACACGCACCACGCCGGCACCGTCGGTCGGTGCCAGGCGTCGGGCGAGCTCGCGGACGCGGTCCAGGTCGAGTTCCGTGTCGAACACGGCCTGGCAGTCACGGGCCAGCCGGGCCATGTGCAGGGCGAGGCCGCGAACGCGACCGTGCTCGACGCGCATCGAGGTGAAGTGGCCGTAGTTGGTCAGGGCAAGCGCTTGGAGAGAGTCCAGGGCGATCGGGGTGCCGTTCAGTTCCGCCATGCGCTCAGCATGGCAGCAGGGCGAGCCGTCGAACCTGTCTTCTCTCATGCGCGGTGGTCGAAGTTCAGTGGAAGTTCGGTGCCGAGGCAGAGTCAGGACATACCAGGCCGATCACCTAAAGCGTCAACCTGGTCACTCAAAGTTGGCGCTCCTGGCAAGACTGTCCGCTTTCCCTGCTGTCATCGGGGAAGCGTGGGGCTTGCAGGCGGCCGGCAGCCCTTACCCGGCTCCCGACCTGGGAGGAACCGTGTCACAAGCACGCCATGGCTTCAGTCAGTTGGAACTGGCGGACAGACCGCGCCCGGTTGCCTGGGCTCGCCGCCACACGGTCGACGTCCTGGGCCGCTGGCAGGTCCCGCCCGACGTCATCGAGACCGCTCGTCTGCTGGTCTCCGAGCTCGCCACCAACGCCGTCCGGCACTCGAAGAGCGATACGGTCGGTTCGCTGTTCTCGGAGGCATGCCCGGTGCAGACGATCACCTTGGCACTGATGGTCGGCCGTGGTCGGCTCGTCCTCTCGGTGCGGGACAGCGACCGTCGGCTGCCGGTGGTCAAGTCGGTGGGCGAGGACGCGGAGAGCGGCCGAGGGATCTTCCTCGTGGAAGCCCTGAGCGAGCGTTGGGGCTACTACCACCTCCCGGCGGCGGCAGGGAAGATCGTCTGGTCGGAGCTGGCGTTGGTCGCGCCGGACCCCAGGGTCGGAGCTGAGCGTCCCCCGAATCCTTCCGATCCGCCCGCGTCCTGCCACCTGGTCGAGGATCCGAAGCGCGGGCAAGCCCCGCCGCTTCTGATGGCCCGCACTCTCGTCGGCCTTCGGGAGCTCTGAGGCGGACCACCCTGGTGGGCTTAAGGGCGAGTTGCCGGCACTGGAATTTCCAGCAGCGACGGCTTCTCAGAGCGTCCCCGCAGCCTGCGCCAACTCGACGGTCAGCGAGTTCCTTGTGGGGTTTCTGCCGGAGGCGCTCACCAGCAGAGGCAGCCCGATCCCGGCCGCTTCCGGCCCCGCACCTATACCGATGCAACCGCGATGGGAGAGAACGTGCACAAGTCCGTCCCCACACCCCGCCAGCCCGGGACACCGCCTCCCGGTCAGCGCTACCTGGACTTCCTCGGCGGCCCCAGCCACCTCGTCGACGAGGGCACCTGCCGGGGCTGCTTCATGAACGAGGCGGAATCCCGTCTGCCGGACATCCTCGCCCCGGTCTACGACGACGGCACCGTCACCGTTCGGCAGGACGCCGAATGGGCCGTACCGGGATTCATGGTCGTTGGCATCCGACCGCACATCGGCGCCCTCGACGAGATGGACCTCGCCCTCGCCGAGAGGATCGCCCGCATCACGCACCTCGTCCGCCGGGCCATGCGGGAACGCCTGGGCCTGGCCGCAGTGCAGACGTACCAGGAGGAGAAGCTCGACCGCCCGCACTTCCACGTGTGGATGCTGCCCCTGTGGCCGGACACGATGGCCGCCCACAGCATCAACCCGCGGATCTACGAATCGAACATCGCCCGGTACCTCACCCTCTTCACCCTCGAATCCCACGAGGCAGCCATCCGCAGGTGCACGGACGAGGTGCGCGACTTCCTCACGAGGACTCCCCAACTGCAGACCGGCACATCAGCCTGACGCGGTCCGCCGACACGACGACCCACCTCGTTCCCGAGGAGACGAACATGCGCATCGCACACGTGGCGCCGCTATGGGAAAGCGTCCCGCCCAAGGGCTATGGCGCCGTCGAGACGCTGGTCGCGGAGCTCACCGCCGCCCAGGTCCTCGACGGTCACGAAATCACGGTCTTCGCCTCCGGCGACTCCAAGGTGGCCGGCAGTCTCCACGGCATCGGGACAACGGCACTGCTTGCGGACCCGCGGATCCACGAGCCGGAGGTCTACCGCATGCTGCAACTGGCAGAGGTCCGCGACCGCGCCGACGAGTTCGACGTCATCCACTCCCACGTGCACTCCAACACCGGCTGCCTGGCGATTCCTGCGCTCCACGGCCTACGGACGCCGGTGGTCCACACCGTGCACTGCTTCTTCAACGACGACAACGCACCGCTCTTCCGCCGGTTCGCCGCTGAGCGGTACGTGGCGATCAGCCATGACCAGCGCTCCCGCCTGCCCGAGCTCAACTACCTCGGCACGATCCACCACGGCGTCGACCTGCGGGCGTTCCCCTTCGGCGCAGGGGCCGACCCGTGCCCGTACGTGGTGTTCCTGGGGAGGATCAGGCCCGAGAAGGGCGTCCACCTCGCCATCACCGCAGCGAGGCTCGCGGGAGTGCCACTCAAGATCGCGGGACGGATCAAGCCTCGCGACCAGGTGTACTTCGAGCAGCAGGTACGACCGCACGTGGACGGCGAACAGGTCTTCTTCCTCGGCGAACTCGACTTCCCGACCAAGACCGCCCTTCTCGCCGGAGCCACCGCCACCCTGATGACCTCGCTCATCCCCGAGCCGTTCGGACTCGTCCCCATCGAGTCCATGGCCTGCGGGACGCCCGTAGTGTCCCTGCGCACAGGGGCAGCCCCTGAACTCGTCCGACACGGCATCACCGGCTACCTGGCCGACACCGCCCAGGAACTGGCCAACGCCATCCACCAACTCGAAGCGATCGACCGCGCCGCCTGCCGCGCGCACGTGGCCTCCGAGTTCTCGATCCGCCGGATGGCCGACGGCTACGACACCGCCTACCGGACAGCCCTCTACACCTGATCCACCAGACACCGCACTGCCCAGCACCCGTCTCCACCAACCCAGTGAGGCACCATGCGCAGTGTCATCCTCAGCGCGGGCAAGAGCTGCTTCGTAGCCTGTCCCGGCTGCTACAACTACTTCGGCCGAACCATCAGCGACACCTCCCACGTCCTGCTCTTCGCGGCCGGCCTGCGCGATCGGTTCGGCATCGAGAAGATCACCGTCGGAGGTGGTGATCCACTCACCCGACCGGACATCCTCCCCCTGCTCAAGGGCCTGCACAGCCTGGGCTACGGCATCCGGCTGGACACCGTGGGCACCAACTTCCTCGGCCCTGCCCGCATCCGCTTCATGGGCACCGGAACGGCCGACCACGTGTCAGCGGCAGAGGTGGCCGCCGTGACCGATCTGATCGGCATCCCCCTCGACGGCAGTACCGACGCCATTCAGCAACAGTTCCGCCGACACGCCACCGTCTCCTCCCAGTTGGCGATCCTTGCCCAGTTGGAGGAAATCGGCGCAGCCACCTGTATCAACACGGTCGTTCACGCCGGCAACACCGACGACCTCGCGGCCATGGCCGAGCTGCTCCGTGGATACACCTGCGTCCGGGAGTGGCAGCTCTTCCAGTTCATGCCCATCGGACCGCTCGGCCATCACAACCGCAGCCGCTACCTCGTCAGCGGCACCGACTTCGAGCAGGCTGCCACGATCGCCAGGGAGAATGCCCCCGGCGGACTGGCGGTCGTGGCCAAGAGGGCACACGGCCGCAAGCACCGATACCTGCTGATCGACTCCGCCGGACTGGTATGGACTCCCGAGCAGTCGCCTGCCGCCTCGTGGCAGAGCGAGGACACCAATGATCGACGGCACATGATCGGCAACATCAGCGATGCCGATGTCCTCGACCGGCTGGCCGCCCTGGATGACGTCGACACAGAGGTCGGGGGATGACCAGAGCCGACCTGCTCGTCGTTCTCGCGCATCCCGACGACGAGACGCTGCACTGCGGGGGCCTCATCCACAACGCCGCGCGGAACGGCGGCACCGTGGTCACTGTCACCCTCACACGTGGCGGCGCTGGCAGAACCCTCGGCATGTGCACCGAAGCCGAGCTGTCGGCCGTTCGCGAGCGGGAACTGCGTCGGGCGGCCGAGGTCCTGGGCGTTTCCCGGGCCGAGGTTCACGACCTGCCCGACGGCCGTCTCGTGGACCACGAGCCGGAGGCGGCCGGCCTGGTGCTGGACTCGCTCCGGCGCTGGACACCGCACCGGGTGGTGGCCTTCCCTCCCAACGGGATGAACGGCCACCCGGACCACCGTTCCGCCCACCGGATCGCCCTCGCCGCGCTCGACCGCTACGACCCGACCCCGGACGTACTGCTGGTGACCAGCACGACTCCGTACACCGAACCGGCCAGACCAGGCTTCCTCGACCCCGCGCAGGTCGAGGCGATGCGCCTACCAGCCACCCTCCGTACCCGGGTGGGCGACAGCCTCGAAGCGAAGCTGCGCGCCATGGGTCACTACGAGACCCAGGCGCGCAGCACCGCGAAGATCCTCCGCTGCTACCCGGAAACGCTTCTCACCGAGGTGTTCCACCAGGTGGCCGGCTGACAAGCCGACCTCTTACGCAGCGGACGTCAGCAACTTGCGGACGTGTTCCACCGCCTCGGCCACCGGCACCGACTGGGTCTCGCCGGTGGCCCGGGTGGTGACCTCGACCGTGCCATCGGCCAGGCCGCGGGCACCGACCGTGATCCGGTAGGGGATGCCGATCAGCTCGACGTCGCGGAACTTCACGCCGGGCCGCTCGTCGCGGTCGTCCAGAAGCACGTCGACCCGCTCGCCCTTCAGCTGCCGGTACAGGCCCTCGGCGGCCTCGACCACCTTCTCGTCCTTGGCTCCGAGGACGACGACGGCCACCTCGAACGGGGCGACCGCGACGGGCCAGACGATGCCCTTGTCGTCGTGGTGCGTCTCCACGATGGAGGCGAGCGCACGTTCCACGCCGATCCCGTAGCTGCCCATGATCGGGACGACGCGCTCGCCGTCCCGCCCGAGGACGGTCACGCCGAGGGTCTCGGTGTACTTGCGGCCGAGCTTGAAGATGTGGCCCACCTCGATCGTGACCACGACCTCCAGCGGCGCACCGCACTGCGGGCAGGGCTCTCCGGCGGTCACCTCGCGCAGGTCGGCCCACCGCTGTACGGCGATGTCCCGCTCGACCGAAACACCGCGCAGGTGGACGCCGTTGCTGTTGGCCCCGGTGGTCATGTCGGTCCGCCCGCGCAGGGCCTCGTCCGCGAGGATGAGCAGTTCGGCAACGCCGACCGCGCCCAAGCTGCCGGGGGACGCTCCGAGCGCGGCCTGGATCTCCTCGGCGGTCGCGGGCCGCACCGCCTTGGCGGCGAGGGTGTCGATGAGCTTCTGCTCGACCAGGGCATGGTCACCGCGGACCAGGACGAGGGTCAGCCGGTCGTCGACCACGTACACCAGCGTCTTGATCTGCCGCTCGGCCGGCACGCCGTGCTGGACGGACAGTTCTTCGATGGTGCGCGCGTTCGGGGTGTCGAACCGCTCCGGAGAGTCCAGGCCGGGACCGTCCACCACGGCGGGCAGAGCGGAAGTCGCCTTCTCGGTGTTCGCCGCGTAGTCGCAGCCCGGGCAGCGAACCACCAGGTCCTCACCGGCGTTCGAGGGGCTCATGAACTCCACCGACGCGCTGCCGCCCATGCTGCCGCTGGACGCCTGCACCGGGATCGCGGGCAGGCCCAGGCGGGCGAAGATCCGCTCGTAGGCGGCCTTGTGCAGGTCGAAGGAGCGGTCGAGTCCGGCCGACTCGATGTCGAAGCTGTACGAGTCCTTCATCGTGAACTCGCGCACCCGCAGCAAACCGCTCTTCGGGCGGGCCTCGTCACGGAACTTGGTCTGGAACTGGTACCACATCTGCGGCAGGTCCCGGTACGACTTCAGCTCCTGCGACAGGACGGTGAAGATCTCCTCGTGCGTCATGCCGAGCGCAAGGTCTGCGCCCTTGCGGTCCTTGAGCCGGAACATCTCCTCGCCCATCACCTCCCAGCGACCGCTGCGCTGCCAGATCTCGGCCGGGTGCATCGCGGGCAGGATGAACTCCTGGGTGCCGATCGCGGCCATCTCCTCGCGGATGACGTCCACGATCTTGGCGCGGACGCGCACGGCCAGCGGCAGCAGGGAGTAGTGGCCGGCCATGAGCTGCCGGACGAACCCTCCTCTCACCAGCAGGCGGTGACTCACCGCATCCGCGTCCGCCGGGTCTTCCCGGAGTGTGGGCACGTACAGCTGGGACCAACGCATGGGACCGGAGACCGTCCTCTCGGTGGAACTGCGGAGTGTCGCGGCGGCGCTCACGCCGACATCACGACGGGAGACGCATTCTAGTGGCGGAGCCCTGCCCGAATCGCTCCGTTTTGAGAAGCCCAGGCCAGAGCACGTGGACAGGTCGCATCCGCGTTCGGCGAACGGACGGAGGCATGTTGGCAGACACCACGAACGGCACGCCCAGCAGTGACCGCTCCGCCAACGCCATCCGCCGCTACTACGACGACTTCGCCGAGCAGGAGCAGGACCGGCTCGCCAAGGATGTAGCGGGCCGAGTGTCCTTCGAGATCCACCGTCGTTTCATGGAGCGCTACCTGAAAGAAGGTCAGAGAGTTCTCGAGGTCGGCGCCGGCCCCGGCCGCTTCACCACCGTGCTGGCCGAACACGGTGCCCGCATCGTCGTCACCGACATCTCCCCCGTTCAACTCCGACTGAACGAGGCCAACGTCATCGCCACGGGGGCCGAGCCCGCCGTCGAGGCGCGACACCCCCTCGACGTCCGGGACGCCAGCCGCTTCCCCGATGCTTCGTTCGATCTCGTCCTCGCCTACGGCGGCCCGCTCTCGTACGCCTTCGAAAAGGAACGCCAAGCCCTCGCCGGCCTCCTCCGCATCCTGAAGCCCGGTGGTGTCCTGGTCGCCTCGGTCATGTCCCTCTGGGGCAGTTGGCGGGCTCGCCTCCCCGGAGCCACCCAGCTCGCCGTCCGATACGGCACCGACGTCACCGACACCGTCATCCGGACCGGCGACCTGCGCCACGTACCCGGCATGGTCCACGTCTGTCGCATGTTCACCTGGGAACAGCTCACCATCCTCGTCCCCGAATGCGGCGGCGAGATTCTGGCGGGATCCGCCAGCAACTGGGCAAGCCTCGAAGAACCCACTGTCCTTGAAAGAATCGAACACGACCCGGAGCTCTGGGCGCGGTTCCTCGCCTACGAGACTGCGGCCTGCTCAAGTCTGGGCGGCCGAGACGGTGGCACCCACATCCTCTTTGCCGCACGACGCGGCAGGGGCTGAGGTTGCCATCCCGCACGGTGCTCACGGCATAGCCGCGAACGCCTCCTACACGTCATGCAAGGGCCACTGCTAGGGGAGCGAGCTGCGCTGGTCTCGCACAGCGATGCGGTCCTGCTGCCGCGCCAACCAGAGCAAGACCAAGCGGACCGTCAGAGCAGCGAAGCCAACGATTGCGGTCCACCCCAGGCCCTCGATGGCAGCGCCAACTGCCGCCGCGCTTGCACGTCCACGACTGAGGCCGAACAGGACACCGCACCACATTGCCGTGCCGACCGTGAACACGACAGCCATCACACCCATGAATCGGGCTGTACTGCGGTGAGTAGCAGCAGCCTCAAGCGCTCCGTAGGTGCAGCTGCCCTGCAGCGGATCTCCCTCGGGGGGCGACTCGGGTTCGGCCAGCTCCGGGGCAGCCCCGCCACCGACTCCGCCCCTGCCAGGCACATCGTGACTGACAGGGGCGTTACGCTCCTGGCCAGTTCGCTCCCCGGCCCTGCTATCGCGGGCGGGTCCCCTGCCGTGACGGCGCTCGAATGCGGCCCGCCGCCGCAGTTGCTCCCAGTCCTGCGCACTCCTGCGCTGGCGGGTTGGAGTGCGCTTCGACGCGGTGCTCTCCAGCACCTCGACAAGGACACGAAAAACAGCTGGGTCGGACGGCACAGACCTGCCGCTGAACCATTCGCTCAGCGAGGACTTTGAGAACGTCACAGACCCGACGCGCTTACTGAGCCGGATGGTCTCGTTCAGGGAGCACCCCGAAGCCTCCCTCAGAGCCTTCAGCTCGCTCGAGAGCTCCTCCGCAGCGCCATCCGGCGCGCTCCCCCCGTCTGCTCCGAACACCTACCGAACTCTAGCCGAACCCCTCGCTACCAGGGCCTTCACGCGCTCCGACAGCGGACCCTCTCGCCGGACCCCACTGCGACCCAGTGCACTACTCCCCGGCTAGCCGACATCCCTGTCGAACCAGCTTGAGGAGAACACTTATGAATGACCGCCACCTCGACCGCCCTGCCCTGCGCACCCTGCGGGCCATCACCCGTCACCCGACCACCACCACGGTGGTGCGCCTGCTGCTCACCGCCGCCCTCCGAATCATCACGGATACCCTGACGCACTCCTGACTCTTCCCGCGCTGCCTCCGCGGCGGGCATAGAAGCATGCCTTCATGGGTGTCGTAGCTCCGGTTGGTAGCCTGGCGCGACAAGACTCATCAGGGCACATCCAGGGCACATACGGGCAGAAAACGGCGCTGACCAGTGAAAACTCGTGACATGAGTTTTCCCAGGTCAGCGCCATGAGCGCCGAAAACCCGCAGGTCAGCGAGGCGCTGGTGCAGTACGTGAACTACCGCTAGTCGCGGGTCGCCGCCGGGGCGGCGACAGCGCCGAGGGCGCGGTGACGAGGCTGTCCTCGTCACCGCGCCCTCGTCGTGCTGCCGGGGCGGCCGCCGTCAGTGGGCGGGAGCGGCGGCGGCCGCCGCGTCGCCGAGGGCCCTGGCCCGGTCCTTGAGGGTGGCCAGCCGGTCCGTCAGCGAGGCCGGCGGGGCCGGGGTGCCCGCCGCCGGGGGCGTGAGGCCCGGGGCGGTGACGGTCGGCGGCGGGGTGGGGAGGGTGGGCGGCGTCGGGAGCTGGCCGAGCAGGCCCTGGAGGATGCCCTCCAGCGAGCCGAGGAGCTGCTGGACGGGACCGAGGTCGACTCCGCCGAGCAGGGCGGGGACCGCCGAGAGCAGGCCGCCGACGAGATCGAGGACGCCGCCGAGGGCGGAGGTCGGGTCGGGGGCGTCGGCGGGGAGCGCGGGGGCGGACGGCACTCCCGGGGCGACGGGAGCCGCAGGAACCGCGGGAGCGCCGGGAGCGGCAGGAGCCGCCGGGATCCCCGGAGCCGTGGGCAGGGCGGGCAGTCCGGGGATGCCCGCCAGCGACACCGGGGCGGTGGGGGGCGCCGGGACGGCGGGGAGGCCGGGGACGGTCACGGGAGTCACGGAGAAGGTCGTGCGGTGGGGGGCGTCGGCTCCGTTGCCGACGGCGGCGGAGGCTGTCGCGACCGGGGTCAGCGCGAGGGCTGCGGTCAGCGCGGCGGCCATCCAGGTGGTGCGCATGGGGGATGCTTTCCTCTCGGTACAGATCGGGCGGCAGGCCTGATCCGGAGATCGGGCGTCGTGCCTGATTCACACCGTGGGGCAGCCCCATTGGCCCAGCCACCGCGTGTACGCCGAACGGTGCACGACACGCTGCGACACGCGACGACACGCGGTGGGCGGGACGACACGCGGAAGGGCCCGCCGTGGACCGGAGGGCGTCCGGCCGACCGGGCGTCAGCCGCCGGAGACCCAGGAGGCCGTGGCCCGGTGGACCCCGAGCCCGACCGCGTCGAACTCGTCCCGGTCGCCGCCGCCCTCCCCCACCCGGGCGCCGAGCCGCCGCAGGACCTGGGAGATCGGGCTGCCCTCGGCCGGAAAGGGTTCGAACTCGCCGCTGGCGACCGGGCCGAGGTCGAGCCGGCCGTCGGCCCAGACGGCGGCGCGCTGGGTGCCGGTGCCGCCGAAGTAGTCGGCCTCGACGCAGGCGATCGGCGCGGCCTTGGACCAGGCGGCGAGCCGGCGTTCGAGACCGTCCGGGAACCAGTCGAACGGGGCCGTGCCCACCGCGCGCGAGGCCGTCGGGGCGGACGCGGCCCCCGGGCCGGACGGAGTTCCGTCACCGCCGCGGAAGGCGGCCAGGAACTCGGGGGTCGCCGGTATCAGCGCCAGCCCCTGCGCGAGTGGCCGCGGGCGGGCGGCCGGAACCTCGGCGGCCGCCACCGCGACCAGCTCCGCCGGGCCGATCAGCGCCTGAAGTTCGTATGACATTCAGTCATCCTGAACCATGGCACCGACAGTCCGCCCGGCGTTTACGATTCCGTGCCCGGCCCGCCGTCGTTCCGGGAGCCGACGACCGGAGGCAGGGTCGAGGTGGGCACCGAAGCCGGAGCCGGAGCCGGAGCGGAACCGTCCACCGGGACCGGGCCGACGCCGTACAGCAGGGTGAACAGGGTCACGTCCACCGCGTCCTCGGCGGTGCTGTTCCCCTCGGCGTGCAATTCGTCGAACACCGACGCGAGTTGGCCCCGCAGCCGGAGCAGCCGCTCGGGGGCGACCCGGTAGCTGAAGTGCGAGAAGAGGCCCGACAGCGCACCCGAGTCGTCCCGGGAGAAGTCGACCCGGCCGGCCATCGCCGCGGCGCGGAAGTCACCTCGGACCCGGTCCATCGCGGCAAGCATCGCGTCGTAGGCGTCGACCCGGGTCGGGGAACCGGGCGAGAAGATCTCCGGGGCGAGCCGGAGCGACTCCTGGGCCGGGCTGTACCGGCTCTCGACGATGCCGGAGACCAGCCGGGTGCCCGCGACCCGGATCAGCCCGGCCTTCTCCAACTGCTTGATGTGGCGGTAGAGCTTGGTCTGCGGCTCGTCGAGCGCGGCCGCGATCTCCTTCGCGGTCAGCGGGCCGGTCCCGGCGGCGGCCATCAGGACGTCGAGGATCGCCAGCCGCAGCGGGTCGGCCAGGGCCTTGAGCGTGGCGGCGTCCTCCACCCGGCGCTCCTTGAGCACGGCGGGACCGGCCTCGTCCCCGCTCGCAGCGTTCAAGGCCTTCTCAAGGCTCTCGGCGTTCTCAAGGCTCTCGGCGTTCTCGGCGTTCTCGACCACGGCCTCACCCTCGCAGATGGCCGATGCTCCGGGCAATCGAACCTTCACCCTTGCGCAACCACTCACCATCACGCCATCATTCACGATGTTGTGAATGGTTACGCCGCAGTGATCGGCGGCCGACGGAGGGGCGGGCGAATGAGCACGGGCACCACAACCACGAGCACGGCGACAGCCACGACGAACGGGGCGACGCAAGCACCCCCGTCGCCCCCGCCCGTCCCCCTGCGGCGCAACTGGCGCTTCCAGGCCCTCTGGGCCGGTCAGGCCGGCTCCACCCTCGGCCTGCAGATCATCGACACTGCCTACCCGCTGCTGCTGCTGGCGCTCACCGGCTCCTCGACGCTCGCCGCCGCGTTCGGGGCGCTGCAGATCGGCGCCTCCGTGGTCTTCGGCATCCACGGCGGCTCGGTCGCCGACCGGTACGACCGTCGCCGGATCCTGATCATCGGTGACAGCACCCGGCTGATCGCCTGCGCCAGCGTCCCGCTCGCCATGGCACTGGACCGGCTCACGGTCGCGCACAGCCTGCTGGTCGCCGTGGTGGTCGGCGCGACCATCGCCTACACCGGGCCGGTCCGGCTGCTCGCGGTGCGCTCGGTGGTCCCGCCGGAGCAACTGCGGCAGGCGCTGGCGCAGGACGAGGCGCGGATGAGCGGCGCGGGCCTGATCGGGCCGCCGCTGGCGGGCGCGCTGTTCGGACTGGGCCGGGCGGCGCCGTTCGTCGGCACGACCCTCACCTCGCTGCTCGCGCTGGTCGTGGCGGTACTGGTCCGCTTCCCGGGCCGCCCGGAGTCCCCGGCCGAAGCGACCGACGCCAAGGGCACCAAGGACACCAAGGACACCGACGACACCGGGTCCGCCAAGGGCGCCGCCCTGGCCGGCTACCGCTACCTGGCGCGCAGCGCCCTGCTCCGCCCGATCCTCGCCGTCGTCCTGCTGATCAACCTCGCGGGCACCGCGATGCTGCTGCCGGTGATGGTCGTCCTGCGCGGCCAGGGCACCTCGGACGCCGGGATCGGCCTGGCGCTGGCCGGCGAGGCGGTCGGAGCGCTGGCCGGAGCCGTCCTGGTGCGCCGGCTGCACCGGCTGGCCGGCCCCGGGGTGCTGCTGCTCGCGGTGTCCTGGCTGACCGTCCCGGTGATCCTCGCCCCGCTGCTGCCCGGCGGACCGGCCACCGTCTTCGCCGGGCTGTTCCTGGTGGGCCTGGGCGTCCCGACGCTGCGGGTGATGATCGACCTCCTGGTGTTCCAGCAGGTCGAGGACGCCCTCCGGGGCCGGGTGATCGCCGCGACGATGACGATGTTCACGGTGGGGATGCCGGCCGGGATGGTCGGCAGCGGACTGCTGCTCGACCACCTGTCCCCCGCCGCCGCGCTCGGCACGGTGGCCGCGCTGCTCGCCGCGGGCCTGGTCCCGGCGACGGCCGGCCGGACGCTGCGCCGCGCCACCTGGCCGGACCGGACGGCGGCGTGACCCCGACGCGAGACACCGGCGCGAGACCCCGGCGCGGGACGCCGGCGCCCCCACCGCCCTGACCGCCCCCTCCTGACCACCACCCCCTCCTGACCACCGCTCACCCGGGCGGACGCACGCCGCATGCGGCCGCATCGCCAACCGGGTGAACTGGCCGGGTACGGCCCGCCCCGGGGCCACCCCCGGACCAGTGCTGTCGGGCCACCCCAGGAGGACCCATGAGTTCCATGGACATACCGTCGTCCGGCCGGGGCAGTCCCGGCGGCCCGTCCGGCGGCGCACCGGACGGCCCCGCGTCGCGGACGACCCGCGAGCGCGGCGGTTCGGTGGCCACCCGGATCGCGAACGCGCCCCGGATGTCCTGGCTGACGCTCGCCCTGATGACCACCAGTTCGGTGGCCAGCCTGCGCGCCGCGCCCACCATGGCGGTCTACGGCCTCGCCTGCGTCTTCCTCTACCTGCTCCCGGCCGTCGTCTTCCTGCTGCCGACCGCGCTGGTCTCGGCCGAGCTGGCGTCCGGCTGGGAGGGCGGCGTCTACCGCTGGGTGTCGGAGGGTCTGTCGAAGCCGCTCGGCTTCCTGGCCGTCTGGTGCCAGTTCGCGATGACGATCTTCTACTACCCGTCCCTGCTCGCGTACGTGGCCTCGACCATCGCCTACGTCGTCAACCCCGCGCTGGCGAGCAACGGCCTGTACACCGCGATCGTGATCATGGTGCTCTACTGGGCCGGCGTCTGGGTGTCCTCCCGGGGCACCAAGGCGGTGGCCGGACTCTCCTCGATGGGCCTGGTCATCGGGACGCTGATCCCCGGCACACTGCTGGTCGTGCTCGGCATGGTCTTCCTCGGCCAGGGCAACCAGTCCGCCGCGCCGATGAACGCCTCGCACCTGTTCCCGCAGTGGACCGGCCTGGCCAGCCTGGTGCTGATCGTCAACAACTTCCTCAGCTACTCCGGCATGGAGATGAACGCGGTGCACGTCTCCTCGCTGCGCGACCCCGCCAAGGAGTTCCCGCGCGCGATGTTCACCGCCTCGGGGATGGTGCTGGCGATCTTCATCCTCCCCGCGCTGGCGATCAGCTGGGTGGTGCCGTCCGCCGAGCTGAGCCTGACGGCCGGTGTGATGCAGGCCTTCGACTCGTTCTTCCAGTACTTCCACATCGGCTGGCTGACCCCGGTGATCGCGGTGGCGCTGGTCTCCGCCTCGCTCGGCGGCATGCTCACCTGGCTCGCCGGGCCGTCCAAGGGCCTGCTGCTGATCTCCCGCCAGGAGGGCTACCTCCCGCCGTTCCTGCAGCGGCTCAACAAAGAGGGCGTCCAGCAGAACCTGCTGGTCACCCAGGGTGTGGTCACCACCGTCATCGCCCTCGCCTACGCGCTGATCCCGAACGTCTCCAGTGCCTACTGGATCTTCTCGGTGATCACCACCCAGGTGTACCTGATCGTCTACCTGCTGATGTTCGCCGCGGCGATCCGGCTGCGCCGCACCCAGCCCGACCACCCGCGCGGCTACCACGCGCCGGCGCTGGTGCCGATCGCCGTCACCGGCCTGGTGGCCTCGGCGGCGGCGATGGCGATCGGCTTCGTGCCGTCCTCGCAGTTCGGCAGCGGCTCGGTCTGGTCGTACGTGCTGATCGTCGGCGGCGGCCTGGTGGTACTGGGTCTGCTGATCCCGTACCTGTTCCTGCGGCTGCGCAAGCCGGAGTGGCGCTCGCCCGACGCACAGGCCGAACTCGCCGCCCAGGAGGCCGCCGAACTCGGCGGAGCCGGAGCGGACGGCCCCCGGAACGACGGAGGTGCGGCATGACCGGCCCGACGGCCTCCCGGCACGACGGAGGTGCGGCATGACCAGCCTGATGGCCTCCCGGCACCGCTGGATCTACCTCGGCGCGATCGTCCTGCTGGTCGGCATGCTGATCACCGGCCTGCTCACCTACACCCAGCTGCACCAGACCAACGAGGCCAACCGCAAGGCCGAGCAGCTGAGTTCGGCGCTGGGCGCGGCCGGCTACCCGGTGCCGACGCAGAACCAGATCGTGCACACCCTGGGCGAGGACGGCGGCGCCGTCTGCGAGGACCCGGCCAACGCGCTGAAGCAGGCGCAGTGGACGTACGGCATGTCCAACGGCGCGGGCGGCCCCGGCCAGCGCCCGGTGCTCTCCGACCGCGAGGTGGTCTTCGCCGAGTCGATCGTGCTCTCGGTGTACTGCCCGGACAAGCTCGCCGCCATCAAGGACAAGATCGACGACCTCAAGCTCCACGACACCGTGCGCAACTGACGGCACCGTCCGCACCCGACGCCCGGCCCCCAGCGCCCAGCTCCCAGCTCCCAGCTCCCAGCTCCCGGAGGAGCCCCCCATGACCGACGAACTCGCCCGCCGGATCGCCGACCTGATGCCGCGGGCCAAGGCCGACCTCGCCGAGCTGGTCGCCCTCCCCTCCGTCGCCGACCCCCGCCAGTACCCGCCCGAGAACTGCCGCCGGGCCGCGGAGTGGGTCGCCGCGGCCTTCACCGAGGCCGGACTGCGCGACGTCCACCTGGAGGAGACCCCGGACGGCAGCCACGCCGTGGTGGGCCACCGCCCGCCGCCGCCCGGCGCGCCGACCGTCCTGCTCTACGCCCACTACGACGTCCAGCCCCCGCTCGACGACGCCGCCTGGACCTCCCCGCCGTTCGAGCTCACCGAGCGCGACGGCCGCTGGTACGGGCGCGGCACCGCCGACTGCAAGGGCAACATCGTCATGCACCTCACCGCGCTGCGGGCCCTCGGCGACGACCTGCCGGTCGGCCTCAAGCTGGTCGTCGAGGGCTCGGAGGAGCAGGGCACCGGCGGCCTGGAAGCCTATGTGCCGCCGCACGCCGGCGAGTTGCACGCCGACGCGCTGCTGGTCTGCGACACCGGGAACGCCGCCGTCGGCGTCCCCACCGCCACCACCTCGCTGCGCGGCCTGGCGAACGTGGTCGTCACCGTCTCCGCGCTCGGCGGCGACATGCACTCCGGCATGTTCGGCGGCCCGGCCCCGGACGCGCTGGCCGCGCTGATCCGGGTGCTCGACTCGCTGCGCGACGCCGACGGCGGCACCCGGATCGACGGGCTGGACTGCACCGGCACCTGGGTCGGGGTCGGCTACGACGAGCAGCAGTTCCGCACCGACGCCGGCGTGCTGGACGGGGTCCGGCTGACCGGCTCCGGCACCGTCGCCGACCGGCTGTGGGCCCGGCCCGCCGTCACCGTGCTCGGCATCGACTGCCCGCCGGTGGTGGGGTCCGCCGCCGCGATCCCGGCCACCGCCCGGGCCCGGGTCAGCCTGCGCGTCCCGCCCGGGACCGACCCGGGCACGGCCCGGGACGCGCTCACCGCCCACCTGGAGGCCGCCGCGCCGTGGGGCGTGCGGATCGAGGTGGCCCCGGAGAGCACCGGTGCGCCGTTCCGCGCCGCCACCGGCGGGCCGGCGTACACGGCGCTCGACAAGGCGATGCAGGAGGTCTACGGACGGCCGATGTCCTTCCTCGGACAGGGCGGTTCGATCCCGCTCTGCAATGTGTTCGCCCGGACCTTCCCGGAGGCGGAGATCATCCTGATGGGTGTCGAGGAACCGCGCTGCCTCATCCACGCGCCCAACGAGAGCGTCGACCCCTCCGAGATCGAGCACATGGCCAACGTCGAGGCGCTCTTCCTCCGGCACTACGCCGACTCGCACCGGCCGTGACCGAACGTCATCCGTACCCGTACCCGAACCCGTACTCGCACCCGTACTCGTGACGAACACGCACCACCCGTGCTGGAGTCGACCCGCAACCCGGCCCGCCCGTCGACCGCCCCGCACAGTCAGGAGACCCGCATGCCCGCGCCTGGAGAGTCCCGCATGCCCCGCCCCTTCACCGCCGAGGACTACCGCACCCGCCTCGACCGGGCCACCGCCGCGGCCACCGCCGCCGGACTCGCCGGACTGGTCGTCGGCCCCGGCCCCGACCTCGTCCACCTGACCGGCTACCGCCCGACCGCGATCACCGAACGCCTCACCGCCCTCGTCCTCACCGCCGGACGCGAGCCCGTGCTGATCGTCCCCGCCCTGGAGCGCCCCGACGCCGAACGGGCCGAGGGCGCCCCCGCCGTCCGGCTGCTCGACTGGACCGACGGCCAGGACCCGTACGCCGCCGCCGTCCCGCTGCTCGACCCGGCCGGGCGCTACGGCGTCTCCGACAACACCTGGGCGATGCACCTGCTCGGCCTCCAGTCCGCCCTGCCGGGCACCGGCTGGACCTCGCTCACCGAGACCCTGCCGATGCTGCGCGCGGTCAAGGGCCCCGACGAGCTGGAGCGCCTCGCCGCGGCCGGCGGCGCCGCCGACGCCGCCTACCGCGGCATCCTGGAGGTGGAGTTCGCCGGCCGCCGGGAGACCGACGTGGCCGCCGACCTCAGCGCGCTGCTGATCCAGTACGGGCACAGCCAGGTCGACTTCACCGTGGTCGGCTCCGGCCCCAACGGCGCCAACCCGCACCACGAGGCCGGCGAGCGGGTGATCGGGACCGGCGACACCGTCGTCCTGGACTTCGGCGGCCTCAAGGACGGCTACGGCTCCGACACCACCCGCACCGTGCACGTCGGCACCGACGTCCCGGACGAGGTGCGGAAGGTCCACGACGTCGTCCGGCAGGCGCAGCAGACCGCGTTCGAGGCCGTCCGGCCCGGGATCGCCTGCCAGGAGATCGACCGGATCGCCCGCCGGGTCATCACCGAGGCCGGGTACGGCGAGTACTTCATCCACCGCACCGGCCACGGCATCGGCATCACCACCCACGAGCCGCCGTACCTGGTCGAGGGCGAGCAGCAGCCGCTCGTGCCCGGCATGTGCTTCTCGATCGAGCCGGGGGTCTACCTGCCGGGCCGGTTCGGGGTGCGGATCGAGGACATCGTCACGGTCACCGAGCAGGGCGGCCGACGGTTCAACAACACCCCGCACGAGCTGGGCATCGTGTCCTGAGGCCGACCCGGGGCCACCCGGTCGGCCGTCCCGGCACTGCACCAACCGGGGCAATTCTGAACCCTTCCTGAACGGACCGGACGTTCGCACCGAGAGTTCTCCAAGAATGCCTTGCTAGCTTCGACCGGCATGACCAGAATGCTCCGCCCGGCGCCGCCCACCCCGTCCGCGAGCGCCGGGCGGCTGCGTCCGGCCACCGGTTCCCGGAGCGGGCCGCGCACCGGCGCCGCCGCCCGTCTCCGGCTGCTGGCGTGGCCGCTCTACCTCGCCGCCCTGCTGTGGTACCTGCGTACCTACGGCCTGCCGTACACCAATGACCTGGTCTTCCTGTGGCTGATCGGCGCACTGCTGGCCGCCGGTGTGCACAGCGGGCACGGTCCGCGCGGCTTCCTGCTGGTGCTGCGCGACTGGGTCCCGGTGATGGCCGTCGTCTGGGCGTACTCGCTGCTGCGGGGCTACGGCGCGCACACCCCCTGGGGCCCGTACCTGTGGCCGCAGCAGCGCGCCGACGAACTCCTCGGCCTCGGGGAGACCCTGACGGTCCGGCTCCAGCACGGGCTGTACACGCCCGGCTCGCCGCACTGGTACGACTACGCCTCGGTCACCGTCTACATGTCGCACTTCTTCACGGTCTTCGTGGTGCTCGCGGTGCTCTGGCGCCGCCGCCACGACCGGTTCCGGCACCTGCTCACCTGCTACCTGGTGCTGACCTTCGCCGGCTTCGCGACCTACATCCTCTACCCGGCGGTGCCGCCGTGGCTGGCCTCCCAGGAGGGGCACCTGCCGGCCCTGACCCGGGTGGTCTCGGACGTGCTCGGCGGGATCGGACTGCCCCGGGCCGCCTCGGTGTTCGAGAACGGCAGCCAGTTCGCCAACGACGTCGCGGCGATGCCCTCGCTGCACTCGGCGTACCCGGCGATGCTGCTGTTCTTCTTCTGGCCGACCGCCGCCCGGTGGCTGCGGGTGCTGCTGGTCGCCTACCCGCTCGCGATGACCTTCGCCCTGGTGTACGGGGCGGAGCACTTCCTGGTGGACGTCTTCGTCGGCTGGGCGTACGCGGCGGCGGCGGTGTACGGCGTGCGGTGGCTGCGGGAGCGGCGGCGGACCAGGTCGCTGGCGGCGAGCGGGCCGGCTCCGGCCCCGGCCGCCGCGGGGGCGGGCGTCCGGACGACGGTCCGCACCGGCAGACTGGACCCGTGACCGAGAAGCCGACCAGGGCCCCCGCGCCCGGCGCGGGGGCCAAGCCGACCGCCGAGCAACTGCTCGCCGCCCGTGACAGCACGATCGAGGACATCACCGCCCCCGGTCTGCGCGTCCTGTTCTGCGGCATCAACCCCGGGCTGTGGTCCGGCGCCACCGGCCGGCACTTCGCCCGGCCCGGCAACCGCTTCTGGCCCGCGCTGCACCGCTCCGGGTTCACGCCCCGGCAGTTCCGTCCGGACGAGCAGCGGCAGTTGCTCGACCTCGGCCTCGGCATCACCAACGTCGCCCCGCGCGCCACCGCCAAGGCCGACGAGCTGACCGCCGAGGAACTGCGCGCGGGCGGCGCGGCACTCGCCGAGCGGGTGCTGCGACTGCGGCCGCGCGCCCTGGCGGTCCTCGGCATCGGCGCCTACCGCACCGCCTTCGGCCGGCGGACGGCGTCGATCGGACGGCAGGAGCAGGGCATCGGCGACACCGCCGTCTGGGTGCTCCCCAATCCCAGCGGCCTCAACGCCCACTACACCCTGGACGCGCTGGCGGCGGAGTTCGCCGGGCTGCGCGCGGCGGTGGACCGCGCGGAGCCGGAGCGCGTCGAGCGCCCCGGGGACTGAGTCCGCCTCAGGCCGCCGCCAGCCCCTCGGGCAGCGCCCCGCCGCGCAGTTCCCGCAGCTCCCGGACCAGCGCCCGCACCGCCGCCGTGCCCGCGAGCTCCGGCGTCGTCACGTACCCGACGTACCGGCTCGGCGGGTTCGGGCCGAGGTCGGTGACCGCCAGCCCGGGCGGGGCGCCGAGCAGGGCGGTCCGGGGCATGATCGCCATCCCCAGGCCCTGGGAGACCAGGGAGACGGCCACCGTGTCGTCCTCGACGTCGATGGTCGAGGGCGGGATCCAGTCCTGCCGGCGCCACCAGTCCCGGGTGTAGGAGCCGCAGTTCTCGTCCCAGTCGACCAGCGGCAGCCCGCGCGGCGCCGGGTGCCCGGCCGGGTGCGCGAGCGCGTAGGTCTCCTCGAACAGCCGGGCCGCGACCAGACCGGGGACGGGCGGCGGCGCGGCGGGGTCGAGGGTGGCGAGGCCGAGGTCGGCCCGGCCGTCCGCGACCTCCCCGGCGGTGCCCCGGCCGATCTCGCGGACGATCCGCACCCGCGGCGTCAGCCCCGGGTGACGGGCGGTCAGCCGGGCCAGGACCGGCGGCAGCAGATGGGCGGCGACACTGCGGAACGCGGCGATCCGCAGCGTCCCGGCGACCTCCCCGGACCGGTCGCCCGCGCCGGCCGCCCGCACCTCCGGGCCCATCACCGCCAGCAGCCGCAGGATCCGCCGGGCGTACGCGACCGCCCGCTCCCCGGCCTCGGTGGGGCGCGCGCCGTGGCGCCCGCGCTCGAACAGCACCGCGCCGAGCTTCCGTTCGCAGGCGCGCACGGCGTGCGAGACGGCGGACTGGCTGCTGTCCAGGCGCGCGGCGGCGGCCGTGAAGCCCTGTTCCTCGGCCACGGCGACCAGGACGCGCAGTTCGTGCGGGGCGAGATCGGTCATAGCGGCGACGCTACCGGATCCATCGATTCCGTTCATGGAACCGGCCCATCCATCGACGGCGGCCCCTGCCCGGCCGCCCGCCGGCTCCCTACGGTGATCTTCACCGCCCCGTTGATCGTCACCAGCCGGCTGATCGCCGGCGGCGCGGTGATCGTCACCGCCCCGTTCGCACCCCCTGGAGCCCCCGTGTCCCGCCCCACCGCCCGCGTCGTCCACCTCGTCTCCCGCCCGACCGGCGAGCCCACCGCCGACAACTTCGCCTTCCTCGACGAGACCGTCCCGCCGCTCGCCACCGGCGAGGCCCTGGTCGAGAACATCCACCAGTCCGTCGACCCGTACATGCGCGAGGAGATGGACGGGACCGGCGGCTGGCGGCTGCACGCCCCGCTGGAGGGCCGCACCCTGGGCCGGGTCGTCGAGTCCCGGACGCCCGCGCTGCCCGTCGGCACCCTCGTCCACCACCGCCGGGCCTGGCGCACCCTCTCCACGGTCACCCCGGACGAGGCGACGGTCCTGCCGGACTTCGCGGGCGTCCCGCTCAGCGCCCACCTCGGCCTCCTCGGCGGCACCGGGCTGTCCGCCTGGGTCGGCCTGACCCGGATCGCCCGGCTGCGGCCCGAGGAGACGCTCTTCGTCTCGGCGGCCGCGGGCGGCGTCGGCACCGCCGCCGGCCGGATCGCCCGGCTGCTCGGCGCCGGCCGGATCGTCGGCAGCGCCGGCTCCGCCGCCAAGGTCCGCCACCTCACCGAGCAGCTCGGCTTCGACGCCGCCTTCGACTACCACGAGGCGCCGATCGCCGACCGGCTGCGCGAGGCCGCCCCGGACGGCCTGCACGTCTACTTCGACAACGTCGGCGGCGACCACCTGGAGGCCGCCATCGACACCCTGCGCGACGGCGGCCGGATCGCCTGGTGCGGGGCGGTCGCCCAGTACAACAGCCTCCAGGCGCCGCCGCCCGCGCCGCGCAACCTCTTCGACGTGGTCGGCAAGAGCCTGCGCCTGGAGGGCTTCCTGGTCCGGGACCACCTCGACGCCCGCCCCGAGCTGTACGACTTCCTCGTCCCGCACCTGCGCTCCGGTGCCGTCCGCTCGGACGAGACGGTGGTCCGGGGCTTCGAGCACGTCGTCGAGGCCTTCCTCGGCATGCTCAAGGGCGCCAACACCGGCAAGATGATCGTCCAGCTCGCCGACGAGCCCCGCTAGGACACCTCTTGGTGGGGCAGCGAGAGCTCCAGCGCCGCCAGCCGCGCCGGGTCCGCGACCACCTCGAACCCGGCCACCCGGCCGTCCGCGACCTCGAACCGCAGCAGCAGCCGCAGCCGCCCGTCCGGCGCGATCGCCGCGCAGAGCTCGCCGTCCACCAGCACCGGCACCGCGAACCGCGCCCGCCGCCCGATCACCCGGGTCTCCCGGGCCACCGCCCCGGCGCCGCGCAGCAGCACCGGCCGCCCGGCGGGCAGGGCGGCCGGATCGGCCCGGCGCACCACGTCCGGGGCGAGCACGGCGAGCAGCGCGTCCAGGTCGCCCCCGCGGGCGGCGGCCAGGAACGCCTCCACCACCTCCCGCCGCGCCGAGCCCGTCGCCGCCCCCGCCCCCGCCGACTCCCCCGTGCCCCGGACCCGCTGCCGGGCCCGGCTCGCCAGCTTCTTCGCGGCCGCCGTGTTCCGCCCGACGATCGGCCCGATCTGCTCGAACGGCACCGCGAAGCCGTCGTGCAGCACGAAGGCGACCCGCTCCGCCGGGCCCAGCCGGTCCAGCACCACCAGCATCGCCCGGCCCACCTCCTCGACCAGCTCCGCCTCCGCTTCCGGGCCGTCCACCGCCTCCTCGACCACCACCGGCTCCGTCCGCCGCCCCCGCAGCACGTCCAGGCAGATCCGCGACACCACCGTGGTCAGCCACCCCGGCAGGTTCTCCAGCTCCGCCGCGTCCACCCGTTCCAGCCGCAGCCAGGCCTCCTGCACGGCGTCCTCGGCCTCCGCCGTCGACCCGAGCATCCGCCGCGCCACCGCCCCCAGCCGCCCCCGCTCGGCCTCGAACCGCACCGCCAGCTCCTCGCGCCCGTCCATCGGTCACCTTTCCGTCCGCACCCTCGTCACGGGGTTGACGATGCCCACTCCCCGAAGGTGACCAGGAGCCCTCCCATGCCCGCCTTGCTCCACCTCGACTCCAGCGCGAGCCCGCTCGACCGGTCCGTCAGCCGGCGTCTGACCGCCCGCTTCGCCCGCGCCTGGCGGGCCCGCCACCCCGACGCCGGCTACCGCCACCGCGACCTCGCCGCCGACCCGGTCCCGTTCGTCGGCCCCGGCTACGCCTCGCTCGGCATCCGCGTCGAACGCCGGTCCGCCCCCGTCCCGCTGCCCGACGTCCACACCCTCGCGACCACCCCCGAGGAACAGCACGAGTGGTCCCTCACCCACCCCCTGATCACCGAGTTGCACGCCGCCGACACCCTGCTGCTGGGCGTCCCGATGTACAACTTCACCGTCCCCGCCGCCCTCAAGGCCTGGATCGACCGGATCACCTTCCCCGGCGCCCACACCGGCCGCCTCACCGCCACCCGCGTCGTCGTGGTCACCGCCCGCGGCGGCGGCTACGGCCCCGGCACCCCGCGCGAGCCCTTCGACTTCCAGACCCCGTACCTGCGCGCCTGGTTCACCGAACACCTCGGCGTCCCGGACGCCAACCTCCGCTTCGTCCACGCCGAACTCACCCGCGCCACCGACATCCCCGCCCTCACCCCCTACCGCGACCTCGCCACCACCTCCCTCGGCACCGCCCGCACCACCCTGACCACCCTCGCCGACGCCTGAACCCGGCGCCCGAGCCCCGCGCCCGAACCCGGCGCCCTGACCCCGCGCCCGAACCCGGCGCCCGGAACGCGAAAGGGCCGGCGGGAACACCCGCCGGCCCTTCCACGACCCTTCCTACCGCCCGCCCCAGGGCTCGTCCGTCGACACGATCTCCCGCCCCAGCGGCGTCAGCGACACCGGGATGAGCTTGAGGTTGGCCCACCCGAACGGGATCCCGATGATCGAGAGGAACAGCGGAATGCTGGTGATCAGATGCATCAGCGCCAGCCACCACCCCGCGCACACCAGCCAGATCACGTTCCCGACGCACGACGGCGCCCCGGCGTCCGGCCGCTCCACGGCCGTCCGCCCGAACGGCCAGATCACGAAGCCGGCCAGCCGGAACGACGCGATGCCGAAGGGGATGGTGATGATCAGGATGCAGCAGATGACGCCGGCGATCACATAGCCGATCGCCATCCAGATGCCGCAGAAGATCAGCCAGATCACGTTGAGAACGAAGTCGATCACCTTCATGTCCGGCACCCTCTCACGCACGACGACTGCCCCCTACGACCCCGATGCCCGCCGAGCTGCGTGTCTACGCGCCGCGGGGCCGCACCTCAGGGACAACTCGGGGTGCGGGTTCGGGGCGGTCAGCGCTTCCGGGCGCGGTGCTCCCTGAGCAGGGCGGTGAGGCGGGCCGGGTCGGCGGCGCCGTTGAGCTCGGCGAGCAGTGCGTCGGGGCAGAGCTCGTAGTGGTCGCCCCACCAGCGGTCGGCCTTGTTGTCCCGGATCCGGTAGCCGCCGGGGACACCCCGGGCCACGTAGCGACGCTTGGCCATGGCAGGACGGTAGACCGGGGGCCGCTCCGGGCGCCACCGGGTTCAGAGCGGGGTGACGGCCTTGAGGACGAGGAGGAGGGCGACGGCCGCGTTGAGGGCGCAGAGGGCGGAGGCCGCGGTGCCGAGCGCGGCGACCAGGGCGGCGAGGCCGGCGGGGGTGCGGGCGGGGGGCCAGTTGCGGGCACTGGGGACGGGGCCGAGGAGGGCGGCGACCCGGCGGGGAACGGGGCCGGGGGCCGCGAAGGCGGGGAACACCGTGTACGCGGCGGGCGCCGTGCGCGAGGCGAGGGCGGCCCGGGCGACGGCGCGCGCGGTGATCCGGCGGTCGCCGACGGCCTGCGCGGACTCCTCGTCGGCCCAGCGCTCCGCGCTGTAGGCGACGGCCCGCTGGAGCGGCCGCAGGAACGGGTTGACGCAGCCGGCCAGCTGGGTGGCCAGCAGGTGGCGGTGGTGCCGGTGGGTGAGGTGGGCGCGTTCGTGCGCGAGCAGCGCGGCCCGCTCGTCCTCGGCCAGGCCTTCGAGCATGCCGGTGGAGACGACCACCCGCCCGGGCGAGCGCGGCGAGCCGGGCAGCGCGTAGGCGTACGGCGCCGGGTCGGGCAGCAGGGCGACGTCGGAGGCGGCGGGCAGGGCGCGGCCGAGCGCGCGCCGGGCGCGGGCCCGGATCCGCAGGTGCCGGACCAGCGTGCGGCCCACGGCGAGCAGGACGACGGCGAGGACGATCAGCGCCGCCGTGCCGACAGTCTCGTGGTAGGGCAGGGCGTCCCTGACCTCGGGGTCGGACCAGCTGTCGGGCAGCGGGTTGCCGGGGAGCTGCGCGGTGCCGACGACGCCGATCAGGCCGAGGCTGACCGCGCTGCACAGCGCCATCACGATGCTGAACCCGGTGAGCAGCCGGGCGGCGCCGCGCGGGTGGAGGTGCTGCTCGGTGAGGCGGGCGATGGGCAGCGCCGTCAGCGGCAGGACGAGCGGGAGGAAGACGAAGAAACCCACGGTGAGGAGGTCAGCCTTCGCGGTCGGGGGCCGGGGCGACGGCACTGTCGAGCAGGGTGCGCAGCAGTTCCTCGTCGTGCGGGAGCAGGGCGGTGACGAAGCTGGCGAGCACGGCGTCCCGGTCGGGTTCGCCGTCCAGGACGCGGCGCATCCGCAGGGCGGCGAGGCCGGCCGCGTCCGAGGAGGCCTGCCAGAGGTAGGAGCGGCCGGAGCGGGACCGGCTGACGGCGCCCTTGGCGTGCAGCCGGGAGAGGATCGTCATCACGGTGGTGTAGGCGAGGTCGCCGTCGAGGCGTTCCTGGACCCAGCCGGCGGTGGCGGGGCCGGGGGCGTGCTGGAGCACCGCCAGTACCTGGGCCTCCAGTTCGCCCTGGCCGCGCCGCCGGGCCCGCGGGTCGCCGGCCACCGGGGCGTTGGTGTCCTCTGCGGTGTCCGCGGTGTCCTCTGCCATGCCGGTCATCCTAACGAGAGGGCGGGGAGCCGGGAATCAGCGCTGTGGTTCGCGGACGTTCCGCTGCCGGTCGAGTGCGGCGATCCCGGGGTGGTGGAGGTCGAAGGCCGGGGATTCGGAGCGGATCCGGGGCAGGGTGGTGAAGTTGTGCCGGGGCGGCGGGCAGGAGGTGGCCCATTCCAGCGAGCGGCCGTAGCCCCACGGGTCGTCGGCGGTGACCCGCCGCCCGTTCCGGGCGGTGTGCCAGACGTTGTACAGGAACGGCAGGGTGGAGATGCCGAGCAGGAAGGAGCCGATGCTGGAGACGGTGTTGAGGGTGGTGAAGCCGTCGGTGGCGAGGTAGTCGGCGTAGCGGCGGGGCATGCCTTCGGCGCCGAGCCAGTGCTGGACCAGGAAGGTGCTGTGGAAGCCGACGAAGAGGGTCCAGAAGTGGACCCGCCCGAGCCGCTCGTCGAGCATCCGGCCGGTGAACTTGGGCCACCAGAAGTGGAAGCCGGCGAACATCGCGAAGACCACCGTCCCGAACACCACGTAGTGGAAGTGCGCGACGACGAAGTACGAGTCGGAGACGTGGAAGTCGATCGGCGGCGCGGCCAGCAGCACCCCGGTGAGGCCGCCGAAGAGGAAGGTGACCAGGAAGCCGACCGTCCACAGCATCGGGGCCTCGAAGCTGAGCGAGCCCCGCCACATGGTGCCGATCCAGTTGAAGAACTTCACCCCGGTGGGCACCGCGATCAGCATCGTCATGACGGCGAAGAACGGCAGCAGGACCTGTCCGGTGACGAACATGTGGTGCGCCCAGACGGTGATCGACAGGCCGGTGATGGCGATGGTCGCGGCGATCAGGCCGGTGTAGCCGAAGACCGGTTTGCGGCTGAACACCGGGATGATCTCGGTGACGATGCCGAAGAACGGCAGCGCGATGACGTAGACCTCCGGGTGTCCGAAGAACCAGAACAGGTGCTGCCAGAGCAGCGCCCCGCCGTTGGCCGCGTCGAAGGCGTGCGAGCCGAACCGCCGGTCGGACTCCAGGCAGAGCAGCGCGGCCGCCAGGACCGGGAAGGCGAAGAGCACCAGGACGGCGGTGAGCAGGGTGTTCCAGACGAAGATCGGCATCCGGAACATCGTCATCCCGGGGGCGCGGAAGCAGATGATCGTGGTGACGAAGTTGACCGAGCCGAGGATGGTGCCGAAGCCGGAGAAGGCCAGGCCCATGATCCACAGGTCCGCGCCGATGCCGGGGCTGTGCTCGGCGCTGTTGAGCGGCGCGTAGGCGAACCAGCCGAAGTCGGCCGCGCCGTCCGGGGTGAGGAAGCCGAAGACGGCGATCAGCGAGCCGAACAGGTAGAGCCAGTAGGCGAGCGCGTTCAGCCGGGGGAAGGCGACGTCGGGGGCGCCGAGCTGCAGCGGCATGATCCAGTTGGCGAACCCGGCGAACAGCGGGGTCGCGAACATCAGCAGCATGATCGTGCCGTGCATGGTGAAGAGCTGGTTGAACTGCTCGTTGGAGAGCAGTTGCAGCCCGGGGCGGGCCAGCTCGATCCGCATCAGCATCGCCATCAGCCCGCCGACCAGGAAGAACACGAAGGCGGTGGTGAGGTAGAGGGTGCCGATCCGTTTGTGGTCGGTGGTGGTCAGCCAGCCGACCAGGGCCCGGCCGCGCCGGCGACGGGCGGCGGCGCGGCGCCGTTCGAGGTGCGGGGCGCGCGAACGGCGTGGGGGCCGCTCCACGGGGTCCTTCGGCAGAAGAGTCACGTGCCGCGCCTTCCAGGTCCGGGCAGGGGTCGGACCAGCAGTACCGGTCGGCCCGCCGGGGCGGCCGGGGGCGCGCGGGGCGGGTCACCCGAACAGGTGCGGTCCGGTTGCCGGGCGGCGGCGACGGGCGGACGGTCGAACCCCGGACATCCGTTCGAGTGAGTTCCGGGTCGGCGGCCCCGCATCCGGGCGCTCCGGCCCGGGCCCGAGGACCCGGATTCGAGGAGGTCCCATGAGCAGCACCACGCCGCCGACCCCGCCGACGCCCCCGCCGCCGGGCGCGACGCCACCCCCCGGAGCGGGGGCCCGACCGGCCGGCCCGGCCACGCCGCCGCCACGGCACGGCGCCAGCGGCTGGGTGACCGGCGGGGTGCTCTTCGCCGGTGTGCTGATGATGATGAACGGCGTGCTCGACGTGACCCGGGGCATCATGGCGATCGCCGAGGACGACGTCTTCGTCACCACCAGGAACTACGTGTTCCAGTTCAGCCTCACCGGCTGGGGCTGGATCCATCTGATCATCGGCGCGCTGATCGCGGTCACCGGTTTCTTCGTGGTCAGAGGCGCCGTCTGGGCGCAGTACGTCGGTATCGGCCTGGTGGTGCTGGGCGGGATCGAGAGCTTCCTCTCGCTGCCGTACTACCCCATCTGGTCGGTGATCGTGCTGGCCCTGGACGTGTTCATCATCTGGGCGCTGTGCACCAACGCCCAGGACCACGCCTGACCCGGACCCCGTCCGGCCGAGGACCGGCTGTCGCCGACGTGCCCCGCCCGGGCACGCGGACGACGGCCGGTCCTCGGCCGCGGGGCACCGCCCGGACGGGGCACGCCTCAGACCCGTGCCCGCTGGGTGAGCGCGATGCAGAGCAGCACCACCACCGCCGTCACCGGCGCGGCGGCCGGCAGCACCTCGCCGAGCAGCAGCACCGACCAGATCAGCGTCAGCAGTGGCTGCGCCAGCTGGAGCTGACTCGCCCTCGGCACGCCGATCGCCGCCATCCCCCGGTACCAGACCACGAACCCGCCGAACTGCGACACCACCGCCGTGTACGCCAGCCCGGCCAGCGCCTTCCCGCCCAACTCCACCGGCTCGGCGGGCAGCGCCAGCGCCGTGGTCAGCACGGTGACCGGCAGCGCCGCGACCACCGCCCAGCCGATCACCTGCCAGCCGGGCAGCTCCCGGGAGATCCGCCCGCCCTCCGCGTACCCGGCCGCGCAGACCAGCAGCGCCGCGAACAGGTACAGGTCGGCGAGGCCGGGCCGCCCGTGGCTCTGCAGCAGGGTGAAGCCGAGCACGGCCACCGCCCCGGCCAGGGCCGCGCCCCAGAACAGCCGGGACGGCCGGGCGCCGGAGCGGCCCGCCCGGAGCGCGGCGACGGCCGCGGTGGCCAGCGGCAGCACCCCGATGACGACCGCCGAGTGCGCGGTCGAGGAGGTGCGCAGGGCCAGCGTGGTGAGCAGCGGGAAGCCGAGGACGCAGCCCGCCGAGACCACCAGCAGGCCGGGCCAGTGCCGCCGCTCGGGCAGTGGGACGCGGGCCGCCGCCAGGCAGAGCGCGGCGAGCACTCCGGCGAGCAGGCCGCGCAGGCCGGTCGCGGTCCAGGGGCCGAAGCCGGTCAGCGCCCAGGCGGTGGCGGGGAAGCTGAAGGAGAAGCAGAGGACGCCCAGGGCGGCCTGCGCGGTACCGGCGGAGCCCCCGGCCCCGGGTGCGGCCTTCGGCGGCGCGGTCGCCCCTGCGGCGGCCGGGGCCGTAGCGGGCCGGTCCGCTATCGCCGAACGAAGGGTAGCGCTATCTTGTACTCTCATGAGTGAGCGTAGCAGTGTGACCGAACTCGCCGACAGTCTGCGACGGGAAGTCGAGCGCTACCCGGAAGGACGGAAGCTGCCGTCGAGCCGGGCCCTGATGGAACGCCACCAGGTCAGCCCGGGCACGGTCTCCCGCGCCATCGCCGTGCTCTCCGCCGAGGGGCTCGTCGTCTCCCGCCCGGGCGCCGGGGTGTTCCGCTCGGCGGCCTTCACGACCGGCCCCGCTACCGGCCCCGCTACCGGCTCCGCGACCGGCGCCCGCCGGGCCCCGTCCGGTACCGCCCGGCCCGGCGACCTCTCCTGGCAGGAGATCGCCCTCAGCAGCGAGACCGGACCGCGCGACCTGCTGGCCGCCCCGGTGTTCGCCACCCTGCGGGTACCGCCGCCCGACGTCATCGACCTCAACAGCGGCTACCCGCACTCCTCCCTGCTGCCCGAACGGCTGCTCGCCGCCGCCCTGGCCCGGGCCGGACGCCGCCCCGGCGCCTGGGAGCGCCCGCCCACCGACGGCCTCACCGAGCTGCGCGGCTGGTTCGCCCGCGACATCGGCGGCCACGACGGGCCGATCGCCACCGGGGACGTCCTGCTCACCTCCGGCGGGCAGAGCGGCCTCACCGTGGCGATGCGCTCCCTCGCGGCGCCCGGCGCGCCGGTCCTGGTGGAGTCGCCGACCTACCCGGGCATCCTGGCGGTGGTCCGGGCGGCCGGACTGCGGCCCGTCCCGGTGCCGGTCGACGCCGACGGCGTCCGCACCGACCTGCTGGCGGAGGCCTTCGAGGCCACCCGCGCGCGGGTCTTCGTCTGCCAGCCGCTGTTCCAGAACCCGACCGGCGCGGTGCTCTCCCCCGAGCGCCGGGCCGAGGTGCTCCGGATCGCCCGGGCGGCCGGGGCCTTCGTGGTCGAGGACGACTTCTCCCGGCTGCTGGTGCACGCGGACGCCCCCGCTCTGCCCCGGCCGCTCGCCGCCGACGACCGCGACGGGGTGGTGGTGCACCTGCGTTCGCTCACCAAGGCCGCCTCGCCCAACCTGCGGGTCGGCGCCCTCACCGCGCGCGGCCCGGCCCTGGCCCGACTGCGGGCCACCCAGGTGGTGGACAGCTTCTTCGTGCCCCGGCCGCTCCAGGAGGCGACCCTGGAACTCGTCGCCGACCCGGGCTGGGCCCGTCACCTGCGCACCCTGGGCACCGAGCTGCGCAACCGCCGCACCGCCGCCGTCGCCGCCCTGCACCGCGAGCTGCCGGGCGTGCTCGGCAGCTACCGCCCCGGCGGCTACCACCTGTGGCTGCGGCTCCCCGAGGGCGTCGACGACGGTGTGCTCGCCGCCGCCGCCATGCGGGCCGGCGTCCAGGTGACCCCCGGCCGCCCGTACCACCCGGCCGAACCGCCGGCCGCCAATCTGCGGCTCAGCTACGCCGCCGCCGAGAACTCCGCCCAGGTGGTGGAGGGGATCCACCGGCTCCGGGCGGTCCTGGACGAGGTCGCGACCGGCTGACGGCCGCCGCGGCCCCGTCCGGTGCCGCTACCGGTGGCCGGCCATCCGCTCCAACCGGGCGATCCGCTCGGCCATCGGCGGATGGGTGGAGAACAGCTTCGTCCCGGCCTCGCCCGGCCGGAACGGGCTGGCGATCATCATGTGGCTGGCGGTCTTGATCTGCGGCTCCGGCGGCAGCGGCAGCTGCCGGGTGCCCGCGTCCAGCTTGCGCAGCGCGCTCGCCAGGGCCAGCGGGTCCCCGGTGATCCGGGCCCCGTCGGCGTCGGCCTGGTACTCCCGGGAACGGCTGACCGCCAGCTGGATCAGCGAGGCGGCGACCGGGCCGAGGATCATGATCGCGAGCAGCCCGAACAGGCCCGGGCCGTCGTCGTCGTCACCCCGGCCGAACGGGATCAGCCAGGCGAAGTTCACCAGGAACATCACCACCGAGGCGAGCGCGCCGGCCACCGAGGAGATCAGGATGTCCCGGTTGTAGACGTGGCTCAGCTCGTGGCCGAGGACTCCGCGCAGCTCGCGCTCGTCGAGCAGCTGCAGGATGCCGTCGGTGCAGCAGACCGCCGCGTTGCGCGGGTTGCGGCCGGTGGCGAAGGCGTTCGGGGCCGGGGTCGGCGAGATGTAGAGCCGGGGCATCGGCTGGCGCGCCGAGGTGGAGAGCTCCCGGACGATCCGGTACAGCCGGGGCGCCTCGATCTCGCTCACCGGGCGGGCCCGCATGGCGCGCAGGGCGAGCTTGTCGCTGTTCCAGTAGGCGTAGGCGTTGGTGCCGAGGGCGACCAGCAGGGCGATCACGAAGCCCGTACGGCCGAAGAAGGAGCCGATCACCAGGATCAGCGCCGAGAGGCCCCCGAGCAGGGCGGCGGTCCTCAGTCCGTTGTGCCGGCGATGCACGGGTGGCCCTCCAATGGTGCGTGGGGAAGCCCTTTCTGCCTCGTCCCTCCTGCCCGGTCAACGGGTGGGGGCCGGGGCCTTGTTCCCTTGTGACCGGCATGACACCCGACCGGGGGACGGCGCCCCGCCCCGGCGCGTCCGCCGGGCGGGGTTCAGAACAGCGAACCGCCGACCACCTGGAGCACCAGCTGCGGGGCCACCGAGAGCACCACCGCGACCGAGGCGGTGAGGCCCAGGGTGGCGGTCAGCGACACCGGCAGGCGCCGCTCGGCGGCCGCGGCCGAACGCTCCGCCGCCCCCTCCGCGGGGGCCGCGTCCGGGGCCGGGGCGAACAGCACGGCGGTCCAGCGCAGGTAGTAGTACAGCGCGACGACCACATTGACGGCCATCACCACGGCCAGCCAGCCCAGCCCGGCGTCGACGGCGGCGCGGAACACCACGACCTTGCCGAACAGGCCGATCACGCCCGGCGGCAGCCCGGCCAGGCAGAGCAGGAAGAAGGCCAGCGCCAGCGCCGTCCAGCGACGCCGGGCGAACAGCCCGCGGAAGTCGTCCACCCCGGCCTCGGAACGGCGGCCGACCGCCGCCACCACACCGAAGGCGCCCAGGTTGACCACGCCGTAGATCAGCGCGTAGGCGGCGGTGGCGCCCAGCGGGTCGGCCGTGGTCGGCGCGTAGCCGGCCGCGGCCAGCGGCACCAGCAGGTAGCCGGCCTGGCCCACCGAGGACCAGGCGAGCAGCCGGACCGCGCTGTACCGGGTGTCGAAGCGCTGGCGCAGCGCACCCGCGTTGCCGACCGTCATGGTGACGGCGGCCAGCACCGCGAGCACCAGGCCCCAGGTGTGCGCGTACGGGCGGAAGGCGATGGTGGTGACCAGCGCCAGTCCGGCCAGACCGGCCGCCTTGCCGACCACCGAGAGGTAGCCGGCCACCGGCAGCGGGGCGCCGGTGTAGGTGTCCGGCACCCAGAAGTGGAACGGCACGGCGGCGACCTTGAAGGCGAAGCCGACCAGCGTGAGCACGGCTCCCGCCTCGGCCAGCGGCTTCAGCTGCGCGGGGGCGTGCTCCAGTCCGGTGGCGACGGCACCCAGGTGCAGGCTGCCGCTCGCCGCGTAGACGAAGCCGACGCCGAGCAGCATCACGGCCGTCGCGGTGACGGAGGACAGGAAGAACTTGAGCGCGGCCTCGGCGCCCCGGCCGTCCCGGCGCAGCGCGACCAGGGCGAAGGCGGGCAGCGAGGCCACCTCCAGGGCGATCACCAGGGTGGCGAGATCGCGGGAGGCGGGCAGCAGCGCGGCGCCGGTGGCGCTGGAGAGCAGCAGGAACCAGTACTCACCGCCGGGCAGCTTCTCGCGCTCCACCGTGTGGGCGGACAGCAGGGCGGCGATCAGCGCGCCGCCGAGCGCGAGCAGCTGGAAGACCAGCGCGAAGTGGTCGGCGACGTAGGAGCAGCCGCCCGCGGCAGCGCCGCTGATCGATGGAGTGTCAGTGGCCCCTGTTACGTTCTGCGCACAGAAGGTGGCTCGGGGTGATCCACCGGTGAGCGGGAGGAGCGAGACGAGGGCGAGGGCGAGTCCGGCGGCGGTGAGCCGGCCCAGCCAGCGCTTGTGCCGCGCGGGCAGGAAGAGGTCGGTGACCAGCACGGCGAGGGCGGCCAGCGCGGCGATCAGCGGGGGCGCGATCGCCAGCCAGTCCACGGACTGGATCAGGCTGCCCGGGTTGGCGACGGCGAGGGAGGTCACAGTGGTCTGCCCCGTGGAGTGAGATCCGAGTGCGGTGCCGAGCATGGTCAGCCACCGCCGAGCAGGTGCTTGACGGCGGGGTCGGAGAGGCCGAGCAGGAGCGCGGGCCAGAGACCGGCGAGCAGGGTGAGGGCGGCCAGCGGCGTCCAGCTGACGGCCTCGTAGGGGCGGAGGTCGGCGAGCTCGGCCACCGGCGCGGGCTGCTTCGGGTCGCCCATGCAGACGCGCCTGACCACGATCAGCAGATAGGCGGCGGTGAGGAGGGTGCCGAGACCGGCCAGGACCATGTAGGTGACGAACGCGGGGCGCGAGAGGCCCTCGGCCGGGTCGAACGCGCCGAACATCGCGAGCAGCTCGCCCCAGAAGCCGGCCAGGCCCGGCAGGCCGAGGCTGGCGACGGCGGCGAAGGCGAGCAGCGCGCCGAGCCGGGGCGCCCGCCCGTAGAGCGCGCCGCCGGTGGCGCCGGCCAGGGTGTCGAGGTCCGCCGTGCCGTAGCGGTCCTTGAGCGCCCCGACCACGAAGAACAGCAGGCCGGTGATCAGACCGTGCGCGATGTTGGCGAACAGCGCGCCGTTGACCCCCACCGGGGTGAGGGAGGCGATGCCCAGCAGGACGAAGCCCATGTGGCCGACGGAGGAGTAGGCGATCAGGCGCTTGAGGTCGCCCTTGGCACCGGTCCGGGCCAGGGCGAGGCAGGCCAGCGAGCCGTAGACGATGCCGACGGCGGCGAACGCGCCCAGGTAGGGGGCGAGCGTCGTGGTGCCGTCGGGGACGACCGGGAGGAGGACGCGGACCAGGCCGTAGGTGCCCATCTTCAGCAGCACGCCGGCGAGCAGGACGGAGCCCACCGTCGGGGCGGCCGTGTGCGCGTCCGGGAGCCAGCTGTGCAGCGGCCAGGCGGGGGCCTTGACCGCGAGCCCGACCATGATCGCCAGCGCGGCGATCACCTGGGTGGAGTGGCTCAGGCCGGAGCCGTGGGCGGCGGCGAGGGCCTGCATGTCGAAGGTGCCCGCCTTGAGGCCGACCAGCAGGAAGCCGAGCAGCATCACGGCCGAGCCGAGCAGCGTGTACAGGATGAACCGGTTCGCGGCCGGCACCTTCGCGCCGCTCCCCCAGCGGGCGATCAGGAAGTACATCGGGATCAGCACGATCTCGAAGGCCAGGAAGAAGAGCACCAGGTCCAGCACCGCGAAGGTGGCCAGCATGCCCACTTCGAGGAGGAGGAACAGCCCGACGAAGGACCGGGCCGAGGGCACGCCCTCACCGGACGGCAGCCGCCGCTCCGAGTACAGCGCGCAGAGGAAGGTGAGCAGCGAGGTCAGCACCAGCAGCGGCAGCGAGACGCCGTCCACCCCGAGGTGGAGGCGGACCCCGATGGCCGGGATCCAGGCCACGTCGGTGGTGGCCTGCATCCGGGCGGGCTCGTCGTGGTCGAAGCCGGCCGCCAGGGCGACGGTGAGCACCAGCACGGCGCCGGTCAGCACCGTGCCGAAGCGCAGCGCCCGCCGGTCGGCGGCGGCCGGGTCGGGCCCGAACACCGGGGCCAGGGTGAGCGCGGCGCCGAGCAGCGGCAGCACCAGGAGGGCGATGAGGACCGCGTTCATCGGGCGCTCCTAGTAACGGCCACGGGCGAGGACGGGAGGTACGGCATCGGCTACACCGCCACCAGGACGGCCAGCAGGACGACACCGGCGAGCAGCGCGCTGAGGTAGGTCTGCGCGTTGCCGGTCTGCGCGAGCCGGACGACCCGGCCGAGCAGGTCGGCCCCGGCACCGCTGCCGCGCACGTACGTCTCCACGACCTCGCGGTCGAGGAAGCGGACGAGCCGGGCCGCGGCCTCCACCGGGCGGACGAACAGCGCGCTGTAGAGCCGGTCGACGCCGAAGCCGTGCCGGGCCGGGCCGAACAGCGGGCCGAGCAGGGCGCGCCCGGGATCGGCGACGATCACCTCGGCGGCCGGGGCTCCGGCCTGCTCGGGCACCCGGCCGTGCTCCGCCGGGGCGGGCAGGCCGTCGGTGACCCGGGCGGTGGCCGAGCGCCAGGCGCCGTAGGCGAGCAGCACCCCGACCACGGCCAGGCCGGTACCGGTGACGGCGGTGACCGCGGAGGGCTTCAGCGAGCCGCCGTCCAGCAGCGCGGGCAGCCAGTCCGAGCGCAGGCCGGCGATGCCGAAGCCCATGGTCGGGACGGCCAGCACCCACAGCGGCCAGCGCATCGCGGGCGGTTCGGCGACGGCCGGGTCGGCCTCGTCCGGCTCGGGCGAGTACGGCGCGTCGGGCTCGTGGTCGGCGACGCCCGACACCCCGCCCGACACCCCGGCCGACACCCCGGGCGCCGCCGCCGCGGCGGGCACCGCCGCGGACGCCGGGCTGTGGAAGGCCACCAGGAAGAGCCTGGCCGCGTACGCCGCCGTGAGCAGCGCGGTCAGCCCGGCCGAGATCAGCACGATCCAGCCGGCCGCCTGCGGCACCGACGAGGCCGGGCCGAGGCCGTTGGTCAGCGCCTCACCGTTGGCGGCGTGCTCGGCGGCGGTCAGCACCGCCTCCTTGCTGAAGAAGCCGGAGAACGGCGGCAGACCGATCAGGGCGACCAGCGCGATGGCCATCGTCCAGTAGGCGTCCGGGACGCGCTTGCGCAGCCCGGGGATCCTGGACATCGCGGAGATCGAGTTGGTGTGCGCGGCGTGGATCACCACACCGGCGGCGAGGAACAGCAGGGCCTTGAACGCGCCGTGGCTGACCAGGTGGAAGACCGAGGCCTCGCGGTCGCCGCTGGCGAGCGCGCCCGCCATGTAGCCGAGCTGGCCGACGGTCGAGTAGGCGAGCACCCGCTTGAGGTCGTCCTGGGCCAGCGCGCAGAGCGCCGAACCGATCATCGTCACGGCGGCCATCACCGCCAGGACCACCAGCGCCGCCCCGGACAGCAGGAAGACCGGCAGCAGCCGGGCCACCAGGTAGATGCCGGCCGCGACCATGGTCGCGGCGTGGATCAGGGCGGAGACCGGCGTCGGACCGGCCATCGCGTCCGGGAGCCAGGTGTGCAGCGGGAACTGCGCGCTCTTGCCCGCCACCCCGGCCAGCAGGAGCAGCGCGATCAGCGTCGGGTGGCCGAGCCGCCCGTCGCCGGCGGCCCGCAGCACGTCCTCGATCCGGAAGCTGCCGGCGTCGGCGCCGAGCAGGAAGATGCCGAACAGGAACGGCACATCGCCCAGCTTGGTGACCAGGAAGGCCTTCAGCGAGGCGGAGCGGGCGTCCTCGGTCTCCCAGTGGTGGCCGATCAGGAAGTACGAGCAGATGCCCATGACCTCCCAGCCGACCAGCAGCACGATCAGGTCCCCGGAGTACACGACCAGGAACATCGCCGCCGTGAACAGCGAGACCAGCGCCGCGTACGAGGGGTAGCGCGGATCGTCCTTGAGGTAGGCCGTCGAGTAGACCTGGACGCAGGTGGCGACCAGGCCGACCAGCACCGAGATCAGCGAGCTGTAGCCGTCCAGGTGGATCGCGAGCGAGATCTCCGGTCCGCCGGTCGGGGTGAGCCGGGTGGCGGCGTCCAGCACCTGGCCGGTGCCGAGCTGGATCGCGACCACCAGGGCGAGCACGGCCGAGACCGCGACCGGAACGATCGCCAGCGGCCGGGCCAGGCCCGGGGAGCGGCGGCCGACGGCCAGGGTGGCGGCCGCGCCGAGCGCGGGCAGGGCGGGGACGAGGGCGGGCAGGGCGAGGTTCATGCGGCGGCCCGGCCCTTCGGCGCCTCGGCCGCGACCGGTGTCCCGGTCCCGACCGGCACCTCGTCGACGTCGGCGGTGGATTCGGCCGGGTCGCCGAGCGCGGTGGCCCGGTCGAGGTCCGCCGTGCCCCGGGCCCGGAAGAGCAGCAGGACGATGGCGAGCCCGAGCCCGATCTCGGCGGCGGCGATCGTGATGGTGAACAGGGTGAGCGCCTGGCCGGCGTGCAGCGAGTCGCGCAGCCAGGCGTCGAAGGCGACCAGGTTGAGGTTGACGGCGTTGAGCATCAGCTCGACGGACATCAGCACCAGGATCACGTTGCGCCGGGCGAGGACGCCGTAGACGCCGACGCTGAACAGCAGCGCGGCGAGGACGACGGGGTAGGCGAGGTGCATCAGCTCTCCTCCGCCGGAGCGGTCTCGGGGGCCTCGGCCGGAGGCGCGGCGGCCGCCCGCTGGGCGACCGTCCCGTTGGAGCCCACCGGACGGCCGGCCCGGATCCGACCGGCCCGGGGCGTCGGCACCCGTCGGCCCGCGCCGCGCGACAGCACGATGGCGCCGACCAGCGCGGCCAGCAGCAGCACCGAGAGCGCCTCGAAGGGCAGCACCCAGGTGCGGAAGAGGCTGGCCCCGGTCACCGCGGCCGAGCCGCCGCCCGCGCCGAGGTCGATCCAGGACGTCCGGAAGGCGTCCACGACCAGCGTCACCAGGGTCCCGGCCGAGGCCAGCGCGACCACCAGGGCGACCCAGCGGTTCTTCGAGTCGGCGTCCGGCGAGCGCCCGATCGGCGCCTTGGTGAGCATCAGTCCGAACAGCACCAGCACGACCACCGAGCCGAGGTAGATCAGCACCTGCACCCAGGCGACGAACTCGGCGGTGAGCAGCAGGAACTCCACCGCCAGCCCGCCGAGCGCGGCGACCAGCCACAGCGCGGCGTGCACCAGCTGCTTGGTGGTCACGGCGACCACGGCCGAGCCGAGCACGGCGATGCCGACCAGCAGGAAGACGATCTCCACCCCGGTCGGGGAGAGGAAGGAGCGCGCGGCCGGGTCCAGCGGCCCGGTCGCGGCGAGCAGGGCGGCGGCGCTCACTGCGCGTCACCCCCCTGTTCGAGAGCCGCGGCGGCGGCCGCCGCGAGCTTGTCGGCGGCCTTCCGCGCGGTGGCGATCTCCTTGGGCTCCTCGGCCGCCGGGTCCAGCGCCGGCGGCACCGGCACCGTCCACATCCACTCCCGGAGCCGGTCCCGCTCGTGGGTCAGTTCCAGGATGTCGGTCTCCGCGTACTCGAACTCGGGCGACCAGAACAGCGCGTCGAACGGGCACACCTCGATGCAGATCCCGCAGTACATGCAGAGCGAGAAGTCGATGGCGAACCGGTCCAGCACATTGCGGGTGCGGGCGCGCGCGTTCGGGTCGGCGGCCGGCAGCGTCTCCTTGTGGGAGTCGATGTAGATGCACCAGTCCGGGCACTCACGGGCGCAGAGCATGCAGACCGTGCAGTTCTCCTCCAGCAGCGCGATCACCCCGCGCGAGCGGGGCGGGAGCGCGGGCTGCGTGTCGGGGTACTGCGCGGTGACGGTCTTCCTCGTCATCGTCCGCAGGGTGACGGCCAGGCCCTTGGCCAGGCCCGCACCGGGGAAACTCATGAGATCGCCACCTTGATGATGCCGGTGAGGGCCAGCTGGACGAGGGCGAGCGGGATCAGCACCGTCCACGCGAAGCGCATCAGCTGGTCCTCGCGCAGCCGGGGGTAGGTGACCCGCAGCCAGATCACCACGAAGGCCAGCGCGAAGGTCTTCAGCAGGGTCCACAGCCATCCGAGCTGGTCCGGCAGCGGGCCGTGCCAGCCGCCGAGGAACAGCACCGCGGTCAGTGCCGAGACCACCAGGATGCCCACGTACTCGGAGAGCAGGAACAGCGCGAAGCGCAGACCGGTGTACTCGGTGTAAGCGCCGAAGATGATCTCCGAATCGGCGACCGGCATGTCGAACGGCGGGCGCTGCAGCTCGGCCAGACCGGCCGTGAAGAACACGAAGGCGCCGATGATCTGCCACGGGATCCAGTACCACTGCCAGGCGTCCACGATCCCGGGCAGCGAGAGCGTCCCGGCGGCCATCGCCACCGAGGCCGCGGCGAGCACCATCGGCAGCTCGTAGGACATCAGCTGCGCGGCCGTGCGCAGACCGCCGAGCAGCGAGAACTTGTTGGCCGAGGCCCAGCCCGCCATCAGCTTGCCGATCACGCCGACGCCCATGACGGCCAGCACGAAGAACAGGCCGGCGTCGATCGCCTGCCCGACGAAGCCGTCCGGGCCGACCGGGATCGCCAGCAGCACGAAGAGGTACGGCAGCAGCGAGACGGCGGGGGCCAGCTGGAAGATCCGGCGATCGGCCCCGACCGGGACGATGTCCTCCTTCTGCGCGAACTTCACCCCGTCCGCGATCAGCTGGGCCCAGCCGTGGAAGCCACCGGCGTACATCGGGCCGAGCCGGCCCTGCATGTGCGCCATCACCTTGTGCTCGGTCTGGCCGATGACCAGGGGGAGGGTGAGGAAGACGACCAGCGTGGCGACGCAGCGCAGCACCGTGTCGAGCAGGTTCACGCGCCGTCTCCGTCCTGGCCGGCCGACTCGGCCGGCGGCTCACTCGTCTTCCGCTCCCCGGCGGCGGGCCCGTCCGAAGGCTCGGTCGGCCCGTCCGAAGGCGCAGCGGGCTCGGCGGCGCGCTCGTCCGGAGCCGCCTTCGCCTCGTCCGCGGGCCCGTCGTGGGCCGGCACCGGGTTGTGCCAGGGCGCGTCGGAGGACCGGGTCCGGGACGGCGCGGGCCGCGCGGGCCCGGCCTCCGGAGCGGCGGCGGCCGCGCCGGCCTCCGTCTGGCTCACCGAGCCGTCGGACACCGACCTGGTCCGCCGGGGCCGGTCCGCCCGCACCGCCGGCGCCGAAGCGCCCTCCACGGCGGCGCCCGCCACGGCAGTGCCCTCGGCAGCAACACCCTCGGTAGCAACACCCTCGGCAGCGGCCTCCGGTGCCGGAGCGGCGGCCGCCTGGCTCGCCGACCCGTCGGAGACCGACCTGACCCGGCGCGGACGGTCCGCCCGCACCGCGGCGGCGCCCTCGGCACCCGCGGCCCCGGCAGCGCCCTCGGCACCCGCCGCACCCGCGGCGGCCCGCGGCGTCCGGGCCGCGCCCGCGGCCCTGGCACCCCGGGCGGGACGCTCGGCCACCGGCGGCAGGGTGCCCTTGAGCGGCCCCCACTCGTTCGGGTCCGGCACACCGGCCGGCTGCATCTTGCGCCGCGCCGGCCCGTCGCCCTCGGACTCGCCCGGCTCCTTGGCGCCCGGCCAGGCCTTGGCGACCCGCGCCGCGAGCACGAACTCCTTGCGCAGCGGGTGCCCCTCGAAGCCGTCCGGCAGCAGCAGGGTGACCAGGTGGGGGTGCCCGGGGAAGTCGATGCCGAACATCTCGTGCGTCTCGCGCTCGTGCCAGGCGGCCCCGGCGTACACGGCGACGGCGGTCGGCAGCGCGGCCCCGGCGCGCGGCACCCGGGTGCGCACCGCCAGGTGGCGCACGCCGGGGGCGTCGACGGCGGCGAGGTGGGCGACCACCGAGAAGCCGTCGGCGAGCTCGTCGACGGCGCTGAGCCAGTCGAAGAAGGTCAGGCCGAGGGTGTCCCGGGCCGCGGTGAGCGCCTCGATCCAGTGCTCGGCGGGCACGTCGACGGTGATCAGCCCGTATGCCTCGGCGCCGGTCGCCCACTCCCCGACCGACGCCGCGTACTGCTCGGCCGTGGTCACGAGACCCCTCCCTCGACGGTGCCGGGGCCCCCGGCCGTACCGCTGTCGGCACCGCTGCCACGCGTGCTCGCGACGGCCTCCGGCCCGGGCACCGGCGGACGCCGCAGCGCCGACACGGGCGCGGCGTAGCGGTCGGGCAGCGACTCGGCGGCGATCTTCTCCTGGAGCTTGAGGATGCCCTGGAGCAGCGCCTCGGGCCGGGGCGGGCAGCCGGGCACGTAGACGTCGACCGGGATGATCTGGTCGACGCCCTTGGTGACGGAGTAGGAGTCCCAGTAGGGGCCGCCGGAGTTGGAGCAGGCGCCGAAGGAGATGACGTACTTCGGCTCGGGCATCTGCTCGTACAGGCGCTTCACGGCGGGCGCCATCTTGTCGGTCACCGTCCCCGAGACGATCATCAGATCGGCCTGCCGGGGGCCCGGCGCGAAGGGAATGACACCCATCCGGATGAAGTCGTGCTTGGCCATCGACGCCGCGATGAACTCGATCGCGCAGCAGGCGAGGCCGAAGTTGAAGCACCAGAGGCTGTAGCGCCGCCCCCAGTTGAGCACCACCTTGACCGGGTCCGGCGCGAGCCGGGCCAGCGGGCCGATGCCGCGCCGCTCCACGGCGGCACCGGGGCTCGACGGGTCCGGCAGGCCCAGCGGCACCGGACCGCCGGCGGCGCCGTGCCCGTGCGAGTGCCCCTGCGCGTGGCTGTGCGTCACGTCCATTCGAGAACGCCCTTCTTCCAGGCGTAGAGCAGGCCGACCGCGAGGAAGCCGATGAAGACGAACATCTCGACCAGCGTCCCGGCGCCGTACCCGGCGGAGGCGAAGACGGTCGCCCACGGGAACAGGTAGATCGCGTCGACCGCGAAGATCACGTACAGGAAGGCGTAGACGTAGTAGCGGACCTGGGTGTGCGCCCAGTCCTCCCCCACCGGGTCCACGCCGCACTCGTAGGCGAGGAGCTTCTCCGGCGAGTACACCACCGGCCGGAGCAGTCGGTTGGCGGTGAACGCCACCGTCACGAAGAGCACGCCGACGACGGCGAGCAGGCCCATCGCGGCGTACGCGTCGAAGTAGCCGCTGCCGGCCGCCGGGTCGGCCGCGACCGCAGCCGCCTGCTGCCCCACCATGCCTCGCCTCCACATCGGCCGCGGAACCCGCCCTCGGGGCGGTTCTACGACGTTCCTTTACACGCTCATAACCATCGCCAGTGCGTGAGTCTAAGTGCACCGCCCCCGTGCCCGGCATCCTGCCCGGTCCGCAAGACATCCGATGGACGGCCGGTGGACATCCGGCGGAACTCGGCGGTCACCCCGCCGTCACCCGGGCGGCCGGGACCGGGGTGGGGATAACCCCCGGCCGGGGAGACGGATCACCCCCATGGCCCCGCCCGCCCCCGACCGGCGAAGCTAGGGGCGCAGGGCACAGCTCGACCGAGAGGGACGGAAGACCGAGATGAAGCCAAAGGACCGCGACACCGGGGACACCGGCGCGCAGACGCCGGCGCCCGCCGGAGGCACCCCGCTGTACGGCGCGCGGATGTGGCGGCAGGTCGGGCGGCTGCTGCTGAACCTGCCGCTCGGCATCGCGGGCTTCGTCTTCACGATCGTGACCCTGTCGGTCGGCCTCGCCCTGTCCGTCACCGTGATCGGGCTGCCGCTGCTCGCCGCCGGCCTGGCCGGCTGCCGGAGGATGGGCGGCTTCGCCCGCGGCCGGGCCCGGTCCCTGTACGGCTCCGGGGTGCACGAGCCGGAGCCGGTGCCGCGCCGGCCTGGTGTCACCGGCTACGCCATCGCCCACCTGACCGACGCGCTCTCCTGGCGCTCGGCGCTCTACCACGTGCTGATGCTGCCGTGGGGGATCCTGAGCTTCGCCGTGACCGTCGTCTTCGTGCTGGTCGGCTGGCCGGCCCTGCCCTGGGTGGTCCGGGCCGAGTCGGCGGTGGACCGGATGCTGGTCGAGGTCCTGCTCACCCCGGGCGCGCTCTCCGAGCGGGTGCGCGAGCTGGAGGACGACCGCGGCACCGTGGTCGACACCGCCGCCGCCGACCTGCGCCGGATCGAGCGCGACCTGCACGACGGCGCCCAGGCCCGGCTGGTGGCGCTGGCGATGGACCTCGGCATGGCCAAGGAGCGGCTGCGGGAGACCGAGACCCCGCAGGACGTGGCCGCCGCCGCGAAGATGGTGGACAACGCCCACGGCGAGGTGAAGCTGGCCCTCCAGGAGCTGCGGGACCTCGCCCGGGGCATCCACCCGGCGGTGCTGACCGACCGCGGCCTGGACGCGGCGCTCTCCTCGGTGGCCGCGCGCTGCACGGTGCCGGAGGGGGTCAGGGTGCACGTCGACCTGAAGGCCCCGGACGGCGGCACCGACCGGCCGGACTCCGCGGTGGAGGGCATCGCCTACTTCACCGTGAGCGAGCTGCTGACCAACATCTCGAAGCACTCCGGCGCCCGCTCCGCCACCGTGGACGTCTGGCGGGCCGGCGACCACCTGATGCTGCTGGTCCAGGACAACGGCAAGGGCGGCGCGGCCCCCTACCCGGGCAGCGGCCTGGCCGGACTGGCCGACCGGGTCCGGGCGGTGGACGGGGTGTTCCTGGTGGAGAGCCCGGAGGGCGGCCCGACCTCGGTGACCGTCGAACTCCCCTGGCACACCCGCGCCACCCGCCGCTGACGGTTTCCTCAGCCCGGACGGCGGATGCCCCGCGAACCCTTGCGCGGTGTGCGGGGCGCCCGCCGTCCGGGGGCCGGTGGGCGCCCTAGGGGGTCGCCAGGGTGCCGAGGGTGACCTCGGCGGTGGTGCTCCTGCCGTCCCGGCTGTAGGTCACGGTGACCTTGCTGCCCGGTGCGAGCGAGGCCAGGGCGGTGGTGAGCGAGTTCAGCGAGTCGACCGGGGTGTCCCCGATCCTGGTGATCACGTCCCCGGGCTGCAGACCGGCCGAGGCGGCCGGGCCGCCGTCCACGACGGCGACCACGACGGCGCCGGCCGGGCGGAAGTTCTGGTCGAAGTACGTCCGGGCGGTGATGCCGAGCGCGGCCCGGCCGGAGTTGGTGACCTTGCCGTCCTTGATCAGCTGACCGGCGATGCTGGTCACGGTGGACGCCGGGATGGCGAAGCCGATGCCGGGGGCGGCGGCACCACTGGAGTCCGGTTCGGTGGCGGCGAGCGTGTTGATCCCGATCACCTGGCTGTCCAGGTTGACCAGGGCGCCGCCGCTGTTGCCGGGGTTGATGGCGGCCGAGGTCTGCACCATGTTGCCGATCACGGCGCCCGGCGAGCCCTCGGTGCGCGGCTCGGAGACGGTCCGGCCGGTGGCCGAGACGATGCCCTGGGTGACGCTGCTGGAGAGCCCGAGCGGGCTGCCCATGGCGAGGGTGATCTGACCCAGCTCGACCTTGTTGGAGTCCCCGAAGGCGGCCGGCCTGAGTCCGCCCGGCGGGCTGCTCAGCCGGATCACCGCCAGGTCGGAGTCCGGGTAGCTGCCGACGAGGGTCGCGTCCAACGGCTTGGTGCTGCCGGCCAGGGTGACCGTGAAGGCCGTGGCGGTGCCGACCACGTGGGCGTTGGTGACGATGTCGCCCTTGTCGTCGTAGACGATCCCGGAGCCGAGGCCGGTCGCGGTGGTGATCTGCACCACCGAGGGCAGGACGTCCTTGATCACCTTCTGGTAGTCGGACTGGAGCTGGTTGCCGCCGCCCGGCTGGGCGGCGGCGCTGCCGGAGGCCCCGGCGGAGGCGGTCGCCCCCGGGGAGGACGCGGACGACGAGGAGGACGACGAGGACGAGCCGCTGCTGCACCCGGCCACCGCGAGCGCGGTCAGCACCGCGACGGCAGTGGGCGCGAGCAGCCTCCGGTCCACCGCCTTCGGCCCGGTCGGGCGCGGTCCGGCCGGGATCGGACGGGTGGGCTCCTTCTTGCGGTTCACCGGTGACGCCTCCGGATTCCTCGGCACGCGGCCGCACGGGGCCGCTCGGACAGGACGCAGAGATCTTTGTCAGCATTTCACCGAAATGTCCGATTGCCCGGCTCCGACTCGCCCGCGGCACCGGCACGAAACCCGCACACCCTAGGATTCGGCCATGACTTGGTTGATCACCGGCGGTGCCGGATACATCGGCGGGCACGTCGTGCAGCAGCTCCTCGACGCGGGCGAGCGCGTGGCCGTACTGGACGACCTGAGCACCGGTGACCGGGCCCGGCTGCCGAAGGAGGTCGTCCTGGTCGAGGGGTCGACCCTGGACCGGACCGCGCTGGACGCGGCCATCCGCGACCACGGGGTGGAGGGCGTCCTCCACTTCGCCGCCAAGAAGCAGGTCGGCGAGTCCGTCGAGCAGCCCTTCCTGTACTACCGCGAGAACATGATCGGCCTCCAGACCGTGCTGGAGGCCGCGGCCGAGGGCGGCGTCAAGCGCTTCCTGTTCTCCTCCTCCGCCGCCGTCTACGGCATGCCGGACGTCGACCTGGTCACCGAGTCGACCCCGTGCGCGCCGATGAGCCCCTACGGCGAGACCAAGCTGGCCGGCGAGTGGCTGGTCGCCGCGGCCGGCAAGGCCCACGGCATGTCCACCGTCGCGCTGCGCTACTTCAACGTGGCCGGCGCCGCCTCGCCGGAGCTCTCCGACGCCGGCGTCTTCAACCTGATCCCGATGGTCTTCGAGCGGCTCACCGCCGGCCGGGCCCCGCTGGTCTTCGGCGACGACTACCCGACGCCGGACGGCACCTGCGTCCGCGACTTCATCCACGTCTCCGACATCGCCTCGGCGCACGTGGCCGCGGCGAAGCGACTGGCCGCCGACCCGGCCGGGGAGACCTCCCTGGTGCTCAACATCGGCCGCGGCGAGGGCGTCAGCGTGCGGGAGATGCTGGACGTGATCGGCAAGGTCACCGGCTACGACACCACGCCGGAGATCACCCCCCGCCGCGCCGGCGACCCGGCCCGGGTGGTGGCCTCGGCCGACCTGATCCGCCGCGAGCTGGACTGGACCGCCCGGCACGAGGTCGAGGACATGGTCGCCTCGGCCTGGGAGGGCTGGTGCAGCCGCCACCCGGAGGCCCGCAAGTAGGGTCCGCCCGGCACCGCGCACGGCGGGGGCTCCGGCCCCCGCCGTGCCCGGGTCAGTGCGAGGGCACCGCCGTGCCGTAGAAGGCGTCCAGCGCGTACACGCAGCGGTCCTTGCTGCCGACGAACACCTTCCCGCCGACCGCGACCGGCGATCCGGTCAGCTCGCCCTTGGTGCCGAGCTCCCAGCGCAGCTGACCGCTGGCCAGGTCCAGGGTGTGCAGCGAGTGGTCCCGGCTGCCGAGGTGGACCAGCCCGTCGGCGACCGCCGGGGAGCCGACGATCTCGCCGCGCGCGGTGTAGCGCCAGCGCTCCCGGCCGCCGGCCGTCTCCAGGGCGTACAGCACCTCGCCGCTGCCGACCAGCACCGTGCCGTCGCCCACCACCACCGGCTCGGCGCCCTGCCGGGTGCCGGTGGCCGCGCGCCAGCGGTCCCGGCCGGTGGCCGCGTCCAGCGCGTACACGGTGCCCAGGTAGTCGGCCACGTAGACCGCGTCCGCGTCCAGCGCCGGCGGGGTGAACAGCACCACCGGGGCCTCGAACCGCCAGCGCTCGGCGCCGCTCGCCGCGTCCAGCGCGTACACCCTGGTCCCGGCCGTCACGTAGAGCACCCCGGCCCGCTCGACCGGGCGGGACGGCACGTCCTCGCCGACCGGCACCGACCAGCGCAGGCCGGAGCCGCGCGGGTCCACGCAGCGCAGCCGACCGGCGCCGTAGTAGTACGCCGAACCGGCCACCAGGGCGGGGCCGGACTGCGGGTTCTCGTAGTCCTGCTGGGCGTCGTCGGCCCGCCACAGCTCGGCACCGGTGACCGCGGAGCGCAGCTGGACGCCGCCGCCCCGGACCCCGCAGCAGAGCACGCCGTCGGCCGCGTCCAGGGTGTACACCCAGCCGTCCAGCGAGTGCCGCCAGCGCTCGGTGCCGTCCGCGACGTCGACCGTGTAGAGGTGCGGGCCGTCGGCCGCGTGCACCCGCCCGGCGTCCACGGCCAGGGCCCAGGCGACGTCCCGGGTCTTGTAGCGGCGCTGCCCGGACGCGATGTCCAGGGCGTGCACCTCGAAGCTGGAGACGAACAGGGTGCCGTCGGCGACCACGGGGGTGCCCCAGACGTCGTTGGACATCCGGAACCGCCAGGGGCGCCAACGGGCGGCGCGGGCCGGGGGCGGGGTGATCCGGCGGACCCAGTCCGTCTCGGCGGGCGGCGCGCCCGGGCCGGTCTGCTCGGCGCGCGGGCCGGGTCCTATCCGGACCGAGGCCCCGGGCAGCCGGACCTCCGCCTCGTCCTCGCCGGCCGGGCGGCGGTGGCGGCTGGGGGCGGAGATCTTCTCGGTGGCGGCCTCGGTGTCCGGGCCGGGCGGCGCGCTGTGCACCGGACCGGCGGACGGCGGCGCGTGCCCGGCCACCTGCCGGGTGCGCGGGTCGTCCTGGCCGGGCCGCGGCAGCACCGGCGGGGCGGAGTGCGGCACCGGCCCGTGCGGGGCCCCGTGCTGCTGGTGCGGCGGCACCGGCTGCGGCGGGACGGCCGGCGGCCGCACGACCGGGGCCTGCGCCGCCGCGGGCGCCGGGCGGCGGCGCTTCTGCTCGATCAGGGCGAGCGCGTCGGGCGGCAGCCAGTCCCCGGCCTCGCCGGAGGCGTCGTCCCGGGAGAACAGGTGCGGGGCCAGCTCGACCTGGATCTGCTCCGGGGTCGGCCGGTGCTCGGGGGCCGGCCGCATGCAGGCCCGCACCAGGTCGACCAGCTCGGCCGGCAGGCCGGAGAGGTCGGGCTGCTCGCGCAACAGCTGGAACACCGTCTCCACCGGGTTGGCCCCCCGGTAGGGCGGGTGGCCGGTGGCGCAGAAGACCAGCAGCGAGCCGAGCGAGAAGACGTCGCTGGCGCCGGTGACGCCGCGACTGTCCCTGGCCTGCTCCGGCGACATGTACGCCGGGGTGCCGACCGCGACATTGGTCATGGTGAGCCGGGTGCTGGAGACCCCGGCGGCGATACCGAAGTCGATCACCCGGGGGCCGTCCTCGACCACCAGGACGTTGGACGGCTTGAGGTCGCGGTGGACCAGTCCGGCGGCGTGGATGGACTGCAGCGCCTCGGCGATGCCGGCGACCAGCCAGCGCACCGCCCCGACCGGCAGCGGCCCGCAGTCGTTGACCAGGTCCTCCAGGGAGGGCGCCGGCACGTACGCGGTGGCCAGCCAGGGCACCCGGGCGTCCGCGTCGGCGTCGACCACGGCCGCGGTGTAGAAACCGCCGACCGTCTTGGCGGCCGCAATCTCCCGTGCGAACCGGACCCTGAACAGCTCGTCCTCGGCCAGCTCCCCCCGCACGGTCTTGATCGCCACCCGGCGGCCGGACGCGGACCGCGCCAGGTAGACCAGGCCCATTCCCCCCGCCCCGAGCCGCCCCAGCACCTCGAAGGGCCCGATCCGCCTCGGATCGTGCGCCGTCAGCTGGTCCACCCGCTGCCACCTCCCCGTATTGAGCACCGCCCGCGTGGTGCCGAGCACCCACCGCGTGGTGCCGGACCCGATTCTCCAATGCCGCCCGGCCCATCTCCAACCTCCCCCGCCAGAGCGCCGTCCGGCCCCCGGGCGGGGCCACGGCCCGGTCAGCGGCTCCGGAACGGCCGGATCCTGACGTCCGCTCCGGCCCGGGCTTGCGCCCGACACGCCCGGAGCCACCGTGAGGGGCGACTCACACCCCCGACAAGTTCGTCACGCTCCGTTACTCGATAACCCCTCAGCGAAGGGGTCGTCACCCTGTGGCGTCATCGGTGCACGGGGGGGCGTCATGACGCCCTCCGGAGGCCGATGAATATCCGTCCGAAGGCCCCCGAGCCCCTATACCAACCCCCGGGCGGAGTAATTGTCACATCACCGAATCGCGCCAAGATCGGGCCACGGTAAGCTGACGGCATGACAGGACAAGTTCGCACCGTCGACGGTCGCGTCGCCGGGCGACGCGGACAGGAGACGCGGCAGAAGCTGCTCGACTGCCTCCGCGAGATGCTCAGCACGTCGCCCTATCGGGACGTCAAGGTCATCGACGTCGCCCGTATGGCGGGTACCTCCCCCGCGACCTTCTACCAGTACTTCCCGGATGTCGAGGGCGCTGTCCTCGAAATCGCCGAGGAAATGGCCAAGGACGCCGACACGCTCAAAGAGCTGGTGGCCGGAAAGTCCTGGGCAGGGAAGTCCGGCACGGCCACTTCGGAAGAACTGGTCGACGGATTCCTCGCCTTCTGGCGCAAGAACGACGCCATTCTCCGAGTGGTCACGCTCGGTGCCGCGGAAGGGGACAAGCGGTTCTTCAAGATCCGCATGACCGTCCTCAACGCGGTCGCCAAGCCACTCGCGGAGGCCGTCAAGGAACTCCAGGCGAAGGGACAGGCCGACAAGTCACTGGATCCGGCCGCCGTGGCCGGGTCACTGGTCTCGCTGCTCGCCTCCGCGGCCGAGCACCAGAAGGCCTTCACCTCCTGGGGCGTCAAGGTCAAGGACCTCAAGCCCAACCTCGCTCCCCTGGTGTACCTGGGCGTCACCGGCAAGAAGGCGCCCAAGTAGACCGATCCGCATCGACCCACCCTTCCGCTTCGCGCGCGCCCCGGCCTCCTGTCCGGGGTACGACGGACGGCGGCCGTGTCCTCGGGGGAGGTCCGCCGGCGGTCCGCTGCGCGCCACGACATGCCTGTGGGCGGTCACCCCGTGCAAGGGGGTGACCGCCCACAGGCATGTCGGGCCGTCCTGGGCCCCCGCGGGGGCCTACAGCGGCCTCGGAACGCCCCGGGGGCCCGGAAGGCCCGGGCGGGGCGGACGGGGACGTCACGGGCAGCGGACGACCTGGCCCGCGTAGGCGAGGCCGCCGCCGAAGCCGAACAGCAGCACCGGGTCGCCGGGCGACAGCTCGCCCCGCTCGACCAGCTTGGAGAAGGCCAGCGGCACCGAGGCCGCCGAGGTGTTGCCGGAGTCCACCACGTCCCGGGCGACCACCGCGTCGGTGACCCCCAGCCGGGAGGCGATCGCGTCGATGATCCGCAGATTGGCCTGGTGCGGCACGAAGCCCTTGAGCTCGGACGGGTCGATCCCGGCCCGCTCGCAGGCCTGCCGGGCCAGCGGGGCGATCTGCGTGGTCGCCCAGCGGAACACCGACTGGCCCTGCTGGCTGATCACCGGGTCCCAGCCGGTGATCACCACGGCGTCGCCCCGCTCGGGCTCCGAACCCCAGACCACCGGGCCGATGCCGGGCTCGGCGCCGTCCTCCTGGGCCTCGACCAGCGCCGCGCCGGCGCCGTCGCCGAAGATCACGCAGGTGGTCCGGTCGGTCCAGTCGAGGGTGTCCGACATCCGCTCCGCGCCGATCACCAGGGCCTTGGTGGCCGCCCCGGCCCGGATCGCGTGGTCCGCGGTGGCCAGCGCGTACGAGAAGCCCGAGCAGACCGTGTTGATGTCGTAGGCGGCCGGGGAGCGGATCCCGAGCCGGGCGGCGACGGCGGCGGCGGTGTTGGGGCTGCGCTCCACCGCGGTGCAGGTGGCCACCACGACCAGGTCGACCTCGGCGGCCGAGCGGCCGCTGTTCGCCAGGGCCTTCTGGGCCGCCTCGGTGGCGAGGTCGACGACGGTCTCGTCCTCCGCGATGTGCCGCGTCCGGATGCCGACGCGGCTGCGGATCCACTCGTCGTCGGTGTCGACCAGCTTCGACAGGTCGTCGTTGGTGAGGACCTTGGGGGGCTGGTAGTGGCCGAGTGCCACGATGCGCGAACCGGTCATACTGCCCACTCAACCCGGTTACCCGCTGGTCAGTCGGGCGCGACCGGCTACAGGATCCGCGCCGGGATGCTGTAGGAGGCCGACAAGGACCGTTGCGGCAGGCGGGTCCCGACCGGACGCGCAAAGACAGTCGTGGACGGACGACCGCCCGGTCCGGGCCGCTCAGGCCGCGAGCGAGCCGGCGTCCCCCATCACGATCACCGGCTTGGCGGCCGGGTCGAGAGTGCGGATCAACTCCGCCATTTTGTCCTCCGGCACCGAGACGCAGCCGTGCGTCGGACCGCCGTGGTCGACGTGGATCCAGATCCCGCCGCCCTTGGTCGAGCCGTTGGGGCGGCGCGGGTCCAGCGGCGAGTTGCCGGGCACCCGGTTGTAGTCGATCGCGACCACGTAGTCGAAGGAGCCGGCCAGCTGCTCGCCCGCGAACCCCCTGCCGGAGACCACGAAGTTCGAGTCCCGGTCGTACGGGAGCTTGCTGCCCGGGTCGGCCTTGCGCCCGCCCGCGTCGGAGAGCGAGAAGACGCCGATCGGGCTGCGCAGGTCGCCCTCGTTGTGGTCGGTGGTCCAGCCCTTGAAGGCGTTGTGGCCCTGCCAGGTCTCGCCGGCCAGCCAGCGGCCCTCACCGGTGCGGGTCCACAGCGTGACGGCGGCCCGGTTGGTGTCCTTGCCCTCGCCGGAGGCCAGCACCACCTGGGTGGTGCCGGCGGGTATCCGGCCGGCGAAGGAGGCGCCGAGGCCCGGGATGGCGGCCACCGAGCCGTCGCTGCGCTCGCTGCGGTCGGCGGCGGGGGTCTCGGTCTGCCGGGCGTCGGCGGCCCGGGCGGCCGGGGCGGCGGTCGGCGAGGGCTGGTCGGCCGTCGGCTGCGCGGCCACGCCCTCGGCGCCGGGGCCGTCGGCGCTGGTCACACCGGGCTTGGCGGCGTCCTCGCCGACGGTGTACCAGCCGGCGGCGGCCGCCAGCAGCAGGGCGGTGCCGGCGGTGACGGCGCGGCCGGTGCGCTTCTTCCTGGGCTTGCGGCGGTGACCCCGGGCGGCCGCCCGGGGGCCGGGAGCGGCGGCGCCGCGCTGCTGCGGCAGCGGCACCGCCGACGGCGCCGGGTCCTGCGGCTCGGGCCGGTACCCGTCCCCGGGGGCGTCCTGGTGGACGTTCGGGTCGGCGTCCCGGTGGGCGCCGTGCTGGACGTCCTGGTACCCGTAGCCGTAGCCGTACCCGTCCTGCGGGGCGGTCCGGTAGACCGGCTGCTGGTCCGCCGGGAGGTCGGGCCCGTCGGCGTACGCCTGGAAGGGCCGGTCGTAGACATCGTGGTCGGCGAGGCTCCGGTAGCCGTACCCGGGGTCCTGGCCCTCGTAGAGGGTGCCGTATTCCTGCTGGTGCTCGCCGTACGACGGCTGCGGCACCTCGTGCACCGGCTCGTACGACGGGTACGGGGAGGTGCGACGGTGACCGGACATGTGGCCGATCCTGCCAAACGGAGGCCGCGTTGGGAAACCCGGGGGCTGTGCGGGCCCGGTGAAGAAGGCCCGCCGCCCGGGCCGCGGGGGCCGGGGCGGCGGAGCGTGCGTCAGAGGCGCATCGCCTGCGGGGTCTCCCGGCGGGCCGGGTCGGGGCCGTCGTACTCGCGGATGACCTCGTAGCGGGTGTTGCGCTCGACCGGGCGGAAGCCGGCGTCCCGGATCAGGTCGAGCAGGTCCTCGCGGCCCAGCTTGTTCGGGGTGCCGAAGTTGTCCGCGTCGTGGGTGATCTTGTACTCGACCACCGAGCCGTCCATGTCGTCCGCGCCGTGGCTGAGCGCCAGCTGGGCGGTGGTGACGCCGTGCATCACCCAGAAGACCTTGACGTGCGGCACGTTGTCGAAGAGCAGCCGGGAGACCGCGAAGGTCTTCAGCGCCTCGGCGCCGGTGGCCATCTCGGTGCGCGCCATCAGCTTGTTGCGCACGACGCCGTCCTTGGAGTCGTGGAAGTCGTGCTGGAAGCGCAGCGGGATGAAGACCTGGAAGCCGCCGGTCTCGTCCTGGAGCTCGCGCAGCCGCAGCACGTGGTCCACCCGGTGGCGGTGCTCCTCGATGTGGCCGTACAGCATGGTGGCCGGGGTCTTGAGGCCCTTGCTGTGGGCGAGCCGGTGGATCCGCGACCAGTCCTCCCAGTGGGTGTCGTGGTCGACGATGTGCTGGCGGACCTCCCAGTCGAAGATCTCCGCGCCGCCGCCGGTCAGCGACTCCAGGCCGGCGTCGATCAGCTCGTCCAGGATCTCGTCGGCGGACAGGCCGCTGATCCGCTCGAACCAGTGGATCTCGGTGGCGGTGAAGGCCTTGAGCGAGACGTTCGGCAGCGCGGCCTTGAGCTCCCGCAGCGAGCGCGGGTAGTAGCGCCACGGCAGGGTGGGGTGGAGGCCGTTGACGATGTGCAGCTCGGTGAGGGAGTCGACCTCCATCGCCTTGGCGAGGCGGACGGCCTCCTCGATGCGCATCGTGTACGCGTCCTTCTCGCCCGGCTTGCGCTGGAACGAGCAGTACGAGCAGGAGGCGCTGCACACGTTGGTCATGTTGAGGTGGCGGTTGACGTTGAAGTGGACGACATCGCCGTTCTTCACCGTCCGCACGTGGTGGGCGAGCCCGCCCAGCCAGGCCAGGTCGTCGCTCTCGTAGAGCGCGATCCCGTCCTCCCGGGTCAGCCGCTCCCCCGCGTAGACCTTCGCCTCCAGCTCGCGCTTGAGTCCTGCGTCCATGCGGTGCCCCGCCTCCTCCGACTTCGAATCGTTGCCGGAACGAGCGTACGCCCCCACCGGCGACGACTCGCGGGCAGCCGCCCCGAGCGGGTCAGCCGGCCAGGAGTTCCGCGAGCAGCGCGGGCTCGATGTTGCCGCCGCTCACGACGGCCGCGACGGCCCGCCCGCCGGTCCCGGCGGCCCGGTGGAAGTACGCGGCCGGGGCGACCGCGCCGGACGGCTCGGCGACGATCCGCCCGCGCCGGGCCAGCAGCGCCACCGTGGCGCGGATCTCGTCCTCGGTGACGGTGACGATGTCGTCCACGTAGGCGGTGATGTGCTCGTACGGCAGCACGCCCACCGAGGGGGTGCGCAGACCATCGGCGATGGTCCGGTAGGTGTCGGCGACCGGCCAGGTGATCCGCTCGCCGGCCCGCAGGCTCGCCTGCGCGTCGGCGGCCAGCTCGGGCTCGACGCCGATCACCCGTACCCCGGGGCGGGTCAGCTTGAGCGCGGCGGCCGTGCCGCCGATCAGCCCGCCGCCGCTGACGGGCACGAGCACCGTGTCCAGCTCCGCCGGGGCGTCGTCGGCGATCTCCAGGCCGACCGTGCCCTGGCCCGCGATGATGAACGGATCGTCGTACGGCGGCACCCAGACGTAGCCGTGCTGCTCGGCCAGTTCGCCGGGCACCACGTCCCGCTGCTCCGGCGACACCAGCAGCACCTCGGCGCCGAACGACCGGGTGGCCTCGACCTTGACCGCCGGCGAGGTGTCCGGCATCACGATCACGGCCTTGATGCCGAGCAGCTGCGCGGCGTACGCCACCGCCTGCGCGTGGTTGCCGCTGGACTGGGCGACCACGCCGCGGGCGCGCTCGTCCTCGCTCAGCGCGGCGAGGCGGTTGTACGCGCCCCGGGTCTTGAACGCCCCGGTCGGCTGGAGGTTCTCCGGCTTCAGCCAGAGCCGGCGCTCGCCGTCCGCCGCCCAGGGGGCGGGGACCAGCGGGGTGCGCACCGCGACCCCCTCGATCCGCCGCCGGGCCGCGCGCAGCTCCTCCAGACCGACCAGTGCCATGTCCACCACTCCCCCGTGTGCTCTCGTTCGTCCGGTCCGCCCAGCGGCGGTCGCTCGCCGCAGCCGTCACCCGCCGCGGCGGTCGCTCGCCGCGGCTACTCGCCGTCGGCGAAGGGCAGCTCGCTGACCCGGCTCTCCCACTTGGTGGAGAGTACGACGGTGGTCCGGGTCCGGGCCACACCCTTCGTGCCCGAAATCCGCTTCACCACCGACTCCAGGCCCTCGACGTCCGGCACCCGGACCTTGAGCATGTACGAGTCGTCGCCGGCGATGAACCAGCAGTCCTCGACCTCGCCCAGGTCCTTCAGCCGGAACGCGACGTCCTCGTGGTCCGCCGCGTCGGTCAGCTGGAGGCCGATCAGGGCCGTCACGCCGAAGCCGAGCGAGGCCGGGTTGACCGTCGCGCGGTAGCCGGTGATCACACCGGCCTGCTCCAGCCGGTTGATCCGGTCCGTGACGCTCGGGCCGGAGAGGCCGACCAGCCGGCCCAGCTCGGCGTAGGACGCGCGGCCGTTCTCCCGGAGCGCCTGGATGAGCTGTCTGTCCACCGTGTCCATATACCGTCCGCGTCCTTCCGAACCTCACCAGACCCACAGATCATTATCCGGATTCAAAGGCGCCGTGCTCGCACCAACCCGGATATCGCAGAGAACATACTCTCCCGTCCTGCGGCTCCTCACTCCCCCTCAGGCCGGTCGCTCCGCCGCGCGCGCCGCCCCGCCCAACTCACCCTCCCAGCGCCGGTACAGCGTGTGGGGCACGCCGACGGCGTCCAGGACCCGTCCGGCGACGAAGTCCACCAGCTCGCGGACGGTGGAGCCGCCGGCGTAGAACCCGGGCGAGGCGGGCAGCACCACCGCGCCCTGCGCGTCCAGCTCCACCAAGTGCTTCAACGTCACCCCGTTGAGTGGCGCCTCCCGGACGCAGACGACCAGCGGACGCCGCTCCTTGAGCGTGACGCTGGCCACACGCTGCAGCAGGTCCTTGCTGAGGCCCAGCGCGATCCCGGCCACCGCGCCGGTGGTCGCGGGCACCACCAGCATCCCCTTCGCCGGGTACGAGCCGCTGGACGGCCCGGCCGCGAAGTCCCCGGCCGGCCAGTACCGGACGTCCTCCAGGTCCTCCGCCGCCGCGCCCAGCCACAAGGCCAGGTCCGCGCGCCAGTGCGCGTCCCGGAAGGCGATACCGGTCTCGTCGAGGATCGTCAGCCGGGCCGCGCGGCTGACCACCAGGTCGACGGACTCGCCGGCGGCGAGGAGGGCGCGGATCACGGACGCGGCGTACGGGGTGCCGGACGCGCCGGAGACCCCGACGATCCAGGGGCGGCGCACGGGCTGCTCAGGCTTTTCCATAGTGCTTCCTTTCTATCCCCACCCCGCCCCGGCCCGCCCTGGGAGGATGGCCGCATGGCCCCGACCCTCGTCGACCTGACCCACCAGGTGACCACCGCGATGCCGGTCTACCCCGGCGATCCGACCGTCCTCCTGGAGCCCGCCCTCACCACCGCCACCGCCGGGGTGAACGTGCTCGCCGTGCACCTCGGCTCGCAGTCCGGCACCCATGTGGACGCGCCGTACCACGTGGACGTCACCTGGCCGACGCTGGACGGCCTGCCGCTGGAGCGGTTCACCGGCCCGGCCGTGGTGGCCGACCTGCGCGGTCTGGAGCCGCGCGCCGAGGTGACCGCCGAGCAGCTCGCGCCCGCCCTGGAGCTGGTCGGCGAGGGCACCGTCCTGCTGCTCGCCACCGGATGGGCCCGGCACTGGGGCACCGACACCTACCTGGCCCACCCCTCGCTGACCGCCGGGGCCGCCGAGGCGATCGTGGCGGCGGGGGTCCGCACGGTCGGGGTGGACGCGCTGAGCGTCGACCCCACCCCCGATCCCGGCCCGGGCGACCCGGCGGTGGCGGCGCTGCTCGCCGACCTCACCGACGAGCACGACCAACCCGCCGCCGAGGAGCCCACGCTGGCGGCCCACCGGGTGCTGCTCGGGGCGCCGGGCGGCGGGGTGATCGCGGAGAACCTGACCGATCTGCGGCCGCTGCTGGCGGCGCAGGAGGCCGGGCGGGCGGTCGAGGTGTCGCTCTTCCCGCTCCGGCTGGTCGCGGCGGACGGGGCTCCGGTCCGGGCGGTGGCCCGTCTGGGGTGAACCCCTCGCCGGACTCCGGCACTTGGTCTAGACCATCATCGGCGGGCGGCGGTACGCTGTCCGGCCATGGCAGAGATCATCGGAGTCGTCGAGCAGCTCTGGCGCTACCCCGTGAAATCCACCGGCGGCGAGCGGCTCGACGCCGTCGAGGTGGACGACCGCGGGTTCGCGGGCGACCGCCTCTACGCCGTGCGCGACGGCCAGGGCAAGCTCGGCTCCGGCAAGAACACCCGCCGCTTCCGGCGGATGGACGGCCTGCTGCGCCTCTCCTCCCGGCTCGGCCACCGGCTCGACGGCCCCGAGCTGTTCGACCCGCTCGGGCAGCCGGTCCTCGACCCCACCGCCTTCCTGCGCGCCTACCTCCAGCGCGAGGACGTCGAACTCGCCCGCGAGGACGCCGTCTCCCACTTCGACCAGCTCCCGGTCAGCGTGCTCACCACCGCCACCCTGGACTGGGTCGCCCGGGCCGTGCCGACCGCCGCCGTCGACGTCCGCCGCTTCCGCCCGAACATCCTGCTGCGCACCCCGCCCGGCACCCCGCCGTTCAGCGAGGACACCTGGTTCGGCCGGGAGGCCCGGGGAAGCGCCCGCTCGGGCGCCCGGCTCGCCTTCGTCCGCGCCAGCGAACGGTGCGCGATGGTGACCGTCGCGCAGCCCGGCCTGCCGCACGCCCCCGAGATCCTCAAGGCGATCGCCCAGGCCCACGACACCCGGCTCGACGCCCTCGCCGAGGTCGCCGCCCCGGGACGCCTCGCCGTCGGGGACACCCTGACGATCGGCTGACCGTCACCCCACCGTCCGTCAATTCACTCTCCCGCTTCGCCACTTGACTGACGTACGCCTATCCTGTCTTACTGTCGTAGGACAGGAGAACAACTGGTGATCGAGTTCGTGCTCGACGGCCGCTCGCGGGTGGCCACGTACATGCAGCTGGTCCTGCAGGTGAAGCAGGCGCTGCGGGTCGGACTCGCGCGACCGGGGGACCGGCTCCCCAAGGTGCGCGACGTGGCCCAGGCGCTGGCGATCAATCCCAACACCGTGCTCAAGGCCTATCGGGAGCTGGAGCTGGAAGGGCTCGCCGAGGGCCGGCCCGGGGTCGGGACGTTCCTCGTCCGCACCCTGGCCGGACCGGCCCTGGCCCAGCAGGCCGAACTGCGGGCGGAGTTGGTGGCCTGGCTGCACCGGGCGCAGACCGCCGGACTCACCCGCGAGGACATCACCGCACTCGTCGACACCACCCTGCGAGCCACCCCGGACCGGCCGCCCACCGACGGCGCCGCACCGGCCTGACAGTCATTCCTGGGGGAGAACACCATGACGGAAGTCGCTCTGCACACCGAGGCGTTGGGCAAGCGCTACGGGCAGACCCGGGCACTCCGGGACTGCTCGCTGGAGCTCCCGGCCGGGCGGATCGCCGCCCTGGTCGGGCCCAACGGCGCCGGCAAGTCCACCCTGCTCCACCTGGCCGTCGGCCTGCTCCGGCCCGACACCGGCCAGGTCCGCGTCTTCGGACGGGACCCGCGCAAGGACCCCGACGCCCGGGCCGACCTCGGCTTCGTCGCCCAGGACACCCCGCTCTACCCCGACTTCACCGCCGCCGAGCTGATCACCATGGGCCGGCGGCTCAACCCCCGCGGCTGGGACGACTCGATCGCCCGCGACCGGCTCACCCGGCTCGGCCTCCCGCTGGACAAGCGCGTCGGCCGGCTCTCCGGCGGCCAGCGGGCCCAGGTCGCGCTGGCGCTGGCGCTGGCCAAGCGGCCCCGGCTGCTCCTGCTCGACGAGCCGGTGGCGGCGCTGGACCCGCTCGCCCGGCACGAGTTCATGCAGGCCCTGATGGGCGCCGTGGGCGAGTACGGCACCACCGTGCTGCTCTCCTCCCATCTGCTGAACGACCTCGAACGGGTCTGCGACCACCTGGTGCTGCTGCACACCTCGCAGGTCCGGCTCTCCGCCCCGGTGGACGATCTGCTCGCCTCGCACTGCCGGCTGATCGGCCCCAGGACCCCGGACGGCGCCGCCGTCCCCGGGGTGGCCGAGGTGATCCGGGCCAGCCACACCGAACGGCAGTCCACCCTGCTCGTCCGCACCGACGGCCCGGTCGACGAGAGCCGCTGGACCGTGCACGAGGTCACCCTGGAGGACCTCGTCCTCGCCCACCTCGGCGCCTCGGCGAGTCCGAGCACCGGCCCGTCCGCCGCGGAGGTGGCCGCATGATCTGGCTGACCTGGCGCCAGCACCGCAAGCAGGCCCTGTGGACGGCCGCGGCGCTCCTCGCGCTCGCCGCCGTCCTGGTCCCCACCGGCCTGGCCATGCGCTCCACCTTCCAGGACTCCGGCCTCGGCGCCTGCCTGCGCGCGCTGGGCCACGCCGAACTCGTCGACAACGGCGGCTGCGAGGCGCTGAGCCAGCGCTTCGGGAACAAGTACGACTCGACCGCCTTCCTGGCCGTGCTCCTGGTCCTGCTGCCGGTCCTGGCCGGCGTCTTCCTCGGCGCCCCGCTGGTCGCCCGGGAGGTCGAGAACGGCACCCACCGGCTGGTCTGGACCCAGGGCATCAGCCGCCGGCGGTGGATCCTCACCAAGTTCGGCCTGGTCGGCGCGGTCGCCCTGGTCCTGTCCGTCGGCTACGCGCTCGGTGCCGCCTGGTGGCTGCGGCCGCTCGCCGACAACGGCCTCGGCCGCCTCCGCTACCTGGTCTTCGACGTCCAGGGCACCGCGCCGGTCGGGTACACGCTGTTCGCGGTCGCGCTCGGCATCCTCGCCGGCACGCTCGCCCGCCGGGTGCTGCCCGCGATGGGCATCTCGCTGACCGCGTTCATCGCCGTCCGGGCCGCGGTCGAGCTGTTCGCCCGCCCGTACTTCCTGCCGGCCAGGACGCTCACCTACGCGATCGACAGCCCGCTGATGGCCAACCGCTTCGCCGGCTCCTGGATCTACCAGGAGGGTGTCCGCAACGGCACCGGCGCGCTCGTCCTCCCGGACGGCCGGATCGGCTGCGGCCCCGAGGCCGGCGGCGGCCCCGACGGCGGCAGCGCCGGGTGCCTGGCCCGCATCGCCCAGGAGTACGGCCCCGGCCCGCACACCAACTGGCAGGAGTACCAGCCGGCCGACCGCTTCTGGACCTTCCAGGCGATCGAGACCGGGATCTTCCTCGCCCTGACCGTCCTGCTGGTCACCGTCGCCGTCCGCCGGGTCCGCCGGATCTCCTGAGGCCGGGGCGGGCCGGGCACGGGGCCGGCCCGCCCCTCCGGATGCCCCTCCCCGGCCCGCCGCACCAGGGGGATCAGCGGCGCGCCGGGAGCAGGCACACCGGATGGCCGGCCGGGTCCGCGTAGACCAGCCAGCCGCCGGCGTCCTGGAGCAGGGTCGCCCCGAGGGCCCGGACGGCGGGGTCGGCGGTGGCGAGGTCGGGCACGTCGACGTCCAGATGGACCTGCTGCGGGTGCTCCGGGTCCGGCCAGCGCGGCGGGCGGTACCCGGCGACCCGCTGGAAGCAGAGCACCCGGCCGTCGGGGGTGTGCAGGGTCGACCAGTCCTCGCCCAGCGACCAGCGCGGGTCCGGGCGGTCCACCTCGCCGCCGAGCAGCCCGGCGTAGAACCGGGCCAGCGCGGCCGGGTCCGGACAGTCGAGCACGACGCACTGCAACCGGCCGATCATCGGGGCTCCTTCGGGAGGGTCCGGGTCGGCGGCCGCGGGCTCCGGTGGCCGTGCTGGACAAGCCGACCGAAGATCGTAAACATGCTCGGATGACCACTCCGGACGAATCCGTGCACGCGCGCCTCGACCGACTGCGCCGCGACCGCGGGCTGCTGACCCCCGCCGAACTGCTCGACCTCGCCGAGCACGGCGTCGCGGTGCTCGACCCGTTCTCGGTGATCGTCTCCCGGCGGGTGGAGATCGGGCCGGACAACGTGCTCCACCCGGGCGTGGTGATCGAGTGCGACGAGCGGAGCCGCTGCGTGCTCGGCCCCGGCAACGTCCTGTACGGCGGCACCCGGATCGCCGCCGCCGACGGGGGCAGCATCACCGTCGGCGCCCGCTCGCTGATCGGCGACGGCGGCACCCGGATCCTCGCCGGGGCCCACGAGAGCATCACCGTCGGCGACGGGGTCCGGCTGATGGACGGCGCCGAGGTGCTCGGCGACAGCCTGCTCGGCCACGGCTCCCAGATCCTCGGCCGGATCTCGGCCCGCTCGGTCGAACTCGGCGCCGGCCTGCCGTACACCCACCCGGACCCGGACGGCCGCGGCGGCGTCCTCAAGGGACTCGGCCGGGCCTCGGGCGTCCTGGTCGGCACCGGCGAGGTGCTGGGCGAGAGCGACGACCTGAGCCACTACGAACCCGGGCGCCAGCGGCTGTACCACCCGGAGGCCCCGCGGCTCGGCCCCGGCCCCACCCTGGAGCGGCTGACGGCCGAACACGCGGGCCGCGTCCTCGCGTTCGAGCAGGACAACCGGGGCTTCTTCGCCGACTCGGTGCCCGACCGGGGGGACGATTACTTCACCCCCGACGGCTTCGCCGACCGGCACCGCGCGCTGCTCGCCGAACAGGCCGAGGGCCGCTGCCACTTCCACGTCGTCCTGAACAGCTACGGCCAGATCGTCGGCCGGGTCAACCTGGTGGACGTGGCCGACGGCAGTGCCGAACTCGGTTACCGGGTGGCGGAGGCCGACACCGGCCAGGGCGTGGGCCGGGCCGCGGTCGAGCAGGTCCTCCGACTGGCCGCCGGGGACTACGGGTTGAGCTCGGTCACCGCCGTGAGCTCGCCGGACAACCAGGCCTCCCGCGCCCTGCTCGCCCGGACCGGGTTCACCGAGGCGGGCGAGCGAAGCGTCGACGGCAAGAAGGTCATCGCCTACCACCGGGCCCTCTGAACGGCGGTTCGGCCGCCCGGCCGGTGGGCAGCAGTCCCGGTATGACGATCCCTCACCGCCTGGTCGGCTCCGGCGCCCACAAGGTCCTGGTCCTGCACGACTGGTTCGGTACCAGCGCCGGCTGGGGCCCGTTCCCGGACTACCTGGACGGCGCCGCGTTCAGCTACGCCTTCCTCGACTACCGGGGCTACGGCGACCGCAAGGACGTGGCCGGCGCCTACACCCTGGCCGAGATCGCGGACGACGCGCTCGCACTGGCCGACCAGCTCGGCTGGCCGGAGTTCTCGCTGGTCGGGCACTCGATGGGCGGCAAGGCCGTCCAGCAGGTGCTCGCCCAGGCGCCCGGGCGGGTGCGGAAGTTGGCCGGGCTGGCGCCCGTTCCGGCCGGCCCGTACCCGATGGACGCGGACGGCGAGGCGCTGTTCTACGGCGCGGCCGAGGACCGGGCGAAGCGCTACGAGATCCTGGACCTGGTGACCGGGCGGCGGGCCGGCCGGGTCTGGCTCGACCTGATGGTGGACCGCTCGCTGGAGCTGTCCACCCGGGAGGCCTTCGGCGGCTACGTCCGGGACTGGACCACCGCCGACCTGGTGGAGCGGGTCGCCGGGCACCCGGCGCCGGTCCGGGTGTTCGTGGGCGAGCACGACCTGCTGCTGACCGCCGAGGCGATGCGCGCCACCTTCCTCGCCCACTACCCCAACGCGGAGGTGGCGGAGCTGCCCGGCAGCGGCCACTACCCGATGCACGAGACCCCGGTCGCCCTGGCGGCCGCCCTGGAGGCCTTCCTCCGCGAGTAGGGCCGGGAGGGTCCGGCGGCTAGCCGAGCTGCCGGATCCGCTCCCGGACGGCGGGCGAGGCCTTGGCCCAGGAGCCGCTGTCGAAGGGCGGCATCGGGTCGTACTCGGCGTGCAACTGGATCGCCCGGGCGGTGGTCTCGTCGCTGAGCAGGGCGGCGAGGTGCAGCGCCATGTCGATACCGGCGGAGATCCCGGCGGCGGTGACGATCCGCCCCTGCCGCACCACCCGCTCGGGGAGGTAGGCGGCGCCGTGGGCGGCGAGTTCGCCGGCGGCCGCCCAGTGGGTGGTGGCGTCCAGACCGTCGAGCAGCCCGGCGGCCCCGAGCAGCAGCGCGCCGGTGCACACCGAGGCGGTGTACCGGGTGGTCGCGTGCGTCCGGCGCAGCCAGTCGAGGAGCGCGGCGTCCGCCATCAGCGGCCGGGTGCCGTGCCCGCCCGGGACGATCAGGACGTCACAGGACCCGACCTCCGCCCGGCCGGTGGCCACGTCCAGCCGCATCCCGCCGATGCTGTCGGCCACGACCCCCTTCTCCCCCGCCGAGACGAACCGCACCGTGGCGCCCGGCAGATGGCCGAGCACCTGGTACGGGCCGATCGCGTCCAGCGGCTCGAAGTCGTCGAAGAGCAGGATGACGATGTCCATGTCCCGCAGCGTAGAGGCGAGTCGGCTCCGCGTACCGTCCCTGGGCAGCGGATTCACGAGAACGAGTGGTCTGCACCACTGGCCTTTACCGGAGCGCATCCAACTCCGCGCCGAGGGCCGCGCGGATCGGGTCGTGGGCGGGGGCGAGCGCGTGCGCCGGGTCGGTCCAGCGGTCGCGCGGGTAGAGCCAGACCGGCAGCCGGACGAGGTCGGCGGGCTCCCAGTCGTAGCGGGGCCAGACATGGGCGTGCAGCATCGGGTCGGTGTTGCCGAGGATCTCCAGGTTGACCCGCCGGAACGCGGGATCGGCCGCGCGGCAGGCCCGTTCGACGGCCTCGCCGAGGCGGTCGAGGTCCTCCAGGTAGGCCAGCCGACGCGGCCGGGGCAGGTCGGAGAGCCGCTGCACGCCGGGCTGGTCGGTCAGCAGGATCGCGTAGCCGGGCAGGAACTGCACGTCCCCGATCACCGCGAACCCGGACTCCAGCCGCCGGAGGACGGTGGGGTTCTCCCCGCGCAGCGCGCTGCCGACGCGGTCGGACTTCCAGTCGTTGTCGTTGTCGATCACGGGCCGATGCTAACGGCCCCCCGTCGGCGGGCGATCGGGCCCGTGCGGACGCGGGAACGCCCGGCCGGGAGGTCCCGGCCGGGCGCGTGGTTCCGAGGCGGTGTCGGACCGCGGGTGTCAGAACTGGGTGGTGACGGTGACGCCGCTGAAGTCGGTGACGGCGTACAGGCTGAGGTAGCGGTAGCCGGCCGTCGGGTTGGTGACGGTGACGGACTGGGTGGTGCCGGTCGCCGTCGAGGAGGCGGTGAAGGCGGTCGGCGAGGCCCAGGTGTCGGCGTTGTAGTACAGGTGCGCGGTGCCGGTGCCACCGGTGGTGGTGACCTTCAGCGTGGTGGTGCCGGCCGGCAGGTAGATGTACAGGTAGTCGGAGTTGCCGGCAATCGCGGCCCGGCCGGCCCGGGAGCAGTTCTGGCCCATCGCGTCGTTCCGCGCGTCGGTGCAGGTCGGCAGGGCGACCGGCGGCGCGCTCACGGTGACGGTGGTCGGCGTGGTGCCGCTCCGGCCGTTGCTGTCGGTGGTGGTGAGGGCGACGGTGTAGGAGCCGGCCGCCGCGTAGGTGTGGCTCGGGTTGCGCTCGTCCGAGGAGCTGCCGTCACCGAAGTTCCAGTGCCAGGCGGTGATCCGGCCGGGGCCGGTCTGCACGGACCGCTCGCTCACGCTGACGGTGGCGCCGTTCACCGCGGTGTCGAACAGCGCGGTCGGGCCGGTCGCGTAGCAGGCGCCGCCGGCGCAGGCGTCGAGCCAGGCGTCGAAGTCGGCGTCGTACGAGGTGCCGACACCGTTGTAGACCGCGTAGCCGCCCGGGTAGTCACCGACCCGGAAACGCTCCAGCATGGCCTGGACGTCGGCCGGGTGCTTCTCCACCATGTACCGGACGGCCAGGTAGCCCCACGGGTAGGTGCGGGTCGAGTCCGAGTTGCCGTAGGTGCTCTGGAAGAGGGTGCTGAGCGGGTAGGTGTGCTTGGCCGCCTGCGCCATCGCGTCGGTGTCGGTGGCACCGCGGTAGGTGTACGAGACGTACTCGGCGAGGCCCTCGATCCACCAGAGGTCCGGGACCGAGGTCTGGGTCGCGAACTTGCCCTTCATGTCGTAGATGCCGTCGAGGTAGTGGGTGTACTCGTGGTTGAGGTTCCACACCCGGGCGGGGTCGCTGACGTTCCAGGCCTTCTGGTACATCACGGTCACGGCCTGCTTGTTCGGGTCGGTCGCGTCCATGAGGGTCTGGCCGCCGTTGTCGGTGCTGTTGCCGAAGATCGCCCACGAGTAGGTGGTGTAGTCGGTCTTGTTGGCGAAGATCCCGAAGGTGACGGTCTTGGCGTACTGGTTCGGGATCGGCCCGTTGTCCTTGACCAGGCCGTGGAAGAACGCGTCCTGCTTGCGCAGGCTCTCGCAGGCGGTGGCCAGTTCGGCGGCCGACAGGGCCTGGGCCCGCAGGGTGCGGTTGTCGCAGACCAGCTGGTTCGGCAGGACCACCGAGGTGAGCTTGGCCGGCAGGTTGCAGATGCCGTAGTAGGAGCACTGGCCGCCGTTGTAGTACGCGGCCTGGACGGCCGTGTAGACGTACAGCGCCCCGTACGGGGTGAGCAGCGGCGCGGAGTCCAGCACCTTCTTGACCAGCGGCTTGGCCACGGTCTCGGCGGCGGGGCTGGTTCCGGCGAACCGGGCCAGGTCGTTGCCCGCGTTGGTGTCGAGGACGGCGTTGGGCCCACCGAGCAGGTCCCGGTGCTTGAGCGCGAAATCGGCGAGCGAGTTCACGAGGCCGGGATCGGCCGCGAGCGTCCGGACGAAGTCGGCGTTCCGGTAGCCGGACCAGAGCGGGTAGAACAGCACGGAGTTGACGGCGCTGATCATCTGCGGGGACGCGCTGTAGCTGTTGTCGAACTCGTCCAGGATCCGCTTGTAGGCGCCCGCGTAGCGCGACTGGACGTTGGCGCTGTCGGTCAGCCACACCACCTCCTTGAGGACGCTGCCGTTGGCGTCGGTGACGTCGCGCCACCGGGTGCCGGCGAAGAGCGGGTCCAGGGCGGAGGTGACGGCGGTGGTGAGCTCTGCGGTGTACGGACCGGCCTGGGCCGGGTTGTAGAACTGGATGTAGTAGCCCACCTGCAGGTACTTGACCAGCTGGGTGATGCCGGTCGAGTTGTCGCCGCCGTAGCCGGCCGCGAGGTCCTTGAGGGCGGCCGCGACGGACAGCATCCGGGACTGCTGGAAGATGCTGGGGTCGGCGCTGCCGCTGGTGTACAGCGACTTGACGCAGTCCACGGTCGAGCTCTTGACGAACGCGACCAGGTCGGCCCCGGTGCGGGCCGCGAAGTCGGCGGGGGTGCAGCTCTGCACGGCGAGGGACTTGAACGCGGCGGGGGCGCCCGCCTCGGCCGGATCGTTCAGGCGGGTCGCGCCGATCAGTGCCGGGGGCTGTGCGGCGGTGGGCTCGGCGAGGTCCTCGGACCCCGTCGTCGCGGTCGGGGCGGTGAGCCCCACCGGGCCGGCGGAGGCCGGGGCCGGGGCCGGGGCCGGGGCCGAGCCGGCGGTGGTGGCGGCGCTGGTGGCGGCGGCGGGGGGCGCCGCGAAGGCCTGGGTCGGCAGCACGGCGGTGGCCGTGGCGCAACAGGCGACGACGCCGGCTGCGAGCATGGAGAGTCTGGTGCGCAGGAGCACGCCGAATCCTTCGTGAGTGGGGGCAGCCCGAGTTGGGGTCGGGCTGAAGGAAGGAGATCGGCGTGGATCCTGTCATCGTCTGGAGATCAGAACAATGTCACAGGTTATATTGCATGAGATTTTCAGCCACCCCACCGCACCCGGCACCCGCCGCACGGCCGACCTGCGACGGTTCCGGCCGGAACGAATCGGCAGGCGGGCGGCAATGGGGGCGTCGGACCACGAGCCGGGCGGCCGCACCGACCGGCGGACCGTCCGGTCTGGCCGATCTGCGCCCCCGGACGCGCGGCGGACCCGACCCGCCACCCAGTGACGCGGGTCACATCCGGTCCTCCGATGAGTTTCCGCACCGGCCCCGGTCCTACGGGCATGACGAACACGACGACCGCGCGGACCGCCACCGCTTCCAGCGCCCTCGCCTCCCCCTCCGCCCGCCCGCTGCTGACCGCCGGCGCGGTCGCCGGTCCCCTCTTCCTGGCCGTCGGCGTGGTCGGCGGGCTGACCAGGGAGGGCTTCGACTTCACCCGCAACGCGCTCAGCCAGTTGAGCCTCGGCGGGCTCGGGTGGATCCAGCAGACCGCGTTCCTGCTCACCGGCGCGCTGCTGCTCGCGGGCGCCGTCGGGCTGCGCCGGGCCCTGCCCGGGAGCGCCTGGGCACCCCGGCTGGTCGGGGTGTTCGGGGCGAGCTTCGTGCTCGACGGGTTCTTCGCCGCCGACCCCGGGGCCGGGTTCCCGGTCGGGGCGCCCGAGGGCCGGGTGACGGAGCTGAGCGGGCACGGTCTGGTGCACCTGGTCGGCGGGACGGTCGGCTTCCTCGCCCTGTCCGCGGCCTTCCTCGTCCTCGCCCGGCACCTGGGCGGGCACCGGGCCCTCGCCTCGCGCGTGGTCGCGGCCGCCGTCCTGCTCGGCTTCGCCGCCTCGGGCGCCACCGTGCTGGCGTTCACCCTCGCCGCCGCGCTCGGACTGGCCTGGCTGACCGCTGTCGCGATCGGGCTCCGTGCGTCATGATCATCGACCAGTGGACGACCGAACGGACTTCGAGGAGCACCGCATGACCACCCCCGCCCCCAACGGCCCCGTCAGCTACTTCCCCGCCATCGAGAAGAAGTACGGGCAGCCGGTAGCCCACTGGCAGGAGCTGATCCGCTCCTCCCCGCTGACCAAGCACATGGAGCTGGTCGCCTGGCTCAAGGCCGAGCACGGCCTCGGTCACGGGCACGCGAACGCCCTCGTCAAGCACACGCTCGACGAGGGCGGGAAGTAGACCGCGGCTCCGGACCGCCGCTCCGGACCGCGCCGCAGGGGGCGCGGCCTCAGATGCCGAGGCCGCGCACCACCAGGTCCACCAGCGCGAAGAAGAACAGCGAGATGCCGACGAAGCCGTTGGTCTGGAAGAACGCCCGGTTCAGCCGGGACAGGTCGTTCGGCTTCACGATGGTGTGCTCGTAGACGAAGGCCCCGGCCACCACCAGCAGGCCGATCCAGAACGCGGGCCCCGCGTCGGTGAGCACCGCGTACCAGCCCAGCAGCAGCGTGGTGAGCACATGGCAGCCGCGCGCGCCGCGGATCGCGGCCGGGACGCCGAACCGGGCCGGCACCGAGCGCACCCCGCCCGCCCGGTCGGAGGCGACGTCCTGGCAGGCGTAGATCAGGTCGAAGCCGCCGATCCAGATGCCGACGGCCGCGCCGAGCACGACCGCGTCCCAGGACCAGGTGCCGGTGACGGCCAGCCAGGCGCCCACCGGGCCCATCGCCTGGGCCAGGCCCAGGATCGCCTGCGGGAAGTCGGTGAACCGCTTGCCGTACGGGTAGACCACCATCGGCACCACGGCGACCGGCGCCAGCGCGAGGCAGAGCGGGTTCAGCAGCGCGGCCGCGCCCAGGAAGACCACCAGGGCGACGGCCGAGCCGACGTACGCGGTCTTCAGGGACACCGCGCCGGTGACGAGCTCGCGCCCGGCCGTGCGCGGGTTGCGGGCGTCGATCTCCCGGTCGATGATCCGGTTCGCCGCCATGGCGAAGGTCCGGAGCCCGACCATGCAGACCGTGACGACGAACAGCTCGCCCCAGTGCACCCGCTCGTCGGCCCGGAACATCGCCGTCAGCGCCGCGATGTAGGCGAACGGCAGGGCGAAGACCGAGTGCTCGATCATCACCAGCCGCAGGAAGGACTTGACCTTGCCGGGCGGGACCTCGGGGAGTGCGGCGGCGGTGCTCACAGGCCGTACTCCTTCCAGCGACGGCTCACCAGGGCGGCGGTCTCCGGGTCGGAGGAGACCATCTCGGGCCAGCCGCCGTCCCGGGTGTAGCCCTCCTCCGGCAGCTTGCGGGTCGCGTCGATCCCCGCCTTGCCGCCCCAGAACTGCTGGTAGGAGGCGTGGTCGAGGTGGTCGACCGGGCCCTCGACCACGGTGAGGTCGCGGCTGTAGTCGACGTTGCCGAAGGCCCGCCAGGCGACCTCCTGGTAGTCGTGGACGTCGCAGTCGGAGTCCACCACGATGATCAGCTTGGTCAGCGACATCATGTGCGCGCCCCAGATGGCGTGCATGGTCTTCTGGGCGTGCTTCGGGTACTTCTTGTCGATCGAGACGATCACGCAGTTGTGGAAGCCGCCGGCCTCGGGCAGGTCGTAGTCGACGATGTCCGGGATGATGATCTTCAGCAGCGGCAGGAAGAAGCGCTCGGTGAACTTGCCCAGCGGGCCGTCCTCCGTCGGCGGCCGGCCGACCACGATCGACTGCAGGATCGGGCGGCGGCGCATCGTCACACAGTCGATGGTCAGCGCCGGGAACGGCTCCTGCGGCGTGTAGAAGCCGGTGTGGTCGCCGAACGGCCCCTCGGGCAGCATCTCGCCCGGCTCCAGCCAGCCCTCCAGGACCACCTCGGCGTCGGCCGGGACCTGCAGCGGGACCGTCTTGCAGTCCACCATCCGCACCCGCTCGCCCGCGACGAAGCCGGCGAACAGGTACTCGTCGATGTCGCCCGGCAGCGGCGCGGTGGCCGCGTAGGTGACGGCCGGCGGGCAGCCGAAGGCGATCGCGACCGGCAGCCGCTCACCGCGCTTGGCGGCCACCGCGGCGTGGTTGCGGCTGTCCTTGTGGATCTGCCAGTGCATGCCGATGGTGCGGCGGTCGTGCCGCTGGAGCCGGTACAGGCCGAGGTTGCGGATGCCGCTGTCCGGGTCCTTGGTGTGGGTCAGGCCCAGGTTGAAGAAGGAACCGCCGTCCAGCGGCCAGGTGAACAGGGCGGGCAGCGCGTCCAGGTCGACGTCCTCGCCGGTGAGCACCACCTCGTGCACGGGCGCGTCGCCGGACTTCACGCTCTTCGGCGGCACGTGGGCCATCGAGGCCAGCTTGCCGAAGGCGTCCCGGAAGCCGGTGAAGCCCTGCGGCAGCTCCGGCTTCAGCAGGCCGGAGATCCGGTCGGCGATCTCCTCCGGGCCCTTGAGGCCGAGCGCCTTGGAGAGCCGGCGCTCGGTGCCGAAGACGTTCATCGCCAGCGGCATCGACGAGCCCTTGACGTTCTCGAAGAGCAGGGCCGGGCCCTTGGCCTTCTGCACCCGGTCGACGATCTCGCCGATCTCCAGATAGGGGTCCACCTCCGCCTTGATCCGCTTGAGGTCGCCTTCGCGGTCGAGCGCCCGCAGGAACGAGCGGAGATCGTCGTATGCCATGCCTGCCAGTATCCGCCACCCGCTAGCCTGGCCTGTGTCAAGGGCCCCCTCGGAGCGGCACCGGTCGACGGGCCGGCCCGCCGCCACGAGAACGCGCCCGCCACCGACGTCACCCGGGGGAGACCGCCGCCGTGCTGAGGATCCTGACCTTCGTACTCCCGCTCGCCCTGTGGGTGTGGGCCTTCATCGACTGCCTGACCACCCCCGAGGACGAGGTGAAGCACCTGCCCAAGGTGGTCTGGGTGATCATCGTGCTGCTCTTCCCGCTGGTCGGCTCGATCGCCTGGCTGGTGGCCGGCAAGCAGCGCGGGGCGCTGCGGGCCGCTCCGGCCGGCGGCGCCGACGGCCCGGGGTACGCCCCCCGGCGCGACGGCCGGCCGGTGGCGCCGGACGACAACCCGGAGTTCCTCGCCTCGTTGAAGAAGGACAACAACGAGCACGAGGACATGCTCAAGCAGTGGGAGGCGGATTTGCGCCGCCGCGAGAACGAGCTGCGCGGCAAGGACGACCCGGACGAAGGGCGTCGCGCCTGAGGCGGTGTCGCTCGGACAGCCCACCCGGCATCCACCGGGTGGGCTGCGGTCTTTTTGGTGCATCCCTACGACTGGTCGGACACCACCGGCCCGTCGGCACGGCCTTCACCGCCGCACCAGGCGTCCCGCGGACACCCCCTCGGGAAGCCCGGCCGCCCTTCAGAGGGACAGCTGTGACCTGCACGTTTCCTCAGGTTACGCTCACCCGACCGCCATCTGGACGACAGCTCGGGGTAATCGAACAGCTACCGGCAGGACGGGCTGAAACGCTTCGCTTTCTGTGCAGCCCTGACATCTAAACGGACGCGACCTTGTACGGAATCGACGCCGAAACCAGCGCGCGGCCCCTCGTACAGTCATAAGTGAAGAAGTGATTCGCAGCCGGGGGCATCGCAGACGTTGGCTGTCGGACAGTTCCCTCACCTTTGGAGTGGTTCGAGATGACGGTTGTGCACCAGGCGCCGGTCGACGACGACGTCCCGGAGATCCCCACGGACGTCCGGGGAAGAGTCGCGGAACTGCACGAACTCCGCGAGCAGGTCCGCCGGGGTCCCAGCGAGAAGGCCACCGAGGCCCAGCACGCCAAGGGCAAGCTGACCGCCCGCGAGCGGATCGAGCTCCTGCTCGACGAGGGCTCGTTCCGCGAGGTCGAGCCGCTGCGCCGGCACCGCGCCACCGGCTTCGGGCTGGAGGCGAAGAAGCCGCACACCGACGGCGTGATCGTCGGCTGGGGCACCGTGCACGGCCGGACGGTCTTCACCTACGCCCACGACTTCCGGATCTTCGGCGGCGCGCTCGGCGAGGCCCACGCGCAGAAGATCCACAAGATCATGGACATGGCCATCGCGGCCGGTGCCCCGCTGGTCTCGCTCAACGACGGCGCCGGCGCCCGCATCCAGGAGGGCGTCACCGCGCTCGCCGGCTACGGCGGCATCTTCCAGCGCAACACCAGGGCCTCCGGCGTCATCCCGCAGATCTCGGTGATGCTCGGCCCGTGCGCCGGCGGCGCGGCCTACTCCCCGGCCCTGACCGACTTCGTCTTCATGGTCCGCGAGACCTCCCAGATGTTCATCACCGGCCCGGACGTCGTCCAGGCCGTCACCGGCGAGAAGATCAGCCAGAACGGGCTCGGCGGCGCCGACGTCCACGCGGGCGTCTCCGGCGTCTCGCACTTCGTCTACGACGACGAGCAGTCCTGCATCGAGGAGGTCCGCTACCTCCTCTCGCTGCTGCCGCAGAACAACCGCGAGATGCCCCCGCCCGTCGTCAACGACGACCCGGTGGACCGCCGCAACGAGACCCTGCTCGACCTGGTGCCGGCCGACGGCAACCGCCCGTACGACATGCGCAAGGTCATCGAGGAGATCGTCGACCACGGCGAGTACCTGGAGGTCCACGAGCGCTGGGCCACCAACGTGCTCTGCGTGCTCGCCCGGATCGACGGCCACGTCACCGGCATCATCGCCAACCAGCCGCAGTCGCTGGCCGGCGTCCTGGACATCAACGCCAGCGAGAAGGCCGCGCGCTTCGTCCAGATGTGCGACGCCTTCAACATCCCCCTGGTCACCATGCTCGACGTCCCCGGCTTCCTGCCCGGCGTCGACCAGGAGCACGACGGCATCATCCGGCACGGCGCGAAGCTCCTCTACGCCTACTGCAACGCGACCGTGCCGCGGATCCAGCTGATCCTGCGCAAGGCCTACGGCGGTGCCTACATCGTCATGGACTCCCGCTCGATCGGCGCCGACCTCTCCTTCGCGTGGCCGACCAACGAGATCGCCGTCATGGGCGCCGAGGGCGCCGCCAACGTCATCTTCCGCCGGGACATCAACGCCGCCGACGACCCGGACGCGATGCGCAACCAGAAGATCAAGGAATACAAGAGCGAGCTGATGCACCCGTACTACGCGGCCGAGCGCGGCCTCGTGGACGACGTCATCGACCCCGCCGAGACCCGCCAGGTCCTGGCGTCCTCGCTGGCGATGCTGCGCACCAAGCACGCGGACCTGCCGAGCCGCAAGCACGGCAACCCTCCGATGTAGCAACGCCCGCCCGGCCCGAGCAGTACGGCCGGCCACGACGACGCCCACTCACCACCGACGCCGGGAGAAATCCGGACCATGACCGCTTCCGCCGAACCACTCGTCCGAATCGTCCGCGGCTCGCTCTCCGACGAGGAGCTCGCCGCCCTGACCGCCGTGCTGATGGCCCGCGCCGCGGCCGCCCAGCAGGCGGCCGCCTCCTCGCCGGTCGAGCCGATCGCCAACTGGCAGCGCCTGGAGCGCCGTCCGGCGTACTTCTCGCCGGTCAGCTGGCAGTGGGCCGCCTGACGCCTCGCCCGAGGGCCCGCACGGAGACCGCTCGGCCGTCGGCCTACCACCCGCAGTACCGGGGTGGTAGGCCGACGGCGTTCCCGGGGCGGGCGGCGGGGGCGGGCGGGGGCCGGAACTCCGCACCGCCGCCCGAAACGGCTCGAAAGGGTCCCTACCGGACGGTACACGGGCAGCCGCCCGGCCCGCCCCCGTAGGATCCAGCAGCTGACGAACGGAACCCCCAGGGAGGCTGCGATGGCCAGGCAGGCCCGCGCGCTGGCGACCCGCCAGACGGTGCTGCGCGCCGCGGCCGAGGTGTTCGACGAGCGCGGCTACGCGGGCGCCACCATGGCCGAGATCCTGGACCGGGCCGGAGTCACCAAGGGCGCGCTCTACTTCCACTTCCCGTCCAAGGAGGAGCTGGCGCTCGCCGTGATCGAGGGCCAGGGCGCCTGGCTGGCCACCCGGCAGCCCACCTCCGACAGCCCGATGCAGACCGTGATCGACCTCGGGCACGCCTTCGCCCACTCACTGCTGGACGACCCGCTGCTGCGCGCCTCGATCCGGCTGACCATCGAGCACGGCACCTTCACCCAGCCGCAGATCGGCGCCTACCAGGGCTGGACGGACGCGGCGCGGGAGCTGCTGGAGCGGGCCCGGGACGCCGGCGAGCTGCGGCCGGGGGTGCGGCCGGCGGCGGCCGCGGGGGTGATCACCGGCGCGGTGACCGGCATCCAGCTCAGCTCGCAGGTCCTGACCGACCGCAAGGACCTGCTGCGGCGGATGGCCGACCTCTGGACGCTGCTGCTGCCCGGGCTGGTCGAGCCGCGGACCCTCGCCCGGCTGAACACCTTCGACCTCGACCAGGACCAGGATCGGGACCGGGTCACGCCTCAGATCCGGTAGTCCGCCACCCGGTCGGCCGGGACGAGGGACGGCAGCGCCGTCGTCCAGAGGCCACCGACCGCCTCGGCGGCCAGCCGGCCGGTGGACTCGGCGGCGAACAGCACCAGCCCGGCCGCCAGGGTGGTCAGCAGCCCGGCCGCCTGCTCCCGGTCCAGCCCGGGCCGCAGCTCGCCGGCCGCGGCGGCGCGGTCGAGCAGGGTGCGGAAGACGGCGGTCAGGCTCCACCAGGCGTCCGCCGAGGGTTCCGGCGGCGACCCGGCCGGCGCCACCACCGCCCCCACCCCGCAGCCGGCCGGGCGGCCGCCGAGGCCGAGCAGCACGCCGGCCCGGACCACCACGTCCTCGCGCAGCAGCCGGGCCAGTTCGTGGGTGAGGTCGAGGAGCTCCTGGACGGCCCGCCCCCGGCCGCGCAGCGCGCGCAGCACGGCCAGGCCGATGGTGTCGGCGGCCTCGGCGCGGACCCCGTCCGCGAGCGCCTGCTTGGAGACGAAGTGGAAGTAGAGCGCGCCCTTGCTGACACCCGCCCGGCGGCTGATGTCGACCAGGCTCGCCGACTCGAAGCCCGCGTCGGCGAAGGTGTCCGCCGCCGCGAGCAGCACGGCCTGCCTGGTCCGCCCCGCCCGTTCCTGCTTGGCCACTCGGTCCCTCCGGCCCCCGGCCGTGGCGAGCTCCGGCTCGCCCGGTTGCTGTCACGGCGCCGTCGTCGATGGTGCGGCGCCTCTGCGGACCGTCGGTGGCGCGCCGCGCCCGCCCGAAACCGCATGGTTGGTATCTAATCTAGCCCCTGCCCGGCCCCCGCCGTCCAGAGGGGACCGACCCCCGCCCAAGGTCCTGGGCGGGCCGCCCGGGCGTTACCGCAGGCCGGAACACGGGTACGGTGAACCCGCCGGGTGCGCGCCGGCGACTACCCCGCAGGGGGAGCAGAAACCGGGTGGCCTGTATGTTTTGCGCAGGCCGCCCGCACGGCCGGCCGACCGACACCCGGGAGTGGGGCCAGTCATGCCAGTGTTCACCGCGATGGACGGCGACGCTCCGTATCCCCACCCCGGCCCCGGCCAACCGGGCCCGCGCCGCTACGACTTCCACGAACGGACCGTCTCCCGTCAGCTGGTCCACCGCTCCTCGGTCGCCGAAGTGCTCATCACCGGCTGGCAGTCCACCGGTCCGTACGACTTCCTGCTGGGCGCCCAGTGGCCCCGGCTGCACGGCTTCTACCGACTCCCCGGCGACCGGCACCACGACCCGGTGCTGATGGCCGAAACCGTCAGGCAGGCCGCCCTGTTGGTCGGGCACGCCGGTTTCGGCGTCCCCCACGACCACCACGCCGTGCTCGACGAACTCGGCTACACCCTCGGCCCGGCCGGCCTCGACGGCCTCGCGGTCGGCGCCGCCCCCACCGAACTGATGCTCAGGGTCAGCTGCCACGACGTCCGGATGCGGCACGGCCGGCTGGTCGCGCTGCGGGTGCACGCGGAGATCGAACGGGACGGCCGTCCGGTCGGCCGGGGTGTCGGGGGCCTGCGGATCCTCTCCCCCGCCGCCTACGACCGGCTGCGCGGTCCCCGCCGCCCGGCCGCCCCGCCGCGGATCCCGGAGCAGGTCGTCGCGCCGGAACTGGTGGGCCGCCAGCAGGCCGCCGACGTGGTGCTCGGGCCCGCGCTGCTGCCCGGCAGCTGGCTGCTGCGCGCCGACGCCGCCCACCCGGTGCTGTTCGACCCGATGGACCCGGCGCCGGGGCACCTGCCCGGGATGCTCGTCCTGGAGGCCGCCCGGCAGGCCGCCCAGCGTCTGCACCACCCGGACCGGGTGGTGCCGGTGGACCTGGTGACGGCCTTCCACGACCCGATCGCGCCGGACCGCCCCTGTGTGGTGCGGGCCGTCCGGGAGGCCGGGCCGGAGGCCGGTCAGGACGGCTCCGGCGGGCGGCGGACGCCCGTCCGGGTCGTCCTGGTCCAGGACGGCCGCACGGTGGCCGAGGTCCGGCTGACCGGCGCCCCGGCCGACGGTGCTCCGGTCGGCGGGGGCAGGTCCGCGGCCGCCCCGGCCCCCGCCCGCCGCGGTCTGCCGCTCGCCAGCTGAACCCGGACCGGCCCGACCGGCGCCCCCGCTCCCCCGTTCTCCCCCCCCCCGCCCCGCTACCCCCGCCGGATCAGGCCGCCACCAGCGCCGAGGACGGCCGCCCCGCGTGCATCACGCTGAGGTTCTCCGCCAGCCGCCCCGGGTCCTGCGCCAGCCACAGCCGCAGCGCGGCGCCCAGCATCGCGCTGGCCGAACCGATCCGCACCTGCGTCACCTGGGCGATCCGGGCCGCGCCCGGCACCAGCAGATCCGCCAGCGGCGTCGGCAGCCAGACGGTCAGCGCGCACGGCGCGGGGGCCGCGAGGGCGCCCAGCAGCCGATGGGCGTCGGCCGGCGAGACGAACGTCGGGATGATGTCGAGCAGCCCGTCCGCCACCACCTCGGACACGTCGCTGCGGTGCCCCTGGGCGAGCCGACGGAGCAGCAGCTGCTCGGCGGCGGTGATTCGGACGGTCAGCATGACCTCGTCGCACTCCATTGCGCGATTTCCTCCTCAGTTCCTCCCCGTGCCGGACCGGGTGGCCCGGCACGCACTACCCCCGTCGCACCTCGGCCCGGCTTCCTGGTCTGGAGCGCCGGGCCGGTGTGTGGTTCCGGTTCCGGTCAGAGCCCCGCGTAGGAGTGCTTGCCGGTCACGAAGATGTTCACGCCGTAGTAGTTGAACAGCCAGCAGGCGAAGGCGCCGAGGGCCAGGTAGGCGGCCTTGCGTCCCTTCCAGCCGGCCGTGGCGCGGGCGTGCAGGTAGCACGCGTAGGCGACCCAGGTGATGAACGACCAGGTCTCCTTCGGGTCCCACTCCCAGTACTTGCCCCAGGCGGCCTCGGCCCAGATCGCGCCCGCGATGATGGTGAAGGTCCAGAGCGGGAAGACCAGCGCGTTGATCCGGTAGGACAGCTTGTCCAGGGTCGAGGCGGCGGGCAGCCGGCGCCAGATCGACGGCGAGGTGCCGAGCGGGCCCTTGGTCAGGCCGGCCGCCGTCCGCTTGTCGAAGGAGTCCTTGCCCAGGTAGAGCAGGGTCGTGATGAACCCCGCGTAGAAGGCGCCGCCGCAGACGATCGCGGTGGAGACGTGGATCGCCAGCCAGTACGAGTGCAGGGCCGGGACGAGCTGCTCGGACTCGGTGTACAGCACCTCGGTCGCGATGCCGAGGGTGAGCACGACGGCCAGGGTGACCGGCAGGCCGAGCCAGCGGACCGGCTTCTTCGAGAGCAGCAGGCCGATGAAGGCCAGCGTCATGGCGAGCGCGAAGGCGCAGGAGAACTCGTACATGTTGCCCCACGGCCAGCGGGACACCGAGAGGCCGCGGGTGAGGACGCCGCCGATGTGCAGCAGGGCGCCGAGCACGGTGAGCGAGACCGCGATCCGGCCGGACAGGTCGGCCTTCTCGCTGGTGCCGGCCGCGCCGGGGCCGTCGACGTCCTCGTCGCCGCGCCCGCCGGTCACCACCGTCGCGCCCTCGCCGGCCAGCGCCGTGCGGGTGAGCGTGGTGGTGCCGCCGCCCGCCGAGGCGACGGTGACGGTGACCTTCTTGGCGCCCTTGGCCCTGGCCTCCGCCGCGGCGACGGTCCCGGCCAGGCCCGCCTGCTCGGTGGAGCGGACGGCGACGGCGCCCTTGGAGCCGAAGGTCCACTCGAACATGTAGGCGAACATGGCGATCAGGTAGACCGCCATCGCCGAATAGATCAGCTTGTTGGACAGGTCGGCCAGCTGCGGGTCGACCGACGAGGCGAGGTGCACCGTCTACTCCTTGGAGTTCTGATCGGCGGGAACTGCGGATTCTGCGGGTGCCGAGACCTCGTCGGCCTCCGCGGAGCGGTCCTCGGACTCGTCGTCGGACTCGTCGTGGGGTTCGTTCCCGGGCTCGTTCCCCGGTTCGTTCCCGGGCTCGTTCTCAGGCTCGTCCTCGGGCTCGTCGTCGAGCGCCGGGGCGTCGTCCTGGAGGTCCACCGCGAGCGCGGCCAGCTCCTCGGCGATCTTCGCCGACTCGCTGCGGCCCAGCCCGGCCAGCTCGACCTGCGTCCCGCCGCCCGGCAGGGCCACCGCCCGCACCCAGATCCGGCGCCGCTGGATGAACAGCGAGCCGATCAGGCCGGCGATCGCCAGCACCGCGCCGATCAGCGCGATCGCGTTCCCCGGACGGTGCGAGACGTTGAAGCTGGCCCACTGCTTGTAGCCCTCGAAGGTGACCGAGCCGTAGCCGTCGGGCAGCGCCCAGGCCTCGCCCGGCTTCATCCGGACCTTGGCCGGCTGGCCGTCCTGCTGGAGCTGGGTCAGGTTCTTGGTGTTGAGCTGGTAGATGTTCTGCGGCAGGCCGGAGTCGGTGCCCAGGTCGCCCGCGTAGGCGTTGAGCACGATCACCGGGTCCGCGTCACCGGGGAACAGCGAGCGCGGGCCGGTGTTCCGGTCGAAGGCCACCGGGGCGGTCGGCAGGAAGAAGCCGGACAGGCCCAGCTGGGTCCGCTTCCCGTCCTTCTCGCCGTAGTCGGAGACCTTGATGACACCGGTGGAGGTCAGGTTGCCGTCCTGCGGCAGGAACGGGGTGGCGCCGGTGTAGACGATGTCGCCGGCGCCGTTGCGCACGGTGATCACCGGGGCGTAGCCGTGGCCGATCAGGAAGAACTTGCTGCCGCCGATCTCCAGCGGGTGGTTGACCTCGATCTTGCCCTGCTTGAGCTTCGCCGGGTCGCTGCCCGCGTAGTAGTCGACGTTCGCGGTGAACTCCCGCGCGCTGCCGATCTGCGAGCCGTTGTTCTGGAACTTCGAGGTGAACCTGTTCAGCTTCACGTAGAAGGGGTCGAGGTCCTCGGTCCCGTAGAACCGGGTGCCGGTGAAGTCGTCGAGCTGGGTGATCGTGTTGGAGTAGCCCTCCCCCTCGACCAGCAGCTTGCCGCCGGTGCCGCTGGCCAGGCTCGCCCAGGCGAAGCCCCCGAGCAGCGCGAACAGCGACAGGTGGAAGACCAGGTTGCCGACCTCGCGCAGATAGCCCTTCTCGGCCGCCACCGCGCCGCCGTCCAGGTGCGCCCGGAAGCGCCGCCCGCGCAGCAGCCGGTGGGCGGCGGCGTTGACGGCCGCGGCGTCCGCGTCCGTCCGCCAGACCGCGTACACCGGCATCCGGGTCAGGTTGCGCGGCGCCGCCGGCGGCCGGGAGCGCAGCACCCCGACGAACTGCCAGGTGCGCGGCACGATGCAGCCGGCCAGCGAGACGAACAGCAGGATGTAGATCGCGGAGAACCACACCGAGCTGTAGACGTCGAACAGCTGGAGCTTCTCGTAGATCGGCGCGACCGTCGCGTGCTGCGCCTTCCAGGACTCGACCTTGAACTGGTTCTGACCGTTCTGCGGGATCAGCGAGCCCGGGATGGCCGCCAGCGAGAGCAGGAAGAGCAGGATCAGCGCGACCCGCATCGAGGTCAGCTGGCGCCACATCCAGCGCAGCCAGCCGACCACGCCGATGCCGGTGGGGCCGTCGGACTCGGCCGGGGCGGTGGTGAGCCGCTCGGCCGCGGCCTCGGTGGCGCCCTGCGCCGCGTCACCGGCCCGTTCACGGTCGGTCGTCGTGTTGGTCACGGGTCAGATTCCGATCTGGAAGCCGGCGAACTGGTTCTGCAGGTCACTCACCATGGCGTCCCAGACTCCGGTGACCAGCAGCAGACCGACCACGACGAGCATGCCGCCGCCGATCCGCATGACGAGCGGGTAGTGCCGCTTCACCCAGCCGAAGGCGCCCAGCGCCCGGCGGAAGGCCAGCGCGGCCACGATGAACGGTACGCCGAGACCGAGGCAGTAGAAGACCATCAGCAGCGCACCGCGCTGGGCGTCCGCCTGGTTGAGCGCGAGGTTGGTGACGGTGGCCAGGGTCGGCCCCATGCACGGGGTCCAGCCGACCCCGAAGACCACACCCAGCAGCGGCGCGCCGAGCAGCCCGACCACCGGGCGGCGGTGGGTGCGCACCTCGCGCATGCTCAGTCCGGGCACCAGCCCCATGAAGGCCAGGCCCATCACGATGGTGAGCGCCCCGAGCACCTTGCTGATGACCGCCTGGTGCTCCTTGAGCGTGTCGCCGAACTGTCCGAACAGCGCGCCGCTGGAGACGAAGACGGCGGTGAAGCCGAGGATGAACAGCCCCGCGCCGGCCAGCATCCGGCCGCGCCGGGCCCCGCGCGCGTCGGCGAGGTCGGCGGCCGAGAAGCCGGTCACGTAGGACAGGTAGCCGGGGACGAGCGGCAGCACGCAGGGCGAGAAGAACGACACCAGGCCGGCCGCCAGCGCGATCGGCGCCGCGACCAGCAGCGCCCCGCTCTGGATGGTCCCGATGTTGTCGGCGAGCTGCAGCGTCCCGCTCACCGCTGCTGCTCCGCCAGCACCGGCTGGAGCATCGTCTCGAGGGCGTCGTCGGTCTGGCCGCCGACGGCCCGGGCGGCGAGCCGGCCGTCCCGGTCGACCACCAGGGTGGTCGGGATGGACTGCGGGTTGAGGCTGCCCTTGGGGAACTTGAGCAGCTGGGCGCCGGCCGGGTCGTAGATGCTGGGGAAGGTGACGCCCTTCTCCTGCTCGAAGCGGACGGCGTTCTTGATCTCGGTGTCCCGGGTGTTGATCCCGAGGAACTGCACGCCCTGGTCCTTGTACTTGTCCCAGATCCGCTGGAGGTCGTCGGCCTCCGAGCGGCACGGGCCGCACCAGGAGCCCCAGACGTTCAGCACGACGACCTTGCCCCGGTAGTCGGAGAGCTTGGCCGGGGCGCCCTCCAGGGTGTCGCCGCCGATGTCCGGCGCCTCCTGGCGGTGGCCGACGGCGGCGGTGGAGATGTTGCTGCCCTTGGCGGTGACGAAACCGATCTGCCCGTCACCACTGGCCGAGGAGCCGGAGGAGCTGCAGGCGGTGAGGACCAGCGCGGCAGCGGCGGCGGTGACCGCGGCGGCGGCGAGACGGGGACGGGGGCGCGTCATGCCAGACATGTGAAAAGTTTCGCATGGAGTCACGGGCAGGTACCGGGGGGTCCGGCATTGTCTGCCGGACCCCCTCTGACCTGCGGCGGGACCGATCTCCGGGGTGTCGCGGGAGTGTGACCCAGGTCTTACTCACACGGCTCTTACACCGAATCGGGAACCATGAACACCGTTCCGCTCGTCCGGTCCTCCTCGGCGTACCCGGAACCGGGAGATCCGGTTCGGCCCCTGTCCGGTTCTCGGCGCCGACCGGCCCCGGAGCCGGCGTCAGGCGCCGAAGCTCTTGCCCACCGGCTTGCTCCTGCCGCCCTTGCCGACCAGATGGGCCGGCAGCAGGTCGCGGGCCGGCTCGCGGTAGCCCACCGAGACGATCCGGTCGCCCTCGTAGGTGAAGCTGGTCAGCGAGGCCAGCGAGCACTGCCGGTTGCGCGGGTCGTGCCAGAGCCGGCGGCGCTCCACGAAGGAGCGGACGATCCAGATCGGCAGCTGGTGGCTGACGCAGACCGCCTCGTGCCCCCGCGCGGCGTCCCGGGCGGCGGCCAGCGCGCCCATCATCCGCACCGCCTGCTCCAGGTACGGCTCGCCCCAGGACGGCTTGAACGGGTTGGTCAGGTACTTCCAGTAGGACGGGTTGCGCAACGAGCCGTCGCCCACTCCGAAGGTCTTGCCCTCGAAGATGTTCTCCGCCTCGATCAGCCGGTCGTCCGACGCGAGGTCCAGGCCGTGCGACCGGGCGATCGGCGCGGCGGTCTCCTGGGCGCGCTCCAGCGGGGACGCCACCACGTGGGTGATGTCCCGCCCGGCCAGGTCCTCGGCGACCCGCTCGGCCATCTCCCGGCCCAGTTCGGACAGCCGGTAGCCCGGGAGGCGGCCGTAGAGGACGCCCTCCGGGTTGTGCACCTCACCGTGCCGCATCAGATGGACGACGGTGATGTCCTTGGCGCTCACTTCTCAGTACTCCTGGGACTCGTAAGGGCTGGGCGCCGGGCCTGGTGGCCCCGGCGGTGGCTCAGGCGGCGGCTTCGGCGGCGGCCCGGGCGGCGGCGGGCAGGGCGGCGGCGATCCGCTCGATCGCCCGCTCGTCGTGCGCCGAGGAGACGAACCAGGACTCGAAGGCCGACGGCGGCAGGTAGACGCCCTGCGACAGCATCGAGTGGAAGAACGCGGTGAAGCGGAAGGACTCCTGGGTCTTCGCCTCGTCGTAGTTCGTCACGGCGTCCTCGGTGAAGAACACCGAGAACATGTTCCCGGCGGTCTGCAGCCGGTGCGTCACGCCCTCCTTGGCGAGCGCGGCGGAGACCAGGCCGGAGACCTCGGCGGCGACCCGGTCGACGGCCGTGTAGACCTCGTCGGTGCAGCCCCGCAGCTGGGCCAGGCCCGCCGCGGTGGCGATCGGGTTCCCGGACAGCGTGCCGGCCTGGTAGACCGGTCCGGCCGGGGCGAGGTGGGCCATCACGTCGGCACGGCCGCCGAAGGCCGCCGCCGGGAAGCCGCCGCCCATGACCTTGCCGAAGGTCAGCAGGTCGGGCGCCCAGCCCTCGTGCGCCGCCTCCAGGCCGTACCAGCCCGCCTTCGACACGCGGAAGCCGGTCATCACCTCGTCGGAGACGAACAGCGCGCCGTTCTCCCGGCAGAGCCGGGCCAGGCCGCCGTTGAAGCCGGGCAGCGGCGGGACGACGCCCATGTTGCCGGGCGAGGCCTCGGTGATCACGCAGGCGATCTCGCCGGGGTGGGCCCGGAAGGCCGCCTCGACGGCGGCGAGGTCGTTGTACGGCAGCACGATGGTGTCGCCGGCCTGGGCGCCGGTGACGCCCGGGGTGTCCGGCAGCCCGAAGGTGGCGAGGCCGGAACCGGCGGCGGCCAGCAGCGCGTCCACGTGGCCGTGGTAGCAGCCGGCGAACTTCACGATCTTGGCCCGGCCGGTGAAGCCCCGGGCCAGCCGGATCGCCGACATGGTGGCCTCGGTGCCGGAGGAGACCAGCCGGACCTGCTCGACCGGGGCGACCCGGGCGACGATCTCCTCGGCCAGCTCGACCTCGCCCTGCCCGGGCGTGCCGAAGGAGGTGCCGCGGGAGACCGCGTCCCGCACCGCGTCCAGGACGGCGGGGTGCGCGTGGCCGAGGATCATCGGACCCCACGAGCAGACCAGGTCGACGTACTCGCGGCCGTCGGCGTCGGTCAGGTAGGGGCCGGTTCCGGACACCATGAAGCGCGGCGTGCCGCCGACGGCGCGGAAGGCGCGCACCGGGGAGTTGACGCCGCCGGGCGTGACGACCGAGGCACGATCGAAGAGCGACTGGGACTGGGGTGCTTCGTAGGGGTAGCTCACGGGAGACATGGTCTCAAATCGTGTCCTTCACCTCTGCATGTCGGACCTCATCATCTGGAACGATGATCCGGGCGCCCGAGTCTGTACGGTTATCCGTACAACAGGACCCCTGGCTGCGACGGCCACCCGGACCAGTCAGACTATGTACCCGGAGTGTCTCCGGGGTTCGTCCGGCCGCGAGGGTGGGCAGGAACCCCGGGTCGATGCAGGGGTGTGAAGAGGACTGCCGCGTACCTCGACTGGGTACGGCGGCGCATGACGGGTAAGGAGCACGTCCGGAGGACACCGGACGTGCGGGGGTCTGTCGATTCCGGCGAGTTCCGGTGAGGATGGTCCGAGTGTCCGAGGCGCAGGACGGCTACGACGAGGCCGCGGGTGGCCCCCGCCGGCCCGCCGAGACCGCACGCGGGGGTACGGGAGCGGGAACGGGGCGTGGCGGCCGTGGCCGTGAGAGGCGGGGTGAGGGACGCGTGGGGGTGACGTACAAGTACTTCGGCGCACCCGACCGGGCGACCGCGGCCCGGGTCCCGACCGCGCTGGGCCCCGGCGGGCTCGGCCTGGACGCGGGCGAACTCGGCTCGCTCGGCCGGCTCGGCGATCTGATGGAGACCAGCGGCTCGCCCAACGGCCACCTCTCCACCAAGATCAAGCCGGAGACCATGAGCGCGATGGTCCTCACCGGCATCCAGGGCGTGCCGCTGCACCAGGTGCCCCCGCTGGAACTGGTCGTGCTGCACCCGGACTACGCCGTCGTCCAGCTCCCCCACAACGTCGTCGAACCGCTGCGGAAGGCCGACGAGACCGAGCTCGGCGCCGCCGCCTTCATCTGGTCCACCGTCCCCGACCGCCGGGGCCCGCGCGACGCCTTCGTGATCTACAGCATGCTGCACGAGTGGCAGGACTTCGCCAACCGCCTGCACGACGCCGGCCACCAGCTGTACTGCCTGGTCTGGCCCTGACCCACCCGCTCCGCCGGACGTTCGACGGGCGGGTCCCCGGCGTGGTGCCGGGGGCCCGCCCGTCGGTGTCGGGGGAGGCTCCGGGGGGTCAGCCGCCCGAGCCGTAGCTGGTGTTGGCGCAGATGTCGTCGTCCGCCGAGCGGGCTTCCTCGGTGACCGAGCTGGGCAGCGGGGCGGGGGCGACCGGGGTGCCCGGAGCGGCCGTGCCGGCGCCGCCGTTGGCGTCGGCGTAGTCCTTGCCGAGGACGACGCTGATGCCGGCCGCCGTGGTGGAGGTGAGGGTGGCCCCGGGGAACAGCGCGGCGACCTTCTCGGCGTTGGCCTTCTGCCCGGCGCCGTACTCGACCGTGGTGGTGAGCTTGTTGGTGGACTTCGCCTGGTTGACGCCGGTGACGGTGAACTGCGCCGCCTTCAGCGCGTCACCCGCCTTGGCCCCCAGCCCGTTGACGGTCGTTCCGTTGTAGACCGCGACCTTGATCGGGGTCGCCGCGGTGCGCGCGGGCGGCGCGGTGGTGGTCGGCGGGGCCTCCGGGGTGGCCGCGGGAGCGGCCGGGGTCTCCGGCGCCGCGGCCTGCTCGCCGGTGGCGTCCTTGCCGTCCAGGGTGCGGTCGGCCTTGATGGCCTCCCACAGCTTGTCCACGTCGGGCTTCACCAGGTCGAGGTTGGCATCGCTGTAACGCCACGGCGGGGTCACGAACTTGAGGTCGTGCAGGTCGATGTTCTTCAGCGAGAGGGCGAAGGACATCAGCTTGTCGACCGAGTTGAGCCCCTCGTCCACCCGCAGCGACTTGGTGGCCGCGTCGGCCAGCGGCAGCAGGGTGGTGGGCTCCAGGCCCTTCTTCTTCACCGTGCTGATCATCGAACTCATGAAGGCCTGCTGACGCTTCATCCGGCCGATGTCGGAACCGTCGCCGATGCCGTGCCGCAGCCGGACGTAGTCGAGCGCCTTCTGGCCCTCCACCTTCTGCCGTCCGGCCGGGAGGACCTGGGCGCCCCTCTTCTGGAGGTTCGGGTTGATGTCGCCCTCGTAGATGACCTTGGGCAGGCAGACCTCGACGCCGCCGACGGCCTTGGTCATCGCCGCGAAGCCCGAGAAGTCGACCACCAGGGTGTGGTCGACCCGGATCCCGGTGAGCTTCTCCACCGTGTTCTGGGTGCAGGCGGCGTTGCCCTCCGACGAGTCGCCCTGCGAGAACGCGGCGTTGAACAGGACGTCCTTGCCCTTCTGCTCCTTGGTCCACTTGCCGTTGGGGAGCTTGCAGGGCGGGATGGTCACCAGGGTGTTGCGCGGGATCGAGACGCCGATGGCGTTCTTGTGGTCGGCGTAGACGTGCAACAGGATCGTGGTGTCCGAGCGGGCCCCTTCGGCGTCGCCGCCGCCGAGGTCGGAGTTGCCGGCGCCCCGGCTGTCGGAGCCGATCAGCAGGATGTTCACCGGCTTGTTGCCGTTGGCGTCCGCCGCGGACTCCGGCGGGCGGTCCTTGCTGAGCCCGTCCGAGTCGATGGTCTTGATGTTGCCGTTGAGCTTGAAGTAGATCGCCCCGCCGGTCCCGGCTATGAGCACCAGGGCGCCCACGGCCGTCCAGCCGACGATCTTCTTCATGTTGCGCTCGGGCTTCTTGCCGCGCCCACCGGCCTTGCGGTGGCCCGAGCCGGCCGATCCGCCGTCACCGCCCGCGCCGCCGCGGCCGCCCTTGCCCTGGGCCGCGCGCCTGGCCTCGGCCCGGCCGCCGGTCCTGGGCGCCGGGATCGAGCCACCGGTGCCGGCCGTACCGGTGCCGGAACCGCCCGCGGCGGCGCCGTCCGCGGAACCGCTCCCGGACGCACCCGAACCCGCCGAGCCGGTCGGATCCTCCGAACGCGGCCTGGCCACGCTGGACCGACTCCTGTCTCGGCGACCCGACATCCCCGCACCTCTCACGGCTGTGTCCTCGAACGATCGGCGGCCAGGACGTCCGCCCCGGCGCCACGTGGAGCATACAAGCCGACCGGAAACGACCTGTCGCCGCTCCGGGGCCTGGGGCAGTCGTCGAAGCCCCGGCCCCGCCCGCGGGGCGGGCGGGGCCGGGGGCCGGGTCCGTGCACCAGGGGCGTGCGTGCCCCGGAGGGGGTCCGTCACCTCTTCTGACGCGGCAGCAGCGCGGTGACGGCGAAGGCCAGGGCCAGCAGCCCGGCGGCGACCGCGAAGGCGAGCCGGAAGCCTCCGGTGAGCGCCTCCGCCGCGGGCCGGCCGGCGGCGGCCAGGGCCTCGCCGCGGGAGGTGGCCAGGGTGGAGAGCACGGCCACCCCGAGCGCGGCACCGACCTGCTGGGTGGTGTTGAACAGCCCGGAGGCCGTCCCGGCGTCCGCCTCGCCGGCGCCGGACATGCCCAGCGCGGCCAGTCCGGAGAGCACCAGCCCGCCGCCGCCGACGAGCAGCATGGTCGGCAGCAGGTCGACCAGGTAGCCCGCGTCGGCCGGCAGCCGGGTCAGCAGGCCGAGCGCCGCGACCAGCAGCCCGAGGCCGGCCAGCAGGACGGCGCGCTCGCCGAACCGGGCGCTCAGCCGGGCGGACAGCAGCAGGGAGACGGCACCGATGGCGACGGCGGCCGGGAGCATGGCGAGGCCGGTGGCGGCGGGCCCGTAGCCGCGGACGTTCTGCAGGTAGAGGGCGACCAGGACCTGGAAGCCGAACATCCCGGAGATGACCAGCACCTGCACCGCGTTGGCGGTGGAGACGGCCCGCGAGCGGAACATCCGCAGGGGCAGCAGCGGCGTCGCGGCCAGGGCCTGCCGGACCAGGAAGCCGGCCAGCAGGACCAGCGAGAGCGCGCCGAGGCCGAGGGTCCGCGCGGAGGTCCAGCCGTGCTCGGCGGTGCCGACGACGGTGTAGATGCCGAGCATCAGCGCGGCCGTGATCAGCACCGCGCCCAGGGCGTCGGCGCCGGCCCGCAGCCCGGGGCCCCGGTCGGGGGCCAGGACGCGCAGCGCCAGCAGGGCGGCGGTCAGGCCGAGCGGCAGGTTGATCAGGAAGATCCAGTGCCAGTCCAGCGCCTCGGTGAGGACACCGCCGAGCACCTGGCCGATCGACGCGCCGGCCGCGCCGACGAAGCTGAACGCGCCGATGGCGCGGCCGCGCTCGCCCGGCTCGGGGAAGAGCGTGACCAGCATGCCGAGGCTGACCGAGGAGGCCAGGGCGCCGCCGACGCCCTGCAGGAAGCGCGCGGCGATCAGCAGCTCCGGGCCGGTGGCCAGGGCGCACAGCAGCGAGGCCGCGGTGAACAGCGCCAGGCCGGAGACGAACACCTTCCGGCGGCCGACGAGGTCCCCGAGCCGGCCGGCGAGCAGGAGCAGCCCGGCGAAGGCGATCAGATAGGCGTTGACGGTCCAGGTCAGGCCCGCGGGGGTGAAGCCGAGGTCCTGCTGGATGGCCGGCAGGGCGACCGTGACGATCGAGCCGTCCAGGACGATCATCAGCATCCCCGCGCAGAGCACCGCCAGGGCGAGGAGTCGCGAGCGGGTCGGGGCGGGCGCGCTCGGAGCGGCCGCCTTCGACGGTCGAGCGGTCGGGGCGTGCGTGGTCATAACGGATCTCCCGGTGGGTCGGCTACCGGGTAAGACGTTAGCAGATGGTTTTGTTGTGGACTATCTCTTCCGAGAGAATCTCCCTGGGGATGATCCTCTTCCTTGTTCCAGCCCCGGGAGCGGCTTCGGCCCTTGGAGCGGTTCCAGCCCCGGGAGCGGCCTCAGCCCCGGGAGCGACGGGCCCGGCGGACCGTCCGCTCGCTCTCCACCGGCTCCGCCAGCGGCCCGCCCACCAGCCGGGTCAGCGCCGCGACGAAGGCCGTGCGCTCCTCCTCCGGCAGCGCCTCCAGCACGTCCCGGTGCACCCGGTCGGCGATCGCGGTGCCCTGCTCGACGGCCCGCTCCCCCGCCTCGGTCACCGAGATGATCCGGGCCCGGCGGTCGACGGCGGACGGCCGGCGCTCGGCCAGCCCGGCCTTCTCCAGCTCGTCGACGGTCACCACCATGGTGGTCTTGTCCAGGTCCGCCAGCTCGGCCAGCTGGATCTGGGTGCGCTCGGCCTCCATCGCGTGGAACAGCACGCAGTAGGCGCGCGGGGTGATCCCGAGCTCGGTGAACGCGGCCGACATCCGGGTCGCGAGCACATGGCTGGCATGGTCCAGCAGGCCGGAGAGGTCACGGATCTGCCGCACGGGCGGGCTGGTCGTCATGCCCTCGAGGTTAGCAACGACCGTCCGCCGACGGACGATCCCGTGCGGGACTGTTTCCGGACGGCGGGTACCTCGGCACACGGCGCGCCGGGGTGCCGCAGCCCACCGGGGTGCCGCGCGCGCCGGGGTGCCGCCGGGTTACGGGATGCCGAGCTCGAACAGCGCGTACCCCGCGTACCAGCCCGCCGCCACCGCCGGCATCGCGAACAGGCCGGCCACCGTGCTCGGCCGCAGCCGGCGCAGCGCCACCGCCAGGCCGACGCACAGCGGGAAGGCCGGCAGCAGGTAGCGCGAGATGTTGCCGTAGATCTGGTTGCTGCTCAGCGCCATGAAGACGGTCAGCAGCGTGTAGATCACCAGGACCAGCGGCGGCCGCAGCCTCAGCAGCAGCACCAGCAGTCCGGGCAGGGCGATCAGCAGGCACACCGCGATGAGGTCCGGCGCCGGGTTGGACTGCCAGAACGTCCAGTGCCCGGTGACCGTGTCCAGGGTGCTGCTCAGGGTGGACGAGCCCCAGTCGAAGTAGCGGTTCCAGGCGCCGCGCTGGAGCTTGAAGTAGCCGGTCCAGTCGCCCATCCGCCAGCCGACCCAGGCGATGTACCCGAGCATGCCCCAGGGCGTCATCAGCATCGCGGTCAGCGGCCGGGCCACCCCGTCGGTACGCCGCACCAGCGCCACCAGCGCCGAGATCGAGACCGCGGCGATCACCGTGGCCGCCGTGGGCCGGTTGAGACCGGCCACCAGGGCGAGGGTCCCGGCGGCGATCCAGCGGCGGGTCATCACGCAGTAGCAGGCCCAGGCCGAGAGGGCGACGAACAGGGAGTCGGAGTAGACCGCCCACTCCACGCCCGACCCCGGGAACAGGCCCCAGATCACCGCCGCCGTCACACCGGCCCGGAAGCCGCCGAGCCGCTCCGCGATCGCGAAGATCCCGGCGGCGGCGACGAAGGAGGCCAGCACCGAGACGACGATCCCCGAGCCGTACGGTCCGAGCCCGGTCACCGCCCCGACCAGCCGCATCAGCCAGGGGTAGAGCGGGAAGAACGCCGCCGAGTTCTCGTAGTAGGTGGCCAGCGGGTAGCCGTGCAGCGGGATCAGCTGCGGGTCGTAGCCGTTCTCCGCGATCCGCTGGTACCAGATGCCGTCCCAGGTGCCGAGCACGTCCCAGGGGCGGGCGCCGCCGCCGCGCCCCGGGTCCTTCTTCAGGAAGTCCTCGGTGTGCGAGAGCAGCAGCAGGAAGACGGTCAGCCCGGTCGCCTTGACCACCGCGTACGCGCCGAGCGCCGGCGCGAAGCGGTCGACCAGGGCGCCGATCCGGCCCGGTCCCTGGACCGGGGCGTCCGGCCGGCCGGTCTCCTCCGGGTCCGCCGACCCGGACGGCGGCGACGAAGGGGAGGACGACGAGGGCACGCCCGCGCCCCCGCCCGACGACTCGGTGCTCGATGCCGTGCTCATCAGCTCTGGTACTCCCCGCCCCACTCGCGTCCGGCGCGCCGACCGACACCGCGACGCCGGGCGAGCCTACGACACCCCGGTCGCCGCACGGGCGGGCAGCCCGCCCCGCGGGCGGACGGGCGGGTCGTGGACGGACCGGCCGCGGCGGCGGCGGGGAGCGGGCCCGGCCCCACCGGGGGACCGGGAGGGGCAGGAGGGGCAGGAGGGGCGGTGCCGACGGCGGCCGCCGTCGGCACCAGGGGCGACAACGCCGCGAGCCGCCACTCCGCACCCCAGGAGGGAAGCGCGGGAGCGGCGGCTCGCACCGGCCGGACCGAGGATCGATCAGCCGTTGTTGACGCAGGTGTTGCCGAAGGACGGGTTCAGCAGACCGATGATGTCGATCGTGTTGCCGCACAGGTTGACCGGCACGTGCACCGGAATCTGGAGCTGGTTGCCCGAGATGACACCCGGGGAACCGGCGGCGACGCCCTCCGCGCCGGAGCTGGCCATCGCGGAACCGGCACCGGCGGCCACGATGCCGACAACAGCGGCGCCGACGGCGGCCGTCTTCTTGATGCTCATGAGGAGCCTCCTGACTGTTCGACAGAGATGCACGGGGAGTGCGACATCTCCAACGAGACCCGGTCGAGCCGGTTGCGAGGGCATGCCCACTGTCACCCATCCGGACGAACGGACCCCCGGCCGGGCATTCGGGTGACTGCCGCATCCGACCGTTTCCCCCGGCGCGCTGCCTCGTTCTCACAGTCGGAACACGCTCCACCTGCCCGCTACGACGAGGAGATCCGCCGCCGGTCCAAGCCCGTCCGGAATTCCTCCCGGTCGCGCGTCGATGCGAATTCTTCCCGGCCGTGCGGGAATCGTTCGCGGCGCACGGTACCGCGGCGGCCGCTCATCGCCCGCGCCACGGGCGACACGCGCCATCTGGGCCGCCCGAGTGACAATCACGGTATTCCCAGAAGCCACCGGGCCAGGATTTCACCTCGCCCGGATCCCGACTATTCCACAGACGGTCGGGCAGAAATCGGAGGAAGAACCACATGCGTAACCTCAAGAAGGCTGCCGCCCTGTCCCTCGCCGCCGCCGGCCTGGTGGTCGGTGCGGCCGGTGGCGCGTTCGCCAGCTCCGGTGCCCAGGGTGTCGCCGCCGGCTCCCCGGGTGTGCTCTCCGGCAACCAGATCCAGATCCCGGTGCACATCCCGGTCAACGTCTGCGGCAACTCCATCGGGCTCGTCAGCATCCTGAACCCGGCGTTCGGCAACACCTGCGTCAACCAGGGCTGACCCGGCCGTCGCCGCACCGGCGACAGTCGATCGGCCGTGCCCGTGCCGTACCCCGCCCCGGGCGGGGTGCGGCCCGCTCAACCCGTGTGTGATCTAGGAGATCAACCCCCATGCAGAACGTGAAGAAGGCCGCCGTCCTCTCCGCCGCCGCCGCCGGCCTGGTGCTCGGCGCCGCGGGCGGTGCCGCCGCCAGCTCCGGCGCGGAGGGCGTCGCCGCCGGCTCGCCCGGTGTCGCCTCCGGCAACCAGCTCCAGGTCCCGGTGCACATCCCGGTCAACCTGTGCGGCAACTCCATCAACGTGATCGGTCTGCTGAACCCCGCGTTCGGCAACACCTGCATCAACGCGGAGGCGGAGCACCACCACCACGACATGGACGACTGCTGATCCCCATCGGCACGCGTTCCGCCCGCACTGCCCCCCGGCCCGCCGGCCGGGGGGCGGTTCGGCGTACCCGGGCGCGGTCCGGCCGCCCGGGGCACCCCTCCCCCCGAAGGTGATTGCGCATGGTTTCGAAGAAGAGCGGGGCCGGCCTCGCCGCCGCCCTGGGCGCCGCGGTGCTGCTCGGCGGCGCCGGTGCGGGCGCGGCGCACGCGGCCCCCGCCGAGGGCGGTGCCGCCCTGGCCAAGACCGACGTCAACCAGGCACTCGGCGGCACCACCACCGGGCTCGGTTACGCCGTGGCGCCGGTCAAGGACCTCCGCCTGGACCCGTGGGCCAACTCCTCGGCCGACGTGCTGAACAACGGCGCGACCGTGCAGCCGGAGAACTCCGGCCTGGCCCCGATCGGCACCGACCTGCTGACCGGGCCGCTCAGCGCCGGCGGCGGTCCGCGCGACCTGCCGCTGGTCGGCGGAGTGCTCGGCACGCTGCCGGGCTGAGCCGCCGCACCGGCACCGCGCACGCCGGAGCCCGGCACCCCGTCCTGCGACACGGGGTGCCGGGCTCCCGGGCTGTCCGGGGCCGGACGGCCCTCCTACAGCTGGGCCAGGCCCGCCAGACCGGTCTCCTGGACCACGCCGGTGGTGGTCGCGGTCGTGGTGGTCGCCAGGTTGTCCACCGAGTCGGTCACCGAGATCCGCTCGTCCTCGTTGCCCAGCGTGGCACTGGCGCCGGGCACCGCCTGCACCGCGCCGGTCACCAGCCTCGGGTCGATCTCGTCCACCTTGACCCGGCCGTCGGCGAGCTGGCCGGTGCCGTCCTTGGCCAGCGAGAGCGGCTTGCCGAGACCGATCCCGGGGGTGTCGGCGTGCAGCGGCGCCGCCGGGGCGTCCAGCAGCAGCTCGCCGAGGTCGGCGCCCTGGTCCAGCAGCGGCAGCGGCAGCTCGGCCTTGGCGGTCGGACCGACCCGGCCGGTGCCCAGCGGCGGCACGATGCGCTCCGGGATCAGCGCGTCCCCGGTGGTGTGGGCGGGCACCGGGGGCATCACCAGCGAGGTCGGGATGCCGCCCGAGATCCGGCTGTCCAGCGGCGCCAGCGGGATGTCCACCGGCACCTGCTGGGTGGCCAGCTGCTCCTCCAGCGCCCCCACCTGCTCGGGCCCGACCGGGGCGGCGGAGGCCGCCCCCTGGGAGGCGAGCATGCCCGCACCGACCGCCAGCAGCATCGCGCCGGCCCGCTTGGAGAACCTCATGCTTTTCACCGTTCTGCCTGTCCGTAGTGGAGATCTCTACAGGGAAGGCTGCGCGGGCGCAGCCGAAAGCAATGTGCTCAACGAGCCACCCGGATCCCGGATTGCGGCCGTTAACCGGTTCGGGCTAATAATCCGACAAGAAACACCCGGCCGTCGCGCCTCCCGGACTCTTTTCAGAAATCCCCGTAACCTTCCGTGCCGTCATTCTTTGATCTGAGCGTCAGTGACCGCAGACCGGGTCTGAGCGTTGTACGCGTTGTACGCACGGAAACCAAGAGCTTTTCAGAGAGGGATCTCCCCATGATCCAGAAGTCCTTCGCGGCCGCCGGCCTGGCCGCCGCCGCGCTGGCCGTCGCCGCGGCGCCGGCCTCGGCCATCGGTGACTCGGACGGCTCCGCCGGGTCGTTCCAGGGCAACGGCGGCACCAACTTCACCGGCACCGTCGGTGACCACAGCCCGAACTTCCACTTCCTGGACAACGCGAACGTCTGCCTGCCCGAGATCCACAACATCGCGGTCGGCGTCCTCGGCGTGGCCGTCCCGGTCGAGGTCCCGATCGCCAACAGCGGTGGCAAGCAGTACTGCACCCAGGGCCAGGGCACCCAGAGCAAGGGCGACTCGGGCGTCTCCCACCTGATCGGCTGACCTGCTCGTCCCAAGCTGCGTCACCCCTCCTGATCCACCCTTCGAATCGCTCCCCGATTCACCCCTGAGAGGAACACCGAAATGATCAAGAAGTCTCTCGCCGCCGCCGGTCTGGCCGCCGCCGCCATCGCGATGTCCGCCGGTTCCGCCTCCGCCATCGCCGACTCGGACGGCGCCGCCGTCTCCGCCCAGGGCAACGGCGGCACCAACCAGACCGGCACCCACGGCGACCACAGCCCGAACTTCCACACCCTCGACAACGCGAACATCTGCCTGCCGGAGGTCCACAACATCGCGGTCGCCGTCCTCGGCGTGGCCGTCCCGGTCGAGGTGCCGATCCTCAACAGCACCCCGAAGCAGATCTGCAACGTCGGCCAGAACACCCAGTCCTCGGGCGACGCGGGTGTCTCGCACCTGATCGGCTGATCAGGCCGCACGGCGCGACGGAGGGCCCGGGGACGTCTGGTCCCCGGGCCCTCCGGGCGTACCGGGCCGGACGCCGGCCGGGCCGCACCGGCGGCGTCCGGCCGGGTGACAGGCCGTCGGCGGGGCGCGTGGGGCGCCGCGACGGACGGCAGCGTGTGGTCCCGTGTCAGGGCCGGCCCCCGGCAACGGACCGGAGCACACGTCAGAGGCCGAGCGTCCGCACGGGGCGCTCCGGAAGAGAGGGCAGATCCATGAAGAACAAGCTGGTCAAGGTCACTCTGACCGCCGTCGGCGCGCTGGCGCTGGCCGGCCTGGCCGCCCCGGCGGCCTCCGCGCACGTCGGCCTGGCCGGCGGCGCCGAGTTCGCCGCCTCGGCCCACCCGGTGTTCGCGGCCGGCGAGTGGGGCGGCATCGCCCACACCTCGCACATCCACACCGGTGCGCACGGCTGGGGCGCCGCCACCTCCACCGACGCGGTCGGCGGCGAGGAGGGCTTCGCCCACATCGCCGACTGGTAGCGAGCACGGAGGCCGGGTCCCCTCCCGAAGGGGGCCCGGCCTCCGCCGTGTCCGGGGATCCTGTCCCGGTGCCGGTCCGGCTACTTCACCATCGCGGCGGCCTCGAGGGCCCAGTAGGTGAGGATCTGCTCGGCGCCGGCCCGGCGCAGCGAGGTCAGCGTCTCCAGGATCATCCGCTCGCGGTCGATCCAGCCGTTGGCCGCGGCCGCCTCGACCATCGCGTACTCGCCGGACACCTGGTACGCGGAGACCGGCACCGGCGAGGCGTCGGCGACCTGGCGCAGGATGTCGAGGTAGGCCATGCCGGGCTTGACCATCACCAGGTCGGCGCCCTCGGCGATGTCCAGCTCCAGCTCCCGCAGCGCCTCCCGGGCGTTGGCCGGGTCCTGCTGGTAGCTCTTGCGGTCGCCCTTCAGCGAGGAGCCGACCGCCTCCCGGAACGGGCCGTAGAACGCCGAGGCGTACTTGGCGGTGTAGGCGAGGATGCCGACGTCCTGGTGGCCGGCCTCGTCCAGGGCCCGGCGGACCACCCGGATCTGGCCGTCCATCATCCCGGACGGACCGACCAGGTGGACGCCCGCGTCCGCCTGCACCCGGGCCATCTCGGCGTAGCGCTCCAGGGTGGCGTCGTTGTCCACCGAGCCGTCCGCGGCCAGCACGCCGCAGTGGCCGTGGTCGGTGTACTCGTCCAGGCAGAGGTCCGACATGACCACCAGGGAGTCGCCGACCTCGGCGACCACGTCCCGGATCGCCTGCTGGAGGATGCCGTCCGGGTTGGTGCCCTCGGTGCCGGTCGCGTCCTGCGTCTCGGGGACGCCGAACAGCATGACGCCGCCCAGGCCCGCCTCGGCCGCCTCGGTGACGGTCTTGCGCAGGGTCTCCCGGGTGTGCTGGACCACGCCCGGCATCGACGAGACCGGGACCGGCTCGCGCACGCCCTCGCGGACGAACAGCGGCAGGATCAGCTCCGCCGGGTGCAGCCGGGTCTCCGCGACCAGCCGGCGCATCGCCGGGGTCGAGCGCAGCCGGCGCGGGCGGACGTACGGGAATTCAGCGGACACGGCTTCTCTCTCCGAACGGTGGTGCTGGTGCCGGGGGCGGCGGATGGTCCGCCCCCGGCCTCGATTCAGCGCGCGGCCTTGCGGCGCGAGCCGGGGCGGCGCTCACTGGGCCGGTAGACCGGCTCGCCGGCGGCGGTCGCGGTGTCCCGGCGCTTGGCCCCGAAGTCTGCCAGGGCCTGGGCCAGCGCCGCGGCCGACGGGGCCGGGGCCATCACGTCGACCCGCAGGCCGTGCTCCTCGGCGGTCTTCGCGGTGGCCGGGCCGATGCAGGCGATGACCGTCACGTTGTGCGGCTTGCCGGCGATGCCGACCAGGTTCCGCACGGTCGAGGACGAGGTGAACAGCACCGCGTCGAAGCCGCCGCCCTTGATCGCCTCCCGGGTCTCGGCCGGCGGCGGCGAGGCGCGCACCGTCCGGTACGCCGTCACGTCGTCGACCTCCCAGCCCAGCTCGACCAGGCCGGCCACCAGGGTCTCGGTGGCGATGTCGGCGCGCGGCAGCAGCACCCGGTCGATCGGGTCGAACACCGGGTCGTAGGGCGGCCAGTCCTCCAGCAGCCCGGCCGCGGACTGCTCCCCGGACGGCACCAGGTCCGGCTTCACACCGAAGTCGACCAGCGCCTGCGCGGTGGTCTCGCCGACCGCCGCGACCTTGATCCCGGCGAACGCCCGGGCGTCCAGGCCGTACTCCTCGAACTTCTCGCGCACCGCGCGCACCGCGTTCACCGAGGTGAAGGCGATCCACTCGTACCGGCCGGTGACCAGGCCCTTGATCGCCCGCTCCATCTGCTGCGGGGTCCGCGGCGGCTCGACCGCGATGGTCGGCACCTCCTGCGGCACCGCGCCGTACGAGCGCAGCTGCTCGGACAGGCCGTGCGCCTGCTCCTTGGTGCGCGGCACCAGGACGTTCCAGCCGAACAGCGGCTTGGTCTCGAACCAGGAGTGCGAGGAGCGGTGGGCGACCTGCTCACCGACCACGGCTATGACCGGGGTGGCGGGGTCCACCGGAGCGGACACCGGCGCGGGCAGCACCCGAGCGGCCTTGAGGTCCGCCGCGATGGTGGCCAGGGTCGCGGTGAAGGTCCGCTGGCGGGTGGTGGTGCCGGAGAGCGTGGCGCTGAGCGCCGACTCCGGCTTGCGGCCGTTGGAGACCAGCGCGTTGGCGGTGGCCGGCAGCTGGCCCAGGGTGGTGCGCACGACCAGGGTGGTCTCCGGCGCGCCCAGGTCCACCGGGGAGCCGGCCAGCAGCGCGGCGGCCTCCACGAAGCGGACGTCCGTCCCTGCGGCGCCGCGCAGCGGCACCCCCGCGTAGGCCGGCACGCCGACCGACTGGGCGACGCCCGGGATCACCTCGAAGGCGATCCCGGCCCCGGCGCAGCCGAGCATCTCCTCGGCGGCGCAGCCGTCCAGGCCCGGGTCGCCGTCGACGGTCCGCACCACGTGCTTGCCGGAGCGCACGGCCTCGGCGACCAGGCGCGCCAGGTCGAAGTCCGGCCCCTCGGTGCCGGGGGCGTGCACCTGCACACCGGAGGGACAGTGGCTGCGCACGGCGGCCGCGGTCAGCGGGTCGGCGACCAGGACGTCGGCCGAGGCCAGGACCTCGACCGCGCGCAGGGTCAGCAGGCCCGGGTCGCCGGGGCCCGCGCCCAGGAAGGTGCACCGGCCGGTGGCGGGCACCGTGCCCCCGAACGGGCTGTCGGCCGGGAACGGGCTGTCGGTGGCGGCGGTGGGGCTCATCGGGCTCGCTCCCCCATCAGGGCGGCCGCGCCCGCGTCGAGCAGCCGGGCGGCCAGCGCGCGGCCGAGGGCCACCGCCTGCTGCTCGGCGGTCTCGTCGAGGACGATCGGACCGTGGGCGGACATCTTCAGCAGGTCGGCGCCGTCGACGGTGCCGACCACGCCCTCCAGCCGCAGTTCGGATCGGTGGTCCCAGCCGGCCAGCGCGGCGACCGGTGCGGAGCAGCCGGCCTCCAGGGTGGCGAGCAGGGCCCGCTCGGCGGCCACCGCGACCCGGGTGGGGGCGTGGTCGAGGGCCGCCAGCGCGGCGGCCAGACCGCCCCCTTCCGGGAGCGCAGCGGCGGCGGTGCACTCGATGGCGAGCGCGCCCTGGCCGGGGGCCGGGACCATCAGCTCGGGGTCGAGGTGCTCGGTGATCTCCGCGGACCGGCCGAGCCGGTTCAGACCCGCGGTGGCCAGCACCACGGCGTCCAGCTCGCCGGAGGCCACGAAGCCGATCCGGGTGTCCACGTTGCCGCGGATCGCGACGGTCTCCAGCCGGTCGCCGCGTTCGCGGGCCCAGGCGTTCAGCTGCGCCATGCGGCGCGGCGAGCCGGTGCCGATCCGGGCCGGGCGGCCGGCTCCGGCCAGCTTCTCGACCAGTTCGCCGAGGGTCAGGCCCTCGCGCGCGACCAGGGCGTCGCGGCTGTCCTCGCGCTCGGGGACGGCGGCCAGCAGCAGGCCCTCGGGGGCCGCGGTCGGCAGGTCCTTGAGCGAGTGCACGGCGAAGTCGATCCGTCCCTCCAGCAGCGCGTCGCGCAGCGCGGAGACGAACACACCGGTGCCGCCGATCTGGGCCAGCGCCTCGCGGGAGGTGTCGCCGTAGGTGGTGATCTCCACCAGTTCGACGGGGCGCCCGGTGAGGCGGGTCACCTCGCGGGCGACCATGCCCGACTGCGCCATGGCGAGCGCGCTGCGCCGGGTGCCGAGCCGCAGGGGTGCCGCGGTGGTGTCCGGTGCCTGGCCGGTGAGCGGTTGACCATTCATGGGGTGATCGTCCCGGTGGTACTCGTGGGATGGCTGACGGTTCATCCGGCGCCCCCGCCCGCGGGCTGGGTGCCGATCGGGGTGCCCGAGACCGCGTGGACGGCGGCCGGGTCGAGGTCGAACAGTTCACGCAGTGCCTCCGCGTAGGAGGCGCCGCCGGGTTCGGCGGCCAGCTGCTTCACCCGCACGGTGGGGGCGTGCAGCAGCTTGTCGACGACCCGGCGGACGGTCTGGCCGATCTCGGCGCGCGAGCGCTCGTCCAGACCGGGCAGCCGGGAGTCCAGGCGGGCCAGCTCGGTGGCGACCACTCCGGAGGCCATCGCGCGCAGCGCCACCACGGTGGGGGCGATCCGCGCGGCCCGCTGGGCGGCACCGAAGGCGGTGACCTCCTCGGCGACGATGCCGGTGACGGCGTCGACGTCCCCGGCGCCGGGGGTGGCGGCGTGGGCGTGCGAGAGGCTCTCCAGGTCGACCAGGAGCGCGCCGGGCAGCTCGTGCACGGCGTGGTCGACGTCGCGCGGCATGGCGAGGTCGAGGAAGGCGAGGGGGGTCGCGGCGGCGCGCGCCGCGACGGCGGCGGCGACGTCGTCCGCCCCGATCACCGTGCCGGCCGCGCCGGTGCAGGAGATCACCAGATCGACGTCGGCCAGCGCCTCGGGCACCTTGGCCAGGTCCAGGGTGCGGGCGACGTCCCCGCCGAGGATCTCGACCAGCCGCTCGGCGCGCTCCGGCGTCCGGTTGGCGATCAGCAGGTCCGTCACGCCGGAGCGGACCAGGGTGGCGGCGGCCAGCGAGCTCATCGAGCCCGCGCCGACCACCAGCGCCCGCTTGCCCGCGATCGCGCCCGCGCCGGCCGCGACCTGCTCCAGGCCGAAGGTCACCAGGGACTGGCCGGCCTTGTCGATGCCGGTCTCGCTGTGCGCCCGCTTGCCGACCCGCAGGGCCTGCTGGAAGAGCTCGTTGAGGCCGCGCGCGGCGGTGTGCTCCTCCTGCGCCTTGGCCAGGGCGTCGCGCAGCTGGCCGAGGATCTGGCCCTCGCCGACCACCATCGAGTCCAGGCCGCAGGCCACCGAGAAGAGGTGGTGGACCGCGCGGTCCTCGTAGTGGACGTAGAGGTGGGAGGTCAGCTCCTCCAGGTCGACCCCGCTGTGGTGGGCGAGCAGCAGCGACAGCTCGGCGACGCCGGCGTGGAACTTGTCCACGTCCGCGTACAGCTCGATCCGGTTGCAGGTGTTGACCAGCGCCGCCTCGGCGACGGTCGCGGACGCGGCCGCGTCGTGCAGCAGCCGGGTCGGCACCTCACCGGTCAGCGCGGCCCGCTCCAGCACGCCGACCGGGGCCGTGCGATGGCTCAGCCCTACGACGAGAAGACTCACGCCCGCCCCCTGGTCCCACGATTCTCGGTCCCGCTCATGCCGGCATCACCGCGGACAGCTCGCCCTCGCCGGGCTTGCCCGGCTTGCCCTGCGCCGTCGGCTCGGCGTCCTTGGCCGGCTCGGCGGCGGTGCGGGGCTTGGTGCTGCCGCCGGCCGCGCGGCGCAGCTTGGCCGCGGCGGCGCGGACCGGGCCGGGGGCGCGGTCGAGCACGGACTCCGTGCGGTCGGGCTCGTCGCCGGCCTTGCGCTGCTCGTGGAAGGCGAGGATCTGCAGCTCGATGGAGAGGTCCACCTTGCGCACGTCCACGCCGTCCGGGACGGTCAGCACGGTCGGGGCGAAGTTCAGGATGCTGGTGACACCGGCCTCGACCAGCCGGTCGCAGACCTGCTGGGCGGCGCCGGGCGGCGTGGTGATGACACCGATCGAGACGTGCTGGCTCTCCACGATGGATTCCAGTTCGTCCATGTGGCGCACCGGCAGGCCGGCCGCGCTGCTGCCGACCACGGTCGGGTCGGCGTCCAGCAGGGCGGCCACCCGGAAGCCCCGGGAGGCGAAGCCGCCGTAGTTGGCGAGCGCGTGGCCGAGGTTCCCGATGCCGACGATGACGACCGGCCAGTCCTGGGTCAGGCCCAGCTCGCGGGAGATCTGGTAGACGAGGTACTCGACGTCGTAGCCGACCCCGCGGGTGCCGTACGAGCCCAGGTACGAGAAGTCCTTGCGCAGCTTGGCGGAGTTCACCCCGGCCGCGGCCGCCAGCTCCTCGGAGGAGACGGTCGGCACCGAGCGCTCGGAGAGCGCGGTGAGCGCGCGCAGGTACAGCGGAAGCCGGGCGACCGTCGCCTCCGGGATGCCCCGGGCGCGCGAAGGTCGACGCGCGGCGCCCTGGTCGGGCGTCTGCGAACTGCTCTGTGGTGATCGGCCGATTGCCACGGTGCTCCTGTGGGTGAAGCTGGGCTTTGGCAGCCAGGCTATGCGTTTGTGAACGTGTGCACAAAGATGGTGTCCGATTTGTCCACACACAGTGATGCGCATCACGCCGTGGACCCCATAGCACCGGCCCCTTTCCGGGCCACCGCCGGGGGCGGTGCAAGGGGTGGCCGAGGGCCGTACAGCAGGCCGTTCGGCAGCACCGGCGGAGCCGGGCGGGAGGACCCCCGCAGGACCAGCGGCACCGGCTCCCCGGACAGGCGGGACCGGGCCCGCCCCAGCCTCGGCCACGGCACCGCGGCCGCCTCCCGCAGCGGCCCCGCCCAGTCGCCCGGCGGGCCGGACGGCGCGTCCAGGCAGTGGCGCAGCAGGCCGGCGGTGGCCCGGGCGTCGCCGAGCGCGGTGTGCGCGGCGAAGCCGTCGAGGCCGGCCGCCGCCACACAGGCCGCCAGGCCGAAGCCGCCGGCCTCCGGCAGCCGGTCCCGGGCCAGCCGCATCGTGCACAGCGAGGGCACCGGCGGCAGCGGGACCCCGATCCGGGCGAACTCGCGGTCCAGGAAGGCGTGGTCGCAGGTGACGTGATGGCCGACCAGCACCCGGCCGGCCAGCAGCTCCAGCAGCAGCGGCGCGATCTCGCGGAAGCGCGGGGCGCCCTCGACGTCCTCCTGCGCTATCCGGTGCACATGGGTCGGGCCGACCGGGCCGAGCGGGTCCAGCAGGGTGCAGAACTCGCCCTCGGGGCGGAGCCGCTCGTCCAGCAGCACCACCGCCACCTCGACCACCCGGTGCCGCCAGGGGCTGCGGCCGGTCGCCTCCACGTCCACCACGGCGAAGCCCCCGCGCGCGGCCGACGGCTCGGCGGGCGTGATCGGGGGCGGACCGGGAAGCACGGCGGCACTCCTCGTGTGCTCAGCCCCCCATGGGCGCGGACGAGTTCGATCGTAAGCCGACCGACGGCCGGTGCCCCAAGCCCGGAACGCGGATTCTTCACAACGATTCGGCGAACCGCCCCCGCCGTTCGGCGGGGGCGCGGGAGGCGCCCGGCGGAGCGGGCCGGAGCCTCCCCGCCGGGTCCGCCGGGGCCCGGGTCAGGCGCCGAGGGCGCTGCGCAGGCGCTTCTCGTCCACCCGCCAGAAGTCGTGCTGGCGCCCGTCGATCAGGGTCACCGGGATCTGCTCCCAGTAGAGGTGGTGCAGCTCCGGGTCCTGGGTGATGTCCTTCTCCTCGAAGGCCGCGCCCAGCTCGGCCGTCACCCGGACGATCACCTCCCGGGCGTCGTCGCACAGATGGCAGCCAGGCTTGGCCACCAGGGTCACCGTCCGGTCGGCCGACCCCGGGCCCCGGTTCTTGTCACGTCGCAGCAGTGGACTCACCCCGCCATTGTGCGCCGCCCCGACGGGCGGGCCGGACCCGGCCGCCCCTCCCGCCGTTCACCCGGCGGGCACGTCGCCGTCACGGCCGCCGCACAGGTGGCTGGCTATGCTCGATGACATGGCCGTGCTCCGAAGGCTCACCCAGTCAAGGCGCCCCACCGGCCCGCGGACCGCGCTGGCGGGCGAGGCCGCGGCGGAGGCGGCGGAGGCCGCCCTGCGGGCCGCCCCGGCACCGGCCGGGGAGGTCCCGACGGAGCCGGCCGACGGCACCGGGCCCGCGGCGGACGCCGGGCCGGCCGAGGAGGCCGGGCCCGCCGGGGACGCGGAACCCGCCCGACGCGGCCGGACGCCCAGGCCGCCCGCCGAGAACCACACCCCCGAACCGGACGACCCGCGCGCCGCCGCCTTCTTCGACTGCGACAACACCATCCTGCGCGGGGCCGCGATCTTCTACCTCGGGGTCGGCCTCTACCGCCGGGGCTTCCTCACCCGCCGCGACATCGCGCGCTTCGCCTGGCAGCAGGCCTGGTTCCGGCTGTACGGCGCCGAGGACCCGGACCACATGGCCGACGCCCAGCACACCGCCCTGGGCCTGGTCGCCGGCAAGCGCACCGCCGAACTGGAGGCGCTCTGCGAGGAGGTCTTCGAGGAGGTCATCGCCGACAAGGTGTGGCCGGGCACCCGCGCCCTGGTCCAGATGCACCTGGACGCCGGGCAGCGGGTCTGGCTGGTCACCGCCGCGCCGGTGGAGGTGGCGCGGATCATCGCGGCCCGGCTCGGCATGACGGGGGCGCTCGGCACCGTCGCCGAGGCGCGCGACGGCGCGTACACCGGCCGGCTGGTCGGCGAGCTGCTGCACGGGCCGGCCAAGGCCGCCGCGGTGGGCTCGCTGGCCCGGCGGGAGCGGCTCGACCTCGACCGCTGCGCCGCGTACAGCGACTCGGCCAACGACATCCCGATGCTCTCGCTGGTGGGCCACCCCTACGTGGTGAACCCGGACGGCGCGCTGCGGCGGCACGCCCGCGCGCAGGGCTGGCGGGTCCGGGACTTCCGGACCGGGCGGAAGGCCGCCCGGGTCGGGCTGCCGGCCGCCGCCGCGCTCGGCGTGACCGCGGGCGCGGTCGCGGCCTGGGCCGCGCTGCACCGCCGGCACCACGCCTGAACGGAGCGGACGCCGCGCCGGACGGAGCGGACCGAACGACCCGGGTCGGGCGACCGGGCCGGGCGGACCCCGCGGACGGCCGTCCGGGGCCCGCGCCGGGGTGAGTCCGGTCAATTCGCGCGCTGACGATGCCGCCCGTACGGGCGAACTCCCGCGCGTCGCGGGCCCGTCCGGCCCCCTCGACCGAACTCGCCAGCCAGTGACCGGATCTGATCGTTCGCCAGCTCGACAAAGTCGGGGGTTATCGGGCCCCAGAACCGGGAAACCGCCCGCCTCACCACCGAATTGGTCACCAGGCGCACCCGTTCTGTCACGTTGAGCCAGGCGATCGCCGACATGTTCGGTCACTGTCGGCCGGATATACGTTCAATGCGGATCCCAAACGACCACTTCGACCACACGGTGTAGCTGTCATTGCACAAAGCGTTATTCTCTCCTGGATGCACGTCACCCAACCGCCCCAGCGCGACCCGGGGGGCGCGGACGTGCTCTCCGCGCAGGCGGAGGTGATCCGTCCACAGTTCTGCCTCTGGGAGTCCCGTGTACCCACCCGTCCGGAACGACGCGCCTGCACCCTCCCGCCCGTCGTCCGCGCCCCTGCGCTCCCGCACCAGCCTCCGCGGCCGCCCGGTCCCGCCCCGGCAGATCTCCACCGGCCTGGAGCTGCTGCGCACCCTGCTCCGCAGCCAGCTCCCCGTCACCCCCCAACTGGTGCCCGCCGGAGCCGCGTTCGGCCAGACCCAGGACCGCCCCGGCACCCCCCTGCTGCGCACCACCGCGGCCGGTTCGGCCGGGGCCGGCACCCGGGGCCGGGCCGGCAGCACCGGCGGCCGCAGCCGCTCCCGCACCACCACCGGCCCCGGTTACGAGACCGAGCACAACCCGATCATGGAGCTGGTCGAGCGCGCCCAGGCCGGCGAGAGCGAGGCCTTCGGCCGGCTCTACGACCACTACTCGGACACCGTCTACCGCTACATCTACTACCGGGTCGGCAGCCGGGCCACCGCCGAGGACCTCACCAGCGAGACGTTCCTGCGCGCGCTGCGCCGGATCGGCACCTTCACCTGGCAGGGCCGGGACTTCGGCGCCTGGCTGGTGACCATCGCCCGCAACCTGGTCGCCGACCACTTCAAGTCCAGCCGGTTCCGGCTGGAGGTCACCACGGGCGAGATGCTCGACTCCAACGAGTGCGAACGCAGCCCCGAGGACTCGGTGCTGGAGTCGCTCTCCAACGCGGCACTGCTGGAGGCGGTCCGCCGGCTGAACCCGCAGCAGCAGGAGTGCGTCACGCTGCGCTTCCTGCAGGGGCTGTCGGTCGCCGAGACCGCCCGGATCATGGGCAAGAACGAGGGCGCCATCAAGACCCTCCAGTACCGGGCCGTGCGCACCCTGGCCCGCCTGCTCCCGCCCGACGCCCGGTGAACCGGCGGCGGTCCGGGGAGGCCCCCGGGGAAGCGGCGGGAGAGATAGTGGGCGGGCCGTCACCCTCGGCGGCGGCCCGACACATCCGGGTGAAGGGTCGGTCCGATGATCAGTCGTGCGTAACCGACCACCCGCGCCGCTCGTTGGCCAGCTTGCAAGCCTCCACCAGGCGTGCGGTCAAGTCGAATTGCGACCTCTCACCCGATGGAGTGGCTTTGGCTTGCCGGGGCAACCGTCCGGCAGGCCGGGGTGTCGACAACGACGAAGGGAGGTGTGGCCCGTGACGGCAAACGTGCTGGAGCACCGGCGGGCGAAGGCCTTCGCCGAGGCGCTGGAGGCCCACCAGGCGGAGCAACGCGCTGCCGACGGCAACGGAACGGCCACCACCGCTACCGGCAACGCCGGTTCGGTCGCGATGGCCGAACTCATCGACACGGTCGGCGCGCTCGGCGCGCTGCCCGTCCCGGAGCTCGACCACGAGGTCCGGACCGTCCAACGCGCCCAGCTGATGGCCGCGTTCGAGCAGGCCTTCGCGGGCGGGCCGGGCATCACCGTGCCGCGCCAGCGCCGCCACCGGGCCGTCCGCACGGCGCCGCGCGGACGCTGGAGCCGCCGGTTCGCGATCGGCGGGCTCGTCGCCGGCCTCGCCGTCGGCAGCTTCGCCGGCGCCGCGGCCGCCAGTGGAAACGCCCTCCCCGGCGACCCGCTGTACGGCATGAAGCGCGGACTGGAGGGACTGCGGCTCAACCTCGCGGACACCGACAGCGAGCGCGGCGAGCTGCTGCTCGACCACGCGGCCACCCGGCTCGGCGAGGCCCGGTCGCTGGTGGGCCGGTCCGGCACCGGCGGTTCGCTCAGTCCGGGCACCGTCGAGCAGGTCCGCAAGGCCCTCGACGACATGCACAACGACGCCCTCAAGGGCCGCGACCTGCTGCGCGCCGTCTACCGGAACAACGGCTCGCTCGACCCGATGCGCACCCTGGCCGGCTTCGCCCACGACGAGGACGGCACCTGGGCCGAGGTCCAGTCCCGGCTCCCGGACCAGCTGGTCCCGCAGGCCCACCTGGTGGACCAGCTCTTCGACGACATAAGCCAGGACGTCGCGCCCCTGCGTCTGGTCCAGCAGCCCGCCAAGAGCGGGATGCCGGACGACGGCGGGGCGGGCGACGGCACCCGCGGACCGGACGGGCAGGGCGGCCCCTCGGCCGGCACCTCGCCCGGCGGCCCGGCGGTCGGCGGGGCACCGGTCCAGGGCGGTGCCACCGGCGGACCGGCCGGCACCTCGGTCGGCGGTCGGCCCGGCAGCACCCCGCTGGTCCCGCCGCAGGGCGGCGCGCCCGCACCGGCGGCGCCCGCGGCCCCCGGCGCACCGGTCGCACCGGCGCCCAGCGGTGAGACCAATGTCGTGCCGGCCCCGGTCGGCGGCCTGGTCGACAACCTCACCAGCGGGCTCACCGGGGCCAAGCCCTCGCCCAGCGCGGACGCGCCGGCCCCGGCCCCGGCGCCGGACCGGTCCCCGGCGCAGCCGTCCGAGTCGCCCAGCGCGAGCGGCGGCCCGGCCCAGCAGCAGGGGGTCGAGGTGCCCCCGCTGATCCCGGGCCTGCTGCCCGGTCTGCGGATCCTCGGCGGCTGACCCGGCCGAGCGGTACGGCGGGGCCCCGGCGGACGTGCTGTCCGCCGGGGCCCGGCCGTTTCCCGAGAGACCCGGAAGGCCCCGGAACGACTCAGAAGGACCCGGAACGACTCAGAAGAAGACCGAGCGCCGCCGCACCAGCAGCTGGTACAGCGTGTGCTGGATGGTCTCCCGGACCTCGTCGGCCAGGTCGAAGACCAGCATCGGGTCGTCCGCCGCCTCCACCGGGTGCCGGTCGGTCGCGATCGGCTCGCCGAACTCGATGATCCACTTGGTGGGCAGCGGCACCGCCCCCAGCGGGCCCAGCCACGGGAAGGTCGGCGTGATCGGCACGTACGGCAGGCCCAGCAGCCGGGCCAGGGTCCGGAAGTCGCCGATCATCGGGTAGGTCTCCTCCGCCCCGACGATCGAGCACGGCACGATCGGCACCCGGGCCCGCAGCGCCGAGGAGACGAAGCCGCCGCGGCCGAAGCGCTGGAGCTTGTACCGCTCGGAGAACGGCTTGCCGACCCCCTTGAAGCCCTCCGGCCACACCCCGACCAGTTCGCCGCGCTCCAGCAGGGCCTGGGCGTCCTCGTTGCAGGCCAGGGTGTGCCCGGCCTTGCGGGCCAGCTCGTTGATCCCGGGCAGGACGAACACCAGGTCGGCCGCGAGCATCCGCAGGTGCCGGTGGTGCGGGTGGTGGTCGTGTATCACCACCTGGGTCATCAGCGCGTCCAGCGGGATCGTCCCGGAGTGGTTGGCGACGATCAGCGCGCCGCCCTCGGCCGGGATGTTCTCGATCCCGCGCACCTCGATCCGGAAGTACTTCTCCGCCAGCGGCCGCAGCAGCCCGAGCAGCACCTCCTCGGTGAGCTCCCGGTCGAAGCCGAACTCGTCCACCTCGTAGTCGCCGGTGATCCGGCGGCGCAGGAAGGCCAGGCCGTCGGCGGCCCGGTCCTCCCAGCCCTTGCCGAACGCGCGGGTCGCGGCGGCGCCGAGCCGACCGGCCAGCGCGCCGCCGACGGCGCCGGCCACCCGGTCGGCCAGGCCGGAGCCGTCGGCCGGCGGCTCGCTCCAGCTGGGGGCGGACTCGATCGGGATGACCTTCGCCTCACCCGGCGCGTTCTCGGCGGCGGCACTCATGCGGGCTCAGCTCCTGGGTCGGTGCGGTCGGGCGGGGGCGCCCGGGGCGGTGGTGCCCGGGCCGGCAGTCCGGCCGGCCTCCGGGCCGAGCAGCGCGGCCAGCCCGTCGGTGACGGCGGTCAGCCGCCGCGGCGGCAGCAGGCCCGGCGACTGCGCGGCGGCGAAGTCCGCGAAGGCCTCCGGGGTGCTGAACACCGGGCGGTAGCCGAAGGACTCGCGCAGCCGGACGGTGTCCACCACCCGGCCGTGGGTCAGCAGCCGCAGGTGCTCGGGCGAGACGTCGACCAGCCGGGTCTGCCGGGCCAGTCCGGCGATCCAGCTGACCGCCGGCAGCAGCAGCGGCAGGGTCGGCCGGCCCAGTCGGCGGGCGCACTGGGAGAGCAGCAGCACGCCCTCCCCGGCGACGTTGACGGTGCCGGTGTTCACGGTGCCGGGCCCGGCCGGGAAGGAGGCCCGGCAGAGCACCTCGACCACGTCGTCCTCGTGCGCGAACTGCAGCCGGGGGTCGTAGCCGAGCACGGTCGGCAGGACCGGCAGCGCGAAGTAGTCGGTCAGCGGGGTGTCGGCGCCCGGGCCGACGATGTTGGCGAACCGCAGCACCGTGACCGCGACGTCCGGACGGCGCCGGGCGAAGCCCCGGACGTAGCCCTCCACCTCGACCGCGTCCTTGGCGAAACCGCCGCCCGGCAGGGTCTTCGGCTGGGTCCGCTCGGTGAACACGGCCGGGTCGCGCGGCGCCGAGCCGTAGACGCCGGTGGTCGACTTCACCACCAGCCGGCGCACCCCCGGCGCCTTCTGGCAGGCGCCGAGCAGTTGCATGGTGCCGATGACATTGGCCTCCTTCACCGCGGAGCGGTTGGTGGAGCCCAGTCCGGTGGCGCTGACCGCGAGGTGCACCACGGTGTCGACGCCGTGCTCGGCGATCACCCGCGCCACGGCGGGGCGGCGCAGGTCCAGCTGGTGGAAGCGGTACGGCGCGGCGGGCCCGTCCGGCTCGGCGAGCGCGCGCAGCGCGGGGCTCGGTGGCTGCACGTCCACGCCGACCACCAGGTCCACCCCCGGCCGGCGGCGCAGCTCGGCGGCGAAGCGGGCGCCCAGGTGCCGGCCGACGCCGGTGACGAGCACGACCGTTCCCACAGCGCTGCACCCCATTCCTCGGCCCGGGAGACCTGCGTGCACCGTACCGCGCCGCCGCGGCGGGCCGGGAAACACCGGGCCGGTGAACCCCGGTCCGGGAATCGACCGGCAGGGGGAGCGGCCGAACCGGTGACGCCCGGCCCGGAGAACGACGCCGCCCGCCCAGGCCGGAGGGCCAGGACGGGCGGTGTCAAGCGCTGGGCGCGCGAGCGCGGCCGGGGACGCTTACTTCTTGTTGCGACGCTGAACGCGCGTGCGCTTGAGAAGCTTGCGGTGCTTCTTCTTGGCCATACGCTTGCGACGCTTCTTGATGACAGAGCCCACGGAACAACCCTCGCTCACTGAGACTCTCGCCCGTGAGAGACGGAGTCCATACGACTGACGTGAGGGCCCAGCCTACCGTCCACTCGCCCAGGGTCGTAATCGCACCCCGGAAGCAGGCGAACCGCAGGCGAATCCGGAGCGAACGGAGACGGGGTCCACCGGTGGTGGACCCCGCCCGGACCGGCCTTCGCCTACGCGCTTTCGAGCCGCACGTAGGACTCCTTGAGGTACTCGTGCACTGCCTGCTGGGGCACCCTGAACGAGCGGCCGACCCGGATGGCAGGCAGCTCACCGCTGTGCACCAACCGGTAGACCGTCATCTTGGAGACCCGCATGACCGCGGCCACCTCGGCCACGGTCAGGAAGACGACGTCCTGCAAGGGGCGTTCGCCGGAACTCATGACCATCACCCGACCCTTACCCGTGTGCAAGGCACCGGCTTCCCCTCCGGTGACTCCACCGGCACACGTGTATCCCCAGAGTAGTTATGGGTGGTACCAGTGGGAAGAGGGAGAAGCCCAGTCCTCGTACGGTGAGGGATAAGTCGGTTGCAGTACGTAGTCGATCGGCGATTTGTACCGGTCGGCCTGCGCACGGAACGCGACCGGGCACCAGGTCCTCACAAGCGGACGGCGCCCCTTCGACTTCCGCTCAGGGCAGCAGGCCGTGGTGCGGCAGGACGGCGCGCCGGGCGGCCAGAATCGCCTGGTCGAGGCGGTCCGCCGGATCGTATCCCGCGTCGAAGTCGCGCCAGACCGGACGGGCGCCGTCGGTCATCCGCAGCGGGGCGGGGCCCCGGGTGCGCCGGTAGACCTCGGCGCGCCAGGACTCCGGCGTCTCGGTGGCCGGGTCGACCGGCCGTCCCGCGGCGGTGGCCACCAGGTGGGTCCAGGCCCTCGGGACGACGTCGACGACCGCGTAGCCGCCCCCGCCGAGCGCGATCCACCGGCCGTCGGCGTGCTCGTGCGCCAGCCCGTGCAGCTCCTCGGCGATGGCCCGCTGGGCGTCCACGGTGACGGCCAGGTGGGCGAGCGGGTCCTCCAGATGGGTGTCGGCGCCGTGCTGGGTGACCAGGACCTGCGGGCGGAAGGCGGCGAGCAGCTCGGGCACCAGGGCGTGGAAGGCGCGCAGCCAGCCGGCGTCGCCGGTGCCGGCCGGCAGCGGGAGGTTGGCGGCGGAGCCCTCGGCGCCCGGGCCGCCGGTCTCGGTGCTCCAGCCGGTCTGCGGGAAGAGCGTGGCCGGGTGCTCGTGCAGCGAGACGGTGAGCACCCGGGGGTCGTCCCAGAACGCCTGCTGGACGCCGTCGCCGTGGTGGACGTCCACGTCGACGTAGGCGATCCGCTCGGCGCCGAGTTCGAGCAGCCGGGCGATGGCGAGGGCCGGGTCGTTGTAGACGCAGAAGCCGGAGGCACGGTCGGGCATCGCGTGGTGGAGGCCGCCGGCGAAGTTCACCGCGTGCGGGGTCTCGCCGCGCCAGACGGCCTCGGCGGCGGCGACGGACTGGCCGGCGATCAGCGCGGAGGCGGAGTGGAGGGCGGGGAAGGACCAGTTGTCGTCGGTGCCGAGGCCGTGCCGCGGGTCCTGCCGGTCGGGGTCGGCGGCGGCCCGCTTGACCGCCTCGACGTACGCCGCGGTGTGCACCAGGCCGAGGGTGGAGTCGCCCGCGGCGGGCGCGGAGCGGACGGTGACGCCCGGTCCGGCGGCGAGGCCGAGGTCCTCGACCAGGCGCATGGTGAGCGACAGCCGGGTGGGATCCATCGGGTGGCCCGGGCCGAAGTCGTAGGCGGTGACCGCCTCGTCCCAGAAGAGGTGCAGGCCGCAGGAGGGGTCACGCTCGGCGTCGGGCATGGCCTCCACCGTAGTGGGTGACGGCCGCGCGACCGGGCAACGGGTCCTTGAACGCCGGCGGTACGGGAGTCAGATCCGGGTGCCCGCCCCCGGGACGGACGCGGCGGCGCCGACGGGGTCGGACCCGGGGGCGGGCACCGCGGCACGGACGGCGGCCGGGACGGCGGCGCGGGCGGCCCGGCGGCCGGCCAGCCGGCAGCCGAGGCAGTCGGGGTGGCCGTGGCGGCCGGCCGGGTCGGGGGTGCGCCAGTGCCGCAGTCCCGGCGGGCGCGGCCCGGTGGCCTTGCCCCGCCCGGCCAGGTGCAGCGCCCAGGCGGCGACCGCCCCGAGGAGGACCAGCGCCGCCCCGGCCCAGAGCCCCGGCCCGGAGCCCGCGACGAAGGCCGCGCCCGCGACGGCGAAGCCCAGGGTGACGACGGCGGTGCCGGTCCAGCCGGCGACGGTGTGGCCCATGTCGTGATCGGCGTGTGCGCCCATGTGTCCTCGTTTGGTGTGATGGACGGGTCCACCCGGGCTCCCGTCCGCGAACGGACTGATGTCTTATCTCACGAGGTAAGTAACTTAGATGCTAAGGAGATTTCCCGTGGAGGGCAAGCCGCGCCCCGAGGCGTCGCCCGAGCAGGCGCTCTACGCGATGGACCGGATGATCGCGCTCTCGCAGTTCGGCCAGCAGGACATCGCGGCGCGGCTCGGCCTGAACGTCACCGACCTCACCTGCGTCGGCTTCCTGATCGAGGCGGCGACGGCCGGCGAGGCCCTGGCCGCGGGCGATCTCGCCGAACGCGCGCAGCTCACCACCGGCGCGGTCACCGGCGTGCTCAACCGGCTGGAGAAGGCCGGGTACGCCCGGCGCGAGGCCGACCCGGACGACCGCCGCCGGGTGCGGGTGGTGCTGGAGGCCGCCGCGCAGGACCGGATCATGGAGGTCTACGGCCCGTTCTACGGACGGATCAACGACCTCTTCGCCGACTACACCCCGGCCGAGGTCGCCGTGCTCACCGACTGGTTCACCCGCGCGAAGGCGATCCTGCACGAGTCGCTGGCGGAGATCAGGGAGGCGACACCCTGAGGCCGACCCCCCTGGACCCGTCCCCCGACGGCGGCGCGCCCTACGGCGTGCCCCGGACGGCGTCCCGGACGGCCGGACCGGCGGCCGGACCGGTTGGCGAACCGGCGGGCGAACCTGCGGCCGGGCCGGCGGATGCCGGGGACACCGCCGCCGGCGCGGCGAAGCGGTCCGCCAGCGGCAGCACCGCCAGCACCAGCAGCATCGGCGCCAGCAGCGCCCAGCGGTACGAACTCGCGTCCGCGAGCGCCCCCACCAGCGGCGAACCCACCAGGAACCCCACGTAGTTGAACAGGTTGAGCCGGGCCACCGCCGCGTCCGAGTCGGCCGGGAACAGCCGCCCGCCGGCCGCGAACACCTGCGGGATGATCGCGCAGATCCCCAGCCCCAGCACGGTGAACCCGGCGATCCCGGCCCAGGCGGCGGGCGCGGCGGCGGCCAGCGCGAACCCGAGCGCCGACAGCGCGGCACCGGACCGCACCACCGGGACGGCGCCCCAGCGCTGCACCGCGCGGTCGCCGAGCGCCCGGCCCAGCAGCATCGCCACCATGTAGCCGAGGTAGGAGAGCTTGGCGACGTCCTCGGGACTGCCCAGCCCGTCGGTCAGGTACTTGACGCTGTAGTTGGAGACCGAGGCGTCGGCGATGTAGGCGAAGGCCATCACCAGGCAGAGCGGCAGCAGCGGCCGCCAGGGGATCGACCGGGCGGCGGCGGCCGCGGCCTCCCGTACCGCGTCGCCGAGTTCGGCCGGTCCGGCGAACCTCGTGCCCGCCAGCAGCGCGAGCGGGGCGACCACCGCGGCCGCCGTCCCGAACAGCACCGGCAGTCCGAGCCCGACGTGCGCGCCGAGCCCGGCGACGGCCGCGCCGACGATGCCGCCGAGGCTGAACGCGGCGTGGAAACCGAGCATCACCGAGCGGCCGTAACGGTGCTGGAGCCCGACCCCGAGCATGTTCATACTCGCGTCCAGCGCGCCGACCAGCAGCCCGAAGGCGCCCAGGGCCAGCGCCAGTTGCCAGAGCCGGTCGCCCAGACCGGCGGCGGCCAGGGTGGCGCAGACCGCCGGCTGGACCACCCGCAGCACGGCCCGCGCGCTCGTCCGGCGCACCAGCCGCTCGGAGGCGATCGACCCCACCCCGGCCAGCACCGGCACCGCGGCCAGGAAGAGCGGCAGCAGGGAGTCGCTCAGCCCGTACCGGTCCTGGATCTCCGGGATGCAGGTGACCAGCAGGGCGAAGGTGACGCCCTGCAGGAGGAAGCTCGCGGCCAGCGCCGCCCGGCCGACCCGCAGCCCCGGCGTGACCGGGCCGCCCCCGTCCCCCGCGTCCCCCGCGTCGCTCCCGGAACGGTAGGCACTCTCGGTAGGCACATCCACCTCGCTACTGGCCGGTACGGCGGTCGGTGGCGAGAGCGTAGGCGCTGACGGGCGTTCGCGGGAGGGGGTGCGCGCGTGAGACACCCGCGCGGAGGTCCGCCGACCGACCTCGCGCCACCTGCGGCATCGCCTCCGGCGCCGTCCCACAGCTGTCTCATGATCGGCCCGCGGAGCGGATTGAGACAGTCCGGGCCTTGGCCGTCCGCCCCCGAACGAGCAGAGTCGTCGCCAGTCCGGCCCCACGCCGGACGCACCGACCGTGTGCCGACCGCGGCACACGTTCACAGGGAGGGAACCCTCATGCGCAAGATCATCACCGGCCTGGCCGTCGCCGGCCTCGTGTTCGCCGGCGGCGTCTCCACCGCCACCACCGCCTCCGCCGCGAGCAGCGGCCAGCCCTGCTCCGAGTGGAGCACCTCCGAGCCGCTGCTGAAGGCCAACGCCACCGGCAACGCGGTGCGCGAGCTGCAGTGCGAGCTCAACCGCTCCATCCACCCGGACCGGGGCTACAAGCTGATCGCCGACGGCGTGTTCGGCCAGGCCACCCTCAACGCGGTGATCTACTTCCAGGGCTGTGTGCACCTCCAGCAGGACGGCGAGGTCGGCCCGCAGACCTGGTCGAAGCTGGACTACTGGAACGTGCAGCCGAACTACGCCTGCTGACCGTCCGCCACAGGAGCGGTCCGTCGCAGGACCGAGGGGTGGGGCACCGGCGCGCGGTGCCCCACCCCTCGGGGGTTCCGGGCGCTAGCGGTCGAGCAGGGGGAGCGCCTCGGCGAGGTCGCCGATCAGGCCGGTGGCACCGGCGGCGGTCAGCTTCGCCGGGTCGGTCAGCGCGGTGTAGCCGTACACGTCCATACCGGCCGCGCGGGCGGCCAGCACGCCGTTCGGGCTGTCCTCCAGCACCAGGCAGGCGGCCGGGTCGACGCCGAGGGTGCGGGCGGCGTGCAGGAACAGGTCCGGCGCCGGCTTGCCCACCCCCACGTCCTGGGCGCTGAAGATCCGCTCCTCCGGGAACCACCCGCGCAGACCGGTGACGTCCAGCGCGGCGCGGATCCAGCTGTGGTGCGCGGACGAGGCCAGGCAGTACGGCACGGACCGCTGCCGGAGCTCCTTCAGCAGCGTCTCCGCGCCCCGCACGGCGGCGAGTTCGGTGGTGAAGGTGTCGAAGACCCGGCCGTGGAACGACTCGTCGAAGCCCTCCGGGAGGAGAGCGCCGTCGTACCGCTCGGCGATCACGTCGTGCACCCGGTGGGCCGCGGTGCCCATGAAGTCCCGGTAGGAGTCCTCGACGGTGGTCGGGTAGCCCAGTTCGGTCAGGTACTCGGCGAGCACCCGGTTGGAGAGCGGCTCGCTGTCCACCAGGACACCGTCGTTGTCGAAGATCACCAGTTCGTAGGCCATGCGGGCGACCCTACCGGCCGTCCCCGCCGGTCACTTGCCGCCGGAGGCCAGCTCCCGGGAACGGTCCCGGGCCGCCTCCAGGGCGCTCAGCAGGGCCGCCCGCACCCCGTGGTTCTCCAGCTCGCGGATGGCGGAGATGGTGGTGCCGGCCGGCGAGGTGACCGCCTCGCGCAGCTTCACCGGGTGCTCCCCGGAGTCCCGCAGCATCACCGAGGCGCCGATCGCCGACTGCACGATGAGGTCGTGCGCCACCTGCCGGGGCAGCCCGAGCAGGATGCCCGCGTCGGTCATCGCCTCGACCAGGAAGTAGAAGTACGCCGGGCCGGAGCCGGAGAGCGCGGTCGCCGCGTCCTGCTGGGACTCGGGCAGCCGCAGCGCCTTGCCGACCGAGCGGAAGATCTCCTCCGCCCGCTCCAGGTGCGCCTCGGCGGCGTGCGACCCGCCGGAGATGACGCTCATGCCCTCGTCCACCAGCACGGGCGTGTTCGGCATCACCCGGACCACCGGGGTGCCGGGCGCCAGCCTGGCCTCGAACCAGGCGGTGGGGATGCCGGCCGCGGCCGAGATCACCAGCCGGTCGGGGTCGATGTGCGGCGCCAGCTCGTCCAGCAGGGTGCCCATGTCCTGCGGCTTCACCGCGAGGATCAGGGTGTCCGCGAGCTTGGCGGCCTCCGCGTTGCCCACCGCGCCGACCCCGTACCTGGCGGCCAGTTCGGCGGCCCGCTCGGGCCGGCGGGCCGTCACCAGGACGTCCGCCGGGTCCTTGCCGGCCCGCAGCAGACCGGAGAGCAGGGCCTCCCCGATCTTGCCCGTGCCGAGGAAGGCGATCTTCTGTCCGTGTGCCGCGCTGCTGGTCATGGCCGCTCCTTGCCTCCGGTGCCGCGTCCCGTCGTCCCGGCCATCCTCGCACCGCGCCCCTCCCCGGGGCGGCACCGTCCACCCTGCGGGCACCCGGCGGAGCGGCACCCCTAGGGCGAAACTCCGGGTTCTCCCCTATGGCCCGGCGGTGGACGCGGGCGCACCGTGGAGGCATGGCACACGGAGAGATGTCCCGACGTGAGAACCGGCAGGTCGCCGTCGCGGCGGCGACCTTGGGACCGTGGCGGACCGCCGCGGGGGTCGGTGCGCTGGTGGGGGCGACGGACCTGGTGATCGATCTGATCGACGGGGACTGGTCGCTGAGCATGCTGGCCGGTCCGGCCGGCGTCGCCCTGTTCTTCTTCTTCCTGGTCGGCACGGTGGGCGGCCGGCTGCGCCGGGACACCGCCGACCGGCGGCTGCAGAAGTGGGCGAACGAGCACCCCTGGCAGGCCGCGCTCCCGGCGGCGGGCGGAATGCTCCTCCTGAACACGCTGGCCCAGCTGTTCCTCGGCGACGCGGGCGTGTTCGAGGCGTTCTTCCTCTCGCTGTTCCCGGCGGCCATGGTCCTGGGTGTGGCGGGGGTGGTCGGCTCGGTGAAGCGTGCCCGCAGCAAGGACTGACGTTCCGGGAGGAAACGGGTGGTCTGCCGCCCCGCGCCGACCCGGTGTTCACCCGACGGTGCGACCCCGATCGAACAGCTGTCACACCCCGTCGGCATACTGGCGCGATGCCGATCGCCGAAGACCCCGAACCGCGTCCGTCCGAGGAGCCGAAGGACGGGAAGGACCCGTTCGCCAACCTCGTGCTCGACGAGGAGTTCGTCCGCGGCGCCGCCGTGAAGGAGCAGACGGGCCGCACCCGGATGCTCGCCGCCCGGTGGCAGCACACGCCGCCGGTCGACCCCGGCGGCCGCCGCTCGGTGAACGACGGGCCCCGGCCGCCGAAGCGCTTCGCCCGCAGGCCCCGGCCGGTCGACCCGTGGGGCAACCCCCGGCCGCGCCGCGGCGGGTGGTGGCGGACGCCGCTGTTCGTGGTGCTCACCGTCGCCCTGGTGCTCGCCGCGCTGAACGTCGAGGGCCTGCGGTCCTGGTACTCGACCCGGTTCGGCGACGGCTCCGGCGGCACGACGGCCGGCACGCCGGTGGCGACCGTCGCACCGGAGACCGGGGCGCCGACCGCCGCGCCGCCGCCGGTCGACCCGGCGCAGCCGACCGTCGACCACCCGTGGGCGGGCTCCCCCGCCGAGGGGTGGCCCACCACCGTCGACGCCTTCGGGCCCGAACCGGGCACGGTCACCAGGATCGGCGTGTTCGGCGCCGACCAGGTCGCCGCGCAGGTCGAGCTGGTCAAGCGGTACCTGACGGCGGCCAATCTGGACCCGCGCACGGTGGCCGGCGGCCGCCCGGAGGCGGCCCTGGCCATGCTGAGCCCGGAGGGCCGGGCCCAGGCCGAGAAGGCGCTGGCCGCGCCCTCCCGCGACCAGGACCCGACCGGCTGGTTCAGCCGCTTCGACGGGCGGGACGCGATCCCGGTCGGCGACACCTACCGGCTCCAGGGCCGGATCAGCGTCGAGGGGGACGGCAAGCGGGGCGTGCTGGTGCACACCGACTTCACCTTCGTCTACCCGCTCCGGCCCGGCCCGGACGCCGCCAAGCGCGCCACCGCGCCCAAGCCCTCCGGTCCGCCGCGGCCGACGGGCAGCCCGGCCCCCGGCGGGGGCGGCGTGGCGAAGCCGGTCGGCCTGCTCACCCCGGCGGCCGACGTGGCCGGGGACACCTGGACGGCGCGGACCGTCGTGCGCCGGGTGGACACCTTCCGCTTCTACGACCCGGCGAAGTTCGACGTCGAGCGGGACCGGCTCTACTTCGAGCGGACCATGACCGACGCGGGCAACACCGAGTGCGGGGTGTACGACGGCTCCTACCACCCGCAGTTCGACCAGTTCACGGCCGCCCAAGCCCCGAACCCCGACCAGTCCGGGCCGACCTCGGACCCGTACGACCGCAGCCAGGAGCTGCGCGCGGACGGCGTCTGCGGCACGGTCAGCCGCAGCTGACCCGGCCGGGGCCGCGCCGGATCAGCGCGCGCGTGCGGCCGCGGCCCTGGGCGCCGGTACCGGTGCCGGGCCGGCCGCTGCGGCCGGCCTGCTCGTGCTGGGCGAGCGCCTTCTCGTAGCGGGCCCGGTGCAGCGCCTCGCCGGGGGCCTCGCGCAGGGCGCGGAGGAAGTAGGCGAGCAGCGAGCCGACCCCGCCGATCACCCAGACCACGCCGAGCGACTTGTCCTCGGCCATCCAGCCGGTCAGCGCGTCCCGGCCCTCGGTGAGCAGCTTCCAGGTGCGCAGCGCGGCGAGCAGCGAGCAGATCGCGACGGCGGCGACCAGCAGTCCGTTGAGGAAGCCCCCGTTGTCGGCGACCCGGATGCCGTCGACGGCGAGGCGCAGCACGAAGGCGCCGGCCGCGGCGGCGAGCAGCGCCCCGAGCGGGACGAGGACGCGGCGCAGCCGGTAGTCGCCGCCGCGATCGACCCAGCTGGTGCCGAACCAGCGGATCGGCTCCGGCTCGGGGGTGCCGGCGGGCTGGGTGGTGGGGGTGCGTTCCTGGGTCACGGGTCCGATTATCCCCGCTGGGCGGGAACGGCGGAGGCGCCGTCCCGGTGGCCGGGACGGCGCCTCGTGACCGCGGTCGGGGTCAGCCGAGCTTGCTGACGTCCCGGACGGCGCCCTTGTCGGCGGAGGTGGCCATCGCGGCGTAGGCGCGCAGGGCCTGGCTGACGTGGCGCTCGCGGTTCTTCGGCCGGTAGCCGTGGCCGGCCTCCAGGGCGCGGCGGCGCTCGTCCAGGACCTCGGCCGGGACCTCCAGGGAGATCCGTCGGCCCGGGATGTCGATGGCGATGGTGTCGCCGTCCTCGACCAGGGCGATGGTGCCGCCGGACGCGGCCTCCGGGGAGGCGTGGCCGATCGACAGGCCCGAGGTGCCGCCGGAGAAGCGGCCGTCGGTGACCAGCGCGCAGGCCTTGCCCAGGCCCCGGCCCTTGAGGAACGAGGTCGGGTAGAGCATCTCCTGCATGCCGGGGCCGCCCTTGGGGCCCTCGTAGCGGATGACGACGACGTCGCCCTCCTTGATCCGCTTGGCGAGGATCGCCTCGACCGCGTCCTCCTGGGACTCGACGACGACGGCCGGGCCGCTGAACGTCCAGATCGACTCGTCCACGCCGGCGGTCTTCACGATGCAGCCGTCCTCGGCGAGGTTGCCGTACAGCACGGCGAGCCCGCCCTCGACGGAGTAGGCGTGCTCGACACCGCGGATGCAGCCCCCGGCGGCGTCGGTGTCCAGCGACTCCCAGCGCTCGGACTGCGAGAAGGCCTCGGCGGAGCGGACGCAGCCGGGGGCGGCGTGCCACAGCTCGACGGCCTCGGCGGACGGCGAGCCGCCCCGGACGTCCCAGGTCTTGAGCCACTCGGTGAGCGAGTCGGAGTGCACGGTGTGCACGTCCTCGTTCAGCAGCCCGCCGCGGTGCAGCTCGCCGAGGATGGCCGGGATCCCGCCGGCCCGGTGCACGTCCTCCATGTAGTACGCGCCGTTGGGCGCGACCTTGGACAGGCACGGCACCTTGCGAGAGGTGGCGTCGATGGCCCGCAGGTCGAAGTCCAGCTCGGCCTCCTGGGCGGCGGCGAGCAGGTGCAGGATGGTGTTGGTCGAGCCGCCCATGGCGATGTCGAGGGCCATGGCGTTCTCGAAGGCGGCGCGGGAGGCGATCGAGCGCGGCAGGACGGAGTGGTCGTCCTGGCCGTAGTGCCTGTTGGTGATCTCGACGACGGTCCGGCCGGCGGCCTCGTAGAGGGCGCGGCGGGCGGTGTGGGTGGCGAGCAGCGAGCCGTTGCCGGGCAGCGAGAGGCCGATCGCCTCGGTGAGGCAGTTCATCGAGTTGGCGGTGAACATGCCCGAGCAGGAGCCGCAGGTCGGACAGGCGTTCTCCTCGATGATCGCGATGTCCTCGTCGGAGACGTTCTCGTTGACCGCCTGCGAGATCGCGTCGACCAGGTCGAGCTTGCGCACCGTGCCGTCGACCAGGGTGGCCTTGCCGGCCTCCATCGGGCCGCCGGAGACGAAGACCGTCGGGATGTTCAGCCGCAGTGCGGCCATCAGCATGCCGGGGGTGATCTTGTCGCAGTTGGAGATGCAGATCAGCGCGTCCGCGCAGTGCGCGTTGACCATGTACTCGACCGAGTCGGCGATCAGGTCGCGCGAGGGCAGCGAGTAGAGCATGCCGCTGTGGCCCATCGCGATGCCGTCGTCCACCGCGATGGTGTTGAACTCGCGGGGGATGCCGCCGGCCTGCTTGATCGCCTCGGACACGATCCGGCCGACCGGCTGGAGGTGGGTGTGGCCGGGGACGAACTCGGTGAAGGAGTTGGCGACCGCGATGATCGGCTTGCCGAAGTCCTCGCGGGCTACGCCGGCCGCCCGGAGAAGCGCCCGGGCGCCTGCCATGTTGCGACCGTGGGTGACCGTACGGGACCTCAGCTCGGGCACTGTGCTCCACTCCTTCGGAGGCTGACTGGCGGCCCCGCTCGATCAGGAGGGTGCGGGGCCACTGTGTCTGTCGAGCCTACGCCCGCCGTCCGGGCGGCGGACACGGCGTCCGCGATGCGGTCAGCCGGGTGGGCGCACCGCCGGGCCGGGCCGCCCCCGGCGCGGCTCAGGACGGGGTGATCGCGACGGTCAGGTCCAGCACGTACGGCTCGACGACCGTGCCGTCCGGGAACTCCGCCCGCAGGGCCTCGCGCTCGACGGCCAGCAGCGGCGCGCGCTGCTCCGGGGTGAGCGCGGCGAGGTAGGAGCGGGAGGTGAGGTCGGTGATCATGTGGTCCACGGTGATCCGGCGCTCCCAGCGGAGCCGGGTGCGCTCCACCCGCAGGTCGTACGGGGCGAGGTGGGAGGCGACCTCGTCGACGGCGCCGTAGCCGTGGTAGGTCGTGGGCAGCGCGGCGTGCAGCCGCTCGCCCATCGCCCGCACCCAGGCCGCGTTGCTGTCCTTCACGTTCCACCAGAGGGCCAGCGCGCCGCCGGGCCGCAGGACCCGGACCGCCTCCGGCACGGACTTGTCCGGGGTGGTCCAGTGGAAGGCCTGGGCGTAGGTGACGAAGTCCGCCGAGGCGTCGTGGAACGGCAGCTCGTCGCCGCTGCCCCGGACCAGCCCGAGCCCGGGCGAGCCGGCGAGGAACTGCGCGGCCATGCCCGCGTTCGGCTCCACCGCGAGCACGTCGGCGCCGCGGCCGGCCAGCAGCCGGGTGGAGATGCCGGTGCCGGCGCCGACGTCCAGCACCCGCGCGCCCTCCAGACCGCGCCCGGCCAGCCGCTCCAGCGCGTCGAACAACTCCTGCGGGTACGAGGGCCTGGCCCGGTCGTACTCCGCCGCCACGCCGCCGAAGGACTTCGCGAGTTCGCGGAAGTCGCTGCTGGGCCCGGTTCCGGTCTTTTCCGCCATGTGTCCCCCTGTGGACGGCAGTTCGTGTGCCGTCAGCGTACGCGCGCGGAGGTGGCCAGGTGCAGGCGGGTGAAGGCGAGGGCCTCGGCGAGATCGGCCTCGCGTTCGGCGGGCGACGTCGAGCGGCGGGTGTTGACCTCCAGCACGACGTGGCCGTCGAAGCCGGTCCGGGCGAGGTGTTCCAGCAGTTCGGCGCAGGGCTGCTTGCCCCGGCCGGGGATGAGGTGCTCGTCCTTGCCGGAGCCGGAGCCGTCCGCCAGGTGGATGTGGGCGAGCCGGTCCCCCATCCGCTCGACCATCGCGAAGGCGTCCACCCGCGAGGTGGCGACGTGCGACAGGTCGATGGTGAAGTGCCGGTACTCCTCCTCGGTGACGTCCCAGCCCGGCGCGTACGCCAGCATCTCGCGGTCCTTGTACCGCCACGGGTACATGTTCTCGACCGCGAAGCGGACGTCCGTCTCCCCCGCCATCCGGTGGATGCCCTCGACGAACTCCCGGGCGTACTGGCGCTGCCAGCGGAACGGCGGGTGGACGACGACCGCGCTCGCGCCGAGCTTCTCGGCCGCCGCGCGGGCGCGGACCAGCTTGGTCCACGGGTCGGTGCTCCACACCCGCTGGGTGATCAGCAGGCACGGCGCGTGCACGGCGAGGATCGGCATCCGGTGGGCGTCGGAGAGCCGGCGCAGCGCCTCGATGTCCTGGCTGACCGGGTCGTTCCAGACCATCACCTCGACACCGTCGTAGCCGAGTTTGGCGGCCAGCTCGAAGGCGACCGCGGTGGTGGCCGGGTAGACCGAGGCGGTGGAGAGGACGACCTTGGTGTCCGGGATGTGCAGGGCCGGGTGCGGGGGCAGGACCAGGCGGTCGGTGGTGCGCAGCAGCGGCGGGCGGGCGGCGGCCTGGCGGGCGGCCTTGACCGACTTCACGGACTGGACGGCGGCCTTGGCGGCACCGGCCGCCCGGGCGGTCCGGGTGGGCTCGGCGCCGGGGGCCTTGGGGCCCTTGGGCGCCCTGGCGGTCTTCGCCGCTCCGGTGGCCCCGGTCGCCCGGGTGGCCTTGGTGGCTTTGGTGGACTTGGTGGCCGCGCGGCTCGCGGCCTTGCGGGCCGCCTTCTCGGCGACGCCGCCGGCCGCCTCCCGGGCCGCCTTCACGGCCTTGACGCCCTTCACGGCCTTGCCGAGCCTGCGGGTCGGTGCGGGATCCGCGGCGACGTCCGGAGCGGGATCCCGGGCCGGATCCGGGGCGGCGTCCGGGCCGGTGCGGCGCCCGGTGCGGCGCGGGGCGTCCGGCCGCGGCTTCCCGTCCTGGGGCCCGCGGCCCTCCCGCGTCCCGTCCTCGTCCGCTGGTTGCGCCACGGGAGACAGCGTAAGCGGACCACGCCCCGAACGGGGAGCCGGTCGGCGCGCGCCCGGCCGCCCCGCTCCCGGGGTCAGGGGGTGAGCGCGACGGGCCGACGGCGGTCGGCCGGGCTGTCCATGGCGTCCAGCCGGCGCAGGATGATGCCCTCGCGCAGCGCCCAGGGACAGACGTCCAGCTCGTCCAGGCCGAACAGGTCCATCGCCGCGTCGGCGACCAGCGCGCCCGCGAGCAGCTGCTTGGCGCGGCCCTCGGAGACCCCGGGGATCTGCGCCCGTTCGGCGACGGTCATCGCCGACAGCCGGGGCAGCCAGGCGGCGAGGTTGTGGCGGGTGAGCCGGCGGTCGGTGTACGGACCGGCGTCGGCCGGGGCCGCGCCGGTCATCCGGGCCAGCTGCTTGAAGGTCTTGGAGGTGGCGACGGCGTGGTCCGGCGCGCCGAGCCGGGAGACCTCGCCGACGACGGTGGCGATCTCGGCGCGGATGTGCCGTCTGAGCTCGCGCAGCCGCTCCGGGTCGGCGACGTCGCCGGGCAGCCAGCGGGCGGTCAGCCGGCCGGCGCCCAGCGGCACCGAGCAGGCCACGTCCGGCTGCTCGTCCAGGCCGCAGGCGATCTCCAGCGAGCCGCCGCCGATGTCGAGGTTGAGCAGCCGGCCGGAGGACCAGCCGAACCAGCGGCGGACCGCGAGGAAGGTGAGCCGGGCCTCGTCCTGGCCGGAGAGCACCCGCAGTTCGACCCCGGTCTCCTCGGCGACCCGGCGCAGCACCTCCTCGCCGTTGGCGGCCTCGCGCACGGCGGAGGTGGCGAAGGGCAGTATGTCGACGACGCCCTTGTCCTCGGCGACCCGCAGCGAGGAGGCGATCATGCCGATCAGCTTCTCGACCCCGGATCCGTCGATCGCGCCCTGCTCGTCGAGGAGTTCGGCGAGCCGCAGCTCGGCCTTGTGGGAGTACGCGGGCAGGGGTGCGGCGCCCGGGTGGGCGTCGACCACCAGGAAGTGGACCGTGTTGGAACCTACGTCGAGTACACCGAGTCGCATAACCCTCCACGCTACGCGATCCCACGCCGGAGGAGACCGGTCGTGCCGGTGTTCGTGCTGGTCCGGGTACTGATCGCGGCCCGGGGAGGGCCGACCCGGCCGGACCGGGGCCCCGGTTCGAACGGCATTCGGCCGGTGTTGCCCCGGAGTTCACCGGGCCCGGCGGTGAACTCGCCGTGAACCGCGCGACCACGGACGGTTCGCAGCTCCGCGGAGGCTCTACCCTTGCCGGGTGGCAGCAGCAGACACGTCCCAGCACAGCGGCACCTCCAAGGGCGGGAAGAAGAAGTCCGGGAGCGGCGGCCCCGGCGCCGTCGACCTGGCGATGCCGACCCTCCGCTCCGAACTCCGCCCCGAGGTCCCGCTCGACTTCGCGCGCGCCTGGGTCGAGTTCACCGACCCCGAGGACGAGGAGCAGGTCTTCCGCTGCGACCTGACCTGGCTGACCTCCCGCTGGTCGTGCATCTTCGGCCAGGGCTGCCAGGGCATCCGCGAGGGCCGGGGCGAGTCCGACGGCTGCTGCACCCTGGGCGCGCACTACTCGGACGAGGACGACGAGAAGCGTGTCGTCGGCCACGCCGCCCGGCTGACCCCGGAGCTGTGGGAGAACCACGCGCACGGCACGGACGCCAAGGGCCGGATCAAGGTCGACGGCGGCATCACCATGTTCGACGAGGACGGCGACCGCCAGACCCGGCGGGTCGACGGCGCCTGCATCTTCGTGAACAGCCCCGGTTTCGCCGGCGGAGGGGGCTGCGCCCTGCACGCGCTGGCGCTCGCGGAGGGCCGTGAGCCGCTGGAGACCAAGCCGGACGTCTGCTGGCAGCTGCCGGTCCGCCGCACCTACGACTGGATCGACCGGCCCGACGACACCCGCTACCTCCAGGTCACCATCGGCGAGTACGACCGCCGGGGCTGGGGCCCGGGCGGCCACGACCTGCACTGGTGGTGCACCGGCAGCCCGGACGCGCACCAGGGCGCCGACCCGGTGTACGTCAGCTACCGCCCGGAGCTCACCGAGCTGATGGGCCGGGCCGCGTACCGGGTGCTGGCCGGCCTCTGCGAGGAGCGGATCGCCACCAAGGGCGACCGCAAGGTGGCCCCGCACCCGGCCGACCCGGTGAAGCGGCCGAAGGCGCCGAAGAAGTAGCGCGCCCCGGCGGCGAGCGGCCCACCGGCCGCTCGTCGCCGGCCGGCTACTTGTCGATGTCGCCGACGACGAAGAACATCGAGCCCAGGATCGCCACCATGTCCGCGACCAGCGTCCCCGGCAGCAGCTCGGTCAGCGTCTGGATGTTGTTGAACGAGGCCGAGCGCAGCTTCAGCCGCCACGGCGTCTTGTCGCCGCGCGACACCAGGTAGTAGCCGTTGACGCCGAGCGGGTTCTCGGTCCAGGCGTAGGTGCTGCCCTCCGGGGCCTTGAGCACCTTGGGCAGCCGCAGGTTGACCGGCCCCGGAGCGAGCACCGCCAGCTTGTCGAGGCAGGCGTCGGCGAGGTCGAGCGCGTTGACGGTCTGCTCCAGCAGGCACTCGAAGCGGGCCAGGCAGTCGCCCTCCTCGCGGGTGACCACCGTCAGCACCTGCCGCAGCTCCTCGCTGCCGTACGCCAGGTAGGGCTCGTCCCGGCGCAGGTCGAGGTCCAGCCCGCTGGCCCGCGCGATCGGGCCGCTGGCGCCGTACGCCTCGGCCTGCGCCCGGGTCAGGACGCCGACCCCGGCGGTGCGGGCGCGGAAGATCTCGTTGCCCAGCACCAGGTCCTCGAAGACCGGCAGCTGGGAGCGGACCACGGCGACGGCGGCGCGGACCCGGCCGAGCCAGCCGGCCGGCAGGTCCTCCTTGAGGCCGCCGACCCGGTTGAACATGTAGTGCATCCGGCCGCCGGAGGCCTCCTCCAGCACGTGCTGGAGGTCCTCGCGGCCGGTGAAGGCATGGAAGATCGGGGTGATCCCGCCCAGCTCCAGCGGGTAGGAGCCGAGGAACATCAGGTGGTTGAGGACGCGGTTCAGCTCGGCCAGCAGGGTGCGGATCCACACCGCCCGCTCGGGCACCTCCATGCCGAGCATCCGCTCGACGCCGAGCACCACGCCCAGTTCGTTGGAGAAGGCCGAGAGCCAGTCGTGCCGGTTCGCCAGCATGATGATCTGCCGGTAGTCCCGGGCCTCGAAGAGCTTCTCCGCGCCCCGGTGCATGTAGCCGATCACCGGCTCGGCGCTGACGATGCGCTCGCCGTCCAGCACCAGGCGCAGCCGCAGCACACCGTGGGTCGCCGGGTGCTGCGGGCCGATGTTGAGCACCATGTCGGTGCTGCCCGCCCCGCCCGTGAAGTTCTCGGCTCCCGCCCCGATGCCGACCGTGGTCTCCCTCATGGGGTCAGAGTCTGCCATCCCGGCAGCGCCCCGAGGCTCGGCGGTACCGGCATCCGGACGGCCTGCGAGAGCCAGCCGAATCCGCCCAGGCCGGCGGGGTCGGTGAGCTCGGCGCCCTCGCCCGCGCCGCCGAGCGCGCGCAGGTAGCCGACCGGGTCGCTGGAGGCGAGGGCCAGCGGCGGTCGGGCGCCGCTGACCCCGAGCGCCCGCAGCGCCTCCCGCTGCGTCGTCCACAGGCTGTGGAAGCCGGGCGCCGCCACCGCGTCCAGTGCCACGTGCGCGGTGACGTCGCACGAGCCGTCGGGCACCGGGGCCACCTCGCGGCCGGCCCGGAAACCGGTCCGGGTGGGGAACGGCGGCCGGCCCCCGGCGGTGTGCCCGTAGTCGACGGCGACGGCCAGGCCCCGCTCCAGGCCCGCCACCGCGTGCGCCCAGGCGGCGTCCCTGGGCGCGCCGAACTCGACGAAGTCCCCGGGCCGTTCGGCCGGCCACCAGCGGGCGGCCCAGTCGGCGTCGGCCGCGTCCACCGGCCCGCCGAGCCGCTCCTCGCCGGTCGCCGGGTCCACCTCCAGGTAGCGGAGCAGCCCGTCCTCGCCGACCTCGCCGGTGTCCAGCGGCACGTTGTCCAGCCACTCGTTGGCGAACAGCAGCCCGGTGACGCCGCGCGGCACCTCCGCCGTCCACACCGTCGCGGCCCGGCTCCGCTCCGTCCACAGGCCTGTGGACGGAGCGGCGGGCGGGAGGTCCGGGCGGTCGGCGAGCTCCACCGCCCACACCCGCAGCCGCTCCCCCAGCTCCTCCGGCAGTTCGGCCAGCACCCCGGCGACCAGCTCGCCCCGGCCGGCCCCGACGTCCACGAAGGCCAGCTCCTCCGGACGGCCGAGCGCCGCGTCCACCTCCAGCAGCAGCCGGGCCACCGCCCGGGCGAACAGCGGCGAGGCGTGCACCGAGGTCCGGAAGTGCCCGGCCGGGCCCTCCGGCCTGCGGTAGAAGCCGCCGTCGGGGTCGTAGAGGGCACGCTCCGTGGCGGGCGCCCACCGCATCCAGGTCATGGGGCGGGACGCTACACACCCGGTCCGTACCCGCCCAATCCCTACGGCAGCGGCATGCCGGGCTCTCCGACCTAGGGAGTAGGGCGGATCGCCCTCCCGGCGGACCTGGGCACGGTGCGCGACTGCCTACGCTTGAGTCGTGCATCGACTCAACGCCTGGCTCCGCCGTCACCCCATGGTGATCGACTCCGTCTGGGCCGCGATGGTGCTCTTCGTCGGCGTGCTGCCGGAGGACGGGAGCGTGGACAGCGGCTGGCGGATCGGGATCCACTACGCCGTCGCCGTCCTGCTGCCCCTGCTGATGGTCTTCCGCCGCCGCTTCCCCGACGCCACCGTGGCCGCCGCGGGCCTGATCGGCTTCACCCAGGTCCTGCTGGACGTCAACCCGGCCATCTCCAGCATCGCCTACCTGGTGTTCGCCTACACCGGCGCCGCGTTCGGCCGGCCCTGGACGTCCCGGTTCGCCCTGCTCGGCGGCCTGGCCGCGGGCCCGCTGGTGTACTGGCGGCTGCATCCGCAGAAGATCCAGTCGGTCGGCGACTCCGACGTCCACTTCGTCAGCTACTCCGCCCCCGAGGCGCTGCTCATCATCGGCCTGATGACCACCCCGTTCCTGCTCTGCTGGGGCTGGGGACGGCTGACCCGGGTGCGCCGGGCGTACCTGGTCGAGCTGGAGGACCGCGCGGCCCGGCTGGAGCGGGAGCGCGACGCCCAGTCCAAGGTCGCGGTCGCCGCCGAGCGGGCCCGGATCGCCCGCGAGCTGCACGACGTGGTCGCGCACAACGTCTCGGTGATGATCGTCCAGGCCGACGGCGCCGCCTACGTCCTGGACAACTCGCCGCAGCAGGCGAAGGAGGCGCTGAGCACCATCGCCTCCACCGGCCGACAGGCGCTGGTCGAGATGCGCCGGCTGCTGGGCGTGCTGCGCAGCGCCGACAGCAAGGGCGAGGAGTACGTGCCGCAGCCCGGCGTCGAGGAGCTGCCGGAGCTGCTCGACCAGGTCCGCACGGCCGGCCTCCAGGTGGACTTCGCCACCTCCGGCCACCCGCGCGAGCTGCCGCGCGGCGTCGAGCTGACGGTCTACCGGATCGTCCAGGAGGCGCTGACCAACGTCCGCAAGCACGGCGGCCCCGATGTCCACGCCCGGGTCGCGGTCGACTTCGGCGAGCGCGAGCTCGCGGTGCTGGTCGAGGACGACGGCCGCGGCAGCACCGACGAACAGCTCGCCGCCGGCGGCCCCGACGGGCAGGGCCACGGCCTGATCGGCATGCGCGAGCGGGTCGGTATGGTCAGCGGCAGCCTCGACATCGGGCCGCGCCCCGGCGGCGGATTCCGGATCCGCGCCGTCCTGCCGCTCAAGGCCGCCTGACCCCCGGACACCCGCAGTCCCGCCGACGGGCGCCACCGCCCCCGCCGTCCTCCCCGAGGAACCTAGGAGCCACCCATGACCATCCGCGTGATGCTGGTCGACGACCAGGAGCTGCTGCGCACCGGATTCCGGATGATCCTCCAGTCCCAGGGGGACATCGAGATCGCCGCCGAGGCCGGGGACGGCGCCCAGGCCGTGGAGAAGCTCCGGCACACGGAGGTGGACGTGATCCTCATGGACGTCCGGATGCCGCGGCTGGACGGTGTGCAGGCGACCCGGCGGATCTGCCTGGCCGAGGACGGCAGCCCGCTGCCGGACGCCCCGCACGTGCTCATCCTCACCACCTTCGACCTCGACGAGTACGCCTTCGCCGCGCTCAAGGCCGGGGCCAGCGGCTTCCTGCTCAAGGACGTGCCGCCGACCGAGCTGGTGGCCGCGATCCGCGCCGTCCACGGCGGGGACGCCGTGGTCGCGCCGACCACCACCCGCCGCATGATCGACCGCTTCGCCGAGGTGCTGCCGACCCCGCAGAGCGGCCCGGGCGGCTCCGACACCCTGGGCCCGCTCACCGAGCGCGAGCGCGAGGTGTTCCTGCTGGTCGCCCAGGGCCTGTCGAACGGGGAGATCGCGGCCCGGCTGGTGCTCTCCGAGGCCACCGTGAAGACCCACGTCGGGCGGATCCTGGCCAAGCTGGGCCTGCGCGACCGGGTCCAGGCCGTGGTCCTGGCCTACGAGGCCGGGCTGATCCGGGCCGGCGCCACCGACTGACCCGCCCGCGCCCTCTCCCGCGCTCCGCCGCCCACCCGCGCTCCGGCCCCGCCCACGCTCCGGACCCGGCCCCGTGCCCGGTCCGGAGCGAACCGCTCCGCGGGCCCGGCCCCGCCCGTAGAATGGGCCGGTACGTCCGGTACCCCGGCAGTGGACTGGAACGGAACCCCTGGACAAAGGTGGACGCGTGAGTCCGTCCGACTTCGCCGACCGAGGCGAGTTCGCCCCGCTCGCCGACGGCCTCGGCGACCCGGCCGACCCCGGCAACCGCCCCGCCCGCCTGGCCGTCGGCGTGGTCGGCACCGGCCGGGTCGGCCCGGCGCTCGGCGCCGCCCTCCAGCTCGCCGGCCACAAGGTGGTCGCCGCCTCCGCGGTGTCCGCCGCCTCGCGCCGCCGGGCCGAGACCCTGCTGCCGGGCGTACGGATCGTCACCCCGCCGCAGGTGCTGGCCGCCGCCGACCTGGTCCTGCTCACCGTCCCCGACGACGCGCTGGCCGACCTGGTCACCGGCCTGGCCGCGACCGGCGCCGTCCGGCCCGGCCAGATCCTGGTGCACACCTCCGGCGCGCACGGCGTGGCCGTGCTGGAGCCGGCCGCCGCGGCCGGCGCGCTGCCGCTCGCGCTGCACCCCGCGATGACCTTCACCGGCACCTCCGTCGACCTGGCCCGGCTGGCCGGCTGTCCCTTCGGGGTGACCGCCCCCGAGGAGCTGCGCCCGGTCGCCGAGGCGCTGGTGGTGGAGATGGGCGGCGAACCCGAATGGGTGCCGGAGAGCGTCCGCCCGATGTACCACACCGCCCTCGCGCACGGCGCCAACCACCTGGTCACGCTGGTCGCGCAGGCGATGGAACTGCTGCGCACGGCCGGCGTCGCCGAGCCCGGCCGGATGCTCGGCCCGCTGCTCGGCGCCGCGCTCGACAACTCCCTGCGCTCCGGCGACGCGGCCCTCACCGGCCCGGTCGCCCGGGGCGACGCCGGCACCGTACGCCGCCACCTGGCGCAGCTCAGTACGGTGTCCCCGGACATCCCCGCCGCCTACCGGGCGATGGCCCGGGCCACCGCCCAGCGGGCCCTGGCCCGCGGAACGATCGACGAAACGTCGGCGGCGGCGCTGCTGGACGTACTGAACGAGGAGAAGCAGTAATGGCACGCGGCAAGCAGCCGGGCAAGACCCAGCACGCCCCGAAGGTCCACCGGGCCGTCGTCACCCGCACCGTCGACGACTTCGAGTCGGCGTTCTGGCCGGACGAGCAGCCGGTCGACAACGCGGTCGTGATGACGATGGGCGCCCTGCACGAGGGCCACGCCGCGCTGATCCGGGCCGCCCGCAAGCAGGTCGGCCGGGACGGCCGGGTCGCCGTCACCGTCTTCGTCAACCCGCTGCAGTTCGGCGCCGGCGAGGACCTGGAGCGCTACCCGCGCAGCCTGGACGACGACGTGCGGCTGGCCGAGGCCAGCGGCGCCGACGTGGTCTTCGCGCCGTCCGTCGACGAGGTCTACCCGAACGGCGAGCCGCAGGTGCGGATGGCGGCCGGCCCGATGGGCGAGCGCTTCGAGGGCGCCACCCGGCCCGGCCACTTCGACGGGGTGCTGACCGTCGTCGCCAAGCTGCTGCACATCACCGACCCGGACTTCGCGTTCTTCGGCGAGAAGGACGCCCAGCAGCTGGCGGTCGTCCGCCGGATGGTGGCCGACCTGGACTTCGACGTCGAGATCGTCGGCGTGCCGACCGTCCGCGAGGAGGACGGCCTCGCGCTCTCCTCCCGCAACCGCTACCTCTCGGCCGAGGAGCGCGACCACGCCCTGGCCCTGTCCGGAGCCCTGTTCGCCGGCCGGGACGCGGCCGCGCGCGGCCCCAAGGCCGTGCTCGACGCCGCCTCGGCCGTGCTCGACGCCGCCGAGGGCGTCGACCTCGACTACCTCGCCCTGATCGATCCGTACGACTTCACCGAGGCCCCGGACGACTTCCAGGGCGAGGCGGTGCTGGCCGTCGCCGCGAAGACGGGCGCGACCCGTCTGATCGACAACGTCCGCATCGTCGTCCGGTAGCCACCGCGCCGGACCGCACCACTGCACCACTGCACCACTGCACCACTGCACCACCGAACCGCAGTACCGCAGTACCGCAGTACCGCAGCACCCGGACCGGAACGCCGGACCGAAACAAACGCTCGCCCGCAGAGCGTTGGGCAGCAAGTACCCCCTAGGCATGCACTCACAGGAGGCGTGACCCGCAATGCTCCGCACCATGCTCAAGTCCAAGATCCACCGGGCCACCGTGACCCAGGCCGACCTGCACTACGTCGGCTCGGTCACCGTGGACGAGGACCTGCTCGACGCCGCCGACCTGCTCCCCGGCGAGCTGGTCCACATCGTCGACATCAACAACGGCGCCCGGCTGGAGACATACACCATCGCCGGCCCGCGCGGCTCCGGCGTCATCGGCATCAACGGCGCCGCCGCCCGGCTGGTCCACCCCGGCGACCTGGTCATCCTGATCGCCTACGGGCAGATGGACACCGCCGAGGCCAAGGGCTACCTCCCCAAGGTGGTCTTCGTCGACGAGCGGAACCGGGTCACCGGCACCGGCGGCGACCCGGCCGAGGCCGGGGAGGGCACCGGACTGCTGCGCGGCGACGCGGCGTACCGTGGCGACAACGGTGCGGCCGACCCGGTCGCGCGCTGAAGGAGCCACTGAAGTCATGTCCGTCACCCACCGCCTCACCGCCCCCGCACCGGGCTGGACCACCGACACCGACGTCGTCGTGGTCGGCTCCGGCGTGGCCGGGCTCACCGTCGCCCTCAACGTCCGCCGGGCCGGCCTGCGGGCCATGGTGGTCACCAAGGCGATGCTGGACGACGGGTCCACCCGCTGGGCCCAGGGCGGCATCGCGGCCGCCCTGGGCGAGGGCGACACCCCCGAGCAGCACCTGACCGACACCCTGGTGGCGGGCGCCGGGCTGTGCGACGGGGACAGCGTCCGCACCCTGGTCACCGAGGGCCCGGACGCGGTCCGCCGGCTGATCGCGGTCGGCGCGGCCTTCGACCGGGGCGAGGACGGCGACGTCCTGCTCACCCGCGAGGGCGGCCACCACCGGAACCGGATCGCGCACGCCGGCGGGGACGCCACCGGCGCCGAGATATCCCGCGCGCTGGTCGAAGCCGTCCGCCGGGACCCGGACGTCGAGCTGATCGAGCACGCCCTGGTGCTCGACCTGCTCACCGACGCCGACGGGCACGCCGCCGGGCTCACCCTGCACGTGATGGGCGAGGGCCAGCGGGACGGCGTCGGCGCCGTCCGCGCCCGCGCGGTGGTGCTCGCCACCGGCGGCATGGGCCAGGTCTTCTCGGCCACCACCAACCCGGCGGTGTCCACCGGCGACGGCGTGGCGCTCGCGCTGCGGGCCGGCGCCGAGGTCACCGACCTGGAGTTCGTCCAGTTCCACCCCACCGTGCTCTGGCTCGGCCCCGAGGCGGAGGGCCAGCAGCCGCTGGTCTCCGAGGCGGTCCGCGGCGAGGGCGCGCACCTGGTCGACGCGGACGGCGTCCGGTTCATGCTCGGTCAGCACGAGCTGGCCGAACTCGCCCCGCGCGACATCGTCGCCAAGGCGATCACCCGCCGGATGCGGGAGCACGGCACCGACCACATGTACCTGGACGGGCGGCACTTCGGCGCCGAGATGTGGCAGCGGCGCTTCCCCACCATCCTGGCCTCCTGCCGCGCGCACGGCATCGACCCGGTCACCGAGCCGATCCCGGTCGCGCCGGCCGCGCACTACGCCTCCGGCGGGGTGCGCACCGACACCCGCGGCCGGACGTCCGTGCCCGGCCTCTCCGCGTGCGGCGAAGTGGCCTGCACCGGGGTGCACGGCGCCAACCGGCTGGCCTCCAACTCCCTGCTGGAGGGCCTGGTCTTCGCCGAGCGGATCGCCGCCGACCTGACCGCCCGGCACGCCGCCGGGGACCTGCCCGAGCGCGTCGTCGACGTCGAGGCGGCCAGGGCCGCCCGCCCGGTGCCGCTGCCCGCGCCCGAGGCGCGGGCCGAGATCCAGCGGCTGATGTCGCGCGGCACCGGCGTGCTGCGCTCGGCTGCGTCGATGGCCGCCACCGCGGCGGGCCTCGCCCGACTCGCCGAGCAGACCCGCGCCGCCGTCGCCGAGGAGAAGCCGGCCGACCCCCGGGTGGAGACCTGGGAGGCCGCCAACCTGCTGCTGGTCGCCGACGCCCTGGTCACCGCCGCCGCGCAGCGCGAGGAGACCCGCGGCTGCCACTGGCGCGAGGACTTCCCGGAGCGCGACGACGCGCACTGGCAACGCCATCTGATCACCACCCTCACCGCCTCCGGCGGACCCGTCAGCACCCTCGAGGAGCCGTAACACCATGACCGACGCGACCGACGTGACCCACCTGCACGAGCACGAGCACGACGAGCTCCCGCTGGCCGGCGGCTGCGGCGACGGCTGCGCCTGCGGGGACGGCGAGGGCTACGAGACCGGCCTGGACCCCCAGCTCGCCGAACTGCTGGAGGAGGCCGGCCTGGACCCGGTCGAGGTCGAGGACATCGCGACCCTGGCGCTGGCCGAGGACCTCGCCGGCGGCGAGGACGTCACCTCGGTGGCCACCGTGCCCGCCGACGCCGTCGCCACCGCCGACTTCACCGCCCGCGAGGCGGGCGTGGTGGCCGGCCTGCGGATCGCCGAGGCCGTCGTCTCGCTGGTCTGCGAGGAGGAGTTCGAGGTCGAGCGGCACGTCCAGGACGGCGACCGGGTCGAGGCCGGCCAGGTGCTGCTCTCGGTCCGCTCCCGCACCCGGGACCTGCTGACCGCCGAGCGCAGCGCGCTGAACCTGCTCTGCCACCTGTCCGGCATCGCCACCGCCACCCGCGCCTGGGCGGACGCCCTGGAGGGCACCGACGCGGTGGTCCGCGACACCCGCAAGACCACCCCGGGCCTGCGCGCGCTGGAGAAGTTCGCGGTCCGCTGCGGCGGCGGCGCCAACCACCGGATGGCGCTCTCGGACGCGGCCCTGGTGAAGGACAACCACGTGGTCGCGGCCGGCGGCGTCGCCGAGGCGTTCCGGGCCGTCCGGGCCGCCTACCCGGAGCTGCCGGTCGAGGTCGAGGTCGACACCCTGGAGCAGATCGCCCCGGTCCTGGACGCCGGCGCGGAGCTGATCCTGCTGGACAACTTCACCGTCCCGCAGCTGCGCGAGGCGGTCGCCCTGGTGGCCGGCCGGGCCGAGCTGGAGGCGTCCGGCGGACTCACCCTGGCCACCGCGCGCGAGGTCGCCCAGACTGGGGTCCAGTACCTGGCGGTCGGCGCGCTGACCCACTCCTCGCCGATCCTGGACATCGGCCTGGACCTGCGCGCCTGACCGTCCGTCCGACCCGTTCGCCCGTTCGCCCCTGGTCCTCGACGCAGAAAGCACCTGATGCTGCTCACCATCGACGTCGGCAACACCCAGACCACCCTCGGCCTGTTCGGCGGTGAGGAGGTGGTCGAGACCTGGCGGATCTCCACCGATCCGCGCCGCACGGCGGACGAGCTGGCGGTGCTGCTGCACGGCCTGATGGGCTCGCAGGGGGCGAACGGCTCGCGCACCGCGATCGCGGACGCGAAGGTCGAGGGCCTGGCGATCTGCTCCTCCGTCCCCTCCGTGCTCCACGAGTTCCGCGAGGTGGCGCGCCGGTACTACGGCGACGTCCCCGCGGTGATCGTGGAGCCGGGGGTGAAGACGGGGGTGCACGTCCTGATGGACAACCCCAAGGAGGTCGGCGCCGACCGGATCGTCAACGCGCTGGCCGCCAACCACCTCTACGGCGGCCCCTGCATCGTGGTCGACTTCGGCACCGCCACCACCTTCGACGCGGTCAACGCCCGCGGCGACTACGTCGGCGGCGCGATCGCCCCCGGCATCGAGATCTCGGTCGAGGCGCTCGGCAACCGCGGCGCCCTGCTGCGCAAGATCGAACTGACCCGCCCGCGCAACGTGATCGGCAAGAACACCGTCGAGGGCATGCAGTCCGGCATCCTCTACGGCTTCGCCGGGCAGGTCGACGGCCTGGTCGACCGGATGGCCCGGGAGCTGTCCAAGGACCCCGACGACGTCCAGGTGATCGCCACCGGCGGCCTGGCCCCGCTCGTCCTCGGCGAGGCCGGCTCCCTCGACGTCCACGAGCCCTGGCTCACCCTCATCGGCCTGCGCCTGGTCTTCGAACGCAACCGCCCGAGCTGACCCGGGGGCGCCGCAGCGTCCGAACGTGGGGGCTCGGCGCGACACTACCGACAAATCGGATATTCCTCACGTAGTGTCAGCCCATGCCTACGCCACACGGATCGCGCGGCGGCATGGCCTTCAGCGCCGACGAAGTCCGCGTGCTGCGCCGCGCCCTCGCCCAAGCCCTGCACCCCGCCGTCCCCGTCCACCTCCAGCTCCCCGACCGGTCGCTGCTGTACGCCGACGCGGGTGCCGCCCTGTGGGCCGAGGACGTCCAGGACGCACTGCGCCTGACCGAGGCGATCGACGAGGCCGTCCAGGAGGGGGGCCGGCTGCGCGCCTTCCTCCTCGCCGACCTCACCCGCTACCGGGCCGCCCTGCCCGGCAGCGCCAGCGGCTACCTGGAACGGCTGGAGGAGGCGGTGACCGACGGCTACCTCCCGGGACCGGAGGACCTCACCGCGCTGCGCGGACTGTCCCGCCAGCCCTGCGGCCAGCACGAGCGCTCCCGCCGCTCCCGGCTGGCCGGTCGCTGCCACGCGCTGGCCGAGGCCGCCGTCCGCGAACGGCTCGCCCTCACCACCGGCCAGCGCCACCTCGTCGCCGTACCGAGCCCCGCCGCACCCCCGAGCAGTCCCCTCATCCCTGTTGGAGGACGGATCCCGATGAGCAGCACCGAGCACCCCGCCGAGCAGCCCGCCGCCGCCCGCAAGGGCGCGCCCCGCGGCCCGCAGGACCAGCAGCCCGCCCGGCCGCACCGGATGCCCACCCCGGCGGAACTGTTCGGCCGCCGCCCCAAGGCCGCGCCGCATCCGGACCGGCCGGCCCACCCGGCGGCGCCCGAGGACCTGGAGCTGGCCACCGGCACCGGCTGAGCCCGCCCCGCCACCGCCTCCCGGGGAGGCCGCGCCGCACCGAGCGGCCCGGCCTCCCCGGTCCGTCCGTCGACCATCGCGTTCCCCGGGCCGCTCGTTCCGGTCACAACTCGATAACCATCACCGCGCGCGCCGCCGGATCGCTCCCGTCCTGACCGAATTGATGGGCGATCAACCGGCTTGACGTCCGTCCGGCCGTCCATAGGGTCGCGGGGACACCCCACGATCAAGAGGATCCCCGTGAACTCGACCCGCGCGCGCCGGGTGCTCGGCTCGGCCGCGGCCACGGCCGTCGCCGCCCTGTCCGTCGGCACGCTCGCCGTCCCCGCCCACGCCGCGGGACCGGCCCTCAGCCTCGAAGTCGGCTCCCTGATCCAGATCCAGGGCGAGCCGACCACCCAGCCGCAGTTCGGCGAGAACGTCTTCCTCCGGATCGGCCGGACCGGCACCGCCCCGGTCCAGGGCGCCAGGCTCACCCTCGACACCTCCGGGCTGGACGGCGTCGCCGTGCTCACCGCCTCCGGCGGCCGCTGCGTCACCGCGGCCCGGACGATCACCTGCGACCTCGGCTACCTCAACAGCGACAGCGTCAACATCACCGACCACCTGTGGGCGAGCGCCGTGCCCGGGGCCAAGGCCGGCACGAGGGGCGTGGTGCACGCCGCGCTGACCGCGCCCGGCGCCGAACCGGCGGACAAGGACTTCGCGGTCGAGGTCGGCGGCGCCGCGTTCCGGGCCGCCGAGATCGCCGCCAAGCAGCACGCCAAGGTCGGCAGCACCTTCACCCCGGCCGTGCGGTTCGCCAACCGCGGCGGCGTCTCGGCCGCCCGGGCGGTCGTCGAGGTCCTGATCCTGCCCGGCCTGAAGGTCGAGAACTGGCCGTCCAACTGCGAGTACGCCACCGACCCGGGCCAGATCGGCCGCGAGGGCTTCGGCACGCCGATCGCGACCATCCACGGCATCTGCACCGTCGAGGGCGAGATCCTGCCCAACGAGCCGGTCCGGCTGAACGGCCTCGACCTCACCGTCACCTCGGAGGCCGAGTACACCATGGCGGACTTCATGGTCTTCGCCGACCCGAACGCGGCCGGCACCCAGGGGGCGGAACTGCGCCGGCGGCTCTCCTTCGAGCGCGGCACCGGCGCGCCCGCCACCCTGACCCGGGACTCCGCCGAGGGCATCCCCTCCGGCTACCCCGACGCCAACGGCCACTTCACCGAGCAGGAGGTGTTCGCGGACAACGGCGCCGACTTCGGCCTGACCGGCACCTGGACCCCGGACGCCTCCGGCCGCGCGGGCACGCTCACCGTCACGGCCGCCAACCGCGGTCCGGCGTCGATCTTCGACCGCAGCGGCGGCGAGGGCACCCCGTTCGTCCGGATCCAGCTGCCCGAGGGCGCCACGGTCACCGACCTGCCCGAGAACTGCCGGGCGAACAACCGCGTCCTGGGGGAGCCGCAGGACCGCCCGCTCAACAAGTTCGACTGCAAGGCCTTCGACTTCTTCATGGCGAACGGCTCGTCCAGCCGCCACGTCCTGGGCCTGGCGCTGGACGAGGGCACCGTCCCGCTGTCCGCCACCGTCTCGTTCCAGAACCAGCTCAGCGACCTGGAGGAGGGCTACCCGAGCGCCCCCATGAGCTGGGACCCCGACCCGGACAACGACCGGATCAAGGTCGCGCTGCGCTCGGCCCCCGTGCCCGACCCCGTCGTCCCGGACAACGGGGCCGGGACCCCGGTGGAGCCGGTCGCGCCGGTCGTACCGGCCTCGGCGGCGGACTCCACCGGCACCGGCACCGCGACCGGGGCCACCGCGACCGGCTCCACCGGCCGCAGCACCGGCACCGCCGCGGCGGGCCGGACCGCCACCGGGAGCACCGGCACGGTGGCGCTCGACCTCGCGGACGGCGGCGAGCTGGCCGACAGCGGTCGGGGCGACGCCGTCCCGCTGGCCTGGGCCTCCGCCACCGCGCTGACCCTGGGCGGCGCCGCGCTCCTCGGCTCCCGCCGCCTCGGCCGCCGGCGCTCCTGAACCCGTCGCGCGGGGCGCGGGCGGCGTACCCCGCCCCCGTCCCGCGCGGCGCGGCAATCCCGTGGCGGAGCACCACCGAGGGCTGGCTACCCTGGTGGGGTGAGCGATCAGAGTCCCATCACCGCGACCGACGACCTTCCCGAGCAGATGCGCGTCCGGCGCGAGAAGCTGGACCGGCTCCGGGCGGCCGGCATCGACCCGTACCCGGTCGGCTTCCCCCGCACCAGCACCATCGCCGACCTCCGGGACAAGCACCCGGACCTGGCCCCGGACACCGCGACCGGCGAGCGGACCGGCATCACCGGCCGGGTGATCCTCTCCCGCACCGGCGGCAAGCTCTGCTTCGCGACCCTGCGCGACGGCTCCGGCGACCTCCAGGTGATGCTGTCCCTGGACAAGCTGGGCGAGGAGCGGCTGGCGGCCTGGAAGTCGGACATCGACCTGGGCGACCAGGTCGGCGTCGAGGGCGAGGTGATCACCTCCCGACGCGGCGAGCTGTCGGTGATGGTGGACCGCTGGGAGCTCACCGCCAAGTGCCTGCGCCCGCTGCCCGACAAGCACAAGGGCCTGACCGACCCGGAGGCCCGGGTCCGCCAGCGGTACGTCGACCTGATCGTCAACCCCGAGGCCCGCGAGATCCTGCACCTGCGCTCCAAGGTGGTCCGCTCGATCCGCCGCACCTACGAGGAGCGCGGCTACATCGAGGTCGAGACCCCGATGCTGCAGCCGGTGCACGGCGGCGCCAACGCGCGTCCGTTCAAGACGCACATCAACGCCTACGACATCGACCTCTTCATGCGGATCGCCCCCGAGCTCTACCTCAAGCGGCTGGTGGTCGGCGGCGCGGAGAAGGTCTTCGAGATCAACCGCAACTTCCGCAACGAGGGCGCGGACTCCACCCACAACCCGGAGTTCACCTCGCTGGAGTCGTACGAGGCCTACGGCGACTACGACACCCAGGCCGAGCTGATCCGGGCCACCATCGTCAACGCGGCCCGGGACGCGCTGGGCACCACCGTGATCAAGGGCCTGGACCCGCACGGCGTCGAGCACGAGATCGACCTGGCCGAGCCCTGGGCCGAGGTGAGCGTCTACCCGGGCATCTCCGCGCACCTGGGCACCGAGGTCACCCCGGAGACCGGCGTCGAGGAGCTGCGCAGGCTGGCCTCCGAGCACGGCATCCCCTTCGAGAAGACCTGGGGCCACGGCCAGATCGTGCTGGAGATGGTCGAGCGCCTGCTGGAGGAGAACGCCGTCCGGCCGACCTTCATCAAGGACTACCCGACCGAGGTCTCCCCGCTGACCCGCCAGCACCGCTCGATCCCGGGCGTGGCCGAGAAGTGGGACCTGGTGATCTTCGGCACCGAGATCGGCACCGCCTACTCCGAGCTGATCGACCCGGTCGAGCAGCGCGCCCGCCTCACCGCGCAGTCCCTGCTCGCGGCCGGCGGCGACGTCGAGGCGATGCAGATCGACGAGGACTTCCTGCGGGCCCTGGAGTACGCGATGCCGCCCACCGGCGGCCTCGGGCTCGGGGTGGACCGCCTGATCATGCTGCTCACCGGCAAGAACATCCGGGAGACCGTGCTCTTCCCGCTGGTGAAGCCGGAGCCCAAGGCGTCCGCCGGTACGGCGGAGCAGACCGAGGAGGAGTGACCTGATGGACTACGTCAGCGCGATCGTCCCACCGCTGGTCATGGCGATCGGCTTCGGCTTCCTGGTGCGGGCCATCATCCGCACCCAGGGCGGCGCCCAGAAGGCCAAGGAGGACCTGGTCGACTGAGTGCCCGCACGGCCGCCCGGCCTCCGCCGGACGCCCCCGTCGCACCCCGCGCCGCCATTCCCGGATTCCGGGGGTGGCGGCGCGCCGGTTTCGCGGCACTTCACAAGTTTTGCCCCGTTCACTCCCTATCCTGGCCGGACTATGGTCCGGCAACTCGGCGAACTTGAGAACGCCATCATGACCCGGGTGTGGCAGTGGAACCGTCCGGTCACGGTTCGCGAGGTCCTTCTGGATCTGCGGTCGGAACGGGAAATCGCGTACACCACGGTGATGACCGTCCTGGACAAGCTGCACCGAAAGGGCTGGCTCCGCCGGGAGCGCGTCGGCCGGGCCTATCGATATGAACCGGTCTCCTCGCGCGAGGCGTACACGGCGGCCCTGATGAACGACGCCTGGGCGACCGGCGACAATCCGGCCGCGGCCCTGGTGCACTTCTTCGGCCTGATGTCGCCGGAGCAACGGGAGGCGCTGCGGGACGCCTTGCGGGTGGCCGCTCTGTTCCCGACCGATCCGGCGGCCCCGGATTCCCCGGAGAGCGGACCGGAGAGCGGACCGGGGGGCGGAGCGGATACCGGGGAGACCGGATCGGGGCCGGCACGATAACGTCCCGCCATGGAGGTCACCATCCGCCGGGCGCGGACCACGGACGTGCGGGCAGTGCGCGGGCTCATCGACACCTACTCGCGTGACGGGATTCTGCTCGACAAGCCCACCGTCACGCTGTTCGAATCGGTGCAGGAGTTCTGGGTCGCGGAACGCGACGACAACGGGACGGTAGTGGCCTGCGGCGCGCTCCACGTCATGTGGGAGGACCTCGCCGAGGTGCGCACGCTCGCCGTCGACGAGTCCTGCCGGGGCCACGGCGTCGGACACCTGCTGCTGGAGAAGCTGCTGCAGACCGCCCGTTGGCTCGGCGTCCGTCGGATTTTCTGCTTGACGTTCGAGGTCCCGTTCTTCGCGAAACACGGTTTCGTGGAGATCGGAGAGGCCCAGGAAACCGATGATGGTACGACAGACCCGGCGGCGATCGCTACGGATGTCTATGAAGAACTTCTCCGCTCGTACGATGAAGGTGTTGCCGAGTTCCTCGACCTGGAGCGGGTGAAGCCCAACACGCTGGGCAACTCGCGCATGCTGCTGCACCTGTGAGCCGCCCCCGGACGGTCAGGGGTTTGTGTTTTCCGGGAAAAGGCGCTTTCCTTTCCTTAGGCAATGGGTCGTTTAGCGGAAAGGGAAGCCCGTGGCACAGAGGGTGCAGGTCATTCTTGAAGACGATCTCGACGGCGGGTCGGCGGACGAGACGGTGACGTTCGCGCTCGACGGCGTTGCCTACGAGATCGATCTGAAGAGCGCCAACGCGGACAAGCTCCGCGGTCTGCTGGCGCCGTACGTCGAGAAGGGGCGCAAGCAGAGCGGCCGCCTCGCCGGCCCCCGCCGCGCGGGCCGCAGCACCGCCCCGCGCCCGTCCGGCAGCGTCCCGGACACCGCCAAGATCCGCGCGTGGGCCAAGGAGCAGGGCCTGGAGGTCAACGACCGCGGTCGCGTCCCCAGCAACGTGCGCGAGGCCTACGAGAAGGCCAACGCGGCCTGATCCGGGCACGGCCCGGCCGCCCGGACGGGTGCGGTGCCACGGGCACCGGCCGGAGCGTCCACGGCACACGCGCGGGGCGCGGAGGGATTCCCTCCGCGCCCTGCGGCGTACGTCCGGACGGCGCCGCGGCGGCCCGGCGCGGGCGCGGGCGCCCGTTCGGGCAGCGGGCCGGGTACGGACTCGGGCGGCAGAACGGTCACGGCCTGTGCAACGCTGGAGGGGCGAAGCGGTAACGCGGACACCACCGGGATGGCGTACCGGCCACCGCGGCCGCGACTGACCGACCGTCAGTGGCGGCCGACTTCTCGCCAGGCGAACACCGCCACCGCGGAAACTGCGCGAGAACCGCCCCGATACCGGGTATGAATGCAGATGGACGGGGTCCGTGGCCCCGTCCGCGACAGTACGCGTGACCGGTCGGACGCCCACCGACTGCGCCGCGGCGGCGGTTGTTCGCCGATGGCGTAGCGGTATCCGGTGCATCCGGCCCGCGTGCGGGAACACCGTCTCCCAACATCGGGTTGGGATTGGTGTCGGCTGGTCGCGCAGCATGTCGCTCCTCGCGAGGGGAGCGAATCCGTGGGCCGCGCCGCTGAGCGGGACTAGCATGCGGAAGGACAGGGCGGGGACGGACCCCGAACTGCCCGACCGCTCTGAGGAGCGATAAACGATGTTCGAGAGGTTCACCGACCGCGCGCGGCGGGTTGTCGTCCTGGCTCAGGAAGAAGCCCGGATGCTCAACCACAACTACATCGGCACCGAGCACATCCTCCTGGGTCTGATCCACGAGGGTGAGGGTGTCGCCGCTAAGGCCCTGGAGAGCCTCGGGATTTCTCTTGAGGCCGTTCGCCAGCAGGTCGAGGAGATCATCGGCCAGGGCCAGCAGGCCCCGTCCGGTCACATTCCCTTCACCCCGCGGGCCAAGAAGGTCCTGGAGCTGTCGCTCCGGGAGGCCCTGCAGCTCGGCCACAACTACATCGGCACCGAGCACATCCTGCTCGGCCTGATCCGCGAGGGCGAGGGCGTCGCCGCCCAGGTCCTGGTGAAGCTGGGCGCCGACCTGAACCGGGTCCGTCAGCAGGTCATCCAGCTGCTCTCCGGTTACCAGACCCCCGGCGGCAAGGAGTCGGCCACGGCCGGCGGGCCGGCCGAGGGCACCCCGTCGACCTCGCTGGTCCTGGACCAGTTCGGCCGCAACCTCACCCAGGCCGCCCGCGAGGCCAAGCTCGACCCGGTGATCGGGCGCGAGAAGGAGATCGAGCGGGTCATGCAGGTGCTGTCCCGCCGCACCAAGAACAACCCGGTCCTGATCGGTGAGCCCGGCGTCGGCAAGACCGCCGTCGTCGAGGGCCTGGCCCAGGCGATCGTCAAGGGCGAGGTCCCGGAGACGCTCAAGGACAAGCAGCTCTACACGCTGGACCTGGGCGCCCTGGTGGCCGGCTCCCGCTACCGCGGTGACTTCGAGGAGCGCCTGAAGAAGGTCCTCAAGGAGATCCGCACCCGCGGCGACATCATCCTGTTCATCGACGAGCTGCACACCCTGGTCGGCGCGGGCGCCGCCGAGGGTGCCATCGACGCCGCCTCGATCCTCAAGCCGATGCTGGCCCGCGGTGAGCTCCAGACCATCGGTGCCACCACGCTCGACGAGTACCGCAAGCACCTGGAGAAGGACGCCGCGCTGGAGCGCCGCTTCCAGCCGATCCAGGTCGCCGAGCCCTCGCTGCCGCACACCATCGAGATCCTCAAGGGCCTGCGCGACCGCTACGAGGCCCACCACCGGGTCTCGATCACGGACGCCGCCCTGGTCGCCGCCGCCACCCTGGCCGACCGGTACATCTCGGACCGCTTCCTGCCGGACAAGGCGATCGACCTGATCGACGAGGCCGGCTCCCGGATGCGCATCCGCCGGATGACCGCGCCGCCGGACCTCCGCGAGTTCGACGAGAAGATCGCCGACGTGCGCCGCGAGAAGGAGAGCGCGATCGACGCGCAGGACTTCGAGAAGGCCGCGTCCCTGCGCGACGACGAGAAGCAGCTCCTGCAGGCCAAGGCCAAGCGCGAGAAGGAGTGGAAGGCCGGCGACATGGATGTCGTCGCGGAGGTCGACGAGGAGCTCATCGCCGAGGTCCTGGCCACCGCCACCGGCATCCCGGTCTTCAAGCTGACCGAGGAGGAGACCTCCCGGCTGCTGCGCATGGAGGACGAGCTGCACAAGCGCGTCATCGGCCAGAAGGACGCCATCAAGGCGCTCTCCCAGGCCATCCGGCGCACCCGTGCGGGCCTCAAGGACCCGAAGCGCCCCGGCGGCTCGTTCATCTTCGCCGGCCCGTCCGGCGTCGGTAAGACCGAGCTGTCCAAGACGCTCGCCGAGTTCCTCTTCGGCGACGAGGACGCGCTGATCGCGCTGGACATGTCGGAGTTCTCGGAGAAGCACACCGTCTCCCGGCTCTTCGGCTCGCCCCCCGGCTACGTCGGCTACGAGGAGGGCGGCCAGCTCACCGAGAAGGTGCGCCGCAAGCCGTTCTCCGTCGTCCTCTTCGACGAGGTCGAGAAGGCCCACCCGGACATCTTCAACTCGCTGCTGCAGATCCTGGAGGACGGTCGCCTGACCGACTCCCAGGGCCGCGTGGTCGACTTCAAGAACACCGTCATCATCATGACGACCAACCTCGGCACCCGGGACATCTCCAAGGGCTTCAACCTGGGCTTCGCGGCCCAGGGCGACACCCAGACCGGGTACGACCGGATGAAGGCGAAGGTCGGCGAGGAGCTCAAGCAGCACTTCCGCCCCGAGTTCCTGAACCGCGTCGACGACATCGTGGTCTTCCACCAGCTGACCGAGGAAGACATCATCCAGATCGTCGACCTCATGATCGACAAGGTGGACGAGCGGCTCAAGGACAAGGACATGGGCCTGGAGCTCAGCGTCGAGGCCAAGAAGCTGCTGGCCAAGCGCGGCTACGACCCGATCCTGGGCGCCCGTCCGCTGCGTCGGACCATCCAGCGCGAGATCGAGGACCACCTCTCCGAGAAGATCCTCTTCGGCGAGCTGCGGGCCGGCCACATCGTGGTCGTCGGTGTCGAGGGCGAGGGCAAGGAAGCGAAGTTCACCTTCCGCGGCGAGGAGAAGTCCGCGGTCGCGGACACTCCGGCCGCCGTCGCCTCGCCGGGTCCGGACCTGACGAAGTAGCAACATTTAACAGACAACAGCAACGGTTAGGGCCCCCGGCGTTCGCGCCGGGGGCCCTGACCGTTTTCCGCACGCCCGTCGAAACTGTGATCAGGACCACGAATCAGCAGGTCGCTGGCCTGAACGGGGGCCGGTGCGGGTGCGATCGAAGCTACGGTCATCTTTAATGACAATGATGTTGACAGGACGTCAGCTGATACGCAGTCGCGGAGGATAGCGCTGTGGCCATGTCACGGTCAAGGTCTATCTTTTCCGTCCACGCTTGGATCAAATGACGTCCACCTGTCTTTCATTGGTTTACCGGAAGGCCAAGAGCCGGACGGTTTGGGGAGGACGTCACAACGTTGAAGATGACCAGGAAAGCCGCTTCGGCCGTCTCAGTCGCGGCGGTCATAGCCGCGCTCGGCGCGGGACTGCTCCCGAGCACGGCGGTCGCCGCCGGTGCCGCCCCCGTCCCGCAGGACCCGGCCGACGCCGTTCAGACCAGCACTGAGCACAACATTCCCGGCCCGCTGACCGAGAAGGTCGAGGCCGAGCAGAAGGCCGCGACCGAGCAGCTGCTCGCGGGCACGGCCCAGATCGAGCAGCACGGCGGCGGCTCCAGCATCAAGCTGGGCAAGGACAAGTACGTCGAGCTGGCCCGTGAGCGCACGGACAAGATCTTCACCATCCTGGTGGAGTTCGGCGACGAGGTGGACAACACCACCAAGACCCCGGACGGCAAGATCAAGTACGGCGGCCAGCCCGGCCCGCAGCGCAACCAGATCGAGAAGCCCGACGCCGCGACCAACAACTCCACCCTCTGGCAGGCTGACTACAACCAGCAGCACTACCAGGACCTGTACTTCAACAAGTCCGGTGACTCGCTGAAGACCTACTACGAGAAGCAGTCCTCGGGCCGCTACTCGGTCGACGGTCAGGTCACCGACTGGGTGAAGGTCAAGTACAACGAGGCCCGTTACGGCTCGGACTACTGCGGCCAGCACGTCTGCGCCAACGCGCAGGACCTGATCCGCGACGCGATCAACACCTGGGTCGCCGACCAGAAGGCCAAGGGCCAGACGGACGCGCAGATCAAGGCCACCATCGCGCAGTACGACCAGTGGGACCGGTACGACTACAACCACAACGGCAACTTCAACGAGCCGGACGGTTACATCGACCACTTCCAGATCGTGCACGCCGGTGAGGACCAGTCGGCCGGCGGCGGCAAGCAGGGCACTGACGCCCTGTGGGCCCACCGCTCGTACGCCTACGGCACCGGCGCCGGCACCACCGGCCCGGACACCAACAAGCTCGGCGGCACCCCCGTCGGCGGCACCGGCGTCTGGGTCGGCGACTACACCATGCAGCCCGAGAACGGCGGCCTCGGTGTCTTCGCCCACGAGTACGGCCACGACCTCGGTCTGCCGGACCTCTACGACACCTCCGGCAGCGGCATCGACAACTCGGTCGGCTTCTGGTCGCTGATGTCGTCCGGTTCCTGGCTCGGCGAGGGCAAGAACTCGATCGGCGACATGCCGAACGACCTCGACGCCTGGAGCAAGCTCAAGCTCGGCTGGCTGAAGTTCGACAAGGCCAAGGCCGGCACCGAGTCGACCCACCACATCGGCCCGGTCGAGTACAACAGCGCGCTCCCGCAGGCGCTCGTCGTCGACCTGCCGAAGAAGGCCGTCACCACCACCATCAACAAGCCCTTCGCGGGCGCCAACGAGTGGTGGAGCGGCAGCGCGGACGACCTCAACGTCTCGCTGACCCGTGACCTCGACCTGACCGGCAAGGCCAAGGCCTCGCTGTCGGCCAAGGCCTGGTACGACATCGAGCAGGACTTCGACTACGGCTACGCCGAGGTCTCCACCGACGGTGGCGCCAACTGGGTCGCCCTCGACGGCACCTACAACGGCGTCGCGCTGCCGAAGGACCCCTCCGGCAAGGCCTCGCTGACCGGCAACTCGGGCGACAAGTGGGGCGACCTCGCCTTCCCGCTGGACGCCTACGCCGGCAAGGCCGTCAAGGTCCGCTTCCGCTACACCACCGATGGCGGTCTGCACCTCAAGGGCCTGGCCCTGGACGACATCGCGGTGACCGCGGACGGCGCCAACGTCTTCACCGACGGTGCCGAGAACGGTGACAACGGCTGGACCGCCAAGGGCTTCTCGCGGACCACCGGCTCGTTCACCAACGACTACAACCAGTACTACATCGCGGAGAACCGGCAGTACGTCTCGTACGACCGCACCCTCAAGGTCGGCCCGTACAACTTCGGCTTCGCCGACAAGCCGCTCTTCGTCGAGCACTACCCGTACCAGGCCGGTCTGCTGATCTGGTACTGGGACGAGTCGCAGACCGACAACAACGTCACCAACCACCCGGGTCAGGGCCTGATCCTGCCGGTCGACTCGCACCCGACCCCGCTGAAGTGGAAGGACGGCTCGCTGATGCGCCCGCGCATCAACGGCTACGACTCCACCTTCGGCTCGCGCCGCACCGACGGTCTGACCCTGCACAAGGCGGGCGTCGAGACGGTCATCCCGAAGGCCAAGGGTGTCGACGAGTTCTCCGACCTGAAGTCCTACTGGACCAAGGACAACCCGTACAGCAGCGTCATCGTCCCGAAGACGGGCACCAGCATCGAGGTCGAGAACGAGTCCTCGAACTACCTGGAGACCTGGATCCGCGTCCGCCCGGTCGACAACTGATCGAACCGAGCTCTGACGCCCGGTCCGTGACCAGGCACCGCTGAGCCGATCCGGCCCGCTCCCGCACCCGCGGGGGCGGGCCGGATTCTTTGCTGGACTCTTTGTACCCGGACGGTCCAAACCCGGCGGGCAGGTGGTGCTCCTCACAGCCCTCGGGGGCGGTACGAGCGGGGGTAGTAGGACGGCGGGACCGGCGGGGCCGGTCCTCGTCCCATGAACGGAGCATCCGATCGCATGATCGTTACTCCGTCGGTTTGAATTTCCGGCCCGATGATGACTACACGCCGTAGTACGTCACACGGTTTGGGAGTCCGGTCGGTGACGGTTACACCTGAGTGGTCCCCCACTCTGCACGCCCGAACGGGCTCAGCGTGCTGCCCCCGTACGTGTTCGTGAGGTTCCGATGTCTCCTGTCCCGCCGCTGGGGCCGACCCTGTGCCGGCTCGCCGACTCCTTCCTTCGGCAGACCGACCGGAACCGCTCCACCACCGCCGCCGCGGCCGGGGCGGCCGTCCTGACCGGTGCCCTGGTGCTCACCGCCGCGGTCAGCGCCTCGGCGCAGACCATCGCCCCGACCACCCCCGGCAGCTCGGTGTTCACCGCGCCGCACGGCGCGGCCCCGGCGCCCGCACTGGTCCAGGTCGCCGGACCCAGCCCGTACACCCTGCCGTCGGAGCAGTCCTCGGCCCAGGACTCGGTGGCGATCGCCGTCAATCTGCTGCCCGCGCAGGCGGAGGCCCCGGCGCCGTCCGCCGACCAGGCCCCGGCCGAGGGGCAGCCCGAGGGAGGGGCCCCGGCCGAGGAGCAGGCACCCGCCGCCGAGCCGGAGCCCGCCGCACCGGAGCAGGCCCCCGCACCCGCCGCCCCTGCCCCTGCCCCCGCGCCGACCCCGGCCCCGGCCCGGCAGTGGTCCGCGCCGATCCCGGGAGCGCCGACCAGCAACCCCTACGGCGTGCGCAACCCCGAGTACGCGGCCGGGTACCACACCGGCGTGGACTTCGCGGTATCCCCCGGCACCGCGCTGCTCGCGGTCGGCAACGCCACCGTGGTGTCGGCCGGCTGGGACGGCGCGTACGGCAAGGAGGTCGTCCTGCGGCTGGCCGACGGCCGCTTCGCCCAGTACGCGCACATGTCGGCGCTCGCGGTGTCGCCGGGCCAGAAGGTCGCGGCCGGGCAGCAGATCGGCCGCTCCGGCAACACCGGCAACTCGACCGGGCCGCACCTGCACTTCGAGATCCGCTCGGCCAACCAGTACGGCGCGGTGATCAACCCGATCGCCTACCTCGCCGCGCGCGGGGTCACCGACTTCTGATCCCCCGGGCAGTGGGGGCGAGGGCCGCTCGGGGGATTCGGGCGGCGGCGGGCGAGGGGCAGCGGGGCGCGGGCCGGTCGGTGCGCGCCCCTCGAACAACTCAGTCCGTCGGGGCGGGCCGCACGATCAACCGGCAGATCTCCAGCGCCACGTGCTGGGCGGCCTCGATCGCCTCCTCGCGGGTGGCCTCGGCGACCGGGATGTCCCCGACGTAGCGGTCGACCCCGGGCCGCTGGTCCTGGTACAGCAGGAAGAGCGCCGAGTTGATGGTGAAGAGGGACATCATCGCCCGCAGCCGGTCCTCGAAGGTCGCCCCGGGGCCGTGCACCAGCCGGACCAGGGCGATCATGCGGTCCCGGAACTCCTGACCGGCCGGCAGGTCGCGCAGCGCGGGCTGGTTCTCCTGGAAGAAGCGCAGCAGCGGCACCCGCTCGGCCATCCCGGCCGCGAACCGGCGGATCAGCTCGTCCCGCACCTCGGGGGTCCAGGTCTGCTCGCGGCCCCAGGCGATCAGCTCGTCGATCGGCGCCGCGGTGGTCGCCACGATGCCGTGGACGATGTCTTCCTTCGTCTTGAAGTGGTAGTAGAGCGCGGCCTTGGTGACGCCCAGCCGGTCCGCGATCTCCCGCAGCGAGGTGCGCTCGTAGCCCTGCTCGGAGAAGAGCTCCAGGGCGATCGCGACGATGCGCGCCCGGGTGTCGCTACGGGGGCTCTGCGTCGTGCCCATCGCCTGCCTCTGACTGCGTCGTGGTTCGGTCCCCGGCGACCTGCGGCCGCCGCGGCATGAGCGGCGGGCGCCCCGACCGGCGACCACTGGTGCGCCCATTCTTCCTGCCCCGGGAGTCCACCGAAAAACTGGCTTGACGACCGGCTAGTGAACAACCTACCGTGCCCACGGTCCACAAACTAGCCGGGCGACAAGTAAGGGGGCTTCCGCAGGCCCCACCGGTCGCCCGCCCCCTGTCCGGGAGTCCCACCCATGTCACAGCCCAAGGCCGGCACCGCGGCCCCCGAGAAGCAACCGGCCGAGGACGAGCAGCCCCGTTCGGCCCGCGAGATCCGCCTGGTCATGATCGGCCTGGTCGTCACCATGCTGCTCGCCATGCTCGACGGCCTGATCGTCGGCACCGCGATGCCGACCATCGTCGGCGAGCTCGGCGGCGCCGAGCACCTCTCGTGGGTGGTCACCTCCTACACCCTGGCCACCGCCGCCTCCACCCCGATCTGGGGCAAGCTCGGCGACCTCTACGGCCGCAAGGGCGTCTTCCTCACCTCGATCGTGATCTTCCTGGCGGGCTCGGCGCTCTCCGGCCTCTCCCAGGACATGACGGAGCTCATCGGCTTCCGCGCCCTCCAGGGCCTGGGCGCCGGCGGTCTGATGGTCGGCGTGATGTCGATCATGGGCGCGCTGGTCCCGCCGCGCGACCGCGGCAAGTACCAGGGCATGTTCGCCGCGGTGATGGCGCTCGCCACCATCGGCGGTCCGCTGGTCGGCGGCTTCATCACCGACCACCTGAACTGGCGCTGGACCTTCTACATCAACCTGCCGCTCGGCGCCGTCGCGCTCGCCGTCGTCGTGGTCACCCTGAAGCTGCCGAAGGTCCGCAGCAAGGCCAGGATCGACTACCTCGGCGCGCTGCTGCTCACCACCGGCATCACCTCGCTCACCCTGATCACCACCTGGGGCGGCCAGGAGTACGCCTGGGGCTCGAAGCAGATCCTCGGCCTGAGCGCGCTGGCCGCGTCCACCCTGATCGGCTTCTGCTACGTCGAGCAGCGGGTCGAGGAGCCGATGCTGCCGCTGTCGCTGTTCAAGAACCTGAACTTCACCCTGGTCTCGATCATCGGCTTCGTGGTCGGCTTCGTGATGTTCGGCTCGACCGTCTTCCTGCCGCTCTACCAGCAGACCGTGCAGGGCGCCTCGGCGACCAACTCCGGCCTGCTGCTGATGCCGATGATGTTCGGGATGCTGGTCGTCTCGCTGGTGGTCGGCCAGGCGGTGACCAAGACCGGCAAGTACCGGATCTACCCGATCATCGGCACCGTCGTGATGACCGCCGGCATGGTGCTGCTGTCGACCCTCTCCACCGACACCTCGGGCTTCACCTCCGCCTGCTGGATGGTGGTGCTCGGTGCCGGTATGGGCTTCCTGATGCAGATCACCATGCTGGTCGCGCAGAACAGCGTCGAGCTCAAGGACATGGGTGTGGCCAGCTCCACCGCCACCCTGTTCCGCACCATCGGCGGCTCCTTCGGTGTGGCGCTCTTCGGCGCGCTGTTCAACAACCGGGTCACCGAGACCATGAACGAGCGGCTCGGTTCGGCCGCCGGGGCGGGTTCCGCGCAGGGCGGCGACCCGGCCCAGCTGAGCCCGAACGCGCTCAAGGCGCTGCCCGCGCCGGTCCAGGACGCCTACCACCACGCGGTGGCCAACGGCATGCACACCGTCTTCCTCTGGGGTGCGGCCGCCGCCGTGATCGCGGTCGCCGCCGCCGTCTTCATGCGGGAGGTGCCGCTGCGCGGGGCCGGCGAGCCGCCCGCCGACGCCAAGGACGGCGAGGCCGGCAAGGGCGCCTCGGTCGGCAACGCCGAGGCCGTCGCGATCTGACCGGGTCCGCCCCGGAACGCACCGGGCCCCCGCTCGCCGAACCGGCGGGCGGGGGCCTCTGTCGTTCCCGGGGTCGGTACCGCTACCGGGGCAGCCGGTAGACGCCCTGCTCGACCGGCTCGACCAGCCCGTCGGCGACCAGCCCGTCCAGGGCGCGGGCGCGCTGCACGGCGTCCGGCCAGACCTCGTCGAGCCGGGCCTGCGGCACCTCGTCGTGCGCCTCGCGGAGCACCGCGAGCAGCTTGCCGCGCACCTGGCGGTCGGTGCCCTCGTAGGTCTGGCCGCGCCGGGCCGGGCCCTCGTAGGGCGGGCGGCCGGCCCGCTGCCAGGCGCAGGAGGTGAACAGCGGGCAGTCCCCGCACTCCGGGCTCCGGGCCGTGCAGACCAGCGCGCCCAGCTCCATCACGGCGACCGCCCAGGTGGCGGCCGTGCGGTCGGCGGCGGGCAGCAGCGCGGTCGCGGTCCGCCGCTCGGCCGCCGTGGTGGCCTGCGCCGGGTACTCGGCACCGGTCACGGCGCGGGCGAACACCCGGCGGACATTGGTGTCCAGCACCACGTGCCGCTGGCCGAAGGCGAAGGAGGCCACCGCCGCCGCGGTGTACTCACCGACCCCGGGCAGCGAGAGCAGGGTCGCGTGGTCCTCCGGGACCTCGCCGCCGTGCTTCTCGGTGATCGCCACCGCGGCGCCGTGCAGGCGCAGCGCCCGGCGCGGGTAGCCCAGCCGCCCCCACATCCGGACGGCCTCGCCGGGCGCCTCGGCGGCCAGGTCGGCCGGGGTGGGCCAGCGCTCCATCCAGGTCTCCCAGACGGGCAGGACGCGCTTCACCGGGGTCTGCTGGAGCATGAACTCGCTGACCATCACGGCCCAGGGCGAGGCGTCCGGCGTCCGCCAGGGCAGCTCCCTGGCGTTGGCCGCGTACCAGTCGAGCACGGTCGCGTGCAGGACCGGCAGGGGCAGTCCGAGCTTCGGCGCGGCCTCGGCGGACGTCCCGGGACCCGGGGGCGCGGCGGGGCCGGCGGGTGCGGGGAGGACGGGGGTGACGGTGTTGGCAGCCATGGCCCTTCGATCCTCCCACGCCCGAGCCGACCACCGAAGCGGATCATGAGATTCCGGTTCAGCGCGCAAAACACCCCATTCAGCCTCGCCCGAACGGCGCAAATGGCGGATCATGTGAAGGAAGGGGTGACTGTGCGGTGTTGGTGCGTCAAGGGGCACACACTGTCTCGTAGAGTTTGGGCGTGCCCTCTCTCCGTCAACCCGTAGGACCGCTGCCGGCCTCGATCTACTGGCGTCGGCGTGTCGTCGTGATCGTCGCCGCCGTCGCGGTCGCCGCCCTCGTCATCTGGCTGATGGCCGATCAGGGCGGGGGTGGCGACGGAGCGAAGGACAAGGCCGCACAGGCCGCACCGACCCAGTCGCAGAACCAGACGCCCGCCCAGGCGATCACGCCGGGCGCCTCGCCGAGCGGACCGGCCAACAACTCCCGGCCCGGCAGCGGCAGTGGCGGCGGCAGCGCCTCCGGCGGCGCGGTGGGCGGCTCCGGCGGCGGCGACGTCAGCCTCAGCACCGGCGGCACGACCGGCGGCACCGCCCCGGCACCCGCCACCGGCGGGGCGGCCGGCGGCGGCGCGGCCGGCGGTGCGGCGGCGGCGGCGCGGCCGGCGGTGCGGCCGGCGGTGGCACGAGCGGCGGCGGCACGGGCACGAGCGGCGGAAGCGCCTCGGGCGGCGGCGCTCCGGCCGGTACCGGCGGCGCGGGCGGCAACGGCGGCCAGCCCCCGGTGAACACCACCGACATCATGGCCCTGCCGGTCTGCGCCTCCTCCCAGGTGACGCTCAATCTGGCCAGCGCCCAGAACTCCTACCAGCCCAAGGACAAGCCCAAGCTGGCGCTGACCATCAACAACTCCTCGGCCACCAACTGCCGGGTGGACCTGGGCCGGACCGCCTCCGCGATCACCGTCACCGCCAGCAACGGCGAGCGCATCTGGTCCTCCGGCGACTGCCCGGCCGACCGGAGCAGCGCCTGGGTCCAGCTCCCCGCCAACGGCGGGCTGACCGAGACCTTCGGCTGGGACCGGGTCCGCAGCAAGCCTCAGTGCGCGACCGCCGACCCGGCGACCGCCCCGGCCGGCAACTACCTGGTGGTCGCCGACCTCACCGGCCTCTCCGGCGGCCAGGCCTCGGCCCGCTCCCCGATCCGGCTGGAGAACTGAGGCCGGTCCTTCCGGACACGCAGAAGGCCCGGACCGTTTCCACGGTCCGGGCCTTCTGCATGTCCGGGGCCGGGCACCTCGTGGCGCCCGCGTCCGATCAGACGTAGCGCTCCAGGATGGACGATTCGGCAAGGCGGGACAGGCCCTCGCGGACCGAGCGGGCCCGGGTCTCGCCGACGCCCTCGACCGTCTGCAGATCGTCGATGCTGGCGGCCAGCAGCTTCTGCAGTCCGCCGAAGTGCTCCACCAGGCGCTCTATCACCGTGTTGGGCAGGCGCGGGATCTTGGCCAGCAGCCGGTAGCCGCGCGGCGAGACCGCCGAGTCCAGCGACTCCGGCGTGCCCGAGTAACCGAGCGCCTTGGCCACCGTCGTGAGGTCGAGCAGCTCGGCGTGGGTCAGCGCCTCCAGGTCGGCCAGGACCTCGGTGACGGTCCGGCCCTTCTTGGCGGCGCGCTCCGGGAAGTAGTCCCGGGCGACCAGCTCGCGCTCCGGCTCCACACCCGCGATCAGCTCGTCCAGCTGGAGCGAGAGCAGTCGGCCGTCGATGCCGAGCTCCAGCACGTAGCCGGCGATCTCGGTGGCGATCAGCCGGACCATCTCCAGCCGCTGCGCGACGGCGGTGACGTCCCGGACCGTCACCAGGTCCTCGATCTCCAGTGCGGAGAGCGTGCCCGCCACCTCGTCCAGGCGCAGCTTGTAGCGCTCCAGGGTGGCCAGCGCCTGGTTCGCGCGGGACAGCACGGTGGTGGAGTCCTCCAGCACCCGGCGGGTGCCGTTGACGTACATGGCGATCAGCCGCATCGAGTGCGAGACCGCCACCACCGGGAAGCCGGTCTGCCGGTTGACCCGCTCGGCGGTGCGGTGGCGGGTACCGGTCTCGTCGGTCGGGATGGTGGAGTCCGGCATCAGGTGGACGCCGGCCCGGACGATCTTGGTGATGTCCTTGTCCAGCACCACGGCGCCGTCGAGCTTGCACAGCTCGCGCAGCCTGGTCGCGGTGAACTCGACGTCGAGCACGAAGCCGCCGGTACAGATCGGCTCGACGGTCTTGTCGAAACCGAGCACGATCAGACCGCCGGTGTTGGCCCGGAGCACCCGCTCCAGACCGTCACGCAGTGCGGTGCCGGGGGCGATGGCGGTGAGGGAGGCCCGCAGCAGGGCCTCCTCGCGGGAGGACTTGTCCGCCCGGTCGCTGGCTGCCACGTGACTCCTCCGGTCGACCCCGTACCGGTCGCCTCGTGCGGGGGGCGCCGGCCTGCGGTCTGTTGCTCTGTCGCTTAGTACTGCCTTATCACCAATGAGACAGGGGAAAGTCTAACTGCGTGCGGCAACGACAGGGCTTGGGTCAGTGCAGTTCGTCGGAGTCGAGCGACTCCCACCCCTCCATGACCTCCTCCGGGTAGGCCGCCGGCCGGTGCGCGCGGGGGGCCGGCGGCGCCGACGGGGCCTCACCCTTCGGCTTCGCGGCGGCCCGACGGCGGCCCGGGAGCGCGCGCAGCGCCTCGCCGATGTCCGCCACCTCGACCACCTTCATGCCCGGCGGGACCTTGCCCGGGTCCGGCGGGACGAGCGCGTGGGTGAAGCCCAGCCGGTGCGCCTCGGCCAGCCGCCGCTGCACACCCGTCACCCGCCGCACCTCACCGGCCAGGCCGACCTCGCCGATCGCGACCAGGTTGCTGGGCAGCGGGGTGTCCGAGGAGGAGCTGGCCACCGCGAGGGCGATCGCGAGGTCCGCCGAGGGCTCGGAGAGCTTCACACCGCCGACGGTGGCGGTGTAGATGTCCTGCTTGCCGAGCTTCACGCCGCCGTGGCGCTCGACCACGGCGAGGATCATCGCGATCCGGGGCGACTCCAGGCCGGAGGTGGTCCGGCGGGGCGAGGGGATCTGCGAATCCACCATCAGCGCCTGCACCTCGGCGACCAGGGGGCGCTTCCCCTCCAGGGTCACGGTCAGGCACGTCCCGGGCACCGGCTTGTCACGCCTGGTCAGGAAGAGGCCGGACGGGTCGGCCAGGCCCTCGATGCCCTCGTCGTGCAGCTCGAAGCAGCCGACCTCGTCGGTCGCGCCGTACCGGTTCTTGATCCCGCGGATGATCCGCAGCCGGGCGTGGCGGTCGCCCTCGAAGCTCAGGACGACGTCCACCAGGTGCTCCAGCAGGCGGGGGCCCGCGATCTGGCCGTCCTTGGTGACGTGGCCGACCAGCAGGGTGGCCATGCCCCGGTCCTTGGAGGCCCGGATCAGCGCGCCGGCCACCTCGCGGACCTGGGCCGGGCCGCCGGGCGCGCCGTCCAGCTCGGCGGAGGCGATGGTCTGCACCGAGTCCAGGATCAGCAGACCGGGGTCGACCGCCTCGATGTGGCCGAGGACGGCGCCGAGGTCGGACTCGGCGGCGAGGTAGAGGTGCTCGGAGAGCGCGTTGATCCGGTCCGCGCGCAGCCGCACCTGGCCGGCCGACTCCTCGCCGGTGACGTAGAGCGTGCGGTGCTGCGCGCCGGCGGCCTTGGCCGCGACGTCCAGCAGCAGGGTGGACTTGCCGACGCCCGGCTCGCCGGCCAGCAGCACCACGGCGCCCGGGACCAGACCGCCGCCGAGCACCCGGTCCAGCTCGGGCACGCCGGTGGAGCGGGCCGTCGCCACCTGGCCGTCCACCTGGCCGATCGGGCGGGCGGGCGAGCTGACCGGCCCGGCGGCCGTCGTCCGGATCGGCACCGCGCCGTACTCCTCGACCGTGCCCCAGGCGTTGCACTCCGGGCAGCGGCCGACCCACTTGGGCAGTTGGTTGCCGCACTCGGTGCAGCGGTAGGCCGGGCGCGGCTTGGCGGTGGTCTTGGTACGGGCAGCCATGCGGTCACCGTAGCGCCCGGGTACGACAACGCGGGGGGCGGCCGGGCCGGGCGGCCCGGGCGGGGAGGCGCGGGGGCGGGAAGGCGCCGGGGCGGGAAGGCGCCGGGGGCGGGAGCGGGATCCGGTCCACGAATGAGCGATGTTGTTACCCGAAAGAAGTACAACCGCGCGGAATGGCCCGGGACGGGCCGCCGCCGTCTCTACCGTCGGACGGGTGACGACGAGTACGGAAGGGCCGCGCGACGCCGTCCTCGCGGCATACGAGCGACAGGTCGACGGCCTCTTCACCTACTGCCTCTCGGTGCTGTGCGAGCACGAGGCCGCGGCGGCCGCCCTGCGGGAGGTGCGCGAGCTGGCGGTGCGGCACGGGGCCCGGCTGGCCGAGCCCGGGCTGCTCCGGGCCTGGCTCTACTCGCTGGCCCGGTACTGCTGCCTGCGGCGGCTGGCGGACGGCCCGCAGGGCGGTCCGGAGACGGGTGCGGCGGGTGCGGCGGGCACGACGGGTGCGGCGCGGAGCGCGCGCGGGATCGGGGCGGTCGGGGCGGGCCGGGAGGCAGTGGGCAGGGACGCGGCGGGAGGGGACGGCGACGGCGGGACGGAGGCGGTCCGGCGGCGGCGCGAGCTGGCCTCGCTGGCCTGGCCCGAGGCAGCCGGCACCGACCCCGAGCAGCGCGAGGCGCTGGAGCTGGCGGTCCGCCACCGGCTCAGCCCGATCGAGGTGGCCGCCGTCCTGGGCCGGCCCTTCGACACCGTCCGGGTGCTGCTCGCCTCCGCGCGGGCCGAGGTCGACCGGACCAGGGCCGCCCTGCTGGTGCTCGGCGTGGGCAGCTGCCCCGAACTGGACCGGCTCGGCGGCGCCGGGGCGGAGAGCTGGCGGGACTGGGTGCTCGGCCCGGCGCTCCGCCGGGAGCTGGTGCAGCACGTGGTGGACTGCCCGACCTGCCGGGGCACGGCGGAGCGGGTCGCGGACCAGGTGCCGCAGGGCCCGGGGCTGTCCGGGCTGCCGGTGCTCACCGCGCCGGTCGGAGCGGGGTCGGGGCCGGACTCGGGAGCGGGGACGGGAACAGCGACGGGAGCGGGGGCGGGAGCAGGGGCGGCGGGCTCACCGGCCGGCGGGTCCGGCGCTCCGGCGGGCGCCCTGGCGTTCCTGCCGTCGGCGCCCCGGGAGCCGACCGGGCGACGGGCGGGCACGCCGGTCCCGGTGACCGAGCCCGGGCTCCGCTTCGACCAGGGCGGGTTCCCCCGCCATCGCGCGCCGGACTCCGGACGCGGGCCCACGGTGCGGCGTCGGGTGGTGACCACCGGGGTGCTGGCCGCCGTGCTGGCCGCGCCGGTCGTCGCGCTGTGGGCCGGGCACCGGAGCGGCGGCGGGCCGGGGGCGGCCGCGGCGGTCTCCTCGGTCCGGGTCGAGGAGGACGGGCGCCCGGCGGGCGGCAGGCGCCCCGGGGGCGCAGCGGACGGTACGGCGGGCCGGGGCCCGGACGCCTCGGTCGTCCCGGTGGACGGCACGGTGCTCGGCGCCGTGATCGGCGCGGCCGGGGGGACCGGCGGAGTCGGCGGGATCGGCGCTGCCCCGGGCCGGGGCAGCGGACCGGCGGTGGCCGGGATGGAGCTCGCCGGGGCGGGGCCGGTCAGTGCAGAAACGTTGCTTCCTGGGATCCAGGGCCCACTGATCCCGGTCCCCGCCCACGGCGCGACCCCGCTCGCCAGCCCCACCCTGGTCGCGGCTCCGGCCCCCGTCGGCGGGACGGCGGTGGTGCCGTCCGGCCCGGGTGCCTCCTCGAACGGGGCTCCCGCACCGTCCGGTCTGCTGACCGTCGAGGCCGGCGAGTACGGCAACCGGACGGTGCTCACCCTCACGAACTCCGGCGGCACCGAGATCCGCTGGCACGCCGTGGTGGACGTGTCCTGGCTGCGGCTCAGCCGCGACTCCGGGACGCTCGCGCCCGGTCAGCGGATCACGGTGATCGTCAGCGTCGACGAGGACCTCGCCCCGGCGACCCGCTGGACCGCCCGGATCGCGCTGCCGCCCTCGCAGGCCGTCGTCACCCTGGAGGGCGGACCGCAGCACCGGGGCGGGTCCACCTCGGCTCCGGCCGAGCCGGGCACCGGCGAACCGACCGCCGTGCCGAGCCCCACCCCCACCGGCGGGCCGGCCCCGTCCGGCACCCCGGCACCCACCGCCGCGCCGACGGTCACCCCGGCCCCGACGAGCACCCCGACCGGCGGCACGACCCCGACCGCGACGCCCACGCCGCCGGCTCCGACACCGACTCCCACGTCCACGCCGAGCCCGACCGGGTCGGCGACCCCGTCCCCCGCCCCGTCCACAGCCGCCCCCTCGGAGCCGCCCGCTTCGCCGGGTCCTTCGGCGCACTGAGCCGTTCGGGAGGGCCGCGCGGCGCAGGGCGGCTCGGGGCGGCTCGGGGCGGCTCGGCACGGGGCAGCGCGCGGCGCTACCGCCGGCGCAGCGGCGGGAGGCGGTACGACCCGTCCAGGGCCGCCGGGCCCGGCCGGTAGAGCCGCATCACCGGGCGGAACGGGCCGTCGGGCGCGGGCAGCCAGTTGGCGGCCCCGGCCGGGTCGGCGGGCCGTTCGTGGCCCAGGTGGAGGGTGAGACCGCCGTCCGGGTCGCGGACCAGGCCGGGGGTCCGGTCGCCGATCGCGTACCGGCCGCCCGGGTCGGGCACCAGGCGGTGGTCGGGCAGGCCGTACACGGTGAGGGACCAGAAGGCCGCCACCGGCGGCAGGCCGTCCGGCGGGAAGCGGAGGGTGTACTGGTGGGCGCCGTCCAGCGGGCGGCCGTCGGCGTCCTCGGTGGTGGCCGCCGACAGCGCCTCGTAGGCGTGGCTGCCCCAGAGGCCGGCCCGGGCGGCGGCGGCCCGGCTGAGGTAGGCGGCGCGGCGGTCCGCGATCCGCCACTCGGGGCCGTCCAGGGTCCCCGGGCCGAGGAAGTCGACATTGTGGTCGAACAGGTGGAGGGCCGCCCGCCATTCGCCGGCCGGGTGGTCCTCGGGCGGCCGGGTGGCGTCCTCGACCCGTTCGCGACCGGCGGCGAGGCCGCTCGCCAGGGCGAGCGTCCAGTCCGGGACGGCCCCGCGGTACGGGGAGGGCCCGGGGTCGAGCAGGCCGAGCGGTGCGAACCGCTGCTGGTAGTCCTGGTCGGGCCCGGCCGGGGGGAAGGCGGCCGCCCAGATCCGGAGCCGTTCGAAGAAGGCCAGCCGTTCGGGCACCTCCGGGTCCGGCGCCGGCAGTCCGGCGGCGAGGCCACCCGGTTCCATCGGTTCGAGGACCAGCCCGGCCTGGAGCGCCCGCACCCGGGACAGGTCCTCCGGGCCGGCGCAGGCGAACCGGCCGACCAGGACGGCGACGGTCGTCGGCGCGACGATCACCCGGTCCGGGTCGGTCGGGGTGCCGTGCCACCCGGGCGGCACGATCAGCCAGGTCTGGGCGGCCGTGCCGGTGGCCCGGCTGCCGATGTAGGCGAAGTTGGCGGTCCACGCGTCGACGAACTGCAGCACGTAGTAGGCCGGTCCGGCCTCCGGCACCCGCAGCAGCTGCGGCCCCTCGGAGAGGTCCAGCGGGGCGACCGAGTAGAGGACGTCGACGTTGGCGGAGCCGAAGTCGTCCTCGGGGCCCGCCCGGCGGGTGGCGTGGGCGAAGCGGTTGAACGGGGCGGGCGGCAGGACGCCCAGACCGCCGTTGACGAAGCGGTCGAGCATGGTGAGGCCGGCGACCAGCGGATAGCCGTAGACGTAGGCGTCGGCGGCCATGGCCTCCAACTCCGGCTGGGTCATGGGGGCGTCCTTCCCGGGCCCGGGGTACAGCTCGGATGCTATGCGGGTCCCCGGGAGGCGGCATCCCGGTGAGGGCTGCGCCAGCGGGTGGAGGGCGGCAGCGGGTGGACGGGCGCGGGGGCGGACGGGCACGGAGCGGCCGGTCCGGGGGCGGGCTGCCGGAAGCCGGGCCTCCGCCCAGGGCGAACGGCGGTATGCGGAGCGAGTGGCCGGGACAGCCTTGCCGGTATGAAGATCCTTCTGCTCGGCGGCTCCTCCTTCCTGGGGCGGGCGTTCGCCTCCGAGGCCCTTTCCCGGGGCCACCAGGTCACCACCTTCAACCGCGGCCGCACGGCCGCCGATCTGCCGGGCGTCGAGGCCGTCCACGGCGACCGCGACTCGGCCGAGGACCTGGCGCGGCTGGTCGAGGGCCGGCACTGGGACGCCGTGGTCGACTCATCGGCCCAGCAGCCCGCCCAGGCCGCCGCCACGGCCCGGCTGCTGCGCGACCGCGTCGGCCACTACACCCTGATCTCCTCCGTCCACGCCTTCGCCGACTGGCCGGCCCGAACCGTCGACGAGACCTCGCCGCTGCACCCCTGCCCCGCCGACACCCCGCCCGGGCAGGAGTTCAGCGCCGCGCTCAAGGCCGGGTGCGAGCGCGCCGTCCTGGAGTACTTCGGCGCCGACCGCGCGCTGGTCCTCAACAGCGGACTGCTGATCGGCCCGTACGAACGGGGTGGCCGGCTGCCCTGGTGGCTGGAGCGGATGGCCCGGGGCGGCCGGGTACTGGCGCCGGGCGAGCCGGGCCGGCCGATGCAGCTGATCGACGTCCGGGACTTCGCGGCCTTCGGTCTCGACCTGCTGACGGCGGGCACCACCGGGCGCTTCCTCACCACGGCACCGCCCGACCGGCTCACCTACGGGGAGTTCCTGGCGGAGTGCGCGGCGGTGGCCGGCGGCGCGGACGTCGAGCTGGTCTGGGTCCCGGACGCGCAGTTGCTGAAGGAGGGCCCGGACAGCGTCCAGCCGTGGAGCGAACTGCCGCTCTGGCTGCCCGAGGAGGCCGATTCGGCGGGGACCTGGCGGGTCGGCACCGGGCGGGCGGAGGCGGCCGGACTGCGCTGCCGCCCCTTCGCCGAGACCGCCAGGGACACCTGGGACTGGCTGCGCCGACGCGGAGCGGCCGAGGACACCGAGCCGGACGGGCGCAAGCGCGGCCGGATCGTCCACGGCATCGAACCGGCGAAGGAGCGGCGACTGTTGGAGGCCTCGGCCTGACGGCGGCGGCGGGCCCGGGCCTCCGGGCCCGACCTTGGCCCCGGCCCCGGGACGAGCGGCGGGCCCGCTCCCCGGCGGCCGCGCCCGGCCTCAGTGCGTCCGGCGGGTGACCAGCTCGGCGAGCGCGAGCAGTTCGTCGGCCGCCGAGGGCTCGGGCACCGCCAGCGCCAGCTGGGACATCGCCGCCGCCATCCGCTCACAGGACTCGCCCTGCGCCCAGGCCCGCCCGCCCGCACCCTCGACGGCGGCCGCGCAGCTCGCCAACTCCTCGGCGGTCAGCTGCCGTTCCAGCGCGTAGAGCTCCGCCAGACGCTCCCCGTCGGGCGTCCCGGACCGGAGCGCGGCGACCACCGGCAGCGACTTCTTGCGGACCAGGAGGTCCGCGCCGACCGGCTTGCCGGTGACCTCCGGGTCCCCCCAGATGCCGATCAGGTCGTCGATCAGCTGGAAGGCCAGACCGATCTCCCGGCCGAAGCCGTCCAGCGCCTGTGCGGCCTCCTCGGAGCCGCCCGCGTACCGGGCGCCCATCGCGCAGGCGGCGCCGAGCAGGGCGCCGGTCTTGGCCTCGGCCATCGCCAGGCACTCGGTCAGCGAGACGTCGCTGCGCTGCTCGAAGGCGCAGTCGATCTGCTGGCCCTCGCACAGCTCCACCACGCAGTCGGCCAGCCGGCGGACGGCGTCGCCCGCCACCGCGTGGCCGTCCTCTGCCAGCAGGCGCAGGGCCAGCGAGTGCATCGCGTCGCCGGCCAGGATGGCCTCGGTGGTGCCGAACACCAGCCAGGCGGTGGGGCGGTGCCGCCTGGTCTCGTCCCGGTCGATGATGTCGTCGTGCAGCAGCGTGAAGTTGTGCACCAGCTCGACGGCGGCCGCGGCGGCGGTGGCCTTGGCCGGGTCCCCGCCCAGGGCCTGGGTGGCGGCGAGCACCAGGGCGGGCCGGATGGCCTTGCCGGAGGGCGCGGCCGACGGCGAGCCGTCCGCCTCCCACCAGCCGAAGTGGTAGCCGGCCACCCGGCGCATGGTGCCGGGCAGCGAGTCCACGGCGGCCCGCAGCACCGGGTCGACCAGGGTGCGGGTGCGCGCGAGGACGTCCCGCGCCTCGTGCCCCTCACGATGGTCGCGCTCCAGCGTGAACATTCCCATGGGTCCTCCCCCTTGGTGGTACGACGGGCCGGCCCGGTGGCGGACGGGCCCCGCGGCGGGCCGGGATCGTCAGGGGCGCCGTCCGGCCGGGGTGCTTCCCCGACCGGACGGACGACGCGATCCCGGCCGACCCGGTCAGTCCTGGCGGTGGGCGATGTCGACGTTCTCCAGCACGCCGACGGCGTCCGGCACCAGAATCGCGGCCGAGTAGTAGGCGCTCACCAGATAGGAAATGATGGCCTTCTCGTCGATTCCCATGAATCGCACCGAAAGGCTCGGCTCGACTTCATCCGGAATTCCGGTCTGGTGCAGACCGATGACACCCTGGTTCTCCTCGCCGGTACGCATCGCGAGGATCGAGGTGGTGCTGCCGCCGACGATCGGGATCTTGTTGCACGGGAGGAGCGGCACCCCGCGCCAGCCGAGGACCTGGCGGCCCTGCAGCTCGACGGTGTCCGGGTAGAGGCCGCGCCGGTTCCACTCGCGGCCGATGGCGGCAATGGCCCTCGGGTGGGCCAGGAAGAGCTTGGTGCCGCGGCGGCGGCTCAGCAGCTCGTCCATGTCGTCCGGGGTGGGCGGGCCGGAGTGGGTCTGGATCCGCTGCTCGTGGTCGGCGTTCCGGAGCAGACCGAACTCCGGGTTGTTGATCAGCTCGTGCTCCTGGCGCTCGCGCAGCGCCTCGACCGTCAGCCGGAGCTGGTGCTCGGTCTGGTTCATCGGCTGGTTGTAGAGGTCGGCGACCCGGGAGTGCACCTTGAGCACCGTCTGGGCGACGCTGAGCTCGTACTCGCGCGGCCTGAGCTCGTAGTCCACGAAGGCGGTGGGGAGTTCGTACTCGCCGTGGTGCCCGGCAGACAGGCCGATCGCGGCCTCGCCGTGCTTGTTCTGCGGCTGCTGGAAGCCTTCCAGGTACTCCATGATCTGCAGCTGGAGGGCGTCGGAGCGGTCGACGAGCTCCTGGAAGTCGGCCCAGCGCAGCGACAGCACGGTGCCGGCGGTGGCCGCCCGGACGGTGTACGGCCAGTCGCCGCCCTCCTGCCGGAGCGCCTCGTCGCCGAGGTGGTCGCCGTCGGCCAGGGTGCCGACCACGGTCTCCTCGCCGTACTTGCCCGTTCCCAACCGGTTGAGCTTCCCGTACGCGATGATGAGGACTTCGTCGATCGGTGCTCCGGCGGCGACCAGGACCTCACCCGCGGAGAACTCGCGTTGGACGAAGCGCCCGGCCAGCTCCTCCAGCACCGCGTCGTCCGGGAAGCCCCGCAGGACCGGCACCTCGCGCAGGGTCTGGGGCAGGACCCGGGCCTCGCTGCCCGTCCGGTCGAAGCTCACCCGGCCCCGGCCGACGGCGTGGCGCAGCCGGCGGTTGACCCGGTACGTGCCGCCCGAGACCTGGACCCAGGGGAGCGTCCTGAGCAGCCAACGGGGGCTGATCTCCTGCATCTGCGGCGCGGACTTGGTCGTCGTCGCGAGGTTGCGCGCGGCCGCGGTCGCGAGACTCTGCTGGTCCCGGGTCTGCGCTTCACCGCCCGGTGCAGGAATACCGGCGTTGGTTTCGGTCGACATAGGGAGCCCTTCGCGTACCCGTACCCGATGAAGTGTCGCCTTGCAACTTGCAACAATCATGGTGGGCCCATTCGGAGGGTCGCCGCAATCACTCTTTCGAGTGGTCGGAATGGCCGAAAAAATAGTACGAATAGAATGTCTGATCGATATTGAATCGATCAAGTGATCTACTGCGTTCCGGAACAGGACGGTCCGGTTCGCCCCTTCGGTCGGCACGCGGCGGACCCGCGACGGACCCACCCCGCGTTCGGGCCCGTTCGACAGGCCGCTAAGGTGCGACCTCAAAGGGCCACGGAGCCAGGACGAATGCGGCCGAACCAGAGCCCTTCCCCCTCGTTCACCCCTGCCCTGGGAGCCCCCTTGAGCGCCCCCGTCACCGTCTGGCTCAACCGCACGTACGCCGAGAACGTGTTCTTCATCGAACAGCTGCACGCGGCCCCGCGCGCCGTCCGGGTCCACGCGACCCACGTCGACCCCGACTCCCCCGTCCTCGCCGCCGCCGACACCGCCGGCCTGGAACCCGCCGACCTCACCCCCGACGCCTACGTCGCCTACGCCCTCGACCACTGCGCCCGCCACCGCGTCGACGTGTTCGTGCCCCGGCTGCACCAGCTCGCGATATCCCTGCACCGCCACGAGTTCGAGGCCGTCGGCACCGCCCTCGCCTGCCCGCCCGCCACCGCGATCGCCGCCTTCGGCAGCAAGGCCGACGGCTACGCGGCGATCGCCGCCGCCGGACTGCCCACCCCGCCCTGGTGGCTGGTGCGCACCGCCGAGGAACTGGTCGACGCCGTCGACCTGATCGAGGCGGCCGGCCTCACCGCCTGCCTCAAGCCCGCCTCCGGCGCCGGCGGGGAGGGCTTCCGGATGCTCACCCGCGAACCCTTCGGACTGCACCGGCTGGCCGGCTGGGACAGCCGCGTCCAGGTCGACCAGGTGGCCGCCGCACTCGACCTGGCGGCCCGCGAGACCCCCGGCACCCCCGCCGACCTGCTGGTCATGCCCTACCTCGACGGCCCCGAGGTGTCCGTGGACTGCCTCGCCGACCTGGACGGCACCCTGCTGGCCGCCGTCGGCCGCAGCAAGCACTCGCGCCGCCGCAGCTTCACCACCGAGCCCCGGTACCTCGAACCGGCCCGCCGCCTGGTCGAGGCCACCGGCATGGCCTACCTCTCCAATGTGCAGTTCCGCCACCTGCACGGGGAGCCGGTGGTCATCGACGTCAACACCCGCCCCTCCGGCGGACTGCACCAGCTGCGCCTGTGCGGGCTCAACCTCCCCTGGAACGCGGTCCAGCTGGCGCTCGGCGAACGCCCGGACACCGACTGGGCCGGGGACCCGACCGGGATCGAGTACACCCTGGTGTCCGGCATCCAGCCGGTACTGCCGCACCGGCTGCCGCCGTTCGTCCCCGACGGCCGCCCGGCGGGCGAGCTGGTGCACTGACGCACCGTCATCCGCCCGGCTAGAGCGGCCCGTTCCAGTCCAGCGTCGGCTCCAGCACCCCTTCCAGGGTCAGCAGCCAGCGCTTCACGTCGATCCCGACCCGGCCGCCGCCGAAGCCGCCGATCCCGTCCGCGGCCACCACCCGGTGGCAGGGCACCAGCAGCGCGACGGGGTTGGCGGCCATCATCTGCCCGACCGTCCTGGCCGCCAGGCCGGGCTCCTCGACCCCGGCGAACACCCCGCTGCGGGCGGCGAGTTCGCCGTAGGTGATGGTCCGCCCGTACGGCACCCCGTGGAACAGGGTCCGCAGCACCTCCCGGTGCGGACCGGTGCTCAGGCTCCAGTCGATCGGCAGCCCCAGCTCCCGGCGCCGCCCCGCCAGGTACTCGCCGACCCGGTCGGTGACCGCGGCGATCTTCGACTCGTCGGTGCAGCGGGGCAGTTCGCCCTCCCGCCCGAGGTAGCCGACCGCCGCCACCCCCTGCGCGGTGACCGCGATGTGCAGCGGCCCGCTGGGCAGCGGTGTCTCCACCGTCAGCCAGGACAACGGCGCCGTCGTACTCCCCGCCACGTCTTCCCCCCTGCTGTCCGCCGCGCCGGTGGTACCGCCCGGGTCCGTCCGGACGCGCACCGGCCACCCGGCCCGCGCGCCATCGTACGGCGGACCGGGCGGACGCCCCGGCGCGGCGGCGGTCAGGAGCGCCGCCCCTTCAGCTCCGCGGCGGCCGACCGCGACCAGCGCGCCAGCTCGGCGCGGTCGGCGGGCATGCCCTCGCACAGGGCCGCGAGCTGGGCGTCGTTGATCCGGTTCGGCCCCGGGATCTCCAGCAGGTAGGCGAGCTCGTCCAGAACGGTCGCGAGCCGCACGGCGTCCGTGCGGTCCAGCGACGCGGCCGCCTCGTGGTGGCCGATGGTGAGAGAACCGGGCATGGTCTGCCTCCTCCGTTCGCCCCCGCACCACCCACGGTACGACCGCCCGCCTCACCCGGCACCCGCCGCGGACCGGGCCGGCTCCACCACCTCCGCGTCGACCCCCGGCTCCCCGTCCCAGCCCCGGCGGCGCACGGCGCGCACCGCCAGCACCGCCGCCGCGGCCAGCAGCTGCCACCCCGCACCGAAGGCCAGCACGGCCGCCACTCCCACCCGGTCGGCCAGCGGGCCGGCCGCCGCCAGGCCCAGCGGCCCCAGCACGAACGCCCCCAGCCCGCCGAACGCCGTCACCCGCGCCAGCACCTCGGCCGGTACCCAGCGCTGCAGCGTGGACTCGTACAGCGAGCCGCAGACCGCCGCACCGGACCCCGCCACCAACGCCGCCGCGACCGTCCAGCCGAGCGGCAGCCCCGCCGCGAGCGAGGCCGAGGGCAGCGCCCAGCCGAGGGTCGCCACCGTCGCCACCGCGAGCGGCCGCCCGGGCCGGCGCCCGAGCATCAGCAGCCCGCCCAGCACCGCCCCGACCCCGTACACGCCCATCACCAGGCCCCAGGCCCGTGCCCCGCCCAGCTCCCGCTGCGCGGTCAGCGGGCCGAGCACCAGGAACGGCGCCCAGACCAGCAGGTTGAACAGCCCCATCTGCACGGTGGTCACCCAGAGCCAGCGCCGGGAGCGGAACGCGCTCCAGCCGTCGCGGAGGTCGGCCAGCATCGAGTCCCCGCGACCCCCCTCCCCCGCTGCCGCCGCTCCCCGGGGCGCGACGGACAGCCGGGCCAGCGCGAGCGCGCCGACCCCGTAGGTCACCGCGTCGATCACCAGCACCGCCCCCGGCCCGTACCCCGCCGTGATCACACCGGCGAGCGCCGGTCCGGCCACCGTCGACACCGAACGCGCCAGCCCCAGCAAGGTGTTGGCGTCCGGCAGCCGCTCCTCCCGACGGACCAGCGCGGGCACCAGCGCGCCCAGCGAGGGCAGGAACACCCCCTCGCCCAGGCCCCAGACGGCGACCAGGACCACCATCACCCAGAGCCGCGCGTGCCCGGTGAGCAGCAGCACCGCGAAGACGCCCTGCACCGCGCAGCGCAGCACGTCCGCGGCGAGCATCACCCGGCGACTGCCCAGCCGGTCGGCGACCACCCCGCCGAACAGCATCACCAGCACGATCGGCAGGATCCGGGCGGCCATCACCCAGCCCAGCTCCGTCCCGCCGCCCCCGCCGCCGAGCACGGCGAAGGCCACCGCCACCGGCGCCATCGAGGAGCCGACCAGCGAGGTCGCGTAGCCGACGAAGAACCACCTGAAGTCGCGTTCGCCCAGCACGGCCGGACGGCCCGGAAGCCGTCGACGGCGGGCCGGGAACCGTTCCGTCTCCCCTGTCATGGGCACCCACTCTGCCCACCGGCGGGAGCGGGCGGCAAGGCTTTCCGAAGAAAAGATTGAGCCTTTCCGTATCAATTCCTGGCCGCCCTCCCACTGCCGCAGTAAACAGCGCCAAAAATGGCTTTCACCTGCTGTTTACTGCGCCGGAGGCTATGCTGTCCGAGCATCCGACCGCCATCGTTTACTGCGGAAAGCAGGCATCCGCTTGGACACCCCACCCCCGGTCGAGTACGCGGTCGCCGTCGAGCGCTACCTGGCCGCCGCCGGACTCGGCGACGGCTCCCGCCGCGTCTACCGGATCGCCCTGGACACCTGGGCCTGGGCGCTCGCCGACCGCCCCGTCCCGGCCGGACCGGCCCGTCGCCGCGCCCGGCCGCCCGTCCTGCCGCTCGCCCTGCTCGACCACCCCTCGGCCGCCGAGCGGCTGCGGACCGCCGTCGAGCGCCGCCGCACCGGGACCGACCCGCGCACCCTCAACCGCGAACTGTCCACGCTGCGCGCCGCCCTCGCCTGGTGGCGGGCCCGGGGCTGGATCGGCACCGACCCCGCCGACGGCCTGCGCCCCCTCCCGCTCCCCTCCCCCGACCCCGGCGCCGGGCCGCTCACCACCGAGCAGCTGCGCGCCCTGTTCGCCCTCCGCGTCCCGCTCCGCGAACAGCTCCTCTGGCGCCTCCTCCACGAGAGCGGCGCCCCCGTCGAGACCGTGCTCGCCCTGGACGTCGACGACCTCGACCTCCCGCACCGCCGCACCCACCCCTCGGCCCCGCCGCTGACCTGGCAGGGCGGCACCGCCCGACTGCTCCCGCTCCACCTCGCCGGCCGCACCGCCGGCCCGCTCCTCCTCACCGACCGCCGCGCCCCGGCCGCCACCCCCGCCGCCGACCGCTGCCCCCACACCCACCGCGCCCGGCTCTCCTACCGCCGCGCCGCCGAGCTCTTCACCACCCACGCCCCCGACCACACCCTGCGTCAGCTCCGCCCCGCCCGCCGCCCCCTCGCCTGAGGGCGGGCGGACCCGACGGCCGCGCGCCGGGGAACGACGAAGGCCCCCCGGCTGCGCGCCGGGGGGCCTTCGTCGAGGGCCTGCGGAGCCCCCTGTCGGATTCGAACCGACGACCTACGCTTTACAAGAGCGGTGCTCTGGCCAGCTGAGCTAAGGAGGCATGGTGACCGTCCGCGACGGATCACGGCGGCACCGGGGGCAGTCTACCGGGCGTGGAGCGGGCGGTGGGGGGATATCCGGGGTCGGGCGGCAGCGGGCGCGGTGACGGGCCGGTGGCGGGCCGGACGGGGCACGCGTGATGGAACCGATGCCGAAATCCGTCCGTCGAGGGGCTGACAACCGGCGTACACGCAGGTAGCGTCGCCCGGAGCCGGATTCGCACAGAGGTTCAGACCACCCCTGGGAACCGGCCGACTGGTGATCCCCCCACCCTTTACTTCGGATCGTCCGGCACGTTCCTGCCGGTGAAGGAGAGCACAGCCATGGCTTCTGTGACGTTCGACCAGGCGACCCGTGTCTACCCCGGGGCGACCACGCCCTCGGTCGACGCGCTCGACCTCCAGATCGAGCACGGCGAGTTCCTCGTCCTGGTCGGCCCCTCCGGCTGTGGCAAGTCCACCAGCCTCCGCATGCTGGCCGGCCTCGAGGACGTCAACAGCGGCGCCATCCGCATCGGCGACCGCGACGTGACCCACCTGCCGCCGAAGGACCGGGACATCGCGATGGTGTTCCAGAACTACGCGCTGTACCCGCACATGACCGTCGCGGAGAACATGGGCTTCGCGCTCAAGATCGCGGGCGTCAACAAGTCGGAGATCCGCACCAAGGTCGAAGAGGCCGCCAAGATCCTCGACCTCACCGACTACCTGGACCGCAAGCCGAAGGCGCTCTCCGGCGGTCAGCGCCAGCGCGTCGCGATGGGCCGCGCGATCGTCCGCGAGCCCCAGGTCTTCCTGATGGACGAGCCGCTGTCCAACCTGGACGCCAAGCTCCGCGTCTCGACCCGTACCCAGATCGCCGGCCTGCAGCGCCGCCTGGGCATCACCACCGTCTACGTGACCCACGACCAGACCGAGGCGCTCACCATGGGCGACCGCGTCGCGGTCCTCAAGGGCGGTGTCCTGCAGCAGGTCGACACCCCGCGCAACATGTACGACCGGCCCTCCAACCTCTTCGTGGCCGGCTTCATCGGCTCGCCCGCGATGAACCTGGTCGAGGTGCCGCTGGTGGACGGCGGCGTGAAGTTCGGCGGCTCGGTCGTCAACATCTCCCGCGAGGACCTGGCCGGCGCCGGCACCGACAAGAACGTGACCGTCGGCATCCGCCCGGAGCACTTCGAGATCGTCCCCGGCGGCGGCATCGAGGGCGTCGCGGTCACCGTCAACGTGGTCGAGGAGCTCGGCTCGGACGGCTTCGTCTACGGCACCACCAAGATCGGCGGCGAGGACAAGGACCTGGTCGTCCGCGTGCACGGCCGCCAGATCCCGGCCCGCGGCGAGACGATCCACGTCGTGCCCGTCGCCAACGAGACCCACGTGTTCTCCAGCAGCACCGGCGCCCGCCTCTCCAGCTGAGCCACGCCGGGCCACCGCCCGCCGCGCGGAGCCCCGTCCGACCGTCACCGGTCCGGCGGGGCTCCCGCCGTTCCGGGCCACTCCGACGGACGACGGCGTCAACCCGGTGACGGGACGAACCGGGACACCGTGTCACTCGATGGTGTAACGGAGGGCGATCCGAGCCCTACCCACCGCTACTCTCCTGTCCGTGAAGCAGCTAGTTCGCCGTATCGGCCAGACCGTCGCCCTCACCCTGCCCGTCGTCCTGGTGACCACCGGCACCCTCGCCGTGACCAGGGTCCCGTGGGCCCCGCCCACGTCGCTGGACCAGCAGGTCGTGGCGGCGTCCAGCGGGGACGGCGCGGGGATCGGCCGGACCGCCAGCACCACCACGACGTCCGACGGGCTCGCCCCGCAGGACGCGCTGCGCGTCGCGCTCATGGACGAGCTGCGGGCCCACAACCCGGGCAGCGCGCTCGACCTGCTGGAGCGCGCGATGCGCGAGCAGCCCGCGCTCACGCCCTACTGCAGCTCGCTCGCCACCGAACTCGGCAAGGCGGCGGTGCGCAAGTACCAGGGCGACGTCCAGCGGGCCCGGACCTTCGCCCGCGCGGTCTGCGACGGCTCGTTCGCCGCCGGCGCGGCGGGCTGACCGGGCCGGGAGCCATCGGAGAGCCGACGGAGAGCCACCCGGGAGCCCGCCACCGGGCGGACCGCGGGCGCGGCCGACCGCGGCGGACGGCCGCCCACCCGGGCCCGGCGCGCCTATTGTTCAGCCATGACCGCTGACTCCGGCCCCACGGCCACTCCCCCGCCCGCACCCGCCGTCGGCCCGGTGCCGGTGACCCAGGCCGTCATCCTGGCCGGCGGCCAGGGCTCCCGGCTGCGCCCCTACACGGACGACCGCCCCAAGCCGCTGGTCGAGATCCCGGGCACGGGCACGCCCATCCTGGGCCACCAGCTCGCCTGGCTGGCCGCCGAGGGCGTCACCGACGCGGTCATCTCCTGCGGCCACCTGGCCGACGTGCTGGAGGACTGGCTCGACAAGGCCGAACTGCCGCTGCGGGTCCGCACGGTGGTCGAGGCCGAGCCGCTCGGCCGGGGCGGCGGCCTCAAGTACGCCGCGAAGGCGCTGCCCCGCCCCGACGAGCCCTGGTACGCCACCAACGGCGACATCTGGACCAGGTTCAGCCTGCGCGACATGGCCGCCTTCCACCACGAGCGGGACGCCGTCGCGACGCTCGCGCTGGCCCGGCCGCGGATCCCGTGGGGCGCGGTGGAGACCGACCAGTTCGGCAACGTCCTCGACTTCATCGAGGCCCCGCCCTCGCCGTTCCTCATCAACGCCGGCCTCTACGTCTTCGGCCCGGACTTCGCCGAGCTGCTGCCGGACGTCGGCGACCACGAGCGGACCACCTTCCCGCAGCTGGCCCGCAGCAAGCGGCTGGCCGGCTACCAGCTGCCGCAGGGCGTCTACTGGCGGGCCATCGACACCGCGAAGGACCTCACCGAGGCCGCCAAGGAGCTCGCCGGGGGCGCCGGCCGCGCCCCGCAGTAGCACGGGCCCGGCGGAGCGCCCGACCGAGGTTCCGCACGCACAACGCCGACCGGCCGGGTGCTCCCCCACGGAGCACCCGGCCGGTCGCCGTTCCCGGGCCGGTCCGCCCGGCCCGCCCGTCAGGTCGCCGTGGCCGGCTCCGGACGGGAGCTGCGGGCGCCACCGCCGGACAGCTCCGCCAGCGGCGCGCTGCCCAGCACCCCGCCCAGCAGTCCCGAGCCGCCCGGCGAGGCGCCGGACCCGCTCGGGGTGCCGCCCGTCCCGCTCCCGGTGCTCGGGGCCGGCTTCGGCGCCGTCCCGGTCCCGGCCGCCGGGGCGGCGGGAGTGGCACGCTGCGCGGGCGTCGACCCGGCCGGGGCGGCCGGCGGCGCGGAGGCCGCCGGAGCGGGCGGTGCGGCCGGGGCCGCGGTGCCGGTCTCCGGCTTCGCCGAGGGCTTCGCCTTGCCGCTCGGGGTGGCCTGGGCCGCCTTCGGCGAGGCCGGGGTGCCGGACGGCGCGGCGGTGGTGGCCGCGGCGCTCGGCGTGGCCGGCCGGGACGGGGCCGGCGAGGGCGCCGTGCCGGCCGGGTTCTTGCCGCCGGGGGCCACCGACGGCCCGCCGCTCGGCCAGACCGGCGTGCCGAAGTCGGTGGCGGGCCGGGACGGCGCCGGGTGCGGCCGGGCACCGGTCCGGACCGCCCCGCCCAGCATCGAGCCGAGCAGCAGCGTCAGACCGACCACCGCCGCGGTGACCACGGCACCGCGCCGCAGCACCCGCCGGCGCAGCGCGGCCGGCGCGCCCGCGCCGTACCGCCGCCAGGCCTCCAGGTTGAGTCGCCCGTCCAGCGAGGCGAACGGCGCCCCGGCGATCAGCAGCGGGCTCCACGCGGCCAGGAAGATCAGGTCCGGCGTGTCGTACACCGGCACGGCCCGCCAGCTCACCGTGAACAGCAGCACCGCGGACAGCGCCATCGCCGCCCCGGCCGCGAGCCGCTGCCAGAGCCCGAGCAGGGTGAGCACCCCGACCACGATCTCGGTGAACGACACCACCAGGCCGGAGCCGACCGGGTGCGCCATGGCGAAGGCCAGCAGCGGCTCGGCGACCTTCCAGGGGTGCAGCGAGGACAGCCAGCGCATCATCGAGCCGCGCTCGCCGCCGTCGAAGTACACCGGGTCGCAGAGCTTGCTGAACCCGGCGTAGACGGAGAGCGAGCCGAGCACCGCGCGCAGCGGCAGCAGCACCAGGCCGAGGTCCACCCGGCGGCCGGGGTACCAGGGCTGCTTGCCCTCGGCGCCGGCGGCCGAGACCTCGGGCAGCTCGCCGCTGGGCGTCCAGCCCTGCGGCGCGCCGACCGGGCCGACGCCGCCCTCGGTGGCGGTGCCGTCGCCCTCGCGCGGCTGGCGCGGCACCGTCCGGGCGCCGCCGTACGGCGGGACGAGCCGGGTGTCCGCGTCCGCCAGGGAGCCGCCGGGGAGGCCGCCCCCGCGTCCGCCGACCCCGGCCGGGACGCCGCCCAGTCGGACGGCCTCCAGCAACCGGGTGGCCGCGATGTCGTCCGGCCGCGCCTCGCCGGTCCAGGTGACCGGGGTGACCCGGCCCTTGCGGCGCGGCGGCGCCCCGGCGAGCGCCGACACGTCGCCGACCGGGACGACCACCTGCGGGGTGACCGAGGGGCGGCGGATCAGGCCCTGGGTGCCGTACGGGTCGCCGAACGCGGCGCCGGTGGACAGCAGTCCGGCCGGGGCGTCGATCAGCGGCGCCACCGGGGTGCCGAGCCGGAGCCGGAAGCTCGCCTGGGTGCTGCTGAGGCGTGCCGGGTCCGACGGCACCTTGGCGGTGTTGAGGCCGGGGCCCGCTTCTATCCCGGTGCTGCCACCGCCCAGGAGCGGGCGCCGAGGTGTTCTGGTGTCCACGCCCGTCTAACCGGGTGACACCCGGTTAGGACACTCTCCCGAGTGGATATCGGGAGTCCCCTTGAAGTGATCATGAGAAAAGCGATCGGATCCGGGCGGATCCGATCGCTTTCCATTGATTGCGGGCGGACGGTGGGCGGTTCCGGAGAACGCCTTGCGCCCAGCACCCGCCGTGTGCGGCTACCGCCGACGGACCGGAGGGTCAGCCGACCTTGCGGCGCAGCCGGGCCGCCTCGTACAGCACGACGCCCGCCGCGACACCGGCGTTCAGCGACTCGGTGAGCCCGGACATCGGGATCCGCACCAGCACGTCGCAGGTCTCGGCGACGAGCCGGGACAGGCCCTTGCCCTCGCTGCCCGCGACGACCACCACCGGGCCGGTCAGCACGTCCAGGTCACCGATCTCGGCCTCGCCGTCGGCGGCCAGGCCGACCACGGTCAGACCGGCCTTCTGGTACGCCTCCAGGGCGCGGGTCAGGTTGGTCGCCCGGGCGACGGGCAGCCGGGCCGCGGCGCCCGAGGAGGTCTTCCAGGCACCGGCGGTCATGCCGGCCGCCCGGCGCTCCGGGATCACCACGCCGTGCGCGCCGAAGGCGGCGGCGGAGCGGACCACGGCGCCCAGGTTGCGGGAGTCGGTCACCCCGTCCAGCGCCACGATCAGCGCGTCCTCGCCGGAGTCCGCCGCCCCGGCCAGCAGGTCGTCGGGGTGGGCGTACTCGTACGGCGGGACCTGGAGCACCAGGCCCTGGTGGTTCATCCCGCCGGTCATCTGGTCCAGCTGCGGGCGCGGGGCCTCCATCAGCGGGATGCCCCGGTCGTTGGCGGCCTGGAAGGCGTCGCGGACCCGGTCGTCGGTGTCGATGAACTGCTGGACGTACAGCGCGTTGGCCGGCACGTCGCCCTGCAGCGCCTCGACCACCGAGTTGCGTCCGAAGACCAGCTCGGCGGAGCCGGCGCCGCCGCGGCCGCCCCGGCCGCCGGCCCCGGCCCGGCGCATGCCGGCGCGGGCCTTGGCGTCCCGCTCGCGCTTGACCGCGGCGTTGGCGGCCCGCTGCTTCGGGTGACCCTTGCGCTCCGCTCCGGGCGGCGTCGGGCCCTTGCCCTGGAGTGCCTTCCGGCTGTGGCCGCCGGTACCGACACTCGCGCCCTTCTTCGACCCGGGGTTGCGGCGGTTCCTGCGCTGGCTGTTGCCGGCCATGGCTGTACTTCCTGTCTGTCTGTCCGGCATGGCCGACCGCGCCGGCTCGGGCCGGTGCGGTCGACGGCATGCGTTCCGTCATGCGGGAGGGCCGCACCGGTCCGGTACGGCCCACCGCTCACCCCTCGGTCACCCGGGGGTTACTGGCTGTTGATCGTCCAGCGCGGGCCGGACGGGGTGTCCTCGATCGCCAGCCCGGCCAGGCCGAGCTGGTCGCGGATGGCGTCCGCGGTCGCGAAGTCCTTGCGGGCCCTTGCCGCCTGGCGCTGCTCCAGGACCAGGTGGACCAACGAGTCGACGACGCCGTGCAGGTCCTCGCCGCGCTCCGCCCCGGCCCACTGCGGGTCGAGCGGGTCGAGTCCCAGTACTCCGAGCATCGCACGGACCTCGGCCAATCGCGCCACCGCGTTCTCCTTGTCGTCCGCGGTGAGGGCGCTGTTGCCCTGGCGGACGGCGGTGTGCACGACCGCGAGTGCCTGCGGCACGCCCAGGTCGTCGTCCATCGCCTCGGCGAAGGCCGGCGGCACCTCGGGCGCCGCGTCGACCGTGCCGCAGCGCTCCACGGCGCGCTGGATGAAGCCCTCGATCCGGCCGAATCCCGCCTCGGCCTCGCGCAGCGACTCCTCGCTGTACTCGATCATCGAGCGGTAGTGCGGGGCGGACAGGTAGTACCGGAGCACGATCGGCCGCCACCGGCGGACCATCTCGGAGACCAGCACCGAGTTGCCGAGGGACTTGCTCATCTTCTCGCCGGCCATGGTGACCCAGGCGTTGTGCACCCAGAAGTTGGCGAAGTCGTCGCCGAAGGCCTTGGACTGGGCGATCTCGTTCTCGTGGTGCGGGAAGATCAGGTCGAGACCGCCGCCGTGGATGTCGAAGGCCTCGCCCAGGTACTTGTGGGCCATCGCCGAGCACTCCAGGTGCCAGCCCGGACGGCCTCTGCCCCACGGGGTGTCCCAGCTGGGCTCGCCCGGCTTGGCCGCCTTCCACATCGCGAAGTCGCGCGGGTCGCGCTTGCCGGTCTCGCCCTCGCCGCTGGGCTGCTGGAGGTTCTCCAGCTTCTGGTTGGAGAGCGCGAGGTACTCGGGGTAGGACTTCACGTCGAAGTAGACGTTGCCCTCCGCCGCGTAGGCGTGGCCCTTCTCGATGAGACCGCGCATCATCGCGACCATCTCGGGGATGTGCCCGGTCGCCCGCGGCTCGACGGTCGGCCGCAGGCAGCCCAGCGCGTCGTAACCGTCGTTGAAGGCACGCTCGTTCTCGTAGGCGATCTGCCACCACGGCGTGCCGAGCTCGCGCTCCTTGGCGATGATCTTGTCGTCGATGTCGGTGACGTTCCGGGCGAAGGTCACCTGGTAGCCGCGGTAGGCGAACCACCGCTGCATCACGTCGAAGTTGAGGTAGGACCGGATGTGCCCGATGTGTGGCGCCGACTGGACGGTAGCGCCGCACAGGTAGATCGAGACACAACCCGGTACAAGCGGGACGAAGTCGCGTACCTGGCGGGTGCTGGTGTCGTACAGGCGAATGCTCACAGCGTCAAGCGTAGTGGGCAGCAGGGGGTGCCTCGCGACATTCCGAAATGTCAAGACCGCGGCGGACGCTTTTCCGCCGGGTGACGTCCCGGTGGTGCCCCGAGGGACCGCGGCGGGACACCCCCTCGCTTCCCGGTGGGCTCAGATCGAGCCGACGACCTTCCGCGGGGTGAGGCGCACGACCACCCGCACGTCCTCGGGGCCGTCGAAGCCGTACGTCGCCTCGCCCCGGTACTTCAGCGACAGCTCGTCGATCAGCTCCCGGCCGCCCTCCCGGGTCAGCGAGACCTCGCCGCGGACCTCCAGGTAGGTGTACGGGTTCTCCGGCGGGTTGACCAGCAGCGAGACCCGCGCGTCCTTCAGCAGGTTGAGGTGCTTGCGGCGCCCCTCGACGGTGGAGAACAGGATGTCCTCGCCGTCGCGCTTCACCCACACGACCGAGGACTGCGGGCTGCCGTCCGGCTGGAGGGTGGTGATCACGGCGAAGCTCTTGTCGTCGATCAGGGCCTTGGCCTGGTCGGAGAGGTTTGCGGCCATCGGGACCTCGTTCTTCTCGTCGAGCGGCGGTGGAAAGGCGACTGCTGGGGCGAACCCGCATCGAAGAGTAGCGATTCGGGCTCCGGCAAAGGGTGTTGAACACCCGTCACCCCCGGTCTATTTCCGCCGCGGGTGCCCCGGCCCGCCGCCGGGCCACCGCCGCCGACCGGCGGCGGGTGCCGCGGCGGGTCAACGCCGTTCGTACACCAGGGCGGTGGCGATCGCGGCGAGGCCCTCGGCCCGGCCGGTGAGGCCGAGTCCGTCGGTGGTGGTGCCGGAGACCGAGACCGGGGCGCCGACCGCGGCACCGAGCGCGTCCTGCGCCTCCGCCCGGCGCTTGCCGATCTTCGGCCGGATCCCGATCACCTGGATCGCCACATTGCCGATCTCGAACCCGGCCTCGCGCACCAGCCGGGCCGCCTCGCCGAGCAGTTTCACCCCGGAGGCGCCGGCCCACTCCGGACGGTCGGTGCCGAAGTGCGCGCCCAGGTCGCCGATCCCGGCGGCCGAGAACAGCGCGTCGCAGGCCGCGTGCGCGGCCACGTCGGCGTCCGAGTGCCCGGCCAGGCCGACCTCGGCGTCCGGCCACTCCAGTCCGGCCACCCACAGCGGGCGGCCGGGCTCGAAGGCGTGCACATCGGTGCCGATGCCCACCCGGGGCAGGACGGGGGCGTGCGGATCAGTAGGCATCGGCGGCCCTCCGGCGGGCGAGTACGGCCTCGGCGAGCACGAGGTCCAGCGGACGGGTCACCTTGAAGGCCTCCTCGTGACCGGGCACCACGACCACCCGGCCGCCGAAGCGCTCCACCAGCCCGGCGTCGTCGGTGACCGGCGGCAGCGCGCCCCCGGACCCCGCCGACTCCTCGGCCAGCGCCTTGGCGTGCACCTCGGCCAGCGTGTCCCGGCGGAAGCCCTGCGGGGTCTGCACCGCGCGCAGGGTGGCCCGGTCGGGTGTGTCGAGCACCGGCTCGGGCCCGCCCCGGACGGGCTCGACCCGCTTGACGGTGTCGGCCAGCGGCACCGCCGGCACCACCGCCTCGGCACCGGCCCGGACGGCGGCCGCGACCGCGTCCACCACCTCGACCGGGACCAGCGGCCGGGCCGCGTCGTGCACCAGCACGATCCCGACCTCGGCCGGGATGGCGGCCAGCCCCAGGCGGACCGACTCCTGGCGGGTGTCCCCGCCGGCCACCACCCGGATGTCCTTGCCCTCGAGACCGTGGCTGTCGAGCAGGGCGACCACCTCGGCCACCCCGTCGGCGGGGGCCGCGACCACGACCAGGCCGACCGCGCGACTGCGGGTCAGCGCCCGGACCGCGTGCACCAGGAGCGGCACGCCGCCCAGGTCACGCAGGGCCTTGGGGGCGCCCGGTCCCAGCCGCTCGCCGCGGCCGGCGGCGGGAACCACTGCTGCTGCGATTGCTCCTGTGGCGTTCAGGTTTCACTCCTTCGGCGAAGTGGGTATGGCCATGGCGTGCACGACGGGCGCGGACCCCTTCCGAAGCACCACCGTCTTCCGCCCGCAAGATCAGCAGAAACGGTCATGCAGACCCGAGGCCGACCGGGCCACCGGGTGCGGGGCGTCGTCCGGACACGCCTCAGCGCCCGAAGTGCCACTGCACCACCCACGGACCGTAGGTCCGGTGGGCGGCGCGCCGGCATCGGGCGCTGTGAGCGTTGTGGAGCGGACGGCCGCTACGAGGCGAGCACCTCGTCGAGCAGCGTCTCCGCCTTGTCCTCGTTGGTGTTCTCCGCCAGCGCGAGCTCACTGACGAGGATCTGGCGCGCCTTGGCGAGCATGCGCTTCTCACCTGCGGAGAGGCCGCGCTCGCGCTCGCGACGCCAGAGGTCGCGCACAACCTCGGCGACCTTGATAACGTCACCCGAGGCGAGCTTCTCCAGATTCGCCTTGTAGCGACGGGACCAGTTGGTCGGCTCTTCGGTGTACGGTGCGCGAAGCACCTCGAAGACCCGGTCCAGACCCTCCTGGCCGACCACATCGCGAACGCCGACGAACTCCGCGTTCTCGGCGGGCACGCGGAGCGTCAGGTCTCCCTGCTGCACCTTGAGCACCAGGTAGGTCTTGTCCACACCTTTGATCTGGCGAATTTCGATGGCCTCGATCAGTGCGGCCCCGTGATGGGGGTAGACCACCGTGTCGCCAACCTTGAACGTCATGTGACAGGACCCCTTCCGTGGCTTTCCAGAATAACACGCTTTTCGGCGCACCCGAAGGGCGTTTTCGCAGGTCAGGGCCGGTCTCGGGGCTTGACAAGGACCCCCATGACGTGCTGCGACCGGTGTTCGAGGAGGGCTTCCCGCAGGTCGGAGGCGGTTCGACTGCCTGCCGAAACCTCTGGCAACGCTCCCGAAACCATGATTGGATCTTGGGTTTTCACCGTTTATCGGGCCGTTTCCCGATCGTGATCCGATCTTGGTCCCCGATTGACCTGAACACGCGGAGGTACCGCCGTCCGGAGGCCCCGGCGGGCGGATCGTGACACGAAGGGACCACCCCGTGAGGACGGCATAAGCGTGGTCGATAATCTGAACCTGACCTATCGACACGTGACCTAGGAGAAGCCGCCGCCGTGAGCCGCAGCCTTCGACGCGGCGGCATCGCCGCCATCGCCGCCCTCGCCATCGCCTCGCTGTCCTCCTGTGCCGCCGGGAACACCCCGGAGACGCTGGAGGTCAAGCCCGACACCGCGTCGGCGACCCTGGGCACCGACATCCGCCTGAACAACATCGTCGTGGTCACCGGGGACGAGTCCTCCGGCGAGCACACCGGCCCCGCCAACGTGACGGTGAACATCAGCAACAGCGGGACCGAGCCGATCGAGCTGCAGTCCATCACCGTCGGCACCGGGGCGACCGCCTCCTTCGCCGACGACAAGGGCGCCGCACTGCCCGCCATCGTCGTTCCGGCCGGCGGCGCGCTGCTGCTCGGCGGCCCGGGCGCCCCGACCGCCAAGATCGCCTCCACCACCGTGAGCGTGGGCGGCTACGTGCCGGCCTCGTTCGCGTTCAAGAACCACGAGAAGGTCGAGGCCGAGGCCCAGGTCAGCCCGAACAAGGGCCTGTACAAGGGCTACGGCCCGACCGCCGCCCCGGCCGCCGTGCCGCCGAAGGCCACCGCGCCGGCGACCGCCCCGGCCACCGGCGCCACCACCCCGGCGGCCCCGGCCACGGGCACCACCGCTCCCGCCGCCCACTGAGGCACAGCCGCGGCACGGGGCCGCGCGCCCACGGCCGCGGCCCAGGGCAGCACAAGGGGAACGCCCCCTCCGGAAGGATCCGGAGGGGGCGTTCGCCTGGGCTTCGGGCCGACCCGTCGGGGCCGGCCAGGCGGTTTACGGCTCGAACTTGTAGCCGAGGCCACGCACCGTGACCAGGTAGCGCGGCGCGCCCGGGTCCGGCTCGATCTTCGCCCGCAGCCGCTTGACGTGGACGTCCAGCGTCTTGGTGTCACCGACGTAGTCCGCGCCCCAGACCCGGTCGATCAGCTGCATCCGGGTGAGCACCCGGCCGGCGTTGCGCAGCAGCATCTCCAGCAGGTCGAACTCCTTGAGCGGGAGGTCCACCTTGGCGCCGTCCACGGTCACCACGTGCCGGTCGACGTCCATCCGGACCGGGCCCGCCTCCAGGGCGCCCGGGCCGCCGCCGTCGCCGGGGCCCTCGTTCTCGCCGCGGCGGCGCAGCACCGCACGGATGCGGGCCACCAGCTCACGGGTGGAGTAGGGCTTGGTGACGTAGTCGTCCGCGCCTATCTCCAGCCCGACCACCTTGTCGATCTCGCTGTCCTTGGCGGTGACCATGATCACCGGCACGTTGGAGCGGACCCGAAGCTGGCGGCAGACCTCGGTGCCGGGCAGCCCCGGCAGCATCAGGTCGAGCAGGACGAGGTCGGCGCCGTTCCGTTCGAACTGCTCCAGGGCGTCGGGGCCGGTGGCGGCGATGGCCACCTCGAAGCCTTCCTTGCGGAGCATGTACGAGAGAGCGTCGCTGAACGACTCCTCGTCCTCGACCACCAGTACTCGGGTCACGATCAGGCCTCCGGGGCAAGCTGGGGGGTTGTTTCTGACAGGGACTGCGGGGATCCGCCCACCAGGGGGCGGTCCACGGGGGCCTGCCCTGCGGGCAGGCGGACGGTGAAGGTGGAGCCCTGGCCCTCGACGCTCCACACCGAGACGGTGCCGCCGTGGGAGGCGGCCACGTGCTTGACGATGGAGAGGCCGAGACCGGTGCCGCCGGTCTGCCGCGAGCGTGCCGGGTCCACCCGGTAGAACCGTTCGAACACCCGCTCGCGGTCCTTCTCCGAGATGCCGATGCCCTGGTCGGTCACGGAGATCTCGATGAGCTCGCCGTCCGCCTCGCCCAGGGCGGCGGCGCTGGAGATCCGGCGGGTGGCGATGGCGACCCTGGTCCGGGGCGGGCTGTAGTTGACCGCGTTCTCGACCAGGTTGCCGAGTGCGGCGGCCAGCTGGCCCCGGTTGCCGTGCAGGTAGAGGCCGGCGATGCCGCCGGCCGCGATGAGGATCTGCTTGGCGGCGGCCTGCTGGCGGCAGCGGTCGATCGCCTCGGCGATCAGCTCGTCCACCGCGACCGGCTCCGGGTCGACCATCAGCCGGTCGTCCTGGACCCGGGAGAGGTCGATGATCTCCTGGACCAGGCTGGCCAGCCTGGTCGCCTCGATCTGCATCCGGCCGGCGAAGCGCTGCACCGCCTCCGGGTCGTCGGCCGCGTCGGCGACCGCCTCGGAGAGCAGCGAGAGCGCGCCGACCGGGGTCTTGAGCTCATGGCTGACGTTGGCCACGAAGTCCCGGCGGACGGCCTCCACCCGGCGGCGCTCGGTCTGGTCCTCGACCAGGACCAGGACCAGCCGGGAGCCCAGCGGGGCGACCCGGACCGAGACCGCCAGCGGTTCGGCGGCCCGCGCCGCGCCCGGACGGGGCAGCTCCAGCTCGATCTGCCGGATCTCGCCGTCCCGGCGGGTGCCCCTGGCCAGCGCGAGCAACTGGTCCAGGGCGACCGCGCCGCCGCGGACCAGGCCCATCGCGTAGGCCGCCGAGCTGGCCTTGACCACCTCGTCGCCCTCGCCGAGCACGATCGCGCAGGAGCGCAGCACGGAGAGGACCGTGTCGACGCCCGGCGGGAGCGGGGGTTCCTGCGCGGGGCCGAGGCCCTGATTCCGATTGGTGCCGCTGTGCCTGCCCTTCGCCTGCTCGCGCTCGCTCCAACGGAAAGCGATCGAGGCCGTGAGGCCGACGCCGAGCCCGGCTATGGCGCAGGCAGCGGCGGCGGCCACGTTCACGTCCATGGCGCCAGCCTAAGCGCACGATGCGGCCGTTCCCCCAGGTCCGGGTCAAGGGATCGACCACGCGTTGCCGAGAATTCACCTTCAAGTAGCTGCTGATTCACCGGACAGGTCGTGCGCGGTCGCCCGGACGGCCCAGAGTGGGCGCCGGAGCCCGTGTGGGAAGGGTGGCCCGGCCGAACAGCCGTCCGCCACCCCGGGTGCGCGCGTACGATGCGCGCCACCAGCAGCGGTCATTGGTGCGCCGTTCGGACGGTCGGCACCGGATGACCGGTCGGCACCGCCACCGACACAGCTACTGAGGAGAGAACAATGCGCGACGCGTACCACGAGGAACTCGACTCGATCGGCGACAGCCTGGTCGAGATGGCCCGGCTGGTCGGTTCCGCCCTCGGGCGGGCCACCACCGCCCTCCTCGACGCGGACCTGGCGCTTGCGGAGAGCGTGATCGCCGCCGACGGCAAGGTCAACGACCTGCACCACGACCTGGAGAACCGGGCGATCGACCTGCTCGCCCGCCAGCAGCCGGTCGCCACCGACCTGCGCATCGTCGTCACGTCGCTGCGGATGAGCGCGGACCTGGAGCGCTGCGGCGACCTCGCCCGTCACGTCGCCAAGGTCGCGCGGCTGCGCTACCCCGAGTGCGCCGTCCCGGCCGACCTGCACGCGACCGTCCTGGAGCTGGGCCAGCTCGCCCAGCGGCTGGTGGCCAAGGCCGGCCTGGTGATCGCCACCAAGGACGTCGACAAGGCGCTGGAGCTGGAGCAGGACGACGACGCGATCGACGCGCTGCACCGCGAGCTGTTCGCGCACCTCATCGACGAGCGCTGGCACCACGGCATCGAGACCGCGGTGGACGTCACCCTGGTCGGCCGCTACTACGAGCGCTTCGCCGACCACGCCGTCTCGGTGGCCAAGCGCGTGGTGTACCTGGTGACCGGCGAGCACGTGGACGAGTTCGTCGCCGCCTCCGAGGCCGCGGCCCAGCTCGACTGACCTCCCGCCGGGCGCCCGTCCTGGACTCCTCTCCCGGACTCCTCTCCCGGACGGCGCCCGGCCCCGGGAACGGGTAAACCCCGGCCGAGGGTGGTGGGGAAGCACACGAGCGTGGACTCCCCACCACCGCGCGCCTGTTGACGCCTCCTCCGGTCGGCGGTTTCACTCGATCCCGTGGGCACCGAAGCGTGCCCGTCATAAGGAGGGGTCCGCGCGATGAAGGCAAACCCGACCGGCCAGACCTCGGCTCCCGACACCGTGGAACCGCCCGCCCCGCGGCTGCTTCCCGTCCTCGCCGCCGGCTGCGGCTGCGGTCCGGGCTGCGGCTGCGGCTGTCAGTCCGGCGCACCCTGCCAGTGCGGCGGGGCCCAGGGCGGCTGCTGCGGCCACTGAGCGGCGTCCGGCCCGTCCGCTCCGCCGGACCCGTCCCCGGTACCGCCGCGGAGCTCCGGGGCGCGCGGCCGCCGTGGGAGACGGCCGTGCGCCCCGGACTCCTCACCGCCGGGACGCCGACGGGGCCTGCTGGGACGACCGGGACGACCGGCGTCAGAACCTGACGTCGGTGCAGGAGTAGAAGGCGTTGCCGGTGTCCGCGATCTCCCAGACCGCGACGACCACCTGGTGCCCGGTCCGCCCGCTCGGCAGGGGCGCGGTGTGGCTGAGGGTACTGGGCACCTGCGTGCCGTTGTAGGGGACGTTCAGGAACGGGGTCGACTCCAGGTTCGCCCGGGTGACCTTCTGGGTGGCGTCGTAGCCCGCCTTGGTCAGGTAGTACTTGAAGCCGGTCGTGGCGTGCCGGGCGGTGAACTTCCAGGTGAAGGTCAGCCGTTGGCCCGCCGAGACGGCGGTGGTCGGCCAGCCGCCGCCGCGCGGGTCGTCCAGTTCGGCGAACCGGCTGTTGCCGCCGGCGCAGATCGCGCCGTCGGCCGGACCTCTGCTCGGGAAGCCCTTCGGCCCCTCGACGCTCTGCGGCTCCCACTGGATCGCGCCGCAGTTCTGCACGGTGCCCGCCGCGCACAGCGCGGCCCGGCTGGGCGGGGTGCTGATGTAGCCGTGCGACTGGGCCGGCAGGGCGACCGCGACAGGCACCGACAGTGCGGCGATCACGGCTCCGACGACATGACGTGTGCGCATGGTGCTCCTCCGTGGGGGTGGATGGAGAGTGCGCCGAGCGCGGACACGCGCGCGTGGGGGCTTGGCATGCCTGCGCCGGGTGGCTGCTCACACGGTAGGAGCCGCCACCGGGACCGTCAATGGTCTGAACCACTTTTGCGGCACGCCGAACTCCCGCCCGGAACAGGGGAGTTGAACGCGACAGGCTCCGCCCTGCCGACAGCGGCAGCGGGACCGACGCAGCGGATCAGGAGATCCGGCAGAAGGCCACCGTTGCGTCGTCGCCGGACTTGAAGCGCGGCCAGCGGAGCCCCTCCGGATCCGTGGCCTCGACCCTCCGGACCGCCGAGATCAGCCCGGCGGCACCGTCCTCCCGGAGCGTCGCGAAGGCGTCCGCCCACGATGCGGCGCGGTACTCGGTGACGAGTCGCGAGGCCCCGTCGGACAGGACGGCCACCGCCCGGACGTCGGCCGGCGGCACGGCGCCCGTCAGCGCGTGCCGCGCCGCGTCCCCGCTGGAGGCGGCCACCCAGTAGCCGCCCGCGGTGTTCCGGGTGAGCCGCTGGGCCTCGACCATCCGGCGGACGGCCTCGGTGTGCTCGGGCGTCCCGGTGGCGAACCGTTCGGCCTCGGCGCGGAGTTCGGGCACCGTGGCGTCCACCCGCAGATCGGTGACCACCTGGTGGCCGTCGGCCCGCTCGAAGACGATCGGCGAGTCGGCGAGGACCAGGTAGTCGAGGCTGTCGACCCCGGCCCGCAGGACCGACACCGTGGCCGACGGCGTACCCGGGTTGCCGAGGTCGCACCCGGGGTGGAGCGCGGCCACCTGGTCGAGGGCCCGGGCCAGCCCGTCGGCCAGCGGCCGGCCGGGCTCCGCCAGCGCGGCCACCAGGTGCCCGCCCAACTGGGCGACGTACCAGGGGACGCCGTGCCGGCAGCCGGTGTCCAGCCCGGCCGTGCTCAGGCCGTCCAGGACGACGGCGAGCGTGGACGTGGCCGCCACCCAGTCCTCGTTGGGGTTCGAGCCGCCCGGGGCGGTCGCGACGGAAACGCGCATCTGTCAGGCCTCGTGTCGGTGGATCGGAGTGGCCTTGCCGCTCTCCGGAGCTTCCGGTGCCTCCGGTGCCACGGCAGGAGGGCCGAGGGCGGGCCACGAAGGCTGACGGCCCGCGGACGGCCCCGACGTACCGACGGCCCCGATATGAGGACGGCCCCTCACCGGCGCCGAACGCGCAGGTGGGGGCCGTTCCGGCAAGTGGCTTACTTCTTGCCCTGGTTCTTGACCGCCTCGATCGCGGCCGCGGCGGCGTCCGGGTCGAGGTAGCGGCCGCCGGGGACGGTCGGCTTGAAGTCGGCGTCCAGCTCGTAGACCAGCGGGATGCCGGTCGGGATGTTCAGGCCCGCGATGTCGGCGTCGGAGATGCCGTCGAGGTGCTTGACCAGCGCGCGCAGGCTGTTGCCGTGGGCGGTGACCAGCACGGTGCGGCCGGCGGTGAGGTCCGGGACGATGGCGTCGTACCAGTACGGCAGCATCCGCTCGACGACGTCCTGGAGGCACTCGGTGCGCGGACGGAGCTCGCTCGGGATCCCGGCGTAACGGGCGTCGCCGGCCTGCGAGTACTCGGAGTCGTCGGCCAGCACCGGCGGCGGGGTGTCGTACGAGCGGCGCCAGAGCTGGAACTGCTCCTCGCCGAACTCCGCCAGGGTCTGGGCCTTGTCCTTGCCCTGGAGCGCGCCGTAGTGCCGCTCGTTCAGGCGCCAGCTGCGGCTGACCGGGATCCAGTGGCGGTCGGCCTTGTCCAGCGCGATCTGCGAGGTGCGGATCGCGCGGCGCAGCAGCGAGGTGTGCAGGACGTCCGGGAGGTAGCCCTCGGCGGCGAGCAGCTCGCCGCCGCGCGCGGCCTCCTTCTCGCCCTTCTCGTTGAGGTCGACGTCGACCCAACCGGTGAACAGGTTCTTCTGGTTCCACTCGCTCTCGCCGTGACGGAGCAGGATGAGTCGGTACGTCGTGTCAGCCATGGCGCCCAGCTTAGTGGAGCCCGATAAAACCCCTGGTGGGCGGACCCCCTGATGGGTAAGGTGTGCATCACGTCAGTGACACTTACCTTGCCGCCGAGCGGTCCTGCCCGAGTGCTCGGTGGTCGGCCGCCTGCCCGGGAGCCCCCACATGCCCGTTTCCGTCCGTGCCCGCGCGGTCAGAGCCGTCGTCGAAGCCATGAGCGGACTGCCGCGGCAGTTCTGGTGGCTCTGGACCAGCACCCTGATCAACAAGCTGGGCGCGTTCGTGGTCACGTTCCTGGCACTCTACTTGACCACCGAGCGGGGCTACTCGGCCTCCTACGCGGGGCTGGTCGCCTCGTTGTTCGGCCTGGGCTCGGCGTTCGCCTCGCTCGTCGCCGGGGTGCTGAGCGACCGGATCGGACGGCGGCCGACGCTGGTCGCCGCGCAGCTCGGCACCGCGCTGTTCACCGCGGTGCTCGGCTTCACCGACGGCCAGGTGGCCATCGCGGTGGTCGCCTTCCTGGTCGGCTTCTGCAACAACGCGACCCGGCCCGCCACCTCGGCGATCATCGCGGACATCGTGCCCGCGGAGGACCGGGTCCGCGCCTTCGCGCTGAACTACTGGGCGATCAACATCGGCTTCGGCCTCTCCGCGGCGGCGGCCGGCCTGATCGCGACCCACGGCTACCTCACGCTCTTCCTGCTGGACGCGCTCTCCACGGTGGTCTGCGCGGTGGTCATCTTCGTCCGCATCCCCGAGACCAGGCCCGACACCCCCGCCGTGACCCCGGGCGGCCCGAAGGCGAAGCCGGCGATCGGCCTCGCCGCGGTCTTCCGGGACGGCCGCTTCATGGCGGTGGTGGTGCTCAACCTGCTGCTCGCCCTGGTCGCCCAGCAGGGCTCCACCACGCTGGCCGTGGACATGGGCCGGTCCGGCATCACCGCCACCCAGTACGGCTTGGTGATCGGCCTCAACGGCCTGCTCATCGTGGTGCTCCAGATCCCGCTCACCCGGTGGATGGAGGGCCGGGACCGGACGGCGCTGCTCGTCGCCAGCGCGCTGTTCATCGGCTGGGGCTTCGGGCTGACCGCGCTGGCCGGATCCTCGGCCTGGTTCTACGCCTTCACGGTGGCGGTCTGGACGCTCGGCGAGATCCTGAACGCGCCGACCATGATGGGCCTGGTCGCCGAGCTGTCGCCGGCCGAGGCGCGCGGCCGCTACCAGGGCGTGTACTCGCTCTCCTGGTCGCTGGCCTCGTTCCTCGGGCCGGCCGCGGGCGGGGTGCTGCTGGAGCGGGCCGGCAGCGGGGTGATGTGGGGGGCGTGCGCGGTGCTCGGCACGGTCGCCGCGGGCGGGTACGTCCTGCTCGGCCGGCGGCCGGGGGCGGCGCTGGCCACGTCGGACGTGGTGGGGGCGGGAACGGTGGCGCCGGGCACCGCGGGGCCGGGAACGGTGCGGGTGGTCCCGGCGGACGCCGTCGAGCCGGAGCGGGCCGCGACGGGCGGCTGAGCCTGCCAGCCCCTCCGGCCCGCCCGCCGTCGGCCCGCTACTCGGCGGCGGCGGGCGCCGTCGCGGCGGGATCCGGGACCGGCCCGGCGAGGTGGGCGAAGGCCGCCAGGTTGCGGGTCGACTCCCCGCGCTTGGTGCGCCACTCCCACTCCCGCCGGATCGCGGTGGCGAAGCCCAGCTCCAGCAGGGTGTTGAACGGCTCGTCGGCGTTCTCCAGCACCGTGCCCAGCAGCCGGTCCACGGTGTCCGGGGTCAGCGCCTCCAGCGGCAGCCGGCCCGCCAGGTAGACGTCCCCGAGCCGGTCGACCGCGTACGCCACGCCGTACAGGCGGGTGTTGCGCTCCAGCAGCCAGCGGTAGACGGCCTCGTGGTTCTCGTCCGGGCGCCGGACCACGAAGGCGTTGACCGAGAGGGTGTGGTCACCGATCCGCAGCGCACACGTGGTGCTCAGCTTCCGGGTGCCCGGGAGGGTCGCCACCAGGGTGAACGGATCGGCGGCGGCCGTCTCCCAGGCCACCCCGGCCTCGTCCAGGGCGGTGCGCAGGAGGGTCAGGGCCTCGTCCTTGGTGCGGAATGCCATGGGGCTGACGTTACTCGGGAGTACGGCGGCGCGCAGCAGCGCGGGTCGCGCCGAGGCCCGGCGACGGGCGGCCGGGGCGCGGCCCGCGCCCCGGCCGCTCAGGCGAGCAGCCTGCGGGCCCCGGTCAGCCGGCCCGCCGGGCGGGCCAGGGTGCCGGCGTACACCTCGGCGGTGGTCGCGGCGGCGGTGTCCCAGCCGAACCCGGCCGCGTGCCGCGCCGCCGCACCGCCCCGCCGGACCACCAGCTCCGGGTCGACGACGTACGGCTCCAGCGCCCGCGACCAGTCCGCCGGGTCGTGGCCGTGCACCAGGGTGCCCGTCACGCCGTCCCGGACGGCGACCGGCAGGCCGCCCACCGCGGCCGCGACCACCGGGGTGCCGCAGGCCTGCGCCTCCAGCGCGACCAGCCCGAACGACTCGCTGTACGAGGGCATCACCAGCGCGGTCGCGGCCCGGTACCACTCGGCGAGCATCGCCTGGCCGACCGGCGGGTGGAACCGCACCACATCGCCGATGCCCAGCTGGGCGGCGAGCTTGTGCAGGCTCTCCGGACGGGCCAGGCCGGTGCCGGACGGACCGCCGACCACCGGCACCACCAGCCGCTCGCGCAGCTCCGGACGCCGCTCCAGCAGCACCGCGACCGCGCGCAGCAGCACGTCCGGGGCCTTCAGCGGCTGGATCCGGCCCGCGAAGAGCAGCACCGCCGCGTCGGCGGGCAGTCCCAGCCGGGCCCGGGCGGCGCGGCGGGCCTCCGCCGTCCCCGGGGCGCCCGCACCGCCGGGGCGGAAGACGTCCAGATTGACGCCCGGGTGGACGACGGCCAGCTGCTCGGGGCGGGCCGCGTAGAAGCGGGCCAGCTCGGCGGCCTCCTCGGTGGTGTTGGCGATCAGCCGGTCAGCCGCCTCCACCACCTGGGTCTCGCCGATGACCCGGGCCGTCGGCTCGGGGGTGTCGCCCTCGGCCAGCGCCGCGTTCTTCACCTTCGCCATGGTGTGCATGGTGTGCACCAGCGGGACGCCCCAGCGCTGCGCGGCCAGCCAGCCGACCTGGCCGGAGAGCCAGTAGTGCGAGTGGACCAGGTCGTAGTGCCCGGGCCGGTGGCCGGCCTCGGTGCGCAGCACCCCGTGGGTGAAGGCGCAGAGCTGGGCCGGCAGGTCCTCCTTGACCAGTCCCTCGTACGGACCGGCCGTGACGTGCCGCACCAGCACGCCGGGGGCCAGCTCCACGGTGGGCTCGTCGTCCGAGCAGATCGACCGGGTGAAGACCTCGACCTCGATGTTGAGCGCGGCCAGGCGCTTGGCCAGCTCGACGATGTAGACGTTCATGCCGCCCGCGTCGCCCGTGCCCGGCTGGTGCAGCGGGGAGGTGTGGACACTGAGCATCGCTATCCGGCGCGGGCGGCGCCGGCCGGCCTGGACGAGCGACTGGATCCGGCCGCGCGCGGGCGTGGCCGACTGGGCACGGCGTACCGAACGGACGGGGTGCTGGATCACCTGGCTGAAGCCTCCTCGTGTGCTGCCCGCCTCGCAGCCCTTGCCTGCTGCCTACTGCCTGTTTCCTGCGTGTTCCGGTGTGTGCGCCGCCGCCCGCGCCGCCCGGCCGGACGTCCGCCCGGGGCGCGCGTCGGCCTGCCGCCCCGTCCGGGCACACATCACCACCAGTCTGCCAACCACGCGATCGGCGACCCGCATTCCCGGATCGCCGGACGAGATGGCCCACGTGGCCGGGGGTCGGTGCCCGCGGCCCCGCCGGTGGCTCCGGTCGCTGCCCAGCCGCCGCCCAGCCGCCGCCCCGTCGCGGGCCCGCCTCGGAGTGCCCGCGGGTCCGCCGCAGGGCACCCGCCGTCCGGTCGGGGCCGGGCCCGTACCCTGAGGGACATGGCCGCCTCCTCCTTCGATTCCGCGACCGCGCCCGCCCGCGGACCGGCCCGGCGGCCGGTGGGCACCGTGACCCGCGGCACCACCAACACCAACCGGCTGCGGCGGATGGACCGCTGGATCGCCCACACGCTCGGGCCCGCGCTGCGGTCCGCCGACCGCCCGCCGACCGCCGTCGACCTCGGGTACGGCGCCGCCCCGTGGACGGCCGTCGAGCTGTCCGGGCGGCTGCGGACGGTACGGCCGGACGTCCGGGTGGTCGGCATCGAGATCGAACCGGCCCGGGTCGCCGCGGCGCTGCCGTACGCGGTGCCGCCGCTGCTGACCTTCCGGCGCGGCGGCTTCGAGGTCCCGCTGGACGGCGGCGGGTCCGCCCAGCTGATCCGGGCCGCCAATGTGCTGCGCCAGTACGACGAGTCCCAGGTGGCCTCGGTCTGGGAGCGGCTGTGCGCCCGGCTGTCCCCGGACGGGCTGCTGGTCGAGGGCACCTGCGACGAGATCGGCCGCCGGCACGTCTGGGTGGCGCTCGGCCCGGAGGGACCGAGGACGGTCACCTTCGCGGCCCGGCTGGGCGGCCTCGACCGGCCGTCCGACCTGGCCGAACGGCTGCCGAAGGCGCTGATCCACCACAACGTGCCGGGCCGGCCGGTGCACGCGTTCCTCCGCGACTTCGACCGGGCCTGGGCCGCGGCCGCGCCCTACGGGGCGTTCGGCGCCCGGCAGCGCTGGGTGGCCGCCTGCACCGCGCTGGCCGGGGCCTGGCCGCTGGTGGACGCGCGCGGCCGGTGGCGGCAGGGCGAGGTCACCCTGCCGTGGACGGCCCTGGCCCCGTAGCCGCCACCGGTCCCCCGGCCCGCTCCCCCGACCGGCGGCGCACCGGACGGGCAGCTCGGCGAGTGCCCGCGAGCGAGTCCACGGATTCACTCGAACGAGTTATCGAATATCTCTGGCGTGTTGACGCCCCGTCACGCCACCATGGGAGCACCCGGTCAGTACCTCACTCCTGCCCCGTCAGCCCCAGCTCCCGTCCGACCCCGGCGAAGACTTCGTACATCTCCGCCCCGAACAGCACGAACCGCACCTCCTCCGGCCCGTCCTCGCGCTCCGCCACCACCGCCGCGACGGTCCCGAGCGCGATCCTGGCCGCATCCGCCGGCGGCCACCCGTAGATCCCGGCCGACACCGCCGGGAAGGCCACCGTGCGCGCGCCCAGCTCCGCCGCCACCCGGAGCGACTCGCGGTAGCAGGAGGCCAGCAGCTCCGCCCGCTCCTCGTACTCGTCCGCCAGATGGACCGGCCCCACGGTGTGCACCACCCAGCGGGCCGGGAGGTCACCGGCCGTGGTCGCCACCGCCCGCCCGGTGGCCAGCCCCCGCCCGTACCGTGAGGCCCGCAGCTCGCGGCACTCCGCCAGAATCCGCGGTCCGCCCCGGCGGTGGATCGCACCGTCCACCCCACCACCGCCCAACAATGAGGAATTGGCGGCGTTCACCACCACGTCCACCTGCTGCGCCGTGATGTCACCCTCGACCAGGGTGATGCGCGTCACCGTGTCACAACCCCTTTCCAGACCCGACCCGGCGCCCGCTCCACGGGCCACCGCTCACTTCCCCGCCCTGTCCGTCACACTGCCACCGGCACGGCACGAGCCACAACGACGCCGGCCGGCCAGAGAAATCCCCGGAGATCACGTTATGGTCGCCAGAAGTTCCCCGACGCAGGGTGCCGAGCGGGCACTGCGGACGGACGTCGGCCGTTACGCACTCGGGGAAAGGGAGGATCAGTCGATGCCCGCAACGGGAGACGGGCGGGCACCTGGTGCCACGGGCTCGCCGGGCGCCCAGGGCGGCGCCCGACCCGGGCACGCCCAGGACCGGTCCGCCCCCGGAGCGCCCGCCCACGGCTGCGCTCCCGACCGCACCCCGACGCCGGGGAAGCACCCGGCCCGGCCACCGGAACGCCGGGCGGACCGGCGCTCGGAGCGCCCCGCCAAGGCCACCGCGCCGATACCCCACCCCCGGTCGAAGGCCGCCGCCGGACCGGCGCCGACCACCGGACCGGCCACCTCCCCCGTCACCGCCCCGCTCAAACTGCTGGTCATCGAGGACGACGCCACCGATGCCCACCTGCTCAAGGCCGCGGTGGCCGACAGCGGCGCCCCGATCGAGATCCACTGGACCCGCGGCCTCGACCAGGCCTTCGCCCTGCTCGCCCCCACCTCGTCCGGCTCCCGGCGCGGCCGGTCGCGCGGCGGCGATCCCGGCCGGGGCGGCGACTTCAGCTGCGTCCTGCTCGACCTCGCCGCCCCCGCCGACCTGCCCCACCCCTCCGACCCCTCCGACGGTCTGGAGGGCCTGCACGAGCTGCTCCGCCGGGCCCCGCACACCGCCGTCGTGGTGCTCACCGACGCCGCCGGCGCCGAACTCGGAGCGGCCGCCGTGGCCGCCGGCGCCCAGGACTTCCTGATCAAGAACGAGACCGACGGCCCGCTGCTCGCCCGCGCCCTGCGGTACGCCGTCGAACGCAAGCGTGCCGACGAGTCGCAGCGCCGGCTCGTCGAGGCCGAGCTGCGCGGCCAGGAGAACGCCCGCCTCCAGCGCCACCTGCTGCCCACCCCGCTGCTCGACGGTGCCAACCTCTCCTTCACCCGCCGCTACCGCCCCGGCCGCCGCCGCGCCCTGCTCGGCGGCGACTTCTACGACGCGGTCCGCACCGACGACGGCACCGTCCACGTGGTGATCGGGGACGTCTGCGGCCACGGCCCCGACGAGGCCGCGCTCGGGGTGGCGCTCCGGATAGCGTGGCGCACCCTGGTCTTCGCCGGCCTCACCGGCGAGACCCTGCTGACCACCCTCCAGCACGTCCTGGAGCACGAACGGCGCAGCGACGAGATCTTCGCGACGCTGTGCATGCTGGTCATCGAGCCGGTCGACCCCGGCAACCCCGGGGCCGTCGAACGGGCCCGGCTCTACCTCGCCGGCCATCCCCCGCCGCTGCTGCTCGGCGAGGACCACACCCCGATCGGGCTCCCCGCCGAGCACGCCGGCCCCGCCCTCGGACTGCTCCCCTGCGACGACGGCCAGGCCGTCTGGCCGTCGCACGTCTTCGAGCTGCGCCGCGGCTGGCGGCTGCTGCTCTACACGGACGGACTGATCGAGGGCCGGATCGGCGCCGGTTCGCGCCGCCTCGGCCAGGACGGCCTGGCCGAGCTGATCGGCGACCACCAGTCCGCCGGGCTCACCCGGGGGCGGCTGGTCGACAGCGCGATCGCCGAGGTCGAGGAGCTGAACGGCGGGGCCCTGACGGACGATGTCGCGGTGCTGCTGCTGGAGCGCAACCCGACCCAGCTGATCCTGGGCTGACGGCCGGGAACGGCCGGGCCCCGGTCGTCCGGCGGGTCGCTCCGCCCGGACGACCGGGGCCCGGCTGTCCACTGCTGTCGGGGCCGGGCCCGTCGCCGGGCCCGAGCGGCTACCAGGGTCCGTACGGCCCCATGTTGCGCTGGTCGCCCCGGCCGCCGCCCCGGTTGGTGAGCGCGCGGATCGCCGGGCGGACATCGACCACGTAGACGATCGCGGCGACCAGGCCCCCCAGCGTGAGGAAGCTGGTCATGAAGTTGGCGCCGAAGAGCAGGTCCAGACCGAACGCGATACCGAGGACCGCCAGCCAGAAACCCTTGGTCTTCTTGTCGGCCGCCCGGTACCCGTCCTCCGGGCGGGTGGCGGCGTCGACCAGGGCGAACAGCTTGTAGCCCAGGATGGCGACGGCCAGCCACCAGAACGGGTTCAAGTAGTCCAGGATCAGAATCTGGGCCACTCCGCCCATCACGGCCTCCTCTGCGTCTCGCTGCGGCACACCTGCCCGCCCATCCTGGCACGGCGCACGGTCCACCAAGGGGTCAAACGGCCCGGCGGCACCCGACGTGCCCCGGGGTGCCGGAGCTCCGGCCCGGCCGGCGCGGAGCTACTCCGCGCTCTTGCGGGACCGGCCGCGCTTCGGGGCGACCGGCGCCTCCTCCTCGACCAGCTCGCCCTCGACCAGCTCGCCGGCCTCGGCCGACTCCGGGTCCACCCGCTCGGCGACGGCCTCGCCCGCGACGGCCCCGTCGTCGGCGCCACGGCCCCGGTCCACCGCGACCTTGCCGCGCTCGGCCAGGTCGTCGTAGGTCTCCTTGGCCTTGACCGCCAGCTCGACGGCGCGGCCGACCTGCTGGAGGGCGAAGCTCTGCGCCTTCTCCTGCAGCGCCTTCAGGTCGGTCGGCAGGGCGGTCACCGAGCCGCTGACCTTGGCCTGCGCGTCGACCAGCCGGGCCTGGGCCTCGGCCAGCGCGGCGGTGGCCTTCTCCTGGGTGCCCTTGCGGTCGGCCGCGAGCGCCTCCACCCGGCCCGGCACCTCGCGGAGCTTCTCGTACGCGAGGTCGCCGGCTCCGGCGAGCGCGTAGAGCGGGGTCGGGTCGGTCAGGGTCTTCTTGATGTCGTCCGTGATCGGCATGGCCGGTCCTCCCGTGGTGTTTAGGGTGCCTCGCCCCGGTGCTCGTCCGTGCTCCCGCCCACGCCTCCGGCCGGGTCCTCGGCGGCGTTCTCCTTGAGGAAGGCGTCGTAGACCGCGAGCAGCGCCTGCTTCTGCCGCTCGTTGATCAGCGGATCGGCCAGGATCGAGGCCCGCAGCTCCAGGCCCTCACCGCGCCGTTCCTCCAGGATTCCGGCCTGGACGTAGAGCGTCTCCGCCGAGATCCGCAGTGCCTTGGCGATCTGCTGCAGGATCTCCGCGCTCGGCTTGCGCAACCCTCGCTCGATCTGGCTGAGGTAGGGGTTGGACACGCCGGCGGCCTCCGCCAGCTGCCGCAGCGAGTACTGCGCATTGCGCCGCTGCTCGCGGATGTACTCGCCCAGCGGGCCGACGTTCAGTGAGGCCATGCGAACACCCTGCCCCACCGCGCTTGCAATTGCAAGCACCGTGCTAGCGCCAGCAAACAGCCGACCCGACGCGAGGCGCGTCGGGCCGGCTCCGGTGCCGGGCGGGCTCCGGTGCCGGGCGGGCTCCGGTGTCGGGCGGGCTCCGGTGTCGGGCGGGGAGGCTTCGGGCTCAGGCGGGGAGGCGGACCGGCATCAGGACGGAGAAGGTGCCGGGGCGGTCGGCGGGGCGGACGGCGAGGGGCGTGATCGGGCCGCCGAGTTCGAGGACCAGCTGCCCCGGGGCGTCGACCGGGAGGGCCTCCAGGAGGAAGTCGCGGTTGACCGCCACCCGGAGGGCACCCGCGGCCCCGTCGGCCTCGGCGTCCGGCGCGGCGACGGCGAACCGGCCCTCGCCGTCGACGGTCAGCAGGGCGACCTCGCAGGCCGCGCCGTGCGGTCCGGACGGCAGGCTGCTGGTCGCGGCGGACACGAGGGCCGCGCGCAGCTCGGCGGCGGGCAGGTCGATCCGGTGGACCGGCTCCAGCCGGACCAGGGGCCGGTAGTCCGGGTAGTCGTGGTCCAGCGCGGCGCCCTCGATCCGGTGGCCGCCCACCGTGACACGCACCTCCCCGGCGCCGAGCGCCAGCTCCACCGCCCCCTCGGCGGAGCCGAGCAGCGCGCGGACGGCGTCGGCCAGCGCGACCGGCACGACGGCCGACGCGGCGGGCGCGGCAGGTGCGGCAGGTGCGGCAGGCGCCACGGACTCCTCGGACCCCTCGGACCTCGAAGACTCCACAGTCACCTCGGCGAGGGCGATCCGGTAGCGGTCGGTCGCGACCAGCCGCAGCAGACCGCCGTCGAGGTCGAACAGCACGCCGGACAGCACCGGCAGCTCGGGGTCGCCGCCGACGGCGAAGCGGACCGCGTCCAGGGCTTCGGCCAGCTCCCGGGCGGGAACGGTGAAGCGGTACTCCACGGGGGTCGTGGTCATCGGGTTCTCCCTCTGGTCGATCAACCGGCGGATCGAGGAGAGTTCGCGGCGCGCGTCGGCGAGGCCGTCCTCCAGCCGGCGCAGATGCCCGTCCACCAGTCGCTGGGCGGCGCCGCTGCCGGGCGCCGCGCCGAGCACGGCCCGGATGTCGGCCAGCGGCAGGCCCACCCGGCGCAGCCGGGCGAGCAGGCGGGCGTCGGCGAGCTGCCCCGGGGCGTACCAGCGGTAGCCGGTGCGCGGGTCGACGCGGGCGGGGGCGAGCACCCCGGCGCCGTCGTAGAAACGCAGGGCGCTGATGCTCAGACCACTGTCGCGGGCCAGCTCGCCGATGCTGCGCAGGTCGCTCTCCATGCCGGGGACTCTGGGGCCTCGACCGGGTCGAGGGTCAAGCGGGGAGGCCGGACCGGGCCGACGATACCGCCGCCCGACACGCCGGACGGAAGTTCTCGCGATCATTGGTTGAACTTTGAACGAGTCGGGTCTACAGTGGAGACATCAAGTTGAAGCCTAAACAAATGGCTTCGAACCCGAGGAGGAGCCATGGGCCTGTTCAACCGCACCAAGACCATCGAGACCGCGACCACCGCCGTCGCCGTCGCCGAGAACCCGGCCGGCCAGGACCTCGGGCTCGGCCACCTCACCGGTGACTGGACCATCGACACCACCCACAGCGAGATCGGCTTCGCCGTCCGCCACGCGATGGTCACCAACGTCAAGGGCCGCTTCACCGAGTACGAGGGCAAGCTGCACCTGGACGGCACCACCCCGACCGACTCCCGCGCCGATCTGGTGATCAAGGTCGCGAGCATCGACACCAACCAGGCCCAGCGCGACGAGCACCTGCGCACCAGCGACTTCTTCGCCGCCGAGACCTTCCCGGAGATGCGCTTCCGCAGCACCGCCGCCGAGCGGGTGGGCGACGAGTCCTACCGGATGAGCGGCGAGCTGACCATCAAGGACGTCACCCGCCCGATCACCCTGGACCTCGACTTCACCGGTCACGCCGTCGACGCCTACGGTGCCGACCGGGTCGGATTCGAGGGCAAGGCCGTCCTGGACCGCACCGACTGGGGCCTGACCTACAACGCCGCGCTGGAGACCGGCGGCGTGCTGATCGGCGAGAAGGTCAAGCTCACCTTCGACATCTCCGCCGTGAAGGCGGCCTGACCCGGCCGACCTCGGCTGCGGGCCCTGCGGGGCTCCCGACAGCGCGGGCGCGCGCGTCGGCCCTCCGGCCGACCGCCCGCCGGCACCCGATTCCACCGCTGCCGACCCCCGAGCGGCAGGGGTGGAGTCGTATCCCGCCACAACAACCCGTCGTGGCACGGTGATTCCTGATCCGGTGAATCCCGGGCCGGTGAATCCGGCTCCGGTGAGTCCCGGTTCGGTGAGTCCCGGGCCGGTGAATCGATCGAATCCGATCGGCCGGCCGGTCCCCTACTGGACCGCCAGCAGCGCGGCGTCCGGCACCGGCAGCCAGCTGCCCGCCGGGCGGCGCAACCAGCGCTCGCGCGCGCCGAGTTCGGCCGCCGCCGCCAGCAGCGCGGTCAGCCCGGGATGCCGCAGGTCCGGGCGGTGCACCAGGCTCACCAGACTGAGCGGGACCGGCTCGACCAGCGGCACGTTCACCGCACCCGGCAGCACCGGGCCGCCGACGGTGGTCAGCATCGGGTCGCCGTGCCGGGCCAGGTAGCGGGCCGTCTCGTCGACCCCCACCGGCGGGACCCGCGGGGGCGCCGCGTCCAGACCGTGCTCGTCCAGCAGCAGCCGGCCGAGGTCGGCCCACTCGGTGGTCGCCGGATTGCCCGCGCAGATGTCCACCGGGTGCCCGGCCAGTTCGGCGAGCCGCAGCGCCGGCCGTCCGGCCAGCGGGTGGCCGGCCGCCATCATCACCGAGACCGCCTCCAACCTGACCGGGCGCTGCGCGAGCCGGGACCTCGCCCCGGCAGGCAGTCCGGCGTAGCGGCCGAACGACACGTCCAGCCGGTGCGCGAGCAGTTCGGTGGCCGCGGCCGCCAGACCGCCGTGGAAGCGAGCCAGCAGTTCGCCCTCCGGCCAGGCGGCACGGGCCCGTTGGAGCAGCCGGTCGCTGGTGAGGTCCGGGCCGGTCACGTCGCTGTTGAGGTCGAGCAGCAGCGGCCGGTGCGCGACACCGGCCAGGATCTCGTCGTGCAGGGCCAGCAGTCGGCGCGCCTTGGGCAGCAACCCGTGCCCGGCGGTGGTGAGTTCGACACTGCGGGTGGTGCGGAGGAACAGCGTGTCGCCGAGCAGCCGTTCCAGCGTCCGGACGTCCCGGCTGAGCGCCTGCTGGGCCACGTGCAGCCGCTCCGCGGCGCGGCCGAAGTGCAGCGTCTCGGCGGTCGCGACGAAGCCTCGCAGCAGGCGGGGGTGCAGGTCGTGGGGCATGGCGGCAGGCTAGCAACGCGGGGCCGACCGGTCGGGCGGGGCCGTACGAAGGCCGCCCGACCCCCGTCAACAGCATTCTGTTGTCAGTCCGGCGGAACAGGTGTTGGACCGCGAACGACCGGCGGCCCGAGGCTGGAGCCCTTCCCCTCCCCCTCTCTCCCGCGGAGTCCCGTGCTCGCCCCGTACCGACGTCTGTTCACCCGGCCCGGCACCGTCGCCTTCACCCTGGCCGGACTGCTCGCCCGGCTCTCGATGTCGATGACCGGCGTCTCCCTGGTGGTGCTGATCGCCGAACGGCGCGGCTCCTACGCGCTCGCGGGCACCGTCGCCGCGGCCGGGCTGGTCGCCGTGGCCATCGGCATGCCGCTGATCGGCCGGCTCGTCGACCGGTTCGGGCAGGCCCGGGTGACCGTCCCGGCGGTGCTGTACAACCTGGTACCGCTGTGCGGACTGCTGCTCTGCGTCCGCCTCGGCGCGCCCGACTGGACGCTCTACCTCTGCTGGGCGGCCGGGTCCGCGGTGCCGAACCTCGGCGGCATGGCGCGGGCCCGCTGGGCGCACCTGCTCCGTGACGCACCGGACGACCGGCACCTCGCCAACTCCCTGGAACAGGCCCTGGACGAGCTCTGCTTCATGGCCGGACCGGTGCTCGGCATGGTCCTGTGCACGACGGTCGCCCCGGAGGCGGGAATGCTCGCCGCCGGCGGGGCCGGTGCGGGCGGCGCGCTGCTCTTCGCGGCCCAGCGGCGGACCGAACCGCCGACGGCCGCCCGCCCCACCGCCACCGCCACCGGCACCGGCACCGGCACCGGCGCCACGGACGGAACGCGCTCGCCGCTGCGGGTACCGGCGCTCCGGGTGCTCACCCTGACCTTCCTCAGCACCGGCATGGTCTTCGGCGCACTCGACCTGACCACCGTCGCGTACGCGGACGCGCTGGGGAACCGGCCGGTCGCCGGCGGGCTGCTGGCCCTGGTGGCGGCCGGATCCTGTGTGGCGGGGCTGGTCTTCGGCACCCTGCGGCCGACCGGCCCCGCAGGTGCGCGCTTCCTGCGGGGCGTGGCGGCGATGGCGGGGCTCCTGCTCCTGCCGCTCGCCGCCGGGCTGGGCGGCGCGGGGCTCGCACTGCTAGGCGTCGCCCTCTTCGTGGCCGGCACGGGCACCGCGCCGACCATGGTCACCGGCATGACGCTGATCCAGGAGCTGCTGCCCCAGCGGCAGTTGAACGAGGCGATGGCGATCGCGGTGTCCGGGATCATGATCGGCATATCCGCCGGTTCGGCGCTGGCCGGCACCCTCGCCGAACACGCCGGGCCCGGCGCGGGCTACTGGATCCCGGCGGGGGCGGCGGCGCTCGCCCTGCTGATCGCCCTCGCGGGCCGCCGCCACCTGGGCGTCGGGGCCCGGCCCTCGGACCGAACGGCTTCCGGAGCCACTGTCAGTACCACCCGCTAGTTTTCGGGCATGACCAGCACCGTCGAATACGTCCGGGGCGATGCCACGGCGCCCCTGGGCAAGGGGGCGAAGGTGATCGCGCACGTCTGCAACGACCTCGGGGGCTGGGGGAAGGGGTTTGTGCTGGCGGTCTCCCGGCGCTGGGCCGAGCCGGAGGCGGCGTACCGGCGGTGGCACCGGGAGCGCGCGGAGAACGACTTCGGGCTCGGCGCGGTCCAGTTGGTCCAGGTCGCGGAGTACCTCTGGGTGGCCAACCTGATCGGCCAGCGCGGCATCCGGAAGGGTCGCTCCTCCGGGCCGCCGGTGCGGTACGAGGCGATCGACACCGCGCTGGCGACACTCGGCGGGCACGCGCTGGCCCTCGGCGCCTCGGTGCACATGCCGCGGATCGGCTGCGGACTGGCGGGCGGGCGCTGGGAGTCGGTGGAGCCGCTGGTGCGGGCCCGGCTGACGGAACGGGGGGTGCCGGTGACGGTCTACGACCGCGACTGACCGGCCGGCGCGACGGCCGACCAGGTGTACTCGTACTCGGGCAGCGTGTGACCACCGGGGAAGACGCCCTGCCCGGCCGCGGTGCGCCTGCCGCCGGCGCGCTCGTAGAACGCGATCGCGCGGGTGTTGGCCTGCAGCACCTCCAGGTAGAGGTCGGCCCCGGGGTGCTGTCGGGCGACATGGGCGCGGGCCGCGTCCAGCAGGTCCCCGCCGATCCCGGAGCCGGTCAGCCCGGGGCGGACGTGCAGGTTGTCGAGCAGCACCCGGCCGTCCGGCATCGGGACCAGGTAGGCGAATCCCACGGTGTCGCCCGCCCGTTCGGCGATCAGCAGTTCGGGGGTCGCCTCCGGGCTTCCGTAGTCGACGCTCAGCCGCAGTTCCCAGATCTCGCGCCGCTCGTCCGCCAGCCCGTCGCCGAGGGCGCTGTCGGGGACGAGACCGGTGTACGCGCTGCGCCAGCTGGCGGCGTGCAGTGCGGCGACGGCGTCGGCGTCCCGGGCGTTCCCCCGGCGGATGGTGGTGATCACGGAACGAGCCTCTCATCCGGCCTGAACGCGTTCAAGCCCTGCTCGAAGTCATGGCATGCTTTTGAACGCGTTCGAAGAGATTCGAGAAGAGTTCACGGAGAACGGTGCCCGCGTCGGCACCGGATGCGGAGGGGGCATCCGGTGCCGTCCGTGCCGGCACCGCCTGGGACTCGGCCGATCGGGTCAGGCCCTCTCTGTCGGATCACGTCGGACCAGTGGGCGTTGTTGGAGTGCGTGCCTCGGCGGTGCGGAGGAGGGAGTCCATGCGGAGCATCGGCGACCGACGACAAGCCGGCGAGGTGCGTGCTCCGGCGGCGCCCGCCCGGCGTGATCCGACAGAGAGGGCCTAGGCTCGGGGCCGTGGACGACCTGGCAGCGACGAACGGCCCGAGCGCGACGAACGACGGCAGCGGCACCGACGGCGGCACCCCTTCGGCACCCGCCGAGACACGTGGCAGTCGCGCCCAGCCGAAGACGGACAAGAGCGAGCAGACCCGGGCCCTGATCCTGGAGACCGCGATGCGGCTCTTCCAGGAGCGCGGCTACGAGAAGACCACCATGCGGGCCATCGCCGCCGAGGCGGGTGTTTCGGTCGGAAATGCTTATTACTACTTCTCGGCAAAAGAATTTCTCATCCAGGGTTTCTACGACCGGATGACGTACGACCACGCGGCGGACGCCAGGAATCGCATGGCCGACACCCGGGACTTCGCCGAGCGCCTGGAGATCGCCCTGGTCTCCTGGCTCGACACGGCGGCCCCGTACCACGAGTTCGCCGCGCAGTTCTTCCGCACGGCGGCCGACCCCTCCAGCGCCCTGAGCCCGTTCTCCAACGAGTCGCACCCGGCCCGGGCCACCGCGGTCGCACTGTTCCGCGACGTGCTGCAGGGCTCCGACCTGGCACCGAAGCTGGACGCCGAACTGGTCGAGCTGCTGCCCGACGTGCTCTGGCTGCACCTCATGGTCGTCGTCCTCTACTGGGTCTTCGACCGGACCGAGGACACCGAACGGACCCGGGAATTCGTCCGTCGGTCCACCCCCATGGCGGCCCGGGTGATCAACCTCTCGCGTTATCGGGTGTTCCGCCCGATCGTCCGTGACGCCAAGGGACTCATCCAGGACTTCATCCTTCCCACCATCGGGAAGACCGCCGTCAAATAGCGCGCGGAGAACCGCACTCAGCAAAGCGGAACGGCCGGACCGCGGGCAGCGGGCCGGCCGTTCTCGATCCGTGCGGGCGCATCAGAATCCGTCGATGTTCCAGGCCGCCAGCGGCGTGCGGAACAGCAGGTCCGCGGCCGCCGCCGCGCCGGGGCGCAGCTCGGTGACCAGCCCGGCCACGGCGAGCCGCGGCAGCGTCTCGCCGCCCAGGTAGAGCGCGCCCAGCGCCGAGGCGCCCAGCGCCAGATCGGGCTCGTCGGTCGTCCGGACGCAGCGTCCGGTGCCGTCCGCGGCGACCTCGACCGCCCAGCGCCCGGCCACGTAGCCCGCCGGGTCGTCGACCTCCAGCACCGTGCGACCGGCCGCGCCGTACGTCCGGGCGTTGAACGCGGCCTCGATGTCGAGCACCCGCAGCCACATGTAGTCGGCGTTGTCGACGTGCGGCGTCGCCGCCCTAGGGTCGTTCAGAAGCACCGGCAGCGGGTCGTCCGGGCCGACGTTCTCGACCACGACCTTGCGGACCCAGTCGATCGAGCAGACGAACCGCCACAGCTCGGTGGCCGTGGGCCGGTCGAGGGCGAACAGGTCGACGAGGGTGAGCGTGCAGTTGGGGTAGGAGCCGTCCCACTCGTCGTCGATCCGGTAGACGGCCAGACCGGTCGGGGTGCCGTCGGCGTCCCGGTGGACGGCCGCGAACGGCTCCTTCCAGTCGAAGCCGGGCACCTCGATCTCGCCGGTCGACCGCTGCCAGAAGAGCTCGTCCCGGCCGATCACGCCCGCCTGGGTGACCCGCCAGCGGTCGAACAGCTCGGGGCCGATCTTGCGCAGCTCCGCCATCTCCACCAGGTCGATCCGCCCGCCGGGCACGGTGGGCAGGCCGTCCCGCAGGCCGCCGGCCCGGAGCAGGTCGATGTTCCAGCCGTGGCCCCGGGTCGCGGGGCCGAAGCCGTAGCGGCCGTAGATGTTGTACTCGGCGGCGATCAGGATCGCGACCGGGACGCCGCGCTCGCGGGCGGCCGCCAGGTCCGCGGTCATCATCCGGCGGAGCAGGCCGCGCCGGCGGTGGGTGGCGGTCACGGTGACGGCGGTGATCGCGTCGGCCGTGACGACCGCGCCGCCGGGGACGGTCAGCTCGGTGTCGAAGCTGCGGAAGGTGGCCACGAACCGGCCGTCGGCCAGCGCCCCGACCATCCGGCCCGGCTCCCACTGCCGACGGCGGAAGTCCGTCGCCGGACCTATGTGCGGACGCAGGAAGCCCTTGACGAGCGCCCGGTCCCACGCCTCGACCTCGTCCTCGCCGATCGCGCGGATCTCGATCCCGTCGCCCGCGCCGGTCTGCTCCCCCGGTCGGCCGCTGCCCGGCTCCCGGGGCCCGCCGTTCGTCTCGTTGCCCATCCGCCCACGGTACGGCGGGGTTTCGGCGACGGCATCCGATTTATTCCGCTCCTGGACGCCGCCCCCTGACGGACCGCCCGGCAGCCCCGGCTCCCACCGCGACCCCCACGGCCCCCACGCGAAATTCCGGTGCGAAACGCCCGGGACCTGCGGAACAGTGGCTCCGGTGATCGTGATGCAGCCCGTGCTGGACTTCTGGGACTCCGACGGCTTCGACCTCTGGCCGGTCGCCGAGGTCGACCCGTTCCTGACGCTGCACGGCCGGCTCACCCCGGCCGAGGTCGGCACGGCGGTGATGCGCATCGTCGCCTTCAACGACCTCGACCCCGAGCCCCGGGAACGCCCCCGCCGTCCGCCGCGCCCGCGCGAGCCGCTCGACTCCTTCCTGCACGGGCTGCTCACCTTCGAGTCCGTCCACGCGGCCGGCGGGCTGCGGGTGGCGGACGACGCCACCGGCACCACCTCCCTGCCGGGCTGCTGCACCGGGATCGGGGAGTGGCGCGACTGGTTCGACGTGCTCGACGGCGGCGGCGCGACCGTGTTCGGACACGAGCCCGTCGCCCAGGTCGAACGCACGGGCGACACCGTCCGCCTCCTCGTCGACGCGGAACTGGACGACAGCCCGGTGATCGAGCTCCCGGCCGCCGAGGCCCGCCGCCTGCTCGCCGGCGTCGAGCGCGACCTGACGGCCTTCCACACCCTGGCCGCCGGATGGGCCGCCCACCACCTGCCCGGTCACGCCGGCCCGGTCACCGCCGCCCTCGCCGAGGCCCTGAACCTGTGACCGCCGACGCCGTGACGGTCCACGGCGGGTACAGGCTCCACCCGTGACGGGGTCGGTGGGACGGACGAGGTCGTGGGTGCCGGCGTCCCGTCCGTCCGGGGTGGGCCGAGGTCGATGACAGTGGTCGTCGCTAGCCTCTCCGCGTGACTGATACCAGTGATCGACAGCTCCCTGTCGCACTCGCCGCCGCACTGGCGGTTCCGTTCGACTACGACGACGGCAAAGGGATCGACTTCGAGCCCTTCCCGGACTTCCGGTCCGCCGAGGACACCACCGACTGGTTCCGGTCCTGGACCGGCAACACGGAGCTGAACGGTGACGACTTCCGTGTGTTCGGCCAGGACGGCACGGGTGGATACGCGGCGTTCTGGCTGGTCCGCCCGGGCCGACCACTCACGGAGCAGCCCGTCGTCTTCCTCGGTTCCGAGGGCGAGACCGGCGTACTGGCACGCGACCTGGGCGACTTCCTGTGGCTGCTGGCCGGCGGCTTCGGCCCCTGGGAAGCAGCCACCTCGTACGAACACGGCTGGGTGCCGCGGCCCAACCCGAAGCTCACGGCCGTCGCGGAACGATTCGCCCCCGACCGGCAGCAGCCGCCCACCGCCGTCATCGAGCAAGCAGCCCGGGAGTTCCCCGACTTCGACGACACGATCATGGATCTCTGCCGCTGACTCCGTGTCCCGCCCGCTCCTCGCCCGCGCAGCCACGGCGACGGGCTCGTGAGGAAGCGGGGCCGAGTTCGAGAACCGGCGGCCGGTCAGCGGCCGGTCAGGGCCGGGCGTAGAAGTCCGGGGTGCCCATGATCCAGAGGCTGGCCTGCTTGATCGGCATCCCGACCCGGGGGGCCTCGATCATCTGGTCGTCGCCGATGTAGAGGCCGACGTGGTGGATGTCGGCGGCCCGGCCGGTGGCGCTCCAGAAGACCAGGTCGCCGGGGCGGAGCTGGCGGTAGGTGACCGGGGTGGACTGCGCGTACTGGTCGGCGGCGAAGTGGTTGAGCCGCTTGCCGCCCTCGCGCCAGGCCATCATGGTCAGCCCCGAGCAGTCGTAGCCGGCCGGGCCCTCGCCGCCCCAGATGTAGGGCAGACCGATCCTGGCGCGGGCGAAGGCCACCGCGGAGGCCGCGTTCTCCGCCGACCAGGGCCGTCCGGCCGGGGGTGCGGCGGCGGCCTGGCCGGCCTTCGCGGGGGTGGAAGCGGCGGCGGCAGCGGCCTCGGCGGCGGCCCGTTCGGCGGCCGCCTTCTCCGCCGCCGCCTTCTCCGCCGCGGCCAGCTCGGCCGCGGCCCGTTCCGCCGCCTCGCGCTCGGCGGCCGCCTTCTCCGCGGCCGCGCGCGCCGCCGCCTCGGCCTCCCGGGCCGCGATCGCCTCCAGCGCCTCGCGCCGCTGCCGCTCCAGTTCGACGGTGGTGTGGCGGGCGGCCGCCAGGTCGGCGAGCAGTCGTTCGCGTCTCAGGCCGGTGGACGTGACCTGGTTCTGCTGCTCCGTCAGCCGGGCCTCGGCCTGCTCCCGGGCCGCGCCGACCGCCGCGGCGGCCCGTTCGGCGGCCTCGGCCGCGGTGCGCGCGGCGGCGGCGGCCCGACCGGCCCCGGCGGCCGTGGAGACGGCCGCGTCGAGGATCTGCCGGGAGCGGTCGCTGGCGATCCCGACCACGGCGGCCCGGTCCCCGGCCTCGCGCGGGCCGCGGGCGCCGAGCAGGGCGTTGATCGCGGAGAGCTCGGCGCTGGTGCCCTGCCGGTACGTTTCGGCGGCCAGGGCCGCGGCGTCCTCGGCGGCGGCGGACCGCTCGGCCTCGGCCGCCGCCGACCGGTCGGCGGCGGCGGACTCCTCGGCCCGGGCCCGGGTGAGGGCCAGCTGGGCGCCGTTGTACGCCTCGACGGCCTGCTCGGCGGTCCGGGCGGCGGTGTCGAGTTCGGCCCTGGCGGCGGTGAGGCCGGCCTCGATGGCGGTGACCGAGCCGGCCGTGGCGTCGGCCTCGGCCCGGGACCGGTCGATCTCCTCGACGGAGGGGTAGGCCCCCTCCCCCGGAACCCCGGCGGCACCGGGCCCGCCGGAAGAACCGGCCCCGGGCCCGGACGGTTCGGCGGCGGCGCTGGGCTCGCCCGGCTCCACCGGGGCGGCCGCCGCGACGGGCAGCAGTCCGAGCAGGGCGGTGAGGGACAACAGGAGGGTCGGCAGGAATCTGCGCGCCACGATTCATCCCTTCGAACGGTCACGAGGGAGCGGCCGCGCACCCGCGCCGCGGTGCGGCCGGGGCGGCGCCGGGACCGGGGGCGGCGGCGGGGGCCGACCGGCTCCGGCGGATCGCCGGTCCGTCACCCGCCCACCGTCCGCCCCTCGCCCGTCCGGCGCCGAGAGGTGCGACAGAACAGCCCATTCCGTGACAAGACGGTCACTGCACGCCATGTTCTCAAGCGGGGCGGGTTTCACACCTCAAGTCCGCACCGCCGGCCGGGTGACCATCCGATGATCCGACCGCAGAACGGCCCCGACCGGGCGGCCAGAGTATGCGAACTAACGGCTCATCCGACGCGTCCTCGGCCGCAGCCAGCGGTGTCGCCCCGGACGGAGGGGCTGCCCGGTCGGCCGAACGGCGTACGTCCGGTCCCGGCCGGCCCGGACGGTGCGACGGCGCCGCTGGGACCCGTCCCGCGGCCCCGCCTGATCGGCCGACCCGCCGTAGCCGCCCGCCCCGCCGTACGCCGCCCCGTTGCCGGCGCCCCCGTTGCCGTTCGCCCCGGAGGTCCGGTGGTTGCCCGACGGGTGCTCCCCGCCCGCCGCCGAGCGCCGGTCGGCCAGCCGCGCGGAGCGCCGGGTCAGCGCCCGGGCGGCGTGCGCGTCCAGGTGCGCGCTGGCCCGGGCGGCCATCCGCTCGGCCACCCGGTGGGCGGCAGGGTGGTTGGCCGACACCTTGTCCGGCGCCCCGGCGATCAGGTCGAAAAGCCAGGTGCGGGCGATGTCCGCGCGCCGGTGCAGACGACGCTCGCGCCGGAGCGCCCGGGCCCGGCGGCGCGGGCGTCCGGCGTACCGCCAGCGCGCCCAGGGGCTGCTCGGCCGGGCCAGCCGGATCGCGCCGACCCAGGAGAGGCCGGGCACCATGATGCCGAGCAGACCGGTCCACATCTTGCCCTTGAGCAGGGTGACGACCATGGCCAGCGCGTTCACCGAGATCACCGTGACCAGGCCCCACCTGGTCTCCCCGGTGGGCTCCGCGCCGAGCGGCACGTAGCCGACCAGCAGCAGGCCGGTGAAGAGGATGCCGAAGATCACCGCGTCCACCGACTTGCGGCCCTGCTCGCTCCAGTAGACGTCGTCCAGGTGCAGGATCAGCGCGAACTCGTCCAGCACCAGACCGCAGCCGATGCCGAAGAGCAGGCCGAAGAGGTCGATCCACGGGTGGCCGCCGTAGGTGGCGAACACCCCGATGCCGCCGACCAGCAGGAAGCCCAGGCCGAAGACCATGTGGTGGATGTGCAGCCCGCCGGGCGTCACGTTGCCGGGCCACCAGCGGACCTGGGCCCTGATCATCCGCACGCTGAACCGGATGAAGACGAACGAGGTGATGAACCCGACCAGCAGCAGGAACAGCGGTTGCTTGTGCGCGGCGACGATGTGCTCGCGGTAGCCGTCCAGCAGTGTGGTCATGCGTCTTACCTTCGTTCCTGGTGCTGCGTGCGGTCTGCCACGACATGGCCCGGAGGCCAACGATCGGCGTCAGAAACCGCGAGTGCGCTTGGCCGCCCGGCGCGGGATCACCGGGGCGAGCGACGGCCGCTCGACCCCGACCGGGAGCTTCATGAAGAGCCGGGCGATCTCCCCGCCCAGGTTCACCCCGATGGCCAGCGCCAGGGCGATCGCCGCCGCCCTGGTGATCTGGACCAGGCCGCCGCTGGCGTGGCCCTGGGCGAACGACAGCATGCCGAGGTAGAGCGCCGAACCGGGCATCAGCGGCCCGATCGCGGCGGTGACGTACGGCAGCGCGGAGCCGTTGCGGTAGCGCGCCATCAGCTGGCCGAAGAGGCCGACCAGGCCGGCCGCCACACCGGTCGCGACGATCGGCGAGAGCTGGGCGTTGTAGGCCAGCACCCCGTAGCTGGCCCAGCCGATGCCGCTGTTCAGGGTGACCAGCGCCAGCGAGCGCCGGTCGGTCTGCAGCAGCATCGCGAAGGCGCAGGTCAGCACCAGCGCCGCGACCATCTGGACCGGCGGGTAGCTCACCCCCACCAGTGACTCGTCCGGCTTGAGCTTCGCCTGGAAGCCCACCCCCAGATAGAGGATCAGCATCACGCCGATGACGATGCCCGCCACCAGGTAGATCACCTCCAGCAGCCGGGCCGCCGCGGTGATGTAGAAGCCCGTCAGACCGTCCTGCACCGCCGCGACCAGGGCGCGCCCGGGCAGCAGCGCGAACAGCCCACCGGTGATCACCACCGAGCCGCGCAGGCCCAGGTCGTTGAAGGAGAGCACGATGCCGGAGGCCGCGGCCGGCATCGCGGCCAGCACGAACTGGTAGAACTCCGGCAGGCCGCGACGGGCGATCAGCGAGGCCAGCCGGTCGCCGAGCACGGCGGCGACGAAGGCGCTGAGGAAGACCAGCCCGGCCTTGTCGTCGAGCCGGCCACCGACCAGGAAGGTTGCCGCGCCGGCCAGCAGACCGGTGTTCAGGGCGAGCATCCAGGCCGGGTAGGGGTGGCGGTTGCGGCGGATCGCCGCGAGCCGGCGGTAGGCGTCGTTGACGCTCACCTTCTCGGCGGTGATGTCCGCGACCAGCTCGTACACCGCGTTCAGCCGGGTGTAGTCGGAGGTGCGGCGGCGGACCACCCGGTCGGCGGTGATCGGCGGCTCGACCAGCGAGGGCTGGTGCGAGATGCCGATCAGGGTGAAGGTGACCTGCGGCTCGCAGCGGTCCAGCCGGTAGGCGTGCGCGATCCCGAGCATGGCCGCCTCGACGTCCTCGGCGGCCTCGCCGCTGGCCAGCAGCAGTTCGCCGATGCGCAGGGTCAGGTCGAGGACGCGCGGGACGTTGCGGCCGGCGGCGACCGAGGGGTGCAGCTCGCGGGCGGTGCGCTCGAAGGCCGGGCGCTCGGACATCGGGGTGCGCAGCAGGGTGCGCATCCGGTCCGGCCACGGCGCCTCGCCGGGCGCGCCGGGACTGAGGGCGCCGACCGGGATGCCGAGCGGCGGGGTGTAGCCGGCGGCCCGCCACTCCTCGGGGGTGAGGGTGTCCTCGGCCACCGAACGGCGGCGCCGGCCCGGGGCGGCCGGCTCGCCGTCGGCCGGCACCGCCTCCGCGGGTGGCGCGTCGACCGCCGACGCACCGGGCTCGGGCCGGGCCTCCGCCTCCGGCTCCGGCTCCGGTTCGGGTGCCAGCAGGCCCCTGGTCTCGGGCGCGGGCAGCAGGAGCGGGATCTCCACGGTCGGTTCGACGACCGGGGCGGGGTGCCCGAGCAGGCCCTCGGTGGGCGGCGCGGCGGACGGGTGGAGCGGGCGCGGCTCCGGGGCGGGCCGGGACTGCGGCCGGGGCGTTCGGCCGCCCCGGCCGCCCCTGGCCTTCTTGCCGCCGCCCGGCCGGCCCCGCTTCGGCACTTCCGCTCCTTGCCACCCCTGGCGGTGCCGGTCCCCCGGGCCGCCGTTCGATCTCGGGATACACCATGCCCGATCGAACTGCCGGACGCACATGTACGGGGCGGCGGACCCGGCCGGGCGCGGACGCCTACCCGGCGCGATGGCGGCCGCCGGCCCCGGCCGTCGGGGCCTCGGCACGGTCCGGGTGCCCGGCTCCGTCGGCCGCCGCGGCCCGGCCGGAGCGCCGGGCGCGGAGCAGTTCGACGGCCACCGGGACCACCGAGACCAGCACGATGCCGACCAGGATCGCCTCGATGTTCTCCCGGACGAACGGGATCTGCCCGAGGAAGTAGCCGAGCACCGTGACGCCCGCGCCCCAGAGCACGCCGCCGATGACGTTGAAGAGGACGAAGACCCGGTAGTTCATCGCGCCCACCCCGGCGACGATCGGGGTGAAGGTGCGCACGATCGGCACGAACCGGGCCAGCACGATCGCCTTCGGGCCGTGCCGGTCGAAGAAGGCGGCCGCCTTCTCCACGTTCTCCCGCTTGAACAGCCGGGAGTCGGGGCGGCGGAACAGGCCCGGTCCGACCTTCCGTCCGAACAGGTAGCCGACCTGGTCGCCGGCCACCGCCGCCAGCACGATCAGCGCGCAGACCAGCCAGAGCGGCTGGTGCAGGTAGGTGCCGCCGGCCACCAGCAGACCGGTGGTGAAGAGCAGCGAGTCGCCCGGGAGGAAGAAGCCGATCAGCAGGCCCGACTCGGCGAAGACGATGGCCAGGATGCCGATCAGCCCGAAGGTGGAGATCAGGTAGGTCGGATCGAGCCAGGACGGGCCGAGGGCGAGGCTGGTCACGGGGCGGACTCCTGAGGGCCTGAAGGGTCGACTCTTGGCAATGAAACAGTAAAGCATTCACCAAGGAACCTTCGAACACCCCAGGTCCGGGCAGCAGTCGGACAATCATCCGGGTACCACCATCGGGCGAATCCTCGCCCATTCGGTGGAGTTCTTCCGGGGCCCTGATGAATCCTGGTCGTGCGACGTCAGGCAACGGCGCTTCGGAGCGGCCACTCCGGAACGCGCCACCATTCGCACTCCACCCTCAGGGAGACCATCGTGTCCCGTATCCGCGCAGCCGCCGCCGTCACCGCCCTCGGGGCCTTCCTCCTCGCCGGCATCGGCACCGCCCACGCCGACAACGGCGCCGGCGCGGACCACCACTCCAACAGCAGCGTGGTGAGCAACACCGGCTCCGGCAACATCATCGGAAACGTCCACGGCAACGTGGTCAGCACCCAGCAGACCGCCACCGGCTCGGGCGCCAGCAACCAGAACAACACCCTCGCGGCGACCGGGAACGCCGGCAACATCGGCGCCCTCCAGGGCAACGGCAACCTCGCCGCCCTGTTCGCCCCGCACATCGGCGGCTGAGCGACGCTCCGCCCCCGAGGGGTTCTCTGACAGCCCCTGGCACATCCGCCGATCGCGGCCGGGTGGGCACCCCACGCGGCGGGGTGCCCACCCGGCCGCGTCGCTCCGGCCTCCCGGGTCCGGCGGCTCCGGGAGGCCGAGCACGGCCCGGCCGAGCCGCGGCAGGCCGTCGCCCGCATCCGGCCGGGCACTGTGCGGCCGTTCCGCACCCCGCCGTTGACCAGCGGGAACAGCGCGAACGTGCCGCTCCGCCGACCCTGGACAGCCGAAGCTACCCCCGATTAACTTGTGGGGCCATCGGCGGGCCGCCCGGCCACGCCGTGCCGGGCACGTCGAAGGGAGCACCGCCGTGCGCCGCACCGTGTTCACCGAGGACCACGAGGCCTTCCGCGAGACCATCCGCGACTTCATCGCCAACGAGGTCGTCCCCGTGTACGAGGAGTGGGAGGCCGCGGGCCACCCGCCGCGCGACTTCTACCGCACCCTGGGCGCGCTCGGCGTCTACGGCATCGAGGTGCCCGAGGAGTACGGCGGCGCGGGCGAGAGCGGCTTCAAGTACCAGGCGGTGGTGGCCGAGGAGACCGCGCGGGCCGGCGTCGGCTTCGGGTCATCGGGCGTCCACACCGGCCTGGTGCTGCCCTATCTGCTGGAGTACGCCAACGAGGAGCAGAAGGCGCGCTGGCTGCCCGGCTTCGTCTCCGGCGACATCATGACCGCGATCGCGATGACCGAGCCGGGCGCCGGCTCCGACCTCGCCGGCATCTCCACCACCGCCCGGCTCTCCGAGGACGGCACCCACTACGTCCTCAACGGCGCCAAGACCTTCATCACCGGCGGCGTGCTCGCCGACCTCGTCCTGGTGGTCTGCCGCACTTCGCCGTACGACCCGGACAACCGCCGGGCCGGGCTCTCCATCCTCTGTGTGGACACCACCTCCCCCGGCTACACGGTCGGCCGCAAGCTCCAGAAGATCGGCCTGCGCAGCTCGGACACCGCCGAACTGGCCTTCTCGGACGTCAAGGTGCCGGTGGAGAACCTGCTCGGCGAGGAGGGGAGAGCCTTCACCTACCTGACCCACAACCTGGTGCAGGAGCGGCTGGCGATCGCGGTCGGCGCGTACGCGGCCGCCGCGGCGGCGGTGCGGTTCGCGGTGCAGTACGTCAAGGAGCGCAAGGTGTTCGGGAAGACGGTCGCCGAGTTCCAGAACACCAAGTTCACCCTGGCCGACTGCGAGTCGCAGGTGGTGGCGCAGCAGTCGATGGTCGACCGCGCGCTGGAGCTGTACCAGAACGGCGAGCTGACGGTCGCGGACGCCGCGGCGGCGAAGCTGTTCTGCACCGAGTCGGCGTCCGGCGTGATCGACAAGTGCCTTCAGCTGCACGGTGGTTACGGCTACATCCTGGAGTACCCGATCGCCCGGCTCTACACCGACAACCGGGTCTTCCGGATCTACGGCGGCACCAGCGAGGTCATGCGCAGCATCGTCGCCAAGTCGCTCGGCCTCTAGGGGCCCGGCCGGACCCCGTCGGCGTTCGCCCGTCCCCGTGGACGGGCGAACGCGCGGACGGGCGAACGGCGCCGGCCCGGGGATCAGTTGGGCGAGTGGTGCTCCGTGCGCCAGGCCTCCCAGCCCGCCGAGGACGCCACCTTGGCCTCGTGCAGGGCCCGCTGGGCCAGGGCCTGCGGCGGGGTGTCCAGCCGCCGCACCCAGTCGCGGCCGGCCGTGGCCAGCGCCGCACACACCATCACCGCACCCGCCGTCCCGAACAGCGCGCCGATGCCCGTGAGCACCGCGCCGCCGGCCAGCAGCGAGCGGTTGACCTGGAACCCGCTGAAAGAACGCTCGTTGGTCGCCATGCCCTCCACCATGAGCGCAGTCGGCCGCCTCCGCACGCCGAGCGCGTCCGCACGCGGGCGCCGCTCGGCGTGCGGGCGCGGGGCGGGTCCGGGACGCTGGGCCGCAAGGGCCCCCGGCAGGGCAACAGGACGGCAGGAGGACGCGCGATGGTGGATCTCGAACAGCTCGTCGCGGAACACGCGGCCAGGGCGGCCGAGAGCCCGCACGGCCGCAGCGCCCATCTGGTGCTGCACGACGGGGTCCTGCGGCAGACCGTGATCGCCCTGACCGCGGGCACCTCGCTCGACGAGCACAACGCCCCGGCCGCCGCCAGCCTCCAGGTGCTGCGCGGACGGGTGTCGCTCACCGTCGCGGGGCGGCGCGAGGAACTCTCCGCCGGTCAGCTGCAGACCGTCCCGCAGGAGCGGCACGGCCTGCTCGCGCACATCGACTCGGTGGTGCTGCTGACGGCCGTCACCGCCTGAGGCTCAGCCGGTGGGCCCGTGCCACGGCGGGCCGTCCGCTGCGGCGCCCTTCGGCTTCAGCACCGAGCCGCCGACCAGCTCCAGACCGCGCAGGAAGTCCCGCCCGCGCGGCGCGAGGTCGGGGGTGGCCAGCCACTGGCCGGCCAGGCCGACCAGCAGCGCCTGGTAGAAGATGCCCCGGGACAGCTCCTCCTCGGTGTCCGGGACCTCGGGCAGCCCCTGGAACAGCGCCGACAGCCCGAGCCGCCCGTGCTTCTGGATCCCGGCGAGCGCCTCCCGCAGCTCGGGCACCCGCTCCGCCTGCAGCATCACCTCGAACTGCGAGGCCCAGAGGCCGCGGTGCTCGGCGATGGTCCCGAGCACGCCGTCCCAGACCGCGACGAAGCGCTCCGCCGGATCCTCGGACGCCTCGCTCGCCCGCGCCACCACCGTCGCCAGCACGGCGCCCCACTCCTCCGTGGCCTCGATCAGCGCCGCGTTGAGCAGCGCCTCCTTGGAGCCGAAGTGGTAGCCGATCGCCGCCAGACTGACGCCCGAGGCGGTGGCGATGTCCCGGGCGGTGCTGCGCGCGTAGCCCTTCTCGAAGAGGCATTGCTTGGCGCCGGCCATGAGGTCCTCACGATTTCCCATGTCCGCATGCTACGTCCGATCAAGACGTTTGTCTTGCACGCATGTCTCGCACATATGTCTAGCACGTGAGTCTCGCACGATCGATTCAGACGCTCGTACTAGACAAACGTCTGACACGTCCGTACCGTCTTCCTCATGACCGCCACCACCGGCCGCGCAGGCCGTCGCGAATGGATCGGCCTCGCCGTCCTCCTGCTCCCGACCCTCGTCCTGACCATGGACATGGGCGTGCTCTTCTTCGCCGTCCCCTACATCTCCACCACGCTGGCGCCGAGCGGCACCGAGCAGCTGTGGATCATGGACATGTACTCGTTCCTGCTGGCCGGGCTGCTCATCACCATGGGCGCGCTGGGCGACCGGATCGGCCGGCGCCGGCTGCTGATGATCGGCGCGGCCGGATTCATCGGCGCCTCGCTGCTCGCCGCCTACGCGGACGGTGCCGGCCAGCTGATCGCCGCCCGCGCCGTGCTGGGCATCGCCGGGGCCACTGTGATGCCCTCGACCCTCGCGCTGATCCGCAACATGTTCCACGACCCCAAGCAGCGTCAGATCGCGCTCGGCGCCTGGGGCGGCATCCTCACCACCGGCGCCACCCTCGGCCCCGTGGCGGGCGGCCTGCTGCTCGACCACTTCTGGTGGGGCTCGGTCTTCCTGCTCGCCGTCCCGGTGATGGCCCTGGTCCTGCTCACCGCCCCGGCCCTGCTCCCCGAGTACCGCTCCCCCCGGCGCGGCGGCTTCGACCTGCTCGGCGCCGTCCTCTCGATGAGTGCCGTGCTGCCCCTGGTCTACGGCGTCAAGACGCTCGCGGTGGACGGCTGGGACCCGGTCGCCGCGCTCGCCGTCCCGGTCGGCCTGCTGCTGGCCGGCGCGTTCTACTGGCGCCAGCGCACCGCCGCCGACCCGCTGCTCGACCTCGCCCTGTTCCGGATCCGCACCTTCAGCGGGGCGATCACCGTCAACACCGTGGCGATGTTCGCGATGATGGGCTTCACCCTCTTCACCTCGCAGTACCTGCAGCTGGTCAAGGGCATGAGCCCGCTCACCGCCTCGCTCTGGTCGCTCGTGCCCAGCGTCGGTGTCGGCGCGGCCGTCGGCCTCGGCGCGGCGCTCGCCGGGAAGGTCCGCCCGGCGGCGATGATGGCCGGCGGCTTCCTGATCGGCGCGACCGGCTTCGCGATGATGACCCTGGTCGGCCCGGACTCGCCGCTGGCGCTCGTCCTCACCGCGGCCGGCGTGCTGGCCGCCGGCACCGTCGGCACCATGACCCTCACCGCCGAGATGGTCGTCTCCGCCGCCCCGGTCGAGCGGGCCGGCGCCGCCTCCGCCACCTCCGAGACCGCCGTCGAACTCGGCAGCTCCCTCGGCATCGCCCTGCTGGGCGCGGCCGGCGCCGCCGTCTACCGCTCCGGGATGGACGGCGCCCTCCCGGCCGGTCTGGACGGCGAGGCCGCCCGCACCGCGCAGGACACCCTCGGCGGCGCCGTCACCGTCGCCGCCCAGCTGCCCGGCCGGCTCGGCACCGACCTGCTCGCCACCGCCCGGGCCGCCTTCACCGACGGCCTGCACGTCGCCGCCGTGGTCGGCCTGGTCCTCGCGATCGGCGCCTCCTTCCTCGCCCACCGTCTGATGCGCCACCTCCCCGCCGCCGCCCCGGCCGCCAAGAGCCCCGAACCCGCCACCGTCTGACCCACCCGCTCCACCCGGTCCCCCGCACGCGCGTCATCGCGGCCCCCGCCCACCCCGGGCGGGGGCCGCCGCGTTCGACGGCCGGCCCGCCTGTTCCGCCGTTCGACCGTGCGGGGCCGGGCCGCGTGCCAGGCTGCCGGGATGAGCGACGACGGTGGGCACGGGCGGGTGCGGACGAGCTACGACACGGTGGCGGAGGAGTACCGGAAGCGGATCGGGGGCGAGCTGGCGTTCAAGGTGATGGACCGCGCGCTGCTCGGGGTGGTGCTGGAGGAGGCCGCCGGGGGAACGGTGGCGGACCTGGGGTGCGGGCCCGGGCACATCACCGGGTGGCTGAGTGAGCGGGGGACGGCCGTCGGGGTGGACCTGTCGCCCGCGATGGTGGCGGTCGCCCGGCGGGAGCACCCCGGGGCGGAGTTCCGGGTCGGCGACCTGCTGGCACTGCCCGCCGCCGACGGGGAGTTCGCCGCCGCGGTGGCGCTCTACTCGGTGATCCACCTCGAACCGGGCGAGCTGCGGCCCGCCTTCGAGGAGATGCGCCGGGTGCTGCGGCCGTCCGGGGTGCTGCTGGTCTCGTTCCACCTGGGCACCGGGGTGACGACGCTGGACGAGTGGTGGGGCCACCGGGTGGACGTGGACTTCCGCTCCCTGGAGACCGACGCCGTCGCCGACCTGCTGACGGAGGCCGGTTTCACCGTCACGGCCCGGTTGGAGCGCGACCCGTACCCCGAGGAGGCACCGACCCGCCGCGGCAGTCTGCTGGCCCGTCGGACCTGATCCGAGGGGCGTCCCGCACCCCTCGGTCGTCCGTCCGCGCAGCACCTGGTTTTTGACCAGCGTTTCCCGGCCGGTGTATACGTTCGCCGCTGCGGACAGGCATACTGGCCAGGACGGGCGCTTTGCCCAACTGTGACGTACGACTCTAGACGAGAAAGGACCGGTGGCCAGGGATGCTGCGTAACGGTCTTGAGCCCTGGCACGTGCTTGTGGTGCTGGCTGTCGTGATCCTGCTGTTCGGGTCGAAGAAGCTGCCGGAGATGGCCCGCGGCCTCGGCAAGTCGATGCGAATCCTCAAGGCGGAGACGAAGGCGATGCGTGAGGACGACACTCCCGCCGCCGACGCCGCGCCGGGTACCGCCCAGAGCACCGCCGCCCCGGCCCAGCCGGCTGCCGAGCAGCCCCGCCCGGCCGCCGTCAACCCGACCAACGTGACCAAGGCGACCGAGACGCCCCGGTCCACCACCGCCTGATCCACGGCGGCAAGAGCCGGCCGAAGCCCCCGCCCGGAACGGCGGGGGCTTCGTCGTGTCCGGCCCCGGCGACTCCCCCGGCCCTCTGCGTCCGGCACGCGGCCGGGACCGAACTGCCCCGCCCGGACCGAACTGCCCGCCCCGGACGGCCCGAACGGCCCGGACGGAGCAGCCCGGGCGGCGGCCCGGGCCGCGCCGGGGCAGGCTGGCCGGGATGTCCGCGAACCAGCAGCCGCCGACGCCCCAGCCCCTGCAGCGTCCAGACCTGCGGGCCTGGGGACTGCTGCTGGGCTCGTTCGCCCTGCTGATGCTCGGCTACTTCACCCTGCCGCTGCGTGCCCTGGGCGACGACCACCCGCTGCTGAGCTGGGTGCTCTTCGCCGCGGTGCTGACCCTGCTGACCGGGCTGCTGCTGGCCCGGATCGTCGACAGCATGCGCGGCACCGGGCGCCATCCCGGCGTCTGGCTGGCCTTCCTGATCTGCTTCTCGCTGACCGTCTTCGCCGGCACCTACTACGTCCTGGCCGACCGTCCGGGCGAGTTCCACGGGCTGGTGACCCGGCTGGACGCGCTGTACTTCACGGTCGTCACGATGGCGACCATCGGCTACGGCGACATCACCGCGGCGGGCCAGGGGCCGCGGCTGGTGGTGCTCCTGCAGATCGCCTACAACTTCGTGTTCCTGGCGGCGGCCGCCGGCGCCCTGAGCCGGACCGTCCGCTCCGGGATGGAGGTCCGCGCCCACCGCTCCGAGGACGAACCCCCTCCCGGCCACCGACTCGGCCACCACGGCCACGGCCACGGCGCCGGATCGCGCCCCGGCCCGGGCCAGGGCCGCCGCAGCCGGGGCCTCCTGCGCGGCCGCAAGCACGACGAGGACGACGGCGGACACGAGGGCGGTCGGCCCGGGAGCGGTCGGCCCGGGGGCGGCTAGGACCGGCTGCTGTCGATCACGCAGAACCGGTTGCCGTCCGGGCAGGCGAGCACCACGAAGTCCGGGTCCTCCGGGTAGAGGTCCCAGTCGACCCGGCTCGCGCCCAGGCCGACCAGCCGCTCCACCTCGGCCGCCTGGTCCGCCGCGTCGGTCGCGTAGAGGTCCAGGTGCACCCGCGGGTGTTCCTGCGGCGGGGTGGTGCTCCGGCCGAGCGCCACCTGCACCCCGGGGGCGCCGTCCGCCGGGACGAGCACCACCCAGTCGTCCCCGGCCCCGCCGTCCCGGGGCGTGTACCCCAGGGCCTCGCCCCAGAACGCCGCCGCGCGGCCGACGTCCACCACTCCGAGCACCACCGAACCGACTCTCAGCATGCCGCCGATTGTGCCCGACCGGCCGACCGGACCACCGGTCGGCCGGACGGGCGACGCACGGTCAGGCCGGGACGAGGCCCGGCTCGCCGGCCACCACCGCCCAGGAGGCGGCGGTCCGCACCGGCGACTCGCGGACGGCGATGCTGTCGACCGTCCGGGCGTCCGTCAGCCACCGCTCGCGGTCCACGTCCAGGCGCAGATAGCCGTGGCGCAGGCCGTCGAAGTAGCGGACCTGCGGGTTGAGCGTGGGGTTGAGCGCCTTGAGCGGCCCGTCGAACGCGGCCGGGAAGTCGGAACTGACGCTGGTCGCCGTGAACTCGACGGCGACCGGCGCGGACGCGAGGTCGTCCCGGTCGATCCGCAGGTCGCTGAACCAGGAGGAGTGGATGTCACCGGCCAGCACCACCGGGTTGGCGACCGCCGCGTCCCGCAGGAAGCGCAGCAGCCGGGTGCGGGCCGGGTCGTAGCCGTCCCACTGGTCGAGGTTGGCGAGCGGCGGCAGCGGGTGGGCCGGGTCCAGGAAGTTGGGGAAGCGGATCTGGCTCATCATCACCTGCTGGGCGATGACGTTCCATCGCGCCCGGGAGCCGGACAGGCCCCGGCGCAGCCACTGCTCCTGCTCGGCGCCGGTCAGGGTGCCGTCGGCGTTGCCCAGGCCGTCCGCGACGGGGCCGAAGTCCTGGGAGTGGCCGCCCGGCTGGTCGGTGCGGTACTGACGGGTGTCGAGCACGTTGAGGCGCAGCAGGTCACCGAAGTCGAAGCGGCGATACAGGCGGTAGTCCGGCGAGCCGGTGCGGTACGGGTTCCGCAGCGGCATGTGCTCGTAGTAGGCCTGGTAGGCGGCGGCGCGCTCGCGGGCGAAGGCGGCGGTGTCCTGGTGGCGGGCGCCGGTGTCGTCGACCTCGTCGGCCGGGCCGGCGTAGTTGTTCTCGACCTCGTGGTCGTCCCAGGTGACGATCCAGGGGAAGGCGGCGTGCGCGCCCTGGAGGGCCGGGTCGGTCTTGTACAGCGCGTGCCTGGCCCGGTAGTCGGCCAGGGTGAGGAGCTGGTTGAGCCCGGGAGTCCCGGGGGTGGTGTGCAGGCGGTCCGGGTACTGGCTGTGCGGGTCGGTCTCGTAGATGTAGTCGCCGAGGTGCACGACGGCGTCGAGGTCCTCGGCGGCCAGGGCGGTGTACGCGGGCCAGTAACCGTTCTGCCAGTCCTGGCAGTTGACCACGCCGAGGCGGAGCCGGCCGGGACGCGCGCCGGCCGCCGGGGCGGTGCGGGTGCGGCCGGACGGGCTCAGGTGGCGGCCCGCGCGGAAGCGGTACCAGTAGTCGCGGCCGGGCTGGAGCCCGCGCACGTCGACGTGCACGCTGTGCCCGCGCCCGGCCTCGGCGGCGGCGACGCCGCGCCGGACGATCCGGCGGAAGCCCTGGTCCGCCGCGACCTCCCAGGACACCGGCACGGAGCGGGGGCCCATGGCGGCGGCGTCGAAGGGGTCGGCGACCAGCCTGGTCCACAGGACGACGGCGTCCGGCAGCGGGTCGCCGCTGGCCACGCCGAGCAGGAACGGGTCGCGGCGGACCGGTTCCGCGTGCGCCGTACGGATGTTGAGCGCCTGGGCGCCCACGGCGACGGCCGCGCCGACCAGCAGGCCGCGGCGGCCGATCGCGGCGCCCAGCGGCCGCCCGGGGGCGGACGGGGCCGGGGACGGCAGCGGGGACGGGGGCGGGGACGACGGCACGGGAGACCTCCTGCAGCTGTTGCGCATCGGTGACACCACGGCCGGCAATTCCATCAGACGGGGATGGAGTGCCCCGTGAACGGCAGGCGACGTCTTCGCCCTTTTTCCCGTTCCCGTCAACGGAGTTGACCCGGCGTCGCCGGACCGACGTCGCCGGAGCGGCCTCGGCGACCGGCCTCGCCGGACCGGCGACAGCCCCCGGTCGGCCGCCGCTACTTCCCGCCGCCCGCCGCTCCGCCGCCCTTCCGGCGCAGGGACATCAGGAGCAGGAGGACGGCCGACAGCACCGCCGCCACCCGCAGCACCCCCGGTGCCGCCTCCCACATCGCGTGGGAGCCCTGCTCGCCCGGCGGCGGGGCCACGCCCCAGCGGCCCTGCGCGCGCCCCCAGTAGAAGAGCGAGCTGCCGCTGATCACCATCAGCGGGATCCCGAACACCGCCAACTTCCGCATGAAGTCGGACAGCTGACGGGACAGATAGCCGAGCGCCCAGCCGATCAGCATCGCGATCAGCTGACCGGTGACGGCCCCGCCGACCAGCACCGCGGCGGCGAGCAGCAGCAGGGGCGAGGGGCGCCGCCCGCCCGGGGCCTTGGCCGGACCGCCCTTCGCGGCGGGGGCGCCCTCGGCGGGGCCCGACCCGGCGGGGCCGTCCTTCCCCCCGGCCGGGGTCTTCTTCCCGCCGGTTCTCTTCCCGGCCGGCTCCTTCCCGCTGCCCCTGGCCCTGCCCTTCCGCTTGCCCTTCCCGGCCGCCCCGCCCTCCGGCGCCGCCGTGTCCTCCTCGTCCGGCGCCGACGGGTCGCCCTGGCCCGCGTCCTCGCCCGCCCCGGGCGCCGAACCGGCGGCGGCGGTCCGCTGTTCCGGGATCGGACGGTTGGAGGCGACCGGGCCGTCCCCGAAGTCGATGGTCACGTAGTTCCACTCGCCCGTGCTCACGGCGCGGTAGGCCGGGGGCAGCGCCTCCGGGTCCGCGGGGGCGTCCTCGACCGGCTTCGCCAGCCACGACGGTCCGTCGTCCCGTGCCGTGCCCCGGTCGGCGCCCCGGTCGGCGCCCCGGCCCTGGCCGGACCGCGTGGGGGGCGGCAGGAACGCGGCGGGCGACCCGGACGTCCCGGCGTCGGACCCACCGGACGGGGGCCCGACGGGACGCGGCGGCTCCTGGGGGCGCGGCGGCACGGCGGGTGCCGGCTCGCCCGCGTACACGCTGTCCCCGTCACCACCCGCGCCGGAGGCCCCCGCACCCCCCGGCGGCTCGCTCCAGGGTCCCTGCTTGCGCCACCACTCGCCGTCCGACATCCCCACGCACCCCGCCTTGCCCGTACCGATCGCCCGTACCGATGGCCTGTTACCGCTTGCCGTGCCGCTCGCCCGTACCGAGGTCCGCCCCGGAGCGGACCCGCCACCGGTCCGGACTCGGCGTCGTCCCCGCCGACCGTGACGCTACCCACCCGCCACCCCGCCGCGCGAGCCGGAACGCCGCCCGGCCGCACCCGTGTTCGCCCCGACGGCACCCGACCGGGCCCCGCGGCCGAGACACCGGCCGAGGCACCGGCCGGAGCACCGACCCCGCCCGGACCGCCGTGTGTCGGCCCCCGGGCGTTCCACCGCCCCGCCGATCCCGTCAACCCCCGTGCGGCCGCCGCCCCCCGCGCAACCCGCCGCCGCCCCCGGATCCACCGGCGCCGAGGCCCTTCCACCCCGCCGCCGCCCGACTAACCTAGGTCGAATGACCACACAGCAGGGCCCACAGCGCCAGGCCAAGTCCCCCGCGGGCGCCCGCACCCTCGCCGAGGAGCTGCGCGCCCGGCCCGACGACGACCTCGTCGCCCTGCTCCGGTCCCGCCCCGACCTGCTCAACCCCGTGCCCGGCGACCTCACCCAGCTCACCGCCCGGCTCTCCTCCCGCGCCTCCGCCCTGCGCGCGCTGGAACGCCTGGACCGCTTCACCCTGCAGACCGCCGAGGCCCTGGCCGCGCTCCCCGACGCCTCCTCGCCGACCGCCGTGCGCACCCTGCTGGCCGGCCCGGCCAAGGTGAAGCCGCACCCCGAGGCCACCCCGCTGAGCGCCGCCGACCGCGCCGCCGTCGCCGCCGCGCTGCCCCGCGCCCTGGCCACCCTGCGCGACCGGGCCCTGCTCTGGGGGCCCGACAACGGCCTGCGCCTGGTCATCGCGGCCCGCGAGGCGCTCGCGCCGACCGCCGCCAACCCCGGCCGCACCGGCCTCGGCCCGACCTTCGCCGAGGCGAGCACCGGCATGTCCCCGGCCCGGCTCCAGCAACTGCTCGCCTCCGCCGGGCAGCCCGCGACGCCCGACCCGGTCACCGCCGTCGCCGCGTTCACCACCCTGCTCGGCGACCGCGCCCGCTGCGAGGCCCTGCTCGCCACCGCCCCCGAGCCCGCGCTGCGACTGCTCGACCGGCTGGTGTGGGGACCGCCCACCGGCACCGTCCCGGACGCCACCCGCCCGGTCACCGCGCAGGACGCCCAGAGCCCGGTCGAATGGCTGCTGGCCCGGGGCCTGCTGCTGCCCACCAGCCCCGGCAGCGTCGTCCTGCCCCGTGAACTCGCCCTGCACCTGCGCGGCGGACGCTCGCACCGCACCGTCGAACCGCTCCAGCCCGAGCCCGCGCCGGCCGCCGCGCCGCGCGATCCCGGGACGGTGGACGGCGCGGCCGCCGGACAGGCGCACACCGCCGTCCGGACCGTCGAGGAACTGCTGGAGCTCTGGGGCCTCACCCCGCCGCCCACCCTGCGCGCCGGCGGCCTCGGGGTGCGCGATCTCAAGCGCACCGCCCAGGCCCTGGAGAGCACCGAGCAGACCACCGCGTTCTGGCTCGAACTCGCCCACACCTCGGGCCTGCTGGCCCCGGACGGCGAGGTCGACGAGCACTGGGCGCCGACACCCGGGTACGACGAGTGGCTGCGCCTGGACACCGCCGCGCGCTGGACCGTGCTCGCCCGCGCCTGGCTCGCCGCGACCCGCGTCCCGGCCCTGGCCGGCACCGCCGACGGCAAGGGCAAGCAGCGCGCCGCGCTCGGCCCCGAACTGGACCGCACCCTCGCCCCGTCGGTCCGCCGCGCCGCCCTGGCGCTGCTCGCCGAACTCCCGCCCGGCACCGCGGCCACCCCCGCCGAACTCCTGCCCACCCTGCGCTGGCAGCGCCCGCTGCGCGGCGGGCCGACCGACCCCGACGGCCGCGACCTGCGCGAACACCTGGTCGGCTGGACCCTGGCCGAGGCCGAACTCCTCGGCGTCACCGGCCGCGGCGCGCTCGCCGCCCCCGCCCGCGCGCTGCTCACCGCCGAGGCCGACCCCGCCACCGTGCTCGCCCCGCTGCTGCCGCAGCCGCTCGACCACGTGATCCTCCAGCCGGACCTCACCGCGATCGCGCCCGGCCCGCTGCTCACCCCGCTCGCCCAGGCGCTCGCGCTCTGCGCCGACATCGAGTCCAAGGGCGGCGCGACCGTCTACCGCTTCACCCCGGAGTCGGTCCGGCGCGCCCTCGACGCCGGGCGCAGCGCCGCCGACCTGCGGGCCTTCCTGGACCAGCACTCCCGTACGCCGCTCCCGCAGCCGCTCGGCTACCTGATCGACGACGTGGCCCGCCGGCACGGCCTGCTGCGGGTCGGGGCCGCCTCGTCGTACCTGCGCTGCGACGACCCGGCCCTGCTGAACGAGATCCTCGCCGACCGCCGCTCCGCCGACCTGCGGCTGCGGCTGCTCGCGCCGACCGTGCTGGCCGCCCAGGCCGCGCCGGACGTCCTGCTCGGCACGCTGCGCTCGATGGGGTACGCGCCCGCGGCCGAGTCCGCCGAGGGCGATGTGCTGATCACCCGCCCGGACAGCCACCGCACCCCGCCCCGGGCGGCTCCGGTGCCCGTCCCGGACGGCCCGCCGACCCCCGACGACACCCTGCTCGCCGCCGCCGTCAAGGCGATCCGGGCCGGTGACCGGGCCGCCACCGCCGTCCGCCGCGAGCCCGCCGCCGCGTCCGGGCGGCAGCTGCCGCGCACCGCCGCCGCCGAGACGCTGGCGACCCTGCAGACGGCGGTCCTGCTCGGCGAGCGGATGTGGATCGGCTACCTCAACGCGGAGGGCCTCGCCAGTCAGCGGATCATCGACCCGGTGAAGGTCGAGGGCGGCTACGTGACCGCCTTCGACCACCACGACGGCGAGCTGCGCACCTTCGCGCTGCACCGGATCACCGGGGTCGCCGAACTCGACGAGTGACCCCCGGGGTCAGTGGCCCTGCGGCTCAGTGGCCCTGCGGCTGAGCAATCCTGCGGCTCAGTGGCCCTGCGACTGGGCCTGCTGCTGCTGGGCCTCCTCGGCCTGCTTCTGCTTCATCGCCTTGTCCGCCATGGCCGCGAGGTCGCCCTGCCCGACCGGCATCACGGAGTTCGCGCCGGCCAGGTCCGCGAGCAGGAACCCGGGCGCCGCCAGCAGCCCGCCGGGCCCCTCGCCGACACCCGCGACCGCGTGCGCGGAACCGGCCGAGGAGGCGGTGGCGGCGAAGGCCGTACCGGCGAGGGCGAGAGCGGTGAGGACACGCTTCGACTTGTTCATGCAGGGATCAACGAGCCACTCCCGCCACGGTCACCCCCCGCGTCCCCGGCCGCACGACCCGTGCCACCGGTTGACGCCCCGCCCGCACCGGCGTAGTCCGGAATCACGGGGGTGACGAAAGGAGTCATCATGCTCGGCGATCTCATCGGCCGGACCGAGAACCGGGACACCGGCCGCCGCGTCCTCGACGCCGGGGACGGCCACGTGGTGGTCGAGGTCTCGTTCGAGTCCAAGGGCAGCTACTACGACACTCCGGTCAACGGCTTCGGCACCTACGAGTCCGAGATGCGCCCCGACGGCAATCTGCGCGGCGAGGGCCAGGGCGTCGACATGACGGCCGACGGCCAGAGCGTCATCTGGCACGGCACCGCGCTCGGCCGTTTCACCGAGGGCGGCGGCACCAGCTGGCGCGGCGCCCTCTTCTTCTCCACCGCCTCGTCGCAGCTCGACCGCCTCAACCACGTCGTCGGTCTCTTCGAGTACGAGGTCGCCCCGGACGGCAAGTCCACCGGCGTGTACTACGAGTGGAAGTAGCCGCTCGCCGAGGGCGGTCCCCGTCCACCCCGCCGGATGCGCGACACTGGAGGGTCGGCGTGCCGCAGGACCCGCGGACCCGACCGACCTGTCAGCCAGTGGAGGGCTTCCCCGCGTGAACGACGGACCGCTCATCGTCCAGAGCGACAAAACTCTCCTCCTGGAGATCGACCACCCCAGGGCCGCCGAGTGCCGGCGGGCCATCGCGCCGTTCGCCGAACTGGAGCGGGCGCCGGAGCACGTCCACACGTACCGGGTGACACCGCTCGGGCTGTGGAACGCGCGGGCCGCGGGCCACGACGCCGAGCAGGTCGTCGACGCCCTGGTGACGTACTCCCGCTACCCGGTGCCGCACGCGCTGCTGGTCGACGTGGCCGACACGATGGCCAGGTACGGGCGGCTGCGGCTGACCAAGCACCCGACCCACGGCCTGGTGCTGTCCACCACCGACCGACCGGTGCTGGAGGAGGTGCTGCGCTCCAAGAAGATCGTGCCGCTGGTCGGCGACCGGGTCGACCCGGACACCGTGGTCGTGCACCCCTCGGAGCGCGGCCAGATCAAGCAGGTGCTGCTCAAGCTCGGCTGGCCCGCCGAGGACTTCGCCGGCTACGTGGACGGCGAGGCGCACCCGATCGAGCTGGCCGAGGACGGCTGGAGCCTGCGCCCCTACCAGGCGCAGGCGGTCGAGGGCTTCTGGCACGGCGGCTCGGGCGTGGTCGTGCTGCCCTGCGGCGCCGGCAAGACCCTGGTCGGCGCGGCGGCGATGGCGCACGCCAAGTCGACCACGCTGATCCTGGTCACCAACACCGTCTCGGCCCGCCAGTGGAAGCACGAGCTGGTCAAGCGGACCTCGCTGACCGAGGACGAGATCGGCGAGTACAGCGGCACCAGGAAGGAGATCCGCCCGGTCACCATCGCGACGTACCAGGTGATGACCACCAAGCGGAAGGGCGTCTACGCCCACCTGGAGCTGTTCGACGCGCGCAACTGGGGCCTGGTCGTCTACGACGAGGTCCACCTGCTGCCGGCCCCGGTGTTCAAGTTCACCGCCGACCTCCAGGCCCGCCGCCGGCTCGGCCTGACCGCCACCCTGGTGCGCGAGGACGGCCGCGAGGGCGACGTGTTCAGCCTCATCGGCCCGAAGCGCTTCGACGCGCCGTGGAAGGAGATCGAGGCGCAGGGCTACATCGCGCCCGCCGACTGCTGCGAGGTCCGGGTCACCCTGACCGACTCCGAGCGGCTCGCCTACGCCACCGCCGAGCCGGAGGAGCGCTACCGGTTCTGCGCCACCACGGCGACCAAGCGCCGGGTGGTGGAGGCGCTGGTCAAGAAGCACGAGAAGGACCAGACGCTGATCATCGGCCAGTACATCGACCAGTTGGACGAGCTCGGCGAGGTCCTGGACGCCCCGGTGATCAAGGGCGAGACCAGCAACGCCCAGCGCGAGAAGCTGTTCGAGGCGTTCCGCAACAAGGAGATCGGCGTCCTGGTCGTCTCCAAGGTGGCCAACTTCTCCATCGACCTGCCGGAGGCGACCGTCGCCATCCAGGTCTCCGGGACCTTCGGCTCCCGGCAGGAGGAGGCCCAGCGCCTCGGCCGGGTCCTGCGGCCCAAGGCGGACGGCCACTCCGCCCACTTCTACTCCGTGGTCGCCCGGGACACCGTCGACCAGGACTTCGCGGCCCACCGCCAGCGCTTCCTCGCCGAACAGGGCTACGCCTACCGCATCATCGACGCGGACGACGTGCTGTAGCGGGCGAGGCGCTGCCGCGGACGACGTGCTGCAGCGCGCGGAGCGCCCAGGGGGGCGGAGCGCTCAGTAACGGACGCCGTCGCGCCCGAGGAGGATCACGCGCGCGGCGGTGTCCAGGGCGATGCCGACGTTGCGGACGGTGGTGGTCAGGGGGTGGCGGCGGCGGCCGGTGGTGGCGGTGGCGCCGGACGGGGCGGTGCGGGTGCGGTGCTGGGATGTGCTCATGCATTCCACGGTAGGCACCCGAACGGCCGCCGCCATCACCCCGAAGGCCGTATCCGGCAGGACGTAGGTCGTCCTCCCGGAGTACGGAGGCCCCGAGTCCGTCGGGGTGGAACCCGGAGGCCGACGCGGCCTGACCCTCTCCTCCGGATCACGCCGGGCGGTCGCTGGCGTGATCCGGAAGGGAGGGTCTAGGATCGTCCGTCTGCCCCCTCCCGAACCGTGGTACCCGCTGTAGTCGCGCGGGCAGCCGGGGGAGGTGCCGACCGCACGGCAACCGGTCGGCTGTATCCACCGTGAGCTCCTACGATCCGCTGCGCCCGGTCCCCGGGGCAGCCGGAAAGGTTCGCTGTGCCCGCCACCCCCACCACCGACCCCCTGCAGCGCGAGCGGGACCACCTGGCCGCGTCCAGGTCCGCCCTGCGCTCGATGCGCGAGGACGTCCAGTCCCTGGACATCAGAGACGTGACCGGCACCTGGGTCACCGCCATCGTGCTGCAGAAGCAGATCGAGGCCCGGATCGCCGCCCTGGCCGACCTCGCCCACACCCCGCTGTTCTTCGGCCGGCTCGACTACCTGCACCCGATCGGCGAGGACCTCAGCGAGGGCTCCGGCGGGGACAGCTTCTACATCGGGCGCCGGCACGTGCACGACGCCCACGGCGACCCGATGGTGATCGACTGGCGCGCGCCGGTCTCCCAGCCGTTCTACCGGGCCAGCCGCACCGCCCCGATGGACGTCGAGCGCCGCCGCCGCTTCGGCTACACCGGCGGCGAGCTGACCGCGTACGAGGACGAGCACCTCACCGATCCGGCCGAGGGCGACACCGCCTCCGCCCTGCTGGCCGCCGAGATCGAGAAGCCCCGCGTCGGCCCGATGCGCGACATCGTGGCCACCATCCAGCCGGAGCAGGACGAGATCGTCCGCGCCGACATCTCCGGCACCCTCTGCGTCCAGGGCGCGCCCGGCACCGGGAAGACCGCCGTCGGCCTGCACCGGGTGGCGTACCTGCTGTACGCGCACCGGGAGCGGCTGGCCCGCACCGGCACCCTGGTGATCGGCCCGAACAACGCCTTCCTCTCCTACATCGAGCAGGTGCTGCCCGCGCTCGGCGAGCTGGACGTCGCCCAGGCGACCGTGCAGCAGTTGGTCGGGCATGTCGAGGTGCGCGGCGAGGACTCCGCCGGGGCGGCCCGGCTGAAGGGCGACGCCCGGATGGCCGAGGTGCTGCGGCGGGCGGTGCGCTCCGGCATCGCGCTGCCCACCGAGCCCTGCGTGGTGGTTCGCGGCTCCCGCCGCTGGCGCGTCCCGGTCCACGAACTGACGGCGATCATCGAGGAGTTGAAGGGCCGGGAGACCCGCTACGGCGCGGCCGCGGAGGCGCTGCCGCAGCGGATCGCGCACGCCGTGCTGCTGAAGATGGAGCAGTCCGGCGAGGCCCCGGACGACCGGGTGCAGGACGCGGTGGCCCGCAACGCCGCCGTGAAGGCGACGGTCAAGCAGTGCTGGCCCGCGGTCGATCCGGCCAAGCTGGTGCTGCGACTGCTGTCCGATCCCGAGTTCCTGGCCGGGTGCGCGGAGGGCGTGCTGACCGCCGAGGAGCAGGCCGCCGTGCTGTGGCCCAAGGCGGGCCGCTCGGTGCGGACCGCCCGCTGGACCGCCGCCGACGCCGTGCTGGTCGACGAGGCGATGGACCTGGTGCGGCGCACCCCGTCGCTCGGGCACGTGGTGCTGGACGAGGCCCAGGACCTCTCCCCGATGCAGTACCGCGCCGTCGGCCGCCGCTGCAGCACCAGCTCGGCGACCGTGCTCGGCGACCTCGCCCAGGGCACCACCCCGTGGGCGACGGCGAGTTGGCCGGAGGCGCTGCACCACCTGGGCAAGCCGGCCGCGCACATCGAGGAGCTGACCAAGGGCTTCCGGGTGCCGGAGGAGGTCATCGCGTACGCCTCCCGGCTGCTGCCGTCGATCGCCCCCGGTCTGGCGCCGGCCGGTTCGGTCCGTGACGCCCCGGGCTCGCTGACGGTCCGCCGGGTCGACCCGGAGGAGCGCACCGACGCGGTGGTCGAGGCCTGTCTGCGGGCGCTCGGCCGGGAGGGCTCGACCGGTCTGATCGCCGCCGACGCGCGGGTGCCGCTGCTGGCCGAGGCGCTGACGGCGGCCGGGCTGCCGCACCTCGCTCCGGGCGCCGAGACCAGCGCGGAGGCCCGGCTGACCCTCGTCCCGGCCTCGCTGGCGAAGGGTCTGGAGTACGACTACGTGGTGCTGGACGAGCCGGCCGCGGTGGTCGCGGGCGAGCCGGACGAGCGGACCGGGCTGCGGCGGCTGTACGTGGCGCTGACCCGCGCGGTCTCCGGCCTGGAGGTGCTGCACGCCGAGCCGCTGCCGGCGCAGCTGGGCTGAGCACGACGGACGGCGGGCGACGGCACCGGTTCCGGTGTCGCCGCCCGCCGTCCTGGAGCCGCTGCTCAGCCGTCGATCAGCGCCCGCCACTCGGCGACCTTGGCGGCGTCCACCGGCGACTGCCAGCCGTCGACCCGCACCGCGCCGCCGACGTGGAAGGCGTCGAAGCCGGCCCCGCGCAGCCCCGGCAGGTGCTCGGCCCGCAGGCCGCCGCCGATGAGGATCCGCTGGGTGTAGCCGGGCTCGCCGGCCCGGGCCAGTTCGGCCAGCAGGACGTCGAGCCCCGCGTCCACGCCGCCGGCCGCGCCGGAGGTGAGGAAGGTGTCCAGTCCGGGCAGCGCGCCGACGGCGGCCCGGACGGCGGCCCGGTCGGCGCTGTGGTCGATCGCCCGGTGGAAGGTCCAGCGGCAGCCGGCGATCGCCTCGACGACGGCCTCGGTGGCGGCCAGGTCGACCGCGCCGTCGGCGTCGAGGAAGCCGAGGACGAACTCGTCGGCGCCCTCGGCCCGGAGCGCGGCGGCGCGGTCGCGCAGCGCGTCCAGGTCACCGGGGGCGAAGCCGTCCCGGATCCGGAGCATCACCCGCAGCGGGAGGTCGACGGCGGCCCGGATCTTGGCGAAGTCCTCCACCCCGGGGGTGAGGCCGTCGGCGGCCATGTCGGTGACCAGTTCGAGCCGGTCGGCGCCGCCCGACTCGGCGGCCTGGGCATCCTGGGGCGTCAGCGCGATGACTTCGAAAATTGGTCTAGACATATTAGACAGAGTGCCACATCGCCCCGGCCCCGGCGAGCCCCGTGCGGCCACTTGGCCGGACAACACCCGTGCCCCGGAGAGCGCGGAACGGCGCGCCCCCGAGAACACGGAACGGCACGCCCCCGGAAACGCGGAACGGCCGGACGGTCCGGGCCCACAACCCGGTCGTCCGGCCGTTCGGAGCGGCGAGGCCCCGGCCGTCCCCGCTCAGGCGAGGCTCCGGCGACCTCCCGCCCCGGTATCGCGGTGCAGCAGCCCTGCGGCCACCATCGTCCCCACCAGCACCAGGCCCACCACCGGCAGCAGTCGCCAGACCCCGCCGATCGACTGCCAGATCTGGAACAGGCTGAACGTCAGGGTCAGCGGCAGCACCGCCAGCCCCATCGCGGCCGGGACCAGCCGGTCGCGCGCCACGAAGAGCAGCGTCAGCAGCGGGAGGAGCACCAGCGCGGCGCCCGCCCTTCCGTCCATCAGCACCCAGGAGCTGTAGAAGTCCTGCGCCACCAGGACCAGTCCGCCGCCCGCGGCCGCGGCCAGCACCATCGCCCGGTCGCTCCGGGTCTGCCGCCGTCGCAGCAGCTCCTGGGGCGCGAGCGCGAACAGCAGTCCGGCGAACAGCTGCGGGGTCGCCTCGCAGGACTTGTTGAGCACCAGCCAGAAGTCGGGCTGGACCAGGGCCGCCAGCGTCACCCCCAGGGCCCCCACGGCCGCCACCGCGACGGCCGCCGTCCGGGCGAGCCGCCACCGGCCGGCCAGCACCGCGCCGACCAGCAGCAGCGGCGCCAGCAGCTGACCGTAGTACAGGGCGTGGGCGGGGAGCTGCTGCACCCGGTCCGGCGCCTCCCACATCCACCAGTCGACGGGCATCGAGACGTCGTGCAGGAACCGGGTCAGCCCCAGCCCAGCGATCGCCCCGGCGACCAGCGGCGCCGCCAGCGCGAACAGCCGCCCGGCGGTGGACGAGGCGGTCAGGCCGGTGCGCATCCGCAGCCCGTACACCCCGAGGTCGAGCGCCTCGCGCGCGGTGGCGAGCTTGCCGCCCTCGGCCGTGGAGTCGGCGAAGACGGCGGACAGCTCGTCGCCGCGCTCACGCCGGTAGCGGGCCGGGTAGAGCCGGAGCGCGGCCCGGAACGCCACCGGGTCCGCCGACCCCGGGAAGAACTGGATCGTCATGCGATTGTCCCCCTGACCTTGAAGAACGCTAGCTTGCCGCCCCCGGCCACGGGGCGGACGGCAGCCGGTCGGGCGGTCGGCTCGCGGACGGCGGCCAGCCGCCGCTGGGCCTCCTCGGCGACGGCGCTCAGCCGCTCCGCCTCGGTGGTCAGCGCACCGCGCCCGCCCTCGGTGAGGGCGTAGGTGCGCCGGGCCCGGCCGTCGACGATCTCCTCGGCCGCGACCTCGATCAGCCCCTGCTGCAGCAGCCGGTCCAGCGCGCCGTACAGGGTGCCGGTGCGCATCTTCACCCGGCCGTCCGAGATCGCGGCGATCTCCTGGATCAGCGCGTAGCCGTGCCGCGGGGCGTCGGCCAGCGCGGTGAGCAGGAGCAGCGTCGGCTCTTGCATCGCCCGTTCAGTCATGGAGCTACATATACCTTTCGTCGACATATCATGTCCAGCGGAATCTTTGGGGCTCCGGCCCGGCCCAGCAGAATGGCGCCATGCCGGAAGCCGACGCCCCCGCCACCGACGCCCCCGCCCCTGCCACCGCCACCGCGGCCAGCACCACCGAGGACCTGCTCACCGCCTGGACCGCCCTGCTGCACCGCTGCGGCGCGGCCACCGACCCCGAACCGGCCGGGCGGGAGCTGCTGCGCCGCTGGTCCGAGCCGCAGCGCCGGTACCACACCGTCGACCACCTGCGCGCCGTACTCGGCCACGTCGACACGCTCGCCGAGCACGCCGACGACCCGGACGCCGTCCGGCTGGCCGCCTGGTTCCACGACGCCGTCTACCGGCCGGACCGCTCCGAGAACGAGGAGCGCAGCGCCGCCCTGGCCGTCCGGGCGCTCGACGGCACCGGACTCCCGGCGGCCCGGGTCGCGGAGGTCGCCCGGCTGGTCCGGCTCACCGTCACCCACCGCCCCGAGCCCGGGGACCGCGACGGCGAGGTGCTGTGCGACGCCGACCTCGCGGTGCTCGGCGGCGGGCCGGCGGCCTACGCGGCGTACGCGGCGGCCGTCCGGGAGGAGTACGCCTTCGTGCCCGAGCCGGACTTCCGCGCCGGGCGCGCGGCGGTGCTGCGCGGGTTGCTCGCGCTGCCCGCGCTCTACCGCACCACGACCGCGCACCGACGCTTCGACGCCCCGGCCCGGGCCAACCTCGCCGCCGAGCTGGCCGAACTCGCCGAACCCGCCGAACCCGCCGAACTGGCCGAACCCGCAGCCCCCGGGGCGACGGACGGGTCCGCCTGACAGCCCCGAACGCGTCCGGGCCCGTACCGGTGGCCGCCCACCGGCACGGGCCCGGACGCCCGCCGTCAGCCCGTCAGTCCGTCAGTCCGTCGGTCCGTCAGCCAGCCCGCCGCGCCAGCGGCAGCCGGCCCCGGCTGAAGGCGGCCGCCCCGAGGCCCGCCACCACCGGCAGCACCACCGTGATCAGCACCAGCAGCCCCCAGGGCGCGGCGAACGGCACCGCCGGGGCGCCGAGCTGCCCGGCCGTGTGCGACCGCAGCAGCCCCAGCGCGGGCACGTACCCGCTCACCGTCCCCAGCACCGCGCCGATGCCCGCGATCAGCGTGCACTGCAGCCCGGCCTGGATCCGGTTCATCCTCGGCGGCGCACCCACCGCGGCCAGCGTGGCCCGGTCGTTGCGCGAGTCGGCGGCGGCCAGCCCGGTGGCCACGGCCGCGGCGCCGAGCACCACCACCACGGCGAACCCGCCGAGCGCGAGGGTGTTCATGTCGCCCTTCGGCTGGTAGCCGCGCTCCACCGTCAGCTGGGCGTGCGGGACGAGCTGGGCCACGGCCGCCTCGGCGCGCTGCTGCGCCTTGCCGTCGGGCACGACCTCGGGGCTCCACACCGAGCCGTTGGGCCTGGCCGTGAGTCCGGCCTTGCGCACCGCCTCCGGGCCCATCAGCACCGCCCCGTACCGGGCCGCGTCGGGGTTCTCCACCAGGACCGCCTCGACCGGGACCTCGATCTTCTCCGTCCCCGGCACCTGCCCGGGCTGGACCGGTCCGCCCGCGGCGCCCTGCATCGTCAGGATCGCCCGGCCGCCGTTCAGGTAGGCGGGGTCGAAGACCACCGCCCGGCCCGCGGCCAGGGCCTCCTCGGCCACCCGGTCGCGCACCCCGAACAGGTTGTGCAGGACCGTCGTGTCGCCGGACAGCACCCGGCTCAGGATGCCGCCGAACTCCGAGCGCACACCGCTCCCCTTGGCCTGCACCGTGCTGGAGCAGTTGTCGCAGAACACGTAGGTCACGTCCTGGACGTCGGCGCGGGTGCCCAGGTTCGGCAGGGCCTGCTCGACGGCGCGGCGCAGTCGGACCGTCTCCGGGCTGCCCGGCGCCGCGGGGGCGTCCAGCACGACGGCGCCCAGCGGGGCCGTCGGCCGGTAGGAGGCCCGCTCCTGGGCCTCGGTGCCGGTGCTGTAGACACCGACGGCGACGGCTCCGGCGACGGCGGCCATCACGGCGGCCACGGCGGGCGCGGTCCGGCCGCGGTGGCGGGCCGAGTCGCGCAGGGCCAGCCGGGGGCCGAGCGGCAGCCGGCCGGCGAACCGGCCGAAGAGGGCGATCAGCATCGGGGTGAAGAACAGGATGCCGACCTCGGCGGTGGCCGCGCCGGCGAGCACCGAGAGCGCCCGCTTGTTGAGCCCGCCGAGCACCGGCATGGTGCCGCTCTGGTACGTCCCGGCGCCGTAGAGCGCCACCGCCGCACCGGCGCCGACCAGCAGCAGGCCGACGACCGGCAGCAGGCGGCTGGGCGTGGCGACGGTGTCGCGGCCGGTGAGTCCGGCCACCACGTCCCGGCGGGCCGCCTGCACCGCGGGCAGCACGGCGGCGGCGAGCGCGGTCAGCACCCCCACGGCGGCGATCGCCAGCAGGTCGAGCGGGGCGATCGCGAAGTGTCCGAAGCGGCTGCCGCCCGCCCCTTCCAGCCAGGGCCGCAGTGCGGCGACCAGGACGGTGCCGAGCGCCACCCCGAGGGCGGCCCCGGCCAGACCGAGCACCAGCCCGCCGCCGAGCACGATGGCCCGGACGTGGCCCCGGTGGCCGCCGGCGGCGCCGACGAGGGCCAGCTGCCGCCGGGAGCGCCGGGCGCCGACCGCGAAGGCCGGGCCGGCCAGCAGGGTGACCTCCAGCAGCGCCATGCCGATCACGGTGACCAGGATGACGGTCCGGTTGTCGCTCTCCGGGGAGACCCACCGGTTGACGTTGTAGGGGACGGCGGAGGTCGGCGGCGGGTCGAGGGCGACCGCCCGGGAGGTCACGGTGAAGCCGTACCGGTTGAGCTTCTGGACGGCCGTCCAGTCGAGTCCGGCGCCGGCGGGCAGCCGGACCAGCCAGCTCTCGGTGCGGACGGCCTCGCTCCTGCCCGCGGCGACCGGTCCGCCCGGGGCGTCCGGCGCGGCGGCGGCCGCCGCGGCCAGCGGGGAGATCACCTGGCCGGGCCGGGCGACCAGTTCCACCTTCTTGAGGTCACCGGGGTGCTCGACCACGCCGGTCAGCAGGAACGGGGTCTGCTCCAGTCCCTTGACCGTGGTGGAGTCGCCCAGCTTCAGTCCGGCCTCGTCGAGGAAGGCCCGGGTGACGGCGGCCTCGTTGCGCGCGGCCGGCGCCCGGCCCTCGACCAGGTCGAGCCGTCCCGACCAGACCGGGTCGGTCAGATCGGCCTCGGCGGTGGAGGTGGTGAACAGGCCCTCCCGGGTCGAGGCGCTGACCTCGGGCCCGGACGTGGCCGGAAGCAGCACCGAGGCGGCCGGCAGCAGCCCGCCCAACTGCTCGGCGGAGCTCGCCGCCCCGGCGGCCGCGGGGGCGGAGGCGGGGTCGGTCCGGGCCTCCGGCAGCACCAGGACGCCGTCCTCGGCGAAGGGCGCCTGCTCGACGGAGCGGCCCGGGCGGTAGGCGGAGACCAGGGCGTCCGCCCCGCCCATCAGCCGCTCGACCCGCTCGGCGGGGGTGAGCGAACCGCTCTGGTGGACGATGTCGGCGCCGGTGACACCGAGCACCGGCAGCGCGACCATGGCGATCACCAGGGCGCTGCGGCCCTTGGCCTTGAGGGCGTCGCGGCGGGCGATGCGCAGCGCGACGCGCAGGGCGGAGAGCTTCATCGCCGTCCCCCGTTGCCACCGGTGAGCAGCGGGTGCGCGGCCTGGCCGACGCCCCCGTCGACGACGGCGCCGTCGTTCAGGACGACCACGCGGTCGGCCCAGACGGCGTGGCGGGCGTCGTGGGTGACCATCATCGCGGCGGCGCCGGCGTCGCAGCGGGCGCGCAGCACGGCCAGCACGGCCTCGCCGGTGGCGGAGTCGAGCGCGCCGGTGGGCTCGTCGGCGAGGACGAGGCGGCGGTCGCCGACCAGGGCGCGGGCGATCGCGACGCGCTGCTGCTGGCCGCCGGAGAGCTGCTCGGGGAAGCGGTCGGCCAGGTCGGGGATGCCCATCTCGCGCAGGGCGGTCAGGGCCTCCCGGCGGGCGGTCCGACCGGACACCCCGTCGAGCTCGCGGGGCAGGGCCACGTTCTCGGCCGCGGTCAGCGCCGGGACGAGGTTGTAGTCCTGGAAGACGTAGCCGACGGAGCGGCGGCGCACGGCGGCCAGCCGGGTCCGGTTCAGGCCGCTCAGCTCGACGCCCTCGACGAGCACCTGCCCGCCGCTGGGCCGGTCGAGGCCGCCGGCCAGGGTCAGCAGGGTGGACTTGCCGGAGCCGGAGGGCCCCATGACGGCGACGAACTCGCCGGCGTGCACGGCCAGGTCGACGCCGCGCAGGGCATGCACCTCGGCCTCGCCGTGCCCGTGCGTCCGGGTGACGGCGCGCAGTTCGAGGACCGGACGGGTCGGATCGGGCTGGGACATGGTTCTCCCCACTCAGTGCCGAAAAGAAGGACTCGGACGGACTATATATGTCGTTGGACTGCATATGTAGTCCGACGGTTCCATCGGCGCGAAAAAACCGCCGCCGCACCCGGAGGCGCGACGGCGGTACGGAGGGAGGAGGAGCGGCTACAGCTCGCCCACGGCGGCCACGACGGCGCCGCGCTTGCCGCACACCCAGTGCGGCTCCGGCCCCAGCTCCGGCTCCACGCCCAGCGCGTGCGGGTCGCCGTCGGCCGCGCAGTCCGCGCACAGCGGCCAGCGGCCGTGGCTCTCCAGCAGCGCGTCCTGGACGTCCTGGGCGACCAGCCCCAGCACGTACTCGGTGCCGTCCGGCCACTGCTCCAGCCACCAGCGCCGGTGCGTCACGGCCTGCTCCACCAGGGACACCACAACGGGGTCGGCGGCGTCCCGCGCGGTCAGGTCGGCCAGGATCAGCGCCCGCGCGGTGTGCAGCGCCGTCTCGATGTCGTCTGTCGTAGCCATCCGTCCAGTCTCCCAAGAACGCCCGGAAACCCGGGAACCCACCACGGCCCCCGGCCCCGGGGACCGTCCCCGGGAACGCCGCGAGGGCGGCTCCCCGTCGGGGAACCGCCCTCGCGGACGAAAGACCTGCTGATCCGATCGGAACGATCAGGATCAGAAGTCCATGTCACCGCCCGGCATGCCGCCGCCGGCGGCCGCGGAGGCCTTCTCCGGCTTGTCGGCGATGACGGCCTCGGTGGTGAGGAACAGCGCCGCGATGGAGGCGGCGTTCTGCAGCGCGGAGCGGGTGACCTTGGCCGGGTCGATGATGCCCGCGGCGACCAGGTCGACGTACTCGTTGGTGGCGGCGTTCAGACCGTGACCGGCGGGGAGGTTGCGAACCTTCTCCACCACGACACCGCCCTCGAGGCCGGCGTTGGTCGCGATCTGCTTGATCGGGGCCTCCAGCGCGACCTTGACGATGTTGGCACCGGTGGCCTCGTCGCCCTCCAGCTCCAGCTTGTCGAAGGCGACCGAGGCCTGCAGCAGCGCGACGCCACCACCGGCGACGATGCCCTCCTCGACAGCGGCCTTCGCGTTGCGGACGGCGTCCTCGATGCGGTGCTTGCGCTCCTTGAGCTCCACCTCGGTGGCCGCGCCGGCCTTGATGACGGCCACGCCGCCGGCCAGCTTGGCGAGGCGCTCCTGGAGCTTCTCGCGGTCGTAGTCCGAGTCGCTGTTCTCGATCTCGGCGCGGATCTGGTTGACCCGGCCCGCGACCTGCTCGCTGTCGCCGCCACCGTCGACGATGGTGGTCTCGTCCTTGGTGATGACGACCTTGCGGGCGCTGCCCAGCAGGTCGACGCCGGCGCTCTCCAGCTTCAGGCCGACCTCCTCGGAGATCACGGTGCCGCCGGTGAGGATGGCGATGTCCTGGAGCATGGCCTTGCGGCGGTCGCCGAAGCCCGGGGCCTTGACGGCGACGGACTTGAAGGTGCCGCGGATCTTGTTCACGACCAGGGTCGACAGGGCCTCGCCCTCGACGTCCTCGGCGATGATGACGAGCGGCTTGCCGCTCTGCATGACCTTCTCCAGCAGCGGCAGCAGGTCCTTGACCGAGCCGATCTTGGAGTTGGCGATCAGGATGTAGGGGTCCTCGAACGAGGTCTCCATACGCTCCAGGTCGGTGGCGAAGTAGGCCGAGATGTAGCCCTTGTCGAAGCGCATGCCCTCGGTGAGCTCGAGCTCCAGACCGAAGGTGTTGCTCTCCTCGACGGTGATGACGCCTTCCTTGCCGACCTTGTCCATGGCCTCGGCGATGAGCTCGCCGATCTGGGTGTCGGCGGCCGAGATGGAGGCGGTGGAGGCGATCTGCTCCTTGGTCTCCACGTCCTTGGCCTGGGCCAGGAGCTGGTCGGAGACGGCGACGACGGCCTTCTCGATACCGCGCTTCAGGGCCATCGGGTTGGCGCCGGCGGCGACGTTGCGCAGACCCTCGCGGACGAGCGCCTGGGCCAGCACGGTGGCGGTGGTGGTGCCGTCACCCGCGACGTCGTCGGTCTTCTTGGCGACCTCCTTGACGAGCTCCGCGCCGATCTTCTCGTACGGGTCCTCGAGCTCGATCTCCTTGGCGATGGAGACACCGTCGTTGGTGATCGTGGGGGCGCCCCACTTCTTCTCCAGAACGACGTTGCGGCCCTTGGGGCCGAGCGTGACCTTCACTGCGTCGGCAAGCTGGTTCATGCCACGCTCAAGGCCGCGGCGAGCTTCCTCATCAAAGGCGATGATCTTGGCCATCAGAAGTGGTCCTCCGGGACACGGTCGACTGCTCGGACCAAGGGGTGCCCGCGACGGACGGCCCTGGTGTGCGGGGGTCCATTCCCCTACCGCTCCCTGGGGCCTCACCGACCCGGTCCGCTGTCACTCTCAAGCTGTGAGTGCTAACGCCAATGATTAGCACTCCGGGTGGGTGAGTGCAAGCCCAATCGGGCAATCCGCGAGCCGCGCCGCCCGCCCCGCGCGCCCGCCCGGGACCGCCCCCGACCGCCTCCCACCGGCCCGGATCCACCCCCGCCCGCAGCGCCCCGGGCACGACGGCGGACGGAGCGACGGACACGGCGGGACACGGCGGCGGGCCCGTACGACCGAGGTCGCACGGGCCCGCCGTGAGAATCAAGAGGTGCGCCAGCCGATGGGCCGAGCAGAGCTCCCGGGTGTCGGAAAGGTCAGACCGCCGCGCGGACCATGTCCGCCTGCGGACCCTTCTGCCCCTGAGAGATCTCGAACTCGACCCGCTGGCCCTCCTCAAGGGTGCGGTAGCCGTCCATCTGGATCGCGCTGTAGTGGACGAAGACGTCCGCACCACCGTCGACCGCGATGAAGCCGTAACCCTTCTCCGCGTTGAACCACTTGACGGTGCCCTGAGCCATTCCGAACTCCCCTAGTGCTGTGCTGGCCCTTCACGCGCCCGCAGGTCTGCGGGCCCGGGTCTGGTTGGAGGCCGGCCCGGGGAACCCCCCCTGGGCGCAGCCGCGCACGCCACAATCCTCCCGATGACGCCGAACGGCATCCGGCGAACGGGCGATTGCGTCGACCGCGGCTGAATGTATCCGGATCGACGCCCTCTGCAACAGGGTCAATGGCGGGGAATTCACCCGCGGCAGCGCAGGACAGGACGGGCGCAATCGGGAGAAAGTCCTGCATTCTCCGCCGGACATAGCGGACGTATTACCAGAAATCCCCGCCAGAATTCTGACACCGGCCTGACATGTATCCAGGTCCCGGGTCCCTCGCGACTCCCGCCGGAGGGGAGCCGGCGGTGGTGGCGGTGCGGTGGATTCGTTCCCGGACCAGGGGGACGGGCGCGCCCTGTTCCCGGTCCAGCGACACTTTACTCCGCCCGGGACCGAAGATATTCCCGCCAAAATGCGCACGGCCGTCCGCGGCACGGAATTCCGTGCCGCGGACGGCCTTCGACGACGCGCCCGCCCCGGGGGGAACGGACCGCCCGCGGATCACCCGCCGGCGACCGCCGGGATGATCGAAATGCTCGCGCCGTCCTTGATCTCCGTCTCCAGGCCCTCGGCGAACCGCACGTCGTCGTCGTTCACATAGACATTGACGAAACGGCGCAGCTTGCCGGTGTCGTCGAGGATCCGCGCGGCGATCCCGGCGTGGTTGCGCTCCAGGTCGGCGATCACCTCGCCCAGCGTGGCGCCCTCGGCGGGCACCTCGCTGACACCGCCGGTGTAGGTGCGCAGGATGGTCGGGATGCGGACGTTGGCGCTCATGGGGGTCTCCTCGTTACGGGCGCGGAACGGGTCGATCGGGGGGCGGCGGAATCAGGCGGAGGCCAGGCCGGCGCCCCGGAAGGCGTCCAGGGTCGGCCGGATGACGGCGGTCATGCCGGCCTCGGAGACCGCGTCGAGGGTCTTCAGCCCGTCACCGGTGTTGATGGCGACGGTCTCCTTCGACGGGTCCAGCTGCCCGGTCTCGACCAGCTTCCTGAGCACGCCGACGGTCACGCCGCCCGCGGTCTCCGCGAAGATGCCCTCGGTCCGGGCCAGCAGCCGGATCGCCGCCACGACCTCCTCGTCCGTGACGTCCTCCACCGCGCCGCCGGTGCGCCGGGCGATGTCCAGCACGTACGGGCCGTCGGCCGGGTTGCCGATCGCCAGCGACTTGGCGATGGTGTCCGGCTTGACCGGCCGGATCACGTCGTGGCCGGCCTTGTAGGCCGCCGAGACCGGCGAGCAGCCCTCGGCCTGGGCGCCGAAGATCCGGTACGGCCGGTCCTCGACCAGGCCCAGCTTGATCAGCTCCTGCAGACCCTTGTCGATCTTGGTGAGCTGGGAGCCCGAGGCGACCGGGATCACGATCTGCTCCGGCAGCCGCCAGCCGAGCTGCTCGCAGATCTCGTAGGCGAGCGTCTTGGAGCCCTCGCCGTAGTACGGCCGCAGATTGACGTTGACGAAGCCCCAGCCCTCGCCGGCCGGGTCGCCGATCAGCTCCGAGCAGAAGCGGTTCACATCGTCGTAGTTGCCCTCGATGCCGACCAGCTCGCCGCCGTACACCCCGGCCATCACGACCTTGCCCTGCTCCAGGTCGTGCGGGATGAACACGCAGGACCGGAAGCCCGCCCGGGCCGCCGCCGCGCCGACCGCGCCGGCCAGGTTGCCGGTCGACGAGCAGGACAGCGTGGTGTAGCCGAACGCCCGGGCCGCCTCGATGGCGCAGGCCACCACGCGGTCCTTGAAGGAGTGGGTGGGGTTCCCGGAGTCGTCCTTGATGTGCAGCTGCCCGGTGAAGCCGAGCTCGCGGCCCAGGTTGTCCGCCTTCACCAGCGGGGTCCACCCCGGGTTGAGGTTCGGCTTGGTCGCCACGTCGGCCGGGACGGGCAGCAGCGGCGCGTAGCGCCAGATCGACGACGGACCGGCCTCGATCCGCTTGCGCAGCTCCTCGGCGCCCTCGCTGCCGAAGTCGTAGGCGATCTCCAGCGGACCGAAACACTCGAGACAGGCGAAGCTGGGACCGAGCGGGAACCGGGTGCCGCACTCGCGACAGGACAGCGCGGTGGCGGGGCCGAGGTCGACGGATGGGGGTCCCCCCGGCCGAAGGTTGGGGGAAGGTGCGACGGTGTCGATAGCCATGATGGGCGGAGGCCTCTCTCCTCATCTTCCCCGTGACGCGGTCGCGCCCGGGACGGAATTGGCACCTGTCCCGCCGGGGCGTGAAGCCAGCCGTGCGAGAAGGTTGCCGGGACGTCAACGGGCCGTTCCCTCAGTCCCTCTGGATGAGCTCTGTGAAGTTGTGGGTTCTGCTCAGCGGAGACCCCGGCGTGCGAAGGTCCGATCGCTGTACGAAGACTGTATCCGAAGGCGTCGGCCCCGAACCCGACCGTCCGCCACGCGAGATGACCCGTCCCAACCTCCCCCGGGCTCCGGCCGGGGGACCCCATCCGTCGAGGAGAGCACCGTGCCCGCCGAACCGACCCCCGCGCTCCTCCCCGAGACCGCGTCCTGGCTGCGCCGGCGCTCGTGGACCGCGGCCGACCGACCGGTTCACACCCTCCCGGCCGCCAAGCGCGCCCTCGGTCCGGCGGGCACCGTCAGCGTCGTCCTGCCCGCCCTGGACGAGGAGGCCACCGTCGGCGAGATCGTCCGGGTCATCCGGCGGGAGCTGATGGAACGACTACCGCTGGTGGACGAGCTGGTCGTGGTCGACTCCGGTTCCGTCGACGCCACCGCCGAGGTCGCCGCCGAGGCCGGGGCCACCGTCGTCCACCGGGACACCGTGCTGCCCCGGCTGCCCGCCGCCCCCGGCAAGGGCGAGGTGCTGTGGCGTTCGCTGCTGGTCACCCGCGGCGAGATCGTCTGCTTCGTGGACGCCGACCTGCGCGAGTTCGACCCGGCCCTGGTCTCCGGCATCATCGGCCCGCTGCTCACCGATCCGGACCTCCAGCTGGTCAAGGCGATGTACGACCGGCCGCTGGAGACCGACGGCGCGGTGGTGCCGGCCGGCGGCGGCCGGGTCACCGAACTGGTCGCCCGTCCGCTGCTCAATCTGCACTGGCCGGAACTCGCCGGTTTCGCCCAGCCGCTCGGCGGCGAGTACGCGGCCCGCCGCTCACTGCTCGAACGGCTGCCCTTCCCCACCGGCTACGGCGTCGAGCTCGGCCTGCTCGTCGACGCCCTGGAGACGGCCGGACTGGACGCGCTCGCCCAGGTGGACGTCGGCATCCGCCACCACCGGCACCAGGACGCCCAGGCACTCGGCCGGATGGCGGCCACGATCTACCGCACCGCGCTGGAAAGACTGGACCGCACCCACCGGCTGAAGGCCTCCGCCGACCTGGTCCGCCCACTGCTCACCCAGTTCACCCGCGACCCGCTGACCCGCGCCTTCGCCGCCCACACCCACCCGGTCACCGCGACCGAGCGGCCGCCGATGCACACCGTGCCCGAGTACGCCACCCGACGCCGATGACCCGTCCCGCGGGTTTGCCGCCCCGGACCCCCGGCAACGAACCAACCATGGGTGATCTCACGACCGAGCGTTCGAATCCGACCGGCACCGCCCCCGTCCTGGTGGCGTCCAACCGGGGACCGGTGTCCTTCGGCACCGCGGACGACGGCACACTGACCCTCCGCAGAGGCGGCGGCGGACTGGTCTCCGGGCTGTCCGCGATCGACGACCCGGACGCCGTCTGGGTCTGCGCCGCCCTGTCCGACGCCGACCGCCGGGCCGCCCGCGAGGCCCCGGACGGACGGCTCGACCGGGCCGGCCACGACGTCGGCGGCCAGGCCGTCCGGATGCTCGGCATCGACCCGGAGACCTTCGCCCGCGCCTACAACGGCATCGCCAACTCGACCCTCTGGTTCGTCCACCACCTGCTCTGGAACACCCCGACCGCCCCCGTCTTCGACGCCGGCTTCCGCACCGAGTGGGCGGCCTACACCGCGTACAACACGGCCTTCGCCGAGGCCCTCGCCGCCGAGGCCGCCCCCGGGGCCGCCGTCCTGGTGCAGGACTACCACCTCTCCCTGGTCCCGGAGCTGCTCCGCGCCGCCCGCCCCGACCTGCGGATCGGCCACTTCTCGCACACCCCGTGGGCGCCGCCCGAGTACCTGCGGCTGCTGCCCGACGACATCGCCGGGGCCGTCCTCACCGGCATCCTCGGCGCCGACCGGGCGGGCTTCCTGACCCGCCGCTGGGCGCTCGCCTTCGCCGACTGCTGCGAGCGGTACCTCGGCGCGGACGTCGACCGCGAGGCGCTCACCGTGACGCACGGCGGCCGCACCACCGCCCTCGGCGTCCACGGCCTCGGCGCCGACGCCGACTTCCTGCGCGAGCGGGCCCACCGGCCGGACGTCGACGAGCGGCTCGCCACCCTGCGCGCGACCGTCGGCGACCGCCGCACCGTCGTCCGGGTCGACCGCACCGAGCTGAGCAAGAACATCGTCCGCGGCTTCCTGGCCTACCGGCACCTGCTGCGCACCCGCCCGGAGTGGCACGACCGGGTGGTCCACATCGCCTTCGCCTACCCGTCCCGCACCGACCTCGCCGAGTACCGGGCCTACACCGACCAGGTGCGGGCGCTCGCCGCGGAGATCGAGGCGGAGTTCGGCACCCCGGACTGGCGGCCGCTGCTCCTCCACGTCGACGACGACTTCCCGCGCTCGCTGGCCGCCTACCGGCTGGCCGACGTGGCCCTGGTCAACCCGATCCGGGACGGTATGAACCTCGTCGCCAAGGAGGTCCCGGTGGTCTCCGACCAGGGGTGCGCGCTGGTGCTCTCCCGGGAGGCCGGCGCGCACGCCGAACTCGGCCAGGACGCGCTGAGCGTCAACCCCTACGACATCGTGGCCACCGCCGAGGCACTGCACGCCGGGCTCACCATGCCGGCCGACGAACGGGCCGACCGCACCAAGCGGCTGGCCGCCGCGGCGACGGCACTGCCGCCGCAGCAGTGGTTCCTGGACCAGCTCAACGCCCTGCGGCCGGGCGGCTGAGCTCCTCCCCCAGCGCGACCAGCAGTTCCACCACGCCGGCCGGGCCCGGGACCACCAGGTCCGCCCGGTCGGCGAGCTCGCGCACCGGCGCGTCCCCCACCGCGCCGCTGCACACCAGCAGCCCGGCCAGGCCCTCCGGCCGCAGCTTCTCCACCGCCGCGAAGGCCGGCACGTCCCCCAGGTCGTCGCCCGCGTAGAGCACCGAACGGGCCCCGCGCTCGCGCAGCAGCCCGGTCAGCGCCGCGCCCTTGTCCACGCCCGGCGGCCGCAGCTCCAGCACCAGCCGGCCCGGCTCCACCACCAGCCCGTGCTCGGCCGCCAGCCGTTCCATCGGCGCCCGCAGCAGCTCGAACGCGGCCGTCGGGTCCGCCGTCCGCCGGGTGTGCACGGCCACCGAGCGGCCCTTGTCCTCCACCCAGGTGCCCTCGGGCGCGCCCAGCGCCTCCAGCCGCTCCGCCAGCTCCGCCCGCACCGCGGCCACGCCCGGGTGCGGCGGCGGCGCGGTCAGCCGGCCGTCCTCCCAGCGCTCGGCACCGTAGTGGCCGAGCACCACCACCCCGTCGATGCCGGCCAGCCCGCCGTACTCCACCGCCAGGGCGGCCGGGCGGCCGGTCACCACCGCGACCGCGCCGACCCGCGGGGCCAGCGCGCGCAGCGCGGGCGCCACGCCGGGGTCCGCCCTGGCCCGGTCCGGGTCCGGGACGATCGGGGCGAGCGTCCCGTCGAAGTCGAGGGCGATCACGGCGTCACGGGGTGCGGCGAGCAGCGCCGCCAGCCCCGCGCGCCCGGCGTCCGTCAGCGGTCGCGTCATGTCGGAAAGGCCCATGCCCGGCACCGTACCCAGCCCGGGCGGGGGCAACCGGTCCGGCCGGACCGGCGGCTCAGCGGGCCGCCCGGCGGGCGTCGCGGACCCGGCGCAGCCGGTTGACCAGCACCGGGGCGTGCGCCAACGCCTCCGGACGGTCCAGCAGTCCGTTCAACAGCTGGTAGTACCGGGTGCTGGAGAGCCCCAGCTCCTCCCGGACGGCCCGCTCCTTGGCCCCGGCCGTCCGCCAGCTCCTGGCCTCCAGCGCCAGCACGGCCCGGTCCCTGGCGTCCAGCCCGGCCGGCCCGCCTGCCCCGTCCTGCTGCTCCGGACCGTCCGCCCGCTCCGGTTCCGGCCGTGCCGCTTCCTCGTCCGCGCCCATCCGGGCCCACCTCCGCCCATCACTACGGAGTGTCATTCTCCCCCGCGGACCCGACACACCCTGCCCGCTGCGCCGCCCCGGTCCGCCGACTAGCGTCGCCCCCATGACCAGCATCCCGACCGCCGCCTTCGCCCTGCACGTGCCGACCGCCGAGCTCGAACCCGACCCGCTCGACCCGGCGCAGATCGTCTCCGGCACCCCCGAGGTGTCCGGCCTGGTGCTCTCCGAGTCCGCCTCCGGCGAGTCGGGCATCTGGCAGATCACCCCGGGCGTGGTCACCGACACCGAGGCGGCGGAGGTCTTCGTGGTGCTGAGCGGCCGGGCCACCGTCGTGGTCGACGGCGGCCCGGTGCTGGAGCTCGGCCCGGGCGTCGCCGGGGTGTTCCAGGAGGGCGACCGCACCACCTGGACCGTCCTGGAGACGCTCCGCAAGGTCTACGCGATCACCTACTGACCGCGATCACCCACTGACGTCCGTCGGCCGGGCCCGGATCACTTGCGGATCCGGGCCGCCTCCTTCACCGCCGCCTGCTGGAGGTCCTCCAGCACCGGCTTGGGCTCGGCGGTCGCCGCCGCCCCGATGCCGGTCTTGATCCGGTTGGAGACCTCGGCCCAGGCCGGGTCGCCGAAGGGGTAGAAGCTCGCGTTGCCGAGCCCGGCCGCGAACTGCTTGAGGTCCGCGTGCTTCGGGTCCGAGGTCATCGCGTCGAACGCGTCCTGGGTGACCGGCAGCAGGTTGTAGGTCTCGTCGAACTTGAGCTGGTTCTCCTTGGCGTAGGCGAAGGAGAGGAAGCGGCGGATCTCGTTCTTGTGGCCGTTGGCCTTGAACGCCATCATCCAGTCGGCCACCCCGAGGCTGCCGGTCTTCGCCAGGCCGTCCTTCTTGGGGATCGCGGCCGTACCGAAGTCGATCTTCCCGTTGGTGGCCATCCGCAGCAGCGTGGGGTGACCGTTGAGCATCGCCACCTTGCCGGCCGCGAAGTCGCTGTAGACCGGGGTGCGGTTCATCTTCCCGGGCTCGGGGTAGGTCAGACCGGTGGCGACCAGGTTGGTCCGCAGCCAGTTGAAGGTGGCCTGGTTCTTGTCGCTGTCGATGGTGTAGTTGCCGACGTCGTCGGAGAGGCTGCCGCCGCCGCTCAGCGTCCAGAGCATCGACTCGGCCGGCGCCTCCTCGGGCCCCAGCGGCAGCCCGTACGGGGTGACGCCCGGGACCTTCGCCTTGATCTTCTCGGCCGCCGCCTTGAGCTCGTTCCAGGTGGTCGGCGGCTGGGCGATGCCCGCCTTCTGGAAGATCGCCTTGTTGTAGAAGAGCACCCGGGAGGAGGAGACGAACGGGATGCCGTACTGCGTGCCGAGCACCTGCCCGGCGTGCGAGAACGACTCCATGATGTTGGCCTGGGTCTCCAGCGAGAGCACGTCCGAGGCGTTGTACAGCCGGTCCGCGGCGGCCTGGTCGGCGAAGCCGCCGGTCTGCAGCAGGTCGGGGGACTTGCCGGTCCTGACCAGTTCGTCGACCCGCTTGCCGATGTCGGTCCAGCTCGCCACCTCGACGTCGACCTTGATGCCGGGGTTGGCGGTCTCGAAACGGCGGGCGACGTCGTCCCAGTACAGCTTGGAGCTGGTGTCCGCGCTCTCGCCGTAGTCGGCCGCCACCAGCCGGAGGGTGACCGGACCGTTGTCCTGGCCGCCGCAGCCGGTGAGCACGAGGGCTCCGGCCAGGGCGCCGGCCATCGTGACGCCGAACAACCGGGTGGGGACCTGGGCGCGCCTGTCCAACGCGGGTACCGCCTTCGGGGGGATCCTGCTTGAGGGGGGAACGGACCGGATCGGGGGGAGATCCGGCCGGGGGGAGGCCGCAAGGGTGCCAAACCGGGCATGCGGTGGTCCAGACCTCCGGCCCCCGACGGCCGGGTAGTTATCGAAGTGCGGGATTTGTTGCACACCGCGCAACAAAATCCGCGAATCCGACCTCCCGGACGCCCTGTCCTGCCCTTCCGCACCGTCCCCGCGACCCACCCGGCGACCCGCTCAAAGTGCCGCACACCGCACACTTCTGCGACAAAGCTCACCCCTTTGGACCAGACCAATGCGACAACTGGACTAGACCTCTTAGACCGGACCGAGGGAAACTGTCCCCCGTGAAGCACGTGATCGCACTCGATGTTGGCGGCACCGGCATGAAAGCCGCGTTGCTCGCCCAGGACGGCTCCGTGCTGTTCGAAGCACGACGCCCGACCGGGCGGGAACACGGCACGGACGCCGTGGTCGCCGCCATCCTCGACTTCGCCGCCGATCTGGCGGACGAGGGCCGCGCCCGCTTCGGCGTCGCGCCCCTGGCGGCGGGCGTCGCCGTCCCGGGCACGATCGACGAACAGCGGGGGATCGCGGTCTTCTCCGCCAACCTCGGCTGGCGCGACCTGCCCCTGCGCACCCTGCTGGGCGGGCGCCTGGCCGGCCCGGGCGGCGCGATGCCGGTCGCCCTCGGCCACGACGTGCGCTCCGGCGGTCTCGCCGAGGGCCGGCTCGGGGCCGGCCGGGGCGTCGACCGCTTCCTCTTCGTCGCCCTCGGCACCGGCATCGCCGGCGCCATCGGCATCGACGGCCGGATCGAGGCCGGCGCCCACGGCTACGGCGGCGAGATCGGCCACGTGGTGGTCCGCCCCGGCGGCCCCGCCTGCGGCTGCGGCGCCCGGGGCTGCCTGGAGACCCTCGCCTCCGCCTCCGCCGTCTCCCGCGCCTGGGCCGAGGCCGTGGGCGACCCCGACGCCGACGCGGCATCCTGCGCCGTCGCGGTGGACGCCGGGGACCCGCGCGCGGTCGCGGTCTGGCAGCGCGCGGTCGACGCCCTGGCCGACGGCATCGTGCTCGCCCAGAGCCTGCTCGACCCGTCCCGGGTGATCGTCGGCGGCGGCCTGGCCGAGGCCGGGGACACCCTCTTCACCCCCCTGCGGGCGGCGGTCACGGAGCGGCTGACGTTCCAGATGCCCCCCGAGGTCGTACCCGCCATGCTCAAAGACACCGCCGCGTCGCTGGGCGCCGGCCTGCTCGCCTGGGATCTGCTCTCCATGGAGGTGACCGCGTGACCGCGGACCGACTCGCACTGTCCGGCGCCCGGCTGGTCCTGCCCGGCGGCGTGGTCGAGGGCGACCGTCTCGCCGTCGAGGGCGAGCGGATCGCCGGCCTCGGCGGTACCGCCACCCCCGGCGACCTCGACCTGACCGGGTACACCGTCGTACCCGGCTTCGTCGACCTGCACGTGCACGGCGGCGGCGGCGCCTCCTACGCCTCCGGCATCGCCGAGGAGGCCCTGCGCGCCGCCCGCACCCACCTCGAACACGGCACCACCACCACCGTCGCCTCCACCGTCACCGGCGAGATCGACGACCTCGCCCGCCAGGCCGCCGTGCTGTCCGAACTCGCCGAGGACGGCGTCGTCGCCGGCGTCCACTTCGAGGGCCCCTTCATCTCCCGCAACCGCTGCGGCGCCCACCGCCCCGACCTGCTGCGCGACCCCGACCCGGCCCTGGTCCGCAAGCTCGTCGACGCCGCCCGCGGCCACGCGAGGATGGTCACCCTCGCCCCCGAACTGCCCGGCGGCCTCGACTCGGTCCGGATGCTCGCCGACCTCGGCGTCATCGCCGCCGTCGGCCACACCGACTCCGACTACGGCCGGACCCTGGAGGCGATCGACGCCGGCGCCACCGTCGCCACCCACCTCTTCAACGCCATGCCCGGCATCGCCCACCGCGCCCCCGGCCCGATCGTGGCCCTGCTGGAGGACGAGCGCGTCACCGTCGAGCTCATCAACGACGGCGTCCACCTCCACCCCTCCGTGCTCGACCTCGCCTACGGCACCGCCGGCGCCTCCCGGGTCGCCCTCATCACCGACGCCATGGGCGCCGCCGGCATGGGCGACGGCCTCTACCCCCTCGGCCCGCTCCAGGTCGAGGTCAAGGACGGCGTGGCCCGACTCGTCGAGGGCGGCGCGATCGCCGGCTCGACGCTCACCCTGGACGTCGCCTTCAAGCGCTCGGTGACGGTCAACGGCCTCGGCCTGAACCAGGCCGTGGAGTCGCTCTCCACCGTCCCGGCCCGGCTGCTCGGCCTCGCCGACCGGGTCGGCAGCCTGGAGACCGGCAAGCTCGCCGACCTCGTCGTCGTCGACTCCAGCAGCTACGACCTGGTCGCCGTCATGCGCCGCGGCGAGTGGATCACCGGCGGCGACCGCTTCGCCCCGATCACCACCGCCTGACCCCACCCGGCACGACGAACGGCCGTCCGCTCCCCCGCGAGGGGGGCGGACGGCCGTTCGTCACAGCGCGGGAAGGCCTCAGGAAGCGGCCTCCAGCACCACCTGGTCGACCAGGATCGTGCCGCTGCCCGCCGGCACCGAGATCACCACGGTGTTCGGGCCCGCCACCATCGGCGGCGTTATGTAGGTGTTGAACCAGGACGAGGCCGGGTCCTTGCCGGGGGAGTAGTTCTTGAAGCCCAGCCCGCCCGGCCAGTCCTTGCCGTTGACCGTCGCCGCCGCCCGCACGTCGGCGGCGGCGTTGCTGTAGTGCACGGTGAACTTGTAGGTGCCGGCCGTCGCCAGCTCACCGCTCCAGGTGATCGTCCCACCGGGGTTGAGCGTCAGATAGCTGCCGTCCGCCGACTTGGCGCCCTTGACGGTGTTGCCGGCCGGCGCGTTCTGCGCCTGCAGCTGGCTCGCGTCCACCGGGCCCAGGCCACCGGTGCCGGAGGCGGTCGCCGCCGGCGTGGCCGACGCGGAGCCGGTCGGGTTCGCGCTGCCGGTGCCGCTGCCCGGGCCGGCCGAGGCGCTGGCCGAGGCACCGCCCTTGGTGTCCTTGTCCTTGCCGGTGTCCGGGTCACCGCCGGTGAGGGCCACCGCGGCACCGATCGCGATCGCCGCGACCACGGCCACCGCGCCGATGACGGCGCCCTTGCCCCGGCCGCCGCCGCTCGGACGCTCCTCGCCCGGCTGCGGGCGGGAGTGCTCGGCGTAGCGGGTCTGCTGGGTGGGGGCGGCACCGAAGTCGCCCTGCGCCGGGTACGGCTGCTGCGGCGGCTGGGCCTGCGGGTAACCCTGCTGCGGGTAGCCGGGCTGCTGCTGGTGGGGCTGCTGCGCCCTGGGCGGCTGGCCGTACTGGGCGCGGCCGACCTCCATCGGGCGGCTGTACGAGGTGCGGGGCACACCCTGCTGCGGCTCGGCCGGCTGCCCGGAGGCGCCGTCGGCCGGACGGTAGAGGTAGCCGAACGGATCGTCGTCCTGAGGGGCGCCGCCCTCCGGGCCCTGGGGCTCCCCGCTGCTGCCGGCGGTGGTCACGGTGGTCAACTCCCCCATCGCGGTCGCGCCGCCGCACTTCCGTGCCGTCGGACGCTGATCGTGGTCGCTCGTACCCCCGGAACACTACCTGTCGTCGGCTACGCCCCGAAAAGACCCCTTGACAACCCATGGGTAGCTCGCGCCCGCCCGACCCCGGGGCCGGGCCGCCGGAGCGGTCGGAGGAACACGACCTAACCGGCCCGCCGGTGCGAGCGCTCGCCGCGGGCCCCGCGCACCGCGCCGCCCCGGGCCCGCTTCTCGTCGTACATCCGCTCGTCGGCGGTGTGCAGGACCTCCTCGATGCTCATCCCGCAGCCGGCCCAGCCGATGCCGAGGCTGACCCCGACCCGCATCGCCCGGCCGTCGATCCGCATCGGCGGGATGATCGCGTTGCGCAGCCGGTGGGAGAGGTCCTTCGCCTCGTCGCGGCCGATGCCGTCGGCCAGCACCACGAACTCGTCGCCGCCGAACCGGGCCACCGTGTCGCCGTCCCGGACGGCCCCGCTGAGCCGGCGGGCGACCTCGACCAGGACGGCGTCCCCGGCGTTGTGCCCGAACCGGTCGTTGATCGACTTGAAGCCGTCCAGGTCGCAGAAGAGCACCGCGAGCCCCTTCTCCACGGCGACCGGGGGGCTCGAACGGAACGGGCCGGTCCTGATCTCCGCGCCCGGGCCGTGGTCGGGCGGCACCACGGCGTGCACGTGGTCGCCGTAGCCGTTCGCCCCGTCCGGCACGCCGACGGACGCGGCCGCCGGGTAGCCCTCCGGAAGGCCGTAGCCGTGCGCCGGGTCCGCGCCCTCGTACCCGCCGGGCGTGCGGTGGGCGTCGCCGAACAGGTGCTCCGGGTACCCGCCGAAGCCGTCCTCGGGGCGGAGCGCGGCCGCGTACCCGGCGCCGCCGTGGCCGGGGCCCCCGGGCGGGGCCGCCTGGTGCCCGGCGGTCACCGCCTGCGGCAGGGCGCAGAGCCGGCGCCCGAGCCTGGCCTTGAGCTCGGCCCCGTTCGGCAGTCCGGTGAGCGCGTCGTGGCTGGCCCGGTGGGCGAGCTGGAGCTCGTGCCGCTTGCGGTCCTCGATGTCCTCGACGTGGGTGAGCAGGAAGCTCGGGCCCTCGGCGGCGTCGGCCACGATCGAGTTCCGCAGACAGACCCACTGGTACCCGCCGTCGCGGCGGGAGAGCCGCAGTTCCGCCCGGCCGCTCTCGGCGCTGGTGCGCTCCAGCAGCGTCCGGTCGTCGGGGTGCACGAGATCGGCGAAGCTCTGCTGGCGCAGCACCGCCCGGGGGCGGCCGAGCAGACGACAGAGCGCGTCGTTGACCCTGGTCAGCTGGCCCCGGCCGGCGCCGTGGAGTTCGGTGATGGCCATCCCGCTGGGGGCGTACTCGAAGGCCTGGCGGAAGCTCTCCTCGCTGGCCCGCAGCGCCTGCTGCTCCTTCTCCAGGCGGGCCAGCGCGCGTTGCATCTCGGCGCGCAGCCGGGCGTTGCCGATCGCGATGGAGGCCTGCAGGGAGAACATCTCCAGCGCCTCGCGGGTCCAGGCCCCGGGCCGTTTGCCGCTGCGCGGCCGGTCCACCGAGAGGACGCCGAGCAGGTCGCCGCCGGCGCTGTACATCGGGGCGAGCAGGCCGTCGGCCGGGTGCCAGTCGTTGGCGTAGACCGGCATCGCGCCGTCCCCGATCCAGCGGGGGATGTCGCTGGCCACCGCCCAGCCGCGGTCGTAGGGGAGGAAGCGCAGGGTGCCCCAGTGGTCGCTGACGCCGAGCAGCCGGTCCCAGGACTCGCGGGAGCCGACCTGGCCGAGCAGTACGGAGGGGCCGCCCATGGCGCTCTCCTCCAGCTCCCAGACGGCCGCCACCACCAGGTCGCCGTCGGGCCGGACCAGGCTGACCGCGGCGGCGTCGAATCCGAGCCCGTGCACGGCGCCCTCGACCACGGCCTGCAGCGTTCCCGCCAGGCTGCGGGCAGCGTTGAGGTCCGCCACGACCCGGTGCAAGGTGCGGAGGGTCGCGAGACGGACATAAGGCTCCGACTCGGCTTCCATGCGGGGGCTCCCCGGCTGCTTCGGATAGGTCTTGATTGGTTATCGTCCGATTGCCAGAAGAACTGAATCACAGGGAGCACAGCGTTCGGCACGCTCGGTCAGCAATAGGTCAGCACTTGTGACTTAAATCACACGACGCTAATGCACCCTTAATCGGTTCATCTGCCCCATAACGGGACAAAAAGCCTCATCGGCACATTTCCGGTGGTCGGTCGTACCGGCCCCGAGCTGTAGCCGACTGACCGCCGGGCAGGCCCTCCCCTTCACTCCTGGGAGTGAGGCCGGGCGCGAACCGTAACCTTCCCGGGGCCCGGACGGACCGAGCCGCGCTGCGTCGCTGGTCCTACGACCAGGGCCCGATGTCGTTTCCCCCGGTCGCGGGCTAGCGTGCCTACGTGTACCCGTCCCCGCAGCCCGAAGCTGCCTCCCAAGCGACCCCCGACGAGTTCCGGGCGGCGCTCTCCCAGCTCGCCTCCGGTGTCAGCCTGGTGACCGTCCACGACCCGGACGACGGCGAGGACGTCGGCATGACCGCGACGTCCTTCCTGTCCGTGTCGCTGGAGCCGCCGCTGGTCCTGATCTCCGTCCGCGAGGACTCCCGGATGGACGAGGTGCTCTCCCGGGCCGGGACCTGGGCGGTCTCGCTGCTGTCCGAGGAGCAGAAGGCGCTCGGCTCGCGGTTCGCCATGAAGGGCCGGCTCAGCGACCGGCTGCTGTTCGCCGACGCCCCGCACCACCGCGGCACCCACAGCGGAGCCCCGCTGATCAGCGGCGCGCTCGCCACCGTCGAGTGCCGCACCGAGCAGCGGATGCCCGCCGGCGACCACACCCTGCTGCTCGGCCGGGTCCTGGAGGCCCGGGTGCCCGACCCCGGCGGCCGCCCGCTGCTGTACTTCCGCGGCGGCTACCGCTCCCTCGGCTGACCCCGGCACCGCCGGACCCGCCGGGTGCCGCTGGGCACCGCCGTCGGACCCGCCGGGAACTGCCGCCGCTACTCCCCGCCGCGCGGGGAGCGCCGCCCCTGCTTCAGCTCGGAGCGGTGCTTCTTGTTGGTGAGCCGCCGCTCGACCATGCCCCGGCTGGGCCTGGTCGCCCGGCGCGCCTTCGGCGGCGGGGCGGTCGCCTCGCCGAGCAGCGAGGCCAGCCGGGCCGCGGCGACCTCCCGGTTGCGCCACTGCGAACGGTGCTCGGAGGCCCGGACCACCAGCACCCGGCCGTCCACCAGCCGGCCGGCCAGCCGCTCCAGGGCGCGCTCCTTCCACACCTCGGGCAGCGCCGCGGAGGCGGCCACGTCGTAGCGGAGCTCGACCTGGGTGTCGGAGGTGTTGACGTGCTGGCCACCGGGGCCGGAGGAACGCGAGAAGCGCCAGACGAGCTCGGCGTCGGGGACGACCACCGACCCCCGTACGCGGATGGGCTCAGGCATGGGCCCATCATCCCGCGCCGGACCACGCCGGGTCACCCGGTTATCCGGCCGTCCCCCGCCAACCCCGACAATGTCCCTGTGATCGAGCTCGGCTACTCCCTCTCCAACCGTTTCCCCGACCCCCCGCAGACCGACTACCGGTCCGCCGGCGTGCGCGAGCTGCGGTACGACCTGTTCTGCGGCGACGTCCACGTCGAGGACGAGGAATCCGACCTGTCCACAGCCTGGGGATGGGTCCCGGTGCTGGACTTCGCCTGGGCCCTGTGCGACATCGTCGAGGAACTCGACCGCGACCCGGACGGCGGCCGCGCCGCCCGGGTGCAGACCGCCGACCTCGACTTCACCCAGAACACCCATCTGCTGCGGTTCGCCCGCCGCTTCAACTGGGTCGAGGTCACCGCCACCTGGCTGCCGGACGAGCCGCCGGTCGTGGTCCGCCACGGCGATCTGCGCCGCGAGGCCAGGGATTTCCTCCAGGACACTCTCGCCGACCTCTTCGACATGCACCCGGATCTCGCCGACAATCCGGTTGTCTGGGAACTCCAGGGCAGGTTCCGGCGCGTCTGACGGGGAATACCCGGAACCGTGCCGGCGGCGGAAAAGAACCGGCCGCGCGGAACCATCCCTCGCGGTTCCCGCGTTATCCCCGGCAACAGCAATCGAAGGGACAGCACACACCATGCCAGTGAGCCTCTCCAAGGGTGGCAACGTCTCGCTGACCAAGGAGGCCCCCGGCCTGACCGCGGTCACCGTCGGCCTCGGCTGGGACGTCCGCACCACGACCGGTGCCGAGTTCGACCTGGACGCCAGCGCCATCGTGCTGAACGCGGACGGAAAGGTGCTGTCCAACAGCCACTTCGTCTTCTTCAACAACACCAGCACCCCGGACAACACGGTCGTCCACACCGGTGACAACCGCACCGGCGAGGGCGCCGGCGACGACGAGGCGATCAACGTCAACCTCGCCACGCTGCCGGCCGAGGCCACCAAGATCACCTTCCCGGTCTCGATCTACGACGCCGTCGCCCGGTCGCAGAACTTCGGCCAGGTCCGCAACGCCTACATCCGCGTGGTGAACGCGGCCGGCGGCGCCGAGATCGCCCGCTACGACCTCTCCGAGGACGCCGCGACCGAGACCGCCATGATCTTCGGCGAGCTCTACCGCAACGGCGCCGAGTGGAAGTTCCGCGCGGTCGGCCAGGGCTACGCCTCCGGCCTGGCCGGCATCGCCCAGGACTTCGGCGTCCAGCTCTGACGCTCCGCCCCCGCGGTGCCTCCCGGCGCCCGTCCCGCCACCCGGCGGGGCGGGCGCCGCGTCGTTCCCGGCGTCCCCGGCCGCCCTCGGCCCCCGAAGGCACCGGACCCTGAGCACCGGGCCCGGAACGACGGAGCGGCGCGGGCGGACGGAGAACCGTCCACCCGCGCCGCTCGGCACCGGCCGCTCGCGCCGCCTCAGCGGGAGGCGCGGAGCTCCGGCACCTCGATCTGCTCGGTCTCGTCGTGCGGGGTCAGGTCGACCACCTCGGGCGTCCCCGTCCGGCCGACCCGGGGCAGCACCTGGGTCCGCTCCTCGGCGTCCTCCGGAGCCCCGCCCGCCACCGGCGCCGCGTCCTGCGCCCGGGCCTCGGCCTCGGCCTGAGCCTGGGTCTGGGCCTGTATCTGAGCCTGGGCCTGGGCCTGCGCCTGGGCGGCGACCACCTCGTCCCCCACCACGTCCGCGAGGTCGGCCCGGTCGCCGAGCTCCGCGACACTGCCCACCACCGGCGTCGGAGCGGCCGGCCGGGCGCCGGCACCGGCCCCCCGGCCGAAGAAACTGAAGCCCTGGGGCCGCGCGGCCGCGGGCACCGTCGGCCGGGGCCGCTGCCGCTCGGCCGGCCGCACCGGCTGCGCCGAGGGCGCCCCGCCGAGCTGCCCCACGGTCGCCGTCAGCACCGGCCGGACCGGCGCCGCGGGAACCGGCGTGGCCGCACCGGAGGCGGAGTGCGCGGACGGCGCCGTGCCGGGCGCGGGCACCCCGGGAGCGACCGGAGCCGGCACCACCGGCGCCACGCGCTCGGGCTTCGCCCCGGACACCGGCGCGGACGTCGTCGCGGGCGCCGTACGGGCCCGCAGCGCGACCTCCGCACCCGCCGCGCGCTCCCGCTCGGCGGCCCGCTCGGCCTCCCGCAGGGCGTCCCGCTCCCGCTGCGCCTCCGCCTGCGCCGCCCGCCGCTCCAGCTGCCGCAGCACGGCCCCGGCCCGGACGAAGGCGGCCGGACTGGCCGGGTACTGGGGGCGGCTCGCGGCAAGGGCGCGCTGGGCCGCCTCGGCCTCCTTGAGCGCCTGCGCGGCGACCGCCACGGCCCGCTCCTTGAGCAGCCGGGCGATCTCCGTCTCGGCCTTCGCCAGCCGGGACTTCTCGGCGGTCAGCCGCCGCCCGAACCTGGTCGCCCGCTCCTCGGCCACCTCGGCCGCGTACTCCGCCTCGGCGAGCTGCTCCTCGAACCGCTCCTCGGCCCGCAGCCGCTGCGCCACGGAGACCTCGGCCGCCGCCCGGGCGGCCCGGTCGCGCTGCCGCAGCAGCACGGCGAAGCCGAGCGTCGCGAGCACCGCGGCGGCACCCACCGAGCGCACCAGCACGGTGTCCTGACTGAACAGCAGCGCTCCCAGCGCGGCGACGAGGAGCACGCCGGCGGCGGTGGGGGGGAAGACCCGGCCGAGGACGGAGGAATGACGGTGGCGTCCGCGAGACATGCCAAGAAACTAGCGTGCGAATTGGGGCCGTGTCAGCCCAGGGTCGGCTTCGGCCCTTGACACCGGGCCGGACCGGCCGGACACGCCCGGGAAATCACTCGGGCCCACCGGAACGGGGTCGGTCAGTGGTGGGTGGCCGCGGGCCCGTGCCCGCCCGGGTCGTCGTGGTTCTCCGGCAGCCGGCAGATGTGCTGCAGCCAGAGCGCCGCCGCGATCACGGCCACGCCCGCCAGCACCGCGAGCCCGGCGGTGATCGCCTGGTCCTTGCGGGCCGGCACGTCGAGTTCGCCCAGCAGCTGGATCCCGGCGCCCGCGTAGATCCCGGTGACCACCGCCGAGACCAGCGCGCTGGCCTGGGCGAGCACCACCGCGCGGGCCGCGCCCAGCGGGTCCACCCGCTTCGCGCCGGGCTGCCGCTCGCGCGCCGCCTTCAGCCGCGAGCGCAGCGAGAGCGCGGTCGCCAGCAGGATCACCGCCACCGCGGCCAGCACCACCGGCGCCGCGCCCGGCACCGCGGGCAGCGTGTCCAGGGAGGCCCAGAGCTTGGCACCGGCCCAGGACAGCACCGCCGTGACGACGGTGATGCCGACCAGCAGACGGAGGCGGAGCAGCTTCACTCGGACGGGGTCCTTTCCCGGGCGACGGGCGAGGGGCGACGGACGACGGAGCCGCCCGCCCCGGGGCTCCGGTGCGGCGGCGTCAGGCCACCGTACCGGGCCCGGCCCGGAGGGGTCCCCGGACCGGGGCCGACACCATGGGTACGCCCGACGGCCCCGCGTGAGTTCCCCGGCCCGCCCGGCCGGGAAGGCGCGGACCTACTCCGGCAGGGTCAGCCGGATGTCCTCACGGCGCCGGACACCCTGGGCGTCCGGACCACCGAGGGCCGCCAGCAGCTCGCCGACCGGCCCGTGCCCGGGCACCTCGGCCTCCGGCTGGGCGTCCAGCCACGGTGCCAGCACGAAGGCGCGCTCGTGCGAGCGCGGGTGCGGCAGCAGCAGCTCCGGGTCCTCGCTGAGGACGCCCTCGTAGGCCAGGATGTCGACGTCCAGGGTGCGCGGGCCCCAGTGGACGGTGCGGACCCGGCCGAAGGCGTCCTCGATCGCGTTGCCGCGCTCCAGCAGGTCGCGGGGCGGCAGCGTGGTGCGGAGCACGACCACCGCGTTGTAGTACGCGGGCTGCTCCGAGGGGCCCCCCACGGCGTCCGTCTCGTACACGGCGGAGACGGCCTTGATCTTCAGCCCGGGCGTGTCCGCGAGGGCGTCCACGGCCCCCTGGAGGGTGTCCAGGCGGTTGCCGAGGTTGGAGCCGAGGGCGATCACGGCGCAGCGCTGGCTGTGCAGGGTGGTGTCGGCCGAGTCGACCCGCTGCTCCAGGTCGAAGGTGCTCGGCGCGGCGGTCGGGTCACTGGTGGTCATCGCACTTCCCCTAGGGCTGAGACGGGCCGCGCTGCGGCGGACACCGGACACGCGGTACAGATCACCCGCGGGCCCGGTGGATGGTCACGGTCACGTCGTCGAACGGCACGGTGATCGGCGCGTCCGGCTTGTGCACGGTCACCTCGACCTCCTGCACCGGCTCGTGCTTCAGGCACTGGTCCGCGATCCGCTGGGCCAGGGTCTCGATCAGCTCGACCGGCTCGCCGGCGATGATCGCGGTGACCTCCTCGGCCACGATGCCGTAGTGCGCCGTGCGGGTCAGGTCGTCGCCGGCGGCGGCGGGACGGGTGTCCAGGAACAGCACCAGGTCGACCGAGAAGGTCTGGCCCTCGGCCCGCTCACGTTCGAAAACACCGTGGTGGCCGCGGGCACGCAGGCCCCGCAGAGTGACGCGGTCCAGCAAACGAATCACTGCTCCAAGTCGGACGGGCCCCACCCGGACGAGAACGGCGGGCAGGGCGGAGACGGGCGTCGCGCCCGCCGCTGACCTTTTTGAATCTACCCGCGCGCGCCGACAACACCCGACCGTCCTACCCGGCACGAACCGTCGTCACGCACGCCGTATCGGCGATTGACGTGAACGTTCGGTGACCTGCCGGGAATTCCCCGGCCACCGGCCGGGGCCGTTTTCCCCGGATTTCCGGGCGGATCCCGGAATCAGTCCTCGTCGTCCTCGTCGGCGCTGGTCAGAACGGGTGAACCGTGGTGCGACCACAGTTTCCACCCGGCCGGAGTGCGCCGGAAGAGATTGGTCGACACGACCTTTCCGCCGACCAGCGGACCGAGCTCGCCCTCCTCCTCCGCCTCGCCGCCGGAAAGGATGTTCTCGGTGCACGTGACAAGGGCCACATCGCCCTGCACCTCCGCCTCCTCGTCGGTGAGGATGAACTGGATGTACTCGGTGTTCGCCATGATCAGCATGTAGGAGCGGGTCACCTGGGCCCGCCCGCGCAGCACCGGCCACCCCGGGTGGACGCAGACGACGCCCCCCTTGTCGTCCGCCTCGCCCGCGCCGAGCCAGGCGTCCTCCACCGCCTCCTGGTCGCCGTTCTCCAGCGCCTCGTAGAGCGCGCGGTTGGCCTCCAGGGCCGCCTCGCGGTCCGCCTCGATGGACCGTCGGCCCGCTGTCTCCCCGCTCAACCTGCCGTCACCTGCCATGACCCTCCCGTCTTCGCCAAGCGCTCACTCCTGCCGGGCCGCGCGCTGCCAGGCCGCGACCACGCGGACGGCATCCGCCGTCCCGGACACGTCGTGCACCCGCACCGCCCAGGCCCCGGCCCCCGCCGACAGCACCGACACCGCGGCAGTGGCGTCGTCGCGCTCCCGGGCCGGGCGCAGCTCCCCGGTTTCCGGGTCGGCCAGCAGCGTACCCAGGAACCGCTTGCGCGATGCGGCGACCAGGACGGGACGGCGGAGCGCGGTGAGGGCGTCGAGCCGGCCGAGCAGCGCCCAGTTGTGCTCGGCGGTCTTCGCGAAGCCGAGCCCCGGGTCGAGGATCAGCTGCCGCTCGTCGACCCCGTCGGCGACCAGCGCGTCCACCCGGGCGGTGAGTTCGCCGACCACGTCGGCGACCACGTCGCCGTAGACGGCCAGCCGGTCCATGTCGGCGGACTGCCCGCGCCAGTGCATCACCACGAAGGGCACTCCGGTCGCGGCCACCACCCGGGCCATCGCGGGGTCGGCCAGCCCCCCGGAGACGTCGTTGACGAGCAGCGCGCCGGCCTCCACCGCCCGCTCGGCGACCGAGGCCCGCATGGTGTCGACGGAGACCGCGACCCCGGCGGCGGCCAGTTCCCGCACCACCGGGACGACCCGGCGCAGTTCCTCCTCCTCCGGCACCCGCTGCGACCCCGGCCGGGTGGACTCGCCGCCCACGTCGACCAGGTCGGCGCCCCGGGCGCGCAGCGCGAGGCCGTGGGCGATCGCCTTGGCGGGGTCGTGCCACAGGCCGCCGTCCGAGAAGGAGTCCGGGGTCACGTTGACCACGCCCATGACCGCGCAGCGGTCCAGCCGCGGCAGTCCGGAGGGCAGCGAGTAGGGCACCGAATTGCTCATGCCCCCATTATCCGGTGGCCCGGTCCGGGCCACCCGGCACCCGCCCCTCCCCCGGCCCGCGCCCTCCGCCGGACCCGGCCCGCACCCTCCCCCGGGGCCCGGACCGCACCCGTCCCGGGCCCCGGCCGCCGCTGTCCCGGACAACGGGCCGGCCCCCGCCGAGGAGCGTCCTCGACGGGGGCCGGCGGGCCGTGCGCCCGGCTCAGGCGGCCTCGGTGACCTCCGGCCTGGCCCCCGCCGGCTGCAGCCCCTGGCGCCGCGGCTTGCGGCCGAAGCTCGGCATGCCGAGGGTGATGAAGGCCTCCGCCTGCATCGCCGCGAAGCCGATCCTGGGCAGGTCCCTGGTGTTCGGGAAGACCAGGAAGCGCGGCTCCCACTCCGGCTGGAACTTCGCATTGAACTTGTACAGCGACTCGATCTGGAACCAGCGCGACAGGAACACCAGCAGCCCGCGCCAGGCGCGCAGCACCGGTCCCGCGCCGATCCGCTCGCCGCGCGCGAGCGCCGAGCGGAACATCGCGAAGTTCAGCGACACCCGGCGCACCCCCATCGCCGGGACGGCCTGCAGCGCGGCCACGATCAGCAGCTCGTTCAGGCCCGGGTCGGCCGCCCGGTCACGGCGCATCAGCTCCAGCGAGATGCCGTCCTCGCCCCAGGGCACGAAGTGCAGCACCGCCTTGAGGTCGTCGCCGCTCTCGCCCTCCTCCGGCGCCTTGTGGGCGGTGACCACCACGCAGGCGTCGTCGCCCGGCTCGCCGAACCGGCCGAGGGCCATCGAGAAGCCGCGCTCGGTGTCGGTGCCGCGCCAGCGGGCCGCCGCGTCGGCGATCCGCTGCCGCTCCTCCCAGCCGAGCTCGGAGACCCGGCGGACCTGGCAGGAGTAGCCGTTGCGCTCGATCCGCTTGACCATCTGGCGGACGTTGCGCATGGCCCGGCCGGCGAGCGAGAAGGACGCGGTGTCGACGATCGCCTCGTCACCCAGCTCCAGCGCGTCCAGCCCCGCCTCCCGGGTCCAGACCTCGCCGCCGACCTCGCTGCAGCCCATCACGGCCGGCACCCAGGCGTGCTCGCGGGCCTCGGCCATGAACACCTTGATCGCGCCCGGCCAGGCCTCGACGTCGCCGACCGGGTCGCCGGAGGCCAGCATCACGCCGGACACCACCCGGTAGGAGATCGCCGCCTTGCCGGTGGGCGAGAACAGCACGCTCTTGTCCCGGCGCAGCGCGAAGTAGCCGAGCGAGTCCCGCTCGCCGTGCCGGTCCAGCAGCGCCCGGACCCGCACCTCGTCCTCGGCGGTCAGCTCCGGCTTCGGCTTCTCCGGCCGCAGCGCGAGATAGGTGGTGGTGAAGGCGGTGATCAGACCCATCGCGCCGAGCAGGTACCCGACCAGGTCCTCCATCCGGTCCGAGTTGTAGTGCACCGGTCCCTCGAAGCCGAACAGCCCGTACAGGACGTGCTCCAGCCGCTGGTCCAGGCCCGGGTGCCCCAGCTCGTACTTGGTCCGGGTGCTGACGATCAGCAGACCGATCAGCACGCTCACGGCGCCCAGGACGACCAGGTTGACCACCGCGCGCCAGCGGGTGCGCGGGTCGGCCTTGGCGTAGAACTCGCGCCGGTGGACCAGCATGACCACGAACAGCACCATCGAGATGACCGCCGGGCCGAGCTGGTGCCAGCGCAGCAGGTGCAGCGCGGCGCCCACCGGCAGCAGCACGCACACCACCCGCCAGGCGCGCCGCTTGCGCCGGCGCAGCGCGTGCGCGAGCAGCACCAGGAGCAGGCCGATCATCAGGGTGCCGGCCGCGGCCAGCGTCGTGGTGCCGCCCGGCAGCTGCCCGGCGAAGGTGTGCACCTTGGTGTGCCGGAGCTTGGGGAACACCGCGCTGGCGATGTCGACCAGTCCGATCAGCAGACAGGCGTAGCCGACCGCACCCGGGAGCCAGGCCCTCGGAACGGCGGCCGCTTGGGTACGAAGCGTCTGCAGGCCGCGACGGCGCTGCGGCTGCTCGGGGCTCGGCTCAACGGACACGGGAACGCTCATGGGGGTTCAGCGTAGAGGCTGTCGCGGGGTGTCCGGTCACTCCGGGGTGGGAGCCGTGATGGACCTTCATGCGTTTTCCTTCATCTGGCAAGACGCACACCAAGGAACCGGCAACGAAGGGTAAACCGGCGCCCCGGGGGCGCTGCTAATTGAGCCGAGGGGTGGGTCCCGGGGGCCCCTCGCCGCGTGGCGCGACGAGCCCCCGCGTACGTGCTACGTACGGTGGACGCCGCATTTTAGGGCGTCGGTTGCGCGCGAGCGCCACCGGGATCCCGACCCGTCCCGGCGTCCGGACAGCCTAGCCGCGGTGGCCCGGGCTGACGCACCGCCAGACGATGAAACCTGCACTGTCAGTGTCCCACCGGAAGGCCGACAGCATGGAACTGACCAGCGACGCGCTGATGAACTCGCTGCTTGCCCTGGGTTCGTCCGCGCTCGTGATCACGCTGTGGCTGTGGCCGAGGCTGGCCAGGCAGCGTCCACTCCCGGTGCTCGGCCGGGTCGGCCTGTTGACGGTGACTCAGATCGTGCTGGTGTCGGTGCTGGCGCTCAGCGTGAACAACTCTTTCGGGTTCTACACCTCCTGGGACGACCTGCTCGGCTCGGGAGGCACCAAGCTCGCGCTCACCAGCAACGAGAACCGCAAGGGCGGCGCGCCGGTCGGCGACGCGCTGGTCCAGCCGACCGAGGAGGGCGGACTGGAGACGGTCGGGGACCTTCCCAAGGGGCCGCCCGAGGAGGTCGGCAGGGTCGAGTCGGTCCGGGTCACCGGCAAGGAGACCGGACTGTCCGACCAGATGTTCGTCTACCTGCCGCCGGAGTACTTCGACCCCAAGCTCGCCCTGACCCGGTTCCCGGTGATGCTGGCGATCGCCGGCTACCCGGGCATCACGGTCAACCTGATGAAGGAGCTGCCGGTCGTCCAGCAGGCGGTGGAGCTCCAGCGGACCGGGAAGATGCAGCCGACCATCGTGGTGCTCTCCCGCCCGACCCTCACCCCGCCCCGGAACACCGAGTGCGTGGACGTCGTCGGCGGGCCCCGCACCGAGACCTGGTTCACCAAGGACGTCCCCGAGGCGCTGCACTCCGCCTACCGGATCGGCCGCTCCCCCGCCTCCTGGGCCGTCTTCGGCTACTCGACCGGCGGCAGCTGCGCGCTGCGCCTGGGGATGCGCTTCCCGAACGTGTTCGGCGCCACGGCCGGACTGCACGGCGACGTGAAGGTGGTCGAGGACCAGTTCACCGGCGGCAGCCTGTTCGGCGGGGACCGGACGCTGGCCGAGCAGAGCGACCTCGTCTGGCGGCTGCAGAACCTGCCCGCCCCGCCGCTGTCGATGCTGGTGGTCACCACCCGCAAGGAGGCCGACTACCCGCAGACGGTGCAGTTCGTCGAGCAGGCCCAGCAGCTGTCCGCCACCAACCCGCAGTTCCAGGTGGAGTCGATGTACCTGGACGACGGCGGCCACAACTTCGAGAGCTGGATCCGCGAGCTGCCGGCCACCCTGGAGTGGGTGGGCAACCACCTCGGCTAGGTCCTCTCTTTCGGATCACGTCGGACGAGCGGGCGTTGTTGGAGTGCGTGCCTCGGCGGTGCGGAGGAGGGAGTCCATGCGGAGCATCGGCGACCGACGACAAGCCGTCGAGGTGCGTGCTCCGGCGGCGACCGCCTGGCGTGATCCGAAAGAGAGGGCCTAGGGCGCGCCGCTAGGACACCTGAGTGATTACCGGCGGGTCGGGCGCAGCGCGCGCCGCCGCGGGGGACGTATCGCGACCGCCCCGGCCGACCGACGGCCGGTGCGGTCCCGGATCCGGGCAGGAGGCCCCATGCTCAGCACCCGATCGCTCTTCGAGGCGATCTACCGGAACGACGAGGCCTACCAGTTGTTCTGCAGCATCGCCGCCGGCGGCGAGGACCAGGGCGGCTGGGAGAACGAGCGGATCACCGAACTCACCCGTGACCCGGTCCTCGCCCCGAAGATCGCCCGGCACGGCGCCGACGAGCGCAAGCACGGCCGGATCTTCACCCAGCTGCTGCACAAGCGCGGCCTGCCCAGGGTCGACGTCCCCGCCGAGGCCGACTACTGCATGCTGCTGGAGCGGCAGGGCGTCGGCCTCGCCCACGAGCGGCTCACGACCGACGTCCCGCTGACCGAGCGCGAGATCATCACCTATCTGGCGCACAGCCGGGTGACCGAGCAGCGCGCGGCCGAGCAGATGCGCCAGCTGGTGAAGGTGTACGGGGACAACCCGGACCTCGGCCGGGCGATGCGGATGATCTCGGCGGACGAGGACAACCACCTCGCGTACTGCCACGAGGAGCTGCTGCGGCTGTCCGCGGCGGGCCACGGGCCGTACATCCGGCACGTCCTGGAGACCTGTGCCCGGGGCGAGATCCGCACCCACCGGGACGTCGGGCTGGCGGTGACGTCCCGGATGGCCCGGATCCTCGCCTGGCCGCGCTGGCAGCTGGCCGTGGTCACGGCCGGCCTGCACGCGCTGTACCTCTACGACCTGCTGTACGGCTGGCGGCGGATGGTGCGGCTGCGGATGCCCGCCCGGCGCGACGCGCTGGGCACCCCGGCCCCGCCGCACTCCGGGCCCGAGCCGCTCTGAGCGGCCCCGCCCGGCCGCCCGTACGGGGCCGTCGCGACCCGGTCAGCGCCCGATGATGAGGCTCATCGCCTCGGCCCGGGTGGCCGGGTCGCGCAGCTGTCCGCGCACGCAGGAGGTGATGGTCTTGGCCCCGGGCTTGCGGATGCCGCGCATCGACATGCACATGTGCTCGCACTCCACGACCACGATCGCGCCGCGCGGCTCCAGGATCCGCATCAGCGCGTCGGCGACCTGGCTGGTGAGCCGCTCCTGCACCTGCGGCCGCCGGGCGTAGACGTCGACCAGCCGGGCCAGCTTGGACAGGCCGGTGATCTTGCCGCTGGGGGACGGGATGTACCCGACGTGCGCGACACCCCGGAACGGCACCAGGTGGTGCTCGCAGACGGAGGTCAGCTCGATGTCCTTGACCAGCACCATCTCGTCGTGGCCGAGGTCGAAGGTGGTGGTCAGGACGTCCTCGGGCTCCTGCCAGAGGCCCGCGAATATCTCCTTGTAGGCCCGCGCCACCCGGGCGGGGGTCTCCAGCAGGCCCTCACGGTCCGGGTCCTCACCGACCGCGAGCAGGAGTTCACGGATCGCGTTCTCGGCCCGCTTCTGGTCGAACGTGCCGACGGCGGGCGGACCGTCGAGCGTCACCGGGTCGATCATGCGGGCCTCGCTAACTCGTTGGCGAACATGGGTTGAACAGCACGGATGCCGCGCCTCCAGGGTACAAACCCCGGTGACGCGGCATCCATTCCGGCGGGTGCCGGGCGGTTCGTCAGCCCTCGGTGGGCGGCTCGACGGGCAGCTGCGGGAGCTTGACCACGTCGGCCGGAGCGGCCTCGGCGGTGGCGGCGGCGCCGTTGGTGAGCGCCAGCTCCTTGGGCGACTGGACCGGCGGGCGGGTGGACGGCGTCCGACGGGCGGAGCCGGTCCAGGCCGGACGGGTCGGGCGCTTGACGATCGGCGCGAAGATCTCGGCGATCTGCTCCTTGTTGAGGGTCTCCTTCTCGAGGAGCTCCAGGACCAGGTTGTCGAGCACGTCGCGGTTCTCGACCAGGATCTCCCAGGCCTCGTTGTGCGCGCTCTCGATGAGCTTCTTGACCTCTTCGTCGACCAGCCCGGCGACCTCTTCCGAGTAGTCGCGCTGGTGGCCCATCTCACGGCCCAGGAACGGCTCCGAGGCGTCGTTGCCGAACTTGATGGCACCGAGGCGCTCGGTCATGCCGTACTGGGTGACCATGGCCCGCGCCGTGGCGGTGGCCTTCTCGATGTCGTTGGAGGCACCGGTGGTCGGGTCGTGGAAGACCAGCTCCTCCGCCGCGCGCCCGCCCAGCATGTAGGCCAGCTGGTCGAGCATCTCGTTGCGGGTGGTGGAGTACTTGTCCTCCTCCGGCAGCACCATGGTGTAGCCGAGGGCGCGGCCGCGGGACAGGATCGTGATCTTGTGCACCGGGTCGCTGTACTGGCAGGCCGCCGCGACCAGGGCGTGACCGCCCTCGTGGTACGCGGTGATCTTCTTCTCCCGGTCGGACATGATCCGCGTGCGCTTCTGCGGACCCGCCACGACGCGGTCGATGGCCTCGTCCAGGATGTAGTTGTCGATCAGCTTCTTGTCCGAGCGGGCGGTCAGCAGCGCCGCCTCGTTCAGGACGTTCGACAGATCGGCACCGGTGAAGCCGGGGGTGCGCTTGGCGACGGCCGAGAGGTCGACGTCGGGCGCGATCGGCTTGCCCTTCTGGTGCACCTTGAGGATGTCCAGACGGCCCTGGAGGTCGGGGCGCTCGACCGCGATCTGACGGTCGAAGCGGCCCGGGCGCAGCAGCGCCGGGTCGAGGATGTCCGGGCGGTTGGTGGCGGCGATCAGGATGACGCCGCCCTTGACGTCGAAGCCGTCCATCTCGACCAGCAGCTGGTTGAGAGTCTGCTCGCGCTCGTCGTGTCCGCCGCCGAGGCCCGCACCGCGGTGCCGGCCGACGGCGTCGATCTCGTCGACGAAGACGATCGCCGGGGCGTTCGCCTTGGCCTGCTCGAAGAGGTCGCGGACCCGGCTGGCGCCGACACCGACGAACATCTCGACGAAGTCGGAACCGGAGATCGAGTAGAACGGCACCCCGGCCTCGCCCGCGACGGCACGCGCCAGCAGGGTCTTGCCGGTCCCGGGCGGGCCGTAGAGCAGCACACCCTTGGGGATCTTGGCGCCGACGGCCTGGAACTTGGCCGGCTCCTGGAGGAACTCCTTGATCTCGTGGAGCTCCTCGACCGCCTCGTCCGCGCCTGCGACGTCGGAGAAGGTGGTCTTCGGGGTGTCCTTGGTGAGCAGCTTCGCCTTGGACTTGCCGAACTGCATGACGCGCGAGCCGCCGCCCTGCATCTGGTTCATCAGGAAGAGGAAGACCAGCACGATGATCACGATCGGCAGCATCGACAGCAGGAGGCTGACGAGGGTGCTCTGCTTCTCGGGGCTGATGGTGTAGCCCTCGGTCAGCGTGCTCTGGTCGTTGTCATTGATCTGGGCCTGCAGCTTGTCGGCGATGCCGACGCCCTGGTCCCCGATGTAGGAGGCCTGGAACTTGCTGCCGGACTGCGGCTTGCCGGTGCCAACGGCAGGCAGCTTCGCGCCGTCCTTCAGCTGAATCTTGATCGTGTTCGAGTCACCCGTGGTGATCTGCGCCGACTTGACCTGCTTCGCGTCGATCGCTGCGACGACCTGGCCGGTGTCCACCGTCTTGTAGCCGTTCGAATCCGAAACGACCTGCATCAGCACGATGACGGCGAGGACGGCCAACACGATCCACATGATCGGCGCACGGAAGTATCGCTTAACGTCCATCCATGCGGGGCGTTGCCGCCCCGTCCCTCCTGCCACTCAACGGCGCCGCGGGGCTGTGGGCCACCGGCGCATTCGGTCAGTCAGTGCTCATGTGAAGAGCGGTTTTATTGGACCGTACCGCAGGACGCCCCCCACGTGGCGGGAGCACGGCGATACGACGTTCTTCTATGGTCCCCCGATCCAACGGGCGGGAACAGGATCCTGTTCCCGCCCGTCGTCCGAACGGGTTCTCAGCCGCCGTAGACGTGCGGGGCGAGGGTGCCGATGAAGGGGAGGTTGCGGAGCTTCTCCGCGTAGTCGAGACCGTAGCCGACCACGAACTCGTTGGGGATGTCGAAGCCGACGTACTTGACGTCGATCTCGACCTTGGCCGCGTCCGGCTTGCGCAGCAGGGTGCAGACCTCCAGCGAGGCCGGGCCGCGCGAGCCCAGGTTGCCGAGCAGCCAGGACAGCGTCAGACCGGAGTCGATGATGTCCTCGACGATCAGCACGTCGCGGCCGGCGATGTCGGTGTCGAGGTCCTTCAGGATCCGGACGACGCCGGAGGACTTGGTGCCCATCCCGTAGGAGGAGACCGCCATCCAGTCCATGGTCACCTGCGAGTGCAGGGCGCGGGCGAGGTCCGCCATGACCATCACGGCCCCCTTGAGGACGCCGACGATCAGCAGGTCCTTGCCTGCGTAGTCCCGGTCGATGCGCTCGGCCAGCTCCAGGAGCTTCGCGTCGATCTCGTCCTTGCTGATGAGCACCTTCGCGAGGTCAGCGCCCATGTCGTTCTGGTCCACCGGGGATACGTCCTCAAACGTGTCGGGGTCTGGATGGCCGGCGGCCGGCTCCCCCGGGCATGCCCGCCCGTCAGTCGCCCTGCCGCCGAAAGACCAGCGTGCCACACCGCCGGGTGGCTTCGACGCCCCCGGGTAGGTGCAGGGGTCCCTGACCCCGCCATCCGGTGACCAGCAGGTCGATCGTCTCCAGGTGCCGGGCGAAGAGGTCCCCGGCCGGACAGCCCGCCCGCAGCGCGGCCCGGCGCAGCACCCGGCGGCGCACGGCGGGGGGCAGCTCGGACAGTTTCCCGGCGTCCAGGGTGCCTTCGCCCGTCCGGATGTCGCGCTCGGCCAGCGCGGCCCACTGGTCGAGCGCGTCGGCGTCGTCGCGGAACAGCCGGGCGGTGCGGGCGAGGGCCTCGACCACGCCGCCACCGAGGTGCTTCTCCAGCACCGGCAGCACCTCGTGGCGGACCCGGGCCCGGGTGTAGGCCGGGTCGCAGTTGTGCGGGTCGTCCCAGACCTGGATCGCCTGGGCGGAGCAGGCCTGCCGGGTGGCCGCCCGGTCGAGCTCCAGCAGCGGGCGGCGGTAGCGGCCCTTCTGGGCCGGCATGCCGGCCAGCGAGCGGGCCCCGGAACCCCGGGCCAGGCCCAGCAGGACGGTCTCGGCCTGGTCGTCGCGGGTGTGGCCGAGCAGGACGGCGACCGCGCGGTGCCGCTCGGCGGCCGCGTCCAGGGCCGCGTACCTGGCGTCCCGGGCGGCGGCCTCGGGGCCGCCCTCGCGGCCGACCCGGACGGCGATCGCCTCGACCGGGTCGAGGCCGAGCTCGCGCAGCCGGTCGGCGACCTGGTCGGCCCGCTCGGCGGAGCCCGACTGGAGGCCGTGGTCGACGGTGACGGCGCCGACCCGCAGACCGATCTTGGGGGCCTCGAAGGCGGCGGCGATGGCGAGCGCCATGGAGTCCGCGCCGCCGCTGACGGCGACCAGGACCAGCGGCGAGCCGGGCGCGGCGGGGGTGCGGGGCAGCCCGGACGGGTGGCGGTGGGCGTTGCCGATCAGCGTGGTGCCGACGGCGGCCGGCAGCGCGGCGGCGGCCACCGGCACGCCGGGGACGCGCTCGCGCTGCTCGCGGGCCGGCGCGGTGAAGGTGGAGCCGGCCTCGGCGGCGAGGTCGGCGAGGGTGCGGCGTACGGCCAGGCGTATCGCGGCTACAGCGGGGTGTGGGCCCACGGCGGACGACTCCTCGACGGAGGGGGGACAGGACTGCGGTGGGCGCGGCGGGGACCGCGCATCCATGAGCACCCTGTTACCGGGCGCTCACAGATGGTGGCAGAAAGGAGGCACCCGCTACGCCACCCGCGCCACCGGTACGACCACCGTCCCACGTTCGGGTGAATGAAGAAACGTATCTTCACCCGCCATGTGCACGACTGGACCACGCGTGCGAACGGAGCCGACCGCCCCCGGACCTGCCCGGCCCGCCCCGGACGGGGCCGTCAGCGGCCCACCCGGGCGACCCAGGCGGCCGGGTCGTGGATCTCGTCCTTGGTCGGCAGGGTGTTCGGCGAGGTCCAGACCCGGTTGAAGCCCTCCATGCCGACCCGCTCGACCACACCCCGGACGAAGACCGCGCCGTCCTGGTACTGGCGGAGCTTGGCGTCCATCCCGAGCAGTCGGCGCAGCACCAGGTCCAGCCGGTTGGCGCCGCGGTCCCGGCGCTGCTGGAACTTCTCCCGGATCTCGGCGACGCTCGGCACCACGGCCGGGCCCACACCGTCCATCACCACGTCCGCGTGCCCCTCCAGCAAGGACATCACGGCGGTCAGCCGGCCGAGGATCTCCCGCTGGGCCGGTGACTGGACGATCTCCAGCAGGCCGGCCGACGGGGCGTCGCCACTCCGGCCGCCGAGGCCGGGCAGGCCGGCACCGAGCGAACCGGCCGCGTCCCGCAGCCGCTCCACCAGCGCGCCGGGGTCGACGTCCGTCTCGGCCAGGAAGGACTGCACCTCGGACTGGATGTGGTCGCGCAGCCAGGGCACCGCGGTGAACTGGGTGCGGTGGGTCTCCTCGTGCAGGCAGACCCAGAGCCGGAAGTCGGCCGGGTCGACGTCCAGCTCCCGCTCGACGTGCACGATGTTGGGCGCCACCAGCAGCAGCCGGCCCGGACCGGGGCCCTCGGGGCCCAGCCGGGGCTTGTCGAACAGCGCGGCCGGGCTGTCCGGCGCCTCCAGCGAGGGCTCCGCCGGGGCGAAGGTCTCGTACTGGCCGAGCACCTTGGTGGAGAGGAACGCCAGCAGCGCGCCGACCTCGATCCCGGTGGCCTTCTCCCCCACCGTGCCGAGCACGGCGGAGGCCGAACCGCCCGTCCGGCGCGCCTGGAGCTTCTCCACCAGCGGCTGGACGATGGTGCGGAAGCCCGCCACATTGGCCCGCACCCAGCCGGGGCGGTCCACGATCAGCACCGGGGTCGCGGCGGCGTCGGCCAGGCTGCTGGAGCGCATGCCGGTGAACTCCCGGACGTGCTCCTCCGCCGCCAGGGCGTGCCGTCGCAGTTCGGCGACCACCGCGGCCGCCTCGGCCCGGCTCACCTCCGGCCCCGGCCGCACCAGCCTGGTCGCGGTCGCGACCGCGAGATTCCAGTCGACCATGTCGGCCCCGCCGCTCGCGCTCGTCATGCCCTCACCGTACGTGCTCCCGTGCGCCTGGGGGAGCCGGAACGGCCGGTCAATGGCGGCCCGGTGGCCGACCCGTGACCGCTCAGCGGCAGCCGCAGGCCGCCAGCCTGGCCACCACCCGGTCCATCGCGGCGCGGGCGGTGTCGACGGGGGCGCCGGTCCGGGTCATCAGGGCGAAGGCGAGCTGCCGCCCGTCGGCGTCCACCACGGTGCCCGCCAGGGTGTTGACGCCGCTGAGGCTGCCGGTCTTGGCCCGGACCAGGCCGGCCGCGTCGGCCGCCCCGGAGCCGGCGCCGAAGCGCTTGCCGAGGGTGCCGGTGAAGCCGGCGATCGGCAGGCCCGTCAGCACCGGACGCAGCGTCGGGTGCTGCGCCGAGGCGGCCAGGGCGAGCAGCTTGACCAGGACCACCGGCGGGATCGCGTTGCCGGGGTGCAGACCGCTGCCGTCGTTGAGCACCACGCCCGTCATCGGCACGCCGAGCCGGGTGAGTTCCTGGGTGACGGCGGTGGCGGCGCCCTCGAACGCGGCCGGCTGGTGGGCCGCGATCGCGGCCTGGCGGGCGATCGCCTCGGCGAGGGTGTTGTCGGAGGTGGTCAGCATCCGCTCGACCAGCCGGGCCATGGTGGGCGAGTCCACCCGGCCGAGCACGGGGGCGTCGGCGGCGGCCGGGGCGGTGGCGGCCTTCGCCTTGCCCTGGACGGTGACGCCCTGGGCCTTGAGCAGGTTGGCGAAGGACTCGGCGGCCGCGCCGGCCGGGTCGGTGACCCGGGCGGGGGCGTCGGCGAGGCTCTTCGGGTCGACCTTGCCCTCGTCCACCATCAGCGGCGTCACCGCGGCGATGTTCTCGGCGTCGTGGTTCTTGTGCAGCAGGGGGCCGGTGTAGAGCGTGACGTCGTAGTCGAGCGCGACGGTCGTGGTGCCGGCGGCCTTCAGCGCGGCGGCGGTCTGCCGGGCCAGCGCGTCCAGCGAGGCGGGGGCGGTGTCCGGGTCGGCGGGGACGCCCGCGACCTGCACCTGGTCGGCGGGGAGCGCGGTCAGCGTCGGGTCACCACCACCCACGAGGGTGATCCCGCCCGTCGCCGCGTTCTTGACGACCCGGGTGGCAAGCCGGGTGTCGCCCGGGATCAGCGAGAGGGCCGCGACCGAGGTGGCCAGCTTGGTGGTGGAGGCGGGGGTGGCGGCCGCGTTCTCCCCCTTGCCGTAGAGGAGTTGGCCGTCGGCGGCGTCCGCGACAGCGAGGCCGACGGTGCCGAGGTTCTGGTCGGTGAGCACGGTGGCGAGCGCCTGCTGGAGGCCCTGCGCGGTGGGCAGTCCGGCGCCCGGACCGGCCTCGGCGGCGGCCAGCACGGCACCGGCCGGGGCCGGCCGGGCGACGGCGGAGGGCTTGGCCGACGCGGACCCGGAGGCGGACGCGGAGGAAGGGGCAGAAGCGGAGGCAGAGGCGGAGGCGGACGGGGACGGGGAGGTCGACGCGGAGGCGGCGGTGGACGGCGGGGTGGTGGTCGGGCGGGCGGAGCCGCTGCCCGGGCTCCCGGGCCGGCCCGACTCCTCGCCGTGGTCCCCCCGGTCGCCCCTGTCCCCCTTGTCGCCCCTGTTCTCCCGGTCGCCGCCCCGCCTGCCGTTGCTCTCGTCCTGGTCGCCCCGGGTGCCGCCGGTCCCCGGTCCGCCCGGCGAGGCCGATCCGGACGGCGGCGCGGACGGCAGCGCGAACGCGCCTCCCGCCCCCAGCACCGTCGCGGCGACCAGCAACGACGCCCCGAACAGCCCCGCGGCCGTCCCCCCGCGCCGGCGCCCCGACACAGCCCCTGCTCGCACCGACCCGGCCCCTTTCCTGAGCACTCACTCCCGTAGGAGACACTTGGATTCTGTCAGTCCCTACCTTGGAGGAACCGTTGGAGTTCGACGTCCTTATCGAAATCCCTAAGGGCTCTCGTAACAAGTACGAGGTCGACCACGAGACCGGTCGCCTTCGGCTCGACCGGATGCTCTTCACCTCGACCCGCTACCCGGCCGACTACGGCTACGTCGAGGGCACCCTGGCGGACGACGGTGACCCGCTGGACGCCCTGGTCATCCTGGACGAGCCGACCTTCCCCGGTTGCCTGATCAAGTGCCGCGTCATCGGCATGTTCAAGATGACGGACGAGGCCGGCGGCGACGACAAGCTGCTCTGCGTCCCGGCGACGGACCCGCGCTGGGAGCACCTGCAGGACATCCACCACGTGTCGGAGTTCGACCGTCTGGAGATCCAGCACTTCTTCGAGGTCTACAAGGACCTGGAGCCCGGCAAGTCCGTCGAGGGTGCCAACTGGGTCGGCCGCGCCGAGGCCGAGGCCGAGGTCACCGCGTCGATCAAGCGCCTGGCGGAGCAGGGCGGCCACTGAGCCGTCCGCCCGTCTCGTTCGTCCGGCGGTCCGTCCGCCCGGGCGCTTCGGGGTAGGCGAGGCAGTCGAAGGCCGGGGTTCGCGGAGTACTTCCGCGGGCCCCGGCCTTCGCCGTTCCCGGGGCCGGGTGAGGATGGGTTCCCGACACCCTGTCGGCATAACGCAGCCTTAGGTTAGGCTAACCAAAGCAATCGGGGACGTACTCGACCACTGGAGGCCCGCATGCCCACTCCCGAGCAGCCCGTAGTCCCGTTCTCCACCGTGCTGCGCACCGCGAGCAGCGCCGAGCACGAGGCCGCCGAACAGTCCTCGTTCATGAGCCGCCTGCTCGGCGGGCACCTCGGGATCGAGGCGTACGCCGACCTCACCGGCCAGCTCTGGTTCGTCTACCGCGCCCTGGAGGAGCGGGCCGAGGAGCTCGCGGAGCACCCGGTGGCCGGGCCGTTCGTGGACAGCACGATCCTGCGCACCGCCGCCATCGAGCGCGACCTCGCCCACCTGCGGGGGCCGGACTGGCGCGAGGGCCTCGTCCCGCTGCCGGCCACCGCCGCGTACGTCGCCCGGCTGGAGGAGCTGGCCCGCGAGTGGCCGGCCGGCTGGATAGCGCACCACTACACCCGCTACCTGGGCGACCTCTCGGGCGGCCAGATCATCCGCGGCATCGCCGAGAAGACCTGGGGCTTCGAGCGCAAGGGCGACGGCGTGCGGTTCTACGTCTTCGAGCAGGTGGAGAACCCGGCCGCGTTCAAGCGCGACTACCGGGCCAAGCTGGACGCCGCCGGGCTGGCGCTGGACGAGGTCGAGCTCCGCCGGGTGGTCGAGGAGTGCAAGCGCGCCTTCCAGCTGAACGGCGCGCTCTTCCAGGACCTGGACACCCGGTACCCGCTGAGCGCCTGAGCATCCGAACGGCCGAACGGCCGAACGCCTCGGAGCAGGAAGTCGGTCGATCCGACTTCCTGCTCCGAGGCGCTTCACCGGACTTCCCGGGCCCTGCCGCCGTGCGGCGAGGGCGGTCAACAGTCCTCGTGCTCGCTGATGTCAGCCGCGGTAGGCCGGCAGGCCGACCCGGCTGGTGACCACGACGGGCTTGGCGGCACCGCTGACCGGGAGGGTGACGATGCCCTTCGGGGTGCGGGCGGCGATGGTCCGGCCGTCCGGCGAGAAGGTCGGCTGGGTGTAGTCGGTGGTGGCGTTGGGGGTGAGGTCCTTGGGGGCCTTGGCGCCGCGGGCCTTCACGAAGAGGTGGTCGTGCCCCTTCACCGAGCGGACGAAGACGACGTCCTCGCCACCGGGCGAGACCGCCGGCTGGGAGCCCTTGGCCACCTCGCCGGTCTGCGAGCGCAGGTAGTTGTCCTGGATGTAGACGGTGCCGTCGCCGGTGTTGGCGTAGACGGTGGCGCCGTTCCGACCGCCCGAGTTCGGCCAGATGTTGCCCGTCTGCGGCAGGGGGGCCTCGCCGGGGCCCGCCGAGGGGTGCACCTCGCGCGGCTCGCCCTGGACGGCCGTGACGGGAATGGTCAGCAGACGGGAGACACCGTTGGTCCGGGCCACGAAGACGATGCTGTTCCTGGCGGGCGACTCCGCCTCCGGGACGGCCGGGACCGTCTGCCAGGTGGGGTGGTTCCAGTTCTGGCCACCGGGGTTCTTGGCCACGACGACCCGGTTGCTGCCGTCCGCGTCGGAGACGACGAGGTTGCTCGAACCGTCCACGAAGACCGCCTTGTTGCCGTCCGGCGACCAGGCGAGGTCCCGCACGACGGTGCGGAAGTCGACGGTCTTGCCGTCGATCTGCACGTAACGGGTCCCGTTGCTGACGGTCAGCACGTTGTGCTTCAGCCCCTTCGAACCCGACGCACCGAGCGAGGCGGCCTGGGCGGCCGGGCTGACGGTGGCCGCGAGGGCCAGCGACAGAGCAGCCACAGCGGCGAACTTCGCGGCGCGGGACGAGGACTTGCGGAACGAAAGGGCCTTGCTCATGACTGGATTCCCCCAGGAACGACGTAATGGTCCGGTGCGTCACCAGAGTCGCGTCCGCCATCCCGGCGGATCGTCGTCCGCTTGTTCGGCCCCTCGCTGCTCTGTGCGATGAGAGAAGCCTGTCAGCCGTCCTTCGCTAATCCGTGCGCCAACCGTCACAGACGTGAAACAGCGTCACACGAGCTACACACCGGGACGCCGGGCCTCGGCCGCGACCAGGACTCGACCGGAACGCACAGGCGGCTCCCCCCGCCGGAGGGAAGCCGACGGGTCCGAGCTCCCGCGCCGAGCACCGGCAGAGCAGCCGGAAGCCCGAATGCCTCGGAGCAGGAAGTCGGTCCGGCCGACTTCCTGCTCCGAGGCGTTTCGCCGGCTTCCGCCGGGGGATCCGGCACTGTGCGACGAGGGCAGTTCCTGATACTGATGGGGCGTGCGCTTTGACACTGTCCCGATACCGCCGTCCGTCGATGCCCGGCCCCGCGATGTGCGCGGCTACCCCGTTCCGGCGATCACGCCGTGGGAGGGCGACCAGCCCCAGTTCGCGCTGACGGACTACGGCCGCAGCGCCGACTGCGCGCGGGAGCGGCTCTGCTCGGTCTGCAACCTGCTGATGCCCGAGGGGCCGGTGTGGCGGGTGGTCGGCGAGGCGGAGAGCGCCGCGATCGCCGAGGCACTGGAGGCCGGGCGTCCGTACCGCAACATGGCCCCGACCCTGGAGGGCCCCGGCCACCGCGCGTGCATGCTCTACGCCTCGATGGTCTGCCCGTACCTGGCCCGGCCCAACGCGCGGCGCAGGCAGTCGGCCGAGCAGCCCGACGAGATGACCGGACATGTCGTCCGGGGCGCGGTGCGGGGCACGACGGGCGCCGTGGTGGGCTTCGCCGACTACGAGTACGGGATCACCGAGACCCGGGTGCTGTTCCGCTTCATCGACGTGGTCGAGTTCCTGCCGCACGACAATGCGGACGAGCATCTCGCCGACCTGAAAACGGAGTTGGACCGCCGGGCCGGTCACTGACCAGGCCCGACGGTCCAACGGTTCTCGTGCTCGCTGATGTCAGCCGCGGTAGGCCGGCAGGCCGACGCGGCTGGTGACCACGACGGGCTTGGCGGCACCGCTGACCGGGAGGGTGACGATGCCCTTCGGGGTGCGGGCGGCGATGGTCCGGCCGTCCGGCGAGAAGGTCGGCTCGGTGTAGTCGGTGGTGGCGTTGGGGGTGAGGTCCTTGGGGGCCTTGGCGCCGCGGGCCTTCACGAAGAGGTGGTCGTGCCCCTTCACCGAGCGGACGAAGACGACATCCTCGCCACCGGGCGAGATCGCGGGCTCGGAGCCCTTGGCCACCTCGTCGGTCTGCGAGCGCAGGTTCTCGTCGCGGATGTAGACAGTGCCGTTGCCGGTGTTGGCGAAAACGCTGGCGCCGGTCTTGCTGCTCGCGTTCGGCCAGATGTTGCCGGTCTGCGGCGGGAAGTCGTCCTCGCCGCCCCAGACACTCAGATCGGCCGGCTGGCCCTGGACGGCCGAGGCGGGAACCGTCTTCAGCCGGGAGACACCGTTCGTCCGGGCGACGAAGACGATGCTGTTCCTGGCGGGAATGTCCGTCCCCGGGACGGCCGGGACCCAGTTCCAGGTGGGGTGGTTCCAGTTCTGGCCACCGGGGTTCTTGGCCACGGTGACCCGGTTGCTGCCGTCCGCGTCGGAGACGACGAGGTTGCTCGAACCGTCCACGAAGACCGCCTTGTTGCCGTCCGGCGACCAGGCGAGGTCCCGCACGACGGTGCGGAAGTCGACCGTCTTGCCGTCGATCTGCACGTAACGGGTCCCGTTGCTGACGGTCAGCACGTTGTGCTTCAGCCCCTTCGCACCTGACGCACCGAGCGAGGCGGCCTGGGCGGCCGGGCTGACGGTGGCCGCGAGGGCCAGCGACAGGGCGGCGACGGCGGCGAACTTCGCGGCGCGGGACGAGGACTTGCGGAACGAAAGGGCCTTGCTCATGATCGGTTCCCCCTGGAACAACGTGATGGTCCGGTGCGTCACCAGAGCCTCGTCCGCCACCCCGGCGGACTGTCGTCCGCTTGTTCGGCCCCTCGCTGCTCTGTGCGATGAGAGAAGCCTGTCAGCCGTCCTTCGCCAATCCGTGCGCCAACCGTCACGGATGTGAAACAGCGTCACGCGATCTGCACAAATGCGACGGAGCAGGCAGTCGGACCGGTCGACGTCCTGCTCCGGGGCGTCTCATCGAGGCCGATGGGGAGTGTCGCCCTCGGGGGCATGGGGCCGTCGGCACCCGCGGCAGGTGATCGGTGGCGGGGGTGGGCCGATCCTGAGCGCGGTGACGACGCCGGTGATCACGGTGGCGATGGCCAGGGCGAGGAGGGCGGCGAAGGCCGCGCCGATGAGGAAGGTGGTCATTCCCGGGCCGCTTCGCGGAGGAGGGTCAGGAGATTGAGGACGGTGGCGACGGAGGTGTCGCCGAAGTCGACGAGAAGGCGGCCGTCGATGGTGTTGCCGTTGACGGCGGCGGACCCCCAGCGGATGCCGAATGGCGCGCCCCGCTCGTGGAGTTCGCGGAGGAGGGCGGTCACTTCGGGCTCGGAGTAGGTGCGGAGGTAGGGGTCGTGCGGTTCGAGGGGGGTGTTCACGCGGCGGCGTCCAGCTCGAACCAGGCGACCTTGCCGGTCTTGGCGGGGTCGACACCGAAGCGGTGGGTGAGGGCGCGCACGAGGTGGAGGCCGCGCCCGGAGGTCGCGTAGAGGTCGGAGGGACGGGGGGAGGGCGGAAGGTCCGGGCAGTCGTCGCACACCGAGACCCGGAGCACGGCGGGCCGGAGGCAGACGAGGACGGCGGGCGCCTGGCAGCCCGCGTGCTGCCAGGCGTTGATGTACAGCTCGTGAAAGGCGAGTTCGGCATCGTCGATGACGTCCGGCGGCCAGCCGGCAGAGAGGAGGGCGGCCCGGAGTTCGGCACGGGCGAGGGAGCAGTCGGGCGGGTTGAGGGCGCGCATGACAGACCTCCGTGGGCGAGGCAGGGGGAGGGAAAGGCGTCGGCGGGCCGGACGGGCAGCATGCACCTACTGCCCTGGCCCAAGGCATTGCTGACAATTCGCCATGTGACCGACGCAACACTGACGGTAGGTCATAAAGTTCCACGCGTGCAACACGATCCAGGAAGATGAGCCGTCGGGAACGAGAGGCCTCACTCTCGCGAGTGGCATGCCGGACCCGAGCAGCGGGAGACTGCTCCGACACGGAAGGACACCCCTTGGCACTCAGGACCCAAATCAGTGAGAGGCAGCGGCGATTCGGCGCCGAACTGAGGCGCCTCCGCGAGGGCGCGGGGCTGGCGGTCAAAGACGCCGGAGCACTCGTCGGCATGGGCGGGCCGCAGCTGAGCCACATCGAGGCTGGGCGGACGGGGCTGGATCCTGATCGCTTGACTGTTCTACTGGGCGCTTACGGTCACATGGATGAGACCTATGTCGCGGCGCTCCAGCAGATGGGGCTCAGCAATGGGAAGGGCTGGTGGAGCGCCTTCAAGGGGCATGTCACCGCCGCCGCCCTCGATCTGGCGGAGTCCGAGTCGACCGCTGCCTCGCTGTCTAGCTACGAAACCCTGGTAATCCCTGGACTGCTTCAGCTCCCCAGCTACAGCGAGGTCATGCTCAGCGGCGACAAGAAGAAGGTGGAGTTTCGACAAAGCCGCCAACAGGTCGTGGGTGAGGATGTGGCTGTCCCGTTCCATGCGGTGATCCATGAGGCTGCTCTGCACACTCGATTCGGCGGCGCGGACGCCATAAGGGATCAGCTGGACCATCTGGTCGAGCTCAGCGAACTCCCTCACATCACCATTCAGATTCTGCCCTTTCGCTGCACCGACTTCGTCTCCACGGGTACGCCATTCATGATCATGCATGGTCGGCACCGCGATCTGGACACAGTGCTGTGGGAGCACCCCGGTGGCACCTCGTACTTGAGCGACCAGGAAGAAATCACTACCTACAACTCGAAGTTCGAGCGGCTCAAGTCCCTTGCTCTCCCAGCGCTGGACACGTCTCGCCCGCTGCGATCTCGTGTCGAGCACGACTCCTGGGGCCTGATTCAACATCTCCGTTACACCCTCTAAGGAAGGCGCACATGTCAGAGCTCGATTGGCAGAAGTCCAGCTTCAGCGGAGATGACGCCAACTGTGTAGAGGTCCGCGTAGGGGTTGGCCTGGTCGAACTCCGGGAATCCGACGACGGCGACGTCATCCTCCCCACCAACCCGGCCGCCTTCGCCAACCTCCTCAACACCATCAAGACCGGCGAACTCGACCACCACGCATAACCTCAACGCGCCCTCGCTCCACCAGAGCGAGGGCGCCAAAGACGGCTCTCAGCAGCCGCGCGGGAGGCAAGCAATGCACGAGCACCACTGGCAGAAGTCCAGCCACAGCGGAGATGATTCCAACTGTGTCGAGGTCCGCATCGGGGCTGGTCTGGTCGAACTCCGGGAATCCGACGACGGCGACGTCATCCTCCCCACCAACCCGGCCGCCTTCGCCAACCTCCTCACCACCATCAAGAGCGGCCAACTGAACCTCCACGCATAACCGACTCCCGCACAGCGCTGTGGCCCCTCGCTCGGATCGAGCGAGGGGCCACAGTTGTTCAAGCCAGCTGTCAGGCGCTGAGGGACGCGCGGCGGCGGCGGGCCAGGGCGGTGGCGCCACCACCCATCAGCAGCAGGCCGGCGGCGGTCGCCACCAGCGGGACCACCGGGGTGTCGGCACCGGTCGAGGCCAGCACGCCGCCACCACCGAGCGACGAAGTGCCGCTGCCGGTGGTGGTCAGGGACGCACCACCCACCGTGCTGCCCGTGCCCGAACCGGTACCCGTACCGCTACCGGCACCAGCACCACCGGCCGCACCGCCGGTGGTCGTGCCCGTGCCACCGGTCGTACCCGTGCCACCGGTCGGCAGCTGGGCGTTCTTGTCGAAGGCCAGCGACACGGTCACCGGGTCGAGCGCCTCGCCCGCCTTGTAGTTGGCAAAGGCCGGCACACCCTCCGCCGTCAGCTTGGCCGGGACCGCGTTCAGCGTCACCACACCGTTGACCGGGGCCAGGCTCGCCTTGGAGAGGTCCAGCTCGGCGATCCGCGCACCGGACAGCGTGCTCGTCTTCCCGTCCAGGGACTTGGCGTTGACGTCGGCCGTCAGGAACGCGCCGTCCTTGTCGATGCTCAGGCCCAGCTTCGAGAAGGTGGTGTCCAGCTGGTAGCCGCCGCCCTCGCCCGGGTGCCCGAGGAAGCGCACCGAACCGGCGAAGCCCGCCGAGAGCGCGTGGGTCTTGGTGTTGTACGCACCCTTGGCGCCGCTGAACTTGTAGTCGGCCGCGCCGCCCGCGAACTCGACCTTGCCGTTGGCCACCGGACTCTGCAGGTACTTGCGGAAGCTCTCCTTGACCTGCCAGTCCAGGGTGCCGTTCACCACCGCGAGCTCACCGGTGCTCGGCGCCGTGCTCGGGCTGCCGGTCGCGGTGGGCGACTTGGTCGCGCTCGGCGAGCCGGTGGCGGTCGGCGAGGAAGTCGCCGTCGGGGAGGAGGTGACCGTGGGCGAGGCGGTCGCCGTCGGCGAAGCGGTGGCGGTCGGCGACGCCGTGGCGGTCGGCGAGGCGGTGGCCGTCGGGCTGCCCGTCGCGGTCGGCGTGGCGGTGGCCGTGGGGGTCTGCGTCGGCGTGGCGGTCGGGGACGGCGTGGCCGGGCTCTGCTTGAGCAGCAGCGACAGCGGGTCCATGTCCGACCCGGCCGCGTAGAAGCCGGCGAACGCCTTGGCGCCCTCCTCCGTCAGCTTCGCCGCCGTCGGCGAGCCGTTGGTGGTGTCCCGGCCGACCGTGAAAGTCACCAGCGGGACGTCGTCGCGACGGGTGACGTCCGGAGCGCCCACGACCTCCTTGGACGCGGTGTCGGCGGTGAGCGTGCCGACCGTACCGGCGGTGGTGATCCTCAGGTCGCTCAGACCCACGTCCAGCGCACCGTGGTGGGCGGTGAACCGCACGCCGCCGGTGAAGGCGGAGGTCAGCGCGTGGCTGCCCATGTCGTAGCTCGCGCTCGCCAGCCCGAAGTGGAAGCTGCCGTCGGCGTTGGTCGTCGCGCCGCCGCTCAGCTCCACCGCGCCCTGGCCGACCGGCCCGGTGACGTAGCTCCGGAAGCTGGCCTTGACCCCCCAGTCCAGCGAGCCGGTGTCGTAGGTGACACTGCTCGGCGCGCCGGCGCCGAAGGCCAGGGCCGGAGCGCCGAAGGCGGTCAGGCCGAGGCCGACGGTGACGGCGGCCAGGGCGGCCATCCGGGTGCGGTTGCGGGACATGGGGGTCTCCGATCGGTGAGCGGGGAAGTGGAAGGGGGTTCAGGCCGCGTCGGCGGGGGTGGCACGACGGCGGCGGAGGACGAACAGACCGGCGGTCACGGCCAGCGCGGCGGCGAGCAGTCCGCCGCCGACCAGGGCCGCCGTCGGGACGCCGCCCGAGTCACCGGCGTCCGCGGCGACCGGCGCCGCGGCGGGCGTGGTCGGCGCAGCGGTGGTGGCCGACGGGGTCGGCGCGACCGCCGGGGCGCTGCCGAGGTCCGGCAGCGGCGGGAGGGCGGCGGCCGGGTCGAGCGCGACGGCGAAGCTCAGCGGGTCCATCGCGGTGCCCGCCGGGTAGAGGCCGCCGAAGGCCTTCCCGCCCGACTCGCTGAGCGTGAGCGGGAGTTCGACGGCCTTGAGCAGACCGCCCTCGGTGGTCAGCCCGGCCGGGTCGAAGGTGCCCAGCTCGACGCCGGTGAGCTGCTGGGTGGCACCGTCCGGGGTGCGGCCGGAGACGTCGGCGCGCAGCACGCCCTTGCCGTCGGCCACGGTGACGGCGGTGTTGGCCAGGGTGAGGTCCAGGCCGTAACTGTCGCCGCTCTTCAGCCCGGTGAAGCGGACGCTGCCGGCGAAGGCGGCGGTGAGCGCGCCGGTGGCCGGGTCGTAGCTGCCCTTGGCGGGCGTCCAGCGGTAGAACGCGCCGCCGTCGGCCGCGCCGCCGGAGAGCTCCCAGCGGCCCTGGGCGATGGTGCCGGTGACGTAGTCGCGGAAGGTCCGGCGCACACCCCAGTCGAGCGCGCCGTTGGCGAACTCGGTGGCGGGGGTGGCCTGCGGGGTGGCTGCCGGGCTGGTCGGAGCGCTCGGGCTCGCCGGAGCCGCCGGAGCGGTCGTGCTCGGCACGGGCGCCGCCGGGGCCGTCGTGGTCGGCGCCGCCGCGGTCGGCGAGGCCGGAGCCGTCGGTGTCGGGGTGGCCTGCGCCGCCGGGAGGTTGACCGAGAGGCTGACCGGGTCGAGGGCCGTCCCGGCGGTGTAGAAGCCGCCGAAGGCCTTGGCCCCCGCGTCGGTCAGGGTCGCCGGGACGTTGCTGAGGGTCAGGGTCCCGGCCGCGCCGCGCAGGTCGACACCGGCCAGCGAGAGCTCGGCCAGCTTGGCCTGGCTCGCGTTGCTGACCTGCCCGGTCTCCCGGGACTTGCTGCTGACGTCCGCGTACAGCCCGGCCGCGCCGCCCGCGGCGGCCCGGAAGGTGAGCCGGCCGATGCTCAGGTCGAGCGCGTTGGCGCCGTTCTCCTGGTGCCCGGTGAACCGGACCCCGCCCGAGAACGCCGCCGTCAGCGCGCCGCCCGCCGGATCGTACGAACCGGTGGCCGAGTGGAACCGGAAGCCGCTGCCCGACACCGTGGCCGCTCCCCCGGTGAGCGCCCAAGTGCCCTTGGCGATGGGGCCGGTGACGTAGGTCAGGAAGGACTGCTTGATCCCCCAGTCCAGCCGCCCGCCGGACACCTTGCCCTCGGCCGCCACCGCCTGGCCGGGGAGGACCACGACGGTCAGCAGGGCCGCCAGGGCGGTCACCAGGGCGGCGGCCATGCGGCGGAGCCGATGGGGCAGAGGCACGCGGATCACTCCTCGGCGGGACGGGAAGGCAGGTCGGAATCGGGGTCGGCGCAGCACAGACCCCCTTGCGAGCTTTAGGTAAGGCTAACCTAATATATGAGTCAAGAGCCCCGTCGACCGCCCCCGCACCCCCACTCCCCGGCGGCGACAACTCCCATCGAAGGGAACGACCTTGAGCAGCAGTACCCCACGAACCAGGGCCGCCCGCGGGCCCGCGATCCTGCTGCTGCTCCTCGGTCTGCTGCTCGCCCTGACCGCCTGCGGCTCGGCCTCCGGCGGCGCCGGCGCGGCCGCCGGAGCGGGCACCTCACGCGCCCCGGACACGGTCGAACCGCTGCCCGACGCGCCGGTCCCCGCCCTCCCGGCCACCGCGACCTCGGCCGACGGCCGGTCCGTCACCGTCGCCAGCGCCGAGCGGATCATCCCGCTCAACGGCAGCCTGGCCGAGATCGTCTTCAGCCTCGGCCTCGGTCCCAAGGTCGTCGCCCGGGACGTCTCCACGACCTTCCAGCAGGCCACCGCCCTGCCCGTGATCACCCAGGCCCACGACGTCTCCGCCGAGGGCGTGCTCTCGCTGCACCCGACCGTCGTCCTCGCCGACCGCTCCACCGGACCGGCCGAGGCGATCGCCCAGATCCGCGCCGCGGGCGTCCCCCTCCTCGTGCTCGACGACGCCAAGCGGCTGGAGGACGTCGGCCCGCGCATCGACACCGTCGCCGCCGCACTCGGCGTCCCGGACGCCGGCAAGCAGTTGAAGGAGCGCACCGAGCAGCGGATCACCGCCGCCAGGGCCGCCCTGCCCGCCGTCGACCGCCACCCCAAGGTCGCCTTCCTCTACCTGCGCGGCAGCGCCTCGGTCTACCTGCTCGGCGGCCCGGCCTCCGGCGCCGGCTCGCTGATCACGGCCGTCGGCGGCGAGGACGCCGGCACCGCCGCCGGCCTCAGCGGCGACTTCACCCCGCTCACCAGCGAGGCCCTGGTCAAGGCCGCCCCCGACGCGATCCTGGTGATGAGCAAGGGACTCGACTCCGTCGGCGGCGTCGACGGCCTGCTCAAGCTGCCCGGCGTCGCCCAGACCCCGGCCGGCCTGGACCGCCGGATCGTCTCGATCGAGGACGGCCAGCTGCTCAGCTACGGCCCGCGCACCCCCCAGGTGATCAACGAGATCGCCGAACAGCTCTACCCCAAGGCCGCCAAGTGACCGCCACCGCGACCGGCGGCAGCGCCGCCACGACCGTTCGGCGGCCCGGCCGGACCACCCTGCTCACCGTCGGCCTGGCCGTCGCCCTGGTGGTCTTCGCCGTCCTCGCGGCCGGGATCGGCGCCTACCGGATCCCGCTCGGCGACATCCTCGCCTCCTTCGGCCACCGGCTCGGCCTCGGCGGCCACGCACTCGACCGCGTCCCCGAGTCGGTGCTCTGGAACGTCCGGCTGCCCCGGGTGGTGCTGGCCCTGCTGGTCGGCGGCTCGCTCGGCTGCGCGGGCGCCCTGATGCAGGGCGTGTTCGGCAACCCGCTCGCCGAACCGGCCGTCATCGGCGTCTCCTCCGGCGGCGCGGTCGGCGCCGTCGGCTGCATCGTGCTCGGCCTGGACACGCTCGGGACCTGGACGGTCACCGCCTCCGCCTTCGTCACCGGCCTGCTGACGGTCTTCGCGGTGTACGCGATGTCCCGCTCCGGCGGCCGCTCCGAGGTCGTCACCCTGATCCTCACCGGCGTCGCGGTGAACGCCTTCTGCGGCGCCCTGATCGGCCTGTTCCTGTTCACCGCCGACACCGCCGCGATCAGCCAGGTCACCTTCTGGCAGCTCGGCTCGCTCTCCCAGGCCACCTGGGGCAAGGTCCTCGGCGTGCTCCCGTTCGCGCTCGTCGGCCTCGCCGTCGCACCCCGCTACGCCCGCTCGCTGGACCTGCTGGCGCTCGGCGAACGGCCCGCCCGGCACCTCGGCGTGGACGTCGAGCGGATGCGGCTGGTGCTGATCACCGTCGTCGCCCTGCTCACCGCCGCCGCGGTCGCGGTCAGCGGCATCATCGGCTTCGTCGGCCTGGTCGTCCCGCACCTGCTGCGGATGCTCGCCGGCCCCGGCCACCGCTTCCTGCTGCCCGCCTCCGCGCTCGCCGGCGCGCTCGTCCTGGTCGCCGCCGACCTCGCCGCCCGCACCCTGGCCGAACCGGCCGAACTCCCGCTCGGCGTACTCACCGCGCTGATCGGCAGCCCGTTCTTCTTCTGGCTGCTGCGCCGCACCAGGACCAAGCAGGGAGGCTGGGCATGAGACTCGGACTGCGCAACCGCCCCGAAGTACCCGAACGCCCCGACCCGGGCAGCGAACTGCTCACCGCGAAGGCCGTCCGGCTGAGCCTCGGCGGCCGCGAGCTGCTGGCCGGCGCGGACGTCCGGGTCACGGCCGGCGAGGTGGTCGCCCTGCTCGGCCCGAACGGCGCCGGCAAGTCCACCCTGCTCTCCGTCCTGGCCGGCGACCTCGTCCCGAGCGCGGGCGAAGTCCGGCTGGACGGCCGCCCGCTGGCCGACTACCGGCCCCTCGACCTCGCCCGGCGGCGCGCGCTGCTCCCGCAGGCGGCCGCGCTGTCCTTCCCGTTCCCGGCCGACGAGGTGGTCCGGATGGGCCGCGCCCCCTGGGCCGGCACCGCCGCCGCCGAGGAGGACGAACGGGTGGTGGCCGAGGCGATGGCCGCCACCGAGTCGGCCGCGTTCACCGGACGGCCGTTCACCGCCCTCTCCGGCGGCGAACGGGCCCGGGTCGCGCTGGCCCGGGTGCTCGCCCAGCGCGCTGCCCTGCTGCTGCTGGACGAACCCACCGCCGCGCTCGACCTGCGGCACCAGGAGCTCGTGCTGCGGCTCGCCCGGACCCGGGCCGCCGCCGGGGACGGCGTGGTCGTCGTGCTGCACGACCTGTCGCTGGCGGCGGCCTACGCGGACCGCGTGGTGCTGCTGGCCGACGGCGCCACCGTCGCCGACGGGCCGGTGGCGGAGGTGCTGCGGGCGCCGCTGCTCAGCGAGGTGTACGGGCACCCGGTCGAGGTGCTGCCGCACCCGCGGACGGGTGTGCCGCTGGTGCTGCCGGAACGCGGGTAGGCGCGCGCCGTCCTCAGCTCTCGTCGTCCAGCCGGAAGCCGATCTTCAGGCCGACCTGGAAGTGCTGGATCCCGCCGTCCGCGAGATGCCCCCGGACCTGCGTCACCTCGAACCAGTCGAGGTTGCGCAGGGTCCGGGAGGCCCGCTCCACGCCGTTGCGGATCGCGGCGTCGATGCTCTCGGGCGAGGACCCGACGATCTCGGTCACCCGGTACACGTGCTCGCTCATGACGGACTCCCTCAGCTGTGCGACGGCCCCCGGTCCACCGTGCACCGGCCCCCGCCCGTCCGCACTCCGGCAACCGCCGGACGGAGAGTGCCGGAGGTTCCCGGGGCGGGCGAACCCGCCCCGGGACCCACTCGCCCGCCCGCCCCGAGCCCCTCCCCTGCGAGCGGGCGACTCCCGCCCCGAGCCCCTCCCCTGCGAGCGGGCGACTCCCGCCCCGAGCCCCTCCCCTGCGAGCGGGCGACTCCCGCCCCGAGCCGAAGGGGCGCGCCGGTGCCGAAAGGGAGAGCGCGAGGGAGCGACGAAGGAGCGAGGGAGCGCCGACCGTCGGCACCGGACAAAAGCGCCCCGGAGGCGAGCGGGCGACTGTCAGAACGCCGCGCGCACCTCGCCCACCGGGACGCCGCCGCCCAGCAGCGGTGCGGCGGCGAGGCGGTCGATCGTGCCGTCCTCGGTGGTGACCCCGAGCCGGCGCAGGGCGGCGGCGAGGACCGGGCCGCGGGCCCGCTCCGCACCGTCGTCGATCTTGAAGGCGAGCGCCCGGCCGTCCGGCAGCGCGACCGCCTGGACGGCCTCGGCGCCCATCTTGGCGAGCGCGCCCGGCACCGCCCGCATCAGCCGGGTGTCGGCGCGGCGGGTGCCGGCCACGTACTCGGGGTGCGCCCGCATCGCGTCGGCGACCCGGCGCTGCGGGGTGCCGGGCTCGGCCAGCAGCAGCGAGCGGTAGCCGCGGGCCAGGCCGGTCAGGCTGACGGCCAGCAGCGGCGCGCCGCAGCCGTCCACCCCGGCGTGCGCGGAGGTCTCGCCGACGGCCTCCTCCAGGGCCTCCTGGGCCAGCCGCTGGATCGGGTGGGCCGGGTCGAGGTAGCTGTCGGTGGGCCAGTCGTTGGCCACGCAGGCGGCCAGCCAGCCGGCGTGCTTGCCGGAGCAGTCCATCAGCACGGGCTCGTGGTCGCCGCCCCAGCGCAGGTGGAGTTCGGCCTCCATCTCGTCCAGCGGGAGGTCGGCGGGGGTCCGCAGGGCGCTCTCGTCGAGGCCGGCGTCGGCCAGTATCCGTCGCACACCGGCAAGGTGAAACGATTCTGCGGAGTGGCTGGACGCCGCCAGCGCCAGCAGCTCACCCTCCAGCGCCAGACCGGCCCGCAGGGTGGCCACCGCCTGGAAGGGCTTGGCGCAGGAGCGGGGGAACACCGGGGCGTCCGGCGTGCCGAGGGAGAACTCGACCGAGCCGTCCGCGGCGAGCAGGACCAGCGAGCCGTGGTGCCGGCCCTCGACGAAGCCCGAGCGGACCACCTCGGCGAGCACGGGCAGGGCGGGGTTGGACATGGCGAAGAGCCTTCCGGAGGTGAGGGTGGGCCGGGGGCGAGCCGGGCCCGTCCCCACTCCGGGGGCCTCGTCCGATCAGAGCGGGCCGCCTGCGAGCAGGTCGTCGACCCGTGCTTCCCCATCACGGTACCTGCGGGTGATCTCGGCGTTGCAGCCGTCCGCCGTCCGCAGCAGCCGCTGCCGCCGCCCGGACACCTCGCGCTCGTGCGCGCGCAGCCGTTCCAGCGCCGCCAGCAGCTCCGCCGCCGGGTGCGCGGACAGGTCGGCCAGCTGCACGTCGCCCATCAGCGTGTCCGCCTCCAGCTGGGACTGCTGCCCCCGCGGCGGCCCCAGGGTGACGTGCCGGGCCGAGCGGCGGACGGTCGGCACCGCGTCCGTCAGGATGGCCGGCAGCCGGTCCAGCAGGGCGCCGGCCGGCTCCGCCCGGTCCGCCGGACGGGCCGCGCCGCCGTCGGGCCGGCGGTCCAGCTCGGCCAGCAGGATGTCCATCCGGCCGTGCAGCAGCCGCCGCAGGTAGGAGAGGTCCTCCTCCTGCTCCAGGGTGTCCCGGCGCAGGGTCCGCAGCTGGTCCAGGCCCAGCCCTTCGAGGTCCGGTTCGGAGCCGGGGTCCTCCGGCGCCCGCTCGTACCGGTCCTGTGCCGTGCCGATCGCGTCCATCAACCAACCCACCTGCCGTCGTCCCGATCCCGCCCGCTCGCGGCACCCCGTCGCCTGCCGCCGGTCCGGCCCGTCACCGCCGCGCGCGCCGTCGGCGCGTTCCCGTCCGGAGGCACGTCCGGACGCCCGCGATGGTTCCCTCCCCCGGCCGTGGCCACCCACCGGGGCGACACGACCAGAACGCCTGACCTACCGGCTCGACCGCCCGGCCGAACCGGGCCCGGCGCGGCGGACCTTCGGCGCCCCGGACCACGGACGTGCCCGGCCCCCTCCGCACGACGCGGCGGACGGCCGGATCCGCCCTTGTTACGGTCCCCCAGCGTGCCACCCCGCCCGCCGCCGCCGCACCGCCCGTGCACCCGAACGGCCCCCTGGCGAAGAGGGGTGGTTGATACGACCGAAGCTTTTCGCAGCAGGAGCGGCGCCAAGGAGCGCGCAGGCGCACGCTACCCGGCGCACGCCAGGCCACAGGGCGCCCCAGGGGGGCCTGCTCGCGCCCCCACCGCCTCCGGCACAATGACCGCATGCGAGCAGTGGTGCAGCGAGTCAGCGAGGCCCGGGTGACGGTGGCCGGGGAGACCGTCGGCGCGATCGAGGGGCCCGGGCTCTGCGCCCTGGTCGGCGTGACCCACGACGACACCCCCGCCAAGGCGGCGCAGCTCGCCCGCAAGCTCTGGACCCTGCGGCTGCTGCCCGCCGACGGGGACGGCGTCGAGCGGTCCTGCTCGGACATCGCGGCGCCGCTGCTGGTCATCAGCCAGTTCACGCTCTACGGCGACGCCCGCAAGGGCCGCCGCCCCACCTGGAACGCCGCCGCGCCCGGCCCGGTCGCCGAGCCGCTGGTGGACGAGGTGGTCGCCCAGCTGCGCGCGCTCGGCGCCGAGGTCGAGACCGGCCGTTTCGGCGCCGACATGAAGGTGGCGCTGGTGAACGACGGCCCGTTCACCGTCCTCGTCGAGGTCTGACCCCGGGCGGGGTCCGACCCGGCCCGGCCGCCTCCGCTACTGCGGGACGATCACGTCCTGCGTCCCCGGCACCGTGCCGGCCAGCAGCACCGCGTCCACCGGCACGTTCCGCTTCACGACGGCCAGCGCGACCGGCCCGAGCTCGTGGTGGCGCGCCGAGGAGGTCACGAAGCCGAGCGAGCGCCCCTGCGGGTCCGAGGCCAGCCGCACCTCCGTCCCGTGCGGGGGCAGCACCTCCTCGGTGCCGTCCAGGTGCAGGAAGACCAGCCGGCGCGGCGGCCGCCCCAGGTTGTGCACCCGGGCCACCGTCTCCTGGCCCCGGTAGCAGCCCTTCTGCAGGTGCACCGCGGTCTCCAGCCAGTCCACCTCGTGCGGGATGGTCCGGTGGTCGGTCTCGAAACCGAGCCTCGGCCGGTGGCCCTCGATCCGCAGCGCCTCGTACGCCCAGACGCCGGCCGCCGGGCCGTAGCCCGAGGTCAGTGCGGCGAGTTCGGCGCGCGGCAGGAAGAGGTCCCGCCCGTACGTCAGCTCGCGGACCGCGGCGGCGCCGTCGGCGGAGACGGTCGAGCCGGCCGGCAGGTGGACCACCGCGAAGTCGGCGGTCGCGTCGGCCACCTCGACCCGGTAGAAGAACTTCATGCTCTCCAGGTAGCCGATCAGCGCCTGCTGGGTGCCCGGCTCGACGTGCGCCCAGGTGGTGGTGCCGTCGTCGACCAGGTAGAGGGCGTGCTCGACGTGCCCGTTCGGGGAGAGCACCAGCGCCTCGGTGGCCTGTCCCGACGGCAGCGCGCTGACGTGCTGGGTGAGCAGCAGGTGCAGCCAGCTCAGCCGGTCGTCGCCGGTGACGGTGAGCACCCCGCGGTGCGAGAGGTCGACGAAGCCGGACCCCTGGGCGAGGCCGCGTTGCTCGCGGAAGATGTCGCCGTAGTGGGCGGCGACGCCCTCGTCGGCGCCCTCGGCGGGGACGGCTCCGGGCAGCGCAAGCAGCGGGCTCTTCAGACCGGTCATACCGGCAAGCTTACGACCGCTCGGCGGCGCGCTTCGCGGAGCAGTCGGCGCAGCGGCCGAAGATGGCGAAATGCTTGAGGTCGGTGTCGAAACCGTGCTGCGCGCGCAGGCTGTCGATCAGCGGCTGGGCGATCTCGGTACCGGTCTCGGTGACCTTCTCGCAGTCCCGGCAGACCAGGTGCAGATGGTGGTGCCGGCCGGCCAGGTGGTAGGTCGGGGCGCCGTGGCCGAGGTGCGCGTGCGAGACCAGGCCGAGTTCCTCCAGCAGCTCCAGGGTCCGGTAGACGGTGGAGATGTTGACGCCGCTGGCGGTCTGCCGGACGTGGCAGAGGATGTCGTCCGGGGTGGCGTGGTCGAGCGCGTCGACCGCCTCCAGGACGAGCTGGCGCTGCGGCGTGAGCCGGTAGCCGCGTTCGCGCAGGTCGGCCTTCCAGTCGCCGGAGAGCTGCCAGTCGGTGGTGCCGGTGTCCGCCACGGTCCTGTTCCCTGCCAAACGTCGGGGGTCCTGAAGCAAGTGTAGGGACCGGCCGACGGGCCGGTCCCTGCACCTGTGCGCCTCGGCGGACGCCGCGTGCTTCCTACTTGAAGAACGCGATGCCGTCGTCCGGCAGGTCGTTGATGTCCTTGATCAGCTGGGCCGGCGAGAGCACCTTCTTCAGCTGGGCGGACATGTACGGGCGCAGCGGGACGTTCGGGGCGGCCTTCTCGCCGACCCAGAGCAGTTCCTCGTTGACGAAGCCGTAGAGCCGCTTGCCGCCCGAGTACTCCGGGGAGCCCTCGATCCGGGCGACCGCGTCGGTGGAGACGTCGATCTGCGGCTTGCCGTCGGCCAGCTCGCCGTACCAGATCTCCACCGTGCCGTCGTCGCGGACGGAGGAGATCTCGATCCCGCGGGCACCGCTGGCGCCGTGCTGGTTGCTGGTGACACGCCAGAAGGCGTGCTCGTTCTCCAGCGGACGGACCTTCTCGCCCTCGTTGTCCAGCACCCAGGTGCGGGAGCGGAACTCCAGGAAGGGCCGTCCGTCGTGACGGATGACGATCTCCTGGCCGAAGTTGCACTTCTCGGTGTCCTGGCCCTCCGCGCCCGGCAGGGGGGCGTAGACGCCCGCGCCCTCCCAGGTGCCGAGGAGGAAGGCCAGCGGGACGACGTCCTTGTGGAGGTCAGAGGGGATCTCGATCATGTTCCTGGTCGCTGTCGTCGGTGCGGGATCACTTCAACCGTACGGCAGTCGCTCAGCGCTGGCCCTGGTACAGCTTCATCACCGAGAAGACGGCGAACCAGGTGATCAGCACGGCCATGAGGGCCAGCAGACCGTCGAAGAAGATTTCCAGACCGGACACGGGGGGCTCCCAGGGCGGCGACAGTGTGTGGATTTTGCTGCCGCTCACTCTATCCGGACGGTACCGACGGGTCTCGGTGAGCCCCACCACGACGGCGATCTAGTGTGTCGGGCATGTCGTCTCAGAAGAAGCTCGTCATCAAGGTCACCGCCGGAGCGGACGCGCCGGAGCGGTGCTCGCAGGCGTTCACGGTGGCGGCGGTCGCCGTCGCCAGCGGGGTCGAGGTCTCGCTCTGGCTGACCGGGGAGTCGTCCTGGTTCGCCCTGCCCGGGCGGGCGGCGGAGTTCGAGCTGCCGCACGCGGCCCCGCTGCCGGACCTGCTGGAGTCGGTCCTGGCGGCCGGCACGGTCACCCTCTGCACCCAGTGCGCGGTGCGGCGCGGGATCGAGCAGAAGGACACCGTCGAGGGTGTCCGGATCGCGGGCGCCCAGGTCTTCGTCAGCGAGATCATGGCCGACGGCGTGCAGGCGCTCGTCTACTGATCCCGCCACGGGTCCTCACCGTCGGGACGGCCCCGGTCGGGACGGTCGGGGCGGTCCCGGTCGTGGCCGGGCTCGCCCCACTTCGGGTCGTCCCAGCGCGGGTCGTCCCACCAGTCGTCCTCGGGGTCCCGCTTGTTGGCGAAGACCGCGGCGACGGGCGGGATCACCATCGCGACCACGCACATGCCGATCGCGGCCGGGACGGACCAGAACCGCACGACGCCCCAGGCCAGCACGAACAGCCCGAGGCAGACGCCCATCATGACGAAGTAGTAGCGGTGTCGCCGACGTGCCTGCACACCTCCACGGTATGCCCGAGGGCCCCCGCGTGGCAGGGGCCCTCGGTGACGCCGGTCCGTCGTGGACGGTCAGACCGCGATCGCGACCTCGGTCAGGTTGCCCTGGGAGGCGACCACCTGGCGGTCCACGGTCTGGCCCGGGATGAGCGCCCGCAGGGTCCACTTGCCCGGGCGGGCGAAGAACCGGAACTGGCCGGTCGCCGAGGTGGGCACCTCAGCCGTGAACTCGCCGCCCTCGTCGAGCAGTCGGACGTAGCCGTTGACCGGCTCGCCGTCGCGGGTCACGGAACCCTGGATGATCGTCTCGTTCGCCACGTCAACTCCTGCCAGGTCAGGCCCACCGGCCTTCGCACCGCACATGTCTTGTCTTCCCTTCAGCCTTACGGGTGGAGCGGGCGGCTCAGTTGCCGAGCTCGATCGGCACGCCGACGAGGCTGCCGTACTCGGTCCAGGAACCGTCGTAGTTCTTCACGTTCTCCTGGCCGAGCAGCTCGTGCAGGACGAACCAGGTGAGCGCGGAGCGCTCGCCGATGCGGCAGTAGGCGATGGTGTCCTTCGCCAGGTCGATGCCCTCGGCCTCGTACAGGGCCTTGAGCTCGTCGTCGCTCTTGAAGGTGCCGTCGTCGTTGGCGTTCTTCGCCCACGGGATGTTGCGCGCGGAGGGCACGTGGCCGGGGCGCTGCGACTGCTCCTGCGGGAGGTGGGCCGGGGCGAGCAGCTTGCCGGAGAACTCGTCGGGCGAGCGGACGTCGACCAGGTTGAGGGTGCCGATGGCGGCGATCACGTCGTCGCGGAAGGCGCGGATCGAGGAGTCGACGGCCTGCGCCGTGTACTCGGTCGCGGCGCGCTGCGGCACCTCGGCGACCAGGTCGCGGGAGTCGAGCTCCCACTTCTTGCGGCCGCCGTCGAGCAGGCGGACGTCACCGTGGCCGTACAGCTTGAAGTACCAGTAGGCGTACGAGGCGAACCAGTTGTTGTTGCCGCCGTACAGGACGACGGTGTCGTCGTTGGCGATGCCCTTGGCGCTGAGCAGCGCCTCGAAGCCGGCCTGGTCGATGAAGTCGCGGCGGACCGGGTCCTGGAGGTCGGACTTCCAGTCGATCCGGACGGCGTTGCGGATGTGGTTCTTGTCGTAGGCGGAGGTGTCCTCGTCGACCTCGACGATGACGACCTTCGGGTCGTCCAGGCGGGCCTGGACCCAGTCGGCGTCGACCAGGACGTCGCTGCGGCTCATGGTGATGTTCTCCATCCGGGGGCGGTTTGCGGAAGGTGGTGCTGCTGGTGGCTGCTTCGGGTGCTGCGGCGCAGCGGGGGTGCGGTCGCCCGTCGGACGCCGGTCCGAATTCCTGTCCGAATAGTGGGACATGCGGCGGCGTGCGGTGCGAGCGGGCGAGAGGTGCGGAGCAGGGCGGCCGCGCCCGGCCCGAGGGGCCGGCACAGGTCGCCGGAGAAATCGGCGGCGGGCGGCAACTGCCCTGCCAGGACGCCGAGTCAGCGCATTCGACACAGACAGGCGGCCACGCGGCACAGGTCTACCGCCCGCCGCTTCGTGAGGTCCGTCTGTCGCTTCATGCCGACGATGCTAGGGACACCCGAGGCCCGCTGTCATCAGCGTATCGAATACCGAGACCAGATCGCTCGCATGGTGGGATTTGACCCTTCCATGGGCCATGGGAACCGGCCACGGCCCGGCCGACGGGCCCCCGGGGGCCGGTCCGGGGGCGGGAACAGCACCGCTCCGCGGCCGGTGCTGGACAGCGCGTCTCGCGGAGCGGAACGGTGGGCGGCGGGGTCCGGTCGGCCGAGGGTCGGCCGACGGTCGGCCGGGGGTCAGCCGATGAGCTTGACGTCCTTGCCGTCGAAGGCCAGCCGGAAGCCCTCCTCCTGCGGCGTCACCGAGGCGAGGTTCAGCCCGGCGGGCAGCGCGGCGAGGGTGAAGCTGATCGGGGCGATGGCCTGGTCGGACACCCCGGCGAGCAGCGAGGCCATCGCGGTCATCCGGAAGCCGTCCACCGTCACGGTGTTGCCCTTGTTGTGCACCGAGGCCTCCCCGACCGGGAACGGCCCGAGCGAGGCCTTGACCTTGCCCGGCCCGCCGTAGGACAGGCTCAGCCGGGTGTTGGCGCCGAGCGAGAGCCGGCCCGCGTTCGGCACCAGCTCCGAGGCCGGCGGCAGCAGCCGCGACAGGTCCGCGTAGTCGATCAGACCGGAGCCGGAGCCGGTGTCCACGGTGGCGCTGCTCATGTTGTTGCTGACCTCGACACCGGAGAGTCTGGCCGAGAAGGAGTGCAGCGCGACCTTGTCCTTGCCCTCGCCGACGGTCAGCCCGTCCGCGGAGATCCGCACGTCGTCCAGCTTCTGCGAGACGACCTGGGTCAGGAACGGGAAGCCCTCGATCGAGACGTGCGGCTTCTGGCTCATCCGGCCGCTCTTCAGGATCTGGTCGGCCGCCTCGTCCTCGGCGACCCCCACGGCTATCCGGTCGGCCCCCACCAGCACCCCCGAGAGCACCACCACTCCGATGGTCGCCTTCAGCCAGCCGCGCATCGCTCTCCCCCGTCGTCGCCGGTCGCTGTCGTTCACTGTCGTGCACCGCACCGTCCTGGCGCCGCGGTCGTACCGCGGTCGGTCCGCACGGCGGCGGATCCGGGTACTCCGGTACGCCCGCTCCGCCCGACCGTACGACGTCCCGCCCCGGAGCATGGTTCCGGGGCGGGACGTCGTGGGGAAGGCCGCGTCGCGGCGGCGGTCAGCCGAGCAGGGCCGTGGCGATCCACACCAGCGGCGCCGCGACCGCGAGCGGCAGCGCCACGCCCGCCGTCATGTGCACGAACCGGGACGGGAAGTCGTACCCCGCCACCCGGCGGCCGATCAGCGCGCCGAGACCGGCCGCCGCGCCCAGCGCCGGCGGGGCGCCGACCGCGAGACCCAGCCCGACCGCCGCGAGCAGGCCCAGCAACGGGCCCAGCCACTTCGGCCCGGGCAGCGGCGCGGCCGCCAGCAGCGTCGCCAGCGCGACCGCCCCGACCGCCGCCGGCACCCAGTCCGACAGCAGCAGCGCCGTGCAGAGCACCGTCACCACGGTGGCCGAACCGAGCACGGTGAGCGCGTAGAACCGCTCCTTCGGATCGGCCGGCCGGAACGTCTGCAGCACCAGCACCAGCAGGAAGAACCCGCCGAGCGTGCCGACCACCGCCGCCGTGCCGCCGTCCTCGTCGGCCAGCAGCACGGCCACGTCGGCCACCACGCCGGACAGCGCGGCCAGCGCGATGCCCTGGCGGGCCGGCCACATGCCGTTCAGCCGGAACCAGCCGGCCGCCGTCAGGCCCTGGAGCAGCACGAGCACCAGCGCCAGCCCGACCTGGCCGAGCGCCGCGCCACCGGCCAGCAGGGCGGCGGCACCGGCGGTGATCAGCGCCGGCTGGAGGCCGGGGTCGTTGATCGGCGAACCGGTCCGGACGGCGGGCGCCGCCGGAGCCGCGGCCTGGACCGGGGCCGGGACCGGGTTGGTGAACGGCGCGGTGAACGGCGCGGCCGGAGCCGCGGGGGCGCCGTGGCCGCCGGGCGCCGGGTGCGCGTTCTGCGCGGCGCGGGCCGCCCTGGCCGCGCGGGCGGCGGCCGGGTCGGTCAGCACGGGGGCCGGCGGCTCCGGGAGCTTCAGGGTCATGGTCGGCTGGTCGAGGCCCTGCCCCTGGTCCGGCACGGGCGCCGGGGCCGGGGCGTGGGACTGCGGGTGAGCCTGCACCGGGGCCTGCGTGTGAGCCTGCACCGGGGCCTGCACCGGGGCCTGCGCGTGGGCCGGAGCCTGCGCGTGGCCCGGGGCCTGTGCCGGACCCTGACCGTACGGGGCCCCGGCGGGGGCCTGGCCCTGCGGCCGGCCGTGCCGGGCGCGGGGCCGGTCGTGGCCGGGGAACGGCTCGGCCGGCCGGCCCTGGACGCCCGGCGGTACCGCGCCGGACACCCGCACGGGCGGGAGCAGCGCCGTCGCGGCGTCGTCCAGCGGCGGCACCGGCGGGAGCAGCGCCGTCGCGGCGTCGTCCACGGCCGGACCACCGCCCGGCCCCGCTCCGTACGGCGGCTGCCCGTACGGCTGCTGCCCGTAGGCCTGCTGTCCGTACGGCTGCTGCTGGGGGTGCCCCGGCTGCTGCGCCGACGGTCCGCCGTACGGCGGCACACCCGCCCCGGGGGCGTGCGGCTGCGCCGCGAGCCCCTGCTGCGCATAGGGATCCGGCGCGTACCCCTGCTGGGGGGCGTACGGATACGGCGGCTGCTGGGGGTGGTACCCCTGCGCCCCCGGCTGCTGCTCCTGCCCCGGCTGCGCCGACTGCGGCTGCGGCTGCGGCTGCCCGTACGGGTACTGCGGTTGCTGCGGCGGCTGCGGCCGGTGCTGCCTCGGCCGACCCTCGGGGGCCCCGTTCGTCCCGGTCACGCCGCTCACCCGCCCGCGAACGGCGGGAGGACCTCGACGGTGCCGCCCTCGCTGAGCGCCACCGTCGAGTGGTCACGGCCGCCCACCGGCGAACCGTCCACCAGGTAGGAGCAGTGACCGAGCAGCAGGACCAGCTTCGGCCGGTCGGCGTGCCGCGCCCTGGCCTCCGCCAGCGCCTCGGCCAGGGTCGCCGCCAGGTACGGCTCCTCGGCCAGCCCGGCCTCCGACTTCGCCGCCGCCCAGTAGCGGATGGTTCCGCTCACCCGGACGGCGGCCGCCGGGTCGTGCCCGGTGGTCGCACCCATGGCAACCCCTTCTTGTTCGTCCTCGCCCGTTCCCGGGTACCCCGGCCGGGTCCACCACCGGAAGCGTCCGCGCCTCGCCCGAAAGGTGTACTCGCACGGTGCCGCCGATGTGCGTCCCATGATGTCGTGTTCGCCCGCACGAGCGGCAATCGCCCTGGCCCGGCCGCCGGTGGCGCCGTCGCGAAGCTGTGGCGGGGCTCACCCGGGGAGCGCCCGAAAAGGGCCGAACCGCCGGGTCGGAGCCCTCCCGGCCCGGAGACCGGTCGGCTATCCTCGACCCCTGAGGGATCCGGGCAGAGTCGCCCCCGGGTCCTTTTGTGCTTTCAGGACGCCAGTACGGACGTTCTTGCGAATCGTCGGCCCACCCCCGGCGGTCCGCGGGAACCGCCCCCGCCACCCGCGCGGCACAACGACGTGCCGGGCCCGGCAGGGGCGTCGGACAACCCCGGCTCCGGGCCGCCGCCCGGGACGGGCCAGGACCGGAAGGTTCGCGGGATGAACAGGGCAGAAACGGTGCGTCGCGGGTTGCGGGACCCCCGGCGCGCGCCCCGTTCGGCCGTCCGCGTCGGCGGATCCAGCGGTTCCCACCGGGCGTCCGCCTCCTCCCCCTCACCAGCACGTGCGCCATCCGGCTGTGGCGGCAGCCGGAACGCGACCGCGACGACCCGGAAAGGGGACTACCGGGTATGAGTTCTCTGCTCCTCCTCACCAACGCGCTGCAGCCCTCCGCGGAGGTACTGCCCGCGCTCGGCCTGCTGCTGCACAGCGTCCGGGTGGCGCCCGCCGAGGGTGCCGCCCTGGTCGACACCCCCAGCGCCGACGTCATCCTGGTGGACGGCAGGCGCGACCTGCCGCAGATCCGCAGCCTCTGCCAGCTGCTGCGCTCCACCGGCATCGGCTGCCCGCTGATCCTGGTGGTGACCGAGGGCGGCCTGGCCGCCGTCACCGCGGAGTGGGGCATCGACGACGTCCTGCTCGACACCTCCGGCCCGGCCGAGGTCGAGGCCCGGCTGCGGCTCGCCCTCGGCCGGCTCCAGGTCACCACCGACGACAGCCCGATGGAGATCCGCAACGGCGACCTCTCGGTCGACGAGGCCACCTACTCGGCCAAGCTCAAGGGCCGGGTGCTCGACCTCACCTTCAAGGAGTTCGAGCTGCTCAAGTACCTCGCCCAGCACCCCGGCCGGGTCTTCACCCGGGCGCAGCTGCTGCAGGAGGTCTGGGGCTACGACTACTTCGGCGGCACCCGCACCGTCGACGTGCACGTCCGGCGGCTGCGGGCCAAGCTCGGCGTCGAGAACGAGGGCCTGATCGGCACCGTCCGCAACGTCGGCTACCGCTTCGTCGTCCCGGAGAAGCCCGACAAGGGCGAGCGCCCCGACCAGGCCGCCCGGCGCCCCGCGACGGTCCTGGACGCCTGACCCGGCGGGCCGGGCGGGCCCACCCCGAACCGCCCGGCCCGGCCTGTCCGGATTCGCCCCACCCCGTCCGGGAGCCGCCCCCGGAACGGCCCCGACCGGGTGCGATCCCCACTGCCCCGCCGCACACCACACGCGTAGACTCCCCCCGTGGCCAAAGTGACGCGCGACGATGTAGCCCGACTGGCTGGTACCTCGACCGCGGTCGTCAGCTACGTGATCAACAACGGGCCGCGGCCGGTCGCGCCCGCCACCCGGGAGAAGGTGCTCGCCGCGATCGAGCAGCTCGGCTACCGGCCGAACAGCGTCGCGCAGGCGATGGCCTCCCGCCGCACCAACCTCATCGGCATGGTCGTCCCGGACGCCCGCCAGCCGTTCTTCGCCGAGATGGCGCACGCCGTGGAACGGGCCGCCTCCGAACGCGGCAAGCTGGTGCTGATCGGCAACTCCGACTACGTCGACGACCGCGAGGTCCACTACGTCCGCGCCTTCCTCGGCATGCGGGTCTCCGGCCTGATCCTGGTCAGCCAGGGCCCCTCCCAGCGGGCCGCCGAGGAGTTCGCCGCCATGGAGGGGGCGAAGGTCGTGCTGCTGCACCGCCGCCCCGAGGCGATCGACGACGTCGCGGTGGTCACCGACGACGTGGGCGGCGCCGAGGCCGTCGTCCGCCACCTGCTGGAGGTGCACGGGCACCCGTACGTGGCCTGCTTCGGCGGCCCGGTCGAGTCCCCCGCCCCCGGCGACCCGGTCATCGACCACGTCGAGGGCTGGCAGCGCGCCATGGACGCGCACGGCCTGCCGACCGAACCGCACCTGATCGACGCGCCCTTCCACCGCTACGGCGCCTACGACGTCGCCCTCGGCGTGCTGCGCTCCGAGAACCGCCCCCCGGCGATCTTCTGCTCCACCGACGACCAGGCCATCGGTGTCCTGCGGGCCGCCCGCGAGGTGGGCCTGCGGGTGCCGGAGGACCTCGCCGTGGCCGGCTTCGACGACGTGCCGGAGGCCGCGCTGGCCGACCCGCCGCTGACCACCGTCGCCTCCGACCGCGACGCGATGGCCCGGGCCGCGGTGGACCTCGTCCTGGACGACTCGCTGATGGTGCCCGGCTCGGACACCGAGCGGGTCCGCAAATTCCCGTCCCGCCTGGTCGTGCGGCGTTCCTGCGGCTGCTCCCCGGACGGTGCCGGGTCGTAGCGCGGGCCCCGGCCTGACCAGGCTTTATGAGAAGTCAACGGGCTTCTCGGACCCTTCTGAGCGCACTCTCACCGGATTCTCATCCACCGGGCGGAGCTTGGTCGCCATGAGCGATCACCAGCAGTGGCAGCACCGCACCGACGGCCCGAACGACGGACCGTCCGAGTACCCGGCCGGGTCCCACGAGGACCGGGTCATCCCGGGCACCGTCCTCGGCGGCAGCCGGTACGAGCGCACCGGTCACGAAAGCACCGGTCACGAGAGCACCGGGTACGAGAGCACCGAGCACGGCAGCACCGGGTACGGCAGCGCCGCCCACCCCGCCGCCGGCACCCCGCCCCCTCCCCCGCTGCCGCCGTTCCCGCCCGAGCCGGCCGGCCCGGCACCGTCCGGCGGCCCCGGCCACCGGGCCCGGCGCGGCCTGCTGCGCGGGCGGCTCGCCCTGGTCACCGCCGTCGCCGCGGTCGCGGCCGTGCTCGGCGGGGTCACCGGCGGCGTCGTCGCCGCCCAGGGCCACGGCTCGGTGAGCCGCACCGGCACCGTCGCCAGCCCGGTCGTCGCCCGTTCCGACGGCAGCGCCGACGTCGCCGCCGTCGCGGCCGCCGTCTCGCCCAGCGTCGTCCAGATCACGGTGCAGACCGCGAACGGCACCGCCACCGGCACCGGCGTGGTGCTCACCGCCGGCGGCCAGATCCTCACCAACTACCACGTGGTCTCCGGCGCGGCCGACGGCGGCCGGATGACGGTCACCTTCCACGACGGCTCCACCGCCACCGCCACTCTCACCGGCACCGACAAGAGCCTGGACGCCGCCGTGATCACCGCGAGCGGCGCCAAGCAGCTCACCCCCGCCGTGCTCGGCGACTCCTCCGCCGTCGCGGTCGGCGACCCGGTCGTCGCCATCGGCAACCCCGAGGGCCTCACCGGCACCGTCACCTCCGGCATCATCAGCGCCGAGCACCGCGAGGTCACCGTCCAGCTCGACGAGGGCACCACCAGCGGCAACGGCGGCTTCGGCCTCCCCAACCTGCCCGGACTGCGCGGCAACGCCCCGCAGAGCAGCGGCAGCACCACCACCTACCAGGCCTTCCAGACCGACGCCGCGCTCAACCCGGGCAACTCCGGCGGCCCGCTGATCAACGCCTCGGGGCAGGTCATCGGCATCAACTCGGCGATGTACTCGCCGAGCGGATCGAGCGCCACCGCCGGCGGCAGCGGGGCCGGCAGCGTCGGCCTCGGCTTCGCCATCCCGATCGACGCCATCAAGCAGGTGCTGCCCGAGCTGCAGTCCGGCCAGAACGTCTGAGCACGTCCGACAATTGACCCGAGCAGGGCCTCCCGCCACCAGAAAGGGCCACCGCCGATGACCCCGTCCGCCGACGACCGCACCCCCGCCGAGCACGGGCAGCAGACCACCGCCCGGCTCCTCGTGGTCGACGACGAACCCGCCCTCCGGGACGCCCTGGAGAGCAGCCTCGTCTTCGAGGGCTACGAGGTCGCCACCGCCACCGACGGCTACGAGGCCCTCGAATCCGTCGAGCGCGACCGGCCGGACCTCGTCCTGCTCGACATCATGATGCCCCGGATGGACGGCCTCACCGCCGTCCGCCGGATGCGCTCGCGCGGCGACACCGTCCCGGTGCTGATGCTCACCGCCCGCGACGCCGTCGGCGACCGGGTCACCGGCCTCGACGTCGGCGCCGACGACTACCTCGCCAAGCCCTTCGAACTCGACGAGCTGCTCGCCCGGGTGCGCGCCCTGCTGCGGCGCAACGCGCTCGCCAACGAGGCCGCCGCCCGGGCGGCCGCCGTCGAGGAGGAGACCGACGTCCTGGCCTTCGCGGACCTGCGGATGAACACCGCCACCCGCGAGGTCACCCGGTCCGGCCAGCCGGTCGAACTGACCCGCACCGAGTTCATGCTGCTGGAGATGTTCCTCGCCCACCCCCGCCAGGTGCTCACCCGGGAGCAGATCCTCAAGGCGGTCTGGGGCTTCGACTTCGAGCCCTCCTCCAACTCGCTGGACGTGTACGTGATGTACCTGCGCCGCAAGACCGAGCAGGGCGGCCTGCCCCGGGTCATCCAGACCGTCCGCGGGGTCGGCTACGCGCTCCGCCCGGCAGCCGGCACCGCGGCGTGAGCCCCACCGTCCCGCCGCCGCCGCTCGCCCCGCCGCGCATCCCGCGCCGCCGCGGCCGGCTGAGCACCTGGTACCGCGCGCGCTCCCTGCGCAGCCGACTCACCTTCCTCACTACGGCGGCGGTCGCGGTGGCGATCGCGGCCTCGGCGCTGGCCTGCTGGTTCATCGTCGAGGAGCGGATGTACGACGTGGTTCGCAGCGACTTGGAGGACGTGCGCGGACCGCTGCCCCGCCTCAACCTCAAGGACTGCGCCACCACGCCGCAAGCAGCCCTGAAGAACGTCCAGGCCTCGCCCCAGCTCCCGCCCGCCAACCTCTCCGCGCCCCGCGACACCCAGTTCGTCGTTGTCGGCCAATCGTCCCTGGTCTGCCTGCCCCTGACGGCCGCCAGAGCGATGGTCCTCGACCCCGGCGACGTCCGGGCACTGCACCTCGCCCCGAATCAGGTCCTGATCCGGGACGGGCGCTACACCAACGGCGATCCCGCCATGATCAGGATCACCGGGGCCACGCTCGAAACCGGCCAGCCCACGCTGGTCATGGTCGCCGCCCCGACCAAGTCCGTCGAGGAATCCCTCCGCCAGCTCGCCTTCCTGCTCGGCGGGGTGGCTCTGGGCGGCATCATCCTCGCCGCCGTCGCCGGACGGCTGGTCGCCCGCTCCGCCCTCAAGCCGGTCGACCAGCTCACCGACGCCGTCGAACACATCGCCCGCACCGACGAGGTCGGCACCACCATCGCCGTCCAGGGTGACGACGAGATCGCCCGGCTCTCCACCTCGTTCAACTCCATGAGCACCGCCCTCGCCAACTCCCGCGAACGGCAGACCCGGCTGATCGCCGACGCGGGCCACGAGCTCCGCACCCCGCTCACCTCGCTGCGCACCAACGTCGACCTGCTGATCCGCAGCGACGACACCGGCCGGCCGCTCCCGCCCGCCACCCGCACCAAGCTGCTCGGCAACATGAAGGCCCAGATGCAGGAGCTCACCCTGCTGATCGGCGACCTGCTCCAGCTCTCCCGCCCGGACTCGCCGAAGCCGGTCCGCACGCTCTCCGTGGTGGCCGTGCACGAGATCGCCGAACGGGCGGTCGAACGGGCCAAGCTGCGCGGCCCGGGACTGGTCTTCGAGACCTCCACCGCGCCCTGGTACGTCCACGCGGACGCCGCCGGACTGGAGCGGGCGGTGATCAACCTGTTGGACAACGCGGTCAAGTACAGCCCGCCCGGCGGCACCATCGCGGTCCGGCTGGACGGGGGCGTGCTGACCGTCCGCGACCACGGTCCCGGCATCCCGCAGGACGAGCTGCCGTACGTCTTCGACCGGTTCTGGCGCTCCCCGTCCTCGCGCCAGCTCCCGGGCTCCGGCCTCGGTCTGTCGATCGTCGCGCAGAGCGTCCGGGAGGCCGGCGGCGAGGTGTCGCTCGGCCCGGCCCAGGACGGCGGCCCGGGCGCACTCGCCACCGTCCGGCTCCCCGGCGGCCCCTCCCCGGACTGAGCACCCGGGAGCAGAGCCTGAACGCGGGCACGAAAAAAGGGCGGGGCGCCCCGACAGCGCCCCGCCCCGGCCGGCTCACGGCCGGCGACCCTCGACTCAGTCGAGGACGCTGCCCGGGCCGATGACCTTGATGCGGTCCTGCGCCGGCGCCTTCAGCGGCGCGGCGGCCGAGCTGTTGGCACCGAGGTAGGTGGCGAAGACGTCCAGGTCGGAGGCGCCGACGAGCTTGTCGGTGCCGGCCGCGAAGGCCGGGAAGCCGTCGCCGCCGCCGGCCAGGAACTCATTGGCCGCGACCCGGTACTTGGCGGCCGGGTCGATCGGCGCGCCGTTCAGGCGGATCGAGTCGACGACGACCCGGTCGGCGCCCTTGTTGCGCATGTCCAGGGTGTAGACCAGGCCCTTGGACGGCTGCAGGATCTTCGGCGAGGCCTCGTTGGAGCCGCTCACCTGCTGCTGCAGCAGCTGGATCAGCTGGGCCCCGGTCAGCGTCTTGACCTGCATCATGTTGGTGAACGGCTGGACGGTGAACGCCTCGCCGTAGGTCACCACGCCGTCGCCCTCGGCGCCGCTCTGCTTGTAGACGAGGTCGGAGCGGATGCCGCCGGGGTTCATGAAGGCGAGCTGCGCGCCGCCCTTGTCGGCGGCCGCGAGACCGGCCTGCTGGGCGTCGGCGATGACGTCACCGAGCGGCTTCTCCGGGTCGTTGTTGCCACGGCCGTTGATGTCCGCGGCGATGTAGCCCAGCGGACGGTTGGCGATCGGGGCGGCGAGCTTGGAGTAGTGCGCGATCAGCTCCGTCATGTCCGGAGCCTTCTCGACGGTCCGGCGCACGATGTGGTTCTCGGCCTTGACCGACGGCCGGACGATCGCACCGGTGGTCTTGTCGAGCTTCAGGTCGATCTCGGTGTACAGCCGGCCGAAGGAGGCGGCGCTGGTCACCGAACGCGGCACACCCTGCGGGTCGGGGATGGTGCAGGCGTACGCGTTGTGGGTGTGGCCGGTGACGATGGCGCCGACCGCCGGGTCGATCCGCTTGGCGATGTCGACGATCGGGCCGGAGATGCCCTCGCCGGCCGCGCCGCAGTCGTAGTTGTAGGTGCTGCTGGCCGGCAGGCCGCCCTCGTGGATCAGCGCGACGATCGAGTTGACGCCCTTGGCCTTCAGCTCGGCGGCGTACTTGTTGATCGTGGTGACCTCGTTGGCGAACTTGAGGCCCTTGACACCCTCGGCGGTGACGATGTTCGGCGTGCCCTCCAGGGTGACGCCGATGAAGCCGACCTTCACGCCCTGCGACTTGGTCACCCAGTACGGGGCCAGCAGCGGCTTGCCGGTCTTCTCGTTGGTGACGTTGGCCGAGAGGTAGTTGAAGTTGGCGCCCTTGAACGTGCGCCCCTCCTCGTAGCAGCCGTCGGTCGGGTGGCAGCCGCCGTCCTGGAGCCGGAGCAGCTCGGCGGAGCCCTCGTCGAACTCGTGGTTGCCGACCGAGGTGACGTCCAGGCCGAGCTTGTCCAGCGCCTCGATGGTGGGCTCGTCGTGGAACAGCGCGGAGGTCAGCGGCGAGGCGCCGACCAGGTCGCCGGCGGCGACGGTGATCGAGTCGTCCGCGGGGATCCGGGCCTGGCGCAGCGCGGTGGCCAGGTACTCGATGCCGCCGGCCGGGGTGCTGACCGGCTGGCCGGTGGCCGGGTCGATCTCCCGGATGGTGCCGGAGGATCCGGCCGGGGGCTCCAGGTTGCCGTGCAGGTCGTTGATCGCCAGCAACTGGAGGTTGACGGTCTTGGGCTTCTTGGCGGTCGCGGCCTGGGCCGCGGACGGCATGGCCACCGTGCCGACGAGGCCGGCGGCGGCGACGACGGCCAACGCAGACCGTCGGGTTCTGACGGAGAGCATGTAGGGGGTCCCCTGCACCTGTGAGAGCGCCCAGCTGTGGACAGGCCCGGGCGCGCGAGACGAGTGTCGTTGCGCGAGTGCAGCCTAGGGTCAACGCGCGTAGCTGTCAGGCCCCTGGACGTAACGACAGGGTTACCTACTGACGAATCGTCGTCGGACTCCAGCCCCCGCGACGTCCCCCGCACCGCACCCGAACCGGCGCCCCACGGCGCGGGCCCGGGGCCCGGAACCGCGCCCCGGGCCCGCCGGCTCCGGCCTCAGATCCCCGGCTCGGCCGCCAACTGGTGGTCGGCGCGCACCCGTTCGGCCACCGCGTCCTCGGTCATCGCCCGGTCGGTGTAGACCAGTGGGCGCTCGGCGTCGGTGATGATGTGCTTCACCACCTGGACGTTGCCGTTGACGTCCCAGACCGCGATGCCCGGCGAAAGTGTGGGGATGATCTCCACCGCCCAGCGGGGCAGGCCGAGCACCCGCCCGGTGGCCCGCGCCTCCTCGGCCTTCTGCATGTAGATCGTCCGGGTGGAGGCCATCTTGAGGATCGCCGAGGCCTCCTTGGCCGCCGCCCCGTCCACCACGTCCGACAGGTGGTGCACCACGGCCACGAAGGACAGGCCGAGCCGGCGGCCGAACTTCAGCAGCCGCTGGAACAGCTGCGCCACGAAGGGGCTGTTGATGATGTGCCACGCCTCCTCGACCAGGAAGATCCGCTTCTTGCGGTCCGGCCTGATCCAGGTGTGCTCCAGCCAGACGCCGACGATCGCCATCAGGATCGGCATCGCGATCGAGTTGCGGTCGATGTGCGACAGGTCGAAGACGATCAGCGGCGCGTCCAGGTCGATGCCGTCGGTGGTCGACCCGTCGAACATGCCCCGCAGGTCACCGTCGACCAGCCGGTCCAGCACCAGCGCCACGTCCAGGCCCCAGGACTGCACCTCGTCCACGGCCACCCCCAGCGACTCCACCGAGGACAGGTCGGGGCTGCGCAGGGTGTCGATGATGTCGTCCAGCACCGGCTGGCGGTCCCGGACCGTCGCCACCACGTGCCCGTGCGCGGCCTTCAGCGCGAAGCCGGCCCGCTCCTCCAGACCCCGCCCCATCGCCACCTCGACGATGGTCCGCAGCAGCGACAGCTGCCCGGTCTGGGTGATCGCCGGGTCCAGCGGGTTGAGCTTCACCCCGCCGTCCCTGGCCGCCATCGGGTCCAGCCGGATCGACTTTATGCCCAGCGCGTTCGCGATCAGGTTCCACTCGCCGACCCCGTCCTCGCCCTGCGCGTCCAGGACCACCACCTGCCGGTCCCGGAACCGCAGCTGGCGCAGCACGTAGGTCTTCTCCAGCGCCGACTTGCCGTTGCCGGACTCCCCCAGCACCAGCCAGTGCGGGGCGGGCAGCTGCTGGCCGTACAGCTGGAAGGGGTCGTACACGTACCCCTTGCCGCTGTACACCTCCCGTCCGATGATCACCCCGGAGTCGCCCAGCCCGGGCGCGGCGGTCGGCAGGTACACCGCCTGCGCCTGGCCGGTCGAGGTGCGCACCGGCAGCCGGGTGGTCTCCACCTTGCCGAACGCCAGGCTGGTGAACGCGTCGGTGAGGTTGCCGATCGCCATACGGGGCCTCCAGATCAGTCGCTCGGCCGGGACCCGCTCAGCGGCGGATACCGGTGGCGAACGGCAGGGTGTTGACGAACGCGCGGTGGTGCTCGCGGTCGCACCACTCCAGCTTCAGATAGCTCTTGCCGGCCGAGGCCCGGATCGTCCGCTTGTCCCGGGCCAGCGCGTCCGGGTTGCGCGAGGAGACCGTGATGTACCCGACCAGGTTGACGCCGGCCGCGCCGGACGCCAGGTCGTCGCCCCGCTGGTCCACCCGGCCGGTGTGGGCCAGGTCGCGCGGGTCGACCGTGCGGTTCATCTTGGCGGCGCGGCTGGCCTCCGCCTCGTCGTTGGTCTTCTCGGTCAGCATCCGCTCGATGGCGACATCGGTCGGTTCCAGGTCCATCGTCACCGCCACCGTCCGGATCACGTCCGGGGTGTGCACCAGCAGCGGCGCCAGGAAGTTGACGCCGACCGGGGTCAGCGGCCACTCCTTGATCCACGCGGTGGCGTGGCACCACGGCTCCCGGGTCGCCGACTCCCGGGTCTTCGCCTGGAGCAGCTGCGGGTGCGTGGCGTCCAGCTCGGCCGGCCAGGCGTTGCGCCTCGACATCGCCTGGATGTGGTCGATCGGATGGTCCGGGTCGTACATCGAGTGCAGCAGCGAGGAGAGCCGGGCCTGGCCCAGCGGCTGCCGCACCCGGATGTCCGCCTCCGCCAGCCGGGCGCAGATGTCGGTCAGCTCGCGGGCCATCACCGAGGCGAGGCCCTCGTCGTCCCGGGCCCGCCGGCCGGTGGCCGTCCGCCCCATCGCGTGCGCCTCGGCGGCGAGGTCCCGGGTGTAGTGCATGCACGCCACCAGGTACGCCCGGTGCTGCTCGGACGAGGTCGACACCATCGACTGCAACTGGTCGTACGAGTCCTGCAGCCAGTGCGGCGCGCCCGGGTCTCCGCGCCGCTCCACGTCCTTGGCGTGCGCGTCCGGGTCGGCCGGCAGGGTCCGGGCCAGGATCTGCAGCCGGGTCACGAAGCCGTCCCCGTTGGCGACGTGCTTCAGCAGCGTCCCGAACCGGTCGACCAGCGCCTCCTGGTCCTCCGAGTCGCGCAGCCCGACACCCGGGCCCTCGATCTCGATCGCCGCCGTCACCGTGCGCCGCTCCAGGTGCATCAGCACCGCGACCTCGTCCGGCCCGAACGGCGCCGACAGCCAGCGCAGCCGCCCGACCCCGGGCGGCGGGCCGATCTCCACCTCACGGCCGTCCAGCCGCGTCCCGGCGTCGACCGCGTCCGACTTCCACACCGCCCGCCCGCTGCGGACCGTCCGCCGGTAGGTGCGGTTGATCTCCACCCACTTGTAGAACGTCCGACGCCGGTACGGCACGTACACGGCCGCGATCGCCAGCGCCGGCAGACCCACCAGACCCGCGATGCGCAACGGCAGGACCGGCATCAGCAGACCCCAGAGCATGCCGAGGAACGCGCCGAAGATGATCAGCACGATCTCGCCGGACTCCCGGTTCCGGCCGATCGGCGCGTTCGGGCGGGCCTTGCCGATCAGGTAGGTGCGGCGCTGGTGCACGTACGGCTGGGCGTACTGGGCCCCGTACTGGCCGAGCGGTTCGCTGCTCACTTACCCGTCACCCTCCCTTCGCTGGATTGCTGTCGCGGACCGGACCCGTGGCCTGGGCCGGCGGCCCGGCCTGCGGCGGCGTCGAGGGCGCCCTGGACGCGTGGGCGGCGATGCCCGGCGCGACCGAACCGCCGCCGGCACCCCCACCGCCCCCGCCGCCCGGCGCGCCGCGGTCGCCGTGCGTGCTGATGCCCTGCCGCATGAAGTTCGCGGTCCCGTTGATCATCGCCGACCCGGCGGACACCGCGCTCGCCCGGGCATGGCGCATGTTCATGATCTCGTCGCCGAAGCCCGGCACGAAGCGGTAGACGGCGGCGCTCGCGAAGATCGACAGGAAGAGGATCGCCAGCCCCGACAGCACCCGGGCGAAGTCGTCGCTCGCCCCCGCCCCCGCCGACACCGCACCGGCCAGCCCGAGGATGATCACGATGATCGGCTTCGCCAGGTCCACCGCCAGCATCACCCCCGCCCAGCGGCGCACGTGCTTCCACAACTGCTTGTCCACCAGCCCCGCGTACACCGCCGTCCCCAGCAGCGCGCCCACGTACAGCATCGCCGCCCGGATCAGCAGCTCGATCCAGAGCACCGCCGCGGCCAGCACGGCCACCAGCGAGGTGATGATCAGAATCAGCGGCCCGCCGCCGATGTCACCCTTCTCCAGGGTGTCCGCGAACCCGCCCAGATACGTCCCGGTGTCCGACTTCGTCCCCACCGCGATCGCCTTGGTCAGCCCGTCGGTCGCGCTCACCACCGTGTACAGGATCAACGGCGTGAACGCCGACGCGACCACCGTCAGCCAGAGGAACCCGATCGCCTCCGAGATCGCCGTCGTCAACGGCGCCCCGCGCACCGCCCGCTTGGTCACCGCGAGCAGCCACAGCACCAGCGTGACGACCGTCGACGCGGCGAACACCACCGCGTACTGCTGCAGGAACGACGCGTTGGTGAAGTCCACCTCCGTCGTCCCGTCGATCGCCCCCGACAACTTCCGCACCACCCACACCGCCGCCTGCGCACACCCCTTCGCCAACGCCCCCAGCGGATCCGTCACCGTCCCGACCGTCCCGCTCCCGGGCAGCGACGCCCCGCCGCCCGGCTTGTCGACACACAGAATGCCGTTGCCGGAGATGGGGAGATCGGGACAGCTCGCGTTGGGTGTGGCCGACGGGGAGGGCGTCGCCGTCCCCGTCGGGGACGGCTCGGCGAACACACGCTGCGCCGCGAGCAGCGCCGCGAGCTGCACGGTCGCCAGCGCTCCCGCCAGCGTCCCCGCGCGGCGGACGGCGGGCCGGACGGCACCGCCGGCGGCGGTCCCCCCGCGCCCCGCTCGGCGGCCGGCCGACTGGTCGGCGGTCAGGTCAACGGGCATAGCGGAAACCCCCGAACTGCTGGACGGCGCCGGTGATCTCCTCGGCGGTGGCGGCCTGTTCGTCGCCCGGCATGGGCGCGGGCCCCTGCCGGCTTGCGTAGTCCGTGAGCTTCCAGTCGCCACCCGTCCAGCGCAGATCGAGGGTGAGCGTGAACCAGCTCGCCAGCACCGGCTGCACCGAGCGCTCGCCGGCCAGGCCGGTCAGACCGGCGCACCAGACCTCGACCTTGGTCTCGGTGTCGGTGTATCCGACCGCCTTGGCGCCGACCGGGACGGTGCGGCTGACGAAGGTGAGGCCCTTGGGCGCGCGGCCCTGGGCGTCCAGCCCGTAGCGGGCCACCGTGTCGGCGCCGAACCCCTGGTCCAGCCGGGACTGGAGGGTCTGCGCGGCCGCCGGGTCGGCGATGGTGGTGACGATGGTGTGGCGGCTGTCGGTGCGGAACATGTCGGCGGAGCCGATGGCCACGGCGTAGTTGGCCGCGGCGGACTGGGCACCCTGGTCGGTGTGCGGGAAGCCGGCGGCGATGCCGTTGACGGTGGCGGTCACCGGCTGGTCCCCGCTGGGCGCGGGGCCCGCGCCGGAGGTGGCGGTGGCCGCGGCGGCCCGGTCGGCGGAGCGTCCGGTGGCGGTGGTGCCGGGGTCGGGCTTGCCCCGGTTGGCGATGGAGATCGCCAGGACGAGCAGCGTGACGACCACCAGGACGGTCAGCAGGGTCCGCAGCGGGCGCGCCTGACGGGCGCTCATCTGCGACGAGGGCTGTTCGCCGACCGGCAGCCGCGTTCGGGTGTGCGGCTGGTCGTCGGACAACGGCACGGCGGCCCTCCTGGTGCGGGGAGCCGGGGGCGGCTCCGGGGGCCCCTCCGACCGTGGGCGGGCGGGAGGGAAGGGGTGGTGGATGGATTCCCGGCGTGGCGCCGGGCATGCACGGATGCCCGGTCGGACGGTCCGGCAGTCGGACGGTCAGACGATCGGACAGGTCGACCGGCAAGGATGCCGCGCCGTCCGCCGGCGCGTCATGACGGTCCGCCCCATGGGCGCCGTCGGCTCCGCCCCGACTGTCCGTTCCGTCCGTCCGGCCCGCGCTGCCCGATCGTCAGATCGCCATGCCGTACACAATGGTGAACAGAGTGCCAAGTGATCCAATGATGAACACGCCGGTCAGGCCGGCGATGATCAGTCCCTTGCCCTGTTCGGCACCGAAACTGTCACGCATCGCGGTGGCGCCGATCCGCTGCTTGGCCGCACCCCAGACGGCGAGCCCGAGGCAGGCCAGGATCGCCACGGCCATGACGACCTCGACCATCACCCGGGCCTCCGAGCCGAGGCTCGCGAACGGACCCCAGTCCGGGGCGATCCCGCCGATGATGGTGTCGATATTCGGCTTCTTTGGAGGGTCCTCGGCCAGGTGGCCGATCGCGATGCTGTGCACGCTGCTCTGGTTCATTTCCATCTCACCGCCCGATCAGGCAAATTCAAGGGCCCAGACCCCGCCCGCGCGAAGGGTCGGTACCTATTCTTGGCCAGATCTGATGTCGACTTGGCTGCTTCTCGCGGATTGGTCGTGAGGCATCGGACACGTACGCGAGGATGTCCACCGTACGAAGGATAGCGCTCACTCTTTGTATCTCTGATGATTGCGGTGAGCAACGCCTTCCGGGACACTTCGACTGACGATTCGTCGGGATGGTGCTGATGGTACTCCGGAAGGGCGCTACGGCCGCCGCTGCCGCAGGAGTTGTCGCGGTCGGCTTCATCGGGCTGGTGACGTTCGGGACGTATGCGGCGAGCGGGACTCCGCAGGGCCGCGGCAATGCCGCCGGACTCTCCCCGGGAACCGTTCCGGCCGCGTACCAAGGGCCGATCGAACAGTGGGGGCAACTCTGCCCCGATCTCTCCCCCCCGTTGCTCGCGGCGCAGTTGTACCAGGAAAGCGGCTTCGACCCGCGGGCCCGTTCCGGGGTCGGGGCGGAGGGACTGGCGCAGTTCATGCCGGGCACCTGGGCGGCGTACGGCACGGACGGCAACAACGACGGCCGGAAGGACCCCTGGGAGCCGTTGGACGCGATCGCCTCGGCGGCCACCTTCGACTGCGCGCTCGCCGCCTACGTCGCCAAGGTCCCGGGCGACCGCCAGTCGAACATGCTGGCGGCCTACAACGCCGGGCCGGGCGCGGTGACGAAGTACCAGGGCGTGCCGCCGTACCGCGAGACCCAGGGGTACGTACGGAACATCCTGGCCACCTCCCGCAGCTTCGCCGCGCCGGCCGCACCGGGCGCGCCCGTGGAGGTCTCCGCACAGTCCGCCGGGGCGATCTACTTCGCCCAGGGCAAGCTGGGCACCCCGTACCTGTGGGGCGGTGACGGGCTGGAATCGCAGAACGGGCGGTTCGACTGCTCCGGGCTCACCCGGGCGGCGTTCGAGAGCGTGGGCATCATCCTGCCCCGGGTCGCCAACGACCAGTGGTACGCGGGCCCGCACCCGTCCCGCGACCAGCTGCGTCCGGGCGACCTGGTGTTCTGGGCGACCGATCTGACCGACCCGCGCTCCATCCACCACGTGGGCATCTACGTCGGCGGCGGGTACATGATCAACGCTCCGCACACCGGTGCGGTGATCCGCTACGACAAGATCGACACCAAGGAGTACATCGGCGCCACCCGGGTGACCTCGGACGCCGCCCAGGCCCTGCCGAACCGCAACGCCGACGGCGGGGTGATCGCCCCGAGCCGCCCCGGCGACCCGGCCCCCACCCCCTCGTCCCCGGCGACCCCCTCCGCCCCGGCGGCCCAGGTGGCACAGGCGGCCCCGGCCGCCCGACCCACCGCGGTCGCCACCGGCGCACCGGCCCGTTCCGGTCAAACCCCCGCAAAGAACTGATCCCCGACCGCCCGGCCGGTGTGCGCGCGGCGTGGACGCTGAGTCAAGTTTCCATAACCGCGCGTTTCCGTGGAACGCTGTCCGTCGGTTATGACGTTGTGTCCGTTGGCCTTCCGTCAGCCGCCCTGACCTGGGCGACGGCGGACGGGCCACGGCCGGAACGATCCAGGTGCAGCGGACCAGAAGGAGGTGCGGCGTGTCGACGCCGCTTGCCGACACGACCAACCCCGACCTCGGCCTGCTCTACGCCGTCAACGGCCTGGCCAAACACGCCCCGGCCCGGCTGGACCACCTGGTCTCCTGGGTCGGCGAGTACGGCATCCTGATCGGCCTCGCGCTGCTGGGCCTGGTCGGCTGGCTGCAGGCCCGACGGCGTCCGGACGCCCCGGTGGCGGTCGCCGGGCTGCTCTGGGCCCCGCTGTCGGTCGCCATCGCCGAGCTCGCCAACCTGCCGATCGCGGCGATCGTGGACCGCCCCCGGCCCTTCGTGGACCACCCCGACCTGGAGGTGCTGGTCGAGGGCAAGGCCGGCACCTACTCCTTCGTCAGCGACCACTCCACGATGTCGATGGGCATCGCGGTGGCGCTCTTCCTGGTGAACCGCCGGCTCGGCTGGATCGCCGGCGGCCTGGCCCTGCTGCAGGGCTTCTGCCGGATGTACATGGGCGTCCACTACCCCACCGACGTGATCGGCGGCTTCGCGCTGGCGGTCGCCGTGGTGCTGCTGCTGGCGCCGATCGCGATGGCCGTGCTCGTCCCGCTCTGCCACGCCCTGACCCGCACCCCGCTCGCCCCGCTGATCCGCGCCGGACGGCGCGGCGGGCTCGGCGGCGGCGGACGGGGCCCCGGGCGCGGCGGACGCGGGCGGCGCGGCGGCGGGAGCCGCGGCGCGGTCCGCGCCGAGGAACCCCGGCCCGAGTCCGACCTGGCCGCGTAGGGCCCGAGGGACGGCGGCTACCCCGGGGCGCCGTCGCCGCCGGTCAGATGGTCGTCGGCCTCGCGGCGGGTGAGATCGCGGGAGCGCCGGGCCGGGGAGAACCAGCCGCAGCTGCAGGTCGCGAAGCAGAAGGAACCGCGCTCGCTGATCGCGACGCGGTGCTCGGGCATCCGGACGGTGCCGGGAACGTCCGGCAGCTCACTGTGCACGTGGTTCACGGTAACGCGCCGGACCACCGGCGCGCGAGGTCCGGAACGCGCCGGGTCCCGCGTAACCCCTCGCGCCCCAACTCGTTTGCCCGGAAAGAGCTCTGCCCGCCCCTGGTGGTGGCCGGCGGGGCAGTCGGGCCCGAGGGGGTTTCGCGAGGATGAACATGACCGACCAGCAGCGCACCGGCCGAACGGTCGGCCGGGCCGAGCGGCGGCCGCGGCCGGCGGCGGGGGCCGTGCTGCTCGCCGCCGTCCTCACCGGCGCGGCCGGACTGGCCGGCTGCTCGCCGGACGGCGCCGGGGGCGCCTCGGCCGACCAGCAGGCCAGCAGCACCCCGGACCAGCTCTCCGCCGACCCGCTGACGGCGGTCCGCGGCACCGCGGACATCACCGGCCGGGCCGGCTCGGCGCACGCCGCGACCGAGCTGGTGACCGAGTCCGCCGACAAGAAGGCCGTCTTCACCGGCACCGGCGGCTACGACTACGTGAAGCGGATCGGCCGGCTGGAGGTGCAGGTGCCGCCCGGCGCCGCGACCACCGGCAAGATCGTCGAGGTGCTGCTGCCCGGCACCGTCTACCTCCAGAACAGCGGCGCCAAGGTGCCCGAGGGCAAGTGGGTCAAGCTGGACGTGCGCCAGCTTCCGGACGGCAACCTGGTCAGCGGCGGGGCCACCGACCCGGCCTCCGCCGCGGGCGCGCTGCGCGGGGCGCAGAAGGCCGAGGCGGTGGGCACCGAGACGGTCGACGGGGTGCCCCTGAAGCACTTCCGCGGCACCCTGGACCTCGCCAAGGCGGCCGACGCCACCGGCGGCCGGGGCGGGGACGGCCTGCGGATGGGGGCGCAGACCTTCACCGTGAAGGACGTCCCCTACGACGCCTGGCTGGACGACCAGGGCCGGCTGCACAAGGTGGTCGAGGTCTTCACCTTCGCCGGGGTGGCCGGCTCCAAGGAGCCGAAGGACCAGGTGAAGGTGGTCTCGACCACCACCCTGACCGACTTCGGCAAGCCGGTGGAGGCCGCCGAACCCGCCGCCGCGGACATCTTCACCATGAAGCCCGGTGAGAACCCGAAGTAGCTCGGCGTGGGAGGCCGCCGGTCCGGGTGGGCCCGGGAGTCCCGGAGCCCACCCGTTTCGGCGGCGCCGAGATGGCCCGTCCGTGCCATGTGGACGGGCTCCGAAGTGCCTAGGCTGGACGTCGGGTGGCTGCCGCCCGGGCTGGTGAGGCGCTGAAGGGGTGGTGCAGGTGATGGCGTCCACGGGCGACCGCAGCGGCGGCCACGACGACGCGGCCCTCGACGAGATCGAGCTGGCCGGTGAGCTGATGATCGCCGCCACGGCCAGCAGCGGTGACCGGCTGCCGACCGAGCGGATCGACGAGGTCCTGCTCGACCGGCCCGACGCCGGCCCGGCCGCCGAGGCCGCGCGGGAACTGCCGGACCCGCGCGAGCTGCCGGACCGGCAGGCGTCGCCGGACCCGCGGGACCCGTAGGCCCCGCGGCACCCGGGCCGTCCCCGCCGCCGGCCGCGCCGGGCTCAGCTGCGCAGCAGTCGGGCGATCGCCGCGGTGGCCTCGGCGACCTTGGCGTCCAGCTCGGCCCCGCCCTCCTCGGCGGCGGCGGCGACGCAGTGCCGCAGGTGCTCCTCCAGCAGGGAGAGCGCGAAGGACTGCAGGGCCTTGGTGCCGGCCGAGACCTGGGTGAGCACGTCGATGCAGTAGACGTCCTCGTCGACCATCCGCTGGAGGCCGCGGATCTGGCCCTCGATCCGGCGCAGCCGCTTGAGGTGCGCGTCCTTCTGGGCGCTGTACCCGTGCGGCCCGTGACCGGCGTGGGCACCCCCCGCGGCGTCCGGGGAGACCTCGTGCTCGCCCTGCGGTTCCGCCCCGGGCGTCTGCTCCGGCCCGGTACGCGCTTGCGTGGTGGTCATCGGCCCGCCTTCGTCTGGGTGCCTGGGTGGCTGCGTCGGCCTCCAGTGTCCAACACCCGGGCCCGTCGTGGTGTTCCTCCGCCGCCGTCGGCCCGGGACGGGGCGACGGCGGGCCGACAACAGGTCGACGGCGGGCCGGGAGCGGGCCGACAAGGGGCCGGGAGCGGCACCGGGCCGGGAGAGACCGGGTCGGGTCACGGTCGGCCCGGGGTTCCCCCGTCCGGGGAACACCCCGCCGTTCCGGCCGCACGGCAGGGGCAATCCGGGCGAGGTTCCGTCAGACTGGGGGCGCACGCCCGTACCTGTGGTGCATCGGACCCACCGCTGCGGCAGCCGAACGGAAGGGGAGGTTCCGGCTCCTTTTCGGCCACCCCGTTTGCGTTCCCACGCGCGGTTGCACCTAGCATCGTTCAGTCCCCTACCCCGCACATCGGAGATTTCCGTGCGTTTTAGCCTGACCCCGAAGGAGACGAGTTTCTACGACATGTTCGCCGCCGCCGCGGAGAACCTGGTCGTGGGCTCGAAGCTCCTGCTGGAACTGCTGGGATCAGACGTGTCGGCCCGCGCGGAGATCGTCGAGCGCATGCGCGCCGCCGAGCACGCCGGAGACGACACCACCCATGCGATCTTCCACCAGCTGAACTCGTCCTTCATCACGCCCTTCGACCGCGAGGACATCTACAACCTCGCCTCGTCGCTGGACGACATCATGGACTTCATGGAGGAGGCCGTCGACCTGGTCGTCCTCTATGACATCCAGACCCTGCCGAAGGGCATCGAGCAGCAGATCGAGGTCCTGGCCCGCGCCGCCGAGCTGACCGCCGAGGCGATGCCGAACCTGCGGAGCATGTCCAACCTGACCGAGTACTGGATCGAGGTCAACCGGCTGGAGAACCAGGCCGACCAGATCCACCGCAAGCTGCTCGCCCACCTCTTCTCCGGCCAGTACGAGGCGATCGAGGTGCTCAAGCTCAAGCAGGTCGTGGACGTCCTCGAACAGGCCGCGGACGCCTTCGAGCACGTCGCCAACACGGTGGAGACCATCGCGGTCAAGGAGTCCTGACCCCCGTGGACATGGCAGCACTCATCGCCGTCGTCGGCGTTGCGTTCTTCTTCACCTACACCAACGGCTTCCACGACTCGGCCAACGCGATCGCGACCTCGGTCTCCACCCGGGCCCTGACGCCCAGGGCGGCGCTGGCGATGGCCGCGGTGATGAACCTGGCCGGCGCCTTCCTGGGCAGCGGGGTGGCGCACACCGTCTCCCAGGGCATCATCGAGACCCCGACCGGCAACCAGGGGATGGCGATCCTGTTCGCCGCGCTGGTCGGAGCGATCGCCTGGAACCTGGTCACCTGGTACTTCGGCCTGCCCTCCTCCTCCTCGCACGCGCTGTTCGGCGGCATGGTCGGCGCGGCCCTGGCCGGCGGCACCGAGGTGATCTGGAGCGGCGTCATCGACAAGATCATCATCCCGATGATCGTCTCCCCGGTGGTCGGCCTGGTCGGCGGCTTCCTGGTGATGCTGGCGATCCTCTGGCTGTTCCGCCGGGCCAACCCGCACCGGGCCAAGCGCAACTTCCGGGTCGCGCAGACCGCCTCGGCCGCTGCCATGGCGCTCGCGCACGGTCTGCAGGACGCCCAGAAGACCATGGGCATCGTGGTGATGGCCCTGGTGATCTCGGGCCACGAGAGCCCGGACGACCCGATCCCGGTGTGGGTGAAGATCTCCTGCGCGACCATGCTCTCGCTCGGCACCTACGCCGGCGGCTGGCGGATCATGCGGACCCTCGGCCGGAAGATCATCGAGCTCGACCCGCCGCAGGGCTTCGCCGCCGAGGCCACCGCCTCGACGGTCATGTACATCACCTCGTTCGTCTTCAAGGCGCCGATCTCCACCACCCACGTGATCACCTCGGCGATCATGGGCGCGGGTGCCACCAAGCGGATCCGCGCGGTGCGCTGGGGCGTCGCCAAGAACATCGTGCTCGGCTGGTTCATCACCATGCCGGCCGCCGCCCTGGTCGCGGCGCTGGTGTACTGGTTCGTCCACCTGTTCTGGGGCTGACCCGCCGGCCGTCCGGACCCGGAACCCCGGGCACGCACGCACACGGACACGCGCACGGACGCGACAGGGCCCGCCCCCCAGATCTCGGGGGGCGGGCCCTTTTCATGCTTCGCGGCGGCACCGCCATGCAGCACCGCGAAGCAGCCTGTGACGCGCTGCCCGCGCGGTCCGGCGGTTTAGCCGAAGCGGCCGGAGATGTAGTCCTCGGTCGCCTGCACGGACGGGTTGGAGAAGATCCGCTGGGTGTCGTCGAGCTCGATCAGCTTGCCCGGCTGGCCGACGCCGGCCAGGTTGAAGAAGGCGGTGCGGTCGCTGACGCGGGCCGCCTGCTGCATGTTGTGGGTCACGATGACGATGGTGAACTGGGTCTTCAGCTCGCCGATCAGGTCCTCGATGGCGAGGGTCGAGATCGGGTCGAGGGCCGAGCACGGCTCGTCCATCAGCAGGACCTGCGGCTCGACCGCGATGGCGCGGGCGATGCAGAGGCGCTGCTGCTGACCGCCGGAGAGGCCGGCGCCCGGCTTGTTCAGCCGGTCCTTGACCTCGTTCCAGAGGTTGGCGCCCTGGAGGGACTTCTCGACCTTGTCGTCCAGCACGGACTTCTTGCGGACACCCGAGAGCTTGAGACCGGCGATCACGTTGTCGTAGATCGACATGGTCGGGAACGGGTTCGGGCGCTGGAAGACCATGCCGACCGAACGGCGGACGGCGACCGGGTCGACGCTGGTGCCGTACAGGTTCTCGTCGTCCAGGAGCACCTTGCCCTCGACCCGGGCGCCCGGGATCACCTCGTGCATCCGGTTGAGGGTCCGCAGGAAGGTGGACTTGCCGCAGCCGGAGGGGCCGATGAAGGCCGTCACCGAGCGGGGTTCGATCGCCATCGAGATGTCCTCGATGGCCTTGGTGGAGCCGTAGTAGGCGGACAGTCCGCTGACGTCGATGCGCTTGGCCATGATCGTTCGTCTTCTCTCAGTCTTCGTCGTCGTACGTCAGTCGGTCGCTCAGTGCCCGGCCTTGGGCGAACGCCAGCGGGCGATGCCCCGGGCGATGAGGTTGAGCCCCATCACGAAGGCGATCAGCACGAGCGCGGCTCCCCAGGCACGGGCGTAGCCGTACTGGTTGTTCACCTGGGAGTACTGCATCCAGATGTACATCGGCAGTGACTGCTGCGGCCCGTCGAACGGGTTGTTGTTGATGTAGTCCGCGCCGAAGACCAGCAGCATCACCGGTGCGGTCTCACCCGTGATGCGGGCGACCGCGAGCATCACACCGGTGGTGATGCCGCCGATGGCGGTGGGGATGACGATCCGGAGAATCGTCTTCCACTTCGGCACGCCGAGCGCGTACGACGCCTCGCGCAGCTCGTTCGGGACGAGCTTGAGCATCTCCTCGGTGGAACGGACCACGACCGGCAGCATCAGGATGGCCAGCGCGAGGCTGCCCGAGAAGCCGGAGTAGTTGAAGCCGAGGGCGAGGTTCCAGACGGACAGGATGAACAGACCGGCGACGATCGACGGGACACCCGTCATGACGTCGACGAAGAAGGTGACCGCCTTGGCCAGCTTGCCCCGGCCGTACTCGACCAGGTAGACGGCGGTCAGCAGGCCGATGGGCGCGGCCATCAGGCTGGCGAGGAAGACCTGCTGCAGGGTGCCGATCAGCGCGTGGTAGATACCACCGCCGGGGCCGGAGGCCCGGACGCCGCGCATGGAGTGGGACAGGAAGTTCCCGTCCACCACCTTGGCACCCTGCTGGACGGTGTAGAAGGTCAGGGCCAGCAGCGGGATCACGGCCAGGATGAAGGCGACCCAGACCACCGAGGTGGCGAGCCGGTCCTTGGCCTGGCGGCGGCCCTCGACCTGCGCCGAGAGCACGTAGCTGACGACCACGAAGAGGATCGCGGAGATCAGGCCCCACTGGAGCTTGCTCTCCAGGCCGCCGACCGCGCCGATGCCGCAGCCGAGGGCGATCGAGCCGGCCGCCACGGCGGCCGGGGTCCACTTGGGCAGCCGGTTGGCGGTCAGCGGCCGGCCCAGCGGGCGGGCGTCCGCCGGGACCGAGGTCGTTGCCGTGCTCATGCGTTGGCCCCCGAGTACTCCTTGCGGCGGGCGACGATCAGCCGCGCGGCACCGTTCACCAGCAAGGTGATGACGAACAGGACGAGACCGGAAGCCATCAGCGCGTCCCGGCCGAAGGGCTGGGCCTCGCTGAACTTCAGCGCGATGTTCTGCGCGAAGGTGCCGCCGCCCGGGTCGAGCACGTGCAGCGAGAGGACGCTGCTGGAGGAGAGCACGATGGCGACCGCGATGGTCTCGCCGAGCGCGCGGCCGAGGCCGAGCATCGAGGCCGAGATGATGCCGGGGCGGCCGAACGGCAGCACCGCGGTGCGGATCATCTCCCAGCGGGTCGCGCCGAGCGCGAGCGCGGCCTCCTCGTGCATCCGCGGCACCTGCCGGAAGATCTCACGGCTGACCGCGGTGATGATCGGGAGGACCATGATCGCCAGCAGGATGCCGACGGTGAAGAGGTTGCGCGGGGTGGTCGCCCGGGACTGGTCGAAGATGTACGTCCAGCCGAGGTAGTCGTCCATCCAGCTGGTCAGGCCCTCCAGGTGCGGCACCAGGAAGAGCGCGCCCCACAGGCCGTAGATGATGCTGGGCACGGCCGCCAGCAGGTCCACCAGGTAGGCGAACGGCTGGGCGATCCGGCGCGGCGCGTAGTGGGAGATGAACAGCGCGATCCCGATCGCCACCGGCACCGCGATCACCATCGCGATCGTCGCGCTGACGATGGTGCCGAACACCAGGACGGCGATGCCGAAGACCGGCTTCGGGGCGTCCGGCGTCCACTCGAAGGTGGTGAAGAAGTTGCCCTCGTTCTTGCTCAGGGCGATGCCCGAGCGCCAGGTCAGGAAGCCCGCGATGGCGGCCATGACCACCAGCAGCAGGATGCCCGACCCGCGGGACAGGTTCATGAAGATCTTGTCGCCGACCCGGCTGTCGCGCCGGCGGCGCTCCCCGCCGGGCGGGGCGGCAGGGGTGTTTGAAGTCATTGGTCTACTCCGGTCTGGTGGTGCGGCCCCGAGGGGGCGGCACCATGGCGGCGGTGCCCCGGACGTGGTGCGTCGGTCGGTACGTTCCGCTGGGGACGGCCCCGGCCCCCCTCGTTCACGGGGCCGCCCCAGCGGAGGGTGCTACGGGATCAGGCGAGGGCCTTGACCGCGGCGGTGACCTTGCCGGTCAGCTCCTTCGGCAGCGGGACGTAGCCCGCGTCGCCGATCGCCTTCTGGCCCGCGTCGCTGATGGAGTAGGTCAGGAAGGCCTTGAGGGCGTCCAGCGTGTCGGCCTTGTTGCCCTTGTCGCAGACGATCTCGTAGGTGACCAGGACCAGCGGGTAGGAACCCTCGTCCTTGGTCGCGTAGTCGAGGGTCAGCGCCAGGTCGCTGCCGGTGCCGGCGATCTGCGCCTTGGCGAAGGTGTTGGCGGCGTTGACCGCGGTGGCCTCGACCGGCTTGGCGGCACCGGTGTTGATCGAGGCGCTCTTCAGGTTGTTGGTCTGGGCGAACGACAGCTCGGCGTAGCTGACCGAGTTCTTGACCTGCTTCACCTGGGCCGAGACACCGGCCGAGCCGCTGGCGCCCTGGCCGCCCTTGCCCGCCCACGCCTTGCTGGCCGGGTAGGACCAGGCACCGGCCGAGGTCTTGGCGAAGTACTTGGTCAGGTTCTCGGTGGTGCCCGAGTCGTCGGTGCGGTGGAAGGCCTGGATGTCGGCGTCCGGCAGCTTGGCGCTCGGGTTCAGCGCGACGATGGCCGGGTCGTTCCACTTGGTGATCTGCGAGTCGAAGATCTTCGCGATCGTCGGACCGTCCAGGACGAGGTTGTCGACACCCTCGACGTTGTAGACGATCGAGATCAGGCCCGCGACGACCGGCAGGTTGATGCCCTGGCCACCGGTGCAGACGGCCTTGCTGGCGTCGACCTCGGCCGGCTTCAGCGCCGAGTCCGAGCCGGCGAACTGGATCTTGCCCTGGTTGAACTGCTGAACACCGGCACCCGAGCCGCCGCCACCGTAGTTGATGGTGGTGTCCTTGCAGGCCGCGCCGAAGTTGTTCTTCAGGATGTCGATCGCGTTGCCCTGGGCGGTGGAGCCGGCAGACACCAGGGGGGCCTGCTTCGGGCCGCAGTCGATCGCCGGGGCAGCGGCCGAGGAGCCGCCGGAGCCGGTCGCGGTGGTGTTGTTATCGTCCGAGCCGCAGGCCGCGAGCGACAGCGAGCTGACGAGCGCCATGGCACCGATCGCGAGGGCCTTGGAGCGGCCGTTCCGCTGGAGCTTCACAGGTGTCCCTTTCTGTGGCATTGCCCGACGCGCGGGTCGTGGCAAGCACGACGCAGCACGGGTTTTGCTGAGGTCCGGGGCCCCTTCGGCCCGCCGGTGATACCGAAAGTAAGCCGGGCAGGTGACGCGTCAGCCGGTCGTAAGTGAACGCAGAGTGAACCTCGGACGGATGACAGGAAACTACGTCAGGTAGTAACGGTTGCGTCACGGCAAGAGCGCGGGAAGATCACTTCCACGCTTCCTTCACTACTCCCGGCCCCGCGCCCGCACCGGCTTCGCGCCCAGCAGCGCCAGCAGCGCGTCCACCAACCGCCGGTCCCGCTCATGGGTCAGCCGCGCCCGCGCCTTCCCGGCCGGCAGCCACTCCAGCAGGTCGACCTCCCGGTTCGGCCGGAAGGCCCCTTCCGTCGGCACCGCCGCCCAGTACCGGACCTCCTTCGGCCGGCCCTGCGCCAGATAGTGCTGGGTCGGCAGCTCCGCCCCCAGCACACAGGAGAAGCCGGTCTCCTCCCGCACCTCGCGCAGCGCCGCCTCGACCACGCTCTCCCCGGGGTCCAGCTTCCCCTTCGGCAGGCTCCAGTCGTCGTACTTCGGCCGGTGGATCACCGCCAGCCGCGGCCGGCCCAGCCGACCGCTCCGCTTCGGACGCCCCGGCAGCCAGAGCACCGCCCCCGCCGCCAGCACCACCGGCCCGCGGCCGACCGGCCAGCGGTCCGCCGGCACCGGCCTCCCGCCCACCTCAGGCCGTCCGCGATTCCGGCGCCGACCCCCAGCCCTCGGCCGGCGGCAGCTCCAACCACGCCTCCGCCCCCGGCGGCAGCTCCGGCCAGCGCCGGCCGAAGGCGTACCGCGCCGCCTCCACCTCCAGCCGCTGGTCCGCGTGCACCACGCCCAGCACGTACGCCGTCGCCGGGGTGATCCGCGGCGTGCGCGCCGCGGTCGCCGCCGTCACCGCCGCCTCCGAGGCCTCCTGGTGCCGCAGCAGCACCTGGTCCAGGTCGTCCAGCACCGCCGACGGCCGCCCGCACACCTCCAGCGCGTACCGGGCCCGCTTCACCAGCACCCGGGTCCGGTGCCACGGCGCGTCGTCCGCGGCCAGCGCCGCGTCCGCGTCCAGCGCCCCCCGCGCACTGGGCACCGTCCCCAGCCGACGCAGCCCGTCCCCGCCGTACGGCGTCGCCGCCCGCTGCAACGGCAGCAGCTGGGTGCTCGCCGCCAGCGCCCCGAACGCCGCCGCCGCCTGCGGCATCAGCACCGCCCCGGCCCGGCCCTCGGCCTGCTTCGCCAGCGGCGCGTCCGCCACCAGCAGCGTCATCCGGTCCGCCAGGGCGTGCAGCCGCGCCGACCGCAGCTCCTGCAGCACCGTCGAGTGCGCCCTGGTCCGGGCCAGGGTGAGCTGCCGGTCCAGCAGCGCCCGCGCCTTGGGCGCCCCCGCGTGACCGGCCAGCATGCCCGGCCCCTCCGCCTCGCTGCCGCTCAGCCCGTCCAGCGCGCCCAGCAGCCGGGCCGCCCGCCGCACCAGACCCGGCTCCAGCGCCAGCAGGTTCAGCAGCCAGGACAGCTCCGCACGCGACTCCTGCACCCAGCCCGGCTCGAAGGACCCGCCGAAGGTGTGCAGCAGCCCGCCGATCCGCCGCACCGCCCGCAGCAGGTCCCCCGTGCCCGCGGCCGGGACGGCCGCCGCACCCGGTCTCGCGCCGACCTCGCCCACCGCCAGCGGCAGGGCGCGCAGGAACGCACCCGCCAGGCCGGTGAGATGGCTGGAGAGGATGTCCCCGGCGGTCGCGGTGGAGGCCGCCCGGTCCGTCATCGGCGCTTCGGTCATGGCTAGGTAGATCCCCGTTCCCCCGGGGCCGTCCCCGGGGCTGGTGGCCGACCGCTCAGCGGGTCCCCGCCGCTCAGCGGCTCGCGTCGGTGGGTCGCGCGGTCGCGTCGTCGAATCTCGTGCCGTCGTGTCCCCCGGCGGCGTGGCCCGCACCGTTCGGTCCGGTGCGGGCACGCCGCGCGGTGTCGCGGCTCACGTCGTCACGTCCGGCGTCACCGGGGTCGTGGCGGTGACCGGCGCTCATCTGGCCGCGACGGCCCGACGGCGCTGACGCGAGTCGATGAGGAGGTCCTGGACGTGCCGCAGCTGCTTGCCGTCGGCGTCCTGGGCGTGCCGGGTCCAGGACCCGTCCGCCCCGAGGTGCCAGGACTCCGTCTCGTCCGACATCCCGAGGTCGAGCAGCCCGGACAGCTCGGCCCGGTGCGCCGGGTCGGTGATCCGCAGCAGCGCCTCGATCCGGCGGTCCAGATTGCGGTGCATCATGTCGGCGCTGCCGATCCACACCTCCGGATCGCCGTTGTTGCCGAACACGAAGACCCGCGAGTGCTCCAGGAACCGCCCCAGGATGCTGCGCACCCGGACGTTCTCGCTCAGCCCCGGCACCCCGGGCCGGATCGCGCAGATGCCGCGCACCCACACGTCCACCGGCACGCCGGCCTGCGAGGCCCGGTACAGCGCGTCGATCACGGCCTCGTCGACGATCGAGTTGACCTTGAGCTTCACGTGTGCCGGACGCCCGGCCCGGTGGTTGGCGATCTCGTTGTGGATCCGCCCCACCAGACCGTCCCGCAGCCCCCGCGGCGCGGTCAGCAGCCGACGGTAGGACTCGCGGCGCGAATAGCCCGACAGCCGGTTGAAGAGGTCCGAGAGGTCCGCGCCGACCTGCGGGTCCGAGGTCAGCAGACCCAGGTCCTCGTAGAGCCGGGCGGTCTTCGGGTGGTAGTTGCCGGTGCCGACGTGCGAGTAGCGGCGCAGGGTGTCACCCTCCTGCCGGACCACCAGCGACAGCTTGCAGTGCGTCTTCAGCCCGACCAGGCCGTAGACCACGTGGCAGCCTGCCTCCTCCAGCTTGCGGGCCCACTTGATGTTGGCCTGCTCGTCGAAGCGCGCCTTGATCTCGACCAGGACCAGCACCTGCTTGCCGGACTCCGCCGCGTCGATCAGCGCGTCCACGATCGGCGAGTCCCCGGAGGTCCGGTACAGCGTCTGCTTGATCGCCAGCACGTCCGGGTCGCCGGCGGCCTGCTCCAGGAACGCCTGCACCGAGGTGGAGAAGCTGTCGAACGGGTGGTGCAGCAGCACGTCCCGCTCGCGCATCGCGGCGAAGATGTCCGGCTGCGAGGCCGACTCGACATCGCTCAGGCCGCGCGCGGTGCCCGCCACGAACTTCGGGTAGCTCAGCTCCGGCCGGTCCAGCCCGGCGATGCCGAACAGCCCGGTCAGGTCGAGCGGGCCGGGCAGCGGGAAGACCTCCGCCTCGGTGATGTTCAGCTCCCGCACCAGCAGGTCCAGGATGTAGGGGTCGATCGACTCCTCGACCTCCAGCCGCACCGGCGGGCCGAAGCGCCGCCGCATCAGCTCCTTCTCCAGGGCCTTGAGGATGTTCTCGGTGTCGTCCTCCTCCACCTCCAGGTCCTCGTTGCGAGTGACCCGGAAGGCGTGGTGGGCGAGCACCTCCATCCCCGGGAAGAGCTCCTCCAGATGCGCCCCCATGACGTCCTCCAGCGGCACGTACCGCTGCGGGGAGGCCTCCAGGAAGCGCGCGAGCGACTGCGGCACCTTCACCCGGGCGAAGTGCTTGTGCCCGGACACCGGGTTGCGCACGACGACGGCCAGGTTGAGCGAGAGCCCCGATATGTAGGGGAAGGGGTGTGCCGGGTCCACCGCCAGCGGGGTGAGGACCGGGAAGATCTTCTGCCGGAACAGCGAGTGCAGCCGCGCCTGCTCCTTCTCCGCCAGCTCCGACCAGCGGACCACCTCGATGCCCTGCGCCGCGAGGTCCGGCAGCACCTCCTGCTGGAACGCGGCGGCGTGGCGGGCCATCAGCTCGCGCGACCGGGTCCAGATGAGGTCCAGCACCTCGCGCGGCTGGAGGCCCGAGGCACTGCGCTGGGCCACGCCGGTGGCGATCCTGCGCTTGAGGCCGGCCACCCGGACCATGAAGAACTCGTCGAGGTTGCTCGCGAAGATCGCCAGGAACTTGGTGCGTTCCAGCAGCGGGATCCCCGGGTCCTCGGCCAGCTCCAGGACCCGCTCGTTGAACGCGAGCCAGCTGCGCTCACGGTCCAGGAAGCGGCCCTGGGGCAGTTCCTCGGCGTCCTGCTCGTCGGTGACGGTCGGCTCCGGCGGTATCCCCAGGGCGCTGGACATCCGCGCGGGTGGGGAGGGCGGGGCAGGGACGGGGCGGGGGATGCTCATGGGCTCCAGCTCCTCCAGCAGGACGGCGTCCGGACACGAAATGCTCTTCGAGCCGTCGCCCTCGCCCGTCGCCCACGCCCACCCACCCGGCGCGGCTGCCACAGCACCGGCCACGTGTCGGCCGACGCTGCACGAGCGAGACACTACGGACTTCATCCTGTGATCTTCGCGGCATTAATTGAATCCACGGTAAACACCGCATGGCCAGGAGGAAAGCTGAGGCGGTCGGTGCCGCGGCAGCGGGTGCACAACCGTTGCCGCGGCCTCCGTCTCTCCGCTAGGAGCCGCCGGGGCGCCCTTTTCCGACCGTCACTCTCCGTTACGCGGAAAAGGGCGGCGGAACAGCCCCGGCCGAGCCGACTCCGGCGCGGTACATCAGGTCGATTTCGTGCACGGTGAACCCGAGCCTTTCGTACACCCGCACCGCCGCCGGATTGTCCGCGTCGACGTACAGCAGCACGGTGTCCAGCCCCCGCTCGCCGGCGGCGCGACCCGTCAGATGGCGCAGGCCCGCCGCGGTCAGCGCCCGGCCCAGCCCGCTGCCCTGCTCCGCCGGATCGACGCCGACCACGTACACCTCGCCGAGCTCGGGCTCGGTCGCGGTGGCCGGGTGCACCTTCGTCCAGTGGAAGCCGACCGGCCTGCCGTCCCGGGTGGCGAGGAAGAAGCCGGCCGGGTCGAACCAGGGCTCGGCCAGCCGGTCGGCGAGGTCTGCCTCGGTCCAGGCGCCCTGCTCCGGGTGGTGGGCGAAGGCGAGCGCGTTCAGCCGGAGCCAGTCGGCGTCGTCCTCGCCGGGGCGGAAGGTCCGCAGCTCGATGCCGGCCGGGAGCGGGGCCACCTCGGTCTGCGGCCCGGTCCGGCGCATCTGCCGCAGTTCGCGGACCAGCTCGGCGCCGTACGCGTCGGCCAGGTGCCGGGCCGCCGGATGGCCGCCGTGCACCCAGAAGTCGACATGGTCCCGGCCGGCCTTCCCGGCCTCGGCCAGCACGGCGTCCACCAGCGGGCGGCCGAAGCCCTTGCCCCGGTCGGCCGGGGCGACGAGGAGCTCGGCGGCCGGGTTGGCCCCGCCGCCGTCGGGTACCTCCAGTTGGCCGTATCCGACGACGCCGGCCGCGGTGGCGTCCGGGTCGGCGGCCCGGTCGGCCGGGGGGTCAGCCGGCTGGTCGGCCAGCGCGAGGAAGTGGGTCACTCCGGGCCGGGCCGTCTCCGGGGAGCGCAGGCGGAGCCGCCCCTGCTCCGACACGGCCGCCCGGCCGTCCACCGTCCGGGCCTCCGCCAGGATCCGAAGGGCCGCGTCCCTCTGCGCCGGCCGCAGTACGTCGGAGGCGAGGACCGTGGCCGCGTCGCCCGTTGTTGCCGTTCCATCGTCCATGCCCTGACGATACGTCAACGGTCAACGCAAAGAACCCCCGTCGGTTTCCCGACGGGGGTTCTTCACAATGATTGTTCGGCGGCGTCCTACTCTCCCACAGGGTCCCCCCTGCAGTACCATCGGCGCTGTGAGGCTTAGCTTCCGGGTTCGGAATGTAACCGGGCGTTTCCCTCACGCTATGACCACCGAAACACTATGAAACTGTCAACCGCACCCACACCGTGACCAGGTATGGGGGTCGTTGTTTCAGAACAACACAGTGGACGCGAGCAACTGAGGACAAGCCCTCGGCCTATTAGTACCGGTCAACTCCACCCCTCACAGGGCTTCCATATCCGGCCTATCAACCCAGTCGTCTACTGGGAGCCTTACCCTCTCAAGGAGGTGGGAGTGCTCATCTCGAAGCAGGCTTCCCGCTTAGATGCTTTCAGCGGTTATCCCTCCCGAACGTAGCCAACCAGCCATGCCCTTGGCAGGACAACTGGCACACCAGAGGTTCGTCCGTCCCGGTCCTCTCGTACTAGGGACAGCCCTTCTCAACACTCCTACGCGCACAGCGGATAGGGACCGAACTGTCTCACGACGTTCTAAACCCAGCTCGCGTACCGCTTTAATGGGCGAACAGCCCAACCCTTGGGACCTACTCCAGCCCCAGGATGCGACGAGCCGACATCGAGGTGCCAAACCATCCCGTCGATATGGACTCTTGGGGAAGATCAGCCTGTTATCCCCGGGGTACCTTTTATCCGTTGAGCGACGGCGCTTCCACAAGCCACCGCCGGATCACTAGTCCCGACTTTCGTCCCTGCTCGACCCGTCAGTCTCACAGTCAAGCTCCCTTGTGCACTTACACTCAACACCTGATTGCCAACCAGGCTGAGGGAACCTTTGGGCGCCTCCGTTACTCTTTAGGAGGCAACCGCCCCAGTTAAACTACCCACCAGACACTGTCCCTGATCCGGATCACGGACCCAGGTTAGACATCCAGCACGACCAGAGTGGTATTTCAACGACGACTCCACCATGACTGGCGTCACGGCTTCAAAGTCTCCCACCTATCCTACACAAGCCGAACCGAACACCAATATCAAGCTATAGTAAAGGTCCCGGGGTCTTTCCGTCCTGCTGCGCGAAACGAGCATCTTTACTCGTAATGCAATTTCACCGGGCCTATGGTTGAGACAGTCGAGAAGTCGTTACGCCATTCGTGCAGGTCGGAACTTACCCGACAAGGAATTTCGCTACCTTAGGATGGTTATAGTTACCACCGCCGTTTACTGGCGCTTAAGTTCTCAGCTTCGCCCCGACGAATCAGAGCTAACCGGTCCCCTTAACGTTCCAGCACCGGGCAGGCGTCAGTCCGTATACATCGCCTTACGGCTTCGCACGGACCTGTGTTTTTAGTAAACAGTCGCTTCTCGCTGGTCTCTGCGGCCACCCCCAGCTCTGGCAGCAAGTGCCGTCACCAGGAATGGCCCCCCTTCTCCCGAAGTTACGGGGGCATTTTGCCGAGTTCCTTAACCATAGTTCACCCGAACGCCTCGGTATTCTCTACCTGACCACCTGAGTCGGTTTGGGGTACGGGCCGCCATGAAACTCGCTAGAGGCTTTTCTCGACAGCATAGGATCATCCACTTCACCACAATCGGCTCGGCATCAGGTCTCAGGCTATTGTTGTGCGGATTTGCCTACACAACGCCCTACACCCTTACCCCGGGACAACCACCGCCCGGGCTGGACTACCTTCCTGCGTCACCCCATCGCTCACCTAGTACAGACTTGGATCAGCGGCTCCACCACGTCCCTTTGTCCGAAGACTCCGGGTGGCTTCACGGCTTTAGCATCACCTGGTTCAGCGTTGGCGCTTCAAAGCGGGTACGGGAATATCAACCCGTTGTCCATCGACTACGCCTGTCGGCCTCGCCTTAGGTCCCGACTTACCCTGGGCAGATCAGCTTGACCCAGGAACCCTTGGTCAATCGGCGCAAGAGTTTCCCACTCTTGTATCGCTACTCATGCCTGCATTCTCACTCGTGTACCGTCCACGACTGGTTTCCACCGCCGCTTCACCCGGCACACGACGCTCCCCTACCCATCACAGCAGGCGTTGGCCCTTCATGCTGCAATGACACGACTTCGGTGATGTGCTTGAGCCCCGCTACATTGTCGGCGCGGAATCACTTGACCAGTGAGCTATTACGCACTCTTTCAAGGGTGGCTGCTTCTAAGCCAACCTCCTGGTTGTCTCTGCGACTCCACATCCTTTCCCACTTAGCACACGCTTAGGGACCTTAGTCGGTGTTCTGGGCTGTTTCCCTCTCGACCATGGAGCTTATCCCCCACAGTCTCACTGCCACGCTCTCACTTACCGGCATTCGGAGTTTGGCTAAGGTCAGTAACCCGGTGAGGCCCATCGCCTATCCAGTGCTCTACCTCCGGCAAGAAACACGTGACGCTGCACCTAAATGCATTTCGGGGAGAACCAGCTATCACGGAGTTTGATTGGCCTTTCACCCCTAACCACAGGTCATCCCCCAGGTTTTCAACCCTGGTGGGTTCGGTCCTCCACGAAGTCTTACCTCCGCTTCAACCTGCCCATGGCTAGATCACTCCGCTTCGGGTCTTGGGCATGCAACTGTATCGCCCTGTTCGGACTCGCTTTCGCTACGGCTACCCCACACGGGTTAACCTCGCTACACACCGCAAACTCGCAGGCTCATTCTTCAAAAGGCACGCAGTCACGAGACACACAGCAAGCTGCATGTCCGACGCTCCCACGGCTTGTAGGCACACGGTTTCAGGTACTATTTCACTCCGCTCCCGCGGTACTTTTCACCATTCCCTCACGGTACTATCCGCTATCGGTCACCAGGGAATATTTAGGCTTAGCGGGTGGTCCCGCCAGATTCACACGGGATTTCTCGGGCCCCGTGCTACTTGGGAGTTCTTCAAACGAGCCGTACAGATTTCGCCTACGGGGGTCTTACCCTCTACGCCGGACCTTTCGCATGTCCTTCGACTACCTGTACGGTTTCTGACTCGCCGACCGGTAGGCAGACCGGTCAAGAAAAATCCCACGACCCCGTATCGGCAACCCCTGCCGGGTCTCACACCAATACGGTTTAGCCTCATCCGGTTTCGCTCGCCACTACTCCCGGAATCACGGTTGTTTTCTCTTCCTGCGGGTACTGAGATGTTTCACTTCCCCGCGTTCCCTCCACATACCCTATGTGTTCAGGTATGGGTGACAGCCCATGACGACTGCCGGGTTTCCCCATTCGGAAACCCCCGGATCAAAGCCTGGTTGACGGCTCCCCGGGGACTATCGTGGCCTCCCACGTCCTTCATCGGTTCCTGGTGCCAAGGCATCCACCGTGCGCCCTTAAAAACTTGGCCACAGATGCTCGCGTCCACTGTGCAGTTCTCAAACAACGACCAGACACCCACACTCAGCAGCCCGAAGACCACCTCGCATGAGACCGGCATCTCTGAAGCAACAGCCATACGGCCGTTCCCTCAGGACCCAACAACGTGCCCGACACCCAGGACCCATCAACCACGTTCCACGCCGAAGCAGTACTTGCAGCAGTTGATCCTGTGTGCCGAATAGTCAACGTTCCACCCATGAGCAACCGTGCAGGACATTCGCCTGCAAGCGGCATATTGCTCCTTAGAAAGGAGGTGATCCAGCCGCACCTTCCGGTACGGCTACCTTGTTACGACTTCGTCCCAATCGCTGGTCCCACCTTCGACGGCTCCTCCCCTTACGGGTTAGGCCACCGGCTTCGGGTGTTACCGACTTTCGTGACGTGACGGGCGGTGTGTACAAGGCCCGGGAACGTATTCACCGCAGCATGCTGATCTGCGATTACTAGCAACTCCAACTTCATGGGGTCGAGTTGCAGACCCCAATCCGAACTGAGGCCGGCTTTTTGGGATTCGCTCCGCCTCGCGGCATCGCAGCCCTTTGTACCGACCATTGTAGCACGTGTGCAGCCCAAGACATAAGGGGCATGATGATTTGACGTCGTCCCCACCTTCCTCCGAGTTGACCCCGGCAGTCTCCTGTGAGTCCCCATCACCCCGAAAGGCATGCTGGCAACACAGAACAAGGGTTGCGCTCGTTGCGGGACTTAACCCAACATCTCACGACACGAGCTGACGACAACCATGCACCACCTGTATACCGACCACAAGGGGGCGACTATCTCTAGCCGTTTCCGGTATATGTCAAGCCTTGGTAAGGTTCTTCGCGTTGCGTCGAATTAAGCCACATGCTCCGCTGCTTGTGCGGGCCCCCGTCAATTCCTTTGAGTTTTAGCCTTGCGGCCGTACTCCCCAGGCGGGGAACTTAATGCGTTAGCTGCGGCACCGACGACGTGGAATGTCGCCAACACCTAGTTCCCAACGTTTACGGCGTGGACTACCAGGGTATCTAATCCTGTTCGCTCCCCACGCTTTCGCTCCTCAGCGTCAGTAATGGCCCAGAGATCCGCCTTCGCCACCGGTGTTCCTCCTGATATCTGCGCATTTCACCGCTACACCAGGAATTCCGATCTCCCCTACCACACTCTAGCCTGCCCGTATCGAATGCAGACCCGGGGTTGAGCCCCGGGCTTTCACATCCGACGCGACAGGCCGCCTACGAGCTCTTTACGCCCAATAATTCCGGACAACGCTCGCACCCTACGTATTACCGCGGCTGCTGGCACGTAGTTAGCCGGTGCTTCTTCTGCAGGTACCGTCACTTGCGCTTCTTCCCTGCTGAAAGAGGTTTACAACCCGAAGGCCGTCATCCCTCACGCGGCGTCGCTGCATCAGGCTTTCGCCCATTGTGCAATATTCCCCACTGCTGCCTCCCGTAGGAGTCTGGGCCGTGTCTCAGTCCCAGTGTGGCCGGTCGCCCTCTCAGGCCGGCTACCCGTCGTCGCCTTGGTAGGCCATTACCCCACCAACAAGCTGATAGGCCGCGGGCTCATCCTGCACCGCCGGAGCTTTACACCCGGGACCATGCGGTCCCGGGTCATATCCGGTATTAGACCCCGTTTCCAGGGCTTGTCCCAGAGTGCAGGGCAGATTGCCCACGTGTTACTCACCCGTTCGCCACTGATCCACCCCGAAGGGCTTCACCGTTCGACTTGCATGTGTTAAGCACGCCGCCAGCGTTCGTCCTGAGCCAGGATCAAACTCTCCGTGAATGATTACCCGTAATCGGGTCAGCACTCGCGTCGAGCGGCACGGCAACCACCGGAATAGGGCGGTCCCGCGCACTGCGTCCTCGCTAGTGTTTTACTTCAAAAGGAATCTCCAACCCCGGAACAAGTCCGAGGCCGGGGATGTCAACATATCTGGCGTTGACTTTTGGCACGCTGTTGAGTTCTCAAGGAACGGACACTTCCTTCAGGCGGCTTTCACACCGGCCCTCCGGGCGCTTCGTTCTTTCGTGTTCCCAGCTTATCAGATGTTTTCCGTGCCGTTCCCGGCGCTTCCTTCATCCAACTCGCTGGTGTCTTCTGCGGCTTGACGCCCCGTCCGACGTTTCAAACTCTAGCCGATCCCCGCTCCGAAAAGCGAATCCGGCCGCAATCCCTGAAAGCAGGCACACCTAATAGACCCTGAGCCGGAACGTATCGAAAGAAATAACGACACGCCTCGGCCCGTACCGGGAAAAGGTGGTGTTTCAGAGGATTGGCTGCCGCGGGACCGTCCGCGCCGATGCGTGTCCGGTGCTCCCAGCCAGGCAGCTCGAAGAACACTAGACCTCTTGGGAGACCACGTCAACCGCGGGTGTCCGTTCGGGGGACTCCTCCTCGGCCGGCAGCTGGAAGGCGAGGACCGCGACGTCGTCGTCGTGCTCGGAGGTGACGCCCATGGCGCGCAGCAGACGGGCGCAGACCACGTCGGGGGCGCCGACCGCTCCGGTGAGGGTGCGGGCGAGCAGGTCGAGGCCCTGGTCGATGTCCTCGTCCCGGCGTTCGACCAGTCCGTCCGTATAGAGGACGCCGGTGGTGCCGGGCAGCAGGCGGAGGGTGTGCGAGAGGTGGACGCCGCCACCGGTGCCCAGGGGCGGGCCGTTCTGCTCCTCGCTGCGCAGGACGGTGCCGTCGGGGCAGCGCAGCAGCATCGGGAGGTGGCCGGCGGAGGCGTAGCCGAGCGTCCGGCGCTGCGGGTCCCAGACGGCGTAGGTGCAGGTGGCGATCTGGTTGGCGTCGATCTCCATGGCGAGACCGTCGAGCAGGCTCATCACCTTGTGCGGCGGGAGGTCGAGGCGGGCGTAGGCGCGGACGGCGGTGCGCAGCTGCCCCATGACGGCGGCGGCCCGCAGGCCGCGGCCCATGACGTCGCCGATGACGAGCGCGGTGCGGCCGCCGTCGATGGCGATGACGTCGTACCAGTCGCCGCCGACCGCGGCCTCGGCGCCGCCCGGTTGGTAGGTGGCGGCGACCCGGAGGTCCGCGGGCTGGTCGAGCTTCTGCGGGAGGAGGCTGCGCTGGAGGGTGACGGCGGCCTCGCGCTGGCGGCGTTCGGACTCCCGCAGCCGGGCTGCGGCGAGGACCTGGTCGGTGACCTCGGCGGCGAAGATGAGGACGCCGGAGGTGGGGTCGTCACCCGTGGGAGTGGCGTCGACGGCGGTGGGGGCCGTGCCGGGGGCACTCGTCGGGGTGGATCCGGCCGGGTCGCCGGAGTCGCGGGTGAGCGGCACGCAGGACACGTTGTAGTAGCGGTTGCCGGTGAGGCCGAGGATGCAGCGGGCCTTGACGCTGCGCGGGCTGCCGCCGCGGATCACCTGGTCCATCAGGGGCAGGACGCCGAGGGTGCCGAGTTCCGGCAGCGCGTCGCAGGCGGGCAGGCCGGTGGGGCGGTCGCCGAAGAGTTCGCGGTAGGCGCGGTTGGCGTAGCCGAGCTGGTGCAGCGGCCCGTAGGTGACGGCGACGGGGGCGGGGATGCGGTTGAGGACCTCGCGCAGGTCCTGGGGCCGGTGGGGGTCGAGCACGCCGGTGGGGTCGAGGGCGTCCGGGATGTCGACCGGGCCGGTGGGGCTGGTGGGGTCGCGGGGGCCGGGCACCACGACGGCGTCGCCGGACGGCGTGCCGCGGTCGGTGCCGGCCCCGGACGGCGGGGTGGCACGCCACGGGACTCCGGTGAGCCGGGCGCTCCAGCGCATGAGGTTCAAACGACGGCCGCTTCCTCGGGTTCCAGGCATATCATCACTTTTTGTGCACTCGTCAGCACACGGGGTAATGACTCGGTCGGGCAGATCCTGTCAGGCGGAGGCCCGATTCCGGAAGTCGCCCGCGCCGGGCGCGGTCCTCGGGTCGACTCCGGGGCCGGGCCGGTACTCCGAGCGGGCGGCGGCGACGGGGCCGCCGGACCGGCTCACAGCGGCCGCCCGTCGGCCGGCTCCGGCCGGTCCGGCTGCTCGGGCCGGCCGATCGGGACGACCTCGCGGGAGAACAGCCCGGCCAGCGCCCAGTCCACGAGGATCCGGACCCGGCGCTCGCCGCTCGGCAGCCGCCGCAGGTGGCGGGCCCGGTGCAGCCACCAGGCCCGGCGGCCGGTGAGCCGCCCGCCGCCCCGGGTGTGGGCGACCGCGCGGCCCAGGCCCAGCGAGGTGGAACAGGCCGGCGGGCCCGGCAGGTAGTCGGCGATGCCGGACGCGTGCGGGCCGCCGTCCAGCGCGACCAGCACATTGGCGGCCAGAAGCTCCGCCTGGGCGAAGGCGTGCTGGGCGTTCGGCGCGCAGGGCGCCCCGTCCGCGTGCGGGTCGGGCACGGCCGCGCCGTCGCCGGCGGCCCACGCGCCGGGCAGCGCGCGGCCGTCCGGGCCCAGCACCTGGAGGGTGGGCAGGCAGCGGACCCGGCCGGCGGTGTCCAGCGGGAGGTCGGTGTCGCGCAGCAGCGGGTTGGGGCGCACCCCCGCCGTCCAGACCAGGGTGCGGGCCGCGAACCGGCTGCCGTCGGAGAGCGCCATCACCCCGTCGGCGGCCGACTCCAGGGTGGTGCGCAGCCGGACGTCCACATTGCGCTCGCGCAGCTGGTCCAGGGTGTGCGCGGCGAGTTCGGGCGACTCCTCGGTGAGGATCCGGTCGGTGGCCTCGACCAGGACCCAGCGCAGGTCCTCCGGGGTGGTGTGCTGGTGGCCCCGGACCGCGTACCTGGCCATGTCCTCCAGTTCGGCCAGCGCGCCGACGCCCGCGTAGCCGGCGCCGACGAAGACGAAGGTGAGCGCGGCCTGGCGGAGCGCCGGGTCGCGGGTGGTGGCGGCGAGGTCGAGCTGTTCCAGGACGTGGTTGCGCAGGCCGACGGCCTCGCCGACGGTGGAGAAGCCCCGGCCGTGCTCGGCCAGTCCGGGCACCGGGGCGGTGCGGGAGACCGATCCGGGGGCCAGCACCAGGACGTCGTAGTCGAGTTCGACGGGCGCCGGCGGTTCGCCCGGGCCGGCCGCGTCGGCCCAGGCCCGGCGGGAGGCGTGCTCGATCCGGGTGATCCGGGCGGTGAGCACCTTGCACTCGGTGAGTTCGCGACGGAGCGGGACGACCACGTGGCGGGGGTCGATGGTGCCGGCCGCGACCTCGGCGAGCAGCGGGTGGTAGGTGAGGTAGGCCTGCGGCTCGACCAGGGTGAGGTGGACCTCGCCGCGGCGGAGCCGCTCGCGCAGGCCGCGCTGGAGGTGCAGGGCGGTCGACATGCCCGCGCACCCGCCGCCGACGATCAGGATCCTGATGGCGCACCTCCTGTCGATGGGCTCCGTGGCCCGCCTTCGACCGGGCATGCCCCCATCACGCCCACCAATAAAGGACCGCCGGAGCCCTCTTGTCCACCGTCCGTGCTGTGGCGGACGGGGCTCTTGGGGCCGGAAGGGGACAGAAGTACTGCCGGGGTGAGTTTCTGACGCACTTTCGGCCTCGAACGGCGGTGAACTATGGTCGGATTGTGTGGCGGCGCGGCCACTGCCATGTCAACTGGTGGCGACGCACCGTGGATCGGTCATTACGGCCAGTTCTAGTGTTGGCGGGAGAACCCGACTGCGGGACCGTGATCCGGGGAAGGGTAGTTCCCGGACAGGGCCCCGAACGGGCGTCGACGCGCCGGCCCGATCGCAGCGATCGGCCCGGCGGCGCCCTCCGGAGCGGGGTCCGGGTGGACCTGCGCGCGGCCGCACCCGCGGCCGGGCGGCACCCGGGCGGCACCAACGGCACGAGCGATGGGTCATCGGTCATTTCTTTCAGGCGTAGCTGCACCGGGGGGTGCAGGGGCGGGCGACGACAGGGTCCGGAACCGGACGCCTGCGGGGGAGAGTTGGGATGATGGAACAGGAGCGACTGTTGGGGCGATCGGGTGCGGCACACCCCGGCCAGGGCGTGGTGCCGGAGCAACGCGGCCCGGCCGAGGCCGCCGGTCCACCGGGGGCGGCGTACGCGGCCGTCCCGTACCGGGGCGGCGAGGCGGCACAGGGCGGCGGGCCGTCCCCGGGCACCCGGCTGCGGGTCGACGCGCGGCGGAACCTGGAGAGCGTGCTGCGCGCGGCGCGCGAGGTGTTCGGCGAGTTCGGCTACGGCGCGCCGATGGAGGAGGTGGCGCGGCGGGCCGGGGTCGGCGTGGGCACGGTGTACCGGCGCTTCCCGAGCAAGGAGGTGCTGGTCCAGCGGATCGCCGCCGAGGAGGTCGCCTGGCTGACCGCCCAGGCCCGCGACTCGCTCTACGGCGGCGCGGGTGCCTGGGAGGCGCTGGCCGGCTACCTGGCGCGCGCGGTGTCCACCGGGGCCGGGCGGCTGCTGCCGCCGGAGGCGTTCCGGTACGCCGAGGAACTGGGGCGGGTGCCCGAGCAGCGTTCGCCGGACCCGGTCGGGTCGGGCAGCGCGTTCGGCTCCGCGCGGTACGAGCCGACGGCGACCGGCCTGCCCGGGGCGGCGTACGGTTCGGCGCCCGGTCCGCTCGGCGGTCCGGTGCCGGGGCAGGTGTCCGGCGAGGCGGCCGGAAGGCCCGTCGCGGCCGGTGCCGGTGTCGGGGCGGCGACCGAGGGCGAGATCGCGGTCCTGGCGGCCGACGCGGACCCGCGGCTGCTGCTGCAACTGCTCGCGGCCCTGGTGGCCCGCGCGGGTGCGGCCGGCGAGCTGCGGCCCGGAGTGACCGTCGCGGACGTGGTGCTGGTGCTGACGGCGTCGGTACCGGTGCACGCCTGGCGCGGCGGGCCGCCGGCCGGCCCGGTCGTGGCGGGCTCGGCGGCCGGTCCGGTGCCCGCGGGCACCGGGGACGCCCCGCAGCCGACGGACGGCCAGCAGGCGGACGGTCAGTCCGCCGAGGGGCCTTCCGACCGGCTGCTGCAGATCCTGCTCGACGGCCTGCGGGCCCGCTGAGCCGGACCGCACCGGGACCCGGAGTCCGGCGCGGGCAAGGAGGTTCGGTGAGCGGGGCGGACGGCTCCGGGCCGTTCGCCCGGGGCGGGCGACGCCGCCCCGGGACGCCGTGCGCGGGGCGAACACATCCGCGACGGCCCCACGGAAGAGTGGGTCACGGCCGGTCCGGCTACCGCCCAACTCTGCGCTATGCCATCCTTTGCCCGTGGTTGGAGCCAATGTCCCGATGCGCGCCGTTCGCGCGCCCTCGGCGCCGTGCGGCGGAGAATCGTGCGCCCACGCACTCCCGCGCGCCCTGCCACACTACGGGGGCTGTCGTGGAGTCTGGGGTCCGTTGTGAGCGCCGAGGAACAGAACGACTACGGCTACGGCCTCGACTTCGGGCGGTCCGCCGGGGGCGGGCCCGACCGCGGCCCTGACGGACCGGCCGCCGGACCGGGGGCACCCGGCGGCGGGCCGGGGACCCCGCCCGGGCCGGTGCCGACCGGCCAGGTGCCGGACCAGGCCGGAATGCCGGGCCGCGAGACCCTCTCCGCTTCCGCCGCGGCGCTCCCCCAGGGCCGGGTCCCCGGGCAGGCCGGCGCCGGGCGCGGCGGTGTCATCCCGGAGGCCTTCGTCGGCCCCGGGGCACCGGTGCGCCCCACCGTGCCCGCGCCGGCCGATCCCGTCGACGGCGAACGCCCGCCCTCCGACGCGGAGTTGACCGCGCTCGTCCGGGCCGGCGACGACACCGCCTACGAGGAGATCTACCGTCGGCACGTGGATTCGGTGCGCCGCTACGCCCGGACCTGCTGCCGGGACAGCTTCACCGCCGAGGACCTCGCGGGCGAGGTGTTCGCCCGCACCCTGCAGGCGCTGCGGGCGGGCAAGGGGCCGGAGTTCGCCGTCCGCGCCTATCTGCTGACCGCGGTCCGGAACGTCGCGGCGGCCTGGACCCGGAGCGAGCGGCGCGAGCAACTCGTGGACGACTTCAGCGTGTTCGCGCAGAGCTCGGCCGCCGTGGTGGACCTCGATCTGGCCGATCCGGGCGCCGACGCCTGGGCGATGGCGCTGGCGGACCAGCGCATGGTGATGCAGGCCTACGCCGAACTCCCCGAGGACGACCGGGTGGTGCTCTGGCACACCGAGGTCGAGCGGGAGTCCCCCAAGACCGTCGCGGTGATGCTCGGCAAGACCGCCAACGCGACCGCCGTCCAGGCCCACCGGGCCCGCGACCGGCTCGCCGCCGGCTTCCTGCAGGCGCACGTCTCGGGCAGTCAGGACCGGGACTGCGAGGCGTACGCCAACCGGCTCGGCGCGTACGCGCGCGGCTCGCTGCGCAAGCGCGCCTCGGCGGAGGTCGGCCGGCACCTCAAGGAGTGCGACCGGTGCACGGCCGCGTGCCTGGAGCTGTCCGAGATCAACCACGGGCTGCGCGCGCTGCTGCCCGGCGGGGTGCTGGTCTGGATCGGCGCGGGCGGCTTCGGTGCCGCCGCGGCCGCCGTCGGCGGAGTGGCGGCGGTGGGCGGCGCGGCCGCCGGGACCGCGGCCGCCACGGCGGGCGGCACGGCCGGAGGGGCCGCCGGAGGAACGGCCGGGGCCGCGACCGGGACGACAGCGGGCGCCGGGGCCGCGGGTGGTGCGGGCGCCGGGGCCTCCGGCGGGGGCGGGGGCGCCGCGAGCGCCGCCGCGGAGGGGCTGGGCACCGCCGCGAAGGCCGGGATCGCCGCCGCCGTCGCGGTGGCGGCGGCCGCCGTCGCCGCGTACGCGCTCACCGGCGCGCCCGAGCCCAGGCCCCCGGTGGCCGCTCCCCCGGTCTCCGCGTCGGCCGTTCCCGCGCCGCCGTCCGCCGAGCCCGAGCCGCCCGCCCCGGAACCGGCCCCGCCGCCCGCGCCGGAGAGCCCGGCTCCGGTACCGGTGGAGCAGCCAGCCACCGCGCCGTCCGCGCCGACGCCCGCCGCCGCGCCCAGGCCGGTGCCGGCGGCGCCGAGCAGCCCGCCGGCGACCACGGCGGCCCCCTCGCCGACGCCCGCGCCCCCGCGGCCCACACCGACACCCACCCCGACCCCGGTCCCGACCCCGCCCGCGACCGTCCCGGCCGTACCGGTGCCGACCCCGCCGGCCGTGCCGGTGCCCGAGGTGCCGCTGCCGCCCGTGCCCGAGGTAGTGGTGCCGACGCCCACCGTGACGCCGAGCCTGCCGACCGCGCCGCCCACGGCCGTCCCGACCCCGCCGGCGCCGACCGACTTCTGGGCCGACGACCTGCCGGTGGTCAGGTCGTCGCAGAACCGGGTGCCGCCGCCGCGCCCGAGCGTCCGGGAGAACGGCAGCGACTGGTTCTGGCAGCGGGAGAGCGTCTCGGTCGCCGGCACCGAGCACCGGCACGGCATCAGCGTGCACGCGCCCGCGACCACGGTGATCGACCTCAACCGGAGCTGCACGTCCTTCGACGCGGTGGCCGGGATGGACGACCTGGCCTTCGCCGTCGGCGGGGTGGTCTTCTCGGTGCGGGGCGGCGACGGGCGGACGCTGTGGAGTTCGCGCCCGCTGCGGTCGGGCGACCCGGCGGTGCCGGTGCACGTGCCGCTCACCGGGCAGACCTCGATCCGGCTGGTGGTGGTTCCGGCGAACGGCGTCTGGTCGGCGCTGAACGTGGCCGACTGGGCCGAGGCCCGCTTCAGGTGCGTCTGAAGCGGGCCCCGGGGGCGGTGGTCCGCCCGGTGGCGTGCGGACCGTCGGGTCAGACGGCGCAGGAGCCGTCCGCGCACGCCTCGCCGGCCGGGGCGACCTGCACCGGGGCCGGCCGGCGCTCGCCGATCTCGGTGGCGACCTGCTCCAGCACCTGGCGGAAGGTCTCGGCCTCCTGGCCGCCCTGGACGGCCCACTTGCCCTCGAAGACGAAGGTCGGCACGGCGGTGATGCCGATCTCGCGGGCCTCGGCCAACTGGGCGCGCACCTCGGCGGCGCCCTCCTCGCCGGCCAGGTAGGCGGTCACCCGGTCGCGGTCCAGGCCCGCGCCGACCGCGACCTCGGTGAGCGCGGTACGGTCGCCGACGTCCACGCCGTCGCTGAAGTGCGCCTTGAGCAGGGCCTCCTTGAGCCGGCCCTGGGCTGCCGCGCCGTACTCGGTCTCGGCGAGGTGCAGCAGCCGGTGCCCGAGGAAGGTGTTGGCGTGCAGGGCGGCGTCGAAGTCGTAGCCGATGCCCTCGGCCCGGCCCAGCTCGGCGACCCGGGCGTCCATCGCGACCGACTGCGGTCCGTAGCGCTCGGCCAGCCACTCCCGGTGCGGGCTCGCCGTGGCCGGGGCGTCCGGCACCAGCTGGTACGGCCGGTAGACCACCTCGACGTCCTCCTTGCCCGCGAAGCCGTCGAGCGCCTGCTCGAAGCGGCGCTTGCCGATGTAGCACCAGGGGCAGGCGATGTCGGAGTAGATCTCGACCTTCATGACAGGGGCTCCAGAGGGGTGGGGACGGGTCCGAGATGGATGAACGATGAACCATCTCGGGACATTCCCGGCGTGCCTCCGGAGCGGCTCAGCCCTCCGGAGGGGCCGGGACGACCAGGACCGGGCAGGCCGCGTGGTGGACCAGGGCGCCGCTGACCGAGCCCAGCAGGAGCCGGGCGAAACCGCCGTTGCCCCGGGTGCCGGCCACCACGGTGTGCTGCCGGGCCGAGGAGGCGAGCAGGACCTCGATCACATTGCCGAGCACCACGTGCAGGGACATCTCGGCGGTGCAGGGACGGGCGCGGGCCCGCTGGACGGCGACCACCGCACGGCGCAGGCCGTCCGCCATCGACTCGACCAGGGTCTCCACGCTCTCCTGGACCAGTTCGGCCATCCCCGGCGGGTAGCCGGTGGGCGCCGGGTTGACGACAGCGAGCACGTACAGCGGCAGGTCGTGGGCCTCGGCCTCGGTCATCGCCCGGTCCAGGGCCCAGAGCGAGCCGTCCGAGCCGTCGCAGGCCGCGAGCACCCCGGGCGGGCGGTTGGTCGGGAGCCGCCCGAGCACCGAGAGCACGACGGGGACGGACGGGTCGGGACCGGCACTGGTCACCACGGCCTCCGGGCGGGGGAAGGGGGACGGGACGCTCGCCATGATCGCCGCCCGGTGCCGCCCCGTGCCCGAGCCGCGCCGGGAGCCGCAGGAGCGCCGGGAGCGGGGCGGGGCCGGTGCGCGGGGTCGGCGGAGTCGGGGCGCGGGCCAGGGCCGGTGCGCGGGGTCAGGAGAGGCGGGGCGGGGACAGGGCGGGACGGACGGGGCCCGGCAGGCCGGTCCAGCAGGCACCGTGGCGGCGGGCGCGGACCCGGCGGAGCCAGAGCTCGGTGGCGACCAGGTCGGCGAGACCCGCCAGGGCGGCGGGCGGCAGCGGGGCCGCCGGGTCGGCGGCGCGGTCGAGCGCGGCCCGGACGGCGGGGAGGTCGATCAGCCCGGCCTCGGCGAGCAGCGGCGCGTCGAAGAGCTCGGCCAGGCCGTCGGCGGCGCGCCGCAGGCCCGCCCGGACGGTGGTGACGCGGTCGGGCCGCGGGCCGCGGCCCCAGTCGGGCGGCAGGTCGGTACGGCCGGCACCGGCCAGGACGGCGTGCAGCAGCGCGGGCCGGGCACCGGGCTGGAGCCGGACCTCGTCCGGGAGCAGCCGGGCGGCCCGGACCACCTGGTTGTCGAGGAAGGGCGCGTGCAGCCGCTGGCCCGGCTGCTCGGTGGCGTGCACCAGCGTGCGGAAGCCGCGCGCGTGCCGGTGCAGGGCGTTCCGGGCCCGGTACGCGCCGGGATTGTCCCCGGGCGCCGGTTCGCGCGCCGCCAGGCGCAGCCGCAGCGCGACCGCGGAGAGCGCCTCGTCGGACAGCCAGCGGGCGGCGGGACCGGGGACCACCCAGGCGAGGTCGTCCGCCGAGCGCGCCCCGGCCGTGCCGGAGCCGTCGGGCGTCCGGCGGAGGGTCAGCCGCACGGCGGCGTCGTCGAGCGCGTCCGGGTAGCGGATCCGGGCCAGCCGGTGGGCGGCGCGCAGCACCGTGAGCGGGGTCCGCAGCGCGCCGGTCAGGACGCCGGCGGCCGCCCGGTCGGCGCCCGCCAGCGCGGCCACCGGGGAGAGGAGTTCGCGGGAGCGGCCGGCCCGGACCAGGTCGGCCAGCCGGGCCGGGTGCCCGTCCAGGACCTGCCGGGCGCCGTGGCCGGTGAGGTGGTCGGTGCCGCCCGCCCCGAACCGGGCCTCGGCCCAGGCCGCGGTGACCAGTTCGGGGCCGGGTTCGTCGGTGAGCGGCCCGGCGGTCGGGTCGGCGCGCAGGTCCGCGTACGGGAGGGTGTCGGGGCCGGGGGCGAGCACCGTGCGGCGCAGTCGCGGGACGTCCGGGGCCAGCACCGGGGCGGCGGGGACGGTCCCGGTCCCGGTGGCCTCGCCGAAGGTGACGGCGGCGACGGGTTCGGTGCCGGTGCTCGGGCGGGCCGCGGAGCGGGCCCAGGAGCCCTTCACCGCCCCGGTCCGGGCCGGGCCGGCGGACCGGGGAGCGGGCACCGCGCCGGACGCGGGTCCGGATCCGGCTCCGGCTCCGGCTCCGGCTCCGGGCCCGGACTCCTCGGGCGGCGGTCCGGTCCGCGCCGGGACGGCCCGGTAGGGCCCGGACGGGTAGGACGCCACCGCTCCGGCCGGTCCGGCGGCGGCCGGAGCCGTCGCGGGCGGGACCGCGGCGGCGAGCAGCGCGACGGTGGCGGAGGCCGTCCCGTAGGAGAGGTCGACCCCGAGCCTGGCCCGCCCGGACGGACCGGCCGGCAGCGGGGCCGGACCGGCCGGACTGGTGCGGACCCGGAACCGGACCGACTCCAGCAGCGCCCGGGTCAGCTCCCGGACCGCCGCCGCCTCCCCGCGCCCGGACACCCCCTCGGCGCCCGGCCCGTCGTACCCGGTGAGGTACGGCCGCCCGCCGCGGACCGCGAGCGCGTGCCCGGGCGGCACCCGCCGCACCCCGAGGTAGGGGGTGCCGGCGCCGAGCGCCTCGGGCGCCTCGGGGCAGGCGAGCCGGGCGGCCAGGTGGCCGGTGTCCAGCGGTGCCCCGACCAGGTCGGCGAGCGGCAGCGCCGCCGTGGCGTACGCGGTGCCGTCGCCCCACGGGGTGTGGAAGACGGGCCGGGCCCCGGCCAGGTCGGTGAGCAGCACGGTGGACCGGGTGCCGCTGCGCAGCACCACGGTGTAGCTGCCGGGCCAGCCGGTGAGGTGGCGGACGGCGCCGCCGCGGGCGGCGGCCAGGCCGGCGGCGAGTTCGGCGTCGGTGGCGCCGCAGTGGCCGAGCACGGCGAGCCGGAGGGTGGCGGGGTTCGCCTCGAAGGGGTCGGGCGCGGTGGGACCGGTGGTGACCGAGGCGCCGGCCCCGGGCCGCAGGGTGGCCAGCCGGATCTCCTCGGGCCGCCAGTCGCCGACCGCCCAGAGCGGGTCGGGACCGGTCCACAGGGTGCGCGCGGCGATCGGGGCCACGGCGCCGGGCGGCTCGTGTGCCGGTGCGCCCGGCCGGGGCGCGCCCGTGCACCAGCCGGTCAGCCACCGCATCGCGCCTCCACCGGACGAGGACCTGCACCGCTCGGCGGGTCCGGATCCCGCGGCCCGCGTCCGGCGCGCCGTCAGAGGACATCGTGCCACCGGTTGTGCGTCCGGTGACCGGAGTTGTCGTTTCCGGTGCGCGGGCGGGGCCGTTGCCGTAGGGGCTGCGGCCCTCGGACGACACCGGACGGACGGCGGTGACGGTGCGGGGTTTCGAACACCCGGACGAGCCGTCCCACCGGAGCGGCCCGGGCCTTCCCCTCCCCGGCCCGGACCGCCCCGTGGGGCGCCCTGTCATGGCCATCGCGAGATGGCCGAAAGGCGTCGCTCGGCCCGGGAGGGCATCCGCATGCCCTCCCGGACGTCGCCGCCGCCCGCGGGGATGAAGGCGGCGGCATCCCCCGGCCCGCCGGGTCCTCGACGGCGGGCCGACCCACGACCACCAGCGAATCGCCGACCAGCCGGTCGGGCCAGGGGGCACGGCCGGGCGCACATCGACACGGGACCGGAGCACGGCACTCCGGCGCGCCGCCGGGAGACCGCCGGACGGCCGGATCCCGGCGGTCCTGACCAACTTCGCGGCCCGCCCGACGCCCGGCGCCGGGCGCGCGATCCCGCCATCCGGAATGCGGCCTCTTAACCCTCGGAACGCGTCCGACTACTCTAGGTACAGCAGCTTCGGCCCGGTGCCGCCCGGGCCCCGCGCACAAGGCCGCAGGAGGTGCCGCCGCCACCATGACCGTCAGCCCACGAGGACCGAACGAACGGCTCGGCACGCTCCTGACCCTGGCGCAGATCAGCAACGCGGGTCTGGCCCGCCGGGTCAACGACCTCGGCGCGCAGCGCGGGTTGACGCTCCGCTACGACAAGACCTCGGTGGCCCGCTGGGTCAGCAAGGGCATGGTGCCGCAGGGCCCCGTGCCGCACCTGATCGCCACCGCGATCGGCGGCAAGCTCGGCCGGCCCGTGCCGCTGGAGGAGATCGGCCTCGGCGACACCGACCCGGCGCCCGAACTCGGCCTGGCCTTCCCGCGCGAGGTGCCCGACGCGGTCCGGTCCGCCACCGACCTCTGGCGGGTCGACCTCGACCTGCGCCGGGGCCCGGGCGGCGGCCGCTGGAGCGACAGCCTGGCCGGCACCTTCTCGGTCGCCGCCTACGCGACCCCGGTCTCGCGCTGGCTGATCAACCCCGCCGACGGCTCGGTGGCGCGCGAACTGCCGCGCGCCCCGGCCGAGTCCGGCTCCTACCGGGTCGGGCACTCGGACGCCGCCAAACTCCGCGAGGCCGCCCAGGAGGCCCGCCGCTGGGACTCCAAGTACGGCGGCGGGGACTGGCGTTCGTCGATGGTGCCGGAGTGCCTGCGGGTCGAGGCGGCGCCGCTGCTGCTCGCCTCGTACAGCGACGCGGTGGGCCGGGCGCTGTTCGGCGCGACGGCCGAACTCACCCGGCTGGCCGGCTGGATGGCCTTCGACACCGGCCAGCACGAGGCCGCCCAGCGCTACTACATCCAGGCCCTGCGGCTGGCCCGGGCCGCCGCGGACGTCCCGCTCGGGGGCTATGTGCTGGCCTCGATGAGCCTGCAGGCCGGCTACCGGGGCTTCGCCGAGGAGGCCGTGGACCTCGCCCAGGCCGCGCTGGAGCGCAACCGGGGCCTGGCCACCGCCCGGACCATGAGCTTCTTCCACCTGGTCGAGGCCCGGGCCCAGGCCAAGGCCCGGAACGCGGCGGCGTGCGCGACCGCGCTCGGCGCCGCGGAGAACGCGCTGGAGCGGGCCCGCGCCGGGGATCCCGATCCGGCGTGGATCGACTTCTACGCCTACGACCGGCTCGCCGCGGACGCCGCCGAGTGCTTCCGCGACCTCGGGGTGCCCGCCAAGGTCCGGCAGTTCACCCGGGAGGCGCTGGCCCGCCCCACCGAGGGGTTCGTGCGCTCGCACGGCCTGCGGCTGGTGGTCTCCGCGATGGCCGAGGCCGAGGCGGGCAACCTGGACGCGGCGGTCGCGGCCGGCGAGCGCGCCGTCGACGTGGCCGGGCGGATCTCCTCCCAGCGCAGCCGCGAGTACGTGGTGGAGATGCTGCGCCGGCTGGAGCCCTTCCAGGGCGAGCGCCGGGTCCGCGACCTGACCGAACGCGCCCGCGCGGTGATCGTCGCCCCGGCCTGACCGACGGCGGCACCGCGGGCCCCGGGACGGACTCCGGACGGGTGCCCCGCGCGCCCGGCCGAAACGCCCCCGGGCCCACTCGACCGGCCCCCGCCGCCGTGGCAGCATCGCGGACGGACGGGGGCGGTCGGACGAGACGAGGAGCGGGCCGTGCGGTACGACGTCGACGTGCTGGTGGTGGGGGGCGGGATCGTCGGGCTGGCCACGGCCCACGCCCTGACCGGGGCCCGCCCCGGACTCCGGCTCACCCTGCTGGAGAAGGAACCCGGCCTGGCCGCCCACCAGACCGGCCGCAACAGCGGGGTGATCCACAGCGGCGTCTACTACCGGCCGGGCTCGCTCAAGGCCCGGTACGCGGTGGCCGGGGCCGCCGAGATGGTGGAGTTCTGCCGCGCCCACGGCATCCCGCACGAGGTCACCGGCAAGCTGATCGTCGCCACCGGACCGGCCGAACTCGACCGGCTGCGCGCGCTGGCCGAGCGCGGCCGGGCCAACGGCATCCCGGTCACCGAACTGGACCGCCGGGGCATCGCCGAGTACGAGCCGCAGGTCACCGGCGTCGCCGGCCTGCACATCGGGAGCACCGGCATCTGCGACTTCCCCGCCGTCGCCGCCGCGTACGCGCGCCTCGCCCGCGAGGCCGGGGCGGAGATCCGCACCGGCACCGAGCTGCGCGCGATCGCCCGCCGGGCCGACGGCGTCACCGTGCAGACCTCGGCCGGGGAGCTCCGCTGCCAGGTCCTGGTGAACTGCGCGGGCCTGCACAGCGACCGGATCGCCCGGCTGGCGGGCGACGACCCCGGCCTGCGGATCGTGCCCTTCCGCGGCGAGTACTACGAACTGGTCAAGGAGCGGCGGGAGCTGGTCCGCGGACTGGTCTACCCCGTGCCCGACCCGGCGTTCCCGTTCCTGGGCGTCCACCTGACCCGGGGCGTGCACGGCGACGTGCACGTCGGCCCGAACGCGGTGCCCGCGCTGGCCCGCGAGGGCTACGACTGGCGCACCGTCCGCGCCCGCGACCTGGCCGGCACCGCGGCCTTCCCCGGCACCTGGCGGATCGCCCGCCGGCACTGGCGCTACGAGGTGGGCGAGCTGCACCGCTCGCTGTCCAAGCGGGCGTTCACCTCGGCCGTCCAACGGCTGCTGCCCGCCGTCGTCCCGGCCGACCTGGTCCGGGCCGGCGCCGGGGTCCGCGCCCAGGCCGTCGCCAGGGACGGCTCGCTGCTGGACGACTTCGCCTTCGCCGGCTTCGACCCCGACGACCCGCGCTCCACCCGCCGCCTGGTGCACGTGCTGAACGCGCCCTCCCCGGCCGCGACGGCCTCGCTGCCGATCGGCCGGGAAGTGGCCCGCCGGGCGCTCGCCGCACTGGACGCGGGCGGACGGTGAGGGCGCGCGGCGAGGACGGCCGGGAGGACGACTGCGAGGACAGCCGCGAAGGTCGGCCCGGACCGGCCCCGGCGGCGGACGTGGGGCCCGTCACAGCCCCCTCGGCCCCCGCCCGGCGGCCCCGTAGACTCGGTTGATTGTGACTGCCACCGCCCCGATCCCCCAGCCCTCGCCCTCCGCCCGGCTCTCCGCGGCCCCCGCCGCCTACCCGGCGCCGATGTACCCGCACAAGGCCACCGAGGCCCAGCACAGCGAGCGGCGCATCCGCAGCTTCCAGCCGCGCCGGGGCCGGATGACCAACGCCCAGGCGGGCGCGCTGGACCGGAGCTGGGAGACCTACGGCCTCGCGATCGACGGCACCCCGCTCGACCTGCCCGCGCTCTTCGACGGCCTGCCGGTCACCCTGGAGATCGGCTTCGGCATGGGCGAGACCACCGCCGCGATGGCCGCCGCCGACCCCGCCATGGGCATCCTGGCCGCCGACGTCCACACCCCCGGCCACGGCAACCTGCTCGGCCTGCTGGAGCGCGACGGCAGCACCAACGTCCGCCCCGCCGCCGGCGACGCCGTGATCCTGCTGCGCGACATGCTCCAGGACGCCTCGCTGGCCGGTCTGCGGGTCTACTTCGCCGACCCGTGGCCCAAGCCGAAGCACCACAAGCGGCGGCTGGTCCAGCCGTCCTTCCTGGAACTGGTCCTCCCCCGGCTGGCCCCCGGCGCGCTGGTGCACTGCGCCACCGACTGGGAGCCCTACGCCGAGCAGATGCTCGCCGTGCTGTCCGCCTCCCCGGAGCTGGAGAACCTCCACCCCGAGGGTGACGGCACCGGCTGGACCGAACCGGCGGACCACCCGGACGGCTCCGTCCCGGGTTACGCGCCGCGACCGGACTGGCGCCCGGTCACCAAGTTCGAACGGGCCGGCATCGCCAAGGGCCACGTGGTGCACGACCTGCTGTTCCGCCGCCGCTGACGCCGCGCCGGGCGTTCGACCCGGCGCGCCCGCGCGGGCCCCGGCGCCGCCGGCGGGCGCGTCCGGCGCGGACGGTTCCCCCCGACTCCGCCCGGCCGCCCGGCGGCTTGGCCTACCCTGTGCCGGGTGAGCACCCCGTCCGGCGATGGGTACCACCTCACCGTGCGGGCCGCCGACGACCGAGAGATGCCCACGCCCACCGCCGACACCCGGACCATCCCGGGGCCGCGGAGGCGCCGGGCCCAGCGGTTCGTGCCCCGGCCGGGCCGCGCCGACCCCCAGGACCCCGGCACGCGCCGGGACGGCCCGACCCCGCCCGGACCGGCCCCCGGCCGCCGCCGGCCGCTGCGCCCGGCCGCCTTCTCCGCCGTCACCGCGACGGCCGTCCTGACCCTGGCCGGCTGCGGGGTGCTGATCCTCCACCTGGTCCGCCGCCAGACCGGCACCGCCGGACTGCTGGTCGGCCTCGGGCTCGCGATGGTCCCGCTGCCCTTCGTGCTCGGCGGGATCGCCTGGCTCAACCAGACCGCCCGGGTGCCGCTGCGGCACACCGTGTTCTGCCTCGGCTGGGGCGCCTGCGCCGCCACCACCGTGGCCATCCTCGCCAACGGCTGGACCAGCACCTATCTGAGCACCCACCAGGGCAGCCTCGGCGAGGCGCTGGGCGCCGACCTGGTCACCCCGGTGATCGAGGAGAGCGCCAAGGGCGCCGCCCTGCTCGTCCTGCTGCTGCCGATCGGCCGGCGGCTGCGCTGCGCGGCCGGACCCGGCGGCCGCCCCTGCGCCGACGTGCTGCGCCGGCTGCCGGGCCCCCGGCAGCCGCGCGGGTACGAGCGCCGGCTCGCCGGGCCGCACGCCCGCGGCCGACTGCGGCTGCGCCCCTACCCGCGCCCGCTGCCGCACCCGTCGGCCGGGTCCGCCGCGGGCCCCGGCGGACGGCCGCCGACGGCCGCCCACCGGCGGGCCCGGTCGCGGCCGCGCACCCTGGCCGCCGGGGTGGTCCTCGGCGGGATCACCGCCTGCGGCTTCGCCTTCACCGAGAACGCGCTCTACCTGGGGCGGGCGTTCACCGACGACCAGCAGCAGCGGCTGGACAGCATCGGCCTGGGTGAGCCGCCCAGCCTGCGGGACTTCGACAGCACCGTGCAGACCTTCGTCCTGCGCGGCCTGCTCTCGCCGTTCGCCCATCCGCTGTTCACCGCGCTGACCGGGCTCGGCCTGGCGGTCACCCTCACCACCGGGCGCCGCCGGCTGGCCCGGCTGGCCGCGCCGACCGGGCTGGTCCTGTCGATGGCCCTGCACGGGACCTGGAACGCCGCCGCCGACCTCGGCACCCACGGCTTCCTGCTGGTCTACGCGGTGCTGATGGTGCCCTGCTTCGCCGCGCTGGTCTGCTTCTCCGCCTGGGCCCGGTCGCGGGCCGCCCGCCACCCGGGGCGGGCCGGGCCGCCGGGGCGGGACGGGCCGCCGACGCCGCGGGCCCGGACCGGCGTGCGGACCGCCGCCCACCTCGGCCGGCGGTTCGCCGCCCGGCTCACCGGGTGGCTCGGGGGACCGGCCGGGGGCCCCTGAGGAACGGATTTCCCATCCGGGCGATCTCCCCGTATCGTTGTGTTCACCGACGCGGGGTGGAGCAGCTCGGTAGCTCGCTGGGCTCATAACCCAGAGGTCGCAGGTTCAAATCCTGTCCCCGCTACTCAGTAGCACCGAAGGCCCGGAGGACTCGTCCTCCGGGCCTTCGTCGTTCCCCGGGGCACGTGCGTTCCGGAGCCCGGAGCCCGGGGTCGCGGGCGTCCGCTCCGCGCCACAGTCCTGCCACCGCGCGGTAACAGAGCACCCCGGGGCAAGATCGACCCGTCGGGGCCGACGATCATACTGAGTGCAAAAACGACTCCTCCGGACGCGGACCGCCGCGCCTAGTTAGGACACACACTCATGCTGTCGAAGCGCCTTGCCAGCACCACCGCGATCGGCCTGCTGCTCGTGGCCGGGGCGACCGCCTGCGGCGTCAACGACAAGCCCGCCGCGGCCGACAAGGGCGCCGCCGGCAAGGCCGCCGCCGCGCCGGGCCTGGACACCGAGAAGCTCACCGCCGAGGAGATCCAGAAGCAGGCCAAGGAAGCCCTGGCCGGCGCCACCTCGGTCAAGGTCGTGGGCACCGTCAACAAGGACGCCGACGCGGTCTCCGTCGACCTGGCGGTGGACGCCAAGGGCCAGTGCAAGGGCACCCTGAGCCTGCCCGGGACGGGCAAGTTCGAGCTCCTCGGCGACGGCAAGCAGGTCTACCTGAAGCCCGACGCGGCGTTCCTCACCAGCGCCACCGAGGGCAAGAACCCCCAGGCCGTCGAGCTCCTCAAGGGCCGCTGGATCGGCGGCGCGCAGGACGACCCGGAGATGAAGGAGCTCACCACCGCCTGCAACCTGAAGGAGCTCACCAAGACCTTCGGCGCCGGCGACGACAGCAAGGCCACCAACATCACCAAGGGCTCGGCCGGCACCGTCAACGGCGCGAAGACCTTCAGCGTCAAGTCGAAGAACAGCGCCGGCGGCGACGTCACCCTGCACGTCGCCACCGAGGGCAAGCCGTACCCGCTGCGGATCGAGAAGACCGGCAAGGGCGGCGGCCAGATGGACTTCACCGACATCGACAAGGCGCTCACCGTCCAGGCCCCGCCGGCCGACCAGGTGATCGACTACTCGCTGTTCAAGGACAAGGTGCAGGCCGCCTGATCCGGCTCCGATAAATCCGTTGCCCTCCCTCCGGGGCGCTGCCTACAGTGGCGGCACACTGAAAGGAGGTGATCCTGAGTTGAGTTCCATCAGGATGTGTGAGGTGGCTGCTCGCTAGAGCCGCCCTTGCCTGCGCAAGGTGGGGCCATTGGTCCCCGGCCAGGCGAAATTCCCAGCAGTCACCCGGCCCGCGGGCTCACCGGTACATCCACGGTGCCTCGGCGCCCGGCCCCTTGTGGGTCCGGCACCGAGGAGCAGCCCGCGGGCCGTCTGCGTTCCCGGACGGGTTTCCGCGACCGCTCGGAGGGCATCCCGGCTAGGAGTCGGCCGGCCCCGGCAAGGAGCCGGCGCGTGGGCCCTCTCCTCGGAGAGGGTCTAGAGTCGGCGCGCGCTCCGCAGGGGCGGGGTGCGGGCACTGGGGGTGTGGGCGATGGCGACACGGCGGACCGGCGGTACGGCGGCGGTGCGGACGGCTCGACGGGCCGCGGCGGGAACGCTGCCGGGCGTGGGCCTGCTGGGGCTGGCGCTGTTCTCGCTGGGGCGGCCGCACCCGTGGCAGGCCCTGGGCGGCGGGCTGGTGGTGGCCTGCGCGGCGACCCTGGTCGGCGGGGCGCTGGGGTTCCTGTTCGGGGTGCCCCGGGTGCGCGCCAACGCGGCGGACGCCGAACCGCACGGCTCCTACGTGCCCAACACCAACCTCGAACAGGTCTCGGACTGGCTCACCAAGGTGCTGCTGGGCGTGGGCCTGACCCAGCTCGGCTCGATCGGCGAGCGGCTCGACCAGCTCGGCTCGACCCTGGCCCCGGTCCTGGGCGGGGGCGCGGACGCCTCGCCGTTCGCCGCCGCGCTCGTCCTCTACTTCGTGCTGCTCGGCTTCCTGGCCGGCTGGCTGCTGACCCGGCTGGCGCTGCCCCGGGTGCTCTCGGACGCGGACCGGGCGCTGGACCTCTTCCTGGCCGGGCAGGACCGGGACCGCAAGGGCGACCGGGTCGGCGCGGACGACCTGCGGATGCGGGCGATGCAGCACCTGGGCCTGGTGGGCACCAGTACCGGCAAGCCCGACGACCTGCCCGGGTCGATGCTGCCGACGGACCCCTCCGGCGGGTCGGAGGGACTGGTCGCCGAGGTCCGGTCGACGGCCCGGCGTTCGGCGCTGACGGCCGCGCAGGTGCGGGACCTGTTCACGGACGGCTCGGAGGGGCGGCGGGTCCAGGCGCTGGCGCTGATGCAGGGCGATCCGGCGCTGGGCGACCTGCCGAGCGTGCTGGAGGCGATCGAGCACCCGCGCTCCGGGTTCGAGCAGTACCACGCGCTGCTGGCGGCGCGCGGTCTGCTGTCCCGGTTGCCGGCCGAGGAGACCGAGCGACTGCGGGAGGCGGTGGCGGGCCGGCTGATGGCGCCGGACGGGATCCCCTACGGCTCGGACCGCAGCTGGCTGGCGGAGAAGATCCTCTCCCGGCTGGAGCCGGTGGTGTTCCTGCCGCAGCAGCAGAGCGGTCCGACGGCGGGCGGGGCCGCGGCGGGCGGGGCGGACAGCCCTGCCGCAGGCGCCTCGGAGCCCCGGGGCTGACAGGGCCCGGGGCCGACGGGGTCGGGCCTCAGAGCGCGAAGCGGAGTTCGGGCCGGTCCCAGCCGATCGGGGGCCGGGCCGGGAAGGTACCGACCCGCTCGGCGCCCATCCGCAGGTAGAAGGCCTCGGCGGGCGGGTGCGAGACGACCTTGACGCCGCCGGTGAGACCGAGGGCGCGGGCCCGGTCGAGCATGTGGGTGATCAGCAGGCGACCTGTGCCCAGGCCCTGCGCCTCGTCGGCGACGAACATCAGGTCGAGGTCGGCCGGCTCGGTGACCAGCGCGTAGAAGCCGAGCAGGTGGTCGTCGTCGGCGCGCACGGCGAGGTGGACCTCGTGCCGGGCGAGGTACTCGGGCGTCACCCGGTACCCGGCGATCATCGGCGCGTACACCCCGCGGTAGGCGGAGCAGTGCTGGATCAGGGCGGTGAGCCGGTCGGCGTCCGTGGCCGCGGCCGGCATGATCAGGATCTCGGTCACGAGCCACGAGTATAGGGATGAAAGTGCCTTTCAACCATTACCTGGCCGCCGGGCCGACCGGCCGGCCCGGCGCAGTACGAGCATCCGGCGGGGGCGGGCGCCCTCGGTGACCGGCGGGAGGATCCGGACCTCGCTGGCGATCCGGCGCTCGCCGAGCAGGTGCCGGACGGTGTCGAGGTCGCCGGCCCGGCGGCCCGTGCCGTCGAACAGCGGATGGACCCGGACCTCGCCGGCGGGCGCGGTGACCCGGACCAGCTCGGTCAGCGCGGCCAGCTGCCGCTCGGGCCCGAAGAGCGCGGGATAGGCGAAGACCAGGTAGCCGCTGAGGGTGAGGGCGAAGGTGCCGTCCGCGAACGGGAGCCGGGGCAGCGCGGCGGCGACGTACTGCCCCGGGTGGGCCGCGCGGTCGGCCGCGAAGAGCCGGCGGGCCCGGTCCCAGCTGCGCAGGTAGCGCTCGGGCGGGCGGTGACGGCGGGGCGGGTAGAGCTCGGGGCTGGCGTCCATCGCGGCGGCCATGGCCGCCCGGGCGGCCAGCGCACGGGCGGCGATCTCGTCGGCGGGCCGGGCGTACACCGGGTCGGTGGCGATGACCCGGCAGCCGAGCGGACGGGCCTCGGCGGCCAGGGCGGCGGCGCCGCCGGGGCAGTCGAGCAGCGGGCCCCGGAGGTCGGCGAGCGCGGCCCGGGTGAGGCCGAAGAGGCCGCAGTACTCGTCCAGCGGACGGGAGGTCACCAGGGCGGCGGCCGGGGCGGGGGAGGTTCGGTCGGCCATCGCGGCCATCCGAACACGGCCCGCCGGGGGCCGCATCCGCAGACGGCCGGCCGAAGGATCGGCCGGCCGGGGACGGAACGGGACGGGGAGGAGACGGGGAAGAACCGGGGGAGGCGGGGACGGGCGGTGCGAGCGGCCCGGCGGTTCAGCGGCCGAGCAGGCCCCGGGCGGCGAGGCGGCTGACGTTGGTCAGACCGCGCACCAGCTGCGGGGTGACGAAGACGAACAGCAGGCCGACCAGACAGACGCCCGCGATCTGCAGCGGCGACTCGATGTAGTAGACGTGGCGGCCCGAGCCGTTGGTGAAGTCGAAGAGCCGGTAGCCGGGCCAGTCCGTCCAGCGCGCGAACACCCAGTGGTAGGCGGGGTAGAGCGCGAGCGTCCAGCCGACGCAGAGGAAGACCAGCGACAGCGTCATGCTGAGGATCGCCCACGGGAACATCACCACCTGGTACAGCACGGCCTTCCAGCCGGCCGCGTCCGCCAGCCGGGCGGTGACGGCACCCCAGAAGCCGGGCCGGGGCCGCACCGGGGCCGGACCGGGGACGTCCAGGGCCAGCAGGCCGCGGACCCGGGCCCGCTCCAGCCGCCCGAAGCCCCGGGCCGCGGTGGTCAGACCGGCCAGGATCGGCAGACCCAGCACCGTCACGAAGGTGCCGACGCCCAGGGCGAACAGCGCGACGGCGGTGACGAAGCCCAGGATCGCCACCGGCAGACCGGTCAGCGTGTAGCCGACCTCCCGGTAGAAGTAGGAGCTGAACGGCGCCCGCCAGGCGTACGGCGGCTCCTCGGTGCGGTGCGCGGCGCCGGGGCGGTGGTCTCCGGCGTCGTCCTTGGCGTACCCGGTCTGGCCGTCGTACGCCTCGTACTCGCTGCGCTGCATGGTGTGGGTGCTCATGGCCGGGTCACGGTCCCTCGGGTCGGTCGCGGTTCGGGCTCGTCGGGCGTCTCCCGCCGACCCCTGAAGCCTGTCAAAACGCGCGCCCGCCGGACATCCGGTTCCCCGGCGAACCGGGGGTGGGGCTATCCCCCCTGCAGCGGTCCCCCCTGCACCGCGTCCCCGGTCGGCGGGTCGTCGGCGAGCAGGGCGTACTGCCGGGCGTCGCGCCAGCCGTCCGGGCCCCGGTAGTCGTGCCGGACCCGGCCCTCCAGCCGGAAACCGGCCCGCTCCAGCACCCGGATCGAGGCGGTGTTGTCGACGTCCACCCGGGCCTCCAGCCGGTGCACGCCGAGCGGGCCGAAGGCGAAGTCGCGCAGCAGGGCGACCAGCTCGCCCGCGTAGCCGGAGCCCCAGACGTCGCGGCGCAGCGCGTAGCCGATGGTGGCGGCGCGGTACGGGACGAGGCCGAGCGCGGCGTTGCCGATCGGGACGGCGCGGGCCGGGTCCTCGGCGTCGGCGCGGCGGGTGACGGCGAGCCGGTAGACCTCCCGGTGCTCCTTCTCGGCCTCCTCGACGAACTGGGCGACCTGGTCGTCGCAGGTCTCCAGGTCGCGCGGGGCGAACGGGAGGTAGCGGGTGGCCTCCGGGTCGCCGAACACGGCGTGCAGCGCGGCCACGTCCTCGGGGGTGTGGTGGAACTCGCGAACGGCAAGCCGGGGGCCGGTGAGTCGAACGGGGACCATGGCTCCCGACCCTACCCGCGACCAGCGGTTACGGTTCGTGGTTATGGAAGACGAAGACCTGCGGCTCGCCCCGCGCACCAAGGCCGCCGAGCTGCTCGTTTGGGCGGAGGCGGAGGGCCGCGAGCCGGTCGCCGAGGGCCCGCTGCGAGCGGTGCTGGCGTTGTTGGAGCTGGGCGAGGGCAGGATGCACGACGGCTGGCCCGAACTCACCTCCGCCGCGGTGGAGCACCTGCTGTACGAGCGGCTGTACCTGTACGTCCAGCCGGAGCCGGGGCAGGACCCGCTCGCGTACGGCGCGGCGGTGCGGCTGCTGATCGACCACCGGCGGGCGGCGAAGCGGCTGAACGCCAAGCGGCAGGAGCGGCTGCACGCGGAGGCCGAGTGGCAGGGCGAGGTGGCGGCCGGACTGCTGCGCCGGGCGGACCTGGTGACCTGGCCCCGGCTGTACACACTGCTGCTGCGCGCGGCCGGGGTGGACACCGCGGACGGGGCGGCGGTGCGGGCCTGGCTGGAGGGGTTCCGGGAGCTGCCGGAGGAGGAGCGGACGGCGGCGTTCACGGCGCTGGAGACGGACGGCACGCTGGACCCGGTGGACGACGGCGGCTGGGAGGCCGGCGGCCGGACGCTGGCGGTCGGGATGGCGACGGACGGCGCGCGGCGGCTGCTGGAGCAGGGGCTGATGCGGCGCAGCTACCGGAACCTGGCCGAGCTGACGGCGCTCGGCCGGCCGATGCCGGAGGAGCTGGCCGGGGACTTCGGGGCGTTCGAGGAGGCGGCGGCGCTGGCGGCGCTGGAGCTGGCCGGCACCTGGACGGTGCCGGGGCTGCCGGAGCTGCTGGTGGCGGAGTTCCCGGAGCTGGCGCCGGAGCCGGGGCCGGCGGAGATCGAGGCCTATCTGGCCGGGCTGGACGCGGCCTGGGCGGAGGAGTCGGCGGACGGGGACTGGCCGGCGGACGGCGAGGAGCCCGCGGACGGGGACTGGCCGGCGGACGGCGAGTGGCCGACCGGGGCCGGGGAGGAACCGGCGCCGGAGTAGGCGCGGAGGACGGCGAGGGGCCCCGGCCGGTGCGGCCGGGGCCCCTCGTCCTGTTCGGGGGGAGGCGGGGTCAGGGGGTGACGCCGCGCTGCTCGAACCAGGTCTCCGGGTCGACCGGGGCGCCGCCGCCGGGGCGGACCTCGACGTGCAGGTGGGCGCCGGTGACGTTGCCGGTCGCGCCGACCTTGCCGATCTGCTGGCCGGGGAGGACCTTGCCGGAGCCCTTGATGATCGAGGAGAGGTGGCAGTACCAGATCTCGGTGCCGTCGGGCAGGGTCTCGACGATCCGGTAGCCGTAGGCGCCGGCCCAGCCGGCCGAGGTGATGGTGCCCTGGCCGACCGCGTAGACGGGTTCGCCCTGGTCGGCGGCGAAGTCGAGGCCGGTGTGCAGGTGCGCCCAGTAGCGCGCGCTCTGGCCGTAGTGGGCGGAGAGCCGGTAGTCGCGCACGGGCAGCTTGATGGCCGCGAGCTTGGCCTTCTCGGCCTCCTCGGCGGTGCGCCTGGCCTGCTCCTGCTGGGCGACCTGGGCGGCGCGCTTGGCCTCGGCCTCCTGGGCGGCCTGGACCCGGGCCGTCTCCTCGGCCGCGGTGCGCTGGCTGTCGGCCTGCTGCTGGATCCGGGCGGCGAGCGCGAGGCCGGGGTCGGCGGAGAGCGCGACCGGGGTCTCGTCGGGGCTCTCCACGGCGGGCGCGGCGGCCGGGGTGGCGGAGGCGAAGCCGGTCGCGCCCAGGGTGGCGGCGACGGCGGTGACGCCGAGCAGCGGCGCGGTGCCGCGGGTCTGACGGGGCATCCGGTGCCGACTGGTGTCGGCGACCGGCGGGGCGCTCTCGTCGGCAGGGCCGCCGAAGGGGCCGTGGCCAGCGAACGGGCCGGGATGGTCGAGCAGCTGGGTGCCGGTGGAGGACCCGGACGGGTGTGCCTGGGTGTGCGTCGACGCCACGGAGGCGCGCTCCTTTCCTTCCTTCGCGCCTACCGGGTTAGCTGACGGGTTCGGAGCAGGAAGGTCTCCTACGGCTGAGCCCGGGCGGTGCCCTGACCCTGCCGATTCACCCCAAGGAACATGGTTCCCCGGCTCCCATGGCCTGCCCGGAGGCCGGCCGGCGGGATTAGGCGACGGCGCACGGTGCCGTCTGGGTACGGCGTTGCGGACCGCGCTGCGTTATCAAACGTTAATCCGAGAGTCCCCCGATTCCAAGCCATCCGTTGGTGACGACCGGACACGGATCGGACGCTACGCGGCCCGATGGGCGATTTGTGACGTTTGATGACACCTGACACTACCGAACGTGAGAGGACGTCAACGAACGGGGTCCCATCTGAGTACGACTACTCATGTGCAGCCGGGAGCGCGCGGCCATTCTGGGCGCCATGAGCGCACCGATGCAGTCACGCACCACGGCCGCCTACTACATCCAGGCCGTCCTGTCCTTCGCCCTCTCCGGCGCCGCCCTCGGCTTCGGGATCGCCTTCCTCCCGGTCGAGCCGTGGACCAGGGCCTTCCTCGCCGTCGGCCTGCTCTGGACGGTCACCTCCGCGTTCACCCTGGCCAAGGTGGTCCGGGACCGGCAGGAGACCACCGATCTCGTCACCAGGGTCGACCAGGCCCGGCTGGACAAGCTGCTGACCGAGCACGACCCGTTCAAGGTGGAGGGAGTCTGACCGGCCCGGGCGCGGACCGCCGCTCGGGAGGGCTTGACGGCTAAGGCTATTAGCCTTAGCTTTATGGCTATCGGCGCTCGCCGACGACCCGCCCCGAGGAGGCTCCCATGAACGGCACCATCGCCCCCGCCACCCGCTACCTCGACCTTCCCGGTGGCCGGATCGCCTTCGACGACACCGGGCACGGCGACGGCGCCCCCGTCGTCCTGCTCCCCGGGATGCTCGACAGCCGGGCCGCGTACCGGCACCTGCGCCCGCTGCTGACCGCCGCCGGCCGCCGGGTGATCACCATGGACCTGCGCGGCTTCGGCGAGTCCTCGATCCTCTGGGAGGACTACTCCCCCGCCGCGATCGCCGGCGACGTGCTCGCCCTGCTGGACCACCTGGGCATCGACCGGGCCGTGCTGGCGGGCAACTCCTACACCGGCGCCAGCGTGGTCAGAGCCGCCGCGGACGCCCCCGGGCGGGTCGCCGGGATCGTCCTGATCGACGCCTTCGTCGAGAACGTGCCGCCGACCGCCCTGCAGCGGGCGATGGTCCGGGCGATGGGCGCGCTGCTGGTGCGCTCGCCCGCGTTCTGGGGGCTCTACCTGCGCAAGGCCGCCTTCCCCGGCCCCAAGCCCGCCGACCACGAGGAGTACGTGGCCGGACTGGTCTCCGCGCTGCGCACCCCGGGCCGGCGGGCCGCCACCCGCGGCTATGTGCACGGCGACTCCTCGCCCGTCGGCTGGACCTCGGCCGTGCGCTGCCCGGCGCTGGTGGTGATGGGTTCCAAGGACCCCGACTTCGGCGACCCGGAGCTGGTCGCCGACCGGCAGGCCGCCGCGCTCGGGGCGCGCAAGGTGATGGTGGAGGGCGCCGGGCACTACCCGATGGCCGACCACCCGGAGGCCACCGCCGGGGCCCTGCTGGGCTTCCTCGCCGAGCTGGCCTGACGCCGTCCGCGCCGTCCCCGCCCGCCGCTGCCCCCGTCCGCCGACCCACCACGCCCGCCGACCCACCACGCCCACCAGGAGACCCACGATGCCCCGAGTCGGACTCACCCCCGAGCAGGTCGTCGACCACGCCCTCGCCATCGTCGACGAGCAGGGCCCCGAGTCCCTCACCCTGGCCGCCGTCGCCGCCCGCGCCAAGGTCGCCACCCCGTCGCTCTACAAGCACGTCAGCGGCGGACTGGCCGAACTGCGCCGGCTGATCGCCGTCCGGGTCACCGAGGAGCTGGCCGACCGGCTCGCCGGGGCCGCGCTCGGCCGGAGCGGGGACGAGGCGGTCGCCGCCGTCCTGCGGGCCTACCACGCGTACGCCACCGAGCGCCCGTACCGGTACGCCGCGCTGCCGCAGGCGCCGCGGCCGGACGAGGACCTGACGGCCGCGGCCGCCCGGCTGGTCGGGGTGATCGTCGCGGTGCTGCGCGGGTACGGGCTGGAGGGCTCCGAGGCGATCCACGCGGCCCGCACCTTCCGCTCGCTGGCCCACGGCTTCGCCGCGCTGTCGACCGCCGGCGCCTTCCAGCTCGCCGAGGACCTCGGGGAGACCCAGGAGCGGATGATCACCGTCATGACCGCCGGGCTGCGCGACTGGCCCCGCTGAGCCCGACCGGCGCAGAGCCGACGGAAGCGGCGCGGGAACGCCGAAGGGCCCGGAGCGTGCTGCTCCGGGCCCTTCGGACTGGTGTGGGGCTAACAGGACTTGAACCTGTGGCCTCTTCCTTATCAGGGAAGCGCTCTAACCGTCTGAGCTATAGCCCCGCGCCGACACGACCCGCCACCGCGGGGGCGGCACGTCGTACGGAGAAGGGTACCGGACCCGGCGGGGACCCACGCACACCAGGCGGCCGGGGCACCCCGGCGCACACCGTTCGACTCTCCCCTCACCCGATTAAGAAATAAGGTATTAAGAATTAACTGCCCCATAAGGCACCGGAGAGGCCGGCCATCCCGTGGACCCGCGCAGCAGCCCCACCGCGCGCAGTGCCATGCGCTGCGTCCGCTTATTGCTGGGCTGCGCCGGCGCCGCCGAACTGCTCGGTACCGTCCTGGCCGAGGGCCCGAGCTGGATCACCGGTGAGGGCTCGGCGCTCTACCTGCTGGACTCCGCCGGAATGCTCCGGCTCACCGCCTCCCACGGCCTGCCCGACTGGGCCCACGAGCGCTACAGCGTGGTCGATCCGGCCGGCGACCTGCCCGCCGCGATGGCCCTGCGGCTGCGCCGCCCCTATCTGCTGAGCCCCGAACGCACCAGCGCCGACTATCCGAACCGGAACGCCGGGATGGGCACCGGGATGGTCGCCGTCGCCACCCTGCCGATGGTCGTCGACACCCGGCCGCTGGGCGTCCTCGCCCTCGCGCTCGCCCACCGGGGAACGGTCCCCCGGCGCGACCTCGACGTGCTGGAGACCCTCGCGGACGCCTGCGGGCACCGGCTCGGTTACCTGCTGGAGCACGCCAGGGCCGGCACCGGGGCACTCGGCGGAGCGGACGGAACCGGGGGACACGCCGGGCCCGGGGGGCACCCGGGGCCCGAGGGGCGCTCGGACCGGGGTGCGGCCGACGGGGTGCGCCCCGGCCTGTGCGCCGGCGTCGGCGACCCGGCCGCCGCGACCGCCCACTCGATGCTCTCGCTCGCCGTCCGGGCCTCCGGGCACGGGGCCTTCGAGCGCGACCTGGTCACCGGCGAGACCCACTGGGACGCCCAGGCGCTGCGGCTGGTCGGCCGGCCGGCGCCGGAGGGCGGCGGCACCTCCCCCGCGCCCTCCCTGGACCTCGTGGTCCACCCCGAGGACCTCCCCGACGTCCAGGCCGCCATGGCCGAGGCGCTGGCCACCGGCGGCCCGTACCGGCTGCGCTACCGGGTGCCGCGCCGGGGCGGCGGGGTGATCCGGATCGAGGAGACCGGCGAGGTGATGCGGGACGTGCACCGCCGTCCGGTGCGGATCGCCGGCCTGATCGCCGATCTCGACCACGGCCGGGCCCCCGGCGAACGCCCGCCCGGGGACGGGCGGGCCGGCGGACGGTCCCCGGCCCCGTCCGCCGAGGGCGCCCCGGGCACCCCGTCCGCCCCGGGCCAGGAGGCCGCCGGCGCCACCGAGGGCACCTCCGCCGCCGGAGCCCGGTCGGCGCTGCTGCTGGCGCTCACCCGGGCGCTGTCCCGGGCGGTCACCGTCCACGACGTCACCACGGCCGTCACCGACATCTGCCGACCGGCCTTCGGGGCGGCCGGCATCGTGCTGGACCTGGTCGACGAGGGCCGGCTGCTGCCCGTCTCGCACACCGTCTACGGGGGCGAGCGGCGCACCGAGCTGACCCGGCTGGCCGACCTCTCGGAGGGCGTGATGCAGCGCGCCCTGGCCCGGTCGGCCCCGCTGTTCAGCGAGCCGGCCCGGCGCGGACGCGGGCGCGGGCGCGGGCCGGAGCAGCCGGCCGGTCCCGCCGGGGAGGGCGACGGGACCGGCAGTCCGCTCGCCCCGGCCGCGTGGGCGGTGCTGCCGCTGATCGCCTCCGGACGGCAGGTCGGCTCCTGCCTGATCACCTTCGCCACCGAGCGCGCGTTCGGCCGCGAGGACCGCACCCTCTACTCCTCGTTCGCGGGCATCCTGGCCCAGTCCCTGGAACGGGCCCGGCTCTACGACACCCACCACCACCGGGCGACCGAGCTGCAGCGCGCGATGCTGCCGCGCACCCTGCCCCGGTTGCCCGGGATCGCCAGCGCCGCCCGCTACCTGCCGAGCACCGAGGGCATGCAGATCGGCGGCGACTGGTACGACCTGCTGCGGCTGCCGGACGGCCGGATCGGGCTGGTGATCGGGGACGTCCAGGGCCACAACGCCGAGGCCACGGCGGTGATGGGGCAGTTGCGCAGCGGACTGCGGGCCTACGCGACCGACGGGCACGATCCGGCCGCCACGCTCGCCCGGACCAGCCGGCTGCTGACCGAACTGGACACCGAGCTGTTCGCCACCTGCCTGTACCTGACCCTCGACCCGGCCGACGGCACCCTGCGGGCCGCCCGGGCCGGGCACCCGGCGCCGGTCCGGGTCACCGCGGACGCCCGGGCGGTGGAGCTGGACCTGCCCGGCGGCCCGCCGCTGGGCGTCGCCCCCGAGCGGCCCTACCCGCTGGTGGTCGAGTACCTGCCGCCCGGCGAGACCCTGCTCGCCTACACCGACGGCCTCGTGGAGGACCGCGAGGAGGACTACGACGAGTCGGTGCACCGGATGCTCGGCGGACTGGAGCTGTGGGCGCGCAACGCCGGTCCGGTCCGGTCCGAGCCGGGGCCGGACCTGGAAAAGCTGGCCGATCTGCTCACCCTGAACGTGACCGAGCGGCGTTCGCGCCCGGACGACGTCGCGTTGCTGCTGTTGCACCGCTTGTCGGCTGTGCACCAGCGGGGCTGACGGGACACCGGTCGACTGCCCACGGACAGTCCGATCGCGTCCGAACCAGTGCGGACCGACGCGGTATTGACGGGATATCGATGAGATCCGGTCACCTGGCGAGATCCGGTCGCACCTTCATAGGATCATCGCCCTAGAATTCGCCGCGTGACGATGACTCAGTGGTGCGCAACGGCAACAGGCGTGCTCGCCGCTCTCGCCCTGGTGGCCGCCGCCCGCTACCGCGCGGTCTCCACCACCCAGCGCCGTCGGGTCACCCAGCAGGAACACGAGATCAACCGCCTCCGGGAACAGCTCGCGGCCGAACTCTCCCGCCGCGGGACCGAACTGGCCGCCGCCCAGCAGGACCACGAACTCAACGCCTCCACCCAGCGGGCCTTCCTCAGCGTGGCCCGCCGGATCCTCGTCATGGCCCACGACCAGCAGGCCCTGCTGGACGAGATGGAGCGCACCCACGACGACCCGACCCTGCTGGAGGGCCTGCTCAAGGCCGACCACGCGGCCGCCCAACAGGCCCGGCTGGCCCAGACCCTGGCCGTGCTCTGCGGAGCCCGGGCCGGCCGCCACTGGCCCGAGCCGGTCTCGCTGGAGGACGTCGTGCGCGGCGCCCAGTCGCGCATCCTGCCGTTCCAGCGGGTGATGATCCGCAGCCGGATCGAGACCGCCGTGGTCGGCGCGGCCGCCGAGGCGCTGATCCACGCCGTGGCCGAACTGCTCGACAACGCCACCCGCTACTCCCCGCCCAGCACCCAGGTGTACGTCACCCTGATGCCGGTGCACAACGGGGCCGTGATCGAGATCGACGACGGCGGTGTCGGGATGCCCGAACTCGCCGTCGAGAAGGCCTCCGACGCCCTGGCCGGCGGCTCCACGCTGGAGGTCTCCCGCCTCGGCGAGGTGCCCCAGCTCGGCCTGGCGGCGGTCGGCCGGCTCGCCGAGCAGTACGGGTTCCGGGTCACCATCGGCTCCGCGCCCTCGCCGTACGGCGGGGTGCGGGTGGTGGTGCTGCTGCCGAACGCGCTGCTCACCGAGCCGCTGCCGCCGACCGTGCCGGGCCTGGGCCGGGGCGACGCGGTGTTCGGGGGATCGGCCGCGCCCGCGCGGTCCGGGCCCCGGGGGCGGGGCGTCCCCCAGGCCCGGCCCGACCTGCCCGATCCGGCGGCGTACCCGGACAGCGCGACGGCGTACCCGGACACCGCGGCGGACCGTCCGCACGCGCCCTACGAGCCGCACGCACCGTACGACCCGTACGCGCCGCAGGACCCGCACGCGCCGCACGACCCGTACCAGCCCTACCAGCCGTACACGCCGCACTCTCCGCAGGGCGTCCCGTACGACCTGGACGACCCGGCGCCGTACGACCCCGCCACGGCCACCGGCTACCCGCCCGTGTACCCGCCCGTCGCCGGCTACCCGACGACCGGCTCACCGTTGACCGGCTCACCGTCGGTCGGCTCGTCGTCGGCCAACGACGCACCGGACGCCGTCCCGCCGCCGCTGCCCCGCCGCAGCCACCGCCGGGGCCGCGCCGCCACCCGGCACGCCGCCAACGCCGCCCCCACTCCGCCGCCGGCCCCGCCGTACCGCTCGGCGCAGCAGGCCCAGGCGTTCATGTCGATGTTCCAGGCCGGCACCGCCGGCGGCCGCTCGGCCGCCCGGGCCGGCTCCCCGGACCCGTACGACCCTTCCCTTCCCCCTTCCCCCCAGCTTCCCCAGCGCCCCGGAGAGTTCCATGACCACCACCCCTGACCTCGGCTGGCTGCTCGCCGACATCGTCAACGTCCCGCAGGTCCAGCACGCCGTCGTGGTGTCCAACGACGGCCTGGAGATCGGGCGCAGCGAGGGCATCGTGCGCGAGGACGCGGAGCGGCTCGCCGCGGCCTGCTCCGGCCTCCAGTCGCTGGCCCGGGGTGTCGCCCAGGGCTTCGGCGGCCGGGGCAGCGCGACCCGGCAGATCGTCATCGAGTACGGCGGCGGCTACCTCTTCATCGTCGCCGCCGGGGCCGGGGCCCACCTGGCGGTGGTGACCGGCGACGACGTCGACGCCGGCCTGGTGGCCTACCAGATGCAGGTCCTGGTCGAGCGGATCGGCACCCACCTCACCAGTCCTCCGCGCGCCGATCTCGCGGCGGGGGGCCAGCGGTGAGCGGCGGCCCGGTCCGCCCCTACGTCATCACCGGCGGCCGCAGCCGGCCCACCCGCGCCGAGCTGGCGTTCGAGAGCCTGGTCGTCGCGTTACCGGACCGGCCCGAACTCCCCGAGCACGTCCTGCTCAACCGGGAGCACCGGCGGATCCTCGACCTCTGCCACAGCCTGCTGTCGATCGCCGAGGTGTCGGCCCACCTGGGGCTGCCGCTCGGCGTCGTCAAGGTCCTGGTCGGCGACCTCTGGGACCTCGGCGCCGTCCAGGTGCTCCCGCCCGTTCCGCAGGCCGAACGCCTGCCCACCACCCTTCTGGAAGAGGTACTCGTTGGCCTCCGCCAACTCCGCTGACCCGGTCGCCGGCGATCCCGCCGCACCGCAGTACCTGCCGCCGTCCGTCCAGGGCGCGGTGAAGATCCTCGTCACCGGCCCGTTCGGCGTCGGCAAGACCACCCTGGTCGGCTCGCTGAGCGAGATCTCCCCGCTGCGCACCGAGGAGACCATGACCGCCGCCAGCACCGGCGTGGACGACCTCACCGGGCGCGGCGGCAAGACCACCACCACGGTGGCGCTGGACTTCGGCCGGATCACGCTCAACCCCCGGCTCGCCCTGTACCTGTTCGGCACGCCCGGCCAGCAGCGGTTCTGGCCGCTCTGGGACGACCTGTCGCGCGGCGCGCTCGGCGCGATCGCCATGGTCGACCTGCGGCGCCCGGACGAGAGCTTCGACGTGCTCGGGCGGCTGGAGGAGCAGCAGATCCCGTTCGCGGTCGCCGTCAACACCTTCCCGGACACCCCGAGTTACCCGGAGGAGGAGTTGCGGTCGGCGCTGGACCTGCTGCCCGGGGCGCCGATCCTGTACTGCGACGCCCGGGACCGGCGGGCCTCGTACGACCTGCTGATCGACTTCGTCGACCACCTGTACCGCACCGCCGTCCTGGAGCCGCAGCGATGACCGTTCCCGAGCCCGGCACGACGGCCGTCCCGCCGCCCGGGTGCCCCGCGCACGTGGCCGGCGGCGTCCCTCCGGCCACGGCCCACGGCGGCGTCCCTCCGGCCGAGGCCCACGGCGGCACCCTGCCCGGCGGGCTGCCGGTCGGGGTACCGCTCACCCCGCTGCACGGCTCCGCCGTCGCCGACGACCCGCACGGCCTGTACGCCAGGCTGCGCGCCCAGTACGGGCCGGTGGCACCGATCGAACTGGAACCCGGGGTCGAGTCCTGGCTCGTCCTCGGCTACCCCGAACTGCTCGAACTCACCCGCAACGAGGCGCTGTTCTCCAAGGACTCGCGCCGCTGGCGGGTCCCCGCCGAAGGCCGGCTGGCCGCCGACTCGCGGCTCCAGCCGATGACCTCCTGGCGCCCCACCCTGCTCAACCTGGACGGCGCCGAGCACCAGCGGCTGCGCGCCGCCGTCGCCGACACCCTCGCCCGGGTCGACCACCGGCAGCTGCGCGAGACCACCGAGGCCGCCGCCGACGCGCTGATCGACAGCTGGGGCCCCGACGGCACCGCCGACCTGGTCGCCCAGTACGCGCGCCGGCTGCCGCTGCTGGTCTTCACCCAACTGCTCGGCCTGCCCGACGAGGCGGGCGCGCACCTGATCCGGCTGATCAGCCACATCGCCGACAGCGGCCCCGAATCGGTGCGCGCCAACCAGGAGTTCCAGACCCTCCTGGTCGACCTGGTGCGGCAGCGCCGGACCACGCCCGGCGCCGACCTCACCTCCTGGCTGCTCGCCCACCCGGCCGCGCTGACCGACGAGGAGGCGGTGCACCACCTGGTGGTGCTGATGATCGCCGGCAACGAGACCACCATCTGCTGGACCGGCAACACCCTGCGGCTGCTGCTCACCGACCGGCGCTTCCGGGCCACCCTCACCGGCGGCCGGCTGACCGTCGCCGACGCGCTGGAGGAGGTGCTCTGGCGCGACCCGCCGACGCAGAACTTCCCCGGCCGGTGGGCGACTTCGGACACCGTGCTCGGCGGCCAGTTCATCGCCCGCGGCGACATGCTGGTGCTCGGCCTGGCCGCGGCCAACGCCGACCCGGCCGCCCAGGGCCCCGGCGCCCACGGGCACGCCTCGATGGGGCACGCGTCGATCGGCGGCAACCGGGCCCACCTGGCCTGGGGGGCGGGCAAGCACGTCTGCCCGGCCCAGCACCCGGCCCGGATCATCGTCGAGACCGCCGTCGAGACCCTGCTGCACCGCCTGCCGGACCTCCAACTCGCCGTCCCCCCGCACGAGCTGGCCTGGCGCCCGTCCCCCTGGTCGCGCGCCCTGATCAGCCTCCCGGTGCTCTACAGCGCCTTCACCCCGCCCCGCCCGCCAGCTCCCGAGAGGCCCTCCGCATGGACACCGCCGCACACGTCGCAGACCCCGCAGACACCGGGGACGGCTTCGGGGACGGCCTCGGGGACGGCCTCGTCGACGGAAGACCCGGGCCCGTCGTCCTCGACGCCTTCGGACGCGACCAGCACAGCGAGAACGCCCGGCTCCGCGGAGCCGGCCCGGCGGTCCTGGTGGAACTCCCTGGCGGGGTGGTGGTCTGGGCGATAGCCCACCACGACACCCTCCAGGAGCTCCTCGCCGACCCCCGTGTCGGCAAGGACCCCCAGCTGTGGACGGTGTTCCGGGAGGGCCGGCTGCCCGAGGGCTGGCCGCTGATCAACTTCGTCACCGTCCCCGGCATGATCACCGTCGACGGCGAGGACCACCGGCGGCTGCGCGGACTCGTCACCCAGGCCTTCACCCCGCGCCGGGTGGCCGCCCTGCAGCCCGCCGTCGAGAGCAGGACCACCGCCCTGCTCGACCGGATCGCCGAGCTGGACGGCGCGTTCGACCTGCGCGAGCACTTCGCCTACCCGCTGCCGATGCAGGTGATCGGCGAACTGCTCGGCCTGCCGCCCAAGCAGCAGGACGAGCTGCACGAACTGTCCGACACCCTGGTCTCCAGCTCCGCGACCCCCGGGGCCGCCGCCGCCGCGCAGCGGTCGCTGTTCGCCCTGCTGGCCTCGGTGGTCGCCGCCAAGCGGGCCGAACCCGGGGACGACCTCACCACCGACCTCATCGCCGCCCGCGCGGAGGACGACCGGCTCAGCGAGGCGGAACTCGTCGGCACCCTGCTGCTGATGCTGGTGGCCGGGCACGAGACCACGCTCAACCTGATCACCAACGCGGTGCGCGCCCTGCTCGCCCACCCCGAGCAGCTGCGGACGGTGCTGGACGGCACGGTGCCGTGGTCGGCCGTGGTCGAGGAGACGCTGCGGTACGACTCTCCGGTCGGGCAGTTCCCGCTCCGCTACGCCACCGAGGACATCCGGGTCGGCGACGTGGTGATCCGGCGCGGCGAGGCGCTGCTCGCCTCCTACGCGGCCGCCGGGCGGGACGAGGCCCACTACCCCGACGCCGACCGCTTCGACCTCGGCCGGCAGCCGAACCGGCACCTGTCCTTCGGGCACGGCCCGCACTTCTGCCTGGGGTCGGGGCTGGCCCGGCTGGAGGCGGAGACGGCGCTGCGGTTCCTGTTCGAGCGCTACCCGAGGCTCGCGCTCGCGGACGGGCCGGAGCCGGAGCCGATCGCCTCGTTCGTCAGCAACAGCGTGCGCACGCTGCGGGTCACGGTCTGACCCGCCGGTCGCCGCGCGCGCCGCGGTGACCTCGGGGCGGCCGGGTCGTTGGGGGGTTCATGAAGAAACTCGCCGCCCTGGCCGCCCTCACCGTGGCCGGTCTCGCCGCCGCCGTGCCGTCCGCGTCCGCCGCCACCTCCACCGCGGCCTCCCCGGACGCGCTCGGCGGCCTGTCCAACGGGATGACCCTCTCCCCCGCCGACCTCCTGCTGCACGAGGCGAAGGACCTGCCGGTGGTCGGCGGTACGGCGAGCGAGATCGAGGCCATCGGCACCAACCAGATGACCCACCCGGGACTCAGCGGCGAGATCGGGCACGGCCTGTGAGCGGCGTGCGGCGGCCGGGCGCGCTCCTGCTGGCCGCGCTGGCGCTGGCCGCCGCACCTACCGCCGCGTTCGCGGCGGGCTCGGCCCCCGGTCCGGACTCCGGCGCCGGTGCCGGCTCCGATGGTGGCGCGGGCGCCGGCTCCGGTGGTGGCGCGGCGACCGGGCCGGACTTCGCGTCCGCCGCGGCCTGCCTCCAGGAGTTCGCGGCCGTCCCCGCCCTCGGCAGCCACGGCGCCGGGCCCACCACCTGCTCCAACGGCACCCTCGTCAACCACGCCGTGGGCACGCTCGGCACCCTCGGCGCGCTCACCGGGTGACGAACAGCCCCTGCAACTCCCCGTAGTCGAGCCCGCCGCCGAGCGCGGAGTACGTTCCGTCCCCGTACACCTCCTCGGCGGCGCGGCGCACCGCCGCGTACGCCGCCTTCGCCAGACCCGGCCCCAGGCTGATCCTGGCCACGCCCAGCGCCGCCAGCTCCGGCACGGACGGCGAGCCCGGTCCGGCCAGCACATTGAGCGGCGCCGGAACGGCCGCGACCAGTGCGGCGATCACCGCCGGATCGGACACCCCCGGGGCGAACACCCCGTCGGCGCCCGCCTCCGCGTAGGCCCGCAGCCTGGCCACCGCCTCGTCCAGCAGCTCCGCCGGGTCCGCGTCGCCCCCGGCGTGCAGGAACACGTCGGTGCGGCCGTTGACGAACAGCGGCACCCCGGCCGCGTCCGCCGCCGCCCGGGCCGCCGCGATCCGCTCGGCCGCCTCGGCGACCGGCCGACCCCCGTCCTCCAGGTTGACGCCGGCCGCGCCGGTGGCGAGCAGTGCCTCGACCGTCCCGCCGACCCCCGCGGCGGTCCCGGCGAACCCGCTCTCCAGATCCGCCGAGACCGGCAGCGGGCCGGCCGCGCGGACGATCAGCTCCGTCTGCGCCAGCACCAGCGAGCGGTCGGCGCCCTCGCCGTCGGCGCTGCCGAGCGCCCAGCTGACGCTCGCGCTGGCCGTGGCGAGGGCCCGCGCCCCGGCCGCCGCGACCAGCCGGGCGCTGGTCGCGTCCCAGACGTTGGCGAGCACCAACGGCTCGCCCGGGCGGTGGAGTTCACGCAGGGCGCGGGCCTTCTCCCGCTGCTCGACCGTCATCGTCCGCCGCCCCGCTACTTCGCGGCCGGGCTGAGCCGGGTGCCGACGCCGATCCGGTTCCAGGCGTTGATGGTGATGATCAGCGCGATCAGCTGCGCCAGCTCGGCCTCCTCGAAGTGCGCGGCCGCCTCGTTGTAGACGGCGTCCGGCACATGGCCCTGGGTGAGCAGGGTGAAGGACTCGGTCAGCGCCAGGGCGGCGCGCTCCTTGGCGGTGAACCACGGGGTCTCGCGCCAGGCCGGGAGGGAGAGCAGGCGGTGGTTCTGCTCGCCGTTCCCGAGGGCGTCGGTGCTGTGCATGTCGATGCAGAAGGCACAGCCGTTGATCATCGAGGCGTGCACCTTGACCAGCTCGGCGAGGACCGGGTCCACGCCCTGGCGGGCCCGGCGGTCCAGGCCGATCATCGCCTTGTAGAAATCGGGGGCGAGGTCCGGGAGCGAGATGCGCTGGGCGGGCGCGGGGACCGGGGTGTCGGCGGGGGTGACGGGGGTGTTGTTCGTGGTCGTCATAGCGTTCAGCCTAGGGGCGTGGCGGCCTGGCGCTTCGGTACGTTCGGGCACGGAAATCATGGGCCACTCCAGTGGCGGGCAGCCGCTGCCGCAGCCGCTGGCGCCCGCTTTCCCGTGCTCTCCCCTGCTCTCCCCCGGTCTCTCCTACTCTCCCCCCTCGCCCCTGCTGTGCGCTCCGCACTTTGCAAAGTGTGACTTTGCAAAGTGCGGAGGAGGGCGGAGGAGGGCGGGGAAGGGCCGGGAAGGGCTGGGAAGGCCCGAATCAGGGCGGAGCAAGGAGCCGGGCTCGGGCTCCGTGCACTTTGCAAAGTCGCACTTTGCAAAGTGCACGGAGTACACGGAGCGCGGTGCAACCGGGGGGTCGGACGAGCATCTTCGGCGCCCGAGCGTCCTGCGGGCGTCCGGGGTGTCCCGGACGTCCGGGACACCCCGGACGCCCGCAGGACCTGCCCCTCCCGATCGGCGAACAGGCGTGCGAGGATCGCGGGGAGGGCGAGGTCAGGGGGACAGGACGTGTGTACGGCGTTCGTGAGCATCGAGCCGTCCGCAGCGGTGCCGGTACTGCTGCTGTCGGTGCGGGACGAGTACGTCGGACGGCGCTGGTCTCCGCCCGGCCACCACTGGCCCGCGCAGCCCACGGTGGTCGGCGGACTCGACCTGGTCGCCGGCGGGACGTGGCTCGCGGTGGAGCCGGGCAGCACGGGCTCCGGAGGCTCCGAACCGGTGGCGGCCTGCCTGCTGAACGGCTTCGGCACCTCGGCACCGGAAGCCGCCCGGCTCTCGCGCGGTGAACTGCCGCTGCTCGCCGTCCGGGGCGGCCGGATCGACACCCTGGAGCTCGACCGGTACGACCCGTTCCACCTGGTCGTCGTCCGGCCCGACGGCGCCCGGGTGCTCAGCTGGGGCGGCGGGACCGGCGGCCGGCTCGTCGCACTGGACCTGCCGACCGGGCTGAGCGTGGTCCTGAACGACGGACCGGAGGGCCTGGCCGAGAGCCGCACCGCCTCCGAGCGGATCCGCTCGCTGATGGCCGCCCGCGCCGACCACTTCCGGGCCCGGTTCGAGGCCGAGCCCCGCCCACTGCCGCCGCTCGACGACCCGAACACCGAGCGGGCCTGGGGCGCCTGGCTGCCGATCGTCACCGGGGACGGGCTGCCCCTCGACGCCCCCGCCGCCCTGGTCCAGCGGCGCAACTTCGGGAACGGCCGGATCTGGGGCTCCTCCTCGATCTCCCTGCTCGCCCTCGGGCCGCAGGGCGTCCGCTACGACTTCTCGCCTGCTCCGGTGGGAGCGGGCGGCGACGGCTGGCGGCAGGTGGAGCTGTGAGCGGCACCCAGTGACGGCCGGACGGCGGGTGCCGAGTGGCGTTGACCGCCACTCGGCACCTTTCACCGCCGCTCAGGCCTCGGCGCGAGCCTCGCGCCAGCGCTTCGCGACGACCTCGCTGACGTAGTACACGAACTCGCTGCCCCGCCCCTCGCCCGCCGGCACCTCGGTCCACCACATCGGCCAGAACTCCCGCTCGTAGTGGGCCTTCAGGACGCGGGTGAAGCCGGACAGCGCGCCGCGCAGCCGGGTGCGGTCGAGCTTCAGCGCCCCGGCGAGGTCGCCGTAGCCGACCCGGGTGCCGGGCTGCTCGGCGAGGATGTCGAGAATGGCCACGACCACCTGGACGGAGTCGCGGCGGTCACTGATCAGCGTGCGGAGGTCCTCGACGGTCCACTCGTCGCGGCGGCGCTGCTGCTCGCCCTGCGGGGACCTGATCGCGAGGTCCCCGGCGGTGGGCGCGGCGACGACACCTGCGGTGACACCGCTGCGCTCGGCGATGAAGGCGTACACGGCCGGGACGAGGTGGGCCGGCACCGGCACCGACACGTACTCCGGGTTCTCCTGGGACATGACTGGTCCTCCCCTTCTGCGGCCGCCCCCTGCGGTCGGCCGCAGGACGATCCTGGCACATCGTCAGCGCCGACGTCCAGCCCTTAACAGCCACTAATAGCTGCTAACACCTACTAGGGGATGCGGAACTCCTGGGTCTTGTTGCCGGGGGTGCAGGCGGTCATGGTGAGCTGGGCGCCGACGCCGTTGTCGGTCAGGCAGTTCTGGCCCATGTAGTCCTTCAGGTAGAAGGCCCCCGGGGTGGTCGCGGCCGTGACCGTCCAGTTGGTGAGGAAGCTGAAGCCGTTGGACAGCGCCACCCGGCCGTCCATCTCCTGCACCAGGACGGGGGCGCTCAGCTTGCAGGGGTTGAACTGGTGCCAGCTGCTGGGAACGGTGTGCACCCAGCCGTAGCCGGTCGCGCCACCCATGACCACGGCCTGGCCGCCGGCGAGGCCGTCCTGGGAGAGGCCCATCCGGAGGCCGTCGGCGACATTGGTGATGTAGCCCCAGTTGGTGCCGCCGCAGCCGCTCGCCGGGGCACCTCCGGGGGCGGTGGTCGCCGGGGGCACCGCGGCCGGAGGCGCGCCGGTCACCGCGGAGGACGGGGCGGTGGACGGGCCCGCCGGGGTGGACTGTTGGGCCTGGGCGGGTGACTGCTGGGGCGGCTGCGGAGCGCTCGGGGCCGCGGACGGGGACCCGCCCGGCCTGGACGCGGAGGGCGGCGGCGGAGTCGTGGACGAAGGCGTGGGCTTCCCGCCCGGGGTGGCCGGGGAGGCCAGGGAGGACGGGGAGGACGAACCCGACGGAGCACCCGGCACGGTCGGGACGGCGGACAGGGACGGGGTCGGGGCCCCGGTCGGCGACGCACCCGCAGGCCAGGCGGTCATGGTCACCGTGACCGCGGGCGGCGAACCCGGTTCCTGCGCCCGCGAGGTGAACGGCGCCCGCTCGACGAGCAGCACGGTGGCCGTACCGACCGAGATCACGATCGGCAGGACCACCGGCACCAGGAAGCCGCGCCTGCGCAGCCGTCCGGACCGCTCCGTGCTCGCCGAAGGAACCACCTCGGCGACGGATTCCGCGGGGGCTTCCTTCGCGGCGGAAGGCTTGGCCACCGCGGGCGCGGGCGCCGCGAGCGCCGACGGCCCTTCGCCGCCCGCCGCCGCCCGGGCCGCCGCCGCCATCGCGGCCGCGTCGGCGAACCGGTCCCCCGGGTCCTTCGCCAGCGCCGTCGCGACGAACGCGCGCACCGCCGGCGGGATGTCCCCCGGCAGCTCCGGCGCGGGCTCGCGCAGGTGCTTGAGCGCCACCTCCAGCATGCCCCCGCCGGTGAACGGCGGCCTGCCGACGAGCAGTTCGTAGCAGACCACGCCGATCGCGTAGAGATCGACGGCCGGGGTGACGGCCTTGCCCTCGGCCTGTTCCGGCGCCATGTAGAGCGCGGTGCCGATCACCGCGTGCGAGGCCGTGAGCCTGGTCCCGGCCATGGACCGGGCGATGCCGAAGTCCGTGACCGTCACCCGGCCGTCGGCCCGGAGCATCAGGTTGGACGGCTTGACGTCGCGATGCACGATCCCGCGCCGGTGGGCGGCGTGCAGGGCGTCCAGCGCCTCGGCGAGCAGTCCGAGCGCCCGCGCGGGCGGGAAGGCCCCGTCCGCGGCGAGGACCCGGTCCAGCGGCCGGCCGTCGACCAGCTCCATCACCAGATACGCGAGGCGGTCGCCGTCCGCGTCCGGCGGCTCCTCCTCGCCGTAGTCGTGCACGTCGACGATGCCGGCGTGGTCGAGCAGGGCGAGCATGCGCGCCTCGCGGCGGAAGCGTTCGGCGAAGGTCACGTCCGCCAGCAGCGCCGGGTGGAGGATCTTCACCGCCACCGGCCGCCCGAGCACCGAGTCCTCGGCCCGCCAGACGGCGCCCATCCCGCCGCCGCCGATGCGCCCGGTCAGGGTGTAGCGCCCGCCGAGCACCGTCCCCCGACCGCTCATGCCCGCCCCCGTGTCCTACTCGAACGAACTGTCTGTCGGCCGCCCAGTCTGCCACGCACCCCTCGGACGACGGCACCCCCATCGGCCTGCGGTGTCACGGCTGTTGACCAGGCGTCGGACGATCGCCCGGATACGATCCTCCGATGAACGACACCGTGGTCCTGTACGCCGACGCCACCCCGTCCGCCCCCGCTCTGCTGCTCCGGCCCTGGCGGAGCGAGGACGCGCCGGCACTCGTCGAGGTGTACCGGGACCCGGTGTTGCGCCGCTGGACGACCTCGGTCCTCGACGACGAGGCGGACGCGCTCCGTTGGGTGGACACCCAACAGGAGGCCTGGGCGGCGGGACACCGGTTCGCCTTCGCCGTCCTGGAGGAGCGGCCGGACGCGGAGCCGGGGCCGGCGCTGGGCAACCTCGTGCTCAAGCGGGTCTCGCCCGGCGGGTCCACCGCCGAGGTCGGCTACTGGACGGCCGCCCCCGCCCGCGGCCGGGGCGTCGCGCCGCGCGCCCTGGAGGCGCTCACCGACTGGGCCTTCGACACCCTGGGCCCGGGCGGGCTCCAACGGCTCGAACTGCTGCACCAGGTGGACAACACCGCCTCCTGCCGGGTCGCGGAGAAGAGCGGGTACGCCTTCGAGCGTGTCCTCACCGCGACCCCGCCCGCCTTCCCCCTCGACGGCCACCTGCACACCCGGCTGCGCACGGCACCGCAACAACTCCGTTAGGGGCACGGCGGGCTGGCCTCCGCTGCGCAGGAAATCGGCGCCGTCGACTTCCTGCGCAGCCCAACCGCACCGCAGGCCGACCGCCCGAGGCGCAACAACGGGGGCCGGCCGCACAGGAAGTCGGAGAGGCCGACTTCCCACGCCACCTCACCGGAACCCCAGACCGAAGAAACCTTTCTGCACCCCTCGGTGGCGGCCCGAGGGGTGCAGCGGTCGAGCGGGCAAGCCGCGCAGGAAGTCGGGCCGGTCGACTTCCTGCGCGGCGGGTCGCGGAGTGTCGATGTCGCCCGCGGAGGAATCGTTCCTGCTCCGCGCTTCCCCAGGCCTTCCCGAAGGCCTGGGCGTTGGCCCCCGCTGCGCAGGAAGTCGGCGCCGTCGACTTCCTGCGCAGCCCAACCACACCACAGGCCGACCGCCCGAGGCGCAACAACGGGGGCCGGCCGCACAGGAAGTCGGAGAGGCCGACTTCCCACGCCACCTCACCGGAACCCCAGACCGAAGAAACCTTTCTGCACCCCTCGGTGGCGGCCCGAGGGGTGCAGCGGTCGAGGGCAAGCCGCGCAGGAAGTCGGGCCGGTCGACTTCCTGCGCGGCGGGTCGCGGAGTGTCGATGTCGCCCGCGGAGGAATCGTTCCTGCTCCGCGCTTCCCCAGGCCTTCCCGAGGGCCGGGGCGTTAGCCCCCGCTGCGCGGGAAGTCGGCCCCGTCGACTTCCTGCGCAGCGGGCACGGCGCGCAGCGGACGCGGCGCGCAGCGAGCGCGGCAGGCGGCGGACGCGGCGGGCGGCGGGCGGCGGGCCGGGGCCTTGCCGGGTTACCCGCGAGCGGGGCCGGTGGTGCAGAAGGCTTCGAGCAACTCCACCAGGGCCTCCGGGCGTTCGAGGTGGAGGTCGTGGGTGGTGCCGGGGATGCTCGCGAGGACGATGTCGGGGCGGTCGCGGTGCATGCGGTCGAGCTGCTCGGCGTCGATGATGGTGGACTGCGCGAGGACGACCAGGGCGGGGCAGGCGATCCGGGCCCACTCCGGCCACCAGGAGCGGTGGGTGTTGTCGGTGAGGGACGCCACCATGACGTCCGGGTCGAAGCGCGGGTACCGGCCGTCGGCGCGTTCCTCGAGCCCGGCCGCCCAGGCCTCGCCGACGGCGCCGCCGCCCAGGAATTCGACGGCGGCCGAGGCCGTGGCGAACGGGGTCGGCCAGGAGGCGAACCAGGCACCGATGTCGGCGACGGTCTCGGCCGAGCCGGCGGCCGGGCCGGCCTCGACCATCACCAGGCGCTCGACGAGTTCCGGGTGCGCGGCGGCGGCCAGCATCGCGGCGTGCCCGCCGTAGGACTGGCCGAGCAGGGTCACCGGGCCGAGGTCCAGTTGCTCGATCACGGCGACCACATCGGCGACGTGGGCGGCCCGGGAGACGTCCGCCGGGCGGCGGGTACTGGCGCCGTGGCCGCGCTGGTCGACGGTGACCACCCGGTACCTCGGCCCGAGGTGCCGGGCGAGCGTGTCCCACTCGCCCCCGTACCCGGCCAGGCCGTGCAGCAGGAGCAGCGGTGGGCCGTCGCCGCCCCGGTCGTGGCAGACGAGGGTGACGTCGTCGCGGATCACGGTGCGTTCGGTCATGGCTGCGAGCTCTCCGGTCGGTGGTCGGTCTCCAGTCGGCGGGCCCGCTCGGTGAGGTGGCGGCGTTCGGGGGCGCTGGTGGTGCGGCGGGCGGCGTCGCGGTAGACGGTGGCGGCCGTCGGGTCGCCGAGCAGTTCCAGCAGGTGGGCCCGGGTGGCGAGGAGGCGGTGGTGCCGGGCGAACCTGCGGTCCTGCTCCAGCGGGGCGAGCGCGGCCAGGCCGGCCGCCGGGCCGTCGACCAGGGCGAGGGCGACGGCGCGGTTGAGGGTGACGAAGGGGTTGGCGCCAAAGCCTTCGAGCACGTCGTAGAGGGCCAGGATCTGCGGCCAGTCCGTGGACTCCGCGTCCGGCGCCTCGTCGTGGACGGCGGCGATCGCGGCCTGGACCTGGTACGGGCCGACCGGGCCGCGCGGCAGGGTCCGGCCGATCAGGGCCACGCCCTCCTCCAGCAGGGGCCGGTTCCAGCGCGAGCGGTCCTGCTCCGCCAGTGGCACCAGGACCCCGTCCGGGCCGGTGCGGGCGGGCCGGCGGGCGTCGGTGAGCAGCATGAGGGCGAGCAGTCCGGCGGTCTCGGGGTCGTCCGGGACCAGCCGGAGCAGGAGCCGGGTCAGCCGGATCGCCTCGGTGGACAGTTCGGGGGCGGTCAGGTCCTCGCCGCCGCTGGTGGTGTAGCCCTCGTTGAAGACCAGGTAGAGGACCTGGCGGACCTCGGCGAGGCGTTCGGCCCGCTGCCGGGCGGGCAGGCCGGAGGAGCGGACGGTCTGCTTCGCCCGGCTGATCCGCTGGGCCATCGTGGCCTCCGGCACCAGGAACGCGGCCGCGATCTGCGCGGTCGTCAGACCGCCGACGGCGCGCAGGGTGAGGGCGATCCGGCTGGGGGCGGACAGATCGGGGTGGCAGCAGAGGAACAGCAGGTGCAGGGAGTCGTCCCGGTCGGCGTCGGCGGCCGCGTCGGGGGCGGGGCCGAGCAGGGCGGACTGCGGGGTGGCGAGGGCGAGGGCGTCCTCGCGGCGGCGCCGGGCCGCCTCGCTGCGGACGCTGTCGACCAGCCGCCGGGTGGCGACCGTCACCAGCCAGCCGCGCGGGTTCTCCGGCAGGCCGTCGGCCGGCCACTGGGTGGCGGCGGCCAGCAGCGCCTCCTGCACGGCGTCCTCGCAGGCGTCGAACAGGCCCCGGCCGTGGCGGCGCACCAGCGCCCCGAGGGCCTGCGGCGCGAGTTCGCGCAGCAGGCCCTCGGGGACGCCCGGTCCCGGCGTCAGGCCCTCGGCGACGCCCGGTCCGGGCAGTGGGCCGCCGCTCACACGTCCGCCGCGTCGGGGGACGGGGACTCGTGCAGGATCGGCCACAGTTCGACCGGGTCGACGTCCGCGTACGGCATGTCGGCGGCGATCCGCTGGGCGCGCTCCAGGCTCTCGCAGTCGAGGACGTAGAAGCTGGCCAGGTACTCCTTGGTCTCCAGGTACGGGCCGTCGGTGACGACGGGCAGGCCGTCGGCGCGGCGGACCAGCTGGGCGGCGGCGGCGTCGGCGAGGCCGTAGGCGCCGAGGAGTTCGCCGCTCTCGCGGTACTTGGTGTTGAAGGCCTCCTGCTTGGCGATCGCCTCCGGCCACTCCTCGGCCGGGAACGCGTCCCACTTCGCCTGGTTGCCGTAGATCATGGCGAGGTACTTCATCTCGGGTGTCCTCCCGGTCGTGCGCTCCGTCCGGCGCGCTCTCACCCTTCGGTCGGAGCGGGCCGCGGGGTCTCGACATCCCTGGACAAGATCTTTTCGACATCCTGCCGCACGGGGGCGACGAGGGGTAGGGGGTGCCGCCGGCCGGGCCGTGGAGGTGTCCCACGACCCGGCCGACGGCGCCCGGCACGGCGTCAGACGGCCGACAGGCCGAGCCGCTCCAGCCGCTCCGGGTCGGTGAAGATGTCCAGCGCGACGACCCTGCCGCCGCGCACGGTGAACACCGCGAGCGAGAGCGGACGTCCGTCGAGGAAGCTGGCCACCGCCGGCTCCCCGTTGACCAGCACCATCCGGGACTCGCCGGTGAACTGCGACCCGAACAGGCTCGCCCCGGTCGCCACCTCGGTCGCGCCGCGCCGGAGCGTGGCGGGGCGCAGGGTGCCGCCGTCGGAGCGGGCCACCACATCGGGGTCGAGGACGGCGAGCAGCGCCTCGAAGTCCCCGCCGCGGGCGGCGGCCAGGAACGCCCGCACCACCTCGCGGCGCAGCGCCAGGTCGGCGTCCGGCGCGGGGGCGGCGCCCTGGACCCGTCGCCGGGCGCGGCTGGCGAGCTGACGGGTGGAGGCGGCGGTGCGGTCGAGGATCGGGGCGATCTCGTCGAACGGCACCGAGAACATGTCGTGCAGGACGAAGGCGAGCCGCTCCGCCGGTCCCAGCGTCTCCAGGACGATCATCAGGGCGATGCCGACCGAGTCGGCGGTGAGTATCTCCTGTTCGGGGTCGAGGGCCCGGATGCCGCCGATGATCGGATCGGGCAGCCGGACCTCCTGGCCGTCCTGGTGCTCCAGCGGGTCCTCGCGCCGGGACGCCCGCGAGCGCAGCAGGTCCAGGCAGACCCGTCCGACCACGGTGGTCAGCCAGCCCGCCAGGTTGGCCACCTCGCTCACGTCGGAGCGGCTCAGCTTGAACCAGGCCTCCTGCACCGCGTCCTCGGCCTCGCTCAGCGAGCCGAGCATCCGGTAGGCCACCGCCCGGAGATGGGGCCGTTGCTCCTCGAAGCGGGCCGCCAGAAAGTCTTCCCCGTCCACCTGTCACATCCTCGCGTCGGGATCCGTCAGTTCTTCGACGGACGTTAACCGCTCCGCGTGACGCCGAGGCCGACGCGGACCACCCAGACCCGGAGGATCCACCGATGACCAGCCACACCGCCCGCATGAAGAACCCCGCCATGGTCCTGCCGGACGCGATGAAGGGCATCCAGAGCATCTACAAGGCGATGTACCAGGGCGGGGTCCCGCACCGGATCCTGGAGCTGGTGCACCTGCGGGCCAGTCAGATCAACGGGTGCAGCGCCTGTGTGTTCGCCGGTGTCACCGGGGCCAAGAAGGCCGGGGAGACGGACGAGCGGCTGCACGCCGTCGCCGCCTGGCGGGAGGCGCCGTTCTTCGACGAGGAGGAGCGGGCCGCGCTCGAACTCACCGAGGCGGCGACCCGGATCGCCGACCGTTCCGGCCAGGCGGTGCCGGACGCGGTCTGGGACGCGGCGGCGGACCACTTCAACGAGGAGCAGCTCTCGGCGATCATCCTGATGATCGGGCTGACGAACTTCTTCAACCGGATCAACGCGACGGTCCAGGAGCCGGCCGGCGCGACCTGGAGCTGATCCGGGTCCGGGTCCGGGTCCGGGTCCGGACCCGACGGCCGCCGAAGGGGTCAGGGCTGCCGGCCGCGGGCGGAGCTCGGGGGGCGGCGCGGGCCGCGGGCGGACGGGGCCGGGCCGCCGACCGGACGCGGACGCGGGGCCGGGGAGGGGGCCGGAGCGGGGGACGGGGACGGGGCGGCGCCGAGAGCGGCCTGGCGGCGCTGGATCTCCCGCCAGATCCGCGGCGGGCACGGGCCCTGCGGGTGGTCGGCGAGGAAGCTCGCGTACGGCACCCGGCGCGGGGTCATCCCGATCTCGACCCAGGACGCCTTTCCGGTGCGGTCCCAGCCCTCGTTCTCCATCCGGATGTAGTCGTCCCGGTGGCCCTTGTCCTTGCTGGTGATCTGCAGCACCTCGGCGTGGCCGGGCCGGGTGCCGACCACGACGCAGTAGTGCCGGGCGGCCTCCGCCCGGTCCCGGAACGGCACCATCGCCACCCACACCTCCCCCGCCGACGGCCGTGAGACGGTCGTGGTGCGCGTGGCGGAACGCCCGGCGCCGGTGCGGGCCGGACGGACCGGGGGCCGCTCCAGCAGGTCGCCGGACCAGCCGCGGACCGAGGTCCGCCACCCCCAGGCGAAGGCGCCGACCGCGAGGCACTGCAGGGCGTAGCCGTTCGCCGAGGCCGGGTCCTGGGTGCCGAGGAGCTCCGGCACCGCGTACGCGCCGACCAGGTGGGCGAGCAGCGAGCAGGCGCCGGCCAGGACGGCCGCCCGGGCGGGCACCACCCAGGGCGCGACCCGGCGGCGGCGCCGGGCGGCCTGCCCGTCCAGGAGCAGGGCGACCGCGTACGCGATCGCGACCAGGACGGCGACCTGCCCGGGGGTGGTGTGCTGGGGCGGGGACTGGGCGCTCATCAGGGCGGGCAGCAGGACCGGCAGGGCCAGCGGGTAGCCCAGCGCCGCGCAGCAGAGCAGCGTCAGGAAGGCCCCGAGGCAGCCCCCGCCGCCGGGGCGCCTTCTTCGCCGCGGAACCGCCGAACTCCCGTACCGGTAAGCCATGTTCGCCACCCCCACCGCGGTCGTGCGTCCGGCGCAATGTACCGGAGATCCGCAGGCCGCGGGGAGTGCGGCGATAATCCCGCCATGAGCCGCGCCCGAACGACCCCCGGCCCCGGGCCGAGCGCCCCCCGGAACGCTCCCGACACCCCCCGGAGCGCCCCCCGGGACACCCCCGCCGCCCCTCCCGCCGCCACTCCCGGGGCCTCCCCCGCCGCGCCCCGCGGCGGCCGGGCCCGCGACCACGCCCCGTGGACGGCGTTCGGCGGCGATCTGCACCTCGACCTCACCGAGCGCCGGGCCGCCGGGGCCGGGCTGCGCGCCGCCCTGGAGGACGCGCTGCGCGAGGCCGTCCAGGACGGCCGGCTCGCCCCGGGCACCCGGCTGCCGTCCTCCCGGGCGCTCGGCGAGGACCTCGGCATCGCCCGCAACACCGTCGTCGAGGCGTACGGGCAGCTGACCGCCGAGGGCTGGCTCGGCGCGCGGCCGGGCTCCGGCACCACCGTCGCCGACCGCGCCGCGCCCCGGACCGCCGGGCGCCCCGCCGCCGTCCGCGCCGACCGCCGCCCCACCGGGCGGCACGACCTGCTCGCCGGACGGCCCGACCTCTCCCTGTTCCCGCGCAGCGCCTGGCTGGCCAGCGCGCGCCGGGCACTGGCCGTCGCCCCGCACGACGCCTTCGACTACGGCTCGCCGCTCGGCCGGATCGAGCTGCGGCGGGCGCTCTGCGACTACCTGGCCCGGGTCCGGGGCGTGCGCACCGATCCGGACCGGCTGCTGGTGTGCGCCGGCTTCGGCCAGGGCCTCGGCCTGCTGGCCGCCGCGCTGCGCGGGCGCGGGGCGGGCCGGATCGCGGTCGAGGGCTACGGGCTGCCGCCGCAGCGCGAGGTGCTGCGGGCGGCCGGGCTCGGCCTCGCCCCGCTGCCGCTGGACTGCGACGGGGCCCGGACCGACCTGCTGGACGACCTGGGCGGGGCGGGCGGGGCGGGCGGGACCGCGGACCGCCTGGGGGCGGTGCTGCTCACCCCGGCCCACCAGTTCCCGAGCGGTGCCGCGCTGGCCGCCGACCGCCGGGCGGCGGCGGTGCGCTGGGCCCGCGAGCGGGACGGGTACGTGATCGAGGACGACTACGACGGCGAGTTCCGCTACGACCGGCAGCCGCTCGGGGCGATGCAGGCGCTCGACCCGGACCGCGTGGTCTACGGCGGCACCGCCGCCAAGAGCCTGGCCCCGGGCCTGCGGCTGGCCTGGCTGGCCCTCCCGGACGAGCTGGTCGAACCGGTCGCCCGGCTCAAGGCCCTGGCGGACACCATGAGCCCGGTGACCGATCAGCTCACCTTCGCCGAGCTGATCACCTCGGGCCGCTACGACCGGCATGTGCGGCGCTGCCGGCTGCACTACCGGCGCCGCCGGGACCTGCTGGTCGCGGCGCTCGCCGAGCGGGCCCCGGAGGTCCGGGTCACCGGGATCGCCGCCGGACTGCACGCCGTGCTGCAGCTGCCGCCGGGCTCCCGTCCGGAGGCGGAGGTGCTGGGGCGGGCCCGCGCGGCCGGCCTGGTCCTGACCGGGCTCGACTGGTACCGGGCCGGGCCGGACGCCGAACGGCCCCTGGACCTGCCCGCTCCCGGCACCCGGCCGGACGCCGCGCCGGACACCCGGCCGCAGGACGGACCGGACGCCGCTCCCGACACCCGGCCGCAGGACGGGCCGGACGCCGCGCCGGCCCTGGTGGTCGGCTACGCGACCCCGTCCGACCGCGCCTTCCCGGCCGCCCTGGACGCCCTCTGCGCGGTGCTCCGCGAGAGCTGAACCACCCTCGGCGGCTGGCTACTTGTTGCGGTTGCCCAGCTCGAAGAGGAGCAGGATGAAGCCGGCGAAGGCATGGGTGGCGACCGTGTAGATCACCAGGCGGACGCCGATCCGGCGGTTGGCCTGCTTGCCCGCGTCGATGGTCTTGGCCGGCTTCGCGCGCACGGCCGCGGGCGCCGGAACGACGGCGGGGGCGGGGGAAGCGGCGGGGGCGGACACGGCCCCGGTCTCGGTGGTGGTGGGATCGGCCATGGGGATCTCCTCCGGATGTCCTGACGTCGGGTCAGTGGTGCGGGGCGGCGGGGCCGCCGCCGAGACAGAGTTCGCCGCCGGGGCTCTGCAGCAGGGTGTGCATGAAGAGCAGCTCGACCCCGGACGAGGAGTCGGCGGCGATGCAGTGCGGGGTGAGCGAGTCGAAGTGCGCCGAGTCGCCCTCGTCGAGCAGGTGGACCCGCTCGCCCAGGGTCAGCCTGAGCCGGCCGCGGAGCACGTACAGCCACTCCTCGCCCGGGTGGACCCGGACCACCGCGTCCTGCACGCCCGGGGGGACGTGCACGCGCAGGGCCTGCATCGCCCGGCCGGGCGCGCCGGCCCGCCGGTAGCCCCAGCCGCCGGCCCGGCCCGGTTCGATCGCGCCGCCGCGCACCACCGGGTCGGGCTCGGTGAACGCCTCGCCGAGCAGACCGGAGACGGAGGTGCCGTAGGCGCGGGCGAGGCCGAGCAGGACGGGCAGGGAGGGCTGCCGGCGCCCCGTCTCCAGCCGGGACAAGTAGGCTGGGGAGAGACCGACCCGGGCGGCGGCGACCTCCAGGGTGAGGCGGCTGCCGAGCCGGTGCTCGCGGAGCCTCGCGGCGAGGCCGGCCACCTCCGGCGTCCCGTGGTCCTCCGCGGGAGCGTCCGGGACGGCGGCGGGAGTGCCGGGGTCGGAGAGACTGCCGAGGTCGGCGGGGGCGCCGGGTCCGGCGGGCGGACCGGCTGGGCTGGTGGTCATGTGCCCAGTGGACACCTCTTGTGCCGCCCGGGCAAACTTTTTGCCCAAGAGGCAAATCATTCCGGGGTCGGAGTCCGAACCGCCCCGGGACCGGGGGTCACGGCCGGGGGATGTTCCGCAGGTTGGACCGGGCCAGGTCGATCATGCGCCCGACCCCGCCCGACAGCACCGTCCGGCCGGCGGCCAGCGCGAAGCCCTTCAGCTGGGCCGCGGTGATGTGCGGCGGCACGGAGAGCGCGTTCGGGTCGGTGACCACGTCCACCAGGGCCGGGCCGGGCCGTTCCAGCGCCTCCGCCAGGACCTCCCGCACCCGCGCCGGCTCGGTGACCCGCTTGGCCGGGATGCCCATCGCCCGGGCGATCCCGGCGTAGTCGACGTCCCCGTTGTCGACCTCCGACTCCGGGTAGCCGGAGACCAGCATCTCCAGCTTGATCATGCCGAGCGCGCCGTTGTTGAAGACCACGGTCTTCACCGGCAGCCGGTGCCTGGCCACCGTGAGCAGCTCGCCGAGCAGCATCGACAGCCCGCCGTCGCCCGACATCGCCACCACCTGCCGCCCGGGGAACGCCAGTTGGGCGCCGATCGCGTGCGGGAGCGCGTTGGCCATCGACCCGTGCAGGAAGGAGCCGATCACCCGGCGGCGCCCGTTGGGCCGCAGGTAGCGGGCGGCCCAGACGTTGTTCATGCCGGTGTCGACGGTGAAGACGGCGTCCTCGGCGGCCACCTCGTCCAGCACCGAGGCCACGTACTCGGGGTGGATCGGCAGGTGCTTGTCGATGTCCCGGGTGTAGGCGCCGACCACGTCCTCCAGCGCCCGGCAGTGGCGGCGCAGCATGTCGTCGAGGAAGGACCGGTCGGTCCTGCGCTCCAGCAGCGGCAGGACCGCCCGCAGGGTGGCCGCGACGTCGCCGTGCACCGCGAGGTCCAGCGCCGTCCGGCGGCCGAGCCGGGTGGCGTCGTGGTCCACCTGGACGGTGCGGGCCTGGGGCAGGAAGGAGTCGTAGGGGAAGTCGGTGCCGAGCAGCAGCACGAGGTCGGCGGAGTGCAGGGCCTCGTGGCAGGCGCCGTAGCCGAGCAGGCCGCTCATCCCGACGTCGTACGGGTTGTCGTACTGGATCCACTCCTTGCCGCGCAGGGAGTGCCCGACCGGCGCGCACAGGGCGGCCGCGAGCTCCATCACCTCGGCGTGCGCCTCGCGGACGCCCGCGCCGCAGAACAGCGCCACCTTGGGCGCGGCGTCGAGCAGCCGGGCCAGCTCCTGCACCTGGGACCAGGGCGGGGCGGCGACGGCCCGTTCGGTGAGGAAGTGGCTGCTGCCGGTCGGCGCGGCGGCGGACAGCGCCGCGACGTCGCCGGGGAAGGCCAGCACCGAGACGTCCCGGGCGCCGAGGGCGTGCTGGATCGCGATCCGCAGCAGCCGGGGCATCTGGGCGGCGGTGGAGAGCATCTCGCACCAGCCGCTGCAGTCGGTGAACACCCGCTCGGGGTGGGTCTCCTGGAAGAAGCCGGTGCCGATCTGGCCGGAGGGGATGTGCGAGGCCAGGGCGAGTACCGGGACGCCGCTGCGCTGCGCGTCGTAGAGGCCCTGGACGAGGTGGGTGTTGCCGGGGCCGCAGGAGCCGGCGCAGACCGCGAGGCGGCCGGTCAGCTCGGCCTCGGCGGCGGCCGCGAAGGCGCCGGCCTCCTCGTTGCGGACGTGCACCCAGGCGATGCCGTCCGTGCGGCGGATGGCGTCCACCACGGGGTTGAGGCTGTCGCCGACCACCCCGTAGACCCGCTCCACGCCGGCCTGCCGGAGCACCGCCACCATCTGCTCGGCCACACTCACCACGGGGATCTCCTGCCGTCGGGGACTGCCGGGGACGCACGACACCAGCACCCTCCGCCGCCCCGCCGTCCCCCGCACCCCGGGGCGGCCGTCGGAGTGAGGGAGGCGGCGGAGAAGGTGCCGCGCCTACTCGGCGGCGAGGTGGTCCGGGCCGGAGGAGATGCGGCCGCCGGGCACGCCCGCCTGGGGCTGGCGGCGGGCCGGTTCCCGGCCGGGGGGCTGGGCACAGCGCTCCTGGGCGGGCGGCGCGGTGGTCGGCAGCGAGACCGGCTCGCCGGCCTTCACCTGCACCGGCTCCCCGTCGTGCCGCAGCTGGATCATGTCGCCCCGGCGCAGGGTGTACGTGGTCTCGTCGTGGTCGATCCGCACCTGCAGCAGCTTGCCGCGGATCAGCAGCGAGAAGCCGATCCGGGTCAGTCCGGCCGGCAGCCTGGGCCGGAACCACAGCGCCTCGCCGTGGTCCCGCAGTCCGCCGAAGCCCGCCACCAGCGCGATGCAGGCCCCGGCGAGCGAGGCCATGTGCAGGCCGTCCCGGGTGTTGCCGCCGAGGTCGTGGAGGTCCATCAGGGCGGCCTCGGCGGTGTAGTCGTACGCGAGGTCGAGCTGCCCCACCTCGGCGGCGATCACCGCCTGGGTGCACGCGGAGAGCGAGGAGTCGCGGACGGTCAGCCGCTCGTAGTAGGCGAAGTTGCGGGCCTTCTGCTCGTCGGTGAACGCGTCGCCGCGGACCTGCATGGCGAGCACCAGGTCGGCCTGCTTGACCACCTGCTTCCGGTACAGGTCGAAGTACGGGTAGTGCAGCAGCAGCGGGTAGTTCTCCGCCGGGGTGTTCTCGAAGTCCCAGACCTGGTGGTCGGTGAAGCCGTCGGCCTGCGGGTGGACGCCGAGGTCGGCGTCGTAGGGGACGAACATCGCCGTGGCGGCGTCCCGCCAGGCCGCCGTCTCCTCGGTGTCGACGCCGAGCGCGGCGGCCTCGCGCGGGTGCCGGGCGGCGGACTCGGCGGCGGCGAGCAGGTTCGTCTGCGCCATCAGGTTGGTGTAGACGTTGTTGTCGGCGACGGCGCTGTACTCGTCGGGGCCGGTCACGCCCTCGATCCGGAACCGGCCGGCGGCGTCGTGGTGGCCGAGCGAGCGCCACATCCGGGCCGTCTCCACCAGGAGTTCGAGCCCGTACTCGCGCTCGAACTCGACGTCCCCGCTGGTCCGGACGTAGCGGGCGACGGCGACCGCGATGTCCGCGCCGATGTGGAACGCCGCGGTGCCGGCCGGCCAGTAGCCGGAGCACTCCTCGCCGCGGATCGTCCGCCAGGGGAACACCGCCCCGGCCAGGCCGAGCTGGACGGCGCGCTCGCGGGCCATCGGCAGGGTGGTGTGCCGCCAGCGCAGGGCCTGGGTGACGGCGGACGGCAGGCAGTAGGTGAGCACCGGCAGGACGAAGGCCTCGGTGTCCCAGAAGCTGTGCCCGTCGTAGCCGGGGCCGGTCAGCCCCTTGGCCGGGATGGCGCGCTCCTCGCTCCGGGCCCCGGCCTGGAGGACGTGGAAGAGGGCGAACCTGACGGCCTGCTGGAGTTCGACGTCGCCGTCGATCTCGACATCGCTGGTCTCCCAGAACTCCCTGAGGTAGTCGGCCTGTTCGGCGACCAGGTCGTCCCAGCCGGTGTACCGGGCGGCGGTCAGCGCGGCCTCCACCTGGTCCCGGACGGCGGGCAGCGAGCGGGTCGCGGACCAGCCGTAGGCCATGAACTTCACCAGCCGCAGCCGCTCGCCGGGGCGCAGCACGGTGGTGACGCTGATCCGGCAGTGGTCGTCCTCCGCCTCGGCGACGGTGTCCAGCCGGTCCGGCCCCTCGATCACGTGGTCCATGCCGGCGGCGACCCGGATGCCGCTGTAGCGGGTGCGGTGCACCAGCACCGCCTTCGTCCCGCCGGCGTGGTTGGCCTCGGCGATCAGCGGGGCCTCCAGGACGGCGGCGGCCCTCGGGTCGCCGTCGGCGCCGCCGGGCAGTTGCTCGTTGGCCACGAGTTCGCTCTGCAGCACGATCCGCACCGGGGCGTCCACCGCCTCCACGGTGTACTCGACCGCGGCGACCGCCCGCTGGGTGAGCGAGACCAGTCGGGTGGAGTCCACCCGGACGGTCCGCCCGGCCGGGGAGGTCCACTCGGCGGACCGCCGCAGCAGGCCGTCGCGGAAGTCCAACCACCGGCGGTGGCTGACCAGTTCGCCGTAGCGGAGGTCGAAGGGCTCGTCGTCGACCAGCAGTCGGACGATCTTGCCGTTGGTGACGTTGATGACGCTCTGGCTGGACTCCGGGTAGCCGTAGCCGCCCTCGCCGTACGGCATCGGTCGCAGCTCGAAGACACCGTTGAGGTAGGTACCGGGCAGGCCGTGCGGCTCGCCCTCGTCGAGGTTGGCGCGCAGGCCGATGTGGCCGTTGGAGAGCGCGAAGACGGATTCGGCGCGGGCCATCGAGGTGAGGTCGAGGCCCGGTTCGACGACCTGCCACGGGTCGACGACGAAGGGCTGCTCCTGGCCGGTCATGCCGGTGTCTCCTCGGGCTTGTCGGGGGCCTGCGGCCCGGGGTCGGGGATCAGTTCGGCGAGGTCCCGGACCACCACGGTGGCGCCGTCGCGGCGCAGTTCGGCGGCCTGGCCGACCCGGTCCACCCCGACCACCGCGCCGAAGCCGCCGGCCCGGCCGGAGGCGACCCCGGCCAGCGCGTCCTCGAACACGGCGGCGTGCGCGGGCTCGACGCCCAGGGCCCGGGCGGCGGCCAGGTAGGTGTCCGGCGCGGGCTTGCCCGGCAGTCCGTCCCGGGCGGCGACGAGGCCGTCCACGATCACGTCGAAGTAGCCCTCGATGCCCGCGGCGCGCAGCACGTCGCGGCAGTTGGCGCTGGACGAGACCACGGCGGTGGGCAGGCCGAGCGCGCGCAGCCGGCGCACGTAGTCGACCGACCCCTGGTAGGGGGCGACGCCCTGCTCGCGGATCATCCGCAGCACGGTGTCGTTCTTGGCCCGGCTGACGCCCTGCACGGTGCGGGCGCCGGGCGGGTCGGCGTCGGTGCCCTCGGGCAGCTCGATGTCCCGGCTGGCGAGGAAGGCGCGGGTGCCGTCGAGTCTGGGCCGCCCGTCCACGTACGCGTCGTAGTCGGCGACGGCGTCGAAGGGGGTGAACGGCCCGCCGGTGCGCGCGGCTTCGGCGCGCAGGAAGTCGTCGAAGGTGTCCTTCCAGGCCGCGGCGTGCACCGTGGCGGTCTGGGTGAGCACCCCGTCGAGGTCGAACAGGAAAGCGCGGATGTCGTCCGGTAGCCCCAGCATGGGTGCAGTCTTACCCGCTGCGGCGCGTTCGACCGCCCATTCCCGGCGGCGCGTCGCGGGAACGGGCGCCCGGGGTGGTGCGGGCGGGGCCCGGGAGGAGTCCGGGCCCCGTGGGGAGCGCGGGGCTCAGGGGGAGTCCGGGGTGGAGGTGAGCGCGAAGACCGCGCCCTGCGGGTCGGTGACCACCGCCATCCGCCCGGCCTGCATGTCGAACGGCGGCTGGACCACCGAGCCGCCGGCCTTCACCAGGGCGTCCACCGTGGAGTCGGTGTCGTCCACCGAGAAGTAGGTCATCCAGTGCGAGGGGGTGCCCGGCGGCAGGTACCCGGCGACCGGCTGCATGCCGCCCACCGTGTGGTCGCCGACGTTGAGCGAGTAGAAGCCGTCCATGCCCTGGACGGTGGCGGGGCGCAGGCCGAGCGCCTGCTGGTAGAACCGGCCGGCCGCCGCGGTGTCGGTGGTGTTGAGCTCGTTCCAGACCAGCGCGCCGGGCTCGTTGACGACGCCCGCGCCGATGAACTCCAGCTTCTGCCAGACGCCGAAGACCGCGCCGGTCGGGTCCGCCGCGACCAGCATCCGGCCGGTGTCGCCCACGTCCATCACCGGGTACAGGATGGTGCCGCCGGCGCCGGAGATGGCCTGCCCGGCCGCGTCGGCGTCGTCGGCGGCGAGGTAGGTGGTCCAGGAGACCGGGGGCAGCGGCTGCCCCTCCGGGCCGGAGCGGGCCATGATCCCGGCGACCGGCCTGCCGTTGAGCGAGCACACGGCGTAGCCGCCGAACTCGGGCGGGCCGACCTCGCCCTGCCAGCCGAACAGGTCGCGGTAGAAGTCGAGCGCGGCCTGCTGGTCGCTCGCCATCAGGTCCACCCAGCACGGGGTGCCGGGCTTGTACGGTGCGGTGACTACGGGCATTCCTGGGCCTCCAAGCGATGGTCCTCCGCCGGACGGGCCACCGGGCGCAGGCCCGCTCGGGCCGCGCGGCCGGACGGCCGTACACCGCCCACGATCGCCGGGCCTCCGCGATCCCGCCACCGGACGGCGTCCCACCGCCGGCTCCGGCCCCGTCGCGGGGCCGGGGCCGGACCGGTCAGCCGCCGGAGCCGTAGGTGGTGTTGTCGCAGATGTTGTCGTCCGCCGAGCGGGCGTCGGCGACGAGGCTGCTGGGCAGCGGCTGCGGCGCGGCGGGGGCGGACGGGGTCGCCGGGGCGGTGCCGGAGGCGCCCGGGGCGGTGGCGCCGTTGGCCGCCGCGAAGTCCTTGCCGACGATCACGGTGATCCCGGCCGTGGTGCCGGGCTCGACCACCGCGCCGGGGAACACCGCGGCGACCTTCTCCGCGTTCGCCTTCTGCCCGGAGCCGTACTGGACCATCGTGGTCGTGTACTTGAGGTTGTCGGCCCGGCCGACGGCGGTGGCGGTGAACTTGGCCGCCGTCAGCTGCTCGGCGGCCTTGCCGGCCATGCCGGTGGCGCTGGTGCCGGTGTAGACCGCCACCTTGATGTTCTTGGTGTCGGCGAGCGGGGAGCCGGCCGCGGCGGCGTGGGCCGCGGCCGCCGGGGTGGTCGCGGTGGTCGCCGCCACGGCCGGCGGGGCGGTCGGGGAGGGGGCCTCCGCGGGCTGCTCGCCGGTGGCGTTCTGGCCGTCGATGGTCCGGTCGGCCTTGAGGGTGTCCCAGAGCTTCTTGGCGACGGTGGCGTCGATGTCGATGTTCTTGTCCACGGTGCGGAAGCGCCAGGGCAGGGTGACGAACTTGAGGTCGTGCAGGTCGATGTTGCGCAGCGAGAGGCCGAAGGACATCAGCTTGTCGGCGCTGTCGAGGCCGGGGTCGACGGTGAGCGAGCTGGTGGCGGCGTTGGCGAGCGGCAGCAGGGTGGTCGGGTTGAGCCCCTGCTTCTTGATCTTGGCCGCCAGCGAGCTGATGAACGCCTGCTGGCGCTTCATCCGGCCGATGTCGGAGCCGTCGCCGATGCCGTGCCGCAGTCGCACGTAGTCGAGCGCCTGCTGGCCCTCCACCTTCTGCGGGCCCTTCTTCAGGACCACGGCGCCCTTGGCGGGCAGCTTGTCGTTGAGGTCCTTCTCGTGGATGTCCTCGGGCAGGCAGATGTCCACACCGTCGACGGCCTTGGTCATCGCCGCGAAACCCTGGAAGTCCACCACCATGGTGTGGTCGACCCGGATCCCGGTGAGCTTCTCCACGGTGTTCTGGGTGCAGGCGGGGTTGCCGTCGTCGGTGCCGCCGACGGAGAAGGCCGCGTTGAACAGCTCGCTGTTCGACCCCTTGCTCCACTTGCCGTTGGGCAGCTTGCAGGACGGGATGGCCACCATCGCGTTGCGCGGTATGGAGATGCCCACGGCGTGCTTGTGGTCGGCGTAGACGTGCAGCAGGATCGTGGTGTCCGAGCGGGCGCCGCCGTCCTCGCCACCGCCGAGGTCGGAGTTGTTCTTGCCCCGGCTGTCGGAGCCGATCAGCAGCAGGTTGACGGGCTTGTTGCCGTCCGCGTCGGCCTGCGCCTCCGGCGGGCGGTCCTTGGCTATCGCGTCCGCGTCGAAGGACTTGATGTTGCCGTTCAGCTGGTAGTAGATCAGCCCGCCGGTGCCCGCCAGCAGCACCAGCACGCCGGCGGCGGACCAGGCGACGATCTTCTTGATGTCCCGCTTCGGCCTGCGGGCGGCGGCCCTGGCCGCGGCCCGTCCGCCACCGGCCGGGGGCGACCCGGCCTGGGCCTGGGACGCGCCGGCCCGGCCCGGGGCCGGCTTGCCCTGGGCGGCCCGTCGGGCCTCGGCGCGGCCGCCGGTCCTGGGCCCGGGCACCGGGGCACCGGGTGCGCCGCCGGTGGCACCGTCGGCCGTGAGCGCACCGGGCGCGTCGTCACCGCGAGCCGGACCCTCGCCCCTTTGACCTGACATGCCTGAACCTTTCACCGGCGGACGCTGCGTCCACTACGCCGGACGCACTGCACACAGAGAGACGGTCGGGACCGCTCCCGGGTTGCACGTACGACGGTCGCAATAACCGACGAACACCCCCGGTCGCACCGTCCGCGGCCCTCCGTGCGGGTCCGATGTCCCCCAACGGACCCGGCTTGGATCATACAAACCGATCGTCAGAACGCATCGTTCGCATGCTCTGCGTCACCGGCCGCGCCCCGCGGCCTTCGGCGGCCGGACTCCTCGACGGGCGCCGTTCGGCACCGGTGGAACGACGGAGGCCCGGGTCGGAGGTCTCCGGCCCGGGCCTTTCGCGTCGGTGGGGCGCCAGGGGCTCGAACCCTGAACCTACGGATTAAAAGTCCGCTGCTCTACCCATTGAGCTAGCACCCCGACACCGTGGACATCATGCCAGACCGGGCCGCCCCGTGCCGCCGAATACCGCCCCGCGTCCGGGCGCCCGGGGCCGGCCCCGGAGGGCGTGACCCAGGTCACTTTCCGGGGGGCTTGGCCCCGGGCGGAGCGCGTGTCACTATTTCTGCACGCCCACCCTGCCCAAAACCCGTTCCGGGGGCGGGTGTTGAGTGCCAGAACCGCCGGTCCCAGCAGGTCGGACCAGGTCTTCGGTCGGCACGGTGAGATTCCCTCGGTCCGTCCGTCACCCACGTGTGCCTCGGCGTACGCACCCGCCCGGTCCCCGGCGCGGGTGCCCGGCCCGTGGCCGACGGCTGCGCGACGTCGCGGCGTGCACGATCCCGCGGCGAACCCCCCAGATCCAACTCCCGATCCACACACACGCCACGATTGGACAGGTGGAAGAAGAATGTCGGAAAGCGCCTTCCTGGAGAACTTCTACGCGGCCGTCGAGGGAACCGCCCGCGTGGTGGACGTGCCCTTCGAGCGCGAGACGGTGTGGCCGATCCTGACCGCGTACCAGGACGTGCTGCCGGAGTCGGTGATCTCCTTCCGGGTGCAGAACAGCCCGCTCGGTGCCGATGACCTCGACTGCCGGTTCACCATGCTCCCCCGGGGCCTGGACCCCTACGCCGTCGCGCTGGCGAACGGCCTCGCCGAGAAGACCGACCACCCCGTCGGCAAGCTGCTGGCCGAGGTCCACGGCGAGCTCCCGATCGACAGCTGCGGCGTCGACTTCGGCGTCCGGGCCGGGTTCACCAAGACCTGGTCCTTCCCCACCATCGAGCGACTGCTGACGGTCCGTGAGGTCGCCGCGCTGCCGTCGGCCCCGGAGGGCATCACCGCCAACCTGGAGCTCTTCGACCGCTACGGCCTGTCGGACATCGTCAGCACCGTCGGCATCGACTACGGCAGCCGGACCGTCAACCTCTACTTCGGCGGCGGCGCCTCCGGCCGGGTGCCGCGGACGACCTTCGAGCCCGAGGGCGTCCGCTCGCTGCTCGCCGAACTGGGCCTGCCGGCCCCGAGCGAGGAGCTGCTGACGTTCAACGAGAAGGCGTTCGTCATGTACGCCACGCTGAGCTGGGACTCCCCGAAGATCTCGCGGATCACCTACTCGGTCATGACGCCCGAGCCGCTGGCGCTGCCGGTGACCGTGGCCCCGCAGATCGTCCGGCTGGTCCAGGACGCCCCGTACAGCACCGAGGGCCGCAACTTCGTCTACGGCGTGACGGTCACGCCCAAGGGCGAGTACCACAAGATCCAGTCGTACTACCAGTGGCGGCGACCGGTCGAGAAGATGCTCGTCGCCGAGTCGTAACCCACGACACCCGCACCACCGGCACGACCTGCGGCACCCGCACCACCCGCGACACCCGCACCACCCGGGCCTGCCGGGGACCTCGCACGGTCCCCGGCGGGCCCTTTTCCGTGCCGCCACCGGATTCCTTCCTTCCGAGAACTCTGGATGAGCGATCTCCATGCAGAAACGAAACGGGGAGCTGAGTTCGTTGTCCCTACCCGCCGCACCCGAGGGGTTGTCGGAGAACCGCGGCGCCCGGCCGGTCGGCACCGGCCGGGCCCGGGCCAAGGCGATCGTGCTGGGTGAGCACGCGGTCGTCTACGGAGCCCCGGCGCTCGCCCTCCCGCTCCCGCAACTGGGCGTCACCGCCACAGCCGGCTACTCCGCGCAGTCCCCGGCCGACCCGGACGACTTCTCCCTCACCATGACCGGCTCCGAGTCCCGGCCCAAGCCCGCCCAGGCCTCCGACGGACTGCACCGGCTGACCGCCGAGTTCCGGGCCGCCATGGGCGTGCCCGACAGCCTGCACCTCGATGTGATCATCGACTGCGCGATCCCGGTCGGCCGGGGCCTCGGCTCCAGCGCCGCCTGCGCGCGGGCCGTGGTGCACGCGCTGGCCGACCTGTTCGAGCGCGAGGTCACCCCGCAGCTGGCGTTCGACCTGGTGCAGACCGCCGAGAACGTGGCGCACGGCCGGGCCAGCGGCGTCGACGCGATGGCCGTCGGCGCGACCGCCCCGCTGCTGTTCCGGGCCGGCCGGGCGGAGGAGCTGCCGATCGGCTGCGACGGCCTGTTCATCGTCGCCGACAGCGGCGTGGCGGGCCGGACCAAGGACGCCGTCGAGCTGCTGCGCGAGGGCTTCCGGCAGCGGCCCGGCACCCAGGAGGCCTTCCTGCGCCGGGCCTCCGAACTGACCGGGACCGCCCGGACGGCACTCGCCGAGGGCCGGCCCGAGCAGCTCGGCGCCCAGCTCACCGACTACCACGAGCTGCTCCGCGCGGGCGGCCTGAGCACCGACCGGATCGACGGCATGGTCTCGGCCGCGCTGGCCGCCGGCGGCCTCGGCGCCAAGATCACCGGCGGCGGCATGGGCGGCTGCGTGATCGCGCTGGCCTCCGAGGAGTCGGCCGCGGACGTCACCCGCGCGCTGCTCGCCGCCGGCGCCGTCCAGACCTGGTCCGTACCGCTGAGGGAGTACCCCGGCCATGGCCGCTGAGCAGCCGACCGCCACCACCCGTCCGCGCCCCGGCACCGGGAGCGCCGCCGGGGACGCCACCGCCGTCGCCCATCCGAACATCGCGCTGGTCAAGTACTGGGGCAAGCGGGACGAGCGGCTCGTCCTGCCCTGGACCGACAGCCTCTCGCTGACCCTGGACGTGTTCCCGACCACCACCCGGGTCCGGCTCGACCCCGGGGCCGGCGAGGACACCGTGACCCTCGACGGGGAGCCCCTGGCGGGCGAGCCGCGCCGCCGGGTGACGGCCTTCCTCGACCTGGTCAGGGAACGCGCCGGGAGCCCGCTGCGGGCCGTCGTGGACACCCGCAACACCGTCCCCACCGGCGCCGGACTGGCCTCCTCCGCGAGCGGCTTCGCCGCGCTGGCCACCGCCGCCGGGGCGGCGTACGGACTCGGCCTGGACGCCACCGGGCTGTCCCGGCTGGCCCGGCGCGGCTCCGGCTCGGCCTCGCGCTCCGTCTTCGGCGGCTTCGCGATCTGGCACGCCGGACAGCCGGACCACGGGGGCGACCCCGACCTCGGCTCCTACGCCGAGCCGGTCCCGGTGCCGGTGGCCGCGCTGGACCCGGCGCTGGTGGTCGCGGTGGTCGACGCCGGGCCGAAGGCCGTGTCCAGCCGCGAGGCGATGCGGCGCACCGTCGCCACCTCGCCGCTGTACCGGCCGTGGGCCGCCTCCAGCCAGGCCGACCTGGCCGAGATGCGGGAGGCGCTGCAGCGGGCCGACCTGGACGCGGTGGGCGAGGTCGCCGAGCGCAACGCGCTCGGGATGCACGCCACCATGCTGGCCGCCCGCCCGGCCGTGCGCTACCTCTCGGCGGCCACCGTGACCGTGCTGGACGCGGTGCTGGAGCTGCGCCGCGCCGGGGTGTCGGCCTGGGCCACCATGGACGCCGGACCCAACGTCAAGGTGCTCTGCCGGCGGTCCGAGGCGGACCGGGTGGCCGGGGCGGTCCGCGAGGCCGTCCGCGGCGGTTCGGTGCACATCGCCGGCCCCGGACCGGGCGCCCGGCTGCTGGACGCGGACGCGTGACCACCGGCCGCCCGCCGGTGGTCCGGCGCGCGCCGGGCAAGCTGTTCGTCGCGGGCGAGTACGCGGTGGTGGAGCCGGGAAACCCGGCGGTCCTGGTGGCGGTCGACCGCGTGGTCACCGCCACCGTCACCGAGCCCGCCGGGCCCGGGACGCTGGTCTCCTCCGACCTCCTCGCGGCGCCGGTGCGCTGGATCCGCCGGGGCGAGGAGCTCGACCCGGTCGGGGTCGAGGACGCCGACCGGGCCCGCCGGGAGCTCGCCCACGTCCTCGCCGCGCTCCGCACCGTCACCCGGCTGCTGGCCGAACACGGCCGTCCGGCACCGGAGCTGGACATCGCGATCAGCAGCGAACTGCACCGGGACGGGGTCAAGTTCGGCCTCGGGTCCAGCGGTGCGGTGACCGTGGCGACCGTCGCCGCGGTGGCCGCCCACTGCGGTCTGGCGCTGTCGGCCGAGGAGCGGTACCGGCTGGCGCTGCTGGCCTCGGCCGAGCTCGACCCCAAGGGCTCCGGCGGCGACCTGGCCGCCAGCACCTGGGGCGGCTGGATCGCCTACCGGGCGCCCGACCGGGCCGCCGTGCTCGACCTGGTCCGCCGGCGGGGAGTGGCCGGGGCGCTGGCGGAGCCCTGGCCGGGCTTCGAGGTGCGTCGGCTGCCGCCGCCCCGGGGGGTGGCGCTGGAGGTCGGCTGGACCGGCACCCCCGCCTCCACCACGGAGCTGGTGTCCGGGCTGCACCGCAGGGCCTGGCGCGGCACCCCGCCGCACCGCCGGTTCGTGGCCGCCAGCGCCGAGCTGGTGCGGGCCGCCGCCGACGCGATCGAGCACGGCGACCGGACCGCGCTGCTGGACAGCGTCCGGCGCGCCCGACGGGAGCTGGCCCGGCTCGACGAGGAGGCCGGGCTCGGCGTCTTCACGCCCGCCCTGACGGCGCTGTGCGACGCCGCGGAGGCCGTCGGCGGCGCGGCCAAGCCCTCCGGCGCGGGCGGCGGCGACTGCGGCATCGCCCTGCTGGAGGTGCCGGACCCCCGGGCCGCCCCGGGCACCGCCGGCTCCCCCGCCTCCCACCACTCCGACTCCGACGCCGGGGCCACCGGAGCCTCGCCGGACATCGACCACCTACGCGAACGCTGGACCGCGGCCGGGGTGCGACCCCTGGACCTGCGTCCCGCCACGGAAGGGAACGAGGAATGATCTCTCAACGCAAGGACGACCACGTCCGGCTCGCGGTCGAGCAGCAGCACGGCCACGTCGGGCGCAACCAGTTCGACGAGGTGACGTTCGTCCACCACGCCCTGGCCGGGATCGACCGCCCGGACGTGTCGCTGGCCACGGACTTCGCCGGCTTCTCCTGGCCGGTCCCGCTGTACATCAACGCGATGACCGGCGGCAGCGAGATGACCGGCAGGATCAACCGCGACCTCGCGATCGCCGCCCGGGAGACCGGGGTGCCGATCGCCTCCGGTTCGATGAGCGCCTACTTCAAGGACGAGTCCTGCGCCGGCACCTTCAGCGTGCTGCGCGAGGAGAACCCGGACGGCTTCGTCCTGGCCAACGTCAACGCCACCGCCTCGGTCGACAAGGCGCGCCGCGCCGTCGACCTGCTGAAGGCCGACGCGCTGCAGATCCACATCAACACCGTCCAGGAGACGGTGATGCCGGAGGGCGACCGCTCCTTCTCCGCCTGGGTGCCGCAGATCGGCCGGATCGTGGAGGGCGTGGGTGTCCCGGTCATCGTCAAGGAGGTCGGCTTCGGCCTCAGCGGGGACACCGTCCGGGTCCTGCGCGACCTGGGCGTGCGGGTGGCCGACCTCGGCGGCCGGGGCGGCACCGACTTCGCCCGGATCGAGAACGGCCGGCGCGACCTGCGCGACTACACCTTCCTGGAGGGCTGGGGCCTCTCCACGGCCGCCTGTCTGCTGGACAGCCGGGACGTGGGCCTGCCGGTGCTGGCCTCCGGCGGTGTGCGCCACCCGCTGGACGTGGCCCGCGCCCTGGCGCTCGGCGCCCACGGCGTCGGGGCGTCCGGCACCTTCCTGCGCACCCTGATGGACGAGGGCGTGGAGGCGCTGGTCACCCAGCTGTCCAGCTGGCTGGACCAGTTGGCGGCCCTGATGACCATGCTCGGCGCGGCCACCCCGGCCGCGCTGACCGGACGGGACCTGCTGATCCAGGGCACCCTGCGCGAGTTCTGCGCCGACCGCGGCATCGACACCGCGCAGTTCGCCCGGCGTTCCGCCGCCGGGACCACCACCACCGGAGGCCTCCGATGACCGAGGACCACGCCATCGCCGGCGTCCCGATGCGCTGGGTGGGTCCGGTGCGCATCTCGGGCAACGTCGCCACCACCGAGACCCATGTCCCGCTGGCCACCTACGAGTCGCCGCTGTGGCCCTCGGTGGGCCGGGGCGCCAAGGTCTCGATGCTCGCCGAGAACGGCATCGTCGCGACCCTGGTCGACGAGCGGATGACCCGCTCGGTGCTGGTCGAGGCGACCGACGCGGGGACGGCGCTGGCCGCCGCCCGCAGCATCCGGGACCGCTTCGCGGAGCTGCAGGAGGTCGTGCGCGGCTGCAGCCGGTTCGCCGAACTCGTCGGCGTCCGGCACGAGATCAACGCCAACCTGCTGTTCGTCCGGTTCGAGTTCACCACCGGCGACGCCTCCGGGCACAACATGGCCACCCTCGCCTCGGACGTGCTGCTGCAGCACCTGCTGCAGACCGTCCCCGGCATCTCCTACGGGTCGATCTCGGGCAACTACTGCACCGACAAGAAGGCCACCGCGGTCAACGGCATCCTCGGCCGGGGCAAGAACGTGGTGACCGAGCTTCTGGTGCCGCGGGAGGTCGTCTCCGGGGTGCTGCACACCACCGCGGCGAAGATCGTCCAGCTGAACATCCGCAAGAACATGCTCGGCACCCTGCTGGCCGGCGGCATCCGCTCGGCCAACGCCCACTTCGCGAACATGCTGCTCGGCTTCTACCTGGCCACCGGCCAGGACGCGGCCAACATCGTCGAGGGCTCGCAGGGCGTCGTGATGGCCGAGGACCGCGACGGCGACCTGTACTTCGCCTGCACCCTGCCGAACCTGATCGTCGGCACGGTCGGCAACGGCAAGGGGCTCGCCTTCGTGGAGACCAACCTGGCCCGGCTGGGCTGCCGGGCCGACCGCGAGACCGGCGAGAACGCGCGCCGGCTCGCCGTGATCGCGGCGGCGACCGTGCTCTGCGGAGAGCTGTCGCTGCTCGCGGCGCAGACCAACCCGGGCGAGCTGATGCGCGCCCACGTCCACCTGGAACGCGGCAACACGGAGAAGGTCGGGGTTTAGGAATGTCCAACGGGGCCACTGTCGGAATTCACGATCTGTCGTTCGCCACCACCGAGTTCGTGCTGCCGCACACCGCGCTCGCGGAGTACAACGGCACGCCGGTCGGCAAGTACCACACGGGCATCGGCCAGCGCTCGATGAGCGTGCCGGCCGCCGACGAGGACATCGTCACCCTGGGCGCGGCGGCCGCCGCGCCCATCGTCGCCCGGCACGGCACGGACGGGATCCGGACCCTGGTGTTCGCCACCGAGTCCTCGATCGACCAGGCGAAGGCCGCGGGCGTGTACGTGCACTCGCTGCTCGGCCTGCCGTCGGCGACCCGGGTGGTCGAGCTCAAGCAGGCCTGCTACGGGGCCACCGCCGCCCTGCAGTTCGCGCTCGGCCTGATCCACCGCGACCCGTCCCAGAAGGTCCTGGTGGTGGCGAGCGACGTCTCCAAGTACGAGCTGGACAGCCCCGGCGAGGCGACCCAGGGCGCGGCCGCCGTGGCGATGCTGGTCACCGCGGACCCGGCGCTGGTGCGGATCGAGGACCCCTCGGGCCTGTTCACCGCGGACGTGATGGACTTCTGGCGGCCGAACTACCGCGACGCGGCACTGGTCGACGGCCAGGAGTCCATCGGCGCCTACCTCCAGGCGGTGCAGGGCACCTGGAAGGACTACGCCGAGCAGGGCGGCCGGCCGCTGGAGGACTTCGGCGCCTTCTGCTACCACCAGCCGTTCACGAAGATGGCCTACAAGGCGCACCGGCACCTGCTGAACTCCGCCGGGCACGACACCGACGAGGCCGCCGTCGAGCGGGCCCTCGGGCGCACCACCGGGTACAACGCGGTGATCGGCAACAGCTACACCGCGTCGGTGTACCTGGGGCTGGCCGCGCTGCTCGACGACGCGGAGGACCTCGACGGGCAGGCGGTGGGCTTCCTCAGCTACGGCTCGGGCAGCGTCGCGGAGTTCTTCGCCGGGACGGTGGTGCCCGGCTACCGGGAGCACCTGCGGACGGAGGCGCACCGGGCGGCGGTCGAGCGGCGGCAGCCGATCGGCCACGACCGCTACCGCGAGCTGCACGAGTGGGGCTTCCCGACCGACGGCGGCGACCACCCGACCCCGGCCGGGACCACCGGGCCGTTCCGGCTGGCGGGCATCGCCGGGCACAAGCGGATCTACGAGAAGCGCTGACGACGAAGGGGCCGGGGGCTCTCCCGAGCGGAGAGCCCCCGGCCCCTCGTCCGGCGCCCCGGCCGCCGTGCGCGGCCGGTTCCGGAGCTCCCGCGGGTCCGTTGACGGGCGGTGTTCCCGCCCGCCCGGCAATGGATCCGCGGGGTTGTGCCGCGCCGGGTCGGTGTCCGGCGGCCGGTCAGGACCGGGTCGGTGCCCGGCGGCCGGTCAGGACCGGCGGCGAAGGGCGATCTCGGTGAGTTCCTGGATGTCGAACTCCGAGCGGCCCGGTGTGCCGTAGCGGGTGATCTTGCCGCGGCTGACCCACTTGCGGATGGTCGCCTCCGAGACGCCCGCGGCGAGCGCGGCCACGTTGGTCGGCACGAGCCGGTGTCTGGGCGGCCGGCTCAGACGGCCGCCGTTCGCGGTTGTTCCAAGAGGTGCCGTAGCGTGAGCCATTCGCGTATCCCCCATGAATGTCCGGACGAGCAGCCGACGCTGGTCCGTCCCCCGTTGTGGTGCTGCGGTGAGGCGTCGATCGTCCCGGGGCAGCCGTCCACCACGCAGGCCCGGGTGGGCACCGCGCGGTCGCCGGCCTCGGGGTCGATCGCGTTGAGCAGTTCGAGCCGCAGGTCCTCGATCTCGTCGGCGAAGTCGGCGGCCGGCGGCTGTGCGGTGAGCCAGTCCAGGTGGCGGTCGAGGAACCGGGTCAGGTGCGGCACCGAGCGGATCACCGCGGTGGTGCCGAGCCGCTCGGCGGCGAAGCGCGACCAGGACTCCAGGATCGCCACGATGTTGTTGCGGGCGTCGATCGCGGACAGGTTCAGCCGGTCCCGGCGGCGGCTCCCGGAGACCCGGGTCGGGTTGCGCCGCCGGGGCTCGGTCTGGATGTGGTGCAGGCACTCCCGGTGCAGCTCCGGGAGGGCCCGCAGGGTGTGTTCCAACTGCCTGATGCACGGGCCGCAGAGGACGGACCCCGCGGCCGCGGGGACCTCCCGTCCGTGCTTCCTGGGACACGAGTGGATCTCCATCGAATCTCCTTCGCGCGCGCGTCCGGCACCCGGACTCCCTGCCCGACGGGTCAGTCGGTGGGAATCCAGTCCCGCCTGATGTGCGGGGTCTCGATGCCGAGCGACTTCATGTGCTCGATCGGGTTGGTGTACTCGCGGCTGGCGGCGATGAGGCCGTCCCGGAGCGTGAATCCGTGGATGAAGTGGTTGCGGTAGTGGCCCTCGGGATAGCCGGGGAAGCGGATGGTGCCCTCGCCGTCGCACTCGACCATGACCTGGCCCGGGTCCTGGGTCTCGTACACGTGGACGTCGAACCACCGCCAGTCGGGCAGGACTTCGAGCGAGAGCTCGTTGTGCCGCTTGAGCTTCTCCCGGCCGGTGACGACGATCGGCCGGCCGATGTCGGTGTAGAAGAGCGCGGCGGTGCCGTCCTCGGTGTAGAGGGTGTAGCGGCGCAGCCGGGCCTCCGGGCCGGTCTCCAGGTACTGCTCGACGGCCCGGCGGTTGCGGGCGCGCAGGTCGTGGTGGTCGGTGAAGATCTGTGGCGAGGTCATGACATCTCCTCGGGAGGTAGGGCCGGTCGGGGTGCGCGGCGGGCCGCGCCGGGGGTCAGGGCTGGAGCCGGCTCACCCCCCAGCCGTCGGCGGTGCGGTCGTAGCGCAGCCGCTCGTGCAGCCGGTCGGTGCCGTCGGCCCAGAACTCCAGCACGTCGGGGACGAGTTCGAAACCCACGTAGGACGCGGGGCGGGGCAGCGGCTGCCCCGGCCGGCCCAGCTCCAGGGCCTTCGCCCGCAGCTCCTCGAAGTGGTCGAGGTCCTCCACCGGCCGGCTCTGCCGGGACACCGTGGTCATCGGGTGGGTGAACACCGCCCTGGCCGCCCACAGCTCCTCGGCCGTGGCGTCGGGCAGCTGCCGCACCGGACCGGCCAGCACGACCTGCTGGCTGGTCTCGCGCCAGTACAGGACGCCGGAGGCCCACGGGTTCTCCACCAGCTCCCGGCCCTTCTGGCTGTCGGCGTGGGTGGCGAAGACGATCCCGGCCTCGGTGATCCGGTTGATCACCAGGATCCGGGACGAACTGCGGCCCCGGGCGTCGGCGGTGGCCAGCGCGAGCGCGCGGGGCTCCCGCACGCCGTGCTCGGCCGCGGCCGCCAGCCAGGAGTTCAGCAGGCCCATCGGCTCGGCCGGCGGGTCGCGGAACTCCGGGAAGTCGAGCGCGACGGTCCCGGTCAGCGACTCGGACCGCTTCCGGTCGGCCGGTGCGGGCCGGTCGGGCTGTACGGGCTGTGCGGGCTGTGCGGGCCGTGCGGGCCGTGCGAGCTGGTCGGACTGGTCAGACATGCAGCACTCCTTCGATGGTGACGACACCGTGGCCCGAGACCTCGACGCTGTCGACGCGGTCGCCCTCGCCGTGCACCAGCGCGCCCATCGGCGAGGGGCGGCCGATCTCGACGCCCTGGGTGATCTCGATCCGGCGCCCGTAGACGCCCAGGCCGTGCCGGGCCAGGTGGATGGCGATGGGGCCGGCGGCGGAGCCGGTCGCGGCGTCCTCCACGACCCCGTAGGCGGGCGAGAACATGCGGTTGCGCCAGGTGGTCCCGGAACCGGCGATGCAGTTGGTCGCCATGTCCGGGAACCGGGCCAGCGCGCGGTGGTCCGGGTCCACCTTGGACAGCGCCTCGACGCTCTCGAAGCCGACCAGGACGTGCCGCGGGCCGTTGCGGTAGATCTCCACCGGCAGCGTCGAGGAGCTCACCCCGAGCGCCCACAGCAGCTCCTCGGCCCGCTCGAACGGCTCCCAGACCGGCACCGGCTGGCGCATGCTGGTGGCGACGGTCCGGCCGTCCACCCGCTCCAGGTCGAACGGGATGACGCCCATCGCGGTCTCGATCCGCAGGCTGTCGGCCTCGGTGTGCCCGCCCAGCGCGATCGCCGTGCCGAGCAACGGGTGCCCCGCGAAGGGGAGTTCGTTCACCGGAGTGAAGATCCGCACATGGTGGTCCCCGCCCTGCTTGGGGGTGAGGACGAAGGTGCTCTCGGAGAGGTTCATCTCCCGGGCGATGCGCTGCATCTGCTCGCCGGACAGGTCGTCGGCCCCGAAGAAGACCGCCACCGGATTGCCGGTGAGGGGCCGGCGCGCGAACGCGTCGACGACGACGTACTTGTGCATGGGTCCTCCCGCTCTCGTCGTTATCGTCATGGGGACTGCTGGCCGCGGCTCCGCGGCGGGGGCGGTCCGCGCCCCGGGCGCCGGGCGCGCGGGTGCGCCCCGGCCGGAGCACGCGGCCGCGCGCCTCGTTCGGACGGCGCGGGTGTGCTCGTTCGGACAGCGCGGTGCGCCGGGCCGCGCGCCGGATCGCGACGCGGCCACGGGCAGGGGGAGCCGGACCGGCACTCACGGGGGGGGAGGGCCGGTCCGGCGGTCCTGGGGGGCGGCCCGGCCGCCCGGCGGTGCCGGGCGGCGGGCGGCTCAGGCGGGGTCGGGGACCCGCGCCGGACCGAGCAGCCCGGACAGGGCGGTCGCCACGATCCGCGGCCCCTCCCTGGTGAGGACGGACTCGGGGTGGAACTGGAGCGAGGCGAAGCCGGGACCGCGCAGCGCGTGGACCTCTCCGCTCTCCGGGTCCCGGCTCACCAGGACCCGGCCCACGCCCTCGGCGTCGAACTCCTCCGCCTCGGCGACCAGGGCGAAGGTGTTGTAGAACCCGACCCGCTCGGCGCCGCCGAACAGGTCGATCGCCTTCTGCACGCCCTGGTTGGGCACGGTGCGGCGGCGGATCGGCAGCCCGAGCCGCAGCCCGAGCAGCTGGTGGCTGAGGCACACCGCGAGGAACGGCCGGCGCTCGGCCAGCAGGGTGTCGAGCGCCGCCCGCAGGTGGAGCATCTTGGGATGCGCGGCCTCCTGCGGATCGCCCGGCCCCGGCCCCATCACGACCAGGTCGTGGCCCTCGAAGGCGTACTCCTCGTCGAACCGGCGGACCGTGACCCGCAGCCCCAGGGAGCGCAGCTCCTGGTCGATCATCGAGGTGAAGGTGTCCTCCGCGTCGATCACCAGCACGCTGCGCCCGGCCAGTTCGGGCCGGGCGGAGACCCGGGACGCGGTGTCGGCGAGCCAGAAGTCGGCGATGGAGTCGTTGCGCGACTCCAGCGCCCTGAGCACGCTCGGGTGGCCGGCGAAACGCTGCTGCTCCCCGCCGTCGAGCGCGGCGACCAGCCCGGCCGCCTTGGCCCGGGTCTCGGCCGCCTCCGACGCCGGGTCGGAGTGCCGGACGATGGTGGAGCCCACGGCGATGCCGATCCGCCCCTGCTCCGAGATGTCCGCGGTGCGGATCAGGATCGCGGTGTCCATGACCCGCTCCCCCGCCGCGTCCCGGCCGATCAGCGCGGCCACCCCGCTGTAGTAGCCGCGGCCGCCGGGCTCGTACCGGTGGATGATCCGGCAGGCGCTCTCCACCGGGCTGCCCGTCACGGTGGGCGCGAACATCGTCTCGCGCAGGATGTCCCGCACATCGCGATCGGTCCGGCCCTCGATCAGGTACTCGGTGTGCGCGAGCCGGGCCATCTCCTTGAGGTAGGGACCCACCGCCCGGCCGCCGTCCGGGCAGATCCGGGCCATCATCTTGAGTTCCTCGTCGAGCACCATGTAGAGCTCGTCGGTCTCCTTGCGGTCCGCCAGGAACTCCAGCACGCCGGAGAGGGTCGGCCCGGACGGCGGGTAGCGGTAGGTGCCGCTGATCGGGTTCATCACCGCGGTGCCGTCGCGGAGGCTGACGTGCCGCTCGGGCGAGGCGCCGACCAGGGTCCGTTCCCCGGTGTGCACCAGGAAGGTCCAGTAGGCGCCGCTCTCGCGCTCCAGCAGCCGGCGGAACAGCGCCGGCGCGCTCAGCGGCCCGAAGTCGGTGATGTCGGCGACGAAGGTGCGCTTGATGACGAAGTTCGCGCCCTCGCCGGTGCCGATCATCTCCTTGACGATGCGGCCCACGACCTCGCCGTAGGCCTCGTCGTCGACGTCGAAGGCACCGCCGGCCAACGGCGTCGGCACGTCCGGGATGCGGGCCAGCGCCCGCTCCAGCGGCAGCCGCTGCTGGCCGGTGACGGTCATCGCCACCAGCGGGGTCCCGTCGTCGGCGGCCTCGAAGCCGCGCTCGGCGAGCTGCCGGTAGGGGACCACCACGAGCACCTCGTGCCGGTCCCCGACGACGGGGGCCGCCGCGGCGGCCGCCTCCGCACCGGGCAGCGGGATCCCGGCCAGCGTGGCGGGCAGCGCGACCGAGCCGGTCAGCACCTCCACCACCGGACCGGTGCCCCCGGCCGCACCGGGCCGGTGCAGCAGCGCGAAGGCCTCCGGGCGGCCCGCCAGCACCTCGGCGAGCAGGTCGGGGCCGTTGACGGGGCCGAGGTCGGAACCGCTGTCGGGCCCGGGGGTCCCGGGCAGGTCGCGGGTCATCCGAACAGTCCCTTGACGGTGGTGACCCGGGCACACCGCTCGGCGGCGTACTTCAGCGCGGACCGGTGGTACTCGGCGGAGAAGTCCGCCGTGGCGTCGGCGACGAAGAACACCTGGATGTCGTTGGTGAAGGCCTCGATCGCGGTGGCCAGCACGCCCACGTGGGCGTAGACGCCGCAGAGCACCAGCTGGTCCCGGCGGGTGTCGCGCATCCGCTCCAGCAGGTCGGTGCGGAAGAAGGCGCTGTAGCGCCACTTGGTGAGCAGCCAGTCCTGCGGGGCCGGCGCCAGCGCGTCGACCACCTGGCGGTCCTCCGGGGCGGGGCGCATGCCCGGGCCCCAGAAGTCCTTGAGCAGGCCGCGCTGCTCGTCGGTCATGCCGCCCGGCTGGGCGGTGTAGGCGACCGGGACGCCCAGGCCGGCACAGCGGTCGCGCAACCGCGCCGCGTTGCCGACGAGTTCGTTCCTGGTGCTCTCGGGGATGGACTCGAGGAAGTACCGCTGCATGTCGTGGACGAGGAGGACCGCGCGGTCCGCCTCGGCGGTCCAGGACACGGTGGCCGGCGGCAGCTCGCCCTCGGCCGGTAACGGGTACGACTGGATCGGGGGTATGCCGGTCATGGCTCCGGTTCTTTGCTTGATGCGCGGGCGTGAGTGGGGCGCGCAGAGCGGGGCGGAGGATGTGGCGCGGTGCGGGCCGACCGGTCAGACGGTCCAGGCCGACACCACGGCGACGGCCTGGGCCGGGTTGAGCCGGGGGTCGCAGCACGAGGTGTACCGGTCGCCGACGGAGCCGAGGTCGGCCTCGGTCGAGGCGCACTCGGTCACGTCGTCCGGGGTGGTCTCCAGGTGCAGCCCGCCGGCCACGCCGCCCGCGCCGCGCACGGCCTCGACGAACCGCGACACCTCCAGCGACACCGTCTCCACCAGGCGCGTCTTGTACCCGCCGGGCGCCGTGACGGTGTTGCCGTGCACCGGGTCGCTGAGCCAGACCACGGGGTGGCCCGCGCCGCGGACCGCGTCGACGAGCTTCGGCAGCCGGTCCGCCACGTTCTCGGCGCCCATCCGCGCGATGAGCGTGAGCCGGCCCGGATCGCGCCACGGGTCGAGCTTCTCGCACAGCGCGAGCAGTTCGTCGGGCTCCATGCCGGGGCCGACCTTGCACGCCACCGGATTGGCCACCTGCGACAGCAGCGCGACGTGGGCGCCCTCGACCTGCCGGGTGCGCTCGCCGATCCACGGCCAGTGGGTGGAGCCGAGGAACAGCCGGCCCTTGTCGTCGACGCGCAGCATCGGCGCCTCGTAGTCGAGCAGCAGGGCCTCGTGGCTGGTCCACACGAGGGGTTCGACCACGTCGCGGCCGGCCGCGCGGTCGCGCCAGCCGAGGTGCTCGACGATGTCACCGGCCGCCATGTAGCCGGTGAGGATGCGCAGCGGGTCGGGCCGGCGGATCTCCGGGTCCGCCTCCGGTCCATTCACCATGTGCCCGCGGAAAACCGGAAGTTCGACCCCGTCGATGACTTCGGTGGGCTTGGAACGGGGCTTGGCGAACTGCCCCGCGATACGGCCCGCGCGCAGGACCGGCTTTCCGGTCCGCAGACCGAGGGTCCCTGCGAGCAGGTCGAGCAGCGCGGACTTCCGCGCCACATGTTGACGTGTGCACTCCTGCGGATCCTCGGCGCAGTCCCCGGACTGCAGCACGAGCGCTTCTCCGAGCGCGACTTTTCCCAGCAGGGTTCGCAAGGTCGCAAGGTCGTCCGGCTGGACCAGGGCAGGGCGAGAGGCCAGTGCCTCGCCCACCCGATTGACCTGGGGTAGGTCGCTCCATTCGGGTTGTTGCAACGCCCCGCGGATACGAATCTCCCGTATAACGTCTTCCACGACGTACTCCGATCCGGCGGTCTATTTATTGATTTCTCAGGTGGGTATTCCGGTCCGCTTGATCTCGGGGACCGGAATGCCCAGGGCACGCAGCTGCTGGAACGGATTCATGAACTCCCGCTGCAGCTTTATCCGCCCGTTCTCCAGTTCGAACGAGTGGATGAAGTGGTTCTCGTACCAGCCCTCGGGGTAATCGCCGAAGAGGATCTTCCCGCGGCCGTCGCACTCGACCCAGAAGCGGTTCGGGTCCTGGGTCTCGAAGATCTCGACGTTGTACCACTCCCAGTCCGGGAAGCACTTGAGCGACCAGACGGCGTGCTCGCCGAGGCGGTCCCGGCCGTGCGTGGCCACCGGGGAACCGGTGTCGGTGGTCCACAGGCCGCCCACGCCGTCCTCGGTGAAGAGCTCGTGCCGGCTCAGCCGGTCCTGGCCGAGGGTCTTCATGTACCGCTCCACGACGGCCCGGTTGAGGCGGCGCAGCTCGGCCTCGTCGGTGAATCCCTGCGGGCTGACGGATTCAGGCACGGTGGTATCCCCTGTTTGTTATTCGGACGAGTGAATGAGCAAGCAAGCGATCTTGTTTGAATCCTGCCTCACTGGCAGATGTTTCCGCAACAGCGGCTTATGAACTAACTGTGAAGGTTCGGGCCCGGCGGGCCCGCCCCGGGCATGGCCGAAAACCGTCCGGGGATAAAAAAACGGTTGTTCTTCGACCGCACTTTTGAAAGCGGTGGGGCCAATGTTTTTCGGAATCCTTTGTTCCGTTGCCGGGCACCCGCGCCGCGGTGCGGCGGCGCGGACGCGGCAGGGACGCGATCCGGGCGCGGCCCGGCGAGTATCGGCCAACCGGACGTCCGGTCAGCCCACGGGCACGGCGGGCTCCCCCCGGTGGCTCGCGAGGTGGCCCCGGAGCGTGAAGCCGGGCGCGGCGGCCTCGACCGGGTTCAGCGGAATCCCCCGGTCCAGCAGCTGCCGGGACGCCAGGTGGTCGGTGGGCCGGTTGACCGACTCCACCGCCTGCAGCTCGCCGCCCCGGAACAGCAGCACCGAGAACGCGTCCGGGTCCTCGCCGAGCACCACCTGCGTGTCGTGGCCCTCGTCCAGGCCGGCGATCTGCACGGTCGTCGCGAACTGGTCGCTCCAGAACCACGGCAGCTCGCGGTAGCCCCGGCTCTCGCCGGTCAGCCGCGCGGCCACCAGTTCGGCGTGCCCCACCGCGTTCTGCACGGACTCCAGCCGCAGCCGGTTGCCCGAGCGCACCTGCGGGAAGGCCGCGCAGTCGCCGATCGCCGAGATGTGCGGATCACTGGTCAGCAGGTGGGCGTCGACGACGATGCCGCCGCTCACCCGCAGTCCGGCCGCGGCCGCAAGACCGGTGCGCGGGATCACCCCGATCCCCGCCAGCACCAGGTCGGCCGGCAGCCGGGCGCCGTCGGCCAGCTCCACCGCCGCGACCGCGCCCCGCTCGTCGCCGTGCAGGGCGGCGACCCCCTGGCCGAAGACCATCCGGGAACCCTCCCGCCGGTGCAGCCGGGTGAAGTGCTCGGCCGTACGGGCCGAGACCGCCCGGGCCAGCGGGCGGTCGAGGGCCTCGACCACCGTCACCTCGCAGCCCGCCCGGCGGGCGGCCGCGGCGAACTCCAGGCCGATGAAGCCGGCCCCGACCACCACCGCGTGCCGGGCCGCCCGGAGCGAGGTGCGCAGCGCGGCGGCGTCCTGCGCGGTGCGCAGGGTGTGCACGCCGCGCAGTCCGGCCCCCGGCACGCCGAGCGTCCGCGGGGTCGCCCCGGTGGCCAGCACCAGGTGGCCGTACTCGTACACCGAGCCGTCGGCCAGCCGGACCGTGCGGGCGGCCGGGTCGACCGCCGTCACCGAGCCTGCGACCAGTTCGATCGACTGCCGCGCGTAGTAGCTCACCGGCCGCAGCCAGAGCTGTGCCTCGTCCGCCTCCCCCTGGAGGTAGGCCTTGGACAGGGGCGGTTTTTCGTAGGGGAGTTCGTCCTCGGCGTCGATGAGGACGAGCCGTCCGCGGTAGCCGTGCTCACGCAGCGAGGCCGCCGTCTGGTAGCCGCCCTGGCCGGCGCCGACGACGACGACCGGATCGGGGTGGGATCCCTCGGCCATCACTTCTGCCGCTCGGGAAGGTGCACGATCAGGCCGTCCAGCGCCTCGGTCACCGTGAGCTGGCAGCTGAGGCGGCTGTTGGGACGGCGCGGGCAGGCGGTGAAGTCCAGCATCTCGTTCTCGTTCGGCTGGATCGGCTCCGGCTTGTCGGCCGTCGACTCGTCGACGTAGACGTGGCAGGTGGCGCACTGCAGATTGCCGCCGCACTGGGCGACGATGCCGTCGATGTCGTTGAAGACGGCCCCGCGCATGACGCTGGTGCCGGCCGGGACGTCGATCGTGCGCTCGGCCGCGTCCACGGCGACATACGTGATCTTGGGCATGACGGAACTCCTCGATGGTGCCCGGGCGCGCGCTCATGGGCACGCCGACACACGGCACCGGTCAAGTGGGTGAATGGAGGAAGGACGGCGCCGCCGGTGGTTGCCGCAGGAGACGTCGCCCCTGCCAACCCGCCATCTCATACCGGCCATTCGGACACGCGAAGCCCTCGGCCAGGACACGGCAGCGCTTTGGAGCGTAGCAAAGGAGTCCGGAGCACGCCAGGATCGATCTTCGGGGCGCCGGCGCGGCTCAGACCGACTCCCGACCCAGCCTCGGATCCGGCCGACGGTGCGTCATGAGCGGCCTGCTGACCGTGAATTCACGGAACCGGCGGGCAGCCTCGGACAGGTAGGCGTCCCGGTTCCAGACCAGGTTGAGCACCCGGTAGCAGTTCGGCGCGGCCACGTGCACCCAGGCCACCGGGACGTGCGAGTCGGTGCCCGCCAGCCGGGACATCGCCGGGATCAGGCCGATGCCCAGCCCGGTGCTGATCATGTCCTGACTGGCTCCCGGCTCGTCGCCCTCGCAGGACAGCCTCGGCGTGAGCCCCTCGGTGGCGAACAGCCGCTCCAGCAGGGCGCGCTGCCAGTTGCCCCGGCGGGTGGTGACGAACGGCTCGTCGGCGATCTCGGCGATCGTCACGCTCTCCCGGCCGTCCAGCCAGTGCCCGCGCGGGACGGCCAGCAGCACCTCCTCCCGCAGCAGCTCCACCGAGTCCAGGTTGGCGGCGGTCAGCGGCTGCGAGGCGACGCAGAAGTCCACCTCGCCGGCCCGCAGCTGACGGTCCATCTCCTCGACGTTCGACTGGAAGAGCCGCACCTCGGCGCCGGGGAAGGCGGCCCGGAAGCTGCCCATCAGATGGGCGACGGTCAGCAGGGTCTCGGAGGCGACGCCGACCCGGCCGAGCCCGGTCTCCCTGGCCTCGCGCAGCGCCCGGCGCCCGTCGTCGAGCTCGCTCAGCGCCCGGTCGACGTGCCGCAGGAACACCGCGCCGTACTGGTTGAGCCGGATCCGCCGGCCCTGCCGGTCGAAGAGCGGCGAGCCCAGCTCGGCCTCCAGCCGGGCGATGGTGCGGCTGAGCGAGGGCTGGGCGACGTTCAGCTCCTCGGCGGCCCGGCTGATGTGCTCGAAACGGGCGACGGCCTGGAAGTAGCGGAGTTGCAGCAAATCCACGGTTCACCTCTGCTCATGTCCTGCGGGTTATGCATACATAGCAAAACCGGTCTTGGAAGGCATAAGCACTCCTCCCCTAACGTCATCGGCGGGGTTCGTCGCGCAGGTGGCGGGCAGCGATGTCCGCCACCTGCACACGCGAGCGAGGAGCCCTCACCTTCCCAGCGTCCGCTCCCCGCGTCCGCTTCCCCGACACCCTCATCCGTCCGCCGACCCGGAGGCCAACCGCCCCCCAGGAAGGTCGCATCATGAGCGCTGCGGATCTGGCCCGACTCCAGTTCGCGGCCACCACCAGCGTGCACTGGCTGTTCGTCATCCTCACCATGGGGCTGGTCCCCATCGTGGCGATCATGCACACCCGGGCCGCGTACACCCGCGACCTCGCCACCCGCGCGGTCCGGGAGCGCATGACTCGCTTCTGGGGCCAGCTCTACGTCATCAACTACGCGGTCGGCATCGTGACCGGCCTCGTCATGGAGTTCCAGTTCGGACTCAGCTGGAGCGGACTGAGCAAGTTCGCGGGCAATGTCTTCGGCGCGCCACTGGCCCTGGAGACCCTGATCGCCTTCTTCGCCGAGTCCACCTTCCTCGGCATGTGGATCTTCGGCTGGGGCCGGATGCGGCGCGGCATCCATGTCGCGCTGATCTGGCTGGTCGCGCTGACCGCCTACCTCTCGGCGTTCTGGATCCTGGTCGCCAACGGCTTCCTCCAGCACCCGGTGGGCTACGAGGTGCGCGACGGCGTCGCCTACCTGACCGACTTCTGGGCGCTGGTCACCAACGCCAACGCCCAGGTGGCCCTGCTCCACATCGCGCTCGCCGCGCTCACCACCGGCGGCATCTTCGTGGCCGGCATCAGCGCCTGGCACTTCGCCAAGGGCACCAAGGAGACCGAGCTCTTCCGGAGCTCGCTGCGCCTGGGCGTCTGGGTGAGCATGCTCTCCTCCTTCTTCGTCATCATCGTGGGCAACCTCCAGGTCCCGGTCATCGAGAGGACCCAGCCGGTCAAGGCCGCGATCCTGAACGGCACCGACCTCGCCGCGGCGCAGGCCCAGGAGGTCGCCGCGCACGGTCCCGGGGACTACCTGCCCTGGACGGCCTGGGTGAAGAACTCGATGGACCTGATGACCATCCTCGGCAACACGGTCTCGACCATCACCTTCATCGCCGTCTTCCTGCTGCTGAAGGACCTGCTGGTGCGCAAGCGCTGGCTCGCCTACCTGATGACCGCGATCATCCCGCTGCCCTTCATCGCCTCCGTCGGCGGCTGGGTGGTGCGCGAGGTCGGCCGCCAGCCCTGGCTCGTCTACGGGCAGTTGACCGTCGACGACGCCGTCTCGAACGTGAGCAAGGGCTCCCTGGTCGTGTCCTGCACGGTGTTCGTCGCCATCTTCCTCGCCCTCGCGGTGACCAACTGGACGCTGATCACCCGCTTCGCCCGCCGCGGCCCGGACGGCGCCCAGCTCGGCGCCGGCGACCCGCTGCCCGACGACCTGCCCGGCACGGGCGGCGCCGACGAGAAGCAGCCGGTCCCGGTCTTCTGAACGGGCCGACCGGTCCCGCACCGCGACGAACTCCTCTGATGTGACGGAAGGTTGGGCTAAATGAGCCTGGAGACCCTCTGGCTGGCCCTCCTCGGCCTGCTGCTCGCCGGCTACTTCGTACTGGGCGGCTACGACTACGGCGCCCAGATGCTGTCCCCGTTCCTCGGCTCCGCCGACGCGGGGCCCCGGCCGGACACCGGAGCGGGCGCCGGACCCGGCGCCGGCACGGGCACCGGACCGGACGGGCGGAACGCCGCGCTCGACGCGATCGCGCCGTTCTTCCTCGGCAACGAGGTCTGGCTGGTCGCCTTCGCGGGCGTGATGTTCGGCGCCTTCCCGCACCTGGAGGGCAGCCTGCTGTCCGGCCTCTACCCGCTGATCGTGGCGATCCTGGCCGGCCTGGTGCTCGGCAACGCCGCGATCCAGCTGCGCGGCCGCTCCCGCGGCGCGCGGGCGGTCAAGGTGTGGAACGCCCTGGTGGTGCTCGGCGGCGCGCTGCCCGCCGTGTGCTGGGGCATCGTGGTCGGCCTGCTGCTGCACGGCGTGCCCCGCCGGGCCGACGGCTCCTTCCACGTCGGCGCCGGCGAGGTGTTCGGGCCGTTCGCGCTGACCTGCGGGGTGGCCACCGCCCTGCTCTTCGCCGGGCACGGCGCGGCCTTCGTCGCGCTCCGCTCGGAGCCCGGAACCGCCGCCGCCGCCCGCCGGATCGGCGCCACCCTGCTCGCCGCGGCGGGCGCCGCCGGAGCCCTGGCGCTGCTGCTCTCGGTGTTCGGGGCCGGTGCCTCGATGACCAGGACGTGGACCTCGGTGGTCCTGTTCGCCCTGATCGTGGCGGCCCTCGCGGCCGGGTGGTGGTACCTCGGCAAGGGCCGCGACACGCTCGCCTTCACCGCCACCTGCCTGGCGACCGCGCTGCCGGTGCTGCTGATCGGGGCCGGCCAGTACCCCTACCTGCTGTCGGCCTCCGCCGGCGGCGGGATCACCGTCGACGACGCCGTCGCCGACGGGGCCACGCTGAAGGTGCTGATCGGGTTCGGCGTGGTGATCGTCCCGCTGATCCTGCTCTACCAGGGCTGGAGCTGGTGGGCGTTCCGCGGCCGCACCGGCCGCCGCCACCCCAGCTACTTCTGACCGACCGCCGTCGGCCGGCAGCCCACCGCGGCTGCCGGCCGGCGGCGTCCGACCGCCTGGCGGACCACGGAGGGACCACGGGATGAAGCCGGCCGAACGCCGTCTGCGGCGCGAGATCCCGGCGCTCCGGCGCCACTTGACCATGTCCACCGTCCTCGCCCTGGCGGGCGCCGGGCTCGTGCTCGGCCAGGCCGAGCTGCTGGCCGGCCTGCTCGCCGACGGCTTCGCCGGGCGCGGCCGGTGGACCGGCCCGCTGATCGCGCTCGGCACCGTCCTCGCCCTGCGCGCCCTGCTGGCCTGGGCCCGGGGCGCCCTCGCCCAGCGCGCCGCCGCCGCGACCAAGCGGGACCTGCGCGACCGCCTCACCGCCCACCTGCGGGACACCGGCCCCCGGCGGCTGGCCGCCGGCCGGCACGGCGAGACCGCCACCCTGCTCACCCGGGGCCTCGACGCCCTCGACCCCTACCTCACGGGCTATCTGCCCACCATGGCCGCCACCGCCGTCGTCCCGCTGGTCGTGGTCGTCCGGCTCGGCCTCGCCGACTGGACCTCCGCGCTGATCGTGGTGATCACCCTGCCGCTGATCCCGGTGTTCGGCGCGCTCGTCGGCCTGCACACCGCCCAGCGCACCGCCCGGCAGTGGCGGCTGCTGGCCCGGCTGGGCGGCCACTTCCTGGACGTCGTCGCCGGACTGCCCACCCTGCGCGCGTTCGGCCGCGAGCGGCACCAGACCCGGGTGGTGCGGGAGATGGCCGACGCCCACCGGCGGGCCACCATGCGCACCCTGCGGGTCGCCTTCCTCTCCTCCCTCGTCCTGGAGACGGTCGCCACCCTGTCGGTCGCGCTGGTCGCCGTCCCGGTCGGCCTGCGGCTGCTGGACGGCACGCTCGACCTGCGCACCGCCCTGGTCGTGCTCTTCCTCGCCCCGGAGGCCTATCTGCCGCTGCGCGCGGCGGGCGCGGCCTTCCACGACAGCGCCGAGGGCATCGCGGTGGCCGAGCGGGTCCTCACGCTCCTGGACGACACGGACGGCGCGTCCGGCGCGGACGGCACGGTCGGCCCGGACGACGCCGCCCCCGCCGCCGCACCGACCGCCCGACTCCTGGTCGAGGCCCCCGTCCCGGCCCCCGTGCCCGGGGCCCGCACCGCGCGACTGGTGCTCGACGGCGTCACCGTCCACCACCCCGACCGCGCCGAACCCGCCCTCGCCGGCGTCTCGCTCACCGTCCACCCCGGCGAGCACCTCGCCCTGGTCGGCCCGAGCGGCGCCGGCAAGTCCACCCTGCTCGCCCTCCTCCTCGGCTTCGTCACCCCCGACGCGGGCCGGGTCCTGGTCGACGGCACCGACCTCGCCGCGCTCGACCCCGACGCCTGGCTCGCCCAGGTGGCCTGGGTGCCGCAGCGCCCGCACCTGTTCGCCACCTCCGTCGCCGACAACATCCGCCTCGGCCGCCCGGACGCCACCGACGCCGAGGTCCGGGCCGCCGCCCGGGCCGCCTGCGCCGACGGCTTCATAGCGGCACTGCCGCAGGGGTACGACACCGTCCTCGGCGAGCACGGCGCCGGACTCTCCGCCGGCCAGCGCCAGCGCACCGCCCTGGCCCGCGCCTTCCTCAAGGACGCGCCCGTCCTGCTGCTCGACGAGCCCACCGCCCACCTCGACCCGGAGAGCGAGGCCGCCGTCACCGGGGCCACCGCCGAGCTGATGCGCGGACGCACCGCGATCGTGGTCGCCCACCGGACCGGCCTGCTGCCGCACGCCGACCGGATCCTCACCGTCCGCGCCGGGACCGTCGGCCCCGCCCCGTCCCGCCCGGCCGCCGCCGGGCTCGGCGGGCTGGTCCGCTCATGACCCGCCCGGCCCCCGCGGCCGCCGCACCCACCGGCACCGTCCCCCCGGCCGTCCGCCCCGCGCCCCGACCGCTCGCCCCCGGAGCTCCGATGCCCGACCCCACCGCCTCCCGCTCCCACCCCACCCTCCGTCTGCTGCGTCAGCTGCTGCCGCACTGGCGCCGGCTGCTGCCCGCCGTGCTCGCCGCCGCCGGCAGCGAACTCAGCGGCGCCGCGCTGATGGCCACCGCCGCCTGGCTGATCACCCGCGCCGCCGAACAGCCGCCGATCGCCGCCGTCGCCGTCGCGATCGTCGCCGTCCGGGCCCTCGCCCTCGGCCGCGGCACCCTGCGCTACGCCGACCGCCTGCTCGGGCACGACGGCGTGCTGCGCGCCGTGGCCGACTTCCGCGCCCGGGTGTACGAGTCGCTCGTCCCGCTCGCCCCGGCCGGCACCCCCGCCTTCCGCGGCGGCGACCTGCTGACCCGCCTGGTCGACGACGTCGACGCCGCGCAGGACCTGCTGCTGCGGGTGCTGATCCCGGTCACCGCCGCCGTCCTGGTCGCCGCGGCCGCCGCCGGCACCGCGCTGGTGCTGCTCCCGCCGGCCGGACTGCTGCTCGCCCTGCTGCTGACCCTGGCCGGGCTCGTGGTGCCCGTCCTGGTGCTCGCCCTGTCCCGCCGGGACGGCCGCGCCGAGAAGACCGCGCGCGCCGAACTCGCCGCGCTCACCGTCGACCTGACCCGGGGAGCGGCCGACCTCGCCGCGTACGGCGCCCGGGGCCGCGCCCACGCCCGGACCTCGGCGGCCACCGCCCGGATCGCCGCCCTGGAGGAGCGCCGGGCGCTCACCACCTCGCTCGCCTCCGCCGTGGTCCTGCTGCTCCAGGCGGCGGCCACGGTCGGGGTCACCTGGCTCGGCCTGCGCGCGCACGCGGACGGCCGGCTGTCCGCCGTCTGGCTCACCGTCCTCGTGGTGCTCGCCCTGGTCTCCTTCGACGCCCTCGCCGGCCTGCCCACCGCGGCCCGCCGGCTGGCCGACGTCTGGGCCTCGGCCCGCCGCCTCGCCGACCTGATGGACACCCCGGCCCCGGTCACCGACCCGGCCGACCCGGCCCCGCTCCCCCTGGACGGACCGCTCGGCGTGGAGATCACCGGCCTGCGGGTGCGTCACCGCCCGGACGGTCCGGCCGTCCTGGACGGGGTGAGCCTGCGGCTGCCGCCCGGCCACCGGGTCGCGCTGGTCGGCGCCAGCGGCTCCGGCAAGTCCACCCTGATCGCGGCGCTGATGCGGTTCCTCCCTTACGAGGGCGGCAGCATCCGCGTCGGCGGGCGGGAACTGCGGGACTGCGCGGGCGCCGACGTCCGCCGGGCGATCACCGGCATGACCCAGGACGCCCATGTCTTCCACACCAGCATCCGGGCCAATCTGCGGCTGGCCCGGCCCGACGCCACCGACGAGGAGCTCCGCGACGCGGCCCGCCGGGCCCGGCTGCTCGACTGGATCGACTCCCTCCCCGAGGGCTGGGAGACCATGCTCGGCGGGGACGGCGCCACCGTCTCCGGGGGTCAGCGCCGGCGGCTGCTGCTCGCCCGCGCCCTGCTCGCGGACCCGCCGGTGCTGGTCCTGGACGAGCCGACCGAGGGCCTCGACCCGGACACCGCCGCCGCCGTCCTCGCCGACGTGCTCGACGCGACCCGCGGCCGCACCACGCTGCTGGTCACCCACGACCACGCCGCCCTGGACGCGGTCGACGAGGTGCTGACCCTCTGCGCCGGCCGGCTCGTGCCGGGCGCCGCACCGGCCGCGGCCGCGATCTGACCCGCCCCGCCCGCCGGGGGGCGGGTGGGGCGCTGTCGGGGGTGTCCGGCTCCCGCGCGAGCCGGTGGTGTCCGGCTCCCGCGCGCCCGGGACGCTCGCACCCGGGCCGGTCACAGGCTCCGGGCGGCGATGTCGCCGTAGGAGGTGGTGGCGCGGATGTCGAGCACCGTGGCGCCGTCGTTGCGCAGGCTGTTGCTGATCCGGCCGTGGCCGGTGCCGGCGTCCAGGGCGGCGGAGGCCCCGGCCGCGGCGGCCACCTCGATGTCGCCGGACTCGGTACGGAGCACCACCGCGCCGCGCACCGCCTCGGCGATCCGGATGGCGCCCCGGGAGGTGCTGATCTCGGCCGGGCCGTTGAGCCGGCCGACCTCGACGTCGCCGTCGACGGCGGTCAGCCGCACGCTGTCGGCCTCGTCGATCTTGATCCGGCGGTAGGCGCCCTCGACGACGACGTCACCGAGGCGGCCGACGGCCCGGAGCTCGGTGCTCTCGGAGGTCACCTCGATCCGGGAGCCGACGGGCACCTGGAGGGTGACCTCCACGGCGCCGGCGCCGATCAGCCGGCCGCCGGGCACGGTGTCGATCCGCAGCACGCCGTCCTGGAAGACGACGGCGGTCTGCTCGGCGGTGCGGACGTCGCGGCCCCGGCCGGACTCGGCGGGCAGGACCTCGACGGTGGCGTCGGCGCGGTCGGCGGCGATCACCTGGACCCGGCCGGCCGGCAGGTTGACGACGGCGGTGACGGGGGTGGCGGTGGCGAACTTCTCCATGGTGCTGCTCTCCTGTGCTCTCTGGCGTCCTGCTGCTTTCTGACATCACGAACGCTACGTTGCGTTCGTGATTCCATCAATAGCCTTGTTGCGCAGAACTGCCATTTCCGCAGGCCAGAGAGTGAATATCGTTGCAACAAATCCCGTTTCAACGCAACGTCGCCAGGATGGATCGTTGCATTGATGGTGGATGAACGCTATGCTTCGGCAGGCCGGGGACCAGACGAAGGGAGACCGCCGTGCCGGGAGGCAGACTCACCCAGCAGGAACGCCAGCAGATCGCGCTCGGGGTGGCCGACGGGCTCGCCTACGCGGAGATCGCCCGGCGCCTCGACCGCCCCACCTCGACGGTCACCCGCGAGGTGATGCGCAACGGCGGCCCCGCCGCCTACCGCGCCGACGCCGCCCACCGCGCCACCGAGCGCCGCGCCCACCGCAGCCGGCAAGCCGCCCCCCGCGGGCCGCAGCCGCCCGAGCCGACCGCCCACGGGCGCGACCCGGAGGCCGTGCGCGCGTACGAGGAGGTGTTCACCACCCTGGTGATGCAGCAGGGCCTGCCCAGGATGATGGCCCGGGTGCTGACCTGCGTGTTCACCACCGACGAGGGCAGCGTCACCGCGGCCGAACTCGTCCGGCGCCTCCAGGTGAGCCCGGCGTCCGTCTCCAAGGCGGTCGCCTTCCTGGAGGCCCACGGCCTGATCCGCCGCGAACGCGACGAGCGGCGCCGCGAGCGCTACGCCGTCGACGGCGACGTCTGGTACCAGTCGATGATCTCCGCCGCCCAGGCCCACGCCCGGTTCGCCGAGACCGCCCGGGAGGGCGTCGGCGTCCTCGGCACCGGCACCCCGGCGGCCGTCCGTCTGGAGAACATCGCGCGCTTCATGGACTTCGTCGGCGAGAGCATCAGCCGCTCCGCCGAACAGGCCCGCGACGTCCTCCACACCGGCGCACTCCCGGGCCCGGCACCGGCCCCGAACCCGGCCTCCGCCCCGACCCGCCCGGGTGATGGGATTTGACGCTCGTCTGACAAGGTGAAACGCCGTCAGCTGCGCTCGCGTCGCCCGGGCGTGTGACGAACGGTCGGATCAACTGTCCGGTATGCGTATTCCCTTCCGGACCGGGCGGATCGCCTCGGTTCTCGCCCTCCTAGGAGGAACCCTCCTGGGCAGCGGCCTGATCGCCCCACCGGCGCAGGCCGCGATCTCCTTCACCAAGAGCGTGGACAAGGCGACCGCCTCCCCGGGGGAGAACGTCACCTACACCCTCCGGTACACCTGCTCCATCAACGAGTGCACCGGCGGTCGGATCCTCGACACCCTGCCCTCGAACATGCAGTTCGTCGGCTGGACCCCCGACCCCTCCTCGGTCGACCAGGCCGCCTCCACCGTGCCCGCGACGGGCGCGATGGGCGGCACGATGGACATCAAGCTGCAGAACCTCAGCCCCGGCACCACCGCCACCGTCACGGTGGTCATGAAGTACCCCAACTTCTCCACCCCCAACGGCGCCACCTCCACCAACACGGCCACCATGAGCGCCACCGGTGAGACCTCGCAGAACGCGAGCGCCGACACCAAGGCCGAGGTCCAGCCGCAGTACACGGTGACCAAGGGCATCCAGACCAGCAGCCAGGACGGGCGCACCGTCACCTACCAGTTCAGCCCCTGCGCCACCGACAACGTGCCCAACGTCGACCTGGACGCCAGCCGCCTGCTCGACACCCTGCCGCCCGGCGCGGTGGTCGACACCGGCCGCTCGCCCGGCTGGACCCAGGTCGCCCCCGGCCCCAACACCTGGGGCTACGACATCGGCCCGTTCGTCTCCGGCAACGGCCGCGGCGGCTGCCGCAACCCCGGCGCGCTGGTCGTGTACTACCCGGAGGCCGACTTCCCCAGCGGCACCACCTCCACCAACACCGTGGACCTGCTGGGCGACCCGCTCGGCGCCGACGCCGAGACCACGCTGGACTCCGCCTCCGCCACCACCGGCCAGTTCCAGCCCCCGGCCACCGGCGTGGCGGTGACCGCCAGCAAGGTGTGGCGCGACACCGTCGTCTCCGGCGACCTCAACAGCTTCAGCCTGTCGGCCACCAACACCTCGGGCCCGGCCACCAGCCTGACCATCACCGACCCGGGCGCCGGCACCACC